>CAVULB010000002.1:0-5241559 GCA_963742325.1 Candidatus Acidiferrales bacterium | reverse complement strand
GATGCGGACAAGTGTTCAGTGAGTCGTTTCGTCTGCTTGGCATCAACTCCAGAAGCGAACTCCGCCGCCCGCACCCTTTCTAAGCGCGTCTGTTTACGCAGAAAAAGCTCTTTGCGCCTCCCAGAATTTGATTTGACTCAGGCATTGATGGATGGTAACAATTACCAGACCTGCCCTCGCGTCGCTCGCGAGAACCCGTCCCAATCCGGAGAAGAGTCTTGAAATTCTTCGTGCCAGACCAATCGCCAGAACATGCCGAGGATATCTATAACGATTTCCGCGCACTCCACAATGCAGCCGACAAACGAATTCGAAGTATTGCGTTCTTGGACCGGGAACGACAGAACGAGGTGCAACTCTGCGTGGGGAAGGAAGAGCCATGGTATGGAGGTAAGATCCTGTTGATTCTGTTGTGCTATCCGCGAGGCTATCAAGTCTTCACCCAGGCCCGAGGCATTGAGAGTGGATCGCCGATCCTGGTCCAAACAACGGATGCCCGGGTGGAGGAATTCGAGCCATACGACAACCAACATAAACTGAGCCGCGGGGCATAAAACTTTACGGCATTACGTGGCGGTGCGGCCAGGCCGCGATGCACAACCGGTGAGCCGGTTTGAGTGCTTCACCGGAGATGCGGGTTAAGACTGGGGTAGTATCCATCCCCGGAAAAATTCAAGCTGCACATGATTTTTCTCAACCGGAGTTTGTCCGTTTGTTGGAATTTCGATGCAGAGTCCGTAGGCACTGGCTTTTTGAGAGCGAGAGACAGAGTGCTACCAATGCAAATTCCTTTGATGACAGCTGTTTGTCATCTTTAGCGGCCCGCCACTTGGTAGTAGATCAGCTGTTCTCAAACCGGCACTCCGGCCAGTGGTTTTCCTGTGGCACCGCTGCAAACTGGCGAATGCCCATCCGCGCGATCGGAAATTCAGTGGATCCGGTGCGGGAGGAGTGCTGCCGATGCGCACTCTTTCCACGGTCGCGATGAACTTGTGCTGCGTCGGTAAGCTTTCCGGTCAAAGAGGTAGATAACTATTGAATATAGGTATTGGCTAGGGTAGCATCCGCGATAATTTCGCATCCTCCGGTTGTTTGGAAATCATGAACCTGGGCTCAGACTGAAAGTTCCGGCCAAAAGGAGAAATTGTTATGCGCAGATCGGGTGTATATCTTCTGGCGGTCCTTGCGATGGTGCTGGTCGCAAATTCCGTTAGCCGGGCACAGACACAGCCCCTGTTGACGCGTCATGTGCGAGCAGTGACTCGTACCGGTCAGGCTAAGGCCGTGGGGCATCTGCCCCCCGATCAGATCATGACTCTGGACGTGGTTCTGAAGTTGCGTGATCAGGCTGGACTGGATTCCCTTGTAAAGGACCTCTACGATCCGAGCAACTCCTCCTATCGGCATTTCCTCACCGTTGCAGAGTTCACCGAACGGTTTGGACCCAGCCAGGCAGACTATGACGAGGTCGTTCACTTCCTGCAAGTGAACGGCTTCGAGGTAGTGGGTGGCACGCGCGATGGCATGGATGTGCAGATCAAAGGGTCGGTAGCAGCTATCGAGAGTGCTTTTCATCTGACCATGGGAACCTACAAGCACCCCACGGAGAACCGTACCTTCTACGGACCAGACCGAGAACCCACCGTAGAACTGCCTTTCGCGCTGTGGCACATCTCCGGTTTAGACAACTATTCCATCCCGCATCCGCTGCTCGTCAAGAAGAGCGACTTTGCGAAGGCCCATGGCATCGAAGCGGACGCGGTCGTGTCTCATGCCACCACCGGCTCCGGACCTTCCGCCTCCTTTTTGGGCAGTGATATGCGCGCGGCGTACTACGGCGGAACGGCCTTGACCGGCGCGGGCCAGAACCTCGGATTGCTCGAGTATCTGGGCACCGATCTGGCCGACCTGACCACCTATTTCAAGAACGTTGGCCAAACCAACAATGTGCCGATAACGCTGCTCTCGACCGACGGGACCAGCACATCCTGCGTGTACACGAGAGCCGGGGGCGATTGTGATGACACCGAACAGACAATCGATATGACCCAGGCGATCGGCATGGCCCCGGGGCTTGCGAGTCTCGTGATGTACATCGGATCCACCGACACGGCGATCATCAGCGCCATGACGACACACAGCCCGCTTCCTACCACCATTGGTTGTTCGTGGGGGTGGACACCGGCGGATCCGAGCACACTGAATCCGTACTTTGAGAAGATGGCGGCGCAAGGACAGAACTTCTTCGCCGCTTCGGGAGATTCTTCTACATGGTCCTCGAGCAACGAGGCCTGGCCGGCGGACAATGCCTATGTCGTTTCTGTCGGGGGCACGGACCTTGTGACCGCGAGCGCGGCGGGCCCCTGGAAGTCTGAAACCGCCTGGAGCGACAGCGGCGGCGGCATCTCGCCGGATGGAATCGCCATACCTTCGTGGCAGCAACTCTCTGGAGTGATCAACTCCAGCAACAAAGGTTCGACGACTCTTCGCAACGGCCCGGACGTGTCAGCAAACGCGAACTTTACATTTTACGTTTGCGCCGACCAGACCACCTGCACGGCCAACGAATATGGCGGCACCAGCTTCGCGACGCCGATGTGGGCTGGCTATATTGCTCTGGTCAACCAGCAGTTGGCTACGAACGGTGAAACGCCAATCGGTTTCATCAACCCGACGATCTACGCGCAGAATGTGACCTCCAGTTATGACACGGATTTTCACGACATCACCAGCGGCACATCGGGCAGCTATTCGGCTGTGGTTGGGTATGATCTTGTGACCGGTTGGGGCAGTCCCAACGGGACCGGCCTGATCAACGCGCTGGCTCCGACGAGTACAAGTCCGGCGTTTACCATCGCGGCTTCGCCCAGTTCCGTCAGTGTCGTGCAGGGTAGCAGCGGCACTTCTGTTATCACGACAACCGTTTCGGGCGGTTTTGATTCCGCGGTTGCGTTGACAGCGAGCGGCCAGCCGACAGGTGTTACTGTCGGTTTCAGTCCTTCGTCGATTGCCGCGCCCGGCTCGGGCAGCTCGACGATGACCCTGACGGTGGCCTCAACGACGGCGGCTGGGACTTATCCGATCACCGTAACCGGAACTGGCGGAAGTATTACGGAAACGACTACGGTGACTTTGACGGTCACTGCTGTGGCGTCTGCCAACTTCACCCTCTCCGCGTCGCCGACCAGCCTGACCATTACTCGCTCATCTAAGGGAACGGCGACGATCACGATCACTCCCACGAGCGGTTTCACTGGCAGCGTTACCCTGTCCGCGAGCGGACTGGGCAGCGGCGTAACGGCTTCGTTTAGTCCGAACCCCGCGACCAACACGAGTACCCTGACATTCACAGCCAGCAGCACAGCGACGACGGGAACGAAGACCGTGACGATTACCGGTGTTTCCGGCTCACTCAGCCATACGACGACGATCAGTCTCAGGGTTCGCCGTTAATTTTTAACCAGCAACGCGGCAAAGATTTAACGCCGCGTGACACCGGTCGAGGAAGCCTGTACGAGAACTCTCGCACGTTGATGTCTTCGTGCTTCAGAGTCGTCTTCGTACCCTTGTGGTGTCCACATTGCCAAGGTTTGCTGGCGAGCGTGCAAATCACATCCTCCGCAATTCCTACCTCGGTCTTCTTCGGTCCGAGTTGCGCCGCACAACTCACCCGGGCCGTCGCGAGGCCTGCGTCGTTAAGATATCGACCAGCACTCAGCGGAGACCCGAATGCTTATTCGGGCCTGTTCGGTTCGAATGGTCAGCAAAAAACGATACCTTTGCTTGCGCGAACGGAAGGATCTCTAAGGGCCAAACGAATTTCAGATCTCAGATTCGTTTCGTCGCGAAAAAACCGATAGCCGGTCAATGAGGGTAGTCGAGGAGAGGTGAACCAAGATTCTCCTCTAAGGAGGTGCACGTGTTGACGCACAGGACGCCACGATCTGAAAAATTTGTTATTCCTCTGGCGCTTGCTTTGGCCGGCGCCTTGTTGACCTTGCCGACTGCTGCTGCGGCACAACCAGCGCAATCGCGGCCATTGACCGGTATCTCTGCCCCGAGTGGCCTCGTCGTGGTTATTGAGAACAAGCCCCAAGAGGATCGATTAAACCTACGGGCATTGGATAATCCCTACATTGACGGCGTCGCATTGCAGATCCGTTGGCGAGACATCGAACCGATCCAGGGAAATCCGGATTGGTCGAAGTTGGATCAACTCTTCGCTGCTGCAGAAGCATCAAGGAAATGGGTTCAACTTCTGATCTTCCCAGGTTTTTTTTCTCCCGCATGGGCACTGGAAGGCGTAAAGACCGAGATGTTTCCGATTCAATATGGGCCTGACAAACACACAGTCGAGAAACTTCCATTACCCTGGGATGAAATCTGCCTTGATCGTTGGTTCGCATTCGTAAAACAACTGAGCGACAGATACGGAAAGTCTCCTGCTTTTCGAGTGGTCGCGGCGGCCGGACCGACATCGGTTTCTGCGGAGTTCACATTGCCAAGCAAGCCGGAGGATGTCAGAACCTGGCTCAATGTGGGTTACACACCACGCAAATACATAGCGGCATGGCAGAAAACCTTTCGAATATATGCCAGCAATTTTCCGAATCAGTACGTCTCTTTGTCGATGGGGTTTGGTCTCAATATTGATGACCAAGGTAAAATTGCCCCTCGCGAACGGAAGCGCACCAGGCAAGAAATTATCGATGAGGCCATTGCTCTATTGGGACGCCGTTTCGTACTGCAGTTCAGCAATCTCGATGGATTTCCAGGCGCGGGCCCGGGTCCTCGCGGCGTCGATTTTGTGATTGGCTATAACGGTCGTGTCATCACCGGCTTTCAATTGCGCACTTCGTGCGAACGCCACAGCGGAGACATGGGTGCCGAGGGAAATCCCGTGCTGGCTTTGAAAAAATCGATCGAAATAGGGTTGCAACCGAACACGGCCGGTCGGCATGTCGATTATCTGGAAATTTACGAGCCGGATGTGCTTGCCGATGACTTACAACCGGTACTTCGCGATGGAGCATCGCTATTTAAATAGCTTTCGCATGGGGATCAGCCAAGGTGTTTGGCCGTTTTCAAACGCATCCGCACCAAGCCCAAATCGCAGGAGTTCAAATGTAATTAATCGTTAGACAATCTGTTGCGTGCGTTATCCCCGTCGCCGATCGGCACGGGCCAAGGTACTATTGACAGACTGATTTCGATCATCTGTAATTTAGTCACTCAGCCATCCAGCACCGCCCCGTGGAATATCCGTTTTAGCTACTTTGCTTTTGCGCCAGTCTGCCCAGCAGTCTCTCTCGGCGGATGAGAAGGCACGTTTCGCACACTGTCCTGATCGAGCCGGTAAAAACGGCTTGGAAGTAGTGAGGGTCGTTATGGTTCCCCGGTTCGACATTTTTCGGGTTTTGAGCGGAAAGGAACCCCTCTGGATCGAGGCAGCGATGACCCTCGACGACGCCATCGCGCGAGTGCGACAAATCGGCGCAGTTCAGTCAGGCAAGTATTTTATTCACTCCCAGAAAACCCACGTTGAAATCGCAATGACGGTTCGGCGTTCCGCAAATGTTGTACCCAAGTTCAGTACCAGTTCAGAGCCTCTCACCGTCCGTCTTCACCCCAGGGTGCTGTGCAAACCGGCAAAGTAAAACAGTACCGATCTTACGTCGTGCGCGAGTAGGGGAGGGACAACCTAGATTGATAAGGAACTCGATTTGCAAAGTGCGCATCCGGCAGACGATTTCACGTTATCGCATCCGAGAGGAGCTAGCGAGGCGGTTTGCAGGTTCAAGGCACGCGCCTTGAATCCTTTAAACGGAATCGGAGCGCTATCCCTGCCAATCCTCCCAGTGCTCCACTCACGAGCAAGACTGCCGTGTGCCAAACCAAGATGTGGGTAGCCTGGAAATTCGGGCAATGCAGCTCCAGCAAGCCCACGCCGGCCAACCCCGCGAGGGTGCCGGCGACGATTCCGGCAGATACCAAGTTCACGGCGAAGCCACGACGAAGCAACAGCCAGCTGAGCAACGCCACCGGGATCGCGTGTAGCACTCCGGTGACCAGGCAAACAATTCCGACGGAGACGAAATGATCCGTGTGGTAATCGTGGAAAAGCAGGGCAAACACGGCAACCAATACCGTGCAGCCGATTCCCAACAGTGCGCCCGCAGACAACCTGCGCCTGCTCCCCGGTATCATTTCGTTGACGAACTCCGTTCCCGCCAGCCAGGCCAGGATGACCAGCGTCGAAAAGACCAGCACCCTCTCGAGTGGGCTCATCTTTTCAATGCCGTAGAATCCTGCTCGCGCTGCTCCCGCTAACGCTACGGCCGCACAGATGAGGACAAGTGCGCCCGTCAGCACCCACGTGCGCGGCAGAGGGCGAACGGGTCGCATCGACGGCTCGATCGAGTCGGCCACGCGTTTCAGCAACGCCGGCTCCACCTCATGCGCAGCTCCCCCAGCGGCCTTCTTCAGGATTTCGTCAATCTCTCCGTCTCTCACGACTTTTCTCCGCCTTGCTCTTTCCTGCGCGCCATTGCGCTCATCTTTTTTCTCAACTTCCCGTATGCCCGGTGCACTTTCTGCTTCACTGATCCCACGCTCGAAGAGGTCGCCCGCGCCACTTCCTCGAGCGACATCCCCGCGACCTTCAACATCTCGATCACCTCACGCTGGCTCTCTGAGAGCGGCGCTAACAGTGCTTCCAGATTGTCAGCCTTGCCGGGCTCTCCTGGAACCGTCCCTGCCACTTCCGTGATTTCATCCAGCCTCTGCTCGCGCGCGGTGGTCCGGACGGCTTTTCGGTAGTGGTCGACGCGCACATGGCGCGCAATCGCGTAAAACCACGGAAGAACCGGCTCGCCCGGCCGGTACGTGTGCCGTACACGGTGAATGCGAAGCCAGGTTTCCTGCAGCAGATCGTCCGCATCAGGGCGGCTGGCAAATTGTGCAACGAAAAAACGGTGCAGCTGTGGACTAATGCGATTGATCAAAGCTGTAGCCGCGGCGAAATCGCCCTCTTGATACCGAGCCATCAGGTTTTCCAGATTGCTGTTCGGATGCATGATGGGAAGAATCTTCGTGCAATCTTTATCAGTATTAGCGTGTTCGTGCAAACTGGTTCCCGCCGTCAGGTCCAAACCCGCATCCCATTCCATCCCTATCTATTCGATGGAGAGCGCGAGAAAGTTACGCGGTTAGGCTCAATTTTAGATTCTTTCCACTTTAGCTTCCTGCCGCCCGCACCGTAACTTTTCACCGTCGCGAACCGAATACCTAGCTGTGAACATGCTCCGTGCCGTCCTCACCTCGCAACCGGAGCAAACATTCAACACAACCTCGAAGGAGATCGCAATGAATTTTGAAGGGTTCCGGAAGTCTTTTCTTTGGCGCGCCGGCACTGTGCTGGCAGCCACATTATTTGTTACCGCGCTCGCGGTCGCGGGCCAAGACCGCAGCGTCTTCGTGCTCACGAGCACAAATAACCCCGGCGGAAACTCGGTCGTGGTGTTCAAGCTCGATACCGCAGGGGTACCTTCGTTATCCTGGGAGAACACTTTGCCTACCGGAGGCAAGGGCGGGGCAAGCACCAACGCTGGAATTCTACAGTTCCAAGACGATCTGGGCGCGGTGGCGAACTACGGTTCCAACAGCGTCAGCCAATTAGTGCGTTACGACAATTACATTGGTATCGGACAAACGATCCATCTTGCTCCTGACTGCGTTAAGCCAGATTCTGTCGCTCTCACGCGGCAACATTTGTTCGTCGTCGGTGCCAATTGTGCGGAGAGTCATGATTGGCCGTTCGGAAATGTTGATGGGAGTGTCGTTAGTCTGGCCGATCCCTCGGCTGCGCAAATCGCGGCCGGTAAAACCTGGGCAGCGGTGACACTCACGTCAGGATCCGTCCTTCAGCTCCCGTTCACACACGAGGATGGGGCGCTTGCCGGCACGAGTACCTCCATAACTCTGCCGAGCAACGCGAATAATACGCCGCTCGGCGCTGCCTTCTGGAGAAATAATTTGGGATTCACTCCGGCGCACAGCCCCGACAGCTTCGCTATCATCGACGAGAACCGCAACATTTTCCCGATCGCCGGTCCCACACCTTCCTATCCCACGAACGCACCCTGCTGGGTCGCGAAAGGACCAGGGAGCGTCTGGTACACCGGCAATTCGCCCGGTAAAGCCATCTCCATCTTCTTTACCGACGGACAAGGCGGCGTGTTCTACAAATCGATCCCCCTACCGGGATCACCCTCAGATATCACCGTGTCCCAGGATCGCAAGTGGCTCGCCGTGATTTACAGTGTCGGCACCGAAGCCTATGTCGCCGTCTACTGCGTCGACGCCTATGGCGACCTCAGCCCTGTGGCCACGTCAACCTCGATCGGCGTTGCCGCGTTTAACGGGGTGGCGATCAGCCAATAGCTTGCTCGTTTACTCGCTTCGTTTTGTCCGGCGAGCAATGAAATGCTCGCCGGACGAGATCAAGGGCTCCCAGGCACACAACGAGTACTGTCATCGGGGCATCGCGTTGGCGCTCGGACTCAATTTCGGTCCTCGCTCAACCGCCCCGAACTACAGAACGCCTTCACGGTAGCCCCCGCGGGTAAAGGAAGCGGGGGATCTTATCACCCGTGATTTACAATGCTTGCGTCTTCGAGCCTTTTGCAATTTGCCATTCGCTGACAAGCGCGGTCAGGGAATCGTGGCGCTGACTTGGCTGGAGTAAGCACTCTCGGCCCCTGCGGTGGTCTCCTCGGTCACAACATAGTAGTAGGTTTGGCCCGCTGCGACGCTGGTGTCGGTGTATGACGCGCTAGGAACCAAGGCCGAGTTCACTTTGGCGTACGGCCCACCGGACACCGATCCACGGTAAACATTGAACCCTTCGAACGACGAGGAACTCGGTGTCCAAGTCAAGGTCACCGAGTGGCTGACAGGCGAGGTGCCCGACCCTGTGAGCGAGATGACCAGTGGGGAATTGGCGGCATTGCTGCTAACAGTGACGCTGCCCGGAAGACTGCCGGTCGTCGTGGGATCAAAGGTCACACTGAAAGAGGTGGACTGCCCGGCAGCAAGTGCGATGGGTACGGTGAAACCGGTGGCGCTGAATCCCGTGCCGCTTACGCTGATCTTCGATACGGACACACTGGAGTTACCAGTGTTTGTCAGCGTCACACTCTGGGTCGCGCTAGTCCCCGTGGCCAGGCTTCCAAAACTGAGCGAGGCCGGGGCAGGTGTAAGTTGGAGGGCGGAGGAAACGGCCGTGCCGGCCAGAGGAACAACGAGCGGTGAACTGGATGAGTTATTCACCAGCGTAAGGTTGGCGTAATAGCTGCTGGCGGAGGTAGGGCTGAAGGCCACGCTGAAGGTAGAGGACTCTCCGGGTGAAAGAGAAAGCGGCAGTGCGAGACCAGAGAAGCTGAAGGAGGTGCCGGCCAACGACGCCTGAGTGATGCTGAGGTTTGCGGTCCCAGGATTTTTTATGACCAGCGACTGGGTATTGGTTGTGCCCATGGTGACGTTGGCAAAGCTAACGCTGGCAGGGACCACGGAAATCTGGGGCTGTATGCCGGTACCGGTCAGCACAATGGTTGCCGGCGAACCGGCTGCGTTGCTGACGACGCTGAGGGTTCCCGTCACGGTTCCGGTGGTTACCGGCGTAAAACTGATATTGAGCGCAAGACTCTGGCCCGCGGCAAGAGTCACGGCCCCGGTGAAGCCGCTGACGGTGAAGCCGGCGCCGGTAACGGCGACCTGCGAAATGGTCACGCTGCCTGTCCCGCTATTTGTCAGCGTAGTCGCTTCGGAGGCGGAACTTCCCACCAGGGTATTGCCGAAGCTCAGGCCACTCGCACTGCCCGACAGCAGATACGTTTGAATTGGAGTTGCCAATGAACCTGTTCCCGTTACGGCGACGGAATTGGTTGAAGTACTGTCGTTCCTATCTCTCGTGCTGACAACGATGCTGCCGCTGAAACTCTGCGCCGTGTTCGGCTCAAACATGACTTCGAACGTCGCACTGCCATGCCCATCCACAGTAATGGGCATCGCGGCGCTGACAACAATGAACTGCGGAAGGCTGCTTGAGATCTGCAGAATCGAAACGGAATGCCGGCCATTGTTTGATACCACAATGGTAGCTGCGCCGCTTTTTGTGTTCACCTTGACCGATCCGAAACTCAGCGAAGTGGGGGCGACTCCGACATCTGCGCGAAGCCGCATAGGACAGGACAGGGAACCTAGAAAAAACAACCCGAGAGAGAACAACACCAGTCGCGTCTTGTTCATGCGCGGTGATCCTTCATATTTATTTCTCGGGCTGGGTCCGAACGGGGGAAAGGGGGACTTCAATCACCGTTCGTGACGGTAACTCGATAGGAAGAATCAGACCCGGAGTCATTTAGGACTACTTGTACGAAGGTCCAATTTGGTACAGGTAGTTTGGTCCGTACTGGACAGAAATAGGTTCCGGTGCAATTTTTCGGCGGGAAACGGCTTTCAAGGGACGAATCTCTTGGCAAGAAAATTTTTACGTTATTGTCTACTACCCTGTGATAGTACCGATTGTGTCTACTCTGGTCCGGTTGACCTGCCCTGTTGCGATCGTCGGATCGCATTACCCCGTGCGGTCTTTAAACAGTGGGCGACGACAAGCGAGTTCTTCTCGCCTGGATGGAGTCATTGCGGTGCTGGATCGAAGTTTTCCATCAACCACACGTCGGATTTCTGCTCGCTAATCCTGACAACTATCTCGTGCCCGTTGGGGCTCAGGCTGCCAATGTTAAATGGATCAACATCTCCGGGCAAGCTTGCAACAGACCTTGCCTCGTTCGGAGATGCGACCTGAACCCTAACAACTTCTCGTCCCAACCCATTTGATTCTGACCGAATCGCGTACACGTTGGCCGTCATGGCACGCTCGAAGAAGGTGAGTTGGACAAGCTCGGCAGGACAGTAATGCTGATTGATGAGCGCACCATCAGCCAAGCCGAGCATACCGGCTTATTCTTCGCAGCAGCCAACGGCACGAAATTCATCGGAAGCCCGACCCAAGGCGCCAATGGTGATGTCACGAATCTCTCCCTGCCGGGCGGGATTTACGTTTACTTCAGTGGTGAGGGAGTTTGGCATGCCGATGGGCGGCAACTACAGCGCGTGGGACTTCGGCCGGACGTCGAACTACATCCGACCCTCGTGGGAATCCGCGCGGGTAAGGATGAGGTATTAGAGAAGGCTCTCCAATACTTGCAACAACCAAAGTAATCAGTTTTGGAAATAGCTGGATTGATTTTACGTCATGCCAAAGCGGAAACGTTTTGGGGCCCGCTGGAGCCGCAGCTCTCTCGACACCGCTGAAGGCATAGAGAACCAGTTCCACGCGGCTCGAGATGTCGGTCGAAAATCCCAAGCAAGCTGTCTTTACGGAAATGCCGGGACCTGTGAAAAACTCAATTGCCACATGGATAGCCAACAGTTGGCGCCGTGTTCGGGTACTGCTCACTGTATTGCTTAGGTGCGTCTTGCACTTGAGGTCATGGGATGGTCGCTTCGGTTTCGGACGGCTGCCCAACTGGGTGCGGATTCCTGGATTGCTGATGATCGCATCGGGAGACGGCCTGGTATCCTGGTGCGGTAGCATTCTGGCGAATATAGGGATTTTGGCGTTGCACTCACGGGTGGAGACTATTAGCGAAACTGCCCATTTGACGGGATGGGGTGCTAACTGCTTTAGGGCTGCGCCTGAGCACGCGTTGAGCGTTTCTGTGTCAGCTTTGGCAAAACGAACTCTTGAAGGACACCGGCGAGTGACGTTTCCCCTAGTCTGATCAGCGCCGTCGAGACCACGAAGGTGGATCCGCGGCGATCGTTGGCGGGGTAATAAAGACTCGCGATTCCTGCAGCGGCGAAGCTTCCTAGGACATTTGAATAATTGGGCTGCCATTTTCCGTTATCTCCTTTGCAGAAAACGGAGTTGCCCATCGCATAGAGAATCCGCGATACCTTACTGCCTCTTCCTTTGTAAAAATATCGCGGATCCTGCTTCAGAAGCGAAGGGAGAACAGCGCCGCCGATAAACGTACCGGAAAAAATATTCACGTAAGCGGCTCCATAGCGTTTTGCATAGCCTTGCGCACCTTGTCCATAGGCGCCCCAACGATCTGTCGCCTGGTCAACACCAGCTAGCACGCCAACCCCGACAAGTGTGATTGGGTCGCTAGCCGATCTCCAGGCAAGCCCGAACTTGTGTTTGGGCGCGAGAGGAGCTGCATTGGGGACGTAGCTGACGTAGAAGTTCGGAATGATGCCGAGCACGCGCTGATGTTCTTGCTCCTTGATCTGCACGTCCGCAAGTTCATCCGCCGTGAGTCCGACGTGTACCTCGGTCACCTGGGTGGCAATCGTCAACACGACCAGCGGAGTATTGTAGGCCTCTCCAGGGTTCATGGATCCGGAGAACTCCCGCGAGGCGAGACCCGCAGACGTGATTGTCAGCTGGAAGGGTCCCGGAGCAACACTTGAAAAGTAAAATCGTCCATCGTCGTCTGAGAAAGTCTCTATATCCGAAGTTTGGCCTTCTCGCTTGAGTCTCACCAGGACTCCGGAGATGGTGGCTCCGGATTGATCGACAACTATTCCAGTGATGCTCCCGGAAGGTTGCTGATCGGTTTGCTGTCCAGGCGTGGAAGCCTCGGCGCTTGCTGAGTCCGGTAGAACGCTTTTCGCTGTGTGGACGATCGGGGCCTGCTGGGAGCGGCACGGAAAGCCGCAAAGCAGGACACACAGGCCTACCCAAGCCATCCCTTCGGGATAAAAAGGCAGTCTCTTGTTCGTAGAAGCCACGGTCGTTACTAGCTTTAGATCCTTGGTGCTTCTCTTTGCCGCCTGAGTTGCGCTTCCTTAGGCGCGTAGGCGTCCATTCTCAACAACCTCTCTAAAGGACGGATGGACTGTTGTCTACTGTCAGTATTGACGGTCGCTGTGCCGTCGATGACCATCTTGCGCCAGATGCGATTGCGTCCGGCAATCTGCACGGGTAAACACGCGAGCGGCATCAGCGCGTCCATGAAATCGGCGTAGTTCTCGCCCCAAAGCCAGGAGTGCATACAGCCCATGGAAGTGCCGAGGATCAACCGAAGGTGGTTGACTCCCAATCCTTCTTCAACGAGTTCGTGCTGAAGGGAGACCATGTCCGCGTATTCGTAGCGCGGGAAATGCGCATGGAGGCCGTCGCTGGGCTTACTGGATTTGCCGTGGCCAATGTTGTCGGGAAGAATCAGAAAATACTTGTTGGCGTCGAGAAGCTGACCGGGCCCGAAAAGCACTCCAGCGAAAATAGGCTGAAGAAAATTCTTGCCTTGCCCGCCAGTACCGTGAAGGATCAGCACCGCGTTGGTGGTGCGGCCGGCGGCGTCCTTGACGGGCTTGCGAGGGTGTCATAGTGAATGCGGACTTCTGGCAGTGTCTCCCCGGACTGGAAATGGTAATCGTGGAGGACGTAGTCGCCTTCCTTTGGCATGGGCCAGTTCTGCGCGGGGTTCGTCGATGTCTGGGCGAGAGAAGAAAAAGCACCAAGAAGCAGGATAAATACCGCGGTGCACAGTGTCGCCGGGCGGTGTGGTTGGTGATTCACTGATTAGCGGGCCGCTCGGTACATCTAGCGCAGGCACCGCATTTCTTATGACGCGGCGCCCTCGCTGAGGCCTACGAGTTTCTGGAATTCAGAGTCATCGTGCAGACAATCTAGATCGGAGTCCTTGGCAATCCAGTTGATGTTTCCGTAACCGGCCGCGATGGCTTTCTTGAGCGCCTCGAGCGCTTCCTTCTTCTTCCCCAGCACACCGTAGGTGCAGGCGGCATTATAGAGAGTATTGCCGTCATTGGGCCGAAGCGCCACGG
This sequence comes from Candidatus Acidiferrales bacterium, assembly GCA_963742325.1. Classification (GTDB taxonomy): domain Bacteria; phylum Acidobacteriota; class Terriglobia; order Acidiferrales; family UBA7541; genus Acidiferrum. Next base: position 5,227,642 of record CAVULB010000002.1, on the reverse strand, counting down.
CGGTCTGCAGGTGGCGCACACTTTCCTCCGCTTCGCCGAGATACGCTAGATTGCAGGCCAGCAAAATACGAGCGCGCACGTCTTCCGGCACCAGTTCCAGTTGTTGGCGCAGGACCTTGCGGATGCGCGCGCGGGCGTCCGCCGCTTCCTCTTTCCGCCCCAGCCGTTCGAGAGCCAGCATATATGGCACATAGGTATTGTAGTCGTCGCCGTTGGCTTCGATGGCTCGCTCGGTAAGTGCCGCGGCCTCCTGGTGGCGGCCAGAAGCGAAATAGGCGCGACCTAGCATGTTCCACGAGCCTTCACAGTCAGGCTTGCGCTCGATAGCTCGCTGCGCAAACATCGCGGCTTCGTCAAATTTCTTTTGCGCATAACAGATGCGAGCACGCGCTACCAGAACTTCCGGTAGGTCCGGGGCAAGGGCGGTGGCCCGGTCGCAGGCAGCCAATCCCTTTTCAATCCACTTCGGGTTCTGTTCTCGGATCTCGTAGATAAGCCCGCACAGGTGCGCGATGCCACTGTGGGCAAGCGCGAAATTGGGGTCCAACTGGATGGCCTGTTCAAACATCTGCAGGCCGTAGTCCATGTTCAATCGACGCGTGTAGCTTCTTCCTCGCAGGTAAAAATCATACGCCAGAGGGTTTTCGGTGGGCTTGCGCGCAATGGTTTTTTCTTCCTGTGGCGTCAGCGTGATGCGCAGGGCCTGGGCGATGCTGCGAGCGATTTCCTCTTGGATGGCGAAAACGTCTTCCAGTTGACGGTCGTAGCGCTCGGCCCAAACGGAATGCCTCGTGGAAACTTCCACGAGCTGAGCGGTGATGCGCACGCGGCTCCCGGCGCGACGAATGGAACCTTCGAGCATGTACGCGGCGCCAAGCTGCTGTCCCACTTGGAGAGCGGTAATGGGCTTGTCGCGGAAGGCCAGCATCTCCGACCTCGGAAAAATTTCCAGTTGAGAGATCTTCGAAAGTTCCGTGACAATGTCTTCGGTGATGCCATCGCGAAAGTATTCATCCTCCTTCGCGCCACTTTGGTTCTCGAAGTACAGCACCGCAACCGATTTTTGCTTCGGCGGGACCGCCCGCGGCACGGAACCACTGTCGGTCTTTTCTGCTACCACGCGCCGGCTCGATTCGATGTCGCGATTCAGGCGCTTGAGGTCCGTGCGGATATCAGAAGCATGCTGGTAGCGCAGGTCGGGGTCCTTCTCCAGAGTCTTGCTGAGAATGTGTTCAAACACCGACGGAAGGCGCGGATTTAGCTGCATGGCCGGAGTGGGAGTGGCATGTAGGATTCCGTCAAAAATGACGGCTGCGGTTGTCCCGGGGAACGGAACCGACCCAGTGGCCATCTCATAGAGCACCACCCCGAGAGAAAACAAATCCGACCGCGCGTCCAACTCTTCGCCGCGGGCTTGTTCCGGAGACATGTAGGAGACCGTGCCCATGGAGCTTCCGGGGTTCGTCAACTGCTCGCGATGAACATGCGTGACTGTGTGCATGGAGCCGTCGTCAACTGGTTCGGCTACGTGCGGCTCCGCGGACGCAAGCTTGGCCAAACCAAAATCCAATATTTTGGCTTGGGCCCGTTGCACCAGAAATACGTTCGCGGGCTTGATGTCACGGTGAACGATTCCCTTCGAGTGCGCCGCATCCAGGCCGCTGGCAATCTGAATACCAACTTCCAACAGCTCGGATGTTTCGATGGGCTTCCCGCTGATACGGTGCTTCAGAGTCTGGCCCTCCAGCAGTTCCATGGCGATGAATGGACGACCCTCGAATTCTCCAATATCGTAGATGGTGCAAATGTTCGGATGATTGAGAGCGGATGCGGCGCGTGCCTCGCGGCGGAAACGCTCGATCGCATGAGTATCCTGAGAAATGTCGTCAGGAAGAAACTTAAGAGCGACATTGCGGCCGAGACGCGTGTCTTTGGCTTTGTAGACCACGCCCATACCGCCACCGCCGAGTTTTTCGATGATGCTGTAGTGGGAGACGGCGCGACCAATGATAGAGACAGTTTCGCTCATCGGGCACGAAGTTTACCTCAGCGCCCCAATTGCAAGCAAATGCGTCACAAGTGACTCGGGCATGCCTAAGTCCGCTTATCTTACCGGGAACTCGCCCGCAAATAATAACAAGGGCGTAGATCTTACCATCCGCCGCTCATCCGTTTAGGCGTATAATCCCTCACGAACAAGGCAGGAGGAGCCGACATGGCCAAAACCAAACAATTCACAATTGAGATTGATAATCAACCTGGTGCCGTAGCGGGAATCGTAAAAACACTTGGGGATGCGAAGGTGAACATTCTCTCTCTCTTGGGAACTACCCAGGGCACAGGCGGAACGGTTCATCTGGTCGTCGACGACGTCCGCAGCGCCAAGAAAGCCCTCGATGCGGCCCGAATCGCCTACACGGAAACTCCTGCGGAACTCTACGATCTACCCAACAAGCCGGGGGCTTTGGCGCAAGCCCTAGGAAAGCTTGCAGCGAAAGGCGTCAACCTCAATTCCATCCACGCCACGGCCATGAAGGGCAGCAAAAAGGCCGTCGTGGTCTACACCGCGGAAGCTGCCGCACGAGCAGCGACCGCCACCGCATAGGAGCATCTCTTCCTTTACATGTACTTGCGTTTACATGTACATGCGTTGGTCCGGTTCCGCGAAATTAAAAAACAAAAAGTGAACCGCTGGCTGGGGAGCGTCAGCGTCATCGCCTGGCACGGCGCCGGACAACTCGGCCATGCGAAGGGCCAGCACCCACTTGGACGATCTCGTCATTCAGGCGCGGACGGACAGGACGGGCGGCATTAGACCTTTAGCGTATCCCTGGATTTGCGTCCGAAATAGATTTTGAACGAAAGCGTCGATTCGATTTTTGTGTTTCTCTTTTCCGAGTAATTTGATTCGTACATTCGTACATTCCGCAATCTGGTCAAATCGTCTTACCTGAGTGACGTACACAATTTTCCTACCATCGTAATGGTTGAAGCCTGTATTGTTTGCAAATCGCCCATACGCAATGATTTAGCCCGGATCGGAACGTGCAGTTTTTTCCGGAACTGTAACCGCCGGCGAATGTGCTAGCGTCCAACGGACATGAGTTGAGATTTTGAATGTATGAGACGTGAGATCGAAATTGACGCCGCTCGGGGACTGATGCTGGTTTGGATGACGCTCACGCACCTGCCCACGGCCATCACTCCGTGGGTCAACCAGCCGTTTGGCTATATTTCCGCTTCGGAAGGATTCATTTTCCTATCCGCGTTGTTCACAGGGCGAATTTATTACCGTCTCTTGACCCGCGACGGTGCCCAGAAAATGACCGCGAAACTGCTTTTGCGCACATTGCGGCTCTATGGATACCACGTTTTGCTGCTTTTCTTTGCGTTCGCAATTGGGGCGCGGTATGCGCTCGGGAGCAACGGACAGGGACTGTACAATCTGTTGGATTTTTACTTCTCCGCGGGCCCCGCTCGCGCTATTCGCGATGCTGTTGTTCTGGTCTACCGGCCGCCGCTGCTTGATATCGTTCCGCTGTACATCATTTTCCTGCTGCTTTCGCCGGTGGCGATGATCATCGCCACCAGGTTCGGCTGGAAGTATATTCTCAGCGCGAGCTTCGCGCTGTGGATGCTGGCACAATTCGGACTACGTGAAGCATCCTACGCGTTCCTGGCGCATCACTTCAGCCTGCAGATTCCACTGAACGAAATGGGCGCCTTCAACTTATGGGCCTGGCAATTCATGTGGATCGCAGGCATGTGGACCGGGGTGCGCTGGGCAAAAGACGATTTGCCGGTGACGAAGTGGGCGCAGAAAACGTGGACACCGGCAGCCATGGTCGCCCTGTTGTTTCTGATTCTTCGCTACAAGCAGATATTTGGACTCGATCTCGGGCATTGGGCGGTGTTCTTCGACAAGTGGCACCTTGGTGTAATGCGGATCATCGATTTTTCCGCCATTGCCATGGTGCTGATCCGTTTCCGCGCGGTTGCGAAGGTGCTTTCGATTCCACCTTTGGTGCTCTTCGGACAGTGCTCTCTGCAGATTTTTTGCGCGCACTTCCTATTCTGTTTTCTGGGAATCAAAATGATGGGCGATGGCGACCGCCTTTTCGGTTTGCGGCAGGTTGCGCTCATCGCAGGTACGTTCGCCACGCTGTTCGTGGTGGCCAAAATATCCGTGCGAACCAAACGGCCCAAGGCTCCCGATCAGCCTGTCCCGCAGGAAAGCCGGCTCGTGCGCCCAGCGGTAACGTCTTGAAGAGCTGACCTTCCTTGGAATTTCAGTTGGCGAGACGTCTTGCGTCACGCCGAAGCGGAAAACGCTTTGGAGCCCACTGGAGCCGAAGCTCCCTCAACACCGCTGAAGGCATAGAGAACCAGTTCCACGCGGCTTGAGATTCCCAATTTGTCAAAAATCTTAAGTAAATAGTTCCGAACGGTGTGTTCGCTTATGTTGAGATTGAGGGCGATCTCCTGGTTCCTCATCCCTTCCGCGACGAGGCGCGCGACGTCCCGTTCACGCGGCGTCAACAAGGCCATCCCACCAGTCTGCTGAATCTTTAAGGGTCTTAAGGTGATCACCAGTTCAAGGAGAAACTCCAACTCGAGGTTGCTGACCCAGACTTGCCCCTGGTGAACACTGCGGATGCACTTCGGCAGTGTGTTAAAGGCATAGCCGCGGCAGAAAACGCCTCGTGCACCACCTCGAAAAGCGTCAACTACAAGATCGCGCTCGGTCGAATCTAGCAGCATCACAGTAGGAGTTTTTGATTCGGAAGCGCGTAGCTGGTGGAGAATCTTAAATCCCGTAAGAGGGCCATCCTCCAAACGAGCGCTGATGATAGCGACGTCTGGTCGAGAGTCCTGAAGTTCGCGCAAGGCGTCCGACGAGTTGCTTGTGAGTGCCTGCACGTCGAACCTGTTGTTGCAGCGCTTTAGAGCGCCCACGGTCAACTCGCAATTCATGCGTGTCGCATCAGCGACAGCTACACGAATACCGTCGGTAGGCATCTGCGGGTGTCCACCCATTTACTGTCTCCTTAACGGTCAGGGCTAAGGGTCCTAAGTTTGTACGTGCAGCGTAGTAAACTGCAAATGAAAAAACTGGCATATCCACATCTGAATTCCAGGTTGTGGATGATACTTAGTCTTGGGCAGGTTAATTCCTACTGAGGAACCGTACTAGTGGCTAATATCATTCTATAGGAATCGTCAGCGACAGAGTAACTATGCAGATGTGTTGCCCAGTTGTACATAGAAACCTCCATGTTCCTTGCACTGAGCGACAAAGGTTTGGAGATGCAACGGCGAAAAACTGCTGATAATAGCTTCTGCCTCAACTTGACGAAGAAGGATCATTTTAAGTCACGTTTCATCAAAGACTTCTCTTTTACTCAATCAAATCTTTTGCTCAATCAAAGCTGTTTCAATGCGCCGATGTTCGATTAGCCCGTCTTGTGCAAAGTGCAAATCCCACCGTGCCATTAAAGGATGTTAACAATTGACGAGGCAATTTCCGTCGGATAGGGGCTTTTGTCCCTATGACATCTCACGAGGTTTTAAGTTGTGCGAGGCAAAACTCTGGGACCGCTTTCGGCAAAAGTCACAACTCACGATGTCCAGAAGACCAAAAACGGAACATGACATTCCACTCCTTGTGCGTTGGCGGTAGGCCTAGTAGGTTTCAGCATGAGCACCGGAGCGAACTTTGACGCGCTGCGCTTTGGGCAAAGGTCGGAATTGAGCACCCAGCCCATGTCAGTTGAATTCAGACATCGGGTTCGCTATCGACTCTCCGCTGACGCAGTGTTTGCTTGGGAAAGTGCCCAGCACGGTCGGTTGGTAGGAGAAGGCGTGACTCGTGACATCAGTCTGGCAGGCGCGTTCATATTTACACGCACGTGCCCGCCAGTGGGAGCCACACTAGCGCTCGACATTTTTCTCTCTCCGGCCCCAGGCAGTAAGGGAAGAATCGTGAGAATCAAAACGGAGGCGACTGTCGTTCGCGTTGAGCATTCCGTCGCCGTCGAGGGATTCGCGGCTGTGAGCAAGGATTTCACGCTATTGTTCGACAGCAATACCAGAAACGCTTTTTCTGTTTCGAGTGTCGACAAGGGCTTGAGGGGAATTAGTTGTGACTAGCACCTGACGGGATCGGATCAACAACCAGCTCTCGAAAGCGATGGTTCCGCGACAGGAATACTAACCACATCTAAGTGGCGATGGCGAAGCCTTGAACCAATTATTTTCCAAAACGATTGAAGTTGATCCCATGTCGACAAGTCAACGCGAGTGGTTTGCGGTCTACACTCACTCCTGCCAAGAGAAGCGCGTTTCCAAACATCTCTCCACGCGAGAGCTCGAACATTTTCTGCCTTTGAGCCGCAGGCTTCGCCGGTGGAAAAACGGTTGCACTGTACTGGTTGAGCAGCCGCTGTTCCCCAGTTATCTGTTCATAAAGATTGAACGGAGCGAGAGAGTTGGTGTCCTCGAATTGCCTGGTGTGCATTCCATCGTGGGGACGGGGAGGGACCCAATCCCACTGCCAACTGCGGAGATTGAGATCCTTCGTCGAAGTATTGACCTGCTGAATGCCGAGCCATGTCCTTTTCTCAACGTCGGAGAGAAAGCAATCGTAAAGAACGGTCCCCTCCAAGGGATGACCGGAATCGTTGTTCGCAAGAAAAGCGGTCTGCGGCTGGTGCTCAGCCTAGATCTGATTATGAAAAGTGTTTCCGTAGAGATTGACGCACTTGATTTGGAAGCTTGCAACCCTTCGGTTTCCAGATACAGTGCACTTGCTCTCGCTCAAAGTTCGAACCCTAGTTCCTTTGCGGTCGACTCTAACGTTTGTTAGGACTTGATCCGATCCCTTTCTTATTGACTCCAGCCTGGAAGTTTCCCTGAACTAATCGACCGAAGCGGCTTAGACATTATTTGTCGTAGAGCCGCGATTCGCAACGCTAGGCATCCATGATTCCCAATAGATGGCAAATTATGAAGCACGCGGCGAGGCTGTACGATCTTTGCGCTTTGATTGCAGCGTTTCTCTGCGCGACCCTAGTGCTCCAGCCCTCTCCCGTCGGCTTGTCCCTCTCAGGTTTTATGGCCACGCGCATCAGGTTAGGAAACTGCCTGCTCTTTGCTCTGCTGCTCGCCGCCTGGCACAATTTGTTCGTTCTCTGTGGTCTCTATGTGTCGAAGAGGCTTACCCGCCGTCGTGTCGAAATCTTCGCGGTGTCCAAAGCGACTTTTCTTGCTTCTACACTGCTGTTTCTCACTGCAAAGACGGTTCAAATCGATATGGTCTCGGCTTCCTTCGTTATGGTTTTCTGGATTATTTGCACAGCGGCTATGGTATCCGGCCGACTGGCGGCACGAACGCTGCTGAAAATCATGCGCAGTCGTGGTCGCAATAGCCGGTTTCTTCTCATCGTCGGAACAAACGAACGTGCGATCGATTTCGCGGATTACATCCGTGTGCGTCCTGAGTTGGGCTATCACATCGTTGGGTTCGCAGATGACGACTGGGTGGGGATTGATAAATTTGCCGGTTCCGGGCACACGCGCTGCTGTTCGTTCTCGGGCCTCGCTGATTTCCTGAGAAGGAATGTTGTGGACGAAGCGGCCATTTATCTGCCGCTACGTTCCTACTACGAGCACGCAGCTGAACTTGTGTCTCTCTGCGAGCTACATGGCATCGTCATTCGCGTAGATTCTCAGGTCTTCAACTTGAGAAACCAGGATCCCTCTGCCCTACAGATTGATGAAAACTCACAGGTAGTAGCCATCAGAGATACGGTCAGAGCATTGCCGGCTATAACCAAGCGGCTGATCGACTGCGTTGTCTCTGCGACCGTTCTAATACTTCTGACACCTCCGTTACTAGCTGTCGCGCTGCTTGTGAAGCTCACTTCGGAAGGCCCTATATTTTTCCGGCAAACGAGAGTCGGGCTGAACAAGAGAATGTTCAGCATCTACAAGTTTCGAACCATGGTCGCTGACGCGGAAAAGATACAAGACCAGCTTCTTTCCATGAACGAAATGGCGGGACCTGTGTTCAAGATCAGGCATGACCCGAGGGTGACGCCACTGGGTCGTGTGCTGCGCAAGACTAGCATCGATGAGCTTCCGCAATTACTCAATGTCTTGAAGGGTGAGATGAGCTTGGTGGGACCGCGCGCGATGTCTTTGCGCGACTATCAACTATTCGACAAGGACTGTCACCGACGGCGTTTTAGTGTCAAGCCAGGGATCACGTGTCTTTGGCAGGTCAATGGGCGCAGCTCCATCCCCTTCGAGCAGTGGATGGAACTGGATCTCCAATATATCGATAAGTGGTCGTTGTGGCTTGATCTCAAGATTCTTGCCCAAACCGTGCCCGCTGTACTGCGCGGAACAGGGGCAGCATAGCTTGTCTCACTAACCCAGCCATTTCCCTAAACCCATTGACTCGCCCCATCCCCGGTCTCGCTGAGAGGAATTCTCTATGATCGATAATTCTCGAAGCATTATCAAAACTAGGTGTTCCGAGCTTTCGGTGGATGTACTCCCGGCAATTGAACGCAGGACCGTTTCCCAACATCAACAACTGTCACTAGCGGACCTCTTTCGTACAGTTGCCAGGCGCAAGACTCCAATGCTGTTATTTGCAGTTATCGTACTTGGTCTCGTGGGCGCGTACACTTTCCTGAAAACTCCGATGTATGAAGGTGTAGCCCGCTTGCAAATCGATCCGACACACCCAACCAATCTCGGACTCGATTCTGAGACGGACAAGCAGGCAACGACCGATGTGGATAGCCGCATAAAGACAGAGGTAACGATCATCCAGAGCGATACAGTTGCCATGCAAGTGATGAGAGAGCTCCGACTATATGCCGATCCACATTTTGCCGGTAAATATACCGTCCGAACACCAATCAGAAATCTTGCAGATTTGACACCTACGCAACGGCGGCGTTTGATGGATTGTTTCAAAGACAATCTGACGGTTAAAACGATTCCTGCTACACAGGTTGTGGAGATACGTTTCCGCAATTCCGATCCAATCCTAGCTACCAAAGTCGCAAACTCCATCATCGATGAATATCTCCAGCGTAATTTGGCCGCACGTGTCGAGGGTACTGCGCAGGTCTCCCAATGGGTCTCGAGGCAAATGCAAGAGATTAGGGCTGGCGCGACCACCGCGCAAGAAAAGCTGGCCGATTTTCAGCGGGTACACAACATGCTGGGCACGGATGAGAGCGACAACATTGTTACTGATCGACTGAAGCAACTGAATGAAGAGCTTACGCAAGCCGAAGCGGATCGTATCGTCAAAGAGGGCCGCTATCGATTGGCAAGTTCTGGTAATGCAGAGTTGATTGGCTCGTTGGCTCCGAGTACTACTCTCCAGGTACTTCGCACCCAGGAGGCAGATCTTCGCGCGCAGATTGCTCAACTGAGTGCCAAATTTGGCAACGGCTATCCCAAACTTCGCGAACTTCAAGAACAGTTAGGGCAACTGGAGTCCGCGATTGGCAGCGAGGGAGTCAACATCAAGACGCGGTTGGCGAACGAGTTCGACGCAGCGTCCAAAGCCGAATCCATGATTCGTAGCGACTTTGAGCAGCAGAAGTCGGAAGCTTACAGGCTCAACGAGAATGCTGCGCAATACGCGATTCTGAAACACGAAGTGGAATCCGGTCAACAACTTTACGATACCCTTCAGCTCAAATTGAAGGAGGCAGATGTTGCCTCGGGTTTGACCTCCTCATACGTGAGCGTAGTTGATCGCGCGCAGGTGCCCGATCGTCCCGTTGAGCCTAAGAAGAGGCTCTATCTGGCCCTTGGCCTGGGAGGTGGATTGTTCGGCGGTTTGTTGTTGGCCATGCTCCTAGACTCGTTCGACGACACCGTCCAATCCTCCGCAGAACTTGAATCGATGATTGCACTTCCGGAGTTGGGTTCGGTGCCTTCATTTCTAGGCACAACGAGTAAGAAACTTAAAGCAAGTGAAGCTGCAAACCTGATAGGCATGGAAGGGCAGTTCGATCCGATTTCCATCCGAGATCCAAATTCGCAGGCGGCAGAGGCGTATCGAGCTCTCTGCAGTGTTATCTTACTTTCTTCCGACGAGAATCCTCCAAAGGCAATTGTTGTGACAAGTGCAATGCCCGGAGAAGGCAAGTCAACGGTAAGTTGCAATTTGGCCACTGCTTTGGCCCAACGCGCGAGACGCGTCTTGCTCGTGGATGCAGACTTACGGTGCTCCTCGATTCATCCGCAACTCGGAGCGAGACCGGGTCTGAGCACGATGTTTTCCACGAAGCCCAAGGACGGGTGCCCTGGTTATCGGCCCCTCGCTGACCTCCCGAATCTTGAAGTGCTCCCTGCGGGATTTCGCCCCACGGGCACTGCGGGTTCCACGGAGATCTTGGCTTCCGCCTGGATGCAGGGCCTAATGGCTCTTTGGAGCACGGAATATGACCACATCATCATTGACACTCCGCCAGTCGTGCCTTTTGCCGACGCGCTCGCACTGTCTGCCCGCGCGGATGGCGTAATCCTGGTGACCCGGTCCGGCGTGTCTCGCACCGACGCAGTAATCCGCGCAAGGGATGTGCTCGCGCGATCCGGCGCCAACATTCTCGGTTTCGTATTGAACGCTGTTCGGCGACCGGAGTATTACTTTGCCTACCCCTCTGCGTATAGATCTCACTACACTGAGTTGAAAACGGGCGCGAACGGTGCAGGAGGTGCCTAAGACATGTTTCCGCGATTCACGTTGATCCTTTTTCTAATGGCCTTCGCTAGCGTGCAATCCTCGACCGGGCAGAATAGTGTGCCGGTTGGTGACACGCCCGCTATTGCCCGACCATCGTCTGCCCCAGTGGCACATCCCCTGCAAATCTCCGCGGGAGACCTACTCGATTTGAACGTGTTCGACACGCCTGAGCTCTCCACGAAGTTGCGCGTGGACGAGCACGGCGTGGTGACATTGCCTGTGGCTGGAGAACTTTCGGTCTCAGGAATGACCGCGGTAGAAGCCGGACATGCCATAGAGGCGCGTTTCCGCCAGACGGACGTCCTAAAAGAACCGCACGTCACGGTCACTGTCCTTGAGTATTCTACACAGGGGGTAGCGGTCTTCGGCGAGGTGAAAAATCCTGGAGTCTATCCTCTCCTGGGTGCTCACGGGGTAGTCGATCTGATTTCCGCGGCGGGTGGCTTGACCCCGACCGCCGGAAAAGCTGTAACAGTCACTCACCGCGCGGACCCGAACCATCCCGTAATCGTAAACATAGAAAGCAAGGCAGGTAGCTCGGCGGCTTTCAACGTAGATGTTCGTCCGGGCGACAACATCATGGTTTCCCGCGGTGGCATCGTCTATGTCTTGGGGGACGTCGGAAAACCCGGCGGGTTTTTGATTGAAAACAACGACCGACTCACAGTGATGCAGGCCATTGCCCTGGCGCAGGGTACGAACCGCACGGCTTCCCTGGACCACGCCAAGCTCATCCGAAAAACGGAGACGGGCCTTCAGGAAATGCCAGTTCCTCTGGGAAAGATGCTGGCGAATAAGACGCCAGATGAGCCCCTGGCCGACGGCGACATTCTTTTTGTTCCGATCAGCTCCGCGAAGCACACACTCGTGGTAGCTGAAAGCATTCTGCCTGCTGCTGCGGGTGCCGCTATCTATCATGTCCCGTAGATTATCGGGCTCGTGAACGGTTTTCGATCCGATACGGATGTTGAGACTTCGTGGCAGTTCCGCTTTACGAAAGTCCGAGACGATTCAAGTGCCCGTGACCCGTCAACAATCTACTCTGATCCTATCCATCACCGCGTTATATCTGGTTGGCCAGCTAATCGTTGGGACCGATGTGACGGTGGCCTTTCTGTTTTCTCTAGCCATCCTGGTTGGAATGCTCGCAGTTTTCGCCGGCGGCGGTTTAGGATCGGCCATTGGATGCCTAAATGCTCTCCTAATAGGCAAGTTTCTCCTCTTCGGGGTCGCCGTCAAAATTATTCTTCTTGAACCTGCTGACGGCACTCTGGCAGCGCCTCAAACGACGGCGTTGGTAATGGCAATTGGCTTCGGTGGGCTTCTTGTAGGGACATTGATCCAATCACGTTTGACGTGTCCACAATCTTGTTCGATGAATCAGCCGTTTAGTCTACGAATGCTTCTCGCCTTTTCGGTGGTGCTCTTTGCCGCGAGCTACATCGCTTATTTTGCGGCCATGCTTCCTTCTTCCCGGGGAGAGGGAATACAGACTGGCGGCTGGCTTGGAATTGCCCGCGCGCTAGCATCGCTTAAGTCCTTTGCGATCGTTCCTGCGATGCTGTACCTATGGAGACTTCGGACACGTTTGTGGATGACTCATCCCCTGATTCTCGCCTTGTTGTTTTGGAGCGCTCTGGTAGGGATCTACAGCACAAACAAACAAGATGCGATGGAGCCCCTTGTGTTTTACGTTCTGGTTGGGTTCATGCGTTATGGCTTGCGGGACATCCGACTCTGGTCAGTTCTTTCAGCTGGGGTTTTATACTACGCATTAATTATTTTTCCGTACTCACAGTATGTGCGCCATTCTGGAGGACGGGAAGGCACGCTTGCACAGCGAGCGCAAGTCACTAAGGATACATTCTTGCGTATCGTGAGCGATCAAGGTTTTCGATCCGCCACCACCGAGCGCGTCAGTCGAGGTGCATATTTTGACAAGGGAGTACTCTCTCCATTCGGGAGGTTGGCAATGGTCGGCGAGGCCGACAAGCTTATCTGTGCGACGGAAAGTCAGAAAGCCTTCACAGGCTGGGAAACGATTGTATGGGGCTTTAAGTTGCTAATGCCGAGCTTCTTATCTCCCAACAAGCCGGTCCTTGAAGCTGGCAATTACCTGGGCCATATCGTCGGGGAGGTTGGATCTTCCGATACGACCACACAAGTCTCGTACGGGGTCATGGCCAATTTATTTAATGCCTTTTCGCTTTTGGGAGTGGCGATTGGGGCACCACTTTTTTTTGCTGTTTTCTACTTCTGGATCAGGTTGTTCTTGGGAAATGCGCGATGGGACGCACAGCCCACGACATCCGCGCTCTGGTTTATCTGGGTCGTGGCTTCATACCAGCATAGCCTCGTAGAATCAAGCGTGTCAGGCCTAGTGGCTTCTATGGGGTTTCCATTTGTGATTGCCCTTCTTTACGGGGCTTCAAGGTGGGTCTCAGTGTTACTTCCGCGAACTGTGGTTCAAGCATGAAGATCTTGCTTATCACCAATTATCAGAATGATGGCCAAGAAAGCATGCTGCGTTTTGCCGCCCTCTTGAAAGATGGTCTGGCCAAAGCTGGCCATGAAGTGCGAACCCTGGGTCCCCGAAGCTTTTTCGGTAGCTTGTGTCCTGCTGGCCAAGGTCTTGGCAAATGGTTGGGCTACCTAGATAAATTTGCGAACTTCCCCCATCTGCTTAAGTCGCTGGCTCACTGGGCTGATATCGTTCACATCTGCGACCACTCAAATTCTTTTTACACTAAGCAATTGAGATCTCTTCCACATCTCGTGACTTGTCATGATCTCTTAGCAGTTCGGAGTGCTCGCGGAGAAGTGTTGCAGAGTCGTACGCGGTGGAGCGGTCGCCAACTCCAGCGGATAATTGCCGACGGTTTGACAAGGTCAAAGCACGTTGTGTGTGTGTCAGAAGCCACCCGAAGAGATTTGATGGGAATCATCGGGATTCCAGAACAGCGAGTGTCACGGATCTACAACTCCTTGAACTACCCTTATTCACCAATGGCACGGGACGAATCTGTTTCAAGGCTATTGACACTTTCAATTGATCCTGGCGCTCCGTTCCTGCTGCATGTCGGCGGTAATCAGTGGTATAAGAACCGCCTTGGTGTGCTGCGTATTTTCGCTTGTTTGAGAAGTCATTCTCACGGACAACGTTTTAACCTAATTATGGTCGGCAAACCATGGACTACGGAGATGCGAGAGTTCGTTATCGAACGGGGATTGAGTGATCGGGTGTTCGAATTGACGGGAATTGGAAACGAAGATCTGCGAGCCCTCTATTCAACTGCGAAAATGTTGCTTTTTCCTTCTCTTCACGAAGGTTTCGGGTGGCCGATCATCGAAGCCCAGGCCTGCGCTTGTCCAGTGCTTACCTCTAATCGATCACCGATGGATGAAGTGGCTGGTGACGCAGCGTTTTATGTGGATCCGGAAGACCCGGAATCTGCTGCTCAGGCTATGAAACGAGCATTTGAGATGGCCCCTGGCTTGAGTGAAGCGGGTTTGCGAAACGCCGCGCGATTCGACACGTCAACCATGATAAATAGCTACGTGGCTCTATACGGGAAAATCCGAGAGGAGAGTGTAGGTGTGGCCAGTCCAGTGGGTGTGAACGAAAGATCAGCTTTGCTGGTGCGGTGAGGCAGGAGTTTGCGAATTCTTCACATAATAAGTTCGGTGAATCCTGCAGGGGGTGGTCCGATCGAAGGCATAAAGCAGCTGGGAAGCGCCCTGCGGTCCGATGGACACGAGGTCGAAATAGCGTGCCTTGACTCCCCAGAAGCACGGTTTTTGAAGAACAGCACATTGCCTGTTTATCCCCTCGGTCCGACTCGCCTCGGATATGCCTTCAATACCCGGTTTATTCCATGGGTGCGCGCTCATAGAGGCCAGTACGATGTAGTTATCGTTAATGGAATCTGGCAGTTCCACAGCTTTGGCGCTTGGTGTGCCTTGCGCAATTCCGACACACCATTCGTTGTATTCACTCATGGAATGCTTGATCCGTGGTTCAAGAAACAGTACCCACTGAAGCATCTGAAGAAGTGGATGTACTGGCCCTGGGCGGAGTATCGGGTGTTGCGGGATGCGCAAGCAGTATTATTTACTTGCGAGGAAGAACGTCTTTTGGCGCGCTATTCGTTTTGGCTCTACCGCTGCAATGAGATCGTAGTCAACTATGGCACAGCCAAACCGACGGGCGATCCTGACCTGGAGCTGAGCCAGTTCTACAGCCATTATCCTGAACTGCGCACTAAAAAGCTGGTTTTGTTCATGGGACGCATCCATCCCAAAAAAGGCTGCGACCTGCTGATCGAGGCATACGCTAAGGTGCTTGGGCAAGATTCAGATTGGCATCTGGTGGTTGCTGGTCCCGACCAAGTGGGATGGCAAGAAAACTTGAATTATCGTGCACTTCAGCTGGGGTTGGGTTGTCGTGTCACATGGACCGGAATGCTGAGTCAAGCAATGAAGTGGGGTGCACTGCGTGCCGCGGAAATTTTTGTTCTACCATCGCACCAGGAAAACTTCGGCATCGCCGTGGCCGAGGCGCTAGCAACCGGCGTTCCCACATTAATCTCCAATAAGGTGAACATCTGGCGGGAGATCGAATCCGATGGCGCAGGCTTGGCGGCGTCGGACACCTTCAAAGGTACTGCGAGCCTACTGCAATCCTATGTAGAAATGTCAGGAGAGAAAAAGACGGCCATGCGCCAGGCCGCAACGCGGTGTTTCGAGCAGAGATTCGAAATTAAAAGGGCGGCCAGGACTCTGCATTCCGTCTTGGCCAAGATAATAAGAGTAAATTAACCAAAAATTACCATGAACGGAACGGAAGCCGTCGTTCAAGTACCTTTACTGTCCCACGCGGACGATCGAGCCAGTCAACCCTCCGACTCCTGTCCGTATGAGCGAGAGAACACAGCGGAGGGATTCTCTCTCCATGTGGCGACCACCATAGCGGATATCGAGATGCTTCGGACGGTGTGGAGCAAGTGGTCTCATTCCTTGGATACGGATGTCGAGTATTTCATGTATAAACTTCGAAGCGATCCGGAAATCCTCCGCCCATATGCGATCACAGTCTGTAAGGCAGGGGTCCCGCATGCCATGCTCCTGGGACAAGTCAGGCAGCGGAGAGTTAGCACTGTCGTATCCTTTGTGAATATTACAGGTCCCAAAGTGAAGGTGCTAGAAATCAACAAAGGCGGAAGAATCGGGCGCCCATCGCCTGCCATCGATGCAGTCTTGGCCCGACAGGTATCAAAAGCCATTAGAGATGGTGAAGCGGATTTGCTGAGCTTTCAGGGATTACCCTTGCACTCGGAACTATTTCGCCAGATCCAAAGGCTCCCTGGCGTCCTGGTTAAAGAGAGGGTGCCGCATATTTTCAACTACTCCATGCTGTCTTTGAACGCTGTCGACGGGAAACATTCTGAGGTCCTTTCCGGAAAAGCAAGACGTGAGGCCCGAAGAAAGAGACGCAACTTGGATCGCACGTTTCCGAATCAAGTGGAAATGAAATGTTTCTCTCAGCCGGCGGAGTTGCATGCAGGGATTTGCGACGTGATGAGGGTCGCTGTTACCACTTGGCAATACCATCTCGGCCACGGGTTGTCGGATGCAGCTGCGACTCGCAAAACTCTGCGATTCTTCGCCAAGAAAGGTTGGCTTCGTATCTATGTCCTTTACATCAAGAATACTCCTTGCGCTTTCTTGGTTGGCCAGTTGTACAATCAATCTTTTTATTGCCAGCATGCTGGCTACCAGCCAAACTTTTCACGCTTTTCTGTCGGCTCTGTGCTGACCGCCTGGGCGTTCGAGGATCTAGCCGCCGCTGGCGTCCAATCCGTTGATCTGGGCGAAGGCGGCCAGGAGCATAACCGTCGGCTGGGATGTCGGAAGTGTGCAGAAGGCTCTGTGCACATATACGCTCCTACGTTGCGTGGACTCTCGTTGAGCACGTTTTTTGGAACCGCCCAAATCATCCGCGCCGCAGGCCGGAAAACTCGCTCGACGTTGCGGTTGAGTTGGATCGCTAAGGCTTGGAAAAACACGTTGATCGCAAGATGGAACCGTGAACGGCCGAGCGAATTGCTCAAAACGATCTGACCCGTCATGCGAATCACGATCATTCAAGGGGCTTTCTTGCCTGTTCCCCCCGTTTTGGGCGGAGCAGTCGAAAAGATATGGTTTGCACTCGGCAAAGAATTTGCCAGAAGGGGACACAAAGTCACTCATGTGTCACGACGTCACGGAACCTTGGTTTGGGAGGAACATATCGATGGAGTGCATCACATTCGCGTTCCCGGCTTTGACACTCCACGATCTCTCGTCCGATTGAAGTGGCAAGACCTAGTCTACTCACGTCGAGCTATAAAGGTAATTCCTGAGGCCGATATCGTGGTGACGAACACGTTTTGGTTACCTGTCCTCTTGAAGGATTCTCCACTACGAAAAATCTACGTACATGTTGCCCGGTATCCGAAAGGTCAAATAAGGCTATATGGTAAGGCGTCACGCCTGCATACAGTCTCCCATGCTATAGAGGAAGCTATACGCAAGGAAGCGCCGACTCTGGCATCTCGAGTCAAAGTGATCCCGTATTTTGTGGACTGTCCCGCAGTCCAAACTTCTGACCGCAAACGAAACAAGACTATTCTGTTCGTAGGGCGAATACATCCTGAAAAGGGAATTCACCTTCTAATTGAAGCTTTTGGCAGATTAGTAGCCAGCGGAATTTGCGATTGGAGATTACATATTGTGGGACCTTGGGACATAAAGCACGGCGGCGGGGGCGAGCGCTATTTCAACGACCTGCGCAAACAGTCAGAAAAACTCGGACAACTTGTGGAATGGATAGGTCCGGTGTTTGATGCCGAAAGACTTCGGGCTCACTACCGACAAGCGGCTATTTTCGCCTACCCTTCCCTCGCAGAGCGTGGCGAGACCTTCGGGTTAGCTCCGTTAGAGGCTATGGCAGAGGGATGCCCTCCAGTGGTTTCATCTCTTGAATGCTTCAGAGATTTCGTCAAACCAGGTCTGAATGGATGGATCTTTGATCATCGCTCTAGTGACGGGACTGCGGACCTGGTTAGGGCTTTGATGTGCATGATAACCGAGACTGGAGCCCTCGACGGTGCACGCGAGAGTGCTCTTCGCACGGCCCAAGAATTCACTCTGCCAAGGGTCGCGGATAGGTATCTGAGTGATTTCGAGGAGCTTCTTCGTCGATGAGTGAAGTCGGATTCCAAGTTCATGCGGTAGCATCTCGCTATTCATCGCCCTGGCCGTTCCACGAGCGAGTAAAAATCCTCTTATGGACCTTCGTCTGGCCGCTGTTCTGCTCGTGGACACCTAAGCCTTTTAATGCCTGGCGCCTGATATGTCTTCAAATGTTCGGTTGTAAGATCGAGGGAAAACCATTTGTGCATCAACGTGCTCGGATCCAAATTCCTTGGCACATCACGCTCAACGACAGATCTTGTGTTGGTGACCGGGCCAATCTTTACTCCCTGGGTGAGATTGAGCTCGGTCGTGGTTGCGTGATCGCCCAGGAGGCTTACCTGTGCACTGGAACGCACGATTTGTCTGATCCAAGACTTCCACTAGTCACGGCAAAGATTACGGTTGGAGTAGATGCTTTTGTCGGTGCACGGGCATTCGTTATGCCCGGCGTATGCATCGGGGAAGGAGCGGTCATCGGAGCTTGCTCGGTTGTGACTGCGGACGTCCCGCAATGGGCTGTTTCTGCCGGAAATCCTTGCAGGATCATTAGAACGAGGAAAATCGCGCTCTAACGGCAGCCCACGCTCCGTAGCCTCCTGCATACCCAATCCCCGAATGGAGCAGAAAATGACGATCGTTCCACAGATGAGGCGAATGGCCCCCTTGTCAGCACTTCGGGAACGAGCTGTAACGAAATCAGCTTACTTGCTGCGCGGCTGGAGCAATTCTATAACACCACACACGACTATACAGCCTTCAACGCACCTACTGAGCAGAGGGTTTGGCTAGAGCTTGTGGCAAAAGAAATAGGAAGGAACTATCGACGCATTGGGACCAAGATAAGGGTTTTGGAGGTTGGCGCTGGTTGTGGCTCTGTTTTTGACGAAATTAAGTTCCTCGATCGAGAGAAGTTTCACTATACCGTGCAGGACATAACAAAGACGACATTTGAGCGTCTTACTCGGGCAGCTGACGCGATACACATTGGACCGTTGCAAACGTTGGAGGGACAATTCGATTTAATCTTCTCACTCTTTGTTCTTGAACACATCGCGGCGCCCGATGAATTTCTCGCCAGTATCGATCGTCTACTGACTCCCGGAGGTACGCATATAATTGTCTGTCCACGTTATGACCTACCAGGTTATGTGTGCCCTGCAATGAGGCACCTAGCGGGGATGGAATTGTTTCGTATAGAGGTCAAAAGGCACATATGTAACGCATTGACCTCATACGGCGGAGGAGAACCAGCGTTTTGGGTTAATACTGACCCAGCGTTGTTCCACAGGAAATGGCGCCGCGACGTTGATGCTGTTCACATAGTCTGCCAGCGCGAGTTGATTCGTTGGCACTCTCAAAGAGGATACCAAACTCGGAGACTTATTCCGCGAACTCAAAGTCTCGTTGACTTCTTCATCAAGCGGCTTGCGACCGTCTGCTCGGCCTTTGACAAGCACTTATGATCGAAGGTTTTCAAGACCAGTGCTCTAACCGAATTCATGTTAATTTCCATATTCATTCTCACAAAAAACGAAGAGCAGGACTTACCAGGCTGCCTAGAGTCGGTGGGTTGGTCGGACGACGTCCACATATACGATTCCGGTAGCGCGGACGGGACGGCTAAAATCGCGAAGCGAGCGGGAGCAAATTTCTTCGTTAGGTGCCTAAACGGTGGTAAAGGATTGTTTGGTGGAGACGAGGCGGAGCATAAGAATTGGGCGCTCGCAAACCTCCAATTCAAATATGAATGGGTACTGCATCTGGACGCGGATGAGCGCGTGACACCCGAACTTGCGGCAAGTCTCCGCCAGGCCGTCCAGAATCCAGGAGACAAGGTTGCCTTTCGGATCCGCCGCCGAGACTTTTGGGGAGAGCATTGGCTAAAACACGTCCAGTCATCCTCTTACTACGTGCGGCTATTTCGCCCGGAAAAGATGCGCTACGACCGACTGGTGAACCCCGTTTCTATTCCCAACGGCCCAGTGGGAGAGCTCCAAGGCTATCTTGACCACTATCCATTCAGCAAGGGCATGAACCACTGGTTGAATCGACATAATGCATACAGCTCTTTGGAAGCCCAGCAAATCGTAAGAAATCGGGGGGCCAATCAGCCGTTCAGCCTGCGCCAAGCCTTTTTCGCGAAAGATGTTAACCGACGACGTTTCCATCAAAAGGAACTCTTTTACAGGATGCCGGCGCGACCGCTTCTGAAATTTCTTGTGCTTTATGTAGGCAAACGCGGCTTTCTCGATGGCAAGGCGGGATTTCACTACGCCATGTTGCAGTCGTTCTACGAGTACATGATCGTGCTCAAAACCAAGGAAATAGCCAGGAAGACTGCGGTGCCCGCCTCACATTTAGACGAGCACTCTCCGGCGAGACCGGCGCCGTGTAAGAAATCTCCATGCGAATCCTCGTACTGACGATTAACTACTGGCCGGAGCAGACCGGCATCGGAGCGGTGCTGACTCGCCGCTGTGAGTATCTAGCCTCCGTTGGACACGACGTTACCGTTTGCACAGGGATGCCCTACTACCCGGAGTGGCAGGTCCATCATAATTATGCTCGCAAGCTTTTTCTCCGCGAAGAGCACAATGGCGTAAACGTCCTGCGCTCGTGGCTTTGGGTACCGAACAAACCAACCTCGGTGAAGCGAGTAGTATTCGAGGCATCCTTCCTAGCGAGTTCGTTGCTACGGGCGATCAGGAACCGCAGGCCAGAGCTGCTGTTAGTGGTTTCTCCACCGCTTGGCCTTGGACTTTCAGCTGTGCTGCTTAGCCGGTGGTGGAAGATCCCTTACGCTTTCGACGTCGAAGACCTGCAGCCAGACGCCGCTGCCGACATGGGAATGCTACCAAGGCCTGTGCTGCCTGTTCTGTATCGTCTGGAGGCAATGGCTTATCGAAACGCCGCGTTGATCTCGACGGTCACCGAGGGCATGCGACAGAAAATCGTTGCCAAGGGAATTCCTGAGGACAAAGTCGTTGTTGTGCCGCCTCCAGCCGATGCCAGCTTGTTCGGAGTGGGTAGCGTCGTGGAAGGTCGTGAGTTCCGAAGTAAGCATGGCCTGGAGGGCAAGTTTGTGGTCGCCCATTCCGGCAACATGGGTGTGAAGCAAGGATTGGATGTGGTGCTGGATGTTGCGTTGCAACTGCGAGAACAGCAAGACTTTGTGTTTCTGCTGGCTGGCGATGGCGCAATGAAGTCGCGCCTGGAAGCGCGAGCCGCCGCGTTGAACCTCGCCAATGTCCGCTTTCTTCCACTTCAGGAGCAGTCGGAGTTTCTGCAATTGCTGGCTGCCACCGATGTGGGTCTGATTGTCCAGCAGTCCTCTGTTTCCGACATCGTGTTTCCGTCGAAGACTGTGACTTTGCTATCGGCGGCTCGGCCGGTGGGCGCCGCGGTGACCACTAACAGTGAGATTGGAAGAGTGATTCGTCATTCAGGCGGAGGAGTTGTTACGCAACCCGAAAACGCAGAAGACCTTACGGCGGCAATCCGAGAGCTTTTCTCTGATCCGGTAAAGCGCTCTGTAATGGGCAAGTGCGGCCGTCAATTCGCGATTCAACATTGGGATGAGTCCCGCGTTTTATCGAACTTTGAAACGCACCTGCTGAGAACAGGCAGCGAATCCGCACAAGCCACTGTTGCCGAAATTCCAATTTAAATGTAGCCCGATGAGAGTATTCCTAATAATAGCCTCTTGCTCGGCCGCTCTCGTGCTTACCTGCGCCAGTGCCCTCGGACAGGACACAAGCCGCGTTCCAGATGTCAGCCGGGAGCCAAATCAGATCGACTTCTCGGTCCACGCAGCCCTTGACGAACAGGCGGTTCAGCCGCCTGAGCTTCCTAAGAAATCCAAATCGACCTTGGCTTACAGTCGTTGGGCTTTCCAGCCTGAAACCCGGCCTCCGGCAACTCAGTTCTGGCCCGCTAGGCCAGTTGGGCCTACTCGCGCAGCAGCTGGTGCAGAGAATCTATCCACTCCAGACAGTCCGCCTTCGCAGCCAGGGACGCAAACGCCTCTTTTCCCCGTCGGGCAGAATCCACCTACCGATTCGAAAATTATGCCGGCTATTGCTGGCCCTCCTGCAAAAATCAATCCCCGGTCAATGCCAACGGATGGTTTGCAAGTTGGTCACCCGCACGCTGATTCGATGTCACCGCAGCTCTTCAAGACTTTGGTAGTGCCGCCTGCTCCTCAATCAACGAACGATCGATTCACAACGCCGTTCGGAGAGAGGCAGTTTGAGCTAACCCGTAATCCGAATTTCCAAAGCTCATTCTCAAGAACAGCCTCCTTGCCCAGCCCGAAACAGGCCAAGGAAAAGCGACTCAAACATCATCTCCAGAAACTCTCGAAACCTACGCACACGGAAACATCACTGGATTCTGCATTGCCCAAGGAAAACTAGTTAACTCTCGGCTCTAACCAAAAGCAAGGCAGACTGTCGATTCACTACTCTCCGGGAGGCACACTTGCATAAGCGCGCACTAATTACAGGAATCACCGGGCAGGACGGTTCGTATCTGACGGAGCTACTTCTTGGCAAGGGCTACGAAGTGCACGGCATCATCCGTCGTGCGAGCACCTTCAATACGGAACGAATTGACCACATCTATCAAGAACCGCACGGGATAGGGCGGCGCCTATTCCTCCATTATGGAGACCTTTCAGTGGGCGAACAACTTACAAACCTCATCTACAATATGCGCCCTGACGAAATTTACCACCTGGGTGCGCAGACTCACGTTCGAGTAAGTTTCGACGCACCCGAGTACACAGGTGACATCACCGGACTGGGCACCACACGACTCCTTGAGGCGTTGCGCAAGAGTGGAATCACCTGCCGTTTCTATCAGGCTGGTTCTTCTGAGATGTTTGGAGCGGCACCACCTCCCCAAAATGAGAATACAGCGTTTCATCCTCGCAGCCCATACGGTGTTGCTAAAGTCTACGGCCATTGGATGGCGGTGAACTACCGGGAAGCGTATGGAATGTTTTCGGCGAACGGAATTCTGTTCAATCATGAAAGCCCGAGACGTGGAGAAATATTCGTCACTCGAAAAATCACCCGCGCCGTCGCCCGAATTCATGCTGGAACGCAAGCTAAAGTCTACTTGGGAAATTTGGATGCGCGCCGCGATTGGGGATATGCCCCTGAATATGTCGAGGGGATGTGGCGTATTCTGCAGCAAGAGGCAGCGTCCGATTACGTGTTGGGTACTGGAGAAGCACATACAGTTCGCGAGTTTTTGGCAGAGGCGTTTGGATATCTCGATCTAGATTGGCGCAATTATGTCGAGCTCGACGCCCGATATTTGCGCCCCTCTGAGGTGGATTATCTTCTAGGCGATGCAAGCAGAGCACGAAGGGAGTTAGGATGGGAGCCCCAAATCAATTTCAGGGAATTGGTACGTATTATGGTCGATGCCGATCTCGAAGCGATAGGCATCACGCCGAAGGGGGAAGGCCGACGAATCCTAGAAGAGAAATTCGGCTCTTGGCACCAGTGGACTAGATCGGTGACCAACTCCCTGGCGGCGACTGCGGGAGCTGTACTAGGTGACTAATTTATGATTTCGAGTGAATGGACTCCGTTGTGAATCTTGACGCCAAAATCTATGTTGCCGGCCACCGCGGGCTAGTAGGATCAGCCATTGTTCGGGCTTTGCACAAAGCGGGCTATAACGACCTCGTACTGCGGACACATGCAGAATTGGACTTGACGAATCAGATACAGGTCGAGCATTTCTTCTCCAGCGAGCGACCCAGTTATGTCTTTCTCGCCGCCGCAAAAGTCGGCGGCATCCTGGCGAATAGTAGCTATCCGGCCGATTTTATTTCCCAGAACCTATTGATGCAGGCAAATGTGATCGAGAATTCGCGCAGAGCGGGCGTCGACCGCTTACTTTTTCTCGGGTCAAGCTGTATTTATCCGAAATTTGCCGCCCAGCCCATAAGGGAGGATTTATTTCTGTCCGGTTCTCTCGAACCCACGAATCGTCCTTACGCCGTCGCAAAGATAGCAGGAATCGAAATGTGCTGGGCATACAATCGCCAGTACGGAACCCGGTATCTGGCAGCCATGCCTACCAATCTTTATGGTCCGGGCGACAATTATGATTTAGCGGGGTCCCATGTTATCCCCGCACTACTCCGCAAAATACACGAAGCCAAAGTGAGCGGTCAAAGAGAGGTAGTCGTGTGGGGAACCGGCACACCGCGGCGAGAGTTTTTGTATAGCGGAGATTTGGCAGAAGCGTGTCTGTTTTTGATGAATCTCAAACAGGACGCATTTTCTCTGCTAGTAAGCGACGAAACGAACCCTCCGCTTATTAATGTTGGCAGTGGTGAGGACCAGACCATTCGGGAGCTCGCCGATCTGGTTGCGAAAGTAGTGGAATATGGCGGGGAGCTAAAGTTCGACCTGAGCAAGCCAGATGGTACTCCACGAAAGTTGCTCGATATCTCTCGGCTGTCTTCGCTAGGGTGGCAACCAAAAACAAGTCTTCGAGAAGGGTTGGAGAAAGCCTATCAAGAGTTCCTAAAGTTCTCTGAAGTTTGCCCCTCTCACTGACGAATTGTTTAACGTGTAGGACTGCTTACCATGCCGCCCGGATGTTCAAAAGTTAAAAGGTCACCAGGAACTGCTACAAGAAAACTTAGGTCGAGCAATCGCCATTATCGAAGCCGTGAACCCATATTTCTCAACCAAGAGTAATTTGTCACTTTGGAGCCAAGTCTGATATGCCGGCAAATATAAACGGGACGAAAAAGCGTTCTTTGGTTGCAGCAGTCATCCGGCCTACGGACATAGCGGTTTTTGGGAAAGGGTCAGGTCCAATGAACAATATGAATTATATAAATCCCCTAACGCAGTTGACTGGTCAGCAACAAGGCCTGCGAGACTTGTCAGCTTGGCGCCGGATGCGGATTCGCGGCGCGACTGTAAACCGCGTGCGGGAAAGTAGCTCGCACGAACGCGTAAGGATCTATGTACCCGGACCCCACTGGTTCATACGCCCCAATAACACCGATTGGCGTTACACCCAGATGCTTGTGCTGTTAGGAAAGTTTGATAAGCGGATTGATATCATTCCGGAGCACTCCTGGGGGCAGGTCGCGGAGACGAACCTCCGGTTCGTTTTGGGGGCTGTGGGGGCGAGAATGCATCTCAAGGTTCCCAAGCAGCTTTGCTACGGTTTGGCACAGTATCGCTCTTTATCGCAGTGGGAGCTGCAATCGGCGAGACCGGATGTAGTCTTCGCATACGAACGTTACCCTCGACGGGCGAATATTCCGATTCTCTGGATGACAGGCCCAATTCCAGAACATCATTTTCAGAAGAAAGAAAATCAATCTGCGATCGCAGAAGAGATTGCCTGGAAACAACGTTGCGCAGACAACGCTGCTCAAGTTATCTGCTCGACGACCTACGCGAAAAATGCATTTTGTCGTCAGACTGGATTTGATCTCGATCGTGTTCACGTAGTTCCGTTTCTCCTCCCACACCTCAAGGGGGAGTGGCCGCGGAGGAGTGTAGAAACGGGGGACAAAAAACTAAAATGCCTGTTTGTAGGTCGCGAAGCTATTCGGAAGGGTCTGCCGCGGGCCCTTGAGATATTTAAGGCAGCTCCCTCCCACTGGTCCCTGCATGTCATCAGCAATTTTGCAGATGGGCGTGTAGAGTTGCCCGCAGGAGTCACCCACCAGCACGCTGCTTCCAGGCAAGAAGTTTTGGATTGGATGGCTAAGTCGGACTTGTTATTTTCTCTTTCTGAGTTTGACAGCTTTGGATTTGCAGCCGTCGAAGCGGCTAGCCGACAATGCGTTCCAGTTTTTCGGTCAGGTTCTATCCAAGAGACGATGTTTTCGAGCTCCTCTGCTTTATTTTTGTCTGATGCAAGTACTCCGCGAAGTTGCGTTGAAACGATAGAGAGCAAATTGGTCACCGAGCGACAAGAGACTCTCGAATCCCTGTTGTCCGAGTACCGCAATAAATTCTCACCGGAGAGAGTAGCCGAGGAAATCTACTCGCTCAGCCTGAACGCAGTTCGATGTGGTTATAGAGCGCTTGCTGGCGTCCGAAGCAGAAACCGACTGGAGGAGAGTTACCCCGATGGCTACTCACGCATTCCTCAAGCGGTCTGACTACAACTAGATTTTCCTAGTGTAGCCGCAGCCTTGGTATTCGTTCGACATTGGCAAATAATGTTTCGCAATTGAAGGCAATAGAAGGCGCGTTGAAGTAAAGTGTCCGCCGCCACGCAGGATCGGGTTATTCGAGTACTCATCGAGCCCGTCGGCGCACTCACCATCGATATCGAAGGTCGAAAGTTCAAGGTTTCCCCGAGGGCCAGATATCATTTTCGGAGCGAAGGATAGCTCGCTCAGGCAAACCGGTCACTTTTGTAGCGACACCGCAACCTGTCTCGCCACGGATATAAGTGCCTGAGCGGGTCCTATAATAGTAAAGCCACCAATAAAAAGGTACATGGATGACCCAAACTCAAACCAAAGTAAACAACATAGGACTTCGTCGCAGGCTAATGCACGGGGCCGGTGCAACCGCGCTCGCCCCTGTTGCTACCGCGATCGTTCAGTTGGGTTCCGTACCCGTGCTGCTTCACGTGTGGGGTGCTTCAAAATATGGTGACTGGCTCTTGCTCTCTGCTATTCCTAGTTATCTAACATTGAGTGACTTGGGGTTTGGGAACGCCTCGGGCAGCGAAATGTCCATGAGTGTGGCAGCCAATGACCAGGAAGGCGCACTAGAAGTATTCCAGAGTTCATGGGTGCTTGTGACGGCTGTCTCCCTCGTCGCACTGCTGGTGGCCGTCGTATCGGTCTGGTCGATCCCGTGGCAGCGCTTGCTCAGACTGTCCAGTGTCTCTAACATCCAGGCCGCTGCAGTCATGCTTGTGCTAGGAGCCCATGTAGTTTTATCACAGCAGAATGGCGTAGCGGAAAGTGGATACAGATCTGACGGGAACTTCGCAGTCGGTACTTTTTGGGTTGTAGTGTTGCGTGTAGTCGAAGCTGTGGCTGCAGCTGCAACTGCAATCTTGGGGGGCAGTATGCTGGCGGTCGCATTCACCTACCTTACTGTCCGATGCGTCGGCACGTTTGGTTACATACTCCTTCTCCGTCGAATGAGCCCATGGATTCACTATGGAATTCGTCACGCGCGGCTGAAAACAATTAAAAAGATGATTGCGCCTGCGCTCGGCTTTGTGGCATTGCCCCTCGGCGGTGCGCTTGGACAGCAAGGGCTTCAACTAGTGATCGGCGCTAGGTTGGGTCCGATTGCGGTAGTGTCGTTCTCCACGCTTCGTACATTGTCCCGTCTCAATTTTCAGCTCGTTGGCGTGATTAAAAACGCCCTTTGGCCGGAGCTGTCTAGGGCTTTCGGCGCGGCTGACATTCCCTTGGCGCGCAGATTGCACCGTCGAGCATGCCAAGCCTCCTTGGGCTTTTCCATTTTCGGCGGGTTGATTCTCTGGATGGTTGGTCCGATCATTTACCACCTTTGGATACGGCAGAATATCAGTTTTGATGCGACTTGCTTCCACTTTCTACTGTTTGTCGCCATTATGAATTCACTTTGGGACACAAGCTCAGTAATACCCATGTCCAACAACGGGCACTTTCGAATAGCAGTGGCGTATTCCCTGGCAGCAATGCTTTCTTTGGGGCTGGCTTGGACAATGGTACCTAGGCTGGGGACAGTAGGTGCAGCGATTGCACTTCTTGCTACCGACGGGTGGATGACTTGCCTCTCACTTCGCACAGCTTTATATCAAGTTCAGGATACCCTGAGAACTTTTGTAGCGGCGCTTTTTACCGTTCCTCGATTCCGGCGGACTTTGCAGCCCGTGCCGAATGTGCAGCAGTGACTCGATGATTTCGGCTGATGGCGCCAATCTAGGAGCGGTCTTTCTAGCGGGGATGGCTTTATAGCCTCCAACGAAGAGCGCAGCGGACGTGGTATTGCGACCGTTCCTCGCCAGGCGACCTTACTGACCACAAAGGTCACCCTCGATCACCTGTACCTTTTTACGCCCTTAGGCCAGCATTGTTACTAATTTTCGTAGTGTAGAGTTTAGATCAGTCGTGGAGGGATCCATGCACCTCGTCGGATCTTAAGAAGACCAGCTAACACGTGAGGGACTCGGAAGTAACCGCCCATGATGATTCCAGAGTCTAGCGCTCGTTCGAAAACCGTGATACGGTTTCGGTTAACATCCTCCTTGATGGTTCTCGCCCTGGTCATAAGTATTGTGGGTTGCGTCGGACGCGTTTCTCCCCCAAAGACGTCCCCCACGCAAAGTTCCGCTTTGCGGATAACGACAGCGTTCCTGCCCGCTGCCACGGTGGGTGCCAATTATTCCGCAACTTTGACTGCAGTCGGTGGCGTTGCGCCCTATTCGTGGCGTATCACGGACGGATCGCTTCCATCGGGGCTTCAGCTGAGTGGCCTGACAGGCACAATTAGTGGGGCCTCTGATTTGCCCGGAAATTTTTCCATTAAGGCGGAGGTGCTGGACGCAAATATCTCTTCAGCTGACGTCGGCCTGACGCTGAGCGCGGCTCCTTCAGCTGCCCCCACGATTTCCACCGTTTCGCCCAGCAGTGGTCCAAATATTGGCGGTACCACAATAACCATCTTGGGTAACAATTTCCGTTCCGGTGCGGTGGTCCAGTTCGGTAGCCTGTTGGCAGCATCGGTTCAAGTCGTGGATTCCACACAGATTCGAGCTGTAACTCCGGCAGAATCGATTGGAA
This sequence comes from Candidatus Acidiferrales bacterium, assembly GCA_963742325.1. Lineage (GTDB taxonomy): Bacteria > Acidobacteriota > Terriglobia > Acidiferrales > UBA7541 > Acidiferrum. The sequence goes on along the minus strand of CAVULB010000002.1, from coordinate 5,198,840 downwards.
CTGTCAACGTGGCCGTTCAGGATTATGGCGGCCAATCCGTAACGGCTGCCAATGCGTTTGCGTTTGTCGCACCTCTCCAAATCGCGACCACCGAGCTCCCTGCTGGAACAGTGGGAGGCACTTACTCTACCACCCTGAGTGCCACGGGCGGAGTGCCACCCTACTCGTGGAGTACAGCAGGCGGAGCTCTCCCCAGAGGACTTCAGCTGTCTGCTCCTACTGGCACAATCGCTGGAACCCCCGCAGTGGCTGGAACATTATTGTTCACAGCTCAAGTGCAGGATGCGAAGGCGAGTCAAGTTTCGACTGGGCTCTCATTTAGAATTTCGACAGCCGCGACTACGACTGCCGTCTCTAGCCCTGTCGTCGCAATAACCGACCCCTCGAACGGTGCCACAATTTCAAAAAGTGCCAATGTTTCAGCCTCCTTGACAGGTTCACAAGGAAGTGTTGCGTCTGTACAGCTCTATCTGAACGGCTCACAACTTGGTCCACCTCTGACCTCCGGCCCGTACATATTTACATGGGATACGACGCAAGTCGCTGATGGAATTTATTCTTTGTCCGCGATAGCAACTACTGCAGGTAGTGTCACGACAAGTGCGGGGATCAACGTGATTGTGAAGAATACATCTTGGAACCCATCAGTCTTAGGAGTTCCGTGGGCCAGTGATTTCATCACCATCGCGGCAAATGAGATCGACGTGAAGATGGATCCACGTTTGAAAGTCAAAGCTGCAGGAGATGGTGTCACTGACGATACCGTCGCAATACGTGGAGCAATTCAATTGGCTTCCTCGTCCGGCGGAGGAACGGTTTACTTCCCAACGGGAGATTATAAAATAGTTACACCTTCAGGGTCCACCAGCGGGAGCCCCCTCGTGGTGCCTTCACGTGTCATTTTGAGGGGGGCGACTTCAACCACTTCCCGTATATTTGTCAATGATCCACAAGCAACGAGTGAGACTGATGGAACCTGGACGTGGGGAGGGATTGACTTTCAGGGATCAAGTCTGAGCGGCATGACCGATTTAGGCGTATACGCGGCCAATTCTTCGAATAGTCTTTGTGCGTTGCTTTGGAATCGCGGATCCACTCAGGCCAGCGAACTTTTCTTCAATAATCTAGATGTCCATCTTGATAACTCCAAGAGCTTCTGGCTTGAAGCGACTGATAATCTGTTGATCCAAAACAGTAGCTTCGAGAGCAATACGACACAACTTAACATCAATGCCTCACAATACGGTCCCATCTATATTGCCGGGAATTCCAATGTTTCGTTTGTGAAGAATCTTATTTCTTATCACTTCGGCCGAGTCCATATGCCCAGTAATACAAATCTGCTCATGCAGGGAAACACCTTGATGCGGGACGCTCAGAACAAGGATATGGACGACGGGACTGCTGCCGAGAGCGGAGGAGTCGAGCTTTCATTTAGCCAAAATATCCAGGTGCTCAATAACACTATCCAGACATTGAATGCTCCTGCTGACGAAGCTGGGGATGGCGAAGCGATAATGAGTCAGCAATCCACGGTTCAAGATGTTTTGGATGCCGGTAACTCAACCGCGATCACGTCGACGACTTTAACTGACAGCAACGCGTTATGGGGACCTGTCACTGTGTCACGACTTGCCCAATTCCCGGAAGTGGTGGTGATATTAACGGGATCTGGCACGGGCGAATGGCGCACTATTCAAGGAGTGAATACGAGCACAAAAACCCTAACCTTCGGTCAGCCATGGAATCCCGTCCCTGAAGTTGGCAGCTTGTATTCCATTTTCGCCTGGACTCTTATGAATGCGACCATTCAAGGGAATACGCTGATCGATAATCCGAACGGCATCGTTATATACGATGGATGTTACAGCTGCTCGGTGCAAAATAATGTGCTCACGAATTCTCGACAAATCATTCTGCGGGCAACAGACGAGCTACTGAACCAGTCTGTATATCCTGAAGGCAGACGTGTTCACGAAGTCGTTCTAGAATCCAGCATTCTAGACAATACTGTCTCTAATACTTCTGGCATCCGACCTGCCTATATAGCATTGGATACAGAGGCATTTGCGACAGACAGTTATAGGGGAATGGGTATGCTCAACGTCCAGATTGGAGGAAATACTCTCAATCCTTACTCCCCCAACCCAAGTCAGAACTACCCGAATCCTAAGCAAACAGAAATCACACAAGAAGGATTCTTCCCATGCTTCTTGTTTGGGCCTGCCACGGTTAAAGCTCCAGTAACTGTGGTGTTCCAGAGCGTCAATTTCTGGAACAATTCCCAGAGTCTCCCCGTCACATACAGTTCAAGTTTTTCACCTCATACTTCCGTTGCGTGCGTAACCCCCGCGGCTCCTTAGTCAGGAATTGTAGTGCTCCGCGAACCTGAAGATTGACTGTTGGACGCGTTGAAATCGACGTGAGATCAACTAAGCCGCCCCTCCAATCAAAATGCACTATATTCGATTTTTGCATCATCTTGGTGGCGAGTGACGGTCAGCGGTAGGACTCTTAAGCCTTGAGACGTCATTCCCGCACCGGACGGTACGACGGTACTGACCGGGTTTCATGTACACTAATTTTGTGATGCTAGTATCGTCCACTGGGAACGGCGATTGCGGTCTAGAAAATATTAACGCGAGGGACAAAGCAGCTTTCTATGGGGATACTTAGAACACGCGCTAGACAATGCGCGGAACTTTTTGCGCGATCCGATCTGGCACGCAGGCGAGTCAGGTCGCTTGGCGCTATCGAATATGTACTGTAATTCAGCGAAGGCAGGTATTTAATGACCTCGCCATCGATCTCGCTTTGGACGTCGGCGCAAACTTGGGGCAATTCGCGCATGACCTCAGGCTTTGTTACAGGGGTGAACTGATCTCATTCGAGCCAGTGTCAGCGGTGTTCCAAAGCCTGGTCAGGACGGCCTGTCGCGATCCCCACTGGAAGGTTTACCAATTGGCTTTGGGCAGTGAGAAATCAAAACGGATCATCAATGTTTACCCGGGGACAGAGCTGAGTTCCTTCTTAAAAACGAATGCTTACTGTGCTGAGAAGTTTGGGGCGGGCGCAGAGACAGTGCAACGAGAAGTTGTTTCGGTGCGCCGGCTTGATGAGGTCCTGGAGGAAGTCGCACCTTATTGCCGGGGCAAACGCATCTTCCTTAAAATGGACACACAAGGTTACGACGTCGAGGTGTTCAAAGGACTCGGCGACAAGCTGGAACATATTTTCGCCATCCAGTCGGAAGTGTCCCTCATTCCCCTCTACGAGGGGATGCCTCATTGGACCTTTCAACCCTGCGGAGCTACGTCGAAGCCATGGGAGGCAATCTGTCCCTCATCGTGGAGTTTCTCGACCGCGAGCCTGTTTCCCTCTCGGGCATCGGCATGGCGGAGAAAGACCCGCCACCTGCGGCCCGGCAGCAGCTGCCGCCCCGCCGCGCACGCGTAGCACAAAGCGCCCGTCGGTGGTTGCCGGAGCGCTGAGATAAGTTTGGGTCATAGGCTTAGACCCTGTGACCCATCTTAATTATTATCCCTTGTTCGGGTTTCAACTACGGACGCGGCAACTTCGAGATCCCGCCGACATCAGGTAGATCATCGATATTGTCTATCGTATCGCGCTGGGAAAGATCCCCTCCGGGGTGGCCCTGCACATTCGGGCCTGTTACTGGGTTGGCTACTCCACCCTGCACAGCCTTGAGTTTGTTATCGGTCAGTTCGCCTGTGTTCTGTTGTTTCTTCTCTGTGTCAGACATTTCCTTTTCTCCCTTCTGCTTTTTCGAGACTTTGATCGTTCCCCGGGAACCAGGGGTGACGATGGGTCACCAATGTTAATGCATTGATTTCGTGTTTTTCACAGCGTAGCCGAAATAGCGCTCTCAGTCGTGCTTTGGCACTCGCCGGATGATCGCGGGCCAGTCTGAGGCTTCCTATGATGGTTTAGGGAAGCCGTGGTCAAAAACCGAATCGAAGACCCCTGCGTTCGCCGCCGACGACACCACACTCCCCACCACTGAGACGGCAGTGGTGATGACCAGCCCTGCGTCCTTGACTATCGTCGCGACAGAGCCGCCCACAACGCTATCGAGGTCTCTATCTGTTAATCGCGAATCGGATGGCAGCGTCAAGTAAACGTCCTTGTCGGTGTTCTTTACTATAGGGATCTTGAATCCTTCAGGAATGTTGATGCCATGCTCTCGAAGCACCATAACCGGCGTGTCCATCAGTCGCTGCTTCAGAGTTTTGTCGGCCTGAGCCTGCCCCACCAGTTGTAACCACTTCGTCGCAACTTCATTGATTTGATCTTTCAAATTCTCTGCTTCCGCCTGTCTCTTCTGTCCAGCCTGTCCGCCGTTTGACATATTGCCCCCTAAGAAATTAAGGAAATTCACGGCCGGGCCCAGTGAACCGACTTGCTTTTCGTGCCGTAGGACCGGATATGGCCTCTACTCAAGTAATCGGATTTGGAGACCGAAAGACGACAGTGACGTTAGGGTCCTTTTTAAACTGATTAGCGACCGTTCAAGGCGCCTATAATTCGCATCTCGGCCTCCTTCGACCCGAGCCGTGTAGGTCAGACACCGGAGCCGAACGGGTACGGGCCGGGCTTCCGAACGCACGCGCTAAGGGCAAAGGGGCTTGGGCCTCCGCGTATGGACGTGGATTCTACTCAGGTGCGTGCCGGCCCCGTGACGGTACTCACTGTGTCACCTGGACCTATTTTGACTGAAACACCGGTACCAATAATCTCCTGTATAGCGTTCCATTGATCGACCGCTCTCAGACCTGCCTCAAGTGCATTGCCTTCCATTACGCCGCCCACGATGCCATCGAGTTCTCCATCTGTTAACTCCGCCTCCGCTGGCAGCTTCAAGTAAAAAACCTTGTCCGTGTCCTCCACTACACGGATGTCCAATCCTTGACGAACGTTGACGCCATGCTCTCGAAGCACCACAACCGGTGTGTCCATCAGTCGTTGCTTTAGCGTTTTGTCAGCTCGGGCCTGTGCCACCAGTTGAAACCACTTCTTGGCAACTTCTGGTTGTTCTTTCGGTAGCGCGTTCTCTTTCTGCTGTTTGGTGCCGGCATTCTCGCTCATGTTGCGTTTCCTCCCTGAGCCAATCACAGCGTCATCCTACGGTGCGACCTGCTTTCCAGACAATGCACCAGAGATGAACTGCTGGTGAACTCCGAGTATTTGGCCTCTACTAAAGTAATCGGATTTGGGTACCGAAAGACGACAGTGATGTTTAAGAAATTACCGACACTGGCCAAGTGAAAATCAAGACTCTCCACCACCTAGTACTAGACTCGCAATGTGCTTACCGCGGCTTCCCCAACCGCCTTCGCGACTTCATCTAGGTGTAGCGCCGCACGTCCCCTGTACAAAAATCCTCTGATGACCACCTCGGCCGGGAGGACCACCGGCCGCCCCGTTTATCACCTGGGCAGCCTCGCGGACGTACTGCGAGCCTATCGCGGCTGGCGTGGCACGAAAATATAGGTGTTTTTTCAAACCCAAGGGATATAATGCGTTGCCGACCGAGGAAGAGCAGACACAAATCGAGCTATTGACCATTTGGTTTGATGTACCTCCGGTTGGGGATTCGCGTAATTCCGATGAGCTCGCCACGGGACGAGCCGCATCGAGCGAAATCACGGCACGCGCCGAGATCGGTTGGTAAAGAAGCTGTGGCGCAAGGCGATTTAGCCCAACTCTAGAATCCAAGCCCTCTTCGCCACACGCGCATGCCGGAAATCGCGACGTAGTCGAATCAAAATTTGGGGACCCTTTAAACAATAGAGAAAAGCTTAGAACGGAGGACTGCGATGAACACCAGAAGCGACAATCTAAACGACCCATCCAAAACGACTCGCGTTAACGAAGCCATCACTACTCTGATTGAGGATCTGAAGTCGAGTGGTCAACTGTCAGATGAGGAACTGAAGGCTGTGGCGGGCGGGATTGAGGTTACGTGCACTTGCACTACGACAAACAACGTCGTCCACATGAGGAGCTACCAGCCAAATAGCAGCACAGCCGATAATGATTACGACTATGGCGCGGCAAGTGATTAACCTCAGCAAGTGACAGCACGAGGCCTTAGCTCTGCGTCTTGGGATTGACAAGGAGCATGTCCCGCCTGCTCTGAGCGGAAAAGACCGTTGTGCGTCGAGCTCTCGCTCGAACTCGGATAGAGTTCAAGTAGAGTTCGGGTGTCCTTGACATCGCCCAAGCGGGGCGCTATGGTAGCGGGCGTTTTTGCCAGTACAGGAGGTCCGCGGGGTAATTTGCTTCGCCTAACGGGCAAGCGGGACCGAAGAGACAAGATCAAGCTCTGACGGCAGATCACACAATAGAGAAAAACTTAGAACGGAGGACTGCGATGAACACCAGAAGCGACAATCTAAACGACCCATCCAAAACGACCCGCGTTAACGAAGCCATCACTACTCTGATTAAGGATCTTAAATCGAGTGGTCAACTGTCAGATGAGCAGCTGAACACTGTGGCGGGCGGGGCAACGCTTGAGATTGGAAAGATTACGGTGTGCTCGTTGGGTGGACTGGTCTGCAAAACCTACGAGGCAAATAGCAGCACGGCCGATAATGATGTCGACTCTATCTCGGATTAATTAACCTGAGCAAGTGAAAGAGCTGTTGCGCGTTCCCCGATCACAGCGGACGATTCAAGTTCGCGCAATCCATTAATCGACGTTCACGAATGAGGGGGCGCACAGCGGTGCGCCCCACACGTGGCGAAAGCAATCATGATCCTAATCCTGACCGAAAATTGCGACTCACACGCAGACAAGGTCGAGCAGAGGTTGCGCCAGCGAGGCGCCGAACTGCTGCGGCTTGATCCCCAGAGATTTCCTGCAAGACAGGAAATCTCGATTGCGTATTTGGCGACTGGAAAGATGCGGTGCACTCTGTGCTTGGGAGACGCTCAGGTTGATCTGGGGCGCGTGAAATCCGTCTGGTACCGTCGACCCAATCTCCCCGTTGCCGACCCGGAGATCACGGACAGCCTCACGGCAGGGTACGTCGCGGAGGAATCGAAGCTTTTTCTGAATGACCTTTGGAACACGATGGAGTGCTTATGGGTACCGGGGCCTCCCGCCGCGCTGCGAACGGCGGAATTCAAGGCGTCGCAGCTGAAGCTCGCAGGATCCCTTGGCTTCGATTTACCGCCCACCTTAATTACGAACAGCCCCCAGGAATTCCTCGAGTTTTACCACCAGCATAGCGGCAATGTCGTGAGTAAGCTCATCGGCCCTGCGCTATACAGGTCGATGGGACGTACGTTCAATCGCTACACCCAAGTCGTGACGAAGCGGGATCTCGCTCATTGGCGTACGATCCGATACTGTCCGGTTATCTTTCAAGCATACGTACCGAAACGGATCGAGCTGCGGATCACCGTCGTCGGCCGAGAAGTGTTCGCCGCGGAGATCCATTCGCAGCACAGCAACCAGACGCGGCATGACTGGCGCCGTTACGACCAATTCGAGACACCGTATTTCCCTCATGAATTGCCGGCCGAACTGCAGGCGCGGTGCCTCCATCTTGTCGAGCGCCTCGGACTTTGTTACGGCGCCATCGACATGGTGCTGACACCCGACGGCCGTTATGTGTTCCTGGAAATAAATCCAAACGGCCAGTACCTTTGGATCGAACAAATGACCGGACTGCCGATCAGCGAGGCCATATGCGATCTTCTGATGTCACGTGCGGGTGTGCCTCAGACCGTGCAGCCGGATTCGAACTTCGCAACAGTTGAGGTTCTCGATCACTGAAGCAAACGCGTGCCGTGTAGCGCATGCCGCCGATCGAGGCGACGGCGGCAGTGCGGAGGCCGAGCGTACGACACAGGTCTAACGGAAAGCCAATGCAACGGTCAATTGAAGAAGCGGCAATCGCTACCCTCGATTACCTTATGATGTTAATCCGGGAAGGGACCCGGCCCGAGGCGGCGAAATCCGCGCTGCAACCGTTACAGCAACGGTATCCCGACATGCGGTTACAACTGGTCTGGGAGGAAGAAGTCTTCGACCAATGCATGCATTACGACGCTCTCCTCAGTGTGCCTGGAAGCGGAATCATATCGATGAGCTACTGCGAGGATGGGGCAAAGCCTTGGCCGCTGCGCGGCGTGCAACGCTGGAGCGATAAGAACCTTTTGCGCGTCAACGATACCGTCATGCAAGTCGACCAAGCCATAGCGTGCATGGATTTCATTTGGGAAGAAGCCCGCGTCATCGACCGCCTTGTGAACGCATGTCTGATCCAAGAGGAAATCGAGAAAAACCCAATTACCATCGCGAAGCAGGAATTACAGGTTGCGATGGATACCTTCCGCAAAAACCGGAATCTGCACAAAGCGGAGGATACCTATCGCTGGATGGAGCGGAGGGGCATATCTCATCAGGCACTTGAGGGCCTCGTGAAAAGTGAGGCGATGCTCGGCAAGCTGCGCGAACGTCTCGTCGGCAACGGCGTGGAATCGTATTTCGCCGAGCATTCGGCTGATTTCGACGAGGTTCGAGTTGCCCGCCTGGTTGTGTCGGATCATGCAACCGCCCGGACCCTGTGGGAACAAATTCGTAGCGGAGAAGCCGAGTTTTTCGAAGAGGCGAAGCGGCAGTTCCTCGCCTGCAAACAATCGAGTCCGCCAGGGGGCCTCTTCGCGACCTTACAGCGCCGCGAGGCGTCCGCGGAGTTGCGCGAAATCCTGTTTCAGTCGAGGCCCGGGACGGTGTTAGAGCCCCAGCGCGAGAGGAATGGCTACACCATCATCTGCGTCCTTTCGGTAACCTCGGCCGTTTTCGACAATGCGACGGCCGCGAGTATCGAGAATTTGCTCTTCGGAGAGTGGCTGGAAAAAAGACGGCAAACAGCCGCTATCGAATGGTTCTGGGGAAACGCAATTAAGCCAAATCCCTCACCGAACGCCTAAGGCCGGTTTCAGCCAGGCGACCTCGACGATCGCCGGCTCTCTCTCGCCGGGAATCATCAACGTGAGGCTTGCCGCCGTTCGACGCCTCGCGTATGAAGGCGCAGATACCGGGCTGCTCAGGCCCGATCTAGCCGCTGGCATCCGGCGTGTAAAGGGAATGAAAAAGCTGGGCATGAGGCTTGGGGAACTGGCTCACCGTGGAGGAAGGCCGTTTCGTACTCAACCCCCCCGAGGCGTCAAGGCTGGTGTTGCGGCAAACGGTCTTGTCTGACTGGACGACAGCGGGCTTAAATCGAAGGCCGCGCCATTCGTCGGGGTGTGATATACGTTTTGAACGGGGTCGCAGGCTTCTGTGCCGAGCCTGCACCCGATGGCTTGGCGTACCCCATTCGGACTTATGCGCATTATCTGCTCATTTCGCGACACGCAGAAAGTCTGGGAGACCTCCGAGAGGGAAGTCGTCTTTGGCCGATCCGACGAAAAACGGTCGATCATCCTGGATCTCTCGCCAGATCAAAAAGTTTCCAGAGTGCACGGGAGAATTTGGGAAGAAGGTGGCCGTCACTGGGTTGAAGACCTGAACAGTGCGAGAGGGACTCGGCTGAATGGAATGGAAATCAAAGGCCGGGGCAGACAGGAACTCCATTCGAATGATTCCATCCTGGTTGGGCAGACCACTTTGCGCATTGAGCATGGTGACGGCGCGGGATTGATCCACCAAACCAACTATCTTGAGCATGGCACAATTCTTTTGCCCGAAGAAAGTCACGCTGAATCTGAAGTCGCCATTGCAAAGGGTGTGGATGCAACTGCCGTCGAGGCGGTTTTGCCGTCCGATTTTGCGGAAGAGCCCACAGTTCGACGGCTCAAAATGATCTACGATCTTCCGCTTCAATTTGCCACTAAGACAACGCTCGAAACCCTCTTGCCGGCGATTGTCGATCATTTGGTCGAGGTCCTTCCTGCCGGTGAGAGCTGGGCGCTAGTGCTTCGCGATCCCGAAAGCGAGGCCCTTTTATTGAAGGCCTATCGTTACGTGCAACGCACCTATCTCAGTGAAACGCTTCTTCGTCGGGTCATGGCGGAACGCAAAGCCTTCGTCTGGAAGAAGAGTTCTGAAGTGGATGTGAGCGGAAGCATAGCTCAAAGCGGTATTGAGGTTGGGATGTACGCTCCGCTAATTTGGCAAGGGGAAGCCCTTGGTGCGATTTGTGCGGGGTCGCGAAATACCCAAACCGTCTTCTCCGATGAGGATGTGAAACTGCTCGTCCTTGTCGGGCAGTATGCCGCCATGGCCGTTGCGACGAATCGCCTGCAAGAAAAGATCGCCAGGGAATCGGTCATTAAGGCCAACCTTTTACGCCAATTTTCTCCCAAAGTTGCCAATTTCCTGTTGGGGCATCGCGGTCGTTTACTTCTGGGCGGCCGAAGCAGCGAAGTGTCGATTCTGAATTCAGACATCCGAGGTTTTGCGCAGTTGACGCGTGAAATGATGCCTGACCAGATTCTTGAAATGCTGAACGAATACTTGAACATCCTAGTCCCGGTAATTTTTGCGGCCAATGGAACGGTCGACAAATTCTTGGGTGATGGGATCTTAGCCATCTTTGGGAGCCCGGAATCTGATCCGAAGCACCACGAAAATGCGCTCCGTGCCGCCGTGGAAATGCAACTCGCCGTGAGCAAGGTAAACGAGGCGCGCAAGTTTCGTGGCGTGCCTCAAGGCAGCATTGGCATCGGAATCCATTGCGGCGAAGTGGTTCATGGATTCGTAGGCACATCGGACAGAATGGAATTTACCGTTATAGGTGAAGCAGTCAACCGAACAGAACGTTATTGCGCTGCCGCGACAGAGGGCCAGGTTTTGATCAGTCCGGAAATGCACGATCATGTGTGGCGAGTAGTTGAATCGGAGCAGGTTACTATTCCGACCAAGCACGAAGGAGATCTTAATGCGTACCGGGTTCACCGCCTGAAGGCAAGCGCCGACACCGATACGAGCACCGCAGGTCCACAAGCGAGCTGATCGCGACGTGATTATAATTGACATGGTTTTTCTGTGCGGCTAGAGTGTGGCCGTTCCGTCCCCGGTATTTCGCTCGCGTTGGTTTGCTGGATTTACATATGGACCGACACATCTTTCGAGAAGTCGCGCTGGAACGACTTTCCTCTCCAGATGAATTGGATCGTCTTCTTAGGGTCACTGACTCTAAAGCTTGGATCGCCCAACTCACCATCTTCGGATTGATTATTCTTGCGCTGGTGTGGGGTTATGTCGGCCGCATTCCTTCGGTTATCAGCGGACAGGGTGTCATCGTACGCCGGGGAGGAGTGATCAATGTAGTGGCCGCGGGGTCGGGAGTAATGGCGCAGCTGAAGGTGAATGTTGGAGATAGAATTGCCGCGGGGCAGATCGTGGCGGCAGTTGCACAACCAGCGATGCTTGAGAAGCGCAAGAACGCCGAACAAGCTTTAGCGCAAGCTCGCCGAGAGAGGGACCGGTCGCATGCTCTTAGCATGGAGCAAGCAAAGATGGAAACTGCCGCGATCGAGCGACAGCATGCCAACGCGGAACTAGAAGCGAAACATCTCGAAGAGCAGGCCGAGCTGGCCAAAGAGAACGTTTCGGCTCAGGACCAATTACTGGCGGCCGGAATCATCATCAAGCAAAAAGCGATTGAGGCCAGTCAGAATCTTGCCGCGATCCAGGATCGGGTCGCGAACATGCACGCTCATGTTCAAGAGCTTGAAGCTCAGGAATTTTCGGTTCAAGCCAAAGTTCAACAAGAAGACGCAGCCAAGCAAGCTGGAGTTCAGGATCTCCAGCGCAATCTGAGCGCATTGGAGAAAGATCTGGAAATCGCGGGGAACGTGGTAAGCCCCTACGGAGGTGAAGTGCTCGAGATCAAAGTTTCCGCGGGATCCACCGTTGCAGCCGGAGATCCAATTCTGAGTATTCAGCCCGATGTGCAGGATCTGGAGGTATTGCTCTACCTTCCTGCAGCACGCGCGAAAGACGTTCGAACCGGGATGGAGGCAAAGATCTCTCCATCCAGCGTCAAGCCGGAAGAATTCGGTTTTATTAAGGGTTATGTAAGCTATGTCTCCGATTTCCCGGACACTCCTGCGGAGTTAATGCACAACTTCCAAAATGAAGTGCTTGTGAAAGCACTCACAGGAGAGGGACCGGTGACTGGGCTGCACGTGGAGATGGAAAGAAATCCGAAAACGGCCAGCGGGTACCAGTGGTCTTCGTCGAAGGGACCAAATCTAACGCTCTCCGGCGGAACGCTTTGTACTGCTGAAGTGGTGACGCGGTGGCAGAGACCGGTCGAACTGCTGGTTCCCGCATTGCGAAAGACGCTTGGTTTGACGTAGAGACGACGATGGAACACCGCGCCTTCCTCGCCTGGTTCCGAAAAAGCAGCCTATTCAGATCGTCCACTCGAGTCAGGACGCCGACGGTTCTGCAGATGGAGGCTGTCGAATGTGGCGCGGCGGCTCTTTCGATTGTTCTCGGCTACTTCGGACGGAGCGTGCCTCTCGAGGAATTACGCATCGCTTGCGGTGTATCTCGGGATGGGACGAAGGCGAGTAACATTGTCAAAGCAGCCCGAGTGTATGGTCTTGCGGTTAGAGGCTTCAAGAAAGAACCCGCCGAACTACGAGCTCTGCGCCTGCCTGTTATTGTGTTTTGGAATTTCAATCACTTTTTGGTTATCGAAGGGTTTGGTCACGGCAAGGTCTACCTGAACGATCCAGCATCCGGGCGACGTAGTGTGAGCGACGAAGAGTTCGATCAATCGTTTACGGGGGTTGTCCTTACCTTTGAGGTGACCCCGGAGTTCGAAAAGGGAGGGGAGAAGCGTTCGCTGGTCAAGCTGCTCGCGAGGCGTTTGCCTGGCAGCCGATTGGCAATTACATATCTGATTATTGCGACATTGGCTTTAGTTGTGCCGAACATCGTTGTCGCTGGATTCTCCCGCATCTATGTTGACAACGTAATCGTCGGCGGAATGACGAAGTGGGTTAGGCCTCTGTTGGTAGCTATGGCCGCGACAGCGTGTGTCAAAGCAATTGGCACCTATTGGCAGCAACGCACCCTGCTTCGCCTCGAAACGAAGTTATCGCTGACTTCTTCCAGCACGTTCTTATGGCACGTTCTGCGTCTGCCAATGGAGTTCTTTGCGCAGCGGTTTGGCGGCGAAATCGGAGGCCGTGTCGAAATCAACGACCGGGTGGCCATGTTGCTCTCGGGTGAGCTAGCAACCAATATTGTCGGTGCGTTCCTGGTCGGATGCTATGCCGCACTGATGCTGCGATACAGCGTCACGCTAACGGTCCTTAGTATCGCCATCGCCCTCGTTAACCTGTCCGCTGTCCGCTACATCTCTCGGAAACGTGCCGACAATAACCGCAAGTTGCTTCAGGAACGAGGGAAGGTTCTTGGGACGACGATGGCGGGCCTTCAAACTATCGAAACTCTGAAAGCAAGCGGAGGCGAATCCAACTTTTTCGCGCGCTGGGCTGGTTTGCAGGCAAAGGTCGTCAGCGCGGAGCAGGAGTTTGGCGCCTCTTCCCAGTTCTTCGAGGTTCTGCCTTCGCTATTGACATCTCTCAATGCCGTCGCAGTGCTGGCCATCGGCGGCATGCGGGTTTTAGATGGATTCCTGACGATCGGAATGCTCATCATGTTTCAAAGCATGCTGTCGAGTTTCATCGACCCGGTAAATAGGATCGTTTCACTTGGAGGCAGATTGCAGGAAGCCGAGGGTGATCTCGCGAGGCTTGAGGACGTGCTCCGATATCCAGTGAACCCTGCGCATTCGCAATCCGATGCACCGCCTGAAGACGCGGAGAACCTGCTCGAAGGACGGATCGAAGTTACTGGTCTGACATTTGGCTACAGTCGTCTTGAGGATCCCTTGATCCGCGACCTCAATTTTGTACTTAAGCCCGGAGGACGAGTCGCACTCGTTGGAGCGAGTGGAAGCGGAAAATCGACCATCGCCAAACTCGTTAGCGGATTGTATGAACCGTGGTCGGGACAGATCTTTTTCGACCATAAGCCCCGGAACAATATCCCTCGGCGCATCCTTCATGATTCCGTTGCTGTGGTCGATCAGGACATTTTCCTGCTGGATGGATCTGTCCGAACGAACCTTACCTTGTGGGATCCTATGATCGAAGAGAGTCAAATTGTTCAGGCAGCGAAGGATGCTGCCATCCACGACGATATCGTTGAACGAAACGGCGGCTACGATTCGTGGGTTGAGGAAGGCGGCCGCAATTTTAGTGGTGGACAACGGCAGCGGCTTGAAATCGCGCGCGCTTTGGTTCGCGGGCCCCGCATTGTGATTCTGGACGAGGCAACCAGTGCGTTGGATACGCAGACGGAAGAGTTCATTAATGACAGACTTCGGATGCGCGGGTGCTCCTGTCTGGTCGTAGCCCATCGCCTGAGCACCATTCGTGACTGCGATGAAATTATCGTGTTGGACCACGGCGAGGTTGTGCAGCGAGGGACTCACGAAGAGCTCTGTGGAGTTCAAGGTCCATACTTAGATTTGATCCAGGCACATTGATGAAAGCGATACTGAAAAACCAAGGCGTTGAAGTCTTCGAGCCGCGTCCCAATCGGCCTTTTTCCATTCATCGGCCGGACAGCGCATGGGTCATACACTCCGGCAACCTCGATCTTTTTTTGGTCGATGTTGCTGACGGGGAGCCCATCAGCGCACGGCATTCGCTTTTTCGAGTAGAACAAGGATCCGCTGTTTTCGGCATGTGCCAAACCGCAGTTGGCTCAATTGTTGTGGCTGTGGCTACCCCTGGCACACAGTTATCGTTTCTTACGCAGGAACATCTGCGCGGTTTTATAGCCGATTCTTCGCGCAGCTCGGATGCGCTCGCGCTCCTTGACGAATGGATCTTGCGACTTGCGGCCAGCGCTGCGGTCACTGCAGTCCCGGGACTCTACACCGGCTTGCACCCGGGGGAGACCCACGAAACCGTCGACAATTCCAAGCCAATCATGCCAGTGAGCGGTGTTCTTTGGATTGAACACCTTTGCGGCTCATCCCGCTTCCTAAACTGTTCGGAAACAGACTTAATCACCACTCCTGGATATTTCCCGATCTCCAAAGTGGGATGGATCCAGCCGGTTCCGCAAACTCGGATTCTCGCGGTCAATTCGTCGGACTGGCAGAAGTCGGATCCACAGTGGCGCGGTTTGCAAACCTTTCACAGCATCGTACTACAGCGGTTCATCTTGAACCGCCACCGTTTGGCAGATGCGGAACGTGGGCGACGCCTGAGTCAAGCTGCTGCCGATGCAAGGATCGTCGGTGCCGCCTTGCAGTCACTCGCATCTACTCTACACGTTCAAGAGACTGCGCTTCCGACTGTTAGTTCCGGACTTCCCGATCCGACATTCCTCGCATGCGAAGCCATTGGAGAGTCCCTGGGCCTAAAGATCGTCGCTCCTGTCGAGTTGCGAAGCCATACTGTTCTGACGGACCCTGTAGCAAGCATCGCCAATGCTTCAGGGTTTCGTTACCGAAGGGTAGTCTTGAAGGGCAAGTGGTGGGTGAATTCACCAGGTCCACTCCTGGCGTTTAGGGAGTCTGACCGACGTCCGTTCGCAGTATTGCCATCTTCCACCGGGAAGTCCGCCTATCGGCTGTATGACCCTGTGGAAGGCCGAAGTGTTCCTCTGACTGGCGAGTCGGCGATGACTCTGCACGGCTTCGCCTATACCTTCTATCGTCCGTTGCCCAATCGCAAGCTTTCCCTGTGGGACTTGGTGTTTTTTGCACTGCACGGCACGCGCCGAGAACTGTCTTCCGTTGTTGGGATGGGAATCTGCGGCGGGATGCTCGCAATGGTCGTGCCCATTGCCACCGGCATCATCTTCGACACGATCATTCCTAACGCACAGCGCACTCAGCTGATCCAAATAGCAGGCATCTTGGTCGTGTTGGCCATAGCCGCAGCGATGTTCATACTCACTCGGAACTTTGCGATGTTGCGCCTCGAGGGCAAGATGGGTTCCTCCCTTCAAGTCGCGATTTGGGATCGCTTGCTGCGTTTGCCCGTGCCTTTTTATCGCCAGTTCACAGCTGGAGATCTCGCCGACCGTAGTTTGGGTATCGACCACATTATTCGCACTTTAGCCGGGTCCGCCATCTCTTCGATTCTCTCCGGGGTGTTTTCGATCTTCACCTTTTTACTGCTGTTCTATTACAGCTGGCAGCTCGCTTTAGTTGCCACCGCCGTAGTTTTTTTCTCTTCCGCCGTGTCGGCCGTAAGTATGTACATTCAAATCGGGTATCAACGTGAGATGCTTCATGCGCGTGGCCACATTTCGGGGATGGTTCTCGGGTTCGTTGACAATATTGCAAGGCTGCGCGTATCTGGTGCCGAGTCGCGGGCGTTTGCTGCTTGGGCTCGTGAGTTTTCACAGCAGAAAAAACTGTCCGTGCGGGCTCGCACCATATCCAGCGGTCTCGCTGTTTTTAACTCAGCGCTTCCCGTCATAAGCTTAGCCATTATTTTTGCTTGCTCTACGAACCTCATGGGTCAGCCGTTATTGCAAGTCTTCACTACTGGAACATTTTTGGCTTTCCTTGCATCGTTCATTCAATTCCAGGGCGCGACGTTGCAGTTGAGCTCCGCCGTAGAGTCTGCCTTAAATATCGTTCCAATCCACGAGCGTGCCGTTCCGATTCTGGAAACTCTACCGGAGGTTTCCGAGGCGAACAGGCACCCCGGCGAGCTTCAAGGTTCTATTGAAATCAGTCACCTCAACTTCCGCTATCATGCGGACGCCCCTCTTGTGCTACGCGATGTTTCCTTTGCTGTACGCCCGGGGGAGTTCGTGGCCATTGTAGGCCCGTCAGGAAGTGGCAAATCCAGCTTGTTTCGTCTACTTCTCGGATTTGAGAGACCAGAGTCAGGTGCCATTTACTATGACGGACAAGATTTGTCCGGACTGGATGTTCAGGCGATCCGTCAGCAGATGGGCGTGGTGATTCAGAATGCACGTCTGGCCAGCGGAAGCATCTTCGACAACATCGTCGGATCGGCTCCGCTCACGATTGACGATGCTTGGGAGGCTGCCCGCGGTGCAGGGCTGGCGGAGGACATCAGCCAGATGCCCATGGGCCTACATACGGTCGTTAGCGAAGGTGGTGGGAATCTTTCCGGCGGGCAGCGGCAGCGTTTGTTGATCGCCCGGGCGATTGTCAGGAAACCGCGTATCTTCTTGTTTGATGAGGCAACGAGCGCGCTCGACAATCGTACCCAAGCGGTTGTCAGCCATAGCTTGGAGGCCCTGCAGTCCACGCGCATCGTAATTGCCCATCGCCTCAGCACCATCGTCAAGGCGAGTCGAATTCTCGTCATGGAGAAGGGGGTTGTGATACAAAGCGGGTCGTACGGCGAATTGGCGAATCACTCAGGGCTATTTCGCGAGTTGGCCGAGCGCCAGCTGGCCTGAAAGCGAATTGCAGGGCCCGCAGTTTTATCCGACCGTTGCGGAGAATCAATCCAATGAGAAAAGTACTCTACTTAATGGGCATCATGGATGATAGGGATGTCGAATGGCTAGCCAAAACTGGAGCGACAAAATTCATGCCTTCTGGAACGGTCCTGATTTACGAAGGCAGGGCGATCGAAGACATTTTCGTTGTCTTAGAAGGCAAGCTGTCGGTTTTGGTGAAGGCGATGGGTGATCGAGAAGTGGCCGCTCTATTGGCCGGCGAGATCGTCGGTGAGATGTCTTTCGTAGACTCACGTCCGCCCTCGGCTTCAGTGATCGCTGCCCAGGACTCATATCTGCTCGTGCTTTCTCGCGCGGTTCTAACAAGCAAGCTGCAGACGGATCAGGCCTTTGCTGCCCGATTCTATCGAGCGGTCGCTACTCTCTTGGCTGATCGTCTTCGCAAGACCACTAGCTATCTTGGGTATGGCAAGTGGACCGAGGGCACCGATCCCGACGAACTGGATGAATCGCTAATGGACAGTGTTTCTTTAGGCGCAACCCGGTTTGACCGGCTCTTAAAACAACTTCGAATTCATTAAATTTCGCTCACCGCCACAGAACCGCGGAGAAGATGGCCATTCTCCTCGCTAACCGGCAACTACGTGCAGGGCTCCGAACCAGACCTTTCCGGAATCCGCAAGCCAGGTCTCAGTAATTCAAATGGCTTGAACGCTCGAGAAGGACTGAGCCTGAAACCTGCTTTAATAGTGAGCGAGGGCTGTTTCTGGCTGCAGGCGTTCCGCGGCCCGGACCTCGCTCGAACGATCAGTCAGATTGAAAAATCGGCTCTGAGCGAGAATTTGGAGAGACCCAATAAAAGAGCGAGTTTCCGTGAGGAGGCGGTTCGGCTAGACTCGGGGGAATGCGCGACAACGAATTCACGAAAATCTTAGGATGGCCGGGTTACCGAGTCTTTCGACATGAAATCGATGAAACCGCAATGACACTGCGGTTATGGGTGCGGCGGAAACGGGGCAACCGCAAACTAATCTGTTCGGGATGTGGAAGGAAGTTTACCGAAGCCCATGATTATTACCAGCGCGAGGTGCGCGACTTGCCGTGGAGGAAGTATCAGACCACGGTGATCATCGAACTGTACCGGGTGTGCTGTCCCGAGTGTGGGGTAAAGATCGAGAAGGTTCCGCAACTGCCGGGGAAGGCGCCGTTCAGCAAAGACTTTGAGGATGCGGTGGGGCTGGCGTGCGAAAGCGCATCAGTTCGCCAGGTGGCCCGGCAGTTCAGACTGGTGGCCAGCACGGTGCGCGCGATCGACCTGCGGTATCTGAAGCGCTGGAGCGCCACACGGCGCAAGGAACCGTTGAAACAGATGGGCGTGGATGAGATCTACTTTGGCAAGCACCTGAAATTCATCACCGTGGTCAGCAACTTGGAGACCGGGGAGCCCTTGTGGTTCGGCCAGGATCGCAAACAGGAAACCCTCGATGAGTTTTTCCGAACGCAATTGAGTGCCCCACAGCGGAAACGAATTGAGGCCGCTTGCGTAGATATGTGGCGGCCGTTCACCAATAGCATTGAGCAATGGGCCGCCAACTGCCGCATTGTCTACGACAAGTTCCACGTTCTGCAGCATGCCAATAAAGCCATCGATGAAGTGCGCCGAGCGGAGTTCTTTCGCAAAGGCGGACGCATGCGCGGTGTAGTGAAGGGTAAGCGCTGGCTGTTGCTGACTCGCTGGATGAATCTGGACAGTCAAAAACGCCAGCAGCTAAACGAGTTGTTCGCCCTCAACCGCAGGGTGATGAAAGCCTACCTTTTAAAGGAAAGTCTGGAGCGCTTGTGGACCTACCGCTATGAAGGAGCCATGCTGCGCTACCTTCAGAGCTGGATCGACCAGTTGCGCTGGCAACGCTTGAAGCCCTTTCAAAATCTCGCCTTTATGCTGCTGGATCACTTGGACGGCATCCTCAACTACTGCCGCACGAAAGTACGCTTTGGAGTGGTCGAAGCTATCAACGGCAACATCAAAACTCTCTTTAGAAGGGGTCGCGGTTACAAAAATCTCGGCTATTTGTTGCTCAAGGCCCAACGCATGGCGGTCACCAAGACCGAATTCATCGTTCTTCAGAAAGCCGCCTAAAATGCGCTCGTCTCCGAATTCTCGTCCAGAGCCGAAAAATCTTTATGCAGACGATCAGTATGCGCAGAGTGGCGTCGATGACCGGAGGTTGGTCCCCGGTTGAGTCCGGCCGAGCCGGGCGGAAGGACAATTGCTCACTGACCTTGCCCTACAACCGGTATTGTCTCAGGCCAACGGCTTTGGCCAGTCTCAACTGTCGCTCGTCGAAGGTCCAAAATCCCTCCGCCTGCAATTCGAGAGCAACGGCAACGTGCAGGCTGTCGAGCGTTCGAATCCCAAGCTTTGGCCCGTAGCGACGCCCCAGATCAGCACACACCTCGAGTGCGTTTTCGGGTATGCCAACCTGCACCCAAACACCGGCGGATTCGTCCTCCTCCAACTGATGATGCAACTGATTGGCTTGGTTTGGGGACAGCATCCCACGAAAGACGTGTTGTCCAATAGCGTGTGCCCACTCGGCGCGATGAAGTGGCGTGAACCATAGACCGGGAACAGTCAAGACACGCTGTCGCGAGAGGGAGGAATGTTGGTCGGTTACGTATAGGGAAACGAGGAAGCTAGAATCCGCGTAAATGCTCAATAGCGCCCTCGTTCTTCAATGACGATTTTGGCTCCCGGGAGAATGCGGTCGCCAAAGATCTTCCTCGCCCGTGCAGCAAAGTCGGGATATTTGACAGGATGCTGAGGTTCCGGCTTTTCGGGAACGATACGGGCAATCACTTGGTTGCGTTCCCGCAGCACAACGGTCTTCCCGGCCCGGAGCCAAGCCTTCAGCTTCCGAGTGTCGCGAAGTTGGCGAATATTTACGTTAGGCACTGCCAGAGTGTGACACATATTGTGTCACATTGTCAACGATTGAATAGTGAGATTGTGCGACTCAGGAATTCACAAAGGGAAATACACAAAGTGCATAGCGAACTTCTTGATTGGCTTACACTCCGAGAGTCCAGAGGATCTCTATCTTTTTTCAACCAGGGCGAAGTCTTTGTCTTTGGGAACGGTTGCCTACATGCGTAGACGTGGGCGCCTCAGTCCTCAATAGTCTTTACGATCGAACGAATCCACTCGCGAATCTGCGGGAATCGGAATTCTTTCCTCTCCATTGCTTCTGTTATGAATTTGTGGGCAGCGAGCGGATCTACATCAAGAAAATATCCGTTCGCTCGAAGCATTACATCTGTCAGTGTAAAGCTGACCCCAGACCTCGGGACGCTTCGCGGAGTCTTGGCCGATGCCTTTGCTCTGCACGACGTGCTGGGCGATGGCCAGCTCAGCCGGATCTTGACTGTCATCGAAAAGTGCGCCGATCCGGAAGTCTTTGCTCTGCTCATCCTCGACCTCGCGCGGTCTCAGGCCACGCCTGCAGCGCGCCGTCGACAAGATCCTTGAGCTGCAGCAGCAAAACGATCGACGCGCTCCTTCGGTCGGACTCTTAAGCGAGGAGTGAAATCCAATGACGACACAGATACAACCGTTCAGCGCACAAGCGATTCCCAACCCAAACTGGAGTAAGGAGGCGAACTTGGCAAAGAAACACAGGCTGATGCACGTGCAACTGCCAAAATCAACAAGCCAGGGAGACGCTCGGCCTTTTGCGATGAAACACATAAGCAAACTCGGAATCGTTCTGGCCTGGCTGCCGTGGGCTTGCATCGCGGCCGCGCAAACGAACACGTTTAGCGGTGTCGTGAAAGATCTTACGCTGACGCCCGTGCCGACCGGCCAGGTCAGCTTCCAGCTCAAGCCTGGCGTCGATACCACGAGCGCCGGCCAGGCGCGCTTCACCTCGACGACGGTCTTTTGCGAAATCCACAATCCGTCAATCACAAGCACGACGAGCACCGGCACGACCGTCACCGTAAACGTCGGCACGGCGCAAAGCTGGCAAGTCGGCGACGTGCTCGTAATCGTCGGAACCGCGGACGCGGCCCTCAACAACACCGTCGCGACGGCGTATCCCATCACCGTCGTAAGTTCGACGACGAGCTTCACTTTCGCTCTCTCAGGCACGCACAACAACAGCGCCGGCGGGACCGCCGGAGGCCTCTATAAGAGCGGAGGTACCGGAGCCTGCCAGGTCGCGCAAAACCCCGCGATCACGCCGGCGAAAACCTACTACAACGTCAGCCTGTGGCCGAATTTTTCGCAGACCAGCGGCTTCAACACTTACGCGATCGGATCTGGCCCGGTCGATATCTCGACGATCATGCCGACGCCCGCGCAGATGCCGGCCTATAGCTTTGTCGACCTCTTCTCCACGCAGACGATCACAGGAAACAAGACTTTCACCGGCAACATCACCGCCACTGCGGGACAGAATCAGATCACGGCGTACAGCTTTGGCGGCATCCCGATCGTCGATGGCAACAAATACACCACGGTAGCCGCGGCGCTCTCGGCCGTCGTGGCCGCAGGAGGCGGCTGGATTCACGCCGAGGGATGCTCGCTATCGACCTGCCTAGCGCTGGGCACCTTGGACGTCGGCAATCATCGCGCAGGCTCGATTCCGGCGATTACTATTTTCCTGGGGCCCTACGATTACACGATGACACAGGCCGTGATGCGGGCAGCCTTTAAGATCGTCGGTACGAGCAATGGAGACTCGGGCGGCAGTGGCACGACCATCACCGCAACGAGCACGAGCACGCCGCTCGTGGTCGGACCGCAGGCCGGCACGGACAACGCTGCGCAGCATTGCGGAATCGAAAACCTGCGCCTGGTAGGCGCATCGGGTAGCACGGCCGATGGAATATTTTTTGACACTACCGGGATAGGAACCGGCGGCGATGGCGGCGTCTGGATGTCACAGTTTAAGAATATCGTCGTCGATTCCTTCGGAGGGAACGCCGTTCACATCAAAGGCGGTGGCGCCACAGGCACCAACAATCAAGGCGTCAACCAACTTCTCGACTTTTACAACCTGGTTGCCTATCGAACGCTTGGCGGCGGGAGCTCAGTACGCATCGAGGGCGCCAACTACCAAATTTTCTTCTGGGGCGGGTTTTTGGACAGCATCTATGGAAATGGGAACATTGACACAAGCGCTACCCCAAATATCTACGTAGGGTGCAGCGGCTGCGGTGCGCTTGGGAATGCTGTGGTACCCTACATCATCGAGTTTAGAAACGTAACCAGCGAGGGAGCGGCGAACCTCATACAAGTCAACGGCGCCTCACACGTCCTTTTCGACGGCATGCACCACGAACAGGGATATGTCGGCTACACCATCAGCACGCCCAGCTCGAGCTATGTTGACGAGCTCGTCACGATTCAGAACACCTCATTTAACGGCAACGTGGGCTCGCACTACGGCGCCGGCTATCTGGTGAACGTGACAACAGCGCAGGCGATGGGCGTCAAGGTCAACCACAACATGTATTTCGGCAATGGAGTGACCCCCGACCACTACTTTGTGAGCACCGGCAGCGCGCCGATTACCTGCTGCGATTTTTCGAGCAACGACACAACCACCTCTGCCGGCAACTGGCCGGCGAAACCACTTCCCTCGCCATCGAATGTTTCGCGCATCGGTTTCGTGAACGGCACACAACTTACCTGCTCGAACGTCACGCTCAGTACGAGTCCGAGTTTCGGAAGCGGCGCAAGCTGCAGCTCCGTGCGCGGCACGGACGGATTGTTTCTCGTCAACATCGCCACAGGAACGAGCCCGGGAACGAATCCCTATATCATCGTCGGTTTTGCCGACGGCACTTGGACGAACGAGCCTATTTGCGAGTACGCCTCTGGGAGTACCGGGCAGTCGTGGGTCGACGGTGGGGGAAGTGCGACGGCGCAAACGATAGCCTACAACGGCACGCCACCAGCGAGCACAACGATTCGCGTTCAAGTGTCGTGCGGAGGATCGCCGAACTAATGCCGGAGCTGCTCCAAGACGCGCTCTGCGATGTGCCGATGTCCCCAAGCGCGGGGATGATCGTTGATTCCCCAGAACGCGTACAGCACAACGAGATCTCCGTGTTCTCCGGGCTCAGCCGCAGGTCGCCGATGTAGGCATACCGGCCGCCATGTGCCTCGCAGGCCTGCTCGATCACGGCGTCGATATCGGGATACGTCCACCAGGTGCTCGTGCACGCGAGACCATGCGCGCCCGCGACGGCCGACAGGAATCGCGCTGGGTTGACGGTATGTCCGGAGATATCGCCTGAGTTTTTGGACATAGATGAGGCTTACGCCCAGCTGACGTGCAAACGCTCGGAGTGAACAGCGAGGCCCGAGGCCCGCAAAATACTGCCACGCGAGACGCTTGATTAGGCGACTCTCTTGCGCACAGCGCCAGGGCAACGGAGCTCGCCAACGTGCTCGGGCCACGCGATCAGCACGACCGCGATCACGATTGACATGGGCAGCTCGCAGGAATGAAAAGACGAACAGTGCAAGGATTATTGTTCGGGTATTTTTCACGAGTTCGTCGAAGGCCTCTAAACTCCGGTGGACGATATTCTCTATAATGCACCGGCCTGGCGAGTATCAGGTTTGGTTCGCGGCGTGGGAAGCCTCGCTCCGAATAAAACGCCGGGCAGGGAATCATATGGCCGAGATTCGCGTTTGTCGGGCTTGGCCGGCTTGCCCGCCTTTTCTTGAGAGTTCCACGAGCATGTATAATGCCTCGCAGCGATGGCGCTAACTTCTGGCACGAAATTTGGGCCTTACGAGATCGTTTCCCCGCTGGGAGCTGGTGGGATGGGTGAGGTTTACCGCGCCCGAGATTCACGATTGGATCGCACCGTCGCGATCAAAGTCTTACCCAGCCACTTATCCGGCGACTCCGAAGCGAAAGAGCGCTTCGATCGCGAGGCTCGTTCCATTTCGTCTTTAAGTCATCCCAACGTGTGCCAGCTCTACGACGTGGGCGCGCAGGACGGAATCAGCTATCTCGTGATGGAGTTCCTGGAAGGCGAGACGCTGGCCGATCGCTTGCATAAAGGTCCGCTGCTACTGTCGCAATTTTTCAAGATCTCGGTCGAGATCTGCGAAGGATTGGAGAAGGCACACCGCAGTGGGGTTGTCCACCGCGATCTGAAACCCGGCAACATTATGCTGACCAAGGGTGGCGCAAAGCTGATGGACTTTGGCTTGGCGAAGCCAACCCTGCAGGTTGCCACTTCTGTCTCCGGCCTCAGCGTAACCATCACTACCCCGGCCGCGAGTCAGCCGCTTACGGCGCAGGGCACGGTGCTGGGGACGTTTCAATATATGTCGCCGGAGCAGGCGGAGGGCCGGGAAGCCGACGTGCGCTCAGACATCTTTTCGTTGGGAGCGGTTCTGTACGAAATGCTGACCGGGAAGCGCGCGTTTGAAGGGAAAACCGCGGCGAGCGTAATGGCAGCGGTGCTCGAACGTGATCCTGCGCCAGCTTCCTCTCTACAGCCGGCGACTCCCGCGGCGCTAGATCGGACGATCAAGACGTGCCTGGCGAAAGATCCTGACGATCGATTCCAATCCATCCACGATTTGAAAATGCAATTGAAATGGATCGCGGAGGGCGGCGATGCCGCTTCATCCCAGGCCCTACCGGCATTCGTTGCGCGGGAAAAGGGAATACGAGGCAAGGCAGCCTGGATTGTTGCCGGTGTACTGGCTGTATCTTTACTTTCTTTGGCAATGTGGATGATGGTGCGGCGCCCCCAGGCCGCAGACGCGGCACCGGTGCTAGCGTTTATTCCACCGCCGCCGGATACGCGATATCTGGCGGTTGGATTTGGTGCGGGGCCTGTTGCGGTTTCACCCGATGGTAGCGTCCGGCCTTTTCGGCTATTGACCAAACTGGCGCAGTCAAGCTCTGGTTCCGCCCTTTGAGTGCCCGCGAGGGCCTCCCGGTAAACGGAACCGAGAATGCTTCAGCGCCGTTTTGGTCACCCGACGGACGCACCATTGGTTTTTTCGCTGACGCGAAGTTGAAAGCCTTGGACGTCGCGGATGGCACGATTCAAGTACTAAGCGACGTTTCCCCTCAGAGTGGAGGTGCGAGCTGGGGCAGCGACGGCACAATTCTGTTCGCCAGCAGGCACGCCTCATCCGTCAGGAGTAGCGGGAACGCTCTGGCCTGTATATCCAGCCAGGGCGGTGAAGTGACATATCTGGCCGCGCCTAGCGGGGACGATGTCGTCCACAATAATCCTGCATTTCTCCCAGACGGAGAACATTTCCTTTATCAGGTGGACGGCCGAGCCAACGAAGCTCGCACTCAAATGGCGATCACTGGGATCAAGCGACAGCAAGTTAGTGCTGGAAAATGCACACTCGCCGGGTTATTCCGCCGGATTTCTGCTCTTTGTCCGAGAAGGCAAAGTCTTTGCGCAACGATTCGATATCGGGTCCGGAAGGTTGTCTGGTGGGGCAATTCTGCTGGCGGAATCCGGGAGTTACTCCGTGGGTGGCCGGTCTGTACTGGCTTTTCAGTCGAACTCGCCCGAAGCACGATTGCAATGGTATGACCGCGAAGGTAAACCGCTCGGGACCATCGGCCCGGTCGCGTTCTATCTGAATGTGAAGCTATCGCCCAATGGCAAGCAAGCATTGACCGTCGTGGACCTGGTCGATCGCAGGACTTCGTCATTCGGGGGATCGGACCTGTGGTCCTTGCCAGCCGATGGCGGCGAGAGCAACCGGCTAACCTATGGAAAGGACTGGAAGGGCTGGTCGGCATGGTCTCCGGACGGCAAGTACATTGCGCATTCCGCGGAGTCCGATGGCAAAGCCACTTTGGTGCGGAGAGCGGCGGACGGATCCGGCCCGGAGGAAACATTGCTTACCCTGGACGCTGTGTTTCCTTACGCATCCGTGGTGGATTGGTCGCCTGACGGACGCTACCTTTCCTACTATGCCTTCAATTCGAAAAAAGGACGCGGGGAGAATTGGATCGTCCCCCTCTTTGGGGATCGCAAACCGTTCCAGGTTGCTCCCGTTGACGCCTCGCAATACGACGGCAACTTTTCGCCGGACGGTCATTGGCTGGCTTACTTTTCCTACGAATCCGGGCGCCCTGAAGTATACGTCGTTCCCTTTCCTGGACCAGGCGGGAAGTATCAGATCTCGCGGGCTGGCGGCTGGAACCTGCGATGGGGTAGCAAAAACCAGCTGTACTTTTTGACTACAGGAAACCAGCTTGTAGAAGCGGACCTGAATCTGACCCCACAGGCCTTGCAGGTCAAGGCTCTGCATCCACTGTTTCAAATGAACCTGCTCGACGAAGCTGCGCCGCTATTTGACGTTTCCGCCGACGGGCAGAGGTTTCTCATGGTGACCCCGGCGCGCGCGGAGTCCAACTCTATTGGTTTGCTGCTGAACTGGTCCACTCTCGCTGCCGCTAAGAAATAACTACAGTTTTGTGGTCGTAGGAATCTGTACGGGGGGCGATCCGTGACGATCGTCGCTACCGCGTCAGTCGACTCTTATCTCTGATTTTCGGACCGCTTTCGCGACTGATGCATCGTCAGGTGTCGGTGCTATTCCTCGATGGAATTCGACGCTGCAAATAGCGGATGCCATCCCCCGATTTGAAAGGGTTTGCATAAATTGACTCAAGATGGGAAGCACCCTTAGAATGACCGCACTATGATCGAAGGTCGGCCTCCAAGCGGAAAAATAATCTCTCACTATCGTATTCAGGGGAAACTCGGTGGCGGAGGGATGGGCGTCGTCTACAGCGCCGAGGACACCCGGCTTGACCAAAGCGTGCCTTGAATTCCTTCCCGAGGACTCAGCAACTGACTCGCAGACCCTGGAAAGATTCCAGCGCGAAGCGCGCGCTGCGTCAGCGTTGAACCATCCAAATATTTGCACTATTCACGATGTTGGCGAGTATGATGGCCGGCCTTTTATCGTGATGGAGCTACTAGAAGGGCGGACGCTGAAACACCTGATCAGTGGAAAGCCGGTGGAAATCGATTTGATCCTCGACATCGGCATCGAAATTGCCGATGCGTTGGCGGCCGCACATCTACGGGGTATCGTCCATCGAGATATTAAGCCTGCAAATATTTTCGTCACGCAGCGGGGGCAGACCAAGATACTGGATTTTGGCCTCGCGAAGATGGCACCAAGACGGCTACAAACGGGAGCGTCGGAAGTTTCCGCTCAGATGACCGTGGCTGAAAATGTGGAGTTTCTGACCAGCCCAGGCACAGCTCTTGGGACCATGGCTTACATGTCACCGGAACAGGCCTTAGGCAAGGAACTTGACGCACGGACCGATCTGTTTTCTTTTGGCAGTGTCCTATACGAGATGGCGACGGGCAAGCTTGCTTTCAGTGGCGACAGTGCGGCAGCCATTTTTGACTCCATCCTCCATGGAACGCCAAAACCGTTTACCACACTGAACTCCGGCTTGCCGGGAGAACTGGAACGAATTATCAACAAGGCTCTTGAGAAGGACAGCGAACTTCGTTATCAGACCGCTTCAGAGATCAAGACCGACCTGAAGCGATTGAAGCGCGATCGCGACTCTTCTGGCCGCGTGAGTGAACTGAAGAGGCAAACGGTCAGCGGGGAGCAGTCGGCAGGCACGGCTCCTGCCTCAGAGAAGTCTGTCGCGGTTCTTTACTTCGAGAATCTTAGCAACAGCAAGGACGATGAATATTTCCGTGATGGCATGACCGAAGACATCATCACCGAGCTTTCAAAAATCAAGGAGTTACAGATCTTCCCGCGGGCAGCCGTTTTGGGATATCGCGACAAACCGGTAACTGGACCTCAGGTGGGCAGGGAACTCAATGCCGCTTGTGTGCTTAGCGGAAGTTTGCGCAGGGCCGGCAACCGCTTGCGCATTACAGCGCAGCTCATTCGAGCCCAAACGGGCCATTCCATTTGGGCAGAACGGTACGACCGTGAACTTAAGGATGTCTTCGAGGTACAAGACGAAATCGCGCGTAGCATCAGTCAGGCTTTGCGGATCAAGCTTTCTCCGCAGGAAGAGAAAGCGATTGCACGGAAGCAGACCGAAAACCCTCAGGCCTACGACTACTACTTGCGTGGACGCCAGTACTTCCACCAGTTTCGCCGTAAGAGTTTTGACTATGCCCGCCAGATGTTCGCACGCGCCATTGTGATCGATCCTCAATACGCCCGCGCCTATGCCGGCGTCGCCGACTGTTGCTCTTGTATTTACATGTATTGGGATAGCAGCGATGACAATCTCAACGAGGCTGAGGCCGCCAGTCGCAAGGCGCTCGCACTCGATCCCGAACTGGCCGAAGCTCACACCGCCGGAGGTCTGGCATTCGCCCTTAAGAAAAATTTCGATCAGGCGGCTAAGGAATTTGAAGCCGCCATCCGCCTCGATCCAAAACTCTACGAGGCATACTATTTTTATGCGCGGACGTCCTTCCAGCGAGGCGACTTGACGAAAGCAGCGGAACTCTACGAGCAGGCCTCCAGGCTTAACCCTGATGACTACCAGGCCGTCAGCCTGCTAGTTGCCGTTTATCACGCGTTGGGCCGCCCTGCCGAAGCGGCCGCAACGGAACAACGTGCGGTCCGCTTGACCGAGAAACACATTGAAACCCATCCCGACGATGCCCGCGCCCTTTATCTGGGCGCCAGCATTCTCGCTCGCGTCGGCGATAAGGAAAAAAGTGTGGATTGGGCCCGGCGCGCTCTGACGATCGATCCCGATGAACCCTCCATCGTTTATAACGTCGCCTGCGCTTACGCCCTTGTCGGCCGCACGGAAGACGCTATCGCCTGTCTCCAGAGGATCATGGAGCACGGCGACTTCTTAAAGAACTGGGCAGCCAAGGATTCCGATCTCGACTCTCTACGCTCTGACCCCCGGTTCCAGGCCCTCCTCAGCTAGCATCGCTGATAACTTGCGGGTGGCCAGCGATCCGATATAGAAATTCCTACCCAGCCATGATAATTAGGGCCCATACAGCGGTGTTAGTAACGGCGATCGAAATGCGCTGAATCGCA
Source organism: Candidatus Acidiferrales bacterium (assembly GCA_963742325.1). Taxonomy (GTDB): domain Bacteria; phylum Acidobacteriota; class Terriglobia; order Acidiferrales; family UBA7541; genus Acidiferrum. The sequence continues at coordinate 5,169,300 of CAVULB010000002.1, read as the reverse complement.
CCGCTGGAACTTTGGGCAATCACCTGTTTGATCAACATAACCCATGGAGAGAGGCCCTTCGCGGGACCTACAGTGAGGAGATCGCAATGGAAGCATATGACTATGACCAGGACGATCTGAACAACGCGATCTTATGTGTTTGGAAAGAGGCGCGTGGCGACGGAGAGGCGGCGATGAATGCTGTTGCCCATGTGATCTTCAACAGGATCGGAGCGCCGGGCTTTGCAAGCTCTCTGCACGACGTGATCTACGGAAAGAACCAATTCTCGTCGATGAGCATCTGCACCGATCCCGAATACAACCTTGCTGCTCCGATCGTGACCGACCGTGAGTTCGCGTCTTATGTGGCGGCTACGAACATCGTCAATGCGGTTGCCGCTGGAACCGATAGCGATCCGACCAATGGTGCGCTCTACTATGCAAACCTCAAGGAGAGCACGAGTGGATGGTTCTTCCGTCACATCGTAAAAGACCCCGTGAATCATCCATTGCGTGCGACCCTAGGCCACCAGGTATTTTACGCGTAAGTCGGTAGGTTGTTTACTGGTGTATATTTGGAGGTAATGATGCTTTGTTTTGGTATTGATAAGTCTTAAAATAAGCACCCATGAACGCAACGATTCCGAGCTCAGTCCCGGATCCGATCGTCGAGCGCCTTGAGGATCAGATTGCCTGGTACGACGTACGAGGCAGATCCAACATGCGATGGTATAAGCGCCTCAAAATCTCCGAGATCGGTGCCGCAGCGATGATTCCGTTCCTGGCGGCATCCGGGATTCCCCGTGCAGTCATCGTGACCGGCGTTCTCGGCATCCTGGTTACGCTATTTGAAGGAATGCTGCAACTAAACCAGTATCACGAGAACTGGATCAGGTATCGTTCGACGTGCGAGTCCCTTAAACACGAGAAATACATTTTCTTGGCGAACGCAGGACCATACGCGGGCGTGGACAAACCTCGCGCTATGCTGGCGGAGCGGGTGGAGTCGCTCGTCTCGCAGGAGCACGCGAAATGGGCCACCGTCCAACAACAGGGCCCGCAACAAAAGCCGACGGCCTAATGGGTGGCTCTACGATAATGCCGCCTAGACTCGACAAATTAAACTCGCCAAACCGAATCTGCCCTTCGCACGAGTTAAGAGATCCTCAGGTCCCATAAGGAAGCGTAAGTTGGGCGGCATCTTTGTCAGCTATCGACGGAGTGATTCGCAGGGCGAGGCTGGTCGTTTGTTCGACGACCTGGTTAAGCACTTCGGCGAAGATACGGTATTCATGGACGTAGCCGCCATCGAGGCGGGACGCGACTTCCGTAAAGCGATTGAAGAAGGCGTCACAAAATGCGGCGTGCTCCTGGTGGTAATCGGAGTGGAATGGGTCGACGCGAAAGACGAACACGGGAAACGCCGTCTGAATGATCCCGGGGATTTCGTTCGCATCGAAACAGCTTCCGCCTTGAAGCGCGATATCCCGGTTATTCCGGTTCTGGTGCGTGGCGCCAAGATGCCAACTGCGCAGCAGCTACCTGAGGAACTGAAGGAGCTGGCTTTTCGCAATTGCATCGAGTTGACACATGCGCGATGGAAATCCGACATTCAGCTGCTCATTGAGGCGCTGCGTCGCCTGCTAGGAGATGCAAGTCAAGCGGAAACAAACGCTAGACGCAACGAAGCGAAAACTTCCGCCCGTACTCGTACTCCTCAACAAGAAGCGGCAATCCCATCGAAACCGGAGGACACGGGTTCGGCGCGATTCGATCCCGCAACGCTACAGCGAATGAGCCGGGAACTTGCGGTTCGTATCGGGCCGATTGCTAGCATCGTAGTGAAGCGCGCAGCCTCGAGTTGCAACTCCGTCGACGAACTATATTTCAGCGTTGCCGAGGAGATCGACTCCCCGGAAGAGCGCGAGAAATTTCTTCAAGGAAGAACTGCGGCTCCGTCGAGTCCAATCCCCAAGGCACCCGAAACCACAACCCTCCCCAATCATTCGTCAACAACCTCGGAATTGCCCCTGCCTTCAGAACGCAATGAGGCATGGCCTAAGACTGCCCTCCCCGCAACAGGTGTCCAATCGTCGAATCGTTGGAAATATTGGCTTGTCGCGAGCGGGGTCGGCATCTTGTTGATCCTGCTGCTCCTTCGCGTTACATATTTCGCGTCATCAAGAGCGCCAGATTCAGCTGAGACAGCTCAGAGATCGGCCGAGGAGGCGCAGGTTGCGGAATCTGCTGCCGGCAAAACGGACACCTCAGCTCCGGCTGCAGAAACGCCACCCGAGAGTGACAAGTCTATGCAGTCGCCCGCGACGCGTGGCACCGGCATAAGCGAAGGCGCAACTTCCCCACGAGTCCATATCTCAGAAGAAGTGGCTAGCGGCCGCCTAATTAATAAAGTTTCACCTACTTATCCAGCCTTGGCGCGGCAGGCCAAGGTTCAGGGCACGGTAGTTCTCGATGCCAATATCGCCAAAGACGGCACTGTCGAGAGTCTTAAAGTGATCAGTGGACATCCGTTGCTCATCGCCTCAGCGATTGCAACCGCTAAACAATTGCGCTACAAGCCCTACCTGCAAAACGGCGAGCCGGTGGCGTTCAACACGCAGATCGCCGTCCGCTTCACTCTTATCATTCCATAGGGCCTTAGCGGATTCCAAGAATGCGAAGTCTATCCCAGCATCTTGAACGCCTTCGCCAGACTGAGCTGCATGCGATTGAATGACGCGGTCACCGCAGCAATCTCATCGCTCCCCTTTACCGGCAATGGCGGCTGGTTTGTTTCTCCTTTACTGACGCGGTCCGCCGCGTCCGACACCAGCTTGAGCGGTCGGATCACGATGAAGTACACGGCCACATCAAGCACGATGATCGTGGCGATAAGAGTGACGATGAGGTACGTAAGTAGAAGACGAAACGCCTGCTTCGCTTTTGCTAGAGGCACCGACATCGGAACAGAAACAATCTGTGCGCCTACAATGGAACCTGGTGTCCATCCGAAACCGTTGTTTGACCCGTAGCTGGCGATCATGGCGGCGGGAGCAGCAGCGGGATTGCTGTGACACTCCAAGCACTGCGGACTCGCGGTGATCGGCATCGCCAGGTACATCGAAGGTCCCATCGGCGTCTCCCGCTGTCCTTTAAATGGCTTCTGGTCCGGATGGTCACGCAGATAACCAATGATGTCGCGTTCCCAGTCGGTGGCTCGATGCTCGGGATTGGTGGGGTTCAGCGTCGCTTCCCGGTACGTGTAGTCCGGATAGCGCTGCTTCAGCTTATTGAAAGTACTCATCGCTCCGAAAGCCGGTACGGTCTCCGCCAGGAACCTCTTCTTGTGTTCTGGGTTCAGTTCAAGCAACGGACTTAAATCGGAAGAGGTGTAGTCCCGAACGGCCATGGCACTGGCCATCATCAACTCGGCCTGTTGGAGCACTTCGCGTTGGGCGTTGTTAATAAGGAAGTTAGAGATGACTTGCGAAATAACCAGCCCGCCGGTGCCGAACAACACCAGCACGATGACGTTGAACTTCGTTAGCAGCTTCATTCTCGGACCTCTTCAAGGAGTCTGGTCCACAAGTATTGACCTGACCAATTTCTCATATCAGAACAATGTTAGGGTAACCTCTTTATTCAGTAGATCGCACTAGGGGCGCATTGATACCCGGCTGTAAACTCTGCCAACATCTCCGTGGGGGGCTATATGCGAGTTTACAGAAATCGATGCCAATCGAAACCTGTTGACCGGGGTGACGAACTTGAGGGGTATTACGCGCTCGGGGGAATTTGCTAAACCCGCCGCGCATTGGAGACTCGCGCGCGGGTTTCACAAACGGATGCGGGTGCGAGAGCGCGAAACTGCCCCCCTCGCACCAAAATTGTGCCTAAAAAGCCTGGTTCTGATTCCTCCGATCTGTCTATCCAGTCGGTCCAGCGCATGACCGACGGGAGAAGGCGACAGGAAGCGACGTTGCGCGACGTTGGAAGCGACGTTGCGCTTGACGAAACTGGCGCGGAGGGCTAGGCTCGCGCCAATTCGTCGAGAGTGGTCATGCGCGATTTCCAACGAAGGGTACAAGGCCCTGGTCAAGCACGTGCGAAGAACTGTCCCGACAGGTTCTATAGTCGGCTCTTCCTCTGCATGTTTCTGTGTTCGGGGTTTGCCTGTTTTGCGTGCGGTCAGGACGTCGGAAGTCAAGAGAGGGAGTACTTAGGCAACGGGTCTGTGATCACTGTGGTCGTACACGATGCTACGGGAGGGCTGTTCTCCTCGTCGGCGGTGGTGAAACTATTCCGGGGAGTAACCCCAAGCGGCCAACGAGATACGACGCGAGGGGTGGCCGAGTTTGTGGTGAACAAATTCGGAGATTTTACCGTAACCGTATCGGCGCCAGGATGCGCGGAGGCGCGAAAGGACGTGACCGTCGACGTCACAGGAAGAACACAGGTGGATGTCGAACTTTGCCGATCTTCGACACGGGAGAGTCCCACAGCAGTGCCCGGCAGACTCGTGCTCGCGCCGAAGGCAAAGGAGGCGCTGGAAAAGGGGCTGCGGGCTCTACGGGAAAACAAACTGGAAGAAGCGGAGAAGTACGTGGGCGACGCGATGCGGCTGGCGCCTGGAAATCCTGATGTGCTGTACGTTCAAGGGGTGCTCAGCCTGAAGCAGCGTCACTGGGAGCAGGCACAGACAGTGCTCGAAAAAGCCACGCAGATCGATCCGCATTCCGCGCGTGCCTTTGCAGCGCTGGGGATGGCTCTGTGCGATCAAGGAAGTTATGACGCAGCCGTCACCCCACTGACGAAATCGCTGCAATTGGATCCGGCGGGTACGTGGGAAACACGCTGGGCGCTCGCGAAATCGTATTACCAGCTTCAGCAATATGACGAGGCCTTGAAACAATCGCAGGAGTCACTGGAAAAATCGAATGGGAATGCTCCCGAGATTTCGCTGCTGGTGGCGCAAGCGCTGACGGCGGTAGGGCGACATGAGGATGCGGCAAAGGTGCTCCGCGAATTCCTGAGGGATCACGCGAACCGCCCGGAAGCGGCCACGGCACGCCGGTGGCTGGAGCAACTGACGGCAAGTCGAAACGTCCGATCAAATTAGTCGCGGAAATAGGCGCCTTGAACCGGGGGGGGGCGCTTATGAAGGATTTTGAAGACCACAATTCCGTTTGGAACGAATGGGTCGACCGACAAAATCTCCCGGTGCGCTTCTGCCTCCAGTCTCCACTCTGACAGCCAAACATACTGGTAGAAATCAAGGTGACTGCCGCGCAATAGCAGAAATTTGTGGCAAGTTCTCATCGCTGCCAAGGCGGAGTACGGGAAGTTGCAGTAGTTCTTCGTGAAATTGTGCGCCCAGACCTTATTCGTGCCCGGTCCTAATCGGGCAAGTTCCATTTTGTCCCGCACAAGCTTAAGATTCACCCCGGGCTGGGGCCTCCGATCACAAACACCTGGCCGGAACGGTGCTCAAAACTACGATGAGAAAACTGCGCTGGAATTGGCCTGCCTGGGCCGGCTTCCTCTTGAGCATTCTCGCATTCGTCAGCTATTTCACGGTCCTTGTTAGATTCCCCATAACCCGCGATATCCCTTGGGTGAACTTCTTGTTGTTCGGAGCGGCTGCCCTGTTTCTCCTTACGGGCCTGAAGAGGGCCTTCACAGGATTAGGTTCTCTTGGTGGGAAGTTTGTAAGCTCGGTCCTGACGCTTCTGGGCATTTCCATTCTAGGTGTGTTCTGCTTTATCGTTTTTCGCGCGACCCGCCAGTTGCCTGCGTCCCATGGCGCACCGACGGTGGGCCAGAAAGCCCCGGACTTCACTCTGCGCGATACGCACGGCAACCTGGTTTCTCTTTCCGCACTTCTATCTTCGTCACCGGACCCGGCGAGTTCCGGCACCGCTACTCAAGAGGTGCTCTTGATTTTCTATCGCGGCTATTGGTGACCGTTCTGTAACTCCGAGTTACGGGGTATTGAAGAACAGCTGCCCGCTTTCAAAAATCTGGGAATCCGGCCAGTGGCGATTAGCGTGGACGCGCCTGAAGAGTCAGCCGATCTGTGCCGGAGGGCCGGCTACACGTATACATTTCTTTCCGATCCCAATGCGGAGGTCATCCGGCGTTACGACCTTCTGCATCCCGGCGCGGGTATGAACGGCCACGATATAGCCCGCCCAGCCGAGTTCCTGCTGGATTCTTCGGGCGTCGTACGATGGGTGAATCTAACAGAAGATCTCCGTGTCAGGGCGACGCCCGAAGAAATGTTGAAAGCAGCGAAGCTCGCTCGAAGATAATCCTCGACTTCCTTCCGAGTATTCCAGGCTTCGCCCGACGAGTGTCGTGCCAAGGCCGCGACACTTGTGCTTGATTTGGTTCCGCAAGATGCGATGGCCGTTAGCCTTCAAGATGATTGCGTACGTTCTTTGTCGAAAGCTCTGTATGCCTCCGCAAACTCTTTTCGTGTGCTCTTCTCTTCTGCTTCCTCTCGTTCCTCGAGCACATCATGCTTGCGGTGGTTGTTGGCCAAATTCTTGGCATCTCGATAACGGCGGGCTTTTGCAAATAAAGCCTTGAACTGCAAGGTGAAGAGAGCAGAGTTGCCGGCGCTAACATTTGCTTCCCAATCATTCACGACTTCCTGCGCCAATCTGTCCGCCGCTCTCAAGTATTCTTGCAGCGAGTTCATTCTGACCTCGTAACGGGGATAATCCAGGATTTCGCTCAATCACTTCTTTGCGACCAACCGCACCCGGGATGACCTTGCCATGGTCTTCAATAAGCAGATTTCTTCTCATATCGAGATTTCGGGTTCTTCTGCACTTCTTCGAGTGCATCAGCAACCTAGTCACTAAATGCGCGCTTCTTGCTCGGTCCAACCGTACTTATCGAGAGTTCATCACCACTCTCATGGCAGTAGATGAGATACTCCCCCGGATTCGCTGACCCTAGTTCTTCGATTCGTACTTTTGCCTGGTCGAGAGCTGTTGCCGTCTCCACCCAAGAAGGTTGGTCGTCGTTGCTAACTCGAAAAATGTCGAATGATTCGGCCACGCGCTGATACTAACGGCACGCATACAGCCAGTCTGTTCACAAATGCACAGGGTGGATCGGACGCCAGAAAGTTGAAAGGAGGTCAGCCGAACCGGTCGGGTTGCAGCTTCGTCACTCGCTTGGCTTTGATCTCCGCAAGGAAGGAACGGGGGCGCCCGTCTCCAGCGCAGTTCGAGTTACTGTCTCGCAATAAGGAGCAAGAATATGGAGCAGCGAATAGCGCCTAGAGCGATGATTAGAGTACAACCTGAAAGGCAGGAAAAGTATGGAGGAGACGAAACATCAGGAATCCGCGTATTCGGACGAACAGATCGAGATAACGGGACCGGATTCGCTGCGAAGCCCGACAGCGGCTACGGAGTCTTGCACGGAAAAGACCGCTTCGATGCAGGCACAAACGCCGCAAAAAGTGGTTGCGCCGAAGATTAGCCAGACCGGCGCGGCTGGAACAGTTGAGTTTGCCGAGTTCCCGAAACGCACCAAGCGCCTGTGGTTGATTGTTGCAGGAGCGATTTTCGGAACGATGGCGGTAGTCACGGTAGTGACGCGCATGTCCGAGCGGGCCAGAAACGCGGGGGAGAAGCGGCAGGAACAAGCGATATTACAAGTGATCCCGGAAAACTTGATCGCGCGGTGCGGCCCACCGTCGGAAGACGTGACAAAAAAAATGTATCCCGTTGTGCTACGGACGATGAGCTACCAACGCGGGGAGAGCGAAAAAATCGTCTTTGAGTTTAGCAGGACGGCAGAGGCAAAGAGCGATTGGGTGCTTCTGTCCATGAAAGACCAGAGCGGAACCAGCTTCGAAACGCCGGAAGCGAAGGTCGCTGCGCTGCCGTGCCTTAATTCGATGAAGTGAGCGCTGTTAAACCCAAAAATTCCAAGGTAAACAGTTTGAGCGTTATGCCCCCGACATACGGTGCGGAAGGACTTTGATAAGGTGGTTCAACGCCTATCAGCAAATCATTCCTGATGGATACCCTCGGCCCGTAGATCGCATAGGGGTATGTTGCGGAATCAGATTGAGTACAACGAGTTCTGTCGTCGTGGACAGAAGCAGCAGAACAGCAAAACGCGATATGGTGCAAAAATGTCACCGACCGATTGTTAAGTCTTGAACTGTGGGGTCAAGAAAGCGGTATTGCCGGCGCTGACTCATCAACCAGTCAAACCAGTCTTCTCATGGGAAAGAGTTATCCACGGAATACAATCAGGTGAAAAGCACAATCGCTCATTCGGAAATCTCGTTCAAAACGTATATCCCACTCCGGCGAGCGGGGCGGCCTTCGACCTAAGTCCGCCGTCGTCCAGTCTTACAAGAACGTTTGCCGTAAATACTAGCCGTGATAGTTTGGGGAACGGCCGCGCCTTGATGCCCATCGACGCGTTCGTGATGTTATAAGACGAGTTCGAGTTGTTAGTCAGGTTAGGCAGCGTCACCGTACCGGGAGTGGGGTTCGCGGTGCACGCCCCGCAATATGCGAGAAACTGCTGCGGAGTGACGGTTACGGTTTCGGTATCAAAAACCCGCTGTCCGAGGATATCAAAATCTCCGGTCAACCATCTTGTTACCCTGACGTCCGCTCCGACGGTATAAGTGAAATCACTTGGAATGCTGCCTTTCACGCCTGTTCCCAGATTACCCGCCGTAATGGAATCCGTGTTCCACTCGTAGCCGATCAGCACATGAGGAGAGATCCGCGCACGGTAGGAAAAAACCGCGAACGGTTTAAATCCATACGATCCGGAACCTAGATAGTTAAGCGCATCGCCGCTTGGGAAACGTACGTCCATACCCGCGGCGAAGCCTGCTCGTTCGCCCTCCCAGAAGTTCCACTTCACTCGCGCAACCACATCGCCAATCCCGCTCGCCGAATTCCTTGGGCGGCTGCCGTTGCCCGTCCACGCGGGATCAGGAAATATATGGTTCAAGCATTGGGGAGCAAGGCCCGCCAGACCAGACGGAGGGCTCGTGTTCGGGCAATCTTTAAACAGATGGAAAAAGTAAGGAGCCCCATTCGTATAGGGCCCCGTTTGCGGATAGGTCTGTTGATTACAAACCTGGTACGCCGGGCCATTCGGTCCGAGGCACGTAGCGTTAGGACTGCCGGGAGCAGGCGTAATGAGTCCATTTGTGCCAGGTACGATTGTGTCCTGTGAATATAGTGTCATGCGAACGTTTTCGACAGGAATTACCATTGAGACATCAATGCGACGGGTCAGTCCAAATGTCACGTACGACGTATACTGATTAACCTTCAGGCTAATCGTATTTACAGTATCTATTCGGTCACGAACAAAGGCGCAGCCGCCGAGGTTCTGACCACGAGTAGAATTGATTGAACAGTTCGTAGGTGTCGTGGCACCGATCGGGGTGTTATCGTGATCGTCGTCTGTGTGTGTAAGAACAGCCGGAAAATCACGCAGATTTAGGCCGTCCAATTTGTCAAAATCGAAAAACTGATAGCTGAACCCGAAGAACAACCGATGGCGTCCGATCGTTTCGGCCCGCTCGCCAAGGATTGGTCCCAAGCTGTCATCCGTGCTTGTAACGAATGTTTTAAGGGACGAATCATAGACGAGGAGGACTCCGGACGAGGGCGAGGCCAAAGGCAACAGGTTTGCCTGGCGGCCAATAGTTGCGGTGAAAGGTTGCAGCGTCGTTGAGAAGTCACTTGAGTAGTGAGTGGTATGAAACCCCGCGGGGTACAGTACCTGCGTGAAATTGAATGCACTTCCGCTTTTCGAACCATACTCCTGCGGAATCACGCACGCGAGCGCACTGCTTTGCACCGAGCAAGGACCCTGCTGGGCGAGAGCACTGGCGCAACAGAAGAAAGCAGCGAGAGTCGCCAACGCAGCGTGTTTAACCATCATCGCCTCCGGTCAGATAGCTCCGCATTCCTCGGGATGACATTTTCGGGGACCTGACTGGAATTCGGCCTTGCCGAAACACTTGGGGGAGTGTATACGCTAACTGCGAATTGTCAAGCAGGTGAACGGTTTCCGCGGAATGCTCTCTTATTTAACGTCTGTTATGAGCCAAGTGCCTTTCGATTTCGCCAAATAGAATACGGTTGCGTCCTTCGAACGTCTGACCTTGTACCCTTTTAGCGTGTAGTCCTGGGACATCTGCCCCTTCACAACTGCTTTTGCGCTGTCGCTGCTGAACTCGATACCGTCAATATCTATTTGCACCTGAATGGAACTTGCCTTTTCAAAGGCAGACTTGATCGGTGCATAGCGAGTTCCCATCGTGGGCCAAACTTGCAGCAAGGCGTCCGCGTCTCTTTGATTGAACGCCTGTGCGTAGCGCTGGATCACCGCACGGACGTTGCCGTCGTCGTCTACCTTTACGGGTGGAGGATTTTCGATTTTTGCGGGCGGCGGGGGTGGTGAGACCGCTGGCTGATTTAGCGCCGCAAGCTTGTTGTCGATTTCTGTGCGATACCTCTGAGCCTCGCCGGCGTACGGCCCACCATTCTGAATAACCGACTGGAAGTCACCCCTTGCGGCGGTCAGTCCATTCTTGTCGTTCGTGGCAGCGGCTTGCTGGTACTTTTGCACCATCTGTTGAAATGCGGTATCCGTGCTCTTTTTGTCCGCGCGTGTTCGAATGTCGATGATTGCTGCGGGAATACTCTTGGCATAACTAAGGGCTTCGCTGGACTGAGGGCCGCCATCACCTGCCAGCGCCTGGAATTTCGATTGCAATACTGTCAGTTGTTGGATAGCAGAGTCGTCGTCGCGTTGCTTCAACTGGTCAAACTGATCTTCCATTCGCTTGAGCTGTAACTGTTCAACTTGATCGATGTTGGCGACCAGCTCGGCGGCATTGCCTCCATTCTGCCTGAATTGGTCAGCGGCGCGGCGCGCCGTAGGAAAATCGCCTTGAGTCAAGCTTTGTCGTGCTTGCGTGAGAAGCGCTTTCTGCGCTTTTTGCTGAGGAATCGTCTTGTCAAGATATCGTTGAGCATCGTCTCTGTGCACACCGCCCACGGGCAAAGTCAGAATTTGCCTCAGATCCTTTTGCGCTTCCGTGTAGCGTTCCTCGGTCACGAGTTTGTTTGCTCGTTGCCAAAGCTCCTCTTCGTGCTGACGCAGCAGGCGTAAATTGGCGTCTTTCTGGGACTCTTCTACCTGCGCTAACTTCTTCTGAATTTCAGACCTAAGCGGACCGTTTAGCGCCGCGCCTTGCTGCAGTAACTGCGTCGCTCCGTCCAGATCGTTTTCTACGATCTTGCGGTCTGCCGAATCCAAGTCCTTCCGTTGTTCTGCCTCCACGGGATCGACGCGAGGTGCAGCAGGTTGCTTGATCGTTGTTGCGGCGGGGGGCGCCACCGGCCGAGGCCGCACGCTTAAGGATCGAACTCCAACCCAAACCGCTGCCAATAACGCGAGTGTCGAAAGAACCAGGACGCCCGGTCTCCTCCACAAAGGAACGGATATAGGCTGTCGTTCAGGTGTCGCCTTCACCAGGGTAGGAGGAGCAACGGGCGGCGGGGTTCGCGGGATGTCAATCTTAATGGCTGGCGCAGGCTCCTCCGGGCTAGCGGGTTTGTTTTCGGGACTGGGGGTGCGCGGCCGAACCGGCACACTGGTTTCAGGAGATGGAGGCAAAGATTCTGCCGTTTTGTTCGGCACCGTATGCGGAGGAGATACAGCCGTGCTTGCCGTAAATTGTGCAGTGCCCGTTGCGGAATCTACAGGCGGAGCGCTCTCCGGTGAAGGCGGAGCCTCAGGGAGCGGCGTAGCTTGCAGGAAAGCGTACTCCTTCGAAAGACTAGAGACAGCTGGCGAAGGAAATACCGTGGGTTCTCCGGCAGGTGGAGTTTTTGCCTCTTTTATCCGGTCCGATAACCGCTGGATTCGGGGATCAAAAGAGTCTATGGTCTGGGCTTCGAGAACCTCATCAATTTTCTGGCTAGCGCCGTCGAGGTTGCCGGAGTCAATCAGAGTGCGAATTGTTTCCAGGGTGCGCTCCTGGGATCTTTTTTTCTCTCGTGCCAGCAATTCCACCTGCGCAGAGTTCAACAAGTGCGACAGATCGGTGTCTGGCCCCAGCGTCATCAAGGTTTGCTGCGCCAGGTCCACGGCCTCACTCAGTTCTTCTCGGTTGATCTTGACCCGGACTTCCCGGATACGCTGCTCAATTTGTTGCCGTACTTGCAGCTTCTTTTGCTGGATTTCGGCCTGCTGATAGAGGTTCTGAAGTTCCCCGTTCGAGGGGAAAGTCTTGAGGGCAGATTTGAGAACACGCATGGTGTCGTCGAAACGCCCTGCTTCGAAAAGTGCTTTCGCCTCCGCGAATTTCTGTTTGAAAAGCGATTCCCTGTCGATGTCAGCCTGCTGGCTGGTAGCAAACTCTGCCAGACGAATCAGGTTAGCGTCGGACGGAAACTCGGTCAGAAGTTGCTTCGTCCGCGTGATGACTTGGATATACTTCTTTTCGCTCATCAAGGTCTTCAGAGCGTCTAGCTCTCGTTGCAGCCTCTGGACTTTGGCATGCTTGTTCTGTTCCCGCAGCACAAGGGTCCGCAACTTGCTCGTGCCCGAGTCCTTGGGATGGTCGGCGGCCACGCCGTCCAGAATTGCCAGCGCTTCGTCAAACGACTGTGCAGCCAGCAGGCTCCTCGCTTCGCCAAGTTTCTGTTGTTTTCCTTGTTCCGCAAGGTCTTCACGAGCGGTGTCGAGAAGCCTGGCAATCTCAGACTCGTCAGGGAAATCTGCTTGCAGCTTGCTCAACAGAGTGATCGATTCGTTATACTGCTGGGCCGCCAGAAGTTTGCGAGCCTCAGCAAGTCCCTCCGTTTGGCGCTGCTTTGCCTGCTCTTTGCGCGCGGATTCCAGCAACTTGCCAACGCCAGGGTCGCCAGCAAATTCGGGCTGAAGCTGAGTCAAGAGAGTAATGGCGTCTTGGTAGCATCGCGCTGCCAATAGATCGCGAGCCTTAGTGAGCCCCTCTTCGCGGCGTTGGTCCGCCTCCTCTTTGCGCGTGGAGTCCAGCAGTCTGCGAGTTTCCTCGTCCTCGGGAAACTCCTGCCGCAAAGATGCCAGGAGCGCCGTGGCCTTGTCGTAATTCTTGGACCCTAGGAACTTTCGCACCTGCTCGAGACCCTGCAGTCTGCGCTGCTTTGCTTGGTCTTCTCGTGCGGCATTCTGCAGCCGGAAAATTTCTCCCTCGGAAGGAAATTGATTTTGCAGAGATGCCAACAGAGAAAAACACTCGTCGTAGCGGCGAGCCGCTAGCAGGCTTCGTGCCTTCTCCAAGCCATGCTGCTTCTCCTGTTCAGCTTGTTCTTCGCGTACAGCTTTTTGCAGGACCAGAATCTCTTCGTCACCGGGAAACTGTTTCTCCAGCTTTCCCAAGAACACAGCGCATTCCTGGTACTGTAGCGCCGCCAAAAGTTTGCCCGCTTCCGTAATACCCCGCACACGGATTTGTTCCGCCTTGTTTTGGCGAGCCGCTGCCAGAAGCTCGGGAATTTCCTGGTCCTCAGGGAAGCTCTGGTCGAGAGACGTCAGCAAAGTAATGCACGAATCATATTGCCCCGCTGCCAGCATACTTCGCGCTTCAGCCAACCCCCGCTGACGGATTTGTTCCATTTTGCTCTGGTGGGCAGACTGCAAAAGTCCGGGAATTTCCTGGTCTTCAGGGAAGCTCTGGTCGAGAGACGTCAGCAAAGAAATGCACGGATCATATTGCCCAGCCGCCAGCAGACTTCTGGCTTCGGCCACGCCACGCAGGCGGCGTTGATTCATCTCGTCTTTGCGAACATCTTCGAGAAGCCCAGGTATTTCCTCGTCACCGGGAAATTGCTTCTGCAGGTCAGAAAGGAGGTTGATGGCGCTATCGTGGCGTCCCGCGGAAAGCAGATTTCGAGACTGCAGCAACGCTTGCTGCTTCTGTTGCTCGATTTGATCTTCCCGGACGGTTTCGCGTAGCCGCGAGATTTCCTCATCCGCTGGGAATTGCTGTTCCAGATCGTCCAAGAGTTTCAGGCACGCTGTGTAGTCTTGGTGCGTCCACAGTTCGCGCGCTTTTTGCAACCCATCGTGCAGGCGGCGAGCCCTTTCGTGTTCCGCCTTTTCCTTCTGAACCTGTTCCTGGAGATTTTGTGCCCGGGAATTGGAAGGTTCTGCTTCTAATACTTTGGCCAAAAGGCCCTCTGCTTCATCGGGTAGTCCCTCTGCCAATTTTTGCTTGGCCGCCTCCAGCCATTCGGCCAACAATTGAATCCGATCCGCCTCTTTTTGAACGGCGCGTTGCAGTTCTTCGGCAGGCACAAAGCCAGAGTCGAGTTGCAGCGCGCTGTCCGCCGCCAATTTTGCATCCTGAAGTTTTCCTTCTCCGAGAAGCGCTTGTCCTTTTGCGACTAACTGCTGAGCCTTGGGTCGATTCGAAATTCGCTTAAGCTCGAGGTTGGCTTTCTCTAGCAGCGCCCGGGCTTGCGGATTGCCCGATTCGAGTTGTAAAGCCTGGCGTATGAGGTCGCGACCTTCGGCAAAATTCCCCTGTGCGAAGAGTTGGCGGGTTTGCTCGAGCAGGTCTACCACCGACTGCGATTGTAGGGTCCTGCAGATGGGATCCAGATCGAGGAGCACGTCTTCCATCGATTGGTAACGTTCACCCGGAGACTTGCGCAACATTTTAGTGACAACCAGTGCGAGCTCATTGGGGCAATCCGGCAGTATCTCGGTTAACGGGGCCGGATCGACATTGCAGATGCTGTGCATGAGGCTCGCCGGCGTGGGCCCGGTGAAAGGCTTTTGGTAGCACAGCAGTTCATAAACCAAGACGCCGAATGACCAGATATCGGAACGCTCATCCGCGTGCTCGCCATGGTATTGCTCTGGAGACATGTAGGCAAAGGTGCCAATCAACATGCCCGTTTGCGTCCGTGAATTCTCGAGCACGCGCGCGATGCCAAAATCAACTACCTTGACCGTGCCCTCCTTGCTGAGCATGACGTTGCCAGGCTTGATGTCGCGGTGAACAATGCCTCGTTTATGCGCATAGTCGAACGCACGGCAAGCTTGCATGGAGTAGACAAGCTTCAGCGTTATGGGAAGAGCGGAACGACGCGCAATAACCTGCTCGAGATTTTCGCCCTCCACCAACTCCATGGCGATATAAGGAAGCTCTCCCGCCTCGCCCATATCATAGATAGTTACAATATTGGGATGTTGGAGGCCGCCCGCCGATTGGGCTTCGCGGTAAAAGCGCTGCAATAGCGCGGGATCGTCTGCCACACCGGTGGTGATGGTCTTAAGAGCTACCAGCCTGTTGATAATCGGATCGCGGGCACGGTAAACCACTCCCATGGCGCCATGCCCCAGCTCCCCGAGAACCTCATATTTACCGAGCTTTTTCAACAGTTGCTCCGGCCACGGCGAGCGCTTCCAGTCCGGGCAAAGACCCGCAGTTTAGCACATGGGAAAGGAGAAAATCGCCGAAGGGTGGCTGGGCAACAGAACGTAATTCCCCTGAGAATCCCGCTTGAAACAGGCACCCTTTAGCGCTGAATTAACAAACATTCGCGACGCCAGTCGCAACTGAGGACAGCCCAAGACAGCAAGCACTGGCGCAATCCCTTTCAGTTCCAAACGGTCTCAGAAATCTCGTAAACCTGTCAATAGAAGCTGCAGGATCAGGCGTATCAGTAACCAGTACTACAGGTAGGTTCGAACAACAGCTATTTAGGCCGTGTTTCGTTCTGAGAACAGGATGGTCGTGAGTTTGTGCCCCTTTTCGCACACGCGAGCATTTGATGTAAGCTGACGGAACAGAGGGACGAATGCTGATCAGGAAAATGCGAACCAGGGAATGCCGAGAACTTCTCGCGCGTCTCGGATTTGGCAGATTGGCCTGCAGTTGCGACGATCGGCCTTACATCGTGCCGATCTATTTCTCTTTCGATGCCGATCGCCTGTACTGTTTTTCGACGGTAGGACAAAAGATCTTGTGGATGCGGCAGAATCCTCTGGTGTGCGTCGAAACCGATGAAATTAGCGCTCACGACGATTGGAAGAGTGTAGTTGTTCTCGGCAAGTACGTGGAGATTTCAAGCAAAACTGAAAATGCTGAAGCGCGAAATTATGTTCGCTCTTTGCTGCAAAGGCGGCCCCTTTGGTGGCAAAGCGGGTATACGATCAACCAAGTTCGTCGACGCCCGAATGCCGTTGTCCCCATTTACTACTGCATTCTGATTGAGAAAATGACCGGACTACGTGGCTCCCCAGACATCTCAGAATCCAGAAGCCGGCAACGTTCTGATGAATACCGTCACCAGAGAAGTACATAACGGTATCCGGCTATCCGGTGATGAGAAGTCCAGAAAAAACACTTCCGCCACGCCCGCAATTTTCTTGTTTCGCAGCCTGCTTGATGAGCAGGAATCTATTTTGACGTCGCGCTCCTGGTTACTCACGGGCGGATTTGAGATCTATACCGAATTCAGGTTGTACGGTAGGGAAGTGGTCAAGGTCCCATGCTACCAGCGGAGAGAGTTAGCCTGCGGGAGAATTGCGGCTCTGTATGCCTCCGCAAACACCTCTCATATCCTGTCCTGGCTTGCGAATCATCGAGCTAAGGAATCTATTGCGTCGGGAAAGGCATTGATTCTAAAGGCGTTTTCTCCTTTGCCTGTAGCGGAGGACCGCTGATGACGTCATTCTTAAGATCTTTAAAAAGAACCATCTTTGGAGTGCTCAGTCCATCCTTTAGATATTTCTGCCAGAGGAGGCCGGATAGTTTTCCTTGCGGATTCAGGGAGTATACGCACAACATGTCTACATTTGCGCTGGCATCCGCTGCGGCTACCAGGCCGGCCTCGCGCTTTTGCCCATTGCCTGCGTGATCCCCACAATCGGCATTCACTATGCGGCCTTTCCGAACAAACACAACCAGGTCCGCTTCACTCCGGCGAGTGGTTATTACGTAATAACCCCAATTGTGAAGCGCGTTCTGGACGTTTTCTACCGCTTCCCGATCCTCGGGACTGACACGGGGATCATGGACCGAGCCCGGGCTGTCTGGTCCGGCAAAGGCTTCGACGAAGACCAATTTCGCGGACGCAAGCATCGCGAGCGGCTCAGGCTGCTTGGACTGCGGGCGAGATTGCGCGTCGCAAAGGGGAAGGCAAATTAGCATGACGAGACCGGGAAACGCAAAATAACGCATGGTCCCTCCTCGCTAAAAAAGGGAAGATATCTGGGTGTGCGGGGATAGGTCCAGAGTTGCGGGGAACTCGTAGTATATCGCAGTAGCTGTCTAGCCTGCAATATTTATAGAAGGCAAGCCGGGTGCCGAGCTGAAGCCGGGGCAAAGCGGGCAGCAGCTGGCTGCAATCGTTGGAGGAAAGCAAAAAAGACGCGACTCACGGGCTGTAGCAAAAAAGAGACAGGCGTCTCAACCTAGAACTGCTAGCCTTACCCTAACTCGTTTTATCTGAAGGTTTTGCTTGGCGACAAGAGCGCATTCCCGTACACTCCTGCTCACCACCAGAGACAGTCCCGCAGGCTGTCCGCAGTGCACAAAAATGTACGAACAAGTTTTCCACTTTTTTGGCCTGCGGGAGAACCCCTTCCACGTTTCCCCCGATCCGCGTTCCTATTTCTCGAGGCGCGCATCCGATCTGGCGCTAGCCGAGTTGATTCTTGGTGCTGAGGCGCCGCAAGCCTTCATGGTACTGACTGGCGAAGCCGGTACGGGAAAAACCACGTTGTTGAATCATTTCTTGGATTTGCTACAGGAACAACAGCGATTGACTTCATATGTGGTTCATTCCCGACTGAAACCCGTGGAACTGTTCGAATTTATCCTTCGCGATTTCGGCGTGTCTTGCAAGACGAGCAACAAGAGGGACTTGCTGGCGACGCTGCGCCAGTGGTTGATCCGGCGCCAGGCAATCGGCGATTCGCCGGTCGTAGTCATTGATGAAGCGCAAGCACTTTCGCTTCGAACGCTTGCCCAATTGCAGCTTTTGCTGAATCTGGAGTCGGGGGGTCGCAAGTTGTTGCACATTGTACTGGCTGGCCAACCGATGCTAGAGGAGGTATTGCAGCGTCCGGAATTGCGGCATTTAAACGAGCGCGTGACGTTGCGCTGCAACCTTCCACCCTTTTCGACAGAGGAAACACCACACTTCGTGGAGTCGCGGCTGGCCAGCGCAGGAGCTGCGAATGTGGACGTTTTCGCCAAGGGAAGCCTGGAAGCGACACATGCCTACTCGCAAGGAATCCCGCGCACGGTAAATTTGTTGTGTGAGCACGCGTTGATTGCCGCATATGCAGAACAAGTGAAGATCATCTCCCCGGACCTGATCCGGCGGGTGGCGGCGGAGTTTGATTTGACCTCGGAGACGGCGGACGCCGGGCCGAGTGAACTTCCGGCAAGATTTACGTGTCTGGTCGACCTCGGTCCGGAGGAGAATCCGAGTCTAGTTGCACCGGAAAACACCACCGTAGAGAGCCCCAAAGCCGAAACGATTATCGTGGTGGAACCGGCGATGCCGGCAGTTCGGCACTTGCCAAGACCGTCGCCTGAAGTTGCGCCGACCTTGATTGTCGAAGAAACGATATCATCTCCCGTGCCGACGAATCGGATCGAGGAACCAGTGGCGGTGGCCTTGCCGACTTTCCACCGCAGCGTGCGGCTGATCCCGCAACCGGCACCGGCAGGGGACACCAACCATGTGCTTCAAAAAGAGCTGCCCGTCGGCTGGCGAGGACCTAGCCTGGGCGAACGATTCGTGCGCTATTGGAAAGATGTGGCAACCGCTTTTGTGCACGACTGGAAGGATTTTTGTGCTGCATATGGGCCCGCACAGGTAGTAGCGAGGAAGCGTCGGTGAAGGTTGTCGGAATCCTCCGTAGCTTCAGAGTCGACGAAAACACTCCCTTCTTTAATGCCTGTTCGTTCAGTTGCCTTCTGTTTCCAACCTGACATGTGCTGCACCGGAATGTGCATGACATGTGCGCGGGATCCCTCTGCGCGTAGACGTTTCCTTTCTTTGGGACTTGCTAACCGTTCTCCCAAGACTGGGCGAGTCAGAAACACTTTCACCTCGAAATCCGCGCTACATGAATTGGTTCTCTTAGGGGAGCGAGGGATCTTAGCGGGGGCCAAACAGCGTCAAGCAGAGTTCCGCAAACTGTCCAATATTGCACAGTGCCTACCGGTCAGTTCATATGATTCTTATGGGTCTTTTGCGGGTACGAGTTCGATTTTACCCAGGCGGATTTTGCCAGCTGGATTGATGTCAGCTCGAGTCGTCGGAAGCGTCGGTTGCTTGCGCTCGCAAAGCAGAGGGGACAATTGGGGATGCCGCCCGTCAGGCCGCCGATTCTTTTTACTTACTTCTCACGGGCTTCGTACATGACATCCCGTATGGGACTGTCCCCGCCGATCGCGTTAAATGCTGTTCCGGAGTTCGGAGCGCTTTTGGCTTTCGATACATTGCGGTCGCGTGAGGTCGGGCTTCCTCAGAAAAGTAAGTTGAGTGTCGCGAATTTGAGCTGTGCTTTCCGTTAGATCGTCAAATCAAAAGGGAGTCAGCTTTGGAGATTCGAAGAAGGATATATCTTTACACTCTCATCTTGACGGTCTTGGGCGTGCTTCTCATTGGGTGTAGTTCTTCAGCTTCGATCTCTCGGGACCCAACCGCGCCGACGCCGGCGAGCATCTCGAGCTCGCCGCAGAGCCAAACCGTCGCCGTGGGCCAGACTGCGACGTTTTCCGTAACGGCGAGCGGGACCGCGCCACTGTCTTATCAGTGGTACATGGGCGCGCAGGCAGTAGGAACCAATGCAAGCGCTTATACGACACCCCCAACGACATCGATCGAGAACGGAGCGCAAATCAAAGTCACGGTGAGCAACTCGGCGGGCAGCCAGAGCAGCGCGCCGGCAACACTCACGGTCATGGCTGCGTCGACAAACCCTGTCGTGGAGCTTTCTGCAGCAAATCTCACCTTTGGAAATAAAACCGTGGGGACGACCACCGTGGCGCAGCCAGCGACGCTCACGAACACAGGTACAGCCAGCCTGGCGATTTCAGCAATTACAGTGAGTGGAGATTTTGCCGAGAGTAACAATTGCGGTGGCGAAGTGACAGCCGGGAGCAGTTGCACGATCAGCGTGACGTTCACGCCCACAACGACGGGAACGCGGCCAGGCACTTTATCGATTTCCGACAGCGCGGCGGGAAGCCCGCAATCCGTGAGCCTGTCGGGCACGGGCGTTGCGGCGTCCCCCAGCGGGGTCAACGTGCTGACGGTGCACAACGACAACGCGCGTACGGGGCAGAACCTGAATGAGACCGTCCTGACGACCAGCAATGTGAATTCCGCCAATTTCGGCAAATTGGGGACCCTCCCTGTAGACGGATTGGTGGACGCAGAGCCCCTCTATGTCTCGAACCTGACCGTCGCGGGAAGTATGCACAACGTGGTATTCGTTGCCACGGAGCACGATTCCGTGTTTGCCTTCGACGCCGATACTTTTTCGCAGCTGTGGACGGTCACGCTTCTTGGCTCGAATGAAACGACGAGCGACGATCGCGGGTGTTCTCAGGTGACGCCCGAAATCGGAATTACTTCCACACCCGTGATTGACCTGACCGCCGGCACGCATGGAACGATCTTCGCCGTGGCCATGTCCAAGGACAACAGCGGAAATTATCACCAGCGCCTGCACGCTCTCGATATCACAACGGGCGCGGAACTCACTGGCAGCCCCGTGACCATCCAGGCGACCTTCCCCGGTACAGGAGACAACAGTTCGAATGGAAACGTGGTATTCGACCCCGCGAAATACAAGGAACGAGCAGGCCTACTGTTGTTAAACAACACCATTTATACTAGCTGGGCATCTCACTGTGACGACCCGCCCTACACCGGATGGCTCATTAGCTACAACGAATCTACGTTGCAGCAAGCGAGCGTATTAAACGTTACCCCGAACGGCGCTGAAGGCGCGATCTGGATGGCGGGGGCGGGGCTTGCGGCAGATACAGTCGGAAATGTTTATTTCCTGGATGCCAATGGAACATTTGACGACACTCTCGATTCTAACGGCTTTCCTGTAGATGGGGATTTCGGGAATGCATTTTTAAAGATATCGACGAGCGGCAACGCACTGGCCGTGGCTGACTATTTCACCATGTTCAATACCAACGCCGAATCCAGTGTGGATGAGGATCTCGGTTCCGGAGGCGCAATGGTCCTGCCCGATCTGCAGGACAGTTCGGGCAGCACCTGGCATCTGGCTGTCGGCGCCGGTAAAGACACACACATTTACGTTGTGAATCGCGATTCGATGGGCAAATTCAACTCGGACATTGACAGCGCCATCTACCAGGAAGTTGACGGTGGATTGAGCGGCGGCGTGTATTCTATGCCGGCGTACTTCAACAATACGGTTTATTTTGGCGCAGTAGGAGATTCTTTAAAGGCTTTTTCGATCGTGAACGCAAGGCTCAGCGCTTCGGCTTCTTCGAAAAGCGCGACCTCGTTTGCTTATCCGGGAGCCTCGCCAAGCATTTCTGCGAATGGAACCAGCAATGGCATTATATGGGCCGTGCAAAAGAGCACCACAGGGGTGCTTCACGCATACGACGCCACCAACCTTGCGAACGAACTGTACAACAGCAATCAGGCTTCGAATAATCGCGACCAATTTCCGGACAACAAATTCATTACGCCGATGATCGCTAATGGGAAAGTTTATGTCGGTACGCCCAACAGCGTCGTGGTTTTCGGTTTGTTGCAATAACAATTCACAATGAATGCGGTTGAGTCACTTGGTCGCCTACAGGATTCACCGTTAGGCTATGGGCGTGCCAAGTCCCGGAACGGGCACCGCGCTAACAAGGCGTTCCGGCCGGCTTGCGTCCCCAATTTGCTACAAACGAAATGACGCTGGTCCAATAATGCGGATCCTGGTAGCGAGTGCGAAGTTCCTCAAGCACTGTCTCGGTAACGTAACCAGATTTCAGTAGTGCGGGCTCTACCATCCGTATGGTTTCGATCCAGTATCTGGCCCAACCTGATCCGCCATTGAACTGCGCGGTGTAACCTTCGCCGGCAACATCCTCTAGATGGAAAGAATCGAGCCAAGCGGGAATTTTGCGTCCGATAGAGAAATCGATCCCGGCTTCGACCGACCACTGTAACCATCGTTGCCAGAATCTGAACATCGAATCCGGCTCGGTGACCGTGCAGGGCAGCATGTCTGGCTCGATGGACAGGAGCACCCCTCCGGGCTTCAGTGCACTGACCATGCGCTCCAAGGCTTTACGGGCGGGCGAGAGGTGGTGAAGCAGAGCTCGCGCGACGACGAAATCGTAGGAACCCTCTTCGATTCCATCCTGAAGGATATCGATGCGGCGGACCTCAAGACACGGCACTTGCAGGTCTGCGATATAGGCGATATCGATGTCACTCGCGACTACGTGACCAGCCGGAGCCACGCGCTCGGCCAGAGCCCGAGAGATCGAGCCGTTGCCACAGCCAAGTTCCAGGCAGCGCCAGCCTGGACGCACCCCGAGTCGGGCTATGCAAGTGCGCTCGACTGGATCAAGCAAAGCGGACATCAGCTCCAAACGTTGCTGTTCTCCTGCCAACCCATGGGGCAAGATATATTCGCCCATTACGTTCGCCTCTACCGAAATTGCTGAAAATCCTGGCGATTATACGCCAGGGCGTCAACCGGCGGACTATCGCGAAAGTCTCCGCTTTGGCTGCGTGTCAAACATCTTACTCTCAGGATGCCTCTGGCATGGTTCAGAAGTAGGGCGGTTTGCTCTGTTTGGTCGCAAGTCGTTTTAGGCGTTTGATGAAGCATTGGGGGATCCCAACTCTCCTCAGCCAGTAGAGATTCCAACGAGCGAACAAGCCGCCATCGACAACGAGTGGCCCGTGGCTCGCCGAGATGTGGCCTTGCGATGAGATCGGTTAATGGCTAGTGGTTCCGCTGTCAGTGCTGACCATAAGGCTAGAAACGTTGACGGGCTCGAAGTCCGCTAAGGTCAGACTTGTAAGGCACGCCAGATCGGTATCGTTCCAGCGAGCGTCGGGTGTGCCGATTAGCCCTCCGCTATCCCCATTGTCGGCCAGGATGATTCCGTAATTTCGAAATGCCGTAATGATAATGGCCGCTTGTGGACTTGTGGAAGCACAAGAAGGATTCGCCACCGAAGCCTTCAGTCGATAGATCTCTCCGGCGGGTCCAGACATGGTACAGCTGGCGGGAGGAGAAGATTGCGAGATGAGCGATTCCACGGGGATGGAGCTCCCTCCAGTAGCCGCCGTGCAACTCCCCACGCCCGCTGTTTCCGTAGCAGGCCAGACCCAGTAGTTCAACATATGGTTGAGTGTGAATCGGATGGGATGCTGAATGGTGCCGTTCGGAGAACTGGGTGTACCGGTGCCGATTACCTCGTCGGCATTTGCGAGCAGCGGGGCTACCGGAAGTCCTGCGGCATCGGATGTTCCCTGTCCCTGCGGTGTAAGCGAATTCGAAGATGCGTTGGGCCAAAGCGCGTTCGAGGAGTCCGTCCAGGGGCCGCCTTTGTAAATTCCCTGCCACATCTCGTAAAGGGCAGGGTTGTTTCCACCGCCGGCCTGCAGATAGACCAGAACGTGTCGATCGCCTGTCGAGTTGCTGGTGCCTTCCACCGGCGCATACGCCGGTATTGGGCCAGACGAGAAATAGGATTGATACATCGTGGTTGTGACCGCTACGTCTGGCTGGTTGTAAGCAACTTCAATGGCCGGTATTCCATTCGGAAACGGAGCATTCGAATTGTTTCCGAAGAATGGCTTAACCGTCGATGACAAATAGCCACTGTACATAGGCGCTGCGGGGGATGTGTCTACGGGCAAGCTGGTTGTGGCTGCGTCCACCCGATGGTGAAAAATAGAAGTTGCTGGGAAAATATTTGCAAGAAACGCATTGTGACCATTGATGGCGATGCTGATGTCCTGCGTTGCCTGAGTATTCGTGGAGTCTGTAACTACAAATTCGGGCATGTAGGTGCCTTGACCGCCGATCAATGTGCTGCTGATGGTCCCTGTAGTTGCATCGAGGGTCATCCCCTCAGGCAATGGCGGAAAGTTCGCGCTCGTGCTCACGGAAAAGGTGTAAGGCGGGGAGCCGCCGCTGGCTGCTATTGTGCAACCTGCATAGGCCGTGCCTTGTGTTCCCCCTGGGCACGATGTAGTGGTTATCGCCAACGCACCACCGGATGCGATTACCGTGACTTTTGCCGTAGACGTGGTCGAGCCCGCAGCGTTGGTTGCCGTCAGCGTATAGGTGGTCGTTGCCGTTGGATTCACGCTTGTTGAACCGCTCGCCGAAGTGGACGTGAATGTTCCCGGGGAGATGGCGATGCTCGCGGCCCCGGTAGTTACCCAACTAAGCGTGCTGCTCGAACCCGAAGTGATACTTGTAGGGCTGGCCGTGAAGGAGCTGATTTCCGGCGGACTCGGCTTACTGGGGGTGACGGTTACTGTGACTGTGGACGTGCTCGAGCCGGAGGCATTACTCGCAGTCAGCGTATAGGTCGTGGTTGCCGTCGGGCTCATGCTCGTCGAACCACTCGCCGAAGTGGACGTGAATGTTCCCGGCGTGATGGAAATACTCGTCGCTCCCGTCGTCACCCAATTCAGCGTGCTGCTGGAACCCGAAGAGATATTTGTAGGGCTGGCCGTGAAGGTGCTGATTGTTGGCTTGCTTGCCCCGTTTACGGTCAGGGTGAGTGTGGACGTGGCGGAGCCGGCGGGGTTGATCGCTGTCAGCGTGTAGGTAGTCGTGGCCGTTGGGCTCATGCTCGTCGAACCACTCGCGGACGTAGACGTGAACGTCCCCGGCGTGATAGCGATACTTGCAGCTCCTGCCGCCGCCCAACTCAGTGTACTGGTTGTACCGGAGTTTATGGTTGTGGGGTTCGCCAAAAAAGATGTGATCGTCGGCAAAGAGCCTTTTCCAGAGGACGAGCTCGATGAAGATGTCGAAGCGCAACCCGACAGGGCTATACAGGCAAATAGAGCGAGGACCAGCGCGCAAAGATCCAGCTCTAAAGAATTGAGTCCCGGGGAACTGAGCTTATTTGCGCAAAACGACTTAGGGGAGTCCATACGCAATCCCTTCTTGGCGGGTGTTCATACCAGTCTAGTTCCCTACGGTTTCCGTTGCCTACTGGTCGCAAGTACAGAATCAGACTCCTGATCTAGGAACGATAAGGGCCAGTAACTCGGTGCAACCAAGTGCTCGCAAGAAAATCCAAAATCGCCATCGGACTCAGCAAGCACGGTTTCATTGGTTGCGACAGCGAACAAGGCTCCGTAGATATGGATTGTTGTGGGAGCAGGATTAGTCGCTCGAAGCACTCTGGCAGACGACGTTGGGAGGAGAAGTGAGCAAGGCGAGGAGATTCAACGAGTGAGGCGAGGCGAAAAAATGATGTGTAGTTCACTAACAGATTATCCGCAGAGCATTGATCGGAAGCAGAGATTGCTGCAGGGTGGTGCGGTCAGACCGGGAAGCAGTAACGACCTCGGTGCTGACAGAGCGACATGGAACGACATGGATCACGGAAATCGTGAGCCGTCGATTTCTGTCGCTTTGCTCTGCTCGAAACAAAGGAGGGTCCCATGAAAACTGTACACTCTATCCTGTTTGCGTTGGCGGTGCTCCTGTTGGCTCCGGCCGCTAAGGCCCAGGGAACAAAAGTACGAGCCAACGTTCCATTCGACTTCGTGGTGGGCGATCGCGCCTATCCTGCTGGCGAGTATTCTTTCAAACAAGACGGCCTTGTCCTTCAGATAGCCAACACGGAACAAAGTGCGGCGACCATCGTGCTATCCAACGCGTGCGAAATCACTAGGCCATCGGAGAAAACCAAGCTCGTTTTCCGCCGTATGGGCGACTACTATTTCCTCTACCAGGTCTGGGTTGAAGGCAACGTCACGGGACGGGAACTTCCCAGAAGCCATACGCAAGTCCGGCTTGCCGAGAATCACGAGCAGGCGAAGTCGGTGATCGTGGCTGCGGTGATTTCGCAGTAAACAGAGTGCAGCTGCTGACGTCGTTGTGATTCAAAGAGGGAGCGTCATCACGTTCCCTCTTTTTTTTGGTCGGTATTCTTAAGTGGAACCGCTCACCTCGTATCGCTCGATGCCGAATGAGCGGACAGGAAACCGCGTATCCAGCCAGCAACGGATTTGGCCCCAGTGATATTTCACGCCCGGTTGCCGCGAGAGGGGCCGTGCAGAGAGAGCGGCTGCTGTCTGGCCTCGAAGCGCGTCCAAAGTGAGCACTTGCTATTATCCGCCTGAAGCCATCGGCCTTGCGGGAGCGCTTTGAATCTTCAAGATGTCGGTCAGCAGAAATAGGTCCGTGAGCAGCGCACGGAGGTGGATTGAGGCGTTCAGGTTGTCGATCAATTGAGAGCTGATGTCAGCTTGTGCGAGGACCAGTTCAATGGCAGCCAGTGAGCTCTGCCCGTCGCGGTCGAGAACGGCAAAGAAAGCTCGAAACCGTTCGGCCGGCTCGAGCCGCTCTCGTTTCGCTACCATTGCACAGCTTGCTGCCAAACCAGAAATCGCTGTCACGGCGCGGCCCAAAAAGCCCCGGATTTGGCGCCCGGACGGGCTGCTTGCTTCACTGGGCTGTCCTTGCGCAGCGTAAGCGAGCATAAACTCATAGCATTCTTCGATAGTGTTACAGCGTTCCGCTAGGTCAGCCAACATCTCTTACTCCCTCTGGCGCAACGCCACCGGATGGTGGGTATGACGTCGGAGGTTCGACGGGCCAACGCTGCGGATCGTGTTCCTTCAGGTAAAAATCGCGGCTCATCCAACCGAAGATCATCGACTTCGTGATGGCACGTTTTTCCGGTCGAAGGCCGAAATAGACATGCACCATGATCAACGCGATCAGCGCGACACCAGCCAATCCGTGCAGCACATACATCATGCCCCAGCTCATATCGCTGAACAGATACGGATTACGAGGAAAGAAGATCGTCCGCACGCGAAACATCATAAACACGCCAGTCAGGATGGAAGACAAACCTGCGGCGACAATGGCGCCATGATAGAGCTTGTTCTCAAGGGGATACTTCGCGAACTTCTCGGGTGGCGGCGCAGCCTGACCCATGAAGCGCAGAATCCTTCTCTTGGCGTCCCGCATGTCAATCCTGTCCGGCCAAATTGACCAAAAGTCCATAAAGAAGGACGCGTGGACGATATGAAAGAGAATAGAGACAGTCAGGACGGAACCTGCGATCCAATGGTAGGTGACCCAGTTGAACGGAATGCCCACCTTTGGAAGAAATGCGGTGAATAGCAACGTGAACATGGAGGCGGCCATGACCCAATGGAACAGCCGGGCGGTCAGCGAATGTCTGGGCACACGATCAGGTATGCGCGCCGCAACGAAAGGCGAGCCGCTGCCCGCGAACTGCTTGGGTTTGGCGAAGTAGCGCAAATATGTGGCGTGAACGATGAAAAAGAGAAATCCGGCAATGACCGCAACCCATATCAGAAACCAAGCGATATGGATGGGGACATTTTGTCCCCAGGGACTCTTTGCCCATTCTAGGAAGTCCATGTTGCCTCCTGCACTCCCCCAATCGCGCGCTTTACCAGGTTTCTCATCAGTGGGATTTTATACGCGTTGAACTGCAAAGGGACCGCTCCGTCAATGGCCAGATTCCCCGCCATTTCTCCGGTTTCTGCGTTTGCTGGTTTGCCGCGAACCGCGTCCTCCACACGCTTTAAGCGCAGAGGACGAGCCGCTGCGCCGTTCACCGCTATACGGATTTGTTCGATTTTGCCTCCGGATAGCCGCATTGCCGATGCCACGTTTAACAGCGGGAAGTCCCACACATTCCGGTCACGCACTTTTTCGAAATAAAATTGTGCGCCGGACCACGTCGACGGAATGCGGATGGCCGTCAGGAGATCTCCGGGTTGCAGCACGTGCAATCTCGTGATGTCGATATCGGGTCCGATGAAGTAGTCTTCCGCGTCCACAATGCGCTCACCCTTATTTGTAAGAATCACGAATTTGGCGTCAAGCGCCATGAGGGCAGGAGCTGTGTCGGAGGGATTCACCGCCACGCAGCGTTCCGCATACAAAATCGCATGTTCACGATTGCGGCCTTCCGGGGTGTCGGCATAACAGATGTTTCCGCCGGCACGGTAGCAAGGCCAACCCGCTCGGTAATACCAGCAGCGCGCATCCTGAGTCACATTGCCGCCGATTGTGCCCTGATTCCGAATCTGCGGCGATGCCACTAATTCTGCGCTCTCCGCCAGCAGCTTGTATTTTTCTTTGATGACAGGGTGCTGCACGACTTCTGTGAGCGTGGTCATCGCGCCAATCTCGATGCCGTCGGCGGCCGTGCGAACTCCCCGCAGCTCGGCGACACCGCTCAAATCCACAACCACTCTGGGCTTCTTGATTCGATCCTTTAGCCAGTCGAAGCTGTCCATGCCTCCGGCAAGTACCCAAGCACCGGTTCCTTGCTCTTCGAGCAATTTGTGCGCGTCCGCAATAGAACTCGGCTGCAGCAGATCAAAGGCTGGCATGACGTCTCGGATTATGGCCATAAAAATCTCCTTTCGCGTCTCTGCTAAATGTGGGCCATCAAGGGATGTTGCATGGGACGTCCGGCTTCGAGAGAAGTAAGAATCGTGTCCGCGTTGACGGGAGCCCGTCGGAAAATCTCATCACCAAGAGCGTCCGACAGCGCGTTCAGGATGGAAGCGCAGCCTCCGCCGACGGGTGGCTCGCCAACGCCGCGGGCGCCGACCGGTGTCTCCGGATCCGGAATATCGAGCGCGGCCCACTGCATGTTGACGGGAATGTCCAGAATCGTTGGCGGTTTGCTTTGGCTGAACCGTGTCGAAAGCATCGCTCCATAATGCGGGTCATATACCCACTTTTGGCCAATCGCGTGCCCAATTCCGAGGACCGAGCGGCCGAGCACTTGACCACCAAGGGCCTGCGGATGAATGACCGAGCCGACATCGGCGTACGCGAGAAAATCAACGATGTAATATTTGCCGGTCTCTACATCGACCTCCACTTCGGCAAAGGTGGCAACGTAGGAAAAGGTCGCGCCATCGCGAGGGTATTTGTCCTTGGCGGCCGCCACCAGACCTTGTCCGGCAAGTGCCGCGACAGAGGCCTTCGTCACTTTGTTGACGTCGGGAGGCACTTCGTGGCCGTCGTAGATGCCACCTAATTGAATTGCGTACTTCGCGGCAGAAGCCAGACTCATTCCGGCACCACCGGGTTTGCGAAATACGCGTTCGTTCGCTACCTCATAATCTTCAGGCTTGCCGCCAAGCTTCTTGGCGGCAAGCTCCTGGAGCTTTTTTCTGGCATCCATGGCGGTGGCATACGCCGCTCGTGTCATTGCATGCGTCGTCTGGCTGCCGCCCGAAACGCAGGTGAAAGGAAGGTTTTTCGACGAGTCGCCCCAGGTGATGTCGCACGTTTCCCACGGCACCCCCAGAACCTCTGCCGCCACGCGGTGAACATCGATTACCGATTCCGTTCCCAGGTTGCCGATTCCGGATAAGATCGATATTCGGCCATCGGGCTTGATAATCAGAATCCCGTCGAAGCCCACGGTGCCACCCACGTAACAACTGAGCGAAACACCAACGCCGCGCACTTTCGAAGCAATCCGCTTCGGGCTGCGCGAAACTCTTTCGTTCCATTTAAACTGTTCCGCTCCGCGGTCGAGCGCTTCTTTCAGGAAGGCACTCGTCGCATAGGGCCTTTTGCCCTGTGCCGCCGGTCCGAATGGCGCCTTGCCCTCCGGACAGTTGATTCGCCGTATGGCCACTTGGTCAAGGGAGAGTTTGCGTGCCGCTTTGGCTATGATCGGCTCCATGATTACGATCCCTTGCATGCCACCAGGCGAGCTTTGCGCACTTCTAGGCGGCGTATTGGTCAGGATTGTGACCCCGCGCCAACGCATCGCTTCCGGTTGGTACAAGAGAGAAACGATTCGGCCAGAGGAAGGAGCGTCGCCCACGGCGTCATAAGGACCATTGTCGGCAATCACGAACATGTCGAGGGCGATAATCCGACCTTCTTTCGAAAAGCCGGCTTTCATCCGCCCCAATAAACTGGGCCGCGCACGTCCAATGAAGGTCTCTTCCTCGCGACTGATCCGCATCATCACCGGCGCGTTGACCTTCTTCGACAGGAGCGCCGGAATAATCAGGCTGATTCCGGCCGTAACCTTGCTGCCGAAGCCACCGCCCGTGTATTCGCTGATGAGCACTACTTTTTCCGGGTCGATGTTCAACCATCTGGCGATCGCAGGGACGGTCTGTGCGGTACTTTGCGTACCCGTGTGAACGTAAACTTTTCCGTTCCGCCAATAAGCCAGAGCAGTGCGCGTTTCGAGCGTCTGGTGGCTTGTATCGGGTGTGACGAATGTTTCATCGAGAATCAGCGCTGCATTTCGGAAGCCGGCCTCCAAGTCACCATAAGACCATTCGTCGGGCGTCTTTCCCATGGGCAGGCGCCCCTCTTTTTCGTCGGCAAAATCCGCTGCGGTCCACTTGAGCACTCCAATCGTAGGAGGTTGCGGCGGTGGCGCGGGAGATCCTGCCACAGGCGTAGGTGCGGGAGGGCGCACCCAGACATTTCCCTCGGTTCGCGGGTTGCGCCCGCCGGGCCGTAAGGTCTCAAGCGGATCGATGACGAAGGGAAGCGGCTCAAACTCAATGCGGATCTTCTCAATCGCTTCAGCAGCCGTGAGTTCGTCGACGGCGGCGACGGCGAGAATGGGCTCACCTTGGTAGAGCGGCTCCATAGTGAGTGCTTTCTCACTTTTCGGGTTGGCGCGAATCACGGTGCCATTGTCGGTGAGAGTATCGGCCGGAGGCGGAAGTTCGTCGGCCGTCAGAATTCCCCTCACGCCAGGCATGGCCAGGGCTTCCCGTAGGTCAAGGTGCTTTACATGCGCGTGAGGCACGGGGCTGAGCAGCAACTTGCAGTAAAGCATGCCATCGGCGTGATAATCCTCTGCATACTTTGCGAGGCCGGTGACCTTGGCATAGAGATCGGCGGTTTGGTAGTTCTTGCCGATCAGTTTGTGTCCGGGTCCGTAGACTCGCGCGTTCGCTTCCGGAGGCTTTGCATCTTTGCTAGGCACGACCCACCCCCCTAAGGTTCTCTGCTCCACGCATCATCGCGGTTAAGATCTTGTCGTAATCCTGGCATCGGCACAGATTTCCAGAGAGGCCATGCGCCAATTCGCTTCGCGTAGGATCGGGATTTGTCTTTAGGAATCCAACTGCGGCCATGATAAAGCCAGGCATACAGAAGGCACATTGAAAGCCTTGTTCGTCAATAACGCCTTGCTGGACCGGATGCAGCTTCCCCTCAGGGCTCGCCAGTCCTTCGATGGTCAAAACTTTGCGGTCTCGTACAGTGTGCGTAAGAACCGAACATGCGTAGTGCGGGACGTCGTCGATCAACACGGTGCAAGAGCCACACTCGGCCCGGTCGCATCCCAGCTTTGTACCGGTCAGACCAAGTTTGTGGCGCAGTGTCCAGGCGAGCGTTTCTTGTCGCATGACGTCAGCTCGCCGCAACTGGCCGTTTACGTTGATAGTGAGCAATCTTTCCCCGGTGCCGCCAGCAGACTGGCCCAGCAAAGTGGAGGCGCGGAAAAGATAGCTTACCGAGCAAACGGTCACGCCACCTGCGATCACTCCCTTGATCAAATCGCGTCTCGAGAGCATGCTTGCCCGGGATTCCTTCGCGTTTTTATCTTTATCCTCGGAGTCAACCATCTCCTAGTTCCTCCTGTGCTAACCACTTGTATTTCCCTGCCTGCGCACTCGCCTATTCATCGCACGAAGATTGTTTGGGAAAGTTGCCCGGCTTGAGCCTCCTTTTGTTGGATGGCGTGTCGCAATCGAATGGGTACTGCTGGCCCAAATCGGCAATGCCCTGCGGTGCTTTGGTCGGGCTTCTGTGGTGCCTCCCGTTACCTTCTTGGACTTTAGGATACGTAATGGCTCTCAACGGGCGCAACACCGCAGGCTGTTCCGATTGCACCGATTCTCAATGTAAAGGGGTTGCGCGCTTGTTGTCGCTCACTATTATGTCGCGCCGGCACTCGGTTAACCGGGCACGAGGCTAGTGGCACTGCTCTAGAACCGTAGGGGGTCGGTTGTGGATGTGCTTGCACATTCGGGGAAGTTGATTTCCAGTTGTGACGCGTGCAAGATTCCCTCAAGGGATCGCGCCTCCCGCTATAGCGGCGGCATGTGGCTTCCTGCGTTGGGGTTAACTCCGATCGAACTTCAGACGCCTAATTGGCATGAAATATGCTCGCATACCTATTGCGGGCTACTCGGTCGGATGCCCTACCCCCTCACCTGACCAAGTAGGGCACCTGAGCTTCGATAGTTCTAGGACCGCGTAGTCCGCACCAAGCAGAGTGGACACTTCTCAATTCCGGCCTCGCGACTTTCGCAATGATTCGCGCATCGCGCCGAAATTGTTCCGCCCGCAAAACAACCCTTTAAGCATGGACAGATACTTGACCTGTTCAATCGTTGGGCGCATCGATTCGATGTTTCCTAACCCGAAGAGGCTGCGTCTTACCTTTGTTCCTGGACGGGGCGAAAGTCACTGCTGCCCCTCTGGTTCTTCCGCGATCATTGCGTCACTGCCTAGAAACACACAAGCTACCTTGCGGAGGAATGGCACCTATCCGGACCTCATCTGCGAGTTTCTAGGAATCTCTTGCCTCGACCGAACCACCGCATCAGTGAGAGATCGTTTCAAGTGCGAGATCGCGGGTGCGCGGCCCCATCAATCCGATCGAAATCATCACGATGAACATCGCTGCCGCAATGAACACGAAAACCCCTGTCGTGCCGAACCCCTTTAGCACCCCAGCAATAAAGAACGAAGTGAAGATGGCAGAGAAACGGCTCCACGAGTAGACGAAACCTACGGCGCTTGCGCGGATGCTAGTCGGGAAAAGCTCGGCCTGGTAGGCGTGAAAGCTGTAAGACATTATGTTGTTTGCGAGCGTCAGACCAATGCCGGTCGCCACAAGAAGGATCCCGGCTGACAACTGACTGAACGTCAACCCGAGCATCATGATTACAATTGCAGTCACAACGATCACCGTCCGACGCTCGAACTTGTCGGCGATCAGCAGGCCGAGCATCGGTCCGATCGGCGCCGCTATGGCGATGATCGATGAGAACAGCAGGCTCGTCGTCGTTGTTATTCCCTGCTTGATGAGCAGCGTCGGTACCCAGTTGCCGAATCCGTAAAATCCAACGGTTTGAAAAATGTTAAAGATGATCATCATTGTGGCGCGCTTGCGATATGGTGGCACCCACATGTGGCGAAATGTGCGGCCTGACGTCAACGGTTCAGGTGCGGCCGGAATCGGTAGCGCTGCTCCATACTCTGTTTGCACCATCGCTTCGATACTTGAAACCACATGGTCCGCTTCCGAGACCCGCCCCTTGTGTGCCAGCCACCGCGGGCTTTCTGGCAATGCACGACGGAGGAACCAGACAAACACAGCGCCATCTGCACCGATGATTACAACCCAGCGCCAGCCATCTAGACCAAACGGTTTGTGAGGAACAAGCAGGTATGACAAAAACGCCACAATCGGCACCGACGTGAAGCCCACTGCCTGGGAAAACGCAAAAGCGCGTCCGCGAATCTGTTTGGGCACGAGTTCGGAGATGTACGTACCGATCGTCACCAGTTCCACGCCGATCCCGAGGCCCGCTAGGAAGCGCCAGAAGTTCAGGCCGGCAGCCGTGGTTTGAAACGCCATGATCAGGTTTGCAGCCGTATAGAAAAGGAGCGAGTACGTAAATATCGTCCGACGGCCGAAGCGGTCAGCAAGAAAGCCACATCCAATCGTGCCGATGAACAGTCCGAGGAACAAAGACGCAAGGAAGCTCGCGACACCCGTCATACCGAACAGATTAGCCGTGGTAGACGTGAGGATGCCGCTCTTGATGAGTCCTGGCGCGATATAGCCGGAATACAGCAAGTCATAGAGTTCGAAGAAAAAGCCCAGGCTGAGCAAGACAACGAATTTCCATATTGTCCGCGTGGCCGGGAGGCGGTCGAGCCGCGCGGAAATCGTTCCTGCAGACAACGCGAGGGGATCGCCGGGGATATCCATGGCCTCCAAGGTTGCCATCGAAAGCGCGAACTGCAAAGCGATGCAGCCGTGACAACTTCAGAAAAAATTTAGGGACACACCACATGCCCCAGATGACCTATGATCGCTGTATAGTACAGCTCTGCGACTGCCCGTTCGAAGACAGTGCCTGCTGTCGGAGCAATGCTGATGAGTAAAGAGCCTGAGATTCGCTGCTACGACTATGTGAACCATCCTTACGCACGCGTCCGTGATGCGTTGAGCACCGACGCGCTCAACGTGTTCCAGTCAGCTACGAAGGCCGCCGCATCCCGGGTGCAATCGATCGCTGCTGAACTACACGCCGACATCGGCGGTGTTGGGATCAAGAGCGATATCAAAATTTTCATCAAGAACGTCGAGGAGAAACTTCTGGACGCCACGCTGTCGACTCCGGTCACACGGTTGCGGCTAGAATGGGAGGGCGCAACCATGCCACGCCTGTTCCCGCTGATGAAGGCCGAGCTTTCCATCTACCCGCTGACCGCAACCGAAACGCAGTTGGATTTCTGGGGCATTTATGAACCGCCTTTCGGCGCCGTGGGCAAGGCCATGAATGCGATCGTCGGCCACCGGATTGCCGAAGTGTCAGTTCACCGCTTTATCAGCGGCGTGGCAGAATATCTCCGATACGCACTTGTGTAGTTGGCCGTACA
This sequence comes from Candidatus Acidiferrales bacterium, assembly GCA_963742325.1. Taxonomy (GTDB): domain Bacteria; phylum Acidobacteriota; class Terriglobia; order Acidiferrales; family UBA7541; genus Acidiferrum. The sequence goes on along the minus strand of CAVULB010000002.1, from coordinate 5,134,365 downwards.
GGTGGTGCCGCCCTGGTACGAACATCCCGAAAATAATCCACTACTCGCCAAGGATGGGCTGAAATTCCTCGTCGGGTAACGGACGAATCTCCGGGTTGTGCATGATAACGCGCGCACAGGCGTTCCAGCGCAGAATCGCGTCATCGTTGGCAGGCGGTCGCAGAGCTTCGGCTCGCTCGTAATGTTGCATGGCCTCGCGCAGGGCGTGATAGGTGTTTGCGTTGCTGCAAAGGCCGCCCCGCTGGAGGTACGCGTGTGCCTGGCGTTCCGAGATAATGCCGGCATAATAGGCCCGCTCATACTGGCCCTCGATACGGAGCAAGACCTCTTGAGCCGATTTCATGGGAACGCCGCTGGCGAGTTGATCGGTTCGCGCGAGCAGCAGCGAAATAAGTGCCTGTTGATTTGCTGGCAAAATGGTCAGAATGTCCAAACAAATGCTTTCGGCAAGACTCGGTTCGTTCAAAAGGCGATAACGCTCGGCTTTCTCCAGGGCTTTGGGAACGCCTTCGGTTGAGACGGACTTCAGATCGAATTGCATGAGCACCTCCTAGCCGGCATTCGGACGGAATACGCGGAACAGTTTCGACAGCGGATCGAAGAAGCGATCGACGACGCGCTCTTTCAACGGAATGATGGCGTTGTCGGTGATGGTGATATTTTCCGGGCACACCTTGGTGCAGCATTTCGTAATGTTACATAACCCGATGCCATCCTGGGTTCTCAGTTCGGGCAGGCGGTCTGCCTCGTCGAGTGGATGCATTTCGAGCGCGGCGGCATAAACCAAAAAGCGCGGGCCGATGAATTGATCATGCATGTGATGTTCGCGCAGCACGTGGCAGACATCCTGGCAAAGGTAACACTCAATGCATTTGCGAAACTCCTGTACGCGATCAACATCTGCTTGCGCCATGCGCCACGTCCCATCCGGAGCATCCGGCCGGCGGGGCTTGAATTTCGCAATGCTCTTTTTCACACGATAGTTCCAAGACACATCGGTAACCAGATCTTTGACGTGGGGAAAAGCTTTCATGGGTTCGATGGTCACAGGTTGATCGAGAGGAAGCGAATTAAGACGGGTCATGCACATCAGCTTTGGCATTCCATTGATTTCGGCGGAGCACGAGCCGCACTTGCCGGCCTTACAGTTCCATCGCACGGCAAGATCGCTTGCCTGTTCAGCCTGGATATGATGAATGCTATCAAGCACAACCATTCCTGGCGCGACTTCGGCAGCATAGTCCTGGAACTTTCCGGTGCCTTTTTCCCCGCGCCAGATTCGGAACGTTGCCGTGGTCATCACTTCATCTCCTCGATGATTTGGCTCAGCTCCAGCGGCATCGGCGGAATGGGCTCACGCATGATTTGCATTTCACCGCGTGGGCCCTTGCGGATCACAATGTTGAATGAGCCGAACTTGTTATCCTTCGACGGATAGTCGTCGCGGAAATGCGCGCCACGGCTCTCTTGTCGCTCCAAAGCGGCCTTCGCCACCATTTCGGAAACAGTGAGCAAATTATTCAGGTCGAGGGCCGTGTGCCAGCCGGGGTTGTATTCGCGATTCCCAGTTACGCCAACACGCTCGGCACGGGCTCGCAATTGCTCGATGAGGTCGAGCGCCTGTAACATTTCCTTTTCCTGGCGGACGATGCCGACCAGGTCTTGCATCATGTCCTGCAAGGCATACTGAACCGCGTAAGGTCCTTCCCCATTATCCCGTTCGAACGGAGCCAGCGCCTGTTTTTCCGCCAATGCAATTTCATCCGCATGAACGTCGCCTAGCGAGTTTTCTTTCGCATAGAGTGCGGCGTGTTGACCCGCGCGTTTGCCAAAGACCAAAAGATCGGAAAGGGAATTGCCCCCAAGACGATTAGCTCCATGTAATCCCGCGCCGCACTCGCCAGCGGCAAACAGGCCGGCAACGTCGGACATCTGCGAATCTGGATCGACGCGAACGCCCCCCATCATGTAGTGCGTGGTGGGCCCGACTTCCATTGCTTCCTTCGTGATATCAATGTCCGCCAGTTGTTTGAACTGGTGGTACATGCTGGGAAGCTTTCTTTTAATGTATTCGGCGGCGTTGGGAATGCGCTCTTTTATCCATGCGATGTCCAGGAACACGCCACCGTGGGGGCTACCACGCCCTTCTTTCACTTCGCGCCGGATACAGCGGGCTACGTGATCGCGGGTAAGCAGCTCCGGTGGGCGACGCGCATTCTTGTCGCCCTGCGTATAGCGCCAGCCTTCTTCTTCCGTGTCTGCGGTCTGATTCATATACGCCGCGGGAATATCGTCAAACATGAACCGACGGCCGTCCTTATTGCGCAACACGCCGCCCTCGCCCCGCACTCCTTCCGTGACCAAAATTCCGCGGACGCTTGGGGGCCAGATCATTCCTGTTGGATGAAATTGTACGAACTCCATATCCATCAGCGCTGCCCCCGCGTGATATGCGAGCGAGTGTCCATCGCCAGTATATTCCCAACTGTTGCTGGTAATTTTGTAGGCTCGGCCAATGCCGCCTGTCGCAAGGACAACGGCTTTGGCGCGGAATACATGGAATCTTCCGCGTTCCCGATCGTACCCAAATGCGCCGGCTATACGGCTGCCATCACGCAATAGAGTCACGACTGTGTATTCCATGAAGACGTCCATACCTAGATGAGTATCGTGATCTTGCAAGGTGCGGATCATCTCGAGACCTGTGCGGTCACCCACGTGCGCCAGCCGCGGATAGCGGTGGCCGCCGAAGTTCCGCTGCAGGATGCGGCCGTCCGGCGTCCGGTCGAAAACCGCGCCCCAGGCTTCCAACTCTCGAACACAGGTCGGCGCCTCTTTGGCGTGCAATTCGGCCATTCTCCAACTGTTTAGGTATTGGCCGCCACGCATGGTGTCGGCAAAGTGGACACGCCAAGAGTCGCGTTCGTCGACATTGGCCAAAGCGGCTGCGATGCCGCCCTCCGCCATCACGGTATGAGCCTTTCCAAGCAGCGATTTTGAAATTACAGCGACTCTGGCGCCGGCAGCAGAGGCTTCTGCGGCAGCGCGCAAGCCGGCACCGCCTGCTCCAATTACCAGCACGTCGTGCTCATGCGTGAGATATTCGGTCACTAAAAGATTCTCCAATCTCTCCAGATGCCCATCGAGCACATGCGAACGTACAGATCTGCAAATCCCACCGAAAACAGGCTGAACCAGGCGAACATCATATGGCGGCGGTTGAGGCAACTGACGCAATCGTAGGCGCGCTTTCGGACAGGCGCGCCCGAAAGGCGGTCGCGAAATCCGCCGATCAGGTGGCGCAAAGAGTGGCATCCCAGAGTGTAGGAGCTCAGCAAAATAACGTTGCCCAGTAAGACGAGGGTGCCGACGCCGATGCCAAAGTGGCCGTCAAACCAAAGCGCATCCCACACGTCGTGGGCCAGCAGAAGCAAAAATACCAGCGCAAGGTAGAGGAAATACCGATGAACATTTTGCAGGACCAGAGGAAAAGAGCGTTCACCAAGATATTTCATGCGCGGCTCGCCAACCGCACAGGACGGAGGGTCCGCCCAAAATGCCTTGTAGTATGCGCCTCGGTAGTAGTAGCACGTCACGCGGAAGCCGCCAGGCGCCCACAGAATCAGCATCGCTGCGGTGACCCACGCCGGAATCCATGTCGGTTTAATGCCGAACCAGGATCGCAGTGGGTCACCAAATAACTCCGGTGAATAAAACGGAGAAAGATAGGGACCGAAGCGATAATGCTGGCCTTGCAGCGCCGCCCAGGTCGAATAAAGGATAAAGGTCGAAAGCCCTAGGAAAACGGCGAGCGGTTGGATCCACCAATTATCGCGTCGCGACGTTTGAGCGAACTGCGAACGCACCAACGGAACATCAACCTGAGCCATCAGTTCTCCTTATTGTACGGGCTATGCTCGGAGGCGATAGTAATTCACGCGGCCTGAGGGAATGAAGAACCTTTCTTAACCATGCATGACGGTTTTGGCAGCGCCAGGGAGCCGATATCGTTGTTTGCGGCCTAGGTCACCCCCAAGAGATCGCAGACGGAAGCTTTATCAATTGCGGTAAGTATCACGATGGAATTCCTCTGTCAATCATTTCGACGGTGCTTCATTTCGACGGTGCTTGTCAAAGCTCTTTAGAAATGTCCCCTTTTTCATTTTGCTTGGCATTTCTTGTTTACCGTTGGCCTTGCCCGGAGCGAAGCCCCCTGCGCAGCCCATAGGGCGACCTCCCTATGGGACCTTCCAGTGGTATTCGTTCCACATATCGTCAATGAACGACGGCTCTGACACTTGGCCGCTGAGCCAGTTCGCCGTTTGTTTCTGTCGTTCCCAACCTAGGCTGTAATCGAACCCCGATTGCGCTTTGATTTTTGCTAAATCCTCAGTGTCGTCTTCCGTCATCCAGCGGTATACATAATCGAAGAACGGGCTGTGATTCCAGACGCTTTCTCCATGCAACAGATGAATCGTGAGGGCCTCTCCAACCCACGAACCCGAAGTGCAGCACCGTCGGTAGGCCTCGCCCAACTGTTCTCCGGGCGGAGTGAGGATCGGCCACTCCGATGGTTGCAACTGCTCGTACGGACCATAGATTCCTGCGTTCACCGGCGTTCCATCAGCATGTACGCCATAATGACCTCCGTAAATGACCGTTGCGCCTTGCCACGCCTGCCGGTACGTTCCGGCGGGTCGCAGTTGCGTGATATAAACCGTCTGCATGTCTTCGCCGAACGCATCCGGATAGTTTGTGGAAACGTCCTTCATACCCGAGTCGTTGAGCAGGATCCCCGCCAAAATGACAGGAAATTTCCTGCCGCTATGATGGCCGCCGAAAGCTGGCCAACTGTAACCCGCTCGTGCGCAACCATAAAGATCGATTCCGTACTGAACGAGATAGTTGGTGAGATTCACTTTCTGGTTGGCAGGAAAATTCAGCGTCAAAAGTAGCCCGGCATAGGAATCAGCAAACGCGATATGTTGGCCGTAGCTTGGCATGTAACTCGCAGGAGCGTCGAAAAGGAAAACGTTCGTATCGATCCATGGCCGGCGGTAAAGCGCTTCATACTCTGCCAGCTTAGGGGTACGCGCCGGATTCGGAGGCGCCAGCGAGGGCAACAGATCTCGCTGTAAGGTATCTGCGCGATAAATGGTCTGAGTTCTGTCGCAATACGAGGGCCGAAAGGCATCGGACGCGGGTGCCGAGGCAAGGACGGTGAGCACCGACGCGGAAGCTACGGGACTGGCGCTCCTGTCGGATGCTCGCATGACCTCGGGCATGGAGTGGATCTTTGGCAAGCTGATTGTCGAGACGAGCGCGTCGCCTGGGCTCAAACTGATCGGCGGATAGGACCGCAAGGTGGCGTCGAACCACCAGGATTCGTCCCTGCCGTCATCCAGCCGGGAATCGAAGCCGCTTTTGCCGCTTCTCGTAGGAAGATTTTTCACAGAGCCGTTCAGATAGGGCGAAGCATTTGTTGGCGGAGGACTGATGGCCGTGATCGTTACCGGCCCAACAACGTAGTAATCCCCATTTACAAACTGGCCTACCGGGACAGGAGCGCTGAAATTCCAAGTAATTCCATCCTTGGTGATCGAACTCACGGTGCCAAGAGCAGGTTTGCTGGTTGTAACGGCAGCCTGCGCGGAGTTTGAGCCATCTACGAAACATGTCGCCGTTAACCTGAATCTGCACGCCGTATTTTCTCCCACATTGATGCCCGTCGCAGAAAGCGTGCTACGGGTAGGGCTCTCGACCAACGCGTTCGAAAAGCCACTTACCGTCTCCCAAAATTGCTGGGACCCGCTGAAGCTTAGGCAAGTCGCCAGAGAAGTGAGATACAGGAAAGAGGAGCCGGATCGAGCTAGACGCCGTGGAAGATTTGTATAACGCACACGATTTGTGCTCCGCAATTCCAAAAGGAATTAAGGCTGGTGGTGCACTATGAAACCGGTATGTTCGGCTTAGACCGGAATTTCCATTTCAACTTACCGGCCAGCCGATAACCTACACCCAACCACGGCAGCACGCAATGCGCTAGCCTGTTTTCTTAGTGCAAGCGCCTTCTTACCGCCGATGCTGTGTAAACGCACGACATAATTTGGCTTAGTCGGTAGTCCGTTGCGGGGGGGAGTCTGCCGATGTTGCTTGCCATTTTATACGAATGGCCTTGAAACCAAGGTTTTCGAGCTCGTTTTGCACGTCGATTGCGGCATCCGCGTTGTTATACGGTCCAACCAACACGCGATGAAAGCGATCCGTGGGGCTCTTGAAGACAAAAGCGGGGAACTTTAACTGGTTCAAGGACTCTGCAAGCGCATTCGCATTTTCTTCATGAACCATCGCGCCCACTTGAAGCATGAAAGTGGGGCGGCGCAGAAATGGCCCGGTACTGGAAGTGGAAGCGGGATGGCCCAGAGAGCCAGAATTCGAAGTGGGAGCGGGATGGTCCCGAGGGGGCGCAGCAGCAGAACTCTTCAAGGGAGGTCCGGCGAGGTTCAGTTTCGCTGCCATCTCTCTGCTTTTCTGACTAGTTCCTGGCTTCTGCAAGTGATGACGAAGGCCAAAGAAGGCTAAAAGCGACAACAGAGCAACCAGCGACAATCCAATTGGACGTCCCGCTTTGCTGGAACGGCTTGTAACATTCGCGGCTATCACACCCCCCGAAATTGTTTGGGGATCTTGCGTTTCGGCAGCGGACTGAACAGAAGGGAAAATCGCCTGTTGGCTTCTATCCTCGATGACCTTTTCCACCCCCGCACCACTTCTGACATTCTTGGCTACGGCGCTTTCTGAAGCTGGCGTTTCGGCAGACGACCGAACTTGGGAAAAAGTCGGCGATGGCTGACCTCGTTTCTCGCCAATCAGATCAACAGTCTCCGGCGCGAGAGAAGGGATTGATGTTGCAATCTCCGGGCCAGCCTCCGCACCCGTCACGTTTTGCGCCGATGCGACTGACATTCTTGTCCTTGGGGATTCACTCAAGTCACTTTGTGAAGCGATCCACCTTCGTATTTGTTCGCATACCTCATCAGCGGGATCGATGAATTCTATGCCTGCCACCTTCCTCGAAGCGCTTCGCCATGCAATCCGCCCTCTGGCTTCAACCCATGGCTGCGATTGCGAGAAATTAAAACGAATCGGCAATTCGTCGTCGAGCAATTCGGTATCAGTCTGTAATGCAATCCCGTTTGGGCTGATATTCAGAACTCTGCCGCGATTGTTTTCGTTGATCACTACGGAAGAAAACGAAACCTTCTGCCGCCCATAGTTGCGCCGGTCGGGGATCGAAGGACTTCGGTTCGAATCGTGAGGGTCGGTCATGCTCAGGTCGCTAGTCGGTTACGGGGACCTGGCCGCATCAAGGATTTGCGGTCCCCCCATTGTACTTCTCGGCCCTAACCTACGCACAACAAATTTACCCAGGGTATGCGGTTCGTAAGCGGATCGAAGATCGGGGGACCGCGATGATGTTCGCTTGCCCTAAAACCAAATGAGCTACGCTTCCCGCCCTCGAAGCTCCAGCGCGGCCTCCCACTGTGGCGGCATCTCAGCTGGTAACTCGCAGCAACAAGCCACGCCGGCGAAGCGACCCCCGAATTGTCTCTCGCCGAAGGCCTGGAACGACGCGCGAGCATTGAAAGGCGCTCCGGGCCTCAGGTCCGTGAGGAGCTCCTCGTCGGCCCGAACCCATTGCACAAGAGTGTCGCATTCCCTCTGCGCGATCGCCATTTCGCGGAAAGAATACGTTTTTCATTTATGGAATGCGACTGGCCTTTAGGCCAGTCCTAGAACTGTCAGAAGGCCAGGTAGGAACGAACCGGTGAATCAATCGCCGAAATTGCCTAAACCGAAAGGCTACAAACTGCCACAACCTTCGCAGCCGTTTCTCTCTCCTTAGGACCACCGACAACATATGGGCCATTGCTTTTTCGAGTAGCACCAGCGCAGCACACTGCGGGAAAAATTGAAGCGGGACAAATGAGGAGAAAGAATCTAAGGATGAGGTCGCGATAGTGCGTTGACATGCCGATGCCCGCCAATTTGAAAAGATCGAAAATTACAAAAGAGTTCATCGAGCGCGTGGAGGCCGTCTATCCCCGCGCCAATTTGCGGACCATGCACAATCCTGCATCGACGAGGCATAACAAACTCCACGGTGGACTCGCGTTTATGGTCAGGATCATCCATCGAGCAAGGGAAGTCGAGAACAGAGAGCCTTGCGAAAATCCAGCAAGTCGTTAGCGAAGCGGAATTTGTGCATAAGGCGATCTCTGAGGCGGCGTTCGCTCTGGAGCGGACAGACAGGGGTGGCCAAATAGCTGAGGCAAGATCCACAATCTAAACCGCGTCTCCACGTTACAGGGAATTAATGCGTCGCGCTTGAAATTCAGGTACTATCCAGTTCAGGACCGGGCCAAGAAGGACGGTGCCGATGGCCGACGAGAAAATAATTTGCCTTCAATGCCGCTCACCAGTCTTGGCAGAGTGCCGACAGGCAAAGTGGCCCGTGGTTTACTCCTTCAGCTGTCCAGCATGTACCAATAAGCTCCAGGTAATGGGTGCTCTTCCGATCCGGATTCATCGAATGGACGCCAAGGGAAATTGGCAGTTTGTTGAAATTCTCGGAAGAGATAATCGATAAGCAGGATCGGGCCGGCCGCCCGTAAGATCGTCGCTCGCCGAGCAGTGCCTGCCTCTCATTCGAACAATCGCTCGCAGGTTTAGGCGGCTACTGCTAAGTGTAGTTGCGGGTTCTCTGCGTAAAAGTTAGGCAACCCGACCAAGTCCCGGAGAGTTTCGAGTTTTCTGAGTGTTGGGTCGTACCAACCTTCCCCAGCATTTGTCCGGACCCAAATGGAATGAACACTTGCAAGACCGCGAACCAATCTGTGTGTTTCGTTCGGAACGGAAATGCGAACTACTACTTTCGACGGGCGGAACGTGCCGGGGAACGATTGCTCGAGATATGGGTTGGGGTGATCGGTTTCCGTAACCAACCGACTATGGGCGCGAGAGCCTTTCGAGGGTTGCTAGACGCGTTGGCACCGTCTGCCGTCGAGGCGAATCGTACGGCGGGAGTTGCCATAGTGACACCGCCGGACAACCGGCGGCAATCACGAACGAAGGAGTGAGAAACGGAGCGAGCGTAGCGCGCAACCGGATCGGTGAGAGCGTGCAAGACACGATGGACGGACGCGACGGAGTTGCGCGCGAAGACAGCCACGGCTGAATGCGATCGATGCCCGCGCCAATATTTAGCGATTCCACCGGATCCGTTCGGGGCTGCGGGACTGTCGGCTACAGGTTTGGGGAATTCCCGGAGAGCGGGGGAAGGGACAGCCGCGCCTCGATCCTTACCGAGAGCAGTCTGTGCTCCCCGGACAACCAGATGTGTGAAAGCGTGCCAGACACGACGGATGGACGCGACGGAGTTGCGCGCGAAGACAGCCACGGCTGAATGCGATCGATGCCCGCGCCAATATTTAGCGATTCGACCGGATCCGTTCGGGGCTGCGGGACTGTCGGCTACAGGTTTGGGGAATTCCCGGAGAGCGGGGGAAGCGACAGCCGCACCTCGATCCTTACCGAGAGCAGTCTGTGCTCCCCGGACAACCAGATGTGTGAAAGCGTGCCAGACACGACGGATGGACGCGACGGAGTTGCGCGCGAAGACAGCCACGGCTGAACGCGACCGATGTCTGCGCCAATATTTAGCGATTCGACCGGATCCGTTCGGGGCTGCGGGACTGTCGGCTACAGGTTTGGGGAATTCCCGGAGAGCGGGGGAAGGGACAGCTGAGGCGCGATCCTTACCGAGAGCAATCTGCGTCCCCCGGACAACCAGATGAGTGAAAGCGTCCCAGACACGACGGATGGACGCGACGGAGTTGCGCGCGAAGACAACCACGGCTGAACGTGACCGATGCCTGCGCCAATATTTGGGAATTCCACCAGCTCCGTCCGAGGCTGCAGGAGGGATCGGACCGGCTACAGGTTCGGGAAATTCTCGGAGAGCGGGAGGAGGGACAGCTGCGGCTGGCTCCTCGCCGAGAGCCGGCTGCGTCCCCCGGACAACCAGATGAGTGAAAGCGTCCCAGACACGACGGATGGACGCGACGGAGTTGCGCGCGTAGACAGCCACGGCTGAACGTGACCGATGCCTGCGCCAAAATTTGGGAATTCCACCAGCTCCGTCCGAGGCAGCAGGACGGACTGGGCCATCTACAGGTTCGGGAAAATCCTGGAGAGCGGGGGGAGGGACAGCTACGGCTCGATCCTCACCGAGAGCAGGCTGCGTCCCTTTCCAAACTGCGTCAGGCAGGTCCTTGAAGATGTCAAATTCAATCTGCTCCCAAGAACACGCCGTGAAGAGCCGGTTGGCCACTGACGGCGCCGCGAGTTTTTCGACGACCGGAAACGGAGCGCGACGTCCGTCGCCCGATCTCGGCTCCGCGTCGGCAACGGCCAGAGGTTTGGCGATAAGGTCGAAGTCCATCGCAATGCGCTGGATCATTTCAGGAGAGACGACGCGCTGTCGCTCCGCGTAGGCGGAGATGATGGCATGCTCGCAGAGGACGTTGACGACACGCGGGATGCCGTGGGAAGACTCGTAAATATCCTCTACGGCCTCGTCGGGGAAGAGTGAGGAGTTTGAGCAACCCGCGGCAGCCAGGCGACTGGATATATAGGCAGCGGTCTCTTTTTGAGTGAGGAGAGGGAGGCGGGAATGGAACATTATGCGCTGGCGCAACTGGCGAAGTGCAGGCAGTCGCAGCTTCTCTTCCAACTCCGGCTGGCCCGAAAGAATGATTTGCAGGAGTTTGCCCCGAGGCGTCTCGAGATTGAGCAACAGGCGAATTTCATCGAGAGTTCGCAAAGAGAGACCCTGTGCTTCATCGAGGACAAGCACCGGCAGATCCTGGGCGGCATGACGCTGAAGAAGCCAGCCGTGCAGAGTTTTGACAAGTTCGCTTTTGGAACTGGACTGACACGGTACACCGAAATCGCTCAGGATAAGCCGCAAAAGCCCGATCGGTTTCAGATGAGCATGGAAAATGTAGGCACTTGACCGCCCGCGTCGGCGCAACCAGTCAAGAATCTGGTTCAGAAGATGAGTCTTGCCGGTGCCAGCTTCGCCCGTTAGAACCAGAAAGCCCTGGCGGGTCTCAATGCCATAGAGGAGCTCGGTTAAAGCAGATTCTTGTGCAGGCGTGGGGTAATAAAAACGAGGATCCGGGGAAACGTGGAAGGGATTCTCACGCAAGCCCATGAAGTTGAAGAATTGTTCATACATCGGATTCTTCGCTGCAATACCCAGGGTCGCCGTTTCGGATCATTGGGATTGTAGGAAGGGAAATACACAACGGCAACCAGAAATGCGGTAACGTAGTGACCGAATAGACATAGCTAGGTAATAGTACGTCTACCCCGAGGCCTAGCCCGCCGAAGGATGAAAATGTTCGTTTCGAAGGACTCCACCAGCACGTAAAACCTGGTGAGCGCTCTCATCGATGCAAATAACAGCTCGAAAGTAGAAGCGTGCCGTCGTAAGGTTTTGTTGGGCTGCGGCGGATGAGAACCTGAGAGGGACGGAAGAAGAGCAACCGGGAGAAATCGAGTGCGGATGACTGCCTCTGAGGAGACCACAGGGGAAGGAAAGCGCTGAAGTTAGAACGCATGTCGCGACACCGATCACGGGTAGGAAGCAAACAGTGTCATGGGACCGTTTGCTGACTTCACTTTCTGTTTCGCGACGGTGTTCTTGTTGGGCTAATTCGGAATCGGGACAGGGCTTCTCCGAGGTTTTGAATAAACGCTTCGGAGTTATAAACATCATTCTCTGTTGATGTGTGTCCCGGCGGAGCAATCGGTTCCACTTCATCAAGTTGGAATTCTCGCGCCACATCCTCGACGACTTTCGATTTGATCGGTCTCTGCTGATCGACATATGCGTTTACTAAAGAATGCTCACAAAGGAGGTTCACGACACGTGGAATCCCCAAGGAATAGATGTGAATAGCATCCATTGCCTCAGGACTGAAAATGAGCTGATCCCCCGCGCCGGCGATTTTCAACCGCTTGAGTATGTAGTCGTGGGTTTGTTCCTTGGTCAGGGGAGTGGTCTTGCAGCGCAGCATGATGCGTTGGCGCAATTGCCGGAGTTCGGGAAGTTTTAGTTTATCTTCTAGCTCTGGCTGCCCCGAGAGAACGATTTGCAGCAACTTGTCCGTCGCTGTTTCCAAATTGGTCAGAAGGCGGACTTCTTCCAAAACGGGGAAGGTAAGGTTCTGTGCCTCATCGAGAATCAGCACTACGGTTTCGCCCGCGCGATAGCGGTCGAGAAGCCATTGATTCAGCTTCATCAATTGTTGACTCTTCGATCTTGAGTCGCAGGAAATATCGAATTCCGCCAGGATGAAATCAAAGAGCTGGTTTGTATTCATCCGAGAATTGAACAGAAATGCGGTTCGTGCTCGTCGGTGGTGCAGCCAATCAAGCAGCCTATTCACTAGAGTGGTTTTTCCGGTGCCTACTTCCCCCGTGAGCGTGATAAATCCTTTCCTCGTCTGGATGCCATACATCAAGCCGGTCAAGGCTTCTTCTACCTGAGTCGTGAGGTAGAGGAAGCGAGGGTCAGGATTGGCATTGAACGGGCTCTCTTTTAGCCCGAAAAAGCTTTTGTACATAGATTGCGCAGTCCGTTCCTTGTTCGATTTTCACTTCTATAATCTCTGATTCAGACCGAAACCGCCACAACATCCCTAGAGCAGCACAAAGGGTTCCGTTTAATACTGAAGGTAATGATCAACTTGTGGGGCTGCTCCGCTTTTGAGGAATGCAATGTTGGTGCATGCCAACTCCATCACCATGCGCTCAAGCCACTGCACAGTAGCCGACTTACCCCAAACCATGGCTTCGTTATTCGGAAGTTGAAGTTCGGTCCGTGCGCGGGTAGTCAATTCAGTGTGCATCCGGGTTTCGACGGTATTGTCCTCTTATCCTACAAAAGTCGGCAAAATGACACGGAGCCGTGCCCGCCCTATTCCATTGGAGCAAATCACCTTCCAGATGAAGGGTCATCTTGCTAGATGCGATGTGCCCACACTACCTCTTTTGTTTTCTGTGCTTTGGCGGTTATCCAAGAGCATGACGACAGGAACTGGCTTTAAGACAAGCGCCCAAGCCGATTTCCACTAAGTGGCAAGATTTTCTCTTACCCTTGATTCTCTAGAATTTGCTGAATCACTCGTAAGTGTTTCGAGAATAGGAGGTTACAAGGCATGGGCGGCCCTCAGCGGCAGACTTGGGTTTGTGGAGGTGTACCGGTGCCCGTCGACCGCTGGTCGACTGAGAGCTGGGCCGGTCACGTCACGCCTGCGTTGCGTATCTTTCGGGGTCGGTTAGTCAGAGCTTAATTCGAGTTATCTTTGATGGATTTTTGGATGACGGAAAAAGCCTGAACGCGCGGATTGAGCGTCATCGTGAAGAGTCGAGCGTGACCGAACATCAAAATTAGAATTTTAAAGAACGGTGCTCCCAGAGCGACGAATGAAGTAGGCTGCCAAGTGCATTCCTTTCGAATCGCGAGAGAAATCCTTCTCGGGCGAGCGCAGCTTTGTAGTCTGGCAAGCGCGTAACCCGCAATCCCGTTGTGAGTAGAAAGGCGCCGTAGAGTGAGCGGATTACCGCGCGAGTCCACAGGCGATGGATCATACCCTGGCCTTCACAAAACTCCGAGACCACCCAACGGCAATGCACTGTCCGCCAGCTTGCCAGGCGGGCAACAATCTCTGCCAACTCGACGTCGTTAAAGCAGTCGAGAAAAAAATGCGTGACGATTAGGTCATAACCCGCTGGCTGCGGCTCGAATTCCCGCACGTCTCCAATAAAAAAACGAACGCGTTCCCGAAAAGCCGGACCCATACTGCTCACTCGTCGCTCCGCCAACTCCGCCATGTTGGGGCTGGAGTCCACGAAGTCAACTTGCACCACATGATTTAGGGACAACAACCGAGCCAGAAAGCGGCCGTCTCCTCCGCCGCACTCGAGCGTGCGTTCCGACCTCTTCATTTCTTCGAGGAATGCGAAACGACGCTGTTCTAGATAGCTTCCAAAGGAAAGGTGTTCGAGGGACTCGTAATAGGGTGCGAGCCGGTCACAATTCATGCCGCTTCGCTGATTGAGATTCACGCTGTTCCTCAAATGCGGATTGTTAGCGCGACAAGAGCTGGCACGACCAGAACCAGGTCGACGAGCACCCGTAATGCTCGAAGTGACAGCTGGTCTCGAAAGAAGTTAAGGCAAAAAATCAACAACGCGGACAGGAAAACCGGGACCGCAAGGAGCTTCAGACTCGGGGCGAAAGTGTGACCACAGAACGGTGCTAAAGCAAATGTCATCAGGCCGGCAGCGAATTCACTAATACGGACTTTCCCCCCCAGAATCAGTTCTGACACATGCGCGACGTCGTTCGCGCTGTTTCTCTCCCAGCATTCAATCGAAAGGCAATTCAGAGAACACAGCAGCGCAAACAGTGTAAGGGAGAATCTCCAGTTTTCCGAAAATGCGCTATTTTTTGACCACACCGGTAGCGTTGTTCCTGCCGCAAACAAAATACCTACGACTAATTCTTTCGGCAAAAACTGCACGATCCAGTCGGGGCTGGCGTGAACGCAAAGCAGATAAGCGCCGACGATCGCAGCGAATTTCAGCCCGGCAAGCAGTTCCGCAGCCCCCAGGTTTGCAGCGATCAGCCAGAGGTCCGCTGAAGCCGCGAGGGCCCCTAGGCACACCAGTGGAGTCCGATGCTGCGCATAGAAAAAATGCCGGTGTTGCAGCCCTGCATAGTCGGTGGCTCTCCAACCATCCGACAACCGGTCACCGACGTAAATGACCCATACGGTGAGCCCCAAAACCGCTTCCTCGGGAAACGCCAGTCTGACGCCGTAGCAGCGTGCAAAAAGGAGCGCCCAGATGACAGACACTGTCGGCGCATCTAGGCTCAGCAGGTGGAACCATAACCACCATGGTTTGCCACTGGTGTCGACGCGACGCCATGGCCGAGCGTATCCACTCGAATCCGCTTGTGCTGCAGGAGGGTCACGTACTGGCGCTTCTAGGCAATGAGCAGGGCCTGTGCGGGCCAAGAACATACGAGGAGCATCATCACTCGCGGACTTAACGAGCCCGTCCTGTTTAGCCTGCCACATGTTGGGACGCGTTCTCCGAACTACGAATAGGATTTCACGCTCGCAGCTGAGACTACTGCACAAATGGCGGCAGGGTTTAAAAGGTTCCTATCAAGTGGCTAGTTGACCGGAAGCACGAAGCGCATCAACCGCGTCATGACGGCTGGCCGCTTCCACCTGCCTCATTACGCGGCGCAAGTGATTCTTTACAGTAAACTGAGACAGATTCAGGTTGGCGGCAATCTCCTTATTGGTAAGCCCTTCGGCCACCAGCCGCACTAATTGCAGTTGCCGCGGAGTCAGCAACTTCTGATTGGCGATCTGAGTTTCCACAGACTCGGCCTTCTCGTATTTTTTCTTGCTGAGATATTGGATGAGGGCCATACACAGGCTCGGCGGGCATGTAGCTTCTCCTCGTGCCGCAGCCCGTACGGCAGCAACAATCTCTGCGGCGGAAGCCTCTTTAAGCAAATAGCCGCAGATTCCCAGGTGGACCGCCTTCAGGAAAGTCTCCGGGTCGTCATTCATCCCGAACAGAAGCAATTTGATGCCATAGTTCTGATCGAGGAAGTCCGCCAAAAAGGTCGTGCAAGCCTCATTTTCGAACGAATCCATCAAGACAACGTCACACCGCGACGCGAATATCTCGTCTTTGATCGTTTCCGAGCTTCGGCTCACTCCGACGACATTGATCTCTCCGCGCTTTCTGAAGAGGCGCGCCAGCGTATCCCGTAATAAGCGATTTTCGGCCAGCAGATATACGCTAATTTCTGGGGACAACTTGGAATTACCTCTGGCTATCATAGTCTCTCTCAATCCGGTGTTCTCCCGAGAGGGCTAAGCCATGGTCCCAAGGGCTAGAAGAATCAACCACTACGCTAGGCAGAAAAAGTCTATGAATAATCCAGGTTAATGTCAACTAAGTTTATAAATATCCGCGAAGTACCCCCGATGACGATACAAAATTACCGGCAAATATGTAGTGTTTTCCGAGAACAGAAGGATAACTTCAGGGGCTTAACCAGTTAGTCTAGGGCTAATTTGGCATAGCCCAAGCACCAAAGAAAACGTCGAAGGTCATTAGTTCCGAGCACCCACCAATCTTCGCGAGTGACTGGCGACGCGACGGTTCCTGGGGGGTGCTGAATTGACACCCCTTTGGGCCTTCCCTTTCCTGATGAACAAGCAATACTCGAAGTCCAAAGGGGATGGCTATGGTCAAGACATTCCGTGTTCTCATGGCGAATCAGCCCAAGCTGATGCGGGAGCTTCTTGTCGAAATGCTCGAAGAAGAACCCTGGATCGAAATCGTCGGCGAAGTTACAAATCAGACCGAAATCCGTGAGCTTGTTCTGAAGACTGCGCCGGACTTACTTGTGGTTACTGCGGAGAAACCTGGCAAGAGGCCGGCAATTTGCGACGAACTCCTCCAAGAATTCCCCTCATTGCGCATCATCGCGGTGGCTGCGCAGGAGAGCTATTCCGTTTGCTATTGGGCTTCTCTGGACATCCACGCTGACGACATTGAACCGTCGGAACAAGGGTTTCTGAGCGCCGTGAAAAACGTCGCAGCAACCGTCAGCAAGGGAACTGGCGTCAATTAAGGGAGAGCCAAAGCATGCCGAGAAAGACAAAAATCGCCAGATTATTCCTCCCCCTTGTGATATTCGGTCTCGGCGCCTCCCTCCCGGCTCAAGAAACGCAACAGCAGAAAACTCAAAACACCGCAAAAACACGCGCCGAAGACTACGCCACGGCAAGGCCTTCCGACAAAGAAATCTCCACGCTTGAGAAAGAAAATCTATCAAGGGTCGCCGCTTCGGCCGCTCAAATCAGGGAAGTGCTAGTCAAGGACCCGGGATTGTTGGTGGAACTGAAGCGCTGGATTGCCAAGGAGGCAAGCGACAGCGGACAAATCGTCAGCGATGAGAACCTAACTGACGATGCGGTTTTTGTCAGATTGACAATGGACGTGTCGTTCCGCTCCGTTGCCACCCGTCTGTTACAGCGCTATGGATATTTGCGTCCCGGCGTAAATCCAGAGTCCGAGATGGGGAAAGAGCAAGAACTGCTCATCAAAGAGCGCGTGCGACGCCTCGTCCAGATCGAATCGCAAGAAGATACGGAGTCCGTCAAACCGAAAAAAACGGAAAGCAGCGAAACTTCCCTTGTGCCGTGCGAATCGAACGAAGATCGTGAGTGCCTTCAGGGAACCTACGGTCGTCCTACGCGTGCGAATCCGAATCCCGATCAAACTGTCCCTCAGAAAAATATAAACCCGAATTATCAGGACGAACAGCAGTCCCCGCTGCCAACGCCTCAGATCATCCAAACGGAGACCAATCTCGATTCTAGCGGTCCGCAGTTCGCTGGCGCTACGGACGAAAACGCTTTGCTGGAGAGTATCTCGAACCCCATGAAGTCTGCGACTAGCTCGACAAACTATGGGAGTATGGCCGCCGACATCCAAAATAATCCTTCGATTGCGCGATCGCAGACGGCAGAGACCCTGCCTGCGAGAAACGGGACGTACTCAGAGAATGGCTCGTCGCTGAGTGCGAAGTCCGAGATGCGCGAGGGCTCCATTTATCGCCCCGCGAGACTTGCGAGAGATCGCGAACCTTTGCCCGGTGCGATGGTGCACGAGCCAAATCCCTATGCGGATATTCCTTCTTTATACGATCTTTACGTGAAAGCGCCTGCGAGAAATCGGCCGCCGGAACGGTTTGGCACGGAAGTTTTTCGCGACGGGTTGCGCGACCCCCGCAGCTTGCCCATGGATTTGCCCGTCGGCCCTGACTACGTTGTAGGGCCCGGAGACAGCTTGTCCATCGATTTTTGGGGTGGACTTTCCACGAAACTCGTCCGCGTCGTGGACCGGGAAGGCCGAGTCGCGCTTCCTGAGGCAGGTCCGGTGCTGGTCAGTGGGAAGTCCCTTGGCGAAGTGCAACTTGCTGTTCAAAAGGCTATCGCGACAGAGTTTCGCGATACGTCGGCCGACGTGTCCGTTGCTCGGTTGCGCACGATCCGCGTCTATGTTGTGGGCGAAGTGGAAGAACCTGGCGCTTACGACATCAGTTCGCTTTCCACTGCGCTTAACGCCTTAGTCGCGGCCGGAGGGGCAACGTCACGCGGGTCGTTGCGTTCCTTGAAACATATGCGTGGGCGCCAGGAACTCGAACAAATAGACTCCTATGACTTGCTGTTGCACGGCGTCACCCCTACCGCAGAGAAGTTTGAAAACGGCGACACCTTGATGGTGCCCCCTCTTGGTCCTCAGGTCACCGTCACCGGAATGGTGAGGCGACCCGCCATATACGAACTGAATGGTGAAAAGACAGTGGAGGATGTGCTCGAGTTGGCTGGTGGCATTCTGCCCGCGGCTGCTCTGCAGCACGTCGAAGTGCAGCGACTGGAGGCTCACGAGAAACGCACAATGCTGAGTCTGGACCTTTCCTCAGACAGCGCTGCGGCTGCGCAACTCAGCACATTTAAGGTTCAGGACGGAGATCAAATCCATATCTTCCCGATCGCGCCCTACAACCCGGACACGATTTATCTTCAGGGTCACGTCCTCAAGCCCGGTCGGTATTCCTTTCATGAGGGCATGAAACTGACCGATGTGGTTGCCTCTTATAAAGACACACTTCCTGAACCGGCAGCACATTATGGGGAGATTATTCGTCTCAATCCTCCTGATTTTCATCCCACGGTTGTGAGTTTTGATCTGGCGGCTGCCTTGAAAGATCCGGCGGCTGCGCCGTCTCTGGAGCCTTTGGACACCATCAGAATTTTCAGCCGCTTCGATTTTGAGCCGCCACCAACCGTCTCCGTCGTTGGTGAGGTGCGCTTGCCCGGAACGTATAGGACCTCCGGACAGGCGTCGCTGCGTGATGCGGTGTATTTGGCCGGAGGACTGACTCCCGACGCCGCGTTGAACACGGCGCAACTGTTCCGGGTCAACCCTGACGGCACGGCAGGAATCTTCACGGTAAATCTCCGCGAAGCATTGAACGGAAGTGCCGCCGACAATATTTTGCTTCAGCCGCGCGATCGTCTGTTCATTCACAAGAATGTTGCGCAAGTAGTACCCAATACAATCGAAATCACCGGCGCGGTGGCCAAACCAGGCCTGTATCCTTACAGCGAGAACATGCGCGTCGAGGATCTGATTCGCGTGGCCGGTGGCCTGACACGCAGTGCCGACACCAACAGCGCGGACTTGACGCGCTACGCTGCTTCGGGCGGCGCTTCAGAACAATTTCAGATTTCCCTGGCGTCCCTGAGCAACGGCAACGCTACGGAAGACGTGCCACTCCGCAGCGGGGACGTCCTCGCGATCCGCCAGGCTCCGGGCTGGAATGATGTTGGCGCGTCGGCCAAAATCAGCGGGGAAGTAAAGCATCCCTCTACCTACGGCATACAACCCGGAGAGCGGTTGAGCGCTGTCCTCGAGCGGGCCGGCGGGTACACAAGCCAGGCCTATCCTTACGGTGCGATCTTGATGCGCCGGGAAGTTCGCGAGATAGAAGCCAGAAGCCAGACGGAACTCATTAATCGATTGAAACTCGAGCGTCTCCAGCTGAAGGATCTCCCTGAGGCAGACACGAATCAGAAAAATGCGAAACTCAATGCGCTGGCCCAGACCGATTCAACGCTCGGACAGCTTGCCTCAAGTCCTCCCATCGGCCGCGTGGTTATTCACATTTCGTCTGATATCAAACAGTGGAAAGGGACTCCCGCCGATATTGCTTTGCGAGATGGCGACGTCCTGCTTATCCCGAAGAAAGCAAACGTTGTGATGGTGAATGGTCAAGTTTTCAATCCGACCGCAATCACGGCGCAATCCGGGCGATCGGCGAAATGGTACTTGGGCCAGGCGGGAGGATATACGCCAATGGCAAACAAGAAGGCGGTGTTCGTTATCCGGGCTGACGGGTCGGTTCTGTCGGCCGATTCCGGTTCCTGGTTTTTGGGTGACCCGCTGAATGCGTCACTACGACCAGGGGATACCGTTGTCGTTCCTGAGAAAACTCCTAAGATCGGTGGAGTCAACTGGGTGACACTGATGCAAACAGCACAAATTGCGTCGTCGGTGGCGATTGCGGTTGCCTATATTCACCCATGATCAGGATCGCTTATGGGAGCCGCAATGAAGTGCGCACTGATCAAGGGCAGCGGAACGCCAGAAAGGATGCACGAATCGAGTATGGTGTTTATTTCCAAATCGAGCCGCACAGGTACCACCCTGATGTCGCTGCAGTAAGAGGATGGCTTTCATGGTGTCGCGGCGGCTCCGTATTTTTGGCTTAGGTATGCTGATGCTTAGCGCTAATTCATTTTCAAACTGCAGGGCGCAAACCGCGGCTCCGCCGGTCGAGGGGATTCCAAAGCAGGAACAGCCTGCAAATCCTCCTGCGACAACCGGCCAAGACCAAGCGGCGCGCAACAGTGCTCCCGGCTTGACGGATCCTGCGCCGGATTACAGTACCGGCATCAATACGGGCCTCTTCAAGCGCTTCGCAAAGGATCAGTTGGAGCTTTGGACGTTTCCGCGTCGCCTCAGTTGGGAAGACGCTGACATCATTGTTCCTTTTGGCATGGCCACCGGTGGCCTGTTAGCCACAGATTCGGACTTCAGCCGCGGTCTTTCGAACTCGCCGTCTCGCCTGAATAACAGCTTGAAGTTCTCTAACTATGGAATTGGTGCCATGGCCGGTGCCGCCGGTGGCTTGTATCTCTGGGGTCGCTTCACCCACAACGAACACAAGAAAGAATCGGGCTTTATCGCTGGTGAAGCTGCCCTCAATGCCGTCGTCATTGACGAGATCATGAAATATAGCTTTGACCGCTTGCGGCCACTCAATCAGCCACTCTATAGCGGCAAGTTTTGGCACGGTGGCAGTTCCATGCCTTCTGAACACGCCACGGTCGCTTGGGCCATCGCCAGCGTTTTTGCTCACGAATACCCCGGTCCACTTACCTCCACTCTCGCATACGGCTTGGCCTCTTCGATCGGCCTGGCGCGCATCACTGCAAAACAGCATTTTCCCGCCGATGTTTTCGTGGGCAGCGTGGTTGGATGGTACGTAGGCAAACAAGCCTATCGCGCTCATCATGATCCCGAATTGGATGGTGCGGAATGGGCCAGCTATGGCGAGTTCCAAGGGCACGGTTCGAACACTCGCAATACCAGCCTTGGCACAACCTTTGTGCCTTTGAGCAGTTGGATCTATCCTGCACTCAAACGCCTCATCGCTCTCGGTTATATCCAATCGCAATTTATGGACATGCAGCCATGGTCGCGCCTAGAATGCGCCAAGATGGTCGAAGAGGCGGGCGAGAGAGTTTCCGACGCCAATCAACCCACGGACGAAGTGCAGGGACTGTATTCGGTTCTCGCGAAGGAATTTGCTTCCGATGTGGAACGGATCGGTGGAGGCATGGCGGATGAACGCTCAGGTCGAGTGGAGTCTCTGTACACAAACATTACCGGCATCAGCGGTCAACCGTTAGTCGACAGCAACCATTTCGGTCAGACGATCCTTGATGATTTTGGGCGTCCCTATAACCAGGGTGTGAACGCCGTCGCGGGCGGCTCAGGTTGGGTAACGCAAGGCCGATTCGCCATTTATGCGAGCGGCGAGTACGAATATGCCCCGTCAGGTCCGAGTTATTCTCCTGCCGTGAACAACGCCATCGCCGTTATGGACAGTAATCCCGTACAGTCCGGCGCGTTTCCCGGCACAAGTCAGTTCCGGCTCATGGATACCTACATCTCTTCGAACCAGGACAATTGGATATTTTCCTTTGGTAAGCAAAGTCTCTGGTGGTCTCCCGATTACAGCAATGCTTTTTTGATGAGCGACAATGCCGCGCCGATCTACATGTTTCGCGTCAGCCGCCTTGCCCCTTTCACGATTCCGTTCCTTTCGAATTTGCTCGGGCCCATGAAGATTGATTTATTCTTCGGCAAGCTGTCAGGCAATCAATTTCCCGCTCGCCCTTTACTCCATGGCGAGAAATTCACCTTTAAGCCGTCGCCCAACCTTGAGTTCGGCTTCACGGTAACGAGTGAGATGGCCGGCGTTGGGCGTCCGACTACCCTCAAAGCGATTGAGCTAAGCTACTTCAGTCTCACAAATAGCGTTTTTTTCGGAGCGATCAACCCCGGAAAGCGGACAGCTGGCTTTGACATGAATTATCGCATTCCGCATCTCCGGGACTGGTTGACCATCTATACCGATTCTCTCACTACGGACAACATAACGGCCTTTGCAGACTTGCCGCGGGCTGCCTTTGCCCCTGGCATTTACCTGACCCGCTTCCCCAAACTGCCCAAATGGGATCTGCGCCTCGAGGCGGCATACACGGACACGCCAAAGGTGTGGACTGTGCCCCGCACGCCTCTTTCTGCGGGCGGACAGTTCAATTACTGGGACAGTTTTTACCACGATTTGTATACCAATGACGGCTTTTTGATCGGTAGCCCAGTCGGCAGGGAGGGACACAGCTATCAAGCCTGGACGACTTACCATGTCAGTTCCCGCAACTCGATCCAGTTCGGCTACCGCCATGCAGATGTGGCAAACGACTTCGTTCCAGGAGGTGGCAACATCAACGACGCTTCCGTCAGCACCAACTGGTGGTTCCGGAACAACGTAAATTTCACAGCCTTTCTGCAATACGAAAAGTGGAATTATCCATTGCTTGCTTCAACGCCGCAGACGAACTGGACATCGTCCGTTCAGATTCAGTTCTATCCGCAGTCCTG
This sequence comes from Candidatus Acidiferrales bacterium, assembly GCA_963742325.1. Taxonomy (GTDB): domain Bacteria; phylum Acidobacteriota; class Terriglobia; order Acidiferrales; family UBA7541; genus Acidiferrum. Next base: position 5,111,394 of record CAVULB010000002.1, on the reverse strand, counting down.
GAGGAAGTGACACTTTCGTATGCGAGTAAATGAAGGCAGCGAACGACCAAACTCAGGAGTAATGCGGAAGTGGATAGCGATTTCATTTCTGGCGGCGAAACTGTGAACGATGTCTCGAAGATACTGGATCGCTTGGCATGGCGCGATAAGAGTTTCCTGACGCCGGTCAAGACCCAGTTTCAGGGGCAAGGAATACATGTGCATTTTATGGGCAATTCGCCGGGAGACAAGTAATGAGTTCGACGGGTAGAGCAGCTGTTCGTCACCCTGCGCCCGAGTTGCCGGAAAACGCCTTCCCTATGGCGCCTGAGCTTGAGGGACCGCCCCGAGGCGGCGACCACATGCTCACATACATGCGACTTTTCTGGGAGCACCGCCGACTGCTTGCCCGAGTTGCGCTATACGGATTCCTTTCCGGCGCGATCCTCACGTTTCTCATCCCGAATCGCTATCAATCTACGGCACGTCTTATGCCTCCTGAAAACAATCAATCGGGGGGGCTCGCTATGGCGGCGGCCGCGGTCTCCAGTGGTGCCGGAGGCCTCGGCACTATGGCCAGTGAGATGCTTGGCCTGAAGAGCAACAGTGACATCTTTGTTGGAATCCTTTCAAGTCGCACCGTCCAGGACAAACTCATCCAAGAATTCGACTTGAAAAAGCTTTACGGTGCGCGACGCATGGAAGATGCGCGCACGGAGTTAGTGGAACACACCGGCTTCGCTATTGACCGGAAGAGCCAGATTATCACGATTTCGGTGACCGACCGTGATCCGAAACGGGCGGCCGCCATGGGCGAAGCTTACGTCGCCGAGCTCAACCGGCTGGTCACGGAATTGAGCACCTCATCTGCGAGGCGCGAGCGCATGTTTTTGGAGGAGCGACTGAAAACCGTGAGTCAGGATTTAGAATCTGCCGAGAAAGAGCTCAGTCAGTTCTCCAGCAAGAACGCCGCAATCGACATCAAGGAACAGGGCAAGGCGATGGTGGAGGCAGCCGCCATCCTACAGGGACAGTACATTGCGGCTCAATCGGAACTCGAAGGGCTCAAGCAGATTTACACCGACAACAACGTGCGCGTGCGATCCGTGCAAGCCCGCATTGACGAGTTGAAGCGCCAGCTCGATAAGATGGGCGGTAAAGGCGAGAGCGTTACGGAAGTCTCCGGCCAGCCGGGCGACTCCCTGTATCCTTCTATCCGGAAACTCCCTCTGCTTGGCGTCACGTATGCCGATCTATATCGCCGCGCAAAAATTCAAGAAGTCGTTCTTGAGACCCTCACCAAAGAGTACGAAATGGCGAAGGTTCAGGAAGCGAAAGAAATCCCGACCGTTAAGGTACTCGATCCGGCCAACACTCCGGACAAGAAATCGTTTCCACCGAGGCTGCTGATCATTTTTCTCTGCACAACGTTTGCCTTTGTCGCCGCAGCGTGTTGGGTATTTGGAAAGACCGCTTGGAATGCGACGAGTCCGAACGATGCAAGGAAGGCATTTGCGCAGGAAGTGTTTACCACCATGGTGGCGCAGTTGCCTCAGTTCGCGCGGAACGGTTCTGGCAATCACACCGGCTTACGAAGCTTTTTTCAGTTGCGGGGTCGGCGCTCAGAGCACGACGAATCGCCGAAATAGCCCTTTGTTGCTGTATATGTTTGATTATAAATGGGTTAGGTCACATAGGCCCCTGTAAGTGACGGGGCGGAGCTGCATGCGAACAAATAGGGCGTCCGAAATCGTGGCTACTTCACAGAGCCCGCCGTTTTATTCACCATCGGGAGTGGTTTTGCCGGCCGATTGCATCGAGTTACGGTGGTACGCCGCGTACACTTGCGCGAATCACGAGAAAAGGGTTCGTGAACAACTCGAGCAGAGGTCCGTTGAGTCATTTCTTCCGGTCTATGAAACGGTGCGCCGGTGGAAGGACCGGCGGATGCGATTGCAGCTTCCACTTTTCCCGGGATACGTATTTGTTCGCATGGTCATTGTCGATCGCCTGCGCGTGCTGCAAGTTCCCGGTGTCGTCCGCCTTGTGGGGTTCAACGGACAACTTGCAGCGTTGCCTGACGAAGAGATCGAGGCACTGAAGAAAGGTTTGGCCGGCGGGGTGCACGCCCAGCCACACCCGTTCCTGACCGCTGGGCGGCGCGTGCGCGTGAAGAGAGGCCCTTTCGAGGGCAGCCAAGGAATCCTGCTTCGAAGAAAAGGAAAGCTACGTCTGGTTTTATCCATTGAGCTCATCGTGCGCTCTGTGGTGATCGACATCGACATTGCCGACGTGGAGCCGCTTATTCCCAGCAGCGCTGTATGCGTCGAGGCATTTTCCAAGAACATCTTGTGAAGGCTGAACTAGAACAGATCGAAATAAGGGAATCGCCTACCGTCGCCCGGAGTTCGCCTTCACAGGGACTGGGTGTTGCAGCATTGGCGCGGGATGTGGCGACCATGGGCAGCGGAACGGCGCTGGCCGCGGTGTTCAATACACTGCTCATATTCCTAATACCCCGGCTGATCAGCGTTGCGGATTTCGGGTATTGGCGATTATTCCTGCTATATGCGAGCTATGCTGGCCTGGTGCATCTCGGCTTTTTGGACGGTTTATTGTTGCGGTGGGCCGGTCAACCCTTGGGGCATTTTCATGCTGAAGTACGCCCTTCCCTGAAGTTTTTGTTGTGCCAACTCGTTGCTGTGCTTTTGCCCGCCAGCGTATTTGTAGGATCAACCCTTCGCGGCGAGGCGCGCTTTGTCGCATTGTCCGTACTGATCTATGCGGTCTGTTTCAATGTCGCGGCGCTGTTGCAATATTGCTTGCAAGGGGCACGTGAGTTTAAGCCCGTGGCCTTCGCTACCGCTATGCCCGGCGCGGTTTTCGTACTGCTCACCGTTTTGTGGAACATGCATCGGGTGCCGAGCTTCCGGCCGCTCATCGTACTTTATTGCTTTTCCTGGCTGGGCGCTTTGATATATCTGTGGACGCGCGTGAAGCCGTTCCAAGGTTCGAGCTCTTCGGACTCGGCGTGGTTGATCGGGAAGACCGGCGTTCTGCTAGGCTGGTCGATGGCCCTGGCGAATGTTGGTCAAGGGCTCGTGCAGTCCGCTGACCGTTTGGTCGTGAGTTCCGCTTTGCCGATCTATGATTTCGCGCAATACAGTCTGGCGTCCAGCGCATTGTTTGTGCCGGTCGCTGCCATCGCGACCGTGTACCGTGTTTTCTTTTCCCATGCGGCCGGACTCGAGCATGAAGGAAGAATGAAAATATACAAACATGCGTCGAGATTTCTGCTGCTTGCCTGGAGTGGGTTGCTACCTTACTTCTTTGTGCTGGAGGTTTTTGTCCGAAACTTCTTGCCCAAGTATCTGCCGGCCATGCCGCTCTCCGCTATTCTCTTACTGGGTGTTTTGTTTCTGGCTGAAATTCAGATCCTGCATACCAGCTACGCTTACCTTTACGGTCGGCAACGACAGTTTCTGCTGCTGACGGTCGCAGCTCTCATAGTTAATTTTTCAGTTGTGGTTGCGGCGGCGATCTGGCTGCGGTCTCTCAAGGCTGTAGCCATTGCCCAAGTGGGCGGACTTTGCATTTGGTGGGTCAGCAACGAATGGAATTTGCGAGAATTAACAGGGCAGCGTTGGACCGATCCGCTGAGAGTTTTCCTAGTGTTCGCCTGGTCCGGGATATCTTATGGAATAACGTTGAGATATACGCAGGACGTCGGCCTACGGATTCTCCTCTACTACGCACTGGTAGCGGTCGGTTTGATTCCCGCTTGCTATTCCCAGGTCAGGATTATTTGGAAATTGCTGTTTCGGACGCAGCTTAAAGTAGCGCACTGACAAGGATCGATTCTTGAATACCGCCACGGTTCCCGCAATTCACCAACAGATGGGTACAGCCCTGGCATGCAAGATTTGCGAGAACAGATCTGGGAACAAGATTTATGTCGTGCGCGAAATGATGTTTGGCCTTCGCGAGTCTTTCCAGTACATGGAATGCAGTGCATGTGCATGCTTGCAATTGCTCGAACCACCCGCCGATACGGCGCGATACTACTCTTCCGAGTACACCGCGTTTCGCCCCAACGGACGTCCGAAAAGCGTAATTCTCGGCCGCGTTTATCGCTATTTGCGGAAGCGAAGAAATGAAGGCTTTGTTCCCGCGGCAGGTTGGCTGAATAGATTTCTAGCCAAACGATACGATTACTTGCCTCTTAAGGCGTTCTGTCGGCTCGGTGCCGATCCAAAGGCGAGGATCCTGGATGTAGGCTGCGGTTCTGGCACCCTACTGTTGGATCTGAAAGAACTAGGCTACGACAATCTGCTTGGTGTCGATCGATACATCCCTGCGCCAAACAACAGCGGAGGTGTCAGAGTCATAAAGGGAGTGATGGAGGACCTTGTCGGCAGCAGCTGGGATGTAATCATGTTTCATCACTCGTTTGAGCACATGCCCGATCCCCTCGAAGTGCTGCGACAGACAACGGCCCTGCTCGTACCGGGAGGACGTGCCTTGATTAGAATTCCCGTTGTCGGCTGGGCTTGGGAGCACTACGGCGTGAATTGGGCACAAATCGACGCGCCACGACATTTTTTTCTCCACAGCGAAAAAAGTTTCGGACTGATTGCCCACGCCGCGGGCCTAAACATAGTTAGGGTGGTATACGACTCCAATGAATTTCAATTTTGGCTCAGCGAACTTTTTTCACGAAATGTGCCTTTAACTTCTTTAGAAAACTTGGCGCCTGAAACAATGTTCTCGAAATCAGCACTACGCAGGTTTCGGTTGCGGGCTGCCGAGCTGAATTCTAAAGCCCGTGGGGACTCCGCCGTGTTCGAGCTAATCAAGCCGTGATCGGCGCGTTGGTCATATGCCCTTCTAGGCGCAAGAGACTCTGACCGTTGACAACTGAGTGAGGTATGGAACAGTTTCGTTGTCCCGACGCACTCTGGTCAAACTCGGGCCATGCAATGCGCAATCGGATGATGTGTAAATGATTTTACAACTAGCGCGCTTCGCGAATGACTGCTACCACGTACTGAGAGCACCTGCAGGCTCCAAATCCGCACTCCTAAAGGGCCTCGTTATGCCCACCGGGAAAAGGATGGGGTTTCAGATCACTCACTTCGATCGTCGCACGCTTAACCATTTATATCGAGAGGTGTTCGCCAGGCAATACTATTACTTCCGGGCCAAAAAGGCGGCTCCGGTAATTCTCGATTGTGGCGCGAATGCGGGCATGGCCTCTCTCTATTTCAAGTGGCTGTATCCCAAATCTCGCGTTTTAGCGTTTGAGCCAGACCCTGGGACCTTTCGCCTGTTGCGGGAGAACATCTCCAGGAACAACTTGGATGTGGAGACTTACAACTGCGCCCTTTGGGATCAAGACACGCAAGTGGATTTCTATGTGGATCCGGCCAATCCTGGCGGGCTGTTGATGAGTACGGATAAGTCCAGGGCGAAGGGAGAACCGATCAAGGTTGCGGCCAAGAAGCTTTCCGAATTTATCGATAGCAATGTCGACTTCCTTAAGCTCGATGTCGAGGGAGCCGAACACCGTGTCATGTGCGATCTGCTGCAAAGCGGGAAGCTGAAGGCTATTCAACAAATGGTGATCGAATACCATCATAGACTTGGCCAGCAGAAGTCCAGTCTTGGTGCATTTCTTTCAATGCTGGAACGTGCTGGATTCGAATACCAGATTCACGCTGGACTGTACCCGGTGGCTTCCAAAGGCATTTTCCAAGACATTCTTATAGCCGCCTATCAAGAACAAAGAGCCTGATTGATTTGGGTTGACAGTTTGCAGGTCGGAAAGTTGACTTAGCCGGCGACGATTTGTTTGAGAGCTGATACCAGACCATGTCCGATATTGCAATAACTTCTTGGTGGAAAGCTAAGCTACCGCAGCGACTGGAAGCTGTGGCGGCGGTCGCGGTGATTTTGCTTTTGTGCCGTGTGGCGCTCGATGAAGATCTTACCTGGATGGGCTGGGTCGTCCTTGGCGTGTTGCTTGTTGCTCTGACCGTAGCGTGGTGGCCTTACGGCGCGCTCGTGACCTTGATCGGTATGAGTGCGATGCCGCGATTCTTCGTCGAGCTATTAGGATGGAAGGCGCGACCGGAGCACTTCGCTGTTGCGATTGTTTTTTTGGTGATCTGTATCTGGCTTGTACGTACGCAACCGAAGATACGACTGGACAGCCCAGACTACTGGGTCATCGCGTACATAGCGATCAACTACGCCAGTTCGGCATTTGGATCTTCCTCACCATCGCAGACGCTGCGTTGGGCGCTGCTAAACAACCTGGCGGTTCTCCCTTATTTTTTGGTTCGTTTGTTGGTGCGAGACCAAGGAACGTTTCGAGGAGCGTTCCGGGTATTGCTGACCGTGGGGATTGCGGAATCGGTCTACGGAATTCTGTGCTATGTGTCGCACCAGGTTTTCGGAACGAGCGTGGGCATGGAAGTCGGTCAGTACCTGATGGACGTCGCTGCCCCGTATGGTTCAATGGGCGAAGCAAATTTATTTGGAGCCTACGCCGGTTGCAGTGCGGTCCTTGCCTTAGCCATTTATTTGGCGGCAGAGCAGCGGCTGGTCTATCTGATCTGCTTCTTCGTTGGGGTGCTGGCTACGGTCCTTAGTTTCTCTCGCGCGGCGCTGGCTGCTCTGGTGGTGGCGGCGGCATGGGCTTATTGGCGGGCCCGCCGCGCCAGGGATGCCCGGGAGGGCCGCGGTCGGCTCGCCACTCTGGTCCTCGCGGTCGTGCTGATTTTGTTGATCGTGGTGCCCGCGGTGGGTGGTGTAGTCCAGGAGCGGTTCGCCAGTCTATTCGCCGAAGGTCGTTTGGGGGAAGAATCAGCGATCGGGCGTGTGATTGAAGCCCAAGAAGCCTTGCAGGAGTTCTCCGAGCATCGCGTAATCGGTACGGGAACGGCCAGCCTGCAACTGTCGTTTGATTGGGGAAAGTATGTTCCGGACTGGTCCGATCACTTCGGCTGGGTAGGAAACATGACGGTTCGAATACTCCACGATACGGGACTGTTGGGCATTGCCGTTTTCCTTGGTTTTGTGGGCTCGCTTGGTTGGAAAATTCGATTGGCATTGCGTGGAAGAAGCGGCCAAACTCCCATGCTCATTGCTCTATCGGCTGGGGCATTACTGTACGCCATTTCATTCCAGGCGACGGATGCCACTTTGTCGGCTTTTCCTTGGGTGCACATGGGATTGCTGGCGTCTGGAGCGATCCTTTTAAAGGAATCGAAAGAGAGTGCGAACGCCGTAGGCACTACAGTGCGGAGTTCAATCTAAGAGTCCCATTCGCTAGGGCTAGGTCGTTTTTGAGCGACGCCGTGCATTTCGGGATGCAGCCGTGAATCCGATACCAAATCAACTGCAAACTCAGAAAAGAGCCTGCGACATCGCGGTCGCCTATCGGATCTATCCGACAGTGGCGACACCGGCGCAAGGCCTTCCTTTTAGCGAGGACAAATTCAAGCTTTCGGAAGTCTGCCTACAGTCCTTCAAGAAGTCACTCGGGAACCTACGGGTCAAGCTTTGGGTTCTGCTTGATGGATGCCCGAATGGTTACGCTGATTTGTTCAAGAAATATTTCGAAGATCATGAGTTGGTCCTTGTTCCCTTAAACGGCGTGGGCAACCGACGGACCTTCACAAAGCAAATCGAACTTCTATGCGCTCAAGATGACAGCGAGATCGTTTATTTTGCCGAGGATGATTATTTATACCTCCCGGGGCAGTTCTCTTCGATGATCAACTTTTTGCTTGAGCATGAAGATGTGGATTTCGTTTCTCCTTACGACCATCCAGATTGCTATACGCTAGACCTGCACAGACGGCCTAAATGGCTCAAGGTGCACGGCGGCAGACATTGGAGGACTGCTGCTTCGACGTGTCTGACCTTTCTGACCAAACGGCAGACTTTAAGGAAGGTAGAAACTGTTTTTCGTAGTTATGAACGACGAAATTCCGATTGTAGCCTGTGGCTGAGCTTGACGAAGCACAGAGTGTTCAACCCTTGGTTTTTGGCCCGGCAACTGATGCAAGCCCCCCTGTTCTGCAAAATCATTCTTAACTCTTGGATCTATTGTTGGCAGCAAATTCTCTTTGGCAGGAAATGGCAGCTCTGGATTCCCGTTCCCGGCATTGCCACACATCTAGACAGCAAAGCTCTGTCACCCAATGTGGATTGGCGAGCGCTCATGGAACAGCCTGAGAGACAGGCAATAGAGGAAGTCGCAGCTGAGAAATACAGCTGAACCAAATGTCGGCATTCTTTTCCGGAGGGAAGAATATGAAATCGGCGGTCAAGATTCTCGTCGTGCTGCTCCTGTCGCCGCTTGTGCCGCTTATTAGTCGAGCGCAGTGCACCTCTGGTGTAAGCGCGTGCGCTCAGGCTGTGCCGCATTTCGTGAAGTTCAGCGGAGTACTGAAAAACGCAACAGGCGTGCCTCGCACTGGCGTAGTCGCAATCAGATTCGTGGTGTACGACGCTGAATCCGGTGGAACGCCGTTATGGCAGGAAGCCCAAGATTTGCGGCTCGATGAACAAGGGCACTATGAGGTGATGCTCGGGGTTGTGGGAGGCGAAGGAATTCCCTCGGAGTTATTCACTTCCGGAGAACCACGCTGGCTGGGAGTTCAGCCGCTGCTGCCGGGAGAAGAAGAACAACCGAGGGTGCTGCTCGTGAGCGTGCCCTATGCTTTAGAGGCGGGGGATGCGCAAACGCTCGGCGGACTTCCGGCGTCCGCGTTCATCAAGGCTCCTACGGCCGCGGCCGAAAGCACCTCCGGCTCAAACGCCGCTGCGCCGGTTGCCGTTTTAGGAACCGGCGCGATCAACGGAACCCCTTCGAGCTCTTCAACGGCTCAGGCGGCGGCTCAGGTGGCCGTGACTACGCCCGGAGGGACAGCGACCTCGATTCCGGTGTTTTCCACCAGTACGTCCCTTGTGAACTCTCAGATAACCGACCAAAACGGCATGGTCAGTTTGCAGAACCTATCGAACATTTTGTTTGCCGATCGGTTTCCGGGTGGAGTCCCAGACGCCGTCAAAGCCTGCCCTCAGAACGGGTGTATCATTTATGCGCTATCGCCGAACGTAAACCTCAATCTGGGAACAATCGACCCCGGAAGTAAAGCGATTACCATTTATCTCGGTCCTTACACCTATACCGTGAATCAAATCACGTTGCGTAAGGCTTTTAAAATCATAGGTATGGGTGCCTCAGGAGGCAGCGGAAGCGCAGCCTGTAATGCGACAACCCCCTGCAATGGAACCGCCATGCAGTCCATTAACGGGAACAACCCCGTTTTTGTTCTGCCGCAGGCTAGCAATGCTGCGGCGACAAACGTGATGCTTTCGGGCTTTCGAGTGTACGGGTCTGCGGGGAATACAAGTGAAGACGGTTTTCTTCTGGACAGCAGTACAACCATTAATTCGGGCCTGTGGTACTCGACGATCGACGACGTTTATCTGCAGGGCTTCGCGGGGATCGCGATTCACATAAAAGGACGACCCAATGATTTCGGGTCTATCTGTCAATGGGTCCTCTTCAATAATGTAGTAGCTTGGCGGACCGCCGGGGGCGGAAACGCTTTGCGATTGGAGGGTGGTGTTTTTGAACTGCGCTTCAGAAACTGCGAGTTCGATGGGCAAGCAACGGGGGACGGGACCAATATTTACATTGGTGGCCTGGCTGGCGGGCAGAGTGGTTATCCTCTAAGTATCACGTTTGAAGGTCTGGTAACGCAGCAAGCCGGCACGGCCGTGCAAATCGATGGTGCCACACACCTGACGTTCTACAACTCTCATCATGAAAAGCTCTGGGGCGTGTATCAGATAAACGACGACTTCGGCATTTGGACCCAAGGATTAACGATCGCCGAGTCTTATTTCGCCGGAGATGTGGGCAGCAATGGTGGCACGGGTTTTCTGCTGAACGTTGGGACAACCGTTGCCAACGGGATCTCCTTCGTGCATAACACGATTTTAGGCCAGCCTGACGCGGTGATTAAGGGCACAAATCTCGCCAGCATCTCCTACCAGGACAATCTTTTCCAGAACGTGATCTATGAGGGCTCCGGCGCGGGAACGTTGAACGTTCCTCCTACCTCGGGGATTACGACACAACTGGGTCCGGCAACCATCATCAACATTCAAGGTGCCCACACAATTGGTCTAAACCCGTCGGCAATGCCGATCACGACCATACGCAGTACGCTAGGGCCGGGAGAAATGGTCACGTTCTTCACGCTCGCAGGACCAGTTGTTTTCTCATCAGGCGGAAATATCAATTTAACGGGCTCGGCTTCCGTGGCAATCAATGGATCCATAACCTTCGTTCGGAACGATTTGATGGGCGGCTTGCAGTGGACGCCGGTATCGCAGTGGCCCCCGCCGCTAGGACGCTGAGCTTTCAAATCGATATGCGGTTGCGGGTCGCTGTTCTTGTTGGCTGCCTAAAAAGGCTTTAGCCATGACCAACACATTACTTTCCATACTGATTTTGCAATACAACGACGGCAAATACCTGGAAGGATGCCTCGATTCGATTCCTGAACATGTGTCATGTTCGTTCGAGGTTATTCTCGTCGATAATGGCTCAGCTGAGCCGGTTCCGGAAGGAATTACCGACCGATATCCATGGCTCCGTGTTATTCGCAGCCGGGAGAATCTTGGCTTCAACGCTGGAAACAATCTTGCGGCGAGTGCAGCAACCGGAAAGCACATCCTGTTGCTGAACATCGATACCATTCTGCTGACCGATGTGACGTCTGCGATTCGCCTGCTAGAGTCGGACTTCGGGATTCGGGTTGTGGGAGCGAAGGCTTATTCCGGATGCAGAGAACCGCGTCCTTCCGCGGGTCATTTTCCCAAGGCGATGCGCCTGTGGTATTTCCGGAGCCTGTGGTCCAGCCCCAGAACTTTCTACGGTCCTCGCGAGTTGCAGGCGCACAAGGTGGATTGGGTGGAAGGCTCGTTTCTAATGACAACGGCGGAGAACTGGATGGCGTTGGGCGGCCTCGACGACAAGAACTTTTACTACGGGAATCGAGTCCCCGGTAAGCACCCGGAGCCGCTTACAGACGTTGACTTCTGCCGGCGAACCTCGGCTCGAGGATTGGAAGTGGTTCAATGTAGCGGGGTCAAGTACATCCACTTCGGCGGCTTCGCGGTCAGCGAAATGGGGCATCTCTACGCGGGCTTCCGTTGTTATCATCGAAAATTTTCCGGCCCTCTTGGCCGCCTGGTGGCTGATATTGTCCTGCGTGTAGGGCTGGTGGCGCGCATATCGGTTTACGGCCTGTGGTATGGCATTACAAGGAATGCACGCATTCGGGACAAGTTCCGGAACTTTGTGAGCGTTCACAGAAATTGGGCGCGCATCACCCCTTGAGAATTTGCGTGTTCTCGCGGTCAGGCGATGAGAGAGCGTATTTATCAATTCCTGGATTACGGCCTGAGCCGACTGAAGCGTAGGGATTACCATCTGGATCGCGGGGTGCCCTTAAATCTCCTGGCCGCTACCGTGTTGCGTCGTTTGATTTGGCTGGTACGAGGTTTTGTTAAGTGTGGTGTTTTGCAGCGAAGGTTGAACGTTGTTTTCATGGCGCCGCGCGTCAACCTCCGCAATGCAAGTCTGATCCGCTTCGGCAAGGGAGTGACCTTGGAGAGGGGCGTCATTATTGATGGAATGTCGCATGACGGAATCATACTTGGGGACAACGTGGCAATCGGGGCTTATTCGCTGGTGCGGGCTAGCTCTCCGTCAAGTCTCGGCGCAGGTCTGCGGATGGGAAACAATTCCGCCATAGATGCGTACTCGTTCATCGGCGCCGCGGGGCCGGTGCTCATCGGAGAAAACGTGATCATGGGGCAGCACGTTTCGTTTCACGCCGAGAACCATAACTATGACCGCACAGACATTCCAATTAAGGAGCAGGGGACCAGGCGGATAGGAATCGTGATCGAAGACGACTGTTGGGTTGGTTCCAATGCGATTTTTCTAGACGGTTGCCATGTCGGACGCGGGTGCGTAATTGCGGCCGGTTCGATAGTGCGAGGCGAGATACCGCCGTATTCTGTGGCCGCCGGCGCCCCGGCACGCGTTATCAAGTCCAGAGCGCTGGTCGACGCGGCTGCCGCATTGTAAATGTGACCACGCGATTTGAAGTGCGCCTGAGGTATTGTCAGCTGAACCTCCTGGCGCGCCAACGCACGTTGTCGATGTGACGCAGACCTAGTGGGGGTCGAAGTGAAATTCGCGGAAAATCCGTGAGTCATAGCAGGCCTGGAGCATGGCAATGAACTTTTACGGCAACTCTTCATTCGTTCACTACCTGATGAAAGTCAGGTCCCTGGTGCCACGTCCGCTTCGGAGGCGGGTGTTGTTGAGATCGCGGACCTTTTTGCGTCTGTTGAACTTCGAAACCGTGATGGACTCGGCGGGGCTCGCCGATCTGCGCAAATTACTGGATATGACCGTGGGTGTTCCGGGTGATGTTGTGGAATGCGGTTGTGCCCGCTGCGGTAGCTCTGTGATTATGGCCAACTACCTGCGTTCTCGCGGCGTGAGAAAAACGATTTATGCTTGCGATACATTTGACGGGTTTTCGTCAGAGGAATTGGAGCGAGAAAAGCAACTCGGTAGAGCAGATGTGTCCCAGAGTGCATTCGCGTCCCCCGGTCAATACGAGTACGTGAAAGAGAAACTCTCGAATTTGGGACTGGATGAGCAGGTGGTGCCCATCAGGGGACTGTTCCAAGATACGTTCCCCCGTTGGCTCGAAACGTGGGAGAAACTCTCGTTTGTCTTGGTGGACTGCGACCTAGAAGAGAGCATGTTGTTCTGCGCACGTTCTCTCTGGCCTTTGTTGACGCCCGGGGGAGTGATGGCGTTCGACGATTACACGTCGGAGCAGTTCAAAGGTTCGCGTATCGCTATCGATAGATTCGTCGCGGAAGCGCCAGTCGGGTTAGCGTCGCATAAGTTGATGAAACGGATCTACTTCTTACGCAAGGAGGCTAGCGATGGGTGAGGCTAGACACCGACACCTTCGAGGTAAGACATCTGCTTAAGGTCAGGGCGGGATGAGAATCGGCATAGACGCGCACGCGATAGGAAGCCAGCAGTCGGGAAACGAAACGTATTACGAACAGCTGCTCAAGCATTTGGCCACCATTCCGACGAATGGTGCCCGGTATGTGATCTACTACACGAACCCAGGTGGAGCGGCACGAATCCCGGCGAGCGAAAAGTTTTGTTTGAAGCGCTTGTGGCCTGCGACGCCACTCTGGCGGGTTCCCATTGGTTTTCCGCTGGAGTTCCGAAGAGAAAAACTCGACGTGTTTCACGCGCAACATATCATTCCGCCGTTTTGCAATTGCAAGAGTGTGACCACCATCCCCGATATTGCTCATGAGCACTATCCCGAGTTTTTTACAGCAACCTATAGGCTGTGCTTCCGAGGACTCATCAGGAGGTCTGCGCAGCGAGCGGACCACATCATCACTGTATCTGACTACTCAAAGAACGACATCTCAACGACATACCATATTGACCCGGATAGGATCACGGTGACGTACGAAGGTGCGGGCTCCGACTTTTTTCCTCGTGATAAGCTCCAGTGCCAACAGCAAGTCACCAGGAACTACGGCATCAAGGCCCCCTTTCTTCTTTACGTCGGTCGCATTCAAGAACGTAAGAACCTTCGACGGTTGCTTTCCGCATACGCCCGACTCACTAGAGAGTCGGTAGACCAAAAGCTTGTACTCGTGGGCAAGAAGGATTGGATGTCTGAGAGCATGGAAGCCCATCTGAAGGCTCTGGACCTCAAAGGTAGGGTGGTCTTCACCGGGTATGTTCCGTCTGTGGATTTGCCTGTTTTCTACAACGCCGCGGAAGCGTTTGTCTATCCTTCCGTCTTCGAGGGATTTGGGTTGCCGGTGATTGAAGCCATGGCATGCGGATTGCCCGTGCTCACGTCCTATGGCTCATCATTGGAAGAGGTGTCCGGGGACGCGGCATTGTTGGTCGACCCACTCAGCGAAGAATCGATTGCGCAAGGGCTCCGCAAGCTCTTGGGTGACCACAGTTTGAGACTCAGGTTAGGTCGCGCTGGGTTAGCACGAAGTGCCAAATTCAGCTTCAAGAACACCGCCGATCAGACTAGAGGTGTTTATGAGAGGTTGGCTGGTGCAGTGTAAGGAGTGAAACCGCTAACCGCGAATCGATCCTCGTTTCGTCGAGACGGTACATTAAGGATGACCAGTGAACATGGGAGCCAGGGCGGACAAACGAACCGACTGATGAGCTCGGAGCCTGCATTTCGATGAGGGTCTGGCTGTAGGAACCCAATCCAGCGTAGCGCCCCGAAAACCATGTGGTCGCAGCCTAACCATAGAGGAGCATTGGGTGAACACGGCGAAACAGAAACTGCGGATCGCAATCTGCGGCACTCGTGGGATTCCGCACACGTACAGCGGGACAGAGGAAGTTATGATGGAGTTGGCGCCGCGCTTGGCCGCGCGTGGGCACGACGTGAGTGTCTATTGCCGACGCAGCCTGTTCCGCGAACGTCCGCCTTTCTATAAAGGGGTGCGACTCATCTACCTTCCCAGCATAGAGACGAAAGTGCTGGGGACGCCGACGCACACAGCGCTCTCGATGGTCAATGCGGTTTTTCGGCGGCCGGATCTGACCCTGGTTTGGACTTTGCCAAGCGCGCCCTTTTGTGTTTTGCCCCGGCTTCTTAGGAGGCATGTGGCAATCATGGTGGACGGCTGTGATTGGAGGAGAGACAAGTGGGGCCCGCTCGGAAAGGCGTATCTTTACCTCAGCGCGCGTTGGATCGGGAGAATTTGCCCAAAGGGCGTGATCACGGATACGAGGGATATGCAAACGCTGTACTGGGAGGCGTTTCGCACAACATCGGCGTGTATACCTTGCGGGGCGAGGGTAGAGAGCACCTCGGACGCCGACGTCGTGAGGCAGTACGGACTGGAGCCGTTTCAATATTATCTGATTGCGAGCCGGCTGGTTCCGGAAAACAATGCCGCATTGATACTGCAGGCTTTTGAGCGAACGAGTACGAACCGACTGCTGGTTATTGCAGGTGATGCGAACTACCGCAGTGCATTTGTTGAACGGCTACGACGGACGCAAGACAAGAGGATTCGCTTTCTTGGACATGTTGGAAATCCTGACCACGTGAAGGAACTGCATTGTAACGCGTATGCTTACATTCACGGTCACAGTGCGGGGGGCACGAACCCTTCATTGCTGAAGGCGCTAGGCTGCGGAAATTGCGTCCTTGCCTTGAACACGCCATCCAATGTAGGAGTGCTGAGCGATTACGGCATTTTGTTCGAACACGATGCCGAAGACTTGCACGGCAAACTTGAGTACATTGAGCATCATCCCGAGATTGCGGAAGCATACCGCCGGCGCGCACCGGAAAGGATTCGCGAGGCATATAGCTGGGAGACCATCACAGATCAATACGAGGAATTCTTCCTACGGCTTGTGGCAGGCGAAGACCCGACGCGGGTGCACTCCAGCGTTGCGACCGTCCAAGCCGGTGCCGAAAAGGGAGTGTGGATCAGTCAAGAAGCATCGGCGGACCCGGAAGCGCAGTTGAACAAGGGCTGACGCGGCGGATTCTGGCGGAGACGAGGGCTCAGGAATGGGACAACTCAGGAAAGAGGGAACATATCTTGGCGAGGTCGTGATTCTGGCGCCAGAGGCATTCGGGGATGAGCGCGGGTTTTTCATGGAGACTTACCGCGCCGACCAGTTTAAGGCGCTAGGCTTACCTACGGACTATGTTCAAGATAACCATTCGCGCTCGAAGAAGGATGTGCTGCGCGGGTTGCACTTTCAATATGATCCACCGATGGGCAAACTAATGCGTGTAACTGTTGGGCGAGCGTTTTTGGTGGCGGTCGACCTCCGCAAAGGCTCGCCGACATTGGGGAAATGGTGGGGAGTGGAGCTTTCGGCCGAGAATAAAAAGATGATGTGGGCGCCGGCGAGCTTTGCTCGAGGATTATGTGTCCTTTCGGACTGGGCGGAGGTGCAATATAAAACCACTGGTATCTACAATGCCCAGACCGACATTGCGATCCGGTTTGACGATCCTGATATCGGAATACAATGGCCGATTCAGAATCCGCAAATCTCTGAGCGCGATCGAAAAGCGCTCCCATTGAAGGAGTGGCTGCGCTCGCCACAGTCCGATTGTTTCCGCTACGAGGGTAAGTAAGGTTAGGTACAGCGTATCGACATAATGCTCATCTGAATCGAGCAAGTAACTGCAGGTTTGACAATGGGAGAGCTTGGCCCTGCAAGGTTCATTCTATTCAGGCACACAGCGTTATGGAGCGACAAACGGTGTCCATCGGTTTGTCCACTGGCTGCGACCTCAATGGACGTGGCGCGAAAGTTGGGTGGACTTCCAATGGTTTCCGCTCTGCGGGCACTCGAATTGAGTTTGTTGTCGTAGAAGTGTGCAGTCAGAAGGTCTAAGGCTCAACGAAAAATGGGGGGAAGCAAAATGACGGGGAATCACGCAGGACCTTGCATACTGGTTACCGGCGGCGCAGGTTACATTGGCTGTCAGTTAGTGCCAAAACTTTCTGCAGCGGGCTACCGAGTTCGTGTGTTCGATGTCATGTTTTATGGAGACGCCGGGCTTAATGCTGTTCGCAACGGCATTGAGGTTGTCGAGGGCGACATTCGCAGGGTTCCGACGGACCTACTCGAGGGGGTTTCCGCGATTATCAACCTTGCTGGCCTTTCGACAGAGCCGGCCGCCGAATATTGTCCAGAGGCCAATCAAGAGATTAATTTTAAGGCTGCCGTGGAGCTCGCCTCTCTTGCGAAAAAGAAGGGCGTTCGTCGGTTCATCCAGGCTTCCTCCGGCTCCATCTATGATGTCGGGGCGGGACACCCTGCGAAAGACATAGTGCACACCGAAGACTTTCCCGTGGAGCCATTTCGCACCTATTCGATCACTAAGCGCGAGGCTGAAAAAAAGATTCTAGAAATGGCGGATGAGAGTTTCACGCCTGTGGTCCTGCGCAAGGGATCGGTCTACGGCTACTCCCCGAGGATGCGCTTCGACCTCGTCGTAAATGCATTCACATTGAATGCGTTGCACACGGGCCGACTCGTTCTTCACAACGGCGGCGAGATGTGGAGGCCGCTGCTGAGTATCCAAGACGCCGTGGCCGCGTACGAGTTGATGTTAGAGGCTCCGGTGATGAAAATAAGCGGTGAAATCTTCAACGTGACCAACGGAAACTACCGCATCTCCGAGCTTGCATTGCGAGTGCAGAACAAACTGTCGGAAATGGATATCCATTGTGAAATTCGACCAGATTATGTTTATCGAAATCTTCGAAGTTGCCAAGCCTCGGGGGAGAAAATCACCCAACGTTTAGGATTCACTCCACAAGTAACTGTCGAGCAAACTGTAGAGGACTTGGTTAGGAAGATCCGAGGCGGCGCCTTTCGGGACCCGAACGAACCCGAGTTTCACAATATTCGCTGGCTCGATCTGTTGGAAGAGACAAGGACCAGCGTTGGCTACGCGGGATCTGTGTTTGACCTCAATCCCGAGCAACTTCGAGAATTGAGAGCCGCGGCCTGCAAGCAGAGGAGCGCTGTGGCATGAGAATAGTGATAGTCGGGAGTAACGGTCAGGTCGGTTCCGATCTCGCACGCGTTCTGCGAGACAGCCATGCGGATTTCGTGGCCCTTAGTCGCAGCGACGTGGACATCACTGAGAAATTGACTCTGGTCGACAAACTTGGCAAACACAATCCTAATGTCATCATCAACTGCTCTGTGTACCACCCAGTTGACGAATGTGAAACCAACCCAGACCGGAGTTTTGCCGTTAACGCAATCGCGGTTCGTGACCTGGCGCTTGCTGCCAAGGATCTCCAGGCCTCCCTGGTTCATTTCAGCTCTGATTTCGTCTTCGATGGGGAGCATGGACAACCCTACTCTGAAGAAGACATTGTGAGTCCACTGAGTGTTTTTGGAGTTTCCAAAGTTGCCGGTGAGCAACTGTTGCGTGCGGTCCTGCCAAACCACTTCATCATTCGAACTTCGGGGTTGTATGGTCTGACAGGCAGCCGCGTCAAACGTGGCAACTTCGTTGAAACTATGCTCCGCTTGGGTAAACAAGACGGTGCGGTCCGAGTTGTGAATGATCTTAGGATGGCCCAGACTTCAACTCAGAACTTGGCGAAGCAGGTACTCGCTGTAATCCGTACAGAGAATTACGGCACGTATCATGCCAGCGATCACGGCGACTATTCGTGGTATGAATTTGCAAAGAGAATTTTCGACTATTCCGGGATGAATGTAGCTATTACCCCCGTGTCGTGGCGCGACGTACCCTCGGTGGCGCCGCGGCCAAAGTATTCAGTTCTAGAAAACCGACGACTCAAGAAGCTCGGCTTGGATCAGATGCAGCCTATCGACATTGCTTTGCAAGCGTATTTGAAGGCCAGAGAGGGAATTTCACTCTCCGAATCGTCTCAGTCAGTGGGCGTCTCTGCCCGGACAGCGTAGACTGTTGTAAATTCCGTAGCGATCCCACGCCAGGATGGTCGACTGGCATCTTGGCGGTTGCCAAACACACCGGATAGATTCATTTAAGCAGTTGTCCCGGAATCCTGAATTCAAGAAGCAGTCGAAGTAGATCCTCTCCGTTTTGGGAACAAATCGAAACAGGTTAATCATGGCGTTGAATTCTCGGAGGTCCTCCATGGCAGACGCAGTTGCGATTCTACACGCAAAGCAATATTTCGAGGAGTTGCAGCGAGTTGCCACTGCTATTTCCCATCCCACCATTGACCAAATGGCTGACGTGCTGGTGAGGGCTTACGAGGCCGGGCGAGTCGTGTACACGTTCGGAAATGGCGGAAGCGCGTCACTGGCATCCCACCTTGCTTGCGATCTTGGGAAGGGAACTGCCTATTGCAATGGCGGGAAGAGATTCCGTGTGCTGGCATTAACCGACAATGTTCCTACCGTCACGGCTTGGGCAAATGATTCCAGTTACGAGGATGTCTTTTCCGAGCAGCTTAGGAATTTCGTGCAGGCAGAGGATGTTGCCTTTGCAATCAGCGGAAGCGGAAATTCAAAAAATGTGCTAAATGCTCTGCATGTGGCGCGCCAAGCGGGAGCCACAACACTCGGCATTTCGGGTTTTCAAGGCGGGCAGATGAAACCATTATGTGACATTTGTATGATTGTGCCCTCCAATAATCTTCAAATTATTGAGGACATGCACGTCGCGACTGCGCATTCGATTTTCCGTATTGTCTACAGCCGAATGTCGTGTCGCACGATGACAGCGTCTTGTTCAGAATAGGCCGAGATGGAGCACTCCAGAATTGAACTTTGAATTCCCTATAGCTAACCTATGAAAGTCCGAAGCATTCGATATTGGATACTGGCTGCCGACTTGCTGTGCATCTGCGGTGCGCTGACGTTTGCAATCGCGCTCCGTTACGCCAACACGATCGACCGAGTCAATTTCTCGCAGTACTTTCAGACCTACGCTCTCATGGTGTTGGGCGCTTTTATTGTCTGGGTTCTTCTTTATTTTGAGATGAGTCTCGATAGCTTTAAAGGCGGGTGGCACCTTCCCAGTGTTGTCTCGAAGGTCATTGTAGCCGTCTCGCTTTTGATGCTCGTTGTAATCACATTTGCTTTCCTGACTCAGCACAACTATTCCCGGCTGGTTTTGCTTTACTTTGCGTTTTTTTTCGCTTTCGGCTTGATCGGTATTCGCTGTCTTGTTCGTTCTTATGTGACATCGCGGCTGCGGAGCACCGCAGATCATCGCTGTGTGATTCTGGGGAACGGACGGGTAGCCCGAGAGCTTGCCGATAAGGTCGCTGCACACCCCGAACTCCATTTTCAGGTGGTCGGCTTTCTATTCCCTGACGAATCGGATGTTTCCAATGGATTTACGGGTTCGGTTGGGACGCCTCTAGCCTCCGTGAAGACCCTGCAGGTGCTGGAGCTCCTGGCCCGAGAGAACGTGCAAAAACTCATTATCGTTATGTCACAACAGAACGGTACGGAAGTCGGGAAGTTGATTGCCGAATGCCGCAAGTCCTCAATCCAAGTTTACGTGGTTCCGCAGTGGTACGATCTATATGTGTCAAAGGCAGAATTGGTAGATATCGATGGACTTCCGCTACTCTCCCTGGCAGAAAGAAATCCCTCGGGTATAACTCTAGCCCTTAAGCGAGCAATCGACGTCGTGCTAAGTTCGGGGCTGTTGCTCTTAGTTAGTCCTTTACTTCTATTTGCTGCTTTGTTCGTTTATCGCAAGAAGGGGAAAGCCTTTCGGGCCGAACTTCGTTGTGGCAAGGAGGGGATCCCTTTTCAGATGTACCGTCTGAACGTGGAGCGTCACGCAACCAATCCGCAGCGCTACGAGCGACTCTTTGTCAGGTGGAGTCTGACCGAGTTGCCCCAGCTCTGGAACGTCTTGCACGGTGATATGTCCCTCGTCGGTCCCCGACCTGAGTCCGCCGAGAGAATGAAACACTACTCGGACTGGCAGCGACAGCGGTTGAAAGTTCGCGGGGGTGTAACGGGTCTCGCCCAGGTCCATGGCCTTCGAGAGCAGCATTCCTCCGAAGACAAAGCACGATTTGATTTGCAATACATTTTCACTTGGTCGCCACTCTTAGACCTTAGCCTGATCCTGCAAACCGCCTGGACGTTGCTGTTCCGAGGGCTGGGCCAAGAACCTCAGGCCATCCAAGCAAAGAATTTTCGCGGGGACACGAGCGCTTATGTAAACCAGGAGGTCATCGATGTTAATCGTTCGTAGTCCTGTGCGAATTAGCTTCGCAGGCGGCGGGACGGATCTTCCCTCGTATTATGAGCGATTCGGCGGGGCTGTTCTCAGCGCGGCCATTAATAAGCATTTCTACACAGTGCTGGAGAAGAGGGGCGACGGAAAAATCCAGATCATCTCAGCGGACCTGCGTACTGTAGATACGTGGGAGGACATCGCACGGATGGATATTCGGGGCAACGCACTGGAAATTCCGCTCGCGGTTCTCAAAGATTCTGGTTGCGATGTCTCCGTAAACCTTTTTCTTGCATCTGAAATTCCACCGGGGACAGGGCTTGGTTCTTCTGCGAGTGTCTGCGTCAACCTGATAAAAATCCTAGCGACTTACAATCATATCTCTCTTTCAAAGTACGAGCTTGCCGAGCGAGCTTTTTATATTGCGCGAAATGTCTTGTGCCAACCCGTCGGCAAGCAGGACGAATATGCATCTGCATTTGGTGGCTTGAATTTCATTTCGTTTCACCAGGATGGCAGCACACACGTTGAGCCACTAAAATTAGAACCTGACCTAGTCCGCGAACTACAGTCGAGTTTGATGTTATTTTTCACCGGTTCGTCCCATCACTCCTGGACAATTCTCAAGGAACAAGAAACATCAGCGCTCAGGCCTGGCAGTCGTGCAGCCGATTCCCTACATGAACTTCAGAAATTGGTTGAGCCGATGAAGGCTGCACTCCTAGGCGGAGAGCTGAGCGATTTTGGCTGGTTACTGCACAAAGGTTGGGAAATCAAAAAACGCCTTTCTTCGAAAATCTCCAATAGTCGCATTGATGAAATGTATGAGTCCGCGCTTCGAAACGGTGCGTTAGGAGGCAAAATTACCGGTGCGGGTGGAGGCGGATTCCTTCTACTGTTTTGCCCGAAGCAGCACCAACAAAGTGTGCGCGATTCCCTGGCGGGCATGGGCGCCAGGGAGATGGGATTTGAATTTGACTTCCAGGGTGCTCAAGTTGTTACCGATGACCCCTTCATCGATGGCGATCAAAACGGTGGTATGCGCTGGACTTTTGCGCCGGTCGCAACAAAGCTGGTTGGCAAAGGGGCGGCGGCTAAGAGTTCCGGGTGAACCTCAACCGAAAGTTTTGATGACCTGAGCTACGTTTATGAAAGCCTTCCTGCTCGCGGGTGGTCTCGGAACACGCCTCCGGCCGTTGACCGACAGCACACCAAAGTGCCTTCTGCCGATTCGCGGTATACCGATCTTGCAGATTTGGCTCACGCTGTGTCGCCAGTCCGGCATTGAAGAAGTCCTGATCAATGTTCATTCGCACGCCGACCTAGTGCGAAGGTTCATTGAGGAATACAAGGACGGCTTAAGGATACGCTTTTTCGAAGAACCGGTGCTCTTGGGCAGCGCGGGGACCATTCTCGCTAACCGAGATTGGGTCAAGAAAGAGAACTCTTTCTGGGTATTTTATGCAGATGTGCTTACCACCACAAATCTGACCCAGATCCTAGATTTTCACAACAGCCACGGACAAATCGCCACGATAGGCGTCTATGAAGTGCGGAATCCGTCGCGATGTGGCATCGTTCAAGTGGATCACGCCGGAATTGTTAAGGATTTTGTCGAAAAGCCTAAGGTCCCCGTCGGCAATCTAGCCTTCTCGGGGTTGATGTTGGCCACTCCAGCGCTTTTGGATGTGATTCCAGACATTAGTCCGGTCGATCTGGGATTTCACGTCCTACCTAAAATTGTCGGGCGAATGGCAGCGTACCGGATCCCGGATTTCCTAATTGATGTCGGAACGTTAGAGACCTACGAGACCGCTCAAGAGAGTTGGCCCGGCCTCTCCCAATCTCAAAAATCAAGGTGAATTTCATGTTCCGAGGTGCGATCTTCGACTTCGACGGAGTAATCGTAGATAGCCATCCCGTGCACATGCGGGCATGGAAGAGGCTTCTCGACTCGGTGGGGAGAGCGACTACCGGAGAAGAGCTAAAATTCGTCTTGGACGGACGAACGCGCGACGACATTTTGCGGCACTTTCTGGGTGAGCTGGACGCCGAGAAGATAGCCGAATGCGGACGCCGGAAGGAACAGTTTTTTCGAGACGAGGCTGCGGATGTGCAAACAATTAAAGGGTTGTTAAGCTTTCTCGAGAGCTTGCAAGAAGCCCAGTTGGCTTTAGGCATCGCTAGCTCGGGCAGCAGAGCTAGGGTTGACTTTCTTTTGGAGCGACTCAACCTTAAGAGGTATTTTGGCGTCGTCGTGACAGGAGACGAAGTTGCGCAGGGTAAGCCGCACCCAGCCGTTTTTCTGAAAGCTGCGGAACGCTTGCGAACGGATCCTTGTGAGCTGATTGCGTTCGAAGATGCTGTTTCGGGCATTAAAGCGGCGAAATCAGCTGGTATGACATCTGTCGGGATTGCTCCGCCTGACCGCGCATCCATGCTGGTTGATGCCGGCGCAAATTACGTCATTCCTGATTTTCGGTCTCTTGCATTCCCGAAACTGCAGGAGATTCTTTTCTCTGCGTTGAAGCGGGCTGCCTGCTCTTCAGTTGATAGCTTGGCAAGGTCGCTTCCAGATTAATTGCAACTGTGAATCGAGGAAGGAAATTACGTAATGAGTAGCACGGCCACACGTCGCTCCGCATCAACTCCTCTCACCGACGGGCCTCTTGATGAGGCATTTCTGCGCGACCTACAGGCATCTCAACCAGTAAACCGCGGACGTAATCGGGGGAAAAGTCTGGTGCGGTCGCTAACCTTCCAGCTCACCTATGCCAGTATTGATGCCTTTCTGGTGTGTGCTATTGGGGTGTTGTTGCTGTGGGCACTGTCTTTGTGGTCGGGGCATCCGTTGTTTGCCGGACCGCATGGGCAACCTTATGTCGGTATTTTCCTTCTGTACTCAGCCCTCATCGTACTGGGCTGCGGGACCCAGGACCTTTACCGCACACCGCGTGACCGCAGCGTTCTGGACGAGAGTCTGATGGTAACGAAGGCGGTCGGTTTAGCGACCGTACTTCTTGTGCTGTTCATCTTCACATCAGGTTACAAGGACGCGTCAAGAGCTGTTGTGGTCTCGGCGGGTGCGCTGAACGTGGTGGCGCTCTCGGCTTGGAGATACTTCAAGCGACAACTTATATTGCGGCGAACGATAGCGGGAATCGGTGTTTCGCGAGTGTTGATTGTAGGTGGAGGACGATTGGGTTTGGCCCTAGACGATTGGCTCCGGAAGAACCCGCACCTGGGGTACTCCGTTTGCGGTTTCATCGACGAAAATCCGTCTACCGACCCACGAGTACTTGGAACCCCAACTGACCTTCGTCATCTAGCCCTCACGCAATTTGTGGACGAGCTTTTCATCACTCTTCCGGCCGAGAGGGCTTTAGTCAAAGCGATGCTCCTGGAGGCACATCAACTCCGACTCGGTTTGAAGATTGTGCCAGATTTGTATGATGGTTTGGGATGGAGTGCGCCGCTGCACATGCTTGGCGGTTTTCCCATTATGGATTTGCATTGGCAGCCTATTCCTGTGGTGGGGCTTGTCATCAAACGGACTCTCGATATTCTGATTTCCAGCCTGGCACTGATCGTGACCGCTCCGTTATTCGCTATGCTCGCAATCTTAATCAGCATCGATTCGCCGGGCCCGCAAGTGTATGTGGCTGATCGCGTTGGGCTGAAAGGCAGGACCTTTCGGTGCTATAAGTTGCGCACCATGGTCCAAGACGCAGATCTTCAGAAGGATAAGCTCCGCAACGAAAATGAACGTGTCGGTCCATTTTTCAAAATGCAGAATGATCCGCGGATTACTCGCGTGGGATGGTGGCTTCGCAAGTATAGTTTGGACGAGTTGCCGCAACTCTGGAACGTTCTCCGCGGGGACATGAGCTTGGTGGGACCTCGGCCTCACCCAGTCGATGACTATGAGCGTTATTCCATCGAGCACTTGCGTCGGTTAGACGTAAGCCCGGGCCTGACAGGACTGTGGCAGATAACCTCTCGAAGTGATCCTTCATTCGAAACCAACATGGCGCTAGATCTGGAGTATATCGAGAAGTGGAGCCTCGGACTCGATCTCGCCATTTTAGTCAAAACTATTCCTGCGGTCCTGCGTGGGGAAGGGACCTAAAAGAGTGTGGAACCGAGGATTCTGCTCGCAAAGCTTGTCGTAATGCGCGATCACGGCGTTTCCCAGGGCTCGCACCGAAGCCATAGGAACAATTCGCTCGCCCCTCCGGGCATCCACTGCCTTCAAAAGTCCACCATCGCCTTCCGGCGAATAACCCGCGCGCGGCAGCAATTCCGCAACTCTTTCTCGCTTTGTGTCCGCTTTCGATTTTTCTGGCGCACGCCCCGTCGAGGCTTTCACGCACCGCTCGTAATCTACTGCCGCGCCTTTCCCTAAACTTCCATCGCCAGGTTCCACATTGCTTCGGTACGGGTCGCTAAACCTGTGAGATATGCGCACGGGGCCCAGGAATCTTCTCTCCCCCCTGCCGGATCTTGTTCACCGCTCCCCGAATGTCGATTTGTTTCAGGTATTCGTCGACGGCCTTCCGGTCCAAATCATTCCCGGTAACTCCACCCGCCTCGCGGACACTCCCGGGTCCCCACCAAATGCCACTATCCTTTACCTTGGGTCGAAGGACACTTCTTGGGGGAGCGAACCCCGAAATAGTTTTCGCCCTCGCTTTTTGGCGGGGATGCTTCGCGTGATCGAATGTTACGGACGCGACGGTTCGAGCGGCAGCGTCTGTTCTTCGCGGACTACGGGCGCCGGCGATTTCTTCAGCTCGGCCATCACCGGCGCTTGTGTTTCTTGGCTGTCCACCACCGCAATCGCGGCAATGTTCACAATTTCCTCGACCTCTGTGTCTCGTTGGATCACGTGTACCGGCCGGGACATGCCCATCAGAATCGGCCCAATCGTTTCGCTGCCGCCAATCCGCCGCAACAGCTTGTAGGAGGTGTTCGCCGACGTCAGGTCCGGGAAAATTAATACGTTCGCGCCTCCGCGCAATGTCGAGAACGGATACGTTTCCTCGATAATTTCCGGCACGATGGCGGTGTCCGCCATCATTTCGCCGTCGATCATCAGCGTGGGTTCCGCTTCCTTCACCAACTGCACCGCCCGCTCCACCTTCTCCACCAACGGATGCTTGGTGCTCCCGAAATTGGAGAACGACAGCATCGCCACTCGTGGCTCCACGTTGAACCGCCGCGCTGTTTGTGCGGCGCACATGGCAATTTGCGCCAAGTCCTCTGCAGTTGGTTCGATGTTCACTGTGCAATCTGCCAGGAAATACATATCCCCGCGGCGGGTCACCAGAACATACAATCCCGCCACACGCCGTAGTCCCGGACGCGGCTTGATCACCTGCAACGCCGGCCGTAGCGTGTCCGGCACGTGCTTGTCCACTCCTCCCACCAGCGCATCTGCATCTCCCAGTTGCACCATCAGCGATCCAAACACCGTGCGGTTATTCACCAATTCTCGCGCTTCTGAAAGCGTTACTCCCCGCCTTTGTCTTAACTCATAGAGCGCCTGGATGTACGCCTCGCGTTTCGCCCAGTCCCGAGGATTTACTACCGTGATTTTCTCCAGTTCCAGGCCAAAATCGCGCGCTTTCGCCTCAATAACGGTTTCGTCTCCGAGCAGAATCGGATGCGCGATGTGTTCTTCCACTAGAATGTGCGACGCGCGCAGAATCTTCTCGCTTTCGCCCTCTGGGAATACCACGCGCCGCGGCTGCGCTGCCGCTTTCCGGATGATCGTGCGCATCACTTCATGCGCCTTGCCCAGCAATTTTTCGAGCCGTTCGCGATATTCGTCCAGATCCACATGTGTTCTCGCGACACCCGTTTCCATCGCCGCCCGCGCCACGGCTGACGCTTCCCATACCAAAACGCGTGTATCAAACGGCTTCGGAATGATGTACTCCGGGCCGAAACGCAGCCGCTCCACTCCATACGCATGACACACCGAATCGGGCACATCTTCCTTCGCTAATGCCGCCAGTGCTCTGGTTGCCGCCAGCTTCATCTCTTCGTTGATTGCTGTCGCATGCACGTCGAGCGCGCCACGGAAAATAAATGGGAATCCCAGAACGTTGTTCACCTGGTTCGGATAATCGGAGCGCCCCGTCGCTATGATCACGTCTTTGCGCGCCGCCAATGCTTCGTCGTACGTAAGTTCTGGATCGGGATTCGCCATCGCGAACACAATCGGCTGCGCGGCCATCGATAGTAGCATTTCCGGGGTGAACGCGCCTTTCACCGATAGCCCCACCAACACGTCCGCGCCTTTCACCGCTTCGCTCAACGTTCTCCACTCCGTTTTGTGGGCAAACCGCCCTTTGTACGGATTCATGCCCTCCACGCGGCCCTCATAGACCACGCCCTTGGTATCCGCCAAAGTGATGTTTTCGCGTCTTACGCCCAATCGTACGTAATGTTCTGCACACGCGATTCCCGCCGCACCGCTTCCGTTCACGACCATACGAATCTGATCGATCGACTTGCCTACCAACTCCAAAGCATTCAGCAGCGCTGCCCCCGAAATAATCGCGGTTCCGTGCTGGTCGTCATGAAACACCGGAATCTTCATGGTCCGTTTCAGCGTTTCCTCAATATAAAAGCATTCCGGAGCCTTGATGTCTTCCAGGTTGAGCCCGCCGAATGTCGGCTCCAACAGCTGGCAGACTTTGATCACGTCGTCGGGATTCGTCGAATTCACCTCCAGGTCGAACACATCCACATCGGCAAATCTCTTGAACAGCACTCCCTTGCCTTCCATCACCGGCTTTCCCGCCAACGCGCCTATATTTCCTAGGCCCAGGACCGCTGTACCATTCGATACCACCGCCACCAGGTTGCCCTTCGCCGTATATTTGTACGCATTGCCCGGATCTTTCGCGATTTCCAGACACGGTTCGGCCACTCCCGGTGTGTAGGCCAGGCTCAAATCCCGTTGGGTTCGGCATGGCTTGGTCGGCGTTACTTCAATTTTCCCTGGGCGGGCGCCCAAGTGATACGCAAGAGCCTCTGATTTCCTGATCGTCATGGCGATTCTCCGGGCTGTCGGACCACGTTCTCCGCGCTGTCCCTAGTCACTCCGACGTGGCGGCTTTGGATGCACAGGGATGGAAGGCATGAAGGTTTGAAGAAAATAGCCCAGCTAAGAGGAGTGCAAGTTGAGTGCCATGTCACCAGAAACATGTTCGGCTGGCACACGCCCGATGTTTCTATAACATACAGACCAGTGACGGCTAACGCCCGGCGAAAACTAGCTCAAATCTCGCTTTTTCGCTGCGTCAACTCACCCACCTCGACGCCCTCCTCCTCCGCTTTGACCTCATACGGGCCTATGTCCCAAAATCAAACCATGGCCGGCATCACCTCCGAACGCGTTAGTCCGCGCAGCTTCCTCTTTCCATTCGCTCGACTGCTTTTCCTGGCGGCAATTGTCTGCGCGCCCGGCGCCTTATCTCAATCGCGCGATTCTCAGGCCCGGACTTCACCCTCCGCGCACGTCGCAATCCCCGATTACGTAGTGGTCAAACCTGTAGCCAATATGTACAGCAAACCCAGCGTGCAGTCGGATGTTGTCTCGCAAGCCATTTATGGCAGCAACGTAACGCGCCTGAAAGGGAAGTGGCATTGGGTTCAGGTAAAAACCGATGATGGCTATACCGGCTGGGTGCAGTCTTCGAGCCTCCTAAAGCGAAAGGGTCAACCATACGCCGTAGCTGGTTCCGTGATTCAAGTGGCACAGCTCAGCGCCAATGTTTACCTTGAACCTGATGTCACCAAACACGCTCCTTTGTTGACGCTTCCCTGGGGCACGCGTTTGGAAGCGTTGCCAGATAAAGTCGGTGATAGCGATCGTTGGCTGAAGGTCGCCCTGCCCGATAATCACGAGGCGTTCGTGCAAAAAGGCGATGTCAGCTCTGATTTCACTCCGCTCACTGTGGATCAAACGATTGCCCTCGCCAAAAAATTTCTCGGCGTCACCTATACCTGGGGAGGTTCTTCGGATTTCGGCTTCGACTGCTCCGGCTTCACGCAAATGTTATTGCGCCAGCGCGGCATCATCTTGCCTCGTGACGCCGATCTGCAGGCGGCTTGGACCGGCGTTGTTCCGGTCGACCGCACCGAACTCCAGCCTGGCGATCTGCTCTTCTTCGGCGATCGTCCGGATCACATCACGCACACAGGCATGTATATTGGGAATGGGCAATTCATTCACGACACGACCCACGAACATCCCGGAGTGCAGATTAGCGTCTTGAATGACCAGCCGTGGACTCGGTTGCTCGTAGCCGCCAGGAGACCAAAATCATGAACCGCCGCGATTGGCTGAAAATCACGGGCGCCACCGGAATCGCAGCCAGCTGTCCCGCCGCTCCCATGTTTGCTTCGCCAAAAAATGCAAGCTCCCAACCGCCTTCCGTCGTCCATGTCGACTTGAAGCGCTTGAATCTGCAGCACACCTGGACGACCACCATGTCCTCCAGCACCTACCGGGAGACCGTGAACGTCACTTACGCCAGAGACGGCCTGACTGGCTATGGCGAGGGCGCTCCGATCATCCGCTACAAAGAATTTCCCGCCGATGCACGGCAAGCCATCGAAGCCAATCTCGATCATATCGCCGCAGGCGATCCCCATTTTTTCGACAGCTTCCTAGCCGACACCCGCAAGCAGCTCGGCGAGCAGCAACGCGCTGCCATGGCTGCTGTAGATATCGCCGTCATGGATTGGGTTTGTAAGCGTCTGAATATTCCTCTCTACGCATACTTTGGCCTCGATCCCGCGGCTACCCCTCTCACCACTTTCTCCATAGGTATTGACACGCCCGAAATCACTAAACAGAAAACGATTGAGGCCGCCGACTATCCGGTCCTCAAAGTGAAGGTCGGCCTGAAGACGGATGAAGAAACCATCGCTGCCGTCCGCAGTATTACCAAAAAGCCGCTTCGCGTGGATGCGAATGAAGGTTGGACGGACAAGGAAGAAGCCATTCGCAAGATCAATTGGCTCGAAACCCAGGGCGTCGAGTTTATTGAGCAGCCCATGCCCGCGCACATGTTCGAAGAAACAAAATACGTGCGCAGCAAAGTTCATCTTCCCATCATGGCCGATGAAGCCTGCATCAGCGCCAGTGCCATTCCGAAACTAAAGGAAGCCTACGACGGTATCAACGTGAAGCTTGATAAATCCGGCGGCATTCTCGAAGCGCATCGTTGGATTTCCATCGCTCGTGCCATGGACATGAAAGTCATGCTAGGCTGCATGATTTCCAGTTCCTGCTCCTGTACCGCAGCCGCTCATCTTTCGCCCCTGGTCGATTACGCCGATCTCGACGGCTTTCTCCTGATCAGCAATGATCCTTTTTCCGGTGTCACCGTCGACAAGGGCAAGCTGATTTTGCCCTCCGGCCCTGGATTGGGCCTGAAGGTTCGCGGCTGAAGGAATCGCCTGCAGGAATCTCAGTGCGAACTTCCCGTCGATACGATGCGTCCATATTTTGACGAGCGCGCCACGCGATCGAAATAATCGTATGCAACGCCAGCAATCTTCGCGATTGCATCGTCTCCGTCGCGCTCCCGCTTCAGATATGCGGTCATCACCACAATCACAAACGGCCGGTTTGGCACAAACACGATGCCCACATCATTACGAACGCCGGCAAGCTCCCCTGGCTTATTGGCGCACACCACATCCTCGGGAATGTAGCGCGGAATATCACTGGCTTTGGGTGTCCCGAGTACCTTGAAAAAATCTTCCGTCAACGCCTTGTTCAACACTTTGTTCTGATAAAGAGCGGCGAATAGCGTCATCATGTCTCTTGGCGTCGAAAGATTCTCGCGCCCCTCTTGTGCCGCCTTCACGTCCATCATCTTTCGTTGCAATCGTGTTTGCGGCAAGCCCAGCTGGTCCAGTAACGCGTTCACGTTCTGCATGCCCAGGCGGTCAATCAGCACGTTCGTCGCGCTGTTGTCACTGACCGCAACCATAAACGTCGCCAAATCGCGGTTGGTCATACGAGTGACTGCTGGTGTGAGCCCGCTCATGATTGCGCTCCCGTCGACAATGTCGTGCGCATCGACCGTATACAAATCGCTCAGTTTTGCTTTGCCGCTTGTCCCCTCCTCGCTTTGTTGCTGCTGCCGGTAGAGTTCCGCCAGAATCGCCACCTTGATGGAAGACGCCTGCGCAAACACATGATCGGGATTTTGCAAAAACACTCGTCCATCCTTCAGATCCATGATCGCCACACCCATGGTTCCGTCGAGTTCCTGATTCAGCTGCCGCACGGTGCCTTCGAGCTTTTGCCACAACAATTCACTTTGTGTTCCGCTGTCGCCGCCGTGACCTGAGGCGTCTTTAGCAAGAGTCGTTTGTCCCGGTGTCGCTGCGCAGGACAACCCGATCCACAATCCAACTAATCCAATCTTCACGATGTGCATTATTGTTCGCCCCGTAATCGATTTTGAGACTGCGCCAGCCTGATTTGGGACTTATCCGGCTTTCCGCACTCGCCGCGCCTTGCCACGTTGATGGGAGTTGGCCCGTTGGTGCGCCGGACCATACGCTGTATTCAGGTTGATGATCGTGTTGACCAGCGCAACATGCGACAGCGCTTGCGGGAAATTTCCCACCAACCGGCGTTGCTCCAAATGGTATTCTTCCGATAGCAGCCCGACATCGTTGCGGATTTTCAGTAGACGATTCAGAAGCCGTTGCGCTGCTCCACGGCGCCCCACGAGCGAATAGTAATCGGCCAGCCAGAAACTGCAAAGGAGAAACGCTCCCTCTCCCGCAACGGAGTGCTTGTCGGATTCAGCAGTCCGGTATCGCAACAAAAAGCCGCCCTTCATCAGATGTTTTTCGATTATCCCCACGGTGGCGACAATCCGCGGATCCGCGGGCGGCAAAAACCCGACGAGTGGAAGCAGCAGCAGGCTGGCATCCACTTCCTTCGACCCATAGAACTGCACGAAACTCCCCAGCCGCGCATTGAACCCCAGCCGGCAGACATCATCGTGGATTTGCTGCCGCACCTTCTTCCATTCCTCAAGCGGCGCTTTCACCTTAAATCGTTCGGCGTCCCTTATGGTGCGATCGAAGGCGACCCATGCCATCACTTTGGAATGTGTGTAATGCCTGGCTGCACCCCGAATTTCCCAAATACCATGGTCCGGCTCTCGCCAAACCTTGCAAAGATGTTCTACGAGGGCAAGCTGGAGATCAAAATGCGCCACCTTTTGTCTGGTGGAACTCCGCGCTTGAAATAACGTGTCGGCCAGTTCTCCATACACGTCCAGCTGCATCTGTTCGCTCGCTTCATTGCCGATGCGCACAGGCCGCGAGTTTTGATAACCGGGCAGCCACGGCACTTTCCATTCCCGCAACAACCGTTCACCTGTCACGCCGTACATGATTTGCAGCTGATTTGGATCGCCTGCAGCCACTCGAAGCAGCCAGTTCTTCCATCTTATTGCTTCCTTGTAGTAACCAGCGTGAATGAACCCGAGCAAAGCGAATGTGGCGTCCCGCAACCAGCAGTAGCGGTAGTCCCAGTTGTAGTCGCCGCCGGGTTTTTCCGGCAACGACGTCGTCGGCGCGGCAACCATTCCCCCTGTCGGCTTGAAGACCAACGCCCGCAGAGTGATCAGTGAACGTTCCACAGCATCCGCATGGGGACCGTCGTAGGAAGAACGCGAAGCCCACTTCCGCCACACCGTCTCGGTCCTCTTTAGCGCCGGGGCCGTATTTGTCCTGGAACGGACGGGCCGGAAGGAATTCTCGTATCGCAGTTCGAAATGGATTTTCTGCCCTGCTTTGACAGTGAAGTCGCTTACTGTGCGGTGGCCTTCTCCTTCGACCGGAACCGACGAGCGAAGAACCAGGCGATGTTCTCCGGCCACGGCAAATAATGTGTCTTCCTTTTGCGTCACCCACGGCACTGTCAGGCCGAAGTCAAAGCGAATCACCAGATTCATCTGCATCCGGACGCTGCCCCGATCGCCCCGCACGATCCGAATGATTTTCGGAGTCGCTGCGCGCACCGGCATGAAATCGATCACCGTCACTCGCCCGGTGGCAGTCTCGAACTCCGTCTCCAGAATCAGCGTGTGCGGCCGATAGCGCCTGCTGGTCCGGGCTCTAGCCCGGGGACGCAGTTGCCATCGGCCGTTTTCTGGCGATCCCAGCAGCGCTGCAAAGCAAGCCGGTGAGTCAAACCGCGGCACGCAAAACCAGTCGATCGAACCGTCGCGCGCCACCAGTGCTGCTGTCTCACAGTTCCCAATTAGTGCGTAATCCGCAATTTCGCTCGGCATACAAATCGCCCATGACCCTTCTCGCCCCCTGCCCTCGGCACCAAGCGATTCTCGCATTTCTCGGCGCAATCGTGCTAGCGGGCGCGGCCGTTTCCTACCGACGAACATAATTTTCATGGGATGCGAGCAAAACGCATCTCGAAGTGCAAACTGCCCTTACAATAGAAAAGGGAGTGTGTATGCCGAACGGCAAAAAGCCAAGTGTGGTACTGACGAACGACGATGGATACCAGGCCGCGGGTTTGCGCGCATTGGCCGACCATCTGAAAGATTTTGCAAATATCCGGATTATTGCTCCCAGCTGGGAGCGTAGCGGTGCCGCGCAATCCCTGACTCTTCGACAGCCGATTGTCTGTCACAAAATAGCCGAGAACGAATGGGCCATCGACGGCACTCCCGCCGACTGCGTCATCGTAGCGCTCCACGGCTTGCTAGAGGAGCGCCCCGATCTAGTTATTTCCGGCATCAATCATGGTGCGAATCTCGGCGAAAATGTCTACTACTCCGGTACCGTCGGCGCAGCCAGAGAAGCCGTTATTCATCATGTGCCAGGCTTGGCTCTGTCGCTCTGTTCCAAGCGCGTGAATTCCGATTTCGCGCCGACAGCGCGCCTGGCAAGGCAAATCGCGGAATTGATGCTGCGAGAGAAATTACCGGAACAGGTCCTGTTGAATGTAAACGTGCCGGAAAATTGGCAGGGCGGCGTCAATTTCACGCGCCAATCCAAAAAAATCACGCGCACCTTGTTGCGCGAAGGTGAAGACCCGAAAGGCAGCCGCTATTTTTGGTTAAGCGAGCAGCGCGTCGACCGCGGGACGGAAATCGATGCAGATTCCGACTACGCCGCCATTTTCGCCGGCCAAGTATCCGTCACCCCTCTTCACCTGGACCCCACGCACACAGAATCGCTCAATCACCTGTCCCATTGGGCGGACTTGTTATCGCACCGCCCGTAGCGCTGCGCCGGCATTTTCGGTTGTTCGAAGATCCTGCGCGTCCTTCGTCCCCTGACGCAGCGATTCGATTAGAATGACAAGCCTAATGACGGCACGCACCTACGACATAGCGGTGATCGGCGCTGGCGTCTTTGGCGCCTGGACCGCCCTGCATTTCGCCAAACGAAAACAGCAAGTAGTACTTGTCGAGGCCTATGGTCCTGCGCACTCCCGCGCCAGCTCCGGCGGAGAGTCTCGCATCATTCGCATGAGCTACGGCGCAGACGAGATTTACACGCGATGGTTCCATAGTTCCCTCCGTCAATGGAAAGAACTATTCGCCGCCACGGGTGAAAGGCTTTTCCATCAAACCGGCGTCCTCTGGCTTTCCGCGGGAACCGATTCGACGCTCAAAGAGTCGATTGCCAACCTGCATCGCTATGGTGTGAATCACAGGCTATTCGAGCGAGACGAACTGCAACGTCTATACCCGCAAGTCAATTTCGATGGCGTTTCCCGTGGGCTCCTCGAAACGGAAAGCGGTGTATTGCTTGCGCGCCGCGCCGTGACTTGCACTGTGGACTCTGCGTTGCGCCAAGGCGTTCAACTCGAGACCGCGCAAATTGCCCCGCCAGTCGGTGGAAAAAAGCTCGAGTCCATCAGAACCGCTGCTGGTGAGCGCATCTCCGCTGGCAATTTCGTCTTCGCCTGCGGTCCATGGCTCGGCAAGCTCTTTCCGGAAATCCTCGGCCCGCGCATTTTTCCCACGCGCCAGGAGGTCTTTTTCTTTGCCACACCGCCGGGAGACACGCGCTTTGCTCCGCCCGCTTTGCCCACGTGGCTTTTTCAACCCGACGAAGTTTACGGCATGCCCGATTTGGAAAGTCGCGGCCTCAAGGTTGCATGCGATACGCACGGCGAGCCTGTCGATCCCGACACGCAATCCCGGCTAGCCTCCGCAGAAGGCGCGGCCTGGGCCAGCAATTTCGTAGCTCGCCGCTTTCCAGCCCTCAAGGATGCACCGATTGTGGAAACGCGCGTGTGTCAGTACGAAAACACCTCGAACGGAGACTTCCTGATCGACCGCCATCCAGAATTTTCCAACGTGTGGTTTGCCGGAGGCGGGTCCGGGCACGGCTTCAAGCATGGTCCCGCAGTGGGCGAGTACACCGCCGCCATGATCCTGGGAGAAGGCGCTGCCGAACCCCGCTTCTCCCTAGCCACAAAAGCCACCCACCAAAAACGTACCGTTCATTAAGTTTTGAAGAAGTGGATGAAAACCAGGACGACCAGGAGAGCACGGCCAGTGTTGTCACGTCTTCTTCGGCGTCCGCTTCCGCGAAGCATCTCCGAGCCGCGAACTGCTTTTCCGCCGCGCCTTCTCGTCGTACAAATTCTGGTCCGCTTCCTTCAGCAGTTTCTCCACTCGCTCTCCTTCTCCGTGATAAACCGACGTCCCGATACTTACGGAGATGGGCGGTTCTTCCTGATCCCCCAGCAGGGTCTCATGAATTCGCGAAGCCACGCGCTGCGCCTCTTCCTCACGCGCTTCCGGCAGCACCACGGCAAATTCATCGCCGCCATATCGCGCCGCCGTATCGATCGCGCGACAGTGTACGCGCAGAATGTCCGCCACGCGGCACAGTGCCCGGCTTCCCACCAAATGCCCGAAGCTGTCGTTAATTTTCTTCAAACCGTCCAGGTCCAGCAGCAGCACCGCGAAAGATCGCCCGGTCCTCAGCGTGCGCTCCGTTTCCGTGTCCAAAACATCCAGCAGCTTCCGGTAATTCGCCAAGCCTGTCAGCGGATCGCTTGCCGCCAGGTGTCTTACTTGCTCGAACACACGCGCACTGTCTAGTAGCGCGCCGGCGAGCAGGATGACGTAGCTGCCCACGTTCAACAATTGCGCAAACACAAATGGCCCGTCGAGCAGTCTTACGGATTGGCACGCGGCCAGTTGCGCCGCCAGGTTCAGCCAGACCGCCATATAAATCGACCGATCGAACGCCGAGTTCATCAGGTACTTGCGTTGCCGATATCCGTAGAGCGCCACCAGGAAGATAACCGCTGGTATCAGTTGCAACGGATTCGGAATCACTGCGTTCGGGTGTCCTGAAACGTCCGGTGGAAGCTTCCGGAGTGAAGCGGAAATTAGATAGGTCAAAGACAGAACCGTGAACAACGCTCCCGCAATTTCCAGTTTCGGGTGTCGCGATCGTGGTATGAAACGTTCCACCAGCAGCGCCACTCCAAACAGCAGCGCCAGAACCAGACGGCTGATCCACCACCCTGCGGGCGCCCACAGAAACCACACCTGCGAGTCGCGGTTCATCTGGAAAAACAGAACGCTGGAGGCCGTCAGTGTCGCGCCAGACAGCAAAAATCCGGATCCCAGAATCAGCGAGAGGCGATCCTGCGTTCCCTGGAAGCGCACCAAGGCCACCGCAGCAAACACGAACGCGAACAGCCCGGTCGTGATCTGCAAATACCCCTGCAAAATGGGGTCCGGCCGCAGCGTGCTTGTGCGCAGCCAGTCCGCCGCCACAAAAATGAGCACGAAACCTGCCGTATGTGCCAGCAGCCGCCGCACTTGCTGACTATCCGCTTTGCGGGCCAATTCGCCCATTGCGCCTGCCTTCGCTTGATGGCTGGGGACTTACGCTTCTAACTCTACACACATTAGACGCAAAATCCGCCTCTCCTGTTGCGATGTTCTTTAGCCTGTGAACCAAGAGATACCGCTACCGGCTCAGGCGAACAACTGTACTACCGTACAGTTGATTTCGCCTCTGTGGATATCTCCCGCGAGCGGCCGACGCGGAACTTCCAAAAAACCGCGGGTTTTTCCTCGGTTTTTCGCCTCGCCCGCCACCGAGGTTTACCATCAGGGTAATCTTTGCACTTGCGCCGCGTCGCAATGTTCCGCAAAATATCAATATTGAATCGTTTCAATAATACGAGGTGAACCTTTGGTGAAGCGCCGCAAAAACTCGGAGGCCCACGCGCGCCCGCAGAAGCCGCGTCTGGCAGAGCACACCCTGGCGGAGATTTTCTCCCAGCCGCATATTTGGGCAGATACCGAGCTGCATCTCAAGGAATCCGGCATTCTCGAGCGCTTGGCGGACACCTTCTCTCCCCGCAGCCCTTGGTTGTTTGTCGGCTGTGGCTCGAGCTACTACCTTTCGCAGCTGATTGCCTCGCTCTGGACCAAGCACTGTTACATCCCCGCCTCCGCCGTTCCCGCTTCCGAGCTCCTGTTCGCCCCGGAAGAGACGCTTCGTCGCGTCGGCGCCGAGCAAATTGTCCTCATGTCCCGTTCCGGTGAAACTACCGAGGTTCTTCGGGCTGCCGAACTTCTCCAGGCTCACAAAACGGTTCAGACTCTCGGCGTCACCTGCAATCCCCAAAGCGTCCTTGAAAAACTTTGCACGCATACCTTCAAGCTGGACTGGGCCGACGAAAAAAGCACCGTGATGACCCGTTCGTTCACCGCAATTCTCTTGGCCTTCCAGCGACTCGGCCTTCAGTTTGTCGGCGACAACCAGCATTCCGCAGCGCTCGACGCATTGCCCCAGAAAGGCCAGGCCTGGCTCGATGCGCACGCCGCCAAAATCCAGGCCTTCGCCGGTAAACGCAGATTTGCAGACTACGTCTTCCTCGGCCAGGGCGTCCATTACTGGCTAGCGCAGGAGGCCGCTCTCAAGGTAACGGAAATGTCTTCCTCCTACGCCCAGGTTTACCACTCCCTGGAATTTCGTCATGGCCCCCGCTCCATCGCCGGTCCGGATACTCTGATTACTTTCTACATCTCCGATGCCGCCAAGGACGCTGAAATCACGCTCGTTCGCGAACTGAAGGAACTCGGTGCTGCCACCAACGTCATCGTCAATCGCGCTACTCCCGAATTGAAGGCGCATTCCGACCTGCTCACCGAACTCGCACTGGACGTGCCGGAGTTTGCGCGTTACGCTGTCACCGCCATTCCCGCACATCTCTTGGGTACCGCGGTTGGCTTGCGCAAGGGTCTGAATCCCGACGCGCCGAAGAATCTCACTCGTGCCGTCGTGCTCTCCACGGTCTCAAGCCGCACGGCCAAAAGGAGAGGTGCTTGAGCGCGGAAGCCAGCACCACACCTGCCGCCGGTATTCGCCTCCGGCGCACCCTAACTCTCTGGAATCTCATCATCATTGGGCTGGTTATTATCCAGCCCATCGCCCCCATGGGCATCTACGGCGTCATCAACAATGCCGCCGGTGGCCACGTCGTCACCACCATTCTCATCGCACTCGTCGCCATGTTTTTCACCGCCATCAGCTACGGCAAAATGGCTCGCGTCTATCCGAGCGCCGGTTCCGCCTATACCTACGTTGGCCAGGAAATTCATTCTGGGCTGGGTTACTTGACTGGCTGGGCGATGGTCATGGACTACATCCTCAACCCCCTCATCTGCACCATCATTTGCGCGAAGCTCACGCAAAACATCATTCCCGAAGCGCCGTACTGGGCATTGGCCATTTTCTACGCCGGATTTTTCACGCTTCTCAATCTTGGTGGTGTGAAAACGTCGGCGCGCATCAACGATGTGCTGGCGGCCGGCATGACTGTCGTGGTCGTCATTTTCTTTGCCTTCGTTATCCGTTTTGTCGTGGGTTACCACGCCCGCGGAATGCATTTCTTCACCGAACCTTTTTATAATCCTGCTACCTTCAGTTTCGCTGGCGTCGGCCGTGGCACTTCCATCGCTGTGCTCACCTACATCGGCTTTGACGGCATCTCCACCTTTTCCGAGGAAGTCGAAAATCCCCGCCGCAACATCATGTTGGCCACCGTGCTCGTCTGCCTTGTCGTCGGTGTGCTTTCTGCGGCGGAAGTCTATGCGGCACAACTCGTTTGGGGTTCCAAACCGTTTCCTGAGGCAAAAGTCGAATCCGCATTCCCGATGGTTGCCCAACAGGTTGGTGGCTTCTTTCTCTTCCATCTGTTGAACTTCACCGTACTCATCGCCAATATCGGCTCTGGTATGGGCTCGCAACTGGCTGCCGGACGCTTGCTGTATGGTATGGGCCGCAATGACGCGATCCCCAAATGGTTTTTCGGAAAACTTCAGCCAAAGCGTCGCATCCCCGCCAATAACATCCTCTTGATCGGCGTTGTCGCGCTCATCGGCGCTTTTGTGACCACCTACGAGAACGGGGCGGAAATGCTGAACTTTGGCGCTTTTATCGCCTTTATGGGCGTCAATGCCGCTTCCTTCGTGCATTATTACTGGCGCAGCGAGGAAAAGAAGATTGGCAATTTTCTGATCCCCGTACTTGGATTCGTCGTTTGCGCCGCGATCTGGTGGAATCTGGGTCCTCGAGCAAAAATCGTGGGAACCATTTGGCTCACACTCGGGATAGCTTATGGTGCCTGGAAGACCAACTTCTTCCGCAAAGAGATGTCTTTCGAAGTTCCGCCAGAAGAGTAGCCTTGTCGCCCTTTCGCATTGCAAAAGGGGCTGCATTCAGCCGATGATGTGCACGCGAGGAATTTCGAATGAAGAAGACCGGCCCAAAGCGCGGGCTTGTCACCATGCGCGACGTGGCGCAAGCCACTGGATTTTCTCCGGCGACGGTTTCCATCGTTCTCAACAACGCCCCGCTGGCGCGCTATATCGCTCCCACTACTCGCCAGCGCATTGAAGAAACCGCCAAGCGCCTTGGCTATCGTCCCAACGCGATGGCCCGCTTCCTCCGCAGCCGTCGCAGCCAGAGTATCGGCGTCATGCTGTTCGACGTTACCGACCCGTTCTGCACTCCGATTCTTCGCGGCATAGAAAACGCTCTTTATCCTCTCGGCTATCTACCGATCTTCGCCGATGCTCACAACCAGCGAGATCGTTTCGAGCGTTACCTTGAAATGCTGCTCGAGCGTCATGTGGATGGCTTGATCGTCGTCGCCAACTGGCTCTTCGTGGATATCCATGTCCTCGCCGATCTCAACAAGCAGCAGATTCCCGCCGCCACCATCGGTTGGGAAATTCCTGGCAATCGCGTCAGTTCCGTCATGGTGGACAATGAAGCAGGAGGCCGCCTGGCCCTCGAGCATCTCTACCAGCGCGGGCACCGCCGCATCGCTGTCATTCGTGGCCCGAAGCGTCTGATTGACAGCGTGCCCCGTTGGCGCGGCATCCAAAAATTCGCTCAATCCGTAAAGCTGGACCTCGAACCCAGCCTGGTCCTGCAGATCCCCGACGTCTTCGACGCCAACGCCAGCTTCGAACACGGCTATCGCCTCACCGAAGAACTGCTCCAGCAGAAGAAAAAATTTACCGCCATTCTTGCTTTCGACGATCTCACCGCGCTCGGGGCTGTTCGCGCCTTGGCCAAAGCGGGGATCAGTGTTCCCGAACAATGTTCCGTGACCGGATTTGACGACGTTGCCATTTCCGCGCTTTCCGCTCCCTCTCTCACTACCGTGCGCCAGCCACTCGAAACTATGGGTGGCACCGCTGTCAGCATCGTCATGGACGCCGTAAAAGCCGGCCACGAAAATCGCGATTGGTCCGCGGTCTCTCAAAAGCTCCATCCTGAACTAGTGATTCGCGATTCCACCCGTAGCAACTAAACGGGCGCCACGCGTCAGGCTTATCCCACGCAAATAGAAAAGGCGCCCTGACCGCCATCAGAGCGCCCTTCCATTCTCGTCCTATCTCGTCTTCACGAACCCGGCGGCAGGAACACCGCTTGTGGAGCAAATAGCTCCACATCCGGCAATTCCGTCTTCACCTTTATGTTCTGAAACTTCCCCTTCTTTCCGCCCGATCCGGCAAACGTCAGCAAGTATTGGTTGGCAAGGTGCGTCGCGATTTCATCCAGGTACGGCTTGATCGACACCGGTGAGCCAAATCCCAGAAAATACGATTCGGCTCCCGTGTATTCCGAAAGTTTATCGATGTTGTTTTGCGCATAGTTCACCAGATAGAACGAGTGCCCCCGGTGTCCCGAGCTTGGATAATAGATCGTCCAAATATTAGTGTTCTGTTTCTCGGCTCGCGCGATAACGGAATCCAGATCCGGATAGAAGGCTCCAAAGAAACTTCCGCGGAAGTAGTCAATGCCCGACGTGATCAAAAGGATCGAACGCCGCACTCCGGTATCCGGCCAGCGCTTCAGCATGTCCAGCGTCGCCAGGTACGGGCTGGATCCAATCGCGCCCAACCCCAGTGGCAGTCTCAGCGCCTTCGCGGCGAGCGCATGGTCTTGCGTGAAATCCTGTGCTACGCGCGTGCTGTTATTCTGCAGATAGCCGACCGCGATGTACGTCGTCGGCGGCTGCCCCGCAATAAATTCCTTCAGATAATCCCATTGCCCGCCCGCGCCCGTTTCTATGGAATCGTCAATGAGGATAGCCAGGTAGAGCTGCTCTCCCTTTTTCCAGTCGCCGATCTGCTTGCGTTCCTTGCCCATAAACAGTTGTACGTCGTCCTTCGCAATGGGCGGTGCGCCTTCTTTCTTGCCGACTGCAGTCACCGTGAATGTCACGGAGGCAGACGGTGCGCCCGCTTCTTGTGCATTGCTCGCTGTTGCTGTCAGCAGCAACAGTCCCACAAGGGACACCCCGAGTGCGGTGCGAATAACTTTGTGTCTCATACACGGTCTCCTCTTCGTAGTACCTGTCTATTGGATGCTGAAAATTACCGGGAGAGATATATCACGCTCAACCTCGAATGTCAGCGGGGAGATTGTGGAAGGTCCGGCCTTCCCCCCTGCCTTATCTAACACCGTTGTGCGCCAGAAGTCGTAACTCATTCTGCATCCACCGGCCCGCTTTTCCCATGCCCTGGCGCAGAGTGCGTTACGCTCGATTGTAATGCCTTCTACGTTATCCATTCCAGCGGAAACGGGCGCGGCCTCTCCGGGTAACGGTACCACGCCCCGCACTTCCTGGATTTACGGTCCGTGGCTCGACCTCATCATCGGCTGCGGCGCGTGGACTGCTCCCCTGCTTCTCCTGACCAACTACGTTTCTTCGTCTTCCACGAAGGGTTGGTCCTTTGCCTTCTATGCATTGGCCCTGTTGTTCAACTACCCGCATTTCATGGCCACCGTTTATCGCGCCTATCATTCCTACGACGAGTTCGCGAAGTATCGCGTCTTCACTATTCACGTTACGCTCCTGCTCCTCGGCGCCGGCCTGATTGCACATCTCTGGTATCCGCTACTCCCTTGGATCTTCACTCTGTACATCTGCTGGAGCCCTTGGCACTACACCGGCCAAAATTACGGCTTGTTGATGATGTTCGCGCGCCGCGCCGGCCTCACTCCCACCGAAGGGGAACGCCAGGCTTTGCACCTTGCCTTCATCGCTTCTTACTTGATGCTTCTGTTCAGCTTTCACACCGGGCCATCTTCCGATGCCTTGATCCTCTCGCTCGCATTACCCGCCAAATTCACTCTTCCCGTTCGCGTTATGCTCGGCCTGTTTTTCCTGGCTGCCAGTGGTTGGGCGCTGTTCTCGCTCGCTCGCCGCGCTTCCTGGAAAGCGCTTATCCCCAGCCTCACCCTGGCCACCACGCAATTTCTCTGGTTTCTTCTTCCTGCCGTGGTCGAACTTTTGAGCGGCAAGGAAGTTCCGCAAACCCGTTATTCCAGTGGCATTCTGGCTGTTCTTCATTCCGCACAATACCTCTGGATCACCAGCTACTATCAGCGCAAGGAAGCGCGTGCTGCCGGCCAAAGCTCCTGGAGCTTCCCCCGCTATGTTTTGACTCTCGTCGTCGGCGGTATCGCTCTCTTCATCCCCGGGCCCTGGCTAGCCAGTCGCCTGTTCCACGCCGATTTTGCCGCCAGCTTTTTGACCTTCACGGCACTCGTGAATTTGCATCATTTCATTCTGGACGGCAAAATCTGGAAACTTCGCGATTCCCGCATCGGTGCTTTGCTGCTCAACAAAGGTTCCGAATCCGCCGCACAAGCGACGCAGCAGAGCCGCGTAGCCGCAGTCTTTGGCTGGGCTGCGGGAACCACAGTCGCCGCCCGGGTCTTGCGCGTCACCCTCATCCTCCTTCTGCTGCTGTGGGGTGGAATGGATCAACTCCATTTCTACTGGGCAAACGTTTCCGCCAGTTTAAGTTCCTTGCAGCGCGCCGCGCGAATGAATCCCAACGACAGCGCTGTTGAGACTCATCTGGCTCGTGTCGCCGATCTTACCGGCAATCGGGATTTGGCGTTATCCGCTCTGCAGCGCGCCGCGGAAGTGAGTCCTGGCAGCGTAGGCGTGCAGGAAGAATATGCGCGTGCGTTAATTCTCGCCGGTCGCAACGAGGATGCCTACGACTTCTATCGCAAGCTGCTTGTTCGTTCTCCGCAAAATGCGAATGCCCTCCTGAATTATGGTCTGCTAGCCCAGAAGCTTGGCCACCCTGAAGAGGCAATCGATTCGTGGCAGCGCGCCGTTGCAAGCGATCCCCTGCAGACCAACGCCCAACTTTATCTCGCGCAGGCGCTGGAGCAGAGCGGCGAACTGCGGGCCGCTGCCCGCCATTACCGCGCCTATCTTGAGATTGTCGCCAAACATCCGTCCAGCCACATCGGCGAAGGGCCGATGGTCATCTCTGCTCTCGTGAAGGTTGCTGATGCCGACGCCGCGGACAAAAAAATCCCAGAAGCCCTGATCGGTTATCAAAGGGCTGCGCAGTTCGCCGAAAAAATCAGGAATCCCGGATTGCAAAGCCTTGCCTTGGTCCATGCTGCCGATTCTCAGGAAAGCTACGGCGAGATCGGCGCCGCCGCGCAATCGTTTCAGCAAGCCCTCATCGTCGATGAGACACAAGGTGATCCGAAAGCCGCCGCCACTGATTGGTACAACTACGGCCAGTTCCTCCGTCGCCACAATCAGCCGGAGCGCCTCGTATTTGCCTGCTTCTATCGCGCCCAGGACCTCATGAGCACCACTCCCGGGGACGAACTAACCACCATCGCGGCCGCCGTAACCGACAGTGAGGCTAGGCTGGGCTCTGTCGCACGCGGTCTTCCCGCCCAACTGTCCAGATTACTTTCCGAAGCACTCTCCCTCTCCCCAACCACCTTTTCCTCCACGACGTCGCACTAAAAACACGTTTTCATCCTGAGGAGCGCCTTTTGCAACGAAGGACCGCAATCTAAAATTCCATCGTCAACCTCAGCGTCTCGTCTTTTTTTCCATAAACGATCTCGAGTATTCCCTCGTATAACCACTCTTCCACTTCACACAAGCCGCGATTCCCACTAGAATGGTGCCGCGACTCTTCCCTTCATACTCGCTCCCTCTTGGAGGTACAGAAGGCCCATGGCGCTGATGCGCTCGATGCTGCTTGCCGCCTCGCAAAACACCTGGTTACGGCGTCATGCCACGCAGTTTCCTTTTGTTCGCCGCAGCGTTTCTCGTTTTATGCCGGGAGAAACTTTAGAGGCAGCTCTTGCCGCCGCACAAACCTTGCTGCAGAAGAAAATTGGCACGGTCTTCACACACCTGGGCGAAAATGTCGCCGACCGCGCCGAAGCCATCCAGGTCACCGGCCATTACCTCGAAGTTCTCGACCGCATCCACCAACAAAATCTTCCCACCGAAGTCTCCGTCAAGCTCACCCAATTGGGCCTCGATCTTTCTCCCGACTTTTGTTTTGAAAATTTGCAACGCATCATTGCGCGCGAAAAGCCTACGACAACCGTGTGGGTAGACATGGAAGCAAGCAACTATGTCGATGCGACTCTCGACATCTACCGACGCGCCCTCCAGTTACATCCCAATGTCGGCATTTGCCTACAG
This sequence comes from Candidatus Acidiferrales bacterium, assembly GCA_963742325.1. GTDB lineage: Bacteria > Acidobacteriota > Terriglobia > Acidiferrales > UBA7541 > Acidiferrum. Next base: position 5,066,463 of record CAVULB010000002.1, on the reverse strand, counting down.
GCCTATCTCTACCGTACGAAAAAAGATTTGGCCGGCCTCCTCCCTATGAGGCCTTCCATCCGGTTGGTCAAGGGTGCCTACAAGGAACCCGCTTCCATCGCGTTTCCCAAAAAGTCTGACGTGGATGAAAACTATTTCGCGCTGGGGCAAGAGATGCTCCGCGCCAAACTCGCGGGCGGTTGCGATCGCGCTGCTTTCGGCACGCATGATGTCGCGCTCATCCGCCGGATCGCCGGCTACGCGGTGGGGGAGGGAATTGCCAAAAACGATTTTGAGGTGCAAATGCTCTACGGCATCCAGCGCAGGGAACAAGAACGCCTCGCCGAAGACGGTTGCCGCTCCGTCGTTCTCGTTGCTTACGGAACCTATTGGTATCCCTGGTTTGTGCGCCGTCTCGCGGAGCGCCCCGCCAACGTGTGGTTCCTGCTCCGAAATGTTTTTGCTTCATGAGTGAAATGAGCACGATCTTAAATTCGCCTGTCCGAACGGGGCCTGCGCAGTGAAGAATCTCGCTGTCTCGTTCGGTGTCGCAGAGCTGTAAGAAGTCTCAGGAGGTGTGGAATGCGCAAGTGGAGTGCGTTACTTGTGGTTCTCGGCGCCGGGCTGCTTCTCGCCGCCCGGGTTCCGGACGAACCGTGGAAGCCGCTTTTCGACGGCAAGGATCTGACCGGCTGGAAACATGTGGGCCCCGGAAATATGACCGTTGAGAATGGCCTGATCCAAACCCATGGCGGCATGGGTCTGCTGTACTGGACCGGCGGCAAGCTCGGCAATTGCCGGATTCGCGTCGTCTATGAAATGCGCGATTTCAACGATAATTCCGGCGTCTTCGTTCGCATCCCCATTGAACCTCGTGAGCCATGGATGCCGGTCCACTACGGCTACGAAGTGCAGATAGACAACCATCCGGAAACTTCCGGCGAAGACGAATACCATGTCACCGGCACGCTGTACTCCCTCACCAAACCGCTTTCCAAACCTGGAAAACCTGGTCCTGAGTGGAACACGATGCTCATCACCCTTGACGGCCCGCGCACCATCGTCGAAGTCAATGGCCAGAAAATCACGGACTACACCGAAGGCCAACCCGTCCCTGCGCGCAAGTTCGATTTCGAACCCGAGCGCGGCACTCGTCCCAACGAGGGCTACATCGGCTTGCAGAATCACAGCGACAACGACATTGTTTTCTTCAAAGAAGTCAGCGTTCAGCCCTTGCACTAGCCAAAGAATATACGGAACCGACTCACACCGGAGAAAATTATGAATAAAAATCAAATGTCTCGCCGTTCCTTCTTGCAAACTACCGCTGGCACTACCGGTGCGATGATTGCCGCTAAGCGCATCGTTCTTGAGCCGGACAGGATTCCTTCTAAACTGCAGATGGCCGCGCCCAGCGACCGCATTCGCTTTGGCATCATCGGCGTCGGCATGCAGGGTAACGGCCTGCTCTCGACCGCCGTCGCCCTTCCCGGCGCCGAATGCATTGCCGCCGCCGATCTCTACGACGGCCGCCACACTTTAGCCAAGGAAATTGCCGGCGCAAAAATCACCACGACGCGCCACTACAAGGAACTTCTCGACAACCAGGAAATCGACTGCATCATCGCTGCCGTTCCCGATCATTGGCACAAGCAAGTCTTCATCGACACCGTCAGCGCCGGCAAAGACATTTACCTTGAAAAGCCCATGTCGCACGCTGCCTCCGAAGGCGTCGAAATGGTCAACGCGGTTCAGAAAACCGATCGCATTGTGCAAATCGGTTCGCAGCGCGTCAGTTCCGTGACCTGCAGAAAAGCGAAGGAAATGCTTGCTCAGGGTGCCATCGGCGATTTGAATCTCATCGAAGGTTCTCTCGGCCGTAATGATCCCACCGGCGCGTGGGTCTATCCGGTCCCGCCCGATCTTTCGACGAGCACTCTCGATTGGGACACCTGGCAGGGCACCGTGCCGAAACGCGATTTTGACGGGAAAATTTTCGCCCGCTGGCGCTGCTGGCGTGAATACGGCACGGGCGTTGCCGGTGATCTGCTCGTCCACCTCGTCAGCGGCATGAACTTCATGATGGGCTGGAACGAACCGCCTGCCCGCGCCATGTCGTTTGGCGGCATTCTGCGATTCCCCGATGGCCGCAACATGCCCGATATTCAGGCCACACTTTTCCAATACGGCAAAATCCCCGTATACCTCCGCCTCAATCTTGGCTGCGAAACTCCGGAAACTTATCGTTTCCAGGGCTCAAAAGGTATTTTGGAAGTCACCGAGTTCGGCATAGCGCTTTATCCGCAGACCGGCCAGGACTCCGCTCCTAGCTATTACGCCAGCAGCTTCCCCAGAGCGTTGCGCGAGGCCTACGAAAAACAGTGGCACGAAGAACACGATCCGGCTCCCGGTCAGGAGCCTCTGGCCGAAGCTTACACCTACAAAGGCGATGACTGGGACGATCAGCGTCCCCACATGTGGGCGTATTTTCAGGCTGTTCGCAGCCGCAAGCAGCTACCGGAAAATGCCGTCTTCGGCCACCACGCGGCCCTTGCGTGCCACATGGCAAACCAATCTTATTTCCGCAGCGCCGCCGTAACCTGGGATGCCGCTGCCGCAGAAATCAAGAACCTATAGTCGTAGATAAATCTACGGGAATAAAAGAAAAGGGGCCCCACGGCCCCTTTTTCTTGTACGCCGTGCATGTTCGGCAGCTGGCGGGTGGAAGTCCCGCCCCAACCTGATGGAGGTGAAGGGTAGCGAAGCGCAAGGGCGTCACCGCGAGGTGGGGTCTGAAGGAAGCGTGGAGCAAAGATACGGGCCGATGGATAAGAACTGCATTTGAGGCCTACGGCGTCGGACGAGCGAGCAAGTGATCGCGAAGTCCGTATCCATCAAGGACGCTGGTGGTAAATCCGGCGGTCGCGTATCGAAAGCAGTCGAACTTATCACGGGAGATCTGTTGCATGTCTCGGATTCGTGACTGAGCGTGAAGTAATTCACGCTGATCCTGCAGCAGAAGTCAGCAGCGGGCGTAGTACTCACGCGAGTGAGGAAGGCCCAAACAGTGAGAGCGAGTAGTAGAACGTCGAACTCACGGGTGGCATGACGCCAGCCAATCAGCTTCGGCTGAGTTTTGCAGGTTCAGAAGACGGTGAAGCCGAAACGGAAACCTGCAGAGCGGTGAGCCCTTGTGGCGAACGACGACTTGAACCTCCGGCCCGCAGGGGCTCAACTCGCTGAACCGCCTTATGCGGACCCGCCTGTACGGTGGTGTGGGAGGGGCGAGCAGGTGACTGCTCCCCCTATCCCGATTCTCGCTCTCGGCAGGAATGAAATCAGTCGATTAAAACAAAGTCTGGAGTCGGAAAGTCAGCTCCCCACTCCTGCCCACTAACTCCCAATTCCAGACTCCTGACTACTATCTATTGGATACCTCTCTGAAACTCAACGTAATCACGTCCCTTATACAATCGATACTTGCCCGCACCGCTTCCCGCCACAATCTGTAACGGCACCGGTCGTTTCATGTCAGCGTCTTTGGCCGAGTTGACCTTCAGCAAGTCCTTGGCTCCCACATCCATCACCACAAAATTGGTTCCCTCTACAAATCCAAATCCGTACTGCCCTGGCTTCAGTGTCTGCCCTGCAATTTCGAGTGATACTTCGGTGATCAGGAATCCCTGATATTTCTCCTTCAATCCGCTTGAATATCCCGAACTGTCTACCAACGCAGCCAGCACCAGAAAACCATCTGCGTACCGCACTCCGCCGCTGTTCCGTCCCTGCACCGTCGCCGATTGCCCGCGGAAAAACACTTTATCCGGAAATAGCTTGTCCCCCACCTCGCCCGCTTTCAAAATCCCTTCTTGCACGGGCGCCGTGGCTGCTTTCTCTTGTGCAATCACAATGCCGGCGAGCACCACCAGCAGCGCAGGGCACAGCCAAATTGCCTGGCGTATTTTCATCGCAGTCTCCATGTCTCAGGATTCAACATCCGTCTTGTCCGCAATTGTAACAGCACAAACGAAAACACACCGTTCGGAGGGCCTGACTTCAGCGGCGCGAAGAGGTAAATAAATTTGGTTCGCGGCTGGCAGGAGGAAAATGGTCGGGACGGCGAGATTTGAACTCGCGACCTCACGCACCCCAAGCGTGCGCGCTACCAGGCTGCGCTACGTCCCGACCGCATCAGTCGCATCGTTGCGCCTGATCGCCCAAATTCAAGGCTATCACTTGCGTTCCAACAGCGTCAAGAAACTGCGCAGTCCGTCCCGCAGATCCAGCAGCATTTTCCGGCTCAATTGCGAAGTCGCTGCATGCTCTCCCGCTGGTCCAACGTGCCCGGCAACATCTCCTCCAGCGCCGCTGCTTTCCAATTCAATCAAATGCCGCCGCGCTCCCGCAATCGTAAATCCCTCGTCGTATAGCAGCCGCTTGATCTTCAGAACCAGGTCCACGTCTTGCTGACGGTACAGCCGGTGCCCGTTCGCGCCTTTCACCGGCTCCAGCATAGGAAATTCCGTCTCCCAATAGCGCAGTACAAATGGTTTCAGCGCCGTCAATCGGCTCACTTCGCCGATTCGGTAATATCGCGTCTCGTCGGTAACCGGGATTGTTGAGGCGCTGCTCATCGCTCCATCTCGGTGAACTTCTTCTGGCGGGGATTCCTCCATCCTAGGTGAAAAAAGCGGCAAGTCAACTCTGCGCTTTTCCTCCGGCTTTCTCATTCTTCCGCCGTCGCTCGTTCACGATCGCCGCGCTTCTTTAGTCGCTGGATAAACCGCAGAGGCGTACCTACGAACGGCCACCTGGCTCGTAACTGGTTTTCCAAAAATCTTTCAAAATTGAAATGCAGCGGCTTCTTCTGGTTGGTGAACAACAAAAATACTGGCGGCGCCACTTTCGCCTGCGTCATATAGTAGATCCGCACCGGCCGCGCCTTCGGATTCGTCGCGCGCTGCAAATCCACATCTTCCTTCAGCCAGCGGTTCAATTCCGGCGTGGCGATCTTCCGCATCCGTTCCTCCGCCACCTGATCGATCAAGGCGAATAATTTTTGCGCCCGTTCCCCGGTCTTAGCCGAAACAAACACCACGGGAGCGAAACTCAAGAACTTAAACTTTTCCTTCACCATCGCTTCGTATTCGAATAGCAACTTGCCTTTGTCAATCTCCCGCCTTGGCGGATTCCCCTCGCTCGCCCGCTTCGCTTTCCCTTGCGCGGATTTTGCCGATTGGTCCGCGGCCCGTTGCGCGGCTTCCACCGCCAGATCCCACTTGTTCACCACCAGAATCACGGATCGCCCGGACTGCTCAGCATAACTCGCAATCGTGGCATCGCCTTGAGTCACGCCTTGCTCGCCATCAATCACAAGGATGGCAACGTCCGCTCGCTCCAGTCCGCGCTTGGCCATCACCACGCTCAGCTTCTCCGCCACCAGCGTGGTTTTTCCCTTGCGCCGGATTCCCGCCGTGTCCACAAACCGGTACAACTTCCCATTCCTGACGACGTCCGTGTCCACGCTGTCCATCGTCGTGCCCGGCATCGGCGACACAATCGACCGTTCTTCCCCTGCCATCCGGTTCAACAACGTGGATTTCCCCACATTCGGCCTGCCGATAATCGCAATCTCCACGGCCTTTTCCGCTTGCGGTCGCCCTTCCGCGCTTTCTCCTTTAATCTGTTCGAGTGCCGCGTCCAGCAAATCATCCACGCCTGTTCCGTGCTCAGCTGCTATCGGAAACACCGGCACACCCAATGCGTGAAACGGTCCGGCATTCGCCTCCTGCAATGTCGAATCCACTTTATTGACGGCCACGACAAACGGCCGCCCAGTAGTCCGCAGCAATCGCGCCAGTTCCTGGTCGAGCGGCGTCAATCCCGCCGTGCTGTCGACCACCAGCACCAACAAAGCGGCATCTTCAATTGCCACGCGCGCCTGCCGCAAGATCTCTGTCGGAATCAGTGCCTTGTCGTCAGGAATAATTCCGCCCGTATCCACAATTTCCAGCACGCGTCCGCGCCATTCGCATTCGCCGTAAATGCGATCGCGCGTGATGCCCGGTTCATCCGTCACAATGGCGCGCCGCGTTCCGGTAAGCCGGTTAAACAGCGTGGACTTGCCCACGTTCGGCCGCCCGACAATCACCAGCGATGGCAGTTTCTGTTCCATATCCCTGTTGCGCTCATCACAGCCATTCCCGCGCCTGTTTCCCAATCTTCCAATCTACTCTATCCATCCACAACTAGCGAGCCGCTCCACTCCGCCGGGCGGGCGACTTTAAAGGGAGAAGGGGCTAATATCGTTTTCGGGTGGCCATGTCCTTGCGTATAGTATACGCTAGGAATAGGAGGACCACTACATGCCCGATTCCCTTTCTGATTTAGAACAACGACGTGAAGTGATTGCTCAGTGCATCGCAGAGCTCGGGGACCTTCGCCCCGGCAGCATTACAGGCACCTCGGGTCGGTGCGGTAAGCCAGAGTGTCACTGCCATCAACCCGGTCAGCCGGGTCACGGCCCCAATTTCCGGCTCACCTATAAGGTCGATGGCAAGACCATCTCGGAAGCGTTGCCCACCCCTGCGGCGATCCAGAAAGCCGAGCGAGAAGTGGAGGAATTCCGGAAATTCCAGCAGCTCACTCGTGACTTTCTGGGAACCAACGCGGAGATCTGCCGTTTGCGGCCTCTCGATCTGAAGGCAGAAACGGAGCGGAAAAAAAAACGGTCGAAGCGATCCGGCAAGAAATCACGCGCGAAATAGAACAGTTCTTGCGGGTGGTGTTCCAGGAGCGGCGCAACACCGGGCGCCTCGATCTGGAAGCGACCGAGATGGCCATGCGCTCGGCTTTACACCGGGCGGGCGCCACTGCGTTGAGCCAACTGCTCCAATTCCCAGTTCCGAGCGAGGAAGGGCGCAGGCTGGCTTGCCCTTGCGGCCAACAAGCCTACTACCGCGAGCAACGCAGCAAGCCCGTGCTGACCGTCGTGGGTCCGGTGGAAGTTTTACGTCCCTATTATTTATGCGCACACTGCGGCGTCGGCCAATTTCCGGTGGATGTCGAACTGGATGTCGCGAATACAGAATTTTCTCCTGGCGTACGCCGCATGCAGGCGATGGTGGGCCAAGAGGCACCCTTCGATCACGGCCGCGAACAGATGAAGGTTCTGGCCGGCCTGGAAGTGACCACCAAATCCGTAGAGCGTACCGCAGAGGCCATCGGAGCCGACATCGCTCAGCGCGAGCAAAACGAGATTCACAAAGCCCTGCAGTTGGAACTACCCGTCGTTGCCGGCGAGCCGATTCCCGTCCTGTATGTGCAGATGGATGGGACGGGAGTTCCGGTGGTGAAGAAAGAGACGGTCGGTCGGCAGGGCAAGACGGAAGGCCAGCCGGCCCATACGCGGGAAGTCAAACTGGGATGCGTCTTCACCCAGACGACGTGGGATCAGGAAGGCTATCCCATCCGCGATCCCGATTCCACCACGTACACCGGAGCCATCGAGAGTGCGGAAGAGTTTGGCCGGCGGATCTATGCGCAAACCTGTGGACGCGGCTGGAGTCGTGCACGCAAGAAGGTCGTGATCGGCGACGGTGCCGAATGGATTTGGAATCTTGTGGCCCTGCATTTTTCCGAGGCCATTCAGATTGTCGATCTGTACCACGCCCGCCAGCATCTTTGGGAGGTCGTGCGCAAGCTGTACCCGAATAACGAAGGGAAACAAAAAGCCTGGATGAAGATCCACCAAAAGCGCCTGCTGGATCGGGGGAAAATCGAAAAGCTGGTTGGTGCACTCCGCTCGATCGAATCCGATAACCCCGAAGTAACGGAGAAGATTCGCACCGAGGCAGATTATTTTGAACGGAATGCAGAGCGCATGCGATACCCTAAGTTTCGCCGCCAACACCTATTTGTTGGTTCGGGCGTCATTGAAGCCGGATGCAAGACGGTAGTCGCTTTTCGTCTCAAGAGGTCAGGCATGTTCTGGACCGTTCGAGGAGCGAACGCGATCCTGGCTCTACGCTGCTGCCATCTCAATGGCGAGTTTGAAAATTACTGGGAGTTACGTCGGGCGGCTTAGGTTCCACTTGTAAGTCGCGCACCCCACTCCGCCGCCTCCCGCTTCATTGATCCGCATTGTGTTCAACGAAAAGATTGATGGCGGAATTACTTGATTGTTGGCCACTTCCTGAGTATCTTTTTTGCAATTACTTCGCTGGTGCCCTTGGATGCTTATCGGGGAAGCATCTTTCCATCTCGGGGCTTCGAGATGTTATTTCGCTGTACTCAAGGAGAATGAGATGAACAGGTCTATCCGCAACCTGAGCGCGGTGGTATTTCTCTGTATGGCCCTCATTGTTTTCCTCAGCCCCGCGCTGCACGGCCAGACCTTCCGCGGCACCATTCTCGGCATTGTCACGGATTCCTCCGGAGCCGCAGTCCCAGGCGCTACAATCAGCATCAAGAATCTGGACACCGGCCTGATTCGCACCGTGGTCACCTCCGATGACGGCAGCTACGCCGCGCCCGAACTCCCCATCGGCAATTACAGCGTCACCGTCGATAAATCCGGCTTTAAGGAAGGTATTGTCACCGGCATCCGCGTCGAAGTCTCCACCGATCGTCGCGCGGACTTCACCCTTCAGCCCGGCGAACTGGCCCAGAAAGTCGAAGTTACCGGCGAAGCTCTACCGATGGTCGAGTCCACGTCAGACACTCTCGGGGGCATCATTGAATCCAAAGTCGTTACCTCGCTCCCTGTTAACGGCCGCGATTATCAGAAACTCATCTTTCTCGTTCCCGGCGTCACCGGCTCTCCCGACCAAATCACCGATTCCCCCGGCTCCTTCGGCATTTTCTCGGTTAACGGCGCACGCGGCCGCGCCAACAATTTCTTGCTCGATGGCACGGACATGAACGACGGCTACCGCAATGACCCCGCCATCAACGAAGCCGGCACTTACGGCACCCCCGCAACGATTCTCCCGGTTGAAGCTATTGCCGAACTTCGCGTCGCTTCCAACTTCGAAGCGGAATACGGGCGCAGCGCCGGCGGCGTCATCAACGTGGTCACCAAAAGCGGCACCAACCAGTTCCACGGCTCGGCCCTCGAATTCTTCCGCAACACCGCACTCAACGCTCGAAACTATTTCAATCCCGCTGCGGATGAACCCGGTGGCCAGCCTCAGGAACCGTTCCACAACAATCAATTCGGTGGCTCCCTCGGCGGCCCCATCATTCAGGACAAAACGTTCTTCTTCGTCGACTACGAAGGCATCCGTGAAACGGGAAAGCTCAACTACACAGCGCTCGTTCCCTCGCCAGAGGAAATTGCCATTGCGACTCAGGCCATCGGTGGAACCATCAACCCCGTTGTTGCAAAATTGCTGGCGCTCAATCCGTGGCCTTCCCCGAGCATCACCACCGCGCCCTTCTCCGATGTAAACAACGCTTTCGTGGCCACTCCCTTCTCCAATAACGGCAACAACGGCATCATCAAAATCGATCACAACTTCAACAAAGACAACCTGCTCACCGGTCGCTACTATATCGGCGACAGCGAGCAGAGTTTCCCGCTTGGTCTCGTCGGCGGCAGCCTGCTGCCCGGATATAACGTTACCACTCCCACGCGCGTGCAGATGATTGCCCTCTCCTATGTCAGCATTCTCAACCCTTCCATGGTCAATGAAATCCGCCTCGGCTGGAATCGCTTCGTAGAGGGGTTCTTCCCGGAAGATCGTAGCTTCGATCCTTCTTCGATCGGTATGGATACCGGAGTCGATTCCTACAACTTTGGTCTGCCTCGAATGAATGTCGGCAGCTACGCCCAGATTGGTGCCAACTACACTGTTCCCCGCCAGCGTGTCGACACGAACTGGCACCTCATCGACAATATTTCGTGGAAGGCCGGCAAGCACGACATAAAGTTCGGTTACGAATTCCGCCGCACCTCCATCTCGCAGATCCTCAACATCGATTTCCGCGGGAAGCTTAGTTTCAGTGGCAGCCCGGCTCCCGGTGTTGGCTGCGGGCTGGTCGCTGGCGATCAGAATCAATGTCAGGCCCTTGCCTATTTCCTCGAAGGATTTCCCACCGGGGGAAGCATCGCTACCGGCAACACCAATCGCAATACCTTCCAGAACTCTTACGCGACTTACTTTCAGGATTCTTACCACATAGCTCGGAATTTCACGCTCAGCCTGGGCCTCCGCTACGATTACTACGGCATCCTTCAGGACAAGCAGGATAACCTCACCAATATCCTGCTCGACCAAGCCACGCAGACCGCCACTCCCGTTGTTCTCGGCCAGGGCCGTCTCTATCAACCCGACTATAACAACGTTGCACCTCGCGTCAGCGTTGCCTGGGATGTTTTCGGCAAGCAGACCACCGTCCTGCGCGCTGGTTATGGCATCTTCTACGACGCTTTCTCCCAGGATGCCTTCATCGGTCAGGTCCCCTACAACAGCGTCTTCGATCCCGGCGCCGCCTATTCCGGCTTCGGCCCCAATCCGATTGGTTTCGCCTCCGTGACCGGCATTCCCTTTGGTCAAGGTCCCGTGTTCGGCGCTTTTTCACCAATGTCCGATGGCTTCGCCGTCAATCCCAACCTGCGCACTCCCTATATGCAGAATTTCAATCTCAACCTCCAGCAGCAACTCGGTCACAAAATGGTCTTCGAGATCGGCTATGTTGGTTCAAACGGTCATAAACTCCTTCAGACCGTCGACGCCAATCAGCCTACGCAAGCGATGATCACTGCTGCCGACCTTGGCTGTAGCTGCATCAACGACGGCACCGTGCCGCGCTTTTACACCAGCACAAGTCCCAACTACAGCTTCTACTACCTCAACTATCTCGAAAGCTCCGCCAACTCCAACTACAATTCGTTGCAGACCAGCTTCCGCATCGATAACTGGCATGGCCTCACCACCACATTCAACTACACCTGGTCCCACTCCATAGATGACGCCAGCGACTCCTGGGAATATGTCCCGAACGCTTCCACTCCCAACGAAACCTACGCTGCGAATCCGAATAAAGGAAACTCCAACTTCGACGTCCGCAATCGCATCGCCTGGAATTTCATTTACCAGATCCCGGACGCGAAAGACTCCCGCTACAAACTTATCCGCAACGGGTGGGGCTTGAACGGCATCCTCACCGTTCAATCCGGCCAGCCCTTCCAGTTCAATTACAACTTTGAAGACGATTTCGACGGCAGTGGAAGCTACTACGGCGTTCCCGATGTTGTTGGTCCCGTTCACTACAACCAGAGTGATCCAGCGAACTTCATCAACCTTGATGCCTTTGCCGTCCCTTGCACTCCTGTCGCGAGCGGTTTTGACGGCACGGCATCCTCCTGTGTGCCCGGCACGCGTCACTACGGCAATCTCGGCCGCAATTCGCTTCTCGGCCCGCATTTCCGCCAATTTGATTTTTCTCTCTTCAAAGACACCCAACTCACAGAGCAATTGAAAATGGAGCTCCGTTTCGAAGCCTATAACCTTTTCAATCACCCCAACTTTGCAAACCCCTATCTTCCTTACTTCATCGCGGATCCTTCGATCAACGGCGCCACCGCTAATGGCCACTATGTGGGCAGTTACCCACTGACAGCTACGGGAGATGTTGGCATCGGCTATCCCTTCCTGGGCAGCGGTGGTCCGCGCAGCATGCAGTTAGCCGTCAAATTCAACTTCTAACGCAATTTCCTTCTTCCCCCACCACGGCCCCGTACCAGCCCGGGGCCGTGTTTTTTTTGGAGTGCAGCAGATCCCCGTTTTCCCCATTCGCCAAGCCACGGACCACCAACGGTAGCCGAGCTGAGGCACGGACCCTTCTGAGCTAACCTGTGTGTTCTCTGTGTATTGCATCCCGTGCAGCAAGGTAACAAGAGAAAGCGACCCTAGCCATAGTTCACCAGTCCTTGTCCGATCCCCTTCCACATTGCAACCTGTGATAGTTTTGACTCCCCTTTTGCGTATTAATTTATGGAACCGCTGAAACCAGGCCACATTAGCGTGAGCGTGCCGGGAAAAACGGAGCCTTCGGATTTAATCGCCCAGGCTCGGGCTGGGGATACCCAGGCTTGGGGCGATCTGTACCGGGAATATGCGCCGGCAATCTTCCGCTTTTGCAGACGCGCTCTTCCAAGTAAGGAGGATGCGGAAGACGCCACCATGGAGATTTTCATGAAGTTGCGCGACAAACTCGCTCAATACGATTCGAGCCGCTCCTTCACCGCGTGGCTTTACAAAGTTGCGGCCAATCACTGTTGGGATGTTCTCCGCCGCCGCAAAGCCCGCCACGATAAAGATATGGAAGACGTAGACGATATTCCGCTCGAAGCGCCTGAGCCAAATCAACTCGAGCGTCTGATCGAAGAGCGCACCAGCGAGGAAGTTCGCAAAGCCCTGGACAAGCTCGGGGCTCGCGCACGCATGGCCCTGGTCATGCGCTATTACTCGGATATGAGCTATGACGAAATTGCAGACGCCCTGGGCGTTCGGCGGCCATTTGTAGGCGTGGTCCTGTTGCGCGCAAGGCACGAGCTGCGGCAAGCGCTGGGCGAGAACAGCGCCCTTGCCGTGGGGGGGATCCGGTGAACGATAAAGACAACGCGACCAACACTCACGTGGACGAAATGACCTTGCTCCTCTACGTCGAACGGCAGCTCGACCGCGAGCGGGCGCAGGAAGTGTCTCGCCACACGCAAACCTGCGACAGATGCCTCACTCTTCTTCGCGCCCTTGACCGCGAATCCCGCCTGCTCACGCGCTCCATGCTCGAACAGGATGAACCGCTTCCCGCGCGCCTGGCGGAGTTTCAAGGCAAAGTCAGAAAATCCATGCAGTGGATTTGGGGCGTGGTGTTCGGCATGGCTCTGCTTGGAGTCTATTTGCTTTATACAACCTATATCGAGACCTGGGAGCAACCGTTCGAACAAGCCGGCTTTGGTGGCACCAATCTTCTCAGCTTGCTCGTCTTTCAAGGCGCTTTCTGGAAAGGATGGCAGTCCATGTTCACGTTGGTCGAATTTTTCGCAATGGCTTCCTTCGCGGCATTTGGACTCTTTCTTGTCCGGAAATACCTGAAGCGCGGCACTGCCCTCGCGGTCATGTTTGCGACGATGGGCCTGCTTATCATGACGCCGCCTGCCGCGACTGCCACGGAAGTGCGCCGCGGCGACGTCATCACCATCGCCAAGGGCGAGAACATCAAAGGTGACATCGTGTTGAATGCGCAACGCGTTCGCGTCGAGGGCGATGTCGACGGCGATCTCATCGTGTTTTCCCAGGACGTGGAGATTCAAGGGCATGTGACCGGTGACGTTCTCGGCGGCGCCGAAACCTTTCGCATCGCTGGCCCCGTTGACGGCAACATTCGCGTCGCGGCAAATACGCTGACGATAAGCGGCCCCGTCGGTCACAACGTCACTGGCTGGGCGCAGCATATGACTGTGGAAAGTTCCGGAAAAGTTCAGCGTAGCCTGTACGCTTTCTGCCAGCTATTGGCAATAGATGGGCAAGTCGGGGGCGATGTCACGGCCTTTGACCAGAGCACTTCGATTTCTGGAATTGTCGGCGGCAGCGTGTACACTCGCGGTCAGGAACTCAGCATTTCTAGCAGTGCTCAGATCGCCGGTGCGACCAAATTTGAAGGTGCAAATCAACCGGACGTATCTCCTGGGGCAAAACTGGGAAGCCCGGTCCAGTTCACGAAGCAGGAAAGGCATGCCCAAATTGATCGCGGCGTTGGTTTCTACATTTGGCAAATCGTCTGGGCTGGAGCCTGGATTCTTTTCGGCCTGGTTTTGATCTCTCTGATGCCCGTTTTTGCCAAAGAAACCGTGGAATCCGCTGAACGTTATGGTGCCTCGCTTGGCCTCGGCGTTCTTGTCTTCTTTGGCGTGGCCATCGCAGCCATCATCGCCTGCGTCACCATCGTGGGGCTTTTGGTTGGCATTTCTACGTTGTTTCTTTGGGTCGTCTCTCTGCTCAGTTCTTACGTCGTTGTGGGCGCGGTCATCGGCCGCTGGATTCTGGGCAAAGCCAACGAACACTGGCCCTTGATCGGGCGCATGGCTCTGGGTGTTCTCATCGCCGTGGTGTTGACCGGCCTTCCGCACTTGGGCTTCTGGTTTAAGTTCGGCTTCTGGATTTGGGGCATGGGCGCAATTGCGCTGGCACTCTACCGCAAACTTCAACCAACAATCGCCCCGAACATTCCCTCAATGCCCGGCGGTCCCATGGGCACTCCACTGCCGCCAACGACCACGGTCAGCCCGGCTTGATGTGCGGCACGCGTCAACAGTTTTCTTCAACCACAAAAAAAGACGGGCCCCGGAACTTCCAGGGCCCGTTGCCTTTTGCGGAGGCGGGAAAAATCTATGGTTGCCGCACCTTAGCTGCTTGAAACCAGTATTGCGCCCCGTCATTTGCGTTCAGATACAGCGCGCTCATGGAAACCGTGCCCGTTAAGCTTCCCACGCTGGTTTCGCCCTCGAGAAGCGTGGCGTTGATGTAGGTAATCACTTGCGGCGGTGTCGAGAAGGTCGTACCCAGGTAGGGCGGCAGGCCCGTTATATTGAAACTAGTTCCCGACGTGGTACTGATCGTTCCGGTAAGCCGCGAGAATCGCAGGATCAGCGCTGTTGCCGTCGCGTTGACGCCGTTTGTTCCGGTCACTGCGCCGGTCACCTTCGCGCGCACCATTTGCCCGGCGAGTATGTCCCCCGTGTCCTTGAATCCCACATTAGAGACCGGAACTCCCGCCTGGCCCGTTAGTATCCCAGTGTCGATCGCAAAAGCGCCTGTGGAGCTCAGCGTCAGGCACACACCGGCGCCAAAGCCGGCGCTCGTCAGTGGTGAACCACTCGTGAAAATCTCGCTATCGCTCAAAATCATCCCGTAGTTCGATCCGTTATTGCACGCACTTGGATAGATGATTCCTTCCACTTCATCCGATGGCGTCGTCGAAATGTCGATGATGTCCAGGGACGTGGCCGTCGCCACTCCTGCTGTCGTTAGCACTCCTTGCATGCTGACAATCGACCCGGCTTGAATGCAACTCAGTCCGGTTGTCGCGTTCGTGCACTGACTTTGTGGGTCGAACACCTGCGTCGACGAATTGATCGCCGCCGTCAAGCTTCCACGCAAAGACGATTCGACCGTGATGCTGCTCGAAGAAATGGCCGTGACCGCTCCTGTAAAATCGTCAAGGTTCGCATAAGCGCCGCTGGCCACGCCGGCAGGCACCGCATTCGACGCAGTCAGCACGCCCGTCTGCGTCACGTCGATGCTCAGCGCATTGTTGACCGCCACCACCGCATTGTTGTAGTTGAAGTCCAGGTCCAGCCATGGCGTCGAATTGCTGGCCAGCACCAGCGGTGACCCGCTCGGAAATTTATACGTGATCGTCGCTGCGCTCCCCGTCATACCGCACACCGCGGTGTTCACGCAGGCTCCCACAGTGGCGCCGGAAGAATTAACATACACGCCCGAAGGGGCCGCCACCGTCACGTTCACGGCCGTATACGTTCCCGCCGCTATGGTGACATTCGCCACCACCAGGTTCGTGTCGGTTTGCAGCCTCGTCAATTCAAAGTCCGTCGACGGGTTCGAGGAAAACACAGACACCGCGCTCCCGCTCGTTGGCGTCAGCGTAATTCCGATAATCGGCAACGAGAAACTCACCACAGACGTATTCGTCGGCGGCGTGTCGGAAATGGTCAAGCTTAAGGAGGCGTTGCCACCACCACCGCCGCAATTCGTCGTGCACGCATTCTTCAACCCGCTGCATGAGCTAAGTACAAAAATCGCCGCAATCGCTATGAATAAGAGGGACTTTTTTGAGTTCATTCACATACCCCAAGACTGGATTAGGCAGACCGCACCAGACGGACCGGACGGCTGGGAATCCCCCAGAAACACTGTAGCGCCGGTGCCAAACCGGCAGTGCCGGGGAATCCGCCGCAGTGCCCAACTACTAACTGTTCCGCAGGACGGCCGCTCCCGGCGGTGTCTTCGGGGGCTCCCTTCGCGCCTCGAACCAATGTGGTATCGTTAACCAACTGCACAAAAAAATTAGCGAATTTAGGCAGGCTTTCTGGCAAAACGCACTTCCAAAACGGCTTCCACCGATATCGGCAGCAAAACACGGCAAACGGTTGGCGAGCGGGTTTACGTGCCTTTGGACGAGGAGCTCGCCGCTCGTCGGCCAGCGCCCAAGTCCACACGGAATCCTTTCGAGGACCAGCAGCACGGTAGCCATGTGCGCGAGGGTGCCGCTGGCAACAAGCCCTCTATGCTCGTCATCTTTGGCCCCGGCGGATTCCTGGACAAATCCATGATCGGCGGCTACGAGCACCGTCCCGCCCAGCTGCAAATGGCCGAAGCGGTCGATGACGCCTTCGAAAATCATCACCACGCCATCTTGGAAGCGGGCACCGGCACCGGGAAAACGCTAGCTTATCTCTTGCCCGCTATCACCAGCGGCCGTCGCGTCGTCGTTTCCACCGCCACGAAGTCTTTGCAGGAGCAGCTCTACCAAAAGGACGTGCCCTTTCTCCAGAAGCATTTCGCGCCCAATTGGAAGGTCGCGGTAATGAAAGGACGCTCCAACTTCTTGTGCCTGGCCAAGACGCACACCATGGCCGATCAGTCCGTCCTGAAAGGCATGGAAGAACTCGATGCGTTTCGCCAGATCCAGGATTGGTCGAAGCTCACGGAAACCGGCGACCGCGCGGAGCTCACCTTTCTGCCTGACGATTCGGATTTATGGTCGCGTATTGACGCCAGGCGCGACACTTGCACGGGCAAAAAATGTCCGCAGTTTGACCAATGTTTTCTCACCCGCATGCAAACGCGCGCCAAAGAAGCGGACCTCATCATCGTCAATCACCATCTCTTCTTTGCGGATCTGGCGCTGAAGCACGACGACTTTGGCAGCATCCTTCCCGAATATTCCGCGGTTGTCTTCGATGAAGCCCACGAAATGGAAGACGTGGCCAGCGATTATTTCGGCCAACAAATCTCCAATTTCCGCTTCGAGGAACTGGCACGCGACGCGGATCAGACGATGCGCTTGACCGGCCAGGGCACTCCCAGTCTGCTGCGCCGAACCCAACGCATTCGCGAGAAAACGCGCGCCTTTTTTGACGCGTTCCCTCCCAAAGAAGGCCGCTTCCCCTTCGCCCGAAACGAGCGCGAAGCTTTCCTCGAGCAGAACCGCGAAGCCTACGACGCATTGCTGAACGCCCTAAAGGGTCTCGAGACAGAATTTGCGGCCTTAACCAGCAAGCCCGAGGAACTTCTCAACATCGCCCGGCGCAGCTTCGAGATTCGTCAGGAGTTCGCCTTCCTGCTCGAGTCCGATGAACGAAATTTCGTCTACTGGTTTGAACGCCGCAACAAAGGTATCTTTCTCGCCGCCACTCCCATCGATGTCAGTCAGATTCTCCGCGAGCAACTCTTCGAAGCTTTTGACACTGTGATTCTCACTTCCGCCACTTTAACCGTCGCCGGTCGCTTCGAGTTCATCCGGCATCGCATGGGCGTGGACCAAGCTAAAGAATTTCAGCTCCCTCCCGAATTCGATTACCAGCAGCAAGCGCTTCTCTACCTGCCGCAGCGCATACCTGACGTGCGCGATGCCGGCTTCGCCCCCAAAGCGGCCGACGAAATCGTGTCCTTGCTGAAGCTCAGCCACGGGCGCGCGTTTTGCCTCTTCACCAGCTACGCCCAAATGAACGATCTGTTCGAGCGGGTGCAGGCCCGCGTCGATTTTCCCTTGTTCCGGCAAGGCACCGCCCCGCGCAGCGCCCTTCTGGAGCGCTTCAAAACGACTCCCCATTCCGTCCTGTTCGCCACCGCAAGCTTTTGGCAAGGGGTCGATGTCCCCGGCGATCAACTTTCCTGCGTCATCGTCGATCGCTTGCCCTTTGCCGTTCCCAGCGATCCTATCGTCGCCGCCCGCGTCCGCGCTCTCGAGGACGAAGGCCGCAATCCGTTTTCGGAATTTCAGGTCCCTGAGGCTGTGCTGGCGCTCAAGCAGGGCTTTGGGCGGCTCATTCGAACCAAGACCGACCGCGGCGTGTTGGCACTGCTGGACACAAGAATCTCTCGTATGCCATATGGTAAAATTTTCCTTGAGTCATTGCCGCACTACCGCAGGACGCACGATCTCGGGGAAATCGAGCGGTTCTTGAGCGCAGCCGGGCCTGCCTGATGCTCCCCCAGGGAAGAAGAGGAACGACCGTCGTTTATGTTTCAAGTGAGCGTTGAAGAGACTTTTTCATCAGGACACGCCCTGCGCGGCTACAAGGGCAAGTGCGAGAACCCCCACGGTCATAACTATCGCGTACAGGTTACCCTCGAAGGTCCGCAACTGGATAAGATCGGGCTGCTGATTGATTTCACACATCTGAAAGAAGTCATGCGCGCCGTGATCAGGCGGCTTGACCATCAATTTTTGAATGACCTCGAGCCATTCACAACCGTGAATCCCTCCGCCGAGAATATGGCCAAATATTTTTTCGACGAGATCAGCGGGAACTTAAACGATTTGCCTTTGGGGGCCCGCGTTACAGACGTGGTCATCTGGGAAACCGACACGGCAATGGCGAAATATCGCCCGGGCACTGGATGAGCGAACGGAGGCTCTAGCCATGAACAGTTCAGTTTTGATCATTATGATCCCGGCGCTGCTGGTCGCCGCCGGATACGTCGTCGTCTTGAAGATGATGGGCTTTGCGCCCGGCTATCCACGCCTCATCATTGCCATGGTTTTGTTTTTCGGAGCCATCTACTGGCTGAGTAAGCGTTCAGGAAAGAAAGCAAACAGCAGCGGGCAGTAGCCCGTCCAGTGGTTTGGGCATTTTATGTTCATCACCGAAATCTTTAAATCCATTCAGGGCGAAGGAACGCGCGCCGGTCTCCCTTGCATCTTTGTTCGTTTCACTGGCTGCAACCTGCGTTGCACCTGGTGCGACACGGGGTATGCATTTCACGGCGGCCAGAAAATGAGCGTCGAAGACGTTCTGAAGCGAGTGGAAGCGTTGCGTCGCCGCCCCGATGGCAGGCCCACAGGCGTACCGCTGGTTGAATTGACCGGTGGAGAGCCTTTGCTGCAGCAGGAAATCTATCCGTTGGCGGAGCATCTGCTGGCCGGCGGTTTCACTGTTATGGTCGAAACCAGCGGCGAACGCTTCATCGGCAATCTCCCAAGGGATGTGATTCGCATCGTCGACGTGAAGTGCCCTGACTCCGGCGAGCCCGATACATTCGATATGCGGAATCTGGACGAGCTGCAAAGCAAGGACGAAGTGAAATTCGTCATCTCTAGCCGCAGGGACTACGAGTTTGCTCGCGATTTCACTCGCCAACACGATTTGGAGCAGCGCGTCCACGCCGTATTGTTTTCTCCCGTCCACGACGATCCCCACGGCAAGTGGAAGGGGCTGGAGCCCAGAGAATTGGTCGAGTGGATGCTCGAAGACGGTTTGGGTGCGCGCCTTGGCTTACAGCTGCACAAACTTGTCTGGGATCCGGCCGCGCGAGGCGTTTGAGGCTGACGCTCCGCGAGTTCAGAACAAAGGCCAATGAAACATGAGCGATAACGGCAAGGAGGTGATACTCCTCAGCGGTGGAATGGACTCCTGTGTCTGCACCGCCATTGCTCGCAAACGCCACGGTCCCGGAAATGTGGCGTTGTTGCACGCCTCCTACGGTCAGCGCACAGAGAAGCGTGAACGCCAGGCCTTCGAAGCCATCGCCGACTTTTACGCCGTCGAGCAGCGCCTCCCGGTGAAGCTCGATCATTTCCGCGCAATCGGAGGGTCAGCGCTCACAGACACAACCATCAACGTACCGGAGAATGAGCTGGGGACAGGGCCCGGCAGCGGATCGGCAATTCCCGTGACCTACGTGCCTTTTCGCAATGCGCACTTCCTGAGCGTCGCCGTCAGTTGGGCCGAAGCCATCGGCGCGCAAGCCGTTTATATAGGCGCGGTGGCCGAAGACAGTTCCGGCTATCCCGATTGCCGCCCGGAATACTATCGCGCGTTCCAGGAATTGATTCGAGTGGGAACCAGGCCAGAGACGAAGATTGATATAGTCACAGCGGTAATCGCCATGAAAAAGAACGAAATCATCCGCCGCGGCGTGGCTCTTGGCGCGCCTTTGCATTTAACATGGTCCTGCTATCAGGGAGAAGATCTGGCCTGCGGCAAATGCGATAGCTGCCTGTTGCGTTTACGGGCCTTCGCGGAAGCCAGAATACCCGACCCTATCCCCTACCGCGTGCGGGCCGCTGTCGGGGCTGGCCCGGCCAGCGAAACCTTGGATTCTGTCGCAGATGAGCGATAATGGGGGCATACTGGCCCGAGAACCTTGGCCAGTGCTCCTCGAGCACAAAGGAGAATGGAGCATGTCGAAATTTTTGAAAGCGTATGCGCTCGCCGCATTGTTTATTTTTGGCTTCGCTTGTTTAGCCGTACCGAAAGCGTCCGCCCAGGACGGTAAGGTAGGGGGCACCATCGTCGATTTTGACGGCAAACCTTGGGCCGATTTCCCGATCACCCTCAAGAGCGATCAGGGAGCCACCCAGGAGACCAAGACCGATGCCGAAGGCAAGTATCAATTCAACAATCTTAGAAGTGGCAAGTACACCGTCATCGTTCATCCGCCGCAAGTGAAAGATCCTTTTACCACCGTTTTCGAAGTTCACGGCGGCACCGATGTTCCGCCCATCAGCTTCAACTTTAAGGAAATGCTTGAAAAGCAGAATCCCGAAGCTGCGGCCCAAATGAAAAAGCAGGCCGAAGAGAAATCCAAGTTTTCCGGAATGAAGTTGCACTTCGACCAGGGCATGGCGCTGCTTGAACAAGAGAGAACCGCCAAAGCGGATCTTACCAAGGCCACGCCCGATCAGAAGGACGCGCTTAAAGCGAAAGTGAACGACCTTGCCACTCAAGCAGCGAATGAGTTCACGGAAGCCAAGAAGGTTGCGCCAGAAAAGGACCCGAACATCGCCCTTTTCTGGGCGAACATGGGCCAGGCTTATGATCTGGCCGGACGCAACGACGAAGCCATCAATGCCTACCAGCAAGCGGTGGTCGCCAAGCCTGACAATGCCGGCTATTACAACAATCTCGGCAACGTCTTGGCGCGCGCGGGAAAGATCGATGACGCCAAGGCCGCCTACACCAAGAGCGCGGAATTGGATCCGCCCAACGCTGGCCTCGCCTGGCGCAATTTCGGAATAAGTCTCTACCAGGCAGGACGCATGCAGGACGCCGTCGAGCCATTGCAGAAAGCTACGCAAATCGATCCCAAGAATCCTCAGGGCTGGTATCTCCTTGGGGCCTGCCTCGTCGCTTCGGCGGACTACAAGCAGGTCGGAGATAAGATGGAAGTGACTCTCAAGCCGGGAACTGTCGAAGCCTATCAGAAAGCGGTCGAACTGGATCCCAACGGGCCCTATGGCCAACAGGCGAAACAGGGCTTGGAAGCCGTTCAGCAACTCACCGGAGGCATTGACACAAAGGTCGGAAAGAAGAAAAAGTCTTAGTCGAAAATCCACAACATTCTGTTCGCGAATCGGCCCTGCGTCGCAGGGCCGATTTTTTTGAACTAGGCGAAATCTCGCTGGACTTCGCGGACCCTTAACGGTGCGAGAGCGTGCCCGTGATTTTCGTGCGTCGCAACGCCCAAGAGAATGCCAGCATAGCGGTGGGCAAGAGCGCCGCAGCAAAAAAAAGAAGGATTAACAAGGGTCGCACGATCGTAGAAAGTCCAGCGCCTTCCAGGAGCGCTGCGCGCATGGCGTCCAGCGCATAGGTAACAGGATTCAAGTGCGCCACCACCTGCAGCCATCTGGGCAGTATGCTAACGGGGTACAGCATTCCCCCAACGATGCTCGAAACGCCCAGGAAAAACCATTTCGCGGGGTTTCCGCGCTTGAACAGCAACAAATATGCCGATGAGAAAATGCCCAGCCCTGAAAACGATAGAAGCGTCGCCGCCAGCACCACCAGGACCGACAGCCAGTTTGCCGAGTGCAACGGAAACCCGAACAGAACGCTTCCCCAACCAAGGTATACGGCAACCCGCAACGTTGTCAGCGCAAATGGATACATTGCCGAGCCAACCAGAATCACCGGCAGAGTTACTTGCGTCACTAACAGTGGTTCCAGCGTTCCTGTATCCCGCGCTTCTTCCAGGCTGCGGTCAAAGGAATCCAGCGCCGCATGAAGGTAATCGAAAAAAGCAAACCCCACCAACGAATACGCGAAGTACGACGTGCCGTGCGGAAGCGACTCGCGCAGTTGTGGTGAGTCCACGAAAAGCGCCACATAATAAAACGTCGTCGCCCCGAACAGTGCTTCCACCAGTTCGAGGATAAACGGGCCACGGTAGCTGCTGGCGATCTGCAGGTCGCGCCGGAAGAACAGAAGAAAATCGCGGAGCACGCGCGTCATGAAGCGGGCGGCTCCTCAAACGCATGAACACTGTGGCCGGTAAGAACGGAGAACGCTTCCTCCAAGGATAGCGTGCTCGATCGTGCCTTGAGCGCCGCGGCGGTATCGAGGGCCACCAGCGTCCCCTCCTTCAGAATCGCGACGCGGTCCGCCAAATATTCAATTTCCGGCAGCGTATGGGACGCGAAAAGCAGGGAAGTACCTTGTCGCTGCAGCACCTCGGCCTTGAGGAATCGGCGAAAATCCGTGGCCGCCAGCGCGTCCAGGCTGCGCGTAGGCTCATCGAGCAGGAGTACTTTTGGTTCGTGAAGCAGCGCGCGAAGCAGACTCAGGCGCTGGATAGTGCCAGAGGAAAGAGTGCGCACTTGATTTCCCAGAACATTTGCGAGCTCAAAACGTTCCGCAAGCACTGGAATGCGCTGCCGCAAAAACGAATCCGATAAATGATTCAGGCGCCCAAAAAACCGCAAATTTTCTGCGGCTGTCAGCCGCGCATAAAAGCCGGTATCAGAACCCGCGTGATAGCCCAATTGTCGGCGCACCGCCGCCGGCTCTTTCGCGGCATCATACCCGGCAACCATCGCCGCACCGCGCGTGGGCAGCAGCAGCGTGGCCAGAATGCGCAGGAGCGTAGACTTTCCCGCTCCGTTCGTGCCCAGAAGCGCCACGGCTTCGCCCCGTTGGACCTGAAAGGATATTGCCCGAAGCGCCGTCGCGGTCGCGGCCGAAAACGGCTGTAGCATGGCGCGCCAACCACTTCGCGCCTGCGGAAACGATTTTTCCAAAGATTCGATGCTAATCGCGGAATCGGGCACTCTCGAGTTTATAGCCTGTCTGTCCCCAGAAAACAATAATTGCACGCGCCTTTCGTGCGGGAACCTGCATGACGGGGAACGGCAATACCGGTAAGATAGTTGTAACCAAAGCGCAGCAGAAACCATGTGGGATTGAGGCTCATAGGCCGGGAGCGTAGGAGATGGTGGCGTTTTCAGATCGCGTGGTGGTGCCAGCACATGTGTTGGTAAGGCATCTGGACGGAGAAACAGTTTTGCTGAACCTGGACACCGAGAAATATTTCGGCTTGGACTCGACCGGCACGCGCATGTGGGAATTGGCAACGCGTTCGTCCAGCATCGAAACCGCGTTCGCCATGTTGACCGAGGAATTCGAAGTAGAGCCAAACGTACTGCGAATTCATCTTGTCGAGTTGCTCACCCAGTTGGTCGAGAACGGCCTCCTCAAAGTAGTTCCCGCTGATGTGGAAAGCATTCCAGCGATATAGGGCGCTGGATCCCCAGGCCCGCAACCTTTTCTGGCGGGCGTTCTTCCTGTTGCCGTGGAGCGCCATTTCGCTGCGGTTGCGCGGCTTCAACAAAACCAGGGCAGCATTGCAGAAACATTTGCCGCCCGTTCCGGCTCCGCAAATGGAAAATCCTCCCGCGGCACAGGTTGTGCAGACGACTTGCCGGATGGTCAAAGCCGGCGCGCACTACGGAATCGCGCGACCTACTTGTCTCGGCGAGTCCCTCACCCTGTGGTACCTGCTGCAAAAGCAGGGTGTGCCTGCCGCTTTGCGAATTGGCGTCCGCAAAGTGTCCGAAAAATTTGAAGCCCACGCCTGGGTCGAATATGCCGGTGCCGCACTGAACCAGCAGGAAGAACCGCATCAACACTACGCTGCCTTTGACAGTGGATTCTCCGACTTACCCATAAAGAAGTCATGAGCGGTCTTTTCCGGCATGGTCTGGCAGGACGGAAAGCCAGTCGAAGAACGTCGCTTGCAAAGAATTGTGGATGAATTAACTTTTGCAGGCCCTGCCACGCGCAAAAACATCCGGTGATGAGCGCTCGCGCTAGATGCTCGAGCGCACTCCGTTGTGAGACTCTCTCTTCTCGGTCGGCGCAGGAATTTCCACAGACAAGGAAAGCGCAGCCTTGTTGCGAATCAGCCCCAGCTTCAGGGTTTTCGCCTGTGATTTCGCGGCCATTTTCGCGCGCAGCTCACCGGCAGTTCGGATTCTCTCGCCGTCCACGCTCGTGATCACGTCGCCCACTTTCAACCCCGCCTTTGCCGCGGGTGTGTCCGGGAAAATTCCACGAACCAGAATTCCTTCTCCGCCGGGTGCGCCAAAGTAATTGCCGAATTCGCCGTCGAGATTTTCCGCATCGATCCCCAGGCGCGTTCTGGATGCCGTCCACGGGCCGCCCTCAAATATTCCGCCCATTTCCGGCATCTCAGGGATCTGGAAGGAAAAACTTCCGGGAGCCGCCGGGGCCACTAACGTGCCGCCATGGCGCATTTCCGATTTTCCGAGGGTCACGCTGATGTTCTGGGACCGGCCGTCGCGCCACACCACAAACTGCGCTGTCCGCCCCGAAGGAATTTCGCGAACCATCCGCCGAAACTCCTCGGTGCCTTCCACGCGCTGGCCGTTAATTTCGGTCACGACATCGTTTTCCTGCAATCCCGCCTTCGCCGCCGGACTTTCCGGGACGATTTTCCCGAGGACCACGCCACGTTCCGCCGGGAGTTTGAATGCCTTCACTTTCTCGGAAGTGACTTCGCTGATTCCCGCTCCCAGCCAGCTTCCGCCGCCGCTTACCAGTACCTGCAGGTTATCGTCGCCGTCGGAAGTAATATTCAAATTGTTCAGTCGTTCCTGCAGCCCCGCCATCTGTGCCGCGGCTTCCTGCGGAATCTCCACCTCGAAAGACTTCTGCCTCTCCGTCCCTGTGGATTCCTGCTTGCGCGCCGATGAGCCGGGCATCGCTACCAGCCCCACGGTCAGCGCGCTTAGCCCAAGTGTTTTGAAAAAGAGTTTTGAGTTCATTTGAATTCCTCTCCTTGAGCCCTTAGACGCACAAAAACCTAAACCGTTGACCGCAACGCCACCACACGTATCGTGCCATTGACTGTCCCCAGGTGGATTGGCGCGCCGCCATGGTTCAGCTCGCCATGTACCGTGCGTGGTTGGGCCGCTCCCTTCATCACCAGCGGCAATTCGCTGGAAAAGCTGCCGTTCATGCAACGGGCATCCAACTCCGCCGGCATGTCGACAGGAATCGCCAACAGTACAGAGCCGTTGGTCGTTTCCGCGGATGCCCCTCGCGCATCACTCGCACGCTTCAGTTCCACGTAGATGTTTCCATTCGTTGTATGCGCGTGCACGTCTCCGCTGCTTTCGTATATCTCGATATTCCCGTTCACCGTGTGCAGCTCTCCCAGTGATTCCGAGCTAAAGATCCGCAGCGTCCCGTTGATATTGTTCACATGGTTCAGCCGGGTGTTCCGTGGAACATGGATCAGATAGTCCACCGCGACCTCAACCCCTTCTTCCTGCGGGTATCTCGTGGTGACCGCTAAACCCTCCGGCGTTCGATCCACGTCAATAGCCACCAGGTCCAGCAGCGATCGCTGATCTTGTGTCGTCTTGACCGCGCGCACTTCCACTTCGTTCTTGTCCCAACCCTCAATCCGCACCGTCCCATTTACGTTGTTCAGTTCGAACGTGCCATCAGGACGCATCGGATATGTTTTGGTGATTTCCTGCGAGGTTGCAAAGCACGCCGGCGCAAGCAGCGCAATTCCGAAATACATACCCACAGCCATGCGGCAGAATGCGGAGTGAAGCTTCATAAATCCTCCTTCAATAACATAAACAAAATGTATTCCCCGGGGACAGAAAACATCTCTGAATCACGCCGCGCTAATGCAGCTGAAACTCAAAGCTTTCAATCGAAATGACTTCCACTTTCTTTCCGTTGATTTCCTCCGGCTTCCCTCGCCAGTTCTGCACCGCTGCCGTAGCCGCATCCACAAGCACTGGCTGGCCTTCCAAAATCCGCTCCACGCTCACAGACCCATCCGCCTTCAAACGTATCTCCAAGACCACCCTGCCCTGTACTCCCGCATTTCGCGCCAGCGCTGGATATTCCGGCTTCGGCGATACCGTCAGTCTCTGCGAGAATTCCTTCGGGTCTTCACGAACGCGTCCTATGAAAATCAGTTCAAAGCGCTTCTTGGCGCTATCGAACCAATCGTCGTTCGGTGACAGCTCCGGTGGCGCATTTCCCGGTGCGGGTGGCACGGGAGAAAGCGCTGCCGGACTCGCCTCGTACTCACGCAACCTCTCCGCCAAACGCTGCTTCTCCTCTTCCTGCAGCGATTGCCGCAGCTGTACCTGCGCGTCCAGATATTGCAGTTGAATTCTTCCCGCCATCGTGTGTAGCTTCAGCAGTGCTCCCCCGCCGTTAAGTGACGCCACCACGTGCACCGGGCCGTTCGGCTGCGACTGTATATTCAAAGGCAACGACGGATCGGCTTCAATTCGCCCCGGCCCGCCGTTGTCGATTGTTCCGTCAATGGTCATGGCAATGTTCCGCGGCAGAAACACCACAATGTCCCCGGTTTGCGAAGCAAGCTGCGATGGCCCCGGCAGCCTCACCAACCGCGCATTCAGCTGGAGTTCTGGATTGATCCAGGCGGTAATGGTGCCTTCCCCGGTTTCGGCATGAACCCGGCTAGCAACTCGCGTCAGGCAAATGCTGCCTCCGGTGCTGGCCACTTCCATCGGCCCGGCAACGGAGATCACGCGAATTCCCCCGCCGCCCGTTTCTGCATGAACCGATCCGTGAACTTCTCCGAAGTCGATCTGACCGCCGGCCGTACGCACCGTGACGTAAGAACCCGCTTCGCCGACCGTGATATTGCCTCCATCGGTTTCCAGTCGCGCCGTGCCCTTGATCTTCGCCGCGCGAATATGACCGCCGCCCGTCCGCAGGCGGGCATTGCCGTCAATGCTTCCGGCCAGGATGTGGCCGCCCGCTGTATATGCGTCCAGATCGCCCGCCACATCCTTCATCGTGATGTGCCCGCCTTGCGTTTCGATCTTGGCCACGGTTCGCTCGCCGCGCGCCGAAGGTCCGCCCATCACGCCGATCCGGCCGGTGGTAATGTTCCCCGCTTGCGTCACCAGGCTGACATGTCCATCGATGTCGGCCGTCTCTATATCCCCCAGGCCGGTCGAAATATCCAGGCTGAACGTCGCTGGCACCGTCACCAAGAACTGCACGTAAAATTGTACGTTCCGGCTATTCGTCCTATGAGTCGCAGCGAGCATGTTCACGTTCGGAAGCGTACCTGCAAGAAACACCGTGTCCATCGTTTCACGCGTGGCCAGAGAATAATAATCGAGCAGCCTATCCCCTCCCGGTGCGGGGGCATCGGTCTCGACATGAACGGAGTATTTCAGGGTCGGCGGCGCACCCGGCGGTAGGGTCTCGATGCGCACGTTGCCGAGGTCGGTGTTCAAATGCAGCGTCATGCCATTCGTGACGCGCAGCTCTCCTGTACGTTCCATTGAAGCGTGCCGGGGAGTGTTGTCGGCAAGCGACGGCACGGCAAGCAAAAGGCATCCCGCAAGCCCCGCCAATGCTGCAAGCCTCCGGGTCGCAACTACCGGAATGTGTGAAGAACCTGGCATGAATGGAATCCAAACTCTGTTTCGCGCCCGCGCGATCACTGCTCCGTCACTGCCCGATGCCGAATGACTGCCGCACGCCTGATTCCCATGCCTGATTATTGATCGTTGCGGGCGTTGATCTCACGCAACGCCGCGGTGCTTCGCAGACGAACGTAACGGCTGGGATCGTTCTGCTGCAAATTTTGCAGTTCCAGCATCAGACTCTCGATCGACCCGTCGTTTCCTCGAGCCTGAGCTCCCGCCTGGATGATCACCGCGGAAGGCAGCTCCGGGCCATGTGGCGCCGCAACCACCGGGGCCTGGCCCTGTGCCTCTTCCAGGCTGCGAACCAGCAGGTTCACCGCTTCCACGCGCACTCCCGGATTGGCGTCGTGCTGCAGCACATCCAGCAGCACTTGTCTTGCCCCGCCATCGATTCCGGCATCGTGGAGCACCTCTAGTGCTTTTAGCCGCACCGCCGGATTCGGATCCTTGCGCGCCGCCGTCAGCAGCGCCGTCCTCACCACGGAATCCTGCGCGTGAGCCTTCAGCGCATCCAGGCAATCCAGCCGCACTCCGGAATCAAAGCGCTTGCCGTTCTTCACCACAAACGTCAGCACGCTGCGCACATTCGAATCGTCCGCGTTTCCGTTGAGCTCAATGGGCTGTTCCGCATTCAGCCGCACCCGAACATTCTTCGAGCCCGAATACGATGAAGAAGTAAAATTGATTCCGGCAACGGCCATCTTCGACAACTGATCATCCGTCAATTGCGAACTGGGCCGCACATTCACAACTTGTTCCTGACCGGCGCCCTCGCTCCGGTTGGACCATTGCGCGTATTGGTTTCCCGCCACTAGCCCTGCCAGCACCAGCGTCCCCGCGCTCCACGCCGGATGCAGCATCATCCAGCCACGCAGCCATCGGAAGGTCTGCGCTCTTTCTTTCGCCGCTGGCCGCTCCAGATCATCCAATTTTTCTGCAAGCTCACTGCGACAGTGCGACAGCAGAATGCCTGCCGCATCGATTTCATCCGCGGTGTGGGGTAGGGAACTGACTACCTTCTGAAACTCGCGTTCTTCGGCAAGGTGCGCCCGGCAAACCGAGCACTCTGCCAGATGGCTTTCAATCGCCGCGCGTTCCTGCTCGTTCACTTCATCGCAAACATAAAACACCAGAAGCGCGCCAATCGCCGCGCAGGCCTTATTCCCATCACCCGCGTTCATCGCAGCACTCCGAGTTCGCTACGTAGTTTCCGCGTCGCACGAAACAGTGAATTCTTCACGGTCTCTTCGCTCGTGCCCAGCACGTTGCCGATGGCCCGTAGCTTCAGTCCCTGATAATGTTTCATCTCGAAAACGATGCGTTCGCGCGGAGACAGCCGCTGCATCGCCGCAGCCAGCCGCGTTTCGATTTCCAGTCCCAGCAAACTCCGTTCCGGATCGAGTGTCGCCCGGTGCTCTCGTTGGCGCTCGAAAAAGTCCGCACCTGCATCTTCAAACTGTGCGGAATGTGATTCCGGGGCCTGATCTTCGGGCCGCGCTTGCCGCCGCCGCAGATGGTCCAGGCAAACGTTGGTTACGATCCTGTACAGCCACGTGTAGAAACTGCATTCGAACCGGAACCGGTGCAGATTCCGGAAAACTTTCAGGAAAGCTTCCTGGTAAACGTCCCGTGCGTCTTCGCTGCGCTTCATCAGGTTCAATGCCAACCGCAGCACGTCTCGATCGTACCGGCGAACCAGTTCCTCGAACGCAGGTCGGCTTCCGGCCTGCGCCTGTTTGACCACCACCGGTTCTTCCGTTTTGGCCAGGGATGTCACCGAAGCCAACGCGGAATCCGAATTGCTGGTTTGACCGGATTCATCTGCAAAAGCCAGAGCCCACGAGGGTAAAGACATATTCGCTTTCTCTTTGCCGAATCTGGTCTAAATCCCCAACTATCCTGACGTTGGGTTATCGGTAATCACGCTGAAAAATGACGCACTCCCCGACGATACGTTAGACGCGGTGACTTTCTCGAGGTGAGCAACGGAAGGATGCACCCTCCGTCGCGCGCACCTTTTCACCTTGCTTGTTTGATGCGCTCTCGCGATCTGGCGTCGTCCCTCAATTCGCGGCCGGAACCGCATCCCCGCCCTGTCGCCAAGCCACCAATGGCCAGGCCAGCAGCGCCACCATGGCCACCAGCATTCCGTACCCGTTCGCGCGGTAGAATGCGTTCGGCTGCGTCACCAGCTCCGCGGCACCGGCCAGCAGCGCTGTACAAGCGAGCACCAGAAATAAACCCAATAGATTAAATCGCACCACCCGCTTTACCCCGAGCACCACCACCGCCAGAAGTATCGTTGAAATCAAAAACTGCTTCGCAAAATCCGCCGGCGATCCCCAACTTCGCACGGTTGCAGCGGCAACTGCAACAAACACCACCAGCCGCAGCCAGCGCAGCCGTACTTCCGCTGCCATAAACGCCGCCGCCAGAACCAGAATCCCCGTTGCCAGCAAGCCGCGAAACACCGCGCTTCCCATTGCGCCCAGCCCCGGATAGATCGCATCATAGGAATCGCCGAAGCTCGCCGGAAGTTCGCGGTGCAACGTCGGCCACCACGCCGCCACAAAATCCAGCAGTCGCCGCAATCCAATCAGCACTGCCGACCCTCCCACCCCGATCCAGAATGCGTCCCGATAATAAAGTGCGGGCATGCCAAGCCAGCCGGGAAGTTGTTCTTCGCCGAAGCTCCGCGCGCCAAAGGACCACGCCAACCCATATAGCACGGTGATGGCTCCGAATAGGAACGCGCATATCAAGAAGATGCCCACGCCAGTAGTGCCGAAAAATATACTCAGCGGCATCGACGTCGGATATTGCTGCAGAAGCGCCGGGATCCCGCGTCCAAACAAGAAGCTCACACCATAGCCGACAACTCCGGCCAGTCCCCAGCTAAACAAGCGTCGCCAAGGAATCCTCACCGCCGGCTGCACGCGCAAACGCTTGAAGAAAAATACCAGCACTCCGATCAGCAGCGCCAAAGCTACGCAAACCTGGAAAATCGCCACCAGGATCCGCGCAACCGTCTGCTCTCCTTGCTTGCGAACAAATTCGTCCGGAATCTTGATGAACGTCCTGTAATCGGCCGGTTCGTCGCCGAGCACGGTAACGCTCATGCGTATATACGCGTGGTTGGACGAATCAGCACCAGCGGATTTTTCTGGATCGAGCGGCGTGTTTTGCTGCCAGATCAGCAAATGGTCCGTGCGATTCGGCCGCTTGTCGGAATCCGAACTGACCAGCTTCCATTCGGCCAGGTTGATTTCCTTCTTTTCTTGTAGATATTTTTCCGCGATGCCAAGCGCCTCTTCCTTCGTCAGGTTCGCCCCCTTAGCGGCCTCCGCCAGGGTGTGCCAGAAGCCATGCAAAGAACCATCCGGCTTTTCCGTCACCGCGAATTCTTCCACCTGCGAATCCCGGAAATACCTCACCCTCCAAAGCGCCCCAGGTACCCACTGTGCGTAAATGTTATTGATCGCGCCAACGGACATGCGGCGATCGAGGAACTCATTCACGGTCGGGTCAGTCGTGTCCACCATAACCGCGGATTTGCGATAACTGTTCGGGTCCAGTCCACGCTCCCGCATTACTGCGTCCGCACGTTGCGTCGCTTCGCTGCGGTCGGCGGAAACCTTAAGGTAATCGCCAATGTGTTCGCGCTTCAGACGCAACGCGAAAAAACCTCCGACGATCACGCATACTGCTAGGAAGCCCATTGCTCCCGTGGTGAGCGCGTCATACCGTCGTGTGGAGTGTTCGACCTGCTCGGCGGCGGCAACCGGTTCGCGCGCAAGTTTGATTTCCGGAGCTGGCGCGGCCCGGTTCAGCAGCTCGTCCACGGCTTCAAATCGCCCACGCGTTATATACAGCAGACCGCAATAAGCCACCGGCACCACCGCCGCCAGCCCCACAACGATCCCGGAAATTTTGAAGTACAAATTATCCGAGCGAATCAGCAGCATGCCCACCAGCGACGCGTCCACGGTGTAATGCCAGACGAGGGTTGCCACGATCCCCCAGCGCAGCATGACCAGTCCTGCCACAATTCCCATGATCCCGATTTCGATCCCCCGAATGTAGCCGGGTTCCTGGGGATAATTGCTGTGCAGAAAGCTCCAGAAAAATGCGGGCAGAATCACGGCAAGCACGCGCGAGCCCGTCAGTTTCTGCATAAACGGAATCGCAAACAGCCTGAACGTAAATTCCTCGTTCGTAGCCGCCAGAACTCCGATGGCCACGCCGGCAATCCAGGGAAATGGCGTGTTCACGATGTCTGAATACTTGATGTCCTGGGGCGCCCAAACTCCCAAGCGGTTGCCAATCATGTAGAACGCGGTAATAAATCCAATGTGCGCCGCTGCCAGGCACACGCCCACCACTCCCGCGCTGAAAAACTCCTTCGAACGAATGCCGCGCAACGTGAACGCCATCGGCAGCCGCAAGTTTAGGGGTTGGCTTGCCCGGTACAGTGGTTCGCCTCCCGGATACACCAGGCTGATCGTGAGCGCCGTACCCACCGCCGCCAACAACATCCAGAACAATTTCTGGATTACAAACCCTCCATAGGCCACCTGCGTGTCGTATGTAGCTCGCACGGAACCCCAATCATTCAACTCCATCAGGTAGTAAAGTATGGTGACCACCGCGCCAATTTTTAGAGCCGCTGCCCACGACGTTTTTCCTTGCCGCCACAGAGTCACGCCCAGCCATAGCGCCCCGCCCAACAAAAATCCATACGGGACCAGCGCCAGCTCTTCGTAAAAATTGTTCGTCGATCGCAGGTGCGCATACCCGCGAACCCACGCCTCGGGCACCTGCAAAAATTCCTGACTGTCCCCCACGTGGTCGCCCTGCAGTCCCACTTGCAGCCGGTACGGTGCTTCCTTGGCCTTAAATCCTTTACGTTCCCAGGTGAAGGACCAATCCACCCGGTTCGGCCGTGCCTGTGAATTCGCTTCCGCTGGCAAGAAATCCCACTGGTTCAGGTCCGCGCCAAGCTTTGTCTGCGCAAATTTCTCCGCCGCAGTCTCTGCCTCGTCTCGACTAAGAGATTTCACTGCCCGTGCTTCTTCAATCTTGTGGTCGTAGCCCACCACTTTTCCGGCCGGGCTGATGCGCACAAGGAACTCTTCTTCCTGCTTCGGCCGGAAAAAGCGCACGTCCCAATACCAGATGTTCAATTGCCCGGACATGAGTTGGTTGGCTTGTTGTAATCCCAGTTCTCGTTCGAGATAGGTCTTTGCGTTTTCGTCCACGTCAAAAATAATTGTGGATTCATAGCCGTTCAGGTTTTCGCCCAGACCTTCTACAAATTGTTTGGCGCGCTCCTGCGCTTCCGCGCGCGACACTTTGAAATCCACCGACGCTTCCGGAAACGCCCGGAAAAAATATCGCTGCGCAAAAAGCGCGCCAATCAGCCCGCACAGCACCCACAGCAGCAGGATGCGCTTGTCTGAACCGCTCAACCGATCGTCTGCCAAAGCACCCTCCTGGGCGAAATTCGTGGCCGCAAACCCACTCTATCGATACCCATGCCGATGGCGCAAGCTTCACGAAAAGCATGGCTTACTTCGGGATGGTATAAAGAAGAGAGCGATGAGCGTCAGCCTCCAGACCAATGTCCAAATGATGAAGGGTGTAGGCCCTCAGCGCGCCGAGCTCCTAGCGCAGCGCGGCATTTATACTCTCGAAGATTTGCTCAACTATCTCCCCTTCCGTTACGAAGACCGCATCCACTTTTCGAAAATAAAAGATGTTCAGCCGAACGGTACCTACACTTTGCGCGCCCGCGTCATGAGCGGCCAGGCTGTCCGTGGCATGTATGGCCGAGACGCCATTTACCATTTGCTGGTTCAGGACGATAGCGGCTCGCTTCCTTGCAAGTTTTTTCACGGGGGCTTCCTGGAGGGCCGCTTGAAGCCCGGGCAGGAACTGATTCTCCACGGCAAAGTGGAAATCGATAAGCAGCGTCCCGCTCGTCGCGAAATGGTGAATCCGCAATTCGAAGTGTTGAGCGGCGAAGATGTGGACTCCGCGGAGATGGGCCGGATAGTACCCGTCTATGAAGCTATCGGTACGTTCGGGACGCGCCAGATCCGCCGCGCCATTTACGCCACGCTGCAAAATCTCGACCACACCATCCTCGACATCCTTCCCTTGGAATTGTGTAATCGTCTTGGATTTCCCTCTCGTCGTGACGCCGTAATCCAGGCGCATTTTCCTTCCCAGGGAGAATCGCTCGAAGCCCTCAATCAGTTCCGCTCGCCCGCGCAGCGCCGACTGATCTTCCAAGAATTTTTCTTATACCAGCTGAGCCTGGCCTTGGGACGTAAAGCCACGCGCAAGGCAAGCGCTCTCCCCTTCCGTGTCCGCGAAGACAAGATTCGCGAGGCGTTGAAAAAAATCCTTCCTTTCAAGCCCACCGCCGCGCAAAAGCGCGTCCTTGCGGAAATCGCCGGCGATCTCGAGCGACCCGTCCCCATGAATAGGCTTCTTCAGGGAGACGTGGGAAGCGGCAAAACCATAGTCGCTTTGCAGGCTGCCGTAATCGCCATGGAAAATGGTTGCCAGGCCGCCTTGATGGCCCCCACGGAAATTCTTGCCGTGCAGCATTACCTCGCCGCGCGCCGCATTCTCGCAGCCGGTGGCTATCATGTGGATGTCTTAATCAGCGGCCTGAAAACTGCCGAAAAAACTGCCGTTAAGGAGCGCATCCGCAGCGGTGAAGCGCAACTCGTCATTGGCACCCATGCCTTGATCGAAGACAACGTAGAGTTCCAGCGCTTGGGCTTCGTCGCTATCGACGAACAGCACCGCTTCGGTGTCATGCAGCGCAAGAAATTAATGGATAAAGCCCTCAAGTATGGCCAGGCGCCTCATGTTCTCGTGCTCACCGCCACTCCTATTCCGCGAACCCTTTCCCTCACTCTGTATGGCGATTTGGACGTCTCCGTGATCGATGAACTTCCTCCCGGGCGCACGCCTATTTCCACGCGCATGACGACCGAGCAGCATCTTCCCGGCGTGTGGGAAGGCATACGCCGCGAAGTCCAAGCCGGCCATCAGGCCTACGTGATTTATCCCGTAATCGAGGAATCCAAGCTCGAACTCAAGGCAGCCATGGAAGAGTATGAGCGGCTCTCGAAGATCGTTTTTCCCACGCTGTGCGTCGGCCTCCTGCACGGCCGCCTTTCCAGCGAAGAGAAAGATGATGTGATGCAGCGTTTTCGTCGCAATGAAGTGCAGATCCTCGTCACCACCACGGTTGTCGAAGTCGGCGTCGACGTTCCGAACGCCACCGTCATGGTCATTGAGCATGCCGAGCGCTTCGGCCTGTCGCAGCTTCATCAACTCCGCGGCCGCATCGGTCGCGGCGCCCAGAAATCCCATTGCATTCTGGTCGCTCCTCATCGCCTGACGGAAGAAGGCCGCGCCCGCCTGGAAACTATGGTGCGCACCAACAATGGTTTCGAAATTGCCGAAGCCGATCTGCAATTGCGCGGCCCTGGAGAATTCTTCGGGACCCGGCAATCCGGCGAACTCGGCTTTCAGATTGCCAGTCCGCTCCGTGATCGCGAATTATTAGAACTCGCGCGCAAAGAAGCCTTCACCCTCGCCGAAGATCCCGCCAAAAACAATTCCTTGCGCGAAATCCTTAACGTTTTGCCGAGCGAATGGCAGCGCCGCTATCATCTCGCCCGCATAGGCTGAGAAACGGGAATCCTGATGCGCGTTATCGCCGGAAAATTTCGCAGCCGCCACCTGCAAAGCCTCAAAGGCCTCGATCTGCGCCCCACAAGCGATCGCCTTCGGGAAACACTCTTCAACATTCTCGGTGACCTGGTGATCGGCTCCTCTTTCATCGACGCTTTTGCCGGTAGCGGTGCCGTCGGTATCGAAGCCCTGAGTCGTGGCGCCAGCGAAGTTGTGTTCATCGAAAAACACATCCCCGCCGTTGCGCTCATCAAGAAAAATCTCGCCTGGCTTCAAATAATAGAAGGCGCTCGTATCCTCTCCATCGACGTCTTGCATGCTCTAAAAGGCCTCGCGCAAGAATGTTCCGGCTCCACGGTACCGCCGCAAATCCTTTTCCTCGATCCTCCCTACGACCATACTGCCGATTATGACCGCGTGCTCTCTTTCCTCGGTTCTGCTAGGCTTTTGTCTGAGGGGAGCCTGGTCATCGCGGAACATCGCCGCAATTTCGCTCTCCCCGCGGCTGTCGGGAATTTGCAGTCTGTGCGTGTGTTGCGTCAAGGTGATGCAACTCTCAGCTTTTATCGCTTGATCAAAACTATTCCGGTGAACGATCCAGCTTCGGAGTAAACCTCCGCCGCCTACCGGTCATCTTATTTTCTTTGCGCCCTCGCTGTGCTGCCCGGCCCGGCGCCGGAGCCGGCGGCCGGCACGTTATAATGGAAGGCAATGTTTCGTCGATTTCAGGTCAATCCGTTTGATTTGCTCGGCCAGAACGAGATCTACCCGATCGCTGTGTATCTACCCGGCGTCGGCGAGCCAAAACTGACCATCGCCTGGAACAGTTTTCATCAGAATTTCTTCAGCGAGCTGGCCGCCTTTTTCCGCTGGACGCGCGTTCCGAAAGGCGAAGCAAAGGGCAATATCTTTATCGATTGCCGCATTCAGCGGCGCATCCCCTACGCTGCGATCCTCGCCGCCGCTCTTTGGCACGTCGTATTTTTTGTCGTGCCGTGGCCTTACATCCCCATAGCCCCCAAACACGTTGCGGCTTTGGACAATACCGAACTTACCTGGTCGGGCAACATCGAGGATCTACCGCTGCTCAATGTTCCGAAGCAGGGTCACAAAGTTGCCTCGCCAAAAACTCCTCCTGCGGATGCTCCTGCTGCGGAAAACACAGACGCCTACCATCCTCGTCAGCGAATCTTCACCGACCCTTCCCATCCCACGCACCCGCGGCAAACTCTCGTGAACACCTCCGCTCCTATGGAGCCGCCGAAGTTCGTTCCCCAGCTTCCGAATATGGTCGAACTTGCCAGTCCCGCCGCTCCCGCTCGCCCGCGTTTACAAATCAGCGAACAAACGCTCGCGAAACTCCGTCCGAAGCAAGCGAAGAAGAAAATCGCCTCGACCGATGCGCCTACGCTGGACGTGGCGAACACGGAGACCCGCCCGGCGGATCTGAGTCTCGCTCAGCTTCCCGATGCTCCCGTGAAACCGCAACTGGAAATCAATGCCGGGTCCGCTCCGCGCGTCTCTGACCGCACACAAACGGGTGAAGTCGTTCCCGCGCCGGAAGTCGCAACCGCCGCGGCGCCCTCCTCCAGCGGTTCGGCCGCCACAATCATCGCGTTATCGTCGACTCCCGGGCCGCCTGCGCCCGTCACCGAAATCCCCAATGGCAATCTGGCCGCTCGTGTGGCCATCTCTCCCGAAGGCAAAGCAAATGGCACTGGCGGCGGCTCGGGAAATGCCGCGAATGCTTCAACCGGTGGAGCTTCTTCGACAGCCGGCGATCTGGCAGGGAAAAGTTCCATCGGCATCAGCATCAGTGGCGGAAATCCCAAACCAAATGCCGGCATTTCGGGCCTCGGCGCTCCCGGGAAATTAACTTTGCCGAAAGCTTCTAACGTCTACAAGCGCCCCGATCCGAATGCCGACGATGATCCTCCGGCCCGCACCGGCCCTCCCAATTTTGGTTCGCTCCCACCCGGCGCAGCACCCGAAGAGATTTTTGCGGCGCATCGCGTGTATTCGATGAACGTTGATATGCCCAACCTGAATAGCGTCACCGGCAGTTGGATCATTCACTTTTCCGAAATGCATTTGCCAGGGGTGCCTCACAGCAGCGCGCAGCTCAATGCACCCGGACCTCTTCGCAAGGTCGATCCCAAATATCCGCAAGATCTGGTCCAGCAGCACGTGGAGGGGGAAGTGATTCTTTACGGCGTGATTCGTCCCGATGGCAGCGTCGATAGCATTCAGCTGGTTCGCAGCCTCGACAAGCAACTCGATGCCAACGCTATTGAAGCCTTCAAACAGTGGAAGTTTCACCCGGCCATAAAAGACGGCCAACCGGTGGCCCTGGAAGCCATTGTCCACATTCCCTTCAAAGGCCCCCAGCGCGAATAATCTTAAATCGCATGGTCATGCGACGGCGAGTAAAAGCCTTAACTGCTGGCCATGCTGAGGAGCCGGCGACCAAGGATCGCAACGCAAAATTCGCACGTCATTCCCGACCTGCGAACCGTCGAACTACAAACTTCCCTACCCGTCGAACCCGCGCTCGTACAGCTTCACCAGCGTGTACAGCGTATGATTTACCGGCGTCGCTACGCCCAATTTCGCTCCTAGCCTAGCCACATAGCCATTCAACGAATCGATCTCTGTGTGCTTACCTCGCGCCAGGTCCTGCGCCGTCGACGACCGCGTTCTTTTCATCTGCTCCGCAATCTGAAACGAGCCCGCGATTGCGGCTTGCGGATCCTCAAGCCCGGCGGGTTGAATGCCCTTGGCATGCGCGACCCGCAAAGTCTCGTACACCGCCGCCTCAACCACTTTCCGCGCATCCTCGCTCTCGATAATCTCTCCATACGTTACGCGCCCCAGCGCCGAGACTGCATTCAGAGCGCAATTCCAGATCAACTTCGTCCACAGCTCGCCTTGGATATTTTCGGAAATCCGGCAGGGAATCTTGGCCGCCCCAAAAATCTCCGCGATCTTTTCCGTGCGTTCATTCTTCGGCCCAACCACAATATCCCCGCGCCCCAGGTGTTTCACAGTTCCCGGCGTGGGCACGGACGAGGCAACATACACAACCGCGGGCGACGCTTCGATGCCCGAAGCTGCCCGTATGTCCTCCGCATTATTCACACCATTCTGCATGCTGACCACCAACGCATCACGCGGCAATATTCCGGCCAATTCTTTGGCCGCGCTCGCCGTATCCGTGGTTTTCACGCAAAACAGCAGCATATCCGCGCCCGCAGCCGCGGACAATTCCGTCGACGCCTGCGGGTGCACCGTTTCCTGAAACTGGAACGAATCGATTCGCAATCCGGAACGTTGTACTGCCTCGACAAAAGCAGGCCGTCCAATCAGTACGACCGGAACGCCCGCCCGCGCAAACATTCCACCAAAATATCCGCCTACAGCTCCAGCGCCAACCACCGCAACCTTGGATGCATGGCTTGACCCGCTCAAATCCCCTCCGCAAGAAACAGCTAAAAATGATTCCGCAGCTCACGAAACGCAGGCAAAATCACCAACTTCCCCGATCTCGCCACCACCGGTTCATGTTCCAGTTGCCAGGTATTCACATGCGGGATGTACACTGCGTTTAATCCCGCTTCCATCGCCGGATTGATGTCGCTGCGCGGGCTATTCCCGATCATCCATCCCTGCGTCTTCACGATCTTGTGCTTATTCACCAGCACCGTGTATGTCTTCGCGTCTTTTTCCGCCACAATTTCAATCGCCTCAAAAAAGCCTTGCAGCCCGGAGCGCTCCACCTTCGCCGCTTGTTCCGCCGGTTCGCCCTTTGTAAAAAGAATCAGCCGGTGCCGGCTCGTCAGGTACGCCAAGGTGTCCGGCACTCCATCCAGAATTTTCGGTGGCGTCCGTTCCAGGTCAGTCACCCGGTTATGAATCTCCGCCAGCACTTCCCGCCGCGCCATCTGGTCCGCCAGTTTGATGTAGGTTTCTTCAAGCGATCGCCCGAAGCTGCGCACTCCGTATCCGTACTGCCGGATATTCTTGCGCTCCGTTTCATTCAGGATGTGTCGGATGTATGCCCGGCTGTAGCCGGAAGGTTCGACCAGACTGATGAAATCCTCAATCAACTTCTCGAAGAAAACATTATTTTCCCAGAGCGTGTCGTCCGCATCTATCAGTAACGTATTTCGTCTCATGATTTATTTATTCAATTCGTTTCAGGCACAAAATGAACCGAATCAGTGTAACAGCCCCAGGGCGACTTCGACGAACTGCGGGTCGATAGGATCCCGCTTTTGTGCAATTTCTCTCGCGGCACTCCGATGCCCGCCAGATATTCCGCCGATTCCGGCAATACCAGGTCGTAACGATCCACCGTCCGGCATAGCCACATCGCGTGTAGGTCGCAATCGGTGACCACGATCACACATAACACGCACGCAATTTTCTCTTTGCAATCAGCCACGCCAGAATTTCCGCAGCAAACGCGTCGCCATGCACAGGTCCGCTTGCACCCGCTCGGGCATCCAAGATCATCGGCTGCGCGTGCAAGCGGTCCAGCGCAAACCGGCGCCGGGCGTTGCTCCAGGGTTCATCCGTACCGTCGTACAGCCGGCCTATCCTTCCGGGCGCGCTCTGCACCATTGCCATGTCGGCGTCTTCGTAAATTCGCTGAAATATCTTGCTGACGTGACTGGTGCCGTCGGCGTGCCCACGCTGCAACCGCCGTACATTCGAAACGCTTCTTGCAGTGCTGGCGCCGCTCGCACCTGTCCGGCGCCAGGGGAAGCGGAAAAGATCAGCACGCGTGGCCGATGCCGCAGCGCGGCAGTTTGCCGCATGCGTGGATCACAGCGAAGCGGCCTTGCGCGGGCCGGTGGAAAGCTTCTCGAGAATGGTTTTTGCCAGTTTTTGCAATTCGCCGAAGCGCGTCAGATAGTCCTGGAATTCCTGATTAAGCAACTGTGCGTCCCGCGGCCCCAGCTGATTTCTCAGAATCATGTCGCGCAGCTTCACCGGGTGCGGCAGCAGCGCATCTTCCTGCAGTTCTTCCAGTGCTTGCGTCGGATCGTAATGATACATGGCAATCTCCCGTGAGTTGCTGGCGGTCAAATCTCGTGCAACCCGGTGGCTCCATTCTACGCAAAACAGGCCACAGGCACGTCGACAATTGTGCGGAAACTGGCTTTACTTCAGGCGGCGGGAGCGCGAGCCGGCACGAATTCGTATTTCTCGATCTTCGCGGCAATGCCGGTCTTTCCGTTCTCGGTAGGTTCAATGCGAACCACTTTGCCATGACACCGGATGTTCACGTCTCCCGCGGATATCACTTGTTGCGGAAGCGTCAAAATAAAATCGATTTCCGTGCCGTCTTCGAACCGCGCATCGGTGAGGAAATACAGTCCTCGA
Organism: Candidatus Acidiferrales bacterium; assembly: GCA_963742325.1. GTDB lineage: Bacteria > Acidobacteriota > Terriglobia > Acidiferrales > UBA7541 > Acidiferrum. The sequence continues at coordinate 5,025,384 of CAVULB010000002.1, read as the reverse complement.
TAACTCACGTCGCGTGTGCTCGCGCGCAGTTCTGGGCTGCTCGCGTCGTGCGCCAACACGCGCACAGGCAGGGTCATAACAAAGCGTCTGGCCTCACGCCTATCCGACAAATCGCCCATGCGGGCCCCCCTTTTCGACTAAACCGCGCTGAAAGTAACATCCGTGCGCGCAAACTTCAATGTCAAATTCCATATTTTTAGCTCTAGTACCTACATGCCTCGTTGTGGGCGGGCTAGAACCCCTCTTCTCTGCACATTCTGTCTGCTTAAAGCGACAATAGATGTGCACTATCTTAGATTCGGTTAAACTTTTTTTCGATTTCTTGATTCCTAATGCAGATTCATCACGATTCCCGCAATTTCTTTCTGGCAGGCCCCGTTGGCGCGCTCGAAGCCATACTGTGGACTCCCACTCGTTCCGGTACGCCTGCACTCGCGGCCGTGGTGTGCCATCCCCATCCGCTTTTCGGTGGCACGCTCCATAATAAGGTTGTTTACCATGCTGCTAAATCTTTGGACGCGCTCGGCATTCCCGTTCTCCGTTTCAATTTTCGTGGCGCGGGGTTAAGCGCCGGTGAACATGATCGCGGATTGGGCGAACGCGGGGACCTGCAAGCCGCTGTCGATTATTTGGCCGCGCAGTATCCGGAAATTCCACTGCTCGTCGCCGGCTTTAGTTTTGGAAGCTGGGTTGGTCTGCAGGTTGGTTGCGCGGACCCTCGCGTGCACGAACTCATCGGTCTCGGCATTCCCGTCAATAATTCCGACTTCACTTATCTTGCAAGCTGTGCAAAACCCAAGTTGATTGTGCAGGGCACCAACGACGAACACGGCGCATGGGAAAAAGTCGAACCTGTTGTCGCTCTGGCCGCAGGAGACACTCGCCTATCCTTCATTCAGGGTGCTGATCATTTTTTTTCAGGGTACCTCGACCAGCTGGACCAGTCCATCACTTCATGGCTCCTCGAACGTCATCCCCAACTCCGCAAAATCTAGCCCGAGCCAATGCGCGTCCGGCTTACGCTCCTTCGCCTCGCGAAAAAAGCTTGCTGAACTGTTCGAGTCCCGCGGGCACTTCTACGATCAATCGCGTGTTCGCTTCCACGTGCGGCGTGCGCGACATCCCCACCAGCGCAGCCGTTATTCCGGGCGCCGACCGCGCGAATTGCAAAGCGCGTTCCGTATCGTTCTGCAGTCCCAGCGCTTCCGCCACGAACCCCGGCAGATTTTGCGCCACCTGTCCTTGCAGAAGGGAAGCGCTCGCAATCAACGTGATTCCCAGTTCGCTCGCCGCTTCCATCACCGTTTTCTGCTGGAGTCCCATCGTTTGATTCCCCAGCGTCAACGCTTCGGTCATCGCCAGGTTGAACGGTAATTGCACGAATCGAAAATGATGCTTCTCTCCGGCGATCTCCTTCGCGATCGCTGCGATTTCCGCCAGTTGCAGGGAATCGCGCGCCGACTTCTCCTGGCGAAACCCGTTCCAGGTGGCCATGCCGTAATATTGCAACTGCCCCCGTACCACCGCGGATTCCAGAAACACGAACGCTTCCCGCACGCGCTTTAGAAATTCCTCCGGCGCAATTTCCGACAGCTGTGTCTCCGGATTATGCAGGTAATAAACGTCGATGCAGTCCACCTGCAGGTTCTTCCGGCTGCGCGTCAGTTGATTCTCCAGAAATCGCGCGGTCATGCAGTGGCTTCCCCCGGCAATATCCTTCGCTGAGAAGATCCCCTTCTGCAGATATTCCTCAAAAAAATAGCGGTTTGGGTCTTCCGGCATCGCTCCATCGGGCGTCAAATAGCCGCCTTTCGTGCACACCACAACCTCGTCCCGTGAAATGCCCTTGCGCGCCAATACCTTCAGGGCCGTACCGATGGTCCGCTCGCTTCTCTGCAGCCGGTAATTAATCGCCGTATCGATCAGGTTGATGCCCGATTCTATCGCCGCTACGATCGCCGCTGTATAACTGGAATCCGTTGACTCGTTCGGCTGGCCCAGATACGTGCCGATTCCCAGCGAAGACACGACCAGGTCTTCTGCCTGACGGAAGTGTCCTTCCGCGGCGACTCCCCGGAATTTTTCTGCATACCGCGTGGTGCCTTCTTGCGTTGCTCCCCGGCTCATTTGCTATCCTCGCTTTGCTTTTGTGCTTCGGCACTGCCCGCTTGCTCCGGCTGCTCTTTTTTCGGAGCAAGCAAGCGCGAACAGGCCCGCAGGATTCTTCGGTACGGCCAATCCTTCTCCCGAAAGAATATCTCGCCTTCGCGCGGGCTGCTGAAAAACCATCGTGCCAGCAGCCCCAGATGCTCGCCCAGTTCCGCCGCGCTCTGGCGCACGTTCGTAGTTGCCACCGGCGTCGCGCTGCCCGGACCCTCAATATAATTCCGGACCGCCTCCTCCGCCGAAGCGGGCTTGCCGGTATCGCCGAAGCGCAGATAAAACGGCTCTGCCAATCTCCCGCGATGCACTGCAAAAAACGCAATCGAGTGTTGTTCCGTGGTGCGCTGCAGAATCACGGCATCCAGATCCTGAATCCGCCGCGACAATTCCGGCTTGCCACGCAAAACATCGTCCAGCTTTTCCAGCTTCTTATGAATTGCCGCCGCCTTCTCAAAATCCAGTTTTTCGCTGGCGGCCTCCCGCTCGCTTGTCAGTGCATCATGCAGGGAAAGGCTATTCGTGTCCAGAAATTGCACCAGCCGGTTAACTTCCAGGTCGTACTCTTCTTTGCCGCATCCCGCGAAACAGGGCGCCAGGCACATTTTCATTTCCGAATACAGGCATCCGGGAAACGTGGGATCGCGCCTGATCTTGATCTGACAGCGCCGCACCTTGAAAAAGTCCAGCATCTTGTCGGCAAACGCTTCCGCCGACCGTCGCGACGCGAATGGCCCGTAATAAACTCCGGACGCCGGCTCGCCCTGTTCATTCACGACAATGCGCCGTGTCACGAAGCAGCGTGGGTACAGATTGCGCAGGTTTACCTTCAACACCGGCGCCGGACGCAAGCGCATCAATTCCCGGTAGCGCTTCGGGAAAATTTGCTTGGCATTGTGATAATAGGCGAGGGCCTGTTCGAACGCCGATCCGGTTTCACGGTAGCGTACCTGCCGAGCAAACTCCCTCAGGTTCAGCCGCTTGCTCGACGCATCCGGCGGCCCCAGCAGTCGCTGCAGCCTTCGCCGCAAGTCCGCCGTGCGCACCAAAAAGGGTTCCGCTGCCACGTTTTGACCGGCAACGAGACACACGGCCGGCTTGGCAGGCAAAAGCGAAAAAAACTCCGCGTCATTTTCCGGTGTGAAGTCCAGGCCAGAGTCGAGTTCCAACACCTCGTCAGGATACTACGGACGTTTCTCGCCCGCTGCTCCCACTCACGCCTTTTGTAGCGAAGCCACTCCCCGCACTTCCAGCGAACGCAGCTCCGATTGCATCAGATGGCGGTGTTGCAGCCGGCGCACAATGGATGTCGGCCACAATCCTCGCCATGCAACCAGGCAAGCCCCCTGCCACGTCAATTTGTACGACGTGCCATCTTCGGCAAGCTCCATGTACCCGATACGTACGTGCCGCGGTCCATAATTTTCAATCACCCTCTTATAACGCAACAGTTCGTCGCCGGCAGTTTCCGCTTTTGCCCAGAATCCCACGGCGTACTTCTCGATCAGTTGGCGGTGAATTCGATACAACGCTCCTCCTGCGCGAACATTCGGGAAGCGGAACACGCGGTGTTCTGTCTGCGCCGGCGTCAGCGGCAAACTGCCGTTTGTATTCGTCTCCAGAATCAGGCCGTTCGTGAAGCTGGTGGAAAATTCCAGATAGCTGCGGGGTCTGCCCGGCGTCACCAGTATGGATACACTCGCAAAATCGTTCGTTCTCCGGTTGCAAAAATACGCGATATAGCTATGTGTCTCGCTGCGCAAACTGCCACAGTCATAGCAGCCCAGAAACTCGAAGCCCAGTTCCAGCAATTCCGGAATCCGCGGGCGAAAACTGGCTGCGGCCTCCTCCGGAAGTCCGTCCACCGGCACTTTTGTGAGCTGGCAAACTCCGGAAAATCGCATCGTGGTGCGCACCAATACCGGCGCGAGCAGATGCAGCGCACCAACAAACGCAGTGAGTTCCAGCAAAATTGTTTCGAACATGGATCTGAGCGCGCCAGGGCCGGCGCTGCTGCTCCGCGTGAAGCTGCTTCTAGCTCCTGATTATCGGGGGGCAGCGGGGGAAAGGAGCAGCGATTATAACCAGAAGATGTCTAATAAGTGAATATTAATTTGATTACAACTATGCCGGCGTTGCGTCCCGTGACCTTTAGCGCACCGCAGCCTAACCCTTCAGCACCCAGGCCGCAATCACCAGCCGCTGGATCTCGCTCGTACCTTCATAAATCTCGGTGATCCGCGCGTCTCGGTAAGCCCGCTCCACCGGATATTCCCGGCTGTACCCATATCCGCCATGGATCTGCATGGCTTTATGGGTCACTCGTGTAGCCATCTCGCTCGCAAACAGCTTCGCCGTCGCCGCTTCCTGGCTGAAGCGTCCGCCGCTGTCCTGCTTCCACGCCGCCTTGCGTACCAGCAATCGCGCGGCGTCGATCTCGGTAGCCATATCCGCCAGCATGAACTGGATTGCCTGAAACTGCGCGATGGGATGCCCAAATGCCATCCGCTCCTGAGCCCACTTCAGCGCCGCTGCAAATGCGCCCTGCGCAATCCCCGTGGCCTGCGACGCAATCCCGATTCGTCCTCCGTCCAGCGTCGAGAGCGCCACCTTATAGCCCTGCCCTTCATTCCCGATGCGATTCCCCTCGGGAACCTCACAGTCCGTGAAAATCAGTTCACTGCAAGCGGTCGCGTTTATGCCTAGTTTTTTTTCTTCCTTGCCCACCTTAAAACCGGGCGTTCCTTTTTCCACCACGATCGCGGTAATCCCTTTTTCTCCCTTAGACGGCTCCGTATTCACATACGCGATGGCCGCATCGGCCACGCCGCCGTTGGTGATCCACGCCTTCGTGCCGTTGATCACATACTTATCGCCTTTCTTCACAGCCTTGGTCTGCAGCGCCGCCGCATTCGAACCCGCCTGCGGCTCGGTCAGCGCATAGCAACCGATCTTTTCTCCGCGTGTATAGGGTAATAGGAACTTCTTCTTCTGCTCCTCAGTCCCAAACCGGTGTATCGGATCGCAAAAGAGCGAGTTCTGCACGCTCAGGATCACTCCGGTCGAAGCGCAGCACCGTGAAATCTCTTCGATCACAATCGTGTAGGCAAGGTGATCGAATCCCGCGCCGCCCTCGGCCTCGGGAAATGCCACTCCCGTCAATCCCAATTCCGCCGCCTTCTTGAATAGCTCCCGCGGAAAATGCCCGGTCTCGTCCAACTCCTTCGCCAACGGCCGCACTTCGGTCTCCGCAAACTCCCGCACGCTCTTTTGCAGTAGCTTCTGTTCTTCGTTCAATTCCAGGTTCACAGTGCTTCTCCGCCCGCGCCGTTTCAAACACAATTTTGGATTTCCGATTCCAGTCCGCTGCTTACACCTGCAACGCCTTCTTCAATCTTTCGTAGGTCGTCGCCAATTCCTCCGGATGTACCCGCGTCTCTCCGGTGACGGTCATGAAATTCGAATCGCCGAACCAACGCGGCAGCATATGCAGATGGAGATGGCCAATCACGCCGGCCCCCGCCGCCCGTCCCAGGTTCATTCCGAGGTTCATGCCGTCGGGGGTGTAAGTTTTCTGGAACGCGTTCTCCACTCGTTGCGACAGCTCCATCATCTCGTCCAGAGCTCCCGCCGGGCAGAGATTCAGCTCTGCTACGTGCGCATACGGCACGATCATTACGTGGCCGCTCGTGTACGGAAAGCGGTTCAGAATCACGAAGGTCTTCTTGCCGCGAAGCACGATCAGCGTCTCTTCATCGCGATTCGATCGAATGGCATCGCAGAAAATACAATCCGGCTGCTTACCTTCGCTGACCATCGCCATGTACTTATAGCGCCAAGGCGACCAAAGATAATCCATCTCGATGTACCCTCACTCGCCAACTCCAACCAGCATAACCCAAGCCGTACGCTACGGGAGGGCGCCTTCAGCCGGGCCTTGCACACCGCCTGGAAACAAGCTTAGCCGCTCAGAGAACTCTGGGATAACGACTGACTATTAACTGCCGGCCCCGACCGCTTCAAAAAAAACGCCCCGCTTCCTCGGGGCGCCGCACAACCAGATTTTCCTTCCGCCTCACGCCGGCGGCGCTTCCGGCTGGGGAGCCGATGCCGCCGCGGCCGCCGGGCTGTTCACAAAGTCCTTCAATTCCTTGCTGGGCTTGAAGAAAGGAATCTTCTTTGCCGGCACTTCCACTTTCTCCCCGGTCTTCGGGTTGCGTCCCACCCTGCCGCGCCGCTGCCGTGTCCGGAAACTCCCGAATCCGCGAATCTCGATCTTGTCGCCTTTCTGAAGCGCGTCAATGATGCTTTCAAAAATAGTCTCGACGATGGTCTCGGACTCTTTGCGAGGCAACTCCGTGATCCGGAGCACTTCCTCGATCAGGTCCGCCTTCGTTAGTGTCGGTTGCTTTGTCATCTTCGCCTAGCCTCTTCACTGGTAGTCGCAACTGTCGCCATCTGCACCGAGGCCGACCTAGAGGGGCATCGCCTGCCTGGTTGACACTCTTCCTATCACTAAAATGACCCGCAGGTAAACGATTTTTCCTGGCGCTTCCCCGCGGCCGCAGGTTCTCCCGCTTGCCCAACTATCGGGACGACAACTTCTGCTTCAGCGCGTCTCCAATTGTCGCCGTCGACGACGACTTCGACGTCTTGTACTGTTCGATTTCCCGCCGTTCCTGCTGGCGCACCGCCGCTCGATAGCTTAGCCCAATCCGCCGCGTGTCGTGGCTGATCTTGATGATCTTGAAATCGTATTCCTTGCCCGGTTCGAGCGGTCCCGCGCTCTTCAGCGGTCCGGTCGTTGGACGGAAGCTCGATGGTCCTTCATCCCGCCGCTTCCGTTCTTCGATTTCCGTATTGTGACAGAGGCCTTCGATGTTATCGCCAAGCTCCACGAAAGCGCCGAACGTCGCGATTCGCGAAACCTTGCCCCGTACGATGTCGCCAATCCGGTGCGACTTGAACCAGTCTCCCCAAATGTCGTTCACCTGCTTCATCCCCAGCGACACCCGTCGGTTTTCCGGATCGATCCGTAGCACTTTCGCGGTGATCGGTTCGCCCTTCTTGAACACCTCATGCGGATTCTTCACGCGCCCGGTCCAGCTCACGTCACTTACATGAACCAGGCCATCGAACCCATCTTCGATCTCGAGGAACGCGCCAAACTCGGCGATGTTCCGCACTTTCCCTGTCACCACCGTGCCCACCGGATACTTCTCGGCCACCAATAGCCATGGATCGGGTTGCGCCTGCTTGATCCCGAGAGACACGCGCCGGTCGCTTGGCTTGATGTCCAGCACCACCACGTCCACTTCTTCGCCAGCCTTCACAACCTTCGACGGGTGCGTCGGTTTCTTCGCCCAACTCATCTCCGTTACGTGGACCAAGCCTTCAATTCCCGGCTCCAGTTCCACAAACGCGCCGTAATCCACCACGCCCACAACTTTGCCCTTGTATTTCCCGCCCGCCGGATAGCGTTCCGCCGCGTCAATCCACGGATCCTTCATCAGCTGCTTCAGGCCCAGAGAGACGCGCTGCTTATCTTTATCGAACTTCAGCACCACCACGTCCAGTTCCTGCTCCGGCTTCACCACGTCGCTCGGATGGCGCACGCGGCCCCAGCTCAGGTCCGTCAGGTGCAGCAGCCCGTCCAGTCCGCCGATGTCCACGAACGCGCCATAGTCGGTCACGTTCTTCACTGTGCCGTGAACCGTCTGGCCTTCCTTCAACTGCTCCATTAACTCTGCCCGCTTCGCGTGCAGCGTTTCCTCGAGCAGCGCTCGCCGGCTCACTACCACGTTCCCACGACGCCGGTTCAGCTTGGTGATACGCACATCCACGTTTGTGCCGATCAAGCCGTCCAGATTCGCCGTCGGCCGCAGGTCATACTGCGAACCCGGCAGGAACGCACGCACACCAATATCAACCACCAGTCCACCCTTGATGCGGTCCACCACCTTTGCGCTGATGGTTTCCTTGGCCTTGCACTGCGCGTCAATCCTTTCCCACGTCCGCCGCCGCAGCACCTTCTGGTAAGACACGATCACAAAACTGTCTTTGTGCTCACCTGTGCGCTGCACTTCAATCGTGGAATTGGGATCCGGCCGTGGAATGTCCGATTCCTGGAACTCCGCTGCGGGAATCAGCCCTTCGGTCTTGCCGCCCAGGTCCACCACCACGCCATTCTCGGTGTACGCGACCACTTTCACTTCAATAATTTCGTTTTGCGCCGCGACTTCTTGCGGTTCGCTGTATTGCTCGATGAGCTTGCTCATCTCTTCCGCGCCGGCTGCTTCTTCCGCTGCTGCGGCAGCTTCCGCATCGGCGGCGGCCGTTTGTGCGTGGGCCTCTGCGACCTTATGCGCGTCTTCCACTTTCACCGGCTCCAAGTGTGCCGGCTCTTGCGGCACAACCGTATCCTGTCCGCCCAAGGGAACTTTCTCTGCGGCGCTCTCTTCCGGTTTGATTGGGGACTCTACTTCTTGTGCAGGTGCGGCTGCTGCGGACGATACGGGGTTTTCATTATCAAATGAAGTCATGATTACGTCGCCTCCGGGATTTTTATCCCTGTTTTGGTCAGGTCAATCCTTGCCGATCCCTACCGGGGTAATGCAAGGAGGGTTACAACGGGGCAGCACAACTTCGCGGACTGCTTCGCAGTAACTCGGTCTCTTTCAATTGGATGCCGCGCAGATGGTAGCGCCGCATCCCTAATACCCATGCAAGCATACCCGCCGCCTCGCGCCCATGTCAATCGAACCAAACAGCCGCTTTTGGTCAGATTCCATGCTCATTCTGTCCGATGTCAGCCAACGCCAATGATTTCCCTCGTAGCTTCGCGTATTCTCGATCGGGTGAGGTTACGCCCGCGCCCGCCCCGCCTGCGTCCGCTCCCGCCGGAAATCCGAACCATTCAACTCCACCGTCCGGCACATTTCAAACAGTCGCGATCTCATCCGGCTTCCAATCCTTTGCTCTAGTGAATCGTCCTTGATAGCCGACATCAATTTTCCGCTAGGCAGCCGCGTCGCCTCGCCTTCCGATTGCGGATTATCGATATAGTTCGTGGTGATAATCGTGGTTCGCTTCTCGTTGTACCGGGCGTTCAGTACGATCGCGACGATGTCTCTCATCCAGTCGGATGGTTTGCTGGCCCCCAGATCATCCAACACCAAAACCTCAGCGCCACGAATCGGTTCCAGGATTCCAAGCTCCGTCGATTCGCTGGCTGCGTTGTAGCTGCCCTGAATTTCCTTCAGTAGCTCGCGGTAATCGCAAAACAATCCGCCGTGGCCCCGGTGAATCAATTCCTTCAGTGCCGCCACAGCCAAATGCGTCTTGCCCACTCCCGAAGGCCCGGTCAACAACAGCCCCTGTTCCGTCGCCGGGTAATCCCTCAAAAATCCTTCCAGCTGCATCTTTGCGTGCTTCAAAGACTGCTGCTGTTGCGCCGTCCCGATGTCCGTGGAGAAGCTCTCAAAATCGCAATGTTCGTAGCGCTTCGGAATCCGCGCGCGCTCCATCACCTTTTCCGCGCGCTCTTCCATTCCGCACTCGCAAGGCACGGCCATATGCCCCGGCGCTCCATCCTTGCGCGCCACCAGTTTCCACCCCGTACCCCGGCACAACAAACAGTCTTCGCGAGCCATAACCACCTTGGAGTGCGGCGTCTTGCGGCCGCTTTTACCGTCTGACCTGGTCTCGGAATTCAGCTTCCGCACCCCATCTTACGTGCGCGCCCCTGCACTCACAACCACCACTCCTGCGGAAATCTGTGCACAAAAAAAAGACCCCGGCATCCGGAGTCCTCGCATTTCGCGAACAATGAAATTTTCGCCGCGTGCCTATCTCCACATCCGCGGCACGGCCCTCACAATCGCTGTCTTCGGCGCCTTATTGTCTCTCTCCGTTCGCGAAGCCATCCGCGACAGTTCCTGCTGCACGACTTGCGCGAACTGGCCCATCACCTGTTCCATCTCCAGCATCTTTTCACGCATGTTCAAAATTATTTCGATCCCCGCCAGGTTCACGCCCATGTCCCGCGCCAGCGTCAGGATCACTTCCAGCCGCTCCAGGTCCGAATCCGTATACAGCCGCGTATTTCCTTGCGAACGCGACGGCTTCAGCAATCCTACGCGCTCGTAGAGTCGCAGCGTTTGCGGGTGCAACTTATAAATCTCCGCAACCGCGCTGATCATGTATCCGGCCTTCGCTCGTTTCCTTTGTTTCACTGGCATTTTTGCAGCTCTTTCGGAACGAATAAGTGATGCGCTCTCAGTTCTAAGTACCATTCCGCATTCGTTTTACTTAATCCCTCGAACGAAGAACTTGGAACTTTCCTACCCTCCCGCCTTCGCAAATAAATCCTTCCGCGGATCCGCCGGTGCCACTTCTTCCAGTTCCTTCATGATCGTCCGCACGCGCTCGTCGGTCGGTTCCGGCACAACAATCTGAATCTCGACATATTGGTCGCCGCGCGTGCCGTTCTTTCCATGCGGCACGCCTTTCTCTTTCAGCCGCAAGGTCCGCCCGCTGTTGGTCCCCGGTGGAATGCGCACAAGCGACCGCCCATCGATCGTCGGCACTTCCACCTTCGCCCCCAGCGATGCTTCCGGCACCGTCACCGGCACCTTCGTATACAGGTCGTTTCCGCGCCGCTCGAAAAACTCATGCGCATGCACCACCACGCGCAGATACAAGTCCCCCGGAGGCGCCCCCATCGTACCCGCATTGCCTTTTCCCGGCACGCGTACGCGCCCGCCATTCGCCACTCCTGGCGGAATCCGCACTTCAATCGTTTCACTCTTTCGAACGCGTCCTTCGCCACCGCAAACCCGGCAAGGTGTGTGCAGCTTTCCAGTGCCCCCGCAACGATTGCACGGCACATTGAAGCGCATTTTTCCCGCGGTCTGCTGTATCGTCCCTGTCCCATTGCAAGTCGGGCAAGTCTGCGGTGTGCCCACGGCGCCGGTTCCATGGCACGTTTCACAAGTATCCATGCGCGTGATCTGTAACTTCTTCACCGATCCGCGCACCGCATCCCAGAAATCAATCTCGATCTGATATTCCAGGTCGCCGCCAGGTTCATGCTCTGGTTCCGCGGCCACACCACCGCGGCGCCCTCCAAAAAACTGTCCAAACAAATCGCGAAAGCTCGAACCCTCAGATTGCTGCCCGCCAAAATCAAATCCGCCAAAATCAAAATTGACGCCTTCCCCGCCCGATTCCGGCCTCGGCCCGTAATCTCCTGTCGGAACATTTTCGCTGTAGAAGCCATACTGGTCGTACATCTGTCGCTTCTTCGTGTCCGAAAGAACGTCGTAGGCTTCCTGCAGTTGTTTGAATTTCTCTTCGGAGGCTTTGTCGCCGGGGTTCAAATCGGGGTGATACTTCCGCGCCAGCTTGCGAAACGCCGTGCGAATTTCCTTCGCGGTGGCTTTCTTCGGAACTCCCAGAAGCTCGTAATAATCCTGTTTTGCACTCGTTGGCATGTTCAGCCTTGCTGCGGCCTTCTTCCGGCGACCTTAATTCTTTAGGGTTCTCGCGAAAAGAGAGAGAAGCAACACTCCTCTCTCTTTTCACTTAGAACTTGAAACTTACAGCTCAAACGGCTTTCTTTAGTTCGGCTTCTTGTCGTCCACGTCCACGTACTCAGCGTCGATCACGTCGCCGGGTTTGCTTCCGCCGCCGTGCGCGCCGCCTCCCGTTGCACCGGAACCGCCCGTGGCACCCGCACCAGCCGCGCCTGCCTGCTCGGCGCCGGCCGCTTGCGACTTCTTGTACAGCTCTTCCGCCATCTTGTGCAGCGACTTTTCCACGTTTTCTGCGGCGCTACGCAGCCGTGGCACTCCGCCTTCGTTGATCGCCTTCTTCGCGTCTTCCAGCGCCTCTTCGGCCTGCTTCACGTCGCCCTCGGGCAGCTTGTCGCGATTTTCCCGGATGGTCTTCTCGGCTTGATAGATGATGCCATCCAGCCGATTGCGTGCTTCCACTTCTTCCATCCGCTTGCGATCGTCCTCGGCGTGCGACTCCGCCTCGGTGCGCATTTTCTCCGCTTCTTCCTTGCTCAATCCGGTCGAAGCGGTGATGGTGATCTTCTGTTCCTTGTTGGTAGCCTTGTCCTTCGCGCTCACGTTCAAAATACCGTTCGCGTCGATGTCAAAGGTCACTTCGACTTGCGGCACGCCTCTCGGCGCGGGCGGAATTCCATCCAGTTTGAACGTGCCGAGCGACCGGTTGTCCTTTGCAAACTTCCGTTCCCCTTGCAACACGTGGATTTCCACTCCCGGCTGGTTATCGGAAGCTGTCGAGTACGTTTCCACCTTGCGCGTCGGTATCGTGGTGTTCCGCGGGATCTGTACGGTCATCACGCCGCCAAGCGTTTCCACTCCCAAGGAGAGCGGGGTCACGTCCAGCAACAGAATGTCCTTCACTTCGCCGCCAAGTACCGCGCCCTGGATCGCCGCGCCTACCGCCACGACTTCATCCGGGTTCACGCCCTTGTGCAGCTCCTTCCCGCCGAAGAAATTGCTCACCAGGGCCTGCACTTTCGGAATACGCGTCGAACCGCCAACCAGCACCACTTCCTGGATGTCGCTCGGCGACATCTTCGCGTCTTCTAGCGCCTGCTTCACCGGCTTCATCGAGCGCTCGAGCAAATCGTTCATCAATTGTTCGAGCCGCACGCGCGTCAGTTTCTGCTGCATGTGGATCGGCCCGCTGGCCCCCGCAGTTATGAACGGCAGGTTGATCTCCGTCTCCATCATCTGCGAAAGCTCGATCTTGGCCTTTTCCGCCGCTTCCTTCAGCCGCTGCAGCGCCATTTTGTCTTTGCCCAGGTCGATCCCGTGCTCTTTCTTGAATTCTTCGATCAGCCAATCCACGATCTTCTGGTCAACGTCATCGCCCCCCAGGTGCGTGTCGCCGTTGGTTGATTTCACTTCCACAACGCCGCTGCCTACTTCCAGCACGGAAATATCGAACGTGCCGCCACCCAGGTCGTACACGACGATCGTCTCATCGCTCTTCTTCTCCAGGCCGTACGCCAGCGCTGCCGCCGTCGGCTCGTTGATAATACGCAACACTTCCAGCCCCGCAATTTCACCGGCCTGCTTTGTCGCCTGCCGCTGTGCGTCGTTAAAATATGCGGGAACCGTGATCACCGCTTTCGTGACCTTCTCGCCAAGAAAATCCTCCGCAGCGTTCTTCAGCTTCGTCAGGATCATCGCGGAAATTTCCGGCGGGCTATACACTTTGCCGGCAATCTCCACACGCGCATCATCGTGGCCGCCCTTCACCACCTTGTAAGGTACGCGCTTCATTTCTTCGGCGACTTCGTCATAACGCCGCCCCATGAACCGCTTGATCGAGTAGACCGTATTCTCCGGGTTGGTCACCGCCTGGCGCTTCGCCACTTGGCCAACCAGCCGTTCCCCCGCCTTTGTAATCGCCACCACCGAAGGCGTCGTGCGCGTGCCCTCCTGGTTGGGGATCACCACCGGCTCGCCCCCCTGCATCACTGCCACCACAGAGTTGGTTGTCCCGAGGTCAATTCCAATAATCTTGCTCATAGCTACCGTCCTTTGTTGAATTCTGCTAAATCCCTTTTCGCCCGCCGCAACTTCCCCAGCGGGCTGCGCGCGCGCCCGTTCTGCCGCAGCGCTAGCCGAGGAGTGGTCCAGCCGCCCTTCAAAAGCAGGCCCAATATACAACTTGAGTGTGACATTGTCAAGTTGTTTGATAGCATCTGTAAAGCTTTTACTTTCAATCTCTTTACCCTCGGCAGCCTGCAGACAACCCTTCCTTCCTCTTCTCTCACCTAACTCCTTGGTTGTCTGTTCCAGCCATCCTTTTTCTAACCGGGTCTGCCACTTGCGAAACTCCCCTGTGCCGAGCCTCCCGCGAGCACTTTCAACCTGTGATACTCTTCTCAAGATTCGACTTTCCCGCATAATCCAGTTTCGGAGGACTCTGTGAATCGCCGCTTCCTTCTCGCCTCGATAGCTACGTTGGCCCTGGCTAATGTAGGCAGCTTGATCCTAATGGCCTCCCCGGCCACTCAGAAGGCGGCGAAATCTTCGGCAATGGCCTCGAAGACCACTTCTGCCGCCGCGCAGGCGCCCATCACCGTCGACGGCGTCAAGGATATCGATCCAGACAAGGCTTACGGCAGCAAAAACGCCGCCTTGGTCATGGAGACTTTCACCGATTTTCAGTGTCCAGCCTGCAAGCAGCTTTACACCACCACGTTGCAGCGGGTGATGAGTAATTACGTCGATACCAACAAGGTCTACATGGTTCATCGCGATTTTCCGCTTCCTATGCACGCTTATTCACGGATAGCCGCTAGCTATTCCCGCGCCGCCTGTCATATTGGTAAGTGCGATGCTGTCGAAGAAGTCTTGTTCCAAAGTCAAGAGAAGTGGGAAGCAACCGGCGATGTGAAGGGCACGGTTGCCTCCGCGCTCACCCCGGCGGAAATGAAAAAGGTGCAAGCGCTGGTCGATGGTGGCACCCTCGAACCTTTGATTGAACGCGACGTCCAAATCGGCAAGGCCGTCCCCGTCAATCAAACGCCCACAACTATCATTCATACGCGCGATGGCCAGACGTATCCCGTAGTCGGCTACGTCAGTTACGATGTGCTGAAAACCCTGCTCGACCAGCTAGTCAAGTAGGCAACGGCCCGAGGACCTATGATGCAATCGGCTCCTTTCAACTTCCGGCGCGCCCTAATGCTGATCGCTCGCTTGCTCCTAGGCGGCATTTTTATCTACGCCGGCTACTCTAAAATCCTGCTACCCAACAAAATGTATGCGCCCCTGGCCATGCTGAAATTCTCCGTCTTATCGAACCTCTCCAATTTCGGATTCCAGGTTGCCTCCTACAAAATGCTTTCACCCGCCGGAGTGGATTTCGTCTCGCACGTCCTCCCATTTGCCGAGGTCGCGCTCGGCCTCCTCCTGCTGATTGGGTGGCGTCTTCGCCTCTGGGCCGCGATCGCCAGTCTGTTTCTGCTGATGTTCCTCACTGTCGTCACCCGCGCCTACGTTCTCCATATGGATATCAACTGCGGCTGTTTCGCCACTCCCGAGCCGGTAAGCCTCAAGAAAATCTTCGAAGATTCGGCCATGGCCGCCTTGGCGATCCTGATGACCCTTTTTGCCTTCCAGGAATCCCGCCAGTCCCACCCGTGGTCCGCTTCAGGGACGCCTCCCGCCACCACCGCTTAGTTCGCCTTCTGAACGTTGGGCTCCGCGGGAGCCCCTTTTTTGCGACGGGGGATCTCGACCGACCTTGCCCTCCTGCGCAGCCGCCCGCCACTCCTCATTCGCCGTCACCCAAGTCGTTTCACTGTTATCCTTTTTGCGTGCCGAACTCATCTATAACCTGATGCCAATGAAAGCGCTGCCCGAATATCTCGAACTAGCCACTGTCGCGCACGGCCACCTCTGTGCCGGTCAGGTCCTCGGCGTGCGCCTGGCCATGCTAGGCCTTCAGGAACTCGGCATCGACGATCCCATCGCCGATCGCAAGCGTATCGTTACCTTCGTCGAAATCGATCGCTGCGTCACCGACGCGGTCGCCCTGGTTGCCAACTGTCGCCTTGGCAAGCGCGCCCTCAAATTCCGCGATTGGGGCAAAGTCGCCGCCACCTTCTGTGACCTGGAAACCGGACGCGCCGTTCGCATCGCCGCCAAAGAATCCTCCAAACAAGCCGCTCGGGAGCTTTTTCCAGAACTTCCCAGAGAAGAAGGCCAGCAAAAGGCCTATGCGCAACTCTCCGACGACGTACTTTTCTCCAAAGAATGGGTCAAAGTCGAAATCTTTCCCGAAGACTTGCCCGGCTTCAAAGGTCCGCGTATCGTCTGCGCCGCATGCGGTGAAGGCGTCAACTTTAAGCGCGAAGTCGTCCAGAATGATCGCATCCTCTGCCGCTCCTGCGCCGGCGAAAAATACTACCGCTCGGTCTGACAGCAACGAGCAACATCCGACTAGAATTGGCATTCCGAGCGAAGCAAGGAACCTGCTTTCCTCGGCCGCGAAAGCCACTCTCGCAACCCCATGGAAACTTTTCCTACGCCCGACCGGGTGCCTCTGCCAAATCTGCGCTAGAATTTTTCTTTCATGCTGAGCTTGCCCCCAATCACATTGCGCCTGCGCGGCTGGAAACTGATCGACCGTGTCGCGCTCGCTTTCCTGCTTCTCTGCTCCATCGCCTTGGGCGCCGCCGCCGGTCTCCTGTTCGTCTACGACAGCGACCTCCCGGAAATCCGCGCCCTCGAAACGTATCGCCCCAACGTCGTCACCGAAATCTACGCGGATGACGGCCAACTCGTCGGCAGCTTTGCCCTGCAGCGCCGCATCCTTATGACCTGGGAGCAAACTCCCAAAGTTCTCTACAACGCGGTCACGGCCATCGAAGATCAACACTTCGAGGATCACTGGGGCGTCGATTTTCCGCGCGTAGCCGGCGCCGCTTACCGCAATATTCTCAAACATCGCAGGGCCGAAGGCGCCAGCACCATCACCATGCAGCTCGCCGGCAACCTCTTCCTCGATCGCAGCGAACGCAGCTTCCGCCGCAAAGTTCAGGAAATACTGCTGGCCCTACAGATCGAACGTCGCTATACCAAGCCGCAAATCTTCACCATGTACGCCAATCAGGTGTACCTGGCCCACGGCAACTACGGCTTTGCGGCCGCCGCACAATTTTATTTCGGCAAACCCGTCACCGATCTGAATCTTCAGCAGGCTGCTTTGCTGGCAGGCATGATTCGCGGACCCCTCTATTCGCCGCTCGCCGATCCCGCGCGGGCCCTCGCTCGTCGTAACCTCGTTCTGCATCAAATGATGGAAGAAGGGAAGATCACCCCCGCCGAAGAAGCCGCTGCTCGCAAAACGCCTCTTGGCCTTCACTTGCAATATCCCCGCAACGACCTTGCCCCTTACTTTTTCGAAGAGATTCGCAAGTATCTCGAATCCACCTACGGCACGGAAGCCGTCCACGAGCGCGGCCTCCGCGTTTACACCACTCTCAACATCCAAATGCAAAAAGCAGCAAACCAGGCCATTCGCGACGGCCTGCACACCTACGATCGCCGCCACGGCTGGCGCGGCAAACTCCCCAACATTGTTAGCGACAATCTTGGCCCGCTCGACAGCTACGAAGATGACGACTGGCGCCACGCCATCGATAAGGGCAGTTACGTTACGGGCCTCGTCCTTTCCGTCGACGACAAAAACGCCACTATCAAAATCGGCGCTTATCGCGCGATCCTCTCGCCGGCCGACATTGCCTGGACCGGCCACAAAAAGCCCGACGACATTCTTACCGTCGGCGATCTCATCCAAGTTTCCATTCAGGAATTGCACGAAACGACCGCGCGCGTGCAACTCGAACAGCAGCCCGCTCCGCAAGCCGCTATGATCGCCATCGAAAACGCCACCGGCGAAATCAAGGCCATGGTGGGCGGTTACAGTTTTGAAGACTCCAAATTCAATCGCGCCACGCAAGCCGTCCGCCAGGTGGGCAGTTCCTTCAAGCCTTACGTCTATTCGACCGCCGTCGAGCGGGGCGCTTCGCCCTTTGATACCATCGTCGACGCGCCCTTCACGGTTATGAGCGGCGGCCAGGTCTATTCTCCGCACAACTACGACGAAAAGTTCGAAGGTACCATCACCCTGCGTCGCGCCCTGGCCGGCTCCCGAAATGTCCCGGCCGTGAAACTCGCCGAAAAAGTTGGCATCAACGCCGTCGTAGACATGGCTCGCCGCTTCGGGATCACCACTCCGCTTCCGCCCTACCTTCCGCTAGCGCTCGGAGCGGCGGACATGAAACTCATCGAACACGTTTCCGCGTTCACCGTCTATGCCAATGAAGGCATTCGCATCGATCCGCACATGATTCGCCGCGTCACCAGCTACGACGGCGCACTGCTCGAGGAAGCTCATCCGGAAGTTCACGACGTGCTCGCGCCAGACGTCGCACACACCATGACCGCCATGCTCGAAGATGTTGTCCAGTTTGGTACCGCCATCAAGGCCAAGACTCTTGGCCGTCCTGCAGGAGGAAAAACCGGCACCACCCAGGACTTTACCGATGCCTGGTTCATGGGTTTTACTCCGCAAATCACGGCGGGCGTATGGGTCGGTTACGACGACAAACAAATCTCTCTCGGCAAGCGCGAAACTGGCGCCCAGGCTGCGCTGCCCATTTGGATGGAATTTATGCAACAGGGCATGGCCGGTATGCCCGTAGCTGATTTCGCAAACGTGGAATCCCTGGAAGAACAAGCCTCCGAACACCACGTCCACACCGACGTCCCCGACACCGCCCCCGAAGACGAAGCCCCCGCCATCCGCACCGAGAGGCCTCAGCCAGCAACTCCGCCCGGAACAATAACCGCGCCGCCACCCACGCCATCTCCGACTACAACTCCTCCCACAAACTGACCCATCGCCGACCTTTCCCTGGCGGCGCGCCGCACGGCTGCGCCCATGTGCGCATCTGAAATCTCAACAACGATTTCATCGAACGCAACGCTTACCCAAACGGATCCCACCCCCCCGACCGCAACGCAACACTCTTCCCGCCATCGACAACCAAAATTCTTCGTTCGTCCGTAATCTCCCCGATCCGCGTCAATGGCAACCCGCGAAATTTCCTCGGCAATCGTCTTTCGTTTTTCCGCTGCACCGTAAACAACAACTCATAGTCATCTCCCCCATCGAGCGCCAACTTCCTCGCCTCGCCCCGCCCCACCAACGAACTCACGGGAAGGGAAGCACCCGCAATCCTTGCGCCCACTCCGCTGGCTGCGCACAATCGTGGCAAATCCGTCGACAAACCATCCGACAAATCCATCATCGCCGAAGCCAACCTCTCCTCCGCAAGCCACTGCCCCAGCTCCAATCGCGGCCGCGGATAAAGATGTTTCCGCAAAGCCGCAACCGTAGCCTTCGCCATGCGACCGCCGCGCTTCAGCATCCGCAATCCCAACTCTGCTTCCCCTAATGTTCCGCTCACATAAATCGCATCGCCAACCGCCGTTCCCGAACGACGAATCGCTTGGCCACGCAAAACTTCTCCAATCACCGTAATACTGATCAGCACTTCTTTTCGCCGTGTCGTGTCTCCTCCAGCCGGCTCGCAATCGAACTCCTTCGCAGCTCTGCGAAGTCCACGCAAAAAATGATCCAGCCACCTCCCGGTCAAAGTGGCCGGCAGCGCCAGACTCATCAAAAAGCAGCGCGGCTCGCCTCCCATGGCTGCTATATCACTTAGCGCGCGGGCCAGGCATTTCCATCCGACTGCGTCCGCAGAATGCTTTCCCCGCAGAAAATGCGTCCCCTCCAGAAACCAATCGCAAGTAAGCACAACCTCTCGCCCGGGCGTCGGCACCCAAAGCGCCGCATCATCCCCAATCCCCAACGCCACCGAGCCCGCGCCGCGCCGCCTCCCCGTCAGCAAGGCGTTGATCCTCTGTATCAACTGGTTTTCCTGTCTGCGCATGTTCGCCTGTGGCAGCCTACTCTCCGCCGTGCCGCCCACCAAACACACTCGGTTGAACCCTGTACTGCCAGCCAGGGGACAGTGCTCGAGCGGCTGTCCTAAAATACGAAAAATACAGGGTTGACGACAAACCCTACAAATTCTAGTATTCTCTTCAATACGAACCAAGGCTCACGGTTCAGACCAGTACGGTCGTCTCTTTCGTGCGGACAGGGCGCGTTCGATCCGCACGCCAGTTTGCTCGGTAAATTTCACTAGGCCAGAGGGGCCCAGTCGTGATCAGCAGCAAGAATTACACGTTTTATATTGCCTCGACGCCCGGACAACTCCGGAAGCTGATCATCCCTGCCTACATTCTTCACGGTCTCGCCGCTCTTGCCATCATCGGCAGTATCACGGTCATCGCTGCAGTCGGCTCATATAGCCGCATGTTGTGGAAGGTAGGCAATTACAACGCCCTTCGCCACGATCAGGAAACTCTAAAGAAGCAGTATCGCGATCTCCAATCCACCGTTAAAGACACCAACGAACGCCTCGATTCCTTACAGTCCCTTGCCACCGAAGTGGCCATGACCTACGGCGTCCTCCGCTATCATCCGGCGGCGTTCGATCAGACCGATAATGAAGCCACCCCTCAGGAATCTTTCGATCGTTCGCTCGAACAGTACTCGTTCCTCAAGCGCAATGCCGGTGCGATTGCTATTTCTGCTTCAGGCCTGCGCTTGCTGCCGGCGATGTCCTTCGCCGATTCCAATTACACTCCTTCGATCTGGCCGGTCATGGGTCACATCACGGATAGTTTCGGCGAGCGTTTGGATCCGTTCTCTGGTGAAGGTGCGTTCCACACTGGCGTAGACGTCAGTGCCGAATATGGCGAGCCTGTCCACGTCACTGCCGACGGCGTCGTTACCATCGCTGAAACTCACTCCGGCTACGGACGTCTCGTGATCGTCGAGCACGGTTTCGGCATCACCACCTTCTATGCGCACCTTTCTTCGTTCTCCGTGGTGCCTGGCACTCACGTGCGTCGCGGTGAAGTCATCGGCTACGCCGGCGTCAGCGGTCGCTCGACCGGTCCCCACGTCCATTACGAAGTCCGTGTAAACAACGCCCCCGTCAACCCCTGGCGTTACATGAAAACAGTCCCCGCCGGCGACTAACCCTCGCTCTCCTATCACCCCACCGCCATTCCGAGCGGAGTCCCGGGAGCGAGGAATCTCTCTTCGATTCGTCACCCACGCACGCCTCACCCTTCACTGTCCCCGCACCACTCCTGTGGCACTCTGCGCCTGCTCCAGCAACTTCGGCGTAACATCAAACATCACCCGTACAGACTTGCTCGTCCCGCGATCCACCTGCTGAATATCAGCCGACTGCAACAACTCCAGATACCCTTCTCGCAATCCCGGATCGAGTTGCTTCCGTGTCTTCGCATCGTTCAATCCCATTTGCGCCAGCACCAGCAACCCGCTCAATACATCCTTCAACTGGTGCTCGGTCGTTTCCGCCAGGCAATCGCCTTCTATTCCGACCCGCAGTAAATTGCCGTCCGGTTTCGCGCTGATCGAAATCCACTCCAGTTGCGCCAGCAACGCCGCCAGTTGCGGTGAACGCAATCCACCCGGAGCCTGCGACGACAAGGCCGCCGCCGCTCCCGAATCCTGCCGCAGCACCGCAAAGATCGGCGTGCCCGCCAGCCGCAAAAAATGTTCCTGCCATGCCCTAGCGTCGCCCCGCGGTTGCTCGAAAAAGAACGATGAATCGTTGGCCCAAGCGATGCGGTCTTCTCGCAAAAAGGAGAAGTACGCCTTGCGATTCGATCCGCTTAGCGGTACCGCAAACAATGTTTTTCCGTCTGCCGTCTTAAGGGATCCATATTTCCCGGCAAATGCTTCTATTTTTTTCCTGTCGAACCTTCCCTCCAGCACTGCGAATGCCAGTGAAGTTGGCGTCTGCCGCTCGATCGCCAGCGCCACCCGATCGAGATCGCTCTCGTAATTAAATCCAGTCGCCTGCAGGAATTGTGCGTAGTCGTTGTCGACCGTTGGTTGCGGCGCCCACCGGGACAACTGCGCGAAAAGCGGCGAGGATCGCAGTTGCGCCACATCCAGATAAACGACCGCGCTCGCCACTTCCGGCATCAGAGACAGCATCGCTTTACGGTCGCTCGAACTATCGCCCGCGTGCCAATGCCGGTAGGCGCGCCAGCCCAAAAGCGCCACCACCACAATGACCGCTGCGATACTCAGAATTTTGTTTCGTGACATGTCGGTTCGGCCAGCGCTTTCTGTTGCGTCAATTCGCCGATATTCTCCCATGACCGCCCGTAATTTCATGAAGAAATGGCGCTTCCGCGAAAATACTGTTTTCAGGGTAGTGGAAACCTGTGGATTCTGTTGAACCGCGTTCGCCCCCCTGACACGCTAACTCTTTGCGGCGCAATTACTTAAGAGGGTGTGACCGATTAACCGAAACGACGTTCTTTTCCACAGAGTTGGTTTCCCAATTGCTCGGCTTTTTTCTCTCCCGTGGTTGCAATCCCTGTGCCTAATCTGCTATTCTTGTGCGGTTTGAGCAGCGCTGGCGTAGCTCAGCTGGTAGAGCATCTGATTTGTAATCAGAGGGTCGGGGGTTCAATTCCCTCCGCCAGCTCCACCATATTTCGGCAGGGGAGTGAGGCGGAGCGAATCCCGGCATGATAACATGAAAGGGCTGGTGTCTTTGGACACGAGTCCGTTTTGTGTTTTTCGCGCACGCTCCAACGACAGCACGGTTTATTGCAATTAATTTGGCACGCACTTTGTGTCGACATGTTTTCGCGGACGGGTGGGTGAGTGGCTAAAACCAGCAGACTGTAAATCTGCCGCTCCTTGCGGGCTACGAAGGTTCGAATCCTTCCCCGTCCACCAGGATTCGACCTCCGCGGGAGTTTTTACGGCGAGCGGCGCGGCTGGCAGCGCTGAGCAAACGAAGAAAGCAACAGCACCGCAGGAAATCGCGATCGCGATGTTCGAGAGCGGGAAGCAAAACGGCGGCACAGCCGTTCGGAAAATGGTGCGCCGTGATGAGCAAGGTTTTTCGGAGGATCGGGTTCGGCCTGGGTAGCTCAGTTGGTAGAGCGCGTCCTTGGTAAGGACGAGGTCACCGGTTCAATCCCGGTCCCAGGCTCCAGAGATTGCTGAGTTCCGAAGGGAACTTTGGTTCGGCGGGGAGAGGGCTTTCGCGAGGCGGGGGTAACTCAACGGTAGAGTCTCACTCTTCCAAGGTGATGGTTGCGGGTTCAAATCCCGTCCCCCGCTCCAGTTTTTTCCCGAGAGCCGGTTGGCTCGAAGGAGTTCGGCTCAAAGCGCGATTGGTAATGCGGTTCGAGCAAAGGATGAAGGCACATGGCCAAGGAGAAATTTGAGCGCAGTAAGCCACACGTGAACATTGGGACCATTGGTCACATCGATCACGGCAAGACCACGCTGACGGCGGCGATCACCAAGGTGCTGTCGAAGCACAACCCCAAGGTGGCGTTCCGCGCGTTTGATTCGATTGACAACGCTCCGGAAGAGCGCGAGCGCGGCATTACCATTGCGGTTTCGCACGTGGAGTATGAAACCGCCAACCGCCACTACGCGCACATGGATTGCCCGGGCCACGCCGACTACATCAAGAACATGATCACCGGCGCGGCGCAGATGGATGGCGCGATTCTTGTCGTTGCCGCCACCGACGGACCGATGCCGCAGACCCGCGAGCATATTCTTCTTGCTCGCCAGGTGGGGGTGCCGTACATCGTCGTGTTCCTGAACAAGTGCGACATGGTGGAAGATCCGGAACTGCTGGAACTCGTGGAACTGGAAGTTCGCGAACTGTTGAAGAGCTACCAGTTTCCTGGCGACAGCGTACCGGTGATTCGCGGTTCGGCATTGCAGGCGCTGAACGGCGATGAAAAGTGGGAACAGAAGATTCTGGAACTCATGGCTGCGGTGGACGCGAATGTGCCGCTGCCGGTGCGCGATATCGACCGCCCGTTCGCCATGCCCATCGAAGATATTTTTTCGATCTCCGGTCGTGGCACGGTAGTCACGGGTCGCGTGGAACGCGGCAAGGTGAAGGTTGGCGAAGAAATCGAAATCGTGGGCTTCCGCGAAACGCAGAAGAAAGTAGTTACCGGCGTCGAAATGTTCCGCAAGCTGCTCGATGAAGGGATTGCGGGAGACAACGTTGGGCTGTTGCTGCGCGGCACGGAAAAAGAAGATGTGGAGCGCGGCCAGGTCGTTTGCAAGCCAGGTTCGATCACGCCGCACACGAAGTTCAAGGCCGAAGCGTACGTATTGACCAAGGAAGAGGGTGGTCGTCACACGCCGTTCTTCAGCGGTTACCGTCCGCAGTTTTACTTCCGCACCACGGACGTCACCGGCGACATGAAGTTGCCGCAGGGCGTCGAGATGGTGATGCCCGGCGACAACGTGAGCTGCGAAGTCACGCTGATCACCCCTGTCGCTCTCGAGAAGGGCTTGCGTTTCGCCATCCGCGAAGGCGGCCACACCGTCGGCGCCGGCGCCGTCACGGAGATCGTCGAGTAATTTTTCACGAGGCGAGCCGGTTTACTCCGGCTCGCGCTCGTCAAAAGGATTTGAGAGATGCGCGAAATCATTACTTTGCAGTGTGGTGAGTGCAAGAATCGCAATTACACCACCACCAAAAACAAGAAGAAGCACTCCGAACGTATGGAGACCAGAAAGTTTTGCCGTTCCTGCCGCAAGCACACGGCCCACAAAGAGGCCAAATAGGGTTCCCAAAGTTGTCATCCCGAGGCTATCCGACAAGGATCGTCGCAGGGTCTAAAGCGATCTGTTTTGCAGGGAGTTTCGTCAAGGCTGGAGCCGGAAGAAGAGCTTGTAAAGGGGAGTCGTCCAACGGTTAGGACTCCGGTCTCCAAAACCGGGTATGGGGGTTCGAATCCCTCCTCCCCTGCCAGAAATTTGTAAGGACACGAACCCTCGGTTCGTGCGGGTGAAAAGGATTATGGCCACGCGGGCGGTGAAAATGAACGACGAATCTCAGGGCGGCTCGAATCTCCCGCTCGTTAACAAGGTGACCGGCTCGCTCCAGGAAACCCGCGAATTTCTTCACGAGGTTCGCGTCGAAATGAAGCAGGTAACCTGGCCCAATCGTAACGATGTTATTTCGACGACCGGTGTGGTCATCGCCACGGTGGCGTTTTTCGGCGTGTTTCTCGCGATCGTCGAATGGGCAGCGCAAAAAGGCATAGAACAGCTGTTTCATTATTTCCGCGTTTGAGGGCGAATCGAATTATGCCAATGCAGTGGTACATCATTCACACGTACTCCGGCTTCGAGAAAAAAGTCAAAGAAAGCTTGGAGAGCCGTGTCGCCGCTTTCAATCTTCAGGACAAGATCGGCCGCGTGCTGATCCCCACGGAAGAAGTCGTGGAAGTCCGCGGCGGCAAAAAGACGGTGGCCTCGCGCATGTCTTATCCCGGCTACGTCCTCGTCGAAATGGATCTCGACGAGAACACTTGGCACATCGTTCGCAACACGCCGCGCGTCACCGGTTTCGTCGGCTCGGCCACCGCGCCCCCGCCGCTCTCCGAAGCGGAAGTGGATGCCATCATTAATCGCGTGCACACGCCGATGGACCGCCCGAAGCCGAAAGTGGTCTACGAACGCAATGAACAGGTGCGCATCGTCGATGGCCCGTTTGCGAATTTCAACGGCGTCGTCGAGGAAATCGACAACGATCACAGCCGCTTGAAAGTTTCGGTAACGATTTTTGGACGCTCCACTCCGGTCGAACTGGATTTTGCGAGCGTCGAGAAGCTTGGCTGAGCAAAGTCAACAGGAGATTGAGGTAAAGCAACCATGCCACCAAAGAAGGTACAAACGACGATCAAGTTGCAATTGCCCGCAGGCAAAGCCACGCCCGCGCCTCCCGTAGGCACCGCGCTCGGTCCTCATGGCGTCAACATCATGGATTTCTGCAAGCAGTTCAACGCCAAGACCCAGAAAGAGCCCGACGGAATGATCTTTCCGGTGTTGGTTACCATCTACACCGACCGCACCTTCACGTTCATTCTGAAAACCCCGCCCGCTTCGATTCTGTTGTTGCGCGCCGCGGGCATCGCCAAGGGTTCGCCGGAGCCCAATCGCAACAAGGTGGGCAAGGTCACCAAGAAGCAGGTTGTAGAAATTGCAAAGATTAAGCTTGTCGATCTCAACACCACAAATCTGGACTCCGCAGTGCGCACGGTGATGGGTACGGCGCGCAACATGGGTCTGGAAGTCGTGGAAGCCTAGGGAGTTTCAGGCGCTAAGGGATCGCAGAGGCAGCATGATGAAGAAAGCTGGAAAACACGTAGAGAACGCACGCAAGAAAGTCGAAGCGCATCCCTACAAGCTCGCCGACGCCGCGGAGCTGATCAAGAAGACGCATCACACGAAGTTCAACGAAACCGTGGAACTGGCGATCAATCTGGGTGTCGATCCAAAGCACTCGGACCAGGTCGTTCGCGGCACCGTCGTTCTTCCGAATGGCTTGGGCAAGAGCGTGCGCGTGCTCGTGCTCGCTGGTGGCGATAAGCAGCGCGAAGCCACCGAAGCCGGCGCGGAATACGTCGGTGGAGACGAAATGGTGCAGAAAATCATGGAAGGCTGGACCGATTTCGACGCCGTAATCGCCACCCCAGACATGATGCGTTCCGCCGGTAAGCTCGGTAAGGTGCTTGGCCCGCGCGGCTTGATGCCTAACCCGAAGACCGGCACGGTCACCGCGGACGTCACCAAAGCCGTGAAGGAAACCAAGGCCGGCAAAGTGGAATTTCGCGTGGACAAGGCCGGTATCGTGCATTGCCCGATTGGCAAAATACAGTTTGACGCCCCGAAGTTGGCGGAAAATGCGCACGCCCTGATCGTTGCGGTTCTGAAAGCCAAACCCGCTGCGGCCAAGGGCAAATATGTGAAGCGCATCACCCTCACTTCCACCATGGGTCCCGGCATCCCCGTGGATCTTGCCGAAGCGGAAACGCTCGCGACGGCTGCGTAACGCCGAACGAACAGGCGGAGAAAGATTATGAAGAAGAAAAGTGAAAAACAGCAGGATCTCGACAAGCTGAAAACCGAACTGGCGAAGGTGTCGACCGTCATTCTCAGCACCTTCCAGGGCATCACCGTCGAAGAAGACACCAAATTGCGTCGTGCGGTTCAGGCTGCGGGTGGTAAGTATCAGGTCGTCAAGAATACCCTCGCCGAACGCGCCGGCACCGGCACTCCCGCGGAAGGCGTGCTCAAGAATCTCAAGGGCACCCATTCCATCGCCTACACGCAGACTGATCCGGTCGCGCTGGCAAAGGCGCTCACCAAGGTCGCCAAGGATGTTCCGGCTTTCCAATTCAAGTCCGGCGTTGTCGAAGGCCGCGTGATCTCCATATCGGAAATCAAGCAGCTCGCGGACATGCCGTCCAAGGAAGAACTGATCAGCAAGATCATGTTCTTGCTAAACGCTCCGGCTCAGCGGATTGCGGCCGCGCTTAACGCGTTGCCTCGCAACCTCGCCGTCACCGTCAGCGAAGCGGTCAAGGCCAACAAGTTTAGTTCGTAGTTTTCGGGGCCGCGCGGGCCTCGCCCGTCGTGGTTCCAAGAATTTTGATTCGCAAATTTGAGAGGAGAACTAGCAGTCATGTCGAAAGTCGAAACGATCCTGGAAGAAATCAAGGGCCTGACGCTTCTCGAAGCGTCTGACCTCGTCAAGAAAATGGAAGAAGCCTTCGGCGTTTCTGCTGCGGCGGCCACGGTTGTGGCGGCGGGCGGCGGTGCGGCGGCTGGCGCGGCGGCTCCCGTCGAAGAGAAGACGGAATTCGCCGTCGTGCTCACCGATGTGGGCGGCAACAAGATCAACGTCATTAAGGCCGTTCGCGAAGTTACCAGCCTCGGCCTGAAAGAAGCGAAGGATCTCGTTGACGGCGCTCCCAAGACCGTGAAAGAGGGCGTTAGCAAGGACGAGGCGGCCACCATCAAGAAGAAGTTCGAAGAGGCGGGCGCTAAGGTCGAGATCAAGTAATGGCGTGCCGGCCAGAACTTGGCCGGCATTGCGTGGTCCGGGCTTCAGAGTCGGCGCGGCCGGGGCGGTGCCCGGTTGCGTCAGGGGAATTAGGTACGAACGCTACGGCCGGTTTTGTCTACAACTTTCTGGGTCCTTCACGGACCTTCGCTAACCGTGTGCAGGGCGGCTTTGGGCAGGCTGCGCGGCAGCACGGTTTAGTGTCTTCTTCGGTTTTTCTGCACCCTGCCCGAAAGGGAATGAGGTAAATCAGGCATGTCCAATAGCAACCAGCACGTTCGGGAACGCCAGCGACTGGATTTTGCGAAAATCCAGGGGTCGATCCAGATCCCCAACCTGATTGAAGTCCAGAAGAAGTCCTATCAGCGCTTCTTGCAGATGGATCTTCTGCCAAGCGAGCGCGAGGACGGCGGACTCCAATCGGTGTTTACTTCCGTGTTTCCCATTCGCGATTTCCGCGAAATGTCGCAGCTCGAATTCGTGGACTACTCCATCGGAAACTGGGAGTGCAAGTGCGGCAACCTGAAGGGTCTGCACCATCTCCGCGCCACTTGCCGGAATTGCGGCGCTTCCGTGGTCACCAATCCGTATCAGACCGGCGACGTGGTTTGCCAGAAGTGCGGCACGTTCAACAAGAACACGCCGACGTTCTGCAACAAGTGCGGCGACCCTGTTGCCATGCAGCTCAAATATGACGTGAACGAGTGCCAGGAGCGCGGCATGACGTATTCCGCTCCTCTCAAAGTCACCATCCGGCTCACCATTTACGATAAGGATCCGGACACGGGCGCGAAAACCATTCGCGACATCAAGGAACAGGAAGTTTTCTACGGCGACATCCCGCTGATGACCGACAACGGTACCTTCATCATCAACGGCACCGAGCGCGTCATTGTCAGCCAGTTGCACCGTTCCCCCGGTGTCTTCTTTGAAAGCGCCAACAATCGCAGCTACTTCCTCGGCAAGATTATTCCGTATCGCGGTTCGTGGGTTGAGTTCGAGTACGACACCAAGAACCTCCTCTACGTCCGTATCGATCGCAAGCGCAAGTTCCTGGGCTCCATTTTCCTTCGCGCCCTGGGCATGAAGTCCAATGAGGAAATCCTGCGCACCTTTTATCAGGTCGAACGCCTTTCCTTGCGCGATAAGGAACTTTTCTGGAACGTTTCCCCCGGCATCGTGGATCGCAAGCTGACCCATGAAATCCGCAATCCGAAATCCGAAGAAGTCATCGTTGGCGCACACAAGCGCATCACCGAAACGCTCTTTAAGGAACTCATCAAGGCGAAAATTTCCCAGGTTCGCGCGGCCCTGGCCGATCTCGAAGGCGCCTACAGCGTCGCCGACGTGGTCAACCGCCAGACGGGCGAAGTCCTTCTCGAAGCCAACAAACCGCTTACCGCGGATCTTTGGCAGGCCTTTGCCGAAGCCGGCATCACCGAAGTCGACGTGTTCTTCCCGGAGCGCGACGATATCGGTCTCGTCCTCTCGCGCACTCTCGACAAGGACGCCATCCGCTCTTCCAAGGAAGCGCTCATCGAAATCTATCGCAAGCTGCGTCCGGGCGATCCTCCGACGCTCGAAACGGCCACGAACCTTTTCCGCGGCATGTTCTTCGATCCGCGCAAGTACGATTTCAGCCGCGTTGGCCGCTTGAAGTTCAACATCAAGCTTGGTCTCGATACGCCCCTCGATAATCGCACCCTGGACACCACCGACTTTGTCGCTGCCATCAAGTATCTGTTCAAGCTGCGCAAGAACATTGGGGTTGTCGACGACATCGACCACCTCGGCAATCGCCGCGTTCGCGCGGTTGGTGAATTGCTCGAAAACCAGTTCCGCATCGGCTTGGTCCGTATGGAACGCGCCATCAAGGAAAAGATGAGCGTGTACCAGGAAATGTCCACGGCTATGCCTCACGACCTGGTCAATGCCAAGCCCGTCATGGCCGCGATCCGCGAATTCTTCGGCAGTTCGCAGCTCAGCCAGTTCATGGACCAGACCAACCCGCTCAGCGAAATCACTCACAAGCGCCGCCTTTCGGCCCTTGGCCCGGGCGGTCTGTCCCGCGAACGCGCTGGTTTCGAAGTCCGAGACGTTCACCCGACACACTACGGCCGTATTTGCCCGATCGAAACGCCGGAAGGTCCGAACATCGGTCTCATCAGCTCGCTCAGCTGCTTTGCCCGCATCAACGACTACGGCTTCATCGAATCGCCATATCGCCGCGTCAAAGGTGGCCGCATCGTCGATTACGTGCAGATCGTCAATGCCGGTGACAGCGAATTCAAGGCTGGCGATATCGTCGAATCCGACCGCGTCGAAGAGCTCAACGAAGAGCTCAAGCGCCGTAAGGTTGTCGACGAACCTTACTGCTTCTATCTATCCGCTTGGGAGGAAGACAAGTACGTCATCGCCCAGGCCAACGTCTCGCTCGACGAGAAGCTGCGCATCACCACCGAACTCGTGAACTGCCGCCAGGCCGGTAACTTCGTCCTCAAGCATCGCGATGAAGTGGACTATGTCGACGTTTCACCGAAGCAGCTCGTTTCCGTCGCCGCCAGCTTGATTCCGTTCCTCGAAAACGACGACGCCAACCGCGCCCTCATGGGTTCTAACATGCAGCGCCAGGCTGTGCCTTTGATCCGCGGCGAAGCCCCGCTGGTTGGCACCGGCATGGAGCGCGTCACCGCTCGCGATTCCGGCGCGGTCGTGCTCTGCAAGCGTGACGGCATCGTCGATCAAGTGGACTCCGAACGCATCATCGTGCGCGTCGAAAGCGATCACTCCGGCGTGCTCAGCCGCGAAGTTGGTGCGGACATTTACACGCTCACCAAGTTCAAGCGCTCCAACCAGAATACCTGCATCAACCAGAAGCCTCTTGTTCGCGTCGGCGACCGTGTGAAGACCAGCCAGGTATTGGCCGATGGTCCTTGCACCGATCGTGGCGAACTCGGCCTCGGCCGCAATGTGCTCGTGGCCTTCGTGCCCTGGCGCGGTTACAACTTCGAAGACGCCATCCTCGTCAGCGAAAAGCTGGTCAAGGACGATTACTACACCTCCATCCACATCGAGGAGTATGAAATCGAAGCGCGCGACACCAAGCTCGGTCCCGAAGAAGTAACTCGAGACATTCCCAACATCAGCGAATCCTTCCTTCGCAACCTCGACGAAAGCGGCGTCATCCGCATCGGCGCGGTCGTGAAACCCGGCGACATTCTCGTCGGCAAGGTCACCCCCAAGGGTGAAACCACGCTGACGCCTGAGGAAAAACTTCTTCGCGCCATCTTCGGCGAAAAGGCCGGCGATGTTCGCGACGCTTCTCTCTACTGCCCGCCAGGTATTGAGGGCACCATCGTGGACGTCAAGATCTTCACCCGCAAGGGTGGAGAAAAGGACGAGCGCCACAAGGCCATTGAAGCTTCTCAGGTCTTCAAACTCGAGAAGAACCTTGCTGACGAAATCCGCATCCTTACCGACGAACGCCTCAAGCGCCTCGAGGATTTGCTCGGCGGCAAGATTCTTCAAGCCGACCTGCACGACGAAAAGACCAACAAGCGCCTGCTGACCAAGGGTGCAGAGCTGACGCGTGACCTGATCGAAAAGATCTCCACGCGCAACCTCAAGCGCCTGAAACTCAACGAGCGCGATCCACTGCTCATCGAAAAGATCGAGGAAATCGAAGAGATGACTTCGCGTCAGATCGATGTTCTGCGCAAGATCACCGACGAGCGCAAGGAAAAGCTCAAGAAGGGCGACGAGCTTCCTCCGGGTGTCATCAAACTGGTCAAGGTCTATATCGCCATGAAGCGCAAGCTCTCCATCGGCGACAAAATGGCCGGCCGTCATGGCAACAAGGGCGTCATCGCCCGCGTCGTTCCGGAAGAAGATATGCCTTATCTCCCGGATGGCACTCCTGTCGAAATCGTTCTGAATCCACTCGGCGTTCCTTCCCGTATGAACGTCGGACAGATTCTCGAAACGCACCTCGGCTGGGCCTCCAAGGAATTGGGCAACAGCCTCAAGCGCCTTCTCAGTAAGGAAGTGAAGGCCGAAGCCATTCGCCGATGGTATCGTGAAGTCTTCAGCGACACGGCCATCTGGAAGTCCTTGCAGAAGTCGACCGACGACGAGTTGCTCGAATTTGCCGAAGGCTTCCGCGACGGAATTCCATTCGCCACGCCGGTGTTCGACGGCGCGCGCGAACCGGAAATCCGCCACTTGCTCGAAGTTGCCGGCTTGCCCCATGCAGGCAAGATCAACCTCTTCGACGGCATGACCGGAGACCAGTTCGATCAGCCCATTACCGTCGGCTACATCTACATGCTGAAGCTGTCTCACTTGGTCGACGACAAGATCCACGCCCGCTCGATCGGTCCGTACTCCCTCATCACCCAGCAGCCGCTGGGTGGCAAGGCCCAGTTCGGCGGTCAGCGTTTCGGCGAAATGGAAGTGTGGGCCCTGGAAGCTTACGGTGCCGCGCACATTTTGCAGGAGCTGCTCACCGCAAAGTCCGACGACGTCTATGGCCGCGCGAAAATCTACGAGGCCATCGTCAAGGGCGAACCGGGCATCGAACCTGGCGTTCCGGAGTCGTTCAACGTGCTCGTGCGCGAGTTGCAGTCTCTGTGCCTCGACGTCGAGTTGATGAAGCGCCAGAAGCCGACAGTAGAAAAGGCAGCCGACTAGTGACAGGCCGGGGCACGATCCAATCGTGCCCCAGTCTCGACCGTACTACGCAGTAACCGTTTTTGGGTTCTCAGCCGCCTGTGGCAGTCTTCAAACTGCCAAAGGCGCGTCCCCGGTGAAAGCCGGGGAGGGAGGAAATCACCTTGTATCGCAGCAGCCCATATGATCGCGCCAGTTTGATCGCCGATTTCGATTCCATCCGAATCAGCCTGGCCAGTCCGGAAAAAATCCGTTCCTGGTCTCACGGTGAGGTCACCAAGCCGGAGACCATCAACTATCGCACCTTCAAGCCCGAACGTGACGGCTTGTTCTGCGCCAAAATCTTCGGTCCGGTCACGGACTGGGAGTGCCTCTGCGGCAAGTACAAGCGCATGAAGCACCGCGGCGTGATTTGCGACAAGTGCGGTGTTGAAGTCACTCTCAGCAAAGTGCGCCGTGAGCGTCTCGGCCACATTGAGCTGGCGTCCCCCTGTTCTCACGTGTGGTTCTTCAAGGGTCTGCCCAGCCGCATCGGTTACTTGCTGGACATTTCCATGCGTGATCTTGAGCGCATCCTCTATTTCGAAGCCTTCGTCGTTGTCGATCAGGGCGAAGTCGCCATCCTGAAAGAGCGTCAGGTTCTTCAGGAAGAGGAATATCGCAAGCTCACCACCGAATACCCCGGCCAGTTCACTGCCAAGATGGGCGCCGAAGCCATCAAGGAACTGCTGCGCCGTGTCGACGTCGAAAAACTCTCGGACGACCTCCGCGAAAAAATGAAGGCGGATCCGTCGCTCCAGAAGCGCATCAAGTTCGCCAAGCGCCTCAAGGTTCTCGAAGCCTTCCGCAAGAGCGGCAACAAGCCGGAATGGATGATCCTGGACGTAATCCCGGTTCTTCCGCCCGAGTTGCGCCCGCTCGTGCCTCTCGATGGCGGCCGCTTCGCCACTTCCGATCTCAACGATCTCTATCGCCGCGTCATCAACCGCAACAACCGCCTCAAGAAGCTCATGGAGCTGCGCGCCCCCGACGTCATCGTGCGCAACGAAAAGCGCATGCTTCAGGAAGCAGTTGACGCTCTGTTTGACAACGGCCGCCGCGGCCGCGTTCTGCGTGGCACCAACAATCGCCCGCTCAAATCCTTGAGCGACACGCTCAAGGGCAAGCAGGGCCGTTTCCGCCAGAACCTTCTCGGCAAGCGCGTTGACTATTCCGGCCGTTCCGTCATTGTCGTCGGCCCGGAATTGAAACTCAACCAGTGCGGTCTCCCGAAGAAAATGGCGCTCGAGCTTTTCAAGCCTTTCATCTATCACAAGCTCGAAGCGCAGGGTCACTGCACCACCATCAAGCAAGCTAAGGAAATGGTCGAGCAGCAGGAAGCCGTCGTGTGGGACATCCTCGAGGATGTCATCCGCGAGCATCCCGTGCTTCTTAACCGCGCTCCAACCTTGCACCGCCTGGGCATTCAGGCCTTTGAACCGACACTTGTCGAAGGCAAAGCCATCCGCATTCACCCGCTCGTTTGCACCGCCTTCAACGCGGACTTCGACGGCGACCAGATGGCAGTGCACATCCCGCTTTCCCCGGAGTCGCAGGTCGAAGCGTCTGTGCTCATGCTCAGCTCGCGCAACATTCTTTCTCCCGCGCACGGTCTGCCTCTCGCCGTCCCGTCGCAGGACATGGTTCTCGGTATCTATTACCTGACCAAGTCCAAGCCCGGCGCCAAGGGCGAGGGCCGTGTCTTCGGTTCTGCCGAAGATGTCACGCTGGCTCTGGAAGCCGGCGAAGTCGAACTGCTCACTCCGATTCGTCTGCGCTATACCGGAGAAGCGATCGACCTGACCACGGCCTTCGACACCCAGGACGTCACGCACACCGAGCCGGTCAAGATGGAACGCCAATTCATCCAGACGACCGTCGGCCGCGTCATCTTCAATTCGCACTTGCCCAAGCAGATGCCGTACATCAACGGCTTGCTCAAGAAAAAGGGCGTTCAGCAGTTGGTTTATTACGCTTACTTGCGCTTCGGCCTGGAAGCCACCGTTGAGCTCCTCGATCACTTGAAGGCGCTCGGCTTCAACTACGCAACCAAGTCCGGCATCTCCATCGGCATCGATGACATGCTCATCCCCAGCGACAAGTACAAACTGGTCGAAAATGCCGAGAAGGAAGTCGTCAAGGTTCAACAGCAATACCTCGACGGCGCCATCACCAACGGCGAACGCTACAACAAGGTCATCGCCATCTGGGGCGACGTTACCGAAAAAGTTGCCGACGAAATGTTCAAGGCCCTGGAAACTCAGGATCGCGAAGGCAACATCAACCCCGTTTACATCATGGCGGACTCCGGCGCTCGCGGTTCCAAGCAGCAGATTCGCCAGCTTTCCGGTATGCGCGGTTTGATGGCCAAGCCTTCCGGCGAAGTCATTGAGACCCCGATCACTTCCAACTTCCGCGAAGGCCTCACCGTGTTGCAGTACTTCATTTCCACACACGGCGCGCGTAAAGGTCTAGCGGACACCGCGCTCAAAACCGCGGACTCCGGTTACCTCACCCGCCGGCTCGTCGATGTGGCGCAAGACGTCATCATCAACGAACTCGATTGCGGCACCTCGGACGGCATCTACGTCGAGCCCATCATCGAAGCGGGCGTCGAAGTCGAGCCTCTCCGTGACCGCGTGGTCGGCCGTGTTTCGCTCGAACGCATCAAGGACTTCGAAGGCAGCATCATCGTCGAAGTCAACCAGGAGATCACCGAGGAACTGGCCAACGCCATTCAGGCTGCCGGTATCGAGCGCGTGCGCATTCGTTCCGTGCTCACCTGCGAATCCCGTCGCGGAGTTTGCGCCCTGTGCTATGGCCGCAACCTCGCCACTGGGCGCATGGTCGAACTCGGCGAAGCCGTCGGGGTCATCGCCGCGCAGTCCATCGGCGAACCCGGCACGCAGCTCACCATGCGTACCTTCCACATCGGTGGAGCGGCAACCCGCGTCAGTGAACGTTCGACTCTCGAAGCCAAGAACACCGGCGTCGTCAAGTTCGTTG
The DNA here is from genome assembly GCA_963742325.1 of Candidatus Acidiferrales bacterium. Classification (GTDB taxonomy): domain Bacteria; phylum Acidobacteriota; class Terriglobia; order Acidiferrales; family UBA7541; genus Acidiferrum. The sequence continues at coordinate 4,989,926 of CAVULB010000002.1, read as the reverse complement.
AACTTCGTCACGTCGAAGGCCGCGGCGGTGCTCGCATCGCCATGAATCGTTCCGGACTCATCGTAATCGTCGATGAAAAGAACCGCGAGAAGGAGCGTTACCACGTCGTCTATGGCGCCCGCCTCCGCGTCAACGAAGGCGAAACCGTCAATCACGGCCAGATCCTTGCCGAATGGGATCCGTTCACCTTCTCGATCCTGACCGAAACCGCGGGCTCTGTGAAGTTTGACGACCTGCGTCCCGGTCTGACCATCGAAGAACAGGTCGACGAAGTCACCGGTCTCTCGCAGCTCGTCGTCACGCTTCCTCCGGGTGACGAAAAGCATCAGCCCGCGATCTTGATCCGCGATTCTTCCGGCAAGGTTCGCAAAAAGTACCTCATGCCTTCCCGTGCTCACTTGATGGTTCAGGATGGCGATGAAGTTCAGGCGGGAGACGTGCTCGCGAAAATCCCGCGTGAAACCACCAAGACCAAGGACATCACCGGCGGTCTCCCGCGCGTCGTCGAGCTATTTGAAACGCGCAAGCCTAAGGATCCTGCCGTCATTTCCGAAATCGATGGCACCGTCCGCTATGGCGACATCAGCAAGGGCATGCGCAAGATCTACGTCGAAAGCGAAGATGGTAAAACCTCTAAGGAATATGCCATCCCGCGCGGCACGCACATCAACGTTCAGGAAGGCGAGCACGTCCGCGCTGGTGAAGCGCTTATCGACGGACCGCTCAACCTCCACGACCTGCTTGCGGTTCTGGGCGAAAAATACACCCAGGCTTACCTCGTCAACGCCATCCAAGAGGTTTACCGTCTGCAGGGCGTCAACATCAACGACAAGCACATCGAAACCATCAGCCGTCAGATGATGCGCTGGGTCAAGGTCGAAGACGTCGGCGACACCACGTTCCTTCTCGAAGAACAGGTGGACAAGTTCCGCTTCCGCGAAGAGAACGATCGCGTCATCGCCGAAGGCGGCCGTCCCGCTACGGGCCGTCCGCTCCTCCTCGGTATCACTAAGGCGTCTCTCTCTACGGACTCCTTCATTTCCGCTGCCAGCTTCCAGGAGACCACGCGCGTCCTCACCGAAGCTGCCGTCGCCGGAAAGGTCGATTATCTCCGCGGCCTGAAGGAAAACGTCATCATGGGTCGACTCATCCCGGCGGGCACTGGTCTTGAGCACTATCGCAGCATCCAGTTGCTCACCGAAATGCCGGCTCCTGCCCCTGTCGAAGAGCTTCCGGAAGCTTCCGAATTCGCGGCCGAAGATGCTGCGGGCCTGGAATTCCTCGGAGGCAAGGACGACGAACCCGAAGCCGATGCCGCCACCGAAGGCCAGGACTGACGCTTTCGCCGCCCGGCAAATCCCAAAACTCAACCATCTCACGAGCGCCTCGGGGCAACCCGGGGCGCTCGTCTGTTCGAGCCACAGTTCTCATCTCACTTTCTGACGCCCTTCCACGCGCTTGGAATATCCCCTGAAAAAAGGCGGTGGCATCCTGCAGAGCGCCCTTTGCGACGAAGGGTCTCAACGCGCCCGAATCAAGCGCCGCGTGACCGTCAGGCCGCCCACCAGCAGAACCCTCGGTCGACCCTCGATGCTAATACCGCTCGACCGTACCGTCCCTTGGGACAGGTACTGCTCAGGGAACGAATCGTCCCGTGGGCCTTGCCGCCGCGTATCCCCCTTCCTATCATGGGGAAGGCCTTTCACCGCCTGTTCGATTAGAGCTTTGGAATGAACGCGGAACAACAACCCACCGATCAGCCACACGCCTTACCGGCTTCCGATTCCGCTGGCTCGGTCAACGCTCGTCTCAACAAGTATGAAAAGCGCCAGCAGGAATTGTGGCGCCTCACCTTTTTCCTGCTTTTCATCGTTTCTTCCGCCTTCGCCTGGTTCTCCTGGGACACGCTGCGCTCTTCCAGGTTTCGTCTGGAAGCTCTGCCCATCGGCTTGGTGGCCCTCGTTGTTCTACTCGGTGTTTACGTCTGGAAAAAGTCCCAGGAAATTGCCGAACTCAATGGCTTGATCCGCGGCCTGGATCAACGATCCGTCGCTCCTCCGGGCGATGTCGCCGTAGAGCAGCTCTTCCAGATGATTTCCAAATCCCAGCAAGGCTTCCGGGATCTGATCGATTCCTTCGATGATGTGCTGTTGGCTTTGAGTCTCGATGGCGAAATTCGCGCGGCCAACCGCAGCTTCGCCGATTTTGTCGGCCTGCCATTCCAGGAGATCATCGGCCTTTCCATCGGCCACTTTGTCTCCGACGAGCAGGCCACTTCCGCCGACGAGCTCAAACGCATCTTGCAGCGCTTCCTTGAGCGCCGCATCTGGTCGGGGACCGTCCACGTTCGCCTCAAGAAAACCGGAGCGGCTCATTTCTTCGATTGCGTCGCTCACGCGATGGTCCGCGAGGACAAGGTTCATGGCCTTACCATCCTCGCTCGCGACATCACCGCCCAGCGCCGCAGCGAAGCTCGTTTCACCGAACTGTTCGAGACCCTTCAGGAAGGCATCTACATCGTTACGCCAGACGACAAGATCCTCGAAGTGAATCCCGCCCTGGTGCAAATGCTCGGCTATGATTCCAAGGAAGAATTGCTCTCGCGCAAGGTCAGCGAAGTCTTCGTCGATCAGGAGCAGCGCTCCATCCTCGCTCGCGAAGTAAAGCGCCAGCCTTCACCGCAGGGCAGGGAAATCACGCTGCGCCGCAAAGATGGCCAGCCGGTCGTCTGCCTCAATACGTCAACCGCCGTCCGCGACACCGCCGGCAAAATCATCCGCTATCAGGGCGCGCTCGCCGATGTCACCGAACGCCGCGCGATCGAAAAGCGCCTGTACCAGCAGCAGGAATTTGCCCGGCGCCTGGTCGACAGTTTTCCGGACCTGATTTTCGTCGTGGACCCCGAGCGCCGTTACACCTTTGTCAGTCCCAAGGTCGCGGAAGTCCTCGGCTACAGCGCAGACGAAACCGTCGGCACGATCTTCGGAGACCGCACTCACCTCGAGGAACGCAGCGCCGTCCTCGCCGTCTTTGACGATCTCCTCCAGGGTAAGCGCAATTTTTCGTCCATTGAAATTCGTGTCCGCCACAAAGAGGGCGAATGGCGCCGCTTGCGTTGCCATTTCAGCCCTCTCTTTGAAGAGAACGGAAAAATCGAGGGCGTGGTCATCTCCGGTCGCGACATTACGGAAATGAAGCGCCTCGAAGAGCAGCTCATTCAGGCGGAGAAGCTGGCCGCCATGGGCCAGATGCTCGCCGGCGTTGCCCATGAGCTGAATAATCCTCTCACCGCGATTCTCGGCGCCAGCGAACTCTTGCGCGATCGCGCCGGCATCGATGACAATACTCGGCGCCAGCTGGACATGACCCATCGTCAGGCTCGCCGCGCCGCGCGCATCGTCCAGAACCTTCTTGAATTCTCTCGCCCTGCTTCTCCCCAGAAAAAAGCCCTGGACCTCAACGCTGTCATCGATCGCACTCTGCAACTCCACGAACATTCTCTTCGCCGCAACCAGGTCCAGGTCGATTTCGAGCCGTCTCCCGGGCTCCTTCCAACCATCGGAGACGCCAACCAGCTCATCCAGGTTTTCTTGAATCTCGTCAGCAATGCCGAACAAGCCATCCGCGAAGTTCGCCCCTCCGGCCGCATTCAGATTCGTCTCGGAAAAGTCGCCAACCGCATCTTTGCCAGCGTGCAGGATGACGGCGCCGGAATCCCGCAAGAAGTTCTCTCGAAAATCTTCGATCCATTCTTCACCACCAAGCGTCCCGGCGGGGGCACCGGTTTGGGACTGAGCATCTGCATGTCGATCGTTCGCGAACATGGCGGCGATATGGAAGTCGAATCCTTGCCCGCTGGCGGCGCGGCCTTCACCGTGTTTCTTCCCGTGGCGGCTGGCCAACAGGTCGCGCATCCTCCCCGCGAACTCGATTCCTCTGCCGAAATGATGGCGCCCACGCTGGACCTGCTCAAGAAGCGCTCCATCCTCGTCGTCGACGATGAAGAGAGCCTCCGCATGCTCCTCATGGAAGGCCTCTCCGCCCACGGCATGCACATCGATTGCGCCGCCACCGCCGAAGAGGCGCTGGCCCTCGTTCTCCGCACAAAATACGACGCCATTCTTTGCGACTTGAATCTTTCCGGCACCGGACCGAACGCCGACGGTTACAGCGTAGCCCAGCGCCTGAAAATTGCCTCCGGCGCAAACAAGCCCGAACTGATTTACATGTCCGGGGAAGTAATCACGGACGGTGTTGGCTCGAGCGCCTCTATCAGCTATCGGCGCCTGCAAAAGCCCTTCCGCATCTCCGACGTCCTGAACACCCTGATGGTAGTCTTTGGCCGCGTCCCTGCCGGCACCAAGCACTAACAACGCACCGCGTCTGTTCTTTCCTGGGTTCCCCACAGGCCACTTTTCATGTGGGGTCTTGGCGCGTCCCGCAGTTGTAGGGCGCGTTTTCCGAAGCGGGCGTGCTCTGAGTCTTTTCTCACTCCGCCCCTGCCTCTCCCTCCTCGCGATCCGCGTACAATAATATAACTGCCAATCCGAAAGGACCCCGAATGCCAACCCGCGACGACGCCTGGAAACTGGTCTGTGAATACACTCAATCGGAAAGCCTTCGCAAACACATGCTCGCCGTCGAAGCCTGTGTTCGCGCCTACGCTAGGAAAAACGGCGCCGACGAAAATCTCTGGAGCCTGACCGCGCTTCTCCACGATTTCGACTATGAGCGCTGGCCCAACAACGACCATTCCCCCGATCGCGAACATCCCGCCGAAGGCGCCAAAATCCTCCGCGAACACGGCTATGGCGAAGAACTCGTCCGTGCCATCCTCTCCCACGCCGATTACTCCGGCGTCTCTCGTCAATCTCCGCTCGAACACACGCTCTATGCCTGCGACGAACTCGCCGGCTTCCTCACCGCCTGCACCTATGTCCGCCCCTCGAAAAGCATCCTCGACCTCGAAGTAAGCTCCGTGAAGAAGCGCATGAAAGATAAAGCCTTCGCTCGCGGCGTCAGCCGTGAAGATGTCATCAAAGGTGCCGAAGAACTTGGCATCCCGCTCGATGAGCACATCTCCTTTTGCATCGCAGCCATGCGCGAACAAGCTGACGCCCTCGGCCTGCGCGGCTCACTTTAGGCCTCGACCTTAGGCGCCGACCGCCTGCTCGCTGAACTTGTCTTTGTGCTCCTCCAGGAATTCATCCAGCCTGCGCGCTGTTTTTCCGCCCAGCCTCGCCGGCACATCGCTTACTTCACCCCCCTACCCTGGTGTAATACGTCTGTAAATCCAGCAAGGCAGTGCCGCGTGGAGTACCCCAGCCGACTGGCTAGGAATTCAACTTCATTTGACCCACGGCCGTTTTTGTCACCGTTTTTTCATTTTGCTGCGCGCTCCAGCGCGTCAAAATAATGCGCCGCAAACCTTATCCAAGGAGACATCTATGAGCAGAAAGTCCGCAGGCATTCTGGTAGCCGCCGTGCTACTTCCGACCGGCCTAAATTGGTTGTATGCCCGCAAAGCCAGGGCCGCCGCGCCACAACTCGTCTTCGGCCAGCCCGCCTGCCGCTCGTTCGTTCCCCCCGAATGGGGCGATTACAAGGGCAGCTCCGAGCATTACGGCGTAGTCTTCCAGGCTAACGACGGCACGCTTCGCTTCGTCACAAATATTCCCTGCGAAGCCACCCCGCAGATCGCCCTCGAAATCCGTCGCGGCTCCCCAAACAACTGAAAAAGACGGCGTCGTAGCGCTTGCTCTAGGTCCTGTGCAAATCGCACCTAGCCCTACTTTCTCGAAAAACTTGGACTCGCCTCGATCACAACGAGGGTCATTCTGAGGGCGTTCTTTACCAGGAAGGAACTCGACGGCGACTGCAGTATGGCCTTAACCCGACGCCGACGATCCCGCGGTCCCCGACGCTACACCATTTGAATCCATCATTCATTCCATCAAGTTATTGCGTTGGACTGCCCGCTCTGCCCGGCTTAGAGTGACTTAACCCTCGGCGCTCCAGTCGTGGGATGGTTGGGCCGCGCTCCAAGCGGAGAGGGCTCCGGATTTCCACCATGAACGACGACCCTCCCGGCCGACTTGCAGGAAAGACGATGACAGCTTCGGCCGTACCATCACGCATCCATGTGCCGCCATCCTTTGTGAACTATCAAATCGATACCGCCTATGACGAAATGTTCGCCTCTCCCGGCGTTCCGCGCGAGCATTACCGCGCCCTGCATCAGACCCTTCTCAAGCTGCCTCCCGAAGAACTGCGCCGCAGCCAGCAGGCCGCTGATCTCGCTTTCCTCCACGAAGGCATTACCTTTACCGTGTATGGGAGCAAAGAGGGCACCGAGCGCATCTTCCCCAACGATCTTCTTCCCCGCATCATTACCGCGGGGGAATGGGCCAAGATCGAAAAGGGCCTGACCCAGCGGCTGACTGCTTTAAATCTTTTTCTGCGCGACATCTATCACGAAGGCCGCATTCTTGCCGACAAAATCGTTCCGCGCGATCTCCTCTACAGCTGCAAGCATTTCCGCCGCGAAATGCGCGGACTCAACGTTCCGCGAGACATATACGTCAGCGTCTGCGGCACCGATCTCGTGCGTCTTCCCGACGGCACCTTCGCCGTGCTCGAAGACAATCTTCGTGTTCCGAGCGGCGTCTCCTACATGGTCGCCAATCGTAAAGTCTTGAAACGCGTTTTCCCAACACTGTTCCGCGATTACGGCGTCTGGCCTATCGATCATTACCCGCGCGAGCTTCTTTCCACCCTCCGCACCCTCGCTCCGGACAATTGCGCCTATCGCCAGGATCCCACCACCGTGCTGCTCACGCCTGGCGTCTCCAACTCCGCCTATTTCGAGCACACATTTCTCGCACAGCAAATGGGTATCGAACTCGTCGAAGGCCGCGACCTTCTCACCCATGACAATGTCGTTTACATGCGCACCACCGCCGGATTACGCCGCGTCGACGTCATCTATCGCCGTGTCGACGACGATTTCCTCGACCCGCTTTGCTTCCGTCCGGATTCCACTCTCGGAGTACCTGGACTTTTCAACGCCTATCGCGCCGGAAATGTCACTCTCGCCAATGCCATCGGCACCGGCGTCGCCGACGACAAGGCCGTTTACGCCTATGTTCCCGAAATTATTCGCTATTACTTAAAGGAAGACGCCATTCTTCCCAACGTGCCTACTTTCCTCCTATCAGACGACACGCATCGCCAGCACGTGCTCAGCGATCTGCAAAACATGGTCGTCAAAGCGGTTGGCGAATCCGGCGGATACGGCATGCTCATCGGGCCGCACAGTACCGCTCAGCAGCGTGAGGATTTTCGCGTGCGTGTGCTCGCCGATCCGCGCAACTACATCGCGCAGCCCACTCTGGCGCTCTCTTGCGCTCCCTGCCTGATCGACGGTAGTGTCGAGTCTCGCCACATCGATCTTCGCCCCTACATCCTCATGGGCGAAAAAGTTACTCTGGTTCCCGGGGGCCTCACTCGCGTTGCACTTCGCAAAGGTTCGCTCGTCGTCAATTCCTCCCAGGGTGGCGGCAGCAAAGATACCTGGGTGCTCCGCGAAGGAGCAATCGGCGAAGATATTCTCGAGGAAATGAGCAAAGAGCTTACCTCCTTGCATTGCGACGCGACCGACCGTTTCAGCCGGCCGGATCGGACCGCCTGACCATGCGTCCTCCTCGCAATTTCTATGCACAGACGTTCAAGCGCGATGCCGGCATGCTTTCGCGTGTGGCCGACAGCCTGTACTGGATGGGCCGTTATCTCGAGCGAGCCGAACACACCTCGCGACTCGTCAACGTGGAATTGCAGCTGTGGCTCGACCAGTCTCCCGAACTCGGCGCCGGGCGCTGGCGTTTTCTCCTCGAAGCGTTGCGCGCTCCGGCTGCGGAAGGTCCGGTCGATCCGACGCAACTTCTCAATGCCTTGGTGTTCAGTCGCGCTAACGGTTCGTCCATTGTTTCCTCGATCACCTCGGCACGCGAAAACCTGCGTCACGTTCGTGAGCAGTGCAGCACGCGCATGTGGGAACAGCTCAATCGACTGTATCTTGACGTGATCGAACGGCGACCGGGAGAAGAGTGGATTCTGCAGTCTCACGACTTCTTTCTCTCTGTCCTTGAAGGCGCATATCTGTTTCACGGCATCACCGATGCAACCATGAGCCACGGCGAAGGCTGGCAATTCATCCAGCTCGGTCGTTACGTGGAACGCGCCGACACGCTGACCACGCTTCTCGAAACCCATTTCGAGCGCATGACCAATAATCTGGAAGGTCCCGTGGAAGCGGAGGAATATCTCGAATGGGTCGGGCTTCTTGGCGGTTGCGTCGCTCTGGAGGCTTACTGCAAAGCGCACACGGCGGAGATTCGCCCGCTGCGCGTCGCCGAATTCCTGCTTCTGAATCCGGAGTTTCCGCACTCCATCCGCTTCGCCGTCGATCGCGTCAACGCCGCCCTTCACCTGATCGGCGATCTGACGCAGCGTAGCGGCAAACTTCCCACGCGCATTGCCGGGCGTTTACGCGCACAGCTCAGTTTCAGCCAGATCGAGGAAATCATGGCCGAAGGAATTCACGCTTACCTGCAGAACGTTCGCAAGGAATGCTCTGAAATCCATTCCGCCATTCACGACATCTATTTCGACTATTCCGTGGAGGCCGAACTTGCCTCATAACACCGTGGAATTCCTGCCATGACCTATCTTATTCGCCACGTCACTTCGTTCTCGTACGAACCCGCGGTCGGCGAAAGTGTCATGGAAGTGCGCTTGCAGCCGCGCAGCGACACGCGACAGCGCTGTTTGACCTCGTCGATCGAGGTAACGCCGCGCGCGAATGTCAGTGTTTCTCGTGATTTCTATGGTAATGCGGTGCATCACTTTGATATTCCCGGCAGACATCAATCCATCGAAGTCGTTTCTGAAGCGACTGTGGACATGCTTCCACGCTTGGACATCGAGAATCTGCAGCAAAGCAGCTGGCCGGAGCTCGATGAGTTGGTTGCCCAGGGCGATTATTGGGAGATGCTGCTTCCGAGCCAGTATGCGAAGCCTTCGGAAATGCTTCTGCGTCTGCGCCACGAACTTCATTTGCAGCGGCGCGGCGATCCATTGACGTTATTGAAGGAAATCAATTCCGCGATCTACGAGAGTTTCGATTACGCGCCGAATACCACGCGCGTCGATTCGCCCATTGACGATGCGCTGCAAACGCATCAGGGAGTCTGCCAGGATTTTGCGCACATTATGATTGCGCTGGTGCGTCAGCTGCACATTCCCTGCCGCTACGTCAGCGGCTACTTGTATCACCAGAGCGAAAGCCACGATCGTTCGCCCGCCGGCGCTTCCCACGCATGGGTCGAAGCGTATCTCGGTGAAGCGGGCTGGGTGGAATTCGATCCCACCAACAATCTTGTTGGCTGCGAGCGGCACATTCGCGTCGCCGTAGGACGGGATTATGCCGATGTTCCTCCCACGCGCGGGGTGCATCGCGGCGAAGCGGAAAGCGAATTGCGCGTCCTCGTCACCGTTTCGCTGGTGGATCGACCGAAGCCCGAAGATCTTGGGCCAGCGATGGTTTTTCGTTCACCACGCCCAGCTGCTGCCGCCAACGCCGATCTGGCGCACCTGCAAAGTCAGCAGTAACTTTCCGCCACTACTTTTTCTTCGCTGCGGCTTTCTTGATCACCGGGATGGCGCTGACTTTGCCGGCGGCGCTTTCAAATCCAATCACCGCCGAGTATTTTTTCCCGATTACTTGCGCTACAAGAAAGTCCAGATTGATGCCTGCATCCGCAATCGCTTTCGCGATGTGGTAGCCCAGCCCGGGCCGATTAGCCCCTTCGACAAGAATTGCGGAGATGGCCGAAGCAGAAAGTCCCGCCTCTACCGCCGCCTGCCTTGCCTTCTTGCCATCGATTCGATATAACTCCACGGCTGCTTTCGTGGGTTCGCCCGGATAGCGGTAACCCATGACAATCTGCAAATCCGCGCCCGCTTTCGCGAACGCTTGCAACGCTGCCGCCAAGGTTCCCGGCTGGTTGTTTAGTTCCTTACGCCACAACTCGATTTCTTTTACACTCACTGGCATTCTGCGCCTCCCATCCGACTGCATCGGGCCTGATGAGCTGCATCGTAACTCTGCGGGTTGCCTTCTTCAACACATCGTCGTTTGCAGGTGTCGTTTGCAGGTTGCCGGCCGAACGAGAAGAGGGATTCGTTGCGCCAACCCCGCGCGATGGCGCAGAGTTCCTCAGGGCGAGAACTCCGTCCGCAATGACCTGTTATGTGTAGTGGCGGCCTTCGTACTACTCAAAACTGATCAGGACGATTTCCGGCTGCGTGCAGACGCGCATCGGCGGGCCCCAGGTTCCGGCGCCGCTCGACGTATATACAAACAGCTCGCCGAATTTCTTCAGTCCGTACGTGTAATCGCCGAAAATCCGCCAGGTGAACCAGGTGAAGGGGAAGATTTGCCCCCCGTGGGTGTGTCCGGAAAGCTGCAGCGAGATCCCCTGCTTTTCCGCAATAGGCAATCCTTGCGGCACGTGCGCCAACAAAACGCTCGCGCGGTCGCGGTCCAGATCGGCATTTTCCAGGATCGATTCAAAATGTTTCGCGTCTCCCGTATCGTGATACGGCACGCCGACCACTTGCAAGCCGTCCAGGTTCACTTTTTCGCTGCGCAGAACGTGAATTCCCGAGCCTTCGATGGCCTCCAGGTATTTGCGGGGGTCGGAAAATTCCTCGTGATTTCCGGTTACGAAGTACGAGCCGAATTTCGGTTTTAGTTGCTTCCACGGGGAAACCAGCCGGAGCGCGTCCACCTTTGTGCCGTCGAACAGGTCGCCGCTGATGAACACCACGTCCGCCTTCAACTGGCGCAACATGCCTACGAGCCGCGTTAGGAAGCGATAGCCCTTGATGTGGCCCAGGTGCGTGTCCGTCACCAGCGCGGCGACCCGCCCGCGCCAGGCTGCCGGCAAGCCGGGCAACTTCACGGTGACGCGACGCACGCGAATGTCCGCCGCGTTCACGATGCCGTAGAGGCTAGCCAGAATTGCCAAGCCGAACAGGGCGCCAGAGATGGAGCGGCCGCTGATGGGCAGGTGGGCGACAAAGATGACGGCATAGGCAATCAAGGACAAGCACGCGGCGATGAACAGGAAATTGAAGACGCCGAGCCAAACGCTCGCCAGACGATAGAGGAAGCGCACCGGCCCGTTGAAATAGCGGTGCGCCAGCAGCGTCGCTGGCACAAAGCTGATCGCGAGCACGGCGATGACGACACGCAGCGCCGTCAGGCGCGATCCCTGTGGCGCGCCCCAAAGCGACACCCACGTTTCATAAACCAGCAAATGCGCTAAAACCAAGATCGACTGTACGACCGCCGCAAAGATCACAATTCGCCGTCTCAAGCTGTTGCCCCCTGTTGGTTTAGCGACCTATCGCAACCTTGCCCCTTAGATGATGTTGGAGGGCCCCAGGCTACTTAGGGTGTTTGCCGTGGAATAGTAGGAAAACAAAGGGATTTTAAGGGCTTGGTCGGCAAGTTTGCACCGTAAATAGCGGCGGCGGCCATGGCTGAAGGGTGCAACCGGCTAAGGGCCGAGCCGCGGCACGGCAAAGTGGTGGTGTTTTTGGCTGCGGGGCACTATAGTGCTCCACACGCTCGGGCCGAAGGCCGATCCGGGTGAATGCGTTGCGTCAGGGAGACTGGCTATGGCAATGACGAAGAATATCCGGCAAGTGGGCGATGTGACGGTTGTGGATCTGAACGGGCGGATTGCGCTCGGAGAAGAGAGCGCCGGGTTGCGCGACTTGATCGCCAACCTGTTGAGCGAGGGGCATGTGAAGATTCTGCTGAACCTCGCGGGAGTGGACTACATCGACAGCTCCGGTTTGGGAGCGTTGGTGAGCGGCGTGGCGAGTGTGCGGCGCGCCGCAGGAGAGATGAAGCTGGTGAACCTGTCGAGCAAGGTCGATGACTTGATGGAAGTGACGCGGCTGTATACGGTGTTCGATATCGCGGACAATGAAGAGGCGGCGCTGGCGTCGTTTGGGAAGACGGCGGCGGCGGGAGCACACTGATAGCGGCGAGAAAAAGGGAAATCGAAAAATAGAAAATCGCAGGAAAGCAAGAACCGCCCTGCGCAAAATGCGCTCACAGTGGAGCATTCGGGCCGGTCTTAATCTCAAAGTGCATAGTTTTTGGTTCGGAGAACCCCAAGAATGCTCGGCTTGCACGTAGCAGCCTGCTACGGGTACGGGTTTGTTTTTATTTTCGATTTTCGTTTCTCTAGTTTCGATGCGGAACGCCGCAGGGCTAGCGGACTCGCCTTGCTATACGTGCAGGAGGCGTTCGGCGTTGCTGTGGGCAATGCGTTCTTTGTCGGCTGGGCTTATCGGTAGGTTGTCGAGGAAGGCGCGGGCTTGTTGCATGCTGGCGTATGGATGATCGGCGGAGAACATGATGCGATCGATGCCGACTTGCAGGTAGAGCTCGAGAAAGTTGGCAAGGTAGTTGAAGCCGCTGAACGTGTAGTGCAGGTTATCGCGCAGGTAGGCGCTGATGGGCCGCTGCAGCTTCGTCATTGCCGAGGGCATTACGTCCAGGCGCTCGATCATGAACGGAAGAGTTTCTCCCATGTGGCCGACGATGATCTGAAGCTTGGGATGACGGTCGAAAACCCCGCCAAGAATCATGCGGATCACGTGAACCGCGGTTTCCACGTGCCAACCCCAACCTGGTCCGGCAAGCATTTCCGTGACCATGGGCGCGAAACCGGAATAAGACGCTTCGATCACGGGCGTTGGCGGCGGCGTGGGATGAAGATAAATGGGAACGCCAAGCGATTCAGCGCCCTCCAGAATCGGTGAGAAGAATTTGTCATCCAGATAGCGGCCGTGCGTGTGGCCGTTGATGACCGCGCCTTGAAAGGCGTGATTGCGAACGCGACGCTGGAGTTCTTCGGCGGCCTGGTCCGGCGAAGACGTGGGAAGCGCGGCAAATCCGCCGAAACGCGAAGGATGGCGAGTCATGGCCTCGGCGAGGCAATCGTTGGATTCGCGGGCAAGCGCGATCGCGTCGGCTGGTTCGAGCTGCTCGACACCGGGAGCGGTGAGCGAGAGGACTTGCACGTCGATGCCGGCTTTATCCATTTCGGCGAGGCGTTTGTCGCCAAGATCGCCTAGCTGCTCGAAAAGGTGCTGGGCGCGATCGCCGAAGTTGGAGGCGCGCTGCTTGAGTTGTTTGCCGGGACCGGCGAAAAAGGCCGGGCTGGCAAAATGTTCTTCCAGGGTGATGGTGCGCATAGCCAAGTTTGGCACAAGTGCCGGGGATGTGACTCTACATGGTAAAATGAATGGATATGTTGAACCAAATTGCGGGATTTGACACGAGCGGGCTGCGCTATGCGCGAAACAAGACCTATGGAGTGAAGGTGGGCCAGGTGATGGTGGGCGGCGGCGCGCCCATTGTGGTGCAGTCCATGACCAACACGGACACCGCAGACGTGGAGACGACGCTGCGGCAGACGCTGGAGCTGGCCGAGGCGGGATCGGAAATTGTGCGCTGGACGGTGAACGTGCCGGAAGCGGCGGCAGCGGTGCCGGTGATCAAGAAGCGACTGCAGGAGGCGGGATGCAACGTTCCGATCATTGGAGATTTTCACTACAACGGGCACGTGCTGCTGACGAAATATCCGGAATGCGCCGCGGCGCTCGATAAATACAGGATCAACCCGGGAAATGTGGGCGCCGGGCAGCGCCGCGACGAACAATTTGCGACGATCTGCAAAGTGGCCGTGGACCACGGCAAGCCGGTGCGCATTGGCGTGAATGGCGGATCACTGAACCAGGAACTGGTGATGCGGAAGATGCAGGAAAACACCGACCAGAACCTGGGCAAAGAGAGCGAAGAGATTATTAATGATTGTATGGTGCTTTCGGCGCTGCAGTCCACGGAATTGGCGCTGGAGAGCGGGCTGCGGAACGATCAGATTATTATTTCGTGCAAGACTTCGCGGCCGCGGGATTTGATTACGGTGTATGGCGATCTGTCTGCCAAGACGCAGCAACCGCTGCACCTGGGACTGACGGAAGCGGGTATGGGAATGAAGGGGATGGTGTGGTCGGCGGCGTCGCTGGGTGTGCTGCTGTATGAAGGGATTGGCGATACCATCCGGATTTCGCTGACGCCAAAGCCTGGCGGAGACCGGCGCGAGGAAGTGTACGCGTGCTGCGAATTACTGCAGGCGCTCGGGTTGCGGTCGTTTTCGCCGAGCGTGACGGCCTGCCCGGGATGCGGGCGGACGACGAGCACGACGTTTCAGGAATTGGCGGAACGCACGCAGGATTATATCCGCGAGATGATGCCGACGTGGAAAACGCAATACGACGGCGTGGAGACGATGACGCTGGCGGTGATGGGCTGCATCGTGAATGGTCCGGGGGAATCAAAGGCCGCGAATATTGGGATCAGCTTGCCGGGAACGGGCGAGGCACCGCGGTGTCCCGTATATATTGATGGCAAGAAGGATGTGACGCTGGAAGGCACGTACGATGAACTGGCCGCCGCGTTCCAGAAGCTGGTGGACGATTACGTGTCGACGAAGTTCCCGCGCAAGACCGTGGAAACTGCAAGTCGGTAAGCGATTTTGTTTTACACTGAAAGGCAACGCGGATTCCTCAGGGGCTAAAGCCGGGTGTTTTGCATTTGAGTTTATGTCGGAGCTGCAGCTCCGACCCCCTAAAGAACGCTGCGCATCAGTAAGTCCACAGCAAGGATGGGAAGCGCGAAGCGGAAACCAATGAAAATTTCACGGGAAGATGTGTTGCGGGTGGCGGAGCTGGCTTATCTGGAGTTGAGCGAGGCGGAGCTAGAGAAGTACCGCGCGCAGGTGGACGATATTCTCGAGTACATCGGGAAACTGAACGAGCTGGATACGGCGAATGTGGAGCCTATGGCGCAGGTGTTGAGCGACGACCAGACGGCGGACGCGACGCTGCGGGAAGATTTGGTGGTGCCGTGCGCGGTGGCCGACGAGGTGTTGCACCATGCGCCGGATGCGGAGCCGCCGTATTTTTTGGTGCCGAAGGTGATTGAGAGACAGGCGGAGTGATGCGGTATGGGAAGTAGAGCACGTTTAGGAAGTAACGGCGGGGAGTCTTGGCGGATCGATCGAAGACGGATTCCTCACTGCGTGCGGAATGACGGGGCTTTCCATGGGTGATGCGTGGGGACGATGAATACGATTGGGGCGGTTACCGAAGCGGTTGCGGCAAAGAAGGCTTCGGCGCGGGAAATTGCGGCGGATTACTTTAAGAGGATTGCGGCCCGCAATGGCGAGTTGAATGCGTATTTGACGCTGTGCGAGGAACGGGCTTACCGGCAGGCGGATCGTGTGGATGCGCTGGTGGCGGCGGGCAAGCCGTTGGGGCCGTTGGCTGGCGTGCCGGTTGCCGTCAAGGATGTGATCAGCACGCGAGGGATCCGGACTACCTGCAGCTCGAAGATCCTGACGAATTATGTGCCGCCTTATGACGCCACGGCCGTGACCCGGCTGGAAGCGGCGGGGGCGGTGATTCTGGGTAAGACGAATTGCGACGAGTTTGCCATGGGTAGCTCGAACGAGAATTCGGCGTATGGCGTGGTGCAGAATCCGGCGGCGCCCGGGTGCGTGCCGGGCGGATCGAGCGGGGGATCGGCGGCGTCGGTGGCGGCTGATCTGGCGGTGGCTTCGCTGGGGACGGATACGGGCGGGTCGATCCGGCAGCCGGGGTCCTTTTGTGGGATACCGGCGATGATGGGGAGCTACGGGAGGGTCTCACGGCATGGACTGATTGCGTTTGCGTCATCGCTGGACCGCATCGGGCCATTCGCGCATAGCGTGGCGGATGTGGCGACAGTACTGAAAGTAATGGCGGGACGCGATCCGAACGATTCCACATCGACGACGGTGCCGGTGGAGGATTATGCGACGACGCTGAACAATCCCGTGAAAGGCATGAAGATCGGGATTCCAAAAGAATACTTTGGCGCTGGAATGGACGCGGGCGTCCGGGAAAAAGTGAACGCCGGGATTGAGTTGCTGAAAAAGCTGGGCTGCGATGTAGGCGAGATTCAGTTGCCGCACACGGATTATGCCATCGCGACGTATTACATTATTGCCACGGCGGAGGCCAGCTCGAATCTGGCGCGGTATGACGGTGTGCGGTACGGGCCGCGCGCGGGGGCCGATTCGCTGATCGCCATGTACCGGAAAACGCGCGGGGCCGGATTTGGGGCGGAAGTGAAGCGACGCATTGTGCTCGGAACGTATGTGCTGTCGGCGGGCTATTATGACGCGTACTACCTGAAGGGGCAAAAGGTGCGCTCGCTGATTGCGGAGGATTTCCGGAAGGCGTTTCGACAGGTCGACGCGGTCGTTTCTCCAACTTCGCCAGTGCCACCGTTCAAGCTGGGAGAGCGGGTGGATGATCCGTTGCAAATGTATCTTGCTGATATTTATACAGTTACCGCGTCACTGGCGGGCTTGCCGGGGATCTCCGTGCCCTGCGGGCGCATAGGGGGCAAATTGCCGGTGGGGTTGCAGATCGTGGGGCCAGCGTTTGGGGAAGCCAAGGTATTGCAATTGGCGCATGCCTTCGAGCAAGCTGGCGGCGGAGCAGTTTAACGCCGAGTTCACGGATCCAGCTAGATTGAGATAGCGAGGTTAGACTGGACCTGTCGCCCATACTTGTGAAACTTGCCGATTCACAATCGGCTTTTTTACGCGCCGCGGATGCTATCCGTTCTGAATCCTGGACCCGAAAACCTAACGCCCGAGAGTGGTCGGCCGCCGAAGTTGTGGCTCATCTGATCATGGTGGAGCGCGCGGTAGTGCGAAGCGCACAGCACGTGATCGCCAAGCCGCCCATAGACGTGGGATTCTGGGAGCAAGCGCATCTTCCGCTATGGCTGGTGAAGACGCGATTTATCCGGGTGCAAACGCCGTTAGCGCTCGATCCCAAAATGATCGCGGATAAGGAGCAAATGCTGGGAGAACTGCGGTTGACGAGGGAAGATTCGCTGCAGTTTCTGGCGGAAGCGCAGAACCAGGACTTGACGGCGTATGGTTGGCCGCATGTTTTTCTTGGGCGATTGAATGTATGTGAATGGTTTGAAATGATCGCAGCGCACCAGGCAAGGCACAGCAAACAGATTAAAAAGATCGCACGGGGGCTACCAAAAGTAGTAGAAAATTCGCAAAATCGGTAGTTTTTTTCACATAGGGTCTGTCAATTGTGACAGCTACGGAGAAATCCGTAGATTGCGCAGAAATGCGCGGAAAAGGCGGGAAAAAGAAGGAAACGGAAAAGTACTAGAGAAAAAGTTTAGTGGGCTTTGGAACGGAACGACTATTGCAGGGAGATTGGTTGTCTTCTAACCTGCTGGCTGCATCCAACAGGATGGAAGGCGAAAGCGGCGGAGTAGGAGAGGCCCCTTGGTTACAGTCAAGTCGAGTCAGAAAATATTTACGGACACGGAAGTGGCCAGCTTGACGGGGATCTGCGTGGAACATCTGCATAATTTCGCACGCAGCCGTCATCTTGGGATGATCGCGCGAGCAGCGGAAGCAGCCGGAGCGCATGCCGAACAGTGGTTGTTTACATTGTCCGACCTGATGGTGCTGACGACATTGTTCCCGCGTTGCACGCACTAAGTTTGTTCGCAAGAATAGTTTTCCCCCTAGGCGTAAGTCGACACTCGCCAGTTTGACTCCCCTAAAGGTATTGCTTGGTTGCTCCTGCGCTTGTGTGTTTGGGCGATGGCGTCGGTGCGCTTCGTTCTGGCGGTTTGGCCGCACAGCTTCGAAGCTTACGGCCCGTCTCGGAAGGCAGGACCAGGCCGTTCCGAACTCAAGTCAGGCATCCAAGAGAACAGGGATTCCTCACGCCGCAGACTTCGTCCGCAATGACGGGTAAAGGGGCAATGGATGTCGTGGTCCGGGCGAGGATTGCTTGCGCTTACGTCCACGGATTTGCCTGCTAATTTGTCGGAGCTAGCTTCTCTTGGCGTGGAAGCGGTCTTTCAGATGGAGGAAGGGGCGTTCGATGGCGTAGTGGAGGGCGGAGGCCAGGATGATGGCTAGCAGGAACTGTGAGGCGAAGAGCAAGGCGAAATGGGGGATGTAGACCGACCCCAGGAGGCGTGGCCATAGGATTTCGCGGGCGTAGTCATGGGAAAGGTAGAGGGAGTAGGAGATTGCGCCGAAATAGCGGGCAAGCGGGTGGTTTAGAAGCTTGGGTGGGCGGCAGATGACTGAAACCAGAACGACCGCCAGCAGGTAGGTGACGGCGTCGCCCTGGTTCTGGAGGGCAAACACGAGAATCAACGCGCAGAGCGGAGTGGCGGGATGCGACATCCATTTTGGCGGGGTCCAGCCATTTCTTGCGGCGATGGCAATCAGGCAGCCTAAAACGATTGGATCGAGATGCGTGTCGAATGCAAACCAGGTGTATGTACGATAGCCGAGCAGCGTGAGCGTGGAACGGTAGATTGGTTCGAAAATCAGGACGCCGAACAGGATCTTAACGAGCCGATTGCGCTCGATACGGGCCACAAGAAAAGGCCAGAGTAGATAGAATTTTTCCTCGACCCCGAGAGACCAGCCGACGGTCAGGATGTTGTAGCGCTGCGTCAGGGCGTGGTAGTAATCGCCCATGTAGAAGAAGGTGGCCCAGCTTCCGGCGAATGGGCCTGCCAGCCGGCACAGAATCCATACCACGTAAAATACAGGGAAAAGGCGGAGGGCACGCCGGAGATAAAATTGCCGTCTGTCCAACCTGCCGCGCTGGCTGATTTCCTCTAGCAGCAGCCAAGTGATCAAAAGGCCGCTGAGCTCGAAGAACAGAGTGACCGCGTATGGTCCCGGGAAAACAGAAGCAAATTTGCCGTGTCCCAAGCTGTAGTGATACACGACAACCGCGAAGGCCGCGGCACCGCGCAAACCGTAAAGACTTGGAATCTCGCGCATGGAAAGATTCCTGAACAACGGATTGCAGGGAGAGCTTTGCGCCGGATAAGCGCCACGGTCGTCGCGCGCGATCGGAAAGACCGAATCAGGCGCCGGCTGAGCCAGGTTCGAAGCGGCGGATTCCATAGTGCGAATCTAAACCGAGCGCCGATCATTTCAGCCTTAAGAATTCTTAAGAGGAATCGCGGTTTGACCTGTGAGAGAGTGAGGGAAGATGTTGCGAAAAAGCGGTACGGCGGAGAGTTGAAGACGGATGGAACCTTCCGAGAAAGCGACGCCATTATTTCTGCTGCTGGTCGATGACGACGCGGAACTGTGCAGCATGATGAAAGAGTTTTTTGGGCAGGCTGGCTGCCGGCTGGAGTGCGCCTACAACGGCCGCGACGGCCTGGCGCGCGCTCTGAACGGCAATTACGACCTGGTACTGCTGGACGTGATGCTGCCCCTCGTCAGCGGCTTCACAGTTTTGCAGCAGTTGCGCCGGCGAAAAGAAGTACCGGTGATCATGCTGACGGCGAGGATTCACAGAGAGGACCGCATCGCGGGACTGGATTTGGGCGCCGACGATTACCTGCCGAAACCGTTCGATCCAGACGAACTGCTCGCCCGGATTCGGGCCGTATTGCGGCGCACGGACAGGCTCTCCGCCGACGGTTCGTTGAAGGTTTTTGGAGATATCCTCGTCAATGTTCAGACGCGTGAGGCCTGGAGCGGCGGCCAAAAGGCCGAGCTGACAGGGATGGAATTCGACATTTTGGAAATGTTGATTCGTGCCGCGGGCCGCGTTGTATCGCGAGAAGAAATTACGGCAACGCTGCTCGAACGCGAGGCTACGCCCTATGATCGCGCTCTTGATGTGCATATCAGCCACCTGCGCGGAAAACTCGAACACGGCCGCAGATTGATCCGAACCGTTCGTGGGGTGGGATATGTATTCACGGCAGAGCGAGAGCCGAAATGCTGAAATCCCTGTACCTATCGGTGGCGCTTGCGATGGTGCTCACGCTGTCGCTTGCGTTGCTGGTGTTTGTGGCGATATCGGATCGCGTGGAACGGAAGTATCTGAATCCCGTATTCGAAGCTATGGATGAACTGGAGTTAGAGAGCGCACACGACGCTTGGAATACCGGAGGTGTGGCGGCGGTTGCGTCTTACATGCAACGGCTGAATGGCCTGTTTGGCGCTGCGCATTACTTGCTAGACGCCAATGGCCAAGATGTTGTGTCTGGCGAGAACCGGGCGGCCTTGCTTCCGCCTCCCCCGTCCACCAAATCGCGAGGTCCCGTTAAGGGGCAACTTATTGTTACGCACCGATCGGCGGATGGGCGTTATTGGTTTGTGGCCGTCGATGCACACGAAACCGACCGATGGACATTCTTTCCTTACTACCTACTGGTGATCGGGACGACGGGCTTGCTGTGCTGGTTAGCCGCGGTGGGAATCGTCTCGCCCATTCGCAGGATCACCGCGAGCATGGACCGATTCGGACAGGGCGGCCTGTCAACCCGGGTGAACATCGAGCGACAGGATGAAATCGGGGGACTGGCGCGCTCGTTTGATGAAATGGCGGAGCGGCTGCAGAGATTAGTGGTGAGCGAGCGCAGGCTTTTGCAAGACATATCGCACGAGTTGAGATCGCCGCTGGCGCGACTGAAATTTTCCGTCAAGCTCACGCGAACGGCACCCGACGCGAATGTGGCGCTGGACCGCGTGGAGCGCGACGTCAACCGCATCATATCGCTGCTATCGGAAATCGTCGAGGTGACGCGAATGGAGGGCGAGCCTTCGACGCGGAAATGGCAGAAAGTCGACCTGGGGGAGTTGGTGGAGGAAACGGTCAGCGACTGCGGGGTCGAAGCACAGTTTCGCGGTTGCAGCATTCGCGTGGAAGGAAAAATTAACAATGAAGTTGCCGGCGACGGTGAGCTGCTGCGGCGCGCATTCGAAAACGTGTTGCGCAATGCGATTCGTTACTCACCGGAGCAGACGAAGATCGAGGTTACCCTTGCGGGAACCGGTCAGGGCGCAATTATCGCTGTGCGCGACCGCGGTCCCGGGGTTCCGGCGGAATTTCTGGCAAACATTTTCCAGCCGTTCTTTCGAGTGGAAGAGGCTCGAGAGTCCGACACCGGCGGTATCGGATTGGGACTGTCGATTGCGCGGCGCGCGGTGCAACTGCATGGTGGAACGATCGCGGCAGAGAATGCAAATCCGGGTTTGCGGGTGACCATAGCGATTCCACCAGTGGCGCGTTAAATTTCCAGAGACAAGGAAGCGCCCGTTTATGTCTATGGTGCGGCCAGCTGCAGAGGGTTGGCTCAAGACGCGTTACTTCGTCAATTTCTTGAGCCTGTTATCGCAATCTGCTTCCAGTTTCTTGTTTCGCTCTTCGAGAGCCTTATCCGGCTTCGCAACCAGCAACTTTCCCGAAACATCGAGATTGCCACGAACGACCTGATCGACGGTGCGCTGGCGATCCGGCTGGTTGAGTCCGCGGAAGTCGAACATATCGCCCGTCTGGAGAAAGTTGTCGCTGAGCTCGATGATGTATACGCGGGAGTCAAGATCAACCTTGCCGTTGCTGAAGAGCTGTTGACCCTTGTCGGGATCCTGGCCGGCGCCGCCGATTTCTGACAGGACAACTGCAAAGGCATTGCGCTCTGCCTGCAGTTCGGCGCTCAACCGGTCGGAATCTGAAATGAGTTGACCACTCTTGATCCTGGCCATGCCGGGATTTGTTCCCGTGAAGCCCGGAAAGTCGACATTCATGGGTATGGTGCTGGGGCTTAACTTCGAGCGCTGGTCCATCACCATCTGCATCGCGTCCATCAGGGACGAATTGGCGGTCCGATAGTAGTCCGAGCGCATTTTGAAAAAGGTCCCAGAGTGCGATTGCGCCGAGGGCTGCTTGGCCCCGAGGTAATAGGCTTCCGCCATCTGCTTGTTGGCATCGGCGAGGGCGGTGACGAGCGCCGTGCGAAGTACAAGCGCTTGCTGACGGGAGGACTCGTCGGGAGCAGATTTAATCGCTTTGTCGAGATTGCTCAGGGCACCATCGAAATCGGAAGATTTGAGGCTGTTTTTTGCATCGGCAAGATGCGGATTGCTGTTGGATACGGGGGGCGCATTGGAACACGCAATAAGCAGAATGGGAATTGCAAATATAGCGAATTTAAAAAGGGGGCAAGGGCGGCGCGGCATCGTTGTTTCTCCTCACTGAAGACCATTCAGGTTGGAGCGCACCTGAACGTGATACTAAGTCCCCCGCGCTGTGGAGTCAATGGAGTGGAACACACCTGATTGGTGTGGTTCGCGAGGCGAACGGGATGTCGAAGACTGAGGGTAAACGTGACCGTGATCACCGCTTTGGCGGCACCGCGAGAGATATAAAACTATTGCTTGTCTTTGCGAAGAGCATTGCCACGACGGGACGCACACCCCCTGGGGCGGCCGGTGCCGATCTCGAGCGAAGTCCATCGCAAGGAATATGATGCCGAGCTCGCAGTCACACGTTAGCTAGCCGACAGGCGTGCTTGCGGGGGATGTTGGGGCGAGCTATGCTGTTGCGTGGATGGCAGGCGCTGCATGCATTTGGCAGCGGCGCGGCCGATGACCCTCATGGTTCGAGCGCGCATTTCCGGCGGCTTTTCCCTCCGCAATTTTGGCTTTTCCTCTTGCTGCGTGTTGCTGCTTGGCTTCGCTGTTGCGTCGGCGAGGATGGCTGCGCAAGATGCTGGTCCGATGAGACCGCCGGAACAAAAGGCTGCACCCGCTAAACCCGCCCCGGTCGAACCAAAAGCCAAGAAATTGATTTTGAAGGACGGCACATTTCAGGTGGTGCGCGAATATCAGGTTAATGGGGACCGTGTGCGATATTTCAGCGAAGAACGCGGCGCCTGGGAAGAGCTGCCGGCAGCGCTGGTGGATTGGGACGCCACGGCCAAAGATGAGGCGGCAAACCAGAAAGCAGCCAACGCGCTGGCGGAAAAAGTCCATGACCAGGAAGAGGCGAAGCGCTTGGACAACGTGTCTGACATTGACGCGAGCCTGCAGGTGGGGCAGGGAGCCTTTCTGCCGTCGGCGGAGGGATTGTTTGTGGTCGAAGGAAAGAGCGTGCGCTCGCTAAAACAGGTGGTGGCGGGATCGAAGAAAGACAAACTGCGGACCGTGGAACAAGTGCTGTCGCCGATCCCGATCGTGCCGGGGAAACAGCGGATTTATATTGCGGGTGAGCACGCGATGCTGCGGCTGAAGACCACAACGCCGGAATTTTACCTGCGGGAGCCGCCACCCGATCCAGACCGCGTATCGCGGATTGAAACAAGCAGCCGGCCAGGAGTAAGCGGCCCGGACGTGGCGCTGATCCGGGCGAAAGAGATTAAGAATGGGCGAGAGTTGGAGTCGATCAAGACGCTGTTCGGGGAAAAAATCGGGGCGGACGTGAACGAAGTGGCGATTCAACGGTGGGAAGTTGCACCGAATGTGTACCGGTTTACGCTGGGAGAAGCCTTAACGCCGGGGGAATATGTGTTGGCGGAAGTGCTGCCGGACGGATTGAATTATTTTGTGTGGGATTTCGGGGTGGACGGGACTGGGAGCAGTGGGAAGAAGTAGAGGATGGGGAAACGGAGAACTTAGGCCTCGACCAACCCTTTGCCGAAGGGCGCAGAGTGGGACACCCCGAAGAATTCGCAAGGGAAGGTTTAGCTGCTGGACCGTTTTGGTGCGTGGGGCTCGGGCGTGAAGGCGGCAGCAGGGCGCCGCACCCCAAAATGTGCCGAAACGGGAACGGGCGAATTGCAGAAGGAAAGCACTAGATGTAGTTGTAGAGTGTTCGTCGGACCACCAGCGGCAGAATAAAGTGGTTTCGCCCGGCCGAGCGGACAGGCGAAAAACTGGCGTAAACACCGGCTATTTCGGCTGATTCCCACAGAAGATTCTGAAAAATAGTCTTGACAGCAAATGAGTATCTGAGCGACACTCCGATCGCGCCAGTAACTGCCTTCCCCCCAAGAACGTTCCGACGTTCCTTCCTATCCGCGCGCCGGAAAAACACACAAGTCAGCGAGGAGTGCCGGTGTCTGTACATATGGAAAAAGAGACCATGGTGAACACGTTGGAGATGGATCGGGAAGTAATACGCTGCAAGACTTGCGGACTGGTCCAATACCGGACGCGCACCGGCAATTGCCGACGCTGCGTGCGTGCGTTGCCCCAGCGGATGGAGTATCTGATTCCGCAGGAAGTTCCGCAAGAGCAGGCGGCGCCCGAAGTGGTGACAACGAAGTTCGCGAACCAGGAGACCGTGGAGAACATCGGTCAACGGATCCGCCAACTGCGGGAGTCACGCGGGATGACCCAGAGCCAGTTGCAGTCGCGTTCGAAGGTGAGCCGGTCGTATCTGTCGCGGATTGAGAGCGGACAGATGACGCCGAGTCTTGGAACGCTCGAGAAGATCTCTGAGGCGTTGAACGTGGGCTTGAACCGTTTCTTTATTCCGGAATCGGATGGAGAGGCGCTGCTCGAAGATCCGTTCATCCAGGGATTGCGGCCGTTTTTGCGGCAACTGGATTGGGAACAGTGGCAGTCCATCCTGAAGCGTTTGCAGGCCATCAGCGATCACGTAAACGCGGCACCAATTACTCTGCGCCCTATCGGTAATCCGGCTCGGCTGCCGCAGCCCGCGCCGTCGAATGGAAATGGCCAGCATGGGCATATCGGCCACGCCAGCCATTCGAATGGGTTGATGCCCGCGCCAGCCCATGGTCAACCGCAAGGGTATCCGCTGCGGCGCCCGGGGATGCCAGTCTTCCAGCGGCCGTTGGCGCGCTAGCAAACTATCGCGAGTGGTAACTACAAAAGCGGCGCTCCGCCGGATGCGGGGCGCCGCTTTTGTGTGGTGGTGAACGGACTACGGCCAGTTTTGGCGCCGTGAAGAATGCCAAGAATCTCAAACGCCTCGCCGCGAATGCGGTAGACCGCTCCATAGCCGGAGAGGCAGCGAGTATCAGTTCGCGTCTTCCCGATCTACGCCAGCCGTCCCTATTCGGGGAATTCGGCGCAAAGCACCGGCAGGTTAAAGATGAAAAGTCCTGCACGGCGGGCAAGATTGCTGCCGACATGCTCGAGAATGGAATCGCGAATTCGGGTGAGATCGCTGGCCGCAGGTTCGGTCCAGGGCGGGGACTGGACTGGGCGCGTGGCCACCCGATTTCTGCTTGACCAAATAGCGCTGATGCCGCGGACGGCCATGGACTGAGTTCAGCCGACGGTCATGTAGTCTTTGAAGATCAGCAGAATTTCGTAGCCGGTAGCGAAGATGGCGAAAGCGGCGTGAAAGCGCTGGTTGGCGATTTTGATTGCGGCGGCGCTCAGCAAAATGCAGAGAGCGATTCTTAGATAA
The DNA here is from genome assembly GCA_963742325.1 of Candidatus Acidiferrales bacterium. GTDB lineage: Bacteria > Acidobacteriota > Terriglobia > Acidiferrales > UBA7541 > Acidiferrum. Next base: position 4,964,480 of record CAVULB010000002.1, on the reverse strand, counting down.
TAGGTAGGGCCGAGCGACTGCAGGTAGGGAGTGCCTTTGATGAGGGTGTCGGCGAAATCCGCTACGAACAGTACGATCATCAAGCTGAAAATCCAACGGCGGCGTGAATAAAAATAGTCCTTAAACCCGTCATAGTCCGCCATTTCTTCAGGGAAGAACAGGACGCATAAAAGGAACAGCAGAACCGCATAGATGGCGATGAAAAAATAGAGAGGGAAGGTCCACTGCTGGACTCCTTGCAGGCGATATTCCCACCACCAGAAATGAATGAGGTAGAGAAACAGGAAGAGCGCCCAGACGAGGTGCACCCAATAGACTTTGTACTCCTTGGGATGCTGAACGATTCGCGCGACCCCGCTGAGGAGGCGAGAAATACCCAGGCCGAGGATGATCGAGAACAATACGCGCACGTGCAGATACATGTCCATTGAGGAGCACCTGGCTAGCGATCCGGTTTTACGGCGGAGGGCTGTGGCTCACCGCTGGGGGTGACGCGAAGAATGAGGAGAGTGCGGTCGTCGTGAGCTTCGGCCGGACAACCGCTGAATTCGTCGGTGGCGTGGAGGATGGCGGCGGAGATGGATTCGGCAGTGCTGCGCGCGGGGAGATTACGGAGGACGGCGGTTAGACGATCGAAGCCGAAGGTTTCGCCAGGTGCATTCATGGATTCCAGAATGCCGTCGGAAGCGAACACCAGGATGTCGTCGGTCTGCAGAGCGAGAGTGATGGTTTCATATGCAATATCCGGAAACATACCGAGAGGAGTGCCTTCGATTTTGACTTCCTGAACGTTGCCAGCGCGAACGAGAATGGGACGAGGGGCGCCGGCGTTGGCGACCATCAATTGGCGCAGGCTTGCGTCGTAGACCGCGAACAGCAGGGCAACAAAACTGGGTGACATGTGCGCGGCATTGAGGCGGCCGTTCAGTACCGAGAGCATTTCTTCCGGCCAGCAGCGATGATCCTGCGTGTACTCGCGCAGAATGCCCACGGCGAGCGAACCATAAAGCGCGGCGGCGGTTCCTTTACCGGAAACATCTCCCAACGCCAAACCCAGGCGGCCGCTGCCGTAGGGCAGAAAATCGTAGAAGTCTCCGGCCAATTGGCGCGCGGGAACATATCCGGACGCGATGTCCAAACCAGGAACGTCATGTTTGCCACGGGGCAGAAGCTGGCGTTGGACTTCGCGCGCGGTGTCCAGATCGTGCTGCAGGCGCTGCTCGCGATCGCGGGTTTGTTCGAAAAGGCGGGAATTTTCCAAGGCGATGGCGATATAGGAGCCGAGGATTCCGAGCATGCGTTCGTGTTCGGTGGTGAAGGCGTTGAGGTTTGTGCTTTCAAGGTCGAGAACGCCGACGAGGCGATCTTGCAGTAAAAGCGGGATGACCAATTCCGATCGAACATTGTCACTATGCGGAAACTCGATGTAACGCTGGTCCAGACGAACGTCATTTACGCGCAGGGCTGAGCGGTGGCCGGCGGCGTGGCCGGTGATTCCTCGAAAAAGCGGGACACAGACACTGATGTTGATGGCTTGTTCGTAATGCCGGGTAAAGGCGACTTCCAGTTGGGAGGAAGTGTCGTTCCAGAGCATAACGTTGAAGAGATGATAGTTGACTATTTTTTTGACGCGATCGGCAATGCGCCGGAGCAGTTCGTCGCGGGCGAGGATGGCGGTTAGTTCGCGGCTGACCTCAAACAACAAAGAGAGGGTTTGGTCCTGCTCGATCGAGGAGACCGGTGAATGCCTGGCTTGCGCCTGCCCGGAAGTGTCGCTCATGGTGGAAACCCGGGCGATATGATAACCGCAAGTTGGCCGGTCTGCCATAGGGGATGTTGTTTCCCTGGCCTTGATAATTGTGCCTCTGCAGCTCGGCTGCCGCAGGCCACGGTTAGGAGAGGAGACTACGGCAGTGACGGGCGATTTGTAGTTCTTCCTGGGCGGAGACAATTTTGACTTTGTCCGGCGTGAGGCCAAGAAAGTCGAGGCCGCTGGTCACGGCGCCGCGAATCGAATCACTGTGTTCGCCGATGCCGCCGGTGAAGACGAGAAGGTCGATCCCGCCGAGGAGGGCGACATACGCGCCGATTGTCTTGCGCACGGAAGTGGCAAAGATCTTGAGCGCGAGGATGGAGCGGGGATCGTTGGATTGGGCGCGCTGTTCGAGAGTCCTTACATCGCTTTGGCCCGAGGCGAGAGCGTAGAGGCCGCTGCGGTGATTGATCAAATCCTCGAGCGCATCGGCGTCGAGTTTTTCGGTTCTCATCAGATAGAGAAGAACACCGGGATCGAGATCGCCAGAACGCGTGCTCATGGGAATGCCGCCGGTCGGGGTGAGGCCCATGGTGGTGTCAATGGAGACGCGATCGCGGAGCGCGCAAAGACTTGCTCCGTTGCCGAGATGAGCGAAGATGGCGCGGCTGGGAAGTTGATCGCCGAAATGATGGACGAGCGATTCGTAGGATAGGCCGTGAAAACCGTAGCGGCGAACGCCCGCGTCGAAGTAGCGTTGAGGAATCGGAAGATGCGAAGCGACTTCCGGCATGGTGCGGTGAAAGACGTCGTCGAAACAAGCGAATTGCGCTGCTTGCGGGAAGATTTTCTCCGCGGCAGCGATGAGCGCGAGCGCTTGGGGAATGTGAACCGGTGCGAAATGTATGGCCGCGCGTAGGGTTTCAAGAACATGCGGGGTGATACGCTGGTGCCCGAGGAGGTGCGGTCCGCCGTGCACGACGCGGTGACCGACGGCAACGGGAGTGTCCTGAATATGCTCGTGCATTGCTTTTGCGACGACGTCGAGAGCCTGGGCCTGAGATTGGTGGACGCTGTCGCGCTTTACCAGGGACGCTCCGCTGCCCGCATGAATTTGCAATGACCCAGTGTCATGCCCGATGCCGTCGGCGCTGCCGGTGAGCAGGGCTTGTTCGTCGCCGTCAGCATGGCGATAAAGCCCAAACTTTAGAGAAGATGAGCCGCTGTTGAGCACGAAGATCAGATCGTGCGGTGGTCCTTGCGAATCGGCCATGGTCAACCCGGCCATTTCCAATTGCGAATTTCATCGCGATCGATGCCTTCGGCGTGGGCGTAATGGATGCTGTCGATGATCTGGCCCTTGAGCCATTCCTTGACGTGAGCGCCGACGGAACTGAGGCGAGGAACGCGGTCGATGACGTCGATTGCCAGGTTAAAGCGATCGACCTGGTTGAGGATGGCCAGCTCGAGGGGAGTGTTGATATTGCCTTTTTCCTTGTAGCCGCGCACATGGATGTTGCCATGATTCGTGCGGCGGTAAGTGAGCTTGTGTATCAGCGAGGCATAGGAGTGAAAGTTGAAAATGACGGGTTTGTCGGCGGTGAAAAGGGAATCAAAATCGCGGTCGGAGAGTCCGTGAGGATGTTCGGTGGACGGTTGCAAACGGAAGAGATCGACGACGTTGACGAAGCGGATCTTCAGGTCGTGGAAGTGTTGCTTGAGAATCGCGACGGCCGCGAGCGACTCCATGGTGGCGATATCGCCGGCGCAAGCCAGCACCACATCGGGATCCTTGCAATCGTCGGTGGAAGCCCAATCCCAAATGCCGATGCCCTTGGTGCAATGGATTACGGCGTCGTCCATGCTGAGGTACTGCAGGTGGTCCTGTTTGTCCGCGACGATTACGTTGACGTAATCGCGGGAGCGCAGGCAGTGATCGGCGACGCTGAGGAGGCAATTTGCATCCGGCGGCAAGTAAATACGGACTACACCGGCGCTTTTGTTGGTGACCACGTCGAGGAAGCCGGGATCTTGGTGCGTAAAGCCGTTGTGATCCTGGCGCCAGACTAGAGAAGTGATGAGGATGTTGACGGAAGGCACGGGGGCGCGCCAGTCCAATTCCATTTTCGATTTCTCCAGCCACTTGGCGTGCTGGTTGAACATGGAATCGATTACGTGAACGAAGGCTTCGTAGGTGGAGAAAAAGCCGTGGCGGCCGGTGAGAACGTAGCCTTCAAACCAGCCTTCGAGGGTGTGCTCGCTGAGCATCTCCATTACGCGGCCGAAAAGGTCGAGCTCACCGCCGTCGGCGTCTTCCGGTTTGTACTGCGCGAGCCAGGTTTTTTTTGAAGCGGCGTAAATGGCGGTGAGGCGGTTCGAGGCGGTCTCGTCGGGGCCGAAGACGCGGAAGGAATTCATGTTACGGCGCATGACTTCGGCAAGAAAATGGCCAAGGATATCGGTGGGTGGGGCGTACAGGGTGCCGGGAGATTTTATGTCAAAGGCGAAGCTGCGAAAATCCGGAAGGTCGAGCTCTTTGCGCAGCAGACCGCCGTTGGCGTGAGGATTGGCAGAAATACGGCGCGTGCCGCAAGGGGCAAGTTCCTGCAATTCGGGGACGAGGGTACCCTTGGCGTCGAAGAGTTCCTCGGGTTTGTAGCTGCGCATCCATTCTTCCACGATTTTCAGGCTCTTCGGATTTGTCACCGGATCGAGAACGGGAACCTGGTGAGCACGCCAGAAATCTTCCACCTTGTGGCCGTCGACTTCTTTTGGTCCGGTCCATCCTTTTGGCGAACGAAGAACGATCATGGGCCAGCGCGGACGAGCGGGGTCGCGTTGGGAGCGAGCGTGCTGCTGCAGGGAACGAATTTCCAGGATGCATTGCTCGAGAGTGGCGGCCATTTGCTGATGCATTGTGGCGGGATCATGGCCTTCGACGAAGTAAGGTTTGTGGCCGTAGCCGCTAAGCAGGGCTTCCAATTCATCCTGCGGGATGCGAGCGAGGATGGTGGGGTTGGCGATCTTGTAGCCGTTGAGGTGCAAAATGGGCAAGACCGCGCCATCGCGAATGGGATTCAGGAATTTATTGGAATGCCAGGCGGTGGCCAGCGGGCCGGTTTCGGATTCGCCGTCGCCGACGGCGACAGTCACGATGAGATCGGGATTATCGAAGGCCGCGCCGTAGCCGTGCGACAATGAATAGCCAAGCTCGCCGCCTTCGTGAATGGAGCCGGGGGTTTCCGGCGTGCAGTGCGAACCGATACCGCCAGGAAAAGAAAACTGCTTGAAGAATTTGAGCATTCCGGCTTCGTCGCGACTTTTGTCTGGATAAATCTCCGAGTAATAGCCTTCGAGATAGCAGTTGGCCAGCGTAGCGGGTGCGCCGTGGCCGGGCCCGGAAATGTACATAACGTTCAAATCGTACTTTTTGATGAGACGGTTGAGATGAACCCAGATAAAGGATTGGCCGGGATCGGAACCCCAATGGCCGAGGAGGCGGCGCTTGATGTGCTCGGGCTTGAGCGCTTCGCGCAGGAGCGGGTTAGCGCGGAGATAGATCATGCCCGCAGAGAGATAATTGCAAGCGCGCCAGTAGCCGTCTATCTTGTTGAGTTCGTCTGCGGAGAGCGTCGGAACTTGGCTTGCGGAAGGCATAGGAGTCTCCAACTACAACAGATCAGAAAATATAAAAGACTTGGGCGCACCTCTATCGTCGCTCAAGACGAAGTGTTTGTGGTGTAAAAAAACGTCAATCACGTTACTTGGGTTGAGGCGTGGTGTAGACTCGGGACTCCGGGCGGGGAAAATTGAATCTTCTCAACAAGATCGAGCGCGTGATGCGGCCGCTGGTGGCGACGGGGTTGTGCGGCGTGGTGTCGCTCGGATGCGTGCCATGGGCGGCGGCGCGGCGGCAAAGTGCTGCTGAGAAACCCGCAAAGCTCAAGGGATTGACCTGGATGCCGCCGAACGTGGATGCACCACTGCGCTCGATAGCGTCGATTGCGCCCTGTGATGTTGTGACGGTGCTTCGGGAAGCCGGCGCGCATGCGGTGGAGTTGACCACGAACCTGGAAAATTTTTCCGCCGAGGAGCAAATCCAATACGAGCGGCTGGACCAAACCGCAAGTCCGGAAGAGCGCGATTTCGGAGTCTTCGATTATGTGTTCGCGTTTGAGCAAAACGGCGCAGGGCGCTCCAGTCGCGAATACCGAACTCCCAGCAAAGGCGGGCATGCGTTTCCGGCAAGTTCGCAAGACACCGGGCAAGTGGCGCTGGCGCTGATCTTTCACCCGCATATGCAATCCGACTATGACATGAGTTGCGAGGGACTGGATAAATGGAAGGGACAGTTAGCCTGGGTGATGCGGTTCCAACAGCGCAAAGACAAACCGCGCCGTACGCTGCAATTTCGCACGGAAACCGGATCGTATGCGGCGATGCTGAAAGGCCGCGCATGGATTTCCATGGAGAGCGGGCAAGTTCTGCATCTCGAAACGAATCTGATGCAGGACATTCCGCCGATGGATTTGCGGCGCAGCGCGATTTCCGTGGACTATGCGCCGGTGGAGATCCAGTCACGGAAACTGGAATTGTGGTTGCCGGAAAGAATCGAGGCTTACTGGGAGATTGGTGGCCGGCGGATCATTCTGTACCACACCTTCAGCAACTTCAGGGTGTTTTCCGTGGACACAGAGCAGAATATTGCGAAGCCGAAGTCGTAGTCGACGGGATTCTGCGCGATCTTGAGGTTGAGATTCTTTGTCGCGAAAAGCGTTCCCCAGGATGCCCATTTTCTTGGGGCAGGTTTGCCTATGGTAGCGGTTCGTGGCGCGACGAGGTGCGCGTGCGGCTTGCGTCGGGGTACGAAACTGTGGGTTGTGGCGCGGCGGGTTATTCGCGTATGACCGCGGCTTTCGAGGAAGGAACTTCGATGCGTTGGAGGCGGTGATTGGAATCGAGATAGAGAATTACCTCAAGATCGTTGGTGGTGACTTTCAGGCCTTCGTAAGATTTGCCCTCGGCGGTGACCGCGCCGGCCCAATCTACGGTGATGGTGCCGGGCAAGAGTTCCTGCGGAACGAGGACGGAGAAAGACTGCGTGCCGCGGCGGTTCCAATCATAGACCCGGGCAAGGACGGCGTACTGGTAGTAAAGATTGTCGTCGAGCACGACGATCATCGGGGAACTGAACGTGAGATCCTGCTCGAACGGGTGCGCGGTGCCGAGTTGAACGGTCATCTTGGCGACGCCATTGGTGAAAGCAATGTGCGCACTGCTATTTTTGTCCGCCTGCGTGGTCCAATCGTAGGAAATAGGAGCGCCCTCTGGCTGGAGGGTGAGGTTGCCGGTAACAGTGGTGGCGGGAGCACCTTCGACGGCGAGGTGGGTGGTGGCTTTGGCGGTCCAAGCAGCGCCACTGGAAGCGATTTCGAATTCTTCGTGGCCGATGACCTTATCGTTGAGAAGCACCTTGAATTTTCCCTTGTCATTGACGAAGACGGAAGACTTTTTCTGATCAGCGGAAGCAAGAAGCCCGGTTGCCAGTGCGAGCAGGAGAAGCACCCATGCGAGACTAAACAGCGTCCGGTTTGAGAATCTTCCTGGGTCAGGAGCATCCGTGAGCGCAGCCCGTTGTTCCTGGTCGATGATCTCCGGCAAATACCTTCGACCCCGGACGTTTGCAACTGGGTTGGCCATCAAATCCTCCTTAGGGTTTTGGTTTCTCTAAAGTCAAGGGCACCGTTTCAGTGGAGGGCAGACCGGCAATACCCCGGCGTAGAATTTCAGCTACCACCAGGGCGGCGTCGCCCGAACTGTCGACGCGAAAATCGGCAAGCTGGTAAGACGGGAGGCGCTGGGAATAAAGAGCGCGAAAGCTGGCCTCATCCCGGAACAGCGGTCGGCCAGTCATGGTCATGCAGCGCGAGAGCAGAATCTCAATGGCAGTGTCCAGCCAGACGACGGGGATGCCGGAGTTGCGAAGGAATTCCGGGGCGCCCGGTTGCGCATAGGTACCACCGCCGAGAGCGAGAATGGTGGACTCGTGGAACTCCACGGCGCGACCGAGGGCAGCGCGCAATTGATCGGCTTCGAGTTGCCGGAACGCAGGTTCGCCGTGGCGTTCGAAAAATTCAGGGATGGCAATGCCGGCAGCTTCTTCAATGCGCTCGTCGAGATCGACGAAACGCCAACCGAGTTGGCGGGCCAGGCGTGTGCCTACGGTGCTTTTACCCGCACCCATGAAACCGGCGAGACCAAGAATGGAGGCGCGCGATGGAAGAGCGCGGCCGATGAGAGTTTGGTTCACGATTCCAGAGAGCGCCAGCTAATCGCGCTTCAGAATCCGAATTGTACCACTGTAAGAGGAGAGTTCGACCTTCGCGAATCCCTGGCCAACCGTGCCGAACAGACCGTTGCTGTATTTCGGTTTCGCGGGATGCTTGCCAGGATGCACATCGTCCTTCAGAAAAGCGGCAGCTTGATTCTCGACCTTGCCGCGATAGGTCTGAGCGTTGAGATCGAAAGAATCCGTGCCGGAAAAACGAACCTCGACAAGGCCGCGGCCGCTGTTCATGGTGTAGAGCCCGGTGCGGACGAAATCGCCGTCATAAAGAATGTTGCCGGTGGTGGTCATGACGTTGACGTTGGTAAGGGAAGGCTGAAGGATCTGCGCGCCGCCGCTGATGGAATTGTATTCGAGCTTACCGGAGCATAGCGTGCAGACCAAGGAGCCGCTGGTTGTCTTGACGATGATGTAGCCGGAAACTTCCTTGAGATGAACATCGCCGGCAACGCTCTGCAACTTCATGTCGCCGTTGACCTGTTCAACCAGAATCAGTCCGGTTTGCGTACGCAATTGCAATTCGGTCTGTTCGGGAACGATCAACGAAAAATTGGCTTCGACTTCATGAGGCTCGGCGGAATCGACCAGGGAAGTGGCATTAATGTCGATGCGATCGCCGACCTGCTCGGACTCGATGGAGACTTTGCCGGGAACCGTGGTGCTGGTGACGACGACTTCGGAATTTTTCCAGGACTTCACTTCGATGCGGCCATTGACGATGTTATTGATAATGACGATCGGATGGTCTTTGACCGTGAAGTGATGCTCTTCCTGCTGCTCGGTGGTGGCGGCAAGGGTTGCAGTAGCGGCCCAGAGAAACAGGCCCACGCCGAGGATATGAGAAACGTCACGGACGATCTTCTGCTGGGGGAACATTAGTGTTCGCTCCTTCCGCTGTCCATCATGGCGGTGAGTAATTCCGCTTTCTGCTGGTAGGCCATGTTGAGATATTCACGAGTCAACTGGTCCTGAGGATTTTGCTTCAAGCGGGATTCACACTCCGCAATAAATTCGTTAAGCGTGCGCAAATTCTGGCGCAAGGAGGCGTCCACGGCGGCGTTGTTGGTGAGCCCTGTGCGCGGCAGGGAGTCTTCGGTCTGGGCCAGCACCGCCGCGCTGTCGCCGAGATAAGCTTCTTCGGAGGGTGAACGGCGGAGCACGGTCGAAGAGGCTCGAGGCTGAGGCGGAACGGCGCCACCGGCGATTTCGTTGTGCTTCCTTGCCGTTTTCGGGCTTGCTGCTGCAGTGGCCGGAACAGCTTCAGCAGAAACCACGGGAGTCTGACTGACTTGCGTGGGCACAGATTGTCGAACAGCAGCGGAGTTGCTGGAAGCAGGTTTGCTGGAGTTGTGATGGTCTACCACGTAAACGCTACCGGCAACGACCAACAGCGCTGCAGCAGCGGTAGCCAGCGCGCGAGGACGGAAAAACTCGGCAAAGCCGTTCCACCACGGAGTGGGGGAAGGTGCGACGAGCAGCGAAGTATCGCGAATGATGCCTTCGGCCTCCAGTCGAGCGCGGATGGAAACCCAGACGCGGTCCGGGGGAGCAATCTCCGCCGGAACGGATTTGGCGGCAACGACGATGGTCGAGAGGTCGGCAAACAAGTCCTGACAATGGGAACAGCCAGCGAGATGCTCGCGAGCCTGGAGCGGGAGAGGACTAAGCCCTTCTGATTCCAGAACGGCTTCGAGTTCCTTACACTGCATACCACAAACTCCGCAGGGCACAGCACTGGATGGCTCTCCCTGCAAAAAACTGGCAAAGCTCAGGTGCGCGTGTTGTCGTCCTCGACGGTAGCATCATTCTAGCTCATTCCTTCGAGCTTGACTGAGCTTTCGCAGATTGACGTTCCTGGCGAGCTTGATCCCGGATTTGTTCCTGGAGCAATTCGCGCAGGCGCGTGCGCGCCTTGTGCAACTGGGACTTCGAATTACCTACGGAACATCCCATGATGTCCGCAATCTCGTTGTGCTCGTACCCTTGAACGTCATGCAGTACGAAAACGGTGCGATAGCCGGGAGGGAGTTGCTCGATGGAGCGTTCGAGGTTAACCCTGTCGACGGCGCCGGACAAGCGAAGGTCCGGTGCGCCAACATCGCGCTTGGGACTACTATTCTCCGCTTCCGGATCCAAGGTCTCCTCCAAGGAATCGGTCGGGAGCGACTTCTTACGCAAGCGCATAAGCACGACGTTGACGGTCATGCGATGCAACCAGGTAGAGAAGGCCGACTCACCACGGAAGGTGCCGATCTTGCGGAAGAGCTGGAGAAAAGCCTCTTGCATGAGATCTTCGGCATCGGCCGGGTTATTGACCATCCTCAGGCAGAGAGCGTAGACGCGACGGCTGTGCAGTTGATAGAGAAAGTCGAACGCGGCAGAATCGCCCGCCTGAGCGCGGCGAATGGCTTCCGCTTCTGTCCACGCAATCGGCTCGCTTGGTCTTGGTCGGGCCAACAGTCCAATAGCGGCGCCATCTGAGAGTGCGATGCGCCTACTTCCCTTCAGAGTTGTCCCGAGAACGGACGACGAGGAGCACATATGCCCCTATAGAAGGTGGGAGCCCTCAATAGGTTGCATGGGCTGCAAGGCGCCCGCAGGGATTAACTATTGTCCCTTTAGGAACGCCATCCGTCTATGGGCAAGATGGCGGGCACGGTGGACGAGAGGAACGGACGGAGAATCTGAGGAGTGGAGCACATTCTGAAAGCCATGAAGTTGTTGGTCGGGCAGCGCGTGGAGAAAGGACTTAAGCAGCACCACGGTTTCACGGAGGCAGGTGTTCAGGTCGTAGTGGATGGAGTCCAGCAAATCCCAATCCTGATCCGGACGCAAGGATTCGCCGGATGCCAGTTCTTCCGCGGTCGATGCGAAGCTGGTGTCCAATTCTTCGACGAGATCGGCGAGAGCGGAAATCTTGTGTGCGAATTGGGACTTACGAGTCAGCAGGATACGGCTGAAGAGATCGTTGAAAACAGCGACACGCTGGCTGCGGGAATGTTGGAAGTTCTGGGCGTCGAGGGGCGCGAGATTGGGAGCGAGGCCAAAATGCTTGGAGTGATCGAGCATCGCGCGCAACAAGCAATCCATCGGAAAAAAAAGTCTGTTACAGAGAGCCGGAGCAACGGACAGAACCTGATTTGCTTTGGAAGCGCGGCCCGTGCGGCGCATGCCGAAAGCTTCGTCCAGATTCACACTGAACATAGAGTAGGCGGTTTCTAGGCGCTGAATGCAATTGATGTAAAGGTGGGATTTGTCGCCTTTTAGAGGCATTCGCCAATCTTGAGATACGGAAGAGTTATGTGCCGGGACGGGCCTGGAGCTCAAAATTACCTCCATGAGTACGGACGGCGAGTATAGCAAACTTACAAAACCCACATGCACAACAATTAGTGGAAAAAAGAGGGATTCTGTTTCCTGGGGCTAAAATTCCCGAAACGGAACTCGCCTGGCTGGAATAAGGGCCGCTTCCTTGCTCTGGTCGTGAATGCACCTTTATACTCCTGAGAACCAAATAGAGAAAGGATCTACCCCCTCTTGCAATTTGAGCCTCAAGACCAGTTTCAGCAAAGACAAAAGAAACTCGAAGAAATCCAAGCGCTTGGCTATGAGGCGTTCCCCCGAGAATTCCGCTGGACGCATACGCCTGCGGAACTGGTGAAGGAATATTTTGAGCGTACGGCGCCCGAATTGGAAGCGGACCGCAAGGCGACGCGGGTTGCCGGGCGCATCGTGTCTTACCGCCTAATGGGCAAGGCGGGATTTGCGCATTTGCAAGGGTCGGGGAGCCGTATCCAAATTTATGTAAGGAAAGATGTAGTTGGGGAGAAGGGGTTCCAGCTATTCCACCTGCTGGATTTGGGAGACCATATCGGCGTGCGCGGGCACATGTTCCGCACCAAGACCGGGGAGTTGTCCGTGTGGGTGGAGGAGCTCTTCTTTTTGAGCAAAGCGTTGTTGCCGCTGCCGGAGAAGTGGCACGGGCTGGCGGACATAGAGCTGCGTTACCGGCAACGTTATCTGGACCTGGTGGCGAGGGAAAAGTCGCGGGAAGTGTTTCAGACGCGAGCGCGAATCATCCGGGAGATGCGGCAGTTCTTCGACAACCGCGGCTACATTGAAGTGGAAACGCCGATGATGCATCCGCTGCCGGGAGGCGCAACCGCCCGGCCGTTCGTGACGCACCATAACACGCTAGACATCGATCTTTATTTACGGATTGCGCCGGAGTTGTATTTGAAGCGGTTGATTGTCGGAGGGTTCGACCGCGTGTATGAGATCAATCGCAATTTCCGGAATGAAGGGATCAGCACGCAACACAATCCCGAGTTTACGATGCTGGAGTTTTATGAGGCGTACAGCAATTACCGGGATTTGATGGAGCTGAACGAGCAATTGTTCGCGCAGGTGGCCAAGAACATCGCGGGCTCGACCATCGTGAAGTATGGAGAGCACGAGCTGGACTTTGCGAAGATGCAACGCGTGACCATGCGGGAAGCGATCGTGAAATATTGGCCGGAGGGGACAGGCGCGGCACCGACGCTGGAGGAACTGGCGGCTCCCGGAGGCGCAACGCAAGCGGCCGAACGCTACAACGTCTGGGCGAAGGCGAACCATGCGGAATATGCGGCGGCAAAGGGAAAACTCTCCGATGGCGAATGGACGGGCTTGTTGTTTGAAACGATTGCGGAAGACAAGCTGATTCAGCCAACCATTTTGTATGAATACCCGACCGACATTTCGCCTTTGTCGAAGCAGAAGCCAGACGATCCGTCTTTGACGGAACGCTTCGAGATTTATGTGGCGGGAATGGAAATCGCCAATGGCTTTTCGGAATTGAATGATCCTGCCGAACAGGAGAGACGATTCCAGGCCCAGATCGCGCAGGGCGGCGATGAGGTGCCGAAGCAGCTCGACGTGGATTATGTTCGCGCGCTCGCCCACGGGATGCCACCGACCGCCGGGGAAGGCATCGGTATCGACCGTCTGGCGATGCTGTTGACGGATTCTCACTCCATTCGCGATGTCATCTTATTCCCTCAACTTCGGCCCGAAACCAAGCACGAAGAAGCCGGTCCGGAAGGCACCAAGGCATAAAGGACGGTTCAACGCATGAGTTTTGAATGGTTCGTGGCCAAGAGGTACTTGAGGTCGCCGAACCGGCCAGTGATTTTGCGGCTGGTCACCGCATTCAGCGTGCTGGGAGTGGCAGCGGGCGTGGCCACGCTGGTGATCGCACTGGCGATGAACAGCGGCTTCCGGGAGACGCTGCAGGACCGGCTGCTGGGAGTGACCGCGCACATCTCTTTGACGCGACCGGGCTCGGGCGGAATCCGGAATTACAATGGGTTGGCGGAAAGGCTGCAGAAAACGCCGGGCGTGAATTCGGTGACGCCGGCAATTTACGAAACCATGTTGCTGTCGTTTGGGGGCGAAGCGCGCGGCGTGGTGGTGAAAGGTATTGATGTGGGGCCGGAGAAGAAGAGCGATGAGGCGCTGCAGAAACTTTCCGCGGGGCGCCTGGATTTTTCTCCCGACACGGAAGGGATCGACGGGATGGCGGTCGGCAAACAATTGTCCGAGGAATGGAAGCTGCAGCCGGGGGACTATGTGACGCTGACGAGTCCGCAGGGACGGCTGACACCATTCGGGTTGATGCCCAGAACGAAGCGATTCCGGGTGACGGGCGTGTTCGATTCTGGATTTTATGATTACGACGAAAACTGGTGTTTCATCGCGTTGCCTGCCGCGCAATCGTTGGCGGGTACGGGAGACGTCGTGAACGTGCTCGAATTCCGCTTGGCGAAAGCGGAACAGGCGCCGCAAATAGCGAGCGCGGTCGAACGCGATGCGGGCGAGGGGTTCACGACCACTACCTGGATGGAACAGAATCAGGCGCTGTTTCGTGCGCTGCGCCTGGAAAAATTGGTGACGGCAATTTTCATCGGGCTGATTACGTTTGTGGCCGGTCTGAATATTCTTGTGGTGCTGTCGATGACCGTGACCGACAAAGCCAAGGACATTGCCGTGCTTTTATCCGTGGGCACGCGGCGCGAACAAGTGCGGCGAATTTTCTTGTTGCTGGGGATGTCTATCGGGGCCATGGGGACGGTGCTTGGATTGGCTGTCGGTTATACGTTCACGTGGATTGCGGGAACGTATCATTTGATCCCACTTGATCCGCAGGTGTATGCGGTCCCTTACGTTCCATTCCATCCGAGTTTGCTCGACGGTTTGTGGATCGCCTTGGCGGCCATGGCGATTGCGGTGTTGGCAACGGTGATTCCGGCGCGGGAAGCAGCGCGTCTGTTGCCGGTGGAAATCCTGCGCTTCGAGTAAAGCAAAAGTAATGGAAAACGGAAGGGTTTCCTGGAATGACCGTTTGGCGTTTGATTTGCTCCTAAGGGTGTAGCCGTGAGGCAGGCTTGGCAGGCCCGGGTCTAGGCGTGTTAGAACTCCCGGAAGGGCAATTATAAGGCATTGAAACAAAGAGTGTTAGCGACCGTTCAGAATGGGACCTTTGTAACGCAATAGGGAGCCGGCAGCACAAGGGAAAAAATGGGAAAACGTTGGGCCACAACGCGCAGTGCCGGGGAACGCCCATAACTGGACTCAAGAGGTAGCTCGAGCATCAAACCATAGGGGAAACCCTGAGAAGTGGCCGGAAAGTGGCAAGGATGCGGCGGTCGAGTAGGCGGAGGAGAGAATTTGGCCAGGGTTCGACGGAGAAACAGGATCGTGGGGACTCGAAACAGATGAACGCCACGGACAAAACCGAGGAAGCGATCCTGGAAGCGCGCGGATTGAAGAAAACGTACGGAGCGCGCGAGAAAAATCTGGAAGTATTGGCCGATGTGAACTTGAAATTGCGTGAGGGAGAGATGGTGGCGGTGGTGGCGCCATCAGGCGCGGGGAAGAGTACTTTGCTCCATTTGCTGGCCGCGCTAGACACTCCAACGAGCGGTACAGTATACTTTGAAAATAAAGCGATTGAAACGAATGAAGACGCGGCGCTCGCAAAGTATCGCAATCGCGCCGTGGGGTTTCTCTGGCAGCGGCACCAGTTGTTGCCGGACTTTACGGCAGCAGAAAATGTAGCGATGCCGCTACTAGTGCGCGGGGAGTCACAGGCAAAAGCGCAGAGGGAAGCGCGCCAGTGGCTGGCAGAAGTGGGCCTGCAGGACCGGGCCGAGCACCGCGCAGGAGAACTTTCGGGCGGTGAACAGCAGCGGGCGGCGATTGCGCGGGCTCTGGTGACAGGACCGCGGGTGCTGCTGGCTGATGAGCCGACCGGAGATCTAGACGAGCAGAATGCATGGGCTGTGTTTGAGTTGTTGCAACGGCTGCACCGCACGCATCGCCTGACGTCGCTGATCGCGACGCACAACCTGGCGCTGGCGGAACGATGTGACCGGATCGTGGGACTTGAACATGGTGTTCTGCAAGTCCGCAGCGTGAAAAACGTTGCGGCCGGGACCCCAGGGGGAGAAGCGAGCTAACGTGTTTGAACGATACACAGAAAAAGCACGACGTGTCATTTTCTTTGCCAGATATGAGGCCAGCCAATACGGAAGCCCGTACATCGAGACTGAGCATCTATTGCTGGGATTGATGAGGGAAGACAAGGCGCTGGCAAACCGATTCCTGCGGCAGCAGGGTTCCATCGAATCCATTCGAAAAGAAATCGAGGCGCGCATCACGATACGCGAGCGCATTTCCACGTCCGTGGAAGTGCCGCTGAGCGCGGAGTGCAAGCGCATCCTCAACAGTGCCGCGGAAGAAGCCGAGCGGCTGGGCCACAAGCACGTGGGCACGGAACATTTGTTGCTGGGTATTCTGCGCGAAGAAAAGTGCTTCGGCGCGGAGATTTTGATGGAGCGCGGGCTGCGGCTGTCGGCGTTGCGCGAGGAACTGTCGCGGACGAGCGGCGAGAAGAACACCGCGACGCGGCCGAAAGAAACGTCGCTGCTGGCGGAGTTCAGCCGCGACCTCACGCAGGCGGCCACGGAAGGCAGCTTGGATCCCCTGGTCGGCCGTGAAGGCGAAGTGGAGCGCGTGATCCAGATCCTGTGCCGGCGCACAAAAAATAATCCGGTGCTGATCGGCGAGCCCGGCGTGGGCAAAACGGCGATCGTCGAAGGCCTGGCGCAGCGCATCAGCGATGGCGATGTGCCGTCGTTCCTGGCGGACAAGCGCATTTTGTCGCTCGATCTGTCCTTAATCGTGGCGGGCACCAAGTATCGCGGACAATTCGAAGAGAGATTGAAGACCATCATGAAGGAACTGATGGAGAGCCAAAACTCCATCGTGTTCATTGATGAGTTGCATACGCTGGTGGGAGCGGGTTCGGCGGAAGGCTCCCTGGACGCGGCAAACATTTTGAAGCCGGCACTGTCGCGTGGCGAAATTCAGTGCATCGGCGCGACGACGCCGAGCGAATACCGCAAGTCCGTGGAAAAAGACCGGTCCCTCGAACGTAGATTCCAGGCTGTAAAAGTCCCCGCACCGACCGAGGACGAAGCGGTGCAGGTAATCAGCGGCGTGCGCGAACGATATGAAAAGTTTCACGCCGTGAGCTATACCGACGAAGCGCTGCGTTACTCCGTTTATCTTTCGAATCGCTACATTCCCGACCGCTTCCTGCCGGACAAAGCCATCGACCTGATCGACGAAGCCGGCGCGCGCGTGAAGCTGCGCCAGGCATCGGTGCCGGAAGAGGTCAGCGAAGTGCAGAAGCGCGTGAAGTTCATCACCCACCGCATGGAATCGGCGATTGCGGCGCACGAATTCGAAAAGGCGCGGTTCTATTCCGAAGAAGAGCGCAAGGAAAAGGAAAACCTGCGTGTTTTGCGGGAACGCTACAAGCTGGACGACGCTTCGACGGGCATCGTGACGCGCGAAGACATCGAGGAAGTGGTGTCTCGTTGGACTGGCGTTGCGGTCACCTCGATCAAGGAAGACGAACAGCAAAAACTGCTGCGCATCGAACCGGAACTGCACAAGCGCGTCATCAGCCAGGACAAAGCCATCACCGCGCTGGCACGCGCCATTCGCCGCAGCCGCGCGGGGTTGAAATCGCCCCTGCGGCCGGTGGGATGCTTCTTCTTCCTGGGCCCCACGGGCGTAGGAAAAACGGAAGTGGCCAGGCGACTGGCGGAGTTTTTGTTCGGCAGCGAAAAATCGCTGATCCGTTTCGATATGTCGGAATTCATGGAAAAGCACTCGGTTTCCAAGCTGATCGGAGCGCCCCCGGGATACGTCGGGTATGAGGAAGGCGGCCAGTTGACCGAGCGCGTGCGTCGCACGCCATATTCGGTTATATTATTGGATGAAATCGAGAAGGCGCATCCCGACCTCTTCAATATCCTGTTGCAAGTATTTGAGGACGGGCAGCTGACGGATGGTTTAGGCAACACGGTCGATTTCCGCAACACCATCATCATCATGACTTCCAACATCGGTGCGCGGCATTTGCAGAAGCGCACGTCGATCGGCTTCCAGGCTGGGCTTGATGAAGCCAGCTTGAAGAGCATGGAGGACCTGGTTTTGGGCGAAGTGAAGCGGGCGTTCAATCCGGAATTCTTGAACCGGTTGGACGACATCATCCTGTTTAATCCTCTGGGCGACGAGGATCTTCTGCGCATCATCGATCTGCTGGTGGGACAGCTGAACGACACGCTGATTCACCGGCAAGTGCAAGTGGTTTTGTCGCCTGAAGCACGCCAGTGGATCCTCGAGAAAACGTGCGCGGACCGCAGTTATGGTGCGCGACCGTTGCGGCGGGCGCTGCAGAAGTATGTGGAAGACCCGTTGAGCGAATCGTTGATCCAGGGGGGAATCCAGAGGCCGGCAACATTGCAAATTTATGTTGCAGGGGAAGGCCTCGCGTTCCGGCCAGTGGGTGAGGCAACCCCTGTCGTTCATTAGTGAATCTGACGCAGCGTGCGTGTGACCGCGAAGCGCCCCAATGGTCAAGGGTCGTGGAAGCGAAGTACGCTCGGCCGGCCCATACCGGGACCGGCGGGAGAATAACAAATTGGGTTTGGGGGCGCGGCCTTGATCCGATCAGCGGCCGCTAAAAGGATAGTCTGTTTTCCGCCGGACATGACAACCTGGTGTGCTCGCCAGTTATGTGTCTTCGTCATGGTCGCAGCGGTTTTTCTGGTCGGACGAAATTGCCTAGCGGACACGCTGCCTTCCGAGGGAAAAAATGGCGAAGCAACTTCCAAGGGCCTCACGTTATTTCACGCCACGCTGAACGAAAATACACTGGAAGAAAAAATTGATGAAGTTCGCCCGGACCTGATTGCGGGAGACGCGCAGCAGAACGACCAGGCGTTCATTGAACGCATCGACTTCGAAGGCAACCGGCGGATTCGCAGAGACACATTGCAGGCACGCATCTTCAGCCGTGTGGGCGATCCGTATAACGAAGAAACTTTGCGCCGCGATTTTCAGGCGCTGTGGAACACGCAATTTTTCGAAGACGTAAAACTGGAAGTGGAAGACGGGGAAAAGCCCAACGGGAAAATCATCGTCTTTCAAGTGAAAGAGCGGCCTGTGATCCGGCGGATTCGCTACGACGGCATCCACTCGATCTCCGAATCGGACATTCTGGATCGCTTCAAGGAGAAAAAAGTCGGGCTCACGGTAGAAAGCCAGTTCGACCCCACGCGCATCAAGAAAGCGGAAGTGGTGCTGAAGGAATTGCTGGGCGAACATGGCCGGCAGTTCGCGACGGTGACACCGGAGTACGAACGGATCGCTTCGAGCAACGCGGTGATCCTGGTGTTCAAGATCGACGAAGGGCCGAAGGTCAAGGTTGGAAAAATAAAATTCACCGGGAACCACGCATTCAGCGACCGCAAACTGATTCGCGCGATGCATCACGACCGACCAATCGCCATTCCGCTCTATTTCACCGAAATCAATTTGATGTCGAAGACCTACGATCACGACAAGTTGATCGAGGACCAGGAAGTCGGCATTCGCGGACTGTACCAGGACAACGGTTATTTCAAAGTGTCACTGCCCGATCCCATCCTGGAGAACGTGGACACGGAAGGCTGGAAGTACGGAATACCGTTCGCCGGCCGGACCACGGGGAAGGCCGTAAACATCACCATCCCCATCGAAGAGGGCGAGCGCTACACGATGGGGTCGATCAAGATTGTCAGTTCGGACCCGGACAAGGCGCTGTCGTTGAAGGTGGACGCGCTCAAAAGCGTGTTTCCGCTAAAACCGGGCGATGTGTTTTCGACCGCGAAGATCCGCAAAGCCATGGAAGATTACACCAAGATCTATGGCCAGTACGGCTTCATCGATTTCGTTCCCGAGCCCGAAACGGATATCGACGAGAAGGCCAAGCGCATCGACGTGACCATGAAGTTCGACGAAGGAAAGCAGTATTACGTCCGCCGGATCGAGTTCAGCGGCAACACCACCACGCGCGACAAGGTGATCCGGCGCGAACTGCTGATTGACGAAGGCCAGCTGTTCAACAAGCGTTTGTGGGAAATCAGCATCCTGCGGCTGAACCAGCTGAATTATTTCGACAAGATCGAAGCGGACAAGTCCGCGGAAATCAAGCGCGACACCAAGAACGGCACTGTCGACATCCTGCTGAAGCTCAAAGAAAAAGGCAAGCAGTCGATCGGTTTGCAGGGCGGCGTGAGCGGACTGGCGGGCGGTTTCATCGGCCTGACCTACCAGACCAACAATTTCCTGGGCTTGGGCGAAACGCTAACGCTGTCGGCGCAGGTGGGGCAATACCAGCAGAATGTCATGTTGGGCTTCTCGGAGCCCTACCTGTTTGACCGGCCCATTGCCACCGGCTTCACGATTTTTAAATCACTTTATAAATTCAACCAGGCCGAGCAAGCGGCGGTGCTTACCGGCCAGGCCGTCAGCGTCAACCCGCAATACATTCAGGATTACAACCAAAACAGCGAAGGATTTACGGTGTATGCGAGTTATCCCTTGAAACGCTACGCGTTCACGCGCGTAGGCGTTACCTATGGACTAACGCACACGGACATAACGACCTATAACCAGGCCTCGCAGCTGCTGTTTACTCAGTTGCAGTATCTGAGCATCGCAGGCCCCAGCGCATTGAATGGAATTCTATCCAGCACCGTGACCACTTCCATCACGCAGAACACCCTCAACAATCCCATCAATGCCACCTCGGGACGAAGCTACTTTTATTCGTTGGCATTCAGCGGACTTGGCGGAAACGTAAGGACCATCACCAATACCGGCGAGTTCAAGTATTTCCATCCGATCAATCACCGGCGCAATGCCGTGGGCGTGCGTTTTCTGGCAGCGTGGACCACCGGTTGGGGGGGTGGCGAAGTGCCACCGTTCAGCCGGTTCTATATGGGAGGCGAGAACGACCTGCGCGGGTTCGACATCCGCGCGATTTCGCCGGTGACCTATATTCCCAGCGTGACGAACCAGACCGTGCTATTTACAGACAACCGTCACCTGTCGGGAGCGGGATATCCGACGCAGGGAGCGTTTAACGTTCCGGTCGTCGCCTACACCATCACCTTCCCAGGGGCGGACCTGCAAAGCGTCGCCAACTTCGAATACCGGATACCCATCGCAGGTCCAGTGGGCATGACGCTGTTCGACGACGTGGGGACCGACGGAATCGCAAACAAGAACGCGTTAAAACTGGATTCGACTGGCGTCCAGAACATCAACCAGCAGTTTCCGTTGGTCAATCAAGGCCAGCAATTGCAGATCGCGCCGAATACGAATTTCCATCTGCGTGATTCGGTGGGTATCGAGTTCAATATAAACATTCCGATCGTGCAGGCGCCGTTCCGAATCTATTGGGCGTATAACCCGCTGCGCCTTCACGAGACGATTGTGGCCCCGTACGACAAAATCAACCTGACGAACCTGACGTCCACGTGTCAGGCGATGGGGCTTACCGATCCGCTGCATCCGAACCAGTGCGATCCGTCCATTTTGTACCAGATCCAGCCGGTGCTGCAGAATCCGGGAAGACTGAATTACTTTGAGCCGAAAAGCACGTTCCGCTTCACGGTCAGCCGGACGTTCTAAGTGAGGTAGACGGGGCAACGGGGAATAGAATTCCGGCCATCCTAAGGGGAAACAAAGGTTCCAGGAAGTGCGCGCGGGGGGTTGCCCGCGCAGATTTCATCAGGGAGATGTCATTCATGAAGTGGCGCACGATGGAGACGGCCGCAATGCTGATGCTTGCGGGAGCGTTGCTGTTGGAGAACGGTTGCAGTGGGTCGGGGCCGAATACGGTGGTCGTAACGGTGTCCCCACCAACGGCGACGGTGATTGCCGATACCGTGCAGACCTTCACGTCGACGGTGACAGGCACAACGAACCTGGCTTCAACATGGTCATGCACGTTCGTGTATACGCCATTGCCGACGACGGCGCAACCGAACCCAACCCAAACTGCGAAACAAAACTGCACCTCCGGCCAAACCGTGGCGGCGCTCGGCGGCGGAAGCCTGGGAACGTGGACGGCAACACCATCGTCAACCAACAACGTTTTGACATACACGGCGCCAACGCTGGCCAATTTCCCGAACCCTATCCCGATCCTCACGTTCACCTCGACCGCGTCCGCAAACAAGGCGAAGACTGGAACGGCATCGCTGACGCTGGACACGGGCATCCGCACCGCAGTGACACCTTCGACGGCTACCGTGCCGACGGAAATCACTCCGGCGCAGCAGGTGCAATTCACGGCAGACTTTCTGAACGTTTCGCCGGCAAACGCGAATCCTCAATGGAAAGTAGTGCAGCCGGTGGCGAACAGTACCACGGACTTCCCGGATGGAACGACCCCGGAGCCGCAGGACACTGCCTGTAGCCCGCAATGCGGCACGATTTCCGCGCAAGGGGTGTTCACTGCTCCAGCGAAGCAACCTATCGATACTTTTCCGATTTCGAGCGGTTCGAGTGCCTCGACGGCGGCACCGACGGTGTATGTGGTGGTGTGGGCCGCGGCAGATATAAACCATTACGCGGTGGCGACGGTTACGCTGGTGCCTGCCAGCACAAATCCGATTACCTTTACCGGTGTTGAACCGACCACGATCCCGGCTGGGGGCGTGCTGCAGGATATTTTCCTGAATGCACACAACCTGTTGAACACCACGACGATTACGTGGACGCCGCCGGGACCGAATCAAACGCCGCAAGTGATCAATTCTTCAAACATATTTACGATTCCCATCACGACGAATTACTGCAACCCGAGCGCTGCTGGTGTGACGCCGGTGGTGACCTGCGATGCGTCGATCATGACGCGCGTGCGATTAAATTCGTCGCAAATCGCCAGCCCGGGAACGGGAACGATCACCGTCAATAACATTCCGAGCACGAACGGACAAACGACTTCCATTTCTTATCCGATCTCTCTGGTGACTCCGAGCCCGGCGATGGTGTCTGCAGTGCCGGACAGTTATCCGCAAGGAACGAGTACGCAATTTTCAGCCGATGGAGGGTATTACGGGGGCGGAAACAGCCCGCTGGTCAACCTGCTGTTCAACGGGACTTTGAGTCTGGCGACGGCATTTGGTCCACGGCAATTCACGGGATATCTGCAAGGCAGCAGCGGGCCGTTGAACGGTCCGGGATTGTATCCGGTGTCGATCGTAAGCAATCCGCCGTCTGGACCCGAGCCGGCGTACCCGTCCGTGACCACAGATGTGGCCGTGCAGCCGTTGTTCACGGGATTGAACTCGATGTATTTCAGTCCGGCGACTACCACGACGCCGCAGACGCAAATTCTGAATCCACCCACCATTCCGATTCCGGCTTTTGGCGGCGTCTCCAATGTGGCGCCGAGCGCCATGGCCATCAATTCCACCAAGGGCTATGCGGTGATTGCGGAACAGGGGGCGAATGCGGTTCAGATCGTGAACCTGGTGCCGAATCCGCAGCTGTCTGGACGCTTCATGCCACAAATGGGAGTGCAGGTTGCCGTAGGCAATCAGCCGACAGGTGTGGCGATTGACAATCAAATCAATCTGACGAATTATCCGGGCCAGGATCTGGGAGTGGTGGTGAACAGCGCGGACTACACGTTGACACTGCTGGCGCTGCCCTCCGGACAAGTGATCGGTTCTCCGATCAACCTGAAAGGATTGGTGCAGGAACCATCGGCAAGTATCGCTCAGCCGATGCCGTACTCGGTCGGAGTCGACCCAACCACGCACTACGCAGTGGTGGCATTCAGCAATGCGTTCGTCGGATTCGTGGTGGACGTAAATCCCAATTCATCGACGACGCAACCTACCTGTTTCGTGAGCAGCCAGACTCCGCCTTGCGCTCTGGAGTCCGTATCGATGAACACCGGAGCCACACCACAAGTAGTCATGCAGCCTAACGTGCCGGTGGCTTATGTAACACCGGGAGGAACCGGGGTTACTTCGGTTGTGAATTTATTGTTAACCAACAATACCGTGGCGATTGCGGCGGCGCCCAATGGTGCGGTGCTGACGAACGGTGTGGTGACCATTACGACGCCGGTGGCCAACGGATTGAACCAATCGTCGCCAGGATCGGTGCTGATTGCGGGCGTGAGTCCGGCGGATTTTAACGGGACTTACAACGTCACGAGCGTATCGAGCTATACCTTCACCTACGACTACTACACCACTTCGAGCAGCAACAGTACGACCCCCAGCCAAACCGGCGGTGGCGGCACGGTGACCTTCGGCAATCCTTACTATACTTTCGCGACCAGCGCGACGGCATCGGGAGGCGCGATCAATCCAGTGGCGCGCACCTTCGCCTTTGCCGATCCAAGCGCTTCCACGGCGACGCCCCAGATCGGATTCATTTCCACTCTGGACCAGAGCGTTTCTTCCCTGTACCTGACGCGGGGAAGTTGCAATAGTTGTTCGCCCTCGCCAGCGGGAGCGCCGGAAGTTGGGGTGCGATCCGTTTCCTGGGATCCGTTCCTGAATTTGCTGATTGCCTACAATCCCGCGAATCAATACAACGAAATTTCCCTAGTCAATCCTGGAGGGCCAACGGCAGGTGGAGTGACGGCAGCCTATCGCATCATCCAGGCAATCGCGACGGGACAAACCGGGACCGGATCGATCACCCCGACGGGAACGACTACCCCGGTGACGGTATACGGTCCGATGGTGTACGACCCGAAGACCAACCTGGTGCTGGTGGCAAACGCGGGGTCGAATACGCTGACGTATCTCGACATCGATCCGACGACCACGTTCAAACCGGCCAATATTGGGAGCCTGGTTGTGACGTCGGGCGGCGTGGCCAGTGCACAACCGCCGTTGGCGACTGCACCGAATGCCCCTAGTCCGCTGCCGAAGGCCGTCTGTGATCCTGCGAATCCGACGAATATTTACGCATCCTGCTTCCTGCAGAGCGTGACCGTGGGCCAGTCGGCGACCGCACGCGTCCTTGGCCAAGGGTTTACGAGCGCCGGAACCCCGATCGTTCGGCTGGATGGCGATCCAACCGGTGTTACGATCACCAGTTCGACGAATACGGAGCTGGATATCACGATCGCGGCATCGCGATTGACAAATGCGCATGATTTCGCGCTCGACGTGCTGACCGGAAACGGCGTAGGTTCGAATACCGCGGATCTGTATGCGGTCAGCGTGCTCTCGCTTTCATCGCTATGCTCGACGGCGGTCATGCCGGAAGCTGTGGCGATCGACAACATTGCGAATGTGGCGCTAGTGACCAACTACGGCTGCAACAGCGTGTCTTTCCTCAATATGGATTCGACGAACGCACACAATTATGGCGTGCCCTATGGCGCGTTGCTGGCTACGGTTAATGTGGGCAAGAATCCCGTTGGCGTAGACGTGATTCCGCGACTGGGATATGCGGTGGTCGCCAATAATAGTGATAGTTCCGCATCGATCATTCAGTATGGAGGCAGCCCCTTCAGCGCTTCGCAAATGGCCTTCGCCTCTACGACTTGCACTTCGAGCTCGGGCGGCGTGGCGACCACGAACGTTTGTACGGGGGTGTCACCGGTCGGAGTGACCATCGATCAGGACCGGGCGTTGGCCCTGATCGCCAATACCGGAGGCAACAGCCTTTCCGCCATCGATTTGACGCCGTTGTTACAGGCGCCATCGAATTGTGCCAAGACGGCAGCGGGCACGTGCACACCGGCCACGCAATTGGTTGCGACCAGCGGTCCGCCGACAGCGATTGCGGTGGACCCAAACCGTGCCATTGCAGTGGTCACGAACATCCAGAACGCGGGAACGACGAGCGTCACCGGCGGGTTAGACGTCGTGAACCTGGCGACCACGCCTCCATCGAAAACGACAACGGCTTCGATCAGTTCGCTGTCAGCGAATCCGACGGGAATCGTTTATGATCCTGCCGTGCCGCCGTATCCATCTCCGGCGCTGTTCTACGCGGCCTCGACGCAGCAGAATGCGCTGTACTCTTTCGACCCGGATACCGGTTCAACCACGCTGATTCGCGTGGGCATCAACCCGTACTCGCTCGCCTATAACTTTAATACGGGCAATATTGTCAGCGTGAACTCGACCGCGAATACCATGTCGGTGATTGACGCCGTGAACGCGCCGACGTTTGCGACGCGCGAAACGCTGGGCATCAGCAGCCAGTCTCAGTTTGCCGTGGCCATCGATCAATTTACCAACACCGCCGTGATGGCGGATCAAAACAACGATCGCATTTTGATTATGCCAGTACCGAAATAAAATTTTGCGAAAGGGGCCACAGCGCCGGCAGGGCGGGAATGGCTCTGATTGCGGGGAAAACAACGAGTCGGCTATACTAAGCTGTTTGTGATTCGGCTACAAAGCGGGTCAGAGAGTCAGCGCCTCACGGGCAATGGTGCGTCTTGAGGGTAGAGCCGGCCAGCGGATTGTCCTCGTTTCGGCATGGATCACGAAGAATTTCGACCGGATCACGCAAAAAAGTTCAGGGTAACCCTTTCGCTTAGATGACGAGGATGAGGAAGGCGTGCCCGGAGATCAATAAGGAGAATACAGTGAATTCGAGAAATATGATTCGTACAGGTGTTCTCGGTTTGGCATGCTTGCTCGGAACGGCGGCCGTTCGGGCGCAGGCTACGCCGGGTTCCGCCTCCAGTGGGAAGATTGGCGTGATCAATGTGCGGCAGGCCATTGTGACCACGGCGGAGGGGAAGCAGGCATCCGCGGAATTGCAGACGCAATTCACGCCGCGGCAGAACGAACTTGAAGGAATGAACAAGCAGATCAACGACCTGCGGAATCGCCTGAGCGCCGGCGCGAACACGCTGAGCGACGAAGAGAAAGTACGGTTGACGCAGCAAGGCCAGAGGTTGACGCAGCAACTGGATCGCAAGAACAACGAATTGAACGAAGACGTGCAGGCGGCACAGGCCGATGTGGTGGACCGCATTGGCCGGAAGATGATGGACGTGCTCGACCGTTACGCGCGGGAGAACGGGTTGGTGGCTGTGTTTGATTCCTCGGCGCAGAATTCTCCGATTCTTTTCGCTTCGACCAACATCGACATCACCCAGGAAATAATCAAGCTGTACGATCAATCCTATCCGATGAAGGGTGGGGCGGCTGCCCCCGCCGCAAAGCCGGCGACGAGCAAGCCCGCGACGCCGCCCGCAGCAAAGCCGTAAGGCCCTTGGCAGGAAGAGCGTAGTCAGGCTGGCTCCGGCTGATCGCCGGAGCCGCTCTATGTCTGAGAAGCGGCGCACCTCTGCTGTTATCAGAACAGGAAAGTGAATCCTGGCACAGTGGCGCAGTGGCCCCTATCTTGCTTTTACGGGGTTACCGGAATATACTCGTGTTTCGCTCTGTTACGGGTCGCACCATGAAGTGGGCGCAAGCCCACTTTTTTGTTGCCGCCGGATGGACTGAGCTTCAGACCGGCTTAGGCCGGGGAGTCTTTAGGTGAATCTGGATAAGGTCCGTGAGGCCGCCGAGCGGGTAGCGCGATCGGAAGGCTTGGAAGTAGTTGACGTCGAATGGAAGGTTGGCAAGCAGCGGTTCCTGCGGGTGTATATCGATCGGCTTCCCGCGGCGAGTTCGGTGGAAGAGGCTGAAGGGGAAGGTGTTGCGAGCCCCTATGCGAAAATCAGCCACGCTGATTGCGAACGAGTAAGCCAGCAGCTCAGCGTGATCCTGGACGTCGAAGAGTTGGTTCCGGGACCGGGCTACGTGCTGGAAATCAGTTCCCCGGGAATGGACCGGGCACTGAAATCCCCAGCGGATTTTCAGAGATTTGTGGGCCGGCTGGCCAAGATATCGACCACGGAGCCGATCGCTGAGTCGAAGTTTTTCGAGGGGCGCCTGAAAGGCTTTGCGGAAGGAAATGTCCGCATGGAGTTAAAGGGCAAGGAAGCGCGGATTGTGGAGATTCCGCTCGAAGCGATCCGTAAAGCGAACCTGGCGATTGAATTTTAGGACTGGAAGAAAATGGCGAATCTGCTCTACCAACAAATCGAGATGCTGAGCCGGGAGAAGCACATCGAACCGGAAGTGGTGATTTCCGCCATTGAGGATGCCATGGTAGTGGCGGCGCGGAAATTCTACAAATCCGAGGAAGATCTGCGTGGAAAGTTTAATGCGGAAAGCGGCCAGGTGGATGTGTATGCGGTTCTGACCGTAGTGGAAGAGGTCGCCGACCCCAAGCGGGAAATCAGCCTGACGGACGCCAAGAAAAAAGATCCCAGCATCGAACTGGGCGGAGAAATCCGGACATCGAAGCCGACCGATGTGTTGGGCCGCATTGCGGCGCAAACGGCGAAACAGGTGATCTTGCAGAAGGTGCGCGAGGCGGAACGCGACACGATTTACAACGAATATCACACACGCGCGGGAGAGTTGGTCACAGCGATCGTGAAACGCGCGGAAGGTCCGGACCTAATCGTGGACATGGGACGGACGGAAGCGCGATTGCCGAAGCGCGAACAATCGAAACTGGAAACCTACAACATTGGCGAGCGTCTGCGCGTGGTGATCAAGGCGGTGGATCGCGCGGCGAAGGGTCCGCAGGTGATCGTATCGCGCGCGGACGCTTCACTGGTGCAGCGCTTGTTTGAGATGGAAGTGCCGGAAATTTACGATGGCACGGTACAAATCCGTGCGGCGGCACGTGAGGCGGGCGAGCGTACCAAAGTGGCCGTGGCCAGCCGGGACAAGGATGTCGACCCCGTGGGCGCGTGCGTGGGGATGAAGGGCATGCGCGTGCAGTCCATCATCCGCGAATTGCGCGGCGAAAAGATCGATATTATTCCCTACAACGAAGAAACCGTGGCGTTCGCGCAAAAGGCGTTGAGCCCGGCGAAGGTGACGCGCGTGCAGATCACCGACCCAGAGAACAAGAAGCTGGAAGTGATCGTGGAAGATTCGCAGCTTTCGCTGGCCATCGGCAAAAAAGGACAGAACGTCCGTCTGGCCAGCAAGCTGATTGGCTGGGACATCGACATCAAGAGCGAAGAAGAGAAGCGCCGCGAAATCGAAGAGCAGATGACCG
Organism: Candidatus Acidiferrales bacterium; assembly: GCA_963742325.1. Classification (GTDB taxonomy): domain Bacteria; phylum Acidobacteriota; class Terriglobia; order Acidiferrales; family UBA7541; genus Acidiferrum. Next base: position 4,935,870 of record CAVULB010000002.1, on the reverse strand, counting down.
CGCTAACGGCGCCGACTACACCATTGACGGTTCTGGCGGGAGTTGGGCCGAAGACCATCGAGAAGATCGAAGCCGCGGGGATTACATCTCTGGAAAAACTGGCCAGCATGACGCCGGAACAGCTGATGGAAATTCCGGGCATCGGCGAGAAAATGGTCGACAAGATTTATCAGGCGGTCAACCGGTTCTATGAGGGCGGAGAAGCGCCAGCGGTGACCGCGGACGACGCTGCGGAAACGGCAGAGGAAACGGGCGAAGAAACTGCGGAAGCAACAGCCGAGCCGGCCACGGAACCGGCGGAGCCACTGGCGGAAACCCAGACGCAAACGGAAAACACCTCGGAAGCGACAGAAGAGGAATCCACCGCAGAAAATCACTCTGCGGCGGCTGAATCAACGGAGGAGAAAACTCCGGAGGGTCAGCAGGAAGAGAAAAGTTCTTAACGAAGCATGAGTGACGCATCCCAAGTTCGAATCAATGAATTGGCCCGAGAGCTAGAGGTCAAGGCGAAAGCGATTATTGACCTGCTGCCCGGGTTCGGCGTAACTGAAAAGAAAACGCACTCGAGCTCGATTCCCGTTGATGTAGCCGAGAAGGTTCGCCGCACACTGCAAGGCAGTTCGGCAGTGGAGGCGAAGCCTGAAGAGGTAGTGCCGGAGCCGCCAAAGCCCGCGGCGAAGCCTCCGCAGCCGCCTGCTCCGGCCGCGCCGCAAGCTCCCGTGGCTGCAAAGCCGGCCGCTGCTCCCGTTGCACCGCAAGCTCCTGTTGCGGCAGCTCCCGCTGGAGTTGCTCCCGCGCCCAGACCCGCTGCGGCCTCAAGTGTGCCTGCGCCGACGCCTGCCCCGGCCGCTACGCCGGCTCCAAGCCCCGCTGCGTCGGCTCCCGCTGCACCAGCGGTAGCCACCAAGCCACCCGCAGCTCCCGTTCCGGGAGCGCCTGCTGTCGCTCCCCGACCCGCGTCCACAGCGCCGCCGCCGCGTCCTGCATCACCCCCGCCAGGACAGCCCATCGCCGCACGGCCTCCTCAGCAGGGAGTGCCGCCACGAGTTCGTCCGCCACAGTCCGGACCTCAACCGGTGGGTGCGAGACCGGCCGCCGGAACAACATCGGGTGCACGGCCAGGAACGCCTATTCGTCCGCCGATGCCGACGGGTGGAAACCGTGGCCCGATCCCAGGAACAGAACCTCGAAGCGATCGCCCGAGCGGTCCGCGTCCCGGACAGCCGATGCGGCCCCCATCGGGCCACGGTGGCAGACCGTTTACGCCACGGCCGGGTGCAGGGCAGGGCGGTCCCGGAGGCCCTGCCGGTACCGGAGGACAAGGCCGTCCATGGACTCAGCGACCGGGAGCTGTGCCGTCTGGCTCGCGTCCAGGTCCGCGCACACCGGGACGCCCGGCGATGTTGCCGCCGTTTCCGGACAAGATGCCGCCAAAGGCGGAGCCGGGCAAGCCTCTGTACACGCGCCGACCGCAGCAGCGGCAACGGCCAATGCTCGACAAGCGCGAGATGGAAGGCGAACGGAAGCTGCACCCAACGCGGCAGCGTCCAGGAGTGGGTGGCCGGGGAGTGGCTGCGATTGCCGCACCGCCGCCAGAACCGCGCGCGCCGCGCGAAGTGACATTGACCGAAGGAATCACGATTCGCGAACTGGCCGAAAAGCTGGATATTCGGGCCAAGGATCTGTTGAAGACGCTGCTCGATCGCGGAGTGTTTGCCAGTATCAACCAGGCGCTGGACGTGCAAACGGCGACGGACCTGGCGCAATCGTTTAACGGCGTTGTGAGCGTGGTTTCGTTTGAAGAAGAAATGGTTCTGGAGGTCGCGAAGGAAGAGACCAAGGAGAACCTGAAGCCGCGGCCGCCGGTGGTCACGGTGATGGGCCACGTCGATCACGGGAAAACCAGTTTGTTGGACGGTATCCGGGCAGCCGATGTGGCTGGCGGAGAAGCCGGGGGAATCACGCAGCATATCGGCGCGTACAAGGTACAAGTGGGCGAGCGAAGCGTGGTGTTTGTGGATACACCCGGCCACGAAGCGTTTACGCGAATGCGTGCGCGGGGCGCCAAGGTGACAGACATTGTGGTACTGGTGGTGGCGGCCGATGACGGCGTGATGCCGCAGACGCGCGAAGCCATCGATCATGCGAGGGCCGCGGGTGTACCGATCATCGTTGCGGTAAACAAAATCGATAAGCCGGAAGCGCAGCCAGAACGGGTGAAGCGGCAATTATCCGATTTGGGATTGGTGCCAGCGGAATGGGGCGGCGACACGGAATTCGTGGAAGTGTCCGCGAAGCAGAAGAAGAATCTGGACAAGCTACTGGAGATTATTTTGCTGGTGGCGGATTTGCGCGAGTTGAAAGCCAATCCGGATGCACCCGCCGCCGGAACTGTGCTGGAATCGCGCGTGGACAAGGGTCGCGGCCCGGTGGCCACGATTCTGGTACAGAACGGAACGCTGAACACGAGCGACTTCTTTATTGCCGGTGCGGTATTTGGCAAAGTGCGCGCGATGTTCGACGACCGAGGACGGCCGGTGAAAGATGCGCCGCCTTCCACTCCCGTCGAAGTGCTGGGTTTGCAAGGCGTGCCGGAAGCGGGCGACCACTTCCAGGTTACGGATGAAGCCAAGGCGCGGCACGTAGTGGAATTCCGGCAATCGAAGCAGCGGGACGCCCAAATGCGAGCAAGCGCCGGGGCACGTATCACGCTGGATCAGTTGCACGAGCAGCTGAAGGCCGGCGAGGTGAAAGAACTGCCGATCGTGATCAAGGCAGACGTGCAGGGTTCCGCGGAAGTTTTGGAAGAAATGCTGCCGAAGCTCTCGACGGATCAAGTGAAGCTGAAAATTATCAGCGCCGGCGTTGGAGCCGTGACGGAAAACGATGTGCTGCTGGCGAGCGCGTCCGGCGCGATCATCATCGCGTTTGGCGTGCGTCCGGATCGCAAGGCCTCCGACCTGGCACAGCAGGAAAGTGTCGACATCCGAACGTACAACATCATTTACGAAGTTTCCGACGAAATTAAGAAGGCCATGGAAGGCTTGCTGGAGCCGGTGGTCCAGGAGACGTATCTGGGCCGGGCTGAAGTGCGCAACACGTTCCGGGTCAAGGGAGCGGGCACGGTGGCAGGGTGCTACGTGCTCGATGGAATCATGAAGCGCGACGCGCAGGTGCGCGTGGTGCGCGATGGCACGGTGATTTACACTTCAAAACTAAGTTCGCTGAAGCGATTCAAAGATGACGCCAGCGAAGTGCGTACCGGGTTCGAGTGCGGACTCGGAATCGCGAACTTCAACGATGTGAAGGTTGGCGACATACTGGAGTGTTTCCAGGTCGTCAAGTTGTCCGCCGCCGAGGCCGCCGCACAAGGGGCCGTCCCCGCCCGAAAGTAGCGATAGGTGCAAAGCCCGGGCCTTGCGGCCCGAGGATGAATCGCCATGCCGGTAGGATTGCTTACCCTGGAATTGCATTTGCCCGAAGCGCAGTCTCTGAAAGACAAGCGGCAGGTGCTGCGCAGCTTAAAAGATCGATTGCGACGACATTTCAACGTGGCGGTGGCTGAACTGGATTTTCAGGATGTGTGGAACAGTTCCGTGGTAGGCGTGGTAACGTTGTCCAACGCCGAGCAGCACGTGGAAGAATCTTTGCAACTGGTTTTGGCAGAAGCCTACAAGATTCTGGGCCCGCTGCTGATTTCGCATGACGTCGATCTGCTGTGAGCGGTATTGTGGCGCGAGTGGAAATGGCGGATAGCGGGTTAAACGAAACAGGATTGGCACTGACATGAGCCCTGATCATCATCGACACGAACGAGTTGGCGAAGAAATCGCCCACGAGATCAACGCCATGCTGGCGGGAGAGCTGAAGGACCCCAGGCTGGAAGGAAGCGTAAGCGTAAGCCAGGTGCGGGTACAGCCGGACATGAAGCATGCGCGGGTGTTTGTCAGCGTGAAGACGGAAAATGCCAAGGAACGGTCCGACGCGATCAAGGCACTGGAGCATGCCTCCGGATATATTCGCCACGAACTGATCGAGCGGCTGCAGTTGCGGCGGCTGCCCGATTTGCACTTTGTGCTGGACCTTTCGCAGGAGCACGTGGAGCGCATCGAACAGCTCCTGAAACAGATGAAAACCGAGAAGCCGTCCCCTCCTGAAGCGAATTCGTGAAGTAATTTTTGCTTGAGACCGGAATCGAAAGGGATTCCTCACTCCGAGGACTCCATTCGGGATGACGGTGTTTGCAGGGCTTAACAGAAACGGACATTTTTGCGATGGCACGGCAACCCCAACCCGCTCCATTTGACGGCGCCTTGGTGATCAATAAAGCGCAGGGCAGGACTTCGCACGATATTGTGGACGCTGTGCGGCACCTGGCGGGATTCCGGCAGATCGGCCATCTCGGAACGCTTGATCCGCTGGCCACCGGAGTGCTCGTGCTGTTGCTCGGGAAGGCCACGCGGCTAGTGCGATTTTATGCGGGCCGGCGAAAACACTATAACGCGGCATTCCGCTTCGGGTATGCGACCAATACCTACGATTCGGAAGGGACCGCTACCGGGCCGGAGACTACGCCTGCGTTGGACCGCGAACTGATCGAACGGTTGGCCGCGGAATCCGTGGGACGCTTCGAGCAGATGCCCCCAATTTTTTCCGCGAAGAAAATTCATGGCCGACCCGCCTACGAACTGGCGCGCAAGAATCAGGTTGTGGAGTTAAAGCCCGCAAGCGTGGAAGTGTACGAATACCGGCTGACGGGCATCGATGGCGGGGTGGCGCGCTTTTCGATTGAATGTTCTTCGGGGACGTATATTCGGTCCCTGGCCCACGACATGGGTCAGAAATTGGGTTGCGGAGCGCACCTGAGCGAAATTTGCAGGACGGCCGTCGGAGAATTTTCCTTGCACCAGGCTATCGAGTTGGAAGAACTGGCGCAGACGGCGCGCGATGGCAAGTTCCAGAGCTGCCTGATTTCGCTGGAAAATTTGTTGCCGGACTATCCGAGGACAAACGTGCTGCCGGTGCTCGAAAAAAAAGTGCGACATGGCGGGAAGTTCACCGTATTGCTTGCGCAGCTGCAGGCCGGAAGAACGGAATTGCCGCCAGGAGCGACCACGCAACTGGAAAGCGCGGAAGTGCATGCACCTCGATTGCGCGTTTTCAGCCAGGATAATAAACTAATCGCGATTGCGGAGGCCGTGGTGCCGCGCACGTACCAGCCCGTTGTAGTCTTCGATCCGCTGCCCTAGCCGCTTTTGCCTAACGATGAGCCGGAGGATTTTCGGATGACTTCCGCCGTAGCCGCTGAAAAAACCGCCCTAGCCGGCTTGAGCCGCCTGGTGACAATCGATGGACCGGTGGGGCGGGAATCTTGGCCGGTTACGCGCGCCAGGGAAGTGTGCCGCGAACTGGAAGCCGGGAACATCGTGTTTCTCCCTCGCACGCCGATTGAGATTCCCAGCGAAGACCGCGAAACTCTGTTGGGCCGCAAGCAATCCAGCTCCGCCTATCACAAAAATATCGCCTACCGTCCGCTGGAAGACAGAGTGACCGGGCTCGATAAGAATGAAGCGCGGGAGGGGGAAAAGCTTCGGCGGATATTGCAGGACTATTCGCGGCGGTCGGTGGAATTTTTGCGCGGTTTCCTGGCGCCTTATGAGGAGAACTGGAAGCTGGAGTTCGCCAGTTTCCGGCCGATTGAGGAAAAAGGGCGCCAAGCGCGGCTGCACGCGCGCAACGATTTACTGCACTTCGACTCTTTTCCGACGCGGCCGACCAATGGCGGACGGATTCTGCGTTTCTTTACGAACATTAACCCCACGCAAAATCGCGTTTGGTTGACATCACAAACCTTCGAAGCATTCGGCCCTGGGATGGTCAAAGCCGCTGGGCTTACGTCGTCGGTGAACAATTCATTCCTGCGTAGTATCAACGCGATGGCGAGAGCGCTGCATATCCGCTCCGCTAACAGCTCTCCTTATGACGATTTAATGCATCGCTGCCACAACGCTATGAAAGAGGATGAAAGCTTTCAGCAGAATACAGCGAAGAGCCAGTGGGAATTTCCGCCTGATTCTTCGTGGATGGTATTCACGGACTGCGTTAGCCACGCGGTGCTCTCTGGCCAATATGCGCTCGAGCAGACGTTTCTTGTGCCCCCGGCCGCGCTGGTGGAACCGTGGCGCTCCCCGTTGGCTATTCTGGAATCACTCACTAGCCGCCGTTTGACGGTTTAGGCCGCTTTCCTCTTCCTAATCACAAATTTATTGGGGGTTCGACGGATTTGGCTGTGGCTCGGACGGTCGGGGTTCCGGCGGATTCGCAGGTTGCTGCGCGGGTGGTGCTGGAGCAACAGGGGCCGGAGTTGCTGGGTTTCCCGGAGCAGGTTCTACCGGCCTTGCCGTTGGTGGGGCAGCCGGCTCGGCAGGCCCCGCGAAGCCGGAGCGTCCTGGGGAATCGCCGCGGCCGGCGTAAATGGTGTGCAATTCGTGCGAGGGAATACGCAATTTTCGCGGAGTGATCAGGATGAGGAGTTCGTTGTTGGTGAAGGAATCCGAGTGCGCTCCAAATAAGTAGCCGGCGTAGGGAATATTCGCCAGGCCGGGAATTCCAGTGATGGTTTTCGTTAATTGGCGATCGACAAGTCCGGAAACAATCGAGGTCTCCCCTTCTTTCAAGCGGATGGTTTGTGTAACCGACTCATTCGAGATGATAGGAATGCCGTTGTTGTTGCTGCCGCTCAAGGCCTTGAGCTCATATTCCAATTGCAGCGTGACTTCGTTGTCCCGGTGAACGAACGGAGTCGCTTTGATTTTCAAGCCGATATCGACGTACTCGGACCCCGGATAAGGGGTCTGGCCGTTGGAAGCACCGGCGACCAAGCTTGCCGGGCTGACAAGCAGTGTCACCTGGCCATCGGACCCGGAAATGTTGTTGGCGACGACGACGTCCGGGTACGTGTGGCCAGTGAAATCTCCCACGAGGATTGCGCCAGGATCGGTTCCGGCAGGCTCTACGAGGGCGGTGACGAAAGTTCCGTTGCCCTGGTTAGCAAAGCCGGTCACGGTGCCGGCAGACTGATTGGTGACACCAATTCCGCCAAAGGACGTGTTCCCGAAATCGGCGATAGCAATTCCCGTGGGAGTAGAACCTGCCGCGAGTGGCGATTGCGAGGCGGCAAAAAAGGTGCCGTTGCCATTGCCGAAATAAACGGAGATGGTGCTGTCGTTCTGATTGGCGATGGCAAGCGCGGGTCCAGTGCTTCCGGACAATGTACCGGACGAGATTCCGACGGGGAAATTGCCGGTGGCCAGAGGGTTATTGGAGACGAGTTTGAAGGTGCCATTGCCGATGCCCTGAAGAATGGTGACGTTGTTTGAGGTTTGATTGAGAATGGCCAGATCGGGTATGCCGTCCTGGTTAAAATCGTTGACGGTGACGGCGATCGGGCCGGTTTGCCCCGTGGGCAGGGGGAAGGGAGAACCCTTTACTTGAGCGAAGGTGCCATCGCCATTCCCCAGGAAAACGGAAAAGCTGTTGTCCGCGAAATTGGTGACGACGATACCGTTATTGGAGTTGTTGTTTGTATTGAAGGGAGCGACAGCGACGGCGCTCGGCCGATTGCCGGTCACATATGTTTGAAAATTGGAGAACGTGCCGTCTCCGTTGCCGAGGAGGATGTTTAAGGTGTTTGTGGTTTGCGACGCGACGGCTAAGTCCGGGTAGGAATTGTTGTTTGTGTTAAACGTGCCGGCGGCGATGGAAACGGGAGTTCCTGCGCCGCCTTGCGTCGCGGTGATGGTGGCCGTGCCGGCCGCGACGCCGGTGGCAATTCCGGAGCCTCCGGCGATCGTGGCGGTCGCTGTGCTTGAAGAAGCCCAAACGGATGTGGAAGTAATGTCCTGGGCGCTGCCGTCGCTGTAGGTTCCCGTGGCCGTAAAGTGTTGAGACGTACCCACGGCAATGGTTGCGGTCGTCGGAGTTACGCTAATCGATTTCAAGGTGGCGGCGGTGACGTTGAGAGCTACCGCGTTACTGGTAACGCCGCTCAAAGTAGCTTGGATTTGCGCCGAGCCCACGGCGATGCCGCGCGCTGCCCCGGAAGCTGTGCCGATGGTGGCCACGTTAAAGTTGCTGGTGCTCCAGGTTGCGCTGGATGTGACGTTTTGTTGGGTTCCGTCGCTGAACGCTCCCATCGCGGTGTATTGCAGCGTTCCGCCTTTAGCGATGGAGGAAGTTCCCGGCGTCAACGCGAGCGATCGCAGGGTTGCCGTGGTTCCTGTCAACGTCACCGCCGGACTGACGACACCTCCGAGCGTGGCGGTGACCTGGGTGGTGCCCGATCCCTGGCCCACGGCTAAACCCGACTGCGGGCTGATGGTGGCGACTGCGGTGTTCGTCGAAGCCCAAGTGACGTTTGAAGAGATGTCTTGCTTGCTGCCGTCGCTGAACGTGCCGATGGCCGAAAATTGCTGCGTGCCACTGCGAGCGATTGTGGCCGTGGATGCGGGAACGGCGATGGACTGCAGCGTTGCCGAGGTCACGGTGAGCGATGCAGAGGGACTCACGACGGCAGAGGTGGTCGAGCCACTATTCAGCGAGATTGGCGAACCCGAAGCTTGAATGAATTGCGTGGTGGCACCTGCGCCTTGATTGAGCAGGATAGTGATGGTGTCATCCACCTGATTGAGCACCGCGACGTCCTGCACACCCATATTGCGAAAGTCGGCGTTGGCCAAGGACACGGGACCCTTTCCCACCGTAAATTGCTCCGCCGGGATGGTCGTGGTTGACCCGCCAACGTTGGCAGTGGGAGTGGCGCTGCCCAAGCTCGCGGAGAGCAAGGACAAGGTGATGGGGTAGCGTTCGCCGACAAAAAACGTGGCGGGTTTGGCGTCTTCCGCTCTCATCAGGACTTGCCGGCCGCTTTGCACCAGGGAAAGTGATTCGGCGATCTGGCCTGAAACAGTCGGAAGGCTGATCAAAAAAGTGCTCTTGCCGCCTCCGAAACCGGCAACGTTCGGAAGAGTAGTGACGGAGGAAGTGCCGAAAACAGAGGCCAGGATGCCCAGGAGCGCGCTCACGCTGGTGGCCGCCTTCAACTGGGCCAACAGGGGCGGGTCCAGATAATAAATGGTGGCGCTCGCGGGAGGGGTGATGCCCAACTGGGTGGCCTTGTTGCGATCTACTTCGAGAAATTCAAACTCGAGGAGCACTTCGCCAGGGGCTTTCTCAAGATCCTTGATGATGGCACCAGCGAGTCGCACACGGGGAACAGTGTCTCTAACGGTGATACTGTGCGTACCTAGAGATTGTTGAACGCGCTGCGCACCGGTGAGATCGCGGACGGCTTTCACGAGTTCGGTCATATCCGTGGGAGTAGCGGAGTCGGCAAGCACAAATGTTTGTTCGATAACGGTGTCGAATTCCCTGCGCTTTTCCGTGGTGTCCGCGGCAACGAAAATACCATTGGAATTCATGACCTTCCAGAACGTTCCGGTTTCCAGGGTGAGAATTTTCATGGCCGTGTCGAAGTCCGCGTCTTGCAGGCGGAGCTTCACATTTCGCGCCGGGAGATCGGGATCAAATATAACCTTTATGCCGTAGGCGGCGGCCACCTGTTCATAAGCTCCTTGCAGAGTGGTTTGCAGGTTGAAATCTTTCCTGGTTTTCGCTGGTTTTAGCTGCGGTATGCCCTTCGGAGGTTCCTCGGGAGGAAGACCTTTCTCCTCGTCGCGCATGGTTTGCAATTCTTTCAGGCGCTCAAGCAACACGTCGTTGGATGGATCGATGTGCAGGGCGATGGCGAGTTGTTGCGTGGCACCGGGAAGATTGCCCTCGACAGCCAATTTCTCAGCGCTATCCACGTAGGCATGAATCAGCTTGGAACGAAGCGCGGCAGCTCTTGCGACGATGGTGACGTCAAATGGAGCGTAGCGGACGGCTTCGTCGTAGGCGGCCAATGCTGCTTCGTTGGCCCCGGCCTGTTCCTGTTTTGTGCCCAGTTCCACGAGCTTTTTGGCACGCTTCGGATCTGGCTTGACCATAGCATGCGGGTCGTCGGCGGATGCGGATTGCGAGTTTTGGGCAGGAAGCGGCGGGCAAGCCAGGAGCCAGGCAAGTAGAAGAGCGAGCAACGGTCGCGAGAGGTTACGGTACATGTATCGTTAGACGCAAGTCCCCATTCTACAGCGCGCTGGGGAAAAGGGCAGAGTGCGCGGGGTCCTTGACAGGGAAATAGAGAGAAGGTAGGCTGGGATTGTAGTTGCAAACGATTTTCAACTGGGGTTCCCGTGCTTTCTGCATTCCTGATAGCCCTGCGCGAGGGGGTTGAAGCCTCACTCGTCGTCGGCATCGTGCTGGTGTACCTCGCGCGAACGGGGCGAACTCATTTGTCTCGTTACGTTTGGGGCGGAGTGGCGGCGGCGGTGGCGCTGAGCCTCGCGGTCGCTGTTGCGCTCGAACGATTCAATATCAGCGAGGACGGCTTCGAAGGATTGATGTACCTGGTGGCGGCATTTTTTGTGGTGACCATGATTCTGTGGATGAACAAGGTCGCCAAACACCTGAAAAAAGAAATTGAAGACAAGGTCGAGAAGTATGCGGGGCGCGAAGGTTCCGCGGCGGGGTGGGGCATCGGGCTGTTTGTTTTCCTGATGGTGTTGCGCGAGGGAGCGGAATTGGCGTTGATTCTGCGCGCGGTGGAAATTTCCACGGAAGGGTTGCAGACCTGGATTGGCACCGTGGCAGGAATCGCGGCGGCGGTGGCGGTCGGATTATTTTTCTTTAAAGGTACGCTGAAGGTTTCGCTGCACCGCTTCTTCGCGGTGACCAGCGCGATCCTGATTTTGGTGGCGATCCAGTTGGCCGTAACCGGCTTGCACGAATTGAGCGAAGCGCGCTGGATTCCGTCGAGCAAGGCGGAAATGGCGATCCTCGGACCGATTGTCCGCAACGAATTGTTCTTTTTCATCTTTGTGTTTGGCGCGGTGGTGGTGATGATTTTCCGCGAATGGCAAAACGCATCGCATGCGAAGCCGCCGGCCGGGCCGTTGAATGAAGCGGAACGCCGCTTGATGGAAGCAAAGAATCGTCGGCAGAGGCTGTGGATGATGGCCGCGGCCGTGGCCAGCCTGAGCGTGATCCTTGCGCTTACCGCGGACTTTATTTATGCGCAGGTGAACGCCGCGCCGCCGCAGGCCCGGCCAGTGCAGGCGATCGGCGACAAAGTGCGTATTCCCGTGGCTGAAGTGCAGGATGGAAACTTGCATCTATTTACTTTGACCGTCAATAGCCAAGCGATCCGCTTCATGGTCATCAAAAAGCCGAACGGCTACGGTACGGCGCTGGATGCCTGCCTGATTTGCGGCGCGGAAGGTTACCGTCAAGAAGGACAAAACGTAATCTGTCGCCACTGCGCTTCAGCGATTTATATCCCGACGATCGGGCAAAAGGGCGGTTGCAATCCCATCGGGTTTCCTTCCGAGATCGAGGGAGACGATATTGTGTTTGACGTGTCCACGGTAACCAAGGCTGCGGAAGAAATTCCGCGATAGGAGCGAATTTCCTTTTACACCCGGGAACATGTTCCTGCGACTTGTAGCCGACTCCTTCACGCGACGCCCCCGGCGCAAAATTCTTAGTATGGCGGCCCTAGCGATGGGCATGGCTGTAGCCACGGCCGCGCTGAGCGTGTCGTTGGACGTGGGCGACCGCCTGGCGAAGGAATTTCGGAGCCTGGGCGCGAATTTGCTCGTGACGCCGCAGGCAGATTCGCTGCCACTCGAAATTGGCGGGGTGGATTACCGGCCAGTGAACGCGGGGACGTACCTGCCGGAAGCGGATCTGGGGAAATTGAAGACAATCTTCTGGCGCTTCAACATTATGGCGTTTGCGCCGATTCTGGATGTGCCGGTGCAGGCGTGGTCACCGGCTTCGAAGAACTGGTCAAGTCCTGGAGCGGTGGGAAATGCCACGGTGATCGGCACATGGTCGGAGCATTCGGTTCCCATTCCGGACGGCAGCAACTACGTCACCGGTGTCGAGAAGACAAATCCCTGGTGGCATGTGGAAGGGAATTGGTTCAAGGAAGATTCCGAGGAGTGTCTGGTTGGCGCGGGATTTTCGAAGAGTTCAGGAGTAAAGGTTGGTGACACACTGAATGTACGCGGCGCAAACGATGCAAATGGTTGGCGCGCGCTGAAAGTCGTGGGCATTCTGTCGACAGGCGGACCGGAGGACGACGCTGTTGTTGTTCCGCTCACGACGGCCCAAACGTTGGCTGGGAAGCCGGGGATGTACCGGCGGCTGTATGTGAGCGCACTGACGAAGCCCGAAGATGCCTTTGCGCGAAAAGACCCGAAAACGATGACGCCGGCGGAATTCGACCAGTGGTATTGCTCGCCGTATATTTCCTCGATTGCACTGCAGATCAGCGAAGAATTGAAAGGCACGGATGTGCGGGTGATCCGGCGCGTGGCGGAGGGCGAAGGCAACGTGCTGAGGCGTGTGCGCACGCTGCTGTGGCTGGTCACATTTGCGGCCCTGCTGGCGGCGGCACTGGCGGTTGGAGCTTCCGCGGCGGCTTCGGTGATCGAGCGACGAACCGAAATCGGCTTGATGAAGGCCCTTGGAGCGAATTCGGGATTGGTGGGGGTGCTGCTGGCGGCGGAACAGTTGCTGCTTGCATTTGTGGGCGGCGGCATCGGGTACGCGGTGGGCATTGTGCTGGCGCGCGTGCTGGGCGAGCGAATTTTCGGGTTCACACCAGAGCCGAAACTGTTTGTGCTGCTGATCATTCTTGGACTGGCGGCGCTCGTCACGCTTCTTGGCAGCGCGTTTCCATTGCGCCAGGCCTCGCGCTATGATCCCGCGCCGATCCTGCGAGGCGAATGATGGGCAGCTTCTCCATGTTCTGGCGTATAGAACGCAGGCTGCTCACGGCGAATTACGGGAGATTGTTCGTGATCCTGCTGGCGCTGGGCGCAGGTGCGGCGGTGACCAGCGCGTTACTGAATCTCCAGATGGATGCGAAGAAACGGCTGACCACGGAATTTCGCGCACTGGGCGCGAATGTGATCGTCACACCGCGCCAGATGGCCAATGAGAACACGGCTGGCGCCACCCTCGACCAGGGCTTGCTGGCGCAGCTTCCTGCGGATTATGAAGGCAAGGCCGTGCCCGCCGTCGCATTCCTTTACCTGATCGGAGAAGTGGCGAAGGCGGGAAACGTTCATTTTGAGCCGGCGGTCATCGCGGGCACCGAAGGACTAGGATTGACGCAAATTCGGCCGGGACGGCGCACGGAATATTTGGCGAATCTCGAAAACGATGCGGAGGCGTGCGAAGTTGGCGCGAAAGCCGCGGCGCTGTTTGAGGTGCGCGCGGGCGACGCTTTGCAACTGCGGAACCAGGGAAAAATGGCGTTGTGCAAAGTATTTGCGGTGGTTGCTACAGGTGGCGCCGAGGATGCGCAGGTGTTCGTGACGCTGAAAACTGCGCAGGACTTGGCCGATCTACCGGGGCGCCTCAGCCTGATCCAGCTCAGCGTGAACGCTACCCCGGATTCCGTTAAGTCGTTTATTTCCGCGCTGGGTGAACGACTACCAGGTGCCAGCGTCACCGGCATCAAGCAATTTGCGGAAGCGGAAGGACGAATTTACAACCGGATCAGCGGGCTGCTGACGTCGACGGTTCTGCTCGTGCTGTTTCTGACTTCACTGTGCGTGATGGCGGGGATGAGCAACGTGGCCGTGGAGCGCAAGAATGATGTGGGCTTGATGAAGGCGATCGGCGGATCGATTCGCCGGGTGGTGCGGCTATTCCTGACGGAAGCGATTCTGCTGGGCATCGGCGGAGGGCTGATTGGTTCGGCGGTGGGCATCGCAGTTTCGATATGGCTGGGAAAAGCGGTGTTCGGTGTGGCCGCCGCGCCGCGTTGGATTGTGTATCCTCTATCTGTCACCCTGACAGTGCTCGTTTCCATTGCCAGTGCGTATCCGTTGCGGCGGTTGGCCAGCGTTCGGCCGGCGTCTGTGTTTCGAGGTGAAGAGTGACGGTCCAGGTCAAAATCGAATCGTTGGTGAAGGATTACGGAACACTGCGCGCGCTGAATGGCATTTCGATGAGCATTCAGGCCGGCGAGTGGGTGGCGTTGATGGGGCCATCGGGTTCTGGCAAAACCACCCTTATCAATATTTTGGGTGGCTTGGACACGCTGACGTCGGGGCACGTGGTGGTCGACGGCGTGGACCTGGCGGATTTGAGCGAGAACGATCTGGTTCGTTATCGCGCGGAAAAAGTGGGCTTCGTGTTTCAGCAGTTTCACATGGTGGCGTATCTGAACGCGTTGGAAAACGTGATGCTGGCGCAATATTTTCACAGCGTGACCGACGAAGCGCAGGCCGTGGAAGCATTGAAGCGCGTGGGTCTTGGACACCGGCTGACGCACTTGCCATCGCAGCTTTCGGGTGGCGAGCAGCAGCGCGTGGCGATTGCGCGTGCGTTGATCAATCAGCCGAAAATGATTCTCGCCGATGAGCCGACGGGCAATCTGGATGAAGCGAATGAGGAAATCGTGATTGCGCTGTTCCGCGAACTGCACAGCGCCGGCCATACAATTCTGATGGTGACACACGATCCGGAAATCGCACAGCAGGCGGATCGCAAGATCGAGCTGGCTCACGGACACCTGGCCATCGACCAGCGCATTTCGATGGATGACGGCATCCACTTCGATCACTTGCTAGAGCAGATCTGGGTTTGCGGAGAAGAGGGAAGCCGCGCGGATCTGGAGCATATTCGCACGCCGGGAGGTGTCGATCCTGAGCGGACAATCGCGCGAATGGAAGATTTGCGGTTGATCCGCGTGCGGGAAGATCGCGAAGTGCAGCTTACCGATCGCGGGAAAAGCCGCGCGCGCGATGTGGTGCGGCGCCATCGGCTGGCGGAGCGGCTGTTCAAGGATACTTTTCGAATCGACGAGCACGAGGCGCACACGCAAGCCTGCAAATTCGAGCACATCATCAGCCCGGAGCTCGACGAGCGCATTTGTAGCTTCCTGGGGCACCCGAAAACCTGCCCGCATGGCAACCCGATCCCGCCCGGGGACTGCTGCAATCATAACGACAAGGAATCCTGATTGCTGTGCGCACACCACCCGTAAATCCTATGGGAGTGTGTTGATCGCTGAATTTATCCGATTATGCCGACACCCATCGATCCGCGAAAAAAACCGAAGGAAGTGAAGGTTCACGTGAAGACTGGGGCGGGCGTGGACATCGTGTGGATGGATGGGCACTCCAGCCACTTCGATTTTCCTTTTCTGCGGGATCGTTGCCCGTGCGCAACCTGCAATGATGAACGTGCCAAAAAGGAATCGATGGGCGGCGGGATCAGTCTTGTGTCGTCACCGCTCCTGCCGATGTACAGGCCAAAAGCGCGGGCGCAGGCAGCAACGCAGGTAGGAAATTACGCCATCCAGATCAGTTTCAGCGACGGCCATTCCACGGGTATTTTCAGTTACGATTACCTGCGCACGCTGTGCCCGTGCGAGGACTGCGCCAAGGCGTTTCGGAATACTTCCCGTTCGGCTGCTCCGTGACCTCGCCGGCGCCGTCCATTAAGACAATCATTTTTCTGTAGTTGGCAACGATTGCGTCGGATGGTCTGGCGCGCGGCGCTGCTGGATTGCGCGTGGCCAGGGGGGCGTAGGTAAGGAAGCAGAGCAGGCCGCAGAACCAGACAATCTGAAAAAAGGAACGCTTCATGACTCTCCGTGACCAGCAACAGGCACTCCCCATGTCGTGGTACGACCAGCTCAAATCCGCGAATTAAAAACGCTTAGACTTGGACCCTAACTGGACTTGCCATGGGAAAAATGCGAGCATTGGTTCCTGCAGGTCTAATTACCCGTCAATGAGTGGCTCTCCACAAAACCCGGCTGTCCCGGGCAGCCAAGGGAACGGAATTCCACGCGTTCTCGTCGCGACTACCGCGCTTTTAAGCTTCATTTCCTTCTGGCGCGCCGCCGCCATCGTGCTGAACGACCTTGCTTCGTCGGCCTATTACGCCGGTGGTGAAGCGGAAGCCTACATTGGCAAGGCGGCGCCCTGGTTCATCCTGGGCATCATGCTGTTTTCCTACGCGGTGCGCGCGATTTATGTCGAAAGCTGCAGCATGTTTGTGCGCGGCGGCGTTTACCGGGTGGTTAAAGAGGCGATGGGGGGAACGCTGGCCAAGTTCAGTGTTTCCGCGCTGATGTTTGACTACATCCTGACCGGCCCGATCAGCGGCGTATCCGCGGGCCAGTACATCGTCGGCTTGATCAACGAGACCAGCGATTACATTAAGCTTGGCCTGCACGTTTCGCCCAATTTTGGCGCCGCGTTTTTTGCGATTCTCTGTACCGTGTACTTCTGGTGGTACAACATCAAAGGCGTTCACGAATCCAGCCAAAAAGCGATGCGCATCATGCAGGTGACGACGGTGATGGTCGTGATCCTGATCGGCTGGTGCATCTATACCGTTCTGTTGCGCCATCCCGCCTTGCCGCCTTTTCCGCATCCACGCAATCTGAAGCTTGAGCCCAACGCCATGGGCTGGCTCTATGGTGTGCACTTCGCGCATTTTGCCGGACTGATTGCGATCTTTGTGGGCTTGGGACATTCCGTGCTGGCGATGAGCGGCGAAGAATCGCTGGCGCAGGTGTACCGCGAAATCGAGCATCCTAAACTACCAAACTTGAAGAAGACCGGGCTGGTGATTTTCATCTACAGTCTGGTGTTCACGTCGCTAGTGTCTTTTTTCGCGGTAATGATCATTCCAGATCAGCAGCGGCAGAACTTCCTGGAAAACCTGATTGGCGGACTGGCCATGAATCTGGAAGGCCCGTTTATTTTGCGACTGGTTTTTCATGGGTTTGTGGTGGTGGTCGGCACGCTGATTCTGGCCGGGGCAGTGAATACGGCGATTGTCGGATCGAACGGAGTGCTCAACCGCGTTTCCGAAGACGGGGTACTTTCGAGCTGGTTCCGGCAGCCGCACCGGAAATTCGGGACCTCCTACCGGATCGTCAACATCATCGCCGCGCTGCAAATTGTAACTATCATTATCAGCCGCGGCGATGTGACGTTCCTTGCGAACCTGTACGCATTCGGCGTCATCTGGAGCTTTGCGATGAAGGGCATGGCGGTGCTGGTGCTGCGGTACACGCACCCTGGCGATCGCGAATATCGCGTGCCGCTGAACTTTCATATTTTTGGCGTGGAAATTCCGCTGGGCCTGGGGCTGATCACCTTGACGCTGTTCGGCATCGCGGTGGTCAATTTGTTCACAAAGAAAGACGCCACCATCGCGGGCGGGATTTTCTCTGTTGGCCTGTTCATTATTTTCACGATCTCCGAGAAGATTACGCGGCGCGGCCAGACCACCGCACATCACGAGGAAATGGATCAATTCCACCTGGCGATGGAGGGCGAGCTTACACCCGAAGCGGTGGGCGCGCGACCGGGAAATATCCTGGTGCCGGTCAGCAACATTCACGCTTTGTATCATCTGGGGAGCGTGCTCGACCGGGTGAAGCCGGGGCGACGGGACGTGGTGGTGCTACACGTGCGTTTGTTGCGGCGCTCCGCGTCGGCAGAATACGACCTGGATGCCGAACAGCTTTTCGGCAGCATCGAGCAGCAGTTGTTTACCCAGGCGCTTTCGATGGCGGAAAAACGCGGGAAGAGCATTCGGCTGGCCATTGTGGCCGCCAGCGATTTATGGGACGGCATATTGCGAGCCGCAACCGCGCTGCAATCCAGCACCATTGTGCTTGGCCACTCGCCGAAGGAGCCTACCGAAGAGCAGGCGCGGCATATCGGGGACGCCTGGGAGAAGCTGGGCGATCCAAAACCGCAATTCAACCTGGAAATTCATTTGCAGAATGGGGATAAAGTCTATAAGGTGCTCGGGCCACATGCGCCGAACCTCACCGCAAATGAAGTGAACCTGATTCACCGGCTGTGGTTGCGCTTCAACGAGACCATCGCGCCGTTGGAATTGCATCACCACGATGTGGTTCACTTTGCCCTTGAGGAAGTGCAGAAGGAACTGGATGAAGGGCACGAAGAAGCGCTGATGGCGCGGCTGCGCGCACACGTGGAAGCCAACCTGAAAAAGAAACCCGACAAAACGTAAGAGTCAGGAAATCCCAAAACAAGGTTTGAGGAAAAAAGGCGCAGGGTCGCTGCGCCCTTGGTCTTCACATTTGAGTGAGGACGCGAGGGGCTAGAGGACGCTGGTGCAGTGTCCGCACTTCTTGGCGGCGACCGGAATCTGCATTTCGCATTGTGGGCACGGCCGGGTGGTAACCGGGACGGGCGGCTTGGGCAACCACTTGTTTACCGCGCGGACCATTACGAAAATCGCAAAGGCTACGATCAGGAAATTGATGATGGTGTTGAGAAAATTTCCGTAATTCAGCGTGGCAGCGCCGGCAGCCTTTGCCGCCCCTAGTGTGTCGTAATGCGTCCCACTCAGATTGATGAAGAGATTTGAAAAATCCACACGCCCGATAAGGCTCCCCAGCGGAGGCATCAGCACGTCATCGACGAGCGAAGAAACCACCTTGCCAAACGCGGCACCGATGATGACGCCGACGGCCAGATCCAAAACGCTTCCCCGCATTGCAAATTCCTTGAATTCTTTAAACACTAGTCTTCTCCTTGCCGAGGTGTCGAACCTACACGTCTGGCCTTGGGCGGGAAGACGAGCCAGGAGCGATTGAGATTGCCAGGAATTATAGCCGAAGAACGCTCAGCCCTGCCTCAAAATTAAGAGAGAGCCAACGACGCCGCGAACGATCAGGACAAGGCCGGAGATGGCGAGGAATTTGCCAACCCAGCCAAAGGGCACGCGGCCAATCGACAGCATCAGCAGGCCGAGCAGAATCATGGAGCCGCCTTGGTTCCACTTCTGCCAGCGCTCCTTCCATGGACCCGGTTTGGCGAGAGCCACGACTCCCCAGGCGATTACCCCGATGCTGACGGCCATCCAGGAGACGCTGCGGGGATTGAAGTTGATCTGTTGGTGTAGGCCGAGCCAAACGACAAGCACACCAAGAAGCACGAAAATAAGCTCGACCGTGAATTGGGTGAGCCGGGCAGGCGAGAACATGGCGGTCCTGAAGGTTACGCGACCCGCTCGATGCGAACTTTCATGGTGACCGGGACGCGGGGCTTGTCCGTGCTATCCCGCGGGGTTTTGGAAATTTTGTCAGCGATGTCCTGGCCTTCGACTACTTCGCCAAAAATAGTGTGGCGATTATCGAGATGAGGAGTGGAGGCGACGGTTATGAAAAACTGGCTGCCGTTGGTGTTCGGTCCGGCATTGGCCATGGAAAGCTTACCCGCTTTTGAATGCTTAAGCGAAGGATGAAACTCATCCGCGAAGGAATAGCCCGGTCCGCCGCGGCCATCGCCCTGCGGGCATCCGCCTTGAATCATGAATTGAGGGATGACGCGGTGAAAGGTCAAGCCATCATAGTAATTGCGCTTTTCCTTCTTGCCGGTCATGGCATTCGTGAATTCCTTGGTGCCTTCGGCGAGGCCGATAAAATTCTCGACGGTCTTGGGAGCTTCCTTGTCATGCAATTTCACGACGATGTTGCCGAGGGAAGTCTCAAAAATGGCGTAGGTGCCAGCCGGTCGCGTCATGTGATCTCCTTTTGGGCTGTTTTCATCCTACACGAGGGCGCAGCGTTCGGCCAATCGGGGCGCTACCAACCTTTTTGCTTGCGCAATTCCGTAACGTGCGCGGTGTGATGATTGCCGTGCCAGGCGTAGAGAAACAGCATCCAGTCCAAGCTGCGCACGCCGTGTTCGGGATGACGGAACGTGCGCGCAAATTCGTCGGGTTTTACGGATTGCAGCAGGCCGACCCAACGTTCGTGTAATGGCTCGAGAAGTTTGAGCGACACTTCCACGGGCGCGTGCCGAGCGTCTTCGAGTTTTGCCCAGGCTGCTTCCTCGTAGGGTTTGATGGTGGGCTCGGTCTCCGTGAGGGCCAAGCGCCAGCGAATGTAAGCGTTCATGTGGCTGTCGGCGAGGTGATGAACCACCTGGCGCACAGTCCAGCCGCCGTCGCGGTAGGGGGTTTCAAGTTGCGCGTCGCTCAGGCCGGTGACGGCGGCGCGCATCTTGTGCGGGGCTGTGGCAATTTCGCGGATGGCTTCGCCGCGTTTTGCCGGAGAAACATCGGACGGCATTTGATATTTCCCGACGGGATAACGTGGGTCCATGGTTGGCTCCTTCCGAAATATTTTACGTTACGAGCCAACAGCTTAGACGGGTCAGGCAACGGCTTCCATATCCAAATTGGCTTTGCTGCCAGAACCCGCGAACCGACTGTCGTGCGCCGGCGTCACGCCCAACGTTTTCAGAGGGATGCTACAATAGTCGCTCGCTCTGTACCGCAAAGACTTACTAGTGAATCTAATGCGTGGAGTGCTACTGCATGCATAACGTGACGATTATCGGGAGTGGGTGCGCCGGCTTGACGGCGGCGATCTACGCGGCCCGCGCTGACCTGAAACCATTGGTTCTAGAAGGTCATGAACCGGGCGGCCAGCTTTCTTTGACCACGCACGTAGAGAATTATCCCGGTTTTCCTGACGGAATCATGGGTCCGGAATTGATTGAAAACATGCGCAAGCAGGCGGCGAGGTTTGGCACGGAGTTCAAAGCCGGAACAGTGACTGAAGTCGACCTGACACAGCGCCCGTTCAAAATCACGGCGGGGAAAGATGTGTACGAAACGCGCGCGTTGATCGTTGCCGCGGGGGCTTCGGCGCGATTGCTTGGTTTGAAGGGCGAAAAGGAACTGATTGGCCGGGGAGTTTCGACCTGCGCCACGTGCGATGGCTATTTCTTTCGCAGCAAGCCCATCGCGGTGGTCGGCGGTGGCGATACGGCGATGGAAGAAGCGAACTTCCTTACGCGACACGCGAGCAAAGTCTATTTGATTCATCGGCGAGACGAGTTTCGCGCGTCCAAAATCATGATTGACCGGGCGAAGGCCAATCCCAAGGTAGAATTTGTGACGCCATACGTCGTCGAAGATTTCCTGGCGCCGGACGGACTGGTGAGCGGCATACGGCTTCAACAAGTGACGACCGGCGAAAAAAAGGAGCTGCCCGTTCACGGCGTATTTGTTGCCATCGGCCATGATCCCAATAGCATCATTTTCCGCGGCAAACTGGAGATGGATGAGAACGGCTATCTGATTCCGCGCCATGGAAGCCTGACGAGCGTGCCGGGTGTGTTTATTGCTGGCGACGTGCAGGATCACCGTTACCGGCAGGCGGTCACCGCGGCGGGTTCGGGTTGCATGGCCGCACTGGACGCGGAAAAGTTCCTTGCTGAACACAGAGACTAGCGCCCCCTAGCCTCGCCAGTCGACTACGGGCATAATTGACTTGTACATGCTGCGTTCGACACTTCTGAAGCTTTCCGAAAGTAAAGGATTCGCCCACTGGGTCACCAGCAACGGCACCACCCGCCGGATGTCGCATCGATTTGTGGCCGGAGAAACGCTGGATGAGGCGGTTCAGGCGGCCCGCGAATGCAATGATGCGGGAATGCTTGTCACGCTCGATTGCCTGGGCGAAAATGTATCCACGCCGGCCGATGCGCAAAAAGCCCGGGATGCGTATTTTGGAATTTACGAGCGCATTGCGAAAGAAAATCTGAAAGCCAACGTCTCCTGCAAGCTAACGCAGTTGGGACTCGATCTTTCCGTGGAATTTTGCGAAGGACTGGTATTGTCCGTCGCGGAGCGGGCGGCGGCGCTGGACAGTTTCCTGCGCATCGACATGGAAAGCTCGATTTACACGCAACGCACGGTGGAACTGGTGAAACGGGTGCGCGCACAGACGCCCTGTGTTGGCGCGGTGATTCAGGCGTACCTGTATCGCAGCGAAAGCGATATTCACGACCTGTTGTCGTACGGCTGCCGCATTCGGCTGTGCAAGGGCGCGTACAAGGAATCCGAGGAAGTGGCGTTTCCACGCAAGCAGGACGTGGATAACAATTATGTGAAGTTGATGCGCCTGCTGCTACCGAGCGGCTTCTATCACGCCATCGCGACGCACGATCCGCGGATGATCGCGGAAACGATTCGTTGCGCGGCGGAAAAGCAAATTTCCAAGGACGATTTCGAGTTTCAGATGTTATATGGCGTGCGCACTGACCTGCAGCGCAAACTCGTGCGCGATGGTTACCGCGTGCGCATTTACGTGCCATTCGGGCAGGAATGGTTTCCTTATTTCATGCGCCGGCTTGCCGAGCGCCCGGCCAATCTTGGGTTCTTTGCGCGGAACTTCTTTCGCTCATAAGCGAAGCTTCCCCGGCCAGGCGACGTTCCTCTGTATTCAGTGCATGAAGCGGTAGCCCCGCAGGTCTTTGATCGTCTCTTGCAAGGGCTTTTGCCCGGTTGAGAATCGACACGGTCCCACGTAAAATGATGGCAGGTGCTTGCGACCTGGCAGTGAAGAGGTATCTTTAAACGCTGGCGGTGACAAGCCAGCTGTTCGACCCCGGTTCGCTGCTTATCCAAAGGAGATTCTGAATGGCTTACGTAATTGCCGAACCCTGCATCAACACCAAGGATACCGCTTGCGTTGATGTGTGTCCGGTGGACTGCATCCACCCACGCAAGGATGAACCGGCTTTCCAAACCGAGACCATGCTGTATATCAGCCCTGTGGAATGCATCGATTGCGGCGCCTGCGTTCCGGTTTGTCCGGTGACTGCGATCTTCGCGCTGGAAGACTTGCCGGAAAAGTGGCAGAAATTCACGGCGATGAATGCGGAGTGGTACGAGAAGAAGTGATCCTGGCGCGGCCGTTTGCCGCGTGCGATTTTCTTGTGGCGCTGCGATTTCGTCGCGGCGCCATTTTTGTGTGTGCCGAGCAGGGTCGATAGCTTGGAGGTGAAAGTCCTCTACCCACTTAATGGAAGCGAAGGGTTAGTCTGTCAGACACCCGCGCCGCTGACAGCGCTAGATCAATGGATATGCCATCGTCTGCGGTACATGCTCTGGATTCGTCACTTGTTCGCTGGCGATGCCGCCCGATGCGGACCCGCATCTCGGGTGGGGTGGCAGGGGCGAACGGGCGGCCGTTCCCCCTATGCCGATTCCAGGCTGCCTTTTTCAGGCAGCGCTCATCCAATCGGCTAAAGTTTAATTCGATCCAATAGGGAGCCACGTTTGCGTTATTTCCGATTGTCTTGCCTGGCGATGGTGAGCCTGGCACTTCTTTCCCACGCCGTTTCTCTCGCGGCGCAACAACGTCCGCTGCAAGGCACGTTTACAGGGACGCTGGAGGCGGGCGAAGCCGAGTTGCACGTGGTGCTGCATCTTTCCTGGAACACACAGGGCGTGCTGAATGCAACGCTGGATAGCCTGGACCAGGCTGTGTTTGGCATAGAGGCGAGTTCCGTTGCCCTCGATTCGGGAATTCTGAAATTTGAGATTCGCCGGTTGGGTATCTACTTTGCGGGCAAGGTGTCTGGCGACCAGAAAACAATTGACGGGGAGTGGAGGCAGGGAAGCGCCGCCTTGCCGCTGGTGTTTCAGATCGAGCCTGCGTCGCACAAACCGGAAGACGCGAAATTTCCCGTTGAGGGATTGTGGCAGGGGGCGCTCGAAGCAAATGGCTTGCGGCTGCGATTGCAATTGCACGTAACACACGATCAGAAAGGCGAATTGATTGCCGCGCTGGATAGTCTGGATCAGTCCGTCAGCGGGCTGCCGGCGGCGAAGGTCTTACAGAAAGACAATGCCTTCCACTTTGAGATTCCGTCCCTAGAAAGTACGTATGACGGAACGTTGGACGTAACCAAGAGCAGCATCACAGGAGAATGGTCGCAGAGCGAGATCAAGCAGAAGCTGGAATTCAAGCGCTCGGACCAGCCGCTGGAACTGCGCAGGCCGCAGACACCGCTGAAACCGTACCCTTATGTCGAGGAGCAGGTTACATTTTCCAATACGCCCGCGGGCGTCAGTCTTTCTGGGACGCTTACGCTGCCCAAAGGTACCGGACCTTTTGCGGCCGCGGTGCTGATTGCCGGCTCTGGTCCCGAGGATCGCGATGGCACGATCGCGAATCACAAGCCGTTTCTGGTGTTGTCCGATTATCTGACGCGAAAGGGAATCGCCGTTTTGCGCTATGACAAGCGCGGCGTCGGCCAGTCAACAGGATCGGCCGACATGGCCACAACGATGGATCTGGCCGGGGACGCGCGATGCGCCATGGCCTACCTGAAAACCCGGAAGGACATCGATCCCGCGAGAATTGGCCTGATCGGCCATAGCGAGGGCGCCATGATCGCTCCGACGATTGCGGCAAGCTCTCCTGACCTGCCTTGGGTCGTTTTGCTGGCCGCTCCCGCAACAAAAGGAGAAGATACGTTACTGAATCAATCCGACCTGATTGCACGTGCGGGCGGCCTGAGCGATGCGCAGATTCTTTCCAGCCTCAACTTCGACAAGCAGGCGTACGATTTAGTGTTGACGGAGCAGGATTCGAATGTGGTGGGGCAAAAGCTGAAAGCGCTGGTGAAGGAAAGCGGTCTGGATGCCGCACTTCCTCCCGCGGCGCTGGACGCGCAGTTGCATATGATGACTTCGCCGTGGTTTCGCTATTTTTTGGCCTATGACCCGTTGCCGG
This sequence comes from Candidatus Acidiferrales bacterium, assembly GCA_963742325.1. GTDB lineage: Bacteria > Acidobacteriota > Terriglobia > Acidiferrales > UBA7541 > Acidiferrum. The sequence goes on along the minus strand of CAVULB010000002.1, from coordinate 4,911,155 downwards.
AATTGCAGAAGACCAAGTGTCCGGTGCTGGCGATCTATGGCGCAAAGGACCTTCAGGTTCCGCCGAAAATCAATCTGCCGATGGCCCAGAAAGCCTTTGCCGATGGCGGAAATAGTCAGGCAGAGGTGAAGCAATTGCCGGACCTCAATCATCTTTTCCAGCATGCCTACACGGGATCTCCCACGGAATATGCGGCCATCGATGAGACATTTTCCCCTGCCGCTCTGCAGATGATTGGGGAGTGGGTGACGGCGCGGACCAAGGCGAAATAGCGAGTCTTTGCCGGCGTTTGCGTATGTGGCAGACGTGAGGCGCGGCGTTGCGTTTGATTGCACCTCTCGGGGTATTATGGAATGTGAGCCTGATGCCCCAGCCCGATTCGTCCTTCCACATTGTTTTGATCATGCATGCTCACCAGCCTTCCGGTAATTTTCAGCACGTATTCGAAGAGAGTTACCAGAACTCTTACAATGCTTTTCTTTCCCTGATCGAAAAGCATCCGCAGATTCGAGTGGCGCTGCACTATTCGGGCCCGCTACTTTTGTGGATCGAGAAAAATCATCCCGAATATTTCGTGCGCCTTCGGGCGCTCGTGGTGTCTGGCCAAGTGGAGCTGATCGGAGGCGGTTTTTACGAGCCCATCCTGATCTCCATTCCGGAAGCGGACCGCTACGAACAGATCACGCGGCTGGCGGACTACATCGAAAAGCATTTTGGAAAACGTCCCACGGGCGCGTGGCTGGCCGAGCGGGTTTGGGAGCCGCAGCTTCCTTCTTCGCTAGCCGGCGCAAACGTGGCTTATACGCTGGTGGACGATCTTCCGTTTCTGGCCGCGGGCTTCGAGCCGCAGGAACTGTTTGGCCCCTACGTCGCGGAAGATTGCGGCAAATCGGTGTGGCTGTTCCCCGGGCTGAAGGAACTGCGCTATCTGATTCCGTTCCGCAAGGTGGAAGAATGCATCGCGTATTTCAAGGATGCCGCGAGATTGCATCCCGGCGGAGTGGCGGCCTTCGGCGACGACATGGAGAAATTTGGCGTCTGGCCGGGCACGTTCAAGCATTGCTACACGGATGGATGGCTCGCGGAATTGTTTGCCGCGCTCGAAGCAAACGCCGAATGGCTGAAGACGGTTACGCCGAGCGAATGCATGGCTTCGCATGTGCCGCTGGGCCGCGCCGATTTGCCGACGGCTTCCTATGCGGAAATGATGGAGTGGGTGTTACCTACCGGTACCCGGCAACGTTATTATGCGCTGAACAAGGAATTTTCTTCCCGGCCGGACTTGCTGACATTTCTTCGAGGCGGCGCATGGCGGGGATTTTTCCGGAAATATCCAGAAGCGAATCTGCTTCACAAAAAGATGCTACGGGTTTCCGCCTGTGTCGCTGCCGTGCCACCACGACGCTCTAGTCCGGAGCACAGCGCGCACCTGCAGGAAGCGCGCGATCAGCTCCTGCGAGGGCAGGGGAACGATGCGTATTGGCATGGGGTGTTCGGCGGATTGTATGCGCCGCATTTGCGCACGGAACTCTGGCGCAACCTGGTGCGCGCAGAAACGCTGGTGGACCAGTTAACGCCGGGCAATTCGCTGCCGCGCGTGGAATTCCTGGATTACGACGCGGACGGAGATTCGGAGTTGCTGTTCAGCTCTCCGGAGTATCAAGCTTTGTTGAAACCTGCCGATGGCGCCACGCTTGCCGCGTTTGATTTTCGTCCTTGCGGTGCGACGGTGATCAATTCGCTACAAAGGCGCCCGGAGGCTTATCATTCGCGGCTTCGCGAAGCTGCCTCTTCGGCCCCGAACTCCGATGGGGCGGTATCCATTCACGACCAGGTCCGCGTAAAAGAGCGGAATCTGGAGCGCTTTCTACGCTACGACCGTTTTGCACGGCACTCTTTCCGCTTGCTGTTTTTTGATCCGTCGCGAACTTTCGGTGATTACGAAACATTGCAGCTGAACGAATTGAGCGGGCCGGCGGCAGGCCATTTCGAGATTCGTCATTCCTCGGCCAATTATGCTGACCTAGTGTTTGAGACGACGCTGCCGGAGTTTGCCACAGACCGCTCGAATCCACCGCGCCTGGTGTTGACCAAACATTTCCTGTTCGGGCCGGCTCCGCAGGGATGCGAGGTTAGCTGTGACGTTTCCTTCACGATTTCGGCGCCGCTGAGCGCGCCGGTTCGCTTTGGCGTGGAGTCCGTCATCAATCTTCTTGCGCCCACAGATTCCGATCGATTTTTCGAAACTTCGAACGGCCAGCAAAATCTGCGGTACACGGGGGCGCTGCCCGGCCCGCTTCTGCGCATGGAAGATGGATGGCAGCGGTTGAAGCTGACGCTGCATGCGCCGGCGAGTGAACAGTTCTGGATCGCTCCGATCGATACGGTTTCGGAATCGGAAGGCGGCTTCGAGCGCGTGTACCAAGGCTCGCAGATTCTGGCCCTGTGGCGGCCGGATCTCACGAAGAAAACGTCGTTCTCCGCACGGTTGATGTGGCGGATAGAGTGTTACTAGCGGGCGCACAAACGGGGGCGGCAATGCAGGCCCCCGGTTTGTGATTCTGCCCGCGTTCTTAAGACTTGATGCCGAGCATCTCTTTCAGCTTCGCCAGTAACTCTTTGACATTTGAGGCTTTCTTTATCGCATCGCCCAGTTTTCCCTGGGAGGCTGTCGAGGTCGCATCCGACCAGCTCTGCTTCAGTTGATCGTATTGCGCTTTGGCGTCCGCAAGTTTGTCCTTATCCATTCCCGCGGGCATGTGCGCGCCATGCGAATATGCGTTCAGCCTGTTTTTCACCTCATCCAGCGACTTCGGCATGGAAGCGCTCAGATCCGCCCACTGCTTGGTCCATTCGTCCCTCTTCGCGGCTGCCGCCACAGCCAGATCTCGCGCTTTGTTTGCCGCGTCTTTTGCGGACGACAATGCCGCGGCGTAATCATCCTTGGCAAGGGCATCCTTTGCGTTTTGTAGAGTGGCTTGTGCGGCTTGCAATTGATCCGGCAGATATTTCGCAGCTTGCGTCTTAGCAGCGTTCAGTGCGGATTGTGCGGCATTGATCGCGGCTTGCGTCGCGTCTTTCTGCGCAGTTCCGCAACCAGCAGCCAGCGATGCCATCGCGAGCAAGGCACAATAAAGCGACTTTTTGTTCCAAGCCATCTGTCGTTCCTCCCGAGTGCACTTCAAGCTGGACGGTACTTGACGAGGAGACTTACATGGCAATCGGAACTGTACTCGACTGTAATAACATCTGACAAGCGGTTTGCCGCAAGGATCCGCCCCCGGAAGAGAAATGCGCGGACGTGGTTTTTGGATTCGGTGAGCTTCGCTGTATGCTTTTTCTTCTATGCGCGAATGGCTTTCCGGCTTTGCCAAATCTGTTTGGTGCATTGTGCTGGCAGCGCTAATCCTGCGCGTGGCGTATTTCCTATATATGGCGCACCTGATTCCCTCGGCCGTGCTGGCGGCGGTGCCGTTTCAAAACGAAGTGGGCAATGTGGCTTCGGCGCTTGCACAGGGGCAGGGATTTTGCTGCCTCTTTCGTCAGGCAACCGGGCCCACGGCGTGGCTTTCTCCGGTGTACCCCTTGCTCGTGGCATGCATCTTCAAGCTGTTTGGGTTGTTCACGCTGCGGTCTTTTTATGCGACGGTGACTCTTAATTGCATTTTTTCAGCGCTGGCAACCGTTCCGTTGTTCTATGCGGCCAAACGCATTTCGGGAATCAAAACCGCGGTGGTCGCCGGCTGGATCTGGGTGATTTTTCCGGCGGGGATTGTGCTGCCTTTCCAGTGGATTTGGGATACATCGCTTTCTGTATTGCTGGCCGCTGCGCTTTTGTGGAGTACGATTAGGCTGAAGGATTCTTTGCGCCAAGGCGATTTTGCGTTGTATGGACTGCTTTCGGGAATCTCCGTGCTCACGAATCCCGCGCTTGGGGCGGTTCTGCCATTTCTTATTGGTTGGCTACTCTATCAGCATCGAGGCAACCGCGTGGTGCAATTGCGCTTGGGGCTGATAACGCTTGGCGTCATTTGCCTGACCTGCCTGCCGTGGACGATACGGAATTATGCGCAATTCCATCGTGTCATACCGCTTCGTTCCAATTTTCCGTACGAGTTCTGGTCAGGCAACAATGAAATCTTCGACGAGCATTCCCACGGAGTGAATCGTATTACGCGTTACGAGCAGGTGCACTTGTATGCCCACCTTGGGGAAAATGAATTCCTCCGCGAAAAAATGGAAAAGGCGTCGGATTTTGTGCGCACTCACCCAGCGCTCTACGCACAGCTTTTTGGGCAAAGAATCATCGCCACGTGGCTGGGTACGAATTCTCCGTGGCAAGATTTCGGGCAAACCGATTCGAATCTCGCGCGATTCTTTCTGGCATGGAACGCAATCGCGCTGGTGGGCATCATCACCGGCCTCGTGCGACTTTATCTTCGAAGGCGTTCCTGCTTCCTTCCGGTTGCGTCTTTTCCGCTCTTTTTTCCGCTCACGTTTTATATCGCGCACACCACGCTTCGGCACCGCCATCCCTGCGATCCGATTCTGGCGCTCTTGATCGCCGTTGGAATTGCCGGAGCGCAAGCGCGGAACCAGCAAAATGGTGTAGAATCCACGCATTCAGGTTCAGGCCGCCCTAATTGAAACGGGAGTAGTCGTAGCAGCCGCTATGCTGACGGGCTCGGAAACCCTCTATTTGTCTGCCGCCACGCAATTGCTGTTGACCCTTTGCCTGGTAACCCTGTTGTGGGCGCTATACGCGCGGCTGCAACGATTCGAATTCTTCCGCGCGTGGGCCTGGGCGTGGACTGCATTCGCGGCGTACCTGCTGATTGCGACCATCTCATTGCATCGCGGTCCCGAGTGGACACTGCAAAAAGCCAGCCTGATTTTTCTTCTGCTTGTTTTCGGATTTCTGGAGTCGGCGCTGCTGGTGTTGGGCGGCTTGGGCTGGCGAATCACCACGAAGCCATCCAAGCGATTATTTTGGGGAGGAACGGCCCTCGCGTTGGGCGCCGCGGCCATTTGTTTTGCATTGAGCTTCCAGTTCCGCGAAGCCGCTCTGCTCAGTTTTGCGGTGCGCAACGCGCCACGAACGCTGGCCCAGGCTGGCGCGCTCTTGTTTTGCTTCGTCGTTTTTTGGCGGGAATTTCGACGCAGCGGCTCCCCAGCCGCGGCCATTACCGGAATATTCTGCTTCTCCTATGCGGTCGACCAATTGTTGTATTGTTTGAGTTTCAGCGAGATGATCGTGTCCCACTGGAACCTGCACTTTCCCTCGCCCTTGCACGTGTTAGCGAATCTTGAGTATATCGACCATTCCCGCCTGCTCATTCTGGATCTCGCCGACACCTGCGGGATTTGCCTGGGCATGATTTTGCTGCTGGTCGAGCGTTACCAGAACACGGCGTCGGAACTGGAGGCCAGCGAAAAGCAGCGGCTTGGCCTGGCGGTCGACAACGCCTCCCTTCAATTTGAAATTCAAAACCGCAAGCAGGTCGAAGAAAGACTTCGCCGCAGCGAAGAATTTAGCCGCCAGGTGGTTCTCAACAGCCCCGTAGCGATGCTGGTATCCCGCGGACCGTGGGAGTCGGTTGAATCCGTAAATGACAAATTCACCAGTTTGTTCGGATATTCGCAGGAAGAAATGCGCTCCGTGGCAGACTGGTGGCCGCTGGCTTATCCCGATCCTGACTACCGGGAGTTCGTGAGAGTGAAATGGCAAAGACTGATCGACTCAGCGAATCAGCGCGCCGGCGGGAACCTGGCCATGGAGGCGCGCGTCCGCTGCAAGGACGGGTACTGTCGAGATATCGAATTTCATGTCTCGATGGTGAACGATCTCTACCTGGTCAGCTTTGTGGATCTCACCGAGCGAAACCGAGCGATGGAGGATTTGAAAGAGAGTGAGAGCCGCTATCGGGATCTGGTGGAGCATAGCGAAGATTTGCTGGGAACGCATCGGTTGGATGGCCAGATTCTGACGATCAACGAAGCTCCGTGCCGGCGCCTCGGCTATACGGTCGAGGAAGTAATGAAGATGAAGATTCAGGATCTGTTGTCGCCCCGATTCAAGCGGCTGTATCCGCACTTTGTGCAGCACGTCCTGGATACCGGGCATGGCAACGGCTTTATGACCGTAATGACGCGCAACGGTGAAGAGCGTATTTGGGATTACACCTCCACGTTGCGAAGCGAGGGAGTCTCGGAACCCGTAATTCGAGGGATGGCCCACGATGTCACGGATCGCTTTCGCGCGGAACAAGCGCTGCGCCACTCCGAAGTGAAATTTTCCACTGCCTTTCGTGCCAGTCCGCATGCGATGATCATCACCTCGTTGCGCGATGGCCGGTTCATTGATGTGAACGCGAGCTTCGAACGCCAGAGCGGTTTTGACCGAGAAGAAGTGCTGGGCAAGCCCCTTCTGGAAATCGGAATGTGGGTAGACAGCGCGGATTTCGCGGAAATCATGGCGGATTCGTTGAAACGCAAGAAAGTGGTTGCTCGCAAAGCGCGGCTGCGCACGAAGTCCGGACGCATCGTGCATGCGTTGTATTCGGTCGAAGTGATCGACATCGACGGCGAGCCGTGCGCGCTGGTGGCGGGCGAAGACGTTACGGTACGCCTGGAGATTGAGCGTGCTTTGCGGGAAAGCGAAGGCAAGTTCCGCCTGGTGGCGGACACGGTGACCGCGGCGATCTGGCTGGTCCAGGAAAAGCAATTTGTATATTTCAATCAGGAGTTTGAGCGGCTGACAGGCTATTCCAGAGAGGAACTTTTTTCCATGGATCCGTGGGATGTGGTCGATCCCCAATTCCGGGGTGCGGATTTGGCGCAAACGCAGACGCGCTTTGCCGGCGAGAGCGTGCCTTCACGATGTCAATTGACGATCGTCACAAAAGGCGGAGAAAAACGCTGGCTGGATTTCTCCGCGGCACTGACGGAGTTCAACGGCAAACCGGCGCTGCTGGCCTCCGCCCTGGACATAACGGCGACCCGGCGCGCGGAGCAAGAACTGAAAGAGCACGCCATGTACATGGATGCATTAATTTCTAACGTGCCGCTTGGGATCGTCATCAAAGACGAAAACCAGCTTGTGCGCTTTTGCAATCCGGCGTTCGAGCAGATGTTTCTGTACGCCCAGGACGAAATCCAGGGTAAGAATCTGGACGACTTGATTGCTCCTCACGACCGACAGGAAGCGGCTCAGCTTTCGAATGCCGTGCAGGATGGCGGAGTGGTGCACACAACGGCGCGCCGGCGTCGGAAAGACGGCACATTTCTGGATGTCGAGCTTCACGGGGTTAGGGTATTTTCCGGGAAATCCTTCGTCGGCGCCTTTGCCATCTATCAAGACATCACGGAACGCCGCAAGTCTGAAGAAAAACTAATCGTCATGCGCAACCGCCTGGTGCGGGCTCAGGAAGAGGAACGCGCGCGTATTGCCCGCGATCTGCACGACGATACCGGGCAGCGGCTCGCTCTTCTCAGCATCGATCTGGAGCAATTGAAACAGGTTTCCATGAAGCTGAAAACATCGCTGACCGACCAACTGGAAGCGTTAGTGAAGGCCGCCGGCGAAATTACTTCGGATGTACACAATGTTTCGCGCCGGCTGCACCCTTCCCAGGTGGAACTGTTGGGTTTGCCCGCGGCGTTGTCCAATTTCTGCAAGGATTTTGCGGCGCGGAATGGCATGGAAATTGTGTTCGTCACGGCCGATCTGCCGCAGCGACCACCGCAGGATGCCGCACTGTGCATTTTCCGCGTTGCTCAGGAAGCGATCCGCAACGCCCAAAAGCACAGCGGTGCGCCGCGAGCGCTGGTTCAGCTCGATGAAGTCGCAGGGTCCATGCGGCTGCGCGTCTCCGACCAGGGATCGGGCTTTGATCAGGCTTCGCCCGATTTCGCACAGGGTCTTGGGCTTCTTAGCATGCAAGAGCGCCTGCACAGCCTGGGAGGCGAGTTGTTCGTTCATTCGCGTCGCGGGGGCGGCACGTGCATTGAGGCGTGTATTCCGCTTTCCGCGTCGGTCGTTTCAGAATAAGCCGCGTACTACCACACCCTGCACACCTTTTCTGGCGGCTTCGTCATTGGTTGTCCGGCCTTGCAAGCGAAAGCCTTTGCGAATTCCGGCATGTTTACGACCACGCCGTTGATGCGATATTCGCCCGGCGAATGAGGATCCGTCGCGGCGCGTACACGGAGTTCTTCGGCGCGGTCGTTTTCGCAGGCCCATTGGGCAAAGCCAACAAAGAAGCGCTGTTCGGGCGTGAGGCCGTCGCGAGACTGCAGCGCTTGTCCTTTGGTGGCATCTTGCCAGGCCATGTACGCCAGGATTTCCCCGCCCAGGTCCGCCACATCTTCGCCCAGGGTGAGCTTGCTGTTGATGTGGATGTCGTCCACCACGATGTAGTCCGCGTATTGATCCTGCACGCACTTGGTACGAGCATCGAATTTCTCGCGATCGTCCTTGGTCCACCAATTCTTCAGATTGCCTGTGGCGTCGTACTGGCTACCCTCATCGTCGAAGCCGTGGGTCAGTTCGTGGCCGATGGTGCCGCCGGTGTTTCCGTAGTTGGGAGCGGCGTCCATTTTTGCGTCGTAGAGAGGAGGCTGCAGGACTCCAGCAGGAAAGTTGATGTCATTCATCTGTGGATTGTAATAGGCATTCACGGTGGGAGGGCTCATGTCCCACTCGCCGTGGTCGACGGGCTTGCCGATTTTGTTGAAGTCCCGGCGGTGTTCGAACTCGGAAGCACGCGCCATGTTGCCGGCAAAATCAGTGCGGGAAATGTTCACGCTACTGTAGTCTCGCCATTTGTCCGGATATCCGATTTTGTTGCGAATGCCGTGAAGCTTGTTGAGGGCCTGCTGCTTGGTTTCCGGGCTCATCCAATCCAGTTGCTGGATGCGAATGGCCATAGAGTCTTCGATACGGCGCACCATGTCCAGTGTGCTCTGCTTCAGTTCGGGCGAAAAAACCTTGGCGACGTAGACCTGGCCAAGCGCTTCGCCCAGCTGGCGATCGGTGTAACTGACGCAGCGCTTCCAACGCGGTTGTTGTTCTTTGGCACCGCGGAGGTACTGGCGGTAAAACGCGAAATTCTCGTCGACGAACTTGGAGGAGAGAAACGGAGAAGCAGAATCCACGACGTGGAAGCGCAGGTAGGTTTTCCAATGGTCGAGCGGTTCGGAGGCCAGCCTCGCATTCAGTTCCTTGAAGAAGTCTGGCGTGGCCACATTCATGATTTCAAATTGGGGATAACCGGCCGTCGCGTAGTAAGTTTTCCAGTCAAAGTTTGGCACCAGCCCTGTCAGATCCGCGAATTTCATTTTGTGTTTCAATTTGTAAGGATCGCGGCGATCCACGCGGGTCAAGGAAGCCTTTGCGAGCGCGGTTTCCAGCTGCATCACGGTGTCCGCATCCTTCTTGGCGACGTCCGGGGTTTCCCCCATCAGCTCGAAGACGTTTTGCACGTGCTGGAGGTAACGCGCTCTCGTCTCTTTGGATTTCGCGTCTTCCTTGGTGTAGTAATCGCGATCGGGAAGGCCAAGGCCGCCCTGATCGATTTCCGCAATCACAAGCTCGGAGTTGTCCGGATCCTGCGTTGACCCCGCGCCGAATAATACGGAACGGCCAAACGCCTGTTGCAAGCGCGCTGCCACCGGTGCGATTTCCTGCGCGGATTTCAGCTTTGCGATAGCCTCCAAATCGCCGGTCACTGGAGTTATTCCTTGTTTTTCGGCGTTAGCTTCATCCATGCATGCGGCGTAAAAATCTCCAATCTCACGAGTGACGGTGTCGCGCTGTCCGCCGTCAGCCGAGGCTTGTTCCAGAATTCCCTTCAGAAAAACAAGGTTGTCCTGGTAAAGCTTTCCGTAAACGGACCAGGAAGTTTGGTCCGCCGGTATCGGATTGTTCTTTTTCCATCCACCGCAGGAGTATTGATAGAAATTCACGCATGGGTCTGCGGTCTTGTCCATAGAGGCAAGATCAAGGCTGGGAGTGTAGGGCAAGATGGGTTGCGGCGTAGGCGCGGGTGCCTGGGCGAAGACGGGTCCGGCAATGACGCATCCCAACAACCACGCCGACCAGAGATTTCTCATCATAAAATCCTCTGGCGGCCATTGTCTTAGAGATGGAAAAGGAGTGCAACCCTTCCGACCGGGCCATACTCCTCTGCTTTTATATGCTTGGCAAACAGATCTGGATTGGACTCAGCCGGGTAGCAAGGTTTCCTGACTGGCGACGGCTTGCCATCCTCTTTGGCCGTACACGTAGACGTGCGTCACGCGCAGCTGCCTGCTGAAGTTTTGGCCACCGCGCATTCCCCGAGAGCTCCACAGGCAGGTGACGACGGCCGTATCTTGAAACAGGCGCACGCGGATATCCGAGGCGATGAAGGAGGTGTACTTGATATCGGAATTCTCAATCGCGGAAATCCAGCCGGTTTTGTCTTTGATTTGCCCGGTTGGCAGAATGCCGACGAAATCATCTCCATAGATCCGGCGGAACAGCGATCCATTGTTCCATTGGATAGCCCGAACGGTCTCACGCTCGAGATTGATCAATTCCTCCTGCTTGGCGTCATTCTCTTTTGCGGTTTCGCGCAGCTCAGCGGCGGTTGGTTGTTGCGACCAACCGCAGGGAACCAGCAGGAACGCCCATGCGCCGAGTAGCAGTGTGGCCAATTTCTTCATGCCCAAACACCTCTGTCTCAGGATCAGCCGCGGCTGTGCACAGTTATTGCAATCAAAGGCGAGTATAACGTGGCCTATGGCGCTCTCAGGGGACCTGATACCTTCTATTAAACACGGAATGTGTCTAATGTGCTGTGTTTCATGGCAGCACCCGATTGCCAGGTGCACCCGGCTGGCCGTTGGCAGTCTCAGTCTGCTAAAGTCTTCCTTTCAGGCTTAGGAGCGAGTCATGCCGATTGCGAAAGAGCTTCTGGAAATCCTTGTCTGCCCGGTTTGCAAGAATCCTGTGCGCCTGTTGATGGATGGTTCGGGGCTGAAGTGCGAGATTTGCAGGCGCGTGTATCCTGTGCGCGACGACATCCCGGTCATGCTTCCCGAGGAAGCCACGATTGTGGAGGAGTGAATTCGGGAATCTTCCATGAAAAATGAGTTGGCCGGCGTTGTTCCTCACCTGAAGCGATTGCTGCCTGGATTCCGCAAATTGCGTGTGGCTGTAATTGGCGACCTCATGCTGGACCGCTATCTATGGGGCACCGCCGATCGCCTGTCGCCGGAAGCGGCTGTGCCGGTCGTGGATTTTGCATCCCAGACGGACTGTTTGGGCGGCGCGGGAAACGTGGCGGCAAACTTGGGTGCGCTGGGCGCCCAAGTACAGGTTTTTGGGGTTGTCGGCGGCAGAGAGCTCTCCGTAAACAAATTTGCGGATGATGAGGCGGGTGCGGCCCTTCGCGCGTGCCTGCGTCGCGAAAAGATCGGGGAACGGGGAGTGCTGCCCGATCCCGAGCGAATCACCACGGTGAAGACGCGTATCATCGCGCGGCACCAGCAGATCGTGCGAATCGACCATGAACGCCGCGACTCACTCGCGGCACAGTCGGAGGAGAAATTATTCCGCCTGCTTGTTGCTTCTCTGAAGGCGACCGACGCCTTGCTCCTGTCGGACTACGACAAGGGACTGATTACGGACGCCTTCTCCGAGCGCGTGCTAAATGCCTGCCACAAGTTTAAGGTCCCCGTCTTCGTCAAGCCAAAGACTTCCCGGCGGTTTCCTTATCGAGGCGCGCGCGTTATTGTTTGCAACACCAAGGAAGCTGGTTTCTACGTCACGCGCTCTCTGAACGACGAGAAATCCTTTGCAGAAGCTGGCCGCGCTCTTCTGGCGCATTTTGGGAGTGCGGCGGTGGTCATTACTCGTGGCGAGAAGGGTATGAGCCTGTTCGAAAAGAGTTCGCCGCGCTATCTGACTATTCCTGCGACGAGTCTTGAGATCACCTATGCGCGCGTGGGGCAACCTGGGGTGGAACGCGAGGGCAGCGGACGGCAGGTGTTCGATGTGACTGGAGCTGGCGACACGGTTTTGAGCGCGCTATCGCTTGCAGTTGCTGCGGGGGCAAGCTTGCGCGCAGCTGCGTATCTGGCCAACACCGCGGCGGGCGTTGCCGTGGGAAAGCTCGGAACCGCCACGGTAAATCCAGCTGAACTTGCGGCTGCCTTAGACGAAACACGGTCTTAGGCTCTGCGATTCAGACTTATGGCGGAAAGCTAAGCGACTTATCCTTCGGTGAAACCCACAGAGTAACCACTCTGGTCTTCTGGCTTTTCACCGCATCAGAAGAACTGGGCAGTGGCGAATAGGGACTCAGCGCGACATTTATCGCGATGGAATCGCTCTTGTCCGGCGCTTTCGCACTCATGATTTTGTAGCTTTTCACTGGGCCGTAATAGCCGGACGTGCCCCAATCGGCGAGAAAATCGTCTTTCCGGTAGCTTGGCGTGGGCTTCCACAACTCATAGGCCTTGTCCGTGTCGCCCGCCACCAGCGCGCTAAAAAATTGCCCGGCCGCTTTTTTCTCTGGGTAATAGCGGAACGTAAAATACAACACCAGGACTAGCACCAGCACCAAAGCACCGATCGTGAACGCCATCACTTGGGACTTGTGCGATTTTTCCGCTGGCGGCTCGAGTAACGACATCGGACCTTTCCACGGCTCTAGGTTCTCCGACATTCCGCGTTTCTCCGGCAGAAAAACTCTATCAGGAGAGGTGGCCGCCCGCAAACCCTCTCTTTATTTGGACGCCGCGATTGCATGAAAAGTTTCCCGTGCCGCGCTTCGCCCGCTGTAGAACGGTGGTTACGAAGCTTCGTCAGTTGGAAAGCGCACCGCCCGATCCTTCGGGCAGATCGATGGCATATTTTGTACGCGCCCGTTCGGCGTGCAGTTCGAACGCCAGGTCGATCAGTTTATCGATCAATTGCCGGAAAGCGATGCCACTGGCTTCCCACAATTTTGGATACATGCTGATGGAGGTGAAACCGGGAATCGTGTTTACTTCGTTCAGGTAGAGTTTGTTGCCTTTTTTCTCGAGAAAGAAATCGACGCGGGCCATTCCGGACAATTCGAGCACGCGGAAAGCCTGCACCGCCAGCGACTGAATTTTCTGCACCTGCGCGGGTTTCAGTTGCGCCGGAATCACCAGCTGCGTGCCGTCCTCCAGATATTTCGCGCTGTAATCATAGAACTCGCGGTGCGGAACGATTTCTCCGGGCACAGACGCCTTGGGCTCGTGATTCCCCAAAACGGAAATTTCAATCTCCCGGGCGTTCACGGCTTTCTCCACCAGAATCTTCATCCCGAACTCGCAGGCCAGATCCATGGCCGCGCTAAGCTCGTCGGCTTGGTGCACCTTGGTCATTCCCACGGAAGATCCCAATGTGGCGGGCTTGACGAAGACGGGATACGGGAATTTTTCCTCAATCTGCGATTTTACCGCCGCCGGATCTTTTTCCCACTCCCACCGATGCGCCGTCACCCAGGGCACCACAGGAATTCCTGCAGCCTGGCACAAGCGCTTGGCAACATCCTTGTCCATGCCTATGGCGGAGCCCAGAACGCCCGCGCCCACATAGGGCAATCCTGCCAGGTCCAGCATCCCCTGGATCGTTCCGTCTTCGCCGTACGTGCCGTGGAGTACCGGGAAGATCACATCCAGCCGCTGTGCGCCCGCGCCCCGATCGAGAGGCATGAGCGCCGCTTCGGTCGGATCTGCCGTGAGCATGACGCGACGCCCGGTCTTGAGTACCTCAGGGAGCATCTTCGCCGCGCCTTCACCGATCAACCAATGGCCGTCTTTGGTTATGCCGATGGGCACCGCTTCGTATTTGTCTGGATCCAGTCCACGAATAACGGAGGCGGCGGAAACCAGCGAAACTTCATGTTCGCCGGAGCGCCCTCCGAAGAGCACGCCTACACGCAGCAATTTCTTTTTGTCTGGGGTCACGAGCCTATCCTGTCGCACTGGGGCCGAGGTGAAATAATCCGTTTTCAGTTATAAAGCAAAACACAGGGCTACGGAAATGGACTGCGCAGCAAGTTTCCCAACCAACAATGGTACCTGTCCTTAAGCGAGCTGGCACTCTATACAATTCGTACAGCGAACACCCGGGGGGAGAAAGAGGATGAGAAGGTGCTAGACTTTCGCCTGACGATCAGGTCGGGAGGCTGGCATGACAAGCGCGAGCATGGCGGCAGGACACGCTGAGGCGGGCTGGGGCAGGTTGGGAACGCTGTGGATTCTCTACGGCACCCTACGCCTGGCGGGAGCGGTGGCGTTGGTTATCTGTAGTGGCGTGGCAACGGTGATGTTTGGCGCGCTGCTCTCGCGTGTGGGGAATCCATTCTTCTGGATGCACCTGTTTCACCTTGTCTATGCCGTGGTGATCATTGTTTCGGTTGTTGCGGGCGTGTTCGGGCTGTTGGCAGGATCCGCATTGCTGACGCGGAGGCCATCGGCGCGAAGCTTGTCGATCGTGGCGAGTTTCTTTTCCGTGTCAGAAGTGCCGTTTGGCACAACGCTCGGAATTTACACGCTCATCGTTTTCCTACGATAGCGGGTTCCTGCGCCGGCGCGGATCAACCCTTGGTGCGGTCGGTAAAGCGGAAGAACAGCGATTGTTTAGCGACAGGCTCAGCCAGTTCGTTGAGCGACGCCATTTGCGATTGCGAGAGCGGTGTAAAGTTTTGCGCGAGCTGAACGTTTTCCTCAAGCTGCACAATGCTGTCGCAGCCGATAATCACGGTGCTTACGGGATGCGAAAGCGTGAAGTACATCGCGTCGCGCATGTTCATAACCCCGGTGCGCGTGGCAATCGCCGAACCTTCCCACATATGCTGCTGCTTTTCGAGGGGTGGCGGGGTCCAGCCGGTAAGCAACCTGCCGCGCGCGGGAACCTTCATGCCGATAATGCCCATTTGCTTTTCCACGGCAAGCGGCAGCAATCGATCGCTAAAGCTGTGGATGTGGGTGTCGGCTGCGTTTAAGGCCATCAAGATAGTGTCAAAAGGATGGCGGTTTACGGCATCGATCAGCGCTTCGGGGCGATAGTGGCCGGTCACGCCGAGAAAACGCACTACCTTTTGCTGCTGCATTTCAAGCAGTGCTTGCATAGCACCGCCCGGAGCAAAGATCGCCTCCACGTCCTGGGGCAAGCCGATGTCATGCAACTGCCACAAGTCCACATGATCGGTGTTGAGAAGCGCCAGGGACTTTTCGATCATGCGCAACGACCCGTCTCGCGTGCGTTCTTTGGTTTTGGTGGCGAGAAAAGCTTCCTGGCGGCGGGACTTCATGACGCGGCCGACGTACTGCTCGCTCCAGCGTTCGGGGCCGCCGTAGATCGATGAGGTGTCGATGTAATTCACGCCTAGATCGAGTGCGCGTTCGATAAGGGGCACGGCAACATCGAAATTGCTGGGTTTTTCGAGAGCAGCCTGGCCGCCAAGACTGAAGATGCCGACTTTGTACCCGGTTTTGCCAAGATTGCGCGTGGGCATGGCGTCCAGGGTCTTGGGATTGCTGGGGAGAGGCGGCAAAGTGCTGTCGTGCGTCGAGGCGAGCACCGTGCCATTCGCGAGGAGACCTGCGGCGAGCGCCCCTCCGGTCTTCAGAAAATTGCGACGATCCGAGGAAGTGTGTGGTGGCTTCATGGCGATTGTCCTTGGAGGAAGACGTTCGACCGAAAGGTGATACTACCACTCCCGTCGTTGCTCGTGTGAGAACTTAAGACCCCGACCGAGGTTATTGGGAGTCAGGGAACACCGGCAGCGCTACGGTGGCGACGCTGGAAGGATCGTCGCGAAGCCTGATATAAAGCCGCGTTCCGTAGGGCCGGGGGACGTTCAACGAATCGCTGACGTAGCCTGCCGGCACTGGGACAGCGGTCTTGAACTGCGAATCCGCGGCAACCGCGTCGAGCAGGAAGAGATTGGTCCCCTTAAGAACGCAGGGCTTTTCCGTGGAGTCCGGGCAGCGAACCTCTTTCAAGGTGGGGACGCGCAGGAGGACGGCGAGCGGTTGCCAATCGCCTTTGGCCCCGTCGGCATCCACGCCGCGGAACTGTAGTGGGCCAAACGCAGCAGCCCCAAAAGCCTTGAGCGGATCGAGCAGCGCCAGCACGCTGTCGGAGTCCTGCTGAATCAGCGAGCCATCCGCAAGAGTAAGAGTGACATGGAAGGAGCCGTCGACAGCTGCGATTTCCACTTTTTCCGTGCGCGGGAAACCAGCGGGCGCGTCGGTCTTCAGGAAAAATGAAAGGCGACTGTCTTGCGGCAATGCGTCCGGCTTAGTGAAATGAAGCGGTGAAGGAAGAGCCGCTTCCTGCAGGCTCTTGCTGACCAGGGTAAGTTTCGGACGCGGAGGTTCGATGGTGGCCGGCACATCGAGCTTGCGGCCGTCTTTTAGGGTGACATGGGCAGGTACAGCGGTGTTGGGCTGGAGCGAAGCAATTGCGTTCGCATTCTGCGCCAGCAGATCCAGAGAAGTTTCCTGGGAATCGTGGGATTCCTTCGCCGGCATAAAGTGAACGTCGCTCAGTTCCAGGCTGGCGACTTCCTCGAGGTGAGTGCCGGTGAGAATGCCGTGGCTGTCCCCGGCGAACATGGTGAAGTGTTCGAGATGTGCCGCATCGGAATAAGCCTGCAGAGGCACGACATCAGGTTTCGATTGGCCATACTGCGCTACCGCTAACTGCAGCTTGCCCGCGGAAACGTCCTTCAATGGCAAATCCACTTCCAGTTGGTCTGGCGCATGAGCTTTCCACGTGGGTTTTAAATCTTTCCCGCTGGCATCGAGGAGCGCGATGTTTTCGACGCAAGCCGCACAATCGCCCTGCAAATGGAGAGTGGCGGGATGGCCTGCCAGAAGCACCGCCGAGTCCGATGCAGGAACAGTCCAATGCTCGGAGTGCGAATTGAGCAGATGAAACTGCGGACCTTTGAAACTAGAGTAGCCCCAGTTACCCCGTAGAGTCGCGGTGAGGGTTGCATCCATTGTGGCGGGATGCAGCGCCTCGATATCGACCACGAATCCACCGCGAACCGCATCCGGCCTGGCCGGCAGATCGACAGGATGGCCCGACTTACCCTCAATGCGAACGACAAAGTTATAGCCCATCGAGGTGGAGAACATTAACGGGGCGCCTTCGACCGGGAGAATCAGAGGAGATTGCTGCAAACACAGAATCGCTTTGGGGTCGAGGGAATGAAGCATCGGCGGCGTGCACGGTCCGATCGACGGCAAGCCCACAACAATGACCGACTTGGGATTGCGGAACGAGGGAGGCGCATTGAGCTTGAGATTCAATTCGTCGTTCTCTGGCGAGGACAGGGCTGGGATGTACTGGTAGGTGGCCGTGTGCAGCGAAGCCATCAAGCGGACAACATCGACGACAGCTCCGACGTACGGGCTGAAATAGCCGCCGTGCGCTAAAGGGCTCGAACTGACATTGCCGATGAGGTCAGAAGAGGCACCCGAGGTGAGGGATGCGACCAATGATTGCTCGTGAGTGTCGTCAAGGACTAACTGATCGCTCCCTTGCACAAGGCAGGAGGTTTGTTGCTCCACAGGCCGGTTGAAACAATCCTCGTTGACTTTAATGTGCAAGGTTTGTGCCAGCAGAGTGGAATTCTTTTTGAGCGCGCTGGGATCGCTGTTGGAAGTTTTCGTGATTTCTTCCAGATATTTGTCGAAACGGGTGCGGTCCAGGCTGGCTTGTTCGAGATCTTGCGCCGCTCGTACGAAAACGCCGGGGCGGCCCCGAACCGCGGCTCGCAGGGTCCCAAAATCGCCGCCGGTTTCCGGAGCGAGAAACAAAAGAACTTGTGCGGCACCCTGCGGAACGGTAACGAAGGTTCCCCGCTCGCGAGTCTGCTTAGTCCAGGTTTCGGCGCGAGTGAACCAGGTTTCCGGTGGAGGATTCGTCGGTCCCTGCAAAAAAGCGACGATCAAAAGATAGCGCGCGGACTGATCGCCGGGGAATTCAGCGCGAATCCAGAGCTGATCTCCGGCCAGAAGGTCAGTCACTTTGGAAATAGGGAGGGTATTGCCGCCGCGGGTTACGGTGACGTTGACGCGTGGACCCACCAGGTCGAAGGTGTGGCCGTCGGCGAAGACCGCAGAAGCGTTGAAACACGCAAGCGCAATAAAGAACAAGAAGGGAATCGCGCTGGTCGAGAGCTTCGCTGGAACTGGAAGATGTCTGATTTTCCCGGAAGCCCTGTTGTTCAAATTCATCACTTTTGTCCTTCTGCTTTCTCGTGATTATGGCATGTTATCGCCGCACAACCCGGGGAGGAAACGGGCGCTGGTGCACAAGATCTACCCGGGATCCCGGAGTTTTGTATCGGCGTTGGAATACCACTCGACCACGAGCTGAAGTAGATTAGATGCGGGGCCAGGGGGAACTGTCGCCAAGCAGTTTAGCGCGATTGCAGCCACGGGGGGAAGAGGGTTGTGCCAGAAACTCCAGAGCTTTAAAGAATCTTTTTTCCCAGACCGGAGAGCGCCAGTTCCACAGCCAGCAGAGCAGTACGATTGTGTTCGTCGATCACCGGATTAATTTCCACGATTTCCATGGAGGCCATGGCTTCGCTGTCGGCGATCATTTCCATGGCGAGATGTGCTTCGCGATATGTGACGCCACCGCGCACCGGAGTGCCGACGCCGGGTGCGTCGCTGGGGTCGACAAAATCCATGTCCAAGCTAACGGCGATTCCGTCGGTATCGTCCATGGCGTATTTCAAAGCGTCCGACATAACCTCGCGCATGCCGCGCTCGTCGATTTCACGCATCGTGAATGCTTTTACGCCAAGTTTCTTGATGAACTTTTTTTCGTGAGCGTCCAGATCACGGACACCGACGAGAACTACATTCTGCGGCTCAATCTTTGGCTTGAAGCCGAACAGGTCGTGCAGTTCTTCGGTCCCGTAGCCCATGACCGCGGAGAGCGGCATGCCGTGGACATTGCCGGACGGGGATGTTTCCGGCGTGTTCATATCGCTGTGAGCGTCCAGCCAGATGCAGCCAATGGTCTTTTTGTCTTTGCGGAAGTGCGCCGCGAGGCCGCTGATGGAGCCTGCCGCAATGGAATGATCTCCACCGAGAACCAGCGGCAAGTAACCTTCTTCGAGGGACTTCTGAACGGCATTGCCAAGCTCCGTACACGCATCAGCAATTTCGGCAATATATTTGGCACGCTTTTCGCCGTAGGACATTTCTTCGGCTTGCTTGACGGAGATGTTGCCGATGTCTTCTACCTGATGGCCGAGCTGTTTGATGCGGGCCTGCAAGCCAGCAACGCGAAGAGCGGACGGACCCATATCCACGCCGCGGCGGCTGGCGCCGAGGTCCATGGGAACACCGATAATGCGAATTCTTTGCGGCATGTGGTTTTCGCCGGTATTCTGCAGTTTCTCGTCGGGAGTTAACGAACCCTGCGTGCAAACTTCAGACTACGGACTCCGTGGTCATTCAAGTCAAGACGAGTTTCTGCAAGGAACAGCTCTGAACGGCGTACAGTCTACCCAGATCAAGGATACACGCGATAAATCATGCGGGGGAAGGGGATGACCTCGCGAATGTGTTCGGTACCGCAAATCCAGGCAACGGTGCGCTCCAGGCCCAGTCCGAACCCAGCGTGGGGAACGCTGCCGTAGCGGCGGAGATCCAGGTACCACTGGAAAGATTCCAGGGGTAAGTTGTTTTCTTTCAGTCGTTTGACGAGAAGATCGTAGTCGTGGATGCGCTGGCTGCCACCGATGATCTCGCCGTAGCCCTCGGGTGCGAGCATGTCAAAGGAAAGTGCCAGATCAGGCCGCTCCGCGTCCGGCTGCATGTAGAAGGCTTTAATCGCCGTCGGGTAGTGATGGACCATGACGGGACGGTCGAAGCTGTTGGAAATGATGGTTTCCTCGTCGCCACCGAAATCATCGCCAAATTTAGCGGGGTTGCCACTTCTCTGGAGCACCGCGATAGCTTCTTCGTAAGTGATTCTCGGGAAAGGCGGCTTGACGTTCTCCAACCTTTTAGCGTCGCGTTTCAGCGTTTCGAGTTCGCGGGACTTATTCTTCACCACGCTTTGAACGACGGCACTGACCAGGCCTTCGCCCAAATCCATCATGTCGGGAAGTCCGGCGTAGGCGGCCTCGGGCTCGAGCATCCAGAATTCGGTGAGGTGGCGGCGTGTTTTGGACTTTTCGGCGCGAAACGTGGGGCCGAAAGTGTAGACCTTGCCGAGAGCCATAGCGGTGGCTTCGATGTAGAGCTGGCCGCTTTGCGTAAGGTAAGCCTTCTGGTCGTCGATGTAGTTTACTTCGAAGAGCGTGGAGGTGCCTTCGCAAGCCGCGGGAGTGAAAATCGGAGCGTCGGTGAGCGTGTAGCCCTGAGAGTCCATGTAATCGCGCGCGGCACGAATGGCTTCGGCTCGAATGCGCAGAATGGCAGCCTGGCGCGGGGTGCGGATCCAGAGATGGCGCTGGTCGAGCAGGAAGTCCACGCCGTGTTCTTTGAGCTGTATGGGGAAAGGCCTGGCTTCGGAAACTTTCTGGACGATTTGAATTTTGCTGACGCCAATTTCGTAGCCACCGGGAGCACGCTGCTCGGCACGGATTTTGCCAGTGACGACGACGCTGGATTCCTGTGTCAGACCCTTGAGAGCTTCGAAGGCTTCGGGATTTTCTTTCAGGGAGCAGACGCCCTGAATGATGCCGGTGCCATCGCGGAAAATAGGGAAGACCAGCTTGCCGGATTCGCGAATATTGTAGAGCCAGCCGCGGATGGTGACTTCCTGGCCGTCGTACTTGCCTGCGGTTTCAATCGTGATAATGGTCATGGTGGTTCTCTGTTATTAGTTCAAACCAACAGTTTAACAGAGACGAGCACGGTTGATCTTCGGGAACGAATCAACGATGGGCATAGACTATGGTGGAAAAAAATGGCCAATTAGAACCCAGCGGCCGAAAGGGTGAGCAGATGGGAACTATGAGTTGGTCGAGGCTTCTTCGAGGCGATCGAGGGTTTTGGCTGCGGCTGCCAGCTGGTCGGAGATGCTCGGGGCGTCGTGACCGGATTTTTCCTTTAGTTCCAAGGTGAGCGGAAGGGATAGGGCGGCGGGCGTGGTGTGAAGCAGCTTAAGGGCCGCGGGCCAGGCGATGGTGCCGTCGTATGGCGGAAGGTGCTCGTCCTTTTCGCCGTGATTGTCGTGAATGTGTGCGCTGGCGATTAGATCCTTTAAGGGCTCGAAGCTGTTGGCGATACGTTCTTCTTCCGGGCCGTCGGCAAGATGGGCGTGTCCGACATCGAAATTAAAACGCAAGCCGGTGAGGCGCGTTTCGTCGACGAAGGAGCGCAAGTAAGCCGGTGCGCCCATTTCGCTGGTGGTATTTTCCACACAAATGGTGACGCCCACGTGTCTCGCGTGAAGAACGAGATGTTCCAGGGAACTGAAAGCAGCGTCGCGCTTGCGCGGATCGGCGGTCTCTCGCGAACCGCCCATGTGCAGGATCAGACGCGAAAACGGCAGCTCTTCGGCCACGTCGATGACGCGTTTGAGTTCATCCATGGCTTCAACCCGCCGTACGCGCTCAACTTCGGTGAGGGACAGAGGGCTGCCGCCTTCACGGTTGACGTTCAGATCGCGGCTCGTGGGCGCGTGGAGAGAGGCGAGTTGCAGATGATTATCGGCGAGGCCATGGGCGATTGTCTGGATTTCGGCCTTGGAGGCGTAGTCGAAGTGGCTGCGACTCCCAAAAATTTCGACACTTTGGAATCCGGCGCTGCGAATCTGTGAGAGCAGTTCCCGGTTGAGCTTCTTGGAAACGAACAGGTAGGTCGAGAGGATTCTTTGCATACCGTAAGAGTTTAGCGTCTGAGCACCGTAGTTGGCTAAAGGAGAAAGTGGGTTGTGAGGATAAGTAAACAGTGTGAGTTTGACCGGCCGGCTTCGTGAAATGACGAGTTGGCGACTACGTGGAAATCGGGTAAACGGCAGCAGGGCTGACGGCTCTCCAAAGAGGTCAGTAGCCGATGGCGGAACCGTTGTCGCGCGGATCGGCGGCGCCGCAGCGTTCGTTGGTTTTGGGGTCGATGCCAATGGCGTTGATGAGACCGATGTGACCGCGACGTTTGACTTCGTAGCCGCGGGATTTCATCTGGTCTTCCATGCCGGTCGAGAACTCTTTCTCCATCTGGAGAACGTCGGGCAGCCACTGATGGTGGAAGCGCGGGGCGTTTATAGCGGACTGCGCGTCCATGCCGAGGCGCATCCAGTTGAGAATAGAAAGCAGCGTGACGGAAATGATGGTAGGGCCGCCAGGTGACCCGCTAACGAAACTAAGCTGGCCATTGCGGAGAACAATTGTGGGTGTCATCGAACTGAGCGGGCGCTTGCCGGGACCGATGGTGTTGGCTTCGGACTGAATCAGGCCGAAAAGGGCGTTGGGAACGCCGGGTTGCGTGGTGAAGTCGTCCATCTCGTCGTTGAGAACGAAGCCCGCTGAAGAAGTGACGTGCGAGCCGTAGCCGTCGTTCAGGGTGAAGGTGCTGGCGACGGCGTTGCCGGCAGAGTCGACTACGGAGAAATGCGTTGTGTGCGGACCTTCGCCGAGGCTGATGATGGTGTTGGGCGCAACGCTGGCAGCTACGCCAGAACCACAGACGTGAGGATTACCGGCGCGAAGTTCGCTGCTCGAGGTGGCGCGCAGCGGATTAATGGTGGCGACAAGATCTTTTGCATAGCACGGGCTGGTGAGGCCGGCGACGGGTACATTGGAGAAATCAGGGTCGGCAAGATAGGCGGCGCGGTCGGCGAACACGCGACGCATCACCTCCGCGACCATGTGAACACTTTGCGGGTCGTCCCAACCATTTAGCGGAACGTCCTGAAGCATGTTAAGAGCTTCGATCACGGCAACGCCGCCGGAACTGGGCGGAGGAGAAGAGAGAACCTGCCAGTGGTCTGCGTTGATGGTGTAATTGGCCTGCAGAACTTCGCGGATTATGGGCTGATAGCGGGCAAGGTCGTCACGAGTGAGCAGACCTCCGAAGGAGGCCATGTCGTCCGCAAGCATTTGCGCGGTTTCGCCTTTGTAGAATTCGTCGGGGCCATTTTGCGCGATGCGTTTCAACGTGGCGGCCAACTCTGGTTGGCGAAGCGTGTCGCCGAGGCGATACATTTTGCCGTCATTAAGAAAAATGTGGCTGCTCATCGAGAAACGCTGGAGCCCAGGACGCTCCTGGCGAAATTCGTGGGCGAGTTTTTCGGTGACGGGTATGCCTTGCTCGGCGTAGCGGATGGCGGGCTGCATGACGTCGGCGAGCTTCAGGGTGCCGTGAGTTTTTAGAGCGAGTGCCAGGCCGGCGACGGTGCCGGGGACTGCGACGGAGCGATAACCGACGGTGGAGGCTTCTTTGTCGAGCTTGCCGTCCGGGGTGATGTACATGTCGCGCGTGGCCTTGCCGGGAGCCACTTCGCGGTAGTCGAAGAAATTGCTTCTGCCGGAGGCCAGGCGGACGAGCATAAAGCCACCTCCGCCGATGTTGCCCGCGGCGGGCTCAACTACGGCAAGAGCAAAGGCAGTAGCTACTGCGGCGTCGACCGCGTTGCCGCCGCGTTTGAGGATCTCCACGCCGGCTTCTGAGGCCAGAGGTTCGTCGCTGGCGACCATGCCATGTTCGGCGCGCACCGCTTGGCTGGGCCATTCGCCGGGGATTTCCGGGTGGTCGCGGAATTCGTTGGCGGTTTGCGCGGAGACGCGAATGGCAAAAGCGCATGCAGCGCACAGCACAAACAAAATATTGAGTCGTCGCATGGCAGAGGCAAAACAGTATGTGATTCATACAGAAGCGTCAAGGTTCACGCGTAGGGAGCAGTGCAGGATTGGTGTATGCTTTGCACAAAATTATTTCAGGAGCTGATAAGCATGACCTCCCGGCGCGCTCGGCAACTTGTGATTGCAATTTTGTTTTTGACGATAGTCGCACCGCTGTGGGCGCAGAACGGGCCACCGGAGGATCTGGACGCGTTTGTGGCGCGGTCGATGAAGACGTTTGAGGTGCCGGGGATGGCGGTGGCTATCGTCAAGGATGGCAAGAGGGTGCTGCTGAAGGGTTACGGCGTGCGGAAGCTTGGTGAGAGCACGCCGGTTGACGAGAACACATTGTTTGGAATTGGGTCGAATACGAAAGCGTTCACGGCGGCCGCGCTGGCGACTCTCGTCGATCAGGGGAAAATCTCCTGGGACGACCCGGTGTATGAGCGGCTGAAGGGATTTGAGATGTACGACCCTTACGTTTCGAAAGAGATGCAGATCCGCGATTTGCTGTGCCATCGCAGTGGATTGGGATTAGGCGAAGGCGATTTGATGTTCTGGCCACATACAACGTTTACGCGGGAGGATGTGGTGTACCGCTTGCGGTACTTGAAGCCGAAGACCAGCTTTCGAACTACGTACGCGTACAACAATCTAATGTTCGTGACTGCCGGCCAAGTGGTGGCAGAGGTGAGCGGGAAAAGCTGGGATGATTACCTGCGCGAGAAAATTTTCTTGCCGCTGGGGATGAACAATAGCAACACGAGCGCTTCGGCGTTCAAGCAAGGGGACGACTGGGCTATGCCGCATTCGAAGGTGGACGGGAAGCTACAAGCAATCCGGATTGAGAATCTGGACAATGCAGGACCGGCCGGTTCGATCAATTCTTCCGTGACGGACATGTCTAACTGGGTGTTGCTGCAGCTTAACCACGGCTTGATACCGGGGACCGAGACGCGCATCTTCAGCGAAAGAGTTTCGCAGGAGATGTGGTCGCAGCAGATGATCGTGCCGGTGCGGCCGTTACCCGCGGAATTGAAAAACCTGCAAGCGCATTTTGCCGGATATGGGATGGGGTGGGCACTGCGGGATTACAAAGGCCGGAAGCTTGTGGGTCATACGGGAGGCGTGGCGGGATATGTCACGCGGGTAATGCTGGTGCCCGAAGAAAATCTGGGCGTGGTGATTTTGACAAACGCGGAAGAGGATTTTGCGTTTGAATCGGTGTTGTTCCACATTCTGGATGCGTACCTTGGAGGATCGACGGCGGACTATATAACGGGATTTAAGGTGCTGGAGGATAAGCAACGGAAGGACGCGGACGAAACCGTGAGCAAGACCGCACAGACGAGATCTGTCGAGTCCAAACCGTCGCTACCGTTGCAGAAATACACGGGGGACTATTCGGATCCGTGGTACGGAAAAGTGAGCATCCGGCAGGAGAATGTCGGGCTGGTCCTCAATTTTGAGAGAACCGAGAAAGGCCTGGCGGATTTGCAGCCTTGGCAATACGACACTTTTAAGGCGCATTGGCGGGATCGCACGGTCGAAGACGCGTTCGTGACCTTCACGTTGAAGGCGGACGGATCGATGGACCATTTCACGATGGTGGCGGTATCGCCTCTGGCGGATTTCAGTTTTGATTATCAGGATTTGTACTTCACGCCGGTGGTGGACAAGAAGTAGGAAGTTGGCGATTGCAGGTCTATTTGTGCTGGATTCGAACGGTGAAATCCTTGGTCGCAAAAAGGCGCTCCTTGAGGATGACAGTTTGATCGCGAGCAGGTGTAATAGAGCAGCGTCAATGGCGCTGCGTCCGTGAAAGTGGCGGCAAGCCGCCGCACTCCAAAGATTACTCGCTGAGGAATTCGATTTCGGGCGGGCCGGGCAAGAGGCCTGCCGCAGTGCCGCGTTCGATTAGTTCGCGGACGGCCTTTTTGCCTTTTTCACCGTAACCGAGGGTCCACTTGTTTACGTACATGCCGACAAATTTGTCGGCGAGCTCGCTATCCATGTCTCGGGCAAATTGCATCGCGTAATTCAAAGCTTCTTCGCGATGCTCGAGGCCGTAAGCCACGCTATCGCGAATGGTCTTAGCGACGATGCGGCCCAGTTCGGGGCCAAGAGAACGGCGCACGGCGTTGCCGCCGAGGGGAAGAGGCAACGAGGTCAATTCCTGCCACCAGATGCCCAAATCGATCACGCGGTGCAATCCCAATTGAGGGAAAAAGAGTTGGCCTTCGTGGATCAGTAGCCCAGCTTCCACGACGTTATTGCGAACCGCTTCGATAATTCTGTCGAAGGGCATGACCACCGGTTCAAAGTCTGGCTGGTAGAGCTTCAGCGTCAGGTAAGCGCTGGTCTTGAGTCCGGGAACGCCGATGCGCTTGCCTTTAATTTCCTGGGGCTTCAGGGCTTGCGTGGCCACAACGATCGGTCCATAGCCTTCGCCAAAGCTGGCGCCGCAATCGAGGAGTACGTATTTATCGCGTAACGTAGGATAGGCGGCGAAGCTTACCGCAGTGACGTCATATGTTTCCTGGAGAGCCGCCTCGTTGAGCGACTGAATATCAGCCAAGACGTGAGTGTACTTGTAGCCGGGTGTGGTCAGCTTGTGCGTTGCCAGCGCGTAGAACATGAAAGCGTCGTCAGAGTCCGGTGAGTGAGCGAGCTTGATTTCGCGAAGTTCCATATGCGGTTGGGAAGCGACTTGTCTTGCAGCCATGGGCCTACCGAATCCTTTACCCCGGGCCGTACCAAGCGCAGAGACGATACTACCCTCGTGCGACGCTCTGGGGACTGAAGGGGAGAGGTCGAGCGACGTAGGGAAAGATTAAACGCGCGGCCGGGGCTAACTAGCGCTGGGGAAAGACTAGCATAGACGCGGACCGGGAACAAACCCCGCGGGGAGGGCCGACCGCTCAGGACCCGAGATTCGAACGGCCTGAAGCGCAAAGCATTATGCGGCGGAGACCAGATGAGCAATGGCATCATCGAAAGTGACACTGCCGTCGAGATACGGCTGCCAATACAATACCAGAAGAAGGTGATACTGCTCCCAGCCGCGTTGGGAGAGGATGTCTTCCAATGCCGAGGGAACACCGTTTGATTTTGAAGGCTGCGGCGTCATATCGTCTGAGCCTTTTTCCGTCGCGGTCGAATCTTTAAACACCGGGCGGAGGACTTCTCCGGTGGTGTAAATGATGAGCGCGTGCCAGAGATCGCGGGGAATCGGCTTTTCTCGCTGCTTGCATTCGCGGCTGATGGCGGTTTCAACGGGTGCCGCGATTCCGTGGGAGGCTTCGTGAAACAGGACTTCCAGGGCCTCGGGGCCTTGGTTGCGCGGGTCGGTGCTTGCAATGGTCACGCGCAGAGGATCAAGCGAAGTGTACGCACCGACGGAATTGGCAAAGGCGCAAACGTCGACGCGGATTTTTTCCTTGGGCCAGTGCGTTTGGTAGATATCCGCAAGCCGCTCGGAAAGGCCGACGCCCTGTTCGCGGACCAGCGGAGCAACCCGGGCGACCCAGCGGCGATTGGCGCGATCCTGGTCGGCCCACCAATGCGCGCGATAAATGGGAGCTACGGCGTCCAGGATGGGACCGATTTTGCCGGGCAGGCCGGCGTCGCAACTGGATTTTTTGCGGCCGGTCAACTCATCGCAGTCTTCGAAGTCTTCGATCTGGTTCTTCAGCAGAATGAGGTCGATATTAATCAGCAGATCTTTGCCTGCATAATTCGCCATGTAATAGGAGACGGCGTCGGTCCAGATTTTCTGCTCGGCAGGGGAAAGTGTGTTTGTGGCGCTCTGTTTTAGAACTGGCCCGGAAACTCTAGACGTCCCGGGATCTTTTGCGGCCAATCGCGCGCGCGCTTCGTGATAAAGGAAATGATGGAGATTGACCCAGAAGCCGCTGTGAAACTCGAAGACTGGCAACGGTCCGTAAATAGATTCCACCTGCTGCGCATGGCAGGGCGCGCAGGTCGCAGCCAGCATGACGACGAGGCAGGCAAAAAGATAGCAACGCAAGAAGGCGAGTCGCATAGAGTCGTTGGGAGAAATGGTAGCTCAACTTGCGTAAGTCTCAAACGCGGCGTGCCGCGAGCGGTTACAGTTAGTACTCTTCGTTGGGAGAATCGAGCCAGCGCACCAGCCGGGTGAGTTGTTCGTCGGAGACGGTCTCAAAGACCACGCCCATGCCCAGGCCGAAGCTGACATAGACGACGCGGCCGACGGCTTCAAATATTTCCTGGTGATGAGTTATGCGCACGCGAACCTGCGAACCTTGCGGGATAGGATTTAGCGTATCAATGTAACAACCGGTGCGGCTTATGTCGGAGGTCCGCGCGGCGAGCTTCGCACCGCGCGGAAGTTCGACAACCTCCGCCGCAAGAACCAGCGGGTGTCGCGGCGCGCTCCGCCGTTCTACTGTCACATCCGGCATACTCCTCCGTTCAGACCAGCACACCACTGGCATCTCTGCCCGAAGGAAGCCTGATCGGCGGAGCAATGCTCCAAACCGAAGATCGGATGATCCCGATCTATTTTGCTGCTTTGCAAAGCTCGCGGCAACACCGTATCGGTCGTGACTGGGAGAAGTAGTAAATGAAGAGCGGGACCAGAGCGCTATTCGACTTTCGGGTCCACGATCGTTCCGAGCGCGCCCTGGTGATCCGCCCCATGCAAGACGCCGGCACCATCACGGAAATAAGAGTGTGTGCCAGTGCGTCCATAGTCGGTGGGGATCGCCGCGAGTTCGTAAATGGCGGGAGCGCCCACATCATTGGCGCCGACGATGACGTAACGGAAGGAGTAGCCATCCTTGCGTCCGGAAGCGAGCGCCGCATCGACGAGCCCGGCGTGGTCATTTGTAGGAGCTCCGGAGGGAGGGGGACCAAGTTCGGCGAGCGTTTGGGGAAGGCGGGTGTAGGTGACGCGATACTTTTCAATGGCAGCAGCGAGCTCTTTGATGGCCGCGATTGCGGATTTCTCGTTGTTCTGAAGCTCCGCACGATCCCATTCTTCGGCGAGTGTCGGCAGGTCGAGTAACAAAAGACCCAAAGATAAAAGTTTCCATTGGCCATTTTCACGCACTAGGCCCATGGTTACGCGGCGAGCATTGGCATCCGTGGTGTCGGTGGCATCCTTTACTACCAGCGGCAAGTAGGCGACGTTATCGCGGATTTCGGGCTTGCCGATTTCCAATTGCGAAGTGATGGCGGGAGTTACACAGAAAATAACCAGATTCCCGGAATCGTCCGCCTGTGCGCGGGGCTCGCCCTTCTGGTCCAGTAAGACGAATCGCTTCAGGAGGGTGGTTTGTGCTGACGAAGTCATGGCCGCGAAGGCGGCTTCGTTTCGCGACGTGAGATAGGCAGTGAAACGCTTGGAATCCTGCGAGCAGGAGGTCATCAGGATATCGCGGAGCACGGCGACAGGGTCAGAAGGCGCAGTGGCTTGCGACGCGCGGATTGAAGTAGCAGGCCAGAACAGCGCTACGGAAAATGAGCCGCAGGCGAAACGTCGCAACACTTTCCAAAATTTCAAAATTTCCTCTCAATCCTTCGCTGCGGCCAGAATTGCGGCCAGATTTTGCGTGAATGCGGAGCGCGGTAGCACTTGCGTTGATCCCGCAGCCTTTGCTTGCGCGGCGAGTTCAACCTGAACGTGCGATAGAAATGAAACAATCGGCAACTCCTTTTGGGTCGCACGAAGGCGGGCAATGGTTGCGACGGGATCGCTCTTGGCATTCAGGTCGACGATCACGAGTTTGGTGGGAGCGTCGAGCATGGTGGAAAGCACGTCTCCATTGGCTGCCACTTTGAACTCCACCCCTAGGTGCTTGGCGGTTTCGGCGACTTTCATCTGAAAAAACAGATCATCTATCAGTGCGACAACTCTGGCCATCAATCCTCGCTTGTCGAGCAGAAACCCGCTCAAGTTTGCTTGCGTCTAACGCCACATGCCTTACAATGAGCCTGCCCTCGGGAGGTCCGTGATGCAACCCCTTTCTCCAGCTCCCATGCAGGCGCCTATTTCGATGCTACAGAAGACACCAGAGCTGTTAGAAATTTTGCTGCGCGATCTCCCCGTCGAAGCGCTGGGGTGGAAGCCTGCGCCCGAGCGCTGGTCGATTGCCGAAGTGCTGGGGCACCTGGTGATGATCGAGAAGTTGTATGAGCAGCGCGCGCGGCGCATCGTCCTTGAAGATTCGCCGACTTTGCCGAAGTATGAACCGCCGGCGGGCGGGCAGCCGCAGAAGTCAGCGAGGCAGCATATGGAAGAGTTTGTTCCGCTGCGGCGAGCGTTCGTGTTTTATCTCCATTCTGTTCCCGCGGCCTCCGCAGGGCGCACCGGCCAGCACGCCGAACTCGGCACGATATCGCTGTCGCACATGCTGCACGAGCTGGCCAACCACGACCTGGGACACTTGCGCCAGATTAGCGAGCTTTATCGCGCACATAGTTTCTACCCGCACGCCGGGCCATTTCAGAAATATTCCAATCCCAAGGCATGAGCGGCCATCCGGAAGATGTGAGACTGGCCGCGGCGAATGCGCTGGAGGTGACGATCTACTCGCGGCCCGGGTGCCACTTGTGCGACGAAGCCAAGGCCGTGGTGCAACCGCTGCTGAAGGAATTCGGCGGTGTGCTGAGAGAAGTGAACATCGACAAAGACAACGAGCTTGCGGAACGCTATGGCTGGGATATTCCCGTGGTGTTTATCGGGCGGCACAAGGCGGCCAAGCATCGAGTGGATCCGAGGCAATTTCGGCGCCAAATGGAAGAAGCCCGTACGCGCGCAGGAGAGAAGAAGTAAAGGACCATTAGTCATCGCCGGCAGGTTCGTGGGCGCCGACGGTTTTGTCCGGTACGTCACCGGGGCGACCCTTCACGCGATCGTAGACGCTGAGGGCGCTGACTGAGCCGAGAGCTTCATTATAAAAAGTGGGAACGCCCAAAGCAGTGCGCAGCTCTTCGTTGAACCTGCGGAGATTGGCGAGCTGCGCGGCAAGCGCGGGCAATTTCGTGCCGTCGTCCGTTAACAGAAATTTCTGATAGCCGGCGTCCCATAGCCGGGTGAACTGGCCTTTCAACATGATGGTGGGAAGGATGGTCATCTGAAAGCGGCTATCGGGGTTCTGGCGAAACTCAGCGCCTGATCCGTACTTTTCCACGCGGACGACTCCTCGCGTGCTGCCGACCGAGAAACCCAAAGACGCCAGCCTGTCCATCTGTTGCTTCTCGAAGCGTTCCTCAACGTTCCACATGGTCCCATCAGCCTAAACAATCCGCGGGCCCCTGTAAAGCGACGGTAGCGACGGTAGCGAGCTTTCCTCGCGCCGGATCTCCGCGTAACATGGCAGGAAGGAATCTTTCATGTCCACGAACACACCGGCCCTCGACAGACACCCAGCAGCAACGAATCTGACCAAAGAAGAAATTCTGCGTTACAGCCGGCACCTGATCATGCCGGAAGTGGGTATGGAAGGGCAGTTGAAGCTGAAGGCTGCGCGAGTGCTCTTGATTGGCACCGGGGGCTTGGGCGCGCCGCTCGGTTTGTATCTGGCGGCCGCGGGCGTTGGGCACATTGGGCTCGTAGATTTTGATGTAGTCGACTTCACGAACTTGCAGCGGCAGGTGACGTTTGGCACGACCGATGTGGGCAAGACAAAGACGGAAGCGACCCGCGCGCGACTGAGCAATTTGAACCCGGATGTGGAGATCGCAACGTACGAAACGCGCCTGACCAGCGAAAATGCGCTCGAATTGCTTAAAGACTACGACATCATTGTAGACGGCACAGATAATTTTCCGACGCGCTACCTGGTCAACGATGCGTGCGTGCTGTTAAGGAAGCCCAATGTGTACGGATCGATCTTTCGGTTCGAAGGTCAAGTCACCATTTTTGCAATGCCGGGTGGGCCGTGTTATCGATGTTTGTATCCTGAACCGCCCCCGCCGGGACTGGTGCCGTCCTGTGCCGAAGGCGGTGTTTTGGGAGTGCTTCCCGGCATCGTGGGGTCGCTGCAGGCCCTGGAAACGATCAAGATGATTATCGGCGAGGGGAAATCTCTTGCGGGACGGCTGGTGCTGTTCGACGCGCTGGCGTTGAAATTCCGAGAGGTGAGGTTGCGCAAAAACTCGCATTGCCCATTGTGCGGAACGCAGCCGAAGATTCATGCGCTCATTGATTACAACGAATTTTGCGGGATACGCGGCGAAGAGGAACAGGGCGATCTGCACGTGCCGGAAATCAGCGCGCGTGAATTGAAAGAGAAGCTGGACCGCGGCGAAGACATTTTCATCCTGGACGTGCGCGAAGCGCACGAATATCAGATCTGCAACCTGAAGGGCCACTTGATTCCGCTCGGCGAACTGCCGCGGCGCGTGCACGAGCTGGATTCCGCGCAGGAGATCGTGGCGCATTGCAAGAGCGGAAAGCGGTCCGCGCAGGCGGTGGATTTCCTGAGGCAAGTGGGTTTCCGGAAGGTTTACAACCTGCACGGAGGCATCCTGTCTTGGTCGACCGAAGTCGATACGACCGTGCCGCGATACTAGGAAATTGCCGGCCGTTCTTGTGTTCACAGCCATCTCTCGTTATCTTGTGAACGGACTTTGCGGCAAAATCGACGAACCATCAGACGGAGGAATTTCGTGGCGGGAACAAAAGTGACGGTGTTCAGCAATGGCCCCATTCGCATTGAAGGCGACTTTGAGATCGTGGATCAGGAAGGAAAAACATTCGGGTTGGCCGGCAGGACGGCCGTCACCGTTTGCCGCTGTGGGCACTCGGCAAATATCCCGTTTTGCGACGGTTCGCACAAGCGCCAAGGATTTACGAGTCCGGTGGCTGCAAGAGACCTGCCGCCTTCTGTTCCTAAACCGTAAAAGCGGTTCCGAAACGGATGAGACGGTCTCAGGATGAGACGAAGTACAGGTTTGTGACAGTCTTGCTTAAACGCCTGCTAACTATCTGGATACAAAAACGATAGTGTTTCAAAGCAAGACGCCGATACAGCCCTTCGGCGTCTCGTCTTTGTCTCACCTGCTACAGTCTCCCCTGTAGCTCCTTGATAAGCAGTTTTATTTCAATAGATTACAGGGACTGATTGAGTGCCCGAAAAGGTCACGTACGTGCAATCCCTATTGTTGCCGGGTTTCCCCGGCGATTGGGGGTTGTTTTGGGGGATTGGACCAAAATCACCGGGTTTCTCCGGAAAGACCGGGGCAGGCTGCCTGTCATCGGCTATGGCCTGTTTCTTGGCTTGATTTTGGGGGTAGCGCTTTACTCCCGCTCTGCTCACATTGTTGGCGCCCCCACAACCTACCTCTACCTGGAAGTCGGTGGCTCCCTTCTTTGTTTTTGTTACGCCGCAAATGCTTTGGTTCGTTTCCGCGGCACCCACGACCGTATCGCACTGATACTGGCATTTGGGTTCGTCCTGTCCGGAATGATTGAGACAGTGGGTTACTTCGGTCTCAATGAACTGCTGCGCACCGGGCAAGCTGCGCTGGCTCACGTGCCAATGGGATGGATGGTGGGACGGACGCTGCTGGCGGTGCTGTTGCTTGCGGCGCTGGCCGTAGAGCGCTTCCTGCCAACTTCACGCCAACCGAGCCGGGAAACCGCAGGGGCGTTATTTGTGGTGGCGGCTGCGGCCTACATCACCAGCGCCGCGTTCATAGCTGCGCCTGCCACGCCAATTGCGAAGTACGGGGCCTTTTTCTCACGCCCCTGGGAATTGCTTCCCGGCGGCTTGTTTGCCTTGGCTGCGATTTTCTTTTACCGCCGTTACCAGGAGCAGCAGGCGAACGACGGTGAAGCTTCGCTGTACGACTATTCGTTGTTTCTCGTGGCGTTGCTGAATACCGCCTGCCACCTGGCCGCGCTGTTTTCCCGGCGCATCTTCGACGGGCCTTTCTTCCTGGCGGAACTCACCAAGGTCGCAAGCTACACCATCATGCTGTGCGGGGCGCTGATCGATCAGGCTCGCTTGTTCGATCAGGTGCGTTCCCTGGCGATCAGCGATCCTCTGACGGGATTGGCAAATTACCGGCGCCTGATTGCAGTGATTGAATCCGAACTCGACCGTTCCCGCCGGACTCGCCGGCCCTTCAGCATTGTGTTGCTGGACATGGACGGGCTGAAGACCATCAACGACCGTTACGGACATCTGGTGGGCAGCCGTTCGTTGGTGAGGCTCGGCAAAATCCTGCGCAATCATTCACGAGCCATTGATACTCCCGCGCGTTACGGTGGAGATGAATTTGCCCTGGTGCTGCCGGAGGCGCCCAAGGAGATAGCGGCACGCGTCTCGGCACGAATTCGGGAAAGACTTGCCGGCGAAACGGAAGAGCCCGGGCTGTCGGTGAGCGCTGGCATCGCGGCGTTTCCGGAGGACGGCGACACCGCGGAAAAGCTTTTGGGTGCGGCGGACCGGACACTGTATCGCATGAAACATCGCAGAAGCGCGATGAATTCGATCACCCGGATTGCGGCGTGCTTGTGAGGAACACGTTAATGGATCACGGGCAGTCATTCCGCTTCAATCGCAGTGAGAGCCGGATTCCGATGGAGATTCCCGTAGTACTGGAAGGCCACCGGCAGATGCCCGGTGTGGAAGCCACGTTCACAGAAAACGTCAGCGCCAAGGGAGCTCGCGTGGTGAGCACGCGGCGCTGGGAGAAAGGTGCGCCGGTAATATTTGCATCGCGCACCGGAGAATTTCGTTCTGCGGCTCGAGTAGCGTACTGCCAACCATTGCGTGGCGACGGCTATGCAATCGGGGTGGAGTTTCTGGAGCCAGTAGGGCGATGGGTAGTTCAATCTGCAAATTAGCTCGACTGTTTTTCGGCGAGCGGACAGGAGGGAACTGCTGGAACAACTCTTAGGGAATACAGTTACAGCGCAAGCAAAGCGCCGGGCGGATCTCGAGAAGGAGCCGAACGGCGCTTTGCCATTTCTTGTCGAACAATTTGAATCAGCGTGAGAAATCGCTTCTAGTCGACCCCAGAATTTCCTCGTAGACCTTTAGCGTGCCTTCCACCATGTGTTCGGCGGTAAAATTTTCTGACACGCGCACGCGCCCACCTGTTCCGAGCGCACGCCCAAACTGCGCGTCGCTCAGGATGCGTTTGACGGCCGCGGAAATTTCTCCCACGTCCGGGCCCGAAACGAACAATCCACTCTTGCCCTCTTCGATGATCTCAGTTAGCGCCCCGCGCGAAAAAGCAATCGATGGAATTTCATAAGCCATTGCCGCGAGCAGGGAATTATTGAATGCCTCGAAGAACGAGGGCAGCAGGAAGACGTCCAGGGCCGCATAAATGGGTTCCACGTCTTTCAGAAAACCGGTGAACGTGACGAACTTCGAAAGGCTCAATTCGGCCGTGAGCTTTTCCAAGTCGCGGCGCGAAGAACCTTCGCCGGCCAGCAACAGCCGTGCCTGCGGGAAATCCTTGCGCACTTCGACGAGCGCCCGAATCAGCCATTCCTGGCCCTTGTCGGGCAGTAGTGCGCCGACGCAGCCCAGAAGAGGCGTGCCTTCGGGGATGCCCCAACGCGCGCGCGCTTGCGTGCGTTGCGCAGGAGTTGGCAGGGCCGGCATTTGCGTGCCTTCGTGGACAACGCGAATCTTTTCTCGGTTCGCGCCAGAGGCCACCGCTTGGCCGGCCACCCATTGGGAGTTGGCGAGGATGCAATTGGCTCTGCGATAGCGGCTCTGCGCAATCCAACCCTTGCCGAGCGGGTATCCGACGCGCCGCGAAGCCACGAACGGCAAGCGGCTGCCCCTCAGCGCCAGCCATGCGGCGGTGACCGCGTGGGCTTCATTGGCATGGACAAGTTCAATGCGCCCGTCCGAGAGAATGGAGCGGATTTTCGAAGCTGCGGACAGACGTGGCATGCTGCGCGACACGCTGTGCACGTAGATGCCTTCTTTTTTCGCGCGGTGGCTGATGGAAGAGCCGTGGGTGGCCACCAGTTCCGCAGCGTTGCCGCGCTCGTACAAACCCTTCAGAAGGAGAAGTGCCTGGTTTTGGCCGCCGCGCCATTCGGTTTCAAGATCAACGATAAGAGGAATCACGCGACGCAGCTCCGTGCTTGCTTTTCAGCTTCAACCAATTTGCCCAGCTTTTGAAATTTCAGGCGCACGCCGCGAGCGGCCATTTGCGCAATAAGCGCGCCGCGGTAGCCGTCCAGAAAGCCAGCGCCGAAAACAAAATGGCGAATCCAGCTCCAGGGCGTGGCCAACCACATCGCGGCGCGCCAATGACGTTTTCCTTGGTCGAACATCTCCTGGGCAATGGTGGACGTGTATTTTTCCAACTTGGCTTGATGTTCCGCGAAGGTGCGAATCGTGTAATGAAGCAAGTCCCCGCGCAGGCGCCCGATTTGTCCGTCGTAGCGGATGGCGGAGTGGATGGCCCCCTGGAAACAAGCCTTATCGCGCCGGTAAATGCGCCGCTGCCAGTCCGGATACCATCGCGAATGGCGGATCCAAGCACCGAGATACCAGGTAAGGCGGGGTATCTCGTACACGGCAAAAGGCGGCTGGCCGGCCTTCCACTGGCGCACAGAGTTTTTCAGCTCTTCGCTCAATTCTTCATCCGCATCGAGGAGGAAAATCCAGTCCTGCGCGGCCAGGGAGGCTGCAAAATTTTTCTGATCTGCGTGGTTCGTAAAGGCGCGCTCGTAAACTTTGGCGCCGAATTCCCGGGCAATTTCCTGGGTCCGATCGGTGCTGCCGCCGTCGACGACGATGATCTCGTCGGCAAGGCCCTGGACCGAACGCAGGACTCGCGGCAAATTTTCCTGCTCATTCTGCGCGACGAGGCACACGCTCAGGCGGTTCATCTTTGCGACCTGTGACAATCCCGCGCCAGTATCTCACAACCCAATGAAAGGAATCGCGGCGGGGTGGCGAAGCCGAACGAGCGCGGGCTACTTGGAGGGAAGCGCTAGGCTGAGACGGATGATTGTGCCGCCCACACGGAATTCTGAGCCATTCTCGAGCATGGCGGCACGCACGCGTTCCTCTTCGAAAAAAGTGCCGTTGGTGGAGTCCAGGTCTTTCAGGTTGGCGAACCCTTCGCGGATTTCCAGGAGGCAATGGTGGCGCGAAACTTCTGGGTCACTGAGGGCAATATCAGCGCCTTTCCGGCCGATGACCGCGCGTTCCTTGGATAAAGTGAAGGAGCGGCCCAGTTCACGGCCAGTGGTGACGCTAAGAACGGCGCGCAGACCAGGTGGAAGATCGGGATTGTCGTCGACAGCAGGAGCTTTCATGCGCGCCGTGGAGGCGTCGGCACGGGCGAAAGAGGGCATGGGAGAGATGACCACGGTTTCGTCGACGCGGCGCTTCACTTCGACAATAGTGGTCTTGCCACACTTGGTGCAGCGAAACTGGACTTTGGAATGCTTGGCCAGCACAGAATCGTTCAGCAGATGTTGCTGCCCACAATGAATGCAGCCCGCTTGCATACTTCCAAATTATCACGCCGGGAGGTCGAGAGGCGGGCGGGGTTCGCAGGATTTGCGAGAAGGGTTACACGGTAGGATCGCCCGATTTCGCGCAGGGAGGCGAGGCCAAGGCTACGCTCTGTCTTCCACGGGCACTGGCGCCGCCGCTTTTCTCTTCATTCCTGTGGTCGTGATCAAGATTACGCTGGCCAAGATAAACAGCGTTCCGAGGGCCGTGCGAAGGCCCAGCGCCTCGCCACCCAGAAAGTACCCGACCAGCACCGCCACAATCGGATTTACGTAGGCGTAGGTCCCGACTTTCGTCGGGGATTCATGATGAATCAGCCAAACGTAGGCGGTAAACCCGATGATGGAGCCCGCAACGATCAGATACAGAAGCGACAACCATGCGGCGCGCGAAACTGCTTCGGGGTGAAAATAGCGAAACTCTCCCAATGCGGCGGCCGCGAATGCCAGTAGCATTCCGCCGGCCAGCATTTGCGCGCCCGAACTCATCACTTTGGACGACGGAAGTGGCAACTTCCGGGTGAGTATAGACGCCACCGACCAGCTCACCGAAGCGATGATGAGTGCCAGGGCACCGGAGCGGTCGACTGCAGCGCCGCCGAGGTTCAACGAACGGCTCATCAACACGGCCACGCCGCCCATGCCGATCAGGAGAGCCAAGGCCAAACGAATTGTAAGCTTTTGTGTTCGCAGGATGAGGATTTCGGAAATAGCCATGAACGCGGGAATTGTGGCCAACATCACCGCGGCTATGCCCGACGGCACGCGCTGCTCGGCCCAAAACAACAGGCCGTAGTCCATCAGGAAAATCAGGGAGCCAAGGAAGAAGGCGGATAGCCACTGGCGCACGGTTGGGGAGCGCTCGCCTCGTGCGACCGTCCACAGATACAGGGCGAGCCCGGCGACCAAAAAGCGCATCGCCGCCAGCAGAAGCGGCGGAACTTCGCGCACTCCAACGCGAATGGCGAGAAATGTGGAACCCCAAACAAAATAGATGATGGCGAAAGCCAACAGGGTCTTCCACGTTGCGGGACGAAGCTCGCTCGCCATCTGAGAACTTTACCAATTCGCCTGCCGGATTGCTTCCGTCCTCTACTGCTGCGATTGTGTCAATTTGGCTTGTGGCACAGGCCTGGCTTCGCAAGCGCTCCGGCACATGTGCTAGCATAAAAGATTCCATTTGACGGCAGGAGAACGCTAGTGACCGAGCACATTTCGCGCAAGGAACTGAAGCAGGACAAGGTCCGGGAAACCTTCGAACACGGAGCCGAGGCGGTTCTCTCTCACACCCGCCTGGCTTCGATTGCCGTGCTAGCCCTGATTCTGGCGGCTTCCGCCTATTTGGGCTGGAAA
This sequence comes from Candidatus Acidiferrales bacterium, assembly GCA_963742325.1. Lineage (GTDB taxonomy): Bacteria > Acidobacteriota > Terriglobia > Acidiferrales > UBA7541 > Acidiferrum. Next base: position 4,872,461 of record CAVULB010000002.1, on the reverse strand, counting down.
TTTTACAGCGACCGGCAGACGGCGCAAGCCCAGGTGGCGCTGGACGAAGCCATGAAGATTTTCAATTCGCCGATTGCCACCCCGGGACAGCCGGTGCTGCCGGGGGAAACGACCTATCCCACCGAAGAGAAACGGGCCGAGGCAGCGCAACCCAAGCTTGCGGCGGTGGCTGCGCAGTGGCCAAGGACAAATCCTGGCAAACTGGCGCGCTATTATTCCGCGCTGGCGTTGATGGATCTGGAAAGATTGAACCAGGCCTCAGAAGAACTAAAAAAGCTGGACGCCGGTTCTGACAAAGAGCTTGCGGCGCTGGCGAAGTTTCAAATGGCGCTGATCGACGAACGCACCGGTAAGAAGGACGAAGCTATCAAGACGCTGCAAGCGCTCAGCACGGCTGGATCTGTGCTGGTGCCGAAGCCCATGGTGCTGCTTGAGCTCGCTGGCATTTACAGCCAAACCGATCCCAAACAAGCGACCACGCTGTATCAGCAGCTGAAAAAGGACTATCCGAATACTCCGGTGGCGGACGAGGCGGATCGAGGATTGGAACTGCTGGGTTCTTGATCTGGCGCAGGTCCGAGTGCGCTCACTTTGCAAACTCTGTTCGAGCACGGGCATCCGCGCCATTCTTGCGCACTACTAGAAATTGCCGGAGGCTTCGGCCATCGAAACCTATCGACTCTTAGCGCCGTGGGCAATGCGGACCGAGAAATCCCGCGGACGCCGCTACCCGGAGCCAGCCCACCCCTATCGCAGCGAATATGCGCGGGACCGCGATCGCATCATCCACGCGCGTGCGTTCCGGCGGCTGGAAGCCAAGACGCAAGTCTTCACCGCGCGCTTTTCCGATCATTTTCGTAACCGCCTGACGCATACGCTGGAAGTTTCGCAAATTGCGCGAACTGTGGCGCACGCGCTGGCGCTGAATTCCGAGCTGGTGGAGGCGCTGGCGCTCGTCCACGACATCGGCCATCCGCCGTTCGGCCATGCAGGCGAACGAAAACTGGACGAATTGATGGGTGCTCATGGCGGGCGCTTCGATCACAACCTGCACGCACTGCGCATCGTGGAACAGTTCGAGCATCGTTATCCCGGATTCACGGGGCTCAATCTGACGTTTGAAGTGCGCGAAGGAATTGTCAAACACTCCCGCGACTATAGCGCGACCGATTTTCCTGAATTGGCAGAGTACCGGCTCGATGTGCGCCCGCCGCTGGAATCCCAGCTGATCGATTGGGTGGACGAGATTGCTTATAACACCTCGGACCTGGACGACGCGCTCGAAGCGAATCTTCTGGACGTGGATTTGCTGCGCGAGGAAGCGCCATTTTTTGGACAAATCTATGCAAATGTGGCGATCGAGTATCCCGCAGCGCCGGCGAAGCTTCAATTCAGCGAGGCGTTGCGCCACATGCTCGATTCGCTGGTGACAGACGTGATCCATTACACGGAGCAACAAGTCCGCGGTTCCGGTGTCCAGACGGCCGAGGAGGTACGCCGGGCGCCCGCGCGGCTGGCGGGCCTGAGCGAGACCGGACGCGCGCAGAACGCCACGTTGAAAACGTTTCTGTTCGGGCATGTTTATAATCTTCCCGTCATCACCGAAGACAGCGAACGTTCCGTGCGATGTCTCGAAGAATTGTTCGTTTATTACCTACAAAAAACACATTCCATGCCCGAAACGCACGAAGACATGGCTCGTGGGACGCCCCGCCACGTGGTTGTTTGCGATTACATTGCGGGAATGACCGACCAATTCCTGCTGCGGCAGCATCAGGAACAATTCGGCTCCCCGGCTCCCGCGGTCCCTTCTATCGCACGGCCTCAGCGGATAGAATGAAGCAGCGTTTCGGAGCTGGATCCATGCCAATTCGCCGAATGCCGCTCTTGCTGTTTTCGGCCGCCCTGTGGTGCGCGTGTGCGTTGGGCCGTCCGCAGATTCCCGGCCTCACTTCGCCGCCCGCAACCGCCGCATCGCAACAGCCTTCCTTACCGCCTGATCCCCTGGGCCGCGAAACCCCACGCGGATGTCTGCTGGGTTTCATCAAAGCGGCGCAGGAAGAAAAATATTCCTTGGCAGTGCAGTACTTTCAGCCGCGACCAGCGCGCCGTCACGTTTCCGAGGAAGACGAGGAAGAACTCGCCGAACAGCTTCTGGCGATTCTGAATCAGAAATTCTCCGGCCCGCTGGACTTCGTGAGCCGTGATCCGCAAGGCCGGCTGGATGACGGGTTGCCGCCGGACGAGGAAAAGATCAGCAGCAACCTGGGAGGAGTGGATACATTTCCGATTCTTCTGGTGCGAAGCGAGGATGAGCAAGGGCGAAAGCTCTGGTACTTCTCGCGAGTCACGTTGGAGGCGGTGCCGAAGAGTTACGATTCGCTGACTTTCCCGACGCTAGAAAAACAACTACCGCCCTACCTGGTGGAACACCGGCTACTGTCGCTTCCCCTTTGGCAGTGGCTGGCGATCCTGCTTTTCATCCCACTTTCGTTCCTGTTGGCCAGGCTGGCGACCAAAGCGTTGGAAAAGCTGACGCAGTATTGGCGGGTCGCTCGGCAGCTGCCCCTTCTTCAACCTGAGCCTTGGAGACGAATCGGCCCGCTGACGTTCATGATCGCGCTGCTGATTCACTATCGGCTGGTGGCCTACATCGGCACTTCACTGCTCTACCGCCTGTACTACCGCAGGGTTATCTGGATTTTTGTGGCAGTCGCGTTCTATTGGCTACTGACGCGGATCACTCGTGCGATCTCGGCGCGAATCGGCGCGAGCCTCTCCAGCCGCGGAATGTTTGCGGAACGGTCGATCGTGTCGCTGATCCGCCGATTTGTGGAAGTCAGTATTTTCATCTTGGTGACGCTCGTGGTGCTACACAGCCTGGGATTCAACGTGAGTGCGGCACTGGCCGGAGTAGGCATCGGAACCCTTGCGCTTGGCTTGGGCGCGCAGAAAACGTTTGAGAACATGTTCGGCGGAGTGTCCATCCTGTTCGATAAGGTGATCTTGATCGGAGACACGTGCAAGGTGAACAATCAGTCGGGGGTTGTCGAGGATATCGGGTTGCGGTCAACCCGCCTGCGGACGCCGGAGCGGACACTGCTGTCGATTCCCAACGGCACTATGGCCACCGCTGTCATCGAGAACCTACGCTTCCGCGATAAGTTTCTGTGCCAACAGGTGATTCGCCTTCGCTACGATCTTTCGCCGGACCATGTTCGTTTCGTCCTGGAGGAAATTCGCCAACTGTTACTTGAGAATCCGAGAGTGGAGGATTCCTCTTCGCGCGTGCGCTTCATCCGGTTTTCGGATTATTCACTGGACGTAGAGATTTATTGTTACATCCTGGAGAGCGACTACAACGCCTTTCTGAGCACGCAGGAAGCGCTGCTGCTTTCGATCATGGACGCGCTAGAGAAGGCAGGCGTCGTGGTGGCGCTGCCGACGCAAACGACAGTCGTTTCCCAAGACTCGTGGGTCGACCCGCTAAAAGCGAAGGCAGCCAAGGCTGCGGTTGAAAAAATACGCGATCCGGGAGTGCCCGGTGCGGGGAAAATGCCGTCGGACTAGCGACGTGCCGCGCTACTGCGCGAAGGTGTTGCAGGCGCTGATCGTCCCGGAATTGAAACCGCGATTAAACCAATCCATGCGCTGTGCGGAGCTGCCGTGCGTGAATGTTTCTGGTTGCACACGTCCGCGGGTCATCTGCTGAATATGGTCGTCACCGACAGCGGCTGCAGCTGCTAGGGCAGACTGCACGTCCCCTTGCTCGAGTAAGCCACGTTGCTGCGTCGAATGCGCCCAGACGCCCGCGAAGCAGTCGGCCTGTAATTCCAACTGTACGGATGCGGCATTCGCCGAGCCGGGATTCTGGCTCTGGAATTGGCGCACCTTGCTTTCGACGCCGATGAGTTTTTGTACGTGATGGCCGACTTCGTGGGCCAGCACGTAAGCTTGGGCAAATTCACCGGGAGCCCCAAACCGGCGCTTCAATTCGTCGTAAAAAGACAAGTCGATATATACCTTTTCATCGCCCGGGCAGTAGAACGGTCCGGTGGCGGCTTGAGCGCCGCCGCAGGCGGAAGTGGTGGAATTTCGGAACAAAACAAGCTTGGCGTGGCGATAGGGAGTGCCCGCTTGTTGAGGCAAGAGCTGGTCCCATGCTTTCTGGGTATCATCAAGGACGAAGGAGACAAACTGAACCAGGGGCTTTTCCGCCTCATCCCGCGCGGGATCGGGCGTGCTGACTGCGGCCGAACCCGGCGTTGTGGCGCCACCTCCGCCCAAAAGAGCAAAAAAGTTCTGCTTAAAGATGAGGCTTAAGACGAATAGGATCAGCAGGCCGCCCAAGCCCAGCCGCATGCCACCAAAGCCTCCGCCACCGCCGCCACCGCTTTGATCGCGACGATCTTCGATATCTCCGCTGACTCCACCGGGTGTCCAACGCATAAGACATTCTCCTTACGGGCTTGGCAACGCGCGCAGTCTTCCTGAGGATGGGGCGGAAAAACACCAAAATCCTACCACTCCTGCGCGGAAAGGGCAGGAAGATTCTTCAAGATGGTGAGCGCTAGAATGATCCATTACTCCACGCCAAAGCCTCTAATGTAAGGGTATGCCGCAACCCCTGTATTTCCGAGTCAACCGTGGCTATCGCCGCAGCTCCAGCCGGGTTAAAATGCATTAAGCATGTCTCCCCAGACGGCCAATAGCGAGCGCAGGAAGAATTCACGCAAGGGTCCCCCCAGCCTGATTTACGTGGAGTTGGGTTCGGGCAATGGCGGAATGATGCGCGATCTTTCCGAGGAGGGTTTTGCGCTTCGGGCGATGATACCGATGCGTGTGGGGGACAAAACCCCATTCTCCTTTTTGCTGAGCACCACGGCCCGCATAGAGGGAGAAGGGGAGATTTTGTGGGTCGAGGAGCTCGGCCGGGTCGCGGGCATTCGATTCCTCGAGCTTCCGCAATTGGCGCGGACGCTGGTCCAGAGCTGGCTGAATGGCACGCTCGAATCCCAAGAGAGCAAGGAAAAGCCCGCAAAGGCGGGGGTTTCAGACGCGCAATCGTTTGACGAGCTTCGTAAAGAACTCCGCTCTCCCGCTGTTCGCGCACCCGCAGAGGCGCCCAAGCCTCACTGGTCGATCTCCCGTCCAACCGCGCAACCGGAACCGGCTGCGAACGAGCCCCCCGCAGTGCCACCACCGCAAGCGCCTGCTGTCGCGAATGTGCCGGCTGAACTAGATGCTTCTACGATGGAGAATGTGGAAGAAGAACAAGAGCCTACGAGCCCCGCTGAGCCAAGTTCATTTCCAGGTGTGCCCGGTTTTTCCACCGCGAAAGGTGCGATTGAAATTTCGTTTCAGCCACTTCCCCCACCCGCAGAAACCGGTGGGAAATCCCGCTGGAAGAGGGAACACGCGAAACAGCCGGCGTTCCCAGAAATTCCGGCGAGCGAGAAGCCTGATATCACTCAGCTTCTGATGCAACCACCGAGGAAAGAGACAGAGTACAACTTGAAAACTGCAGCGTTGCCGCCACTTGAACCGTTGAGCCAAGGCAGCGGTGCGGGCCCAGGAACCTGGACGGACTCGTTCACGTTGTCTCGTGCTGTGGCCATCATGGCTGTGTTGGCATTGCTTGTGGCCGCTTCCATTTATCACCGCGTGTTTGGCGAAGGACTGATCTGGTTGGGCGAACAGTTAGGTGGTTCGGGAGCAAGCCAGGTTTCGCCGCCGCCTCCGGCTGAAAATCCTTCCCGCGATGAGATGCGTGCGCAGCCCACGAATACTACGTCCGCCTCTAACTCCGCACCGCCAACGGTGAGCCCGGAGACGGCAGCACCCACGGAAACTGCACCGGCCAACCAAGCGGCCAACGCGCTGCCTTCTATAGCGAAAGGCACGCCTCCACCGGTCAGTCCACTTGCTGGAATATCGCCGGGCGCCGGGTCAGAGCCTGGCCAGGAAACGGGTTTGTCTGAGTATTCGCATGCCATGCAATTGCTCCACGGGAAAAATCCGACGGAAGACACTTCTGAGGCGGTACGACTCCTTTGGATTTCCGTGGAGAAGGGCAATCCCAGCGCGGAGCTGACACTCGCCGAACTCTACTGGCATGGCGAGGGAGTGGCCCGGAACTGCGACCAGACGCGCATCCTGCTCAGCGCTGCCGCTCGCAAAGGCAACGCGGACGCCCACAAGCGCCTCCGGCAATTTCAGCAGGAAGGCTGCGAATAAGTTAATTCCCTTGGACAACCGAACTGTAAGAGAATAGGCGCGACGGAAAGACGTTCCCGTGTGTGTGGAGGCTAATCGTGTTCTGTTCCAAATGCGGTGCCGCCCTTGCGGCAGACACAGCATTTTGTCAATCATGCGGTAATCCTGTCGTGCGGACTGCGCTACCAACTACGGCTCCGGCAATGCCTGTTGCCGTTTCTCCTCATGCGGGTATCGGCGCGATCGTGTACGCATCCAATGTCACATACGCTGGATTCTGGTTGCGTTTTGTCGCCGCCATCATCGATGGATTCATCATTGGCATCGTCTTGGCGATTGTGACGATTCCCGTGTTCTTTTTGATGGGCGGAATGGCAATTGTAACGTCGTTTGGGCAAAGACTTTCAGAAAGGCCGGACCCTGCTGCGATAGGAGCTCTCCTGTCGCTTTACGTAGTATTGGGCGGATTGTGGCTGCTGGGTCAATGGCTCTATTTCGCGTATATGGAAAGCGGCGAAAAGCAGGGAACATGGGGCAAGCAGATGCTGGGTTTGTATGTCACCGACCTGGCCGGCAATCGCGTCTCGTTCGGTCGAGCCAGCGGGCGATTTTTCGCAAAAATTATCACCGGGCTGATTCCATTGGGAATCGGCTACATTATGGCGGGGATCACGGAGCGGAAGCAGGCGTTGCACGACATGATTGCGAGTTGTCTGGTGTTACGGCGCTGAAAGTGTGTCCCACTTTTTGCGGATGATTTTGTCTTTCTTCAACTGCTCTATGAGGCTCTGGGCGTATCCCTTGGCCAGTCTTTCGAAATCCGTTGAATAAATCGTGTCGGTCTCGCCACTCCAGATGAGTCTTTCGTCTTTCGTGCTGTACAGATTGAATTCCACACGCACGATGATTTTTTCCCTGGAGTACGAGCTTGTGGGATGAAAATTGCCATAGGCCATATTCCAATAGGGCCAGAATGTGTAGTAGCCCGGCGGAGGCACGTAGATTCCGCCGGTAATTACGTGTTCGGTTTCCTTGCGCACGGCTTTAGGGCGAATCACGAGCACACTATCGAGCGAGCTTTCCTTGATGCGTTGCTTTAGCTCGCCTTCCATCATTTCGTTCCGCGGCGGCAACACCATGTAACTCTGGACGCCCTCCACGCCATACTTCGCCAGCAATATTTTCATCTGATCTTCGAATTCCTGGCGAATCAGATAGTTTTCCATGATGCTGGCAACCAGCATCTTCTGGAAACGGGGCATCGGCAAGCCGGTGAGCACCCAGCGATGGACGATTTTTGTATTGGCCAGAACCGGCAAAGCCGCGAGCGAGAAGAACGCCAACAGGGCACCGGCGCGAACGCGGGATTTCATGCGGTAAGCTCCATGAGTTGAAAAAGTGAATGCATGTTAACACGCCGCGCTTTTCCGCAAACAGGCTAAGTCGTTGCTGTGCAGGAAATCAGTTCGCCGGGTGAGCTGTTTTGTTCTGTTGGTTTTTCACGAAGGGCTGATAACCCAATTCATCCTTGCCTTCCACGATGCTGTAGAACTGGTCAGCGGGAAAATTCGAAAACGTTTGTCTTGCGCCGCTGGGCCAGGTGATTTCCAGTTTATCGATGTTCGCGGCCGAAGCCAGGCCGAAGTGTGCGCGCAGGTCGCTCTGAGACATGTAACTGCCTCCGCTTTCGACTTCGCGAATCTGACTCATGCCACCCGCCGTCAGGTTCAAGCGTGCGCCTATGGCGTCTCGATTACTCTTCGTTCCTGTCAGCTTGAACGAAACAAAGTGATTTCCGTTGCGACCACTGTTGTGCAGCAAGAGCGGGGAATCATTATTGTTGGCGACGACCAGGTCGACGAAACCATCGTTGTCAAAGTCGGCGAAGGCCACGCCGCGCCCCACAGCAGGAGTGGAGAAGCCGTCGCCGGAAGTCTTGGTCACATCGACGAACTTGCCGTGGCCGTCGTTGTGAAACAGTGAATTGATTTGTTTATAGTGAACATCCGGAAAGATCTGCTCAATCTCGGGATAAACGTGGCCATTGGCGATAAACAGATCGAGCCAACCGTCATTGTCGTAGTCAAAGAAGCCACCTCCGAAACTCAAAACCGAGTGTGTGGGAGAGGTGATACCGACGCTATCGCTAACCTCGTCAAACAGGCCCTGACCGTTGTTTTTCCAGACGTGATCGGAGCTTCCCTGGAAGTCGGAGATAAAGAGATCGAGCCAACCGTCATTGTCGTAGTCCCCGAGCGAAATGCACATGGCGGCCATGGTGAGCCCCTGGGCGGTGAAAGCCATGCCGGTGATCGAGCCCTCTTCTTTGAAGGTACCGTTGTGTTCGTTGCGGTAGAGGTAGGCGCTGATGCCGTCATTGGCGACGAACAGGTCCGGCCAGCCGTCATTGTCATAATCGCCCACACCGACCGCGAGGTTCTTGCCGTTGGGCTGGTAGATGCCAGCTTTCTTGGTGACGTTGGTGAAAGTGCCGTCACCATTATTGTGATAGAGAATGCTGGGGCTGCCCTGGTAAGCGCTGGGAGGGCAACTGCTGATTAGGCCGCCGAGTTTGCAATAGCGCTGGGCTCCTGGCGGGAAAGCGACGTAGCTGCCGACGTAAAGATCGAGCTTGCCGTCGCGATCGTAATCGAAAAAGACAGCGCCGGAGTGGAAATAGGTGCCGAAGTCCATTCCCGCGACACCGGCCTTGTCGGTGACGTCGGTAAACGTTCCGTCCCCGTTGTTGTGATACAGGACGTTGCGGCCGTATTGCGTGACGAACAGATCGGGACGGCCATCGTTGTCGTAGTCGCCCCAAACGCAACCGAGGCCGAAGCCGGTGCCGGGTACGCCGGCTTTGTCGGTGACGTCCGTGAAGGTGCCATCACCATTGTTGTGATAAAGCGCATTCTGGACCTTGATACCCCGGTCGTACAGATCGCGGGCATTCACGAAGTAGATGTCTTGCCAGCCGTCGCCATCAAAGTCGGCTACACAGACGCCGGGTCCGAATTCTTCCAGATTGATCGAAGTGCCTTTGTTGCCCTTGAAGTGAGTGAACTTGATACCGGCGGCCCGGGTCACATTGCTGAACTGTATGGGCTTTTCTTGTGACGGTGTGCTCTCGGCCGCGAAGAAGCCGGCCAGGAGAAAGAAGCACGCGAAGAGTAAACTGCCAGGTTTATGCCAGGAGATCAATACCGTTTCCAGCCGGAACTGCTTTCCGGTTTTCCTATTCTCGCATGTGTGGCTTGCCGGTCCAATTTTCGCCGAAAGGTGGATTGACGCGAGTTGCATACGGAATTACGATCAAGACCCGAGTGGGGTGAAAATGAAACGTAGAGAATTTGTGGTCACTGGCGCGGCCACGGCGTTGCTGAGGGCGTTACCGGCAGGAGCGGCGGACGTGAAGCAATTTAAACTGGGGGTGATCAGCGACGAAATTACGCAAAATCTCGAACGGGCTCTTCTCTGGATCAAAGGCTTTGGACTGGAATGGGTGGAATTGCGATTTGTCTGGGACAAATACGTCACGGAGCTCCCGGCCGATGATGTAAAACGGGCGAAGGACTTGCTCGCCAAACACGGCATGAAGGTGTCGGTGGTGGATTCGGCATACTTCAAGACGCCGTTGCCGGGCACGGAATCGAAGTTTGCCGGGGGCAAGCCCGATCCCCTGCAGAGCGACATCTCGCAGCAGAATGGAATCTTGGAACGGGCGATTGCGCGTGCCAAGGATTTTGGCACCGACAAGGTGAGAATTTTTTCGTTTCTGCGTGTGCCCGACCCGAAAACCGTATTTGACCGGGTGGCGAAAGAACTGGAACGGGCGTCGGCGATTGCGCAGCGGGAAGGGATCGGCCTGGTGTTGGAAAATGAGTTTTCATGCAACGTGGGCACGGGAGCGGAGGCCGCGGCGATGCTGGATGCGGTCAAATCCCCCGCGCTCGGGGCAAATTGGGATCCCGGAAATGCCTATGACGCCGGAGAGGTGCCTTTTCCAAATGGTTATGAGCTACTAGATAAGAAGCGCATGTGGCACATGCACCTGAAAGACGCAGCACCCGCAGCGAAGCCGGGAGAGACCAAGTGGATGCCGATTGGCAGCGGCAAGATCGATTACCTGGGGCAATTTCGCGCGCTCATCAAGAACGGATATGAGGGCACAATGTCTCTGGAAACGCATTATCTGAATGCCGCCAAAAATAAAGAGGAATCGAGCCGGGAATCGATGGAAGGGTTGTTGAAGGTGATTCGAGAAGCGTAAACGAGCTCAGAGTTCGCTGCGCTTCATTTGCCTGACTGCATAATCGCAGGCGCGCGCGGTCAGGGCCATGTAGGTGAGAGACGGATTCACGCAAGACGAGGAAGTCATGGCCGAACCGTCGGTAATGAAAAGATTCTTGATGTCGTGCGATTGATTCCAGGCGTTGAGGACGGAGGTTTTGGGATCGCGTCCCATGCGCGCGGTGCCCATCTCGTGGATGGAAAAGCCCGGGGGATCGTTGTCGGTAAAAGGTTCGATGGAGCGAGCGCCGGCGGCGGAGAGCATTTCCGCTCCTGCGATGGCCATATCCTTCCGTAGCGCAAGTTCATTCTCGCCATACGCGCAGTGAATTTTCAGACTTGGAATGCCCCAAGCGTCCACCGTGTTTTTGTCGATCTCGACAAAATTGCCGTGATTGGGAAGACACTCACCGTAGCCCTCGAATATGAACTCCCATGGTCCAGGCCGGCTGATACTGCGCTTGAAGTCGGCTCCGAAGCCGACATCGAGAATGCCGCGCTCCCAGCCGTGCGTTCCGGCATACGCCTGCAACCCGTAGCCGCGCAGAAATCCCGCATGCACGTCCTTCACGTTTCGAAACCGAGGCATGTACGCGATATTCGGGCGGTTGCCAAAACAAAGGCGGCCTTCATTACCAGGAATCACGCCTCTGCTACCTCCTCCTTTGACGTGATCCATCAGATTGCGGCCCAGTTCGCCGGACGAGTTGGCCAGTCCGGACGGGAATTCAGGCGTGGCGGAGTTCAAGAGGATGCGGGCGGATTCCAGTGTCGAAGCGCACAAAAAGAAAATCGGCGCGTGAAATTCCAGGGTGGCGCGCGATTGCGAATCGATTACGCGGACACCGCTGATGCGCCGGGAGTGCGCATCGAAAATCAGGCTGTGCACCGTGCTGAATGGTCGAAGGGTAAGGCGGCCGGTTTTTTCGGCTTCCGGTAGCGTGGCATTGACGCTACTGAAATAGGAACGCGTGATGCAGCCGCGTTCGCACGGGCCACAATAGTGGCATGCGGCACGCCCGCGGTGGGTTTGCGTAAGAACGGCAACGCGACCGATGGTCAAAATGCGATCGCTGCCAAAATTTCTCGCGACGGATTCTTTCACTGCGGATTCGGCGCAATTGAGCTGCATGGGCGGAAGGAACTTGCTGTCCGGCAATTGCGGCAGGCCGAGAGCTTCGCCGGAAATACCGATGAAGTCTTCCACATAGTCGTACCATGGTGCGAGATCGGCGTAACGGATGGGCCAATCCACGGCGGTGCCGTCTCGCAAATTGGCCTCGAAATCGAGATCACTCCAGCGGTAACACTGGCGGCCCCACATGATCGAACGGCCGCCGACCTGTCGCCCACGAATCCAGCGAAACGGCTTCCCGGGGTCGGTGGTGTAGGGATGTTCGGTGTCTTTTACGAAAAATTGTGAATTCGTTTCTTCGCAGGCGTAGCAGAGGCTCTGGATCGGCTGATCGCGGAGCAGTTTCTTGCGGTCGCGCATGCCACGAAACGACATATCCCACCGCGGGATGTGTTCGACGTAATCTTTCTCCGGAACGATGGGACGGCCAGCCTCGAGGACGAGCGTGCGCAGGCCCTTTTCCGTGAGTTCCTTGGCAGCCCACCCGCCGGTGATGCCGGAACCGATGACAATCGCGTCATATTTGTTCTGCGCTTGCGGCATGCTCACGCCCCTTTGGGTGATGCCGACGAGTCGAAGGGCACGCAGGAATCGTAGCGCCCGGGGATTATTTCCTCACGCAGTTGCTGCGTGAAGCCCACTTCGGAAGTGAAATACCCGGTCAACGTGAGCCGGCGAAACATCAGATAAAAGTTATCGCGGGGCTCCGGCACTGCGCCGCGATACGGACGCCGATGGTTGGCCAAAGCCGCTGCCGCGGAGGCCATTTCGTCGCCAAGGGAGCGAAGAATCTCCGCTTGCTGCTCGCGGCTGGCATCGACAAAAGTTTTCTGGAACAGGTTCTCGGTGCGGGCGTCTACTTTGTTGAGGCCGTCCAGGAACCCGGCCCGCTCTTGGTCGCTAAACCAGTCGGCAACGATGTGCTCGATAAATTCGTTGACACGGACGTCTTTTGCGCCCGGCGTTTCGGTGGCCGGGATGATCAGGTCAGCCATAGCGATGACCGTCGCATCTTGGTGCGGGTTGAATGCCTTGAGAGATGGCGGGGCAGGAAGGTCTGCATGAACTTCGCGAAGGGCAGCCAGAAGATCCGCGGGGATGGCGGGAAGCGCCGAACTCAAGGCCAGGAGCCTCAGGACTTCGCGTCGAAGCAAGATGCCTCCCTCGGCAAGATCAAGCGTATTATACGAAGGCGCAAGAAAAATGGAAAATGAGGACGGCAAGTGAAGCAATTAGGGCACAAACCAAAGAGGAGAAGCGTATGAAGCTGGCACGAAGGGATTTTCTGGCCGCCGCAGCAGCCACGGCGCTGTTGCGTAATCTCTCATGGGCTGCGGAACAAAAGTTGCCACTGGCTTTTTCGACTCTGGGTTGCCCGGGCTGGGAATGGAAAAAGATTCTGGAGTTCGCGCAAGCGAATGGTTTTGCGGCCATCGAACTTCGCGGATTGATGGGAAAGATGGATTTGCCCACACTGCCGGAATTTAGCCCAGCACAAATTTCCGAAACAAAGCGGCAGGTGGCCGACCACGGACTGAAGATTTCAGATTTGGGCAGCTCCTCGGAGATGCACGCGGCCGAGCCGGCTGAGCGCGCCAAACAACTCGGAGACGCCAAGCGATTCATTGACCTGGCATCGGCGCTGGAGGTGCCTTACGTGCGGGTGTTCGGGAATCAAATTAAGGGGCCGCGCGAAGAGGTGATCGCGCGAGTTGCCGACGGGCTCCATCAGCTTGGAGAGTATGGCGGACCGCGCGGCGTGACGGTGATCATTGAGTCGCACGGAGAATTCGTGGACTCACCAACTTTAAAAGAAGTATTGACCCGGGCGGATTCGAACTACGTCGCGCTGCTCTGGGACGCGCACCACACGTTCGTGGAAGGACACGAGCAGCCGGAACACACCGTGGCGGAACTCGGCTCGTGGATCCGCCATACGCACTTGAAAGATTCCGTGCCCGACGGGACAGGAAGGAAGTATGTGCTGACCGGGACAGGGGACGTTCCAATCGAGCGGCAGGTGTTGGCGTTGCGACGGATCGGCTATAAAGGCTACTACTGTTTCGAATGGGAGAAGGTATGGCACCCGGATATTCTGGAGCCGGAAGTGGCGTTTCCCGATTACGTTCGGGTAGTAAGTGGATATCTGAAGGAGCCGTTAAAAGCCTGATCGGTGACGGCTGGGACTGGGATTGCTCCATTTAGTACTAGGAGATATGGCTGACGGATTCGCCGCTGGAACTGCCTTCTACTGCCTCAGCTTTCTTGACTTAAGCCTCAACTGCCCAAATAATGGAGGAGCATGAGCGTGCGCGCCGGAGGCGCTGAAGATATGTTTCTCGACGTCAAAGATCTTGCCGTCCGCAAAATGCGCATCCGGAAGAGTTATGCCCCCGGAAGTATCGATTACGGCATAAATGAAGTGAAGCAGGCGGAACCGCTGGAGGTTACGGCCACGGCGGAGCTGCTCGAAGGTCAGATCCGCATTGTGGGAGAGTTGGAGACCAAGATTGAGATGGTCTGTGCGCGCTGCCTGGAACCGGTAATCGAGGAGATTCACAAGGAATTTGACTTGTTCTACCAACCGCTTCCCAAGGGGAACAGGCACGAAGAAGAGCGGTTGAAGGACGACGATACGGAGATCGGATTTTTTGAAGGAGAGGGCTTGTTCCTGGCCGATGTTTTGAAGGAACAAGTGCTGCTGTCCTTACCAATGAAAGTGATTTGCCAAAGCGATTGCCGTGGGTTGTGCCCGAGCTGCGGGGCCAACCTGAACCATGAAGAGTGCCGCTGCGAAGTGCACTCTTCCGATCCGCGTCTGGCTCCCCTCGCGCGGCTAAAGCAGGACTGGCTCAAGAAACAATAGATTTTCGGGCCGAAAGCTCATAGAATCCGACCTCGTTCGGTCAGGCGTTGTGTGTAGCCGCGAGTGGGGCGAGAAACAAGGAGTAGTGGAATGCCAAATCCAAAACGACGACATTCGAAGAGGCGCACCAGCACCAGGCGCGCGCACGACCGGCTGTTTGCCCCCGCTCTGGCCAAATGTCCCAACTGCCATGAGATGAAGCAGCCTCACCAGGCTTGCCCGCATTGCGGATATTACAAGGGAAGACCGGTACACGACACAAAGTAGAGCGCGCCGATCGGAAGCCGGGCTCTTGAAGTCGCGATCGGCACAGCACAGGTTGTGCCCACCGAACTTGCCAGAGTCATTGGAACTATTTCCATGATCACAATCGCGGTCGACGCCATGGGGGGAGACCACGCACCTCTACCTGAAGTGGAGGGGAGTGTTCTGGCAGCACAAGAGTACGGCGTTCGCGTGCTTTTGGTTGGCCAGCCGAACGTCATTCGCGCGGAACTTGCGCGTCGGTCGAAACCGACGGCAGCAGTCGAGATCGTTCCAGCGAGCGAGGTGATCACGATGGACGATCATCCCGCACAGGCCTTCCGGCGGAAGAAAGACAGTTCTGTGCATGTCGGCGCGCGGTTGGTGAAGGACGGCAAGGCTGCAGCCTTCGTCAGCGCGGGAAACACTGGCGCCGTGATGACCACGGCTAAGTTCATCATGGGGACGCTGGAAGCCGTGGATCGCGTGGCCCTGGCGGCGCCCTTTCCCAATGCCAAGGGCGGCGTTTCGGTGCTCTTGGATGTGGGTGCGAATGTGGATTCGAAGCCGGAGCACCTGTTGCAATTCGCGGTGATGGGTGAGCTGTATTACCGGTTGACCTTCGGAAGCCGCAAGCCGCGAGTGGGGCTGCTTTCGATTGGCGAAGAAGAGATCAAGGGCAACGAGCTGACCCGCGCCGTCTATGACCGGCTGAAGGATTTGCCCGTGCACTTTGTGGGCAATGTGGAAGGCAACGACCTGTTTTCGGGCAAAGTGGACGTGATTGTATGCGATGGATTCGTGGGAAACATCGCACTGAAAATTTGCGAAGGGCTGGCCATGGAAATCGTGAAGTTCCTGCGCAAGACGTACAAAGGCTCGCTCGCTTCGCAATTGGGCTACATGTTATCCAGGGGAGCGTTTAAAGGCATCAAACGGACGATGGATTATTCTGAATACGGTGGTGCGCCATTGCTGGGAGTTCGCGGCGTATGCGTGATCACCCACGGAAAGTCCAACGCCAATGCCATAAAAAACGCGATACGCGTTGCCGCGGGTTTGGCGCGGGCGCGCGCGAATGAAAAAATCGAACAGGAGCTCTCCCTGACCACCGCGAAAGCGTGAGGGAAAGAGAGAGGAGTCAGTATGGGCAAAGTCGCATTCATATTTCCGGGACAGGCATCGCAATATCCTGGAATGGGGAAAGAACTGGCGGAGAAGTATGCCGGAGCGCGCGCCGTTTTTGAAGAAGCGGACAACGCGCTGGGCATTTCCGTCTCGAAGGTGTGCTTTGAAGGCACGGAAGAAGAGCTGAAGCTGACCGCAAACACGCAGCCAGCAATCTTGGCGGTGTCGGTCGCGGCTTACCGCGTTTTGACGGAGAAGGGTGTTACCGCTGATTTCGTGGCGGGACACAGCTTGGGCGAATATTCCGCGTTGGTTGCGGCGGGCTCGTTGGGCTTTTCCGACGCCGTGAAGTTGGTGCGGAAGCGCGGAACGTACATGCAGGAAGCGGTGCCGGCCGGACAAGGCAGCATGGCGGCGATCATGGGCTTGTCGCCGACGGTGGTGCTGGACGTGTGCAGGCGCGCTGCACAGGGTGAAGTGTGCTCTCCCGCGAATCTTAACTCTCCGGAACAAACGGTGATTTCCGGACACGTCGGGGCGGTTAAGCGCGCGGTGGAGATCGCTTCTCAATCGGGAGCGAAGCGCGCGGTGGTACTTGCTGTTTCCGCGCCGTTCCATTCGGCGTTGATGATGCCAGCGCAGGTGAAACTGGAAGCAGATCTGGCAGTTACGAAGTTTGCCGATTTGCAGATGCCGCTGGTCAGCAACGTGGATGCGGACACGATTCGCAAGGGCGAGGAAGCCCAGAGCGCGCTGGCGCGGCAAGTGACCATGCCGGTGCGTTGGGAAGAATCCATGCGGATGCTGCTGGACGAAGGCGTGACCACCTTCGTCGAAGTTGGGCCGGGGCGCGTGCTGACGGGATTAATGCGCCAAATCGAGCGTTCTGTGACCACGCTGAATGTGGAAGACGAAAAGAGTCTTCTAGCGACCTTGGACAGAATTACGGGAGCGAAGTCGGACGCGGCCTGACAAAGTTATAGGTCATTGGTGTTTGAGGGCCTTTGCGTTTGAACTTAGAATTTGCTACGCAAGACTTAAGACCTGGAATCGAGACGGAATGTTCAGCTTGACGGACAAAGTGGCGCTGGTTACCGGAGCGTCGCAGGGGATTGGGCGAGACACAGCGCTGGCGCTGGCGGAAGCGGGTGCGAAAGTGGTCGTGGCGGCGCGCAATGAAGAGAAGCTGGCTGCGTTGGCGGAAGAGATCGCGGCGAAAGGCGCCGTGGCATTCGCGCTGAAGATGGACGTAGCGGACCAGGAGCAGGTGAAAGCTGGATTCAAGACCGTGCTCGAAAGGTTTGGAAAGCTGGATATCCTGGTGAACAACGCGGCCATCACGCGCGATGGCTTGGCGCTGCGCATGAAGCAGGACGACTGGGACGCGGTGATTCGGACGAACCTGACCGGCGCGCATTTCTGCACGCAACAGGCGCTGGCAACGATGATGCGAGCACGCTCCGGGCGAATCATCAATATTGCGTCCGTAGTGGCGCAGACGGGCAACGCGGGACAAGCGAATTACGTTGCCGCTAAGGGCGGCTTAATCGGTTTGACCAAAGCTATCGCCATCGAGATTGCGTCGCGGAATGTCACGGTGAACGCGGTGGCGCCGGGATTTATCGAGACGCCGATGACGGATGGGCTACCGGAAAAAGTGAAGGAAGAATTGAAAACACGGATTCCGCTGGGACGCATGGGGACCGCGCGCGATGTGGCGGCAGCGATTGTGTTCCTGGCAAGCGACGAAGCGGGCTACATCACGGGCCACGTCCTCGATGTCAACGGCGGAATGTATATGGCTTAGCTGCATTCAAATATTCTCAAGTCTGCCAAAAGTTGACCTGGGTGGGCTGGGAAAGTAGACTTGGCAAGTTACCCAAGCAAGGGCATAAGGGATTGTAGGCCGGCCGCAAAGCCGGATTACGGTGTGGAGTAGCACGAACAAGAAAATGCGACAGCAGGTCGCGGAGGACTGGAATGGCCAGTGTAGAAGAGCGGGTAAAGCAGATTATCGTCGAGCAATTGGGCGTGGATGAGGCGGAGGTAACGCCTACGGCGTCATTCGTGGACGACCTGGGCGCGGATTCGCTCGACCAGGTGGAATTGGTAATGGCGTTCGAAGAAGCGTTCGGCATTGAGGTGCCGGACGAGGATGCCGAGAAAATGACCACGGTGAAGGATGCCATCGAGTACATCGACAAGCACTCGAAAGGCAAGTAAGCCGCAGGAAATTCCCTGCACGAAGGAGCAAGCGAATTGACTCGCCGCGTCGTCGTAACGGGCGTTGGATTGGTTTGTGCGCTGGGTATCGGGACCGAGGAGAGTTGGAAAAACCTGGTCGCAGGTCGCAGCGGCGTCCACCGCATCACACATTTTGATACTGCCGAATTCGATTGCCAGATCGCCGGTGAAGTGAAGAACTTCGACCCGTTCCAGTGGATCGAGAAAAAAGAACTGAAAAAGATGGGCCGGTTCATCCAGTTGGCGCTGGCCTCCGCGGATTTCGCCGTGAAAATGGCGGAGTGGAAGCCGGAACAGTCCGACCTGGATGAAGTGGGCGTGTATGTTGCCTCTGGCATCGGCGGGTTCGACATCATCGAACGCGAACATATCAAGCTGATGCAAGGCGGCCCGGGTAAAATTTCTCCCTTCTTTATTCCTTCGGCCATTGTAAATCTGGCTTCCGGGCATATTTCTATCAGGTATGGCGCGAAGGGGCCGAACTCAGCGACGGCGACGGCCTGCTCTGCGTCGGCGCATTCCATCGGAGATTCCTTCAAAATTATCGAACGCGGCGCGGCGGAGATGATGATCTGCGGCGGAACAGAAGCGACGATTACGCCAATGGGCATCGGCGGGTTTGCGTCCATGCGCGCGCTTTCCACGCGCAATGATGAGCCGGAAAAGGCCAGTCGTCCTTTTGATGCGGAGCGCGACGGATTTGTGGTTGGCGAAGGCGCGGGAATCCTGGTGCTGGAATCGCTCGAGCATGCGCGGAAGCGTAACGCCCCCATTTTCGCGGAGATCGTCGGCTATGGAATGAGCGGCGATGCTTACCACATCACGCAGCCCGCCGAGAATGGCGACGGAGCGTTCCGGGTGATGCGGGCGGCTCTGAAAGACGCCAAACTTTCTCCCGACGATATCGGCTACATCAATGCCCATGGAACTTCGACGCCCATCGGCGACGTGATCGAAACTACGGCGATGAAGCGCTTGTTCGGCGAGCGCGCCGCTAACAAAAAGTTGCCGGTGAGCTCCACGAAGTCCATGACCGGGCATCTGCTCGGTGGCGCCGGCGGCCTGGAAGCAGGCATCAGCGTGCTGGCGTTGCGGGACCAGATTTTGCCGCCCACCATCAACCAGGAAACGTCCGACCCGGAGTGCGATCTGGACTATGTGCCGAACGTAGCCCGAAAAGCGACTGTTGATTATGCGCTCTCGAACTCCTTTGGTTTCGGCGGCACCAATGCGGCATTGATTTTCAAACGCTGGGCGGGTCAGTAGGCCGCGTAATGCCATTTGCTTCTGCTGTTGCAAGGTCCCATTGTGCAGTAGAACGAAGTGGACTTGTCTGAAGTTGAGAACCTCCGCTCCCACTGCAGGCGAGTCATTTACACATTCCATTCCGCAGTTGCTGATGGAAGGAAACTCCCGTGAACATCATCGTTTGCATTAAACAGATTCCGGCGAAAGATGCGCCGCTGTCCATCGCTGGAAACTGGATCAAGGAATCCGACATAGGATTTGAGATGAACGAGCCCGACAGCTATGCACTGGAAGAAGCGCTGCGGCTAAAAGAAAAGAACGGCGGCAAAGTAATCGTTCTGTCGCTCGGGCCGGAACGCGTCAAGCAGACTATCAAAGAGGCGCTTGCCAAAGGCGCGGACCGCGCCATTCACATCGCCGACGACAATTTCGCGCAGCTTGATCCACTGGGATCCGCGAAGGTGCTGGCGGCGGCGATCGGCAAGGAAAACTGTGACCTGGTGCTGACCGGTCTGCAGAGCGATGACCACGGGTTCGGGCAGACAGGCGTGCTTCTGGCTGGGCTCCTAAATCTGCCGCATGCGACCATCATCATGCAAATTGAAGTGCAAGACTCCAAGATGAGACTCAAGAGGGAACTGGAAGCCGGATGGTTCCAGTGGGTCGCGTGTCCACTTCCTGCTGTCCTGTCGATTCAGTCGGGCATCAATAAGGTGCGCTATGCCACTTTGAAAGGAATCATCGACGCGAAAAAGAAGGAAATTGTGACCACCACGCGCGAATCGCTGGGTGTGGCCTTGGAGCCGACGCAAACGATTGAGAAGATTTACGTGCCGACAAGAACGAAAAAGACAGAATTTCTGACCGGGACGCCCAAAGAGGTTGCGGCAAAACTGGTGGAGAAATTGAAGTTCGAGGCACGGGTGATTTGAACCGGTCGAGCGAGCTGACGGGTCGGTTGCAGTCCTTCGCTTCGATCAGCATGACAATATGCGTTGGAGTGCTCGGGAAAGAGGCAAGCAATGAAGATCCTGGTGGTCACGGAACAGCGGCAGGGCAAGTGGAACAACACCAGTTTTGAGACGCTGGTCGCGGCGCAACAGATTGCCGCAGCCACTGCGGGAACGATTGCCGCGGCGGTGGTGGGCAAGAATGTGACGGCGCTTGCCGAAGAGCTGGCGACGAAAAATGTGGCGGAAGTGCGCGCCGTCGAAAACGAATTGCTGGAGAACTATACGCCGGATGGCTACTGTATAGCCCTGAAGCAGGTCGTGGAATCCACGAAGCCGGACCTGGTTTTGTTTCCGCACACATATCAAGTGCGCGATTTCGCGCCGAAATTAGCGGCGATGTTGGGCCGGGGAATGGTCGGCGATTGCGTCGGCTTCCGCAAGGAAGGTGAAAAACTTATTTTCGTCCGTCAAATGTTTCAGGGCAAAACCGCAGCGGACGTAAGCTTTGTAGGAGCGACGCCGTGGTTCGCTTCGTTCCAGTCCGGAGCGTTTCGCGCGGATATGTTGGAAGCACACACGGCCGGGAAAGCTCCTGTGAGCGTGCTGAGCGTGGAGCTGAAGGCGGAAGATATTCGGACGAAACCGCTGGAGCTGTTTAAGGAAGCGAAGGCCTCCGTCGATCTGACGCAGGCGCCGCTGATCGTGGCGATAGGACGCGGGATCAAAGCGCCGGAAAATATTGCGCAGGCGGAGGCGGTAGCGAAGGCGCTGGGCGGCGAAATTGCAGCATCCCGTCCGATTTGCGACGAAGGCTGGCTGCCGATGGAACGTCAGATCGGCAGTTCGGGGCAAACCGTTGCACCGAAGCTGTATCTTGCGCTGGGCATTAGCGGGGCGATTCAGCACGTCGTGGGAATGAAGGGGTCGCGCACAATCGTGGCCGTTAACAAAGATCAGAATGCGCCCATCTTCGAGATAGCCGATTATGGAATTGTCGGCGATATCTTCGAAATCATGCCCGCCCTCACCGAAGAATTACAAAAAGCCAAGGGTTAGCCTGACCAGCCGGCGAATTATCGTATAATCCAAAAGTCCGTATGATGCACGAGGAGTACAAGGCAGTTCTATACCGCCCGGACGACGGTTCCTGGGTCGCAGAGATTCCTGCCATTCCAGGGTGTTACGTGCCGATGACATCGCGGGAAGCGACTTTAGCCGAGTTGGCCAAGTTCTTTGCTTTGATCGCGGAACAGTTCCGGCAGAAAGGGCAGCAGTTGCCGGCAGAGACCACCGAGATTATCAATGCCTAGCGCCACAGCGTGCGATTTTCGGCAGGTGGCCCGACTTCTTCGATTTGGACTTAACTGCACAACAGCCGGTCATGATCGATCAATGCATGCGCATGGCGGGGTGTGACAATGCCGATTCACGGAGGAAAGGAAATAGGCCCTTCGCGTTATTTTAAAATTCTTCGCCAACCTGGATTGTCGCCGAAGAATTTGTGACCTTGAGCTTGAGGTTTTCTTTATGGCTATCCAACGGGAACAATTAGACGCGGATGTACTGATTGTGGGAGCTGGGCCCGCGGGGCTGAGCTGTGCCTTGCACCTGGCGAACCTGATCAAGAAGCACAATGCCAGCGGAGCTAAGCCGGAACTTTCCGTGGAAAATATTTATGTGCTGGAAAAGGGGCGGGAGATCGGCGCCCACCAATTATCCGGTGCAATTATGAATCCGAAAGCGCTCGCGGAGCTGGTTCCGGATTTCGAGAAGAGCGCCCCACTCGATACGCCGGTGACGGATTCCGCGGCACTTCTCTTTACGCAAAAATCTTCCTACCGTTTTCCTGTAACGCCTCCACCCTTCAATAACGCAGGGAATTTCGTCATTTCGCTCAACAAGCTGGTGAAGTGGCTAGGCGCCCTTGTGGAAGACGCCGGCGTGAACGTGTTCAAGGAATTCGGCGGCGCCGAGTTGATTCCCGCGGAAAATGGAATTGCCGGTGTAATCACCGAGGACAAGGGAGTCGACAAAAACGGCAAGCCCAAGGACAACTACACCACGGGATACGAACTTCGCGCAAAGGTAACCGTGCTCGCCGAAGGCCCGCGCGGATCGCTGACGAAGCAATTAGTCGCAAACCAGAAGCTCGACAACATCAATCCACAAACGTACGGCATCGGGATCAAAGAGTTGTGGGACGTCCAAGCGGAGAAGATCAAGCCGGGATTCGTGGCGCACACGCTGGGCTGGCCGCTTTCAACGAAGATGTATGGCGGGGGCTGGATTTATGGCCTGTCCAACAATCGCGTTTCGATCGGCCTGGTAGTCGCACTGGAATATGACGATCCGCGATTCGATCCGCACGCCGCATTTCAAACATGGAAAACGCATCCTTTCTTGCGCAATCTCCTCGCAGGTGGAAAGTTGGTTCGTTACGGCGCGAAATCGCTGCCCTACGGCGGCTGGTATTCCATGCCGCGCAATTATGTGGATGGAGGCTTGATCGTAGGCGATTCCGGCAGCTTTCTGGATTCGCAGCGGCTTAAAGGCGTGCACCTGGCGATGAAGAGCGGGATGCTGGCGGCGGAAACAATTTTCGAAGTGCTCAAATCGGGTGATACGTCTGCGCAGACGCTGAAGCTGTACCAGGAGAAAATCGATCACAGCTATATCCGGGAAGAGCTGTGGAAGGTTCGTAACTTCCACCAATCGTTTCACAATGGTTTGCTGGACGGCCTCGTGTTTTCCGGATTGCAGCAGATCACCGGCGGACGCGGCCTGATCGATCCAATGCACGCGCGCCCCGGATACCAAGCGTATCAACAGATTCACGGCAGGCACGCACCGGAGCGTTTTAAAGGCGACGGCAAGCTTACTTTTGATCGTTTAACCGACGTCTACCACAGCGGCACGCGCCACGAAGAAGATCAGCCCTGCCACTTGAAGGTGCTCGATCTCAACATCTGCTCGACACGCTGTGTCGAGGAATATGGCAATCCTTGCCAATATTT
Organism: Candidatus Acidiferrales bacterium; assembly: GCA_963742325.1. Lineage (GTDB taxonomy): Bacteria > Acidobacteriota > Terriglobia > Acidiferrales > UBA7541 > Acidiferrum. The sequence goes on along the minus strand of CAVULB010000002.1, from coordinate 4,849,124 downwards.
TTGTCCCGCCGCGGTCTACGACATGACCAAAGAGGGCGCGGGCCTGAAGTTAAAAATCAACGCGGCGAATTGCGTGCATTGCAAGACCTGTGATATCGCCGATCCTTATCAGATCATCAATTGGACGGTGCCTGAAGGTGGCGGCGGTCCGAACTACGAGGGAATGTAACGGAAACGTTCTTCGGACGGTTGCAGAGCCACTCACGAACTGGGAGACCAGAGCCGGTGGAAGAACGTGCGGACGCGGTTCCACGAGGAATCGTCCTCAGGTTTTCTGCCCGCATCTGTTTTCATGGTTGTCGGAGCCGACGGTGGGGCAGCCGTTTGCGCTACCAGCGGATCGCCCGCGACTTTTCCTTGAAAGATCAGCGTGGGCCGCACGCGCGCGCGCCGCACCAGAACGATCAGGTTGGGATCATAATCCTGTTGCACTTTCGCATTTGCATCATAGTGCAGCGGAGGCATGAACACCTGGTAGACCGGCTCTTCCTTCACTGCAGGGATCGCTTTAACCTGCGCGGCTTCCGGCGACTTTTGTTCGGCAGCCTGTTGCTTGATGTCAGCAGAGGAAGCTAATCCACTGACTTGCGTGGCCATCCCCGGAGGTTTTGCGCTCAGCTGAAGCTCGCAATCGCACTGGCCGGCAGCAGTGTGCAGCGTCTCCAGCTGTCCGTTCGCCAGCGAAACATCGCCGTTCTGCGGGATCAGCAGGCTTTGCCCGGTCAGTTGCTGTTCGATGCGAACCGCGCCCTTCGTCGGGCGGATGCACATCGTCCCGGAGCCATCCAGGCCAACCAGTACATCCTCCGCCGTGTTGCCGATGGCTATGGCGTGTGCCTGAATCTGCGCGGTGTAGACCGTCAGGGTAAGCTGGCCTTCAATGTGCGCATGGATCGTGCCGCTGTCCAACGCGATCGTGAGGGCGTTACCGGATTTCAGCACGGAAAAGTGAGCAGGCCCGCAAATGGTCAGGTTCCCACCTTCCACGAGGTCGATGTGCGCCTGGCCGGATTTCACCTGCACTTCGCTGCCGCTCCGAAGAATGGTTTTTACCTGGCCATTCGCGGTATCGACACTCATCGGTCCCTGTACGGAAATCGCGTCTCCCTCGATGGCGCCGACGGCGTCGGCCAGCGGATTATCGGGGCGCGCCGCGCGAAGATACGTCATCGGTATACACAAGCAGCCAGCCACGCAAAAAAGCGCTGCAAAGAGCGAAACGCGCCTGAAGGTTCGGAACGGCACCAAGCGAACGAACTCCCATCCTGCGCAACGACACAGCAACCCTTCTATACTATATGAAGATGGAAACTAGCGAAAAGCGGCCAGAAGAAGCGAAGGAAGTGATCAGCGCGCATTATGATGTGCGCCCGCCGAAACTGCCGTGGCACCGGCGCATTCAGATTCCAATTATCGCGGCCGTGGTCTACGGCGTGATCCGCGTGCTCGGTCCCACGTTGCGGTTCGAAGTGCTTGGCCGGGCGAATGTGGAGCGAGTGTGGGGCGCGAAGCAACCCTGCATCTGGGCGTTCTGGCATCGTTGCATCATTCCCATTGCGTGGTACGGAAGAAATCGCGGCATCGTGATCATGAACACGACGGCGTTTGACGGTCAATGGACGCGCAAGGTAATCGAGTGGCTGGGCTTTGGCACCGCGCAGGGAAGCTCTTCGCGCGGCGGCTTGCGCGGGCTGGCGGTGATGGCCCAGCGCATCAAGGAAGGCCTGGATTGTGGCTTCACCATCGACGGGCCACGAGGGCCGCGCTATGTGGCAAAGGTCGGGCCGGTGTTGCTGGCGCGCATGACGGGAGCGCCCATTTTCGTTTTCCACGTGGGAGTGGAACGCGGCAGAACCTTCGAAAAAACGTGGGATCGTTTCTGCCTGCCGAAATTGTTCACGCGCGCGATCCTGGTCGGCTCGCCACCGATCTACGTTTCGCAAAACGCGGATTCCGAGATGATCCAGGCGAAACACCAGGAAATGCAAAAGGCGCTGGAGCGCGTGCGCGACATCACCGAGGGATGGTTCGCTCTAAGTGAAGAGGAACGCAATCGCTATCGCGCGGAGATCGGTCCGTAGTGGGTTTGGATATCGGTGTGCGTGCATTCAAAGAGGAATTCCTTACTGCGCAGACTCCCTTCAGAATGGCATGTTTTTATTGATCTTTCGGCAGGAAAACGAGATTTGTAAATTAGTTTCCCTCGCGTTCGCCAAGTTTGACAGGAATATCCAGCTTTTTTGCGCCGCGATAGAGCGTCACGGTAACGCTCTCGCCGGGGCGCTTGCGGTTCAAAATATAGTCGATGTCGAACTGGTTGGAAACTTTCTGGCCTTCGATGCCCACAATCACATCGCCACCGATCATAATGCGCCGCATTCCCGCCTGAGCCAGTCTATCGCCGCCATGAATTCCCGCTGCCGCCGCAGGGCTGTCTTTGGTGGTTTGTTCGACGAGTAAGCCCTCCTGAACGGGCAAATCGAGAGCCTCTGCGAGCCATCCGGCAACCGGGATCGTGCGCACGCCCAAGTACGCGCGACGAACTTTGCCTTCGGTCATCAGGTCGTTCGCAATGAGCTTTGCAGTGTTGATGGGGATGGCGAAACCGATGCCCGCGGTGGTTCCTGACGGGGTGTAGATCGCCGAATTAATGCCAATCACCTCGCCGTGGGTGTCGATCAGCGGGCCGCCCGAATTGCCACGGTTGATGGACGCGTCCGTCTGAATGGCATCGTCAATAAAAGTGGTGTCGCTGGTCTGTACCGTACGGCCAAGCGCACTAACCACCCCCGTCGTCAGGGTGGATTGAAAGCCAAAGGGATCGCCAATCGCCAACACCTTCTGGCCAACCTGAAGTTTGGAGGAATCACCCAGACTCAGCGCAGCCAGTTGCTTGCCCTTGGCATCGATCTTGATCAGGGCGACATCGTTGCGCTGATCGGCGCCGATGAATTTTGCAGGAGCACGGGTCTTGTCGCCCAGAATCACTTCAATCGACTGCGCACCGGCAACAACGTGATAGTTGGTCAGAATGTATCCGCGCGGATCAATCACAAACCCCGATCCCGCGCCCTCCACGGGAACAGGGTCCATGAAAAAATCGTATTCCGTCGCCTTGGTCAGGATATTTGCAACCGCAGGCGAGGCCTGGCGATAGATGCGGACATTGATCGATTCGTCTTCCGTCAGGCGATCGCTCTGGTCCGCCGCGCCTTTGGGCACGGGAGCGGGGTTGGGACTCTCAGCGATCCGGTGTGCTTCGACATCATTCGCCTGGCGTGGGCCGTAGCGCGCGCCCACCCAAAACGCTCCAAGAACGAGAATCAACGCAATCAAAACTAGCCGCCCGGGGCTCAGGTTATTTCCACGCGTCATATCGGTAATCCCTCATCCATTACACTCTAGAACTAGTATAAGGAATTTCGCGGACGCATTCACGGCGGCTTGTAGGGTCAAAAGGACCACAGCACTGCGGAGCGAGTAGGCTGACGACCAAGATGAACTGGTAACTACGCGGCGATCGAGACAACTTTCGACTTGCGGCCCGCTTTCTTCGGTGCTTCCCGCAATTCCATCTCGGCGCGCAGCCAGTCTTGCATGGGATCACCCGGTGTGCAGCCGCGTTCGAGATAGATGTGATACGCACGCAGGGCGATTTCGTCATACGTGGGCTTGGCAGTCGCCGCTTTTCGGGGTTTCTTTGTGGCCTCCGATGCAGCGGCTTTCGACTTCGGCATTTCGTTTTCCTCCTGAACGGCTTTCTCCATTGTAAGGAGCCGGAGAACCACACCGTCTATTATAATTCTCTAACAGTTGCCGTTTCAGATAACCGGCAAAGAATCGATCGCAGCGAGCGAGGAATTTGATTTACGCAAGTGTGATTTTATGTTTGGGCCACAAAAAGGGCGGCCGTGTGAAGCCGCCCTCTTTGCCGCGTTTTCGCGAGACGAGTTAGAAGGTAATTTTGGCTGTGATCTGCGCAATCCTCATGTCTGTTGCGGCAGCGGCGAAGGCCCCGTACGGAGACGTGGGCGGAGTCTGGGTGAACACGGCTTGCCCGAAGAACGGTGCATTCGTGTTGGGGTAGGGTGCGCCATAGTTCGCGTGGTTGAACCAGTTGTAAGCGTTCAGCCCGATCTGGAAGCCGACGCGCTCTGTGAATTGGAAGTTCTTCCGCAAGCTCATGTCGCCGCCCAGGAAGCCCGGACCGCGGAAAGCGTTGCGGCCCACGACGTCGCCAGTGAAGTTTGTCGCTGGCGCGAACAAATAGGGCGCTGTTGAACCTGTTCCAGCGATGCCAAAGCAGGGTGTCGCAACGCAACTATCGACATTGGAAAAGTTTCTCCGTGAGAATTCCGGCTGCAGGAGAATCGTGTTGAACGACGGGTTAAGATTGTTGGCAGCTAGTCCACCGAGCGTTCCTCCATCAATCACGCTGAAGGGAAAGCCCGTGCGGTAGAACATGGTGCCCGAGAGTTGCCATCCACCGATGGCCGAATTCAGTAGGCGATGTTCGCTCTTGAACGGCAGCGCGTAAATGTAGCTGGCGCTGAGTTGATGGCGAGCGTCGTAGTCCGCCGAGGCGTAGTTGTCGCGCAGGCTGTAAGGATTGATCTGGTTGGTGATGCTGGTGATCACGGAGAAGGGCAAAATACCGGCGTTGGAAACCTCATCCAAGGCATGCGAATACGTGTAGGTGAAAGAACCCGTCAGCCCGTGCCACGTATTGGCCTTAATCGAGAGAGTCAAACCGTTGTAGTTCGAGACAGCGCCGCTGGTGAGGAACTTCACTAAGCCGACTCTTGGATCGGGAGCGGTGGCCGGAAGATCACCGAAGCCAAAGCTGTTTTGGTAGTCGTTGCTGTAAAGTTCGTCGTATCCATAATTGCCAACGTAGTTTGCGGAAACAATCGCCTTGGTTCCCAAGGCGTGCTGGATTTCCAGATTCCATTCCACATACTTGGGATTGGAAAGATTGCGGCTGACGTCATTGAGAGTCGGAGTCGTAGCGCATCCGGCAGGAAGACCCGGAGTGGCCAGATAAGTATTCAGATTGCCGCCGCTGAAATAGTTGGAGTTGAAGGCGGAGTTGCACTGCTGAACTAGGGCCACGCCGCTGGTTGGGAATGCCGTTGTCGCGGGCGCTTTCAGATCCCAAGCCAAGCTTCCCCCTGGGACGTTCCAGAGGTTGACCTGCGGGAAGTTCGTATCGATGCCGCTGAGAATCGTTCCCGGATACAAATCGCTGAACAAGCCGACGCCCGCGCGGATGACTGTTTTGCTTCCCCAAGGAGTCCAGGCCACACCGAAGCGCGGTTGAAAGACCACCTTCTCGACGCCAGGGATGATAGTGGTTAGACCCGTCTGGAATGATTGGTCATACGGTATGTTGGCACCGTGAGCTAGATCGCTGAACTGGTTCACGGGAAGGCCGGCGCAGGCATGTTGGCAGACGCCGCCCGAATTGCGGTCAGCTCGCATGGTCAACGTCAGCTTTAGATTGGGGTTAACGCGGTATTCATCCTGGAAATAAAGTCCGAAGGTGTAAAAGGCAACGGGTTGAACAGGACTGGTCGCGAAGTTGTATTGCGTGGAACTGGCCACCTCATCGTTTGCGAAACCAAATAGCGTCGTCTGGACCGCGGGATACAGAGCCAGCTCAGACGCGGTGTGATCGCTGATGTCATCACGCCGGAAGTTTACCCCCATCTTAAAGGAGTGATTTCCGCGAGTGACCGAAAGGTCGTCCACGAGTCCCCACTGGGTCACGTTGCGGCCCTGAGGGAACAGGAAGTCTTGGCCGAATCCGCCGGGGTTCCCGGAGCCGAAACCAATGTTCGTCAGTGAGCCATCGCTGAACGCCAGGTTGCCAGGAAAGAGACTGAGGGCTGGGCTGTTGGCGGAGACGCTCCCGAAAATCGCGGAATACCACAGCACGGAGCCGATGAAGTTATTGACCACGGTCGGGCTGAAGATGTGCGTGTAGTTGAGTTGGCCTTCGTTCTGAGGCTGCGTGCTGTTGGTATCAAAAACTGGATTAATCGAGTCCGTGTAGGTCGGTTGAACGCCCCGGTCGAATTTCATGCGGCCAAAGACCTGGTCGGTATCACTGAACTTGTAATCGATGCGAGCAGAGAGCAGCCATTCCTTGTTCCCCGCGGACACCGAGTCCGTCCAAGATTCCGTACAAGTATTGCCAGCGAGCGCAGAAGGAAGTGTGGCAAGTGTCCAACCACCCGAGCCGGTGCAGCTCCCAGGCGTGGGCACCGCGTTGGCGATGTTGGGCGCTCCGCTATACAGCTTGAAAATGTTCTGGTAGAAGGCCTGCGTGGCGGCTTCCTGGGGAATATTCCCCAGAACGTAGTTTTCAAACTCTGGAGTCGGCGCGCTCGCCGAATGGATAGAACCAAAAATGTAGCGAATCCCTTCGTTGTTCAAAAAGAAGAACAACTTGTCCTTAATGATGGGACCGCCGAGAGAAGCGGCCCACTGGTTGTTGTTTTCAAAGGGGCGGGGATTAAGCGGGCCACCCGCAGGTGAGGTCGCCAGGTTAACCGGGTCGTTGGCATTGAGGTAGCGACCAGTCCAATTGTAAACCGCGTCTCCGTGCCAGGAATTGGTGCCGGACTTCGTTGTGTAATCGACCTGCGAGCCGGCCTGGCGTCCGTACTGACCCGTGTAGGCGTTGTTGGTCACCGAGACTTCCTGCAATTCATTGCCGCCGAGAAGCAGGTTGCTGGAGCCGGTGTTGTTCAGGTTGAGGAATGGATCGTTATAGTCGTTGCCATTGACGGTAAACAAGTTCGAGGTGGCCGGCAATCCGAAGGTGCTGAAGTTGCCGTAGCCGCCACCCGTAGCATTGTTCATGGTCACGCCGGGTGCAGTCTGGGCAACATACGTAATGTCGCCGCCAGGGTTCGGCACTTCCTGAATTTGCTTGATCTCGTAACTCGTTGAGATGTTGGCATTTTCGGTCTGCAACTGCGCGCCGGTATCGGCGTTTACCTCAACTGTTGTAGCGCTGGAGCCAACTTCCAAGGCCGTGTTGACCGTCACCGTCGTGCCAAGTATCACCGTGACCGTCTGTGTTGCCGTTTTAAATCCATCCTTTGCGAACGTGAGTGTGTACTGCCCCGGCTTCAACAAGGCGAAATTGAATTCGCCTGTGGCCGAGGACGTTGAACTGTAAGTGGCCCCGATGGCGGGATTCGCCAGCGTCAGTTTCGTGCCGGTCACAACCGCCCCCGTTTGATCCGTAACCGTCCCTGAAATTCCTCCGGTCACGATGGACTGAGCGAATGACGAAGGAGCAAGACTGAGAAACAGCAGAATACACAGCAGGGCATTGATGAGACATTTCTTTATCATGTTTTCACTTTCCCCCATTTGAGGATTCCTTCCCTTTCATGTTCATCAAGACCACTCTCCGGGCACACCAGTCCTTTGCCATCCCAGATGGCATGCACACCTTTAGCCCACCACTCGCATTGGACTTTAAAACCTGAAGCCTTAAGCCAAGACCGACCGAAACAACGTAGCAAACCACACGCAGGACCGACTCACTGAGGTGTCCCACAGCAGTGCAAGAAAGATGCCAATTTGGATTTCGTAAGTGTAAGAAAATGTAAAATTTATGCAGCGTCAAAACCGCACGGATTCCGCGGTCTCCAAATTTTGGAAGATTTCTATGGATTTCAGCTTCAGTGGGTATTTGAATTAATCCATTTGTTTGTCTGAGTCAGGTCTACGTAGGTAGTGAATGGAGTGCCTTCGGCTACCCTGTGGGTCCGTCCCGCGTCGAAGCACCGCCAGTGTTTCAACCAATGTTATCGCGTTGGGCAGCTTCGCTCCCTGCCCATCGGGCCAAAAAGAAAGAGCCCACCAAGTGGCGGGCTCTTTCAATACAAGTGTTATTTCTTCAGGCGACGGTGATTTCCTGCGCGAGATAAACATCCTGAATCGCGTTCAGGAGTTTCACGCCTTCCGTCATGGGGCGCTGGAACGCTTTGCGCCCGCTGATCAATCCCGTGCCGCCCGCGCGCTTGTTAATGACAGCGGTAGCCACAGCTTCCTCGAAATCGTTCGCGCCGGAAGCGCCACCAGAATTGATCAAGCCCGCACGGCCCATGTAGCAGTTGGCCACTTGGTAGCGCGTGAGGTCGATCGGATGATCGCTGCTGAGGTCGGTGTAGATGCGCTTGTCGAACTTTCCATAGCTGGAATTGCCCATGTTGAGTGCTTCATAGCCGCCGTTATTTTCCGGAAGCTTTTGCTTGATGATGTCTGCCTGGATGGTCACACCGAGGTGGTTGGCCTGCCCGGTCAGGTCCGCGGACACGTGGTAGTCCTTATCCTTCTTGAACGCGGAGTTGCGAAGATAGCACCACAGCACGGTGGCCATGCCGAGTTCGTGAGCCTTGGCAAACGCCTGGCTAACTTCGATGATCTGGCGATCACTCTGTTCGGAGCCGAAATAAATTGTGGCGCCCACCGCGGCCGCGCCCATGTCATACGCTTCCTGGACGGTGCCGAAGAAAATCTGGTTGAACTGGTTGGGGAAAGTGAGCAATTCATTGTGATTCAACTTAACGATAAACGGAATTTTATAGACATACTTGCGCGCGACCGACCCGAGTACGCCAAACGTGGAGGCCACCGCGTTGCAACCGCCTTCGATCGCGAGCTTCACGATGTTTTCGCCGTCAAAGTAATCCGGATTTTTCGCAAAGCTTGCTCCCGCGGAATGTTCGATGCCCTGATCGACCGGAAGAATCGAAAGATATCCGGTGCCCGCGAGCCTGCCGGTGAAAAAGAGCCGGTGAAGGTTATTGAGGACGCGCAGATTGCGATCGGAAGCCGCATAGATGCGATCGATAAAATCAGGGCCGGGGATGTGCAGCCGGTCCTTGGAAATTTTGGGAGACTTGAAGCCGAGGAGCGATTCCGCCTTCGCGCCCAAGAATTGCTCAACTGTGGAAAGTGTTGCTGTTGCCATTGGTATCTCCTAGTTAGTTTCGAACATTGGTCGCCAGCATGGAGCCGGCGGCCTGGTCCACCAGCCAAAGCAATTTGCCATTGACCGGTTGGAGGAACTGCGCCGGAAGTTGCTCCGGCTCGTAGGGACCTTCCAGAACCGCTTTCAAGGCCAGAGCCTTGTCCGCGCGGCACACGCTGAAAATCACGCGTTTCGCCTGATTCGCGGCGGTAGCAGTGAGCGTAATGCGTTCCGTATACAGCTTGCCCACCCAATTGCGAACCACGATGCGATTGGTGGCGTGTAGTGCTTTGGTTCCCGGAAACAGCGACAGGGTGTGTCCTTCGTCGCCCATCCCCAGAAGCACCAAATCGAAGCGAGGGTACTCGCCATCCCTTAATTTAAAGTATGCGCGCAGAACCTGCTCATATTCCAGTGCTGCTTTCTCCGTGTCGGCGTATTCGCCCATAATGCGCGCGACCTGTTCCTGCTTGACCAGCCCCTTGGAAAACAGCGTCTGACTGGCCATGTGGAAGTTACTTTCCGGGCTGTCCGGTGGTGCGTGGCGCTCGTCACCGAAGAAGAATTGCAATTTGTCCCAGGGAATTTTGGAACGGTACGCGGGATCGTCTGTAAGCATGGAATAGAGGGACTTGGGAGTCGAGCCGCCGGCGAGTGCCACGGTGAACGAGCCTTTTTCGGAGATTGCTTCGTTCACCGATTTCAGGAATTCATCGGCCGCCCGACGTGTCACCGCCGCGAGATCGGGAAGCACAATAACTTCGCGTGCGCCAGCGGTGCTCATAACAAGGAACCCGCTTTCGTGGGCACTCCCGGCGGGGCAATCCTCCCGCGCTCATCGATGTCTTCCTCGCCAATACGGCGCCATTCCCGCCCATCGCGTTCCAGCAATTCTTCGGCTTCGACTGGCCCCCAGGAGCCGGCGGCATAATTGGGAAAACCACGCGGGGGAATGGCGTGCCAGACATCAATGATCGGCTGGATCACTTTCCAACCCGCTTCCACCATGTCGCTGCGCTGGAAGAGTGTGGCATCTCCAGCCATACAATCGCGCAAGAGCCGCTCGTAACCGGTGCCGTGTTCCATGCCGAAATAGCTCTTGTAGTCGAAATCCATGTTCACCAGCCCGAGCCGCATCACTGCCCCGGGTACTTTGGCGCCAAAGCTGAGAGAGATGCCTTCATCCGGCTGGATGTGAATGACCAGGCGATTGGTCTCGATATTTTTCACGGCGGTATTGCGGAAGAGAACGAAAGGGGTGCGCCGGAACTGGATCACGATTTCTGTCGCGCGCTGGGCCAACCGTTTTCCAGTGCGGAGATAAAAGGGAACCCCAGCCCAACGCCAATTATCGATTTGCAGTTTGAGCGCGACGAACGTTTCGGTATTTGAATCGTGCGACACATCCGGCTCATTGCGGTAGGCTACCACGCGCTCGCCGTCTACGATGGCCTCGCCATATTGACCGCGTACCATGCTCTTGAGCACGTCCTCAGGGCTGAGCGGTTGGATGGCGTGTAGAACTTCGGCTTGCTTGTTGCGCACTTCGTCCGCGTCGAAAGAGATGGGCGGCTCCATGGCGGTCATGGTGAGGAGCTGGAACAAATGATTCGGCACCATGTCTCGCAGCGCGCCGGCCGTCTCATAGAACCCTCCACGATGTTCCACGCCGACGGTTTCCGCGGCGGTGATCTGCACGTGGTCGACGTAATTGCGATTCCACAGCGGCTCAATGATGTTATTGGTGAAGCGGAACACCATCACGTTCTGGACTGTCTCCTTGCCCAGGTAATGGTCGATGCGGTAGATCTGCTTCTCGTCCAGCGTTTTCTTCAGGTTCAGGTTGAGTTGCCGTGCCGATTCCAGATCGTGGCCAAACGGTTTTTCGATGATCACACGGGTCCAGTGGCCGTCTTCCTCTTTCGTCAGGCCCGCGGCGCCTAGTTGATCGACGATTGGCGCAAAAAAGCGCGGAGCCACGGCAAGGTAAAAAAATTTGTTGCCACCGGTATGGTGCGCCCTGTCTGCCTCGGTAATCTGGGCCTTCAGCCTCTGGTACGCCGCTGGATCGCTGAAATCACCTTTGACGAAATAAATGCGTTGCGCCAATTCCTCCCACATCTTCAGATCAATCGGATCGGGAGCGAAGTTGGGCATCTCCTGCCCAAGCGTCTTGCGAAAGGAGTCGGTGTCGAGATCGTTCGCTGCAAAACCCACGATCGCGAATTCCCTGGCAAGAATGCCTTCTTGCGCCAGATTCAAAAGTGCAGGTATCAGTTTTCGCTTGGTGAGATCTCCGGTGGCACCGAAAATCACCATGACGCAAGGGTCACCGGCGCTGGAAGTTTCCAGGTGATTCGAACTCATGAAGCGATCCTATCTTCGGGCGAATGAAGTCGCAAAATCAGCTTCCGTGACCGGCCTTCTTCTCGACGTGGCCGCCAAACTGGAATCGCATAGCGGACAAGAGCTTGTCTGCAAAATCACCTTCCCCGCGCGAACTGAATCTTTCATAGAGGGCGGCGCTTAGCACCGGGGCGGGGGCGGTGGACTCAATTGCCGCAAGAATCGTCCAGCGTCCTTCGCCCGAATCGGATACGCGCCCCGAATAATTTTCCAGCGTAGGCTGTTCGAACAGGGAAATGGCCGTCAGATCCAAGAGCCAGGAGGCGACTACGCTACCGCGACGCCAAACTTCCGCCACATCCGCAAGGTTGAATTCGTATTCGTAATGTTCAGGATGCCGGAGCGGCGTGGTTTCGGCGTCATCTTCGCGTTTCGAGTGGCCGGCATTGGCATGTTTCAGAATGTTGAGCCCCTCGGCATACGCAGCCATCAGCCCGTATTCGATGCCGTTGTGAACCATTTTCACGAAGTGCCCCGCGCCGGAAGGGCCGCAGTGCAAATAACCTTCTTCGGCTGTACCCTTCGCTTTTTCGCGACCAGGTGTGCGTTCAATATCGCCGCGTCCGGGAGCAAGCGTCTTGAAGATGGGATCCAGGTGCTGAACAATGGCGGTCTCGCCGCCGATCATTTCGCAATAACCGCGTTCTAGTCCCCAAACACCGCCGCTGGTGCCGACGTCCACATAATGAATGCCTTTGGCCGAAAGGTCTTTGGCGCGCCGGATGTCGTCGATGTAATAGGAATTCCCACCGTCAATGAGGATGTCGTCCTTGGAAAGTTTGGGAACCAACTGCGCAATCATCGAATCCACAATCGCGGCCGGTACCATGAGCCAGATCGCGCGCGGCAGTTGCAGCTTGGCCACGAAATCATCGATTGAGTTTACGCCTGCGGCGCCATCCGCCGCCAGTTCCTGCACCGCCTGGGCGCTGCGGTCGTACACGACACAGTGATGGCCCGCCTTCTCCAGGCGGCGCACCATGTTTGCTCCCATTCTTCCCAAACCAATCATACCGAGTTGCATGGTGTAGATGCCTCCGCGAAGTTTTGACTATTCAAGTAGCCCGGATCGACCGTGAACCAACCCAGGAGAATCATTGGTGATTAACTTCCGTCTGGCTAACGTACGCCGGCTGATTTGCCCGTGGCGTCGAGCAAAGTCTTAAACGCGTCGGCGAAAAGCTTCACGCCGTCTTCCAGCAGCTTCTGCGTCACTTCCTTCATGGAGACCCCGGCCTTCGCCAGGTTGTCCATGACTTTCGCAGCGCCGGGAACGTCTTCGCTCAAGCTGTTGCGCAGCTTGCCGTGATCGCGGAACGCATCGAAGGTGGCCGGAGGAATGGTATCGACGGTGTCCGCGCCGATCAATTCCTCGACGTAAAGCACGTCGCGATACTTGGGATTCTTGGTGCTGGTGCTGGCCCAGAGCAGGCGTTGTGTCTGCGCACCCTTGGCGGCGAGCGCCTTCCACCGCGGGCTGCCGAACAGCTCCTGATATTTCTTGTAGGTCAGTTTGGCGTTCGCGATCGCCACTTTGCCTTCGATACTGGCGAGCAATGCTTTCTGGTCGCCCGCGGCGGTCTTCAGTTTTTCTTCAATCTTGGAATCGATGAGTGTGTCGATGCGGCTCACGAAAAAGCTGGCCACGCTCGCGCTATGGTTGATGTCCAAACCCTTGAGCGTTCGCGCTTCCAACGCTGCCAGAAACGCTTCCGCCACTTGCTCGTAAGCGGATTGCGCGAACAACAGAGTTACATTGATATTCAGCCCGTCTTCCAGCAGTTGGCGAATGGCAGGAACGCCCGCCGGAGTACCCGGCACCTTGACCATCAGGTTCTGGCGACCAACGGTCTTCCACAGGCGGCGCGCTTCGTCGAGCGTGCCCTTCGTGTCGTTGGCCAGGTACGGCGAAACTTCCAGGCTCACATAACCGTCACGGCGGTGGGTGGATTGATACACAGGCTTGAAAATGTCGCAGGCATCCTGCACGTCGCGAATTGCGATTTTTTCATACAGGCTCTTGGCATCCAGCGATTTTGCTTCCGGCGATTGCAGGATGTCGCTGTAAAGAGTGCTGCCGGTAATGGACTTTTCAAAAATGGTGGGATTGGAAGTCATGCCGCGTAGCCCGTCCTCGTCAATAAATTTCTTTAGCCCGCCGCCCGTCAGGAGATCGCGGCGGATATAGTCCATCCAGGGCGACTGGCCGTATTCCAGCAGTCCCTTCAAAGGATTTGTGCCGGCCGTATTGGGAATTGTTACTGAAGTCGTCATAGAACATCTCCTTTACCAGATACTGGGCCTGAGCCCCCTATTGTACGCCCCTGTACGGAGCCAAGAACCCAGATTTCAGCTTTTTAACATCTTCTCTTCGAGCGCATGTACTTTGGCAAGCCGGCGGACGTGCCGCTCCTCGTTGGTAAATCTAGCTGGCAAGAATGCGCGGACTACGTCTTCTGCCAGTTTTTCGCCAATCACCCGAGAGCCCATAACCAACACATTCATATTGTCGTGCTCGACGCCTTGATGACCGGAATAAGAGTCATGGCAGACTCCCGCGCGAATGCCGGTCAGCTTATTCGCCGCGACGCTGGCGCCAATGCCGCTCCCGCAGATCAGCACGCCCCGCTCTGCCTTGCCGTCCAGAAGCGCTCGCCCCACCGCTTCGGCGAAATCGGGATAGTCCGATGGATTTTCATTGAAGGCGCCCACATCCAGAACCGAATGTCCCATCGAACGGATCAAATCGCCCATGGCATTCTTCAACTTAAACCCAGCATGATCGGAGCCAATCACGATTTTCATGTGCCGTTCACTTTCCTAGCAATTCTTTGGCTGCAGCGACCACGTGTTCCGCATCGAAACCAAACTTCTTCAGCAAGTCCTTTATTGGTGCCGAAGCGCCAAATGAGTGCATCCCGATCGCTTTCCCTTTCGGCCCGATGTATCGGTCCCATCCCAACGTGGAGGCCATTTCAACCGAAACTCTCGCGGTCACGTTCGCAGGCAGAATCGATTCCTTGTATGCGGTGTCTTGCTGATCAAACAAAGTCCAGCAGGGCATGCTGACCACGCGCGCTTTGATGCCTTCCGCTTTCAACTTTTCATAAGCGCCGACAGCCCACTGTAGTTCACTTCCTGTCGCCAGAAGAATTACGTCGGGTTTACCACCTTCCGCGTCCGCCAAAATGTAGGCGCCTTTCGCAGCGCCTGCGGCGGAGGCATATTTCGTGCGGTCGAGGGTAGGTATGGCTTGACGGCTGAAAACCAGCGTCGAGGGAGTATGCGGATGCTGCAAAGCCGATTTGTACGCTTCCGTCACTTCGTTCGCATCGCCGGGACGGAACACCAGCATGTTTGGCATGGCGCGAAACGCGGCGAGCTGTTCGACGGGCTGGTGCGTAGGTCCGTCTTCGCCGAGCCCGATGGAATCGTGTGTAAAGATGAAAAGGACGGGAATTTCCATCAAGGCTGCCAGGCGCATGCTGGCACGCATGTAGTCGCTGAAGTTAAAGAACGTCCCCGAAAACGACCGCAGACCACTCAGGCACATGCCGTTGACCGCCGCACCCATGGCGTGTTCGCGAACGCCGAAGTGCACGTTGCGTCCCTCAAATTTCACGGGGAAAAATTCGCCAGCAGCTTGGAGGTTTGTCTTGTTGGATTTTGCCAGGTCCGCCGATCCGCCGACGATCCACGGAATATTTTGCGCCAGCACATTCAAAACCTTGCCGGAACTTTCCCGGGTGGCCATGCCCTTAGCGTCGGCTGCAAAAACCGGCAAATCCTTGTCCCAGCCATCGGGAAGCTGCCGCTTCTGCATGCGGCCGATCTGGTCACTCAAGTCTGGATATTTCTTGGCGTAGTCAGCGTAGAGCGCTTCCCATTTCGCGCGCTCCTGCCCGCCGCGCGCGCCAATTCCGTCCTGGAAATGCGCGTACACACCATCTGGAACCAGGAATTTTGCGTCTTCTGGCCAACCGTAGTTCTTCTTCACCAACTTCACTTCCGCTTCGCCCAGAGGCTCGCCATGCGCTTCATAGGAATCCTGCTTGTGCGGCGAGCCGTACCCGATGTGGCTATCCACGACGATAAGCGTGGGTTTATCGCGGTGCGCCAGGAATTCCTTGTAAGCGCGTGAGAGTTGTAGCAGATCGTTGGCGTCGGCGACCCGCGTCACGTGCCATCCGTAACCGACGAATCGCGTCATCACATCTTCGCCGAACGACCAGCTTGCCGGCCCGTCCAGCGTCACGCGATTGTTGTCGTAGATCCAGCAAAGATTGCCGAGTTGCAGATGCCCGGCAAGGGAAGCCGCTTCGGCCGCCACGCCTTCCATAATGTCGCCATCGCCGCAGAGGGCATACACCTTGAAATTAAACAGGTCAAAAGTCGGGCGATTGAAATGCGTGGCCAGCCATTGGCCAGCGATGGCGATGCCCACACTGTTGCCGGCGCCTTGGCCCAATGGGCCGGTGGTCGTTTCGACTCCCGTTGTCAGGTGAGATTCCGGATGGCCCGGCGTGCGGCTGTCCAACTGCCGGAAGCGCTTAATCTGATCCAGGGTAATGGATAGATCCTTTTCTACTTCGCCCTTTGCATTTACATCCTTCACTCCGGCCAGGTGCAACGTGGAATAAAGAAGCATGGAAGCGTGGCCGGCGGAAAGCACGAAACGATCGCGATTGGGCCAATGCGGAGATGCCGGATCGTAATTCAAGAAATATTGCCAGAGCGAATAGACAACCGGCGCCAAACCCATTGGCGCGCCAGGGTGGCCGGAGTTCGCTTGCTGGACCGCATCGATCGAAAGAGTTCGGATCGAATTAATACAAAGCTGGTCGAGATGACTCTGTTCGCTCACGGTGTCTCCGACGCGGGGGTGGGGGATACCCGCGACTGGGCTCAGGGGTTAGATGCTCCACCTGGAGAAAGGGCGTCAGGAATTGTACTGCAAAAGGAATCGGGTGTCTGCCCGGCAATCACCCGAGGCGAATGGAAAAAATGGTGCGGCTGGTCGGACTCGAACCGACAACGGGGAAATCCCCAGCGGATTTTAAGCCCGCCGCGTATGCCAATTTCGCCACAGCCGCACCGGGCGTTTACGCGGCAGAGATAGGATAGCACGCAAGCAGAGGCTCTCGTGAGTGAAGGAAGGATCGTGCGAGTTGCGTGACGGCGCACATTGGCGAATAGGCGGCACGCATAACGGCCTTGCTTGCGACAGAGGGCGCGCCCACTAAAATGAAATAGGAAGATCCTTCACTTAATGAATCCGGCAAGCAACGCTCGCGAAACGGAAAGCGCTTCGACCACTCAAGGCCTTGCATCGGAGCGGCAAACCCTCATTTTGCTTTCGCTCGCGCTGGCTGTGCTGACGTTCGCGCTGTATCTTCCGGTGTTGCACAACGGTTTCGTCAATTACGACGATCCCGATTATGTCACGCGAAATGGGCGCGTCCTGCAGGGACTTAATTGGGAAAACGTGAAATGGGCCTTTGGCACCAATAATTCCGTGGCAAATTGGCATCCCCTGACCTGGCTGTCCCACATGGCCGATGTAGAAATATTTGGCTTGAGCGCGTGGGGCCACCATCTCATCAATATTTTGCTGATGGCCGCGAATTCCGTTTTGCTTTTCTTGTTTCTTACGGCCACCACGGAAAAGTTGTGGCGTAGCGCGGCGGTGGCAGCGATTTTTGCCGTTCATCCGCTAAATGTGGAGCCGGTTGCTTGGATAGCGGAACGCAAGCAGGGACTTTCGTTGTTCTTCATGTTTTTGACGTTGCTTGCATATGCCTGGTACGTGAAGCGGCCCAGCGTGAGCCGCTATTCGCTCGTTGCCGGGTTATTCGCACTGGCGCTGATGGCTAAGGTCATGATCATCACATTGCCTTTTGCCTTGCTCCTCGTTGATTATTGGCCGCTGCAGAGATTTTCGCCTTTGCGTGCCGATGGACGTCCCGCAAGCTTCTGGAAGTCTTTCCTGACGCTCGCGAAAGAAAAAATTCCGTTGATTCTCATCACGCTGGCGGTCAGTTGGGTCAATCTTGTGGTCCAGCGTAGCCAAGGCGCCGTTGCGGCGGCGATGCCTTTCAGTTGGCGTCTGAAAAATGCTATTTTTTCCTACGCGGAGTATTTGTGGAAGATGATCTGGCCCGCGCGGCTGGCTGTTTTCTATCCGCACCCGGAAAACCGCCTGCCTCTGTGGCAAGTTTTCGTTGCCGCCGTCGTCCTTGTCGCCATCAGCGCACTCGCATGGAAATATCGCGAAAAGAAATATGTGCCGGTTGGGTGGCTCTGGTACCTCGGCACCGCGTTTCCCATGATCGGGCTGGTGCAGGCCGGACGCCAGGGCATGGCCGACCGCTACGCGCAGTTGCCGTTAATTGGCATCTTCGTTGCCGTGGTCTGGCTGGTTGCAGACGCCATGGATCGGCGGTCCGAGCTCAGTCCAGCAGTGGCGGCCGCTGGATTTGCCGCTGTGCTTGTTACCCTAATGTTTGTGACTCACCGGCAAATCGCCTATTGGAAAGACAGCGAAGCGCTTTTCACGCACGCCCTCCAGGTCACTACGCACAACGGTACAGCCGAAAATAATCTGGGCGTTGCGTTTATGGAAAAAGGTGATCTCGCGACGGCATTTCCGCATTTTCTAGCCGCGGTGCAATTCTCTCCGGACCTCGGCTCGGCGCACTACAATTTGGGTGTCCTGCTTCAGCGTTCGGGCCAGTTGCCGGATGCCGTGACCCAGTATCGATTGGCGATTTCCCACGCCGGTGATCCTGGGGAAGCGGCTCAGGCGCACAATAATTTGGGGGTGCTCTATCTCGGCTTGAATAATTTGACAGTCGCCAAAGCCGAATTCGACAAGGCCATCTCGCTCAATCCCAACGAACTGAACAGCTACATTGCCCGGGGAACCGTGGAATTCCGGCTTGGCAAGTTGGACGATGCCATCGCCGATTTCCTGCAGGCCGGTTCGCGCGCACGTTCGCCCCTCGCGTTCTATTGGCTGGGCCGCGCCGAGGAAGCTAAGGGGGACTTTGCCCATGCCAAAGGCGCATATATGGCAGCGCTGCAAATGGATCCCAGCATGCGTGAGGCGCGCACGCAATTGGAATCACTGCAAGCCCTGACCGGCCAGTGACCTCAAAGTACGCCGGTTCATGGGTCAACCGCGAAACGCTTTAATCTTCCACCTAATCGCAATGAATTCGACCTTGTAAACCCAAGCACAGCTACGTGACTCCGGGCACAGCCCCCGCCGTGAGCGTTCCCCGTAGTCCGGGATTGAGGCAATTCCAGTGGCCACGCGGCTACCTTTTGCCGTTCTGCCCCAACTCGGAGCAGCGCCGCCCGCCGCACGGCGGCAAGGCCGAAGAAAACGCTAATCCGCCCATGGGCGCTGATCGCTCGCAGCTCTACCGCTGTGGCTTTCAGGTTGAGGTAGAAAATGGGACGGCAACACAGCTGCGAAAAACTCAAATGCCTGCCGGAGAACCACTTCATTTATGTGATCTTGTGGCTTACCAGGAAGGAACGGCCACCAGCCGTTCCCTGATCAAGCATGCGGGTGGCACTCTCACTCTGTTCGCCTTCGATGTTGGCCAGGGCCTGACGGAACACTCCGCCGCATACCATGCCCTCGTTCAGATCATGGAAGGAAACGCCGAAAGGTACCATTTCGGATGATCTTCTGCCCGCCAATCAGCCGTATGCCCTGGCGGCTCTCGCGCCGTTCAAGATGCCGTTGACCATGATCCGAGCTTGAAGAATGTAAGCGGTTCGGTGTGATCGAGAACCGACGTACCCTCACCAAACGGTTCCCGCTCCATGTGATATAAGAACTTCTTGCCATAAATGAAGAAGAAATTCGCGGTTGTTTGGGCAGGGGAGTGCAAATCGTGCAAAAAAATCTTAGCGGCGTCATAACCACACTTGTCTTTGTCGGTTTTGTGGCTCTCGTGCCACATCGTGCGTGTGCGCAATCCTCTGGGAATCAAAATCCTGGAGGTGCCGCGGTTCACGTCTGGCAAGACACCATGGAGCTGCCGACTTACGAAGAAGGTTTGCCCGACGAGAATCCGCCCTTCGATCAGTTCGTTACCAATGGCAGGTACAACTATCCGTACACCATGCGTGAAAATCTGACGAACCGCGTAGTTTCCCGCCGCTGGCGCACGTTGAACCTTGAAAACGAGTATTTGAAATGCGTCATTCTGCCCGATCTCGGCGGACATCTCTATCGCTGCGTCGATAAGCGCAACGGCGCGGATCTGTTTTACGCTAATCCCTCGCTCAAATTCGCGCGCATCGCCTATCGCGGTGCTTGGGCTGCCTACGGCGTCGAGTTCAATTTCCCCGTTTCCCACAACTGGATGACCGCATCGCCAGTGGATTTTTCTATATCGACTGCGGCCGACGGCAGCGCATCCGTTTGGGTCAGGAACATCGATCGCGTCTATGGCATGGAATGGTGCGTGGAATTAACCCTGCATCCGGGCCAAGCCGCCCTGGAACAGAAAACCACGCTCTACAATCCCGGCGGGGAACGGCATCGGTTTTACTGGTGGACCAATGCTGGAGTGCAGGTCTGGGATGATTCGCGCCTGTATTATCCGCAGGAGTTTTCCGTATTCCACGGCTTCACGGATCTGGATACCTGGCCGGTCGATCGAACTGGCGTGGACCTGAGCGTTGTCGGAAACCACAAGTTTGGAGCGGTCTCGCGCTTCAGTTACGCGAGTAATGAACCGTACATGGGAATCTATCATCCAAAGACCAATGCCGGCGTCGTGCACTATTCGACGCGCGACGATTTGCCTTCGAAGAAAGTTTTTTCCTGGGGCAGCGACGCTGAAGGCCTGGGGTGGCGTGACGCGCTTTCCGACAATCACAGCGCTTATGTCGAAATTCAGGCAGGACTTTTCCGCAATCAGGAAACGTACGGATTTCTGGGGCCGCAACAATCCATTCATTTCACCGAGATTTGGTTGCCGATCCTGGAGATTGGCGGCGTGACGCGCGCGAATCGCGACGCCGTGTTGAATCTTACACGCACGCCGTCTGACGACTCGAAGCTCGTCTCTCTCGAAGCCGCTTTCAACGTAACGCGCGATTACCCCGTTGCCAAGCTTCAGCTGCTTGATGGTTCGCAATCCGTCGCGTCAGAGATTGTCTCGCTCACGCCGCGATCTACATTTCGCAAGCAGTTTCCCGGCTTGCCCGCGCAGAAGATCTACACTATTGCCTTCTTCGATGAATCCGGAAAGACGATTCTGATGCACACCGAAGGAAAGTACGACTATCTTCCCAAATCCGAAGTGCCGAGACAGCTGCCGCCTGCCTATGCTTATCCGTCCGTCGAAAAGCGCAGCGAAGGCGATTTTCTGGAAATGGGAACAGAGCAGGAACGAAATGGCGAAGTATTGACGGCCCTCGCAACCTACCGAGAAGGGTTAAAACGGTTCCCGGAAAGCGTAGCGCTGCATCGTGCCACGGGGCGTTTGGACGTCGGCTTGAAACAATATCCCGATGCGCTCACACAGCTCGCCCCGGTACTCACGCGCATCAGCAATGACAAAGAAGCTGCGTACTATCTCGGACTCGCTTATGTCGCAGCCAACGAACCGGAAAAAGCCCGTGGCGCTTTTGAAGTCAGCGAGCAATACGGAACGTTCCGCGCTCCTTCGTTGCTGGAGTTGGCTGCGCTAGATGCCCGCGGCGGCGACCTGCGCAAAGCACATGACAAATTGGCGGCCGCCGCTACCGAATTCCCGGACGCAGTGAGGCTGCGCGACCTGGACGTCACGCTGCTGCGCCATCTATCCGATTCCAAAACCGCGGGCCAACACTTGGAACAATTGAAGCTCGCCGATCCCGCGAATACGTTTTTGCGCTACGAAGCAACGCTACTCGGTAACGAAGATGATCATCTCTGGCAACATCTGGCTGCAGATCCCGAGCGCATTCTGAACATAGCGGTCCTCTATATGCATTTTGGCTTCTATACCGACGCCGCCAACCTTCTGGCGCGGAATTATCCCACTGGACCCGGGGTTGTGAGCGAGCCCGGCATGCCTCGTCCGGAAGCGTACCCATTGATAGCGTACTACCGCGGGTACTGTCGCGAAATGCTGCATCAGGATGGCAGCGCCGATTTCCGCGCTGCTTCGCAAATGTCCACGACTTACGTTTTTCCCAGCCGGCCGGAATCCTCGGATGTTCTCAAGCGCGCCACGGCCGAAAATCCAAAAGACGCCAACGCCCATGCGCTTCTCGGCTCGCTCTATATGTCCGGCGGCATGCAGGACGAAGCCATGGAAGAGTGGAGCGCGGCGCGCGAACTGAATCCTGCTCTTCCTGCCCTCTTGCGCAACATGGGCTATGCCGCCCTTGATTCGAAGCAGTCGCCGGAGCGCGCGATCGCGTACTTCAGCGAAGGAATCAAGTACGATTCACAAAACGCCGAGAATTATATTGGCTTGGAGCAGGCGCTGCGAGAGGCAGGCCGCCCCATGGAGGAACGTGTCGCTGCCTTGCGGAAATTTACCGGTCCGAACCCGCCCGCGACGCTGATCTTTCAGTTGGCGCGAGACCTGGCCGACGCCGGCCGCTACGATGACGCGCAAAAAGAACTGGCTACGCGATTTATTTCTCTCGAGGAAGGCGGAGCCAGCCAGCTCGCCGTGTACCTCGAAATTAAATTGAAGCAAGCCCGGATTCTCGCCGCCAGCCATCGTTGCCATGAGGTTCGGAGCTTGATCCAGCACCTGGGCGATCCCGTTCCGCAACTTGCCCTGACAAAAGAAGCATTGGCGCTCGCCTTGCATTCTCAGCGTATGCAAAAGGAAGTCGCCGAAGCACAAGCTACTTGTGCCAACTAGGCCCGTCTTAGCTCCATCAGTTGCGGAAGCGATCGCTCTGGCGACATTGCTCAATCACCGCTTCCAGAAATCGTTCCGTCCGCGGCCATCCGGAGATTGTGATCTCCATTTTATCCGCCAGCCGATTGGAAATCTGCAGAGCCATGTTCGTACGCACCGCCGGTTCCAGGCTATCGCGGCGATTTAGAAACGTCTCAATCAACCGGACCTCGTCCAGGGTCACCTTGCTTGCGTCGATAGGTGGTAGCGTCTCATCAATTTTGGTTTCGGCGTAAGGACGCACTCCCTCCAGCGTTTTTTCGTGAACCACCACGGTGCCCGCCACAAAATCTCCCAACCGTTTACTTTGCCGGCTCACAAAAATGCTGAGCAATCCGATACCATACATCGCCGGCAGCATATCCACCAACCGCAACGCATTTCTCACGATGGCCTCATAGGCGCCGATGGGCCGCCCGTCGTCTTTGATCACGCGTACCTGCGCATAACGTTTGCCGGGAGTTTGCCCGTTCCAAAAAATCTCAAACAGCGCAAAATATCCCGAGTTCAACAGGAAAATCAGAACGATAACAATCGCAACCACCCATTGCGGTGCCAAGCCTCCAAAGGCCGCGACGCCGGCGCCAATGATCATTCCGACGATGAGCACTATAAGGCCCAATACGATTTGGATCGCCGTGTCCGCAAGAATGGCCAAAAAGCGGCTACCCAATCCGGCAATCGGATACTCGAGCGACGTCTGCTCCGGCGTGTCAATGGTAAGCTTGTCCCAGGATTCCATCGATGATCTCCACCCGCTGGATTGCAAAGCGACGGCCGCACTGGAACCGCCTCGAACTGTTAGTCGCCAGCAGCGGGCGCAGCGGTGTCTCCGGCCTAACGCCCACTGATCTTCAGGAATTAGCCCTATTATATCGGCAGATTGCCGCGGACCTCGCCAGCGTTCGCGAAGATTCCACCAGCACAAACCTGGCCCATTACCTGAACCAGTTGCTCGGCCGAGCTCACAACATTATTTATATGGGCCGCAAGACGGAAAACCGCAATATCCTGACCTTCTATCGCGACACTTATCCGGTGATTTTCCGTCAAACTTTTTCGAATACACTTGCCGCTTTCCTGATTTTCCTCTGTGCCGCGGTTGCCGGTTGCCTGCTTAGCCTCAATGATCCTTCTTTCTCGGCTCATCTTCTTGGGCCGAACATGGTCCGGAGTATCGAACAACACAAAATGTGGACGGATTCCATTGTGACCGTCAAGCCATTGGCCTCCAGCCAGATTCTCACTAACAATCTAAGCGTCTCCATCATGACGTACGCGCTGGGAATCACCGCGGGAATCGGAACGGCCTGGATGATGCTGCTCAACGGCTTGCTGATCGGCGTCGTAGGAACCGCCTGCTGGCAGGCGGGCATGAGCTTGCCCTTGTGGAGTTTTGTGGCTGCTCATGGCGTGCTCGAGCTGCCTGCCATCTTTATCGCCGGCGGTGCGGGGTTCCTTATTGCTCGCGGATTGTTATTCCCGGGCGCTTTGCCGCGCGGCGAATCGCTGGTGCGCGCAGGCAAACAGAGCGCTCAATTATTTTTCGGTTCGATTCCGCTGTTGTTGATCGCGGGATTCATTGAGGGTTTCATTTCTCCCTCGGACTTGCCCGTGGGGATGAAGTTCGCCCTTGCGGCAGCCCTCTTCACATTATTGGTTTTGTATCTGGGATTCACGGGCAAGACGCAAACTGCCGATACAGAGAGCGACCCCTTCGACAGGTTCGCGCCCGTTAAATCAAGTTCCGGTCTTTGGCCATCAAGTATTGGTTGACCACCGCGGTCGAAAGTTTTGCGGGTTCGACTTCCAGCGTCAGCGCCCCTTGCTGGCGTAACGTGCGCAATAGCAAGTCGCGTCGTTGCACGATCTCTGTCGCGGCCGTCTGGCGGAACATTTCCCGCACCGTTTCCGGGCGCTCGGTCACCATGTTGCGGAGTTCCGGTTGGCTGATCACCGTGAACAGCACCAAATGCCGCTTCGCCATCTGCATGGCGCTCTCAATCACTTCTGGCGTGGTCGCCGTCTCCGCCAGATCCGTCAGCCAGACGACTAGGCTCCGGCGCTTCTGAAGAATAGCCAGCGTTTCCATCGCCCGCCGGTGATCGGCTTCCAATTCCTCCGAGCGAATCAGTGCCAGACCGTCCAGTAGCGCGCGTATCTGGCGCGCACCCCGCCCCGGCGGAAGGCGCTGCAAAATACGGCGTCCATATCCCAACATGGCCACGCGATCGCCGGAATAGAGCGCGACTTGCGCCAGAGCAAGCGCCGCGCCAACGGCGTAATCGAGTTTGCTCAGGCCTTTCACGCGCATGCGCAGCAGTCGCCCGGCATCCAGCACCAGCCAAACCGTCTGGCTGCGTTCGGTCTGGTAGGATTTGCTGATCAGTTTTGCGCGACGCGCGGTGGCGCTCCAACAGATGTCGCGCCATTCGTCCGACTCGCGATATTCCCGCAAACTCTCAAATTCCCGCCCTTGACCCGGCTGGTGCTTGTATCTTTTTTCCAGCGCAATCTGGCGGCTGCGCATCAGGTAAATCGTATCTTTCTTTGACTCCTGAAAATTTGGATAAATACGAATCGTCTGTTGCAAAGAAGCGCTAGCCCAACGTTCGGCAATCTGCCAGGTTGTCTGGTAGCGCAAAAATGTGTTGCCAAAATTCATATCGCCACGTTGGCGCGGGCAGATAGAATAAGCAGCACTCTGCGAGCCCCCCGCTGGGATGCGCACATCCTTTTCCGGAATTTCCTTGCGCAGGCCGACGGGCACTTCTTCCTGAACGCGAAGCAACACTGTCGATTTTCCACGGTTTGTGAATTCCAACGTAGCCTCTGCCGGTTCGCGTAACTGCAGCGTGGAATGAAACACCCGGCGCACTTCGATCTGTTCCGGTTTCGGCAATCGTGTCAGATCAGCCGCCCAAAGCGAAAGCACGAGAACATCCCAAAGCGCCAATCCCAGGAGATATTTTGGATTTGCCCAGGCGGGGCCAATCCATACCAGCCCAACCAGCAACAGCAAAAAGAACCGGCGTCCGAACGCCACGCCCAGTTTGCCTTTTGCTTTGCCGCGCGCGCCAACCGGCGCCGGAGCCAGCTGTGAAGACTCCGTCATTGCGGAACTTCTACGCCCTTCACCACATCGCGCACCACTTGGTCGGGAGTTACGCCCTCCAGATCCGCTTCAGGCTTCAGCACCAACCGGTGCCGCAGAATGGGCAGCGCCGCGGTTTTCACATCGTCGGGAATCAGAAAATCACGTCCTTCGGTGGACGCCAACCCTTTTGCGAAAAGCATCAAGCTGATCGCCGCGCGCGGGCTGCCACCCAGGCTAACCGACGGCCAGTTTCGCGTGCGCGCTACCAGCTTCACAATGTACTGGAAAAGCGCCGGCTCGACTTTCACCTGTGCCGCTTCCACTCTCGCGGCCATCAGCGCTTGCGGCGAGACCGTCTCGAAGTTCACCTTTTTCAACTCGCGCGAGTCGAAGCCGTTTTGAATGTTTTCGAGAATCTGCACTTCCTGTGCTCCGTTCGGATAACCGATGCGGATTTTTGCCACGAAGCGGTCCAGTTGAGCTTCTGGCAGCGGATAGGTGCCCTCGAATTCAACGGGGTTCTGCGTCGAAAAAACTGTGAAGAACGGCGTCAGTTCATAGCTGGTGCCATCGATGGTCACCTGCCGCTCTTCCATCGCTTCCAGCAGCGCGGATTGCGTGCGCGGTGGTGTGCGATTAATTTCGTCCACCAGCAAAAGATCCGTGAAGATCGGCCCGCGGTGCAGCGCAAAGGAACTTGTGCCCATGTTGAAGACGTTGGCGCCAATCACGTCGGCCGGCATCAGGTCCGGCGTGCACTGCACCCGTTGGAATTTCAGCTGAAAAATATTAGCCAGCGCCTTCACCGCAAGGGTTTTCGCCAACCCGGGTACGCCTTCCACCAGCGCATGTCCTCCGACCAGCAGCACCAGCAGCAACTGGTCCATCACCTCCTGCTGGCCAACAATTACCCGCGCGAGTTGGCTTCGCACATGATTCGCTAAGTCCTGCGCTTGACTCATTCAGATTGCCCCTTTTCCTCCGGCGCATTTCGGATTTCCAGACGCGCCATATACTCGTGAAGGTCCTGCACAATTTCCAAAGCCTCGTCGTCCGTCACGTCCAATGTTCTTGAATTGCGATCCGCGCGAGCCAGTGCCCCCAGCAGCGATTGCTCTTCCCAACCCAGCGTCTGGTGCGCAGCGCGCGCAATCTCCGCGACGGTCGCATTGGCGGGCATCCCCAATTGTCGCGTCAACAGATAACGCAATCGCTGGTAAGCCACGCGCACGGCAGCGGACCCCGCGTGCGCGGAACTGTACAGATCGCCCAGCGTATTCACGAATTCCAGCGGAGACAGACGAGAAATTTTTCCGGGCATCCGGATGGTGCCATACCGCCGGGAATACGTCACTAAAACGAACGCGAACAGCACACCCAACTGGGCGAAGACCCAGGGAAGCGGCGTTTTGACGATGTACGACCAGAAATCCCCGCGCGCGCCGTGGAAATACTCGTCCCAAAGGATTCGTTTGCCTTGCATACTACCGACGGAGTTCAACAGAAGGGCCAGGTTACCCGGTTCCTGGATCCCGCGATTCGTCAGCGGCGAAGGCGAGCCCCACCATACAATCGTCCCTTCACCAACACCGTACGTCACAACCGCTGCAGTCTCGGTATTCCCGTATGCGGCAATCTGATCGATGCGCGATGGCCGCCAGTTGATTGGCGGCGCCATGCTGATCTCCGGCGCTCTTGAAGTGAGCGGCGAAGGCAGCAAGGCAGGGAATTGCGTTTCGCCCTCCGCGTCATCGATCTCGACGAATCGTTGCCCGCCCGGAAGAAAGTCCGAAAAGTCGTCGCCCGTCACGACGATTCGTCCGCCGCTATCCAGAAAGCGCCGAAGAGCTGCCATTTCCTCTGACGAAGGGGGCTGCGAAGGATTGGCAAGAATCAAAACCTGGTTGTGCGCGTCAGTCGCTAATTCCGAAGGAGACTTGTCCCAACGGTGAACGTTGTAGCCCAATTCGCCCAAAAGCAGATACGCGGCTTTGGCCCCATCCCACGTCGTCGAATAGGTCGAGGGAAAGCCCGTGCGGCCGCCCCGGCGCGAAGGCGTCAGTAGCGACGTCGCGATCGCCAGAACCACCACCGCTATGCCCGCACCGATCAGGAGGGAACGGTCGGTGCGATCGAGGCCTGCAGGCATCCCATTTTCTCCAACTGTTCTTTTATACCGGCCCAATCGCTTGCGGAAACGGGCCGGTATCCATACCAGATCAATTCGAAACTTCGCGTAACCGTTCGCAAAATTCCCTGTTCCTTTGGATGTTGATCCAGAAGCTGCAACGATTCCCGGGGCGTCCTGGCGCGGTCGCGTGGCAGGATTCGAATGTCCTCGAGACGAGCCACGGATGCCCAATACGCGCACCGCACTGCTTCGCGAAAATCGCCACGATCCGCTGCAGCAAGGGCGTCCTGCAGCCAATGCCGCGCATCGCTCTCGGTTGGTTCTGCAGGAGCGCGAAAGCTCGGGTCTCCCGATGATTTGGTCAGCCATAGGTAGGCGACATAGAAGAGAAGAACCACTGCCAGGAACAAAACGCCCCAGACGATCCCGTTTCCTGTTTTGTGGCTGAGGTGTAACAGGCCGAGCAGCGTAAGGATGTGCAACACGATCCAGCGAATGATTCGCGCGCGCAGCAAATCCCACCGCGATGGCCCGGAGACCTCGCGGAACTCCCCGCGCTCCATGATTTTTTTCAGCTTATCAGCAGCTTCCGCCATGTTCGCGCTGGGAGAGGGGTCCGCAAGCTCCTCCGTCTGTTGCCGCATGGCGTCCAATCGCGCTTCCAGTAAAGCCGCTGTGTTTTTTTCAGGAGCACGTTCGATTTCCCGTAGCGCCTCCGATATCTCTCTTGTCGGCACGTGGTAGACGCGCTCGCCGTTCCGTACCGTCCACGAGTCGGGCAGCGACCGCCGCAACTCCGGGATTTTCGCGGGGTTCTGGAGCGTTTCTGCGATATGCGACAGTTCGCGCTGGTAGGACGGCAGGTCAAGTTGAATCGGAGACATTGCGGCGGCGTCGCCGTTACCGGGCGTTTGCGCGCGGCCGGGAATCCAAAGCAGCAGCCCGGCCACGAGGGCTACGACGTATCGCTGCATTTCGATTCCCACGCCGCATCGCTTCATTTTCTCTAACGAATTCCCGGTGGATCGGCCAGCGGTCTCGGAGCGCTCGCCAGTGAGCTCATCAGGTGCTGAATGTCAAAACCCTCTTTGCGCACCCGCAAATTGTAGTACATCAGCGCGGCGGAGATGGTCCCGATGGGGCCCACAATGACCTGGGAAACGAATTCCGCGACATAGGAATAGGCGGACACGCCAAAAGAGACCTGCTGTCTGGCCATGGCGGCCTTAAACGCGAAAAACATGACAGGAAACTGCAACAGCCCCGCTACCGCATAGGTCAAAAACACCACCAGTAGAAATAACAGAAACACCTGCCCGGCAAATCCCTTTGTAAGCTCCATGCTTCTTTCCATCCCCGAAACCGGAGAATCCTGCTCGACCACCGCCGCAGGGACAGAGACCCCCAGGCGGCAGGCGATATAAATTCCGGGGATGATCAGAAAGATGAACCCCACACCGGTGGCCAGGCCGGCCATGATCATGATCGCGATGACCGTCAGTATGCTGCTCTTCGCTTGTTGATAGGAACTCCCAATGCTCGCTTCCCGGCCCAGGAACAGATCGGAAACGGCAATTACCGTGGCAGCCTGTGTAATACCAACCATCAATAGAAGGATGATAATCCACCCTAATGCCCCGAGGATCGCGCCACCTACGACGCTCGGAGACGAAAGATTAGGCACCCCATTCGTGCTCCCGGCTCTGGTTAGCAGCAGCACGGCAAAGCGAAACAGCAGCATCAACAGATTGGGCAGCGCCGCTATGCCTACGAATAGCAGGAAGTGCTCCCGATACAAAGTAAATGTCCGGTCCAGTACCTCACCGAGGCTCATCGGGCGTAGGTCAACGTTGGCCATGAGTGCTCCTGACGGAATTTACCGAGTTGAGCGCATGTAAACATATTTGTACTGATTCGGCAAGATCGCGCCGGTACCGTTTGCGTCCATTGCGGGGAAACAGTGAACGTCCTCAATAAACAAGGGGCGGTGCTGCTCAACCGGGGGGGAGGATGCAGCACCGCCTTAGGATCGGGGATACAGATCCTCGCAAGAGGATTCTGGCCCCTATCTAGGATTTAGCCGCGAACGGTCAAAACCGGGCAGATCGACTTGATCACAACGTTATAGGCGATCGTCAAAGGAGCATGTCCCGCCAGGCTTTTCCTAGCTTTTGCACCCATCACGATCAGATCTGCCTTGCTCTCCCGCGCGGCGATCAGAATTTCTTCTACCGCCGACCCGTAGGTCACACGAAATTCAGGCTGGCACCAGTTTTCCGAGCCGGCCGGCATCAGCTGCTTCATGCGCGCAACGTGGATATCGCGTTTGCGCGCCACGCTTTCCTCGGTGTACGCCGCCGCAGTCTCGACCACGTGCAAGAGCGTCAATCGCGCACTGTGTTCCTGCGCCAGAGAAAATGCATGAGCTGCCGCTTTTTCGGCGCCTGACCCAAAATCCGTGGCAAACAGGATGTGTTTGAACTCGATCTCTGGCGCCGTGCCGCCCTTCACCGCCGGACCAACCGTCAGCACCGCCGTACTCGCTTGCCGAAATATCTCTTCGGCAACCGAACCGATCAAAAGCTTCTGGACCTTTCCCCGTCCATGGGTACCGGCAACTACGAGATCGATCTCGTGCTCCACGATCATTTTTTCCAATGTTGGCCAGACATTTCCTTCTTCCATCAGAACTTCATGCGGCAAGCCGTGTAGCTTTCCGGAAATCAGTATATCGGTGATGCCTTCTTCCGCCGCCTGGCGGACTTTTTCATAAGTGGCCTGGGCCAGTTGGGGTTCCGCAAACTGAAACGGATCAGGCGTGATTACATGGGTGAGATAAATGCGCGCGTCATAGCGCCGCGCAAGCGCAATTGCATAGTCCAAAGCGCGATCCGACGCTTCGGAAAAGTCGGTCGTCACCAGGATCTTAGTCAAGGTTACGCGTTGATTCCCGTCAACCTTCTTTAGTTCCTTTTGTTCCGCAGTCTGCGGCATAAAGGCCTCCTCAAGACACAGCAGCTTTCCACGCACGCAATAGGCTCTCTATGATCTCGAAGGCAAGGGTGCACGTTCGGTACCACAGCGTCGTCTTGCAGCTAATTAGAAACAAAGATGTTACAGTCCGTTTTTCAGAAAAGTTTCCGGCAGTGAGCCAAGTCTCGCAATTTTCTGCGCCGATTCACCTAACAGTGTGGGAAAAGAGCAACGTAATAAGTTGGTATCTGCTGTCAAAAGGGAGCTTTGGAAGGGGGCACAAAACAAGGGCAGCGGCCAGCTTATTCAGAAGCCCGTGATGCGGGCGTTCGCGTCGTACACACGACGCTCCGTTACAGTTTCGCTGACCGCTGCCGAACTTTTCGCCAAACTTTTTATTGTGGGCGTCCCTTTTTACGACGTATCCTTTCGAGCCTTCACCGCGAGCCCGACCGTCCTAAAAGGAACGCCCACTGTTCAGCCTTTTGACAATCGCTCCATTGCCCAATTGCTGAACGTGGAACAGTGATGCAGCTCGCATTCCATTTCGTTCGGTTTTGCACGAATTTCTAACTGGCTGTAAATAAGCGTCTTATAATTGGCGAGTGCGCCGGGCAAAGGTTTGAACTCTTCAAAGATGCGGGTTTTCACACTTACTCGGGGCATCTCACGCAGTCCTGTTTGTTTGTCACAGGGAGCATTTGGGTCCCTACTTCGGGTTGCTCGGGGTGGCGGACTCTTCTTCTTCCGAGTGCGACAAGCCGAACTTCTTCATTTTGTAACGCAGCGCGTCCCGACTGATGTTTAGGAGCCTTGCCGCCTTAATTTGGTTTCCATGCGACTGCTGCAGGGCCAGCTCTACCAGCGCATGCTCCACATCCTCCAGCGAAGTGCCACCCTCCGGAATTGAAAGCGGTGGCAACCGCCTCTTACCCGGTGCGGGAGCCTTTTCGACGGGAGGCGTCAAGGGGCTGTCCACTGCGGCCACAGGACCGCTCCGGCCGCTGGCCACCGTGAAAGGCAGATCATCCGGCTTCAAGAGCTTGCCATCCTCCAGAATCATGGCGCGTTCGAGGGCATTCTTCAGCTCGCGCACGTTTCCGGGCCAGTCGTAATTCTGCACCAGTCGAATGGTTTCTTCCGACAAGCCCTGCACAGATTTTCGGAATTTCCGGTTGTAATGTGCCAGGAAGAACTCGACCAGCGGCGTGATGTCCTCTTTGCGCTCACGCAGCGCGGGAAGGTATATGGCGATGATCGCCAGCCGGTAATAAAGATCCTGGCGAAACCGGCCTTCGCGTACTTCCCGTTCCAGATCGCGATTGGATGCGGCAATCACTCGCACGTCCACCTGAATATCGCGCACGCCGCCGATCCGGCGAATCACTTGGTCTTCGAGCACGCGCAGCAGCTTGGCCTGTAACAACGGAGAGAGCTCGCCAATTTCATCCAGGAACAATGTCCCGCCATCGGCCACTTCAAACAGGCCCTTCTTCATGGCCTTGGCGTCGGTGAAAGCCCCTTTTTCATGCCCGAAAAGCTCAGCCTCCATCAAAGTTTCCGGAATGGCTGAGCAGTTGATGGCTACGAACGGCCGTTCCGTGCGCGAACTGTGGTAATGGATGGCTTTCGCCACAAGGTCCTTGCCTGTGCCGCTCTCCCCCTGGATCAAAATAGTCGTGGCTTCGCTCGCCGCCACCTTATACACGAACTTCATCAACTCCGTGATTTTGCGAGACACGCCGATGACATCGTGATATCCCGCTCGCCGCCGCACTTCGTCGCGCAAAGACTCTACTTCCGTCCGCAATGCGCCGGCTTCCAGTGCATTCTGCAGGGTGACGTTCAGCTCCTCAAAATTTATCGGTTTACTGACAAAATCGTATGCCCCCAGCCGCAATGCCGCCTTTACGTCGTCCAGTTGCGGGTCCGCAGTCATCATGATGATGCTGCGCGTCTCGCCGCTCTGCTTCAGCTTCTCCAATACTTCAATGCCGCTCAAATCAGGGAGATGCACGTCCAGGAGAACTAGGTCCACGGGTTCGTTTTGCAATGCCCGCAGCGCCTCTTCACCGTTTTCGGCGTCGAGCGTCTGGTAACCAAACTCGGCACACTTCTGGTTCAGCGCCCAGCGCACCAGCTTTTCGTCGTCGACGATCAAAATCCTCTTTTGGGGCATATTTTCACTCTATCATCAAATCAGTGGCTGGAGACTTTTCCCGCGGGCTGGCTTTAAGTGTTGCACGGCCAGCCAGATTCTAAACCGTGTACCCTTCCCCAGTACACTGCTCACCTCAATTCGGCCGCCGTGAGACTGCACGATGCTGTTCGCCAGCGACAATCCCAAGCCGGTGCCCTCCCTACGAGTCGTGTAAAACGGCTTGAAGATTCTTGGCAAGGCTTCCGGCGAGATTCCGCGCCCAGTATCGGAAACTTGAATCACGGCAAACCCCGGATCTTCCCGCATCTCAACTTGCACCTGTCCCGGGCCGGAAATGGCCTGGATGCCATTCAGCACCAGGTTCAGGATCACCTGCTGAATCAAGGCCGGATCATGTTCCACCAACGGCAAAGCTGGATTGGGCTCAAACAAAATCTGGATGGGTTTTGTTAGCACTTGTTGCCGTGCCATTAAAACGGCCTGTTCGGTGGTGGTGTTCAGATTCGCTGCGTGGAAATCCGGTGGCCGTGGACGCGCATAGGACAGCAAATCATTCAGGATCGCCTGAATGTGCAGAATCTCCCGATGTACGTCTCCAATCACGCCGCGACTCGGGCTGCTGGCCGGCAGTTCTTTCGCCATGATGTCCACAACTCCAGCAATGCCCGCCAAGGGATTGCGGATTTCGTGCGCCAGCCCGGCCGCCATCTCCCCGAGAGTGGCTAGGTGTTCCGCGCGAGTCATCTCCCGAGCATGCAGCTCTTCTATTTCCTGCTGGTTTTGATCCAGTCGCTCCACCATTTCATTGAATTGCCGCCCCAGTTGTCCGATATCGTCCTCGCGCTTGGCGAAGCTTACGCGGGCGGTCAGGTCGCCGTGTTGCACTCGTCTGATCGTGTCCATCAATTCTTCCAGTGGCCGCTCAACCAGCACCAACAACACCGCCAGCAGCACGAAGCACAAAAGAATCGCGAAAAATACCGCGGCGATCAGAATCCACTGCACGTCCAAAGTTTCGTGCGAACGCAAAACCACCCGGATTGCCAGGATGCTCAAAACCAGGACGGTGATAATCGGGATGAATACTTTCCACTGCCACCGGATGCCCGTGGCCCAACGCACGAAATAGGGCAGATTCATGCTCGTATCACATCAAAAGACCTGCCCGCGATGCAAGTCGGCTGTTCGCCAGACACATTTCGGCACAGCCTGCCGAGTATTTGCGTTCGAATGCAGCACGCTGCTCTAAAATCGTACTCAGTCTTTGTACTCGTGAATTTTGTCGGATCTGTTGTGTTCTTTGCGGAGGTTGTGTGGGTTCTCCCGAAACATTCGACCTTGTGGTTATCGGCTGCGGCCCAGCGGGCGAAAAAGGCGCGGCCCAAGCCGCTTATTTCGGCAAGCGCGTGGCCGTCGTGGAAAGAGCCCACGCCGTCGGCGGCAGCTGCATCAACACCGGAACTGTCCCAAGCAAAACGCTGCGCGAATCGGCTCTCTATTTTTCCGGTCTCAAACAACGTGGGCTCTACGGCATCGATTACTCCCTGAAAGAAAATCTCACCGTCCACGATTTCATGCACCATGAACGAGCGGTTGTGGAAATGGAACGCACCCGCATCCTGAAGAACCTCGAGCTGCACAAAATTGAACTCCTGCATGGCCAGGCTTACTTTCAGGATGGCCACACGGTGGTCGTCGGTGGTCCGGACGGTCAACGAACACTTCACGCAGAGGTCATCTTAATTGCTACGGGCTCGAAACCTCACCGTCCCGCGGAAATTGCGTTCGATGATGTGCACACCTTCGATTCCGACACATTTCTGCAGTTGGAGCGCATTCCCAAAAGCCTGGCGGTTATCGGCGGCGGCGTGATCGGTTGCGAATACGCTTCCATCTTCATGGCATTAGGCGTCGATGTCACCCTCGTGGACGGACGAGATCAGTTGCTGCCCTTTCTTGACGCAGAAATTTCCAGCCGTTTGCGCGATCGATTCGCCGCTCTCGGCATGCACCTGTGGTTCAACCAGCGGCCCGTCAAAGTCGAAAACCATCCTTTTGGCACGCGACTCTGTATGAAAAGCGGCAAAACCTTGGAAGTAGATGCGGCGCTTTTCGCGGCAGGCCGCCGCGCTGCCGTAGACGATCTGGGATTGGAAAAGGTGGCGGTCTCGCTCGACGATCACGGCTACATTCCCGTCAACGAACAGTACCGTACCTCCGTGCCGAATATTTACGCCGTCGGCGATGTCATCGGCTTTCCCGCCTTGGCCTCCACATCCATGGAGCAAGCACGTGTTGCCGTGTGCTACGCCTTCGGCCTGAAGTATAAACAACGAGTCGCTTCGCTATTGCCCATGGGCATCTACACCATCCCGGAAATTTCCGCTGCCGGAGAAACAGAGGGATCCTGCAAGGAAAAGGGAATTGACTACTGCGTTGGGCGCGCCCACTACGCGAACAACGCACGCGGGCATATTACCGGCGATACCGCGGGCATGCTGAAACTTATCTTTCGTCGCGCGGATCGCAAGCTTCTCGGCATCAGCATGATCGGCGAATCCGCCACCGAGCTGATCCACATCGGCATGATGGTCCTCGACAAGGGACTGACCATTGATGAATTCATCGAGCAGGTCTTCAATTACCCCACGCTGAGTGAAACCTATAAATACGCCGCCTACGATGGTCTGGGCAATCTCTCCGGCCACAAACTTCGCGAAGGCTAAGCACGAGCAATCTCTGTGCCTACCGTGTGACGCGGTCGTGTTGGTACAAATTACTTTGAGCACTGGTTGCAAGCCACAGCAGAAGCGCCTCTCTTACAAACGGGTTGCGGAGCGATTAGCGGAACCTCTTGGTGTGCGCCCTCAAGACGTGCTCACCAACCTCGTCGAAGTCAGCTGGGAAAATTGGTGCTTTGGAAATGGCGCTGCTCACTACATGGACGCGTGAGTCTGTCCGTTCTTTCTCTTTCGCTGCCAAGCCACATGCTGTAAATTTTGTTGATGCATCGCCCACGCATTTTGTTTGCGGCGCTATTACTTTCCGCGTTTGCGGTCCTACTGGCACTTCCCAATCGCTCCAGTACTACCCAGGTTCAGGCTGCTAGTTACCTCGGCTTTGACCTCAACGAATATCCCGGCGACGATGGACTTCCCGTTCTACACAAGACCTTTTCTTTCACTGGATATTGGCTTAGCCCTCCGCCGGGGGAGAAGCGTACGAACTGGCTTGGCAAACGGCAACTGCTGCAATCGCAAGGCTTCGGTTTCATGGTACTTTTCAACGGGAGAGAAAGTCGCAATCTGAAATCGTCCGCCGCCGCGAAACAAAAGGGCATTGCCGATGGCGAGCGCGCCGTCAAACTTGCCCAGGAGGAAGGCTTTCCACCAGGTACCATTATTTTTCTGGACATCGAAGAGGGCGGCCGCTTAAGTCCCGCGTATCACGAGTACGTCAACGCCTGGATCGACACGCTGTCTCGATTGCATTTCCGCAGCGGAACGTACTGTTCAGGCATGCCTGTGAACGATGGCGACGGCAAGACCATCACTACTGTCAAAGATCTACAGGACCACCTCGGCGGCCGCCAGCTGACGTTCTGGATCTTCAACGACGCTTGTCCGCCTTCGCCCGGGTGCATTTTCCCGCAAACGCCTCCCGTCGTTGCTCAGGGTGGGACGGCCGAAGCGGCTGTCTGGCAATTCGCGCAGAGCCCGCGCCGCAAACAGTTCACAGCCCGCTGCGCCGCAACCTATGCGCCGGACGGGAATTGTTACACGCCCGGCGACGCTGCGCATAAATGGCTTCTCGACGTCAACGTCGCGAACTCCGCAAATCCTTCCGCGCCGCGAGAGTAGAGCAGAGGCCGGTTTCTGCTCCAGCCGTCGCGCGCAAAAAATTCAATTAGAGCTGTCCCAGGCCGCCATCCACGTTGATTTCCACGCCAGTTATGTAGGACGCGTCCGCGGAGGCCAGGAACGCAACGACGCCTGCTACTTCTTCGGGTTGTCCAAAGCGCTTCATCGGCACTTTTTCTACCAACCCTTTGGCCCAATCGTCGATCACCTGTTGCGGTAACCCGGTGCGCCCGAAGATCGGCGTCACGATTGGTCCCGGCGCCACGGCATTTACGCGAATTTTGCGCTCCGCCAGTTCCGCCGCGGCTGTCCGGGTCAGCGACCGCAGCGCTGCCTTCGTCGCTGAATAGGCGCTCGTCGTAGGTGTACCGGTCGATCCCGCCACGCTGGTATTAAAAACGATGGAAGCGCCGTCGTTGAGATACGGCAACGCTTTCTGAATCGTGAAATATGCGCCTTTGATGTTGATATCGAATTGCTCGTCGAAAATTGCTTCCGGTGTTTCGTTCAGCGGCGCAAACTTTGCCACCCCGGCGTTGACGAACAGCACATCGATCTTCCCGAACTTCTTGCTTACCTCACCGAGGAATTGCCCAATATCCTCGAGTTTTGCCGTGTCCGCCTTGACGGCCAACACGCCATCGCCGAGCGATTTCGCGGATTCCTCCAGCGTCTTCTGGTTTCTGCCGGAAATAGCCACCTTCGCCCCTTCGTCCAGAAAGCGCTTCGCCGTTGCCAGTCCGATGCCGCTGTTGCCGCCCGTAATCACCGCAACCTTGCCTTGCAGTCGCTTCATAAAAGCCTCCGCCCCTTTGGGGCTGTAAACTCGAATCCCGTTACTTCGATACTTCGATGAATGTCTAAATGTTTGGGTTACACTCTTTTCCTGCCCTGTTGCGCCAGCGCTTGCCCTTCGCTAGACTCGCTTCTGACGATGGACCGCCAAAAGATTGAACGTATCTCCAAGGCGCTCGCGGATGAGACGCGCCTGCGCATCTTCGAAGCCATCAGCTCTTGCGAGCACATGAATTGCGGCCAGATCGTTTCTCTGCGCGGCGTGACCCCGGCCACTGTTTCCCATCATCTTCGTGTACTGGAGGATGCGGGGCTCATCGTCTGCCGCCGGGAAGGCCAGTTTGTTAATAGCGAAGCGAATCCCGAAGCGATCGCGGGCTATACGCGCGAACTTGCCGGCTTGATTCGCAAGAAAAAGAAGTAAGGTTCAGGAGTGGAAAACCT
This sequence comes from Candidatus Acidiferrales bacterium, assembly GCA_963742325.1. Lineage (GTDB taxonomy): Bacteria > Acidobacteriota > Terriglobia > Acidiferrales > UBA7541 > Acidiferrum. The sequence continues at coordinate 4,811,334 of CAVULB010000002.1, read as the reverse complement.
TCACTCTGTCGGATTCTCCGGGAATTTCTGGTAGGGAAGGCGCACGGCATCGATGACAATCTGGTCCGCACGAATCCGCGCGGGCGCTTCGAAACCTGCCGCGCCGCCCGCGGCAACGTAATCGTCCTGGTCCACGCCGTCGCCGCTTACCCCGAGTCCGCCGACAAGCACGCCGTTCCGGTAAAGTCCCACGCTGCCCGGGAAAAACACCACACCGCTTTTATTGGTGTTCGGCGGCCCATCCTGAAAACCTTGCGTGCAAGGATTCGCAACATCCTGCGCATACAAATTAAAAAATGGCCCGGAAGCGCCGCCATCGATCCCTGGGGGAAACAGTGGTTGCGCACCGAAACCAATCGTTCGATTGGTTACCGCCGTTCCCATCGGCACCTGATTCAGGTCGGCGGCAGTGCGCAGGGCGCTGTTGAAATACACCATATTGCGAGCCTTGCTTACCGCTACATCGATACTGAACACCGTCGAATCGGTCATGCGTCGCAGTCCGATGATCGTGCCGTCGAGATCGGCTACTGCAATAACCATTTTCGTCTGCGATCCGATGGGAAGCCGGATCACCGCGCGGGTTTGCTTCGCGGTGGTCTCTGCAGTGTTCAGAATTCCTTGCACGTCGGCGACGCTGAGCCCTCCGAGCGGTCCGGCAGCAGGTGCGATCAAATCCCCTTCCGGTGGTTGTCCTGCGCTGGCCAATGGTCCCATAAGAAATGTTCCGGTGAAGGTTCCCGGCGTCACGCCGCTCGGGGCCGAGGTCTGATTCACGAACGGCAGCGCGATTCCATTAATAAAAACCACTCCAGGGGCTGCCGGTGTCGGAGCAAAACCATTCGAGGTTGCTGCCACATAGCCGGCATACTCGGCAGTATCGGAAGAAACACCGGCTATACCCACGCCGCCAACCACAACGCCGCTGCGAAAAATCGGCACGCCGCCGGCATTCACCGCATTCGGATCGCTGTCGAGCAAATCCGCCTTACCGGTAATGATGCCCAGTCCAAATCCGCCGCCAAGCGTCAGCGAAGGCTGCACCGATTGCCCCGGCAGGAAATTCGTCGCCAGCGTGCAGCCTCGATTCGTGTTTTCGATTCCGTAGAGCGGCGCATTGGTGGCATTCGTTACGCCTGGAGGAAAATGAATCCCACTGATAAACCGCACAGTGCGGGAAGAAAGCGGCGCCTGATCGTTGCTGAAGTAAGCAGCCGTGCGCGCCAGACCCACTGCCAGGTCATTTATATTTACAATCGCGCCAAAATTCCCCACGGCCGTTGTTGCCGCTCCAGGCTTGCGATATACGGCTAGCACACTGCCGCCGCGATCCACGACGGCAATCACCATGCTTGCGGAGTCCGCGGCTTGCGCTGCCACTTGCACGATATTCTGCACGTCGTTGATGCCCAACGGTGCTGTCGAGGATGGTGCCGCCGGGGGTGGTGCCGTTGCGCTGTCAGACGAGGACGCCACGCTGCCGCAGCCCACCAGTAAAATCGTCAGTGCGAGCGCAATTCCGAGCGCCAGAATTATTCCTAGAGCGAGGGTCTTCCGCCTGTGCTGGTACGCGCGCCGGGATTCCACCGGCCGGCGAAGAACATGTTCCATAAAAGTGTCAGCTTCGTTGGTAACATGCGCGCTCGTTGCGTCACAATTGGCAATCTGAACACAGATGGGGAATCGGTGACCCCAGTACGCCAGGGGGACGTTATTGACTATCTCCATCTGCTTACGAAAAAGGTTGCTGCGCCTCGCCGAATCCGGTGTAGTTGACGGAGATCGCGAAACGTTTCACTACCTTGCCGTTTTAACTGAATGCGCTTTCTCACTCCGTCCAAGACGTATGCGGTTGCCGCGGGACTATGCTTCCTCCTCGCCATAGCGCCAGGTTTTTTGTTGCAGGCGCAGACCCCCGATTCCACGCCGAACCCCTCCGTGACGATTTCTTCGGGAAGCGCGCCGCGCAAACGCATTCCGCGCGAGCAAGCGCTGACGACGACGGCACTCGATGGCACCGTGCGCGAGCAAGTGTCAGCGTCGGCTTCACGGCCGGTTGTGGCGGCCCGGCTCTCTCTGCGCAATACGCAAACGAATCAGACCGTCTCTGCCGTAGCGTCCGGTGACGGCCTGTTTCGCATTTTCCCGCTCCCTCCCGGTTCCTACGAACTTCGCGTTGAAGCCGACGCTCACTCCACATTCTTGATTCGCGATCTATCGTTGAAAGCCGACGAGGTCCTCACCCTGGAAATTGTTCTAGTGTCTTCAGATAACGCCGAGCTTCGCTCCCGGCTGCCTCGCCAGCCTGAACTGGGCCCGCCGCTTCCGGCCGAAGGCGTCATGCCCGCCGGAAGCTATAGGGAATTCCGTCATCGCCTTGACGGCGATCCCAATTACATCCTCGAGTTTGCGCCCGAAGTCTTGCCACCCGCTGCCGACGTCTTCAATACCGTTCCGAATCGTTGGAAACTGTCGCAACCCGATTACCAACGCTATTCCGCCCGGAACGATTCCATTTACGCCAAGCCCCACTGGTACGATCCCTTCGATCACAATCGCTTCAAGGGTGACGAACCCATCTGGCCGGAACTTTTCGGCCAGCAGGTTTTCCTGGACTTCACCGGGACGGCAGAAACTTTCCTGGATGGCCGTCGTGTTCCCACGCCCACTGATGCCAGTCCTGCACGGCCAGGCAGCGCAGATTTTTTCGGTCACGGCGACCAATTCTTCCTGGACCAGACCTTCCGTTTCTCGTTCGACCTGTTTCATGGCGACACTTCATTCAAGCCGGTCGATTGGCGTATTCGTATCACGCCCGAACTCAGCCTGAATTATCTCGACGTCCAGGAACTCGGCATCGTCAGTCCCGACGTGCGCAAGGGCACTATGCGATTTGACGATCACATCGGCTTGCAGGAAGCTTTCGTCGAGGTAAAGCTCCACGATCTCAGCCCCAACTTCGATTTTGTTTCCGCTCGCGCCGGTATTCAGCAATTCAACGCAGATTTCCGCGGCTTTCTTTTTGTGGACGAACAGCCGGGCCTGCGCTTGTTTGGAACGTGGGACAGCGACCGCATCGAGTACAACGCCACTTACTTCAATTTCCTCGAGAAAAATACGAACAGTGGCCTCAATAGCTTCGCCCTGCGCCAGCAACAAGTTGTACTCGCAAATTTCTATTGGCAAGATTTCTTTTTCCCGGGATACACCGCGGAGTTTGTCGGTGCATGGAACAAAGACGACCCCAGCATCCACTACGACGATAACGGCTTTCTGGTTCGGCCCGCGCCTATCGGCAACGTCGTTAATCAAGGTGTCGGTCCAATCCCTCACGGCATTCGCGTAGGCTATTTTGGCTGGCTCGGCAGCGGGCACATCAAGCGCCTCAATCTCACGCACGCGTTTTACGAAGCCGTCGGCGAAGACACGTTCAATCCCATCGCCGGTCGCCGCGTCACGGTCAATGCCCAAATGGCCGCTGCGGAATTGTCACTCGATCGCGATTGGATTCGTTATCGCGTTTCCGCGTTTTATTCCTCCGGAGACTCCAACCCTCGCGATGGACGCGCCAACGGCTTCGACTCCATCGTGGACTTGCCCAATTTCGCTGGAGGCATTTTCAGTTTCTGGAATCAACAAGCCATTCGCCTCACCGGAACTGGCGTGGATCTGACTCAGGAGGGCAGCCTTCTGCCCAATTTGCGCTCCAGCAAGGAAGAAGGTCAGGCAAACTTTGTGAACCCGGGAATTTTCCTATTGAACGCAGGCACGGATTTCAATCTGACGCCCAAGCTCAAAGCGTTTGCGAACTACAATTTCCTTCGCTTCATATGCACTGAGCCTCTCGAGTATGTTCTCTTTCAAGCTCCAATTCATCACACCGTCGGCAGCGATCTTGGCGCGGGCGTTGAGTATCGTCCTCCCCTGTCGGAAAATCTCGTATTGAGCGGAGGCGCCTCCATGCTCCAGCCGGGGCAGGGATTCCGCGATATTTACACTGGGCGAACTCAGTTTTCCGTTTTTGGTTTGGCGAAGGTTACATTCTGAAGGACAAGCGAATGCCGCGATTTCTAAACTTGACGAAACGGACAGGCAAAAGCCCGCGAGGGGGGCGCCAACACCTCCCGGCGCTTTTCTGTGCTGCCGTTTCGCTCCTATTCCTTTCACCGCAAGCCTTTGTAGGGGCCGCCTTCGGAGGCGGATTGTTCTCCGCTCAATCGCAACAAGACGCCGATCGGAAATCCGCGGGGTGTATCACCTGTCACACCGCAACCGATGAACCCACCATGCATCTGTCCCAAGCCGTGCATCTGGGCTGCACCGATTGTCACGGTGGAAACTCCACGGCATCCATCGCCGCAGGCACGGCGATCAATTCACAGGAGTACGCTGTCGCCAAGGAAAAAGCCCACGTCCATCCTCGCGACCCCGCCTTCAAAGATCGTTTCACGATACCCGAACGTGCGTACACGAAATGGCTGAAAGAACCGGCCGCGTACATTAAATTCGTAAATCCCGGCGACCTTCGCGTTGCCCCGGAAACTTGCGGTAGTGCGGGCTGCCACCCGAACGAGGCGCGTGCCGTCTCCACAAACATGATGACCCACGGCGGATTTTTGTGGGGCGCCGCGCTCTATAACAACGGCAGCTTCCCTTACAAAAATGCCCGCTTCGGTGAAAGCTACGACCGCAACGGCGCGCCGCAATCCTTGAAAACCATTCCACCGCCCACAGCGGAAGAAACGCAAAGCAAAGGTGTACTGGCTGAACTCACGCCGCTCGATCGCTGGGAGCAGTCACAACCGGGGAACGTCTTGCGTGTATTCGAACAAGGCAGCCAGAAAAAAGCCGAAATTGGCAACCCCACCAGCGATGAAAATCCCGGCAAGCCCGACGACAAGCTCAGCGACCGCGGGTTCGGCACGGAATTACGCACCGATCCGGTATTTCTCGGTCTCCAGAAAACGCGCCTGCTCGATCCCATCCTTTCCTTGCCCGGTACCAACGACCATCCTGGCGATTACCGCTCCAGCGGCTGTTCCGCCTGCCACGTTATTTACGCCAACGATCGCGACCCATCCCACTCCGGTCCCTACGCGCAATTTGGCCATTCCGGTTACAGCGCTTCGAGCGACCCCGCGATTGCAAAAAATGAACCTGGCCATCCGATCAAACACGCCTTCACCCGCGCGATTCCCTCCAGCCAATGCATGATTTGTCATGTCCATCCCGGCACGAATATGGTCACTACCTATTTCGGTCTAACCTGGTGGGACAACGAAACCGATTCCGAGGAAATGTATCCCGCAAAACAACACAATCCCTCCGAAGAAGAACGCTATCAATCCTCCTTACGCAACCCGGAAGCCGCCGCCGCGCGCGGTCTATGGAGCGACGAAAAATTCCTGGAGCAAACTGGCAGCGCTGAATTCAATTCGCAACTTAAGGCCACACAGTTCGCCGATTTCCACGGCCACGGCTGGGTCTACCGCGCCGTCTACAAACATGACCGCAAAGGGAATTGGCTCGATAAAGACGGCAAAGAGATCGCCTTCGATGACAAGCAACGCTTTCAAAAGGCCGTCCACCTCGCGGACATTCATCTTGAAAAAGGCATGCACTGCGCCGACTGTCACTTCGCGCAGGACAATCATGGCACCGGGAAAATCTATGGTGAACCGCGCGCTGCCGTTGAAATTGATTGCGTCGATTGCCACGGTACAATCCAGAGCAAAGCCACGCTCGTCACTTCAGGGCCGGCAGCGCCGGATCCCCCGCGCCCCGGCGAACCGCGTGGCCGCCACCTCGAAACCCTCCGCACGCCGTGGGGTTTGCGCCGCTTCGAATGGCGTGCCGACAAGCTCTTCCAGCGCTCCATGACCGGCGAACACACGGAATGGGAAATTGTCCAGACCAAAGACACGGTAACGCCCGGCAACACGCACTTCAGCCTGAAGTCGTTTCGCGCCAAACTCATGGGGAAAGATGGCCTGGTCGATTCCCAATCTCCAACCGACGAGAAAAATCTGGCGCACGCCAATTCCTCGATGACCTGTTATGCGTGCCACTCTTCCTGGACTCCGACCTGTTTCGGCTGCCACCTGCAAATGACCGCCAACGCGCGCCGCCCCATGTTGCACAACGAAGGCTTGCTCACAAAAAATTACACCAGCTACAACTTCCAGGTTCTTCGCGACGACGCTTACTTCCTGGGCGTCGATGGCACTGTCACCGGACATCGCATCGCCCCGGCGCGTTCCTCCTGCGCTATTCTTGTCAGCTCGCAAAACGCCAACCGCGAGTGGCTTTATTACACGCAGCAAACCATCTCCGCTGCGGGTTTTTCCGGTCAAGCCTTCAGTACTTTTGTGCCGCACACCGTGCGCGCGAAAGAAACCAAGGAATGCTCGGACTGCCACGTTTCCGCGGCGAACGACAACAACGCCTGGATGGCCCAGCTCTTACTTCAAGGCACGAACTTCATGAATTTTCTGGGGCGTTACATCTACGTCGCCACCGGCAGTCATGGCTTCGAAGCAATCGCCGTCGCGGAGCATGACGAGCCCGAAGCCATTTACGGCAGCGACCTGCAGCGCGTCGCCTATCCAGCCGATTTCAAAAGCTTTGAGGCCCACAACCGCCAACTTTCCGCTGTCGCCAGCCACTCGGGCAATGTTCTGGACATTCAGGTGCGCGGCGAATACGCCTACGCCGCCACGGGAAAAGGTGGCCTGCGCATCTATGACATAGCCAATATCGATAACAAAGGATTTTCCGAGCGTGTCACTACCGCGCCCGTCTCGCCGCTCGGCCAACGCTTTTTCCTTCCCACCAGGAATGCCGTCGCCGTCGCTTCTCCAACCACGCTGGGCATCGACCCGCTGCGCGCGCGCATCCCGGAAAACGAAGAACAGCCCATCCACCTTCTCTACGGTTTCCTTTTTGTAGCCGATAAGGAAGAAGGCTTGGTGATCGTCGGCAATCCCGATCTGAAATCGAAAAGCCCTGGTGTGGGCACGCTGCTCGACGGCGATCCCACCAACAATTTCCTGACGCGCGGTTTGGCCTTCAATCCTGGCGGCGCTTTGACGGGCGCGCGACGCATCACCATCGCCGGCACCTTTGCCTACATACTCACGAATAAAGCACTCGTCGTCGTGGACCTTGACAATCCTCTTGCGCCGAAAATCACTGCCACCATCGGTGCACCGTTTCTTAACGATCCTCGCGCCATCGCCGTGCAATTCCGCTACGCCTTCGTCGTCGACCATGACGGAATGAAAATCCTGGACGTCACCGATCTCGCGCAACCTAAGCCCGAGCCGCACGTACTTGTCGCGCTCGAAGACGCCCGCAACATTTATGTAGCGCGCACCTACGCTTACGTTTCCGCCGGCAACCAGGGCCTCGCGATCATCGACGTCGAGCGTCCCTGCTCACCGAAGCTTGATCAACTCTTCACTGCCGATGGCCAGCTTAATGATGTCAACGATGTCAAAATCGGCATGGTTGCCGGAAGCGCTTTTGCCTTCGTCGCTGATGGCAGAAATGGCCTGCGCGTCCTTCAGATCGTTTCTCCCTTCGACGACCCGGCCCACTTTTCTGGCTTTAGCCCACGACCTACCCCAAAACTGATCGCCACCGCTCGAACCAAAGGGCCGGCACTGGCCATTTCGAAAGGCATTGATCGCGACCGCGCGGTCGATGAATCCGGCAACCAACTGGCTGTGTTCGGCCGCAGAGGTGCCCGCCCGCTGAACCATCAGGAAATCCAGCTGCTCTACTTGCGGGACGGCCACCTTTACAGCGTCACCGACGAACCCGTCCGGCGTCCTTAGGCATCCACACCCGCAACGGTGTGCACCGGCTGGTGATACCGCGTTCTCGCCCGTGTATCGCCAGTTCACGCTAGTCAACCAACCACCCGCCTTTTATCGCTTTTTCTTCGCATGAATTTTTTGATTTGTTGCCTATGCCAGGCCCTTGATTTCCAAAGCCTTACTCCTTCTAAGCTCTTTCCTGTGAACCTTTTGCAGTTTTCGTGCATCTTATGTACAGATAACAATTTGTTCACGTTTTCCACGCATAGCACCCATTAAAATTATGAGTGGGGCCGCACCTCCGATTACGGTTATGGTGTACGCGTGGGGATTTTTCGAGCCTTCCGTCTGGCTCGCGCCCGCCAAAAAGCGGGCAGAAAGAGGAGCATTACCCCAATGGCAATGAAAAACTACCTTCTGGCCAGCGACTTTGACCAGACGCTCAGCTTCAACGACTCGGGCGTCGCGCTCAGCGAACTGATCGGCTTTCACGGCTTTCACGACAAGGTCAAGGGACTATCGAACATCAACCTCGTCCAACAGGGCGCCGAGCTTTCGTACCTGATCTTGCATGACCCCGACTTCCGTCGCGTTCGCCGCGAACATCTGATCGAAACCGGTAAGCACATCCGCCTGAAGCACGACGTCAGCCTCTTTGCGCGTTCGCTCGACAGCCTCGCGGGCGACACCAAATTCTCCTTCTACGTTATTTCCGCTGCACCGCAGGAAATTATTCAGTCGGCCCTCGAAGGCGTGGTGCCCGCTGATCACATCTTCGGCACGCGTTTCCGTTTCAACGAATCAACCGGCGAAGTGGAATCCATTCTCCGCGCCACGGCGGGTTGGGGCAAAATCACGGTCCTCGAAGAACTGCGCGCCGAACTCGGTATCAGCCACGATCACATCATTTATATGGGCGACGGAAGTTCCGATTTGCCGGTGATGATGCATGTGAATCAGTATGACGGGCTCACCATAGCCGTCTCCGAGGCAAAATTCATTACCCGCGTAGCTCGCCGCACCGTGCTCAGCGACAATGCTATGAGCGTGCTCGTTCCTGTGCTTGAAGAAGTGCTTCGTTGGGATTCCCCGATGATTCGTCGCTTCTTCGCGGCCCGCGGCCTTACTCTTCGCGAGTGGGACAAAATGCGCACCGATATGCTCACCATCGACGAGAGCACCAGTCCCGCGCCAGCTGCGGCTCGGTAAATTTCACGAGAATCATGGCACACGCCATTTCGACCGGAGGCGGCGCCTTTTGCCGCCCCTGAGTCGCCTATGCAAGGCCAAACCATCCCGAATTTGTTATCCTTTTCATCCAGTCCTGGAGGTTTTCATGGCCCGCAAAAACATTCTTATGCTCGTCGGCGACTACGTCGAAGATTACGAAGTGATGGTCCCGTTCCAGGCATTGCTTATGGTCGGTCACAACGTCGATGCTGTCTGCCCTGGCAAGAAATCCGGTGAAGTGGTCCGCACGGCCGTTCATGATTTCGAGGGAGACCAGACCTACTCCGAAAAGCGCGGCCACAACTTCGCCCTTAACGCCACGTTCGATGACATTCGCCCGGAAGGTTATGATGCGCTGGTTATTCCCGGCGGCCGTGCGCCCGAATATATTCGTCTGAATCCACGAGTCCTCGAAATCGTGCGTCATTTCGCCAATGGCCAAAAGCCCATCGCGGCGATTTGCCATGCTGCGCAAGTCCTTGCCGCTGCCGGCGTCCTCAAAGGCAAAAGCTGCAGTTGCTATCCCGCCGTCTCCCCGGAAGTCACCGGTTCTGGTGGAACGTTCGCCGACATCGCCATGACCGAAGCGGTGGTCGACGGCAATCTGGTTTCTGCGCCAGCCTGGCCCGCCCATCCGGCGTGGCTCTCGAAATTCCTGATGGTCCTAGGCACTCGCATCGAACTCTAATCAACTCCACCAAGAACGCCGTCATTCCGAACGGAGTCCACGGAGTGGGGAATCCATCTTCGCTTTCAGTTAAGCCACCCAGTCCGTTCCCCTGTCGCACTACCTCCCCAATCCACCTTCTCCTTGACAGCCTAGGAGGCCCCCTGTATATTCCTATTCCTAGTTCATCTAGGAGAACGCCACTCGTGGACAAAGACGCGCAACTCGAACTCCTGCAAGGCACCCTCGAAATGCTCATCCTCAAGGCCGTTTCTCTCGGTCCCTTCCACGGCTACGGCATTCTGTTGCGCATTCAGCAAATCTCTAAAGGCCGGCTGGAGATTCAACAAGGTTCGCTCTACCCAGCTCTCTATCGCATGGAACATCAGGGCCTGATTGCCAGCGAATGGGGCGAATCGGAAAACAACCGCAAAGCAAAATATTACCGGCTCACCGCGGCAGGGAAGCGCCGGCTGCAAACGGAAACGCAAAAGTGGAACCGCATGACCGACGTGATCGCTGGAATCCTGCAGACCACGCCCGAGGAAGTATGAGCATGTGGCACGGCCTCCGCTCCTGGCTGCGCGCAATGGCGCACCGTTCTCAAACGGAGCGAGAAATGGACTGCGAACTTCGCTTTCACATCGATGCTTACACCGAAGACTTGGTCCGCACCGGTGTCCCGCGCGAAGAAGCCGTACGCCGTGCGCGCATAGAATTCGGTGGCCTAGAGCGCGCCAAAGAAGAATGCCGCGATGCGCGTGGCGTGAACTTCATCGAAAGCCTGCTCCAGGATCTCCGCTTTGGCTTGCGCTTGCTTCGCAAGAATCCCGGTTTCTCCGCCGTTGCCGTACTCACACTGGCGCTCGGCATTGGCGCTAACACCGCAATCTTTACGGTCATCGACGCCATCATGCTGCGCGCGCTTCCCGTCCAATACCCGGAGCAGTTAGTGGCTATCGGCAACCCTGCACAGGTTCATTCGTATGGCACCGGCACGCCACGGACAGACGTTTTTTCGTATCCTCTCTATCGGGAGGTCCGCGATCGCAATAATGTGTTTTCGTCGGTGCTGGCCGGCTCTAACTTGCAAAACCTGCGGATTGCCATGGAACGCGGCGCGGAGAGCATCAAGGGCAGGCTCGTCACTGAAGATTATTTTCAGACGCTCGGCGTCGGGGCACTCATAGGACGCACATTTTCCGCCGAGGAAGACCGAACGCCCGGAGCCGACCCCGAATTGGTCATCAGCTATGGATATTGGCTCCGACGATTCGCTGGCGATCCTGCCGTCGTCGGACGCAAAGTTCGCTTGAACAATTATCCGTTCACCATCATCGGTGTGGCGCCGCCAGGTTTCTTCGGCGAAGTCGTCGGTGACCACCCTGACCTCTGGGCGCCGATGATGATGCAGCCCCAGCTCATGCCCGGCCGCAACTTCCTGGAGAGTGTTAACGACGCCTCTCTCTTACTGATCGCTCGACTGAAACCCGGTGTAACTGTCGAGCAGGCTCGCGCTGACGTGAATGCCATAGTGCAGCAGGCGCTTTTGGTCACGCTGGATGCAAGGCTTTCCTCCGATGATCGGGATGCCCTGCGCAAAAGGAAAATCGCCGTGGATGTTTCGTCCGGAAACCGCGGGCTCTCCAGACTGCGCGAAGAATTTGCGACTCCGCTGCTGCTGCTCATGGCCATGGTTATAGTCGTGCTTCTCGTCGCTTGCGTCAACGTCGCCAACCTTATGCTGGCGCGTTCAGCTACGCGTCAGCGCGAAATCGCTGTTCGCTTTGCCATGGGTGCGCAAACAGGCCGGATCATTCGTCAATTGCTGACCGAATCCCTGTTGCTGGCGTCCATGGGCGGCGCACTTGGTTTGCTGTTGGCCCATTGGGGTGCGGCGCTGCTTGTGAGCTTGGTTGACGCCAACCGCGGCACAAGCAGCCCGCTCGCTCTTGGAATTGACTGGCGCGTCCTCGGATTCACAACCGTGACATGTCTGTTGGCCGGAATGCTCTTTGGACTTGCCCCCGCACTTCGTGTTCTCCATTTGAAACTGGGCCGGTCTTTGAAAGAGGGTGTACGCGATTTCGGAAACGGTTCGAAAACCCACGTCCGCTATCTTCTCACCGCTTCGCAAATCGCACTCGGTGTGCTGGTGCTGATGGCCGCCAGCCTGCTCGTTCGCAGCCTGCGCAATCTCCAGGATGCCGATCTCGGCTACAGTCGCGACCAGCTCCTCATCGTGCCCGTTGATCTCTTATCCGCCGGTTACAAAGGCCCTGCCATGCAAAATGTCACGCGCGAGCTGCTCCTCCGCTTCGCCACGCTCCCCGGTGTTCGCGGCGTCACTGCTTCCAGCAACGGATTGTTCAGCGGAAGCGAATCATCCGACAACGCTCAGATAGACGGTGCGGAGCTCAGCAATCAGCCAGACAATCAGGTTGCCGACGATGAGGTTGGCCCAGATTATTTCAGCACCATCGGCGCGCCCATTATTCTCGGCCGCGAGATCACGCAGCAGGATTTTTCTTCTGGTGCCCACGTAGCTGTCGTGAACGAAACTTTTGCGAAATTTTATCTTCCCGGGCGAAATCCCCTGGGGCACAAAATATCTCTCCCTGATTCGGACCATCCCGAGCGGCCCTCTTACGAAATCGTCGGAGTCGTTCGCGATGTACACGACCACGGTGTGCGTGATGCGGTTCGCCGACGAGTGTACGGACCCCTTAGCAGCGCAAACTTTGACGAACCGAATATCATTTATTTTGAGATCCGCGTCGTTGGTAATCCAGAAATACTCACGAATTCTGTTCGCAGCACGATTCGCACTGTGAATTCGGACCTGGTCGTAGGCGACATCGAAACTGGCGGCGCGCTCGTGACCGATACCCTCACCTCTCAGTTGTTGGTCGCAAAACTATCCTCCTTTTTCGGTGCGCTGGTTCTCTTCCTGGTTTGCGTTGGGCTGTATGGCAGCATGGCTTACAAAGTGGCCGCCCGCACCAAGGAGATCGGCCTTCGCATGGCACTGGGCGCCCCGCGCGGAGACCTCATCTGCATGGTCATGCACGAAGCCGGCATCGTGCTCGTGGTCGGCGTAGCGGTGGGAATAGCAGTAGGGCTTGGCGCCACGCGTTTGTTCAAAGCCATGCTCTTTGGTGTCAGCAAATCCGATCCGCTTTCGATTGCCTTGGCAATTTTCGCATTGGTCGCTGTTTGCGTCGCCGCGGCCATCATTCCGGTGCGCCGCGCCACGCAAGTGGACCCGATGGTGGCACTGAGGCACGAGTGAGCTGTGCCTACTCTCAGCATCCCGCTTTTCAGTCCGGAGGAACCATGAAGATCTGGAACCGTCTGCGATCCTGGCTAAGAGCAACGCTGCATCAGTCCCACACCGAGCAAGAAATGGACGCCGAACTCTGTTTCCACATCGATGCCTATGCCGAAGATCTGGTTCGCACCGGCATTCCACGTGAAGAAGCCATGCGCCTAGCCCGCATCGAATTCGGCGGCATCCAGCGCGCCAAGGAAGAATGCCGCGAAGCCCGCGGTGCAACTTTTCTCCAGAGCCTGTGGCAAGACCTGTATCTCGCTGCACGTATGCTCTGCAAAACTCCCGCGTTTACGGTAGTTGCTGTGCTCACGCTGGCTCTCGGCATAGGCGCCAACACCGCGATCTTTAGCGTGGTCGACGCCATTCTTCTCCGTCCATTGCCTTACCCGCAGCCCTCGCGGCTGGTGCGCCTCTGGGAATCTGCGCCCAGCCGCGGGTATTTCAGAAATGTCGTAAACCCACTGAACTTTATGGACTGGCGAGACAATGCGAAATCCTTTCAAGCCATGGCCGCCATCAGTTCATCTATGACCAATCTCAACACCCACGGTCAGCCGGTTGCCGTCCCCGGCCTGCAGGTGTCCCCGGAATTTTTCTCCATTCTCGAAATTCCTCCCCTTCTGGGACGCACTTTTAATCCGCAGGACGGTGTTCCGGGACAGAACCAGGTCGTGGTTCTCAGCTACGATCTGTGGCGCAGCCAGTTTGCCGGGGATGCCGCCGTTATCGGGCAGAAGATCGACGTCGACGGTTTGCCCAACAACATCGTCGGAGTGATGCCTCGCGGTTTTTCCTTTCCGAAGATCAAAGCGGAAGTGTGGACTCCGCTTCCACTGGTCCGCACAGAAGAGGGGAACAGCGGCCGCTACCTTACCGTTGTTGCTCGTTTGAAGCCTGGCGTGGCTTTGGAGCAGGCCCGGCAGGACATGGTGGCCGTAGCGAACAGGACCGCCGAGGCCCGGCCCGAGTTTGATCGCGGTTGGAGTGCCCAGGTTGTCCCGATGCTGGAAGACGCCACGGAAGACGTTCGTCGTCCGCTATGGATATTGCTCGCCGCCGTCGGATTTCTTCTGTTGATCGCGTGCGCCAACGTCGCCAACCTTGTATTGATGCGCGGCGCAGGCCGGCTACGTGAAATGGCGGTGCGTGCTGCCCTGGGTGCCGGACGCGCACGCCTCATGCAGCAATTGCTCGTAGAAAGCTTGCTGCTTTCGCTCGTAGGCATGGCGGCAGGTTTGTTGGTGGCACAGTTGGCATTGCACAGCCTGCTGGCGCTCATCCCTCCTAACGCGCCGCTCCCGCGCAGCGAGCCAATCGCCATCGACGCGCGCGTGCTGCTTTTCACGTTTTTTGCTTCTCTGCTTACCGCCGTCTTTTTCGGACTTGTTCCCGCCCTGCGCCTCTCTCGCGTCGACCTTCAAGATGCACTAAAACAAGGTTCCGTCCGCGGCGGCGTGGGAGGACATCAAACACTGCGCCGGTCTTTCGTGATCACGGAAGTCGCGCTGGCGCTTCTGCTCTCGGTCGGCGCCGGCCTGATGCTGCGCAGTTTCTCCCGCCTCGTTGCCGTCGATCCGGGATTCAATCCGGAACATCTGCTGACCATGCATCTCGGGGTGTCGCCTTCGCGTTATCTCGATGATCCAAAGCGCGCCGCTTATTTTGATCGTATCCTCTCGGAAATTCGCAGTGCCCCGGGAGTCCGTGCCGCCGGCTCAACGCATTTCCTCCCGCTCACAGAAAAAATCTCAGGATCCTGTTTCGGTCCTGGGGATGGGCCGCCGCCCACACCGGCCGAATCGTCGGACTCGCAATTCCTCATTGTCAGCAACGGCTATTTTTCAGCGATGGGTACTTCGCTACAGAAAGGACGAGATTTCAACGAACGAGACGATTTTGATGCAGCGCCTGCAGCCATCGTCAATCATGCCTTCGTCGAGCGCTACTTCCCCGGCCAGGATCTTCTTGGCAAGCAACTGCAGGTTTGTTGGACGCTCACCAAGCCCGTCGAAATCGTCGGCATTGTCGCGGACGCTCGCCAAGCCGACCTTCAGGAACCTCCTCAACCCACGATCTTTCTCTCCAATTCGCAAGCGCCCATGTATTTTGCGACGCTCGTTGTTCGCGCCGGGGGCGACCCTCGAGCGATCGCGCAATCCGTCCAAGCTGCCATCCACCGCGTCGATCCTGATCAAGCTGTATCTGACGTGCAGAGCATGCAGACGGTATTCTCTGATGCGGTCTCCAGCCCGCGCTTCGAGGCAGTTCTATTGGCAGTGTTCGCCGCGATCGCGATAACCCTTGCCGTCATTGGCATCTACGGCGTTGTTTCTTATTCCGTTAGCCAGCGCACCAACGAAATCGGCATTCGCATGGCCTTGGGAGCTCGCTCAGCGGACGTCGTTAGCATGGTTTTGCGAGAGGCACTGATTCTTGCCGTGCTGGCGTTGGCGCTCGGACTGGCGATTTCCCTGGCACTCAGCCGCGTTCTGCAATCGCTGCTGTTCGAAGTGACGCCTACGGATCCGCTGACGCTGGCGCTGGTAGCGTGCGGCCTTGTCGCAGTCTCAGCCCTCGCCGCGGTATTGCCGGCTCGGCGTGCCATGCGCGTTGAGCCCAGCACAGCCCTAAGGTATGAGTGATACCTAAACGGGGGGCTTTTTCTGAGAAAATTCAAAATGCGGATTAACTGCCATCCTTCCATGCAATTTTTTGATTTGTGATTCCTGTGCTTTCTAATTTCCCCGATAAGCCGCATAATCTTCTGTTTGCTACTTCACTCAAAGGCGAGTCTTGCACCATGGCTAATATCAACGTAAAGAAGGGCGTAATTGGAATTCTCACGGGGGGCGGTGACGTTCCCGGCCTGAACCCGGCCATTCGCGCCGTTACCCTCCGCGCGATTCACGAGGGCTACGAAGTCATCGGCATCCGCCGCGGCTGGGCCGGTCTGGTAGAGATGATTCGCGACGAAAAGTACGACAATTCCAATAATTTTCAGCGCCTCACGGAAGACGAAGTCAACCGCGCCGGCCGCACCGGCGGCACGTTTCTCCACTCTTCGCGCACCAATCCCGGTCGTGTCGCCAAGAACAGCGTCCCCGAGCATCTGAAAGGACAGCACAACACGGAGAAAAACGACCTCACTGCTGAAGTTCTGAAGAATCTCGCATGGCTTGGCATCGAGTACATGATTCCCATCGGCGGTGATGACACCCTCAGCTACGGTGTCCGTCTCCACAAAGAAGGCGTGCGCGTCGTCGCCATCCCCAAGACCATGGACAACGATGTGCCGGGCACGGACTATTGCATCGGCTTCAGCACTTGCATCACCCGCACCATTCAGATGACCAATGCCCTTCGCACTTCCGCCGGCTCCCATGAGCGCTTCATGGTTCTCGAGGTCTTCGGCCGCTACGCTGGCTTCACGGCCATGCTCCCCACAATGGCGGGCGCGGCCAACCGTTGCGTTATCCCAGAACACAAGTTCAACATGGAGCAGCTCACCGAACTCCTTGTGCGTGATCGCAACCGCAATCCCAGCCGCTATTCCATCGTCCTGGTTTCTGAAGGCGCCATGTTCGAAGGCGGAGACATGGTCTTCCAAAGTGCTGCCGCAGACGCCTTCGGTCACAAAAAGTTGGGCGGCATCGGCGAGCGGGTCGCGGAGGAACTCACGGAACTTTCTCCCAAGTTCAACAACGGCAAAAAAATCGAATGCATTGAGCAGAAGCTCGGCTACCTGGTTCGCTGCGGCGACCCCGACGCTGTCGATTCCATCGTCCCGATGGCCTATGGCAACCTCGCCCTGGACCTCCTGCTCAATCATATCCACGGCCGGCTCGTCGTCCTCAAGAATGGCCGCTACGATAACATGCCCATCGACACCGTCACCGCAACCAAGAAAGTCATCAACGTCAAGGAACACTACAGCGTCGAACGTCTCCGGCCCGTCTATCAGAGCTTTGAGATGAAGCCGCTCTTCCTGATGACCAGCGAACTCGGCTGACCTGCGCGCCTTAATGCGCTGTCATCCTCAGCGCTTTTGCTCAGCCCAAGTATCTCACTTAAGCAACACTGTCTTGTGACTTTGCAGGGCCGTATTCGGTTTTGTAAGCCGCATTCCGAGGCGGGCCGTTCTCCTGATCTGCCCCCTCGCGACCGCCTCTTGCGCCGTCCCACCGTTTCCTGCATGCTGGCGAGACCTGTTTCCCCCCCCACCGCCAGGGAAGGGACTTGGAGGTCCCATGCCAGTCAACTCCCCACCGATCCCGACTCAAATTGAGCATCATCAAGCGCTTATCGTTGATTCCAGCCCGGAAATCAAACAGCTCCTTACCAATATATTCCAACAAGAAGAGTGGGATGTGCACCACGCGACAGACAATCAGGAAGCCCTTGAGCATGCCCGGCAGCGCGCGTACGACTTGATCATCACCGGTGAGCGCACCACCGGCCAGGAAGACATTGAACTGCTTCGCCGCCTCCGTCTGGTCAGGCCCCATACGCGGCTCATAATTCTCACCGACGAATTCATACCTGGTGATGTCCTTAACTCCATTCGTGAGCATGCCTTCAGTTATTTCGCTCGACCGTTTTCCACGGAACGGTTTGCGGAGATAATCCGGATTGCGATGTGCGAGCCGTTTTGGGATGACGGCATCGAGCTTCTTTCGGCCTCGCCCAAGTGGGTGCGCCTTTGCGTTCGTTGCGATGTGGTCGCCGCCAATCGTCTCCTGCAGTTTTTTCGCGAAGCCTCCGATCTCCCCGATGCCGAGACCGAGGAAGTGGCCACCGCATTTCGGGAAATTCTGCTGAACGCCATGGAACACGGCGGAAAATTCGATCCGACGCAACATGTGGAAGTTTCCTACGTGCGAACCCAGCGCATGGTTCTTTGCAAAGTGAAGGATCCCGGCACAGGCTTTTCCCTTGAGGAGTTGAAGCACTCTGCAATTGCGAATCCCCCGGATCAACCTTTTCTCCACATGGAAGAGCGCGAGAATCGCGGCATGCGCCCTGGCGGCTTTGGCATCCTGATGAGCAAGAAGCTTGTCGATGATTTGATTTACAACGATAAGGGCAATGAGGTCCTGCTGATTAAGTATCTCAACCACGAGCAGTCCGCGCAAACGGCGCAGCCTTGAATGACAAAAGGCGGAACGGCCTACATTGCGCCGTTCCGCCCTCCGTCCAACTCCAAACTTCTTATCCGTTGCCGAGCTTGAATTCCACGATAACGTTCAATTGCACGGCTACAGGCTGATCGTTCAGAAATGTGGGCTGATATTTCCATTGCCGCACTGCGTCGAGTGCGGATTGCATCAGCAGCGGCGGCCCCGAGACAACTTTTACTTCCACCACATCGCCATGCTCATCAATGATGGCATCCACCACCACTGTGCCTTGCATATGCGTCTGAATCGCCAGGGGCGGGTACCGCGGATCCACACGTGTGATTAGCGTGGGCTGTTTCACGCGCCCGCCAACACGCACCGGTGCTCGCGGCCCTTTTTCCTTCGGCGCGATGGGCGCCGAAATCGAGGTGCCGCCAATCACTCCGCCGAGAACGCCACCCATGCTGCCGCCTGCAACTCCTCCAGGCACGCCACCGGCAACTCCACCCACGCCTTCGACGTCCGGTATCGGCGCTTCTTTGAGCATCGCGATTTCTTTCGGTACCACTGTCGGCGCAACCAACTTGCCCGAATTTTCAAATACTCTGCGTACGGGCGCAGCCTTGATCAGTGGTGCTGCCGCTGGTGGCGGTGGTGGCGGAGGCGGCGGCGCCACCAGGAACGTTGACGCAAACTGTCTCAGATCCAAGGAATCCGTAAAGTACAATCCCGCAAATATCGGCGCGACCAACAAGCAGGTGTTTACCGTCAAGCTGATCAACGTGTTACGCAGCCGTGATCCGCTTTTCATCCGGTTGTATTCCAACATCGATGCCTGGAATGATCCGTCGGCCGGATGTGTCGTTTTTGGCAACGCTAGTCGAGCAGCAACTTTCTTGCTTTCGACTGGTTTTGTTTCCGTTGTTTTTCCCGGTTTTATTTCTTGCTCGGGAGGTGCCTCAATATGGATGGACGGAGTCATGGCCCACCTCCACCCTCGATAAGCGCATGTCGCATGCCATTCATATGCGCCGTAACTGATTGACGTTATTGCCCTTACGGACTCCTCTTAAACGGCTTGCGCCAGTTCGCGCAAGATTCTTACGCAACCGTGCGTGAGGTTGCTCAGCGGCAATTTATCCATTTTGAGTGAAAACCGGCCCGCCACCGCAAACCGTGCTTTATCCGCCATGAGTGGAATGCAACGTTTTCGCGATCAGGAAATAACACACGACGGCAGCCGCCAATCCCATCGCAATCCACTTTCGCGATTCGCTCGGTTCCGTTTTGTTCTCGATCCAATCGCCAATCGTCGCAGCCAGAAGATATAACTGCACGCCAAGGATGATGCTCGCCGCCACTTCCACTAGGGCCAACTGCTGGTACAGCGCAAAAAGAAATGTTCCGCCGCACGTCAGCGCCGAACACAATACTGCCAGCACCGCTCGTAAGTGCCCCTTCATCGAACTCTCCTCTGGCCTCGTCCCATCTACTTGTATCCTCGTGATTGGCCCACACATCATATCCGTGTAGATCAATTCCGGAGCGAATAAATGCAACAACGACGTTTGGGCAAATCCGGACCACTGCTTTCTCCCATGGGGCTCGGCTGCATGGGCATGTCCGAATTTTATGGCGCGCGCAACGATGACGAATCCATCGCGACCATCCACCGCGCCATCGAACTTGGCATCAATTTCCTTGATACCGCCGACACCTACGGCTATGGCGACAACGAAACTCTCGTCGGTAAAGCCATTGGCGATCGCCGCGACAAGGTTTTTCTCGCCACTAAATTTGCAATCGTTCGCGATCGCGCCAATCCCGCGCTGCGCGGCGTGAGCGGTAAACCCGAATATGTCCGTGCTTCCTGTGAAGCCAGCCTCAAGCGCCTGGATGTGGATACGATTGATCTCTACTACCAGCACCGCGTCGATCCCAAAACTCCCATCGAAGAAACTGTCGGCGCCATGGCACAACTGGTGAGCGAAGGAAAAGTACGCTTCCTCGGTCTTTCCGAAGCCTCCCCAGCCACCATTCGCCGCGCGCACGCCGTGCATCCCATTGCCGCGCTGCAGAGCGAATATTCGCTTTGGACCCGCGATCCCGAACATGAGGTTCTTCCAACAACTCGCGAGCTCGGCATTGCCTTCGTGGCCTATAGCCCCCTTGGTCGCGGCTTCCTCACCGGCCAGATCAAGAAATTCGACGATCTCGCTCCCGATGACTATCGCCGCGTTTCCCCGCGCTTCCAGGGTGAAAATTTCCAGAAGAATCTCGATCTCCTCGCGCGTGTCGAACAAATTGCCAAAGAAAAAAAGTGCACGCCCGGCCAGCTCGCTCTCGCCTGGCTGCTGGCGCAGGGCGAAGACATCATTCCCATCCCTGGCACAAAGCGTCGCAAATATCTGGAAGAAAATGTGGCCGCTGTGAGCATAAAACTATCCGCCGGTGATTTGCGCCGGCTGGAAGAAGTGGCCCCGAAAGGCGTCGCCTCCGGGGCCCGTTACCCGGAGCAAATGATGACGCTCGTCAACGGCTAACCTGGGAGTAAGTTGGCTAGCCAGCGCACTTGAGCCTGAGCCGCAGACTTGCTTTTGTAGGGCGCGCTTTCTGAAGCGGGCCGTTCTCTGTGAATTGTCATTTTGAATTCGGTCTTTCTGTGGAGCAGGGAGAAATCCCGTCTACCGTCCGCCCAGCAATCCCGGTAACGTAAACCCAGCCTTCACTTCCTTGCGCTTCCCCCAGTCATGATACGTATGGCACTCGAAACACCGAGACTCCGCGTGCTCCGGTCCCGGCACATGGCACGTCTGACAATTCGCAATTCCTGGAACCAGAACGTCGCTCACTTCTGTGCTCGTCAATGCTTTCACATGGCAACCCGTGCACGAAAATCCCCGGTGTGCATCATGGTCAAACTTTGCATGCGGTAGCCATTGCTCTTGTTCTCCGGCCGGTGCAATCGACGGCAGAGAAGCGCTGGCCCCAAACAAGATCGCATGGCACTGCTTACAAGTTTTTCTCCATAAAAGCTCTTCGGCGTCTGCCGTGCGTGCCGCGACCCATTGCGCCGGCGTCAGCATCCGCACCTCAGGTGGAATCGGTTTGCCCGTCAAAGCGCGAGCCGGATCGCGCACCACACGCACATCTGCCGGATGCGCGGCAATGTACTCCTGGAATCTATTCACCAGGAACACATGAACCACTTCAGGCTTGTCGTGCGGCACGCCCTCGTCGAAACGTTTGTCGAAAGTCAGCAAATGACAAGCCGCACACGCCGTCGCGAATTTCGCGGGCGTCATGCTCTCCCGCCCTGTCAGGGGTTTCGGACCCGGCAGCGAATCGCGGAGCGATGGTCGCTTCACCTCCGACGAATGCGATGTCTGGACAAAAACATAAGCCCGATCCTCATACGGCCATGGCGCATTCACCGCCGCTGTGCGGTGACAATCCATGCACTCCAGCTGCACTATCGGTCCATGCGGACCGCGACGGATCGGCTTCATATGGATCGCGTGGTTCAACCGGATCGTGCCAGGATCCTTCGCACTGTCGCGCAAAGCCGCAAATTCCGGATGACCGTCTTCGAGGCTGCGAATTGTCGTGGCATAGTGAACGGGCCCGCTAGCCACTTTGAGTTTCGCGTGGCATTCCGAACAGCTTCCATCGCTCGCCGCACTGAGTTCAATTCGCCCGCGATGCTCTACATGGCACGTCGCGCAGGCCGGCACCGACGACGCCACCTCATTCGCATGGTGCATCGGTCCATCGTGGCATGCCTGGCACGCGCTATCGGCGGCGCCCGCCGAAAATTCTCCGGCCTTCTCTATATGGCACGCCGCGCACTGCTGTTCCAGCACAGCGTGTGCTTCGCTCATCCGGCCGCTCGAGTACACCCGCGAATCTCGTGCCAAGCCTCGCCACGCGATCCACGCCACAGCCAACAGCGGCACCAACACGCTCAGCCACAGTTGCGCACGCTTGAACGCCGTCGCCCTCTTGAAATAATTCAAGTCGACCCGCTGCGCCAGCTTCTTCGTTGTTCGTAGTCGTGCCACTCGTCACTCGCGCTTTGTTTTTTCCTATACGTCCTTCGCGTCCTTTACTTCCTACACCTCTAATACTTCAACGCGACGACTGCATGAATCGCCCCCAGCGCCATCAGCGCCAACGACAGCGGTATATGTATAAGCAGCCACCCATGCATCCAGCGATGCAGCCGTTTCTGCCGCACCAACTGCCGCGTCTCCTCGCAAATTTCTTCCAAGTCGCTCAGCGTTCCATGGGCAGCCGCCGGCAACAATGTCCGTAATCCCGCAAACGCAAGCTTTGCCTTGACCGCATCGCCCAGCCGCTGCCCACGCCTGTCTGGCTGATCCAGAAACACGCGAAGCTCTTCCAGATAGAACCGTTTCAAGGGCGCACCCTCCGCTTCGCTCAAGAAAACCGTTTCCGCCGGCGGCGCTACCGCCGCGCTAGCTCCCGCGCTCACCGCCGCCGAAGTCCTCAATGGCACGACCGCAGCAGCGATTGGGCGCAACGCGGTGAATCCTCCGGCACGCTGGCCGTCAGCTTCACTCCGCAGCAAACCCATAGATCCGCAGATTGACTCCATCGCGCGGTCTGCTTCTTCGCGCAACAGTTTCTGAACGTTTCCAATTTCCGCGTAGATCGTTTCCAGTGGCACCTCTGCTGTCATGAGCCGCGGCACATAATTTTGCAGCACCGCTCCAAACACCCCGCTCCCGACCGTGATGATCAGCAACCACATCAGCAAGCGCGTCAACGTCCCGCCAAAATGAAAGCCTCCATGAAACAAAATCAGCGGCAAGCTCAGCAACCCCAGCCACAAGTGCCCGCGCATCCACGCTTGGGCGCGCCCCACTCTCCAGGTTGGCACACGCTTCCTTGCCCCCAGCAGCGCCGAAAAAATCATGAACGCGAATCCCGCCACCCCGAAAAGCAATCCCATCGTCGTTCCGCCGCGCGGCCCTTCCAGCGCCTGCCGCGCGTACGCCGTGTAAGCAATCGCGCTCACTGCCAGAATTCCCAGCGATGCCCACGCCCACCCCCGCTGTGTCCGGTCCAGCCTCAAGCGCTCGGCCCCTGTCCCATCAATCCCGCGAAAAATTTCCTGGGATCCACCCGATGCGCCGCGTCATGCGGGCACGCGTACACGCAGCTCGGTTCCTTCAAATGCGTGCACAAATCGCAAGAGGTCGCCTTCTGCTGCACCACCGCCTTCTTCCGTCCCGGATTTTCCAGATCTTCGACGCGCACCTCGAAAGGGTGCAAATTGATATTCCCGTACGGGCAATTCCGCGCGCACAATCCGCACCCGATGCACCAATCCTCGATGATCACTTCCAACGAATTCCGTCGTCGGATTGCTCCCACCGGACATCCGACCATGCACAACGGATCGCGGCATTGCCGGCAGGACGTGGCCACCAGAAAGTTTTCAAACCGCAGTCCTTCGCGGACCAGCCGCGTCACGCCATCGTGCGCGTCGGCGCAAGCGACCACGCACGCGTCGCACCTCGTGCAATTCTGCAGGTCCAGGACCAGCAGGCTCTGCGCCTCCATCAGCCCCTGCGACAAAAATTGATCCAACGGCACGCTTTGCACCAGCTGCATCCGTTGTGCATTCGCTGCCTGCCGCTCCAGCGCCACTGCTTCCAGCCCGCTGCGCACCCCGGGGAAGCGCGCCACCATCTCCCGGAAGTCGTCCCCGGGAATTCTCACCAGCTCCACATGATCCAGTGCCGTGCAACTCGCCGTACGCACGCCGCCTCCGAGCAGTCCGATCTCCCCGAAATAATCCCCACGCGAAAGATAAGCCAGCACCAGTTCGCCACCCGGATATGCCTCGAAGATCTTCACGAACCCGATGCGCACCAGGTAAAAGCTGTCCGCCGCATCGCCCTGTCGCGCAATTATCTGCGCCGGTGCGAAGCGCACCAGTTCCACGCTGCCTTTCAAACGCTCGATGAAATCCGGTGAAAGCCCCGCAAACATCGGCACGCCCCGCAAATGCGTTTCCAGCGCTCGCCGCCGGTAGTTTTCGTCCAACTGTGCGCGAAACGTTTTGTTCTTCATCATGATGTCCAGCACGTTCCGCAGCATTTCGTACGCCAGCAGCTCTGTCGTGGCCCGCACCGTCGCCGACCGCGGATAAAAATTCATGCAGGTCATTTCGCCCAACAAATCGCCTGGCCCCAGCTCTGCCACAGGATTTCCGTAGGCCAAATCCACCGACGCATCGATCGGAATCGTCCGGTCGCGCGCCTCGTCTTCGCGCTTGTCTTCCTCCCGTCCCACCAACACGCTTGTCAATCGTTTGAAAAATCCCTGCCCGCCTCCTTGCGTCTTCACATGCGCAATCGGTGTGGAGAGCGCCACCTGTGCCTGGCCCTCCACGATAAAAAACGCCGTCGACCCGAAATCGCCCTCGCGGCAAATCACTTCTCCCTTGCGATAACGCCGCTTCACAATCGCTCCGCGATTCAGCTCCAGAAATGTTCCAGATACGCCCGCGAACACCGGTAGCCGGTGCAGCTCCTCTGCCGTCAACGATTGCGTATCGGCGCCTGAGGTAATCGATGTACCCGCCACGCTTTTGTTCGTCAACGCCCCCGTGGGGCAAGACACCATGCACTCTCCGCACGAAATACATGTCGAATCTCCCATCGGCGTGTTCAAATCAAAGGCAATCCCCGCGGAGTACCCTTTGCCCATTCGCCCCAGCACAAAATTGTTTTTGATCTCGTCGCACCCACGGATGCACCGGTCGCACAAAATGCACGCGTCGTGGTCCACGGCTATAGCCAGCGAAGAATCGTCCGTTCCTCGCGATGTTGTCCGTCGCGCAAATCGCGACGTGCCCACTCCCGCCTGCTTCGCCAACGTTTCCAGCTCGCAATCCCCGGTGTGTTGTTGCCGGGCGCACGGCGACACGTGATCGACCATCAGTAATTCGAGTAGTGTCTTCCGCGCCGCGAGCACTTTCTCAGAACTTGTGCTCACCTTCATGCCTGCTTCCACCGGCCGCACGCAACTCGCACTCAACACCCGCGCTCCCGTGTCCACCACGCACAAGCGGCACACCCCCACCGGCGTCTGGCTCTGCAAATGGCACAAAGTCGGAATCGCAATCCCATTCAGCCGTGCGGCATCGTAAACGGTAGTACCCTCCGGCACGCACACCGCCCGCCCGTCAATCGTCAATTCCACCAACGCTTTGTTCGTCACGCTCATTTTCTTGGAGTCTATGCGCTCTTGGTGTCAAATTTTTTTCTTTTGTTCGTTCACGGCCGAATCCCCACCCTCACTAACGCCCCCGTCCTACCCGCTTCGGAAAAACAAATCCCGCTAGGGCATTTCCCCCGCAACACATGTGCCTCAATTTCCGCGTGAAAATGTTTCAACACGCTTTGCACCGGCGCCGGCACAATCTGCCCCAACCCGCAAATCGAAGTCAGGCTCATCGCCTCAGACAATTCTTCAAGCGATCCCCGATCCGCCCTAAACGCACCCTCACTCACGCCGCCCTGCGTCCACCGCGTCAGCAATTCCACCATCTTTTGCGAGCCTACCCGGCAAGGCACGCATTTGCCGCATGATTCATTTCGATAGAATTTCACCGCTGTCAGCGCCATATCCAGCATGCACGTCGTCTCGTCGCACACCACAACCGCGCCCGATCCCAACATCGATCCCACTTCCGCCAGCGCCTTGAAGTCCAACCGCACGTCCGCCATCGACGCTGGCAGATACCCCGACGACGGCCCCGACGGCGCAAATGCCTTCAACTTCTTCCCGCCGCGAACCCCCCCGGCGTTTCCGTAAATCACTTCGCGCATCGTCGTGCCCATCGGCACTTCGTACACGCCCGGGCGTTCCACGTGCCCGCTCACTCCCACAAACTTCAATCCTCGAGACCCGCCAATGCCCGTCTTCTTGTACCACTCCCCCCCACGCATCAAAATCTGCGACACATTCGCGAACGTTTCCACGTTGTTAATCACCGTCGGCTTCTGCCACAGCCCCGCCACTCCCGGAAACGGGGGCTTGTTCCGCGGCTCCGCCCGGTGACCCTCAATGGCCTCTAGCAACGCGCTTTCTTCGCCGCAAATGTATCCTCCAGGGCTTACGAAAACCTCAAGCGTAAAATCGAACTCGCTCCCCAGAATCTTTTTCCCCAGCAGTCCCGTTTTCACGCACCGCCGCAGCTCTTCCCCAAAAATTTCTTCCTGCAACGGGTACTCATGCCGGATATACAAGATCCCTTTTTTTGCCCCCGTCACCAGCCCCGCAATCATCATTCCTTCCGCCACCAGATGCGGCAGATGGCTCAGGATGAAGCGATCCTTGATCGTTCCCGGCTCGCTTTCGTCGGCATTGCACACCACATACTTTTCTGGTCCCTCCTGTTTCCGCACCAGATCCCATTTCATCCAGGTAGGAAATCCCGCCCCGCCCATTCCGCGTAGTTCCGCCTCTTTCAGCGATGCCAGCACACCGTCATAGTCGCGTGTACCTAGCAATTTACGGACCGCGCCATATGTTTCTCCCTCACCGTAAGGGTCGGACTCGCAAGCCACTCGCGCCGTTTCGGGATGCTCCGCATGCAGTTCCTCGCCGCGTGCCGCCTGTCGAGCCAGTTGTTCCACTTGTTCAGCCGAAACTCCCTCGAAAATCGCGTCATTGATCGCCACGGCCGGCGCACGGTCGCACCGTCCCAGGCAACTTACATCTTTGATCTGCGCCTCCTCCGCGCGTGTCCCGGTAAACCGCGCCGCCAATTCCGCGCGCAGTTCACAAGCGCCATTCAACCGGCAACTCATGTCCGCGCACACCAAAACTTCCGCGCGGCTCGGCGGTGTCAGATGAAAATGAGGGTAGAAACTGGCCACACCATGGATTTGGTACAGCGGAATCTGGCTCCGCTGCGAAAGATGTTCGAGCTCTGCCTTGGGCAGATAGCCGTAGCGCAGTTGGATGGCTCGCAGTTCGTCAAAAATCACGGTGGAATATTCTCGAGAACCCGCGCCGCTGCTTGCCAGGAGCTTTGGGCGCTCGATCAGGTCTACGCTATTTCCGCACACTCACGCCCTTGACGCTTCCACAATTCTTGACCCGTTGTCTTTTCGCACAACGCCCTCGAAAAGCGGGCTCTTCCCGTTGACTTGCCGGGTTGCCCAACGCTATAAGCAAAAAGAACCGATTCGTCTCAGCTCATGCCGCTTCGAAGATATAATCTTTCTCGACCCGCGCTCTTCTTCGCCGCCCTGTTCCTCATTTCCTCCGCGATTGCTTCCACATCCAACGATTCTGGCCAACCCGTAAAATACATCGGTCCCGGTTCTTGCGCCGCCACCAGTTGCCACGGCAGCGTCAAGCCCGTCGCGGGCAGCCGTGTCCTGCAGAATGAATATTCCACCTGGATTCTTCAAGACAAGCACAGCCGCGCCTACCAGGCCCTCACCGGAGACATTGGTGAACGCCTGGCGCGCATCCTGAAACTCGGCGCAAAAGCCGAAGAATCGCCCAAGTGCCTCACCTGCCACACGCTTTACACCGCTCCCGAACAGCGCGGCCGTGCCATTGAAATTTCCGAAGGTGTTTCCTGTGAATCCTGCCATGGTCCAGCTTCCGCATGGCTTGGTCCGCACGCCACCCGCGGTTGGCCCCATGAAAAATCCGTCGCGCTTGGCATGAAGGACACTCGCAACGTCATCCACCGCACCGACCTCTGTCTCGAATGTCATTTGGGCACAAAGGAAAAATTCGTCGATCATGAAATGATCGCCGCGGGTCATCCCGATCTCTATTTCGAACTGGATTCGTTCTCCGCCGTGATGCCGCGCCACTGGAAATGTCCGCGCGAGTCAGCTGCAGGAAAGCCGGTTGAAGATCCCGCGTGGTCCGGCTTCCGTGATTGGGCTACGGGACAAGCCGTGCAGCTGCGTGCGTCGATGGAGCGCCTGGCCTGGCGCGCCAACGACCTGCGTGCCGACAAAAAAGGTGCTTGGCCCGAATACGCCGAGCTTTCCTGCTTCGCCTGTCACCACTCACTCGGCCCCGCCAAAGATAGCTGGCGCCAGGAACATGGCTACGAAGGCCGCCGCCCCGGCGATCCTTCCTGGAACGCTTCTCGCTACATTGTTTTTCGCGATTTTGCTCAGCAGGTCGATCCCGCGTCCGCGCAGGAACTCGACCGCCAGATGCTCGCGGTCTCAAACGAAATGAGCAAACTCAATCCCGATCGCAGCACCGTCAGCAAAGCCGCGGCCGCTGCCGCTCCCCTGGCTCAACAAATCGCGGATCGCCTGTCCGCGATGCCGTACGATCAGGCCATCACGCTGCGCATACTCCAGCGGATCACCGACGACGCCGACACCATCTCGCTCGCTGACGAGCGCGCCGCCGAGCAAGCCACCATGGCTCTTGATTCGCTGTACATCTCCTACAGCAAAAACTCCAAGCCCGTCAATGACGCAGAAATCCGCTCCGCCATCAACGCCCTATTCCAACAACTGGAAAATCCCTCCGCCTACAACGCCGACCAATTCGCAGCCTCCCTACACCGCCTCCGCCCCTTGCTCAACTAATCCCGGGCTCGATGTAGCATGGCTCTTCATGCCAGCGTTCTCTTCCTCCGCACCAACCCACGCGCAACCACAATCACCGCTGCAGCCGCCAAGGCCACCGTCACCAGCAACCGTCGAAGTCTGCGTAGTAGGGACCGCCGCCCCTTTCCGCGTCTTTGCGGAAAGAATTCCTCTTCGATCCCCGCGTTTTGCAACTCTGCCATTGCGCTACACTGATCCCCTTCCGATGAACGCAGCCGAACACTTCATCTGCTCCTCGTCTCTCTGGCGCCAATTTACCGGACGCAAGCTGCTTCCTTGGATCCTCAATGGCGCCTCCCTGGGCGATCATCTCCTGGAGATTGGCGCCGGCTACGGCCCCGCGACTGGCCATTTGCAGACGCGCGTCGGACGCATCACCTCTCTCGAGTACGATCACAGCTCCTCTCTCCAACTCAAATCGCAAAACAATAGGGATACGATCGCAGCCGTCCAGGGCGACGCCACTCAATTGCCCTTCGCCTGCAAAACGTTTTCATCAGCGCTCGCCATCCTCGTTCTTCACCACCTCAAATCCTCTGAGCTCCAGGATCAAATGTTCGCCGAAGCCTTCCGCGTCCTTCGTCCCGGCGGGGTTTTTATCGCCTTCGAAATTCCAGGCAATTGGCTTCACCGCGTCGGCCACATCCGCAGTACCTTCACACCTGCTTCCCAGTTCCGCGTTTGCGCGCCTCACCGCCGCCGGTTTTTCCAAAATTTCCCTCGATGTACGCCGGGGCGGCTTCCGCCTCACCGCCATTCGCCCCAATACGGACACCGGTCGTGAGCAATGAACTGGTTCAGTGGGCATAGGTTTGTGCGCAATAACGCAGCGCAGCATGGAGGGATCAAATTCAAACCTTAAACCTTAAACCTTAAACCTTGCTTCTCTCACTTACTACTCAGCGCCGCGCTCAATTCACTCCGCGTCTGAATCACGCGAAGAATGGCATCCCGCGTCACCATTCCTACAATGTGCGCCGCCCCATCGTCGCTATGCCGCACCACCGGCATCTGATTCACGTCCGCGCCCATCAACCGCTCCAACAACCGCGGCAGCGGTTCTTCCGGCGACGCCCACAAAATCTTGTCCCGCGGCACCATCACTGCCTGCACCGAGTTCATCGACCATTCTTCTCGCGGCACTTGGTTCAGCGCTGTCACATTCATCAATCCCACAAGCCGGTCGTCCATGGTCACAATGTGGATCCGTCGGCCCGTGCGCAGGACTTCGCCGCTGTATTCTTCCAGGCTCAAATTCCCTGGTATCGTCGGCACTTCATGGCTCATTACGTCAGACGCGCACAATCCCGTCAGCGTCTCGCGAATGGTCAACTGGCTCACGCTCGCCTGCGCCGCACTCAACAAAAACCACCCGATAAACGCCAGCCAGACCCCGCCCCACCGCCCGAAATACTGAGCGACCGCTCCGCCACGATCTCCCGCGAACGCGGAAAAAATGCCCAACCCAATCATCAGGTACGCGATCAATTTCCCGCTGGCCGCCGCTACTCGCGTTGCGCGCGCGAAATCTTTTGTCGCCCCCCACACCATAGCGCGGAACATCCGCCCGCCATCCAGCGGAAATCCCGGTAGCATATTGAAGCCGGCCAGCATGGCGTTCGCGAACCACAGCGGATCAACCACCGCTGCCACCTCGCGTCTGGGAATTGCCACCTTCAGCCCATAAAACAGCGCGGCCAGCAGCCCGCTCGCCAGCGGCCCCGCAATCGCGATATTGAATTCCTGGATGGCCTTACTTGGTTCGCGCCCGATCCGCGCCAGCCCGCCAAACAAAAACAGCGTGATCGAAAGCACCTTGATCTTGTAATGCTGCGCCACCGCGCTGTGTGCCAACTCGTGAAACACCACTGACGCGAAAAACAGCACACTCGTCAGTATCCCTGCGCCCCACTGCTCCGTCGTGCTCCATTGCGGAAATTCCTGCTTGAATTGCGATCCAAGCGATAGCGTTACCAGTCCAAATATCAAAATCCAACTAAAGTCCAGATAGATCGGAATTCCCAGGATTCGCCCAATGCGAATCCCCTGTGTTTGCGACATGAACAATCCGCCTCGCGCACTGCGCCATTCCCTAGACTACCCCCGATCCCAACATCCTCAAAATCCCTATCTCCCGCTGAGTTCAATTCGCGAGACCCTGATTCAGCCTCTTTGCGCCACCCTGCTTTGCTTTGGAAAATGTTGCCCTCGAAACGCCGTCTGGCCGTGTGCCGAGCCGCACGCCGCGTCTTGGCAAACACGCGCCGTGTCTCCAATCCCACAACTTCGTCTCTCCATCCGATCGTAACTTAAGCATTTTCAATACGCTGGGACTGGTCCTGGATATGCCATATCCCCTCTGCGTAAGTCAATAGGGGAGAACAGACCATGAACCGACCAGCCCACCAAATCGCCCTCAAAACTAGAAAGCCCTCGTTCGCCTACGTGATTCTCCTGTTCGCCGCTTTCACCCTCTGCGCAGATGCCGCTGCCGCACAAAACTCACCAGCCTGCCAAACTAAACTCGCCACGCATCCAAGCCGCCGCATCGTCGTCAGCTTTACCGACCACAAACTTGCTTTGCTCGAAGGTAACCGCGTCATCAAAGTTTATGACGTGGCCGTCGGCGACCCCCTCAGCCCCAGCCCCGCAGGCGAATACCAGGTTGTCCAGCGCCTGGAAAATCCCACCTACTACAAGCCCGGTGTCGTCATCGGTCCCAGCGCGCAAAATCCCCTCGGCCCCCGCTGGATTGGTCTCAGCGTCAAAGGCCTCGGCATCCACGGCACCAATCGTCCCGATTCCATCGGCAAAAACGCCTCCCACGGCTGCATCCGCCTCCGCAATCAAGACATTAAAGACCTCTTTGCCCGCGTCCATGTCGGCGACCACGTTTCTCTCGTTGCCGAGCGCAGCGACGAAGTTGCAAGCCTCTTCGGCCCCGCGCTCAGCCTCGCTAAAGCCCACGAAACCCCGCAGGCCAGCAACGAAGCGATCGTCGTCTCGGAAGCGCATGGCGATCGTTAGGCAAGTTTCCAGTACGCCAAGGAGAAAACCCATGGACACATTCATCGGATTCGCCGCGGTAGTAATGACCACAATCGTCGCCCTCTTTTCCGCGCTGGCTCTGCAGGCCCTGCTTCTGCGCGGAGTCATTGCCCTGATGCAACCTGCTACCGCTGGCCGTGCCATCCTGCCGCCATCGGTCGCGCGGGCCTACGCCAAGGCCCGCTAGCGGTGCGCACGAATTTCCTGCCACGTGCATGCCGCCATCGTGTCCGCGAAGTGGCAGAAGTGGCAGCCCGTCAGGAATAGGAGAGAAAGGGAAAACACATGCTCGCTTTAAAGTTTTTACTCACGATCCTTGGTCTCGGTCTGTTCGGCGGTGCCGCCGCCATCGTTGCTTATGACGTATTCGTCGCCACTCGCTTGCGTTGGCTCTTGGCGAAATCAGCTGTGCTGTCCGCGGAGGGAACTGCGGCCATCGGGCCGCGCCCTTTTGGCCCAGTGCGTTGGAGCCTCGCGCAGAAGTTGGCCCTGGCAGGAATTCTGCCCATACTTCTCGCTCTCAGCATCACCGTGGTCCCGGACGGCTTCGCGGGCATTCGCGTTAGCCAAATCTCCGGCGTGCACCCCACAACCCTGTATCCCGGTGTTCATCTGCAAACCCCATTCGTCGATAAGATCGTTCTCTATGACACGCGCGAGCAGGTTTTTTCCACAGCAGCGGCAGCCAGCTCCAAGTCCACGAATGAAGTGCTCACGGTCCAGGCCCGCGAAGGCCTCAACCTCGGTCTGGCCGTAACCGTTCGCTATCGCCTCGATCCCACTCGTCTCAGCACCATTCACCAGAATCTTCCGCAGCCGGTCAGCGAACAGGTCGTCGGGCCGGTGGTCTCTTCGATCTATCGCCAACTCGCACCCAATTACGTCACTCGCGAGATTTTTGCCGTCAAGCGCGAAGAGTTACGCACACAAGCCGCCGATGCCATCAAGACCCGCCTCGCCAGCGACGGCATCCTCGTTCGCGAAGTTCTTCTCCGGGACATTCAACTTCCTCCCGACTACGCCAGGGGTCTCGAAGGCCTTCTCCTCAAAGAGCAGGAGAATGAGCGGCTTGGTACTGAGGAAGAAATCAAGTCAAAGGAAGTGAAAATTGCCGAACTCGAAGCCGAAGCCCAGAAAGCGCGCGACGTAAAGCAGGCCGAAGCTCAGGCCCAGGTGCACGTGCTGCAGGCCAAGGCTGAATCCGATGCCATGCAATACACCTTGCCGCTGAAACAAAAACAAATTGAGCAGTCCAAGCTCGAAGCCGAAGCCCGCAAGGAAGCCACGCTGCAAAACGCGGAAGCCGCCGCCCAAGCCAAAATCATCGACAGCAAAGCCGAAATCGAGCGTCAGAGAAATCTTGCCGACGCCGACGCCAATCGCATTCGCGTCACCGCCGAAGCCAACGCCAACCGCATCCGCGTCACCGCCGCCGCCGACTCCGAACGTATGAAGTTCGAAGCTGCGGTCCTCAAACAAAATCCTATGCTCATCCAAAAGATCATCGCCGAGCGCCTCTCAGACAAGCTTCAGATCATGATGGTCCCCATAGATGGCAAGAATTTCTTTGCGTCAGACGTTCTACGCTCCGCCTTTCAAAGCGGTAACAACAATTCCAATTCCGCTGCAGCCGCGGACTCTGCCGACGATTCCGGCGATCCCGCGCCCGTCGTGTCCAACTCCGCCCAGCAACGTTCAGCCCGGCGTCCATAACAGAAAGTTTCGGAGGAAGCGGCTAGTGCCGTTCCAACCATTCGCACCGGAGGCGTAGATGACTCACCAATCGGATCACCGCGACCTGCCAGTGCAAAAAGCTGGCCAAGCAGTTGGAGCGGCACTACTCCAACCGCCGCTTCCCTCGAATATCGCTACAACTGTTCGGGAGGGCGCGGCTTCAGCCGTGCCGGCCAGGCCCTTACGAATTTGGACTTTTGTCCTGGCGTTAGGTGACGCAGTACGCGTCGCTGGAGGAGGCCCCGGAAGCAGGAAGACAGGCACCGCCGCGCCCGCTTCTTGTCGCCCAGGTGTTCTCCCCAACCAGCGCCGCGTTCTGTGCCACCTTCCCGTTGCAAGAAACATCCTCCGTCAGCGTTCTATGCAACGAATCACAGTTTCGTTGCACCACCTCTTTCCTGGGCGAACGGCTCCGGCCCTGCCCTGCGGATTTTTGCGAATTCGGGATTCAGCGCCTGAGGTACAACCCACGCTTCACCGCGGATTTCCGCATGCCCAACCCGTAATAAAGGAGCGCTTCATGCACACAACCGCGCCATTCCCTCACCGAAGCTTCACCGCAATCATTCCCGTCATCCTTCGTATAACGCTCAGCCTGTTTCTGTGGACCCTCGGCGCTTCCGCCATGGATCTTCGCCTGACGAAGCCGCAACCGACGGAACATCGCGTCGCCTTCAACTTTCCTGTCGATCGCGCCAAGGTTCAGGATCTTCAGCGCTGGGTGAACGCTGGCCATGACACCTGGTGCCGCGACCCGCATTTGGTTGCGGACGCCATCCTCCGCCGCATTTCTCCCGATCTGGCCGGTTACGAGATCGCGTCCCTCCCGCTCGAACTCGAAAGCGGCCAGAAGACCAAAACCGTTTACGTTTTCCACTCTCTCGACGGCCGCTCCACCTATCGCATCACCCTTCGTCGTTACCGTTTCTTGCTACCGGACGCAGGTACTCTCCGTCAAATCATTTGGATTCCCGAGAGCGCCGAAATCGTCACACGAGATTCACACGACTAACGCCAACGGCTTCCACCATACAAAACAACAAATGCAACTCTCCTTCCGGGCGGCACTGACCACGCCGCCCGGCATCTAACTCCGCGCAGTGTTACTATCCAAAAGGTTCAGTGCGTCGCCAAAAAACAAAATTGTCATGCCGAACGGAGTCCGCCAAGTGAGGAACCTCGCTTTTCTCTTCTTCCTTGCCATGTTGTCTGCCGCATCCTCGGCGTACCCTTTCCCAATTCCTCCTCCTTCTTCCTCTACCCCAATCTGCGCCGACATTCGCGCGGAAAAATCCAAAACCTACGGCTTCCATCTCGCGCATTTAAGCGAAGCGCAAGTCGACGCAAAATCCAAGGAGATGGAGGCTTTCTGGAAACAGGTCCAGGCCGCCGGTCCAGAAGGCGTGATCTGCATCCGTACGCTCCTCGCTGAGGAAAAAACCGACCACGTGTTTCAGGTTGACGCTGCCACCATGCTTTTTCCCGTCGATCCCTCCCCGGAAACACGCAATCTCATCCGAGACTCTCTAGCGCAAGCCGACTTCCAGGAATCCGATCCCGCAAACTATCTTTCCCTCGCCCTTGCTCTTGATCTTGTTGGCGTTGACGTCCGCCCCCTGGGCTCCAAGCTTCTCCACTATCCCAACGCTGTTATCCACATCTCCGAACACGACATCGATCTTGATTCAGACACCGCGGCTCTTTTCCTCTACGGAGCTATGGATCCTTCGCAAGCCAGCAACGCGCTCATTTCCTTACTCGACGCCCATGAGCCCTTCGTGCGCGCCGCTGCCGCCCATCTTCTCGCCGAACAAATGACCGAGGAAGGTTTGCGTGCACTCAGCAAGTGGGATGGCCTGTCCAAAATCGAGGAAGAGTTCCGCCGCAACGACATTCAAGCCATCATGAAATACAAGCCGCAAAATCCCGCGGACTATGCCAACCCTAAATTCACGCGTGAACAAGTCCTCGAAGCCATCGCCTCTCTCCCGCACACCCAAAAGGATTTTGACCATGTCATGGCCACCAAAGGCGCTGCGTTCGATCAGCAGATGCGCGAGAAAAAGGTCACCCAGCAGCAACTGGCGCAGGCGGTCGCCGACAGCCTCCCGATCTATGGCATCACCGATCACACCGCGTTCCAGACCAGCGCCATCGCCGCACTAAAGCCCGAAGATTTCTCCACCATTCGCGAGGCCCGCCGCAAGTCCCTGTACGATGTCTCCGACGAAAGCCTGGCCGAATATCTCGCTTACACTCAAATCATGATCGGCATGCTCAACCGCCTGGACCTGTTCAAGGAATATCGCCAGCATTGAACGGCTGTTCGACAGGTTCTTTACCGTTGGCTTTTATGCCAGCGCCGTTGAGGTGAAAAGCGCAATCCTGAATCGATCCGGCACGAATCGCCGAAGGATGTTCCACCTATGCTTCAGGCACAACTCCAAAATTCATCACCGTCAACGCACGTTGGCCATTCCGGCCTCGTGCTATCATCCATTCAGAAAGCCGTGCAACCATTTACCGCCCGTCCCCTCCGCTTTTTCTTTGTCCTCTTATCCTTTTCCTTGGCAATCTCGGCATCTTGTACCTCTGCGGACGCTTCTCTCGACGATGCCGTCCACCAACTTGTCGAACGCGTCGCGGCCATCCCCAATCTCCACGGTCCCCTCCGTCTGCAGTTTCTAGAGGACCCCGCGTTCCAAGTGGTAACTGGCAAGGATTGGCTGGAATCTTTCCGCAAAGAAATCGAAAGTCATAACATCGCCGTAACTGAAGATCCCTCGGCAAGTCTTCTCCGCGTCGGTTTGGCCGAGACTCCCACGGAACTGGTCCTCACGGCCGCCACGCGTGTGTCCGATAAAGAAGAAGTCCGCTTCGTCACGCTTCCTCGCGCCGCGTTCCGTGCCGCCAGCCTCCCGGTAGAGCCGATCCGCATCGAACGCCAGCTGATTTATCAAAGTCTCGACCGCATCCTCGATGCTTCATCTTTGTGGGCTGGATCCACGGGCGGTTTGGCTGTCCTTGTCGATCACCATGGCGAACTCTCCATCCTCCGCGTCGATTCTTCTGGCCAACCCGAGCAAAGGATTCCGCTTTTCGGTGCCGCCGCCCCGCCTACGCGCGATCCTCGTGGCGAACTGGCTGTGCGCGCGAATGACGCCACAGTTCTCCTTCCAGACAAGGCTTGCGATCTTGCGTGGGCCTCATCGTCCGAAGCGAAGTGCCACGTCGCCAAAACCGTTTGGCGCGTTCCCATCGTTCTCACGCCCTCCTGCGACGCCGGGGGCTGGAAACTCCTTGCCGATGGCGCCGACTGGGCCACGCCGGACGTGTTGCAAGTTGTTCCGGATGGCTCGTTGCGCCGTGGAAGCGCGGCGTTGCTCAGCGATTTTCCAGGCCCTATATTGAGCATTAACGGTGAACAGGATCCCGCCAGCGCTGTTGTGGTCACGCAAAATCTTCGAACAGGGAACTATGAGGTTTACAAAATCAGACTTGTCTGTGGCAATTAGTGCGTCCCGCTGCCATGCTCATGCGAAAGCCTGGCCGTATGGCGCCGCAGCTGTCTTCTGGCTTCTACTCCTCCTCGCCTCCAACCTCCGCGCCACCAAGCATCCCAAATATGGCGGCACCCTCCGCGTCGAATTGCAACTCACCAAACTTTCCCTCGATCCACGCGAATGGAAACCCGGCTCGGTCGTTGCCGCGGAAAATACAAAGCTGGCTGCTCTTATCTTTGACCGCCTCCTCACTCTCGACGACTACGGCCGCTTTCAACCCGCGCTAGCCACGGAGTGGTCCCACGATCCCTCGGGAAAAACTTGGCAATTCAAGTTGCGCCAGGGCGTGAAATTTTCAGACGGCTCAGCGCTCTCACCCAAAGATGTAGTCGCGGCGTTGCAACCTCTTCTTCCGTCCGGTCTGCAAATCGCCGCCACAGAAAACGGCATACAAATTCGCGCTGCGCATCCCGTCCCCGACCTCCTCGAGCAACTCGCTTGCGGCCGTTACTTCGTCTTCCGCGCTCAATCCGACAGCTCTCTCCTCGGCACCGGTCCCTTCGCCCTCGCCGAAAACACGCAGCCATCCTCCTCCGCGTTCAACCCGGCACGCCTGACCCTTCGCGCCAACGAAGACGCCTGGTCCGGCCGCCCCTTTCTCGACGCCATTGAAGTCACCGTCGGTTGGCCCGCTCTTCGCCAGATTCTCAACCTCCAGGTTGGCCGCGCGGACATCATCGACATTCCTCCCGATCTTGTCCGCAAGGCCCGCCAGGACAATCTCCGCGTCTGGAGCTCGCCGCCCGCCACCCTTATCGCTCTGCGCTTCGATGAGGCACAGCCCGCCGCCTCCAATCCTCACCTCCGCGAAGCTCTCGAACTGGCCCTTGACCGCGAAGCCATGGCCAACGTGTTGCTTCAAAGGCAAGCCCTCCCTGCACCAGCCCTTTTGCCTCAGTGGCTATCAGGTTATGCTTTCCTTTTCGGTACTCCGATGAACCTGGATCGCGCCAAGCAGATTCGCGCCTCTCTGCCTCCCAATCTTGCCGGGGGCGGCGATCCTCTGCGCCTTCGCGTGGATGCTTCCGGCGATCTCATGAAACTGCTCGGCGAACGCGTCGCCGTCAACGCCCGCCAGGCAAACATTTCTATTCAGCTCGTCTCGCATCCGTCCACTTCACCCTCCATAGCCTCACCATCGGCCGCTCTCCATCTTTTCGTCTGGCACTTTGATTCGCTCTCTCCGCGCATCGAGCTCCTGAATCTCGCCCGCTATCTTCATTCAGACACTGCTGGCGAAGCGCTTCCGGAAACGATGGACACCGAAAAGCTTTATGCTGAAGAGAGGCGTCTGCTCGAAGAGCGTCAGGTCTTGCCTTTGGTTCTTCTGCCGGATTATGTCGGCATTGCTCCGTACGTTCGCAATTGGTCGGTGGCGCCCTCCGGCGAATGGCGCCTCGCTGATGTCTGGCTAGGTTCGGGAGACACACCAGCTATTCCCGAAGCGCCCCAGGGTTCCACCGCCGCACCGGGAGTGCATCCATGAGCTTTCGCAATAAAATTTTCCTTATTTTCCTGGCTACAGTTTTGGCTTCCGTCTCTCTCGTCGCCTACGGCGTTACGCACTACACCCAACGCGCCTTCGAACAGCAGGAAGCCCAGCACACCGAAGCCTTGGTCGCGCAATTTAAGAAGGAATTTGAGCAACGCGGCGAAATGGTCGTTCAGCAAGTGGAAAACATCACCAACGCCGACATCACTGTGCGCATGGTTCTCGATCTCGCGCGGCCCAATGCAGACTCTTCTCTCTATCTCCACGATGCCAATGGCGCCGCGCAAACTCACAATCTCGATTTTGTTGAATTTGTGAATAGCGATGGCGCGCTTATCTCTTCCGCCCAATATCCCGCGCGCGTAGGTTACAAGGTCGATTGGGTGACTGCTAACAAAAACTGGGATGGCACCAGCGCCTTCTTGAAGCGCGAGGAGCTGCCGGACGGTGTGGCCCTTTCCTTAAGCGCCGTTCGCTCTTACTCCGTCGGCGACAAGACCGTTTACATCATCGGCGGCCGTCGTCTCGATCAGAATTTTCTTGCCTCTCTCGTTCTGCCCGCGGGCATGCGCGCTCTCCTCTATCGCAATCTGGAGAATTCCTTCGTTCCTACGGCCCTGACCGATGCGTCCGGCCCGGTCCAGCAAGCCGATCAATTTCAGTCCCTCGTCGAGCAAGCGCAAAAGCAGCCGCAGCACGGGATGCTCGTCGAAACCATTCAGTGGAGCAGCGATCCTGCCAGCGCGGAGACATTCCACGCCATTCCTCTACCTGGCCGCAATGGTGAATTGCTTGGCGTGCTTCTGTTCGGCAGTTCCGGCAAGGAATTGGTTCTTCTGAAGCGCCAGATATTCAAAATTGCAGCGCTTGTTGCTCTCGCTGCCATTGCCATTGGATTGCTTCTGGCTTGGTGGGTTTCCAAGCGCATCACTCGTCCTGTCGAAGAACTCGCCAATGGCGCGCGTGATGTCGCCTCCGGCCGTTGGGACACGTATATCGATGTGCAGGGTGACGACGAAATCGGCCAGCTCGCGGGTGCCTTTAACAACATGACGCACACCCTGGCCACGCAAAAGGAAAAGCTCGTTCAGACCGAACGCGTCGCTGCCTGGCGCGAACTCGCTCGCCGGCTCGCCCACGAGCTGCGCAATCCTTTATTCCCCATGCAAATCACGCTGGAAAACCTGCAGCGCGCCCGCACCCTCGGACCCGCGCAGTTTCAGGAAGTGTTTGCCGAAGGCACCGCCACTCTCAGGGCCGAACTTGCCAATCTCAACAGCATCGTTGGCCGTTTCAGCGATTTCTCCAAAATGCCCGCGCCGCAATTTACTCGTGTCAATGTGAACGAATCTCTTCGCAATGCCGCGCGTCTCTTCGAGCCGCAATTTACCGCCGTCGGCAAGCCCGCCATCACCACCGAATTTTTCTTCACGGAATCTCTGCCGGAAATCGACGCGGATTCCGATCTTCTGCACCGCGCTTTTCAGAATCTTGTCCTCAATGCCTTGGACGCCATGCCCGCCGGCGGCTCTCTCACTCTTCGCACCGCCGACGCAGGCGATAATGTGCGCATCGACGTCACCGACACCGGCAAGGGTCTCACGCCCGAAGAATGCTCGCGCCTCTTTACGCCGTACTACACGACCAAACAACTCGGCACCGGCCTCGGCCTCGCCATTGTCCAGTCCGTCGTCAGCGATCATCACGGCACGATCTCGGTCTCAAGCGAAGAAGGCCGCGGCGCCACATTCCGCATCGATCTACCCAAGCGCCAGCAAAACGCCATCGTAAAGCCCAGAGCGGATACAACCTCAGCGCCCTTGGAAACCGAGCGCGCCGCCAACGCCGCCACCGACTAGGTTTCGTAGTGGCCAGCCTTTAGGCTGGTTCCGAGTTCCCTGTAGGGGCCGAACTTCAGATCGGCCAGAACCATTATTCCCTTACGGGCGCCGCAGGGCCGCGCCCCACGTCCGCAGGATCAAAAATCCCCGGACCGAATCCGTTTCGGTAATTCGCAGAAAAGGACCCCATGCCGCGCAAAGCCCATCTTCTACTCATCGACGACGACCCCAACACCCTCGCTTCGCTGTCCCGCGCTTTCCGTCTCGCCGGACACGAAGCCACCGTCTGCGACAACGCCAACCGCGCGGTCGAAATCCTGCAATCCCAACAATTCGATCTCATCCTCTCCGACGTCGTCATGCCAGGTA
This sequence comes from Candidatus Acidiferrales bacterium, assembly GCA_963742325.1. Classification (GTDB taxonomy): domain Bacteria; phylum Acidobacteriota; class Terriglobia; order Acidiferrales; family UBA7541; genus Acidiferrum. The sequence continues at coordinate 4,770,482 of CAVULB010000002.1, read as the reverse complement.
AAACCGGGATGGAACTCCTTGAAGAGCTAAAAAAATCCGGCCTGCAAACCCCCATCGTCCTGATCTCAGGCCAGGCCAACATCGAAATGGCCGTCAAAGCCACTCGCCTCGGTGCGCTCGATTTTCTCGAAAAGCCACTCACCACAGACAAGCTTCTACTCACGGTGGAAAACGCTATCAAGCTCTCCCGGCTCGAGGACGAAAATCGCGAATTACGCTCACGTCTCGGCAAACATGAACTCGTCGGCTCCGGCCCGGCCATGACCAAGCTCCTCGCCCAGATCGATCGTGTTGCCGTCAGTGAAACCCGCGTGTGCATCCTCGGTGAAACTGGAACCGGCAAGGAGCTCGTCGCTCGCGCTATCCATGAGAAATCTCCCCGCCACGAAAACTCGTTCATCACTCTCAATTGCGCCGCCGTTCCCGCCGAACTCATCGAATCCGAGCTCTTCGGCCATGAAAAAGGTTCCTTCACCGGCGCAGCCTCCCGTCACACCGGCAAATTCGAACAAGCCGAAGGGGGCACGCTTTTTCTCGACGAAATCGGCGATATGCCCCTCGCTATGCAGGCCAAACTCCTCCGTGTTCTCGAAGAAGGTGAAGTCGAGCGCGTTGGCGGCGACAAGCCCATCAAAGTCAACGTCCGCGTCATCGTCGCCACACACCGTAATCTTGAGGACCTGGTAAAGAAAAATGAATTTCGTGCCGATCTCTTCCACCGCGTCTTCGTTTTCCCTCTGACTCTGCCCCCGCTTCGCGAGCGCAAAGAGGATTTTCCGGCGCTCATTGCTCACTTCGCTCGCCAAGTCGCCAAACAAAACGGCTGGAGAGAAAAACTCTTTTCCAAAGACGCTGTTGCCGAACTCCGCCGCTATTCCTGGCCAGGCAACGTCCGCGAACTCCGCAACATCGTCGAGCGCCTGGTGCTTCTCTCCATCGAAGACGCCGTGAGCGACGACGACGTCCGTCAAGCCCTCCCCACCGCCGAACTTACCGTTAGCTCCCCTTCCGCCATCGGCACCGCAACGGGGCAGGGAACTCTTGAGCAGCGCACCGAAGCCTTCGAACGCGAAGTCCTCCTCGCCGAAATCCGCAGCCACAACTTCCATATGACCAACGTAGCCCGGGCCCTGGGCCTTGAACGCTCCCACCTCTACAAAAAGTGCCAGCAACTAGGCATCGACCTCCATTCCCTCCGCAACCCCGAGTAGATTGCAATGGATGGCCGCCGCGCGTGGAAGAAACAGTCGAACCTGCCGCATCAATCCTCGCAGAGTTCTTAGGACATTCCCACTTCTCTCAAACTCTCTGGCCCGCTTGTTCTTGTAAAGTCTGTATTTTCATCGGCTTAATCGTATTGGCGATTTCTCTTGACAAATTACATATCGCTATATACAGTTTGCATATCGCAATAACCACGAAAGGCCTCCTCCCATGACTCTCGGCGACAAACTTCGCTCCCTTCGCTCCATCGAGGGCTCGCTCCGGGGACTTGGCCGTCCGCTCACGCAATCTGAGGTAGTCAACGCCATGAAGAAGGAACTGGGCCGTGGCCTCAGTCAGGCCTATCTTTCGCAGATCGAAAGCGGCGCGCGTCCGCATATGACCAACACCTCGCGCGATCTGCTTGCACGTTTTTTCCGCGTCTACCCGGGATTCCTGGTCGATGATCCACCAGGATATTCCCGCGAGCTGCAATCTGAACTTCGTATGGCCGATGCCACCATCGACTCCTGGCTCTACGCCGGTGCCGACCAATTTGCGGGCGACGCTGAGTTAGGCCGCGCCCTTCGCAACATTGCCCAAGTCGCTGATTCGCGCGGCGCGATCCTGCTCCTGGGCGAAATTCTTCGCACCCCCGGCCTTGCCGAGCGGCTTAGCGAAGTCCTGCAACCCAAATCACTGCTGGGATCCGGTCATCCCCCGCCAGCCTCACACAACTAACGCCGTCCTTTCTTTTGTACCCACTTTGTTCCGAGCGGCGGGGCGTTGCTCCGCGAGGTGCCGTATGTCTTGGTCCGACGTTTATTTGTTCTGCTTTATCGTGGGCGTTGCGCTAAGCGTTTTCTCGTTCATGGCTGGCGCCATCCATCTTCATCTGCCGTTCCACATGCATCTACCTTTTCAGGGTGCACCTGCGCACGCGCACGGTGCCAGCCATGGCGGCGGCACGCACATCTCCTGGTTCAACGCCTCCACAGGTCTCGCGTTTCTCGCTTGGTTTGGTGGCGTCGGCTACCTGATGACGAAGTATTCGCACGTGCAAACCTTCTTTGTCGTTGGTATCGCCACACTGGCAGGCGTCAGCGCCGGCTGGGTCGTTCTGCGCTTCCTCGTCAAGCTTGTCGGCCCTTCCGATGAACCTTTGCGCGAGGCAGATCGCCGTATCGTCGGCTCTCTCGGTACGGTCAGCATGACCATCCGTGAAAACGGTACGGGAGAGATTATCTTCCCCCTCGGCGGCGGCCGTAGCTGTTCAGGAGCGCGCAGTGAAGATGGTGCTCCCATCGAAAAGGGCACCGAAGTCGTAATCGAGCGCTACGAAAAGGGAATTGCTTACGTAAAGCGCTGGGCAGAATTCGTCAAATCATGAGTTTCTGAACCGAGTTATAGGTCGTGCGTGCGCTGCGGTTCGAAAAAGGGAGGGCGTTATGTTCGGGTTGCCAATGAACGTGGTTGTCGGAGCAGGAATTCTGGTCGTCGTCACGATCATGCTTATGACCGTGATCGCCAGGATGTATCGCAAAGCAGGACCGCACGAAGCCCTGATCGTCTATGGCCTCGGCGGCACGAACGTCTACACCGGAAGGGGCACCATCATCTTTCCCATGGTGCAGACTTGCAAGGATCTCTCACTGGAGTTGATGTCGTTCGACGTCGCTCCCCAGCAGAATCTTTATACCAAGCAGGGCGTTGCGGTTACTGTGGAGGCCGTGGCGCAAATCAAGGTGAAGAATGACAAGGAATCCATTCTCACTTCCGCCGAACAATTCCTTACCAAAACCCCTGCGGAACGCGACGGTCTCATCCGCCTGGTCATGGAAGGCCACCTCCGCGGCATCATCGGCCAGCTGACCGTCGAGCAAATCGTCAAGGAACCCGAAATGGTCGGCGGACAGATGCGCGCCACCTGCGCCGATGACATGAGCAAGATGGGTCTCGAAGTGGTCAGTTTCACCATCAAGGAAGTCCGCGACAAAAACGAGTACATCACCAACATGGGCCGCCCGGATATCGCCCGCATCAAGCGCGACGCCGAAGTAGCCACTGCCGAAGCCGATCGCGACATCGCCATCAAACGTGCCGAAGCATCGCGCGCTTCTGCTGTCGCCAAAGCGCAAGCCGACCAGGAACGGGTCGCCGCGGAAACCGCCTCCATGGCCAAACAAGCCGAAGCCACCCGCGATCTCGACGTCAAAAAGGCCAATTACCTGGAGATCAGCAAGAAGGCTCAAGCGCAAGCCGATAAGGCCTACGAAATCGAAACCAATCGCCAGCAGCAGACCGTCATGCTCGAACAGGTTCGCATTCAGCAGGTCGAGCGTGAAGCTCAGGTCAAGGTCCAGGATGCGGAAATCGTTCGCCGCGAACGCGAACTCATTGCCACCGTACTCAAGCAGGCAGAAATCGAGCGCCAGCGCATCGAAACGCTGGCCAACGCCGAACGCCAGCGCCTGATCAGCGAAGCCGAAGGCCGCGCGTCTTCCATTCGCGCCCAGGGTGAAGCCGAAGCCGAAATCATCTTCAAGAAGGGTGATGCGGAAGCGCGTGCCATGAACGTGAAGGCCGAAGCCTTCCAGGAATACAACCAGGCCGCGGTTGTCGACAAACTCATCAGCAGCTTGCCGGAAGTTGTCCGCGCGCTCAGCGAACCGCTCAGCAAAGTCGACAAGGTTACCATCGTTTCCACCGGCAACGGCGACGCGGCCGGCGCTTACAAGCTCACCGGCGACATCACGAAGATCGCGGCTCAGGTTCCGGCTCTCTTCGAAGCCCTCTCGGGCATGCAAATGTCCGACCTGCTCGGCAAAGTTCGCCTCATCGGCGACAAAGCCGCAAAGCCTTTGGAGCCGCCAGTTGCAAAGTCCTAACCCATTCCGCCGGAGCGGGCCAATTCGACCCGCTCCGGCTCTTCCTCAGGTCTTCGCAGTGGCCGGTCTTCAGGCCGGTTGGTTTTGCAGCAAACGTCGCGCACAGGAGCAACGGGGGAAACGTCATGGCTTTTACACTACAACACAAGCGAGTGCTCTTCTGGGGGCTGGGCATTCTCACTGTCTTCGTTCTAACCAATCTGGCTTGGGCCCAAATAGCCCACGCCATAAGCAAATGCTTCAGCCCTTTTTAGTCTTAGTAGGCGCTGGCCCGCGGTTTGGCGGTCGGACCTGCAGGTCCAAAGTTTCGCCAAACTCGCGGGCTGGTAGGCCTGAACTTCAGCCCAGGACGCGAAGCGCCCTCTGAGGAATCGGTTTTCGTAAGTTTCGCAAAATTATTTTCAAAGGAGCATCACCATGGGACTCTTAGAACGTGTTGGCACTTTAATCCGCGCCAATCTCAACGACATGATCGACCGTGCCGAGGATCCTGAAAAAATGATCAAACAGGTCATCCTCGACATGGAGAATCAATACCTTCAGGTTAAAACGCAGGTCGCCGTCTCCATCGCCGACCAGCACATCCTTGAAAAGAAACTCCGCGAGCAGGAAGACGGCGGCAAAGACTGGATGCGCAAAGCCGAAATCGCCGTTGACAAGGGCCAGGACGATCTTGCCCGGGCAGCTCTCGATCGCTTCCAGACTGCCCAGCGCCTTACACAAAGTTTCCAGGAACAGGTGAACGACCAGAAAGCGCAGGTGGACACTTTGAAAAACGCCCTTGTCAAACTCGAACAAAAACTTGATGAAGCCAAATCCAAACGCGAAGTCCTGCTCGCCCGCCATCGCCGCAGCATCGCCCTCGACAAAGCCGCAAAGGCGCAGATCGCTCTCGGCGACAACTCCAACAGCGCCTCCTTCGATCGCCTCAAGGAACGTGTCAACCACACCGAAGCCACCGCCTCCGCCGAGGTCGAGCTTCTGCACGACGACGTCGCCGAAAAACTCAATCGTCTCGACCGCGACACTGAAGTCGAGCGCATCCTAACCGACCTGAAAACCCGCCGCTTACCCGAAAAGGTCAGCTAAGCGGCGCAGCACCGCTGGCCTTCGTGGTCGCACGGATTCAGCCGCACGATTACCGCAAGGGCTTCGGCGATTACTCGCCCTACGTGAGTTGTGCTCCTGAGGAGCGCTTTTGCGACGAAGGATCTCAACGTAAAAGGCATGCACCAGTTTTTCGTCAGTCACAGAATTTCAACCGCTTCAGGCAAACTCAAGAAGGAGCGCCACATGAACCTTGCCCCTCTCGTTCTCTCGATGCTGTTCGCGCTTGTCCTATGGCCGCAGTCCGCCACCACCCACGCTCAGCAAAAGCCCGACGAACACGCACAAAAGTCTGCCGAAGCTTGGCTGGCGCTCACCGACTCCGGGCAATACGGGGAAAGCTGGGACCAGGCCGCCACCACTTTCAAAGGTGCCGTCTCCCGTGATCAATGGATAAGCCAGCTGACGGGTGTTCGCACCCCGCTCGGCAAATTGGAATCCCGCAAGCCCTCTGGCGCTCAGTCCAAAAGCAACCCACCGAACGCCCCAGCCGGAGAATATGTCGTCCTGCAATTTCGCACCGCGTTCGAAAACAGAAAAGACAGCACCGAGATCGTCGCCATGTTCCTCGACAAGGACGGCAAATGGCACACAGCTGGCTACTTCATAAAATAATCTTGGCTACGCAGGAACTTTCTTTGTCCCGCTTGGCACTACAAATTGGCACGCGGCGGAAGCGCTACCCCCCACCCATCCCTGTGGCACTTCGCCCTACGCCAGATGCGAACACTACCTCCCGATCGCACTCACCATCGCTTTCAGTCTTCTTGGCGTCGTTACCTTTGGCACGCTCGCAGGTTTCATGCTTGCGTTCATCCTTCGCAAGTGTGGTCTCGATCCCGCTAGCGCCTCCGCTCGTCGCCATCCTCGTCGACGTCACCGGCCTCGTCATTTATTTCACCGTCGCCAAACTCATTCTCGCCGGTACCCTGCTCTGAGATTCTGCTTCCGTTCAAGCGTCCGAACCTTTATCGCCGTTTTCGATGAGCGGTTTCGGACCGCCAATCCGGGAATCATTTTCAGAGACCCTGAAGCGCGCCATAACCGCTGAATCACCTACCCCACAACCGCAAGTGCCGTAGGAGCGGCACTCCCTCTTTCGATGGGCCATCAAGTGCTCTTCTTTTCACTCTGCCAGTGTCTCGCTCCGCGGGTAATTCCCGAGAACCCTCGGAACAGCCTCTGGTTTGGGGGCATCTTCGTCATGGAGCACAATAAACAGCCCGACGAGACCCACCCGGAGCCACAACGCGCTCCCGCGCTTGTCCAGATTCAGAACCATATGTCCCAAAGTGGAACGCGCCCTTCTCTTCTTCACCGTTTCCTTTTTTCCTTTCTTCCTCCTTCGACACTCCCTCGGCGCACTCTCTTCTGGCGTTGGCTGAGCTTCTCCATTGCTTCGATGGTTATCTATGTACTGCTGGATCGCGGCACCGTCGATCTCCAGATCTGGCATGGCATCAGCGCTTGGTATCCGCCGATCGGCCTCGAGTTTGCTTTGTACCTGGGTCTCGGATGGGCCGCGTTCCCTCCCATGTTCCTGGCCGGTTTTATGGCTGGCTTTTTGAATTACCATCAGTCTCCCACCAGCCCGGATTTTCTCCTGATCAATCCGCTCATTCCTGTCTTGTACTATTTCGCTTCGCGTCTGGTCAAAAAGCGCCTGAACGCAGACCCCTGCCTTCATTCCCTGCGCGATGTGCTGAATCTCCTCGGATATTCGCTGGCGGCTTCCTTTGTCGCCGCGTGTGCAGGCACCGCAATCCTCCGCTCTTCTGGCAATATTCCCTCGGGCGATTACAAACGCGCGGCCTTCGATTGGTGGATTGGCGATGCGGTCGCCTTGACCAGCGTTTCCACATTTCTGCTGGAATTCTGCTTGCCTCCTTTGCGCCGCTTCCTGGGAATCTGCCCGGCCGGCGGTACACCTATATCCCCGGAAAACATCCCACAATCCCAGCGCAAGTCTCTCCCGGAAGTCGCTGCTTTCTCGGCCGCCCTTGTGCTCTCTTTTTTTCTGGTCTTCGGCTGGCATGCCAGCAGCAGCGGCAATCTGTTTTACCTGCTGTTCCTTCCGATCATCTGGATTGCCGTCCGCCGTGGATCGCGTGGAGCGATCCCTGGCTTGCTCGCGTTGAATATCAGCCTGGTCCTCGTCATTTTCGTCATGCCTCAGCGGCTCCAAGAACTGACGCTGCTGCAGGTCTTGATGTTTATTCTTTCCCTTACCGCGCTGATCCTCGGCGCTGCCATAGACGAAGGCCGCGAAGCGCAACGCCATTCCGAGGACAAAGAGGAGAATCTGCGCCTCATCCTCGAATCTGCCGCGGAAGGAATCTATGGCGTCGATTTCCAGGGCCTGTGCACCTTCATAAATCCTGCCGCCGTTCGCCTTCTCGGATACGCTTCTCCTTTTCAACTCCTCGGCTGCCACGTTCACTCTCTGTGTCACCACACTAGACAGGATGGTTCTCCGTTACCTTTCTCCGAATGCTCAATGCATACCTTCGCTCGGGCTGGCCGCGACTATCACGAATTGAACGAAATTCTCTGGCGCGCCGATGGTTCCAGTTTTCCTGTCGAAATCTGGTCCCATCCTATCCGCCGCCACAACCGGGTCGTCGGCGAAGTCGTCGGCTTTGTCGACATTACCGACCGCAAGCGCGAAGACGAGACCCTCCGTAGAGCGAAAGCGGCCGCCGAAGCTGCCAGTCGTTCGAAAAGCGAATTCCTGGCTAACATGAGCCATGAAATTCGCACCCCCATGAATGGCATTCTGGGTATGGCCACTCTGCTCTCGGAAACTTCCCTCAACGCCGAGCAGCGCGAATACCTTGGCCTGGTCAACTCTTCTGCGGAATCCCTGCTTCACCTGCTGAACGACATCCTCGATCTCTCCAAGGTCGAAGCCGGCAAACTCAATCTAGAGTCCGTGGACTTCTCTCCGGAGGACTGTCTTCAGGAAGCTCTTCAGTTGCTCGCCGCCGTTCCACACGAGAAGCGTATCGACATCTGCTGGGAACTTTCCGAAGACACGCCTCGCGTGGTGCGCGGTGATCCCACGCGTCTTCGTCAAGTGCTCATAAACCTCATCGGCAATGCTCTGAAATTTACGGAACACGGCGAGGTTACCGTCAGCGTTTGCCCTCTCGGCAGCGACTCCGCCGGTTCTACGCTGCAATTTACGGTCTCGGACACCGGCATTGGAATCACTCCCGAACAACGCGCCGTTATCTTCGAGGAGTTCGCCCAGGCCGACATGTCCACCACCCGAAAATTTGGCGGTACCGGACTCGGTCTCGCCATTTCCCAGCGCCTGGTGCATCTCATGGGTGGCGCCATCACCGTCGAAAGCGAGCCTTCCGCCGGCAGCCGCTTCATTTTCTCGATTCGCCTCGCCACTCCCGCTCACCCCGAGTTATCCGTTTCTTCCTCTCCCACCTTCCAAGCCAAGGCCATCCTCGTGGTCGCAGAAATAGAGAAAGACGCTGTTCTGCTCTCTCGATTCCTGCGCGACTGGGGAATCGTCAGCGTCATCACCCGCTCCGCTGAACAGGCCCTCCAGAAATTTCAGTCTCACAGCCTCCAACTGTTTGAAGCCTTAGTTGTAGTTCCTTCGGCAACCGGTTTCGATCCAGAGGCTCTTTCCGCAAACATTCACAAAATCGCTGGTCGTCCCATCCCCATGATTTCGATTCTGCCGGCCTGCCGGTTGCTCTCAAACTCCGAGCCGTTCACTCCGCATAACATCCGTCTGATGAAGCCACTGCGCCGCGAGCCTCTTCTGTCGGCGCTTCAGAAACTGTGGGGTTCTCCCTTGTCGGTGCCTCCCTCACCCCTGTCAGCACCTGCCGCGCTGACCGCACAGCTCGATATTCTTGTCGCGGAAGACAATCTGATGAACCAGCGCCTCATCTCTCGCTTTCTTGAAAAAATGGGTCACACCGTCACGCTCGTCGAGGACGGCCAAAGCGCGCTCGATCTCGTCCAGCATCGTAAGTTTGATCTCGTCGTTATGGACATACGCATGCCCATCATGGACGGCCTCGAAGCCACCCGAAAAATCCGCTCCTCCGAATCTCTAACCGGTGGTCACGTCCCCATTCTCGCCCTCACCGCCAACGCCTTCGATGAAGATCGCAACCTTTGCCTTGACGCGGGCATGGATGGCTTCCTCAGTAAACCCGTCTCTCCCGCCGATCTCCGCGCCGCCATCGAACGCATCGCCTCCCCCGCCACGACCGATCCCGTCCACTAACTCTTCGAGCACGGCTGCTCGCGGCCACTTTTACGAACTAACTAACTAAACCGCTCCATCCAAATACGCCCCCCACCAGCAAATCCTTAGGTTTCTACCGCGCCCTACCCCGCCTCGTGGCAGAATATCCACCATGAATCCTTGGCTCATTGCCGCGCCCGCCTTTGCCGCCGGAATCGCGGGACTCGCCGTCTTTGGAGCAGTCAGTCCGCGTTCTCAACTCCTCGGCCACACCGTGTGGCATACAGACAAACTCAAAAAGCTTGCCATCACCTTTGACGATGGTCCTAACCCTGCCATTACCCCAAAGCTTCTCGACCTGCTTGATCGTCATCGTGCCAAAGCCACGTTCTTCGTCGTCGGCAAATACGTCCGCGAATCGCCCGGCCTGGTTCGCGAAATTTCCGACCGCGGGCACCTCATCGGCAACCACACGGACACCCATCCCAATCTTTTCTTTTGCGGAACGGCAGAAACTCGCAGAGAGTTGCTCCGTTGCAGCGAGGCCATCGGACAAGCCACGTGGGCTGAACCGCGCTGGTTCCGGCCCCCGTTCGGGTTTCGAAGTCCCTGGCTCGGCCAATTGGTCCTTCAGCAGCGCATGCGCACGGTGATGTGGACCCTCATACCCGGCGACTGGCGCAATAAATCCGCTGACTGGCTCATCCCGCGGCTGCATCCCATCGCGGCCCGCGCGCAAAATCTATCGGCGCAACGTCAGCCCGACGCACGACCCGCTTTCGGTGATGTAGTCTGCCTTCACGACGGCGATTATGCCCGCCAAAATGGCGACCGCACCCGCACTCTCGCCGCCCTCGAGCATTGGCTGCCCCGCTGGCGCGACCTCGGCCTCGAATTTGTTACAATGAGGGAAACGAACGGGAAGGCGGTCGAGGCGTAATGGATGAACGTGCTTTTTATACTGAGAAAGAAGAAACACGCAAAGTTAAGTTAGTTTGCCCGAGTTGCCGCGGCGAATTCGATGCCCCGGTGCGCTGGAAAGTCAGTCGCAAGAAAAAAGAATTGCCTCGCGGCGCCAGCGAAGAAGATCGCCGCAAATTTGCCAAAGCCACTTCCTTCATGGTTCGCTTGGACGATCTGGTTGCCTGTTACAAATGCCGAAAGCGCTTCGAGCTGACCGGGCAATCGACCGTCCTGATCAATGACAACCTCGGCGACCCCAACGAAGATCCCGAAAATTTCGGTAACCGCTAATTTGGAATGCGCCCATTGCCATCCGACACTTAAAACTAAAAACTCCTTAAATCTCCGGATACATCTCAAAAAACGCCTCCACAGATTGCCGGAACGTCTCCTCAATCTCTTCTTTCGATCCCTCGATCAAGTGCATCGCCACGCGCGCGCTACGTCCGTTCTTCAACACCACCGTCGCTTCCTTCACTTCGCCCAAATCATCCACCGGCAGCAGCCGCATCCCATAGATCAACGCCAACTTCGCCATCGCCTTTTCTCCTTCCACGTTCCCAAGCCTATCGGCCCGTATCCCCCTGGTCAATTCCTGGTAGCCCCATTTTGGAGTAGACTTCCCTTACCAGCCAACCCAGGCATCCGATGCTCGACCCTCCCGCATCGGAAAGGGCAGAAGGAGACAGCGGTGAAGCCCACCTTTCAGGTCTATCCATGCTTGCAAGCCGCAGCCTTGACCTTATTTCTCGCCTCCGTTGTTGTAGCGCAAGCCCCGGAAGGTCCGCAGAGCGACGCTCCTCCCCCTGCTACCACTCCGGTGAAAGCGGTTGCGCCCCGCCCCAGCGGTCCCGGCCAATCGATCGTTGTTCCCAAAGATACGCACATCGGCGTAATTCTCGAAAGCGGCATCTCCACTGCCACCGCCAAGCCGGGTGACTCTGTCTACTTCCGCACGTCCTTTCCGATCACCATCAACAATAAAGTCGTCATTCCAGTCGGTTCCTATTTGCGCGGCGAGGTTGCCGATACCAAGCGTCCCGGGCGCGTCAAGGGCAAGGGTGAACTCCGTCTCCGTCTGAACACGTTGGTCTTTCCCAATGGCTACACTGTCGATATGAACGCCGAGCCGCACAGCGCGGATGGTGGTCAGGTGAAAACGGATTCGGAAGGTCAGATGACCGGACCTGGTGGCAAAGGCAAAGACGCCACCACCATCGCGACAACGACCGCCGCGGGTGCGGGCATCGGAGCGATTGCTGGTGGCGGCAAAGGTGCCGGCATTGGCGCGGGCGTCGGTGGTGTTGCCGGTCTTGCCGCGGTTCTGCTTTCTCGCGGCCCGGACGCCCAACTTCCTCGCGGCTCTTCCATGGACCTCGTTCTGGAACGCGATCTACAACTCGATGCCGATCAGATCCACTACACCAGCACGGGCGGCAGCCCTCCCAGCACGGTAGTCATCCAGCAAACTCCCTCCAACTAATAAAATCACCAAGAACCAATGGAAGCATGGTCATCCCGAGAAGCGCCTTATGCGACGAAGGATCTCAACGCAAAGACCAAGCACATTCTCGCCGGCAAGCGCGTTCCACCATGCACGCACTCCACACCCTTACGCGCGCTGTCCCCGCGTCGCTTCTAAAAATCGCATCGGACTCACGCGATCCCAATCGACACTCACGCTTTGCCCGACGACCCACTCCCGAATCATCCTCGCCGTCACAGGCGCCAGCAACACTCCGCTTCGAAAATGTCCCGTCGCAATCAACAATCCTTCCACGTCCGTCGGCCCGATGATCGGCAGGTGGTCAGGCGAGTCTGGCCGCAATCCCGCCCAGGTTTCTTCGATTCGCGCAGTTTCCAAACCCGGTACCATCTTCATAACTTCCCGCAAAATCAGTTGTACTCCACCCGCGGTAACGGTGTGATCGAATCCCGTACGCTCAATCGTCGATCCCGCAATGATTCGCCCATCGCTGCGCGGCACCAGGTATTTGTGCTCCAGCCACAAAATCCTCTCAATCTCCACAGACTCGCTGCGCAGCGCGATCATCTGTCCCTTCGCCGGAGCCACCGGTGCATACTCCGCCGCACCCTCAATTCGAGCCGAAAAACATCCCGCCGCAATCACCGTCCACTGCGCCTCCGCTTGCCCGTCCTCCAGAATCAGGCCTTTGCATCGATTGTCGGCCTTCCAAATCGCCTTTGCTCCGTTCCTCGGAAAAATCTTGACGCCTTTTTGTTCCGCGGCCTTTAGCGTCGCATTCGTAAACGCCCGCGTATCCAGTGAAGCTTCATCCTCGCGAAAAATCGCTGCCTGTAGTTTTTCCGTCAGCGCCGGCTCCATTTGCCGCGCCTGCTCTGCGCTGAGCGCCTTTGCCTTCAACCCCACTCCATGCTGTAACGCGATCACTGTGCTCAACTCTTCTTCCGCGTTGCCAGTCAGGATGACGTCCAGGGCTCCATTCTTCCGGTAACCCACGTCCATCCCGGTCAGACTTTCCACCCTGCGTATGAACGCGGGATACAGTGCCACGCTCGCCAGGCTCATTTGCACAAACGGAATCATCCCCGGATTTTCCGGAGCCGGCGAAATCATCCCTCCGCTCGCCCAGGATGCCTCCCGCCCAGGTTCCCGCGAATCGAAAACTCCAACTCGCAATCCCGCGTCTGCCAACTCCAGCGCGATCGACGCCCCAATCAATCCACCGCCTGCGATCACTGCATCAAAAGTGTTCATGCCCGTAACTCTATTTCAAACCTTGTCTCTCGGCTGTTATGAATAACGGCCTTCACAAGCTTGCTGCCAGTTGTTCGGACAGCACCTCCGCCTTCTTCGAAAGACTCCTGGCCCTGACCCAGTCCCCGCTCCGCATCGCTTCTCGTGCGTTGTCGGCGAACCCGCGTACCTTGGATACCAGGTCTTCCTGGGCGGGATTCAGCTTTCTCCCCTGCACCATGTTCAGATTTTTTTCTGTTATCTCCAGGTCCCGCTGCGTTTCCGTCTTTGCTGCCGTCAATTCCTCCGTCGTCACTTCCGGGGTGATTGTCGGCTCCACGTGCTTTGCCGCGGACGGTTCCGGTGCCGGCGGCGCGACCACATGCGGCTTGGCGGGCTGCATGCGGTTCGGCCCAATCTGCGGAGGCTCTGGCAACTCCGTCGGCAAGTCCGGTGGCGATTCCAGCCCTGCTTGTGTCGTTGCGGGAAGCACGGGATGCACCACGGCAATGAAATTCACCGCGGGTTTGGCCGGCGCCCTTCGTGTATAGCACCCGCCTGTCCACACCAGGCACGCGCACAGCACCGCCAGCCTAACCTTCGCTGTTTCTTTTTGCCTGTTCATTCTCATGCGGCCAATGGTAATTCGATGCGGAATGTCGTTCCGCGCCCCACTTCCGTCGTAAAGTCGATGGAACCGTTATGCAGCTGCACGATCTGGAATGTGCTCGCCAATCCGATCCCGCTTCCTCCTGGCCGGGTCGTAAAAAATAATTGAAACACTTTTTGCCGGTGCTCCATCGGGATTCCTTTCCCCGTATCTCCTACAGTTATCTCCGCCATACCTCCCCGCCGGCTCAGCGTCAATTGCAGTTGTCCTCCATTGGGCATTGCATCCACCGCGTTCAGCACCAGATTCAAGATCGCTTGCTTCAGCAACGCGCGATCCCCAAATACTTCCGGCACATCGATGGGCAGAAGTTGCGCCACTTGTACTTTCGATCGCTCCAGCTGCGGTCCCGCCACCTCCAGTACTTCCTTCAACATATCCGCGAGCTGTGTCGGTTCCAGTCTCACGTCCATAGGCCGCGAAAAATCCAGAAAGCGCTTCACCACCATGTCCAGCCGGTCGATTTCCGCGTCCAACACGTTTACTGCCTGCATCGCGGATTCATCCGTCTGCGCTGGAAGCGATTCCTTCAAATTCTCCAGCCAAAGCCTCATTGAGTTCAGCGGATTCTTCACCTCATGTGCCACGCCCGCCGTGATTCGTCCCAGAGCCGCCAACCGTTCGCTCACCTTCAATTGCGTGTTGATACTCTCTATCGAATCCAGGTCCCGCAAGGTAACAAGCGCGCCCATTCTTTCTCCGGCTCCCTGAATTTCCTGTACTGTCACACCCACCCTTCTCGTTCCTTCTTCGGTCGTCAGTTCCGTCTCTGACGCGATTTCTCTCAGTTCGTCGCCCTCCAGTCGCAGCGCTTCAAACAGTGGATGGCCCGCCGGGAAAATTTGCGTCACACGCCTCCCTAAGAAGTTAGACGCGGGTGCCCCTAAATATTTCTCCGCCGCCGGGCTCACCATCACCGCCCGCGCATCTCTCGTGAACAGGATCAAGCCGTCTTCCAGCCCGGCCATCACCGAATTCATATTTTCCCGCAGCGAACTGAATATCTCGTGCACCCCGCGCAATTGCTGCCCAACCTGTTTGATTTTTCGGCGCACCTGTCCCAGTTCGTCGGTGCTCTCAATCGACTTTTCAATCGTCATCGTGGCCGTGTCGTATTCCCCGGCCGAGATGCGGTCCAGTTGATCGCTGATGTCCCGGATCGGAGCCAGGGCCGCGCCGCTCACCACCGCTGCCAACACCGTCGATAGCACCAGAGCAATCAGCGCAATCGTGATCCACTGCTGCATCTGTCCCCTGATCGTCTTTAGAAGCAATCCCGTTTGCACCGCGACGCGCACTTCTCCAAATGGCGCCTTATGTACTACGAAGGAATCCTCCACCTCGTAGACTTGCGGTGGTCCCGCCAGGATTTTGATTTGCCTCACGATGGGGCTCTGCACCAGCCGTGAAAGGGGCGTTCTTCTCGGCACGATCTTTCCCACTTGCGCGGGATCGCTGGACACCAGCACCAATCCATCTTTGTCGACAATCGATACTTCGTAGATCGACGGTAACGCCGCGGCTTTCTGGATTTGCGTATACAGCGCGTCGCTGGTTTCAAACGCCTTCTTCACGAATTCATGGATCTCTTCCGGATCATTGGATGCCGGCCGCATGCCCATCCCTCGCGCATCATCATCGGCGTGGCTCGCCCAGTCAAACACCGCTTGCGACAGTTCTTCGGCGTGGTCGCTGGTGTCCTGCAGCACCTGCTGCAATTTTTGTTCCAGAAAAACGAGAGAGAGCGCCAGGGTCATCAGCAGCACCAGCGCCGTCATCACCATCGTCAGTTTGAATCGCAGCCCCAGCTGCATCTTCACTTACGACTCCGCTTCCGCCTTCTCGCTGCCGTATTCCTTCAGCTTGTTGTGCAGTGTTTTCAGGCTCACGCCCAGCAGTTCCGCCGCGCGTGTTTTATTGTTGCCCGTGGCTTGCAGCGTTTGCACGATCAATTCCCGCTCCATCGCGTCCACTGTGGTCCCGATCGGAAACTTGATCCCGGAGAGATCGCTCGGGCTCTTTGTTGACAGTTTCCCAAACTCTCCCGGCAGTGACGATCGCGAAATCAGATCCTTTTCGCTCATGATCGCAGCGCGCTCCAGCACGTTTCGCAATTCGCGAATATTCCCCGGCCATGTGTGACTCATGAAAATGTCCAGCACTTCTGCGCCTATTCCCCTTACGCTCTTCCCGTGTTTCGCGTTGATGTCTCGCAAGATATGTTCCGACAGCAGCGGAATATCGTCCTTGTGCTCGCGCAAAGGTGGCAGGTGGATATGAAACACATTCAGTCGAAAGTACAAATCCTGCCGTAGCCCGCCATTCGCCACCGATTGCTCCGGATCCTTGTTCGTGGCCGCTAGCACTCGCACATCCACTGGCGTCTCCGACTTGCTGCCCAGTCGCCGCACTTTTCTGTCTTCGAGCACGCGCAACAATTTCGCCTGCGTCGGCGCTGGCATCTCCCCAATCTCGTCCAGCAGCAGTGTGCCTCCATCTGCCAGTTCGAAGCAGCCGATCCGCCGTTCCGCCGCTCCCGTGAAGGCTCCCCTCTCGTGCCCGAAAATTTCGCTCTCCATCAGTGTTTCCGGGATTGCCGAGCAGTTGATGGCCACAAACGGCCCGGTCGCTCGCGGAGACATCTTATGAATCGTCCGCGCCACGATTTCTTTCCCCGACCCTGTCTCTCCGGTGATCAGCACCGACGCCGAACTTGGCGCCGCCATCTCAATCACGCGCATCACGTCCTGCATCGCCTTCGATGCGCCCACCAGATCGCCCAGTCGTCCTGCATCCCGCAGCTGCCGTTGCAGCACGGCCAGGTTCTGTGCATCTCGCGCCTTGCTCAGCGCCCGGTCCAGCAGTGCGCGCAACACCGGCCCCTTCAGCGGCTTCTCGATATACCAGAAAGCTCCCGATTCAATTGCCGCCACCGCTCGTTCTTCGCTGCCTTTGCCGGTGATGATGATTGCCGGCACGTTGTGCAGTTCATCCCCCAGTTGCTTCAACAGATCCAGCCCATTCATCCCCGGCAGCTCCACGTCCGCAATCAACGTGTCCGGTTGAAAATTGTTGAAGCGCGCCAGGGCATCTTCGGCGCTTCCCACGCCCACCACTTCGTAGCCCCACCTTTGCAGCAGTTGTTCGTATCCCTTACGTGCGTTGTCCTCATCCTCCACGATGAGGATGCGGTCTTTTCGCTCCCCCGTTTCCACCGTCCGTACCGCTCTGGTTTCTTCTGGCATTCTTTTGGCCTCGCCTGAACAAATAACACAATTTGAACAACTTCGGATGGGTGCTACGACTGTAACAAGGGCTTTCCCGCTTGCCAAGTCTGCTCATCCCGCCATTGCTTCGCTGTCTTTTTCGGCCGTGGGGGAAACTCGTTGACTCTTTCCTATGCACACCATACGATTCTTAGACTCAGAGTTTTCCTCGCGGATGCCCGCGCCTCTCTGGTGCATCGCGACTTTGAACGACCAGGGTTCAGCGCACACCCGCTTCGGACCTTACCAAGCTTAGGAGATCATGTATGTTGCGCATCAACGATGTAGCTCCCGATTTCACCGCCGAAACTTCGCAGGGCACCATTCACTTCCATGAATGGATCGGCGACGGCTGGGCCGTCCTTTTTTCCCATCCCAAAGACTTCACCCCAGTCTGCACCACCGAACTCGGCTACATGGCCGGTCTGCAATCGGAATTTGCTAAGCGCGATTGCAAAATCATTGGCCTCAGCGTCGATCCCGTTTCCAGCCACGCAAAATGGGCCATAGACATTGAGGAAACCCAGGGCCACAAGGTCAACTATCCCATGATCGGCGATCCACAGCTCAAGGTTGCCAAGCTCTACAACATGCTCCCCGCCGAAGCAGGCGATACCTGCGAAGGCCGCACCGCCGCTGACAACGCCTCCGTCCGCACGGTCTTTGTCGTAGGCCCGGACAAAAAAATCAAACTCATGCTGGTCTATCCCATGAGCACAGGCCGCAATTTCGAGGAAGTACTTCGCGTTCTCGATTCCATGCAGCTCACGGCGAAACACAAAGTAGCCACCCCCGTGAACTGGAAACCAGGCGACGACGTAATCATCGTCCCTGCAGTCTCCGATGAAGAAGCCAAGCAGAAGTATCCTGGTGGCTGGAAAACGCTCCGTCCCTATTTGCGCATCGTTCCCCAGCCGAAGTAATTTACCCGCCCGCGGGCTTGCGCCATCCATGCGTCTTGGCTCGGAAGTTGTTTTTGTGGGGCCGGCTTTTCATAACGGGCCGTTCGCTTGACGGAGGTCAGCGTGATCCTCAAACAGTTCTATCTGAATTGTCTGGCTCATGCTTCCTACCTCATCGCCGACGAGGATGCACACGCTGCCGCCGTCATCGATCCCCAGCGCGATGTCGATATCTATCTGAATTTTGCCTCCGAGCGCAATCTTCAGATCAAACACGTCTTCCTCACACACCTACACGCCGACTTTATCGCCGGGCACTTGGAACTTCGCAATCGTGTCGGCGCCACAATCTATCTAGGCGCAAAAGCCCAGGCGGAGTACCGCTTCACTCCCCTCGAGGACGGCACCGTCGTCGAGTTTGGCTCGGTACGCATAAAAGCCCTCGAAACTCCCGGGCACACTCCCGAATCGGTTTCTCTTCTCGTCTACGACCTAAGTCAAAGCGATTCGCAGCCTCACGCTGTCCTCACCGGAGACACCTTGTTCGTCGGTGATGTCGGTCGCCCCGATCTTCGTGTAGCCCTCGGCTGGTCCGCTGCTGATCTCGGCGGCTTGCTTTTCGATTCTCTGCAATTCAAATTGCTGCCATTGCCCGACG
The DNA here is from genome assembly GCA_963742325.1 of Candidatus Acidiferrales bacterium. Classification (GTDB taxonomy): domain Bacteria; phylum Acidobacteriota; class Terriglobia; order Acidiferrales; family UBA7541; genus Acidiferrum. The sequence continues at coordinate 4,751,887 of CAVULB010000002.1, read as the reverse complement.
CAAGTCTTGTCTATCCCGCTCACGGCGCGGGCTCCCTCTGCGGCAAAGCGATCAGCAGTGAAACCGTTTCCACCATCGGACAGCAGCGTCGCCTGAATTACGCCCTCCAGCCCATGAGCAAGCAAGCCTTCATCGAACTGGTCACCGCCGACCAGCCCGAAGCCCCGCCGTATTTCGTTTATGATGCCGTACTAAACAGCAAGGAACGTCCCACGCTCGACGAAGCCCTGCAGCGCGAAGTGAAACCGCTCACACTCGACGCCGTCTTGGCGCTGCAATCGGCGGGCGCGCAGATCTTGGACACACGCAGTGCAGAGGAATTTGCCCCCGCCCATCTTGCCGCCAGCATCAACATCGGCCTGAACGGCCAATACGCTACCTGGGCCGGTACCGTTCTCGATCACATCCATCCTATCGTCATCATTGCCGACCCCGGCCGCGAACTCGAATCTGCCACGCGCCTGGGCCGCATCGGTTTTGATAACATCGCCGGCTACTTGCAGAACGGTCTGCAAGCCCTCGCATCCTGCCCCGACCGAATTGCCTTCACCGAACATCTCAGTGTCGAATTCGCCGCGGAACTCTTGGCCTCCGACCAACCGCCTCTCGCCGTCGACGTCCGTTCGCCTCGCGAACGCGAACAAAAATTCATTGCCGGCAGCCTGAGCCTTCCCCTAACCAAACTGGCCGAAAATTTGTCGCAACTACCCAAAGATTGCGCGTTGCTGGTCTATTGCGCAGGTGGCTACCGCTCTTCGATAGCCGCGAGCCTCCTCCAGCGCAACGGTTTCACCTCCGCCGCGGAAATCGCCGGTGGTTTAGCGGCGTGGCAATCCGCCAATCTTCCCGTCGAATCTCACCAAACGTGAATCGCCTCGCGCACGCCACCGACTTGCCGCGTCATCCTGAAGAGCGTTTCACGGGACGAACGATCGCAACCGAAGAACGAGGCAGGGCCGGCGCTTCTGTAACGCTCACTCCCGTACCAAATACAACGCCCGCTCCAACTCCAATTCCAGCTTCGCCCCCTTGGGCAAATCCAATTCTTCCCCCCGCCCCGCTTCCCTGAGATACGCCTCCAGCGCGCCCATCGCCGCTCCCTGCGCCGCTTCTTTCTTGTCCTTGTCTTTCACACCCTTCACTGCGCCCTTCGCCGCTCCCGCCGCCGCCGCTTGCATCGCATCCTTTTGCGTGCTCCCGCGCCCCTCAATCACTCCGTCGGCCACCGGACCGGACGCGATGCTGTGGTCCCCCGGCATAGCCGCCACTTCTGCCACAATCGGCAAAGTCCCAAACCGCGTATGAATCTCATCAAACGTCAGCCACAATTTCGCGCGCCCCGCCATTCCAGCGGATTCCACCCGACTGATGTGTCCGCGAATGAGAGCCCCTGAAGGCAAAAATATCCCACGTCCTGCCTCCAACGGTTCCACGGTACGCACGCGAAATTCCTGGTTGCGTTTCAAATCCTTGGTGTTCAGTGCATTTTCCAGCGTGACCAGAAAACGTGTCCCCGGCACCACCGCGTACGCCTCCGCGGGCAGCCCATGCCTCTGTCCATCCGCCGCCTGTGCCGTGTACACAGAATTCGCCTGCGTCGACTCCTCCGCCGTCATTCCACCCGCGTCCTGAGCCAGCAAACCCCAAGGCACCAGCAGCGATCCAGCACATAGCGCGCCCACCGAAAACCACCTAAGGCTCCGAGCCAAGTCGCACATAGACCGAATCCTCCTATTCGACCACACAAGAGTGCACACTTGAGGCCATCGCCGCGACTTATGTTCGATTTAACTAGTTATAAATAAAGCTACTTATTTCGAATGGAGAGATTTAATCTCGGTCAGCTGTCCGCCGCAGACTCCATCTGCCACCCCTACCTGGCATCCCGTAGATAAGAGCACTACTGACGTTGTGCCCCATGTCCGCGCGATTGCTGCAAGTCCGGTCGCCTCTCAATCAAATGCCTACCTTTACCCCAAAAACCTCCGAACTCGCCGCAACACCCGCGCATACATCGCCGGCGTCACCTTTCCCGTCTGCGTGTTTTGCTGGCTAGGGTGATACACACCAAACAATCGCGGCAAATTCTGAGCAATCTCGACTTCCGCCCCATGGCCAAACTGATACGCCCCGCGCGATGCGATCTTCCCCTCTGCCTTCAAAATCTCCAGATAGGCGTCCCAGGCAATTCTGCCCAGCGCCAAAATCGCGGTCGGCTGCAAAATCTCCAATTCCCGCTCGAGATAACCGCGGCAGTTCAAAATCTCGCTCGGCAGCGGCTTGTTCGCCGGAGGTGCGCAGCGCACCGCCGCGGCGATGTATGCGTTCTTCAATTTCAACCCATCGTCCCGGCGTACGGAAGTCGGCTGGTTGGCAAACCCCGCTTCATACAGCGCCTTGAACAGAAAATCCCCAGACCGATCGCCCGTAAACACGCGTCCCGTCCGATTCCCTCCATGCGCTGCTGGTGCCAGCCCTAAAATAAATAGCTTCGCTCGCGCATCTCCGTATCCGGGTATAGGCCGGCCCCAATATTCCCACTCGCGAAACGCTCGCCGCTTCTCTCGCGCCACCTTCTCTCGATATTCCGTCAACCTCGGACACTGCCGGCACGCGCATACCTCTTGCGCAATAATCTGTAGTGCAGAGTTCATAAAGGATTCCGGGAGGGCACGGCTTCAGCCGGGCCGTAAAATCACACAAGATCACTGGGCTTCTGCCCCTGAGGGCCCCCCAATATGCGAAATTCTCAACTCACTTCTTCAGCATTCCCGCCAACACCACCGCTTGATTCTGCTTCTCGTCCTTGCTTCCATATAGCAACGTCACCGTTCCATGTTCACGATGCAACTTTCGCAACTCGCCCAACAATTCTTTCTTCTTCGCCAGCTCGCTCTCATATCTCTTCTCGAACTCGCTCCAACCGCCTTCATCATGGTGAAACCATTTCCGCAGCTCATCGCTCGGGCCAATCTCTTTCATCCACAAATCCACGTGCGCCTTTTCCTTCGTTAGCCCGCGCGGCCACAAGCGGTCCACCAGCACGCGAAATCCATCGTGCTTGGCTGGTTTCTCATATACGCGTTTGGTTTGAATCATGACACATCGCTCCGCAGCAATCGCAAAACTTGCTCGTGCAAAATCCCGTTCGTGCTGACGAAGCGCCCTTTGTAAATTGTCCGCTCACCATCGATCGTCGTCGATTTCCCCCCCGCTTCTTCCACGATAATCCCCAGCGGCGCCAGGTCCCATGGTTTAGATACCCAATCGACCGCCGCTTCCACCGCCCCTTCCGCCACCAGCATGTGCTGCCAGAATCCGCCGATTGACCGGCTGCTTCGCGCCGCATCCGCCATCCGTCGCATCCTCGTCCGCGCATCCATATTCTTCGCCCAGCCTGTTCCCGTAGTAAAGAACATCGCTTCTTCCAGACTCTTGCGCGCCGAAACATGAATTCGCTTCCCGCTTCGATACGCCCCCTCGCCGCGATACGCCCACCACCGCGTCCCCTGGGAAAGCGCGGGGGCGCTCACCATTCCCGCCACAATTTCGGCGTTTTCTTCAATTCCGATCAGCGTTCCAAACGTCGGGATCCCCCGCGAAAATTCCTCCGTCCCGTCTATCGGGTCGATAATCATTCGCGCCCGCCCATTGCGCGCCGGTCCTTCCGGAATTTCTTTGCTGGTTTCTTCTCCCACCACGTCAATCGCCAATCCGCTCTCCGCCACTTTTCGCAGCGCCATGGCCTCCACGGTCTTATCCGCCAAGGTCACCACGGTTCCGTCGACCTTCTTCTCCGCTCCAATTTCCGCCGTACGGAAATACTTCATCGCAATGGCGTCCGCCTCTTCCGCAATTCCGTCGAGCAGCGCCCCATATTTCTTTCCGTAACTCATCCCATCTCCTGACCGTTCCGTGCAGCTCTAATTCCGCACTCCCGACTACTGACTCCAGATTCCACTCTGCTATCCTCCTTAGGATACATGAACGCCCAACCTAACACCGGCCCTGTCCTCGAGCGCATCCTCGAATCGCGGCGCGCCGAGGTCGATCATCGTAAGCGCGTGCTTCCCGAAACTGCGCTTAGATACGGCGTAAAAGCCGCTTGTCCCATTCGCGATTTCGCAGCCGCGCTTTCCCGCGATGCCTTGAACGTCATTGCCGAACTCAAACCCGCCTCGCCGTCTCGCGGTGTCATTCGCGATCCCTTCGATGCTCCCGCGCTAGCCAAATCTCTCGAATCCGTCGGCGCCGCCGCGCTCTCCGTCCTCACCGAAGGCGAATTCTTCGGCGGCTCCCTCAAGAATCTTCGCGATGCCCGCAAAGAAGTCGTGCTACCCGTTCTCCGCAAAGATTTTATTTTCGATCCCTGGCAAGTTTGGGAGACTCGCGCCAACGATGCCGACAGCTTCCTCCTGATCGTCGCCGCGCTGGACGACTCGCTTCTTCGCGACCTCATCGCCCTCGGTCGCGAACTGCACATGGAGCCGCTCGTCGAAGTTCACGTCACCGCGGAACTCGATCGTGCCCTCGTCGCCGGAGCACGCATCATCGGCATCAATAATCGCGACCTGAAATCTCTCTCCGTCCGCACCGAAACTTCCTTCGAACTGATCGAACAAATTCCTGATCACTGCCTGGCCGTAGCCGAATCCGGCCTGCGCACCCACGTCGATCTCGTAGCTCTACGTGCCGTGGGCTTTGACGCCTTCCTCATCGGCGAACACTTGATGCAAGCCTCCGATCCCGCCTGCGCCCTAACCCAACTGCTCTAGGCGCCTCTTCTCGGAAACTTATAACTGGAACCTGTTAACTCGGAACTAATCCCGCTACACTGTCTTTCATGGTCCGCCTCAAAATCTGCGGCATCACCAAATGGGAAGACGCCAAACTCTGCGCCGATCTTGGCGCCAACGCCATCGGCCTGAATTTCTATGAAGGTAGCCCGCGCTGCGTCACTCCCTTCGCCGCGGCGGAAATACTTCGCCGGCTCCCTCCCTTCATCGCTCCCGTAGGCATCTTCGTCAACTGGACACCAGCCCCCATCGTCGCTCTCTGCAAAGCCCTGCGCCTGTCCGCAGCGCAACTCCACGGTGATGAAACTCCGCAAGTCGTCGACGCTGTCGCCCGCCGGTTGCCCGTCATCAAAGCCTTGCGCCTAGGGCAGGGAACTGTTGCGCCCGAATTTTCCAGTTTTCGCAGCGCTTCCGCCTTCCTCCTCGATTCGGCAGCTTCCGGCCAGTACGGCGGCAGCGGCACCACCGGCAACTGGCACCTCGCTCGCACCGTCGCGCAATCCCAACGTATCATCCTCGCCGGGGGACTCACTCCTGAAAACGTAGCCGAAGCCATCCGCATCGTCCGCCCCTACGCCGTCGACGTAGCCAGCGGCGTAGAAGCCCGCCCGGGCAAAAAGGACCCCATCAAACTCCGCACTTTCTTCGAAGAACTCTCCCGCGCCTCCCGCGAAATCTCCTGATCTCCTGTAGCGCAGCGTGTGTCCCCCAGCCGTGCGGTCTTTCCGTACCATTCGATAAACTTGTCATCTCCCATAAGCTTGTTATCCCGAGCGGAGTCTTCGCAGCGAGGGATCTGTTTTCTCTTTTAAAACAACCTCGTCATTCCGAACGGAGCCCGTGAGAACTGAGGAATCCCTCGGCCCTTGGGCGCCCACTCTAGCCCTCAGCGGCATCAGGCTTCATCCCCTGGGCCAACCGTTCATCCACCACATCCCGAACCTTGCCGCAATTCCTCGCCCTCAAGGTACAATAAATCACTCAACCCATGACCACGCTACTCACCATCCCCGCCTCCGTCCCCGGCCGTTTCGGCCCCTACGGCGGTCGCTACGTCCCTGAAACCCTCATGGTCCCGCTCTACGAACTCGAGCGCGCCTACGAACAAGCTAAAAGCGATCCCGCCTTCCAAGCCGAATTCCAGAATCTCCTCAAGAATTTCGCTGGCCGCCCCACGCCGCTGCAATTCGCCGCGCGCCTCACCGCAAGATTCGGCGGCCCGCGCATTTACCTCAAGCGCGAAGATCTTCTCCATACCGGCGCGCACAAAATCAATAACGCTATCGGTCAGGGTATTCTTGCCGTCAGAATGGGCAAACCGCGCATCATCGCGGAAACCGGCGCAGGCCAGCACGGTGTCGCCTCTGCCACTGTCGCCGCGCATCTCGGCCTGCTATGCACCGTTTACATGGGCACCGAAGACATGGCGCGCCAGGCGCTCAACGTCGCGCGCATGCGCATGCTCGGTGCGGAAGTCGTCGGCGTCGAATCCGGCAGCAAAACCCTGAAAGACGCCATTAACGAAGCCATGCGCGACTGGGTAACCAACGTCCGCAATTCCCACTATCTACTCGGCTCCGTGCTTGGTGCGCATCCCTACCCGACGATGGTCCGCGATTTTCAAGCCGTCATCGGCCGCGAAGCTCGCGCACAAATTCTCACCGTCGAAAAGCGCCTGCCCACCCATCTCTACGCCTGCGTCGGTGGCGGCTCCAACTCCATCGGCCTCTTCCACGAATTTCTCAAGGATTCCGATGTGAAAATGGTTGGCATCGAAGCCGGCGGCCGCGGCCAGACGGTTGGCGAACACGCTGCACGCTTGGCTGCCCACCAGGGTTTCACCGGCGCGCGCCCCGGCGTTCTGCAGGGCACATACACCTACGTCCTGCAAAACGCAGACGGCCAGATCGCCGCCACCCATTCTATTTCCGCCGGCCTCGATTACCCCGCCATCGGCCCCGAGCACGCCTGGCTTGCCGATCAACGCCGCGCCGAATACGCTGCCGTTTCCGATTCCGCCGCCCTCGAAGCCGCTCGCCTTCTCTCGCGCACCGAAGGCATCATCCCCGCGCTGGAATCTGCCCACGCGCTGGCAGGCCTCATTGAGCGCCTCCCGCAACTCAAGCCCACTGATCTCGTCATCGTTAATCTTTCCGGCCGCGGCGATAAGGACATGGAAACGTATCGCAAGCACTGGAGAGAGTGACTATTTGCTAATGCGAATTGCGAGAGTTTCTTTGGTCAGAGGTCAATCGTGGCATATCTGATTACCGACTTAACACGAAGAATTCTATTTCTCACCGCAACATGGACGCTTTTATTCGCGTTGCCCCTTTTTGCCCAGAATGCCGCGCAAGCCCCACCGCCCGCGGACTATGACGACCCGGAAGGTTACGTCGTGCTGTCTATCCTTCTCGATCACTACCATTCGGAAGCCGAAAATACTTTGCAAATTTCTTCTTTAACGGCTTCGGGCACCAAGCCAGACTCCTTTGACACTTGTGCCACGAAGTTCCCCGTGGAGTTCGCCACCGCGGCCAACGACTACAAGGAAAAAAATAAGCAACAGGCGCGCGTGGCCAAAAAATTCAATGCTAAATTCGGTTACAAACTCGTGGATCTGGCGAAAAAACGCCAGCCCCTCGCGCCCACCAACAACGCCAAGGGTCTTCCGCCTCCCTTGTTCGATCATGCGGTTTATGAGGTGTCCGCGGTCGGCTTCGACGCCTCTCGCACACATGCCATTGCCTATGTCTCCGTTTTTTGCGGCCCGGACTGCTCTAGCGGAGCCTATCATCTTTTGGTAAAGGAAAAAGACGGATGGAAGGAATTCGTCGGCTCTCCTGTGTGCGAATGGATGAGCTTCCATCCGGACTGGCTCTTTGAGCGGAGTCGGTCGTCGTGACAACCCCGACCCGCATCTCCAAGCGCTTCGCCGAACTTCGGGCCACAGGAGAACTCGGCATCGTCGCCTACATCACTGCCGGCGATCCTACCCTTGATGACACGCACAAATTTGTTCTTGCGCTGACCGATGCCGGCGCCGATGTCATCGAACTGGGCGTGCCCTTCAGCGATCCCCTCGCTGACGGCCCCACCATTCAACGCGCCTCCGAACGCGCCCTGAAATCCGGCACAACCCTCGCTGGCGTCCTTAACCTCGTCCACCGTATTCGCCAGTCAAGTCAAGTTCCCCTGGTCCTGTTCAGCTACTACAACCCCATCCTCCAAATGGGGCTCGAAAAATTCGCGGCTGCCTGCGCACATGCAGGCGCCGATGGCGTTCTCGCCACCGATCTCACGCCCGAAGAATCCGAAGACTATCGCCGCATTCTCCACGCGCACCATCTCGACACCATCTTCCTCGCCGCTCCAACCTCCAGTGACGAGCGACTGCAAAAGATTTCTGCCGCCACGTCCGGTTTCCTCTACATCATTTCCCGCACCGGAGTAACCGGCGCAAAGGATTCTCTCCCCGACGAACTCCCCGCGCTCCTGCGCCGCGCCCGCCGTTTCACCGATCTCCCCATCGCCGTGGGCTTTGGCATTTCTCTCCCCGGACACGTCAGCGTCCTAGGCGGCCTCGCCGATGCCGCCGTAATAGGTTCAGCCTTGGTCTCCGAAATTGAAAACGCCTCCTCGCCCCATGCCGCCGCCACCGCCCTGCGCGAACGCATCCAAAAACTAAAAGAAGCCGCGCGCCACGGCCTTTCCCGCCGCGAGGCCAGCACAACATGATTCCCATCTCCAATCATGGCGCCGTCACCCAGCCCGCCATCAACCCGAGGCTATCCGACCGGGCCAGCCGAACGATTTCAACGTTAGCCGCATCCGCCACCCGTTCCTTTACCTCCTTCTTTTCCGGGTGCGAATCGTGAACATCTCTGACTGGCGCCGCCGCATGGACGAAATCGACAGGAAACTCGTCGAACTACTCAACGAGCGCTGCAAGTGCGCCCTCGAAATTGGACACCTGAAACACGAAGCGAATATTCCGCTCTACCAACCCACGCGCGAAAAGGAAGTCCTGTCTAACGCGGAGACTAACAATAAGGGTCCGCTCTCCAATCCCGCCATCCGCCGCCTCTTCGAACGCATCATCGACGAAGCCCGTTCCGCCGAACGTATCGCCATGGCCCAGGAATCCTCGGCCAAGGACGACGAGAAATCGCAATGACGAAAAAGCTCCATCATGTCTTCGTAGGCGCGCAGCACCGCTGCGCCCCATCGAGGCAACATTGCCTACCGGTCCAACGCCTTCGTAGTGGCCGGTCTTTAGACCGGTTCTTTTCACTTCCTTCAGGAATAGAGGCACAACCATGGTTATAGTCATGCACGAAGACGCCACCGACGAACAAATCCAGCACGTCATCGATCGCGTCGTCGCCAGCGGTTTCGACGTTCACCGCTCCACCGGCGCATCCCACACCGTTCTCGGTGCCGTCGGCGTCCATCGCGATTTTGATCACCGTGATTTTGAACTCCTTGAAGGTGTCCGTGAAGTCATTCGCATCACTCAGCCTTTCAAACTCGCCAGCCGCCAGTTCAAGCCGCAAGGCACCATCATCGATCTAGGTCGCGGCGTCACCATTGGTGGTAAGGAACTCATCGTCGCCGCCGGCCCTTGTTCCGTCGAATCTCCCGAACAAATTAACGCCGTCGCCGAAGCCGTCTCTAAAGCGGGTGCCAAAATCCTTCGCGCGGGCGCCTTCAAACCGCGCACCTCGCCTTACGCGTTCCAGGGCCTCGGTGAAAAAGGCTTGCAGATGCTGCGTGTGGCAGCCGACAAGCATAATCTCTTCGTCGTCAGCGAAGTTATGGACCTCTCGCAGATCGAGATGATGAGCGGCTATGTCGACATTTTCCAGGTTGGCGCCCGCAACATGCAGAATTATTTCCTGCTTCGCGCCCTCGGCGAAACGCAAAAGCCCGTGCTTCTGAAACGCGGCATGTCCGCCACCATCGAAGAACTCCTGCTCAGCGCCGAATATATTCTTTCCGGTGGCAACTACAACGTCGTCCTCTGCGAACGCGGGATCCGCACTTTCGAAAACTATCTCCGCAACACTCTCGATATCGCGGCCATCCCCGTCATCCAGAAGCTCTCGCATCTTCCCATCGTTGCCGATCCCTCTCACGGCACGGGCCGTCGCGACAAAGTACCGCCAATGGCGCGCGCCGCCGTAGCCGCTGGCGCCGATGGCCTGCTAATCGAAGTCCACAACGATCCCGATCACGCCCTCTCCGACGGCGCGCAATCCCTCACTCCCCCTGAATTTTCCCAACTCATGAACGAAATCCGCATCATTGCCCCCGCCGTGAACCGCCACATAACCTAAATTGACCGCACTTCATCGCGGCCTGTCGCGGGCGCCCACATGCCGCATGTGCATGTGGGTTTTTGGGGCTGCCGCTCAATATCACGTTGGAAAGCTCGCCATGGGAAGCAATGTCTCACGGGGAGGACATGGCTTCAATCGTGCCGAAACTGTCGCAGAAGAAAAGGCGTTAGCCGCTGAGGGAATGCCAACTCTTGCTCATTTCCCCATCCAAATATAGCCACTGCACCAACGAACGGCCAAAAACTGATAACTTATTACTTCCACATGGCCCATCTCCTCCAGCGCATCACCATTCTCGGCACCGGCCTAATCGGCGGCTCTTTCGCCCGTGCTCTCCGTAAATACACGCCAGACATGCACATTGTCGGCTGGGATCGCCCCGAAGTAATTCTCGAAGCCCGAAAGTCCGGCGCCATTGACGAAGGCTTCTTCGAATCTCTCGAACCCGCCATTCGCCGCGCCGATCTGATCTACATCGCATTGCCTATTGGCAGCACACTCGATCTTCTTCGCGAACTCGCCCAGCACGCTCCGGCCCACGCGCTCATCACCGATGCCGCCAGCACCAAGCAGCGCATCTGGCAAGCCGCCACCGAACTATTTGTAGAAGAAGTCGGCCCCATCTTCCTCGCCGGCCATCCCATGGCAGGCCGCGAATTTGCGGGACTCGCGCACGCCGACGCCGACCTCTTCCAGAATGCCACCTACGCCCTGGTTGGCAATCCTGACGATAGGCACGACCCGCGCATCATCGCCTTTGTCAGGATTCTCGAAAAAATCGGCGCGCGCCCCGTTTGGCTTGGCGCCCAACAACACGATTACGCCGTCGGCCTCGCCTCTCATCTCCCGCAACTGGCTGTCATCGCCCTGGCCTCATTCCTCTACGATCGCCTGGACGAAAAAGGTCTCCCCATCACCCTGGCCGGCCCTGGCCTCCGCGACACGCTGCGCCTGGCCGGCAGCCCCTACAACACCTGGCGAGACATCGTCCTCACCAATCGCGAAGTCCTCTCCGCCGCCCTCGACCTTTTCGCCCGCCGCCTCGACGATCTCCGCGAACGCCTCGGCTCCCGCGACCTGGAATCCGACTTCGACGCCGCTAACGAACTCTACAAACTCCTCCGCTCGTTGTAACTGCAATTCCAGCAAATTCTCCCCTCACAAATAAATTGCGTTGTCATCCTGAGTAACTGCGCTACACTTCGCGCGGGAACACCATGGACAAACGCCTCGCCTCCCCCGACCTCGCCATCGCCGATCTCCACGACGGCATGACCATCCTCATGGGCGGCTTCGGCCTTTGCGGTATCCCCGAAAAACTCATCGAGGCCGTCCGCCGCAAAGGCACCAAAGATCTGACGATTGTCAGCAACAACGCCGGCGTCGATGATTTCGGCATCGGCCTTCTTCTCCAGAATCGCCAGGTTAAAAAAATGATCTCCTCGTACGTCGGCGAAAACAAACTCTTCGAGCAACTTGTCCTGACCGGCGAATTGCAGGTCGAACTCAATCCGCAGGGTACCCTCGCCGAACGCCTGCGCGCCGCCGGGGCCGGAATTCCCGCCTTCTACACCCCCTCTGGCTACGGCACCATGGTCGCCGAAGGCAAAGAAACCCGTGAATTCGACAGCCGCCGCTATGTCCTCGAACGCGCCCTCCGAGGCGATTTCGCCTTCATCAAAGCCTGGAAAGGTGATCGCATGGGCAATCTCGTCTACCGCAAAACCACCCGCAACTTTAATCCCATGATGGCTACCGCCGCCGATTACGTCGTCGCCGAAGTCGAACACCTCGTCGAACCCGGCGAACTCCCCCCCGACCAGGTTCACACCCCCGGCATTTTCATCAACGCCATTTTCGAAGGCGCCCACTATGCCAAACGCATCGAAAAACGCACCACAAGAAAATCCTGATCTGTCATCCCGAGGGCCACGACTTTTGTGAACCGAACGATCTCAACCAATGAGCCATCCGCTCTTGGGTTAAACTTAAAACTTAGGACTGTGAACTTTTAACTTTGTAGTTGCCATGCCACTAACCGACGAGCAAAAACGTGAACGCATCGCCCGCCGCATTGCCCTCGAACTTCGCGACGGCTACTACGTCAACCTGGGCATCGGCATGCCCACTCTGGTCGCCAATTACGTCCCGCGCGGCATGGAGGTCATCTTGCAATCTGAAAACGGCATGCTCGGAGTCGGCCCGTATCCCCTCGAATCCGAAGTCGATCCCGACCTCATCAACGCAGGCAAGGAAACCGTCACCGAAATTCCCGGCACCGTTTATTTTTCTTCCGCCGATTCCTTCGCCATGATTCGCGGCGGCCACGTCGACCTCACCGTCCTCGGCGCTCTCCAGGTCGACGAAAAGGGAACTCTCGCCAATTGGGCCATCCCCGGCAAAATGCTGAAAGGCATGGGCGGCGCCATGGATCTCGTTGCCGGAGCCAAGCGCGTCTACATCGCCATGGAACACGCCACGCGCGACCTCAAACCAAAAATCCTGAAAAAATGTACGCTGCCACTCACCGGCGTCGAAGTCGTAGACCACATCGTCACCGAACTCGCCTTCATCGACGTTACCCCGCAAGGCCTGTTGCTCCGCGAAATCGCGCCAGACGCAACCATCGAACAGGTTCAGTTCCTGACTGAACCCACGCTGCTTGTGCCGCCCAACGGTCCCGCCCCGATGCCCGTCTAGTTGTACAATGGCCACCATGTCGCACCAGCACTGGAGCCAGCAATAAATTTCTTCCGGCGTCTCCTCTACGTTCTCGTCATTGCCCTTCTCCTGGTGCCTCTGGCCACCACAAACCAGGATGTCGACGGGCCCACTCGTGTGTTCCGCGATTCTTTGCTCGATAACATGACCGGCGCGTGGAACCTCGCCGGCAAAATTCTCGGCCGGAACGCCAACCACCTCCTGGAGGTCGAGTGGGTCTTGAATCATCAATTCCTCCGCATCCACGAGAAGGATGAAAATTCCTCCGCCAACGTCGCCGTCCCCTACGAAGCCATGATCATGATCGGTTACGACAACGCCAGCGATCGCTATGTCGCCCATTGGAATGACGTCTGCGGTGGCCGTTTCTCAGAGACGCGGGGTTACGGCACTCAAGCCAAAGACAAATCCGGGAAATGGACGGACTTCGCGGACCTCACCCTGGTCCGTGCAAAGCAAACGTAATCCTCTGCGCGAATCGCACGGCAATGAAGAAAAAGTCCAACCCGCCTGCAGAGAAACCCTCGCCGAGGGCAGAGCGCCAATCGCGCGCCAAATTCCCGCTCCTCTCCGAAGAAATGAAGCAATGGTCCGCGATGCTTCAATCGGAGCTAAATTCCTGGCCCGCCATCGCCACCAAATCCATGTTCGGCTTCACGTTCTTCTACCGCCGCCGAGCCGTTTTCGCCGCTCTTCCCCGCACACGCGGTTTTGACTCCCCTTCTTCCATCGTCTTCAAGTTCAATCCCATGCCGCCTGCCTTGCGAAATCGCGCGCAAGCTGATTCCCGTCTCGACGCCAGCGCCAAAGCCACCAGCAAAGGGTGGTTTTCCTTCCAACTCACATCCACCAGCGACCTGCGCGACGCCCTCTTCTGGTTGAACCATGCCTACGAAGCCGCCCACGGGTGAATGCCCCGCACGGTGGTTTCTTCTTGGTCACGCCCTTGGTCAACTCCGCCCGTCACCATTGGCCATGCGTTACACTGAATACGTTCAACGATAGGTCATCCATGAATCCCAATGCCATCGTCATCATCAGTCTGCATTCCCCAAGGGAGAAAATCTGGGGCATTTTGCTCGACATCAATCCGAGCGGCGCCACCGTGCGCGGCATCGACCTCAACTCCTTCGATCATTTCGTCAGCGAAATCAATCAGCTCAATGGGGAACGTATCGGCCTTCCCACCGTTTTCTTTCCGATGACCCGCGTCGAGCGAATCTCTCTCGACGAGCCTTCCGGTGCCATTCCCAGCATGGCCGAAATCTTCGAACGCAAAATCGGCCGCACCCTTTTCGATTACCTCGCCCAGTTCGCCTGATCTGCGCTATCCTGTCCCCCAATGAAAGGCCGCATCTGGACTGTCCCCAACCAAATCACACTTCTACGACTCGGCTTCCTTCCGTTTTTTCTGATTCTCGTTTTCTACGAGGAATTCCACTGGGCGCTGGCGGTGTTGGTCTTTGTCGCGCTCACCGATGCCATCGATGGTTTCCTGGCACGCAGGTTGCATCAAAAATCCGCTCTGGGCGCCTACCTCGATCCCATCGCCGATAAACTGCTGCTCTCTTCTTCTTTCGTAGTCCTCGCTATGGGTAAGAAAATTGCCTGGTGGCTCACCATCATGGTGCTCAGCCGCGATGTGCTTCTTCTTGTGGTCGCAGCCGTCATCATCATCGTCCAGGGCTACCGGCCGTTCCCCCCCAGCCTCCTCGGCAAAGCCACTACCCTGTTCGAAATTGCCCTGGTCTTCTTCGTAGTCTTCGCCGCCGCCTACCCCAACAACCGCGCTCCGCTACTGATCCACTACCTTTCCTACCTCGTCGCCGCCTTCGTCGTAGTCTCTGGCTTCCATTACGCCTTCGTAGTAGCCCGCCGCCTCCACACTTCCTGAATCCCGCACGGTTTTCTGTTTTCCTTCCTCAGGCCGTTCGCGCGACCCCAGCCCCATTCGCTACCTAAGAGGGGAGGGCACGGCCTAAGCCGTGCCGCAAAGAACCCGTCGGGCTTCAGCCCGTGAGGCCCCCAGATGATTCCTGGGCTCCACCCTAGGTTTTTTGTTAGGGTCAAGCTCTTCGGTTTTCCTGCTCCTGAGGTTCTTGTTTGCGCCTCGTGATCCGAGGGATCATCAGGGAATCTGATCCGAATAATGCAGCACCATCAACGCAAAACTCGCGATAATGACAATTCCGGCAAGCCACCCCAACGCATACGCCTGCGTCCGTTCTCGCCCTGGTTCGGGCAAACGATCCGCGAATACCTTCCCCAATAAAAATCCCGCCGCCAACCCGCCAAAATGCGCCCAATTATCGGTCCGCAATCCCCCCACCAAAAATCCCAGCGCGAAAATCGTAACTACCCAGGAAATCAGCCGCGAACGCAGTTCCTTCATTTGCGTTCCGCCGCGTCTCGTCGTAATCGCAATCAACAGACCGATGATTCCTAGGATCGCCCCGCTAGCCCCCACGGAAAAATGCCCCGCCCATGCACTCAGCAAATAACCGGCTATGCCCATCACCAGATACAGAAACAGATAGCGCGCCGAACCGTAAACTTCTTCTACCATCGGCCCTATGTCCAGCAACACAATCATGTTGAAACCAATATGGATCAGCCCGCCATGCAGAAACATCGCCGTCACAAGCCTATACCACTCGTGTCCAAGGAATATGGCGGGACCATAGCACGCGCCCAACCTGTACAATGTCTCCCCATCCATCCCCCACAAAATGCTCAATCCGCCCATCTTTCCCGCGTGCATTGTCCCCATGATCTCTGCGGCAAACACGATCACGTTCAGGATCAAAAGCGCCGTCGTGACCGGCGCGTGTCCGCCAAAAAATTCGCTTAACCCCTTGCTCCAAGCGGCCAGCCCGAAGCGCAAATTTGCGCCGCAGACATGGCATCGCGTCGCACTGATGCCCACAAGCGCCCCGCATGCCGGACACAGCTGGGGCCTTCGCTCGCCTCTGCCAAACATCCCGCCAAACATTCTCTTCAAGCGCTCCAGGCGCATCTGCCACTGATAGGGAAGGGCCAACACTCCTCCTTGCAGCCTCTTTCGTGCGTTCCTATAATACCGGAATCGCGCCTTTCCTACTGGCGCAGGAGCTTATGGACAAATTTGAAGAACTCGGCCGCCGTCTCGATGAAGAATTGACCCGTCTCCGCAAATACGTGGAAGAAGAAGTCGCGCCCGAAACCGAAAGGCGTACCGCGCAATTCCTTCGTGAAGTCTCGGAAAAACTCGCGGAAGCTTCCCGCAAACTGGAATCCCGTGTCGCCGCCCGCAATTCCCAAAACCAGCAGCCCAAATCGTGACGAGCTCTCGTCTATCCCTGCTGGCACTGTCCGCTTCCCTCACCGTTTTCTCCGTTGGCTGCGCTGCAAAACGCCAGGTTTCCGCCGCGCCTCCCGCACAGCCTTCCCCCACGCCGAACTCCGCTTCCGAAACCGCCAAGAATTCCACCAGCGTTCCCCCAGCGCGCCACGCCAAAGCTCCGTCCGCCCCTGCTCCGGTCGGCTACACCGAGGAAGGCAACGCTTCCTGGTACGGTAATCCCTTCCACGGTCGTCGCGCTTCCAACGGCGAAGTCTATGACATGTATAAACTCACAGCCGCGCATCGCACTCTGCCTTTCGAAACCATGGTTCGCGTCACCAATCTCAACAACGGAAAAACCACCACCGTCCGCATCACCGATCGCGGCCCCTTCGTAGACAATCGCATCATCGATCTTTCCCAAGCGGCCGCCCGCGAAATCGATTCCATCGGCCCCGGCGTCGTTCCCGTGCGTCTCGAAGTCATCGGTAACGTCGATGTCGCCGCGCTTACCGAAGGATTTTTCACCGTTCAGGTCGGCGCGTTCCGCGATCGCATGAATGCTGAGCGTCTACGGGACCGCCTCAGCGTCACCTACTCTCCCATCTTCATTCAGCAGTATGATTCTGCCGATGGTGCCTTTTACCGCCTCCGCGTCGGGAAGGTATCTGGTGAAGACGCCGCTAAAGAGCTTGCCGCGCAATTACGCGACAAAGAAGGTTTCATTACTCTCGTGTTTCGCTTGGACGATGTAAAGCCCGCAGGAGTCAATTGATGGACGAAAACTGCCTGTTCTGCAAAATCGGCGCCAAGAAAATTCCCTCGAAGCTCGTCTACGAAGACGATGACGTTTTCGCTTTCGAAGACATCTCGCCGCAATCGCCCACGCACATTTTGATCTGTCCGCGCAAACATTTTGCCGCGCTCCAAGATGCTTCCCCGGGTGATCAAGCCCTCCTCGGCAAATTGCAGCTCGTCGCTGCCAAACTCGCCACCGAACGCAATCTCCTCTCCGGCTATCGCACCGTCTTTAATAACGGTTCCGGCGCTGGCCAGTCCGTCTTTCATTTGCATCTGCATCTTCTCGGCGGCCGCAATTTTCGCTGGCCCCCGGGTTAGCGGCAAATTGCTGATCTAATTTGTTGCTCGAAACTATCCGGCGTCGTTAACCACCAAACATTGTCATTCTGAGGAGCGCTTTTTACGACGAAGGATTTCCACCTAAGACTCATGCAAGATTTCCGGTTGCGCCGTTTCCCTGGAGGCTTCATGCAATTCTGCCCGATACTTCGCATCGCCACGTTGGCAACATTTCTCATCAGCCTGCAACCTTTTGCGGCTGCCCACCAGAATGCCGCCACAGCCGCGCTGCCTGGCCAACTCACTGTAGACCGTATCTACTCCCAACCCAGCCTGAGCGGACGCTTAACCCGCGGCATCGCCTGGTCTCCGGACGGCAATCGCCTGACCTATCTCGACGCTGAGGGTGCAGGCAAAGGCGCAAAAACCGAACTTTGGTCTCTCGATGCAGCCTCCGGCGAACGCGCTGTCCTGATTTCTGCGGACAAGCTCGAAAATATCTTTCCCGCTCCTCCCAGCAAGCAATCGCAGGCCACTGGCGCCGGGCGTCACGCCCCGTCGCAATATCAGTGGTCCCCCAACAGCGAAGCTCTTCTTTTTGAAGGCACCAACGCCATAGCGTGGTTCGATCTGAAGTCACAATCCGGCCGTGTCCTCGTTTCCGGCAAGGAAGATCTTTCCGACATAAAAATCTCCCCAGACTCCAAGTATGTCAGCTTCGTCCGCGACCATAACCTCTGCATCGTCTCGACCGCCGATGGCAAACAGCGCGCCGTCACCACTGGTGGCAGCGAAGTTCTCCGCAAGGGCGAAGTCGACTGGGTCTATTCCGAAGAGCTGGATATCTATTCCGGTTACTGGTGGTCGCCGGATTCTTCCGCGATTGCCTATCTTGAAATGGATGAAAGTAAGGTCTCGCAATTTTCCCTGCTCAACTTCGAATCCTACATCGGTGAAGCCGAGCTGCAGCGTTATCCGGTTGCCGGTGGCCAGAATCCTACCGTTCGCATTCTTGTAGCGTCACTGAGCGGCGGTGAACCCCGCCCGATGGACACCGGCACGGAAACCGACATGTATCTTCCCCGCGTCAATTGGCTCCCGGATTCGCGCCGTCTTGCCATCCAGCGCCTCAACCGTGATCAAAATGTTCTCGAACTTCTTCTCGCCGACGCGTCCACCGGAAAAACCTCCACGCTACTCACCGAAAAGGATCAATACTGGATTAATATCAGCGACGATTTGCACTTCTTCAAAGACAACAAACGCTTCCTGTGGTCCAGCGAACGCACCGGCTACCGCCACCTCTACCTCTACGATCTCAACGGAAAAGAAATCGCCCAGCTCACAAAAGGCGATTGGGAAGTCAATCATGTCGAAGCGGTCGACGAAACGAAGGGCTTCGTCTACTTCACATCCACAGAAAAGTCTCCTACCGAGCGCCATCTCTACCGCGTAGCCTTGGATGGCGGCGGTTTCGCTCGCATCACCAAGGGAGACGGATTCCATATGGTGAATCTCTCGCCGACCGCCGATCTCTACGTCGACACGTATTCCAGCGCCATGACTCCGCCGCGCCAGGATCTCTATCGCACCGACGGCACAAAAGCCTCCACCATCAACGAAAACAAAGTCGACGAGCTAGCGCAATATCGGCTTTCCCCCGTCGAATTTTCCACCGTGAAAGCCCGTGACGGCGTCCTTCTCAACTGTTTCGTGATCAAACCGCCCAACTTCGATCCCGCCAAAAAATACCCTGTCATCGTCTACACTTACGGCGGCCCGCATGCCCAGGTGGTGCTCAACGCCTGGATGGGTCCGAACCTCCTCTGGCACGAAATGATGGCGCAGCAGGGGTACATCATTTTTGCGTTGGATAATCGCGGATCCGCGGGACGCGGCCACGTCTTCGAAGAATCCATCCACTATCGCTTCGGCATACCGGAACTGAACGATCAACGCGATGGCGTAGCCTGGCTGCAACAGCAACCTTGGGTCGATCCCCATCGCATCGGAATCTGGGGTTGGAGCTATGGCGGCCACATGACCTTGCACGCCATGTTCGAAGCCCCAGACCTGTTCAAAGCAGGCTTTGCCGGCGGACCGGTCACCGATTGGCATTTCTACGACACCATCTACACCGAACGCTACATGGGTCTGCCCGAGCAGCACGAATCCGAATACAAGGAATCGTCTCCTATCAGCCATCTCGAAGGTTTCAAAGGGAAATTGCTCATCGCCCAAGGCACCGGTGACGACAACGTGCACTACTCCAACACTCTCACGCTGATCAACGATCTCATCAATCGCGGCATCTACGTCGAAGTCATCGCCGCCCCGGGTCGCGGCCACGGCGTAAGCGATCCCCCAGCCCGCAAAGTAGTCTTCAACCGCGTAACCCAATTCTTCCTGGACAACCTCTGATCACAGGGTGTTCGGGCTATCGGTGGCTACAGATTTCCCATCTTGCTCCCCGAGGCGATACGACGACAAGGACCGCCGCAGGATCTCAGGGGATGGTGCTAGCAATTTGTGTCAGGTCAATTGCAAAAGTACTTTGAGCGCCCGCTCTCTTGTGCCGGCAAGCTATAATCAGAGATAAGATGATGGTCTGCCCAGCCGTTCCGCTTACGCTTCTAGCGGATTCCTCACGGGCTGAACCCGGACTCAACTGTCAGTCCGGCCACAGTCCCCGCATTCAGAATTCTCTTGTCGACCACCGCAAACCGTATCCCCTGCCTCTCCAAATCCACATCCCGATTGTGTACAAAAATGCCTCCGGGGCGCATGACGGGTTTGAATCAGCGGCGCGGCTGAAGTAGATGTTTCCGGATCAGGAGACCTTCACCTGGAAATCCCATCGACCATCCTCTGTCGGGTGATACACGGGCGCTACCGCCGACATCTTCAGGAGCCGCCGCATCTCCGCGTCCGCCTGTTTCCCTTTCATCTTGTAGGATCGTCCACCGCGAACGGCTTATCAGGCAGCGGCCCGCTCTGCGCCCGCGCGTGGCTCATCATTCCCAATACGAGCATCACGGCCACGATCAGCAAACCAAACAGTAGGGCGCTGCGTAGCCAAGACAAGTTTTGCATAGCATTCTCCGTTGAACCCTTGCGGATGCCCGCATTGTAACTGGTTTCCCGCGCTCAGTAGCAGCCACATCACCATGTATCGCTGGCTTTGATCCCAGCGCAGTACCAAACGAGCCCCAACTCTCAGTACGCCGCCCGCGTCAACCGGTCGCGGATAGCCGCCCACCGCCGCCCCTCTGGCGGAAACTCCACCGCAATCCAATCCAAACCGCGGCGATCCAGCTCATGCAGCAGCCCGTAAAGTTGGGTCGCATAAGCCTCCGGCTCCCCGGGCATATGCACCGTCACCGCCGCGCCCACCTCGCGCGAGATCCACAAATACGCTCCACGGCCCGTCTCCGGCAGACGCCCCTGGGTCACGAGCAGCACCCGCGTGCGCGGACTGTAATGCTTCTTATGCTGCCCCGGTGATCGATATGCAGGCTGCAAAGGCTCGGCAGCGGCAACCGCGTCCTCCACAAACGCCATCCCAGGCCGTAGTACTTCCAATCCATCCTTCGTCACCGCTACGACCGTCGACTCCAGCCCAACCTCGCAAGGCCCCCCATCCAACAAGAACGGCGTTTCGTCTCCAAACGCCTCCCGCACATGCTTCGCGGTAGTCGGCGAAAGCTGCGTAAACCGATTTGCGCTAGGCGCCGCAACAGGCACCCCCGTTGCCCTCAACAGCTCAATCGCCACCGGATGCCGCGGCACGCGTAAACCCACTGTCGCCAATCCCGCTGTCACTTCATCCGGAATCATCGCTCGCTTCGGCACCACTAGCGTCAGTGGCCCCGGCCAGTACGCGCGCGCCAGCGCCTCCGATTCCTCGCTCCATTCCGCAGCCAACTCGCGTGCCTGTTCGACGCCGGCAACATGCACAATCAGCGGGCTTGTCGCTGGCCGTCCTTTCAACACGAATATCTTTTTCACCGCCGCTGCGTCCAGTGCATTGGCCCCTAATCCGTACACCGTCTCGGTCGGAAACACCACCAGCCCGCCCGAGCGCAGTATCTCCGCTGCTGTTTCGATTTCTTCCCGCTTCACCATTGGCTTTCTTCGATTGTCGCAGATTTGCCCCAGCTCGTGCCGTTCTCCACGCGGGAAGAGTTCTTCTACTCTCCAGTGGGCGCCACGCTGTACACTGTCTGTTCCTTTTTCGAAGCGCACAATGTGGAAATTTGAGCGGGATCGAATTCTTTTCGCCGCAGATATGGCCGGGACCCTGCTGTTCGCCGTCGAGGGTGCCACCGCCGGACTTACCGGCAACCTCGATCTGCTCGGACTAATGGTTCTCGCGTTCGCGACCGCACTTGGCGGCGGCATTGTCCGCGACGTTCTAATTGGCGACGTCCCCCCCGCGGCTCTCCGCAATTGGCGCTACGCGGCGGTCGCATTCTCCGGTGCCGCCATCGTCTTCTCTCTTCATCACTTCGTCCTAGCCATCCCCGCGAATCTCATCATGGTCCTGGACGCCGCCGGCCTCAGCCTCTTCGCTATTGCAGGCACCGAAAAAGCCCTGCTTCACAAGCTTCATCCCTTCATCGCCGTTCTGCTAGGCACAGTTACGGCCGTCGGTGGAGGCACCATTCGCGACCTCTTCCTGGCCCGCACTCCCCGCGTCCTCGAAGCGGACGTTTACGCCACCGCCGCCCTCGCCGGTTCTATCGTCATGATTCTTATAGGCAAGACGCGTCTGAGCCCCGTCATAGCCGCTTTCACCGGCGGCACCGTTTGCTTCCTCTTGCGGGTGGTCAGCGTCTGGCAACACTGGAACCTCCCCAAGGTCCGGGGCAACTAGCTAGCCCGCCCGCAATACCGGGAACTTCCCCTATATCGTGCGCGTATCATTACGCAACGGGAGGGGTCCTTATGAACCGTTCTGCCCTGGCGTTTGCCCTGTTGCTCCTGCTCGTTCCGGTCCTGTATGCCACCACCAAATCAGATGTCGTGTTGACCGGCAGACCGCACATGGAGTTTGACTGCCCGTCCAACGTGCCCCTTCATCTTCACGTCAGGTCGGGCGAAATTCTCATCGTAGGCACCGACGACCAGAAGATCACCGTCGATCTCGCCGGCAAAAATGCCGACAAGATTCAAGACGTCAAAGGCCGTCTCTCCTTCAGGGATAATGTCGCCGTCCTCGATTTGACCGGTGGGCCCAGGTCCGAGCTGCAAATCATTATCCATGTGCCGAAGAATTCGGACCTCACCGCGCGCATTTTCGCCGGCGAAGTGAACGTCCAAGACGTGACCGGCAACAAGGATTTTGAACTCCACGCGGGCCAGCTCACCATCTCTGTCGATAAGCCTGAAGAATACGGCCATGTCGACATGTCCGTGAGCGCCGGCGAAGTCGATGCCGAAGTTTTCGGGGATGCCAGGGGCGGTTTGTTCCGCTCCATCTCCCATGATTCGTCAGGAAAATACAGTCTTCGCGCGCACGTCGGCACAGGTCAGCTCAGCCTCCGCTAGAGCGCTCAAAACAAGCTCTTTCAGGACGCGGCCGCTGGTGCCAGTGCGCCCCTTTTCGGTTTTGCGTTTTTCGCTTTGTTGTTTTTCTCCCACCCGCCAAGTTCCAGCGCAATCTCCATGCACGCCTTCCTTAGTTCATCAGCCAACTCCCGGTCCTCCAACGCCCGCGCCACCACCATCCCTCCCACGCACAACGCCGCCGCAGCCTGCGAACTGCGTCGCCGCTTTTCACCGTACACGGTCGAACTGCGCTCCAGGAGGCTCACCATGGCCCTGAACACTGTCTCAAACGCGCCCTTCACGCTCCTCCCATTGCGCGATACGTCGGAAGACAATGCCACCATCGGGCACGAATTCTCCACATCCTCGAAATGCTGCGGCGACAGATAGGCGCGCACCACTTGCGCCCCCGCATCCGTCGATTTCAGGTCCACTTCCACGCCTTCCCAGCAGCTCTTCCAGTTGGGGTCCGTGAAAAAGCATCCCAGCACTTGGCTATACAGGTCGTTCTTGCTCCCAAAATAACTATAAAATCCTCCGTGCGTCAGTCCCGCTCCGGCCATAATTTGGCTGACGGAAACATTGTCGAAGCCGTACTTGTTGAACAACCGCCGGGCGCTTTGCACGATCTTCCGTTTCACTTCGCTTCGATGACCGCTTGGATACGCCATAAATCCTCAGCGCTTCGATTCGCGCGCCAGTATGCTCCCGCCGCCCTGATCATTCCATCAAATATTATCTTGATCATATTTTGCTCTCATGTTCTGATGCACCGCATTCAACACGGAATAGGGAGGCCCAGCATGTACCGACCAGCGACTCACTCATTTGCCGTCGACCGCATCACCCGCCGGCGCGTTCTCTCCGGCATCGCCCTCGCTCTCGGCGGCTTGGCCGTGGGTCTGGACTCCGGGGCAGCCCCTCAGCAACAAACCATGAAACAAAGTTCTGCCACCAAGGCAAATCAATCCCGCACGTCACTTCACCAGGAGATCGGCCTTAAAGCCTATCCTCAGCGAATCTATGAAATCCTTCTCGACTCCAAACAATTCGCCTCATTCACCGGCATGCCCGCCGATATCGATCCGAAAGCGGGCGGCACTTTTTCCATGTTTGGTGGCCTTATCGTCGGGCGCAATGTCGAATTAGTGTCCGGAACGCGCATCGTCCAGGCCTGGCGCCCCGCGCATTGGGACGCCGGCGTCTACTCGATTGTCAGATTCGAATTAAGACCACAAGATTCCGGCGGCAAAGTGATTCTTGACCACACCGGTTTTCCTGAAGGCGATTATGATCAGCTCTTTGACGGCTGGAACGGCCACTACTGGCAGCCACTCGCAAAATATCTGTCCTGACACCAGCAGCTAATTGCCATTCCCGTCACCAACCGCAAGGCAAATTAACATCCTGAGGCTGTCCGTCGAAGATCGCCGAACGTAATCGCGAGCGATGTACACTCTAGAACCCCCAAGTCACCGGGATGCGTTAAACTGAATCGAACCGAACCACATCGTTGATACCCGTCCTAGTTTTCATCCTTCGAAAGGTACCGCGCCGGTATCGGATTCTCCGGCGTCTCACCGGTCCAATACACATCCACTAGCCACCAGCGCGTGCCATCGTTGAACAACTGGATGCTATTGATCCCGCGTTCAAACGGCTTCCCGTCCGCTGTCGCTCGCGATTCATACGTGCTGAACACGTGCGTGATGCTTCCAAACGTTTCCACCTTCCGTGAAATCTCCCTTTCGAAAAATCCGTGCTCCTTGAAATATTTCCCCGCTCCGTCGACATAGCCCTGCACGCTCATCGCTTTATATGTTAGTGGCCCGTCCTTTTTCTTGAACGTCGCGATCAATTGCGCCTCGGGGATAAACAGCGATCGAAAGCGCTCCCAATCGCGCTCCCCGGCCGAACCGCTGATCGAGTCATACAGCGCAGCCACAATGGCCTCCATGCTGGACACATCCGCTGGGCGTGCCACCGCTTGCGCCGCCGGAGCCGTAGCTGTCGCTGGCTTTTCTCCCTGCCCCCAAACTGCGGGCGAGAAAACGAAAACAACCATAAGAGCAAACTTGAACTTCACGAATGCCTCCTTGCAGAGTCTCTGATGAGCGTCAAGCCCAGAAGTTCTATCACTCTCGTTCGCGTCTTGGAAGCGCTTGATTTTAGGCCCTCACTCCTCTTGCCGCCCACAATCACCAGCCACGCCCTCCAGATCATCCAGGCCTTCTACACGTAACCCGTTTAGATTTAATTGGTTATGAAGATCTAGGTATTCACGAGAAAATGCTTGCATTTGATTTAGTGTTATAGTTAACTATAACACTAATGGTTCCCCGCCGCCGGGGAGTTTGGGAGAATGAAAAATGAAATCTCTGCGCTTTATCCTCATCGCCATTGCTTTGATGTCTCTCTCCGCCGCCGCTTTCGCTCAATCCGACGCGCAAAGGTCCTTCGACAAACTCAAAGCTTTGGCCGGTACTTGGGACGCCCGCGTCACAAGCAACCCGCCGCAGCCCGAGATGGGCGACGGAGCCGCCATGCAGATCTCGCTGCGCGTTACCTCCCGGGGAAATGCGTTGGTACATGAAATGAAGGCACCCGGAACACCGGACGATCCCGCTCGCTATGACCATCCCCTCACCATGTTCTACCTGGATAGCGATCGCCTGCTCCTCACACATTATTGCGACGCCGGCAATCGGCCTCGCATGGTGGCCAGAACTTCGCCCGACGGAAAAACGGTGGAATTCGATTTTCTCGATATCGCTGGTGGCACGCAATACGGACACATGCACCACGTAGTCTTCACTCTTATCGACGCGAACCATCACACCGAGGACTGGACGTTCATTATGCCGGGCGACAAACCGCTCAATGCCCATTTCGACTTGACGCGTACAAAATGACCGAAGGATATCGCTCATGAGAATTATCAGGAAACCATGATGGATCGTGAGTGGAACGACAGCCAGCCGATCTACCGTCAACTGCGCGATCGCGTCGTTGCCATGATTCTCGACGGCGTGCTCAAAGAAGGCGATCCGCTGCCGTCCGTGCGTACGGTCGCCGCCGAAAACCGCGTCAATCCGCTCACGGTTCTCAAGGGCTATCAACACTTGGTCGACGAGCAACTGGTCGAAAGTAAGCGCGGCCGCGGCATGTTTATCAACGTCGGCGCCCGCGATCTATTGCTTCAGGGCGAACGCCACAAGTTTCTAACCGAAGAATGGCCCAGGGTCTACGCCACCATTCAGCGCCTCGGCCTGAAACCGAAAGAACTTCTTGATCCTTCCGCAACACGCCCATCAACTCCAAATCCTGAAGAGGAGGAACGCTAAGCCATGGCATGCATAGAAGCACGTGGCCTCCGCAAAGCCTTCGGCGCAATCGTCGCCGTCGACGGCATCGACTTGCATGTCGAAGAGGGCCGCATTCTCGGACTCATCGGTCCCAACGGCGCAGGCAAGAGCACCGCTCTCAACGCCATCCTCGGTCTCACCCAATACCAAGGAGAACTGAGAGTTCTCGGCCGCAATCCGTGGACCGAGCGCGAGCGGCTGATGTGCGATGTCTCCTTCATCGCCGACGTCGCTGTGCTGCCACGCTGGTTGCGCGTTTCGCAAGCTCTCGACTTCGTTGCTGGCGTCCATCCGCGCTTCGATCGCGCAAAGGCACAGGGTTTCCTTGCCAAAACTACCATTCGTCACACCAGCAAGGTCAGGGAATTATCCAAGGGCATGGTGGCCCAGTTGCACCTGGCCCTTGTCATGGCTATTGACGCGAAATTGCTCGTTCTCGACGAGCCCACGCTCGGCCTCGACATCCTCTATCGCAAGCAGTTCTACGATTCGCTACTGAACGATTATTTCGACCGCAGCCGCACGATCGTCGTGACCACCCACCAGGTCGAAGAAATTCAAGACGTACTCACCGACGTTATGTTCATCAACCGCGGCCGCATCATCCTCAACAGCAGCATGGAAGAATTCGAGTCGCGCTACGCGGAAGTAATGGTGAATCCCGACCGCGTTGCCGCCGCCCGCGCACTCAAGCCGATTCACGAGCGTCAGGTGTTTGGCCGCAGCATCCTGCTGTTCGATCACGTCGATCGCCAGCAGCTCGCCGCGCTTGGCGAGGTGCGAACACCTAGCCTCGCCGACCTTTTCGTTGCTGTCATCGGCAATCAAACCAACCAGGCACAAGGAGCGGCTTGATGAATCCCTCGAACGCCGTGCCCGTCTCTCCTCTCAATTCGCAGGCAATTGCGGCAACCGCGTTGCCTGTCACCCGGCCCTTCTACTGGTCGGTGCGCCGCGAACTGTGGGAAAACCGCTCGATCTATCTCGCGCCTCTAGCCGTCGCCGCCGTGACGCTGCTCGGCTCTTTGATCAGCCTTATTTATCTGCCTCGCAGCATGCGTGAAGTAGTGGCCATGGACCCGGCACAGCAGTCCGCCATGCTTGCCCATCCGTCGGCTCACATTGCCATGCTGCTCCTCCTCACCTCGATCGTCGTCGGGATCTTCTACTGTCTCGACGCCCTGCACAGCGAACGCCGCGACCGCAGCATCCTGTTTTGGAAGTCTTTGCCGGTCTCCGATAGTACGACCGTACTATCCAAGGCCATTATTCCGCTGCTAGTTTTGCCGCTCATCATCTTTGTAATCATCGTCGCTCTCCAATGGATTTTGTTTTGGTTGAGCACGCTGGTTCTGCTGGCAACCGGTGCGGGGGCCGCCACACTTTGGAAGCAATTGCCGATGTTCCAGATGCAATTGGTGTTGCTCTATGGACTCACTGTCCTCGCTCTATGGCACGCGCCCATCTACGCCTGGCTTCTCTTGGTCTCCGGCTGGGCGCGCCGCGCAACATTTCTCTGGGCCGTTCTGCCATTGGTGGCTATCGGCGTCTTCGAAAAAATCGCCTTCCGCACTTCCTACTTCGGCTCCCTGATAAAAGAACGTCTGTTTGGCTTCGCTTGGCACGCTTTCGGGTTCACGGCCGCGGGTAGCGGCATGGTCGATCCGCACTTTATTCCACTAATGCTGCTCACTCCCGGCAGATTCCTAAGCAGTCCGGGCCTGTGGATCGGACTTATCGTGGCTGCCACGTTCCTCGCCGCCGCGGTTCGCCTGCGTCATTATCGCGAACCCATCTGATTCATCGCATGGGAAGGAGCACCGACCATAAGCGCGCCATTAATGACCCAAGGAGTTGCCGAACTGTGGCCACGCTTCAAGGCCCGGCTGGCAGGTGCCCTCGATCTGTTCAGTCTACCGGCCGCTGCCACCAGCGAAACCCTGCTCCACGGCAGCTTGCATATCGCCCGGCGATCACGGGCATGGTCGGTCGCACGCCGCCAAAAAGCTTCAGCAGCTAAACGCGCGCTGATTTCCGCCGCCGGCACTTTGATCTTGAGGAGGACGCATTGATTCGAGAGCGAACGTTAAAAGTTGTCTTGGCGTTAGTGGGCCTGCTCTTTTTAGCTGGGTTTTTCCCATTGACGCAGATGAATAACCCGGAACTCGCGTGCGAGCAAATGCTCGGCAGCGTCTATGGCACACTGGGAATTGTCCTGCTGTTTGCCGCACATAATCCGTCCGCGCATCGCAGCCTGATCCTTTTCACAGCATGGTCCAGCCTCGTTCACGGCTCCGTCATGGCCATGCAGGCATTCCGTCATCTGATCCCGCGCGCGGATCTGCTGCGCGCCGTCGCTCCGATTCTCATCATCGGTTTCGTACTGATCGCGCTCGCGCCCGCAAAGTCGAGGAGCGCAGAAGGGGCCGAAAAATGAAATTCTCTCCCGTTTTAAGCCTGCATATCTGCGGCGCGATCCTCGGTTTACTCTCCGGCGCGCCCGCATTATTTTCTCGCAAAGGTTCTCGCGTGCACCGCTCGTCGGGCAATGTCTTTTTTGTCTCGATGCTCGTGATGACCGCAAGTGCCGCGTACATCGCAGTGGCGAAGCAGCAATTGATCAACATCATCGTCGGTGTTTTGACGTTCTATCTTGTCGCAACAGGTTGGGTCGCCATTAAACGTAAGGCGGGAGAGATCGGCCTCTTCGAGTTTGCCGCGCCGCTCGTCGCCTTAGCGGACGTAACTTGCGCCTTCCTTTTTGGCTGGCAAGCGAAAAATAGCGCGGACGGCCTGAGAGATGGATATCCCGCCGTCGCTTACTTTGTCTTCGGGTCTATCGCTCTTCTTGCTGCAGCCCTGGACGTGAACATGCTGATTCGCGGCGGCCTCTCCGGTGCGCCGCGCATCGCCCGGCATCTCTGGCGCATGTCTTTCGCGTTCTTGATTACTGTACTGTCGTTTTTCATTGGGAAGCAGCGTTTGTTTCCACACGCAATCGTCAGAACACATCTCAATGCCGTGCCCGTCCTGCTCGTCGCCGCGGTGATGTTTTACTGGCTGTTCCGCTTGCTGCTCGCAAATAAATACAAGAAAGCGCAAAACAGCAGCAATCGGCCCGCCCACTCCAAATCTCGATTTGCTGAAATCTTCTCTTAGAAAGTTTTATGCGCGGTCGATGACACTCTTGGCGACCAAGAGGCAATGCGCGCGGAGCCAAGCGGCACCTTCAGCCAAACAGATACAGATGCCACAACTTATGATGTTCGGGCATGCGCGCTATTCCGAGTGGCTGCCCAGCCATGTCGCGCAATGCTCCAAAAACTGTCGCTCAAGCTAAGCTAATAGCTAGCTCGCACCAGTAAACCAGCAAACTCCGCCGCATCACGTTTCGTACAACCGGCGGTACCGCCGTCTTCACAATTACGCGGGGAGCTTCATTTTCCGGCGCCGTCACCGCAATATTCTCGGCCGCAACCTCTGCCATGCGCTTGAGAGAGGGCATGGCTTCTGAGTTGGCTTAGTCGATTCCTTGAATCTTCAGTCCAACCATCTGATCAATCGTCAAATTCTGCATTCCCCGCGATTTCAGCCCCGAAATATACTCAGGCGTCACGCCATGAATTCGCATGGCGATCAACTGGTCCGGCTCCGGGTGCTTGTAGCCCAGCGACTGCACCTTCTCAATAAAGTCCGGCGAAACGCCATGAATCCGGAAAGCGATGAGTTTTTGCAGTTCCACGTGATCATAGCCTTCCTTCTGCAGTTGCTGGATGAACTCCGGCGTCGCGCCGTGGATGCGCATGGCGATCAGTTCATCCTCGTCCGGCTGGTACCCGGCGTTGTGCAGAAACCGTACCATCTCCGCCGTCGCTCCATGAATCCGAAAGGCCACCAGCTTGTCGCAATCCGTTGCCGCGATCCCCGCATCCCGAAGGTCCCGAATGTATTCGGAGTTCACGTTAAAAATCCGGAACGCAATCAGCTTGTCCGTGTCCAGTCCTTTCAGGTGCTCGCCCTTCATCTCTCTCGCAAAACTCAAACTAACGTCGAGCACCGCCATCGAAAATTGTTTCTCCTCATCAATCCCCGTAAAGCCCAGCGCGTTCATCTCAGACGCGTACTTCGAATCGGCCACGAAGTGAAATATCCCGGCGCCTTCGCCGCTATTCAAATAGCCTTCGCAGTCAAGCCTTCCAGCATCCCGCGTAATCGTAAACTTCACTTCCTGCTTGCCAGATTTCGTTGTGTCCAGGCCGACAAACACGCTCACCGGCCACGCCGACGAATGCGTCGACGAATTTCCGTGCTGGTGGTGAATCAGCGCGAATTCCAGCTTGCCTGGTTCGTTGCTTCGCTCAATCGTCCAGGATCCGCTGAAGTCTTCCGCAGCACGAACCGCCCAACCCGCCAGAAGGGTGCAGACCACAATTGTGTAAGCGAGTATTCCATCGCGCCGGTTCATGATGTCCCTCCTTATTTCTCGGCGTCGAACACGCCGGTCTCTTTCAGTGTGATCAATTTGTCCAGCGTCAGGTCCTTGAATCCGTGGCTCTTCACCTTCGCGATGAACTCCGGCGTCACCCCTTGCACCTTCGCTCCGATCGCATCATCCACGTCCACCTTGAACCCAGCCGACTGCAGTTCCTTCAGGTACGCCGGCGTCACCCCTTGCACCTTCATCCCGATCAATTCATCCGGGCTCGGGTGAAACCCCATATCGTTGAAGCCTTTCACGTATTCCGGCGTCACTCCTTGCACTTTCATTCCGATCAATTCGTCGGAATCCACCTTCAATCCCAATCCACGCATCTCTCGCACATACTCAGGGGTGATCCCCTGCACCTTCATGCCGATGATGGCGTCGCTATCGGTTTTCAAGTCCATATCGTGCATCTGTTTAACGTACTCCGGTGTTACGCCTTGCACCTTCATGCCGATGATGTCGTCCGCATCGGGTTTCAATCCAATATCATGCATCTCCTTCACGTATTCTGGCGTCACACCTTGCACTTTCATCCCGATCGCATCACCGGCGTCCAGGTTCTGCCCTGTGGCCGCGCTCATCTCCTTTATGTATTCCCCGGTGATGCCCTGCACCTTTAGTCCGATGATCGTGTCTACATCAATTTTTCCTTCGCTGGACTTGATGTATTGCTTCATCGACCGGATGTAGTCTGCCGTTACTCCCTGCACCTTCAAGCTGATCAGTTCGTCCGCCGAAAGATCGGTCAGCCCCGCCGCGCTCATCGAATCGATGTAACTTTGCTTCGGCGAATTCGCCGCACCCTGTGCCGCAGCCTCACCGGCCTTCTCCTGGGAAAAAGTAACGTGCACCGATCCAGCCCAAGAGTGAGCAATCGACACACCGTAGCCGTGCGCCATTCCTGAACCTAACGACCACGAGAAACGTGGCCCTGCCGCCGGAGCCGGCTGGGGAATCGCAACCGCAAACGCTGCGGTCTTGGCCACGGACGCAGGATTCGCGGTCGCCGCAGGTTTGCCCAATGGTGCGGGAGCCACAACCGACGCCGCATTCCTAGCGGCAGCCCGCGTACTCTCCTGCGCTTCAGGTATCACCGGCACATGTCCGCCGCGATACTCTTCGCCCCGTGTCACCAGCGCGTCCGTCTCAGCTGCACGAGCCGGAGCGGGCGTCTGCGCCTGCACTTGATGCACGCTTCCCACCAGCGCGCTTCCTGCCAGAAGCGCCGCCGATAAACACAGGACACCCGCCGATAAATTCGCGCCCCGCAAACTCTCTGCTGGGTTATTAGCTCCCAGCAGCCGCGCAATTCGTTCCACCAGCGGACTGCGGTTTGCCGCCATCGACAGTTCGGGTGCAGCTTTGCTTTCTGCCATGCGTGTCAGCGCGTGCGCATATGTCACCGGACTTCCGCACAACTCTACCGCCGCATCATCGCAGCAATGTTCCCGCTCGGCTCGCACGCGGCTGCCCAGCCACCAGACCGCCGGGTGATAGAACAACAATGTTTCCACGCCCACCTGAAACAAATTGACCAGCGTATCGTAGCGCCGGATGTGCGCCAGTTCGTGCGCGATCACCGCTTCGAGTTGCGCCGCCGTCAGTCCGCTCAGCGCGCTCACCGGCAAAAGCACCACGGGGCGAATCCAACCCGCCACGGCAGGCGCATCCAGTCGCAAACTCTCGCAATACCGTATCGCCCGCGTCAGCCCCATCCGCTGCTGCAATCCCTCGCAAATCTCGAGCACTTCTTCGGAAAGCGGCATCGTTTCCTTCCGCCGCAGGCCTTCCACCAGCAAAATTCCTCCCGCCGAGCGCAGGCTCAGCAGCACTACGCCCATAAACCACAGTTCCACCAGCCACAACCAATACGGCGGAACGCTTTCCTGCCGCTTCACTGGATTTTTTGCCGGGGCCCAAACAGACAAAGAAGTCGGCGCAGCATCATTTGTAGCCAGACGAATTGCCACCGAAGGTGCGGCGCTCTGGTCCTGCGCGCGAAACACCAGAAAGGTTCCCACCGGCGCTGCAATCATCAGACTCAACGTCGTAACGCCAACGGCATAACGAGCTGCCGCGCTCCGGCACAATGCCATCACCACATACGCAAGCGCGGCCAATGCCGCGCCTTGCCACAGAAAATGCAGCAGCGAAAGCGCCAGCAGTCGCAGTGTCGCCGGAGACAGCCATTCCATCGGGAGCGTCATCGCATTTTCCTTTCGTGCTCGTTGAGCAGTCGGCGCATTTCGTCAATCTCTTCCTTTGAGGCCTTTTGCCCGGCCAGCGCATGCATCATCAGTTCGCTCGCCGAACCGTCAAACACACGCTGAAGCACGTCCAGCGCCAGGTCCCGCTTGGTCTTTTCTTCCGGCTGCACCGCTTCATATACGTGCGCGCGCTGCTCCTCGTTCCGGCGCACCGTGCCCTTCGTCGTCATAATCTGCATCAGCTTTAAGACGCTGGTGTAGCCAAGAGGTCTTTTCTCATTGAGCGTTAGGTGCACCTCGCGTACCGTCGAGGGCCCACGCTCCCAGAGCACATGCAGGATTTCCAGCTCAGACGAAGTTGGTTTTCGGTTTGCCGTAGTAGCCATGCCCAGAAACTACTACGAAGGTATTCGTACTGTCAACGAAAATCTTCGTACTTCTTTTTTTCCCTTGTTTAGAGGGTGGGAGCTTCAGCTCCGACACCTCGGCCACGCAAGAACCGGGCTTCAGCCCCCAAACAGTTCGCCTGGATCAAAGAACCCTTGAGACATGCATCTTGCCACTAGGAGAGGAATCGGAGACCGCCATCGCTGCTTCGTTTTATGAAACTTAAAACTGAAAAACTTACACCTCAAAACTTTCTATTGTGTCACCAAATCCTTCGCCCTCGGCTTCACATGCACCGCCGCCAAACTCGCCGCATCCCACCCGCCGCCCAAAGCTTTTACCAGTAGCACCGACGTCACCAGCCGCTGTCCTTGAATAATCGCCGCTTCCTGTTCGTTGCTCAACAGGTTCTGCTGCGCGCTCACCACATCCAGATAATTCACCAGCCCGCCCACATAGCGTGACGTGGCGATGTCCAGCTGCCGTTTCGCGGAATCCAC
Organism: Candidatus Acidiferrales bacterium; assembly: GCA_963742325.1. Lineage (GTDB taxonomy): Bacteria > Acidobacteriota > Terriglobia > Acidiferrales > UBA7541 > Acidiferrum. Next base: position 4,718,131 of record CAVULB010000002.1, on the reverse strand, counting down.
CGCGTCAGCCTGCGATTGCCGCGCCGATGCCAGCACCTCGAGCCCGGTAATATTGTCCTGCACTTCCCGAAACGCGTTCAGCACCGTGTCTCGATAATTCGCTACCGTCGCGTCATATCCCGCCTGCTGGTACTGAACCTGCGCATGGAGTGCCCCCCCGGAAAAAATGTCCTGAGCCACATTCGCGCCCAAAGCCCAAAAGCCGCTTTCCGCATTCAGCAATTGCGAAATGTACTGCGAATTCCAGCCCCCCTGGCCGTAAAGCACCAGCGAAGGATAATAAGCCGCCTTGGCGATCCCGATCTGCGCATTCGCAATGGCCATCTGCCGCTCAGACTCCGCGATGTCCGGTCGTCGCTCCAATAAATCGGACGGAATGGTCGTGTTGATGCTGGGCGGTTCGGCTGCCAGTTCGCGCGCAGGCAAATGGAAATCGGGCGCCGGCTTGCCCACCAGCACTGCGATCGCGTCTTCAAACTCTTTCCTTTGCTGTTGCAGCAGCGTCGCCTGCGTGCGCGTTGTGTTTAGCAGCGTTTCTTCCTGCGCCACGTCTAACCCGGATGCGATACCGCCGGAATGCCGCGATTTCACCAAGCCCAGGCCTTTTTGCAGCGCTTCCACGGTGTGGTTCAGAATGGCAATCTCCGAATCCAGTTCTCTCAACGTGAAATAATCTGCGGCCATCTCCGCCGTCAACACCAGCCGCACATTTTCCAGGTCCGCTGCGTTTGCCTGGTACGCTGCCTGCGCCGCCTCGATCGTCCGCCGCCTCTGCCCAAACAAATCCACTTCATAGCTGACCGTGAAGGGCAAATTGTAATTACCTTGCGTCACGGGACCGGTCAGAGGGATCGACGATCCGGTCGGCCGCGTTCCGGAATACCGCTCGCCTCCTACCTGCGGGCCAACGCTTACGGTCGGAAACAGCGTGGCGTTCTGCACTGCGGCTGATGCCCGCGCCTGATTGAAATGCGCAACCGCCACTTGCAGCGTCTGATTCGCCACCAATAAATCGGTTTCTAACCCATCCAACTCATCATCATGAAACAGCGTCCACCACGTTGTCTTCGGCACCGCGTCCTTGGGCTGTGCTTGCCGCCACGGTTCCGCAACCTGCCAGTTCGCCGCCACCGGCGCCGTGGGGCGCTTGTAGTTCGGTCCCACCGTGCATCCCGCGCACGCCAGCAGCGCCGTCAGCCCGCACAGCATCGCTTTCCCGCGATTCATGAAAAGGGAACGAACAGTCATCAGGGATTTTTCCCCGGCAGGGTGTTCGCTTTCGGTGTCATAGGACCGGGTGTAGTCGCCTTGTTTGCAACCGGCGCCGCTGTGAGCGGGTTGTTGACTTCCTTTACGTGTACTTCTTCTCCGTTTTCGATGGAATCGGGCGGATTCAGCACGATCCAGTCGTCGGATTTCAGCCCTGTCAGCACCTCAAGCGATGTCCCGTAGTCGCGCCCGATGGCCAGCGCCTGCAACCGCACCCGATGATTGCTGTCGATCACCACCGCCCGCAGTCCTTCCGAGCGGAACAGCAGCGCATTCACCGGAACTTGCAGCCGCTCGCTCTGCACATGAATCTGCAGGTGCACTTGCGCATAGCCGCCCGGCAGCAACAGCCCGGTCTTGTTCGGCACGTCCACTTCGGTCAACAAGGTCCGCGTGGCCAGATCGATCGCTTCCGCCGTCCGCACCACTTCGCCCTGGAATCTCTCTCCCGGATATTGTGCTAGCTCGATGTACGCGCCCAGTCCCTTGTGAATCGCAGGCGCATAAGACTCCGGCACGTTCACGTACAAACGAATCGGATCGGTCTGCGCCAGATAAAACAATTGCTGCGACGTCCCGCCATTCCCCGCGTTGATCAACGTTCCAATATCCACGTTCCTCTGCGTGATCACTCCGCTGAACGGCGCATACACCTGTTGGAACGATTTCAATTCCTGCAGCCGCCGCACATTCGCTTCCGAAGATTGCACGATAGCCCGCTTCGCCGCGAGATCGCCGGTGGCATTATCCACTTCCTGCTTCGATACGCCGTCGCTCTTCAACAGGTCGCTGTAACGCGCTTCCGTGATTTGCGACAAATGCTCGTTGGCCTGCGCCGTCACCAGGTCTGCCCTCGCCTGCATCAGCTGTTGGTCCACTTCCGGCGTGTCTATATCCGCTAGCAGTTCTCCCTTTGTCACGCGGCTGCCAATGTCGTGATACCACTTCCTCAAGTACCCGTTCGTCCGCGCGTAAATCGGCGACTCCACATACGCCTGCAGCGTGCCCGGGAGCACCAAATCCTCGGCCGTGCCCTGAGACGTCGGGTGAATCACCGCCACCGTCGGTACCGCCAGCGTCTCCGTATCTTTCGCCAGCGCCTGGAACTGCGAGCGCCGCTGGAACATCACCACCGCTCCCACCAACACCAGCGCCACCACAATCACGAAAAATACGAAAAACAGCGAGCTTTTCTTCGTCGGCATCCCACCGCTGTCGTGTTCCACGGAGTTTGAAACCTCACTCATAATTAGCTGCCTCAGCTACGTCCCTGTGACCTTCCTCATGCTTGCGCTGGCCGCTGCTCCATGCTCCGCTGACGCTTGCGCTCCAGCCTTCCATGAATGATCGAAAACACGCACGGTACAAAGAACAATGTCGCCACAGTCGCAAACAGCAATCCGCCGATCACCGCGCGCCCCAGCGGCGCGTTCTGTTCGCCACCTTCGCCCAGGCCAATTGCCATCGGCACCATGCCGATGATCATCGCCAGCGCCGTCATTACCACCGGGCGTATCCGGACGAATCCCGCTTCCAATGCCGCATCTGCCGCGCTTTTTCCTTCATTCAACTGCTCGCGCGCAAACGACACCATCAAAATACTGTTCGCCGTCGCCACGCCCATGCACATAATCGCGCCCGTCAACGAAGGCACATTCAGAGTCGTGCGCGTGAACAGCAGCATCCAGCAGATTCCCGCCAACGCCCCAGGAAGCGCTGTGATGATAATGAACGGGTCCAGCCACGATTGGAAGTTCACCACGATCAAAAGGTAAGCCAGCACGATCGCGCCGATCAGCCCCACGCCGAGTCCGACGAACGACGTGTTCATCGTCAAAACCTGGCCCTTGATGAAAATGCGGCTTCCGCGTGGCAACTCTTTCTGTATATCCGCCACGCGCTTCGTCACTTCTTCTGCCACTGACCCAAGGTCTCGTCCCGCAACCGACGCGTACACATTGATCATCGGCTGCACGTTGTAATGGGAAATCGAGGCCGGCCGCGCCTCGGTCGTCGTCGTCACTAGGTTCCCCAGAATTTGCGGTGTCACTCCCGTGGCCCTTGCCGTAATCGGAGTATTCTGCAGCGCTTGGTAATTGTCCACGCGATACTGCGGAGTCTGCACCGCCACGCTATAGCTCACCCCATTCTTGGGGTCGAGCCAGAAATTCGGCGCTGTCTGAAAGCTCGACGAAAGCGAAATCAACACGTTCTGCGCCACGTCCACCGCCTGCATTCCCACATATTGCGCGCGCGTGCGGTTGATATCCAAGTACAGCGTGGGCGAATCAAAGGCCTGTTGCACGTGCACATCCACTGCCCCGGGAATATGCCGGATTTGATCTTCCAGTTTCAGCGCCTCCCGAAAGTCGCCCGCCTGGTCCGTCCCGATGATTTGAATGTCGATTGGTGCCGGTGTGCCGAAATTCAGAATTTGCGTAACGATGTCCGCGGGCTGAAAGAAAAACTGCACTCCCGGGAACTCCCCCGGCAGTTTATGCCGCAACTCATCCACATACGCGCTCGTGGGTTTTCCGCGCTCTTGCTTCAACTGCACCAGGATTTCCCCGTCTGCCGTACCAATCGTTCCTGAATTGCTGTAAGTCAGGTTGATACTCGAATAGGGCAGCCCGATGTTGTCGAGCACCGTCAGCAAATCTTTTTCCGGGATCGTTTGCCGGATCACTTTGTTGATCTGGTCTGCCAGTTTCGCGCTCTCTTCGATTCGCAAGCCTGTCCGTGCCCTCATGTGCAGCCGGATTTGCCCGGCGTCCACATACGGAAAGAAATCGCGCCCCAGAAAGAAACTCCAACCCGACGAAAGCAGGCAAAATCCGAGGAAACACGCGGAGAACAACCGCGAATGTTCGAGCGCCGTGCTCAGTGCCCGCCGGTACCCGCCGCGAAACCGCTCGAACGCTCGCTCAAATCCCTGTTGATACCGCCGGAAGAATCCCATCTTTTCTCCGGCGTGTTCTTCCGCATGATATTCGTCCTCCGAACTCAACAGGTACATCGCCATCGTCGGCACAATCGTTCGGGACCACATATACGACGCCAGCATGGCAAAAATCACCGCTTCCGCCAGCGGCACGAACAAATATTTCGCCACTCCCGAAAGGAAAAACATCGGGATGAACACGATGCAAATGCACAATGTCGACACAAACGCAGGTACCGCGATCTGCTGCGCGCCATCCAGAATCGCCTGCACCGTTTCTTTGCCCATCGCCAGGTTGCGGTTGATATTCTCGATTTCCACCGTGGCGTCGTCCACCAGAATTCCCACCGCCAGCGCCAGTCCTCCCAGGGTCATGATGTTGATCGTTTCTCCCAGCGCGCTCAGGCACAGGATGCTCACCAGAATAGAAAGCGGGATGGAGATAGCGATGATCAGCGTGCTCTTCCAGTTTCCCAGGAACAGCAGGATCATCACCGCCGTCAGGCAGGCCGCGATCAAAGCTTCGCGCAACACGCCCTGAATCGCCGCCCTCACGAACAGCGATTGATCGAAAAACGTCGTGACCTTCAATCCTTCCGGCCGCGTCGGCTCAAAATCCTTCAAAACCTGTTTCACCCGATCCACGATCGCCAACGTCGACGCGCTGCCGGTCTTGTACACGCTCATCAGCACGCCGCGTTGCCCGTTCGCCAGTACCACATTAGTCTGCGGCGAAAAACCATCGCGCACGTGCGCCACTTCCCGCAAATAAATCGTCGATCCGTTTACGGTCTTCACCGGCAGATCGTTCAGCTGCGCCACGGTTTTCGGGCTGGCGTTCATTTCTACGTTGTATTCGAGCGCACCCATTTTCGCGGTGCCCGTCGGCAGAATCAGGTTCTGCGCATTCACCGCGTTTACGATATCCACCGGCGAAAGACCCTTGGCCTGCAACGCCGTCGGATCAAGATCCACCGAAATCAATCGCTGTTTCCCGCCGTATGGAAACGGCATCGCCGCGCCCTGTACCGTCGCCAGTTGTGTTCGAATAAAGTTGTTGCCGTAATCGAACAGTGCCTGCTCGCTCAGCCGGTCGCTGGTCAATCCGATCTGCAGCACCGGAACCGTCGATGCCGAATAAATAATCACCAGTGGCGGAGTCGTGCCCGGGGGCAATTGCCGCAAAAATGTCTGCGAAATCGCGGTAACTTGCGCCAGTGCCGTCTGGATATTTGCGTTGGGTTGGAAATAAATCTTGATGACCGCAATCCCGTTCAGCGATTGCGATTCGATGTGTTCCACATCATTGACCAGCGTGGTGATCCCGCGTTCCACGTTGCTCGTGATGCGCTGTTCCATCTCCTGCGGTTGTAGGCCGGTGTACGTCCAGTCCAGCGCGATCACCGGTATATTAATGACCGGGAAAATATCCGTCGGCGTGCGCGGCACCACGACAAACGTCAGCAGGACAATCACCAGTGCCATTACGATGAACGTATATGGCCTGGAAAGAGCTAATCGGACAATCCACATAAGAACCGAAGATGACCTTGTATACGGATAGCATGGGGCCAGACAGGCCTGCAGCGCGCCCCTTTTCTTCCGAGTTTTAGGTTCTTCTATTAGACTACAAAACTCCCATTTTTAGGTACATCGCCCGTAAGACTTTCGCTATTTCTATCCATGTGAGCATTCCAAATTGGATCACTCTTAGGTGGGTCTGGGTTTCCCATTCATTCAACAAAGCAAAAGATGTCATCCCGAACGAAGTGAGAAACTCTGCGCCATCGCACGGTTTTTGGGCTATGAATCCCTCTTCTCCTGGGTGATCCACTCTCGCTGTGTGAGGCGAAGTCTGGGTTCCTCTCTGTAGGAGGTCGCAACCTTAGCTCCGCCATTTCAAGTCCAGGCAAACTGGTTCCCGCCCTGAGGAATCCGTAATCCGAAACCAGCGCAACCGCCGTCATTCCGAACGCTACTTATGCGTCATCACAAACACTCCATCCCACTCCGAAAGCGGCTCCTCCGCCAAATACTCTTCGCACCTCTTGTGATAAACCTGCGCCGGCCCATCCCCGGCCCACCGCTCCAGTATCCGCTTAAACATGCGACGCGCCTCGTTCCACTTCCTGTCGCGATACAATTTCCGCGCTTCCTCAAAGTCCGCCAACTGCGCCCGAGCCTCCGCCAGCGTGCCCGTCGTTTCCAAATCCGAAACCCGCCCGAACAATTCGTAAATCGTGACCGGCTGCAACTTCCCCTTCACCCGGATCAGATCCAGTTCACGAAACAGAAATCCCTCATCCTTGGCCGCCTCATACGTCGACTCGTTCACGATAATATGCGTCCCGTATTCCTTGTTCAGGCCCTCCAACCGCGAAGACAAATTTACCGTGTCTCCTAATGCCGTATATCCATAGCGCAGCGCCGATCCCATATTCCCCACGCTTGCCGCGCCCGAATTCAATCCAATCCCAATATCCAGCGACGGTTTTACGTCCGCTGCCCACTTCTTCTGTAACTCTCCCACGCGCTTCATCATTTCGAGCGCCGCCGTGCACGCCTGCACCGGGTGTCGCCCGTCCTCAAAAGGAGCGCCCCAGAACGCCATCACCGCATCCCCGATGTACTTATCCAGGGTTCCGTCGGTAGCGAACACGATCCGCGTCATATCGTATAAATACGAATTCAGAAACAGCGCCAGTTCCTGCGCGTCCAGCTTTTCCGAAATCGTCGTGAATCCCCTTATGTCGCTGAACATCACCGTGATTTCCGTCTTCCGCGGTTCCACCAGGTCCGGATTCACCAGCAATCGCCGGATCACCTCCGGGCTCAAATAATGTCCAAACGCCCTTCGCACTTTCCGTTTTTCCTTTTCCTCAACCAGCGCCCGGTACAACGAAACCGACATCACATTCGCCACCAGCGTCCCCGCGGGCACCGTGAAATTCAGCCACCATCCATGCAGAAACGTCAGGTACATCAGTGCGGTGAAGGGAATTAGCAGCCCCAGTCCAAACCAGATCCATCGCGGCGCGGCCAGCGCTAGCGCAAATCCCAAGGGCAAGCCAAACAACACGATCAGCACCAGGTCGAGCACAACTTGATGCGCACCGCGCACCAGAAATCCGCCGTTCAGCATGTTGTCGATCACGTTCGCGTGCACTTCCATGCCCGGATAATCGATTCCTCCATACGGCGGCGTTCGCAAATCTCCGATTCCTGTCGCGGAAGCCCCTACCAGCACGATCTTGTCTTTGAATGTCCCGGGCGCAAACTTGTGCTGCACCACGTCCGCCAGCGAATAATAGGGATACGTTCCCCGCGGCCCGCGGTAATTGATCATCATCCGCCCCAGATAGTCCGGCCGCACTGTCAGATTGTTTCCTAGTTGCAGCGTCGCAATCCCGGTAGGCCCGTAATTTACCGTGATCTGCTCGGTCTTCAGCCCCAGGTACAACCGCAGTGTCTGCACTTCCAGCGAACCGTATAAATCGATATCGTCAGGATTGTTCGATCGCCCGAACGGCAGCACCAGCAGCGAGCGCCGCAGCACGCCGTCCGCGTCCGAGGAAATATTGAAAAACCCGATCGCCGTTTGTTCGTTGTTTTCCGGTGGCGCCAGTGCGGGAATATTCGCCACCGTTGCGGTGTACAACGTTCCCTCCGCCTGATAACCGTTCAACAGCGCCTCAAAATCTTTCTTGCCGCTCGCGGGATTCAGCGGCACTCGGTTCAACGAATACCACTGCACCATCTCCGCATACTTATCCAACACCGCTCCATCGATCCCGCGCACTTCCTGCGGCTCCAGAAAAAAATTCCCCAGCACCACCGGGCCAAACCGCCGCAGCGCCGCCGCAAACCGTGCGTCGGAATCAAACTCCTTCGCCAGCTCCGCCACCTGCGCTTCGACTTTCGCGTCCGGAGGGCGCCCTGCCAGCTTGTCTTGTTCCAGTTTGGCCAGCAGCGCCTGCACCGGCGCCGCCGTCATGTCCGGCTTGTCAAATGTAACGTCGAATGCCGCTACCTTCGCCCCATCCTCATGCAGCGCGTCTAGCATTTCCCCGAAATATTTGCGAGAGAACGGCCACTTGCCCAGTACTTCCTGCGAACGCTGGTCGATGGACACAATCACGATCCGCGAATCCGGCAAGCTATGCCGTGGCGGCCGGTAACGAAATCGCGTGTCCAGCGTGCTGTATTCAAATCGCTTCAGGAAGTCGAACAGCGGTGTGCTGCGGTCACCAAGAAATGTGAAGAAATAAATTCCCAGTGCGGCCAGCGTGATCCCCAGGCTGATGAAGAAGGATGCGCGGTGCTGCCACCACTCAGAAAGCAAGGTGCGCAGCCGGTAGGCACCTCCCTTCGAGCCTCCATGTAGGGCGGTGGCCATGGAAGGGCAGTGTTACTCCCGTACGATGAAGTTCATGCGAATCCCGCAAACCTCGATGAGGTCTCCGTCATTCAGCCGCACCGCCCCTTGGATCGGCGCGCCGTTTACGGTAGGGACCTTAGAGCCGGTTCCCAGATAATATCCATCGTCGCGCTGGTTGATTTGCGCTGCCACTTGCGGCTTGAACCATCCGCGCAGCCGCACCGTCGCCATCGGCGATTTTCCGATCACCGTTAGCTTGTTCGTCAGCACGTATTCCTTTTGATCCACTCTGCCTTTGAGCACCACCAGCGTCGGCATCTTCATGCGGCCCGGAGAAAATTGCGACCGCTCCCCCATCGCCGCCGCCTGCTGCAGCATGTCTCGCCGCGCTTTCGTGTCCAGCACCATGGTTTCGTTGATTTTTGGTGCCGCGGCTTTCCTTCCCGCGTCCCAGGGGATCGCCGTGTCTGCCGTGGCATCCACCTTGATGCTGTGCTTTCCGATCCAGATGGAGTCTCCATCGTGGAGCATTGCGCGCTCCACGCGCAGATCGTTCACAAACGTGCCATTCAGACTGTCCAGATCCTCCACCACCAGCCGGTTTCCTTCGTAATACACCCGCGCGTGATACGTAGAAACTGCCAGGTTATCGATCGGAATGTCGTTGTCCGGTGAACGCCCGATGGATACCGGCCGATTGCCGATAGGAACCTCTTTCACCACGTTGTTCTCGAACATCAGACTGAGTTTCGCCATACGGCTTCCCTCCCTTGGAGGTTCTAGTCTTTTTTCCCGGAGTCTCGGCGCAGCCAGGAAAACCATCCCTTGGAATCATCCTGCACGCGCACCACAATCACTGTCACGTTATCCAGGCCCCCCCGTTCGTTCGCCAGGTCCACCAGCTTTTGCGCCGCCGATCCCGGGTCCGTTTCTGCCTGCAGCTTCCCGGCGATTTCCGGCTCGCTCACCATCCGCGTCAGCCCGTCGGAGCAGAACAGAAGTAGGTCTCGCGGCATCAAGTCCACTTCATCCACTTCCACATCCACTTCCGGATTCGCTCCCAGCGCTCGCAACAGCACGCTCTGCATCTCGCTCTCTTCGGCCTGCTGCGGCGTTAAAATCCCGCGTCGTACCTGCTCCGCAACCAGCGAATGATCGTTCGTCAGTTGCTGCAACGCCCCTGTCCGCAACAAGTACGCCCGGCTATCTCCCACGTGTGCGATGCTTAGCTTGCTTCCGTTAAGCCAGCCGGTCGTCAGTGTCGCTCCCATTCCTCGCTGCTCCGGGTGCTTCTGCGCGGATTGGTAAATATTAAAGTTGGCCTGGAACACCGCGTTTTGCAGTATTTTCGTCTGCGGGCTCCAGTTATCGCTGGCCGCACCGTGCAATGTCACCCCGGAATCTTCCTTGGACGCGTCTGGATTGCTGCAGAACTTCTCCACCGTTTCCACGGCCATCGCGCTGGCAACTTCGCCATGGGCTTCGCCGCCCATTCCGTCTGACAATATGAATAAATTCAAAGCTTCCAGAACCCGGAACGAGTCCTCGTTATTGGTGCGCACGCGCCCCACATCGCTCACACCACCGCTGACGATCTGCACAACGTCTCCTTCCAAGCTTTTCGTGAGCACACACGCAACCCCTGGCGCGGACGCTGGTCCCGACCTCTACCTATTCTTATCCACGCTAGCAGAGCCCTGTGCACTGTGAAAGGCTTTGCGCCCAAGTGATTAACCGCCTTCGCCGCAACTGACCATAGGACCAGTTCGCAAGGATACCCGAAATCCCGCAATCTCCACCACCTTCCTCTAACTCCTTTCCCTTCTTGCCTCCGCCACCGATTCTTTCTTGACATCCCTCTGTTTCTCTTTCATCATTCGCGCGATCTCTCTAGGGGAAGTCCCCGGAGAAGTCTCTTCTCGCCTCCTGCGCTCCGCCCGAAAGCACGTCGCCCACGTGTGCCAGCCGGCTGGCCTGAATTGCCTCCAGGCGAGAGGATCTCTCAAACACATGAATCGTATCCGTAAAACGGTTTTTCTTGCTCTTGTCGCGGCCCTGATGCTCGTCGCCGGTAACCTTACCCTGCGAGCTGCCTCCAAGCCTCAGGACGCTCAGTCCACAGACCAGAGCAGCGACAGCACCACCAAAGCCAAGAAAAAGAAGAAGACCAACACATCCGACGACCCTTCCGCCGATTCCTCCACGACAAAGAAATCCACCTCTAAGGCAAAGAAGACGGACGCCGCCCACTCCACCGCTGCCGGCGACACCTCCGCTTCCGCCGCCAAGAAGTCTTCCAAGTCCAAGAAAGCCGACACCGCCGCGGACACTTCCACAACCCCGGCTAACACCACCGCTTCTACGTCCAAGAAGTCCACCAAGTCCAAAAAGTCCACCACCACCGCGGACAGTTCTGCTCCTGCGGCTACCACCATCGCTGCACCTGCACCGGCGACCAAATCCGCATCTCCTGCTGCCACCGCGACTGCACCCGCGGCAAGGACTGCTAATGCGGCCGCAACCACAACTCCACCCGCGCCGGCTTCCGCACCGGCCAAATCCACAACCACAACCGCCAAGACCGCCGCGCCAGCTCAGCAAACTCCGGCACAGCCAATAGCAACGGCATGGTTTGGGTCAACACCGATTCCGGCGTTTATCACAAGCCCGGCACTCGCTATTACGGCAACACCAAGCAAGGCAAATATATGACCGAGGCTGATGCCGTTAAAGCCGGCTATCGCGCCGCGGAAAAGAATTAGCTTTTACCCGGTCCGTTGTTTCACCGCCCTACACCATTTCAAGGAGAAGATCGCATGAAGAGAAATTCCATACGCATGTTGCTTGTCGCTCTCGTCTTCATTCTCGGCGTCAGCGTTGCCGTTTCTCATCCGCAAACCAGCACCACCAGCAAACCGGCTGCTTCCGCTTCCGCCGCCAATCTCCTGGACATTAACAGCGCCACCAAAGAACAGCTCGATGCTCTCCCGGGCATCGGCGCCGCGTACTCCCAAAAGATCATCGATAACCGGCCTTACGCCAAAAAGACCGACTTGGTGAAGAAAAAGGTCATTCCCCAGGCCACCTACAACAAGATCAAGGACCTGATCATCGCCAAACAAAAATAGGGGTTAACAGGGCCAAACAAAGTAACGCGTTTCGCTTTGCGGAGCGGTCGCTCTAAACGGCCGCTCCTTCGATTTTTCGCAAGGAGGCTATATGGGTCTGATGGATGAAGTTCTCGCAATGGCAGGTAGTTCCGGCACTCAGCAAACCGAACATACTACCGCGATCACCGCGATCATGAGTTACATCAACAGTCCGCAAGTCGGCGGCATTGCCGGTTTGCAAAGCATGTTTCAACAGGGCGGACTCGGCCACCTCGTCACTTCCTGGATCAGCTCCGGCCAGAAATTGCCCATTTCCCCAGACCAACTCCAGAACGTCCTTCACGGCGGTGCGTTAACCCAAGCCGCACAGCAAGCCGGCATGAATCCGTCTCAGCTCACATCCATCATGAGCAGCCTTCTCCCGCATCTGATCGACAAGCTAACGCCGAACGGTCAAGTCCCGGATGCCAGCGCCCTGCAGCAAATGCTGAAAGGTCTGGCCTCCGGCCAGTCTGTTTAACCAAACAATTTTTTCGGAAATTCGAGGCAGCGTTGGCTTTCATGCCAGCGCCTTCTTTTTCCCGCGCTCTACTTATCCCGTACAAGCACTTCGCCGCGCCCGACCATCTGCTCGTTCAACCACAGCCGGTATTTATAACTCCCGCCCTTTGTTCCCGGCGTCACCGGACCGCTCAGCAGCCGCATTCCCATCGGCGCCTGAAAAATATTCGATGCAAACGGGCAGCGGTTCGCATCGAACTCCACCTTCAAATTTCCAGCGTCCGAAATCCAGCTCACCGTATCGCCCGGATCGAGCACCACTGCCTGGGGGATTAATCCCACCAATACCGGTCGTTCCGCCATTCTCTCTCCTTCCCAGGGGTCGGAACGTCGGTTCCGACAGTGCACAATCAACGGGCTTTAGCGCCCCTGAGGAAAGCCACTTCCGCCTCGCACGATAGCACATCCGCGCATTTCCTCCTATAACCCATCTTTATAGAAACCACCTCTCCTATACTCCTTGACCAATACCACCCCCAACCGTACACTAACTGTGTGGTCCGTGGCACGGAGCCCGCTTCGACTCTTGCGCGCTACCACTTCATCACCATCTCCCGCGCAGGAGTTTTTCCGGAATGGCTTCGATCGCACGTCCTCTCTCTATCCCCTTGCCCAATGGCGCGCGCCTCCATGTGGTCTCTTCGCTCCCATTTGCCCTGATTCATCTCGCCGCGCTCGGCATTTTCTTCTATCCGTTCAAGTGGTATTACCCGGTCGTCTGTTTTCTCGCCTATGAAATTCGCATGCTCTTCGTCACTGCCGGTTACCACCGTTATTTCTCGCACCGCTCCTTCAAGACCAGCCGCTGGTTCCAGTTCGTCATCGCTTGGATGGCCATGTCCTCGTCGCAAAAGGGTGTTCTCTGGTGGGCCGCTCATCATCGCCATCATCATCGCTATTCGGACCTGGAAGAAGATCTCCACTCGCCCACGCTATTCGGTTTCTGGTGGTCGCACGTCGGCTGGATTCTCTCCGACCGTTACAACGAAACCCGCTTCGACTACATCGGCGACTTCGCCAAGTTTCCCGAGCTTCGCTGGCTCAACAAATATCATCTGCTTCCGTCCACCGTCCTTGGTGTCGCCATGTTCCTTTTCGGCGGATGGCCGCTTCTGTTCTGGGGCTTCTTCCTCAGCACCGTTCTTCTCTGGCACGGCACGTTCACCATCAATTCGCTCTCGCACATTTTCGGCAATCGCCGTTTCCCCACCACAGACACCAGCAAGAATAATTGGCTCCTGGCCCTGGTCACGCTCGGCGAAGGCTGGCACAACAACCATCATTACTATATGGCCAGTGCCCGTCAGGGCTTCTATTGGTGGGAAATCGACATCACCTACTACGCGCTGAGAATCCTCTCGTGGTTCCGCCTGGTCCGCGAACTTCGACGTGTCCCCGAAAAAGTCCTGGCTGAAGGCCGAGCCCTCGACGCCAACGCATAAATCCAGTGTTGTGGCCGGTCTTTAGACCTGCCGCTCGTGGAGCCTGTGCTCTTGGGGTTCTCCTGTTAAAATCCCCCATCAATTTGGCCCCATCCCCTGCTCCTTCATCGCAAATCTCAATAATTCCGAATTCGTCTTCATCCCGAATTCCCGCATGATTCTGTACTTGTGAAACGCCACCGTCCGCGTCGCCACATGCAAAATTCTAGCCGTTTCTTTCATCGTGCAGCCGGGCCCAAGCAATTGCAGCACTTCCCGCTGCCGCTGCGTCAATTCCCGTGAAGCTTTTTTTCCCACCTCCGCAAAGCGCGCTTCCGTCAACGTCTTCTCTAGCGTCGGCGTCACGTATTTATTCCCGCGCAGCACTGTCCGGATCGCTTTCGCGAGCTCCGGTCCCATCGACCGCTTCAGCACATAGCCGGACGCCCAGCTTTTCAGCGCGTCATCCACGATCTTTCCGCTGTCGTTCACCGTCACCACTACAATCTTGATGAACGGGAACGCCGCCGGCTTGTTCCGCGTCGATATTGAGGAATCTTCCCAGAGCGAACCCAAGGGCTCCCCACAAGAACACTTCGGCGATTAGGTCGTTTGGACTCTGGGGGTCGGTAAGGTGCTCGCCGATGGACAGGCTAACGAACCGCCGGGATAGGACTAGTCTTTCCGGACCGCGATACACTCGATTTCAATATCAAACGGGCCCGTCCATACCGGCACACAGAAGAAAATGCGGGCTGGCGGATTCTTGGGAAAGTAGCGCTTGTAAATTTCGTTGAATGCCTTGAAGTGCTCCGGGCTTACACAGAGTACGTTGACCTTCAAGACGTGCTCGAGGTCGGATCCCGCCGCCTCAAGTGCCGTCTTTAACTCTTCCAGGCAGCGTTCGGCCTGTTGTTCAAAAGGCGCGTGGACGAGAAGTTCTCCGGTCGTGGGATCAAATGGCGGCAGACCCGAGACGAAGATCATGTCGCCGGCGCGAGTGCAGGTCGAGACCGGCACACCCCATTTCTCGAAATTGCTGTCAAACGGTTCGACGCGGATAATTTCCCTCTTCACGATCTGTCTCCTTAGTACGATTTGGTTGTTTCCCTCGGCGTCCATGAAGACGTTGTCCTGACCGAAGTGAGCCTAACGTAAGTCACACACATCGACATAAGCAAGCGATTACGCCTAGGCCTGCTACGTCCGATAAGCGGAAAGTTAGGTAATAGTTCCTGATGCAGCCCCTAAAGTATGGCTCACTTCTTTTTTCCGGTTAGTAGTTCGCGTCGTCCTTCAGAGTTTTGGATGCGAAAATATTCAAGGTGAAACACGAGCGGAACAATTCTCGACGCAACTTGGGGCGCTCGCAAGCTTAGGGGGCGGGTCGCTTGCTGAGCCACAGCCCCCAAAGCGCCAGTGCAACCAAAAAAGCCAGGAGGACAATGCCCACGGCCCGGAGCATGTTCCCGATGGTCCAGTGCAAGCGTGTTACCGACACGGTCGAAGATTGTGCTCCGTTGTCCGGCGGCCGACCGTGGCCATCCACTGCGCTGACTGTCACGCTGTAGGCACCCTGAGCTGTAGAACTGACTACAGAGACCGCGAGCTGTGAAGTGGCAGAGCCCGGGCCCGTTACGTTAGCGGGAGGGGGAGTAGCACAGGATGGCGCGGGGTTGTTCGGTCCGGAGACGGCGCAGGTGAAGTCTACCTTGCCAGTGAATCCGTTAAATGGAATGACCGCGATCCTGAAAGTGGCGACGCCCGCATTCATGTCGGAAGGAGTCAGAAGCGTAAGGGTCACGTTGTAGCTGGGAGTTGGTGCGCCTTGACATTCGCATGCCAAGGTATCCGCGTGCCCCGACTCGTTGATGCACACGCCTACATCGCCCCCGCCCACGGTAGGAGGGCTGCATCGAGCGCCAAGTTTGGCGCAAACGCGTCCCCGGGGAACCGTGTTGAAGGAACAGGACTGTCCAAGAGTCACTGACGGGGAAACGGCAAAGGCTAGAACAAGGAAGAGAAATCCGAGCACCCATTGAGGCGTTCGCTTCATAACAACTCCTAGAGCGGGAATTGTCATTGCGGCTCGGGGAATTTGCAAGACCATACAGAGGAAATGGGCTGCGCTCCTGAGAAGTCGCGTTACCGGGTGCGCCGTGAAAAGGCGGTGGTCCACAGCGGGGGTATACCCGCCCGGGAACTGGTTCGCTCCACCCGGTAGCAATCAGAGCAGCAGTGGAGGCAACGAGACTGCTGAAGCCTCTGGTGCAGAGAGTCGCGAAGGCGACTTGGCGAGCATGCAGGCCGTAACGTGAGTGAACGCTGAGAAGGCCTCGAAACCGACAATGCAGGAGCCGACCCGCCCCGGTTCGTGGGAAGGCCGAAGCTGGTGGAGCGGCACGCGCGAACAAGTTCCATCAGACCTGCCGGGGTATTGGCGACGGCATGCAGGCAAAGGGGACCATGCGCAACACGGGAAGTCCCAGCGGTGATAGCGGTACGGATCAACTGGCAACTCGCGAGAGACGGGCCGGGCCGTATGGGATGGCGGAGAGGCTCGCAGTACCGACGAAGCCGGGTAACTCCGGTGGAGAGAAGGGGCCTCAGTTGAAAGGAAACGCAAGAAGCAACAAAGGACCGAGGGATTGGCGATGAGCCTAACAACTCCACTAAGTGTTCAGAAGTTGCAGACGGCGTTGCACGACAAAGCGAAGGGATCGCCCAACTTTCGCTTCTATGCTCCGTACGACAAGGTGTACCGAGAAGACGTGATGGCATTCGCCTATGAATGTTGCAAAGCGAATCGCGGAGCGGCAGGTGTAGACGGCCAAACGTTTGAGGACATCGAGGAGTACGGGATGAAGAAGTGGTTGGACGAACTGACGCAAGAGCTGAAACCAGGGCTTGACCGCTTAATTTGTGACTTTCAGGATTGTTTCCGGGTTGCCAACCACCCGTCCAGTGACGAGCCGATGCCGGAGTTTTGAGCGTAACTGCGATTTTTCAGCACTTGACCGACACTCGTCCCACACAACCGCTTCAAATGGAGAAGTGTGCATCCAACTTAGTCAGCGCACCGTTAGTCCTTCTCCCCCTCGATCCTCGTCCCCTCTTGCGTGACAATCGTTCCCGGCGCCACGCTGAGCAAGAAGAATCTCTTGCCTCCGTCAAGGACGACGAGGTTGTTGGTTTTTGTACCATCCGAAGTGAAGAGCGACCCGGTACAATCCGCATCGACCGTGTAGCTTGCGTCCACGCTCCGCGGCGCATAGGTCCAGTCTTGGATGTCACCGTTGTTGCTTCTGGTCAAGCGAGTAAGGCCGATCGTCCCGTCTCCGTTAAAGGGTTGGATGCCGATCGAGGCGATAGGGCCACCCACGACATTGTTCACGCCCGTCCTGAGGATGGCATACGTCCCTTTGAGGCTGCCTACGCTACAAATTTCTAATGAGGTAAGCAAGGGGACATTTCTAAAGAGCTTTGACTTGGCGCATGCCTGCAACCTAAGATTGCGGCACCATGGCGGGTACCGACGCGCTGATCGGTCAGACTGTCTCCCACTATCGTGTGCTGGAGAAGCTTGGCGGGGGCGGGATGGGTGTGGTTTACAAGGCCGAGGACGCGGAGCTTGGTCGGTTCGTTGCCCTGAAATTCCTGCCGGAAAACGTAGCCGGAGACCCTCAGGCACTGTCTCGCTTTCAGCGCGAAGCTAGGGCTGCTTCAGCGCTGAACCATCCGAACATTTGCACAATCTATGAAATTGGAGAGCACGACGGCCGACGCTTCATCGCCATGGAATTTTTGGATGGCCTGACTCTGAAACATAGGATTGGTGCCAGACCGATGGCGATAGATGAGGTGATGTCGCTTGGCATTGAGATTGCCGACGCGCTCGATGCGGCTCACTCCGCTGGCATTGTTCACCGGGACATCAAACCGGCAAACATTTTCGTTACGAAGCGGGGCCACACCAAGATTCTTGACTTTGGTCTTGCGAAGGTCAGTACGCAAAAAAGCGCAACTGGCAACGAGCCGACACTCGCCACCCGGGAAGTTGACCCGGACCATCTGACGAGTCCCGGCAGTGTCGTGGGTACCATAGCCTACATGTCGCCGGAGCAGATCCGGGGAAAGGAACTGGATTCACGAACCGATCTGTTCTCCTTTGGAGTGGTGCTGTATGAGATGTGCACTGGAACACTGCCGTTTCGCGGCGACACTTCAGCCCTCATCTTCAACGCTATTTTGGAACGTGCTCCTGTAGCTCCGGTGCGATTAAATCCGGACGTGCCACCCGAACTGGAGAGGATCGTCAATAAGGCTCTGGAGAAAGACCGCGACGTTCGCTGCCAGTCCGCCGCCGAATTAAGAGCCGATCTAAAGCGAGTAAAGCGGGATACGACATCAGGCTCAATTCCCATAGCAGAATCGGCGAAGAAAAGTACTTCGTATAAAAAGCGAGCCGCATGGTTGATTGCAGCCGCGACAGCCATTGCGGCGTCCCTGACAGCATGGGCAACGCTCTCAAAGCGTCCCGTGGCAATTCACTCGCTCGCTGTGCTGCCATTTGTTTCCGCGAGTCAAGATGCAAATTCTGATGACTTGAGCGATGGGGTTACGGAAGCGATCATCGACTCGCTGTCCCAATTGCCGGATTTGAGGGTGATGTCGAGAGCCTCAGCCTTTCGCTTCCGTGGGAACGACGTTGATCCGCAGCAAGCCGGACATGCACTGAAGGTTGATGCCGTGCTGACCGGACGGGTGTCGCACATAGGGGACAAACTGGTGGTCAGCACGGAATTGGTCAAAGTCGAGGACGGGAGCCACTTATGGGGAAATCGCTACAATCGGAATGCTGGGGAATTGCTAACGTTGCAACAGGAGATTGCGGGGGATGTTTCACAGAAACTGCAGCCCAAGCTGAGCGTGGACCAGAAGCGGAAGCTAGGCAAACTGCCGACTGATAATCCGGAGGCATACCAGCTCTACGTAAAGGGCCGTTATTTTTTGGACCGTTGGTCACCGGACGGTCGAGTTAAGGCTGTTCAGTACTTTCAGCAAGCCATTGCGAAGGATCCGGGATTTGCGGGAGCGTATGCAGGGCTCGCCGGAGCACAAGTACTACAAGGGTTCTTTGGAGAGACAAGCGATCCGCAGGAAATGGTGGAAGGGATGGCGATAGCGCGCAAGGCGTTAAGCCTCGACAATTCTCTAGCTGAGGCCCATTCGGCGCTGGGGATTTCGCTTCAGCTGGATTTGCAATGGGCTGAGGCCGAACAGGAGATGCAAAAAGCGATCAAGCTGAACCCGAATTGTTCCATCTGCCACACCTATTACGCAACCAACCTTGGCTTTCGCGGTCGTTTTGCCGAAGCAATTTCCGAGGTTAAGCAGGCCCTGGCGATTGATCCGCTGTCCTTCATTGCTCATGAGATTGGGGGAATCGCCTACTACTTTGCCCGAGACTACGACGAAGCCATCCGCCAGTACCAAGCGGCGATTGAAATGGACCAGGGGAATCCGACTCCTTACGGCGACTTGGGCGACGCTTATCTGCAGAAACAAATGTGCTCCGACGCATTCAAGAGCTATGCCCACTCGGAAGAATTGATGGGTCATGCTGAGAACGCAAGGGAGCTTACGAGAGCTTTTGCGGAAGGAGGCTGTCGCGGAGCACTGAAGAAGCAGAAGGAATTTTTTGCCAATCCATCTAATCCCGCCTACTATCCGATGTCAGCGGGGGTGGTGTCGTCGATCCTCGGGGAGAAGGACGAGGCATTTAAGTTCCTGGAGCAGGCTTACCAGACCAGGCAAGGGATCATCTGGCTCAAGGTAGAACCTGAGCTAGACAACATCCGCTCCGACCCGCGCTACGCAGAGCTGTTGCGCAAGGTCGGTTTGTCGCAATAAGAACGAGCCGACGTTTCTATCCTGAATTAATGCTGCGGCCAAGTACGCCAAGTTAGTGAAGGAGAAGGTAAACCCCTCGCGGATCAAGTCAGGGTTCGCCATTCCGTCACTGATTCGCGTTAGCTCCCAAGTCGCATTACCGGAAAGGTTCGTACTAAAACCAGGATTTCCGGGTTCCGCGCTAATCGCGACCAGCCGCATTTAACTAACTACGTGCCGTTGTTGACATTCCGAAGCTCTCATGCGTCCTATGTTCATATCAACCCGGAGGGATGAACCATGAGGAGTTCAATGCTGGTTCTTACTCTGTTGGCACCAATCAGTTTCGCAGCCATCCAAATCCATCATTCAGCCGGAGCAGTTCTGATCTCCGCACGTCAATCACTGCCAGATAGGTCCAAAGACAAGGTGCCCGAATCCTGCCCCATTACGAAACCTCCAGCCCATCCTTTCGTACCGCCGTCGCCCTATCCTAACGAAACAGCTCCTGACGGATTTTGGATTGGCACGAACAAACTCTGGATAGGCTCGCGTCGGGATGGAACGTGGGAGAAATTACCGCAATGGCCCGACGGTACCTTTAGGCAAAAGCTGTTTTGGTGGCATGAAGGTTATAACGCTCGGCGTGATCCGCGACCAAATCTGAAGGTAACCGGGAGGCGTCTGGATTCTCCGGCACCGCCAATTCAATCCGGAGCCAGTAATGGATGGACGGGGGACGCAGATCATCCATTCATCGTAAACGGTATCAACCTTCCTTCCCTTGGTTGCTGGAGGATTACCGGGCAATTTGAAGACGCAGAGTTGAGTTTCGTCGTTTGGGTGCAATAGCTTTCAAGCGCCTGAACGGAGAAGTGGAGGCTAGTACCCGTTCGCCCAGCCCATGCCACCACGGATGCTAGAATCAGCCGTGCTCCCTCGAATCCATCCGATGCGCCTCCGCATCGCCAAGTCCTTCAATGACCCTGACTACGTCTTCGAACTGAAATACGACGGCTTCCGCGCGCTCGCTTACATCGAAGAGGGAAAGTGCCGATTAGTCAGCCCCAACAGCAATTCATTCAAATCGTTCGAATCCTTGAAGAAGTCTCTGGCCAACTCAGCAAATAAGTAAGTCCCCGTTCCCACAAGGTCCTGCGAATCTGAATTTTGACAACTGATTGCTATCGGTGTGTCGCTGGCCAGCGCTGTGCCAAGTCCCGATTAACGCACCGGGGGTTGACAACATATTGACAGTCTATACGTCGACGCCGGAAGGACGCGAGAAGAACCTTCAAAGGTTCGCCACTCATGATCGAGAGAAGGCTTCAAACTAATTACTTATTACTTATAAGTTTTATGACCGATGAAGTTATGTCGGCGTGTCGAGCAAGAACCTACTGCGCGGCTGGTGAGGGCGGATATAGGCGGTCGAATTCTGGATCGCCATGGAGGAGGGTGAGGTCGGGATCGCGGCGGGCCCAGATGGCATCTTTGAAGCCGGCTTCCCAGGCTTTGCGGAGGGCATCCATGGCTTGGGCTTTTGTTTTGAGTAGGCAATAGTTGCAGGCAGCGTTGTAAAGAATCGAAGCTTCGTTGGCGCGCAGAGTCATGGCCAGATCGGTTTCGCGCCGGGCATCTTCGACGCGATTTAGTTCGGCGTAATCGCCGCCGAGCAGGATGCGTGCGCGGGCGTCTTCCGGTACTTGCTTCAAATGGTTTTCCAGCGCGGCGACGCGGCGCAGCAACACATTGCGGCGAACCTCCTCCTTGCCTAGCGCGCCGAGGGAATTCATTACTGGGACGTAAACGTTGTAGTCTTCGCCGCTGGCTTCAAGCGCGGTCTCAAACAAGGCGGCCACTTCCTGATATCGTCCGGCGGAGAAAAGCGCCCGGCACAAAAGATAGTACGCACCTTCGCAATCGCGTTTGCGCTCGATCGCTTTTTGCACCATGCGCACAGCTTCGTCGTGTAGATCGGTGGCGTAAAGCACCCAAGCCTGGCTGACCTGCACTTCAGGCAAGTCCCAACGCAGGGCGACGGCGCGGCCGGAAGCGTTGCGGGCGCGCTCGACCCAGATGGGATCGCGGCTGTAATTGCAATAAAACATGGCGCAAGCGTTGGCGCAGGAAGCGTAGGCAAGCGCGAAGCTGGGATCCATGTTGACGGCGTTTTCAAACATCTGGAGCGCAAATTCCAGATCCTGACGTGTCTGGCGGCGCGCGTATCGTTTGCCACGGAGATACAAATCGTAAGCCTGCAGATTTTCCGTGGGCTTGATGGCTAGCGCTTCCAGTTCCTGCGGCGAAAGCGTGACGCGCAAAGCTTCGGCGATTTTGCGGGCGATTTCGTCCTGGACCTCGAAAACGTCTTTCATTTCGCGGTCGTAGCGTTCGCTCCAAAGAGGGAAATCGGTGGCGGTGTCCACCAGCTGGGTGGTGATGCGCAAACGCGTCCCCGCGCGGCGCAAGCTGCCGGTGAGAACGTAAGCTGCTTTCAGTTGTTGGCCGATTTGCGCGGGGGTCACCTGTTTATCGCGGAAGGCCAGAACCGTCGGCCGGGAATAAGTGTTGATACCGCGAATTTTGCAAAGCTCGGTGATGATGTCCTCGGTAATTCCATCGCGGAGATATTCGTCTTCGCGCACGCCGCTTAAATTTTCAAAATAAAGAACAGCAACGGATTTGGTGGCAATCTTCGACGCGCCGGATTTCGTGTCGGTGAGTTCCGCGGCGCGTTTGCTGCCCGATTCGAGGTCGCGCTTCAGGCGATTGAGATCGGTTTTCAGTTCCGTGGCCGATTGGCAACGCAGCGTGCGATCTTTCTCCAGGAGCTTCGAGAGCACGCGGCCGAATTCCGGCGGCAAATTGGGATTGACCTCGACTACTGGCGCAGGATCGCGATTGAGAATGGCATCGAAAACCATTGCGGAGGTTTCCCCCCGGAACGGCAGAACGCCGCTTGCAAGTTGATAGAGAACTGTTCCCAGAGAGAACAGATCGGTGCGCGCATCGACAAGTTGCCCGCGCGCTTGCTCCGGCGACATGTAGGAAACAGTTCCCATCGTCGAGCCGGGCGAAGTGAGTTCCATTCCAACCATCGTGTCCATTTTCGAGGGGGAAGAACCGTGTTCGGGGATTTCGGCGCGCTCGATCTTGGCGAGACCGAAGTCGAGGACTTTCACCTGGCCGCGATCGGTGACGAACAGATTCGCGGGTTTGATGTCGCGATGAATGATTCCTTTGGCGTGAGCGGATTCGAGCGCGTCGGCAATCTGAATGGCCATCGGAAGAAGCTTGTCGATGGAGAAAGCCTGGCGCGTCATAAGCTGGCCGAGCGTTTGGCCTTCGAGGAGTTCCATGACGAGGAAATGCTGGCTGCCGTTCGTCTCGATGGCGTGAATGGTGCAAATGTTGGGATGATTCAGCGCAGAAGCAGCGCGTGCTTCACGCTGGAAGCGTTCGATAAGCTGGGAATCCTGCGCCATGGCTTCGGGCAGGAATTTGAGGGCGACGCGACGCCCGAGACGCGAGTCTTCGGCTTCGTAAACGACGCCCATGCCGCCGCTGCCGAGCTTTCGAGTGACTTTGTAATGCGAGATGGTTTGGGAAATCAGGGAATCGGAGCCGATCATGTCCGTCTGATACTAGACTGCGCGGGAAGTACGGTCAAGACGGCGCGCCTGCCCAAGGTTTTTGCGCGAGGTAGAGGAAACGAAGGAGGCGGCGCTCGCTTGTGAGGCTGTGAACCGTAGCGAGGAATTGCTGGAGACCAGCAAAGTTTTGTGGGCCCTCGATGGCGGCGAGCGATTCGGCGCGGATTTGACGGGCGTCGCGCCAGCGCTGGGCAATTCCCGCGGCGGCTTCACTGGTGTCTGAGACGCCGACGACGTGAAATCCGGCTTGCTGCAGCAGGCGTTCGTTTTCGCCGGGAGGGCTGAAGAGGTAGTAGCCGATGGAACTTCGTGCCCCGAGTTCCAGGTGCGAAATCACGCCGCCGATGACGAGCGCATCGCTGAACAGGAAACGCGCGCCCGGTTTCAGCACGCGGAATAATTCACGCAGAAGGGCGAGGCGGCCGGGAATGTGGCAGAGCACGTCGTTGGAGAAGGCGGCGTCGAAAGAGGAATCAGCAAAGGGCAGCGGGTGCGAAGCGTCCACGATCTGGAATTGCGCTTGCGTCATGAGATTTTGCGTGGCGGCCAGGCGATTGGCGTTGGCTATCCCGGGCGCGTTCAGATCGACGCCAAGGATGCGGCAACCGATTGTTGCAGCGACTTGCAACGCGTAGCGGCCGGAGCCGCAGCCGACCTCGAGGACCTGGGAATCGCGGGTGAGCTGCAAAGTGCGCGGGATTTCGGCAGATTCCTGCGTGGTGGTCCAGCCGGTTTGACCGAGATCTTGGCCGTAGGTTTCCACGCGAACCTGGCGGTAGACATCCGCGTCGTAGTGTTCGTACGCGTTGTCGTAGAGGTCGACTTTGCCCGGCATACGCGAATGATTCTACAGATGAGCGGCGGCCATGGGAACTGGGTGATGGACGAATCGCGCAGCAGGGAAAGCGATACCTTTTGCAGGAGTGAGGTTGTAGTATCTACTGCAAGGCGAGTTCCAACGAAGGGGCCGCAAGGGTGTGATCCGTGAAGTGTTCCCTAGTTATGATCATGATTGGCGCCGGGTTGATGTTGCCGGCTGCGTTGGTTGGGCAGCTAGCTCCCGGGTTGCAAACAAATGGCACGTACGCGGGCGGAGTGCGTGTGGGCACAGAAAATCTCTATGTTTCTGCCTCGGTGGAAGTGCAGGTGAACGGGCCGGGTGGGGCCCCGCTGGAAGGGTCCGTGGCGGTGTCTCTGATTCGAGGCAACGGGCAAGTCGTTATCACGTCGATGGCGCGGGGAGGGAAGGTTCGCTTCGCGGAAGTTCCGAAGAGCGAACTGACGGCGCAGGTGATAGCTCCGGGCTATCAAACGGCGAAGAAATCATTCGAAGTGCTGGAACATGCGGAAGTGATCGTAAGAATCGAACTGCAGCCGATGACGGACAAGGAAGCAGCCGCGTCCGACAGGGGAATTGCGGCTCTTAGTCCGAAGGCGCAGAAGGACGTGGGCAAGGCGCTCGAAGCATTGCGGGTGAACCGGCCGACGGAGGCGCGGGGCCACCTAGAAGCAGCACAACGGGATGCACCGAATAGCGCCGAAGTGGAATATCTGTTCGGCGTGTACGCTTCGCAACTGAACAACGAAGAACAGGCGAGAGCGTATTGGACGAAAGCGCTGGAACTTAATCCTAGTCACTTGAGCGCGTTGCTGGCGCTGAGCCAGGACCTGCTGCACGACCGCAAAGCAGCGCAAGCGGCACCGTACCTGGAGCGCGCCGTGGAGATTGAGCCGTCGTCATGGCGCGCGCATATGCTGATCGCACAAGCGGACTTGTTTGAAGGCAAGCATGAAGAAGCTGTGAAAGAAGCGGAGCGCGCGCTGGAATTGGGACACGATCGTGCGGTAAGCGTGCAACCGTTGCTGGCGCACGCTCTGTTTGAGAATGGAGAGAAGGATCGCGCGGTCAAAACCTTGCAGGACTACATTGCGGCGCATCCCACGGATGCAAACGCGGCGAAATTGCTGGAGAGATTGACGGCGCCACCCGTGGCGAAAACTACGGCAGGAAAAACGGCTGCGGCGGGTGGCACAACAAGCGGGGAAGAAACCGCTGACCTGGCCGCGGGCGCGTCGGCATTCGCCATTGCGCCCAATTGGCTGCCCGCGGATATCGACGAGAAGATTCCGAGCGTCGAAGCGGGAGCCACGTGCGCGCTGGATAATGTGGTCGAGAAGGCGGGGGCGCAACTGGTGGCCTTCGTCCGTGATGTGGATCGATTCACTGCCACAGAAAATTTGATGCACGAATCCATTAATAAATATGGAACCGCGTCGGGGCCGGAGAAACGGAAGTTTGATTACCTGGTTTCGATTCAGGAAGTACGAAAGGGCTATCTGGGCGTGACGGAATACCGGAATGGAGGGGGAGCCCAGAATGAATTTCCAGACGGAGTTGTGACCAATGGCCTGCCGGCATTGGTGCTGATTTTCCATCCTTACTATGCGCCGAATTATGAGATGACCTGCGAGGGATTGTCGCGAGCAAACGGCGGGCTGGCCTGGCAAGTACATTTCCGGCAGAAGCCCGGCAAGCCGAATGAATTGAAGACCTATCAGATCGGAGTGCATGGGCCGTCGTATTCCGTGGGATTGAAAGGACGCGCGTGGATTTCCGCGGACAATTATCAGATCGTGCGAATGGAGACAGACATCGTTGCGCCGCTTCCGGAAATTAAATTGCTCGCGGAGCATACGAGCGTGGAATATGGCCCGGTAAATTTTCGTAAGGACAATGTGAACTTGTGGCTGCCGCAAAGCGCCGAAGTATACTTCGCGTGGCGTGGACGGCAGGTGCACCGACGGCACAGCTTCAATAACTATATGCTGTTCGCGGTCGACGATAAGCAGCGCATCGCCCCTCCTAAAGACGCGGAACCCACCGCCGACGCGAGTCCTGGTGCCGTGCCGAAACCCTGATCCCAGCGAGCTTGCCAGAAACCGCAACCCCCCCGTACAACATCGGCATGCAGGGCACCCGCGAAAATAGAAAAGGGAAGAGAATGAGCGCAATTATCGGGATGTCGGTGAAGATGACGGCATAGGCGGCAGTTGCGGGACGAATTGAAAATTGCGAAGGATGATTTCTTGGGCGGAGGCGGGCGTGGATTTGAAGCACCAGAGGTTCATGGCCAGGGGCAAAGGGACTTGGGGAATCCGCGCGGTGTAATCGTCGGGAGCAAAGGCAAGGTTCTGGAGGACATTCGCGGTTGTGCCGAGGGGTTGAAGGCCGCCCATGATGGTGGCGGCGATGCGCGTGGACGTCCACTCGAAGCGCGCGGTAGTCAGCGTGGAGCCGTGCGGGTCGTAGATGAAATTGTCTTCCATAGGACCGAGCGCTTTGTTGCCAGTGGAAGGGTAGAAGGTGAAGTCGGCATTGCAGCCGTGACAGGTGTTGTTCCAGCGAGAGAATTCGATATCGATTTCGTTCTCGGCATCTACGCCAATGCCGACCCTGGCGCCATAGTTGAAAAGGCCCAGGACAGTGGTTGGGTCCATTTTATCGACGGCACCTTCCACTTGCCACTGATACGTGCCGAATCCGAGATTTTCGGTGGTGAAAAGTTCGGAGGCGGTATACGTCCCATCGCGATTGACGATGCGCAAGTGCAGATAGCCTTTTGAATCAATGGAAATGTTTGCGGGATCACCTTTGGCGACGCCAGCCATGCCGCCGCTGGTGAGAGTCCAGGTGCGGCCCATCCACTGAAGCGTGTTCGCCGAGGTCGGCGGTTTGGCCGAGGCGAGATGGACGCAGAGTAGGATTGCGGCGAGAGCGAGCAGAAGAACGAGCAGGCTGAGTTTTGGTAAGAGACGCACCGAGAATTCTTATATCACAACCGAGGACCAGGGAAAGTATCCTCGATCAAACTTGAACCTCCGCGCCACGGACGGGCGCGAATCTCGAATGGAGAGACCAAAATGCCTGCATACATTGGATTCAGGCGATTGCACGCGCGGAATCGAACCGAGCTGGACCTGTGCGCGAAACAAGCTGCAACGTTTTTCGCTGGGTACAATGTCAAATTCCTGTGACGGTTTGGATCTTGCGAGGTGACGGAAGTCCGGGCGTGGAGGGGGTGACCATCCTGGAGTTTCCGACGATGACCAAAGCGAAGCCGTGGTACAACAGTCCGATTTACCACCAACCCATTAGAGGACGGAAAGCCGAAAATCGAAGTAGAGCCTTCGAGGGACCAGGGCTGAAATCGGAAAAACTTGACCGGCGCGGCCGTACGGGATAGCCTCGCGGCAAAGCTAGGCAATTCGAGCAAGATCAGGGATCTGTCACCCGAAGGAGAGTCTACATGGCATTTCTTGCGGCGCTGTGGCTGCCGATTGTGTTGTCCGCGATTATTGTTTTCATTGCGAGTTCGATCATGCATACGGTGTTGACGTATCATCAGAGCGATTGTCATAAATTCACGCACGAGGAAAAAGTGTTGGAGGTGTTACGTGGGGAGAAACTGCAGCGCGGGCTATACATCTTTCCGTTCAGTGCGCCAAAGGACATGAAGTCGGAGGTGATGGTGGAGAAGTACAAGCTGGGTCCGGTGGGAATGATGACAGTGATGCCGAGCGGCCCGCCGGTCATGCCGAGATTTCTGGGACAGTGGTTCGTTTTTTGCCTAGTGGTCTCGATTTTTATGGCTTATCTGGCGTGGCACACGGTATCGGCCGGTGCGAATTACCCGGCGGTCTTTCGCGTGGTGGGGACAGCGGCGTTTCTGGCGTACGGCTTAGGGCACCTGCGCGATGGAATCTGGAAGGGTCAGACTTGGAGCATGACCATCAAGGAAGTGATCGACGGATTGGTGTACGGGTTGTTGACGGCGGGGACGTTCGGATGGTTGTGGCCCCGATGACGGAGACAAGAAAGTAGAAGATAGAAGAACGAAATTTAAAACAAAAAGGCCCAGCTGAGCCGGGCCTTTTTTGTTTTTAGTTGGTGGAGAATCTACCAGTAGAACTTAATGGCGAATTGGAACTGACGGGCGTCGGCCGCGGCTGAAGGCTGACCAGCGGCGCAAGTTGTGCCCGTCAGCGGATCGCAGAGATTGTCTACGGAGATGATGTTGGTGTGATTGAAAAGGTTGAAGACGTCGGCGATGAGGTCGACTCGATAGCGCTCGCCAATGTTAATGCCTTTGGATAGGCGGGTATCGAACTGGAAGAACATCGGCATTCTGAATTTGTCGCGACCGAGAGTGCCGACGCAGCCGAGCGGCGGGGTGATTCCGGGAACCGTAAAGGGTTGAGCGGCATTGGTCCAACAAGTGGTCGGAATGCCGAAAGAGACGCCGGGAATGTAGGGCGAAGTAGTACCGCCGCCGAGATTGGGGCGAGCCTGCGAAGAGCTGAGCTCGAGGCGAGTATCTTCACCGGAGATTACGTTGAAGGACAGGCCGGAGGAAACTTCTACGAGCGGCGCCAGAGTCCAATTGCTGAGAAAGCTGCGCATGAAGCCTTGCCCCGCAGTGTAAGGTGAACTCTGGAAGACGCCGCTGGTGACCCAACGTTGCGGCTGATCGTTGACGGAGTTGCCTTTCTCATATTGTGGGAAACGGCTGTCTTGCGGCTCGAGAGTGGACTGAAGGTCAGTGCCGTCGTCGATCGAGTGCGACCAAGTGTAACTGGACAGCAACTGGAAGTGTTTGGAGAAGCGCTTTTCCAGATTGATGGTGAGCGCATTGTACGTAGAGAACGCGTCGGAGACTTGCGTGTCCACGCTGTTATAAGGGACAGGCACGCCGAAGCCGGTGGGGAACCCGGCGGCAGCGGCGAGCGCGACCTGCGTACCATAGCCGCCGGGAACGAGGCCGGCAAAGGACGGATTCGGGCCAGACTTGCGGAAATAGTTGAAGAACGCCGGAGTGCCGACAAACTTGCCGTTGAAGGAAGCGAGTGCCGCGGGACAACCGCCGAGTACGCCAAGAATCCCGGGAGCGTTTGTGGCGCTGACGGAGAGTCCGCAGGCAGTCGCGGTTGGGGCAATGTTGGTGGAAGGAACCGCGACCGTAAGAGGGCTGGCAAAATCGAGGCCAGCGGCATCGGCGTTGGCAAGATTCGTCGTCAGCAGGGTGGGATTCGTGGAATTGATGTCGATGGGACGAAACAAGTGCACGCCCCGAGACCACTGATAACCGGCGCTCAATTTCCAGGTGCCACCAAGAACGCGTTCGACGGTTAGGTTGGCTTGTTCCGCGTAGCCGTCCCGGAAATTTCTGTCGACCGGTAGCGTGAAGGGAAGAATGGCCAAGGGGAAACCCTCGGTGAGGTAGTTTTGATTGGCGAATAGGGAACCCGAGGCCGTTGGATTGAAGCGTTGCTGGTTGGGCTCGTAGTACATGCTGGGAAGCGCGTTCAGCACACCCTGGAAAATGGAAGAAGCATTCAGGTTGAGAGGAGTATCCAGAGCGTTGCCGCAAACGGCGGTGACTAGACCACAGGCGGAAGCAGCGCCACCGGCGGCGAGCAACTGAACGGAACGACCGCCGTCGGCCGTGACGGAGTCAAAAGCAATGGCGAGAAGCGGATGATCGTAGAAGAGACCGAAACCGGCGCGCACAACGGTCTTGCCATCGCCGAAGGGATCCCAGGCCAAACCGAAGCGCGGAGCAATGTCCTTGTACTGACGGGGAATACCCTCTTGAACGCCGAGAGCTTGTTCGGCGGCGGCGTTGATGGCGGTCGCGGGCGCGAACAGCGGGGTCAGGTCCGGGTCATAGCGCAAACCATAATTGATGGTGAGCTTGCGGGTAACGCGCCAGGAATCCTGAGCAAAGAAGCCGATGGGGATATCGTTAAAGGGTTCGTTGGAAGTGCCGATGCCCTGGATGTAATCCGTGGGGATGCCAAGGCCGTAGGCTTGGAAGGTGGTTGCGCCTGGCAGACTAACCGCGGTGCCGGAAGGCAGCGTAACGCTATTAGGAAGACCGAAGGTGCTCGTTGGAAGACCACCGAAGTCGACGACGCCACC
Organism: Candidatus Acidiferrales bacterium; assembly: GCA_963742325.1. Classification (GTDB taxonomy): domain Bacteria; phylum Acidobacteriota; class Terriglobia; order Acidiferrales; family UBA7541; genus Acidiferrum. Next base: position 4,687,924 of record CAVULB010000002.1, on the reverse strand, counting down.
AAAATCAAGTTCGAAGATTTGTTGTTTGGCAGAGCGCAATTGGAGAAGGGTGAAATCGGCGCCGACCTTGAAGGTGTGGCGGCCACGGGTGATGGTGCCGGCGTCGGCGAACTGGAAGCGGCGCTCGATACGGTCGACCGTGGAATAAGGTTCGCGGCCGAAATAAGCATAGCCAGGAATATTTACACCGACGTCGCTGCCGCCGTCTGAAGGCGAATAACCGAAATGAAGACCGCGGCGAGCGAATTGAAACGTGAATTCGTTGTATGCGGTATCGTTGAGAACGGTGTCGTGTTCGAAGGTGACGTTGACGTCGCGATAATGCTGCTCGCCCACGCGGGAGGCGGAGTTTTGACCCAGGACCTGGTTTTGCGAGGTGGATTGAAGCCCGGTGACCTGCGAAGGAGAAACGCCGACACGAATAAAAGAGTTGTTCTTGGCATTCCAACGCTGGTCGAGACGGGCGGACCACAGACTCGTCTTTTCCATCACCGGGAAATTACCGCGAATGCTGTTGAGACCAACATAGGAGGCAGGCAAAGGGGCAATTCCTTCGCCGATTGCAGAGCAGGTCATCAGATTTACGGTCTGCCCCGCGGGACATGTGACGGGTAATGGGAATTGAGCGCCCGGGCCCGGATTCAGCGCTCCTCCTGTCAGGCCCGCAGCAACCGCACCGTAGTCGAGCTTATTCAAAGCCACGCTGGAAGCCGATCCCATCAGAACGCCATACTCCACGCCCAATTGTTGATACGCGGGAATACCGGAAGAAAGCAGACTGTTGACCGCACTGGCCTGCGCGGTGGTCAATTGTACGGGCAATGCTCCGGCAGCGGTGGGAAGAGTAACCGGGACGAGGCCGAAATTGTCTTCGCCGATGTCGGAGAATCCGGTCTCCTCGCGCTGCGTGTATTCATAAGAGAAGAAGTAAAAAGTTTTGTCCTTCCTGATAGGGCCGCCGAAGGTGAGTCCGGTTTGTACGCGCGTGTACGCCTGCTTGATGGGATCGAGGTCACCGGTTGTGGGGTCGACGTCAAACGAAAAAGGATTGCGCGCCTGGAAGGAACGGTCACGAAGGTAGCCGTAGGCGTCCCCATGAAAATCGTTGGTGCCGCTTTTAGTGACAATGTTCACGACGCCGCCGGTAGCGTTGCCATATTCGGCGTTGTAGTTACTGAGAATCATCTGGAATTCCTGAACGGCTTCTTGGGAGACCGTGGAACGGATGCCCTCGACGGATTGATCGACGGAGTTGGCGCCATCGACGCTGACCATGTTGCCGCGGCCGCGCGCGCCGCTGATGCTGAGGCCACTGGTGGGAGCAGGACCGATGCTGGGCGCGTTGTCTCGAGTAACCTGAGAATTGATCAACGTGAAATTGACATAGTTACGGCCGTTGATGGGGAGGTTGTCGATCTGCCGCTGCTCGACGGTCTGCGCGCTTTCACTGCGGGTGGTTTCGACGGGAGCCGACTCGGTAGTAACAGTTACGGATTGCTGCTGCGTGCTGAGGCCCAGACTGACATTGACGATGGTTTCCGTACCGACGCGGACCTGCACGGAGGGATTTTCGAAAGGAGCAAAGTTGGTGCCGCCCTCGACGTGGAGTTTGTAGGCGCCGGGGACCAGCCCGACGATAACGTAAAGGCCGCTCTCATCGGCCGAGGAGGTACGCTCGGCGCCGTTAAGGAGACTGGTGACCGTTATCTTGGCGTTGCTAACGGCCAGACCCTGCGGATCGGTGACCGTTCCGGAGAGTGTGGCCGTGTTGACCTGAGCAAATGCCGCACCGGCCACCAGAGAAATAGTTACGCACAACAAGACAAACGCAACCAACAACGGCCTGCGTCGCATACCCCGTCCCTCCTTAATGTACCAGTTACCCTAACCGCTACCCCTAGCGGTGCGAGATTTCCTCGACGAACACAAACAATCGATCGGATGAATAGAATAAATAGCTTGTACTGCAAAACTCGCAGCCATTGCAACTGTAAAACTGGGAGGGAATGCGGGAAACAGAGATAGGATCGGCGCGTGTCCAACCCGTTAGGACGAGGGAGAGCGATTCAAACGATCGTTTGGGAGCAGAGGTTTAGCCTTGTTCGGGCAATTGTTCGCCCAAGACGGGCTCGGAAATGTCCTGGCGTTCCTTCCAGGCTTTGAGGAGGGTGGCGGAAGCGATCAAAATGGCGGTGGCCAGGTTGGTGAGGGCGACGGCTTGTACGTGGACGATGATGCCGTAGGCCAACCAGAGAAGAACGCCAAAAAGGTAGAAGGAAAGCGTGGCATAGGAAAGGTCGCGGCCACCCTGGCGATAGATTTTGACGATTTGGGGAACGAAGGCAAAGGTGGTGCAGAACCCGGCGATGGTACCCAAGGCTTCGACCCAAAGAGGGGCAGTCATGCGGATAGTGTCTCCTGGATAAATTTATCTACCGCCTATTTTAGCAAGCGGAGTTGTGGGGAAAGGATTTAACGTTTGGATGGGTTGCATTCACGAATTGCTGGGCGTAAAGCGGAGTTAACAAGCGGTGCGGCGGTCGTCAAGGAGGCTAGGGCATATGCTTCTGGACTAGCTTGCGGAGGCGATCGCGGTCTTCGTCTTTCATGTGCACGAATTCGACGCCGTTGCCGTTGGGGCCAACGTTGCGGACGATAGCCGTGAAATGGATTTTGCGCAACCCGGCGCGAATTTCGAGCTGGATAGAATCGCCGGGGCTGAGGCGATTGGCGGATTCGACGTAAGCGCCGCCGAGACTGATAGTTTTTATGCGCGCCACGCTCATTTGCGGGCCGCTGATTTGCGCGCGAAGAGGAGACTCGAGAGGAATGCGCGCGTAGCGGCGAGGCACGACAAAGTTGCCGAGCGGAGGAGGCGCGGGCTCGTAGGAAGCGCGAGCGCGGGCCGAGCCGGGCCCTTCTTCCATCAAGGCGAGCGCGTCTTCAGCCGCGGCACGGAGTCCGCCAGGTTCGGTGAAGGTGAGGCCCTCGCGCTTGGCGGCGAGTTGGCGCAACAGATCGATGGCTTCGACAGCGCGGAGACGGCCGAGAGCTTCAATGGCCTTGATGCGCACGAACTGTTCGCGAAGTGTTTCGTGCTCACCGGCGGCAATCTCCATGAGCAAGGGAACCGCGGTGGCTTCCTGGCCGATGCCAATCTGGTCGATCATCATGGGCACAACGAGCGGGTGAGCATCCTGGAGAATGGCAGAAAAGACGAAAGCCGTGCTTTGCGCAGTGACGCTATTGGTTGGACGCGAAAGTTCACTGACGGCAAGATCCTGAAGATTCCACTCCCAACTGGCCAGGGCGCGCGTGATACCGCGCAGTAGGCGATCGGGATCCGCGGCCGCGAGCAGACGAATGGCGGCGCTGGCGCGTTGCCGGCGAGCCTCGAAGAGTCGCGTTTCGAGCAGTGTCAGCGCGGGGACGCCGATAGCACGGAGCAGACGGGCCATGGCGGGAACCATGTCCGCGGCGCGCGGCTCGGTGAGCAAAAGAGTGAGGCGATCGAGCAGACGTTCAGGATCGCGCTGGAGCAGGCGTGGCAGCGGAGGATCGAGCGGACGATTGGCCAGCGAAGCGTCCACGAGCTGCATCCAGCGATCGTTGGCGATCAAGCGATGACCAAGGGCGTTCATGTGCTCATGCGCGGCGTCGCGGGGAAGTTTTTCGAGGGCGATAAGAATATTTTCGAAGCCAACGAAATCTCCGCGGCTGACGGCCGTGCGGCCTAGACTTTCCAGGAAAGCTGCCAGCAGACCGGTGGTTTCCGGGGCTTGCTCTCTGGTGAGCGCGGCGAGGGTAAGCTTGGAAAGTTCTTCGGGAAGCTGATTGGGCCAGAGACGCTCGAGAAGAGGAGAAAGCTCGCCGAGACCGGCGGCAACAATGCGGCGAGCACCAGACTCGGTGTGCTCCAAGCGGCGCGCGTAATTCAGCAGGATGGCGCGAGCCTCGCGGCGGGGTGCTTCGGCGCCGGCTTCGACCAATTGCGAAAGCGTTTGGCGCACCACAGCAATAGGCACACACCAGATATCAGGACCGCGCAGGACTGCGGATTTTTCGCGCGGGGCAAGCTCCAGCCAGAAACGCTCAATCAGCTGCTCGCGCTGGCCATCGTTGGCCCAGGATGAAGCGAGCGAAGAAAAATGCTGCGAGGAGTGAGGGCCGCTGTACTCACCGGCGGCGACGACCTCGTCGGCAAGTTGATTCAGCAGCGGACGCACGGCGACAGGCGCGAGCGTGCCGTCGTCAAATTCGGTGGTAAGAAGTTCAAGGACGAGAGACTGCGAAAGACGTCGCAAATAAGCCTGGGGAGCTTCACCCTCTTGCGGGGCGTAGTGGGTCATCGCGCTGAGCAAGGTGCGCACAGTTGCTCGGGTGGCGCTTTCCATGGAGGAGTGTATGGCGCGGGCGGCGTCTTCTGCGGAAAGTCCGCGGGCCACTTCCATAGGGGGAGTGAGACGGCCGATGAGGCGCAAGGAATCTGAGATTTCGCCAAGCTGAGGAGCGTGAATCGGCGTATCGCCGGATTCTTCCGGGGCGTTACCGCCATAAGCGACCAGAGCCGCGATCAGGCTGGCTAAAACGGAATCGATTTTGCGTTCGGTCAGAGTGTTGATCTGAATGCCAGTCACGCGATGCTCCCGGAGACGAGCGGGCCAACCGCCTACTCCAAGGCGTTTTGCCGCTTCCTCCGATTTTAGCAGGGCATCCGTGATGAGATGAGTGAGCGTGTCCAATTCGCCCACATGAAACTTGATGCTGAAGAAGATGGCATGAATGCCAGCGCGCTGGAGATCGCAGGCCAGGGAGTGAAACTCGCCGCGAACGTCGGGCAAGTGACCCTCGTTGAGCTTGGGAACAACGATGCCACCGCGTTCGATGCGAAGGTCAAAGCCGTTGAGGGTGACGGCCGAAGAGCGCAGACCGTCGTAGGCCTGATCGAGAGTGTCCAGGACACGCGGATGCGATGAATCGTAGAGGCGATGCGCCCGGAGCAGCAGATTAAAAGTACGGAGCGCCTGAGAGACCTGATGGAACTGCGGATCGTCGAGAGAGCCTCGCTCGCGCGACGAGACAGCTGCCGCGGAGGTAGAAACAGAACGGTCGTTCCGCGGCTTGGCCGCGGAACGTTCATCGCGAAGAGCGTGAGCTGAAGCGAGCTGGGTCAAGAGAGTTATCCAAATTTCACGAAGACGTTACCGGATGAGCCCTGACGTCCCAAGCGTTAGGAAGGACGTGCCAAGCGCGGGAGACAATCCCGGCAGCTGGCGGCAAATCTGGCAAAGTAAGAATGGAGGAGGCTGTCGGGAAAACATATAGTACGATCAGCCCATGGTGTAGCACGAATAGGCACATTTAAGGGCCAATGGAATGAGAGACATCGGAGCTTTACGTATTTGTTTCGCTGTACCAGAGCCGGGTTCTATTTGGAGTGCAGGTCTTCCTTGACGAGAACCGTGCCACCTTCACTGGCCTCTACACCGCGTTTGGCAATCTGGAAGTTCTTTAATTTCAAGGCAATAATGTGGGGTCCGGTGGGAATCTGGACGCGCGCGGGTGTGATTTCTCCGGTGGGCGCACCATCAATGAAGATCTCCGCTCCTTCAGGATTAGATTGAACCTGGGCCCAGGCAACATGAACTTGGGATTTTTCCTGCAACTTGGCGTTTAGGCTGGTTTGTTGGTTGTCCTTGACGACCACCTGGCCGGCGTAAGCCTGATAGCCCTGGAGACGCAGGACTAAATCATATTGACCCCGAGCAAGGGGAAGTGTGGCCGGGGTCTGGCCGGATTGCTTGGCGCCGTTGATGAAGATGTCTGCTCCGGGAGGGGTGCTGGCGACGAAGAGACCTTTGCCGATGGCTTCGAGATGCAGCTTTTGGTCCAGGGTTTGGTCTGATTTCAATTCGAGGGCGGTCTGCACCGGGGAATAGCCGTCCTTTGTCACTTGCAAGCTGTAGTGAGTAGGAGCGAGATTGTTGAAGCTGCATGGAGTCTGACAATCGGAGAGCTGGCGGCCAGCCGGACCGAACAGGGTAGCGGTGGCGCCGATGACATCGGTAACAACGTGGATAGCACTTTTGTCCGTATCGGGCACGGCATGAGCCCTATTTTCACCGTGCTCGGCGCCCGCGACGGGCGTGTCGTCATATTGAATATCATCCACAATGCGAACGTTTGACGGTGCATTGCGCATAAATTTCAGGAGGGCGCCGTGCTCCGCGGGGCGCAACTTTCCAACGAGCATGAGCGTGTTGGCGGTGGCGCTGACTTTTACGCGGCCGATCAGACCTTTGTCGGCGACGGCTTCTTCAATCTGGCGTTTGTATTCAGCGGCAGCGGGCGTGACGGCCGGTCCGATTTTCTTTGCTACTGGTGGAGTTGCCACAGGTTTCTCGGAGGGGGGCTGAGGCTGCGGAGCGGCCGCAGCATCCGGTGGCGGATTGTTCGCGGTATCGTTGGGCGCGGCAATAGTGACAGCGGCTGCGGGAGTAGCGGGCGCGGGAGAGTTGTCGGTTGCCGGCGCGGAATTGTTTGCCGGCTCCTGTCTTGGAGCAGGAGCAAGACTGGGAGCGGGCGTGGAAGCCGCTGTGGTCGGCACCGTAGCGGGAACGGCGTTAGGATTATTTCTTGCGCGCGCGGCTTGAAATTCGGGGCGCAGGCGCACTACCCCATAACCAATCACCGCGATGAGGAAAATGGCCGCAAGCACAGTGGTGAAAGTGCTGGATTTCTCTTCGGGTGTTGTTTCGATTGGCGGAAGCGTACCAGTGCGACGCACGGTCGGGGTCTGCAACGGCGAGAGGCCGTGTTGCTGCAATGAGCGCGGTGCAGACGCAGGGCTAAGCTCTTCAGGACGCGGTGTGCGGAGCGGGCTTATAGGCGTCGCGAACGGTTGGCCTATGCCCTGGCCGCGCGGCGAGACCAAGGTTGCATCGGGGTTGCGATCATTACCGCCAAGAGCCCGGTAATTGCGCAAATCTTCGAGCATTTCGCGGCAGCTCTGATAGCGCGCGTCGGGATCCTTGGTGAGCGCGCGCATGACGATTTCGTTCAGTCCGGGATGGATGGAAGGGTTGAGCTGGCGCGGTGGAATGGGCTCTTCGTTGACGATTTTGTAGATGACGGTGGTGATGCTCTGGCCGGGAAACGGCTTCTCGCCGGTGAGCATTTCGTAGAGAACTACGCCAAGGGAAAAAATATCGGTGCGGCCGTCGATGGGACGGCCTTTGACTTGTTCGGGCGACATGTAGCTCGGCGTGCCCATAACGTGAGTGGTTTGCTGTACGGTGCCGAACTGAAGGATTTTGGCGGTGCCGAAGTCGGTGACCTTGACGGTGTCGTCGGCGGTGAGCATCAAGTTGGCGGGTTTGATATCGCGATGGACAATGTTTCGTTCGTGAGCGAATTGTAGAGCGCTGCAGGTCTGCTCCAGGATGCGGAGGATGCGAGAGACGGGGAAGGCCTCGCCGCTGTCAAGGACGGCCTGCATAGATTTGCCCGGGACAAGTTCCATGGTGATGTAATACAGGCCATCTTCTTCGCCGGCATCGTAGACGACAACAATGTTGGGATGAGTAAGTAATCCGGCAGCGCGGGCTTCCGTTTGAAAGCGAGAAAGAAGTTCAGGACGAGTGAGGCCGGTGCCTTCCTCGGTGAGACGAATGGTTTTTACGGCAACATTGCGGCCGATGACAGGATCGATGGCGAGGTACACGACACCCATGGCGCCGCGTCCGAGCTCGCTCAGAATTTCATAGCGTCCGGCTTTTACGATCGTTTCCATCAGGTCCCGCCACGCGCGGGAGGCCTTTCTTAAACACCACGAGAACGGGCGGGGTTGCGTCGAACAGAACACGAGCAGCGCGGGAAAGGAAGCTCCCTGTGGAGCCGGAATTTCAGACTACGTAAGAGTGGCCACCTATCCCGGGACACACACCATCACCATTAGGGACAGTAGCGGGTGGAAATTCCATGGGTCAACGCTACGGGAGTACTAGTGTGCCGGACTGGATATGTCCGGAAGGACAGGGAAGCGGTCGGTATTTCTTTACCCGGGAAAGGGAAATTGGGAAATGAAGAAGTTGGTTTCTCTATGGGAGGAAAGTTCGTCACAGGAGATGATTTTCAGGTGAATACAAAACCGTGGTGCGTCTGATGACTGACCCGATGGTTCCGGGCTGGCCTCCGATGGCAATGAGCAAGCGAAAGCAAAGATGGAAGAGTTGAAGGCGGCACCAACTGCAGCACAAGTCGCGACGGCATTAGCGAGATGCCACCGACACAAGACTCGAATTCGCACGGTATGCGGCAATGATTATCGTAGAAGACTGGTGCGTTCGGCATGCTGGGCTGTAGAGAGACTTGTTGAGTGATTTGTGTTTCTGCTTACGCCTCAAAAGCGGTGGTCGGCCGCCACAGTCCAAAGGGCTAGGGGTGTGGCGTTTGGTCTAGGGGGATCATGGTGCGATCGGCTATTGGCAAAGTGGATCCGATTGAGGAATGACTGATGCCGGAAGGGGATTCCAGACCGTCGGTTAGCAGGAAGCCTTGTAGGGCGAGGGAGGCGGTCCAGACGGTTTCGAGGGTTTGGATGTATTCGGCCTGGAGTTGGAAATGTTTGCGGCGGATCCGGAGCAAAGTTGGGTAAGCGGCCAGCATCTGGCCGTATTTTTCGGTCATGAGGGTGTTGGCTTTTTTTGCGAGCGGGAGGATTTGTTCGCGGTATTGGGTGGCGATAACTCTTGCGGTGGAGTATTGATCGAGGAGACCAGAGGCGCGCTCCCTGAGCTGGAGTTGGATGCGCAGCTTTTCTAATTCGGAACGATCGAGTTCGGCTCGGGCTCCGGCAATATTTCCTTGATTGCGATTGAAGATGGGGATTTGGACGGACAGTTCGGCAAGGCCTTCCCAGCCGATGGATTGAGGGATGGTGCCGAGGGGTTCGTTGTTGTACTCGAGTCCGCCAAGAAGGTTGATGTCGGGGACGACTGCGCTTTTGGCACGCGTGATTTCCGCGGCGGCCCGAGCAGACGCGGCGTCGGCGATGCGCGTGGCGGGACTGAGCGAAGCGATGGTTTCGACGATTTGCTGCTCATTAATCTCCGGCCAACCGTGTTCGAGATCGCCTGCCACGACGGATTGCGGAAGATCGGGCTGGCCGATAATTGCGGCGAGTTTGCGCCATTCCGCGCGCAGGACTTCTTCCTGAGCATATGCGGCGAGGTGAAGGCGCTGAACTTCGATATCGGTTTCCAGTTTTTCGGATTCATCGACCTGGCCGGTGCGGGCGAGTTCGTCTTGCGATTGTTGGTCGAGTTGGGCGATCTGGGTAAGATCGCGGCGGGATTCCAGGAGTTCCTGGGCGGCGAGGACGCGATAGAAAGCAATTTTGACTGAAGTTTCGACGCGGGTTTTTTGTTCTTCAGCTGTGATTTCAGCGATGCGCGTTTCCTGTTCGAAAACGCTGCGACTCTTGGAGAGTTTGCCCGCGGTGACGATGGATTGCTCGACGAAGAATCCTTGTTTGCCGCCGTTGATGGAACCGCCGCGGATTTCGTCGCCGGTGTAGCCGATGGTGGGGTTCGGATAAAGGCCGGCTTGCTGCGCGTGGGCTTTGGCGGCGCGAATTTCTGCTTCGGCTTGGCGAAGAGTGGGATTGGAGGAGGCGGCGAGACGTGCCGCGTCGTCGAGGGTGAAGAGTTTTTCGTGAGATTGTTCCTGGGCGCGGCCGAGACGGGGAAAGACAGGTTCAAGGGATTGCATGTCGCCGTTGTGATGCATGGGCATGTGCATTTGATCGTGGCTTGCGGGGGGAGATTGTTGAGCCGCGGATAATCGAAGTGTTCCGATGGTTGCAACGGAGAGGAGTGTGAGCAGTTTTGATTTCAGATGCATTGCCGTTCCTTTAACTTTTTTGTTTTGCGTTCTTTTTGGATTTGGTGGTTGGTTTCGACTGTAAAAGCGGCGGCAAACGCCGCACTCCAGGGGCTATGTGGATTTGGCTTTATGTTGAATCAGGTTTTGCATTTCGTTGTATTCGGTGTCGGGGAGGACACGGACCATGGTCATCATGCCCATCATGCCGGCGGACCAGTTGGGAGGGAGGCCGTGGGTTTCGGGCTTGGCGACGGCGGCGTCCATGGACATCTCCATGAAGGCGTCCTGCGGAAAGCCAGGGACGGAGTTGGCGTTATCCGCTATGGGGGAATGATGGACGTGCTCCGCGCCGATGTTATGGGAGAGCGATTCCATTTGGGTGAGGGCTTGCGCGTCGTTCGTTGCGGAGGTCGGGATGGCACGGCTGCGCAAAAGATCGGTCATGCTGTTCATCATGTGATGAGGCAGGTGGCAGTGGATCATCCACGCGCCCGGATATTTGGCTTCGAACTCGATAACTTTGGCCTGCGCAACGCCGACCAGAACGGTGTTGGTGGGATACCAGGTGGATTCAGGAGAGCGGCCACCTTCCGTGCCGGTGATGACGAATTGATTGCCGTGAAGATGGATCGGGTGGTGATCCATGCCGAGATTGACGAAGCGGATGCGCACGCGGTTCCCGAGACGAACGATGAGGGGCGTGGTGGCCGGAGCGGAGAGGCCGTTGAAGGTGAGCCAGTTGAATTCCATGGAGGCGGTGTTGGGAACGGAGTTGTTGGGTAGGACGGCCCACTCCTGCAGCACAATGCCGAAATCGTGGTCGACGTGTGGCGTGTGGGGAGTTTGCGGGTGGGCGATGAACATGCCGAGAAGGCCGATCATTTCCTGCATGGCACTGTGGGCGTGATAGAAGAAGGTTCCCTCCTGGTGGACTGTGAATTCATAGGTGTAGGTCTCGCCGGGGGCGATAGGCTTCTGGCTGATGAAGGGGACACCGTCTTGTTCGATGGGAACTTCAAGGCCGTGCCAGTGCATGGAAGTGCTTTCGGGTAGCGCATTTTCGACGAGGATGCGGACGCGCTCGCCCTGCGTAACCTGTATGGTGGGACCGGGACAACTGCCGTTGTAGCCCCAGGCGTCGATGGTTTTGAAGGGCGCTATTTTTTGTTTGAGGGGCACGGCCTTCAGGCGGAAAACTTTTACAGCGCCATCAAGTTCGAAGACACAATCGGGGACATCTGGCGTAACCATGGGGACGGTGGCTTTGGGGGCGGCATTTGTTGGCGTGCGGCGCGGAGAATTTTTGTCGGCGGTTTGCGGTGCGGCAGCCGCGTCCAGTCGCGAGCTGAGGCCGAATAAGCCTGCGCTGAAGAGCATGGCGTCTTGAAAGAAATTTCTGCGAGAACTGCTCATAGAAGCTCCTTGCACACAAAATGGTTCGTACGGATGGTGAATTGGGCGCGTGGAAACGGCCCACCTCAGAAGGTGGGTCTTACAGAAACGAAAGGGTCGGAATCAGAGGCGGAGAGGGAGCGGGGGAGAAAATCTGGGGATAGCGGTCCGCGCCGAACACAGGGAGAGAGCAAATGCCAGGGATCGCAACGCCACATCTAGACGGGGAAGGAGGTTTGAGAAGACGTACGACTCGATGGAGACCGAGGCCGCACCCAGGCGCGGGGTCGTGAAGAATAGTTCGGCCGTGGCGCAGGGAGTGGCTGAGCGGGTGGTAAATGTGGGTGCGCAACCGGAGTGGGGTGAAGAATGGTGACAGTCGTTGGCGGAGTTATCGGAAGAAGCGGGGACGCACAGAGCTGTCGCACAACGGGCAGCGCAGATGGGAGCGATTGCCAGACAGACGATGAGGAACGCAGAAATAAGCGCGCGGATGCAGGAAACCAGGAACGGCGTCTTATTCTGAGCCATAACAGCAAGGTAAAGGTTGTTGTGACGCCCGTCAAGAGCGCATAGGTAGCAGGATAAAAGGCTGCTGTTCAGATGCTTTTTCCGCAACCCGACGCGCGAATTGGACGTCCATATAGATGTATACAGGGAAGGACAGGGCCGTGTCTCAAAATAACAATCGACATTTATCCGACAGATTGATCAGGACAATCGAGCATAATGCGGAAGAATTTGCCCAAGGCACCGTTAAGAAGCTACAAAGCAGCCCAAGGACAGAGTCGTACCACAAGCTTGCCAATAACGAAGTGCACGACCGATGCTACGAGATCTACCACAACCTGGGACTCTGGCTGTGGGAGAAGTCTGATCAAGCGATTCAAGCGCGGTATAACGAACTCGGGGAGAGGCGTTGCGAAGAAGGCATTCCCCTGGCGCAAGTCGAGTGGGCTCTCATATTAACGAAAGAACGGCTTCTCGAGTACCTCGAGGGCTGCGGAATCGTGGATTCGGCAATGGATCTGTATCAACAACAGGAATTCGTCCGGTTGATCACACACTTTTTTGACCGGGCGCTTTGCTATACGGCGGAAGGTTACGAGTGCCAGGCTTCCGCGAAAACGATAACCCCAGAGGAAGGGACAATGCGGCCGGGGCGAACGCTATGGCCGCGGCCCAGTCTCGACAGACAGGCACATCCCAGCCGATGATATTAGTCGCCGTGAGAGTCGGCATCCGCGACGATCTTTCCGGCAAAGGTGCGATAGACGAAGGTGAAGTAGCCCGCGGCGAGAATCATGCCGATAGTCCACCAGATTAAGCCGACCTTGAGGCCGTAGTCGCCGGCTTTGGCGCTTGCGACAGTGAGGGAGTAGATGGGGTTGCGCGCGGGAAGAACCATCGGATACACGCCGAAGACGACGCTGGTTAGCATGCCAAGAAGGTAAGTGCAGGACGCGAGGAAGGCGTTGCGTTCCTTGCCCCGGCGCAATTCGAACTGCATTCCAGCGAGGCCGGCGACGGCGATAGCGGGCAGGATGAATCCGACGGGCCAAGTTTTGAAATTGGCGACGACTTGCGGCTGCACGGAGAAAGTGACCATGGTGAGAAGGCTGGTGAAGACGAGAACGCCCCACCAGACCCATGCGGCGAGGCGAGCGGAGCGTTCGCGAACGGCGGCGGTGGTTTTCAACTGAACCCAGAGAGCGCCGTGAAGCATCAAGGCGAGAAGCGCCGTGACGCCAACCAGGATGGTGTACCAGTCGAGGACGCCGGTGCGGTCGCCGAGGCGGAAGTTTGTCCATAAGGGTTCGAAGAAATAGCCGGTCTCATCGAGCGGGACTCCACGAACAACATTGCCAAGAGCGGCGCCAAAGAAAACGGCGAGCAAGAGGCTGGAGGCAGAAAAAAGAAAATCCCAGAAGGGAATCCAGATGGGACTGTGAATATGATTGCGGAATTCGACGCTGGTGCCACGAACGATAAGCAGCCATAAGACGATCATTAAAGGAAGATAGAAACCGCTGAAGCCGCTGGCGTAGAGGAGCGGAAAGGCGAAATAGAGAGTGCCGCCCGCGGCGAGGAGCCAGACTTCATTGCCATCCCACACCGGGCCGATCGTGGCGATGACCTGTCGGCGTTCTTCGTTGGTGCGGGCAACAATGAAGTGGATGGCGCCAGCACCGAGATCGAAGCCATCGAGAAGGACGTACATGGCGACCATGACAGCGACGAGACAAAACCAGAGAGTTTCCATTCGATGGCTCCTTAGTGCACTTCGACCAGCGCGGGTGAGTCCGCGCTCAACACTTCGCGTTCCGGCCCTCGTTCAATTTCGCGGTAGACAAGGAAGAGCCAGAGGATGGCGAGCAACGTGTACATGCCCATAAAGCCCAGCAGCGAGAACCAGGCATTGCCGGCGGCGACGCGCGGCGAAAAGCCGTGAGCGGTGCGCATGACGCCGTAGATGAGCCATGGTTGGCGGCCAAGTTCGGCGGTCATCCATCCGGCGGTGTTGGCGATGTAGGGCAAAGGAGCGCTGAGCATAAGAAGCCAAAGCAGCCAGCGAGATTCGTAGAGTTTTCCACGCCACAGGAGGAGCGCGGAAAGAGCCATAATGGCAATGAACATGGTGCCGAGGCCGACCATGACGTGGTAGCTGTAGTAGAGAAGTTCAATGGTATCGGGCCAGTCGGATTCAGGAAACGAATCGAGACCGCGGACGTGAGCCTTCCACTTTCTGTAGGTGAGGAAGCTGAGCATCGAGGGAATTTCCAGGGGGTTATCCAATTTGCGTTTTTGGACGTCGGGTTGGCCGAGGATGGCCAGCGGCGCGCCCTCCTCGGAAACGAAAAGTCCTTCCATCGCAGCCAGAGTCACCGGCTGATGGTTGGCGACGAGTTTGCCCTGGATGTCGCCTGTGGGAAACAGTTGCAGGACCGCCGCAATCACACCGACAATCACACCCATGCGAACGAAGGTTTTCCCGTAGAACAGCTCGCGCCGGGAGAGAATGTAGAATGCGCCGACAGCGGCCATGACGAAACAACCGGTCTGAACCGCGCCGAGCATGTTATGCGCATATTGCGCGAGAGCCCAGGGATTCAGGAGCAAACCCCAGAAACTGGCGAGGCCAATTTCACCGTTGGGTAGGATGCGATAGCCGGTGGGATATTGCATCCATGCGTCGGTGGCTACGATGAGATAGCCAGAGAGCCACGAGCCGACAAAAACCAAAACGGCGGAGATCCAATGACCGATGCGGCCGAGCCTTTTTTCGCCAAAGAGAAACAGGCCGAGAAAGCTGGATTCCAGGAAGAAGGAAAAAATGCCTTCCATGGCAAGGGTCTGGCCAATGACGCCGCCGGCGGATTTCGAAAATTCGGCCCAGTTGGTGCCGAACTGAAATTCCATGGGGATGCCGGTGACTACGCCTATGGCGAAATTAATACCGAAAATTTTTGCCCAGAAGCGAGCGGCGCGACTGTAGTGTTCGTCACCGGTGCGAAGGGCCATGGTTTTGAGGATGACGATGAGCAGGGCCAAGCCCATGGTCAACTGCGGAAACAAATAGTGGAAGGTCACCGTGAAGGCGAAATGAAGGCGGTGAATATCCAGAGCGGATCCCATAGGAGCACCTCCAGAGACGCGGCGAAACGTCCGTTAAAAGGTCGAAAGAGAAAGTGCAGGGAGCGAAACTGCGGGGAAGCGACCTACTGATTGTGCCATTTTTAGTGCCGTGGGTAAATGCGAGATTCTGGGCGGAACGGGTGCGGAAAACATGTGCCGAGCGATTAGTATTTGTTGTGGAAGACGGCGCGGTTGATGTCTGGCCAATATTCCTTGGCGATGAAACTAAGAGCATCTTGAAGCATTTGGCTTCCCCAGCGCTGATAGGTTTTCACCCAGGTATTGCCGGGAGGATAGTAAAGATTGCTGATGCCGGCGGCGGCGCCAGCGCCGACGACTTCGGAAAAATTGAAGGTGTCGTGGCCAGCATCGTTTCTGGTAATCAGAAGGCGGCTTACCGCGTAGCCGGTGCGTTTGAATATGCCGCCGTGGCCCAGGGTGTAGTAGCGCGGATCCTCCCTGGTGACAGCGGGAACGATAGCTTCGACCATGTAGTTTTCAATCGTGCCATCGGCAAAAGTGTGGGCGTAGTAGAGCCCATAGCCTGAGGCTCCCTGGCCAAAAGTCGGCTCCGACTTTCCCGCCATGGCAATTCCAGCCACGATGCCCTCATAAATGAAGGCGGAATAATCAAAACTCTCCTGCGTGGCCAGCCAAAACTTTTCCTTGAAGGACTGGGGCGGGAGAATGGTGTTGGCGCTGACGGAACGAAAGTTTGGAACGATCCAGAGGATGCGTTTGGTCTGGGTGCCGGTTTGATCCGTGTCGGTTTTGGGTTGCGGAGAGTCAATCGTCGAACCGTTCGCCGGGGGATCTGATTTGGGATCGGCGGGTTTGGGTTGGGATGGGTCCTGAGGGGTCGGTACAGGCGGAGGATTATAGACAGCGGTCACTTGCCAATCGTGAGAGACGGAGATCGGAACGATGAATTGCTGCGCGCGGGCGGGAGAGTTGCCAAGCGTGACAAATAAAAGCGAGCAGATGATCAGAAGCAGACGACTTGGTTTCAAAACTTCCCCCCGATCAAGATTGTAGTGTAGTGCAGCACTTGCCGGCTTTTCCGAAAATCCGGGAGTCATCCGCCCAAATTGGATTCCGTAAAGCGCTTGATGGATGCATCGAAGAGAGCCGCGAAAACGGGTTAATAACATTTATTCCCCTAGCTTGCGGGACGAGGTTCCCGGTTTTGTCGGTGGGCTTATTCATGCAAGCACGTACCTTTTTTATTGACGTAAAACCAAACTGGACCTGCTATCATGCGACCGTGGAGGGAGCGGAATCTGCCCGATAGATTCGAGCGCGCCCAGCGCCGATACCTCTGCCACGCTTTTCTAGCCGACGATCGCAACAGCCAACGAGGTTGTTCATGATACTTCAATTGCAGAAAAGCCAGCCCGCGTCGGATATCAGCCTGATTGAACTCTCCGGCAAACTGATGATGGGGAACGACAGCCGTCAAGTGGAATTGAGCGTTGCAGAGTCGCTGGGCGCGGGAGTAAAGAAGTTCGTTTTAGATTTAAGCAAGCTGGACAGCATCGACAGCACGGGAGTGGGAATCATCGTAGTGTGTGAAGGGAAAGTGCGTAAGGCGGGAGGACGTATTCGTATCGCCGGGCCAGTGGGAGTGGTCCACGATACGCTGCTCATGACACACGTGGACCGGTTGGTGCCGGTTTTCCCGACAGTGAGCGAGGCGACGCAGGATTTGAGTATCGCGTGAGTAGTTAGCAATTACTGGAAGGAAGCAACCGCGTCCTTGGAATCCTCAAAGGTAGTGAAGAGATTCAGCAAACCTACCATCTTCAAAGTTTGCACCGTAAACTTGGAAGGCTTCAGCAGGCGGATCGCGCCGCCACCCTGCTTGGCGGTGGTGAGATGCCGGACCAGCATGCCGATGCCGCTGGAATCAATGGTGGGCACATCTTCTAGGTCAAGGATGATGCGGTTGTGACCCTGACCGAGGAGTTCGCTGAGAGTTACGTTAAAGCGATCGAGAGGGGGAC
The DNA here is from genome assembly GCA_963742325.1 of Candidatus Acidiferrales bacterium. GTDB lineage: Bacteria > Acidobacteriota > Terriglobia > Acidiferrales > UBA7541 > Acidiferrum. The sequence continues at coordinate 4,671,008 of CAVULB010000002.1, read as the reverse complement.
CCATGGACAAGCGTCCCTTGAGTTTGACGAGCTTGACGCCATCGACAGTCCTGGTCTCAATATCCAAGGCAATCACCCCCTAAGGAAGGGCCAATGAAGGACCGTTCCACACGTTGACACTCGAAAAAGCGAATGCTACAGTTCGCGCACAAGTTAGATAATCTTAGCGCAAAAAGCAAGAAACCTAGTCCGACGGAAGGCCCAACGTCCCGAGAATGGAGGGCCGGACAGAAAGTTAGACCTTGGCAAGCTCGGAACAGGAATCCGTTCTGGATCTTTCCCCGCTATCCACCCAACTACTCGCGGAGCAAGAAGTGACCCCGCGCGCAAGGGCGTTGGCGAATTTTGTAGCGGGCCTGCTATCGGATTGTGCAGTCAGTGTATACACACTGGCGTCGGACGAAAATGCGAATTTTTGGCAATCCCGGGCAGTCGTGGGGGACGCGGCCATCCACGAGCAGGCCATCACCGCCGAATCCGGATTGCTGGGCGCACTGCTGGACGATACCGTTCCGGTTCTGCGCGTCGCGCCGGACCTGCGACGCGAGGATTATCCGCACATCGATACGCGCAAGACGCTGCGATCGCTCGCGTGCATTCCACTGATTCATGGAGAAAGCCTGATAGGGGCGCTGGAAATACTGGCGTTCGAAGAGCCAAATTCTGAAGAAGATATTCAGACGCTGCTGCCAGCGGCGGAACTGGCGGCTGCCGCGCTGTCTTCGGCGCAGACTTACGAGGCCGAGCGTCACGACACACTCACTTCGATCACGCGTTTGACGCAACTGTACGACCTGGAAAAAGTGTTTTCCTCCACGCTTGAGATGGAGGAACTGCTGCCCCTGATTGGCTCCAAATTTTCAGAAATTCTTGAGTGCCAAGCCGTGAACATCTGGCTGTTGCACCCGGATGAGTCCGTGGAGCTTATGCAACAGGCCGGGGAAGATCCTACCAGCTTCAAGGGGCAAGTGTTGAAAGCAAATGAAGGAATAGCGGGCACAATTTCGGATAACGGGGAGAGTTTGTGTCTTTCCGATGCCGGGGATTTGCGGTTGGTGCAACGAAATCAGGCGGCGCCGGAATATCCGGTTGTATCGTTGATCGCCGCACCTATTATGGACAAAGGAGCCCTGGTCGGAGTGGTCGAGGCGGTAAATAAATGGGACGGGACACCTTTTGATGACGACGAACTCTTCACGCTGAGCAGTCTTGCAGAGACCGCGTCCACGGCTCTGCACAACGCGGGACTACTGATGGCCGAGCGCAAAGTGGAGATTCTAGAGACGCTCAACACCGTTAGCCACGAGATCACTTCGACTCTCAACTTGGAGCGGATGTTGCAGACGATCGTGAATGCACCGCAGGCAGTGATTCCGTATGAGCGCGCAGCGATTGTGCTGGAACAGAGCGGGCGTTTTAAGTTGAGCGCGGTAACGGGCGTGACTCAGTTGCACGCGGACGCACCGGAAATTGCGCCGCTGAATGAAATTCTGCAGTGGGCATCGCTGAGCGAAGAGGTCATTCACGTTAGGCAGCACGGAGAGGAGATTGCTAGCGACCGAGAAGAAACGCGCGCCAAATTCCGGAACTATTTCGCGGCTTCCGGGATGCGCGGTTTTTACGCGCGGCCGCTGAATGACGACACCGGCCGCGTTGGCATGCTCGCCATGGAGAGTAGCGACCCCGATTTTCTGGGGCCCGCGCACATCGAAATTCTGGAACTGCTGGCGGGCCAGGCTACGGTAGCACTGCGGAATGCGCAGATGTACAAAGAAGTGCCGTTCATCTCCGTCTTGGAGCCGGTGCTAGCGCGCAAAAGGAAGTTCATGGCCATGGAGAAGCGGCGGCGCCGGCTATATCTGGCGCTGGGTGCGGCGGCGCTCTTCTTCCTAGTGGTTTGCCCGCTGCCGTTCCGAGTAGCAGGTGATGCGGTCGTCGCGCCGCTGCACCGCGCGCAAGTGCAGCCGGAGTTTGAAGGTGTGGTGGCCAAGGTTTTCGTCCATGAAGGTGAGTCAGTGAAGCGCGGGCAGGTCCTTGCGGAAATGGATGCTTGGAACTATCGATCGGCGCTTGCCGAAGCGGAGGCGAAATACCAAACCACCGTCTTGCAAATGAACCGTTCGCTTGCTTCGAATGACGGAAGCGAAGCAGGAATCCAGCGCGTGCAAGCGGATTATTGGCGAGCGGAGGTCGACCGTGCTCGAGAGCTGGTGGACAAAGCAAAACTGCGCGCGCCGATTGACGGGGTGGTGGCGACACCGCATGTGGAAAACTTTGTCGGCAAGCGGCTCCAATATGGCGATAGTTTTGCGGAAGTTATAGACACTTCAAGTGCGGTGGTCGATGTGGGCATTGCTGAAACCGAATCGAGCCTGCTGAAGAGCGGTTCGAGGGCGGCGGTGAAGTTAAACAGCTATCCAACGCGTACGTTCCGAGGCAGTGTTATCGTTGTCAGTCCCCGAGCCCAGCAGCAGGGGGAATCACGAGTGTTTTTCGCGCGGGTGCTGGTGCCGAACCAAGACGGGGCCCTTCGCACCGGTATGGAAGGCCGGGGAAAAGTATCCGCCGGCTGGTACCCTGCCGGCTACGTTTTATTTCGCCAACCGGCCGTTTGGTTCTTTACCAAGATGTGGTCTTGGTTTGGATGGTAAGGGTGAGTCAAATGGAAACCGTACAGGATTTCATGCTTTCTGTGCTCCTTGGAACTCTTCTCCTAGCAGCGGGTTGCGGCGAGCAGAAACCCGATAGTGTCGTTGCCGCTTCCCCGACACCTCCGGCAATTCCGGCTTCCACGCCAGGGGAGAAGTTATCGCCAGTTCTGTCCAAGGCGGACGAACCCCTAATTGTCGGCGGTCCGCTCATCGTCGAGCATCAGGTGGACGTCACCGCGCAGCGTGACGGCGTGCTTCAGAAGATTCTTTGTGATGCGCCAGCCCGCGTCAAGGAGGGAACTATCCTGGCACTGCTAGACGACCGGCAAATTTCAGCGAACCTGGAAGCCGCGCGGGCGAAATCTCGCAGCATCGCCGATGACTTGAAGAATTGGGAAGCGGAGGCCAAAGTGCTGGAGGCGGATTACGTCCGCGCAAAGCATCTTTGGGATCTAGGACTGATTTCGCAGGAACAGTTGCAGCACGCCCAGTACAAGGCCGAGTCCGACCAGTGGGATATCAAGCGGGTCACCGAAATGCTGAATACCGCGCATGACGAGGAACGCTCCCTGGAGTTAGAGCTAGAAAAGACGAAGATCGCGGCACCCTTTGACGGACTAATAGCACGGCGCTACGTTCGTGAGGGGCAATCCATTTCTAAGGGGGAACGGCTGTTCTGGGTGACCGCGGAAAGGCCGCTACGATTGCGATTTACCCTGCCGGAAAAATTCTTAGGCCACTTGAAAGCGGGCCAGGAACTTCCCTTGACTTCCCCGGACGTTCCGTTGGAGAAGTACACAGTCAAGATCATGGAAGTCAGCCCGGTTGTGGATCCCTCTAGCGGAACGATCGAGATTCTGGCCGAACTTGTTGGCAAGGCTGGCAATTTGCGGCCCGGAATGACCGCAAGCGTTCGCGTAGATTATCCCCGATGAATATTGCCCGAGCGCTTACGGCAGCTCTGCCGGAAATACCCGCACGCGCGATTGCGCAGCGACGCCCTCGCGTGGAGCCAGGTATCACATCTAAAGAACACATTGAGGATGGCCAGCGCGTCATCCGCGTTTATCTGCCTAGCGTAGGAGGAATGTACAAGTTTCCGCCGCAAAACTGGGCCCTCGCACAGTTGTTTGATGGAAACCGGACCTGCGAGGAAGTTGCCGTCTTATATTCCCAACAAACCGGAATTGAGTATTCGGTCGAGGCTGTCCGGGATTTCGCCGATGATCTCGAGTCGGCAGAGTTTTGGTACAAGACACCGCAAGAAAAAAACATCGTGCTCATGCAGAAGAGCGCCGATGAGCGGCGCAAGCTTCTGAAAACAAAAAGTAAATACGGCGATCTTGCCGAGATCTTTTTTCCAGCGGTTAATCCGGACGGCTTTCTTACCTGGTTGCATAACTATACGAGCTTCATTTATACGCCATGGTTCACGCTGGTCACCCTGATAGTTTTCGCCTTTAGTGCGGGTATCACCATCACGCATTGGTCGGAGATAGGGCGCGACACTCTGGAGCTTTATAACTTTTCTCACAAGACTTGGGGAGACGTCGCTCAGCTCTACTTCATAGCCTGTTGGGCCGGGGTTCTACACGAGATTGGGCATGGCCACGCCTGTAAACACTTTGGAGGGCGTGTGCCTGCGATGGGATTCGCACTGATTTATCTGGCGCCAGCCTTTTACACCGACACCACCGAGGGTGATGTCCTGGGAACTCGACCGCAGCGATTAGTCATCGCTTTGGCCGGTGTCTGGTCGGAATTGATGGTCTATGCCATCCTTACGCCCGTTTGGTGGGGGACTCCCCCCGACACTCCGGTTCATAACGCCGCCTATATATTGATGCTAATCACGGGGATCGCAGCTGCGGTGGTTAATTGGAATCCATTGATCAAGCTGGATGGGTACTTCATGCTGTGCGAGATCCTCGGCATCGTGGACCTGAAAGAGGCATCGACTGCATACGTGTCAGGATGGGTCAAGCGCCACATTTGGGGCTTACCCGTAGAGGTGCCTTACGTGCCCAAGCGGCGCCGATTTGGCTACGTCGTGTATGCTCTTCTTTCCGGTTTTTACAGTTACATGATTTTGTATATCGTTGCGCGGTTTGTTGGCAATGTTTTTCGCAATTTCAATCCTGAATGGTCCTTTATTCCTGAGTTGGCAACAGCGGGTCTGATCTTTCGGTCGCGGATTCGCCTTTTGGTGAACTTTATGAAATTTGTTTATTTAGACAAGAAAGATAGGGTGCGCGCGTGGTTCACACCCCGCCGTTCCATAGCAGTGGCTGTTGGGACGGCATTGTTGTTGCTAGTCCCTCTGCGGCACGACGCCGTGGTAGGTCGCTTCATTTTGGAACCATACGCGCGGGCTAACGTGCGGGCCGAGGTGGCAGGCATTGTAACCGACGTTTACGTGCAGGAAGGAAAACCGGTCGCGGCAGGGACGTTGTTGTTGCGCTTGCGCAATTTGCCCCTGCAATCGAGGCTGGCGCGCAGCCAGTCTGAATACCACGTTGCTTCGGGACGGGCGGTATCTGCGAGTCTGCGATATAACAACGTTGGACCAGTGATGAAGGAACAGGAGAATTTGGCGCGACAGACTGGCTTGCTCTCTTCGGAGGCCGCCGACCTGGAGCTAAAGAGCCCGATCTCTGGTGTCGTTCTGACGCCTCGCGTGACCGACAGCCTAGGCTCGTACGTCACGGAGGGAACAGAGCTGCTCGAGATAGCGGACTTAAACCAACTACGTGCTCGCATCTATGTTTCAGAGCATGACGTTTATAAGCTGAGGATCGGCTCCCGCGCGAGATTGCAGGTGGAGGGCATTCCCAAGAAATGGGACGCGCTTGCGCTGGCTATCTCCGCTCGGTCTACTGAAATTGATCCTGGACTTGTCGATGAGAACCAGTTCAAAGGGCTCCTCCCTCCAAATTTCTATCTTGCCGATCTGGTAGTTGCGAACCCGGGAGGAGTACTCAAACCCGGAATGGCTGGGACGGCGCGCATTTACGGGCAATGGCAGAGTCTTGCCAGCTTCGTTTTGCAGGAAGTGAGGAACTTCCTTGGCCGAAAATTGTGGTGACAAAAAAAAGGAAGGCCACCTCGAGGCAGCCTTCCCGTTCTGAGGATGTCAGATTTGTGGTTCTACTGTCCTACTTTCATGAGCTTGTTAAATTTATTCATCTTGTTGAACTTGTTCAGCTTATTGAGTTTGTTTAGCTTGTTGAGTTTGTTTAGCTTATTCAGCTTCATGCCCTTTGTGGCTGCCGCTTCCGATAGAGGCACGCTTGCAACGTTAGCCTTCTTAGTCGTCCTGAGGGTGCTGATCAAGCTCTTCTTCTCAATTGACATGGTCTCTGTGTGCTCCTTATCTAAAATTTTGTCTCTAGCTGACGCCACTGACTGATGCAGGCGGGATGCCAAACGCGCGCGTGAGGAAGTAAAATACGGCCGCGCTGAAAACAAACTACTTAATACTAAAATATCGCAGGCTTGCCATACCTGTCCGGTGAAGAATTGTCCAACGGTTAAAAATTAACCTTTCGTGGGTGGATTTTTGACCTTTTTCGATGTCCGGGATCCCCCCGTTGTCGTGCGGGGGAAAGTCCAGTGCGGCAGGGATTGAGTTGACGGTTAGATGCCAGGAGACCATCGGTTGGGAGCTTTGTCGCGACTGGGGTTTGACGTACACTTCTGGCAGCGTCGATCCAATCCTAAGCTCTTGCACCTTCGTCCACCCAATCTCCCGCAACAGCTGCTTCGGCCCACGCGTCAGATTTTCGCAAATGGCCATGACTTGCCTGTTCCCTATGGCCTACTCGATTCGGTGCTTGCGGCAGAGATATTTCATACGTTGCGGGTCGATCTGGAGGATGGCTGCCGCGGCGGATTTCTTGCCGGAGGCCCGTCGCAAGGCCGCGCTGAGGTAGGCGATCTCGATCTTTTCCATTTCGGCATCGAAATCGACGCCGCCTTCGGGAATGAGGATGGCTTCCTGGCTGGCGGCGCTCTGCTGGAGCATATGTTGGGGGAGATGCTCGGGGGTGATCTCCGATGCGTTCACCATGACGACGAGGCGCTGGATGATGTTTTCGAGTTCGCGGACGTTGCCGGGCCAGCTGTAGTCCTCGAGGATTTCCAGAACGTCTGGCTTCAGGGTCTTTAAGGGCTTTTTGGCGGAGGCACAGTAGATGCGCAGGAAATGATCGACGAGGATGGCGATGTCGCCGTCGCGTTCCCGCAGGGGCGGGACCAGGATGGGAACAACGTTGATGCGAAAGTAGAGATCCTCGCGGAAGCGCCCCTTGCGGACGCAATCCTCAAGATCATCATTGGTAGCGGAAATCAGGCGAAAATCGATCTTCTTAGCGGAACGGCCACCGAGGCGCTGCACGGAGCGCTCTTGAAGGACGCGCAGGAGCTTGCTCTGGAGGGTGGGGTGGAGTGTGGTGATCTCGTCGAGGAAAACCGTGCCGGTGTGGGCCAGCTCGATCAGTCCGGGCTTCGCGGCGTCGGCACCGGTGAAGGCTCCCTTCTCGTAGCCGAATAGTTCCGACTCCATGAGAGATTCCGGCAGAGCCGAGCAGTTGAGGGCCACGAAGGGTTTTTCCGCACGATCGCTGCACTGGACGATGGCGTTAGCGATCAGTTCCTTGCCGACACCGCTCTCTCCACGCAAAACGACACTGGCATTGGTGCGCGCCACGGCCTCAATGGCCTGGTGCACCTTTTGCATGGCCGGGCTGGAGCCGACGAGGCCGAAAAAGGCGGTACCGCTTTCGACCTGCTGGATGAGGCGGCGGCCTTCGAGCTCCAGCGCGCGCTTTTCAATGGCGCGCAAAAGAACGATTTTGAGTTCGTCATAGTTGAGCGGGAAGAGGAAGAATTCGTCAGCCCCCGCCTGGCTGGCTTTCAGAGGGATGGATCTGCTGTTGGTTTTCGTGAAGGCGATAATTACCATGTCGTCGCGAATCTTACGGATCTCCGCGAGGACTTCCAGGCCATCGATGGGACCATCGCCGATGCAATCTAGATTGAAAAGAATGGCGTGGAGGCCGGAGAGTTCGAGGATGGTTTTGATTTCGTTTTCGGTGGTGGCCAGAGAGGTGCGGAAGCCATTGCCGAGATGCCTGCGGATTTCCGGGAAGGGCTCGGTGTCATCGGTAATGACAGCCAAAGAGTAGCGCTCCACGCTGGTGGCGGCTTCGGGCAAGGATGCAAGCTCCGTAAACGAGTGGCGATTATAGGGGAGGGGGGTTGGTGCTGGAAAGGTGAAAGTAGGACGGTAGCGGAGCAACAACCTGCCTGTGTGACAAATGTCCGGGTGATCTTCGAAGGCGGTATAAAGCCCCAGGTTAGAAGCGAAGGGTAGAGAGATATTTATAGCCCGACGTCAAGGTGGCCCAGGGATCTTTGGGGACGTCGTGCTCGAGGAAATAGTGCTGGATGCCGGCTTCGCTGGAGTTAGAGAAGATGCGCTTCCAGTCGATGACGCCGGAGCCGGGCGCGGTCATGTCCTCTTCTTCAAGCTTGTGAGGATTGAAGGTGGCGATCTGATCTGGAGCCAGATGCGGCAAAGACTTAAAGTCCTTCACATGCACGAGAGGGAAGCGGCCCGGATACTTCTTAAAATAGACGACGGGATCTTTGCCCGCAACGCTGATCCAGCCCAGGTCCATTTCCATCTTTACGAAATTAGGATCGGCCGAAGAGAGCAAGTAATCGTAGGGAAGCTGGCCGCCAAGAGCGGCATCGGGCCCGAACTCCCACCAGTGATTGTGGTAGGCAAACTGGATGCCGGCTTTCTTGCTGGTTGCGCCGGCTTTATTGAAGGTGTCGATGACGCGCTTCCAACCTTCGGCGGAACTGCGTTCTTTTTCGTCGATCCACGGGCAGACGAGGAAGGTGTGGCCGATGGTGTGAGCCGCATCGATAGTTTCTGGCCAGTGATTCTGGAGAATATCGTAACTAACGTGGGAGGATGGCGCGGTGAGGCCGTCTTTGTCGAGCAGTGCTCGAATGTCTGTGGGCGAGTGGTCGAAGTAACCGGCAAATTCGACTTCCTTATAGCCGATGGACGCGACCTTGTCGATGGTGCCCGCGAAGTCCGTTTTCATGAGGCTGCGGACGGTGTAGAGCTGAACGCCGACCTTTTCGATTTGGTGAGAGGCGGCGAAGGCGGAAGAAGGGAGGGAGGCAAGAGCCCCTGCTGCGAGAGACGATTCAATAAATGTGCGACGGTTCATGGATGGGATTGTACACGGATGACGGTTTGGAAAACAGGGTGTTGGGCGAGTGGTCGACCTTTTGTTTGTGCCGGGTGTATACGTTGAGATCTTTCGTCGCGAAAGGCGCTCCTCAGGGATGACAGACACACCGAGTGCTGGCGACGAGGAGAATTTGAATTCAAGGGTCAATGAAATGCCGAATCGAAGATAGTGAGGACTTGATACCGTCAGCGTGAGAGACCCGGCGGAGGTTGCCAGGGGCCGCGGGCTTGTTCGAGGGATTCGGCGACGGCGAGAAGCAGTTCTTCTTCGTAGGGGCGAGCGATTAGCTGGATGTTGATGGGTAGTCCCTCTGGGGATCGGCCGAAGGGAAGAGACAATCCGCAAAGGCCCGCGAGATTTAGCCACTGACAGAAGCGCATGGTATCGCGATAGTTGTGAGAATCGCCGGAGCGATAGCTTCCTGCTCGGTGTGGGAAAGCGGGGGCGGCAGACACGGGCGAGAGAAGAATGGGAATGTCGCGGAGTTGGCGAAGGAGGTTGCCGCGAAGGTTGTCGCGTTCGCCGCAGGCCCTCTGGAAGTATTGCAGCGTAACAGCAGGCTCAGCGGCGGTGACTGCGAGATAGTCTTTGAGCATGGGGCTTACGGAGTCTTCCTTGCCGCAGACCTCCTGACGAATCAGATCGGCGATGACGGGGCCGAAGAAAAACCACCAGAGTTCCAAAGCACGATCGAGATGTGTCAGAGAAACGGGCTCGACGCGATAGGCAAGATCGCAGAGGTGTTGCGCGGCCCTGCGGATCGTGGAAAGAGTTTCCGGGGTCGCGCGGCCAAGTTCAGGGTTTTCGAGGATGCCAATGCGCACGCCGCGAAGATCCTTTGCACATCCCTGGCGTGGGGAGAATGGGGTAGAGAGCGCGTCACCCGGGTCGGGACCGGCCATTACCTCGAACAATGCACGCAAGTCCGCGACGGTTCTGGCCATCGGGCCGACTACGCCGAGCCAACTGAACGCGCCTGCGCCGGGGGGAAAGTGGCCAGTGGAGGGAATGCGGCCGGGGGTGGGCTTTAAGCCGCAAATGCCGGAAAAATGTGCGGGGGTGCGGATGGAGCCGCCGCCGTCACTGCCGACACCACCCATGCTGCAACCCGAAGCGATAGCGGCCGCTTCGCCGCCGCTGGAGCCGCCGGCGGAATAGTCGAGATTCCAGGGATTGGAAGTTTTGCCGTTGAGCAGATTGTCGGTCTCGTAGGCCATAAGGAATTCAGGAGTGTTGGTATTGCCGAGGAGGATCGCACCGGCGGATTCGAGACGGGCGACGAGCGCTGCGTCGACTGTCGGCACGTAATCTTTGCGGAGCAGGGACCCGGCGGGACAGGGCCAGCCGGCCACGTCGATGCAGGATTTAATGGTGAGCGGAATTCCTGTGAGAGGCTTTGCTGGTTCACCGCGAGACAGGGAAGATTCAGCGCTGCGCGCGCGCGCCAAAGCAGATTCGGCGTCGAGATGAACGAAGGCGTTGAGCATGGGCTGCAAATTCTGAATTCGCTCGAGATAGGCGGAAACGAGTTCGACGGGAGAGAGTTGTTTTTCGCTGAAGACGCGCAGGGTTTCCGCAATCGAGCCGTAGACGGGCAGGGTCATAGGATCATTTTAGATACATCGGGGGACCTTCAGGCAACGCGAAACGCGACCTTCCGTTGATCGGAGGGTGCAGCCCACCCAGTCCAAACCGCCTTCGAAGACCTCACGCGCCTGATTCTCGGAGAGTTCGGAATACCAGGTGGACGAACCCTTAGCGGAAGAGGAAAGCCAGAACGAGGCTTTTTCCCACTCGGCCACCGAATGAATGCGGTGCGTGGAAAAGTCGAAAGTTTGAAGCTCTGAAATTTGTCCGGAGCAATCGCTCGGCAGCAAAATGTCTTTGTTGGTCAGCACCCAGCTGCCCATGCGCGCACAAAGAGCCGGGACAAAACGGTTGACGATGGGGCGGGCAGCCGGGACAATCGGTTAAGACGATTGTGCTTTTTCCGGTCGTCACGCGTCCAGAATGAGCTTCCCTCGGTGGAATCCATGAAAAACGGTTGGCGGCCGTGGTTTTCTATTGTCAGTGGCGTGGTTATTTTTTGGCTCGTTGCCTTCTTCCTGCCCACGCTGCATTCCCTTGCTACGCAGCCCGAAATCCCCGTAGCGACCAATAAAATCTCCGGCGAAGCGCTGCGGCCGAACACGCTGGGCGTGGCGTATATGAACCAGGGAAAATCCAGCGACGCGCAAAAAAGTTTTGAGAAGGCGCTAGCAGCCGATCCGAATTTCGCGCAGGCGCGGATGAATTTGGGCATTTCTCTGCTGGCGCAACAAAAACTGGATGAGGCGCGGGCGGCGTTGCAGGAGGCGGCCAGCAAACTGCCGGATGATCCATACGCCTGGTACAACCTGGGCCTGGCCTACAAGGACGCAGGGCAACCGGAAAAAGCCATCGCGGCGTTTCAGCAGGTAGAAAAAATCGCGCCGGATGAGCCGGATGCATTTTATTTCGAAGGATTCCTCTGCTCGCAACTTCAGAAATACGACGATGCGATCGCGGCGTTCAAGAAGGCGCTGGAGATCGCGCCGTACCACGCTTCTGCACAATTCGGGCTGGCGCGGGCGTACCAACGGAAGGGCGATGGGGACGGCGCGCGCGAAGGAATGAAGCGTTTCCAGAAGATCACGACGGAACATCTGGGCACACCATTCGGGGCGGGGTATGGGGACCAAGGGAAATTTTCTTTGGCGGAATTTGTGCATGGTGCGGACAGCACGGCGCCCGCAGGGATTGCGGTGAGCTATGCCGCGAAACCGCAGGCAGAGTTGGGCGGGGCGAGCACTGGAGTTTGCGTGTTCGATTACGACGGCGATGGCAAGCCGGACTTGTTTTTTGTGGGGTCCGGAGGCGGGAAGAGTCGGCTGCTGAAGAATTCGGGCGGCGGGAAGTTTGAAGATGTTACGGTGAAGGCGGCACTGGCGGGGATTGCCGGTGGGTTTGGGTGTGCGGTGGGGGATTTTGACAATGACGGCTCGACCGATCTGGCGGTATGCGAAGCCGATGGCGTGCGATTGTTTCACAATGACGGGCATGGAAAATTTGCGGATGTAACGGAGAAAGTGGGAATTGGGCGAGAGAAGGGCTGCGTGGGTACGACGTTTGTGGACTACGACCATGACGGAGACCTCGATTTGTACGTCACCATGGCGCCCGGGAATGGCCGAAAAAACAAATTGTGGCGGAACAACGGGAATTCCACGTTCACGGATGTTTCCGAAGAATCCGGATTGGGAGTGGATGCCACGGGCGCGGATGCCGCGGTGACGGACTTCAATAACGATCGCGCGATTGATTTTGTGGTAGGGGGAGGAACGGCGGGGGCGACGATTTATCTGAATCCGCGCGAAGGGAAATTTACGGCTTTACCCGCGATTGATTTTGCCAAGCAAAAATTGCCGCCTGCAGTGGGCGTTGCGGTATTTGATTTCAACAAAGACGGATGGATGGACATTGCGTTTACCCACGCGGGCACTCCGGGAATCAGTTTGTGGCGAAACGTGCAAGGGAAGAAGCTGGAGCGCGTGGCGCTGCCGGACTTCGGATGGAAGCAAGGCTGGGGAGTGACGGCAGCCGATTACGACAATGATGGCTGGCTCGACCTGGTGGCGGTGGGAGAGGGCGCGAACGGAGGGGAAATTCGCGTGCTGCGGAATCTTGGCGATGCGGGTTGGGCGGACGCCACGAACAAATTACAGCTGGGCGGGGTGCAGCTGAATCAACCGCGCGCGCTGGCGATCGCTGATTTCAAGGGCGACGGCAGCCCGGACATCGTCGTGACGCAGGCGTCGGGCGCTCCGGTGCTTCTGGAAAATACGGGCGCGAACAAAAATCACTGGATGCAAGTGGACCTGAAGGCGTTGAACGACAACAAAAGTGGGATCGGAACCAAGGTAGAGATTTTTGCGGGCGCGCTTTACCAAAAATTTGAAATAGGCGGGACGTCGGGATATCTAGGACGAAATTCGGGGATGCTGCTGGTCGGGTTGGGCTCGGAGACCGTGACGGACGCGGTGCGATTGCTGTGGCCCACGGGCGTGCCGCAGGATGAAATCGATCTGGCAGCGAATAAGATGCAAAAGATCGGTGAACTGGACCGGCGCGGGAGTTCGTGCCCTGTGCTGTTTTCCTGGAATGGAAAGGAATACGAGTTCATTGCGGACATGATCGGGCCCGGCGTGGTGGGTCATTGGATCGCGCCAGGAGAACGAGACGTGCCCGATCCGGACGAGTATTTGAAAGTGCCGGCGAAGAGCGTAAGCACGAAAAACGGTTTGCTGAGTTTCCGGTTCATGGAGCCGATGGAAGAGACGGTGTATCTGGATCAGGTGAGGCTACTGGCGGTCGATCACCCTGGCAATATCGAAGTGAATCCGAACGAGCGGTTCGCCAGCAATCCACCGTTTCCGGAATTCCGTGTGATCGCTACGCAGAATGCGCGCACGCCAGTTGGCGCCTGGGACGATCGTGGCCATGATGTGCTGCCGTTGCTGGCGAAGCGCGACCGCCAGTACGTTACCGACTTTGCGGGCTTGCCCTTTGCCGGGTTCGCGAAGATGCACTGGATTGAACTGGACCTCGGTGCTTGGAATGCGTCGAAACCGCTGCGCCTGCTGCTTGATGGATACACGGATTATTTCACGGCGACTTCGATGTATGCAGCGGATCAGGCGGGGATCAAAGTGATTGCGCCATATGTAGAAGCACAAAACGCGCAAGGCAACTGGGTGCGCGTGGTGGACGATATGGGATTCCCGGCGGGGCTGGCGCGGACGATGGTGACCGACCTGACCGGAAAAATTCCTGCGGGAACGCGAAGAATTCGGATTATTTCGAACTTGAAGATTTATTGGGATCGCGTACGCATTGATCAGACGCCAGAGCAGAAAGATGTGCGCGTGAGCGAAGTACCGCTGGCGACGGCGGAATTGGCGTATTTGGGTTACCCGAAAGAAATCCGGCTGCACCCGGCGACAGATACGGTCTATTCCTATACCCATCGGAGTCTCAGCGGGCCATACGCACATGCGGCGGGAAACTACACGCGATACGGGGATGTAAAGACGCTGCTGAGCCGGTCTGACGATAAGTTCACCGTGTTCAGTTCGGGCGAGGGCGTGAAGTTGGAGTTTGATCCTGCGGGGCTGCCGGAGCTGCCGGCGGGATGGATGCGCGATTACTTTTTCTATGCGGACGGATTCGAGAAGGATCTGGATTTTTATGCGGCGAATGCTTTCACCGTGGAACCGCTGCCGCGCCACGGATTGATCGCCTATCCATATCCAGCAGGTAAACAGTATCCGACCGATGGCGACCATCTGGGATACGAGTTCGAATACAACACGCGGCAACGTTCCGACCGTATGCCCGCCAATTTGCGCTACGATTATCCGCCGCCAAAGTGAGGAATCGTTCATGCGCAGAAACGGCGCCTCGACTATACGAGATGTGGCAAGGGAGAGCGGTTACTCTGCGTCCACAGTATCGATTGTTCTGAACAACGCACCACTGTCTCGCTACATACCAGAAGGCACGAAGGGAAGGATTCAAACGGCGGCACGGCGCCTGGGTTATCGGCCGAATCCGCTGGCGCGATCGCTGCGTAGCCAGAGGTCGAACATCGTAGGAGTGATGGTATTCGATATTACTGATCCGTTTTGCACGCCGATCCTGCGCGGATTGGAGAATGCCCTGTATCAGGCGAGCTATCTTTCGCTGCTGGCAGACGCGCACAACGAGCCGCACCGTTTTGAACGTTACCTGGAAATGCTGCTGGACCGGCGAGTGGAAGGGTTGATCGTAATTGCGAACTGGCTGGTGACCGACATTAAGGTGCTAGCGGATTTGACGGAGAAGCAGGTGCCGACGGTGATCGCCGGGCGGGCCTTCGAGATCGAGAATATCAGCACGGTTTCCGTGGACAACGAAGGTGGGGCGGCACTGGCGCTGGAACATTTGTATGCCCTAGGGCATCGCGAGATTGCGTTCTTGCGGGGGCCGAAGGCATTAGCAAGCAGCGGGCAAAGGTGGAAGGGCATCCGCAATTTCGCGCAGTCGGTGGCATTGCGGCTGGATGCGAAGAGCATTGTGGAGCTGCCTGAATCCCTCGATCCCAACTCCAGTTTTGAGGCAGGGGCGCAGCTGACAACGGAACTGCTGCGCGGGGGAAAATCGTTCAGCGCGCTCGTGGCATACGACGACGTCACCGCGCTGGGGGCTTTGCGGGCACTGAAAAAGAAGGGGCTACGCGTGCCGGAAGATTGCAGCGTGGTGGGATTTGACGATGTGGCACAGGCAAGCCTTTCGGCACCTTCGCTGACAACCGTGCGACAGCCGATGGAAGCAATGGGATCGATGAGCGTGGGAATGATGCTCGATGCGATTAAGGCAGTGGATCAGAACAAATCGATTCCGGTGGTGCGGCGGAAGATTCCGGCGGAGCTGGTGGTGAGGGAATCGACGGGGAAGTGCGCTTGACGCGTGGGTATGGCATGGTCAGGCGCCCACCGTGATCCAGCACTTTTCCTGGGCGCTTTGCGCGATGGCTTCGCACAGGACTAATTCCTCGTGGCCGGTTTCGAAGGTGGGAAAAGAGCGCGGTGCTCGGAAATCGCCGGCGGCAAGATAAGCGTAAAAATCCTTGAAAAGTTGTAGGAAGGTGTCGGGATAGCCTTCGGCGTGTCCACCGGGGTAAACCGCGTAGCGGCGGGAATCCGCCGATTGCAACGCAGGATCTTTGGGAAGAAGTTCGCAGGCACGCTCGCGCCGGCCGATCCACAATTGGTTTGGCGATTCCGAATTAAACGACAGGCTGCCTTCCGAGCCATCAATCTCAAACCAAAGACGCGCCTTGCGGCCGGAGCTCACCTGGGAGACGGTCATTACACCACGCGCTTCATTTTCGAAATGCAGCAATACCGAAGCGTAGTCATCTGTGCCAATCATCACTTCTTCCGTCTCCGTGGAGGCCGCTTTCTGGAAAGATTCCACGCGATCCTTGGGGCGATGACGCGTGGGAAGGACGGTGGCGAGGTCAGCGCAAAGTTCGGAGATTTTGGTGTCGGTCAGCCAGGTCACCAGATCGAGCCAATGCGTGCCGATGTCTGAAACCGCGCGGAGTTCACCGCCGAGTTTGGCTTCGAGGCGCCAATTCCAGTCCGTCGCAAACAACAGCCAGTCCTGCAGGAAACTGCCGTGAACAAGCTTTACCTGGCCGATGGCACCTTCGCGAATAAGCACGCGCGCTTCCTGGCACAGCGGGTAATAGCGGAGATTATAGGCAATGGCGCCAACGCGGCCGGTTTCCTTCAGGAGCGAGACGAGGGTGGCGGATTCGCGCGAGTCCAGCGCCAATGGCTTTTCACAAAGGACGTGTTTGCCGGCGCGCAATAATTGGCTGGCTTCCTGAAAATGCAGGTAGTTGGGAGTGCACAGGTGCACGACCTGCACCGAAGGATCGGCGGCCAGCTCGTCGAGTGAATTGTAGCCGCGCGGTAGATGAAGGGCGTCCGCCGCAGCCGCGGCCCGCTCCGGGGTGCTACCGAGAGCACCCTGAACGGTAATACCAAGCCGGCGTAAAGCGTCCAGGTGAGCGCGGCCTACAAATCCCAAACCAACAATCGCGGCATTCAGTTGCATCGAAACACCTTCGAGATATGGAATTGAAGCAACGGTATTCTAGCCCGGATTCGGGAAGCGTGGCGGAAACAGCGAGAGTACACCGGCAGAAAATTGGGTGTGTGCTATTTTGCCGTTGGGCGAAACGCTTCGATGGGGTCGAGATAACTTTGTGCCCAGAACGCGTCTTTCGTCAGTGCACCGGAAGTCAATTTCTGGATATCGCCGAGAGTAGCGCCAGCAATCCCGCCATCGGCGGCATCGAAGATGACGACAACGCCATTCATGGGTGTCGATACCGTCATGGACTCCTTCAAGGCTTTTTCAAAGAGAGCAAGCGAGTATTCCAGGCGAACGGCTGGACCGGTTTCTCTGGAGTTCTGCGAAATCGGTTGGACCGTATAGATCTTCACGGTTTTTCCCTTAAGTCCGGGCCAGTCTGAGGGGAAGGGACTCAGTTCCTCGCGCTCAATATGGAATCCCGGGAATTTCTCTTCAGGGCCATGTTCTTCATCGGCAATCTTTGAGGCGACGGATTCCGGAAGCAGGACAGCGCTCTGACGAACATAGCCGCGGGAGTCGCCCGAGATTTCGACGTGGATCCAACCGTTTTCCGCATCGAGAAAAACAAATTCGTCGTTGGCCGCGGCCTTGAAGAGCAGCCGTGCTTCCTCGGTCGGTTTTGAATAAACGGGTGTGCCCGATTTCGTGACGGATACGAGATCTTGCGGGTGGGCCTGGTTGTGTTTGATTTCTTTCAGGTTATTTAGTTCTGTGGTTAATTGCTGAACACGCCGCTCTTCGATCACACGTTGATTTCGTAGGGCAGCGACTTCATCCGGGGTTTTTACAATGGCCGTTGGGGGAGAAGATACTACGACGCCGGGCACCCCGGACAAATCGAGTTTTGGACTTGGAATTTGAACGGCGGATGCAGAAGCAGCGGGCGGATCGACGGGTTTGCCGGTTAATTTTTCCTGTAGACGATCGAGGAAATCCAGCTCGAGGCGGCCGTTCGAGGGTAGTACGTCATATCCGGACTTGCTGACATCGCGATCAGCATACCAGGCTGTGATTTTGGCGGAGAGGCGGACGATGGTGGCACCGGAATCGCCGGGAAGAAGTTCGATTGTGAATTGGTAAAAGCCTCGTTCGTAATGATCGAGGGGCTTGCCAACGGAGGTGACGAAACCGTCCAGAATAGGCAACTTTTGGCCGGAATAGGCCTGCAAATCCTTCAGGGCCTGTTCGACTTCGGCCTTTGCCTTTGGATAGCTCCGGGCGTACGGAACGGCCTGTGAATGCGAGATGGGCGGGACTGTGCCGAGCGCCAGAAGGCAACAGAGCAGAGGAATTCGAGCTGCCCAAAACCTGCAGAGGGAAAGGGTCATGGCAACGGTTCCAACTGTTCTACAGGAAGCCATCCGCGCTGTCCTTCGGGAGTTTCAATGCCGAGCCAGTGCGGTGTGACGATCAGAACGACGACCTCTGCGTGGGCCGGCAAAGTTTTCAGAATTGCCGCAGACTGAAAGGGTGCACCTTTCAAATCGGCACCGGGCGCCTTGACGCGGCGTTCGAGTTCGTGGCGCAGGGAAACGATGTCCTGCTCCATTGCTTTTTCACTGGTCTGCGCTGTGCTGAGTCGATTGGATTCTTCCTCGCGCTGGCGCGTGTAACTCTGGCGGACGAGTTCTGTGCTCATGGCACGACGACGAGCATCGGCAGCGTCCATCGCGGCCTGTTGCAGGGAATCGAGTGCGTCTTTGATTTCGTTTATTTCACTTTTTTCTACGGTACCGTCGGATGGATGCATGGTTTTATGTGCGGACTCGACATAGACAGCATCCACCTTGACGCGAGTGCGGTCTTGCGTTAAAGGGATGATGACGTAGCGAACGCCGATGGTGCCCCGATCTCTTGTGTCCAGGAAATGTCTTGGCGAGATCGCCTCTGCCCGGATTTTGTAAAAAACCTCGCCTGGTCCAGACCAAGGCTCGAAAAGCGGAGTTGAGTCGACGGCCTCGGCACCCGTCAGGACGGGCTCCTTATCGAAAACGAGCGTTCCGTGGACGATGTGGTCTTTCTGGACGGAGACGACGGCTTGGCGAACATCGCTGACAGGAGCCAGGAACTCGCGCATGATCCCAGGGGTAGTCAGCTCTTTATGATCTCTATGAGCGGAAGCAGAAGCCAGCGGAAGCGCGAGGAACGTGGAAAAGGCCAGCAGAAAGTACGATAAAGCGAGCCATTTGGCCCAGCGAGAAGTGCGTCTGCCAGGATATCTGAAGGCCATAGTTGTGAACACGTGAGCAACCTTGTTTAGCGCGAAGGCCCGGGTTCTGTCAAATTCGCCTGAATCTGAATCCTAGGAAGCCGACGAAAGTGCGGTACCGGGACCACGAGTTGGAGCGTAGGAATAATTTTTTGGATGCTTACAAGAAAACCCTTGCATTCCATTTCGGACTCGGAGTAGCATCCGCCTCGGTTCAGGGGCTGGAGATTTTGCTGCTGTCCTTTGACGGAGAGACAGAGCGGAATTTTCAGTAAGCTCGGTGGAACATTCCGCGCGCTTGGGGTAAGTTGCGCGGTGAGTCTCCGCGCTGGGTGTTAGGTAATACACTCCCTTCAAACAAAAACTAGAACGAAGCCCTAGATGTCTGCTCGACGTTGTCCCCACACGTTCGTAGGAGGCAGTATGGAATGTTTGCGTTCAAAGGAAGTACGGAGCAGGGCCGCCCGTGCGGGGAAAGCCTTGCTTTATTCCGTCGTACTGGTGGCAGTACTTTTGGTGACTTGTCGCCCGGCGAGTGCGTTACCAGCTTTCGCGAGAAAGTACGGGCTGCCTTGTTCCTCGTGCCACGAAGCGTGGCCGATGCTCAGTCCCTTTGGGCAGCAGTTCAAAGACAACGGCTATCAGTTAGGCAATGACCGGGATGCCCCGATTTTCCAGCAAGCAGCGTATTGGCCGGTAACGTTCCGAATTACGCCGATCTGGCACAGAGAAAGCACCGACCCGGCCGCGGTGGACGGCAGTAACGGACCAGGCGGCAACCTGGCGAAGATTACGACGCAAGGGTTCGACTTAAGCGGTTTGGATTTCCACACCGGTGGAACTCTGGCGAACAATTTCTCCTTCTACGTTCTGCCATCGTCTGACTCCACTGCGTCGTTCCACTTCGAATCCGTGTGGGCGAGGTTGGACAACGTCTTTCATACGCCCTGGATAAACATCAAGCTGGGTAAATTTGAATTGGACAATCTACTGTCAGAAAAGCGCATCCTGACGCTGACCAATGTGGGCGGTGTTTACGAGAACTACCACTTCCAGCCATTCTCGTCGCCGGGAGTTCCGGAAAACTACACATTCGGTATCGGCGACAATCAACTGGGCTTGGAGTGGTTGGGGCATTCCGCAGACGACCGAACCAGAGTTTCGGCGGCCTTGCTGAGCGCCAACGACGGCCAAGTCAACCTGCCGACGAGCCGCGGTTATGGCGGATTCTTCACGGCGAGCCGAGCCTTTGAGATTGGCAGCCTTGGCTTACAGCGTGTTGGTGGGTTTGCCTTTCTTGGGCAAGAGCCCACTTATTACCAATACAATCTGACGACAACAACACCGATCGGCGTGGATAGCGTGACCAATGCGCCGGTGGTTGCGACGACGGTGACTCCTTACGCCGGAACCGGAATTGGGAACAAGCTAATCCAGCGTTACGGCTTGATAGGCATGTGGTATATCAAGAAATTCGATATCACCACAATCTACTTCCACTCAAAAGACAACGCGTGGTTAGGGACAGACACTCCGGCGCTGCCTGGCGCCGTTTTGCCGGCCGGAGCGAATGCCCCGACGTGGAATGGCGCGTTGTTCGAAAGCCATTACATGTTCAACCCGCAAATCATCCTGATCAACCGCTACGAACTGGTTAGGATGAGCCAGCAAGCATTTTCGACCAACCCCAGCAACCTGGGCAACGCGGATGTGCTGACATTCGGAGCGCGCTACTACCCATTCATTTCGAGCCGCGCGGGATTTGCATACCACGCGGAATATTCGATTATCTGGCAGAAAGGCGCGTCAGTCGTCTTTACACCATTGTCCACGAGCAGCTTGCTGTTCGGCTTTGACTTCGACTTCTAAGGGAGAATGAACATGCTGAACATCAAGAAGACCTGCTTGAATGTCGCAGTAGCCCTCATCCTCCCTTCCGCACTGTTGGCACAACTGCCGAGCAGCGGTGATCAACAAGCTGCGGCGAAACCATCGAAGCACATGGAATCGCACATCGGGAATCTGACGGGACACTCCGAGGCAGGAGCGCAGCTCTATTACCGCTATTGTTGGGGCTGCCACGGGGCGCGCGGGAACGGGGATGGCGAAAATGCCCCTTACCTGAATATATTGCCACGCAACTTTGTCGCCGCGGTATTCAAATGCCGGTCGACGCCAACGGGCACGTTGCCGCTAGATTCCGACCTGTACAATTCGCTCTACCGCGGACTTAATTTTACGAACATGCCTTCGTGGAAGGCGCTGACGGCTCAGCAACGGGCCGATCTAGTCGCCTTCATCAAAACGTTTTCGGCCCGGTGGGTGACGGAAAAGCCAGGTGATCCGATTCAGGTGCCTGCGGAACCCAAGTTGACCGTGGAAAGCATCAAGCACGGGGGCGAGTTGTTCCAGAAGCTAGAATGCTGGAAATGCCATGGCCAGGAAGGCCGCGGCGATGGACCTTCGGCGTCTACGCTGACCGACAGCAACGACCAACCTATCCGGCCCTATAACTTCACAAGCGACAATCGCTCGAAGTGTGGCCGGACCAACCCAGACTTGTACAAAATTTTCATGACCGGACTTGACGGCACGCCCATGCCTTCCTTCGCGGATGTTGTGAAACCGCAAGAGGCGTGGGATCTGGTGCATTACCTGAGAACATTGCAATACAACAACCCGAGCCCTGAGCTCGCACTTTGGCTGAGCACGCCGGAAGGTAAGGCGATCGTCGAAGCCAAGAAGGTGGAGAATACTAATACTGGCTCTGGAGTTAAGCCGTAGTATAGTGATCAAATAATTAGCTCCAAATTTTGGGGAGGAAGAATCGAATGCAAACGAAGCACATAGTTCTTGCCGGAGTGGCGATGCTAGCCGCGTCGGCCTTGGCGGTAGCCGGGCCAAAGCCAGCCGGAGGCACCATCAGCGGCAAGGTGACGTATGAAGGAACACCCGCCAAGATGAAGCCAATCGACATGTCCAAGGAACCGTCCTGCGCGAAGATGTATCCGACGCCGCCGCTCGCAGAGACGGTCGTGACCGGGCCTGGGGATACTCTGGAGAATGTGGTGGTCTTCATTTCCGCCGGAGCGCCGGATGACCCCGCGCCATCGACCGCAGCGGTCTTTAACCAGAAGGGTTGTCGGTATATACCGCATGTTCTGGCGTTTCAGGTGAACCAGGAATTGAAAATCGTGAACGAGGATCAGACTTCACACAATATCCACCCATTGCCGAAACTGAACCGCGAATGGAACAAGTCGCAACCGCCGGGGACACCGCCGATCAGCGAGAAGTATGACAAGGCGGAGATTTTCCCGGTGAAGTGCAACGTTCATCCGTGGATGCACGGAAACTTTGCGGTGCTGAAGAACTCGCATTATGCCGTGACCACCGACGGCGGGGCGTTCACGCTGCCAAACCTGCCGCCGGGCAAGTACACCGTGACGGCCTGGCACGAATCCTACGGCGATCAGTCGCAGGAAGTGACCATTACCGGCTCGGAAACCAAGCCGGTTAACTTTGTCTTTAAAGCCAAGCCCTACTAGGGGCTTGGCTTTCCCGCGTGGTTCAGGGCCAATTCCGAAAACCACGCAGGTACACGTGTAAGACCTGGTGTCGCCCCCGATTTGGGGCGGAGGCGAGGAGCAAATGGGGAAACTCTTAGCGGTCGTACTGGTCATTATTGCCATCGCGTCGGCTTACCCGATCGTGACGCACATGTTCCCGCTGCCGCAGGACATCTCGACGCACGGTTATGCGATCGACGAACAATTGAATGACACGATGTGGGAGGCTGGGATTTCGTTCGTGGCGGCCCAGCTGGTTCTGGCGTTTTTTGTGTGGTCGTTCACAGGCCGTAAACCCGGCAGTCCCTTGAAGAATTTCCCAGGCGGGGCGCGCGTGATGGTGATCGGCGCGTTCCTGCTCGTCGGTACGGAAATTCTGGCGCTGGGAGTGTTGGGGCAGAAGGCGTGGGCGACGGTGTATTTTGCGCCGTCCAAGCCGGGCGCGCTGCAAATCCAGGCGCAGGCCGAACAATTCGCGTTTTACTTTCGTTATGCGGGGCCAGACGGAAAATTCGGCGGCATCCATCCTGACAAGATCGACGAGGGCAACCAGAATTATTTCGGGTTGGACCCTGCGAATGATGTGGACGCGCGGGACGATATCGTGTCTGGCGAACTGGTCGTGCCGGTGAATCGCGAAATACAACTGCTGATGCACGCTAAAGATGTGGGCCACTCGTTTTACGTGCGGGAACTGCGGATCCAGCAGGATTTCGTGCCCGGTCTGGACCTTTCGGTGCATTTTACCGCGACGCAAATCGGGAAATACGAAATTGTGTGCACCCAGTTGTGCGGTTTGGGGCATTACAACATGAAAGCGTATCTCAACGTGATGTCTGAAGCCGATTACGAAAAATGGCAGAAGGAACAGTCGGCGCAGTAGTAAGGAAAATTCCCCTGCTGTCGCGGAGAAAATGAATCGCGAGCGGCATGGCAGTTGTCGAGCGAGGTGATGCGATGGAAGAGGCGTCGGTTCAACAGGCTCACGTGCACGCACCGCCGGAAGGATTTCTCCGGAAGTATGTGTTCAGCCTGGACCACAAAGTAATCGGAAAACAGTATTACGGCCTGGCGCTGGTGGCCGTATTTACGGGGATGTTTCTTTCCTGGCTGATGCGCATCCACATGGTGTGGCCGACGGCGAAAATTCCTTTGCTGGAACACCTGTCGAGTGCCGGCGCGCCCGGAGGAGTCATCACTCCGGAGTATTACTTGTCGCTTATGACCATGCACGGAACGCTGATGGTGTTTTTTGTGCTGACAAATGCGCCCTTCGCGGCGTTCGGCAATTACTTTCTGCCAATCCAGATAGGCGCCGAAGACATGGCGTTTCCGCGATTCAACATGATGTCGTTCTGGGTGACGTTCGTCGCGTGGGTCGTGCTGATGCTGGCGTTTTTTATTCCCGACGGGCCGCCAATCTCCGGATGGACGAGCTACGCTCCGTTGAGCGCCATCGGCAAGGATGCGGGACCCGGCATGCAATACGGAATGAGCTTGTGGGGGTTGTCGATCGCCATATTCTGTATCGCTTCGCTGTTGGGAGCGCTGAACTTTATCGCCACCACGCTCGATTTGCGCGCCAAGGGCATGACGCTGATGAGAATGCCGTTGTGCACGTGGGCGTGGTTCGTCACTTCGTGCATCGCGTTGCTGGCCTTCGCGGTACTGCTGCCGGCGTGCATCCTGTTGATCCTCGACCGGCATGCGGGCACGAGCTTCTATGTTCCAGGCGGGCTGGTAGTGAGCGACCGGCTGCAGCCGCATTCAGGCGGTTCTCCGTTGCTGTGGCAACACCTGTTCTGGTTCTTCGGCCATCCCGAAGTGTACATCGCGATTCTGCCGTCGATGGGAATTGTTTCGCACATCCTGGTGAACAGCATTCGCAAGCCGCTGTTGAGCGCGAAGGTGGTGATCTACTCGATGATGTCGATCGGGTTTCTGAGCTACATGGTTTGGGGCCACCACATGTTCCTGAGCGGCATGAATCCGATGTCGGCGCTGGCGTTTTCTTTCCCGACGTTGACGATTACGATTCCGGCGACGATTTTGACTTTGATCTGGCTGGGGAGCTTGTACGGGGCCAATATCCAGATCAATTCGGCTTCGCTGTTCGCGTTGGGATTTATTTCGATGTTTGTCGCGGGAGGGGTGAGCGGTTTTTTCCTGGCGCAGCCCTCGATCGACATCTACCTGCACGCCACATACTTCGTGGTCGGGCACTTCCACATGGTGATGGGCGTGGCGTCCTTGTTCGGTGTATTTGCAGGAACCTACTTCTGGTTCCCGAAAATGACCGGACGGCTGATGAGCGAGCCGCTTGGCAAATTGCATTTCTGGTTCACATTCATCGGGACTTACTGCATTTTCATGCCGTTCCACTATCTGGGATTGATTGGAAACGTGCGTCGCTACCAGTCCTTTGTGGACGACTTCATGGCGCCGTACCTGGGCGTGCATAAGTTCGTCACGGTCTGTGCCCTGATCACCGGCGCGGCGCAGTTCATCTTCCTCTACAATCTGATTTACAGCCGCTTCAGGGGCAAGCCCGCCCCTGAAAATCCGTGGAATGCCACATCGCTGGAATGGACCATCCCGTCGCCACCGCCCTGGAACAACTTTGGCGACAAGCACCCGGTCGTGTATCACGATCCCTACCAGTATGGAGTAAAGGGTTCGAAGGGTGACTTTGTGATGCAGGACTCTCCCGAGCAAGTCGTGCCAGCCAGTGGTGATTAGCAGAGGGAGGCGCGGCGCGAGGTCCGCCATGTCCCTCGCGCCGCGAGTCAGAGAGCGGGATAGGAGAATATGTCGACGATAGTCACCACGGTGAATTCCCAAGCGAGTGCACTCCACCCGCCCAGGCGCGCCTCCGCCCAAGCGCTTGCCTATAGCGGACAGGAGCGAGCGTCGAGCAGTGGCATCTGGGTGGGCGTATTTGCCATCACGATGAGCTTTGCCGCGTTCAGCAGCGCGCTGTTTGTGCGCGAGGGTACGACAGATTGGAGCCGCCTGGCGCTGCCGTCCGTGTTGTACTTCAACACGCTGGTATTGCTGGCCAGCAGCTTGACGCTGGAGGGGGCAAGGCGGGCACTGGCTTCGTCTGGGCATGATGCGGAAGGAACCCGCAAGGCGAGCGCGTGGGTGCTGATCACCCTACTGCTAGGCCTGGGATTTTGCGCCGGACAATTTCATGCATGGCAGGAGCTTCGCGCCGAAGGAATCTACCTGGCGACGAATCCGAACAGTTCGTTCTTTTACCTGCTGACGTTTTTGCACGCGTTGCACGTGCTCATGGGAATTCTGGTGCTGGTTTACCTGGCGGGGCGATTGATGGCGAGCCATGCCACGTTCCGGCGGAGCCTGTTCGATAACACCGCGATCTACTGGCATTTCATGGGTGTCCTGTGGCTTTATTTGCTTTTGTTGTGCCGGATGAAACTGTAGCGGAAGCGTAGGGGGCAGACAGTGAGCGAAACGGATGTGGCGGTGCACGGGCACGGTTCATTTATGGAAGAATCGCCGTACGCGATCCCTTCACGCAAGTTTACGATGTGGTTGTTCATCATTTCGGACGCGGTGACATTTGGCGCGTTCCTGATGGCGTACGGATTTATTCGCGTGGGAACACCGAATTGGACGCGGCCGTTCGAATCCGGCAGCGTTATCAACGTGGTGATAATGACTATCGTGCTGATCACCAGCAGCTTGACGATGCTGGGTGCTGTGGATGCCTCCAAGGTTGGTGACAAGGCCAAAGCGATGCGCTTTTTGTATTCGACCATCGCGCTGGGAGCGATTTTCGCCATCCTGCACATCCGGGAATGGCACGAACTGATGGTAAAGGGAATAACTCTCAGTTCGGGGTTGTTCGGGCAGACATTTTTCACCATCACGGGCTTGCACTTGCTGCACGTCATCAGCGGCGTCATCGCGTTGTTGATCGTTGGAATGAAGTACTCCAAAGGAAGCCTGACGCCTGGGCACGTGGAAACCACGGGGCTGTACTGGCACTTTGTCGATCTGGTCTGGATGTTCGTAGTGCCGCTCGTATACCTGACCAATATCGCGCACTAGCGTAGTAAGGGAGAGAAGGAGAGACGATGAGCGCTGCTGCTTCAGGGAATGTTATTCGGAAATACTTGCCGGTTTATTTCGTGCTGATCGGGATCTTCCTGGTAGAAGTGTTCCTGTCGTTTCGAATTGCCAGCACCAGCAAGCTGGTGATTGTGCTCCTGCTGCTGGCTCTCTGCAGTGCCGCGCTCGGGCTCTTGTATTTCATGCACCTGGCTGAAGAGCGGCAGGGCCTATTCCTTACATTGATACCGGTGACCATATTTGTGCTGCTGATGATGAATATGTGGTGGTCGGACAGCATCAGGCTCTTGCATATGAGGCCCGCGGGGCAGTAGTCTGTCTGCTACCGCCGAGAGAGTTGTGGTTGAGAGGTAGTGAACAATGCCGAGCTCAAGGGGTCGAATGGCACGCTATGTGGCCTTTGCCATTGCGCTGGGCACTCCCGCGCTTACTTTTGCCCAGAACTGCGCGCTTTGCTATACACAGGCGGCTGGATCCGGTTCCCGGATGATCGCCGCGTTACGCAGCGGGATTCTGATATTGGCGATTCCGCCGACGCTGATTTGCGCCGGAATCACCTGGATGGCCTATAAGAAACGCAATCAGTTCAACGACGATTCCTACTCCGATACCTCCGAGCCTGGCTCGGGCGATTAAGCTTCAAACCAAGCACCCACAAAGGTATGCTCGACCGACCAGTAAGGCGGCGTAACCGCGCCTCTTGTCCCGGATGCCTACACTTGCGCGCAAACTAAACCTTTGGAACTATTTCGCGATCGGCTTCGGAACCATGATTGGGACCGGCTGGGTGGTGGTGATGGACGACTGGCTGGGCCGCGGAGGCCCGCTGGGAGCGATGCTGGGATTTGCGCTGGGCGGCGCTCTCCTGTTGCCGGTGAGCTACGTTTACGGCCAATGGGTGAAGCGGCTGCCGGACGCGTCGGGCGAGGCTGCTTACACGGCGCAGGTTTTTCCCCCGTTTGTCAGCTATATCACAGGCTGGGTGATGTTGCTGGCCTATTTCATCGTGTGCCCGTGGGAGGCGGTGGCCGTCGGGAAACTGGTAGCGTTTCTTTTTCCGCAGCTGGATGTGTGGGAACTGTACCGTATCGCGGGCCAGCCTGTGTTTTTACCGCGCTTGTTGCTGGGGGTTGCGTTGACGCTATTTTTGGCATGGCTCAACTACCGCGGAATCCGGGCCAGCGCCATGTTTCAGAACTGGACGACCACGGCAGTGCTGGGAGTGTTCCTGTTTCTGGTCGCCGTCAGTGGGCATATGGGAACGGCGTCAAATTTCCGGCCCTATTTCAGCCACACACCCTTGCTATCCATCCTGCTGACGCTGCAGATCGTGCCGTACTTCCTAACCGGCTTTGAATCCGTTCCCAAAGTGGCTGAAGAATCACACCCAGGATTTCCGCCGGGGGACTTTTTCAAGGCCATTGCCATGGCGCTTCTAGTTGGAGCGGGATTTTATGTTCTAGCCGTAGGGGCAGTTGCGTATATCGCGCCTTGGCAGGGCTTGCTGGGCCAGCGCTTCGCCACAGCGATAGCGTTTGGGGAAGGTACGAATTCCCGCTGGATTGTTCGGCTGATATTGGGCATTACGCTTGTCGGGCTATTGCAAGTATTCAACGGGAATTTTGTGGCCGCGACGAGACTGCTGTTTGCGTTCGGCCGGCGGGGCACCATTCCGCCCGTGTTTGCCAAAATCGACTCGGTCCGTTTGACGCCGAGCGTGGCGATTGCTGGAGTGACCGTGGCAACGCTGGTGGGACTACTGGTGGGAGATGCTCTGCTGGTGCCGGTGACGGAAGTTGGGTCGATGGCGTCGGCGTTTGGGTGGCTGGCGGCTTGCGTGTCCTTATATATGGTGGATCGGAGGGTGCGGCTGCGCTTGGTGGCGTCGGCGGGAATTATCGTGTCTTTGCTGATGCTGCTGATGAAATGGGTGCCCGGCGTACCGGGGCGCTTCACGTTGTCCGAATGGATCGCACTGGGGGCGTGGCTGGCACTCGGGATGGCCTTTCACTGGTGGCGCCCGCGGGCTTGAGAAGCAGCCTCGTGTATACTTTTGAAGTGCATCACGAAAATTGACGAATGATTCCCTACCTTCACCTGGGGCCGTTGACGATCCCCACATTTGGATTGATGGTTGCGCTGGCATTGATCGGCGCGGCTTATATTTTGCAGGCTGACTTTGACCGGCGAGGGATGAAGGCGGACGCCTTCTTCATGATTACCGTAGCAGGGCTGACGGGAATTCTTGGCGCGAAACTGTACCACCTGCTGGAAGAGCCCAGCATATTTTTCGCCAATCCGTGGGGGTTGTTGTTCAGCCGTTATGGGTTTGCCTGGTTTGGCGGATTTCTGGGCGGTTTTGGAGCGCTACTATTCCTCGGCTCGCGGGCCAAGCTGCCGCTGCTGCAATTTCTGGACGCGTGTTCGCCTGCGGCCGCCTTTGGCTATGGCATTGGGCGCATCGGCTGTTTTCTTTCGGGGGATGGGGATTACGGCAAGCCGACGAACCTGCCATGGGGAATGAGCTTTCCAAATGGTGTTGTGCCGACGACGGATTCCTGTGTGCAGTGGGGATGGCCCGCGAGTTGTAAGGTACACCCTGCTCCCCTATATGAACTGATGATTTGGTCCGCGATCGGGGCGTTTCTGTGGCACTTGGGAACGAAAGTCCTCAAGAGTTCGAACACGAAGACAAAGGCGGGAACCATTTTCTGCAGCTATCTGATGCTCACAGGCATAGGGCGCTTCCTGGTGGAAATTATTCGAATCAACCCGCGCTCGTTCCTGGGCATGACGAACGCGCAAGTCGCCAGTGTGGCTTCTGTCATTGCCGGCGTTCTGCTTCTTTTGTTTGTGAGCACTCACCGGCGGCCAGCTGATTCAGGGCGCAAAGCATAATTGGGTTGGCCCATCAACGCTTAGAAATGCTTTGGGTGTCGGTAACCTCGCTCGTGCTTGGCCGCTGCGCGGATTGCCTTGAGTTTCTTGGCGCGGTCTCCTGGAGATTCGCCGCGCTTGATTTCAATCTTTAGCGAATCCATTCAGCCACGGACATCTTCCGCGAACCTGCCGAACGCGCGGTCTCCTTGTATTCGGAATTCTCAAGAATGATGCGCACGCGTTTCGCCATGATCTTACTCGAGCATTTGGCGAAGGACGTATTGGAGGATGCCGCCGTGACGGTAGTAGGAGACTTCTTCGGGTGTGTCCACGCGCAGGCGCACCTGGAAGGTCTTGACCTGGCCGTCGGCGGATTTGGCATGGACGATCGCTTCTTTACGCGGAGTCAGAGTGGCAACGCCTTCGACGTCGAAGACTTCGTGACCGGTGAGGCCGAGCGATTCGCGGGTTTCGCCGGGTAGAAATTCCAGGGGAAGGACGCCCATACCGACGAGATTGCTGCGGTGAATGCGTTCGTAGCTTTCCGCTAGAACCGCGCGGACTCCGAGAAGGCGCGTGCCTTTGGCGGCCCAGTCTCGAGATGAGCCAGAGCCATATTCTTTTCCGGCGATGACCAAGAGTGGCACGCCGTCTTCGCGATATTTCACTGAAGCGTCGTAGATAAACATTTTTTCGCCGTCGGGGAGGTGCAGCGTCCAACTGCCTTCGCTGCCGGGGGCGAGCTGGTTGCGCAAGCGGATATTGGCAAAGGTTCCGCGCATCATCACTTCATGATTGCCGCGACGCGCGCCATAGGAATTGAACTCATGGGGCTTCACACCGTGGGCGATGAGGTATTTTCCGGCGGGTGAATCGACGGCGATCGAGCCGGCAGGGGAAATGTGGTCTGTGGTGACGCTGTCGCTGAGAACGGCTAGAACACGCGCGCCGTGAATGTCCGCGAGGGCCGGGGGATTCTTAGGCATGTTTTCGAAGTAGGGAGGCAATTTGATGTAAGTGGAGTTGGCATCCCACTTGTACAAATCGCCTTCGGGAACTTGCATGCCCTTCCAATGGGCGTCACCTTCGAAGACTTGGCTGTATTCTTTGCGATATTGTTCCGTGGTGACTGATGCGCGCACGGTGGCTTCCACTTCCTGCGGCGTGGGCCAGATTTCGCGCAGGTACACGGGCTTGCCATTGGAATCCGTGCCCAGGGATTCCGTTGTAAGATCCAAATCCATACGGCCGGCTAGAGCGTAGGCAACCACCAGCGGAGGCGATGCCAGATAATTTGCACGCACAAGAGGATGGACGCGTCCTTCGAAATTACGATTGCCGCTCAAGACGGCGACCGCGACCATATTGTTTTCCTTTATGGCCGCTCCAATTGGTCCGGGGAGCGGGCCGCTGTTGCCAATGCAGGTGGTGCACCCGTAGCCGACTAGGTGGAACTTCAGTTTTTCGAGATAAGACATCAGGCCGGAGGCTTGCAAGTAATCGGTAACAACTTTTGAACCGGGTGCCAGACTGGTTTTCACCCACGGCTTCACTTGCAGGCCGCGCTCGACGGCTTTTTTGGCAAGCAGGCCCGCGCCGAGCATGAGCGAGGGATTCGAAGTGTTTGTGCAGCTGGTGATGGCGGCGATCACGACTGCGCCGCTGGAAAGCGGGAAAGCATCGCCATTATTTTTTACGGCAACTTCCTTGGCGGCAGAGCCTTCGACTACTTTTGTGAAGGAAGTCTTGGCATTCTTCAACGCGACGCGATCTTGGGGTCGCTTCGGGCCGGCGAGCGTGGGCTCCACGCTGCCGAGATCAAGTTCGAGCTTGTCGCTGAAAAGCGGTTCGGGCGTGCTATCGGTGCGGAACAGGGATTGCTCCTTGCAGTAAGCTTCGACGAGCGCGATTTGTTCTTGGCTGCGCGCGGTGAAGCGGAGATAGGACAGTGTTTCGTCGTCGACGGGAAAAAAGCCCATGGTGGCGCCATATTCCGGAGCCATGTTGGCGATGGTGGCGCGATCGGGAACGCTGAGGCTGGAAAGTCCGGAGCCATAGAATTCGACGAATTTTCCGACGACGCCTTTCTTGCGCAGTATTTCTGTGACGGTGAGGACCAAGTCCGTTGCGGTCGACCCCTCTGGCAAGCGCCCGTAGAGCTTGAAGCCGACGACTTCGGGAACGAGCATGGAAAGCGGCTGGCCGAGCATGGCTGCTTCTGCTTCAATGCCGCCGACGCCCCAGCCGAAAACACCGAGGGAGTTAACCATGGTGGTGTGCGAATCGGTGCCAACGAGGGAATCGGGGAAAGCTTCCAGGCGATTACCATTGGGCATAGCGCAGACGACGCGCGCGAGATATTCGATGTTGACCTGGTGACAGATGCCGGTGTCCGGAGGCACGACCTTGAAATTGCGGAAGGCGTTCTGGCCCCAGCGGAGAAACTGGTAACGTTCGATGTTGCGCTGAAATTCGAGCTCGGCGTTAAGGCCGAAGGAATCGAATTTCCCGAAGCTGTCCACTTGAACGGAGTGATCGATCACTAGTTCGGCAGGGAAAAGCGGATTGATGCGCTTGGGATTGCCGCCGAGTTTTTGCATGGCCTCGCGCATGGTAGCCAGGTCGACGACGGCAGGCACGCCAGTGAAGTCCTGCAACAGCACGCGGGCAGGCATGAAGGCGGTTTCTCTCTGCGGGCCATTGGGGGTCCATTTCGCAAGAGCGCGAATATCGTCGGCATGCACAAAGCGGCCATCTTCGCAGCGCATCAGGTTTTCGAGGAGGATTCGAAGAGAGAAGGGAAGATTGGCGATGGCACCGAGCCCTTGCTCTTCGAGCTTGTCGAGGCGATAGACTTCGAAGACCTGCGCGCCAACGCTAAGTTTGTCTCGGGTATTGAAGGAGTTTGCTGCGGAGATCGGCATTCTCAACTTCCTTTCGAAGGATGAACGGACTTCTATGATAACCGAAATCACGCGCGCGAGCAGAGGCGGCTATAATGAATCATCGTGAGGATTGTCCTTATTTCAACATATGAGTTGGGGCGGCAGCCGTTCGGGTTGGCGTCGCCGGCCGCGTGGTTGCGGAAGCGCGGGCATGCGGTGATGTGCCTGGACTTGTCGCGAGAAGGGCTGCATGAACAAGCGGTGCGCGAGGCGGAATTGATCGGATTTTATGTGCCGATGCACACAGCCACGCGATTGACGGTGGAATTGCTAGAGCCGCTGCGGCGAATCAATCCCAAGGCGCATTTGTGCGCTTACGGGTTATATGCGTCACTTGCGGCAGATATTTTGCAAGCGCAAGGAATCACCAGCTTGTTGGGCGGCGAGTTTGAGCAGGCGCTGGTCGATCTCGCGGAGCATGTCTCCGGGCTGTCGGCGATGCCGCACATTCATCCTTTGGATTCAAATGTATCGCTAAGCCGATTGCGTTTCATGGTGCCAGATCGCACGGGATTGCCTGCACTGCGGTTGTACGCGCACCTGGTGCTTCCTTCCGGGGACCACCGCGTGGTGGGCTACACGGAGGCGAGCCGCGGCTGCAAACATCTTTGCCGGCATTGCCCCGTGGTGCCGGTGTACGAAGGCGTGTTCCGGATCGTGGATCGCGAGGTGGTGCTAGCGGATATCCGTCAGCAGATGGCCGCGGGGGCGCGGCACATCACGTTTGGCGATCCTGATTTTTTCAATGGAGTGGGGCACGCGATTCCGTTAGTCGAAGCGCTGCATCGTGAGTTTCCGGAATTGACGTATGACGTGACCATCAAGGTGGAACATCTTCTGCACGATGCGGAGTTGCTGACCACGCTGCGTGCCACAGGCTGCTTGTTCATCACTTCGGCAGTGGAATCGCTGGACGATGCCGTGCTGCAAAAGCTGGATAAGAATCACACGCGAGCCGATTTTTTTCGCGCCGTGGAACTGTGCCGTCGCGCGGAAATCGTGCTTCAGCCGACGTTCATTCCGTTTACGCCGTGGACTACGTTTGCACAGCTGCAGGACTTGTTCGAGCAACTGAACAGGTTGGATCTGGTCGAGGCTGTGGCGCCGATCCAATTGGGGATTCGACTGCTGATTCCTCCTGGCTCGCGGCTTTTGGAACTCGAAGAAGTGCGGGGGATGGTAAGCCCGTTTGACGCCGAGGCGCTAATCTATCCCTGGAGGAATGCGAACCCGGCGATCGACCGGATTTGTGAAGGATTACAGGAGATTGTAGCCTCCAGCGAAAAACTGAAATGCGGGCGTACCGCAACGTTCGAGAAAATGTGGCAGACGGTGAACCATAGGGCGAACCGGGAATGCCAGAAGCGGGAGCAACCGTTGCTAACCTCACGGGCCACCGTGCCGTATCTCAACGAGCCCTGGTATTGTTGAGCGGAGCCGACGCGGGACCAGTTGGTCCCGATAGCCAGAGCGAAGGAAGCGGTGCGCCAAGCGGAAGCGTTTCTGTAGAAGTGCGGCGATAAAACGCGATGAAACCGAGAAAGAGAATACTGCTGTTCGCCACCAAGCTGGGCTACCAGACCCGCTCGTTCCAGGCTGCGGCAGATAAATTGGGCGTGGAAATTGCTTATGTGACCGACCGGTGCGGGCGGCTGGACGATCCCTGGAACGATCACGCGCTGGCGGTGCATTTTGAACTGCCGGAGGGGGCGGCAGGGACCGTGCTGGGGGCGCAGCGGGGCTCGCCCGTGGATGGTGTTTTGGCGGTAGGAGATCGGCCGACGATCGCGGCAGCCCATGTGGCACGAGGATTAGGGCTGGCGGGGAACCATCCTGCGAGCGTGGAAGCGTGCAGAAACAAGCTGCGCCTGCGGGAAGTGCTGCGGGATGCGGGCGTGCCGGTGCCGTGGTTTCGAAGTCTGAAACTGAACCCACTGCCGGAACCCTCGCTGCTGGGAATTCCGTACCCGTGTGTGCTGAAACCGCTTTCGCTTTCGGCCAGCCAAGGCGTTGTCCGCGCTGATAACCGCGAGGAATTTTTGGCGGGAGCCGCGCGATTGAAGCGTTTGCTGGATTCGCCGGAGATTCGCGCGAGCCGCGAGCCAAACCTGGATCAAATGTTGGTGGAAGGCTACCTGGAAGGCAAGGAAGTGGCGGTAGAAGCGCTGCTGAGCAGCGGAGAATTGCGCGTTCTGGCGATTTTCGACAAGCCCGATCCGTTGGAGGGACCATATTTCGAGGAGTCGATCTACGTGACGCCTTCGCGGTTGCCGGAGGCCCGGCAGCAATCGCTGGAAGCCTCTTTGCTCAGCGCAGTGCGGGCACTTGGCCTTACGCACGGGCCAATTCATGGCGAATTTCGAGTCAACGACGATGGCGTGTGGCCCATCGAAATTGCGGCACGGCCCATCGGTGGGTTGTGCGCGGGGGCGTTGCGCTTTGTCGCGCCGAGCGAGCCAGAAAAAATTGGGCTGGAGGAACTTCTTTTGCGGCACGCTTTGGAAATGGCGGGAGGCGATGCACCGCGCGAAACTGCCGCGTCCGGCGTGATGATGATCCCGGTGCCGCAGAGCGGGATATTGGAAAAAGTGGATGGGCAGAAAGATGCTAGGGACACAACGGGGGTCACGGGCCTGGAAATCACTGCGCGGATTCATGACTACATTGCGGCATGGCCGGAGGGATCGAGCTACATGGGATTTTTGTTTGCAAGCGCCGAGGAACCGGCCGAAGTGGAAAATATGTTACGCGAGGCGCATGGCAAGCTGAGATTTGTCTTAACTCCGAGGCTCCCGGTCGAACATCCGCTTAGTCATGCAGCTCCCAAGCCCTGAATGTCGGTTGTACGCTTTATTCTACTTAGGAACTTACGACTTCCTCAGCCTTTGGCCTTAGGCGGGACGTATCCTTCTGGCAGCTTTGAGCCTTCGCCAAAGAAGAATTGCTCCATTTGTTCTTCCATGATTTTCTGGGAATTGGGGTCGAGGGGATTCAGGCGATATTCGTTCATAACCATTTTGGAGTGCTCAATCCAGAGCTTCCAGGCGTCCTTGGAAACGTTTTCATAGACGCGCTTGCCGAGTTCGCCCTTCCAGGGGACACGATCCAGACCCGGAAGGTCCTTACCAAATTTCACGCAATGAACCAGGCGTGCACCGGGCTTGACAGGTTCGCTTGGCGGCGGTGTGGGTTCACAGGAATCGTTGGCCATGAAATCCTCCCCAGAAACATTCATTGTGCTTCAGGTACCTGCCGCTTGCAACCGTGCTTCCATATTGGCGCCGTCCGGTCATCCGGTTGCACAATCGCGATGAGTTATCGGACTTGTTGCATCAGCTTAATCAAGCATGCAAACAAGCTTTACACCGATCGACAGCTTGAGGTGCTTTTTTTCTTCCGTCCGGCGCACGAATCTGATATTCCTCGTGGGCTCTTCCGGGAGGACTCCTTGTGTCAGAAATAACCACGGTATTTTGGGACATTGGCGGCGTGATCCTGACCAACGGTTGGGACCACAATTCGCGAATGGAGGCGGCCCAGATGTTCGGGCTGAACCTCGAGGAGTTTCGCGAGCGCCACGATCTGTCTTTTCCCGCATTTGACGCCGGCCAGATTTCGCTGAACCAATATCTGGACCGGACGCTTTTCTACCGACCACAGTCCTTCACGCGAGAAGAGTTCACGGCGTTCATGTTTGCCCAATCGAAGGAATACCCGGAGACGCGGGCAGTACTGACGGACCTGGCGCAAAGCGGGAAATATTACGTGGCATCGATCAATAACGAGCCGCGGGAGTTGAACCAATACCGGATCGAGGCGTTCGGACTGCGCAAGGAGTTCCAGGCGTTTTTCAGCTCCTGTTTCTTGAACGCGCGCAAGCCGGAGGAAACGATTTACCGAATCGCGCTCGAAGTATCGCAACGTCCGGCAGAGGCCTCCGTGTTCATTGACGACCGCAGCTTGAACCTGGAGAACCCCCGCCGCCTTGGGATGCACGTGGTGCACCATCAAAATGCCGAACAGTTACGGGCCGACCTGAAGGCTCTTGGCATTGAGGTATAGTTCTGAAGCCGCGCAGCATGCAATGCTTGCTTTGCGGTCTTCCGGAGGGAATCCATGGCTGAAGAGACAACGCGACGCGGATCGATTTACGGGGGCGCGGCAGAACCGTGTTCCATCGTTCTGTTTGGAGCTTCCGGAGACCTGGCGAAACGCAAAGTGATTCCCGCCATGTATGACCTGGCGCAGCATGGTTCCCTCGGAGAGCGCTACACCATCCTTGGATTTGCGCGTACGCCCATGACGGATGATTCCTTCCGGGGCACGTTGGGTGAAGCGGCAATGACGATTTCCGAGGTAGGCCCTATCGAACCCGCTAAGTGGAATGAGTTTGCTTCCAACCTTTATTATTGCCACGGTGATTACAAGGACCCGGAATCGTACGCGAAACTCGCGAAACGACTCGAAGAGCTGGACGTGCAAATGAATTTGGGCGGGAACCGGTTGTTTTACCTATCGACGCCGCCCGAAGTTTATCAGGACATCGTGGAGCATCTCGGCAGCGCTGGATTGGCGCGTCCATCCAAACCCGGATCGTGGGTGCGAATCATTATTGAAAAGCCCTTTGGGCGCGATTTGGGGTCGGCGAAGGAATTGAACAAGATTGTGTTGAATGTTTTCGAAGAGAAGCAGGTGTACCGCATCGACCATTATCTGGGCAAGGACACGGTGCAGAACCTGCTGGTCCTGCGCTTCGGGAATGGCATTTTTGAGCCGCTGTGGAACCGCAATTATGTGGATCACGTCCAGATTACCGCTTCGGAAACGCTGGGAGTGGAACGCCGAGGCGGTTTTTATGAAACAGCTGGAGCTTTGCGGGACATGATCCAGAGCCACGTGCTGCAGTTGACGTCGCTGGTTGCTGTAGAGCCGCCGGCTTCGTTTGATGCAAATTCCGTGCGCAACGAAAAATTGAAAGTACTGCAATCGATCCGGCCATTCAATCTGGAGATGGTGGCGCAATGGGTTGTGCGCGGGCAATATGCACCGGGGAAGCTGGGGGATAAGGCGCTGCCGGGTTACCGGGAAGAGCATCAGGTGAGCCCAACTTCGCGGACAGAAACGTTTGTCGCCATGCGCGTGTTGATTGACAACTGGCGCTGGGCTGGCGTGCCCTTTTATTTGCGGACGGGAAAACGGCTGGCGAAACGTACCACGGAAATCATGATTCAATTCAAGCGAGCGCCTCATATCGTTTTCCGGGAGAAGGACGTTAAAGCGAACCGGCTGGTGTTGAATATTCAGCCAGACGAGGGGATTTGCATTTCCTTCGGCGCCAAGAAGCCCGGAACGGAGATGAACATCGGAAATGTGGCCATGGATTTCAGCTATATCAAAGCGTTTGGAAACGGATCGCGAAGCGCGTACGCCACCCTCTTGAGCGATTGTTTGCGGGGCGACGCGACATTGTTTGACCGCGGGGATTCGGTCGAAGCGGCATGGGCGCTGGTGGAACCGATCCTGGATGTGTGGAGCGCCGCAAAGACCGCCGTCGTGCCGGAGTACGCTTCGGGTAGCTGGGGGCCGAACGAATCGGACCAACTACTCGAAAGAGACGGCAGACAATGGTATAACCCTTAAAACGGTTTAATATAAGGAATTGGTCGGGAGGCAAGGTGATTCTCGCAGGCGACGTCGGTGGCACAAAATGCAATCTGGCACTATTTGCGGAAAAAAACGGAAAGCTGGAATTCGTATTTCGCGAGCGCTTTGCCAGCAAGGAATTCGCACAGTTTGATCTGATTATCAGGGAATTTTCGCGACTTGCGGCACCCTACCTGGGGCCAGAGAAAATTCGAGCCGCCGGATTCGGAGTGGCTGGCCCGGTCATTGATAACCGCATTCACGCGACCAATTTGCCATGGATTGTGGACGCCGAAATATTGGCGCACGAAGTGGGCGTCAAATCCATCGTATTGGTGAACGATCTTGGCGCCACTGGCCATAGTCTTGAGCATCTTCCTCCCGAAGATTTTTGCGTACTAAATCAGGGAACGCCCGTTCCGGGGGCATCGCGAGCTTTGCTGGCGGCTGGTACGGGCTTGGGCGAGGGAATTTTGTTTTGGGATGGCAACCGATACAAGGTGGTGCCCAGCGAGGGCGGGCATTCCGATTATTCACCGAGGTCCGATCAGCAGATCGACTTGTTGAAGTTCATGCGGCATCGCTATCCACAAGTGAGTTGGGAATTGATTCTCTCCGGGCGCGGCTTTCGCACGCTGCATGAATTCATCGCCCCGAGCGTGAAACACCCTATCTTTGAAGATCCTGATGCGGATCCTGCTCCGTTTATCACCAAGAGCGGGCTAGACCGTTCGTGCCCCGTGTGTGTGGAAGCGTTGGATCTTTGGACCAACATTTATGGGGCCGAAGCCGGCAATCTTGCGTTGAAAGTGCTGGCGCTTGGCGGAGTTTACGTCGCCGGCGGCATCGCGGTAAAAATTCTGCCGAAGATGAAGGATGGAACGTTCTTCAAGTCGTTTCAAGACAAGTGGCACTTTGAAAAGATGCTTTCTGACGTGCCGGTTTCGATCGTGCTGAACGAGTCCGCGCCACTGATTGGCGCCGCGTATGAGGCATACGCCTCGATAAAGTAGGGCGTTGGTGGCAGTTGTCGACTAGTCAGACTGGTCAGGAGGCGATCGATGTTCACGGATGAAGGAAAGCAAACGAGCCGAGGATAGCCGGTCTGGCGAGGCAGGTGCGAACCGCTAACCCGCGATTCAGAGAGGTTTTCGGTCGTGCGAGGCGCCGAAGGGCCGCCAGTCATTTCGCGCCGGGGGGAAGCGGTGGTTGTGATTTCCGTCGAGCGACTACGACAAGCTTGTCCGTTAATGTGACCGACCAAAGATTCTCGCACGGGCTTTCCGCGCGTCTCCCTTGCTAGGGATGGACTTCGATTTTGATCGGCGTTGAATCGACGCCTAACGCCGGACATTTTTGATAAACTGGCACTGCTGATTTTCGGTCCCATGGACCGCTATCCTTCATATGGCAAGCCCTGTCACTCGCCGCGAAGCGGGTGAAGGCACGGAGCCCTCGCATGAGCAGTACAGCAACCACCCCAGTAACGGAAATTCTGAATTATTTTGGGGGCGCGTGGCAAAAATCGTCCGCAGTAGAATTTATGGATGTCATGAATCCGGCGAGCGGCGAGGTGATCGCGCGCACACCGCTTTCTTCCAGCGCCGATGTGGACACGGTGGTGCAAGCCGCGGCCGCAGCATTTCCAGCATGGCGCCGCACACCTGCGGGGGAGCGCATTCAGTATTTATTCAAGCTGAAGTTTTTTCTGGAAGAACACATCGACGAATTGGCGCGGCTGATCACGCTGGAAAACGGCAAGACGTTCGCCGAGGCGAAGGCGGAACTGCGGCGCGGAATCGAAAACGTGGAAGTGGCCTGCGGTATTCCGATGATGATGCAGGGCTACAACCTAGAAGATATTACTCCTGGCGTGGACGAAACGTTGATCCGCCAGCCGCTGGGAGTGGTTGCGGCAATTGTGCCGTTCAATTTTCCGGCGATGATTCCGTTCTGGTTTTTGCCGTACGCCGTGGCCTGCGGAAATACGTTTGTGTTGAAGCCGAGCGAGCGCGTGCCGATTACGGTGCGTCGCATTATCGAACTTGTTGAAAAGACGGGAATTCCCAAGGGCGTGGTCAACGTGGTGAATGGCGGCCGGGAAGTAGTCGATGCGCTGTGCGATCATCCGGCGGTGCGAGCGGTGAGTTTTGTGGGCTCGACGCCAGTGGCGAAGCACGTTTACCAGCGGTCGGCGGCGGCGGGCAAGCGCATGCAATGCCAGGGGGGCGCGAAGAATCACGTCATCGTGCTGCCAGATGCGGATATGGATCTGGCCAAGCAGATTATCACTGATTCCGCATTTGGATGCGCGGGCCAGCGGTGCCTTGCGGTATCCGTTGCCGTGACGGTTGGCGAAGCGCAGAAGACGTTTCGCGACGCGATCGCAGACGCCGCTTCGTCCATTAAGGTAGGGTTCGGCTTGGACGCTGGCGTCCAGATGGGGCCTGTGATTTCGAAGGACAGTAAGTCGCGGATCGAATCTTTAATCGGCACGGGTGTGACGGACGGAGCGAAAGCAATCGTCGACGGCCGAAATGCAGCAGTCGCCGGGCACGAGAATGGCAATTTCCTGAAGCCTACAATTCTGGATGGCGTACCGGCTTCGAGTTCGCTGGCCAATACGGAAATTTTTGGTCCGGTACTGAGCCTGATTCACGCCGACAGCATTGATGAAGCGATCGAATTTGTACGCAAGAGCCCGTACGGCAACCAGGCTTCGCTCTTCACCACGAGCGGAGCGGCGGCGCGGAAGTTTCGCTACGAAGCGCCGGCGGGAAACATTGGCATCAATATCGGCGTGGCTGCGCCGATGGCCTATTTTCCCTTCAGCGGGTGGAAAGAAAGCTTCTTCGGGATTCTCCACGCGCAGGGCAAGGACGCGGTGGAGTTCTATACGGAATCGAAGATCGTGGTGGAACGCTGGTCGCGGCAGGAAACGCGCAAGTTCTGAAGGCCGGACGGGTGGTTCGGAGACCGATTCGTGTGTGGAACCGATTGGTTGAGGTACTTCGTCGCAAAAAGCGCTGCTCGGGACGACAACATAATAGGTGGGCGAAATCTGGCAGCGGGTAGTTGGCTGGCCGCTGTCGACTCTGGTAGCTTCCTTCCATGAACACGCAACCCATCCGGGTCGATGTAAATCCAAAATTGGAATGTGCGGAGACGCTGGCTTCACGGTTTTATACGGAGCCAGGAGTGCTGGCGTTTGAGAAGGAGAAGATTTTCCGGCGGACCTGGCAATTTGTGGGCGCGCTCAACCAGTCCTGCGGCGAAGTGAACGGCAAGCGGCGAACGATTGCGGATCCGGAATCGTATTTCACGGCTGACGTGGCAGGCGAGCCCATCGTGGTGGTGCGGGATGCGGCGGGCAAGCTACGTGCGTTCAGCAATGTTTGCCGTCATCGTGCTGGGCCGATCGCGGAGGGTGCCGGCTGCCGCAAAGTGTTTAACTGTGCGTATCACGGATGGACGTACACGCTGGACGGCAGGTTGATCGGCACGCCCGAAGTGGACGGCTTGGAGTTTTTCGATCGTTCCAGCATGGGAATGGTGCCGGTGCGCTGCGAAACGTGGCAGCAATTCATCTTCATTAATTTTTCAGCCGCCGGGCCGTCGCTGTCGGAATATCTCGGCAATATCCCGGAATTGGCGCGCGCGTTTTCCTTTTCTGGGTTAAAGCTCACGGAGCGCCGCGACTACGTCGTGAATTGCAACTGGAAAGTGTATGTCGATAACTATCTTGAGGGTTATCACATCCCGATTGTCCATCCCGGGTTGATGAAGGAGATCGATTACCCGCGCTACCGTTGTGAAACCTTCCGCTACCATTCGCAGCAGCTTGGTCCGGTAAAGGAAGTGAAGCCGGGTGAGGGGCAGGAACGCGTTTATACGCCAGCCGCGGCAGGGTTGAAAGAAGCGCTGTATTTTTGGGTGTTCCCGAATATGATGTTTAATTTTTATCCGGACAACTTGTCAACGAATGTAATCGTGCCTCTATCACACGACAAAACACTGACAATTTTCGAGTGGTATTTTTATGACGCGAATTCGCCGCAGGCTCAAGAGCGTGCGCTGAAAGCCGTCGCCTTCAGCGATGTTGTGCAGCAGGAAGACATTCACATTTGCGAAGCAGTGCAGCGGGGATTGCAGTCCGCTACCTACGACCGTGGTCGCTATTCGGTAAAGCGCGAAAACGGCGTGCACCATTTCCATATGCTGCTGAGGGAATTCCTCGCGGGCTGACGCTCTGAGAGAGAATTAGAATGGCGACTTGTCCTCCCTGCTGAATTTGCCGCTGACGTCCCCGGAAAGTTGCACCTTGTCTGGATTCAGAATCATCACCGCGTCGCCTGGAGCCAGGTGGAACTTCGTCAGGTCGGGCCACATCACACTCGCACCGGTGGTGAGCTCAAAAAAGTACAGTTTGCCGGTGAGATCCATCACGGGCCGATATTCGGTGTTGTGGATGCCGAAGCCCTTGTACGGCGCTCTGAAGGGAACGGAAACGTTGCGCACAATCGAGAACATGCCCGCCACCGCTTCCCGCTCGCTTTTCGGCTGCGGCAACATCGGCAAAAAATAAGAGGCTCGTTGAAAGCGGTCGGAGGGCTTCACATTTCCGGGCAGAGACTTAGCACTGCTGGGATGCGAAAAATCCATTTTCTTCAACAGTGCGAGTTGTTGCCCGTACGGCGGATCATTGGTCATCACCCGATATTCGCGTCCGTGGTGAATCAACGGCTGGCCGTCAACATGCGCGATGAGAAAGCAGCTCATCGCGCGCAGGTCAAGCGGGCTACGGATGCGCAGGAGCCGGCGAGGGGGCTGGTGTCGTGGCCGGCTTGTTGAAATCGAAATTGACCTTGGGGGCCTGGCGCGCGCCCTCGTCAGTCTTGAAATAGGCGTCGTTGCGTGTAAAGCCAGCGAAGCTGGCGACCATGCTGTTCGGGAACAACGAAATGTACGTGTTGTAGTCCTGGACCGTGTCGTTATAGCGTTTACGCTCGACCGCGATGCGATTTTCCGTACCTGCCAGTTCGTCCTGGAGGCGCATGAAATTTTCGTTGGATTTCAGTTGCGGATAATTTTCGACGATGACGAGCAGGCGGCTGAGAGCGGAGTCTAATTGTCCGTTAGCAGCGATCTTATCGGAGGGATTCTTTGCGCCCACCAAGGCTGCGCGCGCCGCGGCGATGTCGCCGAAAACAGTCTGTTCCTGAACGGCATAGCCTTTGACGGTTTGCACCAGGTTAGGGATGAGGTCGGCGCGACGTTGCAGAACGACGTCCACCTGGGCCCAAGCTGCGTTCACGGCCTCTCGCTTGATGGCCATCTGATTTCGCCGGCTGACGTAGGCGGAGCCTAAGACAAATGCCAGGATCAAGAGAACAACCAGAATTACGATTCCCGCTTTCATATCCACCTCGATCGATTAAGTTTCAGGCTTCTACTGGGTAACCCGCTTCCACTCCTTCTTCGGTACCAGGCGATCCATCGCAATCACTACTTTTTCCAGGGCGTGGATGTAGTGGTCGTAGAGCACGAAGGAATCGTCCGTTAACGCTGCGCCTTCATGAAAGTCGTATGCGGCCTGAAACGCCGGGGCCTCGGCGCCCGTCAGGGCGGCAATGCGCTCAAACAGAGCGAAAGGCTCCGCGGGAGGTTCTTCGCCAAAGGCCAGCAAGGTGTGGCGCAACAAAGTCAGCGCGCCGGAGACGGTTTTTTTCAGAATGGCGGTGTATTCCAGTTCATTATTTCCGGCGTGCAGCACGTGCTGACGCAAACGCAAAAGCAGCAAACGAAGATCGTGTTCGACCTGTACGCGATGCAGATTCATGGGAATGTCCAGATCGGCGACAGGATCGGTTCCGAACAGCACGCGATGCGCGCGTTTAACGTCCAAGCTCTCAATGGGAAAAACGTCGGTGGACCGTTGCAATTCTTCAGTGAGGAAAAAAAGCGGGGTTGGTTCTTTTTCTTCGCGAGTCCACCACAGAATCACCGGCGCGAGCAATTGCAATTCGTGGACGTCGATCGTGACCAGCGTGCACAGCACATTCAAGTCGGATGTTCCCGGCTGGTACGTGCCACTCGCTGCGGATCCATAGAGGACCACCGACTCCAAATTCTTGCCGGCCGCTTCCTTCAGTCGACTGACCAGTTCTTCGAGCTTCGTTTCCATAATCGCACCCACACTACTCAATGAATTTCGCTTACCAGCCTCCGCTTGCACCGCCCCCGCCGCTCGATCCGCCACCAAATCCACCGAAGCCGCCACCTCCGCCGCCCCAGCCACCTCCCCCGCTGCCACCCCAACCGCCGCGGCTTCCACCCCACCCTCCACCCATCATGGGGCCAATCCACCAGCCGCTCCCCATGCCACCACCGCGCCGATTGATATTACTGCCAGAACCGCCAGAACGAGACAGAAGAAAAACGAGCAGGATAACACCCAGAAAAATCCAGATGCCCAGGCTGCCAGAATCTTTTTCTTGCCGGACCGGGCGCAACTGCGGCGCCCCGGTAAGCGTGACTCCCTTGTCGTCGGCTACATATTTCGCCGACTGCCACGCGCCTGCGGAAATGCCGCTGCTGTAATCGCCCTGGCGAAAGTAAGGAGCCATCAGCCGGCCGACATCACCGGC
Organism: Candidatus Acidiferrales bacterium; assembly: GCA_963742325.1. Classification (GTDB taxonomy): domain Bacteria; phylum Acidobacteriota; class Terriglobia; order Acidiferrales; family UBA7541; genus Acidiferrum. The sequence continues at coordinate 4,626,369 of CAVULB010000002.1, read as the reverse complement.
TCGCGCGTCATTGATTACAGGCTCCAGGCCATAACCGACCTCGACACGGTAGCGGCGATCGTTGGGCGCCACAAGCAACAGCACTCCTCGATCGTCTTTCTTTGGCCCGACACCTAGCTGTTTATAGAGGTCAGCGGCATAAGTCTCAATGTCGTTGCCATCCAGGGATTGCACAGTGACGATGGCCATCTGCGCGCCGGTTTTTTGCTGGAGTTCCGTAATGAGCGCTTCGAGCTGCGCTCTGGTCTGGGCATTGATGATACCGCCACGGTCGGTGACGTAACCGGTGGGTTTAAAATTCTTGAAATCGTCAGCGCGTGTGACCGCGCTCACGGCCAGTACGAGCCCGGCGACCCACCACGCCAGTGTAATTCTGCGGAGTTTCATGGATTCCCGCGTGAGCCTAAAGAATCTGCCACTTCTGCGCAAAGCGAAAAACTTCGTGTAACAGTGAGCGGAAGAAGCTGGCAAATGCGGCTAACGGCGCAGCCTCTGCGCGAATTCTCTCACAAATACGGCGCAAAAATCCCCACTGAAATTTTTACCTCGCACGCAGGCCGCGCTCGCGAAATGACTTGCGAAATTATCCTCAGGTTCGTTTTCACGGCGTACGATTTGCACTCAGTCGCGGTGGATCCAGAACTGAGGAGCGAACTGTTTCCTGGACGGGCCAATCCCTTGGACGTACCTACCTTAGGCCCCACTTCCTCGAGTTTTGACTCATCCTCAGTTGCTCCTCTCGCCAGATCCTATTTTTGGTGATGGAGGATGGCATGATCGAAAACAAGTTTGAAAAGGCCATGAAGTCAATACCGGTACCATACGAGGAGTTCGAGAGCTTCCCGAAGCATGTGGAGGAGTTCTTTGACCTCATCGCCCGCCGCCCGTACGAGCTGTTGCAGAAGACGCCACTATTGTTCGGCCGCGAATTCGAGCACCTATGGAAGACCGAACCCGAGCTGCTGCGGCCCATTTTCCTGAAACTGTATGAGACGGAAGAGAACCTGGTGGTACGCGCCGAAGTGCCCGGCTTCACCGAGAAGGAACTGAACATTGCCTGCGAGCCCTGGCGCTTGGTGATCACCGGCAAGAAGGAATACCGGGAAGAAGCCAGGACCGAGAAGAAAGAGGAAATGCCCCAGCACATGGAGAAGCTGAACATCTACAGGACCATCAAGTTCCCGGTCGAAGTGAGGCCGGAGAACGTGAAGGCTACCCTCAAGAACGGCATACTGGAAGTCACTTTGCCCAAAGCCGAAGTCATCCGGAAAGTGAAAATTGAGGTGAAATCACTGTAGTTTTGGGAGAAAAGTTCTCCGAGAGCGTAGTGTCAAGGAGGCGTCCCTATCCTTGGGGGGCGCCTCCTGAAATTGTGTGAAGGCACTTGGGGCGATTGACCGCAGTGCCATCGAATCATACTCTGTACACGGCATGGCCATTTCGACAACGAACATTCGGCGGCGCGGGTGGTGCGCGCTTCCGCGTCCGGTGCTCCTGGTGCTGGCGGTACTTTTGTGCGCGTTCACAACGCTTTATGCGTTGGCGTGGATGCGCGACGTGCGACACCCTGCGTCGCATCTCGTCGAAATCGGTTTCAATTCTTCGCGGAATACGTACTTCGATCCGGCGACAGCCTCGATCCCAGTCTTCAATGTTCAGGCCGGAAGCCCGGCAGAACGAGCAGGGCTGCGAGCGAGTGATCGGATCACAGCCCTCAACGGCGAGCCGCTGACTTCCTATGCGATCTTCAATAAGGTTTGGAGTCATGCGCAACCCGGCGACAAAGTGGATGTCACCGTACGGCGCGCTGGTGAGTCTCAACCACTGACCTTCCGTGCGATATTCCGCTCCGTGGAAGCCGGCAAGGCGGCCGAAGGATTCGCCCGCGAGTCGGCCGAGGAGGTTCTCGGTTTTTATCCGATCTTCTTTTTGTTCGTGGGCTTTGCGGTTCTTTTCCTTCGCCTGGACGATGTGAATGCATGGCTGCTGGCGTTGCTGTTCGCCGGGTTCGTGGCGGTGCCTAGCTTTAACAACCTGCCTGCATTGCCGGGCGCGATACAGGCAATCGTCTCACTGTATCGGGGGATCTTTTTTTCGCTGATCGCGGCTTTGTTCTACCTCTTTTTCGCGCTGTTCCCTGAGAAATCCCCGTTGGAACGGCGGGCCCCGTGGCTGAAATGGGTCTGTCTGGTGATTGCCGGATCACAGATTATTCCGGGATTGCCGTATGGCGAAGCGCGCTTGCCTGGATTGTTAACGAACGCGATAGGCGAGGGAGGGGCGGAATTCCTGCGGCACGCACTGAACTATGGATTTCTCGTTCTCGGCCTTGTTTCCCTGATTTGGAACTGCTATAGCGCCGAAACTTCACCGGAAGCCCGTCGCAAGTCACGCGTGCTGCTGGCGGGGACCCTGTTCGGGGTAATCCCTTACGTCAGCGGGCATATCCTGATCGACTTTACGAACTACCGGCCGACCTTTTGGGTCGACGTAAGCCTCAACTTTCTTGTGCTCCTGTATCCCTTGTCGTTTGCGTATGCCATCATCAAGCACCGCGTGCTGGAAATCCCGGCACTGTTGAGGCGCAGCGCGCGCTATGTGCTTGTGCAACGCGCCTACTTCGTTTTGCTTTTTAGCGGGGCGCTGCTGGCTATTTTTCTGTTCGCGCGTTTTTTCTCCGGGTTCTTCGCCGAGAATTCTCAGTTTGGCATGGCCCTGAGCGCCACATTCGGCGTGGCCCTGGTGTGGGTTGCCGGGCCGCTGGTAAAGCGTGGCACCGACCGTATTGATCGAGCCTTTTTTCGAAGTTCCTATGACGCCCGCATGATCCTGCAGGAATTGGGCGAGAAAATTCGTGTTGTGTCTGACCGCCGCGAACTTGCCGAGCTGTTGGAACGCCATTTCAAGCGAGCATTCCATCCGCAATCGATGGCCATTTACTTTGGAGGAACAAACGGCGAACTGGCGGCAATCGGACCGCCGGTACCACACGGCCTCGATACACTTTCTGCCGATGTACCGTTCCTCCGGGAGTTGACGCTCCGCGGCCGCACTTGGGACATTCCCCCGACTGGCGATCCGGATGCGCCGCGGGATTTTGCGCTCGCGCCGCTCTCACCGGAATGCCTTGTGCCGCTGCTCGGACGTGACGCGCGATTGGTGGGGTTGTTGATTCTCGGCCAGCCACTCTCCGAGGAGCCATACTCGAGCGAGGATAAACGCCTGCTGGATTCCGTGGCCGGCCAAGCGGCGATCTCTCTGGAGAACATGCACCTTGCCGAACAAATGGCCGACCGAATGGAGCTGGACCGCCGTGCGGATCGTGAAATGCAAATTGCGCGCGATGTGCAATCGCGTTTGTTCCCGCAAGTGAAACCACCTCTGGCCACACTCGACTATGACGGCAGCTGCATTCAAGCACGACAGGTTGGAGGGGATTATTACGATTTCTGGGATCTGGGATCGACGCATCTGGCGCTCGTGCTGGCGGACATTTCCGGGAAGGGAATTGCCGGTGCGCTGCTGATGGCCAACTTGCAGGCCAATCTGCGCAGCAGGTCCGCGGTTGCGCGGGAGGATTTGTTGAATATCAAGCGCGAGGGGAAATGGCTGCCGGGGCTGCTGGAATCGGTGAATCAGCTGTTCTACGAGAACACGCCGGATGACCGCTACGCTACGTTGTTTCTGGCGGTATACGACGACACTTCGCGGCAATTGGAGTATGCCAATTGCGGACACAATCCACCGCTTCTATTTCGGGCCGGAGGTGGCGTGGAACGATTGCAGCCGACGGCATCGGTGATCGGACTTTTTCCGCGCTGGGAATGCAAGACCGAGATCGTTACGCTCGAGCCGGAAGACGTTTTGGTTATTTATACCGATGGGGTAACCGAAGCGAATGACGAAAATGGAAACGAATTTGGCGAGGATCGACTGAAGAAAGTTGTGCGGGAGCATCTTGCGGCCACACCCGACGAGCTCCTGAAAGCGATTGAAAGTGCCGTACAAGAATTTAGCGCGGGCGAACAGTTCGACGATCTGACTTTGGTGGTGGCTCGTTCGCGCTAGCGCCGCGCATTTATCTGCCCTGCAGAGCCGTCAATAGCGCGGCGCCGTTGGGGGTTCCGAGGCCGGTGCAGGCATCCCAGCCAGGCCCGGCTGAATAATCTCCATTATTGCCCGAAGTGATGTCGTGAAACGTGGCTTCGGGCTTCGCACTGTATAAAAGCGGATTCACAAAGCCGACATTTGCGCCCAGCGATTGGTTGATCAGTGCGAACAAACCTGCCCACAACGGGGCCACCGCACTTGTGCCGCCAATCACCGTTTGCTGGCCGTCGACGACCACGTTGTAGCCGGTCTCGGGATCGGCATCGCCCGCCACATCGGGCACACCGCGGCCCACGAACCCGTTGGGGGCTTTAGGGACGTTAACGCTTTGCTGAAAGGTCGGAAGAGCGAAGAGTTCACTGACGCCGCCGCCGGTCGCTCCTTCATTGGCAGAAAGTTCATTCCAGACTTGCTCGCTTTGAATTGTGGTGCCGGAGAGCGTCAGGCGAGTGCCTCCGCAGGCGACAACGAAGGGGCTGGACGCCGGAAAGTCCACGGTGGGCGACGAAGTACCATCTGTGGCGCCATCATCGCCACATGCAACCAGAACGGTCACACCCATGGTCGAGGCGTCCTGACAGGCGGAATTGAGCGCATCGCGAGATTGTTGAGTCCAGGAGCTTTCCGGGCCGCCCCAGCTGATGGAGATAATCGAGGGCTTGAGGGTTGCGTCATGCACGGCGCTGGTCACCGCGTCGATGAACCCTTGATCGGTGTTAGGCGCGAAGTAGGCGGCGAGCTGTGCTCCTGGCGCGATTGATCCCGCAACCTCCAAGTCCAGCTCCACTTCGCCGTCAGCGCCACTCGGATCACCGGTGGGAGAATTGGTAGCTCCATCGACAGAGACAGCGGTGACCTGCGGGGGAGAAATGCCCAGACTGCCAAAGAAGGAATCGAGATCGCTGGTGTTGTAGCCTCCGCCCAATTCGATCACGGCGATGCACTGGCCTGTGCCAATCACGCCCGCGGGGAAGTTGTAGGCTTCGGCAACCTGAACGGGCGAATAGGATGTAGCCGCTGCTTGGCCGGGGGCGTTTGTTTTTTTGTTCAGCAAACGAAAATGTGCTTTCGCTTGTGGACGATCATCGAGCCCGAAAACACCTTCGACGATAGGCTCCAATTCCGCAGGGATCGTCAGCGTGCCGGTGCGGCCGCGAAACGTGCCGGACAAATGTTGGTAGCGGCGCAGGTCTGCACCAAAGGCGGAGTTGAAAGCTTGCACGGTGCCGCTAAGTTTCACGATCCTGCTGGCGCGATCCTCGCTGACGACTTTTAGTCCATATTGCCCGGCGAAAGCGCGCACCTTTTCCAGATCAGACGGCGACGCCCCATGCAGACGCGCGAATTCTTCACGGCTAAGATATTTCCTTTGGCGAGGAGGGAGAGTACCCAGTTCCGCGGATGCGTTAAACTTTCCGGGTAACGAGCCACGGCGCAGGAAAACGCTGACTGCGATTTGCTGATTTGGGTCAGCCGGGCCCAGGTCTTGACCGCCGGGAATTGGCGCTCGCGCGCTGCCCTTCAGTTCCACCCGATCCTGTCGCTTTGCCATGACACGCCTCCACGAAAACATGCAACGGCCGGGTGGAAAAAGTATATCTCGAATCCCCGGAATCGTCGGGAATTCGGTTTGAATAGTTCGAACAGGTGGGACTTGGAGCTGGGCGGAGGGCTGCGCATTTCTCTTTGACAAGTAGCCACGAACGGCATAGAAAGACAGGATACCGTCGGTAAGGAGTTGATCATGGTGAAGGACCTCTCGCGCAGAAAGTTCCTGGAACAAGTTGGCGTTGGCACCGCGGCCGGCATGGGTTATTCATTTCTGGGCGAATGGGCCGAAGGGCGGCCGACGAACCCAAATGAGTTGCCGACGCGATTACTAGGGCGGACAGGCGCGAAGGTTTCTATCTTGGCGTTTGGTTGTGGCAGCCGGTTCCTGATGTATGAGGACGAAACGGAAGCGCTAAACATTCTGGATCACGCGATCGACCAGGGCATCACCTATCTGGATACGGCTTACGCATATGGCGACGGGAAGAGCGAGATGCGGGTAGGCAAGGTAATGGCGACGCGACGCAAAGACGTTTGGCTGGCAACGAAGATTCCGGACCGGACGCGCGATGAATTCATGCGGCGGCTGGACGGCAGCCTGAAGCGCTTGCAAACCGACCATGTGGACTTGCTGCATATTCATGGGCTGGGCCAGGTCGACGACCTGGCTAAGATCGAGGCTCCCGACGGCGCTATGAAAGGTTTGCTGCAAGCGCGCGAGCAGAAAATGACGCGAGCCATCGGCATGACCAGCCATACCAATGGAGAAGTGATGGCAGAGGCGATCAAGAGGCACGATTTGGACTGCGTGCAAATGGCGCTGAACGCTTCACAAAACGGCAACTTCGAGGAACTGGCTCTTCCCGCCGCGCGCGCGAAAAACCTGGGTGTGATCGCGATGAAGGTTACCGGCCAGGAGTTTCTGCTGAAGAATGCAGACGGCAAGAGCGACATTGATTCGCTGCTACGGTATTCGATGAGCTTGCCGGTCACGACGGCGGTTGTGGGTATGCCGCATAAAGAGATGCTGGATCATAATATTGCGGTCGCACGGACGTTTGCAGCATTTCCCGAATCCGATATGGACCGAATGCGCCAGTCTTTGCGGCCTTCACGCCAGCAGTTGGAGAAAAATCTCACCGGCCACCATGATGGACCCACACTGAAACCGCATTTGTTCTGGGCCTAAAGCGGTTCGAGGTCATAGCCGTCCGTGTATGTCTAGTCCCCGCCCCACGGGCATGTACAATTCCTTCCCCGTAACCGCGGCCCGGCGCGCCGCGTCAACTAAGAGGACTTTTGTGCAGGAGGATGGCATTGGCGAAGCGAGCGATTGTGGCTGTGGCGTCGATCGTGGCTACAGTCTTTACCGTATTTGTGGTATTAGGGCTGCAAACCACCCCGGGTGACCCGCAAACGCCGGGTACGGCGAGGGTGCTCACTTATCACAACGACGTAGCGCGCACCGGCCAAAACCTGGAAGAGAAAATCCTGACGCTCAGCAATGTCCATGCGGAGAGATTCGGCAAGGTTGGGTTTCTGAACACGGATGGGTTGGTTGATGCCGAGCCGCTGTATGTCTCCAATTTGGCCGTTGGCGGTGGTGCGCACAACGTTGTGCTCGTGGCCACGGAACATGATTCCGTTTACGCCTTCGACGCGGACTCGCTGGCGCAGCTGTGGCACGTGACCGTGCTTGGACCAAATGAAACTCCCAGCGACGACCGTCAGTGCGGCCAGGTGACTCCTGAAATTGGCATTACCGCAACCCCGGTGATTGCCTTCGACGGAGACCGCGGCACGATGTACCTGGTGGCCATGTCCAAGGACAAAAACGCCAATTATTTCCAGCGCCTCCATGCGCTGGACATTACTTCCGGGGCTGAAATTTCAGGCAGCCCTACGACCATCGAAGCAAGCTTTCCCAATCTCCACGGTGTAACTACTTTTGATCCTAAACAGTACAAGGAACGCGCTTCTTTGTTGCTCCAGGATGACATCCTCTACACCAGTTGGGCTTCTCACTGTGACGAGGGCGAGTATACCGGTTGGGTCATCGGCTACAGTGCCGCTACGCTGAAGCAAGTGAACGTACTCAATCTGACTCCCAACGGCAACGATGGCGCGATCTGGATGTCTGGTGCCGGACCAGCCTCCGATGCACAAGGCAATATTTATCTTCTCGACGGCAACGGCACTTTCGATACCGCGTTGAACTCTTCGGGTTTTCCGATTCACGGAGATTTTGGCAATGCATTTCTGAAACTCTCGGCGAAGACCGGAAAATTGGCGGTGGCCGATTACTTCAACATGCACAACACACTGAAGGAATCGGGTCGCGACGAGGACCTGGGTTCCGGCGGCGCGCTGCTTCTGCCAGATTGCGTGGATGCATCCGGCCACAGCTGGCAACTGGCAGTTGGCGCCGGAAAAGACCGGCGGATCTACGTGGTGAACCGGAATTCCATGGGCAAGTACACTGCCAGGAGAAACAGCGCCATTTATCAGGAAATTGATCACGCGTTAAGCGGGCCGGTTTATTCCATGCCCGCGTACTTCAACAACACCCTGTATTTTGGAGCCGTCAACGACGCCCTGAAAGCGTTTGCGATCTCCAATGCCAAGCTTGTCCCGGAACCCTCCTCGAAAACAGCCGCGCATTTTGCCTATCCCGGCGTGACGCCAAGCGTTTCGGCCAACGGCACTTCCAATGGCATTGTGTGGGCTGTGGAGGCGCGAGGTTCGGATGCGGCTGTGCTGCATGCCTATGACGCAAAGAATCTGGCGAACGAGCTATACAACAGCACACATGCCCACGGCCGCGACGCGTTCGCCGACAACAAATTCATTACGCCGATGATTGCGAATGGGAGGGTTTTCGTAGGGACGCTGACGGGCGTGATGGTTTTTGGCCTGCTGCAGCAGGAGATCAGCGGTCCCTAACTGACTAAATTTGTCCTACGTTGCAACGCAGCGCCGCCCTCGGCTATTTTTCTACTTCCTCGATTGGATGGATTTCCCACCAGTGCGCGCCGACCTTGGCGTCATAGCGGGTGATGCCCTTTACCGTGACGGGGTGGCCGATCTGCGGCAAATCGCAGGGAAGCTTGGGTATGCACTTCGCGACGATGCAGCGGGCGCGATCCATGCCATCGATTTTGGGGTTTTCGCAAATGCGAATATCGGTATCTCCGTCGTCTGCTTTGGCGATCTGAGTGACGAAGCCCCCGATGGCGGCACGGGTGGACATTTTGTCGGACCAGCGATTGGCGTCTTCGGCCACCAACTCGCTGATGGTCAATTCCGCATATAGATTTTTAGGAGGTTGCTCTACAGGCTTGGCCGTGGCTGTGCTCGATTTTGTCGTGGTTTTCTTGGTTTTTGGTTGTACGGTCTGGGCGGCGCACAGAGCAGGAAATGCCAACAGCGAAGCAGAGAGGATGGCAATGGATAGTTTCATTTTGCTCCTCACGAAAGACTTTGGATGGCTGACGCAACCCATCATAAATGCCAGGTTCGTGCAAAGCAGTGGGTTGTGAGGATGGCCTGCGCCAAAAAGTACCCGGACGTGCGGACAGGGTGGGAGCGCAATTTGTTCCAGGCCTTTTGCAGGAACAGGTAGCGGTCGCGATGGCCATCGGGTTGGGCGGGGGAAGACCCGATCGAGATGCATAACTAGCCAGCCGCCCTTGGCGTTGTACGTTGGCCAGGTCGCGAGTCCGTCACTTGTGCCAGCGCCTTATTTGAGAGCGATTTTATACCACAGGTGAGCGAGAAAACGAGCCACGGAATTGCATTGCTAACTGCGAGGGGGTGGCGGAATAAGCGGGTGTACGTTATCCTGAGATGTATAGAAGTTGTTAAGACTTCCAACGCGGAATGTCCCCCAACATCAGGAACACGATATGAGTGAAACGAAAACCACTACGCCCGCAATCAAGCCCGCGAGGCCTACCTGGAAGCCGGCGGGAAAAGTGCATGCGGCGGAACAACCATTCCAGTATCCGCTGAAGCGGGAGTTTATCGAGCCGGACTGGCGGCGCTTGCCTGGCTACAAGAATGTCACCGAGGAAGAGTGGGAGACGGCGCTGTGGCAGAGACGCCACACGGTCAAGAACCTCGGCGAGTTGAAAGAGGTATTTGGCGAGTTGATGCCGGAGACGCTGCTGGCCAGCCTGGAGCGCGACACCAAAGAGCGCGCGACCATGTCGATCCTTGTTCCTCCTCATATGCTCAACACCATGGATGACAAGGATCTATGGAACGATCCGGTTCGGCGATACATGTTGCCGGCGTTCGACGATCGCCATCCGGAATGGCCCAGTCACCCAAAGGCCAGCCGCGATTCTTTGCATGAAGCGGATATGTGGGCCGTGGAAGGGCTGACGCACCGATATCCAACGAAGGTGCTGGCGGAGCTGCTGTCGACTTGCCCGCAGTATTGCGGACATTGCACGCGCATGGATCTGGTGGGGAACGACGTGCCGCAGGTGGTGAAGCTGAAATTCCAGATACCGCAGAAGGATCGTTACCAGCAGATGCTGGAATATTTGCGCGTGACCCCCTCGGTGCGCGACGTGGTGGTGAGCGGTGGCGACATCGCGAACACCCCGATCGGCACATTGGAAGATTTTTGTTCGAAGCTGATGGACATTCCTAACATCAAGGATATTCGGCTGGCGACGAAAGGGCTGATCGCCATCCCCCAGCACTTCCTGCAGAGCGAAGTACTGACAGGTCTGGAGCGGCTGGCGAAGAAGGCGCGGGAACGCGGCGTGGACATTGCGGTGCACACGCACGTGAACAACGCCCGGCAGGTAACCCCGCTGGTTCGCAAAGCGGTGCAGGCATTGCTGGACATGGGTTATCGCGACGTGCGCAATCAGGGCGTTCTGCTACGCGGTGTGAACGCCACCGCCAACGAGCTTCTTGAGCTGTGCTTTACACTGCTCGATTACGGCAAGATCATGCCGTATTACTTCTACCAGTGCGACATGATTCCCAACGCTGAGCACTGGCGCCTGGCGATTCATGAAGTGCAGAAGCTGCAGCACGACATCATGGGGTACCTGCCCGGGTTTGCCACGCCCCGTATGATCTGCGACGTGCCGTTCGTGGGCAAGCGCTGGGTCCATCAGGTGAAAGAATATGACCGGCAACTGGGCATTTCCTACTGGACTAAGAACTATCGCACGGGGATCGAAGCAGACGATAGCGAAGCGTTGAGCCGGCGCTACGAGTACTTCGATCCCATTTATACCTTGCCGCAGCTCGGCCAGGATTTCTGGCGAGACAAGACGGTACAACAGACGCTCTCAAAGTAAGGACGGGGCGGCGGACATAGTCAGGCTTGATTGACCAACTTCTGCTTCATGGCAAAGCGCAGAAGCTCGGAATTATTCTCCAAGCCAAAATCCTGCATGATGCGGTATTTGTGGAAGGCAACCGTGCGCGTAGCCACATTCAAAATGGCCGCGGCTTCCTTCATGGTATGGCCTTCGGCGAGAAGCTGCAGCACCTCGCGTTGGCGTGGGGTGAGGCTACGAGCGGTTTCGGATCGAGCATCGCGGGCTTCGATGTCCGCAATCGCATCCTGAAGGGCAGGGGTGATGTATTTCCCACCACGCAGGACGTCGCGGACCGCTTTCAAGAGTTCGCTGCCGGCGGATTTCTTCAGTAGATAGCCCGATGCCCACTTGTCCATGGTTTCGGCGGCGATCTCGGGATCTTCGTTCATGGTGAGAACGATAATTTTGATCTTGGGCAGGATCTGTTTTAGTTGCTCGCTGGCATCCAGGCCATTAAGCAGCGGCATATTCAAATCCACCAGTACCAGATCCGGCTTTAACTGCGGTGCCAGGCGCAACAGCGCGCGGCCATCGCCGACCGTGCCAACTACCTCGCATTCGGGCTCCAAAAGACGCTTGAACGCTTCGGCAACAAGCGTGTGATCATCCGCAAGAAGGATTCGTGCTTTGGCCAATTCGGCCTCCACCCTAAGTCTCTGATTACTTGAATCGTATTGGAATTTTATGCAAATGGAAAGCGAAAGGGAGGGGTTTCTGTGCAGACGAAAAGATGATGGTCTCCCGCGACGAAGGGAAAGAAAACCGCGTGGAAAATGTGCCAACTATCGAGCAACCCGACTCGGCCTAGAAAATCTCCGCCCAAGAGTTTCTAGATGCACTCCGCCCCGTTAAAATAACGAAACGATCTTGCTAACCGTTCGGGCTGCTCGAAAGTAGGCACAGAAGGCGCTGCGCAAACAAACATGCACAGAAACTTCCACGCAACAACGTCTCGAGGGCATGAGGATGATGCAAAATGGACCGTATGGGAACTGTCAATAATTACAGTTCTTTAGCCTCTAAAGAGGTCCCTATTCGTTACGGAAAATTGAAGAGAATTTAGCTTCGATGTAAGGCGAGTGGAGTATGGGTGTGGACCGCCACTCCGGCGATAAAAATAACGATATTCTAATGAATGATCCGGGTGGCAAGCCCTTTTGCGAGGTTAATCAGTGAAATGCCCGAGCCGCTCGCCCACAGACGCTGTCTGACCACCATACCAGCCAACAAATTTTTGCCATGATTCGCTTCACAGTTATACTTGGCCTATAGGAGCTGACCCAGGCCGGTGCCCGTAGAGAAAAGTACAAACCTCGTTAACGACCTCTCCGAAAAATTCCTGAGCCTTTACGGGACCGAGGCGCGATTCGTCCAGGCCCCCGGCCGAGTCAATTTAATCGGAGAACACACAGATTACAATGACGGGTTCGTGCTTCCTGCGGCGATTCCGTTCCAGACAACGGTGGGACTAGCGTCGCGGACGGATCAGCGGCTGGTAGTTTTTTCGGAAAACTACAGCGAGCGTGTGGAGTTTGACCTGGAAAGTCTTCCGCGGGCGGCCCAGCATCACTGGAGCGATTATGTGGTGGGAGTGGCGCAAAAACTGGCGGAGTGGGGAATTCAGCCGCCCAGCGCAAACCTTTTGATTTACGGCGATGTGCCACAAGGGGCTGGTTTAAGTTCTTCTGCTTCCCTGGAAGTTTCCGTGTGCCAGGCGTTGCTTGAAGCGGCCGGAGAAAAAATAGACGGAGCGGAGATGGCGAGGTTGTGCCAACGCGCCGAAAACGAATTTGTGGGAGCGCGCTGCGGAATCATGGATCAGTTCGTTTCGGTCTACGGACGAAAAGATCATGCTTTGTTATTGGATTGCCGCTCGCTGGAGTATCAGCACCTGCCGATTGCGGAGGAGGTGCGGCTGGTAATGTGCAATACAATGGTGCGGCACAGCGTGGCGGGAGGAGAATACAATCAACGGCGCCGGGAATGTGAACTGGGGGTGGATTACTTTTCGAAGTTATTGCCGGAAGTGAAAGCTTTGCGCGACGTGTCCGTCAGGGATTTTGCGGAGTATGACTGGGGATTACCGGAAATCATTCGCAAGCGCTGCCGGCATGTGGTCACGGAGAATGCCCGCGTGATCCAGGCTGCGGAGGCACTGAGCACGCAGGATGTGACGCGATTTGGGATTCTGATGAAGGAATCGCACGCCAGCTTACGGGATGATTTTGAAGTGAGTTGCCGTGAACTAGACGTGCTGGTCGAACTTGGGGATCGTGTGCAAGGCGTGTATGGTTCGCGGATGACCGGCGGAGGTTTCGGGGGATGTACGATCCATCTGGTGCGGAGAGAGAACGTGGGGGAGTTGCAGGCGGAACTCACCATGGGTTATGAGAACGCGACGGGAATCCGGCCGGAGATTTATGTTTGTACGGCGGCCGACGGTGTGAGGTTTTTGGGGTGAGCACAGCAGCGACAAGCGCAAGAATGCGTGACGGTTTCCGGCCATGAAACTGCTGGTCACGGGCGGCGCGGGGTACATCGGAAGCGTAGCGGCCGAGCAGCTCTTGGGAGCTGGCCACGAAGTTATTGTAATCGACGATTTGAGCAGAGGGCACCGTCAAGCGGTGCCGAAAGGTGCCGAACTGGTTGTTGGCGATCTGAGCGAAAAAGAAATTCTCGCCGGGCTGTTTCGCGCCCATCGCTTCGATGCCGTGTTGCACTTCGCAGCTTTTATTGAAGCCGGCGAGTCCATGAAATTTCCGGAGCGGTTTTTCCGGAATAATACAGCGAATGCGTTGGCTGTTCTGGAGGCGATGATTGCAGCGGGCGTGAATCGTTTCGTCTTTTCATCGACGGCGGCTCTCTATGGCAATCCCACCAGGACGCCGATTCAAGAAGACGACGCGCTGCGGCCGACCAATGCTTATGGAGAATCAAAGCTGCTGGTGGAGCGAATGCTCGAGTGGTTCCAGAGGATTCATGGGTTGAAATACGCAAGCTTGCGGTATTTCAATGCCGCCGGCGCGGCCGCACCCGATCGTGGAGAAGCGCATCGGCCTGAGTCGCATCTTGTGCCGCGGCTGATGAACGTCGCCTTGGGGCGGCAAAACAACATTGAGATTTTTGGTACGGATTATCCTACGCCGGATGGCACGTGCGTGCGCGACTACGTTCACGTAAGTGATCTGGCGGCAGCGCATTTGTTGGCCCTAGATGCTTTGGATCGCACCGGCCGACTGATTTATAACCTTGGGAACGGCCATGGGTTCACCGTGAAGGAAGTGATTGATGGAGTGCGGCGCGTGACCGGGCGGACTATTCCGGTTGTCGAATCGCCACGGCGCGAAGGTGATCCGGCGGTGCTGATCGCCAGCTCGGAAAAAATCCAGAAGGAGTTGAACTGGAAGCCGAAACTTCAGGAGCTGGACGCGATATTAAGCAGCGCGTGGACGTGGCACAAGAATTTCCCCGATGGGTATTTGGGGGGCTAGAGAGATCGGCAACGGACGGGAGCTAGCTGCGCGCAGCAGCGCAGGAGGAGCAGGGGATCGCATGGGGCAGTTTGAACTGGGAGCGCATCCGCACCGGCGGTTGAATCCGCTCACGCGGGAATGGGTGCTGGTGTCGCCACACCGTATGCAACGCCCATGGCAAGGACAAATTGAGCCGATGCCATCGGAGACTTCCGTTGCTTATGATTCGCAGTGTTATCTCTGCCCAGGAAACGCTCGGGCGGGCGGGGCGAAAAATCCCCAATATAAGACTACTTTCTTATTCGACAATGATTTTGCGGCTCTTCGCCCGGACACGCCGTCCGGCGGATTTCAGGAAGAAGTTTTGCTAAAGGCGCAGAGCGAAGCGGGGCAATGCCGCGTAATTTGTTATTCTCCGCGACATGATTTGACACTCGCGCGGATGAGCGTCGATGAAATCAAGGTTGTGGTGGATGCCTGGTGCGAAGAATTCGCGAGGTTGGCCGGCTTGGGAGGTATTCGCTCCGTTCAGATTTTTGAAAATCGCGGGTCAATGATGGGTTGCAGCAATCCACACCCACATGGCCAGATATGGGCGAATGAAACTGTTCCAGACGAACTGGCGCGAGAAGTGGCCACGCAGCAGGAATATCTCCAAGGGCGCAATGCTACGCTTCTAGCTGACTATTTGAAGCTGGAACTGAGGAAAAACGAGCGGGTCGTCTGCGCCAACGAGCATTTCGCAGTGCTGGTGCCGTTCTGGGCGGTATGGCCGTATGAAACACTGTTGATCAGCCGCAGGGCTGTAAGTTCTTTGCCGGAATTAGGCGATGCGGAGCGCGAAGGCCTGGCGCAGATTCTTCGTTTGCTGACGATTCGCTACGACAATTTGTTCAAAACGTCATTTCCGTACACTATGGGCTTTCACCAGCGTCCGACGGACGATTCGTCGTATCCAGGATTTCACCTCCATGCACATTTTTACCCGCCGCTGCTGCGCTCGGCGACCATCAGGAAATTCATGGTTGGTTATGAATTGCTGGCGATGCCCCAGCGAGACATCACTGCGGAGTCCGCAGCGAAACAATTGCGGGAACTGCCAGATGTGCACTATCTGGACGCTTTGTAGAGCGAATGGTCGGAAGTCTTACTAGATGAGGGAGGGACAATTATCGCGTGAGAACCGCAAGTTCTTCGCGAAGTTGCCGGCGCGCGCGAAAGACGCGCATCTTTGCGGTGGCCTGCGTAATTCCTAGTTCTTCCGCCATTTCTCGGTGCGTCCAGCCTACGTGCTTATGAAGAAGGAAGGCCCGCCGCAGCGCCGGACTCAGGCGGTGCATCGCTTTGGAAGCAAGATCGCGGTGCATGTGCTGCCGTTCGTTGTTCACGCGTGGGTCCTGAAGATCAGCGATGCCACTGCCCTCCGAATATTCCAGATCGACGAAGTTGTCCTGACGGCGCGACCGGTTCCGCCGCAAGGTCATAAGCGCTTCATTGAATGTGACACGAAACAACCAGGAGGAGAAGCGCGAGGACTGTTCGAAACCATCGAGACGCTGATACACCTTGACGAGCACGTTCTGGAGAGTGTCTTCGGCGTCCTCATGATTTTTCACAACGCGGCGCGATATTCTGTAAATCATGTGCCAGTTGCGTTGGACCAGCTCCGTAAAAGCCGCCTCATTCCCATTTCGAACGAGCGCCACCAAGTCTTTTTCAGGCCTGCACGCATAATCGACGTTCATACCCTTACCGCCCTTCCGTAACTGAAAAGACTGGCGAGCCAAAAAGGAGAGCGGACCAAGGCGACGAGAAAAGCGAGAAAAACCAGCCTTCCGGCATCAGACAGCGCGAGGACTGGCTCAAAAAGTGCCAGCAGAACGGCGCTCAAAGCCACGGTGGTCAAGGCGGGTCGCCAGCGAAGCATCTCGTTCTTTCTCCCCCTATGGCCAGCAAAAACGGTCGCAAGCGCGACATCAAAATGGGTTGGCGTCTTTTACAATTCTCAACCTTCAGGAGTTGAGGCACCATCGGGAGAATGCCTTACCCCAAAAGTCACCTTCCTGTATGGGAAATCGGAAGCTGAGTGACGTTATCGCGTTTATTTCAAAGAGTTTGTGGCGGAAGAACGTTTCCATGAAGGCCTGGAACGGCGAACAGAAGGTCGAACACCTGTTCGGGAAACGGCTCGTCGTTTCTGCTCATGATGGCTAGGAGGATACCGCTTTTTTCAGTAACACCAACGTCTCTATAAATCCTATGGGCCAGCCTTCGAGGATTCCCAGCGTGCCTTCCGCTGCGATGCCGCGCCAAAGCGTCTCGTCCAGATCGACGGCCACGAGTTTGACGGCATCCAACTGGCGGGTAGTGCGCCACATGGCGAAAATCTCGCGCAGAAGGGCCTCGGGAAACTCAAGCCACTTTGATGAATAGTAATGTTGCATCGAAGCTGTTGGCTGAATGCGGTGCAGGTCGTGCTCGAAATCACCGTCGCTCAGGGTGGTGCCCTGAGTGAACGACCAAACCGTGTCGTCCTGACAGTGTTTCTTGCTAATCGTATTGCGACGCCTACGAATCTGGAATCCGTGGGAGGGAATCGAAATTGTTCATTAGCAGGAAATCGCCTTGGAAATGGTTGTGAATCGTCGGCGTAAGCAGGGAGAAAGGTTCCGCCAAGCAGCCGTCGATCACCAGGAAGCGCGCGCCAGGCGTCGGCGTTACCTGTAGGTCAGTGGGTGTGCGATAACAAGCGCCGTTGTGTCGCGCGAAGAGTTCCGGCTCGACGCCGATCAAGCTCGTCGAATCAGTGGATGGAGATTGCGTATGTTTCATAAAGCATGCGCCTCGGCGGTTGCGATCGAAGCCCTTTGCAGGAACATTTGCTGGACGGCCGTGAAGACTTGTTGATACGCGGCTCTGCGGTAGTTCCATCGCGCATCGGCATCAGGCGGATGCACGACCATGGTGGCATTGGCTTCGAACACCAAAATTTCCCCTGCCGCATTCAAGCCAAAGTCAATCCCCGCATAATCCAGTGCCAGGACAGACTGGATTCGCTTGAGAGCATTCATGGCTAGAGAGCCGAGCACACCCGGCATGTCCTCCAGGAAAGCGGCGTCTTCAGAGCGGTGCTCCGGATGCTCTGCCATCTCCGCGGTGAAATAATGGATTTTCCAATGGCTGGAAATAGCGAGATGCAGCGGGTAGATTTGCCCGTCGATCATCATCGCGCGGTACTTGCGTGCTTTTCCGTCCGGCCTGCGCGCGTCGAGATATTCCATCGCTAACAATTCGTGACCTGGAAGCTCCACAAGCGCGGCCGCCAGTTCTTCGAAGCTTTCCACACGAAGAAAGTTTAATCCTGTGTGAAAACCCGGCGCGCGCAGAAGAAAAGGAAAGTTCAGTCCCAGCCGAGCAAGTGTGTCTGCCGCGTGGTATTTGCTAAGTTGGTCGCGCGTCACTGTTGCAGTAACTGGCGCTACTACTCCGGGAAGCCCCGCAAACCGTTTTGCGTTATTGCTTCTACTGGTTGCCATCACGGCTGACGGGGAATTGATAACCCTTGCCTCTGTGAGGGTAAGGAATGACTGCGCAGCTTCCAACGCCGGAAGCGACAATTCCTCATCGCCGATGGCATTGATCACGAGTTGGTGGGGCGGCAAAGGAGTGTTCGCTGTGCAGAATTCCGGAAGCACCTTGAATCTTTGAAAGATGCGATCGTCCAGAAATCCTTGCAAGCGGACATTACCTCCGGTCGTCGATAGCAATTGCAACACTTGTACCGGTGCGTTTTCGCCGCGATAGGGTATGGAAATGATGGGGCGATGCTCAAACGCTTTCCGTCTGTGCCATTCTGCCCGCGATTCGTCTCCAAGCGCGCGCAAGATATGAGCCAGTCCTTCATGGGCATTTTCCGTCTCTGGCGCGACTCGCAACGCTTCTTCGAAATGTTCTTGGGCGGCGTGACGGAATCGCAGCGCTTCTGCAGTTTCCTGATGAACCGCCAACCGTTCGGATTCTTCAAGCAGAAGTCTGGCCAAATTTGACTGACAGATCGGGTCTTGGGGATGCCGGCGGACTGCTTCCTTATAGATGGTGCGCGCTGCGGTTAGTTTTCCCATGGCCACCAGCGCGGTGCCGACACGGTTGATTGCCGTTGGATCGTTTAGGTGATCCTCAAGCAATTTGAGGTAGGCTTTGGCCGCGTCAGCGAAACGCCCCAACTCCGACAAAAGGATAGCTCGCCGAAGCAGCACGTCAACGGAATCCTCACCGGAGGCCAACCGCTCCTCGACATTGCGCAATTCCATTTTCCGCGTTGCTTGAAGAGAATCCGCAGGATCACTTTCTTTCTGCATGCGGCGGCCGAGAGCCAGTGTCTGGTCCACCAAAGCATCGATCTCGGTCTCGCTCGTGCGATGGTTTACGATGGCCGCGCGAATAGCCAACCGGCCCCCGAGGACGGTTGTCGATGGTGCAACGCTCCCGGATTCCTGCAGCTCGACAACAATCCTTGCGTTCACCCGGTCGGCATCTTCGGCGCGGTAACGGAAGCAAACGATGTTGAGTTGTACGGGAGCGAGAAGTTCCAGTTCCGCTGTCTGGACGATTTGTGACTGCAGGTAGCGAGCCAACGCGCAGGTCCGGGAAATCGCCGTGCCCAGCGCCTGAGTCCCATACACTTTGAGAGAAAACCAGGCTTTCAATGCCCGGAAGCCGCGCGAAAGATCCGGGCCGTAGTCGCACGGCCACTCGGAACCTGCGGCAATGCCCCGCGTTTCGCGCCGCAAATAGGAGGAAGATGCCGCGAATGCGTTGCGATGGAGCGCGCCGTCCCGAACCAGAATGAACCCCGCGTCGTAAGGAACCTGGCCCCATTTGTGAAAATCGAAAGCGAGTGAATCGGCGCGTTCGATGCCCTTAAGCAGAGGGGCAAGGTCGGGAGCAAACATGGCCAAGGCGCCGTATGCGCCATCCACGTGAAACCAAACTTTTTCGCGGTGTGCGAGGTCGGCCAGCACGGCGAGGTTGTCGATTGCTCCAGTGTCCACGGTTCCGGCCGTGCCGACAATGAGAAACGGTGTGACGCCTGCCGCACGATCGATCTGAATGGCCCGCTCGAGAGCCGCTAACTCCATCCGGTGGTGGCTGTCGGTGGCAACCAGCCGAAGTGCATCGCTCCCTATTCCACATAAATCCATGGCTTTGGCGACGCAGCCATGAACTTCCATGGAACTGTACGCCGCTAGCCTCCGCGATTTGGCGCCAAGGCCGTGCGCGCGTACCTGTTTGCCCAACGCGGCATCGCGCGCAATCGTGACCGCAATAAAGTTAGCCATGGAAGTGCCGGTTACAAATAATCCCGTTGCTGCATCTGGAAAACCGAATATTTCCTGAACCCACCGGGTGATTTGACGTTCAACCTCGATTGGAATTTGATCGCGCCCACCGAGGTTGGCGTTAAGACCAGCGGCCAACATCTCCGCCAGCATTCCGACGGGCGTGCCACCTCCGTGGACCCAGCCCATGAAACCGGGATGGACATTGCCGGCGGCGTACGGCAAAACGTAGTTCATGAACTCACGATGAACCTCCGAAAGAGAAGCGGGATGAAGAGGAAGCGCGCTGCGAAATCGCGCGCGCACATCGTCCGGGATCGGCTGCCAAACCGGACGATCTCGAATATTTTTGGTGTAATCCAGAATGTCATCCAGCATGCCATGGGCTTGGGCGCGAAAGCCTTCCCAATCCGCGGGATCCAGGGATGGTGACAGACATTCCGAAGGACAGGGGTCCGGGTTCTCAGATTTGTTTGCGAGGGATCGAGGCATCTTCGTTCGTTTGTACCGCTCACCGCAGCTTGCCCACACGGTTAAGAGCAATTCAGATGCCGGGTGACTCTTCTTTTTTCGGCAGAGGACGTAGAAAATTATTAGATATTCCAATGTAACGTTGCTGGTCGTCTCTAAACGAACCAACGGGTCAAGTTGGTCGTTCCGGTTATCTCGCGGATACTTATTCGCTCCGAATCAATACTAGAAAAGAATGCCTGCGACCTGCTCGGCGATGAAATTAGCCTTCTTGCTGCGCATTACTTGCGTCATAGAGGGATCATCAGCCGCACTGGAGCTTACGCTGACAACGAAGGCTTGCTCGCGCACTCTGCCCACAACTCTCTCGGTGTATTGGTCTCCCTTGCTCAAACCGCAAATCACTGCCTCATTGCCGATGGCCCGCAGGGGAGCACTCTTGGCCGGACATTGCTCCAGGTACTTGGAAAATTGCGCCGGAGTGTCGGTCATGATGTATACGGAGATGCTCAGCTGGAGATTCGTTTTCCCAGCTGTTCGCGAAAATTCGCAGACGCCGTCTCCCCGCTGTGTCAATTTGACAGTCATGCTGACGTCGCCGCCGAGAATTCCGCCCGCCGTTGCTTCATTGATCCATGGGCACTTTGCTTGTCCATGACAGGGGGTGGAGACAAGCATCGCCAGGCCGAGCAGCAGTGCATGAGAGCTTTGCATCTATTTTCTCGCCGTTTCTCCGTGCCAGCCAACCCGCTACGATTTGGTCGCAGCTTTTAACGTGTCCGCCTTGAGGATCTTGCCGCCCTCTTGAATGACATAGAGGTGGTTCACGTCGAGATTCTTCAGTTGATCAATTTGACCGCTCAGCCAGCGAATCTCGACCATGTCAACCTTAGCCGCTTTCTCCAACCCAAAGTGCATGCGCATGTCATTCTGCGAAAAATAGCTACCACCACTGCGAAGTTCATCCATTTGGATCAAGGGCTTGTTGGCGTCCGGCGCGGTCGTAGCCGTAACGAACACGCGGCTTCCAATGCCTGTGCGATTCGATTTTACTCCGACGAGTTTGATCTTGATCCAATGGCGATCGAGCGTTGTATCGCAACGCAAAAGCTGCGGAATGGAGTTGATGCAATTCACCGCGATGTCCAGATCGCCATCGTTGTCGTAGTCGCCGAAAGCGCAACCACGAGCCGCAGCGCTCTCCACGATTCCGGGGCCGCCCTGGTTGGTGACTTCTTCAAACCGGCCGTTGCGCAGATTGCGATAGAGATATTTATGCTCGGCGTATTTCAGATCGGCTTTAGATTTATCGACTTCCGGATAAACATGGCCGTTGGACATAAGAATGTCGAGCCAGCCGTCATTGTCCATATCGAAGAAACCCACGCCCCATCCGAGGAGCCGCGTGTTCACACCGAGGCCGCTCGGATAAGTGTGGTCTTCGAAGACAGCATCACCGAGATTCGTGTACAACGAATCCGTATCGCCCGCGAAATTGGTTTTGACGATATCGAGATTGCCGTCGCGGTTGTAATCGCCGATGGAAACGCCCATCCCCGCCTGCGGCTTCGCTTCCGGAGAAAGCGCTGCGCCATTTTCAATGGCGACATCCTTGAAGGTGCCATCTTTCTGATTTAGATAAAGCGTGGCGGGCGCGGAATCGTTGGCGACATAAATGTCCGGCCAACCATCGTTATCGAGATCAGACGCAGCAACGCTGAGGCCGTATGTGCCGATCGCATTCCATATCCCGGCTTTCTGGCTCACATCCGAAAAAGTTCCGTTCCCTTCGTTGTGATAGAGAATATTTTTTGTGCCGGGGAGGCCAGGAGGGCCGCAAGCAACGACGATCCCTTTGTAGGTGCACGGACCTTCTTCGGGCAGAGGAGCGGTCTTGATGTCAAAGTCCACATAGTTCGCGACAAACAGATCGAGATGACCGTCGCGGTCATAATCCACCCAGGTGCATCCCGTATTCCAACGCGTTTTCGGCCCAGGCTGGATCAGGCCTGCGCGTTCCGTCACGTCGGTGAACGTTCCATTGCCATTGTTGTGATACAGGGCGTTCTGGCCGTAGTAAGTGACGAACAGATCGTCATTGCCATCGTTATCGTAGTCGCCGACACAGCAGGCCTGTCCCCAGCCACCGCGAATCTCCAGCCCTGAACCTTTCGTAACATCGGTGAAGGTGCCGTCGCGGTTGTTTTTGAATAAACGGCAATGCGGTTCCTGGCCTTTCGCGAATCCTTCCAAGCGCCAGCCATTGACGAGAAACACGTCCAGCCAGCCGTCGTTGTCATAATCGTAGAAAGCCAGGCCGCAGCCAGTGGTTTCGAGCAAATATTTGTTCTTACCCACGCCGCCGTAGATAGTTTCCACGTCGAGGCCCGATCCCTTCACTACATCCACAAAGCTGACCCCCAGCGGCGTGCCTTCTATCGGAGATTTGGGGCCCGGAGGGGCAGGAGCGGGCTTGGCGTCATAATTCCGCTCGATGGGGCCAATCTTTGGTTTGGGAGGTGTTGGTTCTTGCTGCTCAACGGCGAGGGAAAGAATATCCGTGAACGGTAGAATGAGTGCCGTGCGGCTCAGCGAGCGGAGAAACTTGCGCCGATTCGAATGAGACAAAATCCTCCTCCGTTAATGCTTGCAGATACCGTCGTTGCGGGCGGTGACATCGGCTACACCAGGCTGCAAGTCCGTGTGCATGTGCCAAGGCACGCTCTCGGTGGAGATTTCAGGATGCTTGCGCAAATAATCCAGCGAATATGTAGGGGCGCCCGGGTCGACGCTCTTGGTGGCGTATAACGCAGCCTGCGCCGCAGCCTCGGCCTTTCTCCCCTTGCGGCGATACAGGACGGCCAGATTGTAATGCGCGGCAAGATCATCGGGATCGATGGCCTGCAAAGCTTCAAACTGCGCCATGGCGTCCTCGGTGCGGTGCTGTTGATAGTAGGCAATGCCGAGTTCGCGGCGCGCATCGCGGGATTGCGGATACTGTTCCACGACCTTCTGCAGGTCGGCGACTTCCGCTTCGGGGTGCGCCTCGCGGCGTTCGACAAGCGCGAGATAGTAGAGCGCGCGAGCGTAATCGGGATGCAACTGCAGCGCTTTTTCCAAGGCGGGCCGTGCCAAGGAATATTTTTCCCATTCGATATAGGTTAGGCCCACGTTTACGTAGCCGTCGTCGTAATCCGGCCGTAGCTTCAGGACGTGGTCAAACGCGTCAACGGCGTCGGAGTATTGCAGCTGATCCAGGAATCCGATGCCGAGATTGTTCCATCGCATCCAATCTTCATTGTCGTTGGCTGCGGCTGGCGTAGGCTGATTCGACCCCAGATTCAAGTCGCGCGTGCGTGAAGCGATCGCGATTACTGGATACAGCGGATGATCAGCGCCGAAGACGTTATTCAGATAACTCTGGCGTAGATGACGATAGTTGACGTGCGCAGTGATTGTCAGAGGTCCCCTTGCGTCCGACGGAATACGAAATTCATAGCGCACCAGCGCTGAGCGCCCGGATTGAATCGAGTTGTCGTATGCCATGGAATGGATGGTCCAGACCTCGTGATTATCCACAAACTCGCCGGACAGATTTACGGGGCGGTTGGTGAAACTGTGTGCGCGCTTGTCCAGCAGGCCATCCGGCTGCAGGAAGCCGCTGCGATAGATGTCATGTCCCGCGGCGTCTTTGACCGTGACCTCAACCCACGCTTCGTAGAGGTCGCGAACTTCGGGAATCAGTGAGTGGCCGATATTTTTGTTCTGGACCACGACGTAAGCGTCCACAACGTCATTCGACGCGAGCTGAAAGGGCACTGACCCCAGCGGCGCGATCAGGTGATCGTCGCCGTTCCGTTTCAGCGCGAAAATGTCCACGTTGAGGAACTTACCGGACTGTAAGAACTCGATCGTCTTCTGAAATTGCTCCTGAAATCCATAATAAAAAGGCACAGCTGTATTGCCCGCTACCCAACGGTGCGACGCGAACATGCCGTTTTTTGCGCCATAGTCATGGAGGGCAGTGGCAGCGCGTGGCATGTGGCAGTTCTGGCATTTAACGAAATCGGATTTGTAAAAGGTCAGCGGGTTCCGCTGGGAGAACTTGGAGTTCTGCCACTCGTCGTAAACGGTAAAAGCACGGAGGAATTTGTAATCGTTCAAGGGATTGGGCAAGTTGGCCTTGTGGCAGGCGGCGCAGAATTCCGGCGTGCGGTAAAACGACTGCATCACCGCCTTTGAGTGGCGCTCGGGATGTTCGAATATATCGCCGAACGGAACCTCGCCAGGAATGCGCTTGCCGTTCTCATCCACCATCACCGCGGGAACGCCCAGCACGTAGCCACCGTTACCGGAAGTCGACTTTAAGTTCTGGATCGAATGACAGACGGTGCAAGTCAGTCCGTCTCCGTCAAACGAACGATCGACGTGTGCATCCTTCGTTAGTGCCCCAGAGACCACCGCGATGGGATTGTGGCAGCTATCGCAATGCCGCGAAAATTCGATGCCCTTCGTGCGAATCAGGATGTTGACGCTGGCACGGTAAAACGGCGTACGGAAGGAATTGGAATGCAATGCCTGGCGCCACTGCCGGTAAGCCTCTTCGTGGCAATGTCCACAGTATTCGGCCGGGGGAAAAGCGCCGGGCTGGATAAATTGGTTATCCACGGTGGCCGCATTGCCCGGCAAAGAAATGTTGTCCTTGCCGAAAAGGAAATTGTAGGACTTGCCTGTTTCGTCCGAGTAATTCTTGTCTTTCGCAGGGTCACCGGACTGGGCTTGGATAGTGACACGCGCGGTTCCGACAAATAACACAATGGCAGATAGGAAACCCGCTGTAACCACCATGATTCTGCCGATTCGAGATTTCATCACAACTTACCTGCGGCGACCCAGATCTCTCTCTCTTCACAGAACGCATTCGCCTGCCACGGATCCGCGCTACAGGAACACTGGATCAAGAGGGTTCCGTCACCCGCAATCCATGTCCCCTCGGGCTGCGATCCATGGCCTCCCTGTATAGCGCATCGTAAGAGCTCTGTAAATGGTGGCGTGCGCGAGCATGGTAACTCTGGCAATTCGCCGTTACGGCCTAGCTTTTTCAAGTTCGTCCGCCTTTTTCCGTTCAGCGGCCGCCTCCGCCGTCTTGCCTTGGCGTTCCAGCGCCTTGGCTAACCCACGATGCGCCTCGGCATAGCGGGCATCTTCGCTGATCGCCTCGCGGTAGCGCTCCATGGCGTCTGCGACCTGCCCCTTCTGTAGCAGCGCGTTACCCGAATTCGTCGCCACTGTTGCCCTCTCGCGATTCATGGCTACGCGCTCGAGCTCCGCGCCTTTCTGGCGTTCGATAGCTGCCTGGGCTGCATCACCCTGCTGCATGAGGACTGTTGCCAGCATCAAGTGTGGATCCGGTTGGTCGGGCACTTGCCGAATGGCCTCCCTTAGGGCGTCGGCGGCTTCTGGGAGTTTGTCCATCTTTTTATAGAGGCTTCCAAGCGTGGCCCAGCCGTCAGGGTTTTCGGGGTGCAGCTTCATTGCGAGCGAGAGTTCGCGAGCCGCAACGTCGTAGCGGCCGTCCTGCATATAAAGAATGCCAAGTGTGTAGTGCGGTTCGTGGGCCGAGGGATTGAGCTTGGCCGCAGTCTCCAGCTCAGGAATTGCGCCGGCATTGTCATCTTTCAATTTGAGCGCGAGTCCGAGATTGTAATGGAGTTGAAAGTTCTTGGGATTGCTCGTGAGGCCGGAGCGAAGGACGCGGATCGCCTCATCGACTTCGTTCATTTGCAAGTACGCGGCAGCCAGATTTTCATGCGCTGTTGCCTCGCCGGGCTTTTGTTTGAGCGCGCGCTCCAGAAACGGTATGGCATCCTTTGCGTTTCCTGTAACAAGCAGCGCCAGTCCCAGGCTCGCGCTCGCTTCCGCGTTCTTCGGCTCGGCTTGCACTACCTGGCGAAGCCAGGGAACCGACTGAGCTTCGTGGTCCCCGCGCTGCAACGCCAAAGCCAATTGATATTTGGCGTCCACGGACGCGGAATCAAGCTTGATCGCGCGCGTGAATTCCGCGATCGCCTTCTCATCTTCATTATTCTCTGCATAGGCCTTTCCGAGCTCCGTGGCGGCGACCGCGCTACCAGGAGCCAACTGAGATGCTACGGCCAGCTCTGCGATTGCCGAGGACACCTGTTGCTGCGCGAGCAACGCTGCCCCCAAATGCAAGTGCGCGGCCGCGAACTGCGCATTGAGCTGAATCGCTTTCTGGAATTCGGTAACTGCCAGTGACCAGTTTCGCTGCTGGGCGTACAGTGAGCCCAGGTCGTCGTGGAACTCGGCCTGCGGAGATTCGGCGACGGCGGTCTTCATCTTGACGATCGCTGCTGCGGGCTGGCCGGTGGCAGACAACGCGCGTGCATACGCGGCGAGCACCGACGGCGTTAGCGCGTGCGAAGCACCCGCAACAGAGTTGGCGCGTGCCTCGGCTTCAATTTCTTGGAACTCAACGACAGCTTTTTTATAAGAGCCAGTCTGCTCGTACGCCCAGGCGAGGTTGGTCCGCGCTGATACGTCGCCCGGCTTTAGGGCGAGCGCCTGTTCCAACTCTTTGATGGCTTCTGGAAATTTCCCGAGGCGGATCAGGACCGCACCCAAAGCACTGTGACCTTCTTCGACCTGGGGCGCCAGGTGAACGACCTTCTCCAACTGTTCTTCCGCAGTCTTGAAGTCATTATTCATGGCCGCCGTTGCGCCTGCTCGATAGGCCGCCCGGGCCTCCTCATTGATGTTGGCTTGTAATCCAGGGGATGGGGCGGTCTGCGACGCGCCGCTGAGTTTGCCCGGTAAACCCAGTATCCATGCGACCAGGATACAGCCAGTCAGTTGAACGGCACGCTGAATGCTGCTCGCCATGTAGATCCTCATGTGCATTCAGTTCGTAATGCGAGCAATCCACACGCCGTAGGCCTGGAGTCTGACATTCTTGAGCGCTCCATCCGGCGCGGTCGCGGCATTGTGCAATAGCGCTTTCGCTTTCGCGGAAGTAAAGCCTTGCTTGGTCAGATCAAAACTCGGATTCTGCGGTGTGGCCGAAAAATTCAGAACCATCAGAACGGTTTCCGCCTCGCTCTTTCGGAGGTACGAGATCACGTTCGCATCGGACTCATTTAATGGGATATAAGCGCCTTCAAGCAGAGCCGGTTCCGTTTTTCGCAAGTGGATGACTTGTTCGTAGAAGGAAAGCACGGAATGAGGATCCTTGCTTTCTGTCTCCACGTTGTGCGTTTTCGCTGACGGGGGAATCGGGAGCCACGGTTTTCCCGTGGTGAAGCCGGCGTTCGGACCAGCGTTCCACTGCATGGGCGTGCGCTCTCCATCACGGCCTTTTTCGAGCGGCCAACCGAGAACGCCAATTGGATCCTTTACGTCCCCTTTGCGCTTGGGATCATTATTCTCCATGCCGATTTCTTCGCCGTAGTAGATGATCGGAGTGCCGCGCAAAGTGAGATAGAGGCCGGCCATCATTTTGGCGATATCGTCGTTATGGACACCATCGGCGTAGCGCGAATACGAGCGCCGGATGTCGTGATTGGTGATGACATAGGTCGGCCACCCGCGGGCCGCATCCACGGCGTCAATGTGTGCGCGGAAAGCCTGAGCGGAAAGCGGCAGATTCGTTAGCATCAGATCCATGGGCAACTGCAGCTCACTCCCATTTTCTCCGTAATATTCCTCCAGCTCGTTTACATTTGATGTCCAGGTCTCTCCGATGAGGACCGCTCCATACTGGTCGGCAACCTTTCGCAGCCCCTGGAGGGCGAGATGCATTTCCGGCAACTTTTTGTTGTACTCCTCCTGCATGTTGGGACGGCCGAATTTGTCCTTGCCCGGCAACAGGGGATTATCCGTGAGGTTCGGGTCCTCAAAGAGAGAGTCCACGGCATCCAAGCGGAAGCCAGTCACTCCGCGCTTGTACCAGAATCGAGTTACGTCGAACATGGCGCTCTCTACGGCGGGATTGCGCCAATTGAGATCAGGCTGCTCCGGATAAAAGTAGTGGTAGTAATACTGTTTTGTGGTGGGATCGTACTTCCAGGCGGAAAGGCCAAAGGTGGAAAGCCAATTGTTGGGCGGCTGCCCCGGTCCCTTGCCGTCACGCCAGATGTACCAGTCTCGATGCGTGGAGGTCCGCGAAGATTTTGAGTCGATAAACCAGGGATGCTGATCTGAGGTGTGATTGACAACAAAGTCCAGAATCACACGAATATTCTGCTTCTTGGCCTCACTGAGAAGGTGGTCGAAGTCCGCAAGCGTCCCATACATCGGATCGATATTTACGTAATCCGTAATGTCATAACCAAAGTCGACTTGAGGAGATGGGAAGCAGGGAGTAATCCAGATGGCGTCCACGCCAAGACCTTTCAGATAATCGAGTTTTGAGGTAATTCCGTTCAGATCCCCGATACCATCTCCATTTGAATCGTCGAAGCTGCGCGGATACACCTCGTAGAAAACGGCGTGCTGCCACCAGTCATGCCCGTAAGCATCCTTGGGAGTCTGTGCAGTTGTAAATCCAGCCCAGGCGAGAGCAAAAGCCATCACGAGCATCGGAAAGCATGACCGAGTTTTCATGTGGAAGCTCCTGACTTGAAGATGTCGCGGGCAGAGCTTTATTTGTGCTTCCCGGTGGAACGCGATGCGAAACGTAGCATAAGTGGCTGTCGAACGGAACTCGCATCCCCAGGCCGCATGCTCACCAGCACACGCTCTCGCCCCGCCTTCAACAGAGTGCCGCCGTCCACGCTCGCCACTTCTCTCCCTTGGAATAGGGAAAGCTCGTACGATTTTCCCGGAACACCTTCCAGTTGCAGCGTGAGCTGGTCCTTTGCGCTTGACCACTCTTCGGAAAGAATTCGCAAACCTTCACTACGTGCGCCGGGTAGCGGCAGGTTAGATAGGTATGTGATGGCGAAGTCATGCCGCACCTGAACACGTAGAGTGCTCGGCTCGTCGGAAACCAGGAAACGAACTTGCAGGTGCTGGTCAGTATCATTTGGCTGAACTTTGAAGGGGAGCGGCTTGCCGTTCAGGCTGACCGAAGCTACTTGCGCGCGCAGGCTCAGCGCCGGCTGAAACTCAACGAAAAGCTCACCTTCGCCCGAACGGCTGACTTCCAGCGTCATCTCCTCTTCTGTTCTCTGAAATTCGATGTCCGCTGCCGTGGAACCCACCCACACATTTTTCAACGAAAATGAATTCCAGTTCGCTGGCAGCGTTGTAGCGAGTCTTAACGTGTGCGCCGCGGCATCCACCCTCAATCCAAACAGTCCTTTCAGCAGCGGGCTTACGACCATCGCCGCGGACCAGATTTGGTGGGGCGAACTCGTCGAGAGCCCCTGGTAGTAATTTCCCGAAAGCACTTCGGTGACGTGTCCGGGTGATCCGTCTAACGCGAGCAGCGCATTTGCCCGCAAGTTTTCGAACGCCGGTTGAGCCTGGTGATAGTCGTACTCCCCAACTGCGGCCCAACCATTGAACAGCGGCCAGACAGAACCGTAATGGTATCCCGCCGCGCTATACACTGGGGACTTGTCCGAGATGATCCTCATCCCCCAATCGGTCGAATGATCCAACGAGGCGATTTCGGTTATGGTCTTCTTGGAGCGCGCGGAATCCAAAAGGTCAAACCACATCGGAACTGTCGACAACACTGTCGCCTCCGGCACCAGTTTGTTTTCCTGGTTCACCGCGAACGCGTAAAACTGCTTCTCCTCCGACCAGAAGGCTTCGTTTACTTTGGCCTTTTGCGCAGAAAATTCCTCGGCTAGATTCTTGGCTTCGTCGTCGTGCCCAGTCAATTTGGCGAGCTCGCCCAAACAGCGAATCGCTTCCGCCCCAACGCCGCTCTGATACAACTCGGATTGCACAGGAAGGAGCGGGCCGCCCTCCACCCATCCGTGGCCCACGCCGAAATTTGTCGGCAATCCCAACGGGCCATACGAGGAGCGCAGAAACTTGTAGGCTCTCTTGACATTCTCCCAGTGCTCCCGCGCAAATGCGACGTCTCCGCTGCACCGCACATAATCTTCGACCGCGATGATGTAGAGCGGCGTCGCGTCCGCGGAGGCGAACCCGTAGGGATAGTCCTTGAACCAATCGACCAGATACGCCGTCTGGGCGATTTCATGCGGGATGCGTCCGTCCTGCCGCTGGAACTGTGTCAGAAACTCCAATGCCGTTTTGGTGGAGGAAAAATCACCCGCGCTGTTCAGCGCAAAGGACGTCCACAAAGCATCTCGCCCGAAAAACCACGCGAATCCTGGCCTTTGAGAATCACCCGATGTGCGATAGCCCGCAATCAAGCCGGTGCCGAACTTTGGATTTGTCACCATTCCCTGCAGCACGCTGATGCGCGACCAGTCGTATGCCTGCAGCAGTTGTTCGTCCGGCACCTCGACGCTTGTGGTGCGCTCGAGATAATCCTGATAGTAACGGGCGGAGTCCTGTTCGAGTTCTGCGTGTTCTATGCTGAGTTTCTTGTAGGTGGCTTGCGCGTCCGCCAATCCATTCGTGGAGGCGGCGATCAGAATATACTTCGTCTCTTTGCCCTTGGCGGTGCTCCCTAACCGGATCCCGCTCCATGGCGAGGAAAAATAATTCGTTTCGCTTTCCTCTTGCGACACGGTTCCTGTGGGAGAACCGATAAGCGCGGCGAATTTCTTCTGCTCTTCACCAAAAACAAACGCGTGATTCACCGCGTCCCAGGAGGAATATGTCGCACCCAGTCCGGCAGGCCATTCCAGCTGAAAATCTCGTCGAAAAACAGCCCCGATCTCCAACGGCTGCTCGGTTTCGACCTCAAGGCGGATAATCACACCTGGTTCGTGCACCGGTGCAAAAAACGTTTCGGTTATCCGATACGAGTCCCCCACGTAGCGGATCGAGGTGGATTCCGGCCGTACGATAATGGTTCTCGCGAGCGCCGCCGCCGGAATCTCCTGTTCATCCGTGTGAAAGATGAGCGAAAAATCGCGGAACAACTTCAGCGGATAGACCCAGGCTTCAACGTTCCCGGATTCGTTGCCAAAAATGGCACTCTTTTGCCCTACCGCGCACAGAAACTCCCAACTGCGCACCGGCCGCGAAAGTTCCAGCGTACGCTGCTTCTGCGTCGGCGCTGCCACCATCAAGCCGCCGTAAAAACAGGCGAGCAGCAGCAGTCCACCCCTAACCCATGCGGGGCCGGTTGGGTTCGCCGCGCTGAGAAGTCTTTGCTGGAGAATGGAATGTCGGGCAGTGCTGTTCGGTAGGTGACGTTCTTTTTGCGGCGTCGCTTGCAAAAGTGAGGTCATGTCACACAATATAAATGACTCGCGCCGAGCTTAGCACAAGCGCAATCGGGGAAGGTACGAGTTTTGCCATCGACACGCCGCAGTTTCTTGCAAACTCTCTGTCGTTCCCCGTTCGTCCTGTCCCTCGAAAGTGTTCTTTCCCTGGCCCTGCCGGGTCGCGGAATCCGCCGCCAACAACCGGATTACACGAAGTCCCCCGTCGAAGGATCGCCTGTCGGAGTGAACTTCATCAACGTGGCGAAGACCTCTGGACTCAATGCAAAAACCACCTTTGGCGGCGATCACAAGAACAAGTATCTCCTGGAAACTACAGGCTGCGGTGTCGCGTTGTACGATTACGACAACGATGGTTGGCTGGATATCTTCCTGGTGAATGGAACTCGCCTCGAGGGATTTCCCGCCGGCCAAGAGCCGAACAACCATCTTTTCAAAAACAACCGCGATGGGACTTTTACGGACGTCACCCTGAAAGCCGGGCTCGCTCATTCGGGGTGGGGCCAAGGTGTTTGCATCGGCGATTACGACAATGACGGCTGGGAAGACTTGTTCATTACTTACTTCGGGAAAAACGTTCTCTACCACAACAATGGCGATGGTACGTTCACCGACGTCAGCGAAAAATCCGGTGTTGCCGGCAGCGGAAAGCGCTGGAATACGGGTTGCGCCTTTGTTGATTACGACCGTGACGGCAAGTTAGATCTGTTTGTGGCCAACTACATCGATATGGACCTGGCCACCGCGCCGGTACCGGAGTCCGGACCGTGCCTTTACAAGGGCATCATGGTCGCGTGCGGCCCTCCTGGGCTGAACGGGGGCAAAAATATTTTGTTTCATAACAACGGTGACGGCACTTTCACAAACGTGTCACAGAATTCTGGCATCTTGCAGGCAAATGGAACCTACGGATTGGGCGTTTTGACCGGAGATTTTGATAACGACGGCTGGCCAGACATTTTTGTTGCCGATGACTCCACGGCGAGCTGCCTCTACCAGAATCAGAAGAATGGGAAGTTTGTCGACATTTCTTTGGACGCGGGGTGCGCCATGAGCGCCGACGGAAAACCGCAAGCAGGTATGGGAGTATCGGCGGGAGACTATGACCTCGACGGGAATCTGGATATTGTCAAAACCAATTTTGCCGGCGACACGCCAACCCTCTACCACAGCCTGGGCGGGGCTACCTTTGAAGACGCAACCTTCACCGCGGGGCTCGGCATGCATACGCAGTATCTCGGTTGGGGATGCGGCTTCTTTGACTTCGACAATGACGGCTGGCCGGACATCCTGATCTGCAACGGTCATGTTTATCCGGAAGTGGAGCAATTGCGCACGGACGCGGGCTATCCGCAACGCAAGCTGCTCTACCGCAATCTCCGGAACGGGAGGTTTGAGGACATTTCGTACAACGCGGGGCCGGGCATTTCTGGCCCCAGCGCTTCGCGCGGCTGTGCTTTTGGTGACTTCGACAACGACGGAGACATCGACTTTGTGGTGAATTGTGTCAACGACTTCCCGCAATTGGTGCGATGCGACTCTTCACTGGAAAACAATTGGATCAAGATCCGCGCGATCGGCACGAAGTCCAATCGCAGTGCAATCGGCACACGGTTGCGCTGCGTCGTACAGATGCCCGGAACCGCAAAGCCCCACCAGCAGATTGACGAAGTTCGTAGCGGTGGCAGTTACTTTTCACAGAATGACCTGCGCATTCATTTCGGCATCGGCAAAGCGCAAAAGGTCGATATCCTAGAACTGCGCTGGCCCAGCGGGCTGGTGGAGTCACTGAAGGACATCCGGCCCAATCAGTTGATTTATGTGAAAGAAGGCGAAGGTATCGTCCGGAATGTTTCCTTAAGCGCCATGAAAAAGAATCAGGGGAAAGCGTAGGCGTTTCATGCGAGTTGGCGGGAGGTTTGGACTTCGTCAATCCGTGGCGAGCGTTCAGTGCTTAAGTCTTCTCGATTGGGAAAGGCATGGCCAAGTGCCTAACGTCGGTTTCGTCGAAGGAATGACAGCGGCAGGTGCGGCAAACTGCGCTTTTACTATGGTGGCGCAGACAAGTATGTGGGGTTGCCGAGGGCCCGATTCCGCGTATCCCTGTCACCGTGAAAGGCAATTGGTGTAGTTTAATAGGTTGTGTCGATCGTAGGCTTGCCCTGACCTTCCGTGAGCGTCAAAATCTTATCGACGCGCGGATTTTCGAACACTTCTTTTATCCCGCTCGGCCAGCGGATTTCAATCCAGTCAATCTTGCTGACTGTTCCCAACCCGAAATGCACGCGGCGGTCGCTGTTCGAGATGTAACTGGAGCCGCTCCGGACTTCATCGACCAAAATCCGGCTGCCCGCCTTCACGCGAATTTTTGCGCCCAACCCGTCGCGGTTGGATTTCACGCCTTTCGTCTGGACAGTGACCCAGTGATGGTCGTAGTGCACCTGATTCACCGACAGACTGGGCGTGCCGTTCATATTGCTGACTACCGCAGAAATTCTGCCGTCGTTCCACAGGTCGCCCACGGCCATGCCTCGTGAAGAACTGGGCGTAGTAATCCCGGGGCCGGAGCTGCTGGAAATATCTTCAAAGGTGGCGTTGCCTTTGTTGTGGTACAGGATGCGCGGTTCCTGATAATCGCTGCCGAGGTGCGCCTGATCCACTTCCGGGTAGACGTGGCCGTTGACCAGCAAGAGATCCGGCCAGCCGTCATTGTCAAAATCGAAGAACATGACGCCCCATCCCAAATATCGGGTGTGCAGGCCAAGTCCTGCCGCAAACGTAGTGTCGTTAAAAGTCCCGTCGCCGTTGTTCCGATACAAGGTGGATGTGTCGTCCGAGAAGTTGGTTTTGAAAATGTCCAGTTTGCCATCCCCGTCGTAGTCGCCGACCGTGGTACCCATGCCGGCCTGTTCCATGCCATCTTCATTGAATGCGGCGCCGGCAAGCACGGCCACATCGGTAAAAGTGCCATCATGGTTGTTTCGGTAAAGAATGCTGGGAGTGCTGTCGCAGGCAACGTAAATGTCTGTCCAACCATCGTCGTCGAAATCGAGCGTTGAGACGCTTAAGCCGTAATGGCCATTTGTTTTGTCAATGTGCGCCTTTTTGGTGACATCTTCAAAAGTTCCATCACCGCGATTGTGATAGAGGATATTCGAATTCCAGGACAGCCCGCGCGGGCCGCACATCACAGGAACGCCCTTCCACAGGCAGTCCCGCCGCTCGCCGGGCTTCGGCGCGGTGGCCACGTCAAAATCCACGTAGGTTGCCACCATCAGATCCAGCTTGCCGTCCCGGTCGTAATCAACGAAAGCGCAACCTGAGCCCCACTCCTTTCCGTTCCCCGCTACCCCGGCTTTGGCGCTGACGTCGGTGAATGTGCCGTTGCCGTTGTTGTGATACAGCACGTTCTTGCCGTAATACGTGACGTACAAATCTTCAAACCCGTCATTGTCATAATCCCCGACGCAGACCCCCTGGCCCCAGCCGGTATGGAGCAAGCCTGCTTTTTCCGTGACATCGGTGAAGGTGCCATCATGATTGTTGTGGTAAAGGTGATTCGTTGGAGTGGCGGTTGAAGTAGAAGGGACATCGCCGAAGGTGGTGCCGTTTACCAGGAAAATGTCCGGCCAGCCATCGTTGTCGTAGTCGAAGATGGCCACGCCGGTGCCTGTCGTTTCAATAATGTACTTTTTGGTGTTGACGCCACCAAAGACATTTTTCATCGTTAGGCCTGCTTTCGCGGCTTCGTCCGTGAAATAGGCGATTGGCTTGGCAGCTTTTGGCGGCTGTTGTGATCGGCTCGCCGAGTAGAGCAAAGGGGCGATCAAGAAAACCGTTAGGACCAGCGCGAAGTGTTCGCGCCGGAACTTCGTGAAGGAATTCACAAGGAATTTATCCTAAGTTGCGCACGCGGAAGGGTCAAGTTTGCTTTGGCGCGTGTCTTTGGCGCGCATTTGCGGAGGTTCCGTAAACTGATGCTAGTATCAAGTTCATCTGGAGCAGAACACTTGCCGCGAGAAATGCCTGAATTGTTTCGTGGATTTCGGTTTTTGGGGAGATATGGTGCCCTGCTGGTTATGCTCCTGAGCCTTAGGTCGTTGACCTTTGGCCAAAACGCCGGCGAATCCAACAGAAAGCAAGTGAGTCAGGCGGAGACGATTTACGCGAAGGGCGTGGAGGCCCTGAAAAATGGTGATCTCAAGTCTGCCGGTGTGGCATTCGAGGAAGTAATCAAACTGTTGCCGAAAAGCCCTGATGCGCGAAATTCGCTTGGATTCGTTCTTATGACGGAGGGAAACTACGACGACGCGATTGAGCAGTTCCGCGAAGCGTTAAAATATCAGCCCAAGTTTTTCCAGGCCCGGACAAATCTTGCCAACACCCTCCTGGCCAAAGGGGATTTTGCGGCCGCCATTCGCGAAGCCCACTCTGCCATTGCGCTTGCTCCCAACGACGCGGAACCGCACCGCATCCTGGCACACGCGCTGGATGCCTCCGGAAAAACTGCCGATGCCACTACGGAATTGAAGCGTGCCGTGGAGCTGGACCCTACACGGCCTGAACTATACGACGATTTCGGCTCTTTGCTGATCCGCCAGTCACAGCCACAGGAGGCCGCTGCACAGTTCCAGCAGGCGTTGAAACTGGCGCCGGATTTTGCGGAAGCGCATTTTCACCTGGGAGTGTTGCGCTACCAAGAGAATGCATTCGAAGAAGCTTCGCAGAACTTGCAAGCCGCGGTGCAGGAAAATCCGTTGAATGCGGGCGCCCACTATTACCTGGCGCTGGTGCTAAGAAACCAGGGCGATCGCGACAGGGCCATTCGCGAACTGCAAATCTGCGTCAAATTAAAGCCCGACTATCCCGATGCGCAAAATACCCTCGGCCTTCTGCTCGAGGGGCGCGACGAACTAGAGCAGGCCGCTATCGCCTTCCGCGAAGCGGTGAAATTCCAGCCGGACAATCCGGACAGGCACAATAATCTTGGGTTGGTGCTCCTGCAAAGCGGGGACGCCCACGGAGCGATTGGGGAGTTTCAGGCTGCTCTTCGCTTACGCCCAAACGACCCGAGATACCTGGGTAACTTGGGTGCTGCCTATTTGCAGATGTCAGAGTTTGCTTCCGCCTTAACGCAATTCCAGGAGGCGCTAAAGGTCGCGCCCCAGGACGCAACCTTGCACTACAACCTGGGGTTAACACTCAAACTCCAGGACAAACTGCCGGAAGCGGAGGCGGAACTTCGGAGGGCGTCTGAACTGGATCTGGCACAGGCCGACGCGCATTACACCCTGGGTGTGACCCTGTGGCAACAAGGCCATCTTGATGACGCCGCGAATGAACTCCGCGCCGCAACGGCGGTCAAGCCCGATTACGCTGAGGCCTTTTATACGCTGGGGACGGTCCTGAAACAGAAAGGCGACCTCCAAGGAGCAGCCGTGGCCCTTCGCGAAGCAATTCGCTTGCAACCAGAATTTGCCGGTGCCCACACCACTTTAGCAGCGGTTTTGCGGCAACTCGGAGATAAGGAAGGGGCATCGGCGGAGAGCAAGCTCGGTGTTGAAATCGCCAAGCAAAAAACAAGTGAACAAGCCGCGCTCTTCGCCACAAACTCGGGAAAGCGCCTTCTAAAGGCAGGGGACCTCGATGGAGCCATTTCTCAATTCCGCTCGGCAATCACGGCTTCGCCGGACTTTGCATTAGCGCACTTTGAATTGGGGCGAGCACTGAGTCAAAAAGGGGAAAAGGAAGAAGCGCGAGAGGAGTACAAGAAGGCCGCCGCTCTCGACCCGCACCTGACCCCGCCGGCGGTCAACTAACTGCCGGGCTTTTCAATTGTTGATCTTGTGCAGAGCAACCAACTGCGAGCCGACCGGAACGCCGCGCACTACCTTCGTGTGGATCACCGCTTCGAATGGCCTTAGCTCCGCAACAGGCGAGACCCCCAGCTGACGAAGCAATTCATTCAGCGAGTTCTGATCGCACACGTATTCAGCAGCAGCTTGGGTGCCGATGGTGGTGGTTCCCGCAAGAATCAAGACGGAGTGGGATGTCTTCAATCCTTGCACCAAGGCAATCACGGCATAGTCTTCCGTAAGAGGTTGATTCGAGGGCGACGCAATGTATTCCTTCTCCTCGCCCGCTGCCGGATGTTTATTGACGATCTTGACGTTCCCCTCCCTCGAGCAGCAATGCATGGTTTCGAAGGAGAAATCCTGGGTTGTGGAGATCTCCAGGAGTGTGAGGTTTTCGGAAGGGGAACCGAGAAAGATGAGGTAGTTGTTTTTGGCGTCATCCAAGGAGAACAGACTGCCACGCTTGACGCGCAGTTCCCGCTGCAATTGTCGAAAGACTGTGTCGAGGGCGTGCACCGCAAGGACTTCTCCTACTCCGGTGTAGTGATCCAGTGTGGGGACGTTTTCATCTCGCTTGGGATTGTAATAACGCATGCCAGAGTACGGGCGACCCACAAAAGAGGCATTGCTAAAAATGACCCACGGAGTTTCACTTCCTGCCAGAAAACCATTCCAGAAAGTGCGAACGGATGCCGTTGCGTCCGGATTCTCTCGCATGGAGTGAGCTTGTGCGACGCGGCGAAGGAGCAGCCGGTCAACGGTGATGGCCAAAGCTGCGGTGAGGGCCATCGAAAGAACGACAAACCCTGCGATCAAACGAAAAGGGGACGAAACTGAGACCGTGGGGGCTGGTGCGGTCTCTCGAGGAGCATGAGCCTGTTCACTTGCCGTGCTCGAAAGGCGCTCCTGGAAAGTCAGGACATAGCTGCCTTTGGGCAGGTCGACGATTATTGTGTCACGCGCTCCCTCGGAGGCATAGTAATCCGCGAGTTTGGAACGTAGCCGGCCAACCTGGACGCGGACCATGGAATCCTGGTGGGGGTCAAAGTCCCCGGGGCGTCCGAATACCTCAGTCGCAATTTGATATTCCTTAGGGGAGCTGCCGGGGTGCTCCTCACCATGGTGCGCGAGGTAACGAAGTAGCTTGCGCAGAGAATCGGAGCCATGCAAGGCATGACTGACCAGGAGCCTGCCGATCTGCGCCTGCGTTTCCTGTTTGCCAATCACGGGGACACTTGGGGTGAGATTGTAACACTAAACTTAACCTTTGGCTGAGTTGCATGAAAAATCGTGGCTTACGCGAAGTAACCGTTTCAGAACCCAAAGTAACTATGCAGCCCATAAACAAAACTGCTACAAGCTATCAC
The DNA here is from genome assembly GCA_963742325.1 of Candidatus Acidiferrales bacterium. Lineage (GTDB taxonomy): Bacteria > Acidobacteriota > Terriglobia > Acidiferrales > UBA7541 > Acidiferrum. The sequence continues at coordinate 4,587,519 of CAVULB010000002.1, read as the reverse complement.
AATAATTGTTGAGGTTCTCGTTCTGGCCGGAGTTGTCTCTGCGTAGGGTCGTGAGTGGCAACTGAAGTTTGAAAGCCAGGAATGATTGGTGCCGGGAACGGCAGGTAAGAGCGAGGAGTTGGGGGACTGTTTGCTGCGGCTGGGCAGGGTTGCGTTGATCATCGTTCTCAATTTGACGGCGGCTGACTCTGGTGGTGTATCAATTCAGCCCATGAGAATTCTGGATTGCTGATAAAGGCTGCCGCAGTAGACTTTGCATCTCCCCGTAGACCCTGTTTGAGCATGGGGTGGGCCTGTCGCAGGCGACGTAAGGGGAGGAGAAATGAAAAGGCAATGTGCGTTGGCCGGAGTTCTTGCGCTGTTCATCCTGTGCGCCTTTGCGAGTTCCGCGCGCGGCCAAGCGGTTTATGGCAGCGTGATCGGGACTGTTACTGATCCACAGGGCGCAGCTGTGGTTGGCGCGAAGGTTACGGTGACCTCTGTGACCAAAGGCACCTCGGAAGAGGCTGTCACAAACGACAGCGGTTCTTATACGGTCACGCATTTAATCCCAGACACTTACAAGATCAAGGTGGGAGCACAGGGATTCAAGACTTATGAAGTAGCGTCTGTGGCGGTTAGCGCGGATACCTCAGCCCACGTAGACGTCCAAATGCAGGTCGGAGAGGTCACTCAGTCGGTCGAGGTGACCGGCGAAGTTCCGCAGCTCACGACCGACCGCGCCGACGTAGACGTGCAGTTTAGCCAGAAATACATCGAAGATTTGCCGGTACTCAATCGCAATTTCACGAGCTTTGAGTTGCTCTCCCCTGGCACGCAGAAGATGCCTGGCTTCAACCACGCCGCAACCGAAAACCCGCAGGGCAGCGGGCAGATCGCGGTCCAAGGCCAGCACTTTAGCGGAGTCGGTTATGAGCTGGATGGAACCGACAATCAGGATCCGATCCTTGGCATTATCGTGGTGAATCCGAACCTCGAAGCGATCACCGAAACCAAGATCGCGCTGCAGGATTTCGACGCGGAGCAGGGCAAGGCCATCGCTGGTCTGATCACCGTGCAGACCAAGTCTGGCACGAACGAAATTCACGGATCGGGCTTCTACTTTTACCGCGATAGCGCGCAAGAGGCGCGCGACCCCTTTACGAATAAGCCCGGCGTTCCGCTTCCTAATGCTACCTGGAAACAATTTGGAGGTTCGGTTGGCGGGCCGATCATCAAGGACAAACTCTTCTTCTTTGGCGATTATCAGCAGACTAAGGAGATTCAGGGCATCACAAACCTGTACAGCGTCCCTACGACGCTGGCCGTTAGCAGTTGCAATCCTGCGACAAACACCACTGGTTTCTGCGACCTGAGCCAATATCTGAATGCCTACGGAACAACCAACGGGCTGCCTACCGGCCAAGTCTACAATCCCGCGACCGGCAATCCATTGGACGGTACGGGCCGTACGGCGTTTGCGGGCAATATGATTCCCATCGGGGACATCAACCCAAACGTCGGCAAGCTGATGGCGTTGTTTCCGGCACCCAACACTGGCCCCGCCGGTGCTGTCAACAACAACTACGTAGCTTCGGGTTCCGGACCGTTCAACCAGTATTCGTGGGACACGCGCGAAGACTGGAGTGCGCCGGATGGCTTTCAGGTTTTCGGGCGTTTCAGCTTTGATTGGTTCAATCTCTCGGGGAAGGGTGGTCTCGGAGCGCTTGGCAGCGCCGGTTTCGGTCCGGGCACTTTGAACGGGAGCTCAATCAATCACGACTACAGCGTCGCTACGGGCTTCGACAAAACGATCGGTGCGAAATGGCTAACCGACTTCCGTTTCGGTTGGTTCCAATACAATCCGCAAACGGCTTACTCGGACGCCGGCACCACTCCCATGACCAACTTCGGTTTCCCGGGTCTAAACATTGGCGGCCAACCGGACACCGACGGGCTCTCCGGATTCTTGTTTACGAATAACGGCGGTAATGGATTTAATGGCGCCTTGGGCAACCCTGGTGGCGGCACGTACGCCTTCGGGAATGGCTTGGATGCCGCTCGTTGCAACTGCCCATTGACGGAGAGAGAACATGAGCTCCAGTTCGTAAATAACTGGACGCGCCTGCAAGGCAACCACACCATCAAGTTTGGCGCGGATATTCGCTACGCGACGAACCTGCGCGTACCGAGCGACCAGAGTCGCTCCGGTCTGCTCTACTTCGACCAGTTGAATACCGGCAATGGTCCGCTATACGGACTGGGCATCGCCACCATGCTGCTTGGGGATGTGACCCAGTTCCAGCGCTTCGTCAGTACCACCAGTGACGCAATCGGTCACCAATATCGTACCTTCTTCTACGGTCAAGACTCCTGGCGCGTTAGCCCGAAATTCACCTTCACTTACGGCCTCCGCTGGGAGATTTACACGCCAGAATCAGTTAATGCAAAGGGCAATGGTGGTTTTGCGGACTTGTCCAATGGCACGCTTCGCATCGCCGGTTATGGACCGTATAATTTGAACGGCAACGTCGAGAACACCTGGAAAGCCTTTGCTCCCCGCCTGGGTGCTGCGTATCAGTTTGATGCCAAAACGGTGCTTCGCCTAGGTTACGGGCGCAGTTTTGACCTCGGCGTCTTCGGCTCTAACTTCGGTCACGCCGTGACGCAGAACCTGCCGGTTCTTGCGGCGCAGGATATCGCGGACTCCAACATCAATTCGGCCGCGACTAATAATCGCACCGCCGTTTTCAGTTTGAATCAGGGTCCGCCAGCCTATAACTTTGCGGGAACCCTTGCTGATATTGGGGTTGGTACTCCTGCAGGTACGCTGCCCTTGTTGGGTCCCGACGGCACGGCAGGTACCTACATTCGTCCGACGATTCAGCGGCTGCCGACGGTCGACGAGTGGAACGCGACGCTTCAGCGTCAGCTTACTCCAACACTCAACCTGAGCATCGGTTATGTCGGCAACAAAGGCACGCACGTTTTCGCTGGTACCGGACCTTCGTATAACGTGAACCAACCTGCGGCCGGCGACGGCACAAACTTCGTATCTTGCACCGTAACGCCCATCCCCGCAGGTGGGTGCCCGGCGGGGGATGTGGCGCTAAGCGGATTTACACCGTTTGTTCCGCTAAATAACAGGCGTCCTTATTTCCTGAACGGGGTGCCTGCGTTTACATACCCTGGATCCACCTTCACTACCGCGGGTGGGGAGGTGCTGCCGACGCCCGCGTGTTGCGCAGTTGACCTCGGCAATTACTTCGGCAACGACGCCAGCAACAAATACGACGCACTACAGATCAAGGCGGAGCAGCGCTTAAGCCACGGGCTTCAGTTCTTGGCCCATTACACCTTCTCGCACGCGTACGCCTACAATTCCACTTACTACAACATTGATCCGAAGATCGCTTGGGGTCCCAATCCATACAATCGGAATCAAGTCCTGGTGTGGAGTGTGATCTACGAATTGCCGGTTGGCAGAGGCAAAACTTTCCTCGGGAACGCGGGCCGTGTCACCGATCTGCTCCTCGGTGGCTGGCAAGCTTCCAACACCACCACATACGGCACGGGACTGCCCTTTAGTCCCTCCATCAATGAGTGCGGCCTAGTCACAGACACGGGACCGTGCCAGCCCAATGTCACCGGACAGGTTTCGGTTGGCAAGAAAACCATTACTTCTGGCTGCAGCACGGGAGGCGAGTGCGGTGTCTATTGGTTCACACCAGTTCAGCCGCTCGCTTACAATCTGACTCCGGCCGACGTCGGCAAAGACTCCTGCACCTTGCCACGGCCTGTCTCCGGACCGCTATCTCTACCGGCCTGCGGGCAAATCGGCAACATGGGATACAACTCGTATTGGGGCCCACACGCCTTCTATGATGACTTCTCCATGCTGAAGAATTTCAACATCACCGAGCGCGTCAAAGCACAATTCCGCTTCGATGCATATAATCTGTTCAACCATCCGGTCCTCGCCATACCAGGCAACACCTGTTTGGATTGCTTTGGAGCGGCGAGCGCTGGTCAGATCACCGATATCGAAGCCGATTCCGCTCCCGGCGCTCCCATCGGCATGCGGCAACTGCAGTTCGGCTTCCGCGTGGTTTTCTGACTCGCACCCCAAATAGCCGCACGGGGAGCCTCTGAAGCGCTCCCCGTTTGTGTTTAAGGGCGAGTTGCGAGGCGTAGCAAAGTCATATGGACAGTGCGCTGGGCCGCAAAGTAGAATTCTTGGCCTCAGTCCTTTGGGACGCGTCAATGTTTCGGTCTAATTTCAAGCCGCTTCCGCTAGCCTTCCTGGTTCTGCTCTTGGATTCACTCCTCGCTGTGGCGCTGCCCTCTTCAATCGCCGCTCAGTTCCACCTCGATGGCACTCCAGCGGATCCCTTCCTGGCTGCCCCCGGAAAACCGGTTGTGCTCCTTTTTATTCGCACAGACTGCCCCATTTCCAATCGATATGCCCCGTTGATTAAGAAAATGAGCACAGAGTATGGCGCGAAAGTGGCCTTCTGGCTTGTCTATCCCAACCGGTCGATTACGGCGGAGAAAATTCGGCAATACGAGCGTGACTTTGGCTATCAGTTGCCGTCCTTGCGCGATTCGCAACACGTACTCGTCGCACAAGCCCGGGCGCAAGTCACTCCGGAAGCTGCGGTTTTCGACGCCAATCATCACCTCCTGTATCACGGGCGGATCGACGATTTGTACCAGGATTTTGGCCGGGCACGCTCAGCCGCCACCACTCATGAACTCGACGACGCCATCCAAGCTGCTTTGAACGGCAAGAAACCGCCAGCCAACGCCCCGGCGATCGGATGCTACATCGCGGACCTCGAATGACCATTCCGTACCGAACGATCAGTGCATGCATGTTTGCACTGGGCTGTGCCTCGCTTGTGGCTTTCGCGAAGCGTGAGAGCTCGCCTGCTCCTGTCCCAGCGCGCAGCGAAAGGCGCGTCACCTTTAATCGCGACCTCGCTCCTATTTTTTTTCACTACTGCGCGCCGTGCCATCACCCCGACGAAGCTGGCCCCTTTCCGTTGCTCACCTACGCCGATGCCAAGTCTCATGCCCGCCAGATCGCGGCATTGACCGCCAAGCGCTCCATGCCACCATGGCTACCCGAACCACAGAAACTGAAATTCGCTGACGAGCTTCGCTTATCCGATGAACAAATCGCTCTCATCCAAAAATGGGTGGACCAGGGAGAGGCCGAAGGCGCGCCAGCCGACCTTCCCCCGACGCCCCAATTTGTGGCTGGCTGGCAAATCGGCCGCCCCGACAAAATCGTCCAAGCCGAAAAACCATACGTTCTTCCGCCAAGCGGCTCGGACATGTATTGGAACTTCATTTTTCGAGCACCCGTCGACCGCACGCGCTGGCTGAAAGCCATCGAGATCCGCCCAGGCGACAAACGGGTTGTTCACCACGCCAACATTCTTGTGGATCGGAATCAATCGGCTCGAGCCGAAGAGGCGGTGCCGGGCGCCGGTTTTGCCGGCATGGAACTCAAAATCGAATCGGAGACTTTCGATCCTGACAGCCACTTCCTATTCTGGAAGCCAGGCACAGTCATACAGCCGGAACGGGAGGGCATGGCTTTGCGTCTGGATAAAGGTACGGACCTGGTTCTAAATGTGCACTTGCAGCCTTCGGGAAAGCCAGAAAAGATCCAGCCGCGCCTGGGCCTTTACTTCACCGACCATGCTGCGACCCTGTTTCCTTTGCTGCTGCAAATGGAAAACGACCGGCAACTGAACATTCCGCCTGGCGCGAAACAGTTTCTGGCTACCGACGAATTCACGATTCCGGTCGACGTCGATCTGCTGGCGATTTATCCCCATGCCCACTATCTGGGAAAAGACCTGCAAGCGATTGCCACTTTGCCAGACGGTTCGTCGAAAACCCTGATTCACATACCGCAATGGGACTTGAATTGGCAGGCGGTTTACCGCTATGCGGAGCCGGTGGTGTTGCCCAAAGGCACGACCATCGCCATGCGCTACACCTATGACAACTCCACCGACAATATCGCCAACCCGAATCATCCTCCGCGCCGCGTTGTGGCTGGCAACCGGTCGACTGATGAAATGGCGCACCTGTGGTTGCAAGTTTTGCCGCACGCCTCTTCGGATCCGAACGTCGATCCGCGCATGTCCATACAGGAAGCCATGGCCCGGCACAACATCCAGAAAAATCCGGACGATTTTGAAGCGCACTATAACCTCGCGGCCATGCTGCAAGCCCGCGGCGCGCGCGACGAAGCCATGCAGCAGTTCCAGATCGCCGTGCGCCTTCGTCCGCAAGATCCCACGGCCAACAATGGTTTAGGTGCGTCTCTTCTGGCTGCTGGCCGAGTCGGTGAGGCCATTCCGTTCTTACAAGCTGCACTTCGGTTTCAGCCCGACAATTTTGATGCGCACTACAATTTGGCGAGCGTTTTTGTCTCGCAGAGCAGATTTTCCGAAGCCGTGGAACAGTATCGCGCCGCCACGCGTTTGCACCCGGACGACGCCAACGCGGAAGCCAACCTCGGCAGCGCGTTGGCCGTAACTGGCGACATCGCTGAGGCGAAACTGCATTTCGAGCGTGCTCTGCGCCTCGATCCCGAAAATCAGCTTGCTAGAGAGAACATGCAACAAATTAGCGGTGATGAGCGTGTACAACCGCAGAGGAAATTTTGAGGTCCAGTCTGCACACACCATGCGACACCGGACGCCATGACATAACGGAGCACCCGAGTGATCGCAGGATTGCAGATCCGCCATGAATTGCTCGGCAACAAACTGGGCGTCCTCGAGGCTAACCAAGGCCGCGCCGCGGAAGCCATTAAGCTATGGCAGGCGGCGTTCGAGCGCGCCCCAGGAGCGAAATCGGGATGAATCTGGCCCGCCTGTGCTTTAATCCTGATCTTGGACCTGCTAAAACGTTGCTTGGGGATTTGGCGCAAGCCTCCCCGGTGTAGCCCATGAATAAATTCTTCTCTACCGCCGCAGCAATTCGGAGGATCCGTTTATGCAACCGCGGTTGACCACAATTGCGGCATTGCTGTTCCTGCTCGCTCCCTGGCCAGCCGTAGCGAAGCTGGCCCAAACCCAACAGCAAGAGGCTACGCCTTCCACCTCACTGTTTGCTGATGTGGACCGACTGTTGCAACTCGGGAAGTTCGCCGAAGCGATAACTCGACTCGAGGCGATGCAGAATCAAACACCGCCTCCAAAAGGTCTGGCCCGGGAATTGGGAATCGCCTATTACAAAAAGAACGACTTCGCGAACGCCATTCCGAATCTGCAAAAAGCCCTGAAAGAGAATGCAGATGACGGAGAGGCCACACAGTTGACGGGGCTTTCTTTGTATTTAGCGGGGAAGCCCGCTGAAGCGATTCCGTATCTCGAAAAGGTGCAAACCTGGTATCCGCGCGCGAATGTGGACGCCTCCTATATTTTGGGTGTCGCGTACATCCAGACTAAACAATATGCCCAAGCAAGGGCAGCCTTCGCGAAGATGTACGGCGTGCAGGCCGATTCTCCGGCGGCTTATCTATTTTGCGCGCGCATCCTTCTGCGAATGGACTTTGGGCCTGTCGCGGAAGAGTACGCGCTGAAAGCCATCTCTCTAGACGCGAAACTGCCTCTGGCGCACTATCTCCTCGGTGAACTCTATCTATACCAATCAAAAATAGAGCTGGCCATCAGCCACCTCGAACAGGAAGTGAACATCAACCCTGGTTATGCCAACGCTTATTACAAATTGGCGGATGCCTACACGCGAGTGCAGAAGTTTGATGAAGCGGAAAGGATGCTGGAGCGTTCCATCTGGCTGGATGCAAACTCTAGCGGTCCATATATCTTGATGGGAAAAGTTCTGGAGAAAAAAGGGGAGACAGAATTAGCGGTTCGCGCGCTGCAGCGTGCCCTCATCATGGATCCTGGCAACGCCATGGCCCACCAGCTCCTCGGCCAGGCGTATCGCACGCTCGGACAAACGGCGGACGCAGAACGTGAATTAAAGCAGGCCGACGAACTGACTCGCAATCCCACCAAGCCTTGAGGTGTTTCCGGCATAGAAAATCAGTGAATGTTCTGGAGCTCCGCGCGCTTCGCTGCGGGAAGCCCTACCAGAAAGTCGAGGTAAGCCGCATTGGTCCAGCCAAAACCGACGACATTTATTTGATAGCCGGTTGTAACCGCTGCGTCGGTCGAGCGTGTGACCGCGTTGTACTTTTCCACGATGTAGCCTTGCTTGGCATAATTTTGCGCAACGGTGCTGGCAAATTCGAAGGAGACCCGTTCCGCGTCTCCCGTGAAACCATAGCGTCTCAGTGCGTCCACTAAAATGATCTGGGTAGGCGCCCACGCATATGGAGAATCCCATTGCGCGCCGGTGTCATAAGGACTCATGGCCGCGCCCCCGGGCCGTTCGAAGATTTTCAGGTTCGCTTCCACCGCACTGGCTTGCTGCGGCGTGGCCAGCCCAACCCACAGCGGATAAAACGAGGTCAGATATTGGTACGTGGACCGCTTCTGCTTCATGAAATCGTAATCGAAGAACTCTCCTTTTTCGCCATCCCACAGATATTTGTTGATTGCTTCCTTGCGCGCGGCCGCCTGCTGGCGCCACGATTCGGCGTCGGCCTTGTGTCCAAGAATGTCGCTCATCTCGGCAAGGTCAAGTTCCGTCTTATAAAGAAGGCTGTTCAAGCAAACTGCCGCGTAATGATGCGTGTCCGCGCCAAAAGGTCCGAAGCGGAACGAAATATCAAACCCGGACTCGCGCATGGCCCGATCACCTTTATAAAAATCGCGGCTCAATGACAGTTCGCGTATCCGGCCGCACTTTGTATGCCCCATACCTTGCGCCTCATCGCACAGCCGCAGCGTATAAATCATCCCAGGGCCCAGCTCCTTGGTTTGATCGGGTAGCCGCTCATCCACCCGCCCCGGGGTCTGCTCCGGATGATTCAAGAAATATTCCACCACCTGCCGGTAATGATCCACTTCGTCCTTTAAGCTTTCCGGAGCAGGGCCTTCCCCAAAATCGAAATAGCGCGATAGCCCTGTGTCACCGGCAAGCAACTCCGGTCGCAGCCACATCTGGTGATCGCGCGTGGCATACCCATAAGCCCGCTCGAGCCATGCGCGATCTTCATGCCCTTTTTCTTTCTCTGCGTTATAAACCGCAAAAATCATGGAGCTCAGAAACGGCTGCTGGGACCTGCTCAGATAATAGGTGCGGTTGGCGTTCAGCACGCTGCCGTAATGCTCAATTTCGAAAAAGAAATTTTCGACGACGTCGCGTGCAAGATCGAGCCGGCTGTCTCTCAGCAAACCACGAATGATGAAGTAGCTGTCCCATCCATACATTTCATTGAAGCGGCCCCCGGGGACAACATAGCGTTCCGGCAAATACAACAGGCCTTGGGGATGGAAGGAATTTGTATCGATGTCTCCTGCCCTCCTGATCACCTTGGGTAACGCGCGAATTTCCACACCACAGCGCTTTTCAAGCTCGCGCATGTCCGCGGTCACGGCAAAATCTGCAGGAATATAAAGGACTGACTTGGACGTAACTTTTGGATCGACCACGGTGGCGCAGTCGCTCATCGACCGCGTTAAGCTGTCCCAGCCCTGGGCGATATAATCGGTGATTGGCGGTGGAGCGACGGCGGGAGCAGTTTGTCTCGCGCTCACATCCGGCGACAAGCACACTGCTACCACGCAGAAAAAAAAAGCTGCCGGTCGCTTACAAAATAACCGCGGCATGGTTGTCTCCGGGACGATCACAGACGAGTCAACCCATTGATTATATAAGGTTTATGCGCCGCTTGCACGAACCGGATTTGGCCGTTGTTTTGATTGCTTAATCCATGGATTTACGCCGCAAAAGCGGCTTTAGATATAAAGGATAGAGCGAATCGTAGTCAAGATCGAAAACAGGACCTTTAAAACACCCTACTCCGTCCGCAAAGTCTGCGCTGGATCTGTCGACGCCGCCTTCCGGGCCGGAATCATCCCCGCCAGCGATGACGCCATCCCTAGCGATAAAATCGCCATCACCATTTCTGCGGCATTCACGCGCTTGATCTCATAAAGCTGCGACTCCACAAAGTGCACGCACAGCAGCGCCACTGGAACGCCAATCGCCAACCCGATCGCTGTCTGGCTCATTGCGTCGCGCATCACCATCGCAAGCACGCTGCTGGGTTGCGCCCCCAGCGCCATGCGTATGCCGATCTCCGAAGTTCGTCGAGCCACCGTGTATGCGGTCACGCCGTACAGTCCAATCGTTGCAAGCACCAGCGCCAGTCCGCCGAACAGCGCCGTCAATCGCGCCACCATCCGGTCATCGTTAAAGCTGTCTGCAATCTGTTGATCGAACGTCTGGAATTTCACCACCGCCAGATTTGGATTGATATCCGCCAGCGTCTTGCGCGCCAACTCTTCCATATTGTTCATTGGCGCCTGCGTTTCCACGACCATCGCGCCGGAGTACAGCGAAGTATCTTCCTCGATCGGTGACTTGTCGCGCGCCAGTCGTTGTAGCGTCGGCAAGAAATACATTTTGTGATCCTTCCAGCGCACGGTCGTATAAGTCGTATCCTGAACAACTCCGACGATTTCATAATCCCCGCTTGAGTTTGGTCCCGGATTGCCGAACCTCCTCCCAATCGGATTGTCACCCTTTGGGAACATGCCTTTCACAAACGTCTCGTTCACGACCGCCACAGTCGGCGCCGTGGCGGTGTCCTGTATGCCGATTCCACGTCCCATCACCACACGTGTTCCCACCGAATCAAAATAATCCGCATTCACTCTCACGATCGAAGCCTGATCCGTGTGCGCTTCCCCTTGCACCTGGACCGCGGTGCCCCAGTTGTTGTCCTCCATTGGTGTGTACGAACTGATGCCGACAGTCTTCACACCGGGTAGCGTGTGAAACCGTTGCTCTATCATTCGGTATAGTGCTTCAAGTTGCGGCTGCGTGTAGCCTGCCGCTTGTGGATTAATGTGTATGATGTACCTGTTCTTCGAATCCAGCTTCAGATCCGAGCCTTCCAGTTTGCTCAGGCTCTGCGAAAACAGTCCCGCGGCCACAAGCAATACCAGTGACAGCGCCGCCTGCAGTACCACCAATCCTCGTTGCAGCAACGGAGCTCCCATCGTCGTCCCCCGCACCCCACTGCGCAACGCATCCGCGGGATCGGTCTTCGCTGCAATCCACGCCGGGGCCACACCAAACAAAATTCCCGTCAGCAGAGAAAGACCGAAAGCAAATCCAAGCACTGCAAGCGAAGGCTGCGCGTCTATCGGGACTCCCTTCGCTCCGGGAAACACCAGTGCCAGCAGCATTAGCGTTCCCGCATAAGCCACCGCCAGCCCCACAATCCCGCCCAGCCCAGCCAACACAACCCCCTCCGTCAGTAATTGACGAACAATCCTGCCCCGCGCCGCTCCCAGCGCTGTTCGCACCGACATCTCCACTTTCCGGCGCATTCCTCGCACCAGCAGGAGATTCGCAATATTGGCGCACGCAATCAGCAGCACCAGTCCAGAAGCACCCATCAACAGCTTCAGGTTCGACGCGTACTGCTCTCGCAAGTCCTGAATCCCCGCAGCACCGGGCGTCAATGTGACATGCACCCGGTCCAACAGTTTCTTGCTTGTTTCATCGGAGAAGGACTTCGTCTGGGCCAACGACTGTTTCACGATTGTACTTATTTTTGCCTGCATAGTGGGCACGTTTACGCCAGGCTTCACACGGCCGATCATGTACAACCAGTTCACGTTCGAATCGTGCACGTAAGGTACGTTGGCCAGCGTTGCCATCGATTCAATAGGCAAATAAAAATCCGGAGGAGTGCTGGCCAGCCGGTCCCCGTAAAATCCCGCCGGCGCGATTCCGGCAACCGTCACTGTTTTGGTATTGATCCAGAATGTGCTTCCTATCACCGAGAAATCGCCGCGATAGTTCCGCTTCCACATCTCGTAACTCATCACTGCAACGATCGGCGAACCCATTACGTCATCTTCGTCTGTGAACAGCCGTCCCACCTCCGGCCGCAAGCCAAACGTGCGGAAATAATTCCCAGACACGAATTCGCCCATCACCGATCGCGCGCTCTCCGGCGTTCTGTCCCGCCGAGCGATCACTGGCCGGAATCCAAAGCCAGCCTGCATCGCCGCCAGATCTTCGAACTCCGGCACGTTCTTTCGCAACTGTTCGTATGTCTCGGTGGAAAATAACGCATAGTTGCCGTCGTCGCGCGCGCCCGCATTCACGCAGCAATCATTGTTGTCTCCAACTCGCACCAGCGTGTTCGGATCGGTCACCGGCAGCTTCTTCAGCATCACGGCATTCACCAGCGTGAAGATCGCCGCGTTCGCACCAATCCCCAGCGCGAGCGTCAGCACTGCAGTCGCCGTGAATCCCGGCGTCTTCCGCAATTGACGCAACGCATAACGCACGTCCTGTATGATCTCCTCCAACCGGACCCAGCCCCACGCGTCCCATGCGTGTTCCTTTGCCTGTGTCCCGTTTCCAAACATTCTCATCGCAGCCTTCCGAGCCTCCGGCGGGTCCATTCCCGCCGCCACGTTTTCTGCAATTTCCTGGTCCAGATGAAACTGGATCTCGTCGTCCAGTTCCTTCACAAAACGGTGACGTTGGAACAACGTCTGCAAGCGAATCCACAATCGTCTCATCATGGCTTGCTCTCCTAAGACATTTGCACCACAAGATTGATCGCCGCGGACAAGCGGTCCCAATTCGCGGTCTCCTTTTCCAATTGCACCCGCCCCGCGGTAGTCAACGAATAGAACTTCGCTTCCCGCCCCGTTTCGGTTTCGCCGCGTCTGCCCTTGATCCACCCCTTCTGTTCCAGCCGGTGCAAAGCGGGATAGAGCGATCCTTGCTGCACTTGCAATACCTCTCGCGATATTTGCTGAATCCTTTTCGCGATTGCCCACCCGTGTTTCGGCTCCAGCGCAATCGTCTTCAGGATCAACAAATCCAGCGTTCCCTGCACTAAATCGTTTGGTTTTCCCATACTATGATTATCTACAATACTTACTGTCGATAGTCAAACTATCGCTCTTTGTTCATCCTGCGAGGGCAGTTTCGGTCTGTGGGGGGGCATGGGGCTGCTGCTACGGACGGCGTGAATTGACGGGAGAAGAGAAATACTCTAGCCTTCGTGGGGCCTTGCAGTAAAACGAATTATCTGACATTTTCCGTAGGTTTCTTTGTTGTGAATGGGCGCTGTGCAGAAAGCGAGGTTCCCTTGCATCCATCGCGTCAGTTTCTGAGTATCTGCCTTTTTTGCGTCCTAATGATTGTTCCCGTACTCTCGTCGCTGCCTGCCCAACAGGTTGCCGCGCCCGCGCCTGCACTTGCTCTCAAGCCTCCGCTGGGATGGAATAGCTGGGATGGCTATGGAACAACAATCAATGAGGCGCAGGTAAAATCCAATGCCGAATGGTTCTCCAGGAACCTGAAGCCGTACGGTTGGCAATATGTTGTCGTTGATATGGAATGGTTCGTCACGAATCCGACACCTGAAGGAAATTCAAAGTCTTCGTTGTACAGCATGGATTCCAATGGCCGCTATGTCCCAGCCGCAAATCGATTCCCATCGTCGAAAGGTGGCGCAGGATTCAGACCCCTGGGTGATTATCTACATTCCTTGGGATTGAAATTCGGCATACATATTCTGAGAGGAATTCCTAAGCAAGCGGTGGAAGCAAATCTGCCAATCGCCGGTTCTGCGTATAAAGCAAGCGATGCAGCGGATGTGACGGAAACCTGCCCTTGGAATCCAGACAATTATGGAATCGATGCGACGAGACCTGGGGCCCAAGCGTATTACGACTCCATCGCGACGCTCTATGCAAGCTGGGGAGTAGATCTGATCAAGGTGGATTGTATCAGCAGCCATCCCTATCACGGTGAAGAAATTCGAATGTTGAGTACTGCGCTTGCAAAAACCGGCCGCCCCATCGTCCTGAGCCTGTCGCCCGGCCCGGCTCCGATCGAGAAAACCACAGAGATGAGGAAGTATGCACAGATGTGGCGTATCTCCGACGATATTTGGGATTTGTGGCACAGCGATGCGGCGTATCCGCAAGGTCTCGGAGATCAGTTCGCGAATGTGTTGAAATGGGCGGGTAAGTCACAGCCTGGTCACTGGCCCGACGCAGATATGCTGCCGCTTGGGTATTTAGGGCCCGCTCCCGGTTGGGGCAAGGCCAGGCAGACGCGACTGACTCACGATGAGCAACGCACGCTTGTAACTTTGTGGTCGATTTTTCCTTCGCCCCTGATGGTCGGTGGCGAACTTCCTTCTGCGGATGCGTGGACGAAATCTTTGTTGACGAATCCGGAAGTACTGTTGGTGGACCAGCAGTCCACGGAAAATCGTCCTGTAATCGCCAACGAGTCAATTGTTGTCTGGATTGCAAAGTCGCCATCGAATGAAGCGTTTTATGTCGCCGCGTTTAATCGGGGTGAATCGCCTCAGACACTGCACTACTCTTGGGCCGATCTCGGGTTGCCCTCCAACGCATACCTGTCAAGAGATTTGTGGGAACGCAGGGATCTGAACTCGACCCCAACGTTCTCGATTGTTCTGCCCCCGCATGCTTGCGTTTTATACAAGCTCACGCCGTCTGGGAAATCACGCCAGCAAAAAACATGAAAGCTCTTATCATCAGAAAGCCGGGAGAGGCTGCAATCGAGGAGGTTGCAGAGCCGAAGCTGGACCCAGAAGACGTTTTGCTACGTGTGCGGATGGTGGGGTTGTGCGGAAGCGATTTGAATTCCTACCGCGGTCGTAATTCCATGATGCGTTTTCCACGAATCCCCGGCCACGAAATCGCCGCCACGATTGTAGAAGGGAATTGTTCGTCCTCGGGACTTGTTCCTGGTACGGCCGTCACCATCTCTCCGTACACGAACTGCGGAAAATGCGCTTCCTGCCTCCGAAGCCGGCCCAACGCGTGCGCGTGCAACGAAACTCTGGGCGTGCAGCGCAACGGAGCGCTTGCGGAATACATCACCATGCCGCCCGAAAAACTTTATGCGGCGGCGCTCACGATCAAGGAACTTTGTCTGGTCGAGCCCCTCACGGTTGGCTTTCACGCTGTTTCGAGGGGGCGTGTTGATTCGACCGACACCGTTGCCGTTATCGGTTGCGGAGGCGTGGGTCTGGGCGCGGTTGCGGCTTCGCGTTATGCGGGAGCGAAAACGATTGCGATCGATGTGGTTGATCAAAAGCTTGAGATCGCCAGAAAGGCGGGCGCGGCCCACATTTTGAATTCAAGCAAAGATCCACTTCACCAGCGATTGCTGGATCTTACTGACGGAAGAGGACCCGATGTGATCATCGAAGCAGTCGGCCATCCCCAAACTTTCCGCGCCGCGGTCGAGGAAGTGGCCTTCACCGGGCGCGTCGTTTACATTGGCTATACCAAGGACCCAGTGGCTTATGAAACCAGGCTCTTCGTCCAGAAAGAACTCGACATCCTTGGTTCGCGAAATGCTCTGCCCGCGGATTTTCGAAAGGTGATCAAGATGCTCGCGGAAAAGCAATTTCCTGTCGAAGATGCGGTTGGCTCGATCGTTTCCCTCGAAGAAGCGCCAGGTATCCTTGAAATGTGGAGCAAGGATCCGTCGAAGTTTACAAAAATCATGGTGCGAGTCGACTAATCGAAATCTTCACGCGCAACAGTTCCACCTTCGAAAGAGGGTTCGATGATGACAACTGGCCAAGCGGGTAGCACGCTCAGGGGAAATGCACCGTTGGCACGCCATTCGTTGTTCCCCGCCGGCCACATTATTCCTTTCCTTTTGGTCACCGCGCTTTTTTTTCTCTGGGGTGTGCCCAACAACTTAAACGATGTGCTCATTCGGCACTTCATGAAGACCTTCGCGATCTCCCGCTTTCAGGCGGGATTAGTGCAATTTGCTTTCTATCTGGGTTATTTTCTCTTGGCCATTCCCGCCGCGCTGATGATGAAGCGCGTGGGGTACAAGGGCGGGATCGTTGTGGGCTTGCTTCTTTTTGCGGCGGGTGCATTTTTGTTTTGGCCCGCGGCTTTGGCCGGCAGCTACGCTTTCTTCCTGGTTGCCCTCTTTGTGATCGCCAGCGGACTGGCATTTCTTGAGACCGCCTCCAATCCGTTTATCGCGCAGCTCGGCGATCCAGACAGTTCCGAGCGCCGGCTGAATTTCTCGCAAGCATTTAATCCGCTTGGCGCCATTACCGGTGCACTGATTGGGACGATATTTATCTTTTCCGGCGTCGAGCTGACCCCGCAACAAATTGCAGAACGCCAGGCGCTACATACCTACAACGCCTATCTGCGATTTGAGACATTGCGTGTAGTGCGTCCCTATTTGGTGATCGGTGTTATAGCCGTGGTCTGGGCTCTTCTTATTCTGCGAACAAAGTTCCCGGCGATCGCACGCGAAAGTGAATCGGTCTCTGACTCCGGCAGAGACGAAAGTTTTCTTCGGCTTTTTAGGGAAAGACATTTTATTCTTGCCGTAATTGCGCAGTTCTTCTACGTCGGAGCGCAAGTCGGCACCTGGAGCTACTTCATTTCTTATGTTCAGGAGTATGCCCACCAGCCGGAAAAGACGGCCGGCTATTTTCTTACCGGCACGCTCGCTGCATTCGGCCTAGGCCGATTTGTTTCCGCCTATCTTATGCGCTTTCTTTCCCCCAGTCGTTTAATGGGCGCCTATGCCGTCGCCAATATTATCCTGGTGTCCATCGGCGTGTTCAGCCCCGGCTGGATCGGCGTATGGTGTATTTTTCTCACCAGCTTCTTTATGTCGCTTATGTTCCCAACGATATTTGCGCTCGGGCTGAAAGGCCTGGGCCCGAACACGAAAATCGGTGGTTCTCTTTTGGTGATGGCAATCGTAGGCGGCGCGGTTCTCACCCCGATCATGGGCCTGATATCGGAAAATTTGCGTAGCCTGGCTTGGGCGTACTCGATTCCTCTTATCGCGTATGTCTATATCGGTGCATATTCATTTTGGGGTGCCCGCCGCGAAGAGTTCGTGCCGGCTCTTGCCGAGGACGCTGGATCGATATCTTCATAAGGGACCTGTCTATGCGCAATAGGACTCGGTTTTTTTGCGAGGCGCAAAAGGAGAAACACCAATGAAGGAACACCCGCCGTGGGCCCCACTATTTCTTGCGGGCCTCAGCCTTCTTCTGTTGCACTCGCTTTGCACTTTTGCCCAAGTTCCGTCATCCAGCACGAAGCCAACCGCATCCCAATCCGCCGAGCAAATCGACCGAGTCTGGGAGCACGCGAATGCAAAGTTTGATCCTGAACGTAAAGCTTTGTTGGCCGAAGTAGACCGGATCGCGGGGGCCGGACCTTACCGTGCCGACTGGGAATCGCTGCGCAATTATGAGACTCCCGATTGGTTCAAAGACGCCAAATTCGGAATCTTTATCCACTGGGGAGTCTATTCCGTCCCGGCATTCGGAAGCGAATGGTATCCCCGCCTGATGTATCAGGAAGGGTCGGAAGAGTACAAACATGAGATTGCCAAGCATGGCCCGCTCTCGAAGTTCGGCTACAAAGATTTTATTCCGCAATTTACTGCTGGGCATTTTGATGCCGAACAGTGGGCCGCTCTATTCGCGGAGTCCGGCGCAAAATATGTCGTGCCCGTCTTCGAACACCATGACGGGTTCGCCATGTACGATAGTAGACTCTCCGATTGGACCGCCGTGAAAATGGGCCCGCACCGAGACGTTTATGGGCAGCTAGCCAAAGCGCTGCGAGCGAAAGGTCTGCACCTGGGCGCTTCGTCCCATCGGATTGAACATGACTTTTTCATGGACGGGGGCCGCACGCAGGACTCGGACGTCAACGATCCACAGTTTGCTGCATTTTACGGGCCTGCTCATGCGTGGTTGGAAAGCAAGACAAACCTCCTTGAGGATTGGACTTACCTGAGTAACCAATATCTGGACGATTGGCTGGCGCGCGATGCGGAAATTGTGGAGAAGTACAATCCGGACATTATGTATTTCGATTGGTGGATTGGGCAACCGAACGCCCGCAAATACGTCGCGAAATTCGCTGCGTTTTACTACAATCGCGCCGCAAGCCAGAGCAAAGTGCCAGTCATCAATTACAAACTGAGCGCGATGGAGGAGCATTCCGCGGTTCTGGATATTGAACGCGGCCAGCTAGCTGGCATCCGCCATCTCTACTGGCAGACGGATACGTCCATCAGCATCAAATCATGGGGCTACATCGAAAGCGATACTTACAAGCCGGCGGAGACGATCGTTCATCAGCTCATCGACATTGTGAGCAAGAATGGAAATTTGCTGGTGAACATTGGGCCGCGCTCCGATGGCACGATACCCGAGCCGGTGCAAACGACCCTGCGAGAAATCGGTTCCTGGTTGAAAGTGAACGGAGGAGCAGTCTACGGCACGCGTCCTTGGATCAAGTTCGGGGAGGGGCCCACCGAAATTGTGCAAGGTCCTTTCCACGATACAGACGCCAAGCAGTTCACTCCGCAGGATTTTCGTTTCACGACCAAAGGCAATTCGCTTTACGCCATTGAGCTTGCCTGGCCTGATTCGAGAGAAGCGGTGATCCATTCGCTCGATCAAGCTGGGCTTGGAACTTTTGGAATCGAGTCAGTTTCCTTGCTTGGCTATGACGGCACGCTCTCCTACGAGGAAAAATCTGACGGCATACACATTCAGCTGCCCGTCCGGCCGCCAGGAAAATATGCCTACTGTTTTAAGTTTGATCTGAAGCCGGTTCGCTGACAGAAATAAAGTGGTGCGCCCAAGAAGACGATTTTAGAACTTTCTTTGACCAATTCGTGATCGATTCGCGAGAGTTCGAGCTATCCGGAAGGCCGCCTCCCCAGTCAGCCTACATGCACACCTTGATCGATACGTTGAATCCGTACTCGACCCACCCTCGCAGCGAAACTCCTGCGGCAGCCGAACAGCTTGACTGCGTCTATTGAGAAGTAGTTTGGCGATCCGAGTTCTAGCCATTTAAATGATAAATACCAATGTATCAACGCAAGCGGTCAATAAAAACATCGTAGGCATGATGCAAGAAGATTTGAACGAAATGTGCCCGAAGCGCTGGCACGCAAAAGACTGAAGGCTATCAGGACTCTTCCAAATCATGCGCGAGAAGTGAGCGAGTGTAGAAATCGAAGAGCTTCCTGGCTTGCTTAGCCTCGAACTGGTCACGGAAGAAGAGGGCGGTATTCCACGTTATTGAGTCGTGGTTTTCTCTGCACTGCCACCAAAACGCGAGGCAGTAATCGCAGAGGAGGAGATTAGAATCCTCTTTGGAATAACACAAGCCTCGAGCGGACGTGGGGCGAATGTATTGGTCGTCAGTGATGCAGTGAGTTGCTTGTTGGCCACTGCATTCGACGAAGCAGCGAAAGCTCGCGTAGGAAACCTGGAAATCTGGTTCATCCATACATATGCCCGGAATAATTTTGGGCAAGCGCGATGTGGAAGGGAATAAGGGTTTCCCCCGAGAGTCAGACGTTGGGATCTTGTAATCTATCGCCCATTTTAAGCTAAGTCCTTGTTAACGCGGATCTCTAACGAGTCCGGCCGTGGTCCAGAGGGCTTTTCAAATCAGGCAAGTGGATTACTTCCGCTTTGCCTGCACCCGACAAGCGTTCTCCCGGACTGCGGTTTGTCGTCGCTGTTGCCTGTGAACTTCTTGTTTCGGTTTAGCAATGTATACTACCAATTGAGTTAAGTTGGAGGTTTGCGCGGCTGTGTACCCAGTTGAAAAGAACAGGCCGATAACTTGCAGCGCGATTATGCGAGCAGCCGCCGCGCTCGCGATCTTCTCGGCACTTGCGTTCGGTCAGAAGCCTGAGTACGAGTTCTACTACACATTTCGCGCAGATTTTGCACCGACGTTGCAAGAGGCGAACCATTGGTCGCTAACAGACGAGCAGATATTTGAAAAATATGCAGCCAAGCTCAAAGCAGGTGGCATCGCCGAATCCGAGATCACTCGCAGGATCAGATTGCTTCGTACGGAACACAACATTCTAGAAGCAGATTACTGGAGTCGTTACTATCTCGACCCTGATTCCAATTTCAACCACGCACCGAACGCCTTCCTGATGGAGACGGTGAAAGGGAAGCAACCTGGAGTGGCCTTGGATTATGGAATGGGGCAGGGGCGAAACGCGATTTATTTGGCAAGTCTCGGATGGGACGTCTGGGGGTTCGATCCCGCTGAAGGAGGGATCTCCATCGCTCAAAAGCGAGCAAAGGAGCTTGGTTTGACCCTGCACACTTCCGCCGTTCGAGATAGCGCGTACGATTTTGGGAAGCAACGATTCGACCTGATCTTGTTTAGCTGGACTATGCCCGTTGTGCCGGTTGAGAAGG
Source organism: Candidatus Acidiferrales bacterium (assembly GCA_963742325.1). GTDB lineage: Bacteria > Acidobacteriota > Terriglobia > Acidiferrales > UBA7541 > Acidiferrum. The sequence goes on along the minus strand of CAVULB010000002.1, from coordinate 4,567,106 downwards.
TTGTCGACTCGCTCAAGACCGGAGGAATCGTTGTGATGGAATGCGGCCCCGAATTTAACAACCGCCGCAATGCAATGCTTCATCTCTTTGATTCTCTGGAGATCGTGCACTACGAGATCGTTCGGGACAAGGCGGATTTCGCCGGTCGCCGCGAGGCGGACATCGTTCGGCTGGTGGCGAGAAAACCATAAAAGCGCCTTTAAAATGTCGCACCTACGTGTTTCTTAGCGTCCAACTTGCTATCGAGGATGATTGTCGGCAACTCAGAACGAATATCGCTTAAGTCCCGGTAAACGGGTGGTCTCAATGGGTCGACGCACCACTTTCTTGCAGTTTACTCGCAGGAGTCTGAAAACCTAAAGTCTTTTGGGGCGTTGATTTAAGCGCAGCGATACTCGCGCAACCTTGTCGCGGTAGGAACGATCCGGAGTTTTCAGATTTCTGGTGCAGGTATCGCATAGTACCCATCACTTCTGCGTTTATCAGTAGTGATTTTCTTGATAGACAGCTGTGCGTGCCGCGATATGATTTCGGAAGTCTCGAGGCGGTCTTCGTTGGAGGTATTCTATATGGCAGTCAATCCGGACAAACTTAATGAATTTCTGGGCAGGGCCATCGTCGACTTTGGAGCGACGTTTCACGCAGCACTAATCTGCATCGGTGACAAGCTGGGACTGTACAAAGCGCTTGAGGCAGGCGGCCCACAGACGGCGAGCGAGCTTGCCAAGAAAACCGGAACCGCCGAGCGGTATGTTCGAGAATGGCTGTGCAGCCAGGCGGCAGGAGGATATGTCACCTACGATTCTGGCACCGGGAAGTTCCATGTGACCGAGGAGCAAGCGTTCGCGCTTGCGGACGAGAACAGCCCAGCCTTTCTCCCAGGGGCCTTCCAGAGCGCGCTTGGTGCGGTGAAAGCGGAAGAGCGCCTTACCGAATGTTTCAAAACCGGCAAGGGCATGGGCTGGCACGAACACCATGCGGAACTATTTGTTGGGACCGAGCGTTTTTTTCGTCCCGGTTATGCGGCAAACCTAGTAAGCGCCTGGATCCCGTCACTCGAAGGAGTCGGGGAGAAACTCAAGAGCGGGGCGCGTGTGGCGGACGTAGGCTGCGGTTTGGGAGCCTCAACGATTCTCATGGCGAAGTCCTATCCGAAGTCGGAATTTGTGGGTTTCGACTATCACGACAAATCCATCGAGACAGCGAAGCAACGGGCTCGCGAGGCTGGAGTCGGGGATCGCATCCGTTTTGAAGTCGCCAAGGCAAAGGATTATCCGGGCCGGGACTACGATTTCGTGACGTTCTTCGACTGCCTGCATGACATGGGCGATCCGGTGGGGGCTTCCTCTCATGTTCACAGCACGCTGCAAAAAGATGGCACATGGATGATCGTCGAGCCTTTCGCTGGCGACAAGCTTGATGAGAATCTGCACCCTATCGGTCGGGCATACTATTCTGCGTCGACGTTGGTGTGTACTCCGGCTTCGTTATCGCAGGAGGTCGGTCTTGCTCTTGGCGCTCAAGCAGGTGAGAAGCGGCTGCGGGACGTTGTGACCAGTGGTGGGTTTACTCGTTTCCGGCGCGTGACCCAAACGCCATTTAACTTCGTCTTCGAAGCTCGGCCCTAGCGTCCGCGCAGACGTATCCACGGCGGTTCTGCTGGTGCTCGGGAAATCTGATTGGCGGCAAGGTCTCAAACTAACTGAAGTGTACGGAATCTCGGGCCTGTGCCGCTAACGTTGGTCACGTCCGGACATGCAACCGCGCACCGGATTCCCAGCTTGGCGGACCTGCAGAATTTTCGGCCGCATCAGGAGTTGCCGCTTATTGGCGGGATTCCAGTCTGCGCGACCCTCCCCGACCGCGAGGATGCCGTTGCATCGCTTCGCGTAGTTATAAAAATTTCCTTCTGAGTTGAAAACTTCTATCCGGCGATTGATGGCCGCCTCCCGTCACTCTGAAAAGTCACTCGCTCCTCGAGTTGCCGCTCCTCAGTGGTGAGGCGCTTGCCGCAATTCGCGCAACTCCTGAGGCGCCGCGTCAATCTCCTTCCACTGTCGTGACGTGCGCGAACACAAATGAGTTTGCCGTTGCAGGCTGGACAAACGGCGACTCCTTTGGCGGCAAAAGTTTTCGAGGGAGGGGCGCTCGACAGATGAGGTGAGGTCGAGTCGATGCGAGGCGCTACCGCTGGCGAGGCCACGAATCGGATGGTGAAGCGACCGCGGCGCCGGTGTCAATGCTTTTAGGCAGTTCTAGCTTGTGTGCTGGAATAAGTGAGCTGGCTGATTCCGTCAACCAAGGTCGCCCGAGCGAGTCTTTTAATTTTCGCATCGCGTCGAACGTCGATTGGTTCCCCGTAAACATGGCGCGCAGACGGTAGTCTGGGTCTAATGCCGCGATGGCGTTTGCGAGGGCGTTCACGCCGAGGGAATTCAAGTCCGTGGTCCCGCTTTGCGTGTCGCCGAAGATTCGCACCACGTTTGTAATTCCCGGAATGAGTCCATTCGGCTGTGTTGTGCCGGTGCCGTTGGTGTACGCCTGATTGGTGCAGCGAGTCAAACGAATCGCAAAGGCCTCCGAGAGCACGCTCTGCAGGTCAAACGCAGAATCCTGCAAGAGCTGCACCGGCACTAGAACCTGCTTGGAGCTGGCCACGTTCGCGCCGAAAACTACCTGCCCAAACGTCGGGTTGGCGCCGTCAGTCGCGTCGGTGTTAATGGCCAGCCAATCCCCAATGGACCCGGTGTCGTCCCATGTCGGCCAGTTCAAGGTGTTACCCGTCGCCGTGGTGATAACGCGACAATATTTCCGCATCGTCAAGCGATTAGGCGGTGTTGTGTCGACCGTTTGAGCCGACATCATCAATCGGACCCTTTTGCCTGCCAATTCGACTCAAAAATCTGATTAACGCCCTGGCTTGGGAAGCAAGTGTTGGTCTCGTCGGGAAAACCGTCGCAGGGCACATTGTCGGGTGACGCCCGGTACAGCAGTTTTGAGCTCGTGGGACTAAGAACATCCTAGAACCACTGTAGTCCCATGCCTTCAGGAAACTTCACGGAGGAATCCTCGAAGATTATCCGCGCGGGACCATGCACGCATTGCTACTTTCTCTGGAACGAGGCGACGGCGATGCACAAGCCTGTGCAACGGCGGTCCTTCGCTCCGCATTCGATCATCTATTTCGGGGTTACTGTTACCACCCCAATGAAAACGGCGAGGCTATGTGCACGTTGCTGGTGCTGGCTTCTAGGGTTTAGCGGCTCGGCATTGTTGGAATTATTTTTCCATGAAAAAGGGACCTTCGTGACGGCGGTCATATCCTGAAGGAACACGCGGTGTTGCAGTTTTGAACCCCAATCATTTCGGGTCTATCGGATTCAAGTGCTTGATAATTCGCGTAACCGGAGGAGTCAAGTTCTCTAGAACTTGATATGGACGGTGAGGCTAGTCGGTTTTGAATCGAAAAGCCGAAGGCGGCTATCACGTCGGTCCCCATCAGCGACCGACCAGCTTCGCGTGGAAGGCGGGATATCTCGCCCCTTCCAGCTTGACCTTTGATGAAGCGTCTTCGAGGGCGTGCACATCGCCGGGCGTCAGTTGGACCGCCGGCGCTCCCAGGTTCTCCTCCAGTCGGGCCAGTTTCGTGGTGCCCGGAATCGGCACGATCCACGGCTTCTTGGCAAGCAACCATGCGAGTGCAATCTGCGCAGGAGTCACCTTTCTTTGCTCCGCGAACGAACTGATGACATCAACCAAAGCTTGATTTGCTTTGCGATTGTCTTCGCTAAACCGAGGGACGCTGCTGCGGAAGTCCGTGCTATCAAACTTCGTGTCCGCGTCGATCTTGCCTGTAAGGAAGCCCTTGCCAAGTGGGCTGAATGGGACAAATCCAATCGCTAGTTCTTCCAATGTAGGCATCACCGTCTCTTCAGGCTCTCGCCAGAAAAGCGAGTACTCGCTCTGCAGCGCCGCGACGGGCTGAACGGCGTGTGCACGGCGGATTGTCTGCGCACTGGCTTCGGAAAGACCGAAGTGTTTAACCTTGCCTTGCTGAATCAAATCCTTTACAGCACCCGCAACATCCTCGATGGGAACATCTAGGTCTACTCGATGTTGGTAGAAAAGGTCGATGGCATCGACCTTCAACCTCTTGAGCGACCCCTCAGCGACCTGTTTGATGTGCTCTGGGCGACTATTGAGAGCGTTCCACTTGCCTCCATCATTGGGATTGGCCTCCCAGCCGAACTTAGTCGCGATTACAACTTTCCCCCGAAATGAAGCGAGCGCTTCGCCCACCAGCTCTTCATTGACAAGCGGCCCGTATACCTCCGCAGTATCGAAGAACGTGACGCCGCGTTCCACGGCAGCGTGGATCAGAGAAATCATCTCCTGCTTATCTTTAGGAGGTCCGTAGGACCAGCTCATTCCCATGCAGCCAAGCCCGAGGGCTGAAACTTCAAGGTTGTTTTTTCCGAGTTTTCGTTTTTGCATCATTTCAATCCTTAACAAAACAATATAACTTCCTAGTAATATTCCCAAGTGACTTTCCAATGTTCCTCCGGGCGAGTCGATTTAACTATCAGTTGATTACCCGAGAACTCGAACGATCGCGGCAAGTCTTTTCCAATTAGGGCGCGCACTAACGCCCCCTCGACATGAAATGTGAAAGTGCGCGCGGTCTCATCGACTTCGTATGTACCAAAAGTTGCTTCATAGGCTCCTTGCGAGTACTGCTCAGGCCCTGCCGCAGCTTGAGGAGGCGGATTGCGCTCCATCACCTGAAGCGACGCGTGCCCGTCACGTGTGAAGACAAACATCCCCGCGGAGTTGGCCTTGTGAATTTTCCCGTCCGGGGGTGCTTTTAGGGACACGAGCCGCCACGCTCCAACGAACCGATCTTTAACTCTCTGATCTCCATCGCGATCCTGATCGCCGGACACCGCCGAAGCTGAGAGCGCTATCGTGGCGAAAATCAAAACAAGCGCTAAGCAAATGCAGTCTCTTCATTTGCCCCCTCCTACTCATTCGTCTTCAATTACCTTGGACCACCACTTAACAGATCCTCTGAGATTCCCACAGCTAGCGTACAGAAGGCAGCTATTTGGGAGGTATCCCGATTCTTCCTATTAATTGCCTTTTCCTGTTTCTGTGCGCCTAGGTATGTGACCACTTTCTGACACTCGCGAGCGATTTTCTCGAATCTTCAAATCGCCTTTGTTTTATTTGTGTTATGGCGCGCCCGGGGAGATTCGAACTCCCGACCCTCTGCTTAGAAGGCAGACGCTCTATCCAACTGAGCTACGGGCGCACTAGCTGTGTTGATTTTAAATCATTTATCGCGAACAAGAGTATGATTTTGGCGCGTTTACCCTCTGCGGAAATGGCAGACGCTCTATCTAACTGAGCTACGGGCGGACCCTTGACTAATTGTTTGATTCTACGAAAGTTGTAAACCAATTCGACGTTCGCTTCTTCCGAGATCTGGAGCAACTTGAGACGGGCTGAACGGAGAAACAGACGCCCATTGACTCCGCTCCTCAAAATGAAGGTCGAGTTCCGATCCAACGGGAGTACGTCACCGACATCGTCGCGGGGGCTTGCCCCATCCAGAAGTTGTTTATGTCTTGCTGAGCTTCGCCGCTCGCCAAAAATGGACCGGCTTTGCTTTGCAGAATTGAACCACCAGACCGCTGGCTGTCATCTTTTTCAAGCTCATGGAGGAACGCTACAGCCGAAAGGCAACCATCCTCACTACCAATCTCGACTACAATCAGTGGCACAACATTTTGGCGAACAAAGATCTGGTCAACGCCATGCTCAGCTACATCCGAGGCAATCTGAGTCACGCTGAGTGCGACGAGAAAGAGTGGCAGAAATGATGATTGCAGTACCAGAGAACTCGAAGTTGGCTCGCCAACACTGATCACATCCGAGCGTCAAGATGAACAGTACCTAAACGTCTTGGACAAACTGGCAAGCAAAGATAATCCAACAACTGAAGAAGAGAAGTATGCCGAAGTCTTGATGACCCTAATCGAGGCATACGAAGCAGAGCATCATTCCATCCCTGATGCTTCTCCGGTCGAAGTCCTCCGCACGTTGATGGATGCGAATGATCTGCGCCAGAAAGATCTTGCTCGAGTCTTTGGCTCAGAAAGCATCGTATCCGAAGTCTTGCATAAGAAGCGTGACCTCAACAAAACCCACATCGAGAAATTGAGCAAACGATTTAATGTTTCTCCAGCGGTGTTTTTCTAACTCGCTGCTTTGATTCGGTAACGCTTTTTGGCACGGTTCTCAGTTCAAGGGCCAACGCCTTTGTTTTCAGTACGTCGACGGTGCCGGCGGCGCTGGTCTCCGCACACCACTTTCCACAGATCCCACGATTCAGGGCGCTTGAAACTAGAGTGGAACCTGGAGTATGCTGCGATTCCTTGCTGAAGCAGTTGCGAAGGATCTTAACGGTATGCTTGATGCAATCCTGCGATCCTTGACGTGCCGCCAACACGGCTCGCTGTGACACAATGTTCACACCTCAGCGCTGGGAGAGCGCCATGCCCTGCTGTCGCTTTCGATGACGGCCTCCTCCCGATCGATACGAACTGGTCCTATTTTGAGAAGCTCACCCTGGTCCCGCAGACGGGACCCCATCTAACTGGCGCCGAGTTTCGTTACTAAGGAAGCTTGAAGAGGGGACGTCCGCGAATGAGTCGAAAAAAATCGATCCCCGACAGTGTGGGCGCCGGCAGGAGCCGTGTCGTTCCGTACCACCGAGGCGAGGATTTCAGAATCCGCCATGCGCGTCGTCTACGCTCAAATCTGGAACAGGAGGGCGACGTACGCCGGTGGTGTGAGAAGCGGGGACTGACGCTCGGGATAACCAATGAAGGGCATCATTGGCAGATCACGGACGGAGGTTTCCTGGCCGAATGGTGGCCATCGAGCGCAAAACTCGTGATTGGCAAAGGATGGCACGACGGAATTCATTGTCATGACTATAAGCAAACGCTGAAAGTTATCGAGGATTTCCACAGAAAGTAGCGACTCTGATTGGCATCGCGGGCATAAAATTCGCAGCGGTCTTGCAGAAGTTGATTGGGGCCCGCTGTATTAAGGAAGGGTGGATCTACGATGTCGCAAGTTGATTCTAGTTCTGCGAAGAAGAGCACAGAACTAACGCTCATCGACAGGCTCTCACGGCTGTCGTACCAGCAGGCGCTTAAGCTGCTGGGAAGCGACGGGCCGAAGTTGTTGCGGGCTGGGGATAGCTGGGATTTTCGCGTTGAGGAAGACGTGTGCTTGAGTGAGGATTTGTTCCGTCTTAAGTTCCCGCTGGCGCCTGGCGAAACTGAATCCCCGCCTGTCGTCACGATCAGCCTCATGGATACGGCTAACAGCCGGCTGCGGTGGCAGTGCACAGTGTGCGAGTCGTTGTGCGAGCATGTCGGGGCGGCTTTCTCGTTCATTCTCGACGAAAAGATGGCGCTGGGCCTTGCGGCGCCCCCGCCCGAGCGCGCCCCGGTCGAGAGCCTAAGTGAACAGGAACTCATCGAACGGGCCATTTCGGAGCGTCGGGAGCGGGCGCGCACGGAGCGAATGGTCGTCAAGTCGGCGGAACCGGAACAGCCGTGGACCGATTACGCCGTGAGCAACACGATTTCCGGCAAGACGTACCGCGTCGCGGTGCGCGGGCGCGAACTGGGCGATTCCTATTGCTCGTGTCCTGACTTCCGCACGAATACGCTTGGGACCTGCAAGCATATCCTGCACGTGCTTACGAAGCTAAAAAGGAGATTCACTGAAATGGAGTTGAGGCGGCCTTACCACCGGCGGACGATTAGCGTTCACGTGCGGTACCGCGATCAGGCGACCCTTCGGCTCCTTCTCCCCGAAAGACTCGATCCGGAGGCCGGCGAGGTACTTGGAAAGCTGCGGGACCGGGACATCGAGGACGTGTCAGACCTGCTCAAACGTATTCAGGATCTGGAGCGGCGCGGATGCACGGTCAACATCTACCCCGACGCGGAAGAATTCATCCAACGGCGGCTGCTGCAAGACCGCATTGCGCGCAGAGTCGCCGAGATCCGGCGCCAGCCGGAGTCGCACCCTCTACGCCGCGAGTTACTCAAGACCGAATTATTGCCGTATCAGCTCGACGGCATCGCGTTTGCCGCCGGCGCCGGCCGCGCCGTCATTGCCGATGACATGGGGCTTGGCAAAACCATCCAAGCCATCGGAGTGTCGGAGTTGCTCGTGCGCGAGGTCGGCATATCGAAGGTGCTCGTCATCTGTCCCGCTTCGGTGAAATCGCAGTGGCGGAACGAAATCCGGCGCTTCTGTGACCGCGATTGCCAGTTGATCGCCGGCAGCATCGCCTCTCGAGGCGCCCAATACGCCAACGACTGCTTTTTTACCGTATGCAACTACGAGCAGGTGCTTCGTGACATCCTCTCGATCGAACGGGTGAACTGGGACCTCATCATTCTCGACGAAGGCCAGCGCATCAAGAACTGGGAAGCGAAGACCAGCCGCGTGATCAAGGGGCTTCGTTCGCGGTTCGCGCTCGTGCTATCGGGCACGCCTCTCGAAAACCGGCTCGACGAATTGTATTCGGTCGTGCAGTTCATCGACGATCGGCGGCTCGGCCCGGCGTTTCATTTTTACAACCATCACCGCGTCGTGGATGAAAAGGGCAAAGTGCTCGGTTATAAGAATCTGAACGAGCTACGCGAAAAACTCCGGCCGGTGCTGCTCCGCCGTACGCGGCAGTCCGTAAGACAGCAGCTACCGCCGCGCACGAACGAAATCATCCGCATAACGCCCACCCAGGAACAAATCGAACTGCACCATTCACACATGCGGCTCGTCAACAGAATCACGAGGAAAAAGTTTCTCACCGAGATGGACCTGCTTAGGCTGCAGAAGCACCTGCTCATGTGCCGCATGTCCGCTAACAGCACATTCCTCGTGGACAAGGAGGCGCCCGGGTACTCGTCGAAACTCGAAGAACTTGACGATTTGTTCGATAGGCTGTTTTCAGAAGAGAACCGTAAGGTGCTTCTCTTTTCGGAATGGACCACAATGCTCGACCTGATCGAGCCCCTGCTGAAGAAGCGTGGCCTTCCCTTCGTCCGCCTTGACGGTTCGGTGCCGCAAAAACTGCGGCAGGGGCTCGTCCACGAATTTCAAAGCAATCCCGGCTGCCGCTTGTTCCTGACGACCAACGCTGGCTCGACCGGGCTGAACCTGCAGGCGGCGAACACAGTCATCAATGTCGATCTCCCTTGGAACCCTGCGGTTCTTGAACAGCGCATCGCGCGAGCTTACCGCATGGGCCAGGAACAGCCGGTTCAGGTTTTCGTCTTGATCACCGAGGACACCATAGAAGAAAAACTGCTCAACACGCTTTCCGCGAAGCACGATTTAGCCCTTGCCGCCCTGGATGCCGAGAGCGACGTTGATCAAGTCGATCTCGCCGGCGGCATCGAAGAACTCCGCCGGCGTCTCGAAGTTCTGCTCGGCGCCCGCCCCGAGGCCCCATCTGACAAAAGTCTCCGCCACGAGAGTGAACTTGCCGTAGCCAGGGCTGCCACCGAACGCAGTGCCCGCCGCGAAAGACTCGCCGTCAGCGGCGGTCAGCTGCTTAGCGCCGCGTTTCAATTCCTTGGTGAACTGTTGCCGGCCTCATCGGATTCCTCGGAAGCGAAGGCGGTGGCCACTGCTTTGGCAGCAACTTTGAAACAGAACTTCACCGATCTCGTGGACCCGGACGATCGCGGCCGTCCGCGCCTGACCCTCGCCCTGCCAGACGCGACTGCTCTCGATGGGCTGACTAACGTCCTCGCGCGCCTGCTGGTCCGGACTCAGTCCGCAAACGGGTTATGACTTTTAGGTGTAATGAATGGACTGGTTAGAGCCGTACAGTCACGTCGGAGATTCGACATGCTGGCAGATCGGCCGAAACAAACGCTGACGCGCCCACTCCAGACGGGTCACACATCAATCAATCCCAATGACGGAGAAACTCGATTTGGTTTGTCAGCATGGCTTCAAGGATTCGAGCGAATCAGAGCTAGTATCAGGCGGGTAGCAAGGACGGTGGGGGGTAATGATGCTGCTCGCGCCCGACTGCTGCATCATATTTTTTTGTGGTCTTGAATAGCTCAAGGCGGCCATCAGCTGCAAGTGTTTTGCTGCGCTCACGCAGGGAAGCCATCTCTTCTTCCCTGAAGGGTTTGAAACCGCACGCGATTGCCAGGTTCTGTGTCAAAACTTCCATCGAATCCATTCCGCTAATCGTGGTGGCTACAGGTAAACTCATGGCGTAGCCCAATCCTTCCGTAGGGGTTACTCCTCCCTTCCGCACCATCTCGCCGCTCCCGCCGAGACTTTTCATCCCAAAAACAGCGAGGCCGCGTTTGTTGGCTTCCGGCAACACGTGTGTTTCGAAGCTGCGAAAGGTGGCGTCGAAGCAATTGAGCGGCATCTGAATGGTGTCAAAGGGAAAATCGTGCAAAAGCATCTTTAGATGAATCGAAGGATCTTTGTGTCCTGTAAAACCAATAAAGCGTACCTTGCCTTGTTGTTTTGCCTGCAAAAGAGCTTCCGCAGCCCCGCCCGGGGCAAAGATGAGGTCGGGATCATTTTCGTAAATGACCTCGTGGATCTGCCAGACGTCAAGGTGATCGGTGCGCAACCGGCGCAAGGATTCTTCGAGCTGCTGCATGGCAACATCTTTTCCACGCCCATGCGTGCACACTTTAGTCATAACAATAACTTGATCGCGCTTACCTGCGAGTGCCGTGCCCAGGCGAGACTCGCTCAGGCCATCGTGATACTCCCATGCATTGTCGAAGAAATTGATGCCCGCATCCAGAGCCATCGCGACCATCTCATTGGCCTCAGTTTGGTCTTTGGCAGAGCCGAGATGATAGCCGCCGAGACCTAGATAAGACACTTGCAGGCCTGTCTTGCCCATAGGCTTCTTGGGCACTGGTTGATTGCCTTGATTTTCTGGAGAAACGTTAATGTGTTTTGAAGTCAAGGATGCCGCTCCAATCCACGCAGCTTTCTTCAAGAAATCGCGGCGCGAACGATTCGATTTTTTCATCACGCAATCTCCTGATGGGCGGCTAAAACTTCGGAAAAGGATGGCCCGTGTTGTTGGTGGAATCCATCATTTCCTTCACTTCCTTTTGCTGCAGATCGAGAGGATATTCATGAGCCAGGCGCGCCTCGGGATTATCGAACTTCAGAGAAACTTTGTAGAGCTCGAAGCGCCCATCGCCGGCCATCTGTTTGCACCGGTCTCGCAGAGCCTGCATTTCTGCCGCAGAATATGGCTTGAACCCTTGCGCGACTTTCAGGTTTTGACGCAATACATCCAGCGATTCCATCCCCGTAATGGTAGTAGCCACAGGCAGGCTCATGGCATAGCGCAGGGATTCCTCTGCCGTCAGAACACCTGATTTCACGGCATCGCCCGTGCCGTTGATAGGCTTCATTCCCAGAGGGACAATATTGCGCTTGATAAGTTCAGGAAGCACGCGTTGCTCAAAGCTGTAGAAATTTGCATCGAAAACATTCAGCGGCATTTGGACGGCGTCAAACGGGAAACCGGTTTGCAGCATCGCAAGGTGGAGCGACGGATCCTTGTGCCCCGTGAAGCCGAGAAAACGAACCTTGCCATCTTTCTTGGCCTGCAGCAGAGCTTCGGCTGCACCGCCTTTGCGGATGAACAGTTCAGGATCGTTTTCGAACGAGACGCCGTGAATCTGCCAAAGATCCAGGTGATCGGTTTGCAGTCGCTGCAGGGACTGATTGAGCATCTGGAGCGCCAGGCTGCCATCCCGGCCGTGCGTGCACACTTTCGTCATCAGAAATACTTTGTCGCGCTTGCCCTTTAGCGCTCCGCCCATCCAGTCTTCACTTTTGCCGCGATGGTATTCCCAGCAGTTATCGAAGAAAGTTACGCCGCCGTCGATCGCTTCATGAACAATGGCTTTGGCCATGGTGGCATCCGGCGCGTCGCCAAGATGATGGCCACCCATTCCCAATGCTGAAACTTGAACATCGCTGCGGCCGAACTTGCGAAGAGGAATCGGTTGAAGAGCGCCGACGGGCATGATTCTGGAATCTTAGAGATTCTCGGGAAATGAATCGCTCGGGCAAAAATGGTAAGAATCAAGTCAACTCCCTGTAGTGATGCATATCGCCCCTGCGATAAGGGCCGCTGAGACGTTTGGCAACGCCGGTTTGTGCAGGGCGCGGCACGAGGTGTTTGGCCCATCTTCGTCGGTCATTAACCGGGATTTTAATTTGCCTGTCTCTACAAGGCCAAATACCATAGAAGTGGCAAATTTCACATTTCGGGATTTGATATGGCCAAAAAGCCCTTTATTCTTGCATTGGATGACGATCCCGCTGTCCTCCGCGCCGTGGAAAGGGACCTGAAGTCCAAATTCTCCGCCGACTATCGGATTCTCGCGGTGGATGCGCCCGATAAAGCCATGGATTTTGTGCAGCAGCTAACCACTCGCGGCGATCGCATCGCGCTATTCCTCGTCGACCAGCGCATGCCGCGCGTTAGTGGCACGGAATTTCTCATGAACGCCCTTGCACTGCAGCCCGATGCCCGGCGTGTTCTGCTGACCGCCTATGCAGATTCCAGTGCCGCGATCGACGCCATCAATAAAGTTCGGCTGAATCATTACCTGATGAAGCCATGGGAGCCACCAGAGCAAAACCTTTATCCGATTCTTTCGGATTTGCTTGAGGATTGGAACGCCACCAGCCGCGAATCCTTTGAAGGCATTTATGTTGTCGGCACCCGGTGGTCTCCGAACACTCACGAGCTCAAGGATTTCCTGGCCAAGAGTCAGATTCCTTACCGCTGGATCGAACCGGGCTCGACTTCCGATCCACGCATCACGGCTGCGGTCGGCGACTCTCCCGAAGGGCTTCCGGTTTTAATTTTTGCCGATGGCTCCATCCTGCAGAAACCCACACTTCCGGATGTGGCGGCGAAGCTCGGGCTTACCACCGCGCCGACCCGCGACTTTTACGACGTCATTATCATTGGTGCCGGCCCCGCAGGCCTGGCCTGTGCACTCTATTGCAGCACCGAGGGCCTTCGCACCATTCTCGTTGAACGCGAAGCTGCGGGCGGCCAGGCGGGTCTCAGTTCGCGCATCGAAAATTATCTAGGTTTTCCTGCGGGCCTCAGCGGCGCGGATTTGGCGCGACGTGGCGTGTCTCAGGTGAAACGATTCGGCACCGAAGTCCTTGCACCGGTTCAGGCGGAATCGCTTGCGGTTCAAGGTGAATACCGCGTCGTCAAACTTTCCAGCGGCCAGGAGTTGGTGGGCCACAGTGTAGTCATCGCCTCCGGCGTGCAATGGCGGCGACTTGATATACAAGGGATGGATCACCTCACAGGCGCTGGCGTTTACTATGGCGCGGCGAACACGGAAGCTTCCTCGTGCAAGGGCGAGGACGTTTACATAGTCGGCGGCGCCAACTCCGCGGGGCAGGCGGCAGTTCACTTTTCGCAATATGCTCGCTCCGTGACCATGTTGGTGCGAGCCGAATCGTTGTCCCGCTCCATGTCTCACTACCTGGTGGAGCGCATCCAAACCTTGCCAACGATCAAGGTTGAGCCGCATACGGAAGTGCTCGAGGTTCACGGCGAAGACCGTCTGACCGGTCTAACCATCCGTCATCATGATACGAAAACAACCGAGCAACGCGAAGCCGGGGCGCTCTTCATCTTCATCGGCGCCGAGCCGAGAACCGATTGGCTTGAAGGTACCGTCTGCCGAGATGGCAAAGGTTTTGTGCTCACAGGAGCAAGTCTTTTGCTTGATGGCAAGCGTCCTCCAGGCTGGACGCTCAATCGCGATCCCGCTTTATTGGAAACCAATGTACCCGGTGTCTTCGCCGTTGGCGATGTGAGGAATGGCGCCGTGCGGCGCGTTGCTAACAGTGTCGGCGAAGGCTCCATCGTCTTATACTTCGTCAAACAGTATCTGGCGAACCGCTAGGGAGGTCCGCGCGTGCCCGTTCCTTCAGACCGCTTGACCGCCGACCAGTTGGCGCAGATCCCACTGTTCGCCGACGATGATCGCGCTGCGCTGGAATGGCTCGCCGACCATTTCGAGGTCCTCTGGTTCGAATCGGGCGAAACTATTGTTCAGGAAGGTTCCCCAGCCAAGGACTTCATAGTTGTTCTCGCAGGAGAACTTCACTACCGCAGATCGAATGATCCTTACGCTGCCGTCTTCGTCCGTATCGCGGGCCAACCCACAGGTGTGCTTCCGTTTTCACGCATGAAAGTTATTGGTGGCCGTGGCACGGCAATTGGACCCACTCGCATTGCTGTCATGCCCGCCACAGAATTACGCGAACTCGTTTATCGCGCTCCCAACCTCGCACAAAAGCTTGTAGGAGAAATGACGGACCGCACTCGCGAAACGGCGCGTAACGAAGAACGCACCGCCAAAATGCTGGCGCTCGGAAAGCTTTCCGCCGGCCTAGCTCATGAGCTAAACAATCCCGCCTCGGCCGTCTTGCGTTCTGCCACGCTGATGCGCGAAGCGCAGAATAGCCGACGCCGCGAAGCCATTGCCCTGCGTAGCGAGGTGATTCCTCCCGAAGCTCAAGCGGTGATGGCCAAACTGAGCGACACCATCGCCGACTGCGGTGCGGGTAGCAATAAACTCGACGCGCTACAGCGTGCTGATCTCGAGTCGGATCTTGCCGACTGGCTGCTGCAGCGAAACTTGCCCGACGACCTCGCAGGCGATCTGGTTGACGCCGGAATTCGCATCGATGATCTGAACCCGCTCGTGAAGCTTCTGACGCCCGAACATTCTCGTCACGGCCTGCGCATCCTTGTCTACGATCATCAGATTCTCTGCCTCACCCGTGAAATCGAAGAAGCCTCCCATCGCATCTCCGATCTTGTCCAGGCGGTCAAGTCTTACTCGTACATGGACAAAACTCCAATCAGCGAAGTCGATGTCGAGTATGGAATTGACGTCACGCTGCGCATGTTTCAGCACCAACTGAAGCATGGCTTCGAAGTGAAGCGTGAATTCGCCGGAAATCTGCCCAAAATTCCGGCCAACGGCAGCGAATTGAACCAGATCTGGACTAACGTGATCGACAACGCCATCGGCGCGATGAATTCGCAGCCGAACGGCAGGAAAACTCTTACGGTTCGGACTGTTCTGGAGCCGGAAGATGTGCTCGTCGAATTCATCGACAATGGTCCCGGCATTCCTCCAGAAATCCGTGGCAAGATTTTCGAGCCATTCTTCACAACCAAGCCCGTGGGGGAGGGAACTGGCCTGGGCCTCGATATCGTCGAACGCATCGTCCGGAGTCATCAAGGCAACATTCATATAAATTCACGGCCAGGGCACACTGCGTTTCAAATCCGGCTTCCCCTCACGCGCGTCTCCGCGGGTTCTAAAGGCTAGATCGTCTGAAGCATCCAATCATAAGCCGATGTGCCAACCAATCTCGCGCTTTCAACCGATTGTGACGCGAGTTTGTCCACCATCGGTGCCCGAGAGGTAACGCCACAAGTACTATCGGGATTAGAACTTCGGCATAACAGACCCTGGTCAGAGCTCTTTGCTCCAGATCGAAACGAGATGCAAATTCTCGCATGCCTCTTGCGAAAACACCTGTTCTACAAGGATATAAGCGCATTCGCGAGTGTTCCAGCGCTCGCCTTAAAGCCGTGTTCCCAATTAAACCTTCGTAACTGTCCCACTGGAACCTACGGCCGGGTGTATCTCGGCTGCTCGGAACCCGTCCCTTCGTCCAGTTGTCGCCTCCCGGAAGAAGGAGTTAACTCTCGATAGGACCAAGAATTGGCGGAGCGGTGTACCCGTGCTGCACACGCAGTATCTGGCCTTCGAACCAGCCCCGGAGCTGGCTCCCAGGTGCGGAAACACCCCGGAGCTTTACCGTGAATGTCAGTTCTCTGAGGAATTGGAAGTCGCCCATGAGAAAAACAAATCGAGACGAGCTTGGCTTCAGCTTGCTGGAAACACTGATGGTCATCGCGATCATGGCAGTGCTTACGGGCATGGCCATCGTTCAGAGCTTTGGCTCCATGGAATCGTATCAGGCAAACTCCGCGATGGACGTGGTGGAAAGCCAATTGCGCGTCGCACGCCAGTTGGCGATCTCCCAGAGGCGCGTCGTACAGGTCTGGATTGACAGCACTCCCGAGAGTGACGGTCGCTATCACGTCAAATACCAGGTTCAACCGGCGCCTCTGACGAATGAAGTTGCCGGGCAACTTGTGAGCGTTCCGATACCCGCAACGGTAAAGTTCGTTCTTGAGCCTGGCGTGCCGGATACTCCAATGGCCTTCGGAAATCTGGCCGCCGTTTACATCGGCAATCCACCCGTTTCCGGGGGGCCGCCGATCATGCAATTCAATTCTACCGGGACCTTCACGGACAACACCGGCGTCACTTTGCTGTACGGAACAATTTTTATGGGTATCCCAAATAAAGCCGCCAGCGCGCGTGCGGTCACCATCATGGGTGGCACCGGCCGTGTTCGAGCCTATAACTTCGAGGGCGGCACCCTCGGATGGCAGGAGTAGGAGTCGCTCATGAAAATAAACAAACCGGTTCGCAAACAAAAAGGCTTCACGTTGCTGGAGACCATGATCGCCATGGCCATCCTCAGCTTCGGTGTTCTTTCTGCTGCTTCCTTCTTTTCACAGGGCTTGAAGAACTCAAACGCTGTGAAGATGCAATATGTGGCCAATCAAAAGGCCCAGGAAGCTCTGGAAACAATCTTCACGGCGCGGGACTCTCAGTTGCTGTCGTTTGCGCAGCTCAACAACATCAGCGCCGGCGGCGTCTTTAAAGATGGTCCCCAACCGTTGTGGGCGCCAGGCCCAGACGGCCTCGTTGGTACTGCCGATGATGATTCCACCAACCCGGACGTCATCGTTATCGGCCCGGGCCCCGACGGCATTCTCGGTACCGCAGACGATACAACCATTCCCCTGAATCCGTGGATGACGCGAACGATTGCGTTCACCGCGGTCAACAGTTACTCCAACATGGTTCAGGTTGTGATCACCGTCAGCTACCAATATCAAGGGAAGACCGGCGAGGTTCAGTTGGTGAGTTACATTTCGTCGTATTCGTGAGGCGCACTTTCATGCAACCGAAGACAAAACGCAAATTGGCTGGCTTCACACTCATCGAATTGATGATCTCGATGGGCGTTGTCATGGTCCTGCTGTATGCAGCGGTGCTCGCTTTCCGCGACGCCTCGCAGACGAACACAAAGGTCACCCAGGATGCAGACATGTCCGATAACCTGCGCAGCGCGTTGAATTTGATCCAGACGGATCTTCAGCAGGCCGGATCGGGCATTCCAACGGGCGGTATCCCAATCCCGTATACATCGAATAACTCTTCGACGAATCCTTGCGGCACCACGCCCCCTCCAAATCGTCCGGTCCTCGGTGGCCAGACTACTTTTCCGGCCTGCCACTCGACATTCCCAGGCGTGGAACCCGGGAACGCCTTGGGTCCCCTGATCACTGCGCCGGATGCAACTACCGGTCTGCCGTCGAATCCCAGCAATTTCACCGACGAAATCACCGTTTTTTATGCCGACAATCTGGGCTTGGACTCACGACCGATTAACGCACTGGCCACGACGAATCCTGCGAATCCGGGTTGCCCGAACGGTTCTCTGACCTTATCCGGAAAAACGCTCACGGCCGTATTTGATGGCAGCACCCTGAATTCCAACGGCAACTATAACTGCGTCAATTTTGCGAAGAACGGAATCACCATCAGCCCGGGCGACCTGATCATGTTCAGCAACACGTTGGGCGAAGCGGTTTTGGCAGTCACGTCTGTAAGTGGACAGGTGCTGACTTTCGCTTCTGGAGATGCGTTCAACCTTAACGGACGCACGGAGGCGGGCGGAACCATCAACCAACTGGAGACCACCGGTTGTGGCGGCACCAACGCTTGCTTCGCGAACACCACCGCGACGCGCATCTGGATGGTTAGCTATTACCTGGACAACATCACCAGTCCGCCATACATACGCCTGATCCGCCAGGTTGGCTTCAACACGGCGACGCCGGTCGGCGAAACCCTGGAAAATCTGCAGTTCACCTATAACTTCGTGGATGGCAACGGCAATCCTGCGAACCAGCCCACGGTGCCCACAGGCGATTCGGAATCGCAAATTATGTGCGTCAACGTTTATCTTGCGGCGCGTTCGAGCTACCTCCTGCACCAGGCCAATACCACTCACTATTCGCGAGACAACCTGATGACGCAAGTCAGCCTGCGCAGTATGGCTTATCAGAATGTGTACTAATTCAGAGGAGCATGCGATGAACCTGAATTTAATAAAAAAATCCAAGCGTTTTCGGCAAGACGCGGGAATTGCTCTCCTCACGACGATTCTCTTGCTGTTCCTGATGTCCAGTTTGCTGGTAGGCTTCTCGCTCTTGCTGCTTTCGAACCAGCAGCTGGCTGGCGCGAATAACGACCAGGTCGTTGCGTTCTATGCCGCAGAAGCCGGCATGGAGAAGATGACTGCGGACCTCGGCAACCTGTTCGCTCTCACATATTCGCCGAGCATTGGACAGATCAACGCGCTTGAGACCTCTCCCTACGGGCCGCCGCAAACCTCTCTTTTCACCGCGCTGAATCCTAGCGAATCGGTCAGCTATCTGACTGGCGACGGCAATCCCGGTTACACGATTGTTCCGGGAGCAGTCGATACCAACGGCAACCCTGCGCCCACGATTACCACCATCAAGTCCGGAGCGTATCAGGGAATGACCGCGATGGCGACGGAGTATACGCTCACGGTCAATGCGCGTACGAACACGGGACGCGAAGTGAACCTGATCCGCACGACCCAGACGGTAGGCATCCCGATGTTCCAGTTCGGAATTTTTGCCAACACCGACTTGGACTTTTTTCCGGGCCCCACGTTCAACTTCGGTGGCCGAACGCACACGAACGGAAATCTCTGGCTGGCAGGTCAGAGCACGCTGACTCTTTCCGATAAGGTGGATGCTTACAAGGACGTGCTGCGCACCAGGCTGGAAAATGGCTACGCAACCGCAGGCACCTACACGGGCACAATCGATATAGCGACGCAGCCGTGCACGCAACCCTGCACACCTAACGTCCGGGCATTGGCTATGACGGAAGGCAGCCTTACCGGCACGGTCGCGCCCTATGACACCCCGGTCCGCAACACTAACTGGGGCACGATTTCGCAGACCGACTACAACTCGAATCTACGCAATGGTGCGGGCAGCGCGTTCCCGCAATATTCCACGGGGGCCAGCCAGCTGAATCTTGCCGTAGTCACCATCGGCGGTGGCAGTACGCAAAGTATCGACCTGATTCGTCGTCCGTACGGCATGGCTGAACCCAGCAACGTCACAAATGAGCGCTATTTCGCGCAGGCAAGTTTGCGGATTCTCCTATCGGATAATCCTGCCGATATCATGAACCTGCCGTGCGTTGACCAGACCACGCAGCCGTTCGATTTGAGCGCGATGGCGATTCCTCCGGGCGTGAACGGCGCCAATTGGCTCGCGGCAACGTCCCCGGCGCCACTCCAGGCGCTGGCCAAACAGATGATCGCGGACGGCACCGTGATTCTCCCCCTGGCTACCTCCGCCTCCGTGCAGGGGGCAACCTATTCTTCTGCTGCGGCCGACGGATATTGGCTGCCCGCAACCGCACCGGGCAATTATGGCCTGAAGAACTTTTTCCCGATTATCAAGGGCTACATCAAGATCGAAGAGCAACTCGCTCCCTACCCGACGAGCGGATGCACATCCGCCGATCAAAAAGACGTCACGATTGAGGTACTGGCTCTCGGGTATGTGGGCCGCAACATTAACCCGGTTTCACAATCTATAACTCCACAATCTGCGGGCTCAACAAACGGTACAACACTCAACCCGGAATGGCCTG
Source organism: Candidatus Acidiferrales bacterium (assembly GCA_963742325.1). Classification (GTDB taxonomy): domain Bacteria; phylum Acidobacteriota; class Terriglobia; order Acidiferrales; family UBA7541; genus Acidiferrum. Next base: position 4,547,097 of record CAVULB010000002.1, on the reverse strand, counting down.
GCGTGGGCACAGCGAGCTGCACCAAGACCAATTCCTGCGCGGAGATGGACCCGTTGTCAAGCGGCACCACCGCCGAATACACGCTAAACCCGTATAACGGCGCGCCTCCAAACGAGCTAGCCACGATTGCCGCTGGATATTCCTATCCTCTTCCGACGCCGCCGACGGCGGCGGTTGGCTACCAGAATGCCACGGCTATGGCTGCGGGAAGTTATACCGGACAAGCTGGTTCGTGCATGGATCCTCACCCGAACGCGGTCATCCGCTTGGAAAGGATTCGCGACAATCCATCTTCCCTATATGCTGCCCATTTCAAGAATTCCTCAAATAAATGGGTAAATTACGTGGCGAACGGAGTGTTGTCGACAGGGGCCAATCCGCCAATGGTGGCTCCGGTGGCCGTCGTTTGCGGTGTAGACCCATCCACAAAGACACTGCCGCTGATTGCAGACGCCACTGGCCAAACAGCGATGTGGACCCCGCAGGTCTGGGATTTCTGGCCCAACACCTTGTTTGACACACGCGAAGGCACGCTCCGCGACGAAACGACGGCCCTGCCTACATTGAACGGCACGATGCATTACATCGAACTTGACGCCCACAACGTCGCACAATTCTTCGGCGCCAAGGTGGGGAGCGTCGCGACAAGCGGCGGCAACACCAAGGATCCGGTGGTTGCCCCCGACGACTTCCTGGTTTACATCTCCGACCGTCGCGGCAACTACGACAATAGTGTGGCGTTAGCCGCCTGGCCGCCGACATCTCCCTCAGGCTATGAGACCGGCGAATACGGCTGGAACGACCTGGTCAATTCCAGCACCGACCAAAACGGCTGCCCGGACAATGCGCTCGAAACAGGTGAGGACCCGGACGCAGTGAGTAAACTTTATACGTACGGTGCGAACGGCAAGTACATCCACGCGGGGGGACTTGGGCTAACAGCCGCGCTGAACTATGGCCAGTTCGGTATCTTTGCGGGTCTGGCGGGCGCCGGCAACACGTTTGGCGTGACCGCTACAGGCACGAACTGCACGGCCACCCCAACCTACTCGAACGCCGCGAATAGCGACGGCATCTGGCCCATGATGGTGCCGGGATATGTCTATGGCGTCGCCAACGCGAACGCGCTGCGGGAAAATCCCCCGCTGTTCTTCCGCCGCGCCGTGAAAATCGTCGACGGAAGCGACTTGACCCCGGTTGGCGCGTGCCCTGGCAGCGTGAACTGCGGCTTGTCCATCGCCGTGGAGAACCCGGTCTACATCCAAGGTGACTACAACGCCAACATCGGTGGCACTACAGGATGGGGTAGCGCGGAAATCGCCTCGTCAGTAGCGGGCGACGCGGTTACGCTGCTTTCCGATCAATGGAACGACGTGAACTCGTTCGCTGGCCCTTATAACTTGGGCTTCCGCGCGGGAAACACCACCTGGTATCGCACTGCAATCGTCGGCGGGGCCACCGTTCCCTTCACCCAGCCAACATTTACCGGCGTTTCCGCCGACTATGGCACCGACGGCGGCGTACATAACTTCCTGCGGTACATCGAGGCCTGGGGTGGCACGTTGAATTACAACGGCTCCATCGTCGACCTCTATACCAGTCGCCAAGCTACCGGCACCTTTAAGTGCTGCACCACGGTTTACAGCCCGCCGACTCGAGGCTACAACTTTGATACGAGCTTCCTGAACCCGACTTTGTTGCCGCCGCGTACACCACTGTTCCGCACCGTGAGCACCACGGGATGGACGCGCGTGCTGGCTCCGCAGTCCAACAGCTACAAATAAGACCAGATTCTCCTTTTCCAAACGTCCCGGTCTTTGGCCGGGGCGTTTGATTTTAGCGGGTATTTTCCGCTCGGCAGCGCGTCTCGCCTTGCAGTGTCTTCCCCTCTTCGTGATACTTTGAAGAGCGCCGCCCTAATCCAGAACGATTGCGCGGCTTAAGCCATGAACCCGATCGAAACATTGAGCCTTGTGCTGGGAACCGGGTTTTCCGCCGGATTGAATCTATACGCCACCGTCGCCACGCTCGGGTTGCTGCAGCGCTTCGGCGTCATTCATTTGCCGGAAAAACTGCAGGTGCTTGCGCATCCCATTGTTCTTGGCGTGGCGCTGGGCCTTTATGTAGTCGAATTTCTGGCCGACAAGGTTCCCTACATCGATTCTATCTGGCAGGCCGTGCATACGTTTATCCGGCCGCCGGCCGCGGCACTGCTGGCGTTCAGCGTAACCGCTTCGGCTGCGGAACCCTGGCGCTGGGCGGCGGCGTTACTGGCAGGGAGCATCGCGCTGACGTCTCATGGCACAAAAGCCAGCGCGCGCGCTGCGGCTAACATGTCCCCAGAGCCACTCAGCAACTGGGCGCTGAGCTTTGGCGAAGACTTGTTGGCGGTGTGGCTGACGTGGTTTGCCACGGCGCACCCGACGGTGGCCATCATCCTGGTGGCGGTGTTGGTGGTGGTTTCGCTGTTTCTGCTGCACCACCTGTTCCGGTTTCTGCGCCGTACGTTTCAGAAGCTGGCGGAGACGTAGCTATCGCTTCCCCTCGATCTGTCTCAAGAGAAGTTACTTCACGTAAGTTGCCAGAAAACTTAGGAATGTTTTGTACCAGAGCTGGGCATTTTGCGGCTTCAGGATCCAGTGCCCTTCATCGGGGAAGACCAACAACTCCGAAGGCACGCCCTGGCGCTGCAACGTGTTGAAGAGTTCCAGTGACTGCGTGTATGGCACGCGGAAGTCCCGCTCGCCGGTGATTACGAGCGTCGGGGTCTTGTACTTGCCCAAATCCGCCGCATACGTGGAAGGGGCCCACTTCTTGTAATTCTCTGGAGCTCCCCACGGCGTGCCTTGCAGGTCGTGCTCTTCAAACCACAACTCCTCGGTTGCGTACATCGAAACTTTGTCATAAACGCCCGCATGGCTGATGATCGCTTTAAACCGATCGGTGTGCGTGGCCAGCCAATCCGCCAAATAGCCGCCGTAAGAGCCGCCCGCCACGGCCAATCGCGATTTATCGATAAACGGATATTTTGCGAGCGCCGCATCCGTGCCCTTCATGATGTCGACGTAAGGCTTGCCGCCCCAATCGTTGGTGATTTCGTCGGTAAATTTCTGGCCGTAGCCCGTCGAACCGCGGCGATTGATCATCAGGATCACGTAGCCCGCCCCCGCGAAGACTTGCGGGTTCCAGCGGTAGCCCCAGGCATCGGAGAACATGGTCTGGGGGCCACCGTGTAGCAGCTCCAACATGGGATATTTCTGCGCCGGGTCAAAGCGCGGTGGCCGGATCAGCATGGCCTCCACTTTGGTGCCTTCGGCGCCTTCGAACCAGAATTTCTCCGGCTCGTTCATTTCCACTTGCGCGAGGATCGCGTCATTGGCGTGTGTCAACTGTTTCAAAACGCTGCCATCTCCGGCGGAAACGAAGACTTCGCTGGGCAACATCAGGCTGGTGCGGGTGGTTACGAGAGTTTTGGCATCCGCGCTGAAAGCAAACTCCGCATTGAAGCCATCCAGAACCTTTTTCGGCGTGGAACCTGCGTGTGCTTCCATGGAATAGATGGGTTGCAGGGTTTCATTCTCCGCCAGGAAATAAATGGTCTTGCTGTCGGGAGACCACGCCAGGTCCGAAGCACTGCGATCGAAGCTTTCAGACAAATTTTCGCTTTTGCCCGCTTGGCGGTCGTACAGCATAACGCGCCACCGGTCGGACTCATAGGCGGCCGTGAGCTGGGCGTGGTACGCGATGTAACGGCCATCCGGCGAGTACACGGGATTTCCATCAAACCCGGGCTGGGTGGTGATGCGCTTCGATTCGCCACCGGCTACAGGGACGGTGAAGAGATCTCCATTTGTGCTGATCGCTTCCACTTTGTCGGTGACGGCGGTGTAGCAAATTTCCTTGCTGTCTGGGGAAAAATTGAAATCGCCGGGGCCGCTGCGTTCTTCCGGCGGCACATCGTAATCGGCGCCTGGGGTCAAATCTCTGGCGGCGGAGCTTCCGTCGGCGGGCTCGACGAACAAGTGGCTGCGCTTTCCTTCTGACCAGTGATCCCAGTGGCGATAGAGCAGGTGATCGTACATGCGTGCCTTAACTTTACTTTTATCCTTCTCCTGATCACGCTTGGCGTTGCAGGCGTCGTCCTGGCAATCCGGATATACGGAAGACGTGAAGGCAATGGTCTTTCCGTCGGGCGACCAGTGAAATAAATCCGCTCCGGTGGACAGTTGCGTCAATTTTTTTGCTTCGCCGCCTTCCATTGAGAGCAGGTAAACCTGGGAATTGCCGTCGCGCGCAGACAGAAACGCCAACGTTTTGCCATCCGGCGACCAGGAAGGCGAACTGTCTCGGCCGCCTTGCGAGACCTGAATGGGATCGCCGCCCGATGCGCCGACAATCCAGAGATTGGTGACCGAGCGATTCGCCTCGAGGTCCGGCGTCGAAACGCTGTAGGCCACCCATCTTCCATCCTGCGAAATGGTCGCGCCGCTGATGCGATGTAGCTTGATCATGTCGTCGAAGGTCATGGCGTGTTTGGCCGCGGTTTGCGCGTATGCGGAAAATGCGAGTGCCAGCGATGCGAAGAACAGACCACTGCGAATCATTCGTTTGGGCATGGGTGCCCCCTTTGCTTTACAGAGAGTTCGGAAGCGCGTTCAAAACAGTTGATAATGCCATGTCTGCGTGGCGATTCCAAGAAGCTGCTATCGTCTTTCACGGTTTTCCCGATATCGGCAATCCGACTGTCCAAATGTAGCCGTCCGGATCAAGGAGCGTCACTTCACGCCAGCCATGCGGGTAATCCTTTGAGGATTGCAGGACGGCAGTGCCGGTGCGTTTTGCGCGTTGTTCTACCTCGTCTGGGTCAACACCAAGGAATCGAAGTTCCGCTCCCACGCCACGCTCCCGCGCTCCTTGAAGTAGGGCGTACAGGGGATGGCGATCGTACGTGTGATCGGCATGCAGCATGAAATCGGTGCCAAGCATGGACAGTGCGGCAAAATCACTGTCAGAATAGCGTACGGTGACGCCCAGGACGTCGCGGTAGAAGAGCAAGGATTTTTCCACCGAACGCACCAGAAGGTTGACGCTAAATTTCGGTAGCGCTCGGCCATACTCGTCCGCGTGCATAAAAGCATCGCCGGTCCGTGTCTGGGTCACTGTCTTTACCTCCGCACGAAGATCCAGTTTAGCAGCGCGATCGCGCAGGTGGCACCTACCACATAGAATTCGCCTTTTCCCATTTGCGTCAGCAGTACCATCGAAAAGAGCAGAGCCAGCGAGGCGAACAAGTTGCCAGCAGGCAACCGAAACTGCGCTTTTCCGTCCTTGCGCCTGCGCAACACGGGCACAGCAACCGCCATCGCTCCATAAATGGCCAGCCGGGAGACGGCAGAGAGCATGGCGTTCCACTGAAAATTGCCAAGCGCCGCGAAAACAAAAACGATCAGTGCATAAAGCAGGATAGAGAAGTATGGTGTGCGATATTTCGGATGGATCGCCGCCAGGTATGCAGGGAAATCGCCTTGCACCGCCATGGCGAACGTGATGCGGGGCGAATGCAGCAAGTTGGCGCTCAGGTAGCCGTAGCTGGAAACGAGCGCGGCGAGCGCCATCGCAACTGCTCCGGCGGGTCCAAGAAAGTGCTGCGCCGCATCCGAAAGGGGTCTGGACGATGCCGCAGCGCCGGGTAGTGTGGCCACGGTAACGAATTGCACAGCCGTATAAAGGATCGTCACCGCGGCTAACGCGAGAAGCAAGGCGATGGGAGTATCGCGCCGCGGATCTGTGCTTTCGCCGCCGACAAACAGTGCGCCTTCAAACCCGCCGTAGGCGTAAACAAGAAGCAGAACCGCCTGAAAACAGTTCGCCACAGTGAGCGTGGGTACGGCGAGGGGTACACGAATTTCCGGCCGAAAAATCAGCGCAAGCAATCCCGCGACGATGAAAAACAGCAGGAAGCCGACCTTGGCGGCCGTGAAAAGATTGCTGAGATTCTTGCCGGACTTCACTCCGATATAATTGAAAAATGCGAGATGGCCAAGCAAGACGGTGAGTACCAGCAACTTCCCATTGCGTGTTCCGGCCAGTGGGAAAAACTGCGTCAGGTACGTGCAAAAAAGATTAGCCACCGCGGCGGGGGCGGCAATGCGTGTCAGCCAAGTCAGCCACGCGACCGTCAGGCCCACAAAGCGGCCCAGGGCATCGCGCGCGTAAAGATAAAGTCCGCCTGTTTCTTCGTACCGCGAAGATACTTCCGCGATGCAACCCGCAACCGTCAAGACGCCGGCGGCACCAAACAAGTACGCAACAGGGCTGAGGCCGCCAAGTTTTGTCGCCAACAGTGAAGGCAGTCCAAAAATTCCGCCACCAATGATGGAATTGACCATCAAGGCCGTGAGGCTCCAGCGGCCGATGGTGCGAACCAGACCGTGCGGCGATTCCGTCACGCGCGGAGGATCCTTATCTACCCTAAAAATTTGTGGGCAACGGGACGGCCGGCGCTTTCATTTTCGTGATTTCAGTAAGCAGATCCGTTTTTCCGCCGATTGGTTCCAGATGCGGATAACGCTCTCCGCCGTGATAGTCAATGCGGTAAGTTTGGTAAAAATCGCCGTTTTCGGTGAGTAACTCAACGGGTTCTTTGCTGTTTTTCGCGCGGGCGACGGCGTCGCGCAAAATATCCGGATTCCATTTGCGGCCATTCACGGCCACCAGGCGCATAGCAGGCGCAAGACCGGCATTTGCCGCAGGCGAGCCCGGAATCACGTCCAAAATGTGGCCGCCATCGTCTCCACCGGGAGCGTGCACGAGTAGCCCCAACGAAAATTGCAATTCAACTTCTTGCGTTGCCAGTTCGTTGATGTGCTCGTATTCGTTTTGCGTATCGGTGAATACCAGCTTCCACCCACTATTATCAATGCCGCCGAGCGGTGCGCCGGGGCCGTGCGATTTCAGGCGCGTGGTGAAAAAGTCGCGCCAGTCGTGAGGAGCAACTTCGTTGAGGCCGGCGACCACATCGTCGAATGTGTAGGGCACTACTTTCGGTGGTGTACTCTCACCGCCGTGAAACGTCCGGCAAAAATCGTCCAGCGATTTCTTGTCATTGGTGAGCTTGCGGATCAGGGTATCGGCTTCGAGCCAGATGAGCGTGCCTTCATCGTAGTAATCCACTCCGCGGCGCCACGAAGACCATTCCGTCGGAGCCGCATACAGGATTTGCGCGGCGATCGCGGTGTCCTGCAAGTCCCGCCATGTGCGCCCGGGGCGGTCGTTCAGATAAGCGGCCGTTGCGGCCAGGGATTCGCGGAAAAGATTGAGTGGCGTAATCCCGGAGCGGGCCGAAAGCACCACGCCGTAATATTGCGTGAGGCCTTCGTAAACCCAGAGCAGGTCGCCTTTCATTGGCGTTTGGTAATCGGATGTCGCCAGTCCCACAGGCCGGCGATATTTCCCGTTCCAGGAATGCGTGAATTCGTGGGGCAAAAGGTCGGAAGATTCAAACAGGGCCGGATCGAGGAAGTAGTCCTCCTCGGTGCGATTGTCGCTGGATTCGTGGTGCTCGACGCCATCGGGCGGCATGCGATCGCTGAGAGTGAGCAGGAAATCGTAACGGCGATAGTGGCGGGCGCCGAAGAGCACACCGGTTTCCGCGACCAATTGCCGGAGATGCTGGACCTCCGCGGGCGTTGCTTCGAGTGGCGCGAGACCATCAGCGGCAACGTGTACGGTGTGCGTCGGCGTTTGTCCCGGCGAAAGATCGATGTGGCGCAAGTACAAGCCGGCGAGGACGGGAGAATCAATTATGGTCGCGAGCGGAGCGGGCGCGAATTCGATGAGGCCTGCCGATTCTTTGGCGACAGGCAGCGCGGTGCCGTACTTCCAGCCTGGCGGCAAACGCAAAGTGGCCACGTAGATCAGATCGGAGGGTTTTTGTCCCAAAGGATAGAGCGTCACCATATACCAATTCAGGACCGCGAGTTTCACCGTGGAAGACGGCGCCTCGCGCGAACTATTGGAATCGGCGGGAGAGACATAGTCATACGACAAATCGAGAGAGTTGACGCCTGCCGGCACATCAACTTGGAACGCGAACATATCGACATCATCGCGACGCCACGGTACTTCTTTCCCAGCGGCAGCGACCTTCAGACCCACGAAATCGACGATGGGGCCCGTTGGAGAATGCTCTCCGGGAATCCACTTTGGATACACAAGTGTGAGAGCGCCTGGGGTGACTGGGAGCGTCAGCTTCGCATGAAAAATATGGAGCGGAGCATCGCGCAGGTCGACATCGAGATGGGCGGGATTCTGCGCCGTCTGTGCGTCGGTAGCGTGCGGATAAAGAATGTAAACAACCGTCAAAAAGCCCAGGAAATAAAGATGATTTCGCCGTAGCAAGAGCGCTCCTTCGAATCCGCGAAAGCGTACCACACTTGCAAGTTGGGTGTTGCCGACGCGGCCAACTTGGCTGGTGTAAGTGTGTGCGCTCGAAGACTCCGCTTCCGGGGCTTCTGCTACAATTTTGCTATGAGTACGGCGACCGACGCGACCTCACTGTTTTCACGTAATCTTCGTAAACACTATCCGATCGCGGTACGCGGCGAGGGTTGTTGGATTGTCGACGCGGAGGGCCGGCGCTATCTGGATGCCTCCGGGCAAGCGGCGGTGGTGAGCATCGGTCACGGAGTGCAGGAAATTGGACGCGCGATGGCCGAGCAATCCGGTCGGATCGCTTTTGCGCATACTACACAATTCCATTCCGAGCAGGCGGAGAAGCTGGCGGAGCGCGTGCTCACGTTTGCCCCACGCAATTTCCGCGACGGCGGACGCGTATACTTTACTTGCGGCGGCTCCGAGGCCACGGAAACGGCGATCAAACTGACGCGGCAATATTTTCTGGAGAGCGGGCAGCCCTCTCGCTATCGCGTGTTGGCGCGCAGGCAGAGCTATCACGGGAGCACGCTCGGCGCGATGTCCGTGAGCGGAAACGTGGCCCGCCGCGCGCCTTATGCGCCCATGATTCCGGACTGGGGGCACGTGGCCCCGTGTTTTTGCTATCACTGTCCGTTCGAAAAGACATATCCGGAATGCAACCTGGCGTGCGCCGACGATCTGGATGTGTTTTTGCGCGCTAATGACGTTTCGACTGTGGCCGCATTTTTGTTTGAGCCTGTAGTCGGCGCCACGTTGGGCGCTGTGCCCGGGGTCGATGGCTACACGGCGCGCATCGCGGAAATTTGCCGTGACCACGGAATTCTGCTGATTGCGGACGAAGTGATGAGCGGCATGGGACGCACGGGCAAGCCGTTTGCCAGCGAGCATTGGGGGCTGGAGCCGGATGTAATTTTGACCGGGAAGGGAATCGCGAGCGGTTACGCGCCTCTTGGAGCGGTGCTTGTCTCGCCACGGCTGGTGGAAGCTTTCGAGAAAGGCACGGCCGCATTTATGCACGGGTTCACTTATCAGGCCCATCCAGTGGCGACGGCGGCAGGGAACGCGGTGTTCGACTACCTGGAAGCGCACCGTTTGTTTGAGCGGGTCACGCCGGCAGGACAAACGCTTCGTAAGGCGCTGTCCGTCTTGGAAAGCCATCCGCATGTTGGCCAAGTGCGCGGGTTGGGACTGCTGCAAGGAGTGGAATTCGTGAAAGACAAAGCGACGCGGGAACCCTTTCCCAAGGAAACAGGAATCGCTGAAAAAATCCGCCAGGCTGCTCTGGAGAAAGGCGCGTTGGTCTATCCTGGGCAAGGATGCGTTGACGGCCTGCGCGGCGACCATGTGCTACTGGCGCCCCCCTTCATCATCAAATCCGAAGAATGCGAGCTTATCGCCGATTCCTTGCAGTATGCCGTGGGCAAAGTCTTTGCTACTTGATTGCACCAGAGTAGTGATTTAATACGATTCAAGTAATTTCAGACCCTGGAGATTCCTTCATGAGCCAAATTCTGCACTCTTTGGCGGTTTTTTGTGCCGTGGTGCTGGTGGGAGGCTTGTGCCTTGCGCAGGACAAAACAACGGCGCAGCCTCGAGCGCGCGATCTGGGCGTGCCATTTGACGGAACACCGGGTCCGCTGAATGCGATTACGGATGTCGCCGGCGTAACTGTGGGACACACCACGTTGATCTCTGGAGAGGGAAAACTGGTAGTCGGGAAAGGGCCGGTGCGCACGGGAGTGACCGCCGTATTTCCGCGAGGGAAAGATGTGGACGACGCGGGAGTGTTCGCGGGTTGGTGGACACTCAATGGCAACGGCGAAATGACGGGAACGACGTGGGTGGAAGAATCCGGGATCCTGACTGGCCCGGTGATGATCACCAACACACACAGTGTCGGCGTGGCGCGCGATGCTGTGATCCAGTGGACGGTGGCGCATCGGAAAGTAGGGCCAGACGACGATTGGTGGTCGCTGCCGGTCGTAGCGGAAACGTGGGATGGTTGGCTGAACGACATCAATGGTTTTCACGTGAAGCCGGAACATGTGTTTCACGCGATCGAATCCTCGCATGGCGGGCCGGTAGAGGAAGGCGCGGTCGGCGGGGGTACGGGGATGATCTGCAACGGATTCAAGGGCGGCATCGGCACGTCGTCCCGGAAATTGTCGGAAAAGGATGGCGGTTACACGGTCGGCGTGCTCGTTCAATGCAATTACGGATCGCGGCAGAATTTTCGCGTGGCGGGCATTCCCGTCGGACGCGAAATTCCCAGCGAAGATCCTTACGCGTTTGCGCCGGGCGATATCACTGAGCGTGGATCCATTATCGTGATTGTGGCGACGGATGCACCGCTGCTGCCACACCAGTTGAAGCGGCTGGCGCGCCGCGTATCTTTGGGATTGGGGCGCAACGGCAGCATTTCCGGAAATGGCTCTGGAGACATTTTCATCGCGTTCTCCACGGCCAATGTGGGTGCGGCGGCGACGGACCACGTTGTGGATCTGAGGATGTTGCCGAACGACAAAATGAATCCGGTTTTTGAAGCGACAGTAGAAGCGACCGAAGAGGCGGTAATTAACGCCATGGTCGCCGCGACCTCCATGACTGGTATTGATAACCATCATGTCAGCGCGTTGCCGCACGATCAGTTGCGCGCCATCTTGAAGAAGTACAATCGCCTGAATCCATAAGCGCGCGGTGGGAATATCCGACAGTCTGGCTGCTGGAGGGACGGCGGGATAGAATGATGTGTGGTTACTTCTATTCGCCCATCAGCGATTGGTTTTGTATTTTCGATTCTGGCTGCCCTGGCCTTGGTTTCCTGTTCCCCTTCCCGCTCTACCCTAATTGCCATAAAAAATGTAACGGTGATTGACGCGACCGGCGCGGCGCCGAGGCCGGATTGCACTGTGCTGATTTCCGGTGATCGCATTTCTATGATGGGGCCCGCGGACAAAATTACCATCCCGAGCGATTACAAGATTGTGGATGGTAGCGGCAAATTTCTGATTCCAGGTTTGGCGGATATGCACATTCATTTGACCGGCGCGGGAGAACCCGGCGGCAGTCGCGAGTTCGTCATACGGTTGCTCGTGGCCAACGGAATTACGACTGTACGGGATATGGGCGGAAAAGTGGACTCTCTGAAAGCATTGCGCGAGGAGATCGATTCCGGCAAACGATTGGGGCCACAGATTTTTTTCACCGGGCCATATCTGGACGGGAATCCTCCATCATTTCAACCGTCGATCGTGGTGCAGACCGCGGCGGAAGGCGTTGCCGCCGTGGACAAATTGAAGAATGAGGGCGTGGATTTCGTCAAGGTGCAATCGCGTCTGCAGCCGGATGCCTATTACGCGATCGCACAAGAATCGAAAAGGCAGAAAATTCGTTTCCTCGGGCATGTTCCAGATTCGATTACCGCGGCGACTGCTTCCGATGCCGGTCAGGCCAGCATTGAGCACCTTACCGGCGTGCTCCTCGGGTGTTCCACGCGCGAAGAGGAATTGAGGCAGCGCAAGCTTGTTCCTCAGCCAGCGGCTGACAGCAAGGAAGCGATCCTATCCCAAGACCGCGCGTGGACTAAAGATCTTCTGGATTCTTATTCGCAACAAAGGGCCGCAGATCTGGTCAGGAAATTTGCGGCCAACCGAACCTGGCAAGTGCCGACTTTTCCAATGCTCGTACACTTGGGTTACGTGACACCTGAGACAGATCTCGGGAACGATCCCATGCTGAAGTATGTTCCACTAAAGGTTCAGCAATTTTGGCAGATGGGACGAAACGCGCAACTCGCGGATCGGACTGCGACAGACTTTGCGCAGCGTGCGGAAATCATCAGGCGGTCGTTGGAGATTATCGGGAAGATGAACGCGGTCGGCGTGCCTATCATGGCGGGGACGGACGCGGTGGCACCGAACGTGTTTCCGGGATTTAGTTTGCACGAAGATATGGCTTATCTGGTGGAAGCCGGGTTGACGCCTATGCAAGCGCTGCAGGCGGCAAGCGTCAGGCCGGCGGAATTTCTGGGGCGTCGCGCGGACCAGGGCACAATCGAGATGGGTAAGCGTGCTGATCTCGTGCTGCTCGATGCCAACCCGCTGGACGACATTCGCAACACGGAGAAAATCGAAGCCGTGGTCGTCAATGGAAGGCTGCTCGATCGCGCCGAACTGGATACGTTACTGGCTAGCGTTGAAAACTTCGCGGCCACACACTGACGGATACTCGCTCGCAGGCTAGTTAAAGAGCGAGAGCAGCGGTCTTGCGCGCAGGATTGAAGAAAGGCAACGGCACAATTTTGGCCGAGACGGTTTTGCGCGACGCTTCGACGGTTAATTCCATGCTCAGCGTTGTTCCGACGGCTGCGCTTTCACGGCTGATGGAGGCCAGCGCGATCATGCGTTTCAGCGTCGGAGACCAGGTGGTCGATGTGGCTTTGCCAACTTGACGCCCTCCGCGGTATACAGGCACAGCCACGCGCGATGCTGTCGACGGCACCTGGGGCGCCATGCCAATTTTGTCGTAGAGAGCTTCCACTTCGCTCCAGTTGATTTCGAGCCCGACCAGTGAACGCGCCGGGCCACCGCGCTGAGCTTCGTCGGCGAGGGTGTCCCGCCCGACGAAGCTTTCCTTCTTGAGATCGACAAGCTTGGCCAGGCCGATTTCGCCCGGGCTATATTTTTGCTGCTCGATAAGCGCGCGCTTGCTGGAAATGTAATCGACTTCAATGAGGATGAGGCCGGCTTCGATGCGCGCGATATCCAGCGCGACCATACCCGCAGGGTGAATGTCGAACGGAGCGCCCTTGGCCATCAATTCATCGAAAACTTTTACGGCGTCTTTCCACGGCACCCAGATTTCGTAACCAAGGTCGCCAGTGTAGCCGGTGCGGGAAATATCCACGGCAACTCCGGCGATTTTTCCGTGGGTTACACGAAAATATTTTAGGCCGGCAATGTTGGCGTCGGCGACGGCGAGCAGTAGTTTTCCGCTCGTGGGGCCTTGCAATGCGAGCGCTGCAACCTTCTCGGAAATGTCTTCAATCTCGACGTCGAGGCCCAATGCGTTCTGGCGAAACCAGCGCAGGCTGGGATCGGCGGCTGTCCAACGATATTCATTCTCGGCGAGGCGCGTGATGGTGCCGTCGTCAATCACTTTGCCTTCGGGATCGCACCAGCAGCAATAAATGACCTGATCGACGGCGACCTTATTGATGTCGCGGGGAATGACGCGATTTACGAGTTTGGTGGCGTCGCGACCGGAAACGTAATACTTGAAGAGCGGCGTGATATCGATGAGCGCTGAGGAGTTACGGATGGCGTTGTACTCGTGTTCGTGTGTCATTTCGTAGGCGCCGACCGTGTAATAGCCTGACCATTCCTTGAAATTCAGGCTCTCGCACAGGGCGAGGGTTCTCTCGTGGAAAGCGGTTCCGACGGGCACGATTCCTCCGGTCTGGATGCCACGCAACAGGGCCAAGCTGGGCTGTGGTGAACGAACAGCAAATTATGGTTCGGTTTTGTTGTGGCCGCAAGGCCGCAGTAGGAGCGGATGAGCGCAAAGTGCAGCACGGGAGGTTTGCAAGGACCGTTTCTGTTTCGCGCCAGCGACCTTGAGAAGCGCACTGGCTGTCTATAGAATGACCTGTTCTGCACAGCGTCGGTGTCCTTTTCCAACTGGAGTCCTATCGCATGGCTCAGTCCTACGATGTAGTGGTGATCGGGGGCGGTCACAATGGTCTGGTGAACGCCGCGTATCTGGCAAAAGCGGGAAAGAAGGTATTGGTTCTGGAGCGCCGCGGTGTTTTAGGAGGCGCTGCAGTGACCGAGGAGATTGTTCCCGGCTTCCTTTTTTCTGAATGTTCCTACGTGGTTTCGCTCTTGCGGCCAGAAATCATTCGCGAGCTGGATTTGCCGCGCCATGGACTGGAGATTTTGCCGCTGGACGGCACGTTTTCGCCGATGCTGAATGGCGATTATTTGTGGCGCGTGAACGATCACGCGAAGACACAGCGGGAAATCCGGCGGCATTCGCGGCTGGACGCGGAAGCTTATGACGAATTTTCTAAAATGATGACGCCGATGTGCCGCTTCGTGAAGCCATTGCTTTCGATGATTCCACCGGACCCAACGACACTGTATCCCAAAGATCTCAAGCAAATGAATTTCCTGTTGCAACGCTTCCGCGAGCTTTCTTCGGATGAGCGCTACACGTTGATTCAGCTGATGACGATGAGCACGGCGGATTTTCTGGACCAATGGTTTGAAACGGACGTGCTGAAAGCCACGATGTCCGCTTCAGGGATTATCGGAACGTTTCTGGGAATTCGCTCGCCGGGTACCGCCTATGTTTTGCTGCATCACTACATGGGAGAAATCGACGGAGCGTTCCGTTCCTGGGGATTCAGCCGTGGCGGAACAGGCGCAATATCGTTGTCGATTGCGGCGGCGGCGCGGGAATTGGGTGTAGAGATTCGCACGCAAGCGCCAGTGGAGAAAATCGTCGTAAGGAACGGGCGAGCAGCGGGCGTGGCACTGAAGTCCGGCGAAGAGATTTCCTGCAATGTGATTTCATCAAGCGTGGACCCGCACCTGACATTTGAGAGATTTCTGGAGCCGAGAGAACTGCCGGGCGATTTCCTGGAAAGCGTCAGGCGATACAAATTCCGCGGTTCTTCGGGAAAAGTGAATATAGCGCTGAGCGGACTGCCGAGTTTCCGCGCCCTGCCCGGCGTGGGGGCGCATTTGCGCGGAGCCATTTCGATTTCGCCTGGAATGGAATACATGGAGCGGGCGTATGACGACGCTAAATATGGGCATTTTTCAAAACGGCCTTACATCGACATGGTGTTGCCGAGCTTGACCGACCCTTCGGTGGCGCCGCCAGGAAAACACGTGCTTTCGTGTTTCGTGCAGTACGCACCATACAAGCTGGCAGAAGGCACGTGGGATGATCAGCGAGACGCTTTTGCAAACAACGTCATCGACACGATTTCGGAACACGCGCCGAATATCAAGGAACTGATCATCGACAAACAAGTGCTTACTCCCCTCGACCTTGAGCGGGAATTCGGATTGACACAGGGAAATATTTTCCAAGGCGAGCTTTCGCTCGAACAGTTGTTCTTTCTGCGCCCGGTGCCGGGCTGGGCATATTACCGCACGCCAGTGGACAACCTTTATATGTGCGGATCGGCGACGCATCCGGGCGGAGGAATTATGGGGGCGAACGGACGAATCGCGAGCCAGGTGATCCTGAAGGAATGGAAGAAGGCGGCGAACTGATCATGCCCATCGGACAGAAAGTTCTGCTCATCGGCGGTGGTCACAACGCATTGATCGCCGCGTTTTACCTGGCGAAGGGCGGATTCAAGCCAGTCGTGCTGGAACGCCGCTCGCTGGTGGGTGGGGGGGCGGTCACCGAGGAATTTTATCCGGGATTTAAGGCGTCGACCCTGGCGCACACGCTGGGGCCGTTGCGCGCCGATATTGCGCGCGAAATGCAGCTCGATCGATTTAATCTGCAAATTTTCCGGCCGGATCCGCGCGTGTTTGCGCCAGAACCGGGCGGGCGCGGGCTGCTCTTTTATGACGATGCGGCGAAAACGGCCGGCGCGATTTCCCGTTTGTCCGCGAAAGATGGCGCCAAGTATGCGGAGTTTGCGAAACAATTGGAGGAAATCGCCGGGGTGTTCAGCCAGATTGCGACGATCGCTCCTCCGCGCATCGACAAGCCTTCGCCGGAAGATTTGTGGAATTTGCTGACGGCAGGGCGTGGAATCCGACGCCTGGGAAAACGGGGCATGCTGGACCTGCTGCGCTGGAGTCCGATGGCCGTTGCGGATTTTGTTGCAGAATTCTTTGACACGGAATTGTTGCGTGCAGTGATCGCAGCGCGGGGAATTTTCGGAACAAATTTAGGGCCGTGGTCCGCGGGTTCTACGGCCGTCTTGCTGTTGCGAGCGGCGGGCGATCCGCATCCGGTGGGTTCGGCCACATTTCCGCGTGGCGGCCTGGGGGAATTTTCGCGGGCCCTTGCGGATGCGGCAAAGAAAGCAGGGGCGGAGATCCGGACAGACGCGGAAGTGGCGCAGATTCGCACGAAGAGTGGCGCGGTGAGCGGTGTTGTGCTGGAACATGGAGAAGAGATCGCGTGCGAAGCGGTGGTTTCCGGTATCGATCCGAAGCGGACATTTTTCCAGTTGCTGGAGCCGGCGATTCTCGATCCGGTGTTTGCGTTGCGGATGAAGAATTTCCGGGCGCGCGGAAACGTGGCCAAAGTACATTTGGCGCTGGCTGACTTACCGACATTTCCTTCGCTGGCGAACGCGGTTGGGCCCGACGGATTCCACGAAGCGCTTTCGGGACGCATTCACATTGGGCCCGAAATCGATTATCTGGAAAAGGCGTTTGATGCCACAAAGTACGGGGAGATTTCTTCGGCACCGTATCTGGATGTGACTATTCCGACGCTGCTTGATCCCGCGCTTGCGCCGCCGGGCAAGCACGTGCTTTCCGCGTACTTTCAGTTTGCTCCCTTCCAGTTGAAAGAAGGGAACTGGAATAAACGGCGGGGCGAACTGGCGAACAGCGTAATCAAAACACTGGGGAACTATTCGCCGAACCTGGCGAATCTGGTGGAAGCAGCGCACGTCATCACTCCGTTTGATCTGGAAGAAACGTATGGATATACCGGCGGACACATTTTTCATGGCGAGTTGGCGTTGGATCAGATGTTCACGATGAGGCCGGTGCTGGACTGGGCACGGTATCAAACACCGGTGCGGGGATTGTTCCTCTGCGGGAATGGAACACATCCGGGAAATGGATTGACGGGCGCGTGCGGGGCGAACGCGGTGCGGGAAATCATTCACGAGTTGCGGTGAAAGCGCTTTCGCGACAGGGTCTTCCATGACCCTTTAGGCCATCCGCTTTGCCTCTGGGCTACATCGGGATCCTTCGTTGCACGAAGGCGCGACCCCCAAGCAACGAAAATGTCAGTCTCTGTCCGGTGAAGGAGTGTGTCGCACCTCAGGCGCTGGCACATGGGACGTTCTCTGGACGACGACGCTGGGCGCGTGAATGCTGCAGGATGATGTGCGAGGGTGCGGGCGATGACGACGATTGATCGTGGGCGGCTTGGAAAGCTACTGGCGCGGGAAGAGAAACGGTTCGTGGAGGCGCATCCGCGTTCGGCGGAATTGTATGCGCGGGCGGAGCATTCGCTGTTGGGCGGCGTGCCGATGAACTGGATGAAGAAGTGGGCGGGTGCGTTTCCGGTATTTGTGAAGAGTGCGAAGGGAGCGCATTTTACGTGCGTGGATGGGCGCGAGTATGTGGATCTGTGTTTGGGCGACACCGGTGCGATGACGGGACATTCGCCGGACGTGGTTGTGGAAGCTCTGGCGAAACGGGCGCAAGGAGGGATTACGCTGATGTTGCCGACAGAGGACGCGCTGTATGTGAGCGAGGATCTGTTCAAAAGGTTTGGCTTGCCCTACTGGCAATTCACGCTGACGGCGACGGATGCAAACCGGTTTTCGATCCGCATCGCGCGGGAGATTATGCAGCGGCCGAAGATTCTGGTTTTTCATTACTGCTACCACGGGACGGTGGATGAATCGTTTGCAGGGCTGCACGACGGCGTTGTGGGGCCGAGGCGGGGAAATATCGGGCCACCGGTGAATCCGGCGGAGACGACGCGCGTGGTGGAGTTCAATGACCCGAACGCGCTGGAAGATGCGCTGAAGCATCACGATGTGGCATGCATCCTGGCCGAGCCGGCGATGACCAACGTGGGGATCATCCTGCCGGACGAGGGATATTGGAAGGCAGCGCGGGCATTGGCCCGGCAGTATGGGACGCTGTTGATTGCGGACGAGACACATACGATCTGCGCGGGTCCTGGAGGATGCACGGCGGAATGGCAACTTGAGCCCGACATGCTGGTGTTCGGAAAGGCGATTGGAAGCGGCATTCCCGGCGCGGCATATGGGTGCACGGAAGAGGTGGCGCAACGGATCGCAGCGCGGATTCACCTAGAGGATTGCGACGTCGGTGGCATAGGCGGAACGCTGGCGGGGAATGCGCTCTCTCTGGCGGCGATGCGGGCAACGCTGGAGCATGTGCTGACGACCGGCAACTTCACAAAGATGATTGCGCTGGCGGAGCGCTTCAACGAGGGCGTTTCCTCGGCGATCAAGGAGCGTGGATTGCCGTGGAATGTGCAGCGGTTAGGATGCCGGGCGGAGTATACGTTTTGCGGGGAGGCCCCGCGGAACGGCGCGGAATCGGCGGCAGCAACGGATTTTGAGCTGGAGCGGTTCCTGCATCTTTACGGGCTGAACAGGGGAGTGCTGCTGACGCCGTTCCACAATATGGCGCTGATGTGTCCGGAAACGACGGAGGGGGATGTCGACGCGCACACGGCGATGTTCGGAGAAGCCGTGGCGGAATTGCTGGAGCGGCGAGTGCCGAATCCCGGATTCTAGAGAGCCGTGTTTGCGGCTAAGTAACTGATTGTAAAAAGCGTGCACAAATACTATTCGAAAGTACGGATTATGCAGGGCGCCCCAAGATGCCGGATTGAAGGGACGGAGCTACGGGAGCCGGCTGGTAGACCGGCGCCCTGGCGATAGACGCGTCCTCCGAACGGATTAGGCTGACGCGCTTGCGGCTTGGGCGGCTTCTACTTCGAGGAGCTTGCCGGAGCGGACGTCGTAGACACAGCCGTGGACGGGGATGGATTTGGGGACGAGGGGATGATTTCGAATGCGGGCGACATCATCGACGACGGCCTGTTTTTGATCCTTGATGGTGAGCCACTCGATATATTCCCCTGCGCGGGAGCCGGGACCTTTGCCGACATCGCGAAAGCCGCTGGAGGTGAGTTGGGCGGTTTCGAGGCTGGAGTCGAGCAGGCCGCGTATAACGTCGTTGGTGAAAAATTCCATGCCGCAGTCGGTATGATGGATGACGAAGAATTCGTTGGTGCCGAGCAGCTTATAACTTATGACCAGGGAACGGATGGCGTCGTCGCTGGCGCGTCCACCGGCGTTGCGGATGACGTGGGCATCACCTTCGGCCAGCCCGGCGAATTTTGCGGGATCGAGACGGGCGTCCATGCAGGTGAGTACGGCGAAACGGCGGGCGGGTGGAAGAGCGAGTTTGCCCTTTTCGCCGAAGTTGGCGGAATATCTTGCGTTTGCTTCCAGAACTTCCTTGAGATTCTTGCTCATGGTGAGCTCCTTGAATTTTGAATTGGGCGATCCGGCCGATCCGTACGTCGTTTTAGTTCACGCGAAAAAGAAAAAGCCCGCGAAGTGAATCGTGGGCCAAAGGGAACCAGGTCTAGAGATGAGAAAAACTAGCCGCTGGAATCCTTCCGCCCACCGTGCGGACAACACGTACACGAGCAGCAAGCGGGCGCGCAGGAAGTGGCTGAGGCGAATCGAGACAATTTGGAAAGGCCGAACATGGGAGGACAGAGTACGTGGGCGGCGATGCGAAGTCAACGCATTGATTTCGCACTGATTTCGCTGCTCAGCGGCTAAACATGCTGGGAGGCGCTGAGAATGTTGCCATCGGGATCTTTGAACCAGGCGATTCTGTCACCGGTCGGGGCGGTCCAGATTCCCAATTCCTGATCCTGGGCGAAGGGGAATTTCTCAGGTGGAACTCCCTGCGCCTTGAGCCATTTGGCGACCGCTTCAATGTCCTGGACTTCCCAGCCCAAGATAGTGCCCTGCAGGGGAGTGAAGTTAGGAGTTTTCGCTATGCGGATCATATGGCCGCCGACGCGCATGACCAGTGCGAATTGATCGAGCCTTACAAACTGAAAGCCCAGCTTTCCTTCATAAAAGTCACGGGCAGCGGCATAATCTCTTGTGGGAATAAATCCGACCATCTGTCCAGCAGCGAGCATGTTTCCTCCCCCGATGACTTTTTGCGGCTTCAGGAATAACACTTGTTGGGGCTAATTTCTTTCGCTATTGTGACAAGAAATGTCGCATAAGTGCCACAGCCTGTTGCTGGGGAGAAATGGCCGTTTAGTCGCGCATCTTGCGAGCGTCTCGGCCGACCTTGCGGATGGCCACCAGATCCCGGAGCACTCGCATCCTGAGGACCAACTCCTGTTTGCTTCGAAGGGCGTGATGACGGTCCGCACGAAACAGGGAATATGGGTGGTGCCCCCGCTGCGCGCCGTGTGGATTCCCGCGAACACGCCGCATTCGGTGGGTACGTCGGGCCAGGTTTCGATGAGAACGCTGTATTTTTGGCCAGAACTGTGCAGGGCGCTCCCGCGGAAATGTTTTGTGATGAACGTTTCGCCACTGCTGAGGGAGCTGATTCTGCACGCGTGCGGCTATGCCAAGTTGAATAAGACGGCTCCCGCCGAGCGGCGGGTCGTGGACATCATCGTCGACCAGTTGAAGGGAGTTGGGTCTATCCCGTTGCAGTTGCCGCGTCCCGCAGACTCTCGTTCGATGAGAGTAGTCCGGGCGCTGATGGCGAATCCGGCGGACGAGCGAACGTTGGCAAAGCTCTGTAAAGACTGCGGGGCGAGCAAGAGAACGATTCAGCGGCTTTTCCTTGAGGAAACGAACCTGCCGTTTGGGAAATGGCGGCAACAGTTCCGCCTGCTGCGAGCGATGGAGCTGCTTGCTTCCGGAGAAAAGGTGACGGCCGTCGCGCTGGAGGCGGGGTACCGCAGTCCGAGCGCGTTCATATCGATGTTTCGCAAGCAGCTTGGAACCACGCCAATGCAGTATTTCAAAAGCAAGATTGGATGAAAAAAGCGCACCCCCGGCAGCACAGGTGGAACCTGGGAGAGGCTGGCGTATACTGGCGGGGAAATGATGCGGAATGGGAGGCAGAAATGGCGGAATATTATTTGTTGAAGACGGAGCCCTCGGAATATTCGTTCGCGCAATTGGTGAAGGATAAAGAGACGGAATGGGATGGCGTGAAAAATCCCGTGGCGGTAAAACATCTGAGCGAGATGAAGCCGGGCGCGAAGCTGATTATTTATGAAACCGGGGACATGCGGACAGCAGTGGGAACGGCGACGGTGACTTCGGTGGATGCGAAGAATCTGAAAAAGCCTGTGGTGAAGATTAAGGCGGGGAAAGCGCTGGCCAAGCCGGTGAAGCTGGACGAGATCAAGAGCAATAAGCTCTTTGCGGATTCGCCGCTGGTGCGAATCGGGAGATTGTCCGTGGTGCCGCTGACGGCAGAGCAGTATGGCGCGCTTGCGAGTAAATAGGGTGTGACAATTAATAGAGGCCGGGAACCAGGCGCTTTGTGACTTTGCTGTAGTCGATGTATTCCTCACCGAAAGCGCGCATGAGCGCGGATTCTTCCACATGAATGCGATAGAGAACAGCCGCGGTGGTTGGCAAGACGGCAATGGCGAGGCTGAGCCAATTGCGGGAATGAATGCCGACGGCCAGAAAGACGAGGATGAGACCGAGGTAGGAAGGATGGCGGACGAAGCGATAGAGACCCGAGCGATTGAGTTTTTGGGAATCGAGAATGGCGACGTTGGAGCTGAAAGACTTGCCGAGAGTATAAATTGCGGACCAACGGATGATGAGCGCGAAAATCAGGATGAGCAAGGCGGCGGTTTTCAGGGCGTGAATGCCACCGAACATGTTGGGAGGGGTGGCTTCGCTGATCCAGATGGCGGCCGTGAGTGAAGCAAGGATAACGATCCAGAGAAGAAGGAGCGAGCCGCGATCGTAGGTTTTTCCGGTGCTGTGTTTGGTGCGCGTGGCCACGGCGATGATCACTTCTGAAGCGACCCAAATCCAGTAGAGGATTTGCCAGAGCGAGGAAACGGTCATCGAGACTCCCGGGGTTTTGGTTGAGGAGCGGCGGGATCTCCCGGTTGCAGGAGGTCCCACTTGTTGCCGTAGAGATCTTCAAACACGGCGACGGTGCCGTAGGACTCCTGGCGAGGAGCTTCGAGGAAATTTATACTGGCGGCTTGCATGAGCCGATAGTCGCGCCAGAAATGATCGGTGTGAAGAAGGAGGAACACGCGGCCGGCGGCTTGATTGCCGACTTGTTGCAATTGCTCGGGCGTGTCGGCCTGGGCGAGGAGGAGGCTTGCACCGTGGGAACCGGGAGGTGCGACGACTAACCAGCGCTTGCCTCCGGGAAGTGACGAGTCTTGGACCACGCGGAAGCCGAGGGATTCCGTGAAGAACGCGAGAGCTTCGTCGTAATCACGGACGAGGAAGGCAACGTGAGCGAGCAACTGAGGCATGACGATTGATTATCCCATGCGGTGAGGACGAGAGGGGAGGTTAACGAGGTTGCAAAAGTGACGGTGCGCCCTGCAAGCTGATAGTGCATGCCGGAACTGCCGG
Organism: Candidatus Acidiferrales bacterium; assembly: GCA_963742325.1. Lineage (GTDB taxonomy): Bacteria > Acidobacteriota > Terriglobia > Acidiferrales > UBA7541 > Acidiferrum. Next base: position 4,524,287 of record CAVULB010000002.1, on the reverse strand, counting down.
ATATCGCCGCGTACATCACCGCGCTCGAACGACGCATCCTCGCAGAGCCGCTGCAGCGAGTGCGGCTGGCGAGCCCCTTTTTGCTTCGCACCGCGCAGCCGCCGCTTGAGACTGTGGAAGGTCGCGCCGTGCGCGAGTTGCGTAGGGTTGGCAAGCGCATCGCGATTGGAGTTGAAGGCGAGCTTTGGCTGGTGCTCCATTTAATGATTGCGGGAAGGCTTCATTGGCGGCCGGTAAATGCAAAGCTCGATGGACACAGCAGTCTGGCCGCTTTTGATTTTTCCAATGGCGCTTTGGTGCTTACAGAAGCCGGCACAAAGCACCGTGCGTCTCTGCATGTGTTGAGCGGAGAAGAAGGTTTGCGTTCGGTTGACCCGGGAGGAATCGATATTTTCAGCAGCGATCTGCGGTCGTTTCGCGACACGCTAATGGCAGAAAACCATACTCTTAAGAGGGCTCTTACCGATCCGCGCCTGGTGAGTGGAATCGGCAACGCGTATTCCGATGAGATTTTGCATGCGGCGCAAATGTCGCCTATCACGCAGACACGCAAACTGGGACCTGATGAGTGGGAAAGATTGTTTGCTGCGGCGCGGCATACGCTCGAGACGTGGATTGACCGACTGCGCTCCGAGGCGGAGTCTGACTTTCCGAAAAAGGTGACCGCGTTTCGCAAGGAAATGGCGGTGCATGGCCGCTATGGACAGCCGTGCTCGAGATGTGGAGAAAAGATTCAACGGATTCGCTACGCGGATAACGAAACGAACTACTGTGCGCGATGCCAGACAGGCGGAAAAGTTCTGGCGGATCGCGGCTTGTCTCGGCTGTTGGGATCGGACTGGCCGCGCACGCTTGAGGAACTCGAAGCACTGAAGCGCCGGTAGGTGGAAATGCGGTGGGTCAGTCGACTCCAGGAGGCCTGTCTTTGTCGTTCGAAGCGGTGGGATCGGCAAGCTCGGGTTGAGGCGAAGTGGTCAGTCCATTTGCGGTCGCTGGTGGCTGTTCCTTGAGAAGGGTTTCGATTATTTCCAACAACTGCGCGGCGGCGTCACTCTTGTTGACTACCTCTCTTATGCCGACTTTCTTGGCTTCCGCAATCATTTCAGGAAAGAAGTGGATCGTGCAGAGGATGACCGGCAAAAAAGGACGAGCCTCCAAAATCTTGGAAGCGACTTGCAGACCATTCAGAATCGGCAGCGAAAAGTCCACAACGACCAGATCAGGCTTGAGCCCGATGGCTTTGTCGACGCCCACCTGACCATCAGCGGCTTCGCCACAAACCTGCCACCCGGGGTGCGCCTCAATGAGCACCTTTAAGAGCGCGCGAATTTGCGGATTGTGATCGATCAAAAGAATCTGAGCCACTCATCCCCCTTGGGTTAATTGCGAGGTTCTAACTTCAGAAAGAGACGAATGGGAGAGAGCCGGAACAGGTGCGCTGACCGTAATTGCTGAAGCGATTTTTGCCAGTTCATCGCGCCCTTACCCTATGTCGGGTACCCTACAAAGCGCAAAAGCGCTTGTGAATACGGCGATTACAGTATAGAAAACGAAGGCGATGAACAATGACCACAGCGTGCACCCCGGGGAGCGAACGAATCCAGCCGGGAAAGCTGTTCACAACAAACCACTTCTGGCTGTGCCCGACGAAGAATTCCATGCAATTCGCGCGCACTTGCAGTTTGTGGATTTCCCGCATCACTTGAGTCTGCATGAGCCTCACCGGCTGGTGAGATTCGCCCATTTTCCAAACCAAGGGCTGATTTCCCTGGTGGTCGAGTTGAACGACGGAAAGACGGTCGAGGCAGGTCTGGTGGGGAACGAAGGCGCAACGGGAATGCCTGCAGTTCTCGGGCTGCGGAGAAGTCCGCTTCGCGAGATTGTGCAAATTGCGGGCAATGGATTCAGGGTTAGACTGGACGTTTTGAAGGAACTGTTGCCGTCGACACCAAGACTGCAAGCGGCTTTGAGTTGCTATGCCGCGGGATTGGCGATGCAGGTGGCCCAAACAGCGGCGTGCAACCGGCTGCACAAAATCGAGGAACGGTTGGCACGCTGGTTATTGCTGGCTCAGGATCGATTGGATTCGGGGAAAGTACCAATCACGCATGATTTTCTGGCGACGATGCTGGGAACGGACCGGCCGAGCGTGAGTTTGGCGGCGGGGATTTTGCAGAAGAACGAACTGCTGAGGTATGCGCGCGGGTCTGTGCAAATTTTGAATCGGAAGAGGCTTGAAGCGTTCGCGTGTGAATGCTACTCGGTGATCAGCCAATATAATAGTTAGCAGTCGGAGTGTCCTCGGGGCTGAAGCCCAGATTTTCTTGGTCCTTATTGTCGGAGCCTGAAGCTCCGACCCGCTAAAGAGACGAAGGGCATGGTGGTTCGAAGGCTGGGTGAGGAGGCGAATATGGGCTCTGTGAAATATTGGATGAGTTTGGGCATTGTGGCGTTATTGCTGGGCGGATTCGCGTTCGCGGCGGAAAAGTTGACGGCGCCACAACTGATTGAAATGGCCAATTCCAACAGTCCTGCGCTTCGCGATGCGATCACGGTTACGTTCGATGCCAAGGATTTGAAGGAGGCGACGGCCTGGATTGGTCGTGGTCCGGATTTTTTCTTTGCCGCGGAGGCTGCTTCGCAACCTGTGTTGTTTATTGATGGAGTTGCCGGGCCGCAGATGCGGAGCCTGGCAGGCTCTGACGTTTGGTATGCCGTGGCACATATCGAGCCGGTCGGCACGCTGCACGCGTTCTACTACATGATCAGTGGGGCGAAGTTTGGAGGACGGCTCGATCTCCCCGCCTTTACGCCCTTGTCCTATCAACAGCCCGGTGTTCCTGCGGGCTCGCTGTCGGCAAAAATTCTACACACCAGCAAAATCTATGACGGAATGAAGAGCGAATACTGGATTTATGTTCCGGCGCAATATGATCCGAAGACGTCTGCAGCGTTGATGGTATTTCAAGATGGCGGGTGGTACATCGATCGCGACGGCAACAATCCCGCGCTCAATGTCATCGACAATCTGATTGCAGCGAAGAAAATTCCAGTGATGATTTGTGTTTTCATCAATCCGGGTAGCATCGACGATTCTCCCGGGACGGCCACGTATGCGTTCGTGAAAGCCTATTCCGATAAGTGGAAGCGCACGTTGAAGGATTCGATGCGCAGCACGCTTTATGACACAGTGAGCGAACGCTACGCGCGGTTTCTGCGAGATGAAATCCTGGCTGACGTTTCGGCGAAATACAATATCCGCAAGGATGCGTATAGCCGCGCGATCACCGGGCTTTCGTCCGGCGGAATCTGTTCGTTGAACGCGGCGTGGCAGATGCCGGATCAGTTCAGCCGGGTGATTTCGTGGATTGGCAGTTTCACGAGTATCCAGTGGAGGGAAGATGCGAATGTTCCGGATGGCGGGCAGGATTATCCGGAAAAAGTCTTGCGCGAGCCAAAGCGGAATATACGCGTGTGGCTGCAGGATGGTTCGCAGGATCAGGAGTCAGGCAAATACGGTAGCTGGCCGCTCGACAACATTCGCCTCGCGAATGCGCTGAAGTTGAGGGAGTTCGACTTTCATTTCACTTTCGGCAAGGGCACACACAACCCGGGGCACGGTGCCGCGGAGTTTCCAGAGGAGATGGTTTGGCTGTGGCGAGACTATGATCCCGCGAATACGGAACAGAGTTATGAAATAGAGCCGAGCGAGAAAGCCAAGCCGGTGTTTCGAGTGTCGATCACGAATCGTGAGGGGGAGTAGCGCGGGAAGTAAAGACTCGTTTGGTCGCGCTGCTAGTCCAAAAGCGCCAGTATGCTACGGGGAGGACAGGAACAGTTGAGATCCTTCGTCGCAGAAGACTCTCCTCACGATGACAGGTGGGGGTGGAGTAGCGGTCGGACCAAGAGCGGTTTTGTTCCGACGGGCTGGTTGCAAAAACAGACGGTCCGTCTCGGAGCCGATGAGGAAATAGACCCAAGAACACCCTTCGCGAAGAAGGCTCAGATGTGGCATCCCGTGGAGGGCGATTGAAAGTAGGGTTGCTTGTCGTGGTTGGACGAGGGGCACTATAATTGAGTGTTGCGAATTGAGGAGGAAGACGACCATGGCGACGGCAGACGCGAAGGTGCACGGGGCGGAGTTTACGAACGAGCCGTTCATCGATTTTTCGAATGCGGAGAACCGCAAGAAGATGGAAGCAGCGCTGGCGAATGTGAAGTCGGAGTTTGGACACGAATACCCGATGTGGATCGCGGGGAAAAAGGTGCTGACGGAGAAGAAGAGGAAGTCGACGAACCCGTCGCGGCCATCGGAAGTAATTGGCGTGTTCCAGGATGCGTCGAAGGAACAGGCGATTGAGGCGATCGAGGCGGCCAACAAATATTTCGATGTTTGGAAAAAAGTGCCGGCGCAGGAACGGGCGCAGTGTTTGTTTAAGGCGGCGGCGATCGTGCGCGAGCGGAAGTATGAGCTGAATGCGCTGGTTTGTTACGAAGTTGGGAAGACATGGGTGGAAGCGGACGCGGATATCGCAGAAACCGTCGATTTTTGCGAGTTTTACGGGCGGGAGATGCTGAGGTTGGCGGAACCACAGAAATTGACGCCGATGCGCGGGGAGAGAAACTATCTGGTGTACATCCCGCTGGGAGTGGGAGCGATTATTCCGCCGTGGAATTTTCCGATGGCGATTATGGCCGGGCTCGTGGTGGCATCGCTGGTAACGGGGAATACGGTGGTGCTGAAGCCGGCGTCGGATTCGCCTGCCATTGCGGCCAAATTTGTGGATATTTTGTTTGAAGCGGGAGTTCCGAAAGAGGCGGTGCAATTCCTGACGGGAGCCGGCGGCGCGGTGGGCGACACGATCGTGCAGCACGCGAAGACGCGGTACATCGGCTTCACGGGATCAAAGGAAATTGGACTGCGGATTGCGGAGCTGGCGTCGAAACCAGCGCCAGGACAAATCTGGATCAAGCGGACCGTGCTGGAAATGGGCGGAAAAGACGGGATCGTGGTGGACGAAGAAGCGGACATCGACGCGGCGGTGGAAGGCACGGTCCAAGCGGCGTTTGGGTACCAGGGGCAGAAGTGCTCGGCGTGTTCGCGAGTGATTGTGAGCGAGAAGGTGTACGACACGTTCCTGAACAAGCTGGTGGAACGAACGAAGAAGATCAAGGTGGGACCGAGCGACGATCCGAACAATTACATGGGACCGGTGATCAACGAGCCGGCGATGAAGGGAATTTTAGACTACATCGAAATCGGGAAGAAGGAAGGGCGCGTGGTGGCGGGAGGCCGACGCGCGGCGGGCGATGGCTATTTTATCGAGCCGACGATTGTGGCGGACGTCGATCCGCAGGCGCGGCTGGCGCAGGAAGAAGTGTTTGGGCCGGTGCTGGCGGTGATCAAGGCGAAGAATTTCGATCACGCGATGGAAATTGCAAACAATACGGAATTTGGATTGACGGGCGCGCTGTATTCGAAGAATCCAGAGAAGATCCGGAAGGCCGAGGAAGATTTTCACGTCGGGAATCTGTATCTGAACCGGAAGTGCACGGGAGCGATGGTGGGCGCACATCCGTTCGGGGGATTCAACATGAGCGGGACGGATTCGAAGACGGGCGGGAGGGATTATTTGTTGCTGTTTTTGCAGGCCAAGGCCGTGGCGGAGAAGGTAAGTTAGTGAGGTAGAGGAAATAAAGGAAATCTAGGGAAGTAAAGGATGGGAGAGGGGCGGACTTGGTTCCGCCCTTTTTTCTTTACGTCAAGGATTAAGCTGTAGGGGAAGCAGGCGAACCCGCGTGCGGTCGGCGTCAATGGTGAGCAACGCGTCGGCCACGAGTTCGACACGACAATGATGAAGGTCTTCCGTCGAGGTAGGGATAGTCCTGGAGCAGATCTTCGATCCTACGGCCGCCACCTATTGGGCCTACGATCATCCCGACCGTCACGCGCATGCCGCGGGCGCAGGCTTCGTCGCCCCTTATGCCGGGAGTCTGAGTTAGGTGATCAAATTGGTCCATTTTGCGGTTCTCTACTGGAAACTAGTTTTAACACGCGGAAGGCGGGATAGCTGCAGGCGAGGGCGATCAGGGTTAGGAAACTGTTGGTGGGGTCTTCGCGGATGGCTTCGATCAGGAAGCCGATGGAGCCTAGGAGAGCGATGGCGGTGGTATAGGGATAGCCCCAGGCGCGATAAGGGCGGGGAAGGGCGGGTTCGCGACGGCGGAGGAGGAAGAGCGAGATGAAGGAGAGAAGATAGTTGGTGACGAAGAAAAAGGCGAGCATGGCGATGACACGTTCGAAGCTGAAAATGGCGAAGGCCACGCCGACGAGCGCGCTGAGAACAAGGCCGACGGTCGGCGTGCCGCCTTTGTTGACGCGGGAGACGACGCGGAAGAAGAGGCCGTCGCGGCTCATCGCGTAAATGACACGAGCGGCCATAAGGTGCAGCGCGTTAATGGAGCTGAAGAGAGCGAGCACCATGATGGAGCGGAAAATGAAGTCGCCGTGACGGCCGAAAACGCGCTCGGCGGCGAGGCCGAGAGAAAAGGTATTGCCAGCCACTTCGCGCATGGGGAGGACGTAAAGAACGGCGGCGTTGATCAGAAGATAGATGACGAAGACGGACAAGAGGCTGGCGAAAATGGCGCGGGGAACGAGGTAGCCGGGATTTTTGATTTCATCGCCGAAGTAGATGACGCCATCCCAACCGTCGTAAGTAAAAATTGTGGCTTGGATGCCGAACAGGAGAGCGGTAATAAGAAGCGCGCCGACCGGGATTACGACGGGAGAGGCGGCTTGCGCCAGAGGAGCGGCTTCGGCGGCTTGGCGAAGATGACCGCCGAAGGAGAAGCAAGCGATCACAATAGCGAAGAAGGCGAGGCCCTTGAGGACGGTGGTGACGTTTTGTACTTTGCTGCCCATGATGATGCTTTTCCATTGCAGCAAGGCGAAAAGGATGATGACGGAAACGGCGGTGATTTTGATTTTGAGCGCGCCATCCATGGCGGGAAACATGTGGGCCATGTACTCGCCGATGACGATGCCGACGGCGCCGGTGCTGCCGCAGGTGGAGAGCCAGTCTCCCCAGCCGACGATGAAGCCGGCGAAATCGCCGATGGCACGGCGCGAGAAATTGTACTGGCCGCCGCTCTTGGGAATGGCGGCGCCAAGTTCGGAGAGTTGGAAGGCGCTGACCAAGGCATAGAGCGCACCGCCGAACCAGACACTGAAAAAAAGCCAATGATTGGGAAGGCGTGCGGCGATGTCACCGGGAGTCCGTACGATGCCGGCGGAAATGGTGTTGCCGACGGCGACGGCGATGCCGAACCCAATGCCGAGAACTTGCAGGAGTTTGCCCTTGTCCTTGCGGGGGTGGGTGGGGCGCATGGGGAGGTCGGCGGCTAGGAAGTCAGTGGGCGTCGACAAGGCGAGGGCTCATGCGCGCCATCATACGTTTGTTGCGGGGAAAAGCAAACAAACAAGAGAGCTAAGAGTGGGCACCCGTCACGCCGAGAGGGTTATTGGGGTTTAGAGTTGGAGTCGAGGAAGGCGGCTACGTTGGTTTTTAGTTTGGTTTGATCTTCTTCGCGAAGATACATCATGTGGCCGGCTTCGTAGAATTGGTGCTGGATATTTTTCTGGAGATCGGCGGGCAGGCCGAGATGTTCGGTGGCGTATTGGGCTTCGAAGAAGGGCGTCGCCAGGTCGTAATAGCCGTCTTCCATTTGGACCTGAAGTCTGGGGTTGGTGATGATGGCGCTGGCCAGATCGAGCATGACGCTGGGCGCACCGGGGAAATCACCGTAGCCTCCTTCGTGCTTCCAGTCCCAACGATCGTTTTTGAAGTCGGCGAAGACGTGATATGGCCGGTCTTGAGTGAATTTAAGATCGTCGCGCAGATACGTATTGAAGGCAGCGACGAACGCGCCGGTGATAGCGGCCGACTGCGGATCATAACTTGCAGAGGAATCGATCAGGTCGTAAGTTGGGCCGGAGAAGCGGGCGTCCAGACGTCCGGTGGTGAGGCCGCGGCTGAGCTGCAGTTGCTGCATAAAACGATCGAGACGCACGCGAAGATTGGATTTGATGACATAGTCCTCGTTGAGTCCAGTGAAATGCGCGAACTTTTTGGCGATGGCGGTTTTGTCCGCGTCACTCAGCGTTGCGCCTTTGAGCAGGGCGTCGGCGTATTCGCCTTTGGCGAAAGCGCATGCCTCGTTGAGGAAAGCTTCGAGATTGTCGGATCGATCTTTCAGGACTTTGTGGTACCAGGCGGTGGCGGCGTAGCTCGGGAGATAAAGGATGTAGGCGAGATCCTGGCCAGGATAGAACGAAATAGTGCTGAGATCCCAGACGGACGAAACCATGACGAGGCCGTTGAGGTACATGCCATTTTGGCTTTGCAGGAAATTGGCCAGGGCAGCGTTGCGAAACGTGCCGTAGCTTTCGCCGATTAGAAATTTGGGCGAGTTCCATCGGCCATTGCGGGACACGTAGGATTGCACAAACCGCGCGAGGGACTTGGCGTCCTGATCTACGCCCCAAAAATCTTTGTCCTGCGCTTTGCCGACGGCTTTGCTGAAGCCGGTGCCTACGGGATCGATGAAGACGAGGTCGGACTTGTCGAGGAGGCAGTTGGGATTGTCTTCGATTCTGTATGGAGCTGGCGGAGTGATGCCAGCGTTGGCGGTGATTACTCGCTTGGGGCCGAAGGAACCCATGTGCAGCCAGAGAGAAGAGGAACCAGGGCCGCCGTTGTAGAGGAAGGAAAGCGAGCGTTGACTGAAATCCTTGACGTCGGAGCGCGTGTAGGCGGTGTAGTAGATGAGGGCTTCGGGTTCGTCCTTGTCGTTTTTGAGGAGGATGCTGCCGAAGGTGGCTTTGTAGGGGATGGTCTGGCCGGCAATTTTAATGGAGTGCTCGGTGACGGAGGATTCTTCTTTGGGCGCCGGTGTTGATTCTGGCGGTTTTTCTTTTTCCGCGGACTTCGCTTCCTTGGCGTCTTTTTCCTGGTCCTGGGCAAATGCTCCGCACAGGCTGAGAGGAAACAATAAAAGAGCCGCGCAGAACCCACGCGACCACACGTTTGACGTCATGGGCTGAAGTCTCCTTTGCGGGAATGCTGCCAGAATTGGCCCGAGGCATTCTACCTTATTGTGGGTTGCCGGCGGGCTTCGTTGGTGGAAAGTTCGAGCACAAGTTGACCCGCTGGCGAGACCGGAGAGATGTGCAGGGATGAGCAGTCGTTCATGATCCAGTCGGCGCCAGCGGCGAGCAGAACTGGATCGTCGACCGTGGTGCGAACGGCTAGGACGCGAGCTCCGGCGGCTTTGCCAGAACGAATGCCGAAGGGCGCATCTTCGATGACCACGCAGGATTGCGCGTCGAGATGGAGTGCGGCTGCGCCTTTGAGATAAGGTTCCGGATTAGGTTTTCCATGCACGATGTCGGAGGCAGTGACGAGGTGGACGACGTGTGCCAAAAGATCAGTGGCGCGCAGACGAACTTCAGCGAGGGCGCGCGTGGAAGAAGTGACTACACAGAGCTGCGAAGGAGGGACGAGCGCGAGGAGCTGTTGTGCGCCGGGAAGAGCGACGACGTCGGCGATTTCTTCGATTTCGCCGCGCTCCATCCAACGATTTTCTTCGAGATGGACGGCGGGATCGGCTTGGGGAAGAAGTTCACGGATAGAGGTGAGGCTGGTGCGGCCATGGGCGAAATGGACGACGTAATCGGGATCGAGATTGTGTTTGAGGGCCCAGCGAGTCCAGACGCGAGCGACGGCGGGAGTGGAGTCGACGAGGACGCCATCCATATCGACGAGGAGGGCTTTGCAGGAGATTGGCGGCATGGCCACATTGTATCGGAGTAGTGATTTGTCAGGATTGGAAGATTGCAATAACTTGACTTAGTCTACTGACTTAGTCCACTGCGCTTCTCCCTTGATCTATACATTCCGCACCGGGAGTTGAGCGCTACGGACGTCGTTCTGTCAGAATTCTTCGTGAGTCTGCGATTCGTTTAGGGTGAAAGATGTTCTTTCAGACACTGCGAGCCGGTGGTCCCGTTTGATGTCACGTGGTGATGGTGTGACGTATACTGGGCGCATCTCACGTCCCGATAAGCGCTGCAGCTCAGACGGACGGTGCAACACTTGCTTTTCATAGCACCCATTGACAGCGAATGGGCTTGTGAAGTGGAATCTCCCTAACTGCCGGGAGCGCGGGGCACAACGCGCAATGCGGCTTTCCGCAGGCGCGGAGATTTTTCACGGTTTGTGGGCCAAGAATGGAAGCCTGTCGAATTCTCTTCATAGCCTCCTTGTGCTTCATGGCACCTCTCTTCACGTTCGCGCTGCCCCAACAAGTGAAGCAGTATCCTCGTTTTGCTGTCGCGTGGCGCGAGGCGCAATCCCCTTTTACTCCCGGACCAGGAGCGATCGATATCCGCCATACCCTCCCCCCTATCCCACGCACCATTGATCGCGTACAGCTACGGCACAAGTAACGATCCTCCGTTCGAGGTGCTGTACAACGCGCCCGCCATCGGCGTTCCTGAGACCAGTGCTCCGAGCAATGTGGTTTGGGTGGCAGGGGTGCTGGTGTCGTTCGATTCCGGCACGGGATCTGCTCCAGGAACGATTGTCGTCACCAACGGCGCCACGGGTAAAACGGTCAGCCGTCAATTGCAGCCCAACATGACCGCGGACATGTGTCTGCAGGTGCTGCAGCAGGCCGCGTTCGATGTGGGACTGCAGATTCAGAGCGACCCGAAGGGACTGAAACTCGGTGGTGCAAACAGCACGGTGAACGTCACCGGTGCGAACGTCACCCTAATTCCCTACTAAATTTTTCCAGGCCGCTCCGGGGTCTGGGAAACGTAAAAAAAAGGAACCAACGGCAGTCGCGCAGGAATCCAACGATTGCAATGATCCCCGGTTGGAGGGCCAAGATCATGAATACGCCGGACAGCACGAGAGTCATCCAGGGCGATAAGGGGTGCACGGACCTACATTGTCGCGCCAAGCGAGAGCTGCGCAAAGAGCCATGATAGGCGGCGGTTGCGTCCAGCTCTTGGAGGAGTTTCTTGAGGGATCACAGGAGGTTCGACACAATGACGCCACAAACACTTACGTTCGCTAGTTCACCGTTTTGGCCCATCGCGATCGGCTTTTTCGGTCTCGGAACAGGCTACTTCATCTGGGGTGGGCAGGCTCTTTTTGGCTATCCGAAGCCTGGCCCCGAAGTTGATCGGACCATGGGCATGTGGGGTTTTTGGATGCCCGGTTTTTGCCAGTTTCTCACCGGGGTATATCTCATTGTGGGATTGACTTGGTTCGGCGTCTTTACAAATGCGGCGCCGCTTTACATGGCGGGCGTGGCATTCACGGTGTACGGAATTCACTGGTTCGCGATGGCCCACCGACGCTACATCGGGTCGAGCGCCGCGCCAGACGGATGGATGGCCATCAGCTATTTGTTCGTTTCGGTCCTTGGAGCCTACGTATTCGGCAAGGCCGGGGACGTTCCCGTCATGATTGTCTTCATCGGACTGACGTTGATCTATCTTGTAGAAATCCCAACGCGTCTGGCCACGTGGAACCCCGGCTTGCGGCTGGGACCGCTGTTCCAATGCCTGACTGGGGTTTGGCTTATGTACTGCACGTGGGCTGTAACCGTCAACCTGGCACTCGGTTACAAGCTCTGGATCTAGGTCGCCATGTGGGATATCAATGCACCGTGAAGGTGTTTTCCAGGTGAGGGGCTGTCAACCGCAATACCAGTTATCTGATCGCCGGTGGGAGGGAGCGAGACCATGAACACGCCAGACAGCACGAGAGTTATCCAGGGCGATGAGGGGTGCAGGGACGGACATTATCGAGCGAAGCAAGATCTGCGCGAACGCTGCGCCTCTGGCGAAGGCGCAAAGCAGGCGGCTGAGCTGGATGCAAATGATCCCACGTCGCAGGAGGCGCAAAACCCGACGGATTTTGGCGAACTGAGGGTCGGGCGTGCTCCGGAAGATGCGGCGGGGATCCCGGCGATCTGGAACACAATGGTGTACGGCATTGGCGATATGGGTCCGGTTCGTGCTCCGGAAGCGTTTCTGAAGATCAACAAGGTGACCGGGTTTGATTGCCAGAGCTGCGCGTGGCCGAGTCCCGACAAGAACCGCAAGATCTTCGAGTTCTGCGAGAATGGCGCGAAGGCGGTCTCTGACGAATCCACGAAGAAGCGCGTTACGCCGGAGTTCTTCGCGAAGTATTCGATCAAAGAGCTGGCGGCGAAGTCTGATTACTGGCTTAACGAGCAGGGCCGTCTCACTTCGCCAATGGTACGGCACGCGAACGCGACCCACTATCAGCCGATTACGTGGCCAGAGGCCTTTGCCATAATTGCGCAGGAGCTGAACAGTCTGGATTCTCCCGATCAGGCCTCCTTCTATACCGCGGGAAAGACGACCAACGAGCCGGCCTTTCTTATGCAGTTGTTTGCTCGCCAGTTCGGGACGAACAATCTTCCGGATTGCTCGAACATGTGTCACGAGTCGTCGGGTGTAGCCCAGGTGGAGACGCTCGGCGTTGGCAAGGGCGCAGCGACGCTGGAGGACATTGAGACTGCGGAGCTCATCTTTGTTTTCGGGCACAATCCGGGCACGAACCATCCGCGGATGCTGACCTCGCTGCAGAAGGCCAAGGAGCAGGGCGCCAGGATTATCGCAGTCAACCCCCTGCCGGAAGTCGGCCTGATGAGGGTAAAGAATCCGAACCCGCAGGATTACCCGAATCCTCTGGAGCTGCCGTTTGCTCTGCTGGGTAAGGGGCAGGCGCTTGCAGACCTGTATCTGCCAGTGCGCGTCAACGGGGACGTGGCGGCGATCAAGGGAATCCTGAAGGAGCTTTTCGAGCGGGAGAAGGCGGGACTTCGCTCGGGGATTGACCGGGAGTTTATTCGATCGTTCACCGAGGGCTTTGAAAAACTGCTGGCTGACGTGGAGGCGGCAAGCTGGGAAGAGATCGAAAAAGAAAGCGGGCTGACACGAAACGAGTTGCATACCGCCGCCGAAATGTACGCGAATTCAAAAAAGACGATATGCGCATGGTGCTTGGGCGTTGCGCAGCAGCCCAACGGTGTCGACAACGTCTCGATGATCGTGAACTTGCTGCTGGTGGGCGGCAACATCGGGCGTCCGGGAGCAGGTACGGTATGTGTGCGGGGCCACTCGAATGTGCAGGGTGACCGCACGATGGGCGTGTGGGAGCGTCCGCCGAAACCTTTCTTGGAGGCACTTAAGAAAGAGTTCAACTTTGAACCACCCCAGAAATGGGGATATGACACTGTCGAGACCTTGCACGCGATGTTCGATGGAGACGTTAAGGTATTTTTTGCGATCAGCGGCAACTTCCTGTCGGCCACGCCTGATACGGTGTATAGCGCGCACGCCATGCAGCGCTGCAAGCTCACGGCCCACGTATCGACCAAGCTAAACCGATCCCATCTGATCACGGGCGAGCGAGCCCTGATCCTGCCTTGCCTGGGCCGGACGGAGGAAGATATCCAGGCGTCTGGCAAGCAGTTCCTCACGGCAGAAGATTCGATGGGGATTATCAACTGTTCTCAGGGATTCTTTCCGCCGGCTTCGCCTGATCTGATGAGCGACGTGGCGATCCTTGCCCATCTTGCGCACGCTACTTTGGGATCTCGAACGACCACCAACTGGCTCGGATTTGCGGCGGATTACAATTTGATCCGGGATGCGATATCCAGGGTGATTCCGGGATTCGAGAACTTCAACGCGCGAATTGCCAGTGAGGGGTTCTTCTATTTGCCGAATGCCGCGAGGCAGCGCATCTTCAAGACGAGCTCAGGCAAGGCAAAGCTAACCGTCTGCCCAATCCCGAAACATGACCTGAAGCCTGACGAGTTTCTTTTGACGACGATTCGCAGCCACGATCAATTCAATTCCACGATCTATGGATTGAATGATCGTTATCGGGGTGTCTTTGGCGGCCGGCGGGTTCTCTTTCTGAACCCGCTTGATATGGAGGCAAGGAATCTGCAAGCCGGTCAAATCGTGAACATCTGTAGTCACTTTGAGGGAGAAGTCCGCGAGGCACCGCGCTTTGCGATCGTTCCCTATGCGATCGCCCGCCGGTGTGCCGCCGCGTACCTCCCGGAGGCCAATGTTCTGGTCCACGTGCGCAGCGTTGCTGCGAAGAGTAACTGTCCTGCCTTTAAATGCATTCGCATCACGCTGACTCCGTCAGATTCCGTTGAGGCGCTGCACTTCTCCAAGGCAGATCTTGATCGCAACATGCATCGAGTTGTGCCGCGCGTACCATGACGAGAGCCTATTGGTGGCGCAGGACCTTGCGCTCGATGCTGGCTGCGAAGAGGGGCGTCTCGCGGCGGTTGTGACCTCCGCCATCGCCATACATGGCCGCGCAGGAACCCAAGGGGAAAGATTAGAGCAATGCTCTGGACGGGCTGCAAATGCGCATCTACCTCGACCAGGTGCGACTGGGCAATCCAAGGTTTCGAGGTTCAAGGTCGAATTGCACTTTGGGGGCCGGAGTTCTCGTTTTTCTCCACAGCAATCTGCGCTTTCCGGGCTATTCTCGATACAAGCTCGCTCGTTGGCCTCTCAATTTCTTCGCGGCCCCGCGATTCCAGTCCGCTGTTTTGTGTTCTCCGCAACGCTCAATGAATAATGCGCAGCAAGGGCGGCGCCCTTGTCATTGAGTTCGATCAATTTCTCCAAAACGAATATGCTGTCGTCTGGTAAGGCCATTCCGCAATTCCGACCTTTTGGTCTCGGCACCAGCCTGTTCTCTGGCCTGCTCGCAGGCTCATGGGAATTCGACCCACAATTGCGCGAACGATGCTGTTCCCTCCGCTGTTCTGAGCTACCGCACGATCCGACCTTTTTTGCATTCATTCACCTCCACCGAGCTCCCGAAAAAAGTCACCACAACCGCAGCAAGATCTCTTTGCCGGCTTGGATGTGGGCATGGGTCTGGCTTCTTTCTGAACTTAGTGTTCGTGCGTTTGCGTTCTAGCGCGTTGCTGGAAGGCTGACGAAAATCGGGCGCCCGAGAGCTTTTGTGCAACAGCTGTGCAATAGATTTGGCTCTGAGCCAGCTGGGCAAAATCGGGAAGGACTTTGTTTTCAGTTGGAAAGGTCTGGGGTGGGAGACGGGGATTGAACCCGCGACATTCGGTGCCACAGACCGACGCTCTACCAGCTGAGCTACTCCCACCGCTGAAGGCCAGTTTAGCATGGGCGTGGGACGGAAAAAAGATGGGGTGGGGAGAGGGCGGGATTGTGACGCGCCTAGGGCGATTACGGAGTGCGACGGATTTGTGCATTGAGAATTAAGGCGGGGCTTGGGTTCGTGATAGGAGGCTTTTGGGAGACTTGAGGCGCACGAGAAACGGCCCGCTTTTGCTTGATTAGGTGATAACGAGGAGGGAACGCGGAGCGGAGGTGACGGCTGAATGGGCGTATGGGCTTGCTAGACTCGATGGGTAGAGGCCGACTTACACGGTGGTGTCGGCGATGCTGGGCGAAAGCTCAGCGCTACATAGGGGTGTGTGTACCCGCACATGAACCCGCAAGCATCGGATCGACTCCATTTCGAGATGCAGATCGCGTATGCGCGGCCGGCGATCGCGTTGCTGGCCATTGCGTGCCTGCTGGAACTTCGTTCGGTGAAGGAAGTCGAGCGAGCGCTAGCGCTGCTGGTGGCGTACTTGGTAGCGGCGGTTGTGGTGATGGGATTGGAGCGAGTGCTGCGGACCTACAACTGGCACTTGCCGCTGGCGTGCGATGTGTTGGTGGTGGGGCTATATCTATACTTTTCCACGGAGATGATGCCGGCATGGTTTCTCGTGTTTTTCGTGGCGTTTGCCGCGGGCTACCGGTGGAATTTGAAGCTGGCGATGGTGCTCTCGTTCGGGTTGTTGTTGCTGGCGGTGGCGCTGCGGCTGAACCGGCTGGGACCCGAGGGGCCGGGGACTTCGGCGCTGTTTTATTTACCGGTCTTTGCGGCGACGCTGATGGGCGCCGGGGGCATGGCGTTTTTAGGGGATCGCAACCGCCGATTTATGGCGCAGCAGGAGTTCCTGAACCGGGTGACCGGAACAATGCACGTAGAATTGGGTTTGGCGGAATCGCTGCGGCTGCTGCTCGAGGATTTGTGCGGCGAATTTGACACTGAGGGAGCTCTGCTGGCTTACCGGGACGCGGACCTGGAGCGGATTTTCCTGTGGCAATTCAAGTCTGGCGAAAGCGAGCGGATGACACCGGAAAATCTTCCACTGACGCGATCGGATGGTTTTCTGCTGGATGATATGGAAGCGTCATTGTGCTGGAATTCACTGGACGGACGCGGCACCGGGTTTGGATGGGACCGGCGGAATATGCAGGGGCTGAAGATCCTGCCGCGTATACCAGGGCCAACGCTGCAAGAATTCCGGATGCAAAATTTTCTGACGGTGGCCTTCGATCAGGGAGATCACCCGGCCGGGCGACTGTTTTTGATCAACCGGCGGGGAGGACGGCAGCCGTTCACCAAGGAAGAGTTGGCATGGTTTGAGAAGATTGCGCGCCAGGTAAGCGCTCCGCTGGAAAATGTGTTTCTATTGCGGCACCTGCGCGTGCGAGCGATCGAAGCGGAACGTTCGCGAATTTCGCGCGATCTGCACGACGGCATTTTGCAGACGCTGTTGAGCATCGAGATCCAACTGGACGTGCTGCGGCGCAAGGTGGGCTCGCAGCCGGAGCATCTGGAGACAGGGTTGACTTCGCTGCAACAGACCGTGCGGAACGAGGGTGCAGAATTGCGCCATCTGGTGACGGATTTGCGGCCGCTGCGGGTGCAATCGGCTGATTTGGTCGATTTGATGCGCGGATTCGCGGAACGCTTCCGGAATGAATCGGCGCTGGCGCTGGATTTACTGGTGGATTCGGTGGATTTGCAGGCTCCGGACAGGGTGTGCCGGGAGATCTTCCAGATTTACCGTGAAGCACTCAACAACATAAAAAAGCATGCCAAGGCTTCCCATGTCGTGGTAAAACTGACGCAGGATGACAGCCGTCTTTCTCTCGTAGTGGACGACAACGGCGAAGGATTCAGCTTTGCTGGGCGTTTCACGGGGGACGAGCTAGACCGCCTACGGCTGGGTCCGATTTCCATCAAGGAACGCACGCGTACGGTCGGAGGAGTATTGACTGTGGAGTCAAATCCTGGGCATGGTGCGCGTTTAACGATTGAGGTTCCTCTCGACTAATTATGGCGAAAACTAAACAGCAAATCCGTGTGTTGATGGCCGATGACCACGCGATATTCCGCGACGGGTTGCGCAAGCTATTGGATGGGGACGACGAAATTGTGATTGTCGGGGAAGCGCAGAATGGCGGCGAGTGTATCAAGATGCTGGCGAAATTGAAGCCGGATATTCTGCTGCTGGATTTGCGAATGCCGGAGAAGGACGGGTTGGCGGTGCTGGAAGAAGTGAATTTTGACCAGATGCCGACGCGGGTCATTGTGCTTACGGCCGCGGAGGATGATCGCGACGTGGTGCGGGCGATGCGGTTGGGCGCGCGAGGCGTGGTGTTGAAACAGTCGGCGACGGACTTGCTGGTGAAAAGCATTCACCGTGTGCACGCCGGAGAAATCTGGCTGGACAACCGCATGACGGCGGAAGTGATGAAGGCCTTCGCGAAGTCGTCGGAATCCGGGCCGCGGCGGGAAAAGCCGCTGCTGTCTGACCGAGAAAAAGAGATTGTGCAACTGGTGGCGCAGGGATTCCGGAACAAGGAAATTGGGGAGAAGCTGTTTATTTCTGAGCAGACGGTGAAAAACCACCTGCATAATATTTTCGATAAGTTGGGCGTGTCTGACCGGTTAGAGTTGGCGCTGTATGCGATCCATCACCGGTTGATTGATCAGACATAAGCCTTGGTTCCCACATAAAGCAGATCCCTCGCTTCGCTTAGGATGACAATTGTTAATGCTTGTGTTTTGGTTTGAGATCCTTCGTCGCATAAGCCGCTCCTCCGGATGACATTTTTTGCTTATGACTCGGCGGCCAGGTAGCAGGCCGTATTAAGGGAGAACTGCCTGCGCAAACGGAGTGGTAAGCCGCAGAAGATGGCAGGCCGCTAATGCTTTTGTGTTATTGCACAGAGGGATGAGTGCTCGTATTCTCGCGCCAAGTTTTCACGTTGGGCGTGGTTTAAGGGAAATCCGAAGTTTCCCCTACTTAGAGTTGAGGACTGGATTGTGTCCTGCGCATCCGGTGCGAGGCAGGATGCCGCTACCTGAACCAATGGCAGGGAGGATCCATTGAAAGCATTGCTTGTGTGCCTGATGTTGCTTTGCAGCGGTATTGTGACGCTGGCGCAGGATGATGTGACGCCGATACAGCTGGGATCGGTAACGTTTTCGGGGAGTGTTCGCGAGCGATATGAGGGGTGGGACTGGTTTCAGCCGACGATGGCCAACGCGCAAAACTCTTACGGATATTCCGGGACGCTGATGCGGCTGGCGTTGTCTCAGAATCGCGAAACATACGATTGGAAGATTGAGTTTGCCGTGCCAGTGCTGCTCGGCATCCCTGACAAAGCGGTGTTGCCTGCGCCGCAAGGGCAACTGGGTCTTGGTGGGTCGTATTACGCTGCAAACGACAAACAGCAAAACACGGCGTTCATATTTCCCAAGCAGGCTTACATACGGTTGAAGGATGGCGGCTCGAACCTTCAAGCCGGGCGTTTCGAATTCACAGACGGAAGCGAAGTGGAGCCGAAGGATCCGACGCTCGAGATTTTGAAGAACGATCGCATTGGCCAACGGCTTATCGGAACGTTTGGATACAGTGACGTGATGCGCAGCTTCGATGGATTGCATTAAGCGCTGTCCAGTGGCGCGTGGAACTTCACGGCGGTGAGCGCGATTCCCACGCGCGGTGTGTTCCAGGTGGACGGCTGGGGTTGGGTGAAAACTCCCGTCACGTATGTATCGGTGACACACGAGACAGAAAACGGCGAAGATCAGCCGCACGCGGAATGGCGGCTGTTCGGAATTTATTACAACGACGATCGAGGCGTGGTGAAAACCGATAACCGGCCAGCGAGCGTGCGCGCAGCCGATCTGCAGCCAATAAATCTTGGCACGTATGGCGGGCACGTGATCGCGGCGTTACCGACCAGCGCCGGTACCTTCGACGTTCTGGGTTGGGGTGCTTTACAGAATGGAAGTTGGGGAACACAGAATCAGCGTTCATCCGCGTTCGCGGGTGAGGCTGGGTATCAACCCAACATTTGGGAATCGCTACGGCCGTGGATTCGTGCAGGGTATTTCTATTCTTCGGGCGATGGAAATCCGAACGACCATGTGCACGGGACATTTTTTGCGATTCTGCCGACGCCGCGCCTGTATGCAAGATTTCCGTTCTTCAACGAAATGAATGACCGGGACCTGTTTGAAGAAATCATGCTGCGGCCCGGAAAGAAACTGGTGATTCGCAGTGATATTCACGGGTTGTGGTTAGACAACAGCCACGATCTTTGGTACACCGGAGGCGGCGCGTTTCAGCCGTGGACGTTTGGATTCACGGGAAGACCATCGAATGGGCACACGGGGTTGGCCACGCTGTATGACATCAGCGGAGACTATAACTGGGGGCATGGAATCGCCACGACTCTCTACTATGGGTATGCCGTCGGTGGCGCAGTGATCAGGGCGATTTATCCGAAGGACAGCAACGGATCGCTTGGGTATCTGGAGTTTAATTACCACTTCTAAAGACCGCCGGGCTCGCAAGACGCAGCGATCTAGCGGACATGGTGCACGACCGTGTTGTGCCCCTACGCGAAGAACTATCCCTTCAAATACTTGTAAATACGGGTCATTTACTGGGCGGTTCTAGTACATAAGTACTTTTTCCACGTGGGAGAACTTTGTATCTCCAGTTCTATTGTTCTATGGGCAGGGGGCGGCTAGACTCAGTCTTTCATTAGGGAGGTCCGCCTTGACAGGCTCAGAGCGCCGCACGACCCAACGGTTTTCCATGCGGTTACCGCTAACGGTGCGGTGGACAACAGGGGCAGCAGTTGGAGAAACAAGCACCGAGTCCCGCGACGTAAGTTCGCGCGGGGTATATTTCTTCCTATCCAAAGACGTAAAAGAAGGATCTCCGGTGGAGATCCTGCTGACATTGCCGAATGAAATCACGTTGGCCGGCCCAGTGAAGGTACGCTGCCTGGGGCGGGTGCAACGCACGGAGCCCCGCGAAGAGGGTTCTGTGGGAGTGGTAGCGGCAATCGAGCGTTACGAATTCTTAAGGGGTAGTGAAGACCACTAGTCGGAACGGAACCGCAAAGAGTTTCCATGCTACAGGTTTCCTTGCTCGCTCACTGCGGAGGCGGGCGGGAATAATAGCCGGGGTGCCTCGGCCCCTCAGCGGAGCGCCCCGGCTGATTTATTTTTGCATCTGACGGCGAAACGTTTGTGCCTGCCTTGAAGTGAAGATTCCAAGAAAATTTGCACTCCGAATTTTGCGCTAAGTTTGAGGTTGTGAGACATCTGACGACGGGCTTGGTCTGAAAAGGCGGCGGCGATCCATCGCCCCCCAGCTGAACCGAATAGAACGGCCCGCCTCGGCAGGCGGGCGCTACAAAGGCCGGAGACGCGTAGAACCCGGATGTGACCGCTTGATGTGGGGTCCGCGCCAGGGTTGCTGGACTGGAAGCGCCTGTCCTTTGGGGCAGGCGCTTTTTCACAGAGGGATGGGGGAAGATGCAGATATCCCCTGTACGGGCGAAAACTCACCGCTTCTCGCGTGGGGAAGGGATAGGAACGACCACTATGCCGGAGTCACCGGCCAGAAATTTCTTGGGATTCAGTTGGGGTGGCGGGGCGAAGCCCACGGAAAGGCTTGCCACGCCCGAAGAACTCGCGGAATATGGTGCCCTCGGCCCCGATCCCGAAACCGAAGCAAAGATCCTTGCTCTGTTCGAAGAGCAATTGTTGCAGGATTTGATCAAGGAAATTCCAGCCCCAGCAGCAACGGTTTTACCCGGTAATCCAGCCGCCGCGACCGAAAACACAATGGAGAATTCAGTGGAAGCGAAAGAGCCCGCGGAGGCGCCGAAACTCGAGTTGATTCCTGGAAGTTTGTTGAAAGAGATTGCCGCAGAGCCGTTGCCGGCAGGTGCGATGCCCACTGTATTTGAGGTAGTGGTGGACGATGCGGCGGAAGTCGCTCCGCAAACGCCGGTCGAGATGATTGCAGAAAGTTGTTCTGAACCCGCGCCGGAAGACGTGGCGGCAGCTCACGCACTGCTGGCGGAGTATGGCGAAGATTTGATGGCGGGGACGGAACCGAGCGCGCCTGTGGAACTACGCGGGCGCGCGCATGATTTGCTGGAATTTGCCGAAGTGTTCGATCAGCACCGGCGGTGGGTGGAGTCCGGAGGAACAGAAGGCGCGCAAGGGCATCTTTCCGGCGCGGACCTGACGGGTGTGGACCTGACTGCGGCGAACCTGCAAGGGGCCGAACTGCAGAAGGCGAATTTGCGCGGCGCGGATCTTTCGATGGCGAATCTGCGAAACGCGAACCTGGTGGAAGCGGATCTGCGCGAGACAAATTTGCTGGGTACGGAATTTTCCGGCGCGAACCTGATGGGTGCAAATTTGTATGGCGCACAGGGTTTGTGGGCCGGGCGGCTGGGTGGAACGAACCTGTTCGATGCGACGTTGCCGGAAGCGGTGGCAACATTGAACGGTCGAAAGACCATCGAGCAGTTCACGCAATCGGCGCGATGGTTTTACCTGCTGCTGATCGCGGTGTGCGTTGCAGCCTGTGGGCTGATCGCGTTGACCACGGACGTACGACTGCTGCTGGACGAATCGGCGACGTTGACGGCCCGCATTCCGAAAGTTTTGCCTTTGCAGGGATTCTATTTGGGAGCGCCGCTGTTGCTGACGGCGTTTTACCTGCGGCTGCAATTTTTGCTGCTGCGGCTTTGGGGAAGCATGGGGGCGCTGCCGGCATTGTTCCCCGATGGACAGACTCCGGAAAAAGATGGCCGTTGGTACTTGATGGGGCCGATCCGGCCGTATTTGCGGTGGACGCGCGATCCGCATTCGGCGGTAGGCATGGTGGAATGTTATTTGTCGATGCTGATGACGTATTGGCTGGTACCGGCGGTGTTGCTGGTATTCTGGCTGCGATACTTGGTGATGCAGGATTATCGCGGGACATTGCTGCAGGTGTTCTTGTTTGCTGTGGCGAGTGCTGCGGCCTGCGGAATGCCGCGTATTGTGAAGCGCGTGTTGCGGCCGGGAGACTGGACAGACGAGAGCACGCCACAGTTTTTGCGCGATGTACTGCGGGCGACGCGGGTGCCGGTATTAATTGGATTGACGCTGTTTCTTCTGTCGATTGGCGTGATTCGGGGCCTGCCGGGAGACACGACATTGCGGCCGGAAGTGGGGCGAGCCGACCCCCGGCGTTGGGCATCGAGCGCGTTCGAATTGGCGGGCTATCGTCCTTATGCCGATTTGACGGAAGAGAGCATTTCCGGGCGGCGGGGAAGCGCGCGACCAGCAAATGGACCGGGCGAAGAGAGCGGACCGCGATTGAACGAAATTAATCTGCGCTATGCCCGCGGGTATCATGCGGAATTTGCAAACGCGCGGATGTGGCGAGCCGACCTGGAAGGCAGCAGCCTGGCCGACAGCGATTTTCGCGGGGCAAATCTGCGCGAGGCGAATCTACGATCAGCGAAAATGGATCACGTGCAGGCAGCGAAGACAAACCTGGTGAGCGCTGACGCACGCGGAGCGGCGTTTAATGGCGGAGATTTGCAAGAGTCCGACTGGTCGTTTGCAAACCTGCAGGGAGCGACGATGACGACCGTGAACCTGACAGGAGCGACGATGTACGGGGCGAATCTGCGGCAAGCGAATTTGCTGCGGGCGGAGCTGGCGCATACGGATTTGCGTGATGCGCACCTGGAGGACGCCGTGCTGTCTCTGGCCAAGCTGGAGCAAACGGATTTTTCCGCGGCAAAGATGGAAGGCGCGAACCTGACAGGGGCGCAGGCGAAGGGCACGATTTTTCTGGACGCCGATCTTTCGAAGTCGGACTTGCGCGGCGGGATGTTTGCGGGAGCTGTGCTGCGGCAGGTGAAGCTGGACGGCGCGAACGTGCTGGGAGCGGATTTTCGCGGGGCACTGGGCCTCGAAGCGTGGCAGGTTTGTTCGACGCAAGGGTGGCGCGGGGCGCAATTTGACGCGGACGTGCAGGCGGCGGTGCAGGCGAGTTGCGGGGCGGCCAGCACGCAGCCGTAGTCGTGGATTCATGGCTAGCTGGCGTGCAGTTCGATGGTAATTTTCCGACGTTGATAACGCTTTCTTGATCTCTCCGGCGAGGGGTCCAGCGAGTTCAGAATACTTCAAAGAGGATGAGGGGAGACGACCCGCCTCGCAGGGCAGCCCCTACACTTGTGCTACAAGTCGCGTTGTTGGAACCGATAGAGGGCGAGGGAGAGGGCGATTAGCAAATAGAGGATGGCATAGAGGATCATGGTGACGCTGGGGGCGGAACGGTTGCCGAACGGGGATAAGTCTATGGTGCGAGCGATTGAGGATTGCATGACGTACGAGGCGCGGCGCCAGACGGATTCAGTTGGCATGAGGATGCTGGAAAAGATGCCGAGGTTGATAAGACGGTCGGATTGCGTGACCGAGCCAATTTGTTCGAGCCAGCCGCCGATGAAGGCCAGGCCGTGTAGACCGAGGACGATGACGCCGTTGGTGAGTGTGGAAAAAATAGTTCCGAAGAGGAATGTGGCGGTCAGGACGATCAGGCATTCGAGATAAATGAGTGAAGCGCCCTCTAACGCGTTGTGTTGCCGGATGCTGCCGATGAAGTACCCGACAGCGAAGACTCCCCCAAAAACCAGGGCGACGTAAGCGGCGATCATGGCCGCAAAGCCCAGCCATTTGCCGAGAAGCAATTGCCAGCGATGAATAGGCTTGGTGGCGACAGCCTGAATGGTGAAGGAAGCGATTTCGCCGGACAGGGAATCGACGCTGGTGAGCACAGTCATCAAGACGGCCAGCATGTCGATGGCGTAGATCCCGACCTGGAGCATGGTGCTGAGAATCTGATTGCGAATCAAGGGCGGGATATTGGCGAAATGAGGACTTCGAACCTGGAAGTGCATGCCAGTGCCGAAGAGGGTGAGGAATGCGGCAGCGGCGAGTA
Source organism: Candidatus Acidiferrales bacterium (assembly GCA_963742325.1). GTDB lineage: Bacteria > Acidobacteriota > Terriglobia > Acidiferrales > UBA7541 > Acidiferrum. The sequence goes on along the minus strand of CAVULB010000002.1, from coordinate 4,500,005 downwards.
GCGCGGTCCACAGAATTTTGCGGCGAGCGGCTTCCTGAAAGGTGACACGCGCGATGATCCAGAGTTGCATCACAGGCCCTGATCCTCTCCCATAATTTTCAGGAACGATTCTTCAAGTGAAAGATGCTGAGGAGTAAATTCAAAGATATCGACGTTCGAAGAAACGAGATAGCGAAGAATTTGGGGAAGAGAGTCTCTGGAGCGAGTAGAGAGGGAAAGGCGATCGTCGACGATTTGCGCAGAGATTGTCCATTCCGTGAGGCCTAGAAGAAGATCCTGGCGCAAGTTGTGGGCGCGAACGTGAACCTGGATTTCGCCCTCAGGGGAGGAGCGAAGATCGCGAGAGGCAACGACTTCGCCATGCTTGATGAAGACGACGGTGTCACAGGTGATTTCGACTTCGCTCAAGAGATGCGAGTTGAGAAAGACGGTGGCGCCGCGCTGGCGTTCATTGCGGATGATGTCGCGGACGAGATGGCGGCCCATGGGGTCGAGGCCAGAAGTTGGCTCGTCGAGAAAGACGAGTTCAGGCTCGTGAATGAGGGCTTGGGCAAGGCCGATGCGTTGCATCATGCCTTTGGAGAAGCCGCGGAGACGGCGGTCGCGATGAGGCGTGAGGCCAACGAGATCGATATAGGCGGGAACGCGCTCGCGGAGTTGCGCCTGCGTTAACCTGGCGAGACGGCCATGGAGAGCGAGAAGTTCCGAGGCGGTCAGCCAGTCGTAGAAGCGAAAATCTTCGGGGAGGAAGCCGACTTTACGGCGGACTTCGACATTGGAGTACGGGCAGCCCAGGATTTGCGCCTGACCGCTGGTGGGCTTGACGAGGCCGAGAAGCATTTTGATGGAGGTACTTTTGCCGGCGCCGTTGGGGCCGAGGAAACCGAAGATTTCGCCGCGACGAACCTGGAGCGAAAGACCGCGAACCGCGACCTTGGAAGCGAATTGTTTGCAAAGGCCGATGGTTTCGATGGCCAGGTGATCGGTCGGCGGCAGAGTGTCCTCCGTCAATTTCAAGTTGGCGGCGAGTTGGCAGCGGCGGGAGCAGAGGTTCCTCAGGGACTGAAGCCCAACCTCGCCATCGCTTACTGTCGCAGCTAAAGTTCCGACCCCCTAAGCCAGTTCCGCAGAATTCTCTATTGAAGCGAGCCGGCTAATTGTACAGCGGAAGTTGGGTCGCCATGACCGATCAAGTTGTAGATGACGCCGTTGTCGATCCAGATGAGGGCGAAGGACGGGCGCTGGTTGTTGGGATTGGGGAATTGCAGCAGCGTGCCGCGCACGCCGTTGACCGTGACGGTTTCGTAGGATTGCACGGCGCGGGGAATCGGAAGAACCAGAGTGGACTTCCAATCTACCGACTGGCAAAACTCACGAGCTTTTACCGGACTCCAGCCGGCCAACTGGAGAGCAATTTCCGCCAGTTGCTGGATGTTGAGATCGGAAGGGACATTGACGCTGGGGCTCGGCGCCTGGATTACAACGAGGCATGGATTAACGTTGGAGGAAGACGAGGCCGGAGGCGTCTGATCCGTGCTCTCCTGGTCGTCTTTCTTGCACGCACCATACTGGACTGCGACTGCGCGCGGAACCTGGACGGTAACTGTGGCGCCGTCGACGGTGGCGGGAAGCAAAAGATCGGGACGACCGGCCTGGTCGAGGACGTCCTGCAAGCGAGCGCGGTCGAGAATGAGATGAAAGGAATGAGCGCCGAAAATTTCAAACTTGGGAGTATCTGTGCGTGTCGGAAGCAAGCGAACCGGGAAGCCAACGGCTTGTGTGGCTGCTTCGCGGGAATCCGCAAAGGATGATTTCTCATTGGTGGTTACGACGACATTCTCTGAAAGCAGCTTGGCAAAGGCTTCGAGAGGCTGATGGGAAACTCCAGGCTGCACCGGGCCGAAATCGATGTTGACAGTCTGGACGCGTTCGACGCGGAGCGTGGCGAGCAAGCGTTGGGCGAAGCTGCGCGTGGCGGGGAACATCAACGAGATCACAATAATGGCGGCGGCGAAGGAAGCGGCCCAGGCAAAACGCCAACGTCCGGAGAAGATGCGGCCGAAGAAGGGAAGTTGCTGCTCTTCGGGCGGGGCAAGATTGGCCTTGAAACGGGCGAGTGCGATTTGCGGATCCGTTTCCGCTGCCGAAGGCGCCGCTTCGAGAGAAGCGAGATGGGAGGAAACGCGCTGGGCAGCATCCGAAAACGTTTGAAGGCGCCGTTGGCAACCCGAACAAGATGGAAGATGCGCTTTCAGTTCCGCGACCGCAATGGGATCGAGCTCACCGTCAAGATGAGCGCGCAACGTGTTATCGGTGGGGCAGTTCATAGAGCCTCCTCCTAACCCTTTTCACCAAAAAGTTCCAAATAGCATTTCTCGAAGCCCGCTTCCGCGCGGATCAGCGAGGTGCCCACGGAAGTTGCAGGAATGTCGAGATGAGAAGCGATTTCCTTATAGGAATAGCCGGAAGCGCGCAGCAGAAGAATTTGCGACCACTCCGGTTTGAGCTTCGAAAGAGCCAGGCGGACGCGTTGCTGCGTTTCGGTACGAAGAAGGAGTTGCAAACCGTCTTCGGGCTGATTGCAAGAGGAAGCTTCGTGCAAAACCTGGCGGGCAACTTTAACGTGGCGAGTTCGAGCGCGCAGATCATCAATGCCCAGATTCATGGCGGTGCGATAGAGCCAGCCGGGAATGTTGGCGCGAACGATTGGCGGCAGGATGGTGCTGTGCAATTTCAGAAAAGCCTCGTTGGCCAGCTCTTCGGCACGGCCGGAATCGCCCAACATGCGACGGAGAAGGGAGACGAGGCGAGGATAAGTGGACAGAAAGAGGTCGTCAAAGGACTCTGGAGGAAGCCGGCCGGTGTCAGAGGTAAACATGGAGGGCAAGGTCTTCGGCAATCGTTCTATTACGCCTTCCAGCACGGTATTTTCCCCTCTCTGTAGGTTATACGCCCGAGGCGGGCGAATTGTGACAGACGGCCTCGGTAGCGGGGGGTTGTGGACCCAAAGTACCGTTTCGCGAGAGATAGAGGAGTGTGTATAATCCACGACGATTGCTTGGGACACCCTATTGGAACATAATTCTGACCTGGAGCCGAAGACATGTCTGACACAAGCACGCAAGAAATCATCAGCCGGAAGGCATTGGCGTTGTTTTTGATTTTTGGGTCGCTGGGGGCCATCGTCATGAGCTGGATTTCGTATTCAGCCATGGTAGGGCGGGCGCTGTAGTAAGAGATTAACTTAGTGAGGCCGGGTAATTGTCGGGTGAAAACCCAAAGAGCCCGGCCGTAGTGTTTCATGTAGGCGAAAGAGAGCAAGACGTGGGATTGCGTCTGGCTATCCCTCCTGAATATCCACAGACTAAAACTAAAGAAGTAACCGGGAGCTGCCGATAAGCAGAGTGCAGGGCGAATTTTGTATACCGAGGCGGCCACGTGATCCTCCTGGTTCTGTTGGCAGCATTGACGCTTCCACCCCAACAAAGCAATACAATCCCGCAAACGAAGGGTCCGGTTCCTCCGGAACAAGTGCTGGCGTGGCAGTTGGAAGGATTGACGCCGGAAGAGTTGCGGGAAGAAATGGCGAGCCGCGGTCTGACCGAATGTGCAGAACAGCCGTTGCTAAATGCGCTTGCAGCGGCACGGACGGATGTGGAAACGGTGCAGGCAGTTCGCCACGCGAAAGCTCCCTGCACAGTCTGGAAGTTGGGATTGCAGTCGCCGCGGCCGACGGACTATTTGTATGAAATCACAGGCGCGATGATGTGGAACGACTGGGGATACGCGTTGCAAACGATACGAGCGGAGACCATGAAGCAGCCGGGGAATGCGGATGTACACCTGATCTACGCGCATTTGCTGGAGATGTCCGAAGACTGGATCGCGGCGTATGGGGAAGCCACGACAGCGGTGAGATTGGCGCCGGAATCGCCGTACGCGCACGCGCAGCGCTCGACGATCTGTTTTCACTCTCGGCTCTCGGAGTGTGCACTAGCCGAGGCGATGACGGTAGTCAGGATGCGGCCGAGAGATGCCGTGGCGTACATCGTGTTGGGGCATGCGCGGGAATTGCAGGGGTACGACGATGAAGCGTTGCTGGCGTATGCAGAGGCGAAACGGCTGAACGCGGGGTATGCGGAAATCTTCGCGGGATTTGGCAGGGTGTACGGACGCCAGGGCGCGTTCGAACAAGCCCTGAAGGCATTCGACGAAGCAATCCGCCTGGACGGCGGGGAGGCGGAATATTTTTGCGACATGGCGCAGCTTTATCAGACGGAGGGATATACGGACAAGGCGATTGAGAAATGGAAGAAGGCGAAAGAACTCGCCCCGAATCGGGCGGAAATTTTGCTGGCTCTGGGAAACACATACCTGATGGCGCAGCGTTATCCAGAAGCAGTACGAGAATATCGGGAATTGCTGGAGTTGCGACCGGAGATGGAGGCACAACTGGTGAATGCGCTGCGTGCAGAGGGGCACGAGACGGAAGCGGCGGCGGTGGGCACGGAAGGTGTAATGAAGTGAGTGGCCGCGAGGGGTGCCGGGACACAGAACGTTTCGGGTGGTGTTGCCGCTGAGATCCTTCGTCGCAAAAAGCGCTCCTCAGGACGACAATTTCAGTTTTATAGACGCAGTCGAAGGTGAGCACCTTAAGTTCGCCAGGACGAAAGTTAGCTAAGCTAGCGTTCTTCGCCGAAGCGCTTTATATCCTCGGGGCCTTCATTTAGGGGCATGATGTCGCGGCCCTGGACGAGTTGGCGGATCTGGCCGACGATATCCGGATTGGCGAGCGTGGTGATGTCGCCGGTATCCATGTTGTTGGAAATGGCGGCAAGGACGCGGCGCATGATTTTGCCGGAGCGCGTTTTGGGCATATCGGGAACGATGTGGATGCGCTTAGGGCGAGCGATCTTGCCGATCATGGTTTCGATGGTAGCAGTTACCTTCTCGAGCACGGCCTTTCTTGGAAGAACACCGGGCTTCAACGAAATATAAATTTCCGGGACGCGGCCTTTCACTTCGTCGACCACGGGAACGACCGCGGCTTCGGCAATTTCGCTGACGGTGAGGCAGGCGGACTCGAGCTCCTTGGTGCCCAGGCGATGGCCGGCGACGTTAATGACGTCATCGACGCGGCCGAGGATGCGGTAATAACCATCGGCAGGCAGGACGGCGCCATCGGCGGCGTAGTACGGCCAATCGCGCCAGTCTTTGCTGTGCGGGTTGGAATTGTACTTTTTGTAGTAATTGCTGACGAAGCGGTGCGGATCCCCCCAAATGGTTTGCATGATGCCGGGCCAAGGATTGCGGATGCAAATGTTTCCGGCGGCATGGGATTCCAAAGAAACTTCCTTGCCTTCCTCGTCGCGGATAGCGGGATAAATTCCAAGACAAGCGGGGCCTGCGCTGCCGGGCTTCATGGCATCAAGGGCGGGTTTGGTGGTGCAGAGAAAGCCGCCGGTTTCCGTTTGCCACCAGGTATCCACAATCACAGCTTCACCTTTGCCAACAACCTGGTGATACCAACGCCAGACTTCAGGCTCAATGGGTTCTCCGACCGTGGTCATATGCTTGAACCGATAATTGTGCTTTTTGGGCTCGTCGGCGCCAGCTTTGCGGAGCATGCGAATGGCGGTGGGCGAAGTGTGGAAGATATTTACGTCGAGGCGCTCGGCAATGCGCCAGGGACGGCCGGCGTCGGGAAATTGCGGCACACCTTCGTAGAGAACGCTTGTCGCGGCGAGAGCCAGCGGTCCATATACGATGTAGGAATGCCCGGTGATCCAACCGATGTCGGCCATGCACCAGTAAACATCTTCCGGGTGAATGTCCTGATAAAACCTAGAAGTGCCGGCCACATAAGCTAGATAACCACCGGTGCGGTGCTGGCAACCTTTAGGCTTCCCGGTGGTACCGCTGGTGTACATGAGGAAGAGAGGATCTTCAGCATCCATGGAGACCGGCTCGATCACGCGATTGCGATAATCCTTGAGGAGATCGTCGACGAAATAATCGCGCTGCATGACCATGGGAGACTCGGAAGTGTACTTGTGGGGATAACGCTTCCAGACGAGGACTTTGTCGATGGCCTGGCCTTCTTTTTTTGCGGTTTCGACGGCGATGTCGGCGCCGCCCTTGTGATCGACCCAGCGGCCGTTGCGATGGTAACCGTCGGCGTAGATTAAAACGCGGCTGCCAGAATCGGCTGCGCGCAGACCGCAGGCTTCCCCAGAAAAGCCGCCGAAGACAACAGAATGGATGACGCCGAGGCGCGCACAAGCGAGCATGGTGATGGGCAGCTCGGGAATCATGGGCATGTGTATCGTGACACGATCACCTTTTTGCAGGCCGGCAAAATCGCGGAGGAGAGCAGCAACTTCGTTCACGCGACGATAGAGTTCCTGGAAGGTGATGACGACGTGAGACTCGTCTTCGGGTTCGGGAACGAAGATGAAGGCGGCCTTGTTCTTCCACTTGGCGAGATGGCGGTCAACGCAATTGTAGGAAGCGTTTAAACGGCCGCCGACAAACCATTTCCAGAAGGGGGGATGTTCCGTGTCCAGCGTGGTATGCCAATATTGATCCCAGTGCAGGAGCTCGGCATATTCGCGAAAACATTCGGGGAAATTCTTTTCACTGAAACGCTCGACGATGCGGGGATCGTTGAGATTGGCCTGGGCGATGAAGCGCGCGGGAGGGCGAACGTACTCTTCTTCCTTCCAGTGAACGGCAATCTGCGCCTCGTTTAAGCCTTCCTTCTTGGGGCGTGGTTTGCGTTCAGGCTGCTTTTTCTCGAGGGATCTCGGCACGGCACTCTCTCCAATGAAGATTGAGGAAGTCGTCAGGCCCAGCACATTGCGCGGGGAGTGGCGCTTGTTCGGTAACGGACAAGACGCCGGGGGACCAGCGCCGGTCCAAGGCCAGAACGAGAATCATGCTACTTCCGGAGTTGTCGCGTCAATTGCTGCGGAATGTTGGTTACTTGGCGAGGTCGCGAATCCAGACGGTTTTGGCATTGGTGAATTCGCGGATACCGTAGGGTCCGAGTTCGCGGCCATGGCCAGAGGCCTTCACGCCCCCGAAAGGGAGACGGGGGTCGGAGGCGACCATGGAATTGATGAAGACCAGGCCGGATTCGAGGTCGTTGATCAAGCGCTCGCGCTCGGCGGGATCATTGGTCCAGGCGCTGGCGCCGAGGCCGAAGCGGCTGTCATTGGCGATGGCCAGGGCGTCATCGATATTTTTCACGCGGAAAATGCTGGCTACCGGGCCGAAGAATTCCTCGCGATAAGCGGGGGAATCTTTAGGTATGCACGAGAGAACGGTGGGCTCGTAGAAATTGCCCGGGCCGTCTACGGGTTTTCCACCGGTAAGGAGTTTTGCGCCAGCCTGAATGGTTTTGCGGACGTCGGTGTCGATGTCCTTTACCGCGTCGGGAGTGGCCAGAGGGCCGACATCGGTTTTGGCGTCGAAGGGATCACCGACTTTCAGCGATTGCATCTGGCGGACGAATTCCTTTTCGAAGGTATCGGCGATTTGTTCGTGAACGATAAAGCGCTTGGCGGCGATGCAGGATTGACCATTGTTGATGACACGCGCTTTCACAGCGGTGGTGGTGGCTTCCTGAAGATTTGCGCTGGGCATGACGATGAAAGGATCGCTGCCACCGAGTTCCAAGACTACCTTTTTGATGCGCTTAGCGGCGGAGATGCCAACCTGAATGCCGGCCTGTTCGCTTCCGGTCAGAGTGGCAGCGGCCACACGCGGATCGTTGAGAATGCGATCGACCTGCGCCGCGCCAATGAGAAGAGTCTGGAATACCCCTTCGGGGAAACCGGCGCGGAGGAGAATGTCTTCAATTTTCAGGGCGCATTGCGGGACGTTGGAGGAGTGTTTTAGCAGGCCGACGTTGCCGGCCATCAGTCCCGGAGCGATGAAGCGGAAGACCTGCCAGAAAGGGAAGTTCCATGGCATGACGGCGAGAACGATGCCGAGCGGTTGGTAACGGATGAAACTCTTGGAAGCGGCGGTCGCAATGACTTCGTCGGCAATAAATTTTGCGGCGTGCTCCGCGTAATAGCGACAGCCCAGGGCGCACTTTTCGGCTTCGGCGATGGCGGAGCCGAGAGTTTTGCCCATTTCGAGGGTCATGAGGCGGCCGATTGGTTCTTTTTCGGCTTCGAGAATTTCCGCGGCCTTGAACATCCAGCGGGCGCGATCGGCGAGCGGGGCGTTGCGGAAACTTTGGAAGGTCTTGGCGGCTTTGGCGATTTTTTCGTCGACCTGCGCATCGGTGAGCGCGTCAAATTTCTTGATGACTTCGCCAGTGGCGGGATTGATGGTAGCAATGGCCATGAAGGATACTCCGTCCGAGAACTCGTTTGCTTCGCGGTGAACTCGGGGAGGTAGTTTAACGCAAACCTTACTTTTTTACAGTAGACATATTCCGTTGTCGCTGGATCGCCGACGGGCGGTCAGAATTGCAAGCCAAACCAGGTGCGCAGTTCGCGGCGACCTGCAATGGTGACGTTCAGCGCGCGGCTGTCGAGTTCCTGAATCACCCACTTACGCTTCAGGGCGAGTTTCAGGAGGGCTGCGCCGAGTGCGCCGCCGAGGTGGGGACGGCGCTCGCTCCAGTCCAGGCAAGGGCAAGCAAAACGGCGGCGAAGAGATTGTGTGGCGTGGAGATCGATGCCGAGGGATTCGAACGCCTGTTGCCCAAGTGGAGTCACGTCGTAAACGTGATACGCGCCGCGCGCAGAGGCGAGGGTAAGCCAGCGCAGCGCGTGAAGGCGGTCGTGCACAGCAACGCTTACGGTTCCGGCCATATGGTCGTAGCAAGTGCGAGCCGTGCGCAGATTGTCTGGTGTGCGCGGAACGAACTTCGATCGAGAAATGCCAGCGAGAACACACAATCCTTCGAGCGCGCTGCCTACATCGGCGCTTTGCAGACTGTAAAAGTGATGCTTTCCCTGATGAATTGCCTTGACGAGATGCGCGGCTTTGAGGCGATGCAGGTGAACGCTGGCAGTGGAGGGAGTGACGCCAGCGACGACGGCAAGCTCCGTGCTGGTGCGCGCGTGGCCGTCCATGAGGCAGTAAAGCATGCGGGCGCGTGCCGGTTCGCCGATGGCAGAAGCGATGGCAGAAACAGCGGCATCGGGATGAGTGGTCACATCCATACTTTGATGGTAGACGAAGTGTTGTTGCGCGGCAAGAGGCAGACTGACCTGCATGGACCCTGACGATCCCAAAAGCACATCGATGAGCCGTCGCGAAGCCATTGCGGGCATGGCGGAACTTTGTGCCGGGTTGACGTTTGCAAGCGATGTGTCCCGAATACCGGAGACAAGGAGCCAGACGATGGCGATTACCTGCGTGATCCGCTACCAGATCGATCCGCACCAACGCGAAGCCTTCAAGAAGTATGCCGAGAATTGGGGGCGTATCATTCCGCGCTGTGGGGGACACCTGGTGGGATATTTTCTGCCGTATGAAGGGACGAACGATATTGCCTGGGGATTAATTGCATTCGAGACGCTGGCGGCCTACGAGGCGTACAGGGCGAGATTGCGGTCCGACGCAGAAGGTCAGGAAAATTTTGCGATGGCCGTAAATAAACGGCTGATCCTTCGCGAAGAGAGAAATTTCGTAGAGGTTGTAGACGGCACGTTTGGCCTGCCAGCAAAATAGCCATCGGGGGGCGACTGGACGCATATGAAAACGCAAAAGGAAAAAGGGGAAGCATTTCGCGGGCTACATGCGCGCAGCAGGGCCTTTGTCATTCCGAATCCGTGGGACCTGGGAACGGCGCGGATGCTGGAGCGATTGGGCTTTGAGGCACTGGCCACGACCAGTGCGGGGTATGCGTTCTCTGCAGGGAAACAAGACAACACTCCAGATCGTCGGGCAGTGATGAAGCATTTGGCAGAGATTTCGGCCGCCACGGACTTGCCGGTGAGCGCGGATTTGGGGAACGGATTTGGAGATGCGCCAGAAATTGCAGCGGTAGCGATCAGCTTGGCTGCGGACGCGGGAGTGGTGGGAGGGTCGATTGAAGACGCTACCGGGCACGCTGACCGTGCGATTTACGAACATACGCAGGCTGGCGAACGAATCCAAGCAGCGGCGGAGGCGGCACGAGGACTTCCGTTTGCTTTCACATTGACGGCGCGGGCGGAGAACTATTTGAACGGCAGACGGGACCTGAAGGACACGATCAGACGCTTGCAACTTTACCAGGAGGCGGGGGCGGATGTTCTTTATGCTCCCGGACTCACAAGCATAGAGGATATCCGCGCGGTGTTGAAGTCGGTGGATCGACCCGTGAATGTCCTGGTGGGATTGCGCGGAATGAATCTGACGGTAGAAGAACTGTCCGAAATAGGGGTGCGGCGTGTGAGCGTAGGTAGCGGGTTTTACCGGGCCGCGCTTGGCGCATTTTTGCGAGCGGCGAGGGAAATGAAAGAACGCGGCACATTCACGTTTGCAGAACAGGCGGCTAGTTCGCAGGAAATCAGTGCGCTGCTGAAGGTTTGAGGCGCGCCAACGGGCAAAAGGGCCAAAAGGGCGCCGGCTCTGGAAGATTGCCCAGCGAAAGAGTATCATCCAACTGCATTAGCGGAATCGAACGACCTGCCATCTCGCTGATGGACCGCTCGCGGGCGTATGGAAAAAATCTGAGGATGAACTATGAAAAAAACACTGATTGGTTTTGGCTTGGCTTTTGCTTTGGCTCTTCCCTTGTTCGCACAGGACAAGGAATCGGATCGCGTGGAGAACGCAGGGAAGGTCATGCAGGAAATTCTGAATGCGCCGGACAGCATTCCGCAGAGCGTGCTGGATAAAGCGGATTGCGTGGTGATTCTGCCTTCGGTGTTGAAGTTCGCAATCGGGTTCGGAGGAAGTTACGGCCGCGGCGTGATGACTTGCCGTGGCGGGAAAAACTTTCGTGGCCCCTGGGGAGCGCCGGCGATGATGGCGCTCGAAGGTGGCAGCGCCGGATTGCAGCTTGGCGGAAATGCGACGGACTTTGTTTTGCTACTGATGACGCCGCGTTCTGCGGAGAACATCCTGAAGAGCAAGGTGAAGATCGGTGCTGATGCCTCGGCTGCAGCCGGACCGGTAGGCCGGACTGCTTCCGCGGAAACAGATGCTACTTTGCGCGCCGAGATTCTGTCGTATTCGCGCGCGCGGGGATTGTTCGCAGGCATTTCACTGGCAGGCTCGACGCTGCGTCCCGATAACGGAGCGAACAAAAACCTATATGGCAAGGAAGTGAGTGCGTCGGCCATCGTGTTCGATAAGGCGGTGCCGGTGCCGGACAGTGCGAAGACGCTGCTGGCTACGCTGCAGAAGGCTTCGCCAGTGAATAAGAGCAAGTAAGATTTGGTTTGGAGATAAGTCGAGTTGGAGAAGGCCGGTCCGTGGAGGACCGGCCTTTCTTGTATGGACGTTGGGTCCGTGCCTTCTCTCCGATGTTGAACGATCCGCCTCGGAAGGCGGGCCCTACAAGAGTCAGAAATTGAATTTGGCGGTGACTTGCATTACGCGGCCGGGGGCGGAACTTACTACGTGGCCGAAGGTGCTGCCGAGGTCACTGATGTTTCCATCGACGGACGATGGGCCGTAGAACTGCGCGTGGTTAAAGGTGTTGAAAGTCTCTATGCGGAATAGGAGCGATTTCGATTCCGTGAGGGACAGGGTTTTGGCTAGCGCCATATCGTAGTTGTCGATGCCGGGACCGTGAAAAAATCGGCGGCTAGCATTTCCAGGAGTGCCGAGGGCGTTGAGGCTGAACAAAGAGGTATTGAAGTAGAGCTGGCCGTTTTTGCGCGGATTGTTGCTGAGATCGAGTGGGCCTGGAGTGTAGTCCGGCAGATCGATGCCGAAGTTATTGATTCCGTTCGGTTCGCCTCCAAGAAGGGAATTATCGCCCAGGCTGAATAACGTGACCGGAAATCCGGTGCTGAAGCGGGAGATGCCGGACCAGGACCAACCTCTGGTCCAGCCATTGGACGGGAGCAGTTTGTCCACGGGAAGCTGATATTCATAGCTGACGACGAAGTTGTGAGTGAGATCGAAAGCGGACAAGGCCTTGCTGAGGGAAGGATTAAATGGATTCACTTCTTCGCCGAGATTGGAAGCGTTGTCGAGGGATTTGCTGTAGGTATAAGCGGCGAAAACTTCCAGGGTTTTGGAGTTGTGGCGCAGGCTCAGTTGCAAGGCATTGTAGTCGGAATTGCCGATCGTGGTTTGATAGGTGTTGCTGCCAAAGTTTGCGCCGAGCGGTCCCCGCGTGCCATTGATGATTTGGCCGGCGGAGCTGGTGAAGACGTTGTTTTCGCCGAAGGGGCCGCAGCTGGCGGAGCCGGGGGCAACCTGGGTTGGCTGGCTTAGGCTGAGGCACAACGCGGGATCACCTGGATTCGCTTCTTGAAGGACAAGAAGATGATGCGCCTGTGTGCCGATGTAACTGGCGCTGACCAGGGTGCTGGAGCCGAGCTGCCGCTCGAGCGAGAGCGTGTACTCTTCGGCGTAGGGAATGCGGTTGGTGGTTGAGTATCCCGGGACGCCGGAGATGGGAACAAACCGCGACCAGTCGATATCAGAATCGGGATTCTGAGCGGATGCTTTCTGGTTTGCTAGGGCAACCGGGAACGGCTGGCCGACAAACTGTCCGTTCGATGCGGTGATAAACGGCGTGGCAAAGAGCGGCGGCGCGGGGCTTGAATACGTGAATCCAAAGGGAGGGTTGGCGGCGAGGATGCCGATCGTGAGAGCCTCGATCGCTGTATAGTATGTGCCGAAGCCGGCGCGAACGCTGGTTCTGCCGGAACCACCAATGATTTTGCTGACGATTCCATCGCCGTTCGCTGAGGGAGACCAGGCGAGCCCGATGCGCGGCGAAAAATCGTGATTGCCGGGCGGCGCGATTGTGTCTGAAACGCCGGGATCTCCCGGAAACAAGATGCCTTCGGGAGCGCCTGGAAAGACGACGGACTGCCTTCCAGGAATGAATGTGGAAATTCCATTATTCTTTTCATACCAGGGCTCAATGCGATCCCAACGAAGGCCGTAGGTCAAGGACAGATGCCGGCGAAGGCGCCAAGTGTCTTGCGCGAAGATGCCGACGTATTTGTTCCTGCCGTAAAACGGGTTGAGCTGGCTTTGATTGTATTGACTGGGAATGCCGAGGAGAAAATCGGCAAAATCCGAACCGGTTTCGCTGCCGGTGAAAAGGAAATTGCCGTTGAATTGCGCGATGGGGTCGGTGTTGATTTCGTCGTAATGGAACTCGACACCGAACCGCAGCGTGTGAGCGTGGAGGATTTTGGAGAAGTTGTCGAGCAGTTGATAGGTGTTATTGACCTGCTTTAGTTCGTTGGCATTTGTGCCTATGGAAAATGCGTTAAAGACAATATTTTCCACGCCCTCTCCCGATGGATTGAGTGGGACAATTCCGGGAGTTCCTGTCCCGGTGACAAATCCCTGGGAAGCGAGAGAAATGCCCTTGCCGCCCTCGGGCTGGCCCAGATCATTGTTCGCGCGCATGAAGCTGGCGTGAAATTCATTGACCATCGAGGATCCCAGTGTTTTGGTGTCGCCTAGGCTGAACAACTGCGCACGACCGGTGTTGAGGGCGTTGAACCCGGGCACGCTGGCGCCGCTCTGGGCTACGGGATAAGGATTGTTCAAGGAATATTGATCGAGGAAATAGTAGACAGAGAGCTGGCCCCACTGGCTTTGATAATCGATCCGAGAGGCGCCCTTGTCGTCTCCGAGAATTTCGTTTTGCGAGGAAGTGGAAAAAGTATTCGCGCCCGCGTTTGGCTGCGGAATGTATTGCAAAAGATTCTTGGCCGGAGCGGACCATGCGGTGCTAGGAATGACAGCGTTGGGAAAGATGCACTGAGCAAAACTGTTACAACCAGCTTTGTAATACGATTCACCAGGCGTGACGGTGTAGCCGAGTTTTTGCGACAAGAGGGAGGCCCAGTATTGACCGTTGACCACGCCGGTTAAAGAGCCAGTCAGATCGGAAAGATTGCCGGAATGGTCTTGCGTCGATGGTACTGCGATCAAGCCGGTGTCGAGGCCTTGCTTCATGCGCGTTCCCTGATAATCCACGAAGAAGAACAATTTCTTGCGAACGACGGGCCCACCGAGGGTCCCGCCGAACTGATTCTGTTGGAAGACTCCACGCGCCGGGGAAAAGAAATTCCTGGCGTCCAGATCCGTGTTTCTGAGGAATTCGAAAGCGTTGCCGTGAAATTCATTCGTACCGGATTTGGTGACAACATTGATCTGGCCCCCGCTGTATTCGCCAGACTCGGCATTGACGTTGCCGGTGAGGATGCGGAATTCGGCGATGGAATCGAGATTGGGGATGATCGCGGTGCCGGAGTTGACGTCTTCTTCGGTGTCGCTTCCGTTCACGATGAAAGCGTTGGCAAATTCGCGCTGGCCGTTGATGGAAACGGTTCCAGGGTTCAAGCCGCCCGACGGAGAGAGGGCGCTCACGCCTACGTCTTGCTGCGTGTCTGAGGTCAGGGAAGTGACGGGGGCGACGCCGGGCTGCAGGGAGAGCAAGTCAGTATAGCTCCGGCCGTTGAGTGGAACCGCAGTCATTTTCGTGCCGGTGATCACGTCGCCGAGTTGCGTGTCCGAAGTTTCCACGTGAATGGCGCCTTCCTCGACGGCCACGGCCTCGGTTTCCTTGCCGAGTTGCAACTTGGTATCGATTAGGAAAGCGCTGTCGAGATATAGAATCACGCCGGTGCGGCGGTAGGGCCGGAAGCCGAGATTTTCGATGGAAATGTCGTAGCGGCCCACCGGTAGATCGGTGAAGGCGTACGTGCCGCTGCCGTCTGTGACGGCAGCGCGAACAGCGCCTGTGTCGCTGTTGGTGACCGTCACGCGCGCGCCAACGATCAAAGCGCCGGTGGCGTCCTGGACGGTGCCTGAGATACGACCGCCTTCCCCTGCCTGAAGCGGGCAGGCGAGCAGCGCAGCAAGGACCGCAAGGAGCAGAAGCGCCAGACAACGCGCGCTCGTAGAAGCCGTGGAATGGCCATTACTAGACGCGGACTTGAGAAATGGACAAGGAAGCGACAGCACCTAACTTCTCCAGATTTTCGGAATCATGGCTGGCGACAAACGGAACAAAGCCCAAGCCATGGAGAACGCCTCACACACAAGGAATGCAAGTCGGGAACGCTGTTGCAAATCACTTGCATCTCCAAACTAGGACATTATTGGTCGTATATCAATCATGTCTCAGTGAATGGCCGGGTTTTAGGGTTTACCGGGCTTTGGGGCGGTTGTACGGCCGAAATCACAGCCCTGTTCGGTCGGTTCCAGGTCGTCTGACGGTCGTTCCCTGGCGATCTCAGGTTGCTTCTGGGCGCTGGCATAGGCCTACTTCCAGCGCGCTTTACGGCCGTGTAAGGACCTTGCGCGTGTGGCCATCACCGGAAAGGAGATTGACAGGAAAACAAAAAGAAAGTAAAAGAAACAAAACGAAGGTAGGGGGTACGGTTCTCGACCCGTACGCTTGTCGGTCCTAGGGGGTGAAATGCAAGTTTCGACGTGCAGGTGTCTGCGATTCCTTTGTGCCCTTTGCGGAATAGTGTGCTTGAGCTTACTGACGGGCTCGGCGGGATATGCGCAGTCGACGTACACGGCGCAGTTGACCGGAACGGTTACGGACGCGAGTGCCGCGGTGATTCCCGGGGCGAAGGTCACTCTGACGGATGAAGCCACCGACGTGGGCTCAACAATGACCACGGACGCCCGAGGCGTTTACGTTTTTACCGGGGTGCGGCCGAGCACGTACACGATTCGAGTGGAGGCGCCGAATCTGGCGTCGCAGGAGCGCAAAGGAGTGACGCTTGCGGTGAGCCAGCAAGCCACGCTGGACTTTACGCTGAAGACCGGTACGGTCGCTGAGACCATCACCGTAACCGAGCAGGCGCCGTTGCTGGACACGGGCAACGCGGCGTTGGGCACGGACGTAACCAACGAATACGTACGCGACATTCCACTGATCAACCGCAGCATGTTCGGGCTGGTCTTCCTTGCGGGTGGCGTTACGGAAACGACGGGATCGGGCACGCAGGACTCTTATCCTTCGGGAACGAATTTCGTTTCGAATGGACAGCGCAATGCGACCGCGGAGGTGCGGCTGGATGGAGCATTGACCAGCGCGCCGGAACAGGGTGAAGGCGGTACCACGAACGTGTATTATCAGCCTTCGGTTGAAATCGTGCAGGAGTTTAAGGTCGAGAACAACAGCTTTTCGGCGGAGTACGGGAACAATGGCGGGACCGTGGTAAACATGGTCCTGAAACAGGGTGGGAACGACTTTCACGGGAGCGGTTGGTGGTTTGGGCAGCGCTCCGCACTCGATGCCAACGATTTCTTTAACAACGCGGACGGCATTCCGAGGCCAGACCACGTGCGAGACCAGTATGGATTTTCCCTTGGCGGGCCCATCCGCAAACTAAAAACGTTCTTCTTTGTTGACGCGGAATTTACCCGTGAGCACGACCCTGTGAACATTACAGGAACGGTGCCCACAGACGCGCAGCGAAACGGAGATTTCTCTCAGACGATGACCGCGGACGCGAACGGGAATCCGGTGTTGCAGACGATCTATAACCCGCTTCAATGCACGCCGCAAAATGGGACGTGCTTGAGGCCGCAATTTCAGGGAAACATGATCCCGCAACAGGACATCAATCCGATCGGCCAGGCTCTTCTGAAGTTGTATCCCGAACCCAATGTTTCCGGCGATCAATTCGGGCTGGATAATTATCGGACATCGATTCTGACGAACGCGCCGGCGCACCAGTTTGACGTGAAAGTGGACCATTATTTCAACGACAAGCAACGGGTGGCCATCCGGTACAGCCAGAGCTATGGGGAATACAACGTTCCATTTGTGCTGGCGAACGCGAACTTCAACGATGGTTTCACGTCTTCGACGACGGTGCACAACATAGGCCTGGAATATAACTGGACGCTGACGCCCAACACCGTATGGACCAACCGGTTCGCGGTGGACCGTGTGTCCGCGCCAGTGAACTCGGCGTTCCCGAACCTGCAGAGCGTGGGCTTCCCATCGAGCCTGGCGGCCAATGGACTGGATCGCATGCCCAGCATTCAGCTGGACGGCACGAACGATTGGCTTTCGATGTTTACGCAGTGCTGCACGGACACAAGTTTTGCGCACACGTTGTACAGTTACTCTTCCGCGATAACCTGGGTGAAACACGAGCACACGATCAAAGTTGGATTCGAACAGAGGCAATTCTTCAATAACTTCTGGCAGCCGAACTATCCGACAGGCAATTTCTACTTTCCGCAAAGCGTAACGGCTTCCACGCCAATCACTACGGATACGACGCAGGGAAACTCCTTCGCCAGCCTTCTCCTCGGATATGGCGCAAACTCCGGCGCGCAAGGCTCGAGTTTCATCAATGTGCAGCCATCGGTGGCAGATAAATCGTGGGAAACCGCCTTTTACGTGCAAGACGACTGGAAGGTCACAGCAAAACTGACCATTAACCTCGGATTGCGTTACGAATGGAGTTCTCCGTACACGGAAAGATTAAACCAGCAGCAGTACAGCGATTTCAGCGGTAATAGCGGGGTCTCAGTCTTCTTGCCAAATGTGTCAAACCCACAGCTTGGAGTGGCGCCGCCGAACCTGTCCTCGGCAACAGACTTGCTGGGCACTACGCTGTTTCCAGAACAAGACGGCTTGGGCCGGAGCGTTCCAACGGACCGCAATAACGTTGCGCCGCGCGTAGGCTTTGCATGGTCCTTCATGCCTAATAGTGTGTTGCGCGGCGGTGCTGGCGTTTATTACGGCCTTAGCCCTGCGACGAACTATCAGTATCCGGGCACCGCCTTCAGCGCAACGGATCCCGTCCTGTTCACTCAGAACAATTACGTGACGCAGTATGCCACTCTGGAAAATCCATTTCCTGCGGGGATCTCTTCACCGCAGGGCCAGAAATATGGACAACTGGCGATGTGGGGATACGACAATGAGAATAACCTGGGCACGGAAGAGGCACGCAACGCGGACATTTATCAGTGGAACTTGGGCATAGAGCACCTCTTCCCCGGTGAAATCACAATCGGCGTGGACTATTCGGCGAACCGCAGCACGCATCTGCCTTGGGGCGGCTATTCCAGCACGCGAAATCGCAACTTCATTCCTTCAAGCGAGCTGGCGCAAATCTCGTCGACGTTGCACGCTCAGGATCCGAACTGCGATGTAGACAGTTGTGTGACCAATTATCTCCAGCAGTTGGTTCCCAACCCGTTTGCGTCGCTCTTCATCGGGCCGGGTGCGATATTTAATGAGCCTGCTTCGGCGTATAGTCAGGTCGATCAGAACGGCAACCCTCTTCCGATCCCGCTGAATTACCTGTTGCGCCCATATCCGCAGTTCGCCGGAACATTTCAGGGACTGCCGAACTTTGGCGCGAATTCCTGGTACAACTCGCTGCAAGTGCGTTTCCAGAAGCGAATGAATCACTATGTCAGTTTTGAAGGGAACTACACGCGATCCAAATCGGAGGATGATTCCTCGATCGGGTTCAACGCGTTCGTGGGAAATCTGAATACGGTGTACGGCTATACGGTGGGAAATCCGCAACAACTCGACCGTTTGAAAAACGAGTGGGCCATCAGCGCCAACGACGTGCCGAACCGGTTTGTTCTTGCAACGATTGTCGAGCTCCCCTTGGGACGAGGCCGCTGGATTGGCCGAGACATGAATCGCATTGCGGATGGAGTGATCGGCGGATGGCAGATTGCCGCTATTATTACGCTGCAAAGCGGCCAGCCGCTTCCCATTGCCATGGCGGTGCCGCGGCTGCAGGATGGCAACCAGCGACCGAACGTGCTTTGCAACCAATTATCCAGTGGGCTGAGCTACCACCAGGCCGCCGCCAACGCTCTTAATGGACTTTCCAACGCGTCTTTGTTCAACGCCGCGTGTTTTGGCGATCCGGGCGATCAGGTTCCGGGAAATGCTCCGCGGTATTTTTCGAACCTGAGGGGCGACGGTATCCGCAATATCGATCTTTCGTTCACCAAGGAATTCGCGATAAAAGAGCGGGCGACGCTACAGCTGCGCGGCGAGTTCTTTAACTTTACAAACACGGAACGATTTGGATTTCCAGACGTTGGAGTAGGCAGCGCCACCTTTGGAGAAGTAACTTCATCCGCCCCGGGCTTCACACCTCGCGTTATGCAATTTGGCTTGCGCTGCCAGTTCTAAACAGAAAGGCGGACCATGTGCTACGCCGCACATTCATGAAGACAGGTGTGTGGGGCGCCGCTGTGGCGTACGTCCCGGCGCACAATTTCGACAAATACGATTTCGGCAGCGGCCCCGCAATAAAGGACCGGCTGAATCAAGGGCCCTTTCCCGCTGATCTGTATCCAAGTTGGACGGTGGTGATGGCGCTGACGGCGTCTCCGGAAGTGGTGCGCAACCCTGGCATGGGATTGGTGACCTACCTTTGCGATGAGGTGGGATTGCTGCGACCAAACGGAATGAGCCTGGAGGCGGCGCTTGAAGACCTCGCGCGATTCCCGCTCGGGACGAATTTATATATTCGGGTGAACTGGAAGGATATTCAGCAGAGGCCGGGGCGCCTGGATCCGAGCGAAATTTGGAAGACTTCCTTTGCTCTTGCGAAACAGTATGGAAAGAGAGTTGGGTTCAGGGTGATGATCAGCAACCCGGACATTGAAGGCTATGCTCTGCCCGACTTTATTCGCGAAAAGGTACCGATGGTGAAACTCGGCAACTGGCAGAAGCGCGAAAGAGAAGAGCCGAGGTGCGATGATCCTTTCTTTCTGGAAGCATTCCAAGAACTTA
This sequence comes from Candidatus Acidiferrales bacterium, assembly GCA_963742325.1. Taxonomy (GTDB): domain Bacteria; phylum Acidobacteriota; class Terriglobia; order Acidiferrales; family UBA7541; genus Acidiferrum. The sequence goes on along the minus strand of CAVULB010000002.1, from coordinate 4,480,096 downwards.
TCGGGTTGTTAGCGGCGGAATATGACGGACACGCCGACGTCGAGTACGTGGACACATGCATGTACGGATTCTGGGGCGAAGGCCACACCTGGCCGTTTGAAAAAAATCCGTACCCGGACTACAGTACCGCCGAAAACACATTTGTGAAGATGTTTCAAATACAGACCGATCACTGGAAGAAAACGCCGCTGGTGACGAACACACAGCCGGATTTCAGCAAAGTGGGAAATTCAGAGTTAGTGGATCGGACGGTACGAGGCGGGGAGTGGCTCCGGACAGATACAATCTTCATAGAAAACGAGCAGATCGAAGCGCTGGGCAATCGGCCGCCGTGGACCGCGGCGTCCATCGAGGTAGGAATTTCCGATGGTGCACCGGAAACCCTACGTGTCGACGAAGGCGTGACTTACTCCGACAACGTAATTTCGCACGTGAGGGATCTGGGGGCTTCTTATTTTTCGCTATGGAATTGGCACCACATTTCCGCAGCGGGGTTGCAGCGTTATTACCAAACCTACCCGCATGCCTTGGATGATTTAGCGCGGAGGATCGGTTATCGTGTGCGGCCATCCTGGGTTTGGACATATGAAGAGCGCGGCGAACCGGGACTGATCGTAGGGTTGGTGAATGATGGGATTGCAGGCGTACCAGGAGCGCTGCGAATCAGCGTGCTGTCGCCCGGTGGGCAAGAACTCTTCGCTGGTTACCTGGACCCCGGCTATCCTTTGCCCGGCCATGTACGCCAGGCGCTTTTGCCGTTGCCCAAAGGAACTTCCTGGCGTGGGTTGCGGCTAAAAGCAGAGATTGCAGTGAAAGGGCAACGCCACGCGGTTCGATGGGCTTGCCATCAAAAGCTGAATGAGGACGGCAGTTTGACGCTGCGTCCCACCGCGGGGCTGGATGTTTCCGACGCGACCGGAGGAACTGGCCGATGAAACGAATTATCCTTGTAAGTGCGGCATTGCTCACGATCGCGATATTTATAGGTGTAGCGGGCGAAGAGCTGAAGCAGAACTGGACGCATTACGTGCGCATTGCCGCATACGGGCTGGAATCGGGGCATGCGGAAGCGATTGTTCGTGACGCGCAAATGGCTCACGTCTACGGCATCGAAGTGGACAATGACATCGAGGGACGATATGAGAGCTTCCTGGATCCGGCGGAAAAGCTAAAGGCGATTCGTGCGGTTGCCGATGCCGCACACAAGGAAGGGAATAAGGCCTTCGTTTACATCGCGGGGACGGAATGCATCACCGCGCATGCGGATAAAGCTGCGCATTCCGTGATGAAGGATCATCCGGATTGGGTGCAGCGAAAGATTACCGGGGAGCCGGCGGTGTTCAATTCAGGCGCGGCATTCTGGATTCACGCCGGGGATGAAGATGTCTGGATCAGTCCGTATGCAAACCCCTGGCGCAAGACTTATATGGAACGCGTGCGGCAGATTGCAGGAACGGGGATTGACGGAATTTACGTGGACATTCCTTACTGGATGACGCACTTCGAGGGCTGGGAGGATACCTGGGCGAGTTTTGACGATGCAACGGTGAATACGTTTCTAGAGAAGACGGGGCTCAACGCGAAAACAGATTTGAAATTGGGCGATTTCCAGGATGCAAATTTCCGGAAATGGGTGGATTTTCGCATCGCCACGCTGACCGATTTCATGCGAGAGATCCGAGACAACGCGCGGAGTGTAAACCCGCAAATCATGGTGATTCCCGAGATTTATCCGGGTATTGAAGAAGAAGCGACCCGTGTGGGCGCGGACGTTTACGAAATGTACGCCGTGGTGGATGCAATCGCGCACGAATATGAATTCGGGAATGGCGAACACATGGCCGCCTCGCGTACGCAGGCGGACTGGTTTCTTTATCAGGCGGGGATGCTTTCGTTCCGGGCGTTCGCCGAGGGCAAAGCGACCTGGATTTTGAACTATTCGTGGGATGGCAATAAGGGCGTTGAGAAGAGCGATGCGATGAAGAACCTGGCCATGTCCATTATCATGGCGGGCGCGAATTTCTGGGATGCGCAGGGGCACGAAATGGCGCGATCCAACGATCCAGCCACGCGCAAACAGATCTTCGAATGGATCGAAAAGAACGAGAAATCGCTTTACCTGCCGCGAACGCCGATGCGTCCTGTGGGCGTGTATTTTTCGCCGAAGAGCCGAGATTACGCGGCTAAGAGTTTTCTGCCATCGTACCGGGGGGCGCTGGTATCGTTGCTGCAAGCGCATCGGGAACTGCAAGTGGTTACGCCCAGAACGCTAGTGAAGTTTCGCGGGCGGGTGTTAGTGTTGCCAAATGTGAGTGTGCTGGACGACACGGAAAAAACGCATGTGAAGAGCTTCGTCGAGCATGGTGGTCGCCTCGTGATTCTGGGAGTCGACACGACCGCTTTGCCCGTATCGCCAAACATATCCGTACTCTCTTCTGATCCCGCGGCCGCATTTTACACCCAGTTGTTGCGTCACTTTGCAGTGGCTTCGGCGAATCCACCGGCAGAGTTTCTGAAGGCGGCGGATGCAAAGCCTGATATCGAACTCAGCGCGCCGGCGACGGTGGCTGCGAACTTTGGGATCGTGGATGGTTCGGCGCATATTTTTATTGCGAATTTTGGCGGATTGGTGCCCAACAAGGTTGCCGTCCAGGAACCAGCGCGCGGAATTGTGGTAAAAATGCCCGCAGCCATGGGAGCTACACTGACGTTTCTTCCCTTTCTGGGGGAAACGCAAGTAGTGAAAGGTGAGAAGAAAGGCGGCCAAGTGGAGTTTGTGTTGCCGCCAGTCGAGCGCGGAGCGGTGGTTTGGGCCGCGGGAAGCAAGTAAACGCGCTCGCAAATTTTACGAATTTAGACAGAACGAAAGAGCGATGTGAACACGTATGCTCAGTGAAGAACGGCGTCGCGCCATCGTGGAGATGTTGCAAGACGACGGTCGAGTGCTGGTTGGCGATCTTGCAAAGCACTTCCGCACTTCGCTGATCACCATCCGCAAGGACCTGGAGTTTCTCCATCATCAGGGCCAGTTGGAGCGCACGCACGGCGGAGCGCTCCCGGTAAAGACCGGTGCGGTGATGGATAATTCGCTGCAGGAAAAAGAGCGGCAACACCGGCAAGAAAAGATCCAGATCGCGGCGGCCGCTGCGCGCATGATTGGCAAGGACCAGGTGGTGATCCTGGATTCTGGGACTACCACGATGGCGATCGCTAGAGCCTGCCGGCAGATCAAAAGCCTGACGATCATCACCAACGCTACGAACATCGCGACGGAACTTGCGGACTCGCCCGTCGAGGTGATCTTGACAGGAGGCGTGCTGCGAAGGAATTCGTATTCACTGGTCGGTCCGTTAGCGGAAGAGTCCCTTCGAAAGTTAAGCGCCGACCTGCTGTTCCTGGCGGTGGACGGATTCGACGTACGTTACGGGTTGACTACTCCCAATTTGCTGGAGGCACGGGTGAATCGTGCCATGGCCGAGTCTGCGCGCCGGACGGTGGTGGTGTGCGACTCCAGTAAGTTCGGTAGACGTAGCCTCTCGCTGATTTTGCCGACTTCCGCCGTCCACGAAACCATCACCGACAAGAATATTCCGAAGCAGGATTTGAAAGCACTGCGAGACGCGAAGGTGGAAGTCACACTGGTTTAGAACTGAAATGCAATTATGCCCGGAGTGGGAAGCCGCTCGTTTTTACTGGGTAGGGGCAGCTTCCAGCAGCAAATTGTCTGTGAAATCCACGTTTAGTTTCGCGGTGGGTCCTGTGACCGTTCCAAAATCCTTGTGGTGGACATAATCCGCCACGTGATAAGTCTTTGCCGTAAGCCCGCGCAACTCGACCTCTCCGGTCCAATGTGGGGACGAGGCGGTTTTGTTTGGAGTGCCCGTCTGCGTGGGGGCGTAAAACGCGTAATACATATGGCCGTCTTTCTCGATGGCGTACGCTTCCGGTACGTCGAATCCGTAGACGTACAAGTTCAGGAAATTCCCCTTCGATAGCATTTTCTCGTTGTACAGGCCGATCCATTCTTTCCAGTGCGCTTCTTTGTCCGACGAAAGATAAACGTTCTTGAATTTTGGTCCGTAATCCGGCCAGGTGAATTTCGTACCCAAGACGCCGCCGGTGCCGAGCGTGGAGGCAAAGTCGCTTCCCACGTCTTGCTCGTCGTTGCTGTCAGCGTTGGTGATTCGCGTCAATTCCACGTGATCGCCGTAGATCGCCGCACGTGGGCCGAGAAGCGCCTTGTACATTTTGATGCGGCGGCGCACTTGAACCGAACCCACGGGATCGGCCGTGACAGCCTGATCCATATAACGGAACCATGCCAAATTCGGCGGGGTGCCGCAGGGGCAGCTTTGCGTAACACTGTCCGGTTTGATCGCGCGTGTGGTTTCGAAGATGGTTTTGTACACGTCGGCCATGGCGTAGACGGAATCGTAGGGCGATTTGTGATGGTGCTTCGGATTGTAGCAGAGGGGGGGAGCGTAAATATTGTCGAGCTTGCTGCCGTCGAATCCCCAGTCACGGATGAAACGTTCAGTGAGTTGTTTGTAGTAAGCCTGCACTTCCGGCAGCGCGGGGCACAAAGTTGCCAGATTGCGCGCCATTCGCGCGGGATGACCTTGTTGATCAAGGACCAGCCAGTCGGGATGTTGCTTCACCACATCGGAGACTTCAAATTTCCGGCCGCCGTAACCGTTCTTGCCATCCTCCACCGCAAGTGGCAACCACCAAAGCTGGACCTTTATCCCCTGCTCGTGAAATTTCCTGACCATGTCTTGAATAGCCGTGCCGGCAAAAGCAGGTTGCCGCGGTTGCCAGTCACCGTAATTGTTAAACCAACCGTCATCCAAAGTGGCCCAGTGGATTCCCAATTCCTTTAGTTTGGGAACTGTATCCAGCATCTGCTTCGGTGTAACTGCGAATTCGTAGCCCCATCCGCACCAGGCTACAGCGTAGTTCTCGTCATTATTTTCTGGCTTGGTCAATCCTTCCTTGGCGATGGCATCGGACCATAGCTTCAGAGGTTCGTAGAAATCGCCGGAATATATGGACAGAAATGTGCGCGGCGTGGAATAGACATCGCCAGGTTTGAGAACAGTCATGGCGGGGATGCTCACACCTGCATCCACCCGCCCGTCTTTCGTGGTTTGCACCGGGACGGAAACCACGAGGGGAAGCGTTTCGATATGTCCAATGGCCTCACCAACATCATCAGACCAAAAAGCGACAATTGGAATTCCGCCGCCAACGTGACCGAGGTCTCCCTTGACGGCTACGGGCGCACCGAACGGATTTTCTTGCGAGAACTTTGCGGGCACGGGGAAGGTTTCATCTTTGCCCCAATTCAAACTTGAACCTTCGAATGTCCACAGTGGCGCTGTAGCTTCCCCCGCGTGCGTGTCCGAGGCAAAGCTGTGGCGTTGGAGAACCACGCGATCGAGTGATATATCTTTCTGGCCAGAGTTGCGCAGACGCACTGACAGCAGCGCGAGAGTAGGGAAGCTGTCGTATACCTCCAGCGTGACGGTTTCTTCCAGATCGGTTCCGGAAACCTTTCCGTTGACTATGATTTGCTTGCCAAGGCTCCCGAGTTTCCCGGTAGCTTGGCCCACGTTGGCGTTGGCGGTATCCAGAAGCACGCCAGGATAATCCTTTTTTGCCAGCGTCAGAATTTGCGCGGCGCCAATCGATTTGGCGTCCAGCGTCGGGGAAGAGCTGCCGTCCTTCTGAAGGGAAGATGTAAGCGCGCCGGCTGCGGTGAGTGTGAACTTCGCTTTGGGCGTGAGAACTTCGATCGCGTCGGGAGACGTTTTGACCTGCACCGCAGTTACCTCGACGGGCTGAGGAGCCGATGCTGGCGATGTTTCTTTGTTGCGGCAAGCCACGAGCGCCAGTGCGACGACAGCGGCAATGCAGAAACTGATGGAGAGAAGCGCTTCGCCCTTCCAGATCTTTGCCGGTTGGGAAGTCTCTTCTGCAGGACTTCGGCGGAGATTGATCATTCAGTGGATACCCCAGGATAAAAACAGTCTACTCAAACGAAAGGAAAAGAAACAATAGGAAAATAATCGCAGCTTGCGCGAATAGAGCATCGTGGGGAAACGACGATTCGCGATGACCATAGATTGAAGGAGGAGACTGGGCCGACCAGTCGATAACGAGCGCGAAACTACCGCATGGTAAGTGGTCGGGGCGCCGAGATTTGAACTCGGGACCTCCTGCGCCCAAGGCAAGAGCAGAAACGCTAAGTAGTTGGTTCGTCTAGCATTTTCCTATGTCATGCGTCACGGTTTTGAACGGTATTTGTCAATGTTTGTTCCCAAGTTGTTCCCAAGTTTTGAGGTGAACCCCTAAACTGTCACAAAATCTTTGGGCACACCTTCCGACTTCTAAAAGTGTTCTTGCATCTCCTAGTAGAGCAAGGGGTCTGGGGAAGGGGGCGACGTCGCCCCCTTCCCCAGAGAGGGCGTCGATTCCCTCGGCTCGTTCTCATTCTCGTTCTCATTGTGGTTCTCAAAAAACTCGGTCGTTGCGCTTCGCGCATCGACCGAACTCGCAACCTGGGTCTGTTGCTCGAATTCTTCCGGAGACCGATACCCCAGTGCCGAGTGCAACCGCTGCCGATTGTGATACTGCTCTTGGCCGGTCGACTCATACTCGCAATCACGCCGTGCCTGTCCAATGCCGCGACATACTCCGGACTCGCATAGTATCCCCTTCGAATTCATTTCTTCACCGAAGCCACGCTCTCCGGGCCGTATTGTCACTTTTGACGATTACGTTCCGTGCCCGCCACTGACACACTCGCGAATGAGATCGGAGATAGGTGAACCCGCGAGCGGGGGCAGGAAGGAAATGAATCCCAGAACAAAAGAGTCGCCGCATTTCTGAAAGGTGACCCTCAGATGCTGGCGTTCATTAGCAAAATTGCACCCCCCCCATCGCCAACAAAATGTTCGATTGCGGAATGATTCCCTGAGGGCCACAATCCAATCTACTCGTCTGATTGAATCGAGGAAAGTATGAATGTTCGACGCAAGTTATCTGGAGCGACGCTGCTGGTGTCACTAGCAGCGCTCTCTCTCGGTACAGGCGCTGCTCACGCACAGAGCGCAGCGCCACCCGCCAAGTCGCCACATAAGACAGCGCCGGTGCCTCCTCTCGAGCTCGAGCCCAAGGCCATTGAAATCCTGAAAGCCACCAGCAGCAAGCTGGCCGGGGCCCACTCATTGTCCTTCACTGCGGTGGAGACATTCGAGAGTCTCAGCCGTCAAGGCGCACCTCTCGTTTACGGCAATAAATTCGAAACGGTTTTGCAGCGGCCCAATAAGCTTCGCGTTCTTCTGGAGGGTGATGGCCCTGCCTCAGAGTTTTACTACGACGGCAAAATCGTTATGGCCTACGCGCCGGTCGAAAATCTTGTCGCCGTTGCTGACGCGCCCTCCACAATCGATAAGACCCTGGAAGCGGTTTTCCATTCCGCGGGGATCTACTTTCCATTTACCGACATAATCGTCGCCGATCCGTATGGAGACATGGCTCCCGGTTTGAAACATGCCTACTACGTAGGCCAATCCAAAATCGTCGCAGGCATTACCACCGACATCGTGGCCTTTGCCGGTAATGGAATCTTTGCGGAGATGTGGGTCGGCACGGAAGACAAATTGCCCCGTGTAATCCACGCGATTTACCTCGACGACCCTGATCATCTACGCCACAACCTGATACTCTCTGATTGGAAACTTGACCCTTCCGTTTCCGATGATTTCTTTACATCATCCAACGCCTCTTCTGCAAAGCACATGCCCTTCGCCCATCCTCATCCGGAGACAGGCCCGGGCGCGAAGCCAACCCAAAAAACGCCATCAGAAAAAACCAATCCGACACAACCGCAGCAATAGCAAGCAAGGAGATTGAACACACCATGAAAAAAATTATGATCGGGCTCTCGGCTTTACTGTTCACATTGTTTACCTGTAGTTCGGCCTCGGCATACGGGCACGCGAATGCCTGGGGCGGCGGATCTACCACTCACTCTGGGAACACTACTACTCGCACCAACGCGTATGGTGGCAGTGCGACCCACACCGCCGGGGAGGGGACTTCAGCTTCCAACTCCCACGGCGGGTCAGCGTATCACGCCGAAGGGTCAGGCACGACCACCGCCAGCAACGGTTACGGTGGCAGTGCGACCCACACCGCAGGGGAGGGGACCTCGGCTTCCAACGGCTATGGCGGCTCGGCCTATCACGCTGAAGGTTCTGGCACGACCACCGCAACCAATGCCTATGGTGGCAGTGCCACGCACTATGCGGGCGCAGGTACCGTCGGTACGACTTCTTCTGGCCAGACTGTCTATGCAAGTGACCACTACGCGTATGGGGCACCGACCGCCTATGGTTATCATCCGCCGACGACAGTGGCGGTCTACGGATCGAGCTGCTACAACTGCAACAGTGGTTGGGGTACTGCCGGAGCCGTAGTGGCGGGGGCGGTGGTCGGCGCGACGGTTGCCACCGCCGTTACAGCGTCGAACAACGCAGCAGCAGCCAATGCTAACGCAGCAGCAGCCAATGCTAACGCAGCAGCTGCTAACGCCTACGCTGCGGCTAATGTCAACTACGCCGTCGGACAGATGACTGCCGTCCTTCCTGCAGGCTGTATCACGCCCCAGGTGAATGGACAAGCTTACTATCTGTGCGGGAATACCTGGCTTCTCGCAGCGTATGGCGCGAACGGCGTTTATTACAAAGTTGTGCCAGCTCCGTGAGAAGCGCATCGGTCAAGTTTGCGAGACGATTATCTCGAAAATCCTTGATTCGGTGTAAGGAGACGGCACTCGGTTACCGCAGTACACCTCAGTGCTGCAATGGCTTCCAATAACATACAATCGCGCCAGGTGAGCAGCGACCTATCTCGCCCGTTGCCATCCGTTCTTGCCGCAAATACCAAACCGCTTCGCTCTCTGTCCTCTCCGCGTGAGTCCGTTGCGATTTGGTCCTCCTTTCTGGTTGAGAGAACCAACTCTCAACTCACCGAAAGGACAAAGAAAATGAATTCAGAAAACATCAAGAAAGTTACAAATCAAGCCATCGAGCAGTTCATTACGGCGCTCAACGAGAGTCGTTGCGAAACGCTCACGCGGTATCTTAGGGCAATTGGCTGATTCCCACCGGAGAAGGAGCGGGAGGCGGTTTCTGCCTCATCCGTCCTTGAAGATCTTCTGTTTCGGTTGGCTTACGGAACTAAAAGGCTATATAGGTTCGTTAGGGAATTTCTAAGGAAACTATAGTTTTGTGATGGCGACGCCAACCAAACCTAACAGCCGCCTCGGGACTTATGCCCTCAAGACTTTCAAGGACGAGTCTTTTCGGGCCTATGTTCGCACGCGGTCCCGGAAGAGCAGCGTCGAGCAGTGGAAAGCGTCGAGCGGTTTCTATTTGGACCCAAATGGACCCAAGTTCAGGCTCCGACGCAGACCACGTCAGGCAGAGTAAATTGAAAACAAAGAAGTAAGTGGTCGGGGCGCCGAGATTTGAACTCGGGACCTCCTGCGCCCAAGGCAGGCGCGCTACCAGGCTGCGCTACGCCCCGACAGTGACTGCTTTATTCATTCTAAAGCACTTTCCAACTCTACACCTAATCCCGATCCTGATTTTTGAGCTTTGGACTGAACCCTTATTTTGAACTGCCAACAAGCGCTCTCCGTGCCGTGCCGGTTAGGTAACAGCACTCTTCTCCGCGACTTCTGCGGTTCCTCACATATTCTCTCCTTCTCTCCCTGAATTCGGGTGTCTGAAGGTTCAACTCAGCGGTGGCATCGGCAATGTAACGACGAATCCCGGGCTTGCCGCGCAGTCATTCCGCAGAACAGCAGTTTGCTCGTCATTGAATTCGTGCTGCCTCCTCTCGTCTCTCATTCAGATCCGCCTGATGCGATATCAACATGCTTGCTCTGACCGGCGATAGAGAGAGTAGCGAGCGTGAGTGGAGGGCACTTCTTGAGGCAGCGGGATTCATTCTGACCCGCGTGGGCCCGGTCGGGGGCGGCACTCTTATGGTTCGGAACGTCGGGATTCTTGATGCGAAGCCACCTCAGGGGTGAACCCAAGGCTTCAGAAGTCAAGCTCGATCTCATCCACATAACACCAGCCCCAGCTTTCTCCGGGCTCGATCGATTTCATGATCGGGTGTTTCAAAGCGTGGAAGTGTTTTGTCGCGTGCTTGTTCTCCGAGGAGTCGCAGCAGCCCACCTGGCCGCATATCATGCATTGTCTCAGGTGAACCCAAGTATCTCCCTGTTTGACGCACTCGCCGCACACTCGCTCGGGCGGTTTCACGTGTTTAATCTGATCCAGGTGCGTGCACTGTTTCATGTGTATTCCTCCTAAAGCTCGGCCAGGGCGCGGTGGACCAGGTGGATGGCAATCGCCCCTTCGCCCACAGCTGAAGCCACGCGCTTCACATTCCCCGAACGAACGTCGCCGACGGCAAAAACTCCCGGCAGGCTCGTTTCCAGCATGTGTGGAGATCGGGCTTGTGTCCAGCCCGATGGCCCTGTCTCTGTCTCCAAATCCCGTCCGGTGAGGATAAATCCCTTCTCATCGAGAGCGACGCAACCGCGCAGCCAGTCGGTTCTCGGAGAAGCTCCCGCCATTATGAACAAATGGCGAATTTCATGGGTCGAAGTCTCGCCGCCAGTTTTCCCTTGCCAGGTAACCCGCTCCAGGTGCGCCCCACCTTCGAGCCCAACGATTTCCGTTTTGAAATGCAATTCGATGGCCGGGTTCGCTTCGATTCGCTGGATCAAGTAGCGTGACATCGTGTTGGACAACTCACTCGAGCGTACTAGTATGTACACCTTGCGGGCCGTCTCCGACAGGAAAACCGCTGCTTGTCCGGCGGAATTGCCCCCACCGACCACGACAACCTCTTCGTGCTCGCACAGCTGCGACTCCATGAAGGTCGCACCGTAGTAGATGCCCTGGCCCTCAAACCTTTCTAGATTAGCTAGATGCGGTTTGTTGTACTGCGCCCCTGTGGCGATCACAATCGCGCGCGCCGCGAGCGTGTCGCCGTTATCCAGTCGAATCTTATACGGGCGTTTTTCGCATTCCAACCGCGCAACGCTGCGGGCCACCATCATCTTCGCTCCAAATTTCTCCGCCTGAGCGATCGCGCGAGCCGCAAGCTCCTGACCGGAAACTCCCATCGGAAAGCCCAGGTAGTTCTCGATCTTGGAGCTGGATCCGGCTTGCCCTCCGGGTGAGGCAGCCTCGATCAGCAGTACATTCAAGCCCTCCGAAGCGGCATAGACCCCTGCTGCCAGCCCGGAAGGTCCAGCACCGACAATGATCAAATCGCGCACCTGCGTTTCATCGATGGCACTGTTTAACCCTATGCAATCAGCCAGTTCCTGAATCGAGGGATTCCGTAGCACGGCACGCGCCTGGCATATCACCACCGGTATTTCATCCAACTTCAGCTCAAAACGGTCCAGAAGTTCCTGCGAACCTTTGTCCGTATCCAGATCGACATACGTATGAGGATGGCCATTGCGCGTAAGAAACTCACGCAGACGCAACGTGTTGGCCGAGTGCCGCGAACCCAGCAGGATAAGGTTGCCGTAACCGTGACTGATGAGGGCCAAACGGCGCAGGATAAACGCTCGCATGAAAATCTCGCTGAGCTCCGCATCCTTCGCCACCAGTGACCGCAAGCCATCCCCGGTCAGTTCCAACAATTCCCCCGCTTCGGTCACGCGGCCCAGGACCAGGCACCGCCGCCCGGAGATCATCGTCATCTCTCCCGTGAACTGGCCCGGACTCTGGGTTGCGATCAGGTGCTCGCCCGCAAGGTCCGGCTGTACGATTTCGATGCCCCCGGAAAGCAGCACGAAAAACGGCACACTTGTATCGCCGGGCTCGAACAGGATTTCGCCTTTATTGGCCTTTCGCAGCTTGCTACTCGAACGAACCCGGTTGATTTGCGCCTGCGTTAGCACGGGAAAAGCTTGGGTCCGAGCGTCGAGTGCGCTAGGTAATGGTAGAGAGGACATTTTTCCCTTGGAGGCGAAACAGGCGCCGCCCCCTTCGCCAAAGAACAATGTTACCGCACCTGAATTTTGATGCGCATCCGACCAAGAAGTACGCATCACGCATCATTCGGACCATATGTCCCCATGCCGGCCCCAAGCGTCGCTAGGTGCCACGCGGTGGCGAGTTCCATTAAGATAGTTCTCAGACATTCTTGCGCGGTTCATCCAATGAATACGAAAACCCTCACTACTGCTGAGAACCTGATCGAGTTCCGCAACGTCACTTTCTCTATAAAAGGCGGTGCGAGCCGAGAAATCATTTCCGGCGTTTCGCTAGCGGTTCCTTGCGGAGAGACTATGGTCTTGCTCGGCCGCAGCGGCAGTGGCAAGACCACGCTGTTAAAGCTTATCAACGGAATGCTGGCTCCGACGCGGGGAGAAGTTCTGGTTCAGCAGCGCCGAACAACGGATTGGAATCTCATCCAGCTCCGGCGAAGCATCGGTTACGTCATTCAAGACGCTGGACTCTTCCCGCACTTCACCGTCGCAGAAAACGTTGGTCTGGTTCCCACGCTCGAGAAATGGGAAAGCACCCGCATCGCGGCTCGCGTAGAGGAACTGTTGCAGCTGGTTGGATTGGACCCCCAAGAGTTTTCCAACCGGCGTCTCCGCGAACTCTCCGGCGGCCAGCGCCAGCGGGTCGGGGTGGCTCGCGCCCTCGCCGCTAACCCTCCGATACTCCTGATGGACGAGCCTTTCGGGGCTCTTGATCCGGTGACGCGCGGTGAGATGCAACGTGAATTCAGCGCCTTGGCCCGCCGGTTGCGTAAAACGATCGTGTTCGTTACGCATGATCTGCGCGAAGCGTTGTTTCTTGCCTCACGAATCGTTCTTCTTGAGGCCGGCCAGGTCGTCGCCAGTGGATCACCGCAGACTTTCATGCAAATCGACCATCCTGAAGTCCGCGCCTTTGCTGTTTCGCTGGTGGTCATCCCCGGGGTGTCAGCATGAGCTTGTGGACCTTTTTCGTTCAGCACCGCGGTGAAATCTTTGCGGCCACCCTCGAGCATCTTGAGCTCGTAGTCATCGCCATGGCCATGGCGATACTCATCGGCGTACCGCTAGGCCTGATGCTGGTACACAGGAAATTTCTGCGCACTATCGCCCTCGGCATTGCCAGCATCCTGCAAACAATCCCGAGTCTCGCTCTATTCGGTTTCCTGATTCCGATCCCGTTCATCGGTGGAATCGGCAAGCGGACTGCCATCGTAGCCCTGGCTCTTTACGCGCTACTTCCGATTCTTCGCAATACGTATGTAGGCCTGACCAGTATCGACACCGCAGTGTTGGAGTCGGCGGAAGCCATGGGCATGACCAGCGTGCAAATTCTTCTCCGGGTGCGCTTCCCTCTGGCTCTTGCGTTCATTCTTGCAGGCATTCGTACTGCCACGATCATCACAATTGGTGTCGCCACTATCGCTGCGGCCATCGGCGCCGGTGGGCTTGGCACGTTCATCTTCCGAGGCGTGGCTCTTGTCAGCGACGAACTTCTTCTCGCGGGGGCCATTCCAGCTGCGCTCCTGGCCATCCTGGCGGATCTTCTACTGGGATTGCTAGAGCGCCGCTTGCGTGTCACCTGATCGAAGGGCGCCGCGCGCTTGTGTTAGACTCCGGTGCCCGCCAATAAAACGTGCGACCAAACATGTATCGGACATTCCTGCGCAACGTCTGCCTCCTTTTTCTGCTGAGCATGGTTTGTGTGCTTCCCGCCTGCAAGAAGCCACAGGGGTCTGGGATTGTGATCGGCTCAAAGTTTTTCACCGAGCAGGTAATCCTTGCGGAACTCCTGGCGCAGCACATCGAAGCGCGCACAGGAATTCCTGTCGAGCGCAAAACCAATCTGGGAGGCACGCTTCTGGTGCACAAAGCGCTACTCGCGGGACAAATCGATCTTTACGTCGAATACACGGGGACCGCTCTTACCGCGGTTTTGAACGAGCCACCGGACCGTTCCAGCGCTGTTGCCGACAACCCCCTTGCGAACCCGGCCTATCAGCGAGTGAAGCAACTTTACGCTCAGCGCTTCAATCTTGAAGTCACCGAGCCCCTTGGTTTCGAAAACACGTTTGCGATGGTGATTCGGGGGCAGGATGCGACGAATCTTCATGTACGCACCATCTCGGACATCGTTCACTATGCGCCCCGGTGGCGCCTGGGCGTTGGCTATGAATTTCTCGAGCGTCCCGACGGATTCCGCGGCTGGACGGATTTCTACAACCTTCATTTTATGGAGACGCCTCGGGTGATGGATCTTGGATTAATCTACCGCGCCCTTGTGGATCGTCAGGTCGATCTCGTGGCCGGTAATTCGACCGACGGTCTCATCGACGCTCTCAACCTCGTCGCGCTCGAAGATGACCGCCACTATTTTCCGCGCTACGATGCTGTCCCTATCATCCGGAAATCCACTCTCGACCGCTTTCCCCAGCTACGCGCCGCCCTCGCTGAACTTGGGGACAAGATCTCCGAGTCCGATATTCGCAAGATGAACTATGCGGTTGACGTGCTGCATCGAGATCCGGCGGTTGTTGTGCGCGAGTTTCGTTCGTCGAAGGGATTGTAGCGATTTGCTCCAGTCAGGGACTATCAATCGGCTGGCAACCATGGAGATTCGGCGGGTATCACGTCATCCATAAGGAAGAAAAAACCTTCCGCAAGGGTCGGATAGATGTACACGGCGCCCTTCAACCGCGTGTAAGGCCAATGGCCTAGCGGTAAACTCTTCTGTGTTAGGACTGCGGCCCGTGGCCACCAGCATATGGGTTCCCTCACGACTGGCATAGCTGCCATAATTTGCCATCGCCGCTTCCGCGATAATCGCGGCGTTTCGCTTCATGAGGCTTTTGATTTTCGAATTCAGAAATACCTTGAGCCCTCCGCTTCCAGTGCCCGTTGCAGTTCTTTGGCAACTTCGGGATCTTTCCGCGGCGGGATTTGTTCCGGACTCTGAACAATCGTAACGTCACTGCCGAATCGCGCGAACACTTGGGCAAACTCCAGGCCGCCATAGCCTCCGCCGATCACGATTAGGTGTTTTGGCAAGATTTTCAGGTCCAGAATGGATTCATTGATGAGCCACCGATTCCAGGCCGGGAATCGCGGTAATGGAAGGACGGGCGCCATTGTCGCCGTGCCAATGCCAAAACCAGAGGAGAACCCGCTTGTCCCGAACCAATTATGATGGTGTCAAATTTCATACTGCGCCCCCGGTTCATTCCATCGTGGTTCTTGAATGTGCGAGAGAATGGAATCCTGGAAAATAGTTAGCGCGCGATCCACAGATTGTCGGCGAAGGCCCACTGGTCGTCGATCCACTGCCCTTGCCAGCGAAATCCGGTTCGCTGCGCGATATCGACCAACTCGCCCTGAGAATATTTGTGGCTGGTTTCCGTCCAGATGGTTTCACCGCGCAGAATGCGGAAGCTGCGACCAGCTTTTGCAATGGTCACCCTTTGGTCCATGCGGGCCCGCAGGTGCATTTCTATGTTCTGATTCGGGTCGTCGAAAATCACCAGATGTTCGAACTGTTCGACGTCGAAATCCGCATCCAATTCGCGATTGATTCGGACCAGCAGATTTCGGTTAAAAGCTGCAGTTACGCCTAGCGGGTCATCATACGCCGCTATCAGCGTTGCGATCGGTTTTCGAAGATCGGTGCCCAGTAGGAGGGAATCGCCTTCCCTCAAAATGGCGCGTAAACGGCTGAGAAATTCCACACCCGCGGTTCCATCGAAATTGCCGATGGTGCTGCCGAGGAAGAGAACCATGAGGTGCTGGTCCGCTTCCCGCCTGGCCGCCACTTCCAGCAAACCGTCGAGATACTCCCTCTCGAAGCCGACGATACTGATCGAGTTGATATCGCCCAATTCGCGCTGGCACATTGCCAGGGCTGTCGAAGAAAGTTCGATTGGATAGTAAGAGATTGGCTGCTTGCGACTCAGTGCCTCAAGAATCAAACGCGTCTTCTTTCCTGCGCCACTGCCCAATTCCGCCACAATCGCCGGCGCGGGAAGTTCAGAGACAATTTCAGTTGCGTGCCGGCCCAGAATGCGCTCCTCCGAACGGGTTACGCCGTACTGCGGAAGCACGGAAATCACCTCAAACAGCGCCGAGCCCACGGCATCGTACAGGTACTTGGAGGGCAGTTCCTTCTGCGGCGAGTTGGCCAGGCCAGTGCACACCTCCCTGGCGAATTCGTCTTGCGGGGCGCTCTTGATGAGTTCGATCGCCATGGATCAGTCCGCCGTTTCGCCTTCGTGCGAAACGCAGCGGAATCCTGCGTACGCGTATTGATAGCGCGGTTGAAACCAGTTTCGAAACGAACTTCTCAACATCGGAGCCGCCGTTCGAGCCGAACCGCCTTTCAGTACATAATGCTTCCCGTCAAAGAAGTCAGCCGAATATCCCGGGTAAAAGGAGAAAGGCTGAAAGCCCGCGAACGGTTCAAACAACGATTCGGTCCATTCCCAACCATTTCCGAGTTGGCCTTGAACTCCAAACGCGCTCTTGTTCCATGGGAAAGAACTGACCGGCGCGGGATCCCACCGTGAAAAATCAAAATTTCCGAGGCCGGCGAAGGGCGCCTCATTTCCCCAAGGATACGCACGTTCGCTGCCTTGGGGTGAACCGAAAGCGGCACGATGCCATTGGGCCTCGGTTGGCAACGCTTTGTGCGCCCACTTCGCGTACGCGCTCGCTTCGGCCCAACTGACATACACCGGCCAATCGAGCGGAAAGGGCAGCTCTTCGAACATGCCGCGGTAGCGCCAATCGCTGTCGGCCGGAATCCAGAACACGGGATGATGAATGTTTCGTTCCTGCCTCCAGCGCCAATTCTCGTCTGACCAAAACTGGCGATCCTCATAACCGCCAGATCGAAGGAAATCGAGGAACTCACCATTGGTCACCATGTACTTGTCGATCCGGAAAGCGGGAACTTCCCTCTCGAAGGCGTTAAATTCATTATCCCAGCCGAACTGCTGCGCGTCCCGTCGTTGCAAACCTAGTGTAGTGCTACCCTCGGGAATCTGAAGCAGTTCCGCTTTGAATGGCCCTGCACTAGGCGATGCCTGAGGTTGCGGGCGCTTTCGCTCAAATGGCATTTGATGAAACATATAGGCCAGCGTTTCGGCGTGCATCAATCGGTGCTCGATGGCTACGTTGAGCAGCGCCTCGGCGGAATGCTTAGCCGAAGCGTCGCAGCTCCATAAATCTCCCGCTTGCATCGCCCCATCCAGTACTTGGCGTACTGCTTTCTTGTAGCTGTCGATTTGCGACAGTCGAGGCCAATCCCCAGGCCGGTCTGTCGGCAATCCACCATTGACGGGGTCGATACCAAAAGCAAACAGCCTGTCGAATTCGGGCGCGAAAGGCCTCAAGGCTGGCGCCTGCGAGCGAAACAGGTTCAGATCAAACGCTTCGAGGTGACCAATATAAAATGCGATGCGGTGTCGTTCCGGTATCGGCCGCTCGTAAAGGGAATCCACGCGCACACACTCAAACAGTTTGTCGGTGTTGTTTCTCGCTTCAGAAAAGCGATCGATCAGAACCTGAAGGCTGGACGCTTTGTTCGGAATGGCAAGCATAAACACCCCAATGACGCCCAAGATGGCAAAACTACCCCAATTCAGATGCAGCAGAAGTTTGCCCGTTGCAACCTTGCAGGCGAATACACGCAATCCTGTACTTCGGCGTTAGCATCGCACGACACTCTGTCTCCGCCTGCTCGAAGAGCCACAGATTCAGGAATGCCCGAGACAGTCGGCATCCTGCGGCCTCGGGCCGGCAAGGATCGGCATCCTCACCATCCCGTTTAAATCGCCGTGCCCCAAAATCACGATAGCAGCCGCAAGGCAAACCGCAATCTCACGGATAAATCAGGTCACCAGGCGTCTGGACCTGTTGCCAGTTGGTTAGAGTCATGCCAGACCAAAGTGACGACGCCTGAACCGACAGCGGCCACTCCCAAAGCATCATTGGTCCCCAGCTTTGGATGCGTTATCCACGACGAAAGGATAGAGGTATCTTTCGACCATTATCTTGGGTGCATCCCAAATCCGGTTTCGCAACGACCATTGTCTTTAAAAACCGATACATACGCAACGCGAGCTCTGCCTAAGAGAACCACCACAGGTTTTCTTGCTGTTGCCTCCGTTTCGAATGGGGACCAGCGCATATGCCTGAAGTCGAGGAGGTACGGAAATGAAAAAGCGAATAAAAGTTGTAATTCCTATTGTCGCGGTCGCGATTTTGCTCGCCTGGTATGTATTTCAGCCATAGAACCCGGAAGAAAAACTCGTAGCATGAAAATCTCAATCATTTACACCAGATTCGGTAATGCAAGTATTCTAGTCGTTCAGCCGTTGTCAGAGCCCGGACA
The DNA here is from genome assembly GCA_963742325.1 of Candidatus Acidiferrales bacterium. Classification (GTDB taxonomy): domain Bacteria; phylum Acidobacteriota; class Terriglobia; order Acidiferrales; family UBA7541; genus Acidiferrum. The sequence continues at coordinate 4,461,620 of CAVULB010000002.1, read as the reverse complement.
TTATGGAGCAGGCTTTGGTATCTGAGGTCCAGAAGCTATCATGGATGAAATCGCAAATTCAGGTGTCGGCACATGAGGAGGTAATCAGTGGCTTTGGAAATAACACAACGTGAAATAAATGGAATCTACCTTCTGGCGCTACAAGGCCGTCTTGCGCTCGGCCAAGAGAGCACCGGGCTGGGCACAATGATCGACAATCTCCTGACATCCGGGGCTACGCGAATCGTCATTAATCTCGAACACGTGGATTATGTTGACAGCGCGGGCCTCGGCGCACTTATCGAAATGCATCGAAAGACAAAAGCCAAAGGCGGACGCCTCATGCTTTGCAATCTCGGCCCGAAGTTGAAGCGAGCGTTGGACATTGCCCGTCTGCTGCCTATTTTTGAAACGTGCCCAACGGAAGCTGTCGCTGTTGCGAGCTTCTGATGGCGCCAGGTCATGCCGTAATCCTCTCTGCGAGTCCGTCCCGCGTTCTCCGAAGGGGGCCCGAAGCCTGCAAGGTGTTCAGTATTTTCCACTTAGCGCCTGCTCCCGGCGGGAAAACGGCGGATGGCCGAGGCTAACCGGCACATCGGTATTGCAAGTGCCGACATTTAACGGCGATAAAGATGGGCATGCGCGCCCTGGATAATCTCGATGCCGCGCCGCATTCGCCGGCAAAATGCCTCGCGATCTCGTTATGCCGCCGGGCACTGCACGCTGACACACGAGTACGCTTTTGCGGTGCGGCCAGCGTGTGATACGGTGCAGGGGTTTGAAGCTGAAGGTGAACCATGTTTGAGAAGATCCATCAGCCCGGCCATGGGCATGCGCACGACAAACGCGACGCAGCTTCCCGCCGCGCATTTTTATCCTCGCTGGTGTCGGCGTTCGTATTTCTGCCGTTCGCCCATGGACAGGAAAAGACTCCAGTCGGCATGGCGGAGCAATTCCGCCGAATGTCCGAAGAGTACGAAAAGGAAGGACTGGCGGCGCCGTTTCGGGGCGTCACCACAAGCTCCGGCATCGTGCCTGATATTTTCCAAATCGGTCCGAGCGGAGTTTCGACGGAAGCGGTGCGAAATGCGGCCGAGAAATTCATTGCGTCGCTCGACAACGTACAACTGGCGAAGACGATGTTCCCGGTCGACGATGTGCAATGGCGAAAATGGATGAACCAGCATTTTTATGTGCGGCAAGGCATCAGCATGGAAGAGATGACGGAAAGGCAGCGCGATCTGGCGTTCGGGCTGATGCGCACGTCATTGAGTACACGGGGTTTCGAGCTGACTCGTAACGTGATGAGATTGAACGAGACACTCGCAGAACTGGCCAACGACCCGATTTTTCTCGGCGAATGGCTGTATTTCATCACAATCATGGGCAGGCCATCGGCGACTGAGCCGTGGGGCTGGCAATTCAGCGGGCACCACGCGATTATCAATTTTTTCGTATTGGGCGATCAAGTGGTGATGACGCCGCTGTTTGTGGGTTCGGAGCCGGTGCGGGCAACGTCTGGAAAATACAAGGGCGTGGCGATTCTCCAGGAAGAACAGAAAGATGGCTTAGAGTTGGTCAGGGCGTTGCCAGCGGCGCAACAGAAGAAAGCGATTATCGATTTCTCCAAATCCGGAAACAACAATTTGACGGAGGCGTTCAAGGACAACGTTGTGCTGGACTATGCAGGTATTCAAGGGAAGGATCTGGAAGGCTCGGTGCGCAAACAGTTGCGGGATCTGGCGGGATTGTACGTGAGCAACATGGACGATGGGCACGCCCGCGTTAAGATGACAGAAGTAGAGAAGCACATCGAGAATACGTGGTTCGCATGGGTTGGCGGCACGCAGGAGGACAGCGTGTTCTATTACCGCATTCAGAGCCCGGTAATTCTGGTGGAATTTGACCATCAACGACCTGCCAACCTGGCAAAGTTTGCGAAGGATCCTAAACTGCCGACGCAGCAGCACATTCATTGCGTGGTGCGCACGCCGAACGGAAATGATTACGGGAAGGATTTGCTGCGGCAGCACTATCTGACACATCCCCACGAAGCCTGAGAGCTGCCCGATAAACGCATCCGATCTGCATCCTGCGTGCGCGTGGACTGTTTATTCACATCTTAGAGCGATAACGGGGTCGATGCGACTGGCCCGGAGTGCGGGGACGCAGCACGCGACAAGGGAAATCAAAACCAGTAACAGAGAGACGCCAAGTAGAGTGGATGGATCGGTGGGACTGAGTTCGAAGAGTTGGGATTGCAGCCAGCGGCTTACCGCAAACGAACCGAGCAAACCTGCAACGATTCCGATAGCGGCGGTGAAGGTGCCTTGCTGCAGGATCATGCCGACGACCTTGGGCGTTGTGGCGCCGAGAGCCATACGCACACCAATTTCACGTGTGCGCTGAGCCACGAAATAAGAAAACACACCGTAAATGCCGGCCAGGGCCAGTAGAAGAGCCACGAGAGAGAAAATTGCAACGAGGGTCACGCTGAATTGGCGGGCGCCGACCGAAGCGGAGTAGACTTGGGGGAAAGTGCGAAAGTGAGGAGGAATAGTCGGATCAAGATCATGGAGAATGCCACGTGCGGCAGCGAAAACCGCGTCGGGCTTATTTGAGGTGCGCATGACGAAGGCGAAACTCCAGGTTTTCCTGGGACGCTGACGATAATCGACGTAAACAGTTGGAAAGGGAACGGCCTCTAGGCTGTGATCGCGCACATCTCCCACCACGCCAACGATGGTGAGAAGGCGAGCATCGCCGTCCATGTTTCCAAATTCCAGCGTATGGCCGATGGGATCCTCGTTTGGCCACTTTTCGTTCGCGAGCGATTGGCTGATGAGCGCAACCGGAGGTGAATCCGCCGTGTCCCGGTCATCAAACGCGCGGCCCTGTAATAGAGGGATGTCCAGGGCTTTGAAATAGCCGCCGGAGGCCACGACGAAGTCCGCATCTCCGAGGTGCGATTTATCGCGGAAGAGTTGGTCGAAGAGGCTGGACAATTCGGTGAACAACGCGGGATCCTTGTCAATGCTGGCTGTCGCGGAACGCTCGAACAAGTCCTGCATGTGGGCAGAAATCTCGCCCGCGTTCATCGGCAAATAGTAACCGTCGGAATAGCCGGAACCAGCAAGGGGCAAATCGCTGATGCCACCCACTTGCGTGACGCCCGGGATATCACTGAGTTTCGCCAGCAAGCCACTCAAGAATTCCACGCGGCTTGTCATATCGGCGTCGTAGGGCAACGCCAGGTCCATCGTAACTATTTCCTGGGTGCGGAAGCCGGGGTTCATCGACAACACGCGCAACAGGCTTCTGCCCAAAAGCGTGGCGCCGACCAGAAGCACAAGTGCCATGGCAAGCTGACCCGCGGCGATCAAACGGCCTATTCTCTGTTTGCTGAGGTTTCCGGTTCCTGCCCTGATTCCTTCATTCAGAGAAGTGTGAGCGTCCCTGGAAATCGAGCGGAGGGCGGTGAACAGGCCCATGCCAAGCGATACCAGCAAGACGATTCCAAGCGAGAACAAAAGCACGGCAGAATTCATGGAGACATTCTCCAGGCGCGGCAGGTCATTCGGTGCCAGCGCCAGGAGTCCGTTCAATCCCCAATAGGCGAGCAAGATTCCGAGTGCTCCACCGAGCAAAGACAACAGAAGAGATTCCGTGAGGAATTGGCGAATGAGGCGCGAACGCTGGGCGCCGAGCGCCGCGCGCATGGACAGTTCCTTTTCGCGTCCGGCGGCATGGGCGAGCATCAGATTGACGACATTGGCACAGGCAATCAGAAGCAGGAACCCAGAGGCGCTTAGCAGAAGGATGAAAGCCGGGCGCACGTCGTTGGTCATTGCTTCGCGCAGTGGATCCACGGCGACGGCCACCATGGCCGTGTCCTCCCCGTATTGCTGCTTTAGTTTTTGCGCGATAGAGGTAAGTTCGGCGCGCGCCTGTGGCAGGCTGATGCCATCGCGAAGGCGACCGATCAGTCGGTCGTTGTGGGCGGAACGGCTTGGCAGTGGCGCAGAGAGCTCGCTCGATATCCAGATGTCCGAGTTGTCTGGAAAGCGAAATCCCGGAGGCAAAACACCGATCACGGAAGCCGGCTGGCTGTCAATGTTCAGGCGAATTGAGGAAAGGTCCGCGATGCTGCCAAGAGTTTGTTTCCAGTAGGCGTAACTCACCAGGGCGACGGTGGGGGCTTTGGGCCGCTGCTCGTCTGGAGCGAAGGCTCGACCAAGGACAGGCTGAACGCTCATGACAGAAAAGAAATCGCGAGACACGGAGGCCGTTGCGGTTCGCGTCGGCTCACCGTGGCCGGTGACGGTGGCGATCCCGTTGTGATATAGCGCCAATGCACTTAAGGAATGAGCTTGCGCACGCAGGTCTGCGAAATTGGCATCCGCGAAGTTCATGCGGCCACCGGTGTTGTTCTGCTCCCACAGGCGCACGATTTGTTCTGGATTACGGTATGGCAGCGGACTAAGCAGAACGCCGTAAACGACACTGAAGATGGCTGTGGTCGCGCCGATACCGAGAGCCAGGGTGAGTGCGGCGATAGCGGTGAAGCCCGGGGATTTGGCGAGTACGCGCAGGCCGAAACGAACGTCTTGCAGCAACTGTTCGAGCCACAGCAAACTCCACACTTCGCGCGTGTCTTCCTTGGCGAGGGTCACGTTTCCGAATTTGCGCAAAGCGGCGTAACGGGCTTGTTCGGGGGACATGCCTCGATCGATGTTCTCGCGCGTGGCAATGTCGATGTGCTCGCGAATTTCCTGATCGAGATCCTGCAGCATGCGTTTGCGACGGTTCATGATTCGCGCTCCCCGGTCGGCCGGAGAATCCGTGCGATGGCGCCCGCCAGTTTGCCCCACTTGCTGGTTTCCAGCGCGAGCTGCTTGCGGCCTTTTGCGGTCAGGCGGTAGAACTTGGCGCGGCGATTGTTTTCAGAGGTGCCGTCTTCCACGGAAATCCATCCGCGCTTGATGAGGCGGTGAAGGGCCGGGTACAGCGAGCCTTGCTCGACCTGTAACACGTCGTCTGATTTGAATTCGATGGCTTTGGCGATGGCGTGGCCGTGCGCCGGGCCGAGCAGGAGTGTACGCAGGATCAGCAGATCCAAGGTGCCTTGCAGCAGTTCGATGCGTTCTTTCTGTTCTTTAGTAGACATTCTAGGTGATGCTATCGAGCTTCCAGTAGAATGTCAAGGTAAGTAGCTGCCAGCAGTAGATCCTGCGCCCGGGATTACTTATTGTCGTTGGTGGCCCAGGTGACGCCGCCGTCGTTGGTTTCGAAGCTTTGCTTGTGAGATGCGGTCCAGATCGAGGCACGCTTCGCGTCTTGCGCAAACACTCCCTCGACATCACCTTTGATGGGAGCAGGCAGTTGCTTCCAATGCTTGCCGCGATCGGTGGTCAGCAGAATCGTGCCGGCCTTGCCCACCACCCAGCAGACCTTGCCGGAAGGCGCGGAGCCTCCGGTCAGATCGGCGGTGACACCGCTTTTCTGCGTCTGCCACGTCCGGCTGTTGTCGAAGCTATATTCGATCTTGCCGCCGGGCCAAACGCGCCAGGAGTACTCGGCAATCGGAGCGACGATGACTACTCCGCCTTCGGGAAGCACGTCCATAGGTGATTGAAAGGCAGGAATTGCTATGGGGATTGCCTCAACCGCGCTGTATGTGGTGAACACTGCTAAAGCGCAAATAAGCGAAATGCGTACAGCAACTGGGCGCATCCAAGTTCTCCTTTTGGCCTTGAAAGCAGCATCATTACACAAGCGTATCGCCGGAATCAAAGGCACAGGAATTGTGGATGCCGGGCGATTTACCGCGCACGATCCTTTAGGATGTGCCAACGATTTCGAGCGGTTGCCCCGCGGCACAGAGCGGACATTGAGAAGGTGTCCACAAATTGTTGGGCATATGCTTCAGAAGTTCGAGAGGAAGATGGTGATTGGCGGCGAACGTGTGAATGGTATCGCCCAATGCCAGAAGCGCGCCTATGGCAACGACGTTGGCGTCAATCGATTGTAAATCTGCAAATGTTCCGATCACAGCCGATCCGGCGTTGATGACGTCGTTCACGATGGCGACGCGCTTGCCTCTGACGAGGGATTGCAGCACTGCCGGGAGGTGATATTCGACCGTATATAAACCCTGGGTCGCGGCGGTTGGGAAACGCCCGGCATACACGAAATCGCAGCCTATTTCGACAGAGGCCAGTAAGCCAATGAACGCGCCCTCGACGAGAGGCCCGCATACTACTTCAACTTGATATTGCATGAGCTTGCCTGCAAGCTGTGCAGCGAACCGCTGAATTTCGCGCGCGTGCTGGCATAAGGTCTCGAGCTGGAACCATAGGTCCCCGTGATGCCCCGACTCGAGCTGAAAATGACCGCGGCGACCGCGTACCAGTGACAGAAGTTGTTCTTCCATTTTCGTGTGTGATCAGTTCCGGCTCGTGCAGACAAAGTTCGCAGCATCGTCAGTATCGCCACTGCCTTTGTATTTGGCTTCCTGTGGATACGGGCAAAGTGGCCGCGTCATCTTGACCTTTGCCGCGGGTCCAATGCCTTCCAATTTCGACGCGATGACAGTGGTTGGAGCCACGCCAGTCTCCACCCATTGTTCCAGTGCCATATAAAGATTGTGCTGCGGATCCTGGACTGGGCTGATTCCGTATTGGCCGAACATATCGGGTCCGGGGCCGCCGCCGCAATGTTGCATGCCTGGCACCATATACAAGCGGACGAAAGAGTCGGTCTGCGGCTTGCCCATTTTTTCTACGACGCTGGTGTAATAATTGATGGAGTTGAGCGGCGATATCGCGGCGTCGCTCCAGCCATGATAAATGATCAGCTTGCCGCCCCGGGCCCGGAACGCTTTCATATCGGTTTCGACTGCGTTCAGCACGTTGCCGAACTTCTCTTGTGAAGCCTTGACTGCATTCTCGAGATTAACGCTTTTATAATTCCAATCGGCCTTGCCATAAACCATATCCGCAAAATATCCGTAGTTGAACGCAAACAGCAGGGCTTTTTCCGGTGCAGGACCTGTAATCCACAGCGGCCAGCCGTCCTCGCCATTCTCGCCTCCAGGCATGAATCCGGGAAAAATTTGTTTGCCCTTGGAGTCGTGCGCTCCTTCATATAGCTTTTTCAGCGCAGTTACCTGAGGCTGTGTAAGGCAAGAATCGGAATTGCTGGCTTTACAAAGCATCGTAGCCGGATCGAAGTGGCATTGGCGCGGATCATTCAAGATGCCATCTTTCACGCCGTCTTCTGCGTCGCACGCGGCCAGTACGGCGTCGGCAATCGCGGGAACCTTGCTGCTGGGAATATAGCTGGCCGGGTCCAGTGTGGTGGCCTGCGCGTTCCATAGCGCGCTGGACAACAGGTTTGTCCAATCATTTGCGGGAGCGCCCGCCAGGATGCCGTCGTAATCGTCGGGAAAACGCTGCGCTTCCATCAACGCCTGGCGCCCTCCATTTGAACAATCTGAAAAATAGGATTGTTTCGGGGCGTCGCCATAGAATGCGGCGGCCGTCGCTTTGCCTGCCAAGGTCATCTGGTGAATCGCGCGATATGCGAAATCGACGATTTTCTCCGGATGTCCTAGCGCCCACCGGGCATCGCCACTGTCACCCCCGTGGCCGGTGTCCGTGGCTGCGGATGCGTAGCCTTGGAGGATCGCCACTCCGAGCGCGCGATAATCAATTTCTCCCGCGAATCCACCGTTGCCCTGTCCGCGAAATTTGCCATTCCATCCCACCGCGGGCATCCACACTTCGATCCTGATGTCCGAATCTGTGGTGGGCGTAGCGACGGCAGTCACACGGCAAAATGCCGGCAGTTGTTTATAGAAGGATGCAGACGCGGCCATCCAAGCCGCTCCTCCCGAAGGTGGCGGAAATGCGCCTGCCGCGACGGTTTGTGCGGAGGTGATTTGCAGGTTGGGCAGGGCCAGTTGCGCCAGCCGCTCGCAAGCTTGGTTTGGTGCGGCATGGACGCGGGGAACAAATCCAATGCTCAATAGCAGACACGTGACGGCCAGAGATCTATTCGTGGAATTCATTCGCACATCCTAACTGAAATGAAGCCTTCGGCGAAACAGCGCATCGGGCGGCATGCGCAAGCGGGACAAGGGGCCAGCCAGGCCGAGCGAGAATGCTATTCGCTCACATTGGCATATACTCACTGTAACTGCTTCAGGCAATCGGCTGATTCCTCGACGATGCTAAACCAATATCGGTCGGCCCCTGCAGACTGAGAGGGTAATTCGATGCATGCTGAAGATTCCCAGAAAAAAACCGTTAAACAGAAAGTTGCCCATGAGTTTCAAGAACTGGCCATCCTCACTTTGTACCTTGCTTTTTTCTTTTGCGCCCTGGCCACGTACAGCATGCTTTTGCTGGATAAGTTCGAAATCTCGTATTTCAATTATGGCGCTGCCTTGATCAACGCTCTGGTGGTGGCCAAAGTGATTCTGATCGGCGAAGCGGTACACGTGGGCACGAAATTCGAGGAGAAGGCGTTAGTTTATTCCGCTATCTGGAAAGCGTTTATGTTCGGCTTGCTTGTCTTTGCGTTCCATATTCTTGAGGAGGTCATCAAGCGCCTGGTGCATGGACAAGGTTTTGCCGGAGCGCTTCACGACATTCGGATCGAGGACCTGCTCGCGCGTACGGTCGTCATTTTTTGCACCTTCATTCCCCTGTTCGCCTTCCGGGAACTGCGCCGGGTGATGGGCGAGGACAAGTTTCGAGCTCTGGTTTTTCACTCAGATCCGGCCGCCAATGCAAAGCCATCGAGCGGCCTCTGATTCGGATGACTGCCAAGCGGTCGACTATTTTCCTGGCGCAGTTTTTCGGCGCTTGCGCGCTATAGAACCGGGCACGGCGCAGCGAGTGACAAATCTGTGGGCCATGCCGAGCAAGTCTCGCAGCACATCGGGATTGACGCGGGAAAGGCGAACCAACACGGCGGTGTATCGAGCGTAGTGGTCGGGCAGGTAGTACGCATCGGGAGCAGCGGCGAGCAGCTCGGCGCGATCGTTGAAATCGACGCGTACGACGAGCGAATCGGGTTCGGCGGAACGGTGCGAAGGAATGCAGGCCAGGAGTTGTCCTCGGATCTTGAGCGCGGGTTTGCCGAACGCGGTGCTCTCCTCAACGCCGTGCAAGGCCAGTCCGATTTTCCGGACCGTGTCGAAGCTGTTTGACGTAACCCGTTTACGCATTTGCCCTCCGGACACAGATCGTCTCGCGCAAGTCACGGAATTGCGGATCTCCACCAGACGATGATCGCGGCAGTTGCAGGAACGGCAAAGATGACCAGGGCGATCGGTGTTTCGTCCTTTGTGGAATAACCGGCCCTGCTCACACCGACCCACATGTTGAGCAGCGTGGCGACGAGCCAAAGCGCGAGAAAAACTTTGATGGTCGCAGCGGTTGCCGCTATTCCACAAATCCATCGTCCTAGAAGGAGGCATACGCCGAGCAGCAGGAAACCGCCCAGAATAATTTTCAGTGTGTGCATCGGGAGATTCTCACAACAGTCTTTCGGTTCTTCGCTACAGTTGCGGGCGTCGGTTTCGGGTAACTGCTATTCAACAGGGATCAGGGACTCCATGTCCCCCGCGTTTCTGACCTTGCCAGTCACGAATCCGAAGAGGCCATTTTTCCCTGATTTGACGGACACGGTCGCAACGATGGGTGCCCCGCGCTCGGTCACAACGACCGGTTCGCCAGCCGCTTGCACCTGATCAACGACGGCAAGGCAAGGCGCTTTGAACACTCCCACAGGGATTTGCTTCTTGTGATCCCACCGTCCGTCGTGATTATAGGATGGCTATTCGCTGTCAGCCAGAAAATAGATTCCTAGGGCGGGTAAAGACGATAGGAGCAACTTAGCGGTAGAGGGTTGGAAATTCGTGTTGGAGATTTTTTACTTTGGGGAGGTCGAACATCGCGATGTAGGGATTGTCGGGATGCAATGTTGCGTAGTCCTGGTGGTAATCTTCGGCGCGGTAGAAGGCCTTGCACGGGGTGATCTCAGTGACGATGGGGCGGGGGAAAAGCTTCGCCTGATTGAGCTGATCGACATAGGCTTGGGCTATGCGTTGCTGATCCGGACTCGCAAAGAAAATCGCCGAGCGATATTGCGTGCCTTCGTCCGGACCCTGGCGATTCAGTTCCGTGGGATCGTGGGCGACGGAGAAAAATATCTTGAGAAGTTGGCCCAGAGTGATCTTCGAAGGATCGTAGACAATTTCCACCGATTCCGCGTGCCCGGTGCTTCCCCTGCTGACCTCTTCATAGCCGGGATTTTTCACAGTTCCACCCGAATAACCTGCCGTGACGTGATGCACACCTTTTACATGCTCAAAGACCGCTTGCAGTCCCCAGAAACATCCGCCGGCGAGCACAATTGTCGATTGGCCTGTTTTTGCGGCGAGAGTATCGTCCATTTTGGGGTTGGGGATTGCGGCTGGCGCGCTGCTCGGGGCAGTCCACGAGGTATACGCGAGCAACAACAGGGCGACGAGCAACAAGGCTGAGACGATTTTCAACAGTCGACTCATAACTGGAACTCCCTGGCCAGTCAGCCGGCCACACGCTCCATTAGAGTCGCGAGGCCACGAAGAGTTACAGACCTCCACTGGTTTGGACGACCGCTGTTGCACGACCGAGTTTGCCGGTATGGCCGTCCTTCGCGTTCTTTCGGGGTTGCGCTACCATGAAGGGAGCAGGTCCGCGTTCTAGCTCCATCCTTCGGTGGCGAAAGGAAATTTTGATGAAGCGGGCATTCTGGGTGGCTCTGTCGGTGGTATTGCTGCTCGTGGCGGGCGGCTGCAAAGCCAAAACGGACGAGAAGGCGGCGATTCGTGAGGGTGTGATCAAGCACATTGCGGGGATGAATGGCCTGAACCTGAACAACATGACGATCACGGTGACGAAAGTTACGATTGATGGAGATAAAGCGCAGGCGGACGTGGATATCCGTGCAAAGAGCGGTGATCTGACCGCGCCTGCAATGCAGCTGACCTACGAACTGCAGAAACAGGGGAACGAATGGGTGGTCTTGAAAGGCCAAGCCACCGGTGGAATGCAGCATCCCACGGCAGGGGAGATGCCGCCTCCGCAAGGCAATTTGCCGCCCGGCCATCCATCCACGAACGGCGCCAGCGGTCAGATGCCGGCGGATCATCCGGACTTTAATGCGATCATGAACAGCGCGCAACCTCCTGCACAGGCGCAGCAGCCCTCGAGTGGCCAGCAGCCCTCGAGCAGCTCCAAACCATAAAGCTGAAGCTCGTTAGCGATAGCCTTCCAAAAATCCTACAGAACAGCCAGATAATAGCCCCGACTTCGGAATCAAACGGTTTTGTCTTTGGAGTAGCAGAGGTGCTCGAGGTTGCAGTCGATGCACTTAGGTTTGCGGGCCACGCAGACGCGGCGGCCGTGCCAGATGAGTTGGTGGGAGAAGATGATCCATTTATTTTGCGGGATCACGGTCATTAGATCATGCTCGATTTTCTTGGGGTCCTCGTGGCGCGTCAGGTCCAGACGCTGCGAAAGCCGCATAACATGGGTGTCGACTACGACGCCGCTGGTGATTCCGAAGGCGGTGCCGAGGACGACGTTGGCGGTTTTGCGCGCTACGCCGGGGAGGGTGAGGATTTCGTCCATGGTGCGAGGGACTTCGCCGCCGAATTTCTCAAGGATACCTTTGCTGGCGCCGATAATCGATTTTGTTTTATTGCGGAAGAATCCCGTGGGTCGAATTTCATTTTCCAGTTCGGTGGGATTGGCATAGGCGAAATCTCTTGGCGTTTTGTATTTCTTGAAAAGCTCATGGGTCACTTGATTCACGCGCACGTCGGTGCATTGCGCGGAGAGAATCGTGGCAATGAGCAGTTGGAAAGCGTTTTCGTGTTTCAGTTCGCAGGTAGCGGCGGGATAGGCTTCGTCAAGCTTGGCGAGGATTGCGGCGACGCGCTTGGGGTTGCTACCCTTGGCGCGGGTGGGCTTTTTGCCTGTTTGCTTCTTTGCGGGCTTGGCTTTTTTCTTGGCCGGCATGGGTTCTCCGATAGTGCGCGCTCGGAACGATATGTTACGCGAGTTGGGGGCGGTAGGCGAACGGTTGGGTAATGCTGGAATGGGCGTTGAGATCCTTTGTCGCAAGAGAAGTGTGCAGCATGACATCGCTTGTTTATAATGCTGCCGGCCGCGCGTGCAAACCCGTTCACTTCAGAATCTCCATCAGGCGGCGGAAGGCTGTGCCTCTGTGGCTGTGCTGGTTTTTTTCCTCGGCGTTTGATTCGGCGAAGGATTTTCCGAGCTGGGGGAAATAGAAGACGGGATCATAGCCGAATCCGCCTGTACCACGTGCTTGCGGCAGGATTTCGCCATCGACTTTGCCGGAAACCACGGCCAAAAAGTGGCCCCGTCTTGTGACAGCAATGACGCAGACGAAATATGCTGCACGCTCCGCGCCCGTTTTGCCTTGCAGCTCTGCCAATAATTTTGCGTTGCGTTGTTCGCCGCGGGCGCCGGGGCCGGCATAGCGAGCGGAGAGCACACCCGGTGCGCCACCGAGCGCGGGAACGACCAGGCCGGAATCGTCGGCAAATACCAAGCCATCGGAATATTTCGAATAATAGAGAGCTTTGCCAGCGGCATTTTCGGCAAACGTCGGCGCATCCTCAGGAAATTCCGGAATAGCCGAAAAACCGGGGAGCAACTCCAGAGCCAGTTCCGCGTGGCCTGCAGCCAGCATCTGATATTCCCGCAACTTGCCAGGATTGCCGGACGCGAGGATGAGTTTTTGCCTGGAGTGAGGCGCGGTCATCGGCCGCCTAGAAATTTTGCGGGCAACATGGTGCGTTGCTCCTCAGTCAGGCGGCGAATCCCGGCCGCAGCGAGCGCCAGCAGGTCATGCATCTCTCCTCCGGTGAAGGGGCGGCCCTCCGCAGTGGCTTGAATTTCCACAAAATCGCCGCTGCCGGTCATCACCACGTTCATATCCACTTCAGCGCGCGAATCTTCTTCATAGCACAAATCCAGCACAGACACGTCGTCGACGATGCCGACGCTCGTGGCGGCCACGGTATCAATCAGCGGGGAGGATCGCAACATACCGGCGGCGACCATGCGCGCCATGGCCAGCGCCAGGGCAACGAACGCGCCGGTGATGGAAGCAGTGCGCGTGCCGCCATCGGCTTCGATGACATCGCAGTCGATCCAGACTGTTTTTTCACCCAGGGCTTCCTGGTCGATAACGGCGCGTAGAGAGCGGCCGATGAGGCGCTGTATTTCTAAAGTCCGGCCGGATTGTTTGCCGCGGGCCGCTTCGCGTTGCGTGCGAACCTCAGTGGCGCGCGGCAGCATGCCGTACTCGCTGGTCACCCAGCCTTTGCCGGTGCCTTTCAGGAAGGAGGGCACACCGTCGTCCACAGTGGCCGTACAGATCACGCGTGTTTTGCCGAGTTCGATCAGGACGCTGCCTTCGGCTTGGGAAATAAAATCAGGGATGATTTTCACCTGGCGTATTTGGTCTGGCGTTCGGCCGTCACTTCGCAAAGGGCCTCCTAGCGATGACTGCCTAGGATAGTCCGGAAATGCTTGCGCGGCTATGGGCCTGTGGGCTGCTTATTGCTTCTTGGTGGCGCGCTTTACTTTGTCGATGGCTTTTTGTATGGGGGCGGTCAGAACGGAAACTCCAGAGCGAGATGGCGCGTTGCCTACAGTGCTCATGCTGACCTGAAAGGTTTGCGTTAGATCCAAGTGGCCGGCGAGGGTGTCGACTTCCTGGCCATGGATCAAGATTCGCAATCGCTGAACCTGAGGCACGTTGGCTTCGAGCGTGCGTGTGATGGAATCCACGGCCAACTGTTCACTTTGAATTCCTGAAGGAATGGAAGTAGCCAGGGCTTCTGAAAAATCCGCGACCGCGGTGCCGTCAGGAAGAATATAGAAGGCCAGAAGCGCCGCATCCGGTGGTAGTGTTCGGGCCTCGGGATCCACAGGGCCGGCCAGAAGGGTGTTGAGCAGTTCCTTGGCGCATAACGTTGGATCGCTGGAAAGAGGAAGCTCAATGGTTACAGGCACGAGGGTGCCATCGCTCGAGGCGGAACCCCAGTACATGCTGGCCTTCCTCCTGGGCTCGCCGCTCGTTACAGGGGCTACCGGCAAAAGTTCACGTCGCGCCTGCTCCGCCGTCTTCTCCGTGATGGTTTTGGCTTTATAAACTTGCCGGCGCAGTGCAGGGAAGTAGATCGCGGCGGCGATCACAGCGACGAGGAGTCCGCCTCCTAGCCAATACGGCCATTTCTGATTCACGGCTGCACCAGAGGCGTACCGGGCATGACGGGAACGACATAGGAAGGACGGAACGCCGCTACGCCGTGAGCGATGGCATCGGCCACTCCTGGAATCATACGATCCAGATCCGCGCGATTTTCCACCGAGACGCTGGAAACCTCCACGGCGATTGCGGGCGCGGCGGTGGTGCGCAACTGGCGAATGGGTGCCATTTGCGCTGCGTCCGGCGAGCCTTTGAAGCGTCTGGCAAGCTCGGCCTGCACCATATCGCCCAGCTTGTGGCTGAGCGGCTCGAACGGAAGCTGCGCCTGATCCCACGGGATCAGCCCCGAGGGGTCGCGCAGTGCGAGGCTCTCTGGCATGACGTAGGTGCGGACCGTACCGGGCAGGCCGGTGGATGCGATGTGAAGGGTGATGAAGACAGCACCGCGTTGGGCGTTTGCGCGTGCGGAGCGATCGTCGAAGGACGGGTTTTCGTTGCCTTCGCGAGTCTGAATCACCTGAAAACCCTGACCCTCCAGCGCGTGGCGAACCTGCGCTGCGAATTGTAGGACCACTTCACTCTCGCGAATGCCTTCGGTGCCGCGTGCTCCTAAGTCAGTTCCGCCGTGTGCCGGATCGAGAACCACGATGTTCAGGCCGACGCTGGGCGCTTCGCGGAGTGGTGGCGGTGGCGTCGGGGCGGATGTCACCTGGGGAGTGGTCGCTGCCGTCGAAGGAGTTTGCGGATTGGTGGGAGCTTGCGAACTGGCGCGCCATGTAGCGAGAAGAAACAGGGCAATCAGCGCCAGAGCGGCCGGCAGGGCCGCGAAAATAAGTTTGCGCTGTCCGCGGAAGAGGATCACGAAGAGAAGAATATCAAATCTGATGAGCTGCCGTGGAGAGAGGTTGGTGGGCGGGTCGAAAAAGGGAAGGGGCTGGGTTGGGAGGTGGCGAATTCAGGGCTGCCACTGGTCTATCGGGCGATGATGTCTCGTCAGAGAAAGCGGCAGCTGTGCTCCCGCACCTCAAGGCTAGTCGGCTTGCGTGGGTTGGGACGCCAATTCGGCGGTGTAGCGAGCGCGCAGCTTGCCGGTGGCCAAGTAGAGCGCAAAGCCGGTCAGGATGATGAGAACGCCGAAGAGAAGGCCGTTCATGTTGAGAATCGATTCCTGTTCGCTTTCCACCATCGCCAGGATCAGCAGGCATAGCGGGAAAATGCCGCAGCTCACGGCGCCGGCCATGCCGCCGGGCACGCGGAAGGAGCGGCGCAGCTTCGGTTCGCGAATGCGCAAGGCCACCAAGGTGACAAATTCCAGCATCAGCGAACCGCCGTACAACATGATGTCCAGCGTTACCAGGCGCTTGAAGCCGAGGCCAAGGCACAAGGCCCAGCAGCTCGCCAGAACCACGATGGCCACCCACGGGGTTTCATTTTTCTTGGTCACTTTGCCGAATACCTTCGGCAACATGCCGTCGCGCGCCATAGCCAGCGGCAGGCGCGAATAGCTCATCACCAAGGCGTTGAACATCCCGAAGGCGCTCATCATGCCACCAATGGTGACGAGGAAGCGGAGCCACTGGATACCAAGAATGGTGCCGCCCAGTCGGCCGGCGACCGAAGCCCAGGAACCGTCTTCAGCGAACGCCGAGGCTGGAGTGCCGGAGAAGTACACGGCCACAAAAGGAAGAATGTAGGTGAGCGAAACCAAGATCACCGCGGCGATCATGGCTTTCGGATACGTTCGCTGCGGCCGTTCGACTTCCTGAGCGATCGTAGACGCGTTGTCCCAACCCATATAGTTCCACATGGCCACGAGCACGGCGCCGAGAAGCCCGATACTGGCTCCCGTCGAGGCTGCTTGCGGCTCCGCGAAAGCTCCTGCGTGGATCGGCGAGAGAAGTACGATAAGCCCGAATGGCAGCGACAGAAGGAAGAACAACCAGAGCGACGTAATCCCGACAACGCGGATACCCGCCAAATTCAGCGCTGCACAAGTCACCACCACGAACAGGCTGGCGTAAATATCGTGATGGCCCACGGCAAACCACGGAGCCATCTGCTTCAGATAAAACACGAAGAGCGTGGGGTAAATGGCCATATCGAAGATGCTGGCGGCCAACGAGAGCCAAGCTTCCTGGAATCCCCAGAAATTGCCGAGACCGCGGCGCACCCAGGCGTAGTAACCGCCTTCTTCAGGCAGAGCGCTGGACAGTTCGCCGATCATGAAAGCTGTCGGCAGGCACCAGAGCACCGGAAGAAAAAGTAAAACCAGAATGCCACGACCATATCCCGCGCCCGCAATGATGGATTCCGTTCCATACGTGCCTCCAGACACCATAAAGAACGTGGCGGCAACAAGCGGCCAGAGAGTCAGTTTTGCGACTGCCTTTCTTGTTGTGGGAAATGCTTGGGAGGGAACTTGTGCGGGGAGCGATATAGTGCTCAATTTTTTTCTCTCGTCCTCCTAAAAGTGCGCGTCGCTATCCCTTTATGCAAAGCAAGCGCACTTTTTGAAGAATACAAGTTCTACGCGTGCGTGCAAGAAAAAAATGAAGAAAATGAAAAAAAATTGGAGCAGAAAACTGTATGCGCGGGTGGCTGGTGACGGAAGGGGATGTGGCGTCAGAGCGGAGCTGCCGGAGGAATTGCGCTAAGAAAATCGAAAGGCGATGCCGGTGTCTTCAGTCTTGGACTGGCTTCGGGAAAGCCGCTGGACTAAGGGACTCGTCCCGCGCTACAGAAACGGCGTCCGCGGGCCATGCTACACTCGATTCATCCGCACTTATCCTTCATTTTTCGGGGGAATCATCCGCATGACGCTCCGCCCAGTGTTCGTTCTGTTCGCGCTTGCCTTGGCTAGTTCCATTACTCATGCACAGCAGGCTCCGGCGCCACGTCCGCTTGGCGTCGACGACTTGTTCGGGGTGCGCGAGGTGCACGATCCGCAGATTACGGCGGACGGGCAAATGATCGCCTATACCGTCAACTCAACGTCGCTCAAGGACGACAAGAACGGCACGCAGATATGGATGGTGCCCGCTGCGGGCGGCGAAGCGCTACCACTCACCTCCGAGGATACGGTGTCTGATCATCCGCGATGGTCTCCCGATGGAAAATTTCTGGCGTTTTTGTCTTCGCGCAAGGACGCGGATGGCGACGACGGGAAAACACAGGTATACCTCCTGAACCGGCAGGGTGGAGAAGCGCTGCGCCTGACCGAGACGGTCCAGGATGTGGACGACTTCGCATGGTCGCCGGATGGCAAGCGGCTGGTGCTGATTCTGCGCGATCCGTCGCCGGAGGAGATCGAGGCTGCCAGCGCGAAAGGCAAGGACGAGGATGGCGCGGAGAAACCTGCCGGGAAAAAGTCGAAATCGCAGCGACCCTGGGTGATTGACCGGCTTTATTTCAAGGAAGACACCGTCGGCTACCTTGAGCGGCGGCGCACGCACCTATACATCTTCGACGTCGCGACGAAATCTATCAAACAGGTTACGTCCGGAGACTACGAGGACACCGAACCGGCTTGGTCACCCGACGGCAAGGTGCTCGCGTTCGCCAGCAATCGCTCCAAGCCTGACCCAGACGCAACGTACGCCGTGAATATTTGGGTGGTGGCCGCGGACAACACAGACAAAGGCGCGACGGCGACGCAGGTGACGACGGGATTGGCGGGTGATCACGATCCGGCGTGGTCTCCGGATGGAAAGTGGATCGCGTTCTCGACACAGCTCGATCCCAAGCTATTCGAATACGGCACAAAACACATTGCGGTGGCTCCCGCGACTGGCGGGCAGGCTAAAGTGCTGACCCTGGCTCTGGACCGGAATGGCGTTACTCCGCGCTTTGCCCCCGACGGCAAGTCCATTTTCTTCCTGGTTGATGACGACGGGACGCAAACTCTGGCGCAGGTTAGTTTGGCGGACAGCGCGGTCGCACGGCCGATCGGCGGGCGCATGTTTGTGGATGCCTACAGTGTGGCGAAAGACGGCAACCTTGCCGCAGCCATCTCCACGATCGACCGCCCGTTTGAGCTGTTCGCCGCACCCGCCGGAAAGTTGACGCGGCTAACGCACGTCAACGATACGTGGCTCTCAACCTTTAAGCTTTCCCCGGGCGAATACGTGTCCTTCAAGTCCAAGGACGGCACAGTCGTTCACGGTTACGTCTACAAGCCGCTGGGCTACGTGGCGGGGATGAAATATCCCACGATTGTGCGGCCGCACGGCGGCCCGGTGTGGGCCTATTACGCGGAATTTCAGGATCTGGCGCAGTTGTTGGCCGCAAATGGATACGTAGTGCTTTTGCCCAACCCGCGGGGTTCGTCCGGCTACGGTCAAGACTACTGCAAAGCCATCTTTGCGGACTGGGGCAACAAGGATTATCAGGACGACATGGCGATGGTCGATTATGCGATCGCGCAGGGAATTGCAGACCCCGACAAGCTTGGAGTCGGCGGCTGGTCTTATGGCGGTATTTCCACGGACTTCATCATCGGGCACACAAACCGGTTCAAGGCGGCGATTTCCGGGGCAGGGGCGGCGGAGTTCACTAGCCTGTGGGGCCATGACGAGTATGTGCGGGACTACGTAGCTGAACTCGGGCTGCCCTGGGAGCATCGCGAGGTGTGGGAACGCGTGGCGCCGTTCTGGCATGTGAAGGACATTCAAACGCCGACCATGTTCGTGGGCGGGAACATCGATTGGAATGTGCCGGTTTTAGGCGGAGAACAGATGTACGAATCGCTGAAGGCGCTGGGACGCGATACGTTGCTGGTGGTTTATCCAGATGAATACCACGAGTTCAAGACGCCGAGTCACATTAAGGATTTAGACGAGCGCTACATTGCCTGGTATGCGCATTATGTAAAGGCGGATGGAACCCCGGCGCGACCGGTCGAGAAAACAGCGGTCCAACCCAAAGCGGCGGAGTAGCCAACGCCGCAACCCGGGAAGGTGTCAGTCACACCTGCACACAAAGATTTGGCTTGACCACTTTTGGTCTTTCCATAGACTCGGCCAAGTTCTGGAACGCCTATGGCAGACGTAGCTTCTCAGGCAGCTCAAAGACTCCGCAGTATCTCTCCCTGTTTTCTTGTCGAAGATGTCGTCAGGACGGCGGAATACTACCGTGACGTCCTCGGATTTCATTTCGATCGATACTGGTGAGAGCTGCCTTGCTTCGTCATTCTGCTGCGAGATTCCGTTGAGATTTCGTTTAGCAAACATGGGCCCTCGACTTCTCCGCGCCCCAGTCGCAATGCCCATGCCCAGACGCCCTGGGACGTATATGTCTGGGTGACCGATCTCAATGGTCTCCAGGAGGAACTGCAGTCGAAAGGTGCCAGGATTATTCGAAGTCCTGAGGAGACTTCCTACCGAACGCGGGAGATCGCAATCGAGGATTGCAACGGCTACGTACTGTGCTTCGGCCAAGACACATCAAGCTAAATACAGATAAAGAAAGGCCAGCCTCACGCGGAGACCGGCCCTTTGTATTTTTGAGCGATTCTAGCGGCCTACTTTTACACCGATTACCTCGCCAGAGACGATGATTTCCACGCGGCGGTTCATCTTGCGCCCTGCCGCTGTGGTGTTGTCTGCGACCGGATCCGCCTGGCCTAGTCCTTTCGACGTGATCGTGTCTGCGGACAGACCCTGCGTAACGAGGAAATCGCGGACTGCGTCAGCGCGCTGCTGGGAAAGCTTTAGGTTGTAGTCCGGTGTGCCGGTGGTATCCGTGTAGCCTTCAATCGCAAGGTTCAAGCCGGGATGCGCTTGAATGATGCCGGAAAGCTTGGCCAGCTTGAGCTGGGCGTCTTGGCTCAAGGCATAGCGATTCGTTTCAAACAACACGTCAGCCATGTTGACAACTAGGCCTCTGGGCGTGTCGGTCGTCTGCAACACGTCATTGAGTTGTTTGAGCAACTGGGCGCGCAGCGCGGCGGTGGCGGCCTGTGCTCGCGCAGCCTCGTCTCTCGCGGCTTGCTCCTTCGCCTGGAGCGCAGCTTGTTCTGCTGCCGCTTTCTGTGCAGCCTCAGCGGCCGCGGCCTGTTGCTGTGCCGCTTGCGCTGCGGCTTCGGCCTTCATCTGGGCTTCTTTCGCGGCGGTTAGTTCGGCTTGACGCTGTGCCTCGGCTGCTGCCTCGGCATTGGCTTTGGCGGCGGCTGCAGCTGCGGCGGCATCTTTTTCTTGCTGGATGCGCTGCGCTTCCTGGCGCTCGGCGGAAAGTGCTCGGGCATCTTCGGCGAATTGGATCGTTTGGCGCGCGTTGGTGATGATCTGGGACTTGTCGGCGTTAGAGGACAGGGCGTTCTCTGCCATCTGCAGGCTGCTTGCGGCCTTCGAGTAAATTTCAGGCGCGTATTCCTCCGCCTTTTGCGATTTGGCGATGTCAACGGCGTTGCGCGCCTCGTACATATCCAGCGGAACTTTCTTAAGGTCGGGAGTGAGCGCCAGAGGATTGCCGAGCTTGGTGTACTGGCTCCGTTTCATGAGCTTGTAGTCGTTGTCCGGGAAAATCTTGCCTTTGGTATTTTTCTTGGTGTCGTTTTCGAGCACAACCACTTCGCTCGGCAATTGCACTGCGAAATACGGCTCGGCCGTTACAATCATGGCGAAAGTCTGGGATTGCGCGGTGACGCTGAGCTTGCCATTGCCCGTCTTGTCGATGGGAATTTCGCCGAGGTTGGTGGTTGAACCGTCGGGTGTGATGGTCCAAAGGACGTAGGTGAGGAATTCCGCGCCCAGTGTGGTGGGTTGGGGCATTCCTTTCACTTTCAGATCGATATCCGTGCCCGCGCGCTTGGCGTCGACCTTGGCTTCACCGCTGGCTTGCGGCGCGGCACTTGTGCCGAGAAAGATAACCTTCGTGGCGCCTGCGCCAACTTCGTATCCCACTGCTTTGATGGATCTGCTGATTACATCCGCCGCGGGGATTTCCTTCTTGTTCTGCGCGGCGGCCGGTCCGGCGGCAACACACACACACAGAATGGGCAGAAGTAACTTCAAAAGACGATTCATTGCGGCTCTCCTGATCGGTTCGTGTCGCCCCTAGGGTGCGCGGAGCGCTCGGCGACGAACGAATTGTATCTTATATTCGAAAGACAGGCATGGGCATTGTCATTTGTAACAGGGCACGCGAACGCACTATTTCGGGGGATTGACGCCTTCTTCGCAGGTTTCCGCGCCCGGCGGGAGCTTGTTGGTCAGCCAGTGCGCGTCCATCGGGTGGCCTTGTGCCTGGAAGACCTACGCTTTCACCGCCGGATCGTTTTTGACGATAGTTTCGGCTTCTTCCCGAGAAGCGGCTTCGAAAATAATCAGCGCCACATTGTCCCCGTGATCGCCATTCATTCCGCCGGCCAGTCGGGCGCGGCCGGCCTTAGTTGCTTGGACCAATATTCGGAGTGAGCACCGAGAGCTTTGTTGGCTTCTGGATCGTCCGGCCACTTGCCGGTGTCTTTCCATTTCGCGAACAAGTCCCAGCGAAGACCAATTAGCATCACGTAGCGGAGATTGTTGCCTTGTTGGCTTTGCCGATACAGCTATTGGACACAGCGGGTGCAGCGGTTTGTGCCCGGGCAGCCGGGAAGCTCGGCGAAGTAGCTAGCGCCATCAGTCCAACTATTGTCGCGGTGCGAATCACGGCTCCCTCGATTATTTGGATTCTTTCAATTGTTTCAGCTTCTGCATGCCGTTCTCGTTCTTCGGATTGAGTTGCAATGATTTCTCATAATTGGAGATGGCCAGATATTTTTGGCCCGCATCCATGTAAGCCTCGCCGAGGCTGTCGTAAACGTTCCAGGATTGCGGATATTCCTGGACGTTTCGCTGGAACAAGGTGGTGGCGGCTGGCGCTTGGCCTTCCTGCAGCAGCAGATAGCCGAGATTGTTAAGGGTTTCTTCGCTTACATTTTTGGCATGCAAAGTTTTTATTTCCGTGTAATGTTGCAGCGCCGCCGCAGGGCCCTTCATCTTCGCCAGCAACAGAAGAGTGGAAACAGGGTCAGGAGCCGCTTTGTAATTCCACCCATATTCTTTGGCTATGCTGAGCATAACCAATTGTCCCGCGAAGATGCCCCGGTCGGAATCGGTCATAATGACGACACCTTTTCCTGTGTTCGCGTTCATGGTCAGCAGCGATTGAAAACCTTCGTCGGCGCCGTCGTGTCCGAACTGACCGGGATTATTTTTGTCCAGGAAGAATCCGAGCCCGGCTTCGTCCATTACCGGAGTGAGCATCTCGTTCGTCATTTTTTCCGAGAGCACATGGTTGGCTTGGCCTTGCTTGGATAGCGCGATTTCGATCGCAAACTTTGCCAGATCCGTGGGAGTCGTCCACAATCCTGCCGCAGCCATTTCGGGATAGATATGCCAGCGTCCATGAACGGGCTTTCCGTCTGCGTACGTGCCTGCGGCGGTGCGCGCTGCCCACTCGGCCGGGAGGGGCTGGGCGTAACTGCTGTCGGTCATGCCAATTTTTTCGAGCACGGTGTCGTGCATGAATTCCGGGAACGGCTTGCCGGTTACGTCAATCACGAGCTGTTGTTCGATGGTGACCCCGCCGCCGGAATAGCGTTCCAATGTGCCGGGGACCACATCCACACGGATCGCATTGGTATTGGCCGGTTTTTCTCCATTGAAGATCTGTACCAGCGTTGGCCGGGCCGTATCCACGTCATAGCCAGGGAAGCCATGGACCGTTAGCCCTGCAGTGTGGGACATCAGGCGGCGAAGCGTCACCTTTTGCGTTTTTGTGAATTCGTTCTCAGGTAGTTTCCAGGTTTTCAGCTCTTGATTCACATCTTCGTCGAGCGAGAGCTTGCCCTTCTCTACCAGATACAATGTGCCGGTGGCGGCAACCGGTTTGCTGATGGAGCCTGCCTGGAACAGCGTCCTGGTGGTGACGGGCTTGTTCGAGCTGCCATCAGTCAGTCCGTACGCCTTTGCCCAGACGATCCGGTAGTTGTCGATCACCGCGATGCTGAATGCCGGAATTTTGTAGAGTTCCATTAGCTGTTGCAAGCTCAATTGCAGCGGCGGTTCGTTCGGACCAAGTGACACATCGACGGCAGCGTCCTCCAGTTTCTGGATCTGCATTTGCTGATCGGGCGGCTTCGACTGGGACCATGCCTGTGAGGAAATACAAAGCAGAGTCGCGATGAGCAAGAGAATCGTCTTTCTCATTCTGGCGAAAGACATTGGGAAACTCCCTTCGTGCGAAATCACAATGGATTTGCGAAACGCCGGAAGGTTAGCACATGTGCACCAGTCGCAGTCCGGCGATCTGCTACCAGATATACGGAATCAGGTGGTACCTGGTTCTCTGGCAATATTCGACGTAGCCCGGCAAGTCCCGACGCAACACTTCTTCCTCGTTCAACAAGCGCGCGGCGAAGATTGGAAGCAGCAACGCGAAAAAGGGCAGAGACACATACGATCCGAGCGAGGGCGCAATGGCCAACCACATCAGTGTGGCGAAGGAATACATAGGATGGCGAACTACGCCATAGGGTCCGGTGGAAACTACTTTCTGGCCTGCTTCGACCTGGATGGTGCGCGCCGCGAAGCGATTGACATGGATTACCCACATTGTTCCCAGATATCCGGACAACACTAGCACTTGCGCGACGATTTCCACCCACAGCGGGATACCGTCCGTTAGCCGGCGCGTCCACCCAAAGCGATGATCCAGGCCTGGCATGAGCAAGCCCAAAACAGAAAGCATCGTGGCTGCGCGGATGATCCATTGCTGTTGTTTGACTTTTTCGTGCGCCTGCATGCGACGTCGCACGAGGGCGGGATCATGCTGGTAGTAATAAACCGAAAAAATCACCATGGGAATAAAAAGAATTCCCAGAAAAACCCAAGCTTCCCAGAAATCCAGCGTGCCAGCCGGGAGGAACAGAAGTGCGAAAGTGGCGGCAAACGTAAACAGACCTTGCACAATGATTCTGGATTTCAGACGCATGGAATCATCCTATGGAATCTAGTGTGCTCCTACTTGCGTGTTGTCGCCACGATCCGGTTGCGCAGCGGAGCTGCGAGCGCGCTGGGCGCTGCGAAATTTTCGGCTAACGCACCACACGCAGCGAACTGTAGATTGGCGGCTGTTTCAGGAACGTAGCCACGCTCATCGCTGTGAAGGACGCGGCGAGCATCGGAAGGAGCAACGAGGAACTTCCCGTCAGCTCAGTCACAAGAATAATCCCGGTAACGGGTGCACGCACGACCGAAGCAAAAAACGCCGCCATGCCGACGATGGCAAACTCCTGCGGCAGAAACGTGTTGCTGTGAAACAGGCGAATCCAAAGCCAGCCCATCAACAAGCCTGCTTGCGATCCGATCGTCAGCATCGGTGCGAACAAGCCGCCGGGAGTCTGCGCCGAATAGGACAGCGGGCCGAGAACAAAACGAATCAGAAAGATGACGGCAATGGCGCCAAACAGCACATTGCTAATCAGGGCCTGTTGAGTGAGGATGTCGCCGCCGCCGATCAGGTTCGGAGCAAACCATCCCAACAAACCGATGATGGCGCCGACGGCGGCCGCGCGCCACTCGACGGCGATTCGGTTCAGGTGGTTCTGCAAAGCGATCATCCCCAAAATCGCGCGAGAATAGGCGACGCCCAAAACTCCTAAAACGATTCCCAAAACAAAATGCGACCAGAGATTGCCCACATCCAGGTGCGCGAGCATGGGAACGACAAAATCGGGGTCGCGGCCCAGCAGCAATCGCGCGATACCTATCGCTCCTGCCGAAGTGCCGAGGGTAGCGATGGAAATGGTCACGTCGAATTCGCCCACCAATTCCTCCAAGACAAAAACGGCGCCTGCGATTGGAGCATTGAAAGCCGTGGCGAGGCCTGCACCGGCTCCCGCGGCTAGCAAGACGCGGCGGTCGTTGTTATCCCTGCGAAATGTTTCGCCCAGGAAGTGGCCGATGACTGCGCCGATCTGAACGGTTGGACCCTCGCGGCCTAACGCCAAGCCGCCGCCGATGGCCATCAGCCCACCAACAAATTTGACGGCGATAATGCGGAGGGGATTGCCTGCCCAGCCTTCGCGCAACTCTGCTTCCACATATGGAATGCCGCTTCCTATGGATTCCGGCGCGATTCGGCGAACCATCCAGGCGGCGAGAGCGGCCAGCAGCGCGGTGACGGAGACTACAACAATAATTCCGCCCCAACCCAACGCGTGCGCTTTCCCGATGAGCAACGTACGCCAGACATCCAGGTGACGGAGTCCGATTCGAAAGAACGCTCCGACGAGACCGGCCACCGCCCCCACCGCAAGAGAGAGAAACGCGAGCCCGAGTGGGTTGCGTGGCCCAGTTCCTTTCGAACGCAATGGTTGATTTTCGTCGGCCATGGGAATGAATTATCTGTCGGGGGCGCAAGTTTTTCCGCAATGACCATGTGGATTGTTTTGGCGCCGCATCGCAAAAAGCCTATAACAGATGCGTTTTGCTCGATACCTGTTTCTTGCAGCGTATCTCTTGCGAGGCATGTTTTCTGCTGGTTTGCCCTTACGCAGGTCAGGAGTTATTCTCCCTTGGTCTATGGAGGAAACCGATGCCCTTGTCGAAACTCGCACGCTGGATTGTGTTTGGGAGCCTGGTTGTGGCGGCGACGATGCCGCTGTGCGCACAACAATACGATCAGAAACTTTTCTCGGAGATGCGCTGGCGCTGCATCGGGCCGTTCCGTGGCGGACGCACGGTCGCGATTACCGGTGTGCCCCACGAGCCCAACGTTTTTTATATGGCTCCGGTGAATGGCGGCGTGTGGAAGACGGACGATTTTGGAAATACGTGGAAACCCATTTTTGATGAACAGCCGACCGGTTCTGTCGGAGCCATTGCCGTAGCACCTTCGAACCCGAACATCGTTTATGTGGGAAGCGGTGAAGGACTGCAACGGCCCGATCTGTCCGTGGGCGACGGAATTTATAAATCGACGAACGCGGGCAAAACATGGACGCACCTGGATTTGAGCGATGCGCAGCAGATTACAGCGATCGTGGTGGATCCAAAGGATCCGGATCGCGTGTTCGTTTCCGCCGAGGGCCATCCGTACGGGCCTAATCCCGTGCGCGGCGTGTTTCGTTCTACGGATGGAGGGACAACGTTCGAAAAGGTTCTATATAAGGATGAAAACATAGGCGCTGCGGATGTGGTGATGGACCCGAGCGACCCGCAAGTTTTGTTCGCAGCTTTCTGGGCTGCGCGCGTGGCTCCGTGGGAAGTGCGCAGCGGCGAATATTTCGTTATTCCCGGTAGCGGGTTGTACAAGTCCAACGACGGCGGAAGCACGTGGAGACCCATCACGCAAGGCTTGCCGACGAACGAAGATCGCCTCTCTCGCATCGGCATCGCCATCGCGCCCAGCAATCCCAAGCGTGTGTACCTGAACGTGGAAACAAAGAAAGACAAGGCTGGAATCTATCGTTCCGACGACGCGGGCGAATCGTGGCAACTGGTTAATTCCGATCATCGCATCGGCGGGCGCGGCCCAGGCGCCATGGGCATCGCGGTGGCACCGGATAATCCCGACGTGATTTACGTTGCCAACACCGCTTCCTGGAAGTCGACCGATGCCGGCAAAACATTTACCGGGTGGAAGGGAGCGCCGGGCGGAGACGATTACCAGCGCATCTGGATCAGCACGGAGAATCCGCAGATCATCGCGATCTCAGCGGATCAGGGCGCGGCGATCAGCGTGAACGGCGGCACAACGTGGAGCAGTTGGTATAACCAGCCCACCGCGCAGTTTTATGACGTGACCACTGACAATCGCTTTCCTTACTGGGTTTACGGTGGGCAGCAGGAATCGGGTAGCGTGGCCACAAAAAGCCGCAGCGATTACGGCGAGATTACGTTTCGCGATTGGACTCTGCCGGGTATATTCGAATACGGCAAAGTAGCGGTCGACCCCAAAGATTCGAATATTGTTTTCGGGGCGAAGCTCACGCGCACGCAGCAGGACATTGGAGAAGTGGCCGATGTTGCGCCCGAACCCATTCGTCGCGGCGAGTATCGATACAATCGCACGCTGCCGCTGCTATTTTCGCCGCTTGATCCCAAGGTGTTGTACTTCGCGGGCAACGTTTTGTTTAAAACAACGGACCAGGGGCACAGTTGGTCGGTTATCAGCCCGGACCTGACGCGCGAATCTTATGCGGTGCCCGCAAATCTTGGGGTCTTCGCCACGGGCGATCCGGAAAACGGCAAGCATCGTGGAACGATTTATGCCGTCGCACCCTCGCGCAGGGAAACCGACACGATTTGGGCGGGGACGGATGACGGCCTGATTCAAATCACCCGCGATGGCGGTAAAACCTGGAAGAATGTGACACCGTCGGCGCTTACGCCCTGGGCGAAAGTATCGATCCTCGAAGCTTCGCACTTCGACGCGGGCACCGTGTATGCTGCCGTGAACACCTTCAGGCTGGATGATTTGCGTCCGCATATTTTTCGCACGCGCGATTATGGAGCGAATTGGCAGGAAATTGTCGCTGGATTGCCGGCAACGGTTCCGACCGATGTGGTGCGCGAGGATCCTGTGCGGAAAGGATTGCTTTTTGCCGGGACGGAAAACGCCGTGTACGTTTCCTTCAACGACGGCGATGTGTGGCAGCCGTTGCAGCTCAACCTGCCGCACACTTCCATGCGTGACCTGACGATCCACGGCGACGACCTGATTGTCGGCACGCATGGCAGGTCGTTTTGGATTCTGGATGACATTACGCCGCTACGGCAGTTGACCGACAAAGTTGCGCAACAACCGGTTGTTCTGTTTGCCCCGCAAGAGGCTTTGCGGTGGCGCTGGAACCGGAATACAGACACACCGTTGCCGCCCGAAGTTCCGGCAGGGAAGAATCCGCCGGACGGCGCGATCCTTGATTATTATCTGGCGGCAACTGCGCAGGGACCGGTGACGCTGGAAATTCTGGACTCCAGCGGAGCGCTGGTTCGCCGCTACAGCAGCACGGACAAACCGTTGCCCATGGAAAAATTGGCGGCGGAATATCCCGTTCCGATGTATTGGGTTCGCCCGATGCAAATCCTTTCTACGGAGGCGGGCATGCATCGCTTTGTGTGGGACGTGCATTATCCGCGGCCGGACGCGCTCGAGAGGGAATTTCCGATTTCGGCAATTTTGCACGACACGCCGTTGCTGCCGCTGGGCGCAAGAGCGCTGCCCGGTTCGTACACCGTGAGGCTGACCGTGAACGGGCAGAGTTATTCCCAACCGCTGACCGTGAAAATGGATCCGCGCATCCACACATCGCTCGAAGATCTGCGCAAACAACAGGAAATGGAGATCGGCGCGGTGGAAGGAATGAACGAGAGCTACGAATCATTGGGGCAGGTGAAATCGGTGCGCGAGCAGATCAAGGAAGCGTCAAAGAAGGTTATGGGTAAAGAGAAGCTGGCCAAGGAGCTCGCGGCGCTGGACAACCAGTGCGCCGAACTGGAAGGAGGCACGCAGCATAGTTTCTATGGCGTGCCGTCCAGTGGCAAGACGCCTGAAAATTTCTCGACGCTGAATCAGCACTTCGCGGCGATCCTGGCTGTGGCCGATAGCGCGGATGCGGCGCCGACCACTCAGGCCGAGGCGGCTTATCAGGATTTGGAACAGGATGAAACGGGTGTGCGACGCCGCTGGAGCGAAATCCGCGAAAAGGACATAGCTGATTTGAATAAGGGATTGACCAAAGATGGGTTTTCTCCCATCGATCCCAAGAAGAACCTCGGAGAAGAACTCGGCGGACCATCGGACGGCGACGACGAACCGTAAGACGCGTCTCGCCTCTGAAGTGCCTTTCGCGTAGGCGTGTCGCGTCGCGTCGCTTGCCGCTGGCAGAAGGCGTTGCGGATTCCGCTCCGTTCACGCCTATGACGATATCTGTGCCCTGGCTGAGCGCGGGATTTTGCTGTCTTTTGAATTTCGCGGAAACATTTTTGAAAACCTGATCGCGAACGTAAGCATAAATCGAGCTAATGTGTCCGCAGAGACAGCGGACTAGCCGACGTCCCCTGGTAAATCGCCTCACCAATACCGCGCCACTTGGGTAGCACATCGGCTGCGCCAGCTTCTTGCAAGAATTCCATGTCGAACTTTGGAGGTACGGCATGTTTTTCCGTGGCACAGACTTCGTGAGCCAGGATGTTGGCAGCATATACAGCCAGGATCATATCCACACCCTTGGTGGGGACGCGCCGGGGATGGTGGTGGTGAGCGACGGCTTCGACCACGGTGTAAGGCAGACCCCACAAGCTCAACAAGTACGCTCCAACCTCGGCGTGAGAAACGTGAATCAATTTTTCTTCGACCTCGAATAGGGGTACGCTTTCCTGCTCGGCCTGTGCGAGCGAGCGCGCGAAATGCACAGGGGTGCGTTCGGCGATGACCAACTTGCCGACATCGTGCATCAAGGCAGCGAGCACGACCGCTGGGGATATATGCGCATCCTGAGCGATTCCCGCAGCGATGCGGGCCGTCAACTGCGCATGCCTGTGGAATTCCTCCAGGTATTCCTCAGAGACATATTCGTTGGGAACCAAGGAACGAAATACTTCCAGGGTGATCACCAAGTCGTGTAACACGCTCATGCCTAGGCAACTGACGGCGGTTTTTAAATCGTTGACCTCGTGCGCCAAACCAAAGAAAGCGGAATTGACGAGCTGCAGGATTTTGGCGCTGACGGCCACGTCCTGTTCCACGATCTGGGCGACCTGCTCGATGGTTGTGGTCGGGCGCCCGAGGGCCAACTTTAGTTCGGCGAAAACACGCGGCAGGGAGGGGAGCTCACGCAGGGCGCCGACCAGGCTCGTCAACATTTTGCTGTCCAGAACTTCGCCGAGGCTGGTAGCGCGGGCGATACCGGCGCGCAGCATCTCCGGATCGCATGGTTTCAGCAGAAACTGGTGGGCCACGGGAACCGCACGAAGAGAGGCCTGCAATTCGGTATAGCCGGAAAGAATGATTCGCAGCATACAGGGATATTTTTCGCGAACGATTTCGAGCAGCGAAGCGCCGTCCATGCCGGGCATGCGCATGTCCGTAACAATCACGTCGTAGGGCGCTGCTTCGAGCATCGAAAGCGCCGCATCTGCACCAGGGGCAAAGGCCATTTCCCACCCGGAGCGCATCGGGCGGAGCATGCGTTTCAAACCATCCAGAATGCTGACCTCGTCGTCTACAAAAATAATTCGTTTCATGAAATAAGCGCCTCCTCGCGCATCGGGTTTCCGCTCAACGGGAGCCTGACGAAAAAAGTTGTTCCTTTGCCCATTTCGGTTTCAAAAGTGACGGTGCCGCCGTGTTTTTCGACGACGATGGCGCGGGCCAGCGCCAGGCCTTGCCCGGTCCCCCTACCCACTTCTTTGGTGGTAAAGAAAGGGTCAAAGATTTTTTCGCGCGCTTCCTCGGGGATACCTGTGCCGGAATCGGCGATGCTGACTTCCACCCAATCCCCCTCGCGACGTGTGCGTACCGTGATTTTGCCCTTTCTGGCGGTGAGTTTGTTGGAGTCTTCGATGGCGTGGGCCGCGTTGATCAGGAGATTCAAAAACACCTGATTCAAATCCCCAAGATGACAAACGACGGGGGGCAGTTGACAAAAATCGGTTTCCACGTCGGCCACATATTTCAACTCATTGCGTGCTACGACCAGGGTGCTTTCAAGGGCGCGATTCAAGTCGCCCGGTGCTTTTTCATTGGTCCGATCGACGTGAGAAAATTCCTTCATGCCGCGCACGATAGTGGCCACGCGGCCCAGGCCTTCGAGCATCTGCTCCATGGCCCTGGGAATTTCCTGCTCCAGGTAATCCCAATCGGTTTCCTGGCGAATTTGCCCCAGATCGTCGAGCAGTTGCGGCGACACGGGCCCGCGGGCGGCGGCATCCTGCAATTCCTGATATTTGTGAATTAGTTTCAATTCATACTGGAAGGCGTTTTGCAGGAAACGAGTGTTGTCTCCGATGAACTGAATGGGCGTATTGATTTCATGGGCGATCCCGGCAGCCAGGCGCCCGACGGCTTCCAGTTTCTGGCCGTGGCGCAACTTCATTTCTTTGCGTTTACGATCGGTAATATCCAGAAATGACACCACCGCGCCCACAACCTTTCCGTGCCGCCGGATCTGGCGCGAACTGTATTCCACGGGAAAACTAGAGCCGTCTTTTTTCCAGAAGACTTCGTCGGCTGAGTAGGCGTCCTGGCCATTTTTGAAACTCGCAAAGATGGGGCACTCCTCGTCGGGGTAGGGAGTGCCGTCATTGTGGCTGTGATGAACACTGGCATGAATATTGTGGCCCAAAAGTTCTTCGGCCTCCGTATAGCCCAGCAATCGGAGGGATTCTGGATTGCAGAAGGTGCACCGCCCATCGGCGTCGACCCCATAGATCGCGCCAGGTGTGGAATCGACAAGCAGTTTAATGAGTTCGCTCCTTTCGGCAACCTCCGCGGTACGTTGGGCAACGCGTTCTTCCAATTCCTGATGGGCTTGCAGCAGCGCCTCCTCGTTGCGTTTGAAGTCCGTGATGTCTTCGGTCAACCCGGTAATCTGCGCTAACTGGCCATCCGGACCGCGCGAAGGAAACGCGCGCTCCCAAAGCCAGCGCAGTGTGCCGTCTTCCGAGATGATGCGATAGTAAGTTTCTGTAGGTTTGCCTTCGGACTGCTCGCGCCTCATGCGCCGCGCGATTTCGCGGTCTTGTGGGTGCAGCAGTTCCTGCCAGCAATCCGGATTTCGAGAGAGAGTCTGCCGGGAACGCCCCCAGATCGTTTCAAAAGCCCGGCTGATGTATTCGAAGGCGCCCGATTTGGCATCTTTGATCCAGTAAACCTGGTGGATGTTTTCCGTAAGAAAAAGAAATTGCCCCTGACTTTTCTCCAACTGTTCCAACATGCCGTTGATGCTTTGAGCGAGCGCGGAAAGCTCGTCGCTGCCATTGCGCTTGACGCGTTCGGTGATGGCGTTACGGTCGCCTATGCTCTTCACTTCCTGGCCCAGACCACTCACGCGGGAAACGACGTAAGTCTGAAGGAAAAACAGGATGACCATGGAAGACAGAATGGCGCCGCAAAAAACCGCGGCGAACATATACCGCTGGCTAAGAATCCCCCGGAAATAGATTGGTCTCGGAGCGTCCACGCGAAGAATGAAGAGGGGCGCGCCAAACAGGTCGGGAACCAGGACGTAACCTGCGATTCTGTTTTTGTTCATCGGCTTCACGTCGACCTCTCCCGGATCCCGCTGCAAAGATTCCATGGCATCCTGAAAATCCGGCGGCATCGTTTTAGTGCCGATCTCTGCGAATGTGATTGGCTGGCGCGTTAGATCGCTGAGTTGGTCTTTCCGGTCATCATCGAAACGGCGCCCCAATAGGAAAATTCCACGTGAGTCGCCGCCGCGCTCAGAAGTCAGGATCGGGCGAGTGGAAATGAGGTAAGGGCCGTCTGGGAATTCCACGATGCCATCGAGAGGCATGCGCGCCACCGTTCGAGGTTGCATTTCGGGCTTTGCAAAAATGGCATCCAGGAACTGTGCGGGAACTTGTATCTGGGCATGAGTCTGCGTGTCATAGGCCTTGGCAAAGACGGTCTTGCCGGCGAGGTCGCGAATCACAATCAGATTGATCCCAAGGCCCTCCATTCCCCCGTTCTGAAATTCCTGGGAAATATCGTTCTTGACGGGCTCGCCCATGAAGTCGTAGGTGCGGTCCCAATATGCGTAGTCACTGGCAACAGTTCCCAGGGAACGATAAGACTCGTACAACGCCGTCACCGCAAATTCCACGGTTTGTTTCGTTTGTTCGGCTTCGAGTTGTTGGAAATTGGAAAGCAGCAGAACTCGCGAAAGAAAATAGAGAGCGACCATACCGCCGAAGACGGTCGCGGCAAAAACGAGCAGCATTCTTTGACCGAGCTTCACAAAGTCTCCCTATGTGATAGATAGCAGCAACCGAAAAAATCGAGAGAGAGCGCGCCGGAATTTCCAATCTGGAACAGTGCGTGCCGATCCCGCACTCCTCCTTTGCTAACTGCTCTGCCTGCCCCTCGTCCACTTGGAATTCCTCGCCATTCGTCCCTTTCTCTGCCGTGCGACCAGAGCAGGCCGGAATCAGGTCGCACTCCACAAACTCCTTGATCTCAACGATATGGAGAAAGAACTGCGATTGCGTCCACGGGCACTGGACGTTTTAGCAGCGTTTCTCCGTGATCTGTTATTCAGACGGCACGTTGCCGGGGAACATGTTTCTCCATTTCTTATGGCTGTGTTCATGCATGTGAAGAACCACGCTAGGAGGCAGAAGATTGAGTACACCTCACGTGCAGCAACGGCGAAGCCAGCGCATCTTGCTGTCCATTTCGATTCTGGTTTCGGGACAGCACGCGAACGGTTCGCCGTTCTCGGAGCGGACAAAGACACACGTTGTTAACGCACACGGCGCCCTGATCGAACTTCGGGAGCCCGTGCTCGCCGGCGAGAAGGTTCGCATCAAGCATCTGGCAACCAACGAAGAAGTGACTTGTACGGTTGCGGACGTCAATCTCGGAACGACGGACATTCCAGAGGTTGGAATAGCCTTCGCCAAACCCTTTCCCAGTTTCTGGCGTGTGTCATTTCCGCCGGAAGATTGGACCCCGCGAAGCCCGGAAGCGAAACGCGTCTCTTTAGTCACCAACAACCCGGCAAAGCCGGTGATGGCCAAAAAATAGCGCCACTTTCCGTTCCTCCAGCCTGGCAGTCGCGTGTAGCCGCAGCCCGCCGTCGACGCATCCAACCCCAGTGTAAAAGCCTGCAAAAGTCTGGTATTGTCGGCAGGGGTGCAGAATGAGGAAACTAGGTATGTGGTTCGCTTTAGGAGCGGCGGTGGTTGTGGTGGTGGGGCTGGCATTGCTGGCGATAAATCTGCGCGCCGGCGATAAGGCGCCGGCGGTAGGCACGGAAGCGCCGGATTTCACCCTGAATTCACAGGAAGGCAAGCCGATTAGCCTGCACGATTTCCGAGGCAAATGGGTGGTGCTGTATTTCTATCCGAAGGACATGACCACCGGATGCACGATCGAAGCGCACAATTTTCAGCGGGACATGGCCAAGTATGAGGCGAAGAACGCCGTAATCATCGGTGTCAGCGTCCAAGACGAAAAATCGCACCAAGAGTTTTGCGCGAAGGAAGGCTTGAACTTCAAGCTGCTGGCCGACACAAATCACGACGTTTCGGAAAAGTACGATTCTTTGACCAATTACGGCGTGGCAAAACTCTCTGCGCGGCACACTTTTCTAATCGATCCCGCCGGTAAAGTGCGCAAGGTCTGGACCGACGTGGACGTCAAGAAGCACAGCGACGAAGTGCTCGCAGCTCTCGACGAACTCAGCAAATCCTAACTGCAGTAAAATTCAAAAATACAGGAAGCCGGCCCCTTTGCCATTTTTGGTGAGCAGGATTTCCAGCGCAATCAGATCCTCGCGAATCTGAAAGTCGCTAAACTTTGTCTCCGCAATCAATTGTTCAAAGCTACTGCGGGTGTAAGCGCGCTTGAGCAGCATGAATCGAAACGTGAGCTTGGTGATGACGGCGTTCAGGGGTCCGACATGCATGCTTTTGACCGCCTGGTTGATGGCTTCCTGTGATGCATCGCCCCGCAGGTCGACGATCAGTGCGCGACCGCCGGGCCGGACAACGCGATGCATTTCTTCCAGGGCGCGCTGTGGTTCCGTAAAATTTTTGAACGCCGCACTGCAAACGAGGAAATCGAAGGTTTCGTCTGCAAAGGGCATACTCGACGCGTTGCCGTGGCGAAAGTCTACCCTTACTCCGGCTTTCGCGGCGTTGGCGGTTGCGATTTCAATGAAGGTCTTGCTGATGTCCAGTCCGGTAATTTCATAATCGCCGAGTTTGGCGAGTTCGATGGCGAAATATCCCGGGCCGGGAGCGACTTCGAGGATTCGGGCCGGTGGGGGAACCTGGTCGGAGGTGCGGCGAGCCAAGTCCTTGAATCGTTCCAGGGATTTTTGGGTGATGCGGGCATACCATCTGGCGACGGCGCCCTCCATTCCCATTCCTTTATAGCCTTTTGTAGCAGTGGATGCATAAGCTGACATGACGATCCTCCTTTTCTGGAGGAATGGTAGCGTGATGGAAAGACGCGCTGTAGAGGGATTCGGCCAATCCACGCGAGAAATCGGCAAACAAGTGGTTCTGGCCGGTGAAAAGCGACCAGGAATAAATCAGTGAGATGAATCAGCAGGTAGCGAAGGAGTTGCCCGCGCACTGGCCGCGTACCCGATGCGACGGCAGCAGGCCGTCAACCCTACGCAATTCTTGAGTCTCCGTTTCTACCACCGTTCGTTTCGATTGGCCGGCAACTCCGCCACTTGGCTGCCGAAGGGATCGCTCTTTTTCTGCGTGCAACCTTTTTGGGGGATGTTCCGACTTAAATGCCGGAGCTGCGGGGATTCCGCTGCAAAGCGCTATAAACGCAGGCTGTTTTTGTCAATTGCGACGCGCGATTGCAAGGATTCACGGCGCCTTTTTGGGTTTCGGCTCGAGATCCCCGCTCAACCGCTGGATGGCGTCTTCCAATCTTTGGCGGTGCTTCCAGAAATCGGCCCATAAATCCCCCTCTTCCAACAGGCGTTCGGGTAACGACTTGATGTTTAATTTTTCCGGCTTGAGGCTGGTGCGCAGTTCGCTGGGTTGCAGCGGAGTGGAAACCGGAGCTTTCGGAAAGGCACGCACGACATAGGCTGTCGCAAGGGGCCGGCCGTGCGCGTTTTGCTGAACATCAATCAGCACACGGCCGGCCGGTCGTTTCGCGACGCTGCGCTCATTGGTCACCAGGCTAGGGTGCTCGGCGGTCACCATTCGCGCCACGATCTCCGCAAACGTGCGCAGTTGCTCGTAGGTGTAGACCGGCTCGACGGGAAGATATAAATGCATTCCCGTGGCGCCGGAAGTCTTCACGAAGACAGTGAGTTTTAATGCTTCAAGCTTCTCGTGGAGGGCCTTGGCGATTTTCACTACCACAGAGAATTCCGTGCCGTCCGAGGGATCCAGATCAAAGAAAAAGTAATCCGGATGCTCCAGGTCGCCGACGCGGCTACTCCAGGGATTGTGGTCGATGCACCCGAGGCCGGTTAGGTACAGTAGGGAAGCGCGATCATTCGCTAGTGCGTAGTGAATCTGCTCTCCCCTGGTTTCGGAATCGATGGCCACCGTCCGGAACCAGTCGGGGAGGCCCAGGCCTTCGCGCATGTCTTTCTGGAAAAACATCTGGCCCTTTATGCCATCGGGATAACGTCGCAAAACCAGCGGGCGATCCTTCAAAAAGGGCAGCACATAATCTGCCGTGCGATAGTAATAAGCAACCAGGTCGCGCTTGGTATAGCCCGATTCCGGGAAATACACTTTGTTCAGATTGCTCAACCGGAAGCGCTTGCCGTCGACCTCCAAAGTGAGGTTTTCCGCGCGGCCATTGAAGAGTTCTGCTTCCATCTGCGCTTTGGTCATTAGAATTTTGCCAACGAGAGGCGGAGCACGCACGACGTGAGGATTGTCAGGAGGCGGTTCGGGGGCGGCAACCTCACTTTGCCGGCGACAGTCCTGCGGTTTCGCACCTTCGCGCATCCCCAGAAATACCGGATGCCGCAGCCTTCCTTCCTGGGTCCACGCGCTGAAGCGAACATGCGCCACGAGGTTGGGAGTAACCCAAGTGGCTTTCTCATTTGTTTCCGGAGCTTTGTCGAAGGGGCACTTGCTCGTTTCCAGCTTTTTGAGTTTTGCCGCAACAGTCTTGTGCGCCTCCGCGTCGAATCCGCTTCCCGCGTGCCCTATGAAACGGAGTTTCTTGCCTTCATACAATCCCAGCAGCAGCGAACCAAACGGCATGCCTGCACCGCGTGCAGCGGTCCACCCTCCGACAACAGCATCGAGCGCCCTGGAGGTTTTCAGCTTCAGCCAGTTGGCGCTGCGTTCGCTGACGTAGCGGCTGTCGATGCGCTTCGCGATGATCCCTTCCAGTTCGTTCTGTTTTGCCAGTTCGAATAATTCTTTGCCGTTTTCCAACTGATGGTCCGAAAAACGAATTCGTTCGGATGGGTGGAGGAGTCGCTGCAAGAGTTGTTTGCGCTGCTGCAAAGGCGCAGCACGAAGGTCGTAGCCATCGCAATATGGCAGATCAAACGCGAAATAAACCACAGGGAATTCAGAAAGCAGCTTTTGCCCGGGAGCGCGCACATGCATGCGTTCTTGCAGCTTTTCGAAATCGCTACGACCACGCACATCTAGAACGGCGATTTCTCCGTCGAGGATAGCGTTTTGTCCACTGAAGGAAGTGGCAAGGCCAGCCAGTTCGGGATATTGCGCGGTTATGTCCGAACCCGACCGTGCACGCAGCGTCAATTTGCCCCCCTCAATCCATGCCAGCGCGCGTACGCCGTCCCACTTGATTTCGAATAGCCAGTTAGGATCGGAAAAGGGAGACTCCCAAAGCGTGGCCAGCATGGGCGCCAGACGCAGCGGCATTGCGTGCTTGCGCGCATCTTCCAAATCCGCGGCATGTAACGGGATTGCATCCCGTTTTGGCGGTCCCTGCGCTTTGATTTCTTCGAGAAGGCGCCCTGTTAGCACGGATCCGTCGTGCTCGTCGATATTCCAGTTGGGATCCACGGCGGCGTCCTTGTGCTTGATCATCAGCCACTCGTTGCCCTTCTGGCTGCTTTTCAATTTCACGATTACGAAACTGCCGCGTAACTTCTCTCCGTTCAGCGAAAATTTGATCTCGCCATGCTCGATTTGTGCTGCGGCGTCCGCTTTGTCTTCCACCTGAAATGTTCCGCGATCCCAAACCATCACCGTACCCGCTCCGTAGCTGCCTTCGGGAATATTTCCTTCGAAATTGGCGTAATCGAGCGGATGATCCTCGGTTCGCACCGCCAGGCGTTTGTCGCCCGGATTCAGCGAAGGGCCTTTCGGGACGGCCCATGATTTCAACGTGCCGTCGATAGCCAGGCGAAAGTCGTAGTGGAGGCGGCGGGCGTTGTGCTTTTGTACGACAAATGTGTTTTCTATTTTCCCGGGACTTTCCGCGCCGGCGGGCTCCGGTGTGCGGTCAAACTGTCGTTTATTTCGATACTCTTCGAGCTTGCGCGGTTTCGCCATGGACGCATTCTAACGCAGGCCTTTCTACAGCCTTTACATGTACTTTTTGGGGCTTTTGCATAGGTTTTCGGCTTGCATCTGGCCGGGCTGCTCGCTAACCTTAGAGACTCGTTCGCCGCCCATTCGCTGCAGGGAGGACACTCATCATGGCGACCACGGTCTGGAAAGGCCACCTGACCTTCGGGTTGATCTCGATCCCGGTGCGCATGTTCGCGGCCGCTCGTGGCGAGCGCGTCAGCTTCAACCAACTTCATAATGTTTGCCATTCGCGCCTGAAACAGCCGCTATTCTGTCCGGTTTGCAACCGCAACGTAGAGCGCACTGAGGTCGTGAAGGGCTACGAGTACGACAAAGACCAGTACGTGCTGTTCAGCGAGGAAGATCTGGACAAGATCGAGCCTCCGTCGGCGCGAGTGATGGAAATTATCGAGTTCGTGAAACTCGATGAGATGGATCCGCTTTATTTCGACGCCTCGTATTACATCACGCCGGAAGATCCAGGATTGAAAGCGTACATGTTGCTGATGAAAGCCATGCAGGAAACCGGCTACGGGGCCATCGCCAAGATCACCATGCACCAGCGTGAACACATCGTGATCATTCGTCCTGGCGCCAAGAACATGACGCTGCATACTATGTTTTATTCCAACGAAATTCGCGCGGCTGAAGCGGTGTCCACGGACAAGATCGAAGTGAAAGATCAGGAGAAAAAGCTGGCCGAGCAGTTGATCGAAAGCCTGGCCGTGCCTTTTCAGCCGGACAAATACCGCGACGAATATAGCGATAACGTTCGCGCCATGATCGCGGCGAAGCTACAGGGCCAGGAGGTCGCCGAAGCGCCGCAGCCGCATCTGGCTCCGGTGATCGACTTGATGGACGCGCTGAAAAAGAGCCTGGCGGAGAAACATGCCCCGGCTCCTGTTGCGACGAAAGCCCCCGCGGCAGCACAAGGGGGCCCGGTTGCCGTGCCCTCCGGCAAGAAACCGCCTGCCCGCGCCGTTCAGCCGGCGCTCGCAGCGCAAAAACGGGGGAAGAAAGCGGCCGGCTGATTTCGGATGGGTGCCACGGATAGATTCGGCTCCGAAGACGTGCAACGGATTCTCGGTCTGACCCGCAAACAGTTGGACTATTGGGACAAGCTGCGTCTGGTATCACCCCAAAACGAGCAAGGAGCGCGCTATTACGATTTCCGCGATCTGATAGGGCTCCGCACAATCAAGCAATTGCTGGAAAAAGGCGTGTCCGCGAACCGTTTGCAGCGGGCACTTTCAGCTCTCAACGAAAAACTCTCGCAGGTCAAGGCGCCGCTCTCCCAACTGCGCATTCTTTCCGATGGCAAAGACGTGCTGGTGGAGCAGGGGAGCGCGCGCCTGGAACCACTGTCTGGCCAATTTGTATTGAATTTTGAAACGCGCGAGCTGGATGAAAGCATTCGCTTCATCGCGCGTCGCAGCGCGAGCGATTGGCTGGCCATGGCCTTGTCCTACGAAGCCGATAAAGATACCCGGGCGCAGGCATTCGATGCCTACGACCGGTGTGCGGATGCCGATCCCAATAATGCCGACGCGCTGCTGAACTGTGGGACGCTGTACTATGAAGACGGCAACTTCGAAAGGGCTGCGGATTATTTCCGGCGCGCCTTGGCCGCGCAACCGCAAAGTCCTCTGGCGCATTTCAACCTTGGCAGCGTGCTGGAGGAAATGGGGGAACTGGAAGAATCTCGTCGCCATTTACGCCAGGCCCTGCTGATCGATCCGGATTATTGCGATGCCCACTATAACCTGGCATTTGTGTGCGAAAAACTGCGCTCCTTTGCCGAAGCGCGCGAACACTGGCAGGCTTACATCAAGCTCGATCCCGTGGGGCCGTGGTCGGCGTATGCTCGGCAACGCCTCGCTGTCCAACACGCCAAGTCTGCTACCTAGGCTTGGGAACAGGTTTGGTGACCAGTGGAATCAGGTTAAGCTAATACCCTCTGCCCATAGTATTGTCCAACCGGGTAAATTCATTTTGGAGCGAGTTTCATGACAACAAAAAAGAGCATTGTTCTTAGCACTGTATTCTGCGCCGGATTAGTTTGTGGCGGCGCGCTGTTTGCCCAAAGACCGGTGACGAATATCAATCCGCAACGGCATCCGAATCTTGCCGAGGCCCAGAAACACCTGCAGGAAGCCTGGGGAAAAGCCGACGAAGCGGAGAAAGAAAATAAGGAAGGATTGGGCGGTCATGCGCAAAAAGCGAAGGAGCACATCGAAGCCGCAGATCAGGAGCTGAAGGCTGCCGCTGAATACGCCGACCATCACTAGCAAGAAATTCGTAGCAACGAGACTCGTACAACAAGGCCGGCTGATGGCGAAGGTTATTCGCCAAATCAGCCGGCCTCGTTTACGTATTAGTGCTTTTCCTCGACGGTATGGCCATGCCCATCACGCATTTCATTGCCTTTGAAATTCTCGGCTTTATCTGGATGTTTGTTCGGTTCCGGCTTGTCGCCGCGGTTTGGCGCTGGGCCTTTGTAGCCGTGTTGTCTGTCGAAGTGGTTGTCGACGTGGCCATGAAAATTCTCCGGACCGTGAAACCACGGACCAGCTCCGACGAAGACGCCGCCTACAAACCACTCGGGACCGTAATAGCCGTAGGGAGCGCAAGCATAGGGGGCATAGTCATAGGGCAATATTCGGATGAATTACGGCCTTTGTCGGATTCTGTCGCGTGCGCCACTTAGATACACTCCGCCAAGCAATGGCTAGTAACGTAACCCGGCCACGGTTTTTGGGTCCGGCATTAACTGATTGAAATATGTCTTTCACACGAGGAGCAATCTATATGAACGCATTCAAACGGCTCGCGCTAGTCGCTGTAGCCGGATTCTGCTTCGTCGTATATGCGCCCAGAATACAGGCGCAGGTCAGTATCGACGTAGGGGTGGCCCCGGACTGCCCCTATGGAAGCTGCTCCTGCTCCAAATATGTGGGATTTGTGTCGCTTGCGGCGCCGCTCTTCCAAGGTACCCCGACAAACCGTTCTTGGCCATTATGTAAAACAACAGGCCCGTAAAGTAATAAATTGCGAACGGACTGTGGCCAGCGCTTTCTTGGCCGATTTCGGAGGAAAGTCCATTGCTACCCGGAAAAGTACCTTATTCTTATTTGATGACAGATAACTCAAATGCTTGAGATTCCGTCATTTCCAATTTTCTCGCCCTCGCAAACGAACTTTTCACCGCTTACGCAAGTGAATTTGCTTTGTTATAGTTTTACTCACGTTCCAGTTAGTATTACGGATCTATCTGGGATGATGCTGGCACATCGTCGAGTGAGAGGCATGCAACGCAAGCGGATGATCTCGAAGGTGTTGCAACGAGCTGCTGTTAATCCGTCGGTTTAATGCCTATGACAGAAACAACGAATCGTCAAAACCAACCGAGCCCTCGCAAGGCACTCATCACTGGTATCACCGGCCAGGACGGATCTTTTCTCGCTGAATTCCTATTGAACCAGGGTTATGAAGTTCACGGGATTGTTCGACGCGCTTCCACGTTCACCACGGAGCGGCTGGACCAGATTTACGCTGACCCTCACGGACAAGGCGTCAGGCTGTTTTTGCACTACGGGGACATCACGGATGGCGCTGGACTGCACCGCATTCTTACTGAAGTAGTTCCCGATGAGATTTATAATCTTGCCGCGCAATCCCATGTTCGTGTGAGCTTTGACCAAGCAGAATACACTGCCGACGCCGTCGCCACCGGCACCTTGCGGTTGCTGGAAGCGGTACGCGAGTTCGCTCTCATAAAAAAGAACGTGCGAATGTACCAAGCTGGATCCTCCGAGATGTTTGGGATCACGCCACCTCCTCAGAATGAACAAACCGCGTTTTATCCACGCAGTCCGTACGCGGTCAGCAAGGTGGCGGCGCATTGGTATGCTACGAACTATCGCGAAGCCTATGGCCTCCATGTAACGAACGGGATTTTGTTCAACCACGAATCCCCGCGAAGAGGAGAAACCTTCGTCACGCGCAAAATCACGCGAGCCCTCACCCGTATCAAGTTGGGTCTCCAAAATAAGCTGTATCTAGGCAACTTAGAGGCCAAGCGCGATTGGGGTTATGCAGGAGATTACGTAGAGGCGATATGGTTGATGCTTCAACAGTCTGATCCAGACGATTACATTGTTGCGACGGGGGAATCGCACTCCGTGCAGGAATTCCTGGATCTGGCGGCATCCTACTGCGGCCTCGATTGGCAAGAGTTTGTCGAGAAAGATCCTCGATACCTTCGTCCTACAGAAGTCGACTGCTTGTGTGGGGATGCAACCAAAGCTCGCAAGAAACTCGGTTGGGCGCCTAAAGTAACCTTTTCCGAGCTCGTCAAAATGATGGTGGAACACGACCTTGAGCTAGCAGAGCAAGAAAGAACCCTTACCAGGGCGGGACACCACGTCGTGCAGCGTGGCTCTTCGCAACGATAAACCGTGATGAACAAGAACAGC
The DNA here is from genome assembly GCA_963742325.1 of Candidatus Acidiferrales bacterium. Classification (GTDB taxonomy): domain Bacteria; phylum Acidobacteriota; class Terriglobia; order Acidiferrales; family UBA7541; genus Acidiferrum. The sequence continues at coordinate 4,418,665 of CAVULB010000002.1, read as the reverse complement.
CGAATTTTCTTGGCCGGCCACAGGGGCTTGGTGGGTTCCGCGATACATCACAAGCTCGATTCCGCGGGTTACGTAAACCTGCTGGTGCGAAGTCACGAGCAGTTGGACTTATCGAACCAGGCAGCCGTGGAACGGTTTTTTGCCGCCGAGCGGCCCGAATATGTTTTTCTAGCGGCAGCCAAAGTGGGTGGAATTCTTGCCAACGCCAATTATCCCGCCGAATTTCTCCGCGAAAACCTCTTGATCCAAACCAACGTGATTGATTCGGCGTATCGCCATGGCGCGCAGAAATTGCAATTCCTGGGCTCCTCATGTATCTATCCCAAGCTTGCTCCGCAGCCGATCCATGAAGACGCGCTGCTTACCGGCAGCCTTGAATCAACAAATGAAGCCTATGCGGTGGCGAAAATCGCGGGGTTGAAAATGGCCCAGGCTTATCGGCGGCAATATGGTTTTCACGCCATTTGCCTGATGCCAACGAACCTTTACGGGCCAGGTGACAACTTCGATGCAGCCTCTTCGCATGTGGTGCCGGCATTGATCAACAAATTTCATGATGCGGTGAAACGTGGAGCGCCGGAAGTGACGATCTGGGGCACCGGGACGCCACGCAGAGAATTTCTGCACGTGGATGATCTCGCTGACGCCGCGCTGTTCCTGATGCTCAACTACGACGACGAGCCAATCGTCAACGTTGGAGTAGGCAAAGACATTTCGATTCGAGAATTAGCTGAAATAGTGGGCGAAGTGACCGGCTATCATGGCCGCCTGATCTTCGACAAGTCGAAACCCGACGGCACGCCTCGCAAGTTGCTCGACGTCTCACGTTTGACGGACCTCGGCTGGCAAGCAAGTATTCCCCTGCGCGAAGGCCTCCAGCATACATATCGCTGGTACGTGTCCTCCGGCCATCATCCCAAGTAAGAGATTTTTCATCATCCTGAAAAACGCGATGTCACACCATGGATAGAACGGAAGTTAGGCCCCGAATTCAGCACCAGGGGGCACGAAATAACCCTGAAAGCGTTTCATGCAGAGATGCAAAGTCGCGAATCCACCTATTTGAAAAACCAAACAGCGCAAGCGATTTGCATCAATGTGCGGTTGCGTCACCAGGAATTCCAGCGCCCGGTACGCGTCAAAAATCATCGCCAGGCCTTGGCTGCGCGATGGGAGCCGTATGAGTTGAGGTTCACGTACGGGAATCTGCGACTCGATAAGAGGGAAGAAGATCGCCTGCGTAGTTTGGTGCCCAAGGGTCGCAGTGAGCGAAAAAGAATCCTTGTCTTGAGCCACGCTGAGTTTCCAGTTTGCAGGCAGCGGACGCGGCAATGACTTGCGTACAACCGTAAACAACTCAGTCGCTGAGGGGGCTGGCGCAGGTGACTGCGATTTGATGGGGAGAGTGAGTGAGAGTTGTGCGTTGCCCGGGATGCACATTTCGCGACAGACCAATACTCGCAAATTGGCTGTGAGTTGAGTTGATCCGTGTGCTGCGAGGTTTTTGCTCGCATGTATCGGCACGATCAGCATTACGGTGTCTTCGTAACCATAATCCACGATGCTTGTAGTTCCAAGACGGCGAGGCGTGGGCCATTCTATCGGGCCGGTTGTGAGGCCCGCGGGTAATTGCCACTTCACTTTGGGCGGCTCACCGGAATCGCCCGGGTTGATCCAGTAAATGTGCCAGCCCCTTTTCCATCTGAAAGCGCAATCCTACATTGAGTGTATGCCCTGAGGTGATCCATTGATTCTCGGCGATCAGGTCAACAGTTCCATGCGGAATGGGTACGCCTGCTTCCTCGGCACCTGCCGCCCAGAGCGACAGGCCGAGCGTAAATGTGAGAACCCGCGAAAAATCTGAATTGCGGTAACCTTCTGGCATTATTGTGTTGACCCACAAGTTTTTGCCTGCGCCGCCTTCCTTTCTGACGTTGCAGGTGAGTCGGTGGTTTCCTAAGTTTTATGGTGTTGACTTTCGCCATGCCCCCGGTTAGCAGTCCCGCAGGCATATCCACCGTTGATACTCCCGAGCCGGGTTTATGATAACGACGACAGGTCATGCGATTCCCAACTCCCCACAACCTGGGTCTACCGGATTTAGAGAACGTCAAGTCGGCAAGTCTTCGTTCACCGGAATCGTAGCGCAGTTATTGACGTTCCATGGATAACTTCGTTTGCTATTGATCGGCAGGCACGTGCCGCTGTCAAAGGCGACTGTGCTGGGACTGGGAATAGTGAAGGTGTACCATTGGCGGGGCGGACGGCTTGATGATGCACGCAATCCAAACCGAGCACGAGACTCGCGTCACGAACCACAGGTTTTTCTTATTATTCCTTTTTCTGCTGGCGACACTGCTCCTCTACCCGTATGCCGAAGCCAGCCGCTTTGGTTACTACACTTTCCGCGTGCTAGGAAGCGCCGCTATTCTACTTACCGTGTATGCGGCCAACTTCCGCCGGGGCCTAATGGTCTTTGCCCTGCTGCTGGCGATTCCGGCGGTGTATCAACGCATCCAGTTTCCCAAGGCGAGTGCGAACGCGTTCTCGATAGCCAGTATAGCTTTGAGCTTTGCTTTTGACGTATTCATGGTCGTGATCATCTTCCGCCACGTGTTTTCGAAGGAGCAGGCCAATTCAGAAACGATCTTTGGAGCCCTGTGCATTTATCTGCTGGTAGGGTTCAGTTTTGCCAGCATCTATGGCATGGCGGCCAAACTACAGCCAAACGCTTTTTATCTCGATCCGATTACCAACCTACACCGCGTCCCTGACCGATTCGATTTCATCTATTACAGTTTTGGCACCATGACTTCACTGGGCGCGGCTGGAATTACTCCGGTTACAGCTGAAGCGCGCTCCGTTTCGATCCTGCAAACAATCCTCGGCGTCCTGTACCTGGCAGTCCTGATCGCGAGATTGATGGGAGCCTACCGGCCCGGGCCCAGGCGCTAAGCCGCGCAAAAAAGCATGCACGCCGTCGTGGCTCACGATCATTCATATTCAGAAATATAGATGGTGGAGGCGGGCGGAGTCGGAAAGCGTAACGGTATTGATACAACGTAACTTATTGACTGTGCCCGCCGCTGTCAGCACTCTTACTGGTCGAAACGCATTCGCTCGCTACAAAATTGTTCGCCCTGGAGTACACCAAATCTACTAATTCCTCTCTAGATGAACCGATTGGACAACGCGTCGGCCGAGGGGCTTGCCACAAACAGTTCCAGCAAGAAGAATGAATCAACTTCTCCGTGAGGCCGCTCGAGAACAGAGAGACCCAGTGGTTGAGGGGCTCTCCGGGAACGGCCACGCGTTAACCAATCTAATTCTCCTTTCTGTGACGTCCTGACCGGCATTCTCGAGTGTTCGGAAGCTGATTTCTTTATATGCGAACTGGATGGAAGGACACCGCCGAGGAAAGAAAACCCCGACGAACGAAATAGATGCCCAAAAGGGGCGGCAGACTTGTTGCTTTCAGGCGCAAAATGAAGTCGAGAAACTCTCTTGGAATGTCAGAAATATCCTACCGATGGAAGGCGACGGCCGCGGCATTGGCGGGGCTCCTCATCACAGCTGGTTACGAGAAGATAAAGGACATTAGCTTGAGCCATCTCACAATGCGGCAATCTCACGCGATCACCATTCTGTATTGTACCGCAGTAGTGTTCCTATTGAGCGTGGCGTTTCTTCGGCGCGAGGAGGCAAAGTTGCGCGAGACGGCAAGTCTCAATGATTCATTGATGGAGAATACGCCGGGAGTGGTTTGCTTATTCGATGCTTCGGGCAACGTTAGACGATGGAATACCAATTTCCTTGGCTATTCTGCTTCGGAAATTATGAGGGCCGGAATAATGAGCACGGTTGCGCCGGAAAGCCTGGAGACAGTGCAGCAAATGATGAGAAAGGCATTCGAGGAGGGGACGGCTGAGTCGGAAGCGTTGTTGGTAGCCAAAACCGGGGTAAAGATCCCCTGCTACTTGACAGGGAGATGCATCACTTTTGGGAATCAGCCCTACATTCTAGGAATGGCTATCGACATTACGGAACGCAAGCGCGCGGAGGCGAATCTCAGGCTGCAAAGTGCGGCGCTGATGGCTGCGGCAAACGCCATCGTGATAACCGACGCTCGCGGGGCCATCCAATGGGTCAATCCCGCATTTACGCAACTTACTGGCTACACACTCGAAGAAGCGATTGGTCAGAAGCCGCCGATTCTGAAGCCCGAACAACACGATGAATCCGGTTTCCTGCTAGTTTGGGATACGATTCTTGCGGGGAAAATCTGGAGCGGCGAATTCACGAACGTCAGGAAGGATGGGCGCCTTTATAACGAGGAGATAACCATTGCGCCTGTGCGTTCCTCGACTGGCGAGATCACGAATCTCATCGCTATCAAACAAGATATCAGTGAGCGCAAGCGGGTGGAATCAGCCCTGAAGGAGAGCCAGGAACAATTTCGCGATTTGGCAGAGAATATCCCGGAGGTTTTTTTCATTATCGGGCTGGACCCGGCCCGCACGATTTACGTTAGTCCCGCTTACGAGGAAGTTTGGGGAAGATCTCGGGAGGGACTCTACGATAACCCGGGAGCATGGATAGACGCGATTCATCAGGAGGACGGGGAACGAGTCGCGGCCCTTTTTGCAGAGAATCTACATGGGCATCCCGTCGATATGGAATACCGTCTTCGGCGGCCAGATGGGTCCATTCGGCGAATTCACGGGCGTAGTTTTCCTGTATTGGAGCCAGGTGGAAAGCCCTGTCGAATCGTTGGCGTGGCCCGGGATGTCACGGAACTAAGGCGAGCCGAAGCAGAGTTGTTGAAAGCGAAGGAAGCTGCGGAAGAGGCGAATCGGGCAAAGAGCGAATTCCTGGCCAATATGAGCCACGAAATCCGCACACCCATGAACGGCATAATTGGAATGACCGATCTTGTGCTCGACACTGAGCTGAACCCCGAACAGTCCGAATACCTGAACCTGGTGAAAGGATCTGCTGACGCGCTGTTGACCCTGATCAACGACATTCTGGATTTCTCCAAAATGGAGGCAAACAAGCTGGAGTTGGACTATCTGAACTTCAACCTCCGCAAGAGTTTGGGGGAAACCGTTAAGGCCCTCGCAATAAAGGCGAATCAGAAGGGCCTGGAGTTCATCTTTGACGTAGCTCCGGATGTGCCGGCTAGTGTAGTGGGCGATCCTACCCGGCTTCGTCAAATCTTTGTAAATCTGGTGGGCAACGCCATCAAATTCACTGAGCAAGGGGAAATAGTAGTTACCGTTCAGACGGAGTCGCGCGACGCCGAGAAAAATATTTTGCGGTTCAACTTCCGCGATACCGGCATCGGAATCTCCGCCGACAAACAGAGGATGATCTTCGATAAGTTCTCTCAGGGAGATGCTTCCACCACGAGGAAATACGGTGGCAGCGGGCTTGGCCTGACGATCTCAGCCCAACTTGTGGGCCTAATGGGTGGAAAGATCTGGGTGGAGAGTGAAATCGGAAAGGGTTCGACATTTCACTTCACGGCTCAGTTTGGTTCGGCAACGGTCGCGTCATCCAATGAATCGTTGGACGTGGCTCGACTTGCCGGCGTGCCGATTTTGCTCGTGGACGACAATGCCACGAACCGCCGCATACTTGAGGACTCGGTCACCGCCTGGAAGATGATACCAACGATAGCTGAAGGCGCGACGGCGGCGATGAACGCCCTTCGGCAGGCACACGCATCGGGAAGTGCGCTCCCTCTCGTCCTGACCGATGCCCACATGCCAGAGATTGACGGATTCGGTCTCATCGAGCGCATTCGCGAGGATCCTTCGTTGTGCGACGTCAAGATCGTGCTTCTCACATCGGGAGGTCGACGTGGAGATGCTGCTCGATGCGAGAAACTTGAAGTAGCCGCATACCTGCGCAAACCGTTCGACAGAATGGACTTGCGCGACGTTTTGTTACAAGTGCTGGCTGGGGACCCTGCCAAGCCGAAAGACAGAGATTTGTTGACTCATCGTTCCCTTCAAGAACAACGACACGCTCTCTCTTTCTTGGTCGCAGAAGACAATGCTGTGAACCAGCTGCTAATCGCCCGGCTACTGGAAAAGCGCGGCCACCGTGTGGCGCTGGCACAGAATGGCCGGAAAGCGTTGGAAGTACTTGAGAAACAGCCCTTCGATATCGTTTTGATGGACGCACAGATGCCGGAGATGGATGGCTTTGAAGCGACGAGGCGAATACGTGAAAAAGAAAAACAAACTGGCATTCACTTGCCAATCATTGCTTTAACCGCTCACGCCATGCGAGGTGACAAGGAGCGTTGCTTGGCTTGCGGCATGGACGGTTACGTCGCCAAACCTATCAAGTTGGATGAACTTTTCTCTGTTATTGAAAGCGTGCTTGCAGACATCGAGCGTCAAAGGGAAATACAGTCTCTCAGTTCTTGATCACCCACGGCGGTTTGCTGGACTATCAGTTTCTAAGCATCTTGGACGAAAACCGTAAGAGTGGTGCCGCACACTGTCCGGCGAATACGCTGATAATCGGACAGTGTAACGAAAGACTGTCCGCACTGGTCTCGACAATGGCTTTGGAGTGGGCGGAGACCGATGACTCTTTGCCGCCCTGTGCTGGCAGCACGGGCAAAATGGCAATTTGATGTGACGTGCCGGTGACCAGGAACGAGCGGACACAAGTTTGTTGCCGGACCAATCGGAGCCGCACTGGGGGCAACGCTGCTGTGTTTGCCACGGGGGTTCTTGTTGCCCAGCGTGATGAAGCCAGATTCGTTTTGAAACAGCCGCTGGATAGGGTCGGTGGACAACTGCCACATGGCAGCGATCTGCGCTACCGTGAACTCGCTTCTCCCGTCATCACGGAAGGTCTCACGGCGGCTTTCCAACCCCATAGCTTTTAACCGAACTACTTCGGCGTCACTAAAAAGAAAGGTCGTCTCGCGAGTCGTGGTGGACGTGCCGCGGGCAGTGGGTGTCAATTCGCCCATCGCCATTCGGGCGCGAACTTGCGGCACCTTCAATCCTGCCAAATCAGCGGCTTGTTGTAAGTTAAGTTGGGAACTCGCTCGCGGCGGGGGATTTTATCAAACGTTTGCGTTGCGCCAGCGCAGTCGAAGGAAGGCTTTGCTTTTTCAGCCCCACAATTTCGTTACAAATTGTTTTTGACCTTCAAATACCCACATAAAACAAGGGAATTTATGGTGGAGGCGGGGGGAGTCGAACCCCGAAGCAGTACTGATACCGCCTAACTTAACTTACTGATTTTTAAAGCGCCATAAGCGCTCTAAACGCCTCAGACGCAAGTTCTTCGTACAAAACCACGTGCAAAAATATGCGAGGGAGAGGAGAAATCAGGCGGGAATTGCAAACGAAGATCACGGAGAAGTTCGAGCACGCGGCTCGGAGCCGAAGAAGATCAGCGAGGAGGAGAGGCAGGCGAGGACGGCGGAATATGCGGAGTTGCTGTTTAAGACCGGCGCTGCGGCAGGCTGGCAATCGATGACAAGCCGCCAAAATGTGTTAATTTGAGCGTACGCCTGACATAGGGTTGGCACGCCCTATGGTTCCCGGTCACCGTGCCGTCCTGCCCCCGGTTTTGGACGGAAGCTGGAAACGGTCGATTAGGTAGCATCAAGCGGCGTGACGCTGTGGCAAAATGGTCTGTCCGCTCTTCCAGCGGCGAAATCTACAGACTGGGATTTTGCCCATGCGACACTGGAAGTTAGCTCTCTTCATTCTTGCGGTTCTTGCGCTCTGCTTCCTTCCGAACCCCGAATATTTCATCGTCAAGGCGGTAGAACGTGCTGGTTTGTTACTGCTCTTGGTGCGAGGGATTAAGGGCTACTATGATGATTTCAAGAATGCGTTCTAAGCGGTGAAGTAAATCTCTCAATGGGAGCGTCAAATGGGAACAGCGTCACCAACCCCCTCAGAGCCTCCAGCACCATCCGCTCCGGAAGTAAAGAAGGATACCTTCGTTAGTTTCTCTGCTGAAATAAATGTGAATACGACTGAGAGCCTGCTCGCTACGATGGCGAATATCGCAAATCAAAATGTTTCGAGAGTTCACCTGTTAATGTCTACCGCTGGAGGAAACGTCACAAACGGCATAAATTTATACAACGTGTTGAGGCGTTGCCATTTGAGCTGATTACCCACAACGTGGGAAACGTTGATTCGATTGGGAACGCTGTTTTCTTGGCGGGAACCAAACGATATGCGTGTCCGCATTCTACATTTATACACTTAAAGCTGGTTTTGCAAACTTGATACAATTCAGTTGTTGTCCATGCACGTGTTTTAGTCCGTGTTGGTCCATTAAGGCCTTGAATTCGTCGAATTCGTCGCTGTTCATAGTGGTCATATTTTCGGCATAGCCGTGCTTTCATCTTTATTCGTTTGGAATTTTCCGAGACGCTTCCTTCGTCCTTTTCCCTGCCTTATCCGCCGTCTTTTTCCCGGCTCTCACCTTCGCCCACCGCGCCTTCTGCGCAGCCGCAATCTTCCTTCGAGTCGCCGCCGACATTCCCCGCTTCTTTCCAGTCTTAGCTGGCTTCTGACGATGGCCCAACGCTAGTAATGCCTTCCTTAATCCATCCAAATCCTTACCGATCTCATGTGCCTTACGTTCCAATTCACGTTCAACCTTCTTAAGATGTTTGATGACAGTATTCAAAATGATGCCTCCATGAATTCTTTGGGACGATAACATTTTCAGATTTGAAAAACACGGTCTCCGTATCCGCCCCGGGGCGTCAAATATTTGTCGGGAATTTCTGCGTGGTGTCTCGGCAATTCAAGGCACAGGTGTGTACGTATCGTGATAGTATCCGCCCAGGACCTACCGTTGCCTCGCAAAAAGAAACCTGAATTCGAATTTCCACCCGAAATGCTGGCTGTTTGGGCGAGCGCACCACCACAACTGACGTTATGCCCAAAGTTCCGAAGAGCAAGTTTCGATAAGGTTCTCGAACACATCAAGAAAGACAAATGCGAACGATGCCTCGCTGTTTATCGACAGCTTAACCACGAATCGGATTTGATTTGGTATTTGAGGACGAGCAGGAATTGATGCGAGTTCCGAAAAAAAAATAATAAGAGAAAAATAGAAGAGGGAACGTTTTCACGTTCCCTCTTTGAATCACAACGACGTCACCGGCGACATCTTTTCTACTGCGAAATCACCGCAGCCACGATCACCGACTTCGCCTGCTCGTGATTCTGGGCAAGCCGGGCTTCCGTTCGGCTTCTGGGCAGTTCGCGTCCGCTCGAATTACCTGCAACCCAGATCTGCTGTAGGAAATAGTCGCCGCCCATTTTTTGGAAAACGAGCTTGGTAGTCTCTGAAGGTCTGGCGCTTTGGCATGCTTGAGACAGCAGCAGGCCCATGCCAGTGTGTTCGGCGTTGGTAATCTGAAGGACCGCGTCGGTGTTCGTGAAGAAATATTCGCCAGCGGGGTAGGCGCGGTCGCCAACGACGAAGTTAAATGGAATGTTGGCAGAGACTTTTGTGTATTGAGCCTGAGCGGCCGTGGCCATCGTCAGGACTGCAGCCAAAACTGTCAGGATAGAACGTATGTTTTTCATGGGACCTCCTTCGTTGCGAACAGGGAAAGCGGAGGAAACGGACAGCTCACGATTTTCATGAGCCGTGTCGCTCCAGGTCGTTTTGTCAGCACCGAGATCGTTACTGCTATCAGGTCTGACCGCACCACCATGCAGCAATCGCCGATTCCGATCAATGCACTGGGGATGACCTGTTAGTGAACTGCGAATAATCTGATCCAACACAAACTCTACGGACTTTAGTCATTCCTCCATTGAAAACGTTGGTGCCGTTGATTCAACAAGTGGCCCTGTTCTGCGACTGCGAGTGTAAGGGGATTGCGCACCAACTATCTTCCTACTGATCTCGGGTTCTACCTCGGCGCGAATTACTGGGGAGCGCTAAACTTGAAATTATGCCACGGTCCAAAAGACTATTTCGTCTCATACTCGTCTAACCTTTAAGGACACCATATGCGCCCTCCTAGGTTTGTCCTTTTCGTTTTTTGGTGTTTACTCTGGAGCATCCCGCCCGCTTCTGCCCAGACGGCAAGGAACGACCGCATTCAGCTCACACTTGACACCAGTGAAGCCGACCAGGTGCTGGCCATCCTAGCGCTTCGCCAGGCAGGTAAGCTCATCGGCGAAGTTGAGTGGCAGAAGCTGTTCGCAAGCGCCCCGTATCAGCGCCTCAAGCAGCGCGAGAAGAAAATCGGGGAGCAGTTCCATGATCTTTCGCAGGTTTTCACTGACGAAGACTTTAAAAAGTTCGTGCTTTCCGACGACCTGCAACAGCGCGCGCCGCGACTCCGCGAGACACTCGCACTCTGGAAGCAGGTGGACCTCCGACATTCGGCCGAACACGTCCTCGCCTATCTCCCCGAGGATGCCGTCATCCACGCCAAGGTCTATCCCATGATCAAGCCTGGGGTGAACAGCTTTGTCTGGGAGCTCTCCTCCGACCCTACAATCTTCCTCTACGTTGATCCCGACGTTACCCGCGAGAAATTCGAGAACACTGTTGACCATGAACTGCACCACGTCGGCCTCGGCAGCTTGGGGCCCATCTACACTCAGAAAATCGCGGCTCTGCCGGAGCGCGCCCGCACCGCAGCCGACTGGATGGCAGAATTCGGTGAAGGCTTTGCAATGCTAGCTGCCGCGGGAGGCCCAGATGTTGATCCTCATGCCGCCAGCACTCCTAAGGAACACAGTCGCTGGGAGGGCGAACTGGCTGGCTTTAGTGCGGACCTGCCCGCAGTCAACAACTTCTATCTCGACGTCCTCAGCGGGAAGCTGTCTGACAACGACTCCATCGAGGCCAGGGGTTCTTCCTTTTTCGGCAACCACCAGGGGCTGTGGTACACCGTCGGCTACAAGATGGCGGTGATCGTGGAGAAACGCTACGGGCGCCCCGTTCTCATACGGACCATGCTGGACTATCGCTGCCTGCTAGCTCTCTACAACCAAGCGGCGGCAGAGCAAAACGTCGGCGGCAAGCAATCTCTCCCCCTCTGGTCCGAAGACATTCTTTCCGCCGTCCATGCAGGTACCTGCGGATCACCTTGACCTAGATTCGATCAAAGAGGGATAACAGCGAAGTTTTGACCATCACGTAGGGCCGACGGTCCCTGCGTGCCAGTATTGACTTCTCCGGTAAGGCTATTTATCAGGTCTCTCAGGGTCGTGCTTCATACACAATGTTGAAAGGCGTTTCGGTAGCTCGGCGGAATCGCTGGAATCCCGCCGCGGTAACCACTTCGCGTATTCTTTTTTCACCGGATTGAGCCCCAAGGCACAATCCGACTTCCTGTGAGCGCGAACATGGCGTGCACAACAGTGTGGAGAACGAGTAGTAAACTCTGCCGACAGCGTTAAGGTTTTCCTTCAAGTCGTCATTGGCAAAAGGTTCGACGATCATCCAAGTTCCATCTTCTTTTAGAGACTGGCGCACGTGCTTCGCGGCCCCGACAGGGTCTCCCATGTCGTGGAGACAATCGAAAACCGTCACAAAGTCGTAGTCTCTTCCTGGATACTCCTTGGCCTTGGCAACTTCAAACGTAACTTGTCCGGCCAAGCCATCCCTACGTGCAGTTTCCCGTGCGCCTTCAATGGATTTGTCATGGTAATCAAATCCGAAAAAGTGTGAATTCGGGAACGCTTTAGCCATTAGGATTGTCGAAGCACCCTTGCCACAGCCTACATCGGCAATCCGGGCTCCCGTCTCCAGCTTCGCTTTGACGTCGGTTAGCGAGGGAATCCAAGTGCTGACGAGGTTCGCGGCATAGCCGGGCCGGAAGAATTTCTCGCATCCATGGAACACGCCATCGTCGTGTTCGTGCCACCCCATGCCTGCACCTGACCGAAACGATTCCGCAATTCTGGGAACCGCAGCAAGTGAGCCCAAGGCCAGCTGGAATGCACCAGGTAAATATGCCGGAGAGTCCTCGTTGGCCAGAGTAAAGGCCTGCTCTTCGGTTAGGAAGAATTTTTGTGTTTTGTCGTCGTAGCTGACATAGCCACCTGCCGCCTGTGAAGCGAGCCACTCGCGCACGTAGCGTTCGTCTGTACTGGTCTTGTCTGCAAGCTCTGATGAGGTCATCGGTTCCGAGGACAGGGCTTTGTACAATCCAAGTTTTTCTCCGATCACAACCATGCCGGTATGCACGGCAGCCCCAAGGTCACCGACAAACTGGCCAATGAAGGTGTTCAACTTATTCATATCAACGCTCATGGGCATCTCCGGCTCGGGATTCCAAAGCACCTTGGGCTGAAGGCGTAGCGGAAGGAGAAAGGAGTGACCAGCAAGGAACACTTCCGCCGCAAGTGGCGGGATTATGGAACCCGAGATTGCAAAAGTCAACGCCGAAGGAGATGGGTCCTGATTTGCGTCGCATTACGGGTAAAGTTGCGGCCAGTACCCGTTCGCCCGGCCATGCAACCACGGATGCTAGAATCCAGCCGTGCTCCCCGTATCCACCCAATGCGCCAGAGTCCGTCCCAGCACGTACTTCGGCGGACCTAGTCGATTAGTTCCGAGTTGGCGACTATTGTGCAAGTGGACCGAGTCGGACTGGCACCTGTTGGAAGCGCAATCCCAACCCTCCGAGCGGACGGGCTTCAGACATATAATCCACTGATGGGTAGCTCTCATTCACCTCTTTGGTCTATCGGACCGGCTCTTCGCCTGGATCGACGAGATCCATACCTTCGCCTCCAGAACGTCACCCTCTTCGTTCGGGACCAAGACCGAAGCTTACAGTTTTTTGTGGACCGTCTTGGATTTAGCTTGGTCGCTGACTACGACGTACCGAGCGGAGACCGCTGGGTTGCGAGCGCCAGCATTGCCGTCCCATCGGGAGGGGCGAATGTGTACCTACATTACGTATTCGATCTGTGGATCGAAGCTTGGCGCCAGAAAGTGGCCACGGGTGATGTGATCGTCGTCCGTTACGCCGATGATCTGGTGGTGGGTTTCGAAAACCGAAGGGAGGCCGAGCGATTCCTGGAAGCATTTCGGGAACGATTGGCTAAGTTCGGACTGGAACTACATCCGGAGAAAACACGGCTGATCGAGTTTGGGCGGTTTGCCGCACAAGATCGGGAGAAGCGTGGGGAAGGGAAACCGGAGACCTTTACGTTCCTGGGTTTCACGCACTACTGCGGGAAGCGAAGGAGCAACGGAACATTCATCGTGTGGCGGAAAACGGCGAAGAAGCGCATGGTGGCGAAGCTGCGAGCCCTTAAGGCTGAGCCGCGCCTTCGCATGCACGAGCCGGTTGCCGACGTCGGTGCATGGCTACGAAAGGTTGTGACTGGTTATTACCGCTACCATGCGATCCCGGGAAACATCGACCGGTTGAGTGTCTTCGGACAACGGTTGCGGCGATTGTGGTGGCTCATTCTACGCCGGCGCAGTCAACGCCGCGCGTCGTGGGATCGGGTCGCCCGCGTGTTCCCGCAGTGGATTCCAGCTCCTCGCGTTCTGCATCCTTATCCTCACGTACGCTTCCTCGCTACTCATCCAAGGGGGGAGCCGTATGCGTAGATGCGCTCGTACGGTTCTGTGCGGGGGGCGATCAGCGATGGTCGTCCCTACCGCGTCACTTGACGGGTGTAGGGAGTCTTTTCAGGAGAGAAATCCAATCATTGTGTTCGATTAGCATGTCCAAGGTCTCGCGCCTTTCTTCAATCGCGTCAGAAAAATCTTGAAATTCCAGGGATTTTCTTACCACGTTGGCCTCTGCTCTCCACTCGTTCAGACGAGCGTCCATCAGCTGCTCATAAGATGACGAGATGCAAATGCAATCGCATAGTGCCTTAATAAGTTCTTTGACGACTCTCTTTTCTTCATCTGTCATAGAGACCTCGGAAAGACGATCAGCATTGAGTGAGGCGTTCTTGTTGAATGTCGACACCCCGTTATTTCCCCACAGTTGCGAACTGGCTCACACGCAATTTCGATTGCGTTAGTTCCTTGATGTCTAGCTGCCCGGTCTTGGCTTTGTCCAGTCTGTCGAACTCTGCTTCCATGAACGCCATCCATTCTTGCTTGGAGATCTTGCCGTTCTTGTCGGTATCGATAAGGAGAAGCAATTGCTTGACCTCATCCCCTCCGAGTGCCAGTTTATCCTGCGGTTTTGGAACTGATGCCTTTTGTGCGACCGCAGTCCCTAGCATGGCCCAGTTCGCGACCAACACCGCAATTACGACGATAACCAATAAAAAGATGTTCGTTCGCCTCAACATGATTAAATCCTGCGCTTAAAGCTCATTTTGAGTTATCGGAGAATCTTCTTGGGTGGCAGTAAGGTGAGTCGTTTTGTTTTTGATCGGTGTAATCGTTCCGGCGGCTAATTGGCCGGTGAGTGCACTGCGCTTGTCATCATTGGTCCACTGAAAGAACGCGTAGAACATGAAGTTAATGCCGAGGATGCAAAAGGCGAGAAACACGTTGAGGGACATCCTGCCCTCCCTAGTAGAAATGGGAGTTCTGCTTTGTTTAGAAAGAGTGTCGGTGCGAGCTCACTGAAAAGTCCTGAAGAATCCATTAGGAATTTGTTAAGACATTTGAAACGCCTTGAAGACATGGACAAATTAAGCTGACGAATTTTGGCCCGTAGCCGCAGACGACCCCGAGGACGCGAGTTTGCACGAAAGTTTGTGCTTGGACCTTAAAGTTTGCTTAGACTTAAAGGCAATTTCGCATATCTCGGTGCGCCAGCAGCTTGACCTTATACTTTCTTAATGAAAAGTACAGGACTTGCTCTGCATCTCCTCACTACGGTACGTCTGTGGAGAAAACACCAATGAAATCGATTACTCGGTTAGTCACAGCAGTGGTGGCAGTTGTGTTCGCGGTCGCGACCCTGTGTCCCGCGCAGGACGTCAAGCCGACAGACCTGGGCAAGGGGGCGGCGTTCAATGGCAAGAAGATCGAGATGAAGGACAAGGGAGAGGTCGCTTACCTCCTGTCTTTCACGGCGGGGAAAGAGTTCGAGGCTACCACGGACGGCCTGAAGAATACCGACGTGCACCTTTTCGTCTACGACTCCTCCGGCGCGGAAGTCGCTAAGGACGACTCGCCCGGACCGAAGTGTTCGGTTAAGGTCACGCCGACGAAGGACGGGCAGTACAAGTTTGTCATCAAGAACGCCGGCGGGGCCAACACGGTGATCTTCAATGTAAAGGTCGCCAAATGATGATGACTATCAGACCACGTCAATTCGCTTTCCCATGGGGAGCCGGATTTACTTTGTAAGGCCGAACGCTCCTGAGATGACGAGGGCGAAATAAGCCTACGAGAGTTTCTCTCGCACGTTTCTTCTCACAAAATAATTGGGAGGCAGCTTCCTGTCGCAATACGAGCAACTTGCGGGGGCAACTGTATGCTGTCTTGCAGCGACGTTGTCATCGGCCACAATTTCCTCTCGACCCGCATTAGGTTGGAAGCAGACCGGGCAAGTAAACGAATAGTGGACTTCGAAGGTTGGCATGAGTCCTCGCCCGTCAGTATGCGCCGCTTGGGCGAGTTCACAACAGGGCCGATTAACTGGGCGAAGTACTAAGGCCTTCGTTACTTGCAGATTCGCAAGCGGAAGGGCGGCACGAGTTGATGACGAGGGCTAAATAGTTCAACTCAATGAGCCCTCGCGATGCTTTAGCCACTCCTCCATATCCGTGACCATCTGTTCGAGTTCCAATGGGGAGTAGATTCGCGCCAGTTGATTAGGCTTTGGAAGGCTTTCCGCTCGGCGCTTCCAGCGTTTATCAAGAGTCGCAAAGCTTCCAAACGCGCAGGCCATCACAGCGTGGCAGAAATCTAAGCCGTCTCCTTTTTTGAGGGAATCTGCCTCTGAGGCCATGATCCTCAGGAAATTGTTGAAGACGAAGAATGCCCGCCCTGTCGGGTGGAAGGGTACCAACGGGAGCGCCCTTTCTAACCCGACAGGATCTTGCTTGGACCTATCACGAAGCTTGCCCATTTTGTTCTTGAGCATCTCGTCAAATTCCGCCGAGCCTTCGCGAAGCGAGTCTCGCTGCGGGCCTACGTAGTCAAGGATGGCCCCGAGGCAAAAGAAATCATCCGATAGGTCAACGATTTTCCCCGCTCGACTACGCATCCCATGGGCGACATAGGATTTCAGAAAACTTTCTGAGATACAGACGGCATTTGGGTCAAGCCCATTCAACTCGCGCTGGATCACATCAATAGGACTAAGTGCCACGGGGAACCAGCGCGGTCCAATGTCGTCGAGGAACTCCCTCACGGCATCTGCGGATTGGCCCTGTGGTCCCCACAGTTCCGCTACATTCGTCACTGAGAACAGAAGATCCATGCCGCTATGCATCGCGTCAATGAACCGCTTCCGTCGTGAGGAGTCGCCCTCCGCGAGATCATAGATAGCCCAGTTGTCTAGGTAGACCACCGGGCCGCTGACGCTGGCGTTTAGCGTCATGATGGCCTCCGCGCTGGCTGTTGCTCGAATCATCTACGCGCATCCATATTGACGCACCATACTGACGCCAATTTTCTTACGCTCTCGCTACGGGTATTTCGAGCGCTCCTTCGATTGACGTGCCACCTCCCGTCAATGGACTTGGTCTGAAATCCAGT
Organism: Candidatus Acidiferrales bacterium; assembly: GCA_963742325.1. Lineage (GTDB taxonomy): Bacteria > Acidobacteriota > Terriglobia > Acidiferrales > UBA7541 > Acidiferrum. Next base: position 4,401,994 of record CAVULB010000002.1, on the reverse strand, counting down.
TCGTCAATAAGCCAAGAACAAAAGCCCTAGCTTTGCCCCATGATGGTGGATCAGGAGGCAGCGGATATTTATTGGGGCTGCCTAGACTAGGTGCCTGTGATGGTTTGCGGTCTGTCTGCACGTGATAATTTGTTGTCGAGTCGCCCACTTCTTTTTGACGATGCTTTTTTCGCCGCCCAGGAACTCAAGAATATTATATACAAGGGAATTTATGGTGGAGGCGGGGGGAGTCGAACCCCCGTCCGAAAAGCGCTACGCCACGGAGCCTACATGCTTATCTCAGTTCGTTTGTTTCGCCAGCCGCGCTTGGAACGAGCAAGAAACGCCGTCGGCTAGTCCGATGGTTCTCGCCCATGCCTTACGGACCGAAAGGCTCGGGCCAGCTCACTGTATGACGCTTCTTGCCGGGCCCATGAGCAAAGCCCGGGGAAGCGTGTGCTTAATTAATTAAGCAGCAAGTGCCAAGTTGTTGTTGGCAGTTCTAGTTTCCGACCAGTTACGGGCGGTTGGCCCCCGGCATGCCTCCGGGACGCGACAGCTTCCGTCGAAACCGTGTCGCCCCCTGAAGCTCTTACTTTACCATGCCGCCCATCCCCAAGCGTCAGCATCTCAGTTTTCACGTTCTGTTTCGACTCTCTCATGAGCACGCGCGGCGCTGCGGCGAGGTTCGTCTACATCGAGCCTTATGGGGCCTAGCGACCTGAATTCCATCCGCGACTCTGGAATTTCTCTCGACTGTCGCGAAGCAGCGGGAAACAATGCAGAATCAATCCGCGATCCACCTATCACGCCCGGAGACGGGCAAGCGGTGGCCGACGTCCAAAACGCCATCCAGAAGTGGGGATATTACCAGCTGACGATTCTCCGCGGTGAAGCAGACCTGGTTGTCTTCCTTCGAAAGGGCCGGACTGCCGGTGCATACGTTGGTGGCCACGCGGGCACAGGGATCCAGTTTCCCGGCGGCCCATCATCCACGCATAAGCCCGAATTCGGCGTTGTCGCTGGAGCGGATGTAGGTTCAAACGTAGACAAATTTTGGGTTTACTCCATGAATCCGCAACGTCAGCTAATTCCGGTTTGGCAGAAAGATTTGAAGGACGGACTGGACAAACCCAAAATGATTCTCTTATTTCAACAACGACGTAACCACTGCCGCTGCCCGCCAGGCAAAGAAGCAAACCCCAACGCAGAAGTCAAACCTTAAAACTTACGAGGTGCAGCGTGCCTATTTTACAGGATCATCATTCCTATGATGCGCATACAATTCTCCTATGTCTACTTTTCTCCGACGTGCGACCGCTGCCGACTTCGACACGCTTCTTCTTCTGATGAGCCACATGCAGGCTGACGATCCCTGGTCTGAACCTTTCAACTTGACCAAGGTCCGTAGGAATCTCGTCGAGCTTCTCGATAATTCTCGCTACGGGCTCGTCTATCTGGCTCGCGACCGGCAAACCCCTGTCGGTTACCTGGTTGTCTGTTTCGACTTCAGCCTGGAATATGGCGGCAAAGGCGCCTGGATCGATGAGCTTTTCGTCGAGTCGTCCCGTCGGGGGCAGGGAATTGGCACACAACTTCTCGACCTGGCCGAAACCGCCTCGCGCGAAAGCGGCGCCGAATTTCTTCACCTGGAGGTAACCCACGGCAATCGCGCCAATCAACTCTACCGCCGCCGCGGATTTGTCGACCACAATCGCTATCTCATGACCAAGCCGCTGAATTCTGGCGCATAACGCGGCAACGGAATCAATCGCCGCAAATTCGTGCACCGAACCTCGAAAGGACCGGGTGATATCCCCACTCGCTACCAGCGTTGGCGAGACAAGCAGCGCCAACAGGTGAAGCCGGAAATTCTCGGGCCCAACTAGCTACTCTTAGGGCAATTTGCGGCCTTCCCAGGTACCGTCTGAGCACGGATTGGGCACAGCGCCACCCGCAGACCGTTGACGCCCCACCCCCCACCCCCCAAAATGGCAAAACAGGGGAAATTGCGGCAAAAGACCCCTAAAACAGGTATGCCACCAGAACCGAACGCAGTTGAACAAGCGGTTGCCCGAGCGCTTCGAGACAATCTCGAAGGTATCCAACGCTCCGGCGTTGAACTGCAGCAGGCCATCAACGACGTGGTCGCGGCTTGCTCCAGCAGCCGACCAACCAACGCCCTGCCCCCGCTATTGCGCGCGCAGACTTTTGCCGCCTCGCTGTCCGCGGCACTCGATGTTCTTTCCCGCTTCGTTGCTTTGTCCCTTCAGCCCGGCCCGCGCAGCCCGCTCGAAGAGAAGATTACCCAGGCCATCGGCCTCCAGGCCCCAGAAGCCCCCGCCGCTCCGGTCCGGCCCGTTCCCCAAGTGCCCGCGCCGCAGGCAGCCGCTCCCGCCCCATCGGTACCTGTGGAGCCCGAGGTCCAGGACTTTTCGCCCACGGAGTCGCCGAAGATTCCGGTAGAATTGGAACAAGCGGAAATCTCCGTTGCCGCCGACGCGGAATTTGACATCAACCGGTTAAGTCCTGAACAACAGGAACTTCACCGTCGTGCAAATCGCGTGGCCAAAGTTTCGATGCAGGATATTAAAATGTTACGGCCGGAGCAGGTCAAACTCGGCCGCGAACAAAAAGATATCTGCACCAGGTTGAAAGACGACATTGAGAAGGCTCACAGAGAATACGATCGCAGATTTAAACCCATCATGGACCACCCAGTGGATTACTTCTATCGCTGGGCGGTGGAAATTCTCGCCGACGGAGATGCTGCTGCGCTCGGCGATTATCCCTACGCCGCGGCAGGAAAGTCGCGCTAGCGCGCGCAATGTTTTTTCTCGCGCGCTGACCTTCCTCGCTTGCGCCGCGCTGCTGTCCCTGGCTGCTTCGATCGCCAACGCGCAGACTTCCACTCATAAGAAAAAGACGTCACACGCGCACTCGCCGGCCTGCCAGACGGGATGCAAAACGGATACGACCGCGCCTACTCTGGATTCCTCCACACCTGAGGACGCCGCCGCTCAACAGGAGTTGGCCCTGCTCGCGCGCAACCTTCATCACGGCACCACGGCTGACTACGACAAGCTCGCGGCCTATGCTAACAAGCATGCCGCCGGCGTTTGGGGGCAGCGTGCCTCCCTCGCTCTGGGTTACGACGATTATTCCAAGGCGCGCTTCCCTCAAGCACTCGCCTGGTTCGATAAGGCCAAGGCCGATCCGCTCCTGCGCGAGTACACGCTCTTCTGGACCGCGCAAACCGATCGTGCTCTACGCAAGAATGACCAAGCTGCGCAGGAATTCGCAGCTTTACTGCGGGATTACCCGGGCACAGTCATAAAGGAAGTGGTACTCGAAGCCTACGTTCCCACGACGGTCGATAGCGGCCGCCCGCAGGAAGGGCTGGAAGCTCTCGCTGCGTATCCTGCAGCATCCTCGAAACCAGCGCTGCTTCTTGATCGCGCGCGCGCCCATGAATCCGCGCGCAAACTGTCGGAGGCCGTCAAGGATTACCAGACCCTGTACTACAAGTGGCCCATGTCCGACGGAGCCAGGGATGCCGCGCTCGCGCTTCCGCGTCTCAATAAGCAACTCGGCAAAGAATTCCCACACGCCACGGCCGATTTTCAGGATGGGCGCGCTGAAATTTTTTACGATGCTCACAAATGGAAAGAAGCGCGCGTGGAATACGAAAAACTCGCGGCTTTGCTCAAGGATCCCGGCAATCCCACGCGCCAGCGCGCCCTTATGCGCGCCGCCGAAAGCCGCCAGCATCCAAAAGCTGCGCCTTATCTCCTCGCAAATTTAAACACCAGTGATTCCGAGGCGGATGCCGAGCGCCTCTTTCACCTTTCCCAGGCCTATCGCTCCGAGAAAAAAGAAACGGAGATGCTTACCGACATCGAAAAAGTGGCCGAAAAATATCCACAGAGCCATTGGACCGAAGAATCCCTGATGGCCGCCGGCAATTATTATTGGGTGCTTCTCGATCGCACCAAGGCTGCTCATTATTACGAGCGCGTCCTCGAGAATTTCCCGAGCGGCAAGAACGCCTACAACGCCGAGTGGCGCATCGCCTGGGTTGCATATCTTGACCGTCAGCCGTACGCCGACGACAAGATGAGCGTTTTCCTCCGCAAGTATCCCGTGTCTGGTGGCGCCGTGAATGCTCTCTACTGGCTTGGCCGCAACGCCGAGCGTAGCGGCAACCCCGCTCACGCCCGCGCCTATTTCGAAAAAACTGTCGATCGTTTTCCCACTAGCTATTTTGCCGACGCAGCTCAAGTTCATCTTGACAAACTCGGGCCGGGCGCTGAAGAAGCCCCTGATTTTCTGGCGCAGCTTCCGCCGGCCCCGCCGCTGCACCCATTCGACGAGCCCATCGCCCCCAATGTTCTCGATCGCTGGAATCGTGCGCAAGCTCTGCGCACTATCGCCTTCGATGCTTCTGCCGAACTCGAACTCAAATCCGCCTACGCCGCCACCGCCTCTCCGCGTTTCCTGGTGGAAGCCGCGCAAGCCGCATTCGATCAAGGCCACTTCGCGGCGGGTATGAACTACGGCCGCCAGGCCGTCTCCAGTTTTGACTCGCGGAAGTTCATCGAGATCCCGCCAAATGTGTGGAAAGTGCTCTTCCCATTACCCTACGAATCTCAACTCCGCCGTGAAGCCGAGCGCAACGACTTTGATCCCATGTTCGCGGCGGGCTTGATTCGCCAGGAATCTACTTTCCAATCCGACGTCGTCTCTCATTCCAACGCCATCGGCCTGATGCAGATTTTGCCGAAGGAAGGGCGTCGCCTCGCTCGTGAGCGCAAAGTCCGGTACACCAAGGCCACTCTATTCGACCCCAACATGAACATCGAACTCGGCATGCTCTATATTTCCGAACTCACGCGCAGCACCGGCGCGCCGGAATATGCCGCCGCTGCCTACAACGCCGGCGAGGATCGCCTCACGCTCTGGAGAGCCGAACGCGCTTACGACGAAATTCCCGAATTTGTGGAATCCATTCCTTTCAGCGAAACCCGCGAATACGTGCAGATCGTGCTTCGCAACGCCGACATGTACCGCAAACTCTACGGCCCAACCAACAAAAACACCGTCTCCGCGGCCATCCAATCCGGCACCCACCCCAGCCGCTAACGTTAATCTCTTAGCGTCCCAAACAGCGCTGGCTTTCATACCGCGCTCTTGTATTTTCCCTGTTACCGTCGCGCCGCCCTTTACGTCTCTCAACTCGAGAGCGTTCGCGCGACAACTCTTGCGCGGCCCGTTCGCATCACACTGTGCGCGTCCATTGCATTGCGCGAGGAGCGTGCTTATGCCCATCCGAGTCCGCCCGTCTGCGGCAGTTCTGTTTCTCACCCTGGCCGGTATGGTTTGGCCTCGAGCGTTCGCACAAGAAAAAAGCGGCAAGGGAAGCGGTTTGCAAAGCCAGGTGGACTTAGTCTCCGTCTACTTCACCGTGCGCGACGACAAGAAACGCCTGGTGAACGACCTGGCGCAAGACAGTTTCAACGTCACTGAAGAAGGTCAACCGCAAGCCGTCAAATTCTTTGCCCACCACAGTGACGTGGTCCTCAACGTAGGTGTGCTCCTGGACACCGGCACGAGAATGTCCTGGATTCTCGGCGAAGAGGCGCAGGCCTCCTCATTGTTCCTCAAGCACGTCGTGCGGCCCACGGACCTCGGTTTCATTGTCAGCTATGCTTCGCGCGTAGAAGCCGTGCAGTTGCCGACCTCGGACATTGCGCTCCTGAGAGAGGCAACCGCAAGCATTGGGAGCGGGCGAGCGGCGATTGGATTAGGAGATGAAGGCGCTGATTCCGGGCCAACGATCCCCGGTGGCGGGACGGTCGGCATCAACGGACGCCGCGTAAACGACAATCGCGAAGCCCACCTCTACGATGCCATCCGTGTGTCCACGCACCGCTACCTTCAGGACGAGGTGGGACGCAAGGCCGTGGTTATTGTCGCCCTCTCCGGTGACGCCCACAGCGAATCCACTATGGCAGACGCGCTGGAAGCCCTGCTGCAAAACGACGTGATCGCGTATGTCCTTGAGATTTACGATGCTTCAAAGCACGACCACTGCGACGTGCTGCACATCTTCGATAAGGACAGCCACGGCGAACCGCTGCTCAAGAAAATCGCCGAAGCCACCGGCGGGCGCATGCTGGAAGTTCGTGGCATCGATAAACTCGAAGCCGCGCTGGACGAGATCTCCGACGAGCTCCACCACCAGTACAGTCTGGGCTACTATCCCGATAACAAGCATTGGGACGGCAAGTTCCGCACCATCCAGATTTCTGCCGGAGAAAAATCCTACAAGGTCTACGCCCGCAGAGGCTATTACGCAAACCCGCCGGCAACCAAGGAGGCGGAAACCCACTCGCCGCCATCTCAAAAATGATTCCCGGATACGCTGGCGTTGCACTCTCTCTGTGGTATTGCCACAGGAATATACCCACGACACGGTGTAACGCTTATACGGTTTTCCTGTGTGACGTCGCCGCTCCAATGAGCTTGAGGTGTTTCATCCCAGGTTTGGCAGGGCGCGCTCTTACTGACAGACGCCACGAAATCTCCGCGGGAGAGAGTTCTGCACAATTCCGCCGTTGCCGTCAACAAGTTTCCTTCCTCGCCGTCCTGGTTAGCTGCCGCATGGCAACAAGCACTGAGCGTGCCGCTGCTGCCTACGATTTTGTCGGGGAAAGTACCTGCCACGTTGCCAGAGAACGCAATCACGATCGACGACCTGCTGTCACAGTAAACGGGGGCTAACCTCCCTCGGCCCCCGAATCATTTTTTGCACCATCAAGTGGCGCTGGCTTTCCTGCCAGCCTTCCGTCTGTCGGCACACTGCGGCTTTCGCCCGCTCGTGCGCTACAATATTTCCTCCATGTCCATGCCTGAAACCAACATGACGCAAATCGCGCGGCGCATGCTCTCCGCCAAAGCCGAGCAATTCACCGAATCTGTCATCCGCGAAATGACCCGGCTCGCCCAGAAACACAACGCCGTTAATCTTTCCCAGGGCTTTCCCGATTTCGCCGCTCCCAAAGAAGTGAAGGAAGCCGCGCGCCAGGCCATCGCCGACGACATCAATCAGTACGCCATCACCTGGGGCGCCAAGCCTCTGCGCGACGCCATCGTCGAAAAATTCGCCCGCACCCAGGGAGTCACCGTCGATCCGGAGCGCGAGCTCACCATTTGCTGTGGCTCCACCGAAGCCATGATGTCTTCCATGATGGCCATCATCAATCCCGGTGATGAAATTGTCGTGTTCGAACCCTTCTACGAAAATTACGGCCCCGACGCAATTCTCTCCGGCGCCCGGCCGCGCTTCGTGAAAATGCGCCCGCCGCAAAACGAAAACGACGTCTGGAGCTTTGACGAAAGGGAATTAGCCGCCGCCTTCGGGCCGCAGACCAAAGCTATCATTCTGAACACGCCCAACAATCCCACCGGCAAAGTCTTCACTCGCGGAGAATTCGAATCCATTCGCGATCTCTGTGTCCGTTGGAACTGCTACTGCATCACCGACGAAATTTACGAGCACATTCTGTACGACGGTACCGAGCACATTTCCATGGCTCGCATTGAAGGCATGCGCGATCGCACTATCGTCATCAATGGCATGTCCAAAACGTACAGCGTTACCGGCTGGCGCGTCGGCTGGGCTATAGCTCCTGCGGAAGCCACGCAGTCCATCCGCAAGGTCCACGATTTTCTTACCGTAGGCGCCGCCGCCCCGCTGCAGCAGGCTGGAGCCCTCGCCCTCAAACTTCCGCAGGCGTATTACGATAATCTGGCTTCCACATACGAAAAAAAGCGCGCTCGTCTCGTCAGCATCCTCGAAAATTCCGGCTTCACCGTGTACAAACCGCGCGGCGCCTACTATATTATGACGGACATCTCCCGCTTCCATTTCGACGAGGCCAAATATCCCGCCGGATCCCACGACGTCTCTTTCGCGAAATATCTCGTAGAAAACATCGGCGTGGCCTGTGTCCCCGGCTCCAGCTTCTACAACAACGCCCAGGACGGCGCTTCCCAGGTACGTTTCACTTTCTGCAAAAAAGAAGAAACCCTTTCGGCCGCCGAAGCCCGCTTGGCCAATCTCCATATCTAGTTCCAGGGTGATCGCTCTGAGCGACGTTGCGCAGGGTGGTCTTCGGTCTTGCCGGTAAATAAAAACTCATGTCATTTCGATCGGAGTCCACGAAGTGAGGAATCCCGCTTCGATCTACGCGTGCTCTGTAACCGCCATGGCGAGGCGCCAAAACCCGTATCCATTTTCGCCAACTCCCCATTCTTCGCGTCTTGCATTTGATCCCCGTGCTCAATACCATTAGCAAGACTAACTCGACCATTCGCACGGGTGAAGGGTAAATGCCGCTGCAAATTGGCCAGATGCTCGGCCGCTACCTCTACTGCGTCTGGCTTCAGAATTCCCGAGGCAGCAGGCGGACCGCAAGAAACTTTACCTCACAGTTTCAGGGGAATATGATCAATTGGATGGTCAGGGATGGGCCCCGATTGATATAGAGTGATCCTTCAGCGTGAAGACGATGGCGGATATGTCGCTAGCGTTCTCGCACTGCCCGGATGTGCGTCGCAGGGGGATACGTGCTCGGAAGCGCTAAAGGGCATAGAAGATGCAATCGAGTTGTATTTGGAAGATATTTGCGACACGACCGAACCTATCCCTCTCCAATCGGATCGGGCGTATGTTGAAGTCACTACCAAAATTCCAACCGACCTTCTGGGCAGCGGTTGGTTTCGGACCCTCGAATGAATCGGGTTCTTCCTGAAGCGTCAACGAGGTAGCCACGTGATCCTACCTAGACAGAGTCCTTCGGCTCGTGTGGTTGGGCCCGACCAGAAGACCTTGCGCCGCTTTAGCCACCGAAGCCAGCATGGTGGAATTTTTGCAGGAAAGGAACTTCCCTATGCCCCTCGAGCTTTCGCTGATTCCCTACGGCAGCAAACTTGAATCCACCGCCGATGGCTCGGCTATTGACGTCTCCGCCAGCGTGACCCGCACGTTCCTGTGTCGGCTGGCTATCACCGAGCAGATCGAACAGGAGTCGCTGGACGTCTCCATTTGGGGCTCCGCCGACGGCCAAAATTTCGGCAAAAAACCGCTCCTCAAGATCCCACAGCAGTTTTATTGCGGCACAACGAAAATGGTACTGGACATTTCCGTTCGCACGGAAGTAAAGTTCCTCCGCGCAAAGTGGGAATTGAACCGTTGGGGCCGCGTTGTGCCAACGCCCATGTTTGTGGCAACATTGGACCTAACGGAAATTCCTCCCATGTCATGGGATTTGGGATTGGTCCAAGCCGTCCCTGTAATACAGTCCTGATAGCGGGGGGCTTGCGGTTCTTTCGGCGTCGAGTTCTTCTCTTAGGAAAGGGGTAGGAGACTGTTGGTCGGTTGCCCTGTGGTGGTCAGCCTCCTACCCCGCGAGTGGTCTTGCCTGTATAGACGAGAGTCGCTTACGAAATGTTTCTTAGTTCCCTAAAAATTTTACTTATTTAAATCCATTTAGCGGACCAGTATGGCCACCCTAACTCTTCTCTGAATTCCATTTTTCGTATCCTATCTCTCATATCTCCACCGTATCCAGATACCGCGCCACCGCCGCATTCCATTTGAAGCTTTGCACGATTGCCTGCTGCAGTGATTGAGCTGCGGCGGGCTCCCCATGCGTTAAGTACACTTGTTTCGGCGGTACCTGCAGACCTGTCAACCACCGCAGCAACTCACTCTTGCCCGCGTGTGCCGAAAATTGTCCCATCTCGACAATTTCTGCCATCACTGGGACAGGTTTGCCGAAAAGGCTAAGCGTCTTCGCACCTTCTTCCAGCGCGCGTCCGCGTGTTCCTTCGGCCTGAAAGCCGCCCAGGATCACGCAATTTCTCGGGTCCCCCAGCCGCTCCGCCAGGTGATGCAGCACACGCCCGCCTGTCACCATGCCGCTCGCGGAAACGATGATGCATGGCGTTTTCACGCCATTGATCTGCTTTGACTCTTGTACGCTGCGCGCCAAGTGGAATTCGTGTACGCTCAGCGGGTCTCCGCCATTCCGCTCGTCACGGGCAAACAGCGAATCATGATCTTCCTTGTACTTCAAATAAAGATCCGTCGCGCTCAGCGCCATCGGGCTGTCTACATACACCGGAACCTTGGGAATGCGGTGCAGATTTTCCAGCTGCCGCAGGTAGTACATGAACGTTTGTGTCCGCCCAATCGCAAACGCAGGAATCACAATCGATCCGGCGCGCTTCACCACCCGATTCACGATGTCGCCCAACAACTGCAAGGGATCGCCGGAGGCATGTTCCCGGTCGCCGTACGTCGATTCGCACAGCACCAAGTCGATCTGCTTCGAGTCCGGTGTTTTCGGATCGTTCAGGATCGGCTGGTCGTACCTTCCCACGTCCCCCGAAAATATCACTACGCTCGCCTTGCCATTTTCCGTAATGGTTAGTGCCAGACTCGACGAGCCAAGGATGTGGCCCGCGTCGTACGAGTCCACGTGAAATTCCGGAGAAATGTCGAACCCACCGCTGCGCGGCATCGGCTTCAACAACCGCAACACCGGGTCGATATCTTCCGACGTGTACAGAGCCTGAGGATTCGAGTGCTTGCTCCACTTGTGCTTCTGCGCGTCCTGCGTTTCTTCCTCTTGCAGGTGGCCGGAGTCTTGCAGCAACAATCCCACTAGATCAATGGTCGCAGGGTTCGCGAAAATCGTCTTGTTATATCCGTCCCGCACCAGCACTGGCAGCCAACCGGTGTGGTCAAGGTGAGCGTGGGTCAACACCAGGTAATCGATCGTCTTTGGATCCACCGGCAAAGGCTTCCAGTTGCGGTCTTTCAGGTCGTCCGTCCCTTGAAATAATCCGCAATCCACCAGCAGCTTTTTCCCCGCCGCCTCCACCAGATATTTGGATCCCGTCACACACCCTGCTGCACCCAGAAACGTAAGTTTTGCCATGGACTCTCTCACCTGAACCTAAAATCGCCGCTCCCACCTTATCCTAAACTCCTCCTCAGGTGCATCCGAATCAACCCGATGTGTTCGCTCCGTTTCCGCCTCAAACTCCCGACTACTAACTACTGACTACTGAATCGCGACTCCCCCAAATGCTCATTCACCTGCTTCTCCCAATCCGGCCCTGACGAGCTATCTCCCTCCGCCATATGCCGTACATGCGAATCGGCTTCGGCGCTCAACGCCGTTCGGTCATATTCCACCTCAACGCGCGTCTGTTTTCCGTCCGGCGTGCATAGCAAGGTAATTACCGTCACCAGCGCATCGGGAATCACGTATACATACTGAATCCGACCATTTTTCAAATCGAATTCCGTGTTCACCCACGCCGCCCGCAAATGACCGTGCGCTACCATGAATACCATCCCGGCTTTATCCGCCGCCGGGAACGGGTGGATGAATTGCGGATTCCATCCCGGAGACCACACCCGCTCCTTGTCCGCGCCAAATAATGGCGCGACCGTCTCGATCGGTGCGTTTGCCGTGAACGCGAATTTTTCTTCCGTGTGCGCGCGGCCCGCGCCAGATCCGCCGCTATCCTGCGAGCCATGCAAAGCGCCCTGCAAGTGTGCGAAAACTCTTGGCCCAGCCATCACCGCTAACCCGCAAACCGCTCCCAGTATGAACAACAACGCGCCCTTCACGACGCTTTCTCCTTCAGCTTGTGGCTGTCCGTCGCACGCAGAGTCATTCCATAAATCTTCTTCAATTCCGCGATCTGCCCGAGCGACTCTTTCCCAAATGGCGCTTTGCCTTCGAACGCATGCAGCACGATTCCTTCCAGCAAGTCGCCCAGCGTAATATCCTTCAGCTCCGCGAACGCCTTCAAAACCTTCAACAGTCGCTTTTCCATCCGTACTCCCGTTTGTACCCGTTCCACCTCGATCATGATCGCCTCCCGGCAACACCAACCAAGGTATATATGTACCACGGTAACAAACGACGGTCAAGGGCGCACCAAACTAGATTTTGTAGGTGCCGCTTTCCGAGGTGGCCCGTTTCCGCTGCGACCAAAACAAAAAAACGGGGCAAGCCTCTCAGCTCGCCCCGATTCATTCCGGACCTAAAACTTGAAACTAGGAACCGACGGCTTCCTCAATCCGCCGGCACCGCCTTCTTTCCCAGAATTGCATCCACGTCCAATCCCAACCCCTTCGCTACGCCGGTGCCGTACGCGGGATCGGCCTTGTAGAAATGCTGGATCTGCAACTCCTGGATCCGTTGTGGAATACCCTTCATGCTGCCCGCAATATTGCCGATCAGCCGCGCCTTCGCGTCCGCCGGCATCAAGCGGAACAAATTTCCCGGCTGTGTGTAGTAGTCCGGATCGCTGCGATGATCGTGGCGCGCCACGGTGCCGCTCACCGGTTTGGGCCTCTCCACATACCGTTTGTCCTGCGTCGGTCCGCCGAAGCTGTTGGGTTCGTAGTTCACCGCCGGTCCGCCGTTGCCGTCGAAGCGCATCGCGCCATCCTTGTTATAGGAATGCACCGGACACTGCGGCTTATTCACCGGCAGGGAATCGTAGTTCACGCCCAAGCGGTAGCGGTGCGCGTCGGGATAAGAAATCAGCCGCGCCTGCAGCATCTTGTCCGGGGAAAAACCCATTCCTGGCACGACATTCCGTGGTTCAAACGCCGCCTGCTCCACTTCGGCAAAGTAATTCTGCGGATTGCGGTCCAGCACCAGTTCGCCCACTTCATGCAGCGGGTAATCCTTGTGCGGCCACACCTTGGTCAGGTCGAACGGATTGATGTGATACGTTTCCGCATCCTTTTCCGGCATGATCTGGACGCACACGCGCCATTTTGGGTAGTCCTTGCGTTCAATCGCTTCGAACAAATCGCGTTGCGCATAATCCGGATCGACTCCCCGCATCGAACTGGCCTTATCGCCATCGAAGTTCTTGATTCCTTGCTTGGTCTTGAAATGCCATTTCACGTAGAACAGTTCATTCTTGTCGTTGATCAAGCTGAACGTGTGGCTGCTGAACCCGTCCATATGCCGGTAACCGTCCGGGGTTCCGCGATCGCTGAACAGGATGGTCACCTGGTGCAGCGATTCCGGCGAAAGCGACCAGAAATCCCACATCATCGTGGGAGACTTCAGGTTCGTCTGTGGATCGCGCTTCTGCGTGTGAATGAAATCCCCGAACTTCAAGGGGTCGCGGATGAAAAATACCGGCGTGTTATTGCCGGTCATATCCCAGTTGCCTTCTTCGGTGTAAAACTTCAGCGCAAACCCACGCGGATCGCGCTCCGTGTCCGCCGAGCCCTTTTCCCCTCCCACAGTCGAAAACCGCAGGAACGTTGGCGTCTTCTTCCCCACCTGCGAAAATAATTTCGCCGTCGTGTATTTTGTAATTTCGCTGCTGGTGCATGCGAAGTAGCCGTAGGCTCCGGAGCCCTTGGCGTGCACCACGCGCTCCGGAATTCTCTCCCGGTTGAAATGCGCCATCTTTTCGAACAGCAGCACATCTTCAAAAACCACCGGCCCCCGAGGTCCCACAGTGAGCGAATTTTGGTTGTCGCCCACCGGCCTGCCCGCGTCCGTGGTCATTACATCTTTCTTCTCTTCAGCCATTGCTCTTCCTCCTGACTCAGTGCAGCTCACGCGAAGCGATGCGTAAGCCGCCTTCGCCACCCACAATAGGCCCTACGCTCCTATACGTCCAATATATACTTCGGATAAACTAGATAGGCATAGCCTATGGCAATGCGAAGCTCTGGAACTTGCGACTCTCCCATGGAACTCCACCAACTTCGATACTTCTGCGCTATCGTTGATTCCGGTAGCTTCAGCCGCGCCGCCCGCCAAACCCACGTCTCCCAACCATCCCTTTCTCAGCAAATCCGCAAGCTTGAAGACGAACTGGGCGCTCGCTTGTTCGACCGCCTCGGCCGCTCCGTGCGCCTAACCGAGATTGGCCAGACATTCCTGCCCCGCGCCCGCGCCGTGTTGCGCGAACTCGAAGCCGCCCGCGGTGACCTGGCTCACCAGAAAGATTCCCTGGGCGGCACCATCACTGTCGGCGTCATTCCCACCGTTGCTCCGTACCTTCTCCCCCCGCACTTAACCAGCTTTTCCCGAAAATTCCCCCAGGCGCGTATTTCGATCGTGGAAGAGATTACTCCGGTGCTCCTCGACCGGCTTCGCGCTGCCACGATCGATCTCGCGTTGTTAGCTTTGCCCATCCGAGGCCACGAATTTGAAACCTTCCCCATCCTCACCGAACCGCTTTTCGCTGCTCTTCCCAAATCTCACCAACTCGCGCGCCATCGCAGCCTTTCTCTGAAGGATCTTCGCGCCGAACCCTTCCTGCTTCTTCGCGACGGTCACTGCTTCCGCGAAAACGCCCTCTCCGCCTGCGATCGCGCGCGCCTTCATCCTCAAATTGTCTTCGAGAGCGGCCAGTTTAGCAGTCTTCTCAGCATGGTCTCTGCCGGCATCGGCGTTTCCATCGTGCCCGAAATGGCGATCGACAATAAATCTTCCTGCGCCTACATCCGCCTCTCCGACGATCACGCCGTTCGCACCATTGGCGCCGTCCGACTGCGCGGCCGCTCCTTCTCCCGGGCCCACAGTGCCTTCCTCTCGCTCCTTTTCCCGGGATAATTGTACTTTTTCCTTGGACAAGCAAGGGACCAACCCACGGCCGCCGTCGTCCTCACTGTATTTCTCGAATTTCCGGTGTCGCGGATGCGCTTTTGAAACTGACTAAGATCGTCGAACCTTTTCTGACGTTATGCACCAGTGCCGGCCGGAAACAGGCGATACAAATTCCGCCTCTATGTCGCACGCTTGGATAGACAACGCCCGTCGATCCGTCATCGAGCAACTCACTCGCCAGGCGCTGCGATGCCTGGTAACTATTCTTGTCTAAACGATCCGCAAAGCGCCTGTCACCGCGAATGTTGTGAAACTCGGCTCGAAAATCAGCCAGGAAATCAACGTACGAGAAACTCTCGGGCTCTCCCCAACGAATTTCCTGCAGTTCTTTACCCTTGTGGTAAGCCACTTCGCGTTCTGAAGTCGCCCGCAGAAACCCCGCGTACCATGCTCCTCGTATCGATCCATTGAAGCGGTTTCCCAGAGGATTCGCGTGCGTAAAGGCCGCATTGATAATGTGTGCGTAGGGAATGTCAAACACCAGCTCCCGTACACTGATGCCCGGAAGCAGCCCTGCCTCTCCGAGAAGACGATCATTGGTCGCGCCTTCCAGTTCGAAGAGCGCCTGCAGTTCAGCGGGATCATCGCTAAGGCGCGTCAGAACACTTTCGTCGCGGTCTGTATATCGGGCGGGAATCAATCGATGCGTGTCATCTTGCAGTACTTCGCAAACTCCAGGTAGCACTTAGCTGCCGCCTCGGCGAGTGTCCAGAAGCTGCCGTACGCGCAACATAGCCGGTTGGCCGCCTTTAATCATGTACGCAAGCGGAGCTTCTCCGCCGAAAACAGGGTTGTCATTTGGCAGTCGTACCCACCGGTCCGCCAGCTTGTTGCCGTATAGAATGTTTAGCGCCTTAAAGATCCCGGTCAGGATGGAAATTCTCGTCAAGCGGTCCTGGTCCAGCGCGCCGCGTCGTTTTCGCTTCAATTCATAAAACGCGCCGTTGGACATACCCCCGAGCAGTTGCCGAGCGTCTTCATCACGCAAGTCCCAAAGTTCATGGATTCTCAAGAACGCCCGCACAGCGGCAGGGCTCAAGCGCCGCTGGACGTCTCTGCTAGACAGGTCGACGGGTTTCTCCCAAACCACGCCTTTTCCGAGCCGATTCAGGGTAGCCAAATGTCCCCCATTACCCATTCCATATACGGAGCATTATGCCTCCATTTACGGAGTAACGCAATTCGGCCTGGATCCACGCCAACCGCATGCTCTCGTCCGCCCGGCCATGCCCTCCCTCTGCTCGCTACCAGCAGCCAGTGCTTAATCTCGGTATAGCCACTCCACGCGCGCAAAATTCTTCCAGGACTTCCACCATTCCCGCAGAAGCTTCGCGGTCACCCGGTACGACTACCGCCCACTCCAGGTTCTCGCGAAATTCCTTGGACCGAATCTCCCACTGCTCGAAGGACGACGATTTCGACTCACCGATTTCCATGACAGACCAGTGCCGAGCCAACGCCATGTCGTCGTCGGGTGATAACCGCACAGAATGAAGTTCTTGTTTCCATAAACCATTTAGTTTCAAGCTTCCAGGCGCGGATCGAGAACCGGGTACCCTATTGCGAAATGGTAGACGACTTGTCCGATCTCAGGGGACAGCCCCAGATATTGGTTCACTCGCTCGTCAAAAAATGCCCCGATGCCTGTGGCCCGTAAATCAAGCGCCTCGGCAGCCAGATACAATCGTTGGCCAAGCGCACCCGCCTCGAAATGCACATATCTGTATCCACGATCGCGGTAAAGTCGCGTGGCCGTTTCAAAATCGCCGATCATAGACAAGGCTACGCATGCGTTGCCCGCCAGATTTTGTCCCAAACTCAGTGCTGCCGCTACGAGGCGCTGATCCCCTTCTTTAATAGCTTCCAACTCTCCGCGCTCCGGCCAATAACGGTAGACACCCGGCGCGATGCCTTCCACACGATGAACGTATACATATAAATAGACAAAATGAGTTGTGGCGAAATCAGTGAAGAGCGGCGCCTTTGTGCTTGAGAGCAGGGTCGCAAGTTGCGAGGCGGAGATCGACTCGTCTCCACCCCGGAAGTCCAACGCGGAACGCCTGCCGCGAACGACATCCCCGAAACTGCGACCCACCGATGCATGCGACGGCAAGCCGATTTCCTCGTGTCCGGATGCCTTTGGCTGAACAAGAGGGAGGCTGGCGGTTTCGTTGCCGAGCTTGGTGGCCGCATGAATCTCTTCGATCGGTGGATAAGGCTGTTGCTTCTCCGATAGCCGGTTGGGCTGACCACCCAACAAAATCGTCTCCTGCGAAATTAGTGTCCGCACAGGAATGCATGGCCCGTAAAGAGCTACGATTAACATCGGCCACTCATCGTCAGCCAGATGCAACGATTCGGCCACTTTTTCGTCCGGGAAACGCCCAAGCGCAAAGCTTTCGCATCCGATCGATCGCGCGCTAAGCGTCAGAGCCTGCCAGGCATGCCCAAGGTCGTGCAAGCAATACCGGTAAGCCCGATCCCGGTATTTCCAGGCTTCGCGCCAGGCAATACTGGTCAGAACAAAAATCAGCGGGGTAGGGGGATTTAGAAGTTTCTCTCCGAAATTTCCGATGCCGCGTTGTTCCGCCATGTGCGATGAGGGACGGTAATGATAGAGACCATCGGGCCAATCGGTCAATCCTCGGGTGCAAAAGTGAAATTCGGTCGGTTGAAGATTTCCGGATGACGGATTGACGCGCAGGGCATAAACATCTCCGGTAGACGGCACGCGCTTGGACGCGCTGATCGAAGCGGAATAGAACATCAACTGCGAGAGAAATTCCGCACCGCTCCGAACGGGAGTATTTCCAGTTTTACCACCCAGTACTTCGAGTGCTGAAACCTCCGCAGCCGGCGGGTCTGCAGGCAAATCTAGAACAGGGACACCCGCATAATGCCGAAACGGATTAGGCATATTTGCCCAGTCGAGGAAGTGCGGATCCCAGCGCAGTGACTCAACGCTGTGCTTCGTCAATTCATGGTATTCGCGCCAGGTCATGAAGAGTGAGCCCCGAGGCTGCCGCGCGAGCCAACATGCATGTTCGGGTCGTGGCTGATTATAACTGTTGGCAAAAAATGGCGCGTGCGAATCAGTGATTGACAGGATCGATCTTCGGAAAATGGAAAGGGCAGCTCGTTCGAGAGCTGCCCCATTGCAAAGTCAGAATTTCGTCAAATCCTGCCAAGCAGGTTGAACCTGTCAGCTAGCTTAGCTTTACCAACGACCATCGGTCTGTCCACAATTGCACAGTCCGCCATTCTTAACGGAGTGCCGCTGCATGACTGAAAAATTAACTCGCCCCGTGTGGGTCAGGATACCTCGGAAGGAGCAGGTTAAGTGCCGCTCCGACGAATAGCGCAATAGCGAGCGAAATCAGCAAAGAGGAATAAGATCCAGTCTTGTCGAATGCCCGGCCCAGTATCACCGGGCCCGCTGCTCCCGCGGCGGCATAAAAGGTCCACGTGAAACCATACAGCGTGGAAAATGCCCGCAGCCCAAAATAACGGGTCAGCAAGTAAGGAGTGATCGCGGCTTCCCCGCCAGCTCCGATACCAAGAAGCGCAGCCGCCAGCGCACCCGCCGCAAAACTATTCGCTCGCGCCAGAACCACAACTCCCGCTGCAGTAATTAGGTTCACCACCAGGGCGACGCGCGCTCCGAAAAACCGGTCGAGCAACCAGCCTGTGCCGATTCTGCCAAACACACTCAGGCCGCCAAGGATGGAGGCACACAATGCCGCATCTCCAGGCGTGATTCCGCGATCGGTCAGTAACGCCGACAGGTGCGTGATCGCGCCATTCATGCTGATTGAACTCACAAAAAGAACCACGACGATGATCCAGAAGGCAAGCGAGCGCGTGCCTTGCTGCCAGGTCAGCCCAGCATGGACAATCGGCGCGGACTGTTTCTGCCTTGGACCACGATCAACGATGTACCGCCAACTGAGCGGCAACCCCAGCAACAGGGAAATCCCGCCAAGCGAAAGGAACGCCGCCCTCCAACCAAATCGAGTGACAACGGATTGCGCAACGACCGGCAGGATCATCGCGCCTAACCCAGCTCCGACCATGACGAAAGCCAGCGCCATACCCAATCGTCGCTGAAACCAAGTTGAAATCGAACGCGCATAGGCCAGGTGCGCCGCACCGTTGCCAACCACACCGATAACAAAGCAGGTCAGATAAAACTGCCGCAGCCCGGAGCCCAGCAATGCTAGCGAAGCAATGCCGCAACCAAACATCGTCATGCAGGGAAGAATGATGCGGCGAGGACCGAAGCGATCGATCAGCCGGCCGATCAACGGCGAAGACAGTCCCACCGTTATGGCGGCAATCGCAAAGCCCAGCGAAACCGATTCGCGATTCCATCCGAATGTCACGCCCAATGGTTTCACAAAAACTGTGAACGTATAAACGAACAGGGAGCCAAACCCGGCCATCACCCCAAGGCATGCAGCCAGCACCACCCTCCAGCCGTAATAGCTGAGATTCGATTCGCTCTGGCCCGCAAGCGCTTTCGATTGCTCGTCGACGATCACGAGCCGGCGACTTTCTCTGGAGGGACTCGATCGCGCAAATAACCCTGGTGGGTAAGCTGCCAGAAGTCGCGGTGGTTGCGATGCGACACGCGCTCGGCAATCATCTCGCGTTCCGGAGAACTTAGCGTATTCGGTGAGCGGAGCAAGACTTCCGCCAATTCAAGCAGCTGGATGTGAGCCATGGCATCTCCTCATGCTCATTCCAAAAGATTCCGAGGAGTCTTAAGGATCTCAGGGCGCCGCACAATACTACGAAAATACTATTGGATGGACTCGCTCGAGAGCACAGCATTGCCCATTTTTGCTTTCTAATTCTTTTCAATTATTGTCAGGAAAAGTAGCGCCAAGTATGCTCGCGCGAGTTTTACGGGTGTGTTTTGCGGGTTAGTACCGCGAATCTCTGGTGAACGATGGGACGAGTGAGTCGGCGAACGCGTTTCGCTTAGGCTGCAATACCTGTGTGCGTTAACTGTTGCCAGGCCGATTCAAACAAACCGCATTCTGAGGTGAACAGGTCATGTCATCCGCTCCGATGAACATATTTTCGAAATGCGCTTTTGTCATGGTGCTCTCAATTCTGTGCGCGACTGAAATTCGCGCGCAGGAAATTTCCGCAAGCATCCGCGGAACGGTGACGGACGAAAGCGGCGGTGCCGTGAACGGTGCGAAAGTGACGGCGATCAACACCGATACGGGCTTGCAGCGGACGGCGGTGACCAATTCGCAAGGCGCATATGTGCTTGTGGAATTGCCAGTGGGCCATTACCGCGTGGAAGCGGAGGCGCCAGCATTCAAGAAGTATATTCAAGAAGGGATTTCGCTGGACGTTAACCAGCAGGCCACGGTAGCCGTCCATCTGACGGTGGGGACGGCGACGCAGCAAATCCAGGTGACCTCCGACGCTCCGATCATTGAGACTACATCGACGAATCTGGGACAGACTGTCGGAGAGCGGGAAATTCTGGACCTGCCTTTGAATGGACGGGATTTCACCCAGCTTGGGCTTTTGCAGACCGGCGTGGTGCCCCTTACACCGGGTTTGCTGGAAGCCGGCGGTCCGGCTCGCGAGGGTCAGGCGTACGCGGTGAATGGACAGCGACCTGAATCGAATAATTTCCTGATCGATGGAGCAAACAATTTCGACACTGTGGACGGCGGCTTAGTGATGAAACCGCCAATCGATGCGGTCGCGGAATTTCGCATTCTGACGCACACGGCGAACGCGGAGTTTGGGCACAGCACGGGATCGACGACGAACATCATCACGCGTTCAGGAACCAACGATTATCACGGCACAGTCTGGGACTTTTTCCGGAACAATGCGATGGACGCAAAAAGCTTTTTTGCAGACAGCGTGGAGCCGCTGCACCGGAATCAGTTTGGGGGCGTGTTCGGAGGCCCGATCAAGAAGGACAAGACGTTCTTTTTCTTGTACTACGAAGGAGTCCGCGACACGCAAGGAGAAACGACGCGAGCGACTGTGCCGTCGGATGCCGAGCGCACTGGAAATTTCGCGGATCAATGCCCGCTGAACAACGGTACATTCAATTCGCAGGGGTTGTGCATCGACAATTCCACCGGGCAGGTGAGCCAAAACGGCCAGCTTATCAACGAATTCAGCGGACAGCCGATTCCCTACAATCAACTGCCCTTCATCAATCCGATCTCGCAGACGCTTCTATCGTATTATCCGCTGGCGAACTCTGGGCCGTTTACTTACGTCGGCACACAATCGTTGACAAGCAATACCGACCAGTTCGGCGTGCGCGTGGATCACTACTTGACGAGCCGCGACACGTTAAATTTCCGTTACAGTTACGGGCAATTGAGCCAGATTGATCCGCTTCCCACCGGGGGTGCGAACGTGCCGGGATTTCCCGTGGGAGAAAATCAACGCGACCAGAATTTTGTGGCCCAGGAAACCCACACTTTTTCCCCGACCGTAGTCGGCATATTGAGGGCTTCCTACCTGAGAAACAAATTTCTGCTGGGGAACAATATCAATCACACCGACCCCGCGAGCTTGGGCTTTCAATACGAGCCAACGCTGGAGGCGGCGATCGGGCCGCCGTTCATCCAGGTGGGCGGCTATGCGTCGATCGGCGACCCCATTACCGGGCCGCGAAACACCTATCAAAACACGTATGACTTTTCGGGTTCGCTGACCTGGGTTAAAGGGCGCCATCAATACAAGTTTGGCGGAGGTTATCAGTACGATCAGATCAACGTGTTGCAGGGCATCGCTACCAACGGATTTTTCGTCTTTTCAAACTTTCCCGTGAACAACTCGTTTGCGAGCTTGCTGTTTGGGCAGCCGGTGGTGTTTTTGCAAGGTGGAGGGAACTTTTATCGCGGGTTGCGCGGGCAGGCATTTAATCTGTACGGGCAGGACACGTGGAAAGTGACTTCACGACTGACCGTGAATTACGGACTAAGGTACGAAGTGCCCTCGCCGTACACGGAAATTCACAACTACCAGAATTTATGGATTCCGGGCAGGCAGTCCGTGGTGTTTCCCAGCGCACCGGAGGGTCTGCTGTACCCCGGAGATCCCGGTGTGCCGCGCGGATTGATTCCCACGGACCGGGCCGCGTTTGCGCCGCGTGTGGGATTGGCGTGGGACGTCCGCGGAGACGGGAAGTGGCTGGTGACGTCAGCGTACGGAATTTTCTACGATCCTTACTACACGGGAGAGGGCGGCCCGTTACAGGACCCGATCAGCGCGCCGCCTTATTTGCAGACCCCGCAGGTGAGCACCCCCAATTTTGCTGATCCGTTCAATGGACAGAATCCATTCAATGGAACCTTTTCTCAAGACATGACCCTGCTCGTGCTGAATCCTCATCTTCGCCTGCCGTACGCGCAGGACTGGAATGTGAATATCGAGCGCGCGCTGGGCAACGACTGGCTGCTGGAGATCGGCTACATCGGAACAAAAGGGACGAAACTGCCGCGCTTCATTGAGGCGAATCCGGCGGTGTACATACCCGGGGAATCGACGCAGAACAACGCCGACCAGAGGCGCTTGTATTCGGGTTGCACTGTCACCGGAACCACCCCCTGCACTTATTCTTCGGTGGGCGAGATCGCAGGGATTTCAGACTCGTCGTATAACGCATTGCAGGTTAGCTTGAAGCGACGATTCGCGCACGGATTCTCGATGTTGGCATCCTATACCCTTTCGAAGACGCTGGACGACGTGTCGTCGTTCAACATCACAGGCTCGGCTTCGCAGAGCGTGGCGGGCGAAAACGATCTGGCGCAGAATCCGTTCGACGTGAAGGCGGAGTGGGGCCGGTCGATGTTCGATGCCAGGCACCGGCTGGTATTGAGTTACCAGTGGGATTTGCCCTGGTTCAAGCATCCTGAAAATTGGTACGGGCACATTCTGGGCAATTGGCAGGTGAACGGAATCACCACGTTGATGAGCAACACGCCGTTTACCGTGTACGATTCGAGCAATCCTTCGTTACAAGGAAGCGCGCCGGAAATTTCCGGATTCTTCAGTAGTCGCCCGAATATCGTGGGCGATCCAAACACCGGCAGCTGTCCGGGAGGTGTGCCAGTGAGAACAGCGGGATGCTGGTTCAACACAAATGCGTTTGCACATGCAGCAACCGGGCAATTTGGAGACGTGGGACGCAACACCATGGACGGACCGGCGTTCCAGCAGTGGGACTTCTCGGCCATCAAAACGATTCCGATTCGAGAGAGCATGAACCTGCAATTCCGGGCGGAAATCTTCAACATTTTCAACAACGTGAATTTCGCGTTGCCGAACAACGACATCAATTCGCCAAACTTTGGCCAAATCGTCGCCGCGCAACCGGGCCGCATCGTCCAACTGGCGTTAAAGTTCCAATTCTAGCGGTTCGCGCCAGTTGACCGTCCGTGCGTGAATGAAGCCCACTCAAACCTGGAGATAGGGACGCTTGCGCTCAGTCGTGAAGCACGACGCTCAATAGGAACTGTGATCTGGATTTCTTCCATCGCCAGAAGGGCTGGCTCGATTTGCGCTCTCTGCGGGGTCGACGGGCAGCCGATCGCTTTCGCAGAGATGAGCTCCTGAGCGAAACGGCCGGAGCGGTGCAAGATGAGCTTGTCCTTTATGGCCAGAAATTCTCCAGCCGCCTGCTGCTCGGTACCGCCCGCTACGAATCCCCGCAGCAACTGACCGACGCGATTCGTGCAGCCGAGTCAGCTGTTCGTAGACGTGGTCTTCGTCGACGTTATCTCATACTTGAAGTTATCCGGATCGAGGCTGTCGAGCCGGCCTTCGGTCTTTCTATGGTCAGGAGGCAAGTTCCCAGATCAATAAAGACTTGCGCGACAGATACAGCCGTTCTCCCCATGTCTGCGAAGGAATATATTACGGCCAGAAAGCCGGATAACCCGGCACGCGCACTTCGGAGGGGCAAAGATGTCCATCTGAGAAAAGCCCATAAACGCCACACTGAAGCCGCTTGCGGGCGAGTTCCAGCCGTGTCTTCAGAGGCAAAGGGGAACTTCCAGATCAAAAAACAAACATAATCCTAATCCTTGGAGCGGGCGCTTGTAGATAGATTTTGGCAACATCAGTTCGAACTGAGGCCGAAATCAGATCGGATCGTTCTGGCTCAATACGTCTTTGGCGGACCTGGAGGAATTGGGATTAGATTGTGTCGGCGGGCTGCGCTGATGGAAAGGCTACTGACGCATACAGGATGACGCAGATGGCTTTCGAGATCTGTTCAATAAGACTCACTTCTCGGCTTCCCAAAACACGCGCTGTGTAAAACACTGGCGGCCACCGTGAATGCGCGGGAAGAGCAATCGCACCCAGCATCCAAATCCGGTCTCTTGCACCAAATATCAGAAGTGTTCCTTTGTGCACAGAAAGTCTGTCTTTTGATCGCTAATATTCACCGTTGATCTGCAAGTCTTGATTTTCGGCTAGGAGAATTGAAATGACCCCTTTCAAAGCTGAGAAGTGCGCGCACCCAATCTGTTCCTGCATGACAACGTCAGGCGGATACTGCAGCATCGAGTGCGAAGCTATGGAAAAGATGGCTGACATCGCTTGCCACTGCGGACATTCCGTATGCGCAGGCGACACGCATCACCTTTCGTCGCCTTCCACGCTCCCCTCTTGAAGCCTATGGTAGAGCCGCAATGAAAAGGCTGATCGTTTTTGATTTGGACGGCACGCTTGCCGATAGCAAATTACCACTTGAACCCGAAATGGCAGTATCACTGCACGACCTTCTCGGTATCCTCAAAGTGGCTGTGATTTCTGGTGGCGATTGGCCACAGTTTGAAAAGCAGCTGCTCCTCAGTCTCCCGCGTGACGAAGTCTTGGTGAATTTGTCTCTACTTCCGACCTGCGGAACAAAGTTCTTCCAATACACAGACCGCTGGAACAAGCTCTATTCAGAAGATTTCACTGCCGATGAAAAGAAGAGAATCGTCGCTTCTCTGAGCAGGGCAGTCACACTAGCCGGCTTCAAAAATGAAAAGGCCTGGGGGGAGGTTATTGAAGACCGTGGAAGCCAGATTACATTTTCCGCATTGGGCCAGCAAGCTCCGTTAACACAAAAGATCAAATGGGATTCCGATTTTACCAAGCGGAAAGCAATCAAAGCGATTCTTGACATCTTGATTCCTGATTTTTCTATCCGAATCGGCGGCACGACCTCCATCGATGTCACCAAACCCGGAATTGACAAAGCCTACGGAGTCAAAAAGCTGCGAGAGGTCTTGGGTTTCTCTTGCGCAGAGATGGTCTTCATAGGGGATGCCTTGTTCGTGGGCGGGAACGACTATCCGGTCGAAGAAGCGGGCGTTGTTTGTATTTCAGTTCGCGGTCCCGCTGAGACCAAGCTTGTTACGCGAACAATCCTCGCTTGCTTAGGCACAGAACAGCCCCTGGGACTTGGGAAAAAGGAGGTGGTAGCAGAGGTGGCAGATCAAGCGGCGAGACCAGATTCGCGTCCTGGCGTTACGCCGGTAGTCGCCCGGTAGCGCAGGAAGGCGGAGCACGCCGCTCTGCAGAATTCGCCAAACTATATTGAAAAGTGTCCCGATGTGAACAGATACGGATTCCCGCATCCTCTATGATTCTGCTTGCGGGGAATGTGGGAAGCCGTTCCCCTCGAGAAGAAAAAGAATAGAGGGACCACTCCATGGCAGAGCCGAAGTCAGCGAGATACAACAATATTATTCCTGCAAAGTCCGTGATTGGCAGCAGCATCGTGAACGCAAACTATGAGGACCTCGGCACAATTGAAGATCTAGTGCTGGACGCCGGTGCCGGGCGGATCGCTTACGCGGTTTTGTCTTTTGGAGGATTTCTTGGTGTAGGGGATAAGTATTTTGCGGTTCCCTGGCACGCGTTCCAGTTTCACATCGCGGAAAAGCGCATCGTTCTTAATGTAGACAAGAGACTGCTGGAGAGTGCGCCGGGTTTTGACAAGGCCAACTGGCCGAACATGGCAGATCCCCAGTGGGGCATAAGTATTTATAAACACTATGGTCTGGCCCCATATTGGGAACAGGTAACGGGC
Organism: Candidatus Acidiferrales bacterium; assembly: GCA_963742325.1. Lineage (GTDB taxonomy): Bacteria > Acidobacteriota > Terriglobia > Acidiferrales > UBA7541 > Acidiferrum. The sequence continues at coordinate 4,376,197 of CAVULB010000002.1, read as the reverse complement.
GATCGCTCATAAGGCGCACCTCCCTGAATATGATTGCTTCTACGGCCAGCGGGAAGCATGCCAGGGCGCTGGCAAGGTGGAAATCCAAAAAGGAGAACTTCGATGTTGTTACTAATTGTTTTGCTGCTGCTGGTATTCGGTACCGGAGGCGGGTATTACGGATATTCAAGATGGGGATCGAGCGGGGGCCTGGGGATCGTTGGCACAGTCATAATCATCGCGGTGGTTTTGTACTTGCTCGGCGTGCTGAGGGCGTAGGCAGAGCTGTCGCTTGGGACTCGTTCCAAGGAAATGCAAATCGAATTTAGGAGAAAATCCATGAAGCGAAGTGCGAAGGACAAAGCAAAAGGAACATTTCACGAGCTCAAAGGTGCGGTTAAACAGAAGGTCGGGAAAGCGACGAACAATCGTCAATTGCAAGCGGAAGGTCTCGGCGAAAAGCTTGCAGGCAGATTACAAAAGGGAATCGGGCAAGCCGAGAAAGCTCTCGAAAAGCGCTGAAGCAGAAGTTGTTTGCATGATTGGGCCGCGAAGGCTCTGCGGAATAAGTCAAGGTATCGAGAAAGAATTGGAGAAAGTTCATGAATCTCTCACAAATAACTAGCACACAAATTGGCATCGTCATCGTTGTGCTGTTAATGCTGGCGGCGGGGCTTGCGATTTTATTTTCGATTCGGAAACGCCGGACAGAAAGATTGCGCAACCAGTTTGGCGGAACCGAATACAGCCGCGCGGTAAAAGAAGGTGGAAACCAGCGGACAGCGGAAGCGGTGCTGGATCAGCGAGCCGAGCGCGTTGAGCGCTTGCACATCCGCCCGCTCGCTGCCGCCGATCGCGCTCGCTTTGTCGAAAGTTGGGCTAGAGTCCAGGCTCGCTTTGTCGATGGACCCGGAGGCGCAGTCACAGAAGCCGACCAATTGCTCATCGACGTGATGTCTACGCGTGGCTATCCGATGGCTGACTTCGAGCAGCGCGTCGCGGATATCTCCGTGGATCACCCTGTCGTTCTCGACAATTACCGCTCCGCGCATGAAACCGCGCTTCGTCAAACGCGTGGTCAGGCACGCACCGAAGACCTACGCCAGGCCATGATTCACTACAGAACTCTTTTTGAGGAACTGGTCAACGAAGCGGAGCCGGCGCGTCCGTAGACGAGCGTCTGCCTTATCCGGTGCTTGAATGTCATCAGCGCGGCAGTTCGCCTGATGCCCAGCGGCTCGCCAAAATCGACATCGTAGGTCAACATGGTCTTCTCACCGGACCCAAACGTCATATGCATCGGCAGACCCTTAAGGAGAGTTAAAAATTGCTCGGCGGCCCTAAGAATCGCTTCCTTCCCAGCCAGGTCTGAAAGAGGTCCAAGAAACTTGACGTCAGGGATGCAAGTGCCGTGCGGCTTCCACAAATTCTCTTTCCTGCAGACCCTGGTGGTAACCCTCAGCTGAAATTACGTTGTTCTCTGCACTTGATTTCTATCGCCATACATATGTCCGACGGATTTTTCGCGAATCGTTCAAATAGCAAATTCCTTTTTGCTTGCAATTCTTTCGGCTTTGGCTGCTCGTTCCTCTGAGGTGTCAACCACGTTGGTGCACTCCTCGAAAGGAACCGAAGATCATTGCGATCATCGTGAGTAGGCTTCCTTCAGTTGCACTAAGTAGTAGATGGCGTTTTGCAGGTCGATGTTGTGCTCGATTGCTTCCGGTGTGACGCATAACTCCAAGTAGCAGCTAAAAATTGCACGTTCAGCGTTGGCGATCAATGGAGCCCGTTTGGCCGGCTCAGCTTCCATTAAAGCCTCGGCGTAGAGACGACGCCATGTCTGAGAACTCAGCATATCTGTGGTTTCGAACGAGCCGGCAATATCGCGATCCTTGTGATGCTTGACAAAATCTACGTAGCAGACAGCGTTGCGCTGGCGATCGTGCCCAACCCGGGCGCGACTCCATCGCCTGGTATCAGCGCGGTCCACTAAAGTCCACCTTGGGGTTTACATTCGGGGTCTGTTTCGTCGAATAGCATGAGAACCTCTGGCTAAGTGATACCAAGCGTTCATCGTTGCTATCTGTCTCATTCAGCACAATGAGCAGAGCGAGGATTTCAGCAGGCGCGAACTCGGCGGACATATCGAAAAGTGTCGCGTTGTGGACAGATGCCGATTCGCTCCTGTTCTACCTTCCGTCGAGCAATCCTTGAATCCTGTTAGGGCGATAAAGCCGCTCAGGCCTTCCGCTTTATCTCAGGTCTCGAGAAGGAATTGAAAAAAGTCATGGAACTATCGCAAAAAAAGACCTGACAAGTTGGTTTCGCCATCATTGCGCTCTTGATGCTGGCAGCCGGGATTGTCGTCCCCTTTTCGATCCGGAAACGCGAGACGCAGGCACTTCCCATCACATTTGGCTGCCCCTGAGTAAGCACACCGCGAATTATCGAGTTAATTTCTGAAGTTGCACCGACATCTTGTTGCGAGAGACGCAGTGTAGCGCCTTACAGGCGATCATCCTCTCACGCACCAAAGAAAATCTCGATTATCCTTGACACCCACGTCCAGGAAGAACAGGATCATGTTGCGGTTTCGCCAATTTCGGCGAGACACCCGCTTCGAAGTCCAGTGCATTTTCTTTAAGAGCCAAGCTCTACAATCGAGCGTTAAGAGGGGAGTACCTCCTCGGCTGGTTGTTCTCCGCACGCGCGGTGAACAAACTTCCTGTTCGGCGTACAGGACTGCACGCGCAAGACCGCAGCGACTCCAGACCACGTCAGGTCACCACTCGCCTCATGCCAGAATAAATCGAATTTTGTGAAAAGAGTAAAACATGTCCGAATCAAATAAAGCTGTCGTTCGTCGTTTGTTCGAAGAGGTTTGGAACAAGGGCAATCTGCAAGTCGCAGACGAGCTTTTCGGGCCCAGCTACATTCATCATGACGCTTCCACGCCAGATCTTGGGCGCGGGCCTGAGGGTGAGAAGAAAAGAGCAACTTTGTATCGCAATGCCTTCCAGGATTTCCGCCTAACGGTGGAAGAACTGCTTTCCGACGGCGAAACGATCACGGCCCGTTGGAGCTGCCGAGGTACTCATAAAGGCGAACTCAACGAAATCGCGCCGACAGGGAAGCAAATCTCCATTACCGGGATCAGTGTCGCCCGTTTCGCCGGCGGAAAAATGGTGGAAGGCTGGGTCAACTGGGACGCCCTTGGATTGATGCGGCAGCTCGGTGCAGTATCCGAAGCTGGCAAAGCGCACGCCGCCGTAAGGTAGCTGTCGCGCGCGCTAGCAAATAGCTGAAAATAGAAAGGTCCGACCAAGCGGGCCTTCTGTTCCAGTAAATGCCTTTGATTCAGTTTACATTCTCGAATGCCCGACCGTGTTCGCCAAATGGAAAGGGCAGCTCGTTCGCGAGTCGCCCCATTTTAACGTCAAAATTTTGTCAAATCCTGCCAAACAGGTTAAACCTACCAACCGACTTATCTCTCACATCGACCATCAAACTGTCCACAATTGGACCGTCCGCGATCTCTTCATGTTGATTATCGACCGGCGTGTGGTTTCGCATGAATAGATCAATCGTGCAGCACTACGCTCAAGAGCGAACTGTTAATCTGCAGGCCGCCGTTATATTTGATGAAGCCTAATTTCCTGAACTTGTTCATGAAAAAATTCACTCGCGAGCGGGTCGAGCCGATCGTTTCCGCCAGCATCTCCTGCGATACTTTGGGAAGCACGCCGTGCGGCTGGTCGTCTTTGCCGTAGCGCGCTAGCAACAGAAGCGCTCGAGCCAGACGCTTTTCGCTGGAGTTAAAGAGTTGATCGATCAGGTCCTCTTCGATTCGAATGTTGCGAGTCAGAATATGGGAGATAAAGCGGTCCGAGAGTGCGTGTTCCGTCCGCAGCACGCGCATCATTTCGTTTTTATCAATGGAGAGTAGGGATGTCGGCAAGATCGCGGTGGCTGTTCCCATACAAACCGACTGTCCCGCCAGGCATCCCTCGCCGAAAAAATCACCCGGGCCGAGCACCGCTACGACCGCCTCCTTACCGGTTTCGTTGATAACAGAAAGCCTGACGCCGCCCTCCCGGATATATTTCACACTTTTCGCCGGATCACCTTGATTGCAAATATTCTCCGCTCGCCGAAACTTCAGAAGGCGACGTTTTGCTCCGGCCGTATCAAGAAAAACTTGCAGATCAAAAGAAAACTTGTCCGGGCCGGTTCGGCGGATCTTTTTGAGGGTTGCATTGGGCATATGGCGTGTCCCGAGCGAGCGACTGGGGTTTGCCAACCAAACAGTTCGGAAATGTATGGCAATGCCTCACAGTATATCACTGCGTGAGACACGTATGGCAAACGCAGCCCCCTTAAAAACTCTGGCTCTGAACGAGAATTTGTAGGGGCCCAATAAGAGAGCGGGTTTCCGGGATGGGGCTGTTCGGCTAGACTCGGGGGAATGCGCGACAACGAATTCACGAGAATCCTAGATTGGCCGGGATACCGAGTCTTTCGGCACGAAATCGATGAAACAGCCAAGACGTTGCGTTTATGGGTGAGGCGAAAACGGGGCAACCGCAAACTGATCTGTTCGGGATGCGGAAGGAAGTTTAGCGACGCCCATGATTATTACCAGCGCGAGGTGCGCGACTTACCGTGGAGGAAGTATCGGACCACGGTGATCATCGAACTATACCGGGTGTGCTGTCCCGAGTGCGGGGTCAGGATCGAGAGGGTTCCGCAACTGCCGGGCAAAGCGCCGTTCAGCAAAGACTTTGAGGATGCGGTGGGATTGGCGTGTGAAAGCGCATCGGTTCGCCAGGTGGCCAGACAGTTCGGACTAGCCGCCAGCACGGTGCGAGCGATTGACCTGCGGTATCTGCAGCGCTGGAATGCGACGCGTCGCAAGGATCGCTTAGAGCAGATGGGTGTGGACGAGATCTACTTCGGCAAGCAGATGAAGTTCATCACCGTGGTTAGCAACTTGGAGACCGGCGAGCCCTTGTGGTTCGGGCAGGATCGCAAGCAGGAAACGCTCGATGAGTTTTTTCGAACCCAACTGAAGGAAAGCCAGCGGAAGCGCATCGAGGCAGCTTGCGTGGATATGTGGCGGCCGTTCACCAACAGCATTGAACAATGGGCCCCGAACTGCCGCATCATCTACGACAAGTTCCACATTCTGCAGCATGCCAACAAAGCCATCGATGAAGTGCGCAGAGCAGAGTTCTTCCGCAAAGGCGGACGGATGCGCGGTGTGGTGAAGGGCAAACGCTGGTTGTTGTTGACGCGCTGGATGAATCTGGACCACCAAAAACGCCAGCAGCTCAACGAACTGTTCGCCCTTAACCGGCGGGTGATGAAAGCCCACCTTTTGAAGGAAAGCTTGGAGCGGTTGTGGACCTACCACTATGAAGGAGCGATGCTGCGCTATTTGCAGAGCTGGATCGATCAACTACGCTGGCAACGGTTGAAGCCCTTTCAAGATCTCGCTTGGATGCTGCTAGACCACTTGGACGGGATCCTCAATTACTGCCGCACCAAAGTACCCTTTGGAGTAGTGGAAGCCATCAACGGCAACATCAAAACGCTCCTTCGAAGAGGCCGGGGCTACAAGAATCTGAATTATCTGTTGCTCAAGGCTCAGCGCATGGCGGTCACCAAGACCGAATTCATCGTTCTGCAGAAAGTAGCCTAAAATGCGGGTCTCTACGAATTCTTGTGCAGAGCCAAAACTCTAAACTTGTACATAAATGAACAGATATGCGCGGTTGCAAAGCGTAGTATTGCCTTGCCGTAAAAGGACTGTTTTCTTGGGCAGTCCATCCCCGAAGCTTATTCCCCGCGGCAGTTGAAGAATCGCACGGAGCTATTCCGGCCAGTCTGTAAGTGTCTTGTATTACGAGTGAAAGGACAAAAAAGTATGCCTCTCATGCAAGTTCTAATAGCCCTGATCGTCGTGGGCGTTCTGTTGTGGTTGGTAAATCGCTTCATTCCCATGCAGGGAACCATCAAGTCGATTCTGAACGGGGTGGTAGTCATTGCCGTTGTGCTATGGCTATTGAACATCTTTGGATTATTTCATTCCTTCGCAAACATACGCATCGGAACGTAGCCAAATACCTATGCGCGGCGCCCTCGAGGGCGACAATTCGCGGATCAACAATTTCCAATCAATAAGAAACAACGCGGCCGGCGTCTTAAACGTCGCGCGCGGGAATACGCGGTAGTGGAGAGCCTTATGAACAAATCAATTAGATTGAGTATCACAGCCCTGTTTTTGCTTCTGGGATTAACTGTACCTAGTTACGGACGACAAGATAAGCCTGAGAAACAAGAAGACAAACCCAGTGCCCCCAAGCAGGAGCAGCCGGCGAAGCCGGTAAAGCAACAGCAAGAGGCTAAGGCTCCGAAGCAGGAGCCACAAGCCAAGCCCGAGAAGCAGCAGCAGGCTAAAGCTCCCAAGCAGGAGCAACCGGCGAAGCAAGAGAAGCAACAGCAAGAGGCGAAGGCCCCGAAACAGGAACCGCAAGCCAAGCCCGAGAAGCAGCAGCAGGCTAAGGCTCCTGCCAAGCAGGAACCACAAGCCAAGCCCCAACAACAACAGCAAGCCAAGGGACAGCAAGAGCCACAAAAGAAGCAGGAACAAGCAAAGTCCACCGAACAACAGGCTTCGCACGCGCAGCCAGTCGGCGCGAAGCAGGCGGATCAGAAGCAGGTCACATCCTCAAAGGGTCCTCAACGCACACAAGAGGAAACGGCCACGCAGCAGGCGCAACCGGCACTTCACCTGAGCTCCAGGGGCAGCGGTCGAATTCCGGACGAACGCTTTCGCTCTAATTTTGGCCGCGGTCACGAATTCCGCATGGGCAATCCGGTTATTGTCAGCGGATATTCTCGGTTCCAGTATGGCGGCTATTGGTTCGGATACGTTCAACCTTGGCCGGCAGGCTGGTTTTACACGGACCAGTTCTACATCGATTACGTCGACGGCGGCTATTACATGTATGACCCGTACTATCCGGGCGCTCGCTTCGCCATCACTGTCATTATCTAACGTCGAAATCCGACTCGTTGAATGAACACAACTCTGGCCTGGCGCGATCATCTTTCCACAAGCGGAAGCGCGCTAGGCCCGAGAAATCAAGAAACACCGTACAAGTCTCGTTTTAGAGGAGGAAGAAAACATGCTCGGAACGGTACTGATCGTTATTTTGATTTTGGCACTTTTGGGAGTATTTCCGCGGTGGTCACACAGTCGTGATTGGGGTTACGTCCCGACCGGCGGCATAGGACTCGTCCTTTTCGTCGTGGTGATACTCGTCCTCATCGGACGTATTTAGTAGTTCCTGCTGATGATTCGCTTGCTGTGACCAACTCTTGCAGACGGTTCGAAAAATTGCAGGCGGATCGCAACGGTCGATTCTCGAGTTGCGGGCAGGCTCTGTTACTGCCAAGTCGGAGGTGAGTGATGGATGAGTCCAAACGGCGTGCGGTCAAGTTTCTGGAGAAGGAAATCAGGACGTACACGGCGTTATCTCTATTCCTGTCGAAGAAGGGCATCAAGCAGCATGTGCGCGTTGGTGCGTCAACCGTACTGCTAAGCCCATTGTTTTACAGAGAGAGAATGAAAGAAGCAAAGAAGCTTGTCTCCGATCTCAAAAAACCGGATTAGGACGGTGCTCTCACGATGTGTAACGCCCAGAGGCTGCGACCGATGGTGTATTCGTGTGGTCGTTTGCCTCCCAGCTGCCCCGCTGGGCTCTGGTGGTTGTTCGCGTACTCTGTGCTCACTCACGAGGAAATCGTAGACTTGCTGTGGAGTGACGAACTCCGGCTCCTATTCCCGCAGAGATTTCCATCTCTGACCGAAGATCAACCCGAAGAAGCGCAGGTCTACGCCTTTGGCAGTGCAGTCATCCAGGACCTCGGTTAGTGTACCGTGGTAGCGTGGAATTCAGCGACGTAGTGAATTACGTTCGCAGCGGCGACTTCGTTCGAGAATTGCTCGCGCAGAGGCAGCATGGGAACGAGTACGCCTTCTATCCGGACCTTTCCCTCCCACTTGAAATCAAAAAAGATCCGGTTCGCTGGCATAGCGTATTGTTATTGCTTGATCAGTTGGAGCTTGCCAATTCAAATCCCATTCTTGCCGTTAGTCCTGTATTGCCGCACCATACTAAGTCCGAATAAAATATAACGGCAAATGTTTTCGCGAGCCATCGCAAACAAAATGCAAATGTGTCCGCTAGTGAACAGAACAATCATTTCGACTCGCCTAAGATGTGTTTTGCCAGGGACTGATCAGAGATGATGTCCTGGTGCGGCACAAGCGCTCTTCATACCGTTCACTTGTGGGAATTGGAAATACAATGCTTTGGACAATATTTATCGTCCTGTGCGTCCTTTGGCTCTTAGGAATGGTCACGTCCTACACGATGGGCGGCCTCATCCACATACTCCTGGTCGTGGCGCTGGCTATTTTTGTGATTAATTTGTTCCAAGGGAGACGGTCGGTTTAGCGGCCGGCGTAATCACCATGAAACCCTTGATTTGGGGCGGCATTCTTTTCATCGTGCTGGGCGGTTTTGCCCTCGCCTATCGCGGATTCAACTATACGCATGAAGACAAGGTCCTTGATGTCGGACCGATCCACGCCACTGCGGATAAGCACGAGCACGTTGATATTTCGCCGCTTCTTGGTGGACTGGCGTTGGCAGGCGGAGTCATTATGCTTATCGCCGGACTCCGGCAAAAATCTTAACTCGCAATTATGAAAATAGCCCGCCTGAGAGTCGGGCAACGCATAACCCTCTCGCGCGGTAGGTGTGCTTAAAGATCTTCGACTACAAATTCTTAGTGAAACAAATTCACGACGGAAAGTTTTTGACCGTGGAGGTCAGTAATGAAGAAATATCTGTTTGCCGCAGCATGTCTCACGCTCGCATTGGGGGCTGTATCCGCCCAGGAATTGAATAAGGAGCAAAAACGCCTCGAAGAAAGTGGCGTGGTCATGAAGGAAGTGCTCAACATTCCCGACGACATTCCTCATGATCTATTGGAGAAGGCGGAATGCGTCCTCGTATTTCCGTCCGTGATGAAGGCGGCGTTTGTAGTCGGTGCCGAATATGGACGCGGCGCGATGGTTTGCCGCACCGGCGATAAATTCCGGGGACCCTGGGGAGCCCCAGCCATGTACGCACTGGAAGGCGGTAGTTTCGGCTTTCAGATCGGCGCCGAAGCCACGGACTTGATCCTTCTGGTTATGAATGACAGAGGGATGGAGTCGATTCTCAGCAGCAAGGTCAAACTGGGTGCCGATGCGTCTGTTGCCGGAGGCCCTGTGGGTCGCGACGCTTCTGCAGACACCGACGCTTGGATGCGAGCCGAAATCCTCAGCTACTCCCGTTCACGCGGACTGTTTGCCGGAATCTCTCTCGAGGGGTCTACGCTTCGTCCCGATGACGATGCAAATGCGCAGGTCTATGGCCACCCTGTCAAGGCAAAGGAAATCGTAAGAAATGAAAAAATGCTCGTGCCCGCAACCGGCCGTCAGCTGGTCGACGTGCTGGAAAAGAGTGCGCCGCATAACGATTCGAAAGAAGCGGCTTCGATCAAGTAGGTTGGTTAACAGTTTGCCGGGATACCACTATCCCGGCAAGCTCTCAGTCCTTCAAGAAAATCCTTGGTTACTCGTAACGAAACTATGTGTATTGTGTCCACTTCTGGACAGATTTTTCCCCACATCCCGCGTTTAATTCAATTCAGCAAAGACCTATCGCGACAAGTGAATGGCCTCTGGCTCGCGAGTGAGCAGGTTCGTCTTGACACAAAGGCAGTGCCAGTTGTTTCGAGCGAAACGCCCGCTCCTGTCGGTCTGCGCACTACTCCTCGTACTGCCTTGTGGACTTTTTGGCCAAGCATCCCTCCTGAAGTCCCCCAATCTAATCATGGAAAGCGGCACTCCTGTAAAACTCCAACTGGCGCGGACGATTTCTTCTGGGGCCGCACATAGGAAGGATCGGCTTGAGTTCATAGTCGATAAAGATGTGGACATCGATGGTTTCACCGTAATCAACGCCGGGGCTAAAGCCGAAGGGTCGGTAGTCAGAGTAAAAGGAAAACGACCGTTGGGGATTGGGGGAAACATAATCATCAAGCTGGACTGGGTAGAACTCACGACGGGCGAAAGCGTGCCATTGTCGGCACGCAAGGAATTCAAAGGCAAGTCTCGCACAGTTCGCATGGTTGTAGGGATGGCGGTAGCCGCCGCCATCTATTTTCCCGCTGCGCCCGCATTGCTGCTGACGCCTGGACGGGACAGCACAGTCTTGAAGGGCACGGAAGTGACGGCATATACGAAGACGGATCTTCCGTTGGACGCAAAGGCTCTGCCCGTTGCCCAGGGAAATGCTTCCGACCTGGCCGACATGATCAAACTGTTGCCGCCTCGGGTTCTCAACGGCGAAGGGCGCGAGGGCGATATGCTGAATCTGATTTTCGCGGCAAAAGAAGACGATTTGCAGGAGGCTTTCGGGCGCGCCGGCTGGGTAAAGGTGGAAAAATCCACGCCCCAGATCATTTGGCATTTGATATGGGAGCGAAAACACTACAAGAAGCTGCCCATGGATAAGCTTTACGTTTTTGGCAGGTCGCAGGACTATTCCTACGCGCTGCCTGACCCCACCTCTATCGTCGCAAGGCGACACCACCTGCGCATCTGGAAAACAGATCGCGTGGTAGACGATGTTCCTCTTTGGGTCGGTGCCGCAACACACGATGTTGCCATCGAATTTGTGAAGCATAAGTTTCGCCTCTCTCACAAGATCGATCCGGACGTGGATGCGGAGCGCGACTTCATTGCAACGGATCTGGCAAGGACCTCGCAACTCACACGCGAGCACTTCGTGACTTGCGTCGCGCCCGTGTTCAACGGGCAAACAGCTACCGGGCAGGCCTACCATTCCGACAGCAGAATGCTCTTTCTCGAATTGAACCAGCGCTCAAACCTTGCAGCGGCCGCAGGCCCTGCCAAGTAATCCACAAGGCTTTCATTCAAGCCGGCAAAGTGTGCGTTTTTGCACAGTTATGGGGTTCATCAGTATTCAGAATGCCTAGGGCGCAAACCACAACCACTTATGCGCCCTCTACGGTTCAGTAGCCTTCGAACAAATCAGACCAGTAACAACCAGTTCAACTGGTTAATCCATACCGACGCGCACGCCAGCGAATCTTTCGCTCCCACTTCGGATCTAACTTAACTTAGATTAGGATTAGCCAAAAATACTTGTTATTCGTGGAGGACAACGGTCAACAATGATTTGTTGACCTTGATTTTTCCGTTGTATTCGATAAAGCCCAGCTTGCGGAATTTGTTCATGAAAAAATTTACGCGCGAACGCGTGGTTCCCACCATGCTCGCCAAAGTTTCCTGTGAGACTTTCGGCAGGATCCGGTCGGGTTGGTCCTGCTTCCCATAACGTGCCAGAAGCAGAAGCGTGCGTGCCAGCCGCTTTTCGCTGGAATTGAAGAGTTGATCCACCAGGTCTTCTTCAACCCGGATGTTGTGCGCGAGCATATAGGCGATGAAATGGTCGGATAATTTATGCTCTGCATGAAGTACGCGCAACAATTCGTCTTTCTGAATGACCAGCAGGGTAGTCGGCGTGACCGCCGTTGTCGTGCCCATCCGCAGTGTCTGCCCGGCCATGCAGCCCTCGCCGAAGAAGTCCGTCGGGCCAAACATCGCAACCACCGCTTCTTTTCCCGAGCCATTCACAACGGACAATTTCACTCCGCCTTTCTGAACGTACATGACCGTCTCCGCCGCGTCGCCTTGGGAATAAATAGATTCGCTACGGCGGTATTCGCTCACTTTTCTGGCTACTCCGGCGGTGTCGAGGAACTCTTGTGCATCAAAGGATTCGATTTTATTGTTGTTCTTGGGTTTCTTTGGTTTCATGGACATGTTTGAACCACCGCCTCACACAAACCTTCTGCGGCGATGTTGAGCTTATCAGTAGGCTTTACGCAAAACTGTGCAAAAGGGAACAGTTTGTCCTCTTTAGAATCTGTACCATGGCTACTGGACGGTGGGTGTGAGCCACATTGACCGGTCTGGGCGGGTCGGGCAATTTTGTTCATCTCATCGTCCCATTCATTAGAACCCGGGAGGACTCCCGTTCCATCCAAGCTGAGCAAAAACTGAGGATTTGTGGATTTTACGGGGCAGTCATCGTGTGTCGCACAAAATTCTACAGGACTGTACAAAACAGAACAGCGCTTTCATCTGGCGGTCTATAGCATCTGTAACTGGACGGTGAGACAGAAAACTACTGGCAGGTCTGCCTGGATTTACCGCACATCCCGGCAGAACCCGGCAGCTCTCGCTGAAGGAACGTCCAAGGACGACACTTACCAGTTGTGTGTTCCGCCTTTCAGAAGATCACCGCCACTGCATGTAGATAAAAGTTCACATCGGTTCGTTTGAGGGGCAGGCCCAGCCTATCCGAGTGTATCGAAATCGACGGGGCAACGAGGCACGTATGTATTTACTTGCATGGATTTTCATCGCGGTCTTGGTTGGCTGGGAAGCACGAAGGATGCTCTTGCAGAACGGCTGTAGTCTGCTGCAATCAGGGGTCTTGGAGACACGATAGTCGTCACAACGTTGGTTGCAGTGCTCGGCTGACTGCTTCTAACGGCACTGGATAATATCGTCAACGACCGAAGAATTTACGCGTGCCAATTGTAAGAACTCAAAACTCAGGGAAGTGCAAATGGAAGGCACCAACAAATTCGAAACCGTCCTTATCCGAGAGAACACAGTCTTGCCGCCCGACCTAGCCGTAGATACTGAAGCTGTATTCCTCGGCTGGAAAGCCGTCCGAAATCTCAATGGCTACGAACTCGGCCGGGCAATCCACGAGGCCAACTGGAACTTTTTTTATCTTGCCGGGAAGATTCATGCAATCGCATTAGGTCGAAAAAGCCAAAAAACACTGCTCCAGGCGGTAAAACGGATCGTCAGCAAATTGAAAGGGGAGCAGTTTAATTGCCTGGAAATCACGTCGCTCCTTCAGAAGCGCTTTCTCGGCGTTCCGTTCGTAAGTGTTTCCGCCAATTCTCGGCACATACAGGAAAGCCTTTATCTGGTCCCTCTAGGCGATCTTAAGCCTGAGTTAACCGCCGGGGCTTTCTCAGTCAAGAAATTGGATAGCGGCGAAACGCTGCGCCAGGGGCAAGTGTTTCCAAAACCGGATGCTGCCCCGATCGGAAGTTTCTAGTGATTTGTGGAGATGCTAAAATGAAAACGATTCGCAGCTCGATTCTTTGTGTCAGCGCGCTACTTCTTACGGTCTCTTTGCTGCAGGCACAAGAGCTTTCCAAGTATCGCGGTTTTTCGATCGGCGTAAGCCTGCCCAGCGTTTTGAAACTCAGCGGCGAGAAATTGGCGGACGTGAAAACCATTCACGCCCAACCAATGCTGATCCAGGAACTTTCCTGGTGGCCGCCAAGCACCCTCGAGCGTTCCCAGCCTGACAACGTGGAACAGATTCTCTTTACTTTCTCTAATGGCCAGCTGTTCAAGATCTTTGTCACATACGACCGAAGCTCCACGGAAGGGCTGACCGCATCCGATATGGTCAAGTCCATTTCGGCGAAATACGGTCCGGCTACTGAGGTTGAATCAGAGATCGATCCGGTCATGGACACGCTTTATGAATTGAAGCCAGGGCCCCTCGCGTCTTGGCAAGATCCCCAATATTCCTTTGATCTTGTGCGTACTTCTTTCAGCGATCACTTTGGTCTTGTCATTTACTCGAAGGAAATCAATGCGGAAGCGGAAGTCGCTACTGCGGCAGCTGTGAAACTCGAAGAACAGCAACGCCCCGAAAAAGAAGCCGACGAGAAGAAAAAGGTGGCAGACGATCTGGAAACGGCACGTGAGAAAAACCAAAAGAGTTTTCGCCCGTAGCGCCGATCTTCGCCCAGCAAAAATAATTGCTTTGAATTTCGGAACTAAATCGAATGGGGGTCAAAGAAATGTCAGTGAATATTACTCCTCTGCATGACCGGGTTCTGGTTCGCCGGCTGGAAGAGCAGGAAACCGCCAAGGGCGGAATCATTATCCCCGACACGGCTAAAGAAAAACCGCACGAGGGCGAAGTGATCGCCGTCGGCGCCGGCAAAATGGAGAAAGGCCATCGCGTACCGCTCGACGTGAAGGTTGGCGACCGGATCCTGTTCGGCAAATACACCGGCAACGACATCAAGATCGAGGACCAGGAGTACCTGATTCTTCGCGAGGAAGACATTCTGGCCAAGGTTGGCAGCATCGCGAAGGCAGCAGGCAAGCGGTAGTTAGCGGCAAATTAAAGATTTCAACCGAAAAGAAGCGTTCGATCACCCGGGAGGGTGCAGTCTCATGGCAAAACAAATTGTAACTGGTGAAAATTCACGTCAAGCGATTTTGCGCGGTGTCAATATTCTGGCGGACGCGGTGAAAATCACGCTCGGCCCGAAGGGGCGCAATGCGGTCATCGAGAAGAAGTTTGGCGCGCCCATCATCACAAAAGACGGTGTAACCGTGGCGAAAGAGATCGAGCTGCAGGACCCGCTCGAAAACATGGGCGCGCAAATGGTGCGCGAGGTCGCGTCCAGAACTTCGGACGTAGCTGGCGACGGCACCACCACGGCCACCGTGCTGGCCCAGGCAATCTTCCGTGAAGGTGTACGCACAGTTGCCGCGGGAGCCAGCCCTATGGCTCTAAAGCGCGGCATCGACAAGGCCGTGGAAGTTGCCGTGGAAGAAATCAAGCGCCTCTCTCGGGAAGTCAAGGGCGACATGATCGCGCAGGTTGGCTCCATCAGCGCCAACACCGACAAGCAAGTCGGCGACATCATTGCCGAGGCCATGAAAAAGGTCGGCAAGGATGGCGTCATCACCATCGAAGAATCCAAAACCATGGATACCACTCTTGAAATCGTCGAGGGCATGCAATTCGACCGCGGCTATCTCTCACCCTATTTCGTCACCGATCCGGACCGCATGGAATGCGTTCTTGAGGATGTCCGTATTTTGATTCACGAAAAGAAAATCAGTTCGATGAAGGACCTGCTCCCCTTGCTCGAGCAGACAGCTAAAATGGGCAAGCCCTTACTGATCATTGCTGAGGACATCGAAGGTGAAGCACTGGCAACCCTGGTGGTGAACAAACTCCGTGGCACGCTGCAGTGCGCTACCGTGAAAGCCCCAGGCTTTGGCGATCGCCGCAAAGCCATGCTCGAAGACATCGCGATCCTCACCGGAGGCAAGGCCATCACGGAGGATCTCGGCCTAAAGCTCGAGAACGTCAAATTTGAAGAACTGGGCAGAGCCAAAAAGGTGACCATCGACAAGGACAACACCACCATCGTCGCGGGCGCGGGTAAAACCAGCGAAATTGAAGGCCGCATCAAGCAGCTCCGTACGCAAATCGAAGACACCACCTCGGACTACGACAAAGAAAAGCTTCAGGAGCGCCTGGCCAAGCTCGTCGGCGGCGTCGCCATCATCAAGGTTGGGGCGGCCACGGAAACCGAATTGAAAGAAAAGAAAGCTCGAGTAGAGGACGCCATGCATGCTACTCGCGCAGCTGTCGAAGAAGGCATCGTTGCGGGCGGCGGCACTGCTCTCCTTCGTTGCTTGCCGGCGCTGGAAAAGCTGAAGCTCGACGGTGATGAGGCCGTCGGCGTCAACATCGTGAAGCGTGCACTCGAAGAGCCTGTGCGCCAGATCGCCCTGAACGCCGGCCACGAAGGCGCCGTGATTGTTGGACGCGTCCGCGAATCGAAAGAAGAGAATTTCGGTTTCAACGCGGAGACCGCAGAGTTTGGCGACCTCGTTAAAGCCGGTGTGATCGATCCGGCAAAGGTGACTCGCCTTGCCCTTCAGAACGCCGCATCCGTTGTCTCCTTGATGCTCACCACGGAAGTGCTGATCGCCGAGTTTAAGGGAGAGGAAAAGTCGGCTTCGGCTGGAGCAGGTTACGGCGGAGGCATGGGCGGTTCGTACTAGGCGTTCTGCTCACTGATAAGTTCGATCGCCGCCGCAGAAGAACCATGTTTGCTTCAAGATAGGAACAAATGTCGGGGCAAAAGACAATCTCTCCAATAGAAAGAGCGACCCTTATCGATATCCGTGGCGACGGGAAAGGCATTGAAATTTCCACTCTCCAACAGGTGGTCACGCTGGAGGTAAACGAAGAAGTGGGCTTGGTCAGACCGGTACATCCACGGCCGATCCTGCCCAGCAGGGTCGCCATTATCGGGAATTACCTTCCCAGGAAATGTGGGATCGCCACCTTCACCACGGATCTATGTGACGCGATCCATGCGGAATACGAGGCCACGGAGCTGTTGGCCTTGCCAGTCAATGACACGGACGAAGGCTACAGCTACCCTGCGCGCATACGCTTCGAACTCTCTCAGGATGATCTGGCCTCATACAGGCAGGCCGCAGATTTCCTGAATTTTAGCAACATTGATTTGGTTTGCCTCCAACATGAATACGGAATTTTCGGCGGGCCAGCCGGCTCTCATATTCTCGGTCTCTTGCGCCGCCTTAAAATGCCGGTCGTCACCACATTGCATACCGTGTTGCGTGAGCCGAACGCCGATCAGCGCGACGTAATGGCAGAAATAGCGGCCTTGTCCGACCGGTTGATTGTCATGAGCCGCCAGTCCTCGGAAATCCTTCAGGAAGTGTTCTACGTCTCACCTGCAAAGATCGATCTGATTCCGCACGGCATCCCCGATCTAGCATTCACGGATCCAACCTTCTACAAGGACGCATTCGGAACCGAAGGCAAGGAAGTCCTGCTTACTTTCGGTTTGCTCTCACCAAACAAGGGCATAGAAAACGTCATCAAAGCCCTACCGAACATCCTGTCGCGCCACGGCAACGTCGTCTATATGGTTTCCGGCGTCACCCACCCCCATGTCCTCCGCCATGAAGGTGAAAAATACCGCCAGTCACTCCAGAAACTGGCGAAGGAGCTGGATGTCGAAGCCAGCGTCATTTTCCGCAACCGCTTTGTCAGCCCAAAAGAGCTGATTGAATTGATCGGCGCTGCCGATATTTACATCACGCCCTACAAATATAAGGGCCAGGTGGTTTCCGGAACGCTTGCATATGCCTTAAGCGCCGGCAAGGCGATCATTTCCACTCCATACCTCCATGCGATTGAATTACTGGACGAAGAACGCGGTGTGCTCGTTCCATTCGACGATCCGCAGGCCATCGCCGAAAAAACAATTGAACTGCTGGACAACGGAACCGCGCGCCATGCCATGCGCAAGCGTGCCTATCTCTATACTAGGAACATGGTTTGGAATCGTGTGGCTCAGCAATATATGGGAAGCTTTGAACGTGTGTACAACGAGCGTTTGCGAAATCCACGCGCCACATTTTCCGCCCAACACACGGAAAAGAATCTCGACCGCCTCCCGGCCGTAAAACTCGATCATTTACTTCGCATGACCGACACCACCGGAATTGTCGAGCACGCCGTCTTCGTGGTCCCCAATTACCCTGAAGGCTACTCCACCGACGACAACGCCAGAGCGCTCATCACCGCCATTCTTCTGGAAGAATTTGACACTGGCGCTCCGGCAGACTCGGAGGACCTTGCCTCGCGCTATCTCGCGTTTCTGTGGCTCGCTTTCGACCCAACAACCAAAAGGTTTAGAAATTGTTTGAGCTATGAACGCCAGTGGCAAGAGCGGGAAGGCTCTGAAGACAGCCACGGGCGCGCCTTGTGGGGATTAGGTACCGTTCTTGGCAGAACCAAGGACGTTGGCTTAAGAGGAGCCGCCGGACGCCTCTTCGAATTGGCGATTCCCGCTGCTGTAGAGTTTAAGAGTCCCCGGGCCGGCGCTTTCGCGTTGCTCGGATTACTGGAATACTTGGAATCGTTTCCTGGGGATCGCGCAGCCGTGAACGCCGCGGACACACTCGCGAATCGCTTGCTGGATACCTATCTCTCCAACCGGTCGCCGGATTGGAAATGGTTTGAGAATGAACTTGCGTATTCGAACGCCCGATTGCCGCAAGCATTGATACGAGCCGGTGCGCGTAGCGCAAACGATGCTATGGTTTCGGCCGGGCTCGAAGCGTTGGATTGGCTGGCGACGGTTCAGCGGTGCGAAACAAAAGGACACTTCGTGCCCATCGGCTCACATGGCTTCTACTCCAAGAAAACCGAAAAGGCTCGTTTCGACCAGCAACCTGTCGAAGCATGCGCCGCGGTTTCCGCTTTTCTGCAAGCCTATCGCACCACAGGAAAAGGACGCTGGCGCAAAGAAGCGTGGACTGCCTTCAATTGGTTCCTCGGCGGCAACGATCTTCAGGTTGCTTTATACGACCCTACAACAGGCGGTTGTCGAGATGGCTTGCATCCTGACCGCGCCAACGAGAACCAAGGCGCCGAATCGACACTCTCTTTCCTGATGGCACTTCTCGAAATGCGCGGGCTGGAAGAAACGGACGCAACCGATCCGAAGGCCTGACTACCCGCAGTGCCCCTTGCACTTTCCTGGCTGCGGTGACCTCAGTTTTTGCTGTTGAATTTTTCTCGAGAGAAAAATGATGCTTCCACACGACCCATTGTTTGTCCGGCACGCCGGTAATCCGATCTTGTCCGCCAAGGATTGGCCCTACCCGATGAACAGCGTTTTCAACGCGGGTGCCGCGCGTTTGCCCGATGGTTCCACGCTCCTTCTGTGCCGCGTGGAAGATCTTCGCGGGCTTTCTCACTTGTGCGCCGCGCGCTCCGTGAACGGTGTCGACGGTTGGCAGATCGACCGCGAACCGACGCTCGCGTCCGACCCTGAGCGCTATCCCGAGGAATTGTGGGGCATCGAGGATCCGCGCATCACCTTTGTCCCGGAGCTGAAACAGTACGCGATCGCTTTCACGTCCTATTCGCGCGGCGGCCCGGGCGTCTCGCTGGCTCTCACAAAAGACTTTCGTCACTTCGAACGATTTGGCGTGATCATGTCGCCAGACGACAAGGATGCAGCTCTCCTTCCGCGCCGGATCAACGGATTCTGGGCCTTGATCCATCGCCCCATGACTCCATTGGGCGCGCACATCTGGATTTCTTACTCACCCGATCTGCGCCATTGGGGCAGCCACAAGCTCATGCTGGAAGCGCGGCGCGGCGCCTGGTGGGACGCCAACAAAATTGGGATCTCACCGCCACCCATCGAAACGCCTAGGGGCTGGCTGGTGATCTATCACGGTGTCCGCAGGACACCATCCAGCTCCATCTATCGCCTTGGTCTGGCGCTATTCGATCTGCAACAGCCCGAAAAGTGCTTGATACGTGGAGATTCCTGGATGTTCGCGCCCGAAGCGGATTATGAGCGCCAAGGCGATGTTCAGGACGTCGTATTCCCGTGCGGCTACACAATTGACGCGGACGGTGACACCATCAATCTCTACTACGGCGCAGCGGATTCAAGCATCGCCCTGGCCCGCGGCAGCATCCGTTGTTTACTGGCATGGCTGGACGCCAATGGCCATTCCGAACAGACAAACGACCGAAGGCGGCGGCACGAGTAATTCTGATACGCGATAAGTACCGCGGTTTTGAAGGGAAGTTCCAGATAGGTCAGCCAAAGGTTGTGGCGCAAACCGCCATCTCTCAAAAAGCAGTGGGTCCCAGCGTCTATGCCAATCTTTACATGATTGCGCTGATGGAGAACGATCAGGCTAGCCTCCAACGCGCCTCCGTTGCGGTCGCGGGCACCGACGTCGAGCCCATCGCCCTGACAATTACAGCCGCCTATCAGGATGCGATGGGCGAGGTCAAACTCGCGCGAGAAACGATGGGTAAGGCTGCTGAATCAGCGAAGAAGCACGGCCAGACTGAATTTGACGCCAACCAATTGGTACGACAATCCCATCGTGACGCGGTCCACGGATTTACGGATCGCGCTCGAAAAGAGGCATCTGAAGCGCTCGCTTTTCCACTCAATCGTTACGCACGAGGCGGCATTGCCACCACGTTGGCTCGGATTGGCGACACCGCCGAGTCGCGAAAAATCATCGAAGCCGTGAGTTGTTGAGGCCATCAATCTGATTCACGAAAACAAAGCCAGCGAAGCCATCACCGTTTTAGAGCCTTCTAAAAAATACGAATTTGGCGCACGCTATGCTGAATTTGGAGTGACCTATACCCGCGGCAGGGCTTACCTCCAACTTCACGACGGTGCAAAAGTCGCTTCCGAATTCCAGAAAATTCTCGATCACCGCGGCATCGACATCGTTAGCGTCCTCTACCCCATGGCCCAACTCGACATCGCTCGCGCCTACGTTCTCCAGGGCGACACCGCCAAAGCCCGCACCGCCTATCAAGACTTTCTCGCAATGTGGAAAGACGCCGACCCTGATATTCCAATTCTGATTGCCGCGAAAGTGGAGTATGCGAAGTTGAAATAACTTCTGAGTTTCGCTCATCGGACGCTAGTTGATTTGTAAAGATAGTTAGATAACTTAACAGCGACATTCGTTCGTTTCATGGTACCCTCCGAAATCCAGCCCCAGGTGAATTCATTGTACTGGTGCCAACGCCTTAGGGACGCGGAGAAGTGGGACGCCTGGATAACCCCTTTGAAGGGGGCCCGAAAGGTTTAGCAGAAGGTTGCCTGGAGATAACGGCTGTACCCGCTTTGCATTGGGCCATTGCAAGAGGGTATGTGATCTCAGCAGAGGGCCGAAATATCAATTTCGCCGGTGACACGTATTTTCGGGACTTCCTGAGAGAGATTAGTCGGACGTTCACCTTGGGCTTGGCGCTGGTACCGGTGACCACGCTTCGAATCCCGATGACCATGGGCGAGGTGCAAGCCGTTCGTGCGGTAGCAGATCTCTCGTCCAAAAGCGGTAATCCCGATTCATCAAGGCATAATTCCCCGTTCCCCAATTCTACGCACCACCCAAAGCGCGGAAGGGTTCCTCGATCGTGCACACCGTGCAGGCTTGGAGTTTGAGTCCAAGATTCTCCGCGAAGGTGACACTTGGCTGTGCTAACTCCTCGAACGTAACCGGAAACGACCGGTATCCAATTTTCCGATTACCCGCCAAGAATCGCTGGCACGAGCGGAAAACGCCGCCTGCAAAGCGGCTGTCGTCACTAATCGCGATGATATGAGAAGACCCCATTTCTTTTCCGAGCAGATTCCAGGCACGACCTCGGAAGGATCAAAGCTAATGCGCAAGGTGTTTGCCGACCACGCGCGGGGTATGGAGAACGCGTTATCCTCTCTCGATGACTCCGAGAAGGAGACCCTAAGGAACCTCCTGCGAAAGGTGAGTCATGTAGCAGAAAACCGCGCCACCGTCGATAGCAGTATTGGTCAAGACGAACAGGCAAACGGAGAAAGAAGTTAATCCCGCCACGTTTCCCCAATACGCATGAGGTCATCTCCTCCGAATTTGTTTTGCCGCGGTGAAGCTCGAGAAAGTGGGTCGAAAGACTCCTGGCTATCCCTTACGACTGCCGTGGCGCACCCGATAGTTTCGCTTTACCAGTCACTGACGGGAACTCCCTTAAAAGTGGCATTATGAATCGAAGCCGAAGTGGTTATTGTCTTATTCCCGCAATGTCGGCGAACATGACCAGCGCTCAGGGCAGAAATGGCGAGAATTTATCTCGGACGTCACATATATGGATTGGCCGCTATCGCTTTTGGCTTCATCACTTTGGTCTGGCATGACTTTAACACCTGGCAACAGATCCGGGCGCTTGGTAACGTTCCTCACCATGAGATTCTCGTGTACCTTGCGGTGGCGATCGAATTCTCTGGGGGCCTGGCGATTCAATGGCGTAGAACGGCGCGAGCCGGCGCCATGGCTCTAGGCTTGCTCTACCTTATCTTTGCGTTGCTTTGGGTCCCGTTCATTGCAGCCGAACCGCGTGTTTTTGATCGGTGGGGCAACTTTTTCGAGCAATTTTCTTTAGTCTCGGGGGCACTGATTGCCTACGGATCATTGAGTCCGGGCGATTCGGAACGACGGGCGGCGGTTCGGATCGGATACTTATTTTTCGGAATCTGTGTTGTCTCCTTCACCGCCGAACAACTCTTTTATCTTTCTGCGACGGCCGCCTTCGTTCCCAAATGGATTCCTCCGGGACAAATGTTCTGGGCGATAACGACCACGATTGCGTTTGCTCTCGCGGCCGTCGCTTTACTTTCAGGACGTTTAGCCCTTCTCGCCTCGCGCTTACTTACAGCGATGATCATCGGCTTCGGTGTGCTGGTGTGGCTCCCCGCGCCTTTCGCCGACCCACACAAAATGATCAATTGGGCGGGCAATGCGCAGAATTTGGCGATAACCGGAGCGGCGTGGATTGTCGCCGATTTTCTCAGCCAAAGGCACTCTCCATTGGTGGATGCTTGAACCTTACCGCAAACACTCAGCTGTGTTTGTCTGCGAGCGTTCTCAGTACAGAAAGGAAATCCGGGTAAGGCTAGTTCCGCGTGGGTTGTCTTGACTGCCCGTGACCTGCCCCCGTTTTAATCCAGTCATAAGTAAACACTCAGGGGTTCTTACATATCCTTTAGGGCCGTCAGACGTTCCGGTTGATCAGGTGTGTCCTGCTCATCCTCCACATGCTTTTCGGCACGCTTAGATGGGGACCGTGTGGTCAGAGATATAGCGCTCAAGCTGGGAATGGCGAGGCCCGATGTAGTGAAACGCCTCGGACCACTCCAGACCGTACTTCCGGCCTAGCTCTCTATCTGACGGAACACCGCGCTGGTACAGTGAGTCGTAATCGAGAACGATGTTCTTAATGTACGCACGGTTTGCGGTGTCGTCATCTCCTCCGAGAAGCGGAAGCCTCAATTTTTGGGTGGCAAGTTTGGCGCGCAGCCGAACACCGTTTTCCCCGCAAGGTCCCTGAGTTTTGTTCGCGAGATTGGCTTCCACTTTGCGATCGATCCAGGGAGAAATGTCGACAACGCGATTGACGATTTGTGGGCCACGCGCAAAATAGTATTTTTCCTGCACGGCGTGTGGTTGCAGGCCCGCGGCGAGTTGCTCGGGATAATCAAGGTCCATCCCCGCCATCCAACATGACGCCTCCACCACTTGCGCGGTCACGTAATGGTCGGGATTTTCTTCGTAAACTCCCCAAGGATCGTAGCAAACAATGGTGTCGATCTTCAGAAGGCGAATCAGATGGATAAGCCGCGCCCGCAGTTCTACGCGTGAGATCTCGTCCATCTGATGATTACGATATTCCAGGTTGAAAACCTTTTGCAGACCAAGTGCTTTTGCAACGGCTTCGGTATCCCGCTCATTGGCCAAAACGCGTTCGCCAGTCGTGCCGGACCCGGCCATTTCATCGTTGGTCGTACGAATGAGATAGCCCGTGTAGCCCTCGCTGACAAGCTTAGCCACCGTGCCACCTGCAAAGATGGGGATATCGTCGGTGTGGGGCTGGACAGCGGCGAGAACTTTGCCCGCATGAGGTTTGCCGGAGGCGGGCAGCTCGATGAACACGTCTTCAGTCGTGGCCGACCAGCCAACTTGGGACGGAGCGCCGGCATGTTGAGCGACGGCGGATTCGCCAGTGCTGAGTAACGCTCCACCGACCAGAAACTCACTGACGAAGTCCCGACGTTTCATAGACGGCCTCCGAAGCAATCCGCGGCGGGTCCCGAGAGTCAACTTCGATCCGCCGTACGAATACCAGGCTTTCGGCAACAAATTCCGCGGACACGGCTACAGTTGTCGTAGGTTAGTCTAGAATCGCACGAAGTGCCACCCGGTAAGTCGGGTTACCGCAAAAATTCTCACAGTTTTTCTAAGGAGACGAACCGATGAAACGCAAACACAAAAAGATGACCTATCGCCAATGGCTGCGGACATTGCGCAACGAAATCGTCCACCGCCTGGCGCACGACTGGCGACGTGATGTCACCCAGACTAAACTGATTCTCGGCGAGTACAACCGACGACTCCGGGCCGAAGTGCAAGAGAATGCAGAGCACAAGGTGACACCTCGGCCAAGACCGGCCTAAGTCCCGGTAATGTCGCGTACCCGGAGAAGTCAAGTTCTCGAATTTTATAACCTCTCGCCTGTGTGTGTGTGAAGAGTTGGGAAACACGTGCTTTGGCCGTTTTGGGATCGTCCCAGGAAGTTGTGAGTCCACTACTCGTTTTCGAACCTGAAGTGTTGGGCTTGTTGTGTCACGTAATTCTTGTGAACGTGGAGTACCACATGCTCCCTCAGTTCTGACTCTGCAGGAGTTTGTGAAGTTGGCAATTCTGCTCTCAATTGCACGCTAACTGTCCGAGCGCCGAGTGGTACCTGACGTAAATCGCCAGTCATCCGGCACGACTTTACCGGAGGAAAAGAGGACATATGAGTACGCTTAGACAGTTGCGGAATTCTAGATACTGTGGGTTACGACGATTGTTCTGGCTTGCTCCAGCGATGCGGTCGCTCAAGTGAGCTACACAGTTACCGATTTGGGCGTTCTGCCCAATCGGAATTTAGGTTGTGCCATGGGCCTCAATGATCGCGGGTGGACGGAGATCATGGAGGGGACCCTGGCCCCGGGAACGGAGAATAGCGCGTCGGGGATACTTCTAAACGGACGCGCAGCGGTAGACATCGGCGGAGATTAGAGGGAGCGAAGGAAGGTAAGCAGCACGGGGTCGTCCTTCCACCGCTTTTGGCGCGGTTGGTTTTCCTTGAACGTGCAGTGCGCAAGGGCCTGTGCTTTCCGCTCCGGATCAACTTCGGCATAGATGTTGGTGGTGTCGATGGAGACGTGCCCGAGCCAAGCACGATGGTGTTGATGTCCACGCCTGCGCGCAGGAGATGAGTGGCGGTGGTGTGTCATTCTTCAGCCGCTGCGCAGCAGCGCCAAACTCGGTCGCCAACGAAGTTCACAAACTGCGCGCGTGCAGCAACTCGAAGGCGCCGGAGTCCCCTACGAGCCGCTCCCCGAATCTCTTCAGCGCATCATGGAAGAATCATGGAAGATCTCGACTACCAGATTTGGCCCAACGTGGAGTAGCATGGTCCGCTCAGAGCGGACATCGGACCTCAGACGTCAGAACTCAGACGAAAGACCGCTGGAGATACTGCAGCCTGAAATCGAATGTCGAGGGATGAGATCCGTTCTTCCCGGAGGATCGCCAGGTGAAATGGACTATACCTGCTGTTCTTCTACTTCTGCTCGTTCCATTCTGTTTGGCCGCTGACAATAAAGTGGAAGAACCGAAACCCGCGCAGTCCATCGACGAACTCCGCCAGCAGATCGAAAAAATCCTCAAGGACACTCAGACCAATGGGGTATCGGTCGCAATCGTTCATAAAGACGGGCCGGAGTGGGTTACGGGCCTTGGCATGGCCGACCTGGCGAGTAATCGTCCCGCCACCGCGGACACGTTGTTCCGCATTGGTTCCACGTCAAAGGCTTTCGCTTCGCTCTCCATCCTGCTGCTGGCCGATCAGGGCAAACTTTCTCTCGAAGATCCCGTTCACAAGCTCGCTCCCGATGTCTGGTTTGAAAATCGCTGGGAATCGACGGATCCTGTGCGCGTCGTGAACCTGCTTGAGCACACTACCGGCTGGGACGACCTTCGCCTTCGCGAATACGCAAAGCAAGCCCCGGATTCCATGAGTGTTCGCGAGGGCCTCGACTACGACCATCACTCGCGCACATCACGCTGGCGTCCCGGGACGCGCATGGCCTATTGCAACGCAGGTCCGGCGGTCGCTGCCTACGTGGTCGAGAAAATAACGGGCCAGCGGTTCGAAGACTTTGTGCAGCAGAATCTTTTCAATCCTATTGGGATGAAGACCGCGACATACTTCGAGCCTGCTCCCGGTACGGCGACCACGCTTTATCACCCCGACGGCAAGACTCCTTTTCCGTACGGGCACATCATCATGCGCCCGGCCGGGGCCATCAACGCGTCCGCCAACGACATGGCTGCGTATCTGCAGTTCTATCTCAATCGCGGCGCGGCGAATGGAAAGCAGGTGGTCCCCTCCCCCGACATCGATCGTATGGAGAGTCCCAAGAGCACCTGGGCCGCCAAAGAGGGTTTGAAAGCCGGATACGGCCTCAGCAATTTCTGGAGCGTTGAAGATGGCTTCGTCTACCACGGCCACGACGGCGGAGTCGATGGAGGTCTGACCGACATATCCTACATGCCTGACTACGGCGTCGGATATTCTTTCAGCATCAACAGCGAAAGTGGCGATGCCTTCGAAAAAGTAGGCAAAGCGGTCCGGGCTTACATTACGCACGGCCTACAGAAATCGGTGGCGCCGCCAGTCGCCCAGTTACCCGTCAATGCAGCGGACTACGCTGGATGGTATGAGCCCGATTCCCCTCGCACCGAACTCTCACATTTTCTTGGACGC
Organism: Candidatus Acidiferrales bacterium; assembly: GCA_963742325.1. Lineage (GTDB taxonomy): Bacteria > Acidobacteriota > Terriglobia > Acidiferrales > UBA7541 > Acidiferrum. The sequence continues at coordinate 4,349,771 of CAVULB010000002.1, read as the reverse complement.
CTCGTGCGTCTGAGCCGGGTCCGGTTCGAAGACGGCAAGATGATCTCCTCCGCACTAGGACGTTGGCACCAGGTCCACATACCGGTCGAAGGGGCACAGTTTCGTTTCGAGCATAAGGAAGCCCCGCCCGATCCGGTCGCAACTCTTGAGTTGCTGACCCCCAACACAGAGGGTCGATTCATCCAAACCGATTCGCAAACTACGATGAGGAGGATTCCGGGGTGGTTCGCGATCGGAGAAATTCTTGTTGCTGGGTTCGTGGTGCTCTCAATCTTCTCGATCGTTCTCTACGCGCCGTTCTGGATGATCGCCGGCCTGATGCGTGGCCGCCGCCGTCCCGCCGAGCGCGCCATGCGCTGGTGGCCACTAATTGCGGTTTTGAGTCTAGTTGCCTTCGTTGTGATCTTTATCCTGTGCAGCGAAGACCTGATTGAACGGCTGGGAAATTTCACGGTGTGGTCGGTTGCATTGTGGGTGGTGTCCCTTCTGTTCGGATTGGCATCGGTCGTGAGTTTTCTGGTTGCTCTACGAGGTTCGAGTGAGGGAGTCCGTCCATTCGTCCGCAGGTTCTCGCGGATCGTTTCAACAGCACTTTTGATTGCCGCTGCTTACTTGGCCTACTGGGGAATTATCGGAATACGAACTTGGGCTTAGGTCGGCGGACAACCGCGCAGAAAACTCGGGGAGGCTCGAGTCAACGCTCTCCGTCGATCATGCGCCAAATCCTGGGCATCGCCAAAACTCAGAGTCGTCCGCGATCCAAGACACCTCGGTGCAGAAATTGGCTTCTTCAGTGTGTTGCACACCTGGAATCAGAAGCCGCATATCCATTGCGTCATTCCCGCCGGTGGGTTGTCGCTCGATCACACCCACTGGATCAAATCGAGCCAAGCATTCTTTCTTCCCGGCAAAGTGCTCAGCCGGGTGTTCCGCGGCAAGTTCGTTGCGGCGCTTACGTGCGCTTTCAGAGAGGGTCAGTTGAACTCCTCCACTTCTCGCTCGGCCTTCTGGGTCGCCGCAGGAGTGGGCAATGCTTCCGAGATAGTGTTGCCATCGACCTTATAGGTGAGCCGGAAATTGGGGCCGTGACCTGGCTGACCGGGTCAATGGCAGTGACACTCTGGTTTACCGCATCGACCGGAGGTGGCAGTGATGCTGCCGGGGCGAAGGTCGCCGAGCTCTGCAATGCGCTGAGCAATGCGAATCCCCCGCACCGAAGTACACATACATTGGTGAAAGTGTTTATCTCCAAACACATCGCCAGGTTGCCGTTGTGCTGGTGCGCGGAACGAGTGCATTTCCTTTTCGTGCCGGCGTTGATACGTGCGATGAGCGTGTAGTTGGCCATATCTGTTTTCCTCGCAGAGCGTGAAAGATTCATGTTTGAATGCTAGAGGAAACTGCAAATGTGGCAACAGTACGTGGTAACAGTGAGCGGTTTTCCGAGGTAACTTCTTTGCTTCAATTGGTGGAGCCGATGGGATTCGAACCCACGACCTCCTCGATGCCATCGAGGCGCGCTCCCAACTGCGCCACGGCCCCACCGCCAACTTTTTTCAGTTTATCACAATCACGCACGGCCGCACTGCGCACAAACACCTCAACTTCCTCCTGCTCTCGAACCACAGTGTCGTCGTCCGCCGCTCGAATTTTCGGCTGCGCAAAGCCGACGTTCACTATGTTACAGCAGTGTTAAAATAACCATTTTTATTCCACAATCGAACACCTTTTTGCGTTCAACTATGCCTGCTCCTTCGGTCTATAGCATTGATAATAAACGCGTTAACATATTACGTCCATGTGACCCTGATCACTTTCCTTTTCCTCAGCCAGCTGCTATCTTCGGCATGGACAAATCCCCCGGTCATTTGTATTCTCCAGCTTCCTGAATCGGCCGAAACCTGTCTAAGGAGCAGTCTCCATGCCTCTCGAATTGCCGTCGCAACAGTTCCGCGGAGTCCACTGCCGCCACTGTGGCAAGCCTGTTCGTGTCCCCAAAATCGTTTTACTGAAGGACAGCGAGAATCACGGCCGTCCCCCCGTCGACGACACTCATTTCCAGCTCATCTCTCGCGTCTTCGTTCTTCGCTGCCGTTCCTGTGAAAGGGAATCGATTTACGCCATCGATCAAATTGTGGATTGCACGTTTACTCCGGCGCCAGACACCGGCCGCATGGCTCATTCCGCCGCTTGATCTGCTTTCGTCGCCACAGGCAGTCGAACCACTTCGACCGAGCACTTTGCGTGCAGTGCCACTGTTTCTGACACGCTCCCGAGCACCAGCCGGTCGAAGCCTCTGCGTCCGTGCGAACCCATCACAATGACGTCCGCCTTCCACGCCTCAGCCGCGTCCAGGATGGATTGGGCAGGCGTGTCTCTCGGCTGCATCACTTCGCCTGTCACAGGCAATCCCGCTTTTTCCAATAATTCCGCGCCGGTTTTAACCGCCGACTTTGCGTGTTCTAGGCTTTGTTTTGTCAGATCCGCCAGTTGTTCCGGTGCGTAGTAAGGGTATTCGCCCACCAGCACCGGGTACTCCGGGCTGGTCAGCACTTTAAACTCGCTTCTCGGTGGCCACGGCCGCTCCACGATGCTCCGCAGCGCCGCTTCTGCGTGCGTGGATCCATCCGTGGGCGCCAGCACGCGCATGCCTATGCCGCGGCCACCTTCTTCGACAACACGCACAATTTCCACCGAACATTCCGCATGTCGGAGCACTGCCTGCGCCGTGCTTCCCAGCAGCAGCCGTCCCACCGTGCCGCGCCCGTGCGATCCCATCACAATCAGATCCGCTTTCCACTCGCTTGCTGCTCGCGGCAACGCATGCCGCGGATTGTCCAGAATCACGTTAGGAGACACGCTCCAGCCGGCGTCCCGCAGTGTCTTCGACAATTCCTCCACTGACCTTCGCGCGCTTTGTTTTGCTTCTTCCATAGGCAACGGCGCCTTCGTGAAAAAGAACGGGTCCACTACCTGCACCACGGCAAATTCCGTTCCCACCGGCCACGGCTGCCGCGCCACTTCACGAATCACTCCGCCCGAAGAGCCCGATCCATCCACTGCCACCAGGATTTTCATATCAGTGCTCCTCTGCCGTCGCACAAAAATCCCACGTTCTATGCGATTTCGCAACCGTCGCACTTACCTTAGCAGACCACCCGTCCAAAGTAATCGGTCTATTACTCGACGGCCCAACTGGACCTGCTCTACTTACTACATCACTTTCTTCGGATTGGGGAGGGAGGAGGCTTGGGGTTTAGCGTGAGTTGGAGTGGACGTATTTGTGGTGGAGGTTAACCCCATGCCTCGCTTGTCCAAATGCTATCTGGTGCACCGGATACGCCATACTGCGTACTCTAACTCGATTGTTCTGAACAGAGTTTTCGCGTGTTGTTTTGCCACTGCGTCATTGTTCTCTTTTGTGCGTCTTCTCAAGGGCATCGGTTCGATTTGCGCGCTGTCCTTCTGCAAAACTCTGCTTCATTTCACGTGCGCCAGCATCACCGCTTTCGTGCGGCAACCCGTGTAGAATGCCGTTAGCCCCGGAGGTTCACATAATCGGATGGCCACAACACCTGTTTCGCATCGCACAAAGGATTTTTCCGCCCGCCGCGTTCTCCTCGGCCTCGTGGCGCTCTTCGTTCTTCTCTATCTGGCGGACTTGGCCTGGTATGAACTCCGCGTTCTTCTTCCCAAATTGGGACAGAGCACCGGCTCTGTCCATCGCATACGCCTGCTCGCCATCTCCTCCAGGGGCAACAAAGTGGAATATGAAATCGATGCCGTCCATCCCGAGGAAGATGTTCCCTGCAGCCACTCCATATTCCCCCACGGTGGCAATCGCCCCTGCTGGTACATGGTCCGCCACGCCAACGACCCCATCCCCATGTAACCCTCCTGGGTGCACACTCTGGGTGGCCTTTGGCGAAGGATGGGCTTGGGGTCTTTCCGCATAATCCAAAAAAACCCACACCATTCCGAACGGAGTCTGCGAAGTCAGGAATCCCTCTTTTGCCTGCGCTCCCATCGCCTCTGCTCTATTTCCCAACCTCCTTCCTTATCCTTCTCAATATCGAAACCGCCGGCACCTCCGCGCAGGTTCGTGCCGGCGGCCTCGTTTCCTCCGCTGACGGGCTACGGAAGGCCTCCAGTGGTCGGCACCGTTACTTTCTCCGATCCGGCTAATGCCGTGCTGAAGGAAAACGCTGTTTTCCCCGTGCCCGGCGTGATGAATGGCGTCAGCGCTGCAACAGCCGAAGCCGTGCCGTTATACACCGCCGTCAATCCGTCCGTCTGTTCGTAGTTCAAATTGTCAGCAGGGAATAGGTTGATCCCGGCGAACGTGGTGCTGCCCGGCGAAATCCCCGGAAGCGCGCGCGCCAGCGTCCTGTGCTCGCTCTCCACTCCCTGAATCGCGGACGCCACCTGCGCAAAATAAGCCAACTCCGAATGTTTGTACGCCTTGCCCGTCGCATCCTTCTGTTCGCGCTCGTACGGCTCAATGCTCGCTGCCATCAAGCTGAACTCGTGCACTGCGGTCAAATACGCCGCGATGAATGCGTCTTCCAGCGCGATCAACACCGGCAGAAAATTCGTCAAATTGTTAAACGTATCCGTCGGAAAATAGAATGTCTGCACCGGATCCTTTGCTGCCGTTGTGCCGCCCGTCAATTCTCGCAAAAGATTCGCGTGCACTATTTCCGCCGAAAGCGCTCCTTGCAGATAACCCACGTTCGCCAGGTTTGCCGGATTGTTCAACGAACCGCTGGGACCCGCCAGGTTCGGATCCTCGATCACTGCGCCCACAAGCGAGTTGTAATACATCGTCGTCGCCAGATCCTCCGCGATCAGCGCTGCGGTAAAAATCTGCTGCGCCGTGTCCGAATTCTTATCGTCCGGATCGCCGCCCCACTTTTTATCTCCTCGCAACAACGGTCCCTCACTCGCGTTCATCTCGGCCAGCAGCCCCAGCCCGGTAAATCCCACGGCCGCCAGTCCCGTTCTCTGCAGGAAAACCCGTCGTCCCCAACCTTCCCCACCTCCAACCTTCGTTCTTGCTTTCATTGCTCCCCCTCTTTCGTAATTTCGACCGCACCAATCCCGTTCAGCCGGATCGCAGCTCTTCCGCGTACCTTGATTTTCGAAAATTTGCGCAGAAGCCGTGGACCCCAAGGCTCCTTCGCCGGACAAACGGGGCGAAGCTTCGTCGTTCCAACTCAAGTACGCCCCCACTCAATTTTTGGATGTAATTATTTTCAAGACCTTAGAAGAACGGAAATTTCCACCACCAGCCTCAGGCTGCGCCTAGCAACACCTTCGGCCCGGTCGGCTGAGGCATCCCGCCCACCGGCTCAATCGTCACCGCAAACGCTTTCGGCTGCGTGTTCGGGGGCACTTCGCCCGTCCACATGTTGCCCCACGCATGCCCGCCTGGTCCCAGCAATCCCGCGCTGATGGGAGCGCCGTTCGCGGGCACCAGCCACATCTGATAACTCTTGCCCGCGGGCAGTTCCGGCAAATCCGCGGCATACAAAACCACACCCGTCGTCACATTAAACTTCACCAGGCCGCTGGCATCCGCGGCATCGCTCGTACCCGCCAGTTTCACCGTTACCGTGTCGGGCGCCGCCAGCACTCGTACCAATTTCTCGATCTGCTCGCGATCGCGAATTAATGCTTCCGCCGCTTGGTGTTCCTTCTGCAGTTCCGTAGCGATTCGGCGGTTTTGCCAAGACAATCCAAAACTCACCAGCGCCAACGCCACTGCTGCCGTCGCCAGCGACCAATTCCACCAGGAACCCCGCGCTTTCGGTTCCGGAATGCTCGGCGTCATTGGCGCTTTCTGTGGCCAAGCATTTCTTTCCTGCGCCTCGCGATTCGCCCTGATACGCGCCACCAATTCCGCTTTTACCGTTCCTGCGGGTCGCTCCTGCTTCACCGCAAAACTCAGCAGCGCCGCGTTTCCTCGCGCCTGCGCAAGCTTCAAGGCGCACTCTTCGCAGCCAGACACGTGCGCCTCGATCGCCGCCGCTTTTTCCCACGGCAACGCGCCCAGAGCAAGCAGCTCCAGCTCTTCCAGTCGAATGTGCTCGGCGTTACTCAACTCAGCACCTTTTTCAACGACTCCATCGCGCTTCGAATCCGCGTCTTGATCGTTCCCAGCGGCTGACCCGTTTTCTCCGCAATTTCCGAGTGCGACATTCCTTCAAAATAAGCGCACTCCAACGCTTCCCGCTGATTTTCCGGCAGGTTTCCCATCACCGTTCGTACTTTATCCAGAAGCAGGTTCTGTGCCGCGTGCGATTCTACGTTCACGCTGAACGACACACCGTTTTCGTCCAATTCTTCGGTTTGCCCGCTCTTCTTCCGCAATTTCGAAATGGCGCGGTTGCGCGCCGCCACCAGCAGCCATCCTGCCAGCGATCCTCTTGCTGGATCAAACCGCTCTGCCGTGCGCCACACCTGAAAAAACAGATCCTGCAGAATTTCTTCCGCCGCGCCCGTATCGCGCAAGATCCGTCTCGCTTCTGAAAACACCAATCCGCTATACCGGTCATACAGCGCAGACAGAGCCTCTTCGTCTTTCTGCCCTATGCGCGCCAGCAATGACCAGTCGGAGGTGGATTGTTCTGTGCCCGGTGGCGGCCTCAATATACCTCAGGTCCCGTCTTCATTGTCATACTACGCCATTTCCCAGCCTCTCGGATTGCCTTGGAGTGCAGCCGCCGCTTTCGGGGTCGACACACTACTTCTTCCCCGAGACGCGTCTTGGCCTCTGCTTTATCGACACTGCCCGAATCTCCATTCTCGCCTTCTGCCTCGGATCGATCGGCACCTTCGCGCGCTCGAGCGCCACGCGGATCAATTCCCGAACCTCCGGCTCATCCAGGGTTGCGGCACTATCCAACCGAATCGACCGCACTTGCTTTCCCGCGCCCTGCAAGCGCTTTTCCGGATCGGGCAAAAGCTTTCCCTGCGCAAAGAACAAATTCGCATAACTTGGATATAGGGCGATCGAAAACACCACCTCCGATGGCCGTTCGCCAGGTACAAACCCAATCACCAGAGCGTTGTAATTGTCATACACCATCTCGTTCGCGCCCGGCACAAGCCTCCGCATTTTTCCCAAAGCCTTCTTTGCCATCGCTGCAACGCTCGGCTCGTACTTCGCCAAAAACTTCACCAGTTGTTGTCGAGGTGTCATGCGTACCCTCTCTGAATTAGCCGCCGCATCTTAGCTTATCCAAATCCTTCTTTTTCTCAATTTGTAACCGCACGCTCAACCCCCTGACTTGTGTGCCGTTCGCCTCGCTGCCAAAATACTCTCATGACCATCCCTCAATGGCTGGCGTGGGCGCGCCGCCTGCAAGCCATCTCCCAATCCGGCCTCGCCTATTGCAAAGACAAATTCGATATTCAGCGCTACCACGAAATTCGCAGCATCGCCGCGGAAATGATGGCCGCTGGTTCGGGTCTTCCAAACCTGGAACAAGTGGAAAAGATCTTCGCCGAGCAATCTGGTTACGCCACTCCCAAGATCGACGTGCGCATCGCCACATTCAAAGAAGGCGGCATCCTGCTCGTCCGCGAACTAGAAGACGGCTGCTGGACCCTGCCCGGCGGCTGGGCAGATGTTGGTGAACCTCCCTCACTCGCAGCCGTGCGTGAAGTCCGCGAAGAATCCGGCTACGAAGTTCGTATCACAAAACTCGCGGCGATTTTCGATCGCAATCTACACGACCACCCGCCATACGCTTTTCACGCCTACAAGCTTTTCTTCCTGGCTGACTTAGTCGGAGGCGCCCCGGCTGACAGCGACGAAACCGCCGGCGCCCAATTTTTCCCCGAAAACAATGTTCCCCCGCTCTCCCTCACTCGCGTCACGCCCACGCAAATCGCCCACCTCTTCGACCATTTTCGCCACCCCGAACTCCCCACCTCCTTCGACTAACCCCTGCCGCTGCCTTCGCTCCGTTAACTTCCTTCCGCCCTCACTCTGTCTTAAACTGGCCTTCACACACCGTGAGGTCCTTCTGCCCCGTTCCTTCGACGTCCTGATCCTCGGCGCCGGCGCCGCCGGGCTCTTCTGCGCCTCCGAAGTTGGCAAGCGCGGCCGCCGCGCAGCCTTACTCGAGCACGCCGACCGCATAGGCAAAAAAATTCTCATCTCGGGCGGTGGCCACTGCAACTTCACCAACATCCACACCACCGCCGAAAATTTCCTCTCAGCGAATCCTCATTTCGCCAAATCCGCTCTCGTCCGCTTCACTCCCGCGGATTTCGTCGCTCTCGTCGAACAACATCGGATCGCCTACCACGAAAAAAGGCTCGGCCAACTCTTCTGCGACAATTCCGCCACGGACATCACCAACCTCCTCGAAGCCGAATGTCGCGCCGCCCAGGTCCAAATCTTCCTCAACACCCGCGTCACCGAAGTTCAGCGTGCCACCGAATTCGTCCTCCACTCTGATTCCACCGAATTTCGCGCCCCCATCCTCATCGTCGCCACCGGCGGCCTTTCCATCCCCAAAATGGGCGCTTCCTCCTTCGGCTACGACCTCGCTAGACAGTTCGGCCACAAAATCGTTCCCACGCGCCCTGCTCTTGTCCCTCTCGTTTTCAATCGCGCCGATCACCATCGCTATTCTGAACTGGCCGGAGTCTCCGCCGAAGTCATCGCCACCGCGGGGAAAAATTCCTTCCGCGAAAAAATGCTCTTCACTCATCGCGGTCTCAGCGGGCCCGCCATCCTCCAAATTTCCTCCTACTGGGATGAATCCCAGTCTATCCATCTCGACCTGGCTCCGGTGCGCGACGTCACTGCTTCCCTCCGCGCATCCAGCCGCCGCGACTTGGCCGCCACGCGCAAAGCCTTGCAGCAATTTCTTCCCAACCGTCTCGCCGAGCGGTGGCTTGAATTCAACGCACCCTCCAGCTACACCAATCCGGCGCTCGCCGCATTTGAAACGCAGCTACACGATTGGTCGCTCACTCCTGCATCCAGCGAAGGCTACGCAAAGGCCGAAGTCACCGCCGGCGGCGTCGACACTCGCGAACTTTCCAGCAAGTCCATGGAATCGCGTCTTGTCCCCGGCCTCTTCTTCATCGGCGAAGTCGTCGATGTCACCGGCCACTTAGGTGGTTTCAATTTCCAATGGGCCTGGGCATCCGCCGCCGCGGCCGCCCGCTCTCTATAGCGCCCGCGTCGATTCTTCATCACGTTTGCCCCATCACTTGAGTTATATTTCTCTCCCGCTCCATCATCACAGGAGGGCTCTTTATGCGCCGGCAAATCCGCAAACAACTCACCCTCGCACTCCTCGTCATTTTTCCGATGCTGGCTCAGAACGTCCCGCCGCAGCTTCAGCCGCCCACCGGCGAACAACTCTATTTAACAGTCCACGCCAAGGGTGATCAGGTCTATGCCTGTAAGGAAGGCGTCACACAATTCGACTGGGTCCTGAAAGCCCCCGATGCCCAGCTCTTTGATAAGGATGGCAAACCATTCGGCAAGCATTTCGCCGGCCCCAGCTGGGAAGCGAATGATGGCAGCCGCGTCACCGGCAGAGCCGACGCCAATGCTCCTTCTCCGGATCCCAACTCTGTCCCTTGGCTGCTAGTCCACGTGGTCGGCCACGAAGGCAACGGCATTCTCTCCCGCGCTACCAGCATCCAACGCATCAACACCAAAGGCGGTAAACCCCCCACCTCGGGTTGCGACTCCTCTCACACCGGCCAGGAAGTTCGCGCTCCCTACTCCGCCGACTATGTCTTCTATGCCGCCCCAAAGTAATCCCCGCTAGCTCCAACCTCTTTCCCGGGCGCACCACATGCCGCCGCTGCATGGGGATTCTGAGTTTTTCAGTCTTTGCCGGGCCCCCTTTCCGAAGCGGGCCGTTGCGTTCTCTCAGTTAATTAACAAAAACAATACCGTCAATACCGTCATTCCGAACGAAGTCCGCGGAGTGAGGAATCCCTCTTTTTCCTCCTCGTGCCCCTCGCGGCATGCCTTCCCACTCCTACCCGCTAACGCTGCGCTCACCCTCCCGCGTCCCTTCCCCCAACCGCACCCAAGCACACAACGCAAACCCTCCCATCACCAAAACGGAAATAAGCCCGCAAGCCAACGTAATATCGCTTACCCGCCAAGCCGATCCTGAAGCGTCCGTTACCACCGGGTGCCGCGGTGTTGGTACGGCAAGCAATAAATTCCCAATCCCCGTAAGCGCATAAAAAATCACCGCGGTTCGCCAGTAACTCCGCCGCGCACTCTCTGCGGCCCCACTCTCGCCAGCAATCCCCCAGCGCCTACGCAGAACCACCAGAACAAATAACTGGTAGATCAAATAATTCGTCACCAGCCATCCCAGGTAATTGCTGGCAGGCACGCCAAAGTATCCTCCGCCCTGCTGCCAGATCCACAGTCGTCCCACCGTGGACCAGATCGGATCCATAGCTAAATCCCATGTCGTCATCACCACGCTCGCCAGCACCGGCAGTGCCGTCACACGCCATCTCGGCAGCTCACCAACCCTGTCTCGCAAGATCGCGCATGCCACCGTCCATGACAAATAGCCCATGCCCACATAAGCCAGCCCCAACAGCATCGGCACCTGCAATATCTTCGGCCCCATGCGCTCCGTGAAAACGTAATGCCCAAACGGAAATCCTGTGGCGATGCTCAAATTTTCCAGCACATTCCCCACAACCACATACAACCCCGCGAACGCCAGAATGCCCCGCCACCCATAAATCCTCGCTCCATGAACCAGCGCAAACGCCAGTGGCGGCAAAATATGCAACGCCACAGACACCACAACCGGCACATGTCCCGGGTACAGCCCCGCCACCAGGAACAACACATCCGCCCCCACATAAGCGCCGATCAGGCCCCAGAGCATCCACACCTTTTCTGCCATCTCCCTTTGCATACCCTCGCCACTCCCCCAGTTCAGCGCAGTTTATTGCACGTTATATACCCGCTACCCACATCGCCTTGGTACCTTCGGCTACCGCCAAAGTACCGGAGTCCCATTCCCACTTCCATAAACAAATGGCAATATTACTTTCCTGATTGCACGTCTAGAGGCAGCTGAGGTCTTCGTCACGCATGGCAAGATTACTGGCCAATCTTCGCTTACAGACCAAGTTCTTGCTCTCCATGGTGCTGGTCATCGCTGGACTCACCGGCGTAACACTCCTCGTCGTGCGCCAGACCGTCCAGCAGCAAGCCCGCCAGGAATTGGCCATCAGCGCCCATAACTCCCTTGTTATGTTTGAAGTACTCCAACATCAGCGCCAAGTCGTCATGTCTCGCAAGGCCGACCTCCTGGCCACTTCCGCTTTCCTATCTGACGACGATGCCAGCTCCTTCATCGATTCCACAAACAATCCCCTGGATACCTCCAGCAGCGACCTGACGGCCTTGGCCGACGCGAGCGGCAAGGTTGTAGCGCTCCATACCGTCCACCCCGATTTTTCCAGCCAATCCGTGGAATCGCTGCTGCGTACCTCTCTGGCTCACAAACGCACCTCGGACTGGTGGTTCGCGCGGGGCCGCCTCTATCAGGTCGAACTCCAGCCCATCGGCCCCCTCGCCAGAGATGCCCATGGACCGTCCTCGACCGTCATCGTCGGTCAGGAACTGGACGAGCGCAGCCTCCGCGACTTAGGCCATTTGCTTTCCAGCGAAGTCGCTCTCCGTTACAACGGTCAAACCGTAGTCAGCACTCTGGATTCCTATCGAGCCAACGAGCTCAATTCCCAACTGCGCGGCCGAGGTTCTCCCGATCAGATTATTCTCGGCGACCAGCGTTATTTTGCCAGCTCGATCGCACTCATTCCCGCCCAACCCGATGGCGCCAGCCTTATCGTCTTCCGCTCGGATGCAGACACTATGGCCTTTCTGCAGCGCATCAATCATCTTCTCTTGCGCCTCGGCCTGTTCGCGGTTGTCGCCGGCGGTCTACTGGCCTTCCTTATCTCCAGCACCATCACCGAACCACTCGCGTGGCTTGTACAAGGCGTGAAAGCGCTGGAGGAAGGCGACTACGAGTTTCGTTTGCATCTGCGCGGCGGCGGGGAAGTGGCTGAAGTCACTCGCGCGTTTGACCGCATGCGCCGCACTTTGCAGCGCAACCAAGCCGAGCGCCACCAACTCGAAGAGCAGCTTCGTCAATCCCAGAAAATGGAAGCTCTGGGGCGCCTTGCCGGAGGCGTGGCTCACGACTTCAACAATCTCCTCACCATCATCAAGGGCCACAGCGAACTGCTCCTTGATCGCTTGGGCATCTCCGATGCTTCCTACAAAAGCGGCGAGCAGATTCACAAAGCTGCGGACCGCGCTTCCGCTCTCACGCGCCAGCTCCTCGTCTTCAGCCGGCGCCAGATTCTCCAACCCAAAGTGCTGGATCTGAATCATCTCATTGGAGAAATGCAGAAGTTGCTGCATCGCCTGATTCGCGAAGATGTTGAATTTGTTTTTCTCCCGGGCGCGGACTTGAAGAACGTGAAAGCCGATCCCGGCCAGCTCGAGCAGGTTTTGATGAATTTGACCATCAACGCTTCCGATGCGATGCCGCAAGGCGGCAACCTCATCATCGAAACCCGAAATGTGTCTGTCGATTCCGCCCATGCCCAAGTGCGCCCCAGCTTGGTGCCCGGCTGTTATGTTCTGCTTTCCGTCACCGATACCGGGCATGGTATGGACGAAAAAACGCTGGCGCGTATCTTTGAGCCATTTTTCACCACCAAGGAAGTCGGCCGGGGCACCGGTCTCGGCCTCTCCACCGTTTACGGTATTGTCAAGCAAAGCGGCGGTTTCATCTGGGTGGAATCGGCGACCGGGAAGGGAAGTTGCTTCGAGGTTTACCTGCCACAAGTGGAAGAGCCATGCGATCCCGCCGTGGCAAAGTCGCTAGTTCTTCCGCGCCTTGCGGAAGCGCAAACGATTCTCGTTGTCGAAGACAACGCTTCCGTTCGGGAGCTTGCCGGACGCTTCCTCGACACGGCGGGATTCCGTGTGCTCGCGGCGAAAGATGGCGTCGAAGCCTTGCAGTTCGCCACCGAACGCGGCTCGGAAATCGGCGCGCTGCTGACGGACATCGTGATGCCACGGATGCGCGGGACGGAACTCTCCGCGCGGCTCAGCGCTCTGATCCCCGATCTGAAAATCATCTTCATGTCCGGCTACCTCGAACAGATGGAGGGCCACAAACCAGTCGACAGTTTCTTTCTCGAAAAACCCTTCACTCGCGAAGCCCTCCTCCGCACCGTAAATGAAGCCTTTCGTTCCGCCGACCTAGCCCATCTGAAGCGCTAGAATTCTTCCGTTCTACGGAGATCCCATTCCATCAGAGTTCCTAAGAGGCCGCGTGCGGTGCCGAATCTCCGCGCCTTTTGCGAGGTGTGGATCTGCCTTTCCGCTGATTTCGCGAGCAGCGACGCGCCAAAGCGAGAAAAATTGAGAAAATCTTACAGTGAAGCCCGGGCAGAATTTCGAGAATTCTCTGAATTTCTCTCGTGGATTTTGTCCGCAGATAGTAGAATGCTGGCCACTAAAAGCTATGACCAACTCCAAAAAGAAACAGCCTTGCAACTGCTCCCATGGTAAATCGATTCACCGCGTTGTCCGCGACTCCAAAGGCAAACTCCGCCACCCCTGCTTTTTCCCAAACTGTAAGTGTCGCGACTACCGCCCCGTTCCCCACTAGCTTTGTGTTGTCACTCTGATTAACAGATTTGGCGGGCGAGGGGACTTGCCGCCGCCTTTACGGACCAAACTCTTACACCGGTTCCTCTCTACGGGCAAGCACCAGTTTCTGCCATTTTCAGTCCCAAATAGTTTCGGCAACTGCCCCACATGCCATTGCACGTGGGGCAGTTGGGTTCCCGCCCACAGCGAGGCCTGCCTTCCTAGGCGCCTGTCAAGGACCACCACCTCCCCCACAACCGTCTCTATCTCCATAACCTAAACACTCCCACAACGAACCAACCTGCCTTCCCACGCCCATTACCTTTCGCCCATTGCATTGCCAAACCCCTGGTGCCAGAATGATTTTTGAGGCCCACTTCGGGGCCAACCGCCGGCGGAAACATTCCGCGTCCTCCGGTGTCTAATATTCTGAGCGGACAGAGGTTGGGATTCCCTCCCCAGCCAAAGCAAGCCGGTTCGCCGCAGCCAGTTTCGGCCAGGGCGAAGAAAGGCACACCGTGTCCGATTGGGCCAGCGCCCTCTCGTGGGGCAGAGATGAAGCCGACCTTGTCAGCGAATTGCAGGCCGGTTCGGAAACGGCCTTCGACTGGTTGGTCACTCACTACCACGGTCCCGTTTTCAACCTGATTCTCGGCATGCTCGGCGACACTGCCGATTCCGCCGATTCCGCACAGGAAGTTTTCTTAAAGGCATTCAAGGGTATTCGCCATTTTCGTCAAGGCAGCTCCTTGAAGACCTGGCTGTACCGCATCGCCATTCGCGAAGCGCTGAATCACCGCCGCTGGTTCAAGCGCCACCTGCAGAAAAATGTCTCAATCGATGCGGAGCCAGAAGAGGGATTTGCCCAGATAGATGTCGAAGATTCGAGTGCCACTCCCTTCGATCAGCTCGCAGCCCAGGAAATTCAGGTCGCGGTGCAGGGCGCTCTCCAGCAAGTGCCGGACGTTTTTCGCAGCGCGGTCATCCTGCGTGATCTGGAAGGCTTGAGCTATGAAGAAGTGGCCGAAGTCCTGGAAGTCAGCGTCGGCACCGTGAAGTCCCGCATTCTTCGCGGCCGCCGCGCGCTCAAGGAAATTTTGGAGCCGCTCCTCGGCGAGCGCCACGCGGTTCAGCACGAAGCGACATGCGCGTCGCGGCAAGACGCTTCTCCAGCAACTGGATTTGCCGCCCAGATTGGTTTGCAAGCGGCCTATGTGCGTGCCTCCAATTGGTCAGGGGCCGATGAAACGATGCGTTCTGAACGGACGCGAGAGGACTTATCATGAGCTGCAAGACGGTACGAACCCGGCTCGCAGGGTATCTCGATGATGCCTTGGTGAACGCCCCGGGACTCGAGGAACGCCGTACGATTGGACAACATTTGGACCTTTGCGAGGGTTGCCGCGAAGAACTGCAACGCTATCGCCGCTTGTCTGTGTTGCTGTCGCGCGTGCCCCGCGCGGTGCCTCCTTCAGATTTGGCCGTACGCATTCGCGTGGCTGCGGCGCAAGCACAGGAAACCCAGGGCTGGGAGAAGCGTTGGCAGCGCATCAAGGACCGCTCGGAAATCCTGCTGGACAACGTGTTTCGTCCATTGACCGTGCCCGCAACCGGTGGCCTGTTCTCCGCCTTCATCATTTTTGTTTTCGTACTGCACATGATCGTTCCCGGCATCACGGTGCGCGCCGATCCCAATGATATTCCGACCGGCTTGCTGCAGCCCGCCGAACTCATCGCGCTTTCGGATTATCCAGAATCGGTCGTGGCCCAAATGCAGCATCCCGATCTGGAATTGCAAAACGATGATCTTCTCGTCGACGTGACTGTAAGCGCCAACGGCCAGATGTCCACCTACGACATCCTGTCCGGCTCCAACACGCCGGATGTCCGCCATCAGCTCGATCAGGTTCTGATCTTCTCGCGTTTCCGTCCGATGCTGAGTTTTGGCCGACCCACGGCTGGTGGACACGTCGTCCTCAGCTTCAGCGCTGTCCACGTACGCGGCTAATCTTGAGAGGAAACGCTCAAGGAACTGAGCGAAACAAAAATCGTTGTCAACCTGAGAAGCGCTTTTCGCGTCGAAGGATCTCAACTTCAACCTCTCGCAAAACCACCCGTCGTTCAGGGATTCCTGTTCGCGCGGCCAGCTAACTTTTCCCACAGCCCTGTCCGAATTTTCGCGCGCCATTTTCCCTTCCCTGGTGTTCAATAAAAGCAGGAGCTTCCTGTGGCTACTGCTTTGCGTTGTCTCGCAATCGTCGTCGCGATCGTCGTGCTGGCGTTATTCTTCGTTCCCTCGTTCTACGCTGCGTCTCCGCAAACCAGTTCCGCTGACCAAACTTTGCTGAACGCCGCCAATCGCGATCGCGCGGCTGCGGGCCTGCCTCCTCTGCGTTGGGATCCCGCGCTGGCCGCCGCTGCCCATCAACACGCCTTGCGCATGGCCCAGATGAATCAGCTCTCGCACCAGTTTCCCGGCGAGCCTCCCATGCAGGACCGCGCGCGCCAGGCCGGAGCACGCTTCAGCACCATTGCCGAAAATGTCGCCCAGGGTCCCACCGTCATCGGCATCCACTCTCAATGGATGAACTCGCCCCCGCACCGCGCCAACCTTCTCGCTCCGGATCTGAACGCCATCGGAATCTCCGTCGTCCAGTCCGGTAACATGCTTTTCGCCGTCGAAGATTTCTCCACTTCGGTTCCTTCGCTTTCTCTGGACGAACAGGAGCAGCAGGTCTCCTCGCAACTCTCTGGACACGATCTTCACGTAACTACCGGCTCCGCCGACGCGCGCAAGACTTGCGAACTCGATCGAGGTTGGGCTGGCCCCAAACCCACCACTGTTCTCCGGTACGAAATGTCCGACATCACCAACCTCCCCGACGAAGTCACACAAAGACTCAACTCCGGCAAATACCATTCCGCCGCCGTAGGCGCCTGCCATTCCGCCGGCTCCTCCGAATTCACCCGCTTCCGCGTAGCCATCCTCCTCTACTAGGGCGGCCGTTTCGCTGACAACGAAAACCCGACTACCCTGTTCCCCATCAATATCCCCGATAACCATTTC
The DNA here is from genome assembly GCA_963742325.1 of Candidatus Acidiferrales bacterium. Taxonomy (GTDB): domain Bacteria; phylum Acidobacteriota; class Terriglobia; order Acidiferrales; family UBA7541; genus Acidiferrum. The sequence goes on along the minus strand of CAVULB010000002.1, from coordinate 4,333,011 downwards.
CCATTTGCCTTTTCCAGCGAACCCGCTACACTAACGTCCATGAATTTCAGCCCCTACTCGTATTCGTGGCGATTTACGTACCGCACCTACCGGAAGCGAGGGGCTGTCGTCTAGGCAAGTCGAATTCACCGATATTCGGCCCACTCGCAGCGAGTGGGCTTTTTTATTTTGCCTCTACCGGCTCGCGCAAAAGGGGAAGAAGGAAAACGACATGATCATTTCAATGAAGCTCCATGCCACCCGTCAGGAAATCGACGAAGTTTGCGGCATCGTGAAAAACTTTGGCTACAAAGTGCATTCCATCGAAGGCGAGGAGCGCGTCGTCATCGGAGTAGTCGGTGTCGGCGACGTCACTTTGTGCCTCGAGTCCGTCGAGGCCATGCCGCAAGTCGAAAATGTCATGCGCATCAGCGCGCCCTACAAATTCGTCAGCAAGGAATTTCGCAAGGGCAAAACGCGCATTAAGGTGAACAGCACCGAAATCGGCGGCGACGAATTTATCGTCATCGCCGGTCCATGCTCCGTCGAAAGCGAAGACCAGATCATGCGCTCGGCCGAAGCCGTCGCCAAAGCCGGAGCCAAGCTTCTGCGCGGCGGCGCATTCAAGCCTCGCACTTCACCGTACGATTTCCAGGGAATGGAAGAAGAAGGCCTGAAGCTGCTGCAAAAAGCCAAGCAAGCCACCGGCTTGGGCATCGTCACCGAGGTTATGGGCGATCGCGACGTTGATCTCGTTGCGCACTATGCCGACATGATGCAGGTCGGCGCGCGCAATATGCAGAATTTCATGCTCCTCAAAGCGCTGGGCAAGTGTGGCCGCCCGGTGCTTCTCAAGCGCGGCCTCAGCAGCAGCATCAAAGAACTGCTCATGAGCGCGGAGTATATCACCGCTCACGGCAATCCCGATGTGGTCCTCTGCGAGCGCGGCATCCGCACCTTCGAAACCGCCACCCGCAACACCTGCGACATTTCCGCAATCCCGGTCCTCCACGAGTTGACCCACCTTCCGGTCATCCTAGATCCCAGCCACGCCACTGGCAAGCGCAGCATAGTCCCCGCTGTGGCCCGCGCCGGCGTAGCCGTCGGCGCAGACGGCCTCATTATCGAAGCCCACCCCGCCCCCGAAAAAGCCATCAGTGACGGCGCGCAATCCCTCGAGCTGGGCCAATTCGCCCGCATGATGGAAGACCTGCAACCCTACATCACGTTGTGGAAGCAATCGCGCACCAAAGAACTAGCCGCCACCATCCAAGGGTGACGGTTCTGAGGCAGCGGACGCGATGGCAACAGGAGTATGCCGCTCCAGGGAGACGGCACAGGGTAGGCCGGGATAGCGTGCTAGGGCGGCCAGGGTGCGCTGCGAGAGCTGGTTGGCGGGGGGGACCAGAGGATATGAGCGCGAAGCTGGCGGCCAGGGCGAAGGTCGGGCTGGCCTGGTCTCTGGAGGGATAGCGGGCGGGTCGGGATGTGGCGCATCTGCGGCGCTTGAGATTTTGCGCGGTTCTCCCCAAGGCTTGCGCCTTGGCCCAATGTGGTCGCCTTCCGCGGCTTGTTCGGCGATACCCTCAGGTCTTTTCTCCCAAGACCACCGCCTGGGCCAAAGCAAAACCCTTTCCCTAAAATCAGCCTTTCGCCCTAACCCTCTTCGCCTAGCACGTGACTTGACCCCAATTTACCCGCTGGCCGATATGCTCCATCCGGCTCTCCTCTTCTCTTCAGGGGGAGCGGAGCTTCAGCTCAGACATTCCCTCTTGTCGCAAGAGGCTTCAGCCCCTGAGGATTCCGCGCCCATCAGTCTCCCTCAAATGGATTGCGAACCAGTTCGATACTTGCATCACGTCTAGTGCCAATTTCATCAAGGCCTGACGGGGAGCTAGCACGGCTCAATGATAGTTGAGCAACTACGGTATGGCTCTGCAGCGTCTTGCCGCAACTTTTATCGTCGAAACGTACTACCCAGCCAATTTCAAACGCTACAAGGCTCCGCTCCCGTGAACTGTGAAGTTGGAACTAACAACCATAAACTGCTCCAGAAAGAGCGAAGCCCGGGAGTGATCCCGGGCTTCGTCTGGTTCAGGGTTCCGAAGGTTGCGCCAGGGATAGCACGCCGCCTTCGGTGGTGGGTGAATTTAGGAAGGACTAACGGGGTCACGAACAGCGTGGTTTACTGCGGGGAATCCGGTAGGCGCATGAGTAACAATAGCGCGGCTCAAAAGCTTGCGCAAAAACGCTCGTTGCGAGGGAGGCCGATGCTTCAACTCCGACAAGAGCCGCCGGAAGTCCGCGGTCGACAATCCCTGTCCATTGCGCTTCGTGCCCATATTTGGTACCGGCAGGGTCAAGCAGTCTGTTCCGCGAAATGTAATCACCTTCGACATCGGGCCTCCCAAAAACCGCAACGGCTCGGCTGTGTTGCGGCATTCTTCGCAACGAAGAACGTTGAATAACATGCCGCACTTTGCGCCAAGCATAAAGAAACGGCAATGCACAACAGGTGAACCTTGGATGCATCAAAGGTGAATTCAGGAGGCTACGTAAGTGATTGATCATAGGTCAATTAAGACGCGAGCCTCAGCTTCACTCGTACCGCAATGCGATGATCGGGTCCACGCGCGACGCGCTGGCGGAACCGCCGGCAGCGTCGCAATGGCAAATGTGCACACTTCAAGCACGGCCGCGGTTTGTTCCCACATCGGATGAACAGCGGCGCGTAGATGCGAGGCCGAGTATTCACCCGCAGGCTGTTGACCTTGATATCAGAAACTAACCCGACCACCTCTACATCGCTCGGGTTGGCCGGATAAGTATCGCGCACGTGCTTGCCAATGGGATTCGTATTGGGAAAGAAACGCTTTGCGACAACGGCGGCAAATCCAGGAGCCATTCGCAACATCCGGAAACTATAGCGGAAATCCTGCATCAGGCCATCGAGGAACAACGTACCGCGCGCATCGCGGCACTCTTCCTGAACTTGGCCAAAGCCGCCAAATTCCAGCTGCGCCCGCCGACGCACCTCTGCAACAGGCAATCCGGCGCGAACGCGGCGCTCGACGAGTTGGTCAAAGTGAAAGCGCAATTCGTCACCGAGTTCGCGCTCGACAGTTTTGCGCCAGAACAACGAGCGCATGCGAAGCAAAAGATCATCCAGCATCCTTGGTTTCTTCAACCGCAGCGGGAAATATCAAGTCAGCGCAATACCCGTCCTCGCAACTCGTCCCCATTCCCCTTGTTCTTGTATAGGAGAAACTATCACCCCTCTTGTCGAAGCGCAGGGGTATGTCTTTCCTCCCGCCGCTCCCGCAAACATCAAGCCGCTGCCTGCTATACCCGACTACAGAACTGCCAAAAACTCTGCTATATTTTCTGGCTCGGGTACAGGGTATGGATTCGCCAGCTAACGCAAGCGGTACGCACAAGTTTGCCGATTTCGTGTTGGACTCTCGCTCGGGGGAGCTGTTCCGCCGCGGCAAAAAAATCACCCTGCAACACCAGCCCATGCAGGTCCTCGTGGCCTTGCTTGAGAAGCCCGGCCAGATCGTGACCCGCGAAGAGTTGCGTCAGAAAATCTGGTCGGCGGACACGTTCGTAGATTTCGAGCACAGCCTGAATACAGCAATCAAGAAACTGCGGCTGGCCCTGGGCGACCGCGCCACCAATTCCAAATTTGTAGAAACGCTACCGAGGCGAGGCTATCGCTTTCTGGCTAAAGTGGAAGCCGGTGCGCCCGTTCCAGCGGTCCGAAGCGCGGCCAGCCCCATGGTAGGCAAGGTGTTCACGCTGGTCGCCGAAGAAGGCACGGTGTGTGTACTCGCTCCCGTCGACGGGAACTCGCTGGAAGAATGGCAGCGCCTGCTCGCGCTCGATGACGACGTTGGTGTTTCCATGATGATCACAGAGAAACGCCTTCTGTTGCTGGAGGCCGGCAAGAGCGTACGATTGCTAGCGCTGGAAGGCAGTGCAGGGTGGTGCGAAGTGCGTGTGCTCGAGGGCGAGCACTATGGCAGAACGGCGCTGTTGGGTCGCAAATCCCTGAAGGGGGGAACGCGGCTCTAAACTCAATCGCTAAAGCAAATTGCTATTTTCGGGCCGTCGCGGAAGAAGCGTTGCTGGCACTGGCCAACTTCAACACCAGTACCTGCCCGTTCGAGTGGAAGCTTCCGCCGGTTGCGGTCTTGGCCTCCTGCAGCGGATTCTTCGGCAAAAAGTGCGTCACTTCGGCGATTAGACCGGTACTCGACAGCGTTTTTTCCACGTAATCGCGTTCCAGGTCAATGTCCGGATCGATTTTGTGCGTCAGCCCGTTGTTGCGTTGGTCTTTTTCAAATCCGATATCGTGCGTGGCCGCCCCAACCCACAACGTTTGTCCATTAACCGTGAACGGCGCTTTCCAGATGCGCAGGTGATTGCGAGACGCAACCACGGCGATTGGCTCCGCATGCGCCCATCCATAATCCTGCTGCCGGTCGAACAGATATAGTGGGCTCATTGGCATGGTCAGATAAGACTCCTTGGAAAAACTTGCCAGTGCTCCCGCGAGCACCGTCGTTTTCACATCCGCATCCACTTTCACCCATCCCGCAGCGGTGAAAACTTTCTTCATTTCGTCTTCATTGCCGATAATCAGGAAATTAACCATGTCTCCGGGATTGCCTTCCTTGTCGCCTATTCGCCGAGGAATTTTCACGAAGAGCGCGTTGTCGATTCCAGGGATCGAAGAGACCTGACGAGACACCTCGAAGGTCGTGTTGCTGTCCGCGGCATACACCGTTAGTTTCACTGTGTAGGAACCGTCGCCAGTGTCGCTATTGGCCTGGTTGATGCCGATGGAAAGTTTGCCGCTGATGGGCGACGTAACATCTTTGCTCGCTCCAATCAGGAATGGCTGCGCGATGTCGGGATCACCAATCTTGCCAATCACCGCCCCGCGTCCCGCGTCATTAAACGGAAGGATGCGGATTAAATCTTTAAATCCGCGGGTCAACCCTTCCGGGCCGTTATCCGCCTTGGCATCGGAATAGTGCAGCGTCCCTTCCGCCGTCAACACCACGCGCTGGCCGGGCTCGAGCGTGATGCCCGTATCGGTCCAAACCTTTCCGCCCACGAGTGTGAAGCTCTTGGAGAGGATCTGTTTTGTGGAGGGCGCGGCAGCGGACTGGCCGACAAGAAGGCCAGGTACGCTCAGCCCGAAACTGGCAACCAGGAAAAGCAACTGGAAAGGGAAGAACAAGCTGTGGCCACGCTTCATACGCGATCGTCCTTACTGGGCGGCATAATATTCCTAACAAAATGATTCTGGGCTTGCAAGCACGCCACCTTTGCCGCGAAGTTGTCACGAGCCGGGGACAACGAATATCCCGCCAAGCTCATCCATTAAATTTAGAGTACAGCAGAGCGTTTCAGGTCGCCCCAATCAAACACGGCCCGCCAACGACGCTTCCTTGACTCATAGAAAGGGCGCCTGTACATTGGCTACAGGACGCGGCAGCGTGATTCCTGAATGTCCGTATCATGATTTGATACCGCCATCCAAGCCTCATGAACCTGCCGAGGGGCGTGCGAGCTGTGTTAGGAAGTTCGCGCTAATGCAAACAAGAGATGCCAAAGAAACTCAGCGATAAGATTTGTGTGATTCTTCTGGTCGTAGCCTTCTCCGCCGGCGTCTGCCGTGGCCAGGCACCCATCACCAAACCGAAACCGAAGGCCGCTCCAGCGACCGCCGCAACCGTAGACACCAGTGAGGCCATGTTCGCCACCATGTGCGCACTTTACGCCGCTGGTTTCGAGGGCGACATGAACCCGGACAACTGGAGCGCCTACCGTTTGCAGATGCGCGAAAAGTTGCGGGCGCAAAAGGGGCCGGCTGTCGATGCCTTGAAAGAATTCTATAAAGGCCATCAATTTCGAGATCCGGCCGCGATGCTGTCCCGCTTCGTGTGGTTCGGACTCGTGTCGGGCCCAGCACCGAAATTCCGCCCGATCCTCCGCCGCGACGAACTTCCCCCTGACGTTCTCGACTTAGAAGGATTCAGTGATATTCTTTCTAATTACTACACCGAGCAAAACATTGAAGAGTTGTATCGGAATGTGCAGCCGTTGTATGACCGGGAAATTGAGAGGCTGCATGATCCGATCGCGGAGATCCTGTTCCAGGCCAGCGCTTATCTTCGAGCGCTGGTCGATCCAGCAATGCCAAAGACGTTCAGTGTGATCGTCGAGCCGCTGGTTGGGCGCATCACGAACGTTCGAAGCTTTACGGATCACTACGCAATTATCTTGAGCGGCAGTGACGAAATTCCGACCGACGTAGTGCGCCACGCGTATCTACATTTCCTGCTGGACGGCCTTCCGCTGCAGTATCCCCATGTTGTCACAGTGAAGCGCCCACTCTATGAGGTCGCGGCCAAAGCGCCGCGGTTGGAGTCCGGGCTGAAGGACGACTTTCCCTCCTGGTTCGAAGAGTGCACGGTCAGAGCTGTGGAAATTAAGCTCAAGAAAATGTCTCCCAGTGAAAAGGAAGCCGCCCTGCAGAACAATGACGAAGACGGCTACGTTCTGGTGCGGCCGATTTTTCTGGGTTTAACGGGCTATGAAAAGGCAGAGCCGGCGTTTCGCAATTACTTTCCAGATCTTGTGCGTGGAATTGATTTGGAGGCGGAACGAACGCGGGTGGCCGCGATTCACTTTGCACCGGCGCAAGAAGTGGCGCAGGCAAAGGGTTTAAACGGCGAAGACCTTGCTCGCAAACGGGTGCGCGTTTCTACGCTGCCTGACGATCCCGGGGTCATTGCGGCCTTGACGGACGGCGAAAAAGAGCTATCCCAAAAAAATCCACGCGCCGCGGAAGCTTCTTTCAAGAGTGTTCTCGCGAAGTATCCCGACCAGCCGCGCGCCTGGTACGGACTGGGGATGGTTGCCGTGTTGGATCACGATGCAGAGCGGGCCAAAGAAGTGTTTGGCCGGCTGACATCCGGACAAACCGCCGCGAGTCAGGACCCACTGGTGATGGCGTGGTCTCATATTTATCTGGCACGAATCTTCGAGGATGAAGGGCAGTTGGAACGAGCAAAGTCGGAATACCAAGCGGTGCTAGCAGTTCAGGGAGCCCCGGAGCGCGCGCAGCAAGCGGCGCAAAAAGGATTGGGCGATCTGGATCTGAGAAAGCCGTCAGAACGGCCATGATACGAATGACAAAGGAGAACGGGTTATGAAAGCAAGCAGTACTCAGTTGAGGATGGGTTTCTTCTTGGCGGCGGCGTTGCTCGCCGGTTCGCTGGCGTTTGCACAGACGCCCCCGGCACAAACACCGCCAACGCAGGCCCCACAAGGGCAGACTCCCCCGGCCGCGGGCCAGGATAAGGCCCCGCCGCTCACTTTGGAAGGTTCGCCTCCGCCCGTGAATGCGGAAGAGGAGGCAGCGTACAAGGCTTTTTCTGCCATGCCGAATGATGACGCGGCGAAGAAGGAACAGTCGGCGGTTGATTTCGTCCAGAAGTACCCGCAAGGCCTCCATCGCGCTGAAGTCTACAACTGGCAGGTGAAGTATTACTTCAGCGTGGGAAAGATCGACCAGATGGAAGCAGCGGCAGACAAGGAACTCGAGCTTGTGCCGAACGACGCGCAAACACTGGCGATCGTGGGCTCAGCACTGCCCCGCGCCATGAATGCCAATACTCCTGAGCCTGCAAAACGGCTGGCCAAGGCGGAACAATATTCCCAGAAGGCGCTCGATTTGCTTCCGACTCTTCCGAAACCCCCGAACATGCCGGATGACGTATTTGCAAAGGGAAAAGACATGGTTGCGTCGATGGCTTATAGCGGACTCGGGCTGGTGGCCTTCCGGAGAGGCAAATTTGCGGACGCCATTCCTAACTTTGAGAAGTCGGTTCAACTGGATCCTCAACCAGATCCGGTGAATTTCTACCTGCTGGGCATCTGCAACGAAAAAACCTCGCACTTCGATATGGCAGTGACGGACTTCACCAAATGCTCGGAACTGCCCGGTGGGCTGCAAGCAACATGCAAGACGAATATTGACGAAGCCAAGAAGCTGGGTGCGACACAGCTGAGCGCGCCGAAATAACGCCAGCCGTGCCGCGGTGTCAGTAAGCAGGAGCGGAAACCATGGTCCGCGGTGAGGACGAACAACTGATGCAGCGGTTGGGTTACGAGTTCCGTGACCCAAGCCTGCTGGACCGCGCCTTGACGCACAGTTCAGCGGTGCCGGAATTGCGCGCCGCGCGCGGCGAGGATATCGCCTTTACCGGATCGGCCGTTCAGGACAATGAGCGCCTGGAGTTTTTGGGCGATGCCGTGCTGGAACTGCTGACCAGCGAATATCTGTTGTCTCATTTTCCGGAGTGGACGGAAGGTCAACTCTCGAAAAGCCGCGCTCGCATCGTCAACGCGCATTCCCTGGAAATCGCGGCCCGCGGGCTTGGGCTCGGTGATTATTTGCGGCTGGGGCGCGGAGAAGAGAAAACCGGTGGGCGCGATAAGCCCGCGCTTCTTGCCGACGCGTTCGAAGCCGTGATAGCGGCAATTTATCTGGACGGCGGCTTGGTGCCAGCGCGAGCGCTGCTGATGAAAACGGTTCTCGTACAGGCCAGCGAGGATGGCGAGCGCATCTCCGAATCTGACCGCAAGAGCGCACTGCAGGAGTTCTTGCAGGGGCGGGGTGGCCAGCTTGCGGAATATCGTCTTGCAGGAGAGAGCGGCCCGGATCATCAGAAGACATTTCTGGTTCAGGTGTGGGTAAAGGGCGAGTGCATGTCCAGTGCCGAGGGAAGCACAAAGAAAGAAGCGGAACAGAAAGCGGCACGGCAGGCACTGGAAAAGCTGCGGCAAGCGGAACTGAAGGCGAAAGAAGAGGTCGGGCCGAATGCCGGATGAGACGTTAACACCGGAAAGCATAGCGCCCGAAGAGCCTCCCGGCGAGGAACTTCCAGCACCCGTAAAGACGGAGCCAGAGAGCTATAACCATACAAACCAGACGACCCTCTCCGAATATCTGGAATCGCTGCTGGTGACGGTGATTCTCGCGCTTTTTGGCACCAGCTTCGTTGTCCAAGCCTTCAAGATTCCATCCCAATCCATGGAGCGCACGCTGCTCGTCGGCGATCATTTGCTCGTGAACAAGTTTATTTTTGGGGGGCGCGGCGCGTGGTACGACCGATTGCTTCCGTATCGAGAACTGCAGCGCGGCGACATCATCGTTTTCAAGTTTCCGTATCAGGATCATCCACACTTCGTAAAGCGCGTAATAGGTTTGCCTGGAGACCGTTTGAAAATTGTGGACCAGCAGGTCTATGTGAACGGCAAACCTCTGGATGAGCCGTATGCGGTGCACGATCCCGCCGCGGGCTACGGGGATCCGCTGAATTACAATTTTCCACCGGCTGGGACACAGATGTACTTGTCGTCACTTCAGCCGGAGTGGGCGCACGATATTCGCAAACATATCCAGGCCGACGAACTCGTGGTGCCGCCTGGAAAATACTTCGCCATGGGCGACAACCGCGATCACAGCCTAGACAGCCGCTACTGGGGCTTTGTGGACCGAGACGCCATCATGGGCCGGCCGTTCCTTATCTATTGGTCAATCAATGCAAGTAGTGCGGATTACGGTAATACTACCTTTGCACAGCGGGTCCTGGGCATCTTCGACACTCTGGTCCATCTTCCCGCACGCACCCGGTGGAACCGGATGCTGCACACCGTTCACTGAGCTCGCCTTGGTCCAGCGTTACTACACTTTTCTTGCCGGGTCTGAGAGACTCCCTTCAAGATGATTCGCTTCCGCAAATATGGTGGAATCGCGGTGCTGCTGATGGCGGTGATACTTGCCGCGCAAGCGGGCGTCTCGCTTCTGGTGCGCACGCATCGCATGCGGGAATACCTGATCGCGCATCTGGAGAGCGCATTTGGCCGCCCGGTGCAGGCCGGCCGATTCTCCGTGCAGATCCTGCCCATCCCGGAGCTGGATGTGGACGCCGTCACCATTGGCGAAGATCCGGCATTTGGGAATGAATATTTCCTGCGCGCCGACCAGATGACCGCGCGTTTTCGCTGGCTGGGGCTGCTGCGCGGCCACTTCGAGTTTGGCACCATGTCCTTCACTCGCCCCAGCCTGATCCTGGTCAGAAATGCCGCTGGCCATTGGAATCTGGAAGGCTGGCTGCCGCCGGCACGGGCTGCCCGCGGACCTTCGGCCGTGACGGCTACGCAATCGCGCGCGCAATCCACCTACCATTTGCAGAAAGTTGATTTCGACGAAGGCCGAATTAATTTCAAAGTCGGAGACGAGAAGCGTCCATTTGCTTTCACAGACGTCTCCGGTAGCGTGGAACAGGTTTCTTCCGGTCGCTGGCAGTTGCAGTTGGAGGCGCAGCCATGGCGCAGCGGTGTGCCGCTTCAATCCACTGGCACTTTGCAGGTGGCCGGATATGTAGCCGGAACGTCCGCTCGCTTACAGCCCGCGCAAATTCGTTTGCACTGGGGAAAAGTGTCGCTGGCCGACTTGTTCCGCCTGGTCACCGGCAACGATTCCGGCGTGCGCGGCGAATTTGGGTTGGATGGAAACGCCAGCATTGGAATGGAGCCAACGACGGCAACCGCCGTTGCCAGCACTTGGCGATTTGGATTGCAAGCGCGCGCGACGAATATTCACAGGTGGGATTTGACGGAGCGCGACGACAATCCGCGCGTAAACGTGAATCTGCGTGGCCTGTGGAATCTGGCGGCTGGCGAAGCACGCGCGGAAGAGCTCCTGGTAGAGCTTCCAAAATCGAATTTGATCGGCACGGCGGTTCTGAAAACGACCGGCCCGGCCGTGTGGAACGCTCACTTTTTGCGCATGGCCCTTCAGGGCGAGGATTTGCTGGCGTGGTACCGCGCCTTTCAGCCGAGAGTTTCCGAGGAAGTAGCACTGAGCGATCTCATCACCGGTTCGGTCAGCGCCAGTGGTTGGCCATTGCGATGGGATACGGGCACCATCGAGAGCGACCCAGGATCGCTGCATTTACCGGGACAGATTGTGGCGCATCTCGATCCGTTTCACGCCACCGTGCGGAACGGAAAGTTTGACGCGGAAGGATTTCGCCTGAGGCTCCCGGCAGAAGCGGCCGTATCGGCAAATGAGAAGGCGGAAAAAAGCCTTGCGAAGCCGCGAGCCAATACGGTTGCGGAAAATAGTATTGACGCCACGTTGACAGAGGATTCGGTGGCGCATCAGGGTAACCTGCGATTGAACTTGCATCTATTCGAAGCCGCACCTGTGTTCAAACTAACCGCTGCCTTCGGCTATCCCTTGAATAAAGGATGGGAGTACGACGGAGGCGCCTCCGGTTTTCTGGCGTGGAATTGGGGAAGCGGCTTGAAGGGCGCGCGCCGCAGTGGTTCGATCGAGCTGGCAAGAGCGCGGTTGCAGGTAGCTGGACTAAACCAACCATTAAGACTGGAAGATGCGCGCCTTGAATGGAACGATGGAGGGCGCAGCGCCGTGATTGGTAAAGTGGATGCGTTCGGTGCGGCCTGGTCAGGAACAATTTCCCAGCAAAGTGAAATCGTTGTCACCGAGGACAATCCTTGGAATTTTCAGCTTCGTGCTGATCATCTGGATGCAACGGAACTGGACCGCTGGGTCGGGCCACGCTCACGTCCAAACTGGCTGCAACGGCTGCTGCCATCGCTTTTAGGCGACACAAATACGGCCCATGCCAGCGAATTGTTGCGCCGCGTTTCTGCCGAAGGCGATCTTACCGCGGACGCGCTTACCATCGAGAAGATCAAATTGTCCAAGGCTCACGCGCACTTGGCGCTGCACTCGCTGCACCTCGAAGTGCGCGATGCGGAAGCGCAGTGGGCGGGCGGAACGGTTCGCGGCGGGATGAAAGCGCAATTCTCGCCGCTGCCGAAGTATGAGATGAATGCGCTGATTGAAAATGTGAACATGACGCAGTTGCCGTGGGCGCCGCGTTGGGGCGAACGTTGGAGTGGCCTGGCCGCGGGCCAGATTCACCTGACCACTGCTGGCGTAGGAAAAGAAGATCTGCTGAAACAATTGGCGGGTGGCGGCGATTTAAGGTTGGCAAAGATTGAATTTCGAGGCTGGGACGTGGAACTGAGTACGGAATCGGGCGGCCCCTCCGTTGGCGCTTCTCGTTGGACGAGCGGGCAAGGCGAATTTCAGCTCAAAGACCAGAAGCTCCAACTGGACGGATTCCGCCTGGAAGCACCGCGTCAGAGAACGGAATTGGCTGGGACCATTTCATTTGCCATGGACGGCAACCTCACGTTTACTCCCAGGCCACGAACCACGCCCGGATCGCGTACGATTTCCCAGGCGCGCGAACTACGTGTGACCGGACAATTGGAAAACCCAGCGGTCGCCGTGTTTCCTGCGGGATCAGAACAAGTTCGACCGTAAGAGAAAGAGAAACGAAATATGCGGACCCAGAGGATACCCATGATTCGATTTCGACTGGCGGCGGTGGCGCTCATGCTTTTGTGTGCACGAGGAATATCGGCCCTAGGTTCGTTGACGCTGGAACAAATCCTGAGCGCGCCATTCAACTCAAACTTGGTGGCGGCCAAAAGCGTCAATCGTATCGCTTGGGCGTCTAATCAACGGGGAAAGCGCGACATCTGGATTGCTGAAGGCCCCAGCTTTGCGGCGCGACAGTTGACTTCGTATCAGCAGGACGATGGCGGTGAACTGTCCGACCTGCGATTTTGCCCGGACGGCAGCACCGTCGTATATGTCCGCGGCGAAGGCAAAAATTCCGCGGGAGACTATGCGAATCCGACCAGCAATCCATTGGGAGAAGAACAAACAGTGTGGGCGGTTTCCTGGAATGGCGGCGCGCCCGTGAAGATCGACGCGGGTAATTCACCGGCTGTTTCGAATCAAGGGCGCGTTGCTTACGGGCGCGGCGGCGAGATGTGGATGTCGTCTCTGAACGGGGACGAAAAGCCCAGACAAATTGTGGTGCGCGGGAAGAACCATCCCGTGGAATGGTCACAAGACGGCACACGCCTATTATTCGTGACCGATCGTGGCGACCACAGTTTCGTGGGGATTTACGACGTAGATACGCAGGAGGTGAAGTTTCTGGCGCCTTCCGTGGACTCGGATCGAGACCCGGTGTGGTCTGCCGACGGTAAGCGCGTAGCGTTTGTGCGCCAGCCTGCCGTGCCGCGAGACACTCCGGAGGGCTATTTCATTGAGCCGGACCGTCCCCATCCATGGTCCATCTGGGTGGCGGACCTCGAGAACGGTAGTGCGCGAGAAGTCTGGCATAGCGGAACGGCGCTGACGGACTCTTTTCCGTATATGGCGGAAGACACGGGCGGCGGCGTGATTAACTGGGGCGGCGATCGCCTGGTGTTTGCCAGCGAAGCCGACGGCTGGCAACATCTATATTCGATTTCTATCGGCGGCGGCGCCGCCAAGCTCCTGACCCCGGGAAATTGCGAAGTGGAGCAGTGGTCATTCTCTTCTGACAACAAAACCATATTTCTCAACTCAAATTGTGGTGACATAGACGGCCGGCATTTGTGGAGTGTCGGAGTAGACGGAAGCGCCTTGGAGCAATGGACCGGATTAAAAGGCGCCACGGGTGTTGAATGGAATCCCGTCATGCTCCGCAACAATCGCGATTTTTTTTATCTTGGCTCCGACAGCACGCATCCCGGGCGCGTCTTTCACATAACCCTCTCCGGAGACAAGTCAACCACAGAAATTTCCTCGACGACTTGGGAACAAACGTTTCCTGCGGACCGGCTGGTTGCGCCGCAGCAAATCACTTTTCACTCCGCCGATGGCTTGGAAATTCACGGACAACTGTTTCTGCCAAAAAATTTGAAGGCGGGAAAGAAGCGCGCGGCACTGATCTTTCTTCACGGCGGCCCGATGCGCCAAATGCTGTTGGGCTGGCATTACATGTACTACTACGCGAATGCTTACGCGATGAATCAGTATCTGGCGAACCGCGGGTACATCGTGCTCGCCATCAATTATCGCAGCGGCATCGGCTATGGACGCGCGTTCCGGGAAGCGCCGGGTAGGGCAGGGCGCGGCGCCGCGGAGTATCAGGACGTCGTGGCGGCGGGAAAATATCTGCAAGGCCGCAGCGATGTTGATGCCGAGCGCATCGGAGTTTGGGGCGGCAGCTACGGCGGATATCTAACGGCGCTGGGCCTGGGCCGAAATTCGGATTTGTTTGCGGCCGGGGTAGATTTCCATGGCGTGCACGATTGGCCGGCCGATAATTGGGAAGGGAAGCACATACCGGAAGATCTGGTAAAGCTGGCACATGCTTCTTCTCCGGTAGCTTCAGTGAGTACGTGGAAATCGCCGGTGCTGTTGATCCACGGCGACGACGACCGCAACGTAATGTTTTCGCAAACCGTCGATCTTGTTGCTCGGCTGCGCGCACAAGGGGTTTCCATCGAACAATTAATATTCCCGGACGAAGTGCACGATTTCCTTCTCTATCGAGACTGGCTCGAGGGTTATGGGGCCGCCAGCGACTTCTTCGACCGCAAATTGGGACCACCGCAAGAATGACGCGCGAATTCAGCGAACGGGCTGGTCCACGCGCGGCGCTCTGGCTTGCCGCCTTTGGAATTCTCTTGCTGTCCCTGGCAGCGAAGTGCGACGACCGTATTCAACTGTTTCCGCGTCTTCACGGGGGCGAAACCTTGCACTACGAAAGCCACGCTCGCCTCAATCGTTACGTGAAAACCAAAAGTACTGTGGCTACGATGTTCGAACCCACTCCCGTGCAAGCTGACTTTTCCATGAGCCTGCAGCTGTCCGTGCACGATTTTCATGAGATGGATCACCGCCCCATGATGGCGGCGGAAACGCAATTACTCTCCGAGGATTCTTCCGCGTCGGCAACAAGCAGCGCCTTGGCGCACCCCGCAAAGATTGACTTTACGATCGGAGGGGATGGCAATCTGTCTCGCGCCGACGGCCTAGACGATCTCGAGCCGCTACTGCGTATGGCATGGCAATTTTGGGTTGCGCAGTTTGCGTTTGGCTGGACGCTCCCTGCTTCCGGCGCGAAACCTGGAGAGAAATGGAAAACCGCCGAAGTGGAAACCGCGCCCACACCGATCGCGAGGCTTGTCTGGGAGCGTGAAACCATCTACGTCCAAGATGAAAAATGCCCCATCGTCCCGGACCAGCAATGTGCCGTCTTTCTGATTACCGCGACCCTTAAGCAAAAATCCAGTCCTCAGGACACGACTCCAGAAGATTACCGGTTGAATCAACTGAAAACCTCAGGATCCGCCAAAGGCACCAATCAGGGCGCGGTCTATATGTCCCGGAAAACGGGTTTGCTCGTGCGTGCCACCGAAGACGTTCAGCAATCGCTGGACGTCACCATCGCGAAGTCGGACAACAGCAATCAGGTACAATATTTTGTCGACGTGACCAGCCATTTTGAGACCGTATTTGTTCCACCCACTCAGTCCGCCGCGCGCTGAAGCGTGGGGTTTCTCGCCACTCCCGGCATCAGCCCTACTAAAAACCACGATTTGCCAGTCTTGCTATAATGTAGGTTTCGGCGGGCGCCGACGAAGTCGCAGGAGACCTGGCAAATGAATTTTAAGCTGCGCAGCAATTATCAGCCTCGCGGCGATCAACCCGCCGCAATCGACCAACTCACTCGCGGACTGGAAGCGGGAGACAAGAATCAGGTCCTACTGGGTGTGACCGGTTCGGGCAAGACCTTCACGATGGCCAAGGTCATCGCCGCGGCAAACCGCCCTGCTCTCGTCCTGGCTCACAACAAAACGCTGGCCGCGCAGCTGTACCATGAGTTCAAAGGTTTTTTCCCGGACAACGCCGTCGAATATTTTGTTAGCTATTACGATTTTTACCAGCCCGAAGCGTACGTGCCTTCCGCCGACCTGTACATCGACAAGGAAGCAACCATCAACGACGAGCTCGATAAATTGCGGATGAGCGCGACGCGCTCTCTCTTCGAACGCCGCGACGTCGTGGTGGTCGCCTCGGTTTCCTGCATTTACGGCATCGGTTCACCCGAAGCGTATTACGGAATGCTGGTTATGGTCGAAAAAGGGCAGCAAACTTCGCGGGAAGCCCTGCTACGCCGGTTCGTCGATGTGCAATATGAACGCAGCGAAGATCTGAAACGCGGCACGTTTCGCGTACGTGGCGACATCATAGAAATCTATCCCACATACGAAGATCAGGGCTACCGCTTCGAAATGTGGGGCGATCAAATCGATATGATACGGCAGTTCGATCCAGTCAGTGGAGAAATTCGTTCCGGCCAGGAAGATCTTTCACGCGTGCCCATCTATCCCAAAACGCACTACGTGATGCCCCAGGACCAACGCGATCGCGCGATCGTCGGCATTCAGGAAGAGTTGGGTTGGTGGAAGAAAGAGTTGGAGAAGCAGGGAAAATACGTGGAAGCGCAGCGTGTCGTGCAACGCACCATGTTTGACATGGAGATGATGCGCACGATCGGCTATTGCCACGGCATTGAGAACTATTCCCGCCATTTGAGCGGCCGTTTACCAGGTGAAGCGCCGCCGACACTGCTGGACTATGTACCGCAAGACTTTCTCCTCTTTGTGGATGAGTCTCACGCCACTATTCCCCAGGTGCGCGGCATGTATCACGGTGACCGCTCGCGCAAGCAAACATTGGTGGACTATGGCTTTCGCATGCCGTCCGCACTAGACAACCGTCCGCTGACATTCGAGGAATTTGAGCACCGTATAAACCAGGTGATCTACGTTTCCGCCACGCCAGGGCCGTATGAACTAACGAAATCCGGAGGATTGTTCGTGGAACAGGTGATTCGTCCCACCGGACTGATCGATCCAGAAGTCGAAATCCGTCCTGTGAAGGGCCAGGTCGACGATCTGCTGGAAGAAATTCGCATCCGCGCGGAAAAAAACGAACGCGTTCTTGTGACTACGCTGACGAAACGCATGGCGGAAGATTTGACCGAGTATTTCAGTGAAATCGGTTTGCGGTGCCGGTATCTGCATTCGGAAGTGGAAACGCTTGATCGCATCAAGATCCTGCGCGACCTGCGCAAGGGCGAGTTTGACGTATTGATCGGCATAAATCTTCTTCGCGAAGGCTTGGATCTTCCGGAAGTTTCGCTCGTAGCCATTCTGGATGCGGACAAGGAAGGTTTCCTGCGCAGTACAACTTCGCTGATCCAAACCATGGGCAGATGTGCGCGCCATGTGGAGGGCCGCTCGATTCTTTATGCGGACGTGCGGACCAAGTCCATGAATGAGGCCATCAGCGAGACCAATCGCCGGCGCGCCAAGCAAATCGAGTACAACACCGAAAACAATATCACCCCGCAATCGATCATCAAGGGTGTGGACATGGAACTGGCCCACATTGTGGAAGCTGACTATGTGAACATTCCGCTGGATACCGCCACACTGGACGCCGCCGCAGCCTCCATCAAGTCCGAACAGCAGCTCGCCGAGGTTCTGGCGCAGCTCGAAGGTCAGATGCGAGAAGCGGCGAAAAAATTTGAATTCGAAAAAGCCGCGCAGTATCGCGACCGTATCAAGTCTCTCAAGCAGCAGGATCTAGCCGGATTGTTTGGGAAAGAGTCTTCAGAAGCACCGCCCGCCAGCACCTGAAACATATCTCCGGCGGGCTAGACCAAGCCGCGGCGCAATTCATCAAGCGGATAAAACGTGTCGCGCCAGACGATGCCACCCTGACGCAGCGTGACGATCGTTGATCGCAAAATCATGTACGAGAAAATTAGGGCCCCCAGCGGCAGCGTTAGGCAATAGAACGGCGAAACACCCATCACGATGTCCACGCCGAGATGGAAGCACATGGCCATCAGTACGGAGATCGCCGCAACCACACGCACCCAGCCATCGCCGAAAAACAATCCTGCAAAGGGAAGCACGTTCATCACTATCAGCCCGAGGACTTGCACGGCCACTACCGGAATGCGAAACTGCGCCCCTGCGAAGAAGTTCTTTTCCACACCGCGCACAAGATTGCCTAGTCCCAGGTGCCAAGCCACGGAAACATAGTTTTGCGCCACGGCCACACCGGAGCGAAATCCAGCGAACTTCACAATTTTCCCCAGCTTCATATCGTCAACCACTTCCATAGCCAATCGCCGGTGTGTGCCGCTTCCTTCATACGCTTTTCGGCTCAGCATTTGAAACGCGCCCACGCCCACATACGAACGCGAGCCGGGATTGCTGACGCTGTAAGGATCAGTAGCCAATTGAAAGCCCATGCCGAAGAACGAAATGAGCACGGTGTCCCAAAAACCGCTGCGCTCGACGTCTCCAAGTAACGAAAGGTGATCCAGCCTGCGCTCGCGAAACAATGATACAATGCGGCGCAATGAATCAGGCCGAAACTTCACATCCGCATCTGTGAACACGATCAGCTCGCCGCTGGAAATTTCGTATCCGCTTTGTAGCGCATGCGGTTTTCCAAGCCAACCCTTTGATAATTCCCGCACGTGAACCACTTTGAGTTGGGCATGGTTCGCGGCAAACTCATCCAGGATTTTTCCCGTAGCGTCGGTCGAGCGGTCGTCCACCGCGATAATCTGCAAACCAGGATAATCGATGGCAACCAGCGTCGCCAAGGCAGCCGGCAGTTTTTCCTGCTCGTCGCGCGCGGCCAGGATCAGCGAAATTGGCGGGCAGGCCGCCGTTTTAGCCGGGGCATAGTGCGCTACCCAAGGCAGCCGCACAGCGCCATAAGCCACTTTCAGGCCATAGGTGATCCAGAAAAAAGCGATAAAACCGAAAAAGAATATCCAGAAGAAATGCATGCCGATTGGAGTCGTAAGCCAGCCTCAGGGTATCCTAGCATGGATGACAATGAGCCTCGCCATCGTTGGCCCCGGACGAGTAGGCCGTGCGCTCGGGCGGCGTTTGCGGGAGACGGGCTGGAAAATTACCGTAGTGGCCGGTAGAACCGAAGCCAGCGCAAAAAAGGGGACGCGATTTATAGGTGCAGGCATGCCCGCGGTTGGTGTTCCCGCAACGCTTGCTGCCGCATCCATCATTCTTATTGCTGTGCCGGATGACGTAATTGGTTTCGTCGCTGCGGAGCTGTCGCGAGTTGCGGGAGACCGCCTGCGTGGAAGAGTGGCGTTACACACCAGCGGCGCGATCGAGGCTTCCGTGCTTGAGCCGCTTCAGCTGTGCGCCGCGGCCGTGGGTTCCATGCACCCGCTGCAATCTTTTAATGGTGTGAGCGTGCCTCCACTAGAAGGCAAGGTTTTTGCGATCGAAGGCGCCGAACTGGCAGCGCGCGCTGCGCGAAAAATTGCTCGCTCGCTTGGCGGCGTCCCCGTAGGAATTTCGGCGGCGAAAAAGCCGCTATACCACGCGGCCGGTGCGTTCGCCGCGGGATTGAGCCTGGCGCTGGAAGAAGCCGGAGTTCGCATGCTGATGAGCACAGGGCTGAAACGGCGCGAAGCACAACATGCGCTGTTATCGTTGACGCGCCAGGTGCTGGAGCATTATGAGAAGCTTGGGCCACAAAAAGCGTGGACCGGCCCGCTCTCGCGGGGCGATTTCGGAGTCGTGGCCGCGCACGAGAATGCATTGCGGGGACTTCCGGGAGAATATCTGGACGCCTACCGCGCGGTCAGCCGGTTGGCATCTCAGGTCCTCTCTCACGAGCCGGTGGCGATGTTGCGGGAGTTGGACGCGATTTCCGGAACTGTGAAGCTTGCTGCAAAAGCCAAAGGGGGCTACGAGTGACGCGACTACAAATTCCGATCCACAGCGACGCGCTGAAAAACGGTCTGCGCGTGGTAATCGTGCCAGATGCCACGGCTCCGGTGGTGACCGTTGGCGTTTACTACAAGATCGGCTTTCGCCTGGAACCGCAGGGCCGCAGCGGATTTGCGCATTTGTTCGAACACATGATGTTCCAGGGCTCGGAGAACGCCCCGAAAATGCAGCACATCAAGCTGATTAATTCGAGCGGCGGCGTGTTAAATGGTTCGACCATGTATGACATAACGAATTATTACGAGGCCGTGCCTTCCAATGCGCTCGAACGCGTTCTTTGGCTGGAGGCTGACCGCATGCGTGCCCTCAAAGTGGACGAAGAAAATCTGACCAACCAGCGCGACGTCGTAAAGGAAGAAGTGCGCGTCAACGTGTTGAACCAGCCGTACGGCGGATTCCCTTGGCTGGACATGCCACCGGTAGCATTTCGCAACTGGGCCAACGCGCATAATTTTTATGGTGATTTTGCCGATCTCGATGCCACCAATCTTGCCGACGTGCAAACTTTTTTCCGCACATACTATGTCCCGAACAACGCCGTGCTTCTTTTGCTCGGCGACGTGAATCCGCAGGAAGGGTTGGCGTTCGCTGAAAAATATTTTGGGCCGATTCCGGCAGGGGCCGCGCCGTCCTTCGGCGACCCTACCGAGCCTCCGCAGACCGAAGAGCGTCGTGGTCACGTGGAAGAAAAATTCGGCACGCTGCCGGCAATGGCCATCGGCTACGTGATGCCGGCACGCCGTACCCCCGATTGGTATGCCATGGTTTTGTTAGACCAGGCATTGCACGGCGGCCGGGCCGGGCGGATTCATCGGGAACTGGTGCTCGAGAAGCAAATCGCCGTGGAAGCCGACGGCGGAGTTGATGACGTGTTCGGTTACAACGGCCCGTCGCAGATGTCCACTCGCATTCTGCATAAGCCGGAATATTCCGCCGAGGAAACACTGGCGGCGTTCGATTCCGTTCTTCGCGAAGTGCAGGAAAAGGGAATCTCCCGGGAAGAATTGGACCAGTTGAAAGTGAAATGGCGTTCGGACTATTACTCGACGCTCGAAGGTGGCCGCGGCGGATACATGCCGCGCTATGGCCTGATGCATCTGCTGGCATGCTTCACGCTCTTCGACAATGACCCGCAATTGGTCAACACGGTTCTCGACGGATTCCTGGCGGTGAAGCGCGAAGAAATTCAGGCGGTCGCGAAGAAATATCTGCGCCGCGAAAATCGCGCCATCGTTTTCCGGACCCCGGTCACCAAAGATGTCAAGGAGGCCGCGTAATGGCGACTCGTGCCCCGGAAGCGGCAATCGCAGTTCCGGCCCTGGCGCCAGAGCGCCCAGTAACCTGGCCGAGGCGCACGCGTACGCGGCTTTCGAACGGTTTGGAAGTAGTGCTGGCCGAAGCCCATTCCATTCCCAAATTTCACGGTGAATTGTTCTTTCGATCGGGCGAGGCGCTGGTTTCGGACCGCTCCGTCGGGCTCGCGGAGATGACCGCCACGGTTCTGCGCACCGGCACCCACAGACGCACCAGCCGCCAAATTGAGGAAGATCTACGGCGTTTGGGTGCCGACCTGGGCACCACGGCCGGGCAAGACACCAGCGCCATTTCTTTCGCGGGACTCAGCGAATTTGCCGAGCCACTTTTGCAATTGGTCAATGAATTGTCGCGCGACGCTTCCTTCCCGGCGCCCGAATTCGAACGGGAACGCCGCCAGAAGCTGGAAGAAGTAAAACTGGAGCGCACTTCGCCAGGGTTCCTGGCGGGGGAGCGATTGCGCAAAGTTCTCTTTGCTACGCATCCCTACGCGCGAATTTCGCCGACGGAAGCTCAGGTCGCCGCTTACCAGCGAGGGGATCTGCAGCAAATCTATCGCGAAATCTACACTCCGGAAAATGCGTTGTTGGTGCTCGTTGGCGATTTTGATTCGCAGGCCATGCTGAAAACCACTGAAAAGATTTTTGGCAATTGGGAAGGGAAGAAACCAGCCGCGAAGGAAGCTCCTAGCCTGCCGAAGCTCAGCGGCCGGCGCGTGTATCTGGTGCATAATCCAGGTTCGGTCCAGACGCAAATCCTGGCAGGTTGCCACGCGATCACGCGTAAGCATCCGGACTGGATCCGTCTGGGCTTGGCCAACAGCTTGTATGGAGGCGCATTCAATTCCCGCTTGGTGATGAACATTCGCGAGGATAAGGGCTATACGTACAGCCCGCGCAGTGGCGTCACTCCTCTGAAACAGCATGGGTATTTTTCGGTGTCGGCGGCGGTTCGCAACGACGTGGTAGCCGCATCGCTCACGGAAATCTTTTACGAACTAGACAAATTGCGCTCCTTGCCAGTGCCATCCGCCGAATTGGCGGATGCGCAAAATTATCTGACAGGGCTATTCTCGATGGGCTTGGCGACGCAGGAAGGCTTGCTTTCCCAATTCTCCACGGTCGCGCTCAATCAATTGCCCGCAGACTACTTGGAAACCTATCGCGACAAAGTGCGCGCCTTAACCTCCGCCGATCTGCTCACAACCGCCAGAAAATACTTCGATTCCGCCAACATGCAAATCGTGATCGTGGGCGACCGGGCGCAGGTAGAAGAGCAAGCCGCTCTGTTCGGAGAACCCATCGTTTTCGACGCGCAAGGCAACCTCGTGCAGTCCTAGCGGGCAGCTCTCAATTGCTCGGCCTCGCGATGTCGAGCCACGGCGCGATGTACCTGGCGATCCTTGTGTTCTCGGTGACGCAGGGCTTCTGTGCGAAGAAAAAGCCGCCACTGCGCCCCGTTAGGCTCAACACTGCCAGCACCAATTGGTCCGGCAACAGCCGACAAAATCATCTAGGCGCGGAAAAACTACGCAGATTCAAGAGTGTGAACGACTTGCAAGCGATCCCCGGCATCGGCATAAGGAAGGACAAAATGCGTACGTACCTCACGGGCAGCGCCACCACCAGAGTAGCCGGCCCGGCGCAGCCTCCTACCGCTCCGCAGCTGCAACCACTCCTGCGCCTTCCGCCAGCGAAGAGGAAGAGCCTTAAAGCCATCGATTTTCCGTGAGCTCTACTTTCAGCTCCACTGATGCATGGGTTTGGACGGGCTCAAATCCAGGGGAACCTGATCGGCGATGCGAATTCCATAGCCTTCCAGGGCCACGACTTTTTTCGGATGATTGGTAACCACGCGAATGTCTTTCAATCCCAGATCGATCAGTATCTGCGCACCGGTGCCGCTTTCGTGTTGCACCATGCGCTGCCGAGCCACTTCTCGATCCAGTTGCCCGCGGCTGTGAAAATGTATCTTGGGCAATGCGCCAGGGGTCTCCGGTGTGTCAATGGTGTATCCACGGCCAGTATGGTGCAGATACAAAAAGACGCCGCGATTTTCTTTGGCAATCAATTCGAGCGATTTCGTTACCAGTTGGCTGCAGTCGCAAGCGATAGAGCCGAACACGTCGCCAGTAAGGCAATGCGAGTGAACCCGCACCAGCGGCGGAGTGGGCCCTTCTAGGTCGCCCCGTACCAGCGCGATATGCTGGTCGTGGTCCACGTCGCTGCAATACGCGATCATGCGGAAATCGCCGTATTGTGTCGGCAGCGTCGCTTCAGCGATGCGCCGCACATACCGCTCATGTTGCATGCGGTAGCGGATCAGGTCCGCTACCGTCAACATCTTCAGGTTGTGCTCGCGGCAGAATTCGATTAATTGCGGCACCCGCGCCATGGTGCCATCTTCATTCATGATTTCGCAGATCACGCCTGAAGCGTTCAGCCCGGCAATCCGCGCCAGGTCCACGGAAGCTTCCGTTTGGCCCGCGCGCACCAGCACCCCGCCGTTCCGGGCGCGTAAAGGGAACATGTGACCAGGCCGCGCCAGGTCCTGCGGACGGGTTTTGGGATCAATGGCGGTCAGAATCGTGATGGCGCGGTCGGAAGCGCTAATCCCGGTGGTGACTCCAAGTTTCCCGTCGATGGCCTCGCAAAATGCGGTGCCATGAACGGAAGTATTGATGGGAGACATCAGCGGCAGGTTCAGTTCGTCGCAGCGCTGCTCGGTCAGTGCCAGGCAGATCAGTCCGCGCCCGAATTTCGCCATGTAGTTGATGGATTCGGGCGTGATTTTTTCCGCGGCCAGCGTCAGATCGCCCTCGTTTTCGCGATCTTCATCGTCTACCAGGACAATCATTCGCCCTTGACGGATTTCTTCGACCGCTTCTTCCACGGTACAAAACGCGTTTGCCGCAGGAAAAGTCATTCCCCTATTATAAGGCAATTTGCTGTGTCGGAAGAAGCAGCACTCACGTAGTTCTAACTGGGTGTAAGGCCCGCCGTGTCCGTAGCAATCTAATTCCGTTAATCAGCGCCTAAATTCTCTGGCGCGTTCGAATCGTCCGCCCACAACCTCCGGCGCAGGGGCGGCGCAGGTCGCGGCTTGCGCCTCACAGGCAGTCCTGCCCATGCTTTAACGATTCCCAAAACCTCGTGGGAAACTTGCGTCATGGGCTTCCCGACGATGAGTTCGTGGCGAACCGATGGTGAACGATGGCTTCGCCACGCGTCCCGAAATACTTCGCCCACAGAATATGTACCCGGCGCGTGTGGGCACTGTTCGTCACGATGATCACGCTTTCCCCGACGCTGTTTTGCAGCGTAGTACTGATGACGTCCAGCTCTTCTTCGGTGTTTACGATCGGAGTGTCCAGGACGCGAATGGCCTTTGCGGGAACGCCCGCCCTGCGCAGTACCCGTATGTTAAACGCGTCTTCGCTCGATAGGTGATGCCAAGTTCCTTCAACGCGTTCGCGTGCACGTTTCGGATGTGTAAGCCAGATTTCTTTGGCGTCTCCCTCATGATAGAGAGCCGCCGCTTCCAACGCGCGAGTGGGAATGTTGCCACTCAGCACTGCAATGGCCGTTGCTTGTTGTAACGGGTCTTCCCGGACGAGCCACTTGCCGACACCGCGCAAGATTACGATGCCGGTGGTTGCCGCTAGCAAAATCAAGGCTCCAAAAATCCCAAGAAAAAACGCAACCGCCACGCCGCACTTTTGCCCGAAATGCCGTTGTTAAAATCCATTTGCCCATTATCTTCCTAAAGGGGTGCGTCCCTCCGCTGTCGCAATAGGCAAACCCTATACTGCTCATTCGCTAGACTTTCCCGCGCTGTGATTCTGCTTCTCGGCGCGACGGCCCAACATGGTCGCACTATAGCCATGTAAATCCCGTTAACATTCGGAAAAAGCGACACCTGCGAGCAAATGTGTATATCTAAACGCGCAGAATTATTTTGCGTTTGCACTTAGATACAAAGTTAATACAAGACCGGCTGGGGCGAATCAAGTTTTACAGGCATCAAATGTTTTGGGAGGATCTCACAAGTATGGCAAAACTTGCAATTTGGGTAGTGGTCGACAGCAAACCCGGCAAAGAGCGGGAAGTAGAAGAGTTTCTGAAATCTGCGCAGCGGCTCGCCGAGAAGGAAGCGGTAACACTCACCTGGTACGCGCGGTGAAAATTCCTCCTTCGAAGTACGCAATTTTCGACACGTTTGCTACCGAGAGTGACCGCGAAGCTCACCTGACCGGCGAAATCGCCAAGGCGCTGATGGCAAAAGCACGGGAGCTGTTCGCCAAGGATCCCGAGATTTGCAAGATTGGGATTCTAGCTGCAAAGGCACATCTGGCGGACGGTCACAAGCAGAGCCCTCACAATTAGCGATTTCTCGCGGACAGGCTACCTCAATAGCGGCGACAAAATACGGAAGAGTGCCGCGCCAATGATCGCTGCGCCCGGAATGGTCAGCAACCAAGCCCAGACAATGCGGTGGGTCACTCCCCACCGCACTGCTGTAAGCCTGCGCGACGATCCAACACCCACAATCGCGCCAGTAATGGTATGTGTGGTGCTCACTGGAATTCCAAAATGTGCGGTCGCAAGCAGCGTCACGGCGCCTGCCGTTTCCGCCGCGAATCCGCCAAAGGGTGTCAGCTTTGTGATGCGCTGCCCCATCGTCTTGATGATGCGCCAACCGCCCGCCATCGTGCCGCCTGCCATCGCCAGATGACAACAAATGATCACCCAATAGTGCACCTGGTAAGTATGCATCAATCCGCCTGCCACCATTGCGGCGGTGATGATTCCCATGCCCTTCTGGGCGTCGTTCGTCCCATGACCCAAGCTATACGCTGCTGCGGACAACAACTGCAGCCTGCGGAACCAACGGTCCACTTTCTGCGGCCGTTGATTTCGCACGATCCATGTCGTGACGATGCTGACCAAAAGCGCCACGAGCATTCCGATAATCGGCGAAAGAAAAATGAATAGAACGGGCTTGGTCCAGCCTCCGGGGACGAGCGTCTTAAACCCCGCGTAGGCCACCGCCGCGCCCCCGTATCCGCCCATCAAGGCGTGCGACGAACTGGTGGGCAATCCGAGCGTCAGGGTGATGAGATTCCAGATAATGGCACCAAGGAGGCCGGCAAGTAGCACCTTTTCGTTGACCAATTCCAGGTGCACCATGCCCTTGCCAATTGTCTGCGCGACCGCGGTGCCGAAGAGAAAGGCCGCCACAAAATTCCAGAAGGCTGCCCAGAGGACAGCGCGAAAGGGAGTGAGCACCCGCGTGGAAACCACCGTCGCGATCGAGTTAGCCGCGTCATGCCAGCCATTGGAAAACTCGAACGCCAGCGTAAGAAATACGGTGATAAGAACCAGTTGAAATGTGTTCACAGGATCAGGCGTTCTTTAGAATGACGCTTTCAATCACGTTCGACACGTCTTCGCACTTGTCGACAGCGGTTTCGATCACTTCAAAAATCTCTTTCCACTTGATGATTTCCACCGGGTTCTTTTCTTCTTCGAATAGCTGCGCGATCAAAGTGCGGCAGATACGGTCGCTTTCGTTTTCCAGGCGGTTGATTTCGATCACGCGGTGCAACGCCTTGTCCGGCGATTCCATCGCGTGGATCGCTTCCTTGAGCTCCACGGCAGCCGCGGCCAGCACCTTACACAGTTCGAGCGTGCCGTGGCGGACTTCCGTGACCCGGTAGAGTACAAAACGGCTGGCGGCCGCGTCGATCAGGTCAATCACATCGTCCATGGTGCTACAAAGTTGGTGAATGTCTTCGCGGTCGAAAGGCGTGATGAACGTCTGATTTAGTTTCCGGAAAATCTGGTGCGTAATCTCGTCGCCATTATGCTCAATGGCTTTGATGCGCTGCACTTGTTCCGGTACGCCCGTGTAGCGTTCGAGCATTTGTACGAACGCGTTCGCTCCCACGACGACGTTCTCCGCCTGCTTCTGAAACAGAACGAAGAAATCCCCGTCATGTGGCATGAATCGCTGCAAAAATCCCGGCATGGTACTTTGCTCCCCCCTGAGGAGCGAAGTGTGGCATTGGAAGTCTAGCGGAGCGCGCAAGGGCAGGCAAGGAAGAGCGTCATGATTGGCCACGTTTCTTGCCACGGCGGGCGATTCGATTAAGCGAAAAAAGGGTATTGACGGCGATGTCCGTAAGTAGTAACTTACCGTAAGTGAGTACTTACGTACAAAACGGCCTCGCTGCACTTGGCGATTCCACTCGCCTGGCCATCTTCGAAATGATCGGGAGCCGTCCGCGCGCGGTGAACGAGCTCGCCGCCGGGCTGCCCGTTTCTCGCCCGGCGGTCTCGCAGCATCTGCGCATTCTGAAGCACGCTCGCCTGGTGCGCGATCGACGCGCAGGTACGCGGCGCATTTACGAACTGAATCCCGAGGGCATCGCTCTGCTGCGCGACCATTTTGCTCAGCTTTGGGATGACGCGTTAACCGCTTTCCAAAAGTTTGCGGAAAATGAATACAGGAGGGAGAAGCAACATGCCACACGAAACGACTCTAAACGCGGTCGTAAAAAGAACCCTGCACGTGAAAGTGCCCATTGAGAAGGCGTTTCAGATATTTACGGAACGCATGGGACAGTGGTGGCCAGCGAGTCACCATGTCGGCGGCACTCCGTTCAAGGATATTTTGATCGATACGCGCTCCGGTGGCCGATGGTACGAAATCAACGTCGACGGTGCGGAGTGCGTTTGGGGCACGGTGGTGGCTTGGGAGCCGCCGAAAAAAGTGGTGCTTTCCTGGCACTTGCAGCCGGATTGGACTTTCAACGCGGACATGGCTCGGGCCAGCGAAATCGCGCTGGAATTTGTGGCCGAAGGGCCGGAAGCCACGCGCGTGGAATTTGAACACCGCCACCTGGAGCGACACGGCACGGGATGGGAGAAGATGCGCGAACAGGTTGGTGCCGAAGGCGGCTGGCCAGCGATTTTGGCTCTGTACGTTGCAGCGACCAAGTGAGGAGACCATCACGAGAAACTATCTATCGTGCGTCTTGCTCTTTTATCGTTCCTGGGACTTGCCGGATTTCGTTCGAGGCAACGGCCGGCGGACGATTCACTGGCAGCCTACATCCCGAAGAACATAAAGCGCTATTACCTCGACATCCCGATGCTAAAGGACAAAGCGGCTCTGCCATGCCGGAAGCAGAACGGATGCAGATGCATCTTGCATATATTCGTTCTCAAATAGAGTCGGGGAAGGTCGTTCTCGTTGAACCCTTGGCAGAGCAGAACCGTATTCGCGGCATCGCCACCGGCCATCCACTGGTGCAATCCGGCCGCCTGACCGTTGAAGTCCATCCGATCATGCTGGAACATTTGTCCAGCGTAAAATTTGATTATCCCGCCACAAAAATAACGGAGTGCGTGCGGGCGATTGATGTTGCCCGCACGCGCTGTCCGTGCGTGGATCTATTAAAGCGAACGCAGGAAATCCAAAAGATCCTGCTGCTGTTGGGGAGACAGGCGGTTGAACAAAGTAACAACGCCGTTTGCCTCCGAACCACTACTCGCGTGTTGTTGAATTGCGTCCAGCAGTCCTCCGTTTGCCGGCCCGGAGCGGCCATCGTGCAAAAAGAAAATCCGCTGCCCCACGCCCCACAGGGGCGCTGTGCGGAATTCGTCGTTGGCCGCCGAGCCTTGAGACACGTTGTCGGCGAGCCCGGAACCCATATGGTGAACCAGCAAGTCAGAGAATAAAGCCGCGGTCTGATTACTGAGGCCGGGCGTCATGGCGGAAGGAGAGGTTTGCAACGACGTTGTATGGCACATGTTGCAATGAACCTGGTTAAAGATAACCTGTCCCTCTTGAATCGAGCGGGCTGAAGGATTCCCGGGGATTCCCGTCGTGGTCGATACAGGCGGCGCAAGAAAGCGCATGAAGTTGGAAAAAGCAACGATGTCGCTGGGGATTTGAGTGCCGCTCTGGGAAAAATTGGTTTCATCTTCCGGTGTGGGATTCATCAGACAAGACACAGGGGGATCGGCGCGTTCGTTCGGGAATAGTTCGTTGGTCACGCCGATCTCGACGTTATAGGCTTCGCCGGAAAACATCTCCAGCGATTTGTTCTGAGCCTTCCATCCAAAACGCATGATGGAACCGTCATTGGGGCTGTAATTCGGATGGCCCGTGATCCCCAGTTGCTGTTTCAAACTGGCATTGGCCTGCATGTTCGCCAGGATGGTTTCATCGGAAATGCTTTCGAGAAGCCCTGCACCGTACACCGGCGTCGGAATTCGAAAGATCAGATTGTTCAGCTGTTGCATTTGTTCGAAATTCGGTTGCGCCATGCTGCAGCCTGTAGCGTCTGATCGGCCCGTGATGGTGAATAACGCGTGGACACCGCCGTCAGGCGCAGGCGTGACCGTGCCGTTCGAAACCACGAACGGGAAACGGGCTTCGCGAACAGGCCCTTCCGCCGTGATAAAGAACGGCATCGTGTTGCTGGCGCCATTTGCTGTGGCCACTTGCACTTGCGGATTAGGTCCAATGTTGGGATATTGCGATGCCGACGGGCTGGAGCCGCCGACCGAGGGTTGCGCGTGGCAACTGCCGCAGCTGTTGGAATTGAACGTCGGACCAAGCCCGTTTGCGACTTGATCTACTTGCTGGAACCGGCTTTGCCCATCCTGAAAATATTGCAACTGCGCGCTGGTAAGGCTGGTTAACGGCGGGCCGGCATCTACTGTGACCGCCCGCACACCGGGATCTTTTGCCGCCGTTGAAATTCCTGCTCCGCCGGAGCCACGACCGTTCTGTTGAGCGCGAACAGGAACGGCGACACAAAGACACAAAAGCACGGAAACAGCCGAACCTACAACTTTGATTTTGGTTTTCATTCCTAAAATCCTCCAGTCAGAGATGCAACTGGGGGCAAGACAGACCCCAAGTTTTGGCTGGACTTGGGTTGATCTATAGGGATCTGGGGCTGCCGATGGTGCAAATCCTGCGAACCGCATTCAAGCGATTGACGCAGGGACGGATAAATTGCCGCGTATCACGATGGCGGTAGGTGTTAACCTGGGGCTCGATTCCCTCCTTTTTCACACGGCGCTGCCTATGGCCTCTGGCGAGTCCTATAGAAAGAACGACCTGGCAAGTGCCGTTAACGCGAAACAAAAAATTGTTCTCGCGTTCAACCGCAAACAAAATAGCTGGGGAGAATGACCGAGACTGTAAGTCGCTAACCGAACACGGTCAACCGCGACTTGAGTACAGATTCAGTACAGGTGCAAAGGTGGGTGCAACGATCAAGCGAAGAACTGCACGGAGAAAATAATGAAAAAGGGCGGTCGATTTTCGACCGCCCTTTTGATGGATTTAGTTTTCCTGGGCTAGCTGGACAAACTTAGTACATGCCGCCCATGCCGCCCGGGCCACCAGGACCACCACCAGCAGCAGCAGCCTTCTTGTCGTCTTCCTTCAACTCGGCCACGAGCGCTTCCGTGGTGAGCATCAGGCCCGCGATGGACGCCGCGTTCTGTAGCGCCAACCGTGTTACCTTCGCCGGGTCAATCACGCCAGCCTTTACGAGGTCGACGTATTCGCCGGTGTCCGCGTTGAATCCGAAGTTTTCGTCCTTGGACTCGCGGATTTTGCCGATCACCACCGCGCCTTCAAAGCCGGCGTTGTGGGCGATCTGACGGCACGGCTCTTCGAGCGCGCGCTTCACGATGCCAACTCCGACCGCTTCGTCGTCGTGCAGCTTCAGCTTGTCGATAGCGTTCAAGCAGCGCAGCAGGGCCGCGCCTCCGCCGGGAACGATGCCTTCCTCAACGGCCGCACGGGTGGCGTGCATGGCGTCCTCAACGCGAGCCTTCTTCTCCTTCAGCTCAGTTTCGGTAGCCGCGCCAACCTTGATGACCGCGACGCCGCCCACGAGCTTCGCCAGGCGTTCCTGGAGCTTCTCGCGGTCGTAGTCGGAGGTGGTGTTCTCGATCTGCTGACGGATCTGCTTCACACGGCCTTCGATTTCGCCGGCCTTGCCTCCGCCTTCCACGATCGTGGTGTTGTCCTTGTCGATGGTGACCTTCTTGGCCTTCCCCAAGTCCTCGATCTTCACGTTCTCGAGCTTGATGCCGAGATCTTCGGTGATGGCCTTACCGCCGGTTAACACCGCGATATCCTCCAGCATGGCCTTGCGGCGATCGCCAAAGCCAGGGGCCTTGACCGCGCTACACTGCAGCGTGCCGCGCAGCTTGTTCACCACTAGAGTGGCGAGCGCTTCGCCTTCCACTTCCTCCGCGATGATTAACAGGGGCTTGCCGAGCTTGGCAATCTGCTCGAGCAATGGGAGCAGGTCCTTCATCGAGCTGATCTTCTTCTCATGGATGAGGATCAACGCATTTTCCAGCACGCATTCCATGCGCTCTGGATCGGTGACGAAGTAGGGCGAGAGGTAGCCGCGGTCGAACTGCATGCCTTCCACAACTTCCAGCGTGGTGTCCATGGTCTTCGATTCTTCCACGGTAATCACGCCGTCCTTGCCGACCTTTTTCATCGCTTCGGCAATGATTCCGCCAATCTGCTTGTCGTTGTTGGCGGAAATGGTGCCGACCTGGGCGATCATGTCGCCCTTCACGTCTTTGTGGAGTTTCTTGATTTCCTCGACGGCCACTTCGACAGCCCGGTCAATGCCGCGCTTGAGAGCCGTGGGGCTCGCGCCTGCGGCAACCGTCTTCACGCCTTCGCGGAAGATGGCCTGGGCCAGAACGGTGGCGGTGGTGGTACCATCGCCGGCGACGTCGCTGGTCTTGCTGGCGACTTCGCGGACCATCTGCGCGCCCATGTTCTCGAGCGGATCGCGCAGTTCGATTTCCTTAGCCACGGTCACGCCGTCCTTGGTGATGATCGGCGCGCCGAACTTCTTCTCAATCACCGCATTGCGACCCTTGGGGCCGAGGGTGATCTTTACTGCGTCCGCAAGGGCATTCACGCCACGTAGAATCGCCTGGCGGGAATTCTCTCCGGTAACAATCTGCTTCGCCATTTCTTCATTCCTCCTGATTTTTTTCCAACGTCCCGGCCCGAACGGTTTGGGCCAGGGTCTCCAGATCTATGCGCAGAAGCCGGCTAGATCCGGAACTTGCCAATTCACAACAGGGAACTTCTTTACTTCTTGGCCGCTTTTGCCGCTCCACCCAACTTCGCGAGAATCTCTTCTTCGCGCAGAATCAGGAGCTCTTCGCCATCGATCTTGATCTCGCTGCCGCTATACTTGCCGAACAGCACGCGATCGCCTACGTTGACGTCCAGCGGAACCCGCTCGCCCTTCTCTCGCTTGCCCGCGCCGACGGCGATCACTTCGCCCTCTTGCGGTTTTTCTTTTGCGGAGTCGGGGATGATGATCCCGCCCTTGACGGTTTCCTTCTCTTCAATGCGCTTCACGATGACACGGTCGTGCAGCGGTGTCAGATTGACTGCCATCTTCGAAAAACCTCCATTTAGGTGAACTTACGGTGTGACTGGTCCTTCTGGCAACGGGGGCTGAAAGGTGTTTAGCACTCCTCGCTGCCGAGTGCTAATATATCAGTTTCCACCCTCCAGTCAAGCCTTTTCACGACGATTCCTGCACGCTCACGCAGATTTAATGTGGCTATTCCCGGTCGTAAATCATTTATTATCAATAGCATGATGCCGCCAGATTTTGCTTGCACTTGGCCATTGCCGTGCCCTTCTGCGCGGCGGTAGACTCGCGCCATCGCCCTCATGCACTGGTTTCCTAACGCTCGTCTTATTACTTTAACCGCTGGCACTCTCCTGCCTTTCTTCTGGATGGTTGTGATTCTTGGCCACCGTCGCCAGCGCAACTTCGAGCGTATATTTTTCTTTCTCTGCCTGTCATTCACTCTGTTTTGCGGCAGCAGCCTGCTCGCGCTCAACGCTCAGCTTTATTACACAGTTCCACCGAACGGTTTGCTCACGTTGGCCTGGACTTTTCTGTGCCTCGGCCTCTGGTTTCTTCCCGCGCTCGTCGTCCATCTCCATGTCGAGTATGCCTCGCTGCAAAATTTGATCGGGGGTTCTGCTGCGAAATATGCGTGGCTGGCGGCAGCGTACCTTCCGGCCTTCGTTTTTTTGCCTCATCTGCTAAATGCTTTTCAGCGCAGCCCAGACTTCGGTTTTTCGACGCCTGCGTTCCAGCTGGGCGGTTCCTTTCAACTCTGGCTGTTACTTTCGATCAACGTCGCCGCTTACTGGCAGTGGCGATTCTTGTCAGGGTCCACAGTTCACGAACAGAAGACGCTGCACAGATGGCTGTGCGGCGATTTTGTTTTGCTCGGCATTGCAGTCTTGCTTTTGTTCTTCTTCGAACGGCGCGGACTCACGTCCGCAGAACACACTGGCTTCTTTGAATGGATCGTTCTCTGGGGAGTCATCGCCCCATTGATCGGTCTCATCAGGGATGTGAGGAGAGACAATGTCCTACAGATAGGCCGGCAACGGAATCTTATCTATGCAGTCTTTGGCATTTTCCTGGCTCTCCTCTATCTCAGTTTTGTGCGCCGCGCGAGCGTCTGGTTTGAACCGTATTTGCCGCCGGAAGCGACCGCAGCGCTTCTTCTTTTCTTACCTGTGATCTTTTTCGAGCCACTGCAGCGCGTGATCCGCCGCCTGTTGCGGGAGACTGCGCAAACCGAAGTAGACCGCGCGCAAAAGCTAATGGGCCCCATTACTGAACTAGCGCGCCTGGGCGAACAGGAAAAACTCCGCCTCTTCACCGAGCGCTGGCTCACCGAACAACTGCAACTCGCCGAGGTTCATCTGTCTCTCGATCCCGAAGGCACCGCGCCCCATGCGACGGAAGCCCGCCGCATGGGCACAGAAGAGTCGTTTGCGATTCATCGGGGAAAACAGCATCTTGGCTCTCTGCAGGCTCGCCCGCACGGCGCCATGATTTCTGGAGAAACCTACGCAGCGTTGGAATTTCTTTGCGAACAATTGCCGGCGGTGTTCGATCTCTGCCGCTTGATTGAAGAAAAGCTGCAGCTCGAAAGGGATTTGGCCGCACGCGAACGGCTTGCACTGGTAGGCCAGATGGCGGCGAGTATCTCGCATAATCTTAAGAATCCCCTGGGCTCCATCAAGACAATTTTGCAAGTTCAACTGGAAAGCCCCGACCTGCCCGCTTCGTTACACTCAGAGACGCAGATGGTCCTGT
Source organism: Candidatus Acidiferrales bacterium (assembly GCA_963742325.1). Classification (GTDB taxonomy): domain Bacteria; phylum Acidobacteriota; class Terriglobia; order Acidiferrales; family UBA7541; genus Acidiferrum. Next base: position 4,298,690 of record CAVULB010000002.1, on the reverse strand, counting down.
ACGAAATCAATCGCCTCTCGGCGAAGCTCAATCAACTATTGCAATTCAGCCGTCCCGGCGCGCGCATCGAAAAAACAGCAGAGCGCTGCAATCTGGCAAGCGTTGCGGCCGCGGTTGTTGACATGCTGCGTCACGAAGCCGATCCCGCCGGAATTTCCTTGGAATTCAAGGTTGGCAATTGCCCGTGCGAAGTGGCGGCCAGCGCGGAAGCAGCTAACGATATCCTCTCCAATGTTTTGTTGAACGCCATCGAAGCGGTTGGTAACGGCGGCAGCGTTCGAGTTGAACTGCAGCCTGACACTCAAATCTGTATCGTGATCGTGGAGGACGATGGGCCCGGAATCCCGTCCGCGCTCAAAGACAAAGTTGTCCAGCCCTTCTTTACCACAAAAGCACGGGGAAGCGGTTTGGGCTTGGCCATTGTTGCGCGCCGCCTCGAAGAACTGGGTGGCTCGCTTGCTTGGCAGAGCCCTATCGCAAACGGGCGTGGCACTCGTTTCCACTTGACGTTTCCAGCGCTCAACGGCGTGGCGGCCGAAACGGAGTCCAATTGAAACCGCGCGGAACCGCAAACCGTGAAGACAGCCTCACCAGCCGCATCGCGCTGGCATGCTGCTATGAACACGCTTCCTCGGAGCCGTCCTTGCAGCCGCAGCTTCCCGTGACGGAAACTGGTGGAAATGACCAGCGGCGTCGCGTTTCAGTCTGCAGCCCGAGACAATGTTTACGGCAGCCTTTCTCGGCGAAAACTATACATCCTGATCTTCCTCGTGGGCTTCGTGCTTCGTTTTGCGTTTGTCATTTGGGCTCACACATTCGTGGGCTCCGCGAATACGAACCGTCCCTTCGGAGCGGAGGTTTGCCGCATTGCTGCGCACATCGCCGCGGGACAAGGTTTCCAATCGCCCTTTCACGACGCCAATACCGGACCGAGCGCGTGGGTCGCGCCCGTCTATCCCTATCTGGTGGCCTCGGTTTTTCACCTGTTTGGCAGCTATTCTCCCGCGTCCGCGCTCATCCTTCTTGGTTTGCAGTGCATGATGGCCGCCGCAACGGGCGTGGCCATCTTGGCACTGGGCGTCCGGAGCCTGGGAAAACCTGTTGGATTCTGGGCGGCGTGCATCTGGACGTCAAGCCCCATTTTCTTCCGCTGGCCAACTTCGCTGATCTGGGATTTTGCCGCCAGTGCGCTTCTTTTGACCGTGGCCTTCCTCATGACGCTCGACGTGGGGAAAAAAGGCACGCGGGGGAACTGGCTCTGTTTATCGGCGGTCTGGGGCCTCATCGCGCTCACCAATCCTGCATTGCTGAGCCTGTTGCCATTCAGCTTCTTTCAAGCCGCCTCGGAAAATCGCAAAGCTGCCATGCCGTATCTTCGTTCGCTAACGTTCGCTGTGATTCTTTTCCTCGCGATCATTGCGCCATGGTTGGTGCGAAACGCCATGGCCTTCGGGCATCCCGTCTTCTTGCGCGACAACTATTGGTTCGAGTTTTCCCTCGGCAACTATCACTACAGCAACGGCATGGGCTGGGCTGGCAAACATCCCGACGACAATCTGCTAGTCCACGAACAGGTATTGAAGCTTGGCGAACTTCCATTTATCGAGTTCCACAAGGAAGAAGCTCTCGTGTTTGTACGCCGATACCCGCGCGAATTTATCAGCCTGACGCTACACCGCATTTTATGGTTTTGGGATGGCACTCCGGTCCTCTATCAGGCCAACGAATGGTGGCAGCCATGGGAATTTTGGCCGCTCTCCGTGGTAGGTTGGCTCGGATTTCTCTTTGTGCTCACAAGGAGACCGCCGGGCTGGCTGCTGTTCGCCGCCGCGCTTATAGTCTATCCGGCGCCATATTATCTGGCGTATCCTCATGCCAGGTATCGCTACGTCATCGAACCAGAGTTGCTTTTACTCGGTGTCTATCTTGCTTCCGTTCTGTGGCTAGAAGCCGCCAGATATCGTGGTTCTCAACCGGCCAGTTGAAGCCGATCCAGTTTTGCTTCTCGTTTTTTGGCACTGCGTGTCAGCCGCGTGTCGGGACATTTTCATGAAAACCATACTCATCGTGGATGATGAACCCGCTTCCCGTTACGCCCTTAGGCGCGCTCTCGAGGGCCGCTATCGCATCGTCGAAGCGGATTCCAGCGCTGCGGCGCGCGCGGCCCTGACGGAGAATCCGGAGTTGCTATTGCTTGATGTAGTCATGCCAGGCGAAGACGGACTAGCTTTTCTCAAATGGCTGCGCAGCGAAGGCAACCAGTTGCCGGTGCTGATGGTGTCGGCCCTGGATACAGCGAAGACCGCCGTGGAAGCGCTGCAATTTGGCGCAGGGGATTACCTGGTGAAGGGATTCGAGCTTGAGGAGTTGCGCACGCGCGTAGGCAATCTCCTGAAGCTTGCTTCACTGGAGCGAGAAAACGATTCCTTGCGCCGCCGCTTGGCCGCTGAAGGCCAATTCGGCCAAATGATCGGTCGTTCCGCGGCGATGCGCCGCGCCTTCGAACTGGCCGACCGTGTGGCCGCCACCGATTCTACCGTACTGATTCTGGGAGAAAGCGGCACCGGCAAGGATCTGCTGGGCCAGGAAATTCACGCGCGCTCTCAACGCAACGGAAAAGCATATGTTGCCGTGAATTGCGCAGCCCTTCCCGAAACACTGATCGAATCGGAGCTATTCGGCTACGAAAAAGGGGCATTTACCGGCGCGGCGCAACAAAAAAAAGGCCGCTTCGAACAAGCCCACGGCGGCACGCTTTTCCTCGACGAAATTGGCGATATGAATCCGGTCACGCAATCCAAAGTTTTGCGGGCACTCGAGAATCGCACGATCGAGCGGCTGGGCGGGACGCAATCCATTCCCGTGGACGTACGGGTAATCAGCGCCACGCATCGCAATCTTCCTCTGGCGATTCGCGACGGCAAATTCCGCGAAGATCTTTTCTACCGCCTGCGCGTCGTCACCATCGAACTGCCAGCGCTGCGGGCTCACAAGGAAGATATCGTCGCGCTCGCAGAAGCCTTTCTTCAGATTCACGGCGGACGCCTGGAACGTACAGGACGCCTCGCCAAAGACGCGCTGGCGACTCTCGAGCGCTACGATTGGCCAGGCAATGTGCGCGAATTGAAAAATGCAATCGAGCGCGCCATGGTCCTATGCCGCGCTGAAGAAATAGGCACGCAAGATCTGCCGGAAGAAGTCGTCAAAGGTACGCCATTGCTGCCGAAAAGCGGCGGAGACGGGGCGGATCTGGGTTTGAACGAATCTGACTTTCGTGAAGCTAAACGCAAATTTGAGGTTGCCTACTTGCGACGGCAACTCGCCGCGCATCGATGGAACATTTCTCGCACAGCCGCCACCATTGGCCTTCATCGCCAGAGTTTGCAGGAGCGCCTGCGTGAACTTGGCATCCGCCGCCCCGGACAAGAAATTGCCGGGGAGGACGACGAAGCATAATGTTCCACGGCTTCCTTCAAGCAGGCGGCGGTAGTACGCGCTTTGGAACCGACAAAGCGCTCGTGATTCTTGCTGGCAAGACCATGTTGCAACGCACCGGCGACCTTCTGGCTAGCGCTTGCGAAGACGTGCGCATCGTCGCGCCAGCCGCCAAATATGGCAACGAAGCTTGGCCGGTGATCTCGGATCAATGGCCCGGCGAAGGCCCGTTGGGCGGAATTCTCAGCGCGTTAGCCACAATCCAAGATTCCGCCTCGCGAGCGGATTGGGCGCTCATTGTCAGCTGCGATATGCCATTTCTCACGCGGGAATTTTTAGCTTTTTTGCGGGATTGCGCCTTGCAAAGTTCCGCGCGGGTGGTCGCGCCACGCTCCAGTGTTGGCCTGGAGCCGCTCTGTGCATGTTGGCGAGCGGACGCAGCCGCCGCTATTCGCGCTTCCTTCGATGCAGGCACGCGCAAGGTCACCGAAGCCATGAAAGGCCTGCCCATGGAGGTGCTTGACGAGCCGGTCTGGAAACGATTTGATAGCGATAACCGGCTATTCTGGAACATGAACACACCCGACGACTTGGAGGCCGCGCGCCGCATTCTGGAGGCAGGGAACTGATGAGTGAACCTTTCCAGCAAGCTGGATTGACCTCGGCGCAGTCTGGCGCCAGCGCCTCCGAATACTATTTCGAGTTTCGCGGCGTCAGCAAAGCCTTCGACGAGCGCGTGGTGCTCAACGATGTCAGTTTCAAGGTCAAGCGCGGCGAAACTTGCGTAATCATGGGGCGCAGTGGTGTGGGCAAATCCGTTTCCTTGAAACACATCATGGGTTTCCTTCGCGCGGACTCTGGTAGCGTTTTTATCGACGGTGTGGACGTCACTAATCATACCGAGCGCCAGTTTGAGGAAATTCGCCGCAAGGTCACCATGGTCTTTCAGTCCGGCGCGCTTTTCGATTCCCTCACGGTTGCGGAAAATATCGCCTTCCCCCTTGAAGGTCAACCCGGCTTGACGGACGAGGACATCACCGCTTATGTGGCGAAGCTGGCAAAAACGCTAGAAGTGGAAGAAGTGATGGAGAAAGTCCCCAGTGAGCTTTCTACGGGGATGAAACGCGCCGTTGCCATCGCTCGCGCCCTCGCGCAAAATCCGGAAGCGATTCTTTATGATGAACCGACAACGATGGTCGATCCCATCATGGCCGGACACATGGGCGACCTGATTCTGCGTTTGAAGGAAACCTTTCACAAAACTTCCATCGTCGTCACTCACGACACCCACCTTGCCAGGCGCCTCGCCGATACCATCGTTTTTTTGCAGGATGGCAAGGCGCAGAACTTCGGGTCCTGGAAAGAATTTGAAAGTTCCCAGGATCCCTTCCTCCATGATTTTCTCTTGCAGGATGAACTCATCCCAGCGCTGGACGTGACTCTGTGACCACTGCCACGGTTGCGCCAAAGGATCCCAAGACGCAGCTCCGAAAAAGCATGGGTTTCTGGGACGTGCTTCTCTTCAACATCGCCACTGTTCTCGGTCCGCGTTGGATCGCCGCCGCCGGACACAACGGCCCATCCTCCATCAGCCTCTGGGTAATCGCGGCGCTTTTCTTTTTCGTTCCTGGAGCTTTTGTAATCAATGAATTGTCTTCACGATTTCCGGATGAAGGCGGCTTATACGTGTGGGCCAAAGAGGCCTTTGGAGATTTTCACGGCTTTGTTGCCGGTTGGACCTACTGGATTTACACCGTATTTTATTTCCCCGGCTTATTGCTCGCCAGCGCTTCCATGAGCGCGTACGTGTTCGGCGAAAAAGGCGCAACGCTTTCGCAAGACCGCACATTTCTGCTGGTCGTGTCCCTGATTCTTCTTTTCGTTGCTGTGTTGCTGAACATCATCGGCTTGAATATAGGCAAGTGGCTGCAGAACGCGGGCGGTATAGGGACGTATTTGCCGCTACTGATGCTCGCTGGGATTGCCTCGCTCGTTTATTTCAAGCATGGCTCGCTGACGCACTTCACCTGGGCCAACATGATGCCGACTTGGAATTGGGACACGGTAAATTTCTGGTCGCAGATCGCCTTCGCCTTCACAGGCTTGGAACTGGTTTCGGCCATGAGCGAAGAAGTGCGCGATCCTCGCCGCACCTTGCCGCGAGCCGTGTTTGGCGCCGGCGCGATGATTGCCTTCATGTATATCGTGGGAACGTTTGCGATTCTGACTCTCGTCCCCGCCAACGATCTCGATCCCAAAAGCGGTGTGTTCCACGCGATCACCTTGGGCTCCGTGGCACTCAAAGTTGGCTTCCTCGGAATCCTGGCAGCTCTGCTGGTTTCTGTGGGGAACGCTGGCGGAGTCGGCAGCACCGTCGCCGGCATTGCGCGCGTGCCGTTTGTGGTCGGTATCGATCGCTACCTGCCCGCGGCATTTGGAAAAATTCATTCCAGATGGAAGACGCCGTACATTTCGATCCTGGTGCAGGCAGGCATTTCCGGCGCCATTTTGTTGCTTAGTCAAATCCAGAGCGAAACAGTCCAATCCGCGTATCAGATGCTGATCGACGCCGCCATTATCCTTTACTTCATTCCGTTTCTGTACATGTTCGCGGCCGTCATCAAACTGTCAGGCCGCAAAGACCGCAAGGAAAATTTCCACGCTGTGCTCGTTCCCGGAGGCAAAATCGGATTATGGCTCAGCGGCATCCTGGGCTTCCTGGTGGTGCTGGTTGGTATTTTCGTTTCTCTCGTGCCGCCGGGTGAAAGCGTCGACAAATTAAGTTTTGAGGTACGTTTGGTTGGCGGAACCCTCGCCGCGATTTTCATCGGGCTAATCCTTTACTGGCGCGGCGCACGGTCTAAGAAATCCGATTGAGGCCTCAAAAGCCCTCGCTGACCAATTGTTCGATGCTAAGCTTACTTGACGGCTTCTTTCCAATTCGCCCTTCGAGATAGCGCTCCACATATTTTCCCAGCACGTCGCCTTCAAGATTTACAGCATCCCCGATTTTTTTGTTCTGGATGTTCGTGTGCTCATAAGTGAACGGGATCACCGCGATTTCCACAACGCGTTCGTTCCAGCACGCCACTGTCAGGCTGATCCCATCAATGGTGATTGATCCCTGCGGCACGATGTACTGGGCGAACGATTCCGGCACTTCCACCCCATACCACCAGTTATCGCGTTGCGGTTCGAGGCGCGTCACCCGTCCCGTCGTGTCCACATGGCCAAGCACAAAGTGCCCGCCAAATTCTTTTCCGGCGGTCATGGCCTGTTCCAGATTCACGCGCATCCCGGTTTTCCATTCACCCATTGACGTTTTGCAAATCGTTTCCGCGGAAAGGTCGGCGGAAAATCCTTCACCCTCGAGCGCCACCACCGTCAGGCAACATCCGTCGACTGCGATGCTGTTGCCAACAGCCAGATGTGGCGCGACCGTTGGTGCGTGAATCGTTAGCCGTCCGCCATGGCTGTTTAGCTTAAGTGAATGGATGGTGCCAAGATGCTCGACAATGCCGGTGAACATAAAAACCTCGAGAAGCCTTACCTTCTAACTATAAACTGCCCGTGCTTGAAAACTTAAACTGACAACTCGTGGCTTACGACTGGCTTCCTGCCTGCGCAATCTCCCGCAGTTTCCGCAAATCCAGTTTCCCCGTCCCCAGATACGGCAATTTTTCAACGTAGATGAATTGGTCCGGCCGCGGCTTCCAAAGCGCCGGCAAATCGCTCTTGGCCAATTTTTCCAGGCACTCTTTCAAAGCTTCCTCTTTCAATGTGTGGACTACCACCAAGCGCTCGCCTTTTTTCTCATCGGGAATGGCTGTCACCGCCAGCACCTGCCCTTCTGCCCCGATTAATTCGTGTAGCTTTTCCTCCACGCGAATGTGCGGCACCATCTCTCCGCCAATCTTGCTGAACCGGCTCAGGCGATCAGTGATGCGCAGGAATCCGTCTTCATCCACCGTGGCAATGTCGCCCGTGTTGTACCAGCCATCCTGCAAAACTTCCGCGGTTTTTTCCGGCTGGTTGAGGTAACCCACCATCACGTTTGGACCCTTCACCAGCAGCAAGCCGGGTCTATCCACCGGCAACCAGTCTCCCGACTCCGGATCAATAATTCGGATCGCTATGCCGGGCAAGGGATGCCCAATCGTCCCCCGCTTTGCGCCGACTTGCCGGAAATAGGCCGCCCGAAAATCATATGTATTTACCGCAACCACGGGCGAACACTCTGTACAACCGTAGCCTTCCAGCGGCCGAAGCCCGAAATGATCTTCAAATCCCTGCGCGATGCGATCCGGCAGCTTCTCCGCTCCCGCCATCACGATGCGCAAACTTCCAAACGCTTCCGGCGGAATGCGTCGCGCATAAGTATTCAGAAAAGTTGGCGTAGATAACAGCATCGTCACCGAATATTTGGCAACCAGCGCCCCAATCGCCTGCGCATCCAGCGGGCTCACGTGGAACACCACGCCCATCCCCGCAAGAGGCGGCAGGCAAAGTGTGCCCGTAAACCCGAACGAATGAAAGAAGGGAAGTATGCCAAGGATGCGGTCGCGCTCGTTCAAATGAAAAATCTGCTCGAGCTGCTCCACATTCGAAGCCAGATTGAAATGCGAAAGGACCACACCTTTCGGTTCTCCCGTGGAGCCACTGGAGAAAATCACAGTGGCCGTGTCATCCAGCGAAGGCGGACGTGATACTCCCAGGAACATTTCCAGAAGCCGCGCAGGGAGCAGTTTGCCTGCAAGCAAGGCCGCGATCTTCTCGCCCAAGCCGGAATTTAACGCCAGGTCTTCCGCATAAATCAATTCGCCGGGAGGCTGAATCGGCACTTTTTCAAGAAATTGCCTGGAGGTGATTATGGTTTTTAATTCACATTGCTTCGCGCAGGAAGCGATCGATTCATTCGACGAAGTGTAATTCAGATTGATGGGTACCTTTCCGGACAGCAGCGCCGCCCAATTCACCAACGCCCCGGGAATGGACGGCGGCAAAAGAATCCCGACCATCTTCTGATCGCCCCACCGCGGTCGGAGCCTTCTGGCGAGGAATATCGCCTTGACCAGCGAATCGCCAAACGTCAATTTCGGTGTGCGCCCATCGGCCATTGCAAAACGCCGGGGGTGGCGGCGCGCCGCTTGCACGAACGAACGCGTCAACGGCTTCATGTAGCGCCGCCGGCGCTGAAACGCCTCCATGCCGAGTTCCTGCACCGCTTTGCGCACTTCGGGCGCCGTGCATATCGACGGAAGCGGCTTGCCGAAAGTGATCCGTACAGGGTAGGGAATTGTTCGCGGCCATTTCCACAAAAAGTGCCCGCCGGAAAAGCTGAAAATCGATCCCCAAATTCCGTCGATATTCACGGGAATAATCGGAACATCGATCCCCTTGATGATGCGTTCGAAGCCGCGACGGAACGGCAGCATCTGCCCGATGCGTGTGATTTCTCCTTCCGGGAAAATGCACACTACTTCGCCGTTGCGCAGAGCCTCAGAAGCTTCCCTCAGCGAATGAATCATTTCGCGCGGTCCCTGATCGGAAGCAATGGGAATAATTTTCAGCATTTTCGCGAAGGGTTTGATCACCGGGTTGTCGTAAACGCCTTTGAACATCAAGAAACGAATCGGCCGGTCCGTGGCGGCGATCAGCAGCACAGCATCCACCCAAGAAGCGTGATTTGGCGTGAGCAAAGCGCCACCGCGCGGCGGAATCATCTCCTGCCCTTTCAGATCCAACCGGTAAATCGTATGCGCGGCGATCCACAGCAACAGGCGCACCAACGAATCCGGCAACAGCCATAGCACATAAGCCAACGCGCCCAATGTGCCGACCGAGGCCCACAAGAAAATACCCGCCGGGCCGAGACGCAGAAAATGTTTGCAGATGAAATAAACAACAGAAGCGCCCAATATGCCGACAAACGACAACAGATTCGCGCTAGCCAGCACGCCGCCTCGATGTTGTTCCTCCGGCCTGTGTTGCAGCAGCGCGCTGATTGGCACGATAAAAAACCCGCCAAAAAACCCCAGCGCAGCCAGCAAAACCAGAACCATGGTGAACGACAAGCCAGGGAGAGCGAGCAGAAATCCAAATACGGTGATTCCCGTTGCGCCTAGTGGAATCAGTCCATATTCGATTTTACCGCCCGAAAGATACCCTGCAGCCAGGCTGCCCAGGCCGATGCCGATCGCGATGGCCGCTTGCAGCAAGCTGCTGCGCGAAGAGGGAACGGCCAACACGTCGCGTCCATAAAAGACGATGTCAAACTGCAGCAGCGCTCCAAGAAAGAAAAAGTATGTGTTTCCCGCGACCGCGAGCCACAACACGCGATCTTTGCGGATGCGTTCTCCGTTCGTCCACAGATCGCCCAGAAAATTAATTTGGAATTTCTTCGACGGATCAGCCGCGCGGACTTTCGTAATTCCGAGGCTCGTGATGAGCCCCACGACGGAACAGGCCAGAAAAAATACGCCCGAATACGCCTGGTTGGTTCCGAACCACCCCGGCAGTTGTCCCGCAACCACGGTTCCGACAATCGCCGCGAGAAATGTGCCCAGCTCGATGACGCCATTGCCCCACGACAATCGATTTTCGGGAAGAATCTCCGGCAGCAGTCCGTATTTGGACGGCCCGAAAAGCGCTCCCTGCGTGCTAGCCAGAAACAACGCCGCCAGCGACATCGGCATGCTATGCAGCGCAAATCCTAAAATCGCAAACACCATCACGCCAATTTCGAAAATCTTCGTCCCGATGGTCACTGCGCGCTTGCTGAAGCGGTCCGCCAGATAGCCGCCGGTCATGGAAAACAGGATGAAGGGCAGGGCAAAAAGTGCTCCGACCAGCAGTACCTTGGCCTCTTCCTCATCGGGCCTGAGATTTGTCCCGATAATTAGGTAGAGGACAAGGAATTTCAGGCCGTTGTCGTTAAAGGCTCCCTGAAATTGTGTGGCGATCAGGCTCCAGAAACCGAGCCGCCAGGAACGCGGAGCATCAGCCATTCGCGAAAGACCTCCGGCGGAGAGCAATTGCGGCCAGCAAAGTGATGCCAAATGGTCGCAGAGTTTCAGGCGATTGAGTACAAGATTCTATATGAGTTTGCTGTGTTTGACGGCTGCGAAAAACCTATTCAGGATTCGCTATGGAAACTTGCCTCAATTGCGAAGTCCGCGCCAAATTGCTGGATGGATTGTATATCCAGGCGAAGCACTAACGGATTTGTGACGCGTAAAAACGGAAAGCGCGCGCTCCCCGCCACCTTCGGAGCGTAAAAAAGTATAAGTTTACGCGCGATGCCCGCCGTACATGCCGCGCCATTCAGCTTGGGACCAGCTTCGAGCAGCACGCTCAAAATATCCCGCTTACCCAGTTCCTTGAGCACCGGCTGCAAATCAATTTCTCCACCCCGCGTCTTCGCAGGGACCAACACCACCCCGGCATCCTGCAATTTGTGTGCTTTAGGTGATTTCAAAGAAGCCGCCGTGAACACCAACAGATCATCCTCCGCAGTTTTCACGATGCGGGCCGTGCCTGGTAACCGTAACTTCGTATCCAGAATTACGCGCAGCAGCCGGCGCCGCCGCGGCAATCCGCTGCGATCGGTCAACAAAGGATCATCAGCCAAAATCGTGCCAATCCCGGTCAGCAGCGCATCCGATGCGTGCCGCATCCGTTGCACTTCCGCTCGTGATTCTTCGCTCGTAATCCACACGCGCTTCTTGCTTCCGCGCACCCGCGGCATAGCCAGCTGGCCATCTAGCGTCAGCGCTGATTTCAGCGTCACAAACGGTTTGTGCGTCGTAATCCAATACGCAAATGCTTCATTCAATTTTTCCGATTCCGCCTCCAGCACTCCGCTCGCCACGTCAATCCCCGCGGCACCCAGACTGGCGAAGCCTCTACCATTCGTCTTGGGATTGGGATCCTCCATGGCAGCGACCACGCGCGAAATTCCCGCATTCACGATTGCTTCCGTGCACGGCCCAGTCCGGCCCGTGTGATTGCACGGTTCCAGAGTGACGTACAGTGTCGCCCCACGCGCCTTTTGCCCAGCCTGCCGCAGCGCCACGATCTCTGCATGGTCGCGCGCGTCATAGTGATGAAAGCCCTCACCAACAATCGCGCCGTCCTTCACGACGACGCAACCAACGGTAGGATTCGGGCTGGCGAATCCTACGCCTTTGCGCGCCAGATCGAGCGCGTGTTCCATGAAATGCAAGTCGTGATTGTCCACGGTATTTAGTCGAACAGAGAATCCGCGTAAGTCTGTGCATCGAACGGCACAAGATCGTTGATCTTCTCACCGGTGCCGATAAAGCGAATCGGCAATCCCAATTCCCGGGAGATGGCCACTACAATTCCGCCCTTTGCCGTACCGTCCAACTTCGTCAGAATGATACCCGTAACGCCAACCGAAGTCGTAAACTCCCGAGCCTGCGCCAGCCCGTTCTGCCCCGTAGTCGCGTCTAGCACCAGCAACACGTCATGCGGCGCACCGGGAATTACCTTTGCGGCCGTTCGCTTCATTTTTTCCAGCTCGGTCATCAAGTTCGATTTTGTGTGCAGCCGTCCCGCCGTATCCACAATCACTGCATCCACATTCCGCGCCTTTGCCGCTGTCATCGCGTCATACACAACCGCCGCGGGATCGGACCCGGATTTTTGTTTGACCACTTCAACGCCATTGCGTTGCGCCCAAATTTCCAGTTGCTCGATAGCCGCAGCGCGGAACGTATCTGCCGCGCACAGCACTACACTTCGCCCATCCTGGCGCAAACGGCTTGCCAGCTTGCCGATGCTGGTAGTTTTCCCGGCGCCGTTCACGCCCACAATAAAAATCACCCGCGGATCGTTCCCGTTCGCGGCCCCAGCCAGCGACGGCGTGTTGCCATAAACGTTCAACGCCCGAAACACATGTGCCTTGATCTCTTTCTTCAGCTGCTCGCCATCGGACAGCGCATTCCGCGCAATCTGTTCCTTTACCGAATCCAGGATTTCGCGTGTCGTTTTCACTCCCAGATCCGCCGAAAGCAGCGCTGTTTCCACTTCCTTCAGCACCGATGGATCGATCTGCCGCCCGCCCTTAGTGACATTATCCAGCGTATCTGCAAGCGCATTCTTGGTCTTGCTGACCGATTCCTTCAGGCGCTCCAGGAGCGTTGGTTCGGGTTTTCCAAAGAGGGTAATCATGCAGTTCGAGGCGCATCCACAGGCGCAACACAAAATTGTAACAGATGGGAGAGAACGGAGAGCTAGACGTGAACTTCAACAGCGGACAACCGCAGCTTACCCGCTTTTACCGCGGATTCCAGCGCATTCACGACCGACTGATCGAACTTCGATCCCGTCAGCGCCTTGATGCGGCCGAGAGCGTATTCCAAATCCATCGCCGACTGGTACGGCCGGTTCGTAGTCATCGCGTCCAGCGTATCCGCCACCGCAATAATCCGCGCCATCAACGGGATCTGCGGCCCAGCCAAACCGTAAGGATAGCCACGCCCGTCCAGATGCTCGTGGTGCAACTCGATGCCAGGCAGCATGTCTTTCAACTGCGACACGGGGCGCATGATGTTCGCGCCCTTGGTCGTGTGCGTCTTCATGATTTCGAATTCTTCCGGCGTCAGGGACCCCGGCTTTTTCAACACACGGTCATCCACGCCAATTTTGCCGACGTCGTGCAGCAACGCAGAAATCTTTAGCTTGTCCAGGTCCTCTGGTGTCAATTTCAATTCCTGCGCAATCACCGTTGAATACTTGGCGACACGCCCGGAGTGACCACGCGTATACGGATCCTTTTCATCGATTGCGGCCGCCAGCATGCGGATCGACCCGATAAACAATTCGCGATTTTCTTCCGCCGCTTCTTTGAGACGCTCGATGTACTCTTCGATGTCGCTGGCCATCAGGTTGAAGTTTTCGGCCAGTTCGCTGATCTCTGCGGCTCCGCGCACAGGCGTGCGCTGGTGAAATTCCCCCCGGCTGATGGCGCGCGTGGAGGCAGCCAGGCTGCGGATCGGTCCGCTGATACCTACTGCAAAGAAGTACCCGAACAGCACCGCGATCAACACCACCACGCTCACGAACGCCAGCGCCTGCCGGTTCAATTCCGTCACTCCCGCGTCGGCACGCGCTTCTTTGACGCTGCGTTGTGCGATCACCGCCCAGTTCACTTCTGGAAACGTGCTGTATGTCCCCACCATCTCCACATCGTGATTGTTTTCTTTTTCCGTGAAGCGCACCGTCTCGGTAGTGCGCAGCTCCCGCGGCAATTCCTTAATTTGCTGGACCAAGTGCGACTTCTCGCTCAAATCTTCGCCTGGCACGAAGTGTTTCGTCTCTGGATGCGCGACGATATGTCCGAAGTGATCCACAACGAAAACCGTTCGTCCACGCACGCTCGCATCCTGCAGCCGGCGCAAAATCGGATCAAGGGAAACGACCGCCGCCAGCATGCCCGTAAAATTGTTCCGCCCGTCCGTCAGCGGCACCGCGATCACGAATGCCGGCCGGTTGTCGGGCGCTAATGCCAGAGGATCGCTGCGAAATTTCACGGACTGCACCGAGCTGACAAACGCCCGCTGCAAAGCCTTCGCCACAAACGGATCCTGCTCTGCCCGGAAGTTCCCCTGCGAAGCGCTCGTGCCCTTGCCGTCGCGGCCCACGGCCGTCAGGTAAATGAATGTATTGCGGTTGGAGTCCACGAAGTTTTCCAGCAGCCGCGTTACTTTTGGCTCGGCAGCCGGGTCGGTGACGTTATCGATAAGCCCGGTCAAGGCAAGGATCTGCCGCTGGCTGATCAATTGTTGTGTCAAATTGGATTCGAAGAATTGTACTTCCTGCGCCAGCGAACGCGTCAACTCCGTTTGCTGCACGCGCTCCATGTCCACCAGCTTTTCCTGGCTCAACTCCAGCACCTGACGATGATACAAACCGATAGGGAGCGCGCTGACAAGCAGGAGCGCACCGAGCATGAGCCACAAGATGCGCACCCGGCCGGAACGGAGGCGCGTCAACAGGGATGGGAGTGAGACCGCCATCGCAACGTTTAAATTTTAAGGGACTAATGTGCTGCAACGGGGCTGGCCCAAAGGACAGGCGACGCGCAAGTGCCACTGGAACCAAGGTACTAACAGGCAAGCACTTAGCTTTTCTACTCCCACCTCAATGGCCGCTCCATGATGGAGCGAATCGCGTCGCGGGGCGAATTTCCCAAATGCAAGATGCTATGCACCTGCTCGGTAATCGGCAATTCCACGTTTCGTTCCCGCGCCAACGCCAACAACGCCGTGGTCGTTTCCACGCCCTCCGCTACCATGTGCATTTGGCCAAGAATTTCCCCAAGCGATTTCCCCTGCCCGAGTGCAAATCCCACGTGACGGTTCCTGCTCAATTCTCCATGGCAGGTCAGCGTTAGGTCGCCAATTCCCGCCAGCCCGCTGAGCGTTTCCGCTCTGCCTCCGAGCGCCACCGTCAGTCGGGACATTTCCGCCAACCCCCGCGTGATCAGCGCGGCCAGAGCATTTGCGCCCAGACCCAACCCCTGGCAAGCTCCTGCGGCAATGGCCATCACGTTCTTCATGGCCCCGGCTAACTCGACTCCTAATACGTCTTCATTCGTGTACAAGCGAAACGTGGAACCCGCAAATTCTTCTTGCAGAAATGCTGCCAGCGCGCGATCGTGCGATGCCAACACCACGGCCGTCGGGTCCCCTCGTGCCGCTTCCAGCGCGAACGAAGGTCCGGAGAGCACCGCAGTCCGCGGAATAAATTGCAGCGCGAACACCTGGCCGATTACTTCGCTCATGCGCAGGTGCGTCGACGGTTCCAATCCCTTCGTCGCGCTCACGATGACCGTCTCCGCAGAAAGATACGGAGCTGCCTTCAGATAAACGCCGCGAGCGTGCGCGGAGGGCACTGCGCCAATCAAGATCTGCGCTTCGCGCAGCACTTCGCCCAAATCGTTCGAAGTCCGAACGCACGCAGGGATGGAGATACCAGGCAAATAAATCGGGTTCTGGCGCTCTTGCCGCATGGATTGAACGAGTGAAGCTTCCCGCACCCAAATTCCGATTTCGTGCTTTCTGCGGCTGTGTGCCAGCACGATCGAAAGCCCTGTTCCCCAGCTTCCTCCGCCCAGAATCGCGATCCGGCTCATGCGTTGTCGCTTTCCGATTCGCTAAACGAAAATTTCGGTTCGGTGCCGTCCACCAGTCGTTGCAAATTGGCGTCGTGTTTGTAGAAGAGCAGAGCAGCAGAAAATAGCGTGCCGAGCGTAATCACCAGTGGCGGCGCGTGACCGGGCGCCCAGAGGAAATAGATCAAAAGTGGCATCGCGGCTGCCGCCGAAAGCGAGCCCAGCGACACATAACGCCAAAACATCACAACCAGCAGGAACAGAATTAATCCAACCGTCATCGCCAGCGGGCACAACGCCAAGTATACGCCCAGCGCCGTTGCCACACCTTTACCACCGCGGAACTTCAACCACATCGGGAAGCAATGACCCAATAGCGCCGCGATCCCCGCCAGCATCATCGTGCCCGCGGCCTGCTCCGTGAAACGCGCCCCGAACCACACCGCCGCCGCGCCCTTCGCCGCGTCCAGCAGCAATGTGAGAATCCCTGCGACCGGTCCCGCTACGCGCGAGACATTCGTCGCCCCGATGTTGCCGCTACCGTGTTCCCGTACATCTTTCCTGCCGAAAAATTTCGCCAGAATCAGCCCAAAAGGAATGGATCCCAGCAGGTACCCGGCAAGCACAACAATGGCGATTCTCTCGGAAGTTCCAGACATCGGACGCTAGCTCTCCGCCACAAAGGGAAACGACTGGATCGTAGTGTACCCCGCTCCCGTGGATTTCAGTTGGCTTTCGATTAGATGAAATTCGCGGGCGATTGCTTCGCCAAAATTGTCCGAGGAGCGTCGTTTCACAGCGTCGCCCAGGGCCGGTGGAAGCCCCGGAGGATCAAAACGCGCCAGAGTCAGATGCGGCGTGAATGGCCGTTCCTCAAGTGGAAAACCAATCTGGTGCAAACCGCGATCGATACTCTCCGCCAGAGGCCGCAAGTTCGCCGATGCTGCCATCCCGCCCCAGAAAACGCGCGCGCGCTTTTCATTGGGAAAAAATCCAAGTCCGCGAAAGTCCAGAGCGATGGGTTGCGAACTTCGAACTGCTTTCAGCGCGCTTTCAATCTGTTTCAGTTTCTGCGGATTGGTGTTCCCCAAGAATTTCAAGGTCACATGAAGATTTTCCATTGGCACCCATTTCGCTTCGGGCGCAATCCTCTCCAAATCCTTCATCAGCGAGGACAGCGAATAGCGAACTTCGCTTGAAATCGCAATGGCCACGAATAGGCGCAAGGGAAGGTCCCGCTCAGGAGCCTGAGCCGCGGCGCGACGGTGTGTGGCCGTTAAACAGGAAATGCATGCGCACTATGTCCAGTCCAAGCTGCGAAGCGTAGAAACGAATCGCCTCGCGGTCTCCGGGCAAATGCGCCATTCTTTCTTTCACACCACCCGGCCCTGCCACCGCGATATGCACAGTGCCCACGGGCTTTTCCTCGCTGCCGCCGCCTGGCCCGGCAACTCCCGTAATTCCCACTCCCAGTGTAGTTCCCACATGGCGCCGGATCCCTTCCGCCAGCGCAATCGCCACTTCGCTGCTCACCGCTCCCTTTGCTGCAATCAGTTCAGCCGGCACGTCCGCCCATGCCGTCTTCATTTCGTTACTGTAGCAGACGACCCCGCCGAGAAAATAATTTGAACTGCCTGGAATTCGTGTCAGCCGCTCCGCTAGCAATCCGCCCGTGCAGCTTTCTGCCACCGCAATCGTGGCCCGATTCTCCATCAGCAAGTGCGCGACAACATCTTCAAGCGGCATTCCCGTATGCGCAAAAATCCTGTCTCCCAACGCCAGTTCGAAGCTGCGCACTATCTCATTCAGCGTGGCGTTTGCTTCAACCGCGTCGTCGCTCCACCGCCGCAAATGGATCTGCACTTCTCCCGGCGCCGCAAGGATCGTCGTGTTCACGTCCTGGTATCGGGTGTAGATCGGCCGTATGCGCTCCTCCACATGCGATTCGCCCAGCCCCGTCACCCGCAACTCGCGCTGAAACATGCGCAGAGCGCTGGCATGGCGCTGCAGACGCGGCAACACTTGCTCCAGGAACAGCGGTTTCAGTTCGCGCGGAGGTCCAGGCAGCAACGCCATCATCCGTCCGTTATCCTCCAGCCATAACCCCGGTGCCGTGCCTCGCGGATTCTCGAGCACTTCCGCCCCTTCCGGTACCATAGCTTGGCGAAGATTCACCGCCGGCATTTCCCGTTTGAAGCTGCGAAAGCGCGCTTCGATCGCACGAACAACCGCGTCGTTCCGCTGCAGCCTGCGCCCCAGAAGCTCTGCAACCGTCTCCCGCGTTAGATCATCCTCGGTCGGCCCCAGGCCGCCGCTCGCGATCACCACCGGCACGCGCTTCAGCGCATCGCGAAACGCTTCCGCCAGCAGTTCCCGATTGTCGCCAACAATCGTCTTGCGCAACACTTCGATTCCCAGCTTGTTCAGCTCTTCGGTAAGAAATAGGGAATTCGTATCAATTCTGTCCGGAGTCAACAGCTCCGATCCCACCGCAATAATTTCGGCTTTCATGTGCAATATTGTAGCGCAGGCCTCAACATAAGCCGTCACAACCTAGATATTTTTCAGATGGAGGAGTTGCATCTAGCCGAGAAGAGGCAATCCGTGTACGTTCCAATCCAGCGTAAACAGCGCACTATTCGCGGCAAGGATCGCGCGGCCGCTGGGCAAGAGTGCCATGCCCACAAGGGCTGATCCGCTCAGCACATGCTCTGCATGGCCCTCTGGCGAAATGCGCACAATTCCACGCCGCCCGGCAAAAGACGCGGCGATATATAAATTCAGCTCTCGGTCAAACGCTAACCCTTGCGGCCGGCCCAGCCCGCGGTAGAACACATGCACTTCCCCCCCCTGCGTGACTCGGTACACGCGGTCATAACTCGAAGTGGTGGGGCCCGTCACGTACAGCTCTCCGCCGGGATGAAACGCCAGATGGTATGCGGCCACGGAAGGTTCTAACGTGGCGAACACAAAAATTTCCCGCTGCGGACTTATTTTGAAAATCGTCCCGCTGCGGTCTCCCACAAATAAATTCCCGGCGCGGTCAAACGCCAGGCCCGTGGCGATCCCCATGCCTTCGATCCATTCTTCTGCCTGACCATTCGGCGTGACGCGATGAATTGTGCCGTCATGCCGGCAAGAAACAAACAGATCGCCGGTCGGCCCGATCGCCAGCCCTGTGGGGTTGGTCAGCGACGTCACATAGGGTTTCACTGCATAGTTCGGCCCGATCTTGTAAAGCGACACCGGCACACGTTGACCGCGCGGTCCGCTGAAAGTCACGTACATATTTCCCATCGCGTCCACCGCCGGATTAGCGACAGGATGCAGGTTGTCCGCGATTTGATAGGCAAGCGCAACGGGATACGGTTGGCTTTCGTGTTTCGAGTTCACCACTTGAATGGTTCCCGCTGTAACATTCTCCGGCACTCGCGCAATCAAGCGGTTTCCGCTGGCCAATGCCAGCGCTGCTTCTGTGTCTCCAAAACGCACCACCGGCCGCGCTCCATGACGAGAAAGGAACCCGCTTCCGTAAATTGTGATTTCACCGCCGGGCAGAGCCGCCGCGGGCGAGATGCGGTCAATGTGTGGAATACCGTTCTTTTCGTGCGTGCTTCCGAACCCAAATTTCATAACACATAAAAGTGTAGCGCGAGACGCAAGCAAATGGCAGCGTACACACCCGCCATCCAGTCGTCCGCCATGATTCCCCAGCCCCCGGGCAGGTGCTCCAGCCGGCGGCATGGAAAAGGTTTAACAATGTCGAAGATCCGGAAAATCACAAACGCGGCTAGCAGATATTTCCAGTTCAGCAGACTCATGCCCGCATACAGCGCGAACATGCTCGCATCGGAAACGTGCATGAACGTGGTGGCCAACGGTGCCAGTCCCAGAATCAGGGCTAGATGCACGCCGGAAACTTCATCGATTACCACGTACTGAGGATCCTTCACGCCTGCGAACGTCGCCACCTGGCTGCTGTAGTGGACCCCAAGATAAGCCATCACCACCCAGATCGCGATCGATGGCACCAACAACATCAAGGCGCCCATTGGCCCGCTCAGGAGGGGCTCCGTCCTCCCCATGCCAATTTGAATGCCCTTTCCTAGCAACAAAAACCACGTGTAAGGATGCGAAAAAACGGCAATGATCAATCCCGCAAGCGAGCCCCACGTCCCCGGTCCTGGTTTCAAATAACCGATGCCGAGCACGGTCGCAACGGCGTAGGCCAACCGCGGCTTTTCGCTGCCGGCCACGGTAACTTCCTCAGTGGATCGTTTCATCGTTATCCTGTTTGCGTTCGCGCAACGTTCGCCGGTCCGTCTCAGGAATTTCTTCCTCGTTGAAGATCGGGTCAGATACGACGTACTTTTCCGAGGACCACGCGCCCAGATCGAGCAGCCGGCAGCGTTCCGAGCAGAACGGAAACTCGGAGTGCTTATCCGAATTCGTGGGTTTTTTGCAGATGGGGCAGTTGTATGTCATGGCGAAGGAAGTGTTTTACCACAGAGCGCACGGGGAGCACAGAGCGAAGAATTTCCAGCATGAACTAATCAAATCCCGGTGCGGAACTATGCAATCACGCGCAGCGCTGCACCCGTGGAAATGCGGGTCAGTGTTTCCGCAGGCGGCATAGCGGGTAGCCCCGCTATCGCCCGGATCTCAGGCCGCGGCAGAATCTCCACCACCCGCCCAATCAAATCGTAGGCGTCGGTCTTGCTAATTTCCACTTTTACCGCGTCACCGATCACAGCCGCCTCGCCGTTCGGCAGTTCAATGTCGGTCAGATACAGCTTCCCGTCAATGTCCGGCGCCATTCCTTCCAGGCGCGCCTCCCACACCATAGGATTATTCTTAGACGGCCCTTCCACCAGCGCGATTTCCGTTCGCCCCTTGTGCGCCCGCAAATTTTCCCGCGAAATTTTCCGCTGCAACGCCATCAGCCGCGCGCGCCGTTCCGCAATCGTTTCCGCATCTACTTTTCCGTCGAGAGCAAAACTGGCCGCGTTGTCTACATCGGAATATTCGAACACGCCCATCCAATCGATTTTCGCTGCGGCCACGAATTGATAGAGTTCCTCAAAATCGTCCTTGCTCTCGCCCGGAAATCCCACGATGAAACTGGTGCGCAATGTCACGCCCGGAATGGTTTTACGGGCGCGCTCCAGTAGCTTCAGAAATGCGTCTCCGTTCGATCCACGCTTCATCCGTGCCAGCACGTTGCGGCTCGCATGCTGTAGCGGCATATCGAAATATTTTGCAAGTCGCGGATGCTCCGCCAGCGTATCCAGCAATTTTTGTGTCACCCGATTCGGATACGCGTACAGAAAACGCACCCACAAAAGCTCATCAATTCCTGCCAGTCTCTCCAACAATTGCGGAAGCCCTTCGCGAAGGCCCAGATCTTCGCCATAGGAAGTCGTGTCTTGCCCGATCAGCGTCACTTCCCGCGTACCCGCCGCGGCCAGCTTTTCCGCTTCGCGTACCACGGATTCCAACCGTCGGCTGCGAAACACCCCGCGCAACTGCGGAATGATGCAGAACGAACACGGATGATCGCAGCCTTCCGCAATTTTGATGTAAGCCTGATGCTTTGGCGTGGTGATGATGCGCGGCGTCAGATCGTGATACAGGAATGCAGGCGGCGCCGCTGGCAAAACCTTCATTTGCCCTTCCACCGCTTCCAGGATGCGTTCCACCTCGCCCGTGCCGACGACGGCATCCACTTCTGGCACCTGCTCGAGGATCTGGTCGCGGTAACGTTCCACCAGGCAGCCGGCCACGATCAACTTTTTCGCCGCTCCGAATTTCTTATGTTCCGCCATCTCCAGGATGGCTTCCACCGATTCCTTTTGCGCGGGTTCAATGAAACTGCAGGTGTTGACAACGAGAATTTCCGCTTCATCCGCGCGTGGTGTCAGTTCGTAGCCTTCGCGCGAAAGTATGCCCATCATCACCTCGCTATCAACAAGGTTCTTCGGGCATCCCAGCGATATGAATCCAACCTTCGGCATGGAGCGATTATCTACCTTGGCCTAACCCTCAAATTTTAGCATGCACCGCAGATCTGCCCTAATCTACGGCAATTGCACAAGGTCGCCGCTCAAGGCGCGTTGGGAAGGTCCAAAACCGGGTTCTCCGGGAAAAAGTCAAACGGCCGGAGAATGAACTCGTGCCACATCGTGGGCATCACTGGCCAGTCTTCCTCGCGCGGAACATGGTGAAAGCCCATCGTGTACCACGCCACGATATCGGTATTCTCTATATTGCGATTTTCTTTCGTCCACACTGCTAGGCCCTCTGCGCCCTTGCTGGAAACGGGATAGGTTCCTCCCGCGAATCGCTCATTCGCGTCGTACGGCGTCACCCAAAGTTGATGCGCGGAAAACGCGCCCGCCTTTTGCGCCGGATCGTCTGCATCGAGCAGCGAAGCAGCCGTCGGTCCGGCCATGATTTCATATCCGGTCGGATGGCCTAGCGGTCCCTTCACATTCGGATTCACGAAAAGCCACATGGTCGGTTTGTCCATCCGAATATCCATCATGGCCTCGTGCTCATTGGTGGCCATAAAAGGCTCAGGGACCCAAATTGTTTTTCGCGCGCTTCCTTCCGGTAGTTTTTTCTGCACCAACCGGTGCACCATGAAACTGTTGTTCTGCCCATCCACGTCCAGATCCAGCCGGTACGAGAAAAAGTGATCGTGATCGACCCCCAGGGTATTTTTTGCCACCAGCTGTCCGTAAGTTTCCACGCTTTCGGGACCGTGAGTTCCGCTCACAGTTTCCGCCGCCACGCCTCGCGTCTCTATAATTCCCGTTGCTCCTGCAGCCACGCGGATGCTGCCATCCTGCTCGAAGGTCCAATCGAACAAGTAATCATAGTTGCCGATCAACGCCGCGGAGCGCAGCACCAGGCTCCGCTTCGGACGGCCCCACACGCCGGTGTCATCGCCGTGCCTCCACGCCACGTCGCCGTCAAACTTTTCGAACAGGCAAGCTTGCTGCGGGTGGAGCACTGGAGCGCCCTTCTCGTTGCTGGATAATCCGTCGAAGTACGCTGCGTTCGAAGGACAATCCAGCCCTGCCCGCATGCTTTGCAGGATTCCTCCAGGATAAAATTCCCCGGTATCGATAAAAATCCGCGTCGACCATCCGTTCGTCTCATCCATGTAAGGAACAAACAGCTCGGACACCATGCCCTCGTAGAGAACCGACCGCAACCGCCCATGATCATTCACGCGTGCCAGATTCAGAATCACGCCATTGCGCGAATCCAGCCGAAACCGGAAACGCCAGTTCTGCCAAGCTACTTCTCCGTCCTTGATGTCGAAGCTGGGCCCCAGCGGCTGCGAAATAATCCCGGGTTTTGTTCCCGGCCGCGCCACTTCCGGTGCTTCCTCAAAATTGATGGGCCCGTTCGGCACCGGCGCGACGCCGGAATCCGTCACGCGCAATATTTTCTTGTCCGTGAAGTCGACCAAAATCTCCAGCCCGCCGATGGTTCGTCCCCAGCTGTGATAAACGCCGTGCACATAGGCGCATTCGGCCATACCAACGCGATGGCTTTCCTGCTCTGGAAACGCAAAAAATCCGATGGGGACCGACGCGCACTCCACCTGATTCAAATCCTTGATTCCCCGTTTGGCCAAAGCTTCCTTCACCCGCGCGTCGTCCAGCAGCATGTCCGACAAGCCGAGAATCTCGCTCACAAAAAACGGAGCCTGTGCGCCCGGAACTTGCTTCCAC
Source organism: Candidatus Acidiferrales bacterium (assembly GCA_963742325.1). Lineage (GTDB taxonomy): Bacteria > Acidobacteriota > Terriglobia > Acidiferrales > UBA7541 > Acidiferrum. The sequence goes on along the minus strand of CAVULB010000002.1, from coordinate 4,275,371 downwards.
GATTCCAGCTTGCGGCCAGCAATATCAACCCGCGCCTCAATCGTCACCCCTTTTCGCACTAAGGTAACGTCCGCTTCGCGCACCACGTTCTGGCCGGGTTTCCAGCTCAACACGACATCCTTCGCTGGCTCGTGCAGCAGCACGCTCGCATAGTGCGTATCCGCATCCATGTGCCCGCTCGACTGCAAAACGTCATACACCGTCCAGTATTCCTCGGTCCGCAGCGCATCCAGTGGATGCTGCGCGGTTTGCCCGAAGCACGAACCTGCGCAGAGCAGAATTGCCGCGAACTGCGCCAGACTAACAGCAAAAGACTTGGCCAAGGACATGTGCAAACTCCGTTTTATTGAATGGAAAAACCACTTCCCGAGACGTTCCCCGGGTCGATACACCTGTACCAATGCCACTCTTAATTCCGCCTGCCAGAAATTGATCAGGAAAGATCGAAACTACGCCACAGTCTACACCGGCCCTGCCCAATTTCCATCAGATTCAACGCACCCGCTCTGAGCGCTTTTCGCGAACCCTGCGTCTCGGGTTTTTTTGACATGCAGTGCCGCGGCCTCAGGCCGGGCAGCTTGGGTTTTCCCGAATGCCCCACATGCCGCCGTTGCCATGGGGTCTCCGGCTTTTGTAGGGGCGCTTTCCGAAGCGGGGCGTTGCCTTAAACAATCATCAACAAAAAATCGAACAGGGACACCATCGCCTTACCACCGTACCGACCTCACCTGTTCCAGCAAGGCCCGCAACCGAAGCGCGTCGCAAGGCAAACCACCGAACCGCGACCGCGCATACAAATCCGTGAACTCCTGCACCAGCGAAGCCAATCCCCCCTGCAAGCCAACCGAAGCAGCAAACTCCCGCGGAGTCTCTGTCTCTTTCCTCGGAAATCCGCGCTTCTCCAGCAGGCGCAACAACTCCGCATAAAGTCGCGAAGCGATCACCGGATTGTTGCGCCGCGCTTCCGGCATACGGGCCAGCCACGCCAGGCCCAGCCGACGGAACAACGCCCGCATCCAACCCAGCCTGAGAAACACAAGTGAAAGCAGCAGCAAAACAGGAATCGCGAAGCGTAGCAAGTCGTGTGATCGCTGCCACTCGGTCATACGCTCCATGCTATGGTCTTGCAGCCGCTGGAACTTCCTCCGCAACTGCTCTTTCCAGTCTGCTGAGGCTTGTCCCACGTTTCTCGCCAGCGTAATCTGATGCGAGAAATCATAGTTGATCACCCATTCGTTCCAGGTCAGCTGAAACCAATCGACGTATAACGCCAGCCGCGACAGCAGACCGGAAGGCACATCGTTCGAAGGCGGCGTTGGATCAAACGTCAGCCAGCCGCTGCCCGGAAAATACGCTTCCACCCAGCTGTGCGCATCGCTCGCGCGCACAATATAATCTGCGCCGACGTCATTGTATTCGCCCGGTAAAAAGCCGTTTACTTCGCGCGAAGGAATCCCCAGCGTGCGCAGCATCACCGCCATAGCCGTCGCGAAATACTCGCAGTGCCCGGCCTTGGTCTCAAACAAAAAGTGCGCCAATGGATCCGCACCGGGTTTCCCCGTAAGGGTCAGGGTGTAGGCGAAATTCGTGCGCAGATAACTTTCCAGGGCAAGTGATTGGTCGTAGGGATTGTCGGCGGAGCCCACGATTTTTCGCGCAAGTTCCGGTACGCGTGGATCGAGTTTGACCGGCAATTGCAAATAAGTCTGGCGAATGTCGTCCGGGTAATTCGTTCCCGCAAACCGCGCCTGGGTCGGCCGGGCGACCGGCAGCAGCGACAGGCCCTCATAACGAACTTGCGAAAAATTGTGGAATGGATTGGAGATCGACCCGGTGGAGTCCACGTTTACAAAGCTGTGCCGCACCGCGCCATAATATGTGCCCGCTTCGCCTGAAAAGTTTCCGCGAAGGACCATCACCCGCGCGGGCGCGAACAAGGTGTCACTCGCCAGCGGTTGCAACAAAATCACGAATTCCACTTGGACCGCCGGCCACCTTTCCAACTGTGATCGGCTAGCCAGTGAGATCCAACCGCTTGGTTCGGGCTGCTTTGTTTTCAATTTCGCTTGTGGCGACGACCACCGGCGCCCGTCGAAATTCGTCAGCGCGATCCCTCTCCAGCGTAGCAGCGGATAATTCACCGGCGCGCCTGTTTGCACGCGCATCACCACAGTGCTGTTCTTCTTTAGCTCGCCGATTTGCCCAAGCTCAACATCGTCCGTGAAGCCGCTCATCAACGATGGCTGCAGACCCGTGCGCGCGAAATAGCCCGCGCTGAACCTCGGAAACACAAAAAACAGCACGGTGCCAATCGCAACCGCTCCCAATGATACGCTTAGCGCCGCCAGAAAGAGCGCTCGATGAAATCTCCGCTCGCGGCCAAGATCGACACCCAGCGGCGGAAATACCGCCCCTGCTGCGCCTCGTCGGATTTCCAAGCCTACAAAAACCGCCACCGCAAACACCAGGAAAACCACGAAGAACATTAGGAAAGACGTATCCACCGTGAAAATCGCGGACGCCAGCACACCGGCGAACGCCAGCATCGAAAGGAACAACGCGTCGCGATCGGTGACTGCGCTATACAGTCTCACGATCGTCACAAATAGCAGGAAATGCACTACCGCGAGCAGCCCGGCGTATAGCCCTGGATTTGGCGCATCGGAAGCTAACATTCGCGACACAAATAACAGGTCGACGGGAAAAACGAAAACGTACGCGATACCCAACCGCGTAGCCAACGTTTGCTTCAATTCCGGCGGGTGCCCTCGCCACCAACGCACTCCCTTGTACAACACCAGCGCTGGCGCAAGGATCGTGGTAACAAGATCCAGTTTGCCGGTGCCGACCAGCGTCATCACGGATGTTAGCACTAGAAAAAACAGTGCTGTGCGGTAAAAACGGTCCGCGGGCAGGGAACCGGTCGGTGTTGCTATAGAAGCGGCCATAATGCGATTTAAGAATATCATCCTGGCAACGATTGCCCTCGGCGCCCGGCCCAAAGGATAACCGTACGTATGGGCTGGTCCGGCTCGGATTACCCCGGGTGCTTGTCCCTCGGAAGCTGCATGTAGGTCTTGAGTCAGTAGTGCAACGAAATCGACAGAGCCTTTAGGTTTTTCCGAGTGCTTTCCTCAGGCGAAAGGGCCGCCCGCGCCACCTTGCGCGTCAAATTAGACACCGGCACCGCCGACAGGTCCGACAGCGGTAGCTCCTTGGCCCCCGCCACTACCGCCAACTTCGAAACATCCAAGCGAAAAGGCAGCAGCGTGATTTGCCGGTAGGTTACCGCGTGACGCACTTTCCGCAGCGCAAGCAACTTGGCTTCCGGCTTAGGTCCCGACAGCGAAAACTTTCTCACCAAGGCGCGTAGCTCCCGCGCGGCGTCTTTTTTCACCTGAACGGTTGGAAAGTGCCACATCCGCGAAAGCAAAACAGTCACATCCTGTGCCGTCGCTGATTTTCCATCCGGCGAGGGCGGCGGAAGAAGCAGCGTGCGTCCCTGCGGATCGACCGTCACCAGAGCCGCCAGCGTAATTTCCACCGGTGCCCGCTTGCCGCGCTTCTCTGGGATTATGTCCGTCAAACCCAACTTCCGTGCTTCGCAAAATTCAGCCACCGGGCAAAGCAAGCATTGCGGCGACCGCGGCGTACATATCGTGGCACCCAGTTCCATCATCGCCTGGTTCCAGTCACCCGGCGCATCGGGCGCCAGCAACACATCCGCGCTCTTCTGCAACTGCTGCCAGCGGGATCCAGTTCGCAAATCGCCGCGGATTGCATCAAGCCGCGCAATCACCCGTGCAACATTGCCATCAAGCACCGCCAGCTTTTTCCGATACGCGATGCTCAGAATGGCCGCCGCCGTATACGCACCGATTCCCGAAAGCGCCAGCGCCTTTTCCGGAGCGTCCGGAAATCTCGAGCCAAGTTCCGCCACGATCTGCCGCGCAGCCTTCTGCAGATTCCGTGCTCGAGAGTAGTAGCCCAGCCCGGCCCAGTGCCTTAGCACTTCCTCTTCCGGCGCGTCCGCCAAAGCTCCAACGTCTGGAAAGCGTTCCAGAAATCGTTCGTAGTAGGGGATTGCCGCCGCCACGCGCGTCTGTTGCAGCATAATTTCCGAAAGCCAGATGCAATAGGGATCTTTCGTGCGCCGCCACGGCAGATCGCGTTGAAAGTCAGCAAACCACGAGAGCAGTTTCTTTCGAAGGCGGGACTGTGCCGGACCATTCAGCATGGCGTCGGCATAGTTTCGCACAGATACGAGCGAACCACGCGAACAGTCGAGCCGGTTTTCAACAAGGAAACTTACTCGGAGAATTCCTCCGCGAACACCACATACGAAGAATTCCACACTTCCGCGGGAATCGATCCTCGCGGCTGGGATGTCACAATGATCTTGAAGGATTCCGCTTCGGCGGCCAGTTCCATCAGTCGGTGCTGCTTTGCGTCGATAGGAAGCGCCTCCACCACTGCCAGTTGCCGCAACACCGCAAAAATATTCTCCGTTGCAGGAGCCATGGGAACGGTGGCTGACGCACTGCGAAATTCCATCAGCGCGCCGCCTTCATGAAAGCTCCACGCGATTGCCGCGCACAATTCCACGGCTCGTTCGAATCGTTCCTTTTCTTCGGCACGGGCCCCCAGCCGGGCCGCTTCGCTATGTGGATCAAGCACCAGCACCACCCGCGTGTCATCCTCTCGCGCAAATTCCCGCACCATCAGCGAGCCCAATCGTGCCGAGGCTTTCCAGTGGACATGCCGCGCGCTATCGTTCGGCAGGTAGTCGCGTAACGCGTACAAATCATGCCCACGCCCTTTCGCCAGGCTCTCGATTGCGCCCTGAATGCCCGGGAGCACTTCCAGAAATTCGGGCGTAGCTTCCACGGACGGATACACGAGCGCCTCGGAAACGCTGTCCAATCGGCGTGCCTTTTGCAAAAATCCAAAGGGGAAACGCGTAGCGATCCGGAATGCCTCTTGCCGGTATAATCCGCGCCGCGCGAATCGCAACGGCACAATCTGTCTTACGGTCTCGCGTCTCGGAACGTACGGAAAATAAACAGGTGTGGCCAGTAGCACCGCCGCCGGCGAGTCTTTTTTCTTCGTTCCTTCCACTCGTAATGAAAAGGACGGCAGTGTCTCTTTTTCGTTGCGCAGCTCCACCACCCCGCGCACCGTTTGCCGCGCAAAAATGTGTTCCGGCAGCTCCAGGTTCAATTCCACGCCAACCAACGTGATCGACGAAAGTATCCCGGACATCAGAATGCTCGCGATCAGGCAAGCAAGAATCAAGAACAATAGATTGTTGCCGGTATTGATGGCTGCCAGCGCCACCAGGACGATTCCGCCAATATAAATCCATCCTTCGCGCGGAAGCCGGTACTCCATCCGGTAGCTGATCCAGCGCAGCGGTGTGCGCTTTGCCAGCACCGGCACCAAAGTGACTCCAACCCATCCGGCCACCAACAGCGCGGACATAGCAGTCGCGCTGGCCAGCGCCAGATTACCAATGCGCGCCGCGGCTCCCGAATAAAGCGCCAACACGAACGCCACCGCAAGCGCGGCCATCGAAAGAAAAAACGCGCGCACTCCCGGCCGATCGGTTTTTTCCCAAATGTTCGCGAGCGAAACGCGCGGGTTCACAGGGGTACGCGGACGGAATCGACAATCTCGTGGAGCATCGTTTCCGTGGTCTCCGACTTTTTTTGCAATGAAGCATGACGCGTGCTGGCCACAACGCGGTGCGAAAACACCGCCACCGCCAGATGCTTGAAGTCGTCAGGCAAGCAATATTCCCGGCCTTCCAGAAACGCCCGTGCTTGCGCGGCGCGCTGCAGCATCAGTGTTCCTCTCGGGCTCACGCCCAACGCTAGCTGGTCTGATTTGCGCGTGCGATTCACAATTTCGAGCGCGTAATCGTGCAAACTGCTGTCCACCTTCACGCGCGTCACCGATTCCTGCATGCTCAACACATCGGAAACATCCGCGATCGGCTCCAGGTCCACGATCGGATTGTCCGTCGTGCGGCTGCGCAAAATCTGCCGTTCCGTCTCGTGCGACGGATAACCCATCTTGATGCGCATCAGAAAACGATCCAGCTGCGATTCCGGCAAGGGATATGTTCCGTGATGTTCCACGGGATTCTGCGTAGCAATTACCAAGAACGGTTGCGGCAGTGGCAGCGTGCGCCCGTCCACGGTCACCTGCGCTTCATTCATCGCTTCCAGAAGCGCGGACTGCGTGCGTGGAGTGGTTCGGTTAATCTCATCCGCCAGAACCACGTTTGCGAAAATCGGGCCCGGGCGAAACTCGAAATCGCGAGATTGCGGATTATAAACGCTCACGCCAAGCACGTCGCTCGGCAACAAATCTGAAGTAAATTGGATGCGCTGAAATGTGCAATGAAACGACTTCGCCAGCGCCTGAGCCATGGTGGTTTTACCCACACCCGGAACGTCTTCGATCAACAGATGCCCACGCGCCAACAGCGTAATCAGCGCCAACTGAATGACGTCTTCCTTCCCAAAAATCGCGCGCGCAATCGATCTTTGCAGCTGTGTGACTACTTGAGAGGTGACAGTCGGCATCGGTTGAAAACCCTTAGTCTTCCTGTTACAAATAGATGAAGGGTGTTGCTTCCGCGTTTCGCGCTAATCGCAACATCCCACCCGTTTCAGACGGGCGATTAGCTCAGCGGTTAGAGCGCTCGCCTCACACGCGAGAGGTCAAAGGTTCAAATCCTTTATCGCCCACCATTCCTTTGAATTCTCCCACAGACTTCGGTGCAACTGTGCCACGATCCTGCAGCTTTTGTGACCTTTTTGCTATTTGGCTGCTGGGGCAGGCCTCTTGTATAGTGGCGGCATGCAGACATTCCTGCGCGGTATTGAGTTCTTAAGTCTCGGCCTATGGCTCGGCGGCGACGCGTTCTTTAGTTTTGTAGTGGCTCCCGGCGCGTTTTCCATTCTCGGCAACCGCGATGCCGCCGGTATGATGGTCGGCTATTCTCTTACCCGTCTTCACTTTGCGGGCATTTTCCTGGGCTTGTTGTTCCTGGTCGCGCGGCTCCTGCGCACCCGCGATTTTGCCAGCTGCACAACCGCCGCTGCTTTCTGCGTGGTCTTTATGGTCATCTTGACCGCGGCATCCCAGTTTACCGCCAGTAACCGCATGGAGCGGCTGAAAAAACAAATGGTCTCCGTCCAAAACACTCCGGACGACGATCCTCGCCGCGTCCAGTTCAATCGCCTGCACTCCATCTCCGTAGCCTACGAAAGTGCAGTCCTCTTCCTCGGTTTTGCGGGATTATTCTTGCTCGTCAGGGAAACGATCGCCACGGCTTAGACTCAACTACTCTTGCGCCTCTGGCTCCTCTTACGTTTCTTGCGCCGCGGCTTTCGCGGACGGATTTTGTTCGTGAAGGCGTAACCCGCCTTTTCAAATGCGCGCCACATGTACCAGCTCGCCACTGTCCGGTACGGCCGCCAGCGCTCGCCAAATTTCAATAATTCCTTTGGGGTCGGCATGTGCTTCTTCCCATACGCCACGGACCAACCCTTTTTCACGCCCAGGTCGTGAATGGGCAACACATCTGGCCGGCCCAACCGGAAAATCAGGAACATTTCCACGGTCCACACCCCGATTCCACGCACAGACACCAGCCGTTCAACCAGTTCTTGGTCGGATAGTTTCATTGCTTCGTCGTGAGTGGGCACAACTCCTGCCAGCGCCTTCTTCGCCAAATCTTTCATCGACGCTGCCTTTGCACCAGACAAGCCCGCCTTGCGCAGTTTCGCCGTCGGAATCTTCAGCATCTTCTCTGGCGTGGGCGTCCGGCCATGTTCTCCCAGCGCCTTGATCCGGCCATAGATCGTTGCCGCCGCTTTGCCGGAAATCGATTGATACGCGATGGCTTCCAGAAGCACTTCGTAGGGCGATTGTCCTTCTTCCACATCGATCTGGAACGCCGCGGTCTCCGCCGCCAGCCGTTTCAGCTGTGCGTCGCGTTCGCACAAATGCCGCAGCGCTTCTTCTAGATCAAAGGCCAGCTTCATGGGTGGAATGTTTACCATCATCGGTGGACAAAGCCCAGTGGTCGATAAAGATAATACACGCCATTCGATTTGGTAAGCGCCACGGCTGTCCGGCACAGCGAACCAATATGCTAAAATCGAAGGATTGTTTGATCGAAATTCGCGCACTGTCACCGGTGGTTCTGTTCCTGAACCAGTCTCCTGACAACGCATCACCAGTGAAGGGTCCTTAGATTCATGCAAACAGGCATTATTGGATTGCCCCAAGTAGGAAAAACCACGCTGTTCCGCATTTTGACCAAGGCGAATGTCGACGCCAAAGGTGCACAGACAGCCCACGTGGGTGTAGCCAAAGTTCCCGAGCCGCGGCTCCTGGAGCTCGCAAAACTTTATAATCCCAAGAAAATTACGTACGCCTCCGTGCAGTACGTCGATCTTCCCGGCGTCCAAAAAGAGCGCATGCGCGAAAGCCTTGCAACCCTCCGCGATGTCGACGCCATCGCCCATGTCATTCGCGTTTTCGACGAACCCAGCGTGCCGCACTCCGAGGGCATTATCGATCCGCTGCGCGACGCCACCAACCTCGACCTCGAGCTCATCCTCTCTGACCACGAGCAGATCACCAAGCGCCTGGAGCGCCTGGAAAAAGATCTGAAGAAAAAGAAAGATCCTCAGTTTGAACTCGAAAAAATTGTCCTAGAAAAATGCAAGGCGCACCTGGAGGCGGAAAAGCCCCTTCGCGAGCTCGAACTTATCCCCGAAGAGCGCAAGCCCATCGGCGGCTTTCTCTTTTTGTCCCAGCGTCCAATGTTGTACGTCCTGAATCTCGGCGACGACGAAGCCGCCGAATTGCACAAGGCCGTCGAGAAGCACAAACTGTCTGCGCTGCAAGGCCGTCCCAACACCGCGGTCGTAGCTGTCTGCGGGCGCTTAGAAGCCGAACTCGCCGAGATGGACGAGAACGAAGCCGCCGAACTGCTAGCCTCCTACGGTCTGAAGGAACCCGGGCTCAATCGCATGATCCGCGCGACCTACGATCTGATGGGCCTCTTCCCCTTCTTCACGGCGGGTGAGCCTGAAGTGCGCGCCTGGACCATTCGCAAAGGTTCCACAGCCGTAAAGGCGGCCGGCGAAATTCACAGCGACATCGAAAAGGGCTTCATCCGCGCCGAAGTCGTTCGTTGCCAGGATCTCCTTGCCGCCGGCAGCATCGCCGCCGCAAAAGAGAAAGCCCAGGTCCGCCTCGAAGGGAAAGATTACATCGTCCAGGAAGGTGATGTTATTCTTTTCCGCCACAGTGGATAGAACAGTTCGAAGTTTTTAGTTTCGAGTTCGGAGTCTTATCCAAAACGGCGGACGAATAACGTATATCTTTCATTTTCGAGCTTCACTCAAAAAACCAGCAACTTTCTTCATGTCCCACGAACTTCCATTTCGGATCGCGCTGGCGGCTCTCCTTGGCCTTGTCGCCGCCGCGGGCAACGTGCTCGGCGGCTATTTCGTGGTTCGACGCGAATGGCCGCGTAAGTACCTGCAATATTTTCTGGCGCTGGGTGCGGGCTACATGCTCAGCGTGGCCTTTGTCGAAGTCATTCCAGAAGCGGTCCACCTCGCGGGCGAAAACGCCTTACTTTTCGTCCTCATCGGCTACTTCCTCATTCATCTTTTCGAACACACCATCGCGCCTCATTTTCACTTCGGCGAAGAAACGCACACCGAAGAAATGCACGGCCGCCACGCACGCCGCACCGTTCTCCTCGGCATGGCCATCCACACATTCTTCGACGGCGTCGCCATCGCCGCAGGCTTCCTCGTTTCCACCTGGCTAGGTATGGTCATTTTCGTCGCCGTCTTCCTCCATAAATTGCCGGAAGGATTTACCATCGCTTCCGTCGTTCTCGCCAGCGGCCAGGGCAAACGCGACGCCGTCCGTGCTGCCGGCCTTCTGGGCGCAGCCACGCTGGCTGGCGTGCTTCTCACCAGCCTCCTCCAGAGCCAGCTCAAATATGCCCTCCCGCTTTCCGGTGGCGTAACCGTCTATGTCGCGGCCACAGACCTGCTCCCCGAGGTCAACCGCGAACCCAATTGGAGGATGGCTTTCCTCGTTTTCATCGGCGTAGCTAGCATGCTGATTTTAAAGCTTTTATTTAACGTCTGAGCGTCCCACACCACCCGCCCGTGCCAACCTCGCGCCTTGCCTCAAAGCCGCAACTTTCTGAGAACAAATGTGTTTGCTACAGTGTGGGTGCTATGGCCAGGACCGACGTCCAACTAATGCTGGACGTGAAAGCTGGTGATGAAGCTTCTTTTGAGCTTCTATTGCACCGCTATCGCACACCACTCGTCAACTTCCTGTTTCGCATGGTGCGGAATCGGGAGCAGGCGGAAGATCTCGCCCAAGATGTGTTCCTGCGCGTTTATCGCGCCCGCGAAGATTACGTACCGAGCGCCAAGTTCACCACTTGGCTCTTTCGGATCGCCACTAACCTGGCGCTCAACTCGGTCCGCGATAACCGTCACCAGAAGTTGGAGGTTTCCATTGATGCCCCGGTCACTGTGGACGCTGAAGACGGCGACGAACGGCCGCTGGATATTCCGGAAAAACATCCGAATATCGAACAGCATCTCGTCGAGGACGCGCGAAAGAACATGATTCGTCACGCTATCGACAAGCTGCCGGAAAAGCAGCGCGCTGCAGTCCTGCTCCACAAATATCAGGAGCTCGATTACGCGGAGATCGCCAAGATCCTCAGTTGCTCGGAAAGTGCTCTAAAATCGCTGCTCTTCCGCGCGTATGAGTCGCTTCGAGTGGAACTAGCCCCACTCGTTGCGCAGCAAGTCAAGAACCATGGGTAGGGAAAGTAGGCTGTTATGAGTTGCGAAAAAATGGAAAACCGGATTCTCAGTTTTATCGATGGCCGGTTAAGGGAAAGCGAGCGGCTGGATGTCGAAAAGCATCTGGCGGCATGTGCAACGTGCCAACTGCGTGTGCAGGAATTCCGCGCCGTCTCCGGGCTCTTGGATGAGCTGCCGGTGATCGAACCTTCGCCCGCGTTCGACGCGCGCGTCCATGCGCTCGTAGTCGCGGAGCCAGTCAAGCAAAGCTGGTGGGCGTGGTTGAGAATTTCGCCGCGCGTGGCCTTTGCCGCTTCCGCGCTTTTGGTTGCTGCTCTCTGGCTTGGTTTCTCTCAGCGGCAGCACGCACCCGTGTTGCCTTGGGGAACGAATCAACAAATGGCCGATGAACAGATGATGGAGGATTTGCCGGTTCTGGAAGATCACGACGTTATCTCCAACTTTGAGCCGTTGAAGGAATTGCCGGCTCCCGTGCAGGCAGACCAGGCTTCAGACACGCAACAGCCGATGTAACGGTTGGTGCACCGGTCTACAGACCGGAAGGAAACCAGAGAATCAGGCGGAGATGCGCACGAGACTCAAATTCGGGATGGTCGTTCTGGCTGTGGCCGCTTTTGCCGCTGTGGCCGGTAACGCGTCTGCGCAGAAAGCTCATCCCGATCGTCCGCCGCAAAGCCATCCTGCGCCCGCTCCTGCTCCCGCGCATCCGCAAAATCAGAATCATAATGCCGACCGGCCGCCCGCAAATCCCAATCATCCGCCGGCAAACCAGAATAACCGCGCCCCGCAATCCCATGTGGCTCCGCCGGCAAATTACAACAACGCCTATCGGCCAAATGGCGGCGCGAATCTGAATCAGCGGCCGCGGCTTGGTATGGGCTCTGCACGCCCGTGGGTCGATACCATGCGCGATCTGTCGCCGACACAGCGCGAGCGAGTCCTGCAGAACAGCCGCGCCTTCCAGAATCTTTCGCCGGATAAGCAGAACAAAATCCGTCAGCAGTTCAATCAGTGGGACCACATGACCCCGCAACAGCGCCAGGACTTGCGTTCGAAAGAGGCAATCTGGACCCACTTGACGCCCGAGCAGCGCGATCACATCAAGAATGACGTGCTTCCTAAATGGCGCCAGATGCCTTGGGACCGTCAACAGGTCCTGAAGCAGAAACTCGGCGTGCTCCAGAACATGCCGGAATCCGCACGCAATCAGCGCCTCGACGATCCTAACTTCACCCGTGGCATGAGCGATGACGAAAAATCCATGCTCCGCGATCTAAGCCACACCCACGTCGGCGCCCCCGATACTCCCAACGAGTAAAACAGTATTTAGTTCAAAGTTTTCAGTCACTCCGGCACAGCCAATCCTGCGTGGGTTTTTCGGGTTTCTAACCCTTCACATCACCTCCGGAATCCCCTGCGCCGTGACTTTTAGCGCTAAAATCATCTAAGAAAATGGTGAATGAGATTCTCGACTTGACCACGCGGTTCCGGGCGCTGAAACATCGGAACTTTCAACTGTTTGTCATCGGGCAACTGATCTCCCTGATTGGCACGTGGATGCAAAACACGGCGCAGCAGTGGCTCGTCTACAAGCTGACCGGCTCCGCTGCGCTCCTTGGCCTGTTCGGATTTGCCAGCCAGTTGCCCATGCTCGGCCTCGCCTGGATGGGTGGCTATGTCGGCGACCGCTACAACCGCCATCGCGGCGTCATCACCACGCAAACCATTTCCATGATTCTGGCGTTCCTGCTCGCCGGACTCACCTTGACTCACCTCATCAAAACCTGGCATTTGATCCTCATCGCGTTTGTGGTCGGTATCGTCAACGCCTTCGATGTGCCCATTCGCCAGGCCTTCTTCGTTCACATGGTCGGCAAAGAGGATTTGCCCAATGCCATTGCGTTGAACTCCTCCATCTTCAACGGCGCGCGCGTCGTGGGTCCCGCCATCGCCGGCTTCACGATTGTGCTGATCGGCGAAGGCTGGTGTTTTTTTCTCAACGCCCTCAGCTTCGTCGCCGTGCTCACCGCTCTGCTGATGATGCACATTCCGCGCACAGAGTCCAGGTCGACGGGCGAATCCCCAGTCCGCAGCTTCATTGAAGGCTTTCGCTTTGCCATGAGCGACATTCCTATCCGTTCCGCGTTGCTCCTGCTTAGCGCCCTCAGCTTCTTCGGTCTGCAGTACTCCGTTTTCCTGCCCATTTATGCCAGCGATATTCTCCACGGCGGCGCAAAAACGCTAGGACTGCTCATGAGCGCGGCAGGCACGGGCGCTGTGCTCGGCGCGTTGCAGTTCGCCGCTCGCACGGAATACAAAGGGCTGGCACGCTGGATCGGTGCCACCTGCACGGCGTGTGCCCTGGCATTGCTGGTGTTCGCATTTGCCACATCCTTCTGGCTCTGCGCGGCAGTGCTCTTCATCGTAGGCTTCGCCGCCACTTCCCAGATGGCGGCCACCAACACCATAATCCAGCAGCGTGTGCCAGACGAAATGCGTAGCCGCCTTATGGCCGTCTACGCCACGATGTTCATGGGCGTAATGCCAATCGGCGCTCTAATCGCTGGTGTCGTGGCCAAACACATCGGCGCGCCGCGCACGACCTTCATCTTTGGGCTGGCCGTCCTGATCGCCTGCGCGATCTTCTTCCTACGAGTGGTAATGAAAGTAGTAACCGAGAAAACCGCTCCAGCCTTGAGCTAGAGGCAGGTTCAGCCACGCCGATTGGTGTTCCGCCATTTAGAGACAAGAAAATTCGGTCTTCAGTCTCTGAGGAAAACTCAAAACTCAATCGCCCGTTGATCATGCAATAGCGCCAGATAATTCAACAAATCCTGGGTGATCCGCTCCGGTTCCGCTTTGGGATATAGCGCATGAAGCTTTTCCGCAATCTGCTGGACGGCATGCTTGCCGTCGCAAAGATTCACGATTTCCAGGCTCGGGCCGCTCAGCCGGATCTCTCGTCCTTCCGCCAGCAGTTTCCGCGGCAACTGGCTCTTGTCATTCAAGCGGACGCCAGCGGCCAGTTTAGGCAATGCAGTCAGCTCGGGTTTTTTCATCGTCTCCCTACAAAATCAATATGCCTGTTCACGGTCAAGGAACGCAAGCCGGAGCCTACAACCGTTTTAAAAAGGGAAACCCAATCGCCCCGCAATTGCCCCACAACCTGTTGTGAAGCTAACTTTCCCCGAGCACCGCCCGTCGTGGCGCGAAAAGCGATTTTCCGTCAAGTTACAATCAACGAATTATCCACACCAAATGCGAATTTTCCTTGACATGCGCCAGAAACAAGGTAGGCTGTGGTGAAAAGTGGGGCGAAGTGGTTGACAGTGGAATGAAGTAGATTTTCCTAGGGGGCAGTGGTTCTAGTGGGCAAACTGGTCCTCCAACGAGACGGGATTCATGAAACTCAGGGGAAATTCTCCGGCCAAAGTCGACGAGAAGGGTCGTCTGAAGATCCCCGCCTCCTTTTTAGGCGAACTGACGGAGTATGGCAACCAGTTTTACATCACCAGTCCGACCGGGGAGTCGGCACGCATTTACCCGATGAAGGTGTGGAGTGAGATCGAGGACAGGCTGGCGAAGTTGCCCAGCACGAACAAATCGAAGCGCAAGCTGTTGATGAGAACGAGCTACTTCGGGCAAGTTGCGGAGCTGGATGGGCAGGGAAGAGTGCTCTTGCCCTCGATTTTGAGAGAGAAGGCGCTATTGAAGGGCGATGTCGCGGTCTTGGGCACCTTGGACTATCTGGAAGTGATGAATGACGCTCGAGCGGTGGATCAGATGGAAAAGGAACCATACACCGACGAAGACGACAAGGTTTTGGGCGATTTGGGGATTTGACGGGTTTTGGGGCTGCTGGCTGTTTCTTTAGCGGGCATTGGGCAGAGTTCGGGCGAGTCGGGCAGACAGGCAAACGGAAATTGGGCGCATTACACACGCCGGTGATGTTGGACGAGGTGTTGGAATGGCTGAACGTAAAACCGGACGGGATCTACGTAGACGCCACGCTCGGGGCAGCAGGCCATTCGGCAGCCATCGCCGCCCGATTGTCCTCGGGCCGGTTGATCAGCCTGGACCGGGACGCACTGGCGCTGCAGATCGCGCGGGAGCGGCTCAACGAGTTCTCGAGCAAAGTGAGCTTCGTTCAAACGGCATTCTCCAGGATTTCGGAGGCCGTGCGCGCGTTGGGGATAGCGACGGTGGACGGGGTCTTGGCCGACTTGGGAGTTTCGAGCATGCAGCTTGATCGCCCGGAGCGCGGCTTTTCGTTTCGGGAAGCGGGGCCGTTGGACATGAGAATGAGTAGCGGTGAAGCGGAGGAAGACACGCTGACTGCCGATGAAATTGTGAATCGCTGGCCGGAGAAAGAACTCGCCGACCTGCTCTACCGCGAAGCGGAAGAGTACGATTCCAGAAGGATCGCCAGGGCGATCGTGAAAGCGCGGCCCCTACGGGACACCGCGCACCTGGCAACGGTTGTGGCAGGTGCCCGGAAGCAATGGGGAAGGCAGAAACTGCATCCCGCGACAAAAACGTTTCTGGCGCTGCGGATAGCGGTGAATCGAGAGTTGGAGGAACTCGGGCAGTTTCTTTCCCGGACCCCTGCCACTTTAAATTCTGGCGGTCGTTGGGTGGTGCTCACGTACCACTCGCGCGAAGACCGACCGGTGAAGCATGCGTTCCGGCAAGGCGAGCGCGAGGGAACGCTGAAGGTGCTCACCAAACACGTGATTGTGCCCAGCGAAGACGAGCAGAGAGCGAACCCGAGATCGCGTAGTGCGAAACTCCGGTGCGCAGAGAAGGTGTAAACATGGCGACAGCGTATCAGTGGGGCGGCCCAGGCGATGAAGGAATTCTTGCGGCTAAGCAAAGCGCGGAATCCGCGCGATTGCAACCTAGACTTACCTCTCGCGCCAGTCACGAAGCGGCCGTGAAGAATCGCGGAAAGCGTCAGTCGATCGTGGAATTTTACACCCTAAAGAAAATTGATAACTCGCGCCTGGTGCGTCGCGTCGAACCCGTCAAAATGCGCAATCTGTACAAAACCGTAGCCCTCGGCAGCATCATCGCCGCCTTTTGCATGCTGTATGTCTACCAGCACTTCCGTTGCATCGATCTGGGCTTCCAACTCGAAGATCTGAAATCCAAGACGCAGCAGGCCCAGAAATTGAACAGCAAGCTGAAACTAGAGATTGCGTGCCTGCGCGATCCTCATCGCATCGACGTAATTGCGCGGCGCGAATTGGGCTTGACGCAGCCCACCGCCAGCCAAGTTCGCGAGTACGGGAATCCGGATGGCGCGGAAGTCGCAGCTATCCAGTACGTGCGGCCTAATCGCGTGCCCTAAGCTCGCCTGAGGATCCGCGAGCGCCGAATAAATACGAGTTCTGAAGCAACATCGACATCCGCACGGAGCGCGAGCCGGAAACCAGGAACCATGGAGCAAGAAAAAGTTCACGTTCGTTTGCTGATTCTTGCCGCCTTCGTACTCTTCTGGATGACCGCCGTTTTCGGTCGCGTCGCCTACCTGCAGTTATTTCTTCACAGTGATTACCTTACGCGTGCCGCTCGCCAGCAACGTCACACCATAGACATTTATCCCAAGCGTGGCGTCATCTACGACCGCAACATGCACCCCCTGGCGATGAGTGTCCCGGTGCAATCCGCGTTCGCTGTTCCCGCGGAAATCAAAGATCGCGCCATGGTGGCGCGACTGCTGTCCGTCCCGTTGGATATGCCGGCCGAAGAGATTCGCGAGAAATTGGATTCGGGCAGTCCCTTTGTCTGGATCAAACGCAAGCTGACGCCCGCAAAATCGGAAGAGGTGGAGTCCGCCAACCTCAAGGGCATTTACCTTCAGGAAGAAAATCAGCGTTATTACCCCAAGCGGGAGTTAGGCGCGCACGTTCTGGGTTTTGTGGACGTCGATGAAAAGGGGCTGGGCGGCATCGAGCGCGAATACGACAACCTGATTCGGGGCAAAGAAGAAAAAGTTGTGGTTATGGCAGACGCCCGCCAGCGCTGGTTCGATGGCGGAGAAGCGGAACGCGACCGCGGAGTCAACGTCGTTCTTACGTTGGACGAAAAAATCCAGTACATCGCCGAGCGGGAATTGGCCTTGGCCATTGAGAAAACGCACGCCCCCGCAGGCACAGTTATCGTGCAGGATCCTAATAGTGGCGCCATTCTTGCTCTTGCGAATTGGCCGAAGTTCAATCCCAACGCAGCGTTCGACGTGTCCGGAGAAAGAAAAGAAGATCGCGCCATCAGTCAGATTTACGAGCCAGGCTCCACGTTCAAGCTGATCACCCTGGCGGCAGCCTTCGACCAAAACCTGATCCGCGCCGACGAAATCTTCAACTGCGAGAACGGAGCGGTAACCGTTGCCGGGCACTTGATCCACGATCACAAGAAGTATGGCATGCTCACAGTCGCCGACATTCTGGCGAATTCCAGCGACGTGGGCGCGATTAAAATTGCGCTGCGCCTTGGCTCACCGAAATTCTATGACTACATTCGCGCCTTTGGATTTGGCAGCCGCACCGGTGTCGACCTGCCCGACGAAAGCCGTGGATTGCTCAACCGCCTCGAGCACTGGGGCTCCTATTCCATCGCGTCAGTTTCCATGGGGCAGGAAGTGGGCGTCACACCGCTGCAGATGATTACGGCGGTATCGGCAATTGCGAATGGCGGTTTGCTTTACAAGCCGCACATTGTCGACGAAATGAAGCGCGGGGATGCGGCCCTCCCCCTCGAAGGCCCGTCCGCAATTACGGATCCAAAGCGCATCATTCGGCCGGAAACTGCCGCCACCCTCCGCCGGTTGATGGAAGGCGTGGTTTTGCACGGTACCGGACCGAAGGCCCGCCTGGACGGTTGGTCCGTAGCCGGCAAAACTGGCACCGCACAAAAGATCGATCCCAACACTGGAAGGTACTCGCCCAAAAACGTGATCGCATCTTTCACCGGGTTCGCGCCCATCAATAATCCGACGGTCACCATTCTCGTCTCCATCGATTCCCCCGGCGGGTATCCACACGGCGGAGGAGAAGTAGCTGCGCCTGTGTTCAAAAGAATAGCGGAACAAATTCTGCCTTATCTGGATGTCCCGCGAGACATCCCCGTGAACCCACAGTTGATCCAGACCAGCTATCGGAAGAACAATAATGAGACCGAAGACGGCTCACTCGATGATTTGTCAGCGGTCGATTTCAATGCGCAACCCGAAGTCGCCGAAGAATCTGCCAAGCCCGACGCGGCGAAAACGAATCCGCCGAAATCCCCCGAAGTGCTGATGTCCGCGGATGAAGGCGGCGACATCGTGATACCGGATTTTTCGGGAAAAACAATGCGAGACGTAACCGAAGCCTGCATGCGTCTGGGACTCGACCCGGTTTTGATTGGCACGAATGTTGCAATTCAACAGACACCGGCGGCGGGAGCCAAACTACGCCGGGGCGCGAAAGTGACCGTGGAATTCGGCGATACTCCGGCACATTTGCGCAAGTCAAAATAGGAAAAGGGCTTACAAACGACAGATGGCAACGGGAAGCAGTAGCACTTCAGAGATCGAGAAGCGCACGGGGCAAACGGGAGAGGCTGAAAGGGAACACACTGTGGCTGAGCGGGAACAGACCGGCGGAATCACCCTGCGTGCCTTGCTCGATGGCGTGTCCCTGCGTTCGCAGTTGCCCCAAGGCGAACTCCAGATTCGTCATGTCGCGAATGATTCGCGAAAAGTCCGCCCTGGCGCCCTGTTCGTGGCGATTCATGGCCTTGCCACCGACGGCAACCTCTTTGCCAAGGCTGCCGTCACCGGCGGCGCTGCTGCGATAATGAGCGAAGATCCGGCGCCGCAGGATTGGCCAAGTGAAATTCCCTGGATTCACGTGGCCGAAGGCCGAAAGGCTCTTGCCGAGGCCGCGGCTAATTTTTACAGGCACCCGGCGAACGCGCTGAAGTTGGTTGGCGTTACCGGAACCAACGGGAAAACCACCACCACCTCCCTGATCGATTCCATCCTGCGCGCGTCGGGTGCAAAAACCGGCTTGTTCGGCACTATTGCCTACCACACCCCTCTCGGCGAACGCCCTGCCCCGAACACCACGCCGGAATCCCTCGCCCTCCAGAATTTTTTTGCGGAGATTCGCGACGCAGGCGGTGCTTATGCCACTATGGAAGCCAGTTCCCACGCCCTCGCCATGGACCGCTTGTGGGGCTGCCACTTTGCCGTGGCCGTGTTCACGAATCTCACCCGCGACCATATCGATTATCACAAAACCTTCGAAAACTATTTCGCCGCAAAACGCATGCTTTTCGAAGGCACCGGCTCCGGCGCGCCCGATGTTTCGGTCATCAACACCGACGACGAATGGGGAAAGAAGCTCGCGGGACTCGGGAAAAAGATCCTGACCTACGGACTGCAGAACGGTACGGATTTGAGGGCCAGGAAATTTCAATTAAGCTTTAGAGGATTGAACTTCATTGCACAAACGCCCGCCGGCGCAATCCAGGTCGAATCCTCGCTTGTCGGCCGCATCAATGTGTACAACATACTTGCCGCCATCGGCACGGGAATCGGCTTGGAACTCCCGAACGAAGTGATCGAAGCCGGCATCCGCAATCTCCGCGCCGTGCCTGGCAGGTTTGAACGCGTGGATTTTGGCCAGCCCTTCCTCGTCATCGTCGACTACGCGCACACTGACGACGCGCTGGAGAACCTGATCCGCACCGCCCGCGAGCTCAATCCCAAGGGAAGAATTATCACCGCTTTCGGTTGCGGCGGATCGCGCGACCGCACCAAACGCCCCATCATGGGCGAACTCTCCGGCCGTCTCAGCGATCTCTCGATCCTCACCAGCGACAATCCCCGCCAGGAAGATCCGCTGAAAATCATCAGCGATATCGTCGTCGGCATGCAGAAGTCCGGCGGAAAATACATGATTGAACCGGACCGCGCCAAGGCCATCCGCCTTGCCATCGAAGAAGCGCGCAGCGGAGACATTGTCTTGCTCGCAGGCAAGGGACACGAGGATTATCAGATTTTTGCGGATCACACGGTTCAATTTGACGATCGCCAAGTAGCGGGCGCGGCGCTCAACGAACGCGGATACAGGGAAGCGCCCAGCGAACTCGCAGGGTTTGGCACGTAGCGCTCACGTCTCGTCTGCACGAGAGGCGAGGGGCTGCGAGCCAGAGCAGTGACTCGCAGACAAAGGAGGAGCCCTCAACCGGTGAGAACGGACAGAGCAGTTCCGTTGTACGGACGAGGCCAATACCTCGGCCGAACCAATGCGAAAGCCAACTTTTTGAGGAAACTATGCGGTGGACGGTTGCACAGGTGGCTGATGCGGTGGCAGGCCAATGCGGGCATGGACTTGACCCCATGGCCCGGCTGGCCGGCGTCTCGATTGATTCTCGCACGATACGTGCCGGAGAACTGTTCATCGCCATTCACGGTCCCACTCACGATGGACACGACCACGTGGCCGCAGCTATGGAAAGCGGAGCGCTGGCGTGCGTGGTGGTGGGGCCGCTCGTGTCGCGCTATCCCGGATGGCTACAGGACCGCTGCATCACCGTTCCGGACACGCTTGAGGCCCTGCATCGGCTGGCCCGCGCCGTACGAAAAGACTGGGGTAGAAAAGTGTGCGGTATCACTGGCTCGGTCGGTAAGACCACCACGAAAGAGATCGTGGCGGCACTGCTTAGTTCGCAGTTACGGGTGCTGAAAAGCGAAGGTAATTTCAATAATGAGTACGGGCTGCCGCTGACTCTGTTGCGCCTGGAAGAAACGGACGACGCGGCCGTGCTGGAAATGGGCATGTCTTTTCCCGGCGAGCTCAAGCGCCTGGCAGCCATAGCCCTACCCGACGTTGCCATTGAGACCAGGGTCAGCCCCGCCCACCTTCTGAATTTCACGTCGGTGGACGACATTGCGCTGGCCAAGCGTGAACTTATCGAAGGCCTGCGTGGCAGCAGCTCCGTAGCCGTGCTGAACGCCGACGATCCGCGTGTTGCCGCGATGGCGGAAGTGGCCCCGGGCCGCGTCATTTTTTACGGCGTGGACAAGCCCGCGGAATTTGCCGCGGAAGAAATCGAAGACCACGGCGCGCTGGGGAGTTCGTTCACTCTGGTACATGGAGGAAAACGGACGCGCATGGAATTGGCGTTGGCGGGTCGCCACGTGGTGTGGAATGCGCTTGCGGCTGTCGCTGCGGCCAGTGTCTGGAATATCGGCGCGGTCGAAGCGCAGACCGTGCTTCGCGGTTTGCACACGCCGGCCATGCGCGGTGAACTGATTCGCTTCACGAATGGATTCGCATTGATCAATGATTCGTACAACTCGAGCCCGGCGGCGCTGCAGGCGATGATCAACCTGCTGAATGCCACTCCCGGTTACGCCCGCCGCATTTTGGCCGCCGGCGAAATGCGTGAACTCGGCCCCAGCTCACAGAAATTGCATCGTGATGCGGGTGAACACGCCGCGAAATCCGGAAAGGTCGATTTCGTCATCGGCGTCCAGGGCGATGCGGCGCAAATCGTCGAAGGTGCTGTCTTTTCAGGACTGCCCCGCGAACGCACAAAATTTTTCGTGACGCCCAGGGAAGCCGCCGACTTTTTAGCTGACTTCGTCAAGTCCGACGACTTGCTGCTGGTGAAAGGTTCGCGAAGCGTCAAGATGGAGAAGATCGTCGAAGCCCTATTGGGCAGGTTCGCACCCGTCGACGCGCCTTCGCTCTCTGGAGGGGGCCACTGACATGCTCTACTACCTCCTCTACCACGTCCTCCAAAAATATTTCAGCCCACTAAACGTCTTTCGCTATATCACTGTCCGCACCGTGTACGCTAGTCTCACGGCCATGTTTCTCGCGTTGGTATTTGGACCGTGGCTGATCCGCAAACTGCGCGAACTGCAAATCGGCCAATACATTCGCGAAGAAGGTCCGCAGGAGCACAAGAAAAAAGCCGGCACACCGACAATGGGCGGCGTGCTCATCGTAATTTCCACCGCGGTGCCCGTACTGATGTGGGCGGACCTGTCCAATCCCTACGTGATGCTGGCGCTCTTCGCCTTGCTGGCCTTTGCCGCCATCGGCTTTCTGGACGACTATGCCAAGGTCGCCAAGCGCCGTAATCTGGGATTAACCGGAAAGAATAAAATCGTGCTGCAGATCGTGGTCAGCTCGCTTGTGGGTTTCGTCTTGCTTGTGCTGGCGAGGCATAGCGCATACTCCACCGAATTAATTTTTCCGTTTGTGAAAAGGTTTCGCCCGGATCTGGTGATTCACAGCCTCTTGCATGCCGGGCACCTGTGGCCGCTCGCGTTCCTGCCATTTCTTCTGTTCGTCGCCCTCGTGATCACCGGCAGTTCCAACGCCGTGAATCTCACCGATGGTTTGGACGGTCTCGCGATTGGCTGCACCGTGATTGCGGCCGGTGCACTTACGGTGCTGACCTACGTCAGCAGCAACTTCCGCTGGGCAACATACCTTGAAATTCAATACATACCGCGCGTTGGCGAACTCACCGTGTTTTGCGGCGCGTTAGTGGGAGCATCACTCGGCTTTCTCTGGTACAACGCGCATCCGGCCGAAGTGTTCATGGGAGACGTAGGCTCGCTGTCGTTGGGCGGAACGCTTGGCACCATCGCCGTGATCATCAAGCAGGAAGTGCTTCTGGTCTTTGTCGGCGGGATTTTTGTAGTTGAAGCTCTTTCCGTGATCCTTCAAGTCGGCTCATTCAAGTTGCGCGGCAAGCGTATCTTTCGAATGGCGCCCATTCACCACCATTTTGAGCTGCTCGGTTGGAGCGAAAGCAAAGTGATCGTCCGCTTCTGGATTGTGGCGCTGGTGTTTGCGCTGTTTGCGCTGACAACGCTGAAATTGCGATGAATTTTGCACCTGGGAACGGCTGCTGACAAGGATGCCCGGATCGATTGAGTTGCGGAGGATGCGCGTGCTGGCCGTGGGGCTGGCGCGCACGGGAGTGGCAACAGCTTTGTTTTGCGCGAAACACAATGCGATTGTGACGGCCACGGACACGCGGCCGGAAAGCGAACTTGGCGACGTGCCGGCGAAGTTGCGCAATGCCGGAGTTACTCTTGAACTGAGCGGCCACAGGGAGAAAACCTATCTGGCCCAGGACCTGATCGTTCCCAGCCCGGGCGTGCCTGCCGATGATCCGCTCTTGATGAGAGCTCATTCGAAGGGCATCACTATTTGGAGCGAAATAGAACTGGCCTACCGTTTTCTGGAAGGCGAGATGATCGGCATTACCGGTTCGAACGGGAAAACCACGACAACCACTTTGCTTCACTACATGCTGAAGACAGCTGGGAAAAAAGCCATCCTCGCTGGAAATGTCGGTACACCACTGATTGCCTGTGTCGATCAGATGAGCGCGGAGACGGTCTCGGTCGTGGAGCTAAGCAGCTTTCAATTGGAATTGACGGACAGCTTCCGGCCAGACATCGCCGTGTTTCTAAATCTTACGCCCGACCATCTCGACCGTCACAAAACCCTCGAAGCCTACGCGGCTGCGAAGGCGCGTATTTTCAGGAAGCAGACCGAACTGGACGCCGCGGTCCTGAATGCCGACGACGCGCCCTTGGTGGAATTGGCGCCGCACAAGCCGCAGTCGTTCTGGTTTAGCCGCAGGCAACGCGTTAAGCAAGGCGCCTATGCCTTCGGCGGAGATGTTGTGATCGTCCACCACGGCAAGGAAGAATTCGTGATGAAGGTCGTGGAAATCCCTCTTCCCGGCGCGCACAATCTGGAAAATGTTCTGGCAGCTGCGACCGCCGCACGCCTGGCAGGTGTTGACGCGCCAACCATCGCGAGAGCGGTAAGAAGTTTCGCGGGCGTTGAGCATCGCCTGGAATTCGTCGCCGAAATCTCCGGCGTGCGTTACTACAACGATTCCAAAGCCACCAACGTGGACGCCACCTTGAAAGCGCTCGAGGCGTTTCCTGGAAGAATCCTGATTATTCTCGGCGGCAAAGACAAAGGCAGCGATTACACCGTGCTGCGAAAACCCCTTCGCGATAAAGCCCTGCTCGCTCTGCTGATTGGCGCAGCCGCCGACAAGATCGACAAGCAGATCGCAGGTAGTGTGGCCATCGAACGAGTCGCTACGCTCGACAACGCCGTGGCCATCGCCACCCACGCCGCACAACCAGGAGACATTGTGCTGCTTGCCCCAGCCTGCGCCAGTTTTGATCAGTTTCAGAATTACGAGCATCGCGGCCGTGTCTTCAAGGAGCTGGTTCGCGCACTCGCGCAAAATTCATCCGGGCAATCTGCGGGAAAGGGATAATCCACGTGGCCAGACGTTCAGAAACCGACCGGTGGTTGTTTGGAGTCACCGTAGTGCTTTGCCTTTTGGGCGCAGTGATGATTTTCAGTGCCTCCGCGGTCACGGCGCAACAGCAATTCGGCCATTCCTACCATTTCGTTCTCCGCCAGATCATGTGGCTGGTCGTCGGCCTCCTCGGAATGTTTGCGCTGATGAAACTCGATTACCACAAACTGCGCGAGCCTGCGGTTGTGTATTCAGTGCTTTGCGTTATCGTCATCCTGCTCATCGGTACATTTTTTCTCGACAAATCTCACGCCACCCACCGTTGGATCAAATTAGGCCCGGCGCAGATTCAGCCATCGGAACTCGCCAAGCTAGCAGTCATTCTTTACCTGGCCTGGTTTCTGGACCTGAAGCGCCGCGCCGCCACCAGCCTCGAATTTCGCAAGGAAGATTTGCTTCACACGATTCTCCCGGCCGTCACTCCCGTCCTGATCTGCGTGGCCTTGATCGTTTTTCAACCCGATCTCGGTACTTCCGTCGACATCGTTCTGATCATGACCGCGATTTTGTATGTCGCGGGCCTTTCCTGGAAATGGCTCGCCGTTGGAATCGCGGCGGCCACGCCGGTGCTCTTCTTCTTGATTACTCACGTTTCCTACCGCAACGCCAGGCTTACTGCGTTCCTGCACCCGGAGAGCGATCCACAAGGCGCCGGATTCCAGTTGTTGCAGTCCTTGATCGCTGTCGGCTCTGGAGGCTTCACCGGGGTTGGCCTGATGGAAAGCAAGCAAAAATTGTTCTACTTGCCTGAAGCGCATACGGATTTTATTTATGCCGTGATTTGTGAAGAATTGGGCTTCATCGGTGCCGCGATAATCATCGTGTTATTTGCCGCCTATGCCTGGCGAGGTCTGCGGGCCTCGTTTAACGCGCCGGACGGATTCGGACGCATGCTCGCCCTTGGCGCAACGGCCATGGTGCTGTTTCAAGCACTCATCAATTTCGCCGTGGTGCTCGGCATGATGCCCACAAAAGGCATTCCGCTCCCTTTCGTTAGTTACGGCGGATCGAGTTTGCTGGTCATGCTGCTTGCCACAGGTGTGCTCCTGAATGTGGCGCAGCAAGGCGGCAGCAACGCAGGCCTGCAGGCTTGAGAGGCCGACGGTGAAACTTCTCATCGCGGGAGGTGGCACAGGCGGGCACGTGTTCCCGGCGATCGCCATCGCGCACGAGTGGTTGTCGCGAGGGAAGCAGCGCGAAGTGGTTTTAGTAGGCACACAACGGGGGATTGAAATGAAGCTGGTGCCCGCGGCGGGCCTGCCGTTGGAAACCATTCGCGTGGCCGGATTGAAAGGAAAAGGCGGCACAACGCTGCTGAAAAATTTGGGAATGCTCGGAACAGGACTCTCAGACGCCATGAACGTGCTCAAGCGGCACAACCCCGCTGTCGCCTTCGGCGTTGGTGGCTACGCCGCCGGGCCGATGCTGCTGGCCACATGGCTGCGCGGAATTAGCAACGTAATCTTTGAACCGAACGCCGAGCCGGGTCTGACCAACAAGCTGCTAGCGCGATTGGCAAAACGAATTGCCACGGGATACGAAGTTTCCGCGCAAGCGTGGGGATCTCGCGCGGTAGTAACAGGATGCCCCGTACGCCCGGAATTCTTTGCAATCGCGCCGCGAAAACCGGAAAAGCCCTTCCGCCTGCTCGTAACCGGAGGTAGTCAAGGCGCGCTTCCGATCAATCGCACCTTTATGGAAGCCGCGGAATTTCTGGCGAAACGAAAGGCGGAGATACAGATTGTGCATCAAACCGGTGAACGCGATTATAATAATGTGCGGGCCGCGTACGCGCGAGACGAAATGCAGGTGGAAGTCGCGCCCTTCCTTTCCAATATGGCGGAACGTTTCGCCTGGGCAGACGTGATCGTCTGCCGGGCTGGAGCGATCACTGCCGCGGAAGTGGCAGCGGCGGGCCGCGCAGCGATTTTCATTCCCTTTGGGAAGGCGACGGACAGCCATCAGTTACGCAACGCGCAGGAAATGGTCAACGCCAGCGCGGGGCGCCTGATTGCCGAACCGGAATTGACCGCAGAACGCTTGACCAAGGAAATTTTCTCCCTCCTGGACGAGCCCGGAGAGATGGAAAAGCTTGCGGCGAACGCGCGCAGCCTGGCCCACCCTAACGCTGTACGCGAAATCGTCGATTTGATCGAAGAGGCCGAGCGGCGGCCGAGCCGGAAAGAATCAAGAGGCACATGATGGTATCGTTTCGCAATTTTCAGAGAATTCATATGGTGGGAATCGGCGGCATCGGCATGAGCGGAATCGCCGAAGTCCTGCTCACCCTCGGCTATTCCGTCTCTGGCTCGGATACAAAGCCATCCACAATCACGGAGCGCCTGCAGGATCTGGGCGCAACGATATATGAAGGCCACAAAGCTGAAAACGTGGAAGGCGCCCATGTCGTCGTGATTTCGTCGGCGGTGAAGGCCGACAATCCGGAAGTGCTGGAAGCACACAAGCGCAAAATTCCCGTGATTCCCCGCGCGGAAATGCTTGCCGAACTAATGCGCCTCAAATACGGCATTGCGGTTGCAGGTGCGCACGGAAAAACCACCACCACCTCCATGGTCGCCTCGATCCTGGCGGCGGCTCACCTCGATCCAACATTCGTTATCGGCGGTCGCGTCAACCAGGCAGGAACCACAGCGCGTGTCGGCAAGGGCGAATATTTCGTCGTGGAAGCCGACGAAAGCGATCGCAGCTTCCTCATGTTCGCGCCCGTAGTGGCAGTCGTAACCACCATCGATCGTGAACATCTCGATCAATACGCTTCGCTCGAAGACATTCAGAGCGCGTTCCTCCAGTTCGTCAACCGCGTTCCTTTTTATGGCGCCGCAGTCCTCTGTCTCGACGAGCCCAACGTCCAGGCCATTATCCCCAACGTCAAGCGGCCCATTATCACCTACGGCACATCCAGCCAGGCCGATCTTCTAATTAGCGATATCAATAGCAATGGATTTGGCGGCCAATTCCGTCTCACTTACAAAGGCGAAGACCTCGGCATGTTTGAGTTGCCGCATCCTCCCGGCATCCACAACGTTAGAAATGCCGCTGCAGCCGCGGCTGTCGCGCTTTACCTCAACGTCGCCTCGGATTTAATTCGGGAAGGATTGGCGAAGTTTGCTGGCGTCGGCCGGCGCTTCGACATTAAAGGCACGGTAAATGGCATCACGGTCGTCGACGATTACGGCCATCACCCCGCGGAAATCCGCGCCACCCTCGAAGCCGCGCGCGGTTGCAAATTCAATCGCCTGCTCGTGCTGTTCCAGCCACATCGCTACACCCGCACACAGCATCTCTGGGACGATTTTTCGCGCGCCTTCAATCAAGCCGATATTTTGGCCTTACTCGATATTTACGCCGCCAGCGAAACCCCGATTCCGGGCATCACCAGCGAAGCCCTGGCCAACAGCATTCGCGAAGCCGGCCACAAAAACGTGCACTACTTCCAATCCATGCAGACCGCCGTTGAGTTTCTGCTGCGTGAGGCGCGCCCCGGTGATGCCATCCTGACCATCGGAGCCGGAAACGTTAGCCGCGCCAGCAATGAACTGGCCGTATTGCTCGGCTCCGAATTGCGTCTAAACGATGGGGTAAGAGATGCGGGTTGAGAACGACAAAATTCTGGAAGCGCTGCCGAAGTTGCAGGTAGATCTGCTGCGCGGCGTGTCGCTGGCCGAGTTGACCTCGCTCGGCATCGGCGGCACCACGGATTTGCTGCGCATCAATCGCCACGATTCCATCCCGGATCTGCTGAATCTTCTCGAAGACGCCGCTGTCCCCCACAAATTCCTCGGCGGCGGCTCCAACCTCCTCGTGATGGATGGCGAGCTTCCCTTCGTCGTTCTGCAATTGGGCCAGCCGAATCCAGACGTAGGGATCGACGGCGACGTTGCCAGCGTCGATGCCGCCGCCGATCTCGGCAAAACTGTCACCCTTTGTGCCAAAAACAATCTCGGCGGCATGGAAGGCTTGATCGGCGTGCCCGGAACCGTCGGCGGCGCGCTGCGCATGAACGCCGGAGCCTACGGCATCCAGATCGGTTCCTACGTCCGTGAAGTAAAAGTCTACCGGGCGGCCGCGCGCAAAATAGAAACTCTCACAGGCGATCAAATTTTCTTCGAATACCGGCACACTTCATTTGCACCCGATGATATGATGCTGGCAGTGAAGCTCCGACTTCCCTCCAAGCCGTTTGCGGAAATCCTACAAGGCATTCGTATTTGCAACGAAAAGCGGCGCGCCAGCCAGCCCTTGGGCCAAAAGAGCGCGGGCTGCATCTTCAGGAATCCCGCGGGCGCCTCCGCCGGGCGCATGATCGATGAACTCGGCCTGAAAAGTCTCACCTTGGGAGAGGCGCGGGTCAGCGATCGCCACGCCAACTTCTTCGTCAATGCCGGCCGCGCTTCTGCCGCAGATATGCTCGGCCTGATCTCCGACGTGCGCGAGCGCGTCCGAAAAGTTTATGGAGTAACTCTCGAAAACGAGGTGGTCGTTTGGAACGCGTAAAGCCTATCCAGCGAAACACTTCTTCCGCGGCGGCCGAACACGAGCCGTACCGCCCCGAACTTGTCTCCGAAGACGAGCCGCGGTACCTCCGCCGCCAAAAGCCGGTGGAGATTCGTCGCAAAAAATTCAGCGGCAAGACCGGCACCTACTATCGCCAGGTGTTTGCTTGGACGCTCGTGGGCGCCGCCGCCTTGGGCGCTGCCGTGTTTTCGGTACGGTACTTGCTCTACTCCCCGCAGATGTTGCTCGTGAAGCCGGATCAGATTGAGGTAAACGGCAACCACATCGTCGCGCGTGAAGATGTTCAGAAGCTCTTCTCGCGCGATCGCGGCCTCAGCTTGTTGAAAATCCCGCTGGATAAGCGGCGGATGGAGGTCGAAGAACTTCCTTGGGTGGAAGAGGCGAGCGTGCAGCGAATCTTGCCGAACCGTGTGCGCGTTTTCATAACGGAACGCACACCCATTGCGTTTTTTCGAAATGGCACCGAATTGACTCTAGTTGACGCGCATGGCGTGTTGCTCGACCGCCCCGAGGGCGAAGATTTTCAGTTCCCCATCGTCACCGGATTGTCCGAAAGCCTGCCCAGGGAAGAGCGGGAAAGACGCATGCAGACATACCAGGAATTCATGAAAGAGGTCGACCTCGTGAAGCCGGGATCATCCGACCAGATCAGCGAATTAGATTTAAGCAATCCGCGCGATTTGCGTGTCGTGATGGCCGGCTTGGATGGCAACACCGACGCGCACGCCGTCACCGTCCACTTTGGTCAAACCGATTTCACCAGCAAATTCCGGATGCTGGTGGAAAATTTTGCGCAATGGCAGGCCAATTCCGGAACAGTGCATTCTATTGATCTTCAGTATTCCCGGCAGGTGGTGGTGAACCCGGACACCAGCACAACCGTCGGGAAGAACAGATAACGATTCGGCAGGAGACGATTTTGGCAAAGAAAGACAAATATCTGGTCGGGTTGGACATCGGCAGCACCAAAACCTGCGCGTTGCTCGCGGAGATGGAAGACGAGCAAGTGCGCTTTCTCGCTCTCGGCGCGACGGAATCCAAAGGACTGCGTAAAGGGTTGATCGTGAACCTCGATTCCACCGTCAGCTCCATCCGGCGCGCGGTGGAAGAAGCGGAAAGCGTCGCCAACGTTCCCGTGGAGTCCGCCGTTATTGGCGTAGCCGGGAGCCACGTACGCGGCGTGAATTGTCAGGGCGGAGCGTCCTTGGGTCCACGGCCGCGCGATATCGAGCGCGAAGACGTTCGCCGCGCCATCGATACCGCGCGAAACATCTCCCTGCCTGAAGATCGTGAAGTTCTGCACGTTCTGCCGCATGAATTTCGCGTGGACGCTCAGGATGGTATCCGCGATCCCATCGGCATGGTCGGCCAACGATTACAAGCCAACGTGCACATCGTGACATCGTCCAGTTCTGCCACGCAGAATCTGGTCACCGCAGCAAACAAAGCCGGAATTTTGATCAACGACACCGTGCTCGAGCCTCTCGCCTCCGCGGAAGCCTGCCTCACCCAGGATGAGCGCGATTTGGGCTGCTGCTTGCTGGACATCGGCGGCGGCACAACCGAACTTATCGTCTACGGCGGGGGTGTTGTTCGCCATACCGGCGCCGTGGCCATTGGCGGCGATCATTTCACCAACGATCTGGCGGTAGGTTTGCGCACGCCAATCCCCGAGGCCGAACGCGTCAAGCGCCATCATGGCTGTGCGGCGGCGGCCTTGCTCCGCGACGATGGCTCAATCGAAATTGCCAGCGTAGGCGATCGTCCGCCCCGAACGATTTTTGCGCACATGCTCACGGAGATCATCGAA
This sequence comes from Candidatus Acidiferrales bacterium, assembly GCA_963742325.1. Lineage (GTDB taxonomy): Bacteria > Acidobacteriota > Terriglobia > Acidiferrales > UBA7541 > Acidiferrum. The sequence goes on along the minus strand of CAVULB010000002.1, from coordinate 4,244,768 downwards.
CCCCGCGCCCAGGAATTGCTCGCCCTCCTGGCCGACGACTTGCACCGCGCAGGCTTGATGAAGCAAATCCCTGCGGGATTCGTCCTGGCCGGTGGCGGCGCACGTCTGAATGGTTTGCAGGATTTGGCCGAGCACAGTTTCCATTTGCCGGTGCGCATAGGGCAGCCGCGCGGCATCGTCGATCTGCCCGACCAAGTCGCTCAGCCCGAATATGCGACGGTCGTAGGTTTGGTGCTCTGCGCAGCCAAAGCAAAAAAGGCCGGACCGGCTAAGGCGGGCGGTTTGGTGTCCAAATTGCGGGCGATGTTTGCCGGGGCTTGAGGCCTTGCGCAGACCGCGGGAAGAATTTTTTCCACAGGCTGGGAAAACTGGCTGTGGAAACGCATCTACGCGGGATTTATAAAGGACTTTCACCAGCCGGAACGGGGGGAACAGCATGACAGCGAAAGACGCAGGTATCCGGATGAGCTTTGGCGAGGAGTTGCAGCCCGCGAAGCTCAAGGTGATTGGTGTGGGTGGCGGTGGCTGCAACGCGGTGAACCGCATGATCCGCGCCAAAGTGGAGGGCGTTGAGTTCATCACCGCCAATACGGATCTGCAAGCGCTGAAAATGTCTCAGGCGCCGGTGAAATTGCAGCTCGGCGCAAAGCTCACCAAAGGACTTGGCGCGGGCGCGAATCCAGAGGTCGGCCGCAAAGCGGCGCTCGAAGACACCGAAAAAATCATTGAAGCGCTCGAAGGTTCGGACATGATTTTCATCACATCGGGCCTCGGTGGCGGCACCGGCAGCGGTGCGGCTCCCGTAGTGGCTTCCCTTGCCAGCGAACTGGGCGCGCTAAGCGTAGCCGTCGTCACCAAGCCATTCGCCTTCGAAGGAAAACGTCGCATGCTGCAGGCCGAGCAAGCGCTGCAGGAACTGGTGGGCGTCGTAGACACTGTCATCGTGATCCCCAACGAGCGCTTGATGGAAACCGTCGAACCAGGCACCAGCTTCTTCGATGCCTTCCGCATCGCCGACGACATTCTGCGCCAGGCTGTGCAGGGTATTTCCGACATCATCACCGTGCCCGGCATCATCAATCGAGACTTTGCCGACGTTCGCACCATCATGCATGGCCAAGGTTACGCGGTTATGGGCACTGCGGTCGCCAGCGGTTCAAACCGTGCTGTCGATGCCGCCAATCGCGCTATTTCCAGTCCATTACTCGAAGACAACTCCATTCAGGGGGCGCAGGGGATCCTCATCAATATTTGCGGCAGCTCTTCGCTCTCCTTGCAAGAGGTCCATGAAGCCTCCAGCGTGATTCAAAAAGCTGCGCATGAGAACGCCAACATCATTTTTGGCGCGGTGATGGACGAAGCCATGAAGGACATGGTGAAAATCACCGTGATTGCCGCCGGCTTCAAGGAAACGGCGAAAAAACAGATCCCGCAGAAGCAATCGTTTCTGCCCCGCACGTGGAAGGCCGGCCGTGAAGTGCCGGAGCAGGCTGAGCTCCCGGTCACTCCTCCCAACGTCGTCAACCAGGTCAAACAAAACGTTCGCGACGTAACTCCCGAAGCAGCCAAGGACGACCTCGACGTCCCAACATTCTTGCGCCGCCAAGCCCAAAAAGCGTAAGTCATTCATAACAGTGGCCCTTAGAATCCATCGCGAATTCCGGTTGGCTTCAGCTCTGACATTGTGAGCCGTGGGATTTCGGGCTTCAGCCACTGACGATTCCGAACCGGATCAATTTATGCTCAGAAGTCAACGCCCCCAGAGACCACTCATAATCCATTCCCGGGAGAGCACTGCCTTTGGTCCGCGTCATTGTTAAAAGCTCACCTCCCGCTCTCCTTCAACGCCCGCTTCATGGCATGAATCTCCGTCTCAAACCTCCGCAAATTGCTGCTGCCATAAGGCAACACACTCCCTAGCCCGGAGTGAAATTCGTGCGCCCGCGTCTGCTCGGCCATTCTGCCAATGTTTGTTGCGTCCAGCCCGCCCCCAGGCATGATCACAACCCGGTCCCCGGCCAATCGCACAATCTCACGCAGAATCTCCACGCCCGTCGGCACGGTCGCCGCTCCGCCGGCAGTCAGAATACGCGCAGCGCCCGTTGCAATAACGTCTTCCAGTGCATGCGGCAAATCCGGCGTGGCATCAAACGCGCGATGAAACGTCACTTCCAACGGCCGCGACCATTCCACCAATTCCCTCGTGCGCTCGATGTCGATCGAGCCATCGGCGCAGAGCAGCCCAAAAACCACTCCGTCCATTCCTAAATCGCGAACCACGGAAATATCCCTCTTCATGGCGGCAAATTCCTTGTCCGTGTAAGCAAAGTCGCCCGCGCGTGGCCGAATGATCGGAAAAACCGCGATTTCCAGCTCTTCGTGCACAGTGCGCATTGCATCCAGCGAAGGAGTCAGCCCGCCGTGAATCAACTCCGCGCATAATTCAATGCGGTCCGCACCTCCGCGTTCGGCAGCTAACGCCGTGTCCAGAGATTCGACCGTGATTTCAAGGATTAATTCAGACACCAGGTCGGCCTCTTCGCAAGAACGGGAACTTGTTCTATATACTCCGCAAGGCCGGCGGCATGCAACACAGCGTATACCTAATCCGCCAAGTGCCAAAAAAACGAAAGCATCGCATCGCCGTCGCCCCGTGCTTGTGTTAGGCTTGCGGCATCCCAACTGGTCTCTTCCCACGAAATGCCTCAGCGGGGAGCCTCTGAAAAAGGAGACCGAAAATGAAAGTGAATCGAATTATTTTCGGATGGAGCAGCGTTCTCTTGACGGTTGCCATTGTCGGCTGTCAAAAACCGTACCACGATCCGAATGAACATTACGTGCTGGTTGCTAGCAATATTAATCTACCGTACTGGCAGGAAGCCGCCGCCGGTCTGACGGACATCGCGAAAAACACTGGCGTAAAAGTGGATCTTGTCGGGCCCACAACGTTTTCTCCAAGCGAGGAGCTAGCTGCCTTCCAGCAAACAGTCGCGCAGCATCCCGCCGGCATCATGGTTTCCGTTGCGGATCCGAAGTTGTTCAAGGATCCGATCGATAATGCCATTCTGCAGGGCATTCCCGTCATCTGCATTGACGCCGACGCACCGGAATCGAGGCGCGTTCTTTTCATCGGCACGGATAATTTCCGCGCGGGCCAGGACAGTGGAAATCGCATGGGCACGCTCCTCGGTGGACAAGGCCGCGTAGTGATAGTCACCTTGATCGGGCAACGCAACAGCGAAGAGCGCGTTCGAGGCGTTACCGACGCATTGAAGAAATATCCCGGAGTACAGGTTATTGAAACGATCGACGACAAAGGAGACGCGCGCGTCGCCGAAGATGCCATTGCCGCGCTCCTCACGAAGAAGGAAAAAATCGATGGCATCATCTGCCTGGAAGCTTCCGGTGGAGAAGGGGCGGCCGACGCGCTCCACCGCTTGGACATGACCGAAAAAATCAGGATCGTCGCCTTCGACAAGGATCCCCAAACGCTCGAGGGAATTGAACGAAAGTGGATTACCGCAACGGTAGTTCAAAAGCCTTACGTCATGGCCTATTACGGCGTAAGGTTCCTCGACGACCTGCACCATAACGTTGTGCACGAGTTCAAAGACTGGGCCACCGCGCCTGCCGCTCCATTGCCCACTTTCATTGACACCGGCACGGCCGTGATCGACTCAAGCAACCTAGCGGCCTTCCAGAAAGCTCTAGCCGAACATCCGAAGTCCGTACTTTAGATGGAAAGAAAGTCAGGCGAATCCATATGCCGCGAACATGACGATTGCGCCCACACCCAGAGCGGAGCCTAGAACCGCGCCTGCCAGCACGTCGCTGAGGAAATGCATCCCCAGCACGATCCGGGAAAGTCCGATGCTCACGGCCAGGAAATACAGCGGCCATTCCAGCCCCGGATAAAAATAACTCAGCACAAGAGCGATCGAAAACGCCGTCATGGTGTGGCCTGAAGGAAAGGAAAACTGGTCTGGCGGAAGTACCTTGGACCAGCAATGAGGCTGGAACTGGCATGGCCTCGGTCGGTGACTCAACCTCTTCAATGCTTTGAAAACAAAGATGCCCACGATGGCAGCCGCGCCGGCCGCGCCAAAAGCCGCGTAACCCCGCAAACCACCAAACGCCAGCAGCAGTGTGCCCAGGCTGCACCACAACCAGCCGTCGCCCATACGCGTGGCCGTCAGCATCCAGAATCGGATCCACCGCGGCGCGCTCCAACTGTTCACCCGCCGCATGACGCGGTGGTCGCGATTTTCGATGTAACCCCACACCGTTTTGGCTACGGCCATGGCCATCTCTCAGCCTGCCCAGTCGGTCCTAAGGCTCGAATCCACTTCCCAAAGCATGCTGGGCCGCGCTTCTCCCAACAGCTGCGCCGCCCACTTTTTGCAGAAACGAATCTCGTTCAGCCAGTGCCCCGCGGTAATCGCAGGCACGAACACGGTGAAGGGAAGAATTGCCGCCGCCAGCGGTTTTTCTTTGATCAAGGAAGTGGCAAAGCCCCACACATCAAGAGTCAGTTTCGTGTAAGCCCCATGTGCACCGTGGGCGACTCCACGCCCGGCGCGCAAGCCCATGAAGAATTCCTCCACTGTCCGCGATCCCGGAACTTGGGTAAACGTCATGCCCACTCCGCTCAACGTGTGCGAATCGCTTCCCGCCACGCCAATCTTGTCCAGCCGTTTCGCCAGCAACTCCGCGCTCTGATTTGCCTCTCTCCACATTTGCCCGTTACGTACCTCGAACGCCGGAACATACGACGCAAACCAGTTGAAGTCTTCCATCTCCCGTTTTCCGGTGAGCCCGGAGAAAACATGGTTCACGCTGAAGAAAAGTTTGCGCTCGGTCAGGTACATCAGCAATGCGATAAAATCACGGCGGCGCCGCTGAATTTCCGTGTGATCTTTCTCGCTGATGCCGTATACACCCAAGTGCATCTCCGTACCGCTTGGCATCCGCACCGTCACCTCCTCGCTCAGGAAGAAATCGCTGAATTTGCGGAGCGCTTCGGCAGCCTCAATGGAGTCGTGGTCGGTTACCGTTACAATGGACATCCCCCGCTGCTTGCAGCGGTGGTAGACATCCTCGGGCTGATTATAGGACTCGCGGCAAATGCGTGTGAGACCCGGGGTGTTGCACATCCCAGATCCAGTGGTGTGGACGTGGAGGTCGCATCGCATGTGAAAAGATTAGTCGAAAGATATGAACAGACCATGAAGAGAGGGCGAAATATGAATGAAAATCGATTGCAACTCTTTGAACACAAATGGATTTAAGAATTTTCCACATGGCATGGTGAGTGCTCTTGCACGCGGATTCGGCTGTGCGAGAATGTCTCCATGAAAAAAATCCAGATCCTCTTCCACGATGCGGGTGGTGGTCACCGCAATGCCGCTGTGGCCCTGGAAACCGTGATTGCTCAACAAAATCGGCCTTGGCAAGTGGATTTGGTGCAGTTTCAGGACCTTACCGATCATTTGGACGTCCTGCGCAAACTCACGGGTATTCGCATTCAAGAGCAGTACAACATACTCCTGAGAAACGGCTGGACCCTTGGCGCCACGCAACTTTTGCGCCTGTTGCAAATGACCATTCGCATCTTCTATGGTCCAATGGTCAAACTTTTGCGCCGCCATTTCCAGAAACAGCCAGCGGACCTAATGGTTTCCGTCATTCCCCATTTCAACCGGGAGATTGCGGAGGCCTGGAATCGCTGTTACCCTGGCCGGCCCTTTGTCACCATCATCACGGACCTGGCCGATTTTCCTCCGCGCTTCTGGATCGAGCCGGGCAACCAGCAATATGTGATTTGTGGTACCGAAAAGGCCGTCGAGCAAGCGCGGCAACTAGGAAAAGATCCAACGCACATCTTCGCTACTTCCGGAATGATTCTTCGGCCGGACTTCTACCAGAAGGACTCGACCGATCCAGTCGCGCTCCGCCACGCTCTGAATCTGCGCCCGGACCTGCCCACCGGCATGTTGCTGTTTGGCGGCTTCGGCTCAAAAGTCATGTACGACATCGTTGACCGCTTGGAAGCCGCCGCATTGCCGTTGCAATTGATCGTCATCTGCGGTCGCAACGAAAAGCTCGCCGAAAAATTTCGCGCGCGCGCCTGGAAGATTCCTCTGCACATCGTGGGGTTCACGAAAGAGGTTCACCGTTTGATGCGCGCTGCGGACTTTCTGATCGGCAAGCCCGGCCCAGGCAGCGTGGCGGAAGCCATGGTGCGCAAACTGCCCGTGATTCTCGAATGCAACGCCTGGACGCTGCCGCAGGAGCGCTACAACACTGAGTGGGTGAAGGAAAAGGAAGTCGGAATCGTGCTGCACAACTTTAGGGAAATCGTCAGCGGCGTGAAGCAACTGATGCAGCCAGGAAAGCTCGCCGAATTTCGCTGCAACACCCAGTGCCTCAACAACCGGGCCGTCTTCGAAATCCCCGAAATCTTCGCCAAGCTGTTAAACGAGTAGAAAGCTCCGGCCAACGCTTTCCTCAGGCTACGGCTTCAGTCGTAGCAAAAACTCCAACCACCAAAGAATCTCATCCCACACTTCGGTTACAAAAATTGTCATCCTGGGGAGCGCTTTTCGCGACGAAGGATCTCAACCGATTCTCGGGCTCCCGGGTTCGATTTGCAGGGGAAGTCTTACGCTCAGTTGCTGGCATGCTCCGCGTGCGGCGGATGAGGCAAGCGTGGCTGAGCCTCTGGCGTTTCCATATTTGCCGTGGCGTGGGGTTTCGAACAGGTCACCGCCCAGCGCCGAGAAGCAAATTTCGGCAGGTCGCACATCTTCCCGCATCCAGCCGAAGTTTTTCCCATTGCGCAACCGCAGTAGCAACTGCCGACGGCAGGCTTTTGCAGGTGAGACGACGTGTCCGCCCACGCGGCGAACGCCAACAGTCCGCTAGCTAAGACGAGATCAAACACGAGCCAAAGAGTGAAGCGGCGGAGCCGCAGAAGGAATGAAATTGTCATGCGGCCAAGTTTGACCTCGCCACAATAAAAAACCGATAGCGCTGGCTTACCAATTCTCTTTGTTACCCGGGTCCTGAGGGTACTAGACTGACTTCGAGCGATAATCGCGAGGTTCCAAAATGAATCTCCCGGACTGATTTGGGCCAAGCACGCCACCGCAGCGATCAACGCAAGGCACATATTGTCAATGAGTTAGCGCATTGCAATAACTCCAAATGCTGGTGCTGATCGTGCATAAAGCGTAGTCGTTGGGCGTGTTTCAGTAACGGGTTTCAGGTTTCCACAAGCGAGGGGGAAGGGGCTTGCTTGCGGGTTCCGGGACTCGTAACCACCTGCCTCTGAGAGGGAAGCTAGGATGGATGACCCCACGCGCCGGTGTGAAAACGACACTGGCATTGAAACGCGCCTTCCGGGGCTCCCGATCCCAAGCGGGGGCCCCTCTTTTTTGGGGTTCTCTTCAACCCCCTCGTTCGTTACGCAAAAGCCTACTGCGCCGCCACTCGTTCCTTCACCTGCTTCGACAGCGTTTGTATCTGCTCGTTCGTGATCTTGATTTCTCCATCAAGCAGCACCAGCAAACGCCCCTCACCGCCATCCTTGAATCGCGCATCCTTGATCTTCGCGTAACCCTGCACCGCGGACGGCAGCGTTGCGCTAAGGTCCGTTCCTTTTTGCATGGCCGACAGTATCGCGTTCCGGATTTTCTCTCGCAGCATGTCGCCGAGCGTCCCCGAGCGCAGGAGTTCCCCCAACGATCCGTCCGCCTGAATCGGCCCCACCTCCGGCACCAGTCGAAGTTCCGCACTGTCTTCCTCCAGCGCGGGAGTGAGCGTCATCTGAATGACGGCGTTTCCGCCAACCACGCGTTTGGCCTGCTCCTTCCCGAACACCTTCGCGCATGCCCAACGCTCATAATGCAGTTGCACCACCGCCAGGCTCGCGGGCTCGGCGGGAGTCAACGTGGCGTGCTGAATGGTGATGCGGTCGCCGCAGTGATCGTCTTTATCCAGTTGCGCACCGAGCAGTTCTGTCATGTTTTGTTGCAGGTCAGACATGTCGGCGGTCAGTTGCAGGTTCAAAATGTTGAGTCCCTGTGCTTTCGAAGTCAAAGTGATCAATCCAGACGCCACCATCGTGATGCGCTGATCTTTCAGGTTCACGGGAATCTTTACCGGCGGAATCTTGAACGTGACAGTTTTGTCTGTCACTCCAGCCGGTAGCGCAACGCCAACCAAAAACACCGATGAAACAAGCCAACTAACTAAGCCGCAGCGCCGCAAGGTAACTTTTCGCACGAAGGCATTTCTCCCAAAGGGCCGTAACAGTCTTTCGTCTTTGAGTGGATGAGCGCCGTAGCGCCGCGGTTGCCTGTCGCGCGGAGCGCAAGTTATGTCAGGGGATTACGGGAGTATCGAGGAGCAGCGCAATGACCACGAGAAATTTCAACTAGCTTCTCTCCTGCTGTTGTTTCAAAGTGGAGAATTTTAATTTATCTTGCGCGTAACGGCGATGCCGGCCTGCCCAAGCACGTGAGCGACCTGCGTGTCCCGCAAACGTGACGCGTCATATTCAAACGTGAGCCGGTTCTGGCTGTCCACCCGAAATTTCCGCAAGCCATAGGTATTCGCGAATTCACCGAGTCGGCTTAATTGCGCCATGCTCAAGGGTGATTGCAGTTCGTACGTGATTTCGAGGAGTGTCATAACAACAATTATACCAGTCTTCCGAGCGCCTGCAGCGTGCCCGAATGTATCTACCAAACATCCAACATAGTAAGCTATTCGAGCAAAACTTTATGTCGAACTCTCAGCCCTCGAGCCTGCCCACTTTGCCCGAAGCGCGGACAGGGAAAGATCCCGTTTGCGGAATGATGGTCGATCCGCGCAAGTCAGCCGGCAAAGTGGCACACGCGGGCAAAACCTATCATTTCTGCTCGCCACAATGCGCCGAACGCTTTCGCAACGAACCCGATAAATTTCTGTCCTCGCCCAGTAGTGTAGGTATGCAACAGCCTGCCCACGCGCAACACCCTGCCACGTCCCCCGCGCCACAACCAAAAAATGTCCGCTACACATGTCCGATGCATCCCGAAATAGTTCAGATCGGCCCCGGCTCGTGCCCGATCTGTGGAATGGCTCTAGAGCCCATGGACATCGGCACCGAAGAACAGCCCGATCCCGAATACGATTCCATGAGCAAGCGCTTCTGGGTAAGCGTAGCGCTGTCCCTGCCGCTGTTGATCCTGTCTATGCTCGGCGAAGCACTCGGCCTGCGCTGGCGAAGCAGCACCTCGAACGCCGTTGAGTTTTTGCTCGCAACGCCCGTGGTGCTCTGGGGCGGCTGGCCGTTCTTCCAGCGCTTCTGGGCTTCGCTCGTAAATCGCAGCCCGAACATGTTCACGCTGATCGGCCTCGGCACTGGTGCGGCCTACCTTTATAGCGTTGCCGCCACATTATTTCCGCAATTCTTCCCGCTTTCCTTCCGCGATATGCACGGCGGAGTAGCGGTTTATTTCGAAGCCGCGGCCGTAATCATCACGCTGGTCCTGCTCGGCCAAGTGCTAGAAATACGTTCGCGGCAGCGTACCAGCGGAGCCATCCGCGAGTTGTTACACCTCACGCCACAAACTGCGCTCCGTGTGTCCTCCGGCCGCAGCGATGCCGAGATTCCATTGGACCAGGTCCGCCAAGGCGATTTGTTGCGTGTGCGCCCCGGCGAACGCGTACCCGTCGACGGAAGTGTGCAGGAAGGTGCCAGTGCCGTCGATGAATCCATGATCAGCGGCGAGCCGCTGCCTGTCGACAAGAGCGTGGGCGACAAGGTGACTGGCGGTACGCTCAACTCCAACGGCAGCTTCATCATGCTGGCGGAGCGAATCGGTAGCGACACGCTCCTCGCGCAAATCGTAAAAGTCGTCAGCGAAGCCCAGCGCAGTCGGGCACCGTTGCAGCGCTTGGCCGATCGCGTCGCGGGATTCTTTGTACCCGGCGTGGTCATCGCGGCGATTCTGGCATTTATCGGCTGGGCCATTTGGGGACCAGAGCCGCGATTCGCGCACGCACTGCTCGCCGCCGTCTCTGTGCTGATCATCGCATGCCCCTGCGCCCTCGGTCTTGCCACGCCCATGTCGATCATGGTCGCTGTCGGACGTGGTGCCTCCGCCGGAGTGCTGGTGCGAACTGCGGAAGCAGTGGAAACGTTGGCGCGCGTGGACACGCTAGTGGTGGACAAGACCGGCACGCTCACCGAAGGCAAGCCTTCTGTTCACGAGGTCCAGGTCACCCGTGGTTCCACACTTCCGCAGAATGCACTTCTCGCCTTCGCGGCAAGCCTCGAGGGTTCCAGTGAGCATCCCCTTGCGCGCGCCATCGTTCGCGCCGCGGAACAACACGACCTCCGCCTGGAACCGGTTACAAACTTTCAGGCCAGCCCAGGCGGAGGAGTGCGCGGCCAGGTGCAAGGAAAGCTCGTAATCGCTGGAACAGGGCGTTTCTTGCAGGAGCAGGGAATCGCCTCGAAAGAGGTGCTCGAGTTCTCCGCGGATTTGCCGCGCACGCAGGTTGTCACCGTGATTTTTGTGGCGATCGACAGCGAACTGGCGGGAGCCATCACGCTCACCGACGAATTGAAACGCTCGACTCCGGAAGCCATTCGTGATCTTCGGTCGCAAGGCCTCCGGGTTGTCATGTTGACCGGCGACCGGCTTGAGCCAGCCCAGAAAGTAGCCAGCGAATCAGGAATCACGGAAGTCCAAGCCGAGGTCTTGCCGCAGGAAAAAGCCGAAGTGGTGAAAAAGTTGCGAAGCGAAGGCCGCATTGTGGCCATGGCCGGCGATGGCATCAACGACGCGCCCGCGCTTGCCGCCGCCGATGTGGGCATCGCTATGGGCACGGGAACCGACGTGGCCATCGAGAACGCCGGAATCACCTTGGTTAAGGGTGATTTGCGCGGATTGGTCCGTGCCCGGCGTCTCTCGCAAGCGACCGTGAGCAACATTAGACAGAACTTGGCCTTCGCCTTCGTTTACAATCTCCTAGGCATTCCCATCGCCGCGGGTATTTTTTACCCGATTTTCGGCTGGCTCCTCAGCCCGATGATCGCCAGCGCGGCCATGAGCTTCAGTTCAGTTTCGGTGATTGCCAACGCCCTCCGTCTGCGCCGCGCTCCACTGTAAATCTGCCCACATCACTCACCTGACCGTTGACCCGTCTTTATCGTCTATTACGGCAGGTGCCGTGGGAACTTTGTTACGACGAGGTTCGTATCAAATGGTGAGTGTGCGAATCCGTGGTTAACGCGGGGGTCGAGTATGTCCAGTAATGGAAATGGCTTAACAAACGGCAAGGCCAAGAAGCGCCGCCGGAGAATCATAATCGCTTCCGTCGCGGCGGTGGTCCTGGTGGGCGGAGGATATGGCGTCTACGCGGCGCTGCGCCCCAGCCACGACATTGATGCTTCAAAATTGGCTTCCGTGGAACGTGGCGATCTGGCTCGCGTAGTTGTGGCCACGGGAAAAATCCAGCCCAAATCCAAAGTAGAAGTGAAATCCAAGGCCAGCGGCATGGTCAAGAAGCTCTACGTCGATTATGACGATAAGGTCAAACAAGGCCAAACGCTGGTGGAACTCGATAAAGTGCAACTGGAAGCCGTAGTCCGTGAAGAGCAGGCCAATTATCAGGCCGCGCAAGCCGCTCTCGAATCCGCCAAAGCGCAACTCGAACGCAACAAGGTGGACGCTGAAGGTCCGGATGTGCCCTTCCTCAAGCTCAACATGGAGCGCGCCCAGCAAATGTATACGGACAAGGTCATGTCCAAGAGCTTCGTCGAAGACGCGGAAAAGAATTATCAACTGGCCCTGAATAAACAGGTCAGCGCGCAGCGAAACCTGATCGTATCCCAGGCAGAGATTGCCAAAGCTAACGCGCAAGTCGCCCAAGCCAAGGCGGCGCTTGATAACGCCGAAGAAGATTTGCGGAATTCCACGATTGTGAGCCCCATTGACGGCCTGGTGCTTTCCCGCGACGTTAGCGTGGGGGACGGCGTTAGCTCGATTCTTATTTTAGGCTCGCAAGCCACCTTGGTTATGACCCTCGGCGACACCAGCGAAGTGTACGTTCAGGGAAAAGTAGACGAGGCGGACATCGGTAAGGTCTATCTCGGCCAGCCCGCTCGCATTGTCGTGGAATCTTTCAAGGACAAAAAGTTTACCGGTAAGGTGACGCGCATTTCGCCCTTTGGCAAGGAAAAGGATAACGTCACCACGTTCGAAGTGCGCGTCTCCATCTCCAATCCCTCCGGCGAACTTAAAGCCAATATGAGCGCGAACGCCGAAATTATTCTCGAAGAAAAAAAGAATGTGTTGATGGTGCCGGAAGCATCGTTGATCTATGACAAGGATCGCAATGGCTCCGTGGAATTGCCCGATCCCAAGGCGGAGAACGGCCGGAAGAAAATTCCCGTAAAACTGGGAATCTCGAACGGCGTAAAAACCGAAATCGTTTCTGGACTGAACGAAAAACAGCAGGTTGTCCTCCAATAACGGAGCCTTATGACCTTTCGCGATCTCTTGCGCGATACCATCGCGACGCTCTGGGCGCACAAGCGGCGCACCATGTTGACTATGTTCGGTATTGCCTGGGGTATTATCTCGATCACCCTGATGGTAGCTGCCGGCGAGGGCCTGGGTCGCGGCATCCAGAAGCAGCAGGAAAATTTCGGCAAAGACGTCATGATCGTTTTTGCCGGCCGCACCAGCATGCAAGCGGGAGGCACCCGCTCCGGCCGCGCCGTGCACTGGATGGAAGACGACTACAAAGAAGTTGCCAAGGAATCGCCGGCCTGCAAATACGTGATGCCGGAATTGGGCAACAACGTTAAGGTTCACAGCGCATTCAATAGCGGCGACCTCGATACGGTCGGTTCTCTCCCGCCGTTCACAGAGATTCGCAGCATCACCATCGCTCAGGGACGTTTCTACAATTACGAAGATAACGAACAGGGCCGCCGCGTAGCCTTTCTGGGCAGCGACACGAAAAAACAGCTCTTCGCAGACCGCGAAGCTTTGGGCCAGACCATTGAGCTGAACGGCATCCCCTACACCGTGATCGGCGTCATGAAGACCAAGGACCAGAATTCCAGCTACGACGGCGTCGACATTCGCAAAATTTTCATCCCCTTCAATTCCATGAAGCGCGATTTTCCGAACAAGCCCCCGGCTGTCGAGCACTCGGTTGACCGCATCCTCGCAACGCCCTGGTCGCTCGAAACTCATCCCGATTGCGTGCGCCAGATTCGCCGTACGCTCGGACGCCTGCACAACTTCGATCCGCGTGATGAAGAAGCAGCCAGCATCTGGGACACCGTGAAGAATGCCCAGGCAAACCGCATGATATTTGTGGGCATGGAAGTTTTTATGGGCGCGGTGGGTGTTGCGACCATTTTTCTCGGTGGACTTGGGGTGATGAACGTAATGCTCGTCAGCGTTCGCGAACGCACCCGCGAGATTGGAGTGCGCAAGGCTTTGGGCGCAACCAGGCAATCCATCCTGCGGCAATTTTTCCTGGAGACGATCTTCGTCGTCTTCATCAGCGGCGGCGTGGGCTTGATCATTTCCTATGGCCTGTGCGGTCTGGTCAACCTGTTGCCGAAAATCCCTTATTTCGACGGTTTGGATGCAAGCTGGAAACTGGCAGCTCTAACGATAAGCCTACTCGGACTCATCGCCGTCTTGTCCGCGCTCTATCCCGCCAATCGAGCCGCTTCCGTCGATCCCATCGAAGCACTCCGTTTCGAGGCTGGTGGTTGATGCTAGGGGAGATCTTCAAAGAGGCTTGGGTCGCGCTGGGACGCAATCGCGTTCGCTCCCTGCTTACCATGACCGGCATTTCCTGGGGCATCGTCGCCGTAACCTTGCTACTGAGCTACGGAGCGGGTTTCCGTAGCGTGTTGCTCTACACATTCGAGGTATTCGGCAAGGCCGCGGTGATTTGCTGGCCAGGAACCACCAGTGAACAGGCCGGTGGCGAGCGTGCGGGTAAGGAAGTGCACTTCGAGCAGGAAGACGCTGACTGGGTCAAGGCGCAGTCGCCGTTAATCAAACGCGTCACGCTGGAAACCGTGCGCTTCGAAGGTATTTCTCATGATGAACGGCTCGCGGATGCGGCAACGCGAGGTGTGTTCCCCGAATACGGCGAAATGCGCAACGAAGTTCCGTCCGAGGGCCGCTGGATTTCGCCCGAAGATGTTGAGGAACGCCGCCGTGTCGTGGTCCTAGGCGCACGCCTGAAGAAAAAACTGTTCAGCGGAGAACCTGCTGTGGGCGAAACCGTGCGCATCAGCGGCGTCCGTTTCACCGTTATCGGCACCATGGACATGAAGTTCTCCGACAGTTGCTATTTCAATTGCGACGACGATTCTGCCTTCATTCCTTACACAGCGGCGGCGGAAATCTGGGATGCCCGCTATGCCAGCGTGATGGTCTACGAACCGGTAGCGCCGCAATTCGAAGCGCAGTCCATGCAGCAGTTCCGCACCGCCGTTGCTAACCGTCAGCATTTCTCGCCGAACGACAAACGAGCCATCACCATGTTCGGCCGCCAGGAATTCAAGCCAATCTACGACGGCATCACGTTGGGAATCGAGGGCTTGCTCTTCCTCATCGGTGCCATGACGCTGGGAATCGGCGGCGTTGGGGTAATGAATATCATGTTGGTGTCGGTGGAAGAGCGCGTGCGCGAAATCGGCCTGCGTCGAGCCTTGGGAGCGCGCAAATGGCATATCCGCGGGCAATTCCTGATGGAAGCTCTGGTGCTCACATTGGCTGCCGGCGCCGTGGGAATGCTCATTTCCTGGTGCCTGACGTCCGCGATCGGCACGCTGCCATTCCTCGGCCCTGCCTACGAAGACGACAGCGGCAAAGTCGACATTCACCTGGCGCTTTCCACCACCACACTTTTCTTGTCGACCTTGATCCTGATCGTCGTTGGCGTGATCAGCGGCTGGCTCCCCGCCATGCAAGCCGCGAAACTCGATCCCGTCGAAGCGCTTCGCTACGAGTGAGGCGGCGTCGCCCCGGTTCTCATTCCGTATCCCGCAATCTCTGCTTCTTCGCGGCCATCCTGCTATATTTGTAAGAATGCTTCGTGGCGCGAAGCAGAATCCCTGTGATCGAGAGGAACCATGAAGCAGCGCAGGCTGACAACTTTTCGTGTTCTTTCCGGCATCGCCATATTCGGAATGCTTCTTCTGGTTGCGGGAATCATCGAAGGGCACGCGGTTTTGAAGGAATCAAGCCCGGCGGTGAACGGCAAAGTAAAAGGGCCGGACGTGCCGATCCTGTTGAGGTACAACGTGCGCATTGACGCCAAGCTATCGAAGATCCAATTGCTGAATCCGGACAACTCCGTCAGCGATCTAACGATCGAAGCGCAAAGTTCGCCGGACACTGTGAACGCCACGGCCACAGGCCTGAAGCCAGGGGCATACACGATTCGCTGGCAAGTGCTGGCGCCAGATGGACACATTACTCGGGGCGCCGTTCCGTTCACGGTGACAGGTTCTTAAGCGAGACGCATGGTTCAACTATTAGGCATGTTTGGATTTTTGGTGGTGCTGCTGCGGGCCGCGATCTTGTGTTTTCAGACCGTGGCCATCGGCGGAGTTTTATTTTTGACCGTCGTCACGCGTTCCGCCGAACTGCGCAGCGAAGAACTATTGCGCTCGGCCTGGAAGCTGATTCGCGGCGCCGCGCTGTCGTTGGCCGTGTCGCAACTATTCTTCGTGATCACCAATTCGCTGGTGCTCACCTCTTCCACGGATATTCCCCTGCAAGCGGTCATCAGCGCGAATTTTGTCTGGGCGGGCGTCGTGGCCATTCTGGCGTCGTTGGGGCTCGTTGTGTGGCCGGCGGCGCTGAAGAAAAGTGTTCATCCCCTGGTCATGCTGCCCGCGGCGCTTATCCTGGCTTCCACGGTAATGACCAGCCATTCCGCCTCGCGCATCGACGGCCGCGTGATGCTGGTCAGCATGACTGCGCTCCATTACCTTGCGACCGCAACCTGGATCGGTGGACTGCCCTACCTTTTGCTATCGGCGAAGCGCTCGATCGATCGCGAAGTCAAAAGCCAGATCATGCGCAATTTTTCACGGCTTGCCCAGGTCAGCGTAGCCGTGCTCTTCCTAGCGGGATTTGCGATGGCCTGGGTGTATGTCGGCTCATGGAATGCCATGTATGGTACCGCGTACGGCGTGATGCTCGGTGCAAAAATTGCCATGTTTCTGGTGCTCCTGCTTTTGGGCGCAGCGAATTACTTCATCGTTCGTGGAATTGAGACGGATCAAGGCACGGGAGCGCGGAGTCTGTTGCGCTTCGGCGAAGCGGAAATTGGCATTGGTCTCACCGTCATACTCACGGCCGCCTCGATGACCGCTCAACCCCCAGGTGTGGACCTTCCCGACGACCGCGTAAGCCTCCATGAAATTGCCGCACGCTTTGGCCCGCGCATGCCGCGTTTCTCCAGCCCGCCACTGGCACAAATCTCCGAGTCCACCGAACAGCTCAGGAAACAAGCTGTAGCGTCCGGGCACAAGGTGGCGGCATCGTTCGTTCCCGGAGATTCTGGGTTCGACACCAACACTCCCGCGGATATCGCCTGGTCCGAATACAACCACAATTGGTCCGGCCTTGTGGTTTTCTTGATGGGAATTTTGGCGCTGCTTTCCCGCAGCCGCTATTTCTCATGGGCCAAAATCTGGCCGTTATCGTTTTTGCTTCTAGCCGTGTTTCTGTTTCTCAGGGCCGATCCTGAAAATTGGCCGCTCGGCCCGAATGGATTTTGGGAGAGCTTCGCCCAAACGGACGTGCTGCAGCATCGTCTGGCCGTCGTCTTGATTATTGTTTTTGCGGTCTTTCAATATCGCGTGGAGACGAAACGCGTAAAGTCCATGGCCGCTGCGCTGGTGTTTCCCGCGGTCTGCGCGTTGGGCGGAGTCGTCCTGCTCACGCACACGCATGCGGTCACCAATATCAAGGAAGAATTGCTTGCGGAATTGAGCCACACGCCGCTAGCGGTATTCGGAATCGTGGCGGGATGGTCACGCTGGCTCGAATTGCGCCTGCCGGAACAGAATCACACGCGCAAATATTTGGCGTGGGTCTGGCCGGTGTGCTTCATCCTCATTGGCTTGATTCTGATGGATTACCACGAAAGCTAGATCGACAAGGATAGGTATGGCGAAAGCGGCACTGATTGTGGTGGACGTGCAGCGAGACTTCTGCGAAGGCGGGGTGCTGGCCGCGGCGGACACCTTCTCTCTGCTCGCACCGCTGAAGCAGTGCATCGAAGCGGCACGCCAGGCGAATGCCGTCATTGTCTACACACAGGATTGGCACCCGCAAAACCACAGCTCATTCCAGACAAACGGCGGCCCGTGGCCGGCTCATTGCGTCGCGAGCACTTCCGGTGCTGAACTCATGCCTCCGCTTCACGCCTCCGCGGACGAAATCGTGGTCCACAAGGGTGTGCAGGCAACCGGCGCGGGCTATTCGGCCTTCGAGTTGACGGGCCTGGAAAATGGCCTTAGGAAAGCAAACGTGGATCGCGTCGCCATCAGCGGTATTGCCACGGAATATTGTGTGCGCGCCACCGCTCTGGACGGCCTGCAATCCGGTTTTGACACTGTGGTTTTGACCGATATGATTCGCGCAGTCCAACCCCCGAAAACGCCAGAGGTGCTGGAAGAACTGAGGCAGGCGGGAGCGAAGACCGTCACATCAGCGGAGTGGCTGAAGAGTTTGTAGAAGCCCGGACGAACCCGACTAAGTCTGGCCGAGGATCGCGTCAAAATAAGCCTGCAGTTCCGGGGAGTTCCAATCCTGCGGCCCGATGATCTTGCGAACAATCACGCCCTTGCGATCGATGATGTAAGTCTCCGGCCACATCGAAGTACCGTAATCCGTGGCGATCTTCTTGGATGGATCGAGGTACGTCGCATAATTCAGGTGCTGGTCGCGGATAAATTTCTGGTACGCGACTGGATCCTCGTCCACGCTGATGCCGAGAACCACGCCGTTGCGCGAAGCAATGCGCTGCTGTAGCGCGATCAAGCTGGGAGTTTCTTCCACGCAAGGCCCGCACCAACTGGCCCAGAAATTCAGCACCACAACTTTATTCCGCAGGTCCGAGAGATGCGCGGGCTTGCCGTCCAGGTCCATCGCGAAGTTTTCGGCTGTCTTCCCGGCGACGGACGATTCACCCTGGCGGTAATGGGGAAGAGTGAAAAACGCAAGAACGGCGAAGGCAAAGCCCATGCTTCCCCACGCCATGATTTTCCTCAGGAGCGTACTCATATATCGCTATAATAACGCAGAGTAGCCACGTCCGAGAAGCCTGAGAAAACAATCCCGACAGTCATGAGCGTTCCCATCCAAAACACGGTCCAGGTGACGGCAATTGCCCCCGCGCGAAACGAAGAAGCCGTAATTGCTGCCTGTGTTAATTCTCTCGCCTCTCAAGCGGAAATCAGCGAAATCCTGGTGATCAATGACCAGTCCACGGATTCGACAGCGGCCATCGTGAGCAATCTCGCACGCTCCATTCCCAAATTACGCCTGCTGGAAACGAAAGAGCTCCCTGCCGGCTGGGTGGGGAAGAATAACGCAGTCTGGCTTGGCGCGCGTGAAGCAAAAAGCGACTGGCTTTTGTTCACCGATGCGGACGCAGTGCACGAGAAAGATTCGGCCGCGCGTGCCCTGGTAATTGCCTCTCAGGAAAGTGCGGCGATGGTTTCGTTCTCTCCAGAACAAGTGACAGATACGTGGTACGAAAAATCCCTGATTCCGTATGTATATTGCCGCCTGGCGCACAAATTTTCATTCGACGACGTGAACGATCCAGCAAAACCCGTGGCCGCGGCAAATGGCCAGTTCCTCCTGATCCGTAGAGACGTTTATCAAGCCGTGGGCGGCCACGCCGGCGTTGCGGGCGACGTCTTGGAAGACGTAGCGTTGTCCAAGCGCGTAAAAGCTGCGGGCTACCGCATCTGGTTCGGCACTGGCCAAGGAATCGTCCGTGTACGCATGTATCGCAGTTTTAGCGCAATGTGGGAAGGCTGGAAGAAAAATTTATATCCGCTTATGGGTAGCGGCTCCGAGGCCGTTCGGATGGAACTCTTCCGAGCTCTATTCCCAATTTTCGCCGCCTTGATATTTCCTTTTGCCGTTTGGGGAATCGCTGCCTCAGCCTCGTCTGCCTTAATCGTTCTATTGATCGGCACCATGACTATTTTGGTTGCCGACGCCATGGAATTGCGGCGCAATCAGCTTCAGCCTACCCTCACGTTGCACGCAATTGCCGGCCGCCTGCTCTTCGCCGGCTTGTTGTGGGCCTCGTACCGCAGCCATCGCCGAGGTAAGCTGGAATGGAAGGGCAGGGAGTATCCAGTGGGTACCCCTGGTGCATCGAAATAAAGGCAAACGGAACTAATGGTCTACTTGACGCGTAAAATCGAGTTTTCCGCCTCGCACCTGTATCACAATCCGGCGCTCAGTGCGGAAGAGAACCGGCGGATTTTTGGCAAGTGCAATAATCCGCACGGCCATGGGCACAACTACACGCTCGAAGTGACCGTTGCGGGAGAACCCGATCCAGTAACCGGAATGGTGCTGGATCTGAAAGATCTGAAAGCGATTTTGGAACACGAAATCACAGAGCGCATGGATCACCGCTTCCTGAATTACGAAGTGCCGGAATTGCAAGGTCAGATTCCTACGACCGAAAATATCGTCCGCGTGATCTGGAATCTTCTGGAGCCGAAAATCACCCGGGGACAGTTGCACAAAGTACGCCTTTACGAATCGGCGGACATTTTCGCGGAGTGCTATCGTAACGGGTCGACCCACGGATGATGGACGGGCTCAAAGTTGTGTTTGGACGCCGCTACCGCTTTGCGGCCTCGCACCGCCTGCACAGCGCGCAGCTTAGCGCAGAAGAGAATTGCCGAATCTACGGGAAATGCAACAATCCTTACGGACACGGCCACAACTATGTGGTGGAAGTCAGCGTGTCAGGGACGGTGGACCCCGCCACAGGCATGATCGTGAATCTAGCGGATCTCGACCGCTTCGTGGGCAGCGAAGTGATCGAATCCTTCGATCACAAATCGCTAAACGAAGATGTCGAGGTCTTTCGCGCGAACGTGCCAACGACGGAGAACCTTTGCAGGGAGATTTACCAGCGCCTGAGACACTTCCCGCTGGCCAAACTCGAGCGGGTGCGGATTGAAGAAACGTCCAACAATGCCTTCGAGTATTCCGGGGAGGAAATCCAGGATCGCGTGGCGGTCCGCTAAGAGGGGAATATGCCAGTCACAAAGCCAACGGAGATACTGTTGCACGAAGCGAACGTGGAAGCGCCGAAGGAGAGCATCGCGGATCTGGTGCGCAAGATGATCGTGCTTCTCGGCGAAGATCCGAACCGCGAAGGATTGCGGAAGACGCCGGAACGTTTCGAGAAAGCGCTGAAATTCCTGACCAGCGGCTACAACCAGAATCTGGAAACCGTGCTGAATGGCGCCACGTTCAGCGTGCACTACGACGAAATGGTCGTCGTGAAAGACATCGAATTCTTCAGTCTGTGCGAGCATCACCTGCTGCCATTTTTCGGAAAGGCGCACGTCGCCTATCTGCCCAGCAAAAAGGTTCTCGGGCTCAGCAAAATCGCGCGGCTAGTCAACATGTTCGCGCGCCGCTTGCAGATTCAGGAGCGCATGACCAGCCAGATCGCGGACGCCATCTCCAGTAAAATCAGTCCGGAAGGCGTGGGTGTCATTATCGAGGCGCGCCACCTTTGCATGCAGATGCGCGGCGTGGAAAAGCAGCATGGCCAGGCGGTCACCAGCGCGATGCTTGGCTCTTTCCGCCACAACAAGCAGACGCGCGACGAATTCTTGGCTCTCGTCCGCGCGCAAAGAAGCTAAAGCAATCCTGAGTAGCGGCGCAGCCGGAAAGGTGCCTTTGTGAACAGCAGAAAGCTGGGGGCCACCGGCCCTATAGTTTCGCAACTCGGCCTGGGTTGTATGGCCATGTCCGGAGTTTACGGTTCCCAGGATGATGCGGAGTCTATCTGCACTATTCAGGAAGCCATCGATCAAGGCATCAATCTTCTCGATACCGGCGATTTCTACGGCATGGGCCATAACGAAATGCTGGTCGGGCGCGCGATTCAGGGGCGCCGGGATAAAGTTTTGCTCTCCGTCAAATTTGGAGCCATGCGCACGCCGAAGGGTGCCTTCATCGGATTCGATGGTAGGCCCGCCGCGGTAAAGAATTTTCTTTCCTACAGCCTGCGCCGGCTGGGCGTGGACTGCATCGACATTTATCGTCCGGCGAGACTCGATGCGACGGTCCCTATCGAAGATACCGTCGGCGCGATCGCGGAACTCGTGCAGGAAGGATGCGTCCGGCATATCGGTCTTTCTGAAATGTCGGCCGAAACTGTGCGACGGGCCGTTGCGGTTCATCCGATTGTGGACTTGCAATTCGAGTATTCGCTAGTGTCGCGGGGAATTGAGCGCCAGATTCTGCCCGCTTTGCGCGATTTGGGAATCGGAGTCACTGCCTACGGCCTGCTCTCTCGCGGCCTGCTGAGCGGATCGAAACCAGTGTCATCCGGCGACCTGCGCTCGCATTTCCCGCGCTTCGTAGGAGAAAACCTCCAGAAAAACGGCAAACTGGTGGAAGCTCTCAACCGCATTGCAAAAGAACACAACGTCACCGGAACGCAACTGGCCATTGCCTGGGTTTGGCATCAGGGCGAGGACATCGTGGCACTTCTCGGATCGCGGACGCGCGAGCAACTTCGCGAAGCCATGGGAGCGCTGCTTCTGAATTTGTCACCGGATGACTTGCAGCGAATCGCGGAAGCTGTTGCCGCTAAAAGCGTCGTGGGCACGCGCTACGACGAACGGCAAATGGCCATGTTGGACAGCGAGCGTGCCGCGAAAGCCACATCGTAAAGTGCCCTCCACAACAAACGATCCCGGATTTCACCGGCGCAGTCATCCTCTCGCTGCTAGTGTGTTTAGCCGCCGCGTCTAGTGACGAAATCGCGCGACTGCGCATTCTGATGGGTTGGAAAGCCGACCAGATGCTTGCCAACGTCGGCGCCGGCGAAGGAGAATTTGGAATCGCTGCGGCGGCGGTGTTGGGCGAAACTGGGAAAGTTTATTTGACTGAGTCGGATGAAAAGAAACGGAAGAAAGTGATTCCAGAAGCGAAGCGCTCACGATCCGAGTGGGCATCGCGGCCGCCCTCGTGATTCTGGCGGTCGTGCTGGTGGACCGCGGCACGAACCAGCTTGCCAATGGGCATAATCTTGCCGTAAATCTTACAAATAACTAGACTTTTGCTTGCTACACGGCGATCGGTGTGGTGAACTTTCCTTTACGAATCGCCATGTTAGGGCAGAGACTGGGCCACTACCTAATTGAACAAAAGCTCGGTGAAGGTGGCATGGGCGTCGTGTACCGCGCACGCGACGAGAAGCTGCAGCGCGATGTGGCGCTGAAATTTCTCGAGACGCTGCCCAGCGGTAACTCCGCCAGCCACGAGCGCGCGCTTCAGGAAGCTCGCGCCATTTCCGCTTTGAATCACCCCAATATTTGCACGGTCTATGAAGTCGGTGAAGTGGAAGGCAGGCCGTACATCGCGATGGAATATGTGGAAGGGCGACCGCTCAGCGTGGAAATTCCCTCCGCCGGCCTCGCTCTGGACCAGGTGGAACGGTATGGCTTTCAATTAGCGGACGCGTTGCAGCATGCGCACAGCCGTGGTGTGATTCATCGCGACCTGAAAGCCGCGAACGTCATGGTCACTCCCAGTGGCCGCCTGAAAGTTCTCGATTTTGGCATTTCGCAACGCTTCGAGCCCGGCCGTATGAGTGATGGAACGACTGTCCTGGATCAATCCTGGGATTCGCAACACACTTTTACGGGCACATTGCCCTACATCGCGCCGGAAATTCTGAAGGGCCAGGAAGCCGATGTGCGCAGCGACATCTGGTCCCTTGGCGTGCTGTTGTATGAAATGGCGGCGGGGCAACGGCCGTTCCGCGGCAACACCGCGTTTGAATTGAGTGCGGCGATTTTGCGCGAACGCGCGCCGGAAATCTCTCCGCCCTTGCCGCCCGTGCTGAACAGCGTCATTGAAAAATCGCTGGACAAGGATCCGGGCCAAAGGTACCAGAGCGCAGGAGAAGTACGCGCGGCCTTGGAAGCGGCTAGCACCGCATCTCGTACTCATAGTTTTGCGACCGCGCGAATGACGCCACCGGAGCCTCCCCGGCTTCTTTCCGCCAGGCACATCTTGGTGTTCTGCCTGCTCGCCGCGTTCGCAGGAGGAGTTTTTTATTGGCTGAACGGTCGGACGATCAAGAAGAAACCGGGCTTGCCTTTGCCGGGCGCCATTCAATCCATTGCCGTTTTGCCTCTGGAAAATCTCTCTGGCGATCCTTCGCAGGATTATTTCGCAGACGGAATGACCGATGCTCTCATCACCGAGCTTTCCCAAATCCGCAAGTTGCGCGTCATTTCCCGAACGTCGGTGATGCAGTACCGGCACACGCAGAAATCATTAGACAAGATCGCGCAGGAATTGAACGTGGACGCCATTGTCGAAGGATCGGTGGTGCGCGCCGCAGACCGAGTGCGGATCTCCGCGAAACTTTTCCAGACGAATATCGAAGGAGCGCTTTGGGCCGGAAATTTCGAGCGCAATTTCACGGACGTGCTCGCGCTGCAGAGCGATGTGGCCACGGCGATCGCCCGCGGCATCCAGGTGGAACTTTCCGCCACTGAGCAAAGCCAGTTGGCGCGCAGCCGCAGTGTGGTGCCGGAGGCGTATGAAGCGTATCTGAGAGGGAAGTATGAATTCGAAAAACGCACGCCCGAAGGATTCCAGGACGCCGCAAGCTATTTTCAAAAGGCAATCGAGAGGGATAGCACGTTTGCCGCAGCCTACGCAGGATTGGCGGACACATACATTCTGATGCTAACGAATGGTTCAATACCCGATCAAACGTTGATTCCAAAGGCGAAAAAGGCGGCGGAACGGGCTTTGCAACTGGATGACCGGCTGGCGCAGGCGCACACGTCGCTTGCGGCCGTTCGTTTTTGGCTTCTCGAAGGCGGCGATATTGAACCGGAATTCCAAAAAGCCATTGCTCTCGATCCCAGCTACGCGCAGGGAATTCATTGGTACGCTCTGTATCTCGCGGCCATCGGACGGCGCGAAGAGTCCATCCGCGAGATCAAGCTGGCGCGTGAGATCGATCCCAAATCCCTGATCATCAATGCCAATCTGGGTTTCATCGAATATCTGGCTGGCGAATACAATCGCGCGGAAGAAGCGGAAAAGGCCACCATTCAGATGGACCCCAGCTTCGTGCCCGCGCACATCTATCTTGGCCAGATTTATGTGGAGCAAAAGCGATACAAGGAAGCGATCGACGAATTTCATACCGCCATGGCCCTTTCCCCCGGCGATCCGGAACCGCAGGTGTACCTTGCCTATGCCTATGCCATCTCCGGGAAAAAGAGCGAAGCACAAGAAATTTTAAGGGAATTGCAAACGGCACAAAGGAAAAGCGGCGTCTCCGCTTACGATTTCGCCGTCGTGTACGGGGGCTTCCACGACACCAACAAAACTCTGGAGTGGCTGGAAAAAGCATATATCGAACGCAGTGGCAGGATGGCGAATCTGGGTGTGCACCCGCAATTTGCATTTCTCCGCAAGCAACCTCGCTTCGAGAACCTGGTCGACAAAATGTGGGGCGTAAAGTTGATCAATCCATACCGTAATCCGTAACGAGTAAGTTACCGCGAGTCCGCCGACGATCTTTTCTTGACGCTAAGGGACGGCTGACATAGACTGCGCACGCCCGGCGGTCTCAGGCAAGACGCGTAGACAGAATATTTGCGTTCGAGGCAAGAGCGCCGCACAGGAGGAAGCCTATGCCGAAGAAAGTCACTATTTCGCTGCACGGAATTGTCAACCAGATTGACGCGGCAACCAAAAAACTCTCAAACGCCAAGGCGAATGCGATCACCTCTGGCGAGAAACAGCAGTTGGGCGTGAAGATCCAGAATCTGAAAAAAATTAAATCCGAGGTGATCCTGAATTGTCCCAAGGGAAAGCCTTCGTACGGGATTAAAGCGCTCGTGAAATAGCCGACTGGAAATACGCTATCCCTTCCGCAATAAAGAAAAGGCCCGCCGCGCGAAGCAAGAATTCCTTGCGCGTCAAGCCAGGACGCGGCCCGGGGAAGTACCGCCGTTGCATCCCTCTTGTACTGCATTGGCAAGACGGTGTGCTGGTCTTTGAGAATTACGCGCTGCGCACGAGGATCGGCGCGGAGCTTCTGGTTTGCTCCATTCTCGATTTTTGCGGCCAGTGGCGATCCCTTGCTGACATTAATTCCCACCTCGGCGGTTGTGAAAAAAGCTCCGTTCGCAGGATTCTCCACAAGCTTTGCGAACATGGCGTGCTGGAGCGCTCTGGCCAGCAGCGCGATCCACGTGCAACGGCGATGGAAAGTTGGGCCGCGTGGAATCCGGCCGCGGGATTTTTCCATTTTTCTACTAAGGATACGGAGTTTGCAGATGACCAGCTTGCCGCCTTCGAGGATCTGAAGCGGCGCGCCAGGCACGATCCGATGCCGCGCCCGTTAAAGAGCTACCTCAACGCACCGCGTACGAAACTTCCCCGCGAACCGATCGCCGGTGAATTTCCCGAAATTCTGAGGAGCCGCCGCACCTGGAGAAAATTCGGCCGCGCCCCCTTGACACTGCGCACCTTGGCGCAGACATTGGAACTTACATTTGGCATTCAGCAATGGGTCCACGTGCCGGGCTTGGGAAAAGCCGCGATAAAAACGTCGCCCTCGGGTGGGAGCTTGCATCCGATTGAGGCCTACGTTTTGGCGCGGCGCGTGCAGGGTCTAAAAAGGGGAATTTATCATTACAATGCGGCGGCCCATGAACTGGAGTGGCTGCGTCAAGGGATAACAACGCGCGCGCTCGAAAAGAATCTTGCGGGACAATGGTGGTTCGCGCGCGGCGCATTTCTGATTGTCATGACCGCGGTGTTCCAGCGCACGCAATGGAAGTACGATTTTCCGCGCACCTATCGGGTGGTCCTGGCGGAAGCCGGCCACCTCTGCCAAACTTTTTGCCTCACGGCAACCTGGCTGAAATTAGCGCCGTTCTGCACCATGGCATTGCAAGATTCGAAGTGGGAAGAGTGGCTAGGGATCGACGGAGTAAGCGAATCGGTCCTCTATGTGGCGGGTGCCGGCGCAAGGCCGCGCGCAACCGAAATGCAAGACGCAAACATATTGACGAGCGGGAAGGGCGCGGTGGCGATATGAGTCGATCTGTCTGATCCTTCGGACCGTTTAGAAAGTGCGCTTTTTCGCAAGTGCGAATTCCAAAGGGATCACGGGATTGTGAACTGGTCAGTGCCGATTCTAGTTTTGAAATTGTTGTGTAAGCCTGCATTCTAAAGAGCTTATTGGGACGATTTTCGCAAATCGCCATTTGAATGGCGCATTGCCTCTGGCTACCCTACCGCGAATCACTTCGAAAATGGAAACGCCCGCACGATGATTGCGGGCCTGGTACTCAATGGGGTCGTGTACGCAAGAGGTGATCAGCTGTCGCCGTGGAGCGGAGGTTCCTGGGCTTCGGCTTCAGCGCGAACAAGCAACCGAAACGGCGCATCGCGCCGAAGGTGCTATTGCGCCGCAAGCAGAAAATCCGGGAACTGACGCGACCGACGCGAGGAATCAGGCGGGAACAAATGCTGAAGGAACTGACGGCCTACGTAAGGGGCTGGAAGAGCTACTTCGGCTTCTGTCAGACGCCCGCGGTCCTGCAAGCTCTGGAGGAATGGATACGACATCGGTTGCGATCCATGATCTGGATGGCAACGCGGGAAGCAGCGGTACGGACAGCTACGTCAACGCGGGGTTGCTACGGCACTCGCTGCACAAACAGCGGGTAGGCCGCACGGTCCATGGCGGGTGGCGAACAGCCCGGCCTTGTCCATCGCGTTTCCGTTCGTCTGCTTCGACTCTCTGGGTCTTCCTCGGCTGTTCGAGGGTCTTGCGTAGCCCTCTGAATCGCCCGATGCGGACGCGCATGTCGGGTGGTGCGGCAGAGGAGAGCGAGCGGCTCCCGCTATGCCGATTCCACGAGGAACTCCTCACTCTGAGGACTCTATTCGGAGTGACGGTCGTGGGCAAAGCGTGCGTTACGGGTTGTTACTTCTTGGCAATAGCTACCGAAGCTCGCGTGGTTTCCCAATCCATATTCAGCGTGGCGCCATTCCCGGTCTTTGCGAATGAAATTGCGAAATTTTCAACGGGGGAGGGAAGCGTGGAGACTTTCATATCGATTCGCGCGAGGTCGTTGGACGGCCCGGCATAATTGGTTCCCCATTCCCCGGTTTTCTTGCTGATGATCAAAGTCCACTTGTCCGGGTTCGGAATCGTGAAGATGGTGTAATTGCCCGCGGGAACGGGTGTGCCACCAACGGTGATATCGGCAGTAGTGACAAACGTGGTGGCTTCATTCGCGCCCGTGCGCCACACTTCTCCATAAGGCGCGAGGTCCTTGCCGAATTTGCGGCCCTTCAGCCGCGGGCTGGAGTAATCGATGGTGACCGATTTGCCGCCGCCAATGTCCACAGAGGCGCTTGCGGGCGGGCTGGGACGATTCGTTTTATCTTGCCGGGCATGAGAAACGAACACAAACAGGGCCAGAGCGAGACATAACGCGGAAACTGTCGCGATTATTACTTTGCGCATGAATTTCTCCTGTGGATGGCCGGAGCTCGACGGGCGAGAGCGTGCCGATAAGTCTGAGGGCTTACCGCAAGCATTGAACTAGATTTCGCCCCGCGTTGCAAGGAGTTGCAGCGCGGACGGCAGCGCCATGAGAACCTCAACCCGTGTTTACTGGCCTTTACACTTTAAACAAAACTATGCTACTTTTAATGAGTCGAAGAAAAGAGGAAAATTCAAGGGACGACGGTGGGGGGCACTTGAGCGACGCCAATGTTATGTTGATCGAACAATTCCGCACACACGTGAAAGATACGGGATCGCCCGAAGTGCAAATCGCACTGTTGAGCGAGCGCATCAACTACTTGACGACGCACCTCAAGTCGCACGTAAAAGACCATGCATCGCGCCGGGGCCTGATCATGATGGTAAACAAGCGGCGGCGCTTGCTGGACTATCTCAACCGGCGAGACCCGGATCGGTATCACCAGATTGTTGAACGCCTTAGCCTGCGCAAGTAAGAATCGCAAGGCCGTACGCGATACAACTTGCAACTTCACGAACGCACATATTCCCATCGGAGTCTGTACGCCAACCGGCGGTTCGTTGGACGTGAACAAGCCCAGTCTGTGACGGCAGATTGCACGGCGTTTGTATTGGTGTAGATGCTCGTGGAGCAGTCCCCTCCCCGGCAAATCTTCCTTTTTTCTTTGAATAACACCTTGAACGGACTCCTCTTGAGCAGGAGCCAAAGGAAGAAAACATGTCTGAGAATAATCACATCCCTGCGCCTCACCAGGTATCCATCGAAGTGGGAGGGCGCACACTGATCCTGGAGACAGGAAAGATCGCCAAGCAAGCAAATGGAGCCGTCACCGCGCGTTATGGTGACACCGTTGTTTTGGTAACTGCCTGCATCGCCCCGAAAGCCAGTGACCGCGACTTTTTGCCCTTGACCGTGGACTACCGCGAAAACACGTATTCCGCCGGAAAGATTCCCGGAGGCTTCTTCAAGAGAGAGGGAAGACCGACGGAGAAGGAAATTCTGGTGTCCCGGCAGATTGACCGCCCGATGCGGCCGTTGTTTCCCGAATCACTGAGGAACGAAACACAGATTATTGCCATGGTGCTGTCCGCGGACAGCGCGAATGACCCCGATGTCATCGCCATGACCGCAGCTTCTGCGGCGGCCTACTGTTCTGATCTGCCATTCACGGATCCCATCGCCGCGGTTCGCGTAGGTTTACTGGATGGAAATCTGGTAGCCAACCCGACAGTGGCCGAGCAGAAGACCAGTAAGCTGAATATCGTCGTTGCGGCCACCGAAAAGGGCATCGTGATGGTGGAATCCGGGGCGTTCGAGGTTTCCGAGGAAAAAGTCGCGGAAGCGCTGGAATTTGGCCACGAACAGATCAAGAAGATCGTTGCGGGCATCAAGCAGCTGTACGGACAAATCAAGCCGACCAAGATAGTGATCGAGCCATTTCCGTTTGACCAAGCCGTCTACGACAGCCTCAAGACAAAATATGGCGCGCGCCTGAAGGACGCGCTGAACACCGAGAAACATCCGAAAAAGGAAAGCTATCATCTGGTGGATGCGTTGCAGGACGAAATTCTGAAGACCATACCCGAAGACGACGAAGACAAAATGAGATTGACCAAGCGAGCCCTCGAACGCCTCCGCGAAGACATCTTCCGGGAGGAAGTGTTGAAGGCCAAGCGGCGTCCGGATGGCCGTGCGTTTGATCAAGTTCGGCAGATTACGTGCGAAGCGGGGCTGCTGCCACGCGTGCACGGTTCGGCGCTGTTCACCCGCGGTGAAACGCAGGCACTGGCCACATTGACGCTCGGCACCAAGGAGGACATGCAGCGGCTCGACCTCTTGTTCGAACAAGACCAGTTCAAGCGCTTCATGCTGCACTACAATTTTCCGCCCTTCAGCGTTGGCGAGGTAAAGCCACTGCGTGGAGCGGGCCGCCGCGAAATCGGACACGGTGCGTTGGCAGAACGCGCGCTGGCTAACCTGCTTCCGCCTGAAGTTGAATTTCCTTACGCCATGCGTGTGGTCAGCGACATTCTGGAGTCCAACGGCTCCTCTTCCATGGCCACGGTGTGCGGCGGTTCGCTCGCGTTAATGGATGCGGGGGTGCCCATGAAAGCGCCGTGCGCGGGCATCGCCATGGGCTTGGTGGTAAGCGACGACGGCAAGTACTCGATCCTCACGGACATTGCCGGCGCCGAAGATCACTACGGCGACATGGACTTCAAGGTTGCCGGAACCCGCGAGGGCATCACGGCACTGCAAATGGACATCAAGGTAACCAGCATCAGCATCGCCATGATGCGAGAAGCTCTGGCTCAGGCCAAAAAGGCGCGGCTGGAAATTCTGGACATCATGGAAAAGACGCTGACCAGCCATCGCGAGACTATTTCGGCATACGCTCCGCGGCTCTACAAGTTGAGCATCCCCACGGACAAGATCCGCGACCTCATTGGTCCGGGCGGCAAGAAGATCAAGTCCATCATCGAGCAGACGGGCGTGAAGATTGACGTGCTGGAAGACGGCACCGTGCACATCTTCTCCACGAGCGGCGCGGGCGGCGACCAGGCATTGCAGATGGTCCGCGACGTCACCGCGAGCGCGGAAGTGGGCAAGACCTATCTCGGAAAAGTTGTACGGCTGGCGGAATTTGGCGCCTTCGTCGAATTGTTCCCGGGGACCGACGGCTTGTTGCACATCAGCGAAATATCCGAGCACCGGATCCGCGACGTGCGCGACGAACTGAAACTAGGCGACCAGGTGCTGGTGAAGGTCCTGGCGATAGAGGGCAACAAAATCCGGCTTTCGCGCAAGGCCCTCATCAAGGAAGCCCGCGAAAAGCAAGCGCTCAAGAGCCAGGGCGGCGCGCCGGGCACTCCCGCCCCGGCCACAACCGCAACCACCACCGAAGGCAGCTAGCGTTCGAGAAGTCTGACCAGGGCCCTGGTTGCGGGGGCCTTTTCTTATTTTGCAGGCTGAGGCCACAAGGAACACCGTTTGGTGTTCCTTGTATCGTTTGTCCTTGCCGCGGTCCAGTTCACGCATGGCTTTGCGGGTCACAGGGCTGGGAACATCCAGCGAAAAAGGGAAAGGCTTTCTCTGCCGCAACGCGCACCAGATCATACGCACGGCATCCGACACAGACATCCCCTTTGCCCTCAGGGCCGCTCCGGCTTCTGCTTCACGTCTTCGTTGGAGCGCACACGGTCCATGGTTATCGCCACCTTGATCTCCTGAGATACGTCGTATCTTACTGATGTATTGCCGTGCCAAGGAAAGCCCCGGCTCTCTGTCCCGCCAGCCTCCTCTTGTTGGCGATTTTCGTAATCGTGGGGAACGCCTTGCAACTTACGCGAGGTACGTTTTAAATCAAAGCACACCTGGGTACGCAACGGAGAGGACTGTTCATGAATCTGCGACGAATATTGGCAACTATCGGAATCGCACTACTGGCGACTTTACCTGCGCGGGGGCAGGCGCAAAAGCAGCGCGTGATTATTGACACGGATCCTGGAACCGACGATGCCTTGGCCATTTTGCTGGCGCTGAATTCGCCGGAGCTACAGGTGGAAGCGCTCACGGTGGTGGCGGGAAACGTGGTTGCCAAGCAAGGACTGGAAAACGCCCTGAAGCTCGTTAGCCTGGCGGGACGCTGCGATATTCCCGTGGCCGGGGGCGCGCACCAGCCGCTAATGCAGAAGACCTACACCGCTTTGTACTGGCACGGCAAGAATGGCTTGGCGGATATTGAGCTGCCGGCGTCGAAGTGCAAGGCCAATACGCGTTTTGGTCCCGATCTGATTATCGAGTTGGTGCACAAATACCCGCACGAAATCACGTTGATTCCCGTCGGGCCGTTGACTAACATTGCGCTGGCTGTTTCCAAGGATCCTTCCATCGTCGGCCTGGTGAAAAACATCGTGATTATGGGCGGTTCGCTGAACGGCGGAAACGTGAACGGCGCCGCCGAAGCGAATATCTTTGGCGATCCAGAAGCCGCGCAGATTGTGTTCAACGCGGGTTGGATGGTGACCATGGTCGGCTCCGACATAGGCGAGCGCACGTTGATTGAACGCAAACATCTGGCGCAATTGGAAGCAGGTCACGGCCCCGAAAACGACGTAGCTTCGAAAATCGTGAGGTTTTACATCGACCGCTCAGAGAAAAATGGCTGGGACGGCGCGGCCATGTACGATCCGCTGGCCGTGGGTGCGGTGATCGATCCGACGCTGGTCAAAACCAAGGATATGCACGTGGACGTCGAGACGAGGGGCGAATTTACGCGCGGCGAAACCGTTGCGAACCGCATGGGTTCTTACGAAAACAACGTGCTACATGGCGATCACTTTGAAATTGACGGCTTGGTGCCTATGCAGAATAACGCGCGCGTGTGTTTAAGCTCGGATGCGGAGCGCTTCATCCAACTGTTCATCAGCCGCGTGAAGGATAAGTAGCTGTAGCGCAGGCCGAGTCCGCGAACCGGTTGCTCTTCCAGGTTTTCAGGTTATAGCTGTGCTAAGCGTGGGCGCAGTGCACGGCGTCGAGAGCGCCCCAAAGCGCGTCAAGCGCCTCGTTCGCGGTGGCCAGGATTTCCTCTTCATCGCCGTGAGCGTGCTCTTCCAGCCAGCCGCGCCACGCTTCGCGATGCGCCTTGTCCGCGTGTTCGTGCACGGTGAAGTACGCCAAACCCTGCGCTGATTGCACCCCGTAAAATTTCTGCAAACCTTCAATCTTCGTCGTCGAAATTTCCGGCACTTGCGCTTCGTAGGCGTAGAGCGCCGCAACTGCTTCCGCCACCGGACGATCGCCCACAATCTCTCGGAACGTTTCAACCACGGCCTGGGTGCCGGGCAGCGCCGGGCAGCACGTGATGTCTTCCTCATTCACGCCGAGCGTGGCGGCGAAATCGCGCCACAGCTTCGGATGAGGGCGTTGCGGGTTCTCTTCCTCCGCCAGATTTTCCAGAACAATGTCGCGGATCGGACCTTCGGAGCGAGCGGCAAGAACGCGAAGATGTTTCGGGAAGGCTTCCACGTGGCGATAATACTGCGCGGCATAAAGCTGCAGATCCTGGCGGCTCAGCTTGCCCATCTGCCAATCCTGGTAAAACGGATGCTTCAGTAGGCTCTTTTCGGCGATGGCCGCATCAATCTTTTCGAGAAGTTGGGCGTTTCGCATTTCATCCCTCCCGTGGTCTGTGCGCGGCTTGGCATGAACCAGCCGCCAATCCGCTTCCGGCGCAACTGCGGAATTCTATCAGAGTTTGCAAAATTTTGCCGTGTTAGGTGTCGCGTGATGGCCAGAGCCAGGGCGGGCATTGATTCGGAAGGTTTTTTCCAGCTTCTACTGTCCTGAGCTATGCAGGCGTTCGATGTCCGCACCCACAGCGGAAAGCTTTTCGACGATGCGTTCGTAGCCGCGATCGATGTGATAGACGCGGTCGATCACGGTTTCGCCGGAGGCGACCAGCGCGGCCAACACCAGGCCGGCGCTGGCCCGCAAATCGGAGGCTTGCACGATCGTGCCGGAAAGGGACGCGGGGCCGCGAACGACGGCGCGGCGTCCATCGATCGTGATGTGCGCGCCCATGCGAGCCATTTCGCTCGCATGAAGAAACCGGTTTTCGAAAATTGTCTCGGTGATTACGGAAGTGCCTTCGGCCTGCGTCGCTAGCGCCATATATTGCGCCTGCATGTCGGTCGCGAAGCCGGGAAACTCCTCGGTGATGACGTCGGCGGCAATCAGCCTGTGCCCGCCACGCACGCGCAGCGTCGATGAGTCAGAGATTTCCACATGCACCCCAGCGGATTCCAGCTTCGCGATTACCGCGCCAAGATGAGCCGGGTTGCAATTGGCGATGGTGAGATTGCCATTCGTGATGGCTCCCGCAATTAAAAAAGTTCCAGCTTCGATGCGATCGGGAATGACAGAATGCATTGCACCGTGCAGTTTTTGAACACCGCGAATCTTCAGCGTGCTGGTATCGTCGCCCACGATGTTTGCGCCCATTTTGCGCAGCAGGTGGATCAGGTCCGTAATTTCCGGCTCGCACGCGCAGTTTTCCAAAGTGGTTACGCCATCGGCCAGCGCTGCGGCCATCAAAATATTTTCCGTGCCGGTGACGGTGATTTTTTCGAATACGATATGCGCGCCCGTCAGCCGGCCGCCGTGCGGCACCCGAGCCTGAATGTAGCCGTGCTCAGTGGCAATCACCGCGCCCATTTTCTCGAGCGCAGCCAGATGCAAATCCACCGGGCGCGCCCCGATCGCGCATCCGCCGGGCAAAGAAACATGCGCCACGCCGGAGCGCGCAATGGCCGGGCCAAGTGTCAGGATCGACGCGCGCATCGTCTTCACCAGCTCGTACGGGGCAACCGCATCGTTCAGCGATTCGGACTGGATGGTGTACGTGCTCGCGGGAATTTCCCTGGTGGAAACTGTCGCGGACATGAACGCGAGCAGTTTCGCCATAGTCACGATATCCCGCACGATCGGTATATTGTGGAGAGTGATTGGTTCGGAAGTGAGAAGCGCCGCTGCCATCAAAGGCAGCGCGGAATTCTTGGCGCCGGCTATTTGCACCGTGCCGTGAAGAGCTTTGCCGCCACGAATTCGAAATTTGTCCATTTGGGTTGCGAGTTCATTCGCCCAAAGCTCGACGCAGATCCCCATCGGCGGCCTCTAGTTCCTTCAGGGCCCGTTCAGCGGAAACGCGGCGTTTCAGGATAATCAGCGCGACACGCAAATTGTGTTTGCTTTGACGCAAAGCGTGTTCCACGTCAGACACATTTTTGCCCGTCGCCTCCATCAAGATTCGCTTGGCACGGTCCCGAAGCTTACGATTTGTCTTGGTGAGATCGATCATAAGGTTCTCGTACGCATGACCGAGCCGCACCATGGTAGCCGTAGAGAGCATGTTCAGGACCATTTTTTGCGCGGTTCCAGCCTTCAGCCGTGTGGAACCGGTAAGAACTTCGGGGCCTACGTCGGGCGTAATGGCAATGTGCGCGGCTTTGACCAGCGGTGATTTACGATTTGCGGTCACAGCGACGGTCAAGGCTCCGCGGCGCTTTGCATAAGCAATCGCTGCCAAAACGTAGGGGGTCGTGCCGCTGGCCGCAAGTCCGACTAACGAATCGGTTTTCTTCAGCCCTATTTTGTTGAGTTCGCGCCGCGCATTCACTCTGCTGTCCTCCGCGCCTTCCACAGGATGCGTGACCGCCCTGCTTCCGCCTGCGATCAGTGCGCGCACCAGGTCGGGTGAGACGCCGAACGTGGGGGGACACTCGGATGCATCGAGAACGCCCAGCCGCCCGCTTGTTCCAGCGCCCACATAAAGCAAGCGCCCGCCGTTCTGCATGCGTGCGACGATGCCATCCACGGCGTGAGCGATCGCGGGAATTTGGCGCGCAACTGCCGGCGCCACCTTGTGGTCTTCCTGGCTCATCAGCAGCACGATTTCCTTCGAGGACATGTGATCGAGATTCTTGGACGCCTGATTGCGTTGTTCCGTACGGCGCCGTTCCTCGCGCAATTGCTTTTTACGTTGGGCCTGCTTGTTCAAAAAGGACATCTCCAAATTATAGCTGTGCCGTGAGGCTGTTAGGAAATAACGGCGAATAGGGCAACTCTCCCGGAAGGAAATTCTGGCTCGGGAAATAGCTGTGGTAGAACTGAATCAGGCTCCGTCTCGCATAAGACGTAAGAAAGCGCGGAACATTCATGGGCGTGCTCGAAAAACTCTTCGAAGAACATTTCCAACTGCCGGTGGAGCGCATCCAGGCTCTGCAGGGGGTGCTCAGTGCCTCGGGCCGTAAAATTCTGCGCCTTTCCTCAGGTAAAACCAGTGCGGTCGGCATTCTCTACAGCGTGAGTGAGGAAAACGTCGCGTTTCTATCGTTTTCGCGGCATTTTCGGAAGCACGGATTGCCGGTGCCGGAAATCTATGCTGAAGATTTGCGCCAGGGCGCGTACCTCGAGGAGGACCTGGGTGACACCACACTGTTCGATCTGCTGTCCAATAACCGCTCCGGGGACACCATTGCTCCAGAAGTCAGCGAGGCGTACCGGAAAGCCGTTGCCGTGCTGCCGAGGTTTCAAGTCGAGGCGGCACGCGATTTGGATTACAGCGTGTGCTACCCGCGCGCCAGCTTCGATCGCCAGTCAATCGCGTGGGATTTGAACTATTTCAAATATTATTTTCTGCGGCTCGCTGCCATTCCGTTCAGCGAGCAGGCGTTAGAAGACGATTTTGGGCGCCTGACGGATTTTCTGCTTACCGCGCCAAGCGATTATTTTCTTTATCGCGATTTTCAGTCCCGCAACATCATGCTGCGTGACGGCCAGCCCTGGTTTGTGGATTATCAGGGAGGCCGTAAAGGCGCGCTGCAATATGACATTGCTTCGCTGCTCTATGATGCCAAGGCCGATTTGCCTCCAGCGCTCCGCCAGCAGCTTCTCGAAGATTATGTGGATTCGCTCGAGAGTTTCATTGATCTGGATCGTGAAGCGTTCCATCGTTATTACTACGCGTATGTCTACGTGCGGATCCTGCAAGCCTTGGGCGCCTACGGCTTTCGAGGCTTCTACGAACGCAAGGCCCATTTCCTGCAAAGCGTGCCGTACGCGCTGAAAAACTTGCGCTGGCTGCTGCACAACGCGAAACTGCCGATTGAACTGCCGACGCTGACCGATGCGTTCCAGAGCATGCTCGCCTCGGAAAAACTGCTCGGGCTGGCTGCGGAAGCCCAAAACCTCGTCGTGCACGTTTACAGTTTTTCCTTTCATCGTGGGCTACCCAAGGACGGAAGCGGCAATGGCGGTGGATTTGTTTTTGACGGGCGCAGCTTGCCGAATCCCGGACGCGAGGACCGCTTCAAAGTGCTTACGGGAAAAGACGGGCCGGTGATCGAATATTTGAATCAACAAGAAAGTGTGCACCAATTTCTGGCCAGCGTTTTGTCGTTGGTGGACGCGAGCATCAGTAACTATCAACAGCGCGGATTTAAAAGCTTGATGGTGTCGTTCGGCTGCACCGGCGGGCAGCACCGCTCCGTGTACCTGGCCGAGCAATTGGCGAAACGACTGCGCGGAAGAAATGGAGTGGAAGTAGAGTTGCGCCACTTGGGGCTGGAGCAACTCGGCCAATGAAGGCCATGGTACTGGCCGCGGGGCTCGGCACGCGCCTGCGCCCGCTGACCGATCACAAGCCGAAAGCACTGGTGGAAATCGGTGGCCGGACACTGCTGGAGATTACCCTCACGCGGCTGAAATCATTCGGTATCGAAGAAGTGATCGTGAATGTGCATCACTTTACGGGCGCGATTCTGGATTTTCTTAAGGCGAACAACAATTTTGGAATGAGGATCGAAATTTCCAACGAAGACATATTGCTCGATACTGGGGGCGGATTAAAGAAGGCCGGTTGGTTTTTTCTGGCAGAGGCGGGGAAAAGCGGAAAGCCGTTTTTGCTGCACAATGTGGATGTGATTAGCAACATCGATTTTGCCGAAATGCTGAAGCGGCACAACGAGAACAACGTCCTGTCCACGCTGGCTGTGCAGGAACGGGAAACATCGCGCTACCTTCTCTTCGACGGACAAGCGCAGCTGTGCGGCCGGCGAATCGTGCGCGAAAAGAGAGAGGAATTGGTGCGCGTGGTGGAAAAGCCAAAGGCCCTGGCGTTTACCGGGATTCACATCATCGATCCTTTGCTGCTGGGAATGATTAAAGAGGACGGCGTGTTTTCCATCATCGACTTATATTTGCGGCTAGCCGGCCAGGGAGAAAAAATTCAAAGCTTTCACGCAGATAAATATTACTGGCGCGACCTGGGCAAACTCGACCAGGTGCAACAGGCCGGGGAAGATTATAGGCAAAGGCTGTTCTTGTAGGGCCGGCCTTCCGAGGCGGGCCGTTTCGCAACCCCAAAGATTAATGACTCGGCTCGGCGCCAAACCCGAGCGCTTTCATTACCGCATCATGGAAAGCGGGTCGCGCCTGCGCGATCTTCATGTTCTCGCGCGTAGGATTAACGCGATTCGTCAGCAGCACAACGAACACCTGCCGGTCCGGATCGATCCACAGAGACGTGCCCGTGAAGCCGGTGTGTCCGAAACTGTGCTCCGAAAAATAGTGGCCGGCGAATCCGTTTTCGGAGTGAGCGACCCACCCAATCGTCCGCGTGTTTTTCGCCAGGGCCTGCGGCAAAATAAATTCCGCAATAGTCGAGCGCTTGACGATGCGATTGTGCGCGTACACGCCGCCGTTCAGATACATCTGGCAAAATGCTGCCAGGTCCGGCGAAGTGCTGAACACTCCCGCGTGTCCGGAAACGCCGCCAATTGCATAAGCGTTTTCGTCATGCACCTCGCCTTGGATCAGCCGGTGGCGAAAACGATCGTCAATCTCCGTGGGTGCAATTTCCGGCCAAAGCTTTTTCGGCGGGCTGTACATCGAGTCCTTCATGCCCAGCGGCCCGAAGATATATTCGTTGGCCAGTTGATCGAGGGGCTTGCCGGTCAGGCGCTGAATAATCTCCGCCATCAGGATGATGCCGAGGTCGGAGTAAACCACCTTCGTGCCCGGCTCATACTCCAACGGCTCCACAAAAATCCTGCTGAGGGTATCCTGCTTGCCCGTTGACGTACGCCAATATTCCTTGAACGGCGGCAAGCCGGAAGTGTGCGTCATCAGATTCATCACAGTGACTCTGTGCCGCCATTCCGGTTGCGGGCCGCTTGCCCACTCCGGAAGGTAGCGCTCGACGGGAGCACTCAGGTCCAGTGGCGAAGCGAAATCACCTTCGACCAGCTTTTCCACCAGCGTCGTAGTGACCACCACTTTGGTGAGCGACGCGAGATCGTACATGGTGGCCAGCTTCACTGCGGGCGAATTCTTGTCATAGCTCAGCTTGCCGAACGCGTGATAGGAAACTTTGCCGCGATAGCCGATGGCCACTGTCGCGCCCGGAAATGCCTTATCCGCGATGGCGTTTTCAATCACCGCGAATGCAGGTTGTAATTGCGCTTCACCTCGCACATCCATGGGCTGCAGCTTCATGGAGTCGGCGGCCAACTCGATGCCGAATCCGGCTTTCAGGTCGACGCCGGGAATGGTGACGGGCAAGTGGCCGCGAACCGGAATTTCACCGAATAGCGCGCGCACCATCGCAATCTGCGCGACATCGCTGATGCCAAATGCCGCGAGCCATGTCTGCGCCTGCGGAAAACGCTCGATGAGATAAGGACTGCCGAAGCCGAGCGTCACCACCGGCTTGCCGGATTTATAAATTTGATCGACAAGCGGAAGTTGATCGGCTGGAATATCGATATCGCCCTTGCGATCGCTCACCCGCACAAACAGCGCAAGAACAACGACGTCGTAGGAATCGGCAGGCGGCAACTTCAACGTGTCCGCATGCACAAATTTTGTGTCCGCTCGCAGCGACACAAGCGAATCAAACCGCGTTCGAAGTTGAGCCTCAAGATCTTCCCCGGGGTACGGCTCCGGGTCCGAATACAGACTCACCAGCAAAGCGCGCGTAGGCTTGATTCCATCGAGCGGAAGAAGATGCTGCTGATCGCGCAAAAGGGTTACGCCTCGATCCGAAATTTCCTGAGCGGTTTCCTGCCACGCCGTCTTGCCAAATTTCTCATTCAACGCAGCAACGTCGACAAAGCGATCCTCATTCAGCCCGAGACGTGCCTTCGCCTGAAGAATGCGCCGAAGTGAAGTATCGAGCCGCACCTGCGGGATGCGGCCGGA
This sequence comes from Candidatus Acidiferrales bacterium, assembly GCA_963742325.1. GTDB lineage: Bacteria > Acidobacteriota > Terriglobia > Acidiferrales > UBA7541 > Acidiferrum. The sequence continues at coordinate 4,205,134 of CAVULB010000002.1, read as the reverse complement.
TTCCACGGCGGCCAGCACTGCCTGATACGCAGCGTCCGGCACCGGAGGCATCAGCAGTGCATCGGAGCCGGCAAGGAACGCGCGCACGGCAGCTTCGCCGGGGGCATAGCGTACCGTGATGCCGCCCATATCCAGCGCATCGGTGATCACCAGGCCCTGAAAGCCAAGCTGTTTACGCAACAGGTCCGTCAAAATGTTCGAAGAAAGCGTCGCCGGCGTGTTGGGATCAGGCTCGAACGCGGGAACATTCAGATGTCCGGTCATGATACTGCCAACTCCCGCGGCAATCGCCGCGCGAAAGGGAACCAGTTCCAGATGCTCCAGGCGGTCGCGGTCAGCTTTAATCGTGGGCAGATCGATGTGCGAGTCGGTGGCAGTGTCGCCGTGGCCGGGAAAATGTTTCGCCGTGGCCAGCGCGCCGTTTTCTTCAGCGCCCCGGATGAACTCGCTCGCAAACTCCGCAACGCGCGCGGGATCTTCCCCGAACGAGCGCGTATTGATAATCGGATTGCCGGGATTATTGTTCACGTCGCAAACCGGTGCGTAAATCCACTGCACGCCGACGGCGCGCGCTTCCAGCGCGGTGATTTTGCCCATGGTATAAGCGTCTTTGGGATTTCCCGCGGCAGCCAGCGCCATCGCGGTGGGGAAGGAAGTGCCTTCGTCCTGGCGCATGGCCGTGCCGCGCTCGTAGTCGGCGCCGATCAACAGCGGCAGCTTGGATCTAGCCTGCAGCTGATTTGCCAGCACCGCGGTGGGATATGCCTGATCCTTCACGATGCCGAGCGGCGAACCGTGCGTGATGGTGATGAACCCGCCGACATGCAGGTCGTTGATGTCATGCATCATTTGCGCGTAGGTATCCGAATCGGTCGCCGTGAAGCTGCCGTGATACGTGGTGAACAGCAGTTGCCCGACTTTTTCCTCCAGGCTCATCTGACGCAGCGAAGCTTCCACCCATTTATTTTGGTCGTGAGTGAGCGGCGTCAGCGGCGAAGTGGATTTCCCTCCCGCCTGCGCGGTGGTCGACGAGTTTGAAGAATGAGTGCGACTAAGAGCCTTGGCTGTCATAATTGATAGGAACAAGATGGGCAAAAGCAAAAGTGCGGCGTAGCGCCTGTTCATTTTTGAATGATTCCCCCGGCCGCTCGCCTGCGCCCTGACTGTATATAGCACGCGCACTGCACGCTCACAATCGAGGTGCGAACGGCACGTTCCAGAATATCATTGGGAACTATGAAAACATTGTCGAGTTTGGGTAATGATCGAAGAAAAGTTTTGATGGCGCTTGGGCTACTGATTGGGTGCGGGCCGAGCACGGCTCCTCACGCTCTCGGCGCACAGAAGCAGAAGAGCTCGCCGAAACACTATGCCGGGCGTGTACAAACTGGCCTGGACGTGTTGGAGGCCGAAAAATTTGCGCTCCTGCGCGGCAAACGCGTCGGCCTGATCACCAATCACTCGGGCCAGGATTTTCAGGGCCGCACCACGATCGAACTTCTGGCGCACGCTTCGGATGTGCAACTCGTTGCGCTGTTCAGCCCCGAACATGGTATCGCGGGGCACGCGGACGAAAAGGTCGCCTCCTCCAAGGACGCCTCGACCGGATTACCGATTTTCAGCCTGTATGGAGAGCATTTGCGGCCAACCGACGACATGCTCCAGGGCATCGACGCGCTGGTCTTTGATGTCCAGGACGCGGGTGTGCGCTTCTACACATACACCGCGACCATGGGCTACTGCATGGAAGAAGCCGCCAAGAAGGGCATTCCGTTTTATGTGCTGGACCGGCCGAACCCCATCAACGGCGAAATTGTGGAAGGCCCGATGCTGGATCCCGACAAGATCAGCTTCGTCGCCTATTATCCGTTGCCCGTGCGTTATGGGCTGACGATTGGCGAACTGGCGCAATTGTTCAACGCAGAGAACCACATCAATTGCGATCTCCACGTGATTGCCATGAAAAACTGGCATCGCAATTATTTTTACGAAAGCACCGGCATACGCTGGCTTCCGCCATCGCCCAACTTGCGTACCTTGAAAGGCGCGATTCTCTATCCGGGCTTGGAGATTCTTCAGAACGCAGGAATATCCGTCGGGCGCGGGACCGAAGCGCCCTTCGAAGAGTTTGGCGCGCCGTGGATCAATGGCGACGAAGTGGCGGAGGCTTTGAATTCGCGGAATCTGCCGGGTGTGCGGTTTACCAACCAGCCCTACATTCCGGTCAGCGGGTTGTACGCGGGACAGCATTGCGGCGGCGTGGGCATTCGCGTCACGGATCGCGAAGCGGTTCGCAGCATGCGCGTGGGGCTGGAAATCGCCGCCTTGCTCCAGAAAATGTATCCAGACCATTTCGACGTAAGCAAAACGATCGTCCTGCTGGGGAACGACGCCACCGTGCAGCAATTAAAAGCCGGCGCACCTCCCGAACAAATCATCGCAACCTGGGCCCCAGCCCTGGAAGCCTTCGACCAAATACGCCGCAAGTATTTCCTCTACAAGTAAGCTGACCCGCAGAGGTGGAGCGACAGCCACGACACGACCAAATCCATCAATCGAGCACTATTGACATCGTTTTTGTTATATAAGAAGCTTACATATAAGGGGCTGCGCTATGATTCGAACTGAATTGAAACGAGGGACAGCGGAACTTGCGGTACTCAGCGTGCTCGAGGACGGCCCGCTGCACGGCTACGAAATCGGGCGGCGCATTGAAGAGCGGTCCGACGGCGCGCTGCGTTATACCCTCGCGGCGCTATATCCGTTGCTTTATCGCATGGAGCGTCGTGGCTGGTTGCGTGGCGAATGGCAAACCGGAGCAAATGGGAAACGTCGCCGCTGCTATCGGCTCTTGTCCCGAGGCCAAAAAATGCTGAGACCCATGCGCGCTGAATGGGCCGATTTGTTCCGTGCGCTACGGCGTGTCGCCAAGATGACCCATGCGTGATTGGCGAACGTACGTCCGCGCAAATCTTGGTTCGTCGCGCCTCACCAGCGCGGAGTTCGAAGAAGTCGCGCAGGAGCTAGCCGCGCATTTGGAAGAGACCTACGAGAGGTTGCGTTCGAGCGGAGTGCCGGAAGAACAAGCAGATATGCAGACCCGAGCGCAAGCAGGGAACTGGAAGGAATTACGCACACAAGTCATTTCGGCGAAGCAGGAGGACGCGATGGAAGATCGTGTGAGTCAGCTGTGGGTTCCCGGCATAGTGACCTTGCTGGGCTCGGCCGTGTTCTTCGCGGTTCTGGAATATATGGGCGTTCACCCAGTCGTTTTACGGCCGTCAGCAATCCTTTTGTACGTTCCGTGGTTACTTGGACTACCAGTCTTCGGAGCGCTTGGAGCGTTCCTCGCGCGACGCGCGCACGGCGGCCGCGCTGCGATCCACCTTTCGAGTATGTTTCCCGCGCTGGTTATGGTGGTTGTGATGCTATCGTTGCTGATCGGCGCGTTGTTTATAAACCACCCGCTTTCTCACCAACTGAAAACGATTGGATTCTGGCCGGCCGCCATCACTTGGGTCTTCTTACCCGGTGCAGCGCTGCTTGTGGGCGATATTGCCTCCCACTGGATCGTGAAGCAGAAGAGCTGAACCGCATTCTGGTCTGCCTATCTTCGCGGGTTCCACCTTGCGCCCTGATACCCGATTTTGTGTTAGAGTCGCGGGATGCGCATAGTCTCTCTGCTGCCTTCTGCCACAGAAACCCTGTTTGCCCTGGGGTTTGACGAAGAAATCGTGGGCGTCAGCCATGAATGCGATTTTCCTCCGCGCGCCAAAACAAAGACCTGCGTTGTGCGCTCCCGCCTGCCCAAAGGTGTAAGTCCCGCGGAAAACGACCGCATGGTGCGCGAACACGTCGAGCGCGGCGAATCGATCTACGCCGTCGACAAGGATATTCTGGAATCGCTCGCGCCCGATCTGATCATTACCCAGGACCTTTGCCACGTTTGCGCCGCCACGCCGGATGAATTGGCCGCCGCGCTCGCACACATTTCCAGGCGTCCCGAAGTGCTCAGCCTCGATCCTCTGGATCTAGGCGATGTGTGGCGAGACATTTTGTGGATTGGCGAAGCCAGTGGCCGGCGGCAACGCGCACAGTCGTTCGTCGAAAAAATCGGAGAGCGCCTGGCGCAGATCGATGCGGCCGTAGCGCAGATAACGCACCGTCCTCGCGTGGTGTTGCTGGAATGGCTCGACCCCTTCTACATCGGCGGCCATTGGGTGCCCGAAATGATTTCGCACGCGGGTGGAATTGACGCACTGGGCAAAGTGAAAGTGCCGTCGCGCCGCGTAACGCTGGAAGAAATTGTGAATGCCGAGTCCGACGTTATTTTTATCGGTCCCTGCGGTTACACCGCGCAGCAAGCCCGCAACGAATATTTGTCCATGCAATTCTCGGAAGCGTGGAAGAGCATTCCGGCGGTGCGCGATGGCCGCGTCTTTACGCTGGACGCCAACGGGGTCGTCTCCCGGCCAGCAGGTCGGCTCATAACCGGGATCGAAGCGATGGCCAAAGCGATGCACCCGGGCGTGCACGTCCGTAAAAAAGTGCAATCCGTCCTGCTACCAGTCAGCGAATTTGCTCCCAATACAAGATCCACAGTTGCCGGCGCGCAAGGCTCCTGAATCGCCCAAAAACTTCGCAACGCCGACAAAGCAGGAAGACCCCAGACCCACCTTTCGCGAAAGACGCTCAGAATGGGGCACCCAGAAAAAGGGCCTTCAGAGGCGCTCTCACACAACACGACGCCGAGTCCAATACCCGTAAAATGGCAACCCCGCGAGGATCAGCACCAATCCGATCGTCGACCTGCCAGGCCGAACCCACCACAGATTGACCGTCAGCACTAGCGCGCCCACAAGAAACAACCCCGGCACCCATGGATAGCCCCAGCAACGATAAGGCCTCTCCAGCCCGGGTTCGTGTCTGCGCAAGCGGAACAACGCCACCACTGCCAACCCATAAAAAATCCAGCCGGCAAAAATAAAAAGGTTCGTCAGTTCTTCGAATGTTCCGGTCAGTGCCATGACGCTGGTGAGCACCACCTGAAAAATCAGTGCGCGTCCTGGCGTGCGGTACTTGGGATGAATGCCATCGGCAATCTTAAAGAAAATTCCGTCGCGAGCCATTGCATAAGGTACGCGGGCGCCGCTCAGGATCGAGGAATTCATCGATCCAAGCGCAGACAGCACCATGGCCAGCGTGATCCACAGAGCCGCCCCATGGCCGACTATATGTTCGACAACGTCGGACGCAACATGCGGCGAATTCGCCACACTGTCAAACGGCAAAACTTTCAAGCACGCGGCATTGAACAGCAAATACAGCAGAGCGACAAACGAAACTCCTCCTACCAGCGCGCGCGGAAAATTGCGTTGTGGATCTTTCACCTCCGATCCAACCAGGTTCAGATCTTCCCAACCGTCGTAAGCCCACAACGCCGCAGCCAGCGCCGCCAGAAATGCAGTGAGCAACCCCCCACTGGCGGAAACCGGCCATACAGGACCGGCAGGGTGCGGGCCAGGGATCGGAAGAAGAAACGCAATGCCAATGATCAGGCCGATGCTCACTACCTTGATACTCGTCAGCAAAACTTGCACTTCGCCGCCCAGGCGCACGCCCAGGTAATTCACGCCAGTCATCGCCAGCAGCCAGAAAACCGCAAACGGCTGGGCCCACGTAAAAACAAAATCGTAAGGATGGATCCAGTTGCTCAGTCCGGGAATCGCAATGTGCACCGTGAAAAGCGGTGCGGCCACCGCCGGCAAGAAGAATGCAAGGAAGCGCATCATCCCCGCGGCGATGGACGCAGTGGACGAAGGCCTTCCCACGATCGAGTGCATCCAGCCAAACATAAAACCCCAGGCAGGGCCGAGTCCGCGCCGCAGATAAGCATATTCGCCGCCGGCTTCAGGAATTGCCGCGCCCAGTTCCGCAAAGGCCAGTGCGCCAAAAAGCGAGAGCAGCGCGCCAATAATCCATGCCGCGAACACGATGGAAACAAAGCGTCCCTCGCGCGCCATCTCGGCGGGCTTCAGGAAAATGCCGGTGCCCACCATGGTTCCCACCACGATGGCCGCCGACGCCCACGGTCCTAGCTCGCGCACAAGTTCCAGGCGCTTTTCGTTCATGCGGTTCGGTCTCGAGTCAAGCTCATGGCAAATCAGTGTAGACCATCACGGAATGTATAGGCATCAAGCGTGAGCATGTTGTTCAGGAAAGAGGCGGCTGATCAACGAGCCCACCGCGAAGGTGACGCACGAACCAATTAAAAAATTCCACGTGTAGGCCACGCTAGTACCGAAATATACAGACAGAACCACCGCGAGCCCGGCGAACATCCCGACCAGGCAGCCTTTCGAATTTGCGCGGGAATCGAGCGTGCCGAGAAGGAATAGACCCAACAGGCTGCCGAAGGGCAGCGAAGCAATGGCCAGACCGGTTTCGAGCAGTGAGTGTTCCCAGTGCACCAGTCCGAAAAATATCAGGATCACACCCCAAACAAGCGTCATGCGCCGGGAAATGTTCAGGAATTTTGCGGGATCAATGGGCCGTCCACGCAAGGCGTTCAAGTCCATCACGCTGGAGGCAGCGAGAGAGTTGAGCGAGCCGCTGGCGTTGGACATGGCAACGGCGAGAATCGAGGCCAGCAACAGACCGGCCAAGCCGCTGGGCATTTCGCGGACCAGGAAGAGCGGCAAAATGCGATCGGTGCGATCGCCCCGTGCAAGCAAGGGAGTGTGCTGCGCAAATACAAAGAGCAAAACACCAACGAGGAGAAAGACGGTGAACTGGAAAAGGACGATGAAGCCGCTGGCGATAATGGCGCGGCTGCTGTCCCGCTGGCTGCGGGCAGCAAGCAGTCGCTGCACGATCGTCTGGTCAGTGCCATGTGTAGCCATGGTGAGAAATGCGCCGCCAATCACGCCGGACCAAAACGTATAGTTGCTGGCCAGGTTCCAACGAAAATCCAGGAACTGCAATTTATTCCCATAAAGCGCGGCAACTTGCGTGACCTCATGCCAGCCTCCTGGGATTCTGTGCAGCAACAGTGCCAGTGTGACCAGGCTTCCGGCGAGGTAGAGCAAGAATTGCGCCACGTCCGTCCAGATCACCGCCTTCATGCCTCCCTCGAACGTGTACAGAATCGTGAGCGCAATCACGATGAACACCGCCAGCCGTTCGGAGGTTCCCAGTGCCACACTAATCACCAACGCGATAGCGGAAACACGCACGCCTTCCGCCAAAGTGCGCGTAACGAGGAACGTCAACGCGGCGACGGCGCGCATTTTTTCGCCAAATCGCTTTTCGATCAGCGCGTAAGCCGTAAGGTATTCGCCACGAAAGTATCCGGGAAGGAACAAAAGCGAAATCATAAAGCGGCCAACGATGTAGCCGAATACCAGCTGGAGGAAGGTGAGATTAGTCGCATAAGCAATCGCCGGCGTGCCGATAATCGTCAACGTGGACGTTTCTGTGGCTACAATCGAGAGCGCTAGAGCCCACCAGGGAGTGCTGCGGCCTCCCAGGAAATAATCCCTTACATTGTGTTGCTGCTGGCGGAAACGAAGGCCCAGAAGTGTAACGCCCAGAAGATAGGCGATAACGATGATCAGGTCGACGGGGTGGATGCGCATCAAGCTCCGGCTTCGCAAAGTTGCGAGAACTCGCAGCGAAGCCAGTCGAGGATAATGTCGGAAGCAAAGAGCGTCAAGGAGCCACACTTGGCGATGCCGTGAAATCCGAACTGATTCGGCACCCCGGCTTGCGCCACTACGCGTAACCAGCCCAACTCACGTATCCTTTGGGTATGCGATTTGTGCTTGGTTTTGACGGTGGGGGCACCAAGACGGAGTGTGTGTTGATGGATGAGGCGGGCCTGGTGCGTGCTGAAGGGCGCAGCGGTCCTTCCAATCCCATGCGTGTCGGGTTTGGCGGCGCGCTGGCAGCGGTTTGCGAGGCAGGCCGCACAGCGATCCAGAACGCAAAGCTCTCGCTAAACGATATTTACGCCGTGTGCGCGGGTCTGGCGGGCACGGCGCAGCCAGAATCGCAGCGCAAAATGAAGAAGCTGCTGGCGGAAGAATTCCCTGCGCAGGTAGTGCATGTCTGCACGGATCTGGACTTGACGCTCGAAGCTACCGGGGAAGGTCGCGCCATCGTGTTGATTGCGGGAACCGGCTCCGCTGCCGTTGGGCGCGATCTCAGCGGTCAAGTGATTCGCGTTGGCGGCCACGGGCCATTGCTCGGCGACGAAGGCAGTGCGTATGACGTCGGACGCCGGGCAGCGATTGCCGCATTGCGCGCGGCAGACCGTGGCATCCGCGATTCGCCTTTAGCGGCGCGCATTTTGCAAGATCTGCGTGCCACGGATTGGGAAGATTTGCAGCTCCGTGTCTACCGTGTACCAGACGAAGTGTTTCCGAGAATTTTTCCCGTGGTCACCGCCGCCGCCGATGAAGGAGACGGCGAAGCCCGGGCGCTGTTGAAGGATGCCGCCGAGGAACTTGCCGGGTTGGTGGTGGATTTGAGCGAACGGCTGCAACTGGACGATCAGAGATACCTGCTGGTAAAGAGCGGCGGCATGGTGGGACGCTCGGCGTATTTTGACAAATTGCTGGATGACCGGCTGCGCGCCGCCACACCCAAAGCGGAGTTTGGCGCGCTCGTTGTGACCGCCGCGCAAGCCGCCGCGCGGCTGGCTTTGCGTGTTCTTTTGGCGCCGGCCGAAGAAGGGGCATAAGTGGCGGAGGTAGAAAAGGAAGCAGCGCGCGCGCAGACGGCCACTGGCGAAGATCTCAACGCCTTGATCTATCACCCTGTGTCTGCGGTTCTGATGGCCCTGCTGGATAATCCGGCGCTCGACGAAACCAAGTTGATCCTCCTGCTGTCACGTAAAGATCTGCCCAGCGAAGTTCTGGAAGAGATAAGCAGGCGGAAAAATTTGTTGAAGAGTTATTCGGTAAAGAAAGGTCTCGTGCTCCATCCGCGTTCGCCCAGACTGGTGGGTCTGCGCCTTTTAAAGGATCTCTATTTGATGGATCTGGTGCAGTTCACCCTTTCTCCGGCGGTATCCGAAGAGCTCAAGCGCTACGCGCAGGAGCAGATCGTCGCGCGCCTACCGCAAATGCCGCTCGGCCAGAAAATCACGCTGGCCAGGCGCGGACCGAGCCGCGTCGCTGGGGCATTGGTCGCCGACGGCCACGCACAAGTAATGCCGATCGCGCTCGAAAATCCATATTTGACGGAAGCACAGGTGCTGAAGGCGCTGGCGCGGGAGAAAGTGCCGGTTGCGGTGGTGCAAGCCTTGGCGAATCATCGCAAATGGTCGCAGTGTTACACCATCCGCCTAGCGATCGTGCGGAATTCGTCGACGCCGATTTCGATTATTTTGGGATTTTTGCCGCAGCTTACGGTGAACGATTTGCGCGTGCTCGCGGAGCCAGGAGTGGTCGCGGAAAATCTGCGGAAATATTTGCTGGCAGAGGTGCGGCGCCGCATGTTGATTTCGCAGAGACAAGCGGAGCGACATCTGGCGGATCAGACGCCCGCACTATCTTCGCAGGCGGACCACGATGAAAGCCCCGAGAAAAAACAAGACGGCGGAGAACGAGAAAGCCGCGCGTATGGAGACCGCGGACCACAAGAACCCGACAACGACGCTTGAAAGGAAATCGCCCACGGCATTCATTGCGGCGAGCGTGCCGAAGGCCATGCCGTGCTGCTCGTTGGGCATTAATTCCGCGGCCAGGGAATCTTCCAGCGCTTCTTCCGTGCCGACGTACAATCCCGCAAGCATAAAAATCCCGGCTAGCAGCCATAGCTGATGTGGTGACCCGGTCAACAGAATCGCAGTTGCGCCGGCAAGCGCGTAACCGGCGGCGAGCACGAGCTTGCGATCTGGCACGTGATCACTGATCCAGCCGCTCAAGTAAGCGGAAGCCGCATAGAAAACGTTGTGCAATGTGTACAGTCCCACCGCGATGCTTGCTGCTGTTGCCATGCCCTTTGACGGCGCAAGCATGCGCGTGGCATACAGAATCAGCAGTGTATGCGAAAAATCTCCGGCACCGAACACTCCCACGCCAAGCAGAAACCGGCTAAATGTTTTCGGCAGCGCACGTAAGCCGGTGAGAAATGATTGCTTCTTTCGCGCCTCGATCGTCCTTTCCCGCACCAGCAGCCAGAAACTCGCCACCGCCGCCATCCCGGGAAGCAGCGTCCACAAAAACACGGCACGATAGCTATGGTGCGTGGCTCGGAGCAGCCAGAGCGCTGTCAGCGGGCCCGCGATGGCGCCAATCGTGTCCATCAAACGCTCCAGGCCAAACGCCCGCCCATACGCTGATGGCGGAACGGCTGCTGCAAGCAACGCCTTCTTCGCGGGCGAACGCACACCGCGGCCCAGCCACGCAGAGGAGCGGCCAATCAGAATCTGGTACGCCTGCGTGGCAAAAGCAAACGAAGCCGTAGCCAGCGCCGTAAACGCATAACCAAATACAGCCAACGGTTTGCGCTTCTTCAGTCGATCTGTGTAATGCCCCGCGCCAAGTTTCGCAAAGCTGGAAAGTCCATCGGCAATGCCCTCAATCGCGCCAAGCCAACCTGGCCCCGCCCCAATCGCAGCCAAAAATGCCGGTAGCACCGCTGTAGCAATTTCATGGCTCCAATCGCTCAACAAACTAGTCAGCCCCACGCCAAGCACAGTGCGCGTCAGCCATTTCTTGGCTTGTGTGGGTTCAGACATGGGGAAGAGTGTACTCTGCGGCTAGTCAATGTAGGGCCCGTCTTTTGGGGTGGGTCGTTTCCGTCGCGCGCAAACTCTCAAAAAGGCTGTCCGCTCGAATATTATTTCTTGGCGGAGCGGTACAAAATGACGCGCACTTTCTCCAGCGTCACCAGGCCGCCTTCCACCATTTCATCCAGTCGCGGCAGGATTTGATCGATGCGCTCCTGCGTCTCGATGACCTCCACGACAATCGGCAGGTCCTGGGAAAGCCGCAACAATTTATCCGTATGATAAATGCTGGAACCGCCGTAGCCGCCAACCCCGCGCAACACCGTTGCCCCGGAAAATCCTTCTTTGCGGAACATCATCACGATGGCTTCGTGCAGCGGTTTGCCATGCCATTTGTCAGACTCGCCGACGTGGATGCGCATCAGTGTGCGCTCACCTTCGAATTTCTCGTGTGTCATTGCGGTGCTCCTAGAAGCGATTGGCCAGGCGAATCCCGGCCACGGAGAGAAGCAGGCCCAACACTACGCTGGCGGCGACGTAGGTGGAAGCACGAAGCCATTCGCCGGCTTCAAACATCTTCGCAGTTTCCCAACCGAAGCTGGAAAAGGTGGTATAGCCGCCAAAAAATCCCACGGCAATGGCCATGCGCCATTCCGGAGGAACGATGATTCGATTCAAGGTCAGTTGCCCGATGAGTCCGAGAAAAAAGCAGCCAGTGAGATTGATGAGCAAGGTTCCGTACGGAAACGTGCTGGCCATTTTGATTTGAACCAGCCCTTGCAAGCTATACCGCGCTAACGTTCCCACCGCCCCAAACAAGGCAATCAGCAAAATACGCAAGGCCTCTCCAGTCCGGCTCCGGCGCAGTATACAAAAAAACTCCTGGTGCCGCGCGGCAGCCAGGAGTCATCAGCCTCGCAACGAACGCGAGGCGGTTATGGCGAACTCCATCGCCCGTTCGAAATATCTGATTCCAGTCTAATGGACACCGAATCAACCACGCAACAAAAGAAGCAGCTGCACGTGCCATAACGGCAGCGGCGTCGCAACCCAACTCCTCGCTAGAACTATTTTTGAATATGCGGTAGATGTTGCTCGAAAGCGATCTCCACGGATCGATCCATCTGCGCGGTGGGGCCGTGGCCCACGGCAAGCAGCTCTGGTTTCAGCGCCGCGAGTTTTGCCGCGCTGAATGCGCCGAGGCCGCAATTCCACGAGAACCACACGGCCATAGGCAAGAAAACGCTGTAAACCCCTGGGGCCATCAAACCCTTCTGAGTGATGAACGAGTCTCCAGCGATTAGAGAGTTGTCGCGAACATCCAGGAAGGAGATGTGTCCGGGAGAGTGGCCGGGGGATGAGACAAGCCTTAAGGAGCCAATTTGATCTCCTTCGCGGAGCAATTTATGGATCGGCGCGCGGGAGCGCTTGAAACCAAGCAATGGTTTCCCGCTCTCGCCAGCATCCAGAGAAAAATCACCCCGTAACAACCGAGACTCACTTTCACCTATCACAATTTTTGCGTCCGGTAAGGCCTTGGCGAGAGCGTCGAGCGATGCCACATGATCGAAGTGCGCGAGGGTAAGCGGCTGTGTGAACGATGGCATCGCAAGAACCCGGAAAGTTGGTATCGATAAGCGTAAGCTCAGGGCCTTCTTTCAGCAACAGTTGAACATGCCCAACCTGGTGAGGCGGTAAAGATTGGCGGTTTCTGCAATGAGTTGCGTTATGCCTTGGCGAGAAGCTGGACCATGATTTGCGCCACATCGGCGGGCTTCCAGTCGTTGCTGTCGTACCACTCCTGCACCTTGCCATCGGGACCAATGACGGTGGTGCTGAGCGAATGGACGATTTGCGCATCCGCGGGTTGCGTCACCATGCCAAAGAAATTCGCTATTTCCGGCAAGTCCTTCGCGGCGGGCACGGCAAACTGCCAATCAAAGCTGTGTTTGCCCTTCGCCTGTTTGTCATAAATGGAAGCGTAATGTTTCAGCACAGCCGGCGTATCGTGCTCCGGGTCGAAACTGATGCTGAGGAATGCCACATCCTTCTGCGCGCCCGAGTTCGCCTCCAAATAGTCTTGCACGGTGCGGAAGTTTTCGTTCATGCGCGGACAAAAATCGGGCAGCGGGCAGCGCGTGTAAATAAACGTCACCAGCAACACTCTTCCGCGATAATCGCGAAGATGAATCGTTTTGCCGTCCTGGTTCACCAGCGTGAAGTCCGGCACAGCATCGCCTTTATAGGGAATGTGCTGGGAGGTTCCGGCCGATGGCTTCCCGTCGCCCTTGCTGACGAGCACGATTTTCTCCAGGCGTCCTTTGCTCTCACTCACCACAAGCTCTGCCGTGATTTTGTCTCCTGGTTGCAGATTCTTAATCTGTTTTGGATCCGCCACCGAGTACTGCATGGTCATCGCCGGCATCAGCCCGGGAATTTCTCCATGTTTCACGACAATCAATCCTCGGGGTGCCTCAACCGAAATTACTTCTGCCTGCAACGGATAGCGTTTCTCTGGCGCCGACGAACATCCCGCGAGCAGCAGCGCCAGTACAAGCCCAACTAACCGAGCAATTTTCTTCATTACCTCTCCTCAAAAGTGGAAACGGTAACGGAATTCCGCGTAAATTTGTCGCGGATCGTTGTAGTGAAATCCCCCGAACGTCAAACTATTGTCTAGCAGCACGCGACGGTTTGCTACGTTCACCGCATCGACGGAAAGGCTGTATTTTTCTCCGAAGGATTTGCCTAGCGCAATGTCAAAGGTTGTGTGCTGCGGTAGATAGGTGCCCGGATATTGGGCGTCTGGCATTCCATTCGTGAAGCCCGAGCCGTAGTAGACATTGAACGACGCGAACGATTGCCACGGAAGATTGCTATTGAAGCCGAAGTTCAGCGTGTTGCGCTGATCGTGGTCGACCGGCGAATATCCCGGCGGGATGTCGAGTCCGCAGGTTGGCGACACCGGTGGCGGGCAAATCAAACCTCCGGTAATGGGAGAGGTTGCCTTGGCAATCTGGTTGGCGTAGGCGAGGTGAAACTGACCGCGATGCCAAAGGCGAGGCGAACGTAGCGTGAGTTCCCAGCCCTGAATCAACGCCGAATACCAGGTGATCGGCCAGAAAATGTTGGATTCGCCGATGTTGTTATGGTCGAGCCAGTTGGACGCCAGGGTTTGGTAATTGTCGGCGTCGAGAGCCCACCCACGAAAAGGAATGGTGACGCCAAACTGGTGTTCTTCATCCCTTTCTCCGTGGAGAGGAGCGAAAGTAAAACTCTGGCCTGCCGCCAAATCCAGCAATGGCCCGGTAATCGTCAAAAGCGGCGGCGGTTGGTAATACTTTCCGTAGAAGGCGTGGAAGATCCATTTGAGTTTGGGCACCTGGACGGCAACGCCGAAGCGCGGATCCACGGCATTCTCGACGATATCGGCGGTAAAGTGTGTTTGGCGAAATCCGGCGATCAGAGTCAGCCACTGCGTGACCTTGAATTTATCGCCGACAAATGTCTCTTCAACACCTCCCGTGATCGCTGCAGCGGAAATAGAGGGGTTGTTCGCGGGCGAGCAGGGTAACACGCATGGTTGAAAAGAGTTATAGAAGTAGTTGCTCTGATTTTGGGCAAAGCCGTACAAGCCCCCTTCGATTTCATTTTTCCAGACAGTGGCGTTAAAGGAGGCCTGCAGACCACCGTAATTGGAAGTTTGATTCACGTTGCTAACCACAGGAACGTCGTTTGGTGAGGCTTGGTAGTGGGCGTCGGAGTAGTGATAAAAGGGAGAAATCGTAAAATAAAATTTGGAATTGAGAGTATGAACCCAGGAAAACGCCACATAGCCGTCGGTTTCGTGCTCGCCGTCACGAAGACCGTAACTGGGATAGACCTGGTTACCCGATGAGTTGGGATTCGGGTCGATCGGGATTTGGTAATAATCCTGGCGCAAAGAGGTGACCAGGCGGAACTGGTTGTTTGGATTCATGTTGAAAATGAGTGAAGCGAATCCGCCGAACCCGTTTTCTGCATCATGGACCACTGCTCCGATCGGAGTTTGCAGCCCGTAGTTGCTGCGATTGCCGTTCAAGCTGGCATAGTACGCAAAGCGGTCCGTGTGGCTCCCGAAATTGATTTGGTCGTTGGTTTGCCACCAATTCCCCAGGCTCAGCACCAATTCCCCATCATTGTTGCTGGCAAAGCCGGTACGCGGCACAACATTGAACATTCCATAGGTGCGATCGCCGTAATCCGGCTCGTAACTGCCCCTTAGAACTTCCAAATAATCGATGTCTTTTGGATCGATTTGTGGTCCCAGATTCGTGGCGATGTTGGTGTTTGGAATGGGCACACCGTCGATCAGCCAATTCACCTGATGGCCGCCCCGCATGTGCAACATATCGTGAGTGACATACGTTGCTGGCACGTAGTCGGTAATCATGGCCATGCTGTTCGTGCGGTCGGCACCGGGCGTTTCTGCAATATCCTGGCGATCAACCAGGGTAGTAGGCGTTACGGAATCAATGCCTTCGACCTGTAACGGCGACGCTGCGACGACAGTGGTTGTCTGATTAACGATGCCGATACTAAGCTGAAAATGTAGTGCCGGTGAGGAATCTGCGACCACCGTTACGGACTGTTGTTCCTCCACGAATCCTGCTTTTGTTACGCTCACCACATAATCTCCGACGGGCAGCGCGTTAAACGAAAACAACCCGTCCTGATCAGATTGTGCCGTCTCGTTCCAGTCTGAAGTGGCTGACTTGATCTTTACTGTGGCGTTGGCAACCGGCCGGTGCTGCGGATCGTGCACCACTCCGTGCACATTTCCGAAAACTGTAGCGAACGCCGTGCTTACGCAAAGCGCGAAAATTCCTACCATAAGCAAAATCCTGTGAAACACGAAATCCTCCCGAATGGGTGGCGGCTACGGCGCCGCGGCGGATGCGATGATCCGCGAACAGGTGAACCGGTCAGAGGAGTAGATGCGATCAGGAGGGAATCAGACGCGGAGGGAGATCGGGGGGTGCGACGGAAGGACGAATTTCACGTTGGGCGCTGGCAGTTGCCGGCGTGACAAAATAAGGCGAGCGCGCCAGAACCTGCGCCACCGGCAATACGAATACAAGCGAAGCCACGAAAACGTGGGATTCCGTCTGGCAGCAGGAAATGGCGCACTGGCTTATTTCATTGCCGCCCTGGTGCTCGCAGGTCATCGGTTTTTCCGAAGCGTCAGCCGCTGAACGGTGGTGCTGCTTTGCGTGGTCCGCCGCCAAACACATTCCGCCGTCGCAGCAACCTATCTGCGCCGATTGCCACGCTACCGCCCACAGCGGAGACCATAGCAGCACTGCCGCAATCAGGCAGACCCATGCGTCCATTTTTCTTCCCGGAGCATTAGGAAATAGGCGTAAATTCTTCATTCCAGACCTCGAATCTTACCGCAGTTTCGCCGCCAGAATGTCTTTATTCATGTCAATTCTTGTCTCTGGCCGGCCGACCCGCCAATTTGGCCATATCTGACACATTTGATAGGCAGCCGGTTTCTTGACTTGCCTGCGACCCGGTCGCACACTGTTTTGATGGCCCACATTTACATGCTCTTTCAGTTTGCCAAGGACGAAGAAAAGGCCCAGCAGGCTCGGCACAAGCTGGAGACCTGGAAGCAGGCCTTCCGCCTCGACAAGAAGCTCACCTACAAATTGGAGCGGACTCCTGTAGTCGCCGATGCTGGAGCTGCTGCCGACCACGGCGACGCCGCAAAACCCGCCAAGGCCATAAAAGCCAAGGGCAAAGGAAAATCCACGGCCAAAGCCAATACAGTAACGGAAACCGAAGCCGCACCCGCGTCCAACGAAGACATTCGCCTGATCGTTCGCCTCGGTTTTTCCGGCCACGAAAAGCTTTCCGAGCAGCGTTGGGTGGATCGCATCCCCACCGAAGAGCCTTTCCGTGAGGCTTCGCCGGTGGTCGTAAAACCGGGGGAAGCAGAATTTGCGGACACCGAAAAGCAGTTCGAAGATTTGGCCTAGTACTCTGGTTTTGCACAAGGCGACAGAGGTTCTGTTGCTTTGCCGGGACCCGTCTCCGGTATAATCCAGGTTCGCGGCCGAATCACTCCCATTTCTCCGATGAGGTAAGACCGAATGGCAGTGCAAACGCGCTTGAAGACAGCCAAAGCGGAATCGCAGAAATATCAGGGTCTCGACCGCGAAACCCTGATTCGCATGTACCGCACGATGTTTCTTTCCCGGCGGTTGGACGACCGGGAAATCCAGCTCAAGCGCCAAAATAAGATTTATTTTCAGATTTCCAGCGCAGGGCACGAAGCCATTACCGTGGCTGCGGGGTTACTTCTTCGTCCATGCGTCGATTGGATTTATCCCTACTATCGCGACCGCGCGCTGTGCCTGACGCTCGGCGTCACGCCGCTCGAAACGCTCCTGCAAGGCGTGGGAGGCAAAGATGATCCAGCTTCCGGCGGGCGTCAGATGCCGTCGCATTGGGGCCATGCCAAGTGGCATATCGTCAGTAAATCCAGTTGCACCGGCACGCAGTATGTGCAAGCGGTCGGCGCAGCAGAAGCCATACTCTATTACGATCATCATCCCAAAGCGCTGGAGCAGGCAAAGCGCGCACCCCTCGGCCAATTCGTGAATCACGAGCCCGAAGAAATTGTATATGTCTCCTCCGGCGACGGCGCTACCAGTGAAGGCGAATTCTGGGAATCCCTGAACGCGGCATGCGCGAAAAACCTGCCGCTCTTCTATCTTGTCGAAGACAATGGCTATGCGATTTCTGTTCCTGTCGAAGTACAGACCGCTGGCGGCAGCATTTCGCGCCTGGTGAAAAGCTTCCCCGGCCTGCACGTCGCCGAATGCGATGGCACCGATCCTCTGGAGAGCTATGCCACCTGCAAGGAAGCGATCCGCTACGTGCGCGAACGCCGCGGGCCTGCCCTGGTTCACGCGCATGTCACGCGCCCTTACTCGCATTCGCTTTCCGACGATGAAAAGCTGTACAAGACGCCCGAAGAGCGCGAGGTCGAAGCCCGGCGCGATCCGCTCTCAAAATTCTCCTTGTTCCTGATCCGCGAAGGCTTGATGGATCAAAAGGAAATTGAATCGTTGGAAGCGGAAGTTGATCGCGAAGTCCGCGAAGCCGCCGATCAGGCGCTGGCTGCGGAGCCGCCGGAAGTCTCCTCGATTCTTGTGAACGTATACTCGCCGGACATCGATCCCACATCGCAAGCATTCGCGGCGCAGCCGCAACTGCACGGCACCCCGAAGACCATGGTCGAAATGGTGGCCGCCACGCTGTTCGACGAAATGGGCCGCGACGACCGCATCACTGTTTTTGGCGAAGACGTCGCCGACGCCAGCCGCGAAGAAAATTTGCGCGAAGTGAAAGGCAAAGGCGGCGTTTTTAAGGCCACCGCGGGATTGCAACGCAAGTACGGAGCCGACCGCGTCTTCAACACACCGCTAGCGGAGGCCAGCATCGTCGGACGCGCCATTGGGATGGCCACCCGCGGGTTGAAACCCGTGGCGGAAATTCAGTTCTTCGACTACATCTGGCCCGCCATGATGCAGATTCGTGACGAACTCTGCGTCATGCGTTGGCGCTCCAACGGCGCCTTTAAGTCGCCCGCTGTTTTGCGTGTGGCCATCGGCGGCTATCTCACCGGTGGCGCCGTATATCACAGCCAGAGTGGCGAATCGATCTTCACGCATTGCCCCGGCCTCAGAGTCGTGATGCCGTCAACCGCGCTGGATGTCGCGGGACTGCTGCGCACGTCCATCCGCTGCGACGATCCGGTGATGTTCCTTGAACATAAACATCTCTACCGCCAGCCTTACAATCGCGCGGAGTATCCTGGCGCGGATTTTACTATTCCTTTCGGCAAGGCGCGCGTGGTGCGCAAAGGTAGCCAAGTCTCCATCCTCACCTATGGCGCCGTGGTGCATCGCGCGGAGGTGGCCGCGGCGGCGCTCGATCGCGAAGGAGTTTCCGTAGAAATTATCGACCTGCGCTCCCTTTCCCCCTACGACTGGGAGGCCATTGCCGCCACGGTCTGCAAGACGCACCGCGTAATCGTGGCTTATGAAGACATGATGAGCTGGGGCTATGGCGCCGAAATTGCCGCGCGCATCGCCGAAGAACTTTTCGACGAACTGGACGCGCCGGTCAAGCGCGTGGCGGCCATGGACACGTTCTGCGCCTATCATCCGAAACTGGAAGACGCCATCCTGCCGCAGACGGACGACATCACCGCCGCGGTCCATCAGCTTCTTAGCTACTGACGCCAGCCTCGCACGCGCAAAGTGCATTCTGCAAATCCGTTATTGCCGACTGCTATGTTTCCGTGACAAAAGGTGCGCGAAACTTGTTCGCTCGAGCGCAGTCCCATTCGCGTGGAAACTTTTCGCTTCATTCCTTCGTACTTCCGTTTAGAATCGCTAGTGAACACTAATTTTTGGGGGTGCTCCATGCTTTGCCCAACTTGCCAGAAAGAAATCGCCGACGGATCGAATTTCTGCTACAACTGCGGCGCCAAGCTCGGTGCAGGCGTTCCGGCTCACACAGACGCCGCGCCGCCAAAGCGCCTAATGCGCTCCAGCCGGGACAAAAAGCTTGGCGGCGTTTGCGCGGGCCTGGCAGAATATTTCGATCTCGATCCAACGATCGTGCGCATTGTCTGGTTGCTTGCGATTTTCCTTGGGGGAACGGGGCTATTGCTATACCTGATCCTGTGGATCGCTCTGCCGCTCGCGCCTTCGACTCCGGTCGTCGTCGTTCCCAGTGCGCCCGCTCGAGTCTGACGTCGCTGCGGGCAGCTTACTCTCTGCTGCTCCTCGAAGTCCGGCGTGTGTTGCCGTTCTCTCCGAGGAGCGGATGATCCGCGGAAATCAGTCCGGCGCCGACGGTGGCCAACACGAAACATCCCGCCGCCAGCGCTAAAGGGAATTCGTAGTCTTTCACGGACATGATTCCGTGCACGCTGTGAACTTTCCATATCGCCACGCTCATCTCAATCGTCAGAAGCAATGCCGCCGGCCGCGTAAACAGCCCTACAAATAGCAGCACGGAGCCAAAGCACTCCAGAACGCCAGCGACCGATACGAAATACGCAGGCAGGCCGTGCGCGACAAAAAACTCATGCATGGCTTCCGTGGGGTGTGCCAACTTCGGAAAGCCGTGAGCGAGAAAAATCAATCCCAGAACTAGGCGCAGTGCCAGGAGTCCCAGTGGCTCCAGGCTCTTCATGAATTTCATCGGCTATCTCCTATTTGTCACCATACGTAAGAATGGGCCCCGCTTCCAGTTGTTCGCTTGGGCTTCGTATCATCCCGGCAATGTCTCCAAATCGGTTACACTCATTTGCACGGCAATTAGATGCGTTCATTGCGCAAATGCAGCGTTTTCGAAATAGCGGCTACGATTTGGTAGCAACTCCGCAATTCACCCGCATCGTGTCCGGGAAAACTGGCAAAATGGAATTGGCATCACACAAAGAAACCCTGGAAACCATGAAGCCCATCGATCCCAACGGCCAGTTCATTCCTGCGGCGCGCTCTGCCATAGCTACCTTCGGGGACCCTGCATGAAGCGAAAATTATTGGTGGCTGTGCCGCTGCTTTGCGTGGTGGTGCTGTTGGCCTGGTTTTTCCGCCCCAAACACGAATCCGTCGGCTCTGCGTATATCAGTGAACGCAGCGTCACACTGTTCAGCAGCATCGCGCAAGTTCGCGAGCAGGTTGCGGTGCTTTACTACGGCGAACGCGTGGACGTGCTGGCTCATCGCAATGACTACGCGAAAGTGCGTACCGCTGCTGGCCTGGAAGGATGGGTCGATGGCCGCTACCTGATGGATCCCGGCCTCTGGCAGCGCAGCGAAAACCTTCTGGATCAGTCCAAGGGAATGCCCGTGCAAGCGCGTGGCCGCACCAAAACCACTACCAATTTGCGCATCGCTCCCGGGCGAACCGAGCCGCGGCTTTACCAGTTTGCTCGTGGCACCGAAGTCGAAATTTTCGGGCGCGCCGTGGCCGACTGGGTCCAGGTGACTGACGAAAAGGAAAAGGAAGCTACCGACGGCGAGCCCAACAAGAAAGAGGATTGGTACTTAGTGCGCGGCATCGCCACCCGGCCTCCCGGAGAAGGCGCGATTCGAAATTCCGCGGTCATGACCACGACGCAGCCCGGCGATCAGACCGTCCCTATTGCGGGTTGGGTGGTGGCACGATTTATTTCACTCGATCTTCCAGATCCGGTGCAAGCGGGCACAAGTTCCGCCAATGTGCGTGCGGTGGCTTGGTTTGAATTGAATCGCGTCACCGACGATTCCGGTGAACATCCGCAATATCTCGTCGCGGGGACGCGCGGTCCGGAAGGTCAGCCTTGCGACTTCACCACCCTGCGCGTCTACACCTGGAATGCCAAGAAATCCCGCTACGAAACGGCCTATATCGAAAACGATCTTTGCGGCGCGCTGCCCGTGAGTGTTGGCAAAAATCCAAAAAACGAGCCGGAATTCCATTTCCATGAGATGGGAGGCGCCAGGGAAGAGCGCGTCTATCATCTAGTGCAAACCGTTATCCGGCGAGTCCGCGAAAAACCTGCCAAAGGCTCTGCGGGCGCGGGGAAGAAAGTCAAAGGAAAGCGTTAAGCCTTCCGCATATGAACCGATTTATTTGCGCCATTGTGCTGTGCATCGCCGGGTTCTCGTTCCCGCATGAACAAATCGCGCCAGCGCCCGGGGAGTTCTTCCCTTTTCGCGCCGGCACGTATTGGGTATACAAAGGCACGGTGGGTTGGTACGACTACGACAATGATAAGCCGGCGAGCGAAGATGTCACCTGGAAAATGTCCGTGGAAAAAGTAATTCGCAAGAATGCTGTAGTCGCCGCGGTCGTGACGGGATTTCCTTCGGATCTCGATTGGACGGCCGGCACTACCGAGGCCAAGCCCTGGCTGATCCTCGAGAATGACAAGCACGAGGTCTACTATGAGAATCTTGGCCCGGACTTCGACGTTTCGAAATTCAATGGCGACGATCACGTCTTCGACAAATTCATGGTGCAGGACAATTTATTTTTTCAGTGGCCGCTGCGCCAGGACGCCAAATTTTGCGGCGCGGAAGCCAAGGGCAGAGACGACGGCATGTATTGCTGGGTCGTGGAACAAACGGCCACTAGAAAACTGGATGCGGTAAAGGGTGTGCCCGCCGGTGAGCGACCGGTGTTCGCACTGCATTTCCGCACGCTTCCCGACGACACCACCGCCGAAGTCGTCCCCGGTCTCGGCATTCTCAGTTATCAGTATCACCATCACGGCTCAGTGGCCGATACCAAATTGCAGCTTGTCGAATTTCATCCCGCGCCAGAAAGTTCCGATGTCCCCGGCCACGATGTCCCCAGCCACGATGTCCAAGGACCCAAGCCATGACGCTGCACATCAACGAAGCGGAGGTGCGCCAGCTTTTGACCATGCCGATGGCCATTGCCGCAGTCGAGGAGGTCTCTCGCAAGCAGGCCGATGGCACAGTCACCGTTCACCCGCGCCGCCGCTTCGAACTTCCAGGCCGCGGCTTTTTTCACTATATGGCCGCACTCGACACCGCGGCAGGATTTGTGGCTATGAAGCAGTACACGTACGTCAAAGGGAAGCTGTGTTTCCTCGTGCCCCTGTACTCGACTTCCACCGGTGAACTGCTCGCCCTCATCGAAGCCGACTACATGGGCCAATTGCGGACGGGTGCGGCCTCCGGTGTAGCCACAAAATATCTTGCTCGCAAGCTAGCCAAAGTCGCCGCCATCCTTGGCACAGGCGGTCAGGCGCGCACCCAACTCGAAGCCATTCACAACGTCCGTATGCTTGATTCTGTGTTCGTGTATGGACGCGATGCGCAGCGTAGGAACCAGTTCAGCGAGGAAATGTCCGAGCGTCTGGCGCTCAACGTTTACCCAGCGGAATCGGCGGCCGCCGCAGTACGCACGGCAGAAATTATCTGTACTGCAACCACCTCTGCCCAACCCGTGCTGCATGGCGAAGATTTGGCTCAAGGCGTCCACATCAACGCCATTGGCGCGAATCATGCCCGCAAACAGGAACTGGACGAAAGCGCCGTGGCGAAAGCCAATCTAATCTTCGTGGATTCGCTGGCGCAATCGCAGCAGGAAGCCGGCGACCTTATCATCCCCTTTACTAAACAGCCGCAGCGCTGGAGTGCCGTCCGCGAATTGTCCGATCTCGTAGCAGGGAAAGCTCCCGGTCGCGGCAATGACGCGCAGGTCACCCTATTCAAGTCTAACGGCATCGCCGCGTGGGACCTCGCCGTCGCCGAGAAGGTATACGCTTTGGCCAAGCAAAAAGGGCTAGGGCGAGAACTGCCGCTGTTTTCCTCCGCCGACTAGATCTCCTGGACCGAGAGATTTCCTTTATTGCAATCTATCAGTTTGCGCGAGTGGGATCACGTATTCGACCGCTTACGGATATCTAATTGCGTAGAATTGGAACCGCCCAAACCAACGCGTTTATTCGCAAAATCCTCAATCAGTTCAAAACCCTCCGAGACGGACCCTTGACAGGCGTACGGCAGGAATCTAGAGTATTTGAACGAACGTTCGAAAGATCATGTCCTACTTATCCCCACTCCCAATTGCTCGCGACTCCGAAGCCAAGCTCCAGCACATCCTCCGGCACTCCGCACAGATCTTTGCGGAACATGGCTTTGAGGGCACCTCCATACGCGATATCAGCCGCGCCACGGGGGTCTCACTCTCCGGCCTCTATTACTATTTCGAAAGTAAGCAGAAACTGCTCTATCTCATACAAAATACATCGTTTACAATCATCGTGGAGCGGCTGCAATCGCGCCTTAAACAAGTACATGAACCCGAGGCCCGTCTCAGGACGTTGGTCCAGAACCACATCGAGTACTTCCTTTCCCATCCCAATGAGATGAAGGTCCTGTCGCACGACGAAGAGGCCCTCGAGCCTCCCTATCGCGAGGAAGTGGCCGCCATCAAGCGCCGCTACTACGCCTTGGCTCGCGAGATCTTCGATGGGCTGGACGCCGACGCCCAAGCCCGGGAGTTTAATCCCCGGGTAGCGGTCCTCAGCCTGTTTGGCATGATGAACTGGGTCTACAAATGGCATAACCCGAAGGTCGACCCGAGCGCCGTCGAACTGACGGACACGATCGTCGGCATTTTCCTTCACGGTGTCCGAAAGGCGCAGGCAGAGGAGATCGCGCTATCGCAGGCAGGTTCCCCTGTCGCTAGTTCGGACTGAGGACCCAGCCCCGCCACGGTATTCTGACGGAGAGAAACGAGGATACAGTTTATGGCCAGCAGCAGCGTTGCGACAAAAGAACTCGTGAAGTACCGCGTCGAAGATGGCGTGGCGATCTTGGAGATGGACGATCCGCCGGCCAACACTTACACCTACGAGATGATGCAGCAGCTCGACACCGCGATTCTCAATGCGCGTATGGACGAATCCGTCCACGTGATCGTGATTCGCGGAGGCGGAGAGAAATTCTTCTCCGCGGGCGCCAGTATTCCCATGCTCGTCAAGGTCGATCCACAGTTTAAGTATTACTTCTGCCTGCACGCCAACGAAACTCTCTGCCGACTGGAGCAAACGCCAAAACTGGTAATCGCCGCTTTGAATGGCCACACCGTGGGCGGCGGGCTGGAGATTGCTCTTGCGTGCGACATTCGCATTGCGAAAAAAGAAGGCGGAAAAATTGGCTTGCCGGAGGTGAACCTCGGCGTGCTTCCCGGCACCGGCGGCACGCAGCGCTTTGCCCGCGCCGTTGGCCGCGCCCACGCCATTGAGCTGATGGCCACGGGCCGCACCTTCAGCTTCGAAGAGGCTCTGGAGATGGGCCTGATTAACTATATCTACGAACAGGAATCGTATTGGGAAGACGTCATGGCTTACGCGCGCCAGTTCTGCCCACCGAATAAGGCATCCCGCGCCGTCGGCCGCATCAAGCGTTCTGTGGTTACCGGCATGGAGATTCCTTTCGCGGAGGCTCTGGGCCTCGAGCGCGAATTGCAGCAACTGTTGTTCACGAGCGAGGATGCCAAGGAAGGCCTGGCCGCCTATGTCGAAAAACGCGCCGCAAACTTCAAAGGGAAGTAAACTCGTTGGAGCGGTTCGCCATTAAGATTTTGGTTTGACTGAAGGACGAATGAAAACGCTGCCTGACTACCTCCGAAAAGGAATGAAGCTAGTCATCGTGGGCTGCAATCCCACAGAGTCTTCCGTGCGCGCCGGTCATTACTACGCCGGGCGCAATAATCTGTTTTGGCCTACGCTTTTCGAAAGCGGCGTGGTTCCCGAGCCGTTCGATTATCCTGATGACCGGCGGATCATCGAATTTGGCATTGGCCTCACCGATCTGGTGAAGCGTCCAACCAAAGAAGTGGAGGAACTGAAACGCGAGGATTTCGCCGAAGGCCGCATCGTGCTTTCCCAAAAGCTGGAGGAATTTGGCCCTCGCGTGGTGGCCTTCAACGGAAAAATGACTTACGAGCAGTTTGCGCAGCGCAAGTGCAAGTTTGGTTTGCAGAAAGAACTGCTTTATGGCGCGCGGGTTTATGTGCTGCCCGCCCTCAACGCGCAACACGCGCCCAGCAAGTCCGATCGCTTGAAATATTTTCGAGGACTGGCGCGTTTGGTCGAACAAGCGATGAAAGCCAAGGAAGCAGAACGGGTTTGAACATCTAAACGCAGAGAAACAAAATGAGCCAAGTTAGCCATTCTTCCGCTCCCGCACCGGTTCTTCTGGAATCGCGTGAACACTCTATCGTGACCCTGGCGATGAATCGCCCCAATCGCCTCAACGCCCTGAACGATCATCTCGCGGTTGCTCTCAACGAGGCACTGACGCGCATTTCCGCCGATTCCGGCGTCCACGTCGTGATTCTCACGGGCGCCGGCCGCGCCTTCTGTGCTGGCGGGGATCTCGCGGTAATCGGCGAAGGTCGCACCAAGGGAGACGACACGGAGATTGGTCCGATCCTGCGCTCCGGCATGCAAGCCGTCTTGAAATTGCGCACCATGCCGCAGCCCGTCATCGCCGCCGTGAACGGTCCGGCAGCGGGTGCGGGCATGAATCTGGCGCTGGCGGCGGATATCCGTGTTGCCGTGGAAGAAGCCGTCCTGGGCCAAAATTTTTCGAAGGTTGGTTTGTTTCCGGATTATGGCGGCACCTACTTTCTTCCGCAATTGATTGGTCCAGCGAAAGCTGCCGAACTCTTCTACACCGGCGACATGATCGACGCGAGAACAGCTTTGCAACTCGGCATCGTAAATCATGTTTTTCCGGCGGATCGGTTTGAAGCGGAAGTACAGAGCCTGGCGGCAAAAATTGCCACCGGTCCGCAACTTTCCATTCGCGCCATAAAACAGACGATTTTCGCGCGTGATGAACAAGCTCTTCGGGAAGCCCTCGAAAGGGAAGTGGAGCAGCAGCTCAAATGCTTTCATTCGCATGACTGCATGGAGGGGATTCGCGCTTTCCAAGAAAAACGCCCGCCTATTTTTCGCGGACACTGACGGGGAAGTTCTGTTGACTCGCTGTGCCGTGTAGCAGGCCTGCGCGGCAAGAAATTTTCGTTCCCAGGAGGTTGACGTATGCCGGCAACTCGCTTATCCACATTCGACGATTGGGTCGACCTGTTCCGCGTTTGGCAAAAAGATATCGGCGTCGCATATCCGGAAATTGCCAACTACCAGTTTGAAGCCAAATTTGGCCCCACGCGTTCGAACGAAATCGAATTTGGCGCGTACAAGGGCCGCCCCAAGTGGGAAAAGGTGATGCAGATCCCGGATCAACGCATGCGCGACGCGTTGCTGAATCTGATCGTTTACCAGGGCGATACGGAGTTTGCTTCCGTCGAGCAGCAGCGCCGCCTCTTCGAAACCGCTCCCAGCGAACACGATCGCCAATCGCTCTGCCGCGTGGTCACCGAAGAAATGCGCCATGGCTGGCAGATGTGCTACCTGCTGATGAATCATTTCGGCTACAGCGGCCGCGTCGAAGCGCAAAAAATGCTGGAGCGCCGCGCCTTCGATCAGAAGCGCTTGCTCGGCGCCTTCAACCAGGACGTCAACAACTGGCTGGACTTTTTCGTGTACACGGATTTTGTTGATCGCGATGGCAAGTACCAACTCACTATGCTCAGTTTTTCTGGCTTTGCGCCGCTTGCGCAATCCATGATTCCCATGCTCAAGGAAGAATCGTTCCATCTGGGCACCGGGCAGGACGGGATCAAGCGCATCGTCAAAGCCGGTGTCGTGCCGCAGCAGACCATTCAGAAATACATCAACAAGTGGATCCCCGTGAGCCTCGATCTATTTGGCGTCGATCGCTCCAGCTCCGCGCATTGGTTTTATGTATGGGGGTTGAAGGGCCGCTACGACGAACCCACCGCGCAGGCCGAAGCAAACCTCGAGCGGATGAACGAACACAGCCGCGAGCTCTATCGCCAGGAATGCGTAAAACTTGTGGACATGATCAACAAAAATGTCCCCGCAGGCCATACCAAGCTTTATGTGCCCGACGTGAAATTCAATCGCTATATCGGCGAACACGCGCGTCAACCGTATAGCGTAACCGGCGAATTGCTGAGCGAAGAAGCCTATTGCCAGCATCTGCACGAAATGCTGCCGCAGCCCGAGGATCTTGCTATGGTCAACGAAATCCAGGCCATCGAGAAGCAGTGGATTTCGCCCAAGGGTTCGATCCAGTAACCGCTTGCTGGTTGCTCTCATGGCACCCCGTCGCACAGCCAAGCTCGTTGGTCTTATTTTCGGTTGCCTGGTTGTCGGCGTAATGTTGTTCATGATCATCGCCGTTTTGAGTGGCAGGCTGGCCGGCGATCAGTAAACCGGGGCTTGTGCAAGATTGATATGTAAACGAAGGAGCGTGAATGAACGATCTGGAAATTCTGCCTAGCGACGTGAAGCAGCGGCTGGACCGCGGCGAAAAAGTAATGCTTATCGATGTACGCGAGCCGCACGAGTTTGCCATCTGCCACATTGAGGGCGCCGTGCTCATTCCCATGGGAACGATTCCGGCGAATCTTCAGAAACTCGACACCGACGAGGATGTGATTTGCTTCTGCCATCACGGAATGCGCAGCATGGATGTGGCCAACTGGCTGCGCGCCCAGGGCGTCAAATCGGCCAAATCCATGGCCGGAGGCATCGATCGCTGGTCGTTGGAAATTGATCCCAAAGTTCCCCGCTACTGATTTCATTTCGCTGAGAGAAGAACATGGCTGCTTTCAAAATTACGTTCTACCAAAAGTCCTCGTGCACCACCTGCCGCAAAGCGAAAGCCTTGCTGCGGGAATTGAAAATCGATTTCACGTCGCGCGATCTGGACAGCGATCCTCTCAGCGAATCCGAACTCGATCGTTTGATTGGCGCCCGAAACTACAAGGGTTTTCTGAACACCCGCAACGAGCTGTACCGCACGCGCAACATGGCCGAACACACCCCTGCTCGTCCGGAAGCTTTGAAGCTCATGGCCAAAGAGCCCAACCTGATTCGCAGGCCTCTTCTTGTTTCCGGCTCGCAGATCATCATCGGCTTCGACGAGGTCGCTTACCGCAAATTTCGCAAATAATGATCGTCCTCTTCAGGAGAATCGCGTGGAAGTGAAAACCATCACCGTGATTGGTGCGGGCACGATGGGCCGCGGCATTGCCTATGCTGCCGCGCTAGGGGGATTTCAAACATTCCTTCAGGATGTGAACGAAGCCGCGCTGGCCAAAGCAGTCGCGTGGATTCGAGATGCGTTGGACGAAGGAATGGAGCGCGGCAAAGTCGAAGGCGCCGCGCGCGCTGCCGCAATCGGCCGCATCCGCACTTGCGCCACCATAGTGGAAGCCGTACGCGATGCCGAGTTGATCATCGAGGCCGTCCCCGAAGAGTTGGAAATGAAGCTGCAGCTGTTCACCCTGCTGGATCGTATCGGCAAACCCGGCTCTATTTTTGCCAGCAACACTTCCTCGCTCTCCATCAGCTACTTCACCGGCAATTTGAATTCGCGCGATCGCTGTATCGGCATGCACTTCTTCAATCCGGTCCCCAAGATGCGCTTGGTGGAAATCATCCGCACCTCGGACACTTCGGACGAAACGGTAGCCACCACCGTCGGCATTGCGCATCGCATGCAAAAGGAAACCGTCATCGTCCACGAGTCGCCCGGCTTCATCACCTCACGCATCAACGCGCTCATCGGCAACGAAGCCTTCGCCATGCTCGCAGCAGGCGTGGCCTCCGCTGGCGACATCGATAAGGCCCTTAAACTCGGCCTCAATCACCCCATGGGTCCATTCGAAATGGTCGATCTGGTCGGCCTCGACGTGCGCCTGAAAATTCTCGAATATCTACACCAAACGCTTGGCGAAAAATATCGTCCAAGTCCGCTTCTCAAGCAATACGTCGCCGAAGGCCGCCTCGGCCGGAAATCGGGACGCGGCGTGTATGATTACACGCAGCACAACCAGCACCAAGACAAACCTCAGAGCGCCCGGTCAGAAAGCGAATCATGAAAGCCATCAGCGAACGCATCGTCATCGCGCAAGGCGACATCACGGAAATGGAAACGGACGCCATCGTAAATGCCGCCAATAACGACCTGATGCTGGGCGCCGGCGTTGCCGGAGCGATCCTTCGCAAGGGCGGAGCTTCGATACAAAAAGAATGCGACGAAATTGGCAGTATCCCTGTCGGCTATGCGGTGATCACCGGCGCAGGCAAACTCAAAACCCGTTACGTAATTCATGCAGCCAGCATGGGGCTGGGCGGCGAGCCTACCACAGCCAAATCCTTGCGCACTTCCACGGCGCACTCCCTTCGCTTGGCGGCAGAGCGCAAACTGAAAAGCATCGCGTTTCCCGCCGTCGGCACCGGCGTTTCCGGATTTCCCATCGACGAGTGCGGGCAAATCATGCTCACCGAGGCCGCAGGGCACCTTAAGGGCGACACCTCGCTCGAGACAATTTATTTCGTCCTATTCGACGAACGCTCCCGCGACACCTTCCAGCGCACCTGGGACAAATTGCAAAACGATCTCGCCACAGGAGCCACTGGCGCGTGACTCCGCTTGCTACGCTGCTTGCGGAGCGCATTCGTCGCTTCGGCCCAATCAACTTTGCGGAGTATATGCGCGAGTGTCTATATCATCCGCTGCATGGCTATTACAGCCAGCCGGAAGCACGCCGCTGCACCGATTACTATACCAGCGTCGATGTTCATCCGATTTTCGGCCGCTTGCTCGCTCGTCAATTTGCCGAAATGTGGGAGCAACTGGGACGTCCCTCGGAGTTTCAACTCGTCGAAGCCGCCGCAGGTACCGGCCAGCTCGCCGGGCACATTCTGGATTTTGCCCAGACGGAACTGCCGGACTTTTACCAAGCGCTCCGCTATGTGGCAGTCGAAAGATCGCCGGCACGTTGCACCCAGCTGGCGGCACGACTCGGTCCGCACATCGCCCAGCGTCGCTGCCAAACCACCGTCGAGATGCCTGCGAAAATACCTGTTGGCTGCGTTTTTTCGAATGAGTTGCTGG
This sequence comes from Candidatus Acidiferrales bacterium, assembly GCA_963742325.1. GTDB lineage: Bacteria > Acidobacteriota > Terriglobia > Acidiferrales > UBA7541 > Acidiferrum. The sequence goes on along the minus strand of CAVULB010000002.1, from coordinate 4,174,805 downwards.
ACGCGCTTCCGGTTCACCGCGTCATTCAACAAGACGGCCAGCTTCAGGAAATCTTTGTAGCCAACGATGGCGCAACATTTTCGGAGGTGCGGATGCCGCTCTCCACCTGCGCCGTTTCCGAATATTTTGTTGCGCAAGGCATAACGCTGACCGATGGACAGCAAGCCGAAGCTGCGCTGGAGGCTTGCGACTGGATCATGGAGATTGGCCGCCGCCTCGAGAGCGGTTTCGTTCTCACCATCGACTACGGCCATGAAGCCTCGGAACTTTTCGATGCACATCACATGGCCGGTACCGTGCTCGCCTACGCCAATCATCGCGCCAACGAAGAGTATTTCGCCGCGCCGGCACAGCAGGATCTGACCGCGCATGTAAATTTTACAGCCATGCGTCTCTGGGGTGCGCGCGCTGGACTCTCCACGTTAGGTTTGGTCTCACAGACCGCATTTCTTCTCGCCTTGGGCAAAAAAAACGAATTCGCTGATCTCTACGATGACCATGCAGGCGAAACCGATCGCGTTCGCGCTCGCCTCCAACTAAAAACCCTTATCTTCCCCGAAGGCATGGGCGAACGCTTCCAGGTCCTGGTCCAGCAAAAGGGACAACCTCCCGCGACCCTCACAGGCCTATCCGGAATCTAGGCTGCCTTTGGATTGCGGCGGCTCGCCGCTGATTTTACGATCAAAACGCCTCCACCCAACCGATCCACACGCAGGCTCTCGCCAAATCCCCGCAATTATCATCCCGCCGAGCTTTCTGAGATAATTTCCCTCATGAAAATAACCCTGCGATTTTGTGCGCTAGTTTGCCTCGCGATAGTCGCGGTCGTTCCTGTCCCCGCGCAAGCTCCCGCCGCCAAGCCCACGCCGCTGCAAGTCCCCGAGCTGAAATTTCAGCGCTATAAACTCGACAACGGCCTCGAGGTCATTCTCTCCGAGGATCATCGTCTTCCGCTCGTCGCCGTCGATCTGTGGTATCACGTGGGCGCGGTCAACGAAACTGCCGGCCACACCGGCTTCGCGCATCTGTTCGAACACATGATGTTCGAAGGTTCGAAGCACGTGCCCGGAAGTTCGCACGCCCACTATCTCGAAGCCGCGGGCGCTTCCGATTTCAACGGCACCACCAGCTTCGATCGCACCAACTATTACGAAACGTTGCCTTCCAATCAGCTCGAACTCGCGCTTTGGCTGGAATCTGATCGCATGGGTTACCTACCGGACAAGCTGGACCAGGCCAATCTGTCCAATCAGCAGGACGTGGTTCGCAACGAACGCCGCCAGAGTTACGAAAACGCGCCATACGGCATTGCGCAGGAAACCGTCTTCCACGAATTATTTCCCAGGGACCATCCGTATTACCCGATGGTGATTGGCTCCCACGCGGACATTCAAGCCGCTAAACTCGAAGACGTTCGCAATTTCTTCAAACTGTATTACGCTCCGAATAACGCTAGCCTCACGATTGTCGGCGATTTCGATCCCGCCAAGGCCCGCCAACTGGTCGAAAAATATTTCGGGCCGCTAAAGAGTGGCCCGGAAGTGCCTCGCGTAAGAGTGGTCACACCGCCGATCACCACCGAGCGCCGCACCGTGATCCAGGACAACGTTCAGCTCCCGCGCGTTTATCTCGCGTGGCTCACCTCACCAATCTTCAAACCCGGTGATGCCGAAGCCGACATTACTGCCGACGCGCTCGGCGGAGGGAAATTCAGCCGCCTCTACAAGAAGCTCGTCTATGAAAAACAACTCGCGCTCGATGTGCAGGCGAACCAGCAATCCTTGACGCTAAACTCCGTGTTTCAGATTCAGGCCACCGCCCGCCCCGGGGTGAAGCCCGAAGTTCTGGAAAAAGCTATTGACGACGAGATCGAAGCGTTCCGCATCTCCGGACCGACTGCGGAAGAAATGGAGCGCGCGCGAAACGGAATTGAGACGCGCGCCATCTCTGGCCTGGAAATTTTGAATGGCGTCGCAGACCTGCTGAGCAGCTATAACCACTATCTCGGCACGCCGGATTTTCTGGCAGCCGATCTGGCGCGCTACGAAAACGCTACGCCGGATGCTGTGCAGTTTTTTGCCAAAACTCAGTTGAATCCGAATCAACGCGTGGTTGTTTACGCGGTGCCAGGCAAGCAGGATCTCGGCCCCGAAGTGCCCACGCCACCAGCGGAAGCCAAGGGTAGTGCACAAGCAGGCGGCGAAGCCGTGAACGCCGATGCCGCCTGGCGCGACAAGCCGCCAGCTCCAGGTCCGGCCGTGGTGCCGCACCTTCCGGTCCCAGAGAAATTCCAGCTTTCGAATGGCCTCACGGTTCTTTTTAGCGAGCGGCCTGGCCTGCCGCTCGTCGCAGCCAGCCTGGTGTTTCGACGCGGCACTGGAGCCAATCCCATCGATGATCCCGGCATCGCCAGCTTCACCGCGCGCATGCTGCAGCAAGGGACCGAAACCCGCTCTGCCTTACAGATCGCCGATCGCGCCGCCGATCTGGGGACAACGGTGGACACGCACGCGTTGATGGATTCCTCTCGGGTCGGATCGGAATCTCTGACGCGAAATTTCCCGGCTCTCGTGGAATTACTAGCGGACGTTGTTCTTCATCCTACTTTCCCGCAAAACGAAATCGATCGCGTTCGCTCCGAGCGGGAAGCGGCGCTGGTGCAGGAGAAGGACGATCCGTTTTCGGTCGCCACGCGTGTTTACTCCATCGCGTTGTACGGGCCGAGATATACCTACGGCTATCCGGACATTGGCACCGCGGAGTCTCTTAAATCCGTTAAACGCGATGAATTGGCCGCATTTTGGCGGCAAAACTATCTTCCCGGTGACGCGGCGCTTATCGTCACCGGCAATTTGAAATTGGAGGATCTGAAGCCATTGCTCGAAAAGCAATTCGGCCGTTGGAAGGGCGGCGCCGCGCCCGAACCTAACCGGGGCATGCTGCAAGCCTCTGACGCCAAGCTCATACTTGTGGACCGCCCCGAAGCGCCGCAGACGACACTGATTTTTTTCTCTCTCGGTCCCGCGCGCTCGACTCCGGATTATCCGCAACTCGAAGTGATGAATTCGGCCCTTGGCGGTCTTTTCTCCAGTCGCATCAACATGAACCTGCGGGAAGTGCACGGCTATACCTATGGCGCAGGGTCCTTCTTCAACTACCACATCGCACCGGGGCCCTTCATCGTTTATTCCGACGTGCGTACCGACGCGACTGCTGCGGCCACCACCGAAGTCTTCAAGGAATTGCGCCGCATGCGCGACACGCCAATGAGCCCCGAGGAACTCAAATCTTCCAAGGACGCCGTGGCGCAATCACTGCCCGGGCGTTTTGAACATGCCGCGGAGACCGTGGGGGTGTTTTCCGAAATCTACGTTTACGATCTGCCGCTGGATTATTTTTCACTGCTGCCGGCGCAAATTTACGCCGTTACCGCCGAACAAGGCCAAGCCGCTGCCCAGAAGTACATTCAACCCGACAAAATCACGGTCCTCGCCGTTGGCGACCGCGCCAAAATCGAGGCCGACATGAAAAAACTAAACCTGGGCAAAACAGAAATCCGCGACACAGACGGCAAGCGCGTCCAACAATGAGATGCTACTTAGGGCCCTAAATTCACTGCCAGCTTCTTCAACATCTCCGTGGCATTGCCATTCTTGGGGTTCAGCTCCAGCGATTTCTTGTAATTCTGAATCGCCAACACCTTCTCGCCGTCATTCATATATGCTTCACCCAGACTGTCATATGCGTTCCACGCCTGCGGATGCAATTCCACATTCAGCTGAAAAATCGTGATGGAGTCCTGCAACTTCTTCGCTGCCAATAATTGATAACCCGTCGAATTGATGGAATTTTCGGAGATATCGCCGCGCATCAGTTCCGGTCGAAACCGGTTGATGGCCTCCGTTGCGCCCTGTTCCCGTGCGAATTTCGCGAACTGCATCGGTGGCGAATCGTAGCGGTCGTATTTCACCCAGCCCAGCGCCGGTTGCTGGCCTCCAATCGCTGTTTGCAAGAGGTCCCCGATGATAGACAGGCCATTTTCGCCATCCAGAAACACAACCACCCCGATTTTCTGTTTGGGATAAGCCACCACGTAAGCCTTGAACTGTCCGTTGTCGCCCCAATGCCAAAGCGATTCCGCTTGCGCCGTTTCCTGGATGCCGATGCCCAGCCCCCAAAACACGCTCCTCGAAAGTTCCTTCGGAGTGGTCTCCGTGCAATTCGTGCATCCTGGATCGACGGCAATCTGCGGCTTTTCCATTTCCCGCAGCGTCTCCGGCTTCAATCCTTTTCCATTCAGCAACGCCTCCACAAACAACGCATAATCCCCAGCCGTGGTTTGCAAGCTGGACGCGGCATTTTCGTCTTTTGGTTTGAATTTCTCTCCCACCTGCCCGGCCGCGTCATGGGGCATTGCCGTCAGCGCGTCGAACCCTGGACGCCACGCGTAACTGCTGCTGTGCATCCCCAATGGTGCGAAGACTGCTTCCGTCATGTACTGGTTCAAAGGTTCGCCGGTGATCTGCTCCACCACTTTCTGCAAATAGACAAATCCTTCGCCCGAATAACTGAAGCGTTCTCCGGGCGTGAAGTGGATCGTCAACGCTCGGTCACTACGCCAGTTCGGAAATCCTGTTCTGTGACTCAATACATATCGCGCGGTAATCTTGTCCAACCTCGGATCGCCTTCGATGTACGGTTTTGACAAATATTTAGACAGCGGCGAATCCAAGTCCAGCTTCTCCTGATCCACCAGTTTCAGCACCCCATACGCAAACACGGGCTTGCTCAAGGATGCGGCCTCAAAAATCGTCTCCTGCACAACAGCCTGCCCACTCTTCGCATCCCTCATTCCAAAGCCATGCACCCAATACGTTTTCCCGCCGCGAATCAAGGCAACCGAAGCCCCTGGCACCGTGCCTTCTTTCAAAAGAACTGGCACTTGCTGTTCCAGTTCCGCAATCGTTGTCTTGTCCGGTTTGTGAAGCGCCGCCGCCTTTGCGTTCGACGATGTGTCCGCCTGCACGACCCACCCAAACAAAATCGTCCCCAGTGAAGCGAACGCCAAACTCCGCAGTCTGCGCCATGAACTCATGATGGATTCACCCCTGGTCGAACAGCCTGGAGCATCTCCGAGCCGGCGGACACCCATCTCCACCTGTTCTCCCACTACCATTACTACGTTGCTCGCAAGTGATTTGTTCCTGGGCAGCGAGCACCGCGTTCCAAATTTTACATTTGCTAGGTCAGCCTTGGCGGGTCTTGTTAATTCGACGATGGCTTTTTCAGCACCGGCTTGTCGCCCGAAGCGGGCTGGGGAATATCTGTATTGCCGCCCTTGGAGTCCGCAGGAGTCCCGGTCGCAGGGGCACTGACTTGGACCTGCGCGCCTTCGGTATACGGCTTCTTGATCAACGCTTCCACATACTGCTGCGCGCCACCCGTATTGTCATTGGTCTGGCGCGCTTTGTCATATTCATGCAAAGCGCGTTCCCGCTGCCCTAGCAAGTCGAAAATCTTGCCAAGATAAATGTGACTCCAAACCTCGGTCCACTTCTCCGACGGCTCCGGTACCGTCTCCAGAGCTGCGCGGAAGGCATTCGCCGACGCCTGGTAATTTTTCTGGTAGAAAAACGCTTCGCCCATGCGGAAATTTGCCAGCGAACGATTCGGCTGGATGCTCAAAGCCCGTTGATATTGCTGCACGGCATCGTAATACTTGCCCACTTCGGCCAGTTCTTCGCCACGCGCAATCGCTGCTCGCGCCCGTAGCGCAGGCGTGCTCTTCAGGATCGTATTGTTAGGATCGACGTGGATTCCGCCCGGCTTCGGCCTGCCGAAGGTCTCCACTTCGAATGGCGACTCCGTTCCCGCCACTTCCACCGTCTTGGTCTCCGGATTTCCTTCCGTGTCGATGCGGATTTGCATCGGCATGCTGAACGTGTCGATCGGCTGCTTGATTTTTCCTATCACGCGGAATCCCTTACGCGTGCGATAAACCACATAATCCAGCGAGAATTCGGGAATTCCCGTAGAGTTCAGCCACTGCGCAAAGAAGCCTTGCAGGTTCGGTGGATCGGCCCCTTGCCGCGTGCTCGCATTGGCCCGCGCAATGGCCATGGCTTCAAAGTCCGCGATCGTGGCCGTCTTCCCCTGATACTTCGCATAAAACTGATGCAATACATCTTTGAACCCGGAATCTCCCATCTGTGCTCGCAGCATGTGAAATAGCATCGCCCCCTTGTTCATCACGACAGAGCGGTACTCGGGGGAATAGGGAATCAGCCGCGCCGATTGCGCCACCGGCGCCGAGTTGTCAAACATCAGCGCGCCCACCGCGAACTCGTCAATCGCCCGCAAGCCCGCCTCTTTGCCGATGGCTTGTTCTGCGTACAGCTCCTCGGAATAGCGCGCCAGCCCGTCGGTGATCCACACATCGGCCGTGCTCGCCGGCAAAACGCCAATCCCCCACCATTGCGCAGCCACCAACTGGCTCAGTATCCGGTCGCTGATTTTTGGATCCCAGATGCGATGCGACAGCATTACCACTCCTGGTCCGGCAAAGTCCCGCAGGGTTCCGTCCGGTAACTGCACCACGGTCAAATCCTGTTCCGGCAACTCTCCGAACATGTCGGAGAAAATAATTTCCTGGTGCGCCACCTCATTCGCAAATTCCTGGGCCTTCCCGGATTGCGCGGGCGGCGCGTACACGGCCACATTTATATTTTCCGCCTCTTTGGGATTCAATTGCAGCGGCCCGATCACGAACGACCCATAGGGTTCCGGCTTATCCCCGTGGAACGTGTACATCAGCCGTTTGCCTTCTGCCGGGGAGCGCATCGCCATCGGCTGGGGTGCTTCCGCTTTTCCCGTTCCCGCCACAGCCACGGTATCCGGCACATTCAACTTAAAGGTGGCGCTGTAGCGGTTCGACGGAAAATTCGTCAGTGGAAACCAACGTCCCGGTAGAAGCAGATACGACCAGTCCTTGTTGACCGAAGCCATCCGTATATTCGGCACCGGGCTGTTTTCTTCATTCGCCAGCAACCCGCCATACGTAAACGTCAGCAATACGGTCTGTCCCGTGGGCACCGGCGATGGCAGCGTCACCACCAGATACAACGGGTTCTGCGGCTCGCGTTGAAATGGCAATGGTTTGCCGTCCGTCCCTTTTACGTCCCGCACTTCCAAGTTTTCGTGCAACTCTATCCTGACGATCTGCGAGACTTCCTGCGCGCGGAATTCCACCTTGGCCACCGCGTTGATCCCCTGGGCCACGGTGTCCAGGTACGCCGACACTTCGTATTTGTCCGCAAGGAAGCTTGGTACTTGATGTGGTTGGGGGCCTTGCGGAATTTGCACTGACTGCAGTGGAGCCTGCGCGGCACCGTTCACCACTGCGCACAAAAGGAATATCGCGGCTGCACACCAGGCCCAGGTCCATCGGCGAAAGGTCATCGACGTCCTTTCAAGTTCACACACGGGGAATCCCTATATAGGATAACAAGGGCTCAAGAAGCGTTGCCAGCGCTCCGCCCCAATAAATCCGCAATGGCATCCGCCGCCCGGTCCACCGCCCCTGGTGGCCCCAAACGAGTCCGTACTTCGGCCAGTCCCGCCCGCAACGTCCGCCGGGCGTTGGGGTCCTGCAAAAGCTGTAGGACCTCGCGTGCCACGCAATCCGGCGTGAAGTCGTTTTGCACCAGCTCCGGCACCACCTTTTTCTCCGCAATCAGGTTGACCATCGCAAAATAAGGCGTGCGTACCAGCGGCTTCGCCAGCATAGCCGTCAGCGGAGACACCCGGTAGACCACCACCATGGGCGCGTCCAGCAGCGCCGCCTCCACAGTAGCCGTCCCGCTGGATACGATGGCCGCATCGGCTGCCGCCAGCGCGTTGTAAGTCTCGCCCTCCACCACGCAAGGCTTTAGCCCCTGCGGCCAATCCCTGTTCAACAAGGCCGTGTCTTTCGCGTGCGCCGCGGCCACCACAATTTGCACCGGCATTTTGGCGTGAATCCGCGCGCAGGCTTCCTTCAGTACGGGCAAATGATGCGCCAGTTCGGCACTGCGGCTACCTGGCAGCACAGTGACGACCTGCCGCCCGGTCACCAGCGCGTGCGATTCGCAGAATTGCCGGCGGTCCTTCGTTGCCTGCACGGCGCCAACCAACGGATGCCCGATAAATTCCGTGGGAATTCCCGCCGTGCTGAAAAACTCCTTTTCAAACGGAAAGATACAAAGCGCTTTTTCGAAGCGCCGCCGGATCAAGTTCGCGCGCCACGGTCGCCACGCCCAAAATTGCGGGCAGATGTAATACACATTGCGAACGCCTTTGCGTTTCAGCTTCCGTGCCAGCCGCAGGTGAAAACCGGGAAAGTCGGTCAGGATGGCCAAAGCAGGTCTGCGCTTCGCAGCTTCTGTGACGATGCGGTCCATCGCTTTCAGCAGCCACGGCAGGTGCTTCACGATTTCGGTGATGCCCACAACGGCCACTTCTTCGTAGTTGGTAACCAGTTCCACGCCGGCCGCCTGCATCTGCGGTCCGCCCATGCCGAAAAGCTGCACATCCAGGCGAGCCTTCAGCGCGCTCGCTAGTTGGGCGGCGTACATGTCTCCGGAAGCTTCGCCGGCGGAAAGAAGTAAGGGAATGGGCGGCATCGAAAAGGATTCGTTCAGTCGTTGGCAGGCAAAGGAGCCGGCAATGCGGGAGTGCCCGATGCGGGGTGAACGCCATTGCCGTTGTGCAATTCCTGCTCTTTGTATTGCAACTGGTACAGCCGGTAATAAATGCCGCGTTGTGCCAGCAATTCCTGGTGCGCGCCCTCTTCGCGCAACCGTCCCTTGTGGAACACCAGAATGCGGTCGGCGTGTTGGATAGTACTGAGGCGATGCGCGATCACTAGCGCTGTGCGGCCGGATAAGAGCCTGCCCAAAGCTTCGCGAATCAGCAATTCCGTTCTCGTATCCACGCTCGACGTGGCCTCGTCCAGAATCAGGAAGCGCGGATTGTGCGCCAGCGCCCGCGCGAAACTGATCAGTTGTCGCTGGCCCACGGAAAGGGTGGAACCGCGCTCGTTCACTTCCGTTGACGCGCCCTGCGGCAGCAATCGAACATAGTCGCCCAGCCCAACTTCGTCCAGCGCATGTTCCACATCTGCCCGCACAATTCCTGCGGTACCAAGCCGCACATTGCTCTCGATCGTCCCCGTGAACAGGAACGGATCCTGCAGCACAATTCCAAATTGCCGCCGCAATTCCTGCAGATCGAGCAAGCGAATATCGACGCCGTCCAGCAGGATTTGCCCGCGCTGAATATCGTAAAAGCGCAACAGCAGAGAGATCAGTGTCGTCTTTCCTGCGCCAGTATGACCCACAATCGCGAAAGTCTGTCCCGGAGAAATGCGGAATGAGACGTCCCGCAGCACCCAATCCTCGTCGGCAAGTTCCTCGCCTTGTTTGTAGCTGAACCACACATTGCGAAACTCGATCTCCCCGCGTGGCGAAATCAATTTTTCCGCGTTCGGGTTCGATTCGATGGTAATCGGCTCGTCCAGCAGCTTGAAGATGCGCTCGGACGCGGCCATAGCCGATTGCAAAATGTTGAATTTTTCGCTCAAGTCCTGAATGGGCCTGAAAAACCGCTGCGCGTACATGGTGAAAGCCGTCAAAATGCCCAATGTCAAAGTGCCGTGCAGGATGCGAATTCCACCAGTCCAGTAAATCAATGCAATCGTGGCGAAGCTGAGGAATTCCACGGCGGGATAAAAAACCGCATAGGCCAGGATGGCGTCACGCCACGCGAGCATATTGTCTTTATTCCGCCTGGTAAATTCCTCTCGCGCCTTGTTTTCGCGGTTGAACAGTTGCACAACGCTCATCCCGGAAATGTATTCCTGCAGGAACGCGTTGATGCGAGCAATCGCCGTGCGGATCTTGCGGTTCGCGTCGCGCACATATTTCCGGAAGACGATTGTCACCACAAAAATAAACGGCAGGACCGCAAGCGCGGCCAAGGCGAGCCTGGCATCGATCACGAACAGAACGACAGCCATAACGACGAGCAGAAAGAAATCGTTGATCATGGTCACGACGCCAGCGGCAAACAGATCGTTCAGCGCGTCGACGTCCGTTGTCACGCGCGTCATCAGGCGTCCCACCGGGTTACGGTCGAAGTAAGACATCGGCAGCCGCTGTAGTCGGCCGAAAATCTCCGCGCGCATGTCATACATCGTCTGCTGGCCCACGCGCTGCATGATGCGGATCTGGATGTATTGCGCCAGAAAATCAAACGAAATGACCAGCAACCAGATCGCGCTGATCAGCACCAGCCCATGTCGCGCGTCCTGCAAGCTGACGCGATGTCCCGCGACTGGCAGCAGGTATTTGTCGATGGCTTTTCCGAAAAGTGCCGGCGGCGCCAATTCCAGCGGCGTTACCACCGCCACTAGCGCCAAAGCGAATACCACCCGCCACTTGTACGGCCGCATATACTCCAGCAACCGCTTCATCAAGTGCGAATCGTAGGCCTTGCCAAGCGCCTCTTCTTCGTGAATGTTGCTCATGCCCGTTCGAGCTCTTCTTCCAGCAACTGCTTCTGGTACAAATCGGCGTAGTAACCGCCATGCGCAAGCAATTCTTCATGCGTCCCGGATTCGATGATTTCACCGTCCTTCACTACCACGATCTGGTCCGCATCCCGCACCGTCGACGTGCGGTGTGCGATCAGTACCGTCGTCCGCCCGCGCATGATCCCGCGCAGCCGCTCAAGAATTTTTTCTTCCGTTTGCGTATCCACCGACGAAAGGGAATCGTCCAGGATCAGGATGCGCGGGTCGCGAATCACCGCCCGCGCAATTGCCGACCGTTGTTTCTGCCCGCCGGACAACGTGATTCCACGCTCGCCCACCATGGTCTCGTAGCCTTCGGCAAACTCTTCCACTTCCGCATGCAGGCTGGCGATTTGCGCCGCTTGCACGATTTGCGGTTCCTCGTGCCGGTCCAGCCCAAACGCTATGTTCTCGCCCACCGTCTCACTGAACAGGTACGTATCCTGCGGCACGTAACCAATCGCCCGCCGCAGCGTTTCCAGTGGCCACTCCCGGATTGGACGGCCATCAATCAGAATCTGCCCGTCCGGAGCTTCCCAAAGCCGCGCAATTAGCGCTGCCAGCGTGGTCTTCCCGCTTCCCGTGGGCCCCACAATGGCCAGCGTCGATCCCGGTGGAATTTTTAGAGTAATGTTCCTCAGCACCGGCCGCGATTCCGTCGCGCCCTGGCCATTCGAACTTGTAATGTTGGTGCCGTGGCCTGAAATGGTTGTGGGATACGCAAACGTCAAATTACGAAACTCAATTTCGCCTTCGATGCGCGTGCCCTGGGGAACTTTCGCAAACTTGTCATCAATCTGCGGTTTGGCCGTCAAAATGTAATTCAGCCGTCCCATTGACGCTGCGCCGCGCTGGAAAATATTCGTCACCCAACCCAACGCGATCATCGGCCATACCAGAAAACCCAGGTAGGTATTAAACGTAATCAACGACCCCAGCGACATCTGGCCGCTCAGAAAACGATAGCCGCCCTGCCACAACACAATCAGGAACGTCACGCCGATCATGGCCTGCAACGAAGGCATGAACATGCTCCATGTGCGGATCAGCTTCACGTTCTTGGCCACGTAATCCCGGTTCGGTTCGTCGAATCCCTTGATTTCCGCTTCTTCCTGCGTGTACGCGCGAATCACGCGCACGCCGGACAGGTTTTCCTGCACTTTGGCCGAAAGTGTTGCCAGCGCTGCCTGAATGATCTCGTACAACTCGTGGATGATTTTTCCGAAATACCATACAACCACGGCCACGATCGGCGCGGGTAACAGCACCCACAACGTCAGCGATTTCGACAAAATCACCATCACCGAAATCGACACCACCATGGTCACGATTGTCGTGCCGCTATACATGATTCCCGGCCCCAACACCATGCGCACGGAATTCAGATCGTTCGTCGCGCGAGACATCAGTTCGCCCGTTCGATTGCGCACGTAAAACTCGGGCTCCATCATCAGCAAGCGGTCCAGCAGATCATTTCGAATATCGAATTCAATGTCGCGCGAAATTCCAATCAGGATCCAACGCGTACCGAATGACATCACGCCCTTAATCGCGATGCACCCAACCAGGATCAGCACGTAAATCAAGAGTGTGTGCCGGCTGTGCGGTTGGTAATAAGGCACCAGGTTGCTCAGCCAATTCAACGGCGTAACATCCTTCGCTCCATGGGTCACAAATTCGAATGGCCGCGAGCTCCCCGCCAGCGTATCCGTGATGATCCCGGTGGTCAGTGGCACGATACTGCCGATCAATCCCATCAACACCAGCGTAAACAGCCCAAACGCAATCGCGCCTTTATACCGCCCCAGATACGGCAACAATCCGCGCAGGTTCTTTGCCGCCGAAGTCTTCGGCCCCTTCTTCGCGGTATTTCCTGCGGATCCGGTTGTGGCCGGCGAACTCATCGTAATGAGGACCTCGGGCTGCCGAGCGATGGCGATTCGCCCAGAAAATGCTGGTAGGTCATATCCATCGATTCGTACCGTTTGGTGGCGGGATTCCACCGCACCGCAATGGGCAGGGTTTTCTCAGCGGCACCTTGTTTGATGGGCGTGAAGTAAAGCGACATACCTTGCTCCGGGCTATTTTCGTATTGCAGTTTCCAGCCCTGCACGGCCTGCAGCGGCGTCAGCGCCAGATAGCCCTTTTGGTTCTTCAGGTATTCGTCCGCCCGCACCAGCTCTGTCCATTGTCCGTTCACGTTTTCCGCTACCACCGCCCGGGTCACCACCGTGCCCGCCACCGTGCTCTTCGGCGTATTAGGTACGACGTTGGCCGCAAGAAATTGTTCTGTCCCGGTCTTCGACAAGTCTCCAAAAAGCAGCACTTGAGCGTCGCTTCCCAGCAACGCGTGGGCAGCATCCTGAATGTCTTCGGGGACGGCAGGTTCGGCGGGCTTCTTCGCAGCTTCTGCGGTGGGTTGAGGCGGTGCGGAACTACAACCAGCGAAAAGCAGGGTTAACGAGAGGAACGCGGCGCGACAACACCAGCGTGCGCGAGGCGTGTGGTCCACGACAGGCGTAGTTTCGCGCCGCGCCGCACTTTTCCACGGCTGCAGTGACGTCATAAGGAAACGAGTCATCCAGGTCCTTTCCGAACGAGACGCGCGGGACTGCGCGACATGCCACTCACCACTTGAGCTGCCGAATCTTACAAACTTGGCGCCGCCAGCGTTATCTCCACTACTCGTCCCGGCTGCCCCTCCTTCTCCCGGGTGCACAGTACCTCCATCACCTGGGGCACGTCTGGGCCCGCCCAGTCAAACGCGTAATACCACAATTCTAACGGCTGTCCGTTCCGCGTGCTAGGGCTCTTCGAATCCGGCTCCCCATACAGTTGCACCACTTTCGGGATTACGTCACCCACGTGCAAGCCATGGCCAGTTTTCCAGGGACTCGGTGCAGAAACCGCGCAATCGGCTGTCGCACCGGAGTACGGACTCACGCGGATTACCTCAATTTGTTTCTGCTTGTTGCTATCCAGAATAAGCGATAAGTCTCTGCATGCATCCAACCAGACCGTCTGATCTCCAGGCTGTTCCTTGCCTTTGCCAAATTCCTTGTTCAGTTGCGCGGCTCGCGCCAGACCGTCTCGTCCGGGCCGCAGGCCAGCCAGTTCCGTTTCATTCGCCCGACGTGACTCCCTCTTCTTCGCCACCGGCTGCGTTTGCGGAGCCTGCGCGCCGGCGAAAGTAGCGGCCAAGGCCGCTCCACAAGTTCCCAGCCACAAAAGGCGTCGGCCACCCCGCCAACCCGCCATCTTCCCATCCTCTCTGCTCTGAAAACTAAAAACTAATAACTCAAAACGTCCCGCTTATCGCTGCGCCAAAATTGCATCCAGCCGCGCTTCAAAATTTTCTTCGCCCTCGCTCCACAATTCACTGCGCTCGACTGGCAGCGCTGCTTCCACGCTCTCCACCCAGCCGAACAGTTTTTGGATGTTCTCTCTTGTCTTCTGGTGATACTGCTTCAAATTCTCAGGCGTCGACATCCAGCTGCGGAAAGTTTTCTCCAGCGGGTGGTCGGAGCTTTCGAACGGATTCTTCGCCGCCCCCGGCGCCAGCAATCCTGCGTGCCCCGTGAAAAAGTGCTCAAATCCAAGGTCGGCGTGAAAATGCCCTTCGGTAGTCGCCAGCCCGCCGTCATACGCTTTCCCTTGGCAAACCAGCACCAGCGGTTGCGGCCCGTAACTCCAGTTAAGGGATTCCATGTCGAAACTCCACAGATCCCACTGGGCTTGCACGATGTACGCTGTATCTTCGTTAATGTGCTGCGCAGCCAACGCCGCGACTTCCGCTGGATCGAACACGCCTTCCTTCAGGTCCCATTCCTCAACAGGCGTTTCGCTGGCGCCCAGGGGTTGCACAGTAAGTTGCTGAAAATCTCCCTGGCCCTCGGTGAGTGGAGCCGTGGTCAGGAATCGCGCAAACTCCGCGATCATGGTCTGCTCGGAAAAGTCGCGCGTCCATACGCGCAAATACGCTCGGTTCGCCATGGGTGAACCTTACGATTATACAGGCCAGCATCCCCTATCCACTAACGCGAAGCGAGTCTTGAGTTGTAAGTTTTAAGTACTAATTAAAGGCAAAGCCGGGCGAGTCATAAGTCTTCCGGTCAGTCATAAGTAACGGAGAGTTGGTTCTGCCCACATTTCTTTCTCGTGCGCACTCAGTGCCACCGTCATCTCGAATCCCTGCGTTTTTTGGGGGTGAGCGATCTACTTTTGCGTTCAGGTGAGGGCGTTAACGCTAGGAGTCGGAGCCGGCTTTTCCGAAACTTATAAGTGACTACTGCTTAGCTTGCCCCGGCTTATCGAATCCCATCGCAATCTGCTGCAGCCGCTCCCGCAGCGTGTCGCCGAACCGCGCAAACACCTCGCTGGTCGCTTCCCTCAATTGCGCTTCTGCCGTTGCTGCAATCTTCGCAATCACGTCTCGCGATTGATGATCGAGTGTCGCCACGGTGGCCACCATCCAGGAGTTAGAGATATTTTCCAGACGCGCGCGGTACTGCTCCGCACTATCGTTGCTGAGCTTTCCGAGAGCGCCCTGCATTTCCGCCATATTCGCTTCGTTCATCTTCTTCCACGAATCCCACAAAGACGAAAAACCCGCCTCCACCTTTTCGCGTGCGTCCACGACGCCATTGCCGACCGCTTCATTCATCTCCGCCTGGAATCGCCGCAGGAATTCCTCCTGCTGAGCCGTCAGTTTGTTACTAAAATCCGCCCTTGCGGTATCCAGTTGCTCCCGTGACTCTTCCACGGACCGCGTCGTCAGCTGCGTGAATCCTTCCAGTTCCTGCCGCGCATTGCGCTGGATTTCGTCCGTGAACGCCGCCGATGTCGTGTCCGCGGCTTCCGCAAACAACATCTGCACACGCTTAAACGATTGCTGCACGTCTTCTTCCAGCTGCTGTCTGGTCTGCATCAGAAAGCTGCGGCTCGTGTTGTTCAACTCGTTCGCAAACACACCGGAGACTTCACCTGCTTTCTCTCGCAGTTGCTTCCCGGAATCTTCCACCAGCTTTTCTGTCAAATTCTGCAGCTGTGTCTGCGTTTTCTTCTCATACCACTCCGAGGATTTGTACAATTCCTCCACCGAGTGATGCTTCAGGTCTGCGGCCTTCGTCTCCATCTCTTCCAGATGGCGAGACGTGATGGTGTGTGCCGACTCGTTCAGTAATTGTTCAACGCTCCCCAGATTCTCCCGGAAGCGGGCCAGGGACTCTGCAAAGGAGTCATCCGCGGAACTGCGAATGCGATCCTGCTGCATGGTCATGGCGGCGTCGAGCAACGAACGCCCACCCGCCAGCCGTTGGATAGCCTCATCGGTTCGTTGAATTTGTGGCGTTACAATGGACTGGATCTGCTGATCGAATTTCTCCAACGTTTCGCTGTTGGCCGCTTCAAAGCTGCCCCGGATCCGCGCATGAATTTCTTCGAACAGCATTTCCGACCGCCGGTGCAATTCGTTGCGGTGCAGGCTCAGCACGTCGTCTAGTTGCGATTGGAATCCTGTCACCGCCTGCTGCTGCACCGTCTCAATGCGCGTCGGCAACTGCTCCAGCCGCTCGGTAGCTTCCTTCGCCTGCGCCAGAGATTGTTCCAGTCGTTGCGATTGGCTTTCCAGAGATTCCCGAACCGCGCCACTCTGCTTCGCGCCTTCCTCCTCAACCTGCTTGCGAACTTCCTCGGCGTGCTGTTTCAGAGCCTCGGACGCCTGCTCCTGCGCCGTGCGCAAGCCTTGCTCCATCTGCTCTCGCCAACGCGATTGTGCTGCTTGCACTTCCTGCGTCAATTGTTCGCGCAACGCGTTCTGCGCGGCATTTTGCGTTTCCGCTGCCTGCTGCTTCATCTCCGTGATCGCGGCAGTCAGTGTCTCGCGATACGTTCCTGTCGATTCTTCCCGCAGCCGCGTTGCTTCGAGCGCTCCGTTTACCGCCGCCTGCAGCCGCGCGGACACCTGACTCTCCGCCATCTCCGCTTGCATTCGCAGTTTCGCTGCGGCTTCATCCGCCTGTGCGCAAAGTGTCTGCAAAACTTCCTGAGCGCCAGACAATTGTTTCTCGTGCTGATCCCGTTGGATCGCGCCTTCTCTCGCCAGTTGCGCGGTTAATTGATGCGTCAGTTGCTCCAGTTGCGGGGCCAGCCAGCGCGGTAATTCGTTTTTCAGTGCTTCGGCTGCGGCCGCCTGTGCTGTGCGCGCGCGTGTTTCTGTCTCTTCGTGAATTGTCCCCACGGCATGAGCCGTCTCTCGCGCCACTTCTTCGCGGAACGTCGCAAACTTCTGTTCCCACTGTTCGAACGCCAAGCGCCGCTCGGCATTCACGGCTTGCGCCGCCGCTTCTCTTGCCGCCGCATGAATCTGTTGCCGCGCTTCCGCGAGCAATCTCGCCACTTGCCGCGCCAGCTGCATCGAAGCGTCTGTGGTGCTCACCGGGGCAGGGAACACCCGAATGTTGTCGGGCGTCGCCACGCCGGGTTCCACTTCTTCAATCGGCAGTTGCGTTCCCGTCGGCAATGGCGGCAGAGGCGATCCGGCGGAATCTGCGGGCGCCAAAGCGTTTGGCAAGAAAGAAGTTTCTTCCGGAAACGAAAACCAATCCTCGGGCGGAAATCCGATGCCCCAAACATTTCCGGGCGCTTCCAGTTCCAGCGCCACCTGGAACAATTGCCGCACCGTCCGCGGCCGCTGGATCCATGCCACTTTGCCGCGCACGCGGAGGGGCGCATGTCCCGGCTCCGAATGCGGCACTTCTAGGTTCACCCACATGTTTTTCAGCACGTAATGTTTGGATTGGTAGCGGCAGCCGTGGCAATTAATGATCAAGGTCGACGTGCGCTCGGCGAAAGGCCTTCCCAGCGCGTCCACGCCAGTCACCACCAGAGGCACTGCTTGCACGATCCGCGTGCTCCGCCGCTTGCGCAGCTCTGTGCTTGCGTTCACCGCACCTTCGGTTGTTGACATATCGGCACTCTCGTCCGCCAAGTCGGGGCTCTCGTCGTCATTCAGCATCGTCGCCGTACCTTAGCTATGTAGCCTTCGCGTTTGCGCCTCTACGATTTCTTTAGAGGCATGCCCTCAGAGCTTTCACCGTGATGTGTTCCGGTCAGGAACGACCACAGTTCCTTGGCGACCCACACTGGCCCAACCAGCAAATAAACTGGTCCCTGAAAAAACGCCGGTTTATTTCTTTCGATCCGATGTCCCAGGAACAAAAGCACCCAGCCGCCTACGAAGCAAGCCGCTCCTGTTTTCCAGCGCAACAGCGCCAGAAGGATGATTCCCGCGAAAATCAGCGGGATTCCAATCCCGTGCAGCAGTTTGTTCCATCCTGAACTGTGTTCGTGGTCGTACTGACTCATGTAGTGCGCTAATCCCGGCAAGGCGCACCTCCTGTCCAGCTCCTGCGGGAACTGGCGACGATTGGCGGGGACGTCCACCGTGGAACTGGACTGTAACCTGATTTGTAGTTTTTGCCTAGAGAGACAATCATTCTGTACGTACTAGCCCAGTTTACCCACGCCGACTCCGGTACTGTTTTCGTGAAAAAGCCCCGAAAATCCGCTTCGGGGCCAACCTTTCACAAGCTTTTTTGGTACTGTTTGCACCGCCCGCAGCTTCGCGTCGCCAATCCAATCTCAACTACAAATCCCGCCGTCCCTCCATCGCTTTCAGCATCGTCACTTCGTCCGCATATTCCAAGTCCGCGCCAACGGGAATTCCTACGCCAATTCGCGTCACCCGCACGCCCAGCGGCTTCAGTAACTTCGACATATATACGGCTGTTGCTTCGCCTTCCGCCGTTGGATTCGTGGCAATAATGATTTCTTCCACGCCCCCGCCTTTCAACCGCTCGATCAAACTCTTGATATTCAATTGTTCCGGTCCGCGTCCTTGCAGCGGCGATAGAGATCCACCCAGAACGTGGTACATCCCGCTGTACGTGCGGGTTTTTTCGATCGCCAGAATATTGGGCGGCTCTTCCACCACGCAAATCGTGCGCCTATTTCGCGTTGGGCCCACACAGTAGAGGCATGGATCGCTATCCGTAATGTTGTGGCAGGTCGTGCAAGTGCGGATTTTTTCCTTCGCGTCGCGTATCGCGTCCGCAAGTCCCAGCGCATCCTCCGTCGGGATCCGCAGAAGGTGAAACGCCAACCTCTGTGCAGTCTTCTGCCCGATTCCAGGCAGGTGCTTCAACTCATCAATCAATCGTTCCACAGGCGCGGCAAAGTCAGGCATGTCCCTTGTGTAGCACAAGCCCACCAACCTAAGCAAACCGCCGCCGCCTCAAACTTGGGCTTCTGGGCAGGCCGGCATCTCGGGTCTCCCCCGACGCGGTAGACTCTCTCCGCTCTATTTCTCCGTGTTGGTAGCCTTGGTTGATCTCGTTTGCAAGCTCACTCACGTTCCTCGATTCCCTTCTCATCTGTCCTCACCTGCCGCTGCGTACTCGGCCCGCGCGTTTTCCAAGCCCAGGGCCACGACAAGTACGACCGCCGCCGTAGCCACGAGAGCAGCGATAGAAGCTAGGTGAATCCAGTTGCCAATCAGTGAATAACAGATGACCCACGCGGAATCGCGCACATGGCCAACGTAGCGAAAGACAACAGATAGCGAAATGCGTCCTTTGCCTAAGTCGTTGTCCTTTTGCCGTCGGAAATCGGAACGCCGGAGAGGGCTTCGTAACGTTCGTCCAGCGCTCTTAGAATCTCAGTTCCGGGCCAGCCTGCTTTCTCCAGGATGCCGACGAGAGATTCATCGCTGGTTCCATACTCTTTGGCGGCTGAAATGAATTTGTGCAATTCAAGAGAGGCGTTCGGCGACATGTTCCTGTTCTGCTGCTAAGAGCAGGTACAAGACCTGATCCGAAACGATTGAGATTACAAGAAGGAAGAAAGTAGAATGCTCGAATTTCGGTGAAGCCTAAAACAATCCTGGGATCTTTAGGCCGGACAATCCCGGCAGCCCGCCCGCCAAACTCTTCATCTGGTTTGCCAGTTCTTCATCCACACGCCGGGACGCTTCGTTCACGGCTGCACGGAACAAATCCTGCAACATTTCCTGGTCTTTGCTGGCAAACACCTCGGGTTCGATCTTCACATCCAGCACTTGTTTCTGACCATTCATCTTCACGGTGACCATGCCGCCGCCGGCCGACGCTTCCACCGCCACCGAATTTACCTGCCGCTGCAGGTCTTCCTGCACTTGTCGCAGGCGCGAGAGCATTTGCTGGAGAGCGCTGACTTCCATGTTCATGTTTTTCCCTCCCTTTGCTTACTCGCCCGTGCGCCGGCGCACTTCGGAAATTCTGCCGCCAAATCTTTGCAACATCGACTTCACGATCGGATCATTCTCAAACTGCGCTCGCATCTCCTGCGTGCTCGCCGCGCGCGAACCATTTCCTTGCTTCGCTACGCCACTTTCAAGCTTAGCACAGACGCGCACGGTGCGCCCCAGTACCTTGCCCGATGCGGCACGGATCTTCTCCAAAGTTTCTCTGCCTTCGATCAATCCCGCGAAAGCGCTCTCTTCTGGCAAGAAATAAATTCGCAATTCCGCGCCTTCCAGTTCCCAGCGCGAAGAGTGTTCCAGTAATTCGCTGATGAATTTCTGCTGCGCCTGAATCGCCGCTTTGATTTCCGCAACTTGTTGCGCGCTCAATCCCGCAGCCGCAACCTCCGGCTTCACCTCATCCCTGTTCACCGCCTCGCGCGAAGCCACAACGGGTTCCGCAGCTTGCTTAGCCGGCGCCACCGCAGCCGCCGAGCCTCCTGAACCAAATGCGGTTGGCGTAATCGTCGGTGCACTAACAGCTGGTGCACTCTTAATTGGTGCGCTGGGTGCAGGCGCAGTGGTTTTGTAGGGCTCACTTTCTGCTTGCCCTGACGATGCACAGGAAGCGGGCCGTTCCACGCTGCGCATTCCGAAACCTTCCTCGCGCTTCACCGGTGGCGCCGTCGCAAAACTCGCGCTCACCTGCGATTGCGTCGATGCCGTGGCCGTCCGCGAAGGGGACTGCGGTGTCGCCGAACTCGCCGAAGAACTCCGCGATGCCGATCCGCCACCCGATCTTCCGCCCGCCCCGCCAACTTCCGCCAGCAATTCTTCCAACGGAGCCAACCGCGCCGCATTCACCAGCCGCAACAATCCCATTTCCAAATGCACGCGCGGGTCCATCTCGCGTCGCACCTCGTTATCCGTTTGCAGCAAAATCTGGAAATATCGCGTCAGATCCTCTTCCGTAAAAAGCGCCGCGGCCTTCGACAACCCTGGCCGCTGCTCCGGCGTAGCTGCGATCAAATCCGAATCCCCGCCGCATACGCGCGCGATCAGTAAATTGCGCATGTGCCGGATCGCCTCACGGCAGAAGTGCTGTAGGTTGCGCCCTTCTCTCTGGAACTGGTGTACCAAACCAAGCGCGCGTTCCGCCGAACGTTCCGCAATCGCTTCTACCAATTCCTGAAGCGCATCTTCGGGTACCACGCCCAGCAATTCGCGCACTTCCTTATCCTTAATATCGTCGCCGCAATACGCGCGCGCCTGTTCCAGCAGCGAAAGCGCATCGCGCATACTGCCTTCCGCCATACGCGCAATTACGCTCAGAGCTCCATCGTCGATCTTCAGGTTTTCTTCCTTGGCGATGTATTTCAGCCGGTCCGTGATTTCCAGAAATGTCAGCGCGCGAAAATGAAAATGTTGCGACCGGGATCGGATCGTGTCTTCTAAGTTCTCCGGCTCCGTCGTTGCCAGCACGAAGATCACACGGTCCGGCGGTTCTTCCAGCGTCTTCAGCAGCGCGTTCGAAGCTTCGCCCGTCAGCATGTGCGCTTCGTCCAGGATTACTACTTTGTGGCGCGACGCCGCTGGCGCGTAGCGCACCATTTCCCGCAGTTCGCGAATCTGGTCGATGCCGCGATTCGAAGCCGCGTCGATCTCAATCACGTCCAGCGAAGTTCCCGCCGCGATCTCCTTGCAAGAGTCGCATTCCCCGCATGGCTCGGGCGTCGGCCCCTTCACGCAGTTCAGCGCCTTCGCCAGGATGCGTGCCGCCGTGGTTTTCCCTACGCCGCGTGCGCCGGAAAATATGTATGCGTGCGCAACGCGGTTGTTGCGAATCGCGTTCTGCAGAGTTTCTGTAACGTGGGTTTGTCCAACGAGGTCCGCAAACGTCTGCGGCCGCCATTTCCGCGCGATCACTTGGTAGGTCATACGTGTCTTGCATTTTCTGCGTCCGTAAACGAAAAGTCAAAACCTGTATTGCAAGTCACCACGCGATTTTCGTTTAACGCAGTTGACCCTGGAATTGCTTGACCCTTTGGAGTAGATAGCGAATTGATCGCATCTGGCGCAAATTCTCTTGTCCAGTCCGCTCGAGATTTTGTAAGGAGATGTTCTCGTGATTCCTGTGGTTGCGATTGGACATTACCACGGTTTTGCCGTCCGCTCCGGGAACAAAAAATGGGAATGACATTCGCTGGATCGCTGGTCGTTTTCTGGAGATAAATTGCTCGTCGAAGTCAACCTGTGGGCGCATTAGACCGATGGAGAGCACTCCAACACCCCAGTTCTCTACGATGGTTCTTCAAATTCAGCGAAAGAGGTTCCTGAGTTGGACGGGTCTCGCTGCGGCACGTCGGCTCAAACTGTGAATTCGAGGATTTACTTCAAACCTAGATAACCAGCCAACAGGTTTGACCCGGATTTCAAAAACCGCTAGGGATGAATCGTACGACCAACAGTTTTGTGTTCAACGCCCAGCAGTGTTTGTGTTCGACATTCGAAGCAAATCTGGGCGGCCACGTCAGGGGATAAAACAGAGTAACCTTCGATTCGAGGAACTTCGGAGTCTCCGCGGCACACTTGGCTTACCCGGTACCGTTGCTCCCTTCCGGGCCTGGCGGGGTTCGCGGGACCTCGTTGCACGGAGCCCGAAGTTCCACGTCTCGGCAGTCGAAGGCAATCGCGACTGCAATCAAGAGTCTAACACACCGACCCGTCTGTAGCGCAGAGCGAGCCCCCTAGTCTCGCGGTCCTTCCCTCATGACGCGCAACCGCCGCACAGTGTCAGTCTTCGTTGAGCCCCAGTCCACTGCGCCCCTGTCCGCACAAACAAAATCACCGCCTTACTCAACTGGACACACCTGCTCTTCCCTCTTGCGTTTTTCTTTGCGCCCTGTCCTAAAATAAGTCCCGGTTGGAGTTCCTCCCCAACCGCCTTGCGCTGTCCGCAAACAGTCGCGAGGTCCGCGCGCCAGCGCTGGTCCCACCGCCGGGATCGATACCCCACGTCACGGGGATTCGCTACACGACTCTGCAAGCAGGAGGAAGTTCATGAAAGCTGTTCTATCGCTCATTCTCGCATTCGCCTTAGCCTACGAGGCCGCCCCGCCGACCTTCGCCGAACCGCCGCGTCAGGTATTACAAGGCACTGAAATCCATCTCACGCTTCTCACACCGATCAGCTCCACGCATTCCAAGGAAGGCGATCCCTTCGTCGCCATCCTCGCCCAGCCCGTTGCGCTCGACAGCCGCATCATTCTTCCCGCCGGCACGCGTGTCAACGGCGTGGTCGGTACCATCCAGAAAGCCAAAGCCTTTTCGATTTTCCGCGGACAGGCCTACATGAATCTCACCTTCAAGACCGTCGAATTCGACAGCCGCCTCATCCCCGTCCAGATGAGCATTCTCGCTGTCGGCCAGCCGCGCATCGATAATTACAGCAAGCCGCGCAAAGACATGAAGATCACCGAGGGCGAAGTCCTGGAAGAAAAGCACGACTATAAAGGCGACGCGATTGGCCTGGCCGTCGGTGGTGGTGGGGGTTCGCTGCTCGGCGTCATTTTCAGCAACGTCGGCCGCGGCGTCGGACTGGGTTTTGCCGCTGGCGCAATTTACGTAGTCGCCCGCAAAGGCAAAGAAATCGACCTGCCCGCCAACAGCGGCATGCTAACGCGCATGGACAACACCATCGACGTCCCCTTTATAGCGGCGGCCAGCAACCCGCCCGCCACGGCCGAAACACCCACCCCACAATAGCGCCAAAACAATTTTCACCCTTCCACCGCCCGGTGCTGCCATAGGCCGGGCGGTTTGCATTTGGAAGTATGGAGCCCATCTCCCACTTTTTCGTACGCAACCCGTGTCCTCGGCCATAACAAATCCCGTCATGCCGAACGGCGTACCCTTCTGCTCTTCGCGCGAACTCACAAGCAAATATCCGCGAATCACACGACTCCGGGGAGGTTCGGGCGCCGAATGTAACTTGGGGGTAGACCTTCGGCGCCCGGTGGGGGTTCTGGCAGGCTGGTGCAGTAGGATCATTGGGGGGCACTTCCACTCGAATTTCCAGCGCCCTACTGCGTACGTTGATTTGGCTGGGATTCGGGCTTGTCCAAACGTCACATTCTCCATTGCAGGCGGCCTGCCATTCCAAATTTGCTGTAAACAAAGTTCTTAGGAAATTTCTCACGCTCCGATCTTGCATCACCGCGCCCGCACTGTCCTGTTTCGGCACAACTCTCCATTCATCCACTTTTTCTATCCGCTCCATTCAATTTTCCTTTCCGTTTTCCACCGTTTTCCATTTGACCCTTGCCTGACCGCCGCGATACTTTAACTATCGAAAGGTCAGGCATGCCGCTTCCGCACTTGCCACATTCAATTTCCAAAAATTTTTTCGAGGAGATTCATGTCGACTGATTTACGCAATTTTCTAGCCCTGCCATATGACGAGCTCGAAGAGCTCAATCTCAAAGCAAAAGAACAACGCAAGAAACGCACCCCCAATCACAAAATCCAGGAAGAACGCATCAAGTACCTCACCGACGAAAAGCGCATTAAAGCCGTAACCGTCCTGTTCAGCGACCTCGAAGGCCGCCTACACATGCTCGATTACGACAAGAAATTCCTGGTGAAAAGCTGGGACAATCTCACGTTTGACGGTTCTTCCATCCGCGGTTTCACCGCGCAGCGCGAAAGCGATCTTCGCTTGGGCATGGATTGGGCCGCGTTCTACTGGGCACCCGCGGATTTCTTTGGCAGTGGCAAGGTACTGGTCTTCGGTGAAGTCATCGATAAGGATGGCACGTCGTATAGCGGCGACATTCGCGGCGTCCTTAAGACGTACGCGGAAAGTTTGCACAAAAAAGAAGGCTACACACTGAACGCGGCCAACGAAATCGAGGGCTTCCTCTTCAAAGGCCCTGACGCTGAGCGCCACTACCACGAAACGCAAAAGTTCGAGTACGTGAACACCGGCGGGTATTACCACTCGCTCCCCGGCGATCCTCTGCGCACCTTCATCGACACCGCGGCCGAAGTGCAGCGCTGCATGGGCTTCCAGAACGAGAAGGATCACCCGGAAGTCGCGCCCTCACAATTCGAAATCAACTACGGTTATGGCGAAGTCGTCGCCGCCGCCGATCAAATCCAGCTGTACAAGCTGATCTGCCGCCAAGTGGCCAATAAGATGGGCCTGACCGCCAGCTTCCTGCCGAAACCCGTCGTCGGCGTCAACGGCAGCGGCATGCACACCAACGTCTCCATCTCCAAGGACGGCAAGAATTTGTTCTGGGATCCCAAAGGCGAGGAAAAGCTCAGTAAACTAGGCTGGTCTTTTGTCGACCGCATTCTCACTCACGGCAACGACATTTGCCTGATTCTGAATCCCAGCGTGAATGCCTATCGCCGCCTCGATCCGCATTTTGAAGCGCCCAACCAGATCAAGGCGTCGCCCGTGGATCGCGGTTCGATGATCCGCATTCCCATCGGCAACGAAAAGAGCATGCGCGTCGAAGTGCGCTCGGTGGCGCCGGACGCCAACCCCTACCTCGCGCTGTACTCCATCTTCAAGACCGGCGTCGACGGCGACACCGCCAAGATCAAGAATCTGCGCCAGGCGGAGCGCTACTTGCCGGACAACATCTATACCGCGCTCGAAAACTTCAATAAGGCGGAATGGACCAGCAAGCTCCTCGGCGCTGACGTCAAAGGCCGCTACGCCGATTTGAAGAAAGCGGCTGCGGACCGCTGCGCTCACGACCTCGGCACCTTCGTGAAAGCCCCGGAAGTGCAGTATCACCATGAGGTCTACAACCAGTTCCTCTGGAACATGTTCTAGATCGCATTGGCCGTTTTCCGCGTCACCCTTCACCCCACTCCGCTCTGCCGAAGTGGGGTTTTGTTTTTTTTTGCGAGTGCAGAGAAGATTCCACACATCCGGAAACACCGCTGTTCCTCATCATTTGATTCCACGATTCAAAAAAGTAGCAAATTGCTCTTGACTACCTGGTACTGGCAGGCGTAGATTCCCGCTCACACACTCGGCGTGGTGGCCGGGTGGTTTTCGTTCTCAGCTTCTATCAAGACAATTCGACCGTACGATCTTGCTCAATTTACGTGTTGGGGGGCACATGTTTACTTCGACAGGATTGCATCGTGTTTTTGTATTTCTATCGGCCCTGATCGTGATCGCGCCATTGGGTGTGTTCGCTCCGTCGGCGCAGGCACAAGCCACGATCGCCAATGGCTCGATTTCCGGAACGGTGACCGATCAGAGTGGGGCCGCCGTTGCCGGCGCTCAAATCACAATTACCAACAAAGATACGGCTCAGTCCTCGAACTTCGTTTCTGGCTCCGCGGGCACCTACGGCGCTTCCGGCCTCATCCCAGGCAACTACACCATTCGTGTGGAAGCCAAAGGATTCAAAACCGAAATCATCGATATCACTGTGCAAGTCGGCGTCACCACTTCTGGAAACGTCAAGCTCGAGGTCGGTTCCACCAACACCGTCGTCGAGGTGACCGGTGAAGCGGTGACCGTTAACACCGAGCAGCCTACCGTTCAGGGCGTGCTGATGGCTGAACAGATCGAGAACCTGCCCATCGATGGCCGGAATTTCCTCTCCCTAGCGCAACTCGAACCAGGCGTGCAAATCCAGGACGGGAGCAACTTTGACCCCACCAAAGTCGGTTACTCCTCCATCTCCTTTGGCGGCCGTTTTGGACGCACCGCCCGCATCGAAGTCGACGGCGTGGACGTCAGCGACGAAACCGTCGGCACTACCACCGAAGACATTCCCGCCAGTGCCATCCAGGAATTTCAAACCGAACAATCTTCCCTCGATTTTTCCACCGAGCTTACTTCCTCCGGTGCCGTCAACGTGGACACCAAGCACGGCACCAGCACCTTACACGGCGAAGCCTTCGGCCTTTTCCGCGACAATGCAATCTCTGCCGCTCTCCCCGCTCCTCCCGGATTCCCCACGACCTTTCAGCGCCAGAATTACGGCGGCAATCTCGGCGGACCTATCTGGAAAGACAAATTGTTCTTCTTCATCGACGGCGAGTATCTGAAACAATCGCTCTTCTCCGGAGTTCCCGTCGCCGCGCCCTTTTCCAGTTTCAGCGGAAAAGCTGCTCTCCCGTTCGAAGAAGGCCTGACCACCGATCGCCTGGATTTCAACGGCCCGCACGGCATGCGCTTCTTTTTCCGCTTCAGTTATTTTCAGAACAAGGTCGATTCGGCATTCGGTGCCGTCAGCTACCAGATCTATAAGAATGTCGACCAGACGCGCCAGGACGTCGGCGGCATGGACTGGAGTTCCGGCAATTTCGGCCACAGCTTTCGATTTAGCTACTTGAAATTTCAGAACAACATCGCCGACGCTACCCAGGGATCGGGCCTGCCGCTGTCGAATTTCCCCGTCAGCATAAACATTGGATCTCTCTTCACCGGCCCCAACTTGCTCGCTCCCCAGGAAACTCCCCAGAGCGACCATCAGGTGAAGTATGACGGCAGCTGGATTCACGGAACCCATACCATTCGCTATGGTGTCGACTACAACCACATCCAGGGTGGCGGCTACGCGAAATTTTTCTCGTTGACGCCAAACGTTTTCACGGGACTATCGCCAACCGACATCAACTTTGCTTTGACCACGACGGCGCAAGGGCTCAACGGGTCGTGCCAATCCGAAATCGTCAATCCCGGCACAGCCGATGCCTATCAACCCGATCCTACCTGCTATCCGATCGGTGACAGCGCGATCATCGGCAACGGACAGGGCTTCTCTACCGAGCAGAAGGCCTTTGGGTTGCCCGCTGGCGGCCTGGGACCAGACAATCGCTTCGGGACCTATATTGGCGACACCTGGAAGGCCACCAAGACTCTCACGATCACCGCCGGCGCTCGCTACGGCTTCGATACCGGCCGCGTTGATGCGGATCTGCCCGCAATTCAAGCCATCAACGAACTCCAGCCTGGCTATGTTGGCAACCAAGGCGATCGCGTCAACAATCCTTATAACAACGTCGGACCCATGGCTGGTTTTGCTTGGGACGTCTCCGGCAAGGGCACCACGGTAATCCGTGGGGGTGCCGGTCTCTACTTTGAAAACGTAATCTTCAACAACGTATTGTTCGATCGCCCACTTCGTCTGCCATCCGGTGAGTTCCTGCAATTCCCGACCGCTTGCAGCGGTGGGTCCGCTCCGCTCATTCCGTTTGGACCAGGAGGCGACTTTGCCAATCAATCCATCTCCATCGATCAATTCTTCGGCAATACCGGTCCCTCGATTTGCAGCGACTCCATTGGTCAGGGCGCGCAGGATCTGGCGGCGTTCCAGAAAGCTTATCAAGCCAGTGTTAACGCCCCAGGTCCGAATCCTTCTTACATCCCGTCAATCATTGATTCCGGCGCGGCGATTCCCACAGGTTTGATTTCGCCACAATACAAAACCCCGCGCTCCGTCCAGATGAATATCGGAGTTCAGCACCAGTTGCGTCCCGGAACCGTCGTGACCATCGACTACGTTCGCAATATCGCCACCCACTATCTCTTGAGCACGGACATTAATCATGCGGGCGACGTCCGGTTCTTCGACAAGAACGCCGCTCTGGCCGCGATCTCCGCAACCAACAGCGAATTTGGTTGCGGAACCGGAACGAATGCAGCTTCGATCAACTGCGCTCTTCATTCCTCCTTCGTGAGCCCCATCACCGGAGGCCCAGGCGCCACGATGGCGGACTATGCCGCCAACGGGCTCGACTCCCCCACCGATCTGGGCGTGGGCCAGTGCAACCGCGCGCTTGGTATCAGTTGCGCCTTTCCAGGAGAAAATCCTAATGCAGGTGCCTTCCCGATTCTCCAGCCGATCGGCCGCTCCGTTTACAACGGCCTCCAAGCGAAGCTCGTTACGCAATGGAAGAATCCCATTCGTGGCGTGAAAAGCATGAACTTCCAGGTAGCCTATGCGTTCTCCCGCTTCATCAGCGCCGGCAGCGCCCTCGGCAGTTCCGGCAACAGCCAGTCGGCCGGCGACCAGGATTTCGTCCTGACAGCCCTCGATAATCGTAATCCCCTGGGCTACAGCGGCCCAGCTGCTCTCGATCGTACTCACCAGATCTCCTTCGGCGGCTATTTCGACCTGCCCTGGGGATTCCAGCTGAGTACCGTCGCGCACTTCTATTCTCCGCTGGCAGCGCAGTTGGCCGCTCCCGTCTCCGGCTTGCCCGGTGAGATTTTCCGCACCGATTTCGACGGCGACGGAACGACCGGCGATTTGCTTCCCGGCACGCACGTCGGTAGCTTCGGCCGCCAGGTCAATGCAGGGAACCTCAACCAGTACATCCTGAATTACGACCACGCCACCGCGAACAATCCCACACCGGCGGGCCAGGTGCTTATTCAGAACGGACTCTTTACCGCCGCGCAGCTTCAGGCCTTGGATGGCGTCGCGCCATACATCCCAACGGCTCCTCCTGGTAACCCCAACTTGTCCTGGTTGCGGGCCATGGATGGAAAGCTGGCTTGGCACTACACGTTCTTCGAACGGCTAACCGTGGAACCCAGCGTGGGCCTCTACAACATGTTCAACTTCTCCAATTTTGATCCGTCGGTGTCTCCGCTGAGTGGCATCCTGAATGGTTCGGCCTGCTCCATCAACGGCACCGTGCGGCACATCACCAACGCGGCCACACAAGCACAGTATGACTGCCCGTCGGACCGCGTCGGCCTCGGCACCGGCGTGTTCGGCCTAGGCTCTCCACGGCAGCTCGAATTCAACTTGCGCATCACTTTCTGACCTAAGTGCCCCTGCGCGTGAGGGCATGTTTTCAGCATGCCCTCACCTACCCAACCTTCAGCTCTCGCGTGTCGCGGCGTCGATGCCGAGCAGATGCGCTATGTTCAGGGCATTTGAGTGCGTCAGCACGCCCGGGCGCGAGGGTCCTGAGCTTCGGCGAGTAAAATTTCTCGCGTTCCCAAATTTGCAGCAGTTCCCAAATGATAGGAAGTTCGATGTAAAACGACTCCAGCGACTCCAGCACGGATTTGATGCGCCTTCGAAAAGTCAACGCGAACAGAGCCGCAGGGCTCAACAACGCGACAATACTCACCCACAAAGTGTGAATAGTGATCAGGCCGGCCCAATGCAGCAGTGGAACCGAGATCAGCGCCAGAGGCAACAGAAAAGCCAGTGGCGGAGCCCAAGCGGGATATGCGCGTGAAGATGAAGCGACCCACGAGCGGAGGAACTCCGGTCGAAAGTCGGCGACCTTCATGGGACCGGCAGCTGCAACCAATTCCGGCAAGGCTCGACGCGTGCGAAGTTCCAAGATTGCTTCTTGTGTCGTGCGCGTATCTGTTCCGGTGTCGCCGGCGCCCGCATCCAATTGGCCAGCGTTTCTCGGCCTATCTGTGTACGGGCCGAGCAAAGCAACTGGTACAGCGATCCACGGCCGAAAAGATCCAGGTCTTTCGCGTAGAAATGATCCTGGTTAAGGAACTCGTGCCGCCGTCGAGCCGATCCCACTGATGTGTCAGTCGGGCAGTGCCCTTGTCGTAGTACCCAAGAAGGTTGCACAGTTGCACGAAATGCAGGTGACACCGGTGACGGCGCTGGACGACCGAAGTTCCCACTGGAATCACAACGAATGCGGCCCAAAGTGGCATCGCTTGGGGACAAGGGAGATATAGAAGGCTGCGCAACCGAGCAGCGCGACAGCGATCAAGACTTGCGTATACGTAGAGTAGCGCTCCGCGCTCTTGTTCGATTCTACACGCAACTCATCCGATTGCTTGGCGTAGAAGTCAGGCGCAGGTAGCTATTCTGCGTTCTCGCTGGGCGTCACCTCCGAAAGAGTATCACCAACTCAATTTACAGAATCTCTTTTTGAGAAAAATGGAATACTACTCGTAGCGCAGCGCCACCACTGGATCGACCCTCGCTGCACGCCGTGCAGGAATCCACGCGGCTACGAGCGCTACCGCCAGCAGCATTAACAGCGCCATCGCCAGCAGGAGCGGGTCGTGTGCCCGCGCTTCAAACAGTAGCGACTGTAGTAATCGCGTGCAGAACCACGCACCCAGCAAGCCCAGTGCCGCGCCGGCCGCCGTCCAGCGCGCTACACTTGCCAGCACCATCGCGGAAATGCCGTGCGGCGTCGCTCCCAACGCCATGCGCACCCCGATTTCCTGCGTGCGCTGCGACACGAAGAAGCTCACTACCCCATACAATCCGAGCGCTGCCAGCAATACCGCAATCCCCGCGAACAGTGACAGCAACACCGCGTCAAACCGGGGCCGCTCGGTCAGCTTGCCAATTCTTGCGGTCATCGTCCCAAACTCCAACGGCACGGTTGGATCGAGGTGCGCAATTTCAGCCCGCGCCCACGGCACTACCGTTGCCGAATTGAGCGAGGTTACAAGCGTCACATAAGAATGGAGCATGTACGCCGCCGGATCGTCTTTCCAGGGAATGTAGAACTCGGGATCGGCATCTGCGGCCAGGCCATTGTTTTTCACGTTCGCCGCAATCCCCACAATCGTTCGCCAAGGCGCTTTCCCATCAACCGAACTGAAGCGCAGCAGTTTTCCGACGGCATTTTCGTTTGGAAAAAGTTTCACCGCCAGAGTCTCACTGAGGATCACCGGATTTTCCGCCGGCGCCCGGTCCGCGTCCGTAAACGCGCGCCCGCGAACGATCGGTATTCCGAGCGCCCCAAAATAATTTGGGGTAACCATGCGGTAGCCAACCATCCCACCGGTGCCCTCGGCCGGACGCGGCCGTCCCGGCACATCGATAGTCGCGAAAAAAGTAGCCTGCATGCTGCCCGAAGGAGGAAGGGAATTGCTTAGCGCCACGAGCTCCACTCCCGGGATGCGCCCGAGCCTGCTCTCCACTTCGCGATAGAACGCGAGTTGCTGCGCAGCGCCGGGATAACGATGCTCTGCCAGCGATATTTGCGCGGTCAACACATGCTGCGCATCCAACCCGGTGGCAACGTTCTGAATTTTCCAGAGGCTGCGCAACAGCAATCCCGCACTCGTCAAAAGGATCAACGATCCCGCAATTTGTGCGGTCACCAATGCATGGCGAAGAAATCCTCGCGCCGTCGTACGCGCCGATCTTCCCACCAGCGATTCGGGCACAGGTTTGGCGAGTGCCGGCGCAACGCCGAATAAAATCCCACACAGCACAGAAATGCCAAGGCAGAAGCCCAGGACCCGCAGATCGAGCGACGCTTGCTGCAGCCGCACGATGCCCTCTGGCGCAATAGAAACAAAAAGTCGCAGCAGCACATATGCCAGCGTGCATCCCGCGATGCCTCCCCCCAACGCGAGCAACAAGCTTTCCGTGAGCGCTTGCCGGGCCAACCGCGCACGGCCTGCTCCGAGCGCCGCCCGCACCGCAAGTTCACGCTGCCGCCCGACTGCGCGAACCAGCAACAGGTTCGCCACGTTGGTGCACGTCAGCAACAGCACCGCGATCACCGCTCCAAACAGCACCCACGCACCTACGCGTGAATCCTCGATCTGCCGGTCCCGCAGCGAACGCACTCGCAATGAAACCTCCGAGCGAAATTGTGGCGGCACAAACCGCAACGAATCTTGGAACCACGGTTGCAGCCCGGCCATCGCTTGCGCGATCGTGATTCCCGGCTTCAATCGAGCGAACGTCCTGAGAATCAGTTGTGGATGCGTTCGATCCTGCGCTGCTTCGTCCAGTGCTTGCGGCAGCAACATGTCCGGCGTCGCCAGATTCGGCATTTCGAAAGTTGCTGGCAACACACCCACGATTTCCACCGGCTTGGCATCGACCGAAATTATTTTCCCCACGGCCTTCGGGTCCGCGCCGAACCGCGACCGCCACAACCCATACGAAAGCAATGCCACGCGCGGCGCATTCGGCAGATCGTCTTCGTGCGTGAAATCGCGCCCGGCGATGGGATGGACCTCAAGAGCTGAAAGGAAGTTTGCTTCCACCAAAGCGCAGGTGAGCCGTGCAGGGTTCTGCTCCGTGATATCGCAATCCGCTCGGCCGGGCGTCAGCGACGTCATCGATACAAATGGCCCGGCTTCTTTCCGCAGCACTAGATATTCCGAAGCCAGCATGAACTCCATGCCTTCGAATGGCGCTTTCACGCCAAACGAAACCAGCCGGTCGTCTTGCGGATATGGAAGGCTGCGAAACAGCACGCGGTCGACCACGCTGAACACCGCCGTGGTGGCGCCAATGCCCAAGGCAAGTGTGAGGATCGCGGTCGTAGCGAAGCCCGGCCGCATCGCCAGCGTACGCGCCGCGTACCGCAAGTCCTGCGCGAGTTCGTGCACAAGCGACAGGCTGCGTTGGTCGCGGCACGTTTCCTTAGTCTGTTCTATGCCTCCCAGTTCCACCAGCGCCGCACGCCGCGCGTCCCCCGCAGTCATGCCCTTGGCTACGTTTTCTTCCGTCTTGCACACGATGTGATAGCGAAGCTCCTCATCGAGCTCGCGGTCAGCTTGCCGCCGCCGGAGCAACAAGCGCAATTTCAATGGCAATGTGTAAATCCAGTTTGCCACGTGTATCGCTCCCTCCTTCGCTTACGCCTTTCGCGAGCTCACCACGCCTGAAATCGCCGCTGCAAGCCGGCTCCAGTTCTGCGCTTCTTTTTCCAGCTGCTTGCGGCCCAGCGGTGTCAGCGCATAAAACTTGGCGCGACGTTTGTTTTCCGTCATCTTCCACTCGGACTTGATCCAGCCTTCCTCTTCCAGCTTGTGCAACGCCGGATACAATGATCCGTCACTCACCTGAAGAACGTCTCCGGACACTTGCCGTAAGCGCTGGCTGACGGAAAAACCGTTCAACGGCTCCAGAGCCAGAATCTTCAGCAGCAGCATGTCCAGTGTCCCTTGCACCAGGTCTGCCGGTTTGCTCATCCATTTCACCTCGGTAACCGAGCGCAGCCTATCACGCCCTCCCCTCGGTAAGCAAGGGAACGTCTTTCCTTTGTGCCGGCCATTCCGCTATCGCAGGTAAGCGATATTCGTGCCGGGCACTGGCCGATTTCCAGCGTGCCTGTACCGCCCCTTGCCCGTTTGTTTCAGTTTGAACCTACCTGCCCCACGAACCCGTACAAACCTTCGTGACGCGGGACACACGACCCGCGTTGACTTTTCGCTACACTACCCATAGCATTTTCTGTTCTACCTGCGGCGCTGTTTCGCTCTATCTGAGGCCGCACACCATACCGCGCACCGGAGGAAGTAATGCCTATCAAGGTTGGAATCAACGGCTTCGGCCGAATCGGTCGCAATATCATGCGCACAGCTCTGGGTGACAAAGACATCCAGTTCGTGGCCGTGAACGACATCACGGACGCCAAGACCCTCGCGCACCTGCTAAAGTACGACTCCGTCCTTGGCAATCTCACGAATAACATCACGCATACCGACGACACCATCAGCGTGGACGGCAAGAGCTTCAAGGTTTTCAAGACCAAGGATCCCGCCGAAATCGACTGGGCCGGAGTGGGTGCGGACATTGTTGTTGAGTCCACAGGGCTGTTCACCAAGGGCGCCGATGCACGTAAGCACATTCACGGTCCCGTAAAGAAAGTGATTATCTCCGCGCCAGCAACTGATCCGGATGCCACGTTTGTGCTGGGGGTAAATGAAAAGACGTACGATCCAGCGAAGCATCACGTGGTTTCGAATGCTTCCTGCACCACGAACTGTCTGGCGCCAGTCGCCAAGGTTCTTCAAGACACGTTCAAGATCGTGGCCGGCACGATGACCACCATCCACTCCTACACAAACGATCAGAAGCTGCTCGATTTGCCGCACAAGGACCTGCGGCGTGCCCGCGCGGCGGCTATCAACATGATTCCGAGCACCACCGGAGCTGCCAAAGCCCTGAAGCTGGTCATTCCGGAATTGGATGGCAAGCTGGATGGCTATTCCATGCGCGTACCCACTCCCAATGTCAGTGTGGTGGACGTGACCGTGTTCGTGGAAAAGCCCGCGACGATAGCAAGCGTGAACGCGGCGCTTAAGGCCGCTGCGGAGGGGCCGCTGAAGGGAATCCTGGCCTATACCGAAGAAGAACTCGTTTCCTGCGACTTCAAGGGCAATTCGAACTCGTCCATTGTGGATGCAGGTTACACCAAGGTCGTTGGCGACAAGTGCGTCAAGGTTCTGTCGTGGTACGACAACGAGTGGGGTTATTCCTGCCGTGTGCGTGACCTGATCAAGCTTCTGGCGTCAAAATTCTAACTTTGGAGTGCGGCGGCTCGCCGCCGCTTTTCCATCGGAAAGCGCCGGCAACCAAACGCTCCGCGCAAGGGCTTGGTAGGCCCACCTTCCGAGGTAGGCCGTTCGACTTGCGCCGTGACGACTGGTAATCCAAAACCGTCTTAGCAGCAAAACTAAAAACGGAAGAACAAAATGAACAAGCTCACGATTCAAGATCTCGATTTGCGTGGCAATCGCGTATTCATTCGCGTGGACTTCAACGTTCCGCTGAAAGATGGCGTGGTCACCGACGACACGCGCATCCGCGAAACTCTGCCCACGCTGAAGCTGGCCATCGAAAAGGGCGGCCGGTTGGTGCTCGCCTCGCATCTTGGCAGGCCCAAGGGCGGCCCGGATCCCAAATACTCCGTGAAGCCCGCGGCCAAAAAGCTCGAAGAGCTCCTCGGTAAGCCCGTGTCCTTCGCCGCCGATTGCGTTGGCCCGGAAGCCGAAGCCAAGAGTAAAGCGCTGAAGGATGGCGATGTGCTCGTCCTCGAAAACGTGCGCTTCCACCCAGAAGAAGAGAAGAACGATGAAGCCTTCTCGAAACAATTAGCCGCTCTCTGCGACGACGTGTTTGTGTGCGACGCGTTCGGCTCCGCCCACCGCGCGCACGCTTCCGTCGTCGGCATCACCAAATTCGTGAAGCAGTCCGCCGCGGGCCTGCTGATGGAAAAAGAACTCGCCTATATTGGCAAAGCCGTCAGCAATCCGACACGGCCATTCGTGGCCATCCTCGGCGGCGCAAAAGTCAGCGACAAAATTGAAGTGGTCGAAAACCTCATGAAAATCGCCGACGCCATGCTGATCGGCGGCGGAATGGCCTACACCTTCCTAAAGGCGCAGGGCCACAGCATCGGAAAATCTCTCGTCGAAGAAGACAAAATCGATCTGGCAAAAAAAATCCTGGCCGACGCAAAGCAGAAAAACTTCAAATTCCTACTTCCGTTGGACAACGTGATCGCTCCTGAATTCAAAGCCGATGCTCCTACCAAGATCGTGGACTCCAACTCCATGCCCGCGGACCAGATGGGTTTGGACATAGGACCCAAGACCGTCGAAGCCTACAAGGCCGAAATTGCCAAGGCCAAGACCATCGTCTGGAATGGCCCCATGGGCGTCTTTGAAATGGCCGCCTTCGCCAAAGGCACACTCGAAATTGCCAAAGCCGTTGCCACGGCCACAACCGCGGGCGCGATTTCCATTATCGGCGGGGGTGATTCCGTCGCAGCGGTTCATCAATCCGGCCTGGCAAGACAGATTTCTCACATTTCAACCGGCGGTGGCGCGTCCCTAGAATTTCTCGGCGGCCGCAAGCTCCCCGGCGTGGAGGCACTAACCAACAAATGAGCGAAACCAAACGTCGTCGCGTAATCGCAGGCAATTGGAAGATGTATAAGAATCAGAAGCAGACCCGCGCCTTTTTCCGGGCCTTCAAACCCCTGGTGATCGAAATCAGCGATTGCGACATCGTCATCGCTCCGCCTTTCACCGATATCCCGGCCGCCGTCAAGGCTGCCAAGGGCACGACGATCGGCATCTCCTCCCAAGATGTTTTTTGGGAGAAGGAAGGCGCGTTCACCGGCCAAATCTCCGCCAGCATGCTGGTGGAAGCCGGTTGCGGCTATTGCATCATTGGCCATTCCGAGCGTCGCCAATTCTTCGGCGAAACTAATGACACTGTCTTCAAAAAGACCAAAGCCGCTCTCGCTGCGGGACTTACGCCCATCGTCTGCCTCGGCGAAATGCTCGTCGATCGCGAAGCTGGTAACGCCGAAAACGTCATCGAACAGCAATTCCAGGGCAGCGTCGGCTCGTTGACCCCGGAGGAATTCTCTCGTATCCTGATAGCTTACGAGCCGGTCTGGGCGATTGGCACTGGCCGCACAGCTACACCGGAAATTGCGGCCGCTGTGCACAAGTTTGTTCGTCAGTGTGCGGCTAAGCAGTTTTCCCCAAGCCGTGCTTCCGCCTTGCGGATTCTCTATGGCGGCAGCGTCAAGCCTGACAATATTCAGGGATTGATGGTGCAGGAAGAGCTGGATGGCGCGCTCGTGGGTGGCGCAAGCCTGGACCCAAAGTCCTTCGCCAGCCTGGTAAAAGATTGGCCCCGGTAACAGGAACGCCCGGGCACGGCTTCAGCCGAGCCGAAATGCGGTAAGACGATCAGGGCTTTCGCCCCTGAGGTCGAGATTCGGGCTGCGAGACACTTTCGTACGGAACTTTGAGGATTGAGGTATAGGAAATGCCAGCTTGGATGAAATGGACAGTGGCGCTGCTTGTTGGCTTCGCGATCATTATCGTCGGATTCCGTTGGGCGCCTTGGCTGCTCACCACGTTTTTCGTGATGAACTGCCTTGTGCTCATCATCGTCGTCCTGCTGCAGAGCGGCAAGGCGGCCGATCTTGCCGGTGCCTTCGGCGGCGCAGGCAGCCAGACTGCCTTCGGCCCGCGCGGCGCTGCCAGTGTCCTGTCGCAGGCCACCACATGGTGCGCGGTAATGTTCATGGTTTGCGCGCTTGCCCTGGTCGTCCGCGTAGACCGCGGTGTTGATTCCGGCGGCTCGATCCTCCAGCAATACTCCAAACCCGCGCCGGCCAAGTCCTCGCCAGTAACTCCAGCTCCAGCACCAACACAGTCCGCGCCGCAATCTTCGGCGCCGCAAACGCCAGCGCCATCCACGCCGGTTAAGAAGTAACTTTGCGGCAGGGGATCAGTTTCGATAGAGACAGGGCCGTCAGTGCGAACCTAGTCTGTGAAGAGTGGAAACCTTATTCATCAGCAGGCCACAGTGGAGTACTATCGTCGTACCTTAGTAGGTCCCGCGCCTTGCCCGTTCGTTGCAGCGCGGCTACAATAACTTACGGTTTTAATCTGTGCGGTCGTGGCGGAACTGGCAGACGCACCAGCTTGAGGGGCTGGCGGTAGCAATACCGTGGTGGTTCGAATCCACTCGACCGCACCATCTTCTTTTTAAAGTACTGCAATACCGCAATAATTGACGTTTTCCCCAATAAAACAGCGTATTCCGAGGGAATGGTTGGGAGTTCCAGGGAGCAGCTGGGAGTCTAAAATCGGCCTTATTGGCTACACATTGGATACAAGGGAGGATGCTCACGGCGCGGTGTTTCAAAGTTGCATTAAGAGGTTCGAATAACTCCTTCAACGCGAAGGCCACTTCTCATCAATCCTATCCAAAATGAACTTCGCTCTCTCGATTGCCGTGTTCACGGCATAAATCTTTGCCGGACTCGGTTTGTCCGAATCCAGTTCGGCCAGCTTTCGGGCGCACAACAGCGTTGCTGCAAACAGGATTGCAAACTTTCTTTCTTCGGTCATTGGGATTCCCCCGCTTTAGAATTTTGCGGGTAGAGGTAGGAAAAAAGATTATACCCCGGCATCTGTTTGGGGAGTGGTCCACATGCGTCCCCTGTTACTTTTGACAATGCCAACCCGCAAATGCGGCGGTTAGGATGCGGCAACGCTATGTTGCTGTGTCCGTGCTTAGGGGAATCGATGAAAACACAAATATTGCTTGCTTCGGCGCTTCTGGGTTGTTTGGCAATCGCAGGCTGCAGTCAATCTTCAAAAGTCGCGCAAGACGCAAAAGAATTAGAGGCATTTGAAACCGCCAAAGATGCGTACATTTATGCCTACCCGTTGATGACGATGGATATGACTCGGCGCGTTTCAACGAACTACGACAAGCCGGAGGGAACGTTTGCGCCGATGGGCCAGTTCGCCAAACTGCGCGAATATCCAAACGCTTCTTTCAATGCTGTAACTGCACCGAATGCGGACACGTTATATACAATCTTGTGGCTGGACGTATCCAAAGAGCCGTGGGTCGTCAGTATTCCAGACTTGAAGGGCCGCTACGCTTTGTTCCCGATGCTCGACGGATGGACCGAAGTGTTTCAGGTTCCGGGCAAACGCACCACGGGAACTGCGGCACAGAAATATGCCATCACCGGGCCGGGCTGGAGCGGAACGCTGCCCGCAGGTTTGACGGAATATAAGTCACCAACTGGGATGGTATGGCTTTTAGGCCGAATTTATTGCACCGGCACGCCAGAGGATTACAAGGCAGTTCACGCTCTGCAAGACCAAATGGCCGCTGTCCCACTCTCGTCGTACGGCAAGCCGTATACGCCCACACCCGGAACAGTTGACTCATCTATTGATAAGAAGACTGCTGTACGCGACCAAGTCAATGCGATGGATGGCGCCTCGTACTTCAAACATTTCGCTGAACTACTGAAGACTAACCCGCCCACTGCCGATGACGGTCCGATGGTGGCCAAACTCGCGAAAATCGGGATCGTGCCGGGTCAGGATTTCGACGCCTCCAAACTCGAACCGGGCGTAGCTGCTGGAATTGCTAAGGCTCCTAAGCCAGCACAAGACAAGATTGCAGCGTGGTTCAAGGAAGGAGTCGCTGTAGGAGATGCCAAGATCGAAAACGGTTGGGTGTTCACTACCAAAACCGGACTATACGGCACGAACTACGTTCAACGCGCTACGATTACCTGGTATGGCTTGGGTGCGAATCGGCCGCAAGACGCGGTCTATCCCACGTCGGAAGGTCCGAAAATCGTAGAAAAATATAACGGCGCGAATAAATACGTTCTGCATTTTGACAAAGGCCAGATGCCACCGGTGGACGGTTTTTGGTCGGTGACGATGTACAACGCGCAGTATTTCTTCGTGGATAATCCGCTGAATCGCTACAACGTCAGCCAGCGCAACAAATTCATCACGAATGCTGACGGCTCGACGGACATTTACATTCAAGCGGACTCGCCGGGCAAAGCCAAGGAAGCAAACTGGCTACCAGCACCGAAAGACGATTTTGTCTTGATGATGCGTTTGTACTGGCCGAAGGAGAAGGACCCGAGCATTTTAGACGGCTCGTGGAAGATTCCCGAAGTCAAGAAGTTGGGTTAGAGCAGCGAACATATTTGTCAGCCATTTCTTCGGATGCCGCCTTCTCCACTCTTTCCGTGGTTCCTGCAACTGAATAACGAATACCTCACGCGGCGGCTATGCGAACAGTCTGCGCTGAATTCCGTTACTGCACCTGTACCAGAGGACAGGCTCATGTGCTCGTGAATGGACTATAGTTTCGGGGAAAATGCTCAACCTGGACTGTTGCGGGGTGGGAATATGACAGACGAAGAATTCACTCCACCTGTTGACCCTAGTGACCTCAAGAGCGCTTGGGCGGCAATCGAGCAGGCTAACAAGCACTTGCCGGATCGTGATCCTAACCAAGGCAAGAATGTCCAAAAGGTTATTCATGTTGATTGCAAGCAAGCCTGCAGTCCTGGCGCAAATATCGAGGCCGTCTGGTATCGGTGCTCGCAGCTTAATCTGCTGCACCACATGAGCAAAGGCGGGACGTTAGTGTTTTTGCTGCAACATATGAACTTGGACTCAACGTGGTCAGAAGTGCTGACGGAACCAAATGACGCCGTCTTCAAGGCTTTCGCAACGGTGCGAATGAATAGGTTGCAACGAACCATCGAACGCAAAGAGTTTCCGGTCGATCTGGGGGATTTGGCTCGGTTGCTGAGCGTCCCCACCACACCAGTAGAAGATCATAAGCAGCGCCAGAACAGCATCTTGCGGTTCCTTTGGAAACAGATAGTAAACAATTGCCGCGAGGTCGGAAAACCCGAGCCAGACCCGGCTCAACTGGCGGAATGGGAAGCCGATGACAAAGGCGTGGCAGAGATGTCTGAAGAGTTCGTTCGCGTGTCCAGGGCATGGGCCGAAGCGCATCAATCTGGTGATTCCACCGCACTGAAATGCGAGGCTGAATCTAAGGACAGCATGGCAAACCGCAAATTGGACGTACGTGAGCGCCTGGACCTGATAAACAAGTGGTATGTCGCCAACCGAGGCGAACTTAAATCTCCCCTTTGGGAGAAAATCGTCCGCTCGTAAGAAGCCCTAGCGGGGAAATTATTTTGAATATTTTTCGCCAAACCGGAGGCCACCATGCCACTCGTTTTTCGAGGATTTGCAACAGGCAAAACATCTCATTTTGGTGACCGA
The DNA here is from genome assembly GCA_963742325.1 of Candidatus Acidiferrales bacterium. Taxonomy (GTDB): domain Bacteria; phylum Acidobacteriota; class Terriglobia; order Acidiferrales; family UBA7541; genus Acidiferrum. The sequence continues at coordinate 4,133,579 of CAVULB010000002.1, read as the reverse complement.
ATCCGAGAGAACCACAGAATACAGCGCGACGCGATTATTCGTGGGGAATCCATTGGAGTGCTGATGGTGGCCGAGGCCAACAGTTTGCGTGCGGTGGACGTGCGCGAACTGGCGAAAGAAAATGACATCGATCAAAACGATCCGCTATTACTGCGGGCAGTGAAAACACAGGAGAAAGCCGATTGGAAGGACGCGACATCGTGGATGGACATGGAAGAAGCAGTTATGAATTTTGTTGAAGCTTACTTCGACAGCAAGGATGCGTGGCCGCCCAACACGGAGGAGATTGGGAGACTACTTGGGAGGATTGAATACCATGCGGCAACTCCCGCTGAGGTCGAAGAGTTTCGCCGATTAGCCAATGAGACCTTGCGCGAGTGGCAACCGCAGTACTCTGACGGTTTTAAGGAGCGCATAGAGTCGGCGCTCAGTCTTCTACCCTGAGTGGTGCTATAAATTTGGGATGCCCAAACCCGTTGTGCAGTGGCTTCTGTTCAAGTACATCGAGGGCGAGATCACTTTCATGTCCAACCCTTCAGAACGAAACAGCTCGCGGAGAAAGCGCGCTCGAAATACCCGGAGCGAGAGCGCAAGAAAATTGGGGTTGGGGTGGTTCGGATTACTCGTAGGTAGGAGGCGGGCCCGTGGACCACGGTACCGGGACCAACTTTTCCGATTTTGCACCGTTAACCACTCAAAAGATCCCTGTCTTGCGAACCACTTCTCTCAGCGAGTCGTAGGAAGACGTTCCCGTATCAAGACCTGGATGGTGCCTTTCTGGTCGATCAACACTGTTGTCGGAATTCCTCCAGCACCAAACAGATTCTTCACTTTATCGACAGGGTCCACCAGCGAGCGGAACGTGTACCCGAACTTATCTAAAAATGCGGCCTGGTCGTTGGCATCCTCTACGCTGGGCACTGCGCGCGCCACAGAGAACGTCACCACCGTGTGTATGGTGGTCGAATTGGCAGGTGTAGTTATCGTCTTGGTTGCATCGTCCTTAAGAATAAAATTTGTGGTGGGGTCGATCCACAGGACGCGCGCGCTGCCGGGCCTCACTATTCTTACCAACGTACAATCCACATCGCCCAAACGCTCCGAACCGCTGATTCTCATTGAGCCATGAACTTGATCCATGGAACGGTAACCATCGATTATGGAAACTCTCGGGCCCGCAGGATATGCCGTGTATTGGTTCGATTCTGGAAAATACATCCAATACGTCTTGCCATCAGAGATTAAGATCGCGCGTTCCCCTAAAAAGGACGTTTCTCCTCTCAGCCGACGAAGCGATCCACAAATGGGTCTGGCTTTTGGAACGCGAAGCCGTGGACTGGTTCGATTGCTGGGTTGCTTCCTCGAACTCGAATTCGGCCGCAGTCAGGTTACTGTAAGCCTCGGCAACTTTCTCCAATACTCTCCGCGCGCTTTCGTCGTTTGCGTCTGCTTTTTCCCGGTCAAACGACTCGGTATGGTCCTGATCTTTGAACTGCGGACTCTCCTTAGACTCTGCCTTGTACACCGCCATGAGCATGTCGTTCGGCAGGATAACGAAATACATCGTTGTCACGATGGGCCCTGTGTGGAACACGGCTGTCGGCGTGCCGTCCTTCACAGTGATGGGCGTGGTGTCCCAGTCGCAATCGACAGGTGCGCACGTGCCCCAAGCGTCCGCCGATGTTCACGCAGCACAGCAACAATACAACTCGCAGCGGTGAAGGCCGTTCGCGAACCCGCACCAGAAGAAACTAAAACGTTCCGTTGAGGACATGGAGCTTGTCGCTCCGGACATCCCGTCGTCGGTAGCGCAGTGTCTGGGCGGTATTAATCCAGATACAATGCTGGCCGTTGCGTTAATTTAGAAACCGCCTAGCAAAAAAGACAATCGCAAGAGGAAGGAAAAGGCGAATGCTTTACAGATTCTTTCACCAGCGCTGCGGTATCTCGCTGGGACTGATTTTCGCAGTGGTCGCCGCCCCTTGTGTGGCGAAGGTCAAACGGCACGACACAATCATTATGAAGAACGGAGACCGGCTCACCGGCGAGGTCAAGAGGTTGGAGCAGGGCATCCTCTATATTGAGACGGATTATTTCTCGGGATCAGTGGGTGTTGACTGGCTACAAGTAGAAAAGGTGGATAGCAAAGCAACGTTCCAGATTGTGTTGAGCGATGGAAAACGAATAAGTGGGTCGATTTCCAAAGAGGCGGTCTCGGTGCCGGGTGAAGATTTCAAAGTGCACGCTCCGACTGCGGATGTACCGGTATCCAGCGTCGATGTGGTGGAGATCGAATCGCAGAAGCAAACCTTTTGGCGTCAATTGAAGGGAAGCATTGATTTTGGATATAACTTTACAAGCGGAAACAATCAATCGTCCCTCAGTACATCCGCATCCGCAGTTTATCCTGCGGAGCATTGGGCTGCCGGAAGTTCCTATAACATTTCTTTCAGTGGGCAATCCGGGGGAACGACGACAAACCTATTCGAGTCGCAAACATTTGCTGAGCGATTTTTGAACCGAAATTCTTTCGTGCTTGGATTAGGCGACTTTTTACACAGCTCTCAACAGGATCTTTCCTTGCGGACCACATTGGGTGGAGGCTACGGACGATACATAAAACGCACCAACCAAAACTCGTTGCGATGGCTCTTTGGCGGTGACTACTCGAAGGGCAATTATCAAGCCGGACTGAACCAACCGACCCAGAACAACGTAGAATTGCTCCTAGGAGCGGAATACCAACTGTTCCATTTCGATAGGTACGCTTTGCAATCGCAATTCCTATTGTTTCCTGGCTTGTCGGACTTTGGCCGCGTTCGATTCACAACGAAAGACACATTTAGTATGCGCTTATCGAACAATTTCCGTCTGAACTTCTCCTTCTGGGATAACTTCGATAGCAATCCGCCCCTTAGCGCCAAGAAGAATGCGACAGGTTTGAGTACTGGCCTGGGCTGGACATTTTGATTGCACCAATTCTCATTCCTAATCTACGATCCCACGCGATAGCTGTGTTTGACGACTTACTAGGACTTGGCCCGCATAATCGAAGTGGGAACCGTGAGTGGTTCGCACATCAGTTCTGATTAGTGTTGACGAGTTTGTTTCGCCCCTTGCGTCACTGTTACGTGCCTGCGATTCCCTTGTTCTGCAGGACTCTGACCACGACGCGCCGGTTTTGGGCCTGGCCCTCGGCTGTCTGGTCAGAGCCTACCTGCCTGCTCTCGCCCATAGCGCCTGGAGCGAGCATATTGGTTAGAGGAATGTGACCCTGCTGCATCAAAAATTGGACCACATTGTTGGCTCGGTCTTCGCTCAGCTTCTGGTTAAGCGAAACGCTGCCAACCGATGAGGCATAGCCCTTCACTTGAATCGTGTAGGCAGTGATAGTCTTGGCCTTCTCAGCCAATTGCAGCAGTTGTGCGTTGTACTTCGGATCGAGAGCCACCTTACCATTGCCGAAGTAAACCGCTACCTCGTCAAGAATGTTGTAATCGTCCAACTGCCCGAAACGCTTATTGGCGGCCTCAAGGGCCGCTTTATTAGCGTCAATTTTCGCCTGAGCCTCTGCCATTTGCTGTTGTTGTTCCTGCATTTCTTGCTGTTGTCGCGCCAGCGCGGCCTTCTGCTGCGCGAGCTCTTGTTCAGTCGGTTGCAGGCCAGCTTGGATAGTTTGCGCGTCCTCTAGGTCATTGCCTTTGAACTTGATAGAACTCGCCACGAGTTGGTTTTGAGCGTTGTAGGACCCTTCCACTTGAACTTGAAGGCCGGGTATAAGCGCGGCCATCGACATTTGCTTCCGGCGTGCCTTGAAAACTCCCTGTATCTGGGCCACTTGGGTATCGTCGGTGAGCACCACCACCACCTTAGATGAATCCTGAGTCTGCAATGTCATGGTTGCCCCGCTTCGGCCCGTTATCAATCCCTGGACTTTGGCGGTCTGGGCTGCAACTGCGCCGCATAGCAACACAAGTGTTGCCAGTGACATGGTCACGGCTGAAGCAATTCGTACAAATGCTCTGTTCATATAGCTTCCTTCCTCTTATTTCTGTTGCTACGCTGCCGTTACGGCGTTGTTGAATCGGAATTTCCTGCTGGCCTCAAAAATGGCCGCCAGTATACACCCGTTTTGTCTTCGCCGCGGTCGTAGAGGGAGCTATTTTGCCCTCGTCATCATTTCGTGCCGCCCTTCCGCCTGCGAATAGTTCGGATTCTTGATTTTTAGCCAGCCAACCAACGGTGGTTTTCCGATTAGTGTTCACGCAGGGACTGAGCGAGACTGATTAAGTTTTGCGGGATCACACGAATGACACCCCGGCGTGGACTATCTATGTCCGCTATGGCTAAGAATGCAATGGATAGAACCAAGGGTAGAAGCAAAATCCGGGCAGTTTCCAGTTTAGTGCGGCGCGAATCAAAGCCAATCAACAGGTTGGAGGTGAGGGCGATTGCCACCATTAGACACCATGCAGCAGTCGGGATTCGGTACCACCATGCGGCCTGAGTGTATCCCTGCGAGTTCAACACATCGTTCATGCCTGAAACGGCCAGGGCAAGAAGAGGTGTCGGTTGAGCACCAGCCGGGGCATAGACGGCGGACCACAGCTGAGTCTGAAGTTGAGCCGTATCGGCATCGATCTTTTGAAGTGCACTCTCGTCGCGAGTTTCATAGAACAAAACACGCTGATCGAGATAGTTCCTCAGCAGTGCACGCACATTCGCCTTATCGGCGGCAGGCAGCAAGTCTGCTCGGACATATTCTGTGCCAATTGCGTTGGCTTCCGCTTCCTCGTAGTTTTTGCGCTGATCGTAGCGGCTGCTGGCCATCGAAAAGCTGAATCCGACTATGAGGCCGAGCAACGTTAGGGTGCCAGCCACCACTAGATTGAAATCCTGGTATGCGTCCTCTTCCATGTTGTTCCGCCTGCTGCGAAAGTGGAACCCAATTCGTGCCGCGAGCCACATGAGAATGAACGAGAGAGCGAATACAAGAAAAGGATACCTAAACAGGCTCATATGTCGTAACCTCCTGCCTTCGTCTGGTGACTGTACAGCAGATTGCAAACTGTAAACAAAATTGGAATATGCGAAGTGGTCAAGATGGAGTCTCGCGCTTGCCAAATGGGGTTTCTAGCCAACGAGAGGACACTAATTCGTCGGCACTCTCCCTCTTCGACGTAAGCGAGTGCGTGGAAGGCGTCGTGTTTTAACTCGAAAATGTAGTCGGGGTCGTTGAAGGGCTTGGCGATGCGGAGGCGCATGGGATGGATTCGAGGGAGCACGGGCTGATTCTAGCATTGGTTTCTACACGCGACGCGCGGCCCAACCGAGTAGTAACAGGCCCGTGGCTACGATCCAGCTTCCAGCTACACGGACTACAATTCTTGCCCACGGCGGACGTAATCGGATCACCAGCGCCGCCACCAGTGCGACCAGAATAAATATTCCTCCGACCAATCCCACATAAACTACCAACACCGATGCGGTCCAGGGCACGCCAGCTCCGTTCATGCCGCCATGAACCAAGCCGAGCAAGACCGCGAGTAACGTCGTAGCACGCAATGACAGCTTTGCATTCCCTGCCACCAACCCACCGAACAGCAAGAACGAAACGGCCGCCACAGGCCAGCTAACCGGTCGGGATGCAAACCCTCCTAACAGACACCCACCAAACCAGCTCGCGGGAAGCAAAAACAGCGCTCGTCGCCCATATTCTGCGCCTCGTAGGCCCGCGTACATAGCCAAGGCCACGACCGGCACAACATCTTCGGGGCTGGTAAAAAAATGCATCAGGCCGTCATACAACGGGCCCATGCCCGTTGAATTAAGGTGGGCCGATGCCAATGATGGGCAGAGCAGGAAACTGGCGAACATTGCCGCCGATACGACCAAAGATTTTCGTCTCATGCCCATGCCTTCCACATGAAATACGCGCCCATTGCGACGATAAATCCGCCGGACAACCTCAGGAATACTTGTCCCCACGTCCAGCGGTGCACGAGTCCAATCGAAACGCCAATTCCGTGTAAACAGCCCGTGGCGAAAACGAATCCCATGCTGTACAACAAGCCGTCCTGCCCCGGAGGCAACTCCGTACCGTGCGCGTGCCCATGGAAGATGGCAAAGAACGAAATCAGCAAGGCCGCAGCCCACAAAGGTGGCTTAAGTTCACACAACACTGCTCCGCCTAGCAGAATCATCGACGCGGCGATGCCGTACTCCGTGCCTGGAAGTGGAATTCCAAGCAGGCCCATCATGCCTCCGACCGCCGTCACCATCGGAAACACAACAGGCAGAAGCCATATCGCGGGCGAGCCAAATTGCCCCCCCGCGAATCAGGACTTAGCGCGTGGAAGCCCGAAACCGCAAAGGAAGCCTTTCATAAGCTGCGACCGGTTGAAAGGCCAGAACGCTAACCGTCGATCACTTCACGAGTTCGATTTCGCTCGGGCGCCACGTTCTGTCGAAGAACGACGGCTTCGGGCTGTAAAGGCGAAGGAGCGTAAACCAGCCTTTGCCGGGCGTAGTTTGTATCCAGTTGCCGTCTTTGGCATCGGCTGGTTTGGTCGGACCGAAAAATATTGTAGTTGAGCCGTCGGCATTCGCGACGGCGGCCGGTGACGGGTACGTCTGGCTTCCTGCGCGGGGATAACGTTGTGGCGTCTGAAGCATCGATCGCGTCTGATTGTCGTAGACCGTGAACGACCAGAATTTGGCCGCAGGAATATCCGACGGGAGTGTTACTTTGTAAGTCTTACCGCCATCAAGATCCTTCTTATCGGCGTCTTGGAAACCCATCAGATACTGCGATCCAACTCATCTGGTAAACGCATAATCATTCCGGGCGAGTCCATCGTGTAGCCGTAGTAGAACGCCGTGCGAGAGTCGAGTGTCCGCGCGCCAGTCGGTGGATTTGGTTTAAACAATCATTCCGGGGTGATCATCGGCGGCGGTGTCTCGAAGTTGTAGCCACCCTCCCAAAGCATGTTTCCCCACATTGAACCCGGATAGTAAGCCCAAGCGGGATATTCCGCGGAACGCCAATTCAACACACGTCCAGCCGCATTTCCCACCGCTGCTGCGTCGGTGAGAATCTTGCGCATACGGGCATCCGGATTGAAAGGCTTCCCCTTAACGATGCCGATTGCAGCCATTTGTCCCGAGAGTTCGGGATTGAACGATGTGGCTGGCTCCATCTGCAGGAGTTCGTTAAGCATCTCGAAAAACGAAAAGTCGTTTGGCGGAATTGTGTTGAAGGACTTTCCGCTTCCCTCAACGAACTTCGTGGGTGGTGGCGGCGGATTGACGCCGAGCCGGACTTTCCCTTCCAGCGCCGTAGCAATACTAGTGCCGAAGCCTCCCGGTGTGTACGGATAAATCTTCAGCGACTTCTTGATTAGCGCGACGGATGGCTTTGGATCATTGTTGTCCATGAAAGCGCGAACGGCATAGAGCACATGGTTAGTTTTCGATCGCCCCACAAAAAAACCGCTGTCCGGCAGCGGGCCGTCATAGCCTGGCGGAACGACTATGTACTTGCCGCCTTCGCCACGATCGGGGCCGGGAGCGGCGATATCGATAATCCAGCCGAACCACATGTCGTTGAGAGTGCCGAGCGACATCGGAGGCACCTCAACCACTAGGGGGCCTTTCGTCAGATCGAGTGTCGCTACGGTGTAGATGGTATCTGCATTCGCGGTAAGAAAGAGGGAGTTCGAGTCCATCAGCTCTGAGAATACGACCACCGTGTTGTCGTCAGCCCCGATGCTTTGGAAGCCCTTCCGAATGGCATACGCCGAAGCGCCCGAAAAGCTATTCATGAAGACGTCCACGGCACGCACGAAGTCTAGATTGTCGTAGATCTTCTGGACCGTTGCGGCGCTGGGTGCACCATCTTTAAATTCAAGAGTACCAATTTGAGTTTCGACTCGGTCGGGGGTTTTCAGTCCCGGAGGAATATCCGCAGGTTTCTGCGCTTGGAGCCCGCGAAGTAACGAGAAGTAGGGCACCAGCTGTGACGACCAACCGCGCGAGCGAGGATCCCTGCTTCATAACTCAGTTTCTCCTTAATTTATGGAATTGGAGTCGAACGAGTGGCGGTTGTCGGCAACCGCTGCCGATGGTATCACAGAGAGCGCATGGAGGCTTTTGGAGCTGAAGCAAGAGCCTAAGTCTTGATTAACGGCAAATCGTCCATTTAAGGAGAGATCGAATAAAAGTAGCGCCAGCCTGGTCCTACTTGACTCGCCGTAGTGGCAGCGATACAGCAACTCCGCATACTCCCGCCATCCTCGCCTGCCTATTGGGATTCAAGCAAATCGAGCGCGTATAAACATTCCGAGCGCCAACAGCGTGCCCACCAAGGCGGGAAGTGGAAGAATGAATACCAGTAGAACGCCACATAGAAACTGTGTATTGAAACAACGCGATCCTTGCGGTGGATGACCGCACGACGCTGATACGAGGATGCATACTAGAATAAGAAAATCTGGCGCAAGCAACAAAAGACTCGCAATCCGTTTCTTGGGTCTCATCTTTGCCCAGGACGTGTAAGCAAGATACACAACCCCACAGCACGCCAGAGCAGCTACACAAAGCAACGGCAGCCAGATTCGGTGCATAAGCTAGCGTAATTTCTTCAAGGCCGCGCGGAACAACAATTCTGCGTATTGTGTCTGTTTTATCAGCCGTTCTTCCTCGCTGATACTCTTCGGTTCTGGCCCCCTCGCCTGATCGAACTTCTCCGCGATCTTCCTCTGCATGATTTCTTCTCTCATTCCTCCCCCTTATCCATCTCTGCCGCCAATTGCTCCCACTCCTCTTCCGTTTTCGGAACTCGAATCCTACGGAGAAACTCGTGCGCTTCCTCGTCCGACATAATCATCCGAACGTTAGGGTGCTTCCGCTGCATCTGCTCCGTGAACGTCAGCTTTCGCCGTTTTCGAATGCCGCCACCCGTGCGATCAACCTCTCTCGCGACCAGATACGCTTTCACGTCCTTGGGACGGAACGCAATTGTTCTGGCTTGCAATCGGACAAATTTGAGCGCAATACGGTTTTCACGGAGCGCCTTGTACAGCGTCTTCAAGTGCATGCCGAGATGGTCGGCTACCTGCTTCGCTGATAGAAGTTTCTCCATTAGTCCACATCCTTGAACGCAGTTCGTGTCCCGACTCTGGCCTTCGCGTCATCCTTCGCTAAATACAACGCAGTGGTTTCGATGTCGGCGTGGCCAAGCAACGAGGAGACAGTTTGCAAGTCCGAATGCGAGATCATCATCGACGCGTAGGTCCTACGGAAGCGATGGAGGGTGGGCACGCCCTCGATCTCTCCGTCGTTCGCCCGCACCTTGGTGACGATTTTATGCAGTTGGCGAATCAGATGCATATCAGGACGGCCCAGCGTGTTCGGGAAGATAAGATGGCTTTTCGGTTTCTGTCGCTACCGCCTCTCTTCCAATCGTTTCAACAGCACTCCGTCTTCCACGGGAATGTTGCGATTCTCTTTATCCTTCGGCTTCCAAATCCCAGGCTTCTACCTCACCATCACCTGCTGCCGCTTCCAGTCGATGTCCTTCCACTCCATATACGCGGCTTCCTCGTCACGGACACCTGTGCGGAGAAAGAATTGGATCAGGTCGGCCTCGCCTGCGTCGGCTACCGCCAACATTGCCTTGATCTCCTCCGCACTGTATTTGTCCGTAGTCTCAGAAAAGATGGGCGCCGTCACGACAGCGAAATGGGCAACACGGGAGAAAGGAAGCAAAGCCTACGTCCAATCAGTTGGGCTGAATGCCGAGAAAAAAAGATCGGCGTTGAGCCGAAGGGGAGTACTTGTTCTTGACATTCCCTCTAATAGGACTTTACCGGTTAGCGACTAGTCGAGAGTTGGCGAACGCATCTTTGTTTGACATCGTTTGTCTATAAGCCGAGTGCCACGTGAACGCCTCGTGCTACACTGCGCTCTTCGTTGGAGGAGTCTTCATGTTGCGTGCGACCTCATGTTTAGCTTTCAGCTTCGCAATTCTGATCCTTGCGTGCTGTTGCGCTAGGGCGAACGCGCAGACCCAGCTCCCGGCCGAGATGCAGCTCAAGATTGACAAGGTAGCCACCGACGCGCTCGCCAAAACGGGCGTGCCCAGTGCCTCCGTCGCGGTGGTAAAGGACGGGCAGATCGCTTATCTGCACGGCTATGGGAATGCGCGGCTCGATCCTGAAAAACCGGCAAAGCCCGAAATGCGTTACAGCATTGGCTCGATCAGCAAGCAGTTTACGGCCGCGGCTATCTTGCTGTTGCAGGAACAGGGCAAGCTTTCGCTGGACGATAAAGTGGGCAACTTTTTCCCCGCCCTCACGCGGTCCAACGAAGTAAGCATCCGCCAACTTCTCTCGCACACCTCTGGCTATCAGGACTACTGGCCGCAAGACTATGTGATGCCAGCGATGTTGCAGCCAGTGACAGCGGAGAAGATTCTCGACACCTGGGCTCGCAGGCCTCTCGATTTTGATCCCGGAACGAAGTGGCAGTACAGCAATACGAATTATGTGATTGCCGGGCTGATCGTCGAGAAGGCCAGCGGCGAACCACTGTTGAAATTTCTTCAAAAGAACGTATTTGCACCCCTGGACATGAAGAGCGTGGGCGACACGGACAAGGCAAAACTCGGCGACACCGACCCAACCGGCTACCTGCGTTATGCGCTAGGTCCGCCGCGGCCAGCACCCAAGGAAGGAAGCGGTTGGCTGTTTGCCGCCGGTGAGTTGGCCATGCCCGCGGAAGATCTGGCAAAGTGGGACATTTCGGTGATGAATGAGAATTTGCTGAAACCTACTTCGTATGAAGCACTGGAAAGGGAAGTCCTGCTAAAGAACGGCTTGGGAACTCGCTATGGGCTCGGCGTGGATGTGCGTTCGGAGTTTGGCCACCGGTCTTTGTCGCACGGTGGAGAGGTTTCGGGCTTTACCGCTGAAAATCTGGTCTTTCCAGACGAGCGCGTTGCCATCGTGGTGCTGACAAACCAGGACGCCACCGATGCGTCGGGGACGATTGCGCGGGGCATTGCGCCGCTGCTACTTGCCAGTGATGATCCGGCTACTCCGGAGAAGCTTACGCAAGCTCGAAAGATTTTCGAGGGGCTACAACACGGCACGGTGGATCGGTCTCTGTTCACGGACAACGCGAATTTCTATTTCAATGAACAGGCTTTACGGGATTTCGCCAGTAGCCTGGGCCCGCTGGGAAGCCCGGAGGAATTTGTCCAGCTTAGCGAGGGGTTGCGCGGAGGCATGAAACTGCGCATGTACACCATCAGATTTTCAAAAGCGAAACTACGCGCATGGACCTACGAAATGCCGGACGGCAAGTTGGAACAATACCAAATCGCAGCCCAGGACTAGACGCAGCGCAGCCTCCCTCGAAGGCGCGTTTTGAGGGCGTAGTTAGCGATGTCAGATGGTTCATACGGGCAAAATACCCGAACGGCCAGAGGCGGGTATATTGTCAAAAGCGACGCGCTGGTGCAGATGCTGTTGCTATATAGAGGCCGCAAGCGCGCAGATTCAAAAGGAAATCGAGGTTAGATCTATCATCCGTTGGTTGCTCTAGGACAACGACGCACCCTTCGCATTTTCTTAAAATCTGAAATGCGTTCAGGGTTCCTGCGGGAAGGCAGGAAACGCATGGTGAGGGACTGTGTTGGGGCCGTCCAGGTCCACGCAGTCCCATCTAGCACGAGGAGCGGGCGTGACTCCGTGGTGGGTGGTAACGTCCCGACTCTGACCGAGGGCTGGCTCCCGCCCCAGCCTTCGCATTTACACGCTGACGCTTCCTCGTTATCCACAGACCCCGAAATCTCCTCATTAACCAGCCAACCACGCCGTGCTAGCCTCCGCTGTGGAGGTCTCATGCCAGCGAACGAACTCACCGTTTCCTACGCCGACCACGAGATTCGTGTTGTGAAGACACCGACAGATGGCGCACGCCTTTATATTGACGGGAAGTTGCTCGACGTTGCCAACAATCTTTTCGCGAGCGAAGACGAGCCTACGCTGGTGGGAATGTTCGGTGAAAACACGCAAGTCGAGGCGTTCGTGAAGTCGGCGCAGGTATCGGTTCGCGTGAATGGTGAGTGGGTGGCGGGTGAGCAGGCGTACGCTGCCGCATCAGACTAGCTGACCGCTCACTGTGTCTCGTCCTCTTTTCTGATCTGCCTCTCATGCACGAGTCTCATCGTGCCCGTAATCCACTTGCGGATGTAAACCGTTCGTCTGTTCGATCACAGCCCGAATCTTTGCCTCTACGATGCGTCCGTCATTCAAACGAACGACGACTGGGTAGCCGACTTTATATTTTTCAGCTATTCTTCCGGTGCCGCCTTCTCCACTCTTTCCGTGCTTCCTGTAGCTGAATAACGTATACCTCACCCGGCGGCCCGCCCAAATTTGCTTGCGGCGTCAACATGTCGCGGCAAGCCTTTCCCTAGCGGATCAATTCTTCATCTGACATGTCTTGTAATCGTTTGCGAAGATTTTCTAAGCTGAACTCGCTGGAACCAATACTCTGCCCGCATCATAGGAGGTAGGGAGGCAGGCCAGGTCTTCCTGCCTCCCTTTATTCGCGACTAGCCCAAAGTAAGGAAGACTAATCGGACATGATTGGTCTTTTGTCTATACATTCCCGACAATCCGAAAAAGGTTCCCGAAAAAAATGAGCCGTGCGGTGCACTGCGATTCGACGGAGGGGAATCATATGAGGCTTACCGACGCTTGAGATACCATCGTCGTTACTCCCTGCGGCCCAAGCGGTGAAGGACACCGGATACGCAAATGTACTTACCTCTATGATTTATCGTACATATTATAGTCAATATAACCGCATAGAATGTACATAGCTACGTAACCTAAAACCTAAGGGGGCGAGGGCCATGATTCTTGGTGATCGGCTTCGTAGCATTCGAGAAGCGAAACAAATATCACAACGAAACATTGCGGAGCGAGCGGGTCTGTCGCGGTCTTGTGTGTTTCGAGTCGAAAACGGCCATGAGATCCCCAGCATCGAAGTCTTAGAAAAATGGGCGGTGATGGAGGTTCCGTTACACCAACTTTTCTACGACCCTGAACAACCGCCTGTATTCCCGAATCTTCCCCACCGGCTGCGTGCAAAAGATATTGTTCGCACCAGCAACGGGAAAACGGTACGCCTCCGCTTCAAGTTTTACTAAGCCGCTTTCTCATCCATCGACCGATGACTAGAACGACGGTGTACCCATGCCGCGTCGTTATATTGTGGGTTGGCGTCAGGAGCGAATGCGGTCACGGCGATGAAACATTTTGTTGATCCACCTGCACATTCACTTCTTTCAGGACATTTTCCAGTTCCTGGCCCTTGTTACTTTACAGGGCAACTCGCCAGGAGTTGACTTCGCCAGCGCAGCTGAACTACAGAACAGTTATTAACTGAAACCTGAAATGCTAGCCTGACGCTAAGCCACGAAGACGTGGCGCGGGTGCAAACTGGCACCAAAGGCTCAGTGGGCGAGGCATAGGTTGAGGTGCTGCGGCTGGATTACATCTCGTGCGTTCTGACAGTCCTTTCGACCATTCTTGTAGGAAGGAAATTCTGGCAAGGGTGGATGGTGGCTGGCGCAAACAGCGTGATCGTCTGCGTAATTGCTACCCGAACCGCGCAATTTGGATTCATACCTGCGAATCTATTCTGCATTGCTCTTTATTCTTACAACGTATGGAACTGGCGTAGGCCGCGAGTACCAACTTCCAAGTAGTCCTAGCAAACGCGCGCTTACCTTCCGTCTCGGTACGATACGGGACCTTTCCGCTTAGTCCCTCGATGAATCACCTTAAGGTAAAGCACGCCAACGCTTGACTGACGCCGCGAAACTGGATACGTAGGAACCAGTATCCAAGTTTTCGATTTTGTCGCTCCGGCGATACTATTGGCTCCATGCTAGCCGGGATCCTCGTTCTTGCCTCCTGGGTTTCGCTCGGACTGTTCTGGAGCATCAGTGCTCGCTCCATCAAGCCCGTGGCGGAAAAGCAGAGTTTGGCAGCCAGATTGGCTCGGATGCCGGTCTGGCTGGGCTTCGTCTTGTTCGTTGTTGCTTGGGCGTCCCCGTTCGGTCCTGTCGCGATACGGCGCACAGTATTTTCGGATTCAGTCGCCGTCGCCACCTGCGCGCTGGGCCTCTTCGTGGCGATTTGGTCGCGTAAGGTGCTGGGTTGCGAGTGGAGCCAGGATGTCGAATTGAAGCAGGGGCATAAGTTAGTGGAACGCGGCCCCTACGCGTTCATGCGCCATCCCATCTACACGGGCCATCTGCTGATAGGCCTTGGAACCGCCATTGGCTCAGGCTTGCTTGTGGCGTTTGCCGGGCTCGCGTCGTTAGCGATAGGGTTTTGGATAAAACTGAACCAAGAGGAACGGCTCCTTCTGCGCGGTTTTCCCGACGAATATCCCGCTTACAAGGCGCGTGTCAAAGCGCTGATACCCTATGTGTTTTGAGGTGTGAGGCGGGAGAGCACGGAACGTTACTCCCACCCAAAAAACTTCTATCCGTGTATTGTGCGGGTTGTCGGCAACCCGCAGCCCGTCGCCGGTGAGGTGGGTACCCAATCCAAAGTTTGTCATTCGGGATATCATTGGAAACATAGCCTTTATCCCGGACAGTCTGCAAAACGCGTCGACCGTTTCCATAGGTTCGCTGGATATCATGGATGAAGTCTGTACCACGGACCGCCGTGAAATCGAGCGCGTGATGTTTGATGAAATCCTGGGCAGCCATTATCAAAAGGTGAGTACATCCGTCTAATTTCACCGCGTCAAAAAGCAGCGAAAATATGTATCGATTGAAAGTAATGGCCGATTTGACCCTTCACGGCATTACCCGAGGCGTCGCGTTAGCTAGATCCGCAGGTCGTTGACGAACTGAAGTCAGCCTACTTTATTCTCGCCCGCCGTTCCGACTTAAGCTGCGCTGAGAGCCTTTTACGAGGGCGGGTCTATGCGGGTTTACGCCGTCTGATCATGCCTATGGAAAGATGCGATGGCTTCTTCTGTTCTGCCGAATATCTCAAACACGGTCAAGAACTTCGTAATCTGAAGCACTTCTCGCGTGTGATTGCCAAGGTTGGCAAGCTTGATTTCACCACCAACCTTCCGGGCCGCATCGTGCACCGCCACGAGAATGCCGACGCTGCCACTATCGAAATGGGTAACATTCCCCAGATCGAGAACGATTTGGCGGAATTCATTCAACAATTCCTTCACGTGAATCAGCAAAGATGCCGATTCTGCGCCAAACGGGATGGCTCCGGAAAGATACACGACACCGACTCCAGCTACCCTGCTGGTTGTGATGTTAAGGACCATAAACACCTCTAGTCACAACCAAGTGAAGCCCCATGGAATTAGTGATGAAAAGGAGCAAAGCGTTTCAACCTCTTTTCAATCACAGTAACTCGCCAGAGAACTTAGTTCTATGAAAAAAGTTGATGCCGCCGAAGGGGTGGGCGCGCAAAGCATTCATCTCGAATTAGTTTCATCGACTGGAAGAGGTAGACGCGCAAAGCGAGCACGGCAATTCTCCGCCGATGTGCTCCTTCCGTCCCTCCGGAGTCGTCACCCAATGCCTGGAGGTGAACGGTGGATTATGGCGTACGAGTTGACGATGACCGCAAACCAGGTCGGCGACCCAGTCGAAGCGTTCATCTTGATGGAAACCCACGATTTTGCGCGGCGTTCCCGGCAATTGAGCTTTCCTGGCTTTCATAACTAGCTGTGTTCATTCTACGCGCACTTAGCCTCAGGGGTGGCCTTAATCGAAGTAATCACGGGTGCCGCATCTATTGGCCTCTAACCCTACCGCGTTTGCGCTCCCAAGGCCGACGTCCCCACCACCAGAAACTCATACTTCTTCCCATTCACCTTGAACTTCATTTTGTCTTTGCTCAACATGAACTCGATCGGAGTATTTGGCGGCAAAATGTCCTTTTCCGACGGTTTCTCCTGCCGGACCTGGTATTCCGTAGTGGACGTTCGCACCGTGTACTGCTGGCACAGCAGGCTCGTCGACTGCTTCTTGTTTTGTTGCTTGCTCCCGCACGCCACCGAAGTTTCGGAAATGATTGTCGCCGGCATCGCGGTGTCCCCCGCTACTGCCACCGCAGCTCCAGGAACCAGTCCAGGAATCAGTCCAATAACCACAAACGCCAGGAATCCCATCATTTTCCGCATGGCAAATCTCCTTTGAGACGCCGGGACCTACAGCATGCCATCCTTTTCGTTTTTAAACACCCGTGTCGTCTGTCGCTGCGAACAAGTGTGCACTGAATAGAGGCCGGTGCCTCTTGACGTCCCTGGAATACTTACATGAACACCCGTCTTGAGCCTGCCTAGTCCGCTTGCTACGGTAGCGCTTGTGACCAAGGTGCTCGCGCTGATCTTCATGGCGCGGAGTTCGCGGGCGGCCTGAAAACCGTTCATACGGGGCATGGTCAGGTCCAGGATGATCAAATCTGGCAGGAGAAAGCGCGCTTTTTCCAGAGCGTCCAGGCCATCGACAGCTTCGCCACAGACGTCAAAACCTGGTTGGCCTTCCAGGAAACGACGGATAGCGATGCGGACGAAATCACTGTCGTCGACGATGAGAATATGTTTGCCTTACAGCTTAACTGCCATGTCGCAACCGCAAGGCACGATATATCGCGCCCCCGTCCGGTCCTGTTCTTGCTGATTTGAAAAGCGGCTCTCGGCACACTGCTGTTATCATTTCTTCATGGCACTGGAACTATCCGCCGCGGAAGTACGAGTCCTGGGTGCGCTAGTGGAAAAGGAAACCACCACGCCGGAATATTACCCGCTTTCCCTCAACGCCCTCATCAATGCTTGCAACCAGAAATCCAATCGCGATCCGGTAATGACTCTCGACGCGGAAGCGGTCAGAAGAGCGCTGCGCTCATTGACCGATCAGGCCATGGCGCGCTCGGCCGGTGGAGATTCCCGTGTGGCGAAATTCGAGCATCGCCTGAGCGAACTGTACAATTTTCATCGCCACGAAATCGCTATTCTGTGTGTGTTGATGCTGCGTGGTCCGCAAACGCCGGGGGAACTTCGCACACGGTCCGAGCGCATGTACACCTTCGGAGATCTGGACGCTGTGCTTTCTGCGCTCAACCTGCTCCAGCGCCGCGAGCCGCCGCTCGTGAAAGTCCTGCCGCGCCAGCCCGGCACCAAGGAATCACGCTACATGCATCTACTCGCGGGCGACGTAGCCCCGCGGGAATCCTCCGCGTCACAAAACGAAGAGGCCCATGAATCCAGTGGCCGCACCTCCGCTGCGGATGCTGATCGAATTAGCAATCTCGAAGATGAAATAAATAACCTACGTCGCGAACTGGAAACCCTACGCGAGCGGTTCGCCATCTTCCAAAAACAATTTCAGTAACCCTTCGGAGTGCGGGAGCCCGGCACCCGCTTCCCGCAATCGCAACCCATCACCCAACGATCAGCGGCAGCCCAGTCGCCGCATAGCAAACTCACCGCCGAAAAACTCCATCCACCACGGCCGCTGCCCCGCTATGCATACTCCCCTCGCTAATCTGAGCTTCCTTTTCCTCGAGCACCATCGCCTCCGCCCCAGAGAAATCCTGCCGCAACATCTCTGCTGTATACAACAATTCCACCCGCTTCGGCCCGCCTGAGGAATATTTCAATTGCGTTGGCGAGAACGCCTCCAGAATCACAAGCCCGCCTGGCTTCACCGCCCCTAGCATCGCCCTATGGACTTTCGCACGCACCTCCGGCGGCAGATGCAGAAAAATCGCGAAGACTCCGTTAAATTCGGCCTCCGGCCACTTCCACATTGCAAGGTCGGCTTGTTCGATGGTCATCGCCAAGCCCGCAGCCTCAGCCGTCTTGCGTGCCCGTTTGACACCAACCCCTGATAAATCCACGGTATGAACGGAAAATCCCTGCTGCGCCAGCCAAATCCCGTTGCGCCCGTAACCATCGGCGGGCACCAGCAGTTTCATTCCTCGCTGAAATCGACACGCTTGCGCCGCAAGAAACGCATTGGGCTGGTTGCCGTACACAGGCTCCGCCTGCGAAAAACGCTGATCCCACATTTTCTCAGGATTTGCCCACTTATCTTCCGCCACGTTCCTGCACCCCCACCCAAAAAGCCGGCACAAAAACATTGTAGCGCTGGCTATTGTGCCAGTGCTTCTCAAACCGCTAATTAATCAGCTGGTAGGAATCTTGCAGATCGTCCTGGATCACGCGTGGGCCAGCATCCTGTGCCAATTCACTCTTCTAATCCCACCTCTCTTTTCGCGTTTCGCGCACGGAGTACAGCACCTGTGGCACGGGTACTTCTACGTGTGTTCTTGCACCTCCAATCCAAGCTAACCGCTTCCTTCCCAATTTTCTGCCCAGGCGGTAATATACAAACTGGTTTAGCGCACCGCAGCGAGTGAACCGCCTCGAAAATGGTTACTTTCGACGAAGGAGGCAACGCCTCCCCATCCACGGGCTCCGGCCTGCTCCGTCGCATTTTCTCCACGCGCCACAAGGCCATCGGCTTGCAATACCTCTGGCTTTCCCTCGCCAGCGTTTTCGTCGGCATGGTCCTTTCCGCTCTCCTGCGCGTCCACACCTCATGGCCAGACAGCGCGATTCCATTTCTAAACGGTTTCGAAAGCACGCCGGGGCGCTTTGCCGCCGTACGCCTGCTCCACGGCTCGCTGATGGTATTCTTTGTCCTGACCGCCGCGCCGCAACTCGGCTTCGGCAATTTCCTTTTGCCGTTGCAAATCGGCGCCGACGAAATGGCGTTCCCGGTGTTAAATTGCCTTTCGCTCTGGCTCACCGTTGCATCTCTTGCGGGCATGACCGCCTCGTTTTTCCGCCCGATCAGTCAGGGTATCGACCTCTGGCTCATCAGCGCCGCAATCTTCTCGCTAGCCGCCCTCGTCAGCGCCCTGAATTTCTGTGTCACCACAATTTCGCTCCGTACCATTGGCATGACTCTCCCCCGCATGCCCGTCACCGCTTGGGCCTGGTTCGTGAACGCCATCCTCAGTATGCTCATCTTCAGCGTGCTCCTGGCCGGCTGCACCGTAATTCTTTCCGATCGGCTGCTCGGTTCTGATTTCTTCAGCTCCGCTGCGTTTCTGGCGCAGCAGCCGCAAAATCTGGTGCGTCAGGGTAGTCTCCCGGTCCTCTGGCAGCGCCTGTTCTGGTATTTCGCGCAGGCTGAAGTGTACGTGGCGATACTCCCGTGTTTCGGAATCATTACCCACTTGGTCGCCACATTTTCGCGCAAGCCTGTCTGGAGAGAGCGCCTTGTCGTTCTCGCGATCTGCGCCGTCGGCGTCGTTGGATTTTGCGTCTGGGGCTATCACATGTTCGCCAGCGGTATGAATCCTTACGCGCCTTTGGTGTTTTCTGTACTCGCTTCCTCTCTAGGAATCCCTGCCGCAATCCTGTTGGCCAGTTGGCTGGGCACCCTCTGGGATGCGCGCATCCAGTTCACCACGTCCGTCCTTTTTGCCATCGGCTTCATTTCGCTGTTCATCGCCGGCGGCCTCTCCGGTATTTTTCTCGCGCGTCATGATCTTTCACGCGCGGCCGTCAGCGAGGATTTCGTCATTGGCCATTTCCATTTGGTGATGGGTGTGGCCGCGACGTTCGCCATTCTTGCCGGACTCTTCTTCTGGTTCCCGAAGCTGTTCGGCTGCCGCCTGAATGAAACCCTCGGCAAAGCACATTTTTGGTTGACCTTCGCAGGTGTCTACTGCATCTTCATGCCTATGCACTGGATGGGCCTGTTGACGCAATCGACCCTGTTGCCGGACGCCCAGCGCGCCGCGCTCGCCTCTGCCGGTGCGTCGATTCGCACCCTGGTCACGGTTGCTACGATCTGGACAGTCGGCGCCCAACTCCTCTTCGGCATTAATTTCTTTAGCAGTTTATTGCGCCGGAAAAAAGCGGAAGCGGATAACCCTTGGCACGCCACCACACTCGAATGGAGTGTTGGCTCACCCGCCCCGGCGCGCAACTTCGATGGCCGCACTCCGGTCGTTTACCGCGGAGCCTATGAGCTTGCGGGAACGCCGGCGCAGGAGTTCGCACCGCAGTATCTCTCGCCCGAGCTACTGGCACAGAAAGCTCGTTGAGCCGACGAAAGGGACAGGATGCCGGCCACAATTTCACCTCCAGATATCGAAGTCATCATTGAAAAAAAAGGTGGTGGCGGTGGCGGAGACATTCCTCCCGCGGGCGGTAATGGCGGCGGTGGCGACGACGGAAAAAAGCGTCCTAATCGTCCGATCTCCCCGGCCCGTTATTACACCGGCATTGGCATTGGCATAATTTCTGTTCTGATGTTTTTCATGGCCCTGGCTAGCGCATTTCTTGTGCGCAAGGGCGGTCCCGATTGGATTCCCGTGCACATTCCCTGGCTGCTCTGGGTCGACACCATCGTTTTGCTGGCCAGCAGCGGTACTCTGGAACTCGCGCGAACCCGCCTGTCGCACTCCGATGTTTCCGGTTTCAAGCGCTTCTGGCTCATCACCACAGTATTGGGAGTTGTTTTCCTGATTGGCCAGGTGGTGGCGTGGCGCGTTTTGGTGCAGCAGGGAATTTATCTAGCCAGCAATCCCGCCAGCAGCTTCTTCTACATTTTCACCGGCGCCCATGGCGTACATCTGCTCGGAGGAGTAGCCGCCTTGATCTACGTGGCCCGGCGAAATTATGATTCCGCAAAAATCACCCGCAGCGTTGCAGCCGAAGTAACCTCCTACTACTGGCACTTCATGGACGCTCTTTGGCTCTTCCTTTTAGCCTTGATGTACCTGGGCAAGTAGCCACAAAACCGCACGCCACCAACACACCGACCGTCATCCTGAGGACCGCCTTCTGCGACGAAGGATCTCAACCTAGACCATCGCAACTACCGACCTGTGGCTGCCCACCACGCCCCTACTCAGAAAATCAGCTTCAACGCCGCCTGCAATTGCCCAGAATCTAGCGCAGTCGAGCCGGCGGATCAGCACCCGGTGGAAGCGACTTGATTTGCGTATTCGTTGCGCTGTGCGCTTCCACATTCACAGGCGCAGGCTGCGCCAATCCCCGGCCCGTGTTCCGCACCAGGTGTTCCTTCGCGCAGGCGGGGCAATAGCCTTTCCCGCTGTCTTCGTCCCGCTGGCTCGCCAATTCGTAGCAGCCGCAGACGCAGTCGCAATAGCCGGTTTCAGAAGCTGTTTTAATTGGTATCAAGGCCATGGAAGCTCTCGAACAAACATAGCACGCAGCAAGCGCGCTCGCCAAAAATTTGCCGGCTGCTTTAGGACTTCAGATTTTTCAATTGCGTCAAACGGAACGGCGATCCCAGGTTTTCTCTGAGTTCGAGCCAGTGCTGCTCCGGGATAGACATGAACACTTCCACAATTTTCGGGTCAAATTGCGTTCCCGAACAGCGCCGGATTTCCTCACGCGAATGCCCCATGGGGAGCGCCTTGCGATAGGGCCTGTCGCTGATCATGGCATCCAACGCGTCGGCAATGGAGAAGATTCTCGCCCCCAGTGGAATTTGTTCCCCGCGCAATCCCCGCGGGTAACCGGATCCGTCAAAGAATTCCTGGTGCGCCAGCACGATCTCCGCCGCATCCCGCAGAAAGGGAATGCGCGTCAACACGTTATAGCCGATCTCGCAATGCGTCCGCATGATTTGCTTCTCATCGTTATCGAGCGGCCCAGGCTTCCGCAGGATCGAGTCAGGAATCGCCATTTTTCCGATGTCGTGCAGAAAGGCGGCGCGCGCCAGAATCGGCAGGTACGTCATGGGAACGGGAACGCACTTCGCGATCGAAATCGTAAAAGCCGTCACGCGCTGGCAGTGCCCCTCGGTTTCCGCGTCCTTCAAGTCCAACGCGCTGCCCAGCGCTTCCAAAGTGTCGTCGTAAGACTGCTCCAGCTCCAGATGCTTCGCCATTAGCTCGGCCGTGCGCTGTTCGACCTTGCGCTCCAGGTCCGCCTGGTAATTGCGGATCTCAACCACCAGCCGCCGGTGTTGCAGAGCCCGCTCAACACCGTGATACAACTGATCCTTCTCGAACGGTTTCAGGATGTAGTCATAAGCGCCGCGGCGAATAGCTTCCAGCGCGGTCGAAATATCGTGGATCGCCGTCACCATGATCACCGGCACTTCTGGATCGAACCCATGCAACCAGTCCAGCAACTTGATCCCGTCCATCTCCGGCATGATCATGTCGCTCAGAACCAGGTCGGGAGTCTGCTTTCGCACATAGTCCTGCGCCGACCGCCCATTGCTCACCGCCGTACAGCGGTATCCGCGCGATTCCAACATCGTGGAAACTACTTCGCGAATCGCTTCTTCGTCATCCACTACCAGGATATGGTCAGCTTCCACGGTATTCTCCCAAACAGCATTATACGGGACGGCACACCTCCTTTTGGGTACCCTTGCCCAGTCAGAAAATAGCGTGTTAGCGTCAGGAGAACATGGAGTCCGCCTGTCCCAATGGGCAGGCCCAAGGTTCCGTTCTTTTTTCAACTCGTTCCATCATTTGGGAGGTTCCGCTGTGGTGCAGAACCAAGGCCTCCAGGGGATTGCCTTCTTTGAGGCGACAGTTTGCCTCACCCTGCTGGTTTTGTTCCTGCATCTCCGCCGTGATAATCCCGCGAGTTTCTATCGCCTGTGGCTGTGCGGCTGGGTTTGTCTCACGCTTTCTTCTTTTGCTGAACTCGCGCTTTTCTATGAGCCGCACCGTTTTCTCCAAATCATTTTTTCTGCTGGCGGCGCCGCGGCGTTAGCACTCTTCCTGGCATCCATCCTTCAGTACGCGACCGCCCCCAATCGGCTCTACTGGCCCATGTGGTGGCTCACTGGTTTAATGGCTCTCACCGTTGGTTATTACCAGCGCAACGTGCCTCGCTGGGGCGAAACTCGCTGGGAAACCGCAATCCTTTACAGTGTAATCTGCATCTGCGTCGGCTGGATCCTTTGGCGCGCCTCCACGCCCGTCACCGGCCACGGTGGCAAACTACTAGCCGGGGCCTTTTTGCTCCTGGGCCTGAACAACATCGATCGGAAAATCTGGACGCAAGAGGACGTTCACCTCCTGCGTTTTGCCTTCGATCATTTTCTGAATGCAGGCTTGGGTATTGGCATGATCGTCATGCTCCTGGAGTCCGCGCGCACCCGCTCCGAGGAAATCAGCGAAAAAATGCGCCAATTCACCATGCTGACGGCCTCCAGCAGCCAATCCGTTTCCATTCCCGAACTTCTGCAAAAAGTCCTCACGCAAATTATCGGAAGCGTGAATGCCACTCACGGCACCATCCGGCTCCTCGAAAGAAAAGGCGACACCGGCGAATTTATCATCTGCGCCTCCGTCGGATTTTCGCAGACATACCTGAAACACCATCCGCGCATTCCCTTGAATCGAGAATGGGTTCAAGAGCTTTTACAAGGCGAATATCGCATCGCGTGCTTCGAAGACGAAAAGGATACCAGCGTCCGTCGCAGTATGGCGGAGGCGGGCATCACCCAACTCGTGACCGTTCCGCTGTGCGGTAAAGAGGGCCCGGTCGGCATGCTGAATGTCGGCACCCTCCCTGGCAAGCGCCTACAGGAAGACGAGCTGACCTATCTCGTTAACGTCGCGAATTTTCTGGGCACCACCATCGAAAACGTCAACCTCTTCGAGCAGATCAAGTCTGTCCAACAGCAGTGGGTCTATACCTTCGATTCTATCGGCGACCCCATCCTGGTTCACGATCGCGAAGGCCGCATCCTCCGCTCTAACGCGCGCCTTGCCGATCTCCTCGGCCGCAAAAGCCAATCCATTTTCGGCCGCTCCGTCATTGAACTTTTCAATGTTCGCGGCGATTCCTTCAAGGTTTGCCCCTATTGCGAAGGCGTTTCCGGCGAAGGCGACGATCCCGATCCCTGGCTGCAGGGTTATTTCCTCGCGTCGAATTCCCAGTTTATCGATCCCGCCGGCCGCCAACTCGGCACCATCCATGTCCTGAAAGACATCACCGAACGCAAAAGGGCGGAGGAAAAATATCGCACCCTCGTGGCCAGCGTTCAGGAAGGTGTCTTCATCGCCACCGTAAACGGCCGCTTTCTCGATTTCAACGACGCGATGATGCGGATCACTGGCCATGAGAATCGCGACGAGCTACTGGCAGTTGAAATCGGCCAACAACTTTACGTAAATGTCTCCGAATACGAGCGCCTGTGCAAACTCCTGCACGAACACGGCTCTGTAAACGATTTCGAGTTCGATATCCGCCGCAAGGATGGCGAAATCCGTACGGTTAGCGAATCCTCCACGGCTGTGCGAGATTCTGCGGGAACCGTTATCGCCTACCAGGGCTTCTTGCTGGACGTCAGCGAGCGCCGCCGGGCGGAGCAGCAGATTCGCCGCCGCAATCGCGAATTGATGATCCTCAATTCCATCGCGGAAACTCTGTCATACACGCTTGATCTCAGCGAATCTGTCCAGCGCACCTTGCGTCAAATGCTGGAGCTTTTCGATCTCGACGCCGCATCCTTGTATCTCCTCGACAAAGATGACGTTACTGTCCGTCGCGTAGCCGCCGTCGGGCACCGTTCAGAGTTCGGCAAGACCTTTCCCGTATTCGCAGTCCCCGGCGCTTTGATGCAGCAGCTTCGTTCCACTCACGCCACATTCCTCTCCGTGCAGGGACTTCCTCTGCCGCCCATCGTCCGCGAAATACAGCTGAAAGAAGGCATCAAGTCCGCTTATGTGGTCATGCTCTGGGCCAAGGAAAAAATCATCGGTGGATTGGTTGTGGGCAGCTACCACGTGCGGGAATTTTCCAACGCCGACATCAGCCTGCTCACTGCGGTCGGCAGCCAGGTGGCCAGCGCCGTCGACCACAGCCGCCTCTACGAGGAAACGCGCCAGGCCTACGAGAACTTGCGACGCACCCAGGAACAATTGGTCCACAGCGAAAAACTTGCCGCCGTCGGCCAGCTCATCTCCGGCGTCGCTCACGAATTGAACAACCCGCTCACTGCGATCCTCGGCTATAGCCAACTCCTATCCGCCAGCGGAGAAGTAGGTCCCCAGGCGTTGGGATACAGCGAGAAGCTTTATAAGCAGGCCATGCGCACTCACCGCATCGTGCAAAACCTGCTGAGCTTTGCCCGCCAGCACAAGCCTGAGCGCGTCCCCGTCCGCCTGAATTCCATTCTCGAAGACACTCTCGCCCTCCGCGATTACGACTTGCGCATGAGCCAGATTCGCGTCCATCTCGAACTCGCCACCGAATTGCCAGAGGTTCCCGCCGATCCCCATCAACTCCAACAGGTCTTTCTAAATCTCATTAATAACGCCATCGACGCCATTCTCGAAGCTGGCGCCGATGGCGATCTCTGGGTTCGCACCGGCGTCCATGAAGGGCAGGTTTTCGTGGAACTCATTGACAGTGGACCCGGCGTCAAGGATTCGTCCCGAGTCTTTGATCCCTTCTACACCACCAAGCCAGTTGGCAAGGGAACTGGACTCGGCCTGAGCATTTGTTACGGCATCGTCACCGAGCATGGCGGTACCATTCGCGTCAGGAACTTGCCGCAAGGCGGCGCGGCTTTTCGCATAGACCTGCCCATGCGTTCAAACGTCTCCGCACAAAGGAACACCGAAGTCGAGGCGCCGCGGGCCGTGCGCAACGGCCGCATCCTCGTCGTCGATGCGAACGAATCCGTCCTGGAAGCGGTCGCGGAGTTGCTCACCGGCATCGAGCACGTCGTCACAACCTCGACTTCAGTCGAAGAAGCGCATCGTCTGATTAGCGCCAAGGAATTTGATTTGGTTGTCGCGGATTGGCAATTGCTCTACCACGGCGAATCCAGCCACGCGAAGCCGGAACAATTTCAAGCCGACCACGGCCTGGGACAGTGCGTGCTCTGGACCAGCTCTGTTTCCGCTATGGAAAAAATACCGGCACGATTCCTTATGCCGGACGCCTCGATCTTGCAAAAGCCATTTCAGCCTGGGGAGTTGTACGCTGCAGTCGAGGCCAAGCTATTTGGAGTCGCGGCGCCGATTCTCCAGGAATAGCGGGAATTCCGCGGCAATCGCCGCTCGTTCGCCGATGCGAGTTGTCGCGGCCTCCAACTGCAGCGTCATATCGCCTTCCATATCGGAAAGGATGCCAAATACGTTCCAGGGTTCCAGCCCAAGCCGCAGCCGAAAGCGCAGATAACGGCACAGCAGTACGAAGCGCAGGTTCAGCCGGAAGTGCGCAAACTCGTCGATCGGGGAAATCTCCGGCGCGATCCTGGCCAAGATTCGCGATGCCTCCAGCAGCAAATGGTATTCGTCTTCCAGATAATTCAAATAACGAAGTGCAATTTGCTTTCGCTCGCGGCGGATGCGTCCTGCAAGCTGGTCGTGGCCCCGCGTATACAGAAAATCCGTATCTTCGTGGCGCAGCGATTGCAAGATTTGCGGCAGCCTAGCGTAGTGCCGTTTTTCCGCCAGCGCGTCGAACACATCATCCACTGAAAGCAGTGTTTTCTTCGGAGGCCGCACTGCCCACGCCAGCAGAGCAACCAGAATGATGGCGACAGCGATGAACAGGATCACGGCCCCACTCATGAGTGGGAGTCCCTGGAATGGAATAGCTTGTCCAAGCGGTTATTGAGCACGTGCAAGCGGGTATTCAACTTCCCGGAAAGCTCCAGGTAATCTGCCGGCGTCAACGGCGGCGCGCTTGCCGCAATCCGCGACTCCGAATGCCGCAGGACCGCCCCAATCCACAGCAACAGTGTGGCTAAATATGTTACCGTCTCCAGATAATTCCATAACGGGCCCGCCGTGCGGATCCAAGCCTGGTAGATCGAATCGTTAATCACGAAAAAACAGGAATACAGGCCGAAACCAATGGCTAGCATGCGGTCCATTTGGCTCATTTGCACGCGGTAATATTTCACGAACACGAACATTGCCACGATAAAGCTGGCAATGCACATTTCCACGGCGCGGTCCACGGTCAACACTGCCAGCGTCCACTGGTCCCGTGACCCGGTAATCGCATAAACCAGCACGCTCACGCCCAGCACAAACAAAATCCGGCTCACCATCCCCCAAATTCCGCTGAACCTCCGCAATGCCTTCTTGGCGATTTCGGTGATCGCCAGCCAGCGCGCGCAGATCACGACCACCTGAGATCCCCAGCCAATGTTGTAGGATGCCGCGCTGGCTGGACCGAAGACCCTATAGGCTGTGGCCAGCACCGCGCTCTGCAGCAGCGCAGTCAATATGTACGAGAAGAAGGCGGGATGCGACCGGTACACTTTTCGCCGAACCAGAAAGTACAGTAGCACCAGTTCGAGCAGCGTGCTGAGCGCCCAGGACAGGTTACGCAAGATCAGAGCTGCGGCCATTTCCAGCAGAGTAGCATTACTTTACTCGCAGGTACATATAACCAGCTATCCGACCCGCGCGCCACTCCTGAGCGCCAGCATGGGAGGATCCTTAACTTTTCTGGGCGTTCTTCTGCTTTCTAGCCGGAACTTCTAGCTGGAAAACGCGCGAACGTTCCACGCCTTTGGTGGGGGAGGCGGCATCGGCCCTGGAGGCGGCAACGGCACCCCGTCTGCCACTGCCGCCGGGCCCCGCGGAAGCGCGGAAAGGGAGGAAGAATTGCTCGGGATTACCAAACAGACTAGGAGTAAACTGACGGAAAGCAGAAACAGCGTCGAGATTCGTTTTTGCATGAACACCCTCCTGCGCTGGAGGGTGTCGCCACTTTTCTCGATTCGTGTTTCCTGCTGGAAAAAGTTCTGCCGACGGAACGGTCGGGGTTCGCTATTCTACATGCTCGATCACCTGCGCAAGTACCAACAGATCCTCTTCGACCTGACGGCGAATTACCTGGAGCCGCTCCATGGTGCTTATCAGCGATTGGCCTACCTTTTCGGCTTGCGCCACGCCGCCAATGGAGAGTATGTCCATGAAACTCTGGCGACTCTTTACGGCGCGGAGGCTGTTGATCAGGTCATCGCGAAGTGTCACGAAGAAGTCTTCGAACGCCTGCTCGAAATGCCGCTGAATGTGCAGAAAGACGATTTGCAGATGTATCTGGCTTCTTTGCCGGGCACGTTTGAGGGAAATGTCCTGCGTTGCCGCGAAACCTGTCCGCAGTGGGTGCCACCTAGGGCTCCCAGCTATCTCACAGACCTTTACCGTTCCAATCTGGCCGTCCTTCTGGAACTGCTACAGGACGATACGTCCACGGCTCGCCCAAATAACTGACCACTCCCACTACTTGCCCCACAACTTCCGCCTCATCGGGCGTCAGCCACGCCTCCGGCGCGCATCGCGAAAGCGTATGCGGCTGCATGATCAGCCGCGATTTATCCTTCTGGAACCACCCGCAGCGATAGCCGTTTCGTATTTCCACGAAATACATCGGCCGGTCGTATTCATTCGACCAGTCCGCGTCCTCAATCCGCCGAAGCGTTGTGTCAATCAGCACCGTGCTGCCCGGTCGTAGCAACGGCATCATCCTCCGGTCAGACAACCCAACGAATCCATAACGATGCTTGCTTTGCGCGCAATTCTCCGGCTCCGCCACAGGAACCACTCCTGCCGGCCTCTTCGACAATAGCTCCGTATTTTCCGGCCGCACCGGATTTTCCATGGGACCGGTGAATGCTGAGGTAGCCGGCGTCGCGCTCAGATGTGTCCGCGGCGGCGGGAAATAAGCACCCTCGAAAAATGTCTGGCTCAGCGGTACGTCGTACCAGCTCGAAATTTCCGCCGGATCAAGATGCAAAATGGCCGCCAGCGAGTAGAGTTTGTGTAAGCTTGGCACCACTCCGCGATTCTCGATGTCTGCCAAGCGGCTGATGTGCAGGATGAAGTCTGGACGGCCACGATGGACGGCAATCTGATAGCTGGCGCGCTCGACGTCGCGATACGTGAGCCCCAGCGCTTCTCTGGCCTGCCTCAGGCGCAGTCCGGGAGGATACATACGTGCCTCCTTTCGGGAAGCCACCTGCTCTATTCAGATTATATATCGTTACCATTATGTTACGAACGCGGAACAACATCTGTGCCTGTGGATTTTCTCGTATTTAGCTGCGGCGCCGGTTCAAATCGGAATTTCAGCTCTTCCGTCCGCTTCACTCGCCCCAGCAGGCGCTCTTTATCACGCTTTCCACCCGCTTGCCAGTCCTAGGACTGGAATCTGTTATCCTGACACCGTATGCACTGGCCAAGTAAATTGCTTCGTTTTTGCTATGTCCCGGCGTTTTGTCTGTTCACCTTTCTAGCGTTTGCTCCCGCCCAGGCCCAACAGCCCGCTCCCGCACCCTCGGCTCCTGCGACGGCCCCAACCGCAAACCCGGAGTTCCTCGCTACCGCCGACGAAGTAATGAACGAAATGAGCGAAATCACCGGCTGGAAACTCAAGGCACCTCTCAAAAAATCCATTCGTACTCGCGAGCAAATCCACGCGTATATCCTGGCGGAAATGGATGATGAAAAAGACGCGAGAGAACGCTACGCATCGGCGCGCAGCGCGGAAGCCTTCGGTCTCCTCCCCAAAAACTTCAATCTGGATAGCTTCCTGGTGGATTTGTTGACCGAACAAATCGCCGGTCTCTACGATCCCAAACAGCATGAGTTTTACATCGCCGATTGGATTCAGCCCGACGAGCAGCGCATGGTCATGTCTCACGAGCTCACGCACGCCCTGCAGGATCAGTACTTTCACATTGAGGCCTGGTCCCGCGCCGCCAAACCCGACGACGACGCAGAACTCGCGCGCGAATCCGTTCTCGAGGGCAGCGCCATGGCCGGCATGCTGGAATACACGCTTAAGGACAAAGGCCTGACGTTGCGCGATATACCCGACGTTGATCCTTCCATCTTCGTGGGCGATCTAAGCGACACTCCGATGCTCAAGAAAGCTCCGCCGTTCATCAAGGACTCGCTAATGTTTCCTTATTTCGACGGACTGCGCTTCTCCATGTCGGTCATACGCACCGGAGGCTGGGGTGGCTTTGACGCTATTTTCGCCCGGCCCCCTGCTGGAACGCAGCAAATCATGCATCCCGACCTGTATCGCGCCGACAAAGTCCCCGCGGTGGTGAAAGTCGATTTACCGGATGGCGTGCCTGGCGGTCTTTGGAACAAGCTGGAAGAAAATGCCATGGGCGAATTCGGATGGAAGGAAGTTCTCAAGCAATTTCTGGATGACGATATCGCAAAGAAAGTTGCCGCGGGCTGGGACGGCGACGATTATGCCACCTATGAGAAAAAAGATGATAAGCAGCGCCTGATGCTCTTCACCCGCGTGCGCTTCGACACTTCCGAAAAAGCGTCTGCCTTCTTTGACGCTTACCGCCAGGCTCTGCTGAAAAAATATCCCGACCGCACACCCATTGCCGATGTAAAAAACGATCTGGAGTTCACCACCCAGCCCGGCGCCGTCTTCTTCCGCTGCCAAGCCCAGGACTGCATCACAGCCGAAGGCAGCGACCAGAAAATCTACTCCCAATGGCTAAAAAAACTATCTTGGTAGGGGTTGCAGCGTGAACTCCGGCATTTACACCCAATAAGGTTTGGGCTTGCGCTGGAAACGCTTCTCTTCTTTCCTAGTGCGTCCGATGCAACACCATCATCGTCAAATCATCCGTTTGCTTTGCCGTCGCTGAAAAATTTCGTATCTCATCCAAACAAGCGCTTAAAATTCCCTGCGGCGTCGTAGCCCCATGCTCCTTCGCCAAAGAATGAACCCGCGCAATCCCGAACTCATCCCCGGCGGCATTGAACATCTCCGTCAGTCCGTCGGTATAAAGCAGTAGCTTGTCGCCCGGCTCCAGCGTCAGCTCGCACACCGGAAAATTCGTCGTGCAAAACATTCCCAACGGAACGCCCGTAGCTTCTCGCGCCCGCACGCCCGCCGCGGAAATATGAAACAGTGGCAGGTGCCCGGCGCTCACATACGTCACTTTTCCGCTTGGCTTCGCTGAGCCCACAATCATCGTCGCAAATTGTCCCGCCGTTGTGCTTTCAGAGAACAGCCGGTTCGCATGCTCCACCATGTGTTGCAGCGAAAGGTGCTGCCCGGCCAGCGTCCGGAAAGTCGCGTGCAGATGGCTCATCAGCACCGAAGCTGCTACCCCCTTGCCGGAAACATCGCCCAGCAAAAACAAAAATCCGTCCTCGTTCTCGATCAGGTCGCAATAATCCCCGCTGACCAGATTCGCCGGCTGGTAATGATAGCGCGCTTGCCAACCATCCACCGCCCAGTCTTGCGGTGGTAGCAGCGCTTTCTGGATACCCGCGGCCAGCACCAGGTCTTTCTCCAGTGCCCGCTGTTCCTCCGACGAAAGATGATCCAGGCAAAATCGCAGCAACGGATTGCACAGCAGCCGGTCGGTCTCGATCGTATCGTGGCATGTTTCGCAGATCCCGAATGTGCCCTGCTGCAAACGCGAAAGCGCTGCATCCACGCTGGACAGCAGTTGATGCAGCAGGCCATCGCTGGTTTCCGTCGCCGAAGCGGCCAGCAGCCGTTCGCGCCGAAGTTCCAGTTCCGTTCGCAGATAATTCGTCTCTGTAGTGGCCATAACTCCTGCACCACTAGTTTGCCGAGCTGTTCCTGGGGAATCCATCCGGTTTGTACCTCCAAATTCCGTCGGGATTGCAGAGGTTGCGGAAATTCAACGAGCGCTACGCCCGTCGCTGCTTGCTGCCGTGGTCCGGCTCAGCTGCGAGGCGGCATCCGCGCTCTTCATGCGATGCTGCAAACGCTCCAGCCGGCACACGAATTTTTCTTCCATCTGCCGGTACCGCGTGCTCGCATACGGGTCGCGTAAACTGCCAAATTGGCGCTGCAGAGTCTTCAATCCCAACTGCGCGAATTCCATCGCGCGCGCAAGATCCCGCAGGTGGCGCTCATAGTGCATTGCCAGCTGCTCGCAAGCAAACACGGTTTCCTGCGGATTGGCCACCAGTTCGTGCAACAGGGAAGCAGCCCGTTCCCGGTCGCCGCGCCGTTTGGCCATCAACGCCAATTCTTTCGTCGCCTGCGGCCGGAATTCGGCCGGCAGTCCCGCTTGCAGTGCGTAAACGCACGCGGAGTGCGCCAGGTCCTTTTCGCCTTTGCGATGCAGGAAGCGAGACAATCCAAACAGGTCCAGCGAATCCGTCTCGGCAAATCCGTCTTCACGCGATTCCAGCAGGGAATTAATCTTTCCGAAAAGCGCCGCTAACCCGCGCAGGTCCATCTGGTTGTGCCGCACAACGCCGGCCAGCGCTTGTCCCGTCCCGCCGCGCAAATACTCAAAGTAATATTGAGGAATCAGGGCAGACGCAATATCATCCTCGCGCCGCCAGCCCAGCCGCTCCGCGTCCAATACGTGCCGCTCCAGTTCCACTAGCCGCACCGATCCCAATCGCAATCTCCACAACGAACGCGCCGGATGCAGCAAGTCCAGATGCGCCGCCAGTTGCGGCACGCGAATCGCCCGCGTCATCGTGAAGCGGTTTTCCAATAATGGCCAATCGAATGTCTTTCCGTTGAACGTGACTAGCACAGGGCGGTCCGTAATCCGCTGGGCAAGCTCCTGCAACAAAGAATATTCCTCGTGCAGGTCCCGCAAAAACAGCTGCTCTACCTGCAGTCCGCCAGCGTCCCACCACGCCAGCCCTACCAGAAACGCATATGTGCCCGTGCCCCCGGCCAACCCGGTGGTTTCCGTATCCAGGAAAAGCCATTTCTCCGGATCTTCCAGTAGCCCCCGCGTGCTCCGTGTCGCGGCGGTATCTTTCACGCTATTTCTTGAACGGTTGCCGTGCGAACCCGATGCTTTGGTCAACAGTTCCAACGCCGTCGACGAAGGCTGCACAAACTCCGGCGTAGAAAACCAGTTCCGGATCGCCAGATGTTCTCCATAATGGTTGCGCGCAATCCCGCCGCCCAGCAACAAGCTGATCGGATCGGTGTCATTCGGTAAACGCAATTCCGGCCGACGCGCAGGAGCAGCGCGCACCGGCTTCAACGCCGCCAACCGCGAAAATTTATCCGCCAGGTTTTCCATGTCAATGTCTTAGGCGCACAAACGATCCAGAATCGCCAGCGCCGCTTCCTTCGCCCGCGGCACCAAATCTCCCGCTGGCCCCACGCACGAAGGGCACCCCGCATCGCACGGGCACGCCTGAATCAACTCGCGCGTCTTGCGAATCAATATTCCATGCGCCCGGAACAACGGCTCCGAAAATCCGATCCCGCCCGGATACGCGTCATACAAGTACAGATTTGGCTCAAAAAATTCCTTTCGCCCGCTCATCCACGGTTCCATCGCGCTCCCACTTAGGTCTTTCGCGTCGCCTGCAATCACCACCTCATCCGAAGCCGTATCCGGCGCGGGCGGCCGCTCCCCAATTGCCGTTCCCAAATCGCGTCCGTCGCACATCAGCAGTAGTGTGGCCACCGATTCCATTGCGTGCAGCAGGCCAAACATTCCCGATTGCCGCTCGCTGATCGAATGCGGTAGCGATTCCAGCAGCGCGCGTTCCAGCGTCATCCAGTAAGACGTCGTATGCATCTCGTTTTCCGGAAGCTCCAACTTCCCCGCGCCAATATTCTCGTTGGTGAAAAATTTGATCTTCTTGAATCCCACCACCTGCGATCGCACCAGCACTTCGCCGCGCGAACGCGAAGCCGCAAGTTCGGGCTTATCCTCGTTCGCGCGCGCCGTCTCCGCAATTTCCAACACGCGCACCTGGGTGTAACGGATCGCGTCCGTGTAATAATCCACGTCCACTTCCTTCACGTACGCCTTCCGCTCCTTAAAATCCAGATGCTCCACGTGATATTGCTGCGCTCCGTGCAGGTAAATCGCCTTTTCATGCACGGTCGTCAGCGCGCTCACGAAATCCACTTCGCCAATGACCTCCGGCGCGCCCGTAATATCAATGATGATGAAGTTGTCGCTGGTCACTGACCGCAAGCTGATCGTGTCCGCCGGATACGCTTCGTTCGTCCAATGATAATTTTCGCCCGCCCGGTGCAGGTAACCCGCATCCGCCAGCCGCGCGCACAAATCCTGCGCGTCCACACCACCAAATTTCTCTTCCGGCGCGATCGGCAGCTCAAAGGCCGCGCACTTCAAATGATTGATCAGGATTTCCAGGTTGTCCGGCTGGATGAACGCGTGTTCCGGCGTGTTCCCGAAAAAATAATCCGGATGCCGCACAATGTATTGATCCAGCGGCGCCGAAGAAGCCACCAGCACCACGCAGGAACTTCCCCTGCGTCTCCCCGCGCGTCCGGCCCGTTGCCATGTCGCCGCGATCGTGCCCGGATAGCCGGCCATCACCACCGCATCCAGCGATCCCACATCGATGCCCAGTTCCATCGCCGAAGTGGTCACTACGCCGCGGATGCGCCCATCCCGCAATCCGCGCTCAATGTCGCGCCGCTCCGTTGGCAGATACCCGCCGCGATATCCGCGAATCGTTTCGGGCTTGCCCGGAAATTGCGGGTTGGATTGCTGCAGATGCGTCAAAATAAGTTCCGTGTGCAGCCGTGAATTGGCAAACACCATCGTCTGCAAATCGTGCTTCAGGAATTCCTGCGAAACCCGCGAAGCCTCATTAATGTAACTCCGCCGGATTCCCAGCGCGCGATTCACCACCGGCGGATTGTAAAAGACAAAAGTCTTTTCCGCCGCCGGAGCGCCATTGTCCGAATGCACTTCGACCTCATCCTCAATGAGCCGCGATGCCAGCTCCCCCGGATTCGCAATTGTCGCCGAGCAACAGATAATCTGCGGCGTGCGCCCATAAAATTGCGCAATCCTTTTTAACCGCCGCAGCACGTTACACAAATGACTGCCAAATACCCCGCGATACGTGTGCAGCTCATCGATCACGATGCACCGCAAGTTCTCAAACAGCCGCGTCCAGCGCGTATGATGCGGCAAAATTCCCGTATGCAGCATGTCCGGATTGGTCAGAACAATATGACTCTTCTCGCGAATCGCCTTCCGCGCATCAGACGGCGTGTCGCCATCGTAAGTGAACACGCCAAACCGGCTTCCCCGTACTCCGCCCTGTAGCGCCGTGTCTTGAGGCCGGCACTCTTCGATTTTTCCCGCTGCCACTCCATCCAAACGCAAATTCAAATCGTACAATTCCGCCAACTGATCCTGCGCCAGAGCCTTCGTCGGAAACAGGTACAAAGCCCGTGCATCCGCATCCCCCAGAATCGCGTCCAGCACCGGCAGGTTGTAGCACAAGGTCTTCCCGCTGGCCGTCGGCGTCACAATCACCACATTCTTCCCCGCGTGCACCGCCTCCGCCGCCGCAGCCTGATGCGAATAAAGCTGCTCGATTCCTTTCGCCTGGTACGCCGCCCGCAAATCCCGATGCACCCAGTCAGGAAACTCTGCCCATTGCGCCGCCCGCGCCGGATAATGCCGCACTGCCGTCAACACCTCCCCGTTCCTGTCGCGCGCGGCAAAGGTATCCAGCACCGCCGACACTCGCTCCAGCGAAGTAGAAGTCCGCGGATTCTCCATCCCTCCACTCGCGATAGGAGTGACCGAAGCCAAGCGTACGGCAAGAGAATCGGGCATAGAGCAGCGCCTCCAGTTATTCGCCTTTTGTTCGCTCAGGCTAGCACGCCGCTCTACCCGGTGCAACCCACAAATTTTGTCCTGTGTGGAAACTCTTCCGATCTGCCATAATTCGCGGCAATCTTTGCCTCGATGCAATCGCGGAGAACATAAATGCCAGTACCACCACGCAGCCGCACCGCAAGCATCTTCACCGACATCCATTTCTGGGTGCCCGCCGCCGTGCTCCTTGGCGGATTGTTGCTGCTAAAATTTCTTCACTGAATTTTGCTCGGAGAATCATGCCAGCCGATTCGACGCCCACATTCGCAACTTCAACTCAAGCCCGCCATCACAGCCTGCAACTCCTGGGCATTTTCTGCGGTTTCGCTGCCGGAGCCTGGCTCGGAGCTGCTGAAGCGCCCACAAAGCTCGTCACCATTGGCATCTCTCCAATTGTTATTTCTTTGATCATGGTTGTCGGCGTGTTTCTCGCGCGTTGGAGCCTCCCCGCTCTCGTCCACGGCACCACTTCCGTTCGCGCCGACATAGCTCGGGCCCCGCATTTGATCATCTGGGCGCTGCTCGCCGGCTGCCTCTGGGCGGTCGCCAACACGCTCACCATTTTCGCCATCCGCGACATCGGCCTCAGCATCGCGTTCCCGCTGTGGAATTCCAACAGCCTACTGGGCATCCTCTGGGGCTTCCTTTTCTTCAACGAACTCCGCCAAGCCGGATGGCGTCGCTGGGCTGGCGTCCTCGGCGGAGCGTTGGTCATGTGCGTCGGCGCCGCAATCCTAGCCATCGCTTCGTCGTCGCAATCTTCCTCGGTGCACTCGCTCAATGGAGTCTGCGCCGCGCTCGGTGCCGGCGTCGTCTGGGGCACCATGTACATTCCCTATCGCAAAGCCTATCTCACGGGCATGAACCCGCTTTCGTTCGTCACGTTTTTCAGTTTCGGCGAACTCGGCATGATGGCCGCGCTGGCCGTCACCTACCACGGCCTCGCTTTTCTGTGGGGCGAACTCGTCCTTGCGCGCACCGTGATCTTCTGGCTCATGCTAGGCGGATTCATTTGGGTGATTGGCGATCTGTTCCAGCAATTCGCCGCTAAATATGTCGGCATCGGCCGGGGCATTCCGCTTTCCAACACCAACCAACTCTGGGGCCTGCTCTGGGGCATTTTCGTTTTTGGCGAGTTGCACGGCAAGAGCCACGCCACATACCTCCATGTCATCGGCGGATCCTTATTGATGACGTTGGGCGTCGGCGCCATCGCACTTTCCTCCGCCACCGGCCAGGAACAAGAACACTGGAAAGAAGCCGCTGGCCGCGAAAGCTCCCGCTACAACGTCTCCGCCGATTACGTAGCCGCGCGCTTCGAAGGCCGTCAAGCCACAGACGAAGCCGCGCCGCGTCGCACGCCGCTTGATTGGGTGTTGGTCACGACTGCCACCGCGATTCTCGTCGCATTCGCCGCCATCGCACGCATTCCGCACCTTTCTTTCCGCTGGGGTCCCGCACTAATCTTAACCGCTGCCATTGTTCTGCTCTTGCTATTCTGCGGTCGCCATCTTTGGCGCACCACCCGCTTTCACTGATGAAGTGCAACGCTGGTTGTTGTGCCAGCGCCTTGTGCTGACCCACCACAAGCGTTGTCATCCTGAGGAGCGTTTTGTGCGACGAAGGATCTCAACGTAAACTTCATCTACCATGTCCGATTCGCGTACCGCCTCGAACGCAAACTTAATCCGCCACCAATGACCACCACTCCCAGAGCAGACGTAGTCGGCGTCGGCCTAAACGCCACCGACACCCTCATCCGCGTCCCGCATTTTCCCGAGCGCGGCTCAAAAGTAGAAATTCATTCCGCCAAAGCGCTCCTCGGCGGACAAGTTGCTTCCGCCATGGCTGCCTGCCGGCAATGGGGCCTGCGCACGCGTTATGTCGGCAAACTCGGAGAGGATCACGCGGCGTTGCTCCACCGCGCCGAATTCGAGCGCCTTGGCGTGGAAACTCATCTCTTCACCGCGCCCAAATGTCACAGCCAGCAAGCCTTCATCCTTGTCGATCCCAGCGGTGAACGCACCGTGCTCTGGAAGCGCGATCCGCGCTTGACACTTCTCCCCGAAGAACTTCAGCGGGAATGGATCGTGAACTCCCGCGCGCTCCACCTCGACGGCCACGACACCGCCGCCGCCGCGCAAGCCGCGCAATGGGCACAGGAAGCGGACATCCCTGTCGTCGCCGATCTCGACGATCTTTATCCCGGCTACGAATCCCTTTTACCCAACATCGATTTTCTCATCACCAGCCGAGACATCCCCACTCGCCTGACTGGCAACTCCGATCTTCACCAATCGCTTCCACAAGTCCATCGACGCTACGCCTGCCGCCTTACCGCAGCCACCTTAGGCCAGGATGGCGTCCTGGCCTGGGATGGCCGGCAGTTTCACTACGCCCCCGCCTATCGCGTCGATCCTGTCGACACGACCGGCGCTGGAGACACTTTTCATGCAGGATTTATTTTTGGTTTCCTCCATGGCTGGCCACTGCAGCGGCAACTGGAATTCGCCTGCGCCGCCGCCGCCCTCAACTGCACCGCCGTAGGCGCCCGCGGCGGCATTCGGCCTGGAGCCAAAATCGAGCGCTTCATGGCAATCAACGCAAAACGCCCCGCCGCCTTCTAACCCGTCAGACAAAGCAAAAAAAAAATAGCGAATTGTTTTTTCGGAAAGACCTTTTAGTTTTTCGGATAAGGAAAAGAATAAGAAATAAAAAATCGTCAATTCGAGCGAAGCGAGGGACCTGCTTTTTCTTCGACTCGTCCAGCTCTACTGCCCCGCGTTAGCCGCCAGCGCTTCAATCACCGCAATATTCGGCAAAAGGTTCGCCGGCAGCCCGTGCCGCTGTTGCAAATACCCCGGCGCATTATACGAAATCCAAACCTTTCTGTCCGCGTCCTCCGCCACCAGAATCTTCAGCGGCAAATCCAGCGCAACGCTCGGCGAAGCCAGCATCAACGGCGTTCCCCCCTTGGGATTGCCGAAAATGAGCAATTTCGTATTGGGCATGCTCAACCCGGATTTTTCCGCTTCGCCGCTATGATCGATGGTCGCGAACAACGTCACGTTCTTCGCCCGCAAAATTGCTTCCAGCTTTGCCACCGTATCGGCAACGGAATGCTCGCTGGCGATTTTCACAATGCCATTTTCGGGAGTG
This sequence comes from Candidatus Acidiferrales bacterium, assembly GCA_963742325.1. GTDB lineage: Bacteria > Acidobacteriota > Terriglobia > Acidiferrales > UBA7541 > Acidiferrum. The sequence goes on along the minus strand of CAVULB010000002.1, from coordinate 4,094,707 downwards.
GTGGCCATGGAAGTCTCCTTCGCTGAGGAATGATTCTGGACGGGCACATGTCGCGTGGCCAACAAATAATAACTCATGGCCAACCCCAAAATCGCCAGCACAATCGCTGTCGCTACCGCTAGCGTCGACGCGTCGCGGAACGATTCGCTTCCCGCCTTCAGCGCTTTCACCATGTTCACGTAGCGAACCAGAGATAGCAGTGAAATCAGCACGCCCAACAGAATCAACACGGTTCCAAACCAGATCGAATAACCAAACGACACCGTGTGCATATCAGGCCGCAGCACATTAAATTCCTGCAAAAACAACCCGAATCGCGCCAGCACAAATCCCAGTGCCATCAACGCCAGCCCGGTCCTCACCCACGCCAGAAAAGTCCGCTCCACCGCCAAAAAATCCGACGGCCCCGCTCGATACTTTTCCGTTTGCTCCATAAAACCCTTTCCCGATTACATCTTTGCCAATCACCCCGCCGCCGTCTGTCATCCTGAGGAGCGCCCTTGCGACCAAGGATCTCAACGTAAGAATCAACTCCAGACTCGGCAATCGTGGCCCTAATGCATCCACCCATCACCCCTCACGGCGCAATCCTCACCATCACCACCGCGTGCGAACCCACCTTCGCCGAATAACTGTCGGTGAAGGACCCCACATCCTTGTGTTCCCAAAGGTCGCGCACCTTCGCCGGAAGGTGACTCGGATAACCGATCTCTTCCCACGTCACACCGACCTCGCTCTCCGACGCCCCGCGATTAAACAAAATCACCGCGCGGCTCCCATCGCTCATCTCCTTAGCCCAAACTTCCACGTCTCCCTGTTTCGCCACGCGCCGCCCTTCGCGTCCCAGTTTGTCCTGGTTCACCGCGATCACTTCCTTGTTCGTGAGAATCGCCTTGATCTCCGGCGTCATCGAGCGGACATCATTTCCCGCAATCAGTGGCGCGGCCAGCAAAGCCCACAAACTGAAGTGCGCGCGGTACTCTGTGTTTGTCATTCCTCCGTTGCCCACTTCGAGCATGTCCGGATCGTTCCAGTGCCCAGGCCCCGCAAAAGATTCCAGCCCAACTTGCAAATCCACTATGTCCACCATGCCCAACTGGCAACAACTCCCATCCGGCCATTTCTTCTTGCTGTTCCACACGTCGCTGATGTCGCCTGTCGTCCGCCACAAATTGCCGATGCTTTTTCCCCACAGCCAAGGCTTCGCTGTGCCCCATTCGCACATGCTGAACACGATCGGCCTGCCCGTCGCCAACAGCGCATTGCTCATCGTCGAATACGCTTCCTCGGCGTTGCGTGTGAATGTGCTGCACCAGTCGTATTTCAGATAGTCCACGTCCCAGCGCGCATATTGCATCGCGTCCTGATACTCATGCCCTTGGCTGCCCATTCGTCCCGCACACGTCTTCGCGCCTGCGTCCGAGTAAAGTCCAAACTTCAGCCCCTTCGAATGCACATAGTCCGCCAGCGCCTTTATCCCGGAAGGGAAGTGCTGAGGGTCGGCCAGGATAAATCCATTTTCATCCCGGCCCACCTGCCAGCAATCGTCGATCACTACATATTGATAGCCCGCGTCCTTCATCCCGTTCGTGGCCATCGCATCCGCAACGGACTTGATCAAGTCCTCGCTCACGTTGCACGCAAATTTGTTCCAGCTGTTCCAGCCCATCGGAGGTGTCGCCGCCAGCGAATTCCGTTCCACCTGCGCGCAAGCCGCGCTCGCAAGGAATACGCTTGCCAATATAATTAAGCCCAGTCTTACCTCGGCCTTCCCGTTCCAATTCATATATTTTCTCCAACGGACTTTTCCATCAGGTAGAGCGCCAACGCCTGGTTTGCCTGCGTCCAAGCCAGTGGTGTATGGACGTTCGCAATATATCTTCCGTGCTTCAGGAAATAAAGCTCCGGGCACATCCCCTCTGGCGTCACCTGCGCCAGCGAGCGATTGAAATAGTGCACCTGCTTCTCAAAGCTTGCCCGGTCCGCTCGATTGGCCAGAAATCTCCGCCCATAAATAATGGAAAGCACCGGATCAAAGATGCACCATTGCGCTTCGCAGTTAGGCTGTAGGTGTGCATCGCGAAACTCCAGGCGCTCGCTGAAGTCCATGCTCATCTGTCCCGGCGCAAACCACTCATCATAGTCCTGGCAGAAATAGGAATCTCCTGCATAGCGCTTGATTCCGGCTTCCCCTTTCAATCGTGCCTGCACCAGGTTCAGGATGGCGTCTTCCGTCACCCGCGCGTGCACCGCATTCAGCGGATGAATCAGGAACAGCAGCGCGGAATCCACCAATCGCTCCGGTGGCGATTCAAACGGCAGCGTGCGGTCCAAACGATCGCGACCTTTCGCGATCAGTTGCTCCAGGTAAGCCAGATCCGCCGGGCCGCCGCAGCCGGTCGCCGCATGATGCTTGCGCATTTCCTCCAGCCCTGCCACCACCGCGCCCACGCTCGAGTTGTTGATCTTGCGCCCTTCTTCCCACGCGCCGCTGTCCCGATCCTGCCAATATTCAATGGCTCCGAAATAAGCCGGGAAAATCCCATAGATTTCGTAATCGGCCGCGCTCATGGGCAGCGCTCTCGTGTTGGCCAGCACATAGCGAAACCACAGCGCCTGCCCCAGCGCGTCATTCTGCGCATGCGGCCATTTTTCTGGCAATCCGCCAAGCGTCTGCGCAGTGAAACGAATATGCGGCCGCCGGTTCGCGTCTTCCCGCAGCACCCGCACCGGATCATGGATGATTTCGCGAAGCCGCGATATTTGCTTTTGGAAAAACCGCGTCAAGCCCTGCATGCATGCGATCGCAGGGGCCAATTCGCCTCGCCGCCGCAGCGAATCCGCCACCATCACGTTGTCGCGGATCCACACATTCTGATAACCCGTCGCCGAATCCACCGCCTGGCTCGAACTGGCCGCAAACAACCCATTCGCCACCGGCAATATCTCGTGCGTCCGGTATTCCGCCAACGTCCGCTTGATTTGTCCCAGGCTCTCCGAAGTATAAGTCGCAGTAATCAACTGCCGCAGCAATCCGTTTTCCATCGCCAAATTCTATCCCACATCCCGGTAGCGTAGGCTTCAGCCTGTGTGCTGGGGCATGTGCCCAACTCGCAAATGGCGGGAACAAAACATCCTCCTTCGGTGTCTGAAACATCGTAGCCCCTCCCGTCGTATCTTCATGGCAGAGGCACGCTGACTGGGTTCGACCTTTGCGCGCCATTGATCGCCCGAAGGTGCCGCGTCCATGAACATGCGAGAATCGGAAGGAATCAGCTCCGAGCGTCGGAGAGCGCCTCGCTACCGCTACCAGGCTGCCGTGGAGATCGAATGGGGTTCTGCTCGTTTGCGCGCCCGCACACGCGATATCAGCGAAGGCGGCATGTTCATTGAGGCCGACGATGTACTGTGGGTGGGCGCAGGCTTTCGCGCGCGCTTGGCCGTCGATCGCCCCGTGTGGCTGGAATGTTCGGTCCGCCGCGTAGAGCCCGGCCTCGGGATGGGCGTTACCGTTGAACTTCGCGAAGATCAAGCCCAGCGCCACTATCGGGATCTGCTTGCGAAACTCGCGGGCAGTTAGTTCGTCCCGCCGTATACTACATTAGATGACACGTTGCCTGGATTGTGGGTCTCAGCGCACCAGTGATCAATGTCCCAATTGTGGACTGACCTCAGCTGCCGCGGAGCTGGTTTTTCGGCGCCGCCTTCTTCGCCAGATGGCCATCTTCCTGGCTGGCTCCCTGCTCTTTCCTTATCTCAGCCAGGTTTATCCCCCGCTGGACCTCGACGCCATGCTCGTTTTTTATGGTCTCGTGTTTTTCGCCGCTCTCACCTTGGCGATTTTTCTCGATCGTCAGGCGCGCGCGCGTAAAGACATTGAGATTTTGCGCCACTTGTTTACCGGCCTGCTTCCGATTCCGTTCCTTCTTTCCGCCGCGCTCTTTATCAACGGCAAGTTCGATTCGCCTAGCAAGGTCGAATACCACCAGACCACGGTTGAAGGCCGCTACTTGATGAAAGGAATCGTGCGTGGAACCCGGCGCCTGTTTGTCTATTCCTGGCGCGAAGGGCGAAGGTACGAACGCCTCGCCGTCGACTCCGATGATTACGATCGTTTTCACGAAGGCGACGGCATCAATGTCGGCGTCGAGCCTGGCGCTTTGGGAATTCCGTGGTTCTACGGCGTCTACCGCGTGGGCCAGGCGCACGTGCCGATGCCGCCCGAAACGCATCTGAAGCCGGCGAAGCCCGAAACGCCACCAGAAACGCCGGCGAAAAAATCAGCTCAGCCGCCCAATCAATAAAGCGGTCGCCCGTTCATCCCGAGCGGAATCTGCAATTCCAGGAAGTGGCCATCTTTCCCCAGCCGGAAGCGGATGCGCTCCATTGATCCCACGTTTCTTTCCAGAAAATCCGGTGTGTCGATGGGCTTGTCTGGCACATCCGCCATCGACCATTCCGCGCTGTCGCCGGCCACTTTGACTTTTTGCGGATCGATGTCGAACACTTCCTGGTCCTGTACGTTCACGAGCAGGAAGCGCTTCCACAAGCGCACCAGCAGTACTCCTTTTTTCTCCGAATGATAAATGTTCCAGGAATTCGGCGCGTTGTCGTTGAATTTTACGATCGCAAATTCAAGCGTGCGCCAGGTGAGCTTCTTCCCGCCCCCCGCCGGAGCCTGTGCCTGTCCACGCGCTAAGCCTGCAAACGCCAGCAGAAGCAGAACGGCCAAAGCAATGCGAAAGTTCGTCCGGAAACAATTGTTCATTTGCCGAAACCGCAATCGCGCCACAAACTGCCCCACTCCCACAGCCCAAATCCTGTTTGCGTTGACACCGAGTGGCCCACTTGCCGCGCCAGCATCGTGATTTGCCCTCGATGGTGCGAATCGTGCGCGATCAGGTAACCCACAAACGCCACCACGTCCGGCTTGAAGTGCGGCACTTTCCCCGCTGGATCGTCCAACGCCTTTTCAATTAGCCCGCGAATAGCGTCCGCGCTCGCCTTGAGCGACGACTGCACCTGTGCGCGCGTCGCTTTATCGGGATCGAGTTTCCCCGGATGCTTTCCGTTCTTGTCCGCCGCCGAAAGCCACATCAGCCGCACATGATGAATGTGTGCAGCAATCGCTCCAATCGAACGGCCTTTGCCGGAGGGCGGAGGCGCTTGCCACGCAGCATCCGCGACGTGGCTCAACAACAGTTGATTCGCCTTCTCATTAATCGCAAATGTTTCCACCAACGACTTCTTGAAATCCAGGGCACCCGATTTTGTTCCAGCCGCAGCAGTGGGCGTCATGTTCATCCCTTACAAATCCCGCATACCCAAAAGTGTACGACAACCCCGCCCTCCCCGGCATGGCCCCACCTATTCATCCTGCTAATGGCGCGCCCCAATGTAGTTGTCTCGTCCATTCTCCTTGTGAAACTCCAGGGCGCTTCCATCTACACACTCGAAATTCCGCAGCGCGGCAGCGCCGCCATCGTCCGTCGCGGCCCCGTTCCCATCGTCGCCGCGCTGAACGGCGCGGTGGAAATCCAGGCCTGCCTGTTCCCATGGGCGGGGATCGACGAAGCCGCTCTTCTGCAAACTCGCGGACGTCGCGTCGCCACGGATGGGAGCTCCAGTCCCGACATCTACGGTCACGCGACACACCGCCTTGTGACCGCCGGTGTATCGCCTCTTCCCACTTTCAGGCTAACTACAACTGGGACGGAATGAACTCCCGATCCTATGCTTTCCGACGGAAGAGTAGTTGACTCAGCAGCCCCCGCCCTCGCAGAAAAAATAAAGGGAGAAACTCATGTTTGCACGTCATATTACCCTGCGGCTAAAAGAAAATCTCGCCAAGGAATTCCCGGTCCTGTTCGAAAAAGAAATCCTGCCCTTGTTGAAGCACCGCCACGGATTCGTGGACGAACTGGTTCTCGTCACCCATGAAAGAAAGGAAGTTGTGGCCATCAGCTTCTGGGAAAACAGGGAATACGCGGAAAGTTACGTTCGCGAACTGTATCCCCAAGTCGAAAAGATCGTTGAGAAATACACCGAGGGAAAGCCCATCGTCAGGAATCTGGACACGGAATATTCCACGTTTCACAAGGTGGCATTCGCTGCATTGGCATAGCCCCCGGTTTTTGGGTCGAGGCAAGAGGGGTGTAGCCTTGCCCCTTTGAGAGGAGAACATACATAGCCATGGCGGATTACTACAATTTTGAGCAAGTCATCCAGATTTGCGGAGTCCCCGAGGTTACCCTTTCGGAATTGCAGCGGAACGGGTTTCTGGAGCCAACAGTCAAGCGCGGAAGGTCCTTTCTTTCCTCGCAACAGGTCTATCGTTTGCGTGTCGCTATTCGCCACGCGCACAAAGACAAAATAGATCTGCAGGAAGCGCTGAAGAGAGTCGAAGCTCGATGGCTTGCTCAGACCACTGCATTCGACGGTTCGGAACATCATCGGCGCGGGCATACCCTTACTGCCTGACGAGCATCCGAGGTTACGCGCAAACTGTCCAATATTGGACAGACTTCGCTTTGGTTCGCCTGTAGAGTCTGCAACTACTCCCGGCTAGTATGCCGAAAGGAATGACTGGTCTAGGGAAATTTTCGCATTTCAAGATGGCGGCCGCGGTCAGGCTTTCGATACGGATGCCCGTCCGCCGAACCGCGCTGTCGTCTTCTACAGAAAGAGAGTCCTATGTACGCTCGCAAGGTTTCTCTCTCCCTGAAGTTGGAATCAGCCGCACAATTCCTGCAAAAAGTCGAACACGAGGTGATCCCGCTGCTCCGCAAGCAGAAGGGTTTTCTGGATCAACTTATCCTCTCTCCGAATAGTGGCAAAACAGTCTATGTCTATAGTTTCTGGCAAAACAAGGAAGACGCTGAAAAGCACGACTGCACAACTCTGCCGGCGTTAACCAAACTTCTCTCTGGAATGATTGACGGAGCGATCCGTGTCCACAATTTCGCGGGCTCTGGTGGGTGCTTGTCCAGTGCGCAGCCCACACTCTTAAGAGCTCCACGGCTTGAGAGTTAGTCTTCGCGCCCGGCGGAGCCTGCAACTTTCTCGGGCCGACTTTTTTCCAAACACGAACTGTACTCCCTCCGCAACGCTCACTCGCGACGATTTTACATCTCATCATTTGGCAACGCCCGATGACCCAGTATCCCGCCGAACGTAATAAGGCTTGCAGAAACTGCAGGCCAAAAAACATCCGGGATAGACTCAGCGCCCAAAGCACAACGTACCAAAACCGTAGCGAGCTATCCGGGAAGCATGCCCGGTGGGTCCTACGTTCGTCTGCGTGGGCCATATGGGCCATTGCATCTGTCGGCCCTGCCACTTCATGTATATTACCAGTGCCGTTTTTCACCCTTGGGAGCTGCGATGAACTCGATCACCCCAGCCGATGCGCGCCCCTGCGCACGACATTATTTTGCGATTCTCGGCGCCATCATTTTTCTATCCCTCGTCACTTCTCTGTTCGCCCAAGAAAAATCCGCCGCACCCTCCCGCGCCGCTACCGTCTTGGACTCCATGCCCCGCGCCAAACGCGTCGGCCCGGCGGTCCTTTCACCCGACGGCCTGCAAGTCGCCTATTTCGCAGACCGCAAACTCATGGTCATGCCCATTGCGGGTGGCACTTCCCGTTCCATATCCGTGGAGGGCAATCTCTCTCTCCGCGATATCTCCTGGTCCGCCGACAGCAAGCGCCTCGCCTTCATCGCCGATCTTCCCGGTGACGTTCCCGCTGCGCAAGTCTGGACCGCCGCGCCCGATGGCACCGGGCTCGCGAAGCACGCAGATCTGAAAGGCTACGTCGAATCTCCACGGTTCTCACCCGATGGTTCGAAGCTGGCCCTTCTCTTTATCGAGGGAATACCGCGCATCGCGGGGCCGCTGGAACCCATGACGCCACTGTCCGGTGTCATCGACGAAACAACCTACGAGCAACGCATCGCGACAATCGATCTTGCCACCGGCCGCTTTGCACAACTCACGCCCACCGACGTGTTTTTCTACGAATACGACTGGACTCCCGACGGCCAATCCTGGGTCGCCACAGCGGCGCACGGCTCCGGCGATGCCAACTGGTACATCGCACGCCTCTATCTCGTGCAGGCGCAAACCGGCGAGATGCGCGAAATATACAAGCCCAAGCTGCAAATGGCCGGGCAGCGCATCTCCCCCGATGGGAAAAACGTGGCCTTCATCGAAGGATTGATGAGCGACGAGGGTTCCACCGGAGGCGATGTCTATGTCGTTCCAATCACCGGAGGCGCCGCGCGAAATCTCACGCCCAACATCAAATCGTCCCCGTCCGCGCTCGCATGGACCGCTCCGGACCGCATAACCTTCGCACAAAATGTTGACGGAAACGCCGGATTCGGCAGCGTCGGCCTGCAAGGTAGCGAAGTCCAGTCATTGTGGACCGGCGAAGAAATAGCTTCCCCTGCGGGCGCAGTCTGGACCGCTACGAGATCGTCGTCGAACGACAAGCCAATCACCGCTGTCGTCCGCCAATCGGCCAGCGCTCCGCCGGAACTTTGGGCTGGCCCGATCGGTGCATGGAAGCGACTCACAAATCTGAACACCGGTATCAAGCCCGTATGGGGAGAAATGCGCAATGTGCATTGGATGAACGGCCCCACGCGCGTGCAGGGCTGGTTGATGTTGCCCAAGGATTACGATCCCGCAAAAACATATCCGCTTATCGTCAGCGTCCATGGTGGTCCGTCCGCCGCGTGCCGGTCCAGTTGGGATGCGAGTTTCATGGGCCTTGCGTCGGCGCTCGGTTACTTTGCTCTCTGCCCCAATCCGCGTGGCAGCTACGGCCAAGGCGAGCGTTTCACGCAGGCAAATGTGAAAGATTTCGGCGGCGGTGATTTCCGAGACATCATGGCCGGTGTCGACGAAATTTCGAAGAAGTATCCGATCGATACCCACCGCCTTGGCATTCGCGGCCACAGTTACGGCGGCTACATGGCCATGTGGGCCGAAACCCATACGCAACGTTACGCGGCGGCGGTGGCGGGTGCTGGTCTCTCCGACTGGCTCAGCTATTACGGCCTTAACGACATCGACCAGTGGATGAGTCCGTTCTTCGGCGCATCCGTCTACGACGATCCAGCTGTCTACGCCAAAAGCGATCCCATGCACTTCGTAAAATCCGTGAAAACTCCAACGCTCATCCTCGTCGGTGACCGCGACGGCGAAGTCCCCATGGAACAATCCGTCGAATGGTGGCACGCCCTCGAAACGTTACACGTGCCCGTAAAGCTGGTCGTCTACCCTGATGAAGGCCACGCCATCGGCAAACCCGCCGACTCCCGTGACTACACCTTGCGCACTTTCGACTGGTTCGAAGAATGGTTCGCCAAAGCCCTTCCACCAAAACGCGTCGCGCCGTAAACACCTGCCTCACAGGGCGAATTCGCGTAGAATCAATCACTAGGAGCCAAATTCCTGAACGACGAATTCGAGCCTAACTCCAGCAGGGAATTGCAAAGCACGCGCGCACCAGCCGACACCGCGAGTCCCCAAAACGCGACGGCTTGGCCACCTCCAAGCCGCTGGGGCCGCACTGATCGCCACCGCCTTCTCATCTTTGTCACTATCGGCTTTCTTCTTCCCGGCGTTGGTGTCCTCACCTTGCTTCACGCCATCGGCGGTAACAGCTCCGCCTTCACGGTCCAACGCGAATTGCCCACCAAAGCCATCATGGCCTTCTTCATCGTTCTCGCTACCTGGACCGTTTCCCGCATGGAAAACCGGCCACTCGACGATTACGGTCTTCCTCCCCGTCAAGCTTTCGGAAAAAGATTTTGGGAAGGCGCTCTCTGGGGTTTTGCGATGCTTTCCCTGATCCTGCTTATCCTTTATCTCTCCGATCACTTTCGAATCGATTCCGTCGCTCTCACCGGCAATGCCCTGTACTCGTACGCGCTCGCGTGGGCCGTCACATTTCTGGCTGTTTCCGTCAGCGAAGAACTTGGTTTTCGCGGTTACTGGCTTTTCACATTAAGCCGCCGCATCACTTTCTGGCGCGCGGCCCTGTTCCTCTCCTGCATCTTTGGTGTGGCGCACATCCCAAATCGTGGAGAAAACGCTCTGGGCATTCTTCAGGTTGTCGGCACCGGCCTGCTGTTCTGCTTCACTATCCGCCGCACCGGCACGTTATGGTTCGCGCTCGGCTTCCACGCGGCCTGGGATTGGGCAGAAACTTTTTTCTACGGCACGCCCGACAGCGGATTGCTCGGCGTTGGCCGCTATCTCAACACTTCCGTGCAAGGCCCCAACTGGCTCACCGGAGGTTCCGTCGGACCCGAGGGCAGCATACTGGCACTCCTTGTCCTCCTGCTCTGCGCCTTACTCATCCACCTCCGTTTCCCCCACGCAGTCTATCCCGACCGCCCCGCTTAATCTGTGTTCGGTGGCACCGGCGCTCCTGCTTGTGTCCGCTGGTTGCCCCACTTTGAGCGCCGTTCGCGAAGGGATGGGTCCCGGGTTTGCCCCTCCGTTCCTCGAACTCCGTCCCTCACTTCCCGCCACCCAGGCAACCCCGTCTCCACGTCCACTGTCCTCCCGTACCATTGCCACCGGGCACCCCGCCAGCTAACGTCATCCATTCAAATCAAACAAAAATCCTTCCCAGAGGATTGGGAGCCGTTATGCGTTCCACCGCGAACCGCGGCGCATTCTGCCTAATCGCTGTGTTCATGCTCATGCTCTCGCTGGCGCGGCAAACCGCTGCGCAAACGACACCAACACTAACCGTCGACGCCGACGGCAACACGCATCCCATCAATCCCGATATTTATGGCCTGGCGAACTACGGCCTCGATGCCACCTACGCCAAGGAAATTCAAGTCCCCAACATTCGATGGGGCGGCGACGGCACCACCCGTTATAACTGGCAAGTCGACTCCAGCAACTCCGGTTTCGATTGGTATTTCATGGGCGGCAACGGCGAAACCACGGTCACGCCCAGCGCCTCGGCCGACCTGATGATCACCACTTACACGGCCGCCTCCAACGCACACACACTGCTCACCATTCCCATTATTCCGTATGTCAACAAATCCGCTGCGTGGAGCTGCAGCTTTCCTGTCTCCGTCTACGGCGCACAGCAATCCACAAATCCCTACGTCCATCCTAACGGCGACGACTGCGGCAACAGCATCGCCACCAATGGCACGCAACTCCTCGACTCAAACATTTATGCGAACCATATCGACAACACCGTCGCACTTCAGCAAGGCTGGATCCAGCACCTCATTTCCACTTTCGGCACGGCAGCCAACGGCGGCGTTCCGTACTATCAGCTGGACAACGAACCCGGTGGCTGGAGCAACACGCATCGCGACGTGGAACCGGTGCAGCCCGATTACGACACCATCATTAGCCTCGGCCAGCAATATGCCGCGATGATCAAGCAGACCGATCCTTCCGCGAAAGTTTTCGGTCCCGTCGATTTTACGCTAGGCGGCTGGATTGGCACTCCCTCGCAGCAAGGCGGTCTCTACGCCGGACAATATTATTTGCAGCAGATGGCCTCCTACCAACAAACCAATAATCAGCGCATCCTCGATTATTTCGATGAACATTATTATGGCGGTGGCTCAACGGACGCGGCCGAACTCGAATCCACCCGCGCCCTCTGGGATCCCACCTTCAACTCTGGCAGTTGGGTGGAACAATACTATTTCGACGGACCCATGCAGTTGATTCCGCGCTTTCAGGCTTGGATTCAGACCTACTACCCGGGCACGAGGCTTTCCATTTCCGAATATAGTTTCGCCAGCGGCACAAATCCTCTCGTTGACATGCTCACGGAATCCGATGTGCTTGGAATATTTGGCACACAGGGCCTCGATTTCGCCAATATGTGGAACGTGCCCGCGCCCACCGCTCCGCTGGCATACAGTTTCCGCATCTATCGCAATTACGACGGCGCGGGCAGCCAGTTCGGCGACACTTCCGTGAATTCCACGAGCACGGATCAGAGCCAGCTCTCCGTCTACGGCGCTTTGCGTTCCTCCGACGGCGCGCTCACTGTTGTCGCCATCAACAAAACCACCGGCGCCATCCAGACTTCCCTGACCATCACAAACTTCAAGCCTGCTTCCACCGTCGCCGTTTATACCTACAGCAACGCGAACCTTACGCAGATCGTCGCGGGAACGCCTGTTGCCGTCGTTTCGAACGCGGTGAGCTATACCTTCCCCGCATATTCGGTTACCGTGTTTGTGTTTACTCCCGCTCCCACTATGTCGGGCCCGACCACAACCTCGCTAACCGCGTCGGCCACGCAGCTGAACGCTGGGCAAAGCGTCACCTTCACGTCCACCGTCGCGCCCACTTCCGGCGCCGGCTCTCCCACGGGCTTGGTTACGTTCAGCAGTGGCCCAACTGTCGTCGGTGTCGGCACGCTCAACTCTCAGGGCATCGCCACGTGCACGACTTCCTCCCTCGCGGCCGGGACGTATAACGTCGTCGCTACGTATTCAGGTGATTCCAGTTTCGGTGAGTCCGCCTCGTCCCCAGTGTCGGTCGTCGTCACCGCGCTGCCAAAAGTCGCAACCACCATTACCGTCACTCCGCCCAGCGCGCAGCTTACCACCGGACAAACCCTGAACCTGACCATCTTCGTCGTGCCGCAATCCGGCATCGTCACGCCCACGGGCACCGTCACCATCCTGGACGGCCAAACGCAACTAGCCGTCCCTACATTGGCTGGCGGTTTTGCGTCCTTCAGCACAAGCACTCTGGCAGTGGGCACCCACGCGATCACCATCACCTATTCCGGCGATACCAATTTCACTGCCTCCACTTCGGCCGAGATTCCCGTCGTCGTCTCGGTCCCGGGCAAGGTCACAACCAACACATTGCTCTCCGCTTCGGCCACGCAAATAACCTCCGGCACGAACGTCACGTTCAGCGCCAACGTCGCCCCTGCCAGCGGCTCGGCCGCGCCCACAGGAACAGTTTCGTTCCTCGATTCGCAATCCTCACTCGGCACCGCAACCCTTAGCGCGGGATCGACACAATTCACTGCCGCGAATCTTTCCGCCGGTACGCATTCGATCACCGCCGCATATTCCGGTGACTCGAGTTTTCAGCCGTCGACTTCCGCCGTCGCCATTATCACCGTCACAACCGCGGCCGCACCGGACTATTCACTGTCCATCAGCGAGCCGTCTCTCACCGTCAAGTCCGGCACTATCGGCACGATGACCCTCACCGTCACCCCCGCGAACGGATTCAAGCAATCCGTCAGCTTCGCCTGCTCCGGCCTTCCCGCCGGCGCCTCCTGCGGTTTCAGCCCGCAATCCGTCACACCCGCGGCCGCTCCAGTAACAGCCACACTCTCCATTGAGGCCCCCGCAGCCGCAATGGCAAGCGCAGCTGCGTCGACAACCAGCTCAACCACAAATTTATTAGGAGGCTTCCGCAACGCGCGAATCCCAGCCCTCAGGTTCGCCGCAACATACCTGCTGGCATTCGCCCTGCTAACGTTGTTCCTCCCAGCAGCCAACAATCAGCAAGTGGCGCCAAGGCGAAAAGTTCTCCGTACTCTGACGCTCGCAACAGCGTTGGCAATACCACTCATCATCGGCGGCTGCGCCACCTCTAGCTCCTCCGCCCCGCCCGCTCAGTCTACCAACTACACCGTCACCGTAACCGCCACCGCTACCAACGCGCCATCGCATTCCCAAAACCTAACGCTAACGGTCGTCACGCCATAAATCCCCACCACCCCAGAGGGAATGGGCGCTTCATCGAAGTCTGAAACGGAGATTTATTCTGACGTGGTTGTCTTCTGTCTCCGTGTTCTGGGTCACCTCCGCAATCGCAAGGAGTGTTTTCGGAAACAATTCTTCTGCAACCTTCATAATCCCCTTCGTGGTTGGATTGATTTGGCTCGCCTTCTTTCTATCCTTAGCTATTCGGCTCCGAGGATGTAGATGCCATGGGTATCACGGCGTGTTTCATTCTTGGTGGCGAAGCCTCTTTACTTCTCGTGGCCCCAACACTGCGGCCTGCAGAAATACTCTTAGCGAACAAATCCCTATCAGCGAGCTGACTTCAAGCGCTATCTCCAGCGGTTTCGGCTGTGATTATCATTGACTTGCGCTGCGTTACGTCATACTGTCGCTGCAGTCATTTCCAAAGGCCTGCAATCCACGGAAATTTCCCCAAGCAATAAGGTTCACCATTTGAACTAGGAAGTATCGGTCCCGAGGAGGGCCACCCATGAGGCATGTCTTACGGTTTGCCACGATTGCTCTGTTGACCGTCACTGCTTGCTCCACTCTGCGAGCTCAAAGCAATCCGCTTGTCGGAACTTGGAAACTCAATGTCACAAAGTCGAAGTTCGATCCCGGTCCGGCGCCAAAAAGCCTCACGCGCACTGTCGAGGCGCAGGGCGATGGTGTGAAATACTCCTTTGAAGGAGTCGCCGCCGACGGAAAGCCTATTACCTATGGTTTCTCTGTTAAATTCGACGGCAAAGACAACCCCATCGCAGGTTCCATTCCCAGCGGCGCAGACACCATTTCCGCCAAGCGCGGGGACTCCAATCACTATGTCGCGACCCTCAAAAAGGGCGACCAGCTTATTGGCACATCCAAAGTGACCGTTTCAAAAGATGGAAAGGTCACCACCGTCGACTCAAGCGGCGTTACCGCGGCCGGCGTAAAAACACACGACGTCCAGGTCTACGATAAGCAATAGCTAAAAAACGCTTCTATCAGAAATAAGCGGCAGTTCCAGGGCGGCTCTGACTCGAGCCGCCCTTTTCTCCTCTGCGAACGTTGACAGAAGGCCGTTATTCTCACTTACCGCGTAGCAACGCTATTACGTCAAGTAGTACGAGGATGGCGACAACCACCTCCAGCGCAAACATGCGCCGTTCGTTGAATTGGTCCACCATGAACTCGTAAAGCTCTCCCGCGGTTTTCAATTTTTCGCCGACGAGCGTTCTATAGTCAGTGACACCAATTTTTGCCGCTCCAATGTTGTAGACCCGAGCGTAATACGTGTCGCTGATGAATTTCACCGCGTATTCCGTTCTCTCTGCCAGGTCCATGATGTCCAGGCGGATTCGATTTAAGCGGCCTGCTCGCCGCGACAATCGCCAGCGAGACCAAAAACTTTCGTGGCCTTCGAGCGAACTGTATACTTGGGACAGCAAGTTTGTCAGCAAATCGTCGTAATACCGGAATTCGAGCAGTTGGGTATTTGCGTACTCCAGAATTTCTATGACCGCCGGCGTGGCCTCCGGGTGATCGTACACGAGGGCCGCCGCCCAGCCGACAACCACCAGGTCATTAGGGTAATAAGAAAGAGCGGTACGCACGATCTCATCACGCTCGGTAGTTGACAACGAGACAACTTCTCCCCGGACCAGTTTGCTAATCTGATCGGAGTACGAGTCGAGCAGCTCTCCGCCGGTTGCTGGCCGGCCATCTGGCCGTCTCGCTGATTCGATGTCGATGATCAGATAATCTTCATCGAGCCATTTTGTCGAAGGTCTGACGAGCGCCGGGCCGAAGCGATCCAATTGATCGCGCAGCAGTTTTTCCGCGGTTTCCTCGACTTCAGAAGCGTTCATCCACCGAGACGAAAGTCCACACAAGCCATCAAAGTCGCATTCAAAAACCGTGGTAAGCTCGACTGCTGCGACACCAAACCAATAATATTTAATCCGGGCGTCCAATTTCTCGCCCGTGAGAAGCGTGATTGAACCTACAGATTCAACGATGGGGGCCTGCTGCACTTGAGAATATTCGGGCGTGCGGTGGCGGAATGCAGGCGGGAGCGGAGCGGCCTCCGGTCCGAGCAGGGCACGCAACTTGTCCAGCTCAATCGCCTCGGCGATATCAAAAAGATTCAGAACCCGAAAATAGCCTTGTAGCATCATCGGCGAAAGAACGATCGCACTGCACAGAGGTATTTTACACGGGCCAACCCAAATGAGCCGCAACCTCGTTTTGCGATAAGAACGGCGCGGACGCTCTTCTAGCCCGAAAGCCATAACTTACAACCATCCCGCTGCGCCACATCTTCATCCGTTCTCCTGGCAACACTTTGCCACGTCGCGCGCATCACTGCTGAATTGGCAGAGGTGCCCATGAGATTCTTCTACCGTTTGCTCTGCATTGGATTTATCTCGTCAGCAATCGTTGCTGCTGGCTTCGCCCAGATAGATCCTGAATCTGACCTATCGCCTTCCGATAAAACCATCCAGGGATGGTTGCAAAGCGGAGAGCCGCGGCTTGTCGCATGGGGCGCTCACCACGTTCTTGCCAAGAGCGGCTCAAGCTTGATTCCTGACCTTCTGTCGCTCGCCAGCCAATGGCAGACCCTTACACCGCAGACGCATTCCGACGAATCGAACTCACCACGCTTGTCGGTGGAGCAGGAAGAGCAACGAGACGCGATGGCAGCCGTTGTCGACACATTCATTCAACTAAAGGTCGCCGTCCCCGCTGAAACTTTGCGGAGTCTGGCGCCAGATTTTGGCAACGCCGTTGCTGTTCTTCTTAGCCGGATGTCCCCCAGCGAGGCTGTGCCAGTTGCGTTCGATTTTTATCGTGCCGAGGAGAATCATACCTATGGCCTTCAATATGTGAGCGCCGCACTCCTGGCACTTGATCCGCCGGCCGGTTTTGCCGCCGACTTGCTGGTAAAAACAAATGTGCACGCCACTGTTTTCGCCATCTCGCCGCGTTCCGGTGCAATTGGAGTAGGCGGTTCGGGCTCCTGCGCATTCACATCCGATGACTCCCAGGAAGGCTGGCCAAAAACCGGTCAATATATTCTGTCCCAACAGATGGGCGATGGGGCGATGCTGTTGGCAGCCGGCATCGATCCCATTTACGCCACGCGACACGAGAAGACACACTATGGCGGAGATCCTTGCAGCTTTGTAGCCTTAGGTCCGAATCAACGTGTCCGTTTAATTGCACAGATGCTGGGCGATCCCCCGGAGGCGATCCCCTGGAGAACCGCCGTCGTCACCAACATCGAGTTTCAATCCGTGGAACAGTTCCATATCGATCTTCTGGCCTTTGTGGAAGAGCAGCAACAGATGTATCGCTTGACGGCGCAAGCGCTCGAATCCCGGGGCCTGTTGGAAAAGTGGCAGGTTCAGCAATCGCTTCCCTTGTTGCAGTTGAGTTTGAGTGACATGCGAGAGCAACGTGCTGAGCCGATCTCAAAGGACGATATCCATCTTCCCGATCGAGTGAAATGGTCTTTGCAACCATGGTGACGCCGGCCAGAATCTGACGTATGCACTAATCTTTGGCAAGAATCCTAAATTCTTGGAATGTCCGGCAAGCGCTGCCGGTTCAAACGGTCGATGCAACTGGTATAAAGCGTTTTTCAACGGTATGGGCTTTCAGCGGAGCAGAAGAGCGACGTGTGGCGTCGTTGGAAGGCAGGGTAGACGCTACGGTGGGATTGCTCCGGCTGTCGGCCGGCGCTCGGTCCTCGCGCTCACGCTGTGTGAGCGCGAGGAAATCTCACGCGGGCCGGCTTCCGGTTCGTTGATCCGTGAGATTGCCTCTACATGTGGTGGTAATCGATGTTTTGGATTTCTATTGTGAGCTGCTTGCTCACCCCGTTGATCACCTCCGTGGCAGCGTGGAACGGGCCGCCATTCGGTAGCCGGGCGAACTGTACGTTCACATTCACGGCATCGCTGGGATCGCTGAGATAGGTGGAGATCGTCAGGCTGGAGATTGACAGCGTGGTCTTGTCCATTACTATGGTCATATTGTCGGCCTGCTTGATGTAGTTGCTGACCACGACTCGGTACTGGTTCGGCTGCCCCGCCATCGGACCGATCATCACGTTGCCCTGCTGGTATGATTGCTGCAGCATATCTTGATCAGGCGGAACGTACTGCCCGATCAGAGTCTTAATCGATTCGCCATATTCCTTGTACTCGTCGATTTTCCTCTCTTTGATCCTCCCTCGCAGGCCGCGAATCTTCCGGTCGCTGTCGGAAACCGAACTGGGATCAACTGGGGTCTTCTGGGGCTTCCCGTCAGGACCCATCTGAACGTTAAACAGCTCTTCTTTCTTCTGTTCGCCTTTGACGCTTATGATTTGTTGCTCCATCCAGGTGTATTGCGCGAGCACCTGTTTATTGAACGCCAGCGATTGTTTCACTTCGGCCAGACGCTGCTGCATCTCTTGGCTTTCTGCTCGCCGCGGCGATACCATCAAACCCGCCAGTGCAACCACGCCAATCCCGAGCGATGACACGAGCACCCCGGTTTTTTCCCGCAACTTCTGTTTGTTCACGGTTAACCTCATTGTTCGGCGACCACCACATCGAGGTCGCCCGTCTTATTAATTTCCACTCACGGACGGGCCATCCTGCATCGAATTCTTCTCGCCTCATATTGTCAAAACTTACAATTCGCCCGGATTTGGACCTCCTGCCCTAACCACGGCAGGCTCACCCCACACCCTCGAACAAATTAGTCCCAGTACCGTAGGGAAATCCCCCATTTAATTACACTGATGCGCATGAAAATCGAGCTGGACCATGTTTTTGTCTGTGCCAGCGCAGGCGCTCCAGAAGCCGAAGAGCTTATCCACTTCGGTTTATACGAAGGTCTTCCCAACGTGCATCCTGGACAGGTCATTCTCGCCATATCGGTCCGAAAGGCTTTGCAGGTTCGTCGCTCGTGCAAAGGGTTATCTGGATCGGTTCGTATCTTCCCTATTGATTTTCTTTGTCGTCTTTGTGATTGGCCACTGGGCCATTCGCAGGCGACTCCGGCGTTCATGTCTGATCCAGGCTGCATCGGGATAATTGCCGAAACATCGACCCCCTCCAAATTAGCTCGCCGGGCTGACGAAAAACTCTTCAGCAGCTACATACCTGCACCCCTGCCAAGTTTTGGTCTAGTCCTCCTTCTGTCCTAGAGTCCAGTCGCGCCCAGCAATCGCAAAACTTACACTTTACCCATACGGAGGTTCCGTGCAATGGCCACAGCCAACAAAGAAAGCAAAACCCTGGTGGAATGGGTTCGCGCCGACCAGGAAATCCTGACGGTCCTCAGGCCAGGCTTGCCCTTCGATGCGCGCGCGTCGTTCCAGGCCTTCGGTGAACGGCAATTCGGAGGTCGCTTCGCCGGCTTGGCTTGCTGCTGCGAACTCCCAAGTGAAGTCCCCCGGCGCTGGGAAGCCGCGCTCGAATTGCGCGAGCAATAGCAATAAGCCTGCCCCTGTCCCCAAGCCAGCGATGGCTTCGCTGGCTGCGCGCCTAACTGATTCGGAACCGCGTGTTGCCAGCCATTCCACGACGATCCACTCTTCAGGCGCCAGTGCCTCCGCCGTCCAAGCACAACTTAAGGACCTGAAACAAGTCGAAGAAATGTACGGAAACCCGCGCTGCAACTCGCTCACTACTGTCCACCGAGTCGGTCGTTTCTGCGAAAAAAAGCCCTGAGAAACAAGCTCCCGGGGCCAGTGCCGCCCGTCGAACAATTCTTTTTCTTCTACCAAGCCATTCAACCAGCCAGTTTCAATTCCCGAACCGCGTCTCCCGCGCCGCCTAGATCCGCAAGTCTCATCTCCGAGTACTTCCGCGATAGCAGCACTCCTGGCGCGCCCGCGCGGAACGCCGCCATCACCGCTTCCTTCACACTCTGCGGCGTGCACTTGCTGTTGCCCCGCTCCGTAGGGATATCGATATCAATTCCGGGCCAGATCAGCGTTTTCGTCCCAGCCACCCCCGCAAGCGCGCGTTGTGTTTCGCGAAAAACGTAATCCGCCGAAAGCCCTGTATGTGGAATCTGCTCGTAGCTGCCTTCCTTAAAATTCATCACCGCATAATCAAAATCGAGCAGCCCCTGCTTGGACAAATCTCGATAAAGTGTCGATCCAATATTGTCCACATAGAACGCCATGCGCTCGCCGCCCACGTTGTTGTACATCACCACCTTGATGAAGTCCGAATAATTCGACAGCTCCTGGAGGTCCTGTTCCGCGCGGTAGATAGGATTGAAGGAATTGTTGTGCCAGATGTGCCAACCCACTGGCACATTCGGCTTCGCCGTTTTCACCGTTTTGTAGATTGCTGCGTAGGTCTCGCGCAGGCTGTCTGTCCATAGCATTTCCCACGCGGCCAGTTCCGGATATCGCAACAGCAGTCGCCAGAATTCAACGTAGTAGCCGTCCACGGGGCGGCTGCCGCTTCGCGCAGCACGAACATATTTTTCCAACTCCAGAAAACCTTGCCGCGCGTGCTCCGCGTTGATACCGCGCTCTTTTGCCTTGGTCTGACAAAACACGCAGAAGCAAGTCACGCGGCCCGGATCGACCGGCGGCACATCATGCGTCGCTCCCAGGCTGTCGCAAAGCGCACCCTGTCTTTCGGATCCCCACATAAGTCCGTCGATGTCATAGGAACGTGCGTAATCCTCGACGAGTCCCGTCAGGAAATTTCGATAGTCCGGATTGTTGACGCACAGCGTCTCCGCATTACGCCCGTATAAATCTCGTTCTTGCAATTTCTCAATGTTCGGCAAGTCGCTGCGAAACACGTCCTCAAGCCAGCACACCACCTTCATGCCACGCTTTTTTGCGGCGGGCAGCACTTCGGCGAGGACATCCAGGTCGCCATGGTCGGGCGCGCGAGTGTCCTTTAGCACCGTGTTTTGGTAATACTGCGCATGCGGCGCGGCGAAATTCCCTCCGTGAAAATTCAGGTCGTACTCCTGCTTTCCGTGATCCGGCAAAGGCTGTCCCGGAATCTGTCTTCCAGCAATTCCCCGACCGTAGGTGAACACCGCAAGAAAAAGCGTATTCACGCACGCACGTTCTTGCAGCACGTCCAGAACTTTCTCCGTACCTTCATCCACAAACGAAACTGCTCCAACTTGAATCCCGATCATTTTGGAAGATGCCGCAGCATATCCCGCAGCTGGCAGCGCTAAAGCAGCGCCGGCTTCAGCGGCAATCCTTAGAAATTCCCGGCGATTCACATCCGATTTCAACATAGATCACTCCTGATTCTTAACCCTCGACTACACACTGCCGACTATCCACCACTCTCCAACCGAAAAATCGCGATCTCAGGTCGCACATTAAACCGCACGCGCAACAGATGCCCCACTCCACGGCTGATATACATTCGACGGTTCCCGCTTAATTCAATTTCACCAGCCACATACCGCCGGTTCTTTACGGGCATCAGTGGCGGAGGCAAAAATGGTGGCTTGCACTGCCCTCCATGTGTGTGGCCAGCCAAAATCCAACCCTGGTAATTTCCCCAGACCGGCAAATCGGCCGCATCCGGGTTATGACAGAGCACCAGCGTGGAATCATCACCGCTCTTCTCTCCAAGAATCTTGCTCGGATCGAAGCACGGGCTCCACAAGTCATCGATTCCCAAAAACTGTATCCCATCGAAGATAGCGGCCTCGTTACGCAGTAAAGTCACTCCTGCCGCGCGCACAATTTCCGAAACCCGATCCGCGACATCCAACATTCGCCAATTGAAACCATAATCGTGATTTCCTAGAATGCCCACAGTTCCCAGCCGGCCGTAGGGCATCTCTAATAAAACGCGCCGCAGTTGACCAAACTGGCGCGGTCCTCGATAGCTGATCCAGTCTCCAGTGTAAACAACGAAGTCCGGCCTGATCTCTTTCACTCTGCGGAAGGATTCGATGATGTAGTCATCGTCAACCTGCGGACCGATATGCAGGTCGCTGATCTGCGCCAAGATGCATCCCTCAATTTCCCTGGGCAGGCCTGGGATCCGCAAAAAGGAGTGGGTGAATTCGAGCCAATGCGGCTCAATGCGCCAAGCATAAAGTCCAACGGCAGTCGCACTGACTCCAGCCGCCGCCAACGCCCTGATCGCCTGCCGTCGAGACAGCATTCTGTCGTATCCCTCGCGTTTCCTGTGCTACAAAAGTTTTTATTATACGGTACTCGCCCGCGGCCGCTGCCGCCGTTAATCCAAATTACTTTCTCTCCGTTGACTCAGCTTTTTGCACCACCTAAGATGTGCGCGGCCCGGAGGTTTATCTCGCCACAATGAAAACGCCCGGCAGCGTTAGATTTTTTCACGCCCTGATTGCCGTTGCTCTCGCTTGCATTTGCGCCAGCGCATCCGCCGCATACGAATACGGATCCTCCAATCTGCGGATGTCTGGACAGTGAATGAGGTCGCTTGGGGAGTGAAGCGCACCAAATACCGTGAAGGGCACGCGAGCTCGGTAAGACTCTGAAGAGACCGCAACGCCGCATCATATTTGCACTCGATGAGTGAGCTTGGTCAGTACTAAGGGCGCGAATGGTAATTCTATTGTATGGAGCGCGTAAGCAGCGTACGATGCGCACGAGTAGCAAGTGGAAATCCGAAACTCGAATTAAGCAGAGAGGCTTTTCATGGCGGGAGCGGTTAAGCGCATCACAGTGGATCTGAGCGGCTATCCCGATCTGGTGGTCGTCTATCTCGGCATGCGAGTGAATATGCTGAGCGGGCTCAAGACACTGCTCGGCTTCGGACCCAAAATACAGAATGCCGTGAACGACAAGCCCGAAGGTTTGTTGTTGCATGAATATTTGATGGTTTCGCTCTTTCCTCCGCACGTAGCCATGCGTCAATACTGGCGCGATTTTCAATCCTTGGAAGCTTGGGCGCGTTCAGAGCCGCACCGTTCCTGGTGGAAGCAATTTCTGCGCGACACTGGCGGCACCGGTTTCTGGCACGAAACATATTTTCTGCACGGCGGGATCGAGGCGATTTACGATGACATCCATCAGCCTCTCGGTTTGTCTGCCTTCGCTCCGCAGCGCGAAGCGCGAGGCCCCATGTTCAGCGCACGCCAGCGGCTAGGCCTGGCAGGAGACGCTCCGGCCCCACCTCCCGTAGCCGAATCCGACCTCGCCATGCCAACTTCTCGCAAACGCGCCGAAGGCAGGTCGACGCAAGCACGATAAGGTCTGCCCGGCGGATTTTCCGTGGGAATCGCAACCAGCTGCGCCAGCTACGCCGCCATCTCCCCTTCGCGTTTCCGCAACCACGCCCAAATCAATACCCGCCGCCCGCAATTCCACCACTCGAAAAAACACTGCATCGATTTCCAGCCGACATCATCAGTACAGAGATGCGGTCGTGCATTGGATTGCGCCAAAGAAGGCGTTGCCGTCCGCGGTTTGGATGGCCAGGCCCAATAAACAAAGGAGGAGCCCCATGTCCCATCACCTCGATTCACCCATCGCTCGTCAAGACATCCGCCTCGACATCACGGACCTTTACCTATTCCGGGGTGAAACAGGCACCGTGTTCGTAATCGATCTCTGCCATTCAATTTTCGGGCCCATCCCTGCCCCCGGTTACCACCCGGAGGGAATGTACGAATTCAAAGTAGACTCGAACGGTGACGCGATCGAAGATCTCACCTACCGCTTTAAATTCAACGAACGGGACAATCACGGGCGCCAGACCTACTTCGTATCGCGTTTGACAGGCGCGGACGCCGCTGATCCGCACGCGGGCGGCACTGTGATCGTACAGGGAACAACTGGCGAATTCCTCGACACCGCAACCGGCCTACGCGTCTGGGCCGGAAAAGCCGGCGACCCCTTCTGGATCGAGCCCGATGTGTTGCACGCCGTCGGCCACGCTTTTCAGGACGGCACGACAGTCAACCTTTCGGGATGGGATCCAACTCACGCAAAAAATTTATTCGATGGCCACACCGTGTACTCCATCGTGCTGGAGGTTCCGGATAAGGAGTTGATCGCCGCGGCAGGCGGGAATCGTCGAATCGGCGTATGGGCGGTGTCCACTTTAGCGACCGACGCCGGAGGTTGGCGTTCGATCAACCGCGTGGGCCTGCCTATGATCCATCCGCTCTTCACCCAGTACAACGAAGATCTCGGCAATCGCCTTAACGCAGGCTCCCCCACCGACGATCTCGCCACTCACGGACCGTCCGTCGCCAAAGCAATTGCAGGTGTTGTCGCTGCCTATGGAACGGTCGACGATCCTCGCGCCTACGGCGAAAAGGTCGCACGGCGATTTTGCCCCAACATCCTGCCCTACGAAGTCGGCACATCTGCCGCGTTCGGTTTCGCCGAGTGGAACGGTCGCACGCTTACAGACAACGCGCCCGACGTCATGTTCTCCCTGGCGGCCAACACTCCTATTCGTCTCGGCATCGGGAGAGAGTCCGTCACCTCGAAACCAACAAAAACATTTCCCTACGTCCCCGCTGCTGCTAGTGAAACCCGAACAGCCGGCGCGTGACAAAGGTCGACTCCCGCCAGATCGATGCTGTACCCTGAATTTGGGCTGCCGCAAATCTGCATCGCCTGACGAACGGAGTTCAAACATTTGAGCGATCCACTTCGACGCCTCGTCGCGCAATTGGACAATGAGTCCTCGCTCGTCGAGCCGAATCAGCTTCGCCGGCGCCTGGAGGCACTCGACCAACTCGATGCGTATTTCCCATACAGCAGCGATCAACCGCCATTCTCGGCTGACTCGATCGAGCCGAAACTCTATCGGAGCGCCGCAGCAATTTGCTCCAGGTTGGAAGCTGCAAATTTCGAACTCTACGAATCCATTCGTATTGAGATTCAGAGCGGATCCCAGCCTGGTACCTTGCTTCGCTGGGTCAATTCAGTACTGGACACCGAAGATGGAGACGCCTCCGCCAACGGCATGGGCTATGACTATCTTGATGAGCTGATCTCCGGAGTGTTTCAGTTCGAAAAACCCGTCGCCGCCCCAATCTCAAGGGATTCTGAGAAAGTTTTTTATCAACCCACCCCTGCCCGCCACATCTTCACTCTGCTCAAACTGAGCGCGCTCACCGCAAGGGATGTGCTCGTTGATCTTGGCTCCGGCTTGGGCCACGTTTCCTTGCTCGTCTCGGTTTGTACCCAAGCGAGGAGCATTGGCATCGAGTCCGAAGCCGCCTACATCGACTGCGCCTGCCAATGCGCACAGCGGCTGAACCTGCATAATAAGGTTACGTTCGTCCACCAGGACGCTCGCCTGGCGGATTTCTCCACGGGGACGATCTTCTACCTTTACACTCCTTTTAAGGGCTGCATCCTAAGTGCAGTCCTACACCATCTGAAGCGCGAAGCCGCCACTCGCCGAATTCGAATCTGCTCTTACGGCCCCTGCACATCCGTAATCGCCAAAGAACCATGGCTAAAGCCAGCCACAACGCCCGACGTAAATCGCATCGCACTCTTCCATCCTCGCTATTGAAATCGCTGCGAGCGCTGCGCCGCCTCCGTGTCCTTTGTGTCCGATCTTTGCGCCCTCTGCGTTAAATCCCACATCAAGCCTCGGCATCAGCCTCTTGCACCGCCCTGCTGCACAGCGCTGTCCACATCCAACGATGCAACCACTCCACGTTTTCTGACGCCCCACCGTTCACGAATCAATCGATTCAAAGGCTCCGAGTAGAATCTCGCTACCAATTCCCCCAACAGACCGGCAGCAACAATCGTCGCGATGAAAAGCGCGACTACCCCCATCATAGGTTTCCCGTAGAGCACAAAAAGTTGAAACAGCCCAAACACTACCAACATGTGTGTCAGATAAACTTCGTAACTACATTGGCCAAGATTCAGAAAAGGACGCATCGCTCGCGGACCCTTCCAGTTCTTCTGGGCAACAGTCGCAATAACCATGCAGGCGCCAAAAGCAAGGACCGTCATATCCAGCCCAACTCGGCTCAAGCCCCAGGCTTCTGCCTGCAGTGAAAAACACAAACTGAAAATCAGAAGTACCGTGCCAGCGATCCCCACCGTCCATAAAACAACGCGAGAGAACTGGAATCGCTTCACCAGCAGTGCCGTCAGGCAGCCCGAGGCAATAGCATCCATGCCTCCCAGGTACGAATATTCCTTCCAAACCTCATTACCGTGAGTGAACACCGTACGCGCAAACGGCCCCAGCACAACGAAACCCAGCAACAGTGCGATGAACAGCTTTCCGCGGCCGAATAACCGCGCCACCAGCGGGAAGAACAGATAAAATATCTCTTCCACGGACAGCGACCATAAAATATCCCAATTCCCGGGCAGGTATCCTCGCCGTGCCTCCAGAACGTTTACGTGAAACGTGAGCACGGCAAACAGTGCCCGCGCAAGCCCACCCGTTTTCGCGGACACGACGAAATGTTGCAGGCCAAGAAAGTGCAGCACGCTGAGTATGCCCAACAGCAACAGAAGCAACGGCGCGATTCGCGCGAACCGCATCACATAAAAACCACTAAGACTCACTCTAGGCAGTGAGCCCCAACGCCGGAGGGAAGTGGATGTGATCAGGAATCCCGATACCGCGAAAAAAATCTGCACCCCTGGCTGGCCGTTCCACACCAATGATGATACAAGCTGGTCAGGCAGGCCGGCTGTATATGGCACCTTCGCAATCAATAACCGCATGTTAACGTGGTTCATCAACACAAAAAAGATCGCCAGGCCTCGCAGTAGATCTACTCCATCAAGGCGCTGCCCACCGCGTCCACTGTTCGCCAAAACCGTTGAGACCATGATTCATTATGCAGTCTTATCTCGGCTTCAAACGCGAACAGTGCTTACTCAGCTACCAAAGTCCGGCTCAAACTTCTGTCTTCTCGGTGTCCTCCGCGTTAAATCCCTTCGCGTGCCGCTACTTCACAAATCCACAGACAAGCTCCGCAATCTGATCCCCTGCCGTATCCAGCGCGAAATGCAAGGCACCCACGAATGTGCACTTCGGCCTTCGGCATGTCGCGACGATACGTTGCCGGCTCCGAAGGCCGGCCGTAAAAGTAAGCAAAAAAATTGAGGGCGCAGGAACCTTGCGGCTCTTGCGCCCTCTTTTGATTGTGCTGGCAAGTTTTTGACACTTCCCGGCTCAATCTGTGGCCACTGTATTCTTCCCGACCACCTTTGGCAAGTGGTGTCGCTTCCATCTCCTGTGCATTTCTGTGCAAACCTGTGCAAAAACTTAGCCCTCCACTCCTTTGGCGACCCACTCCTTGTCCGCGCCCCCTGCGTCCGATCTTTCTGACTCCGCGTTAAATCCTTCTCTTGCAAACACTCCCGGCGACCCGCTCCAACTGCCTGGATAGTTGTACCGGACATACCGCTATCTTAAATTCATTTTTCCTGCGTGTATCAGGGAGCGGCCTCGGTGTCGGGTGACGGTTGATTCTTATTGCCGGTGCCGTTTTTCGGCGCGCCAATCTTGTGAGCGGTGTCCACCGAAAACAAATAATAATTTGTCAGGTAGTGTTTGTGATGGTAGCGGTTGCCATGCAATTGCATGAACATTTCCGCGGACCACGGCAACCAGAGTCTTACATTACCGTTCTCGAAGCTCACCGGCCCGTAGTCCACGACCAGGTGGTCCAAACTCAGTTCGAGTTCTGCTAAAGGTTTTATCAAATCTGTCTCGATTCGCAGCAGGTCATAATTGCTTGCCGTCACCCAGAAGCGGCCCTTCAAGGGAAT
This sequence comes from Candidatus Acidiferrales bacterium, assembly GCA_963742325.1. Lineage (GTDB taxonomy): Bacteria > Acidobacteriota > Terriglobia > Acidiferrales > UBA7541 > Acidiferrum. The sequence goes on along the minus strand of CAVULB010000002.1, from coordinate 4,067,206 downwards.
ATTCACGAGCTGTCCCTTCTTTCTCCACTGGCGTGTCGAACTGTTTGCACCTTTCCGTTCTTCAAAACGAACTTGCCAGGCAGCTTCCCCTCGAAGATTTGTCAGGCCCTCGCATCGATACTCATAATTCTTGGCTGAGGAAGCCTTGAGCATCGAAATCCCTAGCGAATTTAAGCCGGTAGTCGCAAGGGGAGTCGGGAAGGCGGAGAGATCGTTTCCTTCCGCGCGGTTTTCTTCAAGATAGAACGAATCCGGCCGAATTTTACGAACGAACACAATGTAAGAGAATTCTTTGCTGAATACCGGCCCGGGGACACCATAGCGATCCACCTGTTGATGTTCAATTCGTTCGGTGGCGGTAAATTCTTCTAAATTCATTAATTGAGATTTCAATCGAAGGTCCGCGCGCGCAAGAACTTCGTCGATGTTGCAAGCGGCATCGCTCGCAATCCGGTATTCCTTGGCGTCGATGTCTGGGGGTGCCCAGGGACGTTCCTCGACCGGAATCAGTCCCGCGGGCGTCGCCTGAGATATTGGCGGTTTTGCAATCGCATTCGCGGATTGCTTGGTAACCGATGAAACTCCCGCGGTTCCTTCCAGTTTGCCTTTGGTCTCCGGAACGATGGGGTCGTTTGGAAATTCAGCCAGCACTAGTTCCCATGTTTCTTTGGCTTCGGATGTTTTGCCCTCCGCGAACTGAATTTCTCCTAGAAGGCAGAGGATTGCAGCGCCTCTCTCTTTTGCCATGGCCGCTCCTCTCGAGGCATGGGTTTTTGCCTCTGACAGGCGTCCAGCACGGAAATAGGCAGACGCCAGAAGATAATGAATGCGCCAATCTGCTCCGTTCAGATCAAACGCTTTTTCCAAGATGAGGATCGCGGACGAAACGTCGCCAGATTGCAACTCGGCATCTCCCAAAGCCAGAAGAAACCGTTGGTTGGAAGGCTCCAATCTCAGTGCGTTGTCAAAATCAGTTTTTGCGGCGTCTATGTTTTTCAATGTCAGTTCGGCCGTCCCCAAAAGATAAAGCACGTCCGGGTTAGCAGGCGCCATTTGAGAAGCTTTCAGAAAATGGGTTCGCGCCCCAGCGTAGTCCTTTTTCTGCATCACGCTGAGCCCCTTTTCCACTTCGTTTCGCAGCTTTGGAGCCATCACCACGCTCTTGCCCTGGACGTTGTTCGCCGCATCACCAGTCTCATTTTGCAGATACAGATACACAGAAACATCGCCGCCAAAACTGACCACATTCACCGCTTCGGAGGCTGTCTGGTAGCCCTGAGCGCGAACTTCGACTTCATACTCGCCGGGCGAAACGTTCGGGAAATTTGCGGTGGAGCCCTCACCCGTCGCGCTTTTCACGTCGTAGCGTGAAACTACGGAATACAGCCTGACAAACGCTGCGAATTCCAGCGGTAGTCCTCTCGAGTCGCGAACGCATATCTTCACCGTGGTTGGATTAGTTTGCGGGGCAGGAATATCAGCAACTGCGCGGCCGCTTGGACGCTGAGCGAATACGGGGAAAAGTAAACCGAGCAGCAAAACACTTACAGAAGCTATCCTCGCCATGAATCGGGCTGGAGTTAAAGCCATACGAAGTTCCCGGCAGAGACGGAAGCGTTGAGTTCCATGTGAACAAGCTCAGAGTCTTCCGAGACCCTAAGTTTCGATCAAGACATCCGAACTTTCCTCTACTTCTTGACCACCACCTGTACCTCGCCTGACTCTTCTTTCACCTTCGCCGCCCCGCAGATCGTCAGCTTTCCGCTCGCGTCGAAACGGCAGCCGAACAGCCCTGCTTTTTTCTCGCCGCATTGCCCCGCCTTCACCGCAACCACGTACCATCCCGACCCCAGCGGCATTCCCGAGTTGTTTCCTTGGGTGTAAATGCCCATCAGCACGTCTCCATTTTGCGACGTCCCATTCCCACACTGGTAAGCGTCCCGCTTATACGTGTACAGCATTCCGCGCTGCTTATCGAAGAGAAACTCCGTATCTTCCTCTACTCCGTTGCCGTCGATGTCCACCAGGTCTGTCCAGTACGCCGAGGGCCCAGAGGCCTTCACCTGCGCCGCTCCCACTCCTATCGCCGTTTTTTGACCCTGATTCTTGGCCGCCGCACTCGGGGTGGGATTTGCCGCCTTCGCCGCCACTGCCGGCCCCACGTTCATCGTTGGCGTTGTCATCGGCCCGGCCGGCAATCCCTGTCCAGACGCCAGCGCAGCCATTCCCGCTGCCGCCACCATTCCCGCCCAAATCCGTTCTTTCTTCATCTCATTCCTCCCGTTCTCTTTACTTTACTCCGTTCCTACTCTCCGCGATCAGGTAGCCGATAAGAGAAGCGACCTTCGCCGCTCACGATAAGAACTTCAGCCGGAAAACTAATCCCATGGTCCCTGGAGTACTCACGGATTGATTCGAGCGCTTCACGCTTCCTTTGTTCATCTGCTCCTGCGGGAGCGTGCTCATCTTTTCGGGCGCAGAACCCGTCCATCGGTCGATAACCGCTTGATCCCGTTGCATGGGCAGAAGTATAACTCGCTCGCAGTCCAATACAGTCGCTGGCTTAACCAATCGAAATTCCCACTAACGGGCTTTTCAGGACCTGAGATCCCTCGTTAAGAGTTGCCTGTTACTTTTGACAATACACATCGGCCACTGTCCGGATAGTGTGTAGAGAGCAAACTCTCGAGCGGGATCGGCCCGGCATAAACGATGAAGCGAATTATCAATCTTTCCACACGCGTGCTCCTAGCGATGCTGGTTGTGGCATGCGCGATGACTTGTGAAGCAAAAGAGCCGGCGCATTTCGTTCCGGCAAACTTGAGCAAAGCTGGAAACATTCCCTACCCCACGAGCAGCCTCGACGCCGGCGTGGTGACGCTTTCGGTGGAGTTGGACAAGGCAGGTCAAGTGACGGGCGTGGGGATTCTGAGGGACATTTCCTCTGTGTCTGCGCAGGCCGTCGCGGCGGTGCGGTTCTGGACGTATTCGCCGGCTACCTTGGATGGAAAGCCCGTGGCATCGACGCTTACGATCAACATCGTCTACAATCCCGGCTTTCTTGGAGCGGTTAATATTCCACTGCCGCCGCCAGCGCAGATTCAGCCCATCTCTACAAAGGATCCGGCCTTTCTTCCACCGCAACTGAACACGGCCAATTTTGCGCCGTATCCTGCCAAGGCGAAAACCCAGGGAGCAGTGGTCCTGGACGTTGATCTGGACACGAATGGCCATGTCGCCAATGTCACGACTCTGCGTGACGTTCCGCCGCTGACGGCGTCGGTAACCGGCGCTTTGAAGAATTGGAATTTCAGCGTGGCAACATATGAGGGAAAGCCGATCCAATCCCACATCGTTGTGGCGTTCGTGTTCCGTGCGCCATCGGCACAGTTCCCCTGAGATTAATTCGATTGCCCTGACTGGGGTCTCGGGCCGGAATCGCCGCAATTGTTCCCCCACAACAAGTAGAAACTTGGCCGTCCCGCTATCTCGTTTGCCGGATAGTGGCCTTCTGTATTCTGTTTGTCGGTTTCCGACCGGGCCTGACTTGTGGATCGCACCCAAAGTCCAGCTTGAACGGCATGCAATGGCACCCCCACCACAAACGCCGCATTCGGATTTCGATAAATATTAGGTCTATGTCGCGGTTAAGAAAACCTAGGAACGCGATCTCTTTGCAGTTGCGAGCCGCGATGCCGCGAAAAGCAGTAACTCCCGGTTGCTCTCGGTGATGCTCGGCAATACTTGGCGAAGTTTTCCGAGAAACCGCGCTTCTTTTCCAGTGCTTCCCCAAAGATCGCTTTTTGGTTCGAGCTCCTTGGGAGGTTCGTCGCCATCGTAAAGCAGTTGGTAGAGCTTCATTTCCAGCGCGCCGGCAATTTTCTCGAGCGTTTCAATGGACGGCACGGTATGCCCATTCTCCACTCGCGAAATGTAACAGCGCAGCAGGCCCGTCCGCTTCTCCAGGTCGCCTTGAGAAAACTTTTTTTCTTCTCGCACAATGCGAATTCGTGATCCGAGGTTCATGTTCTGTCTCCATGCGGCACAAACTACCTCATTCTGCCCTTTTTATACAACTGGAACTTGAGGGGTTATTCAAGCGCAGACTTCTCTTTTTTATCATTACTCGGCAGTCGTACAAGGTGGTAACTGTCGCGGTACTTGACACGATTACGATAATCACGGATAAGGATATACTGTAGCACGTTGGGAGAGACGGCGCGTCCTCGCGACAAGCGCTGGCCGGCGTTTCTCTTCAGCAGTCTCCATCTGCAAATAGGCACTCGCAGGTTCTGGCTATGGAGAGGAGACACAATCACACCTTCGCGCCCGGTAATTCCCACCACTTCCCGATCTCTGACCCTGCGACCCGAAGACTGTCTTGTGCCAAAATCAGTGCGAAGCTCGTCCCGTTGAAGAACACAAACGGGTAGGAGGAAGTGTTCATGATTTCAAGGTCCCATGGGGAGAGTTTCGTTGCCAGACAAGTTGAGTCCATCCGAAGCGTAACCGGGTCCGCCATCAGTCCTCAGAATATTTTGCTTTTTCTTGTCATCACAATCGCCTACTTCGTGTCGGGAAAATTCGGACAGCAGTTGGCTGTACCGAATCCGGACGCAACAGCGTTCTGGCCTCCCACGGGTATCGCGCTGGCTGCGCTCTTTATCAAGGGCAAGAAGGCACTTCCCGGTATCTTCGCCGGAGGGTTTCTGGTCAACGTGACAACGACAGGGATACCCTTCATTTCCTTGGGGATTGCCTTTGGAAATATGCTGGAAGTGATGATTGCGGTATTTTTGGTGAAAAGATTTGCGAATGGAGTGGATGCTTTTTTTACTCCGAAAGGCGTGCTGCGCTTTTTTGTTCTGGCGGGAATCGTGCCGACTGCTTTCTGCGCGACCGTGGGCGCCGGCTTACTCTGTTTGGGTGGCATGTCGAAATGGTCTGCGTTCTGGAGTGTCTGGTCTGTCTGGTGGGTCGGCGATCTTCTGGGTTCCGTGATATTGGCGCCGTTCCTGGTGCTTTTATTGGTGCATCGCCATCATTCCCTGAGCTGGACGGAATGGGCTGAAGCAACCGTCGTGCTCGCTGGGCTCACCGCGATCTGCGTATTGAATTTCGGGCCGCCCATCGTCTCCTGGGTCCCCAAGCTCTTTTTTAGCGTTCCGTTTTTGTTTTGGGCTGCCATTCGCTTTTGTCCGCTGGAAGTATCCGGGGCGTGCCTCCTGATGAGCGGATTTGCGGTTTGGGGTTCTCTGCGCGGTTACGGGCCTTACGCAAATACCACGACCGCGCCTTTGATGGTGGCGGGATACATTTTGGTGTACAGCGTACTGGCAATGATTGTTTCAGCCACGATCTTTCAGCAAAGAAAACAAATCGAGAATTTGTACGTGATGTATTACAGGTTGAAGTCTTTGAACGTGCCCGATAAAGAAGTCTCTTGCGAAGAAGTGGAAGCGGTGGGCGTCTCCCGCCGCAGAATCGAAGAATGAGCGACCACGCTGTCGCAGGCGGTCAAGTTTCAGCCGATACAAAAAATTGAGGGCACAGGAACCTTGCGGCTCTTGCGCCCTCTTTTGATTGTGCTGGGAAGTTTTTGAAGCTTACCGGCTCAATCTGCCGCCACTGTATCCTTCCCAATTGTAATTGGCAAGTTGTCACTAACACTTTTGCTGTGCATTTCTGTGCATTTCTGTGCAAATCCGAAAGGCAATCAACCAAGAGCCGGCTTTGGCCGCCAGTAGAGCAGAACGCTCAGGTCCGCAGCGGCGTGATAGAGCATCCCGGCCCACAGGCTCCCGGTGACGATCAGGATTGCTGTGAAAATGAGTCCGCCGATACAGGTGGACAGGGCTCCTTTGCAGCCCTGGTAAAGATGATGAGTGCCGAAGATGATCGCTGCTGCGAGTATGGCCCACAGCAAGCCCAGATGCAGCGGCCATGTGTGCAGGTAGCGCAACAAAAATCCTCGAAAGAGCAGCTCTTCGCAGAAGCCGGCTGTAATGCTCAGGACGACGAACCAGCGGCGTTCCACGGGGGAAGAAGGCAGAAAGAAGCGCAGGGGTTCGAGTTGCTTGGGCTCGAGAAAAGCACGGTCGCGATACTTGGTGCCGACTTGGACTATCGGCAGGATCAACTGCAGAATTACGACCAGTACCACGAGCGACGCCAACAGCCAGCAGACCCAGGCGTGGGCGCGCAGCCATTCCACAGGAATGCCTAAACCGCGCAGCGTCGCGAGATCTCTGAAGCCTTGCGCCCAACATGCCACGGCGGTCGCCACCCAGAGCCAAACAAACGTGAATTGGTAATAGTGCAGGCGCCGCAGCGGGCTAGGGCGGCGCCTCAGGGGGCGCGTCTCAAAATAGTCAAGAATCGGGCCCGCAACTATCAGGTGAAGTGCCAACAGGTGGGTCGCAATGATGGGCAGAGACGGATTGCCAGCGAGATGTATCGGCAAGGTTTTCCCCGGAGGAATGATAGATTCCGCACAGTTTATCTCGTTCTAGCGTTGATTGTGAACGGCCCAGTGGAGAAAAGAAGCCAGATAAAAAATTGAGGGCGCTCGAATCTTGCGATTTTTGCGCCCTCTTTCAATTGCGCCGCAGAGTTTTTGAAGCTCTTCGGCTCAATCTGGGGACACAATATCCCCAGCGCGGGAAGTTGGCAATAGGTGTCTACCTAATTTCTTGTGCAAATCTGTGTATGACTGTGGAAAATCTGGCGTCTTGCGTTGAGAAAAGAAGTAATGGACGATCAAAAGCGATCGCGGTATTCTTTGCCCATGACACTGTCTGCGCGAAACCGCCTTGAAGGCAAGATCGTAGAACTCCAGTTCGGGGGAGTAATGGCCCATGTGGTCGTGCGCGTGGGCAAGAACGTGATTGAGAGTGTGATTACGAAGCGCAGCGCCGATGAAATGAAGCTAAAGGTCGGAGACACTGTCTCGGCAGTGATCAAGTCCACCGAAGTGATGTTGGAAAAGAAGTAGCCGCCTGCAGCGCCAGCCAAGCATATAGACTACACAAGAAATCCACCCGCATATAAGCTATGCGAGTGGATCTGGTGTGTTACTTTTCCCGTCAGAAGGGGAAACGCACGGAACGGATGGCAACCTGGTGTGTGCAGCAAGGCTGCCGTCGCGAGTGAATCCAATATCACCGCGGCTGCCGCAATCCTCGGTATTGAGGAGATTCTGGGGGCCTTCGATGACGATACCGGCGAAGTCGCGTCCTGGCGTGCGCGGAAGCGTGGTGGCGGGATATGTCCCTGGACATTTTTGGCGTCACGGGGATTGATTGATGCAAGCGGCGACGATTTTGATCTTGGCTTCGCCCCGGGGGTGGATGGATGGGTGGGTCCGGTTGCTGCTCGACACACAGATTCTGAAGTTTGTCAGAGCGAACCCGGAAAAACGCAGAGCGTTCATCATGTCACCTCTGGTCCTGAAAAAAAGGGGCTGGAGGGCGGTCGGAAGACCAGCCGATATGCAAGGCGCGGAAATTGTGAGGATACCAGGCCGGGACAGGATAATTCCCGAGCGGGGAATACGGAACAAGAGAACGCTCGATCGCGAGGGTACAATACTCCGTGCAGATTTGTGAGGATGGATCGGAAATGCCGGGAAACACAGGAGTAGTAAGCAAATAAGCGGAGCGAATGGCTATAATGCGGGTAAAGTGAGGGGGAGATTTGGCGAATCGATTGTGGCGAATGGTGGGGCGAGTGTACCCGCAGTGCAGCACGATTACGCAGGCAATCGCGTACAACGTGTTTCTGGCATTTTTCCCGACGATGTTGTTAGCAGTGGGATTTGCGTCGACGTGGATCGGGAATAAAAGCGGAACCCTCGAGGCATTCCGGAATTTCACGGACTTTTTGCCGCCCGGCAGCCAGGGAATTGTTGCGGACTTCCTGGACCGTCGCGGGCCGGACGTGTGGAAGTATGCGCTGGCGGGAGCGGCCGGGGCGTTGATTGGCGGAACACAGGTGATGAAGTTGCTGATGGACGGGATCCACACGATATATGGCGATGAAGAACGAATCGGGTTCCTGCACCGGCAGTTGCGCGGGCTGCTGTTGCTGCTGATCACGATGGCGCCGATCGTGGCTGCTGGAATTTTGGGAGTATTTGGCAGGCCGTTGCGGCACTGGCTGACGGGCGAGTTGGGAAGAAACGCTCCGGTGCATGGAATGTGGTTAATATTTTTTCCATTGGCAGCGATGGTGTTGGCGATGCTCGCGCTGACGGTGATTTACTGGGTGGCGCGGCCACGCGAAAAGCATTTGAGCCATGTATTGCCGGGAGCCGCCATGGCGACGCTACTGTGGTGGCTGGCGAACGCGCTGTTTGGGTTTTATGTGAGGAGGATGCCGGCCAACGTGGTGTACGGCGGACTGGCGGCGGTGATTGGATTGTTGGTGTGGATGCAACTTTCGGCGGTCATCGTTTTCTTTGGCGCCGCTTGGAACGCGGAGAGGGCGGTCATCAAGAGCAATGGCGGATGACGAGCGGGGAACGCGGAACATGTCACTCCTCAGCGTCAAAGTGGAAAGTTATTCTGGTTACAACGCTGACGAACGGCCAACGCGGTTGAAACTGGGCGAGCGGACGCTTGAGGTTGAGGAAGTCGAAGACCGCTGGTATGCGCCCGGGGAGACTTATTTCCGCGTGCGCGTCAAAGGTGGCGACCGGTATGTGCTCAGGCATGTCGACGAGCAAGACGTGTGGCGGCTGGAAGGGTACACAAGCCAGACAATTCGAAGTGTGAAGCGGCGATGATTATCGCGCGCTAGCCACTCTGGAGCTCTGAGTCGAGAGTCTCATCCGGCTTCCGCAGAAGCAAGTGAGCGAACGCTCGTGCGTTGGTTCCCCAGAAATACGGTGTGGTTCGTTCGGGATGCTGGTGGTGCTGTCATATCGCCCGCTGGTGGTGGCGCTGCGTCCCGAACCGCTGGTGCCGTAAAGACCTTCGCCTGATGCTCCTTGCGAGCCAAAATCGCCAACGGTCGAAATATTCTCTCCGCCAGACGATCGGGTAGCGCCGTGGAACGCCGTGGCATCGCTCTCTGAAGAACCGCTTCCAGGCCGAACGGAACCTGCATGTAAGTTGCAAGGCCGCTCAATCGCGATTTCGCAGCCGCAATTTGGGTCCGAACAGGTGTAACGATCGCCGATTTGATTGCTCATGGGAATCCTCTCTTGCCGAAACTATAAGACAACTGCAGTGTCCCGTTGCTGATCCGGAATAACAATACGGCGATTCCTGCAGGGATAAACAGATGAGCGAACAACCGCGGCGCAGGGTCACGTCAAGGATTCCAGTCTTCAACTCCGTCCCAACGCAGCGCTTCCTGTCGATTGGAGAAGGCGCGCATCTGGATAGCCTTGCCGCTCCAGAATATGTAGACGTCCGCGAAATACACATCGTGCGACTCGTCGCTGCCTTTGAGTCGAACCCCTGCGTGCACAAACACGATGATGCGGTTTCCTGCCGTAACGAAACGCTCGGGATCACTGCTGCCCTTTGTCCCGACTCCCCGATAGCGATCTGTCGCGTCACGTCCGAAAAGAACCAGGAAGAATTAGACGGGGAATCAGTGCCCCTCTTGTGTGGCCAATGCGCTGTTCCTCCGAAACCACCGGCATCACCCGCGAAAAGGCACTACCTGGAAGAGTGGGACGAGTAACGAGTTTGTCCTGAAGTGAATAGCGAGTCCAAGACAGTTGCTATCCTCATTTAAATCAAACGCCTTATCAGTTCACTTCGTGGAAATTATTCTTTCAGCGGACCTGTAAAAGGATCATAATTCGAGTGACCAGGTAATGTTATGAGGAATGCGACATTCTCGCTGTTTGTCGCCGGACTTCTTGTGCCCCAGGTTTGCTGTTTCGCGCAAGGTTCTAAATCACCGTCTCAGCCGGCGGCGAATCCCATGAGCAATGGTGATCCAAGCGCATACCTGAATCGGGATTGGGATAAAACTTACGAGCTGGAACGTACCGGAGATCGCCTCCTAGGTAATGTGACGGTGGCGAACAGCGCGCTTGTCTGGGACCCGATCGCTGTTACCGTGACTTGCGGCGGAGAAGCCCGTTACACGACGAAAACCGATTCTCGCGGCATTTTTGTAATTAGTCTTCCCCAGTCCCTTAATCCTTCAACCAGGGTGGGTGCCGAGAAGTCACTGCTTACGCGATATGCCGGTTGCAAGGTCTCAGCAGTGTTGCCCGGTTTTGACTCCTCCGAACTCACCATTGTGGATCGTGGAGTGCTCGATCATCCCAACATTGGCACCATCTCGCTGAAGCGCGAAGAAGGGTCAGCCGGCAGCGCGGTGAGCGTAACCACGGCGTCCGCTCCCAAGAATGCCATGAGAGCGTTCGAGAAAGCGCGCGAGGATTGGCTCGAGAATAAGCCAGACCGTACTGAGCGCGAACTCCAGAAAGCTGTCGACATATATCCTCAATTCGCCGAAGCGTGGTACCAGCTCGGAAAGATTCAGGCGAGTTCCAAGTCCGCCGCCGCCTTTAGTTCATTCTCGAAAGCCGTCACGGCTGATCCTAAGTTTGCGCTGCCCTACGAGCAGATGGCCCCGCTCTCTACGCAGGCCAGAAAGTGGACAGAGCTGAACGACGAAATGACCCGCGCTTTGGAACTGAATCCGCGTGGCACACTGGACCTGTGGTATTACAAGGCGCTCGCCAACTATCATCTCAAGAAACTGGATGTCGCGGAGGCCAGCGCCGCTAAGTCGCTTTCCATGGATCCTCTTCATGTGCAACCCGAAACCGAGCAACTTTTGGCGGTGATCCTGGTGGCAAAGCCCGATTTAGCCGGGGCCCTTCCGCATTTGCGCAACTGTCTGACTTATTTCCCGCCAGGCCCGAATTATGAGCTCGTGAAACGTCAGATCGCGCAAATCGAAAAAGTCATGTCAACGTCCGGCAACGAAAACGCGGTTGTCGAAGATTCCGATAGGCAGAAGCAAGATGAAGCCTTGACCGCGCTCAGCGCGCTCCCTTCGCCAGAACATCGCACGTCCGATCCAGGGCACCCGAGCACAAACAGTACCGGGGCCACGCGCGCGCGAGGCGAGCGTTGGCTGCCACCAGACGTTGACGACGTTGCTGCGCCTGTCGAGCCGGGGACGGCCTGCAATCTGGACGAGGTGCTGCCAAAGATTGGACATAGAATTCAGCAATTCGTGGATGACGTCGAGCAATTTACTTCCACACAGTCAATCTCTCAGGAGACGATTAATAAATCGGGAGACGTGACCAATGTGGGTCACTGGACCTATGACTACATCGTGTCCATCAAAGAGAGCCGGCCCGGGATCCTGAACGTAAAAGAATATTTGAATAGCGATCCGACTGCGGCCGACTCGCCCGGCGGAGTCATTTCCAAAGGATTGCCCGCACTATTGCTGATATTCCATCCATACGACAGCAGCGCTTTTTACATGAAATGCGAGGGGATGGTCACGCTGAATGGCCATCGCCTGTGGCAGATCCATTTTCGGCAGAGGCCGGACCGGCCGAACACAACGCTTTCTTATTCATTCGGGCCCAACCACCCATCGTATCTGGTCGCGCTGAAAGGCCGCGCGTGGTTCACCGAGGATAGCTATCAAATCGTGAGACTGCAGACAGACTTGATCAACCCGATCTCCGAGATACGGCTGACCGCCGATCACACTGTGGTCGACTATGGCCCAGTACATTTCCGCCTCAAGCACGAGGAAATGTGGGTTCCCCATACCGCGGAACACTATCTCGATTTGAAGGGGATTCGCGTTCATCAAAGAATGAGCTTTGGGAATTACCTCCTATTCGCCGTCGACGAGAAAGAGAAAATCTCCGCGCCGAAGACGGAACCATAGATCTGGTGGGTTCTCCGCCATATACAAGAGGGAAGATCTTCGTAGCGATTTCGCGCTGCGTTGACATGAAAAATGGCTGAGCCTATAGTCGGGGGAGTCCCACCCGCGCGGAGTGACCGGCCTGGCGGAGTGCGAGGTCAGGGGGTTGCGAATGGGGGCAAGGGAGGGGAGTACGCCTGGGCCTGCCTACGAGAAGTGGCGCCACCATCGCGTGAGGTGGTTGGCTTTGCTTGCGTCCGCGCTGATGGGGACGGTGGTAGCGCGAGCACAGCAAACCGGCGGGATGCCTGCCAGCGCTCAGCCGAGCGGAACAGCGCCGACCAGCCAGAACCCAGCTCCACCGCAAGCCGCACAACCTGCTGCACCACCCGCCGCACCCTCTACTGCACAATCCGCCGCGTCACCTGACGCGCAACAAACAAAAACAGCGGAACCGAAGGCGGAACTTAGCAGTAAGGATACGAGCACAACGTTCAAGCTGCGGGTGAATCTCGTCCAGGTGAAGGTAATTGTACGCGACAGCAAGGGAGAGTTGGTACGCGATCTGAAGCGCGAAGATTTTCAAGTTTACGACCAGGGTAAGCTGCAAGCGATCAGCACGTTTGACGTGGAATCTGCGGAGACGCGCAAGAAACGCATGGAGGAAGCAGCAAAGACACAGCAGGGGGCAGAGGAACAAACCGAGGGAGATAAAGTAGCTCTGCCGGAGCGATTTGTGGCTCTGGTGTTCGACGATATCCATTTGCAGATGCAGGACGCGGTTTTTGCGAGAAACAGCGCGAGGAAGTTGATTGAGGGCATGACACCTTCGGACCGCATCGGAATCTTTGGCACATCCGAGCAATTGAAACTGGAATACACGAGCGATAAAGCGGCGCTGACAAAAACGCTGGACCAGGTGCTGCCGCGGCCAAAGATGGGGAAGATTAATTCCGTGACGAATTGCCCGGACGTGACGCACTACATGGCCGACCAGGCCATCAATAAGAGCGATCCCACGGTATTGCCGGTGGTTGCGTCGGAGACGCTGCAGTGCATGTTCCAGGGAAACCCGCAAATGGTGCAGGAGGCGCAGACAATCGCGCAATCGGCGCTGCAACAGGCATTGGTTGCCGGCGATGAGGATAACGAGTATACCTATCGAGCGCTGGAAGACGTGATACGGCGATTGGGCTCCATGCCGGGAGAACGGGTGATGGTGCTGGCGTCGCCGGGATTTTTGCTGAGCATGCAGTTTCTGGACGAAATGGGGATTATCGATCGGGCCAATCACGCCAGCATCGTGATCAATACCGTGGATGCGCGGGGATTGTACACGCCGGACATTCTGGGAGACATTTCACAAACCAATACGGACACGCCGCAGACGGCGAGTATGAAGGCCCAGTTCCGGACCCAGGAACAATTCGACGATGCGTTCGTTCTGTCGGATTTTGCGAACGGTACCGGCGGCACGTTTTTTCAAAATTCGAATGATTTGGCAACCGGGCTAAGCCGGGCAGGCGCTGCGCCGGAAGTCTCCTACGTCCTGGGATTTTCCCCGCAGAACCAGAAGATGGATGGCAAATACCACACGATCAAAGTGGTATTGACGGACAAGCGGAAGTACAACATACAGGCGAGGCGGGGATATTACGCGCCGAGAAAAGTGAATGACCCGAACGAGCAGGCAAAGGCGGAAATCCAGGAAGCGGTTTTTTCGCAGGACGAGATTCAGGAACTGCCTTTGGATTTTCAGACCCAATACTTCAAGACAGGCGACGCCGGGGCGCACTTGAGCGTGGTTTCCAGAATCGATGTAAAGGGCATCCACTTTCGCAAGGCCGACGGGCGAAATTTCGACGATCTGACGGTGGCGACTGTGATCTTTGACGAGAACGGGAATTTTGTGACCGGCGGAGAAAAAATCCTGGAAATGCGGCTGCTGGACAAAACGTTCGACAGGTTGGCGCATACGGGACTGGTAATGAAATCGAGCTTTGAACTGAAACCAGGAAAATACATGGTTAGGCAAGTGGTTCGGGATTCGGAAGGGGCGCAGATGGCGGCCAAGAATGGCGCGGTGGTCATACCGTATTGAGAAAGCTGGATGGGGGGCGAGATGAGAACAGCGAAGATGCGCGGTTTGTCTAGGAAATGGATGACAGCGGTGGCGCTGTCGGGGATGTTGCTCGGAGCACAGGGAGCGCGGGCCCAGGCGCAGTCAACGCCACCGGCGCAGGAAAAGGCGAAACCGACAGCAGCAGCGCCCCCACAGCCAGTGCCGACGAACGACGTGATCCGCACGGAGTCGAAACTCGTGCTGGTCGATACGGTGGTGACCGACAAGAAGGGGCACTATGTCACGGACCTGACGCAGGGAGACTTCAAGGTTTTCGAGGACAACAAAGAGCAGACGGTCACGAGCTTTTCATCTGAGTCCGATCCAGCGCGGCAAACGGCGGGACAAAAGCACTACATGATCCTTTTCTTTGACACGACCACCATGGAGACGGGAGATCAGGCGCAGGCGCGAAATACTGCGGCAAAGTTCGTCGAGAGTAACGCCGGACCGGACCAATTGATGGCGATCGTGAATTTTACCGGCAGCCTGGTGATCCAACAGAACTTCACATCGAATACAAAACTATTGCAGGCGGCGGTCAGCGGAACCAAATCGCCGAACATTGACTCCACAGGTCAGGCTTCTCCGCCAATGCAGGTGGCAATGAACGGCCAACCGACGTTGAGCAATGCGGAAGCGGATTTCGGCGTGCGCACGATGCTGCTGGCCATCCGCAGCCTGGCCAAGAATCTGCGCGGTGTGCCGGGACGAAAGATGCTGATCCTGTTTACGGCAGGGTTTCCGCTGAACACAGAGAACATGACCGAGCTTACGGCAACGATTGACTCCTGCAACAAGGCGAACGTGGCGATTTATCCTCTCGATGTGCGGGGACTGGTTGCGCCCAGCGTCAAGCTCACGACGCCAACGCAAAAAGGAAACAGCAGTGCGGCGAGAACTGGCGAGCCGCGGCTGGTGCTGGCCGGATATAGCCCGGCATTGATGCCTGACCCGCAACATGCAGGCGGAGGTGGCACAGGCGGTGGCACGGGCGGGGGCGGAGGTCACGGCGGAGGAACAGGTACTGGCGGAACGGGAGGCACAAGCGGCGGCACAGGTAGCGGAGGTGGAAAGGGCGGCACGGGAACTGGAACCAGTGGGGGCGGAAAGGCTGGTGGTACAGCAGGGGCACCGGGTTCGGCTTACTCGAATTACTACAACAACCCCATGAACCAGCCACAAGTGCTGTTGCCAAAGATTCCTAATATGGCGTCCACGAATCAACAAGTGATGCAAATGCTGGCGGAAGGCACAGGCGGATTCGCGATTTATAACACCAACGATCTATTGGGAGGGTTGCAGCGCATCGCAGCGGAGATGAACCAATTCTACTTGTTGGGTTACGTGCCGCAAGACACGGAAGAGGGAAGCTGCCATACGTTAAGAGTGAAGTTGAACAAGGGAGGGATGGAAGTGCGCTCGCGTTCTGGATATTGCAATGTGCGGGCAACGAACCCGTTGGAAGGGAAGCCGGTAGAGAAGCAGATGGAGGCGCAGGCAAGCGGAGCAACAACGGGAACGATCCATGCGAGCATGGAGGCGCCTTACTTTTACGCAGCTCCGAACGTGGCCCGCGTGAACCTGACCATGGAAATCCCCGGAGACGCGTTGGTGTTTAATAAGGACAAAGGAAAGTATCACGCGAACGTGAACATTTTGGGAATTGCGTATAAGCCCGACGGAACCGTCGGAGCGCGATTCAGCGATACCTTGAGCATGGATATGGAAAAGGACGAATGGAAGGAGTTCACCAAGGCGCCCTACCGCTATCAGAACCAGTTCGATGCCGCGCCGGGGACTTACAAGCTGGCGGTGGTGCTAAGTTCGGGCGGACAAGGATTTGCCAAGATGGAGAAGCCGTTGCAGATCGACGCGTTTGACGGCAACAAGTTCATGCTGGGCGGCGTGGTGCTGTCGTCGAGCATGCAGCGCGTGGATGAAATCCCGACGGAAGTGGATGCGACGCTGCTGGAAGATCGCAAGCCGTTGATCGTGAAGGGCATGCAAATTACACCGGCGGCCAGCTACCAGTTCAAGAAGACGGATGCCATCACGCTGTACTCGGAATTGTACGAGCCGCTGTTGAAGACAGAACCGACAACGAAGGTTGCGGCCGGTTACCGGATTTATGACAGCGCGAATAAAGAGGTGCTGTTCACGGGAGGAATTCCGCTGGACGCTTTTGTGGAGAAAGGGAATCCGGTGGTGCCTTTTGCGCTGAGGGTGGATGCCAGCAAATTGCCCGCAGGATCGTACCGGCTGGTGCTGCTGGCGGTGGATGGAAAAAATAATCAGGCGCCGCAAAGGCCGGTGGAATTTAGTGTCAGCAATTAAGAAGCGTGGGCGCCCGGACGGCTGATTTAAGCCGGCAACTATTTGCTAAATAGCCGGGAAAACCCAGCTATGCATAGGTAACACCTGCCCTAAAGGGCAGCAACTTTCCGAGGGCGACCGGGTTAATCTGGGGGATATGCGCGGATGCCTTGCCCTTACGTGTGTCGAGCGTGTCAGTCGCGTCCCACAGGCGGCTGCGCGGTGGATTTCCTACACGCCGCAGTCGCTGCTGGCAATACTGCTGACCTTATCCTGCTTGTTTACGCTGGTGGTGGACGCACCGGCGCTGGCTACCGCTGCCACCACAAACAACAAGAAAAAGAATCAGGACCCGGTGCTGAAGGGCCTGCCCGTGACGGAGCTCACTACGGATGAGGCAATCCAGCACGCGCTGAACCGCTTGGCCTACGGGCCGCGGCCAGGAGATGTGGAACGAGTGAAGCAGATGGGCCTGGCGAAATGGATTGAACTGCAGCTCAACCCGAAAAAGATTGACGACGAAGCCGTAGAAGCGCGCATGAACATCTATCCCACGCTGACGATGACGTCGGCGCAGTTGATGGCCGAGTATCCGAATCCGAACCAGGCAGCGAAGCAAGCGGAGCAGGCGAAACAGCCATCGAAGCCAGAGCAAATGGCGCAAAAACAGGCGGACGACGCCATTAATGGGATGGCGCGGGACATGGACGCGAGCGGCGGAAATGAAGCGGCGCGAGGCAATGGAACGGTGGCGAGTGCAGCAGCGGGCGCGGATACACCCTCGCCGATGAAATTCAATCCGGCTACAAGCGGAGCCAGTGGGAAGAAAGATGTCTTGGGCGTGGACCCGAACGCTGTGCCTCGAGCAATTTCCGACGACAGCAAACGGCCGCAACGCGTGGTGGAAGAATTGGCCATGGCCAAGATGACGCGAGCGATCTACAGCGACCGGCAACTGCAGCAGGTGATGGATGATTTCTGGCTGAACCACTTCAACGTGTTTGCGGGCAAAGGCGAGGTGAAATGGTACCTGACGTCCTACGAGCGGGACGTGATCCAGCCAAATGCGCTCGGGAAGTTCAAGGATTTGCTGGCGGCCACGGCGAAGAGTCCGGCCATGCTGTTTTATCTGGATAATTTTTTGAGCGCCGATCCCAACGCCGCGCAGCGCCTCGCGATGGAACGCGCGATGCGGCAACAACGGCGCGGTTATCCTCAGCGGCCGCAGCAGGCGCAGAAAAAACAGCAGCGCGGCCTGAACGAAAATTACGGGCGTGAATTAATGGAATTGCACACACTGGGCGTGGATGGCGGTTACACGCAAAAAGATGTGACGGAAGTGGCGCGATGCTTTACCGGCTGGACGATTGAAAAGCCACGGGAAGTGGCGCAATTCAAGTTTGATGAAAAGGTGCACGATCCTGAGCCGAAAGTAGTGCTGGGAAAGAAGATTCATGCGGGCGGGATGAAGGACGGCGAAGAAGTCATCGACCTGCTGTCGAAAAATCCAAACACCGCGAAATTTATTTCCACCAAGCTGGCCAGGAGATTTGTTTCCGATACTCCTCCGCCGGTACTTGTGGATCGGATGGCAAAAAGTTTTCAGAAGTCCGGCGGGGATATCCGGGAAGCGATGCGTACGATGATTTATTCGCCGGAATTCTGGTCGCGCGATGCGTACCGTGCGAAGGTGAAGACGCCATACGAATTAGTAGTGTCGTCGGTTCGTGCTCTTGGCACGGACGTGGATACACCGATGCCGCTAGTGCAATGGGTGGGGCGAATAGGAGAACCTTTGTACCAGTGCCAGCCGCCGACTGGGTATGCGGATAAAGCGGAAGCTTGGGTGAATTCGGGGGCGCTGCTGAACCGGCTGAATTTTTCGCTGGCGCTTGCGGGAAACAAAGTGCGTGGATCGCGAAGCGATGTGGCGGCGCTGCTGGGAAGCGACCGCGAGGGCGATGCCAAGGTCACGTTGGACCGTGCCGTCCAGGTGTTTCTCGGTGAGGCAGCGCCGGGAACGGTGGATACGCTGCAGCGGCAATTGGAGAATCCGCGAGTGGTACAAGCGAAATTGGATGATCCGGTGAAGCAACTGGATTTGGGGGTGGTGACGGGATTGGTACTGGGCGCGCCTGAGTTTCAGAGGCGATGAAGAGGCTGAAAGCTGAAATTGGAAGACCGAAATCAGAAGAGATCCTTGATTGAAGTGAGGAACCATGAGTAACCAATGCTGCGAGGGAGCCAGGCCGACGAGATTTTCGCGGCGCTATTTCCTGAAGCAAGGCGGGATTGGGCTGGTGGGATTGAGCACCATGCCTGGGTTTTTGCAACGTGCGGTTGCGTCGACGACCGGTGCAGGCAGGAAGCAGCTTGTGGTGTTGTTTCAGCGCGGAGCGGCGGATGGATTGAATATTGTGGTGCCGTTCGCGGAACCGAATTATTACCGGATGCGGCCGACGATCGCGATTCCTGCGCCAAAGCACGGAGGCGCAGATGCGGCGCTAGACCTGGACGGGTTTTTTGGACTGCACCCGGGATTAGCGGCCTTGACGCCGCTGTTTCAGAAAAACCAGTTTGCAATTGTGCATGCTGCGGGATCGCCCGATCCGACACGGTCTCACTTCGATGCGCAGGATTATATGGAGTCCGGCACTCCGGGCGTGAAGGCTACGGAAGATGGATGGCTGGATCGCGCGATTGGAACGGTCCCGGAAGAAAATGCGTCGCCATTTCGCGCGGTGGCCATGGGACCGAATTTGCCGCGGATGCTGCAGGGAAGTACGGGAGCGATTGCGATTCCGGATTTGCGGCAATTCAAGGTGCAGCCACAATCGGCGGCGATGGCCAACGTGGCGGAGGGCGGATTCGAAGCCATGTACTCGCAGTCGGTCGATCACGCGCTGCACGGCACCGGGGCGGAAACGTTTGAAGCTATCGATATGCTGCGAAGGATCGACACGACGAAATATCCCCCAGACAATGGAGCGGATTATCCGAAAAGCGCGGTGGGCCAGCGGTTGCAGCAGATCGGAGTGATGATCAAAGCGAATATCGGCGTGGAAGTGTTGTTCCTGGATTGTGGCGGCTGGGACAACCACGTGAATGAAGGCGGTGCGCAGGGACAGTTGGCGAATTTGCTGAAGGACCTGGGGCAATCGCTGATGTCGTTTCACCAGGATATGGGCGACCGGATGGCGGACATCGTAGTGGTCACCATGAGCGAATTCGGACGCACAGCGAAAGAGAATGGAAACCGTGGAACCGATCACGGGCACGCGAACTGCATGTTCGTGATGGGCGCCGATGTGCTGGGCGGGCGAGTATATGGAAAATGGCCGGGATTGAACGACCATCAATTGAACGAGGGGCGTGATCTGGCGCTGACGACGGATTTTCGTTCCGTGGTGGGAGAAATTTTGACGAAGCATTTGGGTGTGAATGATTTGGCGCCGGTATTTCCGGGGTTTGAGAATAATCCCAGGAAGTTTGTGGGATTGCTGCGGGCGTAGGATGTCTCGAGTCACGCGTACGCACTTTTGCCTTGGTTTTACGACCGTAAAGGCGGCAGCTAGCCGCCGTCCAAATTACAATTCGCGAATCCAGATATTGCGGTAGCGCACCGGATTGCCGTGGTCCTGAAGAGCCAGCGGGGCTTTGTCGGGACCAGGCACGTAGGTGGGGATATCCCCAATGGCGGTCCGGCCCTTGATTTCCACGTTGTCTTGCACGAGGACGCCATTCTGGAAGACGGTGACGCGTGCCGGCTTAAGCAATTTGCCCGATGTGTCGAAGTGCGGAGCGTGGAAGACGATGTCGTAAGACTGCCATTGGCCCGGCGGCCGCGATGCGTTCACCAAGGGCGGATATTGCCCATAGACGGCGGCGGCCTGGCCGTCGGCGTAAGTTTTGTTCTGGTAAGAATCGAGGACCTGAATTTCGTAAAGTCCCATCAGGAAAACGCCGCTATTGCCTCGTTCCTGGCTTTCCCCTTTTGGCGGAACGGGCTCATAAAACTCCACGTGCAGTTGGCAATCGCCGAATGGCTTTTTTGTGTGGATATAGCCGGTCTTAGCCACAACTTCAGCGTAGCCGTTTTCCACTTTCCATTTAGCAGGGCCATTGTCCTGACCGAGCCACTGCGAAAGATCTTTGCCGTCGAACAGGATGATAGCGTCGGATGGAGCTTTGCCAGAGGAATCCGGAGTGCTGGAGGTTCCGGGAGTGATGACCGTGGGCACGGGGCGATTGAGATCATGGATTTGCCATGTGGTGCCAGTCTGCGCATGAGCGCTGCCGGCGCAAATCACCAGAAATAGGGAGCTTGTGACAACGAAGAAGATTTTTTTCATGACCTGCATTCTAGCACTTTGCTGAACTCAAAAAAAAGCAGGCGCCCTGTGTGCGAGCGCCTGTCATGGTGGTGCGTTACGTTGTTATTCCGCTTGGGCGCCTCTGATGCGCATGCCGTAAAAGGAGCGGTAGACGAAAATGAACGAGATGACGAAAAAAGCGGCGGCAAGGAGGTGCGAAAGGCCGCCACCGGTGTCGGAAGTGAGTTTCACGGCGAGCTCCACGGCGAGGAGGCCGAAGAGCGTGGTGAACTTGATGACCGGGTTGAGCGCGACGGAGGACGTGTCCTTGAAAGGATCGCCAACGGTGTCGCCAATGACGGTGGCGTCGTGCAGCGGAGTGCCCTTTTGCTTGAGTTCGACTTCGACGATTTTCTTGGCATTGTCCCATGCACCGCCGGCATTGGCCATGAAAATGGCCTGATACAGGCCGAAAATGGCGATGGAGAAGAGATAGCCGATGAAGAAAAAGGGCTCGACGAAGGCGAAAGCCAGCGTAGCGAAGAAAACGGCGATGAAGATGTTCAGCATGCCTTTCTGCGCGTACTTCGTACAAATGGCTACGACTTTCTTGGAGTCCGAAACGCTGGCCTTCTCAATGCCTTCCAACTTGATGTGCGCTTTGATGAATTCGACCGCGCGATAGGCGCCGGTGGTAACTGCCTGCGTGGAAGCGCCGGTGAACCAGTAAATCATGGCGCCGCCGGTGATCAGGCCGAGCACGAACGGTGCGTGGAGAAGTGAAAGGTTGTTGACGCCGGAAGTGAGCCCGTTGGTGAGGGCCATGATGATGGAAAAGATCATTGTGGTAGCGCCGACGACCGCGGTGCCGATCAGTACGGGTTTCGCGGTGGCTTTGAAAGTGTTGCCCGCGCCATCATTGGCTTCGAGGAGATGCTTGGCGCGTTCGAAGTCCACATCGATGTTGTAGTCCTTTTTCAGTTCCTGAGCGATGTTAGGGATCTGCTCGATCAGCGAAAGCTCGTAAACCGATTGCGCGTTGTCCGTCACCGGGCCGTAAGAATCGACAGCGATTGTGACAGGACCCATGCCGAGGAAACCAAAGGCGACGAGACCGAAGGCAAACACGGGAGCGGCGACCATGAGCTCGCTCAAGCCGAGGCGGCTCATCATATATCCGGCGGACATGAGACCAACCATCGCGAGGCCCAGGTAATAAGCCGAGAAGTTCCCCGCAACGAAGCCAGAGAGAATCCCGAGGGACGCGCCACCTTCCTGAGCGGAAGCGACAACTTCCTTGACGTGGCGCGATTCGGTAGAAGTGAAGACCTTAACCAATTCCGGGATGACCGCGCCCGCCAGAGTCCCGCAGGAGATGATCGTGGCAAGTTTCCACCACTGCGTGCTGTCACCGCCGAGAACAGGGATGATCAGGATGGAAACTACATAGGTGAGCGCGATGGAAACCAGCGAAGTGATCCAGACCAGCCAGGTGAGCGGGGTCTCGAAGTTCATCTCCTTGGCTGTGCCAAAGCGAGCTTTTTGGATGGCGCTATTAATAAAGTAGGCGATGGCGCTGGCGACCAGCATGATGATGCGCATCACGAAAATCCAGACGAGCAGTTGAACCTGGACGGTGGGACTCTTGACGGCCAGAAGAATAAATGTGATGAGCGCGACGCCTGTAACCCCGTAGGTTTCGAAGCCATCGGCGGTGGGACCAACGGAATCTCCCGCGTTGTCACCTGTGCAGTCGGCGATAACGCCGGGGTTGCGCGCATCGTCTTCCTTAATCTTGAAGACGATCTTCATCAGGTCGGAGCCGATATCGGCAATTTTGGTGAAGATGCCGCCGGCGATGCGGAGCGCGGCCGCGCCCAGAGATTCGCCGATGGCAAAGCCGATAAAGCAAGCTCCTGCATAATCACCTGGGACGAACAGAAGAATGATGAGCATCATCAGGAGCTCGACGCTAATAAGCATCATGCCGACGCTCATGCCCGCTTCCAGGGGAATCTTGTTGATGGGATACGGAATGCCGCGAAGGCCGGCAAACGCGGTGCGGGAATTGGCAAAGGTGTTCACGCGAATTCCGAACCAGGCCACGCTGTAGCTGCCGCCCATGCCGATCAAACTGAAGATCAAGATAACAGGGAGGGTGACAAAAACAGATTTGCCGGGAACCGGGGAGAGCACGCCGAAGTAGAGAACGATGACGATGGCAATGAAAACCCAAAGGAGGAGAAGAAACTTGCCCTGCGTAACGAGATAGGTCTTGCAAGTCTCATAGATAAGCTCGGAAATCTCTCGCATGGAGCGGTGCACGGGCATGTTCTTGAGGCGGTTGAAAATGGTCATGCCGAACAGCAGGCCCAGAATACAGATTCCGATGCCGAACAGAAGAAGCTTATGTCCATCAATGCCGAGAAAGGAGACCGACGAGAGATCCGGCAGGCGAAGATTTGCTTCGCCTCCCACTTCTGGAGCGGAACCGGCAAACAGACCTACGCCGGAAAAAAGCGTGAGCGCAATACCTACAGAAAGGCGGAAAGCCAGGCTTCTGACTTTCCGCCAGGCAGGGACAATCGAGATGAGCATGGAAAATCCTCCAGAACCTTGACCAATTAATTTGTGGGGCAGAGCGTCCGAGCGGATTGCCCGTTGAGGCCCCAAACTGCATTCCGAGCACACACGAATGGCTCAACGGGGAGCGGAGTCCATTGAACCTGCACATCGTTATCCACAAACAACCGGGAGCGCCTCGCTTGCAAGGGCAAGAGTCCCACAGTTCTGAACGGGACAGGAATCCAT
Source organism: Candidatus Acidiferrales bacterium (assembly GCA_963742325.1). Lineage (GTDB taxonomy): Bacteria > Acidobacteriota > Terriglobia > Acidiferrales > UBA7541 > Acidiferrum. Next base: position 4,043,776 of record CAVULB010000002.1, on the reverse strand, counting down.
CGCATCGCCCGCGATTTTTCCTCTGACCCCTAGGAGGGGCAAGTCTACCCCACAATACCCTGTGTTCGCAGGGGGAGCGAATCGATAACTTTAACTTATAGCATTTCGCCGATGGCGGGGTCAAACCATTTGGACTGCGAAAAGTGGAAAAACGACTGTTTCAGATTGAAACGGGCAATTTGAATGAAGAGACAGTTATGGTTGGGTCGAGTGCGCAAGTGACTCGGGAGGACTAGAGGAAGGACCTGCTTTGGGTGCCGCGAAGGTTTCGCGCGTGAGATGAACGTCACCGTCGACCAAGGCGATGAATGTGGAATCCTTGGGAATCTCCGTGTCTTTTCCCGTGTAGAGCGGGACAACGGACTCTGAAGAGTTGTTGGAAGAGCCTTGGAATTGCTGGTAACAGCGCACCGGGGCGATTTCGCCGTTAGCCAGATGGATGGTGGTGATGTTGAAGGCCAGCTTGCCGCCATGCCCGAAATGCCTTTTAGGTTCGGCGTCGACGATAATGCCGGTGACCTTCGAGCCCTGCCTGATGATCGAGACGCCCTGAATCAAAATGTCATCGAGGGTTTCGAACTCCACGGGATCGTTGACGTGGGCGGTGTTGGAAGAGATGGATTTCGTCAACTTCACATGGATGGTCGTGTCGTGCAAAAGAATGAACGGCGCGACGGTGGGGTTAGCGGCGGTGGCCGCCGCTTGGCGAGGAGCTTCGTCGTAGTACATGCGTTCACGGGCGGGTGGCCCGGACGACGCGGGTGTGGCGGGGCCGACCTGGTCCGTGAGCAAGACCAGCTTGCTCAAAGGAACAAAACCGGTTTCACCCTTGGCTGTGCGGACGGCGAAGAAATTGTCAAAGCGGCCGGTGATGGTGACGACTGTGCCACAGTCTAGAGTGGAGCGGATTTCCATGGTTGTGAGGGAACTGTAGAGATAGACGTAATCGCCCCGGTCATTGCGAGGGCAGTCGATACGGCCAGTATTTTGAGCAGTGGCGCACAGAGGAAGGAGAACACAAACGGTGAAAGCGGAACACAACGCGAAGCGTTTCATAGACCACCCGCGGGAGTAGTTACAACCGCACTTCTTATCAGAACGCGAAGTGCCGCAGCTGACAAGAATCTATAGATTACTACTGTGTATAAAAAGATACGCTGCGTGGGCCCGTATGTTCCTCGTGTTGATAGAGCGAAGGCCGTGGTTAGCCGTTCATTTTGCGGCTCAGGCCGGCCAAAACGCGAAGCTGACCGAGGAAGAGCATATCGAGATTCACAGGTTCGTTGTTGCGCACCAGATGAGCGTCCCTGCCGGACTCTGTCACATAACCCTCGATGCAGAGAATTACCTTCGGCTCATGTTCCTCGCGGGCGGTATTCTCGACCATGATCAGACGTCGTGGGGAATCGAAGTGCACCACCATTTGATAAGGTCTACCGGCGCATCGGACGCGCAGATCGCCGAGGATAGTCTCTTTACACGTTAAAGTCTCTTCCTGGGTGATCGTGTTCCACTCAACGCACTTTGTGATCACGGTGTCCTTGACTCGCTTCCAGACGACCGGCGCAAGCGCAACGGCGGCGTGCCGATTTAGCCGTTGCTCATGGGTCAAGCCATCTTCGGAGAGTCTGGCCGCAAGGTATTCCTGTGCCGCACGTCGGGTGCTCTCATCAATCATGGGTAGGGGGCTCCAATATTTATTTTATACAACACTAGGCAAGAGAGTTAAGGGGCGATTGTCGAATCAGCGTCTATTTGATTCACGGACCTCAAATGCTGGTGAATTCAGGAGGTTAGCAACGATTCCGGCAACGAGCGGTGAAGAATGGGAAGGAATAGGGTGACAGAGATTGCTGCAAGCGCCACGAAAAGGAGGAACGAACCTATTGTGAGAAATGGTCTGCGGGGAAGTGCTAATGATAGTATGAAGAGCTACAGAGTACATGCTTCGAACTGCCGGGTCAGGTGAATAAATAAAATGAACAGGGAAACGGAAGTGCTGGGGCAGACGAACAATGCCGGTGCATTACGGTACGACTGGGAGAAGAGCGAAGTACAGGCGATTTATGAGACGCCGCTTCCGGAACTGGTGTACCGGGCGCAGACGATGCATCGGAAGTTCCATCAACCGGATCGCGTGCAGACGTGCCAACTCATTTCCATCAAAACTGGCGGCTGTCCGGAGGACTGCGCGTATTGTCCGCAGAGCGCGCACTATGACGCGGACGTGGAACGGCAAGGACTACTCGATCCCGAGCATGTGGTGAGCGTGGCGCGGGAGGCCGTGAGCCGAGGTGTGACGCGCATGTGCATGGGCGCGGCCTGGCGCGAGGCTCCGCAAGGCAAGGATTTCGAGAAAGTACTAGAAATGGTGCGCGGAGTGTCGGCACTGGGCGTGGAAGTGTGCTGCACGCTGGGAATGTTGACGGACGTACAGGCGCTGCGGCTGAAGGACGCGGGATTGACGGCGTACAACCACAACCTGGATACCTCCCCAGAATTTTACGGGTCGATTATTACGACGCGAGTGTACGAAGAACGGTTGAAGACATTGGCATCGGTGCGCCGTGCGGGGATCACCGTGTGCTGCGGGGGAATTCTAGGGCTGGGAGAAAAGGCGAGCGACCGAATTGGTTTACTCTACCAGCTTGCCACGTTGCAGCCACATCCTGAGAGCGTGCCAATCAATATGCTGGTGAGAGTGGAAGGAACGCCACTGGCGTCGATGCCCGCGCTCGATCCCCTGGAAATGGTGCGAGCGATTGCCACGGCGCGCATCCTGATGCCGGGTTCGCGCGTGCGTTTGGCGGCCGGGCGCAAACAATTGTCTCCAGAGGCAGTCACGCTGTGTTTTTTGGCTGGCGCGAATTCGATTTTTGTCGGTGAAAAATTACTGACCACACCAAATCCAGGCCCCGATGAGGATGAACAGTTGTTACAGAGCCTGGGAATGAAGCCACTGGAATCTCATGCCGGATGACGTCGTATCTTCGTGGAAGGCAACGCTCGGAGAAGGGCTGCGAGCGCTGGAGCACCAGCACCAGCGGCGGCGCCTTGCGGAAATCCGAGGCGTGGATTTTTGTTCGAATGATTATTTGGGGCTAGCCGAGCATCCGTTGTTGCGGGAAGCAGTGCTGCGAGCGGTGGAAAACTCCACGAGAGTGGGAGGAACAGCGTCGCGATTGCTGTCTGGTCATACAGATGAGTGGCGGAAACTGGAAGACGAGTTCGCGAAATTTGCGGGGGCTGAGGCAGCGTTATTTTTCGGCAGTGGGTACGCGGCAAATATGGGATTGGTGTCGTCGCTGGTTTGCAAGGACGACGTGGTGTATTCGGACATGTTGAATCATGCAAGTCTCATCGACGGGATGCGCTTGTCGGGAGCCCGGAAACTCATCTATCCTCACCTCGACCTCAGTGCATTGGAAGACGAATTGCGCCGGGAGACCGGCGCACCATGGCGGAGAATCATCGTAACGGAAAGCGTATTCAGCATGAATGGGGATGTCGCTCCATTGAAGGAGATGGCAGCTCTGGCGGACAAGTATGGCGCGGCGATGATTGTGGACGAGGCGCACGCAACGGGAGTGCAGGGCAAGGGCGGACGTGGCGTGGCAGCCGAAGCGGGGATCTTGCCGCAGGTTCTGGCGACGATTCACACGTGCGGGAAGGCGCTCGGTTCGGCCGGAGCATTTGTATGCGGACCGGCGGTGATTAAAGATCACCTGATTAACCACGCGCGCACATTTATTTTCAGCACCGCGTTACCGCCGTACTTCGCGGAACAGATTGGAGCGGCGTTGCGGCTGGCGCTGGGCATGGACGCGGAGCGGCACGCACTTCTGAAACGGGCCAGTGCATTGAATGCTGCGCTTGGCAAGGCGGGATTCGAAACGGCTGGAAGCGCCAGCCAGATTGTGCCGGTGGTTTTGGGAAACAATGAAGATACGCTGCAAGCAGCGGAGGTATTGCAGCAAGCGGGATTTGCCGTACGAGCGATTCGGCCGCCGACGGTGCCGACAGGGAAGTCGCGGTTGCGGCTTTCCCTTACGACGCGAATCACCGAAGAAGAGCTGAAGCGATTAGTACAGTGCCTGGTAGATTGGCGCGAAGGGAAAACGACTGGAATGACAGCGAGATACGCATGAGAAGCCATTTCTTTATAACCGGGACCGACACGGGCGTCGGGAAGACTACACTGGCGGCGCTGCTCTGCGCGGCTCTGGATGCTGTGTATTGGAAGCCGATCCAGACGGGGACGCTGGAAGGCTCGGACCGGGTGACGGTGATGCGCCTGGCGGGCATAGGGACGGATCGCACGCTCGAAGAAGTCTACAAATTTGTACCGCCGGTTTCGCCGGATTTGGCGGCGCGGTGGGCGGGCGTCGAAATCGATTTGAACCGCATCAATCCGCCGACGAGCTTGTTGAATGACTGGCTGATCGTCGAGGGAGCCGGCGGAGTGCTGGTGCCGATCAATGGGAAGCAGTTTATGTTGGACATGATGGTGAAGTTCAAGCTGCCAGTGATTCTGGCGGCGCGCAGTGGCGTAGGCACGATAAATCACACGCTGTTGACGCTGGCGGCATTGCACGCGGCGGAGTTGCCCGTGCATGGCGTGGTGCTGATCGGCGATCAGAACCGAGAAAACCGCGAGACCATCGAGAAATTCGGGCACGTCCGGGTGATCGGCGAAATTCCCAAGCTTCCGAATTTGCACCGCACCGCGCTGATGCAAGTCTTCCTGAACCACTTCGACCGATCCGCTTTTGCACAATGAAGTCTTCGCTGCAGATTTGGCATCCATTTACAAATGGTGCGCTCGATCCCGCGCCCTTGCTCGTGCGGCGGGCCGAGGGCGTGTATCTGCATGTGGCGGACGGGCGAAAAATTATTGACGCGATTTCGTCGTGGTGGGTGAATCTGCATGGTCACGCCAACCCGCGCATCACCGCTGCGATTGCAGAGCAGGGGAAAAAACTTGAGCACGTGATTCTGGCGGGTTTCACCCACGAGGCCGCGGAGGAATTGGCGGTGCGGCTTAGCAAGTGGCTGCCGGGCGAACTGCGGCACATGTTTTTCTCGGACGACGGGTCGACGGCAGTGGAAGTGGCGCTGAAGCTGGCGATCCAGCATTTTGTGAATTTGTCGCGCCCGGAAAAAACGGAAATCGTGGCGCTGGCGCATGGGTATCACGGAGACACAGCGGGGGCCATGTCCGTGAGCGACGAATCGCCGTTCACGCAGCCATTCCAATCGATGCGCTATGCGGTGCATCGCGTCCATTCTGCTTATTGCTATCGATGCCCTGTGGGACTGAAGCGGGAGAGTTGCCACATTGAGTGCGTGGAGCAACTGGAAAGGCTGCTGGAAGGCCGAAGCGAGCGGATCGCAACGGTAATTGTGGAACCATTGCTGCAGGGTGCGGGCGGCATGATTGTGCATCCGGTGGAATTTCTGCAGAAGGTGCGGGCACTGTGCACGAAGTATGATGTGTTGTTGATCGCGGACGAAGTGCTGACAGGATTTGGACGCACGGGAAAAATGTTCGCCTGCGATTCGGCGAACGTTGTGCCGGATTTAATGTGCGTCTCGAAGGGAATTACCGGGGGGTTCCTGGCGATGGGCGTGACGCTGTGCACGGACCGGGTGGAAGCGGCGTTTTGCAGCGAAAACCGCATGCACACGTTTTATCACGGGCACTCGTACACGGGAAACGCGCTGGCTTGCGCAGCCGCGAACGAAAACTTACGGATTTTTGAGGATGAGCCGGTGTTTGACCGCATCGCCACTATTGCGAACATTCACGGAGAGCGCTTGGGCGATTTGCGCGGAATGCCCCAAGTGGGGGATGTGCGGCAGATTGGCGCGATTGGCGCGATGGAATTTGTGGCTGACGATGCGGGATATCTTTCGGCACTGCGGCCAAAATTGTACGGGTTTTTTCTGGAGCGGGGTGTGTTGCTGCGCCCGTTGGGAAACGTCGTGTATGTAATGCCGCCGTATGTAATCGAACCGGATGAATTGCACCGCGTGTACGACGTAATCGTGGAAGCGATTGAGACGCTTCTTTAATATTGCGGACGCCGCCCTGTGGCTCCTGAAATTCCGAGAAACGTGGTTATCGTTCGTGGCATACTCGACAGGTATGCGGGTCAGCACCACGCGCTCCTGGACCGTCCCTGAGATTCCTCACCTCGAGTGTTTCCGCGTTATCCGCTTTGTCCACGAATATCCCCGGCATAGCCATTCGACATGGTCGATTGGTATCGTCGACGACGGGACTGCCGGCATTTGGTACAAGGGATCGAACGAGTGCGGTGGACCTGGTGAGATCATTGCGATCAACCCAGGCGATGTCCACACTGGATATCCTCTGCAAAAGAGCGGGATCAGTTACGCGATGCTGTACATTGGCGATGAGCTGGTGAAGGACATTTTACCGGGAATAACTACTCCAGCGATATTCCCCGGAGTAGTGATTCGCGACCCGGCCCTTGCTTGCAGTTTGCGCCGGCTTTGCCGTTCTCTTGAATTTGGATCTCCCTCTCTTGCGGCGGAAAGCCAGCTCGTCTCTGATCTTGCTTGCCTTTTCGTTCGGCATGCCCGTGCTAAGGCGCACGCATGGAAAGGGCGCGAGCCATCGCATGTTTCCTGGATACAGGCGTATGTTCGCGCAAATCTTCACCGGAACGTGCGTTTGAGCGAGCTTGCGGATTTGACCGGCTTGTCGAAAACCTACGTGATTCCTTCCTTCCGTCGCCTCGTTGGCATGCCTCCCTACGAATGGCTTCTCCAATTGCGGATCGAAGAGGCCAGAAAGCACCTGCAAATGGGCAGACCGATCAGCGAACTGCCCACCGAATTGGGATTTTCGGATCAGAGCCATTTCCATCGCCGCTTTAAGAACATCACCGGCATGACCCCCGCCACTTATGCCGAAGGTCACTATCGTTCAAGACAGCATAATCTGGCGATGAGAGGATGAGAAGCGCGGCAGCAACGGAAGTACCCGCATAAATCGGGAATTTTGCAGGTGTATTTAATTTCGCGCTTGCCGCTGCCGCACTCCGCATCTCGGGAGGTAAGTCATGGGAATTCATATTAACGTGAACGGAGTGAGCCACGAGGTTGACGTCGAGCCAAGCGCGCCGCTGCTTTGGGTGATTCGCGATGAGTTGAATCTAACGGGTACGAAGTTTGGCTGCGGAATCGCCGCTTGCGGCGCCTGCACCGTGCATGTGAACGGGAAGGCGACGAGGAGCTGCAGTGTTTCCGTGGGATCCGTGGCGGATGCGGAGATTCGAACCATCGAGGGGCTTGGCGGCGGCTCACTGAACGCTGTGCAGGAAGCGTGGATCGAACATCAGGTGCCGCAATGCGGCTATTGCCAGTCCGGCATGATCATGGCAGTCAGCGCGTTTTTGGCGACGAATCCAACTCCCACGGATGATCAGCTTGCCGTAGCCATTACCAATATTTGCCGTTGTGGCACGCTTCCACGCATTCGCGCAGCGGTCCGCGCGCTGGCTGCACACCAGGCAGGGGGTGGCTCAAGATGAATCGGAGAAAATTTTTGATCGGCGGAACAACCGCGGCGGGAGCGTTGATCGTTGGGTATGCCCTTTGGCCTAGCGGTCGTCTTGGGCGAGCAAATCTGATAGCGGCTAAACCGGGCGAGCGCTTTCTGGCCAGCTGGATCAAGATTGCCGATGACGGAACTATCACCGCAGTAATCCCTCATTGCGACATGGGCACCGGAATATTCACTTCGCTTTCGCAGATGGCGGCGGACGAACTCGATGCCGATTGGACGAATGTGCGGGCGGAAACTGCGCCTAGCGACCCGCTGTTTGCGAACAGCGCGATGGCGGAAGGATTCGTTCTGGAACAAGAGAACATGGCCGTTGGTTCCATCCCGGACTTTTTGCGTGGATCGGCGATCAACTCGATGCGCGTGATCGCGGAATATATGGACCTGCAGACTACCGGCGGCTCTTGTGCCGTGCGCTTTACGGGCGTGTACGGCATGCGCGTTGCCGGAGCCGCAGTGCGCGAGATGCTGGTGAAGGCGGCAGCGGCGCGGATGAATGCGCCGGCCGAGGAGTTTCGAACGGAGATGAGTCGTGTCATCCATCTGCCGTCAGGCAAAAGTTTCGGTTACGGCGAGCTGGCTGCGAGGGCTGCGGAGTATAGTCCTTCCGCGCATCCGAAATTGAAGGCGAGGATAGCGTACAAGTTGATCGGCAAGCCCGTTGCCCGCCTGGATATTCCGGCCAAGGTGAATGGTGCTACGAAATACGGCATCGATACGCAACTTCCGGACATGTGGTACGGGGCCATTCGAATATCGCCGGCGTTTGGAGGCAAGCTTGTTTCCGTGAATGAGGCCGTGGTTGCACAGAATCGCGGCGTCAAGAAGGTAGTAAAGCTGGATGATGCAGTTGTGGTGCTGGCCGATCGTTTCTGGCGCGCGCGCAACGCGGCCGATGCACTTGAACCGGTGTTTGATCGTGGCGCCAGCGCGGAAGTCACCTCGAAGACGATTCGCGATTTGCACCTGGACGCGCTGAAAAACGGAAAAATCAAGAAGGACCTCTCCATTGGTTCTGGCGCTAACGCGCTGAATAGCGGAACGCTCGTGGAGCGGATGTACAATGTGCCCTACCTTGCGCACGCTCCTATGGAACCCGTGAACGCGACGGCCGTGTATAAGCATGATGGAACGCTCGAAGTGTGGGCTGGGACGCAAGACGGATTGGGTTCGCGGGCGTTCTGCGCGAAAACGGCTGGCCTGCCTTTGGATAAGGTTACATTTCACTTGCTGCCGAGTGGCGGCAGTTATGGGCGGCGGTTGCCGGACCTGTGGAACTTCCTGACGTATGCGGTAAAAACCGCGATGGCAGCGCCGGGGATGCCCGTAAAACTTATTTTCACGCGCGAACAGGAGATGCAACACGATTACTACCGCCCGAACGTGACCAGCCGCTTCCGCGCCGCCGTGAACAATGAGGGCCTGCCGATTGCGTGGGTGAACGAGTACACGACCGACGACGATCCGAATGCCGAGGCACACATCGTGTACGGCGTGCGCAATCAAAATTATGGCACGGCGAAGGTTCCGGCGCATGTCCCGACCGGCCCATGGCGCAGCGTGGAGGCTTCCTGGCATGGATTTTTTGTGGAATCGTTCATGGATGAACTGGCGCACCAGACGAAGCGCGACCCGTTGGAGTATCGGCTTGCCCTTTTGAAGGAGAAGCCGCGCTACGCGGCTACGCTGAGTTTGGCCGCCGAGAAGGCAGGATGGGGCACGGCGCTAACTGCTGGCTACGGACGCGGAATCGCGATGGTGGAATGTTTTGGAACTATCGTGGCGCATGTCGCCGAGGTGGAAGTTACGAGTGACGGAGCCGTGAAGGTCCACCGGGTTACGACAGCGGCAGATTGTGGCATGGCGGTGAATCCGGATGGATTCAAGGCGCAGATGGAAGGCGCGATTATTTTTGGACTGAGCGCAGCTTTGTATGGCGAGATCACCATCGATCGCGGCGCTGTGGTTCAGCAGAATTTCCCGGATTATGACATGGTGCGCTTGGAGGAATGTCCGTCGATTGATGTCTACATTCATGAGAGCGAAGCGCCGCTCGGTGGCGCGGGCGAGCCGGGAATACCGCCGGTTGCGCCCGCGGTCACGAATGCAATTTTTGCAGCTACCGGCGTACGTATTCGGGAATTGCCGATCAAGAATCACACGCTGGGTAAAGCCAGCGCGGCCTAGGCGGAAGCATTGTTGGTTCCTCTGTTAAACTCCTTCTCATCCCATCTGAATTGGATTTGAGGGAGGATTTTTCATTGACAGGACAGTTGAGCGGTTGGCGGCAGAAAATAGTGATATTTGCCGGGGTTCTGGGCGCGCCCGGATTATTCCTGATTTCATTCCTTGATTCATCGATACTGACGTTTCCGGTGATCAACGACCTGCTGTTGATCGAGCTGTGCATACAAAAACCGCTGCGGATGCCGCTGTATGCGGCGATGGCGATGACGGGTTCTGTGCTGGGTTGTGTATTGCTATATTTTATTGCGAAAAAGGGCGGGGAAGCATTTTTTCATAAGAAGGCGGGCGAGCGCGGGCATGCAATCCGTCATTGGGTGCAGAAAAATGGATTCGGGGGAATGCTGGCTGCGGCATTACTGCCTCCTCCGACGCCGTTCAAGGTTTTTGTGTTTGCCGCTGGCGTGTTTGAAGTGCCGCTGAGCAGCTTCGCTTCGGCGATCGGGCTGGCACGGACGATTCGTTATTTCGGAATTGGCTATCTCGCGACGCGTTATGGGGAACAGGCGATGCCGTTCATCGCGCAACATAAGATTCAAGTGGCAGTGGGGGTGGCGGTGTTTGTAGCCGTGAGTTACGGATTGTCGCGATTGATTTTGAGGGACAAGGCAGGAGCGGGAAGTACGGCGTAGGTCTGAATGCTGGAGGTCTAAAGGTCCGCCCCCACCTTTGCTGCTCGGCTAGCGAAGATGGATTTCGGTGGACCAGACCAGGGTCTGGCTGGAAACGTGAAAATTGGAATCGACTTGAACGAGGGCGGCGACGCGGTGGCGGGTCTCGTCCTCGACGAGATCGCGCATGGAGCGGATGACTACTTCATAGCCGCTTTGCGTTTTGGAGACGACCGCGCGGGGAAACGGAACAGCGCGGATGAATTCTCGCGCTGCAGGCGTGCTTTCGGCGGCGGTAAGTTCGGGAGATTGTTCTGGTTTATAGAGGCATTCGGCGCTTTCCGGATCAAAAGTTCTGCCGGGACCGACTGGAACTTCCGCCTGGCATAGGAGCGAAGTGGTTTCCACCACGCCATGCCAGGTGAAAAGCGAAAGCGCGTCGGGGAAAGCGCCTACCACGCGAGCGGATTCACCGTGATAGGAGTGGGGTTCGAGCGTGGCGATACTGCCAGAGTGAAGAAGGCCGCGCGCTCCGACATACCCAGCGACGACGAGCAGCGCGACGATCGCGCCATTGCGCCCGCGAGGCGATTTGCTTTTAGCGCCAATTTCGGAAGTGACCAGGCGAAGGATCTCTGGCAGCATAATTCCGCCGATGAAGATGGCAAGAATCCACGGATCGATGGGCGGAAGCCAATCCATGGCATAGCGAGTTGGGCGAAAAGGCCATAGCAGCGCCACGCCTTCGGATTGGAAAAGATCCAGAACAATGTGAAGGGCAGCGGCCAAAGCGAGAGGCGCCACAAGCGAAGCGATTGCTTCGGGTTGTTTTCGGCTGAGATAGCGGGCGAGTAAAGCGGACAGGAGAACGATGACGAGCGCGCCTAGCAGGGAGTGAGTGAAAGTGCGACGATCTGCGAAATACGCTTCAGGCCCGAAGGGCGCGCTAATGAGATCGACATCGGCAATCGTTCCGGCGCAAACGACGCCGGCTAAAACGGGCCAGCGACGACGAGGAAAAAATCCGCGCGCGAGGACGTAGGACGCAAGGGCGTGTGTGGCGATGTCCACGAATAGAAACTATCTCACAAATGGTGTGGCTTGTGGTTTAACAGCGCCGCCGTTAGACGCCGCAGAATCGCGAGGTACCAGCAGCTTCAATGCGCGCGGAACGATCGAGAATTCCACGGGCAGACGTGTCAGTGGCTCGCCATCGACTTGAGCGTAGACGGGGTTGGCATCGAGTGGTTCACAGATGAGGGATTCGGCCTTCCAGAAGTGCACGTTTTCTTCTTTGCGGAGATTGCCCATCCATAAAGCGGGAAGGTAACTGAGATAGCGAAGGCCGCTCTGCGTTGTGAGCGCCATCACTTCGAAACAATCTTCGAATAAGTCGGCCTGGTCGGTAATTTTGAAAGGTCCGCCATAATTTTTTGTGCGGCCCACGATGACGAGCGTAGCTTCGAGTCGTCGATTCCCTGCGCGCACGCAAAAGCGAGGAAAAGTATAGCGCAAGACTTCGCGCGCTCCTTGCCACCAATAGGCGAGTATGCCAACGCGGGCTTTCAGGCCGAGATCGACAGAATAAACAATCATACCGTCCGGGCCGGCGCCGGAAACGGAGAGGAAAAAACGTTTGCGTTCGGGCTGTTCGAGCGGAGTGGCTAGCCCGAGCGCAATTTCGCGAACGTCGCCGTGGACGAGACGGCGGGCGGCGCGGGGAATATCCCAGGGAAGATCGAGTTCCTTGGCAAGAATGTTAGCGGTGCCGCCAGGGAGGAGTGCGAGGGGAACGCGGGCTCCATTCGAGGACTGCGCCAGGCCGTTCACGACTTCGTTGAGGGTGCCATCGCCGCCGCAAGCGATCACGAGTTGACGGTGATCACGTACGGCCTGCTGAGCGATTTCGGTGGCGTGGCCGGGGCCAGTAGTCTCGGCGAGATCGGCGTGGATTCCGCTGCATGCGAGGATTTGGCGCGCCTGATCGATAAGTTTGCGCCGGCCGTTGCCGCCGTTACCGGCGTTGGGATTGTGAATCAGCAGAGCGTTTTGGATGAGCGCGTCCATAAGTTTTGAGCTGAGGCTGAAGGTTTATTGTAACTGAAAAAGATCGGGGCACGTGAAACGCATATGAAAGTAGATTGTGCCCGTGCGTTAAGAGGCTGCCAGATGCGAGTGACAAGTGAGGACTATTTCTTGTTTTTCTCGGGCGCGGGAGCGACATAGCCGCGACGAGCCTGAAGGTTAAGACCCGCCTGATTCACTTTCACTTTCAGTCTGTGATAGGCGCCATTGGATTTCAGGTCAGCAGTGGAAAACGTCAGGAGGTAGACGTACTCGGGCCCGGAGAAAAGGGTGCTCAATCCGGTTTCGATGTCATTGTTGTGGTGAAAGAAAGTGCCGCCGGTGCCATCCGCCAATTCCGATAACACGTCTTCACTTGAGACCATAGAGTCCTGAAGGTATTGGTTTTCTAGTCGTGTGGCGAGCGGAGAACCACCTCCGCGTTGCGAGGGTTCCATCATGGTGGTGTAAAGGCCGCGCGCATCGATAGTGTTGATGACTACATTGGCTTTTGCGGCTACATCCAGGATCTGAGACTTAAGGATCATGGCATCCGCTGTCGGAGTTAGAAAGCCAGGTGAAATCAGGATGATTACATGCTGACCCGGTAGAGGGCCCATTTTGCTGACCACTACTTTGAGGAAGTCGAGGTTCGTGCGGGAATTCTGGTCGCCGATGGCCACGGCGCGCTGGGCGGCCTGTTGCGCCAAACGTGTGGCGATTTGCATGCCGGCTGCATCGTTGGGCAGATTCGCGCAGCTCAACGTATCCTGCGCGGCGGCCTGGAGCGCCATGCCATCATTCTTGTTCACGATCAGGTCGCCCTGGTAGTAATCGACATCCGGGCACTCGCTCGAGCCGTGTTGATAGATAGCCCTGACTCTTAATGCTTCAATGGCTTGCTGGAGTTTCGCGCGGTCGCGGGTCAAGCCACTGTTGGCGCCGGAAGTGGAAAGCACGGCGGCCACGTCTGAAGCAGGCAGAGAAGTTTCAAGTAGCTTTGTGGCGGCCTGTTGGGCTTGAGAAAGATCTCTAGTGCTCAAGTCCAAATCGTCGAAAAGGAAAACGACGAAGCGTTGCGCCGGGGATGCAGGCCGAGGGGAAACAGGGGCAGCATTAGGGGTAGGGGGCGAAGCGTTGGCGACAGCTGCATCAGTGGAGCGCTTTAGAACTGAGAATCCGGTGATGGCTTGCTGCTTGCCGTTGTCGAAGACCTGAAAGTTATCTTTCTCCAGACTGCCCACGGCCCCGCCGCGAGCGTCGCGCACTACCACGGGAACCAGCACTTCATTTACGTCGGTCTTGATCACCGGAGAATTGGGTACGGATGGTTGTGTTGGCTGCTGCCCCAACAGGTGGAAGGGGAGGAGCAAAGCGAGGCAGGATTGCAGGACGGCAGTAAAGCCCAAACGTTTGGCCCTTTTCAAATAACTCCTTTACGCCTGCAAACATAGCTTATATCACGCTTTTCGGAAGTGGACAAATGCCATGCCAACGTGATCCCTGCGTGCGAATTATCAGGAACCAAACGATATGCTATGTTAGCGGTTGCCTTTGAAGCGTGTGTTAGCGGAACCCGAGCAGAGTTGCGCGCTTCAGGTAGGGGTCATGTCTATCGGCTTGCGTGCGACAACTTCCACGTCGCATCGATTTCTTTTGCTGCCACTGCGGGCAGTTCTATTCCTCATTTTTGTTCTCGTAGCAGCCGTTGCGGGTTTTGGTCGTTATGCTGCCGCAAATGGAACCGATTTTGCGTTCGGCCAGCAAACCGGGCAGACCCAACAAAAGGCGGAGCCACAACCGTACCTGGAAGAGCCGCTGAAACTGCTCGTAAAGCAGATTCCGGAGTTGAAGGGGGTTCGGGCCGCCGAGAATCAGCAAGACTTGGCGATGATCCTGAAAAAGACGGGCGATGAAGTGGATGAGTTCTTCAATAACGCGATCGATCTTGTGGCGAACGAGGAGATTCAGCAGGAGAGGCTGGGCAACTTCGGGGTTGCCGTTGCGGGTGAGTCCTCGCGAGACAATTATTTGATCCTTCGCGAAGGCAACGGTGCGCGAGCGGACTTCGACGAATTTCGCACGGACGAAAACGGAAACCGGCTGGACCAGATGGGAATACACCGGGGGTTTCTGATTACATCCGGATTCGCGCTGATCTGCGCGCATTTGTCCACGGCGTTTCAGCCGGATTCGATGTTCCGGATTCTTGGCGAGGAGAAGGTTGGCGCGCGAGAAACATACGTGGTGGCTTTCGCACAGCGTTCCAGCAAGGCAAATCTCGTTGTAACCATGGCAGGGCCAAGCGGGGATGTAGTGCACATGCTGACGCAAGGAATTGCCTGGGTGGATAAGGAAAATTTCCATGTTGTCCGGATGCGGACCGATCTGCTCGCGCCGCATCCGGAGATTGGGTTACAAGCGCAGACCACCAAGGTAAATTTCGATGAAGTGCAGTTTGTTGATGTTGCGACGCCCTTATGGCTTCCGCGCGACGTGAGTGTTGACGTTAAACTGGGTAAATATGTGGACCGGCCCTTCCCACTGGAGTTCCGGAACGTGCACCACTATACAGATTACCGGCGCTATCGCGTGTCCACCAGGATCTTGACTCCCGAATAAGCAATGGCGGAGGCTGCGCAGTGATAAGCCGCTTAGCCCCAGAGGTCCCCTATAATACCTAGCGGTTTGGACGCAGGCGAAGACGAGGCGCGCATGTCGAAGGTACAAATGGCGAAGGCCAATGGAAAAGTGAAGAAGAAAGCGGAGAAGCTGCGCGAGGAGATCCGGCGGCACGAGTATTTGTATCACGTGATGGATGAGCCGGAAATTTCGGATGCCGCGTTCGACAAGTTGATGAAACGGCTGAAGGAGTTGGAAGGCGCGCGTCCGGAATTGAAGACGCCGGACTCGCCGACGGTGCGGGTAGGCGGCCCGCCACGCGAGGGATTTACGACCGTGCGGCATGCGCGGCCGATGCTGAGCCTGGACAACGCATTTTCCTTCGAGGCGCTGAGGGATTGGGACCGGCGCGTTAGAGAAGGCACCGGGCGGCTGGTAAACGAATATATCGCCGAGCACAAATTTGACGGACTAAGTATTTCGTTGCAGTACGAAGACGGTTTACTGGTGCGCGGAGTGACACGCGGCGACGGAACTACCGGGGAAGACGTTACTCCGAATGTGAAAACGATCCGGTCGATTCCCCTACGCGTGGACGCGGCGATACTGAAGAAGGTGAAACTGGCAAAGACTTTTGAAGTGCGCGGCGAAATCATGATGACGCGGAAGTCGTTCGAGGCTCTGAACCGGCAGCAGGAAGAAATTGGCGGGAAGATTTTCGTGAATCCACGGAATGCGGCGGCGGGGGCAGTGCGCGTGCTGGACCCGGCGATCACGGCGCAACGGAAACTTGATTTCTTCGCATATTACCTGTACGTGGACGGGAAAGTGCCGCTCGCGAAACATTCGGATTCGCTTTTGGCGTTGAAGCAGATGCAATTTCGCGCGTCCAACGACTGGAAACTGTGCGATGGGATCGATGCGGTGATCGCGTATTGCGAAAGCTGGGACACGAAACGCGAAAAATTGCCTTACGAAATTGACGGCGTGGTGATCAAGCTGAATTCTACAGCGCTGCAGAACGAACTGGGATTCACAGCGAAGGCGCCGCGCTGGGCGATTGCTTACAAGTATCCGGCGCGGCAGGAACAGACGGTGGTGAACGATATTATCGTGCAAGTGGGACGGACGGGAACACTGACGCCGGTGGCGATGCTGGAGCCGGTGCAGGTGGGCGGTGTGACGGTGAGTCGGTCGACGCTGCACAACATGGACGAAATCGATCGGTTGGGGCTGCAAATCGGCGACACGGTGTTAGTGGAGCGCGCGGGCGAAGTGATTCCGCATGTGTTGAAAGTTGTGAAGGAAGGCAAGGATCGCCGGCTGTTTCAGATACCGAAGAAATGCCCGGTGTGCGGGAGCACGATTCATAAAGTGGAAGGGGAAGTGGCGTACCGTTGCGTGAATTCGGCTTGCCCGGCGAAACTGAAGGAATCCGTGCAGCATTTCGCGGGGCGGCATGCGATGAATATCGATGGACTGGGCGAAAAAATTGTGGACCAGTTGGTGGAAACGAAAATGGTGAAAGACGTCGCAGATTTATATGCGCTGAAAATGGAGGATGTGGCGCGATTGGAGCGTATGGGGGAAAAGTCCGCGCAAAACCTGGTGAACGAGATTGAGGCGAGCAAGAAGAATCCGCTTTCGCGGCTGATTTATGCGCTGGGGATCCAGTTTGTGGGCGAGCGCACGGGGCAATTGCTGGCGGAATATTTTTCGTCGCTGGATGATCTGGCGGTGGCGAACACGGAGGAGCTGGAGAACGTTTCAGAAGTGGGACCGAAGGTGGCGGCGAGCATCACGGATTTCTTTATCGAAGCGGCGAATCGAAATGTCATCAAGAAATTGAGCAAGGCAGGTGTGCGGCCGACGGCGGAGATACGTGAAGTGAAGAGCCAGAAGCTGGCAGGCAAGTCGTTTGTGTTTACCGGCGGGCTAGCGAATCGTTCGCGGGAAGAAGCCGGCGAATTGGTGCTGCAGCATGGTGGAAAAGTGGGCGGCTCGGTGAGCAAGAAGACGGATTATGTGGTAGTGGGGACGGACCCGGGGTCGAAGTACAACAAAGCGAAGGAATTGGGAGTGACGATTTTGAGCGAGGGCGAGTTCGAGAAGCTAATTGCAGTGAGGTAAGGGTATAATTTCGTCAGGAATCTTCGCGCTTCCGAGAGTGATTGTTCTTCGAGCGCAGCCCTGCTGTTTGATCTGGTTGACTAGAAGCTCTTGGGCTTTGCGGACTTAAGAAGAGCGGATGTTATACCCACTATAGACAAGCAACAACGACAATTGAGCTGACGAGGAGCCGGGTTATAATGGGGCTGGCGGGTGAGCTGGATGATCGCTGGCTTGGTTGCGCAAGCGGCTGGGCGGGAGGAAAGTCCGGACACCCCTTTGCGAGAGCAAAGGAAACCCCTGGGCCGCAAGGCCTGAGGGTGAAGGGCAACGCGCCTGGTAACGCCAGGGGAACGGTAGCGCAGACTTGAGTCTGTGCGGCTTTCGCGGCTCGTTTTAGGAGCGAGCCGGCGGAAGAAAATCACGGGCTGAAGCCTGTGCTACTGTTCACGGAAAGTGCCACAGAGAATATACCGCCGGCGGAGCGTATCCCGGTGACAGACCGAAGGAAAACCTTCGGGAGGTCTTCGAATGGAACGCGAAGCAGGTAAGGGTGAAAAGGTGGGGTAAGAGCCCACCGCTCCGGCAGCAATGACGGAGGCAAGGAAAACCCCGCGTGGTGCAAGACCAAATAGGAGGGGAGAGCCGGCCCGGCTCGCTGAGAGCGTTTGAAAAGGCGCTTTCCCTTTCCTGCAGCGCAAGCCGCATGGGAAGGATGAACCCTCGGGTAGGTCGCTCGATCCCGGTCGCGAGGCCGGGGCTAGAGGAATGATCGTCACGGAGCAGGCTCGTCAGAGCCGCACCGTACAGAATCCGGCTTACAGGCTCATCCGCCACTTTCTTTTATATTATCAATGACTTAGCTGGACAACCGGCTGCTTGGTGTCCATCTCGCCAGAGTTGGACACTATGCCCCGAGTCAATCTTACGCGCCAAATCAAAACAGAGGATGGCTGGAAACGAGTGTGTCTCGAACGCGATGGTCGAGGACGCGTTCGGTGGGGGAACGGCGAGGGTCGATACCTCATTGAGTGGCGCGAAGGGGGAAAGCGCTTCTGCTATCGGTTTTTGCATGATCGGTGTAAGGCCATTGCAAAGCGTGCGGGACTCAACCCTGAAGAATGGCATCTTCATCGTTTTCGCGACACCGCTGCAACTCGTTGGCTTCGCGGTGGAATCGATGTCAGAACGGTTCAGGTTTGGCTTGGGCACGAGTCTCTGGACACGACTCAGAAATACTTAGAGCCTTCTACGGAGACGCAGAGGCAAATCGTCGAGTTGCCTCTGCCTTTTTAGCTGGTCGTCCAGGAGTTCGCATCACGTCAGTCAAGCAACCACAAATTAATGGGTCGAAGTCGCGTGATAGAGTTCGCAAGATGTACAGTGATATTCGTTCTGCGGAAAAGAGCGGAAAGAGCAGGACTCCTCTAGCTGAGAGACGTATAGATTACCCGTGCAGCACGCCACAAGTCTGAGGGAATCTTGAAGCAAATTCAGGTGAAGTTCAACGGCTAAAATGCCGACTTCCACGCGCAGTCCACTTAAAGCGTAGGAGGCAGCGCGCGAGTGGTGTCTTCGTTTGTGGACGAACGCCACATTCAGCGAGAGGCGTTGCGGAAGATCGACCGCGCATTTTGCGTCGCTCTCATATTCCGGCATAAATCACTAACGACCGGTAATTACCGAGATTTCGTCGCCACTCCCACTGCAATAGATGAGATACTCTCCCGGATTCGTGGCACCTAGTTCTTCGATTCGTGTTTTTGCCCGGTCAAGAGCTGTTTCTGTTTCCACCCAAAAAGGTTGATCGCCGCTGCTAACTCGAAAAATTTCGAAAGGTTCAACCATGTGTGGATATTAACGGTCCGCATAAAGCCAGTCTGTCCCTAATTGCACAGTACATCCAGCACGTTAGTGGGTTCTTGCCGGAAACACAGCTTCATCGGTCAGTCGGAAGTGCCTTCCCTAGCGCATTTTCCACCCAAAGAAAATGGTGTCGAAAATTGTAAATCAGGGGGACCGCTGACCGCTTTGCCGGTTCAACATAGTTCACCGGCTACAAGCTCGGTGACAACATGAGCACCGACGATTTCCAGCTCCGCAGCTAAACCACCGCCGAGTTGCTGCAGTTTCTTCCACTCGGCAAAGCAAAAGGGTTGAACCATCCGTAATAAGCGTTGCGTCAACATTGAAAACGGTGTTGATAGAATACGGCCAATCTTTCTCATTAAAATGGTATTGGAAGCGTGCCGGTCAAATAGCGTTTCGTACTGTGCCATTGTGGCGTTCATAGGCGTCCAGAGCGCATGGATACAATCGTTTTCTTGAAATTCTTCTAAGACTGGGACGAGATCGTCCAGCTCTCTAGTGCCGGCTCCATGCCGTCAGCTTCTTCCAACTTGCGCATTTCCAGGAGAGCCATCAGAAAGGACAGCGTAGACTCCGCGCCTTGATTTTCGTTTGCTCGGTCGGGGTGCAAGCCGTCGCGGCAACCGCCGGTAGTCGCATCATAGAGCGCGATCTGAAGATCGTTGTCACCTAGGAACCAATTGAAAGCGCGCCATGCCTCTTTGCGCCAGCGTCCCTTTCCTGTTGAGCGATAAGCCTCCAAACATGCGGACGCGACCGAACAGGCTTCCACTGGTTGTTGGTCAAACCGGGCCTTCTCCGTATTCTTGGAATAGAAGCCGTGTGATCCGATCGGCACGAAATGGCCCTTCATCTCACAACGTTCAATCGTAGCCAGCCAATTCAGCGCTTCAAGTCCTGCCGAAACCATCTCATCGTTCGCGGCGCGCGTGCCCGCCCGAATGAGAGCTTGCGGCAATCGTGCATTTGAATACGCAAGAACATTTTCAAACCAATTCCAGTCCTCCGAGCGATTGGCGCGATAGGAATTTAACAATCGACCTGCCAACGCATCTGCCGCACTGAGAGCAGCACAATCCCCAGGGAACGAGTCGAGATACTCTTGCAGGCCCAGCAACGCGAAAGCCCAGGCGCGGGGACTCTTGAATTCGACAGCTGCGGGAACGGCGAGTTTAAAAAGGCGCCCCGCAGCTCCCCGCAATCCTGCGTTCTTGGATCTGCCGAGCACTGTTCCCAGCCCCCATATTGCTCGACCATGACTGTCTTCTGAATCCTTCGGCTCCTGCCATTGGCGTTCGTAACTGAGGCTGTTTCTGAATCTTTTGGTTGTTGGATCAAACGCAATCCACAGAAAGGCTAGATACCGCGACGATAAGTCGGCTGAGCCTCCGGGCACGCGGGGTTCAAGTTCTTCGAGAAGTGTGGTTACGATCAGTGCGCGGGCGTTGTCATCTGTGGTGTAACCTTCCAGATAGTTCGGAATCACAAAAACGGCATGCTCGACGATTCCCGTTTGGTCTGTCATTCGATGAAGGTGGTCCAGATTTATGGCGGGAAGTCGGTCGAGAGTCTTTTCCGTGTTTTGCGCCAAAAATGTGGCGCGCGGATTTCGCAAGCGCTCGTTGTATATGCGCCCAAAGCTCTTCATATATTTCTGCGCTGCGCAATTCCACACCATGTCTCTCGCGTATAGATAAGCGCGCTTGCGCATAGCGTGCCTGGCGGTGCCGTTTTCCAGAAGTTCAGTGGTCTTTGCGGCTATCGCGTCGGGATCATCAAAGGGAACAAGTGCGCCGCGTTCCTCGTCCAAGAGTTCGATTGCGTGCAAGTAGGGCGTTGAAATGATTGCTTTGCCGGCGCTCAATGCATAAGCAAGCGTGCCGGAAACAACTTGCCCCTTGTATTTGTAAGGCGTGATGTAAATATCGGCCGCGCCGATCAACTCCACAAGTTCTTGGGGACTGACAAAACGATTGCGGAAGATGACATTGGCCTCCACTCCGAGATCCTTCGCCAAGTTTTGTAAATAGGAGCGGTATTTGTCGCCCTCATGTCGCAAGAGTTGCGGGTGAGTTACACCAGAAACCATGTAAACAACATTGTTGTGACGCGACAAGATCTTTGGAAGAGCTTGGATAACATTTTCTATGCCCTTATTGGGCGAGAGCAGGCCGAACGTGAGCAAAACATCCTTCCCCTCCGTCCCTAAACCATCTTTATAGAAATTGGGATCCGTAAAAGGCAAATCGGGGATGCCGTGTGGAATCAAATCGATCTTGTCGATCGGAACGTTGAACACTTCCTGCAAGATATCCACCGATTGTTGACTCATGACGATCAGGCGGTCTGAAAGGGTCGCAATTTCTTGCATCACTGCGCGCTCGTCAGGATTTGGATCGCGAAGTACGGTGTGTAACGTCGTCGCAAAAGGCATTTCCAGGCGCCGCAGCAGTTCGAGGATATGTCCGCCAGCGCGTCCGCCAAAGATGCCATATTCGTGTTGCAGGCAAACCAGATCGATATTGCTGAAATTCAGAAAGTCGGCGGCGTGTCGGTAGGAATCCAGGTTATCTTGAGACAACGCGAATCGCACTCTCGCGGGGTAAGTATAACCCTCCTCGGTGTCGTTAACCGGGAGTGCCAGGAGCTCAGTCGCGCCGAATTCCGCATGAATGGCGTCACACAAGTCTGTTGTGAACGTCGCGATTCCACAACGTCTGGGAAGATAATTCCCCACGACGGCGATTCTATTGGGTAATACTGCGCTTGGCAGTATGGGCGCCACTGTGACTGGCTCTTCTTCTAATATTAAAGAGTGGACTTCAATTAGCGCGACGGGATCTGTGAGAGGCATTATTTTTGGCAGCGACATTTTGAACTCCTGTGAATGCTTGACGCGCGGGTGAAATCATCGTATGGCCATCAAAGGGGCTATTCGCATTTGATGTGCCTTGGCGATCAGACTTCTCTGCCCCGCTGGTTTTCAGAAAATATTTGCCTCCTTACTCGTCAAAGACAACTGTCAACAACGAAGTACCGGCCGTGCCTGGCAAGGCTGTCTGGAAAACCTTTGGCAGTGTGCGGTCCGGTTACTCCTGTTTTCCATAGCGCAAGAACCAGAAGCGCACCATCTTGATGTGTGCGTTCGGCCGTCGTACTCACGGTACTAACAGAATCTCCGCGTGACTGTACAAAAGAGAACAGCACGGATTCTTGTCAATCCCTAACATCTAACATTGGAATGTTGAGAAAGAACGCGATTGGTGCAGGCGCTGGAGCCTTGATTGGGCCTTTACAGGCAATCTCCCTTCTTTCGCGCGCTTTGCGCTTGATTCTTTGAGATTAGGAGGATTTCATGACTGCAGAAATGCAAACTTTAGAAGGGACGGGCGCTTCTGCTTCTATCAAACCTTGGATAGATCTTGCGAAGGAACGGGGAATGGCCGACCATCGCGTATTCCGGGATCTTCTAAACGCGTTCGACAGGATGAAAGAGAGAACGATTACGAAACAAGAATATCAAGCCGCAATGCAGGCCTTCATTGACGCGTGCTCTGCGAAAGAAACGAGTGAAACCCCTCACCTCTGATGTCCGAGAAAATATATATGTCAACAAGCAACTACCTTCTGAAGGAGTAACTGCTCTAAGATCTCATCGCGGCGCAGGGTCAAATCGTGGTGCTTGGGGCATAACGGGGAATCTTTCTACCAACCTACGATGAAAAAGTGGAGATGGCCGAAAGAAAGCGCCAGTGGGCAATCGCGGATTT
The DNA here is from genome assembly GCA_963742325.1 of Candidatus Acidiferrales bacterium. Lineage (GTDB taxonomy): Bacteria > Acidobacteriota > Terriglobia > Acidiferrales > UBA7541 > Acidiferrum. The sequence goes on along the minus strand of CAVULB010000002.1, from coordinate 4,020,893 downwards.
CAAGAAGATCCCGGAACAACTCTAAGCACGATCGTAGCACCGCTGCGACCGGAAGGGCGGCTCAAGCGCGAACCTTGGCGGTCGATTGTGCAGGTGCAGATTTGTTAGGCCGATCGGTATTAGCCAGAGTTATCTCTCCCCCGTTGAGCATGGACGCAACGAGGCCGGCGGCCACTTCCTCGGAAGTAAGATGACCACATGAATATCCTCTATTTCCGCTTCGCCAATTCCTATCCTCTTGCGGTTCTTTTTCGGCGCCGGATTTCGTTTTCGGCTAGCATTTTGTGAGGCATAGGATTTTAGAATGGAAATGCTAATGAATAAGATTCTTCTTCCGATTGACTTTTCAAACAACTCGCTAAAGGTCGCCCATCAGGCAGCGTTTTTGGCTCGCCATTTTCATTCCGAGATCATACTGCTGCATGTGGTGACGCCACTGGCTACCCCGCAGGTGTACTGGAGAGTGGGCACGAGCTCACAGGGCGAGATTTGAATGCGGAGATCGTCAAGCAGGCTCAGAGGGACCTGGACCAATCGTTGCAGTCGGAGCTGGACGCGATTGCCGTCAGACACTTGTTGCTCAGAGGAGACCCGGCCCGCGAAATCGCGCAGGCAGCTCGCAACGAAAAGGTGGACTTGATCGTAATGTCCACGCATGGCCATGGCGTGTTCTACCGCTTTCTGCTGGGTTCGGTGGCAGCGAAAGTGCTACACGAGAGTGATTGTCCGGTTTGGACCGACGCCCACCTGGAAGAAGCACCAGCGCGTGAGTTCAGCATCCGCAACGTTCTTTGTGCGGTTGATTTGAACTACCACAGCCGCAATACCGCGTCGCGGGCCGCCGAGATGGCTGCCGCCGTCGATGCGACGCTTACGCTCGTCCACGTCACGGCCGGCGTGGAGATCTACGGTCCCGGCGGATCCCACGTCGACTCCGTGTGGAAGGAGAGGATCTTCGGCTTCGCCGCCAAAGAGTTCGCCGATCTTCAGCAGGACGTGGGCACGAAGGCCGAAGTGATAATCGATAGCGGAAATGTCCCAGAGATGTTGAACCGAGCGGCAGAGCAAACGAAGGCTGACATCCTGGTCATCGGACACATGCCTTCCGGCGGTCACTTGGGGGTCAACGGCAGTGGCTATGCGATCATTCGCGAGTCGCATGTCCCGGTGCTGAGCGTCTGAGGGACCAATCAGATGAAGAGAGGTTCATCATGTCCCTGCGCGTGGTGTCATTCAGCCAAGAATGCTGCTATTTTCCACCGTTTGTCTTCAGCGCTCCGCGCGCCGCCGCAGCGCGTACGAGGTTATCCAAGGGCCGCGGGCCAGGTTGAAACTATGAGCAGCAAGAAACCAACCGTTGATGCCAAGCTGGAGAAGCTTCCGCACGAATCGTTCTACTACTTTTTGCATGACGAATCCAGCCAACGGGCTAGTGATCGACAAGATCGAAATGGCTTGGGCTGCCAGTACTGCCCCACCGGGCTCGCGTTGGCATCCTAGCCGGTGGTGGTCGAGCGCGGATTTATGCCGCTCCTCTCACTCACGTATCGCGCACTGCCGGATCGTTGCCATCAAGCGTGCCCTGCGCAGCGAGCCTTCCCGCCGCCGATGCCTTCCCTTTGAGAATCCACTCGAAAGCCACTCCGATCAGGGCGCCCAACATTGGACCGACGACGTAGATCCAAGTCGTGTGGAAGTCACCGCGCACTAGATCTGGGGCAAGCGAACGCACCGTGTTCATCGAGGCTAGGAGGCGGCCGTGATTCCGGTTTGGAGATGTGAAGTAGATGGTGGTGCGAGATGCTGCGCCAGCTCGATCTGTGCCTGTGGCGATACGATCAGAAGGAGTCGATCACCAGGCTGCATGACAGTTTCGGGCCGCGGTAGCATGACCGATTTGCCGCGCAATATCGCCACAACCCTTGAGTCGGCGAGGGGCCCGGTCAAGTTGCGCGATTGCATCTGTTTCCCTGCCCACGGACTTTCGGGCCGCAGCGCACCTGCGACCAACTGCGAGCCGTCGGGAAGATCCAGAGCGAGACCCGACTGCAGAAGGGCGGCGAGGTGCAGATGGGTAATCTGCGGGGGTAAGGAGATCTTGCCTTGGTCCAACAATCGCAATGCGATCTGCACATGTTCGGCCTGATGCGCGGGTGAATCGGGCCGGCCGGCGACCTGCGCTTCATACAAGCTGGTGTACTTGAAGAATGACGAGAGCTGCGTCTGGATGAGAAAACTCAGCATTACCGCCAAACTTGCGGGAACAAGAAGCTGGTAGCCTCCGGTCATTTCCGCGACCATCAAGAGTGTTGCAATCGGTACACGCGCCGCCCCTCCGAAGACCGCCGCCATTCCCACAATCACTAGCCCTGCTGGAGGATGATGGAAGAGTCCCGCAAAGACGCCGCCGAGCATAGCGCCAACAAATAGGCTGGGAGCAAACACGCCGCCGGAACCGCCGGAGGAAACCGTGAGGGACAACGCCAGCACTTTGGCGACTACAAGAACCAGGAGCAAACGCAACGCCAATCGACCATCGATCGCTTCCTGAATCCAGCCGTACCCTCCGCCCAATACGTGAGGCAAGCGCAGCGCCAGCAAGCCGACACCCAGCCCGCCAACGGCAGGCTTGGTCCACGGGGGAATGCGCAAGACCGCGAATGCGTCTCGCAGTCGATAAAATACTTCCGGCAGGATTGTGGCGATGATTCCACTGGCTATGCCGAGAGCGATATATAAGCCGTAGTCTGGCAGCCCGCCCGGATAGAACGGCGATGGGACCTGGAACAGCGCGTGCCATCCGACGAACCATCCGTTCACGGCGTAGGCGACTATAGCCGCAAGCATGCAGTAAATCAGCGCTTCGGCTTCGAAGTCCATTCCGCCATAAAGAACCTCGACGGCGAAAATGGCCGTCCCGATCGGCGAACGGAAGATTGCTGAAAGGCCTGCTGCCATCCCCATCAACACCAGCAGACGCCGTTCGCGCTCGGGTCGATGCAGCAAGTCCGCATAGACCGAGCCAAAACCAGCAGCGATCAGCGCAGTGGGCCCTTCACGTCCCGCTGATCCCCCGGAGCCAATGGTGATGGCCGAAGCCAGCATTTTCACAGGAGCGACTCGCGCCCTCAGTTTTCCGCCCGTCCAGTGAAGTGCCTTGACGACGGTATCTGTGCCGTGCCCTTCTGTCTCGGGTGCCAGCCCATAGACGAGAATTCCAGATAGTAGACCTCCCAGTGTGGTGGCGACCGGGACGAGCCACAGTCCATGGGGGCCGATCACTTGGCGCAGTACTCCTCCCTCTTCCGGAAGTCCCGGGGAATGATAGCCCGCGAGCCAAACGAGAAAAATTTTCTGCGAGACGTGCAACATCCAGACGAATAGCTGTGCGCTCAGGCCGCCGATAATTCCCAAAACCACGGAATCGAAAAGGAGCCGAGGTTTGTCGCCGTTCTGCACGATTCCCTTCTACCATAGTTCCAGAGGGAGCGATGGTGACGGGACGAAGCTCGCATCTCGTAGATGCCAATGCAGATTCGGATTAGAAGGCCGGCCGGATGAAGGATTCTCTGATGGTGGATTAGGGTAGAATCGCCCAAGGTGCGGAAAAGAAGTGACCATGTTGCGGGCTTGGCCTTCCAGGAAAAGCCTTGGCGTCTGTGCGGTTCCGAATGCGAAAACTGAGAACCCTGCAGGAGTGAGAGCGTGAGAATTCTTCTGCGGCGTCAGCAAATGCGCTGATCACCCAGGTAAAGCCCGAGGGTACGGAAATAAGAGTCCTCTACGTCCTCGAGGAATTTCCACAAGCTCTCGCGGAGAAACTGGGGAGTAACACCTTTCCTGACTTCACACGGGCGCGGATCGAGCTGCGGAATGAGGCCAAGGAATTTCTGGAGCGCACCCAAGAAATGCTTCGTTCTGCAGGGTTTGAGGTATCCTGTTTGCTGTTGGAGGATGGTGAGCCCCAGGAAATCATCCTTGACGAAGCGGAACGGTGGCCCGCCGATCTAATCTTCGTTGGGTCTCATGGGCGAAAAGGCATAAGGCGTTTCTTGATGGGGAGCACCGCCGAAGCGGTAGCCCGCTACGCCCGCTGCTCCGTCCAGATTCTTCGCATTTGGCCGGAGCACTGAATCATCGGAACATAGTTCGAGCGACGCGCTTCGGCAACATCGCACGGCCACAGAGTGGTTCATAATTCGCTCGCAGAGACTTTCCCGAGATTTGTCCGAAGGACCACGTGGGGGCGGCTCAGCTTATCTTCCGGCGCTGAGCGCGATTCACAGAAACAGGGGCAACAATACGAGCAACACCTACGCTGCCAGGAGCAGCCCCCGGCGGTGCTAACGGGTGCCAGCGTCGCGGCGGAGTCCGCGAGGCCCAAGATAAAAGGATCAACGTCTGTGACTCCCATCGCTCCAGCTAGGGAAAAGAGTCCGGCACGTCCTAGGCAGTGCCAAATGCGTGACGAACGACATTCCCACGAGCAGTGCCACGAAACAAGAACGCGGCACGTAGTTCCAGTGGATTCTTGCCCCTGGAAGTAGAAAACGACAGCCTCAGTGTCATAAATTGGACCGTTACTTCGCTAGCTGCTTCCTGATAGATTTGAATTCCCGCCGACGTTTCTTGGTGGTCTTGGGATAGGCCATCTTGAGCTCCCCGAGCGCATCAAGAACAATTCGGGAAACAATCAGACGGGCATTCTCCTTATCATCGGCGGGAACGACGTACCAGGGCGCGTGATGGGTGCTTGTGGCGTTCAGGCACTCCTCATAAGCCTTCACGTACTCCCTCCAGTATTTCCTCTCGTGAATGTCCGAGAGGCTGAATTTCCAGTTCTTGTCTGGCTCATCCAGGCGCTCGAGAAATCGCTTCCGCTGCTCGTTCTTCGACAGATGGAGGAAGATTTTGACGATCCGGGTGCCGTTGCGATAGAGATGCTCCTCCAAATCCACGATGGAACGATACCGCTCCTTCCAAATCTTCTTCTCGTCAAGCAACTCCTCTGGAAGCCGTTGGTTGTGAAGAATCTCCGGATGCACGCGAACGACCAGCACCTCCTCATAATAGGAACGATTGAAGATGCCGATCCGCCCTCGTTCGGGAAGGCGGCACGTCGTGCGCCAGAGAAAATCATGCTCCAACTCCTCGGCGTTAGGTTGTTTGAAACTGAAAACGTCGCAGCCTTCCGGATTGACTCCGGACATGACGTGCCGGATGGAGCCGTCCTTGCCCGCAGCGTCCAACGCCTGAAAAATCAGTAGTAATGCATAGCGGTTGGACGCGTAGTGAAGTTGTTGCAGTGAGCTCAATTCCTCAACGTGGTTTTCCAGAAGTTTTTCATAACGCTTCTTCGACTTCCAAAAGGGTTTTACAATTGTGGGCCACTCTCTGAGTTTTACTCTTTTCCCGGATCGCACACGGAAATCCTTTGAATTGATTTTCATCTTTATCCCCTCGGCGGTTTCAGCCGCATTTTGCTCGTCCGATTATTTGTCGGGTTCATCTTTCCGAATCTTCCGCTTGGCCTTCTCCAATTCCTCAACTGCTCGGACATCCCCCCGCCCCAACTCCTCGTAGAGTTCATGGACGCGCTTGACGAGTTGCGGCGTCAAATCGGACGGTGGCTTCGCATCAGGCATTGGCGCGGCCTTGGCCTCAGGCTTTGGTTCGGACTTAGCCTCAGGCTTTGGTTCGGCCTCGGCTTCAGGTGATGGCTCAGACTTAGCTTCAGGTTTTGGTTCAGCCTTAGCATCGGGCTTTGGCGCGGCCTTGGCCTCGTCTTTCCGAATCTCTCGCTCCGCTTTCTCCCAGTCCTGAACTGCGGGAGCGTCCTTGCGGACCCGCTCTTCGTAGAGTTCATAGGCTCGCTTGGCGATCTGCGGCGACAAATCGGACGATGTCTTAGCCTCAGGCTTTGGCGTGGCCTTGGCATCGGGCGATGGCTCAGACTTAGCTTCAGGTTTTGGTTCAGCCTTAGCATCAGGCATTGGAGCGGTCTTGGCATCAGACTTTGGTTCGGGCTTAGCATCAGGCATTGGCTCGGCCTTGGCGGGATCAAAAATCCGATAGGCGAGCAGTTTCACGCGGTCATTCACGAGGAACCAAATCAGGGCGTAGCCCCAAACGAACCCCGCCCAGCGCCAGCCGAGTGGTGTCATAAACAGCCCATAAACCGCAATCAGCGTCGCCACGATTTGCGTGCCGAGCACTGCTATCCATAGAATCCGCGCGGGGCGGATGGACCAGAACGGGCCGCGTGTGCGCGTCAGGAAAATCGTCAGATGTCCGGCCACTGAGAGCTTCAGGTACATCAGCGTTTGGACGTGCGCGTGGTCAAAGTGAAATACGCGCTCGCCCAGATAAAACAGGCCAAATGCAGCGACGACTCCGATAACGCCCAGCACCGTGGAGATCCCCAGCACCAGGCGCATGTTCCAGGCCTCGGGCTTGTCCTTATAATGAACGTTGTCATAGGCGATAGACAGAATGGCTCCGTCGTTGAGCACGGCGATCATCACGATCATCACGGCAGTCAGGGGGTAGAAGTTAAATACCAGGATCGCCAGCGTCATGAAGAACAGCACGCGCAGTGTTTCGGCGATGCGGTAGATCGCGTAGCTATTCATCCGCTGGAAGATACGGCGGCTCTCCTTGATCGCGTCGATGATTACGGACAAGCCGGGCGCCAGCAGTACGATGGACGCCGCCGCTCGAGCCGCGTCGGTAGCCCCAGAAACGGCGATGCCGCAGTCTGCTTTCTTCAGCGCGGGGGCATCGTTCACCCCGTCGCCAGTCATACCGACCATGTGGCCGTGCTTCTGCAGGACGTCGACAATGTTGTACTTGTCTTCGGGAAATACCTGGGCGAAGCCGTCCGCTTTTTCGATTGCCTGCACCGACTGTGCCGACTCTTGATTCTTCGAATCGCGCATTACGGTGGCATCAAGAATGTTCGTGCCCATACCCAGTTGGCGGGCAGTTTCCTGGGCAATGGCCAATTGATCGCCGGTAACCATCTTGACCTTCACGCCCATCTGCTGGGCGCTCGCGATGGTAGCTTTGGCCTGCTCGCGGGGCGGATCGAACATTGGCAACACGCCAACCAACTGCCACTTGCCTTCCTGATCCGCCCGGGCTACGCCCAAGGAACGGAAGCCGCGTGCCGCAAAATCATTGACGGCTTTCTCCACAGCGGGCTTTACCTGGCCGATGTTGGTCGCCATCTGCAGAATGACTTGCGGTGCTCCCTTGGCCACCTTGAACTGTTTTCCGTCCGGACCTTTTATGGTGGCTTCGGTTCGCTTATGTACTGGATCGAAAGGCTGGAAATGGAGCACCTGAAAGGCCTTTAACGCCTTATCGTCCTTCACGCCGCCGATCACGGCCAGGTCGATGGTGTCCTTGTCTTCCGCGCGTGAAGCCAGTGCGGCGTCAAGAATGATTTGGTCGGCAGAGATGCCGCTGACACAGAACGGATCGCCCAAGGTCAGCTTGTTCTGGGTCAGGGTGCCGGTCTTGTCCGAGCACAACGTATCCACGCCAGCCAGTTCCTCGATCGCCGACAATTTGGTGACAATCGCTTCTTTTTTCGCCAGCAGACGCGCTCCGACCGCCATGGTGACGGACAGCACCGTGGGCATAGCCACCGGGATTGCGGCCACCAGAAGCACCAGGGCGAACTCCAACGTGGTGAGCACCGGATCGTGATGGAAGAGCGCGAAAGTAATAATCACCGCCACCAAGGCTACGGCGAGGATGATCAAGTAATCGCCAATCTTCAGCACGGCGCGCTGGAAATGGCTGACGGTGTGCGCCTGCTGCACCAGTTGCGCGGTCTTGCCGAAATAGGTGTTCGTACCCGTGGCATAGGCCATCGCGTCGGTTTCGCCCCGCTTGATAATCGAACCCGAAAACACTGCCTCGCCAGGCTGGCGCGTCACGGGCAATGATTCACCGGTTAGCGCGGACTGATCCACATCCACCGGATCGCCCGCCAACAAGCGCGCATCTGCCGGCACAATGTCACCCAGGCGGAGGCGGATTACGTCGCCTGGCACCAACTCACGCGCCAGCGGGGTGGCCCACTTTCCATCTCGCAGCACCCGGGCCTTGGTCGCGAGCTTGGCCCGCAACGCGGCAATTTCGTTGCCCGCCTGATGTTCCTCCCAAAATGCGACCAAAGCGTTGGAAAAAAGCAAAAAGAGAATGATGAAGAAATCCAGCCAGTGCCGGACCAGCCCCGACAGAATCACTGCCCCTTCGATCATCCAGGGAATGGGACCCCAGAAATAGGAGAGAAACTTCAAGAATAGGTTGGTTTTCTTTTCCGCGATCTCGTTCGGCCCGTATTGGGTTAGCCGTTTCTGCGCCTCGGCTTGGGTGAGGCCGGCCGGTGACGATCCCAATTTCTTCTCCACTTCCGGCAAGGGCAGAGATTTCAGGTCGTCCTTCGCATCAGGTTTCGGTCCCGACTTCAATTCGGGAACTTGGGAGTTCGATTCCGGTTTCGCTTCCGCTTCCGACTTCGAATCGAGAGTCTTGGGCTGATCGGCATTGGTCTTCATCATGGGCATCCTTTCTACTCGTTTTGCTTCCACCGAGGCTCGGTCCGAGGGACCTTGGAAAATCGGTGGATACGCGCCGTCGACGCGTTAAACCTTTGTTCCTGGCGGATCGGCGACTCTTCCCGGCGGCAAAAACGCCGGAAGCTCAAGGCGCGCCACGCCAATGCGGTTATCGGCCATGCCGTAATAGACGTCGAAGCGGTCCGGCGAGCCAAGATCGTCGCGGCGATCGATGCCCGTGGGGAAGACGACGTTGGCGACGGTCCCGTGGCGTTCGTGTGGCAACACCGGTGCCAACACGGGCTCCGCCGATCGATAGCGGAGCAGTTGCGGATGCTCCTTCGAAAGCATCATCACCCCGGCCGAGTAGCACAACGGATGTGGGTCGTTGCTCGGTTCCGCCAGTTCGCTCACGCCGTGGTAAATGATCAGCCAGCCGTGCCGGGTCAGAATGGGCGGAGTACCACCACCAATTTTGAGCCGCTCCCAGGGCGCAACCGGGGCGGCTAGCCGGTGATGGGAGGCAAACTGGCCGATGCGATTTGGTTCAGTGCCTTCCAAGACCAGCGGGCTGTAAGAAATCCAGATGCTTTCCCGATCGAGATCCACCTGACGGGACGCGGGGTGACGGGCGGTTTCCTCCGGACGTGTGCCGGGAAAAAGAGGCCGGTGGAGAATGGCGAGTTCCGGATGTCCGGATGGATTAGGAATGGCGACAGGGAAGAGGCTGGCATCCTTGTCATCCACGTCGCCACATTCGATGCCGTGGTACGGACCAAATGATGCGACTCCCAGACGCTGCCACTGAAAGAGATCCGCCGATAAGGCCAGCGCGATCCGCGGCCCTTGAGGCGAAAATGCGGTGTATGTCATGATGTAGCGCTGGAGCGGTTCCACGAAGGTGATACGAGGATCTTCGCAACCACCGCCGCCAGCCGGCCGCAGTTCATATTCGGCTTCCGGTTCCAGTGCTATGCCAAGTCGTTCGACGCCTATCGGATTGCCAGCTTCATCAAAGCGCACTCGCGCAATGCCAATCCGCGAGTAATTCCCCCGCGCGACCATCCGCGGAAAGAGGTAGAGCTCTCCATCGGGGCCACGTGTGGCAGCCGGATTGAGGACGCCCTCGATTTCGAGAGGATTACCCGGCTCCGGCTCCATTACCATTCCCAAGCGCTTTAACTCAAAGGCACTCATCAAATCTTTTACAAGATCACGCTGGCTGATCACCATCTAAACAAGCGATGATTGCTTCAGTGACGGGCTTAGTCTCATTGGGACCCCGAACTGAGATAGAAACAACACCGGCTTCTTCAGCCGGATAGTCGTTACCTCCGACGAACAAGGCATCACCGATAAAAATCATCTCGTTCAATGGAATACCCAGGAGGTCTCGCAGCTTTCTGATTCCGTACGCCTTGTCAATGCCTGGTTTGGTGACGTCAATGGATGTCGCGCCACCCATTCGGACAGAAAATTCAGGAATAAAAGTGTCGAGGATCGCTTTGATTTTCTTCCGCTTGGTGTACTCGGGATCCCATTTGTCCTTTTCTTCCAAGGGGGCCTGCTGGCCTAAGGCGGAATATGTTATCTGGCTTCCCCGGTCTTCAATTACTTCCCCCCAGACCTTTTCGACCTTGAAGCCCGCTACTCCGACTGCTTTATTTAAAGAACTGATGATTTTCTGTTTTTGGTCCGGGGTGAAGTCTTCGGAATAAAGTTTTTTCCATTCCCCTGTGTATTGAAAGAATTTGGTTCCACACGTTGGAAGGAGAGATAAATTCGCCAGGCTTCCGTCGTGGGGAAGATGAGAGAGCAGCTGTTTTTCAAACTGAGGCCAATCGCCTCCAGAAATCACGGCTACTTTCACGACAGCTAGAAGGTCATGCAGCCGCGCCGCCATTTCGGCGTCAAGAGCTGATTTACTTTCCGCAAGTGTACCGTCGAGGTCAAAAACAATTAGCTTTTTCACTGTCTTTCCACCTCTGCATTCTTGTCACTTCAATGCGAGTTTCCGGCCGCGTCAACCATCCTGCTGTTGCCCGGTTCGAAATTATTCCGGCAGTGCAATTTCCAACAAGTTCACTACACCGCTTGGCCGAAAAATACACGCTCCGACCTCCGCCGGCATGAGCATTACATCGCCTTTTCCGATGGCATAAGTCGAGCCACCGTGGTCGACCTTCCCCGCGCCCTCGATGCATACCAGCAGGCGGGCCTCACCCGCGGCACCGACAGTAAACGGCGATTGTCCGCGCAGGCGCCACAACCGGAATTGCTTACAATGAAAGAGTCTCTCGCACCTCACCGGCGTCGTAGCCTCCACCACGGGCACCACCAAACCGGCCGCGCCGTCTACAAAATCAATGCAGGCAACTGCCTGATCGACTTGGAGCGTTCGCAGGTGGCCGGTCTTGTCGTCAACATGGCCCCAGTCGTACAGGCGAAACGTCACATCGCTGTTCTCCTGAATCTCGAACACCACGACGCCGTCGCCTAGAGAGTGAACCGTTCCAGCGGGCAGGAAGACGCCATCGCCGGGCTTCGGAGTGAAGTATTCGAGATCGCCCGCTACCGTCCCATTCGCGAGCGCGCGCCGAAGATCATCTGCAGTGGTGCCTGGCTTCAGGCCCGCGTAGATGCGGCTTTTCTCCTCCGCCTTCAGCACAACCCATGCTTCCGTCTTTCCGCTCTCGTCCTTTGGCAGCAAGTCGGTTTGCGCATCCGCGGGATGCACCTGGACCGAAACCATTTCACGCGCATCGAGGAACTTCAGCAGAAGTGGGAATCGGCGGAAACGTTGGGCCAACTTCCCCAGCAATTGCTCCCGAAACTGCCCCAGCAACTGAGTGATGGTCTGCCCTTTGAGGGGTCCATTGGCAATGCGGCTCGAATGGTCATCGCGGTCACTGAGTATCCACGCTTCGCCGATAGGGCCGTTGCCCGGAAGGGGTGTGGTAAGCAACTCGGCCAAACGCCGACCACCCCAGAGCCGATACTGATAGATCGGTTCAAAGCGCAACGGATACAGGGGCATTTGACTCATGGTTTGTACTTCGCTGGCTTCAATGGCCAGCGAATCCTTTTCACCGGTCTTCGCCGCTTGTGCCGTTGTTTTCAAGTTCGCGCTTTCACCTGGAATCGTCCCTTGTTGGTGTAAGTCCATGGGGCTCCGCTATTTCTCGAGCCCGCCTGACCGCGGCTACTGCGGTGGGCTTCTCGGCACTAACCACAAGTCAACGCTCATGAAAAAGACGGTGATTGCCACGATCATGAGGGATAGGCCGAGCCAGAAACGCCAGTCACGATGCGCACGTCTCCAGTAAGCAACATCTTGGTGATGGACATGTTCCCCATCCACTGCTGCCTGCGGGTGGTGATTGTGCTTGCTCTCATGCATTGGTTTCCTGCCTTCTCGATCTCATGCCGAATGATCGCGGACCGGCGTTGTTACTGCTCGGCTCCGTCTCTTTCCACTTGCAAATACAGGACAAGCCCCGTCCGTATTTATCAAGAAGATGCTGCTGCTCGATGCAGTTGTGTTGGAACGGGTATCTCCATCGCGGCACTGTATTCGCCACGGCGGGCAGCCCGATTGCACGCGGCTCGATGAAAGAGAGCTTGCTGTGCCTCCAACACGTGAGCTTGCTGGCCTTGCCAAATCTCTAAAGCCGGTTGCTGGATGGCGCGGGCAAAGGAAAACCCCAACGCCCAAGGCAGTCGCGACTTGAATCGGACATTCATGGCATTCAAACGAGCCGAGGCCAGTCGACTCGGTTGGCCGCCCGACAGGAACGCAATTCCGGGAACGGCGGCGGGGACGGTTCGCAACAGACACCTCACTGTGGCGTCGGCCACGTTATTCACATCTTCTTGCTGGCAACAGGTTAATCTGACCTGATACTGTTGTTCGCCGATGCCCACTTCTTGCACTTCTTCCTGTTGCGGGCAGGCCAATCCCGGAAGCGCCATGTTGGGCTTTAGGATCATGCCTTCCAGCGTCACGCGTTGCGAGTAGAGCTGGTTGAAAACCGTTCGCAGCACCTCTTCCGTTACCTCGCAGCACCGCGCCAGGGTATGCTCGCCGTCCATGAGGACTTCGGGCTCGACGACGGGGACCAGTCCAGCTTCCTGACACAACGCGGCATAGCGAGCCAACGCGTTGGCGTTGGCCTCGATGCAACCCCGAGTGGGTATGCCATCGCCTATAACCATCACCGCGCGCCACTTGGCAAAACGCGCGCCCATTTGAGAGTATTCCGCCAGCCGCCCTCGCAATCCGTCCAGACCTTCGGTTATTTTTTCTCCGGGATGACCGGCCATATCCTTTGCGCCGGTGTCAACCTTGATGCCGGGAATGATTCCTGCAGCGGTGATGACCTTGAGAAAGGGAGTCCCATCTTTTTTCTTCTGCCGGATCGTCTCGTCGTACAGGATCAGGCCACTAATGGACTCACCGAGACCCGGCGTGGTCACAATCAACTCCCGATAGGCGCGCCGGGCCTCCTCGGTCTGCGGAATTCCTAAGCTGGCAAATCGTTTGTTGCAAGTGGGATTGCTTTCATCCATGGCTAGCAGCCCCTTGTCATCGGCAACCAGCGTTCTCGCGGTGTTTATAAGTTCTTGCATATTCATTTGAGGTTGCTCCATTTCCAATTGCGAATTTCCTGCATGTCTTGGCCGGGCTTGTCGATGTTGTGCTTGCGTTTGATAAGCCGGTTGCGGCCGCAGGCCGCTACACTTCTCCCAACCACTTTCGCGCCTCAGCGGCCTCGGCATGATCGAAGTATCGAATCGTCGCTTTCGTAAACGGCTTGAAGAACACCGCCATACCGTGCTGCCACTTTTTATCGCCGACCATCGCGAGCCGTTCGATGTCGGCGAAGTGCTTTATGTCAAACTTGATGTCCTCCCACACCGCCCCTGCGTCCCAGCCTTGGAGATCGGCCATGTCGAACAGCACGCGCAATTTTCCGTGTTGCCGGACGAGTCGCTCGAACTCATTCACAAAGTGCTCGTAATCTGCCTTTACCAGCTTTCCGCTGATGTGAAGGATGAGCACCTCCCCGCCATTCTCTTCATTCAGTTGAATGGGCATTTTGGATCCTTTGATTTAGGTGAAATTTGTTTTCCACATTTGCGCTCCCTTATCCGCCGTTAGTTTGGTTCAGGCGCTCGCGCCTTCTGTTCTAGCGGATTTCCTTTTCTGCATTCCGTCGTGACTCCATTTCCAATTCCTAATCTCCGGCAAATCCTGGCCATGTTCGTCGATGTAGTGTTTGTGCTCGATGAGCTTGTCCTGCATCTGTTGCTTCAGATAGGCGCCCTTGGAACCCAAGTGGGGCAGCCGATTGACGACGTCTTGGACCAAATGGAACCGATCCAGGTCGTTCTGCACCCTCATATCAAATGCCGTGGTGATCGTGCCCTCTTCCTTGTAGCCCCGGACGTGGAGGTTGCGGTTCGTGCGGCGATAAGTCAGCCGGTGCACTAGCCATGGGTATCCATGAAAGCCGAAGATGATGTGTTTATCTTTGGTGAAAAGCGAATCGTAATCCGCTTCGCTCAGTCCGTGCGGGTGCTCGCTCGAGGACTGCAGCTTCATCAGATCGACGACATTGATCACCCGGATTTTCAAGTCGGGCAGATGCTGGCGAAGGATAGAAACGGCGGCCAGAATCTCCAGTGTGGGCGTGTCTCCACAGCAGGCCATGACCACGTCCGGCTCGGTGCCTTGGTCGTTGCTGGCCCATTGCCAGATGCCAATTCCTTCGGTGCAATGCACGACCGCGGCATACATGTTTAGCCATTGCGGAAGGGCGTGCTTGCCTGCAACCACCACGTTGACGTAATTCCGGCTGCGCAGACAGTGATCGAAAACCGACAACAGACAGTTGGCGTCGGGCGGGAGGTAAACGCGCACGATGTCGGCCTTCTTGTTGATGACGTGGTCAAGGAAACCGGGGTCCTGGTGCGTGAAGCCGTTGTGATCCTGCTGCCAGACGTGGGAGGCGAGCAGATAGTTCAGCGACGAAATCTTCCGACGCCAGGGCAGTTCCAGGCATACTTTCAGCCACTTGGCGTGCTGACTGAACATGGAGTCGACGATGCGAATGAACGCTTCATAGCTGTTAAACAGCCCGTGCCGCCCGGTCAGCAGATATCCTTCGAGCCAACCCTCGCATTGATTCTCGCTGAGCATGGAGTCCAGCACGCGGCCGGCGGGCGCGAGGAACTCATCATTCTTTACTTCCTGGGCATCCCACTGACGGTTGGTGACTTCAAAAACCGCGCCCAAAAGGTTCGAGAGTGTCTCATCGGGACCGAAGACACGGAAATTACGCTGATCCTGATTTAACTTGGTTACGTCACGCAGGAACTTGCCCAACACGAGCGTATCTTGGGCGTCAACGGCGCCGGGCGAGGGCACGTTCACTGCGTGGACGTGGAAGTCCGGCATGCGCAGGTCGCGCAGCAGAGCTCCGCCGTTGGCATGCGGATTGGCGCCCATCCGGCGGTCACCTTTCGGCGCCAGCTCGGCCAATTCCGGGATGAGCCGGCCATTTTTATCGAAAAGCTCCTCGGCCTTGTAGCTTTTCATCCAGCTTTCAAGCTGCTGGACATGATCGGGATGCTCGGGATCCACCAGGAGCGGCACCTGATGCGCGCGGAAGGTGCCCTCGACTTGCAGGCCATCGACTACTTTGGGCCCCGTCCAGCCCTTGGGTGACTTCAGCACGATCATTGGCCAACGTGGCCGAGTGGTGTCGTTCTTGGTCCGTGCGTTGCTTTGGATTTGCCGGATATCCTCGATGGCTGTTTCCAAAGTGGTGGCCATAAGTTCATGCATCTTTTCCGGCTCATCGCCTTCCACAAAGTAAGGTGTCCAGCCGCAGCCTCGTAGAAATTGCTCCAACTCCTCATGCTCGATGCGGGCCAGGACTGTCGGATTGCTGATCTTGTAACCATTCAGGTGCAGGATCGGCAGAACGGCTCCGTCGGTAATCGGGTCGAGAAACTTGTTGGACTGCCATGAGGTCGCCAAGGAGGCCGTTTCCGCTTCACCGTCACCGATGATGCAGGCGACGATCAGATCGGGATTGTCGAAGGCAGCCCCGAAAGCATGGCTGAGCGAGTACCCCAACTCGCCGCCTTCGTGAATCGATCCGGGCGTCGTCGGCGCAACATGGCTCGAGATCCCGCCGGGAAACGAGAACTGCTTGAATAACTCTTTCATTCCGGTTTCGTCCTGGGTGACATTCGGATAAATCTCGCTCCAGGTGCCCTCGAGGTACACATTGCCTACAAGGGCTGGACCACCGTGCCCAGGACCCGCGATATAAAACATATCCAAGTCATACTTTTTGATGACACGGTTCAGGTGTACGTAGATGAAGTTCTGGCCTGGTGTCGTGCCCCAGTGTCCGACCACCAGCGGTTTCACATGTGACAATTTCAGGGGCTCCTTCAGCAGCGGATTGTCGTAGAGATAAATCTGGCCGACCGACAGGTAGTTGGCGGCGCGCCAGTAGGCATTCATCTGGCGAAGCAGTTCCGGAGCGAGTGTGGTGATTTTCATCGTTAACTCCTTCTTGTTCGCCGTGCCTGGTTTTTTGTGGAGCTGTTCAGGCGTGAGTGTGTTACTTTTCATGGCTCAATTCTCCTTTTTCAGTCAATGCCTAGAACGCAACAAACTGTCTTGGCGATCATGCGTTCTTCATCCGTACGAATGACGCGAACCGCAACCCGGCTGGCTGCCGCAGAAATCACGGCCTCGTTCCTCGCGTTGCGCTTTTCCTCGAGTTCAATTCCAAAAAATCTCATCCCATCACAAATCCGGGCGCGGACTGCGGGCGCGTTCTCTCCGATCCCACCCGAGAACACCAGCGTGTCCAGTCCACCCAACGCCGCTGCGAATCCGCCGATCCATTTCCTGACCTGGTAACAGAACACCGCGACCGCCTCAGCCGCCCGCACGTCCTGCGTTTCACGGTTGAGCAAATCACGCATGTCGGAACTGGTCTCGGAGATGCCGAGCAGCCCAGACTGAAAATTGACCATTTCGTTGAATTGCTTCGCACTCATTTTTTCGGTGCGCGCCAGGTACCAAACCAATCCAGGATCGAGATCGCCAGAGCGGGTGCTCATCGGCACCCCAGCGGTCGGGGTGAAACTCATGCTGGTGTCCACGGATTTGCCGTCGCGCACGGCCGCTAGGCTCGCGCCATTGCCGAGGTGCCCGAGGATGACGCGGCCCGTCGTTGCCGCCGGGTCGCCTAAGCGCGCAAGTTCTTCCATAAGAAAGGCGTATGACAACCCATGAAACCCATACCGGCGCACGCCCTGCGCCTCATACCGGCGTGGGATCGGCAGCAGTTGCGCCACGCGCGGTAGATCATGGTGAAAAGCCGTGTCGAAGCACGCCACTTGAGGCAGATGTGGAAATCGGCGATGAAACGCCTCAGTCAGCAGGAGCTCTTCCGGCATATGATCAGGATCGAACGGACTAAGGCGATGCAGCTCCGCAACCATTTCCGCAGTGATTCGCTCGGGCTTGCTATACTTCGGGCCGCCATCAACCACGCGATGCCCCACCGCCGTCAACGCATCACCCCCACTGCGTTCCGCGATCCAATCCATCAGAGCGCCGACCGCCACGGTGTGATCCGGCGCAGTCACTAATCGCGAAAAGTTGCCCGCCGGGGTCTCGCCCTTCACCCGGAAGGTGGCCTTCGGCTGTCCAATCCGATCAATCCCGCCTTCCAGAATCCGTCGGAGCGAGCCACCGGCCTCGAACATCGCAAACTTGATGCTTGACGAGCCTCCATTGATGGTCAGGATGCGTGAGTTAGCGGGTTTCATGGATGACTCCGTCGTCATGCTGCAATCCGAACGAAGCCAGCTTCGCGCACGTGGACTTGTAATCCGTGTGAAGAATGCTTCGAATCCCCAAACCTTTCGCGATCTGGACGAACATGGGAGTGTTTTCGATGTAGACGACCTGCCGGGCTGAGGCCTGAGCGACGTCCAGCGCGAGCCGAAACATGTCTGCGTCGGGCTTGCGGACATGGACGAAGCAGGAGGAAATAAAGGAATCCACAAACCTGTTCAACTTGAACTTGCGAATGCGATGAACATTCAATTCCCGCGCTTCGTTGCTGACGACAGCGATCTTCAGCCCGTAAGAGACCTTCAGCTGAGTGACCAACTCGATCATCTTGGGGTAAGCTTTCGATTGCGCGAACATGAAGCGCTGGAACTGGGCCCGGGCAAACGGTCGCTTCTGGTAGAAGACCACCCGGTCTAAATACTCTTCCAGAGTGAGCTTTCCCTCCTCGTAGGTGTCGAACGTCAGGTGATGCCGATCCTCCATCTCGGCAGAATCCAGCCTGAAGTTGACCGCCGCCCGCTTGCGGGCATGACGGTCCCAGCCGTCGGTGAGCAGGACACCGCCGATATCCAGAAACAACGTCGTGATCGGAATCGCTCTTTTCATTCGACCCCCGCTCGCCGAGCAAGAAGTACTGCGCTGGACCGGGGGGACAGGCGATAAGTGAGTTGATCTTCCCAAAGCGGTTCCTCGCCCGCGGAAAGCAGATCTTCTGGCGGTTCGCGGGAAGTGTCCACGGCCAGATGCCACTGAGTGCGGGGGAGGGAGGTGGGCAAACTGAAATCGGCCGCATCGGCTCCAGCATTGAACATCATGTAGAGGGCGCGCTGCTCCCCCTCATGGATCAGACAGGCGAACTGTTTTTCTTGCGGGTCAGCCCAGTTGGGTAATCCCCCGTGCGAACCAAACCACTGGATCTCGGTGTCCGTGTAGAATTGCTCCTCACTCAGAATCGGATGGGTACGCCGAAAGGCGATCATGCCTTGGGCAAACCTATGAATTTCCTGATGCTGTTCAAGATTGGCCCAGTCAAACCAACTAGTTTCATTGTCCTGGCAGTAGGCGTTGTTGTTGCCGCCTTGTGTGCGGCGAAATTCGTCCCCGCCGAGCAGCATCGGCACGCCTCGTGAGATCATCAGGGTCAGAAGAAAGTTCTTGATCTGGCGATTCCGCAAGGTCTCGATCCCGGCATCGGTCGTCGCACCTTCACAGCGATAGTTCTCGCTGAGGTTCTCGTCGGTACCGTCATGGTTGTTTTCTCCGTTTGCTTCATTATGCTTGTAGCGATAGCTCACCAGGTCGTTCAGGGTGAAGCCGTCGTGGCAGGTGATGAAGTTGATGCTGCTCTCGGGGCCTTTGCCGGACTTGGAATAAATGTCGGCGCTCCCGCAAATGCGGCTGGCAAACAAACCGAGCATCCCATCGTCGCCGCGCCAGAACCGCCGGACATCATCTCGGTACCGTCCGTTCCAAGACGCCCAGCGGCGCTCTGAAAAACTACCCACCTCATACGCACCAGCGGCATCCCATGCTTCGGCGATGATCTTCACATCCCTTAAAATGGGGTCCTCGGCGATCCGCTCGAGAAGCGGGGCATCAGGTAGCAGCTTGCCATTGCCGTCGCGGCCGAGAACCGACGCCAAGTCAAACCGGAATCCATCGGCATGCATCTCGACCATCCAATAGCGGAGTGCCGCCAGGATGTGGTCCCGCACCACGGGGTGGTTGGCATTGATGGTGTTGCCTGTGCCCGTATAGTCCTTGTAGTGGCGTTTGTCGTCTGCCAGCGTGTAGAAGATCGCGTTATCCAGCCCACGGAAGCAGAGTGTCGGCCCTAGTTCGTTTCCCTCCGCCGTGTGATTGAACACCACGTCTAGAATCACTTCGATGCCGGCCTTGTGAAGGGCCCGGACCATATCTTTGAACTCCAGTTTCTGCTGGCCCGAACCTCCCGAACCGCTATAGGAACCTTTAGGCGCAAAGAAAACCACGGGATCGTATCCCCAGTAATTCCTGAGCAGTTGATTTGTTTGCGGATTCCTGCGCGTGACAGAAGTTTCATTGAACTCCTGCACGGGCATCAGTTCCACAGCGGTCACTCCCAGGGTTTTGAGATAGGGAATCTTTTCGATAAAGCCTTGGTAGGTTCCCGGATGGTCCACGCCCGACGTGGGATGAATCGTAAAACCGCGAACATGCGTTTCGTAAATGAGGGTCTTCGACCAGGGATGCCGGGGTGGTTGGTCTTCATCCCACTCGAAGGGTTCGTTGACAAAGACGCATTTCGGCATCGACTCGGAATTGTCCAGTTTCGAGATAGCCAAGTCTTGCTCCCGTGCCGACGGGTCGTATCCACGGGCCGATGCAAAATCCCATGGGGGCAGCTTCGAAATTGCGGTAGCGGAGGGATCGAGTAGAAGCCTGTTGAAATTGAAGCGATGGCCTTCGCGGGGTTCGTAAGGACCATCCACACGATAGGCATAGTGTTGACCGGGACCAATCCCCTGCACCCAAACGTGCCATACATCGCCGGTGTGGTTGCGCGCTAAATGCAGATCGATTACGCGGGCGGGTATGGCGTCTTCAGGATGGTCGAACAACTCCAGTTGAACGTGTCTGGCGTAACGGCTGAAAATGGCGAAATTAACTCCTCCTCCAGTTTCCTGGGTTCCCAAGGGCAGAGGAGAGCCCGCCCGAATATCATCGCGTTCGGAGATCTCCGGGATGTGATCGTGCAATTCGGGTTGGGGTGATTTCATCATCGCTGCCACAGAATTCGCGCGCACTCCAACGGAACCGCCACGCCGGAGCGCTGAGGTATCACTCGTGCCGTGTAGTCTCCTGCGGGACGTGTAGTGGGTACCGCTGCGTGATAGATGCAGCGACGGGAGGCGTCAGGAAGCGGTCCCGCGCACTTCATTTCCTGACGGATTGGATCGCCACTGTTAATTCCATCCGCGTAAAGCTCAACTCGCACCACAGTGGGGTCGAGATCGTTGAGGAAGGTTTCGATTTCAAACACGTGGTGATCTGCGTGGGTTTCGACCCGCAAGTCTCCGAAGCGCAACGAACCCCACTTCCGATCCAGAGCATGCTGCCAATCGACCACTTGCCTGCCCACTGTGCCTTTGTTCACCGCTCGCTCACGGTAACCGGTAGCAGCTGGGAGATAGTGTTGCTCAGTGTATTCGCGCACGGCGCGGTGGGCGGAGAAGCGTGGTGTCAACCGCGCCATGCTTTCCCGCATCCGTTTGACCCATGCAGTGGGAATGCCGCTTTCGTCTCGGGTATAAAACTCCGGGATCACCTCCCGCTCGAGCCGTTCATAAAGCGTTACGGCTTCGGCCGCGTCCCAGGCCGGATCGTCGCCATGTTCCTGGCCGTCCCCCAACGCCCAACCAACCTCCGGCGTATAGGCTTCCGCCCACCAGCCGTCCAATTCCGAGAGATTGATGCCGCCATTGACGAGTACTTTCATGCCGCTCGTTCCGCAAGCTTCCCAGGGCCGGCGTGGTGTATTGATCCAAACGTCCACGCCCTGCACTAAGTGCTCGGTTAGAAGCATGTCGTAATCACTGAGGAAGATCAGATGGGGGCGCGTCTCGGGCCGCCGAATGAAATGAATCCATTCCTGAATCAGAGCCTTGCCAGCCTCGTCGGCCGGGTGCGCCTTTCCGGCGATGATGAGTTGCACCGGACGCTGTAAGTTGCTCAATAGACGAAGCAGTCGCTCTGGGTCGTGCAGTAGCAAGTTGGGTCTCTTGTAGGTCGCGAAGCGCCGCGCAAAGCCCAGCGTCAAGGTATTGGGATCGAAGAGATGCTTGGCATCGTCGACCGCCTCGGGCGACGCGCCCGAAGCGGCCAGTTGCCTGGACAATCGCTGGCGAGCGTATTCAACAAGAGACTTGCTGGCGGCGGCGCGAAATTGCCAAAGAGTGGCGTTGGAGACGCTGCGAATGTCTTGCTCCAGGTTTTCCGTCGTTCCGAGCCAACGTTCCTTGCCACAGGCTCCCGTCCACAATGCATCGGCCGAGGCCGAGTCCCAGGTCGGCATGTGCACTCCGTTGGTCACGTGTCCCACAGGCACTTCGTCCTCTGGCCAGTGGGGAAAGAGGGACGCAAACAGGTGTCGGCCGACTTTTCCATGCAAGCGGCTCACGCCATTCACCGACCCGCTTCCCCGGATTGCCAGATAGGCCATGTTGAAAGTTTCCGACAGGTCGTTTGGGTTCTGGCGGCCTAGGGCCAGAAAGTCATGGAGGTTAATGCCGAGCTTCTGCTGGGCGTATCCACCGAGGTACTGCTCGATGAGGGCCGGAGCGAAACGGTCAAAGCCCGCAGCTACCGCCGTATGGGTAGTGAATAGATTGCCAACTCGAGTCGCGGCCAGCGCCACTTCGAAGGGTTGGCCGGTGTCTTCCATAAAGCTGCGAGAGCGCTCCAACACGGCGAAGGCCGCATGCCCTTCATTTAGGTGACAGACTTCTGGTTGGATTCCGAGCGCGCGGAGCAAGCGCCATCCGCCAATCCCCAGAAGCAGTTCTTGCTTGAGGCGCAACTCCGGCCCGCCTCCGTACAGCTCGCTGGTGATCCCGCGATGAACAGGAATGTTCGCCGCGTCATTACTGTCGAGCAGGTAAAGCTTGACTCGACCGACTTGAACCTGCCAAGCGCGCAGCCAGACTGAGTAACCGGGCAAGGCAATTTCCAACCGCAACCACTCCCCGTTCGAGTGACGTAATGGTGTGATCGGTAACTGCCCGGGGTCGTTGTACGGGTAGAGAGCTTCTTGCGTTCCGTCTTTGTCGATCTCCTGGCGAAAATAACCTCGTTGGTAGAGCAGCCCCACACCGACGACGGGCACGCCCAAATCGCTGGCGGCTTTGAGCTGATCACCAGCCACATTCCCGAGCCCGCCTGAGTAAATGGGCAGCGCTTCGCTCAACATGAATTCCATGCTGAAATACGCGACGCAAGTCAAAGGTGCTTGCGGATGCTTTTGCTGAAACCACGCGGGCGTCTCCGCCGCGTGACGCTTAGCTCGCAGCTGATCCTCAACGCTCTTACGGAAAGCGGGATCGGCCAGTACACGCTCGAGTTGGTTTCGCGAAACCGTCTGCAGGACCACCCAAGGATTTTGCGTGAGTTCCCACAGGATAGGATCAAGCGTGCGCCACACTCCGTCGGTGGCATGGTTCCACGACCAGCGCATGTCCAGGGCAAGCTCTGCCAGGGAATCGAACCCTTCGACTTCCGTGGGCAAGAGGCTGTAGATCGGGTGGCTGACGCGGGTTTGTTTACTCATGGTTTCTGCCCATCGCCTTCTCGAAGATGGAGGGATTCGAGGTC
This sequence comes from Candidatus Acidiferrales bacterium, assembly GCA_963742325.1. Classification (GTDB taxonomy): domain Bacteria; phylum Acidobacteriota; class Terriglobia; order Acidiferrales; family UBA7541; genus Acidiferrum. The sequence goes on along the minus strand of CAVULB010000002.1, from coordinate 3,998,084 downwards.
ATCCTCTGCACTCCCTCCTCTCGATCAGGCGCTGGGACCCACCGCGAGCGATTAGGTCAGATGGAGGTCGGCCGAGAACATGCAAACGGGCAACGCTCATGGAGACTTTCTTGCCCAAACAACTCGCAGAAAAGTTAAACTTTTGCCGCTGCGGCCACTTCGCCGGAGTGTAGCGAGAATTGTGCGGGATGCGTGGTTTCGATGATGTCCCTCGCCTTAGCTACCTCTGCCGCCGTTCCGTGGGCGATCAGCAGAAACTGATCTGTCTTGAGTGCTGTTTCATACTTCACGATGCTGTCCTTGGGAATTCCCATGCTGTAGAGACCTGCTCCGAGTGCGCTCACGCCTCCTACCACCACCGCACCCTCTAACGCTGCCACGATCCATCCAACAACAGGGCCAGCCGCTAAAATTGGCCCGATACCCGGAATGAGAAAAAAGGCAGATCCGAATAAAAGACCCCAAAAACCTCCCCAGAATGCGCCAATTTTGCCCCAATACATCATACGGTCGCCGGTGTTGTAGTAGCCTACCGCGTGCTCATCCGTGTGGTATCCCTTGCCAACGATCGACAATTTATGCAGGTCAACTCCACCGCGTTGGAGCTCCTTCACTGCTTGATCCGCTTCGGTGTGCGTGCGATACACCGCGACAACAGAATTTTGTATGGACATTTCAGAATCTCCTTAGGTACCCGTCGTTCTTCGCAGTTAACAAGCAAAGTCCCCACGTGAACTATGACACCGCGCCATCAAGGGAAACTGTTCCGAATTGGACAGAATGCGTGGAGAAGCTACCCGTTGCTCGGTGACCAAAATTGAAAGTGTGTCCCTAATTGGACAGACACACTTTCCCCCGATATTTAGGATGCCATGTTGGATTGCCCGTTGTTGGCTCGAAGCCAAGAAAAAGAAATGGCGATCCGCCAAACGGGACGTGTGCACACCCTGTCAGTGTCGGATGGGACTCAAAAGAAGGCACCAATCCTCGGATTTGTCATTGGGCAGGAGGGGTGCTTCCTGAATTTGGAACGAAAGGAGCTTAGTGTCCATGAACGATTCTTCCACCGGGAACTTACACGAACTTACGGCCAGGCTGGCCTACGAATATTGGGAGCGCCGCTCCCATCCAGTTGGCTCTCCTGAAATTGATTGGTCTGCGGCGGAAAGGGCTCTGGCTCTACCCCATGAAGAGGAGCAAAAAGAGTTTTCCTTGTACAGCCTGCGTCTAGCGCCAGATGAGAAGTCGTATCGCTGACGAAGTATTTTGCGTGCGGGCCATCCACACTTTCGCAAGTTGTCGCCAGGGACATCCCCTGGTCTCTGTTGAGCACGACGTGGTGAGAAACGAGTTGAGCAAAAAAGATTCTGATTCTGAATCAACCGTTGGAGCCCGCCCGAAGAAATGGCCAGCGGTTTGCGGGAAACCCGCACAATTACAGGTCTCAGAAATTGAAAAGAGGTACTAAAGATGAGAAAAAACAGCTCCTTTCCAGTATTGGTATTCATCGTAATTTTAGGAATTGGCGCAGCAATAGCCTACGCCATGTATCGCGCTTCACCCGACTTGAAAGGCTTGTGGGTTTTGGGCTGCGCTCTTGTGCTTGCCTCGATCATCTCTTCCGCAATTCAGGTTGCGGATCAATGGAGCAAAGCGGTTGTTTTGCGGCTAGGCAAGTTTCGCTCTCTTGAGGGGCCGGGACTCTTTCTGATTGTTCCGCTCATCGAGACCATCCCCTACTGGATCGACACCCGCGTCCTCACGAGTTCTTTCAAGGCAGAAAAAACCCTGACGAAAGACACCGTACCTGTGGATGTCGATGCCGTGTTGTTTTGGAAGATCATCGACCCCAAGAAAGCGGCTTTGGATGTTGCCGACTATCAGAGCGCGATAAGCTGGGCTTCCCAAACGGCCCTGCGCGATGTCATCGGCAAGACCATGCTGTCGGACATGCTCGAAGGCAGGGACAAGATTAGTAGCGTTCTGCAGAAAATTATCGATGAGCGCACCGAACCATGGGGTATTAACGTGATTTCGGTAGAGGTCAAGGATGTTTTGATTCCTCCGGCTTTGGAAGATGCGATGTCCATGCAAGCCCAGGCCGAACGGGAACGTCAGGCCCGCGTGATTCTGGGAGATTCCGAGCGCCAGGTGGCGGAGAAATTTGGCGAAGCGGCAAAGACCTATGCCAATGATCCTGTCGCATTACATCTGAGAGCCATGAATATGCTTTATGAGGGATTGAAGGCGAACTCAACGATCGTGATCGTCCCCAGCACTGCCGTCGAATCGATGGAACTGGGCGGTCTTGCCGGGATGACGGCACTGACCATGGGATTGAGCCAGGAACGCGCAATAAAGGCAAAGGAAGGCGAACTCGAAAAGACTAATGGCGCCAAGCCAGTTTCTGCTTAATGGCAACGTGCCGTTGGCCGGCCACCAGAATGAAGAATAACAAACTGCTTGTTGTTGTTCATCTTTGCCGCGAAATCTAACGCGTCAGATACTCTGGTTAGAGTACTTGGCGAAAGGCTCAGGCATCCCTTGCGGTGCGGTATGCTTTTTCACCAGCGGCAACCACCCCGGCTACGTTGGCCTTTACTTCGTCCACTGTCTTCAGGGCGCGTCGAGACCATCGTTTGCCCGTCAACGCGGCATCATCTAAACCTTGCTTGACAGTTCCAGCGATATAGTTACGCGTTTTCTTTCCTGAGGCTGGCGCAAAAAGTAATCCAATCAGCGCGCCAACTCCAACCCCCACGGCAAATGTGGTGAACTTGTTTGTCCATTTATTCTGACTCATCGTGTCCGTCCTCGTCGGCAGACCTGACTGTTCCTCGCTCTTGCTAGTCTTTTCGCGAACCTTTCCTGCGATCTCATTCTCAGAACTTGGCGTCATCTTGTTGCCCCCCTCTAAAACGAATTGAACTTCGGCTCTCAGCTAGGTGCCCTTGGGCTTGAACGCGGGGTGGTTCGGTTAGCTCCGTTATTCGCTTTCTGTTACACGCTTAGTGCTTTTCCGCTGGAGGATGGCTCTGCGCAGGCGGTGCACTCTGGTGCGGCTGTTGGTGCGTCTGCACTTTCTGCTGCTGTGCAGTGTGCTTTTGCTCAAGTTGCTGAGTTTGCTGAGCGTGGCGCTGCTCCATCTGCTGTTTTTGAGCTTCACTGGTGTTTTTCTTGGCCGCTTGCTGGTGTTCTTTTTCCTGCTGTTGTTGCAGCTTCTGGTGTTCCTGATTTTGTTTAGCGGCTAGCTTATCTTGCTGTTGTTGATATTTCTTGTCAGTTTCAGCGTTGCCGGTAGTCGGCGCCGTGTACTTGTGGGGCTGAACTTCGCTGGCATGAGTGTTTGCAGGACGAGCCTCATTTGCTGTCGCCGTTCGTTCCGGAGCTTTGTAAGGCGCACCCGCTTCCCTGGCAGGTACTGCGCTGCCCTTAAAGTCTCCGGGCTTGGACGTGGCTGCGATAGGAGGCTTTCCCTGATTCACAGAGGCTCGCAACTCCGGGTTGGAACGAGCCTGTTGCATATGCTGGTTTTGTGCCGCAACCGGGCCGGTGTGGCGTTCCTTATCGTATGTTTCTTCTTGCGCCGATGGCCGCTCGTTGATGCCACCTTTGCCGCCATTGTAGCTGACGCGGTTTCCCGAATTGTATTCAACCCTGGTGTTATAGGTGTTGTGGATGTTCTCGTTATTTATGCGGTTTACCGAGGTGTTGTAATAAAAATGATTGTTCTCCCAGCGGCCACCTTCGTAGCCGTGACCACCGTATCCGAATCCGTAATTGATCCCGCCATAATACCCAACGTGCGGGCCCCAATATCCTTCATGGAAAAAGAAAGCATTGCCGCCCCAACCCCAATATCCGGGGGTCCAAAGGAAGCCGACTTCGGGAGCTTCGACCCAAGTGCCAGGCACCCAGTAATAGTCGTTACCGTCCCAAGCCCAATAACCGGGGGTCCAAATGTAGCCATCCCCGGGGCAGATAGGTTGCTCATAGACGGGGAGCGCGGGCGGGCCAAAAGCTACAGAAATACCGATTTGAGCAAATGAAGCAGCCGAAAGAGCCATCAACATGACTGCGAAAAGCAACGAACGAATTGTACGCATCGTGCTAGCTTCTTTCTGCCCGCTCATGTTTCTTGCCCAGTAAAGTGTGGGATTGTCGGGCGTGATTTCGAGTGACTTGTATGTAATTATTCCCCTGCTCCTACGCTGAATACTGCCCAAAAGGAGACAGGCGCCGAATGGCAGCCGATTTTGTTTCCACGGTAAGAAAATAGATGGGAGCTCCAGAAACGCGTATGGATTGCGAGGCCAGACTTTGAGTTATAAGGCAAGATCTCCAGGAATCGTCTGGCACAAGCTGATTTATCGAGGTTTTGCGTTATGAATCGCGGTAGGTTCGCAATGTGGAGCTCCAGCACTTAAGCGTCTAAGGCCTAGTGTTGGGTTCCACGTTTTGCCTTTCTTCCACCCCGAAAGTAGAAAACCACAGCCGCTGTGGCAATCAGCACCACGATGATCGTGACTACGACGGGGTGTCCGTGTGATGCGATGAACGCGATTATTTGCCGCCCATAACGCGCGGCCAAGTAAGCCAGAATCATGTATCTTGAGATTCGGCCAAGCGTAAGCGCCACCAGGAATTTCCTTACCGGATATTGCATAGCGCCCGCCGCAAACAGAAATGGAACCATAGGTACAGGCGGGGGTAGCAAAGCCGGGATGGCAATTGCGCCGAAGCCCCAGCGCTCGAAGATTTTGCAAACTTTGTCGACTTTCCGGGGCGAGAACCTGCGTTCGAGTGCTTCCTTCCCTCCTTTGCGAGCGAGCCGGTACGAGGCAAAGCCTCCAATCACCGAACCCGCGGTCGCCATCAAAGCGTAGTAAAGCCACAACTGCTGCTGGCGCGCGGACAAGACAATCGTTGCCACGTCCATGATGCCCGGAAGCGGAATGGGGGAGTTGTCCAGGAGCCCGAGCGGAATCAGACCTAGGCCGCCGAGGTGAAACAGCCAGTGACGCATACTTCGTAGTGCGGTGGGAAGCGACGCGGCGAGTAAATGGCTCGTGATCAACTGGAACCCACCCCTCTGGCACTCTTACGTGTAGCGTGTTTGTTTAGCCCTATCCGATGCACCTGTGCTGTGTGGGACATAGTTCAGTCCGCTCTAGATGCACACTCAGAAATGCCGAAATCTCGAAGGCGGACATTTTGATTTTGACGAGTACAAAATGCATCTTGCAGATCGTTACATCGGTTCCCCACTGTTGACCGCTGCCCTTGCGGCACCAGAGGCGGTTATGGGTGTCCTCGTACCTCAACAGGCCACCGTCCAGATCCGAGCCTACGACAAAGACAATAAGGATTATCACAGCTGGAATAGCAATAAAAATCGCTCCAGGGGATAGTATCTACCACCAGAAGCATAACGAATTCTCGAAGCCGAACAAGAAGTAACAGTCGCAATACTGGAATTGGCGCCATGCTCATCCGGATAAGAGCTAAGAAAGTAACATTCCGACCAATATCTCCTATCTCTGGTCAATGGCGCATCAGCCCGCGGAAGATGCACAGCCACCAAACATCCCTGGGCGGATCTCTGTATATAAGTGAACAGACGTGGGTCTTCACAACGCCTACGATTAGCTCGCGAGATTGTTCCCTGCGGAATTTACAAGCGTCAAGGACACCGAACGACAAATTTAATCAAGGGCTTTGGCGGAAGACAGGGGCCAGGTTTCGTCGAGCCAAGGCGTTCCAGAGGGCGCGGTGAACGAGAAAGCGCGAGTGAGTACAGGCCCCGGTCGGAAGTGTCTCGCAACATCGCAAGAAAGGAAGAAAGAGTATGCCACTCGTACAGATCCTATTAGCCCTGATCGTCGTGGGCGTCCTCCTTTGGTTGGTGAATCGTTTCATCCCTATGCAGGGCAGCATTAAGTCGATTTTAAACGGCGTGGTGGTAATTGCCGTAGTGTTATGGCTTTTGAACATTTTTGGTCTATTTCATTCCCTCGCCCACATACGCGTCGGAACCTAGCCAGACGGCCAGGAACACCGCAAAATTGGGATGGAAGGGTCGGGATCTACAGTAGGCCAGCAAGTAATGACCGCGCCAGATAAGTGAACAGACAACCAGCGATCAGGTGGCTAGTATCATGAGGCATCTTGAAAAACGCGGTCACTTCGCAACCATGCTCCGCGCTGCGATGGACGAGCTAGACATTAGCATCCGGGAACTGAGCAAGCAGGTCGGCATTTCGTGTCAACACGCACGAGAATTGCAGGGTGGTAAAGCTCTTCCCAGCAAACTGTTGGTGGAAAAAATAGCAACCGCTGTGGGCCTGCCCTCGGAAGAGTTACAGAATGCAGAGCAGCGTGACAGGATGCACAAGAAATGCGGCGCACAATAGGTGTGGTCATACGCATCCTCGGTGATCCTTTGCGGCGCGCAGCCTCACCACGAGAACAAGGATTCGATGCTGAGAACGCTTCATCTGGCCAGCACTTTTCACGCTGGGGAAATCCCGTTCGTTCGACACTCCTACCCAAGAGATGGCACAGGGAGCGTATAACTTGACCACCAGCGTGCCGGAACGCGTGCTCAGCGCCACTGAAACGGCTGGATCCAAGCCTGCAGGGCCCCGTCCCACCCGAACCAGCCGCCGACGTCTGACAGAGCATCTATGGCTCCGAACCGGACTTCTGGCTCGGAATAACTCCTGCTTGTCCGTGGTCTGCACGTAATCGGAGGCACCACCCGAGGCAGTGCCTCGTTAATTTTCCGAGACTGTGCTAAACGAGACTGCCTTGCTCCATGCCAAGTCCCAGCATAGGGGTGTGAAACGACATGGGTCGAGAGGATCGGCCCACACGAGTCGACGAATTGGGGAGAAATGACAAGGCATAAGCCAAAGGTTCTATTCCTGTCGACTGGCGACGCCACGCGAAGTTTGATCGCTGAGGGTTTTCTACGAAGCCTCACGGGCGACCGATTTGACGTCGTGAGTGTGGGGGTCGAACGCAGCCCCTCGAGTCCTTTGACAAGTGAAGTGATGAAAGAAGTAGGAATCGACCTCTCGGGCCAGAAGACGAAGAGCGTCGCGCAATCACTGAAAGAACCGTTCGGCCATGTGATCACCATCTGTGATACGGACAAGGAAAGGAACCCGATATTCCCCTTCGCGCTTGGCGTCTTGCACTGGAATATCGTGGACCCAAATACCGCCGGTGGATTAATCGACCAGCAAAAGGAAGTGTTCCGCCGCGTCCGAGACGAGATCCAGGACAAAGTCAAACAATTCGTAGCCGATTCCGCACAAATCAAAACGACTGAACTCTCCATCGCATAAGGAATACAACCCCAGCGGCACACGCTAGGTTCAATAAGGAGCATCGCTTGTCTTCTAGCTCAGTCTCACCTGCCCGCAAGGAAATTGACTCGGTGTCGTCCAATGGTGCTCCCGTTAAAATGCAGAACGCAGATCAGTCCCAGCTCGAGGAACTTATTCAGAATCTGAATCTTCTCCTTTCTGAAATGGCTGAGCTGGAAACTTCGGGGGCCGCGGAAGTGCATCCCGATCATCGAGCAAGCGCCAGGAATCTCTTAGATTACCTCGCGCCTCGCAGGCACGACATACGCCCATTGCAGTCAAAACTTGCGCGTCTGGGACTCTCATCGCTGGGTAGAACCGAGCCCCATGTCCTCAGTTCTTTGCACGCTGTTCTGAAGGTTCTTCACAAGCTTGCCGGGTCCGATCCGATTACCCCGGGCTCAAGAGCGGCTCTCCAACTTGGGCGAGGCACTCCTCTTCTTGAGAAAAACACCGAAGCCCTTCTGGGCGAAACCCCAGCAGCCCGTCACGTGCGAATCATGGTTACCATGCCACCGGAAGCCGCAACGAAGTATGAGCTAGTCCGCGACCTTCTCGTCCAAGGTATGGACTGCATGCGTATTAATTGTGCCCATGATGGTCCCGAAGCCTGGTCAGGAATGATCGACAATCTCCGTCGCGCCGAAACAGAAACGAACAAACACTGCAAAGTTGCGATGGATTTGGCCGGTCCCAAGCTGCGTACTGGATCTATCGAGCCGGGACCTACGGTGTTGAAGTATCGCCCGAAGCGGGACACTTTCGGCCGCGTCGTTTCTCCGGCACGCATTTGGTTGACACCAACTTCCTCACCAGAAGGTGCACCCGAGCCGACAGATGCCGTCGTCCAAGTGCCTCAGCCTTGGTTGGCCCGGCTTAAGCTACGAGATCGCATCCGGTTCATCGATGCACGCGGGGCTTTTCGCACGGTCGTCATCAGTGGAATAAACGGAGCGAGTCGTTGGGCCGATGCCGTGCAGACGGCCTATATTTTCCAAGGAATGATGCTTGAAGCGCGGAGGCCCGCGTCAGATGGCAGATTGAAGCGCATTCAGCGGGCGTCAGTCGGACCAATCCCAGCTAGAGAGCAGACACTGCGGCTGAAGCTAGGCGATACCCTAATTCTAACCAGATCGCTCGACCCTGGTCGGCCGCCACAACGAAACAGCAAAGAGAACCTGATTACCCCGGCTCAGGTCGGCGTATCACTGCCAGAGTTTTTCGACGGGGTGAAAGCAGGGGAACCAATCTGGCTCGACGACGGCAAGATTGGCGGCGTGATCCGAACGGTCACTCCTGACAAAGTCAGCGTCGAGATCACTCAAGCGCGGCCTAGCGGTGAAAGGCTTGGTGCAGAAAAGGGGATCAACGTGCCAGAAAGTCATCTGCACTTATCCTCTCTTACCAACGAGGACTTGGAAGCCCTTCCCTTTGTGGTCAAGAACGCCGACATAGTCAGCTACTCGTTCGTCCGCGCGCAAGCCGACATACTTGAGCTCCAATCTCGCCTGGCAAAGCTCGGTGGCGAAAAAATTGGGATTATCTTGAAGATCGAAACTCGCGAGGGATTCGACCATCTGCCGCGGTTGCTTCTGGCCGCGATGCAGAGTCGTGCCGTCGGGGTAATGATTGCGCGCGGCGATCTGGCAGTCGAGTGCGGCTATCAGAGACTCGCCGAGGTGCAGGAAGAAATCCTCTGGGTTTGCGAGGCGGCGCACATGCCGGTGATCTGGGCGACCCAGGTGCTCGAATCCCTCGCTAAAAATGGCATTCCGTCACGCGCGGAGATCACCGATGCAGCAATGGGTGAGCGCGCGGAGTGTGTCATGCTCAACAAAGGGCCCTATATACTTATGGCCGTGGGTATCCTCGGCGATATTTTGCGGCGCATGCAGCCTCACCACGAGAAGAAGAATTCGATGTTGCGAAAGCTGCATCTGGCGGTCGCTTTTCACGCTGGCGCATGACCGTTCGTTTGAAACTCCTGCCATAAAGACGGCACAGGGAGCGTATGACTTGACCATGGACACGGCAGGAACTTCGCTCAACGACGCTGAAACGGCAGGGCCTAAACCCGCGGGACCGCCGTCTCCCCCGAACCAGGTGCCGATTCCCACGAAAGGGAAAAACCAACACATTCAAGTTTCGCCCGCAGTCCTCTCCGCTGCACGGAAAGACGGCGAAGAATTGCTTCGGGACTTGCAAACGTCTCTGGGGGGCCTGACCCAGGCGGAGGCCGAAGAACGGGCGCGCATGACGGGGCCAAATGAAGTGGCGCAAGAGCGGAAGCAAGGCTGGGCCATCCGCATTCTGAAAATCATCCGCAACCCATTAGTTATTTTGCTGACGACTTTGTCGGCAATCTCCTACCTCACAGGCGACGCGCGCGCAGGTTCTGTGATGGCGGGTATGGTGGCGTTGAGTGTGGGACTGCGCTTCTGGCAGGAAGCCCGGGCGGACTCCGCTGCACAGAAGCTCAAGGCCATGATCCATGTGACCGCTACGGTCGTTCGGGACGGGGCGGCGAGGGAAATACCACTCCGAGATTTAGTGCCTGGTGACGTCATCAAGCTGGCCGCCGGAGACATGATTCCAGGCGACGTGAGGCTGCTCTCGACGAAAGATCTGTTCGTGAGCCAAGGCAGCCTCACGGGTGAGTCGCTCCCCGTCGAGAAATTCCACGAGCCGGAAACGAAGGAAGAGAGCTCGCCGACCGAACTCAAGAACACATGCTTCATGGGGACGAGCGTTGAAAGCGGCACGGCGACCGCAGTGGTGGTCGTGACCGGGGTACAAACCTACCTCGGCAGTATGGCGCACTCGATCACCGGGGAACGAGTGCAGACGAGTTTCGACAAGGGCCTTAACCGCTTCACATGGCTAATGATGCAATTTATGGTCGTGATGGTACCTCTGGTTTTCCTCATCAACGGTTTCACCAAACACGATTGGAAGGGAGCCTTTTTCTTCGGATTGGCTGTAGCGGTAGGCCTCACTCCCGAGATGCTTCCGATGATCGTCTCCGTCTGCCTCTCGAACGGCGCGCTGGCCATGAGTCGCAAGAAGGTGATCGTCAAGCGTCTTAACTCAATCCAAAACTTCGGGGGTATGGATGTGTTGTGCACCGACAAGACGGGGACGCTTACCGAAGACCGTGTCGTCCTGATGCGGCATTGCAATGTGGCTGGGCGTGAAAACGACGACGTGCTCATGGACGGATATCTGATCAGTTATTTCCAGACGGGACTGAAGAATCTGCTCGACCGCGCAATTCTGGATAGTACCGATTTCCACGGGAAGGCGGTTGTCGACCAGTATAAGAAGCTGGACGAGCTCCCGTTTGATTTCACGCGACGCATGATGTCGGTGCTGGTGGCTGACCCCGAAGGCAAGGCAATCCTCCTCACCAAGGGTGCTCCGGAAGAAGTATTCCTCCGCTGCTCGCATTTTGAACTCGACGGCAAGTTGTCCGAAATGCATCAGGAGCTAATGGTCGGGCTGGAGCAAGAGTACGACAGCCTCAGCAATGACGGCTTCCGCGTGCTGGCTGTGGCGACAAAGGATCTTCCCGGGAAACAAATTTGCGCAAAGGAGGACGAGCGGGAACTCATACTCAGAGGGTACGTCGCATTCCTGGACCCTCCCAAGGACACCGCAGCCCATGCCCTTGCGGCCCTGCACGAACATGGCGTCAGCGTAAAAATCCTCACAGGGGATAACCACCTGATCAGCCGCAAGGTATGCAGAGACGTTGGTCTCTCACCAGACCCCATGTTACTCGGCGGCGCTGTGGAGAAAATGACCGACGCAGAACTGGCAGAGGCTGCAGAAAAGGCGGCGCTATTCGCCCGCCTGTCTCCTGCGCACAAAGAGCGTGTCATCCGTATTCTCCGGGCCAAGGGCCACGTCGTCGGATTCGTGGGCGACGGAATCAACGACGCTCCCGCGTTGCGCGCGGCGGACGTCGGCATCTCGGTGGACACTGCTACCGACATCGCCAAGGAATCGGCAGATTTGATCCTGCTTGAGAAGGACCTCATGGTGCTTGATGGGGGTGTCATTGAAGGCCGGAAAGTCTTTGCCAACATCGTTAAGTACATCCGCATGGGAGCGAGTTCCAACTTCGGAAACATGTTCAGCGTGCTGGGGGCGAGTGCGTTTCTCCCTTTCCTACCGATGGCCCCGATTCAAGTGTTGACGAACAACCTCCTGTATGACTTCTCACAGGTACCTATCCCGGCGGATGCCGTGGACGATGAGCAAGTCACTCGGCCGCGGCCCTGGAACATCGGGGAAATTAAGCGCTTCATTCTCTTTATCGGCCCCATCAGCTCGATTTTTGACTATACGACTTTCTTCGTCATGCTCTGGGTCTTCAAATGCTGGGATCCATCGCGTGCGTCACTATTTCAGACCGGCTGGTTTGTTGAGTCGTTGATGACACAGACGCTCATCATCCACGTCATTCGTACAAATAAGATTCCCTTTCTGCAAAGCCGAGCGAGCTGGGCGCTGACGGCCACAACACTAGCAATCATGGCTCTTGGAATGTGGCTGCCGTATTCCCCACTGGCCTCTCCGCTGGGCTTCACGCACCTGCCACGAATGTATTGGCCAATCCTTATGCTCACGCTGCTCAGCTATGTCGGCCTCACGCAAGTCATAAAGGTGTGGCTGCTGCGAAAGCAATGGATTTAACTCGCATTTCGGGCGACGGCACCCAGATCAAGGAGAATCCAGGATGCTTATGGTGAATAAGGAGCTACACCGCACGGGGCGCATCGGCTGGCTACGCGCCGCGGTATTGGGTGCAAACGACGGCATACTTTCCACCTCGAGCCTTGTACTTGGTGTTGCGGCGGCGCATGCAACTCACAGCAATGTATTAATCGCAGGTGTTGCCGGTTTGGTAGCCGGAGCTATGTCGATGGCCGCCGGTGAATATGTGTCTGTTCACTCGCAGTCAGACACGGAAAAGGCTGAACTGGAGCTTGAACGCGCGGAGCTAAAAGAAGACGACAAGGGCGAGCACAAGGAATTGATGGCAATCTACGTCGCTCGTGGGCTGGAACCTTCGCTCGCGAAACAGGTGGCTGAGCAATTGATGGTACATGACGCTTTGGGCGCGCATGCCCGCGACGAACTCGGCATCTCCGAGACTTTCCGTGCGCGTCCCATTCAGGCTGCGTTCGCATCTGCTGCCAGTTTTGCTGCCGGAGCGGCCATGCCTATCTTGGTCACGGCGATAGCACCGGCGGCTAGGTTGATCCCGTTTGTCTCTATAACTTCACTGATGTTTCTTGCACTTCTAGGCGGCTTGGCCGCGCGCGCTGGGGGCGCCAAAGTGTCGATCGGTGCAGTACGGGTCACGTTCTGGGGTGCACTGGCCATGGCACTAACTGCCGGAGTCGGATGGCTGTTCGCATGATCGGCCACGGTGTCGAAAGAGCTTTCGGCAACGGACTAAGGCCTGTAATGGAGGCTCCAATCGTTGCCCCAAGCGCGCGACGACGACCATATAAAAGCGTTCGCTGGCGCGTACATATTGTGAGGTCCTCGACACAGTTGGATGAACGCTGGAGGCCGCAACTCACATGAGCTTCGCCCATACCTTCATTGAAAAAGGTGAAAATGCACTTCCGGCTAACTATCTTGTTCAATCACATCGTGGTCCGTACGCGCCGACCTAGTGCGCAAGCTCGATCGCGGCAAGCCAGACCCAGCGGTCTCTGCTCCAGGCTCCGATCCTCTGCAGCACTCTCCTGAAGTATCGGACGCGGCTCCATTCTAGAGTCTTACAATTCAGGGGGCCTTGGCACACTCCAATTCGCGTTTGGGTTGTAAGTTGGAAACGATGGGCAGTGATGGGCAACGAAGGCGTCGTTGCAAACGATTGGTCGAGTTAATGGAGTCCTCAAACCAGAGAAGCTCAGAACTTCAGATCGCCTTAGGCTTGTCGAAGATGCGGTACCTGTCCGTGCCAACCTCAAAATTTGGTGTACTTTTGAGACGCCAGCTCCGAGGCGGCTGTTCCAATACTGCGCCAAACCCTATCCAATGGTGATTTCGAGGGTTACTTCGAGCGAGAAGCAGATTCCCCAATTGTTGAAAATATTCAAAATGTAAAACAAAGGAAGGAATCGACGGTCACCAGGTCGGGACCGAACGAGCGGCGTTGACAATTCAGCGCCAAATGCCCGCAACTGTATTGTATCGGCTTCACGGTTTCTCGGTGAATTTTTCAACTTCTCCAATGTTATGTTGGATTTTGCCGCAGTTATCGGACCCAAGTTGGACCCAAGTTTTTGGGGTGAACCGCCAAGACGGCACGTGGAACTCTGCGGCTCTTTGGTGCGAATCGGTTGGCATATGGTTTTCTACCAAAAGACCAACTTCATTTTGGTTCTGCGACCGGTTGCCTTTGGATATTGTTTTCCAGGGTGCGATTTCTTGGTTTTCAGGCGATCTTGAGGCGATGGAAAACAGGAACCTTAACAATGTCGACCAGGAAGGCAAAGATAACCGCCCCGAGAAGCGTTCCACCCATCACGAGCAATGGCAGAGGCGCCATGGCGGTCCCACGATTCGCCATTGTTGAGGCGATCGACAGATCAACGACCGAGGAAAGCACTAGCCAGAGACTTGGGCGAGTCAACCACAGGCGCTGGCGAGTTCGATTCGTATATGTCGTTGCTTGATTGCCGAACACGATGACCACGAAGGCGAGAGTTCTCAACGTTTCAATCCCAAAACCAAAGTGGAATTCGCCGACGGCCAGTACGGCGGTGCAGAACACCAATTCGGAAATACCCATAAAAACGCCCGCGATCGTCAAGTTGCCAACTCGCCATTCGTTAGGCATCGGAGACGGCCGCACGTTGTCCGTCGTCAAGGACATGCCCAGGAAATCACCGGTAATCATGATAATCACCATCAACATTGGTGTTAGGATCGCGTGTCCGGTCAGGATCAGTCCGACCGCCAGGAAGAGCACCTGCACAACCTTTTTTGTCACGGAGTTCAATGTGTAGGTCAGGATGCGTTGGAACGTTACCCGGCCTTCTTTCACTGCGGCCACAACACCCTCAAGTCCTGGCTTGGTCAGCACGATTCCGGCCGCCGACTTGGCGACATCCGTCGCCGTCGAAACCGCAATTCCCATCTGCGCCTGGCGTAGCGCAGGCGCGTCATTGGCGCCATCGCCGCACATGCCGACAGTGTGGCCGCTCTTTTGGAACGCCTGAACGAGGTGATACTTATCTTCCGGAAGAACTCCTGCAAAGACCGCGTAATCTTCTGGACGCACGCTCTCCGGGATTGCTCCGGGCGGACAGATAGCACCATTGAGCCCTACCGCTTGCGCGATGATTGCCGCTGTCGCTGGTGCATCGCCGGTCACCATCACGGTGCGCACGCCCAAAGTGTCCAACTCTTTAATAAGCTGGGCCGCGTCCGTGCGAGGTGGATCACTTAGCGCGATTATCCCTGCAAGCCGCATCGGCGTTGGTGTGCCTACAGCAACCGCCAAAACCCGGAAACCCTTCGCTTCGAGTTCGTGCGCTTTGGCGCCCGCTGTTGCCACTGGCTCGGTCAATTTGATAACTGCTGCAAACGCCCCCTTCAGTGCACGCAGTGTGCCTCCATTCGCATCCACTCCTGTCGCCTCGGACATTTTTGTCGCTGGATCGAAGGGAACGAACTTGGTCACTGGTGGTAGTTTTGTGGTGTTCTCTTTCATGGCGGCGGCGCGGATGGCAGTATCTACGGGGTCCTGTCCCCCTTCGGAACTCGCCAGCGCCGCCATTGTCAGCACGCGTGCTTCATCGAAGCCCGGCTCAGGGCAGATAGCAGTCACCGTCAGTTCGTTGCGCGTTAACGTCCCTGTTTTGTCCGAGCATAGAACTTCCAGCGTTGCCGCCTCGTCCACAGCTGACAATCGTGTTGGAAGCACACCCAGGCGTGCCAGCGCGCTTGCGCCCACCGCCGCAGCAAGCGTAAACGTGGCAGGCAGCGCTACAGGGATCGATGCCAGAATAGCCGTAAGAACGAGCGGAATAATCTCACCAATCGGCATCTTACGGGCATGCGCATACGCCACCAACAATAGGATGATCACGCCATTGCAAACGGCAAGATTTCGCACCACGCGCATTACGGTTTTTTGCTGGGTACTCTCGACATGGGCAGTGCGGACGAGTTCCGCGGTGTGCCCAAACTTTGTGCCTGCTCCAGTTCCGGTGACGACTGCCGTGGCTTCTCCGCGCCGCACCAGCGCTCCAGCGTATGTTTGCAGGCCCGGTCCAGCTTCGATCGGGACGGATTCGCCGGTGAGCATGGACTGATCCAGCAGAATTGATCCGTCGACAAGCTTTACGTCGGCGGCGACCACGCCACCGAGCGATAGCTTCACGGCGTCACCCGGTACCAGTTCCGTAGCGGGTATGTTCTTCCAAGCCCCGTCACGTCGCACGGAAGCCGTAAGCGCGAGCCTCGATTTCAGCGCGGCAAGAGTCGCTTGCGCGCGTCCCTCTTGGAAGAATCCGAGAGCGGCGTTGAATACCAGGAGCCCAGCGATCACCGCGCCTTCGACATACTCGTGGAGCACAATCTGGAGGATGATCGCGGCTTCAAGCATCCATGGAACCGGCGCCCAAAATTTGGCCAGCGCCATGCGCCATGGACGTATCTCGATGTCCGGCATATCATTTGGGCCGTACTTCAGAAGCTGTGCTTTGGCTTCCTCGCCAGTGAGCCCACGCGACCCGGCGTCCTCACCACTGACTTGTGGCGCAGGCAGCGGAACAGAGGAAATTGCAGTCGCAGGCATCGGTTCACCCAGAGTTGTGAATCGAGATATTTACGCGCATGTCAGATCTTAGTGGGTCGGAAGAACCCCAACTGTCCAATTGAGAACACCGTGCCATCGCGGTCGGAAATTCGCGACGGCTGCCAGAAATACTTGCTGCGCGAAGGTGTACGAAAGGGAACAGCCCGCATTGGTCACCTTCGCTAAGGTGTTAAGAGGAACAGTGTATTGCGCGGGATCGCTCCCAGATCCAGAAATGAGATGAATTCTTGTTTGTGTTCACTGCTCCGAGTCCACCGCCCCTCTCAGGGTGTTGTTGTTGCCATAGGAAATAAAGAAAAACTAGAGGAGTCAGACCTATGAAGATCTTGCTCGCGATCGACGACTCCAAACTGTCCGACGCGGCCATACAGGCCGTGATCAGGCAAGCCCATTCGCGAGATACCGAGGTACGGGTATTGCATATCGTAGAACCACCCTCTCTCCTCGTCGCCCGCGACATGGGTGGATATGACCCGGCTCTCGATGCAGTTTGGGACGAAGAAACGAAGCAGGCGCAAGCTTTGGTTGCGAAGACTGCGGAAACGTTACGCTCTCACGGAATTGATGTAACTACAGCTGTCCAGCAGGGTGATCCGAAATCCATGATCATCGATACTTCGGAAGAGTGGCATGCCGACTTGATTGTGCTCGGCTCGCATGGGCGAAAAGCTCTTGACCGTTTTTTGATGGGGAGTGTTTCGGAGGCGGTCGCCCGCCATGCCCTTTGTTCTGTGGAGATCGTGAGGATACCGTCGGGGCGAATAGCGCCAGGCCGCGATTGACGTTTCAGCTGAGTCGGTAGGATGTTGAAAGCCATTTCAAGGGCGAGCTCTCTAAGAGGTAGGGCCGCTATATGCAGCGCCCCGAGCCCGCAACCCCAGATACCGTTGACAACAAAGCGCACTACCGTAAATCTCCGATCGTTCGTTGCTCGGAAGGGGATTTATCTACGTCCGGTGCCACGTGCAATTCTTTTCCTCTGAATCGCCTCAGCCGCGGAAAGCTTCCGGTCTACGTGTCGTTTTGCGCGCGGAGCGCCTGCCCTTGGTCGTCGTCGCACTGATGTCCCAGCGCCCCGGTGATGGCTTGACAATCGCGAGCATAGGCTTGTCAATTTGAATGTGGAGCCTTGACAATCCGCATAATAAACTTGACAATCAGACAGATACCCTTGACAATCTCTGGATGGCCTCCTGCGTAAAGGGGAAGAAGCAGAGACCGAAGTCTATGAGAACGCCAAATGACGCCCGGGGCCAGGAGATTCGCCACTTTATCTTGGCGCTGGTTGACGAACATCCTCACGATATTGCCCAATTGACCGCGAAGCAGTTTGGCCTGACTCGTCAGGCCGTCAATCTCCATATACAACGTTTGCTGGCCGATTCAGATTTGGTTCGACAAGGAAAGACTCGGCGAACTCGATTCTTTCTTGCTCCGAAAAAGACCTGGCAAAAGTACTATGCTCGTAAGCAAAGCGAGTCTGATGTTTGGGAGAATGATGTGCTCCCGCAGATTTCAGGCTTGCCTGACAACGCTTTAGATATTTGGCGCTACGGTTTCACTGAAATGTTCAACAACGCCGTGGACCACTCTTCGGGCACACGTATCACAGTGCAGTTGAAGCGCACTGCCGTCAACGTGGAAATTGCCATCATCGACAACGGCGTGGGCATATTTAAGAAGATTCAACGTGCGATGAAGTTCTCCAACGAAAGGTATGCGGTGCTGGAACTGGCGAAAGGCAAGTTTACAACCGACCCCGCACACCACACGGGGGAGGGCATCTTCTTCACGTCGAAAATGCTTGACGCTTTCGACATTTCCTCGGGCGGCGTGTACTTCACCTCATTGTCGCCGTTGAAGAACCTCAAGGGCACGGCTGTCTGGATGAAATTGAAAAACACATCCGACAGGTCCCGTAAGGAGGTTTTTGATGCGTACGCATCTCCGGAAAACGACTATGCATTCAGCAAAACAGTCGTGCCTGTGAAAATGGCGGAGCAAAGCCCGAACGATTTGATTTCGCGTTCGCAGGCGAAGCGCCTTTTGCTGCGCATCGACCGATTCCGAACGGTGTTCCTCGATTTCCAAAATGTCAATCAAATTGGCCAAGCATTTGCGGACGAAATTTTTCGCGTTTTCGCGCTTAGTCATCCCGGTATTGATGTGCAGTTCATGAACGTGCATGAGGAAGTGCTCAAGATGATTCGCCGAGCACAGAATTCTTAGAAAGGAGAGAAGTAAGAAGCGAAAGAGCCTCCGCGCTCTGCTGCAGAACAGCCTGCGGACAAGAGGGCGCAAACCTCAAACCGATTGCAACAAAGAGTCTCGACGCTAAGCCGAGTATGCGAAGCAGAAGCAATATCGGTACTCAAAATTGTGACGCCGGTGTGACGCAAAACCTGCCCATACTGCCAAAGCTGACACCATTGATAGTCATGGGCGATTGATTTCAAACAACTTGTTTGCAAAGCCCCGACAATCCGCCTTACAGGCTCGCCCGCTATTTTTCAATGAATTGCAAGGGACCCGTATTGTCTGATCGTCATATCTGGCGAGGATTCCATCTAAAATATGTGACCGATGGTTGTTACGCCTCCCGCTAGCCAGAATGGGCGGTTAGGAATGCTTGCAATGGTGAGCAACTCCAAACGGGCAAACCGATTTGACTCAAAGGTTCATCGGTGCTGGGATAGAGGAAGAAACATCTAACTGTGCTGAGGTAGCAAAGATCGAGGGAGAGACGATGAACACATATAGTGTGAAACTGCGGTACGAGGATCGCGAAAAGGGGAGTGACGAAAAGACCGTCAAGGTGGATGCGACGACCATCGCCGGGGCTATTGCGAAAGCCGCGCGGGAGTTCATCAAGGGCCTGGACCGAAAACAGCGGTTTGATGCTAATAAAGGATTGCACATTGAGGCGGCGCGGGTCGCCGATAAAGAAGGCGAAGCACCGGAAACCGCAAACGGCACGACTGCCTAGCTGACTGACTCACAATGATTTGCGTGGCGCTGAGATTCGGCCGGAACGATACATCGGCGCTCGGGCGGGCGTGAGTCGATGCGGCTTTCTGTGTGACAACCAGTGGATAGAACCGCTGTGTTTGGTATTCCAAGCAAGAAAGCGATTTCCCGCCCGAACATGCAGTGCATCCCTTACAGTCTGGCGAATTTGGCACGGGTCTCGTCGAAAAGTTCGGTTTGTGTTGTGACGAAAGGGGCCAGATTCATGTCATACAGGAAGCTGTATCCGGCACCAGGTGTTACGCGCCACGGATTCGGGGACGAATACCTTGCATGGATAACCAGAAGTCTGGAATCGACGACTGCGAAAGAAGGCGGGTATCGCCAGCGCCGTGCAGACTGCGACTACGTAACGGTTGTAAACCATGATCGAGAGTTCGTTGAGGTTTCGGATAATTTTTGCCAGTTGGTTGGATACGAGCGCGAAGAATTGCTCGGCAGGCAATATGACGAGTTGACTGCGCCGAATACGCACGATATCGAGAAGTTTGTCCGGCTGTTCGCCAAACTCGGGTATATGCACGGTTTGTGGCTGCTCGTTAGCCGCGGTGGAACGCGTATTTTGATTCGGTATGATGCGTGGGTTCGACCCGACTCTTTGATTGAAACGCACATGGAGCTGGTGGGCGCCGGGTACTGACACGTTTTCAGCCTTCATCGCTGAGCAAACTCCGCTTAATTTTGAGGGCTTGACCGGGACCGATTGGGAACCGCCAAGCTGACATCCGCCGCCGTGACTCACCTCAGTGAAGCTGCATAAATTGTCCGCCCCGTCGGCGATATGAAAGTTGTCGGCATCGAAGTCTTTGCCATTGTGAACGGGGATGACTTGCCACGGGATACAAGATATCTTTGAAGTGGAATCGGAAATTTGGGTCAGCCGAGCGCGTTGACGCTTTGCCTTGGATGGTTTGAGCGCGATAAAAGTGCTGGGCGGGATCTGGACGATGATCCTGCGGACTGGAAGGAGAAGGAACTGTTGGGGCTGCAAAGGGACAATCTCTGGTATAAAGACGCAGTTATTTATCAGCTCCATGTGCGCACCTTTTGCGACAGCAATGGCGACGGCATCGGGGATTTCGTAGGGCTTACGCAACGGCTTCCCTATTTACAGCAACTTGGGATTACTGCCATCTGGCTGCTGCCTTTTTACCCGTCGCCACTGCGCGACGATGGGTATGACATCGCGGATTACACCTCGGTTCACTCTAGTTACGGATCGCTCCAGGATTTCCAAGCGTTCCTGACGGCGGCGCATAGCCGTGGGATTCGCGTGATCATCGAACTGGTGGTGAACCATACTTCGGACCAGCATCCCTGGTTCAAGGAAGCGCGCGGTTCCCGAGACAATCCCAAACGAGACTGGTACGTGTGGAGCGACACGGACACGCGCTATCAGGGAGTACCGATCGTTTTTGTCGACACGGAAACTTCGAATTGGGCCTGGGATCCGATTTCCAAATCCTATTACTGGCACCGATTTTTCAGCCACCAACCCGACCTGAATTTCGACAATCCGGAAGTCTTTGAGACCGTGTGGGAAGTGATGAAGTTCTGGCTGAACCTGGGCGTGGACGGATTCCGATTGGATGCGGTGGCGTTTTTGGTGGAGCGCGAAGGGACGCTGTGCGAAAACCTGCCGGAAACGCATGCGATCATCCGCGAAATCCGCAAACGACTGGACTCGGCTTATCCGGGCACGATGCTGCTGGCGGAGGCGAACCAGTGGCCGGCGGACGTGCGGGCTTACTTTGGGGAAGCCGACGAATTTCACGCGGCATTTCATTTTCCGCTGATGCCCAGAATGTTCATGGCGGTGAAACTGGAAGATCGCAAACCGATCATCGAAATTCTGGAGCAAACGCCGGAAATTCCCGAAAGCTGCCAATGGTTCATTTTTCTGCGCAATCACGACGAGTTGACGCTGGAGATGGTGACGGAAGTCGAACGCGACTATATGTACGATGAGTATGCGATGGACAAGACCATGCGGATCAACCGTGGAATCCGGCGGCGGTTAGCTCCGCTGATGAACAACGATCGCCGGCGCGTGGAATTGTTGCACGGATTACTGATGTCTATGCCGGGAACGCCGATCGTTTATTACGGAGACGAGATCGGAATGGGCGACAATATTTATCTTGGCGACCGAAATGGAGTACGGACGCCGATGCAATGGAACAGCACGGTGAACGCAGGTTTCTCAACGGCTGACCCGGAGCGTTTGTACGCGCCGGTGATTTCAAATCCGGTCTATGGCTACCAAGCGGTGAATGTGGATGCGCAAGAGCGGTCCGAGCATTCGCTGCTTTTGTGGATGAAGTCGCTGATTGAGGTGCGAAATATGTCCCGCGTATTCAGCCGGGGATCGATGCAGTTTCTGAACCCCTCGAACCACCGTGTTCTAGCGTACACACGGCAATTCGGGGATGACATCGTGCTGGTGGTGAACAACCTTTCCAGTACCGCGCAGGCGGTGGAGCTAGATGTGCAACGATATAAGGGGTATGTGCCCATCGAAATGTTTGGAAGAAGTTTGTTTCCGCGGTTTGGGAATTTGCCATACTTACTGACGCTGGGACCGTATCAATTTTACTGGTTTCAGCTGCGCCGGATTTGATCGAGAGGCAAGAGTCCGCATTCGCCCTTGTGCTGCTGGCCGGTCTAAAGACTGGCCCCTGCGATTAATTTGGATGAAAGTTGAGGCGTCTTGGCTGAAGACACTTTTTTAGCGGATGATTTGCTTCGCCAATTAATGAGCGTTGGCGAAGTGGATCTTCTTGTGGGTATTTCCACGCACAACGCCGCCAATCCCGTCCGTCAGGCCGTGCAGGCAATCGAACAGAGTTATCAGCAACATTTCATCCGCCAGAGGGTGGTGATCGTGCTGATGGACGGCGCAGAGGATAAGGATGGAGACGGCCCAGAAGCTGCACCGGTTTTCGCGGGAAAGGGTAACCTCCGGGTGCCCGGGATTACTTCGCTGCGGACGATCCATCGCGTGACGGCCAGTTTTTCCACCCCGCCGCTGCCGGGGGTTGCGTTACGGACGATTCTGGCGGTGGCCGACTTGCTTAGGGCGAGGGCTTGCGCGGTAGTGTCCTCTACAAGCACCAATCTGAGTGCGGATTCGATTGCGAAATTGCTGGGGCCGGTATATCGGGAAAAGTTTGATTTTGTGGCGCCGCTGTACACCCGGCACAAATATCAAGGCCTGCTGGTGCGGAATCTTTTGTATCCGATGAGCCGGGCTGTGTTTGGAAGTGGAATCCGAGAAATTTTCCCATCGGAATGGGGATTTTCCGGGCGCCTGGCCACGCATTGCCTGAACCAGGGAGTCTGGCAAGAGGAGGCGATCCGGGCTCGGCCGGAAGCATGGATGGCGATCTCCGCTATTGGTTCCGATTTTTCCTGCTGCCAAGCGTATCTTGGCGAAAAAACGCCGCCGGCGGGTGCCACGGGAACGGACATCGTCGAAATCCTCCGGCAGACAGTTGGAGGATTGTTCTGGTGCCTGGAGAACGAACAGGATTTTTGGCTTGATATCGACAGATCGGTGTCCGTGCCGACCTTCGGACCGGCACCGGAACTCACCTCCGAAGCGACGGAGATGGATCGCCACAGAATATTTGAGATGTTCCGGGCCGGCGTCAGCGATCTAGAACCAATTTTGAGTTCGATCCTCGACCCGGAAACCCACGCTGAAATCAAGAACATGGTGGCATTGGAGGAAGGGAACTTTCGATTCAGATCCGATCTGTGGGTGAGGACGCTGTACGATTTTGCAGCGTCGTATCACCACGCGGTGATCAACCGGGATCACTTGGTGCAAGCTCTGGCGCCGCTGTATCGCGGCATGACTCATTCCTTTTTGGTCGAGCACGCCGACGCTTCTCCGCCGGAGATCGAAGCGGCGAATGAGATGCTTTGCTCCGAGTTCGAATTGCAAAAGTCCTATTTGAGGGAGAGATGGAAAGCGAAAATTGAGGTGAAATCATGAGAGAGACCATCCTGCAAGGGCTAGAGCAGGCCTATTGGAATTTTGTCCACATGATTGCCGAGTTCCTTCCGCATTTCGTGGTGATGCTGATCATCATTGCGGTCGGACTTCTTGTCGCGTTCGTGCTTCGGTATTGTTTGCGGGCCCTTCTGAGGCTTACAAGACTTGACCGGGTGTCCGAAGAAGCGGGAGCGTCGCGAGTATTGCGCATGGCGCATCTACCGGCAATGTCGGAGTTGTTGAGCCGCTCTTTATTTTGGGTGACATGGTTCGCGTTCATTTTGATTGGACTAAGCGTGCTCGGAGTGGCAAGCCTGCAAGCGCAGATTTCCCGGTTGCTGCAGTTTCTGCCGGAAGTGTTTATCGCGATTCTGATTTTGTTCCTGGGCGTGGCCATTGCGAACTTTCTTTCCCGCGCCGCTCTGCTTGCCGCCGTCAATGCCGGACTTCCGTCGGCGAGGATCATCAGCTGGGCAATCCGTTTTGTGATCTGGATTCTGGCGATTACCATGACGCTGGAAGAACTGGGATTGGCAAAGCAGACGGTGATCTCGGCGTTTTCGATTGTGTTTGGAGCGACCATGCTGGGGTTGGCGATCGCGTTCGGGTTAGGCGGCCAGGATCTGGCGCGCCGGTTTCTCGAAAGGCATTGGGGAGATACGAAAAGGGATCGCGACAAAGAACCTCAACCGTTGTAATGAGCGGGACACCTTGATGGGTATTGCGCGGTGGGAATCAATCAAGCACAGTCGACGCGAAGTGATAAAAGCCGCGTTGTATGGTGCCGCGGCGATGGCGGTGCCGCAAGTGTGCGGAAGTGCTGCCGCGAAAACGCTTATTTCGAAGCGGCCACCCATGGGACAGAGAAAGTTTGTTTCGCGCGCGATTGAAGAAACGATTGCGCGGGTTAAGAGCAGCATCGGCGATCCGGAATTGGCGTGGATGTTTGAGAACTGCTACCCAAACACATTGGACACAACCGTGGAATTATCGGCGGCAGGTGGAAAGCCGGATACATTCATCATTACCGGGGTATCGATGCGATGTGGTTGCGCGATTCGGCGTGCCAGGTGGGGCCGTACGTGAAGTTGCGCGAAGAGCGACCGAATTTATTGAAGCCCGTTTCAGACACCGCGGATTAATACGGAGGCAGCGCGATATGTCGGCTGAACCAGCGGCAAAAACGAGCACCGGCACGAAACTTGTGATTCGCAACATTGGGTTGCTGCTGAGCGGCGATTTGGAGAAACCTATCCTTGCGGCGGACACGGTAGTCGTGAAGGCCGGGCGAATCAGCGCCATCGGACAAGAGAAAGAATTGGATTGCGAAGGTGCGGCGGGGATAATTGACGCAAATGGAACGGCGCTTGTGCCTGGCTTGATCGATAGCCACGTTCATCCTGTCGCAGGCGATTGGACGCCGCGGCAGAATCAGTTGGGATGGATCGACAGCTGTTTGCACGGCGGAGTTACCACCATGATTTCGGCGGGAGAAGTGCACATGCCGGGCCGGCCGAAGGATGTGGTGGGCCTGAAGGCACTGGCGATCATGGCGCAGCGGACATTTGCGTCGCTGCGGCCTAGCGGCGTGAAAGTGTTGGCTGGGGCGCCGGTAATTGAACAAGGAATGGTGGAGGAGGACTTTCGATCGTTGTCAGAGGCGGGAGTGAAGTTGCTGGGTGAAGTGGGGCTCGGTAGCGTGAAAGACGGACCGACCGCGCGGAAAATGGTGGGGTGGGCAAGAAAGCATGGGATGCAGAGCACGATTCATACTGGCGGACCGTCGATTCCGGGATCGAACTTGATCGATAAGGATGTAGTGTTGGCTGCGGACGCGGACGTGATCGGGCACATCAATGGGGGACACACGGCGTTGCCGGACACGCAGATCCGGGCATTGTGCGAGGAATCTCCGCGGGCGCTGGAGATTGTACACAACGGGAATGAGCGCGCGGCGTTGTTCACTCTGCGAACAGCGAGGGAGTTGAAGCAATTGCAGCGCATAATTCTAGGGACGGATTCGCCGGCAGGTTCGGGAGTACAACCGCTGGGAATTCTTCGCGTGATCGCCGCGCTTTCTTCGTTAGGAGAAATTCCCGCCGAGATTGTGTTTTGCTTCGCCACCGGGAATACGGCGCGGATGCGTGCGTTAGACTGCGGATTGATAGAGGTGGGTCGGGCCGCAGATTTTGTGTTCATGGATGCGCCGCAGCATTCGGCGGGGAAGAGTTTACTTGAGAGTGTGCGGCTTGGAGATTTGCCGGGAATTGGGATGACGGTGATTGATGGGGTTGTGAGGAGTGAGCGGAGCCGGAATACGCCGCCAGCTGGGAGGGTGCCGGTGCTGGTGAAGTGAGGATTGCAGTCGGCGAAGGTTGAGCAGGGAATCTGATCGGCGCGCTCAAGACTCGTCGTTTTTGCGTGGGTAGGTTTGTTTGCTGCGTAAAAGCGGCGACGAGCTGCCACAGTTCAAAATTAACGGAGGCCGTCTTCGCCTTTGATCTGGTCTTTGGTTAGACCACCTACGCGTGGGAGGGGGCGGCCGCTATCGGTTACTGCGATGGCGACCATGATTTCGTTGCTGCGCGGGGCGTCGTTCACGCGAATTTCCATACCATCGAAATGGCTGCGGACGAATGCGGCGTCTTTGTGGCCGAGGGGAATGTCGAGCGAGATGCCCGGGCCTCCTCGTTTCTTGGACGAGGGAATCAGCGCCGCGCCTTTGCCGAGGACTTTTCGCACGGGTGTGCCGAGTTTGGGATGAAGAATCGCTGCGGCATGTTCGAGTTCGCCGTTCTCGCCGACGACCGCTGCTTTGCCGTAGCTTTCGGCGGACGGGCCAGGGATGCCGAGAGCGGCGACGGCGCGAGCGGTAAGTAATGTGCCCAGTTCTTCGCCGATTTCCGCGAGTTCGGTTAAGTCCTGCACGTATTTTCCTGCGCAAGGATTTTCGATTACGGCAGCGGCGGCGGCGCGGCGCGTGGGTGGTTGGACGGGTTGGCCCATTTCGGTATGGGTTTCTTCCAAGAAGACAACGATTTTGCGGATTTTGGATTTCATCTGAGTCCGTCCTCGCCTTTGATTTCGCAAGCTTTCAGGCCGCCTACGCGGGCGTGGATGCGAGAGCCGGTGGTCATGACCAGGGCCAGAAGAATTTCATCGGCGCGCGGGGCGTCGGCAATGCCGAGTTCCATGGAGTCGAAATGGCTGCGCACATAGGAGGCGTTGATGTGCGTGATGGGAACGTCGAGGCGCGTGCCTGGTCCGCCAACTTTTTTTGTGGAGGCGACGATGGCTTTTGCGCCGCCGAGAACTTCCCGCATCGCGTAGCCCCCTGGGACGTGCCAGAGCGCGCCGTGTTCAAGTTCGCCGGCCTGGCCGACGATCGCGCCCTTGCCGTAACCTTCCACGATTTTGGGATCGCCGCCGAGCGCGCTGACGAGGGAATTAGCCAATTGGAGGCCGAGTGGTTTTAGATCTTCCATGAAGCCGGCGATTTCTTCGTTGTATTTCCCGGAGAACGGATTGTGGATTACGGCGAGAGCCGCGGCACGGCGCAGTGGCGTTGCGGCGACAGGGCCGCCTTCGTGGAAGATTTCTTCGACCGTGAGGGCGCGCTTGCGGACTTTCACTTCGGGCATTGCTCGTCGCTCCTTGATGAAACTTCGGTGGTGACTGAATGTAGAGAACGGCTGGCCCTACAAGTGCAGGAGTCGGAGATCGCTCGAACATGGCTTTGAAGGTTGAGGGCGGCGGCGTGAATCAAGCCTTGGGCGCGAAGCTGTTCGGCCACAGCTTCGCCTGCGCGCAGTGCTTGAGAAATTTCCTGAGGAGAGAGTGGGTCGACATTGCGAGTGACTGGGAGATCGCGGAGGTCCGAGTCTGGTGCAATTTCGCGGGCTGGGATCCGCGTGATGCTGGGGTGGCTGGGGAGGTCGACAGCGTTGGCGATGACGGTGGCGGCGGCGTCGGCTTGGGCAGCGGTTCCCGCGAGGACGGTGACGGCGTCGGCGATGCCGAGAGAGAAGCTGCGGCCGCGCCAGCCGCTGGTGGCGACTCCGCGGATGCGAGTCGCTGCGGAAATCTCTATGGAGCCGAAGAGCGAGGGAGTTTCGGGGTGTTCGACCATGCCGATTTTGTAGCTTTGCTCTTGGTCGAGATGAATCGCGATGTCGCCCCCGTTGTTTACATAGGCGCGACGGAGTTGCGCGGCGTTGGTCATTGCGTCGAGAACGGCATCAGCGACGGCGCCGGCCACAGCGGCCATGGGAGTGATGAAGCAGCGATGGCGATAAGGCAGAATAGCGTCGAACATGCGACGGGCGATGGGGCTTGTCGGCGACGTAATCATTGAGATATTGCTGCGCAAAAGTGATAGCTCGGCGCAGAGTTCGTCGAGGATGGTGACGAATCGATTTGCGGCGGCTTCGTAGGCGCGGCGAATTTCGAAGGGTTCGGCGTCGGCACCGATAATGAGATCGATCGGGCCGTCATTCAGGTGTAGGAGGCGCCCGTCGGGAAGCAGGCGAATTGTGGCGCGCCGCTTCATTTGTGGGAATCGTTTTCGGCCGGCGGCTTGAGTGGCCATGGATTTTCCGGAAGGGCCTTGAGTTGGCGCTGGCGTTGCTTTTCCCGCAGGACATCTTCGAGAGGACGGACGTAGTCCATGTGTCCGCCTAGAGCGGCATATTCCGATTTTTTCAGCGTGAACTCGATGGGAGCAACCAGCGCCGGCGTGGGAACGTAGCCAAAGGCATTTTCCGGCATGCGCGACACGTCGACCATGAAGGTAATGCCGCCGCCGGGCCAGACATAGGCGGGAGCTCCACCAGAGGTGACGCGTGTGAAGCTGTGTTTGACGGAATCGGTCAGCTTGACCGGATTTTCCGTGGCTCCGGCGCGAAGAGAGCCACCTGCTCCGGCCATAAAAAGGACAGTGGTGAGAGCCGGCTCGCAATTTTCCCGGATGCGCGCAACGGATTCCTGCAATTGCGGCGGCAATTCCTTTTCGACTGGACGTAAGGTGTCGTCGAGTTCGTAGTAAGCAAAATGCTCGCCGGTTGTGCTGACCATGAGCAGCCGCAGATGCGGCCATGCAAATTTGGTTTTGAATGGTTTGAGAATAGCGAGCGGATCGGAAATGTTTGTGCCGCCCCAGCCGGTGCCGGGTCGCGCAACCTGAAAATAGCGGCCGGGGGTGGAGCGGCGGCCCTGAATGGCGATGCCGGTTTCACGGATGCCAAGCATTTTGCCGGCTTGATGCTCGGAGAGGACGCCCGTGATGTGATCGTCGACTACGACGACCTCGTCCACTTTGCCAAACCACTGCTTCGCAAACATGCCGATCGTGGCCGAACCGCAGCCAACGCGCATGCGTTCTTCCTGCGCACCATTGACGACGGGAGCTTTTCCGGCGGCGACGGTAATACTGGCACCTTCATCGATAGTGAGCGCGACTTCCTTGCCGTTACAAAGGTCGAGAAGAGTTTCACACGTGACGCGGCCTTCGCTCTTGGTGCCGCCGGTAAGATGATGCACGCCGCCGATGGAAAGCATTTGCGACCCGTACTCGGCGGTGGTGACGTGGCCGACGGGTTCGCCCTGCGCGCGAACGAGATTACGTTCGGGGCCGAGATGGCGGTCGGTATCGATTTTCAGCTTCACGCCGCAATAGCTGAAGATGCCTTCGGTGACGACGGTGACCATGTCCACGCTATCGACTTCGGAGGAAACAATGAACGGAGCGGGTTTGTAATCGGGGTAAGTTGTGCCGGCGCCGATGGCGGTGACGAACGTGTCTTTGGACATGGCGAGCTTGCCGTCCCATTCGCCTTCGTGTTCGAGGAACGGCACGAGCGGAGTGCCCTGGGATTTCGCGCGATCGAGGAGGATGTGC
The DNA here is from genome assembly GCA_963742325.1 of Candidatus Acidiferrales bacterium. Taxonomy (GTDB): domain Bacteria; phylum Acidobacteriota; class Terriglobia; order Acidiferrales; family UBA7541; genus Acidiferrum. The sequence goes on along the minus strand of CAVULB010000002.1, from coordinate 3,968,940 downwards.
GGATCGACGCGGACAAGTTGGCCGTGGAAATTGCCGTAGCGATCGCAGGCGCCGGTTTGGCCAAGCTTGATGTAACACAAGACGGGGCAGGCGTCGCAGCGAATCGTATCCTTGGGCATGACTTCAGCCATGCGAATTTCCCTGTGGCGACTTGTTTCTGGCAATGATGGCGGCGCGGACTTTGTCGGGAGTAGCAGGAAGTTTGTAGATGCGCACGCCGGCAGCGTCGTAAAGAGCGTTGAGAATTGCGGGCGCGGTGGGAATGAGGGCTTGTTCGCCAATGCCCTTTGCGCCGAAAGGGCCCACGGGCGAATAGTCTTCAATGAGGATGGATTCGATGGCAGGAACATCGCCGATCGTGGGAATCAAATAATCGTGGAGATTTTCGCCTTTGCCAGGAACAAATTCTTCCATGAGCGCCATACCGAGGCCTTGCGCAATGCCGCCTTCGATCTGGCCTTCGATGAGAGTGGGATTGATGGCGCGGCCGACGTCATGGGCAGCGGTAATTTTCTGCATCGTGATGGAGCCGAGCTCCAGATCGACTTCGAGCTCGGCGAGGTGAGCGCCGAAACCGTAGACGGCATAAGGAATGCCCTGGCCGTTTTTGTCGAGGGGCTGGGTGGGAGGATCGTAGGTGGCTTCAGCGCTGACTACGTAGCCGCGCTCGTCGATGGGGAATTTATCCAGTTGCTCGTATCTGCGAACATTTCCTAGCATCAACAGAACTACACCGTCCATTAACACCATTCTTGTGGCATCGGCGCATTTGGCGCCAAACATTTTGAGAATTGCTGCGCGCAATTGTTTGCCTGCGAGCATGGCGGCGTTTCCACTAACAAAAGTTTGACGGGAAGCGGAGGTCTTGCCGCAATCGGGAGAAACGTCGGTGTCTGCCGGGAGAAGATCGAAGCGATCGATCGGCACACCGAGAGATTCGGCGCAGATTTGGGTGACGACGGTGAAGGAGCCCTGGCCAATGTCGACCGCGCCCATGTGAATGGCGATGCGCCCGTTGCGTTGCAGGCCAATACGCATGGTAGAGGGATTCGCCAGGGAAGTGTTGCCGCAGCCGTACCACATGCCGGCGATGCCGACGCCGCGACGGCGCCTGGCACCGTGTTCCTGGTTGAATGCGGCGGCTTCCCGATGCGCAAAATTCCAGCGTGGGCGCAGAGCTTCGAGGCAGGCGCGCATACCGACGCCCGCGCCCAAGACCTGGCCGGTGATGGTCGGGCTGTTGTCTTCGAGAGCGTTCAAGATTCGAAACTCGAGTTTGTCTACGCCGAGTTTGTCGGCGAGAGCATCGTAAAGCTGTTCTTGCGCGATCGTGCCCTGCGGCACACCGAAACCGCGGAAGGCTCCGGCGGGAACAATGTGCGTGTGGACGGCGCGGGTGTCTGCGCGATAATGAGGAACCTTGTAGGGCCCGGAACCGTGCAGGGGCACGCGCGCCGCGACGGTTGGCCCCCAGGAGGCATACGCGCCGGTGTTGAATTCGCCTTGTAAATCCATGGCCAGCAGTTTGCCGTCGGCGGTGGCGCCGGCGCGGCAATGAATTTTTGAGGGATGGCGCTTGGTGGTGCTTCGAATGGATTCGGAGCGTGAATAAACGATTCTTACGGGCTTGCCAAGATGCCACGCGGCAACGGCGAGAAACGGCTGCGTGGAGAGATCGAGCTTGGAGCCGAAACCACCGCCCACAGCAGTCGGAATGATGCGCACGGCGCTTTCGTCGAGGCCAAGGATCATGGCGATATCCTTGCGCGACATGTAAGGAGATTGCGTGCAGGATTGGATTTGTATTCGATCGCCGACGCGACGAGCGAAACCTGCTTCGGGCTCGATGTAAGCGTGTTCGATAAACCCGGTTTCATATTCCGCTTCGACGACAACCGCCGCTTCGCGCAATGCGCTTTCCACATCACCATGGACGACGTGACCGTGCACAAGAATGTTGTCAGGCCGAAATTCGTGAACGGTTTGTGCGCCGGGAAGCTGCGCTTCGGCGGGTGTCAGCAGGGCCGGAAGTTGCGTCCAAGTCACGGGAAACGTTCTGGGATCGAAAGTTGCCATAGCTGGAGCATCGCCAACTACGGCTGCCACGGCTTCACCGCGGTAACGCGCTACCTTCTCGGCAAAAACGGGTTGATCGGCAAAATCGGGATGCACGCCAAAGCAATTTTTGCCGGGGACATCGCGGGCGGTGAAGACAGCCTGGAGGCCAGGCGTTTCCCGGATAAATTGTTGCAGATCCCCGAAGGAAAATTTCGCGTGAGCGTAGGGAGAGCGCATGACGAACAGGACCAGGGAATCTCCGGGCCACTCGTCCGCACCGTAAATATCCTGCCCGGTGACTTTGCGATGGCCGTCAAGCCGCACAAGACGTTGGCCAACTGGACTCAGCGGATCGCCGGCGAATACAGAGACAGGCTCGCTGTTCGCTTCCATTACCGCGCGAATAATTTTGCGGTAGCCGGTGCAGCGACAGAGGACTCCGCCGAGGGCATCTTTGACTTCGGTTTCCGTCGGCGTGGGATTTTCTTGCAACAACGAAACGGCGGTGACCAGCATGCCGGGAGTGCAGATGCCGCACTGCGCCGCGCCGTTCTGAAGGAAGGATTTCTGGAGGCGGTCGAACTGCGCGGAGGATACGCACAGACCCTCGATGGTAAGGATTTCGGCATCCGGGAGCTGGCCGACAGCGATCAGGCAGGAGCACACGGCTTTGCCATTGACGAGCACAGTGCACGCGCCGCAATCGCCGGCATCGCAGCCGACCTTGGTCCCAGTGAGGCGAAACTCTTCGCGCAAAGCTGTGGAAAGACGCGTCCGTGGATCGGACTGCACCGGGACAGTTTTCCCGTTCAACGCAATCGACAGTTTGGTGAGAGTACTCTCCATCGTCAGAGAACCTTGCGAGCGCAATCGGCGAGCGCGCGGCGGACGAGGGTTTGCGCGGCTTCCTGGCGATAGGTTGCGGTGGCGCGAATGTCGTCGATTGGCGAGAGCGCAGAAAAATGATCGGCGCTGACAATCTGCGGTATGGAGGAGTCGATAGCTGCGCCCACTAGCGCATTTTCCAATTCCGTGAGGCGAAGCGCCTTGGCCGAGCAGGAGCCGATGCAGATGGCCGTCTCGCGAACCCGACGACCTTCGTCGATCAATAAATTGGCGGCAACCATGACGATGGAAATGACGAGATAGCGGCGCGCGCCCAGCTTCAAGAAACTCGACGCTGCGTCTTGCCAGCGGCGCGGAACACGTATCGAAGTAAGAAGTTCATCGGGCCGGCGGACGGTTTTGCGATTGCCTCGCACAAATTCGGCGATGGGAAGGTTTCGCGTTCCAGCGTGAGAAGCCAAAGTGATTTCGGCGTCGAGAGCCAGCAGGGCGGCAACGCCATCCGCCGCAGGAGAAGCATTGCAGATATTACCGGCGATGGTGGCCTGATTTTGAATCTGCACTGAACCGATTTCGCGAGCAGCGGCGCGCAGGCCGTCAAAGCCGGAAGGCAAGGGCGCAGCCAGGAGTTCGCTCCAGGTGGCGCGGGCGCCGATGTGGAAGAACTCCTGCGAAGCGCGAATGCCTTTGAGTTCGTTGATGCCAGAGATGTCGAGGATCGGACCCTTCAACAGGCCGCCGGTGAAGGCAGGGAACAGATCGGTGCCTCCGGAAAGGATGGTGGCATGCGTGTGGGCCAGCGTATGCAGTGCTTCGTCGAGGGTACCAGGTCGCAAGAACAACGAAATGACTCCTGAAATGGCCCACTCAGCGTGGGGAAGAAAAATGCACGTGAGAGGAGACTTCTAGTTCTACAACGGTACTGCGAATTTGTGAAGTGCGCGACGGGCGTTTCCAGTGCCTGATGGAAACAATAGGGCCGTGCGCTTTCGGACGAAACTGGCGGGCAAGCGGCGAGCGACGGTGGAACGGCGAAATTCTATGGCATTCTAACGAGGGATGGGGACAACCGACCAAGGGCTTAACTCCGGTACAGCGGCTTTCCAGTTTACCGGTTTCCGGCTCTATCAGATCGCGCGTTTTTGTATCGTGTTCTGCACGGAAATGCAGTCCGTCGCCGTGGGCTGGCAAGTGTATGAAATTACGAAGCGTCCGCTGGATTTAGGGCTGACGGGGCTGGTGCAGTTCCTGCCCGGGGTGTTCCTGTTCTTGCTTGCGGGACACGCGGCGGACCGGTTCGACAGGCGAAAGCTCCTGACGGTGTGTTACGCGGGCTACGCACTTTCCTCGGCGCTACTGCTTGCGGTGACGCAATGGTTCAACGTGTTGCATCGCGTGGAAACCGTGGCGCCGATATTTGCGATCCTGCTGCTGGTCGGAGTGGTGCGCAGCTTCAGCATGCCGGCAAGCCGCGCGTTATTGCCGCAACTGGTGCCGGAAGAACAGTTCCAGGGGGCAGTGGCGTGGAACTCCGGAATTTTTCAATGCGCCACAATTTTGGGCCCGGCGCTCGGCGGTCTGCTGTACGCCTTTTCACGGGGGCCCGCGCTGGTTTACGGAGTGGCGTTGTTCGCCGGCTTTCTGTCGGTGCTCACAACCATGAAAATTCGCGTTGAGAGCCGCCCGCGGCCGCGAGAGCCGTTCAGGTTGCAGACGGTGTTGGCAGGCTTCCGTTACATCTGGTCGCACAAACTGGTGCTGGGCTCCATTTCGCTGGATCTTTTCGCTGTTTTGTTGGGAGGCGCGGTGGCGCTGCTGCCGGTGTACGCGAAAGAGATTCTGCGCACGGGACCATGGGGACTGGGGCTGTTGCGCAGCGCTCCCGGAATTGGCGCAGGAGTGATGGCGCTGCTCATTGCGTTTAAGCCCATTCGAAAGCGCGCCGGAGCGACGATGTTGTGGTGCGTAGGCGGATTCGGCGTATTCACCATGGTGTTTGGATTTTCGCGAAGCTTGCCGCTATCGCTGATTTCTCTGTGTTTTGTGGGCGCGGCGGATATGGTCAGTGTAGTCGTGCGCGGCGTGCTGATTCAGATCGAAACGCCGGACGAGATGAGAGGCAGGGTGAACGCGGTGGATATGATCTTCATCGGGGCTTCGAATGAGCTGGGAGAATTTGAGTCTGGACTGGCGGCGCAATGGCTGGGAGCGGTGCCTGCGGTGGTGCTGGGTGGTGTAGGCACAATTCTGGTAACCGTGCTGTGGGCGTGGATGTTTCCGGAGATACGGAGAGCTGATAAGTTGGCGGGGACTCGTGGGTGAACAAATATCCCTTGGATCGATCGAAAGTGGGATTCCTCACTACACAGACTCCGTTCACAATGACAGAGTTTTTTTTGCGGCCACAGCGGCGGCCAGCCGCACTCCAAAAGGGTTAGTTGTGTGGTGACGGCGTGCTTTGCGTGGGTGCCGGTAGCGAGGGATTTGGTGCTGTGGCTTGCGGCACTGGGGACGTCAGGGTGGCCGTGGGTATAACAGGGCTTGCCAATTCCGCTTTCACCGCAGGAGAGATTTTGTCAGCGTTTTTCACCAGGACGCTGACCTGCCACATCTTGGTCTCACCGAGATGATCGCTGAAAGCAGGCATGCCAGTCATGCGGATGCCGTTGGCAACTTTCCAGTACGTTTCCCAAGCTTCGTCGTCGGTAACTCCTGTGCCACGAAAGAGTTGCGGCGGGCCTGGAAACATGCCATCGGCGACGGCAGTCTTCGGTTCGCCGGGAAGGCCGTGGCAGACTGCGCAGTGCTCCTTATAGACTCTTGCGCCTTCGATGAAATTCTTCTCATCTTCGGGCACCGGGGATGGGGTATGCGGCAGTTTATCTAGATAAGCGTGCTGGGCGATGTGAGCCAGCTTATGCTCGAAGGGCATTTCCGGACCCTTGGTGGCAACGGGTGCGCGGCCGCTGGAAAAATAATAATAAACGCCAAAAAAGACGAGCAAAAAGCCCAGCAAGATTCCCAAAATGACGCCCTTCAGCATTGATTCTCTCCTCCCCTGCGATGGGGCACACGCGCTCTGTTGGTTTCAGCTAAAGCGGCCGATAGTGTACGACGGGTCGGGAAATTCTGCACGATGGAATTGCCAAAGAGTCGCAAAGAGAATTGTAAAAAGGGCTTAGAGAACAACCCGGAAGCGTAACCAATTCATGGGCTGGAGCGTCCATGTATGAAAGGGCCTTTTCGTTTGAATGGGGTACACTCTAGGTGTATTTCCGCCAGGCTCGCATTCACTTCCGCGCCGTACGCTTCGCGGTAGAAGACCAGGACCGGAGAAAAGAGGAGTTCTCGGAATGGCCCGAATCGATGAGGTCAATGCGCCAAGCGCAGACCGAAGTGGTGTTCCGTCAAGAGTTTCCCTGAGCCACGAAGGCTCTTCCCGCAATCAATGGTGGATTGTGCTCTTGCTCGTGGCGGTTGTCGCCGGCGGTTGGTGGTATTTCCATTCCCGTGGCGCTCAGGCAAACGGTGCGACAGCGAACAGTGGAAACAGTGGCGAAAATGGGGGAGGGCCAACTGGCGCGGTTGTGTCGGTGGTGGTAGCGACGGCACATCGCGGGGATTTGCCCGTGTATTTCGACGGGCTGGGGACGGTGACGGCATTCAATACGGTGACGGTAAGAAGCCGCGTAGACGGACAAATCGTAAAAATTAATTTTACCGAAGGCCAGTACGTGAAAGAGGGTGACGCGCTAATTGAAATCGATCCGCGTCCGTATCAGGTGCAACTGGAGCAGGCCGAGGGGCAGCTTGCAAAAGACCAGGCGCAATTAAAGGACATGCAGGTGGATTATGAGCGGTACCAGTTACTCTTCAAGGAAGGCGTGATTCCGAAACAGCAACTGGATACGCAGCAGGCGCAGGTGGGGACGTATGAAGGCGCCATCAAAGCGGATATGGCCACGATCGATAACGCCAAACTGCAGATCACGTATTCGCACATCACGGCGCCAATCAGCGGCCGGGTAGGATTGCGACTGGTGGACATGGGCAACATCGTGCATGCCACGGACACGAACGGTCTGCTGGTGATTACACAGCTACAGCCCATCGCCGTGCTGTTCAGCCTTCCGCAGGATCAACTGCCGGATGTCATCGCCAAGATGCACGGTGCACGGCAGTTGTCCGTAGAGGCGTATGACCGCGACAACCGGGAGAAGATCACCACGGGGAAACTACTGACGATTGACAATCAGATCGATACGACGACAGGGACGTACAAGTTGAAGGCCGTTTTTGATAACGCGAAAAATGAGCTGTTTCCGAATCAATTTGTGAACGTTCATCTGCTGGTCGACACGAAAAGGAATGTTGTGCTGGTGCCGACGACGGCGATCTTGCGAGGCCCGAATGGCGCGTATGTGTTCGCCGTAAACGCCGGCGACGCCGTTTCTGTGAAGGCGGTGAAGGTCGCGAACACGGCCGGAAATGTGGCGGGGATCGCGACGGGTTTGAACGATGGCGACGTGGTGGTGATCGATGGCCAGGACAAATTGAAAGACGGCATCGTGGTCGATCCGCACACGCAAAGGCCGGGCGGCGGCGGCAGCGCACAAAGTTCGTTTTTGCCGGACGGCTCAACACCAGGCGCTCCGACGGGAGGATCGGTTCGATGAATCCGTCTCGGCCGTTTATTCTGCGGCCGGTTGCCACCACTTTGATGATGGTGGGAGTGCTGTTGGTGGGCTACGTGGCCTACCGGCAACTGCCGGTTTCCGCGCTGCCGCAGGTTGATTACCCAACAATCCAGGTGACCACGTTTTATCCCGGGGGAAGCCCGGACGTAATGGCTTCGTCGGTGACGTCGCCGTTGGAGCGAAACTTCGGGGAAATTCCCGGACTGCAGCAGATGACGTCGACGAGCTCGTTCGGATGCTCGGTGATTACGCTGCAGTTCGTTTTGGATTTGAATATCGACGTGGCGGAACAGGAAGTACAGGCGGAAATCAACAGCGCCTCTCAGTTGCTACCAAAAGACCTGCCGAATCCTCCGATATACAGCAAAATTAACCCCGCCGACGCGCCAATCCTGACCCTGGCGCTGACTTCCGATACATTGCCGTTGGAAAAGGTCGAGGACCTGGCGGATACCACGCTGGCGCAGAAGATCTCGCAGCTTTCCGGGGTTGGACTGGTGAATATCAGCGGCGGGCGGAGGCCAGCTGTGCGGGTGCAGGCGAACCCGACAGCGCTCGCCTCCTACGGACTGAGCCTCGAGGATCTGCGAACGGCGCTCGGGAATGCGAACGTGGACCAGGCCAAGGGCACGTTCGATGGCGTACACCAGGCCTTTACGATTGGCGCCAACGACCAGCTTCTGTCGAGCTCAGGCTATAACCCCATCATCATTGCTTATCGTAACGGCGGCCCCGTACGCGTGTCTGACGTGGCGGTGGCGACCGACGGCGCGGAAAATGTCCGGCAAGCGGCGTGGGCCAACAAGCGGCCAGCGGTTATTTTGAATATTCAGCGGCAGCCGGGCGCGAACATCATCAGCGTAGTCGATCGCGTGAAGAAGATTTTGCCGCAACTCCAGGCGGCGCTGCCGGGATCGGTGCATGTGGAGATTCTGACGGACCGGACGGCCACGATCCGGGCGTCCGTAGACGACGTGAAATTCACGTTGCTGCTGACTATCGCGCTGGTGGTGATGGTGATCTTTCTGTTTTTGCGCAGCGTGCGCGCGACCATCATTCCCAGTTTTGCTGTGCCGTTATCGATCGTGGGCACGTTTGGCGTGATGTACCTGCTGGGATACTCCTTGAACAATCTTTCGCTGATGGCGCTGACGATTTCCACGGGATTCGTGGTGGACGATGCCATCGTGATGATCGAGAACATCAGCCGCTACATCGAGCAAGGCGATTCACCGTTACAGGCAGCGTTGAAAGGGTCGGAGCAGATCGGGTTCACGATCGTGTCGCTGACGGTTTCCTTGATCGCGGTGTTGATCCCGCTGTTGTTCATGGGCGATATTGTAGGCCGGCTGTTCCGGGAATTCGCGGTGACGCTGTCGGTGACGATTCTGGTGTCCGCGGTGGTATCGCTGACGCTGACGCCGATGATGTGCGCGAAACTGCTGAAGCACCAACCGGAAGCGCAGCAAACCTGGTTTTACCGGAAATCCGAAAAGCTGTTCGAAGACGTGATCGCGTTTTATGGACGGACGCTGCAGGTAGTGTTGCGGTTCCGCGCAGTGACGTTGCTAGTGACGGTCGGGACGCTGGTGGGCACAATCCTTCTCTATATTTATGTGCCGAAGGGTTTTTTCCCGGTGCAGGACACGGGAGTGATCCTGGGGGTATCGGAAGCGCCGCAAAGCGTTTCGTTTCAGGCCATGTCGGCGCGCCAGCAACTGCTGGCAGACGTGATCTTGCGTGATCCGGCAGTGGAGAGCCTGTCGTCGTTCATTGGTATCGATGGAACGAATACGACCATGAACAGCGGGCGCATCCAGATCAATTTGAAACCGCTGGCGGACAGAAAGATCAGCGCTTCGGACGTAATCCGGCGGCTGCAACCGGAACTTGCGAGAGTGAGTGGAATCACTTTATACCTGCAACCGGTGCAAGACCTGACGGTGGAAGACCGCGTGTCTCGAACGCAATATCAGTATTCGTTGGAAGATGTGGACCCGAAGGAATTGGCACATTGGGTCCCGATCTTTGTGGCCAAACTCAAAACTTTGCCGCAATTGCGCGATGTGGCCACAGACCAGTTGAATGACGGTTTGCTGGCGACGCTGACCATCGACCGCGACACGGCTTCTCGACTGGGTATTTTCCCGGCGGACATTGACAATACGCTGTACGACGCGTTTGGCCAACGGCAAGTCTCCACAATCTTTACGCAGCTCAACCAATACCATGTGGTGATGGAAGTGGACCCGAGCTTCCAGCAAAATCCGGACGCATTGAAGAATATTTACGTGCACTCGGCGAACGGACCACAGATTCCGCTGAGTGCGTTCACACGGTTCGAACCCGGGAGCACGCCGCTGGCGATCAACCACCAGGGGCAATTTCCTGTGGTGACGATTTCGTTCAATCTTGCCGCGCACGGTTCACTAGGCGAAGCGACGGATGCGATTGAAAAAGCGCGCCAGGAAGTGGGCCTGCCGGCAAGCATTCAGGCGACGTTCCAGGGAACGGCAGCTGCGTTTTTGCGGTCGATCAGCAACGAGCCGCTGCTGATTTTGGCGGCAGTGGTTACGGTGTACATCGTGCTGGGAGTTTTGTACGAGAGCTACATCCATCCAATCACAATTTTGTCGACGTTGCCGTCCGCGGGAGTGGGGGCGATTCTGGCACTGCTGCTGTGCCGTACGGACTTCAGCATTATTTCGCTGATCGGGATCATCCTGTTGATCGGCATCGTGAAGAAAAACGCCATCATGATGATTGACTTCGCGCTCGAAGCGGAACGGAAAGAAGGGAAGAGCCCGCTGGACGCGATTTATGAGGCTTGCTTGTTGCGATTCCGTCCGATCATGATGACCACGATGGCTGCGCTGTTGGGAGGATTGCCGCTCGCGCTGGGACACGGAGTGGGTTCGGAGTTGCGGCGTCCGCTGGGCATCACCATCGTCGGCGGGCTGATTCTAAGCCAATTGCTAACGCTGTACACCACGCCGGTGGTGTATCTAGCATTTGACTGGCTGGCGCGGCGTTTGCATCTCGGGTCAGGCAATCTTATTGAGGAACCTGCTTCCGGAGATTAGGGATGAATTTTCAATCCAATTTCTCCGCTCCATTTATCCGAAGGCCGGTGGCGACTTCGCTCGTGACCATAGCGATTTTTCTTTCCGGAGTGATCGCCTTTCGATATTTGCCGGTAGCGCCTCTGCCCCAAGTTGACTTGCCGACTATCGGCGTGGGCGCTTCTTTACCGGGAGCCAGCCCGGAGACGATGGCGTCGGCGGTGGCGACGCCGCTGGAGCGCCAATTTGGGCGGATAGCCGGGGTTACGCAGATGACCTCGAGCTCAACGCTTGGCAACACAGGCATTGCGCTGCAGTTCGATTTGGATCGAGACATCAATGCGGCCGCGCGAGACGTGGAAGCGGCCATCAACGCAGCGCGCAGCCAATTGCCGGCAGACCTTCCTTCTCAGCCGGATTATCGCAAGGTCAATACGGCGGACTCTCCGGTGCTGTTTCTGTCTCTGACCTCCGATACATTGCCCGTCGGGCAAATCTACGATGCTTCCGACTCGATCCTGGCACAGAAAATTGCGCAAATTCAGGGCGTGGGCCAGGTGTTTACATGGGGATCGTCTAAACCCGCCGTGCGCGTTCAGGTGAATCCTCAACAGCTAAATAGCTATGGGATCAGCCTGGAGGCGGTGCGGAAAGCGCTGCAGTCGGCTAATTCGAACCTGGCGAAAGGATCGATTTCAAATGCGGATCGTGCGTGGGCGCTTTCCGACACCGATCAACTGTTCAAGGCATACGAATACGAGCCGCTGATCGTAGCAGGGCACGCCGGCGCGCCGGTTCGGCTGGCGGACATCGCCAAAGTGACCGATTCGGTGGAGGACATTCGCAACCTTGGATTGTTTGGCGGAATGCGCGGAGTGATCATTGCGATTTTCCGGCAGCCCGGCGCAAACATGATCGACACGGCCGACCGCGTGAAGGCGACGTTGCCGTGGCTCCGCGCCTCAATCTCTCCGGCATTAAATCTGAACGTGATCATGGATCGCACGCTCGTCATACGTTCATCGGTACACGACGTCGAACGCGCGATGGTGATCTCCATCGTTCTGGTGGTGTTCGTGGTTTTTGCGTTTCTGCGCAATTACTGGGCGACGGTGATTCCCAGCGTGGCCGTGCCGCTCTCGCTGGTAGGGACGTTCGGGGTGATGTACCTGTGCGGCTACTCGCTGGATAACCTGTCGCTGATGGCGCTGACGATCTCAACGGGATTCGTAGTGGACGACGCGATTGTGGTGATCGAAAACATTGCGCGGCACATGGAAAACGGGATGCCAGGCTATGCGGCAGCAATGAAGGGCGCGAGCGAGATCGGATTTACGGTGCTGTCGATGAGCGCGTCGCTGGTGGCAGTATTTATTCCCATTTTGATGATGAGCGGGTTGGTGGGACGCCTGTTCAGGGAATTCGCGGTGACGCTGAGCGCGGCTATCGTTGTGTCTTTGTTCGTGTCGCTGACGGCGACGCCGATGATGTGCGCGAGATTCCTGAAGCACGATCACAAGAAGAAGCATGGTTTTTTCTATCGGCTATCCGAAGGCGGGTTCAACCATATGCTGCATGGATACGACGTCATGCTGCGCTGGGTGTTGCGGCGCCAGTTTCTGATCCTGTGCGTGACGATTTTCACGGCGGGGCTCAGCGTCTACATGTTCAAACACGTGAATAAAGGTTTCTTCCCGCAGCAGGATACCGGGCGCATCAATGGATTCATCCAGGCGGACCAGGACACTTCGTTCGAGGAGATGTCCAAGAAGATGCGCGTGTTTACCGATATCGTGAGGGCCGACCCGGCGATCGATACGGTTGCGTCTTTTACGGGTGGTGGAAATGGCACGAGTACTGCGCGGATGTTCGCGCAATTGAAGCCGCTGGCGCAACGGAAGATGGACGCGGATCACGTGATTGACCGTTTGCGCGAAAACACTGCAAACATTCCGGGAGCGTCTATCTTTTTGCAGGCGGTGCAGGACGTGAGCGTCGGCGGACGATTCGGCGGCGCACAGTACCAATATACGCTGCAGGCCGACAATTTGGCGGACCTATATCATTGGGCGCCGATTATTATGGAACGGATGCAGCAGATCCCGGAGCTACGGGATATCAATTCGGACGAGCAGAACGGCGGCCTGCAAACCTATTTGGCGATCGACCGCGATACCGCAGGAAGGCTGGGCATTTCGCTGCAGGACGTGGACAACGCGCTGGGCGACGCTTTCGGCCAGCGGCAAGTCTCGAATATCTATAAAGGGCTGAATCAATATCACGTAGTGATGGAAGTTGCGCCGGAGTTCCAGGAGAATCCGGAAGGGTTGAAATATATTTATGTGCCTTCGAATGCTGGCAAGCTCGTGCCGTTAAGCGCGTTTTCGCATTACGAGCATTCCAACACGGCCCTCAGCGTGAACCACCAGGGAATATTTCCGGCGATCACGATCTCGTTCAATTTAACGCCGGGAGCGTCGCTAGGCCCGGCAGTGCAGCACGTGGAGGAAGCCCGATATGCCTTAGGAGTGCCGAATACTGTGCATGCGTCTTTCCAGGGAACAGCGCAAGCGTTTCAAGATTCGCTGTCAAACCAGGTCATCCTGATACTGACCGCGTTGGGTGCGGTGTATATCGTGCTGGGGATTCTGTACGAGAGCTACATTCATCCGATCACGATTCTGTCCACGATTCCGTCGGCGGGCATTGGCGCTTTGCTTGCACTGGATCTTTTTAATATGGACTTGAGCATCATCGCACTCATCGGAATTATCCTGCTGATCGGCATCGTGAAGAAAAATGCGATCCTGATGATCGACTTCGCGGTGCAAACCGAACGCGAAGAAAACAAACTGCCGGAGGAGGCGATTTACAAAGCGTGTTTGCTGCGATTCAGGCCAATCATCATGACCACGATGGCGGCTTTGTTGGGGGCAATGCCGTTGGCGTTGGGCACGGGTGTAGGCTCGGAAATCCGGCGTCCGCTGGGCGTGGCGATCGTGGGCGGATTGATTCTGTGCCAGATGCTGACGCTGTTTACAACGCCGGTGGTGTACATCTATATGGACCGGTTGCAGAGTTTCTTGAGGCGAACTTTCCGGCGCGGCACCGTGCCAAGCCATGCGCCCGCGCATTCCGACTGAAACCCTACGATTTAGAAGTCACGGAAAGCCCGAGTTGCTGGCCAGCAGGTTCAGCGCTATAAAACCTATGTGCTTCGCGGTTGCGGTTAGAAGTGGAAGATGACGTCGCTGGCGAAGACCAATTGGCTTTTCTTCGTGCCGGCATCGTAGGCGGGAACTTCATAGGAATGCTCGAAACGCAATTCCGGACGTATGAGAACGGTGCTGCCAATCCAGTGTCCCCAGCCAATCAGGTGCTCGGAATATTGCGTCTTGTAACCGGTGCGCTGCCCCTCGATATCGTTGAAGTATTCGTTGCGGATGGTCAGGTAGTCGTGCGTGGAGAACTCCTTCACCACATAGTTCACGATCGCCCATTCGGGGGCGTAACAAGTAACGTCGGAAGGCGCATCGCAGATGGCGCCGTTCGCACCGTTAATCAATAAAGCGGCGCCCGCGGGATTGGTCACGTTGGGAACATTTTTCTCCCACATGTACCAGCTCTCGGTATCGGTGTGCCAGGAACTGTTGATTTTGTGATACCAGGTGACGTAATAGGCTTGAAGATTGTTGTAGGCGTATTTGCCCGAATTGGTCGAGTTGTCACAGACGTAGAGATTGTCCGCGCCAGTTTTCCAGGTGTAGCCCACACAAGCGTTGAAGGTGGGTTTGGCGTTGGGTTCGCCGACCCACGGAGCGACGTCGTTTCCGGAGGACAAGCCGGCCTGGATCATCCAGTGATTGTTGAGTTTAGTCGTTACGTTAATACCGGTCTGGGTATAGGCGTCGAAGGTATACAGGAGGGAATGACTGTAGGTGTAATTGTCGGGCGCGAGCTGGGCTTCGATGTCGGGAAGGGAAATGTAGCGGCCGATGCGAATATTCATGCCTGCCGCAACTTGCCCCCAATATAAATCGACGTAGGCCATCACGGGATCGTAGCCAGCTTTATTGTTATCGGTCAGTAGCTGTTGGCTGAAATAGCCTTTAGCGGTGGTGAAGCGGTAATCGACTCCGTAAAGCTGAGTGAGTCGAAAACCCCAATCAAAGTGATCGTCTTGCACGGTGTCTGGCACGCGCTCGATATACAACGCGGCCTGATCCAGTTGCACGGAGTTTGGCTGAAGGTAATACGCCGCGGGAAAGTTGCCATAGTGCTTGTCGGAAGTACTGATATTGAAGCCGCCATTGATCCAGCCATAAATTTTGATGCGGCTGTCCCTCCAGCCCTCGCCGTGTTTCCCCGAATAAATCACGTCCATTAGCGGGCCGCCGCTGGTGTCTGGAGCGCCGATGACGGGCGATCCGCCATAAGGCCAGTCTGAAAAAGGAAAGGGTGGGGACGAGACCGGGGCGCGATAGCCGCGCCGCGGCAGATCGGGATCGTCCGAACTCTGTGTCCAGTCATCCCAATAGGCCTTGGCGAAGCGCTGAAAGAACCCGTCTGAATCAGATGGTTTCCCTACAGGTGGCGCCGCCGCTGTATAGGAACCATCGTCGGGAGTTGGCGCGTCGGCGCTTTGGGCGAACAGGGATGCAGGAGAGAGAAGCAAAAATGCCGTCGATAACAGCAGGCAAAGGAATGCGGATAACGCTTGATTTCGTGCGAAGGATACCAAAACAGGCCCACCTCGTCTTATGCCAAAGTACTGGCGGAGCCATAAGGTTCTCGTAAGGGAAAGAATCGAAATATGTATTGCAGTGTATGAACGATTCGAATTTGATCGCCACGCGGCGCCCGTTTTTGCTCGGAAGCCAGTCTCCTTCGAGGGGCGAACTCGAATCAAGGCCGCGATTTTACGGCGCTAACGACAGAGACGAGAAGAATTACGACACAGAACCAGGGAAACCAATTTCCCCAACGTAGATAAAGGGTGGCGTCATGCCGAACGGGGACTTGCGCAACCAAGACCGTGAACGGTTGCGAGTTTGTGTTGCGTTCCGCCAGGACGCGACCGCGGTCGTCGGTGACCGTCAGGACGCCGTGGCGAGGGGCACGGGCGATGCTGAAGCCGTCTTCGACGCCGCGCAGAAATGACATGCGTCCGTGCAACCAACCATCCACATCGAAATCCCACGCCGGTACCAGGAGCAGCCCTGTTCCGGCAAGTCCGTATTCGCGACTGAGGCGCGGGAAATCCATGTCCTTGCAGATGGCGAGGCCCCAGAGTCCGGAAGGCTCCGTGAGAACTTCGCGCGAGGTGCCGATGACGAACTGGGACTCGAACGGCGGAAGCATGTGGTGTTTTTCGTATGTGCGCGGGGGCGCGCCGTCGGGGGCGTAGATTCTAGCTTCGTTCCACAGGCCATTGGAATCGCGGAGGACCATGCCAACGACTACGACAGCGCCAGTTCGAGCGGCAGCGTCGAGAAATAGAGAGTCAACTTCGGAAATATGTGCGGGGAGAGCGACAGCAATTTTCTCGGGAATAACCACGGCCTGGATATGTTGGCCAGACAGCGCG
Organism: Candidatus Acidiferrales bacterium; assembly: GCA_963742325.1. Taxonomy (GTDB): domain Bacteria; phylum Acidobacteriota; class Terriglobia; order Acidiferrales; family UBA7541; genus Acidiferrum. The sequence goes on along the minus strand of CAVULB010000002.1, from coordinate 3,952,690 downwards.
GCCACTTGTGCGGCGTAGTCACGGAAAAGGCGAAGTGCATCTTCCTGCTTTGACGGGAATTCGTTTTGCGGAAGATCGGAAGCGATTAAAGCAACGGTTGTGACGGGCGAGGGTTTTGTGGTGTGCAGGCGCCAGGTGCCAAAAGCGAGGGCGCCCCCCAACAGCAGAGGAGCCATAACGATGAGCACTTTCCTTTGCGCTGTGTAGCCCGATGTGGAGAGAATTGCGGCGATGGTGGACGAGAACAAAAGCACGAAAAAGCTAATTCCCCAGATTCCCGTGACGGAAGCGATTTGCAGGATGGGAAGGAAATTCAGTTGCGAATAGGCGAGGTTGCCGGCAGTGCTATGGACCGACGTCGCGGCATTGAGGAATTCACTGCAAACCCAGTATGCCGGGAAAGCCAGCGCAGCCTGTAAGGGAGCTTCCCGGCGGACGAACCAACGGAACAACAACACACCGAGGGCGAAAATAACCGCGGGTAGAAGGAGCGAAATTAGAATCGCGAGCGACGGAGCTCCCAGAACGCGGCGGAAATAATGCCAAAGATTCAGCCAACCGGCGAACGAAGCGAGCATGGAAGCGGCAAAGGCTTGCCAAAGCGGCAGGCGCGGGGCCAGCCAGAGAACGGGAAGAGGGGCCAGCCAGACAAACCACCAGATGGGATGCAAGCCGGTGCCGAAGTAAAACGCCAGGGCCGAGGCGATGGACAAAGCGAAGGTGATGGCGAAATTGGGACGGTCAAGCTTTAAGGCCATATAAAAATCTCCGAAGGGAGCGATGTAACAGATTTCGAAAATCTTTTTCGGGCAGGGAGATGCGTCCACCGCGATAGAGCACCACATAGCCGTGGACGTGGGCCCAAAGCGCAAAAGCCACTTCCCAGACATCGTCTTTCTTCAGATTGCCCTTCTCCATTTCTGCCGCGAGCATGTCCGCCACAGGGTTGAGCGTGGGAGACTTGCGCGCGCGGAAATCCTTGGGGAACTGGCGGGCGCCGGGACGCACACGGGAGAAAACGAAATCGAAGACGCGGGGCTGCTCGAAAGCGTAATCGACGTAGCCTTCCATCACGGCGAGAAGTCGGTCCTCAATGGAGCCACGCAGCGGATGGGCCTCTATATGCGAAAGAAGTTTGGCGAATTCGCGGTCGGTGATGGTATTGAGAAGTGCCTCGCGGCTGGGGAAGTGATGATAGATGGCCATAGGAGTGATGCCGACAGCCTGGGCGACACGGCGCATGCTAACGGCTTCGGGCCCCTCTTTTTCGAGGATAGAAAGAGCCACCTGGGCGATACGGTCAGCGGTGCGGTTTGCGCTCACCTATACAGTGTATAGTATACAGCGTATAGTCTGCAACTCGAATTGGACAAAGTCGTAAAGGAAGATTTAGGAGCTGCCGATGAGCCAGCCGGTGAGGAAGACGAGGACGCCGCCGACGATGACCTGAAAGGCGGCTTGAAGGAATGGAGTATCCATGTAGCGGTGGCGAATGTAGCTGATGACGCCGAGCTCGACGGCGACGACGATGATGGCAATGCCGGTGGCGAGGCGGAATTGCGGAATGAGGAAGGGAAGCGTGTGGCCAAGGCCGCCAGCCGCGGTCATCATGCCTGTCACGGTTCCACGAATCCATGGCGAGCCGCGTCCTGTGAGCGAGCCATCATCAGAAAGCGATTCCGCGAAGCCCATGGAAATCCCCGCGCCCAAGCTTGCGGCCATGCCGACGAGAAAGGCGTCCGAGCTCTTGTGCGTGGCGAAGGCGGCTGCAAACAGCGGAGCTAACGTGGAAACGGATCCATCCATTAGGCCGGCCAGACCGGGCTGAATGAATTGCAACATAAAAAGCCGCTTGTGCGATTCTTCTTCGTCGGACTTGGCTTTCTCGGTCAGATGCTTTTCTTCGTACTCGCTGGCAGCGCGCGTGTGTTTTCGTTCTTCATCCGCGAGCATGTTGAGCAATTCGCGCGTCGCAACATCCGAAACACGGCTGGCGGAGCGCATGTAAAAACGGCTCGCTTCCATTTCCATGATTTCGGACTGACGCCGTGCCACTTTCACACCCAGCGGGCGCATCATCCAGACCGGGCGGCGCTGCAAGAAGCCGCGAACATCCTCGCGGCGAATAGGCGGAATATGATCGCCAAAACGCTGGCGAAACATGGTAAGGAGGCGATCGCGATGGCCGCCTTCCTCCACGCGCATTTCTTCGAAAATCTCGGCGGTACTAGGGTAGGACTCGCGAAGGGCGTCGGCAAACTCGGCATAGATGCGGCCGTCCTCTTCCTCGTTGCTGATGGCCAGCGCCAGGATCTCTCTTTCGGTCAAATCCTTGAATTTCTTAAGCATACTCGGCTTATACGAGCACTCTCCCGGGAAGAGAATGGCACAAAAGGACCGGGGAAGTCATCCGGTGGGGCGTTAAATTCCTGGGATTTCCTCAGAACGGGAATTGCCGGGATGGTACTTCCGTACTACTATCGTAGGTGGGAAAGCCCAACTCGCGTCCGGGTACGTCCCCTCTATAGGTTTTCTTCCGCTACCCAACTAACCTTATCCCTATAAAGAGTTAGCAGGCTTGGGAGAGGTGAAAGGCAATGTCGTCGGCTCTCGAATTTATGGGTAAACAAAATTCAACGCCCGGGGGAACCCCGGCACGAACATCGCACACGGAACGGCGATCAAGCCGCCGCTGCAAGATCAACCAACTTATGCGTATCCGTCCGTCCGATCCAGAACGCGATCCTTTCGACGATATTCGTGGCTCATTGAGCGTTTCGCGCAACGGGGTCTATTTTCAGTCGAGCGAGCGTGCCTACGAAGTGGGGATGCGGCTGTTCGTGTCGATGCCGTACTCGAAAGAGCCGGCCGCGATGACGCGAGAATATTTGGCGGAAGTAGTGCGGCGCGAGAACCTGCCCAATGGATTGTTCGGCGTTGGCTTCAAAATCCTGATGGAGATGGGGATGCAAGGCGGCTACGGCGGGTATAGCTACGGCCAGCGGAAGTAACCTCCCCCGAGATAGAAAAAAGAAACTAGAAAACAAAAAAGGCGGATGGCTGCGAAGCCAACCGCCCTTCTTGCGTTTGGGGGTGGGGAAAATCGAGTGCTTACGTACGGCCTAAGGCCTGAAACGCGCGATGCCGCAGCATTCCGAAATGGCGATTCAGCGGGTGCTTCCGCTCTAGGAAGGTAAAGACCGGGGAGCGGCGCGGAGTGAGTTTGGCCATGGCAATGTTCAAGCGGATATCGCGGCGGGCGTATTTCATGCCGGCAATCAGCGCTTCGCGCGCATCTTCCTTGCGGCCCGCGGCCATATAAACCTCGGCCAGATTCAAGTAGAGCTGAGCCTGATTACGCTTCATGCGCACGGCGGTGTCACAGAGGCGCTCGGCGTCGGCCCATTTTTGCTGCGTTCGGGCGAGAGCGACTCCCAGATAAGACATGTAGTAAGGGTTGTTCTTCTCCATGTCGGCAGCGCGCTTGATGTGATCGAAGGCGCGGTTGGCATAATTATCCCGCAGGAAGGTCAAGCCGGTCTTGAACTCACGGAATGCTTCCGTATCCATCATTGATTCCACCTCACTTGGCGTCGAGGACATTACCGGGAAGCTTCGAACTCCTGGGAGTGCGGCGTTTCGCAGTACAAAAGATCAGCCGACGCTGAGAGAAAACATCACGCGGTGCTGATGGCAGAGTTCGCATTTCTCGGTTAGTGGTTAAGCTACGCGTTCACTGGCAAAGAATCTACTGACCGGAGGGCCAGTCTTTGGTCAAGGACTTTGCGTTCTAGGGAATTTTTTCATGTTGCGAGCAAAAGTTTCGGGAAATGAGCAGGCGCATAAAGGGAAATCGCTTTTGACGGCTATTTCGAGCCAGAATCGCGCTGCCGGTTGTGGCACCACAGGTTCGGTTCATCCGCGGGGAGCTCACAACTGGCTTTGCACTCCTGATGGAGGCATAGAGCCTTGCGGCGTACCCGTGGTTAGTGGAAGAAAACAGTCTGATCAGACACGCACGTGGGCCACGGCAGATTGCAGGCGCGATTCGTAGATCGGGAAACGCGCGGCCAAATCGGCGACTTGTTGGCGCACTTTTTGTTCGACCGCAGAGTCGCCGACGTGGAGGAGCACTTCCGCCACCCAAGCGCCGATCAGTTGCATTTCCGGTTCCTTCATTCCTCGCGTCGTGACCGAAGGGCTACCGAGACGAACGCCGCCAGCCTTCATGGGAGGCAGGGGATCGAACGGGATGGAATTCTTGTTGACGGTGATGCCGGCTCGATCGAGAGCCTTTTCCGCATCGTTACCGGTGATGCCGCGCGAGTGAACTTCGATTAGGAACAAGTGGTTGTCCGTGCCGCCGGTGACGATGCGAAACCCCTGGCCAGCAACGGCAGCAGCCATGGCCTTCGCGTTGGCCGCCACTTGTTTCTGGTAGTCCTTGAAGGAAGGCTCCATCGCTTCTCTCAAGCAGACCGCTTTCGCAGCGATTGTGTGTACGAGAGGACCGCCTTGCGTGCCGGGGAATGTGAGCTTGTCGAGTTCCTTGGCAAAAGCCGCTCGGCAAAGAACCAAGCCGCCACGAGGTCCGCGGAGGGTTTTGTGCGTGGTGGTGGAAACAACATCGGCATGCGGCACGGGGCTCGGATGCACTCCAGCTGCAACGAGGCCCGCGATATGGGCCATGTCCACGAAGAAAAGCGCGTCTACGGATTTGGCGACCTTGGCAATACGTTCGAAATCGATGATGCGGGAATACGCGCTGGCACCGGCGACAATCATCTTGGGCTTGTGCTGATGGGCAAGTTCCTCGATTTCGCTGTAATCGATCTGTTCGGTGTCGCGGCGGACGTGGTATTCGATAAATTTGTACATGCGGCCCGAAAAATTCAGCGGATGACCATGCGTCAAGTGGCCTCCGTGGGCTAGCGCCATCCCCAGAACCGTATCACCGGGCTGCAACGTCGACATATAGACGGCTACGTTGGCGGAGGTGCCAGAGTGGGCCTGGACGTTGGCGTGATCGGCGCCGAACAGTTCCTTGGCGCGGTCGATGGCCAGTTGTTCGACTCTGTCGGTGAATTCACAGCCGCCGTAGTAGCGCTTGCCGGGATAGCCCTCGGCGTATTTGTTGGTGAAGATCGAGCCCATCGCTTGCAGGACGGCTTCGGAGACAAGGTTTTCCGATGGGATTAATTCCAGGCCGGTAGCTTGCCGGCGAGCTTCTTCAGCCAGCAAAGTGTGGATCTGAGGATCAACCGTTGCCAGGGGCCGCTTCATGCGTTCATTGGCTTCTGTGGTCATCGCTGCTCCTGACTGGACCGTCAACCCGTCAACTCCATCTTGACGTGTGATTTTAACGGAGTGCGCAACCAACCGCAATCCGGCGTATCGGCTAGCCTATCCCACGCATAAGGAAAATAAATGCTCGCGAGCCGGTTTCGTTGGCGTTGACTGGCATGTTTTTGGCAAATGAGTCCTATACTTGCAATGCTGTCCCGATACAGCAAATCTACTTCACTGAGGTTAAGTTATGGCGAACATCTACGCAGACAATTCGTTAAGCATCGGAAGAACCCCTCTGATCAAACTCAACCGCGTAACCGAAGGTGCGAAGGCCACGGTGCTCGCGAAGATCGAGGGGAGAAATCCTGCGTACTCGGTGAAGTGTCGTATCGGGGCTGCGATGATCTGGGACGCGGAGAAACGTGGCGTGCTGAAGCAGGGAATCGAAATTGTGGAGCCGACCAGCGGAAACACCGGAATTGCGTTGGCGTTTGTGGCGGCGGCCCGAGGCTATGCGATTACCTTGACCATGCCGGAAACGATGTCTCTGGAAAGGCGCAGAGTGCTAGCAGCGTTTGGAGCAAAGCTAGTGCTGACTCCGGGACCGGAAGGCATGAAGGGCGCAATCAAAAAAGCGACGGAGATCTACGAATCGGACAAGAACCATTATTTCCTGCCGCAACAGTTTGATAATCCAGCGAACCCGGAGATTCACGAGCGAACGACCGGACCGGAAATCTGGAACGACACGGATGGAAGTGTTGACGTGTTCGTCGGCGGTGTGGGCACAGGTGGAACGATCACCGGTGTTTCGCGCTACATCAAGAACACAAAGGGCAAGAAGATCATTTCGGTGGCCGTGGAACCGAATGTCAGCCCGGTGATCACGCAAACGCTCGCGGGGCAGCCCCCGGTGCCTGGACCGCACAAGATTCAGGGAATTGGGGCGGGCTTCGTTCCGAAGAACCTGGACCTTAACTTGATTGACCGCGTGGAACAGGTGACGAACGAAGAGTCCGTGGAAATGGCCCGGCGATTGGCGCGCGAAGAGGGCATCCTCAGCGGCATCTCCTGTGGCGCGGCGACAGTTGCAGCGGTTCGGCTGGCTAAGCTGCCGGAATTTGCCGGCAAGACCATCGTCACCGTGCTGCCAGATGGCGGCGAACGGTATCTCTCCACGATCCTGTTCGAAGGTATCGGCTAGGACGAGCGAACAAGCGAGACGAAATGCGGGGCGGGAACGTGTGTTGCGCCCCTGTCCCGCGATCGCGCATCCAAAGAATTGTGTAAATGCCCATGACAACGCCGAAGAATGAATTAGGCTCGCTGGCAGAAGAATTTCGTTGCGCGCTGGAGGCACGCCTTTCCGGCGATACCAATGACCATTACCGTCTGGCTGGCAAAGATGGAGTAAATGAATTTTGCCGCCGCTACCTGGAAGCGCTGTTTCCTTTGTATTACGCGCCCACTCAAACATGGCAGCCGATGTTGGCGCATTTCGTGGAAGATCTGGAATCTCGGTTACGGGAACAAGTTGTGCGCGCGATGCATTTTGACTACAGTTGCCAGGGGAAGCAAGCTCCCGGAAATGTGGAGCAATCCGCAGATGGCATAGTGCAGGTAATCTGGAACAGGTTGCCGCACCTGGCGCACTTGCTGGCAACGGATCTGCAAGCGGCGCTGAAAAATGATCCCGCAGCCAGGTGGCTGGAAGAAATTTTGCTGAGTTACCCGGGAGTGGAAGCGATCACAGTACAGCGGTTCGCCCATGAGTTATACAAGTTAAAGGTGCCGTACCTGCCGCGAATCCTGACGGAACTGGCGCACAGCCGGACGGGCATTGATATTCATCCCGGGGCGACCATTGACGATTCTTTTTTTATCGACCACGGGACGGGCGTTGTGATCGGAGAGACCGCCACAATCGGGAAGCACGTCACGCTCTATCACGGCGTCACGCTGGGAGCTTTCAATCCCACGGGACGCCGTGATGCGGGCGGGGAACTGTTGCGGGGACTGGCGAACAAGCGGCATCCGGATATTGAGGACCATGTGACGATCTATGCCGGTGCGACGATCATCGGCGGGGACACGCGCATCGGTCACCATAGCATTATCGGCGGAAATGTTTGGTTAACGCATTCGGTGGCGCCGTACAGCCGCGTTGCCATGCGCGAGCCGGAGTTGGTGATCCGCACGAACGCGAGAGATTCCGACTGGGAATGGTTTTTGGGCAGTTCGATCTAGTGCGGATTGGCTCCTGCGGCGAGAATTACACCTGCAAGGTTTTGCCGGGTACGAACTTTGCAAAATGCCAAGATTATGTGGGTGCGAGTAGTCAGCCGGAAAAAGATTTGGCAGGCCGCAGCGAGGCCGGTGAGTGGGAAGCCTCACTTGCTGCCTGGTACAAGGTCGCAAAAAACGCCGAATGGAGACTTTTTGGAGAGATCAAACACACTTGGAAAAGTGTGGATCGGGTTGATTCCTATGTTTCGTTTGACATCGACATTCTTCACGAACCGACTTCCTACGGCTTATCTGATCCACAAGCAAAAGGCAAAGTAACCGCGGTCGCTTGCCGCACAGCCCAATAGGCGGCGTTGCGTTGACAGTGGGAGAGGGTGTCCGTTACGCTCGAATGCTTGGCTGTTGTTGGGGAAACGGGCAGGGAGACGCATGGCTGACGAGAAGCTGCCGACACGCGCGGAAGATTTTTCGGAGTGGTACAACCAACTGGTTTTGAAAGCGCAACTGGCGGACTACGCGCCCGTACGCGGCTGCATGATCGTGCGCCCCTATGGCTGGGCGCTGTGGGAAAACATTCAAGGCGCGCTGGACCGCCGGTTCAAAGCCACGGGCCACCAGAACGTGGCGTTTCCTTTGTTTATTCCGAAGAGTTTCATTGAAAAAGAGAAGCATCACGTGGAAGGCTTTTCCCCGGAACTCGCGGTGGTGACGATTGGCGGCGGGGAAGAGCTTGCGGAACCGCTAATCGTGCGGCCGACATCGGAAACGATCATCGGGCATATGTGGTCTAAGTGGATCCAATCGTATCGCGATTTGCCAGTGTTGATGAACCAATGGAACAGCGTGGTGCGATGGGAACTGCGCACGAAGCTATTCTTGCGCACGCTGGAATTTTACTGGCAGGAGGGCCATACGGCGCACGCAACGCGCGAGGAGGCTGTCGCAGAAACTCGACAGATGTTGGATGTATACACGGATTTTGCCGTGAGCGAAGCCGCCATTCCGGTGATTCCCGGGGCGAAATCGGACGCCGAGAAATTCGCCGGGGCTGACGTTACCTATTCGATCGAAGCAATGATGGGTGATGGCAAAGCGCTGCAATCGGGCACGTCGCATTTCCTCGGCCAGAATTTCGCTCAAGCCTTCGACGTGAAATACCTGGATCACACCGGCGTGCAACAGTTCTGCTGGACGACTTCCTGGGGGCTTTCGACGCGATTCATCGGCGCGATCATCATGGTGCACGGTGACGATCAGGGGTTGGTGATGCCCCCGCGGCTGGCGCCCATTCAGGTGGTTATCGTGCCCATATTCAAGACGGACGAGGAGAAGGCGAGCGTCCTAAAGACCGCCAAGGAATTGAAGGCGCAACTGCTCAAGGCCAATCTGCGCGTGACCCTGGACGAACGCGAAGGCTTCAGTCCCGGTTGGAAGTTCAATGATTGGGAGATGCGTGGTGTGCCCGTGCGTGTGGAACTCGGCCCCAAGGACGTGGCCAAACAGGCGGCCATGTTGGCCCGGCGTGACAAGCCCGGTAGAGAAGGAAAAGTCAGCGCACCGCTAGCGGATTTGGCCGGCACCATCGAGAAACTGCTCATCGACATTCACCAGGCCCTTTACGACAAAGCTCTGGCGTTCCGGCGGGCAAATACCCACGAAGCCAATACTTACGATGAATTCAAGCATGCCGTCGAGACGGGGTTTGCTTACGCGCATTGGTGTGGCAGCGGGGAGTGCGAGGAGAAGGTGAAGGAAGAGACCCGCGCGACCATGCGCTGTATTCCCCTGGACCAAGCGGCCGTTTTGGGAAATGGCGGCGTGGGTTCGGGCACCTGCGTTTATTGCAACAAACCCGCGAAGGAACGTGCCATTTTCGCACGCGCTTACTGATTACCGTACCCATTGCGCACTACGAACACCTGTCCGTGCCCACACTCGACAGCGGGACCGACGGAGTGCTAGCGTAATTTTATTGGGACCAAACTTCTGGCCGATCGGGCGCACGGCGGTCCCGGCCTACGAGGTATCTTTTAGTGAACCGGAACTTGGAATCTTTTCGTCGAGCAGAGCGAGGCGAAGGCCGGCTCAAGGCGCTGCTTTATCTGGCCTTTCTGATCATTGCGGTCTTTGTGGCGTTCAAGACCGTGCCTACTTATGTCGCCAATTACCAGCTGAAAGACAAAATGACGGAACAAGCCAGATTTGCAATCGTGAATCGATATACCGAAGATCAGATTAAAGACAATATTTTCCGCACGATCCAGGATCTGGACATTCCCGCGACGCGCGACGACGTCAAGGTGACGAACACCAATCACGGAATCGCGATCACCGTCGACTACTCCGTTCCCGTCGATTTTCTGGTGTACAAGACCGACCTGAATTTCGATACTTCCTCCGAGGGCCGGGACTACATGAAGTAGGCCGGTTGGCAATACTCCGAATAGCGCACGCCTTGTTCAAACCTTTGTTTACCGAGCCCGATTTTGTTCCGCTTCGATAGTGCGAGACAATGGAAGCTGGCCAGCTCGGAGGGACTTCTTTGCGATTTCGCCTTCAAAAGGGTTTCTGGACGTCTGCCTTTGGACTGAGCCTGCTCGGTTTCGTAGCCCTATGCGTCCTAATCTTCGCGACTGTCTTCACGGTCTATTACGTCAAGTTTTCCCGGATGATCGATGCCCGGTTGTCCGGACACATCCTGCAGAACACTACACAGATTTTCTCCGCTCCCGAGCACATATCGACCGGCCAAGCTTGGGGAACAGAGGATTTGGTGTCCTATCTGCAGCGCTCGGGTTACCGGCCGGAACCCGATGATAATTCGCTGGGACAATACACCGTCAACGGCAACATGGTCGATATCCGGCCATCCAAGCTCTCCTATTTTGGAGGGACAAACGATCTTACGGTGCAGTTTAATGGGCGAACAATCAAAGCGATCCGGCCACTGTCGGGTGGTCCGGAAATGGGCACGGCGGAGATTGAGCCGGAACTGATCACTAATCTCTTCGATAGCGCCAGAGAAAAGCGTCGAGCTGTGCGCTATGACGATCTTCCGCCGGTGCTGGTGCAAGCCATTTTGTCCGCAGAAGATAAACGATTCTTCGAACATCCGGGCTTTGACTTCATCCGCATCTTTGGCGCGGCTTGGGCTGATATCCGGCACAGCCAGCATATGCAGGGTGCCAGCACCATCACCATGCAAGTGGCGCGCACCTATTTTCTTTCCACGGACCGCACCTGGAAGCGGAAAACGGCTGAGGCCATGCTTTCGTTCGAACTGGAGCAGCGCTTCACCAAGAAGCAGATTTTCGAGATGTACGCGAACGAAGTGTATCTGGGCAATCGCGGCAGCTTCGGGATACGAGGATTTGCCGAAGCCAGCGTGGCGTATTTCGGCCAGGACTTGCGCCAACTGACACTACCCGAGTGCGCGTTCCTCGCCGGACTAATCCGGGCGCCGAATTATTATTCGGTGGCAGATCGCCATCCGGAACGTGCTGTGCAAGCACGAGATCGCGTGCTGGCGCAGATGGTGGAGAACAAATACGTAACAGAAGCGGATGTGCAGGACGCAAAGAGGACGCCGTTGAAGTTGGCGAGAGCCTCCGTCACCGGCAACGAAGCTCCGTACTTCGTGGATATGGTAAAGGATCACCTGCTGGAGAAATATTCGGAGCAAGAACTGCTGAGTGCGAACTACCGGGTGTACACCACGCTCGATCCGCAGTTGCAACGGGCAGCCGCAGTGGCCATTGAGAGCGGAATGAAGAACGTAGACGCGCTGCTGGCCAAGAAGTATGAGAAGGCGCGCAAGGCGAAGGGCAAGAAGGCCACGGAGGACGAGCCGCCTCCACCGCAAGCACAGGTAGCACTGGTAGCGTTGGATCCGCGCACCGGCGAGATCAAAGCGATGATTGGCGGGCGCGATTACGGGCAGAGCCAGTTGAACCATGCGCTTGCACATCGCCAACCGGGTTCCGTGTTTAAGCCGTTCGTTTATGCCGCGGCGTTTAACAATGCGGTGGATGGCGCGCAACCGATCGTTACGCCGGCGACGACCGTTGACGATGAGCCCACAGTGTTTGAGTTTGATGGCCAGGAATATACCCCCAACAATTACGGCGAGAGGTTTTTGGGGAAAGTTACGGTTCGCCAGGCGCTGACGAACTCCCTGAACGTGGCCACGGTGAAAGTGGCGGAGATGGTGGGATATGGACGCGTCGTGCAGATCGCGCGGCAGATGGGACTTACGCCCAATATCAAGCCGACTCCGGCTGTGGCACTCGGCGCCTACGAACTCACGCCGGTCGACGTAGCCGGAGCGTACACGGCGTTCGCAACAATGGGTACGCGCGCCGAGCCCATGTATGTCCAGAGCGTGGCTGGCGCGAACGGCAATGTGCTGGAGAAAAATACCCCTTCGAACAAACAGGTTCTCGATCCGCGTGTAGCGTATCTGGTGGACAGCATTTTGGTTGATGTGATCAACAAAGGCACGGGCGCGCTAGTCCGGGCAAAAGGATTCACGCTGCCGGCAGCGGGAAAGACAGGCACATCGCGAGACGGTTGGTTTGCTGGATTCACGAACAACCTGGTCTGCGTGATCTGGATAGGCTTCGACGATAACCACGACTTGGGATTGCAAGGCGGTACGACAGCGGCGCCCATTTGGGCAGATTTCATGATCAAGGCCACATCATTACCGGGTTACCGGGATGTGAAGCCGTTCGAGAAACCCGATGGCGTAGATTCCATCCTGATCGATTCAGACACTTTGGAAATCGCCACGCCAGCCTGTCCGGTGACGCGCGAAGAGGTTTATATCGCGGGTTCACAACCAACGCAGTTGTGCGAACTCCACGGCGGGCACGGCCCGGGAGGCGGAGTAGGATCCTTTCTTTCGCACATTTTTGGGGGCGGGTCCCCCAAGCCGCCGCAACCCGTGGGAGCCAGCGGTGCTCCGGGCCAGCAAGCGCAAAACGGGCAGAACGGCAACGATCCGCATGGTGTCCAACCGGCCACGACCACCGAAAAGAAAAAGGGGCCTTTGCAGAAGATATTTGGTATCTTTGGGGGCAAGAAGAAGAAAGATCCCGACAAGCCTGATCGGGATAAAGGAGACTCGCCATGACCAGAAGCTACTTGGCGATTCCGGTTGGTTCTTTCCTCTTGGTGACGCTGCTGCTGCCCGCCTGTGCTCAGACCAATATAGACAATCCGCAAGCTCAAGTTCAGACAGCCGCTGCCGTGGCAACCGACCAGAAGCCGAAATTGTCCGATGAAGATCTTGCCCGGCTGTACCTGATCCGAAAACAGTTTCGCGAGGCACAGGACCTGTTTCACAAGTTAACGGTGGAACAACCGAAGAACGCCGTTTACTGGAATGAGCTTGGAATCAGCCTGCATAACCAGGCGGAGTTGGACCTGGCACTGAAGTGCTACCAGAGGTCCACCAAACTCGATTCTCACTACGCTGACGCGCAGAATAACGTTGGCACCATCTACTACGAGCGTAAGAAATATGCCAAGGCGATCCGCTCCTACAAGAAAGCAATCTTGCTGCGCCAGGATTTTGCGGCGTTTTATCTGAACATGGGTTACGCGTACTTTGGCGAGAAGAACTACGAAAACTCGATTGCCGCGTTTCGCAAAGCGTTGCAACTTGATCCGGACACTTTTGAGTCGGCTCGGTCGCGGTCCGGAACAGTGGTGCAGGACCGTTCCATCGGCGGCGAACGAGCGCAGTTTTATTTTCTGCTGGCGAAATCGTTTGCCGAGTCCGGAAATGTGGAGCGCTGCGTTATCTACCTGAAGAAGGCCCGCGACGAAGGGTATCAAGAGATCGATAAGGTGAAATCGGATCCTTCGTTCGCGCTGGTGATCAAAGATCCGGCGGTGCAGGATTTTCTAGAAGGCAAGGCACCGGACGTCATCCAGCAGTAGACTCGCGAGAGTGAAATCAGAAACGACACGGCACGCTGCGCGGCGGTATCGTTGTGTACAGACGAGATACCTGGTCGGTTTCTGCCGTGGCGGGTCTGCTACAATGGGCGCAGAATGAGAGCGCGCCCCCTCCGCATTCGCGATTTCCGCTCGCTCCTTGTAGTCCTTTGTCTGTTGGGAGGGGCCGCAGAGCTTTTCGCCGGGCAGGCCGGTAGCACGCCTCCGGTCAAGCGCTCTTCACTTCCTCAAGAAGGCATTTTCCTGGTATTTCCCTTTGAAAACGTAGGCTCCAGCGCGCGACTCGATTGGATTGGCGAAGGTCTGGAAGAGTTAGCAATCCAACAGCTTTCCGCTGCCGGACAGCAGGTTTATTCGCATGCCGGCCGGTTAAGCGAGATGGACCGCTACGGCCTACCTTCTTCCGGGAAGCTGAGCCGGTCGACGATGCTACACATTGGGCAGGAGATGGATGTCGACTACATCGTTTTCGGAAACTATACGTCCGACGGAAAAACGATCACGATCAACGCGCGGCTTCTTCGCATTAATCCTGTTGCTCTGCTGCCCGTGATCGAACACAGCGATGCGCTGACCTCTCTCATGGAGTTACAGACGAAATTGACGTGGCGGCTTTTGGCAACCTGCAACCATGGCTACCCGCTGAGCTTTTCCGAGTTTACCCGGCTGCAGCAACCGCTTAGCCTCGTGGCTTTCGAACAATACATTCGAGGGCTTTTGGCGAATGAAGATGAGGTGAAGCTGAGAGACTTGAAAGAAGCTGCGCGCCTCGAGACGGACTGGCCTGAGCCCGCTTACGCGATCGCGGAAGTGTATTTCCAGAAAAATGATTGCAACGCCGCTTTGCCGTGGTACGCGAAAGTTCCTGCCACTCATGCACGTGCGGTGGAGGCTGCGTTTGCCACGGGGGTTTGCCGCCTGCGCCTGGGCCAGCCGGACAAAGCGGAAGAAGTCTTCAATACGTTGGAGGAAGACCTTCACCGCAACCTGGTCACCGGTGCAGACCTGCCGGAGATTTTGAATAATCTGGCCATTGCGCGGGCACGTCAGGGCGATCTGACTCCGGCGCTGACGGCGCTCGGCCGTGCGCGCGACATCGATCCGGATGAAGACGATTACCCTTTCAACCTTGGCCTGTTCGCGCTGCAGCAGAAGGATCTGGCCGCGGCGGAGACCCATTTTAGGGACGCAGTCGAACGAGAACCGGAAAACCCCGAAGATATGGCTTTCCTGATCTACACGCTGGATAAATTGGGAAAGAAACAGGAGGCCGCGGAACAACGAGGGGCTGCTGAAGAAGCGTTTGGCGAGAAAGGTTTACCCTTGCTGAAGTTCGACGCGAAGAGCGCCGATTCGCTGACGAAATACGAAAGGGTTAAGCGCGAACTGGACATGACTTCGCTTCGCCTAGAACTGGAAGGTCCGCAGATGCAACAGAGCGCGGGAAACGATCCAGCGGTTCCCGCAAACGGCGCCGTGGCCCACATCCGGCGCGGCGAGCAAGAGGCGAGAGCGGGGCGCCTGGATGCCGCCGAAACAGAATTTCGCGCGGCGCTTGCGGTGGAGCCGAATAACGCAAGCGCGCACCGGGGGTTGGCGGAAATCTACCGGCGCAGGGGTAAACTGGATGACGCGGCCCATGAGCTTCAGTTGTCACTGGAGGCACGCGACTCGGCGGCGGCCCGAACCATGCTTGCGCGTATATACCTGGAACAAAAAAAGAATGGCCTGGCGCGCGCCGAGGCCGAGAAAGCCATCAAGCTCGCTCCTAATTATCCCGAAGCAAAGGAATTGCTCGATCACCTGCAAAAGAGCAAGCCCACGGGAGGCACACCATGAGCGCTCCTGAAGGTCCACGAAAGTCCTGCTACTTGTCGAAGATTATTTTTATTGCTGTGTTGTTTGCGCTGTTTTTGCCGGCTTTGGCCGTGAAGGCACGCCCAGCAGACTCGACCGCAAATCCGCTCGTGCTCGAATTGAAACTGAATGGGGAAGTCGAGCCGGTTCTGGCGACTTATATCGACGAAGGACTGGCGGAGGCGGCACAGCGCCATGCGGCGCTGGTGCTCATCACCATGGACACGCCAGGCGGCCTGAGCGATTCGATGACGGATATCATCCATCACATTCTGGATTCGCCCGTTCCCGTGGCCGTGTATGTGAGTCCGGAC
Organism: Candidatus Acidiferrales bacterium; assembly: GCA_963742325.1. Taxonomy (GTDB): domain Bacteria; phylum Acidobacteriota; class Terriglobia; order Acidiferrales; family UBA7541; genus Acidiferrum. Next base: position 3,937,019 of record CAVULB010000002.1, on the reverse strand, counting down.
GGCGCGCGCGGGGCTTCCGCGGGATTCTTGATTCTGCTTTCAGCGGATATCGCGGCGATGGCTCCTGGGACGCGAACGGGCGCGGCCACGCCGATCCTGATGCCCAGTTGGGTGACCATGCCGATCGATGAAGTGCTGCGAAAGAAAATTAATAACGACGCCACAGCGTTTCTGCGCAGTTTTTCAGAGAAGCGCGGGCGCAACCCGAAATTGGCGGAGACAGCGATCACCGACGCTCGAGCATTCACGGAGCAGGAAGCGTTAGATGGGCACCTGGTCGATTATGTGGCGAGCAGCAAAGAGGAATTGCTGGGCGAGTTGAACGGGCGAGAGATCACGCGATTCAACGGGCAAAAAAAATCATTGTCGCTGCAGAATTACAAGATCGTCGACTTTCAACTTTCGGCGCGGCAACGATTCCTGGCGCGCATCGTGGAGCCGGACGTATTTTTCCTGCTGCTGTTGGTCGGCGCGCTCGGGCTCTATACGGAATTCACGCACCCGGGTGTTGTTGCACCTGGCGTTGTGGGCGGCATCAGCATGCTGCTGGCGCTGTATGCGATGCAACTGCTGCCGGTGAATCTTGCGGGCGTGTTGCTGATTTTGCTGGGGCTGGCGCTGTTCGTGATGGAAGCGAAATTCACCAGCCATGGCGTCTTGCTGCTCGGAGGCATTGTGTCGATGTTGTTGGGCGCGATGTTTCTGATTCGCTCGCCGCTTACGCCTGGTGGCGTAAGTTTTGGCGTTGCCTTGGCGGCGACGCTGCCCTTCGCATTTCTGACCGTGTTTCTAATGCGGCTTGTGTTGAAATCCCGCAAGTGGAAAACGGCCACGGGCAAGGAGGAACTGCTTGGGGAAGAAGGAGTGGTCACCATAGCGCTTCCCGGTGGAGGAGAGGGCATGATTCGGGTCCACGGTGAATTGTGGCGCGCGCGCTCGAAAGGCGACGTTCCCGTTGGCGCAAGAGTTCGGGTGCTCCAGGTTGAGGGATTGAAGCTCGACGTTGAGCCTCTGCCCGCGGGAACATCCTTCGAGAAGTGAATCGAGCGGCAAACAGAGGAGGTCAGGATGCTACAAATTGGCGGCATTGGGATACTCATTATCGGATTTTTTTTCCTGCTTTGGATTTGGAACTCCATCAACATCATTAAGGAATGGGAGCGCGGCGTGGTACTGCGGCTGGGCCGGCTTTTGCCCGAGGCGAAGGGCGCAGGTTTGCGATTGGTTTTCTGGCCGATCGAAACGCTGTACCGTATCAGCATGCGGCTGGAGACGCTGGATGTTCCGCCACAGGACATCATCACGCGCGATAACGTTTCGGTGAAGGTAAACGCGGTTTGTTATTTCCGTGTTGTGGACGCCAACCTTGCGCTGTCGCAGGTGCAGAATTATCAGTATGCGACTTCGCAGCTTGCGCAAACCACGCTTCGTAGCGTGGTTGGCCAGTTCGAACTGGACGAGATTTTGTCGCAACGCGATAAGGTGAACGCCAAACTTCAGGTGATTCTCGATCAAGACACTGAGCCCTGGGGCATCAAAGTGAGCAAAGTGGAAGTGAAGCAGGTGGATATTCCCGAGCAGATGCAACGCGCCATTGCGAAGCAGGCAGAAGCCGAACGCGAACGCCGCGCCAAGGTCATCCACGCCCAGGGCGAGTTCGAAGCCTCTCAAAAGCTTGCTGACGCCGCCAAAGTCTTGGAGACGGAGTCTTCGGCGATCCAGTTACGGTACTTGCAGACTTTGACAGAGATAGGTGTCGAGAAGAACACAACGATTGTTTTCCCCCTGCCAATCGATATTATTAATAGCTGGGTAAAGTCGATCGGGGGGTCGACAAAATAAGGATGGCTTCCGGGGGAAAACGCGGGGCAAGCGATCGTGTGCTCGAAAGCAAGCACGTCATCGGCCTATTTCTGCTGATGTTATTGTTTTCCGGCGTGTTTTTCACGTTGGGGTACGTCATGGGCCGGAATCAATATGACGGGCAAGTGCGCGCGGCGCTGAACGCGACGGGCAAGCCTGAGCCTGTTTACATGCCGCAGACCGATCCCGCTGCGAAGAGATCCTCCAGGGGCGACGCTACTTCTGTGGGCGATTCCGATCCTTCGACAAATTCCTCCACGCCTGCTTGGACTTTCCCGGCGACCCATAGCACTGCGTATGCGGATCCGCACCTAGATACGCCACCCGTTTCCAAGCCGATAACGGCTGCCTCCAAGCCAGCGAACGTAAAGAGCGAATCGAAGACCCAGCCTGTATCGGTTCGCGCTTCGTCAAAGACCAACAAGAGCGCGATGAACAATCCGCTGATTCCCAGTGGGGCCTACGTGATTCAAGTGGCGGCGCTATTGAAGCAGGATGACGCGCTTGCGATTGCGGGCGGTTTGCAGAAGAAACATTACGCGGTTTACGTGCAGACGCCACAAAAAGACGAGTATTACCGAGTACAGGTTGGCCCGTTCAAGGACCAGAAAAGCGCCGACGCCGCCAAGAAAGGCCTCGAGGGCGAGGGCTTTAAGGCGTTCTACGTAAAACACTGATGGCGTCTCCGGCCTGGCATTCCTGGCTACGGCCGCATCGCCTGCGGGAAACGCCCACGATATTTCGCCTACTACTTGCAGCGTTGAGCGGTGGGATTCTCTCGCTGTCCTACCACGGTTCGTTTCCCAGCATTTATTCCTGGTTTTGCCTGACGCTATTGCTCGCGAGCATTTTGGGTTCGCGCGCGCGCGCGGCGTTTTTTTGCGGTTTCCTCCATGGGTTAATTTTCGTACTTACGTGCGTGCCGTGGATTGCCGACACTCTTTCAATTCACGGCGGAATGTCCGCGGCCGCCGGTTGGGGCGTGCTCCTGCTAATCGGGTCGGTCTGGGCAGCTGCGATCGGGGTGTTTGCTTGGTCGGTGCAGCGCTTGTCCCTGCGCAGCTACACGCTGGCGCTGGCAGGGGCGCCATTTCTCTGGATCTCCACGGAAGTGTTTCGCGCTTATTTGCCGGAGATCAGTTTTCCCTGGAGCTTGCTGGGTTACGCGCCGGCGGAGAATCCTGCCTTGCTGCAGTTGGTGACGATTACCGGCGTTTATGGTTTGTCGTTCCTGGCGGTAGCCTTCAATTCGTTGTTCCTGTGGACCGATTGTGGGCCGCCACAACAGACAAAGCGAAGAGTTGGAATTTTTGGCGCAGTTCTGGTGGTGCTGCTACTGGTAATGGTCATCGGCCCGCGATTTGTTCCGAAGGCGGAAGCGCATCATTGGGCGCGCGTGGTGCAGCCCAATTTTCCGGAAAACATGCAATATGTCGGCGATTGGTACGCCGAACACAAGGGGGATTTAGTTGATCTTGAAACGCTCAGTCTGCGGCCGTCTTCGAGCGGAGTGAAGCCGGATTTGCTGATTTGGCCCGAAGCGCCCGCGCCATTTTCGTTTCAGGATCCACATTTCGCGCCGTATATTTCGCACCTGGCCACGGAGTTTCATAACCCCGTGATTGTCGGCGTGATTGAGTGGAAGCCAGAGACGGACATCGTCAATGGCGCGCCACGGCGCACGCTGGTGCCTTATAATAGCGCGGCGATGCTCAACGAATTTGGCCAACGGGCGTTTGCTTACGACAAGATGCACCTTGTGCCGTTTGGCGAATACGAGCCGTTTCCGTTCATACACCAGGTGGTGACCAGCGTGTCCGAGGAAGTGGGCGGTTTTCACAAAGGGAAAGAGCGCAGCGTCGGCCGGTTTGCAAATGGGTACAAGTTTTCGGTTTTCATTTGTTACGAGGCGATTTATCCGGGCGAGGTCCGCGAGTTTACCGATCGGGGCGCGCAACTGCTCGTCAATATTTCAAACGACGGATGGTTTGGGACTTCGGCGGCCGCCGAGCAGCACTTGCGGATGGCGCGCGTGCGTGCCGTGGAGAACCGGCGATGGATTCTGCGCGACACAAACAGCGGCATCAGCGCGTCGATCGATCCTTACGGGAATGTGACGCGAGTGCTGCACCGCGACGAGCGCGGTTCCGCGGATTTGCCTTACGATTTCCGCACCAATCAAACGCTATACGTCGTCCTTGACGACTGGTTCGCCTGGATGTGCGTGGTGGTTTCCGCTATTCTTATGGGTATTACTTTTCGAAAGGACAAGCGAACCCGTTAGTCGAAGCGGGTAAATGTACGCCACCATGATCCTGGAAGACCTGCAGCATCAATATGAAGGGCTGAAGCAGCGCATCGAACTTGTGCGGAGTTATCTTTGACGTCGAGCACAATCGTGCCCAAGTAAAAGCCCTCGATCAACGCACCGCCGATCCCAATTTCTGGAACAATCAGGAACAAGCGCAACTGGTGTTGCGCGACCGCAAGCATGCCGAGGCTAATCTCGCCGCGGACGATAAGCTTGCCGCCATCACGGGTGATGTGGAAACGTACATCGAATTGGCCAAGGGCGAAACCAACGCGGCGCAAAAGGAAGAGTTGTTAAAGGACCTTAGTCGTGAATTGACGTCCGCGGATTCTTATCTTGGTGAACTGGAAACGCAGACGCTGCTTTCCGGCGAGAACGATGACCTCAACGCCATTATGACCATCAAGCCAGGAGCTGGGGGCACGGAATCCCAGGACTGGGCTTCGATTTTGTTGCGCATGTACTTACGATGGGCGGAGCGCAAAGGTTTTGGCGCGGACGTGCTTGATGAAACTCCCGGCGAAGAAGCGGGAATCAAGAACGCCACGATCCAATTTACCGGCGAGAACGCTTACGGACTGCTGGCGGGAGAAACGGGAGTGCACCGCCTGGTGCGCATATCTCCCTTCGACCAGGCGGCACGGAGGCACACCTCGTTCGCATCCGTTTTCGTGATCCCCGAAGTGGATGATCGCATCGAGGTGAACATTCGCCCCGAGGACATCAAGCTGGATACGTTTCGTTCCGGCGGCAAGGGCGGGCAAAACGTCAACAAAGTGGAAACCGCCGTTCGATTGACGCACCTTCCCACGGGCGTGATTGTTGCCTGCCAGATGGGCCGCAGCCAGCACAAGAACCGCGAAATGGCCATGAAGATGTTGCGTTCTAAACTGTACGATCTGGAAATGCAGAAGCGCCGCGATGAAACCGATCGCCTGGATGAATCCAAACTGGATATTTCCTTCGGCAGCCAGATTCGTTCCTACATCATGCAGCCTTACCGGCTGATCAAGGATCACCGCACGAAATTTTCGGTGGGCGATGTCGACCGCGTGCTCGACGGCGACCTCGATCCATTCATTCGTGCCTACCTGATGGCCAAGAAGACCAAAGGCAAGTTGGAGATTCAGGCGGACGACACGGACGACGCAGCGTAGCATCTACCAATCCTGACCATCAGGATAAGCGGCACTTCACAGCGGGCATAAGAATTACGGATTTGTTCCCGGCTGATCGCGCATGCAAAATGCTCGGTATGTCATCCACCGCTAACGTCAATCTATGGTCGTCCGCCGAACACGCGCTGGATTATCTGGGGCGCGCCGATTCTATCCCGCATCGCATGGAAGGCGAGGCGACGCTGCTGGAATTTCTGCCGCCCAAACCCGAACGTATTCTGGACCTAGGTAGTGGAGGCGGCAGGCTTCTGGGGTTGCTGAAGGCAGCGTGGCCCGATGCGAAGTTTCTGGCGTTGGATTTTTCGCCGACGATGCTGGATGCACTGCGAGTTCGTTTTGTAAAAGACGAGCAGATTAGCGTAGTCGCTCACGACCTATCGGAGCCGCTCCCGGATTTGGGGAAGTTTTCCGCGGTTGTCTCTTGCTTTGCGATTCATCATTTGGTCCATGAACGGAAACGGGCGCTGTACTCCGAAATTTTCGCGAGACTGGGTCCAGGTGGTGTGTTTTGCAATCTTGAGCACGTTGCATCTCCGACGCTGCGGCTGCACAAGCAGTTTTTGGAGAAACTGGATATATTGCCGGACAAAGAAGATCCTTCGAACAAGCTCATGGATTTACACACGCAACTGAATTGGCTGCGGGAGATCGGATTTGAGGATGTGGATTGCCATTGGAAATGGAGGGAACTGGCTTTGCTGGCAGGTGTTCGACCGTCGAGCTAAACGCCGTGGAGAGAAGAAAGGTACTGGACGGGGAATTTCGAACCACTGGCAAATGTCGTTGCCTGCCATTCGGTGCGGGAAATGCACCATTTAGTGCAATCCTAACCCGCGTAAAATCAATACGTTGATTCCCAGTGCTTGGAATGTTAGCCTGAAAACGATAAACTGTGCCGTCCCTTAGAGATGGGCGGGAGGTGGGGTGGGTGTGTGCATGGCCCGTCCTCCGACGTTGCAGCGTAAGATAGGAGATATGCTTTGAGCGAAGCAAAGAGGAATTTCCTGTTCACATCCGAATCCGTGACCGAAGGCCACCCGGACAAGATCGCGGACCAGATTTCGGATGCGGTACTTGACGAAGTGATGCGCCAGGACCCCAAAGGACGCGTGGCCTGTGAAACTCTGGTCACGACGGGATTGGTGGTGGTGGCGGGAGAAATTACGACCAGCGCGCACGTCGACTACGACGAACTGATTCGCAAGACTGTCGATCAGGTCGGCTACAATGACGCGCTCTACGGATTCGATTCCAATACTTGCGCGGTCATGTGCACGGTGAAGCGCCAATCTGCGGACATCGCCATGGGCGTAGACACCGGCGGCGCGGGCGATCAGGGATTGATGTTCGGCTATGCCTGCGACGAGACCGAAGCATTGATGCCCATGCCGATCCAGTTGGCGCACCGCTTGACGCAACGCCTCTCGGAAGTCCGCAAGAGCAAGAAACTCCCCTTCCTCCGTCCTGATGGAAAATCCCAAGTCACCGTGGAATATCGCGACGGCAAACCAGCGCGTGTGGAATGCGTGGTGATTTCCACGCAGCATAGCGATGACGTTTCGAATGAGCAATTGCGCAGCGACGTGATGGAGCACGTGATCAAGCCCATCGTGCCTGCCAATATGCTGGATGCGAAGACCAAATTCCACATCAACCCCACAGGACGGTTCGTCATCGGTGGCCCGATGGGCGATGCCGGATTGACCGGGCGGAAGATTATTGTGGACACCTACGGCGGTTACAGCCGTCACGGTGGTGGAGCATTCTCGGGTAAGGATCCTTCGAAGGTGGACCGTTCAGCGTGCTACATGGCGCGCTATATCGCCAAAAACATCGTGGCGGCGGGATTGGCGTCGCGCGCGGAAGTGCAGTTGGCCTATGCCATCGGTGTGGCCGAGCCCGTTTCGGTCATGGTGGACACTTTCGGAACAGGCACGGTTCCGGAAGAAAAGATCACGCAGTTGGTGCGTGAGAATTTCTCGTTGACGCCAAAAGCTATCATCGAAACTCTGGACCTTCGCCGGCCGGTCTATAAGCCGACAGCAGCCTACGGCCACTTCGGCAGGACGGGACCAGGCTTCACTTGGGAACGCACGGACCGCGCTGACGCGTTGCGCAACGCCGCAGGCCCCTCCGCGGTCGCTGAGGTAGCAGCTCGCCGCTAAGAGCCGACAGAGCTGTTGCAGGCGGCACTTCAGAGCGAGAGGCGCCACAGGAGCAAGTGTCCCCATCTTAGTAAATCGGGAAGGCAGAGATGTTCGAAGTCTAAGTTTCAGACGACGAATGAGGAGAGCGAGAATGGCGACGGCAGAATTGAAAAAGGGTGACGTCAAGGATATCGGCCTGGCCGATGCAGGTAAGCGCAAGATCGAGTGGGCGCAGCAGCAAATGCCTGTCCTGCAACAGATCCGCAAGCGCTTTATCAAGGAACAACCGCTGAAGGGACTGCGTGTTTCTGCCTGTCTGCACGTGACCAGCGAAACAGCCAACCTGATGATCGCGTTGCGCGACGGCGGCGCGGATTCTGTGCTTTGCGCGTCGAACCCGCTCTCCACGCAGGATGAAGTGGCGGCGTCGCTCAATCGCGACTTCAATATTCCGACGTACGCCATAAAGGGCGAGGACAACGACACGTATTATCAGCACATGAAGGCGGCTCTCGAGCACAAGCCGCAATTCACCATGGATGACGGTTGCGATCTCGTCACCATGTTGCTCACCAAGCGCCAGGATCTGGTTGCCAATGTCATTGCAGGCACCGAAGAAACGACCACTGGCGTGATTCGTTTGCGGGCCATGGCCAAGGACGGCACGCTGAAGTATCCGATCATTGCCGTCAACGATGCGATGACCAAGCATTTCTTCGACAATCGTTACGGAACAGGGCAATCCACGCTGGACGGCGTGATTCGCGCTACCAACGTGCTCATCGCCGGATTGAAGGTTGTCATCGCCGGATACGGCTGGTGCGGCCGCGGCGCTGCCATGCGCGCGAAGGGCTTGGGTGCGGACGTGATCGTAACGGAAGTCGACCCAGTGAAGGGTATCGAAGCCGTGATGGACGGTTTTCGCGTGATGCCCATGGCCGATGCCGCCAAGGAAGGCGATGTTTTTATTACCGTTACCGGCAACAAGAACGTTGTCCGCCGCGAACATTTCGAGGTAATGAAGAGCGGGGCTATTGTTTGCAATTCCGGCCACTTCAATGTCGAAATCGAAATTCCGGCGCTTGAGGCGCTGTCTTCCGGCAAGAGGGAAGTTCGTCCGCTGGTGGATGAGTTTCTGTTGAAAGATGGGCGGAAGGTTTACCTTATCGCCGAAGGGCGCCTGGTGAATCTGGCTACGGCCGAAGGGCACCCCGCCTCGGTGATGGATATGAGCTTCGCGAATCAATCGCTTTCCGCGGAATATCTTGTGAAGCATCACCAGGAACTGAAACCTCAGGTGTATGTGGTTCCTGAGGACCTGGATCGCGAGATTGCGCGATTGAAGCTGGAGTCCATGGGGCATCGTCTGGACAAGCTGACCGCCGAGCAGGAACAGTATCTGGCGTCCTGGCAGGAAGGCACGTAAGCGGGCGAAGCGACTTCCAGAGCGTGTTATCTTACTTGGGGCGTCTCGAAGCATCGGGGCGCCCCAAACTTTTGGCGGGACTATGTGGGATTATTGCGGACATTCGCTTGAGGTCGCACGCTTGCGCGGCGCAACGTATGCCGACGTGCGCGTGATGCACCACCGGCAGCGCGACCTGACTACGAAGAGCGGGAAAGTCGGCACGCTGGGGCAGAGCGAATCGATTGGTTTGGGAATCCGCGTGGTGGCCAATGGGGCGTGGGGATTTGCTTCAACCGACCAGCTGACGCGAGACGGCGTGGCTGCGTGTGCGGCGCAGGCAGTGGCCATCGCGCGATCCTCGGCGCTGGCAAAGAAAGAAAACGTGCGCTTGGCGCCAGAAGGCACGTACATCGATAGTTGGCAGGCCCCATGTGTGAAGGATCCCTTCGAGATTCCACTGGAAAGCCAGCTCGATCTGTTGCTCGCTGTGGATGCCGCGATGCGACAGGTCAAGGGCGTCACGCTGTCAGAGACGGACATGCAGTTTCGAAAGATAGACACGTGGTTCGCCTCGAGCAGCGGCTCGCAGATTCATCAACGGCGGGTGATTTCGGGTTGCGGAATTGTGGCTACGGCATTTCAGGGTGGCGAGATCCAGAAGCGATCGTATCCAAATAGTTTTGGTGGTCAGCACGTTCTTGGCGGCTACGAACTGATCGAAGCGATGGAACTACTCCGTCACGCTCCCCGCGTAGCGGAAGAGGCGGTCGCGCTTCATTCCGCGCCGCAATGTCCGGAGAAAGCCGGGACGCTGATTCTTTGCGGCAGCCAGCTGGGATTACAGATCCACGAATCGGTGGGTCATCCTATCGAACTAGACCGCGTGCTCGGCCAGGAAGCCAATTTTGCCGGAACGAGTTTTCTGACACTCGATAAGCTGCATAATTTGCGTTACGCTTCGCCAATCGTCAACGTAGTGGCCGATGCGCGAATGGCACATGGCGCCGGCCTTGGTACTTTTGCTTACGATGACGAGGGCGTTCCCGCCCAATGCATCGACGTGATCCGGGACGGCGAATTCCACGGCTATCTTTCCAGCCGCGAAACCGCTCATCTGATCGGCTTGCCGCGTTCGGGCGGCACCGTGCGCACCGAAGGATGGAATCGCTTACCGATGATCCGCATGACCAACATCAGTATCCTTCCCGGACCCTGGACGTTCGAGAATCTGATTGCCGATACCGACGACGGCATCCTGATGGACACAAATCGCTCCTGGTCGATCGACGATCGTCGTTACCAGTTTCAGTTTTCTACGGAAATCGGCTGGGAAATCAAAGGCGGCAAAAAGGGGCGCATGCTAAAGAATCCCAGTTACAGCGGGATTACCACGGAATTCTGGAATAGCTGTGACGCCGTGACGAACGCCGAGAATTGGGTACTATGGGGTACTCCGAACTGCGGCAAGGGGCAGCCGATGCAGGTGATGGGCACAGGCCACGGCGCTTCTCCAGCGCGTTTTCGCAACGTGAAAATCGGCACGGCCTTTTCGAAGCAATGAGTGCTCCCAAGAAACAATTCGATTCGAAGCGGACACCCGCGGTCATATTACGTACGGAGCGGGAGCTGCACCAGATTGGCGTCAGGGTTTTGCGGCTGGCGAAAGAGCGTGGCGTTCCGGAAACGGAAGTGCACGTCGACGAGACCATTCAGGCGCTTACGCGCTTCGCAAACAACACCATTCACCAGAATGTCGCCGAGCAGGGACTGGTGGTCTCCATTCGAACCGCGGTTGAGGGACGTACAGCACGCGTCACTACAAACCGGGTTGACGAAGATTCCTTGCGTTCGGCTCTCGACAATTGCTTGTCCCTAGCTTCGCATCAGCCGAACGATCCCCGGCTTTTACCGATGCCGGGCAAACAAAAATATCGTCCCGTTCGGCACTTTTCTCCGGCCACAGCGGCGGTCACGGCGGACGATCGTGCCCGCGCCGTCAAAAATGCCTGCCAGTTCGCGGGAAAACGGGGACAGGTTGCCGCAGGAATTTTCTCCAGCGGACAGAGCCAAAACGTCCTTGTGAATTCACGCGGATTGTCGGCCGCCTACCGCCAAACACATGCGACTTTTTCCGTGACCATGCAGCAAGGCTCCGCGGCGAGTTGGGCCAAAGCTAATTCCGGCGACGTTCGCCAGGTAGATCCGTCGACGCTGGCGAAAATAGCCAGCGAAAAGGCGACTCGGGCACAGAATCCAGTCGAGTGCCAGCCCGGAAAGTATACGGTGGTACTCGAGCCTGCCGCAGTTCTGGATCTTGTGGGCTTCCTTTTCTACGATTTTGCGGCCACCGCTGTGGCGGACAAGCGATCGTGCCTGTCCGGGCGCGTCGGGAAAGCCATTTTCGGCAAAAACATCACCATCACGGACGATGCGTATCATTTACTGCAACTTGGGGCTCCTTTTGACGGGGAGGGAATGCCCCGTGAACGAGTGGTACTGGTGGACGCCGGAGTGGTCAAGAATCTGGTGTATTCGCGGCGGTCAGCCGAGCAGGCTGGCAAAAAACCCACCGGACATGGCTTTCCGCTCCCCAACGAATACGGAGAAGCGCCGCTCAATTTGGTGGTGGAGGGCGGGAAAACCTCACTGGAGGACATGATTGCCTCGACCGAGCGGGGTTTCCTGGTCACGCGACTGTGGTACATCCGCGAGGTGGACCCTTACGAGAAGATCATGACGGGGATGACCCGCGACGGCCTGTTCCAAATTGAACAGGGCAAGATCTCCCATGCCGCTAGGAATTTCCGATTCAATCAATCGGTCCTGGAAATGCTAAGGAACGTCGAATGTTTGGGCCCGGCGCGGCGGACGACCGGGGAAGAAGCGTTCGAAATGGTCGTTCCTTCAATGAAAATCCGCAATTTTCACTTCAGCGAAGTCACGAAGTTTTAATGTAGTTAGCCCATTGGCCGCCCCCGCAAAACAGATGCATGGTAGAAAAATTCTGCATTGTACATTCGGCGCTTTGGACACTATTACACTAGTATGTGCAGCTGTCCCAACCGGACATCCAGGTCGAGCCATCCTAACTGGGGACACCCTGACCATGACGCTTGCGGCACTGGTTTTATCGCCCGACTGGGTGGTCCGCCAACCCATGACATTCTGACCTTTTCGTTGCAAGCGCTGGAGCGCCTGTCCCATCGCGGAGGGGTTGACGCCGATGGCGCCAGTGGCGATGGCGCGGGATTGCTCACTAGCCTCCCGGTCGATTTCTTTCGTGCACGCGCCGCTCAAGACAAGATTTCCCTCGACGAGATTTTTGGCGTTGGCATGCTCTTTGCCCTGCCGACTCGTCTAGCCGATGCCCGTGCCGCCATCGAAGATTCCATCGGGAGAAGCAAGCTGCGGTTGGTCGGATGGCGCCGCGTGCCGACAGACTCAACTTCACTGGGCCAGCGAGCGTTGGAAACCATGCCTGAGATCTGGCAGTTCTTTATCGAACCGGCGGGCGCGCGCAATTCCGGTCCTGGCTTTGTCCATAAGTTCGAGCGCAGCCTTTGGCTGCTGCGGAAGCGCGCGGAACGCGTTCTGCCGGAGCGTTGTTACCTCTGCTCGCTTTCATCGCGGACAGTTGTCTACAAAGGATTGCTGACTCCCTGGCAATTCCCGCGTTTTTATGAGGACCTGCGCAGCAGCGACTTCGCGACGCGGTTTGCGGTGTTTCACCAGCGCTATTCGACGAACACCGAGCCTTCCTGGCAACTCGCGCAGCCGTTCCGCTACGTAGCGCACAACGGCGAAATCAACACGGTGATCAGCAACCGCCGCTGGTTGCGCGCGCGGGAACGAGAGGTCCGCAAACGCATTGGAGTAGGGAAATGGTTCCGGTTGCTGGAGGAAAACGTCAGCGATTCCGCCAGCTTTGACAACGCCCTCGAATTGAAGCTGCTTGAAGGCAAAAGCGTGGAAGCGGCGATGCTGGCGCTGGTGCCCCCCGCGTTTTCTCAGGATCCGTTTATTTCCCCGGACGTGCGCGCGGCGCTGGAAGCGTTGTCTCGCGAGGGCGAACCGTGGGACGGTCCGGCCGCTCTGGTGTTCAGCGACGGGCTTTCGGTGGGCGTGAAACTGGATCGCAATGGTCTGCGGCCGATGCGCTATACGGTGACCCACGATGGATTGGTCATTGCCGGCTCCGAGACGGGTCTGCTGGATCTGGAAGAATCCCGGATCGCGGAGCGCCATCGCCTTGGGCCAGGAGAAATTCTGCTTGCGACGCCGCATACCGGTTCGTTGTTGCACTGGCGTGAACTCCTGAAGAGCGTCACCGCGGAAATTCCGCGCAAGGCTCTTACGCGTTCGAGTGTTCTGCGGCTGGACTATTCTTCGGGGCGCCCGACGATCCTTCATCCGAAGCGCGTCGCCTCCGCAGCTGGCTGGTCCGACGATCAATATAAGATTATGTTTCGCCCGCTTCTTGCCGGAAAAGAAGCGGACTGGAGCATGGGCGACGATGCGCCACCCGCGTTTCTTTCGATCATTCACCGACCTCTCTGGGACTATTGCAAGCAGCGTTTTGCGCAAGTGACGAATCCACCGATCGACCCGCTGCGCGAATCCCACGTGATGTCTTTGGAAGTGCCGCTCGGCCAGGGCCACTTCCTGGCGAGCCCGATCTTGAGTGCCGCGGAGTTGGCTTCGCTGTGCAGCGAACTGGGTCGTGTGCAGACCATCGACTTTACATTCTCTTCCACCCTGGGAGTTCCGGGTGCGCGCCGCTGTCTTACTCAGTGCAAGACTACCCCTCTGAGTAGCGGCGATCGCCCGGGGCTCCTCCTCCTTTCCGATCGGGGCATTGGGCCGGAACGAGCGGCTCTGCCTGCTTTGCTGGCTGCTGCCAACGCCTGGAAAACTCTGGTCAATCGGGAATTGGCGGACTTGCCTCTGGTGGTCGAAAGCGCGCAGGTTTTTGAGACGCATCACGTTGCCATGCTGCTTGCTGCTGGCGCTAGCGCGGTGGTGCCGTACCTTGCCGAAGAGTTCGCCGAAACGGAGGAGGCAGGCGCTTTCGACAAAGTTCGCAAAGGTATGTTGGCCGGGCTGCGCAAAGTTCTGGCGCGCATGGGCATTTCGACGTTGGCCAGTTACCGCAACAGCCACCTGTTTGAGCTGCTTGGCTTGGATGAAGACATTTGTCGCGAATATTTCGAGGATGCCGCCTGTTATCCCGGCACGAAGACGCTCGATTCGCTGCTGCAGGATTACCTGCACATGCACGCCGCCGGTTACGGCGGAGCAACGGACGATCTCGCGGATCATGGCTTGTATCGCTTCCGCAAAGGCGCTGAGCTTCACGCCACTTCGCCCGATCTCGTGCGGCGGATGCATGCACATGTGCGTAAGCCGGACGATGGGCATTACAAGGCGTATGAGCAATTGGCCAAGGCCGATGGACCGACATTTCTTCGTGACCTGCTCGAGATGCTGCCTGAGCAGCCAGTTGCAATTGAAGAGGTTGAGCCATTGGAGTCAATACTCGCGCGTTTCAGCACGCAAGCGATGTCGCTTGGCTCCCTGAGCCCGGAAGCGCACAAGACGCTTTCGATTGCGATGAATCAACTGGGCGGCCGCAGTAATACCGGTGAAGGTGGCGAAGACAGCGATTTGTATGGCACGCCCGGCTCGTCGAATAAGATCAAGCAGGTGGCTTCCGGTCGGTTCGGAGTGACCACCGAATATCTGGTGCGCGCCGAAGAGCTTGAGATTAAGATGGCGCAGGGTTCGAAGCCCGGCGAAGGCGGCCAACTTCCTGCGCGCAAGGTTACGGAATACATTGCACGAATCCGGCATGCCACGCCGGGGACACCGTTGATTTCGCCGCCGCCGCATCACGACATTTACAGCATTGAAGATCTTGCGCAGCTGATTCATGATTTGCGAGCGGTGAATCCTCAGGCGCGCATCGGCGTGAAGCTGGTTTCCGGCACAGGCGTCGGCGTCATTGCAGCCGGAGTGGCGAAAGCCGGTGCCGACGTAATCACCGTCAGCGGCCACAATGGTGGAACCGGTTCTTCGCCATTAACGTCGATCAAGAACACAGGTCTTCCTTGGGAAATCGGCCTTCGCGAAACGCATGAGACTTTGTTGCGGGCTGGCTTGCGCTCTCGCGTGAAACTCCGCGTGGATGGAGGCTTGCGTTTTTCCCGCGATGTGCTTATCGGCGCGACGCTTGGGGCAGACGAGTTTGGCTTTGGTACCGCTTCCTTGATCGCCATCGGCTGCGTAATGGCGCGCCAGTGCCATTTGAATACTTGCCCGGTGGGCATCGCGACACAGGATGAGACCTTGCGGATGCGTTTCAACGGCAAGCCGGAAATGGTCATCGCCTACTTCCGCGCGCTGGCGGAGGAAATCCGTAAAGGACTCTCGCAACTTGGCGTACATTCGCTGACAGAACTTCGTGGCTGGTACGATCGGCTGACAACGCAGTCCGGTCTCGATGCGTTGCTGGTTATCCCCGTGTCCAAGCCACGGCGCGTTCTTCCCCAGCAAACATCAGTGCTCGATAGCAGGGTGGAAGAAACGGAATTGTCCTTCGAGCACACGCAGTTGCCCGGTGCGGCTTCATCGGTGATCCACAATTATCATCGTAGCATTGGTGCGCACTTCAGCGGCGAGCGCATGAGCCAGCGCCTGCAACAAAAGGAGCCTCCGGTCGCCACGCGCGAATTTCGCGGCACCGCGGGACAAAGTTTTGGCGCGTTTCTCACCTCCGGGCTCACATTGAAACTTGCGGGAGAGGCCAACGATTACGTGGGCAAGGGTCTTTCCGGAGGTACCATCGTCATTCGCGCCGGTCACAACGCCTCCAAACGAGGAGATGTGCTTGCCGGGAACACCGTGCTCTATGGGGCGACGTCCGGGCAACTCTATGTGGCAGGTCAGGCGGGTGAACGTTTCGCCGTGCGCAATAGCGGCGCCGTTGCGGTCGTCGAAGGACTGGGACAACACGGCTGCGAATATATGACCGGGGGCGTGGTGACGGTGCTCGGCCCGATCGGGCTGAATTTTGGTTCCGGGATGACCGGAGGGCTTGCGTACATTTTGCGAAGCGAGATGGATCACGTTCTGAATCTGGAATTTGTGCAGGCGCACGAACTCGAGGAAGCGGAAGAGAGCAATTTGCGCCGTCTGCTGGAATCGCATGTTGCGTTGACCGATAGCCCTGTCGCTCTGCGGCTGCTGGCGCGAAGGACTTCCTTGCCATTTGTGCGTGTCCAGCCGATCCATTTCCAGGGGACCTTAGAGGATGCGTGGAAGGCGGTTCCTGGCGCGGTGTTGGAAGCCATACCCGTAGAAGCAGGGAATTACTTGCGGCTTTCTGAGAGCGCCGCCCCGCACTATGCTTGAGCCCGGCAGGAACACCACTTTTTCCTTATACCAATTCAGTTATACTCTTACGCGTAAGCGAGAGTTGAGGCTATGGACTTCGACCAACTAACTACGTTTGTGCAAGTGGCCAAACTGAAAAGCTTTTCCAAGGCGGGACAGAAAGTGTTTCGGTCGCAATCCGCTGTGAGCGCACAAATTCGCCAGCTGGAGCAGGCTTACCATGCCAAGCTCCTGGATCGTTCGGCGAAATCGGTGGAGCTGACGCCTGCGGGAGAAGTCTTGTTCGAGTTTGCGGAGCGGCTGTTGCGCTTGCGAGACGAATCCATGCAAGTGGTGGCTGATCGCGGTAATGTGGTGCAGGGCCCCGTCATGTTTGGCGCAAACGAAGCTACCTGCCTCTATCTCTTGCCGGATATTCTTTCGGAGTTTCAGCGCCGCTACCCCCTGGTACATATCAGCATCTACCGTAACTTCAGCCACAAGATTCTTCAGCGGCTGGAGGACGGCTCGTTGGATCTTGGCATTGTGACGCTGCCGCTGAAATCGCCGAACTTGAAGATGCACATTATCAATCGGGACCGGCTGCGTTTCTTTGTGAGCACGAAAAATCCGCTGGCGCAACGCAGCCACGTGACGCTCGACGAAATTGCTGCGGCTCCGCTGATCTTTCCGAAGACGGGTTACACGCGCCAGGTGCTGGATAAGCTGTTCCGACCACACCGCTCGCGCCTGCGCATCACCATGGAATTGCCGAGCATCGGAATGATCAAGACGTTTGTGGCGGCGGATGTGGGCATTTCCATCATCAGTGAAAGCTTCGCGCGCGATCAGGTGAAGACGGGTGATGTGAAGCTGCTGAACGTGGAAGGCGTGGACCTTTATCGTGAGTTGGCGCTGGTATATCGGCGTGACCGCAGCCTGCCGCGGGCGGTTCAGGCGCTGATCGCGATGATTCGTGAGAGCCGCAAGCTGCAAGAATCCGCTGCGAGCTAAGCTAGAACTTCTAAGCTAGAACCGCGTTTTCACCTTTTTCATCATCAGTCAGCGTGAAGATGTCGCGGAGGTGTGTCACTTCACGTTGAAGTCGAGGCTGGCAATCGAGCGCGCGATCACATTCTCCTGAATCTGGATCAGGTCTGTATCTGCGAACGTCATTCCCATGACGGTCAGAAATTCCCCCCCGTGTGCTACCACCGACAGCGTGCCCGACCAGTCATGGTCATCGGCCATGCCCTGATAGCGGTATTCGATCGCTGGTTGTCCGCCAATGACCGTTTTCCTTTGCGAGATCAGCCGGTAATTGTCGTACACGTCGTGGAGACGCTTTTCGACGGTTTGCGCGGTCGGCTCTAATGCATCTTTGGATTTTTCGTGTCCGATCACCAGCAGCGTGGATTCGTTGGACGTCCCCATAGCGACAATCGCATTTGGCAACGTCTGTCCTGCTCCATCGATGATCTGCCAACTGGGTGCTTTATACATACGAAAAGCGAATTGATGGTTAATGTAGAGATTTCCCTGAATTTCTTCGTGGCTCTCCGGCGGATCTTCCTTTGGCGGAGGCGGTGGAGCGGCGGCGGTGACGAGCGTTGCCTTTGGTCCTGCCGGCGTCGTTCTTACGGCTGGCGCCTTTGCCTCTGTCGATACTTTGTTAGTTACGGGTAGTTCTGGTCTTCCGCCTGCATTCGTCAGGATGGCGGCTGCTTTTTCTTTTTGCGTCGGTTCTGGCGGCGTTACCTTAGCATCATTGGCTGCGGCCGGTTTCCGAGCCGGCTCGGTTTTTGCTGGAGCAGGCTGTCCGGGCGAATCGGGAATAATGGAGGCGATCTTGTCTTTTTCGACGAGGACATAGCCATAGTCGGTTTTGACTTTGAACATGTTGTCTTCGTAGCCGACGATCACCCCGTATAGTTTCTTGCCGTCTTTCAACCGGATTTCATCGGCGTGGGCAGTGCTGGCGCAGACACCTAGGAAGGCCATGAACAATAGGCGCAGGAATGGACTTCGGTGGGTCACGGCGCTCATGGGGCCAGTATGCGTCCGGAGGGCAGTGGCCGCAAGATTCAGCAGGGAGGTGGTGTCCGGCCAGCCACCTCTGCGAGGACGGCCGCGATTCCGCGGCTTTGAGGAATATGCCGTGCAGTCGCTCGCGTTCGCGTTGGCGTTGGCCATAGAATTTGGCCGCGGACCTTCGAATGGTGTCCGCTTCCGCCAGAGACATCCGGCCCACAGCCTGGGCGATACGCATGACCTGTTCCTGATAGATGCATACACCCATCGTCTCGCCTAGACTGTCCATCAACGATTCAAGCGCGTACACCCTGGTTCTTTCCCGCGCCGCCGTTTCAGGTACCATTCCTTGGAACCATACCCGGAAGCCCCTGTCCGGATCCGCGCGAGTGCCACCGCGATTCCTTCCAGGGTGCGAGCCTTCACCCAACCGCAACGGGACCTGCAGAATTGTTTTCCACGGTTCGTCGTTCACCCGCAGGCCGCGACATTGCGGCAGACTCGCCGCGCAGCCGATCCACTTCGCGAGAACCAACGGCGGTTCGCGTCCGCATCGAACAATTCATTCCGACGGCGATCGGCCTCGAGATTCGTCACGCTTACTCCCACCAGGCGAACAGCCACACGGCGCGCGAACAATTTTACGAACAGGTCCTTCGCCGCCATCAGCAACTCACGCTCGTCATTACTGGGTCGTGCCAAACGCAGTGTCTGGTTCGCGGAATACTGGTCCACATAACGCAGCCGTATTCCGATCGTGCGCGTCTGCTTGCCATGTTCGCGCAGTGCCTTGGCGATGCGTTCGCTCAAATATTCCAGTAAGCCGCCGAGGAGTTCGGTGTCGATAGTGCCGCCTTCGATGGTGGTTTCGCGCGAAATCGATTTGGGCGTAGACGGCAGCAGTACCTCGCGTCCATCCAGCCCGCGCGCTCTTTCCCAAATTTGTTGGCCAATTGCCTCGCCGAATGCCGCTTGCAGTACCGGCTTCGGGATCAGGCGCAGTTGAGCGATCGTCGAGAGACCGCGTTTCGCCAAGGCTTCGGCATGGATATGCCCGATGCCGTGCAACTTTTCCACTGCCAGTGGAGCCAGAAACGCCTCTTCTGTGCCCGGTGCGACGATGCGAAATCCATGCGGCTGCTCGAGCCGCGAGGCCATCGAAGCTACAACTTTTGTTCGGCCCGCGCCCACGGAAACGCTCAAGCCCGTTCGACCTAAAATCTCCGTCTGTAACCGGCGCAACGTCGACTCGAAATATGGATCCAAACGCTCCGTCCCTGCAAAGTCCAGATAAAAGTCGTCCAATGCCGCTGTTTCAACTGCGGGTGTGTACGTTTTCAGGATACCTAGCACGCGCTCGGCGAAATCAGCGTAACGCTCATACTGTCCGGGAACCGCGATCGCCTGCGGGCAAACACGCCGGGCCTCCCGAAACGGCATAGCCGTCTTCACGCCACGGAATTTGGCCTCATAGCTCGCCGAAGCCACTACGCCACGGCCTACCAGCACAGGTTTGCCACGCAGTTTCGGATTCAGCAGTTGCTCGACTGACGCGAAGAATGCGTCTACATCGACGTGTACGATCCACGGCATTTCTTTCGCCGACCGAGTGTTACCCAAGCCCAGCCAATTGGTGGAAAACCAGGAGCGCTTTTCCGCGGGGACGGCGGCTTTCTCGGAGGCCGCCGTCTCCGCCAGGGCCCCGAGGGGCTTCTTGTCCGGTACCAACATGTTATCGAGGGCTGCAGGGCTTGCAGACTCGCCCTGAGCTACAGGTGGTAACGCGGTAACGGGCTCTACGTCTTCGACACAGCCGTTCATGGAAACTCCTGGCAGGGAAGCGGGTCTCGCGGCAGCTTTAACGGGTGGCGCCCAGCTCGGGAGAGCCCGGAGGCAATGGAGCCGAAGCCACCCGTTTCCCGTTTCCTCTACCGGGGCGAATATAGGCGAATAAAAAGCGAAAGTCAACAGACTTTTTCGGGTATGTCTCGATTTTTCGACTTTTCGTTCTCGCCTCGAAACTCCAAGAACGATCTAGCGGCCGCGACGGCGACTTCAATTTCCTTCGCCAACTGGCCCCACGGTCCATTGCGCAGCGCTCGGGCGGCGCTATCCTAAAGGGTAGGATGAAATACCTGCGCAACGCGCTTCTGGGCGTGCTGGCGGCCGTGCTGGTGCTGTGCCGTCCATTTACGCCGACCTCGGCCGCTCAACGGCCTATTCCGGCCCGCGAGTCAGCGGAATTGTCCTTCGCGCTTTGTCCGATTGTATACCCCGTCGACCAATCGCCGTCCGACCGCGGCTTCCAGTATCTGTTTTATGGCAACGGTTTTTTCATCAACCAGGAAGGATATTTGCTGACTGCGGCCCACGTCCTGAGCCAATTAAGCGACGCGCAGCCGTATATCGTTTTGCGTCTGCCGATGGCGCCGCCGCGTCTGCTTAAGGCAGAGGTCATCGCGCTCGATAGAGACCATGATGTGGCTCTGTTGCGCGCGACACCTAACCCCTTCGCGGGCAGGTATGAAGTGCGGTTTTTGCCCTTAGCGGTGGAGCGGCCTGCTCCGGCGCAAGGCGTGCTCGCCGCGGCGCTGCGCCCCTCGCGACTTAAGGATCCACACACGTACGACGCGTTTTCGGAAGATCATCCTTCCGGCCAGGTGCTCGAGTACCAATTTTCCCAGCTCGACCGGGGACGCGCTGATACCGAACTACTGCTGTTCAATCATGACGTCCTGCTCGGCGACAGTGGCGCTCCAGTTGTGTCTGCCGAATCGCAAGCCGTCGTGGCACTGGTCGAAGGACGCTGGCTACGCCCGCAGGCGGCGTCGGTCGCTGCTGCCACGGCGCAACCCAACAGCGGTGTAGGGGCCGCAGTGCCGATTCACTACGCCATTCCTCTGTTGCAGCAACATGGAATTGCGTGGCACTCCGCTGGCGAGGGAGCGAATGAAGTTGGACCGCCGAATGCCGCGCTCGCGAAGTCGGCTACCCCGGTACCGCTTTCGCTGATAGCTGCGCCTCATCCTCCGGAAGCGCTCGGGGGCGGAGAAGTGGTGCTCGACGCGGCAGTGGATAGCTACGGACAGCTGGAAGGCATCAAGGTGCTGCAGGGCCAGCAAGCCTTCGTGGATAAAGTCCTGAGCGCAGTGCACACCTGGAGCTTCTTTCCTGCGCAGCAAGGGAACGAGGCACGAATCGGGATCGTATTTCAATTTGCTTCGCCTGGCGTTATGTCTGGAAAATCGTCGGTGCGGCGTTACGACATGCCTGGGACAGAAAGTGGAGAAGGCGCCGCCTTACCGACGGTAACTATCGAGCCGCAGTTGAACGTCAGAGCTCTTTCTGCGCCCAATATAATTCTTGCGGCTCACATCAACGCACAGGGCGAGTTGATCTCGATGGACGTTTTGGATGACGCGCAGTCCCTGGCATCGTCAGTCATTCCGACGATTCGCCAATGGCAATTCGTTCCAGGTAAGTGCGCCGGTAACGATTGCGATTTTGCAGTATTCATCGTGATTATGCCCCGCCATTCGGCCTTGCCGATTCACCCGCGGTCCAATGAATCAGCGGGTGAGCGCAAGTAATCGGCTTGGACTCGAGTCTATTCCGTTTGGTTTCTGGTTAGCGAAACTAGCCCTTGAACACCAGCGTACGCAGAGCGTAGAACAGCAAGCCGGAAAGCATCATGGCGACCGGTAAGGTCAAAATCCATGCCAGCGCCAGATTGCGCACCGTGCTCATTTGCAAGCCCGAATGGTTCGCCATCATCGTGCCGGCGACGCCGGATGACAGCACGTGTGTGGTACTGACGGGCAAGCCCAAACCATCCGCCGCCCCGATCGTGCACATGGCGGTAATTTCCGCGGCAGCTCCTTGTGCGTATGTCAGGTGGCTCTTACCGATTTTTTCGCCGACGGTCACAACGATACGCTTCCATCCAACCATTGTCCCCAAGCCCAGAGCGAGCGCCACCGCAACCTTCACCCAAAGCGGAATAAAGCGCGTGGCCTTATCCACGTGGCTCTTATAATTCTTCAACACCGACACGTCCGCAGCCGCCAATGCAGGCGTACCGGACTTTTGCATCAGGCGCAGCGCCTCACTCACGAGATACATATCGTTACGAAAGTTACGCACTTGCGTCTGCGGCACCTTCGACAGTTCCTTGAACTCCGCCAATTCCGTGCCGATGTCGTTAATCATGGTGCGCAAAGCCAGCATGGTTGAAGGCGTGAAATTCCTTGTGCGCACGTAATCGGTCACTTCTTCGCGCGGATCGCCGATCACGGCTGAGCCTTCCACGTATTTGCCTACCGTGTCCGCCGCTTGCCGGGAAACGGCGATGAAATCCTGGGACTGCCGCGCCGTCACTGCGTGATTCAACGCGTACGTCGTCGGCACGGTTCCGATCAGAATCAGCATGATCAGGCCCATGCCCTTTTGCCCGTCGTTTGAGCCATGGAAGAAGCTCACTCCAGTGCACGTCAGAATGAGCATGCCGCGAATCCAGAACGGCGGAGGCTCGGTGCCTTGCGGCGATTCGTATAGCCGCTTGTCCTTTATGACCGCCTTCATTCCGATAAATAACAGCGAGGCAAGAAGGAAACCGAAGATCGGCGAGAGCAGCAAGGACTTCCCGATATTGGCGGCTTGCGCCCAATCGACGCCGCTCGTGCCGCTTCTTGCGCTCATCAATTGGTTGGTGATGCCGACGCCGATAATTGAGCCGATCAACGTGTGCGAGCTAGAAGCGGGCAGCCCAAACCACCAGGTACCGAGGTTCCACATGATAGCCGCGATCAGCAGCGCGAAGACCATCGCAAAGCCGCCGTTTCCGCCAACCTGCAGAATCAATTCCACCGGTAACAAGGAGACGATGCCAAACGCCACTGCGCCTGTTGACGTCACCACACCGAAGAAATTCCAGAAACCCGACCAGACCACCGCAATGTTGGGATCCAACGAATGTGTATAGATCACGGTTGCCACCGCGTTTGCCGTGTCGTGAAAGCCATTCACAAACTCGAAACCCAGAGCCACCAGCAACGCAAGACCCAGCAGTAGATATGGCCACGCCGATCCCAAGACGACGCCCTTGAGGTCATGGGAGATACTCGTGCCGATGAAAACCAATCCGCCAATCAGCACCAGGCCGAAGACCAGCGTACCGATACGGCCGTGGCCCTTGTTCATTTTTTCAGCAATATGCGACGAAACAGGCGTGGTGGTTGTAGTGGTGGCAGTGGCCATGATCATCCTTTCAGGAATAGGCCCCGACGGGTTCCGTGGAAGCGGGTTTATAGCCACCGTTATAGTTGTAAATTGTTACTCCCGGATGAACGGTCAGAAAACACGCCCTAACTGGAAAAACCATTTGTAATGGCCCGTGTCACCGGCGCTTCCGCCAATGAACACCGGTCCGAGGAAGGTATCGGCAATGACCCCGGCTGCGCCGTCTCCGGAAAGCCGGGGAGCCCCGAAAGGATCGCCGTACATTTTTCCAACCTCTCCGTACCCGATGAGATAAACATTCCTTCCTACGAAGGTCGGAAGAGTGGCAACCTGCCGGAGGTAACCCACTCGTCCCACAAAAAACTGGTTACCAAGCAGTTCGTTCAGGCCGTAGGCAGTGAGCCGACCCACACCGCCAAGGAAGAATTGGGGATCGCCGGTGTTGCGATAGCCAAACGTGGAGCCCCCGGAGCCGATGACGAAAATGGAATCATTGTGGATCGGCTGGAAGTATTGGACGGTAGCAGTCATGGAGGGAAAAGCCTCCGGGGCGTCGGGATAGGTGTCGTAATAGTAGAAGTTCGATTGGACGTAGTAGCCGCGAGTCGGAATGACGGCCTCGTTGGTATGATCGAGAACGTAGCGCATATGGAAAGCGCCGATTCGGCCGTTTACGGATGCGAAATCGGGCGTCCCGAGCCGCAAATATTCGTTGGTATAGCCGATGCCATAACCCGCGCGAATTTCACTGAAGTGACTGATCGCGTAGCCAATATCAGCGCCTCCCGAGGCATTGTCGATGCGGTAGTCCGCACGTGGATTGTTCTTTTTGTAGATCAAAAACGTGTACTGACGAGCGTTGACGAATGGGTCGATAAACCACCGGCCCAGCGGCTGAAATGGCCGGTAAAGGTCGGAAGCGATGCCGTAGGTTTGCCCGAATTGAAAGTCGGTCCGCCATTCGGAGCGATAGCCAGCCACATCGATGAATGTGAGTCGAGCGCCAGCGGTGAAGGTGACGTCGTCCGTTTGGGTGCCGTCGACAACAATTCCTGGTCTAAGAATCGGGGGCGCGTAGCTTTTTTCATGTACGTGGATGACCAACCCTTCTTTGTCGTCTTCATGAATGAGATCGTAGGAAATGCTGTCGTAGAGGCCAATCCCCGAAAGACGCGAGAGCAATTGCTCGAGAACCGGCTCGTCAACCGGCTTCCCAATCAGAGGAGACAGGAATTTCTGTATGTTGATCGCCGCTTCGCCGCTCACGCCATCGATCCGCAAAAATTGAGGCACGCCAATTCTTGTGCGGACGCGCGAATCCTTCTGCTTAAGGTAAGCCGCCCAGGCCTGGTCATCGAGCTCATAGGCTTTCAGGACTTGCGCCTTTTCCTCGGCGGCTTCATATCCAGCCTTGATCAATTCGTCGGCCTTCTCGTAGTCCATCGTCGAATATTTTTCAACGTCGGCTTTGACGATCAGATCGGCGCCGGCCATTCCGCGAATTTCGGTTTCTGCGATGACCAGCTCGACCGAGCGTCCCAGAATGCTGAACGCGGACTGGATCTCCTTGGCAGCAACCGGAGCGATTTGCAAGTGGACTCCGATAACCACATCGGCGCCCATTTTGCGGACAACATCGGTGGGAAGATTGTCGACCAGACCGCCATCGACGAAGATCTGATTGTCTCGCCGCACCGGAGCGAACACGCCGGGAATAGACATGGTGGCGCGCATCGCTTCGGACAGCGAGCCTTTCTGGAATACGTAGGCTTTCCCAGACACAATTTCCGTGGAGACGCAGCGAAAGGGAATCGGTAGCTCGTCGAAGGTCTGGATTGTGGAATACGGCAAAGTTTCCCGGTCGATCAGAAGCGTCACCTGTTGCCCGCTGTTCAAGGCCGGGGGAAGTGTTGTGCCGTGCTTCAGCCCAACCTGAATAGAATTCGGGATATCGCGGGCATCTTCCTTGCGCCGGAAGGACAGATCTTCATACGGGGTTTCGCCGCCGAGCAGAAGATTCCAATCTGCTGTTTTGACGATTTCGCGCAGTTGGTCGGAGGATTTTCCCGTAGCGTAGAGGCCGCCAACTAATCCGCCCATGCTCGTTCCGGCCAGATAATCGATGGGGACGTGGTGTTCTTCAAACCACTTCAACACGCCGATGTGTGCTTCCCCTAATGCTCCGCCGCCTTCAAGGGCCACGCCGATGGTTGGGCGCGTTTTAGGGATAGGCTTGACATTCGGACTTACTGGCGTCGTGGTAAGCGGTTGTTCTGGCTTCTGCTGCGCACGGCACGGCAGGCCCACAGACACCACCAAGACGAGTAGAACGTATCTGATTGCGCGCATGGTTGTTCCTCGTGAGATTGGACGGGACGGCGGCTCGATAGCGCAAACAGTTTTACTCAGCTTCGTGTTGCAGACAAGGTTGTTCCTCATGCAAAACTTTGCAGTGTAAGCCATGCCATGAACTGATTTGGTGACCTTGGGCAACGCGGCCGGCATCGCATCGGCGGTCAATTCCTTTTAAGTTAAAGAAAGTGGGGTAGGGCACAATGGCGGAAGCGCAGGCAGCTCCAAAGTTGGATACGTTGCGTCATGTTGCAGTGGCAGTCAACAACGTGAAGGAGACCGTGGCTTGCTAGACGCGGAATTTCGATTGCCGCGTCGCGTAGTGAGACGCTCCTTGGGTGCTGCTAGAGTTCGCGAACGTCAGCCTGGCGTTTGTCGTCCCGGAACAGCATGTGCCGCACATCGCCTTCCTCGGAGATCCGACTGGCTACGGCAACCCGCAACGGCATCGTGACGGAACAAGGTCCGATCTATGTGAGCGATCCCGCCGGAAATTATGTGGAAATTCTCACGCTGAAATAAAGTTTCGCGCTCTTGCACCTAAATATTTGCTTCTTCTTCCGGGTGCCGCTGGCGGTGCGCCAAGGCAACTCCAGAGAGCACCAACACTCCGCCTAGAATTTGCGGCCAGGTCAGCGGCTCCGCCAGAAGAAGTGCCGCCATCACAGCGGTCAGCGGACCTTGCGAGAGCAGGCTCACTGAAGTGATGGTCGCCGGCAAATGCCCTAAGGCGTAGGTCAACGCCAGATAGCCGCCAAGCTGTGAGACCAGGCCCAAGCCCAGCACTGCCCACAATGTGCGACCGTGCGGCACACCGAGCGAGATGCCCATCACCAGATTGATCAGGAACAGTGCCACGGTGCTCGAAATCATCGCCAATCGCAAGAATCCTAACGTGCTGGTGGATGTTCTCACTCGTTCCGTGGCGAGCAGATACACGGCAAAACATGCCGCGGCTCCCAGCGCCATCAAGTCGCCCACGCCTAGGCGAGTAAGCTTGCCGAGGTCTGCCCACAAAATCACCAGCGTGCCGGCGAGCGCCATTAGCAATCCCAGCCAGAATGCTGCCGAAGGCCGCTTCCGCAAGATCAGCCAACTCAGCAGGCCTACTACAATCGGCGTGTTATTTCCGAGCAGCGTTGCGTTCGCCGCACTCGTTTTCAGGATGGAGGTGTTGTACAGCGCCAGATCCAGCGCGAAGAATAAACCGCCTAAGGCAATAATTCCCAGCATGCGCCAATTTAATCGAATGCCCGACCGGTCAAGCAAAAACGTTGGTAGCAGGACCACGGCCGGAATCAGCATGCGGTAGAACGCCGACGCCGGTCCCGGAATGTCGGTCCAGCGTACAAAGATTGCCGACCAGGCAATGCACACAATTCCCGCCACCAGCGCCAGGTACGCCTGCAACTTCCGCGCTCCGGGACTGGTCACCGGTGCCAGTTTCATCTCTGTTTGCACTTGGATTCCCCGTTTCCTTGCCGCAAAAGTATCCCACACGCGATGCGACTCTAGAGTTGCCGAATTGGCCGCATAGCCCATCGGTTCCATTGCCGCAACCTTTGCCCGGGACTAGGGTTAGATTGAGCCAAGGGCTGGGCCGAGGTGTGGCCACCCCTTCGCGAGCTAAGACTATGCCCATCGCAAACGTTCCCAAACCGGTTGCGCCCGCGGAAAAACCTGTCAGCGTCTGGGTTTGGGCGTTCCGCATCCTCCGTTGGTCCACCTATCTTACCGCCCTCATCACACTGATCTTGTTGCTTCACAAAACTCCTCCTCCTGCGGTGCAATCTTCGCCTCAGGCCGAAGCGCGCGCTGAACAAAAGCTCCAGCAAGTGCAGGATTCTGTCTCTCAAGGGCAGAAAGCCACGCTGCGCCTGGACGAAAGCGAACTTAATTCCTATCTGGCATCGCATCTGGATCTGGCGAAAAACGCGCCTGCGACCTCCCCTGCGGCGGCAGATGCCTCCGCGCCAGATGCATCCGCAAGCACCGACGGGGGGACCGACACACCCAGCGCCGCTGATATCGAACAAGCGCGTTCGTCCGTACGCGACGTAAAAGTTCAAATGGAGGGCGACCAGGTGCACGCCTATGTGGTGTTCGACGTCCATGGCAAAGACATGACCCTGGATCTGGTCGGAAAGCTCAGGTCCGAAGACGGTTATTTGAAGTTTGTGCCGGTGAGCGGTCAGATCGGTTCATTGCCGATCCCGCAGTCCACCCTGGAATCGGCTGTGCAGCGGCTCATGGATTCGCCGGAAAATCGGGAGAAGTTGAAGTTACCTCCCGATATAGCGGATATGCACATCGAAAATGGACAGCTTGTCGCTAACTACCACTAAGTTTGCCAGTGGCTAGGCGCGCGTGTTTCGCGTAATCGTTGTTGCCCAAAAAATCCACAGGATGGTACAAATCGCCAGCGACAGGCGCACGTCGAGGATCGCGGCCAATGTCGCCAGCAAATACGCAGGCGGCCCAAACATATAATCGTGGCAAGTCTTATTGATAAATTCTTCCGAAGCGCTGGCGGAAAGCAGCGGTTTGCGGAATGCAGCCCGGATCAGCAGGTAAAAGCACGAAGCCATAAAAACAAATGTTCCGGAGTAGAAGGCTGCTGCCATCTTTGCCGCGGGCGTTTGCAAATATGTCGTCAGAATGGAAGTAGGGTAGGGAACAAAGGTCACACCAAACAGCAGGCAGCCGTTCGCAAAATGAAGCCATGCATCGGTTTTGCAAACATTGCGCAGAATGGCATGGTGGTGGACCCACATGATCAAAACGGTAAAGAAACTCGTCACCAGCCCAATGTAGCTTGGCCATTGGTGCAGCAGCGCTTTGCCGAGTTGGGCCGCGGAGGCGCCATCGGCCAGTTGCGGGGCCTTCAGGTCCAGAACGAGCAG
The DNA here is from genome assembly GCA_963742325.1 of Candidatus Acidiferrales bacterium. Lineage (GTDB taxonomy): Bacteria > Acidobacteriota > Terriglobia > Acidiferrales > UBA7541 > Acidiferrum. The sequence continues at coordinate 3,908,217 of CAVULB010000002.1, read as the reverse complement.
GGTGATGGCGATGGCGAACACTCCGTCGCTGAACGCTTCCAGCCGTCCCGTTTCCTTTTCTTCATGTGCTGCTATGACTGGTTTTTGCAATTGCTCATCCCTGAGTGCAGCCTAAACAGTAGCAGCCTTGGCTGAGAATTCGAAGGATATGCCGTTCCAAACACCCTTCCGGTCCGGATTTTTCTGTTCCCGAAAAGCTTGCTGAAAATGTGTAAGGATGAGGGCGCTGGCGGTATACTACGCTACTTGTGCATCCACGGGGTAGGGCCAATGGGCAAACGAAAAAAAGATCGGAACTTGGGAACGGATCGAGAAATTTCCCGGCGCGATTTCCTGAACGGCATCGCCATTGGCGCTGGTGCCAGCTTGCTTACGGGATCACTCGGAGCGGACCGGCTACTGGCAGCGGGCATCCTGGATGAACCGTCGTCCGAAAAAGCACCGGATTATTACCCTCCCGCGAAACTCGGCATGCGCGGCAATCATGATGGCAGTTTCACAATGGCCCATCACATGCGTGACGGCGAAAATGCCGATGCGCTTGGCGAGCCCACGCAAACGGGAGAAGCCTACGACCTTGTCGTCGTCGGTGGCGGCATCAGCGGTTTGGCAGCGGCCTACCGTTTCCGTCAGAAAATCGGCAATAGCGCAAGGATTCTGATTCTGGACAATCATGACGACTTCGGCGGCCACGCCAAAAGGAACGAATTCCAGGCCGGTGGGCGCATCTTGCTCAGCAATGGTGGAACACAGTCCATCGAAAGTCCAGGTAAGTACAGCGCGGACGCCAAGGGCTTACTGAACGAACTTGGAATCGATACGCAAAAATTTTACAAGGCGTACAACCGGAAGCTTTACGCCAAGCTTGGCACGGCTGCCTTTTTCGATAAGGAAACGTTTGGCGAAGACCGCATTCTCACCGGTATGAACACCACGCCTTGGCACGAATTTTTGTCGAAAAGTCCATTGCCCGATTCTGTCCAGAAAGATATTGCGCGTGTCTATACCGAAAAAGTGGATTATTTGAAGGGCCTGTCGCAGAAACAGAAGATAGCTCAGCTGAGAAAAATCAGTTACGCCGATTTTCTGACGAAATATTGCAAGCTTTCGCCTGACGCTTTGCCCTTTTTTCAAACCTTAACCCACGATCTCTATTGCGTGGGTATCGAGGCAGTGCCTGCCTACGAGTGCTACGAAGCCGGCGACGACTACGGCTCATTCACCTATGCGGGCTTCGACGGTCTGGGCTTGCCTGCGCGCGAAAAAGAAGAACCGTACATTTTCCATTTCCCCGACGGAAACGCTTCCATTGCCCGGCTCCTGGTGCGCTCACTGATTCCCGCCGCAATTCCCGGTAGCGCCATGGAGGACGTGGTGACGGCGCGAGCGGATTACAGCCAATTGGATCGTGCGGAGAAGACTGTACGCCTGCGGCTGAACAGCACGGTGGTGAATGTGAAGCACGCACCGGCAAAGGACGCGACGGCGAAGGAGGTTCAGATCACTTACACCCGCTCTGGCAAACCCTTCGTCGTGAAAGGGAATTATTGCGTGCTAGCCTGCTACAACGTGATGATTCCTTATATCTGCCCGGAATTGCCGGACGCGCAGAAGGAAGCGCTTTCCTACTTGGTCAAGGCCCCGCTGGTCTATACGCACGTGGCCATACGCAATTGGACGTCCTTTTCAAAATTGGGCGTGCATCAAATTGTTTCCCCTGGCAGCTATCATACATACACAGCTCTCGATTTCCCTGTAAGCATGGGCGCTTACGAATTTCCCAGCAAGCCGGAAGAACCGGCGGTACTCTTCATGCTGAGAACCCCATGCAAGCCTGGTCTGCCGGTGCGCGATCAGAATCGTGCTGGACGCTTTGAACTTCTCCAGACTCCATTTCCCACGTTCGAACGCAATATCCGTGACCAATTGGGCCGCATGCTAGGGGCAGCGGGATTCGATCCTGCCATAGACATTGCAGGTATCACCGTCAATCGTTGGGCTCATGGGTATGCTTACACTCCTTTTGGCCTCGATACTCCGGACTGGAAAGCCGGCGAGGAGCCTTGGGTGCGCGGCCGCCAACCATTTGGCCGCATTACTATCGCCAATTCGGATGCTGGCGCCAGCGCATACACGGACGTGGCCATCGATCAGGCATATCGTGCCGTGAATGAGGTGCTGACTTCCCGCTCCTGAGATTGGAGGAAAGTATTTATTGGGGAACTTTTGTTTCTGAATCTGGATTCCTTTTCGGAATTCGCACCCTACGCCAAATAAGTCCATCAATGGGCTAACTCGTCAACTCATTCAGGGGATGCTTCCATGAAAAATTTCATGGTGGCTGGAATTGTACATCTGCTGGGTGTCGCCTTTACCGCAGCGCACCAAAATACCGATAGTGACGAAGCAGGGCGAGTTCTCGCACTCGAAAAAGTGTCGAACCGTGCGCTCGAACAAAAGGATACAAAGGCACTGGAATTGCTGCTCGCCAACACCATGGTGTTGGTCGAAACCGATGGCAGTCTAAAAATTAAAAAGTGAATTTCTGGCCGGTATCAAAGCACCGGACCACCAGCCCGCTCAAGCCGTCACCGACACCCTACCGTGCAGGGCTATGGAGATTCGCCGGTGGTTGTCGGCATCCTTCGCGTCAAGGGAACGGATAAAGGTGAGCCGTTACACTCCGTGAGTGTTTCGTCGATACCTCGGTGAAGACCGACGGCTCCTGGCAATGTGTTGCTACCACGAGCAATCTGATAGTTGCCAAACAGGCATCAGAAGAATAATTCGAGGCACAATTTGGATTTGGGGGAAACGCCAGGGCAGGGAACTGTGTGGGCTGCTGCTACCAGTCTGAATATTTTGAGCCGTCGAGCGCCGTGCCCTGCGATTTCGAATGCACGTCAAACACGTTATCCCCACCCCAGCCTGTGGAGTCTGGATCGTCCTGGATGGAGCGCAGATCCCAATCGCGCTGGCCTGTCATGGGGTCCACAGGAATTCTTCGCAGGAAGCGAACCTTTTTGTTGCCGGCAAGGGTTACGCCGGTGACCAATGTATCCAGATCTGGAGGATAGCCGTTGCTGGTTATCTCGGTGCGGAACGCCCCCGTGTCCGCCATATCTTTGTAATGATCGATGGCGTTGCGAATCTCGCGCAAGCACCTATGCAGCTCCGCTTCACGGCTGCGCACAATCGTAATTCGGATCAGCGGTTCGGCCGCGCTTGCCAAGATCATCAACACAGTGCAGGCAATGATTAGCTCGAGCAGCGTTGTGCCTGCTTCGCGGGAACGTTTTCCACGTGAAAGTTTTCTGTGGAGTTGAAGACGCTTCATCGTCATCCCTCGCTTCTGGCGATCTTGCCATCGCCAGATTTATGGCTCCGGGGCCTGGACTCGAACCAGGATAGTCAGCTCCAAAGGCTGATGTCCTACCAATTAGACGACCCCGGAGTCGTGGGGTAACCCAACTAGTTTACTTGATACACCCCAACTGGCAAATCCCACACCAGCCAGTAGTTGTCACCGCAGCTCTCGTCCACTTGCCTGTTTCCTGCACGCCTCTGTCGTTCGTCCCAGCACAGACTCTTCGTTTTTGCTAGAATCGACAGGTTGCCCACTCCTCCGGAGAGGTGGCCGAGCGGTTTAAGGCGCACGCTTGGAAAGCGTGTGTAGGCTAACCCCTACCGTGGGTTCGAATCCCACCCTCTCCGCCATACCAAAAATCCCTTATAAAATGGCCATTTTGACAGTCTTGCTACACTGTGCTACGCTTGGGGTGTGATTTGGGAGGCTTAGATGACCCTAGGCATCTCGGTACGGGAGAAGGTCCCAGGCAAAGGCTGGCGCTATCAGCGAATCGAGGAAAAGCGCGGCGTAAAGACTAGTTGCCGAAAAGCGCCGTTTTACGTTCGCCGAAACGGTAACTGGCATACGCTGTCGGCCCAAACGTTCGCCGACGCCCAGGCTGAACGCGACGAGATCGAAGGCGGTAAGAACACCGTCTTAGGCGGCGACCGCACCACTCTCAAAGCTGCTGTTGCGCAATTCCTCGAAATGAAGAAGCGCAAGAACGAGTCTACGGTGCAAAACTACACGTACATCCTCAACGAGTTCCTCGAAAAGACCCCTGCGAAATTTGTCGACGAATTCAACGACCAGAAGAACGGTCGCCGCATCTTCGACGAATTCATCAGCGTTCTTGAGGAAGGTGGTGCGGCACCGAAGACGATTGCGAACAAGGTTATGGTTGTCGTCTTCATGTTGCGCGAGGCGGGTGTCGACAAGCCGTTCCGCATGACCAAGGACCTTTTGCCCACGGTCGAAGAGGAGGTCGCGGAGCCTTACACCGAAGAAGAACTCAAGAAAATCTTCGCCGCAATCGACGATTATCGCGAGTACACCGCGTTCATGTTCTTCCTCGTAACCGCATGCCGCGAGAAGGAGGTTGCCTTCGCCCAGTGGGATGACCTCGTGATGATCGACGGCAAACCCCACTTCCGCGTCCAGTCAAAGGCAGGCTTCACCACGAAGAACCACAAGAAGCGCGACGTGCAAATCAATCAGGAACTCGTCGACCTGCTGACGGTGCACCGCAAAACCGTAAAGGGCAGTGAATGGATTTTCCCGAATCAAGATGGCACTCCGGAGGGGCACTTTCTGCGCAAGTTCAAGAAAATTTGTTTCAAAGCTGGATTGAACTGCGGGAAATGCAAGACGACGCGGACGGAGGGGCGCTACACGAAGGTGGAAGTTGAAAAGTCTTGCGCGACGTACAGCGAAGGTTGCGAGAGGCATTACCTCCACCGCTTGCGTAAGACCCGTGCGACGTTCTGGCATGAGCACGGCGTTTCACTCCGCACGATCCAAACGTGGCTAGCGCACGAGTCTCTGGAGACTACTCAGAAGTACCTTGGAATTCAAAAGCCGAGGGAGACGGAGCGGGTGGTGGCGAAACCGATGTTCTAAACTCCGCCGTAGCCGATTTTACGCGAGAGGGCGGGAGTCATCCCGCCTTTCGCTTTTAGCGCGGCGGAAATCTTCTCCATGATCTTCTCTTGCGCAGCGTCCGCAGGAAGGAGAAAGCGGTACCAGCGGGCAAGCTGCTCAGCGTCGGCCTTCTCAACCTCGGCAATCGTCGGAAATTCGCTCATAAAGTCGACTCAAGTCAAAATGATATCACGGCACACAAACGAGTTGGCGCTGATAGCTGATAGACAGGCGTACTGGACCGCCACTTCTCCGGTTATGCCGGGACTTGATGAAGAAGCTAGCGCAAATGTAGAGCATTCACGTTAAAAAAGGCTCGCCTCCTTGCGGAAGCGGGCCTTTTAACTACGATAGGTTTGCGACGCCCGCATTGTTTTCCGCCCAGAAAGAATGCAGTGCAAACTCCACGCAGCTATACGACTTTATACCACCCGATACGATATTTCAATTCGGCTTTGCCCTAATGTGTGCGCTACGGTGAGTGCGCACTTGGACGATTAGGCCGTTACCAGGACCTTGCGATTAGTTCTGGGTCGGAGTTTCGCAGCCTCGCCCCACTTCGCTTCTCTTAAGACTGGAGCCTTGTGACCGCCGCGGTCCTTATTTCCTGAGTCCCGCTTGCCAGTTTAAAACGACGGTGAAAGGCGTCTGCGCGGTTCGATCGGCCGGAACTGGAAACAAAAATCGCTTGCCGTCCGCTGTGTGGATCCCGGGTAAGCGGCGGTTTTGTGGCGGCACTTGGAAGAGAAATTGGGGTGGGCCGGCTTGAAATGCTGGGATGGTGCTGACTGGGACGACCATCACCTTGCCGTCGGGGGTGAGATAGTACAGTTCTTTCCCTTCCGGGCTCCACCATGGCCGAAGGCCTCCGCCGTTCGAAATTTGCCACTTGCCGCCGGTAGTAGACTGTGCCGCACGGGACTGTGGTGAAAAAGTCCGGACGTAAATCTCGAAACGGCCGGATTCGTCGGAACGATAAACAACGAAGCGTCCATCGGGAGAAAAATGGCCCTCTGACTCGCGGAACTCGCCCTGCTCGAACGGGAAAGGTTTCCGATCGCCCTCGAGTGGGAGCACCCACAAGTGAAACATCGAGGTCGGTGTCGGGTCCTCCGATGAATACATCAGGAACCGTCCGTCACGAGAGACACTCATGGGATACTTTGCCTCGCTCGACTTTAGCAGAAGCTCTTCGTCTTTGGTTCCATTCGCGGCTTTCTGATAAAGATCGAATCGGCCGTTTGCGTCGGAAGCAAAGAAGATACGACTCTCATCCGCAGACCATATGGGATTCATGGCGCTCGCGGAGCCGAAAGTGAATCGCGAACTCGTGCCGCGCGAGAAATCGTACAGCCAGATCGCGTACTTTCCGGTTGAGTTCTCGCGCCGACTGACGGCCGCGCGGTTTCCGTCCGAAGAAACCGCAAGGGATGCGTAAATCCCCCGGTCCCCGAGCGTGCCAACAACTTTTCCTTCCCGGTCGAACCAAGTCAGCTGCGAAGCTCCACTATCGCCGCCGATTCGGTAAGCAAGAAGTCCGTTGGTTGAAGCGGAGAAAAAACCATAGTCTCTATAGAAACCAAGCTGCTCCGCCACAGTCACTGGCTCACCGGTTAGCTCGAGCCGGGCGGGATCGAACGTCTGAGCGATCAAAGTTCCGTCACGCATAAACAGGAGATAACCGGGCACGGAACCCAGAGAAGGCACGTATATCGCCTGGGAGGCTGCTGCGAGAAGCCGTTTGCGATCCTGGTCCTCCGGCTTGGCATCGAGAGAGCCGACATAGACTCCATCGTTTTCTGGGCGACCGGAACTACGCAGGTACAGAAAGTGGCGGCCATCGGGAAGAAACCACGGAAAATCGTGTCTGATTTCGCCGCGCGAAGAATCTAGAGAGGTGACGGGCAGCGCCGTGCCGCCGTTGGCGGAAACCCGTGCGATGACACCGGGATCCCGGCCGAAGAGGATGACACCATCGCGGTTCCAGGAACCGCCAACCACAAAACCAGTTACCTCGCACAACGTTTGTGCCTGCCCCCCCGAAACGCCTATCTTTTTGAGGTTTCCGCCACCGTCAAACATGATGCTCTGGCTGTCGGGAGACCAAAAGAACGGCGGAGGACTTACACCAGGCCAATCCGAACCAGGGAGTGGGCGGGCCTCAACCGAATCCAAGGGACGTATCCACAAGCCTTGCACGCCGTCGGGACCCGTTGCGTAAAAGGCAAGTTGGTGCCCGTCAGGCGACAGCGCGAAGGGGCCCGAGGGGCTTAGGATCATTTTTTCGGGCACCGGAATTTGCGCGCGCACGACGTTGATGGCGGTTGGCTTTGGCCGCAAGTGGAGGAAGCCCAGCACCAGGAGCGCCGCAGCAGCCACGGCAAATAACACCCAGGGCAAAGCGCGGCGCCAAAGCGGCTCGTCGAAGGGGACCGAAGCGCCGGAGGACGGCTCTGGCGCACCGGCCAGAACTTCTTCGAGAGAAATGCGCGCGTCGCCGATGTCCCGCAGTCGCTGCTTCGGATCCTTCTGCAAGCAACGTTGCAAGAGCACGCGAACGCGCGCAGGTGTGGCCGGTGGGAGTTGTGACCAGTCCGGCCCTTCCTTGATCACAGAGGCGAGCGTGTCCGTCGCGGTCTCTCCGGAGAACGTGTGCTTGCCGGTCATCATTTCGTAGAGAACGCAGCCGAACGCCCAGATGTCCGCACGGCGATCAACGGGTTTGCCTTTGGCTTGCTCCGGGGACATATAGGCAGCCGTGCCCAGCAAGACTCCCGCTTGGGTAGCCATGCGGCTCAGCGTGGGAGAAGTGGAAATGTCGAGCGTAGCGGCGTCGTCTTCCATGGCTTTCGCCAAACCGAAGTCGAGAACCTTCACGGCGTCATCGCTCGTGAGTTTCACGTTCGCGGGTTTTAGGTCGCGATGAACAATGCCGCGCTCATGGGCATATTCCAGCGCATCACAAATCTGCTTGGCGATGCGAAGCGCTTCTTCTATTGCAATCGGGCTCTGGCGGATACGATCGGTAAGCGTCGGCCCCTCAACCAACTCCATGATGATGGCAAGAGTGCCGCTGGAATCCTCGACTCCGTAAATTGCGGCGATGTTTGGATGATTGAGAGAGGCTAGCAGCTTGGCTTCGCGATCAAAGCGCGCCATGCGCTGCGTGTCTCGCGCGAAAGCATCGGGCAGGACTTTCAGAGCGACGTCGCGCCCGAGTTTGGTGTCACGGGCGCGGTAGACTTCACCCATCCCGCCAGCGCCCAAAGGTGCAGCTATCTCGTAGTGTCCGACCTTTGCCCCAAGAGCAAACGACATAGTCAAGCGAGATTATAACCGCGGAAAACAACGAGGGATACCTTCAGGCCTCCAAATCCTTTTGACTTCGGCGTTATGGATCAGGGTCGATATCGCCGCTGGCAAGGTTCAACTCCTTGGAAGTCGCGAACTCGGAAAAGTAAAGTAGTACTTCACATTGACGGGAATGTCGTTTACCAGGACGTTCGTTCACTTGACACAACAATCTATTTTATAACATAAAGCATATCAAGGGATTTTCTGATATGTACAAAAGACACTTGCTTTTCCAAAGGATTTTGATGGGACTGTGCGTGTTTACGGCCGCGTCTGGCGCCTGGCTATGTCTGATGGAGAATATTTTGAGGCATGACCGCTACCAGGCGCGGACGCTGATGGACGGGGGCATTGTGGCGCTTAGTCTGCTTACAATGGCATTCCTGTTCGGATGGAGCCAGAGAGGATTGCCGTGGATTGTGGCGCTCGGAGCGGCGGCCGCGCTCTATCTCGGCGCTTCTGGCATCGCGCACACTTTTTGGGCTCTGCACTTCGAGGGCTACGTCATTGTGATAGGTACGGCGTTGGCAGCGCAGGGCGCCCTGACGCTCGCGGTAGTTGGTCGCTTGCTTATTCATCAAGACTGAGGCGCTGGAAAGTTGTGCGAGTACTTGGTCCTGTAATCCTCAGAATCGCTTTGAGGCATTGTCCGGCTAATTGCTAAGAATTCGGGTGGGGTACAAGTTGGAGCACATCTTAAAAGGGCGCCCCTTTGGAGTTGTTTTGAGTGCGTTGCTCATAGTACCGGCCCACGGCGAAAGCCGGGGTACTGATACGTACTTGGGCAGTTTGCTCGTTTACCGAGACTTAGAGGCCATCGCGATGCATATCTTCGCTGATCTCGTCGTTCTATCAACTTTCAAACTCGAGTGATGTCGGTCGAACTCTACAGGTGCGGGCGCCTGCGTCTGTTTTATTGGCGATCCCAAACTGCGACGGTTAGAAAAGGCTTCTGCCGAGCGTCAGTGCCTGACACCGCCGCGATCAGAGTAGTCCCGTCTGCCGATACAATGTAACTGCCCCCGCCCACCATCTGGTCGGCGTTCTTTGCTTGGACGTGGATAGTGTTGGCATCTGGATGGCGCGCAATTGCGACGAGACCGGGCGCACCTGGGACGGGGTGCTCCTTTTCATCCAAGTTGAAGACCTGTTGCCGCTCCTGGACCGCTTTCCCATCGTATGTTGTTCCCTCGGCCCTCATCAGATAACCCTCCGGGGTTGACTCCCAGAACATGGTGCCACTGGTAGGGCGGTGCCCCGAGCAGAATTGCGACCGGCCTGGATTCAAGTTCCAAAATCCGGCAAATGGGTCTTTCGCGTTCATGGCAAAAATCTCCTCTCACAAAATTGGCTCAGTAATGTGAATTGACATTCACATATAGAGTGATTAATGTTATTCTGCATTTACATTTTGTCAAGGAGAAAGTTTAGTTCCGAATGAGCCGCAGAAAAGCCGACTGTCCACCCGTTCAAGAACGTAGTCGGAAAACCCTGCAGCGTATGCTCGACTCAGCCGAGTTCATTCTTGCCAAGCGCGGGCTGCAAGGCGCCACGCTTCCCCGTATTGCTGCTCATGCCAAGCTGTCCCCCGCAAGTGTTTATCGCCGATTCCGCGACAAGGATGCCCTGATGGCCGCGGTTTTTGAGCGCCTTACCAAACGCAGTTCTGCCGGGAGCGCTGTCGCGGTTAGTCCTGAAGCGGTTCGACATCTTGGTCTCGAACAGTTCTCGAGTAACATCATTGCAGGGATGATTCGTAATTTTCGTGCCGACGCTGGCCTGAGCCGCGCTGCGGTGCAATACTCTGAACAGCATTGGAATGCAGATTTTGTGAGAAATGCGCGTGATTCGGAAGCCCGCTCCTTCCAGCAAATGGTCGGGACATTCATGATCTGGCGCGATCAGATCAAACATCCGCAGCCAGAACTTGCGATTCGCTTTGCGTTTGTCATGGTCGCGCTGGCTTTGCGCGAGCTGATTCTGTTCAATCGAGCACACTTGTTTGAAGACATCCTGCCGATCGGCGACGAACTGTTGGCGCGTGAACTCACCAGGATGTTTCTCCAATATTTGGGTGTCGGGTCAGAGTCGAAGGCGATTCGTTGACTGCATACAAACCGCATCCGTGCCTGATAAGTCGCATTACCGGACATCTTGTTTCCGGTACTCTCTAGGTCTTTGATTATTCCGTTGTTCGGACTAAGAAGGCTGAAAGTTCGTTAGTTTTTCACCTGAGAGCAGCTACGGAAGTCAAACAATGCGTCCGCCGTGCGTTCTTTGACATTGAAGTGGAACTGAGTATCTTCGGGCCGCACTTCTCCCGGCAATTCTGATTTGTGGTCCCGATAGAAATCATCGATGCGTTGGGAATTGAGGATGTCTCCCGTCTCGATGTTTAAGCGAAGTTCTCTTTCCAGCGCCGGGTTCAGGCCCACGATTTCAATATTTCCCACCCGCCATTGAAACCCCTCCTGCAGCGAGAGGACCAACGTAATTTGTTGGTGCATCTCATCGAAGTCAGTCCTGGTGATTCGCTACAAAGTCGATATATCCATGGGAGCCGTAATACCTCGTCAGCGCCTCCAAACCCTCCCTGATCTTCTCTTCGCTAAAAACCTCCTCGTCACGTAGAGGGATAAGAGGCCGTAGCTCTTTTGCAGAGAATGCAATCTGCCTTTCAGAGTTGACAAATTGAACGCTCGCCAATCTGTATTGAGGGCCACCTCTGACGCGTGCGTGAACCACAACGTGCTGCAAAGCAGGGCTAGAGGAAACGGGTTCAGTGTCGACAGCTACCTCCGCCTTGAGGTATCCCTGATTCTGTAGTGCACCAAGGAGATAAACATCGCGCAATTCATCGACCCACGCATCGCCAGAAAATGTTTCTCCCTTCATTTGAGAGACGATGCGTTTCCAAATAGGTTCGGCAACATCGGTCGCACTGTCTAACACGACGTCGTCAATGACCGCCACTGGGCCTGCGGGTTCGGCTGAAGTTGCCAATCGACGGCAACGTTGTGCTTTCCAAGATGTCTGCGCGGTCAGTGGAGACGACGTGAACATGAAACAAATCGCGGCTATAAGACCAACACGCATCAAGCAAAGAGAGCTCATAATTGCCGACTATATGAGTACGTAGCCAGAGGAGCAAGCGCCAATGAAGTTTGGTCGCTGCAAGAATCGGCGATTCTCTGCTGGTTCCTGATAAGCCCTAACTGCGTCTTCGACGCGTCGCAAGTGCTAGGAACTTGTCGAGCGGACACTATTGAAGCCGAAATCACAGTTGGGGCGGCGTGACTCTTGTTACCGCTTGTGCTTCGCCAGAACTGAGAGCGCATTTGAAATGAACAACATAAAGAGAGAGCGTGTAACATGTCACACATGGAGGACATTCAGCTGTTGCGGAAGTTTTGGCGAGGGACACGTCTTCGCGCTATCCCTGTGGCACCACGTTCCTTGCGATTGGGCCCTTCGGCGATGTCGCTACCTCGAACGTAACGGGCTGATCCTCATACAAGTTTTTGTACGATTCTTTGCTCTGAATTGCGGAGAAGTGGACGAATACGTCCGTGCGGTCCTGGCGTTGAATGAAGCCATAACCTTTGCTGGCGTTGAACCACTTCACGATTCCTGCCTCGCGCACGGCTTGCGCTGCGCGGAGTAATGCTGATGCTGCGTCCTTCATGTCTTGCTCCTTATAACCGCCTTGTGGGCGGGAAATTGTGTTTCTGGGAATGACACCGAGCGAACCGGCGGGGCTGACGGCCGGGGACGTATTTGCGGCGCGCTCGGATACTCGCGCTCCGGTAGTGCCCGGATCGAACCACCCATTTTTCGAGTCCACGGCTCGCGTGGTACGCAAGTCCTGAGTTCGTGTGCTACCGGGCACAGTAAATACCTGGCGACCACCACCCGATCTTTTTTGGCAACTGTGAACGGGGCAATCATCATCCAAAGTTCGAATTCATCTTTACAGCCACTTAGTAAACTTCACAACAGGAGCGACTTCATGCGCCACGCGATAACCCTCGGCCTGGTCCTCATGTCTTCGTCGCTGTTTACTTCCGGCGCGTTGTCTCAGACCGTGGAAACGAGCACACAGCAGTCGCGCGTTACCAATCAGCACAAATCTTGTTCAATGTCGTTTGGGCCAATGAGCGTAACGCTAGTTTCGGGACCTACCGCCCCCTACTCGGCCACCGAGGAACACTCCTCTGTACAAACACTCAGTGATGGCACGCATATCACTCCGAAGCCCGTCACGGTAAAGATTTATCGCGATTCACAAGGACGCCGCCGCAGGGAGGAATCACTCTGTCGCGGCCGGGATGATGATGATGAGGGCGAGCTAGTCACCATTCTCGATCCGGTAGCTGGTTTCGAGTACATTCTCGATATGCAGAATCACATCACGCACCGTATTACAGTGGAAGTCACGCAGCGTGGCACTTCCAGGAACTCAACCAATACGAAGGCGTCGCCCGTACCCACTGCAAGTGACCATTTCACTTCCTCCGAAGCCAACAGCCCTAAGGTCAGCGAGGAGTCAGAGTCTCTGGGAACGCAGGTTATGGAGGGCCTTACCGTTGAGGGCACCAGAACGACGACAACCATTCCGGTGAACGCCGAACACAACGACCAGCCCATCATGATCGTGACGGAAACGTGGTTTTCCCGGGATCTCAAGACCGCCATCCTCAATAAGGCTAGCGACCCGCGCCGAGGCGAGTCCACTTTCCGTCTCACCGGCGTCAACCTCTCGGAGCCGGATCCCGCTCTATTCCAGTCGCCTCCCGACTTTAAAATCGTCGATGACACAGAAGGCGGCCAGTTCCGGATCGAGTTTTCGCGCTGACCGCCCCAGTGCACAGCCAACAGGTGCCCCACCAGTAACGTACTGGATCTCGCCAGAAGGCGGGGTGGGGTGGCGGGTTTGCCCGGGCCTTTTTGTGGGCTGGAAGGGGGACCTGTGACGGTCACAAAGTCCTAAAGGAAGCCAATTAACCACGCCGACGCCGTCAGCCGCCGAAGGTGCCCTGGGGGCGATGTGCCCCTATGTCGTTTAGAATGAGATAAATAGGACCCGTTAAACGCTAAGGCAAAATATCAGTCGCAACAGAACGTTCAGGAGTTCTGAGATTTTGGACACCGAGCGGACTCCGCGCAAGGTATTGGTAGCAATGCGTTTGGCATGCGGATGGTCAACATGGCCCCCTCCCCGCATGCGCGCCCGATTGCCGGTGTGTTCGGAAACATTTCGTTTCCTTGCATGGATTCGAATCGAGCATTCTGCGCCATGTAACTCAATCCACCCGTTTACAATAGCTTGATGCGCCATGCTACATTTCTCCCGCGTAGCACGGCATCCAGCGCGCCCAGGATCGCCACGGCGAACGATCTCGCCGAAGTCCTGGCGCGAATATCGGAGACCTCCTGATGCCGTTGCGGCGATTTGGAGCCGATTTCCCGCATCGTCTGTGTTTACATGCAGTTTTACCTTGACGTTCGGCGTGTTGGCGGTCTGTGACAGGGCCTAGTTGCAACGTCCCTGCACGTTAAGCGCTTTGTTTTCTTAGCGTAGCGACATAAGCGAACAAACAGCGAAGATTTGTGACGAAAATTCCCGAGATATTGATGTCGATGGGTCCATGAGCGCCTAGCTCACCTCTCGGCAATACACGCGTACTACGTGCGCCGAAAACGTGGATGCAGACCTTGGGCTGCACTGTTTTGGTGCAAAAATGCGCAATGCGCTAGAGATACTCGATGTCCTCAAGCCTTAAAAAACCGTGCGCCTAGAATGTGGATACGATTTGAGATTATGTCTTACATTTTCTTTGTTTTCAGTAAACTCGACACTCTCTTGCGGATGGCGCACTGCGCACTTTCGATGTCCATCCACGTCTCGTGCGCATTGAAACCGTCAAAATATCCACGTTTCGTGCGCATCGTATGCTTTACGGCGTCAACTTTCGCCTCGCGCCGATACTGCACCCCGCTCCGCCCCCGCGTCCGCGAATAATTGCGTTCGGATTACGCTCTAACTTGCAACCCGAACGCGTGTTTGCTCGTTTACGTCTTCACCGACAACTGATCGCCATTCGCGACGACCTTTCCGGCTTGAATCAGCCCGTTTACTTGTGCGCGCACCCACTCCGACTTGCGGTGTTTCGCGAACAGTTTTTGAGTGATTTGCGGGATCGTCACTGGCCCGTTCTTTCCAATCCATTCGAGGATGCGCCCTTGATCTAAAGTTAGGTCTCCGAAGATGTAGCGAGCAGAGTCCTGGCAGTAGTCCCAAATACGCTTCGCCGCGTGGAGATGTTTGGTCTCGATGCAGTCGTGGTTGTCCAGCAAACAGAGGATGAGAGCAAGGCGTCGAACGTGGGCAGGACCACGCGCGGACATGCTCGCCGCGAATGGATTCATGGACGCGTTCTCTTGCTCGATTTGCGTGTACATTCTGTTCCAAACTGCGTTGGCCGACTTCTGCATCGGAACGTATTCCAAATCACGAGCGAAGACGAGTGCGTCGTGGAGTTTTTGCAGTTCCACAGACCAGTCGATATTCGGCCCGCCAGACGGGCACAACTTGACGCGCCGAACGTAGCAGTACAGGAAGCGGTTGCCGAAGCCATTTTGATCCGCGCCCTTTGGCATTTTCTGGATCAACTCGTGGCGTGTCGTGTCCGCGCTAATGCTCATGTGTGGGAATTGGCACGCGTTCGAATTGCTCAAGCCATCGGTCTTGCCCTTCACGCGGTTGTGCAAAGGCGCACTGTCCCAGCCATCGCGAAGAACGATATCAGCGCGAGATTCGGTCTTCCCAGCCAACTGGAAGATGCTGGCAAGTTCAGGCTCACGAATCATGAGCCGTTTATCCCTGACGCCTGGAACCAACACTGATTCGAATATGTTGTCCTTTTTCTTGTTGCGAACTTGCTGACGTGAGTCGTCGCGCAATTCGTTGATGATGGATTCAGCCGAGCCAAAGCCCGACATCACGCGCTCTTTGTACCAGTCAGGATCGATCAATTTGAGTACTGCGTTGACCGCATCACGACCAGTGCCTTTGCGCGAGATGGAAGAGTCACCAACACGAACCATGAATTCGTTCGCGTGGTGTTGAGTGGAATTGACCGTGAAGTACGGGCCGCGTCCCACGAGATTGCCGAACGATACAAGCAAGTCGAGGTACATGCCTGCAGGATGCGCCTCACAATATACAGCGGCCTTGCGAACAATGTCGCCAGCCAACCCGTACATGATCTCGTCATCCCAGGTAGGTCCAGCGCCTTCTTTCAAAGGGTAGACTGGAAATTCGAGTTCAGCCTGGGCATCGAATTCCTCTCGGGTAATCGAGTACTGCCAACCCGCGTCAGGATCAGCGAGTAGTTGTAGCGGCTGCACAACATCAGGCGTCTGACCCTGACTCATCTTCAAGTCTGGTGTCGGTTGTCCTTGTTCATAGCCGTGATCGAGATAGTGCTCGATCTCGCCCTGGACTAGCTTCGCGTTGAACGCGCCCTCGGGAAGGTCGAAATGTTCCTCGGCCCACGCCAAGCCTGCATCGATCACAGCTTGACGCGGAGTTCCTGCGGCCCACAACTTGCCGAGGTACGAGATCAGCGAATTGTATCGCACGCCCTTCGACAGCTTGACGGTTTGCATCTGCTCAGCAGTTGGCTTCTCTTTCGCGGCGACTTGAGCGTACATCCAATCAACGAGGTCATCGGGAATCGGAGCGATGGGCACTTCGTCTGCAACTGCGTACGGTTTTTTGGTAGCCGGGTGAATCGAACCAATGGAAGCGACGTACTGATTCTTCACGCGGAACGAGAACAAGCCGCCCGTCTTGTCTTCGCCGATGTTCCCACTCAACGCAATCGTCTTCGGAGTCTGGTAGAAGTACCAGTGTCCCTTCGTGGTAGTGTCGGTGATGGAACTGCACACCAACAGTGTCTTCGGGAACTGCTTACCTGTTTCGCGCTCGTATTTTTCAACGAGTGAGATTGCGCCATCTTTGTCGACGAAGCAAACGCCCCCAGGTTCCTGTATAGCGTAGACGCAGACGTTCGCGTTCGGCTTTGCAAGTCCCCAGGCATGGATTTGCGCGGGATCGTTCGATATCTGGTTCAGCGGATCGTGAAGATCGACAGTCTTACCGAGCACCTTCCCTTTGGCGTCAACGGTATCATACGGATGGCAAGGTGCGACCTTGAATCCGCGCGCCAACAACGGCATCGCGATAGACTCGAAGAACGACACAGGTGCTTGCGCTTCCCGCAGTTCGGCATGTTCCTCATTCGGTACTGCGTCGAGCGTAGTAGGCGCAGCAGTCAGCACGCTAGCGTCAACGTCAAAGTGATTTTCGATAGCCACAATGACAGGATCAACGTCCTGAATCCCGCTGGCGCTGAGCGCCATCTTAGCGTAGGTACGGCCAGCCAGGATCGCGTCGACTGGATCGTCCGTTGATTCGTACCCTTGCTCGTAGGCATTGAGAGCAGCCGCGACCTTTGGGTCTTCAAGAAGTCTCTGTGCGGTGGCGTTCACGATTTCACCGTCTCGACCGACACAGCCACGGGTCCTTTCCCATTGATGCCGTCCGCCGTATCAAACTGGACAGACAGACCAATGCGCGGTTCAGTCTTGCAGTCTTTGACGTGGAAGAACCACGTCTTGAATTGCGCGGAGTCGGAATCCTTTATGAATCCGTAGCCGCGATCACCGAAGTACGTCGTTATAACACCTGTTCTCATTATATTTTCCTTCGCCCCCGCTATGCGGTAGGCCCTACTAGGTTCACGTCATTGACGTGTCCTTTCTGCCCTCCGAAGAGGGCGTCTACTTCACTTTGAATTCTTTCTCCAGGGGCACCGCTCGCGATGCTTGAGCCTTCCGACACTGCCATACGCTGGCTTAATAACGCTGGCATCCGCACCGAAGGCGAGCGGGTGTATGCCCCCTGGAAATTCGTACGTCAAAACTCTAGCGGTCGAACACGCTGACGGGACGGTTCCCGCGCGGCCTTGGTCCCGCAACACCGTGTTCGGCCCGTGGATCGGCACCGTCTTCAAAGACAGACAGAGGACGCGAGCCACCACCGCTGACCGTAGAAGACTGCTCCCGATGTATCGCCGCTAGTTCAGCCTGCGCCTCGGGTGAAAGGTTGAACTCGTACGCTTGTGCGGCCTGCAGTGCTTCAGGCGGGCGCTGTGGAGCGTTTGCGTTGCGGCGGACAGGTGGCGGCACAGCGGCCTTAGCGATGATTTCTGGTGAGACGACTTCGCCATCACGCTTTGTCGAGGCTGCTAGGATGCTTGCGACAGTCGGCGGCACATCGGCTGGTGGCTGGACAACCGCCACAGGCTTCTGTTCTCCGGGCAACAGTATTTCGACGATGGTGTTTTGCGGGATCGCACCGTTGCAGATGATGACCGTCCCGTTGGCATCGGAGTACATGACCTTGCCGAGGATAGTCATCAGCGATACCTCGCCGTCTGTTGTGAGCCACTGGCTTCCCAGACGCGCCCGATGTCGACGGGTTTTGTCTTACCGTGCTCGGCTTTCCATCGCAGGTAGATGCCGTCAGGCACGCCCGCGAGCATACCGTAGCGAGCATAGATCGACGTGGCTTCTCCCTCTTCGTTGCAAAGTGCGTCAAAGATTTGCTTGTCTGTCCAGTACCGCGTGTTCCAGACCGCGCCGTACAACAGCGGGGATTTGTAGATGTAGCCAAAGTGGACAACACCGTGGTTACGGACGAAGTCGTCCAAGCAAGCTTCGCCTTCTTCGGTGCTTACCCAGTCGGGATCGGTTTCGTCTAGTTCGATTCCGTTGACTTTGTTCCCGTGCTGCATGAAGTAGACTTGGTCGAGAACCTGCTCGTGGAGAAGTTCAGCCGCAGCGAAGTCGAACTTGTCGCGATCCTTCTCGCGCATGAATGCGTGGAACTGTTCTTCCGTCATCCTATTCAGTTCTTGGGCTGCTCGTTCGGCTTGCTCTACCTTGCGTTGGCGATATTCGGCGCTGCGTTGGCGTTCAGATTTGCGGTGCTCTTTCTTATGCGCTGGCATGGAGACCTCTCACTTGATCGCGGCTACAGTCGGAACACAAGTACGCGATCTCAAGAGAATCGAACGAGAGAGCGCGTCTGTCTGCCTTGCTAACCTGACAAACAGAGCAGTTGGGTTTGAGGTCATGTTGCCCGCCCACAACTTCGATGGGCTTCCAAGCCAAGGATGTGGCGAACTCGCTGTCGGCCACGTTGAGAACATCGCGACCGAAGCACCGTTCCCAGTCGGTGTACTCGGCCAACAACGATTCAAGGATTTCGTCAAGCAAGCTCGCGCGGTACTCGGTGCTACGGTATCGCTCCAAGTTATCCAACAGGCTTTGGAAGACGCGACGGCGAGCACGCGCAACTTCGCGTGCGATTGCCTTCTGGGCAAGCTCTACGATTGTGGGAGACGGAATCCCCTGGAGGTCGATGATCCACAGCTTATCCGCCCGACGGACCAACGATATTGTTTCATTCTTGTCGTCGCCAGCACGCAAACGGCGCATGGCGAATTTATCTGGTGCGATTGTCATTGGTTCCTCTTAGCGGATCGCGTCCCCGTCCGTCTGGATTTCGTAAATGATTCGACGATCTATTTCGTCCCATGACGCGTTCGCGCGCATAAGCTGATGGAGTACGCCTTGTACGCGATTGCGCGCCTTGCGAGCACGTTCACTGTACGCTGGGCCGAACGACTGGTCGATCAGGTCGTTGATAGAGTCGTAGCGCTTCTTCGCCGCGTTGTACGCCTTCTGCTTCTCGGTCAGCACAGGTTCTTCTTTCGGTGCTTCGACATCGCGGTGGGCGCGGACCCTCTGAATCCACTGGATGCGCTGGTCGAGTTTTTCAGAGAGACTGGTGTCTTGATGCTTCGGTCCCTTATAGCGCGCCGCCTCTTGGAAGAATTCCCGCATCTTTTCCTTGGGCATCTCTTTCAGGTCCTCAAGATTTTTGAGGTGTCGCAACGACGGCTCGTCAGGCCACGGCATCGGGTCAGCGTTCGTTTCCGCGTTCACCGCGTGCACAACAGCGGCGATTCGACCGATATCCGAATCCCCTGGAACGCCGTAACGGAGACCAGTGCCGTCTGGCCTCATGTCGGAACGCCCCGCCATGTTGACCAAGTTCTGGAATTGTCCTGGGTCTGGAAGTATGCCCGTCTTGTCAAAATACAACTGGGCGAGCCTTAGCAGAAGATCGGCGTTCTGCGGATCGGTCAACAACAACGGATCGCGTAAACCTGATCTAGTCCAGTCGACGATTACCGAATTAAATTGCTCTTGCGTAAGCTGTGCCATTTTCATTTCTCCTATGAATTCAAAAGCTGATTCGTGCGCGAAAGGTTCGTCCGCATCATCAAGGTAAAGAGATTTCGATCACGCTCACTGCCGCCTATCAACGCCTTGATCTCGCGAGCGTTATATGGAGCGTTCGTGTTCGGGTTCGTGAACAATTGATCTTCGTTCGGATTCCCCGAATGAGGAACGGAACGGTCCATCTTGCCTGGGGTCGGTAGACTCTGGTTGTCATCTGCGCGCGTATAGCGAGCGCCAGCGCGGTCGGCATACTTGATCTGGATGTCCTGGTCCGTCTTAGGAGCAGGGGACATCCGCGCCTGTCTTTCGGCTTTGGCGTCCTCTGGCAACTGGTTCATCTGACGGCGAAGTTCAGTTACTTCAGTGTCAAGGGCCACAAGTTCCTCGGGCGATAGAGAATCGAGGAAACTGGCGTCGATGTATTTCACCTGTCCGTAGTTCGCCAAAAATCTCGGGAACGTAGTCTTGCCTTGCAAGATGTGCGCCTTTACGGCTGCGACCGCAGCATCTACTTTCTTCTCGTGGCCTGTCTGGTTCAGAGGCCATCCTTGCTCACGACCAACGATGTTGATCGCACTGATCCAGACGCGCGGGTCCGACACGTCAACGTTCCCCCCTTGAGAGCGCACGAACTTCACGATCTGGCCCTCGGTCGCATCTGAGCAAACGTAGTCGGCAGACCTACGAGCCGTCCGCATCGCGTTTTGCATATCGCCACACCAAGGCAATTTCGCGAACTTCGGTTCGACGAGTTCGGCTTTGTCGAATCGAAAGCCCTTGCCGTCAGCCTGGAATTCTTTTAAGAGTTGCCGCAGAGTCGCTTCGTCTGTCGCGCGCCAATCGTCGTAGAATTCGATGGCCTCTTTGAGCGTGATCAAAAGCTGACGTTCTTGCGCTGGACTAGTTAATGTACTCGACATGTTGTGTCTCTTCCTCTAGCTCGTCATCCAGTTGCTGGGCGAGTCTTCGTAAACCATCTTTGTCGGTGTCAAGGATGCTGCAGTTGACCTCGAACATTTCCGCTATTGCCATGACTTCATTCACATTTCACCGCGATGTTGGATTCAACCTTCGCGGGGATTGACCCAGCGCGGCTGTGTAAACCGTTGCTAGCTACAACTATTATTTGAATGACTCGGGGCCAACATTATTTCGACAAGCAGTTGGTGTCCGTCTTTCACCAAATCCATCAGGAACTTCACGTTTTGTACGTCATCGAAGGCCACTCGGAACGGCAAAGCGCGTTGTACGAGGTCCTCGATCCCCAGGACGACGGGCCGCAACGTCTGATCAAGTTCATGGGAGGTGAACTTCTCTGCCTTGAGCGCCCGAGAGATCGTGGACTGTGTGATCTCGATTCCGTACGCGTTGCAGATCGCCGTGAACGTGGTCCCTGTGAGACCGCTGTTGCGCAGCAAGGTTTGCAGCTTGTACATCGTCGTCCACTCATTGCTCAACTCGGTCTCCTGGCAAACATGTTTTGCATGCGTGCGAAATTCGTACGGGCAAAATTAAAACCGCAGCCAATTCCCTGGATGGGAGTCAACTGCGGTCTGGAGGTGTCATGAAGTTTGGGAGGATTTCTCCTCCTCTCATATATGCACCAGAATTCGACTTTGACCCTTAAACCGTTCACAGGACTATAGGTTACGGCGGAATCAAGACTGTCCGAAAAAGGCCCGCGCAACCGCCTGGGACGGCAATACTACCTCGGTGCGATTCGATCTCAAGGAAAAGAAGCAACCGCGCCAGCCATCCGCGAGCCACTTGTCCGACCACAAGGTGATCGGGTCACCGTGTGCTGGCATCAACTCGGCCTTGGCAGTTCGGACAACCCAGTGCTCGCGCAACATCTTGTCGATGGCGTTCAGGTGATCGTAATCGACGCGCTCATGCAACATTATCGTTACCACCGAGGGCGCGCCCACGCTGTGCATAGTTAGGAACTTCACATGGGCTGCGTTCGATTCGTACCATTTCTTCCAGATGTGATCTTCGTCGGTCGATCCGCAAATGGAACACGCGCCACTCTTCATCATTCGATCAGAGACCAATTGAATCTTGCGTTCGAAGAGATGTTGTTTGCGTTGTTCATCATCGTTGTCGTAGAAAGCAAATTTCTTGGGGGTCTCTCCACGCGTATAGGCTTGGGGGTCACACCCTGCGGGGGAAACTATTCCGCCGTCGTTTTCTGCTTCCTGTTGCGCAGAGGCGAGCGCTTCTATTTCTGACATACCGTTGGCACGATCTGCTTCGCCGCTACGTTCGTTGTGCAAGCGACCATGCGCGTCGGGTAATTCTTCCCATGTTTTGAGCAGCCGTCGTATTTCATGAAGGGGGATGTCTTTTAAATCATCGAGAAATTTCTTCCTTTGCTTGTGCATCTGCACAGCAACCTGTACGGCAGCCATCGGGTGCCTGGGGTCAAACACGGGCTTACCTTGCATGAAGCGGAGCCGCCGCGACAGGTTTGCCATGATGTCGCGTCGATCTCGATCATCTTGCGTACGACGTTGTTCCGCACGTTTCCTGCGTTTCTGTTCTGTGGGAGTCATCGGGCCTTCGGCGAACTTCGTTGGACGCCCGCGCTTCACTGGAACTCTGGGAGGGCCTGGACGTTGGTATACCAAATCTATTCTCCTGCGCCGCCAACCGTCATTGATCAGCGGCGTGTGCTTTACAGCGGTTTACTTCCTTGAGGCTGCCACACGTCCACTTGACCGCTGCGTCTTCGACGACACGACGGACAATGGGTGTGGGAACAACTTGGGTTGAGTCAATGTCAGACCTGCGAGCTTAGCTCCCAGCGTGTTGACGGTCTCGTAAAAGTCGGCGTGCAAGTGGTCGTTGCGTTGAACCTTGTGATGTGCCAACTCGTGGAGTAACAAGTAGTAGTTGCCTTCCCAGTCAGAGCAGTCGTGGAACGCAAGGTTGACTTCGAAGGTAAACGTCGGCTTGTTGGAGCGTGATGTCCACCGCGTGCAACCGCGTATCTTTAGCGCACGGTCTTTGATGATCTTTACGATTGCCGTGCGGTCGATCAGCAACGGCGAGACGTCTTCAATCAGTTTGACGTAACGCTTTTGGTCGTCGTCGTATTCGCTTGGGGTCAGGGTCTTCTTGGGTTCGCCGATAGGATGTTCGGTCTTGAAGTCCTCGATCTCACCAGACCTTTTGAGCACGCCCGCCTTGTGAAGTATCTTGCGTTCTTTCGGAGACATCGCACCACGACCGAGAACGTTTGCGCCCTTCGATGTGGCTTCCTTATTTGAACCAATATCGACGCCGTCGTAGAGCACAGCATTCTTGCCGTATTTCTTGTCGGCTACTTTCACCAACGTGCCTTTGTCAAGCTTGCCAGATTCAATAGCAGACGCCGCCCAGGGACTCGCTGCCTCATCTTCCGTAAGCAAGTCAACTGTGTGCGTCAGCACAATCGCGTGGAGGTTCTTGAGGTACCCTGGCGTAACGTTGTCACGTTCGGTGTTGAGCGGAATCTTTTGTTCTACTGAGACGTGATACTTTCCGTCGTGTTCGACAACGGGAATACCGCGCTCGTAGATCATCGGAGTCTCGCCACCTTGCGGCAGGTGTACGTGGACATCGGTCTTACGCTTCCTTGGCGTCAAGACGCCTCGGTCGTTGGCTATCTCGGTCTGTAGTGTCTCGCTGAATGACAACAGAGGCTGACGTGGGCGCACCTCGGTGCCGTTGTAAGTCATGGCGATTGGCGGGAACAGCATAGCGACTTGTCGTCCGACTTCGCGCCAGTCCTTCTCGGTCAAGCTGAGCACGCCTTCAAAGACAGTGCCCTTGTCGGTGGTGACGTCGTCAGATATCGTTCGCTTGCCATTGGCAAGAAACTTTACCTGACCAGTCGTGGAGGTGACCTTTGCGCTATCGCACATGACGATCACGTATTTCTCGCCAGCGTTGAAGCGCCCGCGCATTGTCGGGTCAGCTTTCTTAGCAGACGAGCCGAACAGGGTATGCGCCTCTGAGAGGTCGCGATACCCGTCCGTAGAGTTGTCGGTGCACGTCAACGTAGACTTCCCATTCTTGTCGGGCTTAGTCAACGTGACGTCGACTCGGGTAGCATCGGTGTCGAATGCATTTTGGACAAGTTCGAAAACCATCCAGGCATGACCCTTGCGCTCCAGTGTCCTTTGTAGTCCTTGCTTATCGATCTCAAGCCAATTGTTCATGTGATTCCTCCTGTGTCTCTTCTCCAGCCAGTGCTGGTGTAGTTGCGGATTCTTCAAGCCTGTCGGCGTAGTTCACAAATGACGCGGAGAGAACGCGCAGAAGCTCGATAGCTTCGTTGCGATACACTCCCTCGCCCTCGGTGGTAGGTGTGGTTGTGACCGCCTCTTCGATGTTCATAATGAACGCGGGCTGCTTTGCGCCCACTTCGGCGGGTGTGAGGTTGCGGAGAATGCGAGCCAGCCGTTCAAATAGCGGCGTAGCTGCCTTCGGTTCCTTCACGGTCGCTGGTTTCTCTACGATCTTTTTCCAGCGGTACAGCGTTGTAACTTCGACGCCGATTGCCTCGGCAAGTTTGGTCAGCATCTTCCGCGACTTACCAAGACGTGTCTGGAAGTCGTTGATGATTGCCACCGATTCCTTCATCGCTTCATCGCCGCGAAGTGCCACCCTCTTGAGGTCGCCAACGAAACGGTTGAAGACGATTGCTTTTTCCTTATCTGCTGCTTTTCGCTTCTTTCCCTTAGTTGTATTTTGCAACTGGGGTTCCTGAGTCTCGGTCTCTAACGCATTGATCTTGTCGACGGTAACGTCCATCGGCTCGCTCTCTGCGTTCGTGTTGGGTATTTCCACTTCGTTTACTACTGGCATCCCTTGCGGGACACCGACCGCTTCTATCGTTTTGGTATTCATTGATTTGCCTTTATCCTTTTTTATTTTGCGGCGATTTCCCCACCTGCCGCTGGCGGTCGTGCTCCGAAATTCTTTTGGGCGGCTGCCATAAGTCCTACCGTCAAGTCGCCCTCCGCCGCATGGATTCGACCACCTGAAAAAATAGGACTATGCCGCCTTCACCGTCTTGAGCACGCGCCGTCCATCGCCGCGCTCTTCGATTCCGTTGCCGCGTTGCTTTGGCTGCGACTCGATCCACGTGTCGAGATCGTCGGCATCGAGCACGCGGTGCTTACCAAGCACACGAAAGGGGACGACTCCAGTTCGAATCAATTCTTCTTCGACGAACCAATTCGACGTGCATGTGTAAATCGCTGCCTCGGGCACAGTGAGCGCGTGGCGGCTGCGAAATGATGGAATCGTGGGATTTGCCGCAGGTAGGACTGTTGGGGTTTTAACCTTTACCATCGGTTTTATTTCACGGTCCCTAGCCGCCGCGAGGCGTCGTTCGGGATTACTTCTTTTTCAGTTTTTATAAACTGTCCGTTACTTCCTCCTGCCCGTTAAGGTGGGGCGGCACCAATTTAAATCTCAAAACTTTTACTTCGATTTTGGCTTCCGTTCTCTCTGGGAAACTTTCTGGGCTATGCCCAATTTGCGGCGATTTCCCTACCTGCCGCTGGCGATTTACTGAGCCGCTGACACGGATTCCGTGCCTGACGGGTACTGCTGGTCGGGTTATTGATGACGCCCTCCCTCGGAATGGTGGAAATAGGGCACGCCTCCCCTTGCTGCTTGCGAACCTGCTCGGGTGCTTTTCATTACCTCCTTCACTAAATCAGGACAACTGGGGCATGCTTTACGTGACATCCGCACGACCCGTCCGACTGGTACTCCCTTGGAGTGGAGATTGGATAGCATGCTTTTTCATTACCTCCCTTCAATGGTGCAGCCGAAGTGGGGCATGCTTTTCCATGACACCCAAACTGGCGTTCAACCTGCCTCTTCCACTAAATCGGGTGGAGTGGGGCACGCTTTCTTATGACCTCCGCTCCTCCACTAAATCAGCCCGAACAGGGCATGCTTTTGTGACTTCACTAATACGAGCCAACTGGGGCACGGGCGATCCGGCCGGGGCGCGACCGGGTGACGGCAAGCCGATAGCACATTCGCCGCAATACCGCTGTGTGAGCGGGTGCAGCGCCGCAACTGTGAGTTTCGCCAGTTGTTCGCCAATTCCCGTTCCTAGGGACCTCCTGCCCTGGCGCGCCCAGGGGAGCGAAAGCATTTGACTTCATACATCAAAACGGCGTAGGATTGACTCGTGGGCAAAGTCCGCACCAATATCTATCTAACTGACGACCAGATGAAGAGGCTGGAAATTCTGCGCGGTTTCTCGGGTTCGACGATGGCGGAGCAAGTTCGGCGTGCAGTTGATTTTTGGTTGGATAGCGAAGAACAAAAATTAATCGCGAGGTACAGACCGACACAGCAAACGAAGTAGCAATAAAGCGGGACCGCACGGTGTTATCAGCACCGCGCAGCCCCTGACCAAGACGACCTAAATAGGAGGCCGCATGGCTTTACGTAGTATAGTTTCATCCTCGAACCACGGCGACCGCAATGGTCGAAACGGGTCCAGAAAGACAGGACCCGTGCAAAACAATCAAGACAATCACATAGACCCAGCAACATCGAGGGGCACTTCGCCAGGGACGCGTACACGCCCTGACTTCCATCTCTGCTCCGATGTCCCTCACGCAACAATTTTTCTCTTAGCTCCGATTTCCAAATCCGCCTGCGCCTGGGTCTCCGAACATATTCAAGATGACGCCCTTTGGTTCGGTTCTAGCCTTGTGGTTGAGCACTCGTACGTGGCGGCACTCATCGCACAGATCGAGCGCGACGGACTTCGTGTGGCGGTGTCCCGATGATCGATCAGAAAGTTGCCGCCGACCGCATCCGCCACCATGTTAGCCGAAGGCTGGCATTCCTTCTCGACTGCAAATCGGAAGATTTCAAGCGAGAAAAGCTAGGCTCGTTGATTCATCTTCTATTCGTGCTCATAGGCGACACGGAGGAAATCTCTGGTTTTGGGAGCAGCATCCGCGTCGTGCTCAATTTGGTGGGTCCAGAAATTGTGTGGGCAACGCCAGAAACTGAGGAAGACACCGAGGAAAAAAAGCCTGTGGTGGAGGTAATAAATTGAAAACCTCCCCAAACGGTGTTCCGATTCTGCATGGTGAAGGACTAGCTTCCGTGAAGCAGCGCATCGAGGCCGCGTTCGACGCCGCCCGCATTGCCGACGCCACCAACACCATTGATACCAGTCGCGAAATCACCATCGAAGACCCCGTCGTCCTCGACAACCTGATCAAGCAAATTCCCGCACGAGCGCTCCGAGAGCATTCGACTCACGCAACTGTCGGTCGGCATCGTGGGGGCGTGTACCACGTCGTCGTGCCGAAGAAGAGCGCCCAAACGTTAATCGATGAGGCGCTTTCCGCGATGCAGAAGAAGAAGTAAAGGAGATGGGGCCGCTTCTTCGAGGGGGCGGCCTCGAAATTTTAGAGGATCAAAATGATTGTGACCATCGAAAAACTGACCAAAATGATCTGCGACGAACTCTCGCATTGGACCGACGAGGAAAAACGCGAGGCGCGGGTGCGTTTGTACGCCCGCTGCGGGCTGCCGCCTGACGAAAACGATCTGCCGCTGGCGACGAAGGTGATCCAGTGAACTGCAAACGCTCAGATGGCTCGAATCGCGCCTTTTTCGCGACGGTGGAAGAAGCTCGGGAATTCCAGCGGCGGCCCGAAAACGCTGCGATGTATGGCGAGGATGAAATTCGATTTTGCACACGTTGTGGGCACTTCCACCTGAGTCATCCAACCTGGGTCAAGCCGTGGGAGATCGTTGTATCGGAGATAACGGTAAATTGAAATGTCTCACCTGCAACGCGGAAGCATAAGAGCGATTACCTAAACGATTTCAAACCTGGGTGGGCAATCTGGCTCCCTGAAAATCGGCGGCGACCCAATCTGGGGCAACGTCCACCGCGTTATTTCAAAGACCCTGAGCGGCTGCTTGCGCTCACTCACGAGAACGAACCCACACGCGTCTGGGCTTTGTACGGCGTAAGAATTTCAATCCCTGAGTTTCATTTTCTGGAGTGGAAGCGGGGTTTGAAATGAAAAACCAAAAGCCAGTTCAGTAGCCACTACCGCCGACTTTCCCTTTGCCAAAAGAAGCCATACCTGCCTAGAATGGCGCTCAATCCATGAAGAAATATGCCATTCACTTCACCGCCGCTCTTCTAGTATGGGTCTTCAGAGCGTTTGTGCTGATGTACCTTTGGAACTGGTTTGTCACCGAAATCTTCCACGTTTCTCAGATTTCTTTCCTGCAAGTGTATGGCTTGACTCTGGTCATTCAACTGTTCACTGGACACAGCAAAGACACGGAAAGGATGGAATGGAATTGGCTGCTGAAGACCTTAGAGTACTGCGTTCCAGAAGACCGCAAAGATGCCCTTCAGCGGGAGATGGAGAAGCTTGAGGCAGGAATGAGCTTAGAAATGGTGACCATGATTGTCTCCGAGTTCGTATCACTCGTATGCATCTTCGCAATCGGATTCGTAATTCACATCCTGGCGGGGTAGCCGCACAAATCGGCGCGTTGAGGAAATGGCATGGCAAAGAAAAAGAAGGCGGCGCGCAAACAGGAAGAAGCGAAGTCGAGAGAGAACGCGGAGCATACGGAGTATGCGCGGCAGTTGCTGCGCGCCCATTTCGCAGAGGATCGAAACGAATTTCTAACTGGGGAAGCTATCCGTATTATTGGTGGTGAAAGACCCACTCCTATCGCCAACACCAAACCGAAGCAACCCGAAAAGGAAACTGCCTAAGTCTTGCGCCTCTCTCGGCCAACACTTGCAAGGGCACGGTTGAGTCGATTGTGGCTTGCTTCTGAGCGGAATATTTTCCAGAACAGGTAAGCAAGTACCTGACGTTGCTCAGGAGTGAATGTCCAGTCGAACGTGTTGGCCATACCATGGAACATTATTTTTTCGTTGGCGATCTTCTTTGCCAGTTCAGCGAACCGATATTCCGTCCTGAGGCCATTGACGGGGCCGCTTAAGATGTGTTTCAGATCATTGCCCCAGTAAATACAATCGGCTTTCTTCGCTCTGGCGACCTTCAGTTCCCATTCCGTCATGAAATCTGATCGACTTTCAGCCCGTTTCTCCGCTCCATCCAGTTGCTTGCGGACATCATTGCAAGAGCGGCAAAGGCCCTTTCGGTTCTTTCGCGCCTCGTTGCCGCACCAGTTACACCGATCAAAACCGCGCACACTGTCGATGAACTGCTTCGCGCCGCTTTCTGGTAGGTCGCGCATTTTGCTCGCCTGTTTCCGAGGCCCCTTCTTACGGCACTTTGGCGTCATCCGTGTAAATCCCTGGATTTGGAAAGCATCTAGCGACGACTGGCTATTGTGGTTAATTGGTCGCTGATGACGGACAGTATTCCTCGTGTGTAGTTCATTTGCTCGTTAGTGAGAGTGGCCCCTACATCGTTGGTACGTTCTATCGATTCTTCCATTCGTGGGCCGCCGCAGAGCATTGTCGATAATCTCGCGTTGTCTTTCAATATGCTTTTCACATCGGCAGAAATTGATTCCAGAGATTCTCGCATTCGCGTCAACTGGTACCAAAGAACGAAGACGAGGAAACCGAGTGCCAATAGTATGGCTTCATGAGTATTCATCGCATTCACTCCCGCGCAATTCCGTAAACCTTGTACTTATCGTGATAGTATCCGGCCAGGACTTACGGATGCCCCGCAAAAAGAAACCCGAAGTCGAATTCCCACCTGAAATGTTGGCTGTTTGGAAGAGCGCACCACCACAACTGACGTTATGCCCAAAGTTCCGAAGAGCAAGTTTCGATAAGGTTCTCGAACACATCAAGAAAGACAAATGCGAACGATGTCTCGCTGTTTATCGACAGCTTAACCGCGAATCGGATTTGATTTGGTTTCTAAGATCGAGTAGGAATTGATACGAGTTCCGACAAAAAATAATAAGAGAAAAATGGAAGAGGGAACGTGAAAACGTTCCCTCTTTGAATCACAACGACGTCACCGGCGCCATCTTTTCTACTGCGAAATAACCGCAGCAACGATCACCGACTTCGCCTGCTCGTGATTCTGGGCAAGCCGCACTTCCGTGCGGCTTCGGGGCAGTTCGCGTCCGCTCGAATTACCTGCAACCCAGATCTTCTGTAGGAAATAGTAGCCGCCCATTTTTTGGAAAACGAGCTTGGTAGTCTCTGAAGGTCTGGCGCTTTGGCATCCTCGAGACAACAGCAGTTCCATGCCGGTTCCTTCAGCATTGGTAATCTGAAGGGCCGCGTCGTTGTTAGTAAAGGAATACTCGCCAGCAGGATAGGCGCGGTCGCCCACCACAAAGTCGAATGGCACGTTGGCCCGTACTTTTGTCTCCTGGGCCTTAGCGGCAGTGGCCATAAGGAGCACCGTTAATGCAAATAGGATAGCTTTTGCGGTTTTCATGGGACCTCCTTGGTGTCGAAAAGTGCAAAGGAACCGAAACGGACGGCTCACGATTTTATGAGTCATGTCGTTCAGGTCGTTTTGTCAGCACCGCGATTCGTTACTTCTTCCGGTCTGACCGCACCACCATGCAGCAATCGCTGATTCCGATCAATGCACTGCGGATGACCTGTTAGTGAACTGCGAATAATCTGATCCAACACAAACTCTACGGGCCAGGAAACGAGGTGAGGACGGATGGTAGAATCCGGCTATGCTCCCCCGCGTCCACATGAAACATGCACTTCTGCTCGTAGTGCCCTGCCTGCTGTTCTGGAGTGGTTGTGCGAACTATGGATATAGATCAAGCGGCTTCACGGCCCTAAATATAATCGACGGCCACGTGAATCCGGAAAAAATCCCAACCCATGTTGCGGCATTTCTCTGGTTCAATAGGGCTGCGAGATACATGAATGATGCGGAATACCCGAATCGCTTCGTTGCGGCCCTGCACGATACCGGACTCAACGAAGCAGATCAAGGGGCGCTGAAGGGCATCATCTCTAGTTACTATGAGACTTCCGCGAAATTATTCGCTACCTACGACACCAAGGTGTCTCTCGGTGAATTGACTCCAGACGATATGCACGCGCTTCACAAGGAAATGTACTTGCTGGCCTTGGATGCGCTTGAACAAACGAAAAAACAACTGTCTCCAGACGGCGCACAGACATTCGCTGATTACATAGAAGCCAGCAAGGGCCATATCGCCATCGAATCATCAATCGGAAGTGAACTGAATGCGCAGTCTCCGGAAAATTGACCGCACTCTCGCCAGCGACCACGAATGCTAGATCAGCCGTGCTCCCCCGCATCCACCCAATGCGCCCGAGTCCGTCCCAGTAACCACATCTCTGGTAAGTGCGTTACCGGGACCATTTTTAGAAGATAACGATTCGTTGACTTACCTGGGACGGAAAACTAACATTCCGGATTCAATGCGGTCAGGACAAATTGGAGGTGGCCATGAAAAAGATGATGCACATGAAAGCCATCCCCGCACTGGTTTTCTTGCAGCTGGTGTCCGTCGTATCGGTGGGGGCGCCCGGACTCACAGTAACGGGTAGAGTGGTTGACTCTTCAGGACGCTCTATACCCGATGCTACAGTGATGGTCTACCACGCGGGGGTCTTGAACGGTTACTCCACCTTTTGTCCCAGCTGTTATCGAGATTGTGGCAAGAGGACCACGACGAACAGTGCCGGAAATTACGTAATCAGCAAGCTAGACTCGGGACTTTGGTTTGACCTACTGGTGGTCCGTGACGGATATACTCCCGAAATTATCAAGGTGAAGGACCCATCAGTTGGAACGGTGCCCTTGACGACTTTGAAAGCACGGCTGGCTGCACCCGATCCCAGTCGTGTGGCGAAAGGGCATGTAGTTGACATGGACGGACGTGCGGTGCCAGGTGCCGTCGTCACCACTGTGGGAGTTGAAGAAAACCATCTGAGGATCGAGATCGGGACGATTTCAGGGCTTGATCCTCTTGCAGTCACAAATCAAAGTGGAGATTTTGAGGTCTTTTATGAAAAGCCCGCGAAACGGATGCTGGTTACAGTTGAAGCCCGAACACTTGCCCTGAGGTACGCGACATTAGTTACTGGCCCACAGCGGCAAACGATTGTGCTGTCGAAGGGAGGCGCAGTCAAAGGTCGTTTAGTGCAAGAGGGTAAGCCCGTGGGAGACGCTGAGATTGGCCTAATCGGTCAGCGAATGAGCGGGTGGGGACCCGCGCTGACAATTGTTGGCGATCCTTATCCCGAGATGAGAGTCGGTACACAGCAGGACGGCACCTTTTTGATTAGCGACGTGCCTGTGGGAGTTCAGTGGTTTGTCTATCCAAAGATGGAATCTGTCGCGCCGCGAGGGGCTTCGGAGCCAAGACTCTGCTCGACCGCGAAACCAGGGGAAATAGTCGACATCGGGGATATCCAATTAAGTCAAGGCTATCGTTTGCAAGGCAAAGTAACCCTCAGCGACGGCAAAGCGCTAGCAGACGGTATGCGAGTTATGATCTATTCGGAGCGTGTATGGGACAGTCAAACTGCGCTGTTGGATAAAGATGGGCGATTTATGTTCGTCGGTTTGCCGGAGGGCGAATATTTGATCAGCCCTGCTGTGAGAGGCTATCGCGTTCCCAGCGACGAACGTGGAACTCGGGTAGCGGTTGAGCGAGACATGGATGACTTTGTGATTCCGCTGAGTCCCGAACAACCGACACAATAGCAAACAGAAGTGAGAACTCCTGGTCGAGTAGGCCCGGGGAATGATGAGAAACCGTCTTTTCGAGCTTTAGCTTCTGTGGACATGATTAGCTCCGCGCCCAACTCAGCGGCCTCAGCCTCGCCCCCTCCTCCCGTGAAGCTCCGAGAAGTTGCAGACGCGCTCCTGTATCTAGGGCCTCGCGACGGTTTGACCTCTGTCAATATGACGCGATCTGAACTCGACGGCACGCCTTACGGGAAAGAAATCGAGCGCCGCTTAGTGATTGAAGGATTTCCTGCCGATGTTGCCGCTCAGCTGGAATCCGCAAACAGCGAAACTCCACAGTTCTCCCGACCGAAACCGTCAGCGCCACCGCCGCCAACTCCACGGTCAACGCCACCATCAGCTCCTCCGCCGAAGAATATGGGTCCTCCCCCGCTGCCGCCTCGACCTCCATCACAATAGCGCTACGGTTTTCACTCCTGATACGTCGTGCTCCCCCGAATCCATCCCATGCGCCTCCGCATCGCCAAAGCGTTCAACGACCCCGACTACATCTTCGAATTGAAACACGACGGCTTCCGCGCCCTTGCCTACGTCGAAGAGGGAAAGTGCAGACTGGTCAGCCGCAATAGCAACTTGCTGAAATCGTTTCAAGCGTTGAAGGAATCATTGGGCAAGCTTCGAGTTCAAAACGCGATTTTGGATGGCGAAATTATTTGTATCGACGGGAATGGCATCAGCCAATTCAACCAACTTTTTTCCCGACAAGGCACGCCAGTGTTCTACGCCTTCGATCTGCTATGGCTCAATCACGACGATTTGCGCAACTCCCCTCTCATCGAACGGAAGGAACGCCTAAGAGAATTGATCGAGAGGAACAAGCCAGAAAGAATCATCTACGCTCAACACGTCGAACGAGAAGGTAAGCTGCTGTTTGAAGAAATCTGCAACAACGATCTGGAAGGGATTGTTGCGAAGCGGAAGCACGGCATCTACAAAAGCAACAGCATCGGCTGGCTGAAAATCAAGAATCCCAAGTATTCGCAGGCGGAAGGGCGGCACGAGTGGATGACGAGGGCGAAATAGAGAGTACTAGTAACCACCTTGTCGTGGTGGGGATTGGCGCTTAAGCTGGACGGCGGGCAGGAGGACTTGATGGAAACTCTTCTGCGGAACCTCCGCTACGCTCTACGTGCGCTCGCGAAGAGTCCCGGCTTCGCGGCCGTAGCGATTATCACTCTCGCGCTCGGCATCGGCGCGAACACCGCGATTTTCTCGGTTGTCAATTCGGTACTATTGCAGCCGCTGTCTTATCCCGAGCCCAACCGCCTCGTCGAACTCGAAGGAACTTCGGCAGAGGGAAATTCTGATGCTACTTCGATTCCAAAGTTCAATGCCTGGCACGCTCAAACTCAGGTATTCGATTCCGTAGCGGCCTACGACTTCCAAGGTCCGGGAATTAACTTGACGGGTGGCGACCGCCCGGAACAACTCAAAGGCATTCGCGTGTCGAAGGATTATTTCCGCGTTTTTGGCGCGCCTATGACCCTTGGCCGCACCTTCAGCGCCGACGAAGATCGCCCCGGCGGCCCCGCCGTTGCTGTGATCAGTAATGGATTGTGGCGCAGCAGGTACGGCAGCGATCCCGGAATCATCAACCGCACCATTGATCTCGGTGGCGAATCGTACTCGGTAATCGGCGTGCTCGGTCCGACATTTACCAGCGATCCTCCAAGCGACATTTGGCTACCGCTCAAGCCCGACCCGAACAGCGTCGATCAAGGTCACTACCTGCGCGCGACAGCACGGTTGAAATCCGGCATCACCCTGGCGCAAGCGCAGGCCGCCATGAAACTTGCCGCCGAACAATTCAGGCGCAAATTTCCTTCCCCTGCGGTCCTGGGACCGCAAGACAGTTTCACGGCCGTCCCGTTGCGCGACAGAGTGATCGGCGACTCTCGCCGCGGTCTGCTGCTGCTTTTTGGTGCAGTTGGATTTGTCCTGCTGATCGCATGCGCCAACGTTGCGAATCTGTTGCTGGCGCGCGCCACGATTCGGCGGCGCGAAATGGCTATCCGGTCCGCGATGGGTGCGGGACGCTCTCGAATCATCTGGCAGCTGCTCACCGAAAGTTTGCTGCTCTCGGTTGCCGCCGGAATTTTGGGGCTTGCGTTCGGCTACCTCGGCTTGTATTCACTGCTGGCCATGAATCCGGGAGACATTCCGCGAATTGGCGAGCACGGCGAAGGCGTAACGATAGACTGGCGCGTGCTTGTTTTTACATTTGCAGCCGCGCTGCTCACGGGGTTAATTTTTGGGCTCGTTCCGGCCCTCTCCGCCTCGCGCTCTGACCTTAGCAACATTCTGCGCGAAAGCGGTTCACGCACGGGCAGCGGAGTGCGCCACAATAAAGCGCGTTCGATTCTCGTCGTCACCGAGGTGGCTCTCGCGCTCATCTTGCTTGTCGGCGCGGCTCTCTTGATTCGCACGTTCGCCGCGCTGCGCGGGGTGAATCCCGGCTTTGACTCGCGCAATGTTCTGACCCTACAAATGTCTCTCGCGGGCCAGCGTTTCACAAAAGCTGCTGAGGTCGAACAACTTGAGCGCGAGGGCCGCCGCCGTGTCGAAAGCCTTCCTGGGATTGCCGCCGCGGCACTCACCTGCTGCCTGCCGCTGCAGGGCGGATACGGCCTGCCATTCAATATCGAAGGTCAAACACCGAAGGACGATTCCGAAACCCCGGGAGCCGGATGGGTTTCCACATCGCCGGGTTATTTCGAGGTGCTGCGCGTGCCGGTGGTGCAAGGCCGCGCCTTTGCGGATCAGGACGGCGGAGCCGCGCCGCGCGTGGTCATCGTCAACGAAACGCTTGCTAAGAAATTCTTTCCCAAGGGCGACGCGCTTAATTCCCGCGTCACCATTGGTAAAGGAGTCGGCCCAGAATTCGAGGAACCTCCGCGGGAAATTGTCGGCATCGTCGGCGACGTTCACGACTCCTCGTTGAGCGAGCCTCCGTCCCCGATAATGTACGTTCCGATTGCGCAAGTGAACGACGGCGTAATCGCGTTAACTAATGGAATCGGTGCCGCGCAGTGGATCGTCCGCACGAAACTCCAGCCTTTTTCCATGAGCAGGGATATCCAACGCGAGCTGCGCGAGGCCAGCGGCGGCTTGCCCGTCGCTCATATCCGCACCATGCAACAAATCGTCTCACAATCCACCGCGCAGAGCGATTTTTACATGACGCTGCTCACGATTTTCGCGGCCGTCGCTTTGCTTCTCGCCGCCATTGGCGTGTATGGCCTGATGGCCTACTCGGTACAGCAGCGCACCCAGGAGATCGGCGTGCGCATGGCGCTCGGCGCAAATCCGCGTCAGGTCAGACGCATGGTGGTGTTTCAGGGAATGAAGCTCGCGTTGGTGGGCGTAATTCTCGGCGTTGCCTCGGCGCTGGCGCTCGCGCGATTGTTGAGCAGCCTTCTATTCGGCGTGAAACCTTGGGATCCCGCGGCCATTATCATTGTCGCGTTTCTGCTCAGTGCCGTTACGCTGCTGGCCACACATCTGCCCGCAAGGCGCGCCAGTCGCGTCGACCCGATGGTCGCCTTGCGCTACGAATAACCCAACCGTACCCCAGGGCCCACCAGCACAAACAGTCTGTAAAGAACGCGTTTGCGCAGTCGCGCAACTTGCCGGTAGGAGGCAGGCTTGGAAAAAGCCATCAGCCCCTAGGACGTGATCCGAACCACCCCAACCCCAATTTTCTTGCGCTCTCGCTCCGGGTATTTCGAGCGCGCTTTCTCCGCGAGTTGTTTCGATTCGAATGGCTTCGAAAGGAAAGTGATCTCACTATCGTCAAACTGAAGGCGTAGCAACATCACGTCTCGCACTCCCCCGAGGTTCAGTTGGTGATAGTCTTTTGGATGTGGTGAGCCTTACAGGTGACGAACGTGTTCGCCCGTCTGAGTTTTATGCCAGGCGGAGCAACGAATTGCGCAACGAGAGGGAGGAGAGTGCGGCGCGATACTCCCGGTATACTCAACTCTTGATTGTGCTGGGATTGCTGGCCTGTGTAGCCTTCTATCAATCTGTTTTCGCGAAGCGGTTGCCTCTTTGGGCTGCATCGCTCGTGGTTCCAGCAGGAGCATGGGTCGCGCAGCGGCGCCATCGGTGCCATGTCAAATCCGTGCAACTCTGCCGCCTAATTGAGTATTACGACAAGGGAAGCGCGCGGCTGGCTCGAAAGTGGGAACTGCTCGACGGCGGCGACAAGTTTCTCGACCTCGATCATTTCTACTCGAAAGACCTGGATCTTTTTGGCCACGGCTCGCTCTATCAACTGCTCTGTTCAGCCCGAACCCACATCGCCCGCGAGACACTCGCGCATTGGATGAAAGTGCCTGCGGAGCGCGAAGAAATCCATGCACGACAGGAGGCAATCTCGGAACTTCGGCCGCGTCGAGAACTGCCGGAGCTGCTCGCGACTGCGGGTCCACCGCAGGTATCCGACTTTCGTCCTGAATTCCTAAAAGCGTGGGTCGCCGAATCTGCGTCCAGATTTCCAACGTGGGCTCCGCTGGTGGCTTTTCTTCTCGCGATTGCGATAGTGATCCTGCCCTTTGTGTACTGGGCTGGCCACATGGAGTTGCACACTTTATGGGTGAGCCTTGGATACGTACTATTCACCGAGGCCATATTTGCAGTTACTTTCCGCGGCCGAGTCAAACCTGTTCTGGAATCGCTAGACACGCTCTCGATTGAACTCCCAACGATGCGCGAGTTACTTCGGATTATGGAGCGTGAGCCGTTTTCCGCGGCAAAGCTCAAGACGCTGGCTGACCAGCTGAGCCGAAGTAAACCCATAGCTTCCGACGAAATACAACGTTTGCTCCGCCTCATCCGTCTAGTAAAGCAACGCGAGAATGAATGGTTCGCGTACCCATCGTTTTTCCTGTTGTGGGGAACGCAGTTTGCAATGACGATCGAACGGTGGCGCTGCCTTCATGGCGCGCAAATGCTCGAGTGGATGGCGGCCCTCGGAGAACTTGAGGCACTGATTTCCGTTTCGACCTACTTCTACGAACATCCTGGAGACACGCTTCCAGAACTGATAGAGAAGGGGCCGGTGTTCGACGCCGAGGGATTGGGACATCCGCTTCTCGAGGAAGGCAGTTGCGTCAGGAACGATCTCCAACTTGGAGATAATGTGCGATTTCTTATCGTGAGTGGATCGAACATGTCGGGGAAAAGCACTTTTCTTCGGGCCATCGGGCTCAATGCGGTTTTGGCTTACATGGGTGCGCCGGTTCGCTGCACAAAGCTGCATCTGTCGTTGTGGACGATTGGTGCGGCGGTACGGATGCAGGACTCTGTGACGGATGGCCGATCACATTTCTTGGCAGAGATGCAGAGACTGCGACGCATGATCGAAGCGGCGGACCAGGCCCCACTGCTGTTTCTGGCTGACGAGATCATGAGCGGCACGAACTCGCATGACCGAAGGATTGCGACTGAATGGGTGATCCGGGCATTGATGCTGCGAGGGGCGATTGGTGCGATAACTACTCACGATCTTGCGTTGACCGAGATCGCGAGCGATGGTTTGCCTGGACGCAATGTGTGCTTTGAGGATGCGGGTGAGTTCGGCAGCCTGTTTTTCGATTACAAGCTCCGGCAAGGAGTCTTGAGCCGCTCAAATGCGTTGAATATCGCGCACCTGCTAGGGATTGACACCGCGGCTAAGGGAAAGTAGCTGGACCCATGGCAGGAGCGGAGAACGATTCGCTATCCCGAGAAGCAGGACTCCTCCTCCGTCGTTAGCTAAAGCAACGCGATATTCTAGCAGGGTGTGATGCCGACCGTCCCGCCACCGGGGATCGTGTCGCCGCAAGCGAATCTGGGCAGACCGCCGCGTGAAGTGTTCGTTATCCAGTTGCGGGAAGCCAGAAAAGAGTGGAGGAGGCTGCACCCGAAGGTCTAGAATCTGGTACATGGCGTAACAAGGTTGGTCAGACGACACAATGATCGTGGTGAAACGTGAACCTCTGACATCTAAGCAAAAAGTGTGGTGCGTCGCGCTGGCGTTTTTCCTGAACGTACCTATATTTATCTTCATATTTGAGTATGCAAACCGATTTTCGCCCCGACAGGTGGGCGTAGTAGGGCTTTTCAATCTCGCCATTGCAGTTCCCTTGCTGGCCTTACTCACCGAGAAATGGATTCGCAAGATGAAGTGAAGAGCTTGCCATGAGCGCAATCAGCATAATCGCTGCGGTGGAAAGGTGAGGATAATGTCTGGACCCGTGCTCGCTCACTTTTCCTCACGGCCCCCTCATAAATTTGTTCTAGCCCGGTCCGGAACTACTCCGACCCAGATGCGTGCCGTAGAAATTGCTGTTCCATGGTTCAATCACTGGGGACAAGTGGGTGTTAGCCGAAGAGGTTAGCGCTTGCTACGATTGGCAAGCCATTTCCAAGGAAAAATCCCGGCAATAATGAGTAGACCGCCGATCACCATCCATGAAAGCGTGGTCCCGGTGGTCTCTGTACCGATCCGTGCGTTATAACCGGAGTTCCAGAGTTGACCATGCGAGAATGCTTCCCATCCCATCGCAACCGAGATCGCTCCAAATAGGACCGCCATAATCCGAAACATGGGAGCGTAGCTGAATGGTCGCTGTTTGTTTCGCATGATATTTAATTCTACCTGTTCGGGTCCCGCCTATTCCTTCAAACAATGGAGAGGATGCCGGGATATAATCGTCGCTCCTACCTCTGCCCGCAAAACTCTAAAGCGGGGATTCCCATGACCGAAGAAAGAAAGTTTGCAATTCTATTTGCAGCAACGCTCCTGTGTGCCCGAAAGCTGGCCGAACTGGATTCGGATAAGCCGAGTCCGGCGAAGGTTTATGCTGTGAATACGGCAATCGAGAAAGCGGCGTTTATTATGGACAGGATTGACGAGAAGTGGCCTCAACGATGAGGCGCAGGCGGCACCCAAAGAATGGCTGAAGAATACAAGCTCGGCAACTCAGTCGTCGTTCGCTTGAATGATGGCAGGATCGTGGAAGGAAAGATCAAAGCCATTGTCCGTGCAACGGACGGAATCAGGCTGCAGGTCGATTACGGGCACGATAAGACTGCGCTGGTACATGAGAAACAGGTTAGGAAAGAGTAGGTCTACGCGACCGTTATCCCAGGGGGTGTGGTCTTCTTGTCGATGGGCCAAGATTTAAAAGCCAATACCCAAAGCAAAATCATGTTTAGAAAGGGAAAAAGAACAAGCACAGACCACCCAGGATTGTGCCCCGTTCTACTCAGAATTTTGGCGATAGGAATCAAGTTCACGAGAAGCACGAATATGACTATCCAGTGAAAGATGCTGAATTGCCCGATCATTTTTCCTCCCGGATTGGAGCAATGGGTGAGCGTATCACACGACTTCGGTCTACCCGAATCCGATCTTTTCAATCAGCCGGCGCGTGCAAAAGAAGGGTCGCAGCAAAAAGGATGGCATGCTTACGTTCTTCGGTCATTGGGGCTCCGCAAAGAATTTGCGGTAAAGGATCGGGCCCACAATTTATCACTCGGCTGAATCTGTTGATTCTACACCTGTGGTCGGTGCCCCATTTGAGATGTGATAAAGTCTCCGTAAAGATACCCCTCGCTCCAAAGGAGGCCCTAGCCCCATGAACCATTCACGCTTTTTCGTGCTCCTTTTCTGGTTCGTCGCGTACGCAGCTTTTATTCCAACAGCTACAGCGGAAGTCCTGAAAATAACGAGCAAGCCGAGCGGTGCAAAGGTTGAAATTGATGGTGTCGCTGTCGGCACGACTCCCTACGAGGTGAAATTGCCGGGAGGATACTTCCATAAAACGCATTCTGCTTTGAGTGCCAGACTCGAACACGCCATGCTGCTCCGCGTGAGCCTTGATGGTTATTCGTCAGCGGAAATCACGATGACAGAAGGACCCATGCGCTGGATTGCGGTTAACGGGACCGATCACGGGAATTACTGGCTACTGAAGACCGACCATTTTGACGTTGAACTTGAACCGGCATCCAAATCTTTCACCGGAACAGTTGTCGCAACTGGGGCAGGAAATTCTAGAGTTGAGATGCGTCCGGAACTACCGGTCGAGGAGCTTGTTGAAAAGTCCAAACCGGCAGTTGTCTTGTTGTCTGCGGCCAGCAGAATGGGAAGCGGATTTTTTGTCAGCGACACAGGCGTGATTGTGACAAATGCCCACGTAGTCCGGGGAGAACAGACAGCCCTGGCGATTCTGTCCTCGGGTCAAAAGCTAGACGCCAAAGTTGTTTACATCGACCCTGATATGGACATCGCGCTCGTGAAGGTGGACGGCATGGGTTTTCCCCATCTCGCTCTGACAGACACTAGTAACGTACGTCAGGGCCAGACTGTGATCGCCATAGGGAATCCCGGCTTGGGAATGCCGTTTTCAGTGACGAAGGGTATCGTGAGTGCGGTTGGTGGGTCAGCGAAGGAGACGCACGGAACATGGATTCAAACGGACGCAGCCATCAACCCTGGCAACAGCGGTGGACCACTCCTCAACGCATACGGTGAGGTAGTGGGAATGAATACTTGGAAAATCGTGGACAAGAGCAATCAGAGCCTCGGATTCGCATTGAGTTCAACGGACTTGCTCGCACTCTTGCATCGCTTCTATCCAACCGTCTCAGGTCCAAACCAGAGTTCGGTAGCGGCACCGAGTCAGTCTCAGGATGGCATTGGCTCCATCTCCATCACGTCAGTGCCTGATGGGGCAGAAGTTTACGTTGACGAAAAGTTTGAAGGTAATGCTCCGGAGACACTGAAACTCTCGGTTGGGCCGCACAACATACAGTTGAAAGCGGAAGGCCGAAAGGATTGGGTGAGATCGATTGAGATTCTCAAGGATAGCCAATTAAACCTGAAGGCGCAGCTTATTCCTGGAAGCTAGTGGCATACGCAGCCGAACTCAATCATTACTGGCATCCCAGAATCTTGAAAGTTGGAATGCAGCGTGAGTCTCAAATACCGTATTTCAAACATCGGTTGGTACAACTTCGAACTGCTCGTGCAGACGCTTTTGAAAGCGGTGATCGGACCTGGGGTGACGTCGTTTGGCGGATCGAAAGACCAGGGCAGAGACGCAGCATTCTTAGGCGCGGCTGCATTTCCAACTCCCGGCTGCCAATGGACAGGCGACTGGGTCTTTCAGGTTAAATATGTTGACTTTGAGGAACAAGGCGTCGATGCTGCCCGATCATCATTAAAGTCTACTCTCCGTAACGAACTACGACATACGCTTTCGCGGCATCGAAATATAAACAATTACATTCTACTCACCGATGTTCCGTTGACAGCACAAGCCCGCAACGACATCGCCGAAGTCGCCGTGGGTTGCGGATTCAACGGCAACTTTACAAGCGTAGATGGTAAAGAGATTTGCCAGTTTCTCGACATTCATGGTGATATCCGGAGGTCCTACCCGCAACTCCTCGGCCTTGCTGATCTGGATGTGATAATCAACCGCGATCTGTATGCTAGAAGCCAAGCATACTTGGAGGCTTGGCAGCCAAGACTGGCAACATATGTTCAGACCGAAGCCCATACAAAGGCAATGTCACTTCTGAAGAAGAAGCATTTCATTGTTCTGGACGGCGCTCCGGAAGCCGGGAAAACCACTATCGCGGCCGCACTGGCACTCATCCATGCGACAGATGGTTTCGAGATTATCGATGTCAGATCTTCAAACGATATCTTCCGTGCTTCGGATGAAAAGAGGGCTAACAAAAAGAAGGAAGGAAGACAAAGATTGTTTATTGCAGATGATGCAATCGGTTCAATTTCTCTAGTGGCTGCGCGGGCCGATGAATGGAGTCGTGATCTCCCAGGAATACTTCGAAAACTGAACAAGAGGCGCCTTTTAGTGTGGACGGCCCGACGATACATACTCGAAGAGGCCTTGGCAACATCGCGTTTGAAAGATGCCGTCGCGGAATTTCCTCGACCACATGAGGTATTAGTTGAAGTGGGCAAACTGTCCCTCATGCAGAAGGCAGAAATACTTTATAACCACGCCAAACAGGCGAACTTGAGCGCCGAACACCGTAAGCTCATACGCACACACGCGATCGAGATCGTTAGTCATTCGAACTTCTCACCCCTGAGGATCAGCCAACTCACTTCGGTTGTCTTGAAACCATCCTCCGACAATACCCAAGCGCCAACCCTGACTTGGGAGGAAGTGCAAGATTTTCTTAATAATCCGGGGGACAGGTGGATTCAGGCGTACCGGGCTCTGAGCCAATCGGAACAGATTCTACTTTCAGCTATGTTGGACTTCGACGGTGCAACGACAGCGCGGGCACTTCGCGGTAGTTATGAGATGCGTGTTTCTAGGCATGAAGGCGGTCATCTAAGCTTTGAGGAATGCGTCACCAGACTCGATCACAGCTTTCTCACGCTCACATCATCACACAGCGGCGAACAGTACATATCCGTGCAACACCCGAGCCTACGTGACATGCTGCTCTTGCATCTACGCGGAGACACCGATGCGCGCAGGCGATACATTTCTCTCGCGAGCCCTTTTGGATTGGCCGGAATGATTGGAGGCATCGCTAAGTCCACCGAGCGTGAAGCTTCTCCCCAGCACTCGGTAGTCCCGATCAACGAAGAGGAATTCGAAATCTTCCTAGGCCGACTACGTGGTGTGTCGCAGGGTATTCTAACTTTGAGAGACTGGGATTTGCTCCTAACTGCCTGTGAACGCTTGGTTCCCCGAAAACCTGAAACATCTGTCGAAACCACCCGTGCGATGCTTGAGTTCTGGGAACTGACAGGAGACAAACCACCAGCGGAGAGAGTCGAGCCCGTTGACCTGGATTTGGATACTTTCGCATTGAGTTGGAAGGGGAAAATCATTCACGCGGTGCTTGATGGCTTTTCGGTGAAACGCACTCTAGAAAATAGTCAGCGGTTCGGAGCGGACGAGTGGGTGAGACTTCTGACGCTCTTCTACAGCCTTACAGGCTACTTGTCGCCGCCGCTTTACCCCTCGTTTACATCTTCGCTTTGCAGGAATCTATCGAGCTCTCCAGAGTCGATACGCTTAGCCAATTTGATTAATACCGCGGAGCCACTGGTGGCGAAGCAGACGATTACACGCGCGGTCCTCGAAGAATGGAGGAACGAACTTAATTCAGAAGCTGAGGAGTTGACTCTTCAAGGAGAGGGATTTGGACCTCACGATGATCCATTTGAATTTGACGAATGGCACTCGACATCAGAGAAGTTTCTCGCCACTGTCAAGGATTTTGATCGGTGGGGAACATCCGAACCCATCAACGCAATCGAGGAGCTCAGAGAGGTATTTGAATCATCAAGTCGCCCGAGAGAGCAGGAGCCAGATGAAGATGACCAGCAACAATTACCCGACTCGGGACCATACTGGACAATCAGGCGTCTTTTTGAGGATCTGTAGGGGGCGCCGTTAAGCTCCGGCCGAAGCAGCCCTGCGCCAGCTCTGCTTGCTATGGATCAAGTTAGGAGCAGGTTAGGAGCAACATTCAGGTACCTTCAAGCAGTTATGCGCAACCACAGCAATGACTTAGATTGAATTTACTCTTGCTTTGCAAGCAGGTGGTCAGGTGTTCGAAGCCCCTCAGGTCCACCAAATCTTCCGGAGAATACACGAGCACCGCTTTGGCCCGTCTGGCGACCACGGTGGTGGTCACTCACATGATTGGGACTAATCGGGCCGTCGCCGAATCGTCGGGGCAGTTTTGCTACGCGTGCTACACTTGGCCGCCGATTACAGCTTCAAATCTCTCCAGTCTTTTCAATCTGCTTTCGCGTAATCAAATAACCCTTTTATTTTCGTAGCGTGCCAACGCCTGTTTTGTCGATTTCAACGGATTCCTACGAGAGTCCGAATCCCACCCTCTCCGCCACAACTAACCCCCCACGTTTCAAAACCACGCCAAAGATTATGCAAACCCTACTGAACGTGACACGACAGGCACTCTCAAACTAGGACCCATCATTGCAAACGGCAATTTGCAAGGCTGCGAACCTCGTGGCGGCCTCTCTGGGATTTGCTCTCATTCAGAATAGTGGTTATGGCCGCCACGAACGCGTGGCCGGACCCACGTAACTCGTGAAGGCGTTGTCGCACAACTTTTTCCAGTGCACGCTTACCTCGCGGGAGCAAAACCACACAAACCTGCCTAAGGTCGCGGCCGCTGTGACCGCGACGTACATAGCCCCTCGCTTCGAGGCGATCAATCAAGCCCACCGCACTGTGGTGGCGGAGGAGCAGACGATCCGCGAGTTGGCGGATATTGGCTTCGTGATTTCGAGGGAGCGCACGGAGAGCAAGAAGCAACTGGTATTGTTGCGGCTCGAGTCCGACCTCTGCGGCTGCCTGTTCGCTTCCTTGCAGGAAGCGCCTGATGCGGTAGCGTAGTTCAGCTAGTGCTGCGTATTTAGAATCGGGAATGTCTCGCGTCATATTATTCATTATATCGCACTGCGATAT
This sequence comes from Candidatus Acidiferrales bacterium, assembly GCA_963742325.1. Taxonomy (GTDB): domain Bacteria; phylum Acidobacteriota; class Terriglobia; order Acidiferrales; family UBA7541; genus Acidiferrum. Next base: position 3,863,251 of record CAVULB010000002.1, on the reverse strand, counting down.
AAGTGCAAGCAGCCGCATCCCGCTGTGAGCTGTTGATCTTTCCGGTGCGGCCTCGAAACGGGATAGTGGCGCGATTACGCCTTCAGGCTTTGCGATTATCGTGAACCGATGTGCCCGCCGCACTTCCGCCTCCTGATGAAGATACTACCGCACTCTAACGGCGGGGCGGGAATTAGCCTGTTCTATGCCGTCGCGTCTATTGGAGAGGTTCATCTGCTTGTATATCTTGAGATTCAACTGCCTCTGCGACTCTTGGCCGGATTGCGGCTTTTTGAGGTCACGCCGTAGTTTTCGGCGTGAACGGTGAGTCGTCGTAGGGGTTTAGCGCGCTGAAGCGGTATCGACCATTGTGGTCGGCGTGGTGAGTGCGAACCATCTTGGTGCGATGGTCGCAGAGGTACACGACAGCGGATGGCAAGGCCTGTCCACGGGAATCGACCACTATGCCCCGAACCGCAGGAATCTCAAGTCGCGTTGCTGGTGTACGAGCGCTGCGAACAGCAGAAAAAAATGGATCACGAGAAGACGCATATTCGGCTACCCAAACCGCTCTTACTAATCGGAGCATAATATAGGTGACATGCAGGGCGTGTTGTGTTAGTGTGTGTGTATGGGAACGCAAGATGCTCGCTCTCTACCGGCCGAAGCTCAAGAGGATCTTCGCCGGCGAGTCGTTGAAGCAGTTCAGAAAGGTCTTTCGCAAACCGAAGCGGCTCAGGTGTTCGGGTTAGCTCGAGGTACGGTGAGTCGCTGGATAGGACTTGTGGGACGCGCAGGCCGCCGAGCGCTGAAGGCACAACGGCGAGGACGACCGCCGGTTTCGCGATTGGCACCGCATCAAGCAGCCACAACGGTGCGCCACATTCTCAGCGGATGCCCGGACCAGTTGAGCTTGCCCTTTGCGTTGTGGACGAGGGAAGCGGTGCAAGAGTTGCTGTCGCGAAAATTTGATGTGCAGGTGTCAGTGTGGACGGTGGGACGCTATTTGCGAGCCTGGGGGTTGACCCCGCAGAAGCCGGTGCGACGAGCGTACGAACAAAATCCGACGGCGGTGCGGAAATGGCTGGAGGAAGAATATCCGTCGATTCGAGCACAAGCACGACAGTTTAAGGCGCAAATTCATTGGTTAGACGAGATGGGGCTCCGTTCAGACCATCAAGCGGGGCGATCCTATGGACGGCGCGGGCAGACGCCGGTCGTATTTGGCACGGGTCAGCGCTTTCGCTGCAACATGATCTCTTCCATCACCAATAGGGGGCGCTTGGCCTTCATGATTTTCCGACAGCGTTTTACGGCGCGGGTGTTTCTGAATTTTCTTGGTCGTCTCCTGCGACTAACACGGAAGACCAGGAAGAAGGTGTTTCTGATTGTGGATGGTCACCCAGTCCACAAGGCGCGTTCAGTGACACGTTGGCTGGACGAGCACCGTGAACAAATCCGGGTTTTCTTCCTTCCGTCCTATAGTCCGGAGTTGAATCCGGATGAATTGCTGAACCAAGATGTGAAGACGAACGCGCTCGGCCGAGTCCGTCCAATAAACGTCCAGGAAATGATGGACAACGTTCGCTCCTACCTTCGGATCACACAGGCGAGGCCCACGGTGGTGAAGAACTATTTTTGCGAACGCCACGTCCGATACGCCGCCAGTTGAAAAGTGTCATCAATTTAGTGCTCGGAGTAGTAAGTTCCTTGGCGATTAGGATGACGGGCAGGTCGCCTGCGAACTTGGAACCGGTAACTTCAAGCTCATCCCCCTTCAAAGGGATCAAATCATGCTGCTTAAGAAACAAGGAAGGGCCGAGATGCGCGTCCAGCACTCCATAGTCGGTCCTCAACATGACATGAGTTCCAAGCCAACTGGTTCGAGCAGGGTAGCCGCCCCAGCCCAAAGAGCATTGGTGCTCCTCGATAGTTTCGACGGTTCCAGACACGGTCACAACCGTAGCCGGATCATAGACAGGTGTGGCGCGCTGTCTGGCCGTCACGACTAAGGCAAAGAGCGCAACTCCCAAAAAACATAGAAACACGTTCGAAGGTCTCACAAACCGTTCAAATGTCACTGTTCATGTCCTTTCTTCCACCAAAAGAGCTTTCGGCAACCCTGTGGTTCACCACTCGCCTACGGCGGGGAGCTATCCTCGGAACGCCCAAGTTTTTGGACGTGATCGGGATGTTGCTCGTCCGCAAGGTCGCGCTGGATGAAGCGCTCGATAAGATCGAGGACATCGTGAGGCTGAATCAGTTGGGGTTCCCACCAGCGGTTCTGGCCTTTCCCGAGGACGTGGAGCCACACGCAATCATTTTCGAAAAGATGAGAGAAGAACATGTGTGTGCGTGCGCCCCGCAGGGGAGCCAAGAATTGATCAGCACAACCGTCCGGAAGCATGAATTGGCTCAGGACGAAGTCAAAACTGTGCTCCTTCAAGAGCGGCATGACCTCGGCGCAAGTTTCCGCAAAGTAAAAATCCCACGACCAAGTGTCAATTCGTCTCAACAGACCACAGGCTCGTTGAGTGTTTTTTCCAACAATCAAAATACGCACAGTAGTCATCACAGTCGTCCCCGTCTTCCCTTTCCCCTCGTGGGTAATTTTGTCGCTTGACCACCTCCATTGCCGCGTCAAGGAAACACAAGATCAAAGCTCACGCCGACAGTTGACTCTCGATCAACGATGCACTTATTGGCGTCAGCCGGCCTCGAAGAAGTTCTCAGTTTGGTGGCTGCGGCTCGACGACCACAAAATGCGCGTTGCCGCCACGATTTACGAGAATAAGTGCCGGCTGATTGCCGAGCGCAGCCGTCGCGCGGTCGTATTCGTCGATATTATGAACGGGCTTGCGGTTTACTTCTTGGATGATGTCTCCACTCTCGAGATCCGCAGCCGCAGCGGCACTGGAGGGGTCCACCGACGTAACCACTACTCCCGCCAGTGAAGGCGCAACACCAAGCTGGCGCCCAGTGGCTGGAGTCAGATTCTCTACCTGAACACCCTCGAGCGCGGAGTTCTTAGGGGTGGCGGTGACGGCATTCGGCTGTTTCTCGGCAAGCTCCGTAAGGGTGACCGAAACGTCGCGCGTTTGACCGTTGCGTGCGATTTTTAGGCGGACCTTTGTGCCAGGAGACGTTTGAGAGATATTGACGCTCAAATCGTCGGGGCCACTGACGGGTTGTCCATTAAGAGCGAGAATAATGTCGCCGCGGTCGATCCCGGCCTTCGCAGCGGGACTCCCCGGCGTCACCTCGGAAACCAATGCACCGCCCCCATGGGTCAGGCCGAAAGCCTTGGCCATGTCTGCATCGACGCTTTGGATAGCTACGCCGAGATGGCCGCGAATAACCTTTCCATGATCCACAATTTGTTCCATGACGTTGTGCGCCATATTGATCGGAATCGCCAGTCCGACGCCCTGATTCCCGCCGCTACCGTTTCCAGTAATGATTGCGGTGTTGATGCCAACCAAATCGCCGTGCAGGTCAAGGAGAGCGCCTCCAGAGTTGCCGGGGTTAATAGCCGCATCGGTCTGAATAAAATCCTCATAGTGCTCAATGGAGCCACCAAGTCCACGGCCGGTGGCACTCACTATGCCCATGGTGGCGGTTTCACCGATTCCAAAAGGATCGCCGATGGCAAAGACGACGTCGCCCACTTTAAGCCGGGAGGAGTCGCCCAAAGTCAGCGCCGGAAGGCCAGTCTCGTCGATTTTCAAAACAGCGATGTCCGTGAGGGAATCGGTGCCGATCAACTTGGCCTTGAATTTCTTTTTGTCCTGAGTGTAAACCTCGATGTCGGACGCCCCCGAAATGACGTGATCGTTTGTGAGGATGTAGCCGTCGGGGTTCACAATGACCCCAGAACCAAGACTGTATTCCCGGTCGGTTTGCGGAACATCAGACGGATTAAATTGATCGCCGAAGAATTGACGGAAGAAGGGGTCGTTAAACATGCTTGGGAAGTTGTTTTGTTGTTTGACGACCTTAGTAGATGAAATATTCACTACGGCAGGCAGGGCCGGATCAATGACAGGGGCGTATCCGTTCTTGAACTCGGCCAGGCTGACGGGAGAGGGATCCTTGTCGATTTTCAAGGGAACCTTGCTAGCGGCCGTAGCGCGACCTTCGAGCCCGGGAACGATCGCGGCGAAAGACACTCCTAGTACGAGGAAAGCAAGAACAGCAATGATCACTGTATTCCACCGCCGAAAACTTGCGACGATACCGGGTTGCAGTTGCGTAGGAGACCAAAGTACAGGACCATCATTTGTCCTTCGCATGGGACTTCTCCTTTTCTTAATCGATGCCTGAACCTCAAAAGTGGCCGATTGAACAGGACACTCCTGGTTCTGGGACTTGCTTCGATAGCTGGTCAATAGAATTTTGTCTAACAAGATCTTGAACTGTGCGGGCCGCATCCCTGGGTCTTGCGAACGATCCTGTCCTTCGTAGATGGCATTCATCCACCAGCATCCATCCTCGACCGCGTTAAAAAAAAACATAGTGGTTGAGGAACCCAAAAGCTGATGCATTAGTTCGTAGACGGTCCCATCGGAAAGCAAGAACTCGCTGAGAACTAGGTCGAAATGGCGACGATCCAGGAACTCCAACGCTTCTTTTTTGGAAGTTGCAAGGCAGAGTTCACATTCTCGTTTGAGGAGGTAGGACTCAAGGGGGGAGGTGCATCGCGCATCGCGTTCGACGAGAAGAACAGTTACTCTTCTTAGCTCCATATACGCCTCTTTAGTGACCGGTGCGGAGCCCGGGGTGGAAGCCTGGTCAGCGGAGAAGGGAGGCGGAGGTGAAAGTGTCCGACTGGATTCCAAGGAAAGCCATTGCACAAAAGGCGAAACTGCATCTTCTGCCTCTGTTCCATTAGATGTATCGTAGCACGATATGGTTTGCTGACGACAAAGTAGCATCGGTCCCCAAGCGCCGAAGCGCGTGACTCTGGGATCGAATCGAAACACTCGGAAAAGCACCCCGCTTGTGCCGTGCTGCGGACTACGTTCCGATTCCGCGCGCACTAGCTTCAAGGGTCTCGACATACCGGCTCTGTCCACGCCAAGACCAGAGCGCGCATGGATTTCCTCACTCCCGGCCGCTTGTCCGGCGACACCTAACTCCCCACCGATAGACGGATCGTGAGGACAGATGGTCAGCCGCAGCCACATGCATATATATCGCACCGCGATATAAAGTGCAAGGCAACAATTAGGCGATGTATCGCATCACGATATGTGTAAGCAGCGGTCGCGTTTCCCGGCTGGGATGGCTGACTAGAGTCATGGGAGGCGCGCGGAAACGGGGCGAGGGGGTAAGCTCTTGCTGGTCCCGTCAACGAAATCCCAGAGACAGATGATTCGGACCAAGCCACGATCATCACCGTGAAGGAGGTCCCACCAAATGCGAAGGAAACTTGTTGTATTCGGGGTATTGGTTTCGGCCATGAGTTGCTTGTGGGCGTTCTCGGCGTTTGCGCAGCCATCTCAAGAAACAGGGAAATTGAAAATACATGTTGAGCCGAAGCAGGCTTATGTTTTCGTCGACGGTAAGGCAATCCGCGATGGCAGCCAGGCGATCGAAGTTGCCGCGGGCGATCACAAGGTGGGAGTTTACAACTACGGGTACTTGCCCAAAATACAGGACGTCCACGTAGGTGCAGGCGAGACGACGGATTTACGAGTCAACCTGCAGTCGTCCGGAGATGTGGTTGCTGGACCATTTGCTGACATCGAGTTCAAAGGACATCCTCGCGCCGCAGTTCTCGTAAACGGCCAGACGCCGGCATATTTCGTCGGCCATGTCGACGAATTTGACTGGAACTGGATTTGGCATCAACGACTGCTCGTGAAGCCGGGAACATATCAAGTGACCGTGACTCGCAAAGGCAATACCATCTGGTCCGGTCCGATCACCGCGAAAGCGGGGCAACAAGTGACTGTGTATCTCAATCGCAACGGCGAGATGAAAACCAAGGAATGGAAAGAGGGATTGAACATGCCACCGCAGCCTCGATTCCATGCCGGAATTGCCAGCGCCAAGGTGCCGATCGCGCCCGTGTCGGCGCAACTTGCAGCTCAGTCCACTAATCTCAGTTGTGGGCAAGCGACACAACTCATCTGGAATTCCAGCGATGCAATAGATACTTCTATTGCAGGGATGGGCGAAGTGCCGGGTCAAGGAGACCAAACTGTCACGCCTACCCATAATATGACCTATGTGCTGACCGCGAAGGGTCCTGGCGGAGACACCACGCAGACCGTAACGGTGAAGGTTGACGCCACGCCAAGCGCCACAATTGCCCTCAGTGAGCCGGAAGTCCGTTACCACAAAATTGGGGACCGCGTCGTGGAGGATGGTTCCGCTACGTTGAATTGGTCGACCTCCAATGCAAACTCCGCCTGGGTCGAACCTCTTAATAGCGATGCAATGAGCGGCAGCCGAGTAGTGACCGCCCACCCCAAACAGACGAGCACGGGCCCAGTCAGCGAAGACGTTACGTACACGATTGCCGCGGCAAATGCTTGCGGAGGGACGACAACAAAGACAGCGACCTTACACCTAGTGGGTTCCATTGATCCCCCACCTTCGGCAACACTGGCTAGCCTCTTCTTCCCAACGGCTTATCCAACCAAACACCATCCGAAGATTGGTCTTGTAGCGAGTGAGAAAATGACTCTCGACAACATTGCGACAGAGTTCAGAAACTTCCGCATGTATGAACAGCACGCCAACCTGGTGGTTATTGGACACGCCGACGTGCGTGGGCCTAGCAGATATAACCAAGCACTTAGTGAACGCCGCGCAGCTCTCGTCAGAGACTACCTGGTTTCCAAGGGTATTCCGGCTGATGAAATCAAGATGCGGGCCGAAGGAAAAGATAAACAAATGGATGTGAAAGCTGTAGAAACCCTCCAATCCAGAAGCGATGAGACGCCGGATAAGTGGATGATCAAAAGTGAAAAAACAACCTGGCTCGCCTACAATCGCCGTGCGGATCTTGTTCTTGAGCCTACCGGTCGACAATCGGCAGTGATCTATCCGACAGACGCATCCGATACACGAATTGTTTGGCAGCGCCGTGAACCACAACTGAAGAAAGTCGAAATGGTGTCAAACGCGCCTGCGACAAGCGTCCAGCAAGCGCGGGCCACTAACGCGGCACATTGATCGCTATATTTCCGAAATTCTATCCCTGGGCAGGCGATATTCGCCGGGACTCACGTCGCGTCGGCTATGAGTCGGAGCGTCGAAGGAACGCCGCCTTCCCAGGACGGGTGGGTAGACTCACTCCCGGCATTATTTTAAGAAATCATGGAGGAAGAAATGATGCAACTCTCTTTAAAGGCCACGGCAATTGCAACTGGACTCTTATGGGCTGCCGCCATCCTCTGCGTCGGTTCGATTAATCTGGCAGATCCCAGCTATGGTGCTAGCTTCATTCAACTGACCAGTTCAGTATATCCCTGGTTCCACGCGTCAAGGACCATAGGAAGTGTCATCATTGGAACTGTCAACGGCCTGATTGATGGTGCTGTAGCAGGACTGCTTTTCGCGCTCCTGTATAACGCGGTTACCAGCCTGCCAAAGCACGCGGGCCATTCGCACCAGCAAGCCTAGTCCCGTAAACAATAATCTTCAACGATTAGTTCGCGTCAGAATTCTGCCAGCCGTACCGCGTGGTTGCGATCCGGCTGGCATGATCGTGAAGCGCAGAACGTTTCAAACTTTTGGGGCGCGCCAGTCGAAGTTGGCACCATTTTGGGCGCTATCGAATTCACCTTAGGCCACGAGGTAGCCGACATGAAGATCGCCACATGAGGGGGCGGTTAGGGATAGGACTTTCTGGCGACATTAGTGGGCTTAAACTGGGTCAACGAATTGGTCAGCCTCGTACGAGGTGGTCGACCCAACCAGGTACTGGCCACCACGACCATGAAAATCCAAAGGAGCACCACGATAACCGTTTTTAGTTTCTCGCACGATCCCCTCTAACAAAAACAATTCTCGCGGGAATCGGCAGGCATTCAGTACTGCAAGCTCAGATCGCGGGAACCTGCCAATACTTCTGCTCTTTCTTGCGCAGTCAGCTTCTTCTTGTCACAACTTTCCAGGTCATAGAGGCAATTTGCCACGTTCTGTTCATCGACGGCTTTCGCCACCTGCTGTTGTTCGCTGGCACTTAACTGCTTTGGATCGCAAGCAGGAAGGCCTTCCAGACAAGATCGAAAGGCGCGATCGTGGGCGATGACGCTCACCTGGTTGCGCTCCTCCTTGGTCAAAGCAGCTAGTTGACATTCCTCCCACCCGTTAAAGCAATTTTGAAGGTTCTGGTCGCGTCTTGCGCGAATCACAACTTGCCGTTCCTCGGCCGTCAGTTCTTGTTGATCGCAAACGGTCATAGTATCCAGGCAGTTCTGGAGGTTTCGAACGTGGGCGGCGCATTCGACTTGTTTCTTGAGTTCTGGACTTAGCAGAGCTGCGTTGCATTCGCCTAGACCGCTGAGACAGTTATCCAGGTTTTTATCGGCCGAGACATCGGACGCTTCTTGGCGCTCCTCCGCATTGAGTTGTGAGTGATCACAGTCGGTGTAGTTGTTCAAGCAGTCTTGAAAATTGCCGATTTTGGTGTTGGGGCCCGTTTGGGCAAACATAGATACAGGGCTCAAGCAGATGAGCAGAAATGCCAAGAGAGGCCATCGCGAAACGCGCATCGTGTTTCTCCTTTGTGGAGTATCGAACCGATCGAATGGCTCTACCGCGAGGGGCAAGAGCTGGTCGAGTCGGCTCTCCTTAATTCGGATCCGGGTCGTTGTTCACTCAGTCCATACGATTGGACGGCGCGGGAATTCTCAAGGGTTGCCAAGAATATCGTAATACGATATACAGTTATCTGGGTGCGGCTTCTGCTTTAGCAAACCCGAAGTCAGTAATAGGACCTTGCGTTTTCAACGAGGCGTGCGAGACCCTTTACTTTACTATCGCTTCGAAACCTGCCGTTGGGGTTGCACCGCCCCCTTCGACTATACAGATTATCCTGTATTGATCACTCCTACTTTTCTCACATATGTCTACTAGAACGCGGGACAGGTGGCTAGGCACCTGAGGGCGCTAGGCTCGGGCAGATCATGCAGTAGGAGCATAAGATTGTTTGGATTCTCATGGTTCCGCGCCGACTCCGACGAATTGCCAGAATCGTCTCTTCGGTAGGAGTGGTTGTCCTTGCCGGCGAAATTTGCCGTCACGTGCAGCACATTAGCCCAGACCGCTGTCGCTCTGACTCTCCTGTCTGTCCTCGAGTTCATCGCCATCAATGTAGGCTTTCTCGAAGCCCTTTGTATCCGCAGCCGCGGGAAGTCGTCTATTTCTTTGTTAGGCAGCCCGGCCGGCCGTCCGAGCCGTGGAATGGGTCGCCATTACGACGCTCCCGCCACCGAGATTACGAAGGAATCCACTTGCAATGGACTCGCCAGTCTGGCCTCGGACGGCATTTCGATTTTGTCGCCGACTTCAAAACCGTTGACATGGTTTTTTTTTGCAATAATCCTCACGGTGATTCAAAGGCGCCTTCGAAAGTAGTTAAAAACCAAGTAGCCGAGCAATCCGGAAATGACGGCAATAACCAAATTGGTAACCGAAAAGATATCTTCAACCGCGAAAGCTAAACTTTTTCCTCGACCGTTTGCACGAGTAAATTCCCCCATCAAAAGATTGGAATAGAACAAGAAGATAATGAAACAGACCTCAACCAGCGCCTTCCAGGTTGGTTTCAACTTCCGGGGTATTTTAGGATTCGAAGCCATCGGCTGACTATACCAAAGACCCCCGGATGTAGCAGCCGATCCGGATCACCTGTCGCACCTTCCAGACTGCGACATACTGGCTGCATACTGTCTCACGGGATTCCGCATTGTGCTAAATGCGTGATGTATGGTTTATAAAACATGGGTTTATTCCAATGGAGCAATCTGCGGAGCATCGTCTCGGCGATGCCGATACGGCTAACATACCGTTTCGGGCGCCTCAGAAGAAAATCGCACATAGTAGAAATCAGGGCAGATCCCACCGTAGCACACGGATGGTGGCACGGGCTAAGAATGTCCGGAACTAATATTCCCGGAGTGCTCACCGCTGGTGCTTTCTACCGGGACGGCAAGCGGGTTTTCAGACTTTTGAATGCTGGTTCCCATTATGCGAGTTCCTCCGAGTTCCTGAGTTCCATTGACACTTATATCGCAATACGATATTGTACCGTCGTCGCAAACGAATCGTGCTGTTTGCTGCGTTGGAACATCAACGAATTCCCAAGGCTGCCTTGCACAAATCCCAGGTTACTCACGTTGGAGGTGCTATGGGAAAAAGTGCAATTGTTCTGATTCTGCCGTTTTCCTCGCCGGGTCTGGGTTGGGATGTTCATGGCCATGACTAGTCCGAGTCTCTCGCGATGGCTTCCGACGTGGGAGCTCTCAGGATGGGAATTCTCGACTGGCCATGGAGCCGGTTCGTACGTTCTCGCCGTACTGGCTTCAGCGATGGCCCTATATCTGCGCCACGCACTGGTTCCAGTTCTTGGGACGACTGATCCATATCTTACGGCCTGGCTTGCTGTGGTGTTTTGTTCTTGGTATTGCGGGCTTGGAGCATCTCTATTGGCTAGCCTGCTGTGTCTGATCGGTGTTGACTATTTTTTCTTGGTACCTCTGCACTCTTTGCTCATTCGGTCTCCCTCCGAACGCTACAGCATGCTTTGCTTTTTCAGCTTCTCAGCCGTCATCGTAGCGTTCGGCGAATCAAATAGACGTGCTGCTTGGTTTCGCAAAATAGCGGAGGACCAACTCAAGGCAGCTAATGAGCGGCTTGAACGCCGGGTCGCTGAACGAACGACAGAGCTTCAAGATAAAAACACACTGTTGCTGAAACAAACTGACACGGTTAGAGAGCTTTCCGTGCGACTTATTAAACTCCGTGACGAAGAGCGACGCCGAATTGCTCGTGAGCTTCACGACAGTGTTGGACAATTGCTCGCTGCGGTTCGTATGAACTCGTCTAGGGTGGAGAAAGAAAAGGGAAAGCTAAGCCGTGAAACGGCAAAGAGTGTGGAGGAGAACGCCGAGTTGATCAAGCAGGCACTAACCGAAATCCGTACCATCTCCTACCTCCTCCATCCACCGCTTTTGGACGAGATGGGACTAGAGTCTGCCATCAGGTGGTTTGCAGAAGGATTTGCACAACGCAGTAGCATTCAGGTCGATCTCGACGTCGGCCCCGGTCTCGGGCGCCTCGCTGACAATCTCGAATTGGCAATTTTCCGAATCGTTCAGGAGTGCCTCACCAACATTCATCGACACTCCGAAAGCAAGACAGCCAGAGTTCGCCTAGTTAAGACCGATGGATATATCCATTGCGAAGTAAGCGACGAAGGTAAGGGCATTGGTCCAGAAAAGCTGGCTGCAATTAACGCTGCCGGTTCCGTAGGGGTGGGCTTACGAGGAATGAGCGAACGAGTGAGCCAACTGGGAGGTACGCTACGGGTTCACTCAAATGGGAACGGAGCAAGTGTGGAAGCGATTTTGCCAGTCATGCATATCGGGCCCAAAGCGTTGGAGGCCACCGAACATCTTTCGCCGTTGTAGTGCCCGCTACTCGTTAGGAATCACGTATGCTGGGGACTCCCGAACAATAGGGAATGACCGAGTCAACCTGTTCACCGCGCTTTGGAAAAACGCCTGCCTCATCCTCGCCACTGGCATGCGCTGGCGAAGGTCGTCGGAATTTTCGGGGACAACGCCGCTAATGAGGGCTCGCAGAAAACGACTGCGAACCCCCACAGGCCCTAGCCCAGATGCCGACGTTCGCGCGCACGCGCAGCAGCCGCGCGACCCTGGTCGTACGCCGAGGCCAGCGCGCAATAGGCAGCATCCTTGGTCGCCAAGGGGGCGACGGCTGGCGTCCCCGCTGCGAATGGTGGATGTGGATCGTATTCGTTATAGAGCTGCAATACTTCCGCCGCCTGACGACCGCGAAGGCGTGCGGCGATTATCAGCCCGAAATCAATTCCGGCGGTCACGCCACCGCCAGTTATGCGATTGCGATCGGTAGCCACACGCTCCTCGACGGGCGTCGCACCGAACATAGGGAGAAGGTCGCGAAACCTCCAATGAGATGTCGCCTGGTAACCCTTCATGAGTCCGGCTGCCCCAAGGATCAATGACCCGGTGCAGACACTTGTCACGTAACGGGCGCGGCTGCCTCGATCAACAAGGAACGACAAAATCTCGTCGTCCTCCATCATTGCGAATGTGCCCGACGTACCGCCAGGCACAAACACGACATCAAGATCGCGGGGACAATCCCTGATCGAGGTGGTCGGAACAATGCTGTATCCCAGTGACGAGACGACAGGGTCTTTGTCTTTCCATAGCAAATGGACTTGGCTGTTCGATAATTCCGCAAAGAAAGGGTGCGGTCCGACGAGATCGAGAGCGCTCAGACCAGGATATAAGAGCATGCCAATTTGAAGGCGCGATTTAGCATGAGCTTCAACATCGGCGTCATTTTCGGCCACAGTACGTGTGGAGTGCTTTTCCTGCGCAAGACCAGGCTTAAAGAAAGTTGACGCAGCTAATGCTGGACCAATTCCCTTGGCAAAAGAACGCCGGGAAATACCATTCTCGTCCATAACTCATATCCTCTTATGGATATCCAGCAGTCCGGTTATCGATTGTCGCAGTCTGGCCATTTGGCGTAAATGCCAATAGTAGGCTAATATCTGCCAATGTCGAAGCCACTCAACGTCGCCATACTTGCCTTCTCTGGCTGTCAGGTACTCGACGTCAGCGGTCCGGCAATGGTGTTTGAGGCAGGTAATATTGCTTCGGGAAAAGCGCACTACAACGTCCACATACTGTCCACCAAAGGCGGCACGATACAGACCAACAGCGCGGTAGCTCTTGTGACTAAACCGCTGCGAGAGCTGTCACCGCGTGCCATCGACACTTTACTGATCGCCGGAGGCAATGCATCCGGGCTGAGGATGTTGGTGGCCGACAGGTCTGTGCGCAAATGGACCGTCCGGGGAAGCGCAAGGGCGCGCCGCTTTGGTTCCGTCTGCACGGGCACATTCGCTCTGGCGCACTTCGGTCTGCTAGGCGGTAAGCGGGTCGCCACTCACTGGTCGGCTTGCTCGGAGTTGGCGGAACTGTGTCCCGAGGCGCATGTTGATGCTAACGCGTTATTTGTCAATGATGGCCGGTTGTGGACATCTGCCGGAGTTACGACTGGAATAGACATGAGCCTGGCAATGGTGGCCTCAGACTTGGGAGACACCGTCGCCAACGCCATCGCCAAACGCCTCGTTTTGTATGCGCGACGTCCGGGGTACCAATCTCAGTTTAGTCCGGTGTTGAATGCGCAAAGTCATGCGGAGGCGCCGTTCGCAGACCTGATCGACTGGATTCGCGAGAATTTGGCTGGGCCGTTAGAAGTGCCGAAGCTCGCCGCACGCGTTTCTATGTCGGAGCGTACGTTCCAAAGAAATTTCACCCGCAGCATCGGCGTGACGCCGGCACACTTCGTCGAGACCTTGCGGCTCGATCAGACTCGCGTTTATCTGGCGGCCGGCCTGTCACTCAAGGAGATTGCCGCGAAAGTTGGCTATCTAACCGGCGCCCAGCTATCAAAGGCTTTTGATCGCCGCTTCGGTATGACTCCTTTGCTTTTTCGGGAGTTGCATGGCCGTAGCTAGCGCTCATGATCCGCTGCCGGTTGCTAACTCTAGTTCGCCCACAATTTGCTTCCGGCAAAGGACCTTGTCAGGACGTCTGCTCCTGTTGAATAACTTAACTTACTCTCGATCAGGGCGACGTGCAGGTATAGTTCGTCGCCAACTTGGCTGCCGCAGCGTCATTGGGCGGCCCCGTGTACTTGGGATACTGCGGATATTGGCACAACGGCAAAGTACGCGTTACCGCTCCCTTCTCGTCCAGCTTCTCTGCGGTCAAAGTACCCGGCGCGATACCCTTCGTTGCCCATTGGTCCAAGGCCCTCAGTAAGTCAGTCTTGTCCGGTCCTACCCCACCTTCACAGTGGTTAACTCCCGGCGCTACGTAGAACCGAGTTGACGCAGCGGCGTTCGCCGCGCCGACGGACTTCGTAACGTTCGCCATGTACTCGATGGTCGAGTTGACACTGAGGGCTTCATCCGAGCCGCCGTGCCAGACAATCAATTTGCCGCCGCTATTGATGAACGGACGAATATCGGTTTGCGTCGCGTCATTGAGCGCTGCCATTGAATAAAGTGCACTCTGATTTTTATCCCAGGTGTACTTCAGTGAATCGGCGTTGGGGTCACGCGCAAGTACGTATTTAACGCTGGTATCCTGGAACATATACTGTCCGGCTTTCTTTACGTCGCCATCGCCAGAAACCCAGAGCCCAAAGCCCGCTGGATCGTCTTCGTTGCCAGTCAGGTTATATCCTTTGCTTCGAAAAGTGTCGTTGCCTGCAAATACCGCGTCGGTCGTCCACGATTTGACGACTGCGAGTTGCGCATCGGAAAGGCAGGTGTCTCCGGTATCTGCGCCACTGGCACAACGCAAAGCGGTGACGTTCACCACTTTTGCCGTGCACATCGCGGGATTCGAGACGACACCGTCGACAATACCGTCGAGTCCATCGCAAGCCTTTCGCACATGCTTCGCCAGCAGCGCCGTTTTGCCAGGAGTAAACGCTCCCCCGGGTGCAGCCAACGCCTTCGCCGTGCGGTTGAACGCTCCCATGAAGCCCACCCAGTTGTAACCAGGCGAGCGAGCAATGACGCCATCAAAGAGGTTCGGATTTCGCTGCACTGCCATCAATGCCTCACGTCCTCCGTTCGAACAGCCTTCAAAATAGGACTTGGCTGGGGGCACACCATAAGCCGCGGTCACGGTTTTGAGGGCTGTCGACATGACCGTTGGCACAGAGAGACTTCCGAAGAGCTGGGCGGCGAACGTATCGTTCAATGCAAAGGCAGCTGACATTCCGTCACTCTGATGCCCGGAATCGCTGACGACTTCCGCATAACCCTGAGCAAGAGGGGGCACGACTAATTCCGTCATTACTCCGTCGTAGCCACCGCCCCCGGCATAGTAGAGCTTGCCGTTCCAGGCGTCCGGCAGGCGAATTTCAAAGTTCAGCGCAGGTGCAAGAGTGCCTTTGACCTTGCAATACTTTGGCACAGTTCCACTGGCCGGGATGACAGCCGTCGTGAGCATTGCGCCCCCAATGGTTTTTCCGGACAGTGTCGCGCAAGCCGTCTGCGCGGTGACCACAGGGGAGGTTGCGCCACCGCATGCCGACATCAGCAACGAAGCAGTCACGGCTACGAGCGCTGCAGCGTGCTTCGCCTTGGGATGAAAGTTCTCAGCAATCATGTGACGTCCTCTTTGCCGCTATTGTCTCGACAGTATCGTAAGTTTGGCGACGGGCTGCATTTACCATTCTTAACGACCCATGCAGATAAGAATCTCCAATTTTCTGCATCCGGGCATTTGGCGTAAATGACAAAAGCAGGCCAATATCCGCCAATGTGTCGAGCATCATTTTGCAAAGGTGGGTCATAGGTTAGCTCCCTCCAACGGGCCGCGAGGAAAACTGTGTCGTCGTGACGTCGGAGACTCCCGGGCACGCGCCTTTCGATGCCGCACTTCGGGAATTACCGGAGCTTAGGGCGCAGTTGGCGAACGCGGAACTCATGAGCCGAGAACGCGGCGCGGTCACTTCGATGTGTTCCTATTTCACGTACAGAGCGGTAACGTTGCTTTAGTGGGCGACGCTTCGGGTAGTGTCGACGCCATCACGGGTGAGGGACTTCGCATGGCGTTTCGACAAGCAACCGCACTGGCAGAAGCGTTGGTCGCCTCCGATTTGAAGTCGTACGAAAAAACGCATCGATCTCTTGTGCGGCGTCCTATGTTGATGGGAGATCTGATGCTGTGGCTGGGCCACAATCCGCGCGGCGCAGCTTGGTTGGCAGTTGCTGCATGTTTGAGGGAAAAATGAACAAGCAGTCTTGGCGGATTGGTGTAGAGGTTATCGCCTGTTTGTTTTTCTCCGTTGTAGCGTCCAGACCGAGGCCAAAACTCCAGACCGCAGCTGCATCCGAAGTTATCTTGGCAGTCGATCCGGCGCAATCCAAAGTGCATTGGACTGTGGACAGCACATTGCACACGGTGCACGGCACATTTGCGCTGAAGGGCGGCTCGCTACTATTCGATCCTGGCACGGGGCACGTCAGCGGAGAGTTTGTGGTGTCCGCTGCGAGCGGAGAAAGCGGAAACAAATCGCGTGACGCGCGAATGCACAAGGAGATACTCGAGACCGCTAAATATCCCGAGGTCGTTTTCAGGCCTACGCAACTGGAAGGAAAGGCGGCTGCGTCAGGTCCATCGGACTGCAAGATCAAAGGCATCTTTTCGATTCACGGCACTGATCACGAGATCACCGTTCCGGTGCATGCCGAGCTCACCGGAGATCACTGGAAGGAGACCAGTAAATTCGAAGTGCCGTACGTGAGTTGGGGAATCAAAGACCCCAGTAGTTTCCTTCTAAAAGTGCAGCCCACCGTAATCGTAGAGCTAGAGCTGTCGGGCGGAGTCAAAGCTCCGAAATAGAATCCACTAAGGAATACCTCAGGGATGTCCGATTCGACGTCAACTGACTTTTCTTAATAGCAGAAGGTTTACGGCGCACTCGAAGGCAGATCGATTTCGTACTGCCGCAAATGCGCCGCTTCTTGTTCGAGAGTGTTACTTCGTTATTTCAGACTCTCGACGTAGGCGATGAGCGCTTTCAGGTCGTCGGGGGGCAGGTCGATTGGAGGCATCCCGCCGGCGGTCATTTTTGCGGTTGGGTGGGCGAACAGATCGCGCAGTTGGTCCGGAGAACGCTTGACGCCTTCCCCGACCAGCCGGGGGGCAGCGGCGGTTCCGACCCCGCCGTCGCCGTGGCAGGCGTTGCAGGAGTGGTCTTCGAAAATTGCTTTGCCTTTGGCGGCTTCGGGATCGGCTAACTGAATGTTTGCGGCAGCGAGCGAAGCGGAAGAGAGTTCGGGCTCAAATGGTTTGCTCATGAAGTCTTTTTCTTCAGCGTTTTGTTTTGCGAGTTGCTCTGCTACCCCAACGTCGTGCTTATCCAAATATTGACTGCGTAGCGCGAGTCCCACGAGCGTAAGCATAACGAAGGTATAGGAGGTCATGGCGACGGGGCGCTTCCACGGGCGGCGCTCAGTGCTCCGATCAAGAAAGGGCAAAGCGATGATGGCGGCCACTAGAATCGCTGGAATAACCATGACGCCGACCACAGAAAGCGGGCCGTGCCAATATTTCAAATACTGAAAAATTGGAAGGTAATACCATTCCGGACGCGGGATGTATAGGGCGTCGGCTGGATTGGCGGCAGGACCGAGCTGCACCGGCACAAAAAACGAAAGCACCCCCAGCGCGATAATCAGGAGCGCTGTCAACGAAAGATCCATCAATACCTGGCGAGGATAAAAAAGTTCCATTTTTTGTTTGGGCTCGTAGGGATCTTCATCAGTCGGCCCCGCAGCTCCAACCCTGCGAAAGAGAAAAACGTGCGAGGCTAGCAGCGAAAAAATACAGGCGGGAATCAAAAAAACGTGCGCGACGAAGAAACGCGAGATGGTCAGCGTACCCATCTCCGTGCCACCCCGCATCATGCGCTTGATGCCGTCGCCGATAAGCGGAACCTCACTGGCGGCGTTGGTGCCTACGGCGGTGGCGAAATAAGCGCGCTGATCCCAGGGCAGCAAATATCCCGTGAAAGCCATGCCCAAAATCAGAGCGAAGAGCACGCAACCGGAAAACCACAGCAATTCTCGGTGCCCTTTGTACGCCCCATAGATGTAGGTCTGCGAAAGATGCATGAGCAAAACCACCACCATGGCACTCGCGCCGTAAGAATGCAGACTGCGCAAAAACGAACCGGCAGTGACGGCCTTGGTAATGTAGGCGACTGTAGTGTGCGCGTGATCGGCAGAGGGCACGTAATACAGCGCCAGGAAAACTCCTGTGATCACTTGGGAAATAAAAATAAACAGCAAGCCCGAGCCAAAAATATATGCAAAGCGCGCACCTCCAGGAATAGGTTCATAAAGTGCGATGCGCAAAACGGCGTCAATTCCGGTGCGATGATTTATCCAACCCCATATTCCCTTCGGAGGAACGGCAGAGCGATTGATTTGCCCTTCGTGCGTGGTCTGCATCCCCGGAAATTATCCTTCCTCAGCCGATGACTTCTTTATCGGATATTAGTTGGCGAAAATATTGGAAGCGCACCATGAGCTGTCCGTCCTCGACGGAAGTTTCCAGCGAGTCCATCCCGCGCAACGCAGGACCACTAACGTACGTTCCATCTGCCGTGTATATCCCGCCGTGGCAGGGGCACACAAATTCTTTGCGCTCCTTATTCCACGGAATCGTGCAACCCAAGTGCGGGCAGACCGACGACAGCACGCGCAATTTGGCCTGCTGGTCCTTAGTTATATACACCGCCTTTTCCGAGATGGCTTTTCGCCAGCCATCCACCTGTTCGATCTGTATAGTGCGGATCACCGGTTCGGTCAAAAGGGCGAACTCGTCAACTGGACCTAAGGGCGATCTTTTCAACTCCGTCGTGCGGCGAAGCAGAGGAAATACTGCAAAGCGCATGAGCGGCACCGCGAGCAAAGAACCGACCAACGCCGAACCGACTCCAACCCACACTGCGAGAAAAGAACGTCTGCTTCGAATCTGTGTGCCGTCCGCCTCAGTTTGGACGTGCGTAATTGCCGAATCTCGCCGCCATGCACACATCGAGGTCTCCTGAGATGAAAATTTTGGTTTCCGGCCAGGCCCGGGGGCTCATTGCTTCTAAAGCGCTTCGAAGTGGCGCTATTTCTTCCCCAGGTCCCGCACGTAGGCGACAAGGGCCTTGATGTCCTCGGGCTTTAGCTTCTTGTTGAACGCAGGCATTTTGCCTTTGCCCATACTGATTATGGTGGTAAGGTCCGCATCAGATTGGTTCTGCACTTCGGCGGACCTCAGATCTTTGGCGTGAAGCGCCTTGCCCGTGGGGGCATTGCCGCTTCCATCGGCAGCGTGGCAGAGGGCGCAGTGCGTTTTAAAAAGCTTATCCGCGTCACTTTGGGCGCGAACTGATACGGGTAGAGCCAGGCTCGTGAGAAAAATAAAAACTACCGCCACCGTAAGATACAAAAAGTTCCGTACCATCGGTTCTCTCCTATTTGTCGTCGAAGGCCCACGATCTATTGCAATCGGAAGGCGGGACGGAACGCAAACATGTGAGCATATCGAGTTTGATCCCGCCCTACCCACTGCCGAATTAAAGGGGCATCAAATCTGATGCCCCTTTCCCAAATCTTCCACTGAACCTGCATGGACTGCGAGGAAGGGCATTGCTAATGAATGATTGTGCCACCTCATCGCGCTGGTATCTTACACCGGTTTCGGAACAACAGCACGAGCGCGCCCGCCACACCGCCACACAAAGAGGTGACGACGGTTATGGTCCCAGAAGGTTCGTTTGCTTTATCGGACGAGTAGGTCGTATTGCGCGCGAGCACCGGCCTTGCGAGTATGCTGATTGACTCCGTGAGAACGCGAAAAATCGTAGGCTACGGATCGATGAACACAAACTCAGCTGTTACCGAGTCGAACCTGAATCCCCAAGAACGCAAACGAATTCTTCGTATCTTGGAAAATAATTGGCAGGCCGAGATGTGTGGACAGAGGACCTATGCGGCTCTGGCCGAACGAGAAGCAGACTCGCAACGCAGCACGGCCTTTCGCTCTCTAGCCGATGCTGAACAGCGACGCGCAGATCTTTGGGCTGGGCGTCACGTCATCACAAACGATGACGCGCCAACAGCAATACTGTTGAAGCGTTGGGAGTGCTCATCATTCACGGCAGCTGTGGGCCGCGCTCATCTACGTACAAGACAAGTCCGGACCTATGCCCACACGAACGATAGGACACCAAGAACAATGAGAATTACGCAGCATCGAATCCTCGTTGCCACCAATCAATTCAGCAACTTAGCGTAATCGCTGAATTGCTGCCAGCAACTTGGTTCACATTTTGGTGCACAGGCACTTCAAAAACGGTTGGCGCGATTCCCTCGAGAGCCACTCGCTTGGCCTCGTGCGGATGCGCCTGTTAAGTGTTCGAGCATCCGGCGGCTCACTTATGGGTGGCGCAAGAAAGATACTTCAGCTCGAAATCGCGCGTCTCAAGAGCCCGACGGCCACCGCCAGGAAATGGTTGTTCCCCGGGATGGAAAAGACTCTCAGCCAGAGGCACTCAAGCTTGTGAACTGAAAGGGCACCTTCCTTGATCTCTTGAGTGGGCTTCGTTGAATGCGTCAATTACAGCTGAATCCGGCCGTTTCTTGGGCCCATGCGACTTGGTGTCTTTGGTGTCTGTTTGAGCTCGAAATTGAACCCAAATGGTTGAAACAGTCGAAAGGATTGAAACAGGCGAGATCGTAGAAATCGTGAGTATCCATGCGGTTTTCCTCGATGTTCTTGAAAACACGCGGGGATAGCAAAAACGCCTGGGTGAGTATCCCACCCTCTCCGCCATATCAAGAATCGCTTTAAACTACCGTACCATTGGTTGCTTGCTACCTCCTGGCCTCAGCGAAATAGCTTTGACGCCCGAGATCCGCAATCAGGCCGGGCCCTGTCGGGTTCCACCCAAGTTTTCTCCGTGTTTGCGCGCTTGAGGCCCGAAGATCGTTGCTGGCGAACATGCTCAACCACCCAAAATGAGCCTGCGCTTGTTCGGGAGATAGAGAAACCACCCGCACCTTCAATCCTCTGCCGATGGCTTCAGCAATATCCCGCATTGCCACACCTTTTTCGGCAACCGCATGATACTTCGCGCCTGCTTCATGTTTTTCCAGCGCGAGTCTGTAAAGACGTGCAACATCCAAAACGTGTGCTGCTGACCAGCGGTTGCGTCCTTCCCCTACATATGCGGACACACCCTTCTCCCGTGCCACAGCGATTAGATAGGTGACAAGGCCTTGCTTAGTGGTGTCGTGAACCTGGGGAAGGCGCATAACCGAAGCTTTGACGCCCTTGGGTACCAGAGCAAGAGCCATCTGTTCCGAAACACGCGGGAATGGGAAATTCGGCGGTATGTTGTTGTCTTCGGTCGCAACCTGACCCGGGGCGGCCAATCCAGCTGTCCCCGTTGTGACAATCAATGGCCGATCAGAGCCTTCCAGCACCGATCCGAGGGTCTCGATCGCCGACCGATCGATCTCGCAGTTTTTCGCGAACTTCGAGAAGTCGTGGACAAAGGCGGTGTGAATCACGGCGTCGGAAATGGCTGCTCCGCTGCGCAGGCTTTCCAGGTCTTTCAGATCGCCGCGATGCACCTGGGCACCCGCGGCGGCGAGTGACTTGGCACCTGCATCCGAGCGCGCGAGGCCGAGCACTTGATACTTTGCGTCGATCAACTCTCGGACGAGCGCAGAACCGATGAATCCTGTTGCTCCTGTCACGAATATCTTCATAAAGCACTCCTTTATTTCCACATACGGAACGCAAAATCAGTGCCCAGCCTGACGCGCAGCCGGCGCGGCATTCTTGGCGATAGCGTTGAGCTCGGCGATCGTGGCCGAAGGCAATTCCAACGCTGCCGCGCCAAGATTTTCTCGAAGATGGTTTAGCGAAGATGTGCCGGGTATCAGCAGAATGTTGGGAGAACGTTGCAGAAGCCAGGCCAGCGCGACTTGCATTGGAGTCGCTTGCAACGACGCCGCGAGCCCGTCGAGCACGGAAGACTGCAACGGCGTGAATCCTCCCAACGGGAAAAAGGGAACGTACGCTACGCCTTGTTGCGCGAGTGCATCGATGAAGCTGTCGTCAGTCCGCTGTGCCACGTTATAGAAGTTCTGGATGCAA
The DNA here is from genome assembly GCA_963742325.1 of Candidatus Acidiferrales bacterium. GTDB lineage: Bacteria > Acidobacteriota > Terriglobia > Acidiferrales > UBA7541 > Acidiferrum. The sequence goes on along the minus strand of CAVULB010000002.1, from coordinate 3,841,283 downwards.
ACGATCTCTGTAATTTTCTGTGCTTCCTCGAATTGCCAAGGAGTGATGTTGCTGAGGCCGATGTGGCGAATCAGCCCTTGGCTCTTCAGTTCAGCAAGCGCCGTCAAGGGCTCCTCGATGGGTCCCTCCGTCGGCTCCATGAGGCCACCGACGCGCAGATTGACCACGTCGAGCCGCTCTAGACCCAGATTGCGCAGATTGTCGTGAACCCCCGCAGTCAACTCTTCGCGTGAGAAGGCGGGAATCCATGAGCCATCCGCGCCGCGAAGGGCACCCAGTTTGGTTACAATGACCAGGCCTTTCGGGTAGGGATGAAGCGCCCGTTTGATGATCTGATTAGTGACATGCGGGCCGTAGTAATCGCTCGTGTCGATGTGGTTCACGCCGGAGGCGATCGCCTGTCGCAGAATCGCGATCCCTCCATCGACATCTTTGGGAGGCCCCCATACCAGCTTATTGCCATCGCGGCCGGCAAGTTGCATCGCGCCGTATCCCATGCGGTAGACGTTTGTGGAACTGTCAGGAAATTTGAAAGTGCCGCCCAGTTTGGTTTCTTTCGTCATTGTTTCGTCCCCCTCATCAGTTGCATTGCTTCTCGAATCTTTGTCAACCGGAGAGTGTCTCCAAATGTCTAGATAATCGGAGCCTGTCTCCGGTTACATCTTCCTCTTTGAAACTAACACGGATGGAGCCCCCTCAGAACTGCCCGAGCCCGCCATCGACGTTAAACTCTACGCCGGTGATGTACGAGGTGTCGTGCGAGGCAAGGAACGCCGCGATGGCCGCGACTCCGTGCGGTTGCCCAAGGCGCTTCAGCGCTTCTTCTGTCGCGGTTTGCTCCGTCCATTCGTCGACGGCTTCCTTTGCGAGCCCGAGCGCGTTCCAAATCGCAGTGACGATGGACCCGTCCCCGGGAGTCACCGGGTTGACACGTATATCCCGTCCGGCTCGTTCTTGAGTGACTTGCGAACCGAAAAATCCCGTGGCTCCTGTGATAGATAGATCCATAGTTTTTTCTCCTGAGTGCTAAAACTTCTCTCCCACCATTTCTTCGCTTTTCTTCCAAAGCGCTTCGGCGTTCTTGGGATCGAGCGCATAGCCACGTACGCCTTCGCTCGCGCCGCTGATGGGCAAGTTTTCTGGCGAGATCTCGCCGACGTGACAGTTTTCGCAGTACCGGCCGCCGATTTCCTCAGCGTCCGCCACTACGCAGGCCCATATCGACGTTGCCGCTCCTTGCGCGACGCTCTTCCACTGGAACGGGCCCTTACCTTGCGCCGCGAGCTGGTCGTTGATCTGTTGAATCAAGCCTTGTATTTGGCTCGGGCCCATGTAGCGCCCGAGCTCGGTTTCGATCACTCCCGGATGCACAGCGGCAGCACGCACGCCGCGTCCACAGTGGCGCCGGTCAAACGCGACAGCGAAAAGAATGTTCGCGGTCTTCGAGCGGCCGTAGGCGACGAACGGTTCGTAAGGCGTTCGCTCGAAATTGGGATCGTCCAGGTCTACGTCGGAAAAACGGTGACCTGCGGACGAAAGGTTGATCAGTCTGCTGCCTTTGCGCAGAAGCGGCGCAATCCGGTTGACCAGGACAAAGTGGCCGAGATGGTTGGTGCCGAACTGCGTCTCAAAGCCATCCGCCGTGTGGCCAAAGGGAGTGGCCATCACGCCCGCGTTGGCGATAACCGCGTCGAAGAACTGCCCCTTCGCCAACAGCTCATCCGCACATTCACGCACGCTTTTGAGGCTAGCAAGATCGAGCGCAACCAGCTCGAAACTCCCAGCGTTGGCCGCAGCATTTCTTCTGACCTGTGCGGTCGCCGCTTCGGCCTTTTTCAAATCGCGCGCGGCACCGACGACGTCTGCACCATGCGCTGCAAGTGATCGTGCCGTCTCGATACCCAGACCCGCCGAAACGCCGGTTACGAAGATTCGTTTACCCTGCAGATTCACGCCGGACAGGACCTCGTCCGTCGTCGAAGTCGCTCCAAATACTTCCACCATTTTCCCTCCTCGAGCCGCTCGCCCCACCGCGCCGGGCAGTCGGTGTTGACGAGTCTGGCCGCTTGGCGTAAAGTGGAGAGTGTCTCCATATATACAGATTACCGGAGCCTGTCTCCGGTTACAAGCATTTTTGAGATTCTTTAAAATGACCAAGAGATTTTGAAAATGACTAGGAAACGTTCTCCATCGCTCAGCCGCAAGCCCCGCGCGGACGCGCAGCGGAATCGCGAGCGCATCCTGGAGGTCGCGAAGCTGGAGTTTACGCGCTCGGGCGCGGATGCGAGCCTGGACGACATCGCCAAACAGGCCGGCGTCGGCCCGGGAACTTTGTATCGTCATTTCCCCACGCGCGAAGAACTTCTAAAAGCGGTTTACCGGACGGGAATGGAAAAGCTAGCCGCAGCGGAGCAGCGCTTCGCGGCAACCATGTCCCCAATCGAGGCGTTGCGGGCCTGGTTGCTGCTTTTTGTGGATAACATCGCCACGAAGCACATTATCGCTCCGGCGCTGACTGCGCTCGTGGGGGATCCCAAGAAGATGTTCGAAGCTTCCTACGCTCAGATACATGAGGCCATTCATAGACTGGTCACGCGCGCGGTCAAGAGCGGCGACATACGCAAGGACCTCGACCCCATGGATCTGCTTCGGGCTCTTGTTGGCGTCGCGAACGTCGCCACTAGCCCAGACTGGCAGCAAAGCGCGAAAAGACTCGTCGACATCCTCATCGCCGGCTCCCGGCCGGCGAAGTAGGGCGGAGGATTCAGTCCCAAATCCGGAACGGAACCCTACAACTCGGATAGGTCTCCACCAGCGGACTTCTCGGTACCCATCCGCATATCCCGATCTGGATTGCGTCTGGTTTGCCGACCATTCCGGGCTATCTTGACGTGGCGACTCGAATCGCGACGCCAAAATGGGTCACTTCTGCGCATAGCATTGGATAGCTTTGGGTTGAGCGTTGGACTTTGCCCACTTACCGGCGTTGTCCAGCAGATTCCCCAGCATCTCTTCCAAATCTTCGCGTTGACCGCGAGTCGGCTTCGAAGATTCAGCATTTTGGAATTTTCAGAAGAAGCCAACCGAGGAAACCTGCACCTTTTTTGTCGCGTTCTCGCGTGCCAACACCCGCGTCGTCTTCGCGTTCTGCGAACACCGAGCCAAGCCGGCAGACGCACCTCTCGAACCTCAACACCGCGCCACCCTCGGGCCGCTCTATGCCATCTTGGAACAAGCTGGCGTCAGCATTGAACACATTACTGAGTGAAGGCGATATTTGCCTCCGACCCCCATCATTCAGCGAAATGTTCAAACGCAAGCGAGTGCATTAGGCTGTTTCGGACTGTGCCAGGATATTTGACCGTATATTTCGCAAGCTTTTGCTTGTCGATTGCCTTGAATTCGATCTCATCGAGGCTTGGTGTGAGTCCCGCCTGTAAAGTAAGGTAGATCCAATCCAACCCATGAAACCCAAGCAAAAAGACAAGGGCGAAATCCGACGCAGCCCAGTTGGCAAGAGATGAACCGCAAGCAACGGCGGGAGATGATGCGGAAAATCCAGAGCGAGGAGCTCAGCCTGGAGGTGATACTCCCGATGCCGCGGGCATTGATATCGGCAACGAATCCCACGACGTAGCTGTACCACAGAGTCGAGATAGCCAACCGGTACGACGCTTCGGGTGCACCACAGCGGAGCTGAAAGTGATGGCCGGTTGGCTACACCAATGTGGGATTCGAACCATCGCGATGCAATCGACGGGCGTGTACTGGATCGCGCGACATTCTCGAAGAGGCGGGTTTCGAAGTGTACCCGGTGAATGCCCGGGAGACGAAGAACCTGCCGGGACGCAAAACCGACGTACAAGAGAGTCAATGGCTAGAATCAACTTCGGCGAATTTATCAGATTGGCATGAGAACGCCTGTCTCCTGCGGGATGCGCAGGGCCGGCGTCGTTAGAGACATGCCGTTAGAACTGCCGATGGGCTGGCGATTACGCCTGCACTCAAAAATCATCCTGAACGTGGTGCATTTTGGCTTTGGGCAGCCTCTGTCCTCCTTCTCCCTGCGAGACCGAACAAACCTATCGCCAGAAGCAGAAACGAACACCACCAGAGGAAGTATCCAGTTGTGAGTTCGGACCGCTCTGACCCAAAAATGACCATCCAGTGAGCGTTAAAAATAAAGGCTGTAGCGGCAGCCCATGCAAACTCTCTTCGAAGTGAACGCGACCCGCGCAACACAACCCACGGTGAAGCCAGAATAAAAAACAGCGTGGTTATCGCGCTAATGGTTGAAAGGACCGCGTAGTACCAAGCGTCGAATTGAACGCCCTGGCAAGCCCAAACTCCACAGGCCGCGTAGCGAAATGCTTGCCACCCGGGTATAGCCGGGCGGAACTCACCAGGCTTTATTACGGGGAGGAACCAGGCTACGAAGTGGAACAGCCATGCCGCCGAAATTAAAAGATATGACTTCCTCATCGTTCTGACTGCCTCTCTCGAAGCACTGCTTCACTCTCACGCCTGGACGTATTCTTATTCCCGTCACGAAACGGGTCTACCGGAATCCCCGACGTAGGCAACGGGGACTTACATGATGGTGGTCATTGTTTGTTGATAAATCGCCCTTCCACTAGCAATCGGCCCAGCAGCACACACTCTGCGGGAACCGGCCCGTAGCTATCTGACGATCACTCGCGATCTGACGCGGGTGATGTATCGCCTGAAGGCATCTATCGAGGTTGCGGGATTACTTGTACTGGTCAGGAAGTGTATGCACCTCGCTACCGTGCCGAATGGCTTGCGAAGATCACGAAAGTAGGCGTGCGCCGTCGCGCCGAGATTTACTACCAGCAGTTTAACGTCTTAGCGAGATTGCGTCACGTAACCGGTTGCGCCCTGAAAAGCGCTGGTCCACAGCGCGGGTAAACCCGTCCGGGGACTGGGTCGCTCCACCCGGTAGCAATCAGAGCTAGCAGTGGAGGCAACGAAACTGCTGAAGCCTGGGGTGCAGAAGGTCGCTAGGCGACTCGACAAGTATGCCGGCCGTAACGTGAGTGAACGCCGAGCGGGCCTCGAAAACGTTGAAGCAGGACGCGACCCGCCCCGGTTTCGGGGATGGCCGAAGCGAATGGAATCGTACGAGCGAACAAGTTCCATTCGGCCTGCCCTTATACTTCCGTTGCGTGTTGCTCGAGGCGGCAAGAGTAACTTATGCTCGCTGCTACCTGCTCTTTGGTGGATAGTTTTTGAAGAGCTTCTGCACGCATTGCTTAGTCTGCTTTTCGTCACCCTTCTGGGAATTGGAGGGGTTGTCCACGGTCGCCTGACCGCGCCAAACGAGCATCTTTTGTTTTGCATCAGCCATGCTAATCGTCAGGATGAGAATATCGTGCGGATGCTCAGAGGTAAATGTTGTGGCGTTTTCGTCGAAGGGACCCCAACCCCCCCATCCGCCATACCAACCCCAGCCCCCACCCCATGGCCCTGCGCCCCAGCCGAAACCATCAGAATCTGTGCTGGAAGTTGTGTCAATCAATTCCTGCCCTTGGAGATGATAGGTGACAATAACGTCCGGCGTCTGCCCAGCGGCAACTGGCGCAAGACCCTTCGAACCCAATTCGGCGAGAACGTCCGCTTTAATCCATTGTCCGTAAAAAGCAGCGCTGGGATTCTTTGAATCCTGCCATGCAAACGTCTTGTAACTCGCGAACGGAGCTCCTGTACGCCAATTAACCTTCACGGTTTGCGCGCAGAGGGGCAGCGCGAAGAGCAGTGGAGACAGCAGTACCCAAGCTTTGAACTTTTTCATATGGATGTGTCCTCCGACCAATGAATTGCGATCTCGTCGTCAGAAGCATCGAGCGCGGCAGCTTTGAGCTTCTCGGGCATCCGGCCGTCGCGAGACCGGAGAGCGAAGCTTACACATGGGTAGAGTGATCAAGCAAGCCGGGAATCGAGCAGATGCGACTGCAAGCAAACCCGCTTGAACTCGCTTCAATGCTTCAATGGTGCCCTACGGGGCGAGTATCGCACTCACAAGACGCGAGATTCATTGCAATTCCGTTGAATCACCGGAAAATGCCCTTGTCGCTGCAGTCTGTCAGGGACTACAAATACGTTGACCCGGCAACTCGTCATCAATCTTGTGACGCCATCCCTCGATCTCTACTTTCGACCCCACTCTGGCTTGGTGTTCTTGGTGTCTGTTTGGCGCAAGCTTGGAAAAGGCGACTCGATCATTTTCACGAAATTAAAGGGAACGACGGTCTGAGTCTGTTCTCCTAGTCCTTCAATACCGAGCCTGATTCTGTTGCCGGGACGGAGATACACGGGCGGTTTTTGGCCGAGACCTACACCGGGAGGGGTTCCCGTGGAGATGATGTCTCCCGGCTGAAGGCTCATGAAGCGACTCAGATAGCTCACAAGATAAGCAACGCCAAATACCATTGTTCTGGTTGTTCCGTTCTGATAATTGTGGCCGTCGACCTCAAGCCAGAGGTGCAGATTCTGCGGGTCAGGAATCTCATCTGAAGTCACCAGCCAGGGTCCGATCGGTCCGAAGGTGTCTGCACTCTTGCCTTTCACCCATTGGCCAGTACCCTCGAGTTGATAGGCACGTTCGGACAGATCGTTGACTACGCAATATCCGGCAACATAGGAGAGCGCGTCTGACTCTTCGACGTACTTTGCTTCCTTGCCGATCACGACGCCGAGTTCCACTTCCCAGTCTGTTTTTAGAGCATCTTTCGGAATCATCACATCGTCGTTGGGTCCAATGATGGCCGAGGTCGCCTTCATGAAAACCACCGGCTCTTTTGGCACGGCCATTCCCGACTCAGCCGCGTGATCAGAGTAGTTGAGACCGATGCATACGAACTTGCCCACCGAGCCAACGCACGGACCGATTCGATGAGAATCACTGATTTCAGGAAGAGCGTCCGGACTAAGTCGCCGCAGCTTTGCGAATGAATCGGGAGAGAGTGCGGCGCCAGACAGATCGGGAATCACACCGGACAGGTCACGAAGCTTTCCTTCCTTGTCTAATAGTGCCGGACGTTCTGAACCTCTTGGTCCGTAGCGAAGTAGTTTCATCCTCTTTTCCTTTTCTTCAGTATGTTGCTCGTCCACCGCTGAGATCGAAAACAGCTCCGGTCGTGAAGGAATTTTCTTCCGATACAAGCCATGCGACCATGGAGCTCACCTCATCAACTTCCAGAAAGCGCCCGCGCGGAATGCGGGACAGCATGAAGTCAATGTGCTCCTGACTCAATTGCTCGAATATGCGGGTACGCGCAGCTGCGGGAGTGATGCAGTTGACCGCGATGTTCTTGTTCGCCGTTTCTTTTCCCAATGATTTCGTGAACGCGATCACTCCGGCCTTTGATGCGCTGTAGGCCGACGCGTTCGCATTCCCTTCTTTGCCTGCAATAGAAGCCACATTCACAATGCGGCCATAGCCCTGCTCCAACAAGTGCGGAACGATTGCGCTACAGCAGAGAAAAACACCCGTCAGATTTATATCGATCACCTGTTTCCATGCGTCCAGCGGATACTCCCAAGACTTGAGGTTCGGACCTGCGATACCAGCGTTCGCGACAAGGATATCGATCCTGCCCTGTTTTTCCAAAGTGGACTTGGTGGCCTTTTCCACACTTTCAGCCGAGGCCACATCCACAACCTCCACAGACACTTCGCCTTTAATGCCGAGATCGATTTGCGCTTTGTTCAAGTAAACTTCATCCCGATCCCAGAGCGACACTGCCGCACCCGAAGCGATCAAACGGGATGCAATGGAGAAACCAATGCCTTGCGCTCCTCCCGTAACAACGGCCTTACGTCCCTTCAGATCAATCTGATTCATGATTCCTCGCTGAAGCTATTGACTGGCATGCGAACGTTTGAACGGAATTCAGGTACTCCTTGTGCCTGGTTCCTCATGCGAAACAGCGCACCGGCCAGTTCGCCATCTTCATTCTTAGTGTTGCCACCTGCCGTCGTTACGTAGAGATCCCGATAATCCTGACCAGCAAATGTGAGGCTCGATGTCTTGGGAGTTGGTAAACGAATCCTGCGATCAATCTGGCCGCTCGAACGCAACCGAACAATTCCGCTTCCGCCCCAGAGCGCCACCCAAAGGCTACCGTCCGCATCTACCGTTACACGAACCGTCAGGATCAAGTCTGTAGAGCCTCCCTTTCCGTTCCGGAGTCGACATTGTGCCGCAGAACACTTGTCCGCGAGGGTCAGCGGTCACGTCGTTGAACCTCGATGTTCGTTCGGCGGGAATCTCCGGAATGACCTCTTGCAGCAAGCCATCGCGCCAGATGGTTACAGTCCCACGATCCATAAACAGGAGTAAAGACCCGTCCACTTGGACCGTGAAGCCACTTACGGGTCTACCCTCGTAACATTGCTCGTGCTTTCCGCTCTTCGGGTCGTAACGAAAGAGTCGCCCTGTTGGAATGTCAGTCCAGTACAACCGTTGCTCCTGTTCGTGCCAAAGCGGATTTTCACCGGTCTCGCAAGCACAGTCCGCCACTATCTCAAAAGGATCGAATGCAGCGCCATCATGACTCATTTGAGACAAAGCATCCTCCGCATCTGGGTCAGCGTTGGTCAACAGTTGTCAGCAAAAAAACGCCGCGAGATTAGCGCAGAAACCAGCCCATGATCCCATGAATTCTCTGGATATTCCGTGGGCATAGCGGTCAGCCTTTTTTATTTTAGCCAGGTGTCCAGGTTTGCGCACACGAAGTAATCGTCGTTGAGGTGGGGATAGTTGCGATAGACGCGGTCAATTTCCTCAAGCTGACCTGGGCTGAGAGTTTCGTCTGGATTCAGGCACCAGATTCCTTCCAGCAGGCCTTGTCTGCGCAGCACTTCGTGAAGGCCCGCTATGCATCCGGCAAAATGGTTTGCCGCGTCGAAAAATGCTGCGTTGCAGTCGGTTACCTCTCCATTGCGCTGCAAAACCCGCCTCGGAATCTCTCGCGAGGCAGCCACCACGGCTTGGCACTCTTTCAGCAACGCCGTTGCGGTTTTGGTCCAAACAGCCCAGTGACCCAGCAAGCCGCCCACGATCCTTCTATTGCGGAAATGTCCGTCGACTTTGAAAACAAAGGGAGTTACTAGGTCGATGAGGATGTTGTCATCGTTGCCCGTATAAAGCGCAATATCATGTCCGGATTCCGCGACGGCGCGCAGTACATCCAGGGTTTGATATCGATTGAACGGCGCGATCTTGATCGCAACGACGTTTTCAATTTCCGCAAACTGTCGCCAAAATTTGTACGAAAGCACCCGGCCGCCTACGGCAGACTGCAAGTAAAACCCGATGATCGGCAAGACATTCGCGACTTCGCGGCAATGCGCGAGGAGAGCCTGCTCATCGAGGTGATTCACGGCGGCTAGACTCAGAAGCGCGGCGTTGTATTTCAAATCTGCCAGCAGGCGTGCTTCCTGCAATGCGCGGCCGGTTTCTCCGCAAACGCCTCCGATACGAACGATTGGTTGCGGTCGGTCCACGTCGGCCCGGTCCATTTCCTCCGCAGCCAATTTCAAGACCGGTTCAAACAGGCCGACACGGGGATCGCGAATTCCAAATTGAGTGGTGTGTACGCCGATGGCCAAGCCACCCGCTCCTGCCGCTACGTAGTAGCGCGTCAGCGCGCGCTGTCGGCGTTCATCCAGGCGACGTTTTGCGTTAAGGGCCAGCGGGTGAGCGGGAATCACCGTACCGGTCTTCAGAACCTGTCGAATTTTCGCGTCTATCTTTGCCGCCATTTGCCTCTCCGGGATCGCGGTTTCGCCCGTCAAAAACGCCCTGCGCGTTCTTCAAAGTGCGTGGGCTTCGCCAGGGTGTCACCGCCCTTGCCGACCCATTCCGCGATCCAGTCGATCATTTGTTGCGCACTCACGTCAGGCGGTCCGAAAAGCCGACGCGACTTTTCTGCATTACTAAGCAAGGCATCGCGAAATTCCGTTCCGTCAAACGTTACGGGCTTTTTCAGCTTTTTGCCAAATTCTTCCGCAATCGACCGCACGCTAAGAAGTTCTGTCCCAGTTATATTGATCACGTTCGGCGGCGATGTTGCCTGCCCGAGTGACTGTAGGCTCATGGCCGCGGCGTCGGCCTGCCAAATCGCGTTCAAGTACCCCATCGAAATCGGCACCGGGTGTCCCGCATGTACGTGGAGTGCGATGTCGAGCAGCACACCGTAGCGAAGTTCAGCCGCGTAATTCAGGCGGAGAATCGTCATCTTTGTGTGGTCTGCCCGGCTGAAGTGCTCGAACATGCGCTCGCGTCCAACGCAACTCATCGCGTATTCGCCGCAGGGATTTAACTCGTCTTGTTCGCGAGAGCCGCCTTTGGAAACCGGAGAAAGACCATAAACATTTCCAGTCGAAAACACGGCGATGCGGCATCGCCGGTAGCGATGCGCCACCAAACCGGGCAAAAAGCTGTTGATCGCCCACGTCAGCGGTTCCTGGCCGGTGGTGCCGAATTTCATACCCGCCATGAAAATCACGTTGGGCGCATCGGGTAGTTCGGCGAGCGATTTCTGGTGCAGCAAATCGCAGCGCACTGTGTCCACGCCCCACGCTTGCAATTGCCGCTCCAATGATGAATTCGAAAATCGAGCCACTCCAATGACGCGCCGCTTCACGCCTACCTTCTCGGAAGCCCGTTTTGCCATTCGCGCAAGGGTCGGTCCCATCTTGCCGCCTACGCCAAGCACGACAATGTCGCCTTCCAGCGTACCCATCGCCTGAATTGCCCTTGGAGTAGGCGTGCTGAGAAGCTCTTCCAGCTGCTCCACATCCCGAATCGAGTTCGCATCACTTGCCATAATGATTTTCGATCTTCTATTTCCTTTTTGTGGGTCGCTGCCGCGCGATGCCATTCGAATTGATTAGCGACAGTCCCGAAGACTCGGATATGCTCCCTGGAGTTTACAATTCTTCCGGAAAATATGGGCATGTACCTTCGTGCGATGACGAAAGCTGACGTTCCCGCGGGTCTGCGTCTGAATGGGCTTGCAGGATGGAATCAGACCGCTGACGACTGGCACCGCTTCCTTGAAGCCAGCCCGCACGGGTGCTTTATCGCTGAAGAACACGGAGAGGTTCGCGGCACGGCCACAACGATTTCTTATGAGAACCGGTTTGCATGGATTGCAATGGTTCTGGTCGATCCCGAATATCGAAAGCAAGGAATTGGAACTAATCTCTTGAAAAGGGCCATCGAATATCTCGACGAGCGAAAAATTCCCACGATGAAGCTGGACGCCACTCCTCTGGGACAGCCGCTCTACCACAAGTTGGGATTCGTAACCGAATATGAGATTGAGCGATGGATTCTGAAGAGGCCGCGTAACGCAATCACAAATCGGCGCAATTCCGGCAAACTAGCGTTGCTCGAGATTCAATTAGAGCCTGTCCTCCGATTCGATCAGGAAATCTTCGGCGCCGATCGCAGCCCGTTGCTGAATTCCCTGCAGGACATGTCGCCTGATCTCGCCATGTGCGTTTGGAGCGACGACGCGCCACTGGGCTACTCATTCGGCCGGAGCGGATTATTTGCCGATCATCTCGGGCCCTGGGTAGCAAAGAACCGGGCAGCAGCGGAACAACTGCTTCAGGGATTCTTGGATAAGTCTTCGCGCGGGACTCTTATTGTGGATTGCTTGAGCGCCAATGTGATGGCAACGGAACTATTGCGCTCTTACGATTTCGCGCCGACCCGCCACTTAACGCGGATGTTTCGCGGTCCAAATGCGCATCCGGGTGATCGTGAATGTCAATGCGCAATTGTTGGGCCCGAATTTGGATGAAATCCTCGTACATTCAAGTTAAGCTTCGCATCCATCTTTCAGGACCCGGCACCAAGCATAGGAGATAAATGACCGTTCGCACGTCAGACAATTCTTCAGTTCGTGTGTATTACGGCTGGTGGATTGTTCTGGCCGCCTTCCTAAATCTTTTTTTCGTTGTGGGAATCATCTTCTATGGCTTCCCGGTTTTCTATCCGTATTTTGTGGAATCTCTCGGCTTCACCCGGGCCCAGGTCACGCAGGGATTTTTTTTCGGATTCCTGTTCGCCGGACTTCCTTTTGGTGTTCTGGCGGGGACGCTGATCGACCGGCTCGGCGCGCGGTCCGTAATTCTTGTCGGAGTTGGCCTTGTCGGCATCCCCCTGCTGCTCATGGGTTGGATGACTCATTTTTGGCAGTTCGAAATTCTGTGCATCGTGGAAGTGTTGGGCTATGTGCTCGCCGGGCCGATTCCGAACCAGGTACTGGTCTCGCGATGGTTTTCCAGGCGTCGCGGCCGGGCAATGGGATATGCGTATCTTGGGCTTGGGCTGGGAGGAGTGATTGCACCGTTGCTGATCAACGATCTCGCGCACACATTGGGTTGGCGCCATGCTCTGCAATTGCTGGGCGCGGTGATTCTTCTTGTGCTTTTTCCGGTGGCGGTGTGGGTGACGCGTTCCACTCCGGGGGAACTTGGCATGAATTCCGAAGCAATCGCGGAAACAGAATTGGCGCTGAAAGGTTCTTCGCTTCAGAGTCCACCTTCCGTAAGGGTCGCTCAAGCGGCTCGATCCGTAAGTTTTTGGCTCATACTTGCGGGATCAACTTTGGTGATTGGAGCGATCGGCGCAATTATTCAGCACTTCATTCTTTTTCTGAAGGACGCGGGGTATTCGGCAACGGTCGCCGCGCGGTTCTCTACAATATTGCTTGCATCAAGCCTGGGAGGGCGCGTGATTGTGGGCCACCTCGCCGATCGTTTTCGAAAAACACACATCATGACGTTTTTCTATTTTCTGATTGGAGCGTCGGTATTCCTTCTCGTGAACAAACCGTCATCCACAATCTTGTGGACTTTTTCGATCATTTTTGGGTTTTCGATGGGCGCCGACTATATGCTGATTCCGCTTGTGACTGCGGAATGTTTCGGTACCACGGCGTTGGGGAAGCTCCTGGCGCTCATTATCATGGGCTACTCTATAGGTCAGTGGGCCGCTCCCTGGTTGGTCGGCAGAATCTTCGATGCCCGTCATAGTTATGACTTGGCATGGAAGATCATCGCGACCGCGGGAATACTTGGAGCGGTTGCGATTTATGCGATTCCATTGCCATCCCGTTTGGCGAAGACGACATGATCCTACGACTCGGCGCGGTGAAAGACGTGCAACGGCTGCAGGAACATCTGCACGTCCTCGGGCTGAAGATTCCTTGCGATCGTGAATTGATTGCCGGACCGGAGTCTCCTCTACGCTGGCCGCTGGAGCGCGACGGATTCAAGTTCGGCAATCGCATCGCGGTGCAACCGATGGAAGGTTGGGACGGGCTGCCCGACGGCAATCCCAGCGAATACACCTTGCGCCGTTGGCGACGATTCGGGGGAAGCGGCGCGAGCCTTATTTGGGGAGGCGAAGCGGTCGCCGTCTCTCACGAAGCCAGGGCGAATCCGAATCAACTGCTGATCGCGCCGCACACGCACGCGGGTTTGAGGAAGTTGCGAACGGCTGTGCTCGAGTCTTATCGAGAGACTAGCGGGAGCGATGAGCGACCGCTTGTTGGATTGCAGCTGACCCATTCAGGCCGCTATTGCCGCCCCAACGCGCACGATCGGCCGGAGCCGAAGATTCTTTATCACCACCCGATACTGGATGCCAAACTTGGTCTGTCTTTGCATTCACCTCTACTGGCAGACGAACAGATCGCACGCATCGTCGAGGACTTTCATCGGGCGGCGCGAGCTGCCCGCGATTTAGGCTTTGATTTCGTCGACATCAAGCACTGCCATGGATATCTTGGCCACGAATTTCTAAGTGCGCACACGCGACCCGGGAGATATGGTGGACCTTTCGAAAATCGCACGCGCTTCTTACGCGAAGTTGTGGAAGGCATTCGCTCGACTGCACCGGGACTGCAGATTGCCGTGCGTCTCTCCTGCTTTGACACGGTACCGTTCCGGCCCGATCCCGCAACGTCTTCGCCCGGAAAAATGGGTGTCGGAATCCCTGAGCCGCACGCGCATCTGATCCCGTATCGCTGGGGTTTTGGCGTGGACCCGCGGACTCCCACGGAAATGGATCTGTCCGAGACGAAACAATTCTTAGGTCTACTCGAGGATCTGGATATCCGACTGGTTAACCTTACTGCTGGGAGTCCCTACTATAATCCTCACATCCAGCGCCCGGCTTTTTATCCACCCTCTGACGGCTACCAACCGCCCGAGGATCCTCTCGCCGGCGTTGCTCGACAGATGAAGATGGCGCGACAGCTCAAATCCCGATTTCCGCAGTTGATCATTGTGGGAACGGCCTACAGTTATCTTCAGGATTTTCTTCCGAACGTCGCGCAAGCGGCTCTTCGCGAAGGGTGGGTCGACTTCATCGGCCTGGGCAGGATGATTTTGTCCTATCCCCAACTCCTGCTCGATGCGTCGGAAGGGCGCGCGATTCAACACCGGCTCGTGTGCCGAACTTTCAGTGATTGCACAACTGCGCCGCGCAAAGGCTTGCCTTCCGGTTGCTATCCCTTGGACGAGCATTATAAACGGTCGGAACTTGCCGAAAAACTGAAATCAGCGAAGGCGGGGCGATCGTGAACGCAGCATCTTCGTTCGATCGACCGAGGAGGCCTCGCAAAGTGAAGGGCATCGCGGCCGCGCTGCTCCCATTCGAGACCGACGGTCATGTTGCCGTCGAGGTGTTTCAGAAGCATCTTGTCGCGACGCAACAGGCGGGATTAGAAAACGCCGTGAACATGGATACGGGGTACGTTAATTTCCTGTCGGAAGCAGAGAAAATTAGTGTCCTGCAGTGGACCAAGGAAGCACTTGGAAACGATGTGCCCTTCGTTGCTGGCGCTTATATCGAGGGACAGGACGGCGACATCGCTGAACTCTATCGTAGACAAATGGATGCAATCATTGGATTCGGCGGCACGCCGATTTTGTTTCAGACCAGCCGCCTTCATGGGAAATCGGCGATAGAAAAAGCTGAGATTTACCGGGACACGTGCCGCGGCTATCCCGGCGTTATCGCGTTCGAACTGGGGCAAATGTTCGCTCCGAACGGCGAGATTTTTGACTCCGAAACATTTCTACGATTACTGGAGATTCCGGAAATCCTGGGCATCAAACATTCTTCCCTCGATCGCCAGATCGAGCTCGAACGCCTGGCGCTCCGCGATGTTCAGCGGCCGGAGTTCCGGATTTATAGCGGCAATGATCTGGGAATCAATATGATCGAATACGGGTCTGACTATCTGCTGGGCCTCGCGACCTTCGCGCCCGAAAAATTCGCGGAGCGGGACCGGTTTTGGGAGACAGCTGACCCACATTATTTTGCTCTCGCGGATTCGCTTCAGCATTTAGGGAATGTGGCATTTCGCGAACCCGTTCCCGCTTACAAGCATTCGGCTGCCGTCTTCCTCCATCTGACCGGGAGAATCCCCAGCAATAGAACTCACCCGAAAAACCCGCAACGCCCTGTCTGGGAAGCAGAAATGATCCGCGACTGCATTCGACGCCTTGGCTTATAAACACGGCGATCCGAAACTAGAGTCGCTCGAAGCGTTAGCCAAGAATTCTTGTGGCGCCAACAATTCTCTTCAAATCGTGGGGAACTACCCTGGCCAGAAATGCGTACCATATGGCATTGGGGGGGTATGCATGAAAGACTTCGCCGGTAACCTCCGTTACGCGCTGCGGCAGTTCCGACTTGCTCCGGTATTTACCGCCACAGCCATTCTCACGCTGGCTCTAGGCATCGGCGGAACTACCGCCATCTTCTCCTTGATCCACGCGGTGATGCTGAAGTCTTTGCCGGTATCTGATGCGGGTAGGCTTTACCGGGTTGGCGAGGGCGACGACTGTTGCGTCGAAGGTGGCCCGCAGGATACGTGGGGCATGTTTTCCCTGCCGCTATTCGAGCGGCTCAAGCAAGAGACGCCGGAATTTGAGGAGGTTACCGCATTTCAGGCCGGGCGTGGGCGGATGAGCGTAAGGCGCCAGGGTAAGGAAAACGCGGCACGTCCACTGCGCTCCGAGTTCGTTGACGGCCATTATTTCTCCACTTTAGGCGTCGGTGCGTTCTACGGGCGCGTGCTGACTACGGAGGATGACCGGCCGGGCGCTCCACCAGCGCTGGTGCTCAGCCATCGCGCCTGGCAGATCACCTATGGCGCCGACTCGTCCATCGTGGGGTCCACACTGGTCGTCGAGGGCCATCCATTCACGGTGAAGGGCATTGCGCCCGCGGGCTTTTATGGGGAAACACTGGAAAGCGATCCACCTGATATTTGGGTTCCGGTCCAACAGGAACCCATGATCGTTGCTGAAGGCAGCTTGCTGCACCAGCCCATCTCCGCATGGCTGAGGATGATCGGGCGCTTGCGGCCTGGGGCATCGACGGCAGGAATGTCGCCGCGGCTCACGGGAGTTCTACGCCAGTGGATGCAATACGATTCTGGGTATCCACCGAACTGGATGCCGCAGGTAATCCAATTGCTTCCGAAGCAAGTGCTAAACGTGGTGCCGGCTGGCGCGGGAGTGGCCGTGATGAAGGAAGAGTATGGCCAAAGCCTGCGAATCCTGTTAGCGGTGTGCGGTCTGGTGCTGCTCATCGCGTGTTCTAACGTTGCGAACTTGCTGCTGGCCCGCGGGGTGACGCGGCGAGCCCAAACAGCGGTGCGCATGGCGGTGGGCGCCACGCCAACGCAAATCGTGTGGCAGGCGTTGCTGGAGAGTGTGCTGCTTGCGATCGGAGGAGCGGTTGTGGGGTTGCTGGTGGCAATGGCAGCGGCGCGATTGTTGTTGGCTCTGGCCTTCCACAGCGCCCATTTCCTGCCGATCAGCTCGGCACCTTCGTTTGCGATGCTGGGATTTGCATTTTTGCTGGCGCTGGTCACGGGAATTATCTTCGGGGCAGCTCCCGCTTGGCTTGCCACACGCACCGATCCCGCCGAAGCTTTGCACGGGTCGGGGCGCGGAAACAGCGACCGATCGTCCTTCGCCCGCAAGGCATTGCTGGTCGTACAAGCCACACTCTCGGTTGTGCTGGTAGCGGGTGCGACGATGCTCGGCCGTAGCTTGAACAAGTTGCAGCACCAGGATTTCGGCTATGCGGTGCAAAGCCGCGTCGTTGTGGACATGAACAGTCCATCGGCCAGTTACACTCAGCCGCAGCTGATCGCCATGTATCGCCGCCTGGAACATGAACTTGATGCTATTCCGGGGGTGCAGGGCTCTGGTTTGGCGCTTTATAACCCCCTCACGGATAACTGGGGTGAACTCGTCTTCGTCTCGGGGCATGCCCCGGCTAAGCTGAATGAAGACAGCGGCGCGTCCTGGGACCGCGTGAGTGCCAATTATCTTCAGAATTTTGATATATCGATCGTGCGAGGCCGAGACTTCACCGCCGCCGACAATGAAACCACCGCGCCCGTGGCCATCGTTAACGAAACTTTTGTGAAGCGTTTCTTCAAGGCCGGTGAAGATCCGCTCGAGCAGCACTTTGGATTGGACTATCCGGAAAATGCAGCAAACCTCCGTATCGTGGGCGTTGCCCGCGATGCAAAATTCGCCGGCTTTGCCTTGGACAAGCCGGCGCGTGCCATGTTCTTCGTGCCGTTGGCGCAGACGGTCGAATACCCGCAAGAGCTGATGAAGAAGATCGAACTGCGCTCGCATTTCATCGGCGGCATCATGCTCAAAACCAATTTGCGCCCTGGCGCACTCGAGCCGTTGCTCACGCAGAAGCTCGCGGAGATGGATCCCAACCTTACCTTTAACAGTATCCGCACCGTCGAGCAGCAGGTGGAGCTTTCCTTCGACCAGGAGCGCGCCGTTGCAAGCCTGGCGGCACTGTTCGGGATGGTTGCGTTATTGCTGGCTGCGGTGGGGCTTTACGGTGTCACAGCGTACTCGGTGGCGCAGAAAACCAACGAAATCGGTATCCGCATGGCCCTTGGTGCGGATCGTGCCAGCGTGGTGCGCCTGGTGCTCGGTGGCGCCTTCATTCGCGTGGTGGTTGGATTAATCCTAGGGCTGCCCCTGGCGATTGGTGCCGGCAAATTGTTATCCGCTCAGTTGTACGGGGTGTCCTGGTGGGACCCGCCGGCGCTGACCGTCGCGACCTGCGCGCTGGTCATGTCTTCATTTGTCGCCGCAATGATTCCTGCAAACCGTGCCGCATCGATTTCACCAATGAGCGCACTGAGAATCGAATAATCGCGATGCAGATGCCGAGCTGGCCCACGTTCCGTTGCCGCCGCAATGTAGGTTCGCACTTATCCACACGGGTCAGTGATGGGTGTTGCCTCGCGTGATTTCTCCCGTCACAATAGTGATTCCTGTTCCCCTCCGCCCTCGAGGGTTTATGTTCTTTCGTTCGATCGACCAGGTTCGGCGTTTCTTCAAAATTTTAGGCGGCTTCACGCTATTGCTATTGGGCGCCGTGATGGTGTTCACTCCGGGCCCGGGATGGCCGGTGATTTTCCTTGGTCTGACATTGTTGGCGGCGGAGTTTGTGTGGGCCAAGCGATTAATGGACCGGATGAAGCACGAAGGCAACCGGCTGAAAGACACGGTCCTGAAGTTTGGCAAAACCGATTCGGCCTGAGAAAATCTCTCCATGCAAAACGAATGGCAGGGAAAATGGGCTCTTGTGACCGGAGCCAGCGCCGGCATTGGTCTGGAGCTCGCCACACAATTGGCAACGGGAGGCACGCATCTGGTTCTGACGGCGCGCCGGCGGGACCGGCTTGAAGCACTCGCCGCCAAATTGAAAGCGTCGCACAACGTCCAGGTTGAAATTTTTGTTGCGGACCTGACGCAGACAGAAGCGCCGGAGAAGATCTACGCCCTCACGAAGAAAAAAGGGCTGGCGATCCATCTGCTCATCAACAACGCGGGCTTCGGCCAATACGGCGAGTTGCCCCAAGTCGAGACACAACGGCTTCTGGACATGTTGCAGGTCAACTGCGCAGCCGTCGT
Organism: Candidatus Acidiferrales bacterium; assembly: GCA_963742325.1. Lineage (GTDB taxonomy): Bacteria > Acidobacteriota > Terriglobia > Acidiferrales > UBA7541 > Acidiferrum. The sequence goes on along the minus strand of CAVULB010000002.1, from coordinate 3,822,263 downwards.
CCACCTGACCCGTCTCTTTCTACCCGAGATGATCGCCCGTGGTTGTGGAGACGTGCTCATCCTGGCTTCCACGGCATCCTTCCAAGCCGTTCCCTATATCAGCACTTACGCGGCAACCAAGGCCTTTGATCTTTTATTCGCCGAGGGTCTTGCTGAGGAGATGAAGCCACACGGCATACGGGTCTGCGCGCTGTGCCCGGGATCAACGGAGTCCGAGTTTCACGTTATGGCTGGACAAGAGCAATTCAGTGCCAAACACGCGCAGGAAACGGCTGAAAAAGTGGCCCGAACCGGCCTGGAAGCACTGGCGGCAGGTAAGAGTTACGTCATTTCCGGGCTGGGGAACTACCTTGGGGCCCAATCCCAGCGTATCGTCCCGCGCCGGCTTGTTACCCGGATTGCCGCGAGCATGTTTCGACCGGATAAAGGACGTTGACCCCACGGGCTAACGGCGAGATTCTTGAAACTCTTAGCAGGCTTTCCGTGTTTCAACTATAGGGCTAGCTGCGGTCAAAAACCGGATAAGACCTGGGAACTTTTTCGCGCGGTCCAGGGAAATACCCTAGAAAGCGGGCGTCATACCAGGAGAGATGCAGATCGATTCACAGGACAGGGATGACGCGCTGCTGAAGCGCTCGGCTAAAGGGGACGAACGTGCCTTCGCTGAGCTCTATCGCCGTCACCAGGCGCCCCTGTTTCGGTTTGCCGTACGTATGACCGGCAGCACCTGGGCTGCGGAAGAGATTGTGCAGGATGTCTTTATGATGCTGGTGCGGGAGCCAAAGAAATATGACGTCACCCGTGGAACGCTTGGCGCGTTTCTATACGGCGTGGCGCGCAACCGCATTATGAAGCATCTGGAACGCGCGCCCCGGGACTTTTCGCTCGATGAAGCGGGAGAGTCTGGACGTGAACTCCATCCGCAGCTTCAAGAGCAAATGACGCCTGCGCGCTGGGCGGAACTTCGCGAACGCCGGGAACAAGTTCGCTCGGCGGTGCTGGAATTGCCGCCGGAATTTCGGGAAGCTGTGGTCCTTTGCGAACTGGAAGAAATGAGTTACGACGAGGCCGCGCGCACGCTGGATTGTCCGGTGGGAACGATTCGTTCCCGCCTGCATCGGGGCCGCGCGTTGCTGCTTGCGAAGCTTGAAATACTGCGCGAACTACCGAAACGCGCTAACGCGGGCCGCGGATGAGTTTTGCCGGAGAGGTACGAATGAATTGTGAAGAATTTGCGACTGCGGGGCTCGATCTCGGTTCGGGCGGAATAGAGAGCATGGTACAAAGGTCCGCTCGCGAGCATTTGCGCGACTGTCCCCATTGCGCGGCGCTCCACGAAAACTGGTTGTCGTTACGCGAAGATCTGCGCGTGCTTGGCGCGGAGACAGCGGAACTGGAAACTCCCGCGCGCGTGGAAATGCGCTTGCGCCAGGAATTTCGCACCAAACACAAAACCGTCAAGACGCAGCGAGCGGCACTGGTTCTGGGCTGGAGCGTGGCCGCAGCTGTGGCGCTCTTCTTCACGGTGACCTGGGCGAATTGGTACATACACCGTGGGCCGAGCCTGGCGAACAAAACTCGATCTGCACTGGTACATTCGCCCGCTGCCAAGGCCAGCGCAGAACCATCGTCGGAAGTCGGAGCGCCTGCCGGATCCGAACGGAATGATGTGATCGTGGCATCGAACGGCTCTGATGACTTCACGCTTCTACCGGGCAGCATGCCCCCGGCGCCGGAAGGCGCAACGGTAGTGCGCGTCCAGATGCAGCGCGCTGCATTGGGGGCGCTTGGCTTGACGGTGAATGAAGAGCATGCCGGCGATTGGATTCAGGTGGATTTGCTGGTTGGCGATGACGGGCTGCCGCAGGCCGTACGCTTGCCGCAGACTTCAGCGGAAACCAGCAATTGATTGTGCAGCGGGATTGCAGAGCGGAAATGGGGAGAATGGCGATGAGAAATAAACGAAATTGTCTTTTGGCAAGTGCGGCGCTCCTATTGAGCGCGTTCGTGTTGCATGCGCAGGAACCAGCGGCGGCGCCACCCCCGCCGCCGGATGAATTTCCGGGCGGTCCCGTCGGACCGCGCATGGAGATTCTGGGATTCGGCGAAATGCACCCGGGCAAAGTTGTGACGGGCGCTCCGTATAGCGCGGTGGCCGTTACAGAATCTAAGCAGACTCTCGCTGATGGCAACGTCATTGACCGTAAGGTTCAATCGAATGTCTATCGCGATAGCCAAGGGCGTACACGCCGCGAAACTACTTTTACTGGCGTCGGGCCATTAGCCGCTTCACCTCGGTCCATGGTAACCATCCACGACCCGGTAGCCTCTGCCGCTTACGTGTTGCACGCAGACACAAAAGTCGCCGAGCAACTGCCGGTACCGCCAGCCAAGGCCAACAGCTCCGGCAACTTGCAGAGCAGATTTGAAGCTCATTTTCAGGAAGAAATTGCCAACGGCACGCTGAAGAAAGAAGACTTGGGGACGCAGACGATCAACGGCGTCAACGCACAGGGTACGCGGTATACGCGCATCATTCCTGCCGGGCAGATCGGCAACTCCAATTCAATCACGGTGGTGAATGAGCAATGGTATTCACCCGAGTTGCAACTAGTGGTGAAAATCGTGCGCAACGATCCTCGGCTCGGGCAAGTCACTTATACCCTTACCAATGTTCAGCGCACCGAACCGGCGGCTTCGCTTTTTACAGTGCCATCGGACTATACGGTGAAACAGGCTACAATGCGGCCTCACGCGCGGCGTGGTCCAGGAGGTCCGCCGCCTGCGAGTGCGGATGCGACACCTCCGCCTGCGGGCGATTAGTTTTTTAGTTACAACGATCTTCTCTCCTGAAGACGGCGCGCCCTTTCTGCAGCAACCCCCATTTCTGCAGGGAGGGCGTTGTCGTGTCTGGACGATGGGATTCCCGAACTATCCGCCCTGCACTATAATCCCGGTGATGACCGACAATGAGCTGGTCGCGCAACTTCGCAGCGAGGGTTTTTTGCACACGTATGTCTGGGAAGATGGACCTCACACGCGTTATGGCGGCCATACGCACGCTGTCGAAACAACTCACATTATTCTTAGAGGTGAATTGACGCTCACGATGGACGGAGAATCGAAAACGTATCGTGCTGGTAATCGCTGTGATGTTCCTGCAAATGCGGTTCACTCCGCAAAAATGGCACCGCGCGGTTGCCGCTATCTTATTGGCGAGCGCTGAGGCCACTTGCTGGGAAGCCGATTTGACTAGGAATTCTCCGCCGCACGATCGAGAAGTTCAACCACGTGTAACACTTCCTGGCCGGTCTTGTGTATTTCGGCTCCCGCTCGCAGTTGCAGCAAGCATCCGGGGTTCGCGGTTGCGATCACGCTAGCTCGCGTCTTCCTCGCATACTCCATCTTTTCGTCTAGCAGTTCCAGCGACGCTTCGGTCTGTGTCACGTTGTAGACGCCCGCCGATCCGCAACAAATATCCGAATAGGGCAATTCCGCAAATTCCACGCCTGGAATGGCTTGTAACAACTGCCGCGGAGCTTCTCGCACTTTCTGGCCGTGAAGCAGGTGGCAGGAATCCTGGTAAGTCACGCGCTGGGGCATGTGCTTCAACCGCGCCGACAGTCCCAGTTGCGCAAGGAATTCGGTGACATCCTTGACCTTGAATTGGAATGCTGCTGCCAACTCGTGTTCCGGCTCCTCCGGCGAAAATAGCTGGTTGTACTCTTTCAATGTTGAACCGCAGCCCGCCGCATTCGTAACAATTGCGTCAAATTCCTTAGTAGCGAATGCCTGGAGATTCTTTCGCGCCAGTTCTCTCGCCGCTTCGCGTACGCCTGCGTGGGCTGCGAGCGCCCCGCAGCAGAATTGCCCGCTCGGTACCGCCACCTCGCAACCATTGGCAGTGAGCACGCGGATCGTTGCTTCATTGAGCTTGCTGAAGGTGACGTTCGCAATGCACCCCGCAAAAAATGCGACACGCGACCGTCTCGGCCCTCGCGCAGCGAAAGTCTTGCCCAGTTCGCCGAAAAAGAATCGGTCGTCAATTCGTGGTAGCAGCCGTTCCCGTTGCGCGAGGCCTAACACCTTCAAAATGCCTGTACCGCGTGCGATCGACTGCAGGCCCGAGCGTTGATAGAAACGCAGCAGTTTCGCCGCTGTCGCAATGCGTTTCGGAAACGGCAGCAACCGTTCGAAAACAAAGTGGCGCGTTGTACGTGCGAACCACGGTCTCTCGTATTCCGCTTCGATTCTCGCTCGCGCATGCTCCACCAATTTTCCGTATTCGACACCGGAAGGGCATGCAGTTTCGCACGAGCGGCAGTCCAGGCATTTATCGATGTGATCCACGAATCCGCTCGAGAGCGGATATCCTTCATTCACCAGAATCATCTGTCGGACACGCCCGCGCGGCGAATCGGCTTCCAACTGCCACAAGCGGTACGTCGGGCAATGGTTCAAGCAAAGCCCGCAGTGCACGCATCGCGCGTAATCTTCGTAAACTGGGACTGTTCCGGGAATGGTTTTCGCCGCCAAGCCTAAATTCCTCCTACCACACGGCCGGGCGCAAAGACGCCAGATGGATCGAAGGCCTGCTTCACGCGTTGTTGCACGCCGAGATCAATTTCGATCGCGTCAGGTGCGGCTGCCAACATTTGTTTGATTGCTAGGGGCGCATGCAACAACGTGGCATGGCCTTTCTCGGCGCGTGCAAGAGCTTTGGCTCCCGCCGCGATTTTCGCAAAGGCTGTGATGGCCGTCTCGTCAGCGTCCCGCGCAAATACAGTGAAATAAACAATGCCCGCGCTCCGTACCAGAAGCGCAGGATGCAGCTCCGCTGCTTCCGCCATTTGCAGGAGTGCGGCCAGAATTTGCGCACTCAACTTTGGCAACGCCAGCCGACAAACCATATTCGCTGCGGAGGCCCAGCGCAACCATTCGAAGGATTCTCGCAGCATTCCGCCCAACGCTTCCTCTTCCGCGGCTGCTAGTGAACGGCTGAGCCCCGCTTTTATGCCTCGCGTAATTTTCTCCAGCGTTTCAGCGATCCTTTGCACCACTTCCTCGCTTCCTTCAAACGAGGTATAGACGAACCACTGCTGGCGTTCGAGCTCAGGTGGCGAGGCCTCTCCGGACCTTTGCAGGATCGCCCGAATCATCACGGCAGCCCTTGGATTCAACACTTCCACATTCGCAAGGGGCAACCCGGATTTTTCGATAGCGCCCCTGTATTCCAGAGCTCCCTGCGGCTTATCGAAACCGGCAAGATGGCCACCAAATGCCGGCGCCAGCGGAAATGTCCTGAAGTTCAGGCGTGTAATGATACCCAGCGTTCCCAGAGACCCGATCAGCAATTTATGCAGGTCGTATCCCGTGACGTTTTTCACCACGCACCCACCGCTCTTACAAAGTTGCCCAGTGCCATCCACAAATTCTGCGCCAATCAGGAAATCGCGCGCGGAACCGTACTGCAGCCGCAGCGCCGAATCGATTCCGGAGGCGATTGTTCCACCAACCGTCGAACTTTCGAAACAAGGGACGGCCAGGGGTAAGAATTGCCCCCGCTGCTTCAAATGCATTTCCAATTCGCGCAGCGGCATTCCCGAGTCGACGCTCAACGTCAAATCTCCCGCATCGAAATGCGCGATGCCGTGCAAGCCAGTCGTATCGACCGCGATGTCGTAGCGTTCCGGCGGTAGCCCTAATTCGGACTTGCTCCGCGAGCCAAGCGGCAGGACAGCGAGTTTCTCCGCCCAAGCAAAACGCACTACCTCCGCCGCTTCTTCTGGCGAAGCCGGCCGCACGATCGCGCTGGGCACCAGGCCATCGACGGCGTAGGCCTCCAGCTCTTCCGCTGCAGATACAACGCGCTTCAGTCCGATGGTTTCGGCTAACCGTCCTGCCACATCGACCGTCGTCGTCATAGCGTTGTGCCCACCGCTTCCTTTTTCCTGATGCGAATCTCGCCGCAGCCTTTGCTCAGCGGAAAAACCTTTCCTGGATTCAGTGAAGAATCCGGATTGAACGCGTCATGCACCCGGCGCATCAGCGCAAAATCCGCGTCACTGAACAACAGCCCCATCAGTTCGTTTTTCTCCATGCCCACCCCGTGCTCCCCGGTGAGCGCACCGCCCATCTCCACGCATGCGCGAACGACTTCCCTGGAAGCGTTGATCGCATTTTCGAATTGTTTCGTGTCTCTGGGGTCGTACAGAACGATTGGATGCAAATTCCCGTCGCCAGCATGAAAAATATTGCCGATGCTGAATCCATATTTCTTTCCGATTTCCTTGATTCTCTCCAGGGCCAGCGGCAATTTCGATCGCGGAATCACGCCATCCAGAACGTAGTTGCTCGGCGCCACTCTTCCCAGTGCGCCAAATGCATTTTTGCGCCCTTTCCACAGTAAATCGCGTTCGCGGTCGTCTTTCGCCAGCCGCACCTCCCGCGAGTCACACTGTTTGCACACGGATTCAATGGCAGCCGCCTGCCCTTCCACGGCTTCACGCAATCCTTCTACTTCCAGCAGCAACACAGCGCCGCTATCCCGTGGATAACCGGCATGGACATAATCTTCCACAACGCGTAGGGTCCACCCGTCCAGCATTTCGCAGGCTGCCGGTGTGATTCCGCTCGCCGTAATCTTCACCACCGCCTGGCAAGCATCATCAATGGTTTCGAAAATCGCCAGCAACGTTTTCACGGCTTCCGGCATGCGCGCCAGCTTCACGGTAATTTCGGTCACCAGGGCCAGCGTCCCTTCGCTGCCTACGAACAGTCCGCACAGGTCGTATCCAGGGACATCGCCATGTTTACTGCCGACGCGGACAATTTTGCCATCCGGCAGCACCAATTCCAGCGCTGCTACGTGGTTCGTGGTCACTCCGTAGGCCAGCGTGTGCGGACCGCCGGCATTCTCTGCCACATTGCCGCCAATCGTGCAAGATTTTGCGCTAGAAGGATCTGGCGCGAAGTACAAACCGGCGTGTTCGACAGCTCGCGTAATATCCAGATTAACCACTCCGGGCTGCACCACTGCTCGCCGGCCCTCCAAATCAATATCAAGAATTCTGTTCATGCGCGCGAAGACAATCATCACTCCGCCGCCACGCGCCAGCGCTCCGCCGGAAAGTCCCGTACCCGCGCCACGGCCAACTACCGGGACTTCATGGCGCAAAGTCAGTTTCACAATCCCCGATACTTCCTCCGTGGTATGAGGAAAAACTACGAGGTCCGGCCTGGCCTTCTCGACCGAACCGTCGAACTCGTAGAGCAACAGATCTTCGGGCCGGTCCAAGACATTCTTCGCGCCCAGAAGCGATGTCATTTCACGGAGCAAACCGGGATGAATCGGTACAGGCGACGGGTTCACAACTTCACTATAGTGACGTGAGCCACAACGTGGCAAGGCCTTAGGCCGATTCGCTCTTTAGCTATGTTAGTGTAGAGACCCAGCACAAGCAGAGGCCACGAATGCCGAAACCGAAAGTGTATTCAACTCATCCCTTATTCGAGGATGCGAGAAAAATACTGGACGCAAATTGCGATATCCAGTATTGGGCCGACGCTGAGAGGCCTCCGCGGGATGAAGTTTTGCGTCGTGTGAAAGACAAGGAGGGTCTGATTTGCCTGCTTACCGAAAAAATCAATGAGGAATTTCTCCGCGGCGCCCCCAAGCTGCGCATCGTGTCCAACGTTGCCGTGGGATTCGACAATCTTGATCTGGAGGCTTGCACGAAGCGGGGTGTCGTCGCCACCAACACCCCCGGCGTCCTTGATGAAACCACCGCCGATTTTGCATGGACGCTGCTGTTGGCTGTCGCCCGCCGTTTGGGCGAAGGAGAGCTTCTCGCTCGCTCCGGCAACTGGAAAGGTTGGAATCTGGACCAGCTCTGCGGTGCGGATGTGGGGGGGAAAACACTCGGCATTGTGGGCTTCGGCCGTATTGGCCGAGCCGTAGCACGCCGCGCCTCGGGTTTCCAGATGAAGGTGATCTACACAGATGCGGTTCGTGCTTCGGAGGAAGCTGAAAAATCCCTGAACGCGGAGTTTCGCGACTTAAACAGCCTTCTTGCCGATTCCGATTTCATCAGTCTTCACGTGCCACTGCTGGCAGACACGCGCGGCTTGTTCGACGCGCCAAAATTCTATCGCATGAAGCCGACCGCTTTTCTCATCAACACTTCTCGAGGTCCGGTGGTCGATGAGGCCGCACTGGTCGCCGCTCTCGAGAGCAAGAAAATCGCGGGGGCCGCTCTTGATGTGTATGAAAACGAGCCGTTCATCCATCCCGGCCTCAAGCGTCCCAACGTGGTTCTTGCGCCACATTTGGCCTCTGCCTCATTGGAAACGCGTTCCAAGATGGCGGTGATGGCGGCGAACAATATGGTTGCGCTGTTCAAAGGTCAACGTCCGCCCAACATGCTGAACCCGGACATTTTTAAGAAACAGTGACAATGGCGGTGGTCGCGGTTTCTAATAGAAAATGCCATGCCATCCACAAAACAGATCGCTCGCGAGATTTTCCGCCAAACGCTTGCGTCCATTGATATCCCCGCGGTCATGGAACGAAAGCTGGTAATTGACCGCTCCCGGTTGATTCTGTCGTCAGCCATAATTGAGTTGTCAACGATTTCGCGCGTCGTCGTTATTGCCATCGGCAAAGCTGCCCATTCGATGGCGAATGCCCTGTGCTCAATTCTTCCCGATGGCACTTCACTAACGGGTGTCGTCGCTGCTCCCAGCAGACCCGCGGCGCCAATTCTGGGCCTGCAATATTTCGTTTCCGGACATCCCCTTCCCGATATCGAAAGCTTGCGTGCAGCGGAAGCCATCCTGGGCGTTCTACGCACCTGCGACAAACACACCTTGGTATTTTTTCTTCTTTCCGGCGGCGGATCCGCTCTCGTCGAACTTCCTCTCGATCCCGCTCTGAGCCTGGAAGACGTTCAGTCCGTTCACCGCGCTCTGGTTACTTGCGGCGCTCCTATCGATGCAATGAACACGGTGCGCCGGCATCTCTCGGCTGTAAAAGGTGGACGCCTGTCGCTGGCTGCTGCATCGGCACAGAAAATCACCCTGGCTGTTACCGACGTTCCTTTGGGAAAAGAAGCTGCACTCGCATCAGGTCCTACGCTCCCCGATCCCACGGGCGTCGCGGACGTCCAACGCATTCTTAAAGAGTACGATTTGCCGAGGCGTTTTCCCATGCCGCTACAACGCTGGCTTGACGCTGGCTTCATGCCCGAGACGCCGAAGCCCGGCCATGAAGCTTTCGCGAACGCTTGCTTCGAAGTTCTGCTCGGGCTGGACGATCTCTTTCACGCCGCGCATCATGCCGCGGAAGCCCACGGCTACTGCTGCTTTTGCGACAATTCCACCGACGATTGGCCAGTCGAACAAGCCGCTGAATATTTGTTGGCTCAACTGCAGGCTTGGCAGCGGGAAAATCCGGGACAACGCGTTGCCGTTGTCGCCGACGGAGAAGTGAGTTCTCCGGTGACCGGGAACGGCGTTGGCGGACGAAACGCGGCCTTCGTCCTGGCCTGCGTGGAGAAGATTGCCGGCCACAAAATCATCGTGCTCAGCGCGGGCACGGACGGAATTGATGGCAACAGCCCGGCTGCGGGCGCCGTAGCCGACGGCGAAACACTTGCCCGCGCGAGCGATCTAGGCCTGGATCCACGCGCGAGTTTTCGCGAGAGCGACGCTTACGCCTTTTTCGCCAAGCTCGATGACGCCGTCATGACCGGCCCAACGGGCAACAATCTTCGCGACCTGCGTATCCTTCTCGCGGAACCGTAGCCCTTACGGCTTTGGAGCGGCGGGAAGGCGAGCCTCGATCGCTTTCAGCCGCTCGTTCATTTCCTCCACCAACTGTTCCAGGTGGCTGAGCCGCTGGTCCTCTCCACCCTTCGCTGCCGCAGCCTGCTGTGGACCTTCATCGCCCATGGCCATCCGCACACCTGGGCCGCTCTTCCCTGGATTCTTCAGATGTTCAATCTGCATCTTAATCATCGGGGCCATTTCAATGCTCAAGTCGTTGCTCTTTAGCAATGCTTCCAAAGCCGGTACCACGGTCGCGTCACCGCGTGAACCGAGGGCGAAGATCGATGCCATTCGAATAGGAAAATGCGGCTCGTCCAAATAGCTGGCGATCTGATTGGTGATCTCTTTATTGTCCTTCTCGAGACGTGCAAGGCTGGCGATAGCCGCTTGCCGCGAAGGAATTTCTTTCCCGGGCGCCGCCCATTGCCGCAGCAGAGGCACTGCCTTGTCGTCTCCCAACGGACCGAGTCCACGCAAAGCCGCATTTCGCAGGAAGCCGTCCGGAGAGTCGCCGTTCACTGCCGCAGTCAAAATCTCGTAGGCGTGCGGCGTCTTCATCCGGCCTAGCGCTCCCAAGGCCGCGGCGCGGGCACGATACGAAGAATCGTCGTTCGCGATCGATTCCAGCTTCGCGGTGATTTCTGGCGTCTCCTTGAACGAACCGAGTGCTTGCACGACCGCCGTCCGCAACTCTGGTTCTTTCACTTCGTCGAGCGCACCCAGCAATTGCTTCGCTGCCGCCGGGCTATTTAATTCGCCCAGCGATTCCGCGGCAACTTGCCGCACACCACGCGCCTTATCGCTGCGCAGTGCCTCGCCCAGAGCAGCGGCTGCATCGTCATCTGCCTTGAGCTTGCCCAGATCCACCGCCGCATCCATGCGATCCGCCAGTTCTCCCGCGTTTTTCAGTTGGTAGAGCAACTCGTTCTTGTCTTTCTTGAACTCCATAGACTTCAGAACCTGATTGCCCTTATCAAAGAGCACCATCTGCGGCGCAGATTCCGAAGGAAACATAAATGTTTCCTCGGCCTTCGACACCATCACGGGATACAGTTTCGGTCCGGTGCCATTCGTGATTTCCACGTCTACCGGCACATGGAACAACCCCACGCGTCCCTCCACTTGCTGAGTCTGCTTCACTGTCAAAGCCACCTGCTTCTTCGCCGCATCGTAGCCGTAGCTGACATCGAACTTCGGCGCGCCGGCTCCATACACCCACTGGTCGAAAAACTGATCTACGTTGCTGTGCGAGGATTCCTCGATCGCCTTGATCAAATCCGCGGTCACTACGTTTTTTCCGCGATTCACTTCCAGGTAATGCTTCAAACCCGCGTAGAACGCATCTTCTCCTAACTGGTGCCGTAGCATGTACAATACCCAACCGCCTTTGTTATATACGTTCTGATCAAACTCGCTAGAGTCATCAAAATCGCGGCGCACGATCGGCCGAGGATACAAGTTCCGTTGCTGAAACCAACTCCGCGAGGCGTTCCAGCGATCGTAATCCGCTTCATCCTTGCCGTAATGCGCTTCTGTCCACACCGTTTCCATGAACGTGGCAAAGCCTTCGTTCAGCCAGATGTTTCCCCAGTCTCTTGTGGTCACCAGGTCGCCGAACCACTGATGCCCCAGTTCGTGCGAGATCAGTCCGTCTTCATCCGTCGGATATTCGGGCACCAGCTTCGGGTTACGCAACGAGCTCGCCGTGTTTGTGGTCGCGCTGGAGTTTTCCATTCCGCCGGCCACGAAATCATCCACCATAGCCTGCGCGTATTTTTCCCACGGATAATCCACGCCCAGTTTCTTGCTGAATAATTCGATCATTGCCGGCGTCCGTCCGTAGTTCACGGTCAAGCGGTCGCCGCGATCCTTTGGCGCGTAATAGGTTACCGGAATGTTCCGCCAGCTATCCTTCACTTCCGTGAATTCTCCGGCCACGACAGTGAACAGGTACGTGGAACTCGGCTCAGATTCCCGCCAGGTCCACGTCTTCATGCCGTGGCCCGCATCGGTGGTGTTGATCAGCTTGCCATTCGAAACCGTTTGCCAATCGGCCGGGACCGTCAGAATTGTTTCCGTGGTCAGGCGGTCGTTCGGATAATCATAGGTCGGAAGATAGTAGCGCGTGTCTTCCGATTCGCCTTGCGACCACACCTGTTTTGGCCGGTTGGGATAATCCTTGTCCGGCAATATGAAATAAAGACCCTTGGCAGGTTTGCCTTCGTATTTGATCTCAATTTCATACTTTTCGCCGATCTTGCCGGGCTTGGGCAAATCCACGATCAACTTGCTGTCCGTGGTGGAGAATTTTGCTTCACTCTTGTTGATCTTCACGCTTTGAATCTGCAAGCCCACGGAATCGAAGGAGATCTTTTCGAGTCCTTCGCGGAGGGGCGAAACCGTGTGGGTCACATCGCCGATCACCTTTTTCTGGTCGAGATCGAAGCGCAGCGAGACCTTCGAATGCTGCAGATCGTAGTCCTTGCTCCGAGCGTAGGGTTCGTCCGCGAGCAAAACGGCCGCTCTGCAGAACAGCGCCGCGCACAGAAAAACCTTCCAGAACACAGCCAGACGCCGCCCTACCGTTACGTTCCTCATTCGTTCCTCTCTTTTTCTCATCTAATAGAAAACCAGGTCCGGGACGCACAGTTCCAAGAACGCAAGCTACAACAAACTCCGCGTTGTTCCTCCGTCTACTGTTAACGAAACTCCGTTCACATAACCGGCACGCTCTGAGGCCAAAAACGCCACCACACTGGCAAACTCTTGCGGCGTTCCCAAGCGCCCCGCGGGAATCAGTTTTTTCCGTCCTGCGAACACTTCTTCGCTGGTTGCACCGCTGCGTGCCCCCATCAGCCGCATACTCGTTAAAGCAGCAATCCCTCGGCCGGCTGTTATACCGAGTACCAGGTGATTGTCAGAAAACGGCCCCAAGTGTTCTTCTGCATTCGCGGCAACACCGCCAGCGCAATATACACCGCGCTCCTCAACAGCTGTTCCGTCCAGACCTGCCAATCTTCGTTGGTTGTGGCCGCAAATAACTTAGACGGAGGTCCACCGGTATTCGTAACGCAAATGTCCACCCTTCCAAAGCGATCTCGACCGCCGCTACGAATTCTGTAACCGCCGCCGAATCAAAAACATCCAACGCGCGCCAGAAGACCTCGCGTCCGCCCGCTTTGCGAATTTGCGCCGCTGCCTTTTCAAGCCCCGCGGGCTTCCGCGAGCATATGGCCACTTCGGCGCCTTCGCGGGCAAACTCTTCAGCCACCGCCCGACCCAGTCCCTTGCTCGCCGCGGCCACAATCGCCACTCGGACCACCCAGACCTAGGTGCATCAAGCCTCCGCTCCAAACTACTGATAATCTCGCGCCAAGCCACATCAGGTCAAATTCGTCTGCACGAATGATGCTCTGCGGTAGGTAAAATAGTTTGCACGACGTGCCACGCCGCACTAAGATTTGCCCTTAAGAGGCCCTCGATACACTTTTTGAAACGATGGGGAGGAAGTATGACGTCCACTCGGGTTCTTACTGCCTTGTTGTTGCTCCTTGCTTTTTTCCCACCTGCTTGCCAGGCACAACTCGGCAAAAACGTCTCTATCCCAGCTGGATCGGATGTGGATCACCAGCTAAGTGCGATCAACGCCGCCGAGCCTTCGCAGAAACTCGCCCTGATCGACGATTTTTCCAAAGCGAACCCGACTGGCGATTTTCAGATTGTCGCTGACGAGCAGTACGTGAATTACTACCTCAATGCCAAACAATACGACAAAGCTTTCGAATACGGCGACAAGCTCTTCGCCCTGGATCCTGACAATTACACGAACGCGATCAACATGGTACGCGCCGCCTCCGAAAAAGGCGACGGTGACAAGCTGTACTCCTACGGGGAAAAAGCCAACTCGATTTTCCAGAACTACAAGAATTCTTCTGCGCCGGCCGGTACGAATGCCGACGATTGGGCTCGCGAGAAGACCGACAAGCTGGCATCCCTTAAGGAAGATCAGGATTACATAGAAAAGGCACTGCTGAACGGTGCCTACAGCGCGAAAGATCCGGCCAAGCAGGCGGACTACTTTATGCGGTTCGCGAAGATGTATCCGGGAACTCCCGAAGGCGAGCAGGCACTTACGATGGCCGCTTCCGCATACCAGCAGTCGCAAAATCGCGCCAAAATGCAGGAAGTAGCCAGTGGAGCGCTGGCGAAGGATCCCAACGACATCAGCATGCTGTTGCTTCTCGCGGATGACTACAGCGAAAAAGGCGACCATCTCGATCAGGCCGAAGCTTATGCCAAGAAGGCAGGATCCCTCGTCGATACGGCCAAGAAGCCGGACAATCTTTCCGACGAGCAATGGAAGGCGCAAACCTCCGTTCAAAAAGGTGTGGCGCTCAGTACCCTCGGACAGATCAGCCTTCAGAAAAAGCTGAACGCCCAGGCCGTGGAAAACCTTTCGAAAGCTGCACCGCTCCTGAAGTCCAATGCGGCCCTCTATGCCCGCAATGAATATCGCCTCGGCTATGCTTATCTCAACCTGAAGAGAAATGCGGATGCCACGAAAGCATTTACGGAAGCTGCGTCCGTGGACAGTCCGTATAAGGCGCCGGCGCAACAGAAGCTTGCCGAACTTGGCGGCGCCAAGACAGCGGCGCACAAGAAAGCTTCCTAGCCGAGTATTTCCGTGCCGCACCGCACTGTGCCGCCCGCGCATCCAACCCCGTGTATACTCAAAAATCGAAGGGAGCATCCCATGTCTGAAATTGCTACGTTTGGAGCCGGCTGCTTCTGGGGCGTCGAAGCCAACTTCCGGCGCATCCCCGGCGTCATCGATGCGATCTCTGGTTATTCCGGCGGCCACACAGAAAGTCCCACGTACAGGGACGTTTGTACCGACACTACTGGCCACGCCGAAGTGGTTCAGGTTACGTTTGATCCGACGAAAGTCAGCTACGAACAGCTGCTCAATGCCTTTTGGAAAATGCACGACCCAACGCAGGTGAATCGCCAGGGTCCTGACTTCGGGAAGCAATATCGCACCGCCATTTTTTACCATTCGCCGGAACAAGAGGCCACCGCTAAGAAAGTCAAGCAGGCCTTGGACGCCAGCGGCAAATTCCACAAACCTATCGCCACGGAAATCACTCCAGCTGGACCCTTTTGGCCCGCCGAAGAGTATCACCAGCGCTACCTGGAAAAGCGGGGAGCCACCAACTGCCACATCTAAACTTTTGGATCGAAGGCTATTTGTAAGGACGCAGGACTCCTGCGCCCCATGTCGGCAAATCAAGCGATCTCGCCCCTCCTTTCTTCCGACTATGCACGCCCGGCAATTCACACACCTCACCGAACCGCTGCGATCGCCACAGCGCTGGCGAACCTTTTCTCTCCCTCAGCTCAATCGCGCCGAATCAATGCGTTTGTCGTGAAATCGCGGGCGTATCGACGGACTGCACTTCCGCCGTCATCTCCGACGTTTTCAGCCAATCCACGTCCTTGACTTGAAGCGAACCGGTGCGGCCTTGTGTGTCCTCAATCATCAGGTAGTCTCCCTCGCGGTGATACCTCATCACCTCGACCACCTGATTCGATTTCAGCACAAGGATCGTGTACCGCTCGCTCACCTGCGGCGCCTCCGCGGTTTGCGTCGCCACGGGGACACTCGAGGTCCGCCCCACCGCCAGGTGCATCGCACTTGCTGGCGCAGGGGTCGAAGCAGACGCCGGCTCGGTATACGAACTCGGCCGCGTGATGATCGCCGTTGGCGGACGATCCGGATGCTGCACTTCCGCCAGATGCTGCGGAATCATGATGTCGTCCATCAACCGCAGCTCCAGCGGCTCTTCGCCCTTCAGAGTTGGCCTCGGCCCGCGGAACGGCAAACTGACCACCTTCCACGGCCATAGTGGCGGAATCATCCACTCCACCACGTCCCGGGTGGCGTGCCCGTTCCCGTCGATTGCCCCTTGCTTGTCCACCTTAAAGCCGCGTGCCTGGATCACCTTGGCCGGAACAGGCAGGTCTCCGTTGGGCAGAATCACGCGGTCAAAGGTGATCTTCAGGTAGCCCTTCCCCACAAAGTGTCCGGGTTCCTTTTCCCCTTCCAGGTGTCCGCCGAGCATGCTGCCTCTGGGGAACAACGGCCTTCCGAACTCTTGCTGTGTCCGCAAGTGACACAACACGGGGTCGCCCACCGCGGCCGTCGCCGAAGAGAAATTAGGTTCGTCCAAAGTGCATTGCAGCAACGTTCCGGCTGGCACCAGCAGGTCCTGGCCATGGACCGCCGCTGCGCACACCAGTAGCGCCACCGCGCTCACCAACAACACGATGAGTCGTTTCATTTCTTCCTCCAGATTGTCATTTTCGATCAGCAGCCGGGGCGAGTTGGTTGCTTTCACCGACAGGGAAGCCCGAAGCCCGTCAAACTGGAGACACCCAGGCAACACCCGCGGTTCCCGACCCCAACCCAGGGTCTCTACAAAAGTTGCTGCATGGCGCAGAAATTTCGGAATTTCTCTGGTGAGTTCTATTACCGGCGACAGCTCCTTGTGATGCTTGGCCGTGTAATAATTTCTCGCAGTAATGGCCTGGCGTTCGAGCGTTATACCTTCAAAAGGTTTGCCATGTATTCCGGCGTCAACGGAATCCTTCTCGCTGGTACGCCTGTCGCGTCAAAAATCGCAGCCGCCACTGCCGGCGGCACCACGGCATTCGCGGCCTCGGAGCCGCCGCCGAATCCTTTATCATCCCGTGAGATTTGCACCACTTTGATTTCCGGCAATTCCTCCATGGTCAAAATCTTGTAGCGGCTCCAATTTGTGCTGGTCACTTTGCTGCGGTCAAACGTAACTTCTTCCTTGAGGGCTTCGCTCAATCCCATGGCTACGCCGCTCTTCATGCACAAGCCGAGCTGTCGCGGGTTGAGTACCTTTCCAGGATCAGCGCCGATCGTGAATTTTGTGACCTTGACGATTCCCGTCGAGGGCGTCACTTCCAACTCCGCGACCCCTACCCAATAGGAATTCTCGCGCAACATGATGCACATACCGCGCCCGTGCATGACGGCATTTGCACTCTTGCGGGCGTCAGGCCGGGGCGATGCCCGAGCCTCCCATCCCGCCGCCTTCGCGGTCGCATCCAGCAATTCCAGTAACCTCGGCTCGGTTGTATGGTCCCTTCGAAACTGAATAGGGTCGGCTTTGGCCATCGCCGCTGCCTCGTTCATTAATCCTTCCAGAGCAAAATTCTGCTGCCGCTGTCCCGGAGTGCGCATAATGTTTCCGCGCAAGCCTCCATACACCGAATCCGCCCCTAGGTTCGGCATGCCATACACTTCTTCCAGCTTGGTCTGAATTTTCTCGTACGGCCATTCCGTGGCGACCCACATTCCTGGTTTGGAAGTGGTGGTGGGCATTCCGGCGAGAATTGCGCCGAGCATCCGCGCATCGCTCTCGTGCGGCGAGTAGAACGAGCTCTGTATCGCGGTTATCCTGCCGTTCGCGTCCAGCCCTGCCTTGATGTCCGACACCCATCCCGGCGAAGCCGTCGACCATGCCAGATCTTCCTGCAGGGTCCATTGCACGCGTACCGGCTTACCAGTTAGTTGCGACAGAATCACAGCGTCCGCTTCTGCGCCATCTCCGCCGTAGGTTGTGCGTCCGTACTGCCCTGATTGCTCCAGCCAACGCACCACTACCTTTTCAACGGGTATGCTAAGCGTGTACGCGATTCGCGCTCGCAACCCTTGCGATTGCGCCGAATGCGTCCACACCGTCACGCTGCCATCCCTGCGAACGTCGGCCACAGCGAGGAACGGACCGATCGGCGCGTGTCTCACATAAGGTTGTTCATAACGAGAACTGATCGTGTGCGCCGCGCTCGTCAGCGCGGTCATTACGTCGTCGGCCTTCCCTCTGGTCTCTGATGGAGCGCCCCAATGGTATTCGCGCAAGGTTTTCGTAAGGTTATCGCTGCCCGTCAGCCCAGCCCATTCCGTCCATTTCGTGGTAGCCGCAACGGCCCGCGCGGCGCTGATCGCTTCCCACTCGTCGGGGGAAACGACTGCCAGCAAATTCGCCTTCCGTATCACCTCCGCTGTCGGAAACTTTTCCCTATCGATTTGGCCAACCGAAATCAGCGTCGAGGCCAATGTCGCCGGCCGCACCATTCGCGCGTGTAGCATGGCGGGCAGTGCGACGTCGCAGCTCCATTTCGTTTTGGCCGTGACCTTGTCGGAAATGCTCGGCACGGGATAAGAACTGCCCAACACCTTGAACTGGCTCGCCGTCTTCATCGGCGGTTCTCCGGTCACGGTGATGCCATCGAGGCCTGCGACGCCCATCCACTCTGCCGGATCGATTTTCGGTAGCTTGCCCACAACAGGAATTTTCAATTCCAGATGCTGACCCTTCACCAGTTCTCCGTAACTGATGCTGTTCCCACCGCCCGAAACAACGCCCTCTGTGACGGTAAGATCGGTAACTGGAACGCCAAGCTGCGCCGCCGCCGCACCTAACAGCGCCTGATGTGTGTACGCGGCCACTTTGCGCACGTTGCTCATCCCGGACAAAAAACCCGCGGAGTAGCCGCCATCGGGCGTCTTGTCCGTGTCGCCCATGATCAGCGAGATCGTTTCCGGCCGCACATTCAACTCTTCCGCAATCGCCTGCGCGTAATATCCGCTCGCCCCGGTGCCGGTTTCTGTGCGTCCCGTGCGCATCACGATGGTGTTGTCGCTGCGAATCTCTAGCCAGGATCCCAATGCAGTCGGGTCCGGCGACATTCCGCTCTCTGCGGCCGTGGCGGAGAAGCCCGGGGGCCACAGCGCCGAAACGAATAGCGCTCCGCCAATTTTCACGAAGCCTCGCCGTGTGATCTTCGAGGAAGCTGGAGAATTATCAGCCGTTTCCGTGATCACGCTCATGGTATCTTCCCTCACGCCTTCATCGCCTGCGCCGCGCGTTGAACGGCGTCAATAATCGCGGCGTATGTGCCGCACCGGCACAGATGTGGCGAAGGTGGGGTGTTTGTGAATGCATCCTTAATCTGGGCCACCGTTGGAATCGGGTTCTGTGCCAGTAATTGCACCGCGGCGATCATCATTCCACTTTGGCAATAGCCGCACTGTGGCACCTGCTCATCGATCCAGGCCTGCTGCACCGGGTGCAATGTCTTCGCGGCTTCGGCATCGCTCAGGCCCTTCTTCGCCGCCCAAAGCGCTGGTAATCCCTCAATCGTCGTTACCTGCTTGCCGTCCGCATAAGAAACTGGCGTAATGCACGTCCGCACTTCCTCGCCATCCAGCAAAACCGCGCACGCTCCGCACTGTGCCATCCCACATCCCATATGCAGGCTCGTCAATTTCAGCTTATTACGCAACACGAACAGCAATGGCATGTCTGGCGACACAGACAGGATCTGACGGGCTCCGTTTACAATCAGCGTGAGTTCCTTGGCCATATTTCCCTCAATCCAAACTTGCTCTCGGTATTAATTTCGAACGGTGGTTCCTTCAGGCCTTCGCGACGTCGCAACGAGGTACCATGCCGGCAAGCTCAGCGCCCAATCTAAATTCAATCGTGGCGCGCTCCACAAATGTCGTCCATCACTGCCCGAAGCAACCAAGGTCAGCGCGGTTACCGCCAGCGCCAAAACCAACGCCCTATCCAGCCTCATCCTGTCACTTCGTAGACCCTGGCTCACTCCCCAGATTGCGGGCACCATAAACAGCAACAGACAGCATCGCGATAGGGACTCGACCTGGAATCGCGAAAGGCAAAACAAGCACGGCAAATAACACAGCAGCGCACTCGCCCACAGCGTCCGCCGCGATGCAGCGCCCACCACGAATCCGCCGGTCCACGACCAGCCAATCAGCAATACTGACTGGCACAGCAGTACCAAAAGGTCCGACCCCTTGGTGAGTGAAGCCGCTTTTAGAAGTTCGGGGCAAAGCAGCCGCTGGTAGCTCCAACTGACCGAAAGCGACGCCCCCATCAGCAGAAAACTGCTCGGAAGCGCCACGGCAAATCCCGCAAGCCACGGCCGCCAACTTTTCCAAAGCAGCGCTTGACGCCGCACCACCAACCCCATCACGCCAAACAATCCGTTCCACGCACTTTCTTGCGCTTCCACTAGGTCGCCCAGCACCGCGTCGCGTTCATCGCGCTCCAACAGGCGCGAAGCAGCTTTCACAAGGGACCACTGCAAGCCGCTCATGACGCGCTCCCCGTCCGGCCCGTTGCCCAGGAGGCGCCCCTGCTTACGCGCGCGACCGCGTCATAAAAATCCTTCGCGGCCTGCACGCCCTTGGGCGTCACACGCACCATGCGCTTGGCACGCCCGCCCCGTTGCGGCGTTGCGTCTCCCATCCATGTCTTCAGCAGTCCTTTTTTCTCCAGACGTTCGATGGTTGTGTACAGTGCGCCAATCGAGCACTTCCGTCCCGCGATTAACTCCAGTTCTTCGCGGATGGCGGCGCCGTAAGCCTCGTCGCCAAGGCCGGCGGCGGCGGTGATGAGTAAGTATTCAAATTCGCCCAACATGATTAGGACCACATTGTGATACTAATGGCTCGACCTGTCAATCCGAATCCAATTATCGCGCGGTATCATCTCCCTGGTGAGTGGAATCAAATAGAATGAGGAGGCGACCTGCCCGCGTTCCGCTATGCATGATCTGACTGTTCTCTACGACGGTTCCTGCAGCCTGTGCCGTGCCAGCGTTGCGCGGCTGCGGCGTTTTGACACGCGAGAACGAGTCGAAACTCTGGATTTGCACGATCCGACTGCTTCAACACGCTTCCCACAGATTGATCGCGAACAAGCAATGCGCTGGATGCAGGCCGTCGACACGCGCGGCCGCGTCTGGAGCGGAGTTGACGCCTGGGCCCGTATTGGCAGCCTTCTTCCTGGCTGGAGTTTGCTCGCGCGGATTCTCTTGGTTCCCGGAATTCACTGGTTTGCGGCGAGGGCGTACAGTTGGGTGGCCCGCAATCGCTATCGCTGGAATTCTTCACTCTGCGAAGACGGCACGTGCTCGTTGCACATTCCCGGCGCGCCCAAACCTTAGCCCTGTCGCGCGCATCACGTCGACACGTCTGTCACAAGCCGTGACGCGTTATTATCAGAGTCAATGAATCCTTGGACGCCATCCTTTCTTGGCTGGTTTGCCGGTCCGCGCCCGCCTGGGACACCGGGCCACCTGATACCGCGCTGGCTATTTCTGCGCTCCCTGGGCATTATCTATTTCTCTGCTTTCTATTCATTGCTGTTCCAAATTCCCGGTTTGCTCGGACCGGATGGCCTTCTTCCAGCCGGGATGTATCTAAAGGTGGTCGCGCAAGACGTAGGTTCGATCCGGTATTGGTACGCGCCGACGCTGCTTTGGCTGAACAGCAGCGACCGGGCGCTGCTGGCGCTTTGTTGGATTGGCTTGATTGCGTCGCTTTTGCTGGTGCTGAATATTTGGCCCCGCCCCATGCTGCTGATTTGTTTCGTGATGTTTCTGTCGTTCGTGACCGCTGCGCAGGATTTTTCCGGCTATCAGTCGGACGGCATGCTGCTCTCCGCCGGTTTTATCTCCCTGTTTTTCGCGTCGCGCGGATTCCGGCCGGGGTGGGGCGCTGAAGAACCACCGTCGCGAGCCAGCCTTTTCCTTCTTCAGTTGTTATGGTTCAGCATTTATTTCGAATCGGGCCTCGCCAAGTATTTCGGCGGCGATCCTTCCTGGCGCGATTTCACGGCCATGGACCAGTATTATCAAAATGGCCCTTTGCCCACCTGGCTTGGCTGGTACGTTTCACAGATGCCGCAGTGGTTCCACGCGAGCGCGGCGGTTTTCACCGTTGTCGCTGAACTGATATTGGTGTGGATGGTTTTTCTTCCACGCAAGTTCCGGATGGCCTGCTTTTTCATCGTCACGTTTCTTCAGATCAACATCATTCTTACCGCGAATTATGCGTTCTTGAACTATCTAGTGCTCGCGCTCGGGTTCTTACTTCTCGATGATCGTTTCGTGGTGAATTTGCTGCCGCAACATTGGGCGGCACCGGTGCGCGCGAATCTGGAACACAGTGTTCCTGCGCCGGAAAAAGAAGCCATCTTTGATCTGCATCTTTCGCCCGATGCCGTCGCAAGCTCGGAAACCGCCGCGGCATCTCAAGCAGAACCGCAAGGTGGAGCCGTCCAGCCGATGACCACCAAAGCGCGCCAACTTGCCTCCGCGGCATACCTCTGGATCGCGGCGTTTTTTCTGGCTTGGGTGCTCTACGCCAATGCTTTTCTCATTCTCGAGCAGGTCTTCCGCGCACTGCCGCTGCCGTCAAAGCCAATCGTCGCGCTGCAACCGTTCCGCATTGCGGATCAGTATGGACTCTTCGGGCGCATGACCTGGCGTCGCTACGAAATCGAATTTCAGGGTTCGGATGATGGCGTTCACTGGACGGACTACCCGTTTCGCTACAAACCACAGAATCCAGCCGTGGCTCCGGGCATCTACGCACCTTACCAACCGCGCTTCGAATGGAATTTGTGGTTTGCTTCGCTGGGTCAATGGCGCGAAAACACTTGGGTCCTTCGCGCTGAGCAGTTGCTTTTGTCGAACGATCGCGACGTTCTTTCTCTATTCGCTTCGAACCCGTTTCCCGACCATCCGCCGAAGCAAGTCCGCGCCGTGCTTTGGCAATATTGGTTCACAGACATCGCCACGAAGCGCGCTACCGGCATGTGGTGGCGGCGGCAATTGCTAGGGCTTTACGCTCCGTCTTTGGAGAGCGCTCCCAGTGGTAAATACCTGGTCACCGGTTTCCCAGAATCCTACCCTGCGCCCTGACCGGGTTGGGATCCAACAGCGGCCGATTACTTCGGCGTGCTCGCCGCGCGTCCTTTCACTTCGTCCGCGGACGACTGGCACGCGGCTTGCATTCCTCCGGGCATCGCGGCGCATTTCGTGTAGGCGGCCAAGGCGGCATCAAAATGCGACGCACCTTCGTTGGATTTCCCAAGAATGTAATAGTCCACCGGGTCCTTGCCGCCGCCCAGTTTCACCGCCTGTTCCATGTCCGGAATCGCGTCCGCATACTTGCCTTTGCGGAACGCCACCACGCCAAGTCCGCTGTAAGCCACGCCGGAAGTTTCGTTCCTTGCCTCAGTGAATTTTTCTTCCGTCACGTCCGCTGGCTTTTGAGCGCTCGCCAGAAGTTCCAACGACTTCTTACAAAACTGTTCCGCTTCGTCCAGGTGCTTTTGCAGGTCGGGTGTATTTGCATTCACCGCGCGAGACAGATTCGAGCCAAGCACAGCCAGTGAAAGCGGGTTGCCGGGTGTAAGGGACAATTCTTTGTCCCCCGCAGCCTGCAGCTTATCCACCTGCCCCTTAACCAGATACGCCCTCGCCAGCCAGGCCACTACTTCCGCTCGATACCGGCTTTGCGGATACTTCTCGATAAAGTCTTCGCCAAGTTGCGTCTTCTTGTCGGCATCGCTAGCGGGCGCGTCGCGAAACGCCTTGATGGCTTTGTTTTCTTGTTTGCTCACCGGTCGCTGTTGGCCGGTATCGGTCGACCCGGACGCCGTGTCTTTCGTAGACGGTTCCGGCATGTTGGCAGGTGGCTGCGGCGTTGGTGACGTACCCCGCTGCGCATATACGGTTTTGCCGGCCAGCAGCATCGAAGACAATAACGCTATCACAATGAAACGCTTTCTTCCTGCCATGGATCCTATCTCCTTTTCCCACGTTCCCACGGGCGCGTCGCATTGCGCCCAATTCCAATCATTCCGGCCACTCACCTATCATGTCGCGGACGGCCTCCCCTGACAAGCACCCTCAAAGGCCCGACAACGTAACAGGGTGTGGGTGGGGGATGAGCAACTGTTTTGCTTTGAAGACTCTCGAGAATGGAACGTTTTCGTGGTGAATGTCAGTAGCTAACTATCGAAGGGGCCCAAGGAGGCCCACAGCGCACTGACTCCTGCTTCTTCGGATCGATCAGCGCCGCCAGGCGCGTAAAGGAGGAGGCGTACTCCAACATTGCGCATTTGGGATCCTTGCCACCCAAGGAGCGCCATCACCTTACCCGCGAAGAATTCGCGCCGAAGCACGCAGCACTTCCCGACAACTTCGCTACTCCGACGGTTCGCCTCTGAGTACGAACCGCAGGTGAAGGTCTGCCTCCGCAACACTTCTTGCGCTGGCTCTAAACTCTAAAAAGCCTTGCTGGAGTCCCGGCGCACAAACTATCATCGCTGGCTGTGTTCCTATATGAGGTGAGTCATGAAGCGATTCGCAGGAATGATGCTCGTGGGATTTGGAATGGCGCTAACCGCACAAATGGCTACCGCGCAGGAATGGTCACAGCCTTGGGCGCGAGAGAGAATCGAGAAATCACCGCGTCATAGCGAGTGGGTTACCGTGAAGCACGATGGCCGCAAGGTGGAGACTCTGATCGTCTACCCCGAATCGAAAGACAAGCGGCCAGTGGTTCTCGTGATTCACGAGATTTTTGGTTTGAGCGACTGGGCGCAGGAACTTGCGGACGAAGTTGCCGCCGCGGGATACATTGCTGTCGCACCAGACCTGTTGAGTGGCATGGCGCCGAATGGCGGAAGGACGAAAGATTTTGCAGCAGGCACGGTGACTGAGGCTGTCAGCAAGTTGAATCCAGACCAGGTGACGGCAGACTTGAACGCCGCAGCCGACTACGGTTTGAAGCTGCCTGCTTCGAGCGGCAAACTTTACGCAGCAGGGTTCTGCTGGGGAGGCGGTCAGAGCTTCCGGTTTGCGACAAATCGAGGCGATCTTTCTGCGGCGTTCGTTTTTTACGGGCCGCCGCCGGCAGTTGACGCAATGACTCACATCAAGGCGCCCATTTACGGATTTTACGCCGGGAACGATGCGCGCATCGACGCCACGATTCCGGATACAATCGCTGCGATGAAGGCCGCAGGAAAGACGTACGACCCGGTCACTTATGACGGCGCAGGGCACGGCTTCATGCGCGCTGGCGAAACCCCGGACGCCACTGACGCCAACAAAAAAGCTCGCGAAGACGCGTGGAAACGATGGAGGGGTTTGTTGGCACAGTGACTGCGGCCATGCCCTGTAGCTAGCGTGCTCGTAGGCGTGTACATAACAAGATATTGAGAGTGTAGCTGGCCTCCAATCGCATCGATGGCGGTTTGAATCGAGCGATCTTTCCAGGTTGCGATATGTGTTCCGCGGGTTGCCGCCGCAAAGATTTGCAGGCCGTTCCCCGAAACCTCGTCTGTGATGTTCGTAACCGTCAAAACCGCCGCGGCATCAAGTTGTTGTCGCCCAACCCGGGTCGCTCGCCTTCATTTTGGCTATCTTCAGCAAGGCCGCGTGTACAGTGGAAAGCCCGACGTTTAGCAATTGCGCTTGGCGTAGGATCGCGCCCCAGTTTTGCTGCGCTTCCTTTGGCGTCTGCTTGCGCCCATCACTTGCCGGCGCCCTGGCTGTGTCGTTGACGGTCCGAAAGAGTCCTTCAGGAGGCCAGGTTTTTCCGCCAATTGACACTACAACCCCGCAACCCCACTCGATTTGCCGTTAAACAGCTTCAACCTTGAGGCAACTACCTGCTCTACTGCACCTACGACGAACGGCAGAATCTTGTAAGGCACGACCTCGTTTGGCTGCTTAGCCAAGCCCTGTTCCAAACCGCGTCTCCATGCAACCCGCAATTCTGTATTGATGTGGATAATGTTGATTCCCGCTGCGATGGCTTTGCGAAAGTCATCATCGTCAGTCCCTGACCCGCCATGGAGCGTCAAGAAGACCCCTGTCGCGCGCTTGATGTCCGCTATTCTCTCGATATCCAGATGCTTCTTGGTTTCTCCCTTCAGCATGCTCCGTAGCATGCCGTGCATATTGCCGACGGCGGGAGCCAGAATATCCACGCCCGTGCTCTCGACAAATTGCTTCGCCTCTTTGGGTGTAGAGAGCCCCCTCGTTAAGTCGGGAGATGACTCATGAATTTCCGAACCGGTTCCAATGTCTCCAATTTCTCCTTCCACCAGCATGGAAGGGTTAATCGTTTTCAGCGCCTCCACGGCCTGCTTGGTTTGGCGCACGTTTTCTTCAAAGGGCAAGGCCGACAAATCAAAGACAATGGAATCGAATCCGGCCTTCGCTGCTTCCACCCCTTTCGCGAGGGAGTGCGTATGATCCGCGTTAAGAAAAATGGGGAAATCGAATTCCTCGCGCAAACTTCGTACGAAAGCCGCAGTCTGCCGGGTTCCCACAAACTCACGCTCTCCTTCGGACAAACCAACCAATACCGGAACCTTTAATTGCCGTGCAGCGCTAAACACCGCTTTCAACAAAGCCAGGTCAGAAATATTGAAATGGCCTATCGCGACGCCAGTTTCTTGTGATTCCTTCAGGAGATCCCGCAACGAACGCATGTAGTGAAGATCCTCCTCTATTGGTTGTTCTCACACGGCTTCAAGGCACTCGCTAAGTTGGACCGCGATTGGTTCCGCTCCCCGCGTTGTTCCAATAGCCAGAGTTGACCTCGAGGCGGCTATCCGTTCGCACCAGGTTAGATGGCTGTCAGAAAGAGAGGATGTAATTTTCTTTAATACAGTAAGAGCTCTCTGGACCCGCACCCTGACCGGTCTAGACTCGGTTCTTTGGCCCTGGCTCGTCGACCACTTCTACGGAAAGCGCGTTTTTCACCCAAGTAAATTACTTCGCAAATCTCACGAAAGGGTTCAGCAACTGTTTCATTTCCAACCCTTTGGGTAAAGGAAAACAACTGCGCATGCTAATCGCCGTGATTGATTTTGCGCCGCCAATCATACGAAAGTATTGGCGATACCATGGTCCAATTGTCCGGCGCTTCGCCACCTGGTCCGATACCGTCTAGCCGATCCAATCGGGGATCTCACAGAAAACAAGGAGACAAACATGAAAATCCTGATGGTGCTGACGTCGCACGACCAACTCGGCAAGACAGGGCGCAAGACCGGTTTCTGGCTTGAGGAATTTGCAGCCCCGTATTTTGTATTCCGAGATGCCGGCGTCGATCTAACGCTCGCCTCGCCCAAGGGGGGGCAGCCGCCGGTCGATCCAAAGAGCGACCTACCCCAGAATCAGACTTCGGCGATGGCGCGCTTCAAGCAAGATCCGACGGCGCAGAAGGCTCTCGGGAATACGGCCAAGCTCGCAGACATGAAAGCAGAAGACTTCGATACCGTGTTTTATGTTGGTGGGCACGGTCCCATGTGGGATCTGGCTGAGAGTCCAGTGTCCATCGCATTAATCGAGTCCTTCTACAATTCCGGCAAGCCGGTTGCCCTTGTCTGCCACTCGCCGGGCGTGCTCCACCGTGTCATGTATAACGGCACGCCACTAGTAAAAGGAAAGCGTGTCACTGGATTCACGAACAACGAGGAAGAAGAGGTGAAGCTGACCCACGTCGTGCCATTCCTTGTTGAAGACGAATTGAAGCGCCTCGGCGCGATCTTTGAGAAAGTCCCGAATTGGCAGCCTTTCTCGATCGTTGATGGGCGTCTCATCACTGGACAGAACCCCGCCTCATCGACCTCAGCGGCTCAGGCGCTCCTGAAACTCGTCGGCTCGAAGGCAGCAGCTTAACTAACTTTCCATTCTAAGGTTGAAAGCTGTTAGCTCACCTCCCCCAGCTGTTGCGGCCAAGGTAGCGATGCGACTATCTTGGCCATATTTTTTGCTTGCCGTTTGCGGGGGTTCGCGAGAAGGCGCTTCAATCGAGAATAGCTCCTTACCTGCCCACTACTGACCACGCGCGGGCTTTGTTCACTGGCATGAGTCAGCGCGACAAGTAGCTCGCGTATTGGCTGAGACACCTGACTACAAGCGTTCGCGAAAAGCGTGCTACAAAGTCGAAGCTTTGTTCGCCGAGCTAAAGCAGCAGATGAAACTGCGCCTAGTGCGATTGCGACGATTGTGGAATGTCTGGGAACAGTTCTGCCTTGCGGCGCCGGGACAAAACTTAAAAAGGTTAGTAGGTCACCTCGTTCAAAAACGGTTGCCAGCACGTATTACTGCGGGAGAGAGAGGTAGGAAGGGAGTCGATCTTCGAAGGTACAAGGTTTTGAAGGAGCGCCAAAGCGCGCGATGAAAACGACGGACGCGCCTCTGGCCTGTATTTTTCAACAGGCTCACATGTTTGTGGCCAATTACCGTAAAGACACCTCACCGCTGGCTGTAACAAGGTTTGCGTCCCGTGGAATTGCACCTTGGTGGAAAAGGCAGGGCTTCGAAGGGGGATGTCCTGGTCTCGGCCAATGGGACGTCAAAATTTCTGTAACCGGGGCCGATCTGCATACAGGCCGAGCTTCGCTTGACGCCCTAGTGTCTTAACCCCATAATTCTGTCACCCTTAACGGCGATGTGAAAATGTTACACCATGAGACAGACAGCAGACACTCACGTTGAGTCAGACACTGAAGGCGCCCAACCTCGGTATAAAGCCCCCTCGCCAAAAAAAGGGGAGGCAACAGAAGGAACTGCGGCCGCTGGCTTGACGGAGTAATTTTTCAATGAACGCATCAAAAATAGACTTGGCCGGTAGGACGATCAGGCATGAATTTCCCGCGAAGGGTTGAATGCACCCGGTTTCTCGGCTGCGTTTAGGGACGAATTGATTACCGAGCTGATGAGTGGCCCAGATGGCGACGAGATTCAAAGCCACAGGAACGAGAAGCCGTATCATCCGCGGAATTCGATTCTGGATTCTCCGTTCGTTCAGGCTGATCGCTGCGGTGGCAGCGGTTTTGCTGGCGTCGGTTTCGATCGGCTGCCGAAAACCGGCGGAGCCAGTGACGCTCACCTTCCTTGATCCCCAAGGATTGCTGGATCTGGGGGATCACCGCATGGTATCCGATGCGGCCATAAAAGAGTTTACCCAGGTTACGGGAATACGGGTTAACCACCTTCCCACTCCTGAAGATAACCGAGCGCAGCTCCAACTCATTCGAGACCTGCTGCAAACAGGAGTTTCTTCGCCGGACGTTTACGGTGTGGATACGATCTGGTCAGGTGCTCTTGCCGACTATCTCGTCGACCTCAAACCATATTTTTCTTCCGACATGCTAACGGTAGATCCGGAAGTGCTGGCAAGCTACACCGTTCAAGGCAAATTGATTGCCATGCCATATCACCCCAATTCGGGCGTCTTGTATTACCGGACGGATCTGCTTCGCAAATACGGCTACAGCTTGCCACCGAGGACCTGGGACGAGTTGGAGACCATGGCCGCCCGGATCCAGAAAGGCGAGCGCGACAGCGGAAACAGGGACTTTTGGGGGTTCATATGGCCCGGGACGGTCAGAGAATCACTGTCGCACATCGCGCTTGAGTGGCAGGTGAGTGAAGGAGGAGGACGGGTCATCGAGGCTGACAGGACAATCACCGTCAATAATCCGAACACTGTTCGTGCCTGGGAACGGGGTGCACATTGGGTGGGTTGGATCACACCACCCGGCGTAATTTCCTATACAGAATGGGATGCGAGCAATGCATTCTGGATTGCAGGCAGCGCCGCATTTGCGCGTGGATGGGCCGACTACTTCGAACGCCACCCGCCTAACGAACCATTCCGACAAGATGCCGGCGTAACCAGCGTTCCGGCGGGAAAAGCTGCCCGCGTATCTGCCTTAGGAGGATGGGCTTTGGCGGTTTCTTCGTCGTCGACTCACCGCGCTGAAGCGATCAGGCTGGTGGAATTTCTTGTGAAAAAAGAAGCCGAGGTCGAGTCGGTTTCACGCTCGAAACCACAGTGGCAACTTCAGTTTTATGATCTTCCCGTGATGTTGGCGAAAAAATATCCTTGGGCCCCGAGAGCCGGTGACCAATCAGGTGCAACCATTGTGTCGCGCCCTTCCAACGTTTCGGGGGTTCACTATGACGAGGTGTCTCGCGCATATTCCGAGGCAGTGCATTCCGTGTTGGCGCGCCAGTCCAGAGCCTCCGAGGCGGCGAGCAACCTGGAGAAAGAACTTGTTCGAATTACAGGCTTTGAAACGCCACATAAGTAAAAGGGCAGGTTAGGGTTGCGACTCAACATCGGTCCACGTCTGGTACTGTGTTTTGTTCTGATCATGCTTTCGATGATTGCGGGTGACGTAGTCGTTTTGTGGCAATTCCAGATCGCCCAACTCCAGGCAGAGCGGTTGAAGGATTACAACGAGGAGTTGGTGTCGGTGTTGCGCGTACATGCGAATCTTCTGACATTTCACGACACGTTGGAAGCGATAGCGAATGATGAAGATGCAGGGCGGCTCGTTTCAGAGGCCGAACGTCTCACTAGTGCATTTTCGGAGGGCACGCAACGCGTCAGGAACGCCCTGAGTTCCTTGTCTTCCGACGCTCAGCCAGACTCGATCCTGCCTACCCTTGAAATCGTGCAGAGAACGTTGGCATCGCAAGTGGAGGAGATAACTGATTTGGCCGCTTTGGGTCAGTGGAACGCGGTGCGACTAAGAATCGCAAACCAGGTGCGCCCACTCGAATTCCTGACCTCAGCCCTGGCCGAGAAAGTCGACCATCACGTTAGTGAAGAGCAGGCGCGAACTGCGCTGAATACCAGGCGTGTGCAGCGTCGCGTGTTCGTCGTACTGTCGATGACGGTTATTTTCACTTTACTGATTGCCGGTACTTTGGGCCTGGCAATTACACGCAGCATCACGCAGCCGCTCGCGCGGCTTGTGGACGGATCCAGGATGTTGGCGCGCGGGGAGTTTAAATATGAAGTTTCCGTCCGCGGAGAAGATGAGTTATCTCATCTCGGGCAGGTATTCAACGACACCGCGCGGCAACTACAGGACCTTTATGCACGCCTACAAAACAGCGAAGATCGGCTTCGCCGTGTCATCAATACTATTCCGGCTTATGTATGGAGCACGCTGCCCGATGGCACGGTCGATTTCATCAACCAGCGCCTATCGGACAGCACGGGACTATCGGCGGACGAGTTAGCGAATTCAGATTGGAGCTCCATCGTTCATCCTGACGACTTGGCAAGATACACCAGCCAGTGGCAGGGGGCCCTGGCGGCCGAAGAGGCTACTGAAAGCGAGGTTCGAATACGAACAGGGCATCGCGATTATCGCTGGATGCTCGTCCGCAACGTGCCGCTGCGCGATGGTCTAGGTAAAATCATCAAGTGGTATGGCACTGGCATAGACATCGAGGACCGAAAGCGCGCAGAAGAGCAACTGCGTCGCAGCGAAGCCTATCTGTCTGAAGCGCAGCGCTTAAGTCACACCGGCAGCTTCGGCTGGCAGGTCTCGACAGGCGAGATTCTCTGGTCCGAGGAAACCTATCAGATCTTCGGATATGACGGTTCGGCAGAGCCGTCGTTGAAATTGGTGATTGATCGCACCCATCCGGACGACAGAGAACGCCTCCGACAACTTCTTGAAAAGGTATCAACGGACGACGCAAACTTTGACACTAAGCATCGCTTGCTGATGCCTGACGGCGCGGTGAAGTACCTTCACGTGGTAGCCCATGCGATACGGGGCTCGTCCGGCGTCGTTGAATTTATCGGGGCAGTGACGGACATCACGTCTGCGAAACAAGCGGACGAATCGCTGCGTAAAGCGCAAGCAGATCTAGCCCACGTCAACCGCGTGACCACGATGGGCGAATTGGCCGCATCGTTAGCTCACGAAGTAAATCAACCCATAGCCGGCGCGTCTATAAATGCACATGCCTGCCTTCGATGCCTCCAGCGCAATCAACCTGATCTGGACGCGGCTGGCCAAGCCGCTTCGAGAATGATCCGTGACGTAAACCGTGCTGCCGACATCATAAGCCGCATCCGGCTATTCTTCCGGAAGGGTACCCGCATACAGGAGCCGGTCGATGTTAATGAAGTCATCCAAGAGATGGTCGTTCTTCTGAGTAATGAAATTACGCAACACTCAATCTCGGTCCGGACGGAGCTGGCTGCAAATCTTCCTATCGTTCTAGGCGACCGCGTGCAATTGCAACAGGTGTTGATGAACCTCATGATCAATAGCATCGACGCGATGAAAAATGCTGAAGCGACTCGCCAACTAACCCTCAATTCAGAACTAACCGACGACGGGCAGCTTTTGGTTTCGGTCCACGATACGGGCTCCGGCCTCCCCGGTGACCAGGCGAACCAGATCTTCACGGCGTTTTTCACCACCAAGAGTTATGGTACCGGTATGGGGCTGTCAATCAGCCGCTCGATCGTCGAATCTCACGGTGGTCGTCTCTGGGCTATCAACAACTCCGGGCCGGGCGCATGCTTTAAGTTCACACTACCCGCCGCGGTCGCCGAGCCTGTATGACTTCTTTCGACGCGGCAACGGGTGTTCATTGTTAAGGATGATGCGGACATGCATTCAGCGATCGAAGGGCCGCTGAAATCAGTGAGGCTGCAATCCGATAGGTGCATAAGGATAGAGCCTTTTTCTTAACCTGGCTGCGTATCAGATGACGTAGCCTTACTTCCTCATCTGCCTTAAGGTCTTCAACAGTTCGATATCCCGATGAAGCCGCTACCATGCCCTTTCCGCCAAACTCTGGACACGAATGATGCATCTGTCAGAAGAGTCATCGTAACTATCACTAAAAGCAATCCTTCAAACCTTCAAACTGCGTTTTTTAAAGTTCCACACGCATTTTCCGCACGTTGACTGGGACAGTTGCGTCGCCCAATACCATGAAGACCTCACCGTGCTAGATAATCGGTTGGAAGAATCAATCTCGACGGTACGTTTCCCCTCAGCACGTCGCCTGTTTTGACGTCGAGAGTGAGCTGCAGGATGGGTATTTTTTTGTTTCTCCCGCCAAACAGAGGCAGATCTAACCGGACTGGAAATTCGCAACAATCAGCAGAGAG
The DNA here is from genome assembly GCA_963742325.1 of Candidatus Acidiferrales bacterium. GTDB lineage: Bacteria > Acidobacteriota > Terriglobia > Acidiferrales > UBA7541 > Acidiferrum. Next base: position 3,789,556 of record CAVULB010000002.1, on the reverse strand, counting down.
AGCTTGTGGAAAGTAAATTAACGGACAAGAATTTCCGTGCGAATGCCAATATTCCTTTCTTCTCTGCATCTCCATCGCCGGTTTCGGATATCTAACGTTCTGTTATGACTCGCGCGTTTGAAGGGACGGCCCAGATCGCGAACGCTGCTTTCTTCGTTAGTCTTGGCCTTCTGTCGTGCTTTCCAAACATGCTCACCGGTATTGTTTTTCTACTCATTACCGTCCTTTCCGTGGCCTGCTCTGAATTCGCCTGGCGCCTCAGGGGAGGCTTAGCCATCGTCATTCGTAATGACAATACTCGCGATCTCGACACTCTTGGCTCTAAGCCACGTGATTCGGGATAAAGGTTGTACGGCCCCCTGTACCATCGAGCGTAAGGCCCAGTGTCCTCCGTGTCCTCATCTGAGGCGTACGCAGCGGCGAACCGCGGCCGTGCGGCGAGTGCCCGGACGAGCTCTCCCGTGGCGGCACAACGCAGGAATTGACGCCGGCTTCTGTCGTGCGTCTTATTTCGCGTTCCGGTCAGAAGGTCACTCGCGTAGCCTTGTATTTGTGTTCGAAGTGCCGTCGCAGGCAGCGTCTGGCATGGAATGTGCGTGCTTTGACGGCGGACACGGTCAGACCGAGCCGTCGCGCCGTCTCAACACTCGTAAGCCCTTGCAATTCGCGAAGAAAGACCACGATGCGTAAGCTTTTCCGGAGACGCGCCACTGCTCGAAGGACAGCGGCACGGCGTTCCCTTTCGGCGAAGGCTTGTTCCGGCGTCGGCCGCTTGTCCGCAGGCTCAAAGATGGAATGCGCTTCAGTTTGATCGTTGCTTTCTCGGAACGGTGTGTTGGCATGCCTGCGACGGATCAGCATCAACGCTTCATTGATTGCTATGCGCGTTATCCACGTTGCAAAAGCCGAGTCTTCGCGAAATCTGCCGAGATTTGTGAAAGCACGCTGAAACGAGCGTTGAACTGCGTCTTCCGCATCTTGCCGATTGCGAAGTATCCGAAAGGCCGCGCGATAGATACTCAGCCGATGTCGCTCGTACAGTTCTCCGAAAGCGCTCGAGTGTCCGGATTTAGCTTGCGCTACGAGCAACCGCTCATCGCTCGATGCGACTTTGGCAGTTGTGCAATGTTTGTCTTCCCGTCCCTCGACAAGAGGTGTGGCTTCTTGAACGTTCATTGGTTCTCTCTCCTTTTTTCTAAATCATTCAAGCATTCACTTCGTCCGCGCGTGCTTGGCCGGGCATGACTCAGGTGTCGCCGTGTGCCAGCCGAAGGCCAAACCGCATGGAGTCAAACAATCCAAATCCCTTGCGGTAACGCCGCACGCAGTAGCGCTACTTCCAATCAGCGGCGAAAATCAGAATCGACGACATAGTTGCAGGCCAGAACTTTAATGTCGGGTCGGCTATCGTCGGTGCGGACAGCACCGTTCTCACCCCCTCCCGTGGTGTTGGTTTTAGCGCTGTACAGAACTGTTTCAAAGGTCATTGTGGATTTCTTCCTGAAGATCTTTTTGTTTCGCACCCCGATCGAATCGCCTGCGACGAAGCGATAACACCAGAAGCACGGAGGCGAAACAATTGGACGATGGTATCGGCGATACTTTGGTAGGAGTCTTCGCGTGCAGCGGTGTTCACCCAAGCGCACGTTTTAATGGGCTTGACGGTGATAGGGAGGATGCGGTCGGCGTCCTGAATCGCTAAGGTAGGTACAACAATGCGGGCCAGGTGCTCGCGAAAGTCTTCGTGCCAGGCTGCGACACACGCGCGCCAGATTCACGCGAATGCAAGAATGGGAACTCATTTCAGTCCTCGCAAGATGGGTGTCGACTTACGTGCCGCGGTCTCAGTCGAAATCGCTAAGCGCCGAGCGGCAGGCTAGCGACGCCGCCCACGGAATTCAGCATGAACCAATGCCAAAGTACAATGGACGCTGTTTAGGGCAGCGGCGCATGCTGTTGTCAGTGAGCGCCGCCAAGCAGAGGATCGATCGCTAGCGAACCGTCCTTGGTTCCGGCGAGCCCGGAGAAGTGGAATCGTGCCTGGGTCGCTTCGATGGGGAGTACCGCTGGTCGGATCTCCAGTAATCCGGTGGGGGACGACCCGCATTCCAAGGAATCTGTGATGGAAGACCGTTTGCTAGTTTCGGTGGTAGATGACGACGCGTCCGTGCGCGAGTCGCTACCGGACTTGCTTCGGGAGTTAGGCTTTGCGGCACAGACGTTTTCGTCGGCAGAAGAGTTTCTCGCGTCCAATTACGTCAGCCAAACGCGATGTCTGATCCTCGACATAGCGATGCCGGGGATGACCGGACCGGATTTGCAACGTGAATTGAAGTTCCGACGACAAGAGATTCCCGTCGTCTTCATCACTGGCGACGCAGACGACACGGTTCGCCGGCGACTGCTCGAACAAGGCGCGGTGGAGTGTTTGTTCAAGCCATTTAGCGAGGCGGCGCTGCTGAAGGCCGTCAACTCAGCGCTTCAGGTGAGCTGAACGATCCATACGCCTTTGCTTTCCCGGGGGGTGTACAATAACTCTAACGAGCGGACCAGGTCATGAAGTGGGGTGAACGCCTGTGTCGCATTCCGCCACGCCGATCGTCTTCGTTGTCGACGATGACATCTCAGTCCGCGAATCACTGGAGTTGCTGATCCGCACCGCGGGCTGGCAGTCGGAGATCTTTGCGTCAGCTCAAGAATTCCTCGCCCGCTCTCGAGCTCTTGTTCCAAGCTGCCTCGTACTTGACGTTTCTCTTCCCGGCCTTAACGGTCTTGATCTGCAGAAGCGTGTAGCGGTCGAACGGACCGATCTGCCAATCATATTTATCACGGGTCATGGCGATGTTCCGATGACGGTGCAGGCCATGAAAGCGGGCGCCGTGGAGTTCTTGACCAAGCCATTCGGCGACGACGTGTTGCTGAACGCCATCGGGCATGCCCTTGAGCGCAGCCGTACCGCGCTCATCCAGGAGGCGCAGATGCAGATACTCCGGGATTGTTACGCGTCACTTACCCATCGCGAACGGGAAGTCATGGCATTGGTGGTCTCCGGCCTCTTAAATAAACAAGTTGGTGGGGAACTCGGCATCAGCGAGATCACCGTGAAAGCACACCGTGGCCAGGTGATGCAAAAAATGAAGGCGGATTCTCTCGCTGATTTGGTGAAAATGGCCGAGAGGCTCCACCTCCCAGCTTCGCCGAAAGATTAGCGGGCGCCCGGTCGGCCGCATTCAGTTTGTTGAAGATCGGCGCCGCTGCGGTACCTGGCACCTAGCAAAAGCCCACACTTATCCCTCACAACCGAGACTGTCCAGAATAGTGCGCTTGAAGAGTTGCCGGACATGGGGCTTAGGGTACTCCGGTCGGGCCGCCACGGTAAAAGCAGCAATGCGTTGGACCGCCGCGCGTGTTTGTTTCCCTTTATGTGATATGGGTTGCGTCATGAGTTGAGTCACGGTTTATTCCCTCGATAAAACCGCGAGTGCCCGACAACTTAGGATTAAGTCCGAGCATAGGACGGAAGCTTTGGACGAAGGTATCGACGATGCCATCGTATCAGGCGAGGCGGCGCTTGCCGACCGCACCCTTGCCACTGCCGATTCCCGCCGAATCAACATCAAAGCAAAACTAAATCTGTCTCCATCCGCCTGCTGGCGCGGTGGCCGATACGAAGGTATCGCGGATACCTTCGTCCAATTGTTTCGCCTCTACCCTCCTGGCTTAATGGCAACTGTATATCGCATCCGAAGCAATCGAGCGCGCGCTGCACAATTTAATAGGAGAACTGACCATGACCCCCTCAAAAGTGTTGTACCCCGTCCAAGTCCATGTCCCGGGTAGAGGAAAGAATATCTTTTCATGCGAGACACCAAAAGTTAGGCCGCCGCGCGAGAGATGCGATATCAAAAGCCTATGGCTGCTTCAGTGGTACCGAATTCTGCGAGTTCGCCACGAATGGACCATATTCCAGGCCATTCAATTTGCACTGTGGCTCACCCGCTAAGTTGTAATCCTTTTTTTCGGGAGAATCTCCAAGGGAAATATGGAGCAGCGGGTGGGATACTCACTCTGGTCTTTCCCGCATCCTACTATGTTTTTCAGCAACATACACGAAAACCGCATGGATATTGGCAATTTCCACTACACCGCCATATGCAATAGTTTCAACCTTCCCGCGTAACTAACACCAATTTCGGGCCTAGGCAGACACCAAAGACACCAAGGAGTTTGCTTCCAATACACCACTCACTTCGACCCCAATACATTTCTTCATCATCCTTATATCACAATCAGGAAATCGCCTTCCGGGCTTTTGTCCGGCAGCAGCGCTCGAACTGCGCGATCCATCGTGGCAAGCTTTCCTTTCTTATGCATCGCAAGTCCTAACAAGTAGGCGTCCGTCACTTGTTGATGCCCCGCCAAGCGTTGAGCGAATGGTTCAAGTGCGTGTACATAGCTGACCTCATCGAGCCAGAACCGGTGAGCAGGGTGGCCAAGGTTGGCTTCTAGCAGGGCGAGAGCATCCGCGGGAGTGAGTGCGTTTGGAGAGAAAGCGGGATTCGAGAGTATGCGGACGAAGGCAGTCTGGGTCAGGGGACATGTTGCCCACCCTTCGCGCGCGTGGCGCCCGAGCCAGTCCTGGACTTTCTCATGAGCGCGGTGGGTGGGCCAAGCCATCGCGATGAGGACATTGACGTCCAGCAAAAAACCGGCTTTCACGGTAATTCGTCCTGGAGTTTTTCGACATCCTCGGTGCTTACCGGCGGCGAGCCAGGCGGAAGCTCGACGACGTGAAAGCCGTTGACGAGCCGGGTCTGTAGGGGTGCGTGCAGTCCCCGGCGCACCAGTTCCGATACCGCTTTTCCGATGGCGACGTCCCGGATTTCAGCGTATGCCTTTATTTCCCGGAAGACATCATCGTCCAGAGAAAGAGTGGTTCTCATGCATTTATGATGTTACAAGTCAACGTTGATGTCAAATTATAAGGAATCGCATCAATCTGAAGACATGATGCGATTGACGGGCTTCATGGGCTCTCCTTTCTTGGGGACTCAGAAGCGTGAGCTGAGATGATGCGAATGACTTCTTCGTAAAAGTAAGAACGACCAATAGAATCGGACCCAGACCTCTCGTTCTCTCCCCGTGGCGGTTTTTTCGATTTCAACTCTGCTCGAAAGGGGCGCAGCACCGCTGCGCCCCTTTCGAAAACTTTGAATTTAGCTTTTCCCGTTCCTTAATCGGGCAAGCGCGTATTGAATATCTGCGGAGAAAAAGCCGCGCCACTGGGGAGACTCTTAAGTGGTCTGTCGGCGGAATTCAAGCAGGAACATTAGGGCTCGAACGAGATCAATCCTTGCTTCACGGCAAATAGGACCATGTCGGCGTTGCTGTGAAGGTTGAAGGCTTCCATGATGTGATGCTTGTGAAATTCGACAGTCTTTTCACTTAGGTTGAGCAATGCTGCGATTTGCTTTATGGGCCGGCCTTCAGCGTGCAACTGAACAATATCCCTCTGTCGCGGGGTCATTTCCTTCGAGAATTGCCGAGCCCTCGCCTTCGTCTCCACCCAGTCTTGTGCTTTCAACTTCGGAGTCAAGTATGGCTTTCCATGCAAGACGTGGTCGATCGCCTTCAGCAACTCCTCTCCCGTCGAATGTTTCAGCACAAATCCGACCGGGCCTAGTTCGAGAGCCGCGGCAGCAAGGTTTGCGTCATCTCGCATCGTCAAAAAGATGAACCTGATATTGGGAGCTTTTTCTTTGATTCTCTGTGCCGCATCTAGCCCATTCAAAAGCGGCATGCCAACATCCACAACGATCACGTCCGGCCGGAGTCGAAAGGCTTCTGCCAACATAGCTTGGCCGTCTACGACTACGCCGATCACGGTGCACGTCTTCTCCAGATAGACTCGCAATGATTCAGCGAACATCGCATGGTCATCCGCGATCAGGAAGCGTGGCCCTTTTCTGTTGGCTGCGCTCGAAGGTATAGTCGGCGTTCTGTACATTGCGATTACGGTGGCGCTCCTGGTCAGCGCATACAGGCCACGCTCCGATTCAGCCTGATTCCGCTAGGACCAGTATCGCCGTACGGCCCTGACAAGTATTTGTCCTGAACGCGGTAACGGTTATCATCAGCCTTTGAAGTCTACCGTGAGCACCGTTATATCATCCTGCTGGCCTTGCCCACGGGGCTGCTCTGACCACCGCGATAACTCGTCGAGCAATCCATCCGCAAACTGATCTACAGACAACTGCTGATTATTTTCGATAAACTGCACAAATCGCGCCGTCCCGAATTCTTGCTCTTCCGCGTTCTTTGTTTCGGGAATTCCGTCCGTATAGAGGACGACTCTGTCATTCGCCTGGATCGGCATTCGCAGTGAAGCATAGGTTGCTTCAGAGAACATCCCTAGAATCAAGCCATTCTCCTCTACCGGGCTGACTTTCCCGGTCAACTGGTGCCAGAAAAGAAGGGGAGGATGCCCCGCACCGGCGTAACTCATGATTTTCTTCTCCATGTCAATAAACACGTACGCCGCAGTAACGAAATTGTGCTCAAACTTTCCACACAACGCTTGATTCAAGCCGGACAACACTTTTTCCGGTTCGGACGCATGAGCGGCCTGAGCGGCCAGCGCTACCTGGAGCATGGAAGCAATCAACGCAGATGGTAGGCCGTGCCCAGAGACATCCGCAACCAGAATTCCCACACGCTTTTCGTCAACAATGATGAAGTCATAAAAATCTCCTGCCACCGAAGTCATGGGAAGATAGCGAGCCACGATCCGCAGTCCCTGAATCTTCGGGGTATCGCGAGGCAGGATAGACAGCTGAATCTGGCGGGCCATTTCCAATTCGATATTAATTTCGACCAGCTGTCTCGCGATTTGTTCATGCGCTTCCTGCAGCATCAAGTGGGTACGCACACGAGCTTTTACAACAGCTTCCGAAAATGGCTTGTGGATATAGTCGACGGCCCCGACGTCGAAGCCCCTGGTCTCATCCTCCGTACCGGTTTGCCCGGTCAGAAAAATCACCGGAATCTTCTGAGTATTGGGATCCCCTTTCAGCCGGCGGCAGACCTCGTAGCCATCCATACCCGGCATCATCACGTCAAGCAAGATTAGGTCAGGCTTCTCCTCGCCCGAAGCGATCGCCAGGGCCTTCTCACCATTGGTGGCAACTTTGGTTTTGTAAATTTCTTTCAGGGCTCCTGAAATTACCCCGATATTGATCGGCGTATCGTCAACAATCAGGATCAGTTTTTGCGGCGGCGTTTTGACCATTGCTTTACTCCAGTGTGAGCGACAGGCGAGCCGCAATGCCAGAAAGAGAACTGAGCGCCGCCTCGAAATCGAAATTGCCGACCGAATCCGCGAGGGTTGTGATCTCCGCATCTGTCAGAACCCTGGACAACACCGGTCTCACTTCCAAAATGAAATCAGCAGCCTCGCCATCGTCATGCTTCAACAATGTTTTCAACCGCGTTAGAGGCTGCACGACAGTGCCTGGGTCCAGAGTTTCTGCGGCGGCAGCCGGCGCGACTTGCTCCGTGGGCAAAGCGGAACGTATTGCCTCGACCACCGCTGCGAAGGAAGATGTAAGCGGGGCAAGCGAGTCCTCGACGCCTTTTCCGTTGGTGATCGCATACTCAACCTTCGCAGCCTCTTCCGCAAGCGCGGTTGCACCAAGATTCGCCGCAGCGCCCTTCAACGAGTGCGCTGCTCGCGCGGCGGCCGAGACGTCACCAGCAGCAAGCGCGGACCGAATTTCTTCTACCCCTCCTTGGGATGGATTCGCGAATTTACGCAACAGCGCTTCATAGCGCATGCGATTCCCGCCTGTGCGCCGGAGCGCAGCCTTGGTGTCGACCCCGGCGACTTCCGGCATCTCGGGAGCGGAATCCGCGGTAGATACCACAGGATGCGACGACGGGATCGTAACGACACTCTGAGCACGATCGCCGTTTCGCGGTTTGATCCAGCGAAGCAATACAGTAAAAAGTTCGTCGGGATCGATGGGTTTGGCAACGTGGTCGTTCATCCCAGCCTCAATGCACTTCTCGCGGTCAGTGGCCATTACATTGGCAGTCATCGCAATAATCGGCAGTATGCGCAATTGCGGGTTCGCACGTATGGCCTTCGTTGCGGTAATCCCATCCATCACGGGCATCTGCATGTCCATTAGAACCGCATCATACTTTCGAGCACTCACCATTTGCACCGCCACTTCGCCATTTTCCGCAGATTCGATGGACAAATGCGCGTCTTCCAGCAGTCCCAGCGCGACCTCGCGATTGAGCTCGTTGTCTTCCACCAACAGCACGCGTGCGTCGCGTAGCTGGCCCAGTTCACGGGCAGGTCCAGGTGTGGTCGCCTGCGCCTTATCGCGGTCCGCGCCCAAAGCCGCAATGGCGGAGTCGAAAAGCATCGAAGGAGTGACCGGCTTGATCAGCACATTAGCGAAACCGTTGTCCTCGGCCTGCTTCAATACCTCCTCGCGCCCATAAGCAGTAACCATCACCAGTTGCGGTCGCACGGTCAGATTAGGAAGCGCCCGAATGCGTGAACCTGTCTCGATGCCATCAATGCCGGGCATTTGCCAGTCCACGAAAGCGATTTCATACGGCTGGCCGGTTTCTGCCGCGTGACGAACCATCTCGATACCTTCCGCTCCTGACGGCGCCTCATGCACCACAAATGTCATGCTTTCCAGCATGTTTGCCACCACCGCGCGCGCCTGCGGATTGTCGTCGATCACAAGAACCCGCCTGCCGCGGAGGTCCGGCCGCGGAGCGCGCGTCGAGTGAGTCGCTCCATTCGCAAGTCGAGCGGTGAACCAAAAAGTGCTTCCTTTCCCCGGCTCGCTGCTTACACCAACGTCGCCGCCCATCAACTGCGACAGTCGCTTGGATATGGCCAGCCCCAGTCCGGTGCCGCCGTGCTGACGGGTTGTAGATGCATCCGCTTGTTCGAACGCCTGAAACAATCGTCCCATTTGCTCTTGCGTCAGCCCTATTCCGGTATCGCTCACGGAAAAGCGCACCAACTGGCCATTCTCATCTTTGTCAACAACTCGTGCCTTCACTACAATTTCGCCACGTTCGGTGAATTTGACGGCATTGTTGCAAAAGTTGATCAGGATTTGCCCCAATCGCAGCGGGTCGCCCTTGAGTTGCCGCGAAACTGCCGGTTCGATGTCGAAAATAAGCTCAAGTCCTTTGGCCGAAGCCTTCTCGGAGATGAGATTGCTCACGTTCTCCAAAACCTTTTCCAGATCAAAATCTATGTTTTCAACGGATAACTTGCCAGCCTCGATCTTCGAGAAATCCAGAATATCGTTGATGATCCCGAGCAAGTGCTGCCCCGCCATTTGAATTTTCCGCACGTAATCTCTCTGTCGTGGATTAAGGTCGGTCCGCAGCGTAAGATGCGACATACCGATAATGGCGTTCATGGGCGTTCGGATCTCATGGCTCATATTTGCCAGGAAGTCCGCTTTTATCTTCGTCGCTTCTTCCGCCACATTCTTGGCGTGACGAAGTTCCACCTCAGATGCTTCGAGTGCCTGGTTGATTGATTCGAGTTCCTCTTTGCGCGCAGTGATCTGGCGTTCCGAAGCGGCCAGTGCTTCCGCTTGCGCGCGCGTCTGATCCAGAAGGGTTTTTGTTTCGATATTGCCTGACAGAATTTCAGAGCTAAGGGCCACGGAGGGAAGAAGCGCATCGAGTAAAGCCCGCTGGCGGTCAGTCAAAATGGAAATGGGCGCCAGTTCAAGAACCGCAGTGACCGAATTCTGATTCATCACTGGCAGAAACAGGATTTCGCGGGGAGCCACGATCCCCATTCCTGCCGTAATTCGCACATTATCACCGGCGGTCACGCAAAGTTGGCGTTTTTCAATAACAACTTGTCCCGCAAGCCCCTCCCCAGGCGCGAATTCGAGCAGACCTCCTGTATCGTTGGTAGCAAACGTCCCAACCCGGTAGAATCGTTTTTTGTTCTCGTCAGTGACATACATTGCGCCATAAATAAGAGGAATGGCTTCCGCTATCCGCGATAACAAAGCGGTCGCGAACCCTGTAAAGTTCTGCACTGCCTGCAAGCCTCGCAACGTCGACGCGACTTCGCTCTTCACCCATCCTTGTATCTCCCTCTCGCGAGCGCCAAGTTGCAAAGTCCGAAGTGCGCGGCTGATTTCGCCGATTTCGTTTCTGCGATCAAGATAGGCAATAGGTTGTTCCAGCTTGCCATCGGCCAGCTCCTGGATGCTGCCGCGCAAGTCCAACAACTCTTGAACTACTTCCGTCTGCACGACGTAGAAAGCTGCTCCGAAAGTGGCTAACAAACCAACGACGATGACGAGCCATGTGAAAAAAATTGCCTGATGAGTCTTTTTCGTAAGCAAGTCCGATTGCTGGGCGACTGATTTTTGTATTTCTTCGGCGACGTCGGCAATGCTCTGGCGCGCCGTTCGAAGCTCTGTATCCACCCCTCCGCGCATCAAATTCATTGACTTCGTGTCATCGCCGGCTAGAGTGGCGGCGCGCACCGGACGGGAGTCGGCGACCGCTCGATCGAATGTGGCTGCGGCGGCATCGATTTCCTTAACACGCTCAGGAGCTTGGCGCGCGGACTCAGAGATCAGCGCTTGATATTCGCTTGAGGTTCTGTCCAGCTCGCCTTCGATCACGCGCATTCTATCTGGGTTAGGCTCGGCGATATCCTCATATAGACGTTGGCCAAACAACGCTACCTCTGCCTGCGCCTGCGTCAGCCGTTGCAGCGTCGCAACATCTCGATCCAGCAATTCGCTGTACCTCATGTCGATTCTCTTGCTTTCCATCGACGCATACAGTCCGGCCACGATCACCATAAACGCCAGAGGAGCCATGGCGATTAGCAGTTTTCGCCGGATCTTCAGATTCATTAAGAAGCGGATCATTGATCTGCACCAAGGACGTTAAAGTTAACTCCACAGCATGGAAAAAGCACCCTGTTTCTGTTGCAGACATTCAACCCGGCCAATCCCAAGCCAACTCTGATCCTCCGGTCGTAATTCAACAGATCTGTTGGCCGTGAGTGTGAAGCGGTGATTTAAATATTGCGACCGCCCCACCATTTGAACTGGCTTTTGAGGAATATTCGAACAAGCTCTGCGCTTCTTAGAACAATTAGTTATGCGCATTTTCCCAGGCTGCAAAACGTCCGGCCCCGCCCAAAATCGCCAAGCGATCTTTGAGTGGGCTCTGATGCAGATGGACCCATTAACACGCAAGATGATCCGCGTGAACCTTGGAGTTGCGCTCGCACTCCTGTCGGAATGCTCTTATGAATTCTTTGAGGAAGCACGCAACGAAGATGTTGATGTTTTCTGGGCGAACACTACATTGCGCCGGCACTGCCTGAATTACGCGGGTTCCTTCCCGGCTCTGAGTCTTAGTCGTGGCATTTCGAGCGGCACAATAGAAGAAATGTCGATTCCACAGGTCTTTCATCACAGCGTTAACTGATTTATTCTTCAACATGTGTCAACGAGGAAGAAAATGTGGCTCGTGAGGTTGCAACGGACAAATGCTAAGGCCGGTTCACCCCCGCCGCCCGGCTATGCCCCGACGCAGACCGCGACCATGGTCAGTGGCGGGGAATTCACCGCTTTCGGCCGCCGGCAGGGATTCGATTGCTACCTCATTTATTCATCGCACGGACGCGGAGATTTTCAAAAAGCGTGTTGAGGATAGTCCGAAGAGCCGCAAGAGCCTCAAGGAGGTTGAAGCCGCAGATCCCTGTAGTTGAAGTCACGCCAGAGGATGCCGCGCGTTTGGACTTGGATCCGATAAGGCGCAAACGCCGAGTTGCCGCACCCCAGATTTGAGCTGCTGATTCGGCGATCCGCAGTTATGCCGCGACAGTAGGTCCGCACAAGTGACCCAACGCAGACGGTCTTAACAGATTGACGATCAAATGAATTCTCATGCGGCGTCGATCTTTGAACGCAATTCTTCGACTCCCGTCAACCCGAGATAAACCATGGTGGTCTCGAGACTGCGATGGCCAAGCCACTTCTGAATGTTCCGAATGGGAATGCCCGCTTCCATCCACCGGGTTGCCCGAGTCTTACGGAATCGGTGCAGTTTCCAGCGTTCGCAGACAGGCGCTTTAGCGCAAGTAACTTCTGTCACGTGCTTATGGTCGTAGCTTCCTTTGGTGATCGTGGTGCGGCACCGTCCACAGTTGAGCCCGGCGCGCAGGGCGACCGTTTTCAGTCTGCGCAGGAAATGGCCCTCGGGAGTCCCCGCCTGGCTGACAAAGATCCGCCGCTCATGGGCCGGTTTCTTGTGGCGCTCCTTCAAGCTTGCGATCAAATCGGTCGGCAAAGGCACGCGGCGGTCTTCGTGGTTCTTCACGGTAATTCCAACATCTTTCTTGGCATGAACACGGATGGTGCCCCTGGTGAAATCGATGTCGTCCCATTCGGCGAACATCACTTCCTTTTCTCGAAGCGACGAGCCGAGGAAAAACTTGTAGCGCTGTTTTTCTTCGAGACTGGATGTAGTTTTCAATTCCTAATTTTAGACGTTGCGAGCAGAGTTATAGAATCCATGCCGGTCCCCAGGGGCTGATCGCAAGGGCCCACGGGGACAGAACGCACGGAGGGGAGTAATGAAAAGTCAAAAGGCGCGTCTTCTTATGAAGCTTATTGTTCCTGTTGTCACTGTTTTTTGGAGTTTTTCAGTCACGTGCCCATCGGCGATGGCTCAGAATTCGAACAACAGTGCCGAAATTGAAAACCTGAAATTAATTGTCGATCAGCAACAGAAAGCGCTGGAGCAACAACAAGCGCAAATCCAGGCGCTGCAGTCCGCCTTGACGGAACAAAAGAAGGTGCTGGTGAGCCTGGTGCAAGGAGCGGCGAGCAGTGACACGGCGAATCCGCCCATATATCCCAAGACGGACAACCAACTGCAAGTGCAAAATCAACCATCCTCCGTTCCAAATGAACAGCAGCCGCTTACTCCCCAGCAGACGCAAGTCGAGGAAGAGTTGCAGCGTGGTCCGGAGATTGCCGATGTGACGCCCACCACACCGGCCCTCCAATTGGGCCCTGCTAAGATTCGTCTAATCGGCTACCCTGCACTGACCTCGGTATGGAGATCGACCAACAACGGCGGCAACGTGGCCACGAACTTCAACAACATCCCGTACGACAACACGGTTCCAGGCACGACCAGCGAATTCCGTCTATCGCCGCAGTCCACGCGCCTGGCGCTGCGCGTGGACGCCGACCTAAAATCCAGCCAAATCGCTGGATATTTCGAGATGGATTTTGTCGGTGCACCCGTCGGCGGAAATCTTGTGACGCAATCCGGTTATCCGTTCCGGATTCGTCAGGCTTGGTTGGACTGGCGCAAAGGAAAGTGGGAGATGACCGGCGGGCAGTTGTGGTCGCTGATGACACCGAATAAGGAAGATATTCTTCCGTGGCCAGGTGATATCGCCGCCCCACAGGTGATTGATCTCAATTTTGTCGCTGGGTTTGTGGTGGGGCGCTATCCGCAATTCCGGCTCGTTTATCGGTCATCTACGAAGATGGCGTTCGGTTTTTCGGTCGAGAACCCTGAGCAGCAGGTGTCAAATAGTGTGGTATTCCCCACTGCGCTGAGTAGCACGCTCACGACGCAATACAACAACGGCAGCAGCGGACTGAACGTCCCCAACATGACTCCGGATTTCGTCCTGAAAGGTTCGTTCGACAACAAGGTCATGGGCGGTCGCGCGATTCACTTCGATATCGGCGCAGTGATGCGAACTTTTCGCAGTTGGGATGGGACCAGCGCTTCGGGAAAAAGTTATGCCTTTGGTTGGGGCGTCAGTGCTAACTTCAACGTTGAGGTCAAAAAGGGCGTGCGCTGGGTGTTGGACGGTTTTGCCAGCGACGGTGCGGGTCGCTATATCGGCGGTTTGGCTCCGGACGTAATCGTCAGGGCCGATGGCACCATTTCGCCAATCCATTCGTATTCGTGGGTCAGCGGTTTCGAGCTTGCGCCGACTAAAGCTACGGGACTGTACTTCTACTACAGCGGCCTATACGCGCAGAAGAACGCTACCTTAAACAGCGACGGCACCTGCTGTGTGGGATTCGGTTTTCCAGGTGCCAGCAACGCTGCCGACCGATTGATCGAGGAGGCCACGGGCGGCTACTCACGAGTGCTCTGGAAATACGAAAACCTAGGGTCGGTGCAGTGGGGGCTGCAATATGCGCATGTGTGGGTCTATCCTTGGGCGGCTGGCAATGGTCCAAACTCAGCCAACGCGAACATGGTGTTCACCCAATTGCGCTATAACTTGCCCTAAGGACGAACATACTGTTACGCCACTTCGTGGCGCTATGGTGCAAAGTAGCATTCGCCGAATTAGGAAACTCAAGGATTACAGGACGAGCGGCAAGCCAGTTCTCTCGGCGTACCTGCTCGAGGCAAAGGTAGCCGAACTTCTCGTACATATCGAGCCGCAAGGAGAGCCGATCGGAAGATCAGGCAGTGGCAAACATCGTGCGTAAATTGAGATCAGGCGAGCAAAGAAAGACTAAAAATGCGTCAGGGATGCGCCACTTTCAGAGGAGGTTCGGTAAGAGCAACGTCCACTGTGATCGGAAAATGATCCGACAATGAATCGTCGGGAGCCTCATTTACTTCCTGAAGTGTTCGGGCAAAATGCGGGGCGAACTTGTAGCTTCCTCCTGGCTTAGAAGAGTCGGTCGCGTACCCTTTCACGATAAACCAGTCGAGTTTGTATTCTCCGACCAGGTGGCCATAGGTCTTGGCGAGTGCGAAGGTGTACCGAAAGCCTTTGGAGGCGCGTTGGTTCGAATCACTGAGCGTTCCGCCCCGGTCTTCCGCACTTCGAGCCGCTTCGCCTCGAAAGTCGAAGGTGTGGCCATCCTCGAAATGAAAGTCATTGAGATCGCCGAAAAGCTTCGCCTCTTTTTTGCGGGCGAAAAAAGGAACATCAAAACCTGTAGGGTCGTTTTTATTTCGCATGTAGTTCACTTGCATGAGCAGGATGGTAGGAGCTCCGGTTGACCATTTGATGGCACTCGTCACCCACTTGTCGGGATCTTTCAAACGATTCGTGATTACTTTTGATACGGAAGTAGGCGATGTATCTGAGCCGGATGTATTGAAGTCCCCGGCAAGAATCACCGGATTTTTCTCAGCGCGTATCCATCCGAGGATTTCAGTCATTTGCTTTCTACGGCATTCTGGTTTGCACTTCGTCTCCAGGTGCGGCGCAACCACGGTCAAAGCCCCCGTGGGAGATTCCGGCACGGCTAGTTCCACGATAAGTGTCGTTCGACCGCCCCGGCGAACCTCGCGCGCGATTCTCTCCATGAAGGCAAGATTGGCACCCATTCGCTTCCCTGATTCCAGCTTAGAGATTTCCTTCTTTTCACCCAGGAACCAGTCGTAGCAAACCGGGAGTGACCGGATGGTCGCCTTGCGGATAGGATACCGGCTGAGAACTGCGGTTCCATGCAAACCGAGGTAGCGGCTCTTGTCGGGCTCGAAGGACTTCTGTATGTCCGCTTCCGCTGTCTTGTCGTCCATCTTCACTTTCTCGAGGCCGAGATTCAGAGGATCGAGTTCGTTGCTGAGAAGTGGGGTGTGAAGAAGTTGATCCAAACGAGCAGCAAGCTCTGCACTCGGTTCGTCCGTCTTCTCTAACTCGACCAATTCGTCGAATGTCAGCAGCGCGGGCGTCGACAGGCGGACGTACTCCTCTTTATCAGCGGGTATTTGGGCTAGAATGCCCGCGCACACTAAAAGAAACATCAAGCTGGCGGTCCATCCAAGTGGGTGGGCAAACCTGGAGCGCACAAACTTTCTCACCGGTTTCCCGACTTCTACTTCCCATCCCTTTGGAGCGCAGCGTAGATTCATGCAGCACCATTTTGACCGGAACTCTTGAGCTGTGAAAACGAAAACGCAAGGGATTTGAACTGCACGATCATACAGCAAGTTTTCAGAAGCCCTTTGACCTTTTCGGACAAAATCAGATTTGGCCGACGATCCAACTCCTGACATGCACTTAGAAAACATTTACTGGACTTCCGGAATTCCCGCCGCTACACTCCAGCCACGATCAGCTGCAATTTCGCATCCGAAAACTAGAGGTTCCAATTTCGGAATCCGGGCCACACTTAGTCGAAATCCTGCAGGAGGAGATCGATGAAAAATTGTAAGCAACTCCGCGGAATACTGATTGTGTTCTGTTTGCTGATCTCTAATCTCGGGTCCTCCTTTCCGCAAGAAAAGGCGGCTCCTGGAGCCGTTCAGGTTCACGTGGTAATCACAGCTGAAGCACAGCGGGAGGAGAACGAACTTCCCGCTCTGCGACAGGACGATGTAAAAGTAAAGCAGGGCAAGACTTTCCTTCAAGTGACACAACTGATTCCGGCTCGCGGGGACGCTGCCGCCCTTCAATTATTCATCCTGATCGATGACACGCTCGACTCGCATGTCGGAAACAATCTCAACGACATTAAGGAATTCATAAGCGCTCAACCTGCGACGACGTTGATCGGTATAGGTTACATGTCGAACGCGACAGTCAACATTGTCCAGAATTTTACTGCTGATCACGCGCTCGCCGTTAAGGCGGTGCGATTGCCTCGTGGGAATACGTCGACCATGGATAGTCCGTACTTGTCACTCATTAGCCTCGTAAAGGGGTGGCCTCAGCAAAACGTCCGGCGCGAGGTCCTAATGGTGACCGATGGAATCGATCGACTGCGAGGCGAAAAACCAACCGCTTCCCAGTTGGGGCCAAGCTTCGGGCCGGTCTATCACAGTATGCCGACTATGAGTCCCGACGTGAACTCGGCCAGCGAAATCAGCCAGCGCTATAACGTCATCGTTCACTCACTCTACGCAATCGGTGTCGGTCGAGCAGCGCGAAGTTCTTGGGACCTGCAGATTGGTCTTTCCGGACTTTCCAAACTGGCGGACGAAACCGGTGGGGAATGTTTTTCCCTGGGCACTTCAAATGCGGTCAGCTTTAAGCCCTACTTGGAGCGATTGCAGAAGATTTTCGACAGCCAATACTATCTGGTCTTCCTTGCCACCCCAGGCAAAAAGCCTGGTCTCCAACGGGTCAGGATATCGACGGAAGTGGCGAATGTAGAGATAGCTGCGCCCGACAACGTCTGGGTTACCGCTGGAAAGTAAATCGTTGGTGTTTCTTGCAGGATCGACCCCGCGGGACTTGGTCCACAATCTGTTAGCGGACCACAATGGCGGAACGCGCATTTCAAAGACAAGGAGGAAGGATATGGAACGGACGTCACCAGAGTCAGTGGATAATCTAGATAACAAAGCTGTGGACCGCCGCAGATTTCTCTGCACGGCTCTCGGTGCCTGCGCCATCTGTCCTCCTCTAGGTTTTCTGTCTATGCAGCTTGCGGCAAGCATGAGTGGGTCGCTGACAAAAGAACAACGTGACGGCATGACACCGTCGCAGGTTATTGACGAATTGAAGAAAGGGAATGAGCGATTTCGTACGGGCAAGATGGCTCCTCGGGATTATTTAGCTGAAAAACGCGCAAGTGCTACCGGCCAGTATCCCGCGGCTGTAATCCTTGGATGTGTCGACTCGCGGGTGCCTGCGGAAATCATTTTCGACGTCGGAATCGGTGACACGTTCAACGGGCGCGTGGCCGGCAATGTGGTCAACGACGACCTGTTGGGGAGCATGGAGTTTGCATGTGCGGTTTCGGGAGCAAAGCTGGTCTTCGTCCTGGGGCATACTGGTTGCGGCGCGATAAAAGGCGCAATCGATGACGTCGAATTAGGCAATCTCACGGGATTGTTAGCTAGGATCAAACCGGCCATTCCGAGAACCAAGTTTGAAGGCGAGAAGTCTAGCAAGAATCCGGCTTACGTCGACGCCGTGGCCCGAACTAATGTCCAATTAACAATCGAGAACATCCGGCGGCGAAGCCCAGTATTGGAGGATCTGGAAAAGAAAGGATCGATCCAGATCACCGGTGCGATGTACAACCTCGCGAATGGAGTGGTGGACTTCGTCAGTTAGCGGGTTTAGCAGCTCGAAATGGATAGATCCGCTCACAGTCCACTCACGTGACGGATATTGCGCCGACGGTGCTGGAAGCGGCGGCCCTGCCGTTCCCCAGGGGCGTGACCGGGACGGTACAACGGCCGTCTGGAACTTCGATGATCTATTCCTTCGGCGACGCCGAGGCCACCGCATTATCCGCACAGGAGTATGTGTGGTGAGAAACCCCTGCTATCATTTGCTGGATGCTGACTCGCCGTCGATTCAAGTCGTGCTCTGTGTTTGCTATTCTCGGACTGATTTTTGGGACGTGCTGCCCACCCAGTTGTTCCGGTTACTCCGTTCTGACGCATGAAGCGATTATCGACGCCGCGTGGACGGAGAGCATCGTCCCTGTGCTCTTGAAACGGTTCCCCAACGCGACACCGGAGGAGCTGCTTGACGCCCATGCGTATGCGTACGGGGGCGCAATTATCCAGGACATGGGGTACTACCCTTTCGGCAACGCGTTCTTTAGTGATCTAACGCACTATGTCCGGAGCGGGGATTTTGTTCTCGCCTTGATTGAAGAGTCCACAGATCTGAACGAATACGCATTTGCGCTGGGCGCACTCTCGCACTATGCCGCTGACAACTCGGGTCATCCAATTGCTACCAATCGGGCCGTAGCGATGACGTATCCGCAACTGGCAAAGAAGTACGGACCAGTGGTGACGTATGAGGACAAGCCCTCCGCTCACATGAAGGTAGAGTTCGGTTTCGATGTAGACCAGGTCGCCAAGGGGCACTATGCGCCGAAGGCCTACCACGACTTTATCGGCTTTGAGGTTTCGAAAGGGCTCCTGGAAAGAGCATTCGCGAGAACATACTCGCTCGATATGTCGAGCGTCTTTTTTCGCGTCGATCTGGCAATTGGCAGCTATCGGCACGCTGTTTCCACGGTCATTCCGCGCACGACAAAGGTGGCATGGCACCTCAAGAGGCGAGAAATCCAGTACGGCGATCCGAGCGAGACCAAAACAAAATTCGTTTACAACATTTCAAACTCCGGGTACCGCAAGGAGTGGGGCGACGTTTACGAGAAGCCCGATTTTTTCGCGCGATTCAAAGCATACACTTTGTACCTGGTGCCGCGAATCGGTCCGTTCAGCGCCCTCGGATATCATCCACCCACTCCGGCCGTAGAGCAGATCTATATGGACAGTTTCAACGAGACGCTGGACCACTATCGATTGTTGCTCGTTGCTCAACAGGAGGGCGCGCTGCGTTTGCCGAACGACAACCTCGACACGGGCGGACTAACTAGCCCGGCTGTCTACAAACTTACGGATGAAACTTATGCCAACTTACTGAGCAGGACGAGCGACAAACCCATTTCGGACGCTTTGCGACAGGACATTCTTGCGTATTACGCGGACCTCGAGGAGGGATTCGCGACCAAGAAAGATTCAGAAGCTTGGCAAAAGGTACTCCGTCAATTGGATAGGTTGAAAGCTATGCCGACTGCTGGTATGCCCAAGGATTGAATTGCGTTTCAGAAGACTGCATGAGACTTCAACCATTGAGCGGAGTTCCGCCGCTTCCATAGGTTTCGTAGTAGATCTTCGCGTCATCTACGCGGAGAAAGTGCCCCGCGGCGGGATTGGCTCCGCACAGAATTTTTTTTGGCTCGCTTTGCCCTTGCGCACGGGCCGAAAGCAACAGGACAACACACACTGCGCACACAACGAAGATCACTTTGCGGTTCTTTATCACGAAAGAGCCTCCTCGGACCGCACTGGCATCCAAGCAAATCTTAAATCGTCAGGGAAAGGCTGACTTGCTTCTCTAGGTGGGATCGGGTAGCCACGCTTGGACCAAACGGCTAGGGAGGCGCATCAATCATCGTTTGAAAGAAGACGCGCCGCTGCGCCATCAAAACCAGCCCCCGGACGGCACGAGGCCATTTAGGCGCAGATACGTGACAAGATTGCCGTAATGCAAGGCGTCATGATTTCCGGCTTGCGTCAAGATGAACATCTTGTTCGTCTTGAAGCCCCAGAAGTCCGCCGCGTCATTGAGGTGCGCATCGGTGAACCCTGAGTACACGCCATCGCAGTAATCGAACGAGCCCTTGAGGTAGGCTACGATCTCGGTCTTCGAACTCTTCGCGGTAGCCGTGGTGGGGGGCGCTTCACCCTTGGCGTTTGAACACAAATAGTAGGATATATCCGCCACATGAGTCACGATCTCGCCAAACGAGCGAACGTCCTTCGTCGGCCGGTAGCTGTATTTGGACTCTGGCATCGCATCCGCCGCCTTCATGATCTTGTCCTGCATATTGCTGCGAAAAATGGATAGCGTCGTCGTCAGCGGATTCGGCGCCCCGGTCGGATTGGGCAGGTTTGGCGAGATTTGGGCGTTGGCCAAGGACGCCAAGACGGAAACAAATACCATGCCAACAGGAACCACGACGCGTGCAATGGATCGGAACATAAAGAATCCTCCTCATACTCCTGTGCGATGACCACAGAAGTGTAACATGGTTCTGTGGGGATACCACAGGTATGGAAAGTTGGCTGGGAAAAGTTTGGTGGGGGCCAAATTTTTCTAGGGATGGAGGAAGGCGATCACGTGACTAAGTCCGGTATGTCGGAATACCGTAAACGTTCGTTCCAGTGCGAACTTGGGAGGTAACCCGTTAACCGGGAGCTGGGCAAATGGAGTGCCGTCCAGCTCTGTTTACTCGCTGATCGGCAAGTAAAACATGGCAATCCCGCGTTGCAAATTCTGAGATTTGTGGTTAGTATCCACCACTTCAGATAATTCTCCAACCCTCAGTTCTGCACCGCCGCCCAGGCCAGGGAACTGAATACCTATTTTGGTGCGTGTAACATGGGACCCACGTTACGCCCGCAAACTACGCCGAGTTCCGCGAAGCCATTCGGTTCACATACTGTTTGGTTTCCGATCCAGAAATTGTACCCGCGCGCGTTGTTTCTATTTCTTGGTGTTCTATCACACGTGCTGACCTGCTGCGCTGCTGGTCAACAGCCTGGTCCGAAAAACGTGCTGGTCATCTTTAGCACCTTTGATCGCCAACAAACAGCATATTTGGACTTGATAGAAACGCCGGTGCGGGCTCATTTTGAAGGTCCGGTCAACTTCCACACCACCTACTTGAGCCCGCTCAAAGTACTGGAGAAGCCATATAGAGAGAGTCTGGTGGAGACTCTACGCCACCAATATAGCGACGTGAAGCTGGATGTTGTCGTTGCAGTATCAGTTCCAGCGATTCCATTCACGATGGAATACCGTGACAAAATATTTCCGGGTGTTCCTATAGTCTTCGTAGCTGTCTCTGCGATCGAGTTGGAAGGGCAGAAATTGCTGCCCGGGACGACTGGAGTGACAAGCGACGTCGGGATTAAGGGTACGATAGACCTTGCGCTTCATCTTCATCCTGATACGACTGCGGTGGCTGTAATCGATGCATCAGAGCAAAATTTCTGGTGGGGAGTAACTCACTCCGAACTTCTTCGTCGTCAAGGAAAGATAAGAGAAATTGACATACTCGGAGAACCGAGCGCCGAGATGCTGGAGAAAATTATCGCGCTCCCACCGCACACGGTGGTGCTGTTCCAACTGGCGCCAGCTGGTTCAAGAGAGTCGACGATCAGCACCTATGATGTCCTGAGTGCGGCCGCGCGACATCTCCCGACCTATTCCGCCTGGTCACTAATGTGCCTGAATTATGGTTGCATTGGCGGCGCGTACCCCGAGTGGGAGAAAGATGCCGAATCGGCTGGCGAAATGGTGGCTCGGCTGCTTTCAGGCGATCGACTGGAAGACATCCCTATTGTGCACAGCTCTAATGTTCGGATCCGTGTCGATTCTCGCGCACTACGGCGATGGAACATATCCGAGGCGGCTTTGCCGCCAGGCAGCCTGGTCCTGTACCGAGAACCCACGGTCTGGGAGCGTTATCGAAAATATATCGTTGCTACAGTCGCGTTGATCGCGGTTCAGTTTCTTCTGATTGCCGGATTGTTATGGCAACGAGCACGAAGACGAAAGACCCAGGCCGTTCTTCTCGAGAGCGAGAAGCGTTTCCGCGTGATGGCGGATAGCACGCCTGCTCTGGTCTGGACGTGCGACGAGAAAGGAAGGATCGCCTATCTAAATGAACGGCGGCTCTCGTTTACAGGCGCACACTTAACTGCCGGGTACGGTGACACCTGGATGGCTTACGTCCATCCGGGCGATTTGAAAACTGTATTGGATACACTCTCGGCTGCCTTGAACAGCCGACAGTCCTTTTCGCAACAGTATCGCCTTCGTCGAAAAGATGGGGTCTACCGCTGGATCTTCGACGTGGCATCCCCACGGGTGGATGGAAACGGATCGTTTGCGGGTTTTATCGGCTCAGCGGTTGACGTAACGGACCAGCGGATGGCTCAGGAAGCGCTCGAAAAGGTGAGCGGGCAACTGATCGAAGCGCAGGAAAAAGAGCGCAGTCGTCTTGCCAGGGAGCTACACGACGACTTCAGCCAGCGTCTGGCGCTTCTTAGCATCGGACTCGGGCAGCTTTGGAAGACACTTCCTAAGTCAGACGCAAAAGATCGAGCAAAAGTCCAGGAGATGCTTAAGGGAACCAGGGAACTGGCATCTGATCTCCACGCGCTCTCGCATCAACTCCACTCCAGCCGACTGGAACATGTAGGCGTAGTGTCGGCTCTCGGGGGCCTATGCAAGGAATTCTCTGAGAAGCACAAGATTGAAATTCAGTTCTCCGAGCGCGACCTTCCGGTGAATATGCCGAAAGAAGTAGACCTGTGCTTATTTCGTGTTGCCCAGGAAGCGCTCAACAACATTGTCAAACATAGTCAGGCAAACAGCGCTCATGTTGAAATCAGTGCGAACCCCAGTGGCGTACGCCTTCGTATCAGAGATGATGGCAGAGGTTTTGACAGTGACGGGGTCAACTCGGACGCGGGAATTGGATTGACGGGTATGCGCGAAAGAATTCGACTTGTTGGGGGAAGCCTTCTGGTCACGTCTGAACCCACGCGAGGCACAGAGATACTTGCTCAAGTGCCCCTACTGCCTCGATAGATGAGCCAAACACAAAAGTGCAGGTTACCAGGGAATAGAATTTTTGGATCCCTGCTGGCACCCGCTACTAACTCCCGGTAAGTCGTGCCAGCTCAAACGGCGAAGAAGCGCATGGTGGCGAAGCTGCGAGGGCTTAAGGCTGAGCTGCGCCTTCGCATGCACGAGCCGGTTGCCGACGTCGGTGCATGGCTACGAAAGGTTGTGACTGGTTATTACCGCTACCATGCGATCCCGGGAAACATCGAAACATCGACCGGTTGAGTGTCTTCGGACAACGCTTGCGGCGATTGTGGTGGCTCATTCTACGCCGGCGCAGTCAACGACGCGTGTCGTGGGATCGGGTCGCCCGCGTGTTCCCGCAGTGGATTCCAGCTCCTCGCGTTCTGCATCCTTATCCTCACGTACGCTTCCTCGCTACTCATCCAAGGGGGGAGCCGTATGCGTAGATGCGCTCGTACGGATCTGTGGGGGGGCGATCAGCGATGGTCGTCCCTACCGCGTCACTTGACCGGGAAAGCGATGAGCGCAGTTAAGGTCCGGAAGAATCAAAAGTGGTCTTTCTTTCTCAGTTTTTTGTTTCCAACACTCCATAGGTTGGAACATCAATCCGCGTACGGACTACGCCTACTTCGCTTGTGACCGGATTCTTCGCCACGATGGCAAGCTGATACGTACCTGGTACCAAGGGAACGTCGAGTTCAGCTTCCACGCTGAATTCAGAATCGGACTTATCCGTAACAGCAATGTCCGCAGTCAGCTCTGCAGTGCTAACAGCCCGACCCGACTGCTGGAGAGCACGAATAAACAGGGGATACGCCACCGACGGAGCGACTTCGCCAGCACGTGTGCAAGCCCCGCAAGGGATTTGAATCTCGATGCGGACCAAGGTCGTGGCTTCGGTGGCAGGAAAGAACTCGATGCGATGACTGAACTTCACTTGATCGCGTACCACTTGAGAAGTAACGATGGCTTCCAAATCTTTGAATCTTGCTTGGGCACGTCGGTCGGCGGAGATGTGCAGCTGCAACTGTTCTGGAGTCACCGGAAAACGGTCAGGATTTGGGTCGGCACGACCGAGCATCTCGCTTTCCCCCTCCGTGAGGCGATAGTCCCCGTGGTCAGTCAGATAGTCAAAGTCGAATTGGGCATTCTCTCCGAGGCCTTTGATGTAGCGGTAATGCCACGTTTCCGACGGATGGGGTTGAATTTCGGTGGTCTGGCTGGACGCAGTTTTTTCCGCACCCTGTTCCGCGTGCACGGCTATGGAGTCGGGTGGGCCGAACAACACATACACTCGCCCACGGTCCGTTTTCCACCCGGGAAGTTGACCACCGTACCTTTCGTTAGCGACGACGATGCGACGGTAGTGTTCTACCTTGAAATCGTAGCCTAGCGAAACGGGGTCGACAGTGCGGCGGTACCAAAACTGCTCGATAAACCGGTTCCTCTCCCCGTCCGTCTCTAGATGTAAAAACACGCACCGTTCTTCGGGAGTGATGAGGTAATAGGCGTCCTCGTCCAGCCAAGAACGGGCGCTTGTAGGAAGGCGGTGAATCGCATCTTTTGCGTCATTCGGTTGTTTAAAACAGGGTCCATACGGCGATTCTGGAGCGATACCTATTGCAACAGGGTTGAAATCTCTTTCGCTGGGTTGTGATTCATCCTGCGCAAGAAGCGGCTCCGCACAGAGAATGGGAATCAAGAGGACAGCAGCGCGGATTGCTGAATGAAGGACCATGCCTGACCACCCTGTTGGAAACGATTCATTGTTGCTGATTTAAGTTGCCTCATACAGTGGCATGCAGCGAACCAGTGGACCGTAACTCTGGTTTGCGTAATCGGACATGTTGTTCCCAGTACTTGACTGATGCCACCAAGGGAGACCGAGCGCGACCTTAGCTACTCCCGTTTTAGGTACTGAAGCGCGTTGCCGGGAAAATAGCCTGCGGCAAGTTGCGTGTAATATCCCGGATGGTTCGGATCAGGAACTTCATAGGTTCACATTCCATCCTGAAAATAGACAACGCGTCGGGAAATATTGACCCTGGTGATCTGCTGAAACGGCAAGTGCTCTTCAACGAGAGTCTGGATCTGGTCGATATAGTCTGCCACTCGAATTTCCAGCGTTTTCCCCGGCGCGAGCGAAAGAGGCTTCTTGGTTGGGTCTAAAGGCATCAACTTCATCCTGGTCGCATCGAGAGGCTTCCTCGGGTCTAACCGGCGCAACTCCTCCCTGGTTCCATCGAATACGTACCTTGACCATTCTGGCCGCTGGCCGACGCTAATGGTGTAAACCGCCGTTAGCGGCCAGGCTTCCGAGCCGTCGCCGAGGTCGGGAAAGATGAGTTGGACCTCAGTGTAAACGATCTCCTTATCCGTCCTGTTTTTGATGAAAATCGACACGTTCTTCAGCCAGTCCTCATCTGCCTGAAATGGCGCTCCGGGAGTTCGGCTAACCTGCCCCATTGCGATTGTCGGCTCGCATTATCCCCTTAGCCTCTATTTGGCTCTTGCTGCGAATGTCGCCACGTATGCACTGGTCGATTTAGTCGTGGAAACCCTGCGGCAACGACTGAATCCGGAAGATGATCCCAATGGGACGCCTTGGAACAGCAGATGAGATTGCATCGGCAGCAGTGTTCCTCGCCTCCGACGAAAGCAGCTTCATCACTGGCATCGACCTGCCAGTATCGGGTCCTCGTAGCTCGTTCGTTTCTTTCGTAACTGCCTGCTCCGCCGCGCCCCCGTACTCCAATCCTGCAAATCCTTTACCTCATTTCCTTCCTTTACGTCCTTCACTCCTTATTTCTTCGGCCGTGATTCTGGCGGCACCAATCCGTTGGCCCGGTAATAGACCACCAACTGGCCGTAATGCTCTCCTGAATGCTCGATCAGCCCGTATGCCAGGTCATACAACCTGTCCAGATGCGGCCCGCCGTCGTTGACCGCTTCCATCAGGCCTTTGTCGCCCTTGGCCTTGATCTCCGCGGCGCCGTCTTCGACGCACTTCTTTACGAACGCCACCAGATCCGCCCGGTTCTTGATATTGACGTCCTTGGGATCATCGGCGTAGGCCATTTTGCGGGGCTTCTTGCCAGCGGCGGTATCCGTGAAAAAGTACATGGACGCCGAAGCGTGCACCAGATTCGCGACGAAGGTCCGTGATTCCGCCTGCGGCTTATACGAAAACTTGCCCTCCGGAAAATCACTCGCCATGGCAATCAGCTTCCGTCCGATGTCGTTCCATGACTCCAGCACGGCTTCCGACGGGCTGGGAGCCGGCCCCGGCGCTTTCTTCGGGGCTTCCTGGGCGCGCAGGGGAGCCAATGCAAAACACACCGCCAACCATACCAAGGCAAACCTTGAAAAACGTTTCATAGCTTCTCTCCTTATGAATGTTGAGGCGAAGGGCTTACTATCCCCCATAAGACGCTCCGCTACCCCGGATATTTCACTTTGGGGTGGGAAAAAGGCAGGCCAACCGGCTGCACTCAATCTTCAACTGACGCGGTAGGGACGACCATCGCTGATCGCCCCCCGCACAGATCCGTACGAGCGACTGGGACACTCGTTCCCCGCTCTGTGTCGGATTGGTGTTGGATTGAACTCCTTGGCCCGCACCCTTTTCTCCCCAGGCTCCGCCGAAGATCGCTCTTCTTTGTTCGTCTCGTTCATCGATACTATGGTGCGGTCCGACTCCTCCAGAGCGTGCGCGTCTGCCTTGTGGCTTGGGGCCTTCGCAGACCGGTCTCGTTCCCTTTCGGGTCGAGGCACTCCAGAGGTCTCCCGGTTCTCGTGCATGTTGTTTCTCAGCGTGCGCGGGTTCTAAGACTACGCAGGACCGTCTGCTCGCTCGCGTTATTGCGAATCAGCCGTGTTGCCTTCCTCCAATCAGGAGGGAGTCGGCGTCCTGATTTTCCGTTTTTCGAAGCTCAATAGCCCGGCCCACCGATACCCCTGTCTACGCTTCAAGCGGCATCTCGCGATGTCTCCTGCAAGACCCAGGGCCAAGATGGAGTCGCTGTCTCCTTCCTTGTAGGACTCTTGCATTCCCTACAACATGCCGGTTTAACCCGGCGCTCCCTGATTACGGGGTTACAGGCAAAGTGCCTCAACCGACTGACCAGGAGTTAATCCACTTCGCAGAAGTTTGGTACGTCAGCGCAAGTGGGCTATTTCTTGGCTGCGTTAGCTGCCATTCGGGCGCGGAAGTCTTTTTCCTGCTGAATTTCTTCAGGGGTGAAGGCGGATGCGAAGTCTTCGAGCTCCGCAATCTGGCGGATCTCTATGTCGCTTTCGCCTTCGTCGTTGGGGCATCGTTTGGCCCACTCGATCGCCTCTTTGAGAGACTTGACCTGCCAGAACCAGAAGCTGGCAATGAGTTCCTTGCTTTCGGTGAAGGGGCCGTCAGTGACGGTGCGCTTCTTGCCAGAGAAGTGGACGCGGGCGCCTTTAGAAGACGGGTGAAGACCATCGTAGCCTATCAAAACTCCGGCTTCCAAGAGCTCGTCGTTGAATTTGTTCAAGTCGGCCATGAGTTGGGGATCGGGCATTGCGCCTTCGTTTTCGGAGTTGGCTTTGACGATGACCATGAATCGCATTTTGTTTGTCCTTTGAGTTGGTCTGAAGTTCAAGTTCAGAGCGTAATCGCTGCTCTACCTATTGTCGAACGAGGAGGTGCAGGATCGACACGCGGGTGACGGCTTTTTTGGGGTGGCGAAAGGATACTTCGGGGACAACGAAGGCGTACACCGTGTTTCCCGATGGATTGCGGAAGGGCGGTTTGTCGATCAGCATGTGCGAGCCGACAAGCGTGGAGTGGTGTTTGCAAAGGAAAACCCGCGACGCGCGACGAAGTCATGGGCGCGGTCGATAGGGGGTTGCCCACGTTGGCGGCGATGGCGATGAAACAGGAAGGCGGGCTGAAATATCTGGACGAATTGCGGACGCGGTTCCTGAAATTCGTCCCGGCAGAACGCGCGGCGGTTTCCTCTGACGTGGGGGGGGGGGAAACAGGAAGAAAGCGCGGCGCGGTTGCACGGCGGTTGCACACCGAGCCAGTCGAATTTGTAAGTAGTTGAAAATAGGTTGGATATTGCTGGCGGAGAGGGTGGGATTCGAACCCACGGTACGGTTTCCCGCACGCTCGCTTTCGAGGCGAGTACTTTCAACCACTCAGTCACCTCTCCGCGGTGGTCGCAGATTGCATTTTAACAGACCTGTGGTCGGTAAGGCCATTGCCGACGCGGCTGCGTCTGCTCCCTCAGCATGCGCGAGTTACAATGCGTCCCCCGGATTAGCGGCGGGAGAAAAAGAAGGATTGCAGAAGGGAAGCGGACTCTGGAGCGAGAATCCCGGAGGTTACCTCGACTCTGTGGTTGAGTTTGCACGATGTGAGAATTTCGAAGCAGGAGCGGAATGCGCCACCTTTGGGGTCATCTGCTGCGTAGACGAGTCGGGGAATACGCGCCTGGATGATCGCGCCAGCACACATGGCGCAAGGCTCGAGCGTGACGTATAGCGTGCTATCAATGAGGCGGTAGTTGCCCAGTACGCATGCGGACTCGCGAATGGCGACGATCTCTGCATGCGCCGTAGGATCATTATCACGGATGGTACGATTCCCGGTTCGGGCCAGAATGGTTTCATTCTGGACTAGAACGGCGCCGATGGGGACTTCGCCAGCTGCAGCCGAAGCGCGGGCTTCCTCAAGGGCGAGTTGCATGAAATGCAGATCGTCCGGCATGACTAAGCAACAGAATAACATGCCGTGCTCTGAGGATGCCCTCACAGCTATTGGGTCGAATCCTGCTGACAACTCGCAATCCCGTGGTGTGAGTCCTTGACAACGGTGCACTGAGGCAAGAGACTGAGAACATGAAGGAATTGGTTTCCAGGATATTCCAGGCGGATTTTTTGCGGGGTATGGGCGTCACGTTCAGGACGCAATTTCCCAGCAACGTTTACACCGAGCAATACCCGCTCGAACGCCCCATGGTGGCGGAACGCTACCGTGGGGCGCCTCGGCTGAACAAAAACCCGGAAACCGGAGAGACGCTGTGTATCGCATGCAATCTGTGTGCGCTCGCGTGCCCGGAAAACCTGATCGTGGTTGGCTGGGAGCGAGACGACGCCACACGGCGAAAAGTTTTGACGTTTTTCACCTACGATACCTCACGCTGCATGTTCTGCGGTTTGTGCGAAGATGCTTGTCCGACCGATGCGCTGGAACTTACTCAGGATTTCGAGATGGCGTATTATAGCCGCGAAGGTGCGATATGGGACCGCCACCGGCTCGAAGAAGGCCCCACGCCAACGCGCTACACTCGATAATTGATTCATGGAAATCCGACGAGATCCAGTCTCTCAAAGTTGGGTGGTCAGTGGGCAACGCGAGCGCGTGGAAGACATCGAGTTACCTTGCCCGTTCGATCCCGGTGTCGTCGAACAAACCAACAGCATCCTGACATGGCCGCCGGAAGGCACGTGGCAGGTCCGGGTGATCCCGCATCCAAATCCGCTCTACCGTGTGGAGAATGATCCCGCGCGGGTCGCCGAAGGAATTTACGACAAGATGGGCCCTCTCGGAGCACACGAAGTAGTCGTCGAGACGCGGCAGCACGACAAGCGGCTTTCGCAATTGTCCGATGACGAAATCGATCGCGTGCTTTGGGTATGGGGATCCCGCATCGCGGATCTAAAGAAGGACGCGCGATTCAAATACGTCAGCGTGTTCAAGAATCAAGGTGCTATGGCGGGGGAAGAATGGGTGCATGCCCATTCTGAAGTCACCGCGACAATTTTCGTTCCTCGACGGATCAAATACGAATTAAGCTCTGCACACGAATGGTACAAGGATCGCGAGCGTTGCGTGTTCTGCGACATCGTGCGCCAGGAAGAAAAGCAGGGCAAGCGTATTGTGGACGTGCAGGGCGACTATTACGCGCTATGCCCGTACGCATCCCGTGTCCCTTTCGAAGTGTGGGTGATGCACCGACGGCACAACCATCTTTTCGAGCAGGCACGGCCCGGCTCCAACCGCAGGCAATTGGGGGCGCTTCTCGGGCGTGTTTTGCGAAGGCTGGAGAGGTTTGCACCCGGGTTCCACCTTGTTGTTCACACCGCGCCGAACACGCGAAACAAAAAGGGCGAATTGGCTGGCTACTGGAAGACGTTAGCGGACGATTTTCACTGGCATATCGAAATCATGCCGATCGTGGAAAAACGGAGCAAATCTTACAGCATCAAAGAAATCTATTTCAACGCCATCCTGCCAGAACAAGCCGCTGAGCAACTTCGCTCCATCGATCCAAACGCATGAAGCTCAGCGGGATCAGCCATAAAAGCGAAAACGGGGGAATCGTAACCAACCTCGTCGTGCTTTTATTCGTGGTGGTTTTGTGCGCGCTGGTTTATTTTGCGCGCTATCCCATCCTGCGCTTCGTCGCGGAATCCTGGGTGATTGACGAGCCTGCACCGCATGCAGATGCATTAGTCGTGTTGGGCGACGACAATTTCTACGCCGATCGTGCCACTCACGCCGCCGAATTGTTCCGGCAGGGTGTGGCGCCAGTGATTGTCGCCAGCGGTCGGAGGCTACGACCGGACGCGGGCATCGCGGAATTGATGGAACACGATCTGGTGGAGCGAGGAGTGCCGAAAGACAAAATCGTGAAGTTCGCGCAAGACACCGACAGCACGAGAGAAGAAGCCGAAGCGGTCGCGAAACTCGCAAAGGACCGGCACTGGAAAAGCCTGGTCATCGTGACCTCCAACTACCACACGCGCCGCACTCGCTATATCTACGGCAAGGTCATGTCTACAGGAATCACAGTAAGCGTGGCAAGCTCGCGCGACGGTGATTTTGATCCCGAGCGCTGGTGGGAGAAGAGAAAGTCCGTCAAACTCTTCACCAGAGAACTTGCCGGAATGGCTGAGGCAATTTGGGAATTACGCAACGTAAACCGAAGCGCAAATGATGCAGCGACGATCGAACTCACAACAAACATGACAGGAAAAGTTATTCACAATCTGGTCACAACCCCTATGCAAAATAGGGCACTTGCCCTTTACACCGACTAAGTGCTCTAATATCATAACGATTCTGAGTCGCGTACGAACTCCAGCCACGACAGGCGACTTTGAAATGAGAATATCATCTAGAGGTGTCCCCATGTGGCGTAAGGAAGACGGGAATCCGCAGGCTTCTCCTGAAGTGTCTCCGACTGGAAAACCAAGTCCTCTCAGCACAGCTCCCCCTGTTTCCCAGAAAGCTCCTGCGTGCATAAGCCAAGGAATCAGGATTAAAGGCGAAGTAGCTGGCACCGAGGACCTCTTCATTGACGGGTCGATTGAGGGCAAGATCACTCTGACAAACTCGGCGATTACCGTTGGACCCAACGGGACAGTGAAGGCTGATATTTCAGCGCGGGAGATCGTTCTACGCGGCCTGGCGGAGGGGAAGTTTACGGCCGAGGAGAGAATACAGATCTGGAGCACGGCTCGCGTACAGGGCGAATTGAAATCCGAGAGGATATCCATCGAGGACGGCGCGGAACTGCGGGGCAAAGTGGAAGCGGGCAAGTCCGCCGGTAAGGTAGCGACGAGCGACCCTGGCTCGCGCGGCAAGAAGCTTGAACCAAACAAAACTACGGACCCTACGGCGAAGGACGCAAACGCCGTGCCTGGCGCGGCGACGGCCGGGGCGGATTAACAGATGGGTCTTTTGAACAAACTTGGAATCGCCATCGGTGGACAGGCCCCGAGGGAAAGTGCTCGACCGCAAGCCCCGAAGGGAAGAAGCGGCGGTAATGGGCACACGGGGGTAGTGGCCGCTGGACCGCACCGCGAACCTCAGATGCCGGAAATCACGCGGGTTTCCAACGGTCTCAAGGAATTCCTGTGGAACCTGGACGGCCTTGGGCATGGCACGCTGCTCGATCTTGGTCCCGCGTGGCAGACGACACTCAATTTCTTTATCGAGCGAGGATTCCGGGTCACCTCTGATGATATCTTGCGAGACTGGTCGGAGTTTCAGTTACAGGAAACCGCAAGCGCGAAGGAGCGCTTGACCCCCGAAGAATACGCGCAACGCACCCCGGAAGCGCTCGCGAAAAAATTCCTGGAAGAAAATCTTCAGTATCCGGCAGCCTCGTTCGATGCCTTGTTGCTTTGGGATTCCCTCGATTATCTGGATCCCGTGTTGGTGAAAAGCCTGGTCGGCCACCTAACGGAAATGCTTCGTCCCGGCGGCGTAGTGTTGGGACTGTTCCACAGCAAAAAGCCAGAAGGCTTTCAGCGCTATCGCGTGATGGACACAAATACCCTGCAAGTGCTCAGCACGAAGGCAATTTTGCCGGCCCAGAAGCCCTTGCAAAACCGCGAAATTCAAGAATTGTTCGGACGTTTTCGCACCATGAAGTCTTTCGTTGGGCGCGACCAGCTTCGCGAAAGCCTGTTCATCAAGTAATCTACAATATCCACAGGGCAATCCTTTGCAGGTGCAGGGGATAAGTGTGCTTTAACCATTCCGCAGAAATGCCTTGCAGTCAACATCCCCGAAGCGTACAAGAAAAGCGTGAGCTCCCAGAGCTCCGGAGGACATTTTTGATGACTCCACCGGGCTTAGAAGCGCAACAAAGCTGAACACACCGCGCACGCGGTGCGAGTCGTCGGTGAACGGGTTGTGGCTGTAATAACTGCTCGCCACACGACACAGCAAAAAAGAAAAAAAGAGCCCCGACACTGTCAGGGCTCTTTTCTTTCTTGTCTTTGAATTCTTCGGCGCTGCCGAAATCAAACTAGACCATTTCCAGCGGGCAACTTCGTTATTGCGGATTCGCCGCATGCGTAGAGTGGTGATGCCTTCCGTGGTGTCGTTTCCCGTGGTGCGACGTATGATGGTGAGCATGATGATTGCTGCTGGAGTGCTGGGTGGCAGGCGGTGCGCTCGCTACTTGGCCGACGCATGTGCACGCAAACGTAAATGCAAGTGCAAGGACTGCGATTGAACGGATCACGGCTGACGATCTCCTGGTTAAGAATAAAAACGCCCCGACAACAGGATTGAAGCATACCGCGATGAAGAATGAACGAGGAACAAACTAGAAGGCTGAAGGTGTGTGGCGAAACGAATACTGCGGCAATCAACTCCCGAAACGGGATTCAAACATATGGATAACCGCGTTCTGCTTAGCGATCACCTGCGCCTGCCATACTAAAACTATGGACATGATGCTCATCGCAAAGATGCAAACTGCCAGAACTACGCCGGTTTGCGTTTCCGTGGCGGGAACATGAAACACGCGTCGAACCCATTCCATTAGTGACCTCCCAGTGGCCCCATAAAGGTGAAAGCAATTGAAGTAGAGGCAATTTAGTAACCAGAAATTTGGCCTAGTTTTAGAACCATCAGTACCTCATTTTTTAAGGCTTTTGCTCGTTTCGCAGTTCGGAACGCTTCCACTTTTTGTCACGGTGTGAAAAGAAACGCACACTTTAGGATCGCACTTTCCCTTCTTCAAAAGTTTCGGGTCTGAATGGCCGCTAGCGCTTCTCCCCAGGAACTGCTATCGAACAGGGGCAGAGACCTGGGTGCAGGCCCGGCAGTTCGTTTTGTTGCGGCTTCTTCGTGCCCTCGATTTGTCAGCAAAAGGGCGCGATCGCAGAAAGGGAACACCTCCGCTTGATCGGTAGCAGTCGCCAATGCGACAGCAAAGGCAGCCTTGTGAAAGGCGCGGTCATACAGTTTGCGTAGTTCGCGGACGCAGGTGCCCGTGCTGGGATTAACTGCCACAGACCAGAACGCTCCATGCGGCCGGACTGCGCACTTGAGATGTATAGCGTGCTGGCGAAATCGCTGGATGTCATACTCCGAGGCTCCCGCGAAGAAAAACAGCTCGTCAAAGTCGCGATGCTGGATTGCGTCGGCTTCGTTCCGTGGGAGACCTGTGTTTTGCATCAGCTCGCGAGGCGAGAGGGAGCGAAGCGGCACCACAGTGATGCCAGTCTGCTCGGACAAAAGTTCGAGCGCTTCCGCGGCGGCGGGCTGAGGTTTCGCCACGGGGATCGCGATAAACCGGCCCAAACGAGCTGTTCGCACGGGCTTCAGGTGGAAATAATCCTCCGCGATATAAACGCAGCAGCCACCCTCCGCGATAAACGGCTCGCTATGCCCAAACTTGCGCAGCGTGGCGTCCAGTTGAAGCCGATTGCGAGAAGTCACCCAGACGCATGGGATATCGGCTTCGCTGAGCGATTCCAGAAAGTCCGGGAATCCTCTTAGCGGTTGGCCTGACACCGGAATCAGATCATCGATGGCACAGAAAACAACGGTATTGGAAGAGCGCAACTATTTGCCCCCAGTGGGAAGGGGAATTGTATCGAAAATTGCGCCCCACAAAAAACGAAACGGGCGGAAGGTTCAACCTTCCACCCGTTTCCTTGAACTGATCGCGAATTAACGGCCAGACTTCGTGGCAGCCGCTGCAGTCGCCGGCGCCTGGGAGTTTGCCTTCGGAACGCTCAGGTAGCCGCTAACGGTATTCTTGCCCACCTTGTTGATCACGAGTTCTTCCGGCTGGTGCGAGCCGGACATGTAGAAGAACAGAGGCGCGTTGACGTTGGCGTTCTTCGCTTCGTAGCTCTTGTCCTCAACAGTGTAGACGATGTTAGAGCGGTTGTGCTTCTCGTTGGTGCCCTTGAGCACCACTGTCACGTTGCCAACCTTCTGGGGCTGGTTCTTGCCGGTGATGGTAAATTCGGTGTAGTCGCGCTCGCCCTGGCGGCGTAGCACGTCGATTTCATCGTGATTGCGAGCGATTAGGGTGCCCAGTTCGCTGCGCGTCATATTGAGGTCGCTAGCGGTCTTGTCGAGGTCGGTGCTGACCTTGGCAACCTTGGTGTCGACCGTCTTTACGTCATCCGTGGAGGCCTTGGTGGCCAGTTCGGTATGCACGGAAGTGTCCAGGGTCTTGACCATCTCGGTGGTCTGCGTATTGTTCTGCTCTGCCTCCAACCGGGCCTTCTTCAGTTGGCCTTGGGTAATCTTTAGCTTGTCGGTGACCACCTTTAGGTCGCCCTGGAGATCCGTATTGGCTTTCTCTGCAACGGTCAATCGATCCTTCAGGCCGGTCACATCTTGTTGTATCGATGCCTGGAGAGTCTTCATCTGGTCGGCGACGGCCTGCTTGGCCTCGTCGACCTTCGTGGAATTACTCCAACCGTAAACAAGTCCGCCCAATGCCAACAATGCTAAAATGACGATTGCCGGCAATTGCCAGGAGGGACTGCTCTTTGTTTCTTGGACTGAGTATTCGTCTGCCATGGTGAAACTGTTCTCCTCACCCCGAAGGGTATTCATGCTTGGAATCTGGCGCCGCTGCGGAGCGGCTACCTCGCATAGTAGCTATTCTCGAAAAGTGCACGCTAGATGCCGCAGGTAGGGCTTCAAGGGTCGGCGGTAAGTTACTGTAGAACGACAAGTTGTGGATGTTTGTGGAAAGTCTCGGTAGTACTAGGTCCGGCAATCTTTACGCGGATATGAATGATTCCTACGTAGTCCTATACTAACTAACGCTTATTCCCAGTACCCCGAATTCTGCGTACAGTTGTTCGCGCCCACGGAACTGAATTCCCGCGAAGCCCAAAGCGCGGGCGGCGTCGGTATTCTCGGCAATGTCGTCGACATAGACTGCTTCATCCGCTTTGACCTTGCAAGCCCGCAGAGCTTCCCTAAAGATTAGCGGTTTTGGCTTGCTTGAACCCACCTCACAAGAGTAGATCCGCACCGGCTTGGCAAAATACCGAAAGAAGCTGTACGTCGACTCCATGTGAGCGACGTGAAATGGGTCAGTATTGGAAAGCAGTCCCAGTCGGTAAGACTTGGATAGCTGATGGAACAGGCTATCGGGCAGAATTGGCTCTGGATTCAGCGCCGAATTCCAAACCTTTCTGAATTGTTCAAACTCTAGCGAAATTCCCAGCCGTTTGCACAAGTTCAGATGCCAATCGCGCGCGGACATGCGGCCTTCTTGCCAGTCTGGCCAATGAGGATCCTTTTCGATCGCCGACCAGAGCTCAGCGGGTGTCAGCGACAACCCTTGCGCCAAGCCCAACTGGGCCTTGCGAATGTCCAGGCTGACCATAACGCGACCAATATCGAAAATGATGGCTCGGACTTTCCGGGAACCCGTCACTTGCTTTCTGCCTCCGGCACTACAGCGCCAGTTGCAGGCGCGTTTGGTTGGCCGGCGCCGCGCCCCGACCTCAGGATGCCGATGATCGGCGGCAAGATCGACAGCAGGATGATTACGGCAATAATGTAGTGCAGATATTGGCTGATGTTCGGGATACGCGAACCCGCAATGTAGCCGCCAAGCAGCATGCTGCTGATCCACAGGGTTCCGCCGAAAATGTCATAGACGAGGTATGTCGAATAGCTCATCTGCGCAGCGCCCGCAACCGGCGGGCAAAACGTGCGCACGATAGGCACGAAGCGCGCCAGAACCACCGCGCGTCCGCCATACTTTTCATAGAATTTGTGTGCGCGCTGAAGATGGCTCTGACGAAAAAATAAAGAATCCTGGCGGCGATACAACGCCGGGCCAGCCGACCGGCCAATCCAATAGCCAAGCTGGTCTCCGATGATAGCGCAAAGTATTCCTGGGAGCAGCAACCAACGCAGTGGAAGCACATTCTGTCCTGCGAAGATGCCCGCGGTCACGAGAAGGGAATCACCCGGCAAGAAGAAACCGACGAACAGCCCGGTCTCCACAAAAATAATCAAGCAAACGAGTGGAGGCCCTCCCCAGCGAATCAGTTCTCGCAGGCCCTCGGGGCTATACAGCGATTGCAGAAAATGAAGGATCGAGTGGGGCAAGCGGTTCCAAGCCTCGCAGAGTTGGGGATTAGGGCAGACCCGGGATTGTCGCACGCAGAAATTGCCCTGCCTAATAAGGTAACAGAAGACCAGGAATTTTGGTCAGTTTCCTGTCGAGGGGGCTGGTTGAGTGTGTACTGAACCACAGTCTATCATCGGAGCGCTTGGGCAAACAGGAATTCACCCTGCCGGCCGGGATAGAACGGCTCTTCCTGGTGAGCGGCAAGCAGCTTCTTGATTTGCGGAAGGGCAGAGCGTGCCGCCGCGGAGCCCGCGTCCATCGCTTCGTCGATGCGTTCGAAATCGTTCCATGCCAGTCCTTGCACCGAGGGGTGCAGGACGATATCGGCGTGACGCTCCCAGCCCTCAAGCTGATGCTTTTGCGCGGCGCTGACGGCGCGGCTGACGACCTGGAAGATGTTTGACGGCGGCCCGGCTTGTCCGTCATGCATGCCCACCGAAATTCCAACCACGATTTCAGCGCCCAACTCGCGCGCCGCGCGAGTCGGTACCGGCGCCACGAGCCCTCCATCCGCTAAATGACGCGTCCCGATCTGGATGGGCTCAAACAATCCCGGAAAAGCGCAGCTGGCGCGAATGGCATCCGCCAAGCTACCTCGCTTAAATACAACTGGATCGCCCGTGCCGAGATCTGTGGCCACAATGGCGGCAGGAATCAACAGGTCTTCAAACTGGCGGGAGTCAAAGAATCTTTGTACCAGCGAGCCAAGCCGCTCGTTGCTCGCCAGCCCAAACCGCGAAACGCGCCACCTCGCAAAATCGCGAAAACGAATCTCCCTGCATTTTTCAATGATGCGCGCAAGGGGCACTCCGCTTGCGTATGCTGCGCCCAGGATGCTGCCAATGCTGCTTCCGCTGATGCAGGAGATCGCGATCTCCTGCTCTTCCATGACGCGTAGCACGCCCAGATGCGCGTAGCCACGCGCAAAGCCGCCGCCGAGCGCCAGGCCAATCCCAGGCCGCAGACGAGGCTCTTCAGCTGGCAGAAAGCGTAAATAGGAGTCGCCCGTCACAAGAGTAACTTTGTCAAATGAGTTTGTCTGCAGGCGATGGAACCGGCGGTCCGATAAAACGGTACGTTCGTACTTCCGTAATTTGCAGCTGCGAGACGGGAAAATGAGTTCCGGCAGTACCGAAATACTAGTGTAGTACCCTCGCTGTACCATTGTGGGAACCCTTCCTGCACAGGAAACTAGCACTCGAAAGACACGACATCCTTGCGAGGGGCGGACATGCAAACGGGCTATAACGTGTGGCTGGGACAGGCGGTCGTTTTGCAAGTGGCTTTGGGCGAAATCCAGGTTCCGCTGCGCGGCAAGCTCCTCAAAGAGGGTGGCGACACGGTCAGGATGAGGATCGGAGATGGCTGGGACGTTGATATCTACAAGAATATGATTCTTCGCGTAGAGCAAGACGGGCTGGCCTTAATTCCGGCGTGAGGGAGGAACCATGGACGATCAGATACCGAAATACGTGACTCAGGCTCGTGCGTCGTATTTGCTGGGACTGCCGATGGATGAACTTTCCAGAATTTCTCATGAGACCGGCATCGGCCATATGGAGCGCGCCGGAAATAAAGAAGAGTGGTTCTTTACCTATGAGGAACTTCAGAAGATTTGCATCCTCGCCACACAGGTTGCGGTCACTACGCACTAAACAAGATTGGCTTTCCTTCGGGCCACCCTCAGGCAATACCCCCGCCCGGCTCGCTCCCCCCAGCGAGCCGGGTCTTCTTTATGACATGCCAGCGAACGCTGAATTCCACGTATTGAAACGGTTTAGAAAGTCTTTGACTTCCACTGGAATCCCGAGGAAACTGAGCCCGACCCACACATTTGGATCTGCAAGCGGTGTGGACGTGGTGCGCGTCCGGCTAATCGTCAGGAATATCTATGCGAAATTCAGTGCGTACCAGGCGCGACATTCACGATAGGCTCAGCTCGAAAATTGGGGCGAAGGTGGGACCATGACGGATGGCGGCGCGGTCATGTTGGAGAAGAGCAAGGTCGGCTATAACCGGTTCCTGTTGCTGGTCGCCGGCCTCGGTGGTCTGCTCTACGGGGTCGACGTCGGTATTGTCGCCGGCGCCCTGCCCTATCTGGAGGCAACTTCCGGCCTGAACGCGGGACAGCTTTCTATCGTAGTGGCTGCGGTCCTGCTCGGCTCCGTGATTTCGACACTATTCGCCGGGGTTCTTGCCGACTGGATGGGCCGGAAGTGGCTGATGATCCTCAGCGGCGTGCTCTTCATTGTGAGCATACCCGTGATTGCTCTGTCGCAAGGTTATGGCCCTCTGGTGCTGGGGCGGTTGTTGCAAGGAGTTAGCGCCGGGTTGATCGGCGTCGTTGTGCCGCTGTACTTGGCCGAGTGCTTGTCGGCAGCAAGCCGCGGAAAGGGAACCGCTATGTTCCAGTGGCTACTGACACTGGGCATTGTGTCGGCGGCCCTGGTGGGAATGTACTTCAGCATCCGAGTGGACGAAGTGGCCAAACTCGGCGATCCTGCCAAACTCTTCCAGTTTAAAGATCACGCATGGCGGGGCATTTTCTGGGTTTCCCTGCCGCCTGGTATTTTGTTCGTAATCGGCAGTTTTCTGGTTGCGGAGTCGCCCCGCTGGTTGTTCCGTCGTGGTAACAAGGAAGCCGCCTTGAACGCGCTACTGCGTTCACGCAGCACGAAGCAAGCACAATCCGAACTGCGCGAAATGGAGGAAACCTCCGCTGTGGAAAAGACCGTGGGCTCCATGGGCGGTCGTGTCAAGGAATCGCTCTTGCGGCGGAAATATCTAATCCCGTTCATTCTCGCTTGCGTTATCCTTGCCTGCAATACAGCCACAGGCATCAATTCCATCATCGGCTATAACACCAACATTCTTCTGCAGAGCGGCCTTTCCGACGTGCAGTCTCACTGGGGCTACGTGATCTTCACATTGATGAATTTCCTATTCACCATCGTGGGCGTATTGCTGGTGGACCGGAAAGGGAGAAAATTCCTGCTTTCACTGGGCACTCTGGGAGTCATTTTTGCCTTGGTGTGCACGGGCTTGCTATTTCACAAAACCGAGAAGCTGCGAATAGATGCAAGAGACGCTGTGCAGGCAATGGTCGCGCCAGACCAAAACCTCTTGCTGTCCTACGATGCGAAGGTTGCGGACGCATTGTTAGGCAAGAATACGGTCCCCGTTTCGGAAGGCAACCCCGGCGCAACTTCTTTGAGCATCATTTATTCGTATGGCGATTTCCGTGCCGCTTCGAAAGTGGTGCGTTCGGATGATCCATCCGCGAAGCCCGTTGAGGTCACCCGGGACAGCACGATACCCGCGAACAAGGTGATTGCGTTTTTCTCGAACCCGTTTGGCAACCTGAATGCCGCACGCGCGGCGCCGCTCAAGATCGATAATGCCTGGATTACGCCCGTGCCGCCTACCCAGAATGGGTGGCTCGTGGCGATTACCCTATATCTTTTTGTGGCGTTTTACGCCTCGGGTCCTGGCGTGTGCGTCTGGCTGGCCCTTTCAGAACTTATGCCCACGCGCATCCGCTCGAATGGAATGAGCATAGCGCTGTTGATCAATCAGGGAGTTTCCACCACGCTCGCTGCGATCTTTCTGCCCACGGTTGGCAAATACGGATACGCCACAATGTTTTTCGCTTTTGCGGCCTTTACCGTCATCTATTTTGTGACCGCGGCATTCTTCCTGCCGGAAACCAAGGGCAAGACTCTGGAAGAAATCGAGGCCCATTTCGAGGGCGCGAAGGCGTGACTCCACAGACTTGTGCCTAGTGTAGTTCCGCCAAACTGTGGCATTGTAACGGCTCATGCGCTCACAACTTCCCGTGGTTCCCGCGAAAAATGACCAGCTTGCCTAGCAAGCCGTCGGCGCGGCACGCGCTTCTGGCCGGCTTCCTCGGTTGGACGCTCGACGCATTCGATTTTTTCGTCATCGTTTTTTTGTATGACACGCTGGCGCGCGAGTTCAGCGTCACCAAAAAAGCTATTGTTCTCACCACCGCTGCAACCCTGGCTCTTCGCCCAGTCGGCGCCCTGCTGTTCGGCCTGCTCGCAGATCGCTACGGCCGCCGCATACCCCTCATGGCCAACGTCATTTATTTTTCATTGATCGAGGTCCTCTGCGGATTCGCGCCAAATTACACCGCGTTCTTCGTTTTACGCGCATTATTCGGTATCGGAATGGGCGGCGAATGGGGTGTGGGCGCTTCGCTGGCCATGGAAGCCGCGCCAAAGCGCTGGCGTGGGGTCCTCAGCGGCATCCTGCAGGGCGGATACCCGATGGGCTATTTGCTGGCCTCCATTGCCGCGCGTTTCGTTTTACCAACGCTGGGCTGGCGGTGGATGTTCTGGCTTGGCGCTCTCCCCGCCTTGTTGGCTTTGTACATTCGCGCCAAAGTGCCGGAATCCGAAGCCTGGGCACAGCACCGCGCCGGCAGCATGACCGCGGTGTTGCGCGTCGTTGCATCCCACTGGAAGCGTTTTGTGTACCTCGTCCTCTTGATGACCTTCATGATGTTTCTCTCCCATGGCACGCAGGACTTGTATCCGGACTTCTTAAAGGAAGTGCACAAGTTGAGCGAGCGGCAAGTGGCGAACATCGCTATCCTTTACAACTGTGGCGCCATGGTCGGTGCAATTCTGTTCGGCGCGCTTTCGCAAAAAGTCGGCAGGCGATTCGGCATGCTCACGGCGCTGGCAATGTGTCTGCTGATCCTTCCGCTTTGGGCGTTTGGTACTGGCGTGCTGGGCTTCCTGGTTGCCCCTGTGCTTCTGCAAATGGCCACACAAGGCGCATGGGGGGTGATCCCGGTGCATTTGAATGAATTGGCGGCGGATTCCGCGCGAAGCCTGATGCCCGGACTGACCTATCAACTCGGCATTCTGATCGCTTCGCCTACAAACTCGATCCAATACGCTTTGCAGG
Source organism: Candidatus Acidiferrales bacterium (assembly GCA_963742325.1). GTDB lineage: Bacteria > Acidobacteriota > Terriglobia > Acidiferrales > UBA7541 > Acidiferrum. The sequence continues at coordinate 3,747,550 of CAVULB010000002.1, read as the reverse complement.
AGCGCTTTGGCTACAGTTGGGCGCTGGCTGGCTTTCAGACCGTCACCATTGTTTCGCTAGCTTTATTGTTACGGTGGGGCGCGGAAGCGCACGGCAAAAGTTTTGTCCGCGAAGTTCATCGGGAAATTGTGCCGCCATGATTTCCTGCCACGGTGGAAGGCTTCGTGCCGGTTATGCTACGATATTTAAACCACAGTGCGCCCGTAGCTCAGTTGGATAGAGCGTCTGGCTACGAACCAGAAGGTCGGGAGTTCGAGTCCCCCCGGGCGCACCACTTACCTCAACAATTTGTTGCTGTTAGGCAGCATTGACCACGTCGATGCTCACCACGTTTGTAACCTCATGTAACCCAATCGCGAAACCCAACCCTGCGCGTTCGCACCATTCGCGACGCCAAGTCAAGTCTTCACGCAGGCCATTGGCATAAATATCTGTCACGCTCGTGTTCGCGTGGCCCAACCAGAGCCGCACCAAATCTTCGGGCACGCGGTCACGGCGAAGTGTCTGCGTTCTAAATCGTCTGAACGCATGGAAACCATAATCGGCACCAGCGTTGTATAGAGGACGCAGCACGTTGCGTTGAGAGAGTGGTTTACCGTCACGAGTGGCGAAGAGAAGGCCCGACCGTTTCTCGATGTAGTCGCGCAGAACTCGCGCGAGCGATTCGGGCACGTCTACCACGCGGACAGCATTGGACGTTTTAGGTTCTTGGATTTTGCAACCCCAGACGCTGCGGCGAACGTGGAGAATTCTGCAATCGTCGTCGAAGTCGTCTGTTTGCAACCCGAGTGCTTCACCAATTCTTAGCCCCAGACCAGCGAGCACGGCGATGAGCACGCGGAATCGCGGATTTATCTCTGCAAGGATTTTCTCTACCTGTTCTTTTGTCACGGTCGGACGATGCTGCTTCGTCGGGTCGATGATTGGGAGCCCGACGAAATTGTGATTCCACTTTCTGGCATACAGCGGCTCACCGTCTTGGTTGAGCGCGCTGGCAACCACCGTCTTTAGCACTCGACTGTGCGTGACCATTGATTTTGGAGAGAGCCCACCAGCGGACATGATGTCGATGAGCTTTTTGAGCGTGGGATTGCCAACGTCGGCAAGTCTTACCTCACCGATATTGGGCAGCAACCATTTGTCGAGGGAGTGACGCAACCCGGCGAGCGTCGCAGGTTTGATGGGCTTGCGGCGTCGCGTCTTCATTTCGACGAACCACAGTTCAGCCTGCTCGGCGAACGTCGTGGCGGGAGCGTTGTTTTGGTCGAATGCAGAATCTTCGTTGATACCCTGCTGCTCGATATGTTCACGAAGACGTTTGCGTGCGAGTGTTTTGGTGGCGCAGATACCGAGCGCAACGGTGCGGCGTTGACGCTCGGAACCGGGAATGTCTACCCAGAAGCGACCATAGCACGGCGCTTGGGGAGCCCACTTACCGGGATGCGCTGGTTGATACACGTTACCGAATTGACCAGTTCTTCGGGCCAAGCATGGACCTCGCTTTGGCCTCGTTGCAACCGCAGGGGTAGGTATAACCGCAGACTCTTGGGATAACAAGTGGGCAGGCTCATGGGTGTGAAAAACCGGAGCCCCGCTAGGCAGGACCGACGATGAGTCGCCGCTCATCGACAGGTAGAAGCCGGGTTGGCCGGATTGCTCAACCCGCTTAACTCAAAGCGAGGCGGGAGCCTCACTCGACAACACCATTTTACCGTGTCGCCAATTTGGAAACTACTGACCGTTAGTACAGGATGCCTCGCCGATGATATTTCGGTAACGTGTTCGTATGGCCGACACTCAAGCAGCGTTTTTCAAAGTCAATTGGTTTCGCCTAGACATCTGGCGTGAATGGGGCCAACACCTCGGCCAGCGCGGCAAAGACCACTATGCCGTTGAACTAGATTTGAACGAGAAACAGGCTGCGGTCATTGAGAAGGCCGGTTGGCTCATGTGGGATGTGGGCGATTGGCTGGTGGCTGCCGAACTAGGCGGGATGAAGATGAGCCAGTTGAAGCGGGAGGCCGCCAAAATCTTCCCGCACCGTGAGTGGAAGACCCTCCGTCGTTGGAAGATGACCTCCAAGGCCATCGAATCGTCCCGACGTCGGGACGGTCGGCAAGGTCGTGAAGGTCTCGACCACTGGGAAACCCTCCCCGTCCTGTCTTATTCGATACACAAGGAAGTTGAGAAATTCCCACCCGATTATCAAGACGAGTTACTCGCCATTGCCGTCGAATGGAACGCCGATAAAAGACGCCCGAGATGCACCGTTGGTAAGTTCCGGGCATATATCAAGGATAGACAAAAGGGCGGGGTCAGAACCTTGAACACAAATGCCGAATTGTCGAAACCCGACCCCGCAACAGGCAGCCACGTTGTCAGGGTCAAGTTAAGGATGAACGACGATGCTTACCGAACATTCGTTAAATATAGCGAGGCCCACCCCGCGTTTCGCAACCTCGATGACTTATTTCAACACATTGTTCGAGACTACGTGGACAGGAACAAGGAAAAAATCCGGGCAACGGTAGCTGAGCACGATGCACAGTACAAAAATCATCCTTTTAGACCGAAGTGGCCTGAACCGCAAGAAGAATCCACCCAATAGTTCGTTATCATCAGCACAGTTTCTTCGCGCTCCTACCCTGAAATCTGTTGGTAGGCCTGTGGTGTGAAACTAAAATTGTAGTTATGCGAGGTGAAGGCGTGACCAAGCCAGAACTGCTGAAGTTCAGAGCTCCTGACATACCCCTAAAAAGCGGCCAGAATTGGGGTTTTCGAAAGTGGGGTGCGGACCTTAAACTGTCCGCTTTTTGAGTCTGGAATTGTAGATTTCAGCGTTTCCGATTCTACGAGATCCGAACAAATAAGTGCCCATCTTTTTCTTCTGCTGATCCCTCCGGGAGTGCAACCGGCATAGTTTTTTGCTTTCCTGGGTGCGGACCTTAAACTGTCCGCTTTTTCTAAATCGGCAGATGGAAATCACGCGATTTTGGCTGCTATATTTCCTCGACTGGAAGGGCTCGACACCTCTCCTGCGCATCCCTGGAAGCCGCAACTGGCTTGGCTTTTCCTTTACTGGGGTGCGGACCTTAAACTGTCCGCTTTTCGAATCCGTGGAGATAGAACATGCTAAGAAACCATGAGCCCGGCGGCACCTCAAAAGGAGCTTTTTGCCCACCCTGCCCCTACCCCCGGTACCGTCTTCGTAAACGATCGCGTTTGCGTTGAGACCGAGCAAGGCCAACGAGTGCTCTTCGTCCATGGCATCGTCTTCTCTCATTACTCGATTCAAGATCGTTCGGCCGAAGCCTACGCCATGGTTCAGCTTTTCGAGTCGGGATACGCGGATCAGAACGATATCGCACGTTGCTTCGGCTGCTCGGCCCGAACACTTCGCCGTTATCAAGAGCGTTTCAAAGCCGGTGGACTGAGCGCACTCGCGCGCCCGCGGGGACGGCCTGCCACCCGTTCTCCCGCGCACAAGAAGCTTCATGAGCGAGACCGCACCATTCTCCGTCTCAAAGCCAAGGAGATGAGCAATCGTTGGATTGCCGGCCGGCTTGGGCTTAGCGAAAAAGCCGTGCGCAAGAGTCTCCGTCGGCTCGGCTGGAAACCTGGTCCTGAACCAAGCCTCTCCTTCCTGCCGGAAGCCAGTTCGCAAGTACAGTTGGCCGTGGTTTCCGCAAGCACGTTGCTCGAAATTCCAATCTCCGTTACGGAACAGCCTCCAGATAAAATGCCGCAACTGCCAAGCGATGCGGCTGCAAAAAGTCTCGACGCCAACCCTCTCGATCGGTCCATGGATCGTCTTCTTGCGGCCATGGGGCTTCTCGACGATGCCCTTCCGGTGTTTGCTCCCACAAGAAGTTTGCCAAGAGCAGGTGTTTTGTTGGCCATTCCTGCGCTTGTTGCCAGTGGCCTGCTCTCCACGGCCGAGAAAATTTACGGCAGCCTCGGCCCTGCTTTCTACGGACTGCGAACGACTCTGGTTGCCTATGTTCTCTTGGCGCTTCTGAGGATTCCGCGGCCTGAGACGCTCAAAGAGTATCCGCCCGGGGAACTGGGTCGTATTGTCGGTCTGGATCGCATGCCGGAAGTGAAGACGCTGCGCCGCAAACTCTCTCGTCTCGCTTCTCTAAAAGGCAGTTATCGACTCGGCCGTGAGGTCGCTCGGCAGCGCATCGCCGAACGTGGAAAGGTGCTCGGGTTCCTCTATATTGACGGCCACGTTCGGGCTTACCACGGCAAACACAAGGTCCCGAAGGCCTATGTGACGCGCATGCATCTCGCCGCGCCCGCAACCACTGACTATTGGGTCAACGATCAACGTGGCGATCCCTTGTTTGTTGTCACCGCCGATGCGAATGCCGCCATGACTCGAATGCTTACACCTGTGCAACGCGAAGTGCGTGAACTTCTGGGACCGCGCCGGCACTCCACCGTTGTTTTTGATCGCGGTGGCTGGAGTCCCAAACTGTTTCGGGATCTGCTGGCCATGGGCTTTGACATCTTGACCTATCGTAAGGGGCGCATCCGCCACATCGCCGAAAAGAGATTCACTCGACACAAGGCCAAGTTGGATGGTCGGCCGGTCGAATACCTGCTCAATGACCAGCCCGTTCGCTTTCTCAAAGGAAAGCTGCGACTCCGTCAGGTGACCCGCCTGACAGAGACCGGCCATCAGACGCCGATGGTGACAAGTCGCTGGGAGCTACGCGCCATTGTTGTTGCTCACCGCATGTTCGAGCGCTGGCGCCAGGAGAATTTCTTCAAATACCTGCGGGAGGAGTATTTGATCGATGCTCTCGCGGATTATCAGGTCGAACCCGACGATCCCACGCGTTCCATCCCCAACCCGGCACGAAAAGCCGTCGTGAAAGAGGTCTACGCTGCACGTGTTCATCTTAGGAAACTACGGGAAAGCTATGGTGCAACGGCAATCGATTACATCCATGGACCTACATCCACGGACCCTGACTTTGAGATTGCCGAAGAGAAAATTCGCATGGAGATTGACGAAGCGACAAAGCGCATCAAAAAACTCAAGACTCGGCGTGACTCTCTTCCTTCTCGCGTGACAGTTGCGGATGCCCAAAAGGGCCAGGAGATGGTGAAACTTTCTACCGAACGCAAACACCTCACCAACGTTTTGAAAATGGTTGCGTACCAGACGGAAAGCGATCTGGTTGAGCTGATTCGCCCCCACTACAGCCGCGTTGAAGATGAAGGGCGTACTTTCATTCAGACGGCGCTGCAGGATACAGCGGACATCGAGCCTACCGACGACCAACTTCGTATAAGGCTAGCCCCGCTCAGTTCGCCACATCGGTCGCGCGTCCTCGAATCACTTTGTGAGGCACTCAACAAAACAAACACGATGTTCCCGGGTACCCGGCTTAAAATGCAGTATCTGGTCGTACCCCCTGTCTTGAAGCAAAAAGCGGACAGGTTTCCGACCAACCATGTCAGGAGCTCTGAACTTACAGATATCGCAGACTTCAGAAATTTGCGGATTGTCCGTGAATTGTCCGTGGTCGTGTACCTCACGCACATCGCTGCGGCTCCTACTCCGAAGGCGACCATTCAATTCAACCAAGCTTCATATTGCTTTCGCTGCCTTAATTCATTCAACAGAAATTTGTCAATGATGTCAGTTTTGGCAGCGAAGTCGCGATTCTGGTGTGCGTGCGTGACCTCTGAGGACCGCTACTCAGTGATAGCCGTCACTGCCGGTGAATGGCAGTGGCTTCGAGTCGTTGACCTAGAACAGTTATTTACGAGACATGACGCTAGCTGTCGTTGCGTCGCCGATGCGCTGAACGCAGCTCACTCGCCAGGAATCTCGTATCACCGGAGGCTACTTCCATCCTTTCCGTAAACTACAATCATCCGACTGGCTGTCTTTGTCGCCAACCAAAAGAATACACGCTCTTTGCGCCCCATTGTGACGCCAATAAATTCGGTGGTCATAGGCAGCTCTGGTTTCGTAAACCATCGGGTCTGTCCCTGAGATGGAGCACTCGTGGAGAAGTTGGCCGATATTCATAAGCCCGAATTTATCTTCGAAGCCTTCTATTACTAATTTATCGAATTTCATTAGCCTTTCTAAGGCCTTATCGTCAAAGTCGAGGTTTCGCATCACGCCCGCGTAATGGCTTTTGAGTCGATTCTTCTCGTGTTCGTGTTTCGAGGTTAGTCTGCCCCTTGATTTGGATGCTCTCGGTGCTGACTGAAATTGCGCCTCCTTTTTTCCAGAGGCGGCGCTTTCTGGTTCGACCATCGGCGCTTCCGCTTTCGCATGCGCTTTCAGTTGTTCCTGGTGCAACCGCCGAATTGTCTCCTGTTCACTGGGGGATAGGTCCAAGAAATGACTGTTCGGGAAAACGTCTTCGGCAATCTTTCGCAAACCTTGATTCTCGGAAGTCTCATCCCAGTTTGCCTTTTCCGACTCCGCAGCTATGGCCGCAGCCGGAGGCCTTGCAGCAGGAACGGGCTTAAGCTTCCGAGCTAAACGCTGGATTGCCGCGAAGCCCTCGGCAGTCCATGTTTGACGTATTGCTTAGCGACAGAAATTTCACTATCCACCCTCTTGCCCATCGCTTCGAAGATGCGAATTTGATTTTCTTCCGACATCGGCCTGCCCTTTTGATTTACTCCACTCTATTATTACGCCGCCCGCAGTGGTTTATGCTCTTTCATAGATTGGGAGTGGACATTCTCTCTGTCGTTTGCGGCAGGCGGTCACAAATTCCAGGAATTCCCTCTGCGCATCGTACCGACCCAAACCGAGACGCAGGAGGACACTAGAAACAGCCCCTACGAACGGTTCACTCGATAGAAGAGTTAAGAAATAAGCCATGCCCCGGCTAGCGGTCGAATATGAAGCACGGCGAGTCGCCCATCGAATGACTCCCCCGAGTGGCGCTCCCTTCCGATAGCGTCGCCAACTCTGGAATGTGATGACCCCAAAGGCTACCCACGGAATGAGGGCAAAATCTGGGGCCACGTCGTGGACTGCAGCGGTGGCAACATGCTCCAAGTGGTCATTAGAAATACCGGAGTCGATGAGGTTTGACAACATCTCGGGGTCGTCCAGGTGCTTGAAGACCTCGTGCGTCACCACAACGTCAATTTCTGGGTGGTGAGCGATAGCGTCCGCAATGTAAGACATGCTCTCCGTAGCCTTCAACTGGAGCTGTTCGATGATTTGTCCATGGGCATCCCGGATGGTGATGTCCCATCCTTCCTGAGTCGGGGAATTTGCCAGTTCTGCCGCTGCGCCTGCGGGCAGGTGCCGTGGTTGAGATAATCCAGATACTCTAATTCGAAGACCTTGCCCTTAATTCCGTTGATAATCCCGAGTAATGACTCGTCACCCCTGTGGTCGCTACAAAGTCCACGAATTGACCCGCGTGCGGGTACTGATAATGAAACGCCTGGATGACGATAGGCGGAATCTGAGATTCATGCACCTTGCCAACGAGGATGTCCCGGACCCCATATCCGCCGATTACAGCCGCGTCGAGGCACTCGTCAGCTGTCAACCATCGATTGAACAGCTCCTTAGGAGAATTGAGCCTGTCTCTGAACCGAGCGTTCGTGTCCTCCACGAATTGTCGGAGCATGTTATTCATCTTAGGAGCCAGTGCATTGCTTCGGCGACGGCCAACATCGCAACCAGTGCTTGGAGCCAGCGAATCCGACTTTCAGCTTGGAGAACTCGGGTCACCAATGCCGTGTTTATTGCCTCGTTTTCGGTCATGTAGGCACTGACCTCGTCGAGCACCTTTTGACCGTTGACGGTGTCGACGAACTTACCTGCAGGTTTTAGGACTCGCCTCTGAATCCAATTTTGAGCAGTATTCAACTGTCTTTTCGCATTCGCTAGGAAAGAATCCTTTTCGACGAGAACCTTGACCACAGACACCTCCATTGAACACCAAGGTTCATCGGTGGGTACTCTCCAATGAGGCGCGTATTTCACCCCAGCGGCTATGACGGCCATCACTGATGACCTATGCGATGCGGGATACCTGCATTATCTTGGCTAGCGCTGATTCATGCTATGTTTGGCGTCACAGACAAAGAGCCACTCATGTTCTCGCCCTCAGGCGTCGCAAATTTCCTCGCCTGCCATCACCTGCTAACGCTTGACCGCGCAGAGGCAGACGGCAGAATCAAAAAGCCATATTTTTACGATGCTGGTGTCGAGCTTCTACGGGAACTCGGCGCTAGGCACGAACAGGCATACCTCCGCCATCTCATCGACCAAGGCCTCGATGTCACGAGCATACCGGCGGATGTTTCATGGGCGGAAGGTGCTGCCCAGACTGTAGACGCGCTGCACCGTGGTGCCAGCATCATCTATCAAGCGACTTTTCAAAGCGGGCCTTGGCACGGCCGGTCTGATTTTCTCCTCCGGGTTCCCAAACCGAGTTCACTCGGAGCCTGGTCGTATGAACCGCTGGAAACGAAACTGGCCCGGTCAACAAAGGCCGGGGCACTCGTTCAACTGTGTTTTTATGCGGACCTGCTCTCACAAATTCAAGGAGTTCAGCCCGATTGGGTGCACACAGTTTTAGGAGATGAGACTGAGAGGGAGAAATATCATTTGGAGCAGTACATCGCCTACTTCCGAAAGGTCAAACGAGATTTCGGGACAGCGTACAACCAGTTGCCGAATAGCTATCCGGAACCCGCTGAACTTTGCGACGTTTGTTCCTGGTTTCCACTATGTGATAAACGCCGCCACGATGATGACCACCTGTCACTCGTGCCAGGGACTACGCGAAACCAGCGCAAGGTGCTCGTTACCAACGGAGTCAGCACGCTCGCGAATTTGGCGGCAATGGACTTGGGGCCGAAACCGAAGCTTGACGGCATCGGTAGTACCGCTCTTGTTCGCATTCGCAACCAGGCGCGAATACAGGTTGAGGGACGAAAGGCAGGCGACGTCGTTTACGAATTGCTCGACCCGGCAGAACCCAACAGAGGCCTGGCCGCGCTTCCGGCCCCGTCCGCTGGCGATATCTTTCTTGACCTAGAGGGGGACCCGTTCGCATTCCAGACAGGCCTGGAATACTTGATGGGTATTCTCACAGCGCCTGAACAGGCGGGGGAACAGCCTTTGTACGAAGGGCTGTGGTCATTCGAATGGGCAGACGAAAAAGAAGCGTTCAGCAAGCTCATCGCGCACGTGATGAAACGGTGGCAAAAGTATCGAGGGATGCACATTTACCATTACGCAGCTTACGAACCGACCAAAATCAAGCGTATGGCGGGACAGCACGGCGTCTGCATTGATGAAGTTGACCGACTGCTGAGGGCGCGTGTTTTTGTCGACCTCTACAGGGTAGTCAGGCAGGGAGTGAGAGCGTCAGTGGAAAGCTATTCGATTAAGAAGATTGAGGAACTTTATAAGTTCAAACGAGCAGCACCAGCGAGAGATTCCGTTTTGGCGCTCCAGGCCTTTACGGGTGCGCTCGCATTGGGCAAGCCACGCGATGTTCCTGCCAATATTCTCCAGTCCATCGAAGCCTACAATCGAGACGATTGTCTCTCGACGTGGCAGCTTCGGGCGTGGCTCGAAGACAGGAGGCGCGAGCTAGAGGCAAAGAAGGGAAACGCGCTTCCGCGGCAGACATTTGAGGAAGAGGAAGAAGAGGAACTTTCGCCACAGATTCAGCAAGTCCGCGCCCTTATGGAGCGTCTCACATCTGGCCTGCCAGCCGATGAAACAGATTGGAATCCGGAGCAGCGAGCCTTGTGGCTGCTTGCCCAAATGCTGGAATACCATCGTCGCGAGGATAAGTCGGCTTGGTGGGAATATTTTAGGCAATGTGACCTGACCGATGAAGAGTTGATGGAAGACAAGAATGCTCTGGGAGGCCTGGAATACGTTGGACTAGTCGGGCAGGTCAAGAGGTCGATTGTCCACAGATATAGGTTCCCACCTCAGGACCATTCAATTGACCGGGCTTTCCAAGTGCATGACCCGAAAACGACAGCGAGTGCCGGAACCGTCGTTGCCATAGATGACCCGAGCGGAACCATCGACATAAAAAGGGCCATCAATTCCCAGGTCCCACACCCAACAGCCCTCGTTCCTCAAAATGTTCTCAGTTCGGAGGCACAACACGAGAGCCTCATGCGCCTAGGTCAATCGGTGGCGAATAACGGAATTTCCGGTCCCGGCCCTTACCAGGCTGCGCGAGACCTATTGTTACGTCAGCCGCCTCGGGTGGCGCTCGCCAGCTTGGAAAACATGTACGACCAAAAGGGTGAAATTGCGGAAAAAGCCCGGCAAACATTGCACTCACTTTGCGCTCAAGCGTCTGTGCTTCCCGTACAGGGACCGCCTGGTTCGGGCAAGAGTTATTCGGGAGCCAGAATGATTGCAGAACTCGTGCGTCGCGGCCACCGAGTCGGAGTCACTGCTATCAGTCACAATGTCATCAGCAATCTGCTGCAATATGCTTGCTCCCAGGCCAGGACGGCCAACATACAGCTACACGCTGTGCAGAAAGCGAATGATACGGATGGCTGCGCGGACCGGATGGTGGAGCAAGTCGACGGGAACGAAGAGATTTTGGACGCGCTTCGGCAGGCCGCCGTTCAGGTTGCCGCGGGAACGCCCTGGCTTTGGGCACGCGGCGATATGGCTGATTCCGTTGATGTGCTCTTTGTTGATGAGGCTGGGCAAATGTCGCTTGCTGACGTGCTGGCAATTTCGCAAGCGGCGAAGAGCGTAGTGCTCCTAGGGGACCCTCAGCAATTGAACCAACCTCAGAAAGGAGTCCACCCGCCCGGCGTGGATGTGTCGGCACTCGCCCACCTACTCAACGGCCGAGCAACCATTGAACCTGAGAAAGGGCTATTTCTCAAGGAGACCTGGCGTTTGCATCCTGACATTTGCGCGTTCACATCAGAGCTTTTTTACGACAACCGACTCACCGCACGGCCTGAGAATCGCGACCAACGGCTGAACACTAGGGGACCGCTCGACGGCACTGGCCTGCGTTACATTCCCGTTCAGCACAGTGGAAACCAAAGTGAATCGCCTGAAGAGGTAGTGAAGGTAAGGGAGCTTGTAAATAATTTGCTCGCCAGTGAAGCGACCTGGAAAGACAAAACAGGTGCGCAAGACAGACTGAAACTGGGAGAGATTCTCGTCGTGGCTCCCTACAATGCGCAAGTTTCCGCACTGGCGAAAGCTCTCCCCGTCGGTGCCCGAGTCGGCACGGTGGATAAATTTCAGGGACAGCAGGCCCCGGTGGTGATTTATTCGATGACGACTTCGACGCCAGAGGACGCCCCGCGGGGCATGGAGTTTTTGTACAGCCTCAATCGGCTGAATGTTGCTGTCTCCCGAGCGCAGTGTGTCGCTGTGATTGTTGCGAGTCCTGCTTTGTTTCAGGTGGAATGCAAGACGCCTCGGCAAATCCAGCTTGCCAATGCTCTATGCCGATACCTCGAAATGAGCCACTCCGCGTAACCTCTTAACGTATTGATGGAGAAGCCCGGGACACCTGTTGTGGAATTTGTTGGGAGAGACGATGCAAGGCTTCGAAGAAAAAAGGGGAAGGCTCGGGGTTCAGGGAAATTCTGGAGTTCCTCGATGAAAGCCCTTCGCCGGAGTATTTTTGAGGATAAGAGGCTTACGGCGTTTCATAGCGCGTCATTGTATCAAGCAGCCGCCTTCGCTACACTTTCTCTTTTAGTAACGGAGGAGTGAAGTGGTGGCCAAGGAAAAATCAAAAAAGAATGGTAACCGACTATTTAGATTCGGCGTAGAAAGCCCGCATCCGCTGTCGCAAATGAGGACCGAACTGGTATGGGAAGGAAAGTATGATGAATTTGGAAATCGACGTGAGATTGATGTAGCCCACTTGCATGTTCCTCTCCAAAAGATAGAAACAATAGATGAACCGAAGAGTCGGGCTGAAGCCGATAAAAATCAAGCTGCATTGTTTGAACTAAAGAAACAGGCCGAGAAGTTGGGCGACTTTCGCAACTACCTGATTTGGGGCGACAACCGACTGGTAATGGCCTCACTAGTAGAGCAGTTCAAAGGAACAATCGACCTCATCTACATTGACCCAAACGCTGGCCATTCGGTTTCTTACCATCTAACCGAGAAAAGAACGGTCACGATTGTGGAAAAGTTCTGAAACGCGACCAGTTGAGGATTGGTGCTTTGCGTTTGTGCGGAAATCGGCGCACACTGACCTCGGCTTAACTCTTTTGATTGGGGCGCCGGCGACCGAAGACTCGTCGGCGCCTTTTGTTTTTTCTGGTCCTGCGAGGCGCAAAATTGAATCAAACGTATTGTCGCCTTGCCATAACTCTTCTAGAAGGAGATTTGGGATGAAATTGCTTCCTTTCGTCATCGCATGGGGCGTTGTGGGCTTCGCCGCACAAATGCCGACAGCTAAAACACAAAACCAACCGAAAGTGTCGGATGCCATTCACCAATTGTTCGTAGAGGACGGGGAAGACGTTACGCATGGGATTTCAAAGTTCTCGGAGGAGCAGCTCAACGCACGCGGAAACGCTCGTCGAGAGAAGGTAAAGGCTTTGCTGGCGGCCGGTGAACTGAAAACAGGAGAAGACTTCCAGGAGGCGGCCTTCATTTATCAGCACGGGAACAACACGGACGACTGCCTGTTTGCACACGTCCTTGCGATGGAGGCGGTGTTAAAGGGAAGCGACGAGGCAAAGTGGATCGAGGCAGCTACACTGGACAGGTACCTACAGTCAATTGGGCAACCCCAAGTATTCGGGACGCAATATCCCCTCGACCCAAATCTGCCACATCAGGCGCATCCCGCGGTTGGTTCCCAAGGGGCGTTCCGTGCAGGAAGAACGCTAGCGCCCTACAACGAGCAGTTCCTGCCGGATGCCGCACGACTCGACTTTTGCGTTCCAGCGCTAGCGCAGCAAAAGGAGAACCTGGCGATGTTCAACGCGGGCAAACGTCCGACAGATACGATGAGGGCACCGGGCTGCCCGCGCTAGGGACAGGACTGTCCCACGTCTAATAGCCACGCCATGCGCTCTTCTACGACGCTTGGCCCCGTGGGGATCGCGAAGGGCCCAAACGGCGTAACCACCGAGTGCGTACTGGAACGTATCGTGGCCTTTCATTGACAAATGTACGGTTGCACATGATGCAGGTGGAATTTCAGGACGAAATTCCCTTCAAGATGTCGGCCACCCACGTCCAGACTGTATTTCCCCGAGACCTGTTTGTGGTTTTTACTGAACTCATCTAACCGTAGCTCCGCTTTGCTGGCATTTTCGCATTCCGTGTCACTTGTGCAGAGCTTGCCTATCCACACCACTGTTCCTGCCGCGAGTTCTCTAGGGTCTATTGGTGAGACTGCCGGTAGACGGAAAATGATTTGATGGCTAGGAACTTGGTGAATTTTAGTAATCGTGAATTCTGCTCCATCGCAAACCCACTGAAAGCACCCCGTGTCGTGATCGGGAGCAGCCAGCAACGGATTCCCGTGCAGCAGTAAAGCCACCAAGAAAAATGAGGCGCGGATTCGGTGAGTTGGCTTCATGTATTTCCATCTTACCGTCGCAAAAAAGCGTCTGGGCGCAGTGGTTCCTGACAGGCACTAGCGTAAGTAGATCCTGGTAACGGCGTAACCGCCGAAGTTGATTTTGGTCAGGGAAACTTACCGGTTTCGCGCTCGAAGAAACCGGTTTCGATTCGCGGGCTGAATCGTAATTATAATCACGATTTGAAGAACTTATTCAAGAGTGCAGCGACCATCGCTGCCGTCAAGCCCGGACCGTTCCATGAGTTTTATGCTGCTCTGGTGGCCAAGGGGATCAAGCCGGAGATGGCGCGCCTGACGCTGGCACGCAAGATCGCCGCGATCACCTTGGTCATCTGGAAGAAGGGAGTGCGCTTCGACGCCAAATATTTGAAACCACAAACAGCTTGAGTGTTTCTGGCCTATACGCAAGGACATGGCCACCCGAAAACGATATTAGCCCCTTCTCCCTTTAAAGTCGCCCGCCCTCATGCACAACCAGCGTGCAGTTAACCGCAGAATTGATATATACTTTCGGTTCCTGCCAACTGAAATGATTTCCGACTGAGGTCGCCTCGTTTGCTTGAGACCCGCTACCGTGTACTCGCGATTTGCAGCCATCCAGTTCAGTACATGGCCCCTATACTCCGGCGCATGGCGCAACACCCTCAGTTGGACCTATCGGTGGCCTACTGCACACTCCGAGGCGCGGAATTCGCCCATGACCCGGAGTTCAACATCACCGTGAAATGGGACGTTCCGCTGCTCGACGGCTACAATTGGCAAGAGATCCCCAATCGCGGCTCAGGCCCCGAATCCTTTTGGGGCCTTCGTAATCCCGGGCTTTTCAAACTCATACGAACAGGGAAATTCGACGCCGTTCTTTGTTACCTTAGCTATTTGTGTGCTTCCTTTTGGATTTCCTATTTCGCCAGTCAGCGCGCTGGAACCGCATTTATTTTCGGAACGGATGCTTCGAGCCTGGCTCCGCGAAATGGCAAGTCGTGGAGGACCCTTCTGAAACGCGCTTATTGGCCGATGCTTTTTTCTTTGGCAGATCAGGTCATCGTTCCCTCCAGCTCCACACGCGATCTAATGCTCGCGCTTCAAATTCCTCCTGAGCGCATCACCCTCACCCCCTATTCTGTCGATAACGACTGGTGGATAGCTCAGTCCGGGCAAGTGAACCGCGCCGCCGTTCGTGCGGAATGGGGTGCGACGCAAGATACCTTCGTGGTTCTATTCTGTGCAAAGCTGCAGCCGTGGAAGAGGCCTCTGGACCTGCTCCGCTCCTTCGCCCGCGCTAGTCTTCCCAACGCCCTCTTGGTTTACGCCGGGGAAGGGCCGCAACGTCAGGAACTGGAAAGGGAAGCGAGAGCTCTGGGAGTAACAGACCGGGTGCGTTTTCTGGGATTCAAGAACCAATCTGAGTTGCCTGACGTGTACACCGCCTCCGACCTGATGGTGTTGCCGTCGGAATACGAGCCCTTCGCGGTCGTGGTCAACGAGGCGTCCTGTTGTGGTTGCCCCGTGGTTGCGAGCGACCGTGTAGGCGCGGCTCCCGATTTGATCGCTCCAGTCGATCTTGGCCTCATCTATCCTTGCGGAGATGTGCAGGCCCTTGCGAAACTTCTCGGCCAACTACGCGCCGACGGTGATCGCCTGAAGATGTTGGGGCACGCGGCATGGCGGCGAATGACGACATGGTCACCACGGGAGAACATTGCGGGGGCTGTGGATGCCATTCAACATGCAGTGGCGAGAAAAAGGAACAAGGGACACCTGGCCGCCGCTCCGAAGAATTCTTCTCCCACTACCCCATAAGGCAGGCCAAGGTGCTAGCGAAGAGTAACTCATTGCCGGCCGGGTTGCGCCCGCGGATCCTGCGGTCGTCAGGAACCTTTTTATGCTCTCAGGGGAATAATTCCTTATGGGGGCGCCCAGAACCAAAGTGCAAACACTCAAACAAGTGTTCACTAGGCTCCACGGTGTTTTTTATCTCAAGAACAGAAATCGAACACGCTCATTGTTCATTCTATCCGTTATATTTATTCTTCTTCCTGCCGCCAATCTACGAGGACAACCCGCCCCAGCTGCGGTTCAACGCCAGGCGAATGACGTTGTCCTGTTATCTCTGCAAGCGCTCGATTCTCGCGTAAAGCACCGCCAACACGTAAGAGAAGGACTGGTGAGAAATTTCAGATCGGATCTCGACGTAGAGAAGGATCTCCTCGATATTCAGATGAACATTGTCCGGGAGACCGCTAAATTTGGCCCTGTCCTTCTATTGGCTCCCGATGAGACAACAAGAAGCGCCGTCCAGGAGAGGTGCAAGGAGTTTCAGATTTGCGAACTGTTCAAGACCGGCCAAGTCCGCATTAAAGTCGTGCCCCATGACGGTGTATGGATCCGTGATTTCGGCCCGCAAATTGAGGCAGCCGGAGATTCCGCCTACGTCGTCCATTGGCGATATTTCGATAGTCGAACAGAAGAGGCCAAGCAAGAGAAGCAACAGGAATTGGAGACAGCGCGGTTAAAGTTGCTCGAAACCCGGCAACAAGAGGATGAGCCGGATGCCTTTTCTCAAGAGTCGACGCCGGAGGCGCGCCGAGCCGCGATTTCCACCATCGACGATAAGCTCTATCTACTGCGGGAGTATTCCGAAATTCTGAGCGGAGCTTCTCCGCAACGCTCCAACGACGAGAACTCCGCGTATGACGTTGCGGACTCGGTCCTCGCAACTCCTGATTTCAATTACAAAAGCTCGGCGGTTTCACTCGACGGAGGAAACCTTTTCAAGCTGGAGGATGGCCACTGCCTCACAACCCGGGTGCTGCTCTCTCGCAACAAAGATCAAAGCATCAATGTCGATCAGGAACTCGAGAAGCTCGGTGGCTGCCGGGACGTTATTTATCTCGATCCTCTGCCCGGGCCTGTCATCGAACACATCGATATGTTCACACTTCCTGTCGGTGGCAAACGTATCCTGCTGGCTTCCTACGACCTCTCCTCACCTTTCGCGGCAGAGTATTGGAGCCAATTGGACGATGCTGAACGAGACTTGGCGCTGAACGCCGATCTGGCCATGAAATCGGACGCCGAACGGCTCAGGCATCTCGGCTACGAGGTGGTCCTGGTCCCTTCGCCGTTTCCAAGAATTCCCGCGAACGGCCACGCCTACTATCCCAGTGTGCTAAATGCATTAGTTCGGACAGGCCGCGATGGATCCAGGCAAATTCTGGTCCCATCGTATAAAGATTATGAGTCGGACATACAGTCCGCAGCTTTGAAACAGATTGACGCCGCATTTGGTCCCAATACGCAAATTGTCACCATCGAGGCCACCGCGGCAGCGAAATCCCAAGGCGCGCTTCATTGCTTAACCTTAGCTGTGCCGTTGCGTCTTTCCATTTTCAGCGATCCCGCCGATGCCGCCAGGCGAAGCGAATCCATCGCACGAAAAGAACAGCTTGATCGGGATACCATCGCGGAAATTGCTTCGCAGATTCCAATCAGCGCACTGCAAGGTTCATGGGCCATTCTGCAGGAGGTTGAGCAATCAGACGAGATACCGATCGAGTTCTACCCACAGAGAATTTTCTTCGGTAAGAGCGAATTTCAGAAAGGTGTGTTCGACCAGTTGGAATCGCAGGGGACGTACACCGTAGACAAGCGCGATCTCACTTCCTGGTCAGTCCATTTCGTGTTCGCGGATCAAAATGTCACGCCTGCCGCCGTTCAATGGCTCAGTAGAGATGAAGCGAAGCTATTTCTGGGGGACGGCGACAGCCCTCTGGTTCTAAGGCGCATCGCTTCCGTGGATGTGTCGCCATTCAAGCGACTCTCGCAGCAAACTGGGAAGGGAATTAGCTCTCCCAATAGAAAACATTCGAGCGCCGGGAAGCCTGCGACGTCAACGGGACAAGCGCCTCCCGCCTTGGAGCGGATTCAGCCGTAAACAGGGGCTGTGCTGTTCTTTGAATGTCCAACGGCGTGAATCTCTGCTCACTTTTCAGTAGTATCGTTCTTACGCCTCAGGCCGAGTTATGGAGCCGCAATTCATGAGAATGCCATTTCATCGCTGGGCCGCTGCTTCCACCATCGTACTCATTTCTCTGCTCAATAGTCCGGCAAGAACTATGGCCGACACCGATGCTCAGAATTCTCAGGAAGCGGTCAAGCTGAATCATCGCGGCTTGCAGCATCTCACCAGGCAGGAATACGACCAGGCCGTAGCAAGTTTTCGCGAAGCTCTCCAGCTCCAACCGGAATTTCCGGATGCACTAAACAACCTGGGCAAAGCGCTGGAGGCCACCGGCAAAGACAGCGAAGCCGTTGCCGACTTCGACAAAGCTATTCAACTAGCCCCGCAGAATGCTGCCGCTTACGCCGACAAGGGCCTCGCTCTATTCCACGAGGGAAAATACGAAGACGCCGCCGCCTATCGCCAGGCGATCGAACATCACCAGAATTTCTCTGAAGCGCAAAATGGTTTGGGAGCTGCGCTTCTTCATCTCGGCAAGAATGACGAAGCTATTGCTGCTTTTCGTTCTGCAATCGTCAGTAATCCGAAAAATGCGGACGCGCTGGGCAATCTGGGCTCCGCGCTGCTCTCTGAAAATAAAGCCGGGGAAGCTTTGCCTTTTCTTCGCAAGGCGCACACGTTGCGGCCAGACGTCCCCGAATTCCTGGAAAATTACGCTCGCGCTTTGGACGAAACCGGCCAAACGCACGAAGCCATCGCTGCCTTTCACAAGCTAACCACCAAGCATCCCGATCAGCCCGCAGCTTGGGCGCAACTCGGCCGTGTTTATTACAAGTCCAAACGCTACGACCAGGCTACCGCCGCTTTTCGGAAGAGCCTGACACTCAAGCAGGATCAGCAGGATGTCCTCCTGGCCCTCGGTCAGACGCAAGTCGATCAAGGGAAACTCCCCGAAGCCATTCAATCGTTCGAAAAAGCTCTAGCTCTCAAGCCAGACGATTTTTACGCCCTTTATAATTTGGGAAACGCATATTACGCGGAGAAGGTTTACGCCAAGTCTGCTGACTATTACGAAAGGGCCTTTGCGCAAAAGGCGGACTTTCCCGATTCCCTTGTTGGCCTTGGCGCCAGCCAGTTAGCCGCCAACAAATTCGACGACGCCATCGCCACTTATCAGAAACTGATACCCATGAAGCCGGACGACGTCAATGTCCGCTTCAACGCTGGCACTGCTTTCTTCAATGCGGGAAAATTTGAGGACGCCGCTGCCAATTATCGCGAAGCCGTCCGCCTGAATCCTTCTTTCGCGCACGCCCACTATAATCTCGGCATGGCATTGCTTCGCCTGAACGATCCCAAATCCGCTCAGGCGGAATTTGCCGAAGCAAATCGCCTCGACCCAAGTCTCAAGCCTCCGGCTCCGGCAAGGTAGGCGCATGGCAGTCAAGCCTCGGCCGGAACAACGATGCGCTCATCATCGATTGCTTTAGGGAGCCGGACTTTTCCCCAACTTCGAAGCGACATCTTCTTCTTCCTTTTCTTCTTTCCGCTTTAGCTCGCGCACCTTTGCGAATTCTTTTTCCGCGGAGGTCTCGTCTCCCATCAGGCTATACACACGCCCCATCCTGAAATGCGCGTCGGTCTGGTTGGGATCCAGCTTTTCCGCCTGCCGCAGCGCTGCAAGCGCCTCCGGATATTGTTTTTGGTCCACGAGGATAGTCGCCATATCCATATAGGCCAGGCGGACGTCATCGCGTAATTGAATCGCCTCTCTCAGCAATTTCAGCGCTTTTTCCGGGTCTTCCTTCTTCATCGCAATATCGCCCAGGTACGTCAGCGCCTGCGCGTTCTTTGGGTCGATCGCGAGTTCCGCTTCGAATGACGCCACTGCCTCATCATACTTATGCGCCTTCCAGTAAAGATACCCGAGCCCAAAATTTAGGTTGGGCTCTTGAGGCGCAAGCTTTACCGCCGCCTGAAATTCCGTAATGGCTTCCTCGGTCTTACCCCCGCCGTCTAGGGCTTCGCCGGTGAAAACATGGACGGCAGAGGAATTCGGGTTCAGTTCCTGAAGTTTCTTAAACTCTTCCAGAGCGCAAGGATATTTCTTGGCCAGCAGGCAACTCTGCGCCAGCGTTTGGTGCAGTTCCACGTTGCCCTGGTCCGAGGCCGCGGCTAACGCCAGATACTTCGAAGCCTCTGTGAATTCCTTTGCGCCATAACAACTGAGACCAAGTAGCGTTATCACCTGCTTGCTCTGCGGATCTGCCTCTAGGGCCGCCTGTAACGGCGGGATCGCTGCTTCGAATTGTCCCTGCTTAAATTCCGCTAGGCCCAGATTCAATGGCACGCCCGGCAAGTTCGGGTTCAAAGCCAGGGCTTTCCGGTAAGCCTTGGCCGCTTCTGGATACTTCTGCTCCTTGGACAGTACCACCCCCAGGCTGGCGAACGCCCCGGCGTCATTCGGATTTTGCTGAATTACCGCCCGCCACGCTTGCGCCGCTTCCTCCAGCTTGCCTTGTTGCTCGAGCCCTATAGCTTCCGAGGGGCTCGCGCTCTGTCCCTGCGCCGTGCACGGCAATAACAGCGCTGCTCCAGCGAGCAGCAATCCTCGCCGTTTCTTTGCCCGGTTCCACCTCTTACTTTTTTCCATCCGCTTATTATCCTTGAACACAATAGCCTTGCAACCTCGGCCTTAAAGGAGCGCATTCGTCCAGGTGTGCTCCGCAAATGGATCACGCTTTTTCGAGAACGTTCTGCTTGACGCTTCGCGGAGCGAAGACTACTCTGGCCCTATTCCTGGGTGCAGTGAGGCCCCTCCATGAAGGTCCGCTTGCCGTCGCTGTTCGCGCGAGTTTCGCTTCTGGTTCTGGTCGGCCTTTCTCTCTGTGCGCTTCCTTCCCTCACCCAAGACAGCGCTGAGGAAGGCACGATGACCCGTGGTAGCCGCGCTGAGCTCGCTATCACCGTGCGAGACGCCTCGGGCGAGCCCATCACGTCCACGGCCACCGTAAAACTGTACAGCAATGGAATTCCTATCGATCAGTCCTCGACTTCTCGTGGACGAGCTTTCTTCGTGGTTCGCGGGTTGGGTGACTTTAGCGTGGTTGTCGAAGCTTCGGGCTATAAGACGGCACAAAAAGATGTCACTGTGTCTTCGCCCATCAGGGCTGAGGTGGACGTCACTCTCCAACGGAATGTGGGTTCGAACGAGACAGTGGGTGTCCCTGCGGGCCCAATCCTCGCGCCCAAGGCCAAGGAAGCCCTGGTAAAGGGCCTGCAAGCCATGGGTGACAACAAACTGGACGAGGCGCAGAAGCGCATCGGCGAGGCGATGAAACTCGCTCCCGGCAATCCCGAAGTCCTGTATGTCCAGGGCATGTTGTACATGAAGCGCAGCGATTGGGCCGCAGCACAAACGGTTCTGGAAAGGTCCTCCCAGATCGACCCTAATCAGGGCCGCGTTTTTGTGGCATTGGGAATGGCGCTCTGTAATGAGAAAAAATATGACGAGGCTATCCCGCCGCTGGAAAAATCTCTAAAGTTGGAGCCTACTTCGGGTTGGGAAACACAGTGGACACTGGCCAAAGCTTACTACTATCACCAGCAATATGTGCAAGCGCTCGAGATGGCACAGCAAGCGCGGACCACAGCGCATGGCGCGGCTCCGCAGGTGGAATTGCTTGTCGCACAGTGCTTTACTGCGGTTGGACGCTACGAGGATGCTGCGCTGGTCCTGCGCCAATTTCTGAAGGCCAATGCAAACAGTCCGGATGTGGCTACCGCCAAGCGTTGGCTGAATGGCTTGGCCGCCAATGGAAAAATCCATGCGGCCAGCAATCCTAGCCCGTAGTTCGCCGCCGAATCATGAAGCGAGGATAGTCTGAGGCGTCTTGCGCTTAGATCCGTGATTTGAGAGATAGTCGCGGGCTGTTGCTTGATCGTGTTCAGTAGGGCGTCTAAACGTAGAGCAAAGAAAAATGCGGCGTGGCGGGGGGTGATCCGCCACGCCGCATGGGTTAACGGCTACGGGAACCGCGGCTAGAAGGAGAACTTCAGAGCCAGCTGGATTTCCCGGGGGTCATACGCACTGGTAACCGCGCCGAAGTTGCTGGCGCCGAGGTTGGTGCTGACGCCGCCGTTGAGGGTGTCGCCCTGCCATTGCGGATGGTTCCACAGGTTAAAGAACTCCGCGCGGAATTGCAGGTTGGTGCCGCGTTCTTCGTTGAACATGAAGTTCTTGAAGAACGACACGTTCCAGTTTTGCCGCCCTGGCCCGCGCACATAATTGCGGGGGGTATCGCCCCACAAGGTGCTTACCGACGTCGCTGTCGGCATGGTAAACGCCGCCGTATCGAACCACTCGTTGACAGTATGCGGGTTGTTCAGCGGCCCGGTGACGTCGGGACGGTTGGCGCAGTTGGGAACGACGCTGCACACGTTTTGGCCGGTCACCCCGATATTCAGCGGTGCCCCGGTGATGGCCGTGACGATGCCCGAGACTTCCCAGCCGCCGAGCGTCGTCTTCAGCAGTTTATTGCTGCTGTTCTTCAGCAAGGGAACCTGATACACGAAGTTGGTAAAGAAGTTGTTGCGGATGTCGAAGGCCGACGGTCCGTAGTCATACTTCCATCCCTCGTAGGGGTCGGAAACGGGATACAGATCCCCACCGCTTCCCGAACTGTTGAACGAATCGTTCGTGTGCGAATAGGTGTATCCCACCTGATAGGTCAGATCGTTCTTCAGTGTGCTGCCCCGGAACGAGAACTGCACCGAGTTGTAGTCGCTGTTGGCCTCGTTCAGCGCCATCTTCACGCTGTTATAGCCGAGGTATGGCACGTTGGCATTGTAGGTCTGCGCCAACGCGCTGCTCGTAACCATTCCCGGCAGTAGGTCTTCCGGCACCAGGTTGGTCTCCGTGTAATAGTTCTGGTGACGATTCTGGGTGCCTACATAGCTCACCGACAGCACCGACTTCCCGATGGAGTGCTGGATGCCCATGCTGAACTGCGTGCTTCGGGGGGAAGCGTAATTATTCTGGTCCATGCCCACAATGCTGCTCACCGGGGTCGATGCCGACACCGTGCTGCCCGTCAGGACGCTGGTGCCGGGATTCGACAGCAACACGTTGGGGAAGCTCACGCCCGCTGCGAACGGAACGTTGCCCGCCATGTTGTACACGTCGTTGCCCTGCACGCGCTCGTACATGATCGCGTAGCCACCACGGATCACCGTCTTGCCCGAGCCCGTCAAATCGTAGGCAAAGCCAAGACGCGGTCCAAAGTTTTTCCAAGCGCCGTTCACGCAGCCGGAGGGAAGTCCACCCTCCCCGCAGGTGCCAACGCCGTTCAAATACAGCGGCAGTCCCGCCAAAATCGGGTTCGGGCTGGTGCCCAGTCCCGGACTGCTGGGACTGATGGACTGGTCCCCTGGATTCAGGATGGCGGCATTGGCCGGGTTATAGAGGTTCGGATAGAAATTGGACATGATGTTGTTCGCTTCATAGGTATGCGGAATGCCATCCCACCGCAGTCCCAGGTTCAAGGTCAGCCGGTTGTTCACGCGGTAGTTGTCCTGTATGTATAAGCCCACCGAAACGTTGTTCCAGTGTCCGGAACTCTTGACCGCGTTTTCGTTGTAGCTGTTGGCATAGCCCAGCAGGTAATCGGCAAAGTCATTGCCGGTGTAGAAGCCGTTGAAGTTGTAGCCGCCTTCCGTGTTCTGGAACCAGTCTTGTACCTTCTTGTACAGCAGCCAATCACCGCCAATCTTCAACTGGTGCCGACCCTTGGTCCAGGAAACGTCATCGCGAAGCTGGTAGCTGTTCGCCACGTTGTTCCACGGCGTCCAGTTGGCCGTGTATTGCGATCCAGTGCTGCCACCCAGCTGGATCGAGGGGATGCGGTTGTCCACGTTCGGCCCGTCAAAGTAACGGTTGAACGTGAAATCGCTGGGTGCCCCGACCAGACCAAACGGTGTAATCGCGATGCGATTTCCGTTGTAACTGAAGGAAGCTTCGTTAACCACGTTCGGGCTGATCACATACGCCGCGTGTACCACCGCCGCGTAGGAAGGATTCCCGAAAGTGTTCCCGATGGACGGCACATTGTCACCGCTCCACATCGTCGTGCCATAGTTCTGGTTGACTTGCTCGGCCACGAAATGACCGAAGATGGTGAACTTGTCCGTGACGTTTTCATCGATGCGGACAATTTCTTCCCGCACGTTCGTGGGCAAATTGTTGCCGCCCTGAAACTGCGTGCCATTGTTCGGCGCCGGGAAGATGCCGCCATATTTCCCGCCGGCCGTCAACAACGACTGCGCGTTCGGGTTCAAAAGGCTCGCCGGAATCGCGTTGTTGTTGAAGGCTACTTCCTTCGTGGGATCCGGTGCGCCGGCCGTGCAACCGCTGAGCGCCTGGCCTGCCGCGGCAAACTGTGCCTGAATCGCTGCTGACACCTGGCAAACCGCGGGGGCGTGCAGTTGCGAAAGGCTGTATCCGGCGGTAGAGAAATTGCCGCCATAAAAGGCTGCCTCGGGCACGGTCACGTTCAGGGTCTGCCCCTGAATCAGGCTGCGCCATTCCATGTTGTAGAAGAAAAAGGTCTTGGTCTTGTTCGGGTTGTACAGCTTCCCGAACGTTACCGGACCGCCCACGTTGAAACCGTATAGGTTGTAACGCAGCTCGGCCACCGACTGCGGCACGGGGTTAAAGTAATTGCGCGCGTCCAGATCGTTGTTGCGGAAAAATTCCCACAACGAAAAATGGAACGCCTTGGTGCCCGACTTTACCGCCGAGCTGATCGTCCCCCCAGAAGAAAGTCCGTAATCGGCGCTGTAGTTTGAAGTCAGCGTCTGCGTCTCGGCAATGGCATCGATGGATGGCGCGATGCTCGATGTGCCGCCCGACCCGCGATCGTAGTTCTCGCCCCCGTCCAACAGGTACAGGTTGTGCCCCGGACGGTTCCCGTTAAAGCTCACGTTGGCGTTGGCGCCCACCGACGTCGGTGCCTGGAACGATGGCATCAGGTTCGCCGCGCCCGGCGTCAAAATAACATAGGTGTAAATACTTCGACCGTTTGTCGCCAGTTCCGACATCTGCGTACCGGTCGACAGCGAACTCACTTCGCTGCTGTCGGTCTGCACGGCAATGGCGTTCGATTCGACCGAAACGGTCTCCGCCTTCGTGCCCATCTTCATCTGAAAGTCCACGCGCACGCGATCGTTCACGTTCAGCACTACGCCCTTGGATTCTTCCACCTTGAACCCGGAAGATTCCGCCTTCAAATCGTATGTGCCATTCGCCAATCCCGGTGCCACGTACTGACCAACATCGTTCGTGGTCATCGTACGCAACGCCCCGGTCTTTGTGTTCGTAATCGTAACGGTTACGTTCGGAACCACGCTTCCGCTTGGGTCCGTCACCGTCCCCACGATCGTCGCCTCTTGGGCGCTGGTAAGGAATGCCACTCCAAGAAGCAGTAAAGCTAAGACCACTAAGTGCGAAATCGACAATCTTCTCAAAGCACGCACGCAACGTTGAGAACTAAAGGATGAAACAAATTTCATTATTTGCCTCCGCCTCAGGCGGCTTAGCGTCGCCTGACGGCAAGTCAACAGCTGGGATCTAGAAGATCTGGCCGCTCCAGATTCCTACGAGCGAGACTCCGGCAAGACACACTTCGCCTTCATCACGCATTGACCAGCACCTTGGCAGTTTTGGGAATAGAACCAGGCAAAAGCCTGTACTCGACCACCCCAAGCACCCTGCCCCTCCGCAATCGACCGACCGTAACTGCCAATTGCAGACATGGCATAACAGCGCAAAACTAACTACTTCGCGCTATCGACTACTCGCCTATTTACTCCCCAGCCGATATGTTGTCAAGTGTCTTTTTCGGAATTTCGATGTTAAATATCGATTTTCTAGAGGGAAAACTCATGGTCGGGAGTGGCAGAAAACGTCCCTTTCCCTGCAATCTATTGAAGATGCACAGGTTGTCAATACTGTTCCAAACTGGCTTTCAGCCTACGGGCCGCGGGCTGGGGGTTATCATTTAAGGCAGAATCGGAACGGTTGCTTCCTTGGTGCAGTTCCTTCAATCGTTGTTCGCACACCCTGCCAGGGATTGGACGCGCCGCTCCGTCTCATCGGCGACTGCCCTAGCACTGGCGCAGCCACATGCGACCGCCGGACCTCCTTTTCGTTTCTATCTGTGAGAAGATGCGATTGCACTTCACGGAACACGCTGCGGAGGAATTGTTAGTGTTTGTTCGTCAAGCACGCATTGCTCGGGTCGCACTATTCGCGGTTGTGCTCTTTATTCCCCCTACCGTTTCCGTTCCGCAAAATGCCCCGTCCCTCTCCAAAATAAAATTTGTTCTGCAATCCTTGCCATTTCGCGTGGAGTCCGACGAGACGCTGAAAACTCCCCACGCTCCCGCAACTATGGCTGGCGGTGTCGCCGTGTTCGATTACAACAGAGACGGCCGGCCCGATATTTTTTTCATCAATGGCGCCAACATTCAGACGCTCAAAAAAGATTCGCCAAAGTTTTCCAACCATCTTTACCGCAATGACGGCAATGGCGTGTTCACGGATGTAACCAAAGAAGCTGGTCTGGCCGGCACGGGATACGACATTTGCGTTGCCGCCGGCGATTACGACAATGACGGCTATCCCGATCTGTTCGTTGGCGGAGTGCACGGCAACACGCTGTACCACAACAATGGCAATGGAACGTTTACCGATGTCACCGTCAAGGCCGGCCTGAATCATTCCGTCGATCCCGAATACGGTCCCCTCTGGACAGCTGCCGCGGCGTGGGTAGACGTCAACAACGATGGGCTTCTCGATCTCGTGGTCATCAATTACCTGCGCTGGGACGTGAAGGAAGAAAAGCTGTGCACCTTTGCGGGAGCGTTCGACTACTGCAGTCCCAAACTTTATCAAGGTCAACCCAATCAGCTGTTCCTGAATCGTGGTGACGGAACTTTTGAAGATGCCTCGGAATTATGGGGTCTTCGTGACCGCGTTGGAAAAGGCATGGGGGTGGGCGTTGCCGATTACGACCTGGATGGCCGTCCAGATCTATTCGTAACCAACGATACTTCCTACAATTTCCTATTCCACAACACTGGAAAAAAATTTGAAGAAGTTGCCTTTCAGCAGGGTGTGGCGCTGGTTGAAGATGGCGGGTTCGTCTCCGGCATGGGACTGGATTTTCGCGACTTCAACAACGACGGTTATCCCGACATCGTCTTCGTTGCCCTCAACGACCAAACGTTTCCTCTATTCCAGAATAAAGCCGGGAGGGGCTTCGAAGAGGTGACATATGCGACCGGCATGCGTAGAATTTCCCGCGCAATGTCCGGCTACGGACCAGGTTTGTTCGATTTCGATAATGATGGCTGGAAAGATCTGTTCGTCTCGCGCGGCCATGTGGAATCCATCGATACGCCAACCTACCAGATCAAACAGTACAACACCGTTTTCCGCAATCCTGGCCCTTCGGGACAGTGGGAGGCGTTGACTGTGGAAGCCGGCCTCGAAGCCTCTCCGCCTGCGCGCCACCGTGGATGTGCATTCGGTGATTTCGACGGCGATGGCCGCGTCGATGTTGTAGTCACGGCGCTGGGTAGCAATGCAGAAATCTGGATGAATCGCTCGGAAAACTCGCATCACTGGCTGGACATCGCGCTAGAAGGCACCAAGAGCAATCGCGACGGAGTCGGCGCGCGGATTAAAATCGTAACCTCGGCGGGCGCGCAATACAATCATATGACCACAAGTGTTGGCTATGCCTCTTCCAGTGATGGCCCAGTCCACTTCGGTCTAGGTGGGGATGCCAAAGCCAAGCTCGTTGAGATTCATTGGCCATCGGGCATCGTTCAAACCTTTCAGGATGTCGTGGGCGATCAAGTGCTCCGCGTAAAAGAATCCGCCGCAAAATGATATCCTGCGGGTCGATGTCCGTTAACAGAATGCTCCGCAACATTTGCATCGCGCTTGTTCTAGGTTCCACCATAGTTCCCCGACTGTCTTGGGCGGTTGGCCAGGAACAAATTGTCGTTACCAAACATCAGCAGGGTACCTTCGCGCTGGTCCAGGGAAAAAATGCGACTCCACTTTACGTTGATTCGAGCGATTTCCCCGGTGTCATCCGCGCCGCGAACGATCTCTCGAAAGACATTCAGAACGTAACCGGGATTACGCCCCCGGTTCTTCTTCAACAGCCCGCTTCTCAACAATCTGCCGTAATCATCGCCACGCTGGGTAAAGGCGCCCTTCTTGAGCAGTTGATCCGCGATCACAAGATCGATACCGCTGCGCTGGCAGGGAAGTGGGAGTCTTATCTCATCGAGACCGTGGCCCACCCCTTTCCCGGTGTCTCCTCCGCTCTCGTCATTGTCGGTAGCGACAAGCGCGGAACTATCTACGGCATTTACGAACTCTCCGAGCAGATTGGCGTTTCGCCCTGGTATTGGTGGGCAGATGTGCCCATCCCGCATCAGGATGCTCTCTTCGTCACGCCGGGCCGTCATTTTCAGGGCGAGCCCGTCGTCAAGTACCGCGGCATCTTTCTGAATGATGAAGCGCCCGCACTTACCGGATGGACGAAGGAAAAATTTGGCGGATATAACCATGAATTTTACGTAAAGGTCTTCGAACTCATCCTCCGCTTGCGTGGCAATTTTCTCTGGCCCGCCATGTGGGGAAGTGCCTTCAATGAAGATGATCCACTGAACCCCAGACTGGCCGACGAATATGGAATCGTAATGGGCACTTCTCATCATGAGCCCATGCTGCGAGCGCAACAGGAGTGGAAGCGTCACGGCGAGGGCCCATGGGATTATTCGACCAATGGCGAAGTCCTGCGGCAATTCTGGACCGAGGGAATCGAGCGTAACAAGAATTACGAGAGCATCGTCACACTCGGAATGCGGGGCGATGGAGATATGCCCATGTCCGAGGAGAGCAATGTCGCCCTTCTCGAGAAAATCGTTTCCGACCAGCGCAAAATCCTAGTCGACAAAATGAATCCCGATCTGCAAAAAGTCCCTCAGGACTGGGCGCTTTACAAGGAAGTCCAGCAATATTACGAAAAGGGAATGCGCGTCCCCGACGACGTCACTCTGCTCTGGTGCGATGATAATTGGGGCAACATCCGCCGTCTGCCTACTCCCGAAGAACGCCGTCGCACGGGCGGCGCGGGCATTTACTACCATTTTGACTACGTTGGCGATCCCCGTTCTTACAAATGGATCAACACGAATCCTATTCCCAAAGTCTGGGAGCAAATGAATCTTGCGTATCGCTATGGCGCCAATCGCATCTGGATCGTCAACGTTGGCGATCTGAAACCCATGGAATTTCCGACGGAGTTTTTTCTGACGTTTGCCTGGAATCCGGAAGCATGGCCGAAGGAACGCGTTGGCGAATTCACCAAACTCTGGGCTGCGCGCGAGTTTGGTCCTGCGTACGCTTCTGAAATCGCCGATCTGATCGCCAAGTGCGGCAAATATACGGGTAGGCGTAAACCGGAACTTCTCGGACCTACCACGTTCAGTCTGGTCAATTACGAAGAAGGCGACCGCGTTTCCGAGGAATATCGCTCGGCCGTGAAGCAAGCCGAAGAAATCGACGGCAAGCTTCCGGAAAACTATCGCGACGCTTTCTTTCAGCTTGTCCTGTTTCCTCTGAAAGCGCCGGCCATCGTTACGCAGCTTTATATCGCAGCAGGGAAGAACCAGCTTTATGCCGAGCAAGGGCGGGCCAGCGCAAACGATTACGCGGATGAGGTTCGCAAATTATTTCAGGCCGACGCCGATCTCTCCGCCTATTACAACCACACACTTTCCGGCGGCAAATGGAATCACATGATGGACCAAAGTCATATTGGCTATACTTCGTGGCATGACCCTCCGGTAAACGTGATGCCGGACGTCGTGCAACGGAACGTTCCAGAAGCCGGCAGCATGGGAATCGCTGTGCCAGGCTCCCGGTCGGCTTGGCCCGGTCGAACCGAAGAACCTGTTCTTCCCCCGTTCGACGCTTTCACCCGCCCCCGCCGCTACTTCGACGTTTTCAATCGAGGCCGCAGTCCGTTTCACTTTGAGGCCAGCGCCAGCGAACCATGGATCGTCTTGAGCCAATCCTCCGGCGATATTGCAAAAGAACAGCGCGTCCACATCAGCATCAACTGGAGCAAAGTTCCCGCCGGAACGACCGTCGCTGCCATAAGGGTTTCTGCCTCTAGCGGAGAATCTGTCACGCTGAACCTTTCGATCTTCGATCCGAAAACGCCGGGGCGTGATTCCGTACACGGTTTCGTTGAGTCCGACGGCTATGTCTCGATTGAAGCGGACCATTACACGCACAAAATCGATGCCCCTTCGTCTCGTTGGGAAAAAATCCCCGATTACGGCCGGACTGGCTCCGCCATGTCGGTGTTTCCTGTCGATGCGGCGAGCGTCACGCCACCGCAGAGGGGTGCTTGCTTGCAATACGAGGTGTACGTTTTCGATCACGGCCAGGTTGCACTTGACGCGATTCTCGCTCCTTCACTGAACTTCGTTCCGGGCCGCGGCCTCCGCTATGCCGTTTCCTTCGACGATCAGCCCCTCCAGATCATCGACGCACTTGCAAGGAATTCACTTGAGGACTGGTCGATCTCAGTGGCGGACAACGTGCGTATTAGCAAATCTATGCATGTGCTCCCGGGCGCCGGTTATCACACGCTGAAATTTTGCATGGTCGATCCTGGAATTGTCCTCGAAAAACTACTGGTGAAGCTTGGGGATGTCCGGCCGAGCTATCTGGGGCCACCCGAAAGCTACCGTGGGCTCGCCGAGGACAACGAAACAGGCAGTAGATAAACGTTCTTCCAGAATAGTCGCGAGACGCTGATTTTTTCGCCTGTTGAGTAACCTAACACGCGGCTATATGTTTTTCCCTGGCGGAAGAGTTAGAATGTCGGCAACCAGAGGTCGCAGGAAGTGGGATGGCGGAAGTTGTGCCTGGTGATATCGCTCCCATAACCTCTAGCAGAGGATCGGCGAAATGATTGGTGTAAAGTCTTCTCGTTCAAAACGCGGTGGCACCGTAACACTGAAAGCAGTTGCACAGTATTTAGGTCTGACGCCCGGCACAGTCTCCGCTGTTCTTAACGATACAAAAGCTGCGCGCACTATCCCCGAAACGACTCGCAAACGAATCATAGAAGCCGCGCGCCATTTGAATTACCAGCCTAATTTTCTGGCGCGCTCCCTGCGTGTGAAACGAACTTACACCGTTGGCGTCATCGTAGAAGAAATCGGAGACGCTTACGGGAGCTTAATCGTTGGTGGCATCGAGCCTTTCCTGCGCGAAAGCAATTTCTTTTTTCTCACCGTGGCGCACCGTCACGATCCCAAGCTGCTCCGGACCTATTCGCAATTGCTCATTTCGCGTGGCGTCGAGGGTTTGATCACTATCGATACTTCCATCGATGAAGAACCTTATCTGCCTACAGTTGCCATCGCCGGTCACCAAACGGTCGAAAACGTCACCAATATCATTCTCGATCATCATCGCGCTGCCGAACTCGCCCTGCAATATTTGAAGGCACTAGGCCACGAGCGCATTGCGTTCCTGCGCGGCCTGCCAAAGAGCTCCGATTCCGCGGCTCGCTGGGAAGCAATCGAAGATGTGGCGCAAAAGTTTGAAATACGGATCAGGCCAGAACTCGTCCTTCAGATTGAAGGCACACAATCGACACCGGAACTCGGCTATCCCTATGGCAAAGCCCTTATGGACCGGAAAATTCCGTTCACCGCGTTGTTTGCCTATAACGACATTTCCGCCCTCGGCGCCATGCGCGCTTTTCAGGAAGCCGGACTTCGCGTTCCCGAAGATGTTTCCATCATCGGATTCGATGATATCGCGATTTCCTCATACTCCATTCCGTCGCTGACCACGATTCGGCAGCCGCTCGAGAAAATGGGCAGGATTGCGGCGCAAACTTTGCTCGAGAGGATCGAGGAACGAACGAACTTCGTCCCGGAAATTGCCGTAGCGCCAGAACTGATCAAGCGCGAATCGGTCGCGCCGCCCCGCAGCTTGTAAATTATCTCGCGGCCGCGGCGCCAACCTAGCTCCACAAGCGGTCCCAGGAACGCTCTTGGTCCCATTGCACCGTCGGCTCGAAATATCCTGTCCCCGGAGCCAAATGCGCCCGCACTACATCCTCATTGAGCGTCACGCCGAGCCCGGGCCGGTCCGGCACTTCAATCCAGCCGTGATTCAGGATCGGCGTTTTTACTCCTTCTGTGACTAGCGACGACCACCACGGCACATCCAGCGAATGATTCTCGAGTGCCAGAAAATTCTCGGTCGCGGCCGCACAATGAACGCTCGCCATGCAACCTATCGGTGTTCCTGCATAGTGCAACGCCATCGGCACTCCATATCCGTCCGCCATGTCCCCAATCTTGTGCGTCTCCAGAATACCGCCAGAGGTCGCTAGGTCCGGCTGAATCTTTCCGATCGCGTGATTCCCGCAAAGTAGCTCGAATGGCTCTTTCAGATAAATATCTTCCCCCGTCAGGATCGGTGTGGGGCTCTCCAGCGAAATTTGTTTCAGCAGGTCTGTAAAGTTCCACGGAATCACGTCCTCCATCCAGGAGAGATTATATTTTTCATAAGCCTTGCCCAGCCGGATGATGGACTTCACTCCCAGATGCCCCAGATGATCCATCGACAGCGGAATCTCCATGCCCACCGCATCGCGCACCGCCGCCACATATTCTTCCAGCATCGCGATGCCTTTGTCCGTCACCTCCATGGCCAACAGCGGATGCGGAAGCTGGTGCGCTTTCCACTGTTCAATATCCGTCGGGTTCGTCAGCGTGCCCGGCGTGCCCGCCACCATTTCAATTCCCAAATCCATCTTCAGCCAGGTCAATCCCATCACGTCCTTGCGCTCCTTCATTCTTTGCGCATAAATCTTCGGATCGTTGGACTCCGTGGTATCCGCGTAGATGCGAATCTTGTCGCGAAACTTTCCGCCTCCAACCAACGCATACACTGGCGCGTTGTAAACCTTCCCGGTGATGTCCCACAAGGCCATCTCGATGGCTGAAACGCCTCCGCCTTGGCGTGCATGCCCGCCAAACTGTTTGATCTCACGGAAAATCTTGTCAAGCTGTAAAGGATTCTCTCCCACGATGCGGCTTTTCAGGAAAAGCGCATACGTCGGGCTGGCGCCGTCTCGCACTTCGCCGAGACCATAAACGCCTTGATTGGTGTCGATGCGAATGATCGGGCACGGGCTCGGTCCCGGTTTCGCTACCGTGGCCACGCGCAAATCGGTGATCTTCAGTTCCGAGGGACTGGAGTTGGTGTTCACTCCCCTCGGATAAGCCTCGGCGGACTCGTTCGAAAGTAGCCCCGCCCCCATAGCCAGCGCAGAGGTTTTCAAAAGTTCACGTCGGCCGAACATGCTGCCATTGTTTTTGCGCATGGAAGGCTATCCTCCCGTTAGAGTGGGCACAAAAAGGCTCATCGTGCCGATTCAGGGCTGCATCCTACCATTGCTGCGTCACTGTCGAGCGTGATAAATTGCCTCCGCTTTCAGAGGTTCAGCGTCTCCTAGTCGCGGCGCATGCAATATCCGCGCATATTCTATGGTTTGCCGTCGATTCTTTTTTAGTAATGAGGGTCCTTTATGGCCAACGCATTTCTCAGAGGCTCCGCTCGAGTCAGATTCGTCGTTATCGCGGCAGTTTCGATGGCTCTCCTCTTTCCTGCCTTCGCCGCGGCCCAGTTGGTGACTTTTTCGAAGCAGGATCTGATCGATTACACTTCCGCGAATCCCTTTGACCGCTTTCCTGACGGACGCCCAAAAATTCCCGAAGCCTTGATCGAGCGGGCGCGCGACCTTTCCTCGGAAGAAGTTTGGGCCGTGCTTCAGGATAAGGGCTACAACAATCAGTACGCCGACGGATTTATTATCCTGCATCCCGGCAAGACCATGGTCGGCCGCGTTTTCACCGTGCAATTCATGCCAACGCGTGGAGATGTGGAAAGGGTCGCGGAGAAGAAAGCCAAGGAACGTGGCCTTCCGCCGTTGACCAACCAGATGGCCATCGACATGCTTCAGCCCGGCGATGTCCTTGTCGTTGATCTCTTCGGCAAGAAAGTTGACGGAACCATCGTCGGCGACAATCTTTTCTATTACGTCATGACCGCTACCCACAAAGGCGGCCTCGTCGTTGACGGCAGCGTTCGCGACCTCGACGGAATCGCTGAAATCGACATGCCCGCCTATTTCAAGTCTGTCGACCCAACCCCCATTGACAACGTCATGCTCACGGGAATCAACATCCCCATACGTATCGGTGGCGTGACGGTGTTGCCGGGCGATCTTGCCTTCGGCGACCGCGAAGGCGTGTATTTCGTTCCTCCGCAATTTGTGGAGGAAGTTCTGGACCACGCCGACGTCACGCATATCCATGATGAGTGGACCAAAAAGAAATTCGCGGAAGGGAAGTACAAATCGAGCGAAATCTACTCCAGCCCGACCGATCCAAAATTGAAGGCTGAATATCAGGAGTATCTGAAAAAGCGGCTGGCAGAGCTCCGCAAGCAACGAAGCGCCGAACAGCAGTAAAAGGAGAACGCCATGCCGGATTCGCCTGTGAAGGAAATTTCGCGCCGGGGATTTTTCGGCAAAGTAGGTAAGGGACTGGCGGTCGCCGGCGCCGCGCGCTCATTTTTGAAAGAAGGCCTGAGCCAGCAAGGCTTGGTGGTGCCCGATCCGCCAGGAAAGAAAATGGGATGGGCCATCGTGGGTCTCGGCAGCCTGTCCATCAATCAGATTCTTCCCGCGTTTGCCAAATGTGAGAAGTCCAAACCAGTGGCGTATGTCAGCGGCCATCCAGATAAAGCAATCAAGCTGGCCGCGCGTTACGGCGTCGATCCGAAGAATATTTACAACTATCAGAACTACGATGCGATCAAGAATAATCCCGAAGTCGATATCGTCTACATCGTCCTTCCCAATTGCATGCACGCCGAATACACCATCCGCGGATTCCAGGCGGGCAAAAATGTTTTGACCGAAAAGCCCATGGCCTGCCACCCCGCCGATTGCCAAAAAATGATCGACGCCGGACGTCAAGCCGGCAAGAAGCTCATGGTCGCCTACCGCTGCCGTTACGAACCGTACAATCAAGAAGCCATCCGCATGGCGCGCTCCGCTGAACTTGGACCCACCCAGGTGATTGTGGCCGATATGGGCTTTAACATCGGCAATCCCGATCAGTGGCGGCTGAAGAAAGAGCTTTCCGGCGGTGGATCGCTCCTGGACATTGGCATCTACGGCCTTAACGCCTCTCGCTACCTTACCGGTGAGGAGCCGGCCGAAACCAACGCCATGATGTACAGCGCTCCAAACGACACCCGCTTCAAGGAAGTCGAAGAGACCATCAATTTTCAACTGCGTTTTCCCAGCGGTGTCCTCGCGAACTGCTCTTCCAGCTACGGGTATGTTTCTCAAAATCGCTATCGCGTCATTGGAACCGAAGGATGGCTGGATATGGATCCAGCCACGATCTATTCGGGCTTGCGAATGAAAGTCGGCCGCAAAAACATCATTGAAGATATCAACCTTCCCGTGCGTGATCACTTCGCCTTGGAAATGGATCACATGTCCCAATGCGTGATGGAGAATAAGGAGCCGCTTACGCCCGGCGAAGAAGGCCTCCGCGATATCACGCTCATGATGGCCATCTATGAAGCCGCGCGAACCGGCAAGACCGTAAAAGTTTAGGGCGCACGTCCTTTCAACCAATCCTCTGCAGGCCGTTGAGGTGCGAAATGATCAGGCCGAATTCATGCGAGTGGTTTCGTGTAGCGCCCCTTTTTCTATTCTGCGCCTGTTTTTTCTCGGGTTTGGTTCATGGAGCGACTCTTCCGGTCCATGGTCTGTGGGTTTGGAAAAGCCCAACCGTGCTCGAAGCTCCTCACGCCGCGGAATCCCTGCTCGAGTTCTGTCGTTCCCAAGGCATAAACGAGGTATACGTCTCCATCTCCGAACGCAGCGAGCCCGCGGAAGAAGACCAGTTGGTTCTTCTCATTTCGATTCTTCACCGATCAAGTATTCGTGTGGAAGCCCTGTTATCAAGCACGGAAGCCGATGAACCTGGCAAACACCGAGACACGCTCTTACGTCACGTTCAGGGAATCGTAGAATTCAATCACCGCCACTCTGGCGAACGTTTTGACGGCATCCATCTGGATATCGAGCCCCAACAGCGCCCGGAGAATAAAGGCCCGGGAAACTTACGCTTCTTGGCAGGTTTGGCAGATGCCTATCGCGCCGTGTGTGCTGTCGCGGAACCCTCAGGTATGACTGTCAACGCCGACATCCAGAATAAATTGCTCAAGGGCGATCTCGCTCAGCGGAAAATGCTGCTCTCCGCCGTCCCTCGCGTCACTTTGATGATGTACGAACTCAGCAGTCCCACGGACGGTGAAACCGTCGAACAAAAAGCGGCGAAGGTCCAAGAATCCAGCCAGAAATTCCTTGCCATGGCCTACGAAGGCCTGGCGGACCAAAGGCTGGCGAAAATGGCGATTGCCCTGCGCTACCCAGACTACAATGAGCTGCTTCCCGAGATGCTGCAGAAACTTGACGATGCCAATCGCGACAATCCTCACTACCTTGGCTGGGCCCGGCATTCTTACAATGATTCTCTGAAAACTCATCCCTAGCTCCGCCTCGCGTCTGTTAAATCCTGGAACTATTTGCGGCCCAACCGGGAATACACTCGTGGGGCTCACGGTTGGCGTGAAGGTGTGCTCGCAGGACAACAGAATGCCAAGAACCAGCGTCCAACACTTCAGGTGTGGACCCGGGTTATGGAGCAAAATGAATCTTCCGTTGCGATATTTTAGAGTGCATTCTGCATCACAGTTTATTCGCCTGTTCTTGCTTCTCTTCCTGCCGGTATTTGGTGTCGCTGCTCAAACACAGCCTCAATCACAAACGCCCACTCCAACTACTCCTGGCCAGCAACAAGAAAGCACTCCCCAGGGAATCCAGAAAGCCCCGTCCAAGATCGCCGTCCAGGTGAAGACCGTCAGCCTTCTGGCCACGGTTCGGAATAAGCATGGAAAAATCATCTCCGATCTGAAGAAAGACGATTTCGTCCTGGAAGAAGACGGCCGCCCCCAAACCATTAATTATTTTGCCCGCGAAACCGACGCGGCCTTGCGTTTGGGTCTACTCGTCGACACCAGCCTCAGCCAGAGAAAAGTCCTCGATCAGGAACGCACCGCCAGCTATAGTTTCCTCGATCATCTGCTGCGCGAAGACAAGGACCTCGCTTTCCTGATCCATTTTGACAGGGAAGTCGAGTTGCTTCAGGATTTCACTCCCTCCCGACCGAAATTGCAGGCCGCTCTGCAAACGTTGCAAACTCCGCAGTTCGACAATAATCGCGCCGGCAACAATGGTGGCGGAAGCAGTGGTGGCGGCACCGACGGCGGCAGTGGTAGCGGTGGCGGCTACGGCGGCCGCGGTTCTCACCAGAGAGGCGCTGGTGGTGGCACGCATCTCTACGACGCCATTTACCTCGCCGCGGATGAATTGATGAGCAAACAGCAAGGCCGCAAAGCGTTGATCATTCTTTCCGACGGCGTCGACCGCGGGAGCAAGGAAACTTTGACGGAGGCTATCGAATCCGCCCAGCGCGCGGACACCGTCATCTACTCGATCCTCTTCAAGGATGACGAGGGCAACGGTCCGTACGGAGGCGGGATGATGGGGCCGCGAGGTCCCTATGGCGGCGGTGGTCACCACGGCGGCGGACGATATCCGCAAGAAGAGCGTCCAGATGGGAAGAAAGTCCTCGAGCAAATCTCAAAGACAACCGGAGGCCGGCTCTTCCAGGTATCCAAGAAAGAGACCGTCGACAAGATTTACACGGAAATTGAGGAAGAACTCCGCAACCAGTACAGCCTCGCGTATACCCCGGACAAGGACACCGGTGCCGGTTACCACAAGATTCAGCTCACCACCAAGGACAAGGATCTGACCGTCCAGACCAGGGATGGCTATTACTCTAATCAATGAAGCGGTAAATCATGTCTACTCGTTTAACTACAAGTCAAAATCCATCCCTAAACGTTTCCTGCCGCACAAGGCAGTCCGTGCGGTTGGGTTAAACTGTAACTATTGACAGTTCCTTACTGCCGTGAAGGTTTTATATACTTCCTCGCGTTGCGGCACTGCAGACCCTCCTCTGCGTAGTCCCGGGATTTCCGAAGCCAGGCTGTTTTTTTTTGGGGCCCACTTTCGCGCAATCCTGTGTAGAAAGCTTTGTCTTCTGTTGACTCAAGGATTTTGATTTTCAACGGTTGGCAAGGTCGCTGGGATCTCTTGGGCGGAGATATCCCGGACTACGCAGGATTGCTCGCAGGTGGGCCTTTTCTTTGCGCTTTAGTGGTCAGCCTCATCCGATTCCTGCGTCACGATGTGCACATCGACCGCCGGGGATTCTCTCAAGAACCGGTGCACCACAGATAAATACAGATACTTGCGCCAGTCCCGCAATGGCGCCCGCCCGAAGATCACCTGGGTTACGTGCTTCGTTCGTACAAACTCCGCAATCGTATCCGCCACGCTTTGTCCCTTCAGTTTCACCACCTGCGCTCCCAGGTTTTCCGCAAACCGCAGATTCGCCTCCAGCACTTTCGGATTCTCCTGCCTCGGCGCGAATTCACGCCGCACGTGCAACACGTACAGCTCCGCGTCCATCCTTCTTGCCATTCGCGCGGATCGCGCGATCAGGTATTGCCCCGCCGGGCTCCCCGAAATGCAAACCGCGATTCTTTCTCTCACGCCCCAGTTCTGCCGGATGTCTTTCGCATCCATGTACGATTCCAGGCTGCGGTCCACCTGCTCCGCCACCTGTCGCAAGGCCAGTTCGCGCAACGCAATTAAATTTCCGCGCCGGAAGAAATTCTTCAGCGATTGCTCCACTTTTTCCTGACTGTACACGTCCCCGCGCTTCATCCGGTTTTGCAGCGCTTCCGGCGTCAGGTCCACCATCAGCGTTTCTGACGCAGACAACGGCACCCAGTCCGGCACCGTTTCCCGCACAGTGACCCCGGTGATCGCGCGCACCGTCGGCGCCAGGCTTTCGATGTGTTGGATGTTCAGCGTGGAGATAACATCGATATTCGCCGCCAGCAACTCCTGCACGTCTTCATACCGCTTTCGGTGCTTGCTGCCCGGGATATTCGTATGCGCCAGTTCGTCCACCAGCACCACGGTCGGCTTGCGCTCAAGGATTGCATCCACGTCCATCTCCTCGAATAGCGTGCCTTTGTAATCCAGTTGTTTGCGCTTGACCGCTTCCAGTTGGCTCGTCAGTTCCACTACTCCCTTGCGGCCATGGGTTTCCACGATCCCAATCACCACGTCTTCACCGCGGCTTTTCCGGCGTATCGCTTCGCTCAGCATGCTGTACGTTTTGCCCACACCCGGGGCGTAGCCTAGAAACAGCTTGAAGATTCCACGCGATTTCGCCGTGGGCGAGACCACTTCGAGCCATTCCTCAGGCTTCTTTGGCAAGTGCTGTTTCTCTCCCCAGTCGGAATTCGTGCTGAGTTACAATAGCTGTATGTCGCGCTTGGTCGCCGGGCGCGGGATTGGCTTCGTCGTTGCCGCCATCCTGCTCGCCTCTATCACTTTCGGCTACAGCAAGCTCCTTCACGTCAATCAGACTACGGTGGCGTTATCGTTTCTTCTCGCGATTTTAGCAGTTTCCGCCGTCTGGGGCATGGTTGTCTCTGTTTTTATGTCCGTCTCCGCCATGCTTCTGTTCAATTATTTTTTTCTGCCCCCAATTGGCACGTTCACCATCGCCGATCCCCAGAACTGGGTGGCGCTGTTCGCATTTCTCTGCACTTCCATCATGGGCAGCCAGCTTTCGGCACGCATCCGCAAAGAGGCTGATGCCGCTCACGGCCGCCGCCGCGAGGTGGAACGGCTTTACGCCTTCAGCCAGAAATTGCTAGGCGAAGGCAACGTCATACAGCTCATGAATGCCATTCCCAATTTCATCGTGGATTGTTTTGAAGCTGGCGCCGCCGAGCTGTTTCTTCCCCAAAAAGAGAAATATTATCGTTCCGGATACGGCGCGGCACAGGTCGACGAAGAGCAGATGAAGTCCGCCTTCCTTCGCGACGAGATCATCTCCGATAACATTCGCGCCCTGTACTTCCTTCCCGTTCGCCTGGGCGTTAAACCCATCGGCAGCCTGGGCATCTCCGGTGCCAGGCTCTCGCGCCAGACGCTCGATGCCATCAGCTCTCTCGTTGCTATTGCCATCGAACGCGCGCGCGCCATTGAGCAGATCGGCGAAACCGAGGCCGAGCGCCAGGGCGAACGCCTCAAGTCCGCGCTCCTCGACTCCATTGCTCACGATTTCCGCACGCCTCTCACCTCCATTAAGGCAGCCGCTACCGATCTTCTCGTTTCCAGTTCTCTCGCTAATCCCCAACAGCACGAACTTCTCACCATCGTCAATGAAGAGTGTGATCGCTTGAATCGTCTGGTGGAGGAAGCAGCGGAAATGGCTCGGCTCGAAGCCGGCGAAATTCAGTTGCACATGGAGCCGGTTCCTGTAGCGGCGATCATCGATAGCGCGTTGCAACACCTCAAGAAGTCACTCGGTGACCGTCCGATTATCCTGAATATCCCCGGAAATCTCCCCCCTGTCCGCGCCGATCTCCAGCGCACGCAAGACATTCTTGTACAGCTGATCGATAACGCCCATCTCTATTCTCCGAAGGACCAGCCTATCGCTATTTCCGCTGAACTCACCGGCGACGCCATTACCTTCAGCGTTGCCGATCATGGCCCAGGCATCGACTCTTTCGAACAGGGCCTCATCTTCGACAAGTTTTATCGCGGTCGCGATCAGCGGTATCAGGTGCGTGGTACCGGCATGGGATTGCCAATCGCCAAGGCCATCGTCACCGCCCATGGCGGATCCATTGCTGTGACCAGCCAGTTGGGCCGCGGCTCGGTGTTTTCGTTTACGCTTCCTGTGGCCCAGGTTGGGAGTGAAGTGCGATGAATTCCGCAAATATCCTCGTTGTAGACGACGAACCGCAAATTCGCCGTGTTTTGCGCTCAACGCTTGCTTTCCGCGGCTACACGATCAGCGAAGTTTCTTCGGGCGAGGAAGCCGTTGAATTGGCTTCAAAGCTCAAGCCCGATCTCATTCTTCTCGACGTGAATCTTCCCGGCATGAGCGGCATTGAAACCTGCCGCGAAATTCGCCGCTCCACCAATGCTCCCATCATTATGCTTACCGTTCGCAGCGCCGAACGAGACAAGGTCATTGCCCTCGATGCCGGCGCTGACGACTATGTGACCAAGCCCTTCGGCATTGAGGAGCTCCTCGCGCGCATTCGCGCTTCACTCCGCCGCCATCCCTCTGCGGATGCCCTGCAACCCTTTGTGTCAAAGGAATTCTCCGTCGATTTTGAGTCTCGCCGCGTCACGGTAAGCGGGGAAGAAGTCCACTTGGCCCCGAAAGAGTTCGAAGTCTTGCGCCATCTGATCGCCAACCTAGGAAAACCGGTAACTCATCGCCGCCTTCTTCAAATTGTTTGGGGACCCGAATATGGCGAGGAAACCGAGAATCTTCGCGTGGTCATCAATCAACTTCGCAAGAAAATTGAAAAGGATCCGTCCCAACCCAAATTCATCCTGACCGAACCCTGGGTCGGCTACCGTTTTCAACCGCCCAAAGAGCCAACCCACAAAACCGCCTCCCGCTCGTCCCGCTAACTAAGAAGCCCGCGTCGCCGAAGGCTTGGACAGTCAGTGCCAGCAAGACTCCCACCCATACACCTGTCAGGCTGAGCAGCGCCTTTTAGTGATGGAAGCGCGTAACCCTGACCCAGAAAAACCTATGGAAGGTCTTCGGGGCGAAAGGAATTACTTCCGAGGTATTTCACGGCAAGCGTTTATCAGCAAGCCGCAGGCAAGATAGCTGGCAGTGTTCGTTCGCGTCAACGTCGAACTATTCGTTTAGATAAAACAGGGCATACCCGCTAACCGCAAACCGACAGGCGGACGTTAGCTTTGCTTAGGGCTTCCCCGGCGCGCTGGCATCCAAATCGAGATTCAATTCCAGTACATTCACCCGCGGCTCCCCCAAAATCCCAAACTGCCGCGGCAGCGTATGTTTCAGGACGATTTGCTTTACTCGCTCCACGCTAATCCCTCGCACCTTCGCCACACGCGCCACCTGAAATTCCGCGCTTGCCGGAGAAATATCTGGATCAAGCCCCGATCCCGAACTTGTAACCAAGTCCGCCGGAACCGGCATTCCCGGATTTTCCTGCTGCCACTTCGCAACGTCCTGCTGGACTCGCGTCACCAGCGCCTGATTAGTAGGCCCGAGGTTTGATCCACCCGATGAGGTCGGATCGTAGCCGTTCCCGGCATTCGATGGCCTCGAATGAAAATATTTGTCGCTGGAAAATCCCTGCCCGATCAACCGCGAGCCCACAATCTGACCGTTCCTCTCAATCAGACTTCCATTCGCCTGCTTCGGAAATATCCACTGGCTCAGCCCGGTCACTAGTAGGGGATAGCCCATCCCAAACACAATCGTGGTCACTACCGTAAACCGAATCGCGATCAGTAAATTTCGTTTCATCTCTGCCTCTATGCCAAATGCATCCATGCGACCAGCACGTCGATCAGCTTGATCCCTACAAACGGGGCAATCACGCCGCCCAGCCCGTAAATAAACATATTCCGGCGCAGGAGCGCCGCCGCTCCAAGCGGCCGGTATTTCACGCCGCGCAGCGCGAGTGGAATTAGCGCGATAATAATCAGCGCATTAAAAATTACCGCGGACAGAATCGCCGATTCTGGCGTCCGCAATTTCATCACGTTCAAAACTCCCAGTAGCGGGAACGTCCCCGCAAACATCGCCGGAATAATCGCGAAATATTTCGCCACGTCGTTGGCTACCGAAAACGTCGTCAGCGACCCGCGCGTGATCAGCAATTGTTTCCCGATCTCCACAATTTCAATCAGCTTGGTGGGATTGGAATCCAGGTCCACCATGTTGCCCGCTTCTTTTGCGGCCTGGGTCCCGGTATTCATGGCCACGCCTACATCAGCCTGCGCCAACGCTGGAGCATCGTTGGTCCCATCGCCTGTCATCGCCACTAGTTTCCCCTTCGCCTGTTCGTTGCGGATCAACGCCATTTTGTCTTCCGGTTTTGCTTCCGCCAGAAAATCGTCCACGCCCGCCTGCCGCGCAATCGCCGCTGCGGTCAGCGGATTGTCTCCGGTAATCATCATGGTGCGAATGCCCATCGCGCGCAGATGATCAAAGCGTTCCCGGATGCCCCCCTTCACGATGTCCGTCAACTCAATCGTTCCATACACGCGATGATTCAAGGCCACCAGCAATGGCGTTCCGCCGGAATTCGCAATGCGCTCAACACTTTGCTTGATTTCCGGTGGCACCACCTGCCCCTTCTCGCTCACGTAGCGTGAAATCGCTTCCGGCGCGCCTTTGCGAATTTCCGTCCCGTCCATATCCACGCCAGACATGCGCGTCTGCGCGGTGAAGGGAATGAACAACGGATTATGCGGTGCCAGTTCGCGTCCGCGCAGTCCATACTTTTCCTTCGCCAGCACCACAATCGAGCGACCTTCCGGAGTTTCGTCTGCGAACGAAGCCAACTGGGCCGCGCTTGCCAACTCACTGTCTGTCACGCCCGGGGCGGGGTGAAACGCGGTTGCCTCCCGGTTGCCCAACGTGATCGTTCCAGTCTTGTCCAGCAGCAGCACGTCCACATCGCCCGCCGCTTCCACAGCTCGGCCGGACATAGCGATCACGTTTCGTTGGATCAGCCGGTCCATTCCCGCAATGCCAATCGCGGAAAGCAATCCGCCAATCGTTGTCGGGATCAGGCACACCAGCAAAGACACCAGCGCAAATATGCTCTGCGGTGCTCCCGAATAAATGGCAAACGGCTGCAGCGTAACCACGGCCAGCAGGAAAATAATCGTCAATCCCGCCAACAAAATGTTCAGCGCGATCTCATTTGGCGTTTTCTGCCGAGACGCGCCTTCCACCAACCCGATCATGCGATCGAGAAACGTCTCGCCGGGATTCGAAGTGATGCGCACCTTGATTTCATCCGAAAGTACCCGCGTTCCGCCGGTTACCGCGGAGCGATCTCCTCCCGATTCTCGGATCACCGGAGCGGATTCACCCGTAATGGCCGACTCATCCACGGACGCCACTCCTTCAATCACTTCGCCGTCCCCGGGGATGAATTCGCCTACGGTGACCAACACCACATCGCCGGCTCGCAGCTTCGAACTCGCCACCACCTCGGTCTTCCCATCTTCCCGCAGCCGATGCGCGTCCGTTTCCGCACGAGCCTTCCGCAACGTTTCCGCCTGAGCTTTTCCGCGACCCTCGGCCATCGCCTCCGCAAAATTCGCGAACAGGACTGTGAACCAAAGCCACAGCGTGATCTGCAACCCAAACCAATACCCACCCGTCTGTCTCACCACATTCGACACCAGCACCACCAGCGTAATCACCGCTCCGACTTCCACCACGAACATCACCGGATTCTTCCACATCACGCGTGGATCCAGTTTCCAGAAGGAGTCCACAATCGCCGTCTTCAGGATCTTCCGGTCTGTCATCGCCGCGTTTTTCGCCTGTGCCGTTGTCATCTTTTCCTCAAAACGCCTTTCCCGCATTCATAAGCAGGTGCTCCAGAATCGGCCCCAGGCTCAGAGCAGGGAAGAACGTCAACGCCCCCACAATCAAAATCACGCAGACGAGCAGCACTGTGAATAGCGGTCCCGTCACCGGAAATGTCCCCAGCGACTCTGGCACGTGTTTCTTCGCCGCAAGATTCCCCGCGATGGCCAGGATCGGGATGATCATGAAAAACCGCCCCAGCAGCATCGCCACCGCCAGGCTGGAGTTGTACCAGAGCGTATTCGTGCTCAGCCCGCCGAATGCCGAGCCGTTGTTACCCACCGCTGAGGTATACGCGTACAAAATCTGTGACAACCCATGCGGTCCGGGGTTCGTAATGCTCGAAGTTCCGAACTTTGACACCACCGCGATCGCCGAAAAAATCAGAATCGTCAGCGAGGTAATCAAAATCGCCAGCACCGCCATCTTTACGTCAAACGCCTCGATCTTTTTCCCCAAATACTCCGGCGTTCGTCCCACCATCAATCCCGCAATGAACACTGCCATAATGACGAACACCACCATTCCGTACATTCCCGCGCCCACTCCGCCGAATATCACTTCGCCCAGCATGATGTTGATCAGAGGCACCATTCCGCCCAGTGGCG
This sequence comes from Candidatus Acidiferrales bacterium, assembly GCA_963742325.1. GTDB lineage: Bacteria > Acidobacteriota > Terriglobia > Acidiferrales > UBA7541 > Acidiferrum. Next base: position 3,702,593 of record CAVULB010000002.1, on the reverse strand, counting down.
TCAGGGAATCGTGCTGGTTGTTCACTGCGCCGCAGCTCGCGTCTGTCGTCACTGTCGTGAACAGCGCCGAATTCGCAATCCCGAAGCGCACCTCCTTGCCTTCCATATTTCCGCCGGGATCTGCGTCCGTCGCTGACGTTTGCACGCCCTTTAAGAGTGGATTCCCGCGTGACTCCGCGGCATACACCACTACCACTCCGGCCAGAAACATCGCTGCCATCGCGCTCCACACGGCCCAGCCATGCCGCCGCGAACCAGTCATTCGCCCCAGCGTGTACGTCAATCCAGATGGAATCGCAAAAATCAGAAGCATCTGCAAAAAATTCGTCAACGGCGTCGGATTCTCAAACGGATGCGTGCTATTTGCCCCGAAAAATCCGCCCCCGTTGGTGCCATACATCTTGATCACTTCTTGTGATGCCACCGGCCCCTGCGCGATCACCTGCGTCGTGATTACATCTTTCTTCATGGAGCCGTCGGGACTCTTCGTTTCCACCACTTGCGGTTCCACGACCGTGGCCGTTGTGTATGGCCGAAGATTCTGGATCATCCCCTGCGACACAAAAAATAGCGCCAAAACGAGGCTAACCGGCAACAGCACCCATAGGAACGCCCTGGTGGCATCCACCCAGAAATTTCCTATCGTTTTCGATTCCCGCCGAGACACTCCCCGGATCAGCGCAATGGCCAGCGCAATGCCCACCGCCGCCGAAGCAAAGTTGTGATACGCCAGTCCTGCCATCTGCGTCAGGTAGCTCATCGTGGATTCGCCGGAATACGATTGCCAGTTCGTGTTCGTCGTGAACGACACCGCCGTATTCCATGCTAGGTCCGGCGCCACGTTCGCGAACTTCTGCGGATTCCACGGCAACCACAGCTGCATCCGTTCGATCACATAAAGCAGCACCAGCGACACGCCGCTGAAAAGCAGCATCGCTACGCCATACTCCTTCCAGCCCATTTCCTTCTGTTCATCCACGCCCGTGGCGCGATAAATCAATCGCTCAATCGGCCGCAGCGCAAAATCCAGAAATGTCGCCTTCTTCTCGAAGACCCGGTACAAGAATACTCCCACCGGCTTCGTCACCAGCAACACCGCCACGAGATACAGGAAAATCTGAAACCACCCGTTTTCGGTCATGATTAGAACTTCTCCGGCTTCAACAACGCGTAAAACAGGTATCCGCACAACACAATCGATATCAGGATGAGTAGGATATTTCCGAGCATGGTGGCAACCTTTACTTCAGACGTTCGCAGCCCCTCAGGTACAAAATGCCCAGCGCAAAAAACACAACCGTACACAAAATAAAAATCACATCGCTCATCTGGTACTCCCCGACCACCCTAAGCATACTCCTGCACTCTAAGGAAACGGTGAGTGCCACATTAAGGAACCATAAGTACCGCTGACGTGCCGGACAATCTTCTTTTTTGAATTCGTTTAACTCCATCTTTTCATGTGCTTGTCCGCTCATTCATCTTGTGCCACACTCCTTTTCCAATGGCCTCGCCCCCGATTGCTCTTTCCTCTGCCAGTGCGCGTCATGAGTGGGCCATCCTACACCTGAGCTTTATTCTGATCGGTGTCATCACGACTCTCCTGGGCCCGATCCTGCCTTACTTTTCCCATACCTGGTCCCTTACCGATGCTCAGGCCGGCGTTTTCTTCACCTCCCAATACTTTTTCAGTACGCTCGGCGTGATTCTCACCAGCGTCTTCCTCCCTCGCTTCGGTTTTGCCAGGGTGTCCGCCGCGGGATTTGTTGCTTTCGCGATCGGTTTCGCGTTTCTCGGACTGAGTCCGTGGATCGTTTCGGTCTTCATGATCGGTATCAATGGATTCGGCTACGGCCTCACCAATCCTTCCATAAACCTACGCGCCACGCAGGTGCCCTCCAAAAACACTGCCGCAGCCGTCACCTTTCTCAATTTTTCCTGGAGCATTGGTGCCGTCCTTTGCCCGTTTCTGGTGGCGGCGTTTATCCCTCGAGTCCGTGTGCGGGGATTCTCGCTGACGATCGCGGTTTGCGCCGCGCTACTCGTAGCGGCCCACCTATCCCTGCGCACAGCTACAGTGACTGCACATCCCGCGCGCGCTACCTATCCTTTGGCGGCTTGGCTCGCGCATCTTCGTTTGCCTCAGGCCGTTCCCTTGCTTTTTCTTTTTATGCTTTATGTCGGCGTTGAAGTGGCTTTGGGCGGTTGGGTCGCGAGTTTTGAAAAGCGCCTGCCCGGCTTAAGCTCGCTTACTCTTGTTGTCGCTCCGTCGGTGTATTACGGAGCGTTGCTCTTAGGACGGGGCGTCGCGCCCTTCGCGCTTCGTCGGGTTTCTCAGGTCGTCATTTCCATTGGGGGACTGTTCGTCGCCACGCTCGGCGCGTCCATCATCGCCGTCTCTCATTCGCCCCACGTGCTCTATCTGGGTTCCGCGATTGCCGGTTTCGGCCTGGCTCCGCAATATCCGATCTTCGTCACCTGGCTTGCCGCCATCTTCCGTCACGATTCTACCTGGATCGGCGCCCTCTTCTTTGGCATGTCCGGCGTCGGTGGCGGCGTAATCCCATGGCTTGTCGGCGTCGTCTCCACCACCACGCATTCTCTTCGTGCAGGCCTATTCATTCCCCTGGTCGTAAGTTTCTGCATGATTTTTCTAGTCCTGCGGGCTCGCCCCGACGCAACTGCAGGCGCAGCGTAATTCTATCCCGTCGAGAGCTCCAACGATATTGCCGTACAGTTTGCCCAAGTGTCTCATCGCCGTTACAATTTGCCGCATGATGCCTGAAGCCCGCGTCGACCCGCCTCTCGCTCCTTCTGACGCCTCTCGCATCGCGCGAAATCTCTACGGCCTGGAAGCTACCTCCCGCTCTCTTCCCGGCGAATACGATGACAATTTCCATTTACTCGCTTCGGATGCCCGCTCGTTCGTCCTCAAAGTCATGCATCCCTCCCGCGAAGAATCTTTTGTTGATATGCAGTGCTGTGCCCTTACTCATCTCGCCGGGCGTGCTCCTCATCTCGCTCTTCCGCGTGTAATCCCTACCACCCAGGGCCAACTTTTTTCTCGTGTCAAAACGAAACAGGGCAGCAGCCGCCTCGTCTGGCTCCTCACATTTCTTCCCGGCCTCACTTTAGCCCAAGCGAAACCGCATTCCTGTGGACTGCTCGCTTCTCTTGGATCCCTTCTCGCGGAAATCGACTCCGCACTCCAGGATTTTTCCCATCCCGCCGCGACCCGTGAGTTGAAATGGGACGTTTCTCGCTCGCTCTGGGCGCGGGACTATCTTTCCCACGTCCACGATCCCCAGCGTCGCGCTCTCGCAGGACAATTCCTAACTCTCTTCGAAACCGAAGCGCTCCCCCGATTCCCGCATCTTCGCCGCACCGTAATTAACGGCGATGCCAATGATCATAATGCCCTCGTCTCTCCGCCATGGCCGCAGCCCCGTCGCGTTCTCAGTGTCATCGATTTCGGCGACATGCACGTCGGCTTCACCGTTGCCGAACCTGCCGTTGCCGCCGCCTACGCGATCCTCGGCCACGAACGCCCTCTCCCTGCGGCATTGGCGTTGCTCTCGGCGTACCACAAAATATTTCCTCTGCGCGAAGAAGAAATTGCCGCCTTCTTTCCCATGCTTTGTGCGCGCCTCGCCGTCAGCGTCACCAACTCCGCCTATCGCCAGTCGCTTGTCCCAGACGATCCCTACGTTACCGTTAGCGAAGTGCCCGCCTGGCACGCCCTCGAACGTCTTGCCGAAATTCATCCCCGCCTCGCTCACTACACCTTCCGCGCCGCCTGCGGTCTGCCTGCCGTCCCCCATGCGGAAAAAATCTGTCACTGGCTCGCTGCGAATTCTCCCGCGCCAGTAATCCCCGCAAATCTAAGAGAAGGGAATTGCGCCGTCCTCGACCTCAGTGTCGCCAGCACGTTCCTTGGCGCGGATCCTTCCCGATTCGCCGAACCTTTTGCAACCGCGGAAATTCAATCGATCCTGCGTGCTGCCAACGTCGCCGTTGCCATCGGCTGCTACAACGAGCCGCGCCCCTTCTACTCGTCCCAACTTTTCTTCTCGGGTCAAAATCCCACGAACGAGCGCCGCACCATCCATCTCGGCCTCGATCTGTTTACGGCACCCGGCACTCCCATCGCCGCGCCCTTCGACGCCACAGTCCACGCCTTTGCGGACAACCGCTCTGCCCTTGATTACGGCCCAGTGATCATCCTCAAGCATGAAACGACTGACGCTATCGCATTCTTCACGCTGTACGGCCATCTTTCGCGGAAATCACTACAGTCCTTACACGTAGGCGATGCCATCGCGGGCGGCCAGATTTTCGCCAGCATCGGCGACGCCTCTGAAAATGGTGGGTGGCCTCCGCACCTCCATTTTCAGGTCATTCTGGACCTTCTCGATCTCTCCACCGATTTTCCGGGTGTCGCCTTTCCTTCTCAACGCGACATCTACACCTCCCTGTCACCCGATCCAAATCTGATCGTAGGAATCCCCGAACATTGTTTTCCGCCAGCCCTACCCGTTCCAGATGCAACAATTTCGACGCGAAAAAATCTTCTCGGTGCCAATCTCAGCCTCTCTTACGAGCGCCCCGTCAAAATTGTTCGCGGTTGGCGTCAATATCTCTACGACGAAAATGGCCGCGCTTATCTCGACGTCTACAACAACGTCCCACTTGTCGGCCATACTCACCCGCGCGTTGTCGCCGCTGCGCAGCAGCAACTTGCTCTCCTCAACACCAATACCCGTTATCTGCACGACAACATCCTCCGCTACGCCGAACGTCTCACCGCGCTTTTGCCCTCTCCTCTGAAGGTCTGCTACTTCCTCAACTCCGGCAGCGAAGCCAACGAACTCGCCCTTCGCCTGGCTCGTACCCACACCAATCGGAAAGACATTATCGTCCTCGAACACGCGTATCACGGCCACACTTCCACGCTCATCGACATTAGCCCGTGCAAGTTCAATGGCCCTGGCGGCCACGGGCAAAAACCGTGGGTGCACGTCGCGCCCATTGCCGACGATTATCGCGGGCCCTATCGACGCGCTGAATCCGACCTCGGCAAAAAATACGCCTCACACGTCGAACAGATTTTGTGCACGATGAAAAGCACCGGTAGCGGAATCGCCGCCTACATCGCCGAAACGCTCCCGAGTGTCGCTGGCCAAATCGTCTTTCCACCGAATTATCTAGCTGAAGTGTACAGGCACGTACGCGCTGCCGGCGCGGTGTGCATTGCCGATGAGGTGCAGGTCGGTTTCGGGCGTCTAGGCACACATTTGTGGGGTTTCGAAACGCAAGGCGTAGTCCCCGATATCGTCGTCCTGGGAAAACCTATTGGCAATGCCTTCCCGCTCGCTGCCGTTATCACCACCCGCGAAATCGCGGGCTCCTTCAACAATGGCATGGAGTTTTTCAGCACGTTCGGAGGAAATCCCGTGGCCTGCGCGGCAGGGCTCGCGGTCCTGGATGTTCTCCGCGACGAAAATCTTCAGCACAATGCTCTCGAGGTTGGCACGCGCTGGCTGGTGCGACTCCGCGAACTTCAAAACACGCATGCGCTTATCGGCGACGTCCGTGGTTCCGGGCTCTTCCTTGGCATCGATCTGGTCAACGACTGTTCCACCCGTGCCCCCGCCACAGAGCAAGCCGACTATGTCGTCAATCGCCTTTGCGAACGCGGCGTACTCGCTGGCACCGATGGCCCTCACCACAACGTCATAAAACTACGCCCACCACTGATTGTCTCGGATTCCGACGTCGATCTGTTCACAGCTACGCTTGACGAAATCCTCCACGAGGATTCGGCCCAGCCGCGCCCGAGCTAACCTAAACACTTTCCAGCGAGGAGTCACGCACACGCGAAAGAATGTATACAGAGGTTGCTTCAAAGGGTAGCGGCAAACTTCTTGGCGGCACCCACCTCTGCCGAAATTTCCGTGCCTTCGTTCAACGCGGATCGCACCGAGAGCACGCCGCCGCAGAAGCGCAGACGCTCCCGCATGCTCATCAAGCCGAGCCCCGCTGACTGAAGGGAAGGATCGAAGCCCACGCCGAAATCTTTCACGCTGAGACGCACCTTTTCCGAATCCTGCATCACGCGAACGATAACCTTCTTCGTGCCGCCATGCTTCAGCACATTCGCCAGCGCTTCCTGCGCTACACGGAACAGGCACAGCGCCACGTCTGGCGGCAACTTCGAGTCAAAATTCTCCGCCTGCAGTTCGATCTGCAAGTGCTGGTTGTGCGAATACTTCCAACAAAGATCCTTGAGCGCCACCTTCAGCCCGCAGCACTGCAAGCTCGAAGAATGCAGTTCGTGGGAAAGTTCGTGGATGTCTGTGGCGATGCTATCTAGTTCCTTGCGCAACTTCGAAAGCAACGATGCTTCCCATTCTTGCGATGAGCGCGCAGGACCGCAGGCCAGGTCCAAGTCGCAGGCAAGCAGTGCCACGCGCTGGCCGATATCGTCGTGCAGCTCTCGACTGATGCGTCCCCGTTCGTCTTCCTGGGCTTCGATCAACTGGCCCGCCAGCCGCTGCAGCTCCTGATCCCTTTGAAACAGCGAAGCCTCCGCGGTTTTTTGCGCCGTCACGTCAATCACCATGCCAATCACAAGCGGTGGCCGGCCATGATTCAGGTTGAGAAGAGACACATTCACCAGGCCCCACATCTGCGATCCGTCCTTGCGGAAGAAGCGCTTCTCCATGCCATAACTCGATCGCAGTCCTTGCCGTAGCTCCTCAAAGAGAGGCTTCTCGACCTGTTCGTCCTCCGGATGACTGATGCGCGCGCACGTGGCGCTCTGTAACTCTTTCTGCGCATAACCAATCATGGAACAAAATGCGGGATTCACGTCGATAATGCTGCCTTCCATGGTTTCCAGCGCGATACCGATGGGCGCTTGGGCAAACAGATATCGGAAGCGCCCCTCGCTTTCCTGGCGTGCGGCCTGCTCATATTTGCGTTCCAGCGTTGCACCGATGATGTTGGCCGCGATGGCCAATTGGCTGGTGGATTCTTCCGCCCAGACTTTTTCCGCGGAATAAGAAGACAAGCCCAAGGCACCCTTCCGCCGGGGACTGCAACTCGACGGGATAAGCAACAAAGACTTCACTCCTAGTTCCTCAAGGAATTGTCGGTCCGCCCGTGCTTTCGGTGGAAGTTCTTTCAGAGATCGCAGAACGACCACTTCATGACGGCTCAAGCATTCCGCCATGAAAGGCATCTTCCCCGGAAGGATGATCTTGGGCGACTGCGGAGTCGGGCGTTCGCTGGCGGTATACTTGTGCAGCAAAGCCCCGGAATCTTCTTCCACCTCATACCAGCAGATGCGGTCCGCATCGAGGAGTTCGATCATGCCGTTTAGGCCGGCAAGGATGGTGCTGTCGACCTGGTCCAGCGGACCCGCCGCCAGACGCTCCCCAAACTCGGATATGCGTTTCCCCAATGCATGTTGCCGGGCTTGCAGGTCGCGTGCCTGCTCGTGCCAACGGTGTTGCAGATAGATGAAAAGAAGCAACGCTCCGATGATGACGAGTGGCAATAGCAACTCTGTGCGCGCCAGAAGGTTCGCGCCGAGCCAGACCGATCTTGCGCCCACATGTAGTATGCGGAAATCGGGGGACATGAGTTGAACTCCAGTATGAGACGTGATTCCCAATCCAGCCACCTCGCCAGCGAAGTCGCACACAACCTGGGGGTGGTTCAAATCTGATTCCGCTCGTCCGTAGTGGCCAGTACGCTACTCTGGCACCCGCCGGCAGTCAAGCAACGAATTGGGACGTTCGGGAGTTGTGGGGGCGGGCGAAACCTAGGTAATCCGGCGACTTATGCTAGAGATCGCACACCTGACAAAAAGGACTCGAGATTTCCTGCCCTACAGACCGTCATTCCGAACCGGGAGTGAGGAATTTCTCTCGCCTTTCGCTCTTGATTGCGCAGCGAGATTAGAGAGTTCTTGGATGCAGCAGGTAATCCCATAGCCGTTCGTCTTCGGCATCTTCGCGGCACTGGGCACTCCGCAGCAGCGCGAGGCAGGAACAAGAAGCAAGCCCGACAAGGCCCACGGCACAAACCAAAGTGAACATCATGACGAACAAGTGGATAGGAAACATAGACAACATCTCCTTCGGCCCGCTGCGAATGCCCCCGCTGCCTATGATCCAGACCGGCCTTTAAAATGGAAGCCGATCCGTTGAATCGCTAACCACTCTATATAGCGCGGTCAAAAGCAAATGGTGACGGTCCGCACACAGCTTCGGTGAGAGAACACAAATGTGAGTTGTGGGTGGCCTAGTACGCCAGTGCAAAGAATTATCGGTTTTTCGTGTATTTTCCGCTGCACAATTGCCGTGACTAATACTTTGCTCAGTTTCGCCGATAGCTTTGACGAAGCTGGAGGGCTGGGTAACACCCCGTCTGAGAGTAAGCCGCGACGTCGATTCTCTAAGCAAGGGACAAAAATATGCCAACGGGCGCCATGCGCAGCGTCGAAGATAACACCCAAGGAGACGGCAGGGGCGCCGATCTCCAGGCGGCCGAGCGAGAAACGCCCGGGGGAATGATGGACGAGAGGCGCAAGCATCCACGGCACAGATATATCGAGCGGCTCTACATTGGAAAGAGGGATGGCATGTGGTTTACGGCGATGACCTATGAAATCAGTGTGGGCGGTCTGTCCGCGGCCACCACCACTGAATTGGAGATTGGGGAAAAAGTGAGCTTGTCCCCCGTGGCCGATAAGCGCGTGGAAGCCATTGTGCGGCGCAAGCAGGGAGCGATGTACGGTTTTGAATTTATACGAATTACGGCTCAGATCGAGGCTCAACTGGTGAAGCTGTGCGAGGGATTGCCGTTGTTCCAGAGCTTGATCGACGTATGAGGCAGGATAGAGATTCAGGGTGCCGCAGCATTTCGCTGCAGCACCCTGTAACAGATTACCGATGGGAACCGCCGCCACGGTAACCACCACCATGGAAGCCGCCGCTAGCACCGGCGTGGAAACCCGCTGCGGAATGTCCGCCACCCACAAACGCGCGGGCGACCGGCGCGTGATACCCATAACCTGGCCGATATCCATATCCAGGCCTGTACCCGTAGCCATAACCCGGACGGCCGTAGAAACCGCGCGGCCCATAGTATCCGTGATACCAGGGGCCAGCGCCGATAAATACGCCGCCAACAAACCAGTTAGGCCCGTAATACCCGTATGGAGCGCAAGCGTACGGATAATAGCTGTAGTATCCATACGCGCAAACCGGCGCAGGCCCGACGCCCGCGACAACAGGTCCTACGCGAACACCAACCGCCACCTGAGCAGGAGCGCTTCCTGCGACAGTTAGAAGTAGACTCCCCAATAACGCGACATATTTTAGATAACGCATAACCTGCCTCGCTTCCGCCCCGGAAGCTCTTCAATAGAATGAGCTTCTTGGCTCATCGCCATCCGGGCTGTTCAATTCACCCTACATGTTATGGAACACGCTTCGGGCAGAAGAGTTGCGGAGGGGGCGAACGTATATCGAAACTGCGCGCGGTGCAGCCATCGCGCGAACTGAGGATGAAGCCGTTACGACAGAGTTTTCTTCAATCTTTGCGTTGTTTTCGCGAGCTGTTTCTTCAGCGCTTCCACGTGCTTCGAAATTTCCTCGAGTTCTTCTCTGGTAACTTTGCCCGCCTCGGACAATTTGCGCGCGTGAATATGAGCCTGCTTGTCCGCTTTGCCGAGCGCTTTGCCGATTTTCTGCGAAACTACAGTGAGTCTGTCTTTCTTGGCCATGAGCTTTCTCCTGAAATGCTTCCACATGCTACCTCAATCGTCCGGCAGAAAGGGATAAGGAATTTTCATAAAGGGGTTGGTGCGCAGTGGTGGTAGGACGTGCGTTTGGATCGAGGAAACCAGGACCTACTCGGATTTGCGTGGGTGCGCGGCCCGCTCTTTTTTCTTTTCTTCTTTTTCTTTATCGGAGGGAGGATAGCTTTCGAACCCCTTCGTCAGCTCGTCGTCCGCTTTTTTCCATTCCTTATCAGGCAGAGTGATTTTATGAATCAGGTACAGTCGCCACGCGAGATCTCTTGATCTTGGATCGATGAGGTCGATGATCAAGCAGCCTGCCTTCGCGCTGCTCGCAGAAATCTCGTTGTACAGCCACTCCCAATCGGATCCGATAAACGGGCGATACGCTCCCCACTCGCCCATCGTTGTCACGTTGACCTGCGAAGAAGGATTTGCCCAATACCGAACCACCAGATCGGGATTCTGGCTTGGCTGCACTTCCTGCAGCCCCTTGCCGGTGAGTTCCCGGGTGACGGCACGATGGACGCGTTCGCTGATCAAGTCCGGATTGACCGGGAACATCAGCAGATTCTCAACGCCACCGACGAACGCGAAAGTCTTGTATTTGGAGAAATCGAGGTTGGGATTGAAATCGACGACGCTCTTGGCCCATAGCGCTGACGCTGCGAGCCCGAGCATTACAAAAAGCCGAATAAGAAACGACCTATAGCGACGGCGGTGTGGGCGCAGACGGTTCATTCGGGAGTCGCTCCCAGGCGGAATGACCTTCCTCAATCAGTTTAGGCGATGAAGGAATGTTTGGCGAGGGCGTTCACGCTTGTGGCTGCGCGCCAGAGCGGGAACGACGTAACTCGAAAGCTGACCCGCGGAATTACCCGCGGGCCTTCACGAACAGAAAGCACGCGCGAGACCTGCGACGGAGAAGAACAAGTACCATTGATAACCGACGCCTGTGATGCAAGCTGGGTTGGTGGCGCAGTAGCCAACGAAAAATCCGCCGGATTGCGAAGACCAGTTGCAAGTATGGTAGGCGCGGCAGTGTGCTATTGAGAGTGATCGTGGACCGTATATAACTGGCCGGAATAGCATTGTAAAATTGTCGCCCGTAACGTACGTCTTCGATAAGCTGGGCGTAGGTCGAGCGAAATCGTGAAGCTCTGGCCGGATGCTGTGAGCGGCGTAGACATCGTGCCGGCCGAGTAGGTTCCACGCAAGTTGTGATTGCCAAACTATTTATTTTAAAGGGGTTCTAGAACGAATCATGTTCTCGTGCTGGAACCGTCGAATTACTCGTTTTCCGGGTCCATCGGTTCGTTGTGAAAAAGGCGGGCGAGTTCGGCGTGCTCCATAACCACTGAAGGATCACGCTGGATCGCGTCGTAATATTTCTTCTGGAAGCCGTCCCCGGATTCCGATGGCGCAAAAATTTTACGCGCCAGCGCCATCGCCACATGGGCGTCCTTGTCCGTGACGCCTTCTTCGCAGGCAAGATTCTCGTCGATGCGCACTACAAATTCGGAAATGTTATGTAGCCACGAGAATTGCTGATCATCGACGACCAGGCGAAAAAGCTCGCCGGCGGTCACGGTGCCGTGATCCTTTTCGTAGCTTCGTCGCTCCATGTCCAGCAGCGACTTGTGAATCCGCAAAAGGGCCTCTCGAAGCGCCACCAGTTTCTGCCGCCCCGGCGTGTCGCGCGAATCTCCTTGATTCGAATACGGGTCTTTGGATTGAGCCACTGTGCGCCCCCTGGCGAAAAGTTCACTGCTGTCATCCGTTTTCTATTCTGCCGCGCTCACCTTCGGATGTACCACCAGATTATTTTTTACACTGCCAATGTTGGCCACGCCTCCCGCGCGCACCCCGGCCAGGTTCTTGTCGGAAAGGGAGTCGATCGATCCTTCCAGTGAAACAGTTCCATTATTGACGATGATGTGAATCGGCGGAACATCCTGAGTTGCGTAACGCGCTAACGTCGAGTCTTCATAAATCGCTCTGTAGATGGTATTGCGCAAGTCGTCGTCGGACGGCGATGCGGGCAGGATTTCGATCTTATTGACAACCACCCCAACGCCCTCCACGCTCTTCACCGCTGCTTCGGCCTGCTCCTTCAGGTTGCGGCGCAGTACCTGGCCGGTAAGAATCACGTTATGCCCGTCCATCGTGAAGCGGACGGAGTCGAATACCGAATAAAAGGGAAGTACCAGAATCTGGTGGTGAATCTCCCGAGAAAGGGCAGGCACCTGGTCATCGGTTTTGTTTGACTTTTTCGAAGGCGTGTTCTGCGCGCCGGCAGCAGATAAGGCCGGTGTGGATAGCAGCGCGAAAATAACAGGGAAGGTTCCGAAACGTTTCAGGGATAGCGTAATTTCCTCCGGGTGCGCCACAGACCCAGGCCAGCAGTGCCTCCGGGTTTAGCGAGCCAAGGCGCATGCGGTACACTGTTAGAATACGACAGGAATCGGGCCCCACATCCGAATTGTAAATGGTCGATAACGCCAGGAGAAAGCCAATCACGTGCTGGCCATAGCCCACCGCGGCGCATCAGGATACGCGCCGGAAAATACATTCGCGGCTTTTCGACGCGCCGTCGCACAAGGCATTTCGTTCATCGAGACCGACCTGCACCTTACGCGAGACGCCCACTTCGTGGCTATCCATGATGAAACCGTGGACCGCACAACAAACGGACACGGCCCCGTCCATGAAATGACGCTCGCGGAAGTGCGGCGGCTCGACGCAGGCTCCTGGTTTGCCAGCGAGTTCCTGAGCGAACGCATTCCCACGCTGGAAGAGATTCTGGAATTCACGAAAAAGAACGATGTCGTTTTCTACCTCGAACTGAAGCCCAGCGGCTTTTGGGGTGGGGAGCACGCCATGATCAGCGCCCTGCGGGATTCTGGCGAGATTCCCAGAAGTGTGATTATTTCTTTCGATCCCGCGATTCTGGCTGCGCTGCGAAAGATTGAACCAACCTTGATGACCGGACTGCTCTACAACGGGCAAATCGCAAATCCATTTGAAAAAGCCGAGGAAATCGGTGCGCGCCAGGTGGCCGTTCGTGGAGATCTTGTGACTCCGAATTTGCTGCAGGAAGCCAGAAAGCGAGATTTGCAAGTGGTCTGCTGGACGGTAAACTCCCCTGCGCACATGCGCATGCTCGCGTCCGCCGGCGTTGACGGAATTATGAGCGATTATCCGGACCGTCTCCTGACAGCCTTGAAGAAATAGCCTGGTATATCCCCACGAACTGAGCGACGGACAATTGCTCGGCGCGGGCATCTTCCCTGAGTTCCAATGCACTTAAAATCTGGCGAACACGCGCGGGAGCGGCCAGCGAGCGAAGATTGTTGGAAAGCGTTTTGCGTTTCTGCGCAAAACAGGTCTTCACGAACTCCAGAAAATTGTCCGGGTCACTAATTTGCAACTTAGCGGCTTGGCCCGGAAATTTTAGTGTGACCAGCGCGGAGTCTACCTCAGGCGGTGGCCGGAACGCCGCGGGAGGTATGCGTAGAGCAAGATCCGGTCGAGAGAAGTAGTGTGTGGCCACAGAGAGATAGCCGTAAGCGCTTGTTCCCGGACGTGCCGCAAGCCGCTCAGCCACTTCGAGCTGAATCACAATGTGAGCTTCGTCAATCTGGCCCGAGTATTGGAAAAAATGGTGCAGAATCGGCGAGGTGATGTAATAGGGAAGATTGCCATAAAGGCGGATGCGGCGACCGCCGGCGAGTGCCGCAAGATCGGTTTCCAGCACGTCTCCGGAAACCACGGTCAGAGCAGACTGGCGGCGAGCCAGTCTTTGTAGCCCGTCGATCAGGGGAGGATCGACCTCGACGGCGATTACCGGTGCCCCGCTTTTCAAGAGGTGCTCCGTCATTTCGCCGTGCCCCGCGCCAATTTCGATCCAGCAAAAATTCTTTTCTTCGACCGGCGCGGGCGGCGGAATGCCGTGTGGAGAAACGCCAATGGCCCGAGCGATTTTCTCGCGCCATCCGGGATCGTCAAGAAAGTGTTGACCGAGCCGCTGTCTCGCCATGGAATTGGTTTAATGAGTGTAGCAGGAGCAGCAGGATGGTTGGCGCGATACAATCGTGCTGGCGTCGAGCAAACTGCAACGTAGGAGGTGACCCAATGGGGAAAGGTTACTGGATTACGTTTTATCGAAACATCAAGGATCCCGCGGCCCTCGCGGAATATGCCAAGATGGCAACACCGGCGATAGAAGCCGGCGGAGGAAAATTCATCGCCCGCGGAGTCCCTGTGAAAGCCTACGAAGCAGGCCTCAAGGAACGCGCAGTGGTGATCGAGTTTGAGAGCGTAGCCAAAGCCACCGCAACATTTGAAGGACCAAATTACCAAACCGCCGCAAAATTGCTCTTGGACGCCGCCGAGCGCGACATTCGCATCGTCGAAGGAACCTGAAGGCTGACGCAGAAAAGAAAGCATCTCGGCCTATAGTGCAGGGCAGTTTTCTCCCCGGAAGCCCATTTCTAGGCCTATGCCATTCACATAATCGAAAGCATTCCAATACCAAGATGTCGGTCTGACTTGACGCTTGCCCCCGGGTCCGCTAGCGTAAGAAATTCGCCCTGAACATGAGAATACTGTTTGCAGCATCCGAGGCGCTGCCGTATGCGAAGACTGGCGGCTTGGCAGACGTGATCGAAGCGCTGCCGCGCGCGCTGGTGAAGTTGGGCCACGAAGTAGCCGTGTTTCTGCCGCTTTATCGTGGAGTAAAGGCCTCTTCCATTAGCCTGGCCAGCATGACTATTCCGCAGGGCACGCGATTGCGCTTTCCCGCGATTGCCAATGGCGGATTGCATCGCGGCGTCCGCTATTTGTTCCTCGATGATCCCTTTTATTTCGATCGCGACGGCTTATACGGAGACAAAAACCGCGAATATCCAGACAATGCCGAGCGCTTCACCGAATTTTCCCGCGCCACCATCGAACTGGCCAAACAAGTTTGGATGCCGGATCTCATCCATTGCCACGATTGGCAAACCGCGATGGTTTCCGTGCTGCTACGCACCTCCTATGCGGATGACCCCGCCGTGCGCGATTTGCCGGTGGTTTTTACGGTTCACAATATGGGGTATCACGGCGTTTTCCCCAAGGAGTCGTTGGATCGCGCGGGCATTCCGCCAGCGGTCTTCCATCCCGGAGGAATTGAATTTTTCGGCAACGTGAATTTCCTCAAAGGTGGACTGGTCTATTCCGACTACCTGACAACCGTTAGCCGCAAATATGCCGAAGAAATCCAAACATCCGAATTTGGTTTTGGACTGGAAGGCGTTGTTCGCATGAGAGCCGACCGATTGGTCGGCATCCTGAACGGTGTGGATTATTCGGCGTGGAGCCCGGATCGCGACACGCTGATTCCTGCGAAATATTCCGCCAAGAATTTAGCAGGGAAACGCGAATGCAAGCTGGCGCTGCTCGACGAATTTCAATTGTTGAAAGACAATCCGAACCGCCCTGTGCTTGGAATTGTCTCGCGCTTTGCTGATCAAAAAGGTTTTGACCTGATCGCGAGAATTGTGCGCGAGCTGCTCGAGGAAGATATTCTGCTAGCGGTGTTGGGAACAGGCGAGCGGCGCTATGAAGAACTTTTCCGCGCGCTGGCAACCGACTTTCCCGGCCGCGTCGGCGCCGTGATTGCCTATGATAATCGCTTGGCCCACCTCGTCGAAGCCGGCGCGGATATTTTTCTGATGCCTTCGCGTTACGAGCCCTGCGGCTTGAATCAGATTTACAGCTTGCGCTATGGCACGGTGCCGGTCGTGCGAGCAACCGGCGGCCTGGACGACACCATCGAATCATTCGATCTGGAACACGGAATCGGCACCGGCTTCAAGTTCTGGGAGTACTCTGGCTCCGCCCTGTTGCACGCTATCCGCCAAGCCCTCCATCATTACTCCGACGAGGGCGTCTGGAAACGCATACAATTGAACGGGATGGCTCAGGATTTTTCGTGGAACACGTCGGCGGCGGAATATGCGAAACTATATGAAGCTGCCCGTGCGGTGCGAAACCAAACAGCAGTTCCATCATCTAATTGATCCAAGGAAGGCGGCTGCCTGGTTGCAGCTGGTCGAGGAAACAACAAAACGTTATGGCTGAGAATATTCTGACGGTTAACGATGGGAATTTTGAAACAGAGGTACTGACCGCGAGCAAGGCTCAACCGGTCATGGTCGATTTTTGGGCGGAGTGGTGCCGTCCGTGTCACATGCTCGCTCCTACGGTTGCGGAGATTGCGCAGGATTATGCTGGGAAGCTCAAGGTGACCAAGTTGAACGTTGACGAAGCGATGAATTCAGCTGGCCGCTTCAACATCCGCGGCATCCCCACGCTCCTGGTCTTTAAAGACGGCCAGGTCGTCGAGCAAATTGTGGGCGCGGTGCCCAAAGATCAGATCACCAAAGCGCTCGAGCGGCACATTGGATAAGCTCGAAAAACAAACAGTCCAGGGACGCTGAAAGTTGGCAACGCCGGAAATTGCTTCTTCCAGAAGAGTCAAACCCGCGGATCACCCGCCGTTATTGGCGGGGGAACGCGGGCCCGCGGCCATGTCTCGGCCGGGCTTGCACGAGACAGTGCTGAAAGTCCTCGAGCCGCTCCCACGCGGACGGATTTTGGATTGTCCCGCTGGCGAGGGAGCGTTAGTCGAACGCCTCATGACGGCCGGCTTCGACGTTCGGGCGTGTGATCTGTATGACGAGCTGTTCCGTCTGGACAACGCGGAAATCAAGAAGGGCGACCTGAGCGGCACGCTGCCGTATGAGAGTCAGTCCTTCGATTACATCACGTCCCTGGACGGACTCGAACACATCGATTCGCCACCGCAAGCGTTTCGCGAGTATCGCCGATTGCTGAAACCGAACGGCCACCTCATCATCAGCGTGCCGAACATCATGAACGTCGAAGAACGCTTGAAGTGGCTGGTATTTGGCTATACATCCCACTTCAAACCGCTCTCGAATAAATTCAAGGCGCAGATTCACTATGACACCGCCGGCAAGAACGAGATCGCGGTGCATGCCAATCCCATCGGTTATAATGAACTGCGCTACTATCTGGAATTGAATGGTTTCGAAATTCAGGGTGTCTACCGCGACCGCGTCAAAGGCAACCAGTGGCTGTATTTCCCCATCATCGCGCTGATTCGCCTGGTGGCCGCGCTGACCCCAGAAGCGCGGCGTCAGGATCGCTGGACACGAGAACTGACCTCCGATCCCATACTTCTGGGCGGAAACACACTCATCATTCATTCCATCCTGAAAAAGTGACGCCGTGAGCGCCGCGAGCAAAAAACTGGTTCGTTGCCCGTGGGCTTCCAACGAATTTAATACCAAATATCACGACGAAGAATGGGGAGTGCCGGTGCACGATGACCGGCTTTGGTTTGAATTTCTGATTCTGGAAGGCGCGCAAGCCGGTCTGAGTTGGGACACGATCTTGCAAAAGCGCGAGCGCTATCGCCAGGTGCTGAGCGGATTTGACCCCCTAAAAGTGGCGCGCTTCGATGGCAAGAAAGTCCGGGGGCTTCTGCGCGACACGGGAATCGTGCGCAACCGCTTGAAACTGGCATCCACCGTCACCAATGCCAAGGCTTTCTTGCGCGTGCAAAATGAATTCGGCAGCTTCAACAGGTTTATCTGGCAGTTCGTCGGCGGCGCTCCGATCCAGAATAAATGGAAGCTGCAAAAGGAAGTGCCCGCCAAGAGCCCGCTTTCACTAGCGTTGAGCAAGGATTTGCTGAACCGCGGATTCCGCTTCGTCGGCCCAACGATTTGCTATGCCTTCATGCAAGCCACGGGATTGGTCAACGACCATCTGGTGACCTGCCACCGCTTTCGTCAACTGCAGCAACCTGCAGCGATTGGTTAACTTCTACTTCCTCCGGCGTTGCCCCAGCTATGTTGGTGAAACAAAAATCTTCACGAACAAAGCTGCCGGGTAAATCGCAGAGTAGATCTGGGCCTTCTTCTCTCACAGAGCGGAAACAAAAACCGTCGCCGGTACAACCGTCCAAATCCAGATATTGAGAGTCAGCATCCACTTCCCTGAAAATCCCGCAAGAAAAACCGGAATCTGGAAACACATCCGTGCGAGGGGAAGCGTGCTGGTCCCGACCCGGCCAGAACCGCGGCAAGAATGAGGCGACAATCACGAAGACGCGTGTTTTCATCGGATTGAAGTTTCTCAAGCTTTAACCCTAACATGCTGATCTGGCGGCACGATGCGCTGGTGGCCAAGGGGATCAAGCCGGAGATGGCGCGGCTTACCCTGGCGGAGATTCACTTCATTTCGCTCTCTGAGTCGCTCGACACTTCGGCGCCGGCCTTAGGCCCCTGCTGCCTCTTGAGAGATTTTATCTTCCAATCGTCACTAGCGCCCAACCCCAGAGAACAAATATCGCAAGACTGGCAGCAAAAATAGCAAGCAAAAGCATCCGCCATCTATCCTTGGCCATGAGAACCTCCCGCTCGCGAGATGCCGAGCCTACGCATTCGATGTTCAGCGGAAGGCTGGCGGTTCAAGCCGATGTGGGGATACGTGACCTTTTCGCACAGGGAACAAGTACTGCCTTTGGAAAAAATCGGAGATTTCGCGTTTTTGTGAGGCCGCGAGGACGTACCAGGCGAGCAGGGTAGAGGCCGTTTGGCCTCACCCCTAGCCCAATGGAGGACGCCAAGTTTGCCTCCCCATTCCAATCTCCAATCTGCTCTTTCCCTGTATCGAGAACTTCGTGGACGCGTCGCTCGAGCATACTCCGCTGCTCTCCAGCGGAGTCACCGCGACAGGTACAGATCGGATGACGGAACAAGCCACCAGACGTTAACCCATGCGGGCTAGCAGCAAGGTCGCTCTTGCTGCCAGTCGCGTGCTCAACGAACTCGCGGTCGACCTAGAGGGTGCCTCGCTGAAAACCAGCTTACGATTCGATTCCTGAGGCACTCCCAGAGGAAACGGAGAGCAAATAGATCGCCGCTACGGAGCGTGGCGTCAGTCCTCGACCCTACCTGTGAGGGGCTCGGGGTGCAATTCCCCGGGGCCACCGCGGCCAATTGGATGCGGTGCTGACTCGATTTCGCCTTTAATCACCCAAAAGACCGAGGTAAGTACCCCCGTTCATGACTCGGAGCCATCGAAAAAGCTTGGCCTCGGGTCACCAGCACGTATAGACGGTTCTATTGTCAGCAAAACGATTGGCATTGAGTTGAACGAGTCCTACCGCCACATTGCTTTTGGCGCCTGAATCGAGAAGGTACTCGCCCTTGGCTGAACCTGATACAATCTCGTTGTTTAATCCTCCCCTCAATAGTCCAAGAGCCATGCGACCAGAACGACGCCGAACACCCAGGCATCCCTTTATCGCAACGGCAGAAATTGTTGACGAAAAGGAAAGCATTCGTATGACCACACGGGTCAGCGATCTCAGTCTAAACGGATGCTACGTCGACATGATGAATCCATTACCGCAAGGGACAAACGTGCTGATGGAAATTTATACAGAAACAGAATTCCTGGAAACCCGTGCGACCGTGGTCTATTTGGAGGCCAAGCAAGGGATGGGCCTCACATTCACGGAAATGTCGCCGTGGTTTGCAAGTGTCCTGAACAAATGGCTGGAACAAGCCACACGATAGAAAGCCTCCCGCCGACCGTCGTCGCTCGCGGCCAGCGCTCACGTTGGCTAAGCGAGAGAACATCTCTCCAAAGCTCGCCGGCTACCGTGGTGGTAGGAAATGTACTCGCCGAGCAACCCTTTCAGAAAGCGCTCGTTGATGGCAATGACATGATCCAGGTGATTGTTTCGGACAGGTCGAAACCGGGCATGAGAAGTTCTCTGTGAATGGGGGGGAACTGCGCACCCGGGATGTTCGACCATCATTTGGCAGATGAGATCCCGAATCTCGGGGAATCTCGCTTGTGGATGAGGCCTTTTGAAAAGAACGAGCTTTGAACGAGGGTTCTCGAGGAGAAGACACTGACGCGAGCGAAAGAGACGAACCAGCGTTCCGAAGCAAGGTCCAAGGAAACGAAATAGGGTGGAGAGCTATGGCAGAACACTATGGAAACGGCGGAATCACCCTTGGTGTTTGCGACCGGAAGAAATTCCGATAGCAGAGCCAACTTGACCTGTCAAACTGTTTGCGGCCGGTATTTGCTGCCCGCCAGTTCGCCAGACGCAGCCCTCAATAATATTTCCGCCCGCCTGTCGTCTTTTGCCTCTCATTTCCGATTTATCTAGTAGAAGCCTAGGTTAGGAGCGTCTGCCCCACTCCCGGGCGCGCTTTCGACATAGGAACGGATCGCTTGCGAATTACCGTTTGTCCGGTGTCGTCTGGCGTGTGTGTGTGCGATGGGGGAGAGGTGTGATGGCACCACCTACCGTTCACAGATTAGACAAAGAGGTGCTCCTAAAGATGCTCTCGGAGCTTGCCTTGTCATGGAAGCACAAACCGACTGCGGCTGAGGCCGAACAACCAGAAAAGGAAGACCGAGTCGAACCAGTGCTGCATGAAAACTGTCCTTCCGAAACCCAGCAATAGCTGTTAGAGCATCGAAATGCGCAAACTGGCTCCCCTACGCCGTTTCAGTGACCCAAAGAAACAGAATTCTTCCATGAAAGAGCGAACACTGTCACGCGGCCGGGGGTGTCGCGCTAAAACCCGCTTGCCAGTTCAAGATTTTCCACTAGAATTGGCTAACTTTGCCAGGCCAGGACCGGCAACTATCTGCGAGCGAGGATACTGCGGTGGAAATGCCGTTAACTCTGTCCTCACTCTTCGAGTCCGCCAAGCGCGGCGACGCCTCGGCGGCCGATGTGCTGTTTTGTGCCCTTTACTCCGAGTTGCACCGGATGGCGAAGCGTGAGTTGGCGCGCCAGGGAATTCCAGTAAGTCTCGGCGCTACAACGCTCCTGCACCAGGCATACATCGAGATGGCAGCGAAAGAGGGCGCCTCCTTTCCCGACCGCGCCAGATTCATGGGGTATGCTGCGCGCGTGATGCGCGGACTAATCATCGACCACGCCCGGAGTCGCCACGCCCAGAAACGCGGTGGCCGATTTGAACTTACTTCTCTGGAGACCGAAATCGCGCATGCGGCTGTCGAGCACGATCTCGGTCGGATCAGCGAAGCTCTGGACGAGCTAACCAAGACCGAGCCATCCTTGGCGGAACTCGTTGACCTGAAATTCTTCTGCGGCCTGACCTTTGCTGAAATCGCAAGCCTGAGAGGCGTCTCGGAGCGGACCGTGCAGCGCCAATGGGAGAAAGCGCGCATCTATTTGCATCACAGCATCCGGACGAATTTGGAGACCTGAGGAATCATGTCCACCCTGAGTCCTGGACAGTGGCAGGAGATAAGCCCGTACCTAGACCATGCGCTCTCCTTGTCCGAGCAGGAGCGCGGGCTCTGGTTGCAGTTGCTTCATTTAGAGAAACCAGAACTTGCAGAAGTCTTGCAACAACTCCTGGAAGAACACCATGCGCTGGCGGAGGAGCATTTTCTAGAACGCATGCCCATCCGGGTTGCCAGTGGCCTGCCCGTACTCGACCAGAAAATCGGGGCATATAGCCTGATATCGCTGATTGGCCAAGGCGGAATGGGCAGCGTATGGCTGGCCGAGCGAAGCGATGGCCGCTTCGAGCGTCGCGTGGCAGTCAAGTTTCTGCGATTTGCCACGACCCCCGGGGTAGGTGCGGAGCGCTTTAAGCGTGAAGGCAAGATTCTCGGTCAGCTCATCCATCCTCATATCGCAGAATTAATGGATGCTGGCGTGACACCAAATGGAGAGGCCTATCTCGTACTCGAATATGTCGAAGGGCTATCTATCGATCAGTATTGCGACCAACAAAAGCTCAACGTGGATGCGCGAATCCTGCTTTTTCTCGATGTGGTAAGCGCGGTGGCCCATGCGCACGCCAATTTGATCGTTCACCGCGACATCAAGCCTTCCAATGTACTGGTCCGAAGTGACGGCCAAGTGAAGCTTCTAGACTTTGGCATTGCGAAACTTCTCGCGGAAGACGCAAATCCCGCTGAGACTCTACTCACAATAGAAGGTAGAGCGGCCATGACTCCTCAGTTTGCGGCACCCGAACAAGTGACCGGCGAGAGGATCACGACAGCTGCTGACGTTTATGCTTTGGGAGTCTTGCTGTATCTTCTGTTGACTGGACAACATCCCGCCGGTCAAAGATTGCACTCCACCGCTGAGCTGGTTAAGGCCATTGTCGATACCGAGCCGCCGGAGCCATCTGACACCACTATGTCCGCTGAGGCTGAGGAGCTGGCGGAGAAGCGGGCTTCGACGCCCGAAAAACTGCGACGGCAGCTGCGCGGCGATCTGGACACGATTGTTGGCAAGGCGCTGAAGAAGAAGCCCGCGGAACGCTACGGTTCGGCTACAGCCCTGGCGGATGATCTCCTGCGCTACTTGAAGCACGAACCCATCAGCGCCTGCCCAGACACGCTCACTTATCGCGCGGCCAAATTCGTGCGCCGGAACCGTACGGTTGTGATCTTAACCGCCACCGCCATCGTACTTGTGATTGGCAGCCTCTCCGCGGGACTCTATGTGGCCAACGAGCGAAGGATTGCGGAAAGCCGATTTTGGGAAGTGCGACAGCTGTCTAACAAGTTCATTGCACTGGACAACGACATTCGAGGATTGCCGGGTTCGACGCAAGTCAGAATGCGCATTGTCACCGATTCGCTGGAATACCTGAGTTCGCTCAGTAGGGGCGCTCCCATGGACCAGGACCTCGCGCTCGAGATCGCTTACGCCTACGTGCGCGTGGCGCATGTGCAAGGAGATCCAACCTCCCCGAATTTAGGCCAATTTGCAGATGCCGAAGCCAGTCTGAACAATGCGGCAAGATTTGTAGATCCCATCCTTGCGAGGGACCCCCAAAACCAGCGGGCGCTGTTCATCGCTGCAACCATCGCTCACGATCGCATAAACCTGGCCGATACCCGCGGCGATCGCGTCGAAGAACTGAAAGATGCTGGGGAAGCCGCTTCGCTTGTCGAACGGTTCATGAGTACTCGTCCGGTTGCGGTTCACGATCTCTACAGCATGAGGTACTTCTATGTAAACATCGCGGGAGCCTTCTACGCCGGGCGAGAATTCGACAAGGTAATACGATACTCGCAGCGGGCTTTGGACATCGCCTTACCGGGAGCTCGAGCGAACGACCTACGGGGAGCGATCCTTGCCAATTTGGCGGCTGCGCAGTGGCAGTCCGGGGATCTCGATGGCGCACTGAAGACCGCTGGTGAGTCAATTGAATTCCAACAGGCCGAAGCCGCAGGAGGACACGCCTCGCTTCGCATTAATCTAGCGAACGCATACGATCTTGAAGGCATGATCCTCGGTCGGCAGGATGCAGAACCAAGCCTCGGCCGCACTCGAGAGGCGCTCGCCGATTTTCAAAAAGCCTTGGATATTGCCGAGGATCTCGCAAATAAGGATTCCGCCGATTACTTGGGGCGGCATAACATCGCCGTGTTCGGACTGGAAGTGGGCAACATTCTTCGCCACAAGGATCCGAAAAAAGCCCTGGAAGTCTACGAACACTCGCTCGTACGCATAAGGGAGGCCAAGCCCAATGCAAGCACCCAACGAGATGAAGCCGAGTTACTGGCCGGTTCGTCTTACGTACTTCGCTTTCTCGGTCGCGAAAACGATGCGAAGCAGAGTCTGGATCGCGCTCTTGAATTGTTGCATGCGGCCCAGCGATACCCCGCGGACAAGGTCGAACCCATGAGCGACGCTTACGATGTTCTGAGGGCGGACGCCGACGACTACGCCGAAACGGGCCAAACGGCTAAAGCAGTCGGGGCCTATCAGCAACTGTTGGACAAAATCGTGGCGCGGGGGCCTAATCCACAGAATGACCTACGGGATGCGACCTGCATTTCGCGAACCTGGACCGCACTTGCCGAGCTCCTGCGCCGCGCTGGTCAAGCCGAGGAAGCCGGTCGCTTGGAAGCACTCCGCACAGACCTCTGGAACCATTGGAATGGAAAACTTCCAAATGCTCAAGTTCTACTCCGGCAATCGTTAAATCAAGTTGCTTCCCGTAAGGCTTTCCTCGGTATGTCCCAGCATTAGTGAAGGACTGACCTGCCCAGCCATTTCGAACTGGCAGCCCGCCTTGCTGAAATTCTGACCCCTAAAAGTGGCGGCACGCTGTCGTCTTTTTCCCTTCATTTGCGATTTCTTCAGTAGAGGCGGAACTCGCGAAGCGCAGACCAACAGGGCTGCATGGAAACAGCGCGCAACCACTCAAGGAGCGAGCGATGAGTATTCCTCCAGACTTGCTGTTTGCGCGGTCCTCACGGAACCTTGCGACTGCGCGGGATTCCAGGACCAACTCCGCTGATCTTACACAGGTCCTGTTGCGGGCCCTGTGTGCCTTAGCACTGACATTCGCGGCGTGCTGCGGGCCGCGTGCTGCGGGACAATCCAGGATTTATGTCACCACCACGCAGCAGGGCGTGCTCGATGATCCCCACAACTGTTCCTTGCAGGAGGCTATCTACTCGGCTGAGTTCGGCAGGAACAAAGCGATCAGACAGGTGTTTAACGGAACCGACGTCACCTACACTACGGGATGCGTTCCGGGCACCGGGAACGGAGATACCATCGTGCTGCCCACAAGTGCCTTATTCGAGTTCAACCAGTTCTGGGATGGTGATGCACACAATCCCTTCGGGCCGACAGCGACGCCGATCATTTTTACGAGCATGACGATTGAGGGAAATGGCGCAACGCTCGAGTGGACGGGTGCAGGCAGCTCACGTCTCTTCACAGTGGGCTACGCTTCGTTTACGGTCGATTACGGCAGTTCGTACGCTGGAACGGGCAACCTGACCTTGCAAGGCGTATATGTCAGGGGCTTCCACGTAAAAGGGGGCGACGGAGGGCAAAGTGGCGGCGGTGGCGGGTTGGGCGCGGGGGGCGCCATTTACGCCTCAGGTACGCTAACGGTAGAAGACAGCACGTTCGATGGTAACGGTGTAGTGGGTGGAAACGGCAATGACTGCACTAGTTGCCATGACCAGACCGTCATCGCCGGAGGAGGCGGTGGAGGTCTTTCAGGCAACGGCGGAGCCGGAGCAGTGGGCGCTGGTGGTGGTGGGGGCGGAGCACGGGGCAACGGCGGCAATGGAGGAGGTCTACGCCTTGACCTGTTGAGTGGTGGCGGTGGTGGCGGGGGCGGAACCGTCTTTAACGGCGGCGACGGTAGCTTTGGTGACCAGACTGGTACAGGCGGACCCGGTGGATACCTGTGTGGCGGCAACGGAGGCGATGCGGGGAACGATGGGCACGGCGGAAAGTGTAGTGGTGGCGGTGGCGGTGGCGGAGGGGCGGTTATTGAGCCTTCGCCCGGCACTTGCCTGCTAGGCTGTCCGGGCAATGGCGCCATCGGCGCTCTTGGCGGTGGCGGTGGCGGTGGCGTGGGCAACGGTGGAAATGGCGGTTTTGGAGGCGGAGGTGGCGCGGGGTTAACCGGATTGCTGACGGTCTCTGGCGGTAACGGAGGGTTCGGTGGGGGTGGCGGTGGAGTTGTGGGCAGCGCCATCCTGAGCACGAGCGCAGGTAAAGGAGGGCGGTTTGGTGGCAATGCGGTGGGAACGAACGGCGGTGGAGGGGGAGCCGTTGGCGGCGCCATATTCAATGGAGAGGGAATAGTCGCCGTCCGAAACAGTACGTTCACCAATAATTATGTGAGCCGAGGGACGGGAGGAGCGGGGGGTGATAACGGAGGTGACTCAGGCGGAGCAATTTTCTCCTTGAACGGTTGGTTAACGGTGATCGATTCCACGGTAAGTGGCAATCAAAGTACCGGTTCGAGCGGCGGTATCGCTTTTTATGTGTTGGATGATTTTGGCTGCGGCGGCACCACCGGGTGCATATCGACCACGGACTTTTTTGGCCTCTATGACACGATTATCGCTAACAACGGAGCGGCGGAGTGTAGTGTGTTGGGACAACCGGACCAAAATGTATTGCTTAGCCTGCAAGGTTCGGGGAACCTGATCATGCACAATAATCCGCAAGGCGAGTGTCCACAGGTGGTGGCGACGGGAGACCCTCTGCTCGCACCTCTTGGCAAGAATGGTGGCAGCACGCCGACGATGGCGATCCTGTCGCCATCAAGCGCAGCGTTTGGCGATGCTGATTCTTCTACCTGCATCGGCTCGACATATGACCATTGTTCTCTTCCCTCAGATCAACGCGGCATCTCACGTCCTCAGTCGCAGGGATATGACATCGGCGCCTATCAATCCTGTTCGAGCCACATTGGGTTCGAGCTTGGGCTGATACCCTGTCCCTTGTCGTTGCGCCCGGTAACACGCAAACGCTAACAGCCCGCTCGACCAGCCCTGCTGGCACGGTTAGGCCCGCCCCAGGCGTTCACGCCGAGCTCATTTTAACCGCTACTCCCAGCCTCGGATATTGCCTTAATCGTTGGACTGTCCAGCCCGAACAATTCATCTACCGGAGTTATCATGAGCCAAGAAAAAACGGTCAAGGCCAATTTCGTTCATTGTGACTTCCAATTTTCTCGCTGCCGGCGATGACCATTCCATTGGACGGTTTCACTTCCGCGACCGTGATGGTTAACTCGCTGGGCAGCAAGCCACCCGGTCGGGTTGTCGCGACCTCGGATCGGGCTGCGGACGTTGCTATGCACCGATAATCGCGTCTCTCTGCGGGCCAGTCTATATGTTGGTCTAATTGTGCCAATTGCGGAGGCATCTATGAGCTAACTAAAAATTATTGCGAGAATCGCAACTACGAGTGATAGCGCAACAGCCAAAATAAGAATCTTTTCGTGCAGTCTGGGCGGCCTAGCGCTTGTCTTGGTTGCGGCATTCACAATTCCCCCTGAAACCGATCCGGGGAATCGGCAGCAGTCTTGGTGTAATAAGTACGCCGCGTTTAAGGTGTGGTCAAGGCGTATTTATGGGTATCTGTTTTCAGGACGAAGCCGTTGACATGCGATTCGCGGAGCATAATATTCGTCCTGCCGGGACCCGTTGAAGTAACCATGCGAGTGGTCTTTGATGGGTTTCCGGCCCTGGGACTCCGGTAATTCAAGATGGAGCCGCCTATCCCAAACGAAGCGGCATAGGTAAGCGGCAGCCTCCCTACGGGCGTTCACAGGATTGTAATCTGGTGGATGGTAGCATGCGGCTCCGGGGGAAACTGGAAATCATGGCGACCAACACGTTTCATGCGGATGTGGAGAATGCCGGTACCGATGCGCAAGGGAACAAGGTGACGACGGTAAGGTGTCACGGAAAGATTGTGAGCGACACGGGCGAAGCATTGAAGCAGTTGGTAAAACCACTGATTGGCGAGGGCGGGCGAATTGTGCTGGACCTAGGAGACGTGAGCCAACTCGACAGTTCGGGGCTGGGTGCGCTGGTGGCATTAAAGGCGACGGCGGTCAATCACGGGTATTGCATATTGGAGTTTGAGAATCTGACTCCGCGAATTTTAGAGCTGGTGAAAATCACAAATTTAACGAATCTGTTTGCGAAGTAACTCCCGTCTGTAATGGGGTTTCCGGCCCTTTCACTCTACCGATCAAAACTAACGCTCGTCCGCAGACGGGAGGGCCACACGAGTTGCCGATGAGGGGCGAAATAGCTGACCGGGAATATCCAATGAGAATCCGCTGGAAATAGAGCGGCTTTACTGCACTTCGACCGCTGAGGAGTCCATCTGTGATCGCCGTTGGCAACGGCCACTAAAGACGGATCAATGGGTCCGTCTGAATGACGGGCGCATCGTCGAAGCGAAGGTCCGAGCCATGCCGCCGCTGGGCGGCAGCGGCTTGCCCTTGAATGCATTTGTGAAGCGAACTCGCACCAACCAGAAAATCAGCAAAACCAGTGGAAGTATGGTGAGAAATAAATACAGGCCGGTGCTAAATAGCGCCGAGGGAAGGTGTTGCCCGAGCCCCACGGCCGAAAGCAATCTCAGTGGGCGGTTGGATGGTCCCATGAAAAATGACCCTGCTGCGATAAACAGCCCAAAGCACATCCGCCAGAGATGCCGGGCGATGCGCTTTACTCCAAAGACGCCGCCGCGCAGGAGCATGCGAACGTCGCCCACGGCCGCAAGCAGACAGATGGAACCCATGAAAAAACTCATGCCAACGGGAACCCCGTTTTGTGAAGTCGCCCCTCTGCGAAGCACTTCAATACCATTCACCCAGATGAGGATACCGAGCGTTAGGGGAATCAGGAGCGCGACCCAGTCCATACGACTCATTTCACCCTCACTGCGCCTTGCGGTCAGCCACCCAGTTCCAATCAGGTAGAAGGTTATGATTCCGCCGCCGATGTTACTCGGTTGGTCCTTCACAATTCCTAAGTACACCGCGCCGATAGCCATGACGAGCATCGATGCGACAAAGACCTTTCCGGCCTGGACGTGGCGGGCGGAACCTTTGCGGAAGAGCATTGCGGCAGTGCCGGAAAGCAAGCCAACGGTTCCAGCACAAATATGAAGAGCAAGTATGGGCGAATAGGGCACGGGGCACGTCTTTCTCTGAACTATATACGCGGAGCGGAGCTCCAGTGTTTCACGCCTTCCCTGTCAACAACCCACCCGCCGGATTAGCGCCTTCATTCTATTCGGTAAGCCAAAAAGCGATCTGGGCAACTATGGTGTCATGAAGTCAGGCGACACCACTGTGCAGTTTGAGGCAGTCGGGAGGCGCAGCCTAACTCATGTGCGTCCGTGTGCTGGTGCCGAACGTTCGGGCCTTTCCCGGTCGTGATTTCTCCGCGAGTTATCTCCATGCCTTATGCACCATACCGAACGGCGGTTTGCCGTCGTGGCCCGACGCAAATGGGGAGTTAGCCACGAAATGCGGCCACGGTGGATGTACAATCCCCCGATGTTCATGCTTCGAGCGCTACTAGCGACTCTGCTTTTTACACAGCTGGCGACGGCGCAAGAACACGTGTCCTTTCCAACGGAGGACGGCGGGATTGTCTACGCAGACCTCTACGGAAAAGGTGAACGGGGTATGGTGCTAGCGCACGGAGGCCGCTTCAATAAGGAAAGTTGGGAAAAGCAGGCTTTGGAGCTAACGAAGTCTGGGTTTCATGTAATCGCCATCGACTTCCGCGGGTATGGCCAATCTCACGGACCGAAATCCAAGTCAGGGTATGACGGAGTTGAGTACGATGTGTTAGCTGCAGTGCGTTACCTGCACAAGACTGGAGCAAGGAGCGTCTCAGTTATTGGGGCCAGCTTCGGAGGCACCGCTGCTGCGGATGCCTCGATCGACTCTGCGCCAGGTGAAATCGACCGTCTGGTGTTGTTGGCCGCATGGACGGACCGGCCAGCAGAAAAGATAAAGGGCCGCAAACTCTTCATCGTGGCTCGCGATGACGCTAACGATGACGGGCCCCGATTGCCGATGATTCGCGCGAACTACGAAAAAGCTTCAGAGCCGAAAGAGCTAGTCATCCTAGATGGGTCCGCGCACGCACAGTTCTTATTCGACACGGAGCAGGGAGGGCGGTTGATGCATGAGATTTTGCGATTTCTTTCCGAGCCTTAAGCACTTCGCTCGGCAAGGTTGCGTGTTTCCTTCGCGCACTGCAGCCATTTTCCCGGTTACACGAATCGAGAGTTGAAGCGGGAACGTATTTACAGGAGAAGCGGACGAACCAGACCCATGAATCGACTACGGATCCCTTGGTGCAGACGTTTCTGACCGAGGCGAATGGAAGGCCTTGCCCCTGTCAGAGCACTGATCGCGGTCCGCAAGTAGGCGCGATTCGGCTAGAATCATGGGTCACAGAAGAGGGTAACGTGGCACATCCCCATGGGCTTCCTGGAACCGTTCGCCCAGAACGTTTACTTTTCGCGGCCGATATCGCCGGAACACTCGTGTTTGCCGCGGAAGGGGAATCAATCCAGACTCAAGGTTAGCCCCACGGGAGGGCTACAGGCTTTGCTGCAGTTCGCGTGGAGTTGTTCGCTCAGCGACAGTGGCCCCGGCAAAGTCCGCCGTCTTGATCAGATAGGCGATTCCGTCCTCTCCGGTTGCAATGCAAAGACCAATCGCGAAAATGCAAGCTGGACCAGCGACCCCAATTTTCGTCGGAGCAGTTCCCGGTCGTTCAGGGAATTCGCGTTTTCAAATCTCGCTCAGTGGCCTCTGGGTTGTTTCGACGTGTAATTGAAAAGTGGAGCAGCAAACACATGAAACGTTTCGCACGGATTACGCACTATCGAGAAGATTGGCCAGAGAGGGTGGCATCGTGCGACAGGCAGAAAATGGGGGGACTCAACTTGCCCCAGACGCACTAACCAAATACAGCGCGGTCGCGGGACTCGTCGCCTATGCCACGGGAATGCTGACGATTAATGTGTATCTGCACCAACTCGGAATTACAGACTTCTCGTTGGCCAAACCAAAATTGGTCCTTACCGGCCTTGTGGTGCTTCTCACTTTCCTTCTACTGGCGCTTTTTCCAAATTTCGTTGCGCGGAGGATCTGGAGTCGCGGAGCTTTGGGGGGACAACCATTACCTCCTTCTGCAGGAATGATGTCCGTGTTATTGCTACCATTGTTCGGACTGATCGCTGCCTCTGCTTTCTTATGTTTTAAGAACCCCCCGGGATTAGGAGAGATTTCGGTCTGGAAGATATGGGAACTCATAAACACCCGTCACCAGACAATTCTCATTAGCAGCCTGACCGCCCTCTTGGTCGCTGCCGAGATCTATTTTCCCATCTGCCTCGCGGCAATCGCTGCCTGGACGACCGCACGATTATTTGACCGAGCAAAGTTAGAGACGGCGGCCTCACACTCACAAATGATCCCTGACCATATCTATTTCCCAATTGCACTCGCCTTAACCGTAATTTCCGTCATCCTCTATATCTACATCTTTTCGCTTACACTCTATCCCGCGATTTCACCGGCATTCGGAGGTGGCAAGCCTTACCTGGAGAGATTCGTTGTCGCGGACGGGACAAGATGCCAATGGCAACAACTCGGAGTACCTTTTACTGATGAATTTTCGAATGCCACAGCACCTCTGCCGGTTCTGCATGAGTCCGATACCTTGGTTGCCGTCTGGCTCACGGAAGAAGGCTGGAAACCGATTGTCGTGGAACTCGACAAGAATCAAATCAGCGCCACCCGGATGGTTGATCCACGCGCGAAAAAGATGCCATCAGTAAAGTCGCTGCCAACGCGGTGCACAGCGAAATAGGCAAGTACCGGAAGAATGCCAAGCGATTTGTAACGATTTTCGCCCAAGTGGTCCCCAAAAGAGCGGAGCCGGGAAAGAAATAGAGTTTTCGTCAAAAGAACAAAGAAGAAGACGCGATATGTTTTGTGTGCATTCTCAATACAGGCCGAGGGCTGTCTTTCCAGCAGTTGGAGTTGGCTGCCCGCCTGCCTGTGATCGTATGGGTGTACTTCTTCGGGCCGACGATAATATCCAGCTTCTTCGGCCGGTGCACCATTACAAATTCACTGGAGCTTACCATGATCTCTCAGTCCAACATTTCGGCGAATACCCCGATGGGCGCAAATCTGGTGGCTGGGGGCGGAGCCACATTCCGCGCCTGGGCACCGCTGGCGACCGCGGTGTACATCAACGGCACATTCGGCGGCTCTTCTTTGACGGGACAGACCGATAATCTGCTGTTGGCGAAGGATGCCAATGGATACTGGACTGGTTTTGTGAGCTCGGCTCAGGAAGGCGATGGCTACACTTTCTTGGTTGTCGGCCCTGGCGGTACCGGACCGAAGCGCGACCCGTATGCGCGAGAGCTGGTCCCAGCGTCCGCATTTCCTAACTGTAGCAATCTGATTCGATCCGTTAGTGGCTACCCCTGGCATGATGCGGCATTTGTCACGCCCGACTTCAACAACATGATCATCTACCAGTTGCACATTGGTACTTACAACCCGGCTGCGCCAGGTGCTCCGTCGAATTTCCTCGATGTCATCGGAAAGATTCCGTATCTTGCAGAGCTTGGCATAAATGTCCTACAACCGCTTCCCGTTGATGAAATGGAGACCGATCCGTCGATGGGCTATAACGGCGCTGACTTGTTTTCCCCGGACTTTCCCTACGTTGTCATGGACCCAGTCGCTCTGAATGGCTATCTCACGACGATCAACGCCTTGCTCGGTGCTAAGGGCTGCGCACCGCTTGCGCTCCGCGACATCACTCAGGGTCCGGCCCAACTCAAGGCTTTGGTCGACCTCTGCCATATCTATGGGATAGCGATCGTCTTCGACGTGGTCTACAACCATGCTGGTGGATTCACAGTGAACGGCTCGTTGGACGACAACTGCATCTACTACTGGGACCGCGCAAAAAACGCAGGTAATAACAACGATAGCCTGTATTTCACCGATCAGGATCGCGGCACCGGAGGGCTCTCCTTCGCGCTCTGGAAAAATGATGTCAGCCAATTCCTCATCAACAATGCTCTCTACTACATCACCGAATTCCACGTGGATGGATTCCGTTACGACGAAATCAGCGATCTGATTTCAATGAACTGCGATTCCGGATGGACGTTTTGCTGCAATCTGACCAATACGCTTCGATTTATGAAACCCCGCTTATTGCAGAACGCAGAGTTTTGGCCAGGAGAGGTCGGCAACTACCCCAAGTCTTGGCCGTCAATTGTAACTCCCACCTCCAGTGGCGGTGCAGGCTTCGACGTTGTTCAACATGATGGATTGCGGGGCGCTGTTCGCAATGCGGTCGCGGCAGCTTCTTGTGGTCAGAACGCCGTCATCAAATTCGACACGATAGCCTCGAACCTCTATCCTCGGGGATTTGTTGATGGTTGGCAAACTGTGCCGTGCGTCGAGAATCATGACATTGTGAAGGTAGGGACAGACCTGCGAATTCCTACACTTGCTGATGGCTCGAATCACGAATCGTGGTATGCGCGCAGCCGCTCGCGATTTGCCACAGGCCTGCTACTGACTGCTCCAGGAATTCCCCAGATCTTCATGGGACAGGAGTTCTTAGAGGATAAGCAATGGAATTGGGATCCTACTTCGCCGAACCTGATCTGGTGGGATGGGTTGAATCCAGGGGCCGATACTGCCCGGGCCGATCATCTGCGATTTACTCAAGACTTGATCCGGCTGCGGTGGAGTTACCCGGCGTTGCGAGGCAATAACGTCAATCCTTTTCACATTCATGACCAGAATCGCGTAATCGCCTTTCATCGCTGG
Organism: Candidatus Acidiferrales bacterium; assembly: GCA_963742325.1. GTDB lineage: Bacteria > Acidobacteriota > Terriglobia > Acidiferrales > UBA7541 > Acidiferrum. The sequence continues at coordinate 3,669,500 of CAVULB010000002.1, read as the reverse complement.
CTAGAAGGTACCGGGCAGGACGTGATTGTCGTGGCGACCCTCGCCGAAGATACCTGGTACAACTACGGAATCGGCTTCCCATTCGCGGGTCCATGGCGCGAGGTGTTCAACAGTGATGTCTACGACAACTTTGTGAATCCCATCGTAGCGGGTAACGCGGGAGGCATCTTCGCATCAGGTCCGCCATTGCACGGTTTCATGGCCTCGACAAACGTAGTGATCCCCGCGAATGGCTTCGTCGTCTTTGCCCGCAGTTGAACCGCGCAGGATCGAGAGGTCATTGATTGCGGCTCACGGCACAGAAGCCTTTCTCTTAGAACCGAGTTGATCGTAGATGCCGCGACGGTGGATCGCGCTCTGCTCGATCTGTATTCTCAGGCGGTACCGGCATTAGGCAGCGTACTGGTTACCAAAGCATGTACGTTTGGAGGGTAGTTCTCTGGACGTGTCCCAATCATGACGAATCCAGGCCTCTGCATGGGCAAGTGCAATCTTAATCGCCGGTGAATCTTTCATCTCATCCTCCTTCGCCTTTTTGATTCTGAACTCTCGTTGCAACACTTACGCGGAATCACGGCAGTATGGATTGGGCAAAAAGAACTCGGTCTGTGATAGGCCGTACGCCACGCCCGCGAACTGGAGGTCTTCACTCGTGAAATTCCTGCCGTCGGCTCTGACAAAATCAGTCGGTTGCTCTAATGTCAGAACCGGAAGTGGTGCCCGTTCGTCCGGATGCATCCTGATTCTGTCAACGAGGAAAGGCACGAGACTTCCCCCGACCGTGATGACCACTTTATGCTGACGCCACGCGATCAGTTCCAGTGAGTTGCTGCTCAGCTTCGTATACGCTTCCTCCCACGCCTTGCGGTAAGAATCGTAAATCTGATCACTAACTGAGAATAACGCTTCACGGATCTTCGCATTCGCCTGCAGGATCGCCGATTCGGATCCTCGAAGCAATACGAAATCGCCCTGCAGAGCTTGGCATTCTGCTATGGCGCGGTCCACCATATCCATACCAACGGGGACAGCAGCCGCACCGAAAGGCCCCAGGCTCCTCTTTACCGTTTGCAACTTCCCGAAGATGCGAAACAGGTTTGTGTGAGTCGTGCCCGCACCTACATCCACCCTTGCGTATGTGCCTACGCCGACTGAAGGGGAATGCAACACCAACCACAGTGCAGCTTCTCCTTCACAGCGGATCCATTTGCGTTCTTCCTCTTCGGGGAGTGGCGACAAGACAAGAGGATGTTTCTCTAGGAGTCGACGCGCCTGCTCGATAGACACCTCAGAGTCGAGAAGTCCCTCATGGCAACAAAGCGACCACGCTCGACGGGCAATGCCAAGGAATGTAGCCTTTAGTTTTTTGTCATCGAGGAAGTCCATCGGAATGCCCATCTTCATGTCAAGCTCTACACCTTCCATGTGTTCCTTGAACTGCGCTGCAACGGCCTGGTGGCCCTTAGAGATCAAAAACCATACCGCCAGCGCGGCGAGATCGGCAGCACAGAATCCTTCGGGTAGTTTTGTTGTTCCGCCGACGTGATACGCTGGATTTGCGGTGACTTCAGCCGCAACTCGCATCTTGAGGCTTTCATAGGAGTCACAGGCTGTGGCGGGTAGAGTGTCGTGGTCGTGGCCAAAGAGAAGCGCTCTTACAGTCGCGCAAACTCGCGACGGGATTCGCGCAGATCCGTTATATTGAACCAGTACGCAACTCGCCCCGCCTGACGGGTCACAATTGCGAAACACAATTTTGGAGGTACTCACCCCATAGTCGATTCCTATAGTAGATGGACGCGCCGCCTCGGCGTCGGTCTATTGCGTTTCCAGAGTCTCCACGAAGCCCAGGAAAGTCTATTCATTTCCAATCGTCCTCGCCTCTGACCTTATTTGTAGGCCGCCGCCGGGGAAAAAGAGTTTGGTCCACAGCGGGAGATAAACCTGCCCGGGAACTGGCTCGCTCCACCAGGTAGCAATCAGAGTAGTGGCCAATTACTCCCGAGCCATCGATTGGGGTTCCTCCAAAAGGGCGCTCACACTGTCAGGAGCACCGAGGAGCTGTAGCGGGCGAAGCGGTGCGGCGATCGTCGGACTTCACATCCTGCAGCCGCCGCACCTTGTCTGTGCAAGGCAGACCTTACCGGATCGACTCTCCGCCTGAGTCTCCGATTGGACTCGTTGCACGAAACAGTACAGCGAGTAGGAGCACACACATATGACTTTCCCTTTTACCTCTCATCCTGGCTTTCCTCCTCTATGTCCACTCCGGAGAGTGTTCCCGTAAACTTTCCGGTAGCCGCAAACAAGACGGGATTGTTCGAGGCGTCGGCCAACACACCCACCACGGTCTCGGTGAACGTAAGCGTGCCCGACGCATTCTTGAAACGGCCGGTTCCCCCAATGATTTGAAGAGTCAGAGTGCAGTCGGCCTCATTAGTCGCGAGATCAATGCAATCGGACCCCTGCGTAAGCTGGACATCTGCCGTCCTCGAAACGAAATACGCCTCCGCCGGCCAACTCCGTTAAATAGAGCAGATTTGGGCCCGAGCAAGTGCTGGGTGGCGAAGACACGGGAGAATTGGAGATCGCTCGTACTTGACGGTAGGTGAATGAGCCGAGCGTACCTTTCCCGGCGAAGTGATCTTCGTCGTTACTTGAATCGGGTTGAAGCAGATTGATGGTGCTAGGCGCAGAAGTTCCCGAGAATGTCATTTTTACGGGATTCTCATGCGCGTAGACGGTTGCGACACCAAGAGTGAGCATCAGTGTCGTAGACGCAATGTATTTCATTTGTAGTCCTCTTTTCTCGAGAGCTAGTACGTTGTGGCTCCCGGTCTTGGTCTGGCGCCTAAGCGCCCCCTAGTTAGATAGGCGCAGAGTGGGCGGAAAACCTATCATGCGGTGTATAGTGTTTTGAGAGGCTGGCAGGAATATAATTCTGCCTCGCTGCAATGCCCAACGAAGCACAACCGGATAAAGCGAGCGTGGGTGAGGTGACCATGCTGCTGAGGGGTTGGAGCGAGGGAGATCAAAGCGCTCTGGAACGGTTGGCACCCATCGTGTACCACGAACTGCACCGCCTGGCAGGCCGGTACATGAAGCGTGAGCGGCCGGGACACAGTCTGCAAACCACCGCGCTGGTGAACGAGGCGTACATGCGGCTGGTGGATTACAAGCGAATGGAGTGGCAGAATCGGACGCATTTCTTTGCGGTATCGGCGCAGCTCATCCGAAGAATTTTGGTGGAGCACGCGCGGCGGCACAACCTGAAGCGGGGAGGCAGCGTGCAACACGTCTCACTGGAAGAGGCGGCGGTTGTGGGCGGAAGCGGGTCCGCGGACTTGGTGGCGCTGGACGATGCGATGAAGAGATTAGCGCAACTGGATGCGCGCAAGGAGCAGGTTGTGGAAATGCGCTTCTTCGGTGGATTGAGTGTGAAAGAGACAGCCGAAGTGTTAAAGGTATCGGCCGTCACCGTGATGCGAGATTGGAGTACAGCCAAGGCGTGGCTCTATCGAGAATTAGGGGGCGGCGCGAGCGATGGACTCCGATCGATGGAAAAAAGTCGATAGCTTGCTGCAGGCCGCGCTGGAGCGCCCCCCTGCTGAGCGCAGTGATTTCCTGAAGAAAGCGTGCAAAGGCGATCCAGCTCTTGAGGAGGAAGTGCGCTCTATGCGGCGTCGCAAGAAGAAGCCGGGAGCTTTCTGGAAATCCCTGCGATGGAAGTGGCCGCGCAGGCACTGGCTCGGGGACAAAACAAAGAGATGGGAAGACAGAGGGATTCCCTCTCGGGCCAGCTTATCTCTCATTACAGGATTGTCGAGAACCTAGGCGCCGGGGGAATGGGTGTGGTGTATAAGGCCGAGGATAGGGAACTCGGACGATTCGTTGCGCTGAAATTTCTTCCCGATGACTTAGCCAAAGACGCGGAAGCACTGGAACGTTTCCGTCGCGAGGCACGCGCGGCCTCAGCACTGAACCATCCCAACATTTGCACCATTTACGAAATTGGCGAGCAGGAACAGCGACGGTTTATCGCGATGGAATATCTGGAAGGCAAGACGTTGAAGCGCACAATCGCGGGCCGGCCCATGGAACAAGACCGGTTGCTGGGTGTGGCGATCGAAGTGGCAGACGCGCTAGACGCGGCACACGCGAAGGGAATTATCCACCGGGATATTAAGCCGGCGAATATTTTCATAACCGAAGGCGGGCATGCCAAGATTCTGGACTTTGGTTTGGCCAAGGTTAGCTCCACAAAAAGCGCGGTGGACAAGGCAGAGACGCTGTCGGTGCAGGAAGCAGAGCCGGAGCATCTGACAAGCCCCGGGAGTACGTTGGGAACAGTGGCGTATATGTCACCGGAACAGGCTGGAGGCAAGGCCCTGGATGCGCGCACAGATTTGTTCTCGTTCGGAGTGGCCTTGTATGAAATGGCTACGGGTACGCTGCCGTTTCGTGGAGACACTTCCGCCGTTATCTACCATGCCATTCTGGAAAAATCACCAATCTCTCCGCTTCGATTGAATCCTGGAATTCCGCCGAAACTCGAAGACATCATCAGCAAAGCGCTCGAGAAGAATCGTGATTTACGTTACCAACACGCGTCGGAAATACGTGCGGACCTAAAGCGTCTGAAACGGGATGCCGAATCGGGAGTTAAGCCGGGGGCGCCTCCGCCACGTTCTGCCAAGCAGCGACGCACACTTGCGATGACCGCAGCGATCCTTCTCGTGGCTGGGCTTATACTCGCGGTCCTGTACCATTATTCGAGGCGGACTCCAGCGGCCAGCAATGAGTGGGAGCAACTTACTTTTTTCACCGACTCCGCGGTCTACCCTGCGTTTTCCCCGGATGGACGCATGCTTACCTTTATCCGGGGTACTGGCACATTTCTCACAACAGGTCAGGTTTACGTGAAACTGTTGCCGGGTGGACAGCCCGTTGAACTGACTCACGATTCACGAGTCAAACTGAGCCCGGTTTTTTCCCCCGACGGTTCGCGCATTGCGTATGGGACCGCCAATCCGTGGGAAACCTGGGAAGTGCCGGTGTTTGGAGGTGAACCTCGCCTGCTCTTTCCCAACGCGTCCTCATTGACTTGGATCGAGAGTGGAAGTCGCCTGCTCTTCTCCGAAATCAAAGAAGGAGCGCATATGGCGGTGGTCTCCACGGATGAGGGTCGGGGGCAGGCCCGGGAAGTGTATGATCCTCCCGGTCAACGTGGGATGGCTCACCATTCGTATCTTTCTCCGGATGGTCGGTGGGTGCTCATCGTTGAAATGCTAAATCAGGGACTCTTTGTCCCTTGCCGGGTGGTCCCTTTCCGCGGCGGCGGTGAAGGGCACGTCGTGGGGCCGTCTGGGGGCATGTGCGCTTCTGGTGCGTGGTCGCCCGACAGCAAGTGGGTGTACCTGACTGCCAGGAAGGATGACAGGTTTCATATCTGGCGTCAGCGATTCCCCAACGGTGAGCCAGAACAGGTGACTTCCGGAACGAGTGAGGAGGAAGGCGTCACTATCGCTCCGAATGGTAAGTCATTTGTCACCTCAGTGGGCACGCACATAAGCACGTCGTGGATTCACGACAACAACGGTGAGCATCAGATTTCCTCGGAAGGCGAAACAGAAAAGATGGTGGTAGAAGGGACCTGGGAAAGATTCCGGAAACTTGGAACTTTCTCATCGGATGGAAAGAAATTCTATTACTTGATGGCGAGCGGCGGGACGACTGGGACTGAACTATGGGTCAAAGATCTCGCAACTGGGAAGTTGGAGCCGATACTGCGCGGTTATCCCATGGAGGAGTACTCGATTTCTCGGGATGGGAAAGAGGTTGCTTTCGCGAGTACGGATCCGAGTGGTGCTCCCAGCTTGTGGGTCGCGCCGACAGACCATCATTCCTCGCCGCGCCAAATCGTATCTTCGGCCATCGAGGATCGTCCATTATTCCTGCCCGACGGTGATCTGCTGTTTCGTGCCAGTGAAGGGGGGGCCCTTTTCCTCTACCGGATGCACGCTGACGGTTCCGATCGCCGGAAAATAGCTCCGATCATAGACTTAGCCACCGTATCACCGGACGGCCACTGGGCCGTTGTGCAGACGTCCGATCAAAGCGAGGAGCATAAGTATGCTATGTTCGCGCTTCCGGTCGAGGGAGGCTCTCCCGTCAAGTTGTGTGTCAACACCTGCACTCCCGCATGGGACGTCCGTGGAGAATTCATGTTGATGAATTTCTATTTGCAGGATGACCCAAATACCTACGCGTTGCCTATTCGGCGCGCTTCGGGACTGCCAGACCTGCCACCTACCGTAATTGCGGGGATTAAAGACTTAAAGAAAATGAAATCACCGGTGGTGATCCCACACATCGTGAACTCAGCATTCAGCGTTTCCCTATACTCCTATACGACTCACGACATACACCGCAACCTCTATCGCATACCCTTGAAGTGAGCCAGATAAATCTGCTCTAACTGACCGTCGGAAAAGAGGTGAGCGCTCGACGAATTTGTTACTGCTCATGTTCAAGTTCGGCGCCGAAGCCAGGGCCGGGAGAAGCGGAAAAGGGAAACAGAAATAATTGGGCCGGTCAAAACAATGACGAGGAGCGAAGCGCAAAGAAAGAAATTGGAATTCATATTGAATCTGAAGGTTAATTCATATGAATACAAAATTCCTTCGTCTCTTACTTTCGCTCGTGCTGTTAAACACTACCGGGACACCTTTGCTCCCAGGATGCTCCGACAATCCACTTTTTCGGTGGCGGACGGACATCTGAAAGTCCATCGCGAAGCAGATTGGAACGAGATTCCGGTAGAGCACATTGACATAGACGCAGTGAACGAGTGGATCTGGAAGAAACGGCAGGCGGGTTTGTCTTGGGTCACGATTAAGAACATCCTGCGAACCATGCAGCGAGTTCTTTCTTGTAGTTCGAAGGACAAGAAACCACCGTTCTCCAGGAGGGCCTCGCAATTCCCGAACGTGACAAGTTGCAGATGAAGATTGAAAGCCGTGGAGCGGTTTCGTTTGCATGGCCGCAGGCAAAGCAGATTGCCGGCGAAGTCTACAATCTGGATGTAGACGACGTGCTAAAAGATCGATACGCCACGTTGTTCATTCTGGCAGCTGCGAGTGGTTTGCGTTGTGCGGAGTTGTTCGCTTTGAGAATCAATGATCTTGATTTCAAAGTCGGAACGATTCGCGTGGATGAATCAGCCGATCAACGGACATACGTCATAGGGCCGTGTAAGAACGTAGCGGCCTATCGGACGATTCTCTTGGCGGATGCCGAAGGTCGAGAAGCGTTGTCGATACTCAAACGCTACTTGAAGGGTTCTCAAACTCAAACCTCGCTGGTATTTCGGTCGAAGCAGGGAACTGCACTGCGCGAAACAAGTGTGCTGCATGGATTCTTGATGCATGCGTTTCGTCACGGTTGCAATCGCAGATGGGAATTGTCCGGGATGAATCCTGCCGTACTTCGCCAACAAATGGGTCACAGCTCTGCTGTGATGACGGCAAGATACACCGGGGAAATTCCACTGGACAAAGTGCAAGAGGCGTTTTCCAAGATGGAATTGGAAAATATTGGAGTTATTGGAAAACGGCCGCGCTGTACCGGCAGCCGCTTAGTTGTGTATAATCAACAGACTAGAGGAATGAGCGGGCGTCGTACAATGGCAGTATAGAAGCTTCCCAAGCTTCGGACGTGGGTTCGATTCCCATCGCCCGCTCCAGAAATCCGCAAAATTCACATTGATTCGGCGGCCCTTACTCACCGGCCACTCCTCAATTTGCGCCTAGAAACAGGAGTTTGCGCCCATTTTGCGCCCAAGTCGGCCCGGAGGACGTTGGCATGCTTGGTATTCGCACGGTGCGCAGGTTAATTGATCGTCGTCTGATTCGCCCAAGACGGCTTCAGACCGGGCATTCTGTCCAGAGGCTTCTCTCTTGGGAGCAACTGGTGTATCTGCGACTTGAGGCTGAGGGCTGGGTCTCTTGCCCGTGGCGGAGCGTCGCAAGATTGCAAAACTGATTGAAGCGGACGCGGAAATGGACGTGGTCTCCGTTTCCGAGGGCTCGGCGCTATTGATCCAGGTAAAGACCGTGCGCAAAGAACTCGATGAGAGGCTGAAAAAACTGGAGAGAGCAGAGAGCATCATCGTCGAAGACCCGGAGACAATGCGCGGTACGCCTGTCTATCGTGGCACTCGAATTCCTGTCGAACTTGTCGCCGATATGCTGAATCAGGGTGCCGGCATCGATGAAATTCTGGAGGGTTATCCCGCGCTGGATCGAGAGAAAATTGAACTCGCGCCTCTCTATGTGCAGGCTTTTCCGCGCCGGGGCCGGCCAGCCGCGCGTCCTTGGGCAAGGCGAAAACCACTTCGCACGACTCGCCATCGGCGAAATACGGCCACGCCAACGTGAAGCGTCTGATTGGCGAATGCCTGCACACGTCCACGACCTTGACTGCTATCCGTTTGTAGCCACGCATCGCAAAAGGCCGCGATTCGGTTTGGAGCTTGAACTCCCCAGGCTCAACCTCTATGCCAAGGGTCTTCAGGTTCGGAGCCTTTTTGAAGTCGTAGAACATCTGGCAATCGATAAAGCAGTCGCCGTCGTAATCCTCGTCCAGGTACCACGCGGAGACATACCCGGAATCGGCATTCTTGTGATCTGTTGTTCGCTTTTTCCGGTCGAAGAGAAAACTGCCGGTGAGACGTGAAAGCGCTGACTGAGTTTTTCCATTTGTTGTCTGTTCAGCTGGCTGGAGCTACAACTGTCTAGGGATTGTTTTCGGTCGCGAAAAAGAGCTTCGAGGATTTCGCAAAGTGCAAAGTGTGGGGCAGATTAACGAAAAGCCGACCCATTCACCCAACTGCCCGGCGTGTTTCCTGGGAACCTCATGGCTTGAGTGTCTGCAGAACCTTTAGGGACTCGGAAGGGTCAGGGCGGACCGTGTAGTCGGCGTTCACATCGGCTGCACGAATGATCCCTTTGCTGTCGATCACGTAGCGTGCGGGCATTGGTAATCGGTATTCTGGCTCGTCGTGGAATCTGTCGAGTGTGCTCCCAAACGACTTGTAAAGCTCGCGCAAGTAATCCGGGAGTGTGAAGACCAGACGAAACTCCTCCGCCACTTTGAGATGAAGATCCGTTAGTATGTCGAAAGTCAGGTTTAGTTTCTTGTGTAAATTGCGGGTGTACCGCTCGAGCTCAGGCGTTAGCACAACGATCTGCGCTCCTAGCGCCTTCACCTCCGGATTGATCTCCTGTAGAGCCTCCAGCTCCATATTGCAGTAGGGTCACCAGTGCCCTCGGAAGAAGCTGACGACCAGCGGGCCCTGACGAATTAGGTCGACAGAATTCAATTGAACATGATCTTGATTGAACGAGCTGAATTCAGGAGCGCGGTCTCCTACTTTCAGCGCCTTAGTCTCAGCGCCCGAAGCTTTGAGCTCGGCTGTCGCGCGATGCATCTTTTCGATTGCTTCGCGCGGGGCGTTATACGGAGGGGCTCCAGACTCGAACGCCTGCTTAAATTCATCTAAACGCGACTGAAGACTTGCCATTGCTTTTCCCCTTTACTTTTGAAACCAAAAGATGTCGGTTAGATTTGGGGGACGCCACCATCAACGTAAAGCTCTGTGCCCGCCACATAGTTTGCCTCACTGACGCCAAGAATACGATACCCTTCGCGATCTTATCGGGACGTTGCCCCTGTGCTACGCAAAAATTCCATCCGGCGCCCATCTGACAGAGATGTTGGCATTCATTTGTTAGCCTTCCGTGAGCTGGAAAACCGACGAGGCCAGCCCACGGGCGGAAAACACTTCTCAGCCGGGCTGACCGTGTGCCATCCTGACGGCCCATGTCTCGATTCTTTCCGAAGGCAAAGCGCTCACTGGATTCTCTGCTTAGCTTCCCGAGCGATTCCTGTTGCGCAGCACACTCTTTTTACCAACTGCTTGTTCTGTTCTTGGCTCTTTGCAAGTGTTCCTGTCGAAAACTGTCTCACTGGAGGGGTGCACCCCATTGAGCTGTGCCCCATTTTGTGCCCACCCTCGATCAAAGAGCGTTACAGATGGTATCAACAGTGTAGAGTGAGAATCGCCAATACTGGCGCTAGTCTAGGCTAGGAGGGAACGTGAGAGCACACCGTCGCGTTCCGTCGTATATTGCCCTTTTGACAACTGATAACGGCGAGGTCGGTGGGTTCGGTCCGAGTGGCCAAAAACCCGCCGCCGTAATTGATTCAATACTCTCGGCATTTGCAACAAATGGTGGGCACACGACGGCGATTCTTTGGATTACTCACTTGTTGTAACAACTCGTTCAACATGCACCACGGCCTCAGCGGTACTGCGCTGCTTACGGCTCTTCCCAGTCGAGGGCGTACACATCGGAAGTACCGGCGTCGCGAATTAGCAAGGGCGAGTTGTCTGGGGCGAGGGAAAGCGAAGAATCGCTGAAGCGTCCGGTGTAGACAAAATTGGTGAGGTCCGCGACTCGCTCTGTCTTATCGTCACTCAGGCGAATCTTGAACACGCCGCTGGTTACGCCCCACTGCAACACATACAGGTACTGTCCGTCCTTCGAAAAGTTAGGCCAACTGAAGGCGCCGGTTCCCAACTGATTCCATTTCTGCGACTGCATGTCGAAGACAACCAGTTTGGTCTCATCGCTCGAGAGCGCTGTGATGTAGCGGCCCGTCGGGGACCAGCGGGGAGCGTACAAGCCCTGCGATCCCGGCAGAGCGGAGATCTTGTGAGTGGCCAAATCCAGAATGTCGATCGTTGACGTTGGGTTTTCGGAGGACCCACCGAAGACGATCTTGTTTCCGTCCGGCGACCAATTCGGGTCCCATTGTGGATTGGGATTGTCTGCCATCAGTTGCTTGGGATTGCCCCCGTCGACAGAAACCTGCCAGATTTTCGCAGGCTGATCTCCAAGTAATTCGAAGAATACGATGTTCTTCCCATCTGGCGACCAGCGGGGAATTAAGGCGTACGCCGGGGGATAGGTCAGTTGCAGACAATCGGTCCGGTCGGCTCTGCAACGCCATAGCGTGCCTTCGGGAAACGAAACGTAGGCCAGCCATTCGCCGTCTTTTGAAAACTCGATGTACTCCGCTGATATTCCCGCGAGGAATGGCGATAACTGTGCGGACTTCGCGTCGTAGCGCACCGATTCGCCACGGAACGTGCGACCGACTACGAAGAGCTTCTTGCCATCTGTGCTGGGCAGCGGCGTGCCCAGGGACATGGGACTGGAAGTCAATTGGATCGGTGTGGGCTCAGGGTGAAGGAAGCCGGACATTCGCGGGAGGGCCCAGATTTGCTTGCGCGATGCGAAAACGAAGTACTTTCCGTCCGCCGTCCACTTGCCGCAGCAGTCCCGCTCGGGCGGTTTGCTCCAACCCGGAAGCACCGGATGTAGCTCTTTCCCGTCCCGGGAGGCTTGCCAGAGCGACAGTGCAAGCCGGCTAGTGTCCCACAGGTCGAATCGTAGGTAGCTGTCGTCCGGCGACCAGGCCAGATGGTCTAAACCGGTGGCGTCCTTAATCGAAATGAGCTTGTGTGGTTCGCTTCCGTCGGCCTTCGCCAGGAATACATCGTTATGGCTGGTGTACGCCAGCATTTTGCCGTCACGCGACCATGCGGCGGCGTTCCCCTCGGTGTCCCCCAGCCTGCGCGGGGAACCGCCAAGAAGGGGCAGGCTCCAGAGCGGCCCAGCCGGTGGGTCGCCTTGGGCCGCCACCAAGAGAAACTCCGAGCCATCCGCGGACAGGCCTACCGGGACCATCTTGGCAGAAGGTGTGGGAATCGGTTTAGGCTCACCGCCAGATACCGAGATCTCACCGAACGAGTGGGATAGCTCTGTGCCTAATAACAGGTAGAGCCTCGAACCATCCGTTGCGACCATCTGCTTCGGACGACCGTCATGCGTAAGCTGGACGTAGTTGGAGGCCTTCGGCAGCGCATCGGACCGCAACCAAAAATACGCCAGCACAACGGCGCCAAGGAGTGCCGCACTCAACAATCCGGCTAGAACGTAAGGAGATTTTGGTCTGAGTGGTACGTTCGTGTCTTCAACCGTGGGCTGTTTTCCGCCGGATGCCGAATCGGCCGCTGAGATTTTGCCAGAACTAGCTGTGACGTTCAGCCTGTCCGAGACCCTTGCGCGATGACTTCCGCTCTCCGTGTCGCGCTTCAAGCGTTGCAGATCCGCGCGCATTTCCGATGCGTGCTGGTAACGTAATTCGCGATCCTTCTCCAAAGCTTTCAGAATCACCAACTCCAATTCGCCCGGAATCTGCTGGTTAAGCTCCGAAGGCGGCACGGGATCCTGGTGCACGATCAAGCCGCAGATGTCTCCAGCGCTGGATCCATCGAACGGCATCTGTCCAATAGCCATTTCATAAAGAACCGACCCGAACGAAAACAAGTCGGTGCGCGCATCAAGCCCTTTAGCCTTCACCTGTTCGGGCGACATGTAGGCGACGGTTCCCAGCATCGCTCCGGGACTGGTTAAATGTTCAGGATCCACTTCCAATGTGGCAAGTGTTGGCTCACTGCCCAGCTGACTCTTCGCAATAGTGACCTTTGCCAATCCAAAATCCAGGATCTTGGCGTGCCCTCGTTCTGTCACAAAAATGTTGGCGGGTTTGATGTCCCGGTGAATGATTCCTTTCGAGTGCGCCGCATCCAAAGCGTCTGCCACTTCGATTGCCACGCTAAGCAACTGCTCCAGTTCCATCGGCCGCCCTGCAATAGCGTGCTTCAACGTCATCCCTCCCAGACACTCCATGGCGATGAAGCGCCTGCCCCCGTGCTCTCCAATTTCATAGACTGTGCAGATGTTCGGATGATTCAGAGTGGATGCCGCCCGTGCCTCGCGCCGAAAGCGCTCGAGCGATTGAGGATCACTCGCAAGATCATCAGGCAGGAATTTTAGTGCGACGAAACGGCCCAGTTCGGTGTCCTCGGCCTTATAAACCACGCCCATTCCACCACCGCCCAGTTTCTCCAGGATGCGGTAGTGAGAGATGGTCTGGCCGATGAGCGCGTCGGAGTCCGTCATAGTGTCGCAATGTTAGGTTGCGACTGGAGGCAAGTCAACGGAGATGCAAACGTCGAGCACTTATCTTCGATTAGGCAGCTTGAGGGTGAGTCTAGACTCAAGCTCCAGCTCTGTTAAGTCATCAGTGAAGTCGGCCGGCGGTTTGGTCTATGCTGCTTCTGCCATCCATTCGAGTTGGACCGGTATACGTTCAGTCCAACTCCTTCAATCGAACTGGCTGCCACGCTAACTGGGTCTCCCATCCAATCCCATGGTTCACTTTCTAGCACTTCTAGCTCTTCCTGATGGGTGGACACTTAACAAAAAAGCGCGGGGGCAAAAAGGGGAGATTAGGCCGATGATCCGGTTCCGTTTTTCTTTCAGTAGCACGGGTGACAACCGGACGCGCCATTTCAATGTCGAATCGATTTTCCCCGAACGCCGTTTGAACGAAGCCGCTCTGCGGCGGACGCTTACGCGTGAGGTGAACTGAGCACTGGGTGGCTAAAGGTTGAGATATAAGTTTGGGTCACAAGGAGGTGTCCCTGTGACCCATCTAAGAAAAATGATGCTGGAAGAACTCCAGCGCCTTAATTACGCAGAGACTACCATAGAAACCTACATCCGTGCAGTCAAAGAGTTTTCTCAACACTTCAACTGTTCCCCTGATCGCTTAGGTCCCCGGCACATTCGTGAATATCAGGCCGCGTTGTTTCAGAAGCGGAAGTTCTCACCGAATACAGTGGCACAACATCTGGCAGCCCTACGTTTTTTCTACATCAAGACGCTCAAGAAGGCCTGGAGCATCGCGGAGACGCCCTACCCGAAGAGGGGCATTCACCTGCCAACGATCCTTAGCAAGGATGAAGTCGCACGACTCATCGATGCGGCTCGTCCTCCCTTGCATCGAACACTGCTGATGACCCTCTATGCCACGGGACTCCGACGTGCGGAACTCGCGCACCTGAAAGTGAGTGACGTCGACAGTGAGCGCATGGTGATCCACGTCCAAGGTGGTAAAGGCCGCAGAGACCGCGATGTGTTGCTCAGCCCAAAGTTGCTCGACGAAATCAAACGACACTGCTGCCGGTTGCGGCCAAAGCCCAGCGTATGGTTGTTTCCTAGCAGGCATGCTCACGCCAGTGATCGGCCCATCACTTCCAAGGCGATCTACCATGCTTGCAAAATTGCTGCCCGGCGGGCCGCGCTCCCGAAAAACGTGCACCCGCACACCCTTCGCCACTGTTTTGCCACCCATATGCTCGAAGCAGGCGCGGATCTGCGTACCATCCAGAAATTGTTAGGCCATCGCGATCTCGAAGAGACCGCCCGCTACTTGCACCTCTCGCAACGTCACTTGAGCGCGACCGCCAGTCCTCTGGACTCGCTGAAGCTGAAAGACGAATCACCACAGGACCGGTAGATGTACCGGCCACTCCTCGAGGTGGCCGATATCGTCCGCGCCGTGGGAGACGCATTCATCGAACGAAGCCGTAAGTGGATTGGCTGGAAGCATGTCAAAGTGCTGCTGGCCATTGCGCGCTGCGGACATCGTGCCATCTCCTACAATTCGTGCAGAAATCGGCATTGCCCGAAGTGTCAGTCGGGCGCTCGCGAATGTTGGCTGGAAAAACGTCGCCAGGAACTCCTTCCGACGTCTTACGTGCATATGGTCTTCACGCTTCCCCGTCACTTGGCCCCATTGGTCTTGCAGAATAAGAAGGTCATCTACGATCTCCTGTTTCGCACCAGTGCGGAAACTCTTCTGGAAGTCGCGCGCGATCCCCAGCATCTCGGTGCGGAGATCGGCTTCTTCAGCGTGCTGCATACCTGGAGTCAAAAACTCGACCTTCACCCGCATGTTCATTGCGTGGTACCGGCCGGTGGACTGTCTGCTGATCACACGCACTGGATCAAACCACGCTATGACTTCTTTCTTCCCGTCGAGGTGCTCAGCCGCGTCTTTCGCGGCAAGTTCCACGAAGCGCTCAAGCGCGCCTTTCACGACGGCAAGCTCAACTTTCATGGAGACTTGAAGTTCCTCGCTCAACCGAAAACCTTTGCTGCCTGGCTGAGACCACTGTTCCGAAAGGACTGGGTGGTCTATGCGAAACGCCCGTTCGGAGGCCCACAGCATGTGCTCCGTTATCTGGGCCGTTACACCCATCGCGTGGCCATCTCCAACCACCGCTTGGTCTCATTTGCTGACGGAAAGGTTACGTTTCGTTGGCGCGATTCCGCTCACAACAACGAACAGAAATTGCTGACTCTAGCTGTCGATGAGTTCTTGCGCCGCTTCCTGTTGCATCTGCTTCCCCAAGGTTTCGTGCGCATCCGAAACTTCGGCTTCCTGGCCAATCGCAGACGTGCCACCACTTTGCCACTTTGCTTTCAATTGCTCGGTTCAACACCACAAACCGAGCAAGAGGTCTCCACCGCCAGTCCCAGCGATCTTTGGACTTGCCCCAAGTGCGGTGGTCTGATGCTGATCATCGAAAGACTTACGGCTGCAGAGATCCGGCTGCGTTCTCCACCGGCCCGGGATGCCGTCGCGGCATGAGCAGACCGTCGACATCACGAAATCTTTTGCGTGCTTCGGCTCGCTCCCTCTCTTTTTGTCTTTTTGTCCAACCAATCCCTTCTCGCCTTCTCCCAGGACATCCTTCGGCGGCACATTTGCCTGTTCAGGCGGTTCTCTACTCCGCAGCCCATCCCCGGAGCTTTACCAAACTCACTCTTCCCCCTATTGAATTTGCATAAGTCCGCGCCCACCGCAACCCCGAGCGGCTTCCTTCAAACGGCTGTATCGAACGCGCGCAGAGCACCGCTCCTCAGGTCACACCTTCGTGGAAACGCGCGTCCGATACAGCTCTAACGTTTCTGGACCCCGAGCGAAGTGTTGACAGTTCCTGGATTACTTCTGCATTGCCGACCAGCCTCTCGGAACCACAAACACTGAGCGCAGAATGGTCCCTTTTTATCTCAGGTACTAACGGGCGCTTTGCTCTGCGAAGGACAGTTCTACAGCGGCCTGACTTAAGACGAAGCGTAGGCCGTCCCTTAGGGCCGCAACTGGCCTGCGGATGTACGGCAGGATTTTAAGAATCGCATCGGCATTGATCAGCCGTGTCCGACCGGAAAAATCGTCGATCCGAAAACAGAAGATCAGAAAGGCATCGTACAAACTTCGTTCCTCGGAGAACCGTGGATCGGATCGCATTAGATTGTGGAGCAGGAGGTGAGAAATGGTCGCCAGCAGCACCAACATTTGCGCCCACTGGGCGGCGGGCAGAGCAGAGATGGGTTCGGGAAAAGGTTTATGAACCGCAGGAGCCACGGCCCGGCGGCAAACGCAAGGACGAGGAAAAGGGCAAGGGGCACAACATGATCGAAGACTGGACCCAGCCCGGGAACGAGCGGGCTGGGTCCGAAAAAACCTCCGATAGAAAGGACCAGCAGCAAACCAAAAGCAACAACAATGAGTTTACCGGCAGCCATGTTATTCACCTTCTTCAATCAGTTCTGCGGCGGTCCGGGCTGGGGACCGTTTGCGGGCGGAGGCGGCGGACCGCTCCGCTGTCCTGCTGCTCCGGCAGGAGCTGCAATGGTCTGGCCGCCCGCGGTGATGGTAATTGCATCAAGAATGGCTTTGCCGGTTGCGCTCTGACGCTGGTAGCCGGTGACGGTCACTTCCGACTTCAATTTCGCCGCGGCGACGATTTGTTCGCTCATCTCAGGCGCCAAATTCACCTGCATGCCGTTTGAAAGCAAAAAGCCGGAGATTTCGCCTTCTGGCCCGTAGTTGAATTGCCGAATCGATCCGCGAACGGAGGCTGCAGGAACTTGTGGATAGGCAGCCTCTCTTGCTGGCGGAGGCGCATCGGGCCCACAGGGTGCAGGCGCCGGAGGTCCAGGGCGCCGCCCTCGAGGCGGGGGAGGGGGACCGTCGGGTGGGGGCGGCGGAGCAGCGGCGTACCCAGGTGATGGAGGGGGAGGAGTCGGTTCTTGCATGGTCGCCTGTGGTGGGTGTGCAGCGGCAGGCCGACAACCAATAGTGAACAGATTCAGTACGATGATTCCCGGTATAAGTAAACTGAATTTCGTTTTCATGGACTACTAGCTCCTGTTCGTTTGGCTGGCTCGTGCGACAAGTGCATGCCATTGGCCAACGTAACTGTCCAGGTTGCTGTCAGACCAACTCGAATGAATTGCTGGGCGTAACAAGCGCGACGCTTTTCGGGGGGACTACTGAGCGACCGTAAAGTGAGCGGAAAGCGGACGAAAGTCGTACGCAAAGCGTACGGAGGGACGTGCGAAGACGTTGAAAACATTGGCGATTCTCTGGCGCCGCTCGTGCATTGCTTACACTGACGAATTGCTTTCTGCGAGAGATAACGAGGACACAGGTGGCAAATTCTGAGCAAGGAACTCGGCGCAGTCTGCGCTTCCTCGAATGGCTGAACTTCTTTCTCGCGGATGTGCAGACGGGATTGGGTCCCTTCGTGGCAGCGTATCTTGCTTCTTCCGGATGGAATCCCGGTAGCGTGGGCTATGCGCTGACCTTTGGCGGTTTGGTAACGGTGGCCATGCAGACTCCCGCGGGAGCGATTGTTGACGCTGCGCGACGGAAGCGTCTGCTCGTGGTTGCAAGTCTCGGCGGGCTCGTGTGCGGGGCTTTTTTGCTCATGGTCCATCCCACGGTCCTATCGGTTTACGCCGCGCAATTTCTCATTGGTGGAGCGGCCCCGTTTATGTTGCCGACGGTCGCCGCGATCACCCTAGGCATCGTAGGCGCGAAAGCCTTCGACGAACAATTCGGAAAGAACCTGGCCTTCAACTCGGCTGGCAATGTGTTCACCGCCCTTTTGATCGCTTACGCGAGTTACAAGTTTGGCTATCGCTCCATTTTCGTCATCGCCGCGCTCCTCGCAATTCCCGCACTCGTGGCTGTTCTGGGGATCGACAACAAGCAGATTGACTACGCACGCGCGAGAGGTGCCAAGGAAGAGGACAAAACACTCAAGGCGGAAGGACTTTCCGCACTGGTGAAGGATCGCGTCCTCCTCGTGTTTCTCGCTACGGCGTTCCTTTTTCACTTGTCCAATGCGGCGATGCTGCCGCAGCTCGGCGAAATGCTCTCCAAGGGAAGTCCCAAGGCTGCGGCTCCGTTTATGTCCGCGTGCATCATTGTCACGCAACTGGTGGTCGCGATTTTGGCGGTGTGGATCGGGATTTGGGCGGGCACAAAGGGACGAAAGCCGCTCTTGCTTGTGGGATTTGGCGTGCTTCCGCTGCGCGGAGTTCTGTATACGCTCACCCACGCGACGGTTGCTTTGATCGCGATTCAGACACTCGACGGAGTAGCGAACGCCATTTTTGGCATTGTATCTATTCTGGTAGTTAAGGACCGTACCGAAGGGACCGGGAGATTCAACCTGGCGGCCGGGGCGCTCGCCACAATGGTGGGCATCGGAGCAGCACTCAGCACTACGATCGGCGGTGTGCTGATTCAACATGTAAACTATCGGGCGTCTTTTCTGGGATTGGCCGCGATTGCTTTGGTGGCGTTCGGCTTGCTGTGGTTTGCCGTCCCGGAGACTCTTCCCGAAAGAACGTTGGCCACCAAGGCCGAGGCAGCAGAATTCAACTCCACCTTAAAAAAGGAAGCTCTTGCGCAATGACGGCGCCGCGAACAGTACTATCCTTTCCGAATAGACCCGACAAGACAGAGATCGTCTCTTGGGTCCACTTCGGCGATTTGCACATGACCACACGAGAGGGAGACAAGTTCCGCGATCTTCTTTCGCTCGTCGATCAGGTGAATCAAGCGGTGACGGGATCTCTGAGCTTCGCTTATTTGCCAGGGGACAACGCGGATCACGGAACGGCCGAAGAGTATGAAATAGCGCGGGAAGGCCTGGATCAACTTCGCTTACCTTGGTTCGCGATTGTCGGGGACCACGACGTTCATCAGAGGGTTCTAGGAGCTTGGCCGGAGCGCGGGGTTCTGGGAACACAACTCGGTCCTAATAAGAATTGGAGAAACTGGTAGGTGTTCTCCCCTCCGTTTGCGCAACTTCTGCTGGGATTTATTGTTGTGGTCAGCATTTTGCTCATGCTCGTCCGCCCCCGAAACATCTCGGAGGTTTACTGGATTGGCGCAGGCGTATTCTTACTTCTTGCTCTCCGCCTCGTGCCGTTGCGGCTGGCGGCCCGGGCTGCCGCAAAAGGAAGCGATGTCTATCTTTTTCTCGCTGGAATGATGTTGCTCTCGGAACTTGCCCGCGAACACGGGGTGTTCGATTGGCTTTCTTCGGTTGCGGTGCGAAGTGCTCGAGGCTCGTATTCTCGTTTGTTTCTCCTCGTCTACATAGTGGGAACGATGGTGACAATCTTCATGTCAAACGATGCAACGGCCGTAGTGCTGACGCCCGCGATTCTAGTAGCCGTACGTAAAGCCAAGATTGAACCACTGCCGTACCTGTTTGTGTGTGCATTCATCGCCAATGCGGCTTCGTTTGTCTTGCCAATTTCAAATCCGGCAAATCTGGTGGTGTTTCATAATCAGATGCCTCCCTTGGGACGATGGCTGTTTTCGTTCGGTGTTCCCTCGGTCATTTCAATCGTGGCGACCTTTTTGTTGCTGCGTCTGATTTTTCGCAAGCAACTCCGTGGCAAAATCGAATCGGAGGTTGAAGATCACTCGCTAAGCCACCTCGGAAAGCTAGTTGTCTGGGGGTTAGCAGCGACGGCTGTCGTTTTGCTCGTCGCCTCATCCCTGGATTGGGATTTAGGTTTGCCGACGTTTGTGACTGCACTTGCGGTCACGGCTGCGGTTTCAACGTTGGCACGATCAAATCCGCTTCCGCTTGCGCGGGAGATCAGTTGGAGCACGCTGGTTCTGGTCGCGGGACTCTTCATCATGGTGAATGCCGTCGAAACCATCGGCGCGATGCAGCAAACGCAGACTTGGTTGACGTGGGCTGAGAAACTGGCGCCAGCGGTCGGAGCCTTGATTATTGGTTTTACAGTCGGTGTCGCTAACAACCTGGTGAACAACCTTCCCCTCGGGCTGATTGCAGGCATCACGCTGCAGGCTGCTCATGCGAAAGGATTGATCGCAAATGCCGTGATGATCGGGGTAGATCTCGGACCGAACCTGTCCATAACTGGCTCTCTCGCGACGATACTGTGGCTCATCGCATTGCGTAAGGAAAAACTTAATGTGAGTTTTTGGAGCTTTCTAAGAGTCGGAGTCATAGCGATGCCCATTGCCCTGTTGTTGTCGCTCGGAGGCGCCATCTTGGTGCAGATATGGTTCGGTGCTCCTTGAGATTTCTAGTCGATGTTTGTAAGGAGAGACGTCATGAATGCCAGTTGGATCATTCCTTTCATTATTCTCGGCGGTGCCCTGCAGACCTGTGGAGCAGCCATGAACGGTCAGCTCAACAAGTCTCTGGTGAACCCGTGGCTCGCTTCCGCAGTGTCGTTCGCGGTGGTCACCTTTTTGTTCACCGCGCTGTTCTTTATGATGCCGCACCCATTACCCGCGGCGAAGGACTTGGCCGCAATGCCCTGGTGGGCGGTTATCGGCGGGTTGGTCGGAGCCGTGCAGGTCTATGCCGGGCTTACGCTCGTGAACAGAATCGGGGCGGGACCGTTTGTGGGGTTGACCGTGACCGCGGCTCTCGTGACGTCCATCCTTGTCGACCATTTCGGCTGGTTCCGAATGGCACATCACCCTCTAAACGTTTGGAGAGTTCTAGGGGGTTTACTCCTGGTGGGCGGTGTGTCCCTTATTGCCAAGTTCTGAGCCCCGCGCCGTATCATGAATGAGAAAGACTGGCGCGGAGGCGGCGAGAAATTACCAGAAAGAATTGTGAGGACAAAAGAACAGATGCGCCAGTCAGGCAGCCCAACTGGACAAATGGCAGGCCACGATAGGTTCGCGCTTCAAGCCAGTCTTTTTGTGCTTCTCTGCGTCCTCGTTTGTGCGCCAGTCGAAGTTCTATGGTCTCGGCAAGGACCGCCTCCACCGCCCCCTCCACCCCACAGTCCCCCCGGGCCGCCGCGTCTTGACGCTCCCTCGGTAGCTGGTCATCTCCAAAAGGTGCGACGTCATCTGGACGAGGTCAAACCGAGAGATGCTGATTGTGAAGAGCTCCTGGCGATCGCTCGGCGCACTCTGGACAGAGCCGGTCAGAAAGCACAAACGAAAGATTTTGTCGGTGCTGACCGGCTGATTTCCGCTGCAGACGCTTTTCTGCACGCCTCCGAACATCCAATTCATCTTGTCGAAGGTCCCAAGGGTCCGGTGCCCCAACCCGGGGACATCGCCGACCATTTGCAGCGTGTCTATTTCCGTTTGCAGCAGGCGGATTACTTTGCCGCCGCAAGCGGTGAGACGGATGCGAAGGCGATGCCTGCCTTGGCACGGACATTCTACGAGCAGGCTCGCAAAGCGTACGATAGTGGCAGCTGGTTTGCGGCCGACGAATCTACGAAGTCCGTTGACGACATCGTTCGGGGCCTCGAAAATCTGGCGCAAGCTTCTGTGCCCGAACCGCCCCGGCCACCGGAACCAAAATAAGCTATGAGCAATTTCTTCCAGCGCCGTTTGCAACTGCAGTTGCTACTTATTTTGTTCGCAGGCGTCGCTGTCGCGGCGTTGAGCGTCTTGTTGATCTGGGACAGTGTGCACAACGCTGAGCGCGTTGTAGTCAGCGACATGGGGAATCAGTTGAATTCAGCTGTCGCGGAACTAACCCGGCAGTACTCGTACCGTGCGGACTCCGACACGAACTGGCAATCGGTGCCATTGGCATTACGGGACATCTCGCTGCGCGGTATTTCGCAAGCAGTCTTGCGCTCTTACCCAGGGGTTGAAGGCGGTTTCTTCTCCGATGGCGAATTTGTCGGGTATGCGTTTCCCACTCACGACAACCCGAGCGCGAAGACCGATGTTCCCGCTGCCGAGCGCTCCTTAATTGAAGATGTTTCCCGGCGCGCGAACGCAAGTGGCATCGCAGAACAATTGCTGCCTGGTGGGAACGAACTTGTACTTGTGCACGCGATGAAAGCGCGAGACCAAGATGTGGTGGCTTGGGCGATGCAGAGAAGGCCGCGCCAAACGGGAACCGCGGGGCGCAGGATGCTCTTGGTTGCTCTCGTGCTTGCCGCACTCCTGAGTGTCGGCGGTACCCTCCGCATGGCCATCGCACTGCGTCGAGGGGTGTCTGAAATTCAGGACGGACTTGTTGGGCTGGAGAAAGACTTCAATCGATCATTGCCTGAAAGCACCGGCGAACTGGGTGAAGTCTCGAAGTCGATCAATCGCATGGCGTTGGTGCGGCGGAAGCTGGAAGAAGAGCTACGACGAGAGGACCGGCTTCGCGCGGTAGGACGTACAGTAGCAGGCATTGCTCATGAGATACGAAACCCGTTAAACAGTATCCGGTTGTCAATGCAAGTCCTGGAGCAACGTCTGAAATGTGGGACAGTCCAGGCGCAAGATCTGAAGCTGGTAATGGGTGAAGTCGACAGGATGGACGAGCTACTCACGGACCTGCTCGCGTTTCGAGAAAGAAAGGACGTCCGCGTCTCCCAACAGAACGTGCTACCGCTCGTCGAACGATGTGTGGAACTCGTGCGTTCCCCGCACAATGCATCACGCCTCACCGTCGAACCACCGGTAGCAGGATCCGCATTCCTGGCACGCATCGATGCGCAGCGTTTGACGCAGGCAATGCTTAATCTTTTGCTGAACGGCGTCGAAGCTGCCGGAGATAATGGAGAGGTCGTCGTCCGTCTGCGTGAATTCGGTGAGAGACTGGAAATCGAAGTCCAGGATTCCGGACCCGGGCTGACGCCCGAACAGGAACAACATATCTTTGAGGCGTTTTATACGACGAAATCCAACGGAACAGGATTGGGCCTTGCCGTTTCCAGGCAGCTGGTTCTGGAAATGGGTGGTGAATTGAGCTATCGGCCGGAGCTAGGACGAAAGGCTTTTGTGATTTCACTCCGAGCGGTGGAAAGTGCGTAGAGAGAGAATACTTGTCGCGGAAGATGATCGTACTGCGCGCATCTCGCTGGCCGAGTTGCTCGAAGGGCAGGGATTTGAAGTTCTGCTGGCGGAGGACGGGACACAAGCTCAATCGATTCTCGCGGAGAGTCGGCCGGACCTTGCGCTTCTGGATATTCGCATGCCTGGGCCAGACGGTTTGACGATCCTTCGCTACGCGCGAAGTAGAGGATCAGACTCCGCCCTGATAGTCATGACGGCGCACGGTGACAGCAACACGGCCATCGAAGCGATGAAATCTGGCGCCTTCGACTACGTCCTCAAGCCGATCGATTTTCAGTTGCTGCTGCCGCAGATCGAGAGAGCACTCGAGCATCGCAGACTGACGCGTGAGCTGAAACGGAAGCAACTGACGCAAAGCGAGCCGACTGGAGAAGTGGTCATCGTGGGGCAAAGCGCTGTCATGCAACATATATATAAATTGATCGGGCAGGTGGCTGCCTCGGACGCGACGGTGCTGGTGCGCGGTGAATCCGGGACGGGCAAAGAGCTCGTCGTGAACGCGATTCATTTCAACAGCGCGCGCTCCCAAGGTCCTCTCGTAAAAGTGAACTGTGCTTCAATTCCGGACACGCTGCTGGAGTCGGAGTTGTTCGGGCATGAGAAAGGTGCGTTCACCAATGCTGTGTCGCGGCGCATCGGCCGCTTCGAGGAAGCCAACGGGGGCACGTTGTTTCTTGACGAGATTGCGGAACTCACCCCTTCGTTGCAATCGAAGCTGCTACGCGCAGTGCAGGAGCGAACCATCGAACGGCTCGGCAGCAGTACGACGGTTTCCGTAGATTTACGTCTGGTAACGGCAACTTCGCGAAATCTGGAAGAAGCCGTGCAGGAGGGGGAATTCCGAGAGGACCTGTATTACCGTCTCAATGTGGTGACAATTCCGCTGCCGCCTCTGCGAGAACGCCGACAGGATATTCCCGCGCTGGTCGAGTATTTTCTGCATCGCGGAGGAAGAACCGGGTCCCTGACACCAGACGCTCTCACTAAGCTTAACGAATACCACTGGCCCGGAAATGTCCGCGAACTCGAAAATACAATCGAGCGTGCGCTAGTGCTTGCGCGCGAAGGCGTTGTAACGGAAAAGGAAATTGAGTTAAGTCCCGTGCAGAGTAAACCGGGCTCAGGCTGGGCAGAGCAGGCACCTGTGGAGGCCGGTTGGCAAACGAATCTCGCCGAACTGGAGAAGTCCCTTGTCGAGCGTGCTCTTCGCCAGGCGGAAGGCAACAAGAGCAAAGCGGCGGAACTTCTCGGAATTCATCGGCGGCTGCTCTATGAGAAGCTGCGCGAGCACAAGATCGAATAGCCAGCTATCTTTCAGGTTCAATTTAAACTCGAAATGGTGCTCACCAGCCAAAACAGACATGGAGTGCAGTTTTCTGAGAGGTCAGACTAGGACCCCGTACTATTAGGAATTCCCCGAGTCGAGCGTCAATCGGAAGGTTTCTCAAGAAACGGATCACCACCCGGATCTTAATTGCGGTGAGATTCCGCCATGGCTTGCCCAAAAACCATTGCTGGCACATTCCTTGCGGCGTTTAGGACCGCCAAAACAATGTAGTGCTCCCTGTTATGCCCCTACTCTGAGGGCAACTCTTCCAGCCTGCAATCCTGCCTGTTCGGAGGTTGAGTTTTTTCCACTGTTGTTTCATAGCTATGGAATAGGCCGAGCGGATCGAAGCCAGGATTCTAAGCACCGCGTCATATCTTCCGATTGACTTAACAACTGGCAGAGCGCCAAAAGGCGGAGCAATAAGAAACGAGCCTCAAGGGTGGCACCGCTGGCTCGCGAAGGCGACGTGAACCATCAACCCGCTGGGGATGAGCCGAATCGGCACCGCACCTTACGGGTACGGTGAAGGCTGTATTCACGCGCGCTTTTCCACTTTGTAGGGTGGCTTCCATACACATTGATGAAAGCCAGGATAATGTGGGCGACCGTGCAGTTCCCGGTCGGCGAAAGATTGACTCATGGTAATGAGTCAGATAGACTCCTCATATGGCTAAACGGCTGCAAGTGATCATGAAGGACCCGGAATACCGAGAGATTCAACGAGCCGCGCGTTCACGCCATATGTCGATCGCCGAGTGGGTTCGGCAAGCGCTGGACCTTGCCCGCCGCCGCGAGCCTGTAGGCGGCGTTAGCAAGAAGCTCGAAATCATCCGCGCGGCAGCACAACATGACTATCCCGTGACTGATATCGACGACATGCTCGCCGAGATCGAGAGGGGATACGGAACGGGCACGCATCCGTGATTCTGGTCGACTCGAATATTCCCATGTATTTGGTTGGCGCTCCTCATGCCCACAAGAGCGACGCGCGACGATTGCTCGAAAAGGTCGTCAGCGACCGTCGGAGCCTGGTTACGGACGCTGAGGTTCTCCAGGAAATCTTGCACCGCTACGTCGCTATCGACCGCCGCGACGCGATCCAACCCGCGTTCGACGCTCTGATCGGCATCGTGGATCAAGTGCTGGCTGTTGATCGGTCCATCGCAGAGCGTGCGAAACAGATTGTCTTGGGGTATCGCCAGCTGTCTGCGCGCGATGCAGTGCATATAGCCGTCATGGAACACCATGGAATCGAGGAAATCATGACATTCGATTCAGGGTTTGACGGCTTCCCTGGTATTACACGTCTATCATGAAGAGGCACAAAGAAAGCATCGACGCAACCTGCTAATTTTTGGAGCGGGCAATGGCAATCGAACCCACGTCCGTTTCACCGAACCCGCACAATCCACGTTGATGCGACTGGCCTTATTCACCCTCCCCTCCATTTGAGCCACAAAAGCCAGATTTGGACTGCAAAGTGAAGCGGAAACGATACTCTCGGAAGTTTCAGCGGATGGCCGTTGAGAGCATGCGGAGCAGCGATAACATCGGCGATCTGGCGAATGAATTGGGAGTGGCGGTGTCTCAACAAGCGGCAAAGCAAACTCGTTCACCTCAAGCCAGGAGAAGAAGCACCGCGGACGAACTCGCATGAATCTTCTGACCGACAGCAAGTCCATCAGCTGAAGCGGCTGCTGGCGGAGAAGGCCATGGAGGTGGATTTTTTCAATGCTGCCTTGCAAAAAGTCGAGGCTCGACGCCAGAAGAAAGGCGAAACTGGCGAGATGGCATCTACGACCAAATCCGAGAAGTGATGTCACCAAGGCAGCCCGAGTATCGAGCGTATGTGTGAGTTGGCGCGAGTCAGCCGGGCGAGCTTCTACCGTTCTTTTCGCAATCCTGCCGGCAGTAGCCAGAAGACCAGGTCTAAGCCACTCGCTGAAGTGTTGGTCAGCTACCTCGCGAACATCCCGCCTGAAGAGCTGCGGAAGCTCGAGTCTTGCCGGGCGTACAGACAACTTCAATGTTTAGGCGCTGCTTGATTAGGGTCACGAGACTCGCGACCTTGGGAAACACCCGTTACTTTTGACAATACCAGCCCGTAAAACACGTTGATACAAAAGAAAACTGGTGGTTTCACCATAATTCAAGAAAGCTCGTGAAGGAATGCCGCTCGAAGGGAAAGAGTCATCGAGATTCTCAAAATCATCGCCTTCGGGACCGGCGCCCGAACCCAGGGGAGCTGTCGACGACGAGATGTCGGTGATGGCCCGGGTCGCCCCGTTAACGGGTCGCGATACTGAGGTCAATCTTCTAAGGGATCGTTGGGAGCAGGCAAACGAAGGCATGGGCCAGGTTGTATTGCTCATCGGCGAGGCGGGCCTAGGCAAATCGCGTCTGGTGCACACGCTGAAGGAGCATGTCCTGGGACAGATGGTAGAAGGGGAGGTAGACTCACCTGTCATCGAGTGGCGGTGCTCGCCGCACTTCCAGAACACGGGGCTGCACCCGGCCATTGACTTTTACGAGCGAGCCCTTGACTTCGGCCTCGAGAAATCGGCTCAGGCCCAATTCGACCGCCTGCTCAGTCGCCTGAAGGCCTACGATCTTGCCCGGCCGGAAACCTTGCCTCTGTGGGCGTCGCTGCTGGGATTGCCAATCCCAGACCGCTTCCCGCCGCTTTCTTTGTCTCCGACCCGGCTCAGGGAAGAAACGTTCCGGGTCATGCGGGAATGGCTGCACACGCGCGCGGTTCGGAGGCCAGTCCTTTTCGTCGTTGAGGACCTGCACTGGGTGGATGCGTCCACTCTGGAATTCCTGGGCCAGTTCCTCACGGAAGGCCTGCACGACCGGATCCTCACGGTGCTCACATTCCGTCCCGAGTTCAAGACCCCCTGGCCCGCCGTCGCACACCAGACCAGTCTCGCATTGAACCGCCTTACACGGCGCCAGGTCGGAGAGCTGTTGGGGAAGAGCGCGGCGGCCTCGTTGCCGCAGCAACTGATTGATCAGATCCACGAACGGACCGGTGGTGTGCCCCTTTTCGTTGAAGAACTCGCAAGGCTGGTGCGAGAATCGCGGCGGCTTGACCAGGCCGGGGGAGAGAATACGCAATGCGACCTGCTCGACCATGGGCTCCCCGGCACGCTCCGAGACCTGGTGGTAACTCGGCTGGACGGCATGACGAGGAATCCCGAGGTCGCGCAGCTCGCTGCGACACTCGGGCGCGAGTTTGCTTACGAGGTGCTCGCCGCCGTCACGACAGTGAGCGAGGCGACGCTCAAGGTCGAGCTGGCGACTTTGGTACGTTCGGAGATCCTATATCAGAAGGGCAGCCCGCCCCGTTCCACTTACATGTTCAAGCACGCCCTCCTCGAAGGCGCGTTGCACGATGCGCTGGCTACGGAGAAACGACAGCAGTTCCACCGGCAGATCGCGGATGCGCTTGAATCGCGGTTCCCGGAGACCGCCCAGACGCTGCCGGAGTTGCTCGCTTACCACTTCACCGAAGCGGGCATGGTGGAGGAGGGGGTCAGCTATTGGTTGAAGGCGGGATTGCGTTGCCTGGAGCGGTCGGCGAACGTCGAGGCTATCGGCCACCTGACAAAAGGGCTTGCGCTTGTTCGAGCTTTACCAGAGTCGCCAGAACGTGATGCCCAAGAGTTGCAGTTTCTTAATCCGTTGGGCACCACCTATATCGCTGCGCGCGGTTACGCCGCACCCGAGGTCGGCCCCGTCTTCAGCCGGGCGCGCGAACTGGCTGACCGGATTGGGCAGCCGGCGCAGCGGTTTGTGGTCATGCGGGGCAACTTTGCCTGGCATGTGGTGCGCGGCGACTTCAAGTTGTGCGTGGACCTGGCAGCCGAAGCGATCCAGTTTGTTGGGACGCTCAACGACCCCGGCATGATGATGGAAGCGCTGTTCCTGCAGGGTCTGACAAAGTTCTACCGTGGGGATTTCGCCGGCGCCCGTGATCACTGCTCGCTAGCAGTGGCCGACTTCGATGACCGCAACCGCACAAAGTTCTGGGCCACCCACACCGGCGAAGACTCCGGTGCCACGCACCGTTGCTATCTTGCGCTGGTTCTATGGCATTTGGGTTACCCGGACCGGGCGCTACAACTCAGTCGAGAAACCATCGCGTTGGCGCGCTCCATCGGCCACCCTTTTACCATGGAGTATGCATTGCACCATGCAGGCTGGCTTCGACAACACTGCCAGCTCGGCGACGAGGCGCAAGCGGCAGCCGATGAACAGATCGAGATCGCGGCCGAACAGGGCTTTGTTTTCTGGCATGCCACGGGCATGCTCTACCGAGCCGGCGGGTTGCTGTTGCAAGGAAACCTTGCGGTAGGGCTTCCGCTGCTCGTTGCAGGCCTTGAGTCTTATCGGGCCACCGGCGCTGAACTTGCACTTCCCTATTATCTCAGTCTTCTTGGCGACGGCTACACCCGGGCGGGCCGGTTCGAGGATGCGCACCGCGGCTTGGCCGAGGGGCTGGACCTCGCGGATAAGAATGAGGACCGATTCCAGGAGGCCGAGTTGCACCGCCTCTTGGGCGAGTTGCACTTAGCTGAGACGGACGACCAAGCCACCGCCCAAGATTGCTTTCGCACTGCCATCGAAACCGCACGCCGCCAGCAGAGCAGGGCCTGGGAACTTCGCGCCACACTGAGCCTCGCCCGGCTCCGGCAGCGCCAAGGCCGCCGCAACGAGGCCCGCGACGCGCTGGCAGCTGTCTACGGTACCTACACGGAAGGGTTCACGACGCCCGACCTCGTGGACGCCAAAATACTGCTGGAGACGCTCGGAAACGAGCGCATGCGTGACGATTTTGCGGCGGGAGTAAAATATGTCCTGGGCTGCATTCCGCCGCCAATGGATGGACCCGTCTCGATCGACTGGCGCTACGTCCCCTCGTCAAACCTCGGCGGCGACAGTATTGGCTATCATTGGATCAACGACGACCACTTGGCACTCTACCTCATCGACGTGATGGGACACGGTTTGGACGCCGCGCTCCTATCCGTCACCATCACAAACGTCTTGCGAGCCGGTTCGCTGATGGGTACCGATATGAGGCAGCCGGATCAGGTGCTAGCGAAACTAAACGACGCGTTCCCGAGCGCGCAGCACAGCCAAAAGTTCTTCACGGCTTGGTATGGCGTGTATAAGCGCTCGGCCGGATTGCTGACGTGGTCCGGCGGCGGCCATCATCCTTCGATTCTCCTCGTACCAAGTGCGCGTGATCCAATCCTCTTGCCGTCCTCCGGCATGATAATCGGGTTCATGAGCGGACAGGAATACCCAGCCGAATCGTGCGAAGTAGCAGCCGGCGCACGCCTGTTAATTTTCAGTGACGGGGTTTTCGAGATTCTCCGCGATGGGCAGCCTGTCTGGGACATGGACGCATGTATCGAATACCTGGCAAGGCGGGATTCGCGCGGAGGAGCCCTCATGGATGAACTACTTGCTCATGTGCGCACACTCCACGGATCGCACGAGCTCGCGGACGACTTCTCCATCCTGGAGGCTTGCTTCCCTCCAGGACGTCAGGACCTGAACGCCCGCCAGTAGCGCCAGGTGTCCTGGCGATTTATCAGCGGCTACAATCGTGGCATGACGCGATCGACCAACACCGAAAGGATTTGTTCCGGGGCGATATCCCCCCTATTATTCCAATCGAACTTTTCCTTGCAGCTCAGGTGAGGCGTTGGAGGCTGGCAAACCCGAACTCTAGAGCGAGAATCAAGAACACCTGATTTATCTGCATCTGGCGTCCACTACGAAAGTACTACGCACCAGAGGCGACTTTTGTCGCACTTCCCGCTTCTATCCGGCGTATTTTCCATCAACGAAAAATGTGCTGTACCTCGCCCATGCGGTACCGGCAAGCAGTTTGAGAGGTCAATAAACAGTGACCCACATCACAGATGTTCTATCCGCAGAGTTCCATGTTGGAACTGGCGCTCCGACTGTAAAGGAAGGACAGAGCGGCCTTTCGGAATCAGTTCAATCGGTTTTCGGAGCGCCATCTTTTTGTTTTCGGAGATGTCGATGGGTAGAGACACTGCGCATACACGTTCTTTCAACACCGATTTGCCGGTTCCCGTCAGTTTTCGCTCGTTCGACATCAGCAACGGATTCACTGAGTCCACTTCCCTTGTTAGCCTTTTTCACGACGCTCTCGTCATTACCAGCCCGAAAAGACTTCGTCAGGGGAGATTATTGTCTATCAGAATCCGAATGCCTCCCGAACGGCTGGGCGGAAATTGTCGGCACTGTCGATGAACAGGTCGCGTCGTAGGCCGAGGAAAGAATGCATGGCAGCGAAGTGAGATACAAGGTTAAGTTTGAACCGCCGTTGCTACCAGCGTGAAAGCACGCGGAGGAAACATGGTCGAATTCAATGAGGCACAACTGGGGCAGGTATTCGGAGAAGTACAAGAACTAACAGTACGGGTCGAATTGCTGAAAACGCATCTTTCTAAGCAGAACTTCAAAGCAGAGCTGGAGCACTATTGGGAGCTTCGGAGTTTGCGCAGTCGCTTCGCGGAATTTAAATGGCGCGTTCAACAATTGGAAAACGACAACGAAGTGCAGTTAAAAAGGGACCAAGCGGCCATTCAAGTTGTGTGGAACGATATTAAGCACACGGTTGAGTCGCTCACCGCAGCCTTTTCAGCAGGTTCAGTGTCGCATTGAGAAGTCAGGTGGAGGAGTCGGTCGGGCGCAGAGTGCGGCGAGAACGCGACCCGATAAGGCGGGCGGATGACTAAGAATTCTCCGCCAGTCGAGGCAGTCAATCTGTTCCCCGTTGTGAGGGAACATCCGGGAGGCGGTATGACCCCAACCCGCCTCCCTTTCACTCGCTGGTAAGCAATTGCGCGTATCGAAAAGGGAGTAAAACATGATAAGTAACGCCGTTCGACAAGTTCGTGTCCTTGACCACTGGACGGCTCGAACACCAGATGTCCGCGACGTAACCTATCGAATATTGGAGAGTCTGACTGCAGGATTCGTTTATTCTGCCGACGGGAAAGCCCGCAGCGTCAGCGTTACTGCATCACAAGGTCCGCTCACAAGAGACAAAATCGAAGCCTTGTTCGCAGACTCTGTTCCCGGGAAATGAGATTCTCTCGCCGACTGCGAAACAGTCGAGGGACAGAATAAACTCGCAGCGGCGGTCCGAAACCGAGGCGCGAAATGCCGTCAAGCAAAAAGAAAGACACCATCACAACGCATCGCGTCCATGAACACGAACTGCTCCAACGGTTAGAATGTCTTTGCGAAACTGCAGGTTTAGAATTTCCGGCTCTGCACAAGAATTCGTAGAGACCCGCATTTTAGGCTACTTTCTGCAGAACGATGAATTCGGTCTTGGTGACCGCCATGCGCTGAGCCTTGAGCAACAGATAATTCAGATTCTTGTAGCCCCGGCCTCTTCGAAGGAGCGTTTTGATGTTGCCGTTGATGGCTTCCACTACTCCAAAGGGTACTTTGGTGCGGCAGTAATTGAGGATCCCGTCCAAGTGGTCTAGCAGCATCCAAGCGAGATCTTGAAAGGGCTTCAACCGTTGCCAGCGTAGTTGATCGATCCAGCTCTGCAAATAGCGCAGCATCGCTCCTTCATAGTGGTAGGTCCACAACCGCTCCAAGCTTTCCTTCAAAAGGTGGGCTTTCATCACCCGCCGGTTAAGGGCGAACAGTTCGTTGAGCTGCTGGCGTTTTTGGTGGTCCAGATTCATCCAGCGCGTCAACAACAACCAGCGTTTGCCCTTCACCACACCGCGCATCCGTCCGCCTTTGCGGAAGAACTCTGCTCTGCGCACTTCATCGATGGCTTTGTTGGCATGCTGCAGAATGTGGAACTTGTCGTAGATGATGCGGCAGTTCGGGGCCCATTGTTCAATGCTGTTGGTGAACGGCCGCCACATATCCACGCAAGCTGCCTCGATGCGCTTCCGCTGGCTTTCCTTCAGTTGGGTTCGAAAAAACTCATCGAGCGTTTCCTGCTTGCGATCCTGCCCGAACCACAAGGGCTCGCCGGTCTCCAAGTTGCTAACCACGGTGATGAACTTCATCTGCTTGCCGAAGTAGATCTCGTCCACACCCATCTGCTCTAAGCGATCCTTGCGACGCGTCGCATTCCAGCGCTGCAGATACCGCAGGTCAATCGCTCGCACCGTGCTGGCGGCTAGTCCGAACTGTCTGGCCACCTGGCGAACCGATGCGCTTTCACACGCCAATCCCACCGCATCCTCAAAGTCTTTGCTGAACGGCGCTTTGCCCGGCAGTTGCGGAACCCTCTCGATCCTGACCCCGCACTCGGGACAGCACACCCGGTATAGTTCGATGATCACCGTGGTCCGATACTTCCTCCACGGTAAGTCGCGCACCTCGCGCTGGTAATAATCATGGGCGTCGCTAAACTTCCTTCCGCATCCCGAACAGATCAGTTTGCGGTTGCCCCGTTTTCGCCTCACCCATAAACGCAACGTCTTGGCTGTTTCATCGATTTCGTGCCGAAAGACTCGGTATCCCGGCCAATCTAGGATTCTCGTGAATTCGTTGTCGCGCATTCCCCCGAGTCTAGCCGAACAGCCCCATCCCGGAAACCCGCTCTCTTATTGGGCCCCTACAAATTCTCGCTCAGAGCCGAATTTCCTAAAGAAGCGTGGCCGAAAGATGACCACAAAGCGTATTTTCTACTCGGCGTATGTGCTGCTGAAGATATGAAAGACCTTAGTCTCCACGAAAGACTCGAACGGCTCGATGACTGGGCACGCCATCGCAACTTGCTTAAACCAAACGAAACGCTCTTCGCAAAGAAGCAGGTGAAGGCTCAACAACCAACAAAACCCATATTCGCGGGAGTGGATGCCCCTATAATGGCCTCCGACAGACAGACCTGACCGTTGTGACCATGTCGCAGGCCTTCCTTTGTAGAACACTTTTTCAGTACCTGCTAAATCCATCGGCTCAGTACCAAAGTGGGCGGTTTCGCCGTTTGGATAATCCAGACTTTACATAAGTAGTGAAATAACCGAACAAGTTGCCATTGCTTGACAAGTACGGTTAATTAGAACAGCCTGATACCAGGCCGTAGGGTCTAAAGCTTTGCGGCACTCCAACGGCGCCCGCCTTCAGTCCGTTAGCACGTAAACCAAGGTGAATACGATGTTCGCACGCAGCCTTCACATGTACTTGAAGAATGACGGTGCACTGTCATTCAAGGAGAAAATTGAGGGAGAGGTGATTCCTTTGCTACGACAACAGACGGGATTCCTGGAGCACATTGCCTTTCTTTACCTAAATCACAGAGAGGTTGAGACTTTCAGTCTGTGGGCAAGTGCCGAGCACGCGGAAGCGTATAACCGCACAACATATCCGAAGATTCTGAGAATGTTGGCTTCCGTTATTGAAGGAAGTCCTCGAGTACGGACCTTTGAGGTCCTAAGTTCGACCGCGCATGCAATGAGCCCTGCCGTTTGGGTCCAGCCATTAAGCGTGGATTACAGCCTTTTGTAATGAGCCACAAACTAGTCTTGAAACCCGTTGCCCGGTCGCACAACGGTCTAGAATTCGGGTCCGGACCGGTCATTATTGTTACAGTTGAAGGTCTACCTGAGGGGCAGAATCTTTTAATTCGGAATGTCCGTCCCCGATGCCAAGATGGCGAATGGCAGGTAGGCGAGCGCTCCAACGGGATGGCTACAAAGTGGACGGGCGGTTTCAAGACGGCGCAGGACGCTCTCTTCCAACTACAAAAGGGTACTGACTCACGGGTGTGCGGCCAAGGTTAGGCGACGCGCATAACAACGTTTCACTCCGCACTCGGGCCAGCAGCTCAGCCCTTCCCATTTCCATCTCGCTCATCTCCGTTCGCCCCAATCCGACCTCCTTTCAGACGTCCTATTAGGGGACATTATCATCGAGGTACAACACCAAAATTGCGGAGACGGCATTCCTCCCTTATCAGTATTGATAGTTTTACCAATATCCGAGCCGATTAGAGACTGCTATGAAGGATGAATCGCAGGACGGACTATGGGGCAATTGCCTGTTCACCGCAGTAAACAGGAACACAAACTCTTCTCAGTCATGGGCTGGATTGTGGAGGGGCACGCCGTTGAACTGATAATTGCCAAGAGCGAAGCGGACGCCGAATACTACGCGATTCATGAACTAGGCTTCGTCAAAGTGGACGGTACCACTCTGGCCTGCGACCGCGTACACGTTGGCCCTGCCGACACAAAAGACTGAGTCCCGCCGCTTTGGTGCCCGCTTACCAGGCACCACCACATTGGACTCCTGACGATATACTGTGGGCAGCTTCCTTCCTTTCTTGATACTCATACGTGTTCATGAGCAGAAAGGTGCACGATGGTGGAACCCCTCCCACGGTACGAAGTGAGGCAATCGTTGCAAGCCGTGAAGATCGGCATAATTTTTGGATTTGTGGCCATCTGGTTGGGGGTGGATGTAGCTTGGGATGCCTATATCGGTATCGGAACCGTGTGCTTCGCAGTGGCGATGCTTCGCCATCCGCGCTTTGGGGCAGTGCTCGCCGCGAAGAGTACCGTCGACGTGATCATCTGCGATATGCCGCCGCCGAACTACGACGAAGAGCCGATCGAGGTGCTACCCCAGAGGACGCCGCGAGGGAACTGGGTGCCACCTCGCCGGAGCCTGCGCCAAAGAAAGACCCGCGTCCAAAGGATTGAGGTATATACCATGCACAGTTGGAAACCCGTCGTCCTGGTATCACGTTGGCTTTCGAGAAGTAACGTCAAAGGGCGCACACCAGACCGCGTCTGCCCTGCTTCACTTTGCCGTCGCATGGAGTTCTTTCGTGATCACCGAGATGCAGACTTGCTTCTGGAGTTCAAGTTTCCGAGTACCCGCAAGAGACTGATAGGCCGAGTTAACCGCGAGGGCTATGCTCCGACTGTACGGCGCGTGATACAGTGCGTCAGAGTGAGTTTAACGTCGAGGGAGACCGATGGAGAGACGCACTTTCATGAACGTTTCGGCCGCTGCAGCGACTGCGCTGGCATTCAAACCTCTGGCACTTCCCGCGGAGCAAGAACGAAAGAGCCCGGTGGGGTATCCTGACCCAGCGGTGGAAGTGGTTGATCCGCGGTTCGCAAAATACAGAGTCGTCAACGCCGCGGTCGAGCGCTTATACACGGGCACACGGTGGGCGGAAGGGCCAGTGTGGTTCGCGGATGGGCGGTATCTTCTTTTCAGCGACATCCCTAACAACCGGATGCTGCGGTGGCTAGAGGACACAGGAGAGGTGAGCGTCTTCCGGAGCCCCTCGAACTATAGCAACGGCAACTACCGGGACCGACAGGGAAGGCTGCTGACTTGCGAGCACGACTCGCGCCGGGTAACGCGGACCGAATACGACGGTACGATCACGGTGCTGATGGACCGGTTTCAAGACAAGATGCTGAATGCGCCGAATGACCTAGCGGTACACTCCGACGGAGCCATCTGGTTCACCGACCCGGGCTACGGCATCATGTCGAACTACGAAGGCCACAAAGCTCCGTTCGAGCTGCCGACGAATGTGTACAGGCTGGACCCAAAAACGGGCAAGGCGACGGTGGTTGCGAGCGACATGGATAAGCCCAATGGGCTGTGTTTCTCCGTCGACGAGAAAAAACTGTACATCGTGGATACGGGAGAACCGAAGCACCCTAGCGACCCGCACCCAATTCGGGTGTATGACGTGGAGGATGGGGCGCGACTGAAGAATGGGCGAATGTTTGTGGATATGTCGCCCGGTTTATCGGATGGCATCCGATGCGACGTGGACGGCAACGTGTGGTCCGCGGCGGGATGGGGTGGAGAAGGCTATAACGGAGTGCACGTGTTCGCACCGGACGGCAAACTGATCGGCAAAATTCACCTTCCGGAAACGTGCGCCAATCTCTGTTTCGGTGGCGCGAAGAGAAACCGCCTGTTCATGGCCGCGAGTCAGTCCCTCTACGCGGTGTACGTCGACACACAGGGCGCGCAGACTCCCTGACAATATGACTCACTGGCGATAGTGTTCAAGTGACGTTGGGAGAGATGCAGGTAGAGAGTGGTTTGACCCAAACTACTCTCAGCTCTAAATTCACCCCGACGCGTCCCCGGCCGGGTGGCTACGTTCAAATGCGCTACCGGTAAAGCCGGTACTGGCAAGGGACTGGTCTAGGAATGGGACCTCACGACATAACTATTGCTCGTGATAAATTGCAGACGATTGTGGTATCCGCCCCGCACCAGGAGAAGACTAAAAGTATGGCCGGTTTCTTCAGAGCAGATCACATCGGCAGTTTTCTCCGTCCTCCTCAATTGCTCGAAGCAAGGCGAAGCACAAGTCCGGAGCTGCTGCGAGAGGTAGAGGATCGACATATCCTGCGCGTTCTTGCCAAACAGAAAGAGCTCGGATTTGACGCTGCCACGGATGGCGAGTTCCGACGGCGAAATTTCATGAGCGATTTTACGGACGCGGTCGAAGGGTTCGACTTGAGTAATGCTGTTGGGCGAAGCTGGCAAGCTGGACAAACCGCCTTCGCTCCCGTAAGCAGCGTGACCGGGGTCGTTACCGCCAAACTCCGTCAATTGCAGCCACTAACAGGCCACGAATTGCCGTTCTTGAAAGCGCATAGCCCGTTGCCAATCAAGGTGACATTGCCAAGTGCGACGCAATTTCCCGCTATTTCTTTTAAGAACGGCGTCACGGACAAGATATACAAAGATCATTCCGAACTGCTGTGGGACATTGTAGAGATTATGAAAAGCGAGATGAGGGAGCTTTCTTCAGGCGGGGTCACATACATCCAGATCGATGCGCCACGCTACAGCTACTACATGGATCCCAAGTGGCGGACCTGGATCAAGACGGAACTAAAAGTCGATCCGGCCACCGCGCTCGATGAAGCGATACGCGCGGACAACGCATGCTTCCAGGCGGGGCGGAACAATGGCGTGACGCTGGGCATTCATCTATGTCGAGGAAACAACCGCAGCCATTGGTACGCCGAAGGTGGCTACGACTCGATAGCTGAGAAATTGTTCGGGACGTTGGCAGTTGACCGGTTCCTGCTGGAATACGATGACGAGCGATCTGGTACGTTTGAGCCCCTGCGTTTTGTGCCTGAAGGCAGAACGGTGGTGCTGGGGCTCATTAGCACAAAAGTGGCGTGCATGGAGGATCCGGATGTGCTCGCAAGGCGAATCGAAGAAGCGTCGAAATATGTAGCCATCGAAAATCTTGCACTTAGCCCCCAGTGTGGTTTTGCTTCGACGGCCGAAGGAAACCTCCTTACCGAGGACTGTCAGTGGGCCAAGCTGGAACTCGTCTCGGAAACAGTACGACGGGTTTGGGGATGAGTTGGACGGCCCTCCACCTCAGCCAGGTGGGCGAGTCATCAAGGCCGCTTGCGCTGGTCCGGAACTGCTCCGGCGGTTCGAACTGGAGTTCCAAACTCTAGGTCGTCTCCATCACCCCGGCATCGCGCAAATCTACGAGGCCGGCACCGCCGACACCAGCTTCGGCTCGCAACCTTTTTTCGCCATGGAACGCATCCATGGCAAGCCTTTGGTCGACTACGCCAACGCGCATTATCTGAACGTCCGCAAGCGCCTCGCTCTGATGATTAAAATCTGCGAGGCGGTCGAGCCCGCCCATCAGCATGCCATCATTCATCGCGATCTGAAGCCCGGCAACATTCTGGTCGACGACACCGGCCAGCCCAAGATTCTCGACTTCGGCCTGGCGCGCGTCACCGACGGCGACACGCAAGTCACTCGTCAGACCGACACGGGCGTTGGAGGCTGTCGCGCGCGGGAATTTGCCCAACGCCTTGCATTTCTCCGCAATTCAAGCGGCGG
Organism: Candidatus Acidiferrales bacterium; assembly: GCA_963742325.1. Classification (GTDB taxonomy): domain Bacteria; phylum Acidobacteriota; class Terriglobia; order Acidiferrales; family UBA7541; genus Acidiferrum. The sequence continues at coordinate 3,631,114 of CAVULB010000002.1, read as the reverse complement.
CGCTTGGGCAACTTGGGAGACGCGAGGAAGCGCGGAAGACAATAGAGAAACTGCTGGAACTGCGTCCCGATTTTGCGACTTCGGCGAGGCACGAATACCGCAAGTGGCTCGACGACAAATACGTCGAACTGGTCATCGATGGGCTGCGCAACGGCGGCCTCGACATTCCGGAGCCGCCCGGGCGGTAAACCCATCTTTGAAAAGCGCGACACTCTAGTTCGCGTCGTCCTGCACGGACTTCGTCGTAGCCGAGTTGCTAATCGTCGACTTGGTGGCGAGGCCGCACGCAGTGGGGGGATTTGTCATCTGCTTGGCAAATACACGGTAGCTCGGCCCTCCCGGTCGCAAAGTTGACCAGTATCCGGAAGAGGTCAGCAAAGGTTTGTGCTGGACGATGATCTGCTTCACCAGGATCTTCACTCCACATTCGAGATTGTTCTTGGGCTCGAGAATCGTTTTGGCTGGATCGTTCGCCTTTAGCTCACGGTCCACTTGCCAATTGAAATCACATCCGTAACGCTTCTGATCTGCGTAGGCAAGCTGCAACAGTCCTTCGCTGCGCATAGCCATCCCGCTCACTTCATCGCGTTTCGTGCCTTCCGGATTGGTGTGCCGGACGGTTGTGTTTGGATTCAGACCGGCTTCAGCACCCGCAAGTGCCTGAAAAAAATAAGCCCAAAATGTGCGTTTGTCGGTTTCAGCCATCTCATAAAATCGCGGGCAGAATCGCCGGACACCCTGTGGGACCTGCGAGGAAAGCATTCCCTGTGGCAAGGCCTTCTCGATGATCTGATCCCATTGTGGATTCCAGGGCGTTCCGCCAAGTTCGACCTTCTTCTCGTCGATAGGGGTCGGCGGCGCTGGATTGGTGACCTGCGCGTGCAGTGATGTGGCCATTCCGATGAAAAATACGAGACTCACGATGAACGATGTTTTCAGAGCTGTGATCCTGTTTGCCATTACATAAGTCGGAATTGTTCTAGTTGGCATGGCTCCAGTGTGGCAGAAGCACCTCCGTCCAAGCTGTCCGGTTTGGGTCACTCGAACAATTATGGGCTGCCAGGAGCAGCTGGACGCCTTTGGGGCTTCATCCGGCTTGGCAGCCGCCCAACGCCAGGGACGCCAGGGTGCGCGGGCGCTACCGCCCAGGTTATCCCAATATAATCTTTAGCTCCGACAACAACGGACTTGTAGGGGCAAAGGCGGATCGCTGCCGCCCAAAAAATGCAGTTTCTTCCTTGCTTCACTCCGACTCCTCGTCCCCGGCCACTGCTTCGTTTCCTCATGCTTATTCTTCCGGCCGAACAGAATTCTGAATGGCAAACCAAGAGAAAATGCCCTGCGGAATGGTTTCCATTCCCCGCAGCATTCTCTTGCACCGACGCGGAAGCCTTCATTCTGGAGTAGTTTCTGCATGACTCGGACGATTCTTCCATTCAGACCCGCGGGGTGCGTCAGCGAGAGAGCCAGCCGCCATCGACCGAGAGCACATGTCCGTGCACGTAATCGCTGGCTGGGGAACACAGAAAAACGGCTGCACCCGCTAGATCTGCAGGTTCGCCCCATCGCCCGGCGGGAATGCGGTCGAGGATCTGGCGGCTGCGCACCGGATCGTTGCGAAGCGCGGTGGTATTGTCCGTGGTCATGTAACCCGGCGCGATGGCGTTCACGTTAATCCCTTTCGGCGCCCATTCATTCGCGAACGCCCGCGTTAATTGCACCACGCCCCCTTTCGCCGCGGCATAAGCGGGCACCAGAATTCCGCCCTGAAACGAAAGTACGGACGCAATATTCAATATTTTTCCGCGCGTGCCTTGCGCGAACATCCGGCGCGCCGCTCGTTGCGACAAGCGAAACACAGCGGTCAAATCGACCGAAAGCACCGCGTGCCAATCCTCTTCAGTATATTCGGCCGCAGGCGCTCGCCGAATGATGCCGGCATTGTTAACCAAAATATCCAGGGACCCAAATTCCGCAACGGTTTTCTCAATCAGTTCCGAGCAGGCATCCGCCTCAGCAAGATCAGCCGCAAAATAAGCCGAGCGGCGCCCCAGCGCCTGAATCTCACCGCAAATTGTTCCCGGGTCCAAATCGCGGCCGTTGCATGCAACATTAGCGCCGGCCTCAGCAAGGGCCAAAGCAATTGCCGCGCCGAGTCCGCGATGCGAGCCGGTAACCAGCGCATTTTTGCCGTTCAGATGAAAAGCGCCGAGGCTCATCGAGTTACTCTCCAGGGGAAATCATATTCCAGAAAAAGATTTAGTCGCGACGCATCTCAAATCCTGCGAACCAGCCCGCGATCGGTAGCCTCGGTATTGCGCACCAGCGACAAAACAAGAAGCATTCCGACGAAGGGAATCAGCCCGGCAATGATCATCAGCGGATCGAACAGATGTGTGCCGGTGGCCAGCCGCGCATCGGATAGCCGACCTGCCAACAAATACACGATGATCGTGCCGACCGACGCGCCTGTCCCGCTCAGCCCGCTGACGGAGGCCACGGAATCGCTGTGGAAAATGTCGGAAGGCAGCACATTCGCGATGGTCGTAAACGAGCCATAAGAAAAAGTCGCCAGGCCGAAAAGAAGCGCAAGCAAGGTCAGGTTCACCGTGAAAATCGTGGGAATCAGCAGCGTCACGCCGATACCCCCAAACACCGCCAGCGCCTTGCGCCCGTTGCCGACGGACCATCCTCGTTTGATCAGATAGCCAGACATGAAGCCGCCAAAGAAATTGCCAAGATCGGCGGCAAGAAAAGGGATCCACACCGCGAACAACCCAGTGCTCAACGAAATGCCCTTGGCCACCAGATAAATCGGAAACCAATCCGCGATAAAGAAGAAAACCGGATCCGTAAAAGTTCTGGCTACAATCGTTCCCCAGGTTTGCGGCAATTTCAGAAGCTCACGCCACCGTGGACGAACTCTACTCGCAGAATCCGTCAAGCCCGCGTCAGCGTCAGCAAGGATCATCCGCCGCTCGGCCTCTTCGATGCGCGGATGTTCCTGCGGCGTGTAGTAGAGCCAGCGCCATATCACCAGCCAGGGAATGCCCAGCAATCCAGGAATCACGAACGCAACGCGCCAACCAAACCGGAAATAAATCCACAAAACAACGAACGGCGCAAGCGCCCCTCCAATGGAGGATCCGCTGTCAAAAAACGCCGTGGCCAATCCGCGCTCGTGTTTTGGGAACCATTCCGATACGGCTTTGGTGGCCGCGGGCCAGTTCCCGGATTCGGCAGCGCCCAGGAAAAAACGAAAACCCACAAAAGAGTAAAATCCGCGCGCCAGCGGCGTCAGCAGCGAAACAAGCGAATACCACGCCACAGTGACGGTCAAACCTCGTTTTGTGCCGACGCGATCCATCAACCGGCCGAACAGTGTCTGCCCCACGGAATAAGCGGCACGAAAGGCGATCACGATGGTAGCGTAATCCGTGTTAGTCCAGTGATAATCGTGTTTGAGGAACGGAGCGAGAAGGGAAAGCGTCTGGCGATCAACATAATTTATGACCGTGGAGGCAAAGAGAATTCCCCCAATCCACCAGCGTAGATGCGGAACGGTGCGCGGCCTGCCGGTATCAATCTGTAATGGGCGGGGATGCGCAACATTCTCCATCAGCAGTCCGCCCAGAGCGAAGAACGGCCGGCCATTTTCAGGTCGACGCCGTCAGCGCCGAAAGTGTCGCTGGGCTGAGCAACGCGGAAGATTGCCGGTCCAGATAAACAGTAGCGTTGGAATGGCCGCGCAAAATCGAAGAGGGCGCCATCGGACTGATGGGCCCATCGAAACAAAGTTTAATAGCCGCAGCCTTCCGCGCGCCCGGAACCACCGCGAGTATTTCCCTGGCCTTCAAAACCTGGCGCACGGACATGGAAATCGCATGTGTCGGCACAGCGCCCAGATCCTTGAACCAGCCCTCACCAACCTGCTGCATGCGGCAAGCATGATCGAGCGCCACGGTAATATACGGCTCTTCGATTTCGAAATCGGCGGGAGGATCGTTGAACGCGATATGTCCATTTTCGCCGACGCCCAGAAACGCGATGTCAATCGGCGCTAAAGTGATGGCCTCGCCCACGATGCGGATCACTTCGCCGGGATCACGGCTCCCGTCGAGCAGGTGATGATGCACGATGCCTGTCGTTTCAATTAAACGTTCCTGCAGAAAATTGCAGAAACTCGCCGGGTGCGTCATCGGCAGCCCGATATATTCGTCCAAATGGAACAATTCCACCTGCTTCCACTGGATGCCTGGCGATGCGGTCAGCGCTTCCAGGAACTCGAATTGAGATGCGGCGCTGGCGGCGACCACGCGCGCTTGTCCCCGTTTCGCAATCGCGGATCGAATCGCCGACGCAGCATGAACAGCCGCCGCGTTCCCAAGTGAAATTTTGTCATCGAAAATCCTCAGAAGCATTCGTCAGTCCCCTCTGCAAAGACCTCGCGGATTGTGAGAGAAAGCGACAGCAGTGCGTGAAAATTCGGCTTTAAGACCTTGACATCATATCAGACGCGTGGTGTTCTCTTGCTTGCTTCCCTTCGGCGAAGGTCCGTGCGCGTCGAAAGGGAATTACTTGGTTAAGCTTTCGAAAAATCGAATGAGACCCGTGCTCGCATGAAAAAGGAAATCGCAAAAGCGACAAGCGTTTGTGCGTTGCTGGCTCTTCTATTCCTGAGTTGGCCCCTAGCCACCAAATCGCAAACCATCCGAGTGGATGCCACCCCCGACCATCTCGCGAATACCTTCAGCCCTCCCTACGCGCTCGGATCAACAGTCGATCGTGTACCCAGCAACGCCACCGATCTTTTTTTCAAGCCAGAAGCAATTCAGAAAGTCTTGTCGGCGGGATGGGGTGCGATCAGCTACCGCCAAAATACGGATCTATTCGTCCAAGCGTGGCACTGGAACCCAAAGGGAACCTGGAGCGATCCGGCCGGCCGTGGCTATTTCACCGGCGATGCCAACCCCACCGAAATGATTCGCCACTCTTACGGCTACGCCCTGCAGCATCGAGGATTCACGCGCAACGGTGGCCTGGAAGACGAACTTTTCTCGCGCCTGAATGACGGTGACCTAAATACCTACTGGAAGAGCAATCCCTATCTAACCGAGGCCTTCACAGGAGAAAGTGACGCACTCCATCCGCAATGGATCGTCATGGATCTGGAGTCCCAGCAAACAGTCAACGCCATCCGCATCGCATGGGCCGAACCCTACGCAACCATCTACAAAGTACAGTACTGGTCGGGCACCGGCGATGCTATGGACGAACAAGCTTCCGGCGAGTGGAAGAATTTCGCGTCTGGCGCAGTCGAAAACGCAAAAGGTGGAACGATCACACTGCACCTGGATTCGTCCGGAGTCCCCGTGCGGTGGGTGCGGATGTTGATGCTCAAATCTTCACACACGTGTGACACCCACGGAAGCGCCGACCAACGCAATTGCGTCGGTTACGCCATCAAAGAAGTTTATTTGGGGACGATCGACCAAAAAGGTGAATTCAAGGATCTCTTGCGGCACGCTAAAGACCAGCAGCAGTCCGCAACCTATTGTTCTTCCGTCGATCCATGGCACGAACCCGGCGACCTTTTCGTTGCCGCAGACCAGATGGCCTCTGGCGATCAGCCCGGTTTCGATCTGTTTTACACTAGCGGCATCACCCGAGGCATGCCCGCCATCATTCCTGTAGCCATGCTCTACGGCACACCGGAAGATTCCGCCGCGCAAATCGCTTATTTGGAAAAGCGCGGGTATCCCATCGCGTATGTAGAAATGGGAGAAGAGCCCGACGGGCAGTACATGATTCCGGAAGATTACGGAGCATTGTACTTGCAATGGGCCAAGGCCCTTCATGCCGTCGATCCGAGTTTGAAGTTGGGTGGTCCCGTCTTCCAGGGCGTCACCGAAGACATCAAGGTCTGGAAAGATGCACGCGGCCGCGATTCCTGGTTCGGCCGATTTCTCGATTACCTCAGAGCCCATCAGCACCTCTCGGATTTTGCCTTCATGTCCTTCGAGCACTATCCCTACGACGGCTGCGAGACGCCCTGGGAAAATCTGTATCAGGAGCCGCAGTTGATCACCCACATCATGCAAGTCTGGCGCGACGATGGGCTACCTCCAGCAATCCCGATGTTTGACACGGAGACCAACGCGCATGGCGGAGAGGCGTCCGTCGACGTGTTTGGCGCGCTGTGGTTGGCCGATTCGTTCGCCGGATTTTTGACCGCCGGCGGAAAAGGCACTTTTTATTATCACGATCTGCCGTATTCTCCGCCGCATCCCAATTGCAAAAACAGCTGGGGCACCTATCGAATGTTCATGACCGACGAGAAATATGAAATCGAGACGCCGACCTCGCAGTATTTCGCCGCGCAAATTCTGACTAAGGAGTGGGTGCAGCCGAAAGACGCCGAACACAAGCTATTTCGTGCCGTGGCCGACATCAAAGATTCCAGCGGCCATGTTTTGGTAACGGCCTACGCCGTATTGCGCCCCGATGGCCAGTGGTCCCTTTTATTGATCAACAAAGACCACGATCACGACCACGCCGTACGCATCGTCTTCGATGATTCCGAAGCAAAAAAACAGAGTCGCTTTGCAGGAGCGGTCGCGATGATCACCTTCGGCAAAAATCAGTATGACTGGCATCCAGCCCGAAGAAACGGCTACGCTGACCCTGACGGCCCGGCACTCCGTTCCACAATCGAAGGCGGACCGAACGCCATCTACACCCTGCCGCCTGCCTCGGTCACAGTGTTGCGCGGCAGTATCGCAACGGCGGGACAAGAACCAAATTAAACTCGGGAGGGACGGCTTCAACCGGGCCGAGAACGCCGCAAAATTCACGGGTTTTAACCCGTGCGAGTGACACGGCTGCCGAGAAGAATGTAAGAGATAGGCCTGGTGGCAACTCGATCTGTTCTCAGGATGAGGAGGCAATTACTGCCTTGAGGGTCATCCCTTCCAGACGTACTTGCCGCAGGGGCAAGCAACCGTTTCTGCGGGATGTTTCTTTTGCAAGGGATTCCGGCAAACTGGACAATTCTTCTGCCACATAGATACACCTGGTTTTCTCTGACGCATCAGCCAAAAACAAACCGAATTTGGCGCGGGCCCCCGCCGCTGATCAAATTTCAGGGCTCTTTGGCGTAAGGGCCGTTGGGATTGAAGCACCCGGCAAGTAGCCCGCAGCAGTTAATGCGTGCAAATTTCATGCCACGCCCAAGAAATAATCTCTTCCCGCCGGAAACACCGCTAACTCAAACGATTGACGCCACATCCTACCGCCGAAGGCGAGATTGCGGTCAAGTTCTCATGGAAATTCCGCCCACCAGTCTGGAAAGCGTTTTCCCCCAGTGCGCACAGAATTATCACGACCACGTCGCTTCAAATCGTAAACCGGCCAGCTGACCTAAGCTTTTGGCGCCGCCGCGAAGATCTCCACCAACCGCGCGGCGATCAGTTTGTCCTCGCCATCCTTTAACTGCCACACGGCAAACCCGAAGCTTTGCGGATCGCTTGGATGGCCGTGATGGCCGCCATGATTCTCCCCGCCGGCGGGCGCGTTCGGATCCTTTCCCCGCATTCCGCTTGCACCGGCACCCATGCTGCCAATTCCGATCGGCCGCGTGTCCGCCAGCTGCTGCATTACTTCCGGCCCCGTAATTTTCAGTCTGGAGGGATCAATGTGCCAGCCATACCGTGGCGTCACATTCCCCAGCGCCTGCGGATTGAACTGCCGCGGCAACGCCGTCACTCCAAATTTCTTCACCGCATCCGTGATCACCAGCGCTCGCGCATCGTAAATCTTCAGCATTTCGTCGAGGTCTTCATTAACGAACATTTCCAGCGCCTTCAGCAGCCCAAAAATCGTCTCCTTCCCGACCTTGCAGCAGCGCCCGATGCGATCCTCCTGCGGGCTCATGTTCAGCAGCGTGTAATGAATCAGCTCTTCCTTCCCGATCAACACGCCCGAAGCCTGCGGGCCCCGGATGTCCTTGCCGCCGCTGAACGCCACCATGTCGAACCCCATTGCCGGGTATTCCCGCAGCCGTTCTTTCGGCGGTACGTCCGCGGCCGCATCGTTGAACGTATAAATGTTATGCTCCTTGGCGATGGCCACGGTCTCCGCGCCGCTGACCTTTCCATTGGCGGACAAAATATTGGTGAAATGGATCGCTATGGTCTTCGGGTTGATCGCCGCAATCATCTCCTCTCGCGTTTCCACCTCCACGAGCTTCGCGCCTGTCTGCCGGATCTGGTGGTCAAACGGATACCGATGGCTCTTCTGGATGATCACTTCGTTCCGCGGAAAATTGCTCACGTCGGGAATGCCTCGCATACGCGGTTCCAGGTCCTCGGTCATCATTCCTGCGTAGCCAGCCACCATGGCTGCCGCGGCGCCGCCCGTCACCAGACCTGTGTAGCCCGCGGGAGATTTACAAATCTTCGCGATGAATTTGCCGGCCGCAATCTCCAAATCGTCGATCAACACAAAATGTTCGTTGCCTCGCCGGATCAATTCCATCACTTCGGGCTTCATCACCGACCCGCCAATCACGGTCACCGTGCCATTGATGTTGACGAGCGGCGTAACTCCCAACTCCGCGTAAATATCCCCCGTAGATCCAAGCCCGCTGGTAATCGGCACAATCGGACTGCCGTCCACGCCAACGGCTCCCGCCTTATGCTTCTTTCCAAACGCACCCGCAGCGCCCAACTTCGCCGGCGCAAACAATCCCCCCGTCGCCGCTGCAAGCGCACCCAAAAACGCCCGTCGATCCCATCCAAACTTCAAGCCCATGAGTATCCCCTCCAACTGTCGTGGCGAGGTCTTTAGACCGACCTGGTCCCGAGCGAAACGAGCAATGCCGCTTCTGTCTCTCACTCCCCTCCCGCTGCCGCATTCACCACCTTCGCGCTTCCCACGATCTCAATCAACGAATCCCCGGGAATCCACTCCAGCGCCATACACGCGCGTGACGGCGCGTTTCCGGGCGAAAAATATGTTCCATATATCTTGTTCAGCGCATCGTACTGCGCCTTGTGCGCGTCGAACCGCGCCTTGCCGGTCGGCATCGGCACACCATCCGCCAAAGGCAAACACAGAAACACGGTCAGGTGCAGAATAGTGTCCATCGTGCACCCGTTGCGCTGCACCGATTTCTTCAGCGCGTCCATTGTCCGCGTGACGTGCTTTTCGAACGGGTCCGTCACCAGCACATGATCCTCTTTCGGGTAACCGTCATTTGCGCCAGTTCCGGAGAAATAATAAATTCCGTCATGTACGTGATTGCTTCCGCCAGCCCGCCGGGGCATTTCTCCCGCTCCTCCGACCTGGGCAGGTGTGCTCGCAGGTGGACCCTGTTGAGCGAGGAGTTTCGTCGCGCCGGTCATACCAGCCGCCAGCGCCGCGATCTTGCCAAAGAAGCTGCGTCGAGTATCCATATCCATGCCATTTCTCCTTAGGAATTTTCAGTCAGGCAAGCGAAAGAGAACCGATCATAACTCCAGCACCAGTACGGTCACGCCGATCTGCTAATCAAAATTGTCATACTCGGGAGCGCCTTCTGCGGCGAAGGATCTCAACCGATCCACAATCTCTAAAACCTTTCCCTCCAGATTTCAAGTGCCAAATCTTTCAGCGGACTTGGTTTGCCTTTTGAGTCTTTCTTCCTCGCGGTTCTTCGGCGTTGCATTCGTTTCTAGGGAATGGAGGAGTTGACCAGAAATTGCGGCGATTCCATCGACAGCGGCCACGAACGCGGCTTCATTGGCTTTCGACGGTTTGTTAAACCCGCTGATCTTACGCACGAACTGCAACGATGCGGCGCGAACCTCTTCGTCCGTCACCGGCGGATCAAAATTAAATAGAGTCCGAATATTTCTGCACATAAGCTCTCACCTCCGCAGCCGCCGGCTAACCGAACAATCCGCCAACAGAGCAAATTTTATCCCCGATAACAGTCGTCAGCAACCGTACCGATTTTCGTGGCTGACCCCATTCAGCGCGCTTTTTGCGAAGGTAGGCGCATGGCTTCAGCCATGCAAGCAAACGGCAAATAATTCCTGGATATCGTGATTCTATGTACTCGGCAGCACGTCGTACGGTCGCATCATCTCGTTATCTTCATGCTCTAGAATGTGGCATTGCCAAAACATACCTGCCCGGATAGCCTTCGAATCGCGCAATGATCCGCGTGATCATTCCGGAATGCGCGCGAACGGTATCTTTCCATCCAACTTCGTCCGGATCGGGCGGAACCGGCGGCCCGGCAAACCTGATCTCCCGATGACTTACATATGCAAAGTTCTCGATCTTCCGGCGATGCTGTGGATGCCCGGGACGGGCTCAGCCGGAACGGATTCGTGGCTCCCACCTTATTGGCAGAATTGAGGTTGTGGTTGTGGAGACACTGTGGACGGCCTATGAAGGTCTTGCCAGTACCATCCTGAAACTCCCCGATCTGCAACCCGACAAGCTTCCCCGACTTACTTGAAGTCAGAAAAATGTTAATTGGCTATGCCACCACGTAGGAGTAGACTCCTGCAACATACCCAGGCGACCGCCTCGCCTTAGGCGTCGAGGGGGCATTTGTGAAACCTTCTTTCTTCCTCCTGTTGTTTTGTCTCGGCAGTCTGTCGCAGACCGCTTCGTGTCCAGCCATGCGAGCCGCAACACCTCCGCATTCTTCCTCTGAATCGGACCAGTCCGGCCCAAATGCGAATTCGTCCGTAGCCGAACATCAGGTGACGATTCCGGGTCCGCTGCGGTCCTTCCTGCGCATGAGTGGAATCAGCCAGGACGTTTCGTCGGAAGAAGTGTTGCCGATCCTTGCGCACAACGTGATTCTGCACGGTTACGAATTAGGCAGATCGACCGAATATCTGATTTTGTTGCGGCGCTACGTCCAACAAGCAAGAGACCTGACCACCCTTGCCGGCCAGCCTGCGAGTCTTCGCGTGCAAGGCTGCAAGGACTCGGATGCACTGCTCCGTGTCTTGGGATACAGGATGGAAGGAGAATGCGGGCACGACGGCATGAGTTTGGTCACTGCCGATCCTGAAAGAGCTTTTCTGACCATTGATTCAGGATTTCCCTTGCTGCAACTGGAGCAAGCTCTGCAGCACGATGCGCCCTTTACCTATGCCTATCAGGGCAGCAATGTTCCGGCGTTGTTTACGCCCGCAGAGTGGGTCGCGGTGAACGCAAAGAAGGGAGAGCAGAAGAGGGACTTCCTGGATAGCCTGTTGTACGAACCGCAGTTGGCGCGGCTGTACTGGGCGATGTCGCGAATCGAACCGCAAACGCGACTCGCTTTACAGCGACAAATCGGGTTGGAAAAATTGCTACCCATTGGTCCCACGCTCGATCTCTACGGAAGCCAGCTCTGCATCCGCGATGGCGCCGTGGTGGTCCCCGGTGGAAAAGAGGCGGAAAAGGATTGGCAATCGATGGCCGGTGCGAGTCCACGCGCGCCGGCCGATTTCGTTCTCCGGCTCCTGACGGAGGACCGCGGGTGGTTGGCTGCCTACTACGACGCGATGGCGCGAACCAGCCCGAGCCAGCAGGCACACTTCGCCGCAAACCATCGATTGAAGAATTATTATGCTGCGTTCCGTTCCCCCGGGGCATCTGCAGAAGCGGGTGCCCGAGTGGCTTTTCGGCCAGCGCCTGCCTTGATGGTGTTAACCACCCGGTTGCAGTGGGATGCCAATGGCGATCCCTATGTGCCCGGCGGCTTGCAGGTCTGGAGCGAAATTTTGCGCCAGAGGGCAGATAACAAGTTCATGCACGGCTTGACCAAGCACTTTTCGGATTGGAAAAATCCGGACCAGTTGGCGGAAGCCATGTTTGCTTTCTCGCGCATGGAAACCGATTCCGGCCCGGTGCAAGCTTATCTTTGTTTGAGTGAATTGGATCGTCGGCGCGGCTCGTCGCGACGTTTGAGCCCTGCGGCAGTTCTGTTGATGGCGGAGCGCTACGCGGATTTCAGCGATCAATATCTGATCTTCAGCGAATTCCCCGAACTTAATGACGAGTCGATCACCCACTTCCTACGGACGGCAGAGGCGCTGAATAAAATTTCTGATCACACGCTGCGGGGAAACGCGATGGGAATTTTCCAAGCCAATGTCGGCTTTTGGCAAATCCTCGCTCGGCAGGGAGAAATCGACCCGGCCGACCTGAATTCTTCGTGGATGCAAGTGATTCAGCCGTTCGGTGCTATCACTTCAGACGCTCAACTCGTTACGGCTGCGCGTAGTTCTCTCGGGCAAGTGTTCCATGCGGCAACCGGAAAAACGCACGGAACCCAGGACGAGCTGATTAATTTGCTTGCTGGAGCGCCGCAAGTCTCCGCCGAAGGCCAGCAAATGCACAAGGAAATGGCCAACCGCATCCGGTTAGTTTTGGACGATCAGCGGCTCGTTTCCCTGGACACGTTGTTTGCGCTGGACGACGGCCTGAAAAAAATCGAACAAGGGGACAGCGCCGAAAAAGCCGGCGTGGAAGCGCTCGCGGGAGAACTTCGTGAATTCGAAATGCCACGTCCCATCTTTACCAACAGCGAGCGCTCCCGCTGGGCCGCCGGCACATACAACAACCGTCATACCGAACAGCAGATGCGCACCGATTTGCTCAAAACTCTGAAGCCGCCCACTTCGCCGAAGCAAATTGAGACAGCTCGCGGGCAGCTTGCCACCTTTATCAGAGATAGTTTGGTCGGGATGAATTACGCCTACTACGAGCCGCCCGGTTCGCAGGTCTTGCACCACAACCCGCTCTTCGTCCGCTCGCATGATTTCTCCGGAGAAACTGTAATCGGCGCGGACCATCTCTGGCAGGCGCCGCGGCTTTTTGGTTCCGGCTCTCCGGCCGGTGGTGGCGCGCACCTCATCGGGTCACTTGCCGATCTCCCTTATGCGCTTTCGGAGGCTGAACAGGACTTCATTGCCCCCGATCACGTGCAGGCGCTGATCTGGCAGCAATTTGTTCCGGGCCTGCTGAGCAATGCGATTGTGCCGCGCTGGTGGAACGTGAGCCGCAACGAGCTGCATGCCGTTGCGCTCTATCAACGTGCGGGGGAGGAACTGCTGACCGCCTCGTTCAATAACGAAGATTTGCGCGCCAAGGTCGTCGGCGTACTTTCCGATCGCTTGTTTCCGGAGCGCCGGGCGTGGCTCGAGGAAACCCTGCAATCGGGAAGAAGAAGGGAAGTTCTGGAGGGAGTTTCTCCCGCGGATACTTTCTTCCTGACGGCTCAGTTTCGAGCGAAATATCCGGCCGACTTGGAACAGGTCAGCGCCGCGGGACGGGAACTGGATGCGTTGATCCAGCAAGATCCGAAAGAAGTCAGCTGGGAACGTTTGTCGCGAGACTTCGGCGTAATCCATCCGGTATTCACGCAGACGTATGCGCGCGAGTTCATCAATGTGAGGCCATTCCCCGCGTTGGGCGGCAATTACAGCCGTTTGATGGGCGAATGCTGGGATTCCGGAAACCTTTATTGGGCGCGCCTGGCGGATGAAATGGGTTATTCCCCGGTGGTCCTGAATCGCATGGTGCCAGACCTGACGCGCAGGATGGTAGAAAGGATCGCGGCCAGCGAATTGGAAGATTGGCCGGCAACCCTGCGTGCATTGCGAGAGACGGGCGACGAGGTCCGCAAGGGAAAGACGTCGTTGTCGGCTGGTGTGGCCGTACCGGGAAATTAATTCCTCATGAGATTCCGCGCGCAAACGTCTGGGATAAGGATAACGACCGTGAAGAAACTACTATTCGTTTCAATTCTGAGTGCCTGTGCAGCCTTGTGTCTCTACGTAGTGCAAAGCATGACAGCGCAGGAACCCGTGCCGCTCGATTCACACATTCACGTAATGGTTGACCTGGTTCAGCTGAACGTGGCCGTCACCGACAGTCATGGGAATTACGTAACGGGGCTGCAGCCTGGCGATTTTTCGATCGTGGAAGACGGCATCTCGCAGAAGATCGCGACCTTCGGGGAAGGGAACGAACCCAGTCGGCAGCTAATCGAGGCGTCAGCTCCCAAGGGGAATTTGAATAACGGTGCTGCTGCCCCCGATGAGAAAAACGGTAAGCAATTGACGGCCGCCGAGCTGAACTCTGTGATTGCCGGAGCCAACGTGTTTGTACTGTTTGACACCAGTAATTATATGTATCGCGGGTTTGTATACGCCCAGGACGCCATATCCGATTTCATTCGCTCTCTGGAAGGCGCCGACCGCATCGCTTTTTATTCCTACAGCCGCGATCTTTCGCGAGCGGCGAAGCTGACTTCTGAGAAGGCTCAGGTGCTGCAGGGCGTGCGCACAACGGTCGCGGGTGATGATGCGGCCCTATACAACTGCCTGCTGCTCACCGTGAAGGACGCCGCGCAATATACCGGTCGCAAAGTGATCGTGGTTTTCTCCAACGGTCCGGACAATGCCAGCATCGTTCCCCCGGAAGATGTGGCGGAATTGGCGCAATCAACGGGCACGGCAATCTACATGGTCAGCACACAGCAGGCGCAATTGGAGCCGATCTCAACGGCGGTCTTCGAGCGCATGACCGCGGCCACCGGAGGCAAGGCCTACTTTGCGAAAAGCTGGAAAGACGAGCAGCGAGCCTTTGCCTCGATCCGCGACGACTTAGCGCATTTGTATTCGTTGAGCTACTATCCGCAAGCGAATCCGAATCGTGGCTGGCGCAGCATCACCGTAAAATTAAATTCCCCACGCCTCAAGAATTGCCACGTGCGCACACGCAATGGCTACCGCCTACAGGGTACCCGCTACTCCAAGCCGGAAAGCCCAATGGTCGGCAGTTCCAAGTAATCTAGATTAGGGTGGATCTTCTTCAGGCCGCGAGGCGGCCGAGGGGTTCCGCCCCTAGCTTCGGCCGCTTAATGTCCCAGGCGAGGCCGAGTGTGCGTAGCGTCCATATCCCATACCAGTTCATGTCCACTTCGTACCAGGTGAAGCCGTGGCGGGCTGCTTGCGGGTGCGCGTGATGATTGTTGTGCCAGCCCTCGCCGAAGGTGAGGATGGCGACCCACAGACTGTTCGTCGAAGTATCACCGGTGTCGAAGCGCTGTGAGCCCCAAATGTGCGTGGCGGAATTCACAAGCCAGGTGAAGTGCAGGCTCATGACCGACCGCAAAAAGACGCCCCAGAAAACCCACGGCCAGCCACCGATGGCATAGAAGAGGATGGCGACGGCTACTGAAGGAACCACATGCCACTTGCTGATCCAGAGATGAAACTTGTCTTTGCGAAGGTCGGGCACATACGGGAGAAGTTCGGTGCGATCGCGATGCATGGCCCGCCCGGTCAGAATCCATCCCATGTGAGCCCAGATGCCGCCGTCGCGGGGTGAATGCGGATCGCCCTCTTTGTCAGTGTTCTGGTGATGAATGCGATGGGTGGCGACCCAGGCGATCGGCCCGCCTTCGAACGCAAGCGTGCCGCAAGTGGTAAGGAAATACTCCATCCACTTCGGAGTCTTGTAGCCGCGATGCGTCAGCAGCCGGTGGTAGCCCATGCCGATGCCGAGACTGCCGGCGACCCACCACATCACGATGCACACGATCAGCGCCTTCCATGTGAAAAAGAAGATCGAGGCGAGCGCGCACAAGTGCAGGGCGATCATGATGGCTGTGACGCCCCAGTTGACGGGCTGGTGGAATGTCTTGTCCTGCTTTAACCAAGAAAATATGCTCATAGTAGTCTCTCTACTCTAACAGCTTCTGCCGTTCTTCGTTGGAAAATCCTTAAAGACTTGTGCAAAAGATCAGGTAGCGAAATGACCGCGGCCATATAGCGTCCCATTTTGAAACTTGCCGGAAAACTTGCGTACCTGCTGATAGACGATTGTGAGTACACTCATCCGTTTGGCACGGAGGGACACACTGTGAAAAAGACCATGTGCATCGCGGGAATACTCGTTTCGGCGGGAATGATGCTGTCCGGAACGGCGGCGGGACAAGCAAAACACACGCCGACAATCGAAGAGTCCATCAGCTTGAAGTCCATTGGGTCCGCCAAGATCTCGCCAGACGGCAAATTCGTGGCATACGAAATCCGGGAAACAGACTGGAAGGACAATGAGTTTGTGCAGCAACTCTGGCTCGCGAATGTGGAAACCGGGAAAAGCTTCCAGCTCACGCGCGGCAAGAAATCGGCTGGCGGAGCGGATTGGTCGCCCGACGGACGCTGGCTGGCATTCGTGACCGAACGAGAGCTGGCCGCCATTGAGCCGATAACGCCGGCGATAAAACCGGAAGAGAAGAAAGAGGATAAAAAAGAAGATAAGAAGGAGGCCGACAAGGAACCGGGCAAGCCTGCAAGCCATCAGATCTGGTTGATTTCGCCCGAGGGCGGCGAGGCCTGGCAACTCACAAAATCCGAGACGGATATTGGCGAGTTTCACTGGTCGAAGGACTCCAGGTTCATCGCCTTCACCGCGGATGCTCCGGAAACCAAAGCGAGCAAGGACCGCAAAGAAAAATACAGCGATTACGAAGTGTTTGAGAAGGATTACCGGCAAAATCAATTGTGGTCCGTGGACGTCACCGAAGCCGAAAAGAACTATCTTCCGGCAGTGGGAAAGCGCTTGATAACGGACCTGTCGCTCAATGTGACCGGTTTCGCCTGGTCGCCGGGCTCCACGCAGATCGCCTTTAGCGCAACCGCGAACCCGTTGCTGGCGTTTCGCGGAAATCAGGACATCTATCTGCTGGAGCTTTCCAAGAACAACGCCATGAAGAAAATTGTGGGGTTGGAAGGCCCAGACTCAAATCCCATCTTTTCGCCCGATGGCAAGGAGTTGGCATTTCAGACCGCGCTCGCGCAGCCTTACTTTTACTATGCAAACGGGCACATCGCGGTGGTCGAACTCGCCGAGGTCGTGAACAAGCCTGCAACCACGCCTGCGGACGTGCGAGACCTGACCGCCAAATTTGATGAAGATCAATATCCCCTGGATTGGGGCCCCGACGGCATATATTTTGCGGCCATACAGAAAACCAATGTTCATTTGTTCCGGATCAATCCGCAGACCGACGACATTCAGCGCATTTCTTCTCCCGACGTGTTCATTGCGGAGAACTTTTCCTTCACGACGGATTTCAAAGCTGTTGCGATCGTTACGGAAGACGCAACGCACATGCAGGAATTATCTGTTTCCCGTGTTTCGCCATTCCTGCCAAAGAAACTGACGGACATGACCGCGCAAGTAAAGGACTGGAACCTGGGCAAGCCGGAAGTGATTTCCTGGAAGAGCCAGGACGGCACGGAAATCGAGGGAGTGTTGTACAAACCCGCCGATTATGATCCAGCCCGCAAATATCCTTTGTTCGTGGACATTCACGGCGGCCCGACGGGAACTTCGGAGCCAGTGCTTGCTGCGGCGGGATACGCCTATCCCATTCAGCAATTCTTGGCCAAGGGAGCGCTGGTGCTTGAGCCGAACTATCGCGGCAGTGCGGGTTACGGCGCGGCGTTTCGCGCTCTGAATGTGCGCAACCTGGGAGTTGGCGACATGTGGGACGTGATGAGCGGAGTGGACTACCTGATCAGCAAGTCCATGGTTGACCCAAACCGCATGGCTTCGATGGGCTGGTCCGAGGGCGGCTACATCTCCTCGTTTTTGACGACGCACACGGTCCGCTTCAAGGCAATTTCTGAAGGCGCGGGTATTAGCGACTGGATGACCTATTACGTCAACACCGATATCACGCCATTTACGCGGCAATATCTCCACGCCACGCCGTGGGACGATCCGCAGATCTACGCCAAGACGTCGCCGATCACCACCATCAAGCAGGCCAAGACTCCAACACTAATTCAACAGGGCAGCAACGACAAGCGCGTGCCCGTGCCGGACAGTTACGAGTTGTATCGTGGCTTACAGGACCAGGGAGTGGAGTCGCGTATGGTACTTTATACCGGCTTCGGACACGGCGTGAACAAGCCAAAATCGATCCACGCGCTGCAGCAATCCAACCTCGATTGGTTCGACCACTACATCTGGAACGAGCCGATCCCGAAGGATTCGCCCATTTATGGCGCCAGCGAGTTAGACACCTCGAAATGACGGCCGCGGCTAGGCAGGGCCCGCCTTCCGAGGTGGGCCGTTCTCTTTATCCAGCTTGATCTTTTCATCCGCACGCAAGCGCCGGTGCGCACCCTTTGCCAGATCTCCCAACTCTAAAGGACCGATCGACACGCGAATCAGCCGCAGGACTTCAATCTCAAACGCATCGAGCATCCGGCGGATTTGCCGGTTCTTGCCTTCGTCCAGAACGATCTCCATCCAGGAATTTTTCTCGCCGGTGCGAAGGATTGACGCACGCTTGGCTTTCAGTTCTCCGTCCTTGGGAGTTCCAATCCCACACTCCAGAGCATCGAGAAGCTGAGCATCCGCTACCGCGCCGATTTGCACGTGATACGTTTTGTCCAGATGCGAGGCGGGATCGCTGATGCGCGCGGCCCATTCCGAATCATTTGTAAATAACAGCAAGCCCTCGCTTGCACGATCCAGTCTGCCAACGGGCGCGATCCACGGGAGATTGGAAGGCAGAAGCGAGTAGACCGTGTCGCGCCCTCTTTCATCGGCGGCAGTGGTAACGATGCCGCGCGGCTTGTTGAGAACCAGATAGATTTTTTCGGCGGCGGCAACGGCCTGGCCATCCACATCGATTCGATCCTTGCCCAGCCGCACGGGAGTCTCCGGATTCCTGACAAGCGAGCCGTTGAGAGAAACCTTGCCTTCGCGGATCAAGTCGAACGCTTGCGATCGGGAGCATAATCCCAGCTTGGATAGCGCGCGGGCGAGGCCAACATGCTTTCCTCCGGTGTGGATCCGCAGACCGTGCTCCTTTTTTTTCATGGATCAGAAGGAAAGTGTAACGCGGAATTCCACGCGACCGACCATGAAAGTGCCCTTTACAAAATCCATTTGACAGCTATATCGGTTACTGATATATCTGCAGTTGATATAGCAGCCTGGGGCGGTCGCGATGAAGCCAAAGCGAATTCCGGAAGACCTGCAGCGGTTGTTGCCGCTTACGCCGGCCGTATTTTTTGTATTGTTTTCCCTGGCGGATGGCCAAAAGCACGGCTACGCAATCATGCAGGAAACAACAGCCTTGTCGAACGGTGAAGTGCGCATGGGGCCGGGAACCCTTTACAGCACGTTGCAGCGCCTGCTGGACCTGGGCTTGATCGCAGAGGTGGCGGCGGCCGATGCCGCCGGCCAACACGACAGCCGCCGCCGCTATTACCGGCTTACGGGAAACGGCAAGCTGTTGCTGGAAGCGGAATTGAGCCGCATCGATTCCGTCATGCGTCTTGCGCGCAGAAAAAAATTAGTGCCGCGGCCCGCGGAGTAGCGATATGGAATGGATCATTCGCTGGAGCGGCTGGACATACCGATGCTTGCTGATCGCGTACCCTCGCGAACTGCGCCGTCGTTTCGGTGCGGACATGATCGAGGTGTTTGAAGATCAACTGTACGAAGCCGCATTGCAAGGCGGCCGTTCGGGAATCGTGTCGCTCTGGCGCACGGCATTGTGGGAATTGGCGAGTGTAGCCGTTCCATTGCGACTGGAATCCAGCATGGTGATTGCGGGCGCGCTGTCGTTCCTGGTTTCGTCGGCAATCGCCTGGGTATTTTTTCGCTCTGTCGGATAACCATTTTCAAATCCCCATCGTTCAGGAGGCTACACAATGCGTGGTCAAATGCCCGTTGCGTTGTTCGCAATTATATTTGGTGCACTGCAAACCGCTGGTGGTACGCAGGAGCTCGTCTATCGAGGCATCCTGAACAGCGAGACCGAGCCGATGATCATCGGAACACTGGGAACGCTTGGAGGCGCTCTTATGTTGGCCGCTGGAATCGCGTTGTTGGTGGGTTCCAGGCTGACCAGTGTTCTCGTGCCGTCGGCAGCGTATGTCGGCGTGCCCGTCGCCATTCTTTGTGGCGTAATCAAACACTATGCCGGTTGGCCCATAACCCTAGTTGGCATTGTGTATCCGCCATTCCTGTTCTTGTTCTGCTACAGGTTTGGCAAGACGGCGCTACTGTCAAAAACCTGACCGTGGTCAGCTCTTCTTTTCCGCGCCCGCAGGGGCAGGGGTGGGTTCCGGGTGCTTTACTTCGCCGTAGCGCTGGGCGAGCCAGGCGCGAACCTCTTTCGGATCGTATTTAAATGGGCCGTTGCCACCTTTGTAGGAAATGCGGCCGCCCCCGTCGATGATGTAGAGGCGCTCCGGCCAAGCGGCATACGCGTCATTCGCGGCGTTGGACATTTCGTCGATGCCGAAGGGCACTGCAAATTTGTAGCGCTTGGTGAAATCGTTGGCGATGGCTATGCGGTCTTCGATGTTTTTCGGCTGTCTGTAACAGACGTCGTCGCGGTCTTTCTCATTGGACTTCATCATCCACTCGTCGGTTGGATGCGCCTCGCGTATGTAGATGGTCAGGAAATCGACGTGATCTTTGTAGTCGGTGTAGAGCTGAGCGATGTCGCCAACCTGGCGACGGAACGGTGGTCAAGTGAAACTGCCGAAGACCAGCACCAGCGGGCGGCCATCGGTTCTCTCTCGAATGTGGAAGCGCGTGGATCCGTCGAGCGCCACCAATCGCGCATCCGGCGCTTGATCTCCCACCTTCAGATTGCCGCGATGCATGTGCGGCAGCGCGTAGCGCACCATGTACAGGGCGTCTTTCGGGCCACCTGCCATCATGCTGAGCAGGAAAAAAACGGCGGAGACCAGCAGCGCCAGAGAAACCAAGATCCATTTGAGGGCAGCAGGCATAAGTTTCACCAGTTACGGATGTGGCGTACGGAGTTCTTCTTTCATCGCCTGGTAGCGCGCCAGTGATTTTTCGATGATGTTTATAGCGGCATACGCGGGGCGAATATCTTCGACCTGGACCTGCTTGCCCTCAAGCTGCTTGTAGTCCTGGAAGAACCGCTTCACAACCAGCAAGCGGTGAGGCGGAAGGTCGCGCGCCTCGATGTAATCGCTGAACTCGGGATCGTTCGTGGCGACGGCGATGATCTTGTCGTCGCTAGCGCCGGAATCAATCATGGTCATCACGCCGATGGCGCGGGCCTTGATGAGCGCAAGCGGCTGCACGGCTTCCTGGCACAGCACGAGCACATCGAGCGGGTCGTTGTCCTCGGCGTAGGTCTGCGGGATAAAGCCGTAATTCGCGGGATAAAACACCGCGGAATGAATGATGCGATCGACTTTCAGCAGCCCCGTGGGCTTGTCCAATTCGTACTTGACGTTCGAGCCCAACGGAATTTCGATGAGCGCCTGAAAGTCACGGGGCAGATCTTTACCGGGCGAAACGTCGTGCCATGGGTGCATTAAGAGGAAGCCTCGCAATGGAAATTGTGAGTCTCCATTATCGCCTGAGAACGCCCGGAAACGTAAGGGTTGGCAATCAAGCAGGCTTCTTGGTCCAGGCACCGAAAATGGCGCCCATCAGGATGAGCCCAGCGAGCGGATAAAATTCGTTGATGGCGAAGAGCGTTTTCGGGCGCATCTCGAAGATGTAATTCATCAACGTGATTGGACCTATGAAGCCGATCCAGACCAGAACGCCGACCGAAGCGCCGCGGCCGATGGTGTTGGCGTTTCGCCAGATGCAGAGCTGCGCGAGCGAGTAGGCGATCAGTAGTTCCAGGAGAAAAGCGATGATATAAGGGACGGTCGGATTCACGCTTTGCGCCTGCTCGATGGTTATCTGTTCCAGCGCCATCCAGGGTTTGTTGAACAAAACTCCATACCAAACCGCGCCAAGTACCCAGTACGCAACAGCAGCGACGAAAACGGCGAGGTAGTTCGTTCGCATGAGGGATCCTTTCTTTTTGGCGCCGCATGATAGGGGAGGAAGTGCGGCAGCGATTGGTGGGCAGAGTCTGTCGCGGTACCTACAGGAAGTCAAGCCACTTCACGGAACAAGAGGTGTGGCCGATCAGGCGCGGGCTTTGTCGATCATTTCTTCCCAAGTGCCTTTGGATTTGAGGATCAGCTCGATGGCATCGCGAATGGCGCCGTGGCCAGCAACCGATGGCGTGACAAAGTGCGCCGCGTTCTTGACTTCGGGCACCGCATCGCCCACGGCGATGGCTAAGCCCACGCGGCGCAGAATCGGAAGGTCGGGAAGATCGTCACCGACATAGGCGACGGCAGAATCGCTCACTCCGGCTTTACGAAGGATTTCCTCATAAGCCGGCATTTTGTTGGGCTGCTTCATATAAATGAATTCCATTTTCATTTCGTTGGCGCGGCGAAGAAGCGCAGCGCTTTCGCGTCCGGTGATGCAGCCAGTGCGAATACCCGCGGTGTTCGCGAGCGTCAGGCCTTGACCGTCATGCGCATCGAAAGTCTTGATTTCGAGCGCGGAGCCATCGGGCTGCGACAGAAGCGTGACGCCTCCATTGGTCATGGTGCCATCTACGTCCATCAACAGGACTTTGATCTGCGCGGCGCGTTTCTTGAGCGCGGCGGAAAGTTTCGGGCTGCGGGACAAGGGACCCTCCATCGGGAGAATGAGTCGTAAAGTGTATCAGAAGGCCTGCAGCGCAGGGCGTGTCCGCGAGCCTTGGGTCTCCCGATAATGTGACCACAGACTACTGAAGTCAGATAAAAATGCTGCTTGACCCTTACGTTGCGTCAGGCTTGAGGATGAGTCTGGAGGAAGCCGTGAACACTCGAACCAAGGAAGTTTATCTCGCGAAGGAATTTGCCAGCCTGGCGGGCGTGACCGTGCGCGCTTTGCATCATTACGACCGGCTGCGACTCTTGCGGCCAATGCAGCGCTCCGAAGCGGGATATCGCTTGTACGGTGTGCGAGATTTCGCGCGACTCGAACAGATCGTGGTTCTGAAGTTTCTCGGCATTCCCCTGAAGCAGATCCGCCGCTTGCTGGAACCCGACGCAAAGCTTGCCGATGTTCTGCAGAAGCAGCGGGACGTCTTGCTCGCCAGGCGCCTGCAACTCGACAAAGCGATTCGCGCCATCAGCAATGCCCAGCGGTCGATTCAGTCCAGTAAAGATCCGGACTGGAAACTGTTTCAACTCATCGTGAAGGAGTTTGAAATGCAAAAGAACACCGAATGGAAGAAGAAGTATTTCAGCGCGGAGGCGCGGGCAAAGGTGGCGGCGCGGAGAGGCAATTTGTCCCCAGGAGACCTGGAAAAAGCGAATGAAGATTGGGCCCAATTGCATGCGGATATCGAAGCATCGCTCGGCGAAGATCCCGCGGGGCGGAAGGGGCAGGAACTGGCGGCTCGCTGGGAGAAGTTGATCGAAGACTTCACCGGCGGCGATCCGGGAATCCTGGCAGGCCTGGAAGCCATGATGGCCGACCGCGCGAACTGGCCAGAAACGGCGCAGGGCGCGACGCGGACGACGCCGGAAGGTGAAGCGTTCCTCAAGAAGGCGGTAGAGGCGATGCGGTTGAAGTTGGTTCGATAACGCAATATAAACCAGGTCATTGCGAACGGAGTCTGCGGAGTGAGGAATCCCTCTGTCGTTTTCAATCCAAGAGGGATTCCTTGCTTCGTTCGGCGTCGGGGATTTTATCGAACAGGCGCGAAAAAAGCCGCAGGGCTTGTGGACCTGCCAGGCGTTACATCAGTTCCAGGGTCCACAAGTCGTGGAGGTGGACTACTCCCAGAACTTTTTGCGTGGCGGGATCGACTACCACTATTGAGGTGATTTTTTTCTTTTCCATCAGGTTGAGGGCTTCGCTGGCGAGCAGGTCGGGGCCGATGGTTTGCGGAGTGCGAATCATGCAGTCGCCCGCGGCCATCGAGAGAGTAGCGCCGCCGTGCGTTTCCATCAGCCGGCGCAGGTCGCCATCGGTGATGATGCCGGCGAGCCTGCCGTCGGGAGAGGCCACCGTGGTCATGCCCAGTTTCTTGGCGGACATTTCGTGAAACGTGGCAGGCATCGGCGTTTCCAGCGAAACGCGCGGCAAGGCATCGCCAACATGCATGAAATGTTCAACGCGAAGGAGTTTCTTGCCAAGGCGTCCGGCGGGATGAAGCGCAGCGAAATCGTCGGGTTTGAAACCGCGTCGGTCGAGCAGCGCGATGGCCAGCGCGTCGCCAAGAGCCATCGCGACGGTAGTGCTCGCCGTGGGAGCAAGATTGAGCGAGCACGCCTCTTCTTTCACACTGGCATCCAGGACAACTTCGCTGGCGCCCGCCAACGTGGATTTCAGATTGCCGGTCATCGTGACGATCGGAATTTCCAGACGCTTGAGCGCGTCGAGTAGGTTGAGGATTTCCGGCGTCTCGCCGCCGTAGCTGATCGCCAGCAACGCGTCGCCACGGGCCAGCATGCCGAGATCGCCGTGCAACGCTTCCGCGGGATGAAGAAAGAACGAAGGAGTCCCGGTGCTGGAGAGCGTAGCGGAGATTTTTCTGCCGATCAGGCCGGATTTGCCCATGCCGGTGACCACCGTACGGCCTTTGCAGGCGAGCAGCAAATCGACGGCGCGAACAAAGGAAGCATCGAGGCGCGCGAGGACATCGTTTATGGCTTGTGCTTCGATGCGCAGGACGCGGCGGGCGGAATCGAGGCTCATGAACGGCTCCAGCTGCGGACCAGCGTGGAGAGCTCCTTGATACGGGAGAGCAGCAGGGCAAGTTGGGCCAGAGGCAAGGCGTTGGGGCCGTCGGAGAGGGCGGCGGCGGGATTGTCGTGGGTTTCCAGGAAGAGACCGTCGACGCCGGCGGCGACTCCGGCGCAGGCGAGCGTTCCAATGAATTCGGGCTGGCCGCCGCTGGCATGGCCGAGGCCACCTGGAATTTGTACCGAGTGAGTGACATCGTAGACGACGGGATAGCCGAATTTCTGCAGGATCGGGAAGGTGCGCATGTCGACGACGAGATTGTTATAGCCGAAGGAAGCGCCCCGCTCGGTGAGGATAATGTTCGGATTGCTGGAGGAGGCGACTTTTTCCGCGACGTTGCCCATGTCCCACGGGGAGAGGAATTGGGGTTTCTTGATATTGATGATGCGGCTGGTTTTCGCGGCGGCGAGGAGAAGATCGGTCTGGCGCGCGAGGAAGGCGGGGATCTGGAGAATGTCCGCGACTTCGGCGGCGTGAGCGGCTTGGGAGGCTTCATGGATGTCGGTGAGGATCGGAAGGTGGAGATCGGACTTGATTTTGGCGAGGATGCGAAGGCCTTCGGTGAGACCGGGGCCGCGGAACGCCTTGATCGAGGATCGATTGGCCTTGTCGTAGGAGGCTTTAAAGATGTACGGCACGCCTGCATCGCCGGCAATTTTCGCGACGCGTTCCGCCATCAATCGCGCATGGGATTCCGATTCAATGACACACGGGCCGGCGATGAGGAAGAGCGGATTTCCTCCGCCGAGGCGTAGGGAACCAAGTGGGATTTCACGGGTGGCAGGCATGAATGGAATGAAGATATCACAAGCTGCGCTCGGGTCGTCCGAATGGGGAAAAATGGCAAGGCGAGATAGCGTAAGGGAAGTTGATTTGACGGAAGAAGGGGCGCAGGGCTTACAGAGGCTGCACTGCGCTAAGGTCAAAGAAAGCGCTAAAATGTGTTGCTTGTTTCTAGCTATTAGCTAGAGGGCGCGGTGGCGGTGTGAGGCCCACGGGAGATCTGTCAGATTCTGAATGGGTTATAGGTGGTTTTATTAACTAGCTGGTAGCTCCGGCGGGCCGCAATACGGAGTTTTCTAAACAAAAATTACGTTAACCTCGCAGTCGATGTCAAAACCGGCCCCTGGCAACAAATCAGGCCGAGGCGTGGGGGGCAGCGCGCAGGGCGGGAGCGTGAGGCTGAGGCTCTTGGGCGCCGGTGGCGTTGGTGGGGCGCGATTTCTGGATTTTGTGTTCGAGCGAAGCGCCTATGAAGGCGGCAAACAGCGGATGCGGCTCCAGCGGCTTGGACTTGAATTCAGGATGGAACTGGCAACCGAGGAACCATGGATGGTTGGGAGCTTCGACGATTTCGACGTAATTCTCGTCGGGAGTGCGACCGGTGATGCGAAGGCCGGCGGCGACCAAGGTTTTCTCATATTCGCGATTGAACTCGTAGCGGTGGCGGTGGCGCTCGCTGATTTCCGTTACACCATAGGCTTGGTACGCAAAGGAGCCGGGTTCGAGTTTGCATGGCCAGGCACCGAGGCGCATAGTGCCTCCCATTTCGTCAATACCGAGCAACTCGCGCAACTTATAGATGACACGGTCCGGCGTTTGCGGATCGAACTCGGTGCTGTCCGCCCGCGAAAGCCCCGCGGCATCGCGCGCGTATTCGATGGTGGCGCACTGCATGCCAAGGCAAATGCCGAAAAAGGGAATCTTGTGCTCGCGGGCGTACTGAATGGTGTGAATCATGCCCTGTATCCCGCGTTTACCAAAACCGCCGGGAACGAGGATGCCATCGTAATTTTTCAGGCGCTTTTCCGCGGTCTGGAGCGAATCGATCTCTTCCGACTCAATCCATTCGATAACGGTTTTGTGATTGTGGGCCAAGCCGCCGTGCAGTAACGCCTCGCGCAAGCTTTTATACGCGTCTTCCAGTTGAACGTACTTGCCGACAATCCCGATGCGCACCTCGCCCTTGGGATGGTGCAGGCGACTCAGCATTTCCATCCAGGGCTGCATGTTGGCGGGGCGGTCTTCCAGGCGAAGCAGACGAGTGATTTGCGCGTCCAGGCCTTCCTTGCTGAGCTCTACGGGAACCTCATAGATGGTCTTCACATCTTCCATGGAAATGACGCAGGATTCCACGACGTTGCAGAACAGAGCGATTTTGCGCTTGAGGTCGGCAGAAATGTGACGCTCGCTACGGCAAAGCAGAATGTCCGGCTGAATCCCGATTCCAAGCATTTCCTTGACGCTGTGTTGCGTTGGTTTGGTCTTTAGTTCGCCGGCAGCGGCAATATAAGGGACCAGGGTGACATGGACAAAGAGGGTATTTTCGGCTCCCAGCTCTAGGCGCATCTGGCGAATGGCCTCCAGGAAGGGGAGCGATTCGATGTCGCCGACAGTTCCGCCGATTTCCACGATGACTACGTCGACACCTTCGGAAACGCGCTTGATGCAGCGCTTGATTTCATCGGTGACGTGGGGAATGACCTGAACAGTCTTGCCGAGATAATCGCCGCGACGTTCTTTCGAAAGGATGGTTTCGTAGATACGGCCGGTGGTCCAGTTATTGTCCCGAGAAAGTTTGACGTGGGTGAAGCGTTCGTAGTGGCCGAGGTCGAGGTCGGTTTCGGCGCCGTCATCGGTAACGAAGACTTCGCCGTGCTGAAAGGGGCTCATCGTACCCGGATCGACATTGAGGTACGGATCGCATTTTTGGATAGTGATTCTAAATCCGCGACTTTCGAGGAGACATCCGATGGAAGAAGCTGCTACGCCCTTGCCAAGAGAAGAAACAACACCGCCGGTAACAAAAATATATTTTGGCGCCATCCAGGTCGCTCGCGTCTGCCGGACAGATTTGAGCTTGTCGAACCTCCGCAGGATTGACGTACATATAATTATGTTCGGAAGGTGGGAGAGTGTCAATGCAAAGTCTTGGAGGCGGAGAATCGGAATTCTGGTTTGCAGGGGACGCTGACGGCGGCATACGAAGTGATGGGTCGGTTGAGACTGTTCGTCGCGCGTGAGGCAAAGGCGCGCTCCTCAGAATGACAATACCTGGAGTGGGGCAGTGGAGTTTGCAGAGGTGCCAGAAACGATTATGCTGGAGAGCGCTTAGACTTGGCTAATGCCCTTGTTAGCTGGAGATGGCTGGATCGATGAGCACTGGCGCGGAGACGCGGACGATGCGGATGGGAACGCGATATTGGGTGATGGTGGCGGTTGCCGGTGTGCTGCTTTGCGGCGCGGCTTCCGCACAAGACAAGACGCCTGCGGACTCGAATACTGCCCTGGCTTCCTACGATATGGCGCGGGAAGTGACATTGGTGGGTACGGTGGATGCGTTTGCGGCTTCGGCGGATGCGCCACCGCTGGGGGCGCGCGTGAGTGTACGCACCGCTAACGGGATCGTGGACGCACATCTGGGAGATGCGCGACTGTTGTCGGCGAACCACTTCACGCTCCAAAGCGGAGATTCGGTGCGAATCGTGGGGGAAAGCGTGGCCTGCGGAAATGGGACGCAGTTCGTGGCGCGCATCGTGCAGAAAGCTACGCAGGTGCTGGCGGTGAGAAGCGTCCGGGGAATGCCGCTGTCTTACATGGCGCCTCGGCAGGGACAACAGGCGAAATCGCAAGGCGGCGTGCTGTGAGGAAGCTGCGCGGCGCGGCGCTGACCGTACTGGTAGCGCTAAGCCTTGTGGGCTGCGGAGGGTCCACACCTCCAACGCCACCTTCCGGGCCGTTTTCAAACGCCAGTTTGAAGGGGCAGTACGCATTTTCCATGAGCGGGATCGATTTGTCTGGCGCCTATTTTGCCCGCATCGGATCGTTCACCGCCGACGGCAACGGAAATATTACCGGTGGCTTGCAGGACTCGCTGAACCTGAGTTCGGGGGCGCCGGCTTCGATCATGGCATTCACGAGTGGGACGTATGAGGTGCAGTCGAACGGACGCGCGACGGCGACGATAACTGTTGCGGGCGGGGGTTCACTGCAAGTCGCTCTGGCGATGCAGTCGACCACCACGGGATACATTGTAGAGACCGACTTGAACGCGGCCGGCAGCGGGACGTTTAACCAGCAAACAAGCGCGGATTTTACGGCGGCGGCGCTCGGGCATCCCTTCGTGTTCGGAACGTCGGGCGTTTCCTTCCTGACCACGAATGCCGCGCCCATTAATATGGTGGGTCAGTTGATCGGAGACGGGAACGGCAACATCACTGGCGGGGTGATGGACACGAACGACGGCAACGTGGCGGCTCCGTCTGGGGCGACGGCGATTGCGCCGGGAACCTACGCGCTCGATACCGACAACGGAAATGGCGCGACCTTTGGTCGCGGCACGATGATGTTCGACGGCCGGACATTTGCGTTTTATATCGTGGACGACACACATTTCAAGATGCTGGAGGAAGACACGCTGGGCGGAAGCGTGGGGGATGCGCTGCAGCAGTCCGCGACGATTCCGACACAGAATTCGCAGTTCACCGGTAGTTTCGTGTATTTGATCAATGGCGACGGGATTGTGGGAACCAAAGGCAATGTGGGCCGGGCGGCGCGATTCAGCGCGGATGGGAATGGCGGGGTAGGCACGATTTCGCTGGACACCAATAATGATGGCAATTACACGCATGTTTCGCAGGGAGGAAACATTTCCGCGGCGACTTACGCGATAGACACTTCGAATTCGGGCAGTGGGCGGGGCACATTTACTTTCAAGGCTTCGGGTTTGCCGGTATTCTCCTATGTGTTTTACATGGTTTCGCCAGCGCAGGCCGCCCTGCTCGAGACGAGTGCAGGATTTGTGGGTGGCGGAGCGATGTATGCGCAGAACGCAGGGCCGTTTACGGTAAGCGGAAGCGTCGGTAATTACGTTTCGGGCTGGAGCGGCATCGAGTTAGGTACCACGACCGCCGTGCCGTATGAGGAAGACTACGTGGTGCAGTACAGCCTGTCTTCTTCCGGCTCGAGCAATATATCCGGCGGGTCTGACTATCAGTACTTGGGGCTATCTACGAAGACGGCGGCTTCGAACGTTCCGGTTGGCGGGACGCTGACGATCAACCAGAACGGCACGCTGAACAACCACTACCAATTCGCCGTGAACGGATCGCCCTCCCTGACGCTGGATTTTCAGGCGTATTTCGTGAATGCGGGCATGGTGGTGATGGTGTGCTCGGACAACAACCGCACGACCACGGGAATCATCACGCAGCAGTAGTCCAGAATTACGTCTCAAAATTCCAACAAGTCACAAGCTCTCTAGATGTTGAGGTTTAGGGATACGGATCGCTAGAGATCCTTCGTCGCAAACTATGCTCCTCGGGATGACAGTTTTTGTGGTGATTGGTGGACTGGTTGATTTAGCTCCACAGATCGCCTTCTTCAGACACTCCGGCATTGGAGCCCTACCACCTAATTCTCGGTGTGCTTTTCCTCTCTCATCAGTTTTTCCACACGAGGAATGTCTTCCGGAACGTCGACGCTGACGGCATCGTGGGGAACTTCGGCAACGCGAATGCGCCAGCCGTTTTCCAGCCAGCGCAGCTGTTCGAGTTGCTCGATTTTTTCGAGTTCCCCCTGAGGAAGGGTCGGATATTCGAGCAATGCGTCGCGTTGGAATACGTAAAGACCCAGATGTTTCCAATATTTGACGTGCAGTTTCTGCTGGGTGTCGCGAATCCAGGGAATCGGCGCGCGCGAGAAGTAGAGGGCGCAGTCATCGAAGTCGAGAACAGTTTTGACGACGTTGGGGTCCATAACGTCGGCGGCGTGTCGAATAGCCGTCGCCACGGTGGCGATCTGAGCGGGAGGTTCTTCAAGGAGCGCGCCGACGGCGGCGTCAATGGCGAGAGGATCGATGAGGGGCTCGTCGCCTTGAACGTTGACGAAAATATCGCCGGGTTCGTGGGCAGCTACTTCGGCGATCCGTTCCGTTCCGGTGCGATGGTCGGAACGGGTCATGCGAGCGTGGCCTCCGAAGGCGAAAACCGCGTCCATAATCCGTTGATCGTCCGTGGCCACCAGCACTTCGTGTACGGTTTGAGCCCGT
The DNA here is from genome assembly GCA_963742325.1 of Candidatus Acidiferrales bacterium. GTDB lineage: Bacteria > Acidobacteriota > Terriglobia > Acidiferrales > UBA7541 > Acidiferrum. The sequence continues at coordinate 3,600,393 of CAVULB010000002.1, read as the reverse complement.
TTGGCCCGGTCATAAACGTGCTGGATCATGGGCTTTCCGGCGAAGGAGACCAGCGGTTTGCCGGGGAGCCGAGTGGAACCAAAACGAGCGGGAATTACGACGACGACTTTGAGATCAGACATGGCAGAAGCACTCCGCAGGAACGCTGGAGCCGATGCTAACACAGGGTGGCAAAGGTAATTCCAGTCGAAGAGACAAATTAGACAAATAGATGCAGCGTACTGGCGGCAACGTCTCGGAACATTGACGGTTAACTGGCGCCATTGCCCTGATTCAGGGCGACCCTCCCATCCCTTGGCTCAGCTTGTAGCGACCTGCATCTGCCGATATGAGCTAACTCCCAAATTTTCGAGTCCGCCACCCGACCCGCTGTGAGTACTCACACAGTCACGCTCCCCCGCAAGGCGCTCCGCCTGCAGGATTCTCTCACTCTAGAATAGGCGTGTGGCTCTCGACTCCGGAAGGCAGCCCGCACACGCCAAATCTAGCTCGCATCGCGATCACGCTTCCAAACTATCGAAATGTCTGTACTGGCGGTACTGGCGGAATGGGACTTGCCTTCCGAAATCCCGGTGCTATGATGTGGTCTCCGCGCGGCCCTTCCGGCGAACCGGAAGGATGGGGGAAGGCCGTGAAACGCGATTGGTGCAAGACGCGTGAACTCCTTTGGCTTGCGAAAACCTGCCCCATCGCGTGCCTGTTGGTTTTTTGTGCCATAACTCCTCTGTTCGCGCAGGAAAATCCACCACCACCACCAAAAATAGAGGCAACACCGGCCCCAGCGACTCTGCCGACCTTGACGAATGTTTCACGAGACACGCCGTCGGTGAAAATCGTACCGGGAAAAGTGATTCGCGCCGATGTGGACCTGGCGCTGGTGAATGTGACGGTCACCGACCCCTACAATCGCCTGGTGACCGGGCTGGAGCCGGACAACTTTCGTGTTTTTGAAGACAACATCGAACAGGAAATCGTAAGTTTTTCCTCGGAGGATGTGCCGATCTCGATTGGCGTGATTTTCGATTTCAGCGGAAGCATGGCCAACAAGGTGGACAAGGCGCGAGAGGCAGCGCTGGAATTCTTCAAGACCGCGAATCCGCAAGACGAATTTTTTCTGGTGAGTTTCAACGAGCGCGCAGAACTGACCAGCACGTTTACAAACAGCGTGGAAGATCTACAAAGCCGGATGATGCTGACTGCCCCAAAGGGCAGGACTGCCCTGTTGGACGCTATCTACCTGGGGTTGAGCCAGATGCGGGGTGCACACAACGCCAAACGTGCCTTGCTCATTCTTTCCGATGGAGGAGATAATCACAGTAGGTACAACGAGAACGATATCAAGCGGCTGGTGAAGGAAGCCGATACCCAGCTCTATGCCATCGGCATTTATGACCCGCTCGGATATCGCAATCGTACGCCGGAAGAGCTCAACGGCCCTTCGCTGCTCGCCGAGATTACGGAGTTGACGGGTGGCCGAGTGTTTGCCGTGGAGCATCTAAATGATCTGCCGGACATCGCGTCCAAGATCGGCATGGAGCTACGCAACCAATATGTACTCGGATACCGACCAAGCAACCACGTCCACGACGCCCGCTGGCGCAAAATCAAAGTCAAGCTGCGCGCGCCCAAGGGTCTCCCGCCGCTCTCTGTGTACTCCAAGACCGGGTACTACGCGCCGGCGCATTGACCTTCGGTTCGTCCTTTCGCGGATCGCGGCAATTTTCCTGTTCGTTTTCTTGGTGTGTGCCGGCAGCGCGCTGGCGCAGATACCGGTGTCGCCGACGTCGCCGCCGCCTCCTCCCGGCCGGGAACCTGCCGACGGTAATAAACAAGGCGGGAAGATCGCGGTCAACGTGGACCTGGTGGTGTTGCACACCAGCGTGCTAGACGATCGTGGAAAATTTGTGGATGGACTGACGCAAGACAACTTTCGCGTGTACGAAGATAAAGTCGAACAGAAGCTCGCGATTTTCAAGCGCGAAGACATTCCGGTCAGCATGGGGCTGGTGATCGATAACAGTGGCAGCATGCGCGACAAGCGGCCGCGTGTGAATGAAGCGGCGTTGACCTTGGTACAGAGCAGCAACCCTCAGGACGAAGCCTTTGTTGTAAACTTTAACGACGATTTTTATCTGGACCTGGACAAGGACTTCACAAACAGCGTTCCGGAACTGAAGGAAGCGCTGGAACGCATTGACGCGCGCGGCAGCACGGCGTTGTACGATGCGATTATCGGTTCGCTGGATCACTTGAAGAAAGGGAACAAGGAGAAGAAGGTGCTTCTGATCGTGACAGACGGCGAGGACAACACCAGCCGGAACACGCTGGAGAAGACCGTTCGCGAAATCCAGAAGACGGATACGGTGATTTACACAATCGGATTGCTGAGCCAGGAGAGCAAGAAGAGCGCGAAGACGGCGAAGCGGGCTTTGACGGAGATTGCGCTGGCGTCCGGCGGCGTGGCGTACTTCCCGGAAAATGTGGAAGACGTGCATGCGATCTGCGAACAAGTCGCGCATGACATCCGGCACCAGTACACACTGGCGTATTATCCTTCGAACGCGGCGCGCGACGGAAGTTTTCGTAGCGTGCATGTGGACGTGATTCCTCCGCGTGGCCATGGGAAGTTAGTGGCTCGCACGAGAAATGGGTACTACGCTCCGGGTGGGGTGAAGACGGCGTCGGGAAAATAGCAGAGTTTCAGGTTTGACGGGCGCTTCGAGGAATCGGGGCGCCTTTTTTTGTTCCGCGTATTGTTTGTGCGCGGTGTCGCAAAGGGCGCTCGTCAGGATGACAACTGAGCGTGCAGTGAAGTTTAGTGGAGTTGGGGGAGAAAGCTGGTGCCGTGGGGAATTGTGGTGTTGAAGTTTTCGGCTATGGTTTGTCCCATGTCGGCGAGGGTAGAGCGAATGCCAAGGTTGTTGCCGGATTTTTGGGCGGGTGAATAAGCCAGAATGGGCACGTACTCGCGCGAGTGGTCGGTGGTCACCCAGCGAGGATCGGGATCGCAGCCGTGATCGGCGGTGAGAATGAGGAGATCGCGTGGGCCGAGTAGCGGGAGATAACCGGTGAGCGCGGCGTCGAATTCCTCGAGACAGCGGGCGAAGCCTTCCACATCCTTGCGATGGCCGTAGAGCATGTCGAAATCGACGAGATTGCAGAAGATCAGTCCGTGCTGGCGATCGTCCGTGGCGGCGGAAAGTTTTTCCATGCCATCGGAGTTGGATTTGGTCGTGACATAGTCGTCGACGCCGCGGCCGTTGTAGATGTCGTGAATTTTGCCTATGCCGAAAATGGGGACGCCGCGTTCCTGGAGTACATCGAGGAGCATGGGCTTGGGAGGAGCGACGGCGTAGTCGTGGCGGCGCGAAGTGCGCGCGAAATGTCCGCTGGGGCCGGCGAACGGGCGTGCGATCACGCGGCCGACGCGGTGCTCGCCATCCAGAAGTTTGCGGGCGATTTCGCACATTCGGTAGAGTTCAGCGATGGGAATCACGTCTTCGTGCGCGGCGACCTGAAAGACGCTGTCGCCAGAGGTGTACACGATGGGTTTGCCGGTGCGCACGTGCTCCTCGCCCATTTCCTTGATAATTTCGGTGCCGGAGGCGGGCTTGTTGCCGATGGTTTTGCGGCCGATTTGCGCTTCGAACGCATCGATGATTTCCGGCGGAAACCCGTGTTTGTAGACGGGGAAAGCTTGGTCCAGCCAAACGCCAGCCATTTCCCAATGACCAGTGGTGGTGTCTTTGCCCGCGGAGACCGTGGAGCCTTTGCCGTAGGAAGCGAGCGGAGCAGGCGCGGGCTGGAGATGCGCGAGCGGCGCAATGTTGGCCAGGCCGAGCCTGACGAGATTTGGCAGGCGAAGCGGGCGCGCTTCCGCGATGTGGCCTAGGGTACTGCGGCCTACGTCGTCGTAATCGGCCGCGTCCGGCAGGGCGCCAATGCCGACGCTGTCGAGAACGATCCAGATGGCGCGGTCGAACGTGGCCATAGCTTGCCCACTCCTTTGGTCGAACTCTAGCATGGGGTGCGCGCGGAAGGGAATTGACGGGGCGGGGGAGTGGGCCTACGATGGCCGCGTCGGTGCCGTTGGGGGAAGTGGAACATTCGGACGGGTTTCTGCGTAGTAGAGAGAAGAAGGGACACGCATGCCTGACGACTACCGTAAGCCGCGCAGTTCGGTGGTATTTCCGCTGCTGTTGATTGCTGTTGGTTTGTTGTTCCTCATGACGCGCTGGATCCCGGACTTCTATCCGTGGCCAGTGATCTGGAAATATTGGCCGCTGGTGTTGATCTTTATCGGTGCGGGAATGTTTTGGGACCGCGCGCAGCGGACCAATCATCCGGACCGGGTGCCGGTGTTTCCGGTGGGAACGGCGATCGGCACGGTGGTGTTTTTGGTGATTCTGGGACTGCTAATGTGGCACGAACGCGGCATCGCGCGGCGCGATTGGATGCACGTTTCTGCCGGTTCCGGACGTCACACGCATGAGAACCAGGTGGTGGAGTTGAAGGATGCGAAGGCTGTGCGTATGACCGTGCATATGCCGTCGGGGGAGTTGCATATCGAGGGTGGAGCGACGCAATTAATGGAAGCGGATTTTTCGCAGGGGGCGTCGTGGGCCGCGCCATCGGTCGATTATTCGGTAGACGGCGGCGTGGGATCGCTTTCGATCAATCAACAAAGCGCGAACCAGCTGATGACGAACTCGGACAATATCTGGAAGCTGAAGGTGAATGATCATGTGCCGCTGGAGTTGGAAATCGATGTGGGCGCGGGGCGCGGCGATTTGAATCTGGCGAATGTGGATTTGACGCGGCTGGAGCTGAACATTGGCGCGGGGCAGGCGAATGTCGATTTAACCGGCGAACGCGGCAAGGATCTGCAGGCCGAAATTCATGGCGGCGTAGGCGAAGCGGTGATCCGGCTACCGAAAAATGTGGGCGTGGTGGCCACGGTGCATGGCGGGCTGGGATCGGTGGATGTGCATGGATTGAAGGAAGAAGATGGCGAGTACACCAACGCCGCGTACGGCAAAGCGCCCAACACGATTCATTTGACGGTTGAGGGCGGCATCGGGCACATCCGGCTGGAACAAGAATAACAACCGTCACGAGTGGCTGGCTCCCGCTGGCTCCGGGGGATCCAGCAAGAAAAATCAGACACATAGAAGCGAGTGGACACGCCTGTTCAGGCGTGCGCCGCCGAATTGTTGAAAAAAGGCTTGACAGTTATACTGTGCGTGGTACAGTATGCGACATACAGTAGGTGGCACACAGTATATGAGTGTTGATTCCAACCTTTTCGAAAATGTTCGCATGGAGCTTCGCCGCGGCAGCCTGGTCCTGGCGGTGCTGGCGCAACTGCGCGCGGAGCAGTACGGCTACACCTTGCGCAAAGCGTTGGCGGAACATGGCATGGAAATCGATGAGGGTACGCTGTATCCGCTGCTGCGGCGCCTGGAAAGCCAGGGCCTGCTGGTGAGCGAATGGCGCGAAGAAGACAAACGCAACAAGCGCTTCTATGTGCTTTCCGCGAACGGAAAGCAACTCCTGAAGCAGCTTCTGGCGGAATGGAAAAATATCGATGCTTCGCTGAACGGGATTGTGAAGGGATAGTTTGCGTGCTTTTGGTTTTGGGTCGTCGGAATTCAGGAATGCAAGGAGTACGACATGGAGCTTCTGGATCGTTACTTGAAATCGGTGAGAACGCATCTCCCCACCGCGCAGAAAGACGACATCATCCGTGAGCTGTCGGAAAATATCCGATCGCAAATCGAAGACAAGGAAGCGGAACTAAGCCGGCCGTTGCAGGAGGCGGAGATCGAAGCCATTCTAAAGGCGCTTGGTCACCCGCTGATCGTCGCGGGGCGTTACCGGCAGGACGAGCGCAGCTTTTCGTTTGGCAAGCAGCTGATTGGGCCGGTGCTGTTCCCGTTTTACGCGAAAGTGCTGACGTTCAATCTTGGGATCACCAGTGTTGTTATCGTCTTCCTGTTCACCTTACTGGTGGTCAGCGGGCAGCCCGTCGGCAGTATCGCCGGGCTCCCGGGCGTGTTGCTTTTCCAATTGGCGATTCAATTCGCGATTATCACCGCCATCTTTGTTGCAGTGGACAGGCAATTGGCCAGGAATCCGGATCGCTGGGATCCACAGAAAAGCAACCGCGCGTTTTACCCGCACGTGGCGGATGAGGCGGCCACCCAGCGTGTTTCGCGGATCGATTCTGTTTCGCGGCTGATCGCTTTAGCGGTTTCGATTGTCTGGCTGCGCGCCGTGCAGCAGAACCCGTTCCTGATTCTTGGCCCCGCCGCCGCATTCCTGAAACTTGCACCGGTATGGCGACAGCTGTATGTGCCGGTGGTGCTAGTGGCATTCGCGGGAATGGCGCAAGCGGCGATTAATCTGATCCGGCCAGACTGGATTCAGGTGCGTACGGTGACGCGCATGGCCATGGGTGTGGCCGCCGTAACTGTATGGTGCTTCCTGCTCAAGGCGGGCAACTGGATCATTCCAGAGCATGCGGGAGGTGAGGCGGTAAGCGCGCGGACGTTGGAAATTATCAACCGGTCCTTCTTCTATGGCTTGCTTGCTGCTGTTGTCATCTCGGTGGTGCAGTTGCTGCGTGCCTCGTTCCGCTTAGCTCGGGAAACTCGGGGTCGTGCTCCATCGCAGGCCACCTGACAACACATCCCAAGGCTTTCGCCATTACGGCTAGGGATTTTCTGAAGTGACTTTCCGTGGGCCAAACGAGGTCACGCTCAAATCTTTCCCCTGGGCACTATGTCAACCGAGAAACAGCATTGGCCCTTTGCAACTTGGCTCGTTGTCGCCGCAGAAGTGAATTTGCGAATCGGATTCTTGTGCACATGCGGGTAGATTTTGACGCCGCTATGAATGTCTTTTAACTCGCTGTCCAGCGGCCATTCGCGATATTGGAATGGTTTTTCCAACTGCGATGCAAATCGGAACGATTAATCATCCCGATAAAATGGGGTTCTGTTCTTGTCGAGAGCGGAGTCCGAACCATGCGCGATCAACTCTGCCATGAAGGCGTCACTCAGTTTGCGAGCCGCCTGCATGTCGATGGCAGTAGCGGTGGGTTTATGACCGCAGCCACTCAACACTGGGACCGCTAGAATGCCACTCAGCAACCCAGCTTTGTTCACTTGCTGCCCGTCCCTTAAAAAGCATAAGCGAGAACCGTATGAAGCTGTAGGTCTGGTAAGCGTGGTTGTCGGAGACGGACTGAATTTGGCGAATTTGCTCGGGTTGACGGGTGGTCGTATACTTTGAAGTTTAGGCAGTGCGCGCAGAACGCGCTGACTGGGCTTGCCATTGGCCACGAACGAAATCATCGCTCCTCCCGTCTCTCAACAAGAAGTTCTACTTGTGCGCGGCGCCCGTGTGCACAATTTGAAGAACATTACGGTGGAGATTCCGCATAACGCATTGACCGTGGTTACCGGTGTGAGCGGATCGGGGAAATCGTCGCTGGCGTTTGATACGGTGTACGCCGAGGGGCAGCGGCGCTATGTGGAATCGTTATCGGCATACGCGCGACAATTCCTTGAGCGTATGGAAAAGCCGGACGTGGACGAGATTTCCGGGATTGCTCCAGCAGTGGCGATCCGGCAGAAGAACTCCACCCGGAACCCGCGTTCGACCGTTGCCACATCCACCGAAATCTACGATTATTTACGACTGTTTTTTGCGCGCTGCGGGCAGACGTTCTGCATCAAGTGCGGCGTGGAAGTGCGGCGCGATTCACCGGATGAGATTGCGAATCGCATTCTGGCACTGAAGCTGGGGCGGCGATTTTATGTGTTGTACACGCTGAAAGTGGTGGCGCCAGAATCGCAAGCGAGCGGGAAGAAACCTTCGAAGAAGAAAGTGACGGCACCGGCCGCGGATGTACTGCGCCCAGCTTTGCTGGAATTGCAAAAGCGCGGGTTCAACCGATTGTATCAGGACGGAACAATTCACGAGTTTTCCTCGCCGGAAACGCTGCTGGACGTAAATTTCGCCAAGCCCGTGTATGTGCTGGTAGACCGATTGGCGGTGAATCAGGAATCGCGGGCGCGACTGGTGGATTCGATTGAAATTTGCTACCGCGAAGGCGGCGGCGAAGCGATTCTGGAATTTGTCGCGGACTCGGCGGGGAATCCAGCCGAGCGGCTGGCATTCAACGAGCGATTCGAATGCAAGAATGACGGCACGCTGTACCAGGAACCGGAGCCGCGGCTGTTTTCGTTCAACAATCCGTATGGGGCGTGCCCGCGCTGCCAGGGATTTGGAAATACCATCGATTTTGATTTGAGTCTGGTGGTGCCCGACGCCAGCAAATCGCTGGACGATGGTGCGATCGAGCCGTGGACCAAGCCGCGCTATAAAGTGCTGATGCAAGAGGCGCGGAAATGGGCCCGCGCCCAAGGAATCCCGACAAACGTGCCGTGGCGGCAATTGAGCGCGGAGCAACAGCGGCTGATCCTGGAAGGCGATCCGGCAAATAAATATGACGGCGTGAAGGGGTTTTTCAACTGGCTGGAACGCAAGAAGTACAAGCTACACGTGCGCGTGTTCCTGAGCCGCTATCGCGGGTATGCGACTTGTCCGGAGTGCGGCGGAACGCGACTGCGGGCGGAGGCACGCGCGGTGAAGATCACCGGCAAAGCGATCACCGATCTGTGCAAGCTCACCGTGAAAGCGGCGCGGCGTTTTCTTGCGGAATTGCAGCTGACGGAAAGCCAAGCCAAGGTCGCCGACAAAATCCTGCACGAAATTCGCACGCGGTTACAATTTCTGGATGAAGTGGGACTGGATTATTTGACGCTGGACCGGCTGACCTCGACGCTGTCCGGCGGGGAATCGCAGCGGATTCAGTTGGCCACGTCGCTCGGATCGCATCTTGTAGGTGCGTTGTACGTGCTGGATGAGCCGTCGATCGGGCTGCACCCACGCGACACGCAACGGCTGATCGACATTCTGAAATCGTTGCGCGATTTGGGAAACACCGTGCTGGTGGTGGAACACGATCCCGATACGATCGGGTCTGCCGACCGCATCCTGGATTTGGGGCCGGGCGCGGGGGAATTGGGCGGGAAGCTGCTGTTTTCCGGAACGTACGAAGAAATTCTGAAAGATCCAAAATCGATTACCGGGCGTTACCTGAGCGGGGAGACGAAAATTCCGGTGCCGCTGACGAGGCACAAACCCTCGGGAAGATTCCTGCGGCTGTACGGCGCAATGCTGCACAATCTGAAAAACCTGGACCTGATGCTGCCGTTGGGGACGCTGACGGTTATTACTGGCGTCAGCGGTTCCGGCAAATCCACACTGGTGCACAATGTTTTGTTCAAGGCGCTGGCAGCAAAACGAAATGGCGGTAGTATCAAGGAATTTTGCGACCGGCTGGAAGGCGATCAGTACATTCAGGACGTGGTAATCGTGGATCAATCGCCGATCGGGCGGACGCCGCGTTCGAATCCCGCGACATATATGAAGGCGTTCGACGCGATTCGCGAGCTGTTCGCGGAGACGCCGGACGCCAAGCGGCGCGGCTACGCGGCGGGACATTTCTCGTTCAATGTGCCTGGCGGACGATGCGAAACGTGCCAGGGCGATGGAACGGTCACCGTGGAGATGCAGTTTCTGGCCGATGTGGAGCTGGTCTGCGAAGAATGCCGGGGGCACCGCTTCAAGAGCAGCGTGCTGGAAGTGCGGTATCACGGAAAAAACATTCACGACGTTCTGGAAATGACGGTGCGGGAGGCACTGGCGTTTTTCGTGAACGTGCCGAAAGTGACTGCGAAGTTGCGCGTGCTGAACGAGATTGGTTTGGGTTATTTGCGGCTGGGACAATCGGCGACAACTCTTTCCGGCGGCGAAGCGCAACGGCTGAAGCTCGCGTCGCACCTGACGCGCACGGAAAATCAGGGCATCCTTTATATTCTGGACGAACCGACGACGGGTTTGCACTTCGACGATATCGCCAAGCTGCTAGCGGCGTTCCGGAAATTACTGGAATCGGGTGCTTCGCTGCTGGTGATTGAGCATAACCTGGACGTCATCAAGTCCGCGGACTGGCTGATCGATTTGGGGCCTGAAGGCGGCGAAGAAGGCGGTAAGATTATCGCGACGGGTACCCCGGAACAGGTGGCGCGCAACGCGCAATCTCACACCGGGAAATACCTCGCGCGCGTGTTGGGGAACGGAAACGGAAAGCGGAACGGCACAAAAGAGGGAAAACGGCCATCGAACGAGACGTGAAGCGCGCGCGAGATATTTTGGTTCTGATGGCGCTGTGTCTTTTCTCCCTGACAGCCATTCCCGTGCGCGGGCAGCAGCCTTCCAAGAATTCTCAAACAAGCACGCAAAAGGTTCGCAATCCCCTGAACGATCTTCTGGACGAAGCGCAAGCGGCGCTGGACAAGAATGATTACAACGCCGCCATTCTGCCGCTGCAGAAATTCATCGCGGAAAAACCGGATGTAGCTTACGCACATTTTCAGCTTGCGTACGCATATACCGCGTTGAGGCAGGTGGACGAGGCGCGCGCGGAATATGAGAAATGCGTGGCGCTTGATCCGAAAATGGCGGAAGCGCAACTGAATCTGGGCATTTTGCTGTTGGAAAAAGATGCCACGGCGGCGGTTGCGCCGTTAGGCAAAGCCGTGGAGCTGCTTCCGTCGCAAAGCAGGCCACGCTACTTGCTGGGGCTGGCGCAACAGCGTTCGGGAGATTTAAAGGCAGCGGCGGAATCGTTCGAAGGAGCGACGCGGCTGGATCCCAAGGACGGCGAAGCGCTGCTGGAGTTGGGGCGCATCTATATCAAGAACAACCGCACGGCGGACGCCGAGGCAAAATTTCGCGCCGCGTTGAGCCTGGAGGCAAAATCGCCGGAAGCGCTGCAAGGATTGGCACTGAGCCTGGACGAGCAGAAAAAGCCGGAAGCCGTGAGCGCGTATCGCGAATACTTGGCAGTGCAGCCGAAGGACAACGCGGCGCGCGCGCGTCTGGTGCACCTGCTGGTGGAACAGCAGCAATATGATGCGGCTCTGGCGGAACTGGACCAGGCCGCGCCCGGACAAGCGCCGACCCTGGAATCGTTGAAGCTGAAAGCCGACATTGAACTTGGGCAAAAGAAAGTGGATGAGGCCATCGTCACATTGAAACAAGCGGTGGCCCTCGCGCCGAACGACGCGCAACTGCATGGCGGGTTGGGGAGGACGTACCTGCAGGAACGCGATTTTGGGGATGCGGAAAAGGAATTGAAGGCCGCGCTACTGCTGGACCGGAATAATCTCACGTACTGGAAGGACCTGAGCTCCACATATTATCTCGCCGGGAATTGGCAGGGCGCGCTGGCAACGCTGGACGTGATTGCGAAAGCGGAAACGCCGGGAGCGGGACCGTGGTTTGTCCGGGCGCTTTGTTACGATAAACTCAATCAAGTAGAGCCCGCCCTTGCAGCGTATCGTAAATTCCTGGAGCTGGACGGGAACAAGAATCCCGATCAAGTTTGGCAGGCGAATCAGCGCATTCATGTACTGGAAAAGATGGAAAAAAAGAAGTAAGGGCCGGGGCGCACATTGGGGCTTCTGGGCGGGGTTATGCGCGATGGTGTTTGCGGGGGGAACGGTTGCGGGCATCGATCGAATCACGGATTTGCAGGAACATTTTGAAAAGGAAACGCACATCAGTGGAAAGATCAAAGCGCTGGACAAACTGACCGAAGCGCAATTCGATGCCACGCGCAAGGAAAGCGCTGCCGGCGATTTCGTTAACGCAGGGCTGACTTTCGAAAAGTACCGGGACAACGTGCGGACGTGTTTCGAGCTTCTGAGAAAGCAGGAGCCGGACGCGGACAAACACCCGAATGAATACCGGCACCTGGAGCTGCAGACGCGGCGGGGAATTCGCGAGGTGGAAGACACGCTGCTGATTGCGCCTCCGGAAATGCGGCCTCCGCTGGAAATTGTGCACAAGGATATTCTGGACATAGACGACGAGTTGATTCGTATATTGTTTCCGAGGAGGACTCCAGAACCGGAGAAAGTGCCGCCCGTGCCGGAGGTGAAACCATGAGCTGGTGGAAGACTTTTATCGGACTGACAATGGCGACGGCGCTGTCCGCGCTACTGGGAACGGTTTCGCCTGTGCGGGCGCAGCGGCCGGAGAAGGATTACCTGACCGATCTGGAAGCGGACAAAATCCGTGATGCGGACACGCCAAACGAGCGCGTGACCTTGTTCCTGACGTTCGCGGAAGACCGGCTGAAGAAGTTTCAATATGAATTGGAACATCCTTCGCCGAACAAGCACCGGGAAATGCTGAACTACCTGATGAATTCGTACGGCGGATGCGTAGACGATGCCGCCGATTTGATTCAAGTGTCGCTGGAAAAACAAGAAAACATCCGGCAGGGAATTGACCTGATGGCCACGAAGGCCAAGGCGTTCCTTGAAGTGCTGCAGAAGCTGTCGAGTTCGGGGCCGGAGCTGGAAGTGTATAAAGACAATCTGGATGACGCGATTGACGGCACGCAGGACGCGCTGAATGAGGCGGAAAAGGCCAAGTCCAAGGCTGCGCCGCCACCGGTGAGGCGAAAGAATTGAGCACGCGACGACGGAATCCCACACAAGTGCCGGGCGGAGAGGCGCTGATGCAGAGAATGTTTACGCGCCTGGGTTGCGATGGGCGGCCGCCACATTTTCAGGTGGAATTTTATCCTTACAGCAGCCTGGTGCTGACGATCCGGCGGCGCGAGGAACTGGTGTTCGTGCGCTTTTCGGATTTGCTGAAGCGTGCGCCGCTGGAAGTACTGGAAGGGGCGGCGGCATTGCTGCTTTCCCGCGTATACCGGAGGAGAGCCCCGCGAGCGCTGGTGCAGCAGTATTTGGGATATGCGCGATCAGACCGCGTGCGGTTGCGAATCGACCGCATGCGCAGCCGGCGCGTGCGACGCGTGCCGACGCTGGCGCAGGGCCAACACCACGACCTATCGCTAATGTTCGAACGATTGAACCGGGAATATTTCGAAGGAAAACTGCAACGGCCGCACATCGCGTGGAGCACGCGGAGCTGGCGCAGGCAGTTTGGCTGCTACGATCCGGGACCGAATCAGATTGTGTTGAATCGCCGGATGGACCGGCTGGGATTTCCGCAATTTGTGGTGGAGTATGTGTTGTACCACGAGATGCTGCACGTGAAGCATCCGACGCGCCGGTCGGGGTGCACGCTGGTGTCACACTCGCCGGAGTTTCGCGCGGAAGAGAAGAGGTTCGCACACTTTATGGTGGCGAGGAAGTTTCTGGATCATCTGGCGCGGTGAAGGGCTCGCGGGCCGAAGGATCGGTCCGGTGGTTACAGTGGAGATCGAGATCCTTCGTCAGAAACAGCGCTCCGCTGGATGACAATATCACGTTGTTACGGTGAACCTCGTCAGCCGTCTCTTGCTTTTTCCTTGTCAATTTCCTTGTGGAGCTTTTCTATTTTTTTGCGGATTTTGTCGCCGTCTTCGGCTTTAGGGTAAAGGTCGAGATAACGCTGGTAAGCTTTCACGGCCGGCTTCTTCTGGCCTTTTTTCTCGTAGACTTCCCCTAAATAGCGATATGGAATGGCGTAACCAGGCTTGGAATCCGCCGCATCCATAAAGCGGTCAATGGCGGCGTCGAAATCGCCTTTGTCCATATAGTATTTGCCGACTTGCAGATCTTTTTCGGCGCGCAGCGGATCCCATTTGGGTTGATCCGGCGCGGATTGCGCGGCGGAATCAGTGTTTGGTTTTGGCTTCGCCGCCCCCTGCGGGCTGGGCGGCGGTGGCTGCGGCGGAGGAGGCGGCTGGTCCTGCGCGAAAGCCGGTCGCGCGGCGAAACATACGGCCGCTACCGCGATACAAGCGGCAATAGAAAACTTACTTCGACCGATCAACGCAAGAACCTCCTGTCCGTGCGATTCGAAATTACCGCTGCTGAGTTGACTGCCTGAGCTTATTGCCCGAGCAGTTCGTCGACCAGCTTCTGCGCGCCGTAAAGTTTCTTTAGCGCTTCGGTCATGCCCCCGGTGTGTACGGCTACGGCACGGTTCTGATAAGAATCGTAAACGAAATCGCCGACCAAAGATTCAATGTTGCCATCGAAAATTAGTCCGACGATATCGCCGTTGCGATTCACAACCGGCGAACCGGAATTGCCGCCAATGATGTCGTTGGTGGTGACAAAGTTGAAGGGCGTGGAAAGGTCGAGTTTATCTTTGCCGTCCAGATAGCGCTTGGGAAGATCGAATGGAACTTTGTAATCGAAGCTGGCGGCGCGATCGTAAAGGCCATAAAAAGTAGTTTTATAGGGCGCGACGGTGCCGTTCATGGGATAGCCCAATACCTGGCCGTAGGAAAGTCGCAGAGTGAAGGTGGCGTCTGGATACGTATTCTTGCCATATACGGCGAAGCGGGCTTTGCCCAGAAGTTCGCCAGCGCGTTGCTCCACGCTCTGGACGTTATCTTCGAACCATTTGATCTGCTCGCGGCGAATGGGATCGATGCGGCGCGCCATCGCGATCATGGGATCGGTGGAAGCGTCAACGGCAGCTTGTCCGCCTTCGACCAAAGATTTGCGGAATGCGGGATCGGCGACTTTCGTGCCGCCCACAAGATAGTTGGCCGCGTCTTTGGGAGATTTCCCATCGAGTACACCCTTCAGGAACGGGTCATCGGGTCCCAGTTCCTTCAGATCGAGTTCGAGGGCGCCGCTCATGCGGGCAATTTCCATTTCTGGATAGATGGGAGCGGGAGAAAAGAGCCGCTGCTTCAGCGAGTCGAGTTGAGAATCGTGGAAGCCAGCAAGACGCTCGCCATCAGGCTTTTTGATTTCGGCCACGTAAGTGACGATTTGAACGGCGAGCGCGGAAAGTTGCGAATCGGTCGAGCGAAAGAATTGCTCTTTGATGCGAGGACGCTCTTTTTGCAGCGCTTCTTCTTCCATGGTCCAGGCGGTGCTGTATTCCTTTTTCCAGTCCGTGTTGGCATCCACTCTGGCGCGGAAGTCCTCATCTTCCTTGCGCTTCTTCTCCATCAGATTTTTATCTTGCAGGCCGTCACGACGGCCTTCGAAGACCTTGCGGCTATTTTCCAGGCTGAAAATCAGCGTGGTGGCCTGGCGAGATTGTTCGGGACCGCGCGCGCCATAGTCCTTAAGGACGGCGATGCGGCTCTTCAGTAACTCGATGATGTTGGAGAGGACGTTATCGCGAAGGTTGACGAGGTAGGAGTACGTGACCAACCGTTCGGTGCCGCCTGGATTTCCGGAGACGAATACGAGTTCGCCATCGCCGGCGCCCTTGGGATTCCACTTCAAATAATCCTTGCTGTCGATGGGCTTGCCATTTTCGTAGACGCGGAACAGTGCCATATCCAGATCGTAGCGAGGGTAGGTGAAATTATCCGGATCGCCGCCATAGAACGCGGTTTGTTGCTCGACGGCAAAGACCAGGCGCACGTCGGTGTATTTCTTGTAGCGGTAGAGCCAATATTCGCCGCCGGAATATAGCGTGACGACGTCCGAGCGTAGGCCGGTCTTGGCCGTACTTTCGCGCTCGATATCGGCAATCACCGCTTTGCGTTTGCTGAATTCTTCCTCGGGAGTCTTCGCGCTCCTCACGGCCACGTTCACGCGATCGGTGACATTCTCGGTGGAGACCAGAACGTTGACCTCGAGGTCGGGCGACTTCATTTCCTGTTCCGGAGTGTCTGCATAAAAGCCATCGCGAACGTAATCATGCTCGGCGCTGGAATTTTTCTGCAGTTGGCCAAGGGCGACGTGATGGTTGGTGAGCAGCAAGCCATGAGGGCTGACGAAGGAGCCGGAGCCGCCGTCATTGAGGCGCACGGAGGAAAGCCGCAAATGGTCCAGCCACTGCTGGGTGGGCGTGAAGTTGTATTTTTGCTGGAGTTGCTTGATGGGAGGATTGTCGAAGGTCCACATGCCTTCGTCAGCAGTGATGGCGGGGCAGAGCAGCGCGGAAGCAAGCAGTGCGGCCGAGGCTTGCCGGGCAAGGTCCATAAATTTCACGGGAGGAATCCTCTTTTCTGATGGAATAAAGCCGTGCAGAGCGGCAGTTGAAAGTATATATGAGTCTGAGCGGCGAGGCGCATTGAGGGCGACGCGTGGTCGTCTTAACGAGGCTCGACGGCGGGAGCGAGGGAGATACTGTGGTTAAGATCCTTCGTCGCGAAAGAAGCTCCTCTGGATGACCCCAAATTGGGGTCGCATCACAAAGGTTGAAAAAAATGCTCGCGAATCGATACGGAAGGGCAGGATTCGCATCGAATAAGGAGTCGCCGTAAGATGAGGGATACGGGCCAGTGAAAGCCCGGACACCACAAACAGCATGGAACCACGAGAAAAAGCCGCGTTGTTGCCGGAGAAGCCGGGCGTTTATCTGTTCAAAGACGCCGGCGGGGACGTTTTGTACGTGGGCAAGGCGCGCTCGCTGCGCAGCCGGGTGCGCTCGTATTTTCTGGAATCGCGGTGGGTGGACGCGAAAACGGGTTCGTTGGCGCGGGAAATCGCGGACCTTGAAACCATCCTGGTGGATAACGAGCGCGAGGCGCTGGCGCTTGAAAACAATCTGATCAAGCAGTACAAGCCCAAGTTCAACGTGATGTTGCGGGACGACAAAACGTATCCGTACATCAAGCTGACCATGGGCGAAAAATATCCGCGCGTGTACTTCACGCGAAAAGTAAAGAAAGACGGGGCGTTGTATTTTGGGCCGTATTTTCCGGCGGGTCTGGCGCGGCGCATCATTCATTTCATTCACAAACGATTTCTGGTGCCGTCTTGCTTCGTGGATTTAACGAAGACGCATGTGCGCCCGTGCCTGCAGTTTTATATCAAGCGCTGCCTCGGACCGTGCGTGGAGGGGTTGACGACCGACGAGCGCTACGCGGAGGCGGTGCGCGATGTGCGCATGTTCCTGGAAGGGCGGCGGCACGACCTGATGAAGAGTATTGAAGAGCGCATGATGGCCGCGGCGGTGCAGGAACGATTCGAGGAGGCCGCGTCTTACCGCGACCTGTTGCGCACGATGGAAGATATAGAGGAGCGGCAGAGGATTGCGTCGGCACAGGGAGATGATACCGATGTGATCGGCTATTACGCGGAGCCGCCGTTGGTGGCCGCCAACGTGTTTCACTTGCGCGGCGGGCGCATCGTGGACCGAAGGGAATTTTATTGGGAGACTCTGGGCGCTTTCGAGCCGCACGAATTTGTGGATTCGCTGCTGAAACAGCTTTACCTAGAGGCCGAATACCTGCCGAAGAAGATTCATGTGCCCATCGATTTCGAAGATGTGGAACTGCTGGAAGAAACGTTGAGCGATCGAGCTGGGCACAAAGTGGAAATCTTCACGCCACAACGGGGAAGCAAGGCGGCGATTCTGGAGCTTGTCGAGAGCAATGCGAAGCATTCGTTTGAACAGCGATTCCGCGTGATGAAGCCGACGTCCAAGGCCATTGCCGAGGCGTTGCAAAACGCGCTGAACCTTCCTGAAGAGCCCAAGCGGATCGAGAGCTTTGATATTTCGCACATTCAGGGTACGGACACGGTGGCGTCCATGGTGGTGTGGGAAAGCGGGCGCATGAAAAAGTCCGATTACCGGAAGTTCATCATTCGCGGGGAACCCGGGCCAGGAGGCAGGCCGCGCAGTGAGAACGACGACTTTGCGAGCATGCACGAAGTGGTGATGCGGCGGTACCAACGGCTGCAGGAAGAGCAGAAGCCGATGCCCAGCTTGATCCTTATCGACGGCGGCCTAGGGCAACTGCATGCGGCGGCGCAGGCGCTGGACGAGTTGCAAATCATCAACCAACCGATGGCAAGCATTGCCAAGAAAGAGGAAATACTTTACATCATGGGGCAGGAAAACGACCCGTGTGTGCTCGATCGTCATTCGCCGGTGTTGCACCTGGTCCAGCAGATTCGCGACGAAACCCACCGCTTCGCCGTCACCTTTCACCGCCAGCGGCGCGCCGCCCGGCAGACCCATACGGCGCTGCTGGACATCCCGGGGATCGGGCCACGGACATCACAAAAACTGTTACAACGATATGGTAGCATTGCGAATTTGCGGCGGGCCAGTGCAGAGGAATTGAGCCGCATCGTAACGCGAAAAAGCGCGGAAAAGATCGTGGAACACTACACAAAGAGCGAAGGGAGCGCGTAACCGTTATTTCTAATAATAGGGGTTACGGAGTATTGTCACCTACATCTGTCTATGCTACGGTTTTTGTGGAGGTTAACATGGCAGACAACGTGGGATCCAAGGTTAGTTTTTTCCTCGTAGGCGTGGGCATCGGAGCGCTTCTGGGGGTGCTGTTCGCTCCGAAATCCGGTGAGGAGACCCGGGAATACCTCGGCAAGCGCGCCGATGATGGCCGCGAATTTGCACAGAAGAAGGCCAAGGAACTGCGCGATCGTGCGGATGAATTGATCGAGCGCGGCAAGGACGCCGCGAGCCGCAAGCGGGACTCCCTCTCGGCAGCGGTAGAAGCGGGCCGGGAAGCGTTTCTGCGCGAATCGAAGTCCTAAGGGTTTCTTGGCGTGCAGGGCGGTTCCGTGTGCTCAGCCGAAAGGGTGGGGTGTGAATGCAATTCTGGATGGAGTTTTTTAGCATTGTCGCCGCCATTGCGTTGATTGTGCAGGTGGCAATCCTGATTGGATTGTTCCTGCAATTGAAGCGTACGACCGAGGCTATCAACCGTATGATCACCGATCTGCACACGCGGATCGGGCCGATCCTCACGCGTACGCAAATCCTGTTGGACGACACTCAGCCGAAAATTACTAGCTTGGTCGATGACGCGTCGCACGTGGTTTACCTGGCGCGCGTGCAGGCGCAGAAAATGGACAAAGTATTCAGCGAGGCATCGGATCGTTTACGCGGGCAGTTGGTCCGCGCTGACCGGATCTTGACGGGAACGCTTGAGGCCGTGGAAGACGCAGGCACGCAGGTGCGCCGGACGATTCTGGGGCCGGTACAGAAAGCCTCGGCTGTGGTGCAGGGCATCAAGGTAGGGCTGGATTTTTTGCGCTCGCGCCGGAGCCGACGGAACAGCGTGGAAGAAACCCAGGAGCAGGAAGACGAGTTGTTTATTTGAGGAAGTCGGTAGTCGAGCGTTAGTAGGCTGGAGTTTCAGATGTGTGGCGTCGGCGATATGGCTGGCGCCGTTTTTCCTTTTGGACGTCAACAGGGTCAAATGCGAGCGTTAAAAAGCTTGACTCCCTACTACACTACAGACTCTTCTCGATCCAGCCGCCGGCTAAAACTACATCGCCTTGGTAGGCTACGGCGCCTTGTCCGGGCGTGATGGCACGTTGGGGAATATCGAACGTCACGCGCGCGCGATGGCCCGAGAGCGCTTCTACTGTGGCTTCGGCGGGTTCGTGCTTATGGCGAATCTTCACCTGGGCGCGCAAGGGCGCGGCAGGCTCCTCGATCGAAATCCAATTTACATTTTCCAGTTCGAGGGTGCTGGCGCGCAGTGCGTCGTCTTCGCCAACGATGACGCGGTTTTGTTGCGGGTCGATGGCCAGCACGTAAACGGCCTTGCCGGTGGTGAAGCCCAGACCCTTGCGCTGGCCGATGGTGTAATTGTGCACGCCGGAATGGCGGCCGAGAACGGTGCCGTCTTCGGTGACGATGTCGCCTTCTTTATCGCTGAGCGGTTTGCCATCTTCGCGCGCGTAGGCGTGAATGAATTGCACGTAATTGCGATTGGGCACGAAACATAGCTCCATGCTTTCGGGCTTTTCGGCTACGGGAAGATTCAGGCTGCGGGCTAGCTGGCGCACTTGTTCCTTGCTGAGCTCGCCGAGAGGGAATTCGCTGCGTGAGAGCTGCTCTTGTGTGAGTCCCCAGAGAAAGTAGGATTGATCCTTCGAATCGTCGCGCGCGCGCAAGAGCTGGTAACGGCCGGTGTAGTCGTCTTTGCGGATACGCGCGTAGTGGCCGGTGGCAAGGTGTTCGGCGCCGATCTGCCGCGCCATGCGAAGCAGCGGCTCAAACTTCACATCGGTGTTGCAGTTAGTGCAGGCGATGGGCGTGCGACCGGCGAGGTATTGTTCGATAAAGGGGCGAATGACCCGCACTTCGAATTGTTCCTCGAAATTGACGACGTAGTGCGGAAAATTCAGATGCTGTGCCACGCGCTTGGCGTCGTACACGTCGTCGAGCGAGCAGCAGCGATGTTGGGCCGGGCCGTCGCCTTGCAGTTCGGGAAGCCGGCGCTGATTCCATAGTTGCATGGTGAGGCCGACAACGGGCCGCTGCTGCTGCAGCAACACAGCCGCAACGGTGGAAGAATCCACTCCGCCTGACATGGCCACAGCGACGAGTCCAGGATGTTGTTCCGTGGCCACGGGCAGGGAATGGAGATTTGTTTGCGTAGACATGCCTTTGCTTATTTTACAGCGAAACCGTCAGTGATGCGCGGAAGCTTCTACTTTGTCCGCCGGGGCAAGGCGGCGGAGTTGGGCCACGGCGGCGGGAACGATTTCGAGGGCGGTGCCGATTTCGGCGGCGGTGGTCTGGCGGCCAAGGCTGAAGCGGACGCTGGCACGGGCTTCAGAAGGGGGCAGGCCGATGGCCGTGAGCACGTGAGAAGGCTCGATGGCGCCGGAAGAGCAGGCCGCACCGGTGGAGCTGGCCAGACCTTTCAGATCGAGTGCGATGACGAGCGCTTCGCCTTCAATTCCGGAAAAAGTAATGTTGCTGGTGTTGGGCGTGCGCGGGGCAGCGGCAGCGTTGGCGCGAGCGTCGGGAACGCGGGAGAGCAGGCCTTGTTCGAGTTGGTCTCGTAACGTGGAGATGCGCGTGGCGTCTTCGACGAGGGCCAGTCGCGCGAGTTCCGCGGCTTTGCCGAGTCCGACAATGCCTGCGACATTTTCGGTGCCGGGGCGGAATCCGCGCTGGTGGTGGCCGCCATATAAAAACTGTTGGAGGCGGGTGCCGCTCTTGATGTACGTGGCGCCGATACCTTTGGGTGCGTAAAGCTTGTGTCCGCTAAGCGAGAGCAGATCGAGCTGGCACGCTTGCACGTCAACCGGGGTTTTTCCGACCGACTGTACAGCGTCGGTATGGAAGTAGATGTCGCGCTCGGCAGCGATTTCGCCGACCTTTTGCAGGGGCTGAATGGTGCCGAGTTCATTGTTCGCATGCATCACCGTGATCAGCATGGTCTCGGGGCGCAAGGCTTTGCGCACTTCATCGAGATCGATCAACCCGTCGCGGGAAACAGGGAGGAACGTCACCGCCACGCCCTGCATCTCGAGCGCCTGGCAGGCGTTGAGGACCGCTTCATGTTCGACGGCGGTGGTAACGATGTGCGGGGCTGGAGCGCCGGCGAGCGCCAACCGGACAACGCCGAAGATGGCGTGATTGTCTGATTCTGTGCCGCCACTGGTGAACACAATCTCCTGTGGCCGCGCATTGATGAGCGCAGCGACCTGCTCGCGGGCAGTTTCCACCGCCGAGCGGGCATGCTGGCCAAACGTGTGGATCGACGAAGCGTTGCCAAAATCGCCAGAGAAATAGGGAAGCATGGCCTCGAGGACCGCGGGGTCGACCGGCGTGGTGGCGTTGTGATCGAAATAGATCCGCTTCATGGAATCGGCCTGATTCAGGATAGAGGGCGGGCCGAGCCATGTCCAGACCCGGCAACCTGCCAACCGTCTGCCAGCTTTTTAGATGCTGGCCGTAAAACGCTAAAATACAGGAGGTTAAAATGACCGGGAAGCATGACTGGGCTGGAACTATCGGCTAGCCAGGAGCGTATATACACAGCGGCGTGTAGTTGTCGTTCGCCCTATAAATGGGGGAAAGAACTCCGTACGAAGGGAAAGACCATGAAACGGATTTTTGTAATGACTCTGCTGAGCGTGGGGGGCTGTCTGTGCGTTCGGGCGCAAAGATTGCCGGACACGGTGGTGCCGGAGAGCTACGACCTGACGTTTACGCCGGACCTAGCGAAGGCCACTTTCACGGGCGACGAGACCATTCGCGTCCAGGTGCGCAAGCCGACGTCGGCTGTCATTTTGAACTCCGCGGAATTGGAGTTTCAGGACGTGAGGATTACTGCCGGAGGCGCAACGCAGAAAGCTACGAGCTCATTCGATGAAGCCAAAGAGCAGGCTGCTCTGACCGTGGGAAAGGAACTTGCGGCGGGACCGGCGGAAATACGCATTCGTTTTACGGGAATTTTAAACGACAAGCTGCGCGGATTTTACCTGAGCAAGTCCGAGCGCCGGACTTATGCGGTGACACAATTTGAGGCCACCGATGCGCGGCGCGCGTTCCCTTCGTTTGACGAGCCGGCACTCAAAGCGGTGTTCAACATCACACTGATCGTGGACAAAGGCGACACGGCCATTTCGAACACCAAGATTGTTTCAGACACGCCTGGCCCGGGCGACGGCAAGCACACGTTGAAGTTTTCTCCGTCGCCGAAAATGTCCAGCTACCTCGTGGTCATGCTCGTGGGCGATTTTGTGTGCCGTGAGGGTGGAGCGGACGGTATTCCGATTCGCGTGTGTTCGTTGCCGGAGCAAAAAGATATGACCGGCTACGCGCTGCAAGCTTCGGAAAACCTTTTACAGTATTACGACAAGTATTACTCCATTAAATATCCATACGGAAAGCTGGACCACATCGTGTTTCCGGATTTCGCCGCCGGTGCCATGGAAAATGTGGGAGCGATAACCTACCGCGACAGCTTTCTGCTGATCGACGAGAAGAATGCTTCCTACGATTCGAAACAAAATGTGGCCAACACGATTGCGCATGAAATGGCGCACCAGTGGTTTGGCGACCTGGTGACCATGCAGTGGTGGAACGACATCTGGCTGAACGAAGGCTTCGCCACGTGGATGGCCTGGAAGCCGCTGGAAGCATGGCAGCCCGAATGGAATGTGAGACAACAGGAGATCGCTGAAACGACGGGGGCGCTCACGGCCGACTCTCTGGACTCCGTGCGAACCATTCGCGCGAACGCGGAAACTCCCGCGGACATTCAGGCGCTATTTGA
The DNA here is from genome assembly GCA_963742325.1 of Candidatus Acidiferrales bacterium. GTDB lineage: Bacteria > Acidobacteriota > Terriglobia > Acidiferrales > UBA7541 > Acidiferrum. The sequence continues at coordinate 3,577,313 of CAVULB010000002.1, read as the reverse complement.
CGGGATCGCTTACGGCAAGGCTGCTTCGGTTCTGCGCATGGTGGAAGCGTACGTTGGACCGGACGTGTTTCAAAAGGGAGTCAATGCGTATCTCGAGAAGCACAAGTATGCCAGCGCTACCGCGGAAGACTTCTGGAGCCAAATCAGCGAAACTTCCGGCAAACCTGCGGATCAGATCATGAAGGGCTTCACGGAGCAGGCCGGAGCCCCGCTGGTCAGTGTGAAAAACGAATGCAAAGGCGACAACACGGAAGTGACGCTGACGCAGGAACGCTATTACTCCGACGCGGCGAAGATGGCCGCGGGCTCCGATGAGATTTGGCCAATCCCGGTAAACCTGCTGCCTTCCGCGACGAAACAGCCGGTGTATCACCTGCTGACAGCGAAGACGGAAACCTTTGCGTTGCCTGGCTGCTCAGCGTGGGTTTACGGGAACGCCGGCGCGCGCGGCTACTATCGCAGCAGCTACGATCCGGCCGCGTTTGCAAAAATGAGCGCGGAAGTGGAAAGCACGTTTTCGGGCGAGGAGCGCGTGCGCGTTCCGGACGACGCCTGGGCGCTGGTGCGGATCGGGCGGGTGAACATCGGAGATTACTTGATGCTGTTGCAGAAAATGCAAGGCGAACGCTCTCGGCAAGTGCTGCAGATTATGCTCAGCCATATCCCGGCGATTCACGACCGGTTTGTGGCGCCCGCCGACAGGCCGGCCTTTGAAAAATGGGTGCGAGATTTCCTGGATCCTATCGCTAGGGATTTGGGCGACACGCCCGTGGCCGGCGAAGCGCCGGAACGCCAGGCTCTGCGCGGCGATATTTTTGCCATGCTCGCGCAGTATGGGCACGATCCTGTCCTGATCGAAAAGGCGCGTGCCACCGCGCAGCGATACATGAAGGATCCGCTGTCGGTTAGTCCGGAAATTGCTGGGAAATCGCTCATAATTGCCGCGATGAATGGAGACGCGGCGCTCTATGACCAATACGTGGCGCGCCTGAAGGCCACGAAAAATCCCGAGGAGTATGGATTTTACTTACAAGCGCTGGGCATGTTTCCAGAACCGGAGTTGGCCAAGCGAACGTATGATCTGGTCCTTGGACCCGCCGTAAAGAACCAGGACTTGTACGCACTGTACTTCCCGCTGATCAATTACCGTGTGCAGCCACAGGCGTGGGAACTTTTCAAAAACGATTTTCCCGCGATCATGAAGAAAGTGGATGGCCCGGATGCCGTGAGCCTTGCGCAGGCGGCGGGGGCATTCTGCGACGCCGGGCTCCGCGACGATTCGCAGAAGTTTTTTGCCGCGCAGAAACTGCCCGGCACCGAGCGCATCCTGCAAAACGCAAAGGATCAGGTGAACGCCTGCATCCAGGTGCGAGATTTGCAGCAGAAAAACCTATCCAGCTATTTGGAGAGGTAGTTCGCGCTAGACCAAGCAATCCACTGAAAAACGAAAGGCGCTTGACGATAACCGGCGCCTTTTTGTTGGCATCACGCAATGTTTTGCGCGTGCGATGAGGGCCGTGTTAGTGTGGGCCGTTGAACGCCGTGGCGTGGAAGTGTGCGGAGGAATCGAGTGGGATATGCGGATCTACGGGAGTTTGTGAAGCGACTGGAAAAAGAAGGCGAGTTGCGCCGCGTGAAGGCGGAAGTCGATCCGGTGCTGGAGATTGCGGAAGTGGGCCAGCGCGCGCAGGCGCTGCCGGGACCGAAAGGAAATCCCGGCGGGTCGGCGCTGTTGTTTGAGAAGCCGAAAGGCTCGCGATACCCGCTGCTGATCAATGCGTTTGGCAGCGAGCGGCGGATGGAACTGGCATTCGAAGTGGATAAATTAGACGACGTGGCTGCGCGCATTTACGGATTCCTGAATATGCAGACACCACAAGGGCTCTTCGACAAGATGAAGATGCTGCCGAAACTGATGGAACTGGGCTCATTTTTCCCGAAGTCCGTCAAAGAAGGACCGTGCAAGGAGATTGTGCGGAAGGGCGCCGACATAAACCTGTTCGATTTTCCGATCCTGAAGTGCTGGCCGCAGGATGGCGGGCGGTTCATCACGTTTCCACTGGTATTCACGAAAAATCCGCTGACGGGAAAACGTAATGTGGGCATGTATCGCATGCAGGTCTACGACGAGCGCACCACCGGGATGCACTGGCAAACGCAAAAACATGGCGCGGAACATTTTCGAAGGGCGCGCGCGGCGAATCCCGAGGGAAGAATCCCGGTTAGCGTGGCAATTGGCTCCGATCCGGCCACAACACTCGGCGGCATTCTGCCCATCCCCCCCGATCTCGACGAGATGATGTTCAGCGGGTTCCTGAAGAAGGACCCGGTGGAGCTGGTGAGATGCGAGACCAACGAACTGGAGGTGCCGTCGAACGCGGAAATTGTTCTAGAAGGTTATGTAAACCTGAATGAGATGCGTAGGGAAGGGCCTTTTGGCGATCACACTGGTTTTTATTCCCTGGAAGGCGAGTTTCCCGTGTTTCATGTGGAGTGCGTGACGCACCGAAGAGACCCGATATACCTGACAACGGTGGTGGGGCGCCCCCCGCAGGAAGATTTTTATATGGGCTATGCGATTGAGCGCGTGTTTCTGCCGCTGATGAAGATGACCCATCCCGAGATTGTGGATGTATCGATGCCCGCAGAAGGGATCGTGCACAACCTGATGATTGTGTCTATCCGGAAATCGTTTCCAGGACACGCGCGCAAGGTGATGAACGCGATCTGGTCACTGGGGCAGGCGATGTTTACGAAAGTCCTTGTGGTGGTGGATCATGACGTCAACGTGCACGATTACCGCGAAGTGGTGTGGAAGGCGCTTTGCGCGATCGACCCCGAAAGGGACGTGCAGTTTTCGCTGGGACCGGTGGACACGCTGGATCACGCGGCGCGCATGCAGGATTTCGGCTCGAAGATGGGAGTGGATGCCACGCGCAAATGGCCCACGGAAGGGTTTACGCGGCCGTGGCCGGACGAGATTCTGATGGATGACGCGACGAAGGCGCGCGTGGACGCGCTGTGGAAGAGTTTGGGGATTTAGGGTTTATTTGGGTGGCGTGTCGCGGTGTTGTGTCAAGACGCAACGGTTGAGATCATTCGTCGCAGGAGACGCTCCGCAGGATGACAACGCGGTTTTGGCGCTAGCGTGCGGAAGCATTGGGTGGAGCGAAGGCGAGGCCGTCTACGCCTTTTGTCAGGCGGATCGGCTGTTCCAGTTGCCAGGTTTTTAGATTCAGGATTTCGATGGTGCCTGCTTGCGGGCAGCTCACGTAGGCCAGCGCGCCGTCGGGTGACACGATCGTTTCGCCGGTGGACGCGGGAATATCATACGAGTGGGCTACCTGCCCCGACGAAGTATTCACAACGAACAATTTGCCAGATGGCGCGTTGGCTATAAGCCAGCGGCCATCCGGTGTTGGCGCGGAGGAATACACTACCGCGGGAATGTCCCACCACTTGGCAATGGCGGTCGTCGAAGTGTCGATCAGGGCGATGCGCGGTTTTTTTTGGTCGTGCGTGTATACAGTGTGCCCATCCGGCGAAATGGAAATGCGCTGAACTCCCCCGGCCACGGGAATTGTGGCCAGCAGCGAATGCTTGTGTACATCCACCACGCTAACGCTGCCGGCGAACACGTTGGCGGTATACGCGCGGGAGCCATCGGGAGTTAACACGAACATGTGCGAATCCACTTGCCCGGTGGGAAGTTCGGCAACTACCTTTCGCGCGGCGGGGTCGACGACATCGATCGATTTGCTAAGCTCAGCGGAAACATACAACTTTCCGTCCGGGCCGAATTTTGCGCAATGCGGGCGAACTGGTTTGCCGAGATCGATAATGTCAATCGCGCGGCCGGAAGCAATATCAATCACCTGCACCGTGCTGCCATCGGTGCCGGGTTTGCCCACTCCGGAATTTCCGTAGATGGGTACGTACGCGAATGTGCCATCTGGCGACGCGATGACTTCGTGGCCGTTGATATCGACGCCGACGGCAGCGAGAGTCTTGCGCGAGCCGGTGTCGATGACCAGCAGCGTGTGATCACCCTGATTGGCGACCAGAAGATTTTGTGCCGAAAGTAACGAAGGAAGAAGGAGTACACTAGAAAACAGCAAGCACGTTTTCATCGGGGATCTCCAATGCAGCGGAAGTGGTTTGACGCGGACAGTATAAGCGCGGGCGAGGGAATTCGTCTGCGCGAGAACCGGAAATAATGGAATTCGCCGAACGAAACGGAACATTGCATCTCTTTTTCGAAAGATAGAGCGCAACGCGATGAAGCAGCAACGTTTGCGGATAAAGAATAACCGTCCCCGAGGACAGGGCGAAAAGCAGTGGGAAGCACAACTAATAGCAGTCCTGATACACTCAAAGCACTACGGGTTGGGATACCTGCCTACAATACCAGGTCAATTGCCTAAGATTGCCGATGTTCTTAGGACAACTCCGGGAGAGAAAGGCTTGACGCTCATGAGCACTCGGTGACATAACGGGATCAAGGTCATGCCCGTCAGGTACCCGGATATTTCGCGGAACCAACGGGTCAGAACATGTCCGAAATTGGGGCGTGTGGGTCAAGGATGGGCGTTCCTCGTGAGCGAATCGCGCGAAGTGATGAACGTACGACAGGCGTCCCAGTATCTTGGGATTAGTCCGGATACCCTGTATCGGTACATCACAGAGGGCGAAATACCGGCGTTTAAACTGGGCAATCGTTGGAAACTTAGGAAGACGATCCTAGATCGATGGATGGAACGCAAGATGAGCCAAGTGGTGGCACGGCGCCGCTAGGTTCGCCGAAGCGTGAGGGAAAGAGGCCGCGATATGTGGTTACTCGGGGGCAAGAAAAATAGGCAGCTTGTCGGCCTGGACATCGGTTCCAGCTCCATCAAAGCCGTGGAGTTGAAATCGACGAAGGCAGGCTATGAGCTACTGAGTTACGGGATGGAGTCTTTGGCGCAGGACACGGTGGTGGACGGCGCGATCATGGATGCCCCGCAAGTGGCCAATGCCATCACAAAGATTTTTGATCTGGAGAAGATCAAGACGAAGAGCGTGGCCACATCCGTGTCGGGCCACTCTGTGATCGTCAAGCGGGTGCCCTTGCCACTGATGACCGAAGAAGAACTGTATGACCGGATTCCGTCCGAAGCCAGCCAGCACATTCCCTTCGACATCGCCGACGTGAACCTAAGCTACCAGTTGCTGGAAGCGATGGATTCGCAGATGGATGTGCTGCTCGTGGCTGTAAAGAAGGACAAGATTCTGAACCACACCAACGTGCTGGCGCAGGCAGGGAAGACGCCGGTGGTGGTGGACATCGACGCTTTTGGATTACAGAATTGCTTCGAAATCAATTATGAACCGGACGCCGGGCAGACGGTGGCATTGCTGAACATCGGCGCCAGCGTCATGAATATCAATATCGTCCGAGGCGGAATCCCGCTGTTTACGCGCGATGTCAGCGTGGGCGGCAACCAATACACGGACGCGCTGCAGAAGGAATTGGATCTGAGCTTTGATGATGCGGAACGGCTGAAGAAGGGCGAAACCCTGCCGAGCGTCACCGACGAGCAGAAGGGCCAGATTCTGCGAAGCGTTTCTGATATCTTGACTCTGGAAATCCAAAAGACATTCGATTTCTTCCGGGCCACGGCCAGCGGCGAGAATATTCAACGCATCATGGTCGCCGGTGGCACGGCACGCGTGCCAGGTCTGGTGGACCTGCTGCGCGAAGAATTTGCCATGCCGGTGGAAGAGCTGAATCCATTTCGTAAGGTGTTGATCAACCCGGGGAAGCACAGTGAAGATCAGATCCGGGAATTGGCGCCCCGATTGGTAGTGGCAGTGGGATTGGCGCTGAGGAGCTTCGACTAGCCATGATCCGCATAAACTTACTTGGACAAATACGGCCAAGAGCCGCACGCAGGCCGGTGGATACTGGGGCAGCCATGCCCGCCGTGTTCATCGGAGCCGGTTTGCTGCTCGGATGCCTGTTCCTGTTCTACTTCTACCATTCGTGGCAGACGCAACTGAACGGAGAAAACGCGCGGATCAAGCAACTGCAGAGCCAGAAGACGGAACTGGAACAGATCAAATTGCAGGTGGAAGCTTTCGAGAAGCAGAAGCAAGTGCTCCAACAGCGTGTCAGCACCATCGAGCAACTGCAGAAAGATCGCACCGGCGGTCAGGAACTTTTGGACCAGATCGCCAACACGGTTTCCCGCGCGGAGAATCTTTGGCTGACCTCCATGACCAAGAAGGGCACGGAGATCACGCTGCAGGGTGCGGCCGCTTCCATCAATTCCGTGGCTAACTTCATTACCGCCTTAAAGCGCTCCGGTTATTTCCAAAAGATCGAGATCAAGGAATCCAAACAGGACGATAAGAATACCGCCGTACAAACGTTCCTGTTCACGATCGATGCCGAGATCGCTCCAAGCGGGCCTGACGTAACAACTCCACAGGCCAAGCCGGCAAGCGTGCCGGCCCAGGGTGCCTCAGGTTCGGCACCGGCGAAGAAGGGATAAGAGGAAGCCATGGCCAATCCTTTCCGAGATATGTCGGTGATCATGCAGGGGCTGGTAGCCCTGGCGATCGCGGTGATTCTGGTGCTGGTGGGCTTGTATGTTCCGTTCTCGCCCGTGGCCCAGGAGCGCACTGCGTATGACGAGGCAGTGCAGCAGCGCACCAAGCTGAACCAAGAAGTGACGCAGTTGCAGGTATACAAGCAGCGCTACGGTGAACTGAAGCAGCAGATGGACGCGCTAAGCAAACAACTGGACACCCTTAAAACGATCGTGCCGGAAGAAAAAGAAGTGGACGAATTTATTCGCCAGGTGCAGGGAGCGGCGAGCGCCTCGAACGTACAACTGCGCCGGCTGACCGCGATGAACATCGTGCCCAAGGATTTCCACTACGAAATGCCGTTTGAGGCACAGGCGGACGGGTCCTATTTCAACGTGCTGGAATTTTTCTCCCGGTTGAGCCGGTTGTCACGCATCATCAATGTTGGCGATCTGCAGTTCGACGATCCGGCAGGCGGCACGGTCAAAGGAGCGAAGTATCCGATTCGTCCGGGTGAAACGGTGTCAGGCGTATTTACGATTACGACGTTCTTTACGAAGCCGGCGGATACGGCTCCGGCTGGAGCGGGCGGGGCAAAAACAACCAAGCCGCCTGTGAAAAAACCGTGAGCAGGAACGAGCGAACTATGAGTCGACTGACAAGACTGCTAATCGCAATACTGCTAACCGCGGTGGGAGTGGGCTTACAAGCGCAGACCACACCCACACCGGCGAAGCCCACTGGCAAAGGGCACAAGAAACCGGCAGCGAGCAGCGCGCCCAGTGATGCGGCGGCGCCCGAGGCTAAGGTGGCGCGGCGCGATCCCTTTGAGTCTTTGACCAGCCGGCAGGACGCGGCGGCGAAAGTCTCCGCCAATTTGCCTCCTGGAAAAGCCGGCTTGCAAGTGGCGTCTTTGCGCCTGGACGGCATTGTAAAGTCGCCCAACGGTATGATCGCGGTGGTCACCAATCCTCAGGCGAGGACCTATTTTCTCCGTGAAGGCGATCAGTTGTACGACGGAAAAGTGGACAAGATTGCGTTAGATGGTGTGTCGTTCCACGAGGTTGGGAAAGACGCATTCGGAAAACCAGTAGAACGACAAGTGAACAAGAGAATCTACTCCAGTGCAGGAGAACAGCAATGACGACGAACTGGCGGGCCTTACGGTGTGGCTGCCTGATATTGACGAGCGTGATGCTGGGCGGGAGCCCCGCCATCGTTCGCGGGCAGGAGTCCGCCGCGGCTAACACGACGGCAGCGGTGATCTCCAGCGTGGCCATCACGCAGGATACGCAGCGGGCGGCCGTGCGCGTCGAAGGGGCGGGCAAGCTGGACGTCCATGCGGTGCGGATGCAGAATCCGGAGCGGCTGGTGCTGGACTTTACGGGCGCGCGCCTCAGCGTCCAGAAAACCAACATCCCCGGCGTTTCGGCCCCGGTGCGCGGCGTGCGCCTGGGACAGTTCCGGCCGGATGTGGCGCGTGTTGTGATTGACCTGACGGCGTCGGCGCCTTATCAGATCACCCACGACGGCGGCGCGGTTGTGGTGTATGTGCAGGTAAAACCGGCGGATGCCAACGAGTCCACGGCTGTGGCCTCCACCAACCCGGTGAAGACCACGAAACAAGTTGCTTCCAATGCCATAACGCAGCCAGCCAACGTACCCAGCGACAAGACCGACAATGCGCAGCCCGCACATTTTCCTTTGCCGAACGAACTGACCCAGCCCTCAGCCACTTTGGCGACAACGAACTCTACTTCTGACCCGGCGCACGGGGAAACCAGCGCGCAGCAGGCAGCGCAGCAAGCGATGCAGCAGGCGGCAACGGCGGCATCGACAGTCGCGGCGCAACAGGCAGCGCAGTCCTCCACGGCCAGCCCGACGCCATCGAGCGGGAAGTACACCGGCGAACCCATTTCCGTGAACTTGAAGGACGTGGACTTGAAGGACTTCTTCCGCTTGATCCACGAAATCAGCGGCCTCAACGTGGTGCTCGACCCCAACGTGAAGGGCACGCTGACGATCGTGTTGGATGAAGTGCCCTGGGATCAGGCGCTAGACATCGTGTTGGTCAACAACGGCCTGGACAAGCAACTCAATGGCAACGTTCTTCGCGTGGCCACTAAAGACACTTTGAAGAAGGAAGCGGAGACAGCCCGCGACCTGCAGAAAGCTCAGGCGGAAGCGGTAGCGCCGATCACCACGACGCGCGTTCTCAGCTATGCCAAGGCGTCCACGGTCAGGGACACGTTGAAGAAATTCTTGTCTTCCCGCGGCGACATTTTCTCGGATGACCGTTCCAACCAGCTGATCATTCGCGATATTCCTTCGAACCTGCCGATTCTGGACAACTTGATCCATCAATTGGATCGCAAATCTCAGCAGGTTGAAATCGAAGCACGTGTTGTTCAAGCGACGCGCTCCTTCAGCCAGGATATCGGCGTGCAGTGGGGTTTTGCGGGCACCACCACCAGCGGCCGCACGATCTTCGGCGGCACTCCCACGGTGGGTATCAGCCCCATCACCACGGGCGCTGGGCTGCCGCAGCCTCCACTTATTGCCACGTCGACGAATAGCAGTTCGGCCGGCACCGGTCTCCCCTTGAACGTGAACCTGCCCGCGGGCGCACCTACGAGCGGCTTCTACTTCGGGCAACGTTCGCCGAATTTTGCGGTTGACCTGTACATCACGGCAGCAGAAGCGAAGGGCGTTGGAAAACTGCTCTCGAAGCCGAAGGTCATCACGCAGAACAACGAAAAGGCTACCGTGAAGCAAGGTACCAAGATTCCGATCCAGACGACCATCAACAACACGATTTCGGTGCAGTACATCGACGCGGTTCTGAAACTCGAAGTGACTCCGCAGATTACCGCCGAAGGTACCGTGTTCATGGACGTGATCGTGGAAAACACCCAGATCGATAACGGTATTCCCCGCGTTCAGGGCATTCCGGCATTGGATACGCAGTCCGCGGAAACCAAGGTGCTCGTGGCCGATGGCGGGACCGTCGTGATTGGCGGTATCATCGTCACCCAGCAACAGACGAGCATCACGGAAGTCCCGGTTCTCGGCAGCTTGCCGGTGATCGGACGCCTGTTCCGCGAACAGGCGGTGAACATCAGCTCTTCGGAACTGCTGTTCTTCCTGACTCCGCGAATCATCCCTGGATAATTTCGCCGGATCACTCCGCGGGACTTTCGCAAACATCGAAGCCTTCAGGTAAACTGGAATCGAGGAGACACACAAGTCTCCTCGATTTTTTTATGAGCAACTCGTACGCAAAAAGACGGCGCAGTTTGCTTCGGGAACTGAAGCGGCGGGAACTGGACTGCCTGCTGGTGACGCACCCGGCCAACTGGTACTACCTGACGGGTTTTACCGGAGAATCCGGCATCCTGGCGCTTGGCGCGGGCAAGACCACGCTGATTACGGATGGTCGATTCACGACACAAGCCAGGGAAGAGTGTCCGGAGATCCATCTGGAGTTGCAGAAGGCCGCGCTGTATGGCTCTGCCGGGGAATGGTTGAAGAAGCACCAAATCGCGCGCGTTGGATACGACCCTGAGCAATGGACGGTCTCGCAATTGAGGGCTCTGCAGAAGGCGTACGGCGCGAAATGCCGGGCCACCGCGGCCGCTGGAATGGTGGAGTTCCTGCGGATGAAAAAAGACACGCAGGAACTGGAGGTAATGCGAAAGGCGGCCATCCTGGCCGGGGAAGTGCTGGAAGTGGCGATCAATCTGCTGAAGCCGGGAGTTCGCGAGATCGAAATCGGGGCGGAAATCGAGTATCAGATGAAGAAGCGCGGTGCGAGCGGCCCGTCATTTGAAACTATTGTTGCTTTTGGCGAACGGGCGGCATTGCCGCACGCGCGCCCCACTGCCAAGCGCTTGAGGAAAAATGAATTGGTGGTACTGGACCTGGGTGTTATACTCGGCCACTATTGCAGCGACATCACGCGTACCGTGCATGTGGGCCGGGCTTCACGGCGTACTCACGACTGGTATAACGCGGTTCTCGATGCGAATCTGGCCGCCACGGCCGCAGTCACGGCGGGAACCACGGCCGGGGAGGTCGACGCCGCGGCACGCGAAGTTCTGAAGAAGAGCGGGCTCGAAGCATATTTTGTGCACAGTACCGGACACGGTTTGGGCCTGGAAGTACACGAAGCGCCACGAGTGGCCCGCGGGCAATCGATTCGACTTGAAGCAGGAAATGTGATTACCATAGAACCTGGTGTGTATGTCGAAGGCGTCGGTGGCATTCGCATAGAAGATGATGTGGCAGTCGGGGCTAGGGGTAGTGAAGTTTTGACCCGCGTCAGGCGGGATCTCATCGAAATCTAATACAGGCATGAAACGGAAAAAGCCGTCGAAAGTGACCGGAAGTGGAACGTTTGCGAGCCCGGAAATCGGGCAGATCGAGCAATTGCTGCGATTCATGAGCGAGCATAACCTCGAGGAGTTTGAATATTCGCGCGGGGATTTGCGCATCCGGCTGAAGAAGCCGGGCGCCACGATGGTGGTAGCCGCTCCACGGCCTGCGGCGGAAATCATTGTGCCGGGGGCGGTAGCGGCTCCTGCGGCACATGCCGCGGAGGCGTCTACAAGCTCAACGGAATCGGATTTACGCGGCGGGGAAGACCTGTTCCTGGTGAAATCGCCCATCGTGGGAACGTTCTATGGCTCGCCGAGTCCGGGATCTGAGCCTTTCGTCAAGGTCGGCAGTTATGTGGACGCCGGGCAGACGCTTTGCATCGTGGAAGCTATGAAGCTGATGAACGAAATCGAATCGGAGACCAGCGGCGAAGTGCTGCGGATATTCGCGGAAAACGGCCAGCCTGTCGAGTACGGGCAGCCGCTGTTCGGCATTCGGCCGAGCCGAAAGCGGTAAGCGGCCCACCTGACTATGTTCCAAAAGATTCTTGTAGCCAATCGCGGGGAAATTGCCCTGCGAGTCATCTGCGCGTGCAAAGAACTGGGAATCGCGACGGTAGCGGTGTATTCGGAAGCGGACCGCAACGCTTTGCACGTTCGCTTTGCCGATGAGGCGGTGTGTATCGGCCCGCCGCGAAGCAGCGAAAGCTATCTGAATATTCCGCACGTGATCAGCGCCGCGGAAATCACCAACGTGGACGCCATCCATCCCGGATACGGTTTCCTTTCTGAAAACGCCAATTTTGCGAAGGTCTGCGAAGCGTCGGAGATCACTTTCATCGGGCCGAAGCCCGAAGTGATCGAGATGATGGGAGAAAAGGACCGCGCGCGCCGGGAAATGAAAACGGCGGGGCTGGCCACGATCCCCGGCAGCGACGGCGTGGTGGAAGGCGAAGAACATCTTGCCAAGGAAGCCAAGCGCATCGGCTATCCACTGATCCTGAAGGCGGCCGCGGGCGGTGGCGGGCGCGGCATGCGCGTAGTGCGAACCAACGAAGAACTTCTGGGCGCTTACCAGACGGCGCGCAGCGAGGCACAACAGGCTTTCGGCACGCCGGATGTGTACATGGAGAAATTCCTGGAGCATCCGCGACACATCGAGTTTCAAGTGCTGGGCGACCAGCATGGCAAGGTGATTCACCTGGGCGAACGCGAGTGCACCATCCAGCGGCGTCATCAGAAACTGCTCGAAGAATCGCCATCGCCGGCGATCGATGGTAAGCGCCGCAAGGAATTGGGGGCCAAGGTCGTCAAGGCGATGGAAGAGATTGGTTACACCAATGCGGGTACCATCGAGTTCCTGATGGATCAGGATGGCTCGATCTATTTCATCGAAATGAATACGCGCATTCAGGTGGAGCACCCGGTGACGGAATTTGTGACCGGCGTGGACCTGGTGAAGGCGCAGATTCGCATCGCCGCTGGGGAACGGCTCGAAGATGCCGTGGGAGAAGTCAGCTTCAGCGGGCATTCCATCGAATGCCGTATCAACGCCGAGGATCCGGAGACGTTTGTGCCATCGGCGGGGCGCATTACCACGTTTCAGGCGCCGGGCGGCACTGGCGTGCGCGTGGATTCCGCGGCCTATTCGGATGCGGTGATTCCGCCTTACTACGATTCAATGGTAGCGAAGCTGGTGGTGAAGGGGCGCGACCGCGGCGAGGCCATCAGTCGCATGAAGCGCGCGCTGGAAATGTTCGTGATCGAAGGCATCAAGACTTCGATCCCGCTGCACCGGCGGATTCTGGCGCATCCGGATTTTGCGGCCGGAAACATGGATACGCACTTCATCGAAAAGCTGCTGCACGTTAACGGAAAATAAACCCACCATGCGCCTTGTGATGCCCAGGCTCTATGTGATATTAGACGCTGGGCTGGTTCGCGGGCCTGCGACGGAAATTGCCGCACAATTAATAGAAGCGGGAGTGCGCTTGCTGCAGTATCGCGCCAAGAATCTGGCCGCTGGGGAAATGCTGCGAACCGCCATTGAAATTGCAAAGATCGCGCAGCAGCAAGGCGCGAATTTTTTTGTGAACGACCGTCCAGACGTGGCGTGCCTGGCAGCGGCGGATGGCGTTCACGTAGGTCAGGACGATTTGAGCGTGGAACAGGCGCGGGCCGTTATGGGGAAGGATCGCTGGGTAGGCATTTCGACACACAACCAGGAGCAATTTGAGCGGGCAGTGGCCACTTCGGCGGATTATGTTGCTATCGGACCAATCTTTGCCACGACCAGCAAAGCCAATCCCGACCCGGTGGTGGGTACGGACCTTTTGCGTCGGCTGCGGCCGTTGACGGAAAGGCCTATCGTGGCTATTGGAGGAATCCGGTTGGAAGACGCGGCTGAAGTGATCGAAGCGGGCGCCGACTCCGTCGCCGTGATCAGCGACATTCTGCGAGCGGCCAATCCCGCGCGGCAGGCCAGACAATTTATCGAACGACTGGAAGCCCTGAAACCTCCGGAAACCCGCTGAGGCTAGCGAAAGAATGGCAGAGTCCACCATCGTTCCCACCACCCCAATCACTAAGCCAGAACACCAATTTGTGCGAGCCATCGGCTTGTTCGACGGCACGATGATCGTCGTCGGCTCGATGATCGGCTCCGGAATTTTTATCGTGGCCGCAGACATCAGCCGGCAGACCGGCTCAGCTGGCGGGTTGCTGCTGACCTGGATCCTCACAGGCCTTCTGACGATTGCCGCGGCGCTTTCGTACGGGGAATTAGCGGCGCTGTTTCCGCATGCAGGCGGACAGTATGTGTATTTGCGGGAAGCGTTTTCGCCGCTGTGGGGTTTTCTGTATGGCTGGACGCTATTCCTGGTGATCCAGACGGGCACGATTGCCGCTGTGGCCATCGGCTTTGCGCGTTATCTCGGCGTCCTGTTTCCCTCCATTTCACCGAATACCTGGATCATTCCGCCGCTCAATTTTTCTTCGAAGTTCGCGATCAGCTTGTCCCTGCAGCAGCTTGTCGCCGTGGTGATGATCCTGTTTCTGACGTTCCTCAATACCCGCGGGGTGCGGCTGGGAAAATGGATTCAGAATATTTTCACGTCGGCGAAGATGTTTTCGCTGCTTGGGCTGATTCTGCTGTGCGTGTTCGTGGCCAGAAACGCCACGGCGATCGCAGATAACTTTTCTCATTTCTGGACAATCCGCGGCGCGAACACCATCACGCCCGGTGTGGGATTTCTCCGCGGTATTTTGCCTACGGTGACGGCGGGGAGCGGTTGGTACGGCTTGCTGCTGGCGCTTGCTGTCGCGCAAGTCGGCTCGTTATTTTCCGCTGATGCCTGGAACAACATCGGGTTCACGGCCGCGGAAGTGAAGAATCCGAAGCGGGACGTGGCGCTATCGATGGCCTTTGGGACCATTATTGTTATTTCGCTGTATTGCCTCGCCAACCTGGCCTATTTGTGCGCGCTGCCTTTGAACCAGATTCAGAACGCGCCCGACGACCGTGTGGCTACGGCGGCGCTTTCCGCAATCTTCGGAGCCAAAGGCGCGGCCATTATGGCGGCGGCGATTATTATCTCCACCTTCGGCTGCAACAATGGCTTGATTCTGGCGGGTTCGCGGGTTGCCTATGCCATGGCCAAAGACGGCTTGTTCTTCAAAGCCACCGGAAAATTAAACAATCGCGGCGTACCGGGTGTCGCGCTCATTTATCAAGGCGTCTGGATTGTGGTGTTGATTTTGCTACGCACGCGCAAGCCGGATGGCACGTACGGGAATTTGTACAGCAATCTTCTGGACTACGTGGTGTTCGCAGCGCTGTTGTTTTATGTTTTGACCATCGTGGGAATTTTCCTGCTGCGCATCCGGCAGCCCAATGCCGAGCGTCCATACAAGGCATTTGGGTATCCGGTAGTGCCGCTCCTGTATATAGTGGCAGCCACGGGAATCATGGTCGTGTTGCTGCTGTATGAAACGCAAACTGCCGGTATGGGCATGATCATCGTGCTGCTGGGTGTGCCGGTGTACCGGCTGTGGAGCCGCCGCAACCGCGCCGCAGCCGGTTAGGCGGAAATTTTTATAGGTTCAGGGGTCCCCAAAAAAGGAGGAGTTGCATGAGCAACCCCTTGTTCGCAAAGAAATCGCTGGACCAGTTGATCGCGGAATCGAAAGTGTCCGGCGAGCACAGTCTGAAGAAAACGCTGGGGCCATTTCAGTTGACGGCTTTGGGCGTCGGCGCGGTCATTGGCGCCGGAATTTTCGTGTTTTCAGGGCTGGGCGCGCATTATGCTGGGCCGGGCTTGATGCTTTCCTTCGTGATCTCAGGGCTCGGTTGCGCGTTTGCGGCTTTGTGTTACGCGGAGTTTGCGGCGATGATTCCGTTGGCGGGCAGCGCATATACCTACGCGTATGCCACGCTTGGCGAACTGTTCGCGTGGATCATCGGCTGGGACCTTACGCTGGAATACGCGATGGGCGCGAGCACGGTTTCTTCAGGATGGTCGAATCATTTCATCGAACTGCTAAATATATTTCACGTCAAGATGCCTTTATGGTTGGCGTACGACCACTGGACCGGGTTGCACACGGCGGAAAAACTGGTGGCGCGGCAGATGGCTAACACTGCCGACCCCACGCTGATTCCGGGGACGCAGGCGTTCCTCGACAGAGTGGATTTGATCATGGGCGCGCATTCGCCGGAACTGGTGCAGCGCGCGCACGACTTAGTTCATGCGCCGAGACTGTTCGGGGTGGAGATTGGTTTCAATCTGCCGGCGTTCCTGGTGGCGCTGATCATCACTGCGATTCTGGTGATCGGAATTAAAGAGAGCGCGCGCTTCAACGCCACCATCGTTGTAATCAAAGTGGCGGTTGTGCTCTTTGTGATCGCGCTGGGCGCGCATTACATCAACACGGCGAACTGGGGCACAGATTGGCATTCCTTTGCGCCCATGGGATTCGGCGGGATAGGAGCCGGCGCTGCGTACATATTTTTCGCATATATTGGATTCGATGCTGTTTCCACCACGGCTCAGGAAGCCAAGAATCCGCAGCGAGATTTGCCCATCGGTATTATCGTTTCCCTGGTGATTTGCACAATTCTCTATATCGCCGTCGCGGGCGTGCTCACCGGAATGGTTCACTGGCAAGATGTGAATATTGAAGCGCCGGTGGCGGAGGCATTCCTCGATCGCGGCCTTGCGACCGCGTCCCACATCATCACGCTCGGCGCATTGGCGGGGTTGACCAGCGTTATGCTCGTGATGCTCCTGGGGCAAACGCGCGTGCTGTATTCGATGGCCAACGACGGGTTGTTGCCTCGTAAATTCTTCGCGGACATTCACACAAAATTCCGCACACCGTACAAGAACACCATCCTGGTGGGTTTGCTCGCGGCGATCGTGGGCAGCATTACGCCGATTGACGACATCGGGAAAATGGTGAATATAGGCACTCTGCTCGCCTTCATCATCGTGTGCATCGCTGTGATGGTGATGCGACATACAAATCCCGATCAATCGCGCCCCTTCCGCACGCCGTTTGTACCGTTGGTACCTATCCTTGGGATTCTCTTCAACGGCTACATGATGTACAAGCTTGGATGGATCAACTGGGCGCGCCTGATCGGATGGCTGGTCATCGGCCTGGTGATTTATTTTACGTACAGCCGCCACCACAGCCGCGTCCGAAATCCCCAACTACGGGAAGAATAGATCTCAGGCCGCAGCCTGGCTTCAGCACGCCTCTAACAGCAGGCTCGTTTGGCCTGCGCGAATCGGGTAAAGTGTTTCTGTACCTTTTTCTGCCATGACCGGGAGAGAAGATCAGCAAAAGACGTTTTGGAAGAGCCTGTCCGCCGTGGACTGGCTGGCCGCCGCCGTTTGCCTGCTGGGTCTGGTGGCCATGTGGGACGCTGATTATTTATACGGAATACCAGGCATACGGCTGCTCCGGCTTGTTGCGGTCATCGCCGCATTTTATTTGTTCTACCGGTTCTGGACGCGTTGGCGCAGCCAGCTTTTGTGGAGCCTGCGAAACCGGCTGATCGTTGCGTACCTGTTCATCGCGGTTGTGCCTATTATCCTGCTGCTGATTTTCGCCAGCCTGCTGGGCCAGATCATCTATTCACAATTGGGCGCGTATCTTCTGTTCCACGATGTCGAAGACCGTCTGGAAATGCTGAGCAACTCCGCAGAGGCCATCGCCGCAGCCGAATCCACGCTGCCTCCGAGCATGGATGAGTTAACCATGGATCGCGCGCTAGCTGGGCAAGTACTGGTAGCCGAAGAAAAACAATTGCCCGGCCTGATCGTTAATTTCGGAGCGGACCCGGGATATTTTCATGCCGTAGCAGGGAAGGACGGGCACGCGTTCAAGGGCTTGGTGCAGGATGGCAACGAACTGCGCCTGGTGGCCATGCGGGAAGCGGATTCACCTCGCGGCCGGCAATATATCGAGCTGACGGTACCGGTGACCACAGAATTCCTCGAAGGCTTAGCCCCGGATCTTGGGCCGGTGGACTTCACGCTCTGGCAAACCGTGGCAGACAGTTCCCCGGAGTCAGCTGTTCCCATCGGCAACCAGCGTTATCGCGCCGTCACGCGGGTTACAACGAAAAAAAGAACGCTGCTGCCGCCGCAAACCTGGATGGATCCGGTGGTCGACGGTTTTTCGCAACTTGACGCCGTCTCTCTGGCAGAGAGTCAGGTGAAAAACCGCAGTCATCCTGTATTCGCGTTCTTCAAGGCGCGGCGATCGCAGCTGAATCACCGCCTGTTTGCGTCTCTGGGCGAACTGGGCGGAGCGAAAGGGTTCGAACTGCAATTGATTGGCGCATTCTTCCTGCTGATCGAGTTGGTCGCGCTGATCATCGGTGTGCGATTGACGCGCGCGATTACGCGCACGATTTCGGATTTGTCTCGTGCGACGCAGGCGGTGCAGGAAGGGAATCTGGCCGCGCGCGTGCCTGTGGAGCGGCGCGACCAGCTCGGCATGTTGGGAGAGTCGTTCAATTCCATGACTGGCTCGATCAGCCGGCTGATTACCGAGCAGAAGCATTTACAGCGCTTGGAAAACGAAATTTCCATTGCGCGCGAAGTACAAGACCAACTCTTTCCAGAGAATCTGCCGCACGTGGAAGGTGTGGACATCGAAGCGATCTGCAAGGCGGCGCGCAGCGTAAGCGGCGACTATTACGATTTTATTCAGCTGAGCCCGACGCAGGTGGCCATAGCCATCGCGGATATTTCGGGGAAGGGAATTTCTGCGGCTTTGTTGATGGCCAGTTTGCAGGCGGCATTGCGTAGCCAGTTGCTCAGTCCAGGAAGCGAGAACATCACCACGTCGGAACTGGTTTCGCGGCTGAACAAACACCTGGTGCGGAACACCGGTGACGATCGCTTTGCAACATTTTTCATCGCGATTTACGATCTGGGCGCGCGCCAATTGCGCTATACGAATGCCGGTCACCTGCCCGGGTTCTGCTTATCCGACGGTAAGGCGCAGCACCTGGATGTTGGAGGAATCGTGCTAGGCGTGGTGGACGACTACGAATTCAAGGAAGGCTGCGTGGACGTTCCCCCGAATGCCGTGTTGATCGCGTATAGCGACGGATTGGTGGAACCGGAAAATGCGTATGGCGAAGAGTTTGGCGTTTCGCGCCTGGAAGCGGCCGCGCAACGCGCGCGCCAGGCCTCGCCGCGCAAAATTGCGGAGTCTCTGATGACTGCCGCGGAAGAATGGTCCGGCAGCCCGGAGCAAGCCGACGACATGACGGTGATTGTCGCCAAACTGAAGTAGCTGCGCGCCCGGAAACAGATTTGGCAAGAATCCGCCCTACGGAATCCTCAGGGTAT
Organism: Candidatus Acidiferrales bacterium; assembly: GCA_963742325.1. Taxonomy (GTDB): domain Bacteria; phylum Acidobacteriota; class Terriglobia; order Acidiferrales; family UBA7541; genus Acidiferrum. The sequence continues at coordinate 3,558,496 of CAVULB010000002.1, read as the reverse complement.
TGCCTTCCTTCACAGTTGCGGTTTGCTCTCGTCCGCTCACGCGGTAAATCACGGTGAGGACTTTGTCCGCGCCGGGCCAGGGATCGCCACCCATGTTTCTATTGTTCACCTGAATGACCAAAGTTCCATTGTTGATCTGGCCGCGCAAGAGCTGGGAGACGTCGTTGGTTCGGTTGTTCAGCCCGTAATATGCGCGGACGATTTGTAAATTGCCGTAACCGGGATTCGGCGGAGGATAGCCGGGCCCCGGACCAGGGCCCGGACCGGGCCCTGGTCCGGGGTGGCCGCCGTAGTTATAAAACTGGCTGGCGTCGATGCTCGAGCCTTCCTTGTACGTGAATTGTTGTACACCGCCACGGGCATCGCGCGCGGAGATGCGCAGCGTCTTGTCCGCGCCAACCGCGGGATCGCCGCCCAGGTTCTGATTGTTTACGCGCACCATCCCGTTTCCAGAGAGCATCGCGCGCACGCGCGCCGTCACGTCGATGCGGCGATTTCCAGCGCCCCAATCGGCATACATCACTTGCCAGCCAGGACCGTTGTTTCCGGGATTGCCGCCACCACCGTAGCTATAAAACTGGCTGGCATCGACGGAGCTGCCTTCCTTGTAGGTAAACACGCGTGATTGCCCCTGATAATTTTTCGTCTGGATACGCAGAATTTTGTCGGCGCCCACGGCGGGGTCGCCGCCCAGGTTTTGGTTATTCACTTTCACCATGCCGTTGCCCGACAGCAAAATGCGTACCTGATTGGTGACATCCATCCAGCGATTTCCAGCGCCCCATTCGGCCTTGATTACTTGCCAGCCCGGCCCGGGCATGACGTTATTTGAGTATTGAGCAAGGGCGGGTGCGGAAAAAATCACCGCGAACGCCAGGATGATCGAGAGACGAAGAATACCCAAACGGCTTCTCATCGAATGCCCCTTTCTGGATAAGTCGAATGGCAGGACCAGCGAAAGATCTGAAGACAATGGAAGTCCGCACCATTCCGAATGATCTAGATACAACGGAAAATGGGCGGCCGGTGGAGTTTCCGTAGACTTCGGGCGAACGGCGATAAACTAACAGCAATCCAAGAGGCAGTCAATCGCGGTTTGTCGCGGTTTGTCGCGGTTTGTCAACTTGTGGTGTGCCAACGTCGCGGTTTGCTAAGCGCAAGACTATTTTGCTGGAAGACTGACCGGCTGAAGAAATTGAGGTAAGGTAGTGGAGGCAAACGAAGTGGGCTATACTGGCACGTTTTTGCGAGGATGACGAATGTCGTTGCGAAACCGGGTGGCGGTCGTAACCGGCGGTACACGAGGGATTGGTAGGGGAATCGCACTGGGGCTGGCGCAGCAGGGGGCGCGGATTGCGCTCGTTTATCGCACCAATAAAGCGGCGGCCCAGATGGCGTTGCGGCAATTGCAGGCTGCGGGCGCCGATTGCGTGGCGGTGGAGACGGACATCGCGGAACCGGCGCGTGCCGAGCAATTGATCAAGACCGTGGCGGATCGTTACGGACGCATCGACGTGCTTGTGAATAATGTCGGCGACTTCCGCTGGGGCACATTGGTGGAGTCTTCCACGGAAGAGTGGACACGCATCTTCGATTCGAATGTGCTCACGGTATTCCACATGTGCCGGTGCGCGGTTCCGCTGATGCGCAAAGGGCGCTGGGGACGAATCATCAATTTAGGCGCAGTAGGAGCGGAACGCGCGTTCGGCCAGGCAAAAATTTCGGCGTATGCCGCGGCGAAGGCGGCCGTGGTGGCGATGTCCCGCTCACTGGCGCTGGAAGAAGCGAAGAACGGAATCACCGTGAATGTCGTGAATCCCTCGAGTATTGATGAAAAGGAGTTGACGCTAGAAGAAGCGCGAAAGCTGAAAGATGCGCGTTATCCCATCGGGCGCCCACCCACGGTGGATGACGTTGCCGCGGCGGTTTCTTTTTTTGCATCGGAAGAGGCGGAGTACGTCACCGGCCAGGTGGTGAATGTCAGCGGCGGCTGGATGTTGTAGTCCTCTTCGGAAATCGATATGAAAGCACTGACGGCTGCGGAAATGCAAGAAGTGGACCGCCTGACAACGGAGCGCTTCGGCGTGCCCGGTGACCAATTGATGGAAGCGGCGGGAAGAAGTGTCGCGGAACTCTTTCTCGAAAAATATGGGCACAAAATGCCCGATGCTCCCGGGCGCGTGGCCGTCCTCTGCGGAAAAGGGAACAACGGCGGCGACGGGGTTGTGGTGGCGCGCCACTTGAAGGAAGAAGTCGAGCAGGTTCACGTGTACCTGTTCGCCAAACCGGAAGAGTTACGTGGAGATGCGGCGAAAAATTTCGAGCTCTGGCGCAAGCTCGGCGACGTGACGGTGGTGCAAACCGAGGAACAGTGGAACAAGGCCTGGGCGGAAGTGTCCAGAGCGGAAGTGATCGTGGACGCGTTGCTGGGAACTGGCGTGCGTGGCGCCGCGAGCGGTTTGATCGGACAGGCGATTGAAGATGTGAATCGCTTGTCGCGTGGCGCCACGGCCGCGCGGCCCGGATGGATTGTGGCCGTGGACACCCCGTCGGGGTTACTGGCCGATGGCGAAGCCACGACGGGGCCGGTGTTGAAGGCGCACTGGACGGTGACGTTTACGGCTCCCAAGATCGGGCAGTTGATTTCGTCGCAAGCCGGCTGTTGTGGGCAGCTTGTGGTGCGAGAGATTGGATCGCCCGGCGCATTGGTGGAAGAAGTCGGGAAGGGAACTCTGCGTTTGGCAGGTGTTGACGAATTTGCGGGACTGCCTTTGATCCGGGCCGCGGAAGCTTACAAAGGTTCATACGGTCACGTCCTCGTCGTAGCCGGCTCGCTGGGGAAGAGCGGCGCAGCGGTCATGGCGGGCTATGCGGCGATGCGCGCGGGTGCGGGGCTGGTGACCATCGCCACGCCGGAACCGGTGCTCGCCGTTGTGGCAGGCGCTCATCCGGAATATATGACCGAGCGTCTGCCGGCGACCAACGAAGGCACTCCCAGCATGGACGCCGTTCGTTCCGGGAAATTCGCGCGCATCGTGAAGGGCATGACGGTGCTGGCCATAGGACCGGGGATCGGCCAGCACCCTGAAACGCAAGAGTTTCTTCGAAGCGTGGTCGCAGAGACGGAGCTCCCCATCGTGCTGGACGCCGATGGTCTGAACGCTTTCGCGCAGCACGGAGATTTGTTGCGGCAGAAGAAAACAAATTTTCTGGTCGTGACACCGCACCCGGGCGAAATGGCGCGCCTGTTGGGCAGCACGATTCCCGACGTGCAAAAAAATCGCGTGAAGACGGCCACCGAAGCGGCAAAACGCTGGAACGCCTACGTGGTGCTGAAAGGTTTTCACACCATCGTTGCTGGTCCGGACGGCCGCGTCTTCGTTAACACAACCGGTAATCCTGCGCTGGCAAAAGGCGGTTCCGGCGATGTTCTCACTGGACTGCTCGGCGGCTTGATCGCGCAGTTTGGCAAGGAGGATTTCCTGCGCGTCGTCGCGTTGGGAGTGTATCTGCACGGGTTGGCAGCCGATCTGCTAAGCGAACAAGCGGATAATTCCGGAGTTCTGGCCGGGGAAGTGGCGCATGCCATGCCATTTGCGCGCGCCAGGTTGCTCGAGGAGTTGCAGGGGCGTGACTGAAGTGACCGAAGAGGTGATAACACATTCGGCCGACGAAACGATCGCCTGGGGAAGGAAGTTGGCCGAGACGCTGCAACCGCCAATGCTGGTTCTGCTCTCCGGGGAATTGGGCAGCGGCAAAACCACGCTGACCAAGGGCATCGTGGCGGGCCTGCACGCGGCGCAGGAGGACGAAGTGACCAGCCCGACGTTCACCGTGGTTCATGAATATGGAAGCAGCAGCAAGGTATTCCATGGTGACCTGTACCGTATCGAGAGCCTTCACGATTTTGAGACGCTGGGCCTGGAAGACGTCTTCGCGCAACCCGCAGTTATGATCCTGGAATGGAGCGAGAAGTTCCCGCTAAAGGCACCGTGGCCGCAATTGCGCGTGCGGCTGGAGCACCTAGGCGGAGACTCCCGCCGAATCACATGGCTAACCCCCGGCGTTTGAACCCCATAGCGCTTACTTTCTCGCCACCCCTGTACTTCCGATTCCTTGCTGGCCGCAAGGCCTGCTGTTAGGTTGAGAAGGAGGGTAACCGGGCCGCGGTATGTCCAATGGATTTCTCCAGCTCGGCGTGACGGATTCGGGCCGAATCACGCTGAAAAGTTATAACGTCACCTTGCCCTTGAGCTCGCTCGCCATCGGCGTGGATAACATCCGCCATGATGTTTTTCTCAGCCCCAAATTTGTGCAGGTCGCGCGCGATTATCTTTTTGATCTGATTCGCCAGAACGCCACCAATAGCTATCTCTCGGGGATTGAATTTCGCAGCAGCAAGCCCGCGGATTCCACGTCGTTCCGCAAAGTGCTGGCCGATTTGCTGCGCAATTCGCTGACTACGGCCAAGCATCAGAAGAACATGGAGATCGACCTGCTCTTCCGGCTGGCGATCCTGAAATTCCTTATGAGCGAATTGCAGAATCAATTCGCCAACGTGATCTTGGATGGCAAGGAATACATCCGCAAGCGGGGAGAATATTTCGAACGGAGCCAGCAGGCTCACGTCATCAAGGCGCGTTTGACCGAGATGCAATCCGCGCGCCGCGACGTTTTGCGGTTGGTCGGCCAGACGGTGGCGCAGATCTTGGTGGACATCGAAGAAAACGCGGTGGCCAAGGCCCGCCGCGCCCTGTTCGGGGAAGACTACACGCCGTATTATGAACTGCTGAAGAACCGGCTGATTTTTCTGGATGGCGGCAAAGACGATTTTTATTTTCTGGAACATTATGTGCTCCTGGGAAATTACGCGCGCGATCCCGACCGTTTTGAGGCGATTGATTCGCTCTTTCAGGAATTTCTCAAGCAGGTTGGGATTGCGCTTCCTCAGGAAACGCCCACGTCGAAGGCAGGGGATGATTTTCGGCAGCTGACGGCGGAGGCGGAGAAGGCGCAAGCAGAACTTGGTGCTCTCGATGAGCAACGGGAATCGCTGCGGAAAAAATTGGAGCGCGGCGACGGACTGCTCAACAAATTCCTGAGCGGTGCGAATCCGGCGGAACTGCGCACTTCCTTGACGAGCGCAGAAAAGCGTATCAAAGAGCTGCAACTAAAGCTGGAACAACTGGCTCCGCAACTGGAATTAGCCAAACAACGGTCAGATTTCGTCAACAAGGATACGCAAGGCAAGCTTGGTGATTATCTGAACGATCCGGAAAACGCGCGGCGCTTGTTCGATACCTCAGCCGGCGACGAATCAGAACGTGCGCTGCGGGCGCAGCTGCTGACGCAGTTAACGAGCCTGCTCGAAACGCGGGAGCTTATCGTACACCTTCTGGCGAGCTACGAGATTCGGTCTATGGCAGGCGATTTTTGCCCTCCGGTACACTTGCAGCAATTGAAGAAAGCGGTGGTCTCGCGCGAAGAAGCGCGCCGTGTGGAAGAATTGCTGAAGCAAGTGCCGGCCCGGCGGCTGTCGATGAAGCCCATTGAGGAATTGAGTAAGCGCGTGCGGCGCTATTCGAAGGAAGAGACGCAGGCCGTTGTCGCCAAGTTTGCCGGAGACTTCCTCCGGTTGCGGCGCGATTTGCGCGATGCGGAGCATCTGACCGCTTGCATGGAACGCCTCAACCTGATTACCGCCGAAAAAGTGCGCGAGCTTTCGCGTTTGAACAACAAGTTGTATGAATGCCTGCTGCGTGAGGAAGCCCGGCCTGAGCACGATCAGGTGGTTTCGCACGTGATCATCAAGGCCGACGTGCGCGGTTCCACTAAGATGACCCAGGACCTGCTGAGCAGGGGACTCAGCCCCGCGTCGCACTTCAGCCTGAACTTGCACGAGCCCGTGAAGCGATTGCTGGACCGCTATTCGGCCAAAAAAGTTTTCATCGAGGGCGACGCCATTGTCCTGGCTATTTTCGAAACGGAAGCGAGCCGCGCGTATGCCCGGCCTGTGGCGAGGGCCTGTGCGCTGTCCCGCCAGATTCTGGCCGTGTGCAATTCCTATAACGACCAGGCCGTGTCGTCGCAGCTTCCGCCTCTGGAAATCGGGATTGGGGTGGCGTTCCAGGGTTCCGCGCCTACGTATTGGACGGATGGGGAATCGCGCATCATGATTTCCAAGGCGTTAAATTTGTCCGATCGTTTGTCCGGATGCGCCAAACTGGCCAAGCGCATGCTTTCCGGCCAGAAAACGCTCTTCGCCATTTTTCAGTTTCTCACCGCGATGGAAGGCGCTTCCGCGGAAGAGTTGGACGAATTCCTTGTGCGTTACAACATGAACGGCATTGAGCTGAACGAAGAAGGGTTCGAAAAACTGTCTGAGGAAATTTCGCTCGAAGCCATTCACACCGCTCTGGCATATCCCTGGAGCAAGGAAGAAGTGATTTTGTATTACGGCGAAGTGCCCATGGGCGAAAGCGTGGAGCTACTGGTGCTGCGCAAGGGCGTGGCGCGCGAACTGCTCCCTGACGGAAAAATCGGTAAAGCTTCCGGCCACAATTACTACGAAGTTTGCACCAATCCAGCGCTGTACGATCTGGTTGCCAATCTGAAACGCAACCAGTCCGCCGCGGTCGAAGCCACCCGCGCCTAGCTCGCGTCCCCTAGCAATTGCCAAACACTTTGTTTAGATTTCTGCACGCTGTAGAGGTCCCGCCGCTAAACCGGTGCGCTCGGAACCGGCTTTCCACTGCATTGCCTGCGCGATGCAAATGAAATGAAGAATTGCGAACAGTGGTACTAAGAACGTGGGAATCAGGCTCAATGGGAGGACCGTCATGGGAAGCATGGCAGCATCGTGCGGGCTCAGCACGCGAGCGGTCGTGCCGAGGGCGACGGCGCTGACTAAGTCAACAATCCCGAGCACTTGCCAAAGGATGAAGGCATTGCGGTTTGTGGGAATGGCAAGTTTCCATGCGACGAAGGCGGCCGTCGCGCCGATCGCCATGTCGCCATATCCCGCGGGCAACGCAAAGATTGCCGGAAGGGCCCCGCGCGCTTGCAGCAGGATGAAGGTAAATCCGATTAGCCTCCAGGCTTGCACCGAAGTCAGAATCACCGGATCCACAGACAGAGTGAACTGGCGAAATTTCTGCGAGCCGGCGAACCACAGCGAAAATATAAGAATCGGTGTCACTGCGGCGATGGCAACCGCAATTCCAACGCGGTTCGCATTGTTCCTGAATAACTGCAGGGCCGAAGCAAACGCCACCGAAATAAACCAGACAACGATCAGCACCGTGACGAGCCGAACATAGTTTTTCATTGCGAGCCTCCTTGAGTCGTGACCATGCGAGTTACTTCGCGAGTGAGTTGGAAAAGGTTGTTCCAAACCTGCTCTCCCAACTGACGCCGCAGCCGTGATTGCACCTTCTCCCATGCCGGCAAGACGCACTCGAGCTGTTTTTGTCCGGCGGTCGCCAGCCGAAGCAATCGTTCCCGCCGGTCTGTGCCCAGGTGCGCTTGGATCCAACCGCGGCGGCGCATGATTGCCAGCGTGCGGGTTAGGCTGGTGCTGTCCATCGCCAGCATTTCGGCCAGCTTCCGTTGAGACACCTCTCCCGTCCGCTTCAGTGCTTGCAGGATGGTGAGCTGTGTAGCCCGCATCGCAAACGGCCGAAGTGCGTCCTCATAGAGCTGGGTGAGTGCCCGCGAGGTACGGCGGAAGTTGCCGCACATGCAAGGCAGAATGGGGAGAAATGGTTCGCTCATGCCGAATAGATGCATATACATCTATTCTGTTACCTAAAAATTGCAGGTCAGCAGGGCTACGTTTTACTGAAGATAGGAGCGAATCATTCTGGTTGCGGGCGCTGGTAATATTTGGAAGTGGGCGGGCCTAGCAGGACATAGCCGATAACTATAAGAAGTACGACGTGGGGCATCGCAAACGACAATGATTGCAGCGCGCCCGCGACAACATGAAAGGCGAGCCACGCTAGAACCAGCCAGCGAACCCATCTGGCGCCCCGGAGCAGGAAGGCCCCTGCCACGACAGCAATTGCCCCGACAAGCACAATAGGGAAGGTCCAACGATCGAGAGAACCTTTCCAAAGGTGATAGGCGGTACTGAGTATTCCCACAACGATGAACAGCCAGCCTAGGAAAGTGACCTCAAACGGACGCTTCATGGGATCGCGATTCGTCACAGAAGTTAAAGGCGCCAATTTGTAAATATCCCGGAGCTTAAGCAGAAACCGCGGCGCTTTCCGCCACAACCGTACGCGCGGGTTTCGTTCGGCTCTCCAGCAAAGCCATCTTCTGTTCGTGGCTCATGGGCTCCCAGGGAACAAGCTTCTCGGCCAGCACATGCATTCTGCGAAAGAGAGTCAGCTCGATGAAAAGGTCCATAAAATCCATATCGCGGAAGACCAACGAGCCGGACTCTTTCATTTTGTCGCGAATGCGCTCGAGGTGCGCCGGCATCTCGGTCCAGTGCAAACCAGAGCGGTGGTGATGGCAGAGGTGATAGCCCTCGTTCATAAAGTTCAGCTCGTCCACGACAGTCACGGTATTTATAAAATAATCGTCGGGATGCTCCGGATCACAGAAGGCGTGCTGCACCCATGAAGTTATCGCCATGATGAAATTCATGGCGAAGAGAGGAACCAGCACATAGATAATCCCAATCTGCCAATTGAAAAGAAAAATCGCCGTGAAATAGATCAGGTAACGCGCGATTCCCCAGAACATTCGTTTGCGGTTCTTTTCATCGCCTCTGGCTTTGAAGTAGGCGTAGGGAGCAAGCCCAAGCGTGGTCCAAATGTTATCCGAGAGATACAAAAGAAAATCCAGCCGGCTGGTTCGATCGTAGCGACTGGTGGCGGCATTGTCGTCGGGTCCGCCGTTCTCTTTGTGATGCAGGCGGACATGGACCGTGCGGCCCAGTTCCGGAAGATCGCCATAAAAATATCCCAGAAAAAATTCGGCGTAGCGGCCGAAGAACTTATCGTAAGTCCCCGAGAAGTATCCCTGGGGCCGGTGCGCTTCCAGGTGTTTGGTGCTGAACATTCTTACGGAACGTTGAAACTTGGGGCCGCACAGTGAGAGATAGAAAGCGATCGCCAACAGAAGCTGCGGTTTACCTAAAATAAGCTGGATCACAAAAATCGGTACGGTCGTAAGGCTGAGGGAAATCATGAGCCGTAACGCGGGAGTGTCCCGGGAGTCTCGTAGAACCTTCTGGCCGAGCCGGTCGATGAACTTGTCGTAGGCTAGGGAGAGAGATTGATACGTGTCGCGCAGCGGAGGAATTTTGCCGAGGAGCTTGGCCACGCCGTAAAACACGAAGGAAAGCGTGCCCACGATGGATATGGCCGCAATACTTGCCAAGCCCATGAGTAGGGCAAAGCCGCGGACTATGGGTTTGAATATAACTGCGGGGCTAAGCGCGCGCCAAAACTCCTTTGAGCGCGTGTCTTTTACTTCGTTCAAATCCGCTTCGGTTAGCTTTCCTACGAGTTGCATGTCTGTGGTTACACCCGTTGACAAGCTTCGCCCAGTGACGTATCGCAAAAAGATTCTATGCTGAAGGAGGGCAAAGTTCCAGTGCCCGAAGAGTTGCGCGCTGTAAATCCGTTAACCGCAGAAGGGCTACATTCTTCTCTCAGTAGTGCCACTGTTTCACATCGCCTCCGCCGCATTCTTCTCGACATGCTCCGCCATCCACTTTACCAAATTCGCTGTTGTGGTCGGTGGCCAGCCGTGGCCCTTCATCGGCCGGCCGTACTGAAACTCGCCATCGCATGGAGGAAGAAGCGTGGTACTCGCCATCACGGAAAAAATTGCCGCACGAGCCGCCGTCCTCGCCGCGTGACACAAACACCTCTGCCTATCGTCCTCTCTCCCCAGATACTCACAAACCGTCGCGCATCTTGGCACACGCCATCGCGGCCTGTCCAGAATTGACCGGTTAACTCTCGGCTGCATTTTCTGAAGCCAATTTGTTATACGTTTCGTCTGCCTCAAAATATCGGATAATGGGGTCAACCGAGGTCGCACGTGAAGTTCGCCCGCATTATCCTCGCCAACCTTTTGCGCAAGAAGATTCGCCTCCTTCTTACTGTTGGCTCTTTCGCGGTTGCTCTTTTTCTCTTCACTTTTCTCGGTGTCGTGCGCAGCGCCTTCAGCATCGATTCCAATACCGTCAAGGCCGACCGCCTCATCGTCGTCAACCGCACGTCTTGGTTCAACCCCACGCCATTAGCCTACAAAGACAAAATTCAACAGATTCCTGGTGTGAAGTTCGTCACGCATTACACCTGGTTTGCCGGCGTCTACCGCGACGAAAAAGACTTCTTCCCCCAATTCGTCATCGACCCCTCCGGCCAGCGCCAGGTCTATCCCGAGTTTCTTATGCCCGAAGAGCAGTGGCAGGCATTTCTCCATGATCGTCAGGGCGCGATCGTTGGTAAAGAAACCGCTGACCGCTTCCAGTGGAAAATCGGCGACCGCATTCCCATTAAGGCTCCCCAATATGGCGCGGGGATTTGGGAATTTAATCTTGTGGGTATTTATCACGGCGAACTTGCGAAAACCGACCAAACGCAATTTTGGTTTCGCTGGGACTATTTCAACGAAAAAGTTCCCCAGGACATGAAAGGGCAGGTTGGCTGGTACGTCCTTCGCGTTGACGACCCCTCCGACGCTGTTCGCGTCGCCAAAACCATCGATCAGGAATTCGCCAATTCGCCCTATGAGACCAAAACCGACAGCGAATCCGTTTTCGCCGCCGACATGGTCAAGCAATTCGGCAACATCCGGCTGCTCATCGTCTCGATTGGCGTGATCGTTTTCTTTACTTTGCTCCTCGTCACTGGCAACACCATGGCGATTGCCGTCCGCGAACGCACTCGCGAATTCGCGGTTTTCAAAGCCGTCGGCTTCTCGGATTTTGCCGTCCTTCTCCTGGTTCTCGCCGAGTCCATACTCATCGCCTTCGTCGGCGGCAGCTCGGGCGTGCTTCTCGCCTTGCTCGCCATCCCGCCGCTCGCCAGCAGCTTGAGCGGCCTCCTCGGTGGCCTCGTCCTCTCGCCGGAAGCTCTGCTGTTCGGCGTGCTGCTAGCCCTGCTCGTCGGGCTGGTCAGTGGTTTGATTCCCGGCGTGATCGCGATGCGCATGCGCATTGTCAGCGCCATCCGCCACGTCTAAACGGCGTATCTCCTGGGGATGTACCGACGATCGCAGGAAGTTTCTTTTCTTCTTGTGGTTGCGGCGTTATTTGCGGGTTATCTTCCGACTCGCCGCGCCATCCACCATTAATTCAATCTTCAGTCTCCGCTCGGAGTGAGAACCGGGTGCGCGTTAGTAAGGCGGGTATCGATACTAGCGATGGAGCAGTTCCGCAGCTTGATCGCGCCTTGCAACGGCGAGGGCAGGCTCAATCGCAGGAGCCGCGGCAGCTCTAGAGCGAAAGACGAGTGAGCTGAGCAGAGCTGCGGCGTACAGTCCGAAGGCAATCAGGTAGAGCATCTGGAAACCGAAATACATCGAGTTGTACTCCAGGATTCCTCCGCACATCGCGCCGACCAGGTTCAGGGACATGGCGCTGGAGATCGTCGAACCCCGGCCAAGCAAAGTGGAAAACACTATGCCTGAAAAGAACAGGGGAGAAGTAAGAATGATGGCGGTGAGCACTCTGCCCGAAGCAGTGGACGGCAGGCCGCCAATGCGCGCAACCCACCAGCCAAGGATTAGCGTGGAAAAGAGAAAAAGGTAAGACAAGTAAGGCGAGCGTATTTTGAAAAGCTGCACTGCGCCATTCCCGAGAAACGCCATGAAGAGGATGCTCGCGATGGCGATGGCAATCACCTGCCAGGTATTGCCGAAGGTCAGGCCAAGCTCGGTGATGGCTTTGGTCTCGACGAGCATGAAGCCGGCCCCGAGAAACAGGAACGGGAGATACGATACCTGAGGCGCGTCCGGCAGAAAGCCGCGATACAAAAAGAGTGAAAGAAACAGCAGCATCGCAAAGGTGATCAGGTAAGAAGTGGGATAAATTCGACGCGGCATATAGAAAAAAGGCCAATCATCCGTGGACAAGCTCACCTTGGCGTTCGATGTGCTAAAAGTTGGGGAGATGTCGGACAGGCCGCTGTCTGCAAGAAAGGTAGGAGGCAGCTTCAAATCGCCGTTCTTGGACTGGATGAAAAGAACCGAACCGTCGTACTGCGTCCTGATGCAGATGGGATCCTTTCCACCAAAAGCAGCGCGCATCATCTGAAAGATTTTTGTGCCAAGCTGGTTGTTAATGATGCAAAAGGAAAGAGAAAGCACGCCATCGCCTTTAAGCCTGGCGCGCGCTTCGCGAAGGCCTTCGACGGTATAAACGAAGGAATCCAGTCGAACGCTGGAAGCCTGACTGAGAAGCGTGTGGGAATCGAGCAACCCGTACACGATGACGTCGTAACTTCCGTGCGCGTTGCGGAAAAAAGAGCGGGCATCATCAAGAATCGGCCGAACGCGCGCGTCGCTGTAGGGATGTTCGGGGTGATATTCCCGGCCGGCGGCAAGAATGGCCGGATCAATTTCCACGGCGTCCACGTGAGCCGCGCCGGAACGAAGAGCCGCCGCCACGTCGTTGCCGCTGCCTGCGCCGACGATAGCAATGTCGTTCTGACCGGGATGGATGTGGTAAGGCAGATCGTAATAGTTGCGCGTTTCCAGCAAGGCTTTATCCGTTGTGCCAGCCATCGCGGCGACAGAAAAATTGTGGACGCGCTGGTAGTAATTGCCGGCGGCGCGGATGAACATCAGGCCGGTGTCTCCGGAATTTCCGATCTCGAGCAATTGATAGGGGGAATATACCTTGTTCCAGAGTGGCGCGACGGGCCACGCCAAGATGATCAGACAAGTAACCGCTAGAGCAGTTCCTACAAGCAGCGTTTGGGGTTTGCGCGTGAAAAAGAAAAGCAGTCCCAAAAGGCAAAGGCCAAACCATACGATGGGAGGAGTCCAAAGAAAGCTCATCAGGAATACCAGCGCAACGCCCGCGAGGCTGCCGAGCAGGTTCCATCCGTAGGAGGAAAGTTGGCTGCCTCGCTCCATGAGGCGGCCGCAAAGCTGACCCACCGGAAGAAAAGCGAGGGCGGTCAGAAGGAACACAACGGCCAGGAGCAAATGGACTGCCCAAACTTTTTCGGTGGATGCCACCTGAAACACGCCCATATTGAGCTGTTCGCGAAAAGGGACAACTTCGAAAGTCGATCCGCCTTGGAAGAAGCGGAGATACAGCAGGAGCCCAAACTGCCACGCACACAGTGCTGGCGTAAGTGCCAGCGGAATCACTTCGCGGTTTCGTGACAGGGCGTAGCCAAGTCCGAGGCCGGCGAAACAGGCAAGCAGGCCGTAGTTCTTGTAAAAGGCGAAGAATTGGAAGATCGTTCCTTGCCACCGGATAATCGATAGCTCGAGTGCAAGGCTGATCGCCGCGGAACCTGCAATGGCTATCGGCAGAAACCGTTCCGGCAGGCTGTCGAACCAATAGACCTGTTCGTCCGCCTGTACAGCGAGCTTCGGCTGAAAAAAAACGAGAAGCCGGTGAAACTCGTATGTGAGCAAGAGGCCTATGAACAGGTAAAGCAGGCCGAAGAGAACGCCCGTGAATTGGTCCTTGGTGAAGGATATGGCTATGTACGCCCCGCAGGCGGGAAGAATAGCGCTTCCAAGGAAAACCCATCGAAGCAGATTGCTGTAGGCACGGAGCATTTCAGAGGCATCTCCATTTCAGGATCAAGAATAGGGCGATAACCAAAAAGCAACGGCGAGTTCCCAAACCGGGAACCTCGATACTGCAGTCTCTACGATACTAAGCTCCTGGATAAGGATAAGGCGCGGCGTTGAGCATAAATTTGTTTTCGGTAACCGTATACCTTGGTGGTTAACTGACCGGCGGGACAGGCTCTAATATAAGCCCCAAATTCATTGTGTGTCGAGGTGGCAGGAAGCATATGATGGTGGAGTTGGAGATCCAGATCGCACATTCCGGCTGAGCTTTCTGGGCGATTCGTCTCGCAGAATACCCTTGACCGAAGGCCAAACACCACAGGTCCGTGCCCTAGCCCAGGATTTCAGTCTCCTCGATTCCACGGGGACGTCCCGTACTCTATCTTCGTTCCTTGACGGTGGCTCACTTCTGCTGATTTTCTATCGCGGCTACAGGAGACCTTTTTGTCTCCGCCAGTTGGCGGAGTTCCGCGATCTTGCCGATGATTTCCGCGCCCTCGGCGTTCAAATTGCCGCGCTGGCGGTCGATCCCCCTGAGCAGTCTGATCGCGTACGGCGGCAGTACGCGTTGCCGTTCCCGATTCTGTGCGACACGGAGAAGAACGTGGCCCGCGCCTGGGTCTGTCCAACGCGGAAGAAAAAGGCGGTATTGCTGTCCCCGCGGTTCTCCTGATTGGACGCGATCGCCGCATTCAAATGGTTATGATCGAAGGCATCGCCTCGCGCGCCCGCGCGTCATTTTTCCATCGCTGGTGGATTTCGGCCTCGCCATCTGGAATACCCTCACCAAGCAATAATATTTCCCCTACATAAAATGCCAGTCCTTCAGCGACGCGCTTCGGCCACCACGTGAAGCCCGTGTCGTGGTCGCAGCGTGATCGACGCAAGCGGAACTACCGTGCGCCCGGGAACCAACCGGAAGCGGAATCGTTGCGCGATGGTAGCCAAGACAAGATTCGCTTCCATCAAGGCAAAAGTATTGCCGATGCATTGGCGGGGACCATAGCCGAACGGAAAATACGCGAACCGCGGGATTTGCCGCAACAGGTCGCCGCTCTCCCAGCGTTCGGGCATAAATCGCTCCGGATTGTGGTACCAACGCGCGTCTCGATGCACAACCCACTGGGCCGCGGCAATGCCCGTGCCCTTCGGCACCGGGTAACCGCCAAGCTCATGATCCTCGACAGCTAGTCGCGCCATCGCCCATGCGGGAGGATAAACCCTCATAGATTCCGACAAAATGGAACTGGTGTATTTCAGTTTCGGGAGATCGTCGACAGTGGGAACGCGGCCGTTGAGAACTGCGTCGATTTCCGCGTGCAATTTGTGTTCGACTTCGGGATTCTGCGCCAGCAGCCACCATGTCCACGAAAGGGAACTGGCCGTCGTTTCATGCCCTGCCAGAAACAGGGTCAGCGCTTCATCGCGAAGCTGTTGCGCCGTCATTCGCGATCCGTCTTCATCCTGGGCGTACAACAACGTCGACAGAAGATCGCTCGTATCTTCTTTGGACTCCCGTCGCTGATGAATGATGCGGTCGATGATTTGCGTAAGTTGCCGAACGGCTCGCTTTGCCTGTCGATTCAGTCGTGTCGGCAACCATTTCGGAGTCATCACCAGCCGTCGAAAGTCGGAAGTGAACTCGAGCAGCACCTCTAGGGTTTCGCCCACTTGCGGCGCGTCGCGTTCGACGTCGGCGCTGAACAACGTTTTTCCCACCACTTGCAACGTAAGGCGCATCATCGCGTGGTGCAAATCTATCGGCTCGCCCGGCTTCCACGATTCCATCAACCGCGTGGCGCACGCCGTCATCGTGGCGGCATAGTTGGCAATACGCGAACGGTGAAACGCGGGTTGCATCATGCGGCGTTGGCGTAGCCAGAAGTCGCCTTCGCTGGTGAGCAGGCCATCGCCGAAAATATGCCGGTTCGCGCGAAGGACCCTCCCCTTGATGAATTTCTTCGCGTTCGTCAACAGCACGTCTTCGATCAGATCGGGATTGCTGATCAGGAAAGTGCGAATGTGGAAGAATCGCAGGCAAACAATGTCTCCATACTGACGCGCGATTCGCGTCATGAACGTCAGGGGATCTCGGCGCATCGGACTGCGCAATCCATCAAAGAATCCCTGTTCCGGACCGGGAGGATAATTCGGCATGGACAGATGGTAAAGAGGAACATCGCAAAACCCAAGCCCTTTGGCATGCCTGGCAGTGAGTCGGATGTAAGCTCTGGGGTTGAACCTGACTGCGCATTTTCAAGTGTTGGCGCGGTACAACCACATCGCGAACCAGCGGCTCTTCGCAAAATGTGCGGGTTGGATGACGCGGAATACCGGAAGGAACGTGCGGGCAAGGCGTGACGTACTCGTACGTATCGCTCTCGCGAACTTCCTGCTTCTCTCATATGCACCGCGCCGATCCAAAAGCAATCCGCCAGGTTTGAAGCGTCCCGTGCTTAGCCTCTATACTCCCATGGGGGCGAAAGAGGTCCGGTGACCTTCCCGGCCTTCAAAGCCGGCGACGCGTTCCTTCGCGGAACGGGTGGTGGATTCGACTTCCACACGCTCCCGCCACTACTTGGAGAAGTGGCGATGTGTTAAGAATCGTACCATTTTTGTACAACGATTTACCTAGCGTGTGGCGCTCAAGACCGCACGATCTAATGCATCCTGACGGGTTTTGACCCACGGGTTGTAATGTTTCTCTGTGACCCGGATACTGGCGTGCCCCAGCAGAATACTGACCGTCTCGATAGAGGCTCCGCCTTCCAAAAGCGACACCGCGAAAGTGTCCCGGAACCTGTGAGGGCGAAGATTTTCTAAGCTGAACTCGCTGGTACCAATACTCTGCACGGTCGTCCCTCCCGGTAGAGGAAGGGGCTAGCAAGATTCTACCAAAGCGATGGCGTCGTGAGATGAAGCGGGGCCGCAACCGATAAGGGCGGGTGCAGCCCTTGAGAGAAGGGAGGAAGCAGGTCAAGTTTAAATCTGCGGTACCAGGACCCATTTCGTCAAGTTGGCTTCTAATGCGGCAGAAACCTTCGATTGTCACTTTTGACAATTCTCAATCGTCCGGCCTATCGATAGAAAGTGAGTCGGCGCGGAGGCTGACAGCGGATTTTTCGACCAGCCTTCGAATTGCACATGCCCAATCTCGGAAATAGAAGATCGGAATACCAAGCGAGGAATCGAAGATGAAATTACCCCCGAAAATCTTACTATACACGGTTCTGGCCGGAGCTTTGGTGTTTGTGATGACGATTCGGTCCGGAAATGCGAAAGTGCGGGATTTCGCCGCGCCAGCCGAACGAAACGATGTCACGGCCATCGACACCCTACTTGATCCTGACGACACGATGGACCAGCACGCCAAAGAAGCCAATGCTCGGATTCTCAAGAGCTACCCGAAGGGCTTCGAGTTGGGTGGCGAGCACGCTCCGCACATCACATTGCTCCAGCGGTACGTGAAGACGTCCGAACTCGACCACTTGTATGAGGCGGTCGCAAAAGTGTTCGCGAAGGAAAATCCAACGAGCTGGAAGCTCAAGGCGGTTAAGTATGTCTATATCCCGGACAAACCTCTCGGCCTGAATCTGATGGTGATTGAGCCCTCGGAGGACTTGCTACGGCTTCAGAAGGAATTGATCGACGCCGAAGCGCCGTACGAGGTGCCTACAGGAACCGCTTCGGCATTCGTAACCACGCCAAAGGATCCCGATATCCTGGCGGCGGTCATTGACTATGTGCGTGTGTTCGTTCCCGACCATAGCGGGGACCATTACGTTCCTCACGTCACCGTGGGACTCGGGACCACGGAATACTTGGACAAGATGAACGCCGAGCCCTTCGACAGCTTCACTTTCTCGGTGGCCGGAGCGTCTACTTACCATCTTGGAAACTACGGCACGGCGATGAAAAACTTACATTCGTACAAACTGAAGTAAACACAACACAGGGAATCATCGGCTCTTGCAAGCAGCTTGTACCGACTAGGGCCTAAGCGTCTGATACCCTGAACGCGAACTCGGCCCATGGTCATCATTTGTAAGTAAGCTGTCCGGGAAAGGAAGCACATGGAAGTCACACGGAGAGATTTGATCAAGGGCTCAGCCGCCCTCATCGTGGCTGCATCGGCCACTCGCGTGGTGTCGGCTGCAGATAACCCGTTGCCATCATGGAACGACAGCCCGTCAAAGAAAGCCATTCTCGATTTTGTCAATGCCACTACAGATCGGGTCAGTCCGAAGTTTGTCCCCGAACCGGAACGCATCGTCGCGTTCGATCAAGACGGAACCCTGTGGGTCGAGCATCCGCTGTACACGCAAGTTGTGTATTGCCTGGATCGGGTACCAGCGGTTGTTAAAGCCAAGCCTGAACTGGCCAACGTCGAACCTTTCAAAACGGTGCTGACTGGTGACCGTGAGGCCATCGTCAAGCTTCCCGTGCCTGAACTCATGAAGGTTCTGGCGGCGACGCTCACCGGCATGAGTGTCGACGAATTTGAATCCCAAGTGAACAAGTGGCTCGACAGTGCCCGAGACCCGCGCTGGAAGAAGAAATACACCGACCTTACCTACGCCCCGATGCAAGAAGTACTCACGTTCATGCGATCGAAGGGTTACAAGACATACATTGTGACTGGCGGCGGTCAGGACTTTGTGCGTCAATACGCAGAAAAGACCTATGGCATCCCCCCCGAGCAGGTGGTAGGCACAGCTGGAGGAACGACCTTTGGTTACGACAAAACGGGCCAGCCCTTCCTCACTAAAGATCCAAGGTTGCTTCTGAATGATAACAATGCAGGCAAGCCCGAAGGCATTCATATGATGATAGGCCGTCGACCACTTGCCGCATTCGGTAACTCAACAGGTGATCGCCAAATGTTGGAGTACACCAAGGCTGGCAATGGTGAACGGCTCGCGATGCTCCTCCTCCATGACGACGCCGATCGCGAATACGCCTATGGCCCCGCGCAAGGTCTGCCTGACAGCAAGATCGGTACTTTTACCCAGGCACTCTATGACGAGGCAAAGTCGAAGGGCTGGGTAGTCATCAGTATGAAGAACGACTGGAAGCGTATTCTCAGTTGATCTCGCTCGAAAATCACGCGGTTACCCAAACGCATCAGGCGCACCGCCCTTACGTGTGCTCAATGCAAGTGACAGACTTCGATCGAACGGCAACCGCAATCTTGAAAAACGGCGGCCAAGTCGCACTCGAGAAGTTTGCTGTTCCTGGCACCTGCTGGCAGGGCTACTTCCTCGATCCCGAGGGAAATACGTTCGGACCATTTCAGGTCGACGAAAACGCGAAATAGCTGTAAATGACAAATTACCGATACCTAACCGAGACCCGAGAAAGTCCCATTCTACAGATCCGACTGTCCATGCAGGGTGTAGCCGGCGGTCGCCACAAAAAAATTCATCCAATCTCCTGCTCAAACATCCAAACATGCATCGCCCGGCCTCCGGGACACGAAGCCATGGGTGAAGTCAGGGTGTGGGTGCACCTTCAGGAACAGCGCCAACCGTCACGTTGCAACCGGAAACCCCTAGCTCGAATTGTGTGGCGCCACCGCAAAAGGCAATCACTGGGGCAATGCCGATCTTCTCCCGGGAGTGAAGGTTAATGTGAACGCCATGGTTCGAGTCACGCAGTGGGAGCAGGAAGGTTTCACCCTGATCTACCAATGGAACTCCCGCTCCCCCACTAAATTTCGAAGGAGATAGGTCGTGAAGATGTGGCAGCTTGCCGTAATATCCTCGGCTCTTGCTCATCTCGCGATAGCAGAAGGCCAACCTGGCGCCAACAAGAATGGCATCGTCACCATTCCCAGCAATCACTCGGTGGAGGAGACTGTAGAGAGGCTCAAAAACATTCTGCAAACCAAAGGAGTCACGCTGTTTGCGTTGGTGGACCACAGTGGAGAAGCGGCCAAGGTGGGAATGAAAATGCCGAATACCAAGTTGCTGATCTCCGGCAACCCGAAAGGGGGCACGCCTCTCATGCTGGCTGCTCCCAGCGTGGCCATTGACCTGCCGCTGAAGATTCTGGTCGCGGAAGATGCACAGGGCAAGTCTGGGTTTCGTACAACAGCCCCGAGTATCTGAAAGAGCGCCACCGTCTCCCGGACAATCTGTTGCCAAATATCGCCGTGGTTGCAACATTGGCAGCCAAAGCGGCGGAGTAACCGCTGCAATCAGCAGGCGCTCGCGGCTGGACTAAATGAAACGTGTTCGGAACAAATGGATGATCGTTCCGTTCTTCCTGCGGCTATGCTCGCCCGTTCGGGGGCAGAATTCCATCACCGCTTTCCTCCCCGAAGTCGATACCTATCTCCGCTTCACATCGAATGTTCGCCTGTTTTTTCAGGACATGGAGGACGGCGACCTTAATCACGCGCAGATCGGGCCGAGCCTACAATTCAACGCCCGGTCGTTGGAAAGCCTGAAGCGAATCACCATTTTCGAAATGGACGACATAAAGTGCATGCCGGTGGTGTTCACCAGCGGGTATCGCTATTTGCCCTCGACGACGCAGCCCGCCATCAATCGACCGGTTGAAAATGTTACCGGGAAGCACGCTGATCACCCATAGAAATCGTGCGGACCTCGATTGGTCGCACGGCGATTTCTATCGGACCTATCGCAATCGAACTACGGCTCAGCGTGGTCTGACGATTCAGTCCTATCATGCCGGTCCGTATGTCGCGGCGGAGTTCTCGTATCAAAGCCAATCAGCAAATGGAGCAACCCGCGCCTGTTCAGGTTGCCTTTTTCCTCTAAGCACTCCGAGCTTGACCTCTACTACGAACCCGTAGACAACAGACGATATTTGAACAACTTTTTGGCAAGCGCGAAATACTGACTGCAATGGCGTGAGCTGCCAAAAGGACAGGTGTGATTTGTTAACTGTTTCGATAAGGCAGGCGTCAAATATCGTTCCGCATGGCGGATAAACCACACAATTAATCACAACGATCGCATAGCATGCCCGGTTGAATGCGGCGTTGGCGGACCATACTGTTTACGGCAAAACAAGGAGGAAAAGTAGCATGAAGATCTCAAAGAGTCTCATGGGTACAGTGTTATTGGCGGCGCTGATTGGCGGCGGCATGGCAGTGGCCCAGAAGCCAGCCGAAAACGTGAGCGGACAGAAGCATCCAAACCTCGCGGCGGCGCAGCGGTTGTCGGAACAGGCGTACAACAAAATTACGGCGGCGCAGGAAGCGAATGAATGGGATATGCAAGGCCACGCGGCAAAGGCAAAGGAACTGCTGGACCAGGTCAACAAGGAACTGAAGCTAGCGGCGGAAACAGCGAACAAGAACCACAAGTAAGACGGCTTAAGGATCCGTGACAAGACCGGACGGGACTTGCCACCCGTCCGGTCTTTGATTCCAGCTTCACATGCAGCATGACGGTCGGAGGGTGCTGCAGCGTGTTGTGGATGAGGCAGTGATGCACAGCCTCTTCGACACCCTTGCGATGCTCTTCGTCCACTGCTGCGGGCACGTCCAGTTCGATCTTAAAATTATCAAGTCGCTGCTCCTTCCCACAAAACCGGGTCAGTGTATCCACTTGACCGCAAAGAAGAGTCAAACTAATGTGATAGGGAAGGAGAAAACCTGAGTGCCCAGCCGCGACACGTCTAATCGCTCGCAAGCCTGCTGGCAGGTGTGTGTCTCGCTGCTATTGATCGCGCTGCTTCTCTATAATCCTTTTCTGGCGCTAGCCAGCCACTCAGACGGACTCACCTACCAGGCATTGGCACGCCATCGCGCGACCGTGGGGGCATCGGAGCTGGATCATTTCACGCCGGTCCAGGTAGATAACGCGCAACTTGAAGCAATCGTGGAAGGCATCTTCGTGCGATTGACGGTAGAGAAAAACGAATTCCCCACCCGCATTTTGCAAGACTCAACATTGCCGCAACCGGTAGAACTGATCGCAAGCGTTTGGT
This sequence comes from Candidatus Acidiferrales bacterium, assembly GCA_963742325.1. Taxonomy (GTDB): domain Bacteria; phylum Acidobacteriota; class Terriglobia; order Acidiferrales; family UBA7541; genus Acidiferrum. The sequence goes on along the minus strand of CAVULB010000002.1, from coordinate 3,536,749 downwards.
TCCGTCCTCCTCCCGCGGCGTAATCGTAATATAGTCCCAGTCCAGGCCCGAAAATTGAGGATTTCCGGTAGAAGTATGCCGGCGACGCAGGATTTTTCGCAAGAGTTAGGCTTTTTTCCGGGCGCGAGGAATCTAATGTAGTCGTTAGTCGTCCATGCCGCTGGCTAAGGAAATGCTATGACCGCTAAAACGAAAATAGTGATTGCAGGGGCCGTTGTGTTGGTGGCCCTGTTGGCCTGGCTGGTCATTCACCGGGAACAAACGGAAGCCGATTCCGGGAGCCGCGCCGCCGGCACAGCGGAGCCTGTGGCAGCGGTGGTAAAAGTCGCCCGCGGGACACTCGGAACGCCGCTGACACTCGCCGGAGCATTCAAGCCATTCCAGGACGTGGATGTGCACGCGAAGGTGGCTGGCTATATCAAGGCAATTTATGTCGATGTGGGAACGCACGTAACCACGGGACAAACGCTGGCGATTCTCGAGGTCCCGGAACTTCAAGCGCAACTGGCCGGCGCGGACGCCGCAATGCGGCGGGCCAAGGAACAAGTCAGCCAAGCACAAAGCGATCTGCAGGGCGCCAAGTCCACGCACGGTGCGGTCCATGCGATGTTTGCGCGCTTGAGCCAGGCGGCGCAAGAGAAAGCAGGCTTGGTGGCGCAACAGGAAGTGGATGATGCGCAGGCCAAGGATTTGAGCACGGCGGCGCAAGTCTCCAGCGCGGAGGCGGCGCTGAGCGCGGCAGAGCAAGCGTTGCAGGTGGCGCAGGCCACGCAAAAACAATATGAGGCGCTCTCCGCGTACACGCGAATCACAGCTCCCTATGCGGGTGTGGTGACCATTCGCTATGCGGACACCGGATCGTTGATCGCCGCTGGAACTTCGGAAAGCAAGCAAGCGGAACCCGTGGTACGGCTGTCGCAGATTTCGGTGCTGAGGCTGGTATTGCCCATTCCAGAGTCGATCGCGGCGACGATCAGCCTTGGCGATCCCATCAAGGTGCACGTGCAAGCGTTGAATAAGGATTACGTGGGAAAGATAGCGCGATTTGCGGATGCGCTGAATCCTGACACGCGAACGATGCACACGGAAATCGATTTTCAGAACGTGGATGGCAAGCTGATGCCCGGAATGTACGTGGAGGCGATCGTTCCGGAATTGGGGAAAGCGAACGTGCTCACCGTGCCGTTGGAGGCAGTCGAAATAAACGAAAGTGGCACCGGGGGGACGGTCCTGCTGGTCTGCCCGCAGAACCTGCTGGAAGAGCGCAAGGTGAACCTTGGCATGCAAGGGAGCACACGCATCGAAGTCACCTCTGGATTGCAAGAGGGCGACGAGGTGGTAGTGGGCAGCCGAACTGAATTTCGCAGCGGGATGAAGGTGCAAACAAAATTGATTGAGCCCGGCGCGGCGGGAGGCCAGTAATGCCGAAGTTTGCGCTGGCCTATCCCTATTTCATCATCATGTTGTGCCTGGTGGTGGCCGTCGTGGGAGTCACCACGGTTGCGCGTATGCCCGTCGATTTATTCCCTGAGATCAAAATTCCCGTGGTGGTCGTGGCGACGTTTTATGCGGGCATGCCGCCGCAGCAGATTGAAGCAGACATCACCAACACGTTCGAGCGGTTTTTCACGTTGGGAAGCAACATCGATCACATCGAATCGCGCTCGCTGACAGGTGTGAGCCTGATCAAGATTTACTTCCAGCCGGGAACCGATCCAAACGCAGCGCTGAGTAACATCGCCAATCTGGCGATGGCGGACTTGAGGCGATTGCCTCCGGGGACGCTGCCGCCGGTCGTCTTGAAATTTGACGCTTCGAGCTTGCCCGTTTGCCTGCTGACGCTGAAGGGCCAAGGGCTGAACGAAACACAGCTCAAGGACCTGGCGCAGTTCCAGGTAAGGAATCAAGTGGCGAATGTGCCGGGAGCCTCAGTGCCGCAGCCGTTTGGCGGAACTTACCGGCAAATCCAGGTGTTCGTGGATCCGGTAAAGCTGGAAGCGCACCAGTTGAGTTTGACAGACGTGGTTTCTGCCATCAACGAATCCAACCTGATCCTGCCGGCCGGCGATGTGCGAATCGGCAACCGGGATTACAACATCTACGCCAACAGCCAGGTAGACAATCCCACGGATCTGAACTCAATTCCGCTCAAAAGTGTTGGGCTGGGATCCGTCGTGGTTGCGGACGTGGGCAAGGCCGAAGATGCCGGAGCGATTCAGACGAATGTCGTGCGGATTGACGGCCAAAAATCCGTATACATCCCGATTCTGAAACAGGGCGGGGGTAGCAACACGATCGAGATCGTCAACGGCGTGAAAAAGATTATCGAGCATCTGGTCGACGTGCCGGACAGTTTGCGGACGGCGGTGGTGTTCGACCAGTCGATTTTCGTGAAAGTAGCGCTGAAGAATCTTTTGAAGGAAGGCGGGATCGGCCTTTTGCTGACGGGGCTGATGATCCTGCTGTTCCTGGGAAGTCCGCGGGCCACGTTCGCGGTGTTGTTGTCGATTCCGCTGTCGGCGCTGACGTGTTTTCTGGTGATGAACGCGATGGGCGGTTCGATCAATACGATGTTGCTGGGCGGACTGGCGCTGGCGTTTTCTCGATTGATCGACGATTCGGTAGTGGTGCTGGAAAACATATTTCGCTTTATGGAGCAGGGGATAGCGCCGCGGGAAGCGGCGGAAAAAGGGGGCATGGAAGTGGCGCTGGCGGTGCTGGCGGCGACGTCGACCACTTCGATTGTGTTTTTCCCGGTGACGTTTTTTTACGGGGTGAGCAAATACCTGTTCACGGACCTGGCGCTGGGGGTGGTTCTTTCGATTTTCGCCTCGTACATCTTTGCGATGACGGTGGTGCCGCTGTACTGCGCGCAATTCATTCGCATCGAACCGCGTGCCCATGGACATGGAGAAGGTGCAGAGCCCGCCGAGTCCCGGGGGCATGAGGGATGGCTGGCAAAGATTGTTCACCGTTTCAACGAAATATTTCAGCGCCTGCTGAATTATTACGAAAATCAAGTGAGCCGCGCGCTGGTGAAGCCCGGACGAACGGCTCTGTTCATTCTGGGCGCCATCGCATTGGTGATTGCGCTGTTCTTCCCGTTTGTGGGCCAGGCCTATTTCCCGCGAACCGATCCGGGCCAGTTCGTGATCAATGTAAAAGCGCCTTCAGGAACGCGCCTGGAAGTGACGGACCGCTACATTGCTCAAGTGGAAGCGGACATCCGGTCGGTCATATCGAAGGATGACCTTCATATGATCGTGTCCAATATCGGTATCACCCCCGATCTCTCGGCCATTTACACGCCGAATTCCGCGATGCACACGGCCTTTGTGCAGGCGAACCTAACGGAAGACCACAAAGTGGGAAGTTACGAGTACATGGAGCGGGTGCGGCGAAAACTGGCCAGTGACTTGCCGGAGTTGAGCGCTTATTTTCAAGCCGGAGGTCTGGTCGATTCCGTGGTGAACCAGGGCTTGCCGGCTCCGATCGACATCCAGATAAGCGACAACGATCTGACGCAGGGTTACGCTATCGCTCGCAGACTGGCGCTGCAATTAAAAGGGTCAAAGCTGGTAAATGATGTACTGATTCCGCAGGACATCGACTACCCGGGATTGGAGCTGAATATCGATCGCGAACAAGCCAGCCTTCTGGGTTTGACGCCAAAGAACGTGGTGGACAACGTGATCACCGCGCTGACTTCGGACGGCGTGATCGCTCCCAGTTATTGGATCGATCCGAAAACCGGAAACAACTACATGCTCACGGTGCAATATTTCAATAAACAAATCGAGTCCATGACCATGTCCGATTTCAAAAATATTCCGCTGCGCGCCGAGAATTCGAAGGAATATACGCCGCTGCAATCGGTGGCAAAGATCGAACCTATCAACACGCCTACGGAAGTGGATCACTATCAAATCCGACGCGTGATTGACGTATACGTGATGCCAAAGAGCGAGGACCTGAGTGGAATCAGCAGGGATGTGAACAAACTGATCGGCGAACTGAAGCTGCCCAAGAATGCAATTGTCAGCGTGCATGGAGCGGTGGTGGGCATGCACGAATCGTTTTTCCGGTTTGGTGTTGGGCTGCTGCTCTCGGTGATTCTGGTGTACTTGATTTTGATGGCGCAGTTCCGGTCGTTCATCGATCCCTTCATTATTTTAACGGCGATTCCGCCGGGACTGGGGGGCGTGGTGCTGTTTTTGTGGATGACGGATACGACCCTGAACATCATGTCGCTGATGGGTGTAATCATGATGACCGGCATCGTGGTGTCCAACAGTATTTTGATCGTGGAATTTTCGGGCATCCTGCACGAGCGCGGAATGGGCCTGAAAGAGGCAACGATCGAAGCGTGCAAGGTTCGCCTGCGGCCGATCCTGATGACTTCACTGGCTACGCTGTTGGGATTGCTGCCCATGGCCTTGGGAATCGAGGAAGGCAGCGAACAGTATGCGCCGTTGGCGCGCGCGGTGATCGGCGGGCTGGGAGTGTCCGTGGTTGTTACGGTGTTCCTGGTGCCCGCGGTATATCTGGCGATCCACAGCAGAAGAAAACTAAACACGGCGGAGGTGGCGTCGTGAAGCACATGATGAAACTGGGCGCGGTTTTGCTGGCCGTAATCGCTTTGCCGGCAATGGGCACAGCGCAAGGAGCGGCTCAGCAGCCGACAGCGATGCCTGCGCAGCAGACCGTGCCGGCGTCGGTCACGGGGACTTCCACGGCCAAGGAACTAACGCTCGAGCAAGCGGAAGCGACGGGCCTGCGCGCCAACCCGCAAATTGCGGTTGGAAAGCTGGTGGCGTTGCAGGCTCACGAGTCGATGCGCGAAACGCGATCGGCGCTGATGCCGCAGGTGAACCTGAATTTGTCCGGCATTGGCGCCGATCCGGGGAGCCGGCTTTCCGCGGGCTATTTGACCGATGGAAGAATGTATTCGAGAGCCGCGGGGGGAGTGGAGGTCAGTCAGTTAATTACGGATTTTGGGCGGACGCCAAACTTGATTGCGGACTCCCAATTTCAAGCGAAAGCCGCGGACGAAAATGCTGTGGCCACGAAGCAGCAGGTCATTTTGGTGGTGGACCAGTCGTTTTATGGAGCGCTGGAAGCCAAGGCTCTGTTGCTTGTGGCGGAGGAGACTGTAAAAGAGCGGCAGCTACTGGTCGACCAGGTGCAAGCGCTCACGACGGCGAAGCTTAAATCCGACGTGGATCTGGCGTTCGCCAAAGTGGACCTTGCCCGCGCCAAACTGTTATTGCTAGATGCGCGAGACAATTATCAGGCCTCGCTTTCCACGCTCTCGGCAATTCTTGGATACCCAGACCGTCAGGATTTTGCTCCCGTCGAGCCGACGGTCCCGGTTACGACGCCCGCGCAAGACGCCGCTCCGCTGATTCAGCAGGCATTGGATTTGCGGCCAGAAGTGAGATCGCTGCGGGATGAAGTAACCGCGGCGGAGAAACTCGGCCGCGCGGAACATGATTTGTGGTGGCCCACGGTGACCGCATTAGGCGTAGTTGGAGGAGTTCCGGTGCGCGATCCCAACATCGAGAGTTGGTACGGGGCGGCGGGAGTGAATGTGAACATTCCGGTGTTCAACGGATTTCTGTTCAACGCGCGGGCGAAGAGCGCAGACCTGGCAACACACGCGCAACAGAAGAGACTTCAAGATTTGCAGAACAATGTTGCCCGCGATGTGCGCAACAGCTGGTTGGACACGTATAACGCGTACGAACGATTGTCGGTCACCCAGCAACTACGCGAGCAAGCCGACCTGGCGTTGGAATTGGCGCAGGCGCGTTACAAACTCGGGCTGGCATCGATCGTGGAGTTCAGCCAGGCGGAGTTACAAAAGACCGACGCAGACATTCAGGACACGGACGCCCACTACCGCTATGTGGTTTCGCAGATCGTGCTGGCCTACCAGATGGGACTGACTCGATAAGTCAGACACGCCTCGAACAACGACGAGCAGCAGATCACCAGGCACCAATCTGATTAGCAAAGCCAATGGCAGTCTTTCAGCGCTGTCCGGAAGTGACGTCGGGACCATTCTGGGCGGTAATAATGGGCAACTCGGAAGTATTAAAGGTCGGAGTAGAGGTCACGGCAGGTCTTTTCAACAAAGTGGTTGACGACATGACTCGCATCGGCTTGGTGGCCGCTGTTACTTGCGGCGGCCTTTTCTCTGCGAGCGCTAGCCGCGAGTCTGCTCCCCGTCATGCGCGAGGAGAATGTGCTTTGCGCGAACTTGCAAATTAGGAACAAGCCAGCGAAAGACTATTGTCGCAGCGATGCCCCCGAGGAGCTGAGCAAAGATGAACCCCGGAACATCGGCGGGGCGGATACCAGCGAACGTATCGCTGATGCACCTTGCAATGGTGACCGCCGGGTTGGCAAACGAAGTAGATGCGGTGAACCAATAAGCCGCCATAATGTAGGCCCCTACTGCAAACGCAACAGCATTTGAACGAAGACGAGAGCATCCCCAAATCACGGAGACCAAGCCGAATGTGGCAATGAACTCACTGAAAACTTGCGATGGTCCGCTTCGAACGTGACGCGAAAAAGAGACGGCTGGAAGTGCAAACATCAAATGTGCAACGACCGCCCCGGTTATCCCGCCGAGTATTTGGCTGACTACATAGTAAGGCGTTTCTATCCACGGAATACCTCGTTCTAAGGCATCCATGAGAGTAACGACCGGGTTGAAGTGTGCGCCGGAGATTTGTCCGAAGGCCAAAATCAAAGCCACGAGCACAGCACCTGTGGCTATCGTATTTGCGAGTAAGGCTAAGGCGACATTACCGTTGGACAGATGGTCTGCCATTACACCGGAGCCAATCACGGTCGCTACAAGGAATGCAGTTCCCAGAAACTCCGCGACGACCCGACGCCACAGAGACATTTTCATTGGTGACCTATATTTTCGATTTCTTTCTTAATTGCGAGGTTGTTGAGGCTGGAAAGTGGAAGAGACAGGAAGAGGCTGATTCTCCTATCGAGAGTCAGGTATGCATCCCGGAAGGCTTTCTCGATTTGTTCCGGTCTGCCCTCGACGGCGGCAGGGTCGGGTATTCCCCAGTGGGCGGTCATGGGCTGACCGGGCCAGACTGGACACACCTCGTCCGCGGCATTGTCGCAGACCGTAAATACAAAATTCAGAATGGGTGTGACCGGTGTAGCAAATTCCTCCCAACTCTTACTGCGCAAACCAATCACAGGAAGTTTCGCAATCTCAAGCTGCCGCAGTGCAGCCGGATGAACAGTGCCCTTCGGGTGACTTCCTGCACTGTAGGCCGTGAAATTCGGAAATCCCTTTTTGTTCATAATGGCTTCGGCCATGATGGAACGGGCGGAGTTACCAGTGCAGAGAAACAACACGTTGTATCGTGCCACCATACGATTCACTCGATTTCCGTTCAGTTGCAGCAGGTCGGGTCACAGCAAGGATGGTTAGCTTTGCCTGGCTTGACGCCTCGCACGAATGCGCTCATGAACTTGCCGTCCACCTGAGGCGCGATGGCATCAGCGTCGATTCCTGCCGTTGCGAGAAACTCTCTGGCATCTGTGGCACGGTAAATTCGGGTCGGTTCCACATCCACATTCTCAAATCCGGCTGTGCATAGTTTGTTTCGATACTCTGTCACATCGAGTGCCCCGGCAACGCATCCGACCCAAAGCAATACGCTTTTGCGGATTTCAGGAAGGATTTCGCCCCGTGTCACCACGTCTGAAACGGCGAAGCGGCCACCCGGCTTGAGCACTCGGAACGCCTCGCGCAATACCGCGTCCTTGTCAGCGGAGAGATTGATAACGCAATTGGAGATAATTACGTCCACTGAGTTGTCTGGCAACGGTATGTGCTCGATTTCGCCTTTAAGAAATTCACAATTGTTTGCTCCGGCCTTCCTCATATTCTCGTTCGCCAGAGCCAGCATTTCGTCCGTCATATCTAGACCGTATGCCTTCCCCGTAGGGCCAACTCGCTTTGCGGAGAGCAATACATCGATGCCGCCACCCGAACCAAGGTCGAGCACTACATCGCCCGTATTGAGTTGCGCCAAAGCGGTTGGATTGCCGCAGCCCAAAGAAGCAAGCACTGCCTCGTGCGGAATTTGGTTGGTTTGCTGCTCATCGTACAGATTGGAGGTAATCGGGTCGCCGCATCCAGAGGAGTCCGATGCCCCACAACAAGAACTGCCACCCGACTTGGCACGAAGTGCCGCCTGACCATATTTCTCTTTCACTGTTTCCTTGATGTTCGTTTCGCTCACAGCAGTCTCCTATTTGCAGATTTGAGTAATTCCCTCCGATTTCAACGCTTTGTTACGAGTGCAGCACTCGGCGTAGAGAAACCGCAGTAGTTCTTGAAGGGCCTCGGTATTGGCCGTGTACCGCAGGAAAGTGCTCTCACGTTGGACTCTTACCAAGTCTTCGGCCTTGAGTTTGTCGAGATGGTGAGAAAGTGTCGAGCCGGGAATTTCGAGTTCCTGTTGAATCTCGCTGACGACCAGACCCTCGGGATGGGCCGTCAGGAGCAATTGCACGATGCGAAGACGTGGTTCAGTACCCATTGCGGAGAACATATCCGCAAATTTCGCAACTTGATCCGGCTTACATGTAGGTTGCTTCATATTTCGAGAATTCCAGAACGATGGAAGTATGTCAAGAAATAAATGCTTGAAACCAACGAGGTGGGCCGAACGAGGTTCGCCTCATTTCATTTTGTCCCCAGTGTCGACGAGGAGACGTATGAACGTTCACAATTTGAAGCGCGGCACCGCGCATTCTGTTTGTCGCTGCGCAGGGTGGTGAAAGTCACCCGCATATTGGAAGGGCATCACCAGCACGAAGTCGAAGCCGTCGACGGAAACCACATCGGCTTAGAGTCCGCATGCTACGAACTGGTCGCCATCAGCCCACTGGTTCAAAAGAAGATAGATGAATTGGAGCGGGTGGTGAAGGACTTGGAGGCGATGCGATGAAGGTGCGCGTTGAGAACCGACTTACTGCTTAGCGAGCGCGTCAAGCGACGAGTAGAACGGATGGCGGCCAATCAGGGTGGCCGCCGTTCCTGCCAACGCCTGGTGGAAACTTGCTATTATCCCTATGGGTTGCAGTGTCGAGAACAAGCTCGAACCAAGTATTCGCATGCGGGATTCTTTGTGCCTGGGGCACTCAACTCTGCCAGTTCGCCACTTATCTTGTGCACGCGCTTCATGCGAAACGAGGAGCTTGCAGATCGGTCGAACCGTCGATTATGCGAAGAAAACTCGTTCGAATTGTTGTAGTGCTGCTGACGATGTGCTCCATAGCACCGGCACAGCCAGAGACGCGGTCGCAAATCCATTTCTTCCCGGTCGCGGTGTGGTACAGCGGTGGAAAGGCGCGCGCTCCAATGTTGGAACCGATCAACTCGGATTCCGCGCGGCTGTGGAAGGCGGATTTGCAGAAGATCAAAGGCCTGGGCTTCAATACCGTTCGCACTTGGGTAGAGTGGAATGTGGGAGAGCCGCGTGAAGGGGAATACCATCTGGAGAACCTGGATTTGTTGCTGCGCTTGGCAGACGAAACCGGCCTGAAGGCAATCGTTCAAGTGTATGTCGATTCCGCGCCGGAATGGGTTGGCGCGAAATATCCGGAAGGGCGCTACGCCGCTCAGGATGGCCAGCCGATTCCATCTCAGGCAGCTCCCGGATTCTGTTTTGACAATAAGAACGTCCGCAAGGCCGTGTTGGATTTCTTTCAGGAAGTTGCGCGACACGCCGACAAGAGTCCCGCATTTTTCGGCTGGGATTTGTGGAGCGAGCCGGCAGCGCTGAATTGGGCTCGCGTGGGGTACAAGTCAGAGCCGATGTTTTGCTATTGCCCGGCGAGTATCGAGCGCTTTCGCGACTGGCTGCAGAAGAAATACGGGACGCTTGAGAAATTGAACATTGCTTGGCATCGCACCTTCACGGATTGGAAGCAGGTCGAACCTCCGCGATTCGGGACGATTCTGACGTACACCGATTTCATGGATTGGCGAGTCTACTACGGTCACAAGCTCGCGGAAGACCTGAAGATGCGAAACGACGCCGTACGAGCCGTGGATGCCTCGCATGTCACCACTAGCCATGCACCAAATCCTTCTCCCCTCGTGCGAACTTTGGCCGATCCGTACGATCCCACCGACGATTTCCTAATGAAGAATTCGGTGAATTTTTTCGGGACCAGTTTTTATCCGAAGCTGACAGCGGTCGAACACAACTGGACATTAAACCGGCGGGTACTGGCTATGGATTTGACCGCGGCAATAACCGGAGGACGAGGCTTTTACGTCGGCGAATTGCAGAGCGGCTTTGGCGTGCACGGAACTACAATCGGTTCCGAGGTTTCCGCAAGCGATCTGGAGATGTGGACCTGGGGCTTGGTATCGCGCGGGGCCCGGGCCATTAATTACTATGCGTTCTATCCGATGAATGCGGGATACGAGAGTGGCGGCTACGGCATGATTCAGTTGGATGGAACGTTAACGGAGCGAAGCCGGCGGGCGGGCGAGGCTGCGAAAGCGATTCAGGCGAACAGCGATTTGCTGCTTGCCGCCAAACCGAAACCTGCAGAGGCAGCGATAGTTTTCAATCCATTGCAGCCCCTTCTCGGAGGATATGACGAGGAAAATTCGCGCACGACCACGCACAGGGCGCTGGCGGGTTATCACCGTATGTTTTTCGAACGAAATATCCCCGTGGAAGTCCTGAGTTCCCGCGAATTGGCCGAACAGAATTTACAGAAATACAAGCTGATTGTGCTGCCCTACCCTTTGATGATGACGAATGAGGAAGCGACGGCTTTGCGGGATTATGTCGCAAACGGGGGCCATTTGTTTGTTGAGGCCCGGCCCGGATGGGTGAACGAAGAGGGGCACGCTGAACCCACGATACCCGGATTTGGATGGGCAGAGATTCTCGGCGTGCGAGAAACTTCGATTGATCCTGCAGGAGAAGCGGCTGTGAACTGGGATGGCGCTTCGTTCACAGGATCGAGTTTCGCGGAGCATTTTACCGTCCTCGACGATAAGGCGAAGGTGGTGGCGAAATTCGCGGACGGAACTCCGGCGGCTTACGAACACGAGTACGGAAAAGGAGACACAATTCTGCTGGGAACCTTCGCGGGCCAGTGGAACGAGGCAAATCCCGCCCCTCTTCACCCGCTCGGCAATATTTTGGCAAAATGGGCGGGCTTGACTCTTCCCAACCTGAAGGCGCCTGCGTTCCTCGAATTGCGTCAGATGAATGGACCAGACGGCCAGTTTGTATTTCTGTTCAATCACTCAGACACGGCCGCGAAAGTGGAGTTCGTAGAAACTCTCGAGAAGCCGGCGGCACAGGTTCGGGAGATTATCTCGGGTGACACACCGTCGGGTGACACAGCAAAGGTCGAAGGTAAACGATTATCCGTCACCACGGAAGTGCCGGCGCAAGCTGTGCGGATTTATAGGGTTGAGTTTTGAACAACAAAAGTCGACAGGGAGGATGATGTGAGTGCTCGCGCTTACCAAGAGCAGATCAGTTTAGTGTTGGCAAAAATCTGGGAAACACAGATCGAGAATATACAAAAGACCTCTGTGCTGATGGCGGACGCTATATCCAACGGCGGCTTGGTGCACCTTTTTGGAAGCGGGCATTCCGTGCTACCGGTGCAGGATATGTTTCCGCGTTACGGATCCTATCCCGGTTTCCGGCCGTTGATGGATATGCGCCTGATGTGGACCAACGTCATCGGCAGCGGCGGCGCGAAGGGACTGCTATGGCTGGAGCGAAGAGAGGGATATGCTCAGGTGCTGTTTGAAAACGAGCCGATCCGCAACGGTGACGTGATGCTGGTCTTTTCGCACGGAGGACTGAACGCCGTGGGAATCGAAGTTCTGATCGAAGCAAAGAAACGCGGATTGAGCACCATAGCTGTGACCTCTATGGACAACTACGCCAAAAGAGCGGCGACGCATTCTTCAGGAGAGAAATTGGCGGATGTTGCTGACATCGTCATCGATAATTGCACGCCTGCCGAAGACGCCCTCGTGAACGTTGACGGGTGGAAAGCGCCCGTGGCGGCCGGATCAACCGTGGCATGCGTCACAATCGCGATGTCCATTGTCGCGCAAGTGGCCGCGAATTTGAGTGCCAAGGGCCAGGCGCCACCGGTGTTTGTTTCTCCCAATGTTCTTGGTATCCCTCCTGACCAGATGAACCGTGTGTACGAGGAGTATGAGCAACGTTTGAAAAGGTGATCGGTGACCCAGACGATTCGACGGGAAATCTTGTTCGGAGGCGCGGCCACCGGAATTTTCGTTTTTGGAATTGTTATGGCCGTACTCGGCACGCTGTTCGGCCTACCGGAAATGCGAACGCGGCTGCGGATAGATCTGGCGCAACAGGGGAATCTGTTCCTGCTGCTGTATGTGGGAATTTTTATTGCCACGTTGGTTGCAGGGCCGGCGATCGACGTTATCGGCAATAAGCTGATTTTGGTTGGGTCTGCAACCCTGGTGGCTGCGGGAATGTTGGGCTTCGCTTTCGCGCATTCTTATGCCAGTTCGGCCATGCCGGCGTTGCTGCTCGGATGCGGGGGTGGAGGACTAAACACTTCAACCAACGCATTGATTTCCGATTTGTATCCCCACCAGCGCGGTCCAATGTTGAATGTGTTGGGCATTTTTTATGGGATTGGCGCTCTCTGCATTCCTTTGTTGGCGGCAACTATCGTGGCGCTTGTTTCGGTCAAGTCGCAGTTATTTTGTTGCGCGGGTCTTGCTGTGGGATGCGCCCTGTTGTTTTCGGCTCTGCATTTCCCACCGGCGGCTGCGGCTCAGAGTTTCTCCTGGCGCGATGCCCTGCAGGTGGCGCACTATCCTGGCGTTCTGGTTTTGGGATTTTTGTTGTTCTGCGAGTCGGGAAACGAAGCAAGCATCGCTGGCTGGACTTCAACCTACGCTGGAGAAGCGGGACTTCCGGCCCGTACGGCCACACTGATCCTGGCAGGCTATTGGGCTGCGCTGATGACAGGCCGGTTCGTTGTGGCGCAATTGCTAAAGTCCATGAGCAAAGAACGATTGGTGCTCGCAAGCGGTATGGGAGCGCTTTTAGGTGCCGGGCTTTTGCTGGAGAATCGTTCGGTGGTCATCTTGGGCTTAGGAGTAGTTGTTCTCGGATTCTCGTACGCAGGAGTGTTCCCGACAGCGCTTGCCATTGCGGGAGATAGCTACCGGAAATTGTCCGGCACCGTCTTTGGACTAATATTCGGCATTGCCTTGGTGGGGGGAATGTCGTTCCCGTGGGCGGTGGGACAGTTTTCGCAAGCGTGGGGAGTTCGTTATGGAATGATAGTTCCGCTGGTGGGGGCGGCCGCGATATGCGTTTTGGCGTGGAGAATCCTATCGGCGAAGCGCAAGCTGCCGTAGATTTCGATTGGTGAATGAACGCGATGGCAAAACAATATGTGGTCGCCGTCGATTTAGGCGGCACCAAGCTGGCAGCGGCGCTCATTAACGGCACCGGGCAAGTGTCGAGACAGACCATCCGCGCGGTGGACAGGAGTTCTTCCTTGGCGCCGGTGAAACAGATCGTGGAAGTCACGCGGGAACTGATCCGTGCCGAAGGAGGAAAGAAAAACATTTCCGGAATAGGTGTGGCGGTGCCCGGCCTTGTCCGGCGAGACGGGACAGTGTGGGCTCCGAATTTAAGGGGCTGGAGAAGGATGGCGTTGGCCCAGCGGCTGAAGCGCGCTCTCGGACTGCCGGTCATGGTGGAAAGCGACCGCAATGCGGCCGTGCTCGGTGAGGCGTGGTGTGGCGCGGCGCGAGGAAAAAGCGATGCGATTGTATTGATGTTGGGAACGGGAATCGGTGCGGGAATATTAAGCGGCGGTAACCTGGTGCGGGGCGCGCATGAACTTTCTGGCTGCGCGGGATGGATGGTGGTAACGGAAACAAATGGAAGGGAAGCGCAAAACGTCGGGCAGTTGGAGTCGCTGGCCGCGGGGCCCGCTATAGCCCGTGCGGCCGGGGCTATGAGTGCAGAAGACGTAGCCGCAGCGGCCAGGCGCGGCGATCGCGCGTCCATCAACGTCTATCTTGAAGCGGGGCGCATCTTAGGCTATGGCGTGGCAAATCTGGTGAGTTTGTTCGATCCGGAAATCGTCGTAATCGGTGGAGGATTGGCAAAGGCGAGTGATTTGTTTCTGGATACACTGCGGAAAACCGTGAAGGAACGGGCGCAACCAATCGCCGCCAGCCGGGTGCGCATCGTGACGAGTCCATTGAGATTGCGTGCAAATTTGTTAGGGGTAGCGCGATTGGCCGGTTTAACGAGGGGGATTGGCCGGCGCGGCAGAGGCTGAGAAGGCATCCTCTCTTTCGGGCTTTTTCGTTGTGCATACGCAGAACAGATATTTCTTCTTCGAAAGGAAGGACGAGCCATGTCTCCAACGCGACGTGATTTTCTAACAATGGTGAGCGGCGGTGCAGTGGCCCTCTCGTCGACCAGCGAATTGTTCAGCGACGCGCAGTTACCGGGGCGTCCGGCAAACTCAACTTCTGGATCGCAGGGTCGAGACTTCTCGAACGTTTTGGTGATCGCCGCGCATCCTGGCGACGCGTTTTTCGCCATGGGCGCACCCGTCGCCGTTGCCACTCATTTGAAAGGAGAAGGCTACTTTCTGAGCCTCTCCTTGGGCGAACGGGGATCTCCCACAGTTCCGGCTGAACAGTACGGGCATTCTCAACAGCAAGCGGCCGAGAAGGCTGCCGCCGCGCTCGGTGCGGAAGCTCTATTTCTTCACTATCCCGACGGTGAAATCCCAGTGAATGACGAAGCAAAGTTTTCTGTGTGTGATTTGATTCGCCAGTGCAAGCCCTCGACAATCGTCACCCACTGGAAAGGAAGTTGGCACAAGGACCACCGCGCCAGCTACGAAATCGTCCAGGATGCGATCTTTTATGCGGGTCTTCCCGCCATTGTCCGCAAACAGCCGGCGCACACTGTAAGAAAGCTCTACTTCGCAAGCAATTGGGAAGACGCCGTGGGCTTTGTCGCTGATACGTATTTGGATATCACTCCGGTCTGCGGCGACTGGCTGAGCGCATGTAGCGCATTTCCCATGTGGCGCGGAGAAAATGGATTCCGTTACGACGATTATTATTCCAGTATGGCAGTCGCCCACGGTTGCATAAGTAACTTCAAGCGCGCCGTCGCGTTGATGTCGTCCGAAGATCAACGCATTCGCAACATCCCTGCGTCCTAGCGTCGGTGCGCCAAATTGTCACCCTGCGATGTGCCAGAGTTTGGTTGGATAACGACCACAATGTGCGGTCCTTGGGGATAGTAACCAGGTTGCGACCCGTTGCGTTGAAGGCCGCCGCCTACCGCCGATCTTTCCTACGAAATTTCCGGCATCCGGAGCTTTCGCGTGAGCGTGCTCCGCCAGTGTGGCACATGCGCCGTCAGCGCTCAAACTCCTTGCACGAGTGTGACGCGAAATTCTGCGCCTTTGAAGCGATGCTCGCGGACTTGGCGATAGGCGGGACTGTTGTACCAGGCTTTGGCTGCTTCGCTGGTAGGAAACTCCAGGATGACTGTGCCTTCGGTCGCTGCTCCTTCCAGGTCTTCATGCGCGCCATAAAAAGCGAGAGGCTTTCCTGGATGCCCGGCGAATGTGCTCGGGACTTCCCTGGAATAGATGTCCAGTTCTTTCTTGTCGAGTGTTTTCTCGCGCGTGAAAATCAGATATGCACTCATCGTGATCTCCGTTCTGGTACGACAAAGCTTGAACTACGCCACCTGTTGGCCGCTCTTCAGAGGTGCAGTCACACAGCCACTCGTAATCAACTGAATTGGCCAGCATTAGCATTCTTCGAGGCTGGCCGCAATTTCGGCGCGTACTGAAAATCGAGCGCGAATCTCGCGACAACACTTTATATCGGTCGAGGCTTTTGGGAAAGCGAGAGACATTCCAGGTAGGGCAACCTTCATCAGAAGCGGCGGTTTTTTTTTAACATGGAAAAAACAAATTGGAGAGTGGCTCCTCTCCTCGGAAAGAGGAGCCACCACTTTGCGATTTCAACCGTGCGATTCACTCCGCCCTGGAGAATCGCACCAATCGTCATCGCAAACCGTTGTGCACCGTAGCTTAAATTTATCTGCGCGTGAGTCAAACTTTGCCCTTATCCCGGGTTTTCAGCAATGCACTGCGGGTGACCTTTCGGTGAACCCCGGCTGAACTCAGATGCTCGCGGAAAGGCCCGGTTGCCACGGGAGATAGAAGCCTCGGCAGCTATTTAACAACTTTTTACAAAATTCGCGTTTTTGCCGATAATCACCGCTCCAAAATCCATAGCCCCTACGAAGAAATGGAGGCAGGTTCCAGAAAATCTCTGCAAAAACTGCGATTTTGGCCGTAAGCCATTGAAAAAATTGCCGCAACATCTTTTACAAATCCGCAACTATTTTGGCGCGCAGATTGCTTCGTCCAAATCGGCTGCTGTCTTGAGCAGCGTTGCTGAGTTTCTCGCCAGGTGGGGTTGGATTTCTCAGTAACGGACTTGGAGCGCGTCTTCGAAGTGGTTGACGTTCCGGTCGTCGGTCGCCGTCCTGAAAACCTGTACTAGCGACTGGTCTACAACTTGAGTGGAGGGGTCTATGAAGCTCATGTCCCAGAGCATATGCACAGCTCTGTCCGTTTTGTTCCTAGCCTATTTTGCGATTACTTCGCCTTCGCTTGCTCAAGTCAGCACCGGTTCCATTTCCGGTACGGTCGTCGACGCGCAGAATGCCTTGATCGCGGGCGCGGATATCGAGCTTGTAAGTACACAGACGAACGCCGACTATCATACCGTCTCGGATGGCAACGGGGCGTTCCGCTTCACCCTCCTTCCACCGGGTACGTATCACTTGTCGGTTTCCAAAACCAGTTTCCATAAGCTGGATATGGATACGGTCCCCGTGCGCGTCGGCACGGATACCGGGCTTGGCAATCTCGTTCTGGTCGTGGGCTCCGTTAGCACTTCCATCGAAGTGACCAACGCGCCGCCGGAAATCGAAAACACGCAAGCGCAAATCAGCACAACGCTAACCGATTCCACCATCGCCGTGTTCCCTGGCATCCTGGAAAATCAGGGGCTCGACATGCTGGCGCTCACGGTTCCCGGCGTGGTCAATAACCGTGACCTTGGCTTCGCCAATCCGAACGGCGTTGGCTTCGCCGTCAACGGCATTCGTGGCCGCAATAACGACCAACAGATCGACGGTCAGAACAACAACGACAACTCTGTTGCCGGCCCTTCGCTGTTCCTCTCAGACTCCGAATTCGTCTCCGAATATCAAATTACCACCAGCAATTTCGGGGCGGAGTATGGCCGCAATTCCGGTTCGGTCGTCAACGTTGTGACCAAATCCGGTACCAACAATTATCATGGCTCGCTTTACGCCACGGACAACAACCAGCGTCTCGATACCCTCAGCAACACCCAGAAAGCTTTCGAAGGACTCACGTCGGTCCCCACATTTAACGATCTGTTCCTCGGTGGCACGATTGGTGGACCCATCATCAAGGACAAACTGTTCTTCTTTGGAGGAGATGACGCGGAAATCATTAATTCTTCTAGCGTCTATGGCACAGGTCTGCTCACGCCGACTCCCGCGGGTATAGCTACTCTCGCGACGTGCTTTCCCGGAAGCGCGGGCGTTGCCGCTCTACAGATGTACGGTCCCTATTCGATCAAAGGCGGAAATCCCATCCAGGAAGGAACCCCTCAGTTAGCGAATGTCACCGGCTGCGACGGTGTTCAGGAAAACGGGATTCAGCGCACGTTGCCTACGGATTCGAGGCAATACAATTTCGTGGTCAAGATCGATTTTCAGACCACGAAAAACCATTTTTATGGCCGCTACATTTATAACAACACCAATTTCTTTAACCTCGATCCCGGAGGCGGGCTTGCCGCGGCAGGTTATCCCTTCAACGAACCCGCTCTTGCGCAGGACTACGGCTTCAGTTGGACCCGCGATATCAACAATCACATGGCCAATGAATTTCGCGCTTCCTACGGTAGGCTCAACGTCGGCTTTGGCGGCAACACCATTGGCAACACCACCCCTCCACCTGCCGACGTCACTACCGCTTTAACCAGCTTCGCGTTTACCGATCCCAGCCTGTTGCCCTTTGGTCCGTTGAACTCCTTCCCGCAGCTCCGCGTCGTGAACACGTATCAATTCCAGGACAACTGGACGTACTACAAAGGGCGGCACTCCTTCAAAGCCGGGATCAACTTCACGTATCAGCGTTCTCCCAACGACTTCCTTCCCAACGCGAACGGTCAGTATTCCTTCACCGATTACGGCCAGCTTGGCGAAAATACTCCGTTCCAGGTTCGCATTGCCGCCGGCCAGCCAAGTTTCGAATTTCGAGAAAAAGACACGTTTCTGTATTTCCAGGATGACATGAAGGTCACGCGCAATCTCACGCTGAATCTCGGTCTCACCTGGTCTTACTTCACCCAGCCCGCCAATCTTTTCCATCAGAACACTGTGAAGAATCAGACCAGCAGCTCGCCGCTGTGGGATCCCTCGCTGCCGCTTAGCGTCACGACGTTTCCGTTTATTCCTTCGCCCACGGATAATTGGGGACCCAATATCGGCTTCGCGTGGTCTCCCGGCAAAAGCATGTTTACCTCTGGTGACGGCAAGACCGTAATACGCGGCGGTTTCCGCATGGCTTACGATCCTCCGTTCTACAATATTTATTCCAATATCGCGGAATCCGCGCCCATCGTGTTGAACGACACGCTATCGGGGAACGTGGCGGCGTCGAATCCCGTGCCGCTCAATCCCTTTGGTCCGCAGGTACGTGCCGCGCTGGGGCCATTCTTGCAGACCGGGGTGTTCGATCCTCGCACGTTTGATAACACTACGATCTCGCCCACGTTCAGCCCCGACAAGGTTTATTCCTGGTCGCTCGGTGTGCAGCAGCAAGTTGCCAAGAACGCCGTCGTGGAGGTGCGCTACGTAGGCAACGCCGCGCGCAACCTTTTCCAGACCATCGACGCCAATCCTTATATCCTTGGCCTCGCCAATCTGTATCCGAACCTCGTCCCTGCGGGCGACATACCGTGCCCAGCCGCGAATGCTGCGATTCCCGAAGCCGTCGGCACTATCAATTGCAATCAGGGCATTCTGCTCAGCCGCACGAATACCGGCTTTTCCAACTACAATGGCCTACAGTCGGAAATCCGCCTAAACCGTGTATGGAACCAGCTCACTCTTAAATCTGCGTACACATTCAGCAAAACTTTGGACAACGCCAGCGAAATTTTTGGCACTCTCGCCGCGGGTGGCACGAATGCCACTTCGCAAAGCCAGGTCAATTACACTGGCCAGGAATATGGTCTTTCCGGCCTGGATTTTCCCAACAATTGGGTGCTGACCGTGATTGAGGAACTTCCATTCTTCCGCTCGCAGCATGGCTGGCTGGGGCACACGCTCGGCGGCTGGGCGGTTTCCGGCGTTTACACGCTCTCTTCGGGGCAACCGTATACGCCCTCGCAATTCCAACTCAATTGCGCCAGCGGCGGAGGAGCATGTTCGGCTCCACCAAGTGCAACCAATCCGTACGATTCGAACTTCAACGCTGGATTCACGCTTCCCGATGGCGCGCTGCGTCCGTTCGTCGGCAGCACCGGCGCTCCCGCGAACTCTGTCGGGATTTACGCCGGGGATGCTTGCACGATTTACGGTTCGGCTTGTTCGCTGTCGCCAACGCAGCTCGTGAGCCTGAACGCCATCAATCAGGGCGATCAGGCCGGGACGCCCGTGGCCAGAGGTTCCGTTCGCTTCATCGCCAACACCGCCATCGCCGATCAGTTGTTCGGCACTCCGTTCGGCGACGTCGGCCGCAACGTTCTGCGCGACTTCCACACCAACGTGCTCAACCTCGCCATCTTCAAAACCTACAATTTCTCCGAGCACTACCGATTGCAGTTCCACGCGGACTTCACCAACGCCTTCAACCATCCGAACTTCGGCTCTGTCGTAGGGCAGGGAATTGATCCCTTCATCGATGACGCCGGCCTGGCCAGCGAAGGCGTGGGCTTCGCCAACCCACTCGTACAAAGCGGTGGCGACCGCAACATCCGCCTAGGCCTGAAGTTTTTCTTCTGACATTTTGGAGTGCGGCGCCTAACCGCCGCTTTTGCGGACGATACCCAAAGAACGAACTATACGAGCAAAGGTGGCGCGTGCTTCAAACCCACGCTCTTAGCCACCAAAGAGTGTGGCGCCAGCCCGTCTTTTGCGGAGAAATCGCAGGAAGCCGGATATTATCAGCGCCACTCGCGTCTTAGTCCCGAATTCTGATTACTCGCTCGACGCGGTCAATGTATGTGCTGAGGACACGCAGTTTCGATTGACGTTGTTCAGCCCATTTTTTTTTTAAATCATTTTCCTGTGCTCGGCCTACATAGCTTTTCCCAACATGATTCGATTCAACCCGCGAGGTTCGTTCATTTGACGTTACAACGGTAGGTAGAGCGCGTGCTCAAGGATGACGGGTTTAGCCATTCCAGATGGTCGGGTTCTGGATACTTGCCCAGAGTTAGCGGCATGAGAGAATTATATGGCGGGCGGCCAGCCAGTCCCTGACGCGCTAAGATGGCTTTGGGCTCCGTGCTGCTTAATGGCACCTCTTGAGGAGTGTTTGGCGAGACGGTCCCGGTTGGGGATCTGTCAACTGGGCCGCTGATCGACGTTAACTCAGTTTTTTGAAACGGTTTAGGCGATTCCACGCGTCTATATCAGTGGGATTTTGGCACCAACGGAAGGGGTGTATAGAGCGCCCATTCGGAGTGCACTTCCTGCCATTGCAGTGTGGGGATTGCCGGAGTACTGAATGCAAGTCTATGAGCTGAATCGATTTCGTTCGTTTGGGCGCATGGTCGTGGCGTCGGTCTGCGCCGTGCTTTTCTCCTTTGCCGGCTTCACGACGGGGGTGGTGGCGGCGCAAGCCCCGGCTCCCCAACGAACACCGCCCGCCGTCGGCACCATCAAGTCCATTTCCGGGGACATTTTGACCCTCGCCACCGATAGCAATGGAGAGCTGAAGGTTCAACTGCCTCCTGAAGTAAAGGTGCTACGCGTGCCGCCGGGATCGAAGGATCTGAAGGCCGCGACTCCCATCCAGCTAAGCGATCTGCAACCCGGTGACCGTATCCTGGTTCGCGTTAAGCCCGGTGCGGACGCTTCCACCCCTGTCGCCATCATGATTGTGGCGATGACCAAATCTGACATCGCCGCCAAACAACAGACGGAGCGCGAAGAGTGGCAGCACCACGGCATCGGCGGCCTAGTAAGTGGCGTCGATCCCGCGCAGAATACCGTCACGATCAAGACGCTGACCGCCGCAGGCACCAAGGAGGTCAAGATCCACGCGGCGCAAGGCACGATTCTTCGCCGCTATGCGCCGGGCTCCGTGAATTTCGACGAGGCCACCGTCGCGCCCATTACCGAAATCCACGCCGGCGATCAATTGCGTGCCCGGGGCACGCGCAGCGCCGATGGCGGTGATTTCACGGCGGATGAAATCGTGTCTGGGTCGTTTCGGAATATCGCCGGGATGGTCACTGGGGTGAACGCTGCCGCGGGTACGCTAACGCTGACCGACCTAGCGACCAAGAAGCCAGTGGAGCTGAAAGTCACTCCCGATTCCCAAATGAGGAAATTGCCGCAAGAGGTGGCGCAACGCATTGCGGTTCGGTTGAAGGGCGCAGGCGCTGCACCTGGCGCGGACGCAAACGGTGGCGCCAAGCCTGCGGTCGGCCAGCCAGGAGGGACGCCTCCGGCGAATGCCAATGCGAATGCGAACGCAGCAGCCAGCAATAGCGGCAGCCCCGGCGTGGGCGGTGCGCAGCGTGGAGCAGGCGGTGGCGACCTGCAGCAAATGCTGACCCGCTTGCCCGCCAGCCTGTTGAACGAGTTTCAGAAGGGCGATGTAGTTATGGTTGTCGCAACTTCAGGTCAAGGTGATGGATCCTCCACGGTCATCACCCTTTTGGGCGGAGTGGAGCCGATCCTGCAAGCCACTTCGCAAGGACAGGCAGCATCCATTCTGAGTCCGTGGAGCCTCGGCCAAGGCAGCGGTGGCGATATGGGCACCCCATGAGAAGTGAACTACATCCTATGCCCATGGAGACAGGAAAGAATCGTTGATGAGAAAAAGTGATTGGAGAAGATTTCTATACGGTCTGTGTGTCGCCTGCCTGGCAGCTTGGCTGGCGGGAAAACCGGTTGCGGCGCAGACCGCGGCGACAGGTGGAACACTGAGAGGTCAGGTGACCGATCCGTCGGGGGCGTCGGTTGCGGGCGCGGCGGTGCTGCTGACGACGCCGTCGGGGGCGGCGATGGATACCACCACAAATAAAGACGGAATCTACGAGTTCAAGAATCTCGCTCCCGGCAAATATCTGATCAAAGCGGTGGCACAGGGATTCTCTTTGTTCACGCAGCCCGATGTCATTGTGTCTGCGGGACAGATCACGCGCACCAACATCACCTTGCAGATTGAGGTACAGCAGGAAAAAGTAGAGGTGAACTCTACCAGCACGCAGGTAGACGTAAATCCCGCGAACAACGCCAATTCGATCACGATTCAGGGCAAGGACCTGGACGCGCTGTCCGACGATCCCGACGAGATGGAGTCCGAACTCCAGGCTTTGGCGGGACCTTCGGCCGGGCCGAACGGCGGACAGATTTACATCGATGGCTTCACCGCAGGTCAGTTGCCGCCGAAAGCTTCCATTCGCGAAATTCGCATCAACCAGAACCCGTTTTCCTCCGAGTACGACAAGCTCGGCTACGGCCGCATCGAAATTTTCACGAAACCGGGCACGGACAAGTTCCACGGGCAGTTCATGGTGCTCGGGAATACCGAACAATTCAATGCGCGCAATCCATTCGAGATTTTGCCCCCGGGACAATCGACGCCCAGCTACAACTCCGAACAGTACAGCGGGAACATCGGCGGACCGATCAACAAAAAGACCTCGTTTTTCTTCACGATGGACCAGCGGGACATAGGCGCGCTGGGCATCGTCAGCGCCACCGTAGTTTGCGGCGATCCTTATCTTTTGATTCCGTGCAGTTCCTCGCAAAACAAATTCAGCATCGTGCCGTTCAGCCAGGCGGTCGCCAATCCGCAAATGCGTACGAATCTGAGCCCGCGCATCGATTATCAATTGACGCCCAGCAACACGCTGACCGGGCGCTACCAATATTTCCGCGATTCGCAAACCAATGAGGGAGTCGGGCAATTCACTTTGGCGGGGCAGGGAACCGATGTTCTGGAGACGGAGCAAACCGTGCAGCTCACCGACACGCAGACCGTCAATCCCAGCACCATTAACGAAATTCGCTTCCAGTATCTGCACGACAACACCCTCACCAATCCTGTAAGCACCAGCGTCAGCGTGAATGTGGGCGGCGCGTTTAATGGCCTCGGCAGCGGCGGTGGCACGATTTCCGATATCCAGAACCATTACGAGATTCAAGAAACCGTCTTCAAAACGTTCAGCAAGCACTCCCTAAAGTTCGGTGGGCGTTTGCGTTCCGTCACCGACAACAATTCCACGGCCGCTAATTTTACTGGCGTATTCACGTTTGGCACCCAGTCGGAGTTTGGATGCACGGCTACACCGCAAGTCCCTTGCCCGACGGAAACTCCCATTCAGGTCTATCAAACCACCGTCGAAGGACTGGCGGCGGGGCTAACGATCCCGCAGATTCAACAAACGTATGGATTCGGCGGCGCCAGTTACTATTCACAGACCGCCGGCACTCCCGCCACTTCGGTAACCCTGGCAGACTTAGGCTTGTTCGTGCAGGACGACTGGAAAGTTCGCCCGAACCTGACCGTCAGTTACGGGCTGCGGTTTGAGACCCAGAACCATCTGGCCAATAAAGTGGATCTTGCCCCGCGTCTCGGAATCGCCTGGGGAATTGGCGGTGATGCGAAACATGCGCCAAAAACGGTTCTTCGCGCCGGATTCGGTATCTTCTATGACCGCTTTACCTATAACCTGCTATTGCCGCAAGATCGTTTTAACGTTATCGCTCCAATGCAGCAGCAATACCTGATTCAGAATCCCAATTTTTTCATCGCTGGCAATCCGAACTGTGTTCCACCTTTTCCTGTGCCCATCCCTCCGGCATGCGCGGGCACAGTTAGCGGCAGCGAGACCATCGATTATCAATACAATCCCAATCTGCACGCCCCGTACACCATGCAGACCGGCGTCACGCTGGAGCGCCAGCTGACGCGCATCGCCAATATCGCGTTTACCTATCTGAATTCGCGCGGCGTGCACCAGTTCTATACCGACAATATCAACCCGATCGATCCCGCAAATCCATCGGTCACGCCGACAAATCCGATTTTCCAGTACGAGTCCGAGGGAATCTTCAAGCAAAACCAGTTCATCGTGAACGGCAGCATCCGCATGGGCGCGAAGCTCTCGCTGTTTGGCTATTACACGCTCAACTACGCCAACAGCGACACATCCGGTCCGACCAGCATGCCGTCTATTCCGGGCGAACCGTGGAAGGATTATGGGCCCTCAGAGTATGACATTCGCAACCGCATTTTTTTGGGCGGCACGTACGGCATGCCCCACAACTTCCGCCTCAGTCCCTTCCTGATCTACAGTTCCGGAATACCTTTTAATATCACCACGGGACAGGATCCCTTTGGAGACTCCACGTACAACGTTCGGCCGCAATTTGCGCCGTGCACGGCGACTACACAAACCAAATTTGGTTGTTTCGCGTTTCCAGCGACGGCTGACTATCTCACCTACACTCCCATTCCGGCCTATTACGGCGTTGGCCCGGGCCGTTTCGCTCTGATGCTGCGCTTGAGCAAGACGATTGGATTTGGACCTGTCATCGAAGGTGCGAACAATGCCAACGGAGGAGGTCCCGGCGGCGGAACGTTCGGCCGGCCCACTCGCGGCGGTGGCGGCGGTGGCGGACGTGGCGGCGGATTTTTTGATTCGGGCACGTCGAATCGCCGGTACTCCCTGACCTTCGGCATCGTGGCGAGGAACGTGTTCAATAATGTCAACGTACTGCCACTCGTCGGCAATCTGGGCTCGCCGCTGTTCGGAGAAGCAAATGGCTTGGTGGGACGTCCGTACAGTGATCCCACCTCCAATCGCCGGATCGACCTGCAGGTTACATTCAGCTTCTGACAGACACAGCAAGTCGCCGGCGCCCATCTAGACACCAATCTGTGAAGGCTTCGGCGCAAGCCGGTGCGCAATAGCTGTCGATTGTCTTTTCCCTTCTTACTCGGCCGCTTTTGAATTGTTCGCGAAATGGACTAAGCTTTTTGCGGTGTAATGTGCACGTGAATTGCTGCCAATGCGGCTTGGTGCGAGGGACGGGATGACAGACAGCAAAAAAGATCGCGAATTGGGGATGGATCGCGCGATCCGACGGCGTGATTTCCTGAACGGCGTGAGCGTGGCCATCGGCGCGACGCTGCTGCAACCGGGCAGTTTCTGGGCGCGCGTTCTGGCAGATTCCGATAACTCCTACGCGCCGGAGAAAGATCCCGGCTACTATCCTCCGGAACGAACTGGCATGCGCGGCAGCCACGATGGATCGTGGGAAGCCGCTCACGCGATGCGCGACGGCAAAACCTGGGACCATCCCACGCCGGACTTGGAGGCTTACGATTTGATCGTTGTGGGCGGCGGTATCAGCGGCCTGTCGGCGGCTTATTTCTATCGCCAAAGTGCCGGCCCAAAGGCCAAAATTCTGGTTCTCGATAATCACGATGATTTTGGAGGCCACGCGAAACGCAACGAGTTTCACAGCGGCGATCGCTTGATCATCGGCTACGGCGGCACGCAAACGATCACCGGCCCGAACCTCTACAGCGCGCAGGCCAAACAGTTGTTCAAGGATCTTGGCATCCAGGTAAAGAAATTCGAAACCTATTATGACCAGAAATTTTATGAATCGCGCGGCATGAGCCAGGCGATTTTCTTTGACAAGGAAACATTCGGCCAGGACTGTCTGGTTCCTGGAGTCTACCAGACGCCATGGCCGGAATTCCTGGCCAAAACGCCGCTTTCCGCCGCGACCCAAAAAGACCTTCTGCGGCTTTTCAGCGAAAAGGTGGACTATCTCGCGGGAATGAGCCCGCAAGAAAAGAAAGACTATCTGGCGAAAACCAGTTACCAGGATTATTTGTTGAAAAACGTGAAAGTGGTTCCAGAGGTTATCCGGTTCTTCTTTACCTCCATGTATGGCCTCTATGGCGTGGGCATCGATGCCGTTCCCGCGGGAGACATGGCGGGGCTCGGCTATCTGCCGGGATTCAAGGGACTCGGGATTAAGGACACGGACGGTCCCGGCATGGGGCTGGAAGTCACGCGCCAGGATCACGAGCCGTACATTTATCACTTTCCGGATGGCATCGGTTCCGTGCCGCGCATGCTTGTGCGCGCGATGATTCCCGAAGTTGCTTCGGGAAACACGATGGAAGACGTGGTCCTAGCGAAATTCAATTACGCCAAGCTTGATGACCCCAGCTCCTCCGTGCGAGTGCGGCTGAATTCCACCGCGGTGCGCGTGGCCAACGAGAAAGCCGGCGGCGTGGCTGTCACCTACGTCAGGGGAGCGAAGCCGCACGTCGTGAAAGGCGCCAAGTGCATTCTCGCGTGCTGGAATATGGTGATTCCGTACATGTGTCCGGAAATGCCGGAGCGGCAAAAACAAGGGCTGGCCTACAACGTGAAAGTGCCGCTCGTGTATACAAATGTGCAGATCAAAAATTGGAAGGCGTTCGAGAAGTTGAAAGTGCATGAAGTGCGCTGCCCCGGCGCGTTCTTCTCCGAAGTGGCGATGGATTTCCCGGTGAGCATGGGCGGTTACCAGTTCACGCACAAGTCCGAGGAATCCTGCGTGCTTCACATGCAGTACGTGCCGGTCGGTACGGGAGCCACGGCGCGCGAAAAACAACGCACCGGGCGCATGAAGCTGCTTACGATGGATTTCAACACCTTCGAACGAAACATCCGCGACCAGTTGGGGCGCATCCTGGGCAGCGCGGGCTTCGATCCCGCCGGAGACGTTGAGGCCATCACTGTGAACCGCTGGCCGCACGGATACGCTTACGAATACAATTCACTCTATGATCCCGTTTGGCCCGCGGGACAAGCGCCCAACGAAATTGGCCGACGACCGTTTGGAAATATTCATATCGCCAATTCGGATGCAGGAGCGTTTGCTTATACGAACGAAGCCATCGATCAGGGTTACCGGGCTGTGCAGGAAATTGTCGGCAAGAAAGCCGAACGCTTATGAAAACCCGCAAGAAGGAGCTCGATAAAGGCACCGAAGCCCGGCGCGTGGCTCGAAAATCCGGTTTGGCTCCGGCCGCAACGCGCGTAATCCCCGACAAGCGCAAGAAATCGCCAAAACACGCCAAAGATCTGCTGCGTGAAGACTCAGAGCTTTAGATTTTGTTAGGTCCGACCGGACCTAGTTTTTCGATCCTCATCCAGGTTTGTAGGCGGGAACGATTTCATCGGGACGGAACAGCGGGGCGGCGGCGATTTTTTGTTGCTGCGACAGTTCACTGACGATCTTTTCCAGGGCAGCCTTGTCGAAGCCCATGCAATTCACCTTTACCGTGCCATCGGGCGCGATCAGGAAAATCGTCGGCACATTCGTCAGTCCATAGGCGTTCGAAGCGGGATAACCGGCGTCGTCCAGCAAAGTCGGAAACGTGACGCCATACTGCTGATTAAATTCCTTTGTGTCTCGCGCATTATCCTGGGACACGCCGACGAGCGAAGCGTTTTTGCCCGCGAAGTGCTGGGCGATTCTCTGTAAAAACGGAAACGTAAACTGGCAGACCGGGCAGGAAATCTTGAAGAAAGCCAGTACCAGCGGTCCGCGTGTCAGCAGCGAATCGAGAGAATATTGTTTTCCGTCGAGCGCTTTCAGGGAAAAATGCGGGGCTTTGTTTCCAGCTCCGGTGTTCGTCAACGGCGCCTCCAGCCCGAATCTTCGAGCGAGTTTATTCCACAATGCCATCAGACCAGTTTAGCGCAAAGAAACGCCGAAAGCAGCGCAACGCGGCGGATCCACAAAGAAAGTGCCCATCCCTTCCCGGCACGCTGGGAAGGAATGGGCGATGATTGCAATTTACTTCGAGCCTTGTGCGCCCGATTGCTGGTTCGCTGCAGCGTTCTGATCCAACTGCAGAATCGTGCGCTTGCCGCCGATATAGATGGCGGTCAGCGACCGCGTGCCATCCGGTGCCGAGACAGAACCGTAGGCATCCTCGGAGTTTTGATTCGCGGACTCGGTCACCTGCGCCGGAAAAGTCGCTACGGTGTCCTTCCCCTTGAGAATGTTGACCTGAACGTTTGGCCCACTACCGTTCCATTCAACTCGGTAGGTTCCGGCATCCAGCGTCTTGCCTTCCACGTTAACCTTTTGCTCGAGGCTCAGCTTCCCTTTGTTGACGTCTCCAGCGAATGTGCTGGAAGCAAGAAGAAAGGCCGCCCCGAAAAGTGCGACTGAGATTTTTGACAGTTTCATAACAACTCCTTTTAATTTTTCCGCTGGTGCGCTGATGCAGGACACGGCAGGCGACGGCGCGGAAGTGTTAATTTGTTTGTTAGAACATTAGACGCTTGGGTGGGAGCACCGAGGTACGCGAAAACAGCTATATTTGCCTGCAAAAACGCGAATCGAATAAATCAATATTTCCATGTATCCATTTGATTAAGCACAGCATCTGCCTCGCGACTGCTCCGAAACCAAAGCTAAAGTGTTCAAGGTAGGAACTAAGCTAACCAAGTCTTTCGTCGCACTCAGTGAATCGTTTTGGTCTTCCGCTGCATGTAATCCATCAGCAGATACTGTCCCAGCGTATACGGCGTGGTGAAATACGCCTTACCCTTGCACATCTGTGTAATTTTCTGTACGAATTGCACCAGGCTGTAATCCGTGGCCAGCATGAACGTGTTAATCATGATCCCGGCGCGCTTGCACTTGTTCACTTCTTCCAGCGTTTCGCTGACCACAAAAGGATCAAGTCCGAACGCATTCTTGTAGATGCGTCCATCTTCTAGCGTAAGCGCGGAAGGCTTGCCGTCCGTGATCATGATGATCTGCCGCATGTCCTTACGCTGCCGCAGCAGAATGCGCTGCGCCAGCCGCAAACCTTCGCGGGTGTTGGTGTAATAAGGTCCAACCTGCACGCGCGCCAACTGTCCCAGTGGAATCTCTTCCGCGGAATCGTGGAACAGCACCAGGCTAAGTGTGTCTCCCGGATACTGCGTGCGAATCAGGTGCGATAGCGCCAGCGCCACGCGCTTGGCCGGAGTGAAGCGGTCCTCGCCATACAGAATCATGCTGTGGCTGCAATCGAGGAGAACGACGGTGGCGCAAGAGCTTTGGTACTCGCACTGATGCACCATCAAGTCTCGATACTGCATATCGATCGGGACTTTCACGCCTTCGCGGCGAATAGCATTCGAAAGCGTCTGGCTGATATCCAGATTGAGTACGTCGCCGAATTCATACGGCCGGGAGATGCCTCCGGATTCGACGCCCGTCGAAAGATCGCGCGTGTCATGGCGGCCGAAGCTGCTGCGTCCGAGCGAACCAAGAAGGTCGCGCAAAGTCTTGAAGCCCAGAAAATCGATTGCTTTGTCGGTGATCTCAAACCGCGCATCCGGATTACGTTCCGAAGGTTGCCCCAACTGCCCGCCGGGCGTGACCTGCGGCGGCGGAGTCACCTGGGGAGGCTGCTGCGGATTGATGAACCCTTCCTGAGTGAGGCGTTGAATGATTTTTTCTATCAGGTCGCGCACGTCTTGGTTATTCAGCGCGCCCGGATCCTGCAGCATTTGCTGTAGTTCCTCGCTCATCATGTCTTCGGGAATCAACTCGCCCTCTTGCAGGGCGCGAAGAATCGCGTCGCGCAGCGCTTCCATAGATTGCGCGGCGTCGAACTCAGACATGCCGTAGTACTGCGATTCGAACCCGCTTTGCAGCAAGAAATCGCCTAGGCGTTTCATTAACTCGTCGAGATCGACCTCGTCGGCGGGCTCGCCCGTGTACTTGCGGTACTTCACGATCTTCATCGCGCCACCTCGGACTCAACATCCCTTCGCAACATCCTGCCCTGACCCAGCAGAGCTGACCTGCCAAACCCTGCAAGACGAAAAAGTCAAAGGTCGGGTAGGGGGTCGGAGCTTCAGATCTGAGACAAGCCTCAGTTGTACGTGCGCCGCGAGCGGTTGGGATTTTCGCGCTCGCGCTGTTCTGTAGCGCGCTGCGGTTTCTCTGCATAAAAGCCGCGTTCCTCGCTGCGTCCCACACGCCGGTGCGCCCACAGCCCCTCCAGGATCATTTCCGCCGCTGCTGCGGCGGCGGCTTCATCCTTGCGATTGGTCACCCCAAGTTTGTCAACGTGATCCATCAAACTCTGCACGCGGCACAGCTGTTGAAAACGGTGATTCGTGGAAACATCGTCCGGAATCTTTAACTCATTGCCGGTCTCAAACCACTGAACCACCGGCTGGAAGACCACCTCGCCAAAATATTTGCTGAACACGCGGCCAATCGCGGTGCGAATCAGTTCCCGCGCAATTACCTCTGCGCCTTTCAGTTCGCCTTCATATTCCAGCTCCAGCTTGCCGGTAATCGCTGGCATCGCGGCGTAGACATCGGTCACCCTCGCGACCGTATGAGTTTCACCAGCGCGCGCGGCGTGTTGCTCGGCACTGCTGACGACGCTTTCGAGCGCCGTGATCGGCAGTCTTTGGCTCACTCCGGAGCGGCGATCGACGCGCTTGTCTTCGCGCGCCTGAAACGCGATTTCCTCCACCACTTGTCGCAGATAATCCGGCACATCCACCCGGATGTGAGCATCGCGCTTCGTCCAGGCTTCCTGATTCGTGATGGTCATGCCTTCTTCGACGGTCGTCGGATAGTGCGTGCGGATTTCCGCCCCGATTCGATCCTTCAGCGGCGTAATAATTTTTCCACGCGCTGTGTAATCTTCGGGATTTGCGGTGAACACGAGCAGCACGTCCAGGGGCAGCCGCAACGGGTAACCCTTAATCTGGATGTCGCCCTCTTGCATGATGTTGAACAGTCCCACCTGAATCTTGCCGGCCAGGTCAGGCAGTTCGTTAATCGCAAAAATGCCACGATTGGCGCGGGGAAGAAGGCCGTAGTGAATCGTCAGCTCGTCGGAAAGATCGCGCCCGCCGCGAGCCGCGCGGATCGGATCGACGTCGCCAATAATGTCCGCCATGGTGACGTCCGGCGTGGCCAGCTTCTCGACGTAACGCTGATCGCGGGGCAGCCAGGCAATCGGAGTGTCGTCGCCTTCGGCGGCGACGCGTTCACGGCAAGAGCGGCAAATGGGCTGCAGCGGATTGTCGTTAATCTCGCAGCCGGCAATCACAGGAATTTCCGCGTCCAGCAGCCGGATGAGTCCGCGCAAGATGCGGCTCTTCGCCTGGCCGCGCAGGCCCAGCAGAATGAAATTGTGCCGCGAAAGCACGGCATTCACGATCTGGGGAATCACGCTGTCTTCGTACCCATGGACGCCGGGAAACAACGGCTCGCCCCGCTCAATCGCCCGCAGCAGATTGCGGCGAATTTCATTTTTTACCGGCAGCGTGTTGGTGCGCGCGTCGAAATCAGGAATTCTTTTCAGCTCGCCAATCGTACCCGGTTTCGAATGAGCTGCCGTATGCGGTGAATTGCTTGCTGTCATGAAGCCCCTATCCGCGGGTCGAACCAAAACCCCGCCGAACACTAATTCAATCCGAAGTCCACGCCTTCCCCACGATGGCGCCGGGTGTCTATCTTGTGTAGATGCAGCGCCCACTCGCGAAGATACCTGACCAGCCGATCCTGACGTTCCGCTTCGGAACGCAGCTCCAGAATTTGCTGCTTCCACAGCAAATCAAGCGGAAGATGGCCGGCAACCGCAAACGATAGTGATTCCGGCGGAGACTGCGCGAGGTTCCCAGGCATTCCGGAAAAAAGCAGCGTGTGGCAGACTTCATACAGCTGAACCAGTTGCTCCTGATTGCCCGGCTCAAGGAGTGAATCTTTATCCTCCAGGTAATCGACCACGCCTTGCAACAGCGGATCGTCGTCGTAAAGATCCACGATCCGGTAAGGCCGCCGCCCAACGGTGAGAATGTCCATGCGCCCGTCATCGTAGCGCCGCGTGACCTCCAGAATTTCTGCCGTGCAACCAACGTGCGCAACGCCATTTGGCAGCGCTAGCAGCATCCCAAATGGAGACTTTTCGTCCAGGCACTCCCGCACCATGCGGCGATACCGCGGCTCGAAAATGTGCAGGGGAAGGAGCTCGCCGGGGAAGAGTACGACGTTCAGAGGAAACAGCGGGATGCGATCTGGCCGCATGTGTGCCAGCGGCCATGATACCAGAGGGAGGGGCGTAGCGCCCGAAACCGCGATGGAAAGCGGTGGAAAACCGAGCAAAACGCGCGCCGCGGGCCTACAGCGCGACGGCGTGGTTGG
This sequence comes from Candidatus Acidiferrales bacterium, assembly GCA_963742325.1. Lineage (GTDB taxonomy): Bacteria > Acidobacteriota > Terriglobia > Acidiferrales > UBA7541 > Acidiferrum. Next base: position 3,504,119 of record CAVULB010000002.1, on the reverse strand, counting down.
TATTCGAAGCGAAGCGCGAGCGCAGCGAGAAGCGAATATTAAAGAATGGCGCGGCGGCGACCACGGCCTGGAAATCGGCATCATCCGTGTAGCGCCGCTTGGGAATGCGCCGGGCCAGAATTGCGAATTGCAGCGGATCGCGGCGAAACGGGTACGGATGAATCGTGAACTGTCCCTGGCCAGTGGGACGAATTTCCCAATCCACTTCCTTGCCGTCGTCATTGATGGGCACGCCTTCAATTGACGCGTCTTCCGCTGTGCCCAGGCAGAAATAAAGCGACAGGCGATCGAGTGCCTCCAGCCGTTGCACGTTGGATTTGATCAACTTTTCGTCGGTGAACGGCTTGGTGAGGGGATCGTTGCGCAAATCCACTTTCAGGCGAAGCTGCTGCAGGCGCAGCCGCTGCACGAAGTCGTTGGCCACGTGCTGCTCCTGGGATTTCACATATTTCGAAGAGTACCCGGGCATAGTAGCGCGCGAGCGGTCGTACAGGCCCATGCAGTGCGAAACAACCAGCAGGCCGGCGTACAAATCCACTTTCAGAATGCGATCGATGCCGCGCTGGTACAGCGCAATATGCTCTTCGGTGGGCACGGTCATAAAGCTGTACGGCACAAACGTCCTGGGATCGACGCCCGGCGCAAGTTCCCATTCCTGCCAGCCGTTATCGTGTTCGGCCGCGGCGAGACAAAACGAAGAGAACGGCTCTGGCCGCAGGAAGTAGTCGTTGCCAAATTCGCGCGCAAAGAAACCGGAGAGAAACGCGTGGTCGGTCTGGCGAATAGCCAAGATGGGATCGGTCTGCTGAAGAATCAAGAGTTTCCCTTCTCTGGGCGGTTCATTCCTTGGTGCTCAATATTATCCACTCTGCTGTCAGTTGTTTCCACTATAACCGACCGCGGGCGTTCGCTAACTCCTCCAGACTTGCTTGCGTTCCCCCAGCGCCCATCGTACGATTTAAAATTGGTGTGTCGCACGGATTTTGCTCCATAGACTTCTGTCCGGTGGGTTCTTGCTCGCTGGGATTCCGCCGCTTCGGTCTCGAGCCAGGAGATGCTCCGCATGAAATCGGTCGTTGTGGTCGGCGCGCAATGGGGCGATGAAGGCAAGGGCAAGGTTGTCGATTATCTGGCTGGGTCGTTTGACTATATTGTCCGCGTCGCCGGCGGTCACAATGCGGGCCACACGGTCATCATCGGCAAAGATCGCTATGTCCTTCAGCTTATCCCCTGCGGCATCCTGCGCCCACGGCAGCACGCGGTCATCGGCACGGGCGTCGTCATCGATCCCGCGGCGCTTGTTGCCGAAATTGAAACACTGGCGAAAGCCGGTGTCGACGTCAAAGGCCGCCTACATGTCAGCAATCGGGCCCATCTGATTTTTCCGTATCACCGCGAACTGGACATGGCGGCAGAAGTGGCTCGTGGCGCCAACAAAATCGGGACGACCTCGCGCGGCATCGGCCCTGCTTACGAAGACAAGATGGCTCGCCGCGGATTGCGTGTGGTCGATCTGCTCGATCCTGTTTTGTTTCGCGAAAAGGCCGCTCGCGTTGTCACCGAAAAAAATCGCATCGCGCAGGGTGCGTATGGAGCTCAGGTCGATTTCTCTCATGAAGTCGATGCTTCGTTGGCCCTTGGCGAAAAAATTAAGTCCTACATCTGCGATACCGCTGAACTGGTGAACTGCGCGCTCGACGAAGGCAAATCCGTACTGTTTGAAGGCGCCCAGGGCACCATGCTGGACATCGATCACGGCACCTACCCCTTCGTCACCTCTTCCAGCGCCATTTCAGGCGGCGCGACCACTGGCGCAGGCGTGCCGCCCACGAAAATTCGCCACGTCCTCGGCATCTCCAAGGCATATACCACCCGCGTGGGTGCCGGCCCGTTTCCCACGGAAATGCCCGATCTTGAAGCCAAGGAAGTTCGCGAACGCGGCAAGGAATTCGGCGCGGTCACGGGCCGTCCTCGCCGCTGCGGCTGGCTGGATCTGACGGAATTGCGCTACGCCAAAATGATCAACGGCATCGATTCGCTTGCGGTCACAAAGCTGGACGTCTTCGACACGCAGCGCGAAATTAAAGTTGCTGTCGGCTACAACTACAAAGGATCGCCACTTCACGAAATGCCAGCATCGGCCGAAGACTACGAACACGTCACTCCGGTCTACAAAACCCTCCCCGGCTGGTGCCAGGACACCTATGGCGCCACGGATGCTGGTAAACTCCCCAAAGCAGCCATTGATTACCTGCGCTTCGTCTCAGATTTCCTCCAGGTCGAAATTGGCATGATCTCCACCGGCCCCGAACGCGACGCCACCATAATCCAACCAGGCACGTTGCTAGCCCGCTGGCTGTAGCTTCTATGTAGCATAGCGTTTAGCCTGTGAACTCTTGGGGTTCTCCCCTCTTTCATCGAACCCCCCAGCCATACCGCCTCGCTTTCCTTCATTCCCGTCTGCGCTACAATATTCCCCCGCATGCTCTCCTTCAAAGACGCCCGCCAACTTGTAATCGCCCAAACCAGCGGGCACGCCACCACACGTCCCACACTCAGTCTTCCCGTTTCCGACGCCCTTGGCTATATCCTCGCCCAGGAAGTTCGCTCCGACCGCGATTATCCGCCCTTCGATCGTTCCACCCGCGATGGCTACGCCGTCCGCGCAACTGAAGCGCAGCAAGGCGCCAGCATCCGCTGTGCAGGCGAGATCAAAGCCGGCGACACGGTTTCCGAGCCACTAACCCCCGGCACCTGTGTGCAAATCATGACCGGCGCGGCAATTCCTCCCGGCGCGGATGCCGTCGTGATGATCGAATTCACGCGCCGCGAAAACGAAACAGTCACCTTCGATCGCGCCACGCAATCGCGGCAAAATTTTGTTCCCCGCGGCAGCGAAGCGCGTTCCGGCGACCTCGTTCTTCCCCCCGGCCTGCGGCTCGGTTTTGCGGAACTGGCTGTTGCCGCCCAGGTCGGCGCAACCAGCCTGCGTTGCCACAAGAAGCCGCGCGTGGCCATCCTTTCTACCGGAGATGAAGTCGTGCCCATCACCGAAACGCCCGGCCCGTTTCACATCCGCAACAGCAATACTATTTCTCTCTCTGCGCAAATTCGCCTGGCGGGCGGCGAACCCGTTCCTCTCATTAACGCGATGGACCGCACCGGCGACCTCTCTGCAAAGATCCAGCAGGGCCTGCGCGAAGACATTCTGGTCTTGTCCGGTGGCGTCTCCATGGGAAAGTACGACCTTGTCGAGCCAGTCCTGAAAGGCATGGGCGCAGAGTTCTTTTTCGACGCGGTAGCCCTACGCCCGGGAAAGCCCACGGTTTTCGGCCGCTGCGGCAATACCTGGCTTTTCGGTTTGCCCGGCAACCCTGTCTCCACTATGGTCACGTTCCAACTCTTCGTCATCCCGGCCATAGACATCCTCAATGGTGCCCCCGCGCGCTCGCTTCCGCTGCTGCAAGCCACCTTGGCCGAGCCTGTCCAGGAAAAGCCGGGCCTCACGCACTTTCTTCCTTCCCGCCTCGAATGGCAGGCCCAGAGCCCACAGGTTCTTCGGGTGCCCTGGCAAGGTTCGGGAGACATCTCCGCCCTAACGCGCGCCAACTGCTTCCTGGTCGTCCCCGCTGACCGCCCGGACATCCCTGCTGGCGAGAAAGTTTCCGTTCTACCCCGGTTCGACGTACTCTAACGGGGTACCGAAAATAAGCCCGTCATTTCGAACGGAGTCTGCGTAGTGAGGAATCCCTCTTCGATCGAATGCACGAGGAATACTCCACGACTTACGATGGCCAAGCTTTCCCATTATTCTTCGCGCGGCGAAATCACCATGGTTGACGTCTCCTCCAAGGCCGTCACTACCCGTACTGCCGTGGCACATGCGTTCGTCCGCATGTCTCCCCGCGTCGTGCGCGCCGTCCGCCGCCTGGAGAACCCCAAGGGCAATCCCCTGGAGGTGGCGCGCATAGCAGGAATCGCCGCTGCCAAACGTACCTCGGAGTGGATACCTCTTTGTCATCCACTCCCCATTAGCCACATTGATGTGACCCCACGCCTATGCAAAGATGGGGTAGAACTGGTTTCTAGGGTTACGGCCACGGCGCAAACAGGGGTGGAGATGGAAGCGCTGGTTGCTGTTACTTGTGCCGCCCTCACGATCTACGACATGTGTAAAGCCCTTGATAAAGGTGTAGAGATCACCGATGTTCGCCTGCTGGAGAAGACCGGCGGGAAGAGCGGGGACTACCGGCGCACCTCAAGGAAACCTTCCCGGAGCGCAAAGCAATGAGCGCGGCCTCCGGTAAAACCGTCAAGCTGCTTGTCGCCGAAGACAATCCCATGGTGCGTGATCTCGTCGCCAAGGGCCTGGAACCTTTCTGCGATGTGATGATCGCCGCCGACGGCGCGGATGCGCTACTGAAAGTCATCGACGAGCCTCCCGACGTGATCCTGTGCGACTACAACATGCCGGGATTGAATGGCCGCCAGCTGTTCGAAAAACTGCGTGGACGCGAAGCCACCCGCCACATTCCATTCCTCTTCATGGCCAGCCGCAGCGATATTGAAGAACGCCTGCGCCCGCTGGTGGAAGGTGCCGAGGACTTCATCGCCAAGCCTTTCCTCATCAAGGATCTGGTGCGCTCCGCCAAAAAGGTGGTCGACCGCCTGCACCTCGAGAAATTGCAGAAGCAGGCCTCCCGCCCCGGCGTGATTCAGGGGCGCCTCGAGGAAATGAGCATGATCGATCTGCTGCAGTCCCTGGAAATGGGTCAAAAATCCTGCCGGCTCGTGGTGCAGAAAGGCGCGGAACGCGCCGAATTGTATTTCGCCAGCGGCCAGTGCCGCGACGCCAGGATCAAGGATCTCTCCGGAGACGATGCGGTACTGAAAGTTGTGCTGTGGACTGAAGGCGAATTCGAAATTGATTTCAACGCCGCCAATGCTTCCACCGCCACCACCACGACACGCACCACTACCGGCCTATTGATGGAAGCTATGCGCCTGCTGGACGAAGCCAATCGCGACGCGGTCGGAACGGGCTAACGTGCAGTCCCAAGTTTTTAGTTTTAAGTTACAAGTAACCGCGTGACCATATTGGGTTCGTGCGTTAGAACAATGAACTTATGACCGTGTAGACGGTCGAGACAGCGAGATTTTCTTTAGCTCAAACTAGCAACTCAACTCACCATGCGCATTGCCATTTTGACCATCAGCGATTCCGTAGCTCTCGCCGAACGCGAAGATCTTTCCGGTCCCGCTCTCGCCGCCCGTTGTCGCGGTCTCGGCTGGGACGTGAATTCCGCTATGCGCTGCTCGGATGATCCTGAACAGGTTCGAAACCAGATTCGGTCCATTACGGACCGAGGCGATACGGATATCCTCCTCACCAGCGGCGGCACAGGCCTCGGACCTCGCGACAACACCCCCGAAGCAACGCTGGACCTTGCCGATCGCACCATCCCCGGCCTCGCCGAAGAAATTCGTCGTGCAGGCGCTCAGAAAACACCCACCGCGCTCCTCTCTCGCGGCGTCGCTATCATTCGCAACAAAACCATCGTCATCAATCTACCAGGCAGCCCCACAGGCGCCATCGAATCCCTGAACATCGTTGCGCACCTGCTGCCCCACGCCGTAGAAGTCCTGCGCGGCGCGCGCCACGATTAGCCTTTGCTGTGAATCAGACGCCTGGCTTGAAATTCAGGTCGGCCGCACCGAAGATTCCACACGCGCGTCGCCAGTCTGTTTAGACTTATTGGATAACGTCATTTTATAGAGCAGCGGGAAGCGGTTCTGTGCGGTTTGCTGGGAAACTCATCCTTACCGTATTATCCCAACGACCACGGACCGCGAGATTCCGCCGTTCAGCATTGTATTCCGATACGAAACGTCAGTTGACCATCCCCGCTTCCTCCGTAACAATGTTCTGACCATGACTACCAAACTTTTTGATCAGCGTCTCGCAGTGCTCGGCACCGGCAAGCTTGGCGGCATACTTCTTCGCGCCTATCTCAAGCAGGGCCTGTTTTCGCACAAGCAGGTCGCCGCAACGGTCCGTCACCCGGAAAAGGCTGTCACGCTGTCGAAGGAACTCGGCGTCGACGTCACCACGAACAATCGCAGTGCCGTGAAAGGCGCAGACGTGATTCTTCTGGCCGTCAAGCCACAGGTTGTCGAAGACGTGCTGAAGGAAATTAAGCCCGCCCTCGGCAAGAACACGCTGGTCATTTCCGTGGCCGCGTCCGTTCCGACCTCTTACATCGAGCAGCGCGCCGGCGCGAAAGTTCCTGTGATTCGCGCCATGCCCAACACCTGCTCCATCGTTGGCTGCGGCATGACCGGCATCTGCCCCGGCGCTCATGCTTCGGCAGCGCACCTCGAAATAGCCAAGGCCATGTTCACAGCCGTCGGCCGCACGGTGGTCGTCGACGAAAAAAACATGGATGCAGTCACCGGCCTGTCCGCCAGCGGCCCCGCGTTCGTCTACATCATTCTTGAATCGCTCGCCGAAGCCGGCGTCAAGGTCGGCCTGCCTCGCGACATCGCCACGCTTCTTGCCGCCCAGACCATGAAGGGCGCAGCCAGCGTCGTTCTGGAAACGGGGGATCACCCCGCGCTACTTAAGGATTCCGTCACCACGCCCGCAGGCTGCACCATCGACGGCATTCTCGAGCTCGAGGAAGGGAAGCTGCGCGTCACGTTGATCAAGGCTGTAGTGAAAGCCACGCACCGCGCTGGCGAACTTTTGTTCGAAAAATAGCGAATTGCTTCTCTTCGCTATTTTCGAATTTCCGATTTCCATTTTCTGAACTCGCCGTGACGTGACCTCCATCCTTGCGCTGTGCCCGCTGTTGTGTGCTAGCATCACTCAGGATGCCCACAGCCTACATCCCGGTGTTCATCTTCGCGCTGCTCGTGCTGTCCTTTCCCGTCGTCACGCTTCTCGTCTTCAAACTAATTCGTCCGGAATCGCGCGGCGGCCCGGCAAAATTTTTGCCGTACGAGTGCGGCGTTCCCGCCGAAAGTAACGCGCGAGGCCGCTATTCCGCCCGCTTCTATGTAGTGGCGATGCTGTTCGTCATCTTCGACGTGGAAACCATATTCATGTTTCCGTGGGCGATCCTCTACCGCTCGTGGCTGGCGGCGCATCTAGGCTTCTTCGCGCTGATTTCCATGGTCGTGTTCCTCGGCATCCTCCTGGTCGGCTACGTCTGGCTCTACAAAAAGGGCGCCCTAGATTGGGCCTGACCTGGGAGTACGGCGGCTTGCCGCCGCTTTACAACGCAGCCCACACCTTCCAAACGGTCCGGCAAGCAACAACCACCCATAACCACGCAAAGTCAAAACGAAAACGGCCAGGCTCGCGCGACCGCTCTGTGTCCCCGCTCATTGACTGCCCTTACCGCGTATGTTAGAAACCCAAGGAACGATGAGAATAGCTGCCAGGTCGCGGATGCGTGCATCCGCAATACAGGATGGCGTTTGCGTTCTCGCTCCTTCCTTGCGCATGCAGCCTTTTTATTCGCCATCCGGAGCTAATCGAGTCCGCGATTTGCTGTTGCTCTATTTTTAATAGTTGCGTTGCAGTACATTGGTCCCAGGGTCCATGGCAGACGAGCCTAAGCGATCCCAAGAGCCTGAAAGTACTCCGCCGGAGCCAAAGGGCGCTTTGCCCACTTCTCCGCCGAAGGGTGTCCCCACGCCCGCTGCTCCTACGGCGGCGAAGCCGGCTGCGGCCGCGCCGAAAGCTCCCGCTCCGGCGCAGATTCCGCTAGATAACGATGTAGTCCGCCGTTACCGCGAGCGTTTTGGCGCCGCCATGCTCGATGCGCTCGAAGATCGCAAGCAGCCCTACCTGGTGATCGACGCCGCCCAGCTCCAGGACATCGCGCGTTATTCTCGCGACGAAGAAAAATTCGATCTGCTCGAGGACTTCACCGCCGTCGATTGGCCACGCCGCGAAAAACGGTTTGACCTCATTGCCATTCTCTATTCGTTCCCGCACAACACGCGCCTGCGGCTGAAGATTCCCGTTGCGGCGAATGAGCAGCCCCGCAGCCTATCGGAAATCTGGCCCACGGCAAACTGGTTGGAGCGCGAAATTTTTGACTTGTTCGGCATCGAATTCGCCGGTCATCCCGGCTTAAAACGCATCCTGTTGCCCGACAGCTGGCAGGGTCATCCGCTGCGCAAGGATTACGACATTCTTCAGCAAGACACCGCGTGGGTCCGAGAAAACCTCGGCATCGAAAGCGGTCAATAGGTTTAGGGTCAATATTTTGGGAGAAGTGGCAAACACAGTGCAACAAGACGCACCGCAAAAAGATACGCTCCTGGGCGCCGACGAGCTGGTGCTCAACATGGGCCCTCAGCATCCGTCGACGCATGGAGTGCTGCGCGTCAAACTGAAGCTGGATGGCGAGCGTGTCCGCGGAACGGAATGCGTAATCGGCTACCTGCATCGCGGCGTGGAGAAAATTGCGGAAAATCGCACCTACCAGCAATTTGCTCCATACGTCGACCGCATGGATTACGTGGCAGCCGTAAGCAACGGCCTCGGCTATTGTGAAGCAGTCGAAAAACTTCTGAGCGTGGAAGCCCCGTTGCGCGCCAGAGTGATTCGCACAATTCTCACCGAGCTTCAACGCATCGCCAGCCATTTACTCTGGCTCGGTACGCACGCGCTCGACATTGGTGCGCTGACCCCGCTGTTCTACTGCATGCGCGAGCGCGAAGAAATCCTGAAGATTTTTGAGAAATATTGCGGCGCGCGCCTGACCACGCACGCCTTCCGCATTGGCGGCCTGCAATATGAGGCGTACGACGGCTTCGAAAAAGACGTCGAGCGTTTCTGCAAGGAGTTCGAGCGTCGAATTCAGGAGTACGTCACTCTGCTCACCGGCAACAGCATCTGGATCGGTCGCACGCGCAACGTCGGCATCCTCAATGCCGCAGACTGCATCGCCCTTGGCGCAAGCGGCCCCATCCTGCGTGCCGCCGGCGTGAAATGGGATCTGCGCAAAGCCCAGCCGTACGCTGCCTACGATCGCTATCAATTCGAAATTCCCGTGGGCACAAACGGCGATACCTATGATCGCTATATGGTGCGCATGGAAGAGATGCGCCAGTCCCGCTTGATTTGCCTGCAGGCCATCGAAAATATTCCCGAAGGTCCGATCATGGGCAAAGTGGGCAAGGTTCTGAAGCCTCCGCCAGGTGAAATTTATCATTCGATTGAAGCGCCCAAGGGCATTCTGGGCTACTACATCGTCAGCGACGGCACCATTCAGCCGTATCGCGTGCGCATTCGTCCCCCATCGTTCGTCAATCTTCAGGCGCTGGACAAAATGATTCGCGGCCATCTGGTCGCCGACGTGGTCGCCGTCATCGGCACACTCGACATCGTGCTCGGAGAGGTGGACCGCTAGCCTATGAATCCCACCGTCCAAGCCCTCTTCCATTTCTTAGAGATCTGGTGGGTCGAACTCGTCTGCGCCGTGGTCATCGTCGCGATTGTTCCATTGATCACGGGCTATGTGGTTCTCGTCGAGCGCAAGCTCATGGCAGATATGCAAGCGCGGCTTGGCCCGATGCGTGTCGGCCCCCATGGCCTGTTGCAGCCCATTGCCGATGCTGTGAAACTGCTGATCAAGGAAGACCTCGTTCCGCGAGACGCCGACGGGTTGATTTTCTGGTTTGCTCCCGTCATCACCATGGTTGCTGCGCTTACCGCAATGGGCGCGTTGTACTTCGGCCCTGCTTTCCGCGTCGCGCAGGATATCGACATCGGTATCCTGTTCGTCATCGGCGTCAGTTCGCTCGGTTTTCTTGGCATCATTCTTGGCGGCTGGGCCTCCAACAGTCATTACTCCATCATCGGCGCCATCCGCAGCACTGCTCAACTTGTTAGTTACGAAGCGGCCGGTGGCATCGCCATCGTCAGCGCTTTGCTCCTCGCCGGCACTTTGAGAATTCCTGATATCGTCGCTGCACAATTCGGCAGTCACGTTTGGTTTATTTTTATGACGCCCTTGGGCTTCTTCATTTTCTTGGTCGCCTCCATCGCCGAAACCAATCGCGCTCCCTTCGATCTTCCAGAAGCGGAATCCGAACTGGTCGCCGGGTACATGACCGAATACAGCGGCTTCCGGTGGTCGCTCTACTTCCTTGGGGAGTACGCCAACATGATCGTGGTTGCCTCGGTAGCAACGACGCTCTTTCTCGGTGGCTGGCTGCGGCCTTTTCCAAATGTCCACTGGCTTCGATGGTTGGATTTCCTGCCCGCTGTATTCCTCGGCCTTGTCGGTGTGTATTGCATTTACAGGGCAGGGAAGCAGCCCGTGAAAATTCAAACCGGGTTCATGTGGGCTGTGGCGCTGGCATGTTTCGGGCTGACGGCCATTTTCATTGCACCCTGGATTATTACTCCGCTGCGATTTGCGCTGCCCGGACTGGACGGCGCGTTCTGGTTCCTCTTCAAGGTTTCCGCGTACATTTACATTTTTATGTGGCTGCGCTTTACGTTGCCGCGCTACCGCTTCGATCAACTCATGCATCTCGGCTGGTACATTTTGATTCCGCTGGCCATCGTCAACGTGTTCTCCGTGGGATTGGCGCTATTGCTGGAATCGGAATTTGGCTTGAACCGCTGGCTCACCGTGATCGTGACCACCGCGTTCACCTTGGCGATATCCCTGTTACTTGTTCGAATGCACGATAGACGCACCGCCGCGGCTTCCTCTGCCGTCGTCCCATCGGATTCCTATGCTGGATAGCATTATTTTTTACTTCTTCGCCGGGGTCGCGGTGCTCAGCGCCGCGCTGATGGTCACGCGGCGCAACGCAATGCACTCCGCGGTTTTCCTGATCACCACGCTACTGGCGACGGCAGGCATCTTCCTGCAGCTTCGCGCCGAATTTCTGTTTATCACGCAGATCATTCTGTATGTCGGCGGCATCATGGTGCTGTTCATTTTCGTCATCATGCTCGTCCGCCTGGACGCGCCAATTCACCAATTGCGGTTTCGCATGCAAAGGCTCGTCGCCATTCTGGTTGCCGCGGCGCTCGGCATTGAAGTGACATTGATACTTCTTCTCGCTCGCAGACTGCCTGGCGGTGGTCTGTTGATCCAGGGCAGCGCGCCTGCGGATAAGTTGCCGCCGAACTCCGAGGAGTTGGCGAAAAGCCTGTTCAGCAACTATCTGCTGCCCTTCGAAATTGCCAGCATCCTGCTGCTCGTTGCCATGGTCGGCGCTGTGGTGATGGCCAAGAACCGCAGGGGGACGGACGAACCATGATGTCTCCGGCGCATTATCTTTTTCTCAGCCTGGCACTGTTCCTGATCGGCTGTATCGGCGTGGTCACGCGCCGCAACGTCATTGTTGTTTTGATGTCGATCGAATTGATCCTGAACGCCGTGAATATCAATCTCGTTCTTTTTTCGCGCATTTTCGGCGATGTATCCGGCCAGGTCTTTGCCCTATTCATCATCGCGGACGCCGCTGCCGAAGCCGCCATAGGTCTCGGCATCGTGATCGCCTTCTTTCGCAACCGCGAAACTGTGTTGGCCGACGAAATGGACCTCCTCAAATGGTAAGCCCCGCCATAGGGACACTCCACAGTCGTGACCGTGGCGGCTGCCGGCTCGTTAGTGGGTCGGAGCTTCAGCTCCGACATTTGCATGCTGCCAAAGCCGGGGCTTTAGCCTCTGAGGAACCGCCGTTCGGCATAGGGGGCCGCGAGCACCCATGACCTCTTCCAACTATTTCCTCGAACATCTCTGGCTCATCCCGCTTTTTCCTTTGCTCAGCGCCGCAATCATGCTCTTTATCGGCCGTCTTCTTCCCAAAGGAGCCGTCAACTTCTTCTGCGTAGGCAGCGTTCTCCTATCCTTTATCCACGCTGCCGGTGCCGCTGTTGCCCTGTTGGCCATGGTCCCCGCCCATCGCGTCTTCCAGCAAATCCTGTTCGAATGGGTCACTCCCGGCCCGATCCCGGCGATCGGCGGTCCCGTCCCATTCATCGCAGACTGGGGCTATCTCCTTGACCCGCTTTCCTGTGTGATGATTCTTGTCGTCACCGGCGTCGGCTTCTTGATCCACGTCTACTCCATCGGCTATATGAGCCACGAAGGCGGCTACTACCGCTTCTTCGGCTACCTGAACCTATTCATGTTTTCCATGCTGACCCTGGTTCTCGCCAACAATCTCCTTCTGCTCTTTGTCGGCTGGGAAGGCGTGGGCCTGTGCAGCTACCTGTTAATCGGCTTTTACTTTCTGAAGAAGTCCGCTGCCGACGCTGGCAAAAAAGCGTTCATCGTGAATCGCGTCGGCGACACCGGCTTCCTGCTCGGCATTTTCTATATCGCGATCACGTTCGGCACGATCCGGTTCACCTCGCAGGGCCTTAGCGATCCCATCGCGTATGCGGGCATCAATCAGACACTCGCCGCCATGCTGGAACAAGGCCGTATAGCGTTCGGCGCGCCGGCGCTCACCGCCATCGCCCTGCTCCTCTTCATCGGCGCCGCAGGAAAATCTGCCCAGCTTCCTCTTTATGTTTGGCTACCAGACGCTATGGAAGGCCCCACGCCCGTCAGCGCCTTGATCCACGCGGCCACCATGGTGACCGCCGGCGTGTACATGGTTGCGCGCATGAACGCCATCTATCAGCTCGCGCCCGCGGCCATGGACGTAGTCGCCATCGTCGGCGCGCTTACCGCCATTTTCGCCGCATCGATTGCGCTCGTGCAGAACGACATCAAGAAGGTTCTCGCCTATTCCACCATCAGCCAGCTCGGCTACATGTTCCTGGCCCTGGGCGTAGGCGCGTTTTCCGCCGGTATTTTTCACCTGATGACCCACGCCTTCTTCAAAGCGCTGCTTTTCCTCGGCGCGGGCAGCGTCATTCACGCGCTCTCCGGTGAACAGGACTTGCGCAAAATGGGCGGCCTGCATCGCACCATTCCGCAAACTTACGGGCCGTTCCTCATCGCCACGCTCGCTATTGCCGGCATGCCTCCCCTCGCGGGATTCTTCAGCAAAGACGAAATTCTCGGTCACACTTTCTCCCGCGCCGCCAGCATGGATCGTTATATGTTTCTTTGGATCGTCGGCCTGATCACCGCCGGGCTCACGGCGTTCTACATGTTCCGCCTGCTGTTCCTCGCTTTTTTCGGCCTGTCCCGCGTTTCGCCCGAACTGGAGCATCATATTCACGAATCGCCGAAGACTATGACCGTTCCGCTGATGATCCTCGCTGCTCTTTCCATCGTGGGCGGCTGGTTCGCACTGCCCACTCTCTGGGACGCCAAAAGTTCGTTCGAAGAGTTTCTCGAGCCGGTCGTCAGCGGAGTCATCCCGGAAACGGTCAGCGTCAAGTTTGCGCACCACACTTTGCTTGTCGAATGGTTCCTCATGGCCATTTCCGTAAGCATCGCCGGGTTCGGCATCTGGCTGGCGTACAACCTCTACCTGAAGCATCCGCAACTGCACTACAAGGTTTCCGCTTCGTGGCCGCGTCTTCACAATCTCTTGATTCACAAGTATTACATCGACGAGATTTACGACGCGCTTTTCGTCAATCGCGTCAAGGATCTTAGCACTGCTTTCGCGCTCTTCGATTCCAAGGTGATTGACGGCGTCGGCATCGATGGTGCGGCCTGGCTGGCGCGCATGCTTTCTCGTATTTCCATGTGGTGGGACAAGTGGGTTGTCGACGGCCTCGTGAATTTCGCCGGCAAGTTCACTCGTTCGCTCAGCCATCCGATGCGGATGTTTCAGACCGGCATTTTCTCCAGCTATGCGGTTTTTATCTTGATCGGGCTGGCGATTTTGCTCGCGTACTACGGTCATCACATGCAGTTTTTAGTGCGCAGTTTGCGCTGAAAGGCGATTCGCATGCAGCTTTTTTCTCATCATATCCTCAGCGTGGTTCTCTTCACGCCGACGATTGGCGCGCTGGTGCTCTTGTTCATTCCGCGCGGCGCGCAGACGCTTCACCGTCTCGTGGGCAACCTCTTCGGTGTGCTCGGCTTCGTTGTCTCCCTTCCGCTCGTCCTACATTTTCCTGTGGGCTATCAGGGTTACGTTTTCACTGAATCCGCAGAGTGGATTCCCTCGATCGGAGCGCGTTATTCGCTGGGCCTCGATGGCATCAGCTTGCTTCTGGTCATGCTCACCACCTTGCTCGGCATGATCGCCATCCTTTCTTCCTGGTCTGCCATCCAGACGCGTACCAAGGAGTTCTACATTCTGTTGCTGCTTCTCCAGACCGGAATGCTTGGCGTCTTCATGTCCCTGGATTTCTTTCTCTTTTATGTTTTCTGGGAAGTCATGCTGGTGCCCATGTATTTCCTAATCGGCGTTTGGGGCAGCGACCGCCGTCTCTACGCCGCCATTAAATTCTTTTTGTACACTCTCGCCGGTTCCGTCCTGATGCTCCTCGGCATCCTGGCGCTGTACTTCAATGCATCAAAGGGCAGTGGTGTCCAGACGTTCGACATTCCCACACTTCTGGCAGCCGCACAGCATTTTCCGGACTCCCTGAAAGTGTGGCTGTTCTGGGCATTCTTTTTCGCTTTCGCCATCAAGGTGCCCATGTTCCCGTTCCACACCTGGTTGCCCGATGCGCACACGGAAGCTCCCACAGCCGGCTCCGTAATCCTCGCCGGCGTCCTCCTGAAAATGGGCACCTACGGTTTCATCCGCTTCTCTTTGCCGCTGCTTCCTGTAGACACCGGGCTACGCGCCAAGATCATTCACATCCTCATCGTGCTTTCGCTCGTCGGCATCATCTACGGTGCCATCGTTTGTCTCATGCAAAAAGACATGAAGCGCCTGATCGCCTACAGTTCCGTCAGCCATCTTGGTTTCTGCACCCTGGGCATCTTCGCGCTCACTCCGACCGGTCTGTCCGGCAGTGTGCTGCAGCAGATCAACCACGGCATCTCGACCGGCGCGCTCTTCTTGATCGTCGGCGTCCTTTACGAGCGCCGTCACACCCGGCTTATTTCCGAATTTGGCGGCCTGGCCACTCCCATGCCGAACTTTGCCGCGATCTACCTCATCGTCAGTCTCAGTTCCTTGGGCATGCCGCTGCTCAATGGCTTCATCGGAGAATTCACCATTCTTCAGGGCGCCTTCATCGTCAACAAAGCCTGGGCCGCCTGGGGCACGCTCGGCATTGTTCTCGGCGCTGCGTATTTGCTTTGGCTCTACCAGCGCGTGATGTTCGGCGCGGTCACGCACGACGCAAACAAAGCCCTCCCCGATCTGAATCTTCGTGAGTACGCCATCCTGCTTCCCCTGGTGGCCCTGGCTTTCTGGATCGGTATTTATCCCAAGCCCTTCTTCAACTTCATCAACAGTCCGGTAGACAAAATCGTCCATCAAGTGAACCCGAGCTTTTACGAGCAGAATGCCGCGATCCCAGCTACCGTCCCGGTAGGGCCAGAGCACTGCTGCGCCCCGAACACCCAGGCTGCTGCCCTACCCTCCGCTCTGTCCGGGTCCTTTACCTCCCCAGAGGCCTTAACGTCCTCGACCCCAACCGTTTCAACCAGCGGGGCCAAATAGCTCATCCATGCATTCCGCCCTCAACTCCGTACTCACCTACATCCAAGGCGATGGCCTGGTCATCCTGCCGGAGATGGAACTCGTGCTCTTCGCTCTAGGCATCCTTATCTTCGATTTCCTTCTGGAGAAAAACGAAAAGCACTTCAACGCGTATCTCGCCCTGCTCGGAGTTGTCGCGAGCGCCATCGGTCTCAGGATGCAGATCCTGAAGTACAACGCCTTGCGCCTGAATCCAGCGGGGCCTCCAGGACTTCTAGGTTTCCACAACACCATCATGGCGGATGGCTTCTTCATCGTCTTCGCCATACTCTTTCTTGCGGCCACTGCTCTCGTGATTCTCCTTTCCATCCGCTACATGGACCTGGAGCATGAACAGGAAGGCGAATATTACGCGCTCATTCTGTTTGCTTCGACCGGCATGATGTTCATGGCTTCCGGCATCGATTTGATCGTTCTTTTCCTTGGCCTGGAAATCATGGCGCTCAGCTTTTACGTCCTCTCCGGCTTCCTGCGCCGCAACAAGCGTTCCAACGAAGCGGCCATGAAATATGTTCTCCTCGGGGCTTTCAGCAGCGGCATTCTGGCCTATGGTTTTTCTCTGCTCTACGGCTTGAGCGCTTCCACCAATGTTTTCGCGATCGGTGACATGCTGGAGCGCCGCCTGCGTTACACCCTCGCGAACAACTTCGTCGACTGGCTCGTCGTCCTTGCTTTCGTCACTGTCGCTGCCGGGCTCTTCTTCAAAATTGCCGCGGTGCCGTTTCACCAGTGGGCTCCCGACGTTTACGAAGGCGCGCCGACCCCCATCACCGCCTATATCAGCGTCGCCTCCAAAACCGCCAGCTTCGCTCTTCTGCTGCGCCTGATGTTCTATGTTTTCGGCAATTCCCATCCCACATGGCTTTACCTGGTCGCCGGTGTCGCCCTGGCCTCTCTCACGTGGGGAAATCTCGCGGCGCTTACGCAAAATAACGTCAAGCGCATGCTCGCCTATTCTTCCATTTCCCACGTCGGCTACATTCTTCTCGGCCTGGTCGCCTGGGATCCCAGCGGGCAACGAAACACCGCCGTCATCGGCATTTTTTATTATTTGATCGCCTACGGCTTCATGACCATGGGCGCATTCGCCGTGGTGATCGTTATGCGCCAGCGCGGCATCATCGGAGACACTCTGGACGATCTGGACGGTCTTTATCAGCGGAATCCCGCTGCGGCCCTTCTGCTTTTGATCTTCATGCTTTCCCTGGCGGGCATTCCGCCGACCGCCGGGTTCATGGGTAAATATTTTATTTTCCAGGCGCTCATCGAAACGCATCACCCGATTCTCGCCGTGTTCGCGGCGCTCTACATCGTTCCTGCGCTGTACTACTACTTCCGTGTGGTCGTTCACGCCTGGATGCGCAGTCCCGGCGATGCGCCCGCGCCGCATCTCACGAGCGCGCAAGCCATCGCGCTCGGCGCTACACTGTTTGTAACCCTTGCCGCAGGGTTGTATCCTGAACCATTCGCACACCTGGCCCGCTATGCCTTCGGACAATAACGCCAACAAAGACGACAAGCTCACACCCGCGGAGCAAGCCGCCGCCGGGGCCAGCCGCCAATTCGCCATGGCGCTGGAGTTGCCGTTCATCCTGGTCGCTGCCATCGTAGCCGGTGGCCTGCTAGGCTACTTCCTGGACAACTGGCTACACACCAAGCCGTACATGATGCTGGTCTTCGGTTTGCTCGGCTTCTTCGGCGGCTTGCGAGATATCCTCCGACGCGTCTCCAAGCAATAACGATGGTTGATTCCGCTGCCGATAATTCCGTCGATCTCCAATCGGAATCCCGGATTTCCTGGGTGACGCTTCTTCTCGGCGCGCTCGCCGCTGTTCCGGTCGGCTATTTCCACGGCTGGCGTTGGGGCATCGGTATTTTCATCGGTTCGGTTCTCGCGTGGTTCAATTTCCGCTGGCTCAAACAGGGCGTCAACGCGCTCGCAGAAGCCTCCACCGCACAAACCAACCAGAAAAAAGTCGCTGTTCCCGTCGCCACATATTTCAAAGCTATGTTCCGCTACGGGTTGATAGCCCTCGCTGTCTATGTTATTTTTAAGTATCTGAGCGTTCCCGTTTTAAGTATGGTTTTAGGTCTGTGCGCCCTGGGAGCGGCCACAATCGCGGTAAGTCTGCACAGCATCTTGCATCCTCCGGACTGACGAATGGAAAACGAACTAAAGCATCTTACGCATTGGCTGAATCACTATCTGGGCCCGCTTGCGCTTTATATTCTCCACGCGCTCCATATCCAGCCTGCTGATTACGAACATCCCATTCCCGAATATGTCGTCATGTCTTTGGTGGTTCTGCTGATCGGCACGATTTTCGCTCTCATGCTGCGCTCACGACTCTCTGTCGAGCGTCCGGGAGGCTTTCAACAGGCAGCCGAGTTGCTACTGACGAATTCGATGGGTTTCGGTATCAAGGATTTGCTCGAAGAAAACGTCGGCCGCGGCGCGAATAGGTTCATTCCGTTTCTCGGCTCTATTTCCATCTTCGTGCTGCTTTCCAACCTACTCAGCATCTTCCCGGAATTTACTTCGCCTACGGTGAACGCCGTCGTGCCCCTGGCCTGCGCCATGCTCGTCTTTTTCTATTTCAACTGGCAGGGTATCCGCCATCATGGCTTGGTTCACTATCTGTTGACCTTTGCCGGTTCCCCGAAAACACTTGGCGATTGGGCCCTCGCCGTTTTGTTGTTCCCTGTGGAAATTATCTCCACCTCGGCGCGCCTGCTTTCACTTACCGTTCGTCTCTGGGCCAATATTTTTGCCAGCGACCTTATCTACGTGATCTTCCTCGGGCTTTTGCTTGGCCCCTTTGAGTGGGCATGGACCAAGAATCCGGTCTTCGGCATCATCGCCGCGATTTTTCCGGTTTTTATTCCGCTGGTCTTCGTGGCCCTGCACATCTTTGTTTCGGTAATTCAGGCTTATATTTTCACGGTCCTGCCCGCCATCTATGTCGGGCTCGCGGTTGCCGACGAGCACTAGAATTTTTCCGCACTTTGGTTGCGGCTTCCGTTCATCGCCGCTGTTTTGATTGGCTTGCGGACTCGATTGTGCCGTTTAGCGTGAGACCGGTTTGCATCACGTAGATCCGGGAACCACCCACTGGCGGCTATTCTGGAGGAGGAGTTATGAAGAAAGCAGTATTGTCGTTAGCTGTACTTATGGTTGTTATGCTCGTGGTCGCTCCGGCCGTCTTTGCTCAGGACGCTGGCGCGAACTCGGGGAAGAATGTGGGCGCTATCGCGGCCGGCTTCGGTATGGCCCTTGCCGCGTTTGGCGCAGCTCTCGGGCAGGGCAAGATCGCCTCGGCTGCCTGTGAAGGCATGGCCCGCAATCCGGGAGCCGCCGGCGCTATTCGCGCCGCGATGATCCTTGGCCTGGTGTTCGTCGAAACCCTGGCTCTGTTCACGCTAGCGATCATCATGTTGAAGGTTTAATCTTAAACAGAAACGAAAAACGCCCGCTCCGGCCAAGCCGCGGCGGGCGTTTTCCATTCGAGTGCCGACACTACCGCCAAAAACAAAAAGGGAAGCATCGACCTGGCGATGCTCCCCTTTACCCACCACAGAAAACTCCCGCTCTACAGCGTTGCCAGCGTCTGCAACGCCGCTTTGTCCTGCACCAGCAGCGTCGACCCATTCACTTCCACGAGCCGCTTGCGCTTAAACTCGCTGAAGCTCCGGCTTACCGATTCCCGTGAGCATCCAATCAATTGGGCGATCTCTTCGTGCGTCAACGCCAGCTTCACGCGCAATCCCCCATTCGTCATCTGCGCACCGGCGGACCACTCCACAAGGAAGCGCGCCAGCTTTTCTTCCACCGAATTGCTCAGCCCGATCGACCGGATCACTTCGTAAGCCAAGTGGCAGTCGCGTCCCAGATGCTGAGCCACCTGCAGGCACGCGTCTCCATGTTCCTTGATAAATCTCAGAAAGTCTTCACGGCTCACATACGCCAGTTGGGCCGGCTGCAGCGTTTCGGCGGTAATTTCGTGCGGCGTTCCAGAGATGGCAGGATTCAGCCCAAGGATGTCCCCGGGCTTGGCAATCTTGAAGATCAGCGTCTTGCCTTCGCTGTTTGTCGTCAGCAGTTTTACGCGTCCCTGGCAGACGATGTAGACGCCCCGCGCGGGCTCCCCTTCCATGAACAGGATTGCTCCGGCTGGATACGACGTCGTGCGCCGGATCTCGCCCAGCGCTTTCGCGGTAGTCGGCGAAACCGTGCAAAAGAAGCTGTCTGTGCGCAAATCACAGCTCGTACAATCGTCCACAACCGGGAATCCGTACGGTGTGCGCGGCTTTCTTTGCGCCGCTGTCGGCAGGTAGCCGCCCATTTGCTTGGCTGTCATTGTGCTGCTGGCCATTAGGTTGTCCTTTCCTTCCTCTGGGAATCAAGGCTGTCGTAGAGAGAAAAAGCATGTGGCTGGCCACTCGGCGCAGGCTCCGTCCGATTCCGGTATCTGTATTAAGCTCAATGAAATAGATGACTTAGCGGCAAGCGTCAGGAGTGCCGTTTCGGAAAAGTCGGCGGAGCGACGCCCCAGAGTGGGTCATATCGCACAGAGCTGTGTGATCTTTATCACTACAGTTATGCTCAGCGCCGTCTTTTCTTGGTTAATCCGCCGCCTCCAGCAGCTGCCGGATCTTGCGCGCCAGCCCGTCGTGGGTGAAGGGCTTTTCGATAAACGCCACGTCTTCCTCGAGCAGCGCGCTTTGAGAGATCACTCCGGCGGTGTGCCCGGACATATAAAGCACCTTCATATCGGGCCGCTTCTTCAGCAGTTCCTCGGACAATTCCCGGCCGTTCATGTGCGGCATCACCACGTCGGTCAGCAGGATGTGAATGTGCCCGGGATACTCCGCGGCAATATGGAGCGCCTCTGCCGCTTCTGCGGCAGCCAACACGCGGTACCCAGCCGACACCAGGAAGTCCCGCGTCACCCGCGCAAGCAGCTCCGAATCTTCCACCAGCAGGATCGTTTCGCTTCCAGTCGATACTTCTTTCTCTTTAGCATTCAGGACATCTACATCCAAAACTCCCGCCACGCGCGGCAAGTAAATCTTGAACGTGGTTCCTCGTCCCGGTTCGCTGTACACCCAGATATGTCCTCCGCTTTGCCGTACGATCCCGTACACCGTCGCCAAGCCAAGCCCAGATCCGGATCCCTGCTCCTTGGTCGTAAAAAATGGTTCAAAAATCCGGCTCACCGTTTCCTTGTCCATTCCTTCTCCGGAATCGGTTACCGAAAGCTGCACGTACGGCCCGGGCACAACGTCCAGATGATCGCGCGCATACGCTTCGCCCAAATATGTGTTGGACGTTTCGATGAGCAGTCGCCCGCCTTTCTTCATGGCGTCTCGGGCATTCGCTACCAGATTTAAAATGACTTGTGACAGCTGGCTGCGGTCATTCTTGATGTCGCCCAGATCCCGCGACAGTGCCATTTCTAGCCGGATGTTTTCTTCCACGATGCGCCGCAGCAACGGATCGAGATCCGTCAACACCACATTCAGATCCAGCGTCTGTGGCTCAGATACCTGTTGCCGCGCAAACGCCAGTAATTGCTTGGTAACCGTCGCCGCCTCTTCCCCGGCCATCTTGATTTGTTCCACGCGCTCTATGTGCGGCAGACCCGGCGACCCGGCCTTCAGGATCATTTCCGCATTTCCCAGGATTACGCCGAGCAGGTTGTTGAAGTCGTGGGCAATCCCGCCCGCCAACCGCCCAATCGCTTCCATTTTTTGCGAGAGCAAAAGCTGCTCTTCCAACCGCCGCGACCGTTCCTGCTCGCTGTCCCGCTGCCTCATGACCAATTCGCGCTGCACGATCTCTCCTTGCAGCGCCTCGTTCGCGGTTAGCAATTCCGCGGTACGTTCGCGTACGCGCGTCTCCAGCGCTTCCTTGGCTTCGCGAAGCTCGTTCTGCGCGATCTTTTGCGGAGTGATATCCCGAATGGCGCTGAACACCAGCATGCCTTGTTCGGAACGAAACGGACTCAAGCTGATTTCTACCGGGAATTCGCTGCCGTCCTTGCGCAGGCCATACAATTCCCGGCCGGCACCCATAGGCCGTAGCCGGGGCGATTCGGTGTAGCCACGACGATGATGCACATGCCCGCCACGGTAGCGCTCCGGAATCAGCATTTCTACCGGTTGGCCCAGCAGTTCGTCACGGTTGTAGCCGAAAAGCTTTTCCGTTTGCGCGTTGACCAGGGAAATCTTGCCATCTTCGTCGCCAATGACCATGGCGTCGGGTGCGGCTTCGAGCAGCGCCCGAAACTCGTCGTGCACACCCTGTTCGCGTTTAAGAAAACTCGGGTTGGCGGAGCGACGCCGATCATCCATGTGGTGGGTCCAGGTCCTGAGCTTATTCGCTGATTAGACTATACGCGCTATTCGGTTACAAGCGCGGACTTGCTCTGTTCTTCCGCGCAGATTACAGTTTTTTTCAAAGACATCTGCGTCGTCGAGGCGCTTCGGTCTCGGGATTTTTCGCGGGACTGCGGTTTATTCGAAAAAATTCCCAGCCCGGGAATGAAAGATCTGCTGGTTGAACAACTTAACGCGCCGACAGCATTAGCGGTTGCGAGAGAACAATTCCCAAAATGTGATTTGGCAGCAATCCCAGATACAGTGTGATTAGTACCGCCACAGTCACTACCATCGCCGCCGTCGGGCTCAATCCCTTGCTGGTGTCGGCCGGCACAACGCCCTTGTACTCGCGCATATACATCACCACGATCAACCGAAAATAGTAATAAGCCCCGATCACGCTGTTGATCGCCATCAACACCGCCAGCCAGATCAGGTTGGACTTGACTGCCGCAGTGAAAATATACAATTTGCCGAAGAAGCCCGCCGTGATGGGCAAGCCCAACAGCGACAGCAGGAACAGGCTGAACGCCGCCGCCGCAAACGGTTGCCGCGTCCCGAGCCCGGCGTAGTCGTCATACGTCAGATAACGCTCACCACGCCCGCCAATTTCCGAAACTACCGCGAACGCCCCGACGGAAACCAACGAGTAGCTCGCAAGGTAGAACAGCACCGCCGCATAGGCCGGCGCTACCGCGTCCGGATCGTTCCGCACAGACGCGACGGCAGCAAACGCCACCAACGTATAGCCGGCATGCGCAATCGAACTGTATGCCAGCATGCGCTTCACGTTGTTTTGCACGATCGCGCCCAGATTCCCGACGAACATCGTCAGCACCGCCAGAACCCAGAACGCCCAGAACCAGAAATCCGTCGCCGCATGCACGGTGCTGAAAATGCGGAGTAACAAGGCGAACGTCGCGGCCTTCGGTCCGGCGGAGAATAGCGCGCTCACTGGCGTAGGCGCGCCTTCGTACACGTCCGGCGTCCAGATCTGGAATGGCGCCGCAGCCACCTTGAATCCCAGGCCCACCAGAATCAGCGTCAGCCCCAGTCGCAGCAGCGTTCCATTCGCATTCGCCAGGGCCATAAGATTCGTCGAACCCGTGGCGCCGTAAACCAGCGCGATCCCGTACAGGAAAAATGCCGTCGCAAACGAGCCCAGCAGGAAATACTTCAACGACGATTCGCTGGACTTGATCGAATCTCTCCGGTAGCCCGCCAGGATGTAGCTGGCAATCGACGACATTTCCAGACCGATGAATGCCGTCAGCAATTCCTGCGCGGAAGATAGCACGCCCATCCCCGCAGTCGCGAAAAGAATCAGCGCGTAAAATTCCGCGCCTTCCAGGCCCTCCCGCTCCAGGTACGAATCGCTGGACAGAATCACCAGGAACGCAATCAGTCCCACCAGCCAATGGAAGAACAGCGCGAATACATCGAACTGAATCAGCCCCGAGAAAGCGCTGCCCGGCAGCGTGGAAAATGTCACCAGAGTGCCCGCCGCCGCGCCCACCATGGCGCCAAACGTCAACGCTTGCCGGCTCTTCACGAACGGCTGCAGCAACATCAGGATCACACCGAATCCGCACCAAACCAGTTCCGGTAGTACGTGGAACACATTCTGCAGCATCACCTGGTTCATGGATTGCATTTAGCGCGCCGCCAACCTTTCCAGCGAATTCTCTGGGCGAGCGGCAGCCAGCGGCTCTCCCACTCGTGGTATGGCCGCCTCATGCATCACGTTGGGGTTCATTTGCTCAATCACGGCTTTGCACGGAGCCGCGAAACGCCGCGTGAAGAACGGGGAATTGATCCCCATCCACAGGATCACCACAGACAGCGCCACCAGCATTCCGTTTTCTCGCGCCGAAGTATCCGGCAATTCGCGATTTTTCTCGTGGGTCACCGCGCCGAAGAATACCCGCTGGTAGGACCACAGCAGGTAGCACGCCGACAGGATCACGCCCGTCGCCGCCCACGCCGCCCAGTGCCAGTGCGTTTCGTAGGTCCCCAGCAAAATCAGGAACTCGCCCACGAACCCGTTCAGCATTGGCAAGCCCATCGACGACAGCGCAACGAAAAGAAAAAAGGCCGCCAGCCGCGGCATCGGCGCGCACAGGCCGCCATACTCGCTGATCTCGAACGTGTGCCGCCGGTCGTACAACATGCCCACCAGAAGAAACAGCGCGCCCGTGGAGATTCCGTGTGCCAGCATCTGGTACACCGCGCCCTGCATCGAAATCTCACGGAACGCAAAAATCCCCAGCACCACAAATCCCAAGTGGCTTACCGAAGAGTACGCCACCAGCTTTTTCAGATTCGGTTGCACCAGTGCTACCAGCGCGCCATAAATAATGCCAATAATCGCCAGCGCCGCCACATACGGCGCCGCGCGATGCGATGCCTCCGGGAACAGCGGCAGGCAGAAGCGGATCATGCCGTACGTACCCATCTTCAGCAGCACGCCCGCCAGAATAATCGAGCCTGCCGTCGGCGCTTCCACGTGCGCATCTGGCAGCCACGTGTGCAGCGGGAACAGCGGCACCTTGATCGCAAAGGCCACGAAGAACGCCAGGAACAGCAGAATTTCCGAGCGCTCCGATAGCTGCAACTGCCCGCTGTGAAGCATGGCCTGAATCGTCGGCAGGTCGAACGTCCCGGTGGCGTTGTACAGCCAGATGATTCCTACCAGCATCAGGATCGATCCCGCCATGGTGTAAATCAAGAACTTGATCGCCGCGTAGATGCGCCGGTCATGGCCCCAAATCCCGATCAGAAACGCCATCGGGATCAGCATGATTTCCCAGAACAAAAAGAACAGGAACATGTCCAGCGACAGGAACACGCCAACCACGCCAAGTTCCAGCAGCAAAAGCATCACGTGGAATTCTTTAAAGCGGAAGTGCACGCCCTTGTATGACGCCAGCACGCAAATCGACGTCAGGAAGGTGGTCAGAATCACCAGGAACATGCTGATTCCGTCCACTCCCAGGTGGTAATTGATGGCCGGAGACGCAATCCACTTCGTAAATTCCTCGACGGGATAACCGCTCGCGCCAATGGGAACGATTCGAAGCAGCAGCAGGGAAGCGATAAATTCCACCAGCGATACCACCAGCGTAAACCGCCGGATCCAAACCACGTCATCTCCGCGCAGCCACAACAGCGCGAGCGCCCCGGCAGCCGGGAAGAACACCAGAAAGGTCAGCAAATGTCCGTTGAGGGCCATTACCAGATCCCTCCGAACAACGCTGGCTTCAGAATCGGCCAGAAAATAATCCCGAACACCAGAATCGCTCCGATCAGCACCCATACCGCATAACTCCGCGTGTTTCCGGATTGCGCGTGCCGCACCTTGTCTCCGACGGCGGTTGTGCCGCTGGCCACGCCGTTCACCGCGCCGTCAATCATGCCCACGTCCACAACCTTCCAAAGCACGTTGCGTGAAATCCAAAGCAGCGGCCCCACGATCACGGCGTGGTAAAGCTCATCCACATAATATTTTTGGTACAGAATCTCGTGCAGCCCTTTCGATGTGCCGCGCTTCACGTTTTTCGCGTACATTCGCCAAGCCGCGACAAGGCCCGCCAAGGCCGCAATCACGGCTACAAACGAAAGAATATGTTCCAGTGTGCCAGCCTCTCCCACAGGCGATTCGGTGGCGCCAAGCACGGGCGAGAGGAAGTCCGCAAAGTAATCTTTGCCGCCCCAAAGAGTCGGAAGCGCGAACCAACCGCCGGTCAGCGAAAGGAACGCCAGAATCATCAGTGGAATCGTCATGTTCAACGGCGACTCGTGGACGTGGACGTGGTGCTCGTCGTAGCGCTTTTGTCCGGAGAACGTCAGCCAAATCAACCGGAACATATAAAATGAGGTCAGGATTGCCGCCGCCAGGCCCACTCCGTACAGCACTTTTCCACCATGCTCATAGTTGAATGCCGCCGCCAGAATTTCGTCCTTCGAGAAAAACGCAGCAAACGGAGGGAATCCCGTGATTGCCAGTGTGGCGAAGAGCATGCACCAGAACGTTATCTTGATCTTGGATGCCAGCCCGCCCATGTGCCACATGTCCTGCTCGCCGCCCATCGCGTGAATCACGCTGCCCGCGGACAGAAACAGCAGTGCCTTGAAGAACGCGTGCGTCATCAAGTGGAAAATGCCCGCGCTGAACGCGCCAACGCCGCATCCCAGGAACATGTAGCCCAGTTGGCTGACCGTCGAATACGCCAGAACTTTCTTGATGTCCGATTGCACCAGGCCAATTGTCGCCGCAAAGAACGCCGTCGCGCAGCCGATAATCGCCACGATGTACATCGCCGTCGGCGCATGCAGGAACAGAACGTGCGAGCGGGCCACAACGTAAACGCCGGCGGTCACCATAGTCGCCGCGTGAATCAAAGCGCTGACCGGTGTAGGGCCCTCCATCGCGTCCGGGAGCCACACATACAACGGAAGCTGCGCCGATTTTCCAGTGGCGCCCACAAACAGCAGGATACAGGCGACGGTAATCGTTCCGAATTGCCCCATGGCCTCCGCCGGCAACGGCCCAGCCTGCGCGAACAACGCGTTAAAATCCAACGTGTGGAATGTGCGGTACAGCAGGAACAACCCCAGCATGAACCCGAAATCTCCAATACGGTTTACGATGAACGCCTTGTTGGCGGCGTCCGTCGCGGACTTTTTCAGGTAGTAAAAGCCGATCAGCAGGTAGCTGCACAGCCCCACACCTTCCCATCCCACAAACAGGAGCGAATAGTTCTCCGCCAGCACCAGCGTCAGCATGAAGAACATGAACAGGTTCAGGTAGCTGAAGAATCGCCAGTAGCCTTCTTCGTGCGCCATGTATCCGGTCGAATAGATGTGAATCAAAAAGCCCACGCCGGTCACTACCAGCACCATCACCACGGTCAGATGGTCAAGCCGCAGGTCATAGCCCGCGCGGAAGTTGCCGGCCATGATCCAGTCGAAGAACGGCTTCACGAATGGTTTGTGGTATTGCTGGTAATAGCTAAGGAATTCGCGCACGGCTTCCAGCGCGCACGCAAAAGACAAACCCGTGGCACCAAGGGCCACCGAATGCACGATTTTGTTCGGCCACTTCCAGCCCAGTAGGCCATTGATCGCCGAGCCGAGCAGCGGCAATAAGGGAATGATCCAGAGATGTTCGAGTATCGGCATTAGAGTTTGAGCAGATTCACGCTTTCCACGTTGAGCGAACGGCGGTTCCGCACGGTAAGAATGATGATTCCTAGTCCCACGGCCGCTTCCGCTGCCGCTACGATGATCACGAACAGCACAAACACTTCTCCGTCGGGTTTGCCCAGCGCCTGGCTGAAAGCCACAAACGCCAGGTTCACCGCGTTCAGCATCAGCTCGATGGCCATGAAAATCGTGATGATGTTGCGCTTGAATACGAAAGCCACGATTCCCAGGCCAAACAGAATCGCGCTCAGCAATAGATAATAATTTGTCGGGATCATCTTCAGTTCTCCCGCTGGGCCAGCACAATCGCTCCCAGTATCGCCACCAAGATCAAAAACGATGTCAGCTCAAACGGATAAACAAATTCCGTAAACAGCAGCGTCGAAAGCGTCCGCGTGGACGTCAACGTTACCGGCGCCGCCGCGGGCATCGTAGCGGAGACACGCGAATTCACAATCGCCGCCGCAATCATCCCGGTCACTGCCACGGCCAGGGGCACCCCGGCATACAGTGCCAGCTTCGAGAAGTTTGTGCGCTCTTCCTCGCCCGCGTTCAGCAGCATGATCACAAAAATGAACAGCACCATGATCGCGCCGCCATACACAATGATCTGCACTGCGGCCACGAACTCCGCGCCCATCAGCAGGTACAATCCCGCCAGAGCCACCATCACCACAATCAAAGACAGCGCGCTGTGAATCGGATGCCGCTGCAAAATCAGGCTGATCGCGCCCAGAACCGCGATGGCCGCCAGCGCGAAAAAAATCACCATCTGCGCACTCATCAGGGCATTCTCCACAGAATTACGACGCTGGTCAGAACCACGTTCGCAATGGACACCGGCAGCAGGAACTTCCACCCGAAACTCATTAACTGGTCATAACGAAAACGAGGAAGCGTGCCGCGCATCCAGATGTACACGAACAGAAACGTGAAAACCTTCGCCAGAAACCAGAAAACGCCTTGAATCGCATCGTTCACTACCGGGAACACCACCAACCCCGCCCCGATCAGCGTAATCACCGTCCCCACCGTCGGCAGCACCAACCGGCCGAACATGTTTTCGTAGCGAATACCGTCAAAAATCACCCAAAGTCCAAGGGGAATCATGAGCACCGACGGCAGGTAATGCGCGAAGCCCCAGGAATCCGGGAACGGCGACAGCCATCCGCCAAAAAACATGATCGTCGCCAGGCAAGATACCGTAATCATGCTGGTGTATTCCGCAATGAAGAACATTGCGAACTTCATGCTGGCATATTCGGTGTGAAAGCCCGCCACCAGTTCCGATTCTGCCTCCGGCAGGTCAAACGGCACGCGGTTGGTTTCCGCGATCGCGGCAATAAAAAAGCAACCGAATCCGATGATCTGCGGGAAAATGTTCCAGCTCAGCAGCCCATGCCGCCCAGACCCGGCTTGCTGATCCACAATATTTCGCAAGCTGAAATCCCCAGCAATCAACAGCACGCCCACAACGGATAGCGTTAGTGCCAGTTCATAGCTGATCATTTGCGCCGAGCTGCGCAAGCCGCCCAGTAGCGAATATTTGTTGTTCGAGGCCCATCCCGCAAGCGCCACGCCGTACACCGAGAGCGCTGTGATCGCGAACAGCACCAGCAAGCTGATGTTCACATCCGCAATGCCGACCGTCGTCTGGTAGCCAAATACCGTAAACCGCTGCGGCCCAAATGGAATCACCGCCAGCGAAGTCAGCGCCAGCATCAGGGTGATAAACGGCGCCAGAAAATACGCCACCTTATCCGCGTTCGCGGGCATCGGATCTTCCTTGAACACGAATTTCACGCCATCCGCCAGCGGCTGCAGCAAACCATGAGGCCCTGTGCGATGCGGTCCCCAACGCGCCTGGATATGCGCAATCACCTTGCGCTCCGCCCAGGTCAGGTAAGCGTCCAGCGTCAGCACGATGAAAACCAGAATCGCGATCTTCACGATCGGAACGATCAGGAACGCATAGTGAGTCAGGAATTCGTTCACGATTTTGCTTCCGCCTCCGGCAAGGATTGCATCATGGTGCAAAATCGCCCAAGCGAGCCACTGGTAAAGAGAGTATCGTTCGCGGAGCGAATGAGTTGAACCGGCACGTCATAGGGCGCATGGCCGTTTTTCGAGAAGTGCGGGCTCGTGGGCTCCGCTCCGCCCGTCAAAAGTCCGGCGAGCTGCACGTCGTATCCCGGCACCACCTTGCGAATCTCTTCGAATACCGCCGCCGGATTCTTGTAATGCAGCGCTTTGCCGAGCCCCGCCTTCTCCAACTGGTGAGACATGATGCGCAGCAGGTCGAAGTCCGTGCGCGCGCCCATCATCTCCCCAGCCTTCCGAAGTAATTGAATTTCACCGGAGGTATTCGTCACGCTGCCGTCTTTTTCATACGCCGAAGCCGCCGGGAACACGATATCTGCTTGCAGCGAAGTCTCCGTCAGGAACAGGTCATGCACAATCAGCAACTGCACCTTGCCGCGGCCAAAGCCGATCGTTCCATAGCGAGAAAGGGGGTTCGCTCCCACCACATAAAGCGCACTCAGCTTTCCCGATTGCGCCGCTTCGATCATCTGCGGAGCCGTTAGTCCTGGCTTGGAAGGCAGCTTACCTCCCCAATGCTTTTCGATCGCTGCCACCGCGGCCTTATCGTCCAGATATGAATATCCCGGGAGCCGGTCAGGCAACAGCCCCATGTCCGCTGCGCCGCGCGAGTTCGCATAATCTCCCAGCGCCATGTAGCGTGTCTTGCCCGGCAATCTCGATCCAAACTCGACCAGGTTCGCAATTGCCGCGCCCGAAATCGCCGATCCAAATACAATCGCCACGTCCGATTCCGCTTCCAATGCCTGCTTCAACGCGCCCAGTTGCGACGCCAATTCCTGCGTCAAATTTCCTTCGCCGGTCGCCAGCCAGCGCACCGCCGCGGGTTCCAGCACCGGGCCAAGCACCACGGCCTGCCCCGCTTTGCGATGCAGTTTGATTTCCTGCGGATCAATCACGAACAGCTTCGTTCCGTGGTGCCGGATTCCCGACCGGATCTGCCAGGCCACCAGCGGATTCTGATTCGTCGCGTCGTTTCCGATCAGTAGCACGGCCTTCGCTTCGTACAACTGCTCCATCGTCAGCTGCGAATCGCTAGCTCGTTCGCCCAGCGCCGTGACCAGTCCGGTGTAATCTGCCGTGCGATGGTGATCGATGTTGTTGGTGCCAAAGGTGCCGCGCGCCAGCCGCTGCAGCAGGAAATTCTCCTCATTCGAAGTGCGGTTGGAGCCGATAAATCCGATGCTGTCAGGTCCATATGCCGCGTGCAGCTGGTGCAGTCGCTTCGCCGCTTCTTGCGCCGCTTCTTCCCACGAAACCGGATAAAGCTGCTCGCCCTTGCGCAGGATCGGCTGCTTGATGCGTTCCGGATGCTGCGTGAAATCGAAGCCGAAGCGCCCCTTTACGCAAAGAAATTCCTTGTTGATACCGGAAAGATCGCGGTTATTCGCCCGCAAAATTTCGTGGTTGCGCACACTGAAGGTGGCCTTGCAGCCGTTCGAACAATGCGTGCAAATGCTGGAAACGTATTGCATTTCCCACGGCCGCGTCTTATATCGATACGTCCCGCTGGTCAGCGCGCCCACAGGACAAATATCGATGCACATGCCGCATTCTTCGCAGTTCAGGTGATCGCCGCCGTTCGGGATAATGATGGAGTGCGCGCCGCGCATTCCCACGCCCAGCGCCTTCACGTCCATGCCCTCATCGCACACGCTCACACACCGGAAGCATAAAATGCAGCGTGGCGAGTCGTAATACACGAGGTCCGACCATTTTTCTTCCGGCCGGTGTATCTTTTCCTCAACGAAACGGCTGGTTTCCGCGCCATACCGGAAAACCATGTCTTGCAGTTCGCATTCGCCGCCTTTGTCGCAAACCGGGCAATCCAGAGGGTGATTCGTCAGCAGGAATTCCAGATTGGACTTCCGCGCGTTTTTCACCTGCTGCGTGTCCGTCTTTACCACCATGCCTTCGCCGGCCACCAGCGTGCATGCCGTCTGCAGCTTCGGCATTTTTTCCACTTCCACCATGCACATGCGGCATGCGGCCTTCAAGGAAAGTCCGGGGTAATAACAAAACGACGGAACTTCCACGCCAAGCCGCCGGGTCGCTTCGATGACCGTTGTACCCGCGGGCACCTGCACATCCCGGTCGTCAATCTTCAAGTTGATGAGCTTAGTTTCTGCCATGGGTCCCTACCGCGAACTCAGCAAAGCTTCGGCGGATTTGTACGCGCACTTGCCTTGCAAGTGGTCTTCGAATTCGTTCCTGAACTTCGTCACGATGCTGATCGTCGGCATCGCCGCAGCATCTCCCAGCGGACAGAACGTGCGGCCCAGCATGTTCTTGGAAAGCTCGTTCATCAAGTCGATGTCTTCGACGCGCCCATAGCCGGCGTGGAAGCGATCCAGCATTTTCTGCAGCCACGCGGTTCCTTCGCGGCAGGGAATGCACCAGCCGCAGGATTCATGCGCATAAAAGTGCATGATGCGCCGCGCCATATCCACCATACAGGTGTCCTCGTCGATCACCACCATGCCGCCCGACCCCAACATCGATCCCGCCTTCGCGATGGTGTCGTAATCCATGGCCAGATCGATCTCGTCCGCCTTCAACACCGGGCACGAACTGCCGCCGGGAATTACCGACTTCAGCTTCTTACCTCGCGGGATTCCCCCAGCCACTTCATCGATAAATTTTTTCATGTTCATGCCCAGCGGGATTTCATAAATCCCGGGTTTGTTCACATGGCCGGACACGCACAACAGTCGTGTGCCGCCGTTCTTCGGAGTACCGCGATTGGCATACGCTTCGCCGCCCTCGGCAATAATCGCAGGCACCGCGCTCAACGTTTCTACGTTATTAATAACCGTCGGGCAGCCATAAAGCCCCACGACGGCAGGGAAGGGAGGCTTTATGCGCGGATTTCCTCGTTTGCCCTCGAGCGATTCCATCAGCGCGGATTCTTCACCGCATTCATAAGCCCCAGCGCCCGTGTGAATCACCATGTCAAAATCGAATCCGCTGCCCAGAATATTTTTGCCCAGGTAGCCACGCGCATACGCTTCGCTGATCGCGCCATCCACGATATCCAGCACGTAGCGGTATTCGCCGCGAATATAGATGAACCCGTGATGCGCGTTGATGGCCCGGCCCGCAATGATGATCCCTTCAATCAGTTGGTGCGGATCCATTTCCATCAACGGCCGGTCTTTGCACGTGCCCGGCTCGGATTCGTCCGCGTTGCAGATGACGTACCTGGCCTTCGGCGAATCCTTCGGGACAAACGACCATTTCATTCCGGTGGGAAATCCCGCCCCGCCCCGCCCGCGCAGGTTGGATTTCTTCACTTCGTCGATGATCTGTTCCGCACTCATCGTCTTCAGCGCCTTTTCCAGCGCCTGATATGCGCCCAGTTGCAGCGCCACATCAATCTTGTGCGAATCCTTCACGCCGAACCGCTTGCTGATGAGCGGAGTCTCGAGTTTGTTGCGCTCGTGCAACGCCCCTGTAATCACCGGCACCGGCTCAGGGTGTCGTCCCTTGTCCAATTCCTCGATAATCTTGTCCAGGTTGCGCGGCGTCACATTTTCGTAGAAGTCGTAATTCACCTGCATCGCCGGCGCTCCGGTGCACGCGCCGATGCACTCCACTTCTTCCAGGGAAAACATACCATCCTGCGTGGTCTGTTTGTTTCCGATTTCCAAGCGCTTCTTGGCGTGCTCCAGCAGTTCGTTTCCGCCCCGCAGCATGCACGCAATATTAGTGCACACCTGCACGTGGTGCTTGCCTAGCGGCTTGCGGTGCAGCATGGAGTAAAACTCCAGCGTTTCCTCGATCTGCACGGTCTTCAGCTCCAGCCGCCGCCCGATCTCCGCGATGATTTCGTCGGTTACCGATCCGTATTCGTCCTGCGCATACATCATCATCGGGATCAGCGCGCTGCGCTTTACCGGATAGCGGCCCTGCAACTGCTCAAACTTCGCCTCGAGTTTTGCGGAAAGTTCCATGCACCCTTACCTGTCTACCTCTCCAAGGACGATGTCGATCGTACCAATACACGCCACCGTGTCGGCAATCAACTGGCCCTTCACCATATCCGGCAATGCCTGCAGGTTGATGAACGAAGGTCCGCGGAAGTGCACGCGCAGCGGTTTCGGGGAGCCATCGCTGGCGATGAAGCAGCCAAGTTCTCCTCGTGGCGATTCCACGGTCGCAAAGGCTTCTCCCGGCGGCGGAGAAAATCCTTCCGTGAAAATCTTGAAATGGTATATAAGCGCTTCCATCTCCGTCTTCATCTTCTCGCGCTCCGGCGGAATCACACCGGGAGCGTCGGCCTTGATCGCTCCGTCATCCGTGATCTTGTCCATCGCCTGGCGGACAATTTTCAGGCTCTCGCGCATCTCCGCCACGCGCACCAAATACCGCGCAAAACAATCGGATTCCGTGCGCGTCGGCACGCTGAACTCAAATTCTTCGTACGAGGAATACGGGAACGCCTTGCGGTTGTCGTAGGCCACGCCAGCCGCGCGAAGTCCCGGACCCGTTGTGCTCAAGCCGATGAGCTTTTCGGCGGGAAGATAGCCCACGCCCTTCAGCCGACCTTGCCAGATGCGATTTTCCGTCAGCAGCGCTTCATATTCGTCGACCCGCGCCGGCATCATGTCCACGAACCGCTTCACCATTTCGCGCCATCCCGCTGGAGGCTGCAGGGCCACGCCGCCGATGCGGATGAAGCTCGTCATCATTCGCTGGCCGGAAAAGCGTTCGAAAATTTTCAGGATTTCTTCGCGCTCCCGGAAGCAATACAGCATCACGGACATCGCGCCCATATCCAGCGCGTGTGTTCCCAGCCAAACCAGGTGCGAAGAGATGCGCTGCAGTTCCACCAGCATCACGCGGATGTATTGAGCCCGCTTCGGTACTTCCAGTGCCAGCAGCGTTTCCACGGCCAGGCAATACACCAGGTTATTTCCCAGTGGATTCAGGTAATCCATGCGATCCGTCAGCGTGATCGCCTGCGAATACGTCTTGTCTTCGCAGCTTTTCTCGATGCCGGTGTGCAAGTAGCCCAGGTCGGGAATTGCCGAAACCACGTTTTCCCCGTCTAGTTCCAGCAGCACGCGCAGAACGCCGTGCGTGGAAGGATGTTGCGGCCCCATATTCAGGACCATCGTCTTGGCGCTGCCAGTTGGTGTCTCAACCGTTGTCATGGTTCACAATCCGCCGGGCGTTCTAACGTTTGCCTTCTACTGGAAAATCTCGCCGCAACGGGAATCCTTCGAATTCTTCCGGCAGCAAAATCCGCCGCAAGTCCGGATGCCCTTCAAAGCGAATGCCAAACAGGTCAAAAATCTCGCGTTCCAGCCAGTTGGCGCCGGGCCACACCGGAACCAGTGATTCGATGACCGGTTGTTGCCCGCTCACGCTGGTGCGCAGGCGCACGCGCGCCAGCCTGCGCAAAGACACCAGTTGATAGTTCAGCTCGAAGCGCGGCTCAACCGGAAAACGGTCCACGCACGTCGCATCGCTCAAGAGATTGAAGTCAAGTTCAGGATTGTCCCGGCATTGCCGCGCTGCCGCTCGCAGCAGTCCATGCGGCACCACGATGGTCGTTTCCCCGCGATATTCAATGACTTGCGAGACCGCCTGTGCGTTCCACCCGCGAAGCCGTTCGACTACAACATTAGCGTTTGCGTTGGCGAGCTGCGTCACGTAACTGTGATCCTCAAGGGCCGGCGCCGGCGTTACTTCTGTGTCTTATGCCAGTCGAGCGCGCCCTTTTTCCAGAGATAGATATAACCGACCAGCAGGATGGCAACATAAAACATCATTTCTATGAAGCCGAACCAGCGTGTCTCCACGTTTCGTGCCAAGTCTTTGAAAATATACGCCCAAGGATACAGAAAAATCGCTTCCACATCGAACAATATGAAGACCATCGCCACAAGGTAGAATTTCACCGAAAACGGTTCCCGCGCATCTCCCGTGGGGGTGATCCCGCATTCATACGGCTGCGCCTTCACCTTGCTTGGCCGCCGCCACCCGATGAACGTCGAGACCATGATCAGCGCTCCTGCCAAAAACGCCGCTATCAGCAGGTGTATCAGTAGAGGAACGTATGCATGCAAGCCAGAGGGGGTCATAGTTGAAGAGTTATAATAACGAGTGAGGCGCCACCGGTCAAATGTTCTGAGATTTCTTCCGGACGGGTCAGCGGTAGGTCTTCGTCTCGATACTCGCTTGACCGGGAGCGAAAGCGGACATGGTCTTCGGCCACAACAGTAACCTCAAACACGGTGCGGTCACCTTCCATATACAGACGGAAGATCGCGGCGAGCCGCACTCCCTAATCGACACCACCGTGTACTATCAGGGCCGGGTCCTGCATCGCAGAACCAACAATTATTTCGATTTACTGCCGATCGATGAAGACCGCGAGCAAGCCCTGAAAATGCGCGTGGAAGAGCAGCACCGCGCAGTCATCGAGGAAATTCGCTCCGGATATTTGCAGCTTCCCATTCCTGCCGCAACCAGCGCCATGCATTCGGCGGAAACGCGCCCGCCGCAGCCCCAGCAACCTGTACCTGTGACGGTCGAGCCCAAAACACTGTCGCTGGAGTTGACCAACGCGAAATCCTGGCTTTCCGGCAGGCACGCGAAGCTGCTTGTCACCGTGAGGGAGCAGACCGGCGGAGCCGTCGCCGACGCCGATCTTCTGGTCCAAATTGAAGGCGGCACGAACGACAACACCTTTCGTGCGCAAACGGGCGCGCAAGGGCACGCCCTGATTGAATTCGACATGCCGCCCATAATCGGTTCGGATCCGGCACTCGTGATTTACGCCGAACATCGCGCCGCTAAGGGCCATCTCCGGTTTGCACTCCGCTCTAAACCTCGGGTAGCCTGACACTAGAGGCGCCATGGCAGAACCCGTAATCATTCAAGTGAATGGAGAAAGCCAGGAAACGTCGGCGGGCACCACCGTAACCGCTTTGCTCGCCCAACTGGGTCTGAACGTCGCCCGCGTAGCCGTCGAATACAACCTAAAAATCCTTCCCAAATCCCAATGGGACCAAACGCAAATCGCCTCCGGCGACCTCCTGGAAATAGTCCAATTCGTCGGTGGCGGCTAGTCTCTTGCGGTCGCCCCTTGTGCTGGCCGGTCTCTCGAGCGGTAAGGGCGAATCTTCGAGCCCGCCTTTTGGGTTCTCGATCGAAAAAATAAAACGAATTGTCATGCGGAGGTACGTTGTTTGCGACGAAGGATCTCAACGCTGACTGCAACTAAAATTTACCGTAACTGCTCCGGCGCCAGAAAAAGCCCCGCCCTCTATACGCCTTCCAACAAATGTCCCATCTTGCTCTTTTTTGTCTCCAAATACTTTCGCGAAATCTTCGAAATCCTCGGCTGGCAAGGCACCCGCTCCACCACCTGCACCCCCGCCGATTCCAACTGCTTCACCTTGTCGGGATTGTTCGAAAGCAAACGAATCTTCCGCGCGCCCAATTTCTTCAGAATCTTCGCAGGAAAGTCGTACTCTCGCGCATCCGCCGCGAATCCCAAAGACACGTTCGCCTCCACC
Organism: Candidatus Acidiferrales bacterium; assembly: GCA_963742325.1. Classification (GTDB taxonomy): domain Bacteria; phylum Acidobacteriota; class Terriglobia; order Acidiferrales; family UBA7541; genus Acidiferrum. The sequence continues at coordinate 3,467,289 of CAVULB010000002.1, read as the reverse complement.
GTATCCATTCCGAGGTCCTGCAATTCGTAAGCGCGCAGCTTGTTCATCAACCCGATGCCCCGGCCCTCTTGCGGCAGATACAGCAGGATCCCCGCGGGCGCATTCCCAATTTTCTTCAAAGACAGTTCCAGCTGCGCCCGGCAATCGCACCGCAGCGAATGCAGTACATCGCCCGTCAAACATTGCGAATGCACCCGCACCAACGGTGCCGTGCTCCCTTTAAGCTTTCCGCGAACCAGCGCCACCGCTTCTTCCTGCGGCCCGTCTCCACGGAATCCATAAATCCGGAAGCGCCCATATTTCGTCGGCAGTTCCGCCTCGGCAATTAATTGCGCCTCGCTTCGCTTCCGTGAAATTTTCCCTGATTTTTTCTTTGCCATGATCTTCATCCAGTATAGCAGGGAGGGGAATTACCCCTGGAGCCACCTTCGTCAAGATTCATGCAGCCTTTGGGACAATTTCTTTACAATAGGGCGAGGTCCTAAAGCCCTCTAGAGAGAATCCGTCATTCCGAACGGAGTCTTTGGAGTGAGGAATCCCTCTGCGATTTGAACGAATCCACGAACCCTTCATGGAAACAACACTCTCAATCCGCGAACTTCTCTTCACCTTGCTCCTCAAAGTGGGTGTCGCTTCCTCCATCGCCGCCTTGCTCGCCCGCTGGAATACCTTCCGCCGCGTGCTCTTCACCGAAGAACGCGATCCAGACCAGAAATTGAAGCTGATGCTGTTTTTGGTTCCGGCTCTGCTCGTCGGTGTAATCCTTCGCCTCTATCGCCCCGCCTACCAGTTCGCCGACCTTTCGCTTGAAGGCGCATTCCTCATGGGCTTGCTGGGGGGCCGCGTCGTCGGTCCCATTGGCGGCGCCATCATCACGATTCCCGCCTTAATGGCCCATGAGTGGCTTGCTATGCCTGCCGCCGCCACGGCCGGCCTGCTGGGCGGTTTGATTCGCCAACTCATCCCCGACAAGGAAGATCTCTGGAATTTCGGCCCGTTCACTTTTCTCAATATCCCCAAAGCCGTCATGCGTATGGTCAATAATGCCGAAATGATGTGGGAAATGTTACCGCTGCTGACTTGCGTCGGCCTGGAACTTGGCCGCGTCGCTCTAGTCATGGCCACCACGCCCCGGTGGCTGTTCGCGCTCGACCCGCAATGGAATTGGAAGCTCTGTCTCGTCGTGCTCGGCACGCTCATGTCGGTCGCCGCACCCTTGAAAATCTGGAACAACACCCGCATTGAAATGAATCTCGAGCGCCACCAACAATTGCTGCTTCGCGCGCGCATGGACGCCCTCTCCAGCCAGATCAATCCGCACTTCCTTTTCAACACGCTCAACACCGTTTCCGCCCTGATCCGCATGGATCCCGATACCGCGCGCGGCGTGGTCCTCAAGCTCAGCAATATTCTTCGCCGCCTGCTTCGCAAACACGAAACCTTCGTGCCTTTGCGTGAGGAGCTTTCCTTCATCGACGATTATCTCGATATCGAAGTCGCTCGCTTCGGCGAAGACAATCTCGACATCGTCAAGGAAATCGGCGAAGACACCCTGGAAACCTTCATCCCCAGCATGCTCCTTCAGCCCATCGTCGAAAACAGCATCAAACACGGCCTTTCGCCCAAACTTGAAGGCGGCCGCATCTTCCTGCGCACCTCCAATCGCGATAGCCGACTGCATATTGAAATTGAAGACAACGGCGTCGGTATCTCCGAAGAAAAATTGCCCCACGTGTATGTCGAAGGCATCGGCCTCAGCAACGTCCGCGAACGCCTCCGCGTCCTCTACGGCGCCGATTTCAACCTGGACATCACGAGCCACGCAGGCCAAGGCACCAAAATCCGCATCGACGTCCCGCAACTAGTTCCGGTAATCCCCGAAGTCAGCGTCTTCTAATCGCCTCTTGAGCGCCGAAGGCGCGACAGAAATAAGCACGGCGCGTCAGAGCTCGGAACACATCGAAAAGCAAGCAAGCGTTACGTGCGCCCACATGCTTGGCCTCTTCTTCGCCAGGACCGCTGCGCGCCGAACTCCTTGACAACCGCCTATTATAACTGTATATTCTGTTACAACTGAAATGTCAGATGCGACGATAATCGCCACGGCCAGCTCCACCACCCCGAGCCCCCTCCGCGTCGTCATTCCGGGCGGCGAAGGCCACCTGGGCCGCGTCCTGGCCCGCCATTTTTCCGCCAAGGGTCACAAGATAACCACTCTTACTAGAAATCCAAACCCAACGACCCACCCCTGGAACACGCTCCACTGGGACGGCCAAACGCCCGGAGCTTGGACCGAAGCCCTCGAAGACGCCGACGTCCTGATCAATCTCTCGGGCCGCAGCGTCGATTGCCGGTACACCGCCTCCAATCGTGCCGAAATCCTTCGCTCACGCGTCGATTCCACGATTGCTCTCGGGCGCGTCATGCAATCCCTAAAGCATCCGCCCCGCCTGTGGCTGAACGCCAGCACCGCCACAATTTATCGCCACACCTACGACCGTCCCATGGACGAATTCACGGGCGAATTCGGCGGCGAAGAGCCCGACGCGCCTCCGACCTGGCGCTTCAGCATCGATGTCGCCCGTCAATGGGAGCAAGCCTTCTCGGCCTCGCCCACGCCGCAAACGCGAAAGATCGCCCTGCGCACCGCCATGGTCATGAGCCCTGAGCCTGGCGGGATTTTCGCGATTATACTGCGCCTGGTCCGCGTTGGACTCGGCGGAGCCTGGGGCAACGGTCGCCAATACATGTCCTGGATTCACGATGTGGACTGCGTCCACGCCATCGAATTCCTGATCGAGCACGAAGACATCTGCGGGGCGGTGAACCTCGCCTCTCCCAATCCTCTCCCCAACAGCCAATTTGTGGCAGGGCTCCGCGACGCCTGGGGTATCCGGCTAGGCTTGCCTTCTGCCGCGTGGATGCTAAGCCTCGGCGCACTCGTTCTGCGCACAGAGACAGAGCTTTTGCTCAAAAGCCGGCGTGTGGTTCCCGCCATCCTTCAAAATCACAGCTTTCCGTTTTGCTTTCCTGTATGGTCCGAAGCGGTTCAAGACCTTGTACGCCGCTGGCGCATCAATGAAGCGGATTCACAGCAGTCCGGAGGAAAAAAGTGAGCGAACAACTCAACGAAGCAGCACCGAAGCTTACCCCTGTGGCGCAGAAATTTATTTTGCACTGGGGAGAGATGGGCACCAAGTGGGGCATCAACCGTACCGTCGCGCAAGTCCACGCGTTGCTCTTTCTTTCGCCCAAGCCCATTCCCGCCGATGAGATCGCTGAAACTCTCGCCGTGGCCCGTTCCAATGTCAGCACCAGCCTCCGCGAACTCCAGGGCTGGGGCATCGTGCGCGTGGTCCACGTCCTAGGCGACCGCCGCGACCATTTCGAAACCTTCAAGGACGTCTGGGAAATCTTTCGCACCGTATCCGAAGAGAGGAAGCGCCGCGAGATCGATCCCACGCTGCGTGTTCTCGGCGAATGTGTCCAGGAACTCAAGAGCAGCGCGCCAGCCGACGCTTACACCCGGGAGCGCCTCGAGAGCATGCTGGAATTTCTCACCATCATGACCGGCCTGTTCGACGAAGTCCTGCACATGCCCGTCGGCGCCCTCAAGGGTGTAGGCAAACTCCGCGGCAAAGTCATCACCCTCCTAGGCACGGACAAAAAGAAAGCAGGGTAGCGTTCCGACGGAGTCTGCGGAGTGAGGAACTCGGACATGACCGCTCGGCAAGATCCGGGCTTTAGCCCCTGAAGAATCTCCCCACTCCAGAAAAGGAAACATTGCCATGATCTCGCTAACAAGCGAATACACTGACAACAAAGGCCGCCACGCCAAGGGCTGGCTGTTCTTCGACGCCACCTGCAACTTCTGCACCTGGCTTGCCCGCTGGCTAGCCCCGATCCTCGCCTGCCGCGGCTTCGCCATAGCGCCGCTGCAAGATCCCCGCGTAGGCGCCCTGCTCGGCCGATCGCAACAGGAACTCTTGCGCGAACTCCGCTTTCTGCTCTGCGATGGCACGCACTATGGCGGCGCCGACGCAGTTGTAGCCGCAGCCCGCCAGATCTGGTGGGGACGTCCGCTGGTGTGGCTCTCCACAATCCCCGGAATGAAGAATCTACTCCACGCTAGTTATCGCTGGATTAGTGCGCGGCGAAGTTGCCCAGCCGGAAAGGTCGCGTGCCCAATATCGAGGCAATCGCATGATTCCGGCGAACGCTCTTGAAGGTTGCGAAAAAAATTGGGCGCGTCCTCAACCTGTCCCCTCGATGGACTCGCCATTAGCGTATTACTGCGGGAAGCCCTGCTCGAGCAGACCGTGGTCAATTTCGGTCTCGCATACTTGCGACCCATAGGCATCTTCGGACCAGAGGATATTCTCATCAACAATATCGCCTGTTCTTGCGTCGTCTTCCGGTGTTTGGTATTCCCGGTGTTGGCCGCTTCGGCATCCGGCCTATTTATGTTGAGGACATGGCGAAGTTGATCGTCGATTCGATCGAAAACAACGCAACGGAGTTATCAACGCGGTAGGCCCGCAAAACTTTCACCTTTGAGGAACTCGTGCGCAGGATTGTCTCGACATTGGACAAGTCGGCTCGCGTCGTCTACGTACCAACGCTCGTGGCCTCTCCACACGCTTTGCCGGATTGTTCCTTCGCCATGTTGTGCTGACGTGGGAAGAATACAAGGCCATCCTGTTAACGCCCGAAGGACCAGCAGCAGGGGAGATCCGCCTGACTCAATGGCTTTCCCAAAACCGCGACTCCACTACGCTTCCGAACTAGCGCGCCATTACTAGCCGGTGGCACGGGCGGGGCAGTCCTGTTTGTGCTCTTCACAGCCGACTAAACCTTCAGAGACATTCCCACGGCCATATCCTGATAACCCAGCACCCGCTCGTAATATTGCTCGTACTTCGGAATCACATCTTTCGCGCAGAATTTCTTGCGCGCATCGATACGCGCGCGCTGCCCCATCTCGCGTCCGCGATCCGCTCGCGACAACAAGTCAATCGCATATTTCGCCGCCAGCTTCACGTCACCCGGATCCACCAAGTATCCGTCCACAGCATGCTCAACCACCTCTGGCACACCGCCGGCATTCGTAGCAATCACCGGCACTTCACAAGCCATGGCCTCGAGCGCTGCCAACCCAAACGACTCCAATTGCGACGGCAACAGAAACAAATCCGCTTGTCCCAATTTTTCCCGGATGCCGTTCTGCTTCCCCAAAAAAATTACGTCTTTCTCCACTCCCCGCGTGCGCGCGAGATCTTCCGCCGGTTCCCGGTCTGGTCCGTCTCCGATCATTACCAGCTTGGCCTTCATCTTCTCTCGCACCAGTGCAAAAATCTCTACAGCGTCCAGGATGCGCTTCACCGGACGAAAATTCGAAAGATGCATCAGGACGGGTTCGCCATCCGGAGCCCATTGCGCCCGCAGTTCCGGATTCGCCATGCGGCAATACAAGTCGCAGTTCACAAAGTTGGGGATTACTTTGATCGGTCGCTTGATCGCAAACTCTTCAAGCGTGCGGCGATACAAATACTCCGAAATGGACGTGACCCCATCGCTCTGCTCGATCGAGTACCGCGTGATCGGCAAAAAGTTCGGGTTGTTTCCCACCAGGGTAATGTCTGTGCCATGCAGCGTGGTGATAAACGGCAAGCGTCGTGGCGCAGCCATCTGCCGTGCAAGCAGCGCGCTTACCGAATGCGGAATCGCATAATGCACATGTAGAATATCCAGCGATTCCGTTTCGAATACTTCCAGCATTTTCACCGCAAGCGAAAGCGTGTACGGGGAATGATCAAACAGCGGGTATTGCACCACCGCGGCCTGGTGGAAATGAATGTGCGGGTCGTCGGTTTTCATCCGGATCGGCGGCGCAGACGTAATGAAGTGCACCTCGTGCCCGCGCGCGGCCAGCTCCTGGCCCAATTCCGTTGCCACCACTCCCGAGCCGCCGTACGTGGGATATCCCGTTATGCCGATGCGCATCTTGAACCTCTGTTCTGAGCTGGTCCGTCCCAAACTCGTTGTGATGCCCTCGCTTGCGGGATGGCGAGCCCGGATGCTAGAGTCGCGCGAACCGCAGGCTGCGTTGCCTGCCAGCGGTGAATAGTACACCGATTAGACGCAAAGGTGGCGCTCCGCGTGACACGTCTCCAGGAGAAAGTCGCGATTGTGACCGGAGGAGGCACGGGCATCGGTCGCGCGATCGCCCTGGCCTTCGGGCGCGAAGGCGCAAAGGTTGCGGTTTTGGGCCGTCGGCCGGAAGCACTCGCCAGGGTCGTGACCGAGTTGGCCCAAAATGGCGCGGATGGCAAGGCCGTACTCTGCGATGTCACCCGTAGCAGCGATACCGTCAAGGCCGTAGACGAGGTCGAACGGGCCTTCGGTCGCCTGAACGTGCTCGTGAACAACGCGGGTACACTGAGCGTCTCCACAATCGAGACTATTTCCGAGCAGGACTGGGATCAGCTGATCGACACCAACCTGAAGGGACCCTTCCTGATGTCCCGCGCCGCGCTTCCCGCCTTTCGCCGCGCCGGGGGAGGCGCCATCGTCAATATTGGTTCCGTGTTGGGCCTGATCGCTATGAAGGACCGCGCCGCTTATTGCGCTTCCAAGGGTGGCCTCACCCTGCTAACCAAAGCCATAGCGTTGGACCATGCCCACGAAAGCGTCCGCGCCAACTGTATCTGTCCCGCCATCGTAGAAACCGAACTCGTGAAGGGGCTGTTCAATGAAAGCCCCGAAGGCCAGAAGGCGCGAGCCGCCAGAATCGCCACGCTGCCCGCTGGAAGGTTTGGCAAGCCCGAAGATGTGGCCGAATTGGCAGTTTTCCTTGCCTCGGACGAGTCTTCCTGGATCAACGGAACGGCCGTGCCCGTCGATGGCGGTCTGTCGGCTTATTAAAATTGGTAGGGAGAGGGAGCGGGCGGATGCGAGGAAAACTGACCAGAGAAGAGAAGCGGGTCACGGAAATGGTCCGTCAACGCATGAAGGAGAGTAAGTCGACTGAATTGTTCGGCTTCGACGTTGAAAGCGTCCATGACGGCCGCGCTATCTTCCGCCTGGATGTCCGCTCGCGCCACAAACAGATCCACAACGTGGTTCACGGGGGAATCTTGGCTGCCTTGGCAGACACCACCGCCGCCATTGCTGCCTACACGGTAGTCCCTCGCGGCGTGGAATTAGCCACCCTGGAGCTCAAGATCAACTATCTCGAGCCGGTTCCAGGGGGCACCATTAAAGCAGACGCCCGCGTCCTGCGCGGTGGTCGAAATTTTATTGTGACTGAGTGCGAGATCTTCAACGAATCCGGCTCGTTAGCGGCCAAGGCGCTCTTAACGTTCTCTGCCGCCGCCGGCCATAACTTGCGACCGTAAACCCGTAAAGTAGGCGCGCAAGTCTTCCGCCTGCCGGCAACTACTCGTCGCCCTTTTCCCCGTCTTCATCCTCTTTATGTACGTACCGGATATGCCGTTTGAACACCATCAGATTCGGCGCGCCTTCGCGGGTAAGCTTGATGCAGTCGCGGTCATACCACTCGATGATTCCATGCAGCACTTCGCCGGAGTCCAGTACCACCGACATCGGCGTGCGGCTCTGCATCTGCTTCACCCAGTAAAAATTCTCCGCGTGGGTAATCTCGGGAGGGGCGGGTTTCTTGCTCGGCAAGGGGCCGCCATTGTGCTGAGGCCGGGGACTGGCCTGCTCCTTGGCTTCCGCGAAGCTGGGACGAAACATGCGGCGATTCACCATGACTGCTCCTTATGTCTTTGAAGGTACGATCCTGTCTTTGAGATGCGGCCAGTGCGTCTAGGGTTTCGCTTATTATGCAGCAGAGAATTGCTGTAGGCGAGAAATTCTATTGATGCGTCTGGGGGTTCCCGTGGTGCGAGGCCAGCGAGAGCGCCAGGGAATCCAGGCCTAGTTGCCGGTTCAAATTGCGTCGCAGACCGCCCGCCAGCCGGTCCATCCCGGCGATCGCTTGCCGGATCCATGCCGCATCCACGGTGCGCGCCAGTGCCTCCAACTCCTTGGTAAGGTGCGGATTCCTCATCGACGGCGACCGCACACCCGCATTCAGCTCCAATAAGTCCGACAGTAAGCCATAAAACACGGCGAGCAAGTCATCAAACGAAGATTCGCGATCCTTCGCCAGCGTCGCCGTGTCCGCGAATAATTGTGCAAATCCTTGGCCTCGCGCGGCGCGTTCCAGCACCCGCAGAGCCGTTCGCCTTTTCTCCACTGCGTCTTCCAGATCCAGTTGCAAAGCCAGACCCGGGCTGCCCTCGGACAATTGCGCGGCTAACTTGATCTCTGTCGCCTTTCGGTCAGAGTGCACGCTCAAAATTTTCTCGACTTCGGCCACGGACAGCGGAGCGAAATGAAACTGCATGCAACGCGACAGGATCGTGGGCAGCAGGCTGAACGGCGATGTTGCCGTCAATATTAATGTGGCGGATTCGGGCGGTTCTTCCAGGATCTTCAGGAACACATTGGCTACATCGGCGCGCATCGTGTCCGTGCCGTCAAGGATAAACACTCTGCGCCGTCCGCTCGGCTGAAAATACGCGGCCCGCCGCACCGCTCGCACTTGCCCGATGCGCAACATTGGCCGTGCCACCGGGCTTTTCAGCCGCACCGGATCGGGCACCAGCGCCCACACATCCGGATGGCTCTGCAAAATCAAAGGCACGCGCTCGACGGTTGCGGCGTCGGCGCTCTCGCCGCGTTCCGCCAGCCCTTGCTCCATCAGTTTTTGAGGATCGGCCAGTTGCGAGATTTGCAGGCAGGTGGGGCATTCGCCACAGAAATTGTCCGTCATCCGCTCGCAGTTCGCGGCCTGCGCGAACATTCTTGCCAGTGTGAATTTGCCCACGCCTCGCGGCCCAGTAAACAGCAACGCGTGCGGCACACGCGAAGCGCGGAACGCTCCCCGCAACGCAGCCACAATTTTCTCGTTACCCAGGAAGTCTGAAAAACCCATGCCTCACGCTTTCTTTGCGGGTTCCAGCATCGGCACCACTGCGGACATGACCTCCGCGGCAATATCTTCCGGCAACCGCAGGGCGTTGTTCTGCGCGTCGTAGCACTGAATCGTGGCCCACGGCCGGCTGCGCGAAAGCATGTCGTACATTTCCGCCGCGTCTTCCAGGTGTCGCAGGCTCTTCTCTTGAATGTCGTGCGTCGCTTGTGTGTATCTCCGTTCCGATTTCCGCGACACCAGCATTTGCGCCTGGCTCGGTGGCACGCGCAGATAAAGGATCAGGTCTTCGCGCGGCATCCCGTAGATGGAATATTCCAGGTGCTCGATCCAGCGCAAAAATTCAGAGCGCTTCTCGGCGCTCGCGCGCGCCACCTGGTGCGCCAGGTTCGAAGCCACGTAACGGTCCACCAGCACAATCTTTCCTTCGTTCAAGACAGTTTCCATGCGCGCCTTGGACTCAAAGCGGTCTCCGGCATACAGCAGCGCGGAGAAATGCGGGTCCACTTCCTGCAGCGGCCCGTAATCTCCGTTCAGGAATTTGCCCACCATGCTGCCAAACCAGGAATCGTATTGCGGAAATCCCGTCGCATACACTGGGAATCCCTTGGCTGAGAGTGAGTGTTCGAGGAGTTTGGCCTGCGTGTGTTTGCCGCTGCCATCGATTCCCTCGATGGCGATGAGTATTCCGCGTGTCATCATTTAGTGCGGTGGGGGGCGCCACTCGTGTCAGCCAGTGTACCCGGAGAAGCCAAGCCCTGCAACGAAAGGAATCGTCAACCTAGCGAACCAGGGACCGGCTGGTGACTCTGACATGTTACGATTTTAGAGTCGAACCTTCCGGTATGGCGCAAACCACGATCGCTGAAAATTTGCTGCGTGTGAACCAACGCATTGCCACTGCGGCGAACCGCGCGGGCAGGCGCGCCGAAGAGATCACGTTAATCGGCGTTTCCAAAACTCAACCCGCCGACGCCATTCACGAAGCCTTTGGTGCCGGCCTCCGCCATTTCGGCGAAAATCGCGTGCAAGAGTGGGAAGGGAAGCGCGCAAGCATTGCCGAACTTCCTGCCACATGGCACCTCATTGGCCATTTGCAAAGCAACAAAGCTGCGAAAGCCGCAAATTTATTCCACAGCGTTGACGCAGTGGATGATTTTGCGCTGGCGCAAAAGTTGGACCGTGCGTCCAGCGCGCTTCCACACGGGAAACCGCTCCGCATCCTTATTGAAGTCCACCTCGGCGGTGAAGCAACAAAAAGCGGCGTGTCCGAAGACAACTTGCCGGCGTTTGCCGAGCAGGTAGTGGCACTTGAATACCTCGATTTCTCCGGCCTGATGTGCATTCCGCCTTACCTGAAAAATCCCGACGAAGTTCGCCCCTACTTTGCGCGCCTGGGAAACTTGCGCGATAAACTGGAATCGCAACTGCTCCGCAAGCTGCCGGTGCTCTCCATGGGTATGTCGCACGACTTCGAAGCCGCCATTCTCGAGGGCGCCACCGAAGTCCGCGTTGGCACCGCTTTATTCGGTACCCGGGCCAACCCGCAATGAATCCAATGACTGCGAAAGTGAGTCTCCGGGAATCAAAATGAATCTCTTCGAACCGTTTCGCCTACGCGGTACCGAACTCAAGAACCGTATCGTTGTTTCGCCCATGTGCGAATACTCGGCGAAAGACGGTTACCCCACCAGTTGGCACATGGTCCATCTGGGCAGCCGCGCCGTCGGTGGTGCCGCGCTCGTGTTCACGGAAGCCACCGGCGTCAGCGCCATCGGGCGAATTTCACCGGCCGACACCGGCATCTATCTCGATTCGCACATCGACGCGTGGCGCCCCATCGTTCAATTCATTCAGGAGCAGGGAGCGCTCTGCGGCATCCAGTTGGCGCACGCCGGGCGCAAGGCAAGCACTTCCGCGCCTTGGTTAGGTGGCGCGCCAATTCCTCGAAGCGATGGCGGTTGGACGCCGGTCGCGCCGAGCGCCTTGCCTTTCGATACCGGCCACAATTTGCCGAAAGCACTTTCCGTCGCGGAGATCGATCAAGTCGTCGCGGATTTTGCCGCCGCTGCTCGTCGCGCGCTTCAGGCCGGTTTCGAGGTCGTGGAAATTCACTCCGCCCACGGCTACCTGCTGCACGAATTTCTCTCGCCCTTTAGCAATCAGCGCACAGACGACTACGGCGGCAGCTTCGAGAATCGTGTTCGCCTGCTTCTGCGTGTGGCCAATACGCTGCGCGAAATCTGGCCAGAGCAGCAACCGGTTTTTGTGCGCATCTCCGCCACAGACTGGAAAGAAGACGGCTGGGATTTGCCGCAAAGCGTCGAACTGGCGCGGCAGTTGCGGCACGTTGGTGTCGACCTGATCGATGTTTCCAGCGGCGGCGTGATTCCTAACGTTCGCATTCCCTTTGGCCCTGGCTTTCAGGTCGGCTTTGCCGAGGCCATCCGCCGCGAAGCGGGCATTCCCACCGGTGCCGTCGGCATGATCTCCGAACCCACGCAAGCGGAAACCATTGTCCGCAGCGGCCAGGCAGATATCGTGCTTCTTGCCCGCGAACTTCTCCGCGATCCTTATTGGCCGAGACGCGCCGCGCAAATTCTCGGCGTAAAAATCAAGCCACCGGTACAATACGAAAGAGCGTGGTGAGCGCATGAGCGGGATGATAAGGTGACGCGTTGAGCTTCGTGGATTTTGTCGTCGATCCCGCGCGCGGCACCATTACATTTTCTGTACGCGTCCAGCCCCGCGCCAGCCGCGACGAAATAGCCGGTGTCATCGCTGGCGCCATGAAAATTCGCCTTTGCGCTCCCGCCGTGGAAAATCGAGCCAATGAAGCCCTGGTCGCATTCCTCGCCTCCGTTTTGAAAACCTCGAAATCGGCTGTTAGAATCCGGAGCGGTGAACAAAGCCGCACCAAGCGCGTTGAAATCATTGGTGTCACCCGGCAACAGATCGAAAACCTGCTTCAGACGGAAGCGTGAGTTGCGCTCTCTGGGAAGGGAACTGCTTTCATGAAGGTCGCCATCAGCGAATTGCAAAAAGATCTGCGCGCCGCAAAAATAGACGGCTGGCTTTTCTACGATTTTCGCGGCCGCGATCCCATCGCCCAGCGCATCCTCGACCTTCCTCCCGGCATGCGCACCCGCCGCTGGTATTATTTTGTTCCCACCAAGGGCACTCCCAGAAAACTCGTCCACAAAATTGAGGCAGGTTCGCTCGCCGCCGTTCCCGGAGCTACCCTCTATTACGCCGGCCAAAAAGAGCTACGCGACAATCTCAAAAAAGTCCTCGGCAAATCCAAAAAAGTGGCCATGCAGTACTCCCCGAAAAATGCCATTCCCTATGTCGCCATGGTCGATGCCGGAACTATCGAGTTGGTGCACAGCCTCGGCCCCAAAGTCATCACTTCCGCCGATCTCGTGCAGAAATATGAAGCCTGCTGGACCAACGCGCAGCTCGAATCCCACCTCGCCGCCGGCTGCGCTATTGATCGTATTGTCCGCGAAGCCTTCGCACACGCCGCCAACGCCGTCAAGCAAAAGCAGCCCATTACCGAATACGATCTGCAGCAGTTTATGCTGCGCAAATTCGACGAAGCTGGAATCGTCACCGAAGAAGGCCCGGACGTAGCCGTCAATCAAAACGCCAGCGACCCACATTACGGTCCCAGCAAGGAAAAATCCTCGCCCATTTGCGAAGACGATTTGCTGCTCCTCGACGTTTGGGGCAAGCAGAAATCTCCGGACAGCGTGTATTACGACATCACCTGGATGGGTTATCTTGGTTCTACAGTTCCCGAAAAATACGCGAAAGTTTTCCGCGTCCTCCGCGAAGCCCGCGATCGTGCCGTCGAACTAATTCGCTCCAGCGTAAAAGCAGGCAAGCCGCTGCAGGGTTGGCAGGTGGATAAGGCCGCGCGCTCCGTCGTGGAAAAAGCAGGCTACGGCAAATATTTCTTTCACCGCACCGGACACAACATCGGCACTTCCGTCCACGGCAATGGCGTCAACATGGACGGCCTGGAAACGCAGGACGAGCGTCATCTGATTCCGCATACTTGCAATTCCGTCGAGCCGGGAATTTATCTGCCGGAGTTTGGAATGCGCACCGAAGTTGATGTCTATGTCGACGACAAGGAAGCGCGAGTCACCGGTGCGGTGCAAACGGAAATTTTGCCTCTCCTGGCCTAAAATGAGATCACGCCAAAACGCATGAGCCCGGAACCCTACGAACCAACGCCTCTCGAGCCGCCTCCCTCTGCTGCACCCGCGGAGCCTCCGCCGCTTCATCCTCCGCGCAAAACCTATACGGAAGCCAAAGCCTGGGCCATCGCCATTGCCGGCTGGCTTCTGCCCGGCCTGGGCCATGCCCTGCAACGGATGTGGGGCCGCGCTGTCGTCGTCTTTCTCGCGGTTGGCCTGCTCGTTCTCGCCGGCGCTTCTATGCGCGGCAATTTATTTAATTCCGATGGTACTGACGCATTTGATACTCTTGGCTACGTCGCCGATCTGGGCGCCGGCAGTTTTTATTTTCTGGCGCGCGCTGTCGAAGTTCAGGGCGCGGACGTTTCTCACGCCGTCGGCGATTACGGCACGCGTTTCCTCGCCACTGCCGGCGTTTTAAATCTTTTGGCCGCCTTGCATGCTTTTGAAGCTGCGCGAGGCCGTAAGGCATGATGCCCTGGCGACAACTGACTCCCACGCATTTTCAGGCCTTCGTTTTTTTCGCCGCCGTCATGTCCGTCGCGTTCGGATTCCTCGGACGCCGCCAGCCGAAAGATCGCATCAAATACATCCTCTGGTCCTTTCTGCTCTTCCTGCTGATCGGCATCGGCATAGGCTGGGCCATGTATCCCTTCTCCCACTAAATTGCGAACAGACTTGTGGCACAGGCACTCCAGCCTATGCTCTTTGCTGTCGAAGGGCGTCTCGAATTGTTGCGGGACAACGATCCCACTCTTCAATAAATAACTCTCGCGCGCAATAAAAAAGGCAGAGCGGGAAAACCCGCTCTGCCAAATTTTGTTCCAACAGTACAGCGATTTAGAGCGCTGTGCTGGCGTTCGTGCAGGTCGTGCCGGACAGGTTGTAATACAGGACGCCGGACTGATCAGAGCAATACGCGTTCTGACCCGTGGAGCCCTGAACCTGGGGAAGTGCCAGCGAGGTGTACGTCACCGCCGGAGTTCCGCCACCGCCTGCCGCTGTGAAGATGTAACCGCTCTTCGTGCCCGCGGCGAGAACGCTGTCAACCAAGCAAGCGTTTGACGAGGAGGCATACGTGGAGCCAGCGCAGGAAGCCGCCGCACCACCAAGATTCGTCAGAGCTGCCGCATAGCCAGTCGCCGGATAGTTCGTCGAATAGGTCACCATCGCGGTGTTGATCGTGCGCAGGGAACCGACCGCCGAAGATTGATTGGCCGCCATCTTGGAGCGCATTAAGTTCGGGATTGCGATGGCCGCGATGATCAGAATGATCGCCACGACGATCAGCAATTCGATAAGAGAGAAACCCTTCTGTTTTTTCATTGAGAGATTTCCTTGACCTGAATTTTAGTCCTGTGCGAGGAGCGCGCACTTGCAGTGCATAGTAGTGCACGCCGGCGGCCGTCTTAGTACTCTCAAACGAATCTGTTGCATATTAGTAATATCCATGAAACGAAATGGCTTACAGTTTCGGCGCGGATGGTAGCTGTCGCGACAGCCTCCTGTTTTGGTTCCTGACGATTTTCGTCGACATTTTGCGTCCAATTACACGACACAAAGTGTCAATCTCACGCGGTCTATGCGCCAGATCAAATTTGCGTTGATTTCGCAGAGCCAATGGTGAAAGGAGCGCTTAGCTCACATTATTCGTGAAAGCTGACCTCGCGACGAATTTCTTGTCACTGCGAAAGGATGCGCGACGAGAGAAGAATTTGGTTGAACGGAAAGACTGATTCTGAGGCTGTTAACGAGGTTCGTAGTCTGCTTTTGATGCGAAAAGAGACACCTTGAGTAGAGGCGCGACGAGTAAAATTTTCTGACCAGCACTGCGGGAGAACTCAGCCGGTTTGAGCGCCCAAGCTCAGGGCGAGACGATGAAAGCTATCGCGGTACGGAAACGCTTGAGGCAAGTGCAGCACGATGCGACGGACCGTGACGATGACTTGGACTCCGAGTTTTAGAAAATGCTCGCGCATGGTCGAGACCTGCGCCCGGGCGTGGCGAGTCGCTGCCAGGTGAAGGCGCATCTCTTGCATCAACACATATGCCGCCGCGGTCAGCAGCACACGGAAGGTGTTCGCCAAAAAGTTCGAGCAACTGGTCCGGCCGATCTGCATTCCGTCGTGCAATTCTTTAATTCTGTTCTCCACGTCGCCTCGATGACAGTAAGTCTTTTCGTAAATCCACTGCGGACTCTGTTTTAGGTTGGTGACCACGAAGCGCGGGTTGTCCTTCGCTTCCTTATTCGCTGCGCGTACGACCTCGGCTTTGTAGATGATGCGCCGTTTCCACGGCCAAGTCTTTTTGGTAGCGTATCGGCACTCGCCATAGACGTGCTCGGTTTGGCCGGAGATCTCCGACGCACGACGAGCCCGCTTCATGGCCGTCTCCGCCTTGCGCTTCAAAACCGCATTGGCGGCCATGTTGACGAGGTATTCCACTTTCGGTTCGCAATCCAAAAAAGCCAGAACTTCCGGGGACGCGAAGCCGCCGTCGAGTCGCACCCGGAGTTTCGCCTTAGGAAAGGCATCACTCACTCGTGCAAGCAGACGGCGCAGAATCCCGAGCGCACCCAGCGAGCCGGTCGCATTCCCACGGCGCAATACCGCCGCCACCAAGTACTGCTCCGCCTCCTCATTAAAGGTGAGAAAACAAACCATCGGCAAGTAACAGTAGCTATCGTAGTGGCGATTGAAAAAGGTGAACTGTTGCTGGCCATGCGTGGGGTCGTCGGTGGGATCCAGATCGATGGTGATGCGACGGGCGCGACCATGTAGACGCTTGCGATGGCGTTCAATAACTCGCTGCGCCAGAGCTTCTGTCATGCGCAACAGTTCCTTACGATCCGCAGCATTTTCAAAGCGCGACAGGGTAGGTTGCGAGGCCAGATCCTCGCCGGCGACGGGATCCCGACCGACCAGCAACTTGTGGATCGGATCCGACGCCAACCGTGCTGCATCGTTGGCGTCTTCATATCCCAAGGCGAGGGCCATGACTCGCTGCGTAATCAACTCACGCAACTCATGCTGCACCTTAGCCGCTTGTCGGTCATCTTTCAGACAAGCCGCCAATGCCGAAGTCAGGGCTAAGCGCCGCTCGGCAGCCTTCAGTAGAATCGCTCCACCATCGGAACTGCCCTGTCGTTGATCAAATTTCGCGACCACCGGTCGATCAAAAATATCTGGAAAAAGAAGACAGTCTGTTGTGGTATGTTCGGTCAAGCGAAGGCCTCTTTCTTGGCATCAAACCCGCGTGAACAACGGATTTGTACCATAGGGGCGGCCTTTCGCGTTCTAAAATCACGAATTTTTCGGGTTAGGGGCACCCTATCCTCCGCATGACCTGGTAGAACTCTCTCAAGTTGTACGGCTCAGCGGAAGCACGATGCCCTGTCGCATCCTACACACACAACCTTGCAGTCTATTTCGCGAGCCGAGAGGACCCGCTCTTCTACGTAGCAGCTTGCGCAAGCCTCAACATAGCAATCTCCGAGCGCCGAGCAGCCGCCAACCGTAAATTGTTCGTTGAAACTGTGAACACCTTCCGTGGCCCTAAATTGACAGTCATTTTCAGCGGGTGCTATCGTGAACAAGTGGGCCGAGGTAGCTCAGTGGTAGAGCAGCCGATTCGTAATCGGCAGGTCGTGGGTTCAACTCCCACTCTCGGCTCCAGAATGTTCCGGTCCGGCCCGGGGACATAGGTTACACAACGTACCGATCACATAGGTAACACTTTTGGGCCGAAGGGATTTTCCAGCGGTTCCAACACGCGCGTCTCCAGATCGAAATATCCTAAGTCATAGTCCATAAAGCTCACCAGCCAGATATCGTCGTGGACTTCTTTGATGCCGACGGCCTGGCCGGCGAAGACCTGGCTGAAATTGATTTTTTTGCGGCCGAGACAGATTCTAGCGCCACGGTTACTCCGCATTAGGCTCGATTCCTTCCCGTAAAAGTTTTCCCAATGTCAGGCCGCGCAGTCGCTCTTGCGAAGCCCAATAAGCCAGCGGTAAGCACAACTGTCCATGCAGGCCCCGTGAGCGTAGCGACTAGGGCTTTAATCTCTGCGAGGCTGTATGCACAGGTGTCTTGATCTGCCTCTGACAAACTCGGGACGCTCACGTGTTGAATGGGATTGATACCGTCCAGAATTCCAACGCGCTTCGCTTGTTTGAACCCGTCAGAAAGGCATGCTTTGCGGTGCTGTAAGGGAACTGCGCCCCAGGCCGTCCTTCCCTGCAATCTGAGGAATTTGTTCGCGATGGACCTTGCGGAAAGTGCGAAGAGCGAGTTTGCCCGGTTAACACTCAGGGGAGCGTAATTTACCTTTGCGTCAGTGTAGTGCTCTGCCCCTCAACCCGTCCCCTTCCTGTTCCTCGAAACTTTCCTATACGTCGCCGCGTAGACATTCATAAGACGGCTCAGGCCGCCCGACTCCTGCGGGTCCGTGTTAGCATGCGCCTGAGCTTCTACGGAGGATGCCCCAGTCATGAAGCGGCGGGTGTTGTTTCGAGAGCCGGTCAGTGTAGCCATTGAAACTCTCTATGCCCACAAGATGCGCTCCTTCCTGATGCTCCTCGGCATCATCCTGTCGGTCTCCACTCTGATCGTCGTGATTGCCCTGATCTCTGGCGTCAACCAGTACATCGCCGACCGGGTCGCCAATATGGGCTCCAACGTATTTCTCCTGACCCGTATGCCGATCATCACCGACGTCGATGAATTCGTGAAAGCCAACCGCCGCAACAAGAAAGTCACTTGGGACGACTACGAAGCGCTGCGCGACAACCTGAAACTGCCCAAGCGTGTGGGCGTGGAACTTCGTGTCGACGGCAAATCGCGTGTTGGTTCGCGAGAGCTCAAAGACACCAACGTCCGTGGTGTCACCGCGAATATGGTGGACATCGACATCGTCACGCCCCGCGAAGGACGATACATCTCCGAGGGCGACGACCAAAGCCGCGCCATGGTGACCATGATTGGCAATGACCTGGCCAGCAAGCTGTTCCCCAACGTCGACCCCATCGGCCACGAGGTCAACCTCGATGGCCGTCCTTTCGAAATTGTCGGTGTGGCGAAAACCATCGGCACGGCCCTCGGTCAGTCGCAAGACAATTTTGCGTATATTCCCATCCAGACCTATTTCAAGATTTACGGTCGCAACGACACGATCTGGGTCAACATTCAGGCCCGCGACGCCGAATGGATGGAACGCACGCAAGATGAAACCCGCGCGTTGATGCGCGCCCGCCGCCATCTGCCGCCCAATGAAACCGATAATTTCGGCATCTTCGACCAAGCCACGCTGATGCAGCTGTGGAAGAATCTCACCGGCGTAATTGCCATGGCCATGATCGGCGTGGTCTCTGTCTTTCTGGTTATTGGCGGGGTGGTGATCATGAACGTCATGCTGGCCTCGGTCACCGAGCGTACCCGCGAAATCGGCATTCGCAAGGCCATGGGTGCGCGCCAAGGCGACATTCTTCTGCAATTCCTGGTCGAAGCTGGAGTGATGGCCGCCGTCGGTGGGATCATCGGCGTCATTGTGGCCTACTTGATCGCCGCACTTACCCGCGCCAGCACCTCCGTCCCCATGAACGTGCCAATCATCGCAGTTCTGATCGCCGAAATAATTTCTGCCGCCGTGGGCATTTTCTTCGGCGTCTATCCGGCCAAAAAAGCGGCCTCTTTGCCGCCCATTGAAGCGCTGCGCCAGGAAGTGTAGTCACCATGAAAATCACGAAGCACAACCTATGGAGCGAGAACGTGCAAATGGCGCTGACCACGCTGTGCGAAAACAAAATGCGCTCGTTCCTCACCGTTCTCGGGGTGGTCATCGGAATCACCTCTTTGCTCTCCGTCGTCTCCATCCTCGTCGGCGTTTATGGCGACGTGAACGCATATCTCAGCGACTATGGTGCTGAAACTTTGTTCATCTTCCGCTTCGATCCCGGCATTCACACGGGCCGGCTCACTCCCGATGAGCGTATGCGCAAGCCTGTGACGCTGGAAGACGCCGAAGCCATCGCGGATCTCTGTCCCGACGTCCGCGCCGTCGCCGCCCAGGTCTTTCCGAGATTCACGGAAGAGGGCCCCAGCCGCGGCCCCAGTACTGCCCGCTACCTCAGCAAGGAAATCTCCGGCATCGATTACAACGGCGCTCTCCCTGCAACGGAAGAGGTTTTCAATTCCCGCCCGGAGCGCGGCCGGTTCTTCAGCGAAGCCGAGAATTTGCACCGCGCCGATGTCGCCGTGATCGGTCCGGACATCGCCAAAACTCTCTATCCCGACGATGAACCGCTCGGCAGGCCGATTCTGGTTGACGGCGTCACCTACCAGGTAATTGGAGTTCTGGAAAAGCGTAAGGGTCAACTGATGAAGGATCAATCCGCGGACAAATCCGTGATCGTTCCTTATCGTAGCTACCAAAAGCATCTACCGCAGGACGACGAAAACTTCATTGGCGCCGAGCCTTATCCCGGCCGCATGCCGCAAGCCGAGGACGAAATCCGTACCGTCCTGCGCCGCCGCAGAAACGTCCCTTATGACAAGCCCGACAATTTCGGCATCTCCAGTGCGAAACAGATCGCCGATCAGTTCCGTCAGATCACGTCATCCGTCGCTCTTCTAATTTCCGTCATCAGCTCGATCGGTCTGCTGGTCGGCGGAGTGGGGGTGATGAACATCATGCTTATGTCTGTCACGCAGCGCACGCGCGAAATCGGCGTGCGCAAAGCCATCGGAGCGCGCCGAAGCGACGTCACCTGGCAATTCCTCACGGAAGCCATCGTCCTGACCGGCTCCGGCGGCATCATCGGAGTCCTGCTCGGCGGCGGCATCAGCTTGCTCATCAATTTGGCGATCCCGACACTTCCCTCCTCGATCCCACTCTGGTCCATCGTCCTCGCGGTCGCCGTCTCGATGAGCGTTGGCCTCTTCTTCGGCATTTATCCTGCCATCAAAGCCGCCAAGCTCGATCCTGTCGACGCCCTCCGCCACGAGTGACAACTTTCCTTTTTCACTTACGCCGTCGCGCCGTTTTAAACTTATCTGCGCTATAACTAAGTCAGAAGCTAATTGCCCCGCGTAGCAAAATTGTTCGAGTGTCACAGACGAATTCGAACGCCTATGCTAAAAAGCACGCTCCGTGATTGCACCATTCGACATTTTCAAAGTGCTGGATGGCCAACCTGTCTGGCTCGAGTCCGCGATGAGCCTCGATGAAGCCAAGGCCCGGGCTCATCAACTTGGCGCGGCACAATACTTGATCGTCGATCACATAACGAGTCAAAAAGTCGTGCTCACGGTTGAGTGTCCGCCCGGGGATTAGCAGTCCTCTACTACCTCCCACTCTTGTTGGCAATCTTTCTAGGGGCCTGGGCCTTGGGTGTAATTTAGTGGCCGAACTTCAGATCGGCGAGATCTCTCCAAAAGCAAAACCCGTCAGTCCGAACGAAGTCCGCGAAGTGAGGAACCTTCTCTTCGTGGCCCAACGACAGCAAAAGCGGCCGCGTGGGAAGTACGCTCACCGGCCACCGCGGTAACCAGGTCTGCCCCGATAGAACCAATCGCTACTGATATTTATTCGTCCTCGCAACGTAATAAAGATAGGGCTGATCGGAGGCCACATGCCAGCTCACACCCCAATTTCAGCCGCGGATGCCATAAATCCTGCCTTTCAGCACGCAAAGCAGCAGCTCTTTGAGCCGTTCCGCTTCGCCCAGTGGGCGCGTCTGGCTTTCGTCGGACTTCTGGCAGGAGAAATGGGTTCCGGCGGCGGATGCCACTCTGGCTTCCATCCGGGTCCGATTCATCACCATGCCGGGACAGTGCCGTTTGGCTCGGGCTTCCCTTGGCACTTCGCGCATCATCCTGCGCTGCCCCCCGGACTGATCGCATTTCTGTTTGTGTCTGGATTTGCCCTCTTTCTGGTCTTCACCTACATCAACAGTGTGATGCGCTTCATCCTGTTCGATAGCATCGTTGACAAACAATGCCACATCCGCCAGGGATGGGTCCGCAACACCGGTCGCGGCCTCCGTCTTTTTGTCTGGCAGCTGTTGTTAACGCTGGCGGCCTTCTCGGCTTTCTTTGTCCTTATCGGAATTCCCGTCGCGGGCGCCTGGTCGGCCGGCTGGTTCTCTCGTCCGCGTGAACACGTGCTGTCCCTTGTGCTCGGCGGTGTGGGACTGTTCCTGCTCCTCGTGGTTTTCGTGGTGCTTTTGGCCGTCGTTCATGTAATGACCAAAGATTTCGTCGTTCCGCAAATGGCGTTAGAGAACATCAGTGCCATGGAGGGCTGGCAAAGGTTATTATCATGGCTCAAAGCCGAGAAGCTTGGCTATGCCGGCTACATCGGCATGAAAATTGTGATGGCCATGGGCGCCGGTATCGCCATCGGCGTGGTCACGGTGTTCGTGCTCTTGATGTTGCTAGTCCCCGTCGGTGGCATGGGGGTAATAGCGGTCCTCGCGGCCAAAGCGGCCGGCTTAACTTGGAATTTCCAAACCATCGCACTAGCCGTGATTGCAGGGTTTATTGCCCTCCTGCTGCTCATGTTTGCGATCTCACTCATCGCCGTGCCCGCCATCGTATTTTTCCCCGCCTACTCCGTTTATTTCCTGGCGCCGCGATACGTGCCTTTGGCATCGCGACTGTGGCCCCCACCGGCCTCATCATCAACGCAATTGCCACCTCTACCTGCGTGAGCAACGTCACGTCTCTGAGAGTTCTTTCCAAGGCGGATGTTATCCGGAATCCCCGCGTCTTTTGCGGGATGAGGGATCTGTTTTTCACTTTTCGACAACCCTTCGCGAGCATCTAAACAACTCACCTTGTTCAAGGTATACTTCCGCAGCTTCTATCCTTAATCCGCACTCCAGGTGAACAACAAATGATCGCTCAGCCACAAAACCTTCCCGCACACGCGCGCATACTGCAGCTCATGAATGGGGCACACGTCGCGGGCGCTGTCTCCTGCCTCGCGCAACTCGGTATCCCGGACCTCGTCGACTCCGCTGCCAAATCAGCGGACGAGCTAGCCAGCCAAATCGGGGCGAACCCGCAAGCGCTCTACCGTCTGATGCGCGCTTCCGCCAGCGTTGGAGTGCTCTGCGAAGGGCCCGAAGGGAAATTTTCGCAGACGCCGATGTCCGCCGTTCTGCGCCGGGATGCCAAACCCAGCCTGCGCGCGTTCGCCACCATGGCCGGCAGAGACTGGCACGGGCGCGGCTGGTCTCACTTGGAATATTGCGTGCGAACCGGCAAGCAGGCGCTCGACCACATTTACGGCACGCATGTTTTCGAATTTCTAAAGCAGCATCCAGCCGAAGGACAAATTTTCAACGACGCCATGACTGAGCTATCCATGATCGATGGCCCGGCCGTAGCGGACGCGTACAATTTCGAAGGCATTCACTCCATCGTGGACATCGCCGGCGGCCACGGATTTCTGCTCGCCACCATCCTTGAAAGAAATCCGCATTTGCGCGGAACGCTCTACGAAGCGCCTCACGTTGTCGAAGGAGCCGCAAGCGGACCGCTGAAGCCGATGATGGAACGGTGTACCCTCGCGTCTGGCGATATGTTTTCCTCGGTTCCTGCGGATGCCGATGCGTACATCTTGAAGCACATCATTCACGACTGGCCGGACGATCTGTGCATCCAACTTCTTAAAGCTTGCCGGAAAGGCGTGAATCCCGGTGGCAAACTTCTCGTAGTCGACAACGTAATTCACCCCGGCAACGATTTCTCCTCTGGCAAATTTCTCGACCTCCAAATGCTGATTTTCCCTAGCGGCTGCGAGCGAACCGAAAAGCAATTCTGCAACCTCTTTGCCGACTCCGGCTGGCAGCTAAGCCGCATCATCCCCACAGCCGCCTCCGATTCCATAGTCGAAGGCGTCCCCGCGTAGCTGCGAGGCTGAAAACGAAGTGACAACATGAACTCCATCAAAAACACAGCGAGACTGGCAGCCTCATGTATGTTCCCTCCGCATTAATCGCTTGGGAAGACCCAGCCACCGGCCAGCAAGAGGAAAGCCCCCGAATTGCTCTTCCATACCTGCATGGTAGGCGAATTGGTAAGCCCGGCAGGACTTCTATTCGTGGTCCTGGTTCTATACCGTTTGTTCAAAGGATGCGACAAAACATAGGCTTCGCTCTTGGTGACATTTTGGGCCATCCCCGTCCCCATATCCTTTATGAATGTGCTCATCAAAATTGCGTTCTGAAACTCTTGAGCGGCGCCAGTCTCTTTTCCGTTCGAACTGAAGGCCTGGTAATGCTGTTTCTCCATTTGCATAATTACGGAATTCGTTTCATTCCTCAAATTCTTGGTGTCTTGCTGGCAGTCGCATGTTTCGTCCATGTAATAGCCGTATGTTCTTCCTTTTGCCAGCGTACGCTGACATCGTTTCCGCGTTTGCGAGGTTCGGCGCTCTTGGCGAGTTGCCGATCGTGTTCTGGCTTATCACAAAAGGTGTAGAGATTGGACCTCCCAACCCACATCCCACCAAATCCTGGCCGCCGGCTCTTCCCCCCTGTAATGTTCCCGCCCCTGTCTCTGATGAAGTGGTCCCGATCCTGGAGGGGCACGGAAGGCTCTCGCGTGCAACCCGCAGCATGGAGCGAACACAATAAAGGGGAGGAACATCGGATTCTGCCGAGTACTTCGAAGTGACCGCCACCCGTAACTAGCCCTGACGACGATTCACGACAACCCACGAGATGTCGATGGATTCGCGATTGTGAACCCGTTCACCTGAAATAATCTGCGGCGATCCTACTGGCACGCCTGGCAACAATCCAAGAACCACCGCACATCCCGAGAGCGATAAACGCACTGGACCACTCGTCCGCATTACGGGGATCTGACGCAACTCTTGGCGTGTGGAGAAGCGCAACCCAGAGCAGGAACATGAGTCCGAGGAAAAACCCAGCCGACTGATCCAACCGCCGAACCGCAATGCTGACTCCTGCTGCGATGAGCGCCGTCCCGGTCAGATAGGCCCAGAACAAACTGCCCGGGATCCAAGCAGGTATTAGGCTGGCAATGGAACGCGCAACGATGAAATGAACACTGCCGAAAACGATTAAGGACAGGGCGAACAAGTAAGGACCTGAGACGGTCGCCTTACCCAACTCACTTTCCCATCGTGAACTGGCGCGTGGCAGCGTTTGCACTAATGTCCAAGACGAAGCCCCCAAGGCCAGCGCTTCGAAGAGAACTCCATACACGGTCCAATCCGCGGGATGCGCGACTACCAGTGGCAGCTCAAGGAACAGCACATACCCCAAAAACAAATACCCCAAAAGCATTGCAGCCAACCGTGAATGGCGCTTGGCAGCTATGCTTAGACCAGCCGCGCTCAGCGCCAGACCGTTTACATAGCCGAAAAATGGGTTTACTGGAAACCAGGGGACGCCGGAGTCCGTCAGCCCAAAGTGAGCACAAATCAGATTTTCGATTCCCAATGCCGCTATGGCAATACCGAACAAAAGCGGCCCCGCTGTCACGATCTTCACCATCGATCTGCTCCTGGACACACGAATTGCACGGAATTGAGTCGTGCGCCTCACTACTTACTCCTCCGGTTAAGGTTCCCCTTAATCAGACTTGGCATACACTTGGACAGTTTACTCGCCGACATCGCCGTCAGTGATCGTTAGTGGAATCTGGCGTGCCGTCGGACCATTTGGCGACCGGAACTAGAAAGACGGTTAGTCTGTCCTCGGTGGCCTCGGATCCTAAAATTGGGGAAGCCGGCAAGTTTGCACTCCACGCGGCATAGTCCGTTAGTGGAACGGGAAACATCAGGTGGGGATGCCAGTGCCCGTCATGGTCGCTCAAATACGATTGTTTGCACATCATGTAACTCATCGCGTCGGGGTCCAGCGGTCGCAGTTCATTTTTTCTCGAAGGCGATTTTGATACCTTCAAACATCTGCGCTTTTGACCGTCCGGCCAATACCAGTTCGGTCTTCTTGATGGTAATGGGAAGGTAGGTTCGCGCGGCAGGCGCGTTGAAGCAAATCGCAGCGCGCAGTTTTGGATTCCAAAAATCGGGATCGTCGATTCCAGCGGTCCAGGATCGTTCCACCATGCACACGAACCCGTTCTTGCCCTTGTCGGCGCTTTCGTAACCGTGCCGTCCGAGGACCAGGACTTCGGCATCTCGTGAGATGGATTCCGGGGCGGCGCTGCGCGCCAGCGCTATCTCGGCACTTCGCTCCATCAGGTATTGATCAAGTGGGGGCATGCTCGGATAGGATGTTTTGGCGCTCTGAGCATGTGCATCTGCCTGGAACGCCGCGCTGACCATAAGCAGTAGCCCAGTCTTGTTAATGCGCTCGTCCCACGAAAGTTTAGCTGCATAAGTTTCTCTTGAGATAGTCGTTATATCACTGGAAGGCCGGGCCATGGTTATTCACGAAGACTAATCGATATGGGTACCATGAGCTGCTGGACGGGAACTGCGTTACAGGATGTAAGCGTTGTAGTCGTGGCCTTGAGGGTGTAGCATGCGCTGAGAAAGAGTCTGGTATGAAACTTCGCATCGACGCCGCGGAACTCGCAGGATGGCAAAAGCTGGGCACAACTTTGTCGTTGCCTTTGAGCCTGACGTTACTGGCGCTCGCATTTGGCGTGATCGCGCGATCCCAAGAGCCACCGAATCCTGCGCAATCGGTAGCGGATGCCGCGCGGAACGCTCGTGAGCGCAAATCGAATTCGACAACGCCTGCAAAAGTGTTCACCAACGATAACCTCGGGGGACAGTCTTCGGGAATCGCTGCGCCGCTTGGCAATGCAGCGATTTCTCCAGAGCCTCAGCCGAAGCAGGCCGAAGTACCAGCACCGCAGAAAACCAACTGCGATAATCCTGATGACGAGAGACTTAAAACAGAACTGCAGGCCGCCCAGGAGGAGTTGGACCAGATTCGCCGAGAGCTTTCCTATGACCCCGAAGCAATCTCCGATGACGATGTTGATTTGAAGAATTTCAAAGCAGGATCCTCGGGACTGAGCTTTGGATCTCCACCGTTTTCACAAGCGCAGCCGCAGGTCCCTGGACGCGTGCAGGAAGCCATTCTCGAGGAGAGGATAGCGGCTCTCAAAAAAGCCTCAAGCATTGCTTGCGATTCCCCCAAAGACGCAGCAATCCAGACGAAGATCGATTCCGTCGAAAAAGAGCTAAAGTTATTACAACGGGAGTTCGATCTGGACCAGTCCGCTTACTATTCCAAGCCCAATTACGCCGCTGACGCCTCTGGCAAAGCCAAACTCGATGCCGAACAGCAGCAGATCGCGTCCCTACAGTCAGAGATAGACCGGCTGAAGGACGAACTTCCTTCTGCGCAAACAGATCAAGTCGCGGAGTGAGCCATTGCGGCCTGTGGTGAGACTGTTAGCGCTACGGAGTGCTCGCCGTCACGGCGAGAATCATAGTGATGGAGTGCATGCTTTTTTTGCGAGGCTAGCTCTTGGGCCACTAGGCCACGTATACAGTGTGTAGTATACGGCGCATAGGCGAAAAAACATTTTCCTTCCATGCTTCGAGCGGTGCATCTCCTTGAATCTGCTATGAGTTGCCGACGAGCCAGTCGGTGACGAAGACTAACTCCTGGCTGCGAGTCAGGTAGTGGCCTAAAATCTCACTTGCGGCTGCTTTCTCGCGGTAGAGAAAATAAAGGCAGGGCAAAAAAACTATGGTACACACAACAGTTGACGGCACGTTTCGGCTGACCAATTTGACCAACGAATCGTCCGAGTATCTAGCCAAGCGCGAGGAGCTTCGCCTCGCCGAAATCGAGCTCATGCGCCAGCGCGAACGGATCGCTGAGCTGCGCCGGCATCTGCCGCAGGGCGCTACTATCGAGGATTATCAGTTTGATGAGGGACCGCGCGACCTTAACGCTGGTGATGCGCCCGTACGCACAGTCCGCCTCAGCGAATTATTCACCAAGCCCAATCGGTCGCTGATCATCTATCACTTAATGTACGGAAAACGGCAAACTAAACCTTGCCCAATGTGCACTGCCTGGCTCGACGGCGCCAACGGCGTGGCGCATCACCTCGCTCAAAATCTCGAACTCGCCGTTGTCGCGGCCGCAGATATCCCGACTCTGCGCGCGCACGGTCGTACGAGAGGCTGGGACAAGTTACGTCTCCTCAGCAGCGGCAGCAATACTTTCAAGTATGACTTCGGCAGCGAAGACCGCGAAGGGCATCAGGACTCCACGGTTTCCGTTTTTACGCGCGACGCTGACGGTACACTGCGCCACTTCTACACCGCGCATCCTTGGATGGCTTCGGACATCCGCGAGCGCGGCATCGACCTACTCGCTCCCATCTGGCACTTCATGGACCTCACGCCGCAAGGGCGGGGCGACTGGTACGCGAGCCTTCACTACGGCACCAAAGTCCAGGCCGCCGGCACGTAATTTATAATCAGCGCTAAGCGCATCATTCCGGGGAGTATTGAGTCCGCAGAACGGGACGAGGGAGTAGTCGGGCTACTAACCGAAAGACGAACCCAACAAGCGTAACGGAGCAGTTCAAGACAGTCTTGGGCCGGTATTTCTATCTTTGCATGTCGCTGGTGTTGGGGGCGATTGTGATTTCGGGCTTCAGCCGCACGGTTAACGCCAGCCTGTTCCACGCCAACCCGCCTAGGCCGCTGTTCTTGTGGATTCACGGCGCCGCCTTTTCAACGTGGGTGGTCTTCTTTATCGCTCAGTCGGCTCAGGTGTGTGCGCGGAACGTGAGCGTGCACCGCTTGCTCGGCTGGTTTGGAGCGGGCCTGGCCGCAGTGATGGTCGTGTTGGGCCTCACAATCGCTGTGGTGATGACCCGGTTCGATACCACCGTGCTACAGCAGAAGGGCGTAGATGCTTTCTTGTCGATTCCGTTCGCCGACATGCTCATCTTTGGCTCGTGCATCGCGATGGCAATTTATTGGAGAAAGAAGCCGGAATACCATCGGAGGCTTGTCTTCATCGCGAGTTGCCAACTTATGGACGCTGCCATCGGCAGATTCGATTTCATGTTCAACCACTCTTCTTTCCCGCCTTAGACTTTCTGATCGTGCTCGGGATGGTGCGTGATGGGGTGGTGGATAAGCGCGTACACAAAGTGAATCTCTATGCGCTGCCCGCGTTGATCGTTGTGCAGAGTCTTGCAATCTACACGTGGAGGATCGATCCAAAGTGGTGGCAAGGGACCACCCAGGTGATCCTGCGATGGTGACAGCTTGAAATTGTTTCCCGTCCTTTTTTCAGGACGAATTGAGGACCCAGGAAGGTTCGAGGTAGGTTAGGCTCATTTCCCGGGCCCTCTCGTTGCAGATTGCGCAAGGATGTGCCCGGTCGTGGTGTGGTGAGAATCGTCAAAAGTAACAATCTCCCCCTTTTTAAGGCTGTTTCTACTAGATCGTTACCGTAAGCCTCGACGGGTGGACCCCCGTCACAATTACCAATAGCGGAAAATCGGCCACGAGCGTAACGTGTCTGCTTCAGCTCGCCCGGCTTGAGAGGAAATCCGTGCGCCAACCCGCGAAAAGAGGGCTGCGATCGAACGAAGAGCTGTTCCGCTCGATTTTCGAGAATGCGCAGATTGGGATCAGTGTCTTCAGTATTGATCGCCACGAACACTACTCCAATCGTGCCATGAGCGAAATGTTGGGTTACAGCGAGGAAGAACTCAGTCACCTCGAAAAATGGGATGAAATCACTCACCCGGGCGATCGCGCCGCCTGCGCGGAACGCTACGCGGCGCTCTTGCTGGGGCTGCGCGAAAAGGACGCTTACGAACAGCGCTTCGTTGCCCGCGATGGCACCGTTGTCTTCGCGAATGGCCGGTTCACCTTACTGCGCGACGCCGAAGGCAAGCCGGAATACGTCGTCGCCCTCACAGAAGACATTACTGAGCGCAAAACGGCCGAAGATCTAGTCCGCAAGCGCGATGAAGAACTCCGCCGCGGAAACTTCCTCGCGGAAACCGCTCTCGAACTCACCAAGGCAGGCTATTGGCACGTCCCGCTCGACGGCTCCGGCTGGTACAACTCTTCCGCACGCAGGGTCGCGGTCTTTGGGGATATCCCGCAGCTCGACCACCGTTACAAACTCGACGACATGTTCGCCCACGCAGAAGAGGCGGACGCGGCCTCCGGCAAAGCGGCGCGCAAAGCTTTCGACGCCGCCCTGGATGGCGCCGCCGATTACGATACCGTCTTCGCCTATAAGCGTCCCAGCGACGGGCGCATCGCTTGGGTCCATGCGCTAGGGCACGTTTTGAAAGATGCCGACGGAATGCCCACCGACATGTATGGCGTCTCCCAGGACATCACCGAATTCAAGCGCCTGGAAATGGAGCTCTCAGCCGCGAAACGGATCGCCGAGGCGGCAACCAAGGCCAAGTCCGATTTTCTTGCCAACATGAGTCATGAAATCCGCACGCCGATGAACGCCATTCTCGGCATGACCCACCTGGCGCTTAAAACCGACGTCACGCCAAAACAGCGCGACTACCTCACCAAAACAAAAGCCACCGCTCAATCCCTCCTCGGTATCATCAACGACATTCTCGACTTTTCCAAAATCGAAGCCGGCAAGCTCGATATGGAGAAGACTGATTTTCGTCTCGAAGAAGTCATTGCCAACGTCTCCAGCATGGTCTGTCAGAAAGCTCACGACAAAAATCTGGAATTCCTCATCGCTTCCCCTCACGACATTCCTCCCAATCTCGTCGGCGATCCTTTGCGGCTCGGTCAGATCCTGATCAACCTCGTCAGCAACGCTGTGAAGTTCACGCAAAAGGGCGAGATTGTCTTGACCATCGCTTTGTTGGAAAAGGTCCAGGACCGAGTGAATTTAAGGTTTTCCGTGCACGACACTGGAATTGGCATGACCGCCGAACAATCGGCGCGCTTGTTCCAGGCCTTCAGCCAGGCCGACAGCTCTACTACCAGAGAGTACGGCGGCACCGGCCTTGGTCTCTCGATTTCCAAAAGGCTGATCGAAATGATGGGCGGCAACATCTGGGTGGAGAGCGGCTACGGAGTCGGCAGCACGTTTCATTTCACGGCATGGTTCGGCATTGGCTCAGCGGAGACGAAACGCAGGCTTTTGATTCCGGACATCGCTGGCATACGGGTACTAGTTGTTGACGACAATCAGCAGGCACTGGATATACTCACGGATTTTCTCAAAGTGCTGGCTCTTCGCGTCAAGTCAGTTTCCTCTGGCGAAGACGCGATTCGCGAACTCGCCGCTGCTGATGAGCAAGATCCCTATCAACTTGTGATGGTGGACTGGCAGATGCCGGGCATGAATGGTTTGGAAGCCAGCCAAATCATTAAACGCGGTAACCGCCTCAAGCATATTCCCAAACTTGTCATGGTCACTGCTTTCGGCCGCGACGACATTTACTCACAAGCCGGAGAAGCGGGAATTGACGCTTACCTGCTAAAGCCGGTCACGCCCTCCACGCTTTACGACACCCTCGTTGATTTATTTGGCGTTGCCGACCGTCACGCTGGCATGCCGCATCTCACAAAAACCGCTGCAGCTCCCCACGAGGCCACAGGAATCCGTATTCTTCTCGTCGAAGACAACGAAATGAATCAGCAAGTAGCCACCGAACTTCTCGAAAGCGCAGGCGCCACTGTAACAATCGCCAATCATGGCGCCGAAGCGGTAAAAATTCTCACGGAAACGGAACAGCCCACGCCCTTTGACATTGTCTTCATGGATTTGCAAATGCCAGAAATGGATGGCTACACCGCCACTAGGTTAATTCGCGCTCACCCTGCAACCCGCGAGTTACCGATTATCGCGATGACCGCCCATGCCCTGGTCGAAGAGCGCCAACGGTGCCTCGAAGCGGGCATGAACGAACACGTCGGCAAGCCCATTGATCCCGGTGCGCTGTTTGCCACGCTGCTCCGCTGGGCCAAGCCGCGGCTACAGCCGAACGCGCCGGACCGCAAAACTGCCGCGCCGGTTGGCGATGTCGCCCTGCCCGAAATTGACGGCGTCGACCTGGCCGCCGGCCTGCACCGCGTCAACGGCAACAAACAGCTTTACCGCGATCTGCTCATACAATTCGCCGCCCGGCAATCTGGTGTGGAGTCGCAGATCATCGCCGCACTGCAAGATGGGGACGACGCTCTGGTAGGGCAGATTGCCCACACGGTAAAAGGAGTCGCCGGAAATATCGGAGTCAGTAACGTTTTCACTGCCGCCGCCAAGCTGGAGCGTGCTGCTCGCGAGAAGGATTCAACTGTCCCCGCGCTCGTGGAAGAATTCACTCTGGTGTTGTGTCGTCAGATTCACGCCATTCGTTGGGCATTGCGCGATGTTGTTTCGGAAAGGGAAGAGAAGGCAAAAGGCGCGCATGATCCGCGGGCAATCTCAGCGGCAATCGCACAACTCCGCGCCTGCCTGGAGTCGAGCGACGTCGAAGCCTTGGAAGCGTTCGTGGCCCTGGAACATGCTCTAGGCGGCAACTGCGACAGACTTCGCCTCAATGCTCTCCGTGCCTCCGTCGACGATTTCGATTTCGAAGATGCGCTCGCCAGGCTGGCCGACATCGCCAGGGAATTCCCTGCAAATCAGGAGCAATCCCAATGATCGCCTCATCAGAGAAAAAGCTGGTTCTCGTGGTGGACGACGCCCCCGTCAACCTTCAGGTGGTCAGTGCAATTCTGAAGGACGACTTCAAGGTTCGCATCGCCACTAGTGGCGCAAAGGCTTTGGACCTGGTCAAAACCAAACCGCATCCTGACCTCATTCTGCTCGACGTCACCATGCCCGAAATGGACGGCTACGAAGTCTGCGGCATATTGAAAGCCACTCCTGAAGTCAGAGACATCCCGGTGATCTTTCTCACCGGAAAAACAGAAACGGAAGACGAAACCAAAGGCTTCGAAGTGGGAGCTGTCGACTACATCCACAAACCTTTCTCACCCGCGGTCGTGAAAGCCCGTGTCCACACCCATCTCGTCCTTCGCGAAGCACGCGAACAACTGGCTCGCCAGCTTCTGGACATAAATAACGAACTGGAGATGGCTCGAGAGATTCAGTTGGCTATCCTGCCGCATGACATTCCCAGGATCAGCGGCCTGGAAATCGCCGCGCGCTACATTCCCATGAGTTTGGTCGCCGGTGATTTTTACGACTTCATCGTTGTGGACGAGAAACACGTAGGGATTCTGGTTGCCGACGTTTCCGGGCACGGTCTACCTGCGGCTCTTATCGCGTCCATGCTAAAAGCCGCGTTTGCCGCGCAAGCCCCGCACGCCAGTGAGCCCGCGCGAGTCCTGTCCGGATTGAATCAGTCGTTATGCGGAAAGTTCAAAAACCACTTTGTGACCGGTGCTTATGTATTCGTGGACATGGAGAAAAACTGCATTAAATACGCCGGTGCCGGCCACCCTCCGCTCTTGCTTTGGCGTCAGTCATCGGCCGCCGCCTCAGAGGTCCTGGAGAACGGTCTTCTGCTCGGTTTCTTCAAGGATGCGCCATACTCCGTTGTCGAAGTCTGCGTGCAACCCGGCGACAAGGCCGTCCTGTACACCGACGGCATCCTCGAAACGCGTAGCCCCTCAAAGGAAGAATTTGGGCCCGACCTTTTCAAAGTGTTTTTGGAGTCCAACCACGATCTCAAAGCGGACAAGTTTGCGGACTTGATGCTGGATGAGTTGACGGGCTGGTCGGAAAATCACAAAGGCAACGGACAGGAGGATGACATAACTCTCTTGGTGATCGACTTCCAGACACACTGATCCAGGCCGCCTACGAAAAACTCCCAATGGCTGTTTGCTCGTCCGTATACACCTCGAAAACTTTGTCCAATTGCGTAATCTGCAGCACTCCGGATACTTTTTTCGTCGGATTCAAAAATTTCAGCTCTCCCCCAATGGACTTCACCGGCATATAAGCGCCAGCCAGCTCCCCAACCCCCGCGCTGTCGATGAAATCCACCTCGCGGAAATTGAGGATGATTTTGATCCGCCCGCTTTCCACTAAATCGCGAATCGTTCGCCGCAGCGTCAGGCTGCCCTCTCCGAGGCCAAGGCTTCCGCGCAAGTCCACGATCGAAACCGCGCCTGATTGCCGGTGATGCGTGTTCAACGATGGCATACTCGTACCTCTATATCTCCGTGGTCGTTCGAGACTCAGGATCATACGCCCGAATCCCTAAGCTTCACACCTGTCACTATTGCCAATGCTCGATATTTTCGCCAGGCTGACGTGCCCACGAAGCCCAACCGGTGGGCGTGGGTGAAGCATGGCTGACTT
The DNA here is from genome assembly GCA_963742325.1 of Candidatus Acidiferrales bacterium. Lineage (GTDB taxonomy): Bacteria > Acidobacteriota > Terriglobia > Acidiferrales > UBA7541 > Acidiferrum. The sequence continues at coordinate 3,433,781 of CAVULB010000002.1, read as the reverse complement.
GCCTTAAGCGTATTAATCAGACGGTAGCTTGCATCTTTCGCGTTTTCATCGTAATCGCGACGCCAAATTCGGCATCGGCGCTGTTGTTCTAGGGAATCCAGCCAAACAGTTTTCAGTGACACCAAAACGTTCGTCGCAATTTGAGCTTATCTTGAATTTTCCGCCTGCGCGAGTCGCTTCCGGGCAACGCACATCATAACACGCCAGGAACTGGCCACGAACGCGCATGGCGTGTGCAGATTAGTGGTCGTGGTGAACAAGATCGTGGATAAGATCTTCATCGCTTAGCTGTTCGTAAGCATGTTCGCCATGAAGCGACTCGTCCAATCCGATCTCTTGGGAATTCTCACTGACCTTTACGGCCGTGAAACCGTCGATAATCCGCAACATCGCATAGGTGAAGGTAAACGCCCATACTGAAGAAAACACCACCGCGGTAACTTCTTTCAGGAGGAACGTGGGATCGCCTGCGAGCAAGCCATTGGCGCCCTCGGGATTGAATTGTTTGGTGGCGAATATGCCCAGCATGATGATGCCGAGAAATCCGCCGACTCCGTGAACTCCCCATACGTCAAGAGCGTCGTCCCAGTGCAGCTTGTTTTTCATTTCGACCGCGTAGTAGCACACAACCCCCGAAACGATGCCGATAATCACCGCCGTGGTTGGAGAGACGTAACCCGCCGCCGGCGTCACCGTTGCCAATCCCGCTACGGCGCCCGTTAGCAGCCCCAGGAACTTGGGTTTCTTCTCATTCAGCCAGGCAACCATGAGCCAGGCCACTGCCGCGAACGACGCCGCCACGTCCGTGTTCAGAAATGCCACGGCGGTCACCGAATCCACACGCATCTCGCTGCCGGCATTGAACCCATACCATCCGAACCACAGGAGTCCAGTGCCCAGAGCCACAAGTGGAATGCTGTGCGGCCCGCGATCCACCACTCGTCGCCTGCCCACATACAACACGCTCGCCAGTGCCGCCATGCCCGCGATGTTGTGCACGACAATGCCCCCGGCGAAATCTTTTACGCCCCATTGTTGAAGAAACCCGCCGCCCCAAACCATATGTACGAATGGGAAATACACGAACGTCAACCAGCCGGTCAGGAACAGCATGTAGGCTTTGAACCTCACCCTGTTGGTGAAGGCTCCAGAGATGAGTGCGGGAGTGATGATCGCAAACATCATCTGGTAGGCGATGAACACCAGCGCGGGTATGGTGATGTTCGGCGAAGGCGTGCTCAGATCAATGCCACGAAGAAAAGCGTTGTGAAAGTTGCCGATGACGCCGTGCCAGTCGCCGCTGAAGCACAGCGAATACCCGTACGCGTACCAAATGACGGTCGTCCAACCCATGGATACAAAGCTCTGGATCATGATGGCCAGAACGTTCTTCCGGCCTACGAGTCCGCCATAAAAGAACGCCAGTCCTGGCGTCATGAGCATCACCAGGCTAGTACACAAGATCATGAAGCCGGTATTTCCGGTATCGAGATGGGGCATACAGTCCTCCGCGCAATTACTTAGAAGAAGGGAACGCTAAACAACGGGGGCGAAATTGGTGAATTTAGGCGCAGTGAGGACCCGCAGACCCATCTGCGCGGAGAGCACTATTACAGACATACGCTGGACTTGTTGAGACATAAACTCAGTGCGGCCTGTCACATTGCACAGTGACGGAAGGCCGGAAGCGCACTTAATGCCCCTGGTTTGCAGCAAGCAATCTGTTTGGATTCAACCGTCGACACAAGTCAACGTGTACCACGCAGAGAATAATAGTTGAGAGGGTTGAGCCGCAACGTCTACGATCCGGGCGCGTCACTTAGCCCGACAAGTTTCCGGAATTCAGGGTTGTTGTGCAGGCATTCGAAGTCGGAGTCTCTGGCCGCCCAGTTGAGATTGCCGTAGCCCGCATTGAGCGCCTTCTTCAGCGTCTCCAGTGCTTCCACCTTTCTTCCCAACACTCCATAGGTGCACGCCGCGTTGTAAAGTGTGTTTCCGTCGTTGGGGCGAAGGGCCACGGCCGTCTGCAGATGCCGGATGCCTTCCTCGATTTCCCCGCTCGCGGCCAAGTTGCTGGACAACAAGATGCGCGCGCGCACGTCTTCCGGAACCATCTCCAATTGTTGCCGTAGAACAACGACCATCCTTGCGCGGAGACTTTCTGCCTCCACCTGAAGCTTCAGGCGCTTCATGCAGAGATGGTACGGTATGTATGTGTTGTAGTCGTCGCCATTCGCGTCCAGCGCCTGCTCCGCAAGACTGACAGCTTCTTCGTACTTGCCCTGCGAAAGCAGCGCGCGCCCCAGGATATTCCAGGATCCATCGCAGTCGCGTTTGCGCTCGATTGCCCGCCTCGCCATCAATTCGGTCTCATCGAATTTCTTTTGTGCGTAAAACAGTCGCGCGCGCGCCACCATCACTTCAGGCAATTCTGGCGCCAGCGCCATCGCGCGATCGCACGCGGCAAGTCCCCGGGAGATCCAGTCGGGGTTTTGATCCCGTAGCTCGTAAATCAGTCCACACAGATGGGCGATTCCCGCATAAGCCAGCGCAAAATTCCGGTCGAGTTGAATCGCCTGCTCGAACATCTGCAAAGCATAATCTGTGTTTTCGCGCCGTGTGTAGCTCCGGCCACGCAGGTAGAAATCGTAGGCCTGCGTGTTGCCCGTGGGTTTCAGCCCAATCGTTTTTTCTTCCTGTGGAGTCAGTGTGATGCGCAGCGCCTGCGCAATGCTGCGCGCGATTTCGTCTTGGATCGCGAACACGTCCTCAAGCTGTCGGTCGTAGCGCTCGGCCCATACGGAATGCCGCGTCGATCCTTCCACAAGCTGTGCGGTGATGCGCAAACGGTTTCCGGATCGGCGTATGGTGCCCTCCAGAACGAAGGTGGCGCCTAGTTGCTGGCCCACCTGCGCTGCGTTGGTTGTTTTATCGCGGAAAGCCAGCATCTCCGAACGCGGAAAAATCTGCAGTTGCGTGATTTTCGAAAGCTCTGTGATGATGTCTTCGGTCATGCCGTCGCGGAAGTATTCGTCTTCCTTACTGCCGCCCTGATTCTCAAAGTAAAGTACGGCAACCGATTTCCGCGCAGGCGCCCCCACCGTGGCGTTGGAGCTCGACGAGTCGCTCCTTTCCGCGCGGCGGTTCGCGTCCATATCGCGCTTCAGGCGTTTCAGGTCGGCGCGAAGCTCGGCTGCCGTCTGGTAGCGCAGGTCTGTATCTTTTTCCAGGGCCTTGGCGAAAATATTCTCCATCGCCAACGGCAACTTGGAATTCAATCGTGTTGCCGGAGCAGCTTCGCCGTGCAAGATTCCGTCAAAGATCAAGGCCGAAGTGGAACCTGTAAAAGGAATCACTCCCGTGGCCATTTCGTAGAGCACCACACCCAGCGAAAACAGATCGGAGCGCAGGTCCAGCGTTTCACCGCGGGCTTGCTCCGGCGACATATACGCGACGGTGCCCACCGAGCTGCCAGGACTTGTCAGAAAGTCGTCGCCCTCAACCAGTGTCCGGCTGTGCATCGACGCCTCGCTGTTGAATACCGCCGCTGAGCCAACACTCGCGAGTTTCGCCAGGCCGAAGTCCAGAATCTTCGCCGGACCGCGATCGATCAGGAAAATGTTAGCGGGCTTGATATCCCGGTGGACGATGCCTTTTGCGTGTGCGGCTTCCAACCCATCCGAAATCTGTACCCCTACTTCCAGCAGTTCCGTTATCGCAATCGGCTTTCCGGAGATGCGATGCTTCAGCGTCTGGCCTTCCAGAAGCTCCATCGCGATAAATGGACGACCTTCGAATTCTCCAATGTCGTGAATTGTGCAGATGTTCGGATGATTCAGCGAGGACGCCGCGCGTGCTTCGCGCCGGAACCGCTCGATGGCCTGCGGATCCTGCGAAATGTCGTCGGGTAGGAATTTAAGCGCAACACTCCGGCCAAGGCGAGTATCCTTCGCCTTGTAGACTACCCCCATTCCACCGCCGCCGAGTTTTTCCAACACGCTGTAGTGAGAGATGCTGCGGCCAATCATGGATGCGGTGTCCGTCATTGGTCATGAAGTTTAACGCAGCGCCGCAATGCAGGCAAACATGAGGACGCGATTACTGCGTCAGCTCATCTTTTCTATAGTCGTCCACATACATTGTCATCGGCTCCTGCATTTCGTCTCGGTATAGTCCGGTCTTGAAGTAGACGAAACCGTGCCGAGGGTAGCCTAGCTGCGGTTGATAAACCGTCGGCCCCGTGTAATGGACTACCTGTCTCCGTTTAGCCACGCGTCGATTTGGCCATCGCCGCCGTTCGAAAATCGCGTTTCGAATCGAAAGTCCAGCCAGCGCCCCCGCATTTCCTGTTTTGTGGAATAGAGAATGGACCGGGCGCGCTCGTCTTGCCGCGTAATGAACAGCTCTCCGTTCTGATAGCGAACGGCCAGTACCGGATTTTGCGGCCGGCATTTTGTCCATTCGCACACTTGTTTCCATTGGGCCAGAACCAGCCGCGTGGAAACAATAGGGAAATCCGCCGGCAGATACAAGCTGAACGAATAGCGATACGTGCGATGCATGTAGGCAAACAGCCACCAAGCCTCCATCAGTTCGTCCCGTTCCGTTGCCGCGCCGTCACCGCTGGCTGCCTCGCGCCGGTCGCCGGAGCGCACCGTGATTTCGCCGGCGCGGTGCCCGGACCGCACCACATCCGACTGCACGCGAAACGATCCCGGCACCATTCGCCCTTCCCACCAGTGCCTGCCCAGTTTTTCCGACTCAAACCCGTCGTAAACGTGTATCTGTCTGTGCCGGAACACGAGAAACAGGATCAACACACAAAACGCCAGCAGCGCCCACCTTCTTATGGCAGGCCCTCGCTTCTTCGCATTACCTTCTGTGGCAGCAGGAATCGTCATACGAATAACTTCACCGAGTGCACGATTCTAGCGCAAGAATAGAAGAAAAGTTTGTCCGTACCTCTGGGCTAAACTGAGCGCCGGATAGCCACACCGCCCGACACTGGCGTATCCTTTCCACCATGACCTGGACCATGACGGAGCGTCGCTTCGCTCTGGGAGAAATAAGCCTCAAGCCCCCCTTCGTGCTTGCGCTGCTTGCGATTTTCTTGTTCCCGGTCGCCATGCGCGCAAATCCCCCAAAGCCCGCGTTGGAAGTCGTGGTGCTCGGCTCCGGCGGCCCGCGCGCGTTCGGACGGGCCGGTTCCAGTTTCCTCGTCCTTCTCGATGGCACACCTCGCATCCTGGTGGATGCCGGACCGGGTGCGTTCCTCCGAATTGGCGAATTGGACCTGGATTTGGAAAAAGCAAATACCGTTTTGCTGACTCACTTGCACATCGATCACAGTGGAGACTTGGCGGCATTCTTCAACGCACGTGCTCTCACCAGTGACGGTCCCATCGTCTACCGTATTTTTGGGCCAGACGCCTCCGGGCTCTTCCCCAAAACTTCACGATTTGTCGATTTGCTCGTCGGAGATCACGGAGCGTTCGCCTATCAAAAAACCTTTGGCGCGGACGAAACATTCAAGGTCCGTGACCTGCCAATCGCTCTCGATTCGCCGCGCTCCAAAATTGTCGATGAAGGTGGCCTGGTGGTGGAAGAAATCGCCACGCATCACGGCGACTGCCCGTCGGTGGCCTACCGCATTTCCTACAAGGGCGTGTCGGTAGTGTTTTCCGGCGATATGGATGCGTCTGCGCTAGTCAACCTGGCGCAATTAGCAAAGAACGCCGACCTGCTCATCTTCAATTGCGCCGTGCTCGATCCTCCTGCTTCGCCATCGCAGTTATACGATCTGCATACGCCGCCAAGAAAAATTGGCGAAGTAGCGCAGGAAAGCGCCGTGAAAAGTTTATTGCTGAGCCACATCGCTCCCGACGTGGAAAGTCAGGAACCGGCCGTGCGCAAATCGATCCGCGCCTCATACGCAGGCCCAGTGGCATTTGCCACCGACAAGCTCCGCGTAAACGTCGGAAAACCAGAGGTAGTTTCACTCCCGGTTGCCAGCGGTGCAATTGGCACCAAGACCAGCACACACTAATAAGAAAAACGTCTGATCGGTCGCCGCGGGCATCGCAATGGGTCTATGGTTACACACTCTTCTTCAGCCGTTGTACAATACACTCTCCTGGACAACTGAGCCGCCGGAAGTACCGGCAAGGGGAGCTATTGCCCGATTCCATTGATTGGCCACGCACGCCTCCGCGGCACCGCCGCCGTTTTCTACTCATACTGGCCATAATTGTCGGCATCATTTTCGCCGGCCGCACCGCATTTTCGTATTACGTGGATGTCTTGTGGTTCGGATCGCTCGGCTACGGGGAAGTGTTCTGGAAATCACTGAGCCTGCAGTCGGGAGTCTTCGCGGCGTTTGCGGTAGCAACATTTGTCGTTCTGTACGGATCGTTCGTCCTTCTCAAGCGCGCGTATCTTCCCGATTTGCCGAGCGGTCAAACGATTTTCGTTGGCGGGCAACCGATCAAGCTGCCGGTTGAGCCTCTGCTGCGCCTGATCGCATTTCTCATCTCGCTGGCCGTTTCCGCGGCGGTTGGTGCGGGCATAATGGCGGAGTGGCCGGCGCTGGCGCTCTTCTGGTACGCGCCGCGCGGTGCAGCCGGCGCAGTCGATCCCATCTTCGGAAAACCGCTGACCTTTTATCTCTTCACTCTTCCTGCTTGGCAACTGATCGCCGGATGGCTGCTGCTTCTCGCCATCCTTACCTGCGTCCTCGCCGTTTTCTTTCTCTTCATCACCGGTGGTGGCCGTTTGCTGAGTGGGCGCCGCAGCACCTATGAATCCGCTCCCTGGCGCGGGCTGGGTATCGCGTTTGCCTTTCTGTTGCTGATCCTCGCGATGCGCACCTATATCGCCCGGTTCGAACTGCTGCTTGGCGATCACACCATCTTCGGCGGCGTTACCTACACCGACGCGCACGTAATGTTGACAGGCATGCTGATCGTTTGTGCCGCACTGATCCTGGGCGCGGTGATCGCGCTGATGAAAACCGTGTCGGCGCAGTCGGGAAGAGGCGGAGCGCGTTGGCTAATCGTGGCGATTCTCCCAGCGGCGGTGTGTTACCTCGGGTTGCAAGTCGTCGGCTGGTACGTCAGCAGCTTCATCGTGAAACCAAACGAGCTGGTCCGCGAGCAACCTTATATAGCGCACAACATCGATCTGACGCGCCAGGCCTACGGATTAAACCGCATGGCGCAGCGCGAGTTTCCTGCGGAGACTACGGTCGAAGCGGCCGACGCTGCCAACAATCAAGCCACGCTGCAGAATATCCGCTTGTGGGACTGGCGCGCGCTTCAAGACACGCTGCGGCAGATTCAGGAAATCCGCACCTACTACGATTTTCCGGACATCGACATCGATCGCTACGAAATCGAGGGCACAACCCGCGAAGTGATGCTGGCCGCGCGTGAACTAAACGTGGAAAAACTCCCAGAGAGCAGCCGTAATTGGATCAACGAGAAGCTGATCTATACACACGGCTACGGAATCACCATGAACCCGGTAAATGGATTCACGCCCGAAGGATTGCCGACATTAATTCTGAGAGACATGCCGATCCAGAGCACCGTCCGCGGCCTGAACGTAACGCGCCCCGAGATTTATTTCGGCGAGCTGACGAATACCGATGTGTATGCCAAGACGCGCCAGCAGGAATTCAATTATCCGCAGGGGCAGAGCAATAGCTTGACGTCCTACGAAGGTTCGGGCGGCATCGAGCTGGGCGGTTTTCTGCGCCGCATCATGATCGCGCTCGACCGCGGCGATCTGGCGAAGCTCCCGTTCAGCGATGACGTGAACAGCAACAGCCGCCTGCTGATGCGGCGCAACATTCGCGAGCGCGCCGCCACCCTCGCGCCGTTCCTTACCTACGATCCCGATCCGTACATCGTGTTGGGTGACGATGGCCGCCTGTCGTGGATTATGGATGCATACACGGATTCGGACAGCTATCCATATTCCACCCATTACCATCTCGGCGCAGACTCCATCAATTACATGCGCAACAGCGTGAAAGTGGTCATCGACGCGTACGACGGCACGACAACCTTCTATGTGTTCGATAACGATGATCCGATCATCGCCACCTATCGCCGCGTCTTTCCCGGGTTGTTCAAGGATGCTGCGATGATGCCGCCGCAACTGCGCAAGCACGTCCGCTATCCAGAGTTGCTGCTGAAGCTCCAAGCCGAAGTGTACGGCCTGTATCACATGACCGATCCGGAAGCCTTTTACAACCGCGACGATCTCTGGACCGTGGCGACCGAAGCGGGCGTCGACGAAGGCGGCCAGCAAACAACACAGCCGATGCAGCCGAATTTCGTGCTGATGAAATTGCCCGGCGAAACGGGCGTGGAGTTCGCGGAGATTCTGCCGTTCACCCCGGCGAACCGCAACAATATGATCGGCTGGATCGCCGGCCGCAGCGACGGCGCACAGTACGGCACGTCGATCGTCTACAACTTCCCGAAAACGAAGCTGGTCGACGGCCCGCTTCAAATCGAGGCGCGCATCGATCAGAACGCGCAGCTCTCCGGGCAATTGACGCTGTGGAATCAGCAAGGCTCGCACGTCCGCCGAGGAGCGCTTTTGGTAATTCCGTGCGGCCGCGCGCTGTTATACGCCGAGCCGATTTATCTGCAGGCGGAGCGCAGCCCAATGCCCGAGTTGCGCCTGGTCGTCCTGGCGCTGCAGGACCGCCTTGCCTACGGACCAACATTTGAATCAGCGATGGAATCTCTTTTTGGCGGAGCCGTCCCGTCCATGACTGCGGCGCCCGTTTCCGCGGAGCAGGCGCGGAGGCCCGCATCAACCTCGTCGTCGCCCCAGTCTTCCGAGGATCTCCACGCGCTCATCGGGGAAGCCGCCAAAGATTTAGCCGAATACCAGCGCTTCACATCCGAAGGCAAACTCGGCGAAGCCGGCCAGAAGCTGGAAGAATTGAAGCGCGTAATCGAGCAGCTGAACAACCGCCAAAAATAATCGAACTGCGGAGCTACACTATCCATCCACGCCATTGCGCAAACGCCAGTACACGCAATAGCGCTGATCGAACAGCCGGTAGAACGGACTCAGCGTCACATCCTCAGGCCGTCCCCCGCCCACCGTGCGAAACGTCAGCGGTTTCTCCTTCGCTCCCGCCGGCTGAATCCATTTCTCCAGCGCATTCCGGGCGCCTGCAAGCTCCGGCACAACAATCGCCACAAACCCGCCATGCAACACTTTATCTTCGGAATAAATTTTCTTGGGATCCAGGTCCTGCGTTCCAAGTTCCCCTGCCAGCACTACCGGGCCATACATGACAGCGGCGAGTGACTGGTCGTCGGGAATCGTCTGCAAATGCAAACGCATCGGCAGCTTCACTTCCACAACGTCGTCATTTTTCCACAAGCGCTCGATGTTCGCGTAGCTCGATGGCGCCAGCTTTTCCCCAGGCCGGAAGCGCTTGCCATTAATCGTCACGCTCGCGTTCTCCGCCCAATAAGGAATGCGCACATTCAAGCCAAATTGTGCCGGCGTTTTCGTCTGCACCACCAAGCGCGTCCCCGCCTCGTCCGGGAAACGCGTTTCCTGCCGGACGACCACGCCCTTCTCCCGCCAGTTCACTTCCGAAGCGAAAAACTGATTCACCCAAAGCGATTGCCCGTTGTGAAAATAAAATCCCTCGCCGAGCTTCGAGAAATTCTCCAGGCCGGTGCCGCAGCAGCAGAAGTAGCCCTCATACGGCACAAAGTGGACTTTCCACTGTCCCGGCTGCATTCCCAAATAATAAAGCGGTGAACCCTGCGCCGGATTGGGTGTAGCCAGAATATGATTCAGGAAAGCGCGCTCGTAATAGTCCGCGTATTTGGGGTCCGCCTGCCAGCTGAACAAATGGTTGCTCAGCTTCAGCATGTTGTAGGTGTTGCAGGTTTCCTGCGTCAGGTCCGTCAGCTCCGTCGTGAGCACGTCCGGCGGGGTGCGAAAATGTTCGTTCACGCTGTTGCCCCCGGTCACGTAGCTGCGGTGCATCACCACCTGCTGCCAGAAAAATTGCGCGCCGTCTCGATAATATGGATCGCCCGTCAGCTCATACTCCCGCGCTGCTCCGATGAACTTGGGCACCTGCGTGTTCGCGTGCAAGCCGGTCAAGGTGTCGCGCCCCTCGGCGGCTGGATCCATCACCACGTGATGATCAAAGCGTTTCGCTACCACCAGGTACTGCGCACTCCCCGTCACCGCCGAGAGATTCGCCAGCACTTCGGCCATGCCGCCAAATTCCGTTTGTAGCGTGCGCTGCATTTGTTCTTCCGGCAGCCGCCCCGTGCGCCAGTCCGTCCACGTCGCCATACCTTCCAGCACCTGAAGCGCCAGCGGATTCTTCCAGCTCTCGTATACATCCAGCAATCCCGCCATGATCTTATGCAACGCGTACCAAACCACCGCCGCCGGCCGCCCCTGCTCCAGGTCGTCGAAGTCCGATTCCGGAAACGCCGATAGGTAACCCTTGTCGCCAAGCGCCTTCTGGCATTTCGCCAGTTCTGCCACCATGGCGTCGGCCTTCGCCCTGATCCGCGCGTCTCCGGTCGCCGCATACATCTGGCCGCTCGCAGAAAGAAAATGTCCGACATAATGCCCGCGCCATCCGTTCGTCGGAGACTCGCGGTTGTACAGCGGCTCCGCCGTCGACGGCAGCTTGGCGTTCACGCGGAAGTTATGCAGCAGCCGGTCGGAATCCAGCGACAGCATGTAAGTAAGCGTTTGCTCACGCATCCGCAAAAGTTCCGGATCAACTATCTTCACATCCTCAAGCGGGAAGGGAATCGCCGTCAGAGCAGGCAGCGCATATTTCTTGTCCTTGTCGCTCCCAGTCAGATTCGCAAAATTACGCCCACTCTCCGCACCATCACCCAAAGGCCCCTCAATCGCCCGCCCCGCCGTTCCCGTAGCAGCCAGCGCCGTTCCCCCATAAACAAAGCGCCGCAAAAAATCCCGTCGGATCATAATTCCACCTCCCACCAATGCCCAGGCCCCATGTAAACGCTTCTCACACTCGCTAGTATAACTCCACGCGTGCGACCATCGCCTCGGATGACGTCTCCAGCACTTTCCAGCTGCGAATCGAACCGAGACTGAGCAAGGAGGGGGCTCCTCTGGAACTTTTTCCGGCATTTGAGGGAATACAAAAACAGTGCGAGCACACTTCCGGCTAGCGCTCTTTCGGGCTAGCCGGATTCCTCGTAAGAGGAAGAAGGGGAGGTGGGGAACCTCCCGCCTCTCCTTTTTTCTTTTCTGCTTTCGAATCAATGCCGTATGGACCCCTTCGGGCTTACGAATTCCTAACGGAACGCTCAGGATTTTTTCAACGAGGTTTTCCTACTATTGCATTGCGCTGCGTGGAAGCCCACAAGGCACAGGCCATGGAGGAACTTCAATGCAATACGGTCCGAAGGGAAGTGCGGAGCCGTCCCATTTACAATGCGAAGTTTGTGGACACCGTGGAGAATTGTTTGACTTGCCGGGCAGAAAAGAAAAGTATTGCCTGGAATGTAGCGCAGATGTCGCTACGTCAATCCTGTTGACTACGGAGATAGATGCCGCAACGAATTCAGGGGAAGAAACCGCAGGCCTGGTAGCGGAATTTGTGCAGCTCGGCAGGCGGCTGCTGGCAAGAGCGCAGTTGCAATAAACATAGTGACAGCCGTTACCGTGGATGGAACATTTGCCGCGCCAGCAGCGAAACGAAAAGCATCGCCAGCACGATTGCCACTATCACCTGCACCAACAAGCCTTTAATGCGCTTTGCCCCCATGCTCGAAGACTATCAGTATGCACCGCTTAATCCCTAATCTTCACCTTACTGTACCATTGGCAATGCATCTTGCAGGTGGCTAGCTAGCGGTCGAGCAGATGGCAAATTCCCGCGGAGCCAGAAGCTGCTGCAAATTTCCACTGAAGGTGTTGCAAAATGCTAAACATCAAGAAAATTCTCTTGCCGGTTGATCTTCCCGTTGCCTGCTTTGCCGTGATTCATCAGGCTGCTGTGCTGGCGCGCCAGTTCAACTCCGAAATTGTGATGTTGCACGTCGTGACACCGCTGAGCCACGCCGCGGGTGTGCCGGAACCCGGCCATAAGCCCGCTGACTGGGATCTGCTCACAATGATCCTTGCGAACGCCAAAAAACAAAATGATCAGTCTCTCGCCGCAGATCTCGACGGCCTCGTCATCCAGCGCCTGTTGGGCCAAGGCGATCCGTCCTCCGCGATTATTCAGGCCGCCGCGCTGCAAAACGCCGACCTGATCATGATGCCGTCCCATGGCTTCACCTTTGATCAATTTCTTCTCGGTTCCGTCACCGCGAAAGTTCTGCACCGGACCGAGTGCCCGCTTTGGACCGGCGCCCACGTGGAAGCATCACTGCAGCAGCCGTTCGCGATCCTAAGCGTATTGTGCGCCGTCGATCTGGGGCCGCGCAGCGATCAAGCCGTCGCTTGGGCTGCACAAATCGCCACCGAGTTTAACGCGCGCCTCACGCTCGCGCATGTCACGGATGGCGTGGAAATTTTTGGGCCCGGTGGCTGGCAGGTAGACCCAAAATGGAAAGACGCGCTGGTTTCCGACGCTTCCCAGCGCATTGCAAAGCTCGAACGCGACACCGGCATCAAGGCCGGCGTGTTCATCGGCAGCGGTGATGTGCCAAAAGCCCTAAGCCAAGCCGCAAAGCAAACAAACGCGGATTTGCTCGTCACAGGCTGCTACCCGTACGGTGGAAACCTGCGCCTTCACGGTTACGGCATCATCCGCACAGTCCCGATTCCAGTTCTGAACGTCTGAGCCGCGACCGATACACGCACTCTTGCAAGCAACAACAACTTTGCTGAACACTCAATGAAACAAAGGAGGAAGAGGGATCCCGATGTCCTCTTCACCTGATCCATTGGTCGCCGAAATCGTCGAGTCTCTGCGGCTGCGCTACCTGAATATCAATCCTTATTGCGAAGCAGGCTGGACCGAGAGCTGGAGCCATCTCCGCTGCCTGCACAAACACTACGCGCCGCTAGCAGCAGCCACCTGGGCCATGCAGCAAGGTGTCGGCTGGTACGTCTTCGCGGCCGAAAATGGGAATCCGTGCCAATTGGACGAGGCCGAAGAAAACATCGTGAACAATTTTCGCTTTACCGGCGGCCGCTCTGAATCAACGCAACAAACCTGCTCCGTTTGATTCACAGCCAGTTCCGCTAAACTCCGCAGTTACACCGATCTCCTACTTTCTGGCCACCGGTTGAGCCTTGCGGTATCCTGATCTGAAATTTCCTGCAGCCGTCGATTGAAAACCATGACCGCATCGGACTCTCACGTCGATCGTCGCGCTCCCTGGCGGGACAAGCTTTACGAAATCATCTTCGGCCACGTTACCTCCGCCGGCCGTTTGTTCGACCTGGCCCTTCTCGTCCTCATCCTTCTCGGGGTCCTGACTGTTCTCCTCGATAGCGTTCGGAGTCTTCACGACGCCTACGGTCCTTACCTCCAGACCACCGAATGGATGGTCACGATCCTCTTCACTCTCGAATATGCCGCGCGCCTTGCCTGCGCGCCCAATGCGTGGCGCTACGCCATCAGCTTCTTCGGCATAGTGGATTTGCTCGCTGTCCTGCCTGTCTACCTCGGAGTCTTTTTCGGCATCACTCACACGTTCACGCTGGTTCGCACCCTTCGCCTTCTCCGCGTCTTTCGCATTCTCAAGCTCACGCAATTCCTCGGCGAAGCCGCCGCCTTGAAAATAGCTCTCCGCGCCAGCCTTCCCAAAATCACGGTATTCCTCTTCACCGTATTGACCATCGTCATCCTGGTTGGCGCAATGATGTATCAGATCGAGGGCGAGCAAAACGGTTTCACAAGCATTCCCGCGGCGATGTACTGGGCCATCGTCACTGTAACCACCGTCGGTTATGGTGATATCTCGCCGCACACCGTCCTCGGCCGCTTCATCGCTTCCATCCTCATGGTGTTGGGCTATGGAATCATCGCCGTGCCCACCGGCATTTTCTCCTTCGAACTGGCCCGCGCTGCCGGCCACGCAGCTCCTCGCCTCTGCCCTGGCTGCACCTTTACACTTCACGACAAAGACGCCACCCACTGCAAACACTGCGGCCAACTCCTCCCCACCGCCTCCTGATTGTCTCTGCCATCAAAGCGACGTCCACATAAGTGCTTTATAATAGAGCACATACCGCCTGACACGAAACTGTTATAAGCCCTTTGTACACCCGCTGTTGCAGTTCTTCTCGCACCGAATTCTCCTCTCGCTACAGTTAAAGCAAGGAGTTTCCTCTCCATGCGATCTGCGACTGGGTGTGTTGACTGCTCTTTTTGCGTCCGTCCGCCTGGCTGGCTCAGCCGTCAAGTGTTGCGAGATGCCGGCCTTCTCCCCCTGACTGCTCTTGCTTTAGCTTTTGCTCTTTTAGGTCTCGCGGGATGTGCGGGAGGCTTCCAGGGCTATAGGCCCGTCGCTCCCACTGTTACGCAGCCCGCCAGCGTCACCATTCCTGTCGGCCAGATCGCCACATTCAGCGTTACCGCCACAGGCACCGGCGGCATGACCTACCAGTGGTACAAGAATGGCGTTCCGATCAGTGGTGCCACGTCAAGCACCTACACGACACCCGCCACCGTCGCGGGCGACAGCGGCTCACTGTTTACGGTCACGGTGACGAACTCCGCTGGCTCTGCCACCAGCGGCCCGGCAACTCTCACCGTTCTGCTTCCGCCTCCGCTAGCCAAGAGCCTGGTTCCAAGTTCAACAACGCCGCCTTACAACTCCACGGTGCAATTGTTCCCCACCTTTTCCGGCGCCACCACCGCCGTCATCGGCTCGCATGGCGTGGGCAGCACCGACATCACTACGTCAGCCGTAAGCGGCGCTTCCTATCAAACGCCACCGCTTACCTCAACCACAACCTACACGCTCACCGTCACCGACGCCAAGGGCGACGTGGTCTCCACCACATGCGTGGTCACGCCGACTCAAGTCTCTTTGACTCCGATCTTGCCCGCCAACCAGACCATCGCGCCGGCCCAGACTTCCTTTAGCAGCACCGCCACCGGAGGCGCGACTGACGCTGTTACCTGGTCCGCGACCGCTGGAACCTTCAGCGGCAATGTGTGGACGCCTCCCAGTACTGCGGGCACCTACACCATCACGGCAACCAGCGTCGATGAGCCTTCCGTCTTCGTCACCACTACGATCACGCTCAGCGCTCCCGTCATCATGACGCAGCCCGCCAGCCAGCGCCTTTGCACCGGTAGCGCACTCACGCTCTCCGTCGTCGCCTCTTATGCCGCGAGCTACCAGTGGAATCTCAACGGAACCGCTATTCCCGGCGCCATCAGTTCCACCTACACTGTTCCGTCGGCCCAATCCGCGAATGCGGGCAACTATTCCGTCACCGTAACGAACGGCTTGGGCAGCGTCACATCGAGCTTCGCCGCCGTAGCAGTTGGTACAACAACCATTCTCTCGAATCCCGCAAGCATTTCATTGATACCCACGCAAACAGGCTTGTTCACCGTTTCCGGACAAGGCATCGGGCAAATTTCCTATCAGTGGTATCAGATTCCTTCGGGCGGATCGACCGGTGTCGCGATTTCTGGCGCAACTTCCAGCAACTACAGCACGCCGCCCGTGGACATCACCTACGACGGAGATCAGTATTACGCGACCGTCACCGATTCGTGCGGCACGCTAGCCAGCATAAACGCCACTCTAACCGTCACCGCAGGCAACGCCCCCCCGACCATTCTCACTCAACCTGTTGGCCAGACAGTCGCTCCCGGCGGCACCACCTCTTTCACCATAGTAGCCTCCGGCACGCCAACCTTGTCTTATCAGTGGTACCGGATTCCTGCCGGTCAAACCACCGGAACTGCGATCGCCGGTGCGACCTCCGCCACCTACAACGTTCCTTCCACCGCAACCACCACCGCGAACGATCAGGATTCTTACTACGTCATCGTAACCAACGCCTACGGCCAAGCCACTTCGCAGCCTGCTCCACTCGCCGTCGGCAACGGCATCCAGATCACGCAACAACCCGTCACGCAATATGTCGACGTCGGTGCATCCGCCACCTATCAGGTCACGGCGACCTCCGCTCTGCCGTTGACCTATCAGTGGTACGAAGCCGCTCCCGGCACTTCCACATTCACGGCAATCCCCGGCGCAACCGCTTCGAGCTACACGGACGCTTCCGCCAGCAGCACCGACAATGGTGCCGTTTTCTACGTTGCCGTAAGTAACGGCGTCACTGCGTCCATCACCAGCAGTTCGGCGGGACTCTTCGTCGGCCCCGTCTCCAACGTTCCCAATCTTTGCAACAGCAATTGGTCTGCGATTGGCGATGCCGTTGCCGCTCCGTCCTGCAGCTACCAATTAACCACCGCCACAAACGACCAGCATGGTGAGATGGTCTGGCCCTACCTCATTTCCACCGGCAACATACAAATTAGCTTCAGCGTTACATTCAGCAATCCCAGCGCTCTTCCCGCCGATGGTTTCACCGTCCTCCTTGCCGATCCATCCCTCGGCGCAACAACCGCGAGTTTGGGCGCCGTCGGAATGGGGCTGGGCGCGAAAGGCATTCCTGGCCTGCTATTTGAGCTGGATACCTATCACAACGCCGGGGAACCAGCGGTACCGTATATCGCCGTGACTCGCGGCGAATCCGCGCTCTTCGAGCATCCCTATTTCAACGTCAACACCAACATCCCCACCGTCGTCTCGAGCAGCGGTCCGATCACGCACAGCTACACCTACTCCGTCAATCAGGGCCAGATGACCGTAACCATGGACGGCAACCAGATCTTTTCCGGTACGGTTACCCCTCCGCCGGTGGCTTATCTCTATATCACTTCTTCCACCGGTGGCTCCTACGAAGACACGATCGTCAGTAATGTTTCAGCCACCGTTGCGGTGCCGGCAAACTAATGCGAGCTCAAGGAGAATTCGCCATGCGTTCATTTCTGCTCTCTGCGCTACTGCTCCTCGCGGGCGCTGCGGCCGTTCGTGCCCAGGACTCCTATGTCGGCGACGTCGCCGCCACCTATCACTGGGTCCGCACCAATGCAGGTCCCGGCGAATGTGGCTGTTTCGGATTGAATGGCGGAGGGCTCTCCGGCTCGTGGCACTTCCATGGACCCTGGTCGGCAGTCGTGGATTTCAGTTCCGAGCACACGGGCAGTGCCGGCCCGCTCGGCAACTCTCTCACCCTGACTTCCTTTTTGGCCGGTGCGCGTTACCAGATTCCGCAACCTTGGCTCGAAGGCGACCATCAGCCACAACCGTTTGCCCAAATCCTCCTGGGCTCAACTCATGCTGGCGGCGGAGTTGCAGGCATTGCCGACGGAGCCTTTGAATTTTCCACTCGCATCGGCGGCGGCGTGGACGTGCCTGTAAATTCCCGCTTCGCCGTTCGCGTCATTCAGGTCGACTACTACCTGACCACCTTCGCCAACGCCACCAACAACCACCAAAACAATTTCCTGATCGGCGCCGGCATCGTCTACCACTGGTCCCGCTAATCAATCAAACCAATCTCGCGAATACAGGGAGGAAATGCTCCCTTGGCGTTGCCATCGTCCACGCTTTTAGTCTATTCTGAGAATTCGGCAACTACTCCACAATCAACACGGATCTAAACGCCATCAACGAAGCACACAACAAGCAAAGGAAATTCCCTGCGGTGTCCCGCACGGCGGCTCGATTGACGCCCATTCACGGAGACCCTAAAAAGTGAACCGCGTTTCTCGGTCCATCATTTTCCCGCTTTCTTATAGCCTGGGATTACGGATCGTATCTGACGCCTCTAACGTGTCATCCCGAGCCGAGTCCGCGAAGCGAGGGATCTGCTTTTTCTTCCTGCTGTGTGCCGCGCTGCTCGGCGCAAGCGTTTCCGCACTTTTCTTCAGCACCCCCGCGCGCGCGCAACAAACGACTCCCGCCGCGCCCGTCATCGTGCAGCCTGGCGCGCCCGGTCAACCCACCAGAACGCTGCCGCCATCAACCAAAGGCACGCTCCCGCCGCTGTCGACGGCCGACGTGGAGTTCATGCAGGGCATGATCATGCATCATTCGCAAGCGGTGGAAATGACTGCCCTCATCCCGTCGCACACGGACAACAAAGATCTGCGGCTGTTAGGCGCAAAGATCAGTAGCTCCCAGTCCGACGAAATCAAGTTCATGCAGCGCTGGCTGGAGGCTCGCGGTGAACCTCTTACCATGCCGATGCCGGATATGTCCGGCATGGATATGTCGCACCAATCGATGCCTCTCATGCCCGGCATGCTTTCGCCGCAACAGATGGACGCATTGCGCAAGGCTAAGGGCCTAGAGTTCGATCGCTTATTCCTGGCCGGGATGATTCAGCATCACAATGGCGCGCTCATCATGGTGAAGGATTTGTTTAACACTGCGGGTGCGGGGCAGGATGCCACGCTGTTCGACTTTGCGACGGATGTGGACAGCGGGCAACGCGCCGAGATCAGGATCATGCAGTCCATGTTGCAGAAAGAATCTTCAGAGGAGAAACGATGAATCGAGTGCCCAGTCTGGCCTTTCGCGTCGCGGTGGCTGTGTTTGTTTTATCTTCGGCCGGTGTCAGCCGCATGTACGCGCAAACGCCTGCACAAACAACCGCGCAAACGCCCGCGCCATCGGCTGCAACCCCGCCGGCCGCGCAGGAACCCGCGAAGCCCGCGGAAGAGGAAAACCCCTTTGCCGTGAAGCCCGCTCCGCCACTGCCGCCGGGCATGACCGGCTCGGACGCCAGCGATCCGCGCTTCAAACTCAGCCCCGGGCTGTACGACGCGGGCGAAGCGTCGATGGGCATCAAGCACCTCCTGCTGCTCAAGAAGCCGGACGCGTTTCAGCTCGGCTCCGCTGACCCCGATGATCCAAAAGTGCAGAAAACCCTGACCCAGCTCGGCGTAGGCAATCCCGCGAAGATGCCGAAGGCGCTTCAGTTGGAGATCGCGCAGCTCGCCTTCGCGAACTCAGATTTCGCCTTCCAGGGCAACTACCTGTTCCAGGGAAATTTTTATGGCGTGAACATCTACGACATCTCCAATCCCTCCAACACCCAGTTGCTCACCTCGATGGTCTGCCCCGGCGGCCAAGGCGATGTCTCCGTCTACAAAAACCTGCTCTTTATGTCCGTCGAAATGCCGAATGGGCGCCTCGATTGTGGCACCCAGGGATTTCCGCCGAGTCCTCCGCCGGAGCCAGGCCACGAAAAGGAACACCGCCTGCCCGCAGCGCAAAAGGACCGTTTCCGCGGCGTGCGCATCTTCGATATTTCCGACATTAAGAACCCGAAGCAAGTCGCCGCGGTGCAGACCTGCCGTGGTTCACACACTCACACCCTGGTGCTCGATCCCAACGACAAGGACAACGTTTATATCTACGTTTCCGGCACATCCTTCGTACGTCAACCGGAAGAACTCGCCGGCTGCTCCGGTGAAAAGCCGGATAAGGATCCAAACACCGCGCTGTTTCGAATCGATGTGATCAAGGTTCCCGTCGCCGCGCCGCAGGATGCCAAGGTCGTCTCCAGCCCACGCGTGTTTATGGATGCGCGTACGGGCGCGCTGAACGGCCTCAGCAATGGCGGCAGTCATGACAAGGACGAACAGAAACCTGCGGACACCAACCAGTGCCACGACATTACCGTCTACTCTGCGATTGGCTTGGCCGCGGGCGCGTGCTCAGGTAACGGAATTCTGCTGGACATTAGAGATCCCGTTCATCCGAAGCGTGTCGATGCCGTCAACGATCCAAACTATTCCTACTGGCATTCCGCTTCGTTCTCCAACGATGGGTCAAAAGTCGTCTTCACCGACGAGTGGGGCGGCGGCCTCGGCGCGCGGTGTCGACCGAATGATCCCAACAAGTGGGGTGCGGACGCCATCTTCCGCTTGAAAGACGACAAGCTCAGCATGGCCAGCTATTACAAACTGCCCGCAGCGCAGGCTGACAACGAAAATTGTGTGGCGCACAACGGCTCGCTCGTTCCGGTTCCCGGTCGCGATATCGAAGTTCAGGCATGGTATCAGGGCGGCATCTCCGTCATGGACTTTACAGACCCCTCGCATCCGTTTGAGATTGCCTACTTCGACCGCGGTCCGATTGATCCAACCATCCTGGTACTCGGCGGAGACTGGTCCGCCTATTGGTACAACGGCATCATTTACGCTTCGGAGATTGCGCGCGGCCTCGACGTCTTCGAACTGACGCCCACCAAATTCCTCTCGCAAAACGAAATTGACGCGGCCAAAGCTGTTCGCGTCTCCGAACTCAACGTGCAGAACCAGCAAAAAATCGAATGGCCGTCGCGATTGATCGTAGCGAAAGCCTATCTGGACCAACTGTCGCGCTCGCAAGCTTTGCCTGCCGATCGCATCGCGTCTCTGCAAAAAGCCATCCAAAGCGCAGAGAAGTCGCACATGAATAAAGGCAAAGTAGCCAAGCTCAACAAAATGGCGCCCTCCGTAGAAAAAAGCGCCGCCACAGCCAAAACTCCCGCCGACACAGCGCGCCTACACGCCCTCGCCGATATCCTCCAACATCCGTCGGCCTAACCAAGCCTCAACTCCAACTTCGAGTCCCGGCGAAATCGCGGTTTTGGCTGTCTGGGTGCGCCAGCATTCCTCTGCACTCAGCCAGTCGGAGCAGGAAACTCCGTGCGATTTTCCTAAACTCCATCTAGTGTTCAATGATATATATGGCCAGGTATCAACCAAACCGCCTTCGGAGGACTCAAAATGAGTCGCCTCGCCGCAACCTTTATCGCCCTCGCGCTAGCCGGAGCCATTTCTTCCCCAGCGCAATCCGTGCAAAGTAAGGAAGCGCAAGCCAGCGCTGCCGCTGAGAGAGCCCAGACTCTGCCGAAGGGCACGAGGCTTTTGGGAAAGTTGACGACAAAACTGGATACCAAACACACGCAGACCGGCCAGCCTGTCATCATCGAGGTAACTAAAGACGTTAAATCCGGCGATCAGATCCTTTTGAAAAAGGGCTCGCTCATCAAGGGAACCGTCACCCAGGTAGAGACGTTTTCCAAGGGAAAATCCGACGCCGCGTTCGGGATCACCTTGGACAGCGTGGTTCCGAAAGGCGGAGAACAATTTCCGGACCATTTCGCCATCTACGCATTGTCCGCCAAGCTGGAGGAGCAACCGGGCGATATGTACACAGGTAAAAAGGGGCTGGCAACGTCGGCGTCCATTTCTGGCCAAACGAACGCGCCGAAAAATACGGACATAACGACGGAAACGACAGGCATTTACGGCTTTGACGGTCTGCAACTCCATCCCCTCGCGCGCATGACGCCGCCCACTGCCTCCTTAAGTTCCAGCACCGGTAACATTGTCCTCGAGAAAGAAACATTGCTCGTACTTGAATCCGTAGGTCAATAAATCCAACCGAGAATGATCAATCCATAAAATCGGAAACAAGTGGCTAGACCGCCGCCACCGTTTCCGAAATATCGCAAACGGAACCTCCTCGATTCCTTCCCCACCGACTCCCCGCGGCACGAACCCCTCAACCCCGACCTCGTTGTCTCCACCACCGCGCTGCGTTATCCTGCCTGCAGGACCCCGCACCTGGAGGCACTATGACCCAATCCTTCACTCCCCTCGAATCATTGTTCTTCAACATTATTCTTGCCACGCTCGCCGTTGGCCTGCCCATTTTCCTGGTGCTGTCCGTCCGTTTTCTCTGGGAACGCAACCTGACCCTCGGGCGTTCGAAAGAACTGGAAAAACTCATCTGGCAGTTGCACCGTATCGCCAGCGCCATGGAGCATCAAATGAATCTGTCGTTCCCCGCCGTTCAGCCAGGCACGGAAGAAGCACGCGATCTGGCGTACCTCCAGCCCATCGCCGCCCAGCCAACTCCCGCCGCCCGCCCCGCAGGTGCCGCCGCCGCGGCCTCAGCCCCAGCACCCGGCGCCTCACAACCCGCGGCTCCAGTACCGGCCGCCGCGCAACAACCCGCTCCTCCTCCGCCCGCCGAGCCCGCGTCTCTTCCCCCGCTCGAACGTCGTGATCCCGCTGTTGAAGCCCCGCGCGCCGGAGTCAACTCCATGTTCGGCCTGTAGCTACAACAAAAACCGTGAGATCCTTCGCGAAGCGAAGGATCTCAACCGCGGCGTCTTGGTACCACGCCAACGACGACCTATTCCGAATGCCTTGCCTTATGAATTTTCCGCCGAATGTCGGGCCAGAATTCCTTGGCCACGTTGCACGCTGTATTTAACAGGACGTCCGTACCCCAGACGTTGAGCGTGTTGCCTAATGTACGCTGGCTCTGCGGATGGTAGGTGTTCGAAATGCCCGCCGCCACAGCATTTCCCACGATCTCCGAATAATTGAATTGCACTTCGCCATTATCCGCGCGAGTCACAAAGATGCGGCTCACAGCGTACATAGCGCGGTGCCACGTGCTCCCCGTGCCCAGTTGGAAATAGCGCGGGTCCTGATGCAAAACCGTCGGGAACACGGATGTCGTCATCAGCGTCCCGATTCCGGTATCGGCGAATGACGTGGCATAGCGCTTCGTATAACCCTGCAAGCCCTGCCCGTACGACGGGTCACTATCCCGGGCTTGTCCCATCAGTGCCATCATCGCAATGAACGAGACCGTCACCGGATCGGACATTGTCTTCGCGGAAAGTTTGAATTTCGTCTTCGCGGAAAGCGGAGCGAACTTGTCCGTGTGCTCGACCGTCGTGTAATTCGCCATCACGTAGAAAAGCCGGTCGTTTTTCAACGTAATTTGTTCCGCTACAGGCACGGTAGCCAGCACCTCGGAACTCTCATTCGATTGTTGCTGGGCGTGGACGGGAAGCGCGCAGAGAAGTACCGCAGCGACAGCCGGCAAAAGCATGCGCGCCGCTCGTAACAGAAACTGGAGTTGCATCTGCGTCATCCTCACTCAAACCGAGACGTTGTCGATGGGATGACGCAATAGTGACAGCTTGCGCTGGCGAGCAACCCTGACCAAAGGTTCAGGTGTTTCCACCCGGCAACCGTCCCAATTATCGATTTGGCTCCGGTCCACTACCGGGCGAAGGGATGATCACTGGTTTTCCTTGTTCCCGCACCTCCAACGGTACTGTCCCACGCGCGCCCCTCGAACTCGACCCGAAGCCTCGTCATCAGATGCAAGTAATTCACGTAAATCCTATTTTTCATCCAAGACCGCCACCGCCTGCTGATCGACCGGCCAGGAGGTGACTCCTGGGACGCACCTGACCCGTGGACCAGTTCCCCTATCGAAAAGACAGGCCTTAGCCTGAATAAATGATGGCGAATCGAATTGGCAGGCTGGAATTTGTGTTCTGGTGCGGTGCGCCTATTGTTGCAGGCTCAATCGTCCTGGATATTGTCGCCGCCGCGGTTGGGGCTTCTGAAGTCCGCGCCGGTGGTGCTCCACTTCACGGATTATTTGCGATCGTGGTCCTGGCCGCTTCGATTGTGATCCTCAAGGCAGAAGTTTCCCGGCTTCACGACCTCGGCTGGCCAGGATGGACAGTCCTGCTGGCGTTCGTCCCGTTGGTGAGTATCCTCGTCTTCCTGGCGCTCCTTCTGGCACCCGGACAGAAAACGAACAATCCCTACGGCGACCCGCCCATGTTCCTCGAACAATTCCGCAAGCTGGCATAAGCTCCGCTGCTACCGGTTCACTTTCCAGCTGTCTGCACGCGTGCTTCTGAATCATTCGCCGCGACATGCAGTGGCACCTCGACCAGAATCTCCGTCCCTCGCATGGGCTCCGACTTGATCAACAGCCTTCCCCCTACCAGCCGAATCCGCTCGTGCATCCCGATCAGCCCAATTCCAGTACTCGGTGTGGTACGGTCAGTTCGAAAACCTCTGCCGTCATCGCGGATGCGCAGGCTCAATCCGTCTGCGCTGGCGCCAAGCTCAATGTCCGCGCTCTTGGCCTGACTATGTTTCACCACGTTTCCCAGCGCTTCCTGCGCCACCCGAAATAAACACAAGCCCACATCCCTGGGCACCCTGCCACGAAGCTCGCGCCCGGCAAATAAAATCTTCAACTTGTACTTCTCGCTGACTTCTTTGCAGAGTCCATTGAGAGCCGACACCAGCCCAACGTGTTCCAGTCTGCTCGAGTGCAACTGGTGTGACAGCGCGTGTAGGTCAGACGACAAGTCCTTGATTCGGTCCAGCATCTCCTGCACTCTGTTTCGGTCTTCCACGTTCGACGTGGGAAGCGATTTCCATATTTGTCCGGCGGCGACGGCCAGGATCGCCAGCCGCTGGCTGAAGTCGTCATGCAATTCTCGGGCTATGCGCGTGCGCTCTTCATCCTGTGCATGAATCAAGCGCCCCGTCAAAATTTGCAGCGATTCCGCGGATGATTTCCGTTCCGTGATGTCGACGCAGGATCCGATATACCCGCAAAAGTTGCCGTCGGTTTCAAACCGCGGCACCCCATAATCAACGATCCAGCGATATTCTCCGTCGGAACGCCGTAGGCGGTATTCCAATTCAAAATCCAGCCGGGCATCGAACGACGACGAATAGATTCCAACGCAACGCTGTACATCCTCTGGATGAACGCCGGAAACCCATCCTTCGCCCAGCTCTTCCTCAATCCGCTTGCCCGTAAAGTCCAGCCATCCCTTATTAAAAAAATTGTACTTTTTGTCCAGTCCAGACATCCAGATCAGCACCGGTGCCGTATCCGCCACCAAGCGGAAGCGCTTTTCGCTTTCACGCAGTACTTTTTCGTTTCGCTGTTGCTCCTCGACAAGCGCCGCCAGGACCATGAAGGGCACTGTTGCCGATAGCAAAAAAAGCTGTAGCCACAGCACATTGTCGATCGGAGTCTTTTCCATGAACGGACCGCGCCCGTGCGCCGCGCCCCAAACGGACAGAAAAGCTACGATCGCCGCCGAACTGCCGGCCCCGGCGGAGCCAAAACGTAGCGCGGACCACACTAGAAACGGCACAAGAAAATAAAGCAGTGCCGGCAGCGTGCTCGCCCAGCGCGACACAAACGCAAAATAACCCAGCGAAATAATCGCCGCCACCAACACGATCCCTTCCACATAATCCGCCCGAGATACGCGTGCCCGCCGCTGCGCTCGGCCAATCCAACCCAAAATCGCCGGCATTATCGTGAAAAATGCGATCGCTTCCGAAAAAAACGAAATCCGCCAGCTCGTCAGGTAATTTCCTCTGGTGGCAAGAGCGCCGAAAATGGCTCCCGCCGCCGGCGCAAGGATCCCGGCGAACACGGAGTACTTGGCAAGTGCCTTCGGGCTGCTCAGCTGCGGCACGCCCTCGAAAAGATAGTTGAGGCCCAGTGCGGCGATCAGAATTTCCACCGCATCGGACAGCACGAGCCAACAAATCGAACGAATTCCCATCCCCGATTGCAGGTTATAAAACACAAATACTGCAAAGGTTGCCCCCACCAATATTGGCCACGTTTTGCGGGGTACCAGCAGCAACGCGGCCACAACGATCACATTTGCCGGCCAAAGTGGCCAGTCCGCCTCCGGCAGTATTTCCAGCGTCCCGCCCAACCTAGCCCCCGCGTAAGCCAGCGCTGCGACAAGGCACGCCAGCAGGCCCACTCGCAATCGGGGATCGAGCCTCGAGATCCACACAGAGTCTCTATGGATGGTTACCGTCATTTGTTCCGGCGCGGCAGTCCCGAATGAGAGCGGACTCCTGCCGTAACACCGCTTTCATTGGGGATCTTCAGAACGGGGAGTGCGACTGATGCCGCGCTCAGCAATATACCTCTTTAAGCCGGTCAATTGTGCAAAATAGTTATTTGCGAAGCTATTATGCCGACCAGTGACCCCTTCAGCCGTTTGCGGGTTCGTTTGGATACTCATCAGGAAGCGCGATTCCAAATCGCTGGTACAACGCCCGCATATCGCGAAAATCGTTGCGGTCCAGTTTGTACCCGGTATGAAACTTCACCAGCCACCGGGGAGGAACGCAGCCAACTGCGTAACGTTGATCAAACCATTTTCAGTAAGATGCTCTGGTAGATAGGGCACGCCAGGAACGTTGTTGCCCGCCTCATCCAAATTGTACGAATGCACGTCGATCTTGCGTCCCTGCTCGTTCACAAGAACGAAATTGCATTCCATGTGTCCTGGCGAAGCCGCTCCCCAGGAACCACGCTGTCCGACCAGTCTAATGGCGAATTTCTCACCCGGCCGCGTGCACCGACTTCAACATCTCCCGCGCCTGATCCAGATGCGATTGCATCGTCGGCAGCGTTTTTGCCGCGAAATTCTTCAACGTCTCATTCTGCCCGCTCGTGGATTCCCGCTTGAACTCAGCGACATCGTGCTCGTGGTCCGCCACCATATCATTCGCATAAGCCATATCGAAATCCGCGCCGGACAATTTCGACAGTCGGTCATACGTAACCTGCTCGGATCGCGAAAGCCCTGTTGGCAAAGTCACATTCGCCTGCGGCGCAATACTCTTCAACTCATCGTTAGCCTTCGAATGGTCCTTCACCATCCGCTGCCCAAACTCCCTCACCGCTGGATTATTGCCCTTCGAAGCGGCCAGTTGTCCCAGTTGCACTTCCAACATGCCGCCGCTCGCGGCCTTTGTGGCAAAGTCCTGATCCGCCGCTACAGGCGCGCCCTTGGCCGGCGCAACCTTTCGCGCCGCGAGCAACACAAAACACATCAACCCTATAAATCCCAGCGAAACCAAATTACGAATCATATTCCGGCCATCCGGCTTGCGCATAAACTCTGCTCCTTCCGCAGCAGTAGGAAATTTACTCACATTCCCGAACCCCAACCATCCATCGCCAGCTGTATTTCCCCGCAGGACGCCCCG
This sequence comes from Candidatus Acidiferrales bacterium, assembly GCA_963742325.1. Lineage (GTDB taxonomy): Bacteria > Acidobacteriota > Terriglobia > Acidiferrales > UBA7541 > Acidiferrum. Next base: position 3,406,879 of record CAVULB010000002.1, on the reverse strand, counting down.
TAGCCTTTCCTGACGCCGCCAACGACCCTACTTGTTGAATTGTTTTTGAATCAGGAGTGACTTCAGCGCCCGGATACCGCCGTCAAATCCCGCAGCCGTTCCAATACATCGCGATGGATCTGCTTATTCCCAAATCGCCAGTCCCAGTTTCCCTTAGCCCGCCCGGGCATATTCATGCGCGCTTCCGAACCTAGTCCCAGCACATCCTGTAACGGAATAATCGCGATCTCCGCCACCGACGTCAGCACCGCCTGAATCAACGACCAGTGAAGGCCCTCGCCCTTCGCCTGGAAATAACTCTTCACCCGGTGCACGGTTGCTCGTTCCTCCGCGTTTCCCCGCCGTCGCGCGGCACGCTGTATTGCGTTCCACCACCCGACTGTCGTGTCGTTGTCATGCGTACCCGTAAAGCTCACCAGTTCGCGCACATAATTGTTCGGCCGGTGCGTGCCCCACTGGTCAAATCCAAATTGCAGCACTGCCATCCCTGGAAAACCAAATCGCTGCCGCAACTGTTCCACCGCGGGCGTAATCGTTCCCAGATTCTCCGCCACAAACGGCACGTCCCCCAGTTCCTTGCGCACTTTCTCAAACAACCTCGCGCCCGGCCCCTTTACCCAACGACCTTTTCGAGCGGTCTTCTGATCCGCGCGCACACTCCAGAACGCCTCGAATCCTCGAAAATGGTCCAGCCGCAGCAGATCCACCGATTCGAACGCATTTCGAAATCGATCGATCCACCACTTAAAGCCGGTTGCCGCCAACTTGTCCCAGCGGTACACCGGCGTGCCCCAAAGCTGCCCGTCCTTGCTGAAATAATCCGGCGGAACCCCGCCCACATATCGGGACTCTCCATCGCGCCACAAATCAAAAAGCTCGCGATTACTCCAAACGTCAGCGCTGTTGTGTTCCACATAGAATGACATATCGCCCATGATCGATATGTTCCGTTCGCCGCAATATTTGTGCAGCGCCTGCCACTGCCGGAAAAATTCGTATTGCTCGAATTTGTAATAGCCAATCGTCTCTGGAGACGCCTTCCTTCGCGGATCAAATTTGGTCCACTCCACGCCGAGGTTCGCCTGCTGCAACGCCATAAACAACGCGTATTTCTCCAGCCACCAGGAGTGTTTCCGCTCAAACCGCGAATACTCTCCATTCGCCGTGAAATTGCGAAACGCTTTTTTCAGCAACGATTCCTTGTAACTCCGCACCGCCGCAAACTCCACGCGCCCGGCAGGGAAGTGCGGCCCGGATCGCAAGTCCCCGCGTGAAAGGTATCCCTGCTCCACCAGCAATTCCGGGCTGATCAGCAAGCAATTGCCCGCGAATGTCGAGCAGCATTGATAAGGAGAATTTTCCGGCCCAGTAGGACTCAGCGGCAGCACGCACCACAACTTCTGCCCAGCCTCCGCCAGAAACTCCACGAATCGCCGGCTCTCTGGCCCGAGATCGCCAATGCCAAATTTCCCCGGAAGAGAGGTTGGGTGTAGCAGGATTCCGCTGCTGCGGCTGATTTTCACAAGGAACCTGTTGGGCCTCAAGCCAGTTTGTAGTTTTCCCGGCCTTTTTTCAAACTCGCAATTTTCACCAGCGAACGCAACACCTCCGCAACGCTCCAAGCCTGCGCCACGCACCCGCGGTGCGTATACGGCGGTTCCGCATCGAAAATCTCTCCGATCGACCCCACCGTATTGTTCATCAGCCGTTTATCGAACGCCCCCAATAAATTGTGTGCCTCATCCAGTTTCTCCGGGTGCAATTTCAGCCACGCATCGATATATGGCCCGATCAGCCATGGCCACACCGTGCCCTGATGGTAAGCCGCGTCGCGGTCCCGCAAACTCCCAAAATACTTCGCCTTAAAATCCTTGTCGCGCGGTGAAAGCGATCGCAAGCCAACCGGCGTCAGCAACTCGCATTCTACGCAATTCATCACCGAGCCCCACTTTTCCTTCTCCAACACTGGAAAATCCAGAGAGATTGCAAAAATCTGGTTCGGTCGCAAAGCCGGATCGTCTCCATTTTCTCCATCCACCACATCGTACAAATATCCGCCCTGCTCATACCAAAACCGTTTCTGAAACGACACCCGGCACTTCGCCGCATGGTTTTTCATCTCCGCTGATTGTTCTGCCTTCCCGTGTTCCTCCAGCCACTGCGCCATATAACAAAGTGCGTTGTACCAAAGCGCGTTGATCTCCACCGCCTTGCCGCGACGCGGCGTCACTACCCAGTCGTCCACCTTCGCATCCATCCACGTCAACTGGTATCCGGGCGCGCCTTGCTTCAATAATCCATCCTCCGGATCCACGCCGATTCCAAAATCCGTTCCCTTCAGGTGAAAACGTATAATCTCTTGCAACAACGGCAGCATTTGCGTAAGGAACAACCCGTCGTCGGAAGCCTCCAGGTATTTCGCGATCGCATGAAAAAACCACAGGGTCGCGTCCGCTGTGTGGTACAACCCTTCCGCGCGCCCCTCGGGAAACATATTCGGAATCAGCCCCTGTCGCACGTAATTCGCAAATGTGCGCAGAATCCAGCCGGCTTCCGTATGGCGCCCGGTTGTCAACGCCAGTCCTTCAAGCGTGATCATCGTGTCGCGGCCCCAGTCCGTGAACCACGGGTAACCCGCGATGATCGACCGCACATCATCCCCCGCCGCCCGCGCGCGCAGGCTGTCCTCCCCGCGTCCTTCGGGAATAATGATGAACTGGTCCGCCGCCAGCACCAGTTCCGCCGCCGTACTGTTTTTCGGCACGTCTCTGGTCCGCGCCAGCAATCGTTTCCGCCGCAATGTCTCCGCCGCGGTTGCATACTCCGGCGTAACGGCGCGTATCGCATCCCAAGATTCGCTTGACGCCACCAGCGTTACCGGATCGTCCGGGGTCAAAAAGACCGAAAAATATCCTGGGCTCCACAAATCGCCCCGCGCTGCATACCCTCGGCTCTCCTCAATCCGATAAACAATTTCGTGATACCGCGTGCGATCCATCGTCAAAGACTTATTGCGCCCGTGCAGCACAATTCTCAATGGAGGAATATTCGTCTGCGAAGCAATCTCGAACGTATCTTCAACGACCGTAAACGCGTAATTTCCCGCCAGCGGCGTGTTCACCGGCGCTTCATGTGGCCGGAAATTGATCGATGGCCGCAAGCTCAGATTGATTCCCGCTCCATTCTTCAGTCGGTAATTCACGTGCACCGTATTTTGCCGGTGCACCATGATCACCCGTTTTTCCACCAGCAACTCGCCGAATCGAAACACCCACACCGGAATGCCGTCTTCCAGCCTAAATTCCTCCAGGTATTCCGCTCCTTGCGTCTTCAGCGGAGTATTCATCCGTTCTTCTCCGCTCAATTGCACCGATAAACCGTTGGGAATCTCCACCCGCTCAATCAAATCGTTCAGCATCATGATCCGGCCAAGCGGGTTCGGCAGCGCAGCCACCAGATAGCCATGAAACCCCCGCGTAATTACTCCCGCAAGGGTTCCGGAAGCGTATCCGCCCAATCCGTTCGTAACCAACCACTCTTTATCCAACAAACTGGCATGCGATTCTGCTTCGGATTTTCGATACGCCACTCGACAAAGTGTTTCGCTCATGACGCAGCCAGGCTCTTTTCCTTCTTCACCGGCCGCAGCACCACCGCCGCCTGCGCGGGAATGATCCAGTTTAGCTCCTCAGCATCCAGCGCCGCCGTTCCATTTCCGCCATATTCGACGTCTTCCGTCGACCACAACGTTTCCCACCCTTCATTCTCCGGGGGCGCCAAGAGTGGCACAGGCGCTGGATTCAAAAACAGTTGGACTCCCAAATTCACCACCAGCAGCCGGTCGTCCCGATAATCCGGCGAAAAAAATCGCACCACAAACGCTTCCGGAGACAGAACTGCCCCGTCCAACTCCGCGGTCTGCCGGGAAAACAGAGGTTCCGTTCGCCGCAGCCTCAGGAGATCGCCGTGCAGTGCATAAATCTCCCTATGCTTCTCCCGCTCGGAAAAATCCAGTTTGCATTTCTCAAACGTGGCTCTTGCGCAAGGATCGTCGTAACGAATCTCAGCCGTTGCCAGACTGCGCCACTGCTTCATAAAATCTGCGCGCCCTTTGCGAACCAGCTCCGCCAGCTTTGGCTCGTGATCCGCAAAAAAAAGAAACGGCGCGGACGACGCAAATTCCTGCCCCTGAAACAGCATCGGTGTCGCGGGCGTCAGCAGGCAAACCGCCGTCAAAGCCTTGTATCGTCCGAACGAAGTTAGCTCATGAATCCGCAATCCCCGCGCGGAATTCGCCACCTGATCGTGATTCTGCAAAAACGCCACCATCGCCGCCGGATTAATTCCCAGCGTGCTCGAACCTCGCCGTTTCTTCTGCCAGCTATACCACTGCCCCTGATACAAAAAACCATGCTTCACGCACGACAACAATTCCTGCGACGAACCGAGATAATCCCCGAAATACGCTTCCCGGTTTCCCGTCGCTGCCACCAACGCCGTGTGATGAAAATCCTCGTTCCAGATCGCATCCAGTGCGTAACCTCCTGCCGCTTTCGTTCTCACCAGCTTTGTGTCCTGAGTCTCGTTCTCCGCCACCACAATAATGCTGCGCGGTTCCGCCGCCCGTCGCGCCTTCTCCGTGATTTCCTGAAGAATATGTGTGCTCGACGAATCGGAAATCGAATGCGTCGCGTCCAACCGCAGCCCATCCACGTGAAATTCCTTGATCCAGTAAGCCGCGTTGCAAGCGAAGAATTCCCGCACCGGCCGGTTGTTCTCACCGTCAAAATTAATCGCCGCGCCCCACTCCGTCTGCCGCTCCTTGGAAAAGTAGCGTTCCGAAAACGTCGGCAGATAATTTCCATCTGGGCCCGCGTGGTTATAAACCACATCCAACAGTACGCCGATTCCATGCGCATGCGCTTCATTCACAAAAGTTCGAAAATCGTCCGCTGTCCCGTAATTCCGTGTAGGTGCGAAATAATCCACTCCGTCGTATCCCCAGCCAAACGCCCCCGCAAAATCGCAAACCGGCATCAACTCAACCGCCGTGATCCCCAATTCTGCCAGATAGGCCAGCTCGCCGATCGCCGCCCGCCAAGTCCCCTCGCGCGTAAACGTTCCGATATGCATTTCGTAAACGACCTGGTGCGCCAGTCGCAGTCCTGGCCAGTCCTTGTCGTTCCAAGAAAAACGGCTTGCATTTACAATTTGCGACGGCCCGTGCGGGCCTTCCGGCTGAAAGCGAGACGCTGGATCAGGAAACGGCCCTTTGCCGTCAAGCAGAAGAGAATAAGTATCGCCTTCGCGCACGCCTGCGACAAAGCCAGAAAAAAATCCATCCACATCGGCACGAAGCTCCTGCTCACGATCCTTCACGCGAACAGAAACTGCCTCGTGACCCCCTGCCCACACGCGAAAAGCAGCCCCATCTTCATGGAGTTGCGCACCAACGGGGTACCACCATGGAAAGGGAGATGGCATTTATCGCAATGGTTGCTCGCGTCGATTTGTCCTTCGGTCCCCAGGGGAAATTTATGCCTTCTTTGCCGTCGCATCCGCTCGCTTTGCGGTCAGCGTCAAAATTTCATTCTTCAAATAAGCGCGCGCCGTCGCTGGATCGACCGCGCTCGACCAGTTCGCCACCAGATAGACGGATTCCTCCGTGCGCGTGCCATCTCCGTTCCGCCCGTCGCCTGACTTCGTTTTTTCCGCCGCAACCAGCGCGCGCGCTTCATCCACATTCACATGAATCTGCTCCGGCGCAAATCCCGGCAGCGGCACGTTCACCGTGTACCACGAAGCGCCTTCCCGAATATCGGGAATACGCCGCAGCACTTCCGATTCTGCCTGCAGCCAATGCGTCAGATCCTGGCCATCCTCGCCACCAGCGGCTAAAAATAACGAATACGCTCTCCGCGCAACCGCTTCGTTCGCGCGGTCCGGCATTTGGTCATCATTCTTCCGGACTTTCACTTCCGCCAAACTGTCCTTCGATCGTGTTGCTCCCGTTTGACTTGCCATAGTCCATGCTCTTTTCTGAAAAACTTGACTCCAACTCCTTTGTAAGCGGTTGGCCCCTAAGCGAACAATACAGTAGAACGTGTACCGCCCAGGCCGCGCCAGCAAGCAGCGCGCAGGTCTTGGGTCATCCGATGGGTGCCCCATACGCCGCTGTTGCGTGTAGGCTCCTGGGTTCCCTAGCCTTGGTAGGTGTTCGCCTTCCGGGGCGGGCTGGCGGTCTCCATTCTCTCCTAACGATCAACTACTCCACCGGAACCATCAACGCCACAGGCACCACGCTAAACACATCCGCCAAAGCCACTCCTTCGCCATCTGCACTAATTGTCCGCGCCGTAATCACGTCCCGCCACCGCGTCACACGGCCTTGCGACCCGAGACCCAGCCGCGCCCGCGGATAATCGCCGGGCGCCACACGCGCATCCAGCGACGCAATCGCCAAAAATCTCTCCCCCTCTGTACTCCGCAAAAAAGCGCAGACCCGGGGAGCGTCCTCATGCGAGGTCTGCAAAGCCTCATAATTGCCACGCGCAAACACCTCGCAGTGTTCTCGCCTGAATTTCAGCAGCGTTCGGATCAGTTCCAGCTTGATCGCCCCGTCATGCCAATCCCGCAAAAGCTGCCCAAGAAAAGTTCGCCGATCCTTCCCATCAAAGTCGCGAAGCCGTCGAAGCATCTCCCGCCGCGCTCCAAAATCCACCGCCCGTCGGTTATCCGGATCAGGCAAACTCAGATTCCACGAATCGCTCCCCTGATAAAAATCAGCCACGCCCGGCGAAGTTATCTTCAAGAATACCTGCGCCAGGGTATTACGAACCCCCATTTCCGCAATGTCCTGCTGGAAGGGAAGAAACGCCTCCAGAAACGTCTGCGCCACTTCCGGATCCAGCGCATCCTTCACAAATTCGGTCATCGCATTCTCATAAGCCGTATTCGGCGAAATCCAGTTCGAACGAACCCGCGCTTCCCGCACGGACTTGATCATCGCCCCCTGCAATCGTTCCGCATATCGGCCCAGCGCCGCGGCATCCAGCCGGAGCGGCAAAGTCAATTCCGCAGGCCAGGTCGCAATCAAATTCTGAAAAAATAAATATTCATCGTTTCGCGCAGGTGGCGCCGTGCCTTCCACATCGCCGCGTCGCGCCCGCAATATCCGACTCCATGCCCCAACTTTCGCCACCCAGTCGTCCGGCACCAGTGATAACGCCGCAAGCCGCGCCCGCGCATCCTCCCCATGTTTCACGTCGTGCGTCGATGTTGCCAGCATCGTGCGCGGCCATCGCTCGGCCCGGTGCGCATTCTCTTTATGAAACGCAGACACCGACAACCCAAATTGCTCCGGTGAAGTTCCCACCTCATTCAATCCCGCAAACCGGTTGTATCGGTAAAGCGCCGTGTCCTCCAGACCCTTCGCCATCACCGGGCCGCTCAATTGTTGCGCTTTCATCGCGCAGCGAATCGCCGCCCGTTGGTAGAAGTCCCGCGAACTTCCCACCGCCAACCTTCCTGTCAACAATCGCTCCAGAAACTCAAACACGCTCGCATCCACTTCCTCTTCATGCTTGCTCGCCTGTGCCACCGCCCAGTGAATGTATCGTTCATCCTCTTCCTGCGGCCCCGATTCGTCCACGTAAGTGCGGTACACCGGAAAACACGCGATGATCTGCAGCAACGCCCGGCGTAAAATGTGCCGCGTAAAATCCGTTGTGCGCAAATCCAGCCTGGCCACGCGCACCGCGTCTCGCGCTAGCGCCTCCAACTCGCTGTCCAGCTCGTTTTCCATGATCCTGATTTTGGATTCCCGCACAATCTCGTTGAAAGCCTGCGCCTCGCCCGTAAATTCGCGATAAAACCGCGTCAGTGCTGGCTCTGCCGCAGCATCCACCAGCAAAGCCGTCAGCTGCGCGCAGAATTCATACCCCGTCGTCCCGTCCACCGGCCAATCCTTGCGCAAGCTTTCATGTGCGCTCAGGATTTTCTCCACCACAATGTAAAACGATTTCCCGAAGCTCCCTCGTAGTTTTTCCAGATACTCCTTCGGGTTGTATAGCCCGTCGATATGGTCGATCCGCAATCCCTGCAAGCTGCCTTCCCTCTCCAGGCGCAAAACCAGCCGGTGCGTATGCTCAAAAACCTCCGACAACTCCATGCGAATTCCCGCCAATTCGCTGATATTAAAAAATCGCCGGTAATTAATGTCATCTGCCGCCACTCGGAAATGCGCTGGCCTCCAATGCTGCAAGCGAATCAAGGAATCCAGGCTGTCCCACGATTTCACATCGCCCACTTTCCCGCGGAAGCGCTGCAACGCCCGTTCCACCGCCTCGTGCACCTGCGCGTCTTTGCCGAAGCGATCCGCCAAATCTTTCTTCAACTCCGCAGCGCGCCCCTGTTCATCCGGCAAATGGTCCCTCAGCACAGCGAATTTCCCGGCCAGCTTCTTCTCCCCCTCCGTGTCACTTCCAAAAATCTCTGGATATGACCGCGGCGTCACCGGCAATTTGTGCGTGTCATACAGCCAAACGCTGAACGCTCCGTCATTCTCATCGAATCGCAATGCAATCTTTCCGGCCTCCAGCACCGCCCCATACTGCTCCGCCAGAAATGGCACCAGCAATTTGCCGCTCAAATATTCCGAATGCGAATCCCAATCAATGTCAAACCAACCGGCATAGCGCGAATCGCGCCCCCACTCCAGCACATCCAGCCACAGAGGATTGTCCGCGCCTCCCACTCCCATATGATTTGGCACGAAATCCAAAATCTGCTCGAGTCCATGCTGTCGAAACGCCTGATTCATCCGTGCAAATGCTCGCTCATCTCCCAACTCGCCATTCAGGGCATTGTGATTCGTAACGTCGTAGCCATGTTTGCTCCCGGGTCGCGCCAATAAATAAGGCGAAGCGTATACGTGGCTGATCCCCAGATCGGCCAGATACGGTGCAATCCCAGCCGCATCGTCAAATCCAAAATCCTTACCAAACTGAACACGGTACGTGGCGCGCGGAATCATGGACAATTTCTATTTTCTTCAATCCGGGCGGCGACTCTTGCAGAATCAATCCAGCTCTATTGCCATCTCGCTCTCAAGGTCCATTTCGCTGCGATTGGCACCCGCATCCCGCGCCTTTTGACAAACCTGCGGCAAGGATCCCAACAAAGCCAATCCATTTCCTAAATCCCAATCAGCGGTCGCGGCATCAGCTTATGCAAAGGGATTCCGCCCAATAATTTCGTCAGGGCACGGCTTCAGACGTACCGAAAAGCCCCAGCCATCGGGGATTTCAACGCGCGAGGTAAGCCACAAACCTCCATTAGGGGCCCTGAGGATTGATTCCTATCCCCTAAATCCTTCAATACATCAAAAACACGCTCGTCGATCGCTCCGCAATCTCCACTTCTTCAAGCGGCGAAAATTGCCGGTCCATAGCCACGGCGGACGACTCGTTCGTATCCAGCTGCAATTTCCATCCCTTTCCATCCACCGGCTGCGGTAGCACAAATTTCACCGGCTCCGTTTTGCCATTAAAAATCAGCAGCAGCGTCGCGTCGCTTCCTCGTTCCCGAAGACCACTAGCCTGCGCGCGCCCGTCAATCAGCATCCCCACGCACCGCAAGCCCGCATCCCTCCACGTCTCATCGTTCATCTCGGCCCCGGAAGGATGAATCCACGTCACATCCTTCACGCCAAGTTCTTCGTTATACGCCCCCGTCAGAAATCGATTGCGCCGCAACACCGGATAAAGCTTTCGCAGTGAAGTCAGCGTTTGCACAAAGTCGATCGTCGGCCGGTTTTTCTCCGCCAGCGACCAGTCCACCCAGCTCAATTCGTTGTCCTGGCAATACGCGTTGTTATTCCCGCGCTGCGTCCGGTGAAACTCGTCGCCCGCCAGAATCATCGGCAATCCCTGCGCCAATAATGTAGTCGCCAGAAAATTGCGAATCTGTTTTTCGCGCAGCTTATTGATCGCCGGATCGTCCGTCGGCCCTTCCACCCCGCAATTCCAGGAACGGTTGTCCGATGTCCCGTCCCGCCCGTCCTCGCCGTTCGCCTGGTTATGCTTTTCGTTGTAACTCACCAGGTCGTTCAGCGTAAATCCGTCGTGCACCGTCACGAAATTCACGGAAGTCCACGGCTTGCGCCCTTTGTGGTCGAAAATAGCGGCGGACGCGCATAGCCTCTGCACCAAGTCTCCGATGGACGAACCATTTCTCCAGAAATCTCGCGCCGTATCCCGAAATTTATCGTTCCACTCCGCCCATCCCGGTGGAAATTCGCCCAGCTTGTATCCGTCCGGCCCCAGATCCCAAGGCTCCGCTATTTTCTTAACTTCCTGCAGCACCGGATCCTGTCCGCACACCGCCAAAAACCCGCTCTGCTGATCGAAACCGTCCGTCTCGCGCGCCAGAATCGTTCCGAGATCAAACCGGAATCCATCCACCTGCGTTTCCTCATGCCAGTAGCGCAAGCTGTCCGCCACCATCTGAATCACGGGCGCGTTCGAAATATTCAGCGTGTTGCCCGTGCCCGTATCGTTCACATAATACCGTGGATTATCCGCTTTCAACCGATAATAACTCGCGTTGTCGATGCCTTTGAACGACAGCGTCGGGCCCAGCTCATTGCCTTCCGCCGTGTGGTTGTAAACCACGTCCAGAATCACTTCGATTCCCGCGTCGTGATAGCGCGCGATCATCTGTTTGAACTCATTCAGCGTATTTCCGGAGTCGGCCGCATAGCGGGGGTCCGGCGCAAAAAATCCAATCGTGTTATATCCCCAATAATTCGTCAGTCCTTTTTCTTGCAAGCCGCGATCGTCCACAAACGTACACACCGGCAAAAGCTCAATCGCCGTCACACCGAGCGACTTGATGTATTCCACCACCTGCTTCTGCGCCAGCCCGGCATACGTACCGCGCCGCTTCTTTGGCACCATCGGATGCCGTTTCGTGTAGCCCTTCACGTGCAATTCGTAAATGACGCTTTGATTCCATGGTGTCGCGTGCCGTCGTGTCGTGCTCGGCCGCCAGCGAAACTCCGGATTCACCACCACGCACTTCGGTACAAACGGCGCGCTGTCTCGTTCATCGAACGAAAGGTCAGTGTTTGCCGCCCCAACCGTGTATCCATAACAAGCGTCGTTCCATTGCAGCGAACCCACGTGCAAGCGCGCGTAAGGGTCAAGCAACAGCTTGTTCGCATTAAAACGATGCCCCTTCTCCGGCTCGTACGGACCATGTACGCGAAATCCATATACCGTCCCCGGCCGAAGCGCCTTCACGTAGCCGTGCCAGATTTCATCCGTGAATTCAGGCAGTTCGATGCGCTGCTGTTCTTCTTTGCCTTTGTCGTCAAACAGGCACAGTTCCACCTTGGTCGCATGCGCGGAAAACAGGGCGAAATTCACGCCTTGCCCGTCCCATGTTGCCCCGCGGGGATGCGGCAGACCTTCGCTGATCTGAAGATCTCTTGATTTTCGGAAATGATCCGAGCCCCAATTATACAAATCTGCCAAACCGACCCGGTCCAGGATCTGATCCTCGATCATGTTTGTATTTGCACGCACTCCTGACAAACCAAAGGTTAAGCCCGTAATGTCCCCAGGTGCATTAATGCTGCCGTATTCGCCGCCGGATCGCCATGAACGCTTCTCCGTAAAACCCGCAGCATTACGCTGTATACCATTTTTCGCTGCCTTTAATCTGCTGCCATGCAAATCTGGAGCGGCGCACCCATTCACCCTTTTACCGCGGCACGGATTTTTGGCGTACCCGCAACCGCGCTAGCCAGCTCTTCATTTCCATGGATCGCGTCCATCAGCGCCTTGCTGATCTTGTCATCGATTTCGGCCGCATGGTTCAGGTCCACCGGATAGCGCGCCACCAATTCTGGGCCGCTGTCTGCGAATTGCAGCCGGTGTTCCGGTGCTGGAGGATCGATCGCAATGTCCGTCGGATCAAAATTTCGCCGGTGCCACAGCGTGTCCAAACTATATTCCTTGTATACGGGACTCACCGCTGCATCCAATACGCCCTCCACCAATCCATAATCCGCCTTCGCCGACAGCGGGATCACTGCCTCATGCCACGTATAGCGCGTGCCGGGCAGTTGCTTGAACAGTGGAGTCGTCGCCTGGAACAACACCGCATTCGAAAACACCACGATTCTTCCCGTCGGATACAAATCCGCTCCCGTTCCCGCGAATTCCATCAAATAAAATCGTACCAAACCCACATCAATCACGTCGCCCGTCACTCCCGCCACACTCACGCGATCGCCCACGCTGATTCCGTATCGCCCTATCACAAAAAAGTATGCCGCCACCGACAACAGAATCGTCTGCAGTCCCACAGCGATTCCCGCCGTCACAAATCCCGCAAACGTCGCCAGTGAACTGAACTCGCTCGCAAATCCCATCACAATCACAGTAAAGATCAGGAAGCCCATCACGAACCGGCGAATCAACATAAACTGACGCCGCTTTCTCGGCTCGTGTATGTAACGGAACGTCAGTCGCCTCCAGATTTCCGCCAATCCCAGCACCAGCCCGACCGCCACCAGAATCACCGCCACTCGCGACAGCAACGCGATTAGCGTGCCGCGCGATTCATTTGTGTGCGCTTTTCTCCATTGCAATAAATTCGACCGGCTCTGGTCTAGCACCAGCACTTCTTCGCTCAATGGAACCAGCGCTCCCGATATTGCTTTGAACCGCTCCGTCAACGCGTCGTATTGGTCCCGCGTCACTCCCGTCTTCGCGGCCAGGTCCTTCTCCTGCTGGAAAGTATTCGTCAAGTCATTTCGCAGCGGCGTTCTCAAGCCCGTCGCAATCTTCTGTACGCTATCGTTTTCGTCCAGCCGCTGCTCAATCGATCGTATGCTCTGCATCTCCCCATACAGCGTAACCAATTGCCCCAGTAGTCCCGCCCTCGGGGCAGCCACCGCAGGTGTTGCGCGCGTCGCTGTCCCCGCTTTCGTGTGCACCTGCGTCTCCAGCACTTCCGGCACCGAGCGCGCCAGTTCGTTGATGCTTCCTTTTAATCCTGTCCCGCCCGCGGCGCTCTGTTCCACGAAAGCTATCACCTGTTCCACCGTGCTGAGCGTCGCTTTGTCCAGCGCCAGCTTGCCCTCCAGCGATTGCTGCTGCGCCACAACGTCGCCGGCATTCTTTCCCGTTGGCCGTTTCTGCTTCAGCGTCGCAATTTGCGACTCGTCGTCCGCAATCCGCTGGGAAACCTCGTTCTCCATCTGCGTATACTTCTGAGCCGGTCCATTCGTCGCGCCGCCGTTTGCCCCGCTTCCTCCCGCATTCGTCTGCGTAGCCAGATCCGCTTGCGCCCGTGCCGATTGGAACGCCAGGCGTACCACCTGCGCCCCATAATTCTCCGCGTTGCTCAGATAAATCGCGTCGCTCGGTTCCGTTCCCGCCGGCACTTTCGTTGTCAAATTCTTGTACCAGTTAATTGCCGCATTCAGATGGATCAGCACGTCACCATTATCGTTTTCCCCGCCGTTCTGCGCGCTTCCCCACGGCGCCACCATCGCCAGCGCCATCGCAACCGCAAACCCCGCCGCCCCGATTCGCATCCCGTTTCGGCTCTTCACGATTGCACTCCCACCGGCCCGGCCACCGCTGCATCCGTCTGCGCCCCCAGCAACATGCTCAAATTCAGCAGGTAAATCCACAGCATCATCACGATAAAACCCGTGAGTGCTCCGTAAATCCGCGAAATGTTCGGGTTGTGATTCGCGTATAGGCTCAGCAGCGCGCTCGCCACCACGAAACATAGCGCCGTCAGCAATGTCCCCGGCGTAACCCACCTCCACGGCAGCCTCTTCCTCGGCAAAAAATAATTGATCAAATCCACCGCCAGCGAAATCATTACCAGTGTCACCACCCAGCGAAGCAGTCTCCAATGCGCATCAACCGGCAGCATGTCCCGAAACAATAATCCCGCCACCAGGTGCCCCGCGCTCCAAACCCCAAAACAAATCACCAAAAACACCGCCGCCACCAGCGTCGCGCACACCGCAAGCACCCGACGCTTCAGATAACTTCGTTCGTCCTTGACTCCGTAAATCTTGCTCAACGCTTCCATCAAGCTCAAAAATCCCGTCGACGCGCTCCAGATCGTCAGCACCAGCCCCAAGGAAAAAAATCGCCCGGAATCCTTCGACAATTCCTCCATCGTCGTCAGCACCGTGTCTCGCGCGCTCGTCGGCATGTAATCCGTCAGCCAGAACGAAAACGCATACCATCCCGAAGTCCTGTGCAACCACGACAGCAACGCCGTCAGAACCATCAGGAACGGAAAGCAGGAAAGCACAAAGTAAAACGAAACTTCCGCCGCCATGTCCGTCGCCGCGCGCACCTGCCATCCCGCCCAGAACCGCTCTGCCACTCTCAGCAATTCCCGCAACAGCCGGTGCTTCTCGCCGTGTCCCAATCCCCAGTGAGTCCTGATCCAATCTGCAGCAGAGATTTTTCCGTTCAACAGGTCACCCAATCGCAATCCCGCTAATGCCGCTAATGCCGCGCGTACTCCTAGACCCATAGGCAAGCGAACCAAATCCAGTCTCCCCCCAAGCTTGCCGTTCTAGAACCTACACCCACAATCGGCGATATCCTCGATCCCCCTACAGTCATTCCTGTAGAACAATCAACCCTACCCGCACCGCGCCGGGCGCCGCGGACGCTGCCTTTGCGTGCGGCTCTTCCTTTCTCCCAGGCTCTCCCGCTCGTGTAGAGAGATGCTTTCCCGAGGCCGCCGGTTTCCGTTTCCGTCCTAACCCACCACGCCACCGCAAAACACAAGTGCCCCAGTAATTTGCTATCCTACCTGCCCGTGACTCGCCACTTCCTAATCGACACCGATACCGCTTCCGACGACGCCGTAGCCCTCATCATGGCTCTCCGCAATCCGAACATACACGTCATAGCCATCACCACCGTCGCCGGCAACGTGCCCGTAACCCAGGCCTCCCGCAATGCCCTCTATACTGCCGAACTCTGCAACTCCACCGTCCCTGTTTTCACCGGTGCCGAAAAACCCCTCACCCGCCCGCATTACGGCGCCGATTGGTTCCACGGCCGCGACGGCCTGGGCGATCACGGCTATCCTCCACCCACTCGGGCCCCGGAACAGCGCAACGCCATCGCCGCCATCATCGCCGCCATCGAGTCCCACCCCGGCTTGGTCCTGGTCACGCTGGGCCCGCTCACCAATATCGCGCTAGCCATAGAACAACGGCCCTCCATCGCCGCCAAAGTCGGTCGCTGCGTCGTCATGGGGGGCGCCCCGTGCTGCGAAGGCAACGTCACGCCCGCCGCCGAGTACAACATCTGGTGCGATCCCGAAGCCGCCCGCATCGTCGCCCGCGGCGGGCTTCCCATCGAACTTGTCGGCTGGCACCTCTGCCGCGACGAAGCCGTTCTGAATCCCTCGGACATCCAGCACGTCCTCAACTTCAACAATCCCGTCGCCACATTCGCCATCGAATGCAACCGCCGTGCCCAGGAAGCCTTCTTCGTGCAAACCGGCCAGCACGGCATCTCCTTGCCCGATCCCATAGCCATGGCCATCGCATTAGATCCTTCCATCGTCACCGCGCAGTCCGATCACTTTCTCGAAGTCGAAACCGACAGCGAACTCACCCGCGGGATGACCGTCGTCGACCGCCTCAACGTCGCTGCCGACGAACGCAATCGCGCGGTCTGGGCCCGAGTCCTCACGACAGGCCACAAAGCCGCGATTCCCTGGACCATCGACAATGCGCGCTGGAAACAAGCCCTCTACTTCGCCCTCAAGTAGCGCTATGCCACATTCCCTTTCTATTCCTCCAGAAACTCCCGAATCGTTGGCATTTCCCCATTCTCCCTCCTCCGCAAAACAAATCGGTTGTCAGCCGCCTTAGAAAATGGCATCGTCTCCCAACCGGGGGATCGACTACATTCCTGATGGTCACGGAGATACACGGTCGGGTGCGTGTCCCGAAGCCACTTCAGAAGCTCAAGGGGAAGGGAACGCGGGCGCGCGCAGAACTGCTGCTACGGTTGTCTCTGCAAAGTAATCCCGAAGCGCTTTGTCTCGTTCGCGCCACTATGCAACGAGCCACCGAGGTCGTACATTTCCCTGAAGCCGAATCTCGCGCCATTGTCCGCTCCGTCGATGAAGCCCTTGCCAACATCATGCGCCACACCTACAAAAGCCAACGAGGCCTCCCCATCGAAGTCTCCTGCTGGCGCTTGCTTCCCGACCCGCTCACCAATAAACAGGCTGGCCTGGAAATTCTTCTTTCGGACTCCGGCCCTCCCGTCGACCTTGCCAAGCTTCGCGGCAGGCCTCTCGAAGAAATTCGCCCCGGCGGTTTGGGGCTTCACTTTATGAAACAGAGCATGGACGTAGTAGAATTTCGCCGCAAGAATGGCAAAAATCTGCTGCGCATGGTGAAATATCTGGAACCGTCTAAGCCGCAAGAAAAACCTCAAGGAGATTAGACTGTGCAGATTGCTGCCCGACATTCTGACCGCATGACCATTTTGGACATTTCCGGCGATATCGACCTGGCGAATTCTCCGGCCATGCGGAAAGTGCTTTTGGGAGAGATCAAGGACAAGCGCACGCCCAAAGTCCTCCTCAATCTCATAAACGTGCGTTACATCGACAGCTCCGGTATAGCTTCCCTCGTCGAGGGCCTGAAGGCCGCCCGCGATAACGGTGCTCGTTTGATTCTCTACGGTTTAAGTCTCTCGGTGAGGGAAGTGTTGGAGCTCTCTCGCCTTCAGAAAATTTTTGAAATCTACGACACAGAAGAAAAAGCCCTCGGGTCCTGAGGGCCGCAAAGTTTCCGGAATCGGGTCGACGCTTACTTGGAACTCATTCGAAAAATCGGTAGTAGCGTGCTCGGTGGTATTTCTTATGTCGGCGAGCTGGCGATTTTGACCGCTCGCGCCGCGTATTTCACCTTCATCGGTCCATTCCGGGGCAAACACTCGCGCATCCAGAAAGCCGTCTCTCAAGCCATGGAAGCGGGTGTGCGCGCCCTTCCCATTCTCTCCCTCATCACGTTTTTCATCGGCTTGATCCTTGCTCTCCAGGCGGCGTACGAATTGAAGCGTTTTGGCGCCATGAGTTTCGTCGCCAGCGCCGTCGCACTCTCCATGACCCGCGAATTGGGTCCACTGATCACCGCCGTCATCGTCATCGGCCGCTCCGGTTCCGCCTTCGCCGCCGAAATCGGCACCATGAAAGTCACCGAGGAAATAGACGCGCTTGAAACCATGGCCATTGATCCTGTCGACTTTCTCGTCGCCCCAAAATTTGTGGCCATGATCGTCATGTTGCCTTGCCTCACCATCTGGGCCAATTTCATGGGTATCCTCGGTGGCTCGCTCTTCGGTGTGCTCAAGGCAGACTTCACCTTCCAGCGCTACATCAGCGCCTCGCTCGAAGCCCTTTTCCTGCGCGACGTGGTCACTGGCCTCATCAAGAGTTTCATGTTCGGCGTCACCATTACTGCCGTCGGTTGCTTGGAGGGCTTCAACACCGGCGGTGGCGCGGAACAGGTAGGCCGTTCCACCACCAAAGCCGTCGTCGTCTCGATTTTCCTTGTGATTTTGGTTGATCTGATCTTTACAATGCTGTTCTTTGTTTTGTCGACTTAACCCTTATGGCCAAACTACCTACAACTTCGTCGGCGGAACTCTCCGGTCCCATGATCTCCATCCGTGATCTTCGCGTGAGTTACGATGGCGGCCGCGAAATTCTTCACGGCATCAGCTTTGACGTGCAGCGCGGCGAAACCCTCGTCATCCTCGGCGGTTCCGGCTCCGGCAAAAGCACTTTGCTTCGCACCCTTGTCGGCTTGCAAATTCCCACATCCGGCGAAGTCTGGATTCGCGGCAAGAATTTCGCTGCCATCACCGGCGCCGAACGCGACGAGATTCGCACCCGGCTCGGCATGTCCTTCCAAGGCGGGGCTTTGTTTGGCTCGATGACCGTCGGCGAAAACGTCGCCCTGCCGCTCGTCGAGCACACGCAATTGGAACAGTCCACCGTGGAAATCATGGTGCGCCTGAAACTCGACCAGGTCGGATTGTCCGGCTTCGAGGATTATCTTCCTTCCCAACTCAGCGGTGGCATGAAGAAACGCGCCGCCGTCGCGCGCGCCCTCGCCATGGATCCCGAAATCCTCTTCTTCGACGAGCCTTCTGCTGGACTCGATCCCATCATCGCCGCAGGCATCGATCAATTAATTCTGGAGTTGAAAAAGGCGTTTCACATGACCATTATCGTCGTCACGCACGAACTAGCCAGTGCCTATTTGATCGCCGACCGCATGGTGTTGATCAACAAGGGCGATGTCGTCGCCATGGGCACAGTCCAGGAAATGCAAAACAGCAAGCATCCCAAGGTGCGGCAGTTTCTCGATCGCGTCCCCGAACCCGCGGTTGCTCAGGAATTGGATTATCTGCAAATGCTGACGGAACCTTCCTCCAAACAGGGTGAAGGCCGTCAGGGGAAGAGCAGGTAGAGATGGATGCTAGGCGTGAGCAGGTCTTTGTCGGTGTCTTTGTTCTTGTCGCCGTGGCGCTCTTGATCTTCGCGGTGTTTGTCTTGGCCGGCGTTTTTACCACTTCTGCCACCATGTACCACGCGAGGTTTCACAACGCGGCCGGCCTCGAACCTGGTTCCACCGTTCGCTTCGAAGGCGGTCCCAAGGTCGGGCGTGTCGAAGCCCTCAAGATTGATCCCAGCGATCCTTCTCTTATGGACATGCAGTTCAGCGTAAAGAGCGATATTCCCGTGAAGACCGACAGCCATGTTTCCATTCTCAGTTTCAGTCCGCTCGGCGATAATCACCTTGAGATCAGGGCAGGTTCTCCCAGCGCCCCGCGCGCCCCATCTGGCGCTCTCCTGCCGTCCGATCCCTACATCGGCTTCAACGATCTCACAGCGCAAATTAACAACTTGGCGCCAAAGGCTCAGGAATTGTTGGCGAATCTTAACGATCGTGTCATTCAGCTGAAAATCACCGTCGATCGCGTGAATGATCTCCTCAACGACAAGAACCGCGAGAACGTTTCCGCCTCCCTCTCCAATCTCCATGGAATGCTCGAAGAGAATCGTCCTCAGATCAAACACACTCTGAACAACGTCAGCGCCGCATCGGACAAAATCGCTCCGCTCCTCGATCAGATCCAGAAGACCATCAACCAGGCCGATGGCACCCTGAAAAAAATCGATAGCCTCGTCGGCGATAATAAGGAAGATATTCGCGCCTCGGTCATCAAACTTAAGCAATCTCTGGAAAATGTGGACGCCATCACCAACCAGATCCAAAGCTTGCTGGACAACAACGATTACAACATCGAGGAACTCTTGAATAACCTCCGCATCGTCTCTGAAAATTTGAAAGAGTTCACGGACACCATCAAGACTCGTCCTTCAAGTCTCATCAATCCCGCTTCCCGTGCCGACCGCAAGCCTGGAGACAAGCCATGATCGCCTCATTTTTCTGTATTCTCAGCCCAATCCTTCGCCGTGATTCCTTGCCAGCTCGCCGACTGGCCCTTCTTGCCGCGTCCGCTCTTGCTTCTTTTGCCCTGGTCGCTTGTGGCGGTTCTCGTCCCATCAAGTACTATCAGGTCAGTTATCCTACAAAGTCGGACGTCGCTCCGGACGCCATAAACACCGCCCTCATGGTCCGTCCGTTCGAATCGTCCCATCTTTATCTCGACGACAAAATCGTCTACGGCTTCGATTCTCCGGAAATGGGCACCTACGAATACCACCGCTGGGCCGATCCGCCGGTCGAAATGTTGCAGTATGCGCTGGTCCGCGGCCTGCGCGCCTCCGGCCGTTTCAAAGCTGTTTACACCCTGCGCGCTGATCCCGACGGCCGATACATCCTCGCCGGCCACCTCTACGATTTTAAGGAAGTCGATGGTCCCACCATCGTCGCCCGCCTCAGCTATGACGTTCGCTTGCGCGATCGAAAGACCGGCGCCACTGTCTGGGCACATTCTTATAGCTACGATGAGCCGGTTACCGAGAAAACCGTCTCTGCCTTCGTCGTCGGCATGGACAAGAACATTCAGCGCAGTATTCAGGATATCCAATCCGGCCTGGACGAATACTTCCGCGCCAACCCAATCCAATAATCCAACGCCAAAGCCCATCTGGTTTACACTATCAACAGGGAATATGCGGTTCTTACTCCCGTAAGTTCTTTGCTTTAAGGGCCAGGACTTCGGCACTGGCGTAAGTCGTGGGCAAGAATGGGCTTTAGCCCCTGAAGACTCCGAACTCATGCAATCTGGATTGCAACATTTATGACACCACCAGCAGCCGACAAAAAAAATCAGCAATCCGCCGCTCCCCTTCCTTTCCTAGACCTCAAGGCCCAGTTCGCCTCCATCCGCGAAGAAGTCCTCGCCGCCGTCACCAGCGTCCTGGAAAGCCAGCAATTCATTCTTGGCCCCGAGGTAAAACATTTCGAAGAAGAGATCGCCGCCAAACTCGGCGCAAAATATGCCATCGGTTGCGCCTCTGGCACCGACGCTTTAATCCTTGCCCTCATGGCCGCTGGCATAGGTGCGGGTGACGAGGTCATCACCACCCCGTTCAGCTTCATTGCGACCGCCGGCTCCATCTTCCAACTCGGCGCCAAGCCCGTCTTCGTCGACATCGATCCCGTCACCTTCAATCTCGATCCCAAAAATATCGAACCCGCCATCACCGCAAACACCAAAGCCATCATGCCCGTCCACCTCTTCGGGCTTCCCGCGGATCTCGCTCCCCTACTGGCCATCGCCAAATCTAGAAATCTTCTCGTGGTTGAGGACGCCGCGCAAGCCATCGGCTCTCGCTACAACGGCCGCTTCACCGGAACCTTCGGCGATTTTGGCTGCTTCAGTTTCTTTCCTTCCAAAAATCTCGGCGCTGCCGGCGATGGCGGCCTGATCACCACCAACGATCCCGCCATGGCCGAGCGTCTCCAGATACTTCGCGTTCACGGCAGCGGACAAAAATATTTCCATGAAATCCATGGCGTCAACAGCCGCTTGGACGCGATGCAAGCCGCCATCTTGCGCGTCAAACTCCGCCATCTCGACGCCTGGGCCGCCGGCCGCGCCAATCGGGCCCAACGTTACCGCCAGCTTTCGGAAGAAGCCGGCCTGGTCCCCTTCATCACTCCTCCGCCCGTCCCCTCCTCTGCCTACCACCACGTTTACAACCAATTCACGATCCGCGCCCAGCGCCGCGACGAACTGAAAGACCACCTCACCAAATCCAACATCGCTTCGGAAATTTACTACCCCTTGTGCCTACATCTCCAAAAAGCCTTCGCGTCCCTTCACTATCACAGCGGCCAATTTCCCATAGCCGAATCGGCCAGCCACCAAGTCCTCTCCCTCCCCGTCTACCCCGAACTATCCGACGCCCAACAAGACTCCGTAGTCCGCTCCATCCAATCTTTTTACCTCCCCAAATAATTCTGGCTGCCCTATCTAGGTTTTTAGGGTGGGTCTTGGGCTCCCACACTACGCCCGCGCCGAAACCAACATTGTCATGATGAGGAGTCCGCGACGAGGGATCTCGACCCCAACCTCAATCACAAATCTCAAATTCGACGTTCCGGTTCTCGGAGACACCGTTCTTGCCTACCTCGTGCTGAATCTCTCCACACCCCCGTAATCTTTTTCATCACCCCAGTGCTCGCGTCTATCCTGCGGTCCCCCCGCAACTTACAAACCCCTCCCAAACACCTCCTCCCTCCCGGCTGAGAAACGCATCATCCGGCAACATTTGCACTTGCTATGCAATCCCCATAAAAGTATCGCTAACTCATTCCTCACAAACCGCTTAACCCGTCGGCGTCCACCCACGCCGATCGTGGCCATCCAACTGCCCTTATAAGAATTGAAATTAGAAACAAACACCAGCAGCGGAGGCTCGCCATGACCGTCATTCTGATGCTCGCAATGTTCGCTATCTTTCTCACTATTGACTACGTTCGTAAGGGTAGGGAAGCCCGCGAAAGCACCGCAGCCCGCGAAGAAGCCGAAGCGTTTGTGCCGCCCGCTTTGCCAACCATCGTCGCCGGCTTCGAACTCCCAACAAATCGCAGCTATCATCTGGGACACACCTGGGCGCAGCAGGAAAGCCCCACATTAGTTCGCGTCGGCATCGATGATTTCGGCGCTCGCCTCGCTGGCAAGATCGACAAAATTTCTCTGCCGAAGCGCGGCCAGTGGCTCCGTCAGGGCCAGAAGTTCGCCATCCTCATGCGCGACGGACAAGAAACCGAACTCGTTTCTCCCATCGAAGGCGAAGTCACCAGCGTCAATGAAGCTCTTCTCGAAAACGCTTCCGTGCTCAACAACGATCCCTATGGCCAGGGCTGGTTTGTTTCCGTACTCGCTCCCGATCTCGCCATCAGTTTCCGGAATCTTCTGAATGGCACGTTGGCTCGCAAGTGGATGGCGGAGGCTTCGAATCGCTTGCAGATGCGCATTCCCCCTTTGGCCGGCGCAGTCGCCCAAGACGGCGGCGTAGCCGTCCACGATCTTACCGTCCAAATGCCCACCACCCAATGGACCAAAATCACCCGCGAATTTTTCCTAACTTGATCGCGCCACCCCCGATCCGTTGGCGAAAAACAAAAGGCCCCGGTCAACGTGACCCGGGGCCTTACTCTTGCCTCCGTCAGCTCCAATACAAAACGACCCACGCCTTCTCCCCAAAACGCAGCTCCACCTGAGGCTTCTTACGACGGATTCTTGGGTTTTCCTCATCCAAGGCTTGCCGTTCCCGAGCCTATGTAGCAAAATCCCTCAGCTGAAAGTATTTACAGCAAAAAGTGACGGCCGTCACCTCAATCCGTGCCGGACCTCACGGGAATCCTGCAAATTCTCAGGCAAAGTTTCAGTGGGCCAACGACCATGCGGAGGAATTCATCTCCGTCATCGCCACCCTTGTTGAACTTCGTCACAAGCTGTAGGGCCACGATATATCGTGCCCCAGAACGCGGCCCAGTCCCAGAAGCTCGCTCCAGAGAGCGCTCCCACCATGAGCAAAGGCATTCTTTACGATGCAACACAATGCATCGGATGCAAGATGTGTGAAAAGGCCTGCGCCGAACATCACAACCTTCCCTACGACGACCACATCGCCGCCGAGCCCAAGCAGTCCGAACACAAACTCACCGTCGTTCTCAGCAAAGACGACAAGTTCATGCGCCGCCTGTGCATGAATTGTCAGGATCCCAGTTGCGTTTCCGTCTGCCCCGTCGGCGCGTTTCGCAAATCCCCCAACGGTCCGGTATCCTATGACGGCGACCGCTGCATGGGTTGTCGCTATTGCATGCTGGCGTGTCCCTTCTTCGTTCCCAAATATGAATGGGCAAAGACCGCGCCGCTTGTTCGCAAATGCGATATGTGTGCGGACCTCGTCGCCAAAGGACTCCCCACTGCCTGCGCTGCAATCTGTCCCACCGGCGCCACAAAATTTGGCGAACGCGATGCTCTCATCGCCGAAGCGCAGCAGCGCCTTCACGACAATCCCGGCAATTACGTAAATCATATTTATGGACTCAACGAAGTCGGTGGCACTTCCGTACTGCTTCTTTCCAGCGTTCCGTTCGAAAATTTCGGCTATCGCACCGATCAAGCCACCGAACCCATGCCCGAACTCACCTACCGCGTTCTCACTCACGTTCCCGATGTAGTCGCGCTCGGCTCCGTCCTACTTGGAGGCATTTGGTGGATCACCAATCGCCGCATCGAAGTGGCCGCCGCCGAAGCCGCCCCAGCAGAACCCGGCGGCGCAAGAGCAAAAAAGGATTAAGGATGAAGATGAAAATCCCCAAGATCACTTTCTGGAAGGCGGTTCTCGTTCTAATCCTCGTCCCCGGCCTGTACTCCTTGATCTATCGCCTTACCCACGGTCTCGGTCAATCCACCAATCTCAACGACGAATTTCCCTGGGGCCTCTGGGTCGGTTTCAAACTTTTCTCCGTCGCCCTCGCTGGAGGCGGTTTCACGCTCGCCGCCGTCGTCTACATCTTCAATCTGAAGGCGTATCGCCCCATCCTGCGCGCCATGATACTCACCGCCTTTCTTGGCTACTCCATGTTCATCGCCTCTCTCATCCTCGATCTCGGCAGGCCCTACCGCATATGGCATCCCATCGTCATGTGGAATCACCACTCCGTCATGTTCGAAATCGCCTGGTGCGTCATGCTGTACACCACCGTGCTCGTTCTAGAATTTCTCCCGGTGGTGCTCGAACGCTTCGGCCTGAAGCGCCAGCTCGCCTGGCTGCACACCATCATGATTCCCTTGGTTATCGCCGGCGTTGTGCTTTCCACACTCCACCAGTCTTCTCTCGGCAGTTTGTATCTTATCGTTCCAGAGAAGCTTTATCCTCTATGGTATTCGCCCCTCGAACCCGTCTTCTTCTTCATTTCCGCCATCACCGCCGGACTGGCCATGGCCATTTTTGAGTCCTGGCATGCCGACAAAGCCTTCCATCAGCGTCTTGAAATTTCCCTGCTGACCGCCCTCGGTCGCGTCCTGGCTGTCGTCCTTTCCTTTTATCTCAGCTTGCGTGCCGTCGATCTCATCCGCCGCGGCCAGGTCCACCTTCTCTGGCTGCGCCGCTCGGAAACCTACCTCTTCTATCTCGAAATATTGCTGCTCCTCGTGCCCATGATTCTGCTCTTCAAGCACCGCATTCACACCAATCGCACCTGGCTTTATCTCTGCTCCGTTCTCACTCTTCTTGGCTTCGTCACTAACCGCATGAACGTCGCCATCACCGGAATGCTCGCTGCCTCCGGTCACAACTATTTTCCAAAGTGGACAGAAATCTCTATCACCCTGGCCATCATCGCCGCCGGTTTCCTCGTCTTTGCTCTCGCCGTGAAATATCTCCCCATTTTCCCCAATGGCCGCCCCTACGAGTCTTCTTCCACGCCAAGCATAACTCGTGCCCCAGCCATCCTTCCGGAGCACACCCATGCCACTACCTAAACCGCTCGAAGAAAAAGCGTCTTCCCGCCGAAGCTGGCAAAAAATCTCGGGCAGCCTCACTACAAAACTGCTTCTGCTCCTCGTCCCTTCCATGGCTGTCGTTTTCGGCGTCCTCGGCTATCTCAATATCCAGCTTCACCGCCGCCACCTTGAAAGGGACGCTCTTGCCGACGCCGCCCGCACCAGCAGCGTCATCAAACGCAACACCTCTTACTACATGCTCCGCAACCAGCGCGATGGCCTCTATCACAGCATCACTGAAATGGCCGACGAGCCCGGCATGGTACGCATTCGCATCATCAACGATCAGGGCCGCATCAGTTTTTCTTCCGATCCCGCCGAGATCACCAAATTTGTCGATCGCAACATGAAAGCGCAAGACGCCGCCCCCGTTGGGCATGACGCCATCGACCTGCGCAATCTCCAGGAAAGTTTTCGCACCTATCGCCTTCCCAGTAAGCAGCGTGCCCTCGGCATCGTCGATCCCATCGAGAATTCCCCCGCCTGCAGCAGGGCTGAATGCCACGCGCATCCCGCCAATGCAAAAACGCTCGGGATCTTGGACACAGACATCTCCCTGGCCAGCAGCGAACAAAACGTCGCCGAAAGCACCCGCCAGGTACTCATCTACACCGCCCTCGCCATTCTCGGTGTCGCGATTCTCATTTCCGCCTTCGTTCGCCGTATGCTCGGTGGCCCGCTGCGCGCTCTTACCGAAGGCACTAATCGTCTGGGCGAAGGCGATCTCGGCTATCAGATTCCTCTGCAGTCCAGCGGGGAATTGCAGGATCTCGCCAACTCCTTCAACACCATGAGCAGCCAGATTCACGAAGCGCACAACGAAATCAACGCATGGAACCGTACCCTCGAAGAACGCGTCGAGCAAAAAACGCGCGAGCTCAGCGGGGCGCAGGAAGAAATGCTACGCGTCGAGCGCATGGCTTCCATCGGCAAACTCGCCGCTGTTGTCGCCCACGAAATCAATAATCCCCTGGCCGGCATTCTCACCTATTCGAAGCTCCTTAAAAAACGGCTTGGCAGGGAACCGCAGCCCAATGCGGAAAACATCGGCATGCTCGATCTTATGGAATCTGAAAGCCGCCGCTGCGGCGAAATCGTCAAAAATCTTATGACCTTCGCCCGCCCCACTTCCATGAATCGCGAGCCTTCCAATCTTAACGCCCTAATCGACCGCTGCGTCCGCCTCGTTCAGCACCAGCTCACCCTCAAGTCCATCGAGCTTCACCTGAATCTCACCACCGATCTGCCTTCGGTCCGTTGCGATCCCGGCCAGATCGAGCAGGTGATCCTAGCTCTGGTTATGAACGCCATCGACGCCCTCTCGAACGGCGGCAATCTTTCGCTCTCTTCGCGCAAGGATCCCGCCACCTGTGCCGTTCAGGTCGAAGTCCGCGATGATGGCGTCGGCATGCCCCGCGAAGTGCTGGCCAAAATGTTCGAACCCTTCTTCACCACCAAGGAACATGGCCGCGGCCTCGGTTTGGGTCTGGCCATCAGCCGTAACATCGTCGATCGCCACGGCGGCCACATTGCAGTCGCCTCCGAGCCCGGTCACGGCACCACGTTCACGATTACGTTGCCTCTGCAATCCAGCGCTTATTTGAAAGACATTCCCGCCGTCGCGGTGGGACCAGGAGTGTAAGTCATGGCCACAAAAGCAAATCTTCTCGTTGTTGATGACGAACTCATCGTTCGGGATTCCCTCGACAAATGGTTTCGCGAGGAAGGCTACGACGTTTCTGTCGCCGACAGCGCCCACAATGCCCTTGCCAAAATGGCCGCGAAGCGCTTCGACCTCGCTCTCGTCGATATCAAAATGCCCGGTACCGATGGTGTCGAACTCCAGCGCCGCATGCACGAAATTGATCCAGACATGCTCGTCATCATCATGACCGGCTATGCCTCCGTGGAAACCGCCGTGGCCGCGCTGAAAAATGGCGCGTACGATTACGTCTCAAAGCCATTCGACCCCGACGACATCGCCCACACCGTCCACAACGCCCTCTCTCACCAGCGCGCGCAGATGGAAAATGCGCGTCTGAGAGAGACTGTCGCCTCGGTAGTCCGGCCGCAGGAAATCGTGGGTCAAAGTGCCGCAATGGTCCGCGTCTTCGAAGCCATTCAGACCGTCGGCCCTACCGAAGCTACCGTGCTCATTACCGGTGAAAGCGGCACCGGCAAGGAGCTATGCGCACGCGCCATCCACGCCGCCAGCCCGCGCCATTACAACCCGCTCGTGGTCATCCATTGCGGCGCGCTAACAGAAACTCTGCTGGAAAGTGAACTCTTCGGCCACGAAAAAGGCGCTTTCACCGGCGCGCAGTACCGCAAAAAGGGCAGCTTTGAAGTTGCCGATGGCGGCTCCATCTTTCTCGATGAAATTGGCGACATCAGCCTGAAAACGCAAACCGATCTTCTTCGCGTCCTGCAAGAGCGCGAAATCACCCGCGTCGGCAGCACCCATCCCATTCACGTTGATTTCCGCTGCATCGCCGCCACCAACAAAGACGTTCAGAAACTTGTCGACGAAGGCAGATTCCGCCCCGACCTTTTCTATCGCCTTAATGTCTTCCAGATCGTCCTGCCGCCTCTTCGCGACCGCAAAGGAGACATTCCCATCCTCGTCGAGCATTTCGTTCGCAAGTTCTCCGCCTCCATGAACAAGCGCATCACCCGCTTTGCGCCGGCGGCCATGGCCCTTCTCGATCGTTACACTTGGCCCGGTAACGTCCGCGAACTCGAAAACGCCATCGAACGCGCCATGGTCGTGGCCCAAGAGCCCGACATTCGCGAAGAAGATTTTGCCCTGCGCCTTCCCGTCGCGGAAAACTCCCCGCGCACCCTCGAAGACGTCGAGCGCGAACACATCCTCGCTGTGCTGCGCGACTGCAAAGACAACCAAACGCTGGCTGCCGAAGTTCTCGACATCGACCGCGTCACCCTCCACAACAAGCTCAAGAAATATGGGTGGAAGCGCGAGGCGGCGTCTGCCCTGTGAACCACATTCAGTTGCTGCCGTTCGGTTCGGTTCCGGCTGCCCTCCTCGCCGAACTCCGCAACGGCCTGCGCCGAGAATTCTTGGTTCCTTGCGAAATCCATCCCCCCGAACCCGACCCGCTCTTCGCCTACAACATCACCCGTCAGCAATATCATTCCACTGAAATTCTCGCGTACATGCGCAACCGCGAAACGCCGCCCTCTTCGCGTCTCCTCGGCGTCACCGCCGTCGATCTCTACATTCCGATACTCACCTTCGTTTTCGGCGAAGCTCAACTCCAGGGAACCTGCGCGCTGCTGTCTGCCTACCGCCTCCGCCAGGAGTTTTACGGCCTCCCTTCCAATCCCTCCCTCTTCCACGCTCGCCTGCTTAAAGAAGCCACCCACGAACTTGGCCACACCCTTTCCCTCACTCACTGCGATAACTACCAGTGCGTCATGTCCCCCTCCCACGCCGTAGAATGGATCGACCTCAAATCTCCCACCTTTTGTCCCACCTGCCGCTCGCAAGTTAACAAAATTACAGCGACCCAAGTCCGCGCCTAATCCAAACGCCCAGCGCAGCCGGACGCCTTTTCTCTATGTTTTCGCGCGGATTGTTTCTAACTCGACCAACGCACGCGATCACGATCATTCGTCTACTCAGTGCCAGTGGCGCGACAAAACTTAACCCAACACGTAAGCATTCGGAACAAGTAAGGAAAAAGCCGAGCGCCGTAGCTGCGACACTCTCTGCGCCTACACCACTGCTAATCCGCGACTCACGCTGCCCCAATTCGCCCGCGCAAACGCACCACGGCTATGAACAAACCTCAATTCAAATTGTTCTTTGTATTTCCCGCGAAACGTCATCAATACATATCGCTGGCGTCGATCTTCTTTCCCGACAACCCCAACTGCAGCACTTCCACCTTTTCCGGCCGGTCAAACACTTTTCCCGGCCACCAGTGCTTGATCAATATCCGGAATCCTCCGAACGCGATTCCCGTCACCGTGGCTACCACTAGAAATAGGCTCGTAAACAAAAATATCTTGTACAACATCTGCACCAACGGCGGATCGGTCGCCGACTGGTGCGGCTCGTTCCACGTCACAGCCGTCTCGTAATTCACCGCGTCCCGGATCGCCTGCGCGTGCATCTCCGACGTCGCCGCAAACACCAACGACAGCATCGATGCCTTCCGCTCCACCGTCACGCCCGCCCGCTTGGCAGACTCGGGCAGCGCCTGTTCCAGATGGTCCCGGTGATTTTCCGCCACCTGGGGAGTAGGATACTGCAGCAGCAACAACACGCCGCTGCCGTGCTGCCCCTGATACCGCGCCAGCATCGCCTCCGCGTCGGAAACGCCAAAACCTACTTCCTTCGCCAGATCCGCGTATGCCCCCTCGCCCAGCGAACGCATCGCCGAACGGAATCCCTCCGGCCCTAGCGCATATTTCTCCGATCCAAACGTCCGCCATTCCGTCGGCAAGTAGCTCTTCAAGGGAGGCAGCGGCGTCCGGTCTGCCTTCGCCTGCAACGCGCCCGCAAGCTCACCCAGACTTTCCGGTTTCGTCTTCGCGGAAAGCGTCGCCTGCACCACGAAATTTCCCACAAGAATCCGCCCATCGTACTGGCTCAACGCGGAATCTTTCCCTACTCCCATGTTCCGCATGCCCGGCGCCAGTAAAAACGTATAAAACTCATAAGCCGCGCTCGGATCCTTCAACTGAAACACCCGCAGTGTCAAGGCATCCTGCCCGTTGCGATAATCCCGCTGCGCTATCCCGCGCAATCCGCATTCCTGCAACACCTGTTCCGCACCCGTTCCCTGCGCCCAATTGTTGCCCAGGTCTTTCACCGTAATGTTTTTTTCGGGGCCTTGGGCTTCCCAAGATCCAAAGCGGTCCGGCAGTGCCGCAGTGTCTGCAAAGGCACTGCCGCGCCAACAAAGAGCCAGCACAAATAAAACAATCAACTTTCGCATGTCTATCTTGTTGTTAGATGCCAGCACCCTACTTTTGGTTCCCGCCCCCACTTTTGCCCCAAACGAGCAGGGGCGCAGCACGGCTGCCCGCTAACACAAAAAATCCACGGCGTGCCGAACGAAGTCCGCCATCCTGAGAAATCCGCGACGAAGGATCTCAAACGCCCGGCCCGCAAAACTCAAACCGTCACCACCGCTCTAATCACTTCTGATTACGCGACTGCTCCACGGCCGGCACCACCGGTGTCCGCTTCGGCTGCGCTGCGCTATCCATCGCCATGCTGTTCATGCTCTCCAAATAGGCCGACACGCCCTGAAACACGCCCTCAGCAATATGCTGCCGGTGTTCCGGCTTCTTCAACAATTGCTCGTCCGCGGGATTGCTCAGGAACGAAATCTCCGTCAGTATCGACGGCATATCCGCCCCAATCAGTACCACAAACGGTGCCTTGCGCACCCCGCGATTCCGCACTGGCTTTGCTGTCTTCTGAATCCGTTTCGAAAGCGAATCCTGAACGTCCTCCGCCAATTCCTTGGATTCGTCGATCTTTTCCGTCCGCGCAATCTTCATCACCAGGTCTTCCAGGTCGTGAATGCCTTCTTGCGACACCGCATTCTCTCGCGCCGCCACTTCCATCGCTTCTGGCGAACCCTTCATGTTCAGGTAGTAAGTCTCCACGCCCCGCGCCCCATGGTCGGGACTGGAATTAGCGTGAATCGAAACAAATAAATCCGCCTTCGCGTCGTTCGCAATGTGCGTTCGCTCTTCCAGCGGAATGAACGTGTCGTCCGACCGAGTGTAGACCACATCCGCGCCCGGCAATTTCTGCTCGATCAATTTCCCCAGCCGTAGCGCGACGTCCAGGCATAAATCTTTTTCCATCAGCCCGGTTGGCCCGATCGTCCCCGTGTCGTGGCCGCCATGCCCCGCGTCAATCACAATGCGGCTGATCTTCAATCCCAGCGCCCGCGTCAATGTCGATTGCCCGTCGCGCGTCGGCATCGGCGCCGCCACAGGCTGCACCAGGTCCGGCCGGTTCTTCGACGGTCGCGTCAACGACGTCTTGCTCGGCTCCGGCAAAGTCTTCGTCGCGGGAGCCGCCGGAGGCACTTCCTTCACTCCAATCGTGTCGTCGGCCAGCTGCTTCGAAGAAGCCGCTCTCGAGGTAGGCTCGGTCGCAACGCTAGCCTCTTCCACCGCCGCCGAATCCGCACTCTTACTTTTACGCGTGGTCTCCGTCCCGTTCGCATTTGCACGGTTCGCCGCGGGATAAAGCTCAATCACTAGCCGCGTCGGCTTCTTCGTCAACGAAACCGCATAATCCCGCACGCCATCCACATCGAGCACAACGCGCACCACACCGGCCTGATACTGCGCCACGCGTACCTTCGTGAGCACCCCGCCGCTCACGTGAAAATCCGCCTGCGCCACTGCCGGGATGAGCTTTGCCGCATGCAAATCAAAATAAATTCGATCCGGATTCGCAATCCGTCCTGCCGAATACAGCACCGAATCTTCCAGATCGATAATCACTTCCGTGCTGTCGGCCGTAACATTCGTTCGAATCTTCTGCACCCGCGGCACAGCCACCGTCTTCGCCGGTTCGCCACCACTCAATATCTTGCGCGAATTGTCCACCGAAACCGCAGCACCCGCGGCCACTGGCGCATTCGAACCCACATTCGCAGTGGCCGCTGAACCGCCCTCAGTCGTAGCTGTCATGGCCGCGTTTCCACCGCCCGGTGAACTCTTTGCCGCAACTGCGCCCGTTTCCGCCCCGCGCCTCAGCGCCAGCTCCGCCAAGCCTTCCTGCACCTCGCGCTTGTGCGTCGAATGCGGGAACTTCTTCGAAAAATCCTGGTACGTCTTTGTTGCTGCGGCCAGATCGCCCAGTTGATCCTTTTGCAGATTAGCCAATCGCAGCATCGCGTCCTGCACGTGCTTGCTGCTCGGGTAATCGTGAATCATGTACGCATACGTGTCCGCCGCAGTCTGGTAATAGCTGCGTCCAAACCGGTCGCCCATCTCGGTGTTCAGTTCGCCCACCGCGAACAGCGCGTCCGGCACTTCTGCCGCATGCGGCGTGATCAGGTACACCCGCTGGTATCCCGCCACAACTTTTTTGTATTCGGAAAGTGTTCGTGAATCGGGTGGCTTGCTGTTCAGCAGCCCGCGCAATTCTTCCGCGCGCGCAAATTGCGAACTCGCGGCTTTAATAGCACTGTTTGATGTTGTATTTGCCCGTGCAGGGAAGGGAATTAAACCCGCCGTCACCAAGCCCAAGGCAAAACCCAGCGAAACCACGGCGAAACTCTTGTGGAAATTTTTTGCTCCCCGCTTCATCCGCGCCCCAGAACTTTCCTGCTTCCGTCCCCGCTTCCCAGCCCTTGTTTGTGAAGCGACCGTCGTCCTTGAATCAGTAGTCGTTCGTGAAAATGATTCGTCCGCTGGGCTCCACAACTTTGTGAATTTGATTGGTCCGCGTATACGCGTTGTCCAGCCTGCCGGACCCGGGCCGGTAATAAGCCTCCTGCACCCGCTGCACATAATTCCGAGTTTCTCGATAAGCCGGAACTCCATGTGCCCGATCCACCGCCCCTTCCCCTGCGTTATAAGCTGCCAGCGCCAGGTCCAGATTCCCGCTATAGCGCTCGAGCAAAGTCTTTAAATACTTAACCCCTGCATCCACGTTTTGTTTTGGACTGAACGCATCGTTCACTCCAAAACGCTGCGCCGTGGTCGGTATCAGC
Source organism: Candidatus Acidiferrales bacterium (assembly GCA_963742325.1). Lineage (GTDB taxonomy): Bacteria > Acidobacteriota > Terriglobia > Acidiferrales > UBA7541 > Acidiferrum. The sequence continues at coordinate 3,374,082 of CAVULB010000002.1, read as the reverse complement.
TGCATCAGCCCCAGCGCGCCTTTTCGCGACACCGCCGAAGGATTCCAGTTCGACTCCGTTTGGATTACAGCCCGTACCAGCGCTGGGTCCACCTGGTGCCTTTCGGCTGCTTCCCGTACCAGCTTCTCCACTCCATCCCGATCGATGTTCACTGCCGGCCGCTCTCCGCCCAGAAAGGAAACCTCGCTCGGCATGTAAATGGTGGTACGTGGTTTAGATGCCTCCAGCTTCACAACCGGCTCCGCATTCACGAACATGCGCCGCCCCGAATCATCCGTCAGCGTGGCAATTTGCGCCGAGCTGACCCAGGGCAACGCAAGTGACACCGCAAAGGCAACGGCACACAGCACTCCTGCCCGTATTAACCTATAGCTTCGAGTTAGGCACATTCGCCTTGGGGAAGGCATTGGTTTGTACAAGAACCCGCACATATGCTGTCCCTCAGCGGTTCGTCTTGAGGGCTGGCACATTCCAAACTGTAAGGCCCATGTCCGCACGCAAGTAACTTTATCTCCGCCACTTGCGAGAACACGTTCCCGGCGCTATCTCGGATTATAGCAATGGTTCGAGCAAGGAGGGCACGCTTTGCAAGGCACTTTTTAACGCCGATGTGTCTTTTCCGCCAGCTTCCGCCAGGTCCGGCCGCCCGCCCCCGGAACCGCCTACCTGCTTCGCCAGCGCCTGTATAAGCTTGCCAGCATGGACTTTAGCCGTAAGATCCTTGGTCACGCCCACAATCAGGGCCACTTTTGCGTCTTCCGGCATCCCCAGCGCCACCACCCCGGATCCCAGCTTCTGCTTCAGCGAATCCACCAGTTGACGCAAACCCTCACGGCCCACGTTACCCACTTCGCCCACCACCGCCTTCACGCCTTTGATCGTCTGCGCCTGCCCGACCAGCTCATCCAGTTGCCCTAAGGCACCCTTCCGCTTCTGTTCTCCCAATTCCTTTTCCAGTTGCCGGGCCGTATGCGCCAGTTTCTCCACCGAAGCCAGCAGCGCATCCTCGCTCACATTCAATTGCCCCGTCAGCGCATGCAAAATCTGCGCCTGATTCTGAAAATGCTCCACGGCGCCAATGCCCGTGACCGCTTCAATCCGTCGTACCCCTGCCGCCACGGATTCTTCGCTCACGATTTTCAGCAGCCCAATATCTCCGCCACGGCCAACGTGCGTTCCGCCGCACAATTCCTTCGAATAAAATCCCCGCGGCGCGTTCGGATCGGGAATCGTCACCACGCGCACATTGCTCTCCGGATACTTATCCCCGAAGAACGCCAGCGCCCCCGAATTCAGCGCCTCCTCGAGAGACATCACTCCGGTTTCGATCTGCGTATTCAGCCGGATTTCTTCATTCACCTGCTGCTCGATATCCTTCAGCTCTTCTTGTCCCACCGGCGCGAAATGCGAAAAATCGAAGCGCAGCCGCTCCGGCGCGTTCAACGACCCCGCCTGCTTTACATGCGTCCCAAGGATATTTCGCAGCGCCGCATGTACCAGGTGTGTCCCCGTGTGATTTCGCATGATTCGCGCGCGCCGCTCCGCATCCGCCACCACCGTCACGCGATCTCCCGGGCGCAATGTTTCCTTCGCGGTCACGCGATGCGCCACCAGTCCCGGCACCGGGTAAAACGCGCCCGTCACCGCCGCAAGCTGCTGCGTCCCCGAAGTGTCGAAAAATCCGCCGGTGTCCGTCATCTGCCCGCCCGACTCCGCATAAATCACCGTGCGATCCAGCACCACCTCGCCGCTCTCGCCTGCCTTCAATTCGCCGCGCGAACCATCCTTCGTGATAATCGCCTCAATCCGCGAATCCTTTACTCGTGTCGCGCTATAAAAATCCGGCTCCGTCCGCAACGTCTCCGCCAGCTTCGCATAAGCCGGATTCGCCGCCTCCTTATGCACGCCTTTCCAAGAAGCTCTTGCTTTCATGCGCTGTTCGTTCAGCGCTTCATCAAAATCCTTCCAGCGTACTTCTACACCGGCGTCCCGCGCCAGATCCTCAATGAAGTCGCGAGGTAATCCAAAGGTGTCATAAAGCTTGAAAGCATTCTTGCCGGGATACTCGATAGACTGGCCTTGTTCTTTGAGGCGGGATACTCGACCGGGAAGCGTTGCACGCTGTTCTCTTCGCATTGCCTCATTCCGGTCGAGAGTAGATCCAGGACCTGGCCGCTCCACATTTCGAACCAACGCCTCAACGTCATCTTCCCATCTCGCCAAACCGTCATTTACAGTACGTTCGAACCTGGTCTCCTCGGTTTTTACAATTCTGATGACACGCTCCGAGCTCTCAGAGAGTTCTGGATAAGCCTTGCCCATCACGTCTCGCACCGTCGGAACCATCTGAAACAAGAAAGGCTTGCGTTGGCCGAGCAATCGACCATGATAGATTGCCCGCCGCATAATCTTCCGAAGCACATATCCACGCCCTTCGTTAGAAGGTAGGACGCCATCCGTAATTAGAAACGTCGTTGCCCGTGCATGGTCAGCGATGACCCGTAGCGACGCGGCTCCTCCGCGCCCCTCTTCCAGTGCTTCTTCTTTTTTCGCATCCACGCCGCAGAGTTCGGCTGCTCGCTTAATAAACGGCGTAAACAAGTCCGTGTCGTAATTCGAAATCACCCCTTGTAGCACCGCCGCCACGCGTTCAAGACCCATCCCGGTATCCACGCACGGCTTCGGCAGGGAAGTCAGTGTTCCCTTCGTGTCGCGATTAAACTGCATGAACACCAGATTCCAGATCTCCACATAACGCCCGCAATCGCACGGAAACTTGCAGTCCGTGTGTCCCAGATCAGACGCCGCCGGCCCCATATCGTAATGAATTTCGCTGCATGGTCCGCAAGGTCCGCTGTCTCCCATCGCCCAAAAATTATCTTTAAGCCCCGGAACCGCGAAAATACGGTCCGCCGCCACGTTTTGATCCAGCCAGAACTTCTCCGCCTCTTCATCCCCGCCCAGCAGCGTTCCCGGTGCAACTTCCGCCCCTCCAAAAATCGTCACGTACAGCTTGTCTTTCGCAATCCCAAACCACTGCGGCGAAGTGATCAGCTCCCACGCAAAGGCAATCGCTTCCTTCTTGAAGTAATCCCCGAACGAAAAATTCCCCAGCATCTCGAAGAATGTATGATGCCTCTTCGTGAACCCCACATTTTCCAGATCGTTATGCTTTCCGCCCGCCCGCACGCACTTCTGCGCCGTAGTCGCCCGCATATAGTCGCGCTTCTCCAGCCCCAGAAATACATCCTTGAACTGGTTCATCCCCGCATTCGTAAACAAAAGTGTCGGGTCGCCATGCGGCACCAACGAAGACGACCGCACGCGTCGGTGCCCCTTCCACTCGAAAAATTGCAGGAATTTCTCGCGCACCTCATTGCCTGTCGGTTTGCTGGCTTCAGCCGTCACGTCTGCCTCATTCCAAACATTGATGGAAACACTTGATTATCGCAGAGGTGACAACGCCGCAGCAATTCTTGCTGTCACTTGCTCGGCGTACTGCTTGCGCTGCCTCCTTGTCGTATACTAAGCGTCGGTGGGCGAGTCGAATGCCAAAAACACGTAAGGCCAGAAAATCTCTCTCCGCAAGAGACTTCGCCGGCGACGGCGAGCCGTACAGTGAGATTGTCGTAACAATTTCCATCCGATTCCTAGGCCCGGGGATTACCCGCTCGAGGTTAGCCGTAAATACCGTCCCCGATCCCGCCTTGCAATCCTTGGCCAGGGAATCGTTAAAGGCCATGAAGATTGAGAGTTATGGATTAAATGAGCACGGCTATTTCGGCGCGTGCCTTTCTGAGCACTTTAACGGCTACGAGGATATGGCAAAGGATTATCCAAAAATCGCGGAGAAAGGCTCAGGTCGGTCTTACAGAGATGATGCCCGGGCGATGAACGCCTATATCAAGAAAAGCGTCGACTGGATTGCTCAACTTCACAAACAGGGCATGGCGTTAGCGTTATTGAATGATACCGACATGACTACACCTCGGCGGCCGCACTAAGCACAAAAGAATTCTAACGACGTCACTCCATACTCTCGTCGCTCTCCACTTCCGGCACTTCTTCCTGCGTCAACCGTTTCAATTCCCGCCGGATCAATTCCGTAGGAAATCCCGCCCCCACCAGCGACCGGTACAAAGACGCCAGCTTCTTCCCATCGATCTCCCCGCGGTACATCCGCAATTTCCGTTCGATCCGCTGTCGTACCACCGCCGCTGGATGGCTTTCCTCTGCCGCATCCTTTAAGGCAGCCTCGATATGCTGGTCCGGCACGCCCCGCGCCCGCAACTCGCGCGCAATTCGAAATTCTCCCTGTTTCCGAGACACCGCCCGGTGCCGTGTAAACTGCCGTGCATATTGCGCATCGTCAATCAAATTTTCCCGCTTTAACCGCTCCACCACGCTCTGCACCATCTTTTGTTCTTCGCACCGCCGCGCCAACGCCTTCTTCATCTCCGAAACCGAATGCGCCCGCCGCAGCAACATCTTGATCGCCGCCTCATACAACCGCGCCTCAGTTTCCACTTGCCGTGGTTTCTCAAACATTCCTGCAGCATAAAGCAACCGCCAGCATCTGGCCAGTGTCCCAGCCACTCCCACCTTTGCTTCTCGGTTCTCGCTCAAAAAAACCGTCATTGCGAACGAGGATTCCGCGACGAAGGTTCTCAACCACGCGACTTGTCACTCGCCCGTCCGTCACCTCCGCGCACTGGCGCCCCAAGTCCGCAGGATCCCAAATCCGAAAACGCATCACATCCGCCACAATAAACACGCGATTCCGTTCCCGACCGACACCCGGGTTTTGTAGAACTCGCCTTCCGAGGCGAGCCGTTTCTCGCCCTGCCGCACCAACCCTTTTTGGGCGCATAAACACCACCCCGTGCGCCACATCACACACCCCAATCTGGTCCCACTTTCCCCTCCTCACTGAAAACACGCCACTTCCCACGCACGCAAACTGGCACACCAATTGCGACTTCAACCACCAAGGGGAGAACCTCACTATGGCTTACGTCATCACCGACACTTGCACCAAAGACGAGCACTGCATCGAAACTTGCCCCGTCAACTGCATTCATCCCACCAAGGATGAAGCCGATTTCGCCACCGTTCCTCAGCTTTACGTGAATCCAGGCGAATGCATCGACTGCGGCGCGTGCGTTCCCGTCTGCCCAACCGGCTCTCTGTTTGTTGTGGACGAGCTACCGGAAGAACTGCAACCCTTTATCGAAAAGAACGCAGCCTACTACAACTGATTTCTCTCGCTTCCCTAAGCCCGGGAGTCCATCCACGGCCAGAGGTAGTGCTCCCATACTGCCCTAACCCCTTCATTCTGAACGGGTTCCTCGCACTCAGGAATACCTCTTCGATTTCAACCGCACCGGCACACTTCCCATCCCGCCACCACAACCCGTCACTCCCCAGCCGGCTTCGCCCCCGGCAACCGGCTCTTCAACAACTTAATCTGCCCATTGTGATTCGCCTCGTGTTCCGTCACGTGGAACCACTTGCAATAATTATTCGTCGGTCCCCATCCCCAGGTCTTATCCACCCCCATCAGCCACGCGTCATCCCGCTTCCGCAATTCTTCCTGCGTCTTCTCCCGCGTTTCCTTCAAAAGGTCCAAATAATAGTCCAGGTCTTTGCCCACAATCCCTTTTCTCGCCGGTTCTCCCAATTCCATGGCCATGCCCCAGTTTTCCTTCCACGCTTCCGGGATCTTGTCCATTGCCAGCCCGTCTAGCGTATTCAGCTGATAAAACTTCTCCACCGCCGCCAGATGCATCAGCAGTGCCCCGATCCGGTTCGCCTTGTCATCCAGCAGAAAGTCCAGGTCCTTCTGCGTCATCCCCTTCACCGAAGCCAACACCTGCCACCGCATAAACGCCATCTCGGACACCAGCGTCCCAATTTGCGGCGTATACCCCTTCTTCGGCCCCACAATATACATTTCCGCATCGTCAGAGTAGCCCGCCTCCGGCAGCAACCCGCAACCAGCCACCCCCGCCGTGATCGCAGCCGTACCCTTCAAGAAATCCCTGCGCCCCGGGAACGCCAAAATCTTATTCATTGTGATCTCCACAGAAAGTGTCGCGATGGAAGGCTATCCGAACGCGCGAATGCGCGCATCATACCAACCCGCGGAATTCCCCAGCAAGGAAGGAAAAGACAAAAAAGTCCGGGCCGAAACTGCCGACTCCCGACGGCTTCTCTTAACTACTTATGGGAAAATCTCTCGAAATCCGCCATCTGCGAGGCCATCTCTTCGCGCGCAGCGTCCGCCGCCGACCGTATACCCTGAATCCGCAGCTTGAACTCATCCGGATTCGATGCTCGCAGCAACGCCTCATCGAGGGTGATCAATTCCTTCGAATACAAGTCAAACAGCGACTGGTCGAACGTCTGCATTCCGTATTGTGAAGTGCCCGCCGCGATCGCATCGTGGATCAACCGGGTCTTGTCCGGATTGATGATGCAATCCCGGATGTACGCCGTTGCAATCATCACTTCCACCGCCGGCACGCGCCCTTTATCATCCGCCCGCCGCACCAACCGCTGCGAAACCACCGCTTTCAACGTCGCCGCCATCTGCAAGCGAATCTGTTTCTGTTCCGGGGGAGGAAACACCGCGATAATACGCTGAATCGTTTCCGTCGCGTCCAACGTGTGCAACGTCGAAAATACCAGGTGGCCTGTCTCTGCCGCCAGCAACGCCGTCGAAATTGTTTCCAGGTCGCGCATTTCGCCGACCAGAATCACGTCCGGGTCCTGACGTAAGGCAGCGCGCAAGGCCGTCGAAAAGTTTGCCGTGTCCACTTCCACCTCGCGCTGGTTGATAAAACTACGCTTGTCGCGATGCAAAAACTCAATCGGGTCTTCAATCGTGATTAAATGGTCGGAGCGGCTCGCATTGATCCGGTCGATCATCGCTGCCAGCGAAGTCGACTTACCCGAACCGGTCGTTCCCGTCACCAGCACCAGCCCGCGCTGCTCTTCGCAAATCTTCGCGATCACGGGCGGCAGGTTCAATTCCTCAATCGTCCGAATCTTTGTCGGAATCACGCGTAAAACCATTCCTACGTTTCCGCGCTGCTGAAACACGTTTACACGAAATCGTCCCAACCCGGCAACGCCGTACGCCATATCCAATTCCGCGGTTTCCTTGAATTTCTGTTTCTGCCGGTTGGTCATCATGCTGAACGCCATCGACAGCATTTCTTCCGGCGTGATGCGCGGCACGTCCGTCAGCGGGGTAAGCAATCCATCCACTCGCAGATAAGGATGGTTACCGACCTTCAGGTGTAAGTCGGAGGATTTGTTCTCAACCGCGCGCCGTAGCAGATCATCAATACTCAGAGCCATGTGCAGACACCCCGCAAGAATGCGCTTCTTAACTGAAGCTAGCACCCCCGCAACACCGCAACAACAAAGCCCGCAGCCCTCGTAGCCGCTTAGTTACCTAGTCCACAGGACAGGCCGCCGCTAAACTCCGGCTTCCTCAATCCCGAGCTTTGCGCAGGTACAGCGAATCGTAAAGCAGTCCCGCCAGGAACCCTCCCGCCAGCGGTCCCACCCAATAAATTCCCCAGTTCAGCCAGTGGCCCGAAGCCACTGCCGGCCCGAAGGCCCTCGCCGGATTCATAACACCGCCCGTAAGCGGGCCGGCCACCAGCATCCCAATCGTAATCGTCAGCCCGATCCCGAATCCCGCCACCGAACGAAACGTTCCTCGTTCGTCCACCATCGTCGCGAACACCACCAGCACCAGGAAAAACGTCGTCACTCCCTCGAGCGCCATTCCCGACCAGCGCGGAAAATCCCGCATCAGCTCCGGCGCACCCAGAAACACATTCGTCGCGACGTCTTCGGGAATCACCAGCTTCAACAGAAGCGCCGCCGCCGTAGCCCCCAGCAGCTGCGCGCCCCAATATGCCAGCGATTCGAGTGTCGACAGCCGCCGCGTCACCCAATACCCAATTGTAATTGCCGGATTAAAATGCCCGCCCGAAATGTGGCTCAGCGCCGACACCATGATCGCGAACACCAGCCCGTTGGCCAGCGCGATCCCCACCATTCCCAGTCCCCCGGAGCTACGCAATTGAAAATCCGCGCAAACCGCACCAGCCCCGAAGAAAACCACCCCGAATGTGCCTAGAAATTCCGCGAACAGTCTTTGCAGAAGGTTGTACATCGAAAGGCCTCCCCGCTAATCCCGCATGTACAACGCGATGTGCAAATTCTATCCGGAATGTCCTACCCACGCCAAGAAGGAGAAAAACCAAAGTACCGCAAAAGTCAGCGACCCACCGCCATATACTTCACCACCAAAAAACACACGTCATTCCGGACGGAGTCCGCGGAGTGAGGAATTCCTCTGCGATCCCAACCCCAACTCGCACCCACCTATTTTCAATTGTCTACTTGCGATTTTCCGCAATTACCGTCCCGCCGCCACCGGCGCGTTCACCGCTGTCAACCACCCGTGCCGGTCCGCCTTCTTCCCGCTCGTCAACGCGAAGAACTCCTCCTGAATCTTCCGCGTCACCGGGCCCGCCACTCCGTTTCCGATCGTAATCTTGTCGATCGTTCGGATCGGCGTCACCTCCACCGCGGTCCCCGCAAAAAACACCTCGTCCGCCAGATAAACCATCTCCCGCGGAATCACGGATTCCTTCAACGGAATATTCAGATCCGCCGCAATCTTCACGATGGAATCCCGCGTAATCCCCGGCAGAATGCTGGCAGACAGCGGCGGCGTAATCAGCGCCCCTTCGTGCACCAGGAAAAGATTCATCCCCGATCCTTCGCTGATATGCCCATTCGAGTCCAGCGCGATTCCTTCCGCAAACCCGTTGAGCGCCGCCTCCATGCGAATCAGTTGCGAGTTCATATAATTCGCCGCGGCCTTGGACATCGCCGGCAACGTATTCGGCGCAATCCGCGTCCACGAACTGACGCACACATCCACGCCCTTCGACAACGCCTCCGGCCCCAGGTACGCGCCCCATTGCCAGCACGCCATATAGATCTCAATCGGCGAACTCAGCGGGTTCACGCCCACTTCTCCATACCCCCGCAACGCGATCGGCTTCACATAACAAGCGCCCATCTTGTTCAAGCGCACCAGTTCGCAAGCTGCGTTGCAGAAATCGTCCAGCGAGTACGCAAACTCCATCCGGTAAATCTTCCCGGAATTGATTAACCGCTGCATGTGTTCGCGCAACCGGAAAATCGCCGGACCCTGTGGCGTGTCGTAGCAGCGAATGCCTTCGAACACCGCCGATCCATAGCCCACCGCGTGCGTCAACACGTGGAGCTTCGCATCATCCCAGAGAATCCATTTCCCGTTGTGCCAAATTTTATCCGTCTTTTGTACTGGCATGGTGTGTGTTCTCCCTTGTACTTCGGATGTCGCCGCTCGCAATTTGAGAATAAGTCAGCTGCCAAAGAGCGTCAATGAAATCAACGCGTCGTCACAATCTGTTTTTCAACCATTTTGGAGGTATATCTTATAAAGAGCCGGCCAATTTGGAACGGTTAGTGAGCCTTTTCTGGTGCTGGTGCGCTCTTCGCCGGTCGATCGCCCATCATCGAAGCCGCCGTTGCCAGCAGCCTGCCATTGTGATTTTCCCATATTCCCAACAGGATGAAGGGCAGAATCGTCGACACCGCCCACAGCTTCGCATTTCGCGGCAGCTTCGCCTCGGGCTCCCAGCGAAACAGCAGCGACGAAATCGTGAACGCCAGCGCCGCCCAACATCCGAGCGAAACAATTTCAACGCCGAGGGACAAAATTCCTGCGTGGTCCACCATCGCGCGCTGGATTCCGCTCACCAGGTACGTCGCCGGCAGAAACAATCCGACTCGCTGGACTGCCCGCGGCAGCACGGCCAGCGGCAAAGTCGCGCCCGACAGGAAGATCAACATCAGCCACAGCATCTGGTTGATGATTTGGGTTTCTTGCATCGTATTCGTCACGCTCGCGACAACTAATCCAAGCGCACCAAACGACGTGATTCCCAGGATCGCCAGCACAAACACGCTCGACAGGTCGCCGAACTGTGTCACGTGATAAACGTACCGAGCCAGCACCAATTCCAGTATCACCGTAGGCAAGATCAGCGCGTAATTTGCAATTACGCTGGACGCGATCATCTTCGACGGCGGGATCGGCGCCAGCCGGAATCTTCGCAGAATTCCTTGTTCTCTCCAGGTCACCAGCTGCATGCTCAAGCCCCAGAACGTTCCCATCACCGTCAGCGACAGCACCGGTCCCATCAATATGGTCACAATCGCGGGGTTGCCCTTCGCGAAAACCGACCCGTACAAAAAGAAAAATAGCATCGGCATGAACAAGCTGAAAAACAGGAACGCCTTGTTCCTTAACGTGATGCGGATGCGCATCGCTGCGAGTGTCAGTATGGTCTTCAATCCCGCAGTCTCCTTCCCGTCAGCTCGATAAACACGTCTTCCAGCGACGGCGTAGCAATTTCGAGACTTACCAGTTCGTTATTCTCCGCCTCCAGATGCTTTACCAGCGCCACAATCGCCGGTGCCGTCCGATGGCAGTGCAACACGTATCCGCCATCCAATTCCCGTGCGTCAACCACGCCATCCAGATTCTTCAGCGTCCCGTTCACCGCGGGCTTGCTCAGCCGCACTTCGACCCGAGTCGTGTTCGCCGAACTTTGCTTCAACTCCCGCGGCGTTCCCGAAGTGATTACCTTACCCTGATCGATAATCGCCACGCGATCGCACAATTTTTCCGCTTCCTCAATATAGTGCGTCGTCAACACGATCGTTTTCTTTTCCGCCTTCAATTCCTCAATGATCGTGTAAATCTCTCGCCGCACCTGGGGGTCCAGCCCGGCCGTAGGCTCGTCCAGAAATAGCACCTTCGGATCGTTCACCAGCGCCAGCGCCAGCGCCAGCCGTTGCTTCTGCCCTCCGGATAGTTGGCTATAAAAACTGTTGCGCTTTTCATCCAACCCGAACCGCGTCAAAAGCTCGTCCGTATTCCGCGACTTCTTGTAAAACCCCGCGAACATCCGAAGCGCCTCTCCCACCCGCAACTTGTCGGGAAGGGAAGTCTGCTGCAGGGTCGCCCCAATCACGTTTTTCAACTCGTTCGGACTCTTCTGCGGATCGAGCCCGCACACGCTCACTCGCCCGCCATCCGGCACGCGCAACCCCTCAATCACTTCAATTGTGCTGGTCTTTCCCGCGCCGTTCGGCCCCAACAGCCCAAACACTTCGCCTTCCTGCACCGAAAAGCTCACGCCGCGCACCGCATGCACGTCGTCGTACCGCTTCTCCAAATTTTCCACCAATAAAATAGGATTTGTCATATAGAAGAGCTTCTATGGTAACTCAAAGCGCCGAAGGCGCAGCACAACTTAGCCCAGCGCGTCAGCGCTCGGAAAGATCCGCGAAACAACAAGCGCCGTAGGTGCGACACATCCTCGATTACTACTCGTCACACTGGACCCTACCCCTTCTTACCGCGCTTTTTCCGCCCCGGAGATTTCACCCCCGGCGTCCACGCAAACCTCTTCAAATCCACGCGGAACTCGACCAACTCCACGCCTTCTGTTTGCAACATTTTTCTTTGTAGGGATCCGTACGGCTCGGGAATCAACAGCTTCCCGCGGTCGCCCACCACGCGGTGCCACGGTATGCCTTTTCCAGAGGGCGTTGCCGCCATTGCTCTCCCCGCGGTTCTCGCCCCACCGCGCAAGCGCAACGCCTTGGCTAACGCCCCATAGGTAATAACCCGGCCCCGCGGAATTTGTTTCACCAACCGATACACCGGATCCCAACCCATCGACTCCCCCTTTTCGGTGCGGCTGGTTCCCATCGAACCAGCACCAACCACACAGAGATTCTTCCGGCACAGCCGTGTTTAATACAACAGCATCAAATCGTGTCGGCGCGATACATCGAGCCCCCGGCGAGTCCGCGAGTCGGAAAAAACGCGACGAAAAAGGAGCCGCAAAAAAAAATACCATTCAGCAAAGCAACCGAGGCCGTCAATGCCAACTGAAATTCCAATCCGTCGCAGCGAAAAATTGCAGGCTCAAATGTTAACTCATTCGTCTCCACCCGGCTTGACCTTCGTAGTGGAACAACCTTACACTACATCCAGGGGGCAAATCTGCGGCGAAAACCGGCAGGTTTGCAGAAGAAGGAAGATGGCCTTTATTCGCCGTAAAGGTAACTCCTACTACTTGGTGCACAACGTGCGCCGCGGCGGTAAAGTGCGCCAACTCCATCTCGCCCGGCTCGGCGAACGCGCCCGCATCACCGATGCCGTCGTCCGCGAAGTCACCAAAAAGCATCCTTTCGTCGAACTCAACTGGCGTTCCCTGCGTGAACAGGTCAATGGCCAGATCGACCTCGCCGATCCGCAATCCCCCGCTCTCCACAAACTCGTCCAAACCTTGCGTAATCTCAATCTTGATCTTGCGGACCTCTTTCCACCGGTCCTGCGAATTTCCGAATCGCCTGCGGTCGCACATGAACTTCTTGTGCAACTGCGCTTGCTCAATTCCACTATCCAAGTGAAGCTCGACCAGTTCAGGCAACGCCATGATCTGAAGCGCATCACTCGGGGCAGCGGGCGTTTGGGAAATGCGCATCCCGCATTGCGGGATCGCTGAGGAGGTTGTCATGGCTACTGGTGATTTCTCACTGAATCCGAACATCCGCAGCGCGGAGACCATCGAGTTCCAGAAGAATCTGCGCTCGAAGATCGTCGGTCAGAATGAAGGCGTCCAGGCCCTGGTCGAACTCTTCCAGGTCTTCACCGCCGGACTCAATTCTCCCGGCCGTCCCGTGGGCAATCTCCTGTTCCTCGGTCCAACGGGCTCGGGCAAGACCCGTCTCGTCGAAGCGGCCGCCGAAATCCTCTTTGGCAGCTCCCGCGCCGTCATCAAGATCGATTGCGCGGAATTCCAGCATTCCCATGAAATTGCCAAGCTCATTGGCTCGCCTCCGGGCTATCTCGGCCATCGCGAAACTCATCCTTTGATCACTCAGGAAGCCCTCGCCGCCAATCACCGCGAGGATCTCAAACTCAGCTTCCTGCTCTTCGACGAAATCGAAAAGGCGAGTGACGCCCTCTGGCAGCTGCTTCTCGGCATGCTCGACAAAGCGACGCTCACTCTCGGCGATAACCGCCGTGTCGATCTCTCGCAAACCGTCATCTTCATGACTTCCAACCTCGGTGGCACGGACATTACCGAGCTCTTCAGCGGTGGGTATGGCTTCGTCAAATCCCAGGACAAGCCGCAGACCGACATCAACCAAAAGGTCGAGCGCACCGCTGTCGAAGCCGCGCGCCGCAAATTCTCCCCGGAATTCATGAATCGCATCGACAAAGTCGTCGTCTTCCATCCATTGGATCGCGACGACCTGCAATCCGTACTCGACATTGAGCTCGGCATGGTTCAGAAGCGCGTCCTCGACACCGCCACCGGCAAATTCCTATTCCGCGTCACCGATGCCGGCCGCGAATTCCTCCTCCAGGAAGGCACTGACCAGCGTTACGGCGCACGCCACCTCAAACGCGCCATCGAGCGTTTCCTTGTCTACCCGCTAGCCAATCTTCTCGCCACGCAACAAGTACGCATGGGGGACCTGGTCCGCGTAGATTGGGACGGCATCCACAAGGAACTAACTTTCGTCCGCGAACGCGAAGGCGCCCTGATCACTCCCGAACCACCAGTCGAAGACGTCACCGCCGCCACTCCCGGCATGGATGGCCTGGGCAAAGACACGCCACTCGAAGCTATCTCCGAAGAGACCGCGCGTCCAGCCGCGCTCCCTGCCTCCACACCAGCCGCCGCCCGTCAATCCCTACAAGGCCGCAAGAAAGGCGCCAAGTAGCCCAAGTGACGTAGCGTACGCGCTATAGCGAGGCTTCCGCCTGTGCTCCTTGGTTTTGGTGGTCTTTGGCTATCCTAATCCTGCGATTTTGCTCTTGTAGGGCCGCCTTCCCAGGCGGGCCTTTCTCTTTACTTTTCACAAAAAAAGTAAACCCGTCATTCCGAACGAAGTCCGCGAAGTGAAGAACGCTTCGCCATCACACGGTTCTTGTGCGATGCATGCCTGCCTTTCTCGGTTCCTTTAAAAATTCCCGAGGCCCTCACAGACCCCATTACAAACCGCTAAACCGCCCCTTTTTGTCATCCCCCTATAGACACAAACTGTTGTCCTCCTCTCACATTGGCACACCACACCTCCCCTGTCTCACCGCTGAGACGCTGTCACTAAACCTCCTATTCGTATGTTGTTGACCGCAGGGCTCTTTCTCTCTCGAAACCACCCATCAGAATTGGCACGCCTCATGCTCCTATCCCCAACGCGCACGTCGCTTCAAGCAAACGTCGCGTGCGGACTGGCCCTGACGCGAGCAGATGGATTAAAGGAAAGGGTCGGTCTTGCCGAGGATAGGGTTATGAAAGCTGCCGTCCGCCATCAACTAGACCCCACCATCCGTAGCACCGATACCCGCGATTTCCATCACGCCATTCGCGGCAAGATCGTCGGCCAGGAAGAGGGTGTGCAAGCCCTCGTCGATCTTTATCAAGTCTTTTGCGCGGGCCTCAACTCGCCCGGCCGTCCGGTTGGGAATCTGCTCTTCCTCGGGCCTACCGGTTCCGGCAAAACGCGCATCGTCGAAGCCGCCGCGGAAATTCTCTTCGGCGACCCCCGTCTCGTGATCAAGGTGGACTGCGCCGAATTTCAACACTCGCACGAAATTGCCAAGCTCATCGGCTCGCCCCCAGGCTACCTCGGCCATCGCGAAACTCATCCTTTGATCACGCAGGAAGCGCTTGGGGCATCGCATTCCGATAAGCTGAAGCTTTCCTTCCTGCTCTTCGACGAGATCGAAAAGGCCAGCGACGCCCTCTGGCAACTTCTCCTCGGCATGCTGGACAAAGCCACCCTAACCCTCGGCGACAATCGCCGCGTCGATCTTTCCCAAACTGTCATCTTCATGACCTCCAACCTTGGCGGCGTGGAAATCACGGAACTCATGGCAGGCGGCTACGGCTTCGTCAAATCCGACGATAAGCCCAAAACCAATCTCGACGAAAAGGTTGAACGCACCGCCGTCGAAGCCGCGCGCCGCAAATTCTCCCCTGAATTCATGAATCGCCTGGACAAGGTTGTGGTTTTCCATCCTCTCCAGCGTGCGCAGCTCGAGCAGGTGCTCGATATCGAACTTACCATGGTGCAGCAACGTGTTCTGGAAACCGCCCGTGGACAGTTCCTCTTCCGCGTTACCAGTTCCGGCCGAGATTTCCTTCTTCAGGAAGGCACCGATCAGCGTTACGGCGCGCGCCATCTCAAGCGAGCCATTGAACGCCATGTCGTGTATCCCATGGCCAATCTTTTAGCCACCGATCAAGTCCACTCTGGCGATCTAATCTGCATCGATTGGGACAGCTTCGCCGACAAGCTTTCTTTCACGCGCGAGGGCGAAAACCTGGCCATGCCAGCCCGTCGCGCCGAACCCGTAGTCGGAGGCCGCGCCACACAAGCCCGCGGCGGCCGCCCAATAGAAGCCCCCGGCGCCCCACTACCAGAACCAACGCCGCGCCTAGCCCGCTAACTTTCCCAGTCCCCGCAGCATAGGCTCAGCCTGTGCTCTCGGGTTTGTAGGGCTCGCCTTCCGAGGAGGGCCATTCTCTTTCTCTTGCGCAAATAAAAAAAGTCATTCCGAACGAAGTCGCCAAAGTAAGAAATCCCTCTTCGAGCTAACCCCCACATACCAACCCGCCACCACCCAACACCCCGTATAATCGCGAAATATAAATGCCATGCGCACCCGGACTGGCATACCTCCTCTCCTCGAACGCCCTCGCCGACCGCACCAACCTCAAGCCCGGCATCAACTCTTTTACCCCCCCCCCAACAAGACATCCAGCTCGGCCGCAAAGCCGCCCTCGAAATTCAACAAAAACTTTCCCTGTGCAACGACCCCAAAGTAGACGCCTATCTCAGCAAGCTCGGCCAACGTCTCATCTCTCATCTCAACACTCGCGGCATCGATTACCCTGGGGAATTTCATTGCGTTAACGACAAAGGCGTCAACGCCTTTGCGCTCCTCGGCGGTTTCCTGTTCATCAATCGTGGCGTGATCGAAGCCTCCGACACCGAAGGTCAACTCGCTGCCGTCATGGCTCACGAACTCTCCCACATAGCACTTCGCCACGGCACCAACCAGGCCACCAAAGCGCAATTCGCAGAGCTGGGCGCGGGAATCATGGGTGCGGCGGGCGGAATCTTCGGAGGCGCCGCGGGCGCGGCGGCCGCCGGAGCGGGCCAGTTCACCTTCGGCAGCGCCCTCCTCCACAATTCGCGCGGCGCGGAAACGCAAGCAGACGTCATGGGCACGCAGGTTCTCTACGATGCCGGTTTCGCTTCGCGTGCCATGGCCGCTTTCTTCGAAAACCTCAACGCCTCCACCACCGGCGGCAAAGCTCCCCCTGAATTCTTTTCCGATCATGCTCACCTGGATCATCGCATCGAGCGGGTCGACATCGAAATTCGCAAGCTCGGCGGCGCGCCCGAAGGCGCGGAGAGAGATTCGCCCCCAGCTACGACCCCTGCCTCCCCACTCCCACCCCCGCCGCAATCTCCTCCGCCCTCTTCAGCGCCTCGGTAATGTTCTCGCAAATATTTTCCGCCCCGACATGCCGGTCAAACCCCGCTTCCTTCATCAACTCCGCCGGCTGTGGCCGCGCCCCACAAATCAGCATTGACCGTCCGCTCTTGTGCAGCTGGTCCGCCAACTCCTGCAGCGCCGCAATCCCTGTCGCGTCGATCGCCGTCATATTCCGCAAACGAACAATCACAATCGCCGGCAACTGCTGTATATTTTCCGTAATCGCCGAAATCTTGTCTGTCACACCAAACAAAAACGGCCCATGAATCCGGTATACCGCCGCATACTCCGGAATATCCTTGTCCTGCAAGATATGCACGCGCCCGTCTTCAATATATTCTTCCGTCACCTTCGAAACCGTGGTCGTCTGCGAAATTTTCCGTATGAACGTAAACGCTGCCAGGATCATCCCCACTTCCACCGCCAGGGTCAGGTCCGCGAACACCGTCAACCCAAACGTCAGCGCCCACACTGCAATATCCGCCTTGGTCAACTTCAGCGTCTCGGGAATCTCGCCCCAATCCCCCATGTTGTAGGCCACCATGAACAAAATCCCCGCGAGCGCGGCCAGCGGCACATTCTTCACCAGCGGTGCCGCGAACAGAATCACCGCCAGCAGCGTCAGTGCGTGAATCATTCCCGCCACCGGAGTCTTCGCGCCCGCCCGCACATTCGTCGCCGTCCGCGCAATCGCTCCCGTCGCCGGCAATCCGCCAAACAATGGCGAAAAGATATTTGCCACGCCCTGAGCCACCAGCTCCACATTTGGATTGTGCTTGTCGTGCGTCATCCGGTCCGCAACCACCGCCGAAAACAGCGATTCAATCGCACCCAGCATGGCCACCGTTACCGCCGGCGACAGCAAGTGCAGCAGCAAACTCGGCTGCAGCTGCGGCATCGCAATGTGTGGCAAGCCACTCGGTATACCGCCAAATCGCGTGCCAATCGTCTCTACCGGCAGTTGCAGCAAACTCACCGCTGCGGTAGCCCCAAAACACGCCACAATCGCGCCAGGCACGCGCTTGAAGTAGCGAACGCACACAATCATCACCACCAGCGACGCCCCCCCCACCGCCGTCGCGGTCCAGTTCAATGTATGAAAATTTTCCGCTACCGCTCCCATACGGTGGAAAAAATCGCCCGGCACATGCTCCATCCGCAATCCAAAAAAATCCCGAATCTGCGTGCTGGCAATCAGAATCGCAATTCCGTTCGTAAACCCCACCACCACTGGCCGCGGAAAATACCGCACCATCGCGCCCAGCCCCGTCAATCCCATCACGACCAGCAGCACCCCGGCCAGCATTGTGCACGTGAACAGCCCGTCGATCCCGTACTTCGCGATGATTCCCAGCACAACCACCACGAACGCGCCAGTCGGGCCGCCAATCTGCGCCTTCGATCCTCCGAGTGCCGAAATTAGGAATCCTGTAACGATCGCGCAGTAAATGCCCGCCTGCGGCGGCACTCCGGACGCAATCGCAAATGCCATCGCCAGCGGAAGCGCCACCAATCCCACGGTTACGCCCGCGATCAAGTCCGAGACAAATTTGTCGAATGTATACTCGCGCAGCAGGATGACCGACTTTGGCAGCCATGCCGCAAACCTAGCACTCGTGTGCACAAGACCTGCTTCCGTCGAAATTCTTAGATCCAGTTTAGCAGGCCCCACGCCAACCGTGGCACGCCCTCATCCAACCCAGCAACATCCCAACTAAATCCGTAGCATAGGCTTCAGCCTGTGCTCTCGGGTCCCCCCTGACCACACCCATACCCAATCCGTATCCAAAATAAAATCCAAATTGTCATCTCCTGAGTGCCCAGCCCGAGGCCGCGAGGGTGGGGCTTGGGTTCCTTATCTTCTAAACAAAATAAAAGCCATCGTTCCGAACGGAGAACGCGAAGCGAGGAATCCCTCGATCACAACGTCATCGCCTCTTGCCGAAGCAATCACTCTTTCAGTCACCCACCTGTACCCTCACGCATCTCAACACGTGGGCACCACCGGCCCGGCCACAACCTTATGCGGCGCCTCTTCTACCTGCAACCCCTTCTTCCACCTCAAAATCGGCTTCCGCGCCGCCCCCACTTCATCCAATCTCCGAATCCTCGTCGTATGCGGCGCGCTCTTTACCAACTCCGGATTCTTCTCCGCCTCGTCCGCCACGCTCTTCATGGCATCGATAAAATAATCGCACTCTTCCTTGCTTTCCGATTCCGTGGGCTCAATCATTAGCGCCCCCGGCACAATCAACGGAAACGCCGTCGTATATGGATGGAATCCGTAATCGATCAACCGCTTCGCAATATCCATCGTGTTCACCCCGCGCTTTTTCTGGATCGCGTCGCTGAACACCACCTCATGCATCGACGGCCGCGTATACGGCAACTCGTACGTTCCTTCCAGATGTTTGCGAATATAGTTCGCGTTCAGCACCGCGTCTTCCGTCGCTTGCCGGACTCCCGGTCCATACGCCAGAATGTACGCCAGCGCCCGCACCAAGACGCCAAAATTTCCGCCGAACGCCCGCACCCGCCCGATACTATCTTTTCTCAGATAATCCAGCGCCAGCCGTCCGCCCTCTTTCTCCACCAAAATTGGCACCGGCAAAAACGGCTCCAGTATTTTCTTCATCGCCACCGGACCCGCACCCGGCCCGCCCCCGCCATGCGGCGTGGAAAAAGTCTTATGCAGATTCAAGTGCATCACATCCACGCCCATATCGCCCGGCCGCGTCACCCCTGCCAGCGCGTTCATGTTCGCGCCGTCCATATACAGCAGCGACCCGTTCGCGTGCAGGATTTCCGCAATCTCCGGAATCTGTTGCTCGAAAATTCCCAGCGTCGATGGATTCGTCAACATCAGCGCCGCCACGTCCGGATTCACCTGCTCCCGCAAATGCGCCATATCCACCTGGCCATTGGCGTCGGACTTGATATTTTCCACGCCGTATCCCGCAATTACCGCCGTTGCCGGATTCGTTCCGTGCGCCGAGTCTGGAATCAGCACGATCTTTCGTGGGTTCCCCTGCTTCTGCAGGTATGCGCGAATCAGCAACAAGCCCGTCAACTCGCCTTGCGCTCCAGCCGCCGGCTGCAACGTGATTGCGTCCATTCCCGTGATTTCCAGCAAACATTTTTCCAGTAGCGAAAGTATCTTCAGGCATCCCTGCGAAAGTTCCTGCGGCTGATACGGATGTTCTGTCGCAATCCCTGCGAGCCTCGCCACATACTCATTCACCCGCGGATTGTATTTCATCGTGCACGATCCGAGCGGATACATCCCCAAATCGATCGCGTAATTCCAGGTCGAAAGCCGCGTGAAGTGCCGGATCACCTCAATCTCGCTGACCTCCGGAAATCCATCCACTCCCTCCGCCCGGTAAGCCTCACCCAAAGCTTTTCCCGCATCCACGGCCGGCACATCCAGCGGAGGCAATTCAAATGCACGTTTCCCCCTCGAGGATTTTTCAAATATCAAACCCTCATTCTGACTAACCTGCCGCCCAGCCTTCTTAATCTTCTCGCTCATCCCTGAGTCTCTTTTCCTATCTCCAGAAAAAATAAAAAACCGTCATTCCGACAGGCGTTTGCGGAGTGAGGAATCCATACCTACACGGGCACCGCCAACGTGGCCCCCACTGCCGCCGCAAACTTCTCAATCTCCCCGCGCGACGTCGTCTCTGTCACACAAACCAACGCATGCTTGCTCAACTCCGGATACGCGCCGCCCAGCACATACGGTCCGACAATCTTTGCCCGCAACAATTCCGCGTTCACCATCTTCACCGACCGCGGAAGTTCCACCGCAAACTCATTAAAAAATGACCCCGCAAAACTTCGCTTCACTCCCGGAATCTTTTCTAACTCACTCAACGCAAACTGTGCTTTCGCCAGGTTCTGCTCGGCCATCTCCCGAATTCCTTCTTTTCCGAGCAGCGTCAAATGTACTGTTGCCGCCAGCGCGCATAGCGCCTGGTTCGTGCAGATGTTCGAAGTCGCCTTCTCCCGCCGGATATGCTGTTCCCGCGTCGCCAATGTCAGTACAAATCCCCGGTGCCCGTTCTGGTCCGTAGTCTCTCCGGCCAATCTTCCCGGCATCTGGCGCACAAATTTGTCGCGCGAAGCGATCACACCGACAAACGGCCCGCCATAACTCGGTGCCAATCCGAAACTCTGCCCCTCCATCGCCACAATGTCGGCTTCTGCTGGCGGCTTTATCAATCCCAATGACAACGCCTCCGCCACCGACACCACCAGCAGCGCTCCGGCCGCATGCGCTGCCTCGGCCAAAGGCGCAAGCTCTTCGATCACGCCAAAAAAATTCGGTGTTTGCACCACCACTGCGCACACATCGTCGCGCAGCGCGCTCTGCAGTCCGCCCAGGTCCAAAGTCCCCTTGGTCCCGAACGCAATCTGGTCCACCAGCAATCCGGAATGCTTCGCATACGTCCGCAATACTTCGCGATATTCCGGATGCAAAGAACGCGCCACCAACACGCGTCTCCGCCCGGTCAGCCGTTCCGCCATCAGCACCGCTTCCGTCGTGGCCGTCGAGCCATCGTACATCGATGCATTCGCCACTTCCTGTCCCGTCAACTGGCACATCAGCGTCTGAAATTCGAAAATTGCCTGCAGCGTTCCCTGCGAAATTTCCGCCTGGTACGGCGTGTAGGAGGTCAAAAACTCCCCGCGCTGCAGAATCGCGTCCGTAACCACAGATCGCAAGTGCGAATAGATTCCCGCGCCAAGAAAACTGCTGTACCCCAGCGAATTTTCCGCGCCGCGCTCTTCGAAATAGCGGATCACCTCCGCCTCCGCCAGCGGGCCCGGCAAATTCAATGGCTTCTTCAGTCGATAAGCTTCCGGAATGGATGAAAACAATTCTTCGATCGATTTCGCGCCGATCGCCGAAAGCATTTCCTGCCGTTCGGCTGGGCTCTTTGGCAGATAGCGCATCAGGCGGACGCTTCCTTCTGCTTCTCCGCGATGTAGGCCTCATACGCCGTCGCGTCCATCAGCTCGTTCACTTCCGCCGGATTCGCCAGCTTGACTTTCACCAGCCAGCCCGTGCCGTGCGGGTCGCTGTTGATCGTCTCCGGCTTGTCATGCAATGTCGCGTTTGCCTCCGTTACTTCGCCGTTCGCCGGGGCGTAAATCTCGCTCACCGCCTTCACCGATTCCACCGAGCTGAATGTTTTCCCCGCCGTCAGTGCCGTCCCCACCTTGGGCAGTTCGACGAACACCACGTCGCCCAGTTCGTGCTGCGCATAATCGGTGATCCCGATCGTTGCCTCCGCGCCCTTGGCGTCGATCCATTCGTGTTCTTTCGTATAGCGATACTGCCTCGGATATGCCATTGTCATCACTCCTCGTCGTAAATTTCCCGGTCGGTGCTGCTGGATTCTCTTCCTACTTCGCGCTGGCCTTACGTATTCTCTTGTAAAACGGCGTCGCCACCACCTGCGCCTTGCATTTCTGCCCGCGAATCTCCACATGAATCGTCGTCCCGATTTCCGCCTTCTCCGGCGGCACATACGCCAGCGCAATATTCTTGCCCAGCGTCGGCGAAGGTGACCCACTCGTCACCACCCCGATCGCGTTGCCATGCTCATCCACCACCCGGTAACCGTCGCGCGCAATTCCTCGTTCCACCATTTCCAGTCCCACCAACGCCCTCTTCACTCCCGCCACACGCGCCTTTTCCAATCCCGCGCGTCCCAGAAAATCGCCCTTGTCCATCTTGCAGTATCGCGCAAGCCCGGATTCCCACACATTGATCGTGTCGCTAATCTCGTGCTCGTACAGCGCCATTTTGGATTCCAGCCGTAGCGTATTCCGTGCCCCTAATCCGCACGGCACAATTCCAAACTCTTTCCCCGCTTCCATCACCGCGTTCCACACGCGCTCGCTCGTGGCCAGGTCTGACGGGACGTAAATCTCAAATCCATCCTCGCCCGTATATCCCGTCCGCGCAATCAACGTATTCTTCAGCCCGCACACCGTTCCATGCGTGAACCAGTAATTCTTGACCGCATCCAGATTCGCGTCCGTCAGCTTCCTCAGAACGTCCACCGCGCGCGCCCCCTGGATTGCCAGTTGCGTGTAGCTGTCGCTCAGCTCTTCGACCACGCAATCGAACCCCGCGGTATTCTTCCTCACCCAATCAATATCCTTTTCCCGCGTTCCCGCATTGATCACCAGCAGGTAATCGTCTCTGCCCAGCCGATGCACGATCACGTCGTCCACAAACGTGCCTTCCGGATACAGCATCGCCGAATATTGCGCCTGCCCGATCGTCAACTTCGAAGCGTCGTTCATCGTCAGGTGCTGCACCGCTCGCAGCGCCCCGTCCGGCTCCTTCGTTGTATGGATGCGGATGTCGCCCATATGGCTGACATCAAAAATTCCCACGCCACCGCGCACTGCCTTATGCTCCGCCACCAGCCCCCCGCTCGACGGGTACTCCACAGGCATATCCCAGCCGCCAAAATTTACCATTTTGGCGCCAAGACTACGGTGCAACGCATTCAGCGGCGTTTTGCGAAGGACTGAATTGGAGGGAGAGTTTACGGATTCCATTCCGTGCGCTCGAACAATTTTTGATACTAGCACGCGTCCCGACCACCGTCAAAAAGTACCACCCAAAGAAAACACGTCGTTCCGAAGGGAGTCTGCGAAGTGAGGAATAATCCCTCTTTGCTCCCCCGCAGCTTGCCTCCAGACAGAAGCCGCGCCACCCACCCGCGGTGCCGACCCCGCCACTTCTCCCGCTCTTCTGCTTGCCGCTCTCCAATCCCTCAGGTAAAGTTTCTTCCGGAGGGCGCAATGGCGGCCAATCGTCAGCAAGTGCTCTGTTCCCAGTGTGACAAAGGCGAGGAATACTGCACCTGCGAAAAGTATTGCACCATCTGCAAAGGCCAGAGCAATGTCCGCCTCGGCATCGACGGCCTCTACTATTGTCCCGAATGCCGCGAAGCCTGTGATGTCGCGCTCGCCAACGATCGCTAGCCGTGTCTACCTTGCCTCATCAAATTTCGCTGCTGATGGACCCGGATGAACGCTTGGTCGCCGCCGTTGGTGGTGCTGCG
Source organism: Candidatus Acidiferrales bacterium (assembly GCA_963742325.1). GTDB lineage: Bacteria > Acidobacteriota > Terriglobia > Acidiferrales > UBA7541 > Acidiferrum. The sequence goes on along the minus strand of CAVULB010000002.1, from coordinate 3,350,313 downwards.
CGCTATTTCGCCGACGCCGCCGGCCTTGGCAATGAAACAATCCTGCAATTCCAGGCCTCGGTCGTCTCCGCCTGCAAACACTGCTTTCAGTGCCACTCTTCCGGCATCCCGTGCGGTATCACCCTCCGTCGCTCCCTGGATCGCCTCGAGGTAGAAGTAAACCTCCCTGGCACCGAAGCTCCCGACCAGGAAAAACCCGCTTGGGAAGGAATCGACGAAGTCGAATGCGAGACTCGCGACCACGCTGCCATCCTTCGCCTGATCAAATTCGTAGCCCCCAATCCCCCCGCCGACTAAACACAAACGAACAACCAAAACAAAAAGGACGCCCAAAGGCGCCCCAGTTCCAAACAAAAAGCACTATCACCCTGAGGAGTCCGCGACGAAGGATCTCAACTGCCCCGCCCACCTATCAATCCGCAAAAAACCGTCATTCCGGAGTCCCTGAAGTGAGGAATCGCTCTTCGATTCCCACCCCTACATCTTAAACGCGAACGTATTCTTCTTGATCAGCGAAGTCATCTGATCGTCGCTCACCGTCAACGCAATCACCATGCGATCTCCAGACGGGCTCACATTCGCCTGGTCCAACAATTGCGCCAGATCCGGATTCGATTTGCTCGCCTCATACTTCTTGTACAGCAGCCCCGCGGCCATCAATTGGCTCAACGTGTTTGCATCCTGCGTCGACCCGCAAACCGCCTGGAACTTCGCATCCACGCCGCTGCTCGCATTCGCCGTGATGATCATCGCCTGCATCCGCTGCGCCAGCGCCGCCGCATCCGGGAACTGTTGCACTTCCGGCGCAAGCTGCCCCAACGCCAGCCGCGAATAACCCGGACCGAGCACCGCCCACACCACGCTGGATCCATTCACTTCATTCACCAGGCTGTACATCTGCTCGTTCCGCATGAATCCGTCTTCTTTGCCGAGTCGGATATCCAGCAATTTCTCGAGCAGCGGCTTGTGCCCGAATACCGCCTTCGTCGAATCCAGAAAAAAGAAATACAGATCGCCTTCGCCAGATCCGGATCCGAACGCAAACAGCGTGTAGTTCTGAATCTTCGTCACCGACAAGTTCTGCTGCTTGAAATAGGCCTCCGTGGTCTCCGGATTGTAATTTCCCATCGCAATTCCCACGGTCATCTCGCTCGAGGGAATATCCGTCGACACGCCTTTATCCGTCTTCGTCGTCGATTCCGGCACCAGACCCCAGATCAATTCATCCACCTGCGTATTGGGATCCACTCCCGCCGACGCCAAAAACTTCTCGAACTGCTTGAATCGGTCCGGCAGCAGTTGTTCCCGCAGGGCAGGGAACCACTTCTCGCCGCGCGCCGTCTTCAGGTCCACATAGCCAAGCTCTCCCGTGTTTTTCGGGAACAGCGCGATTGTGTCTGCGCTCACGCCGGTCGCCTTTGCCGGCCGCGCCAGTCCTGCACCCATCATCAGCAGCAGCGCGCACGCTGCGACTATCCTCACCCCTGTTTTTCTCATCCTCATCTGTTACTCCTTTTGTGCGGCTGGGGCAACGATCCTCGAACTTCTATTTTACGACACGCTTCTCCTGCTCGCTTAACCGGGTGCGCAGTTCGGCAACCTCTGCCTTCCTCTGCTCCACCGTGCCGGCGTCCTTTAATCCTTCCAGGTTGATTTCCACGTTGGCCAGGGCGCCCTTCGCTGCCGCTACTGCCATTAGACGTGCCACCTGCAAATCTGACTTCATAGATGCCGCCGCGATCCGTTCCAGTTGCAAGAGCCGCTCGTTCAACCGCGCAGCGGTTTCCGCGACCTGCAGCGGCACCTCCGCCGCGCGCTTCGTGGCCGCCTGAATGCTCGCCTCCCGCTTGGCAATCTCCTGGTCATCACCTTGTGGCAATTTGAACGCCGCCATCACCGCGTCATACGAAGCTGCGTCCTGATCGATCGCCAGCGTCAACTCCTCCGCAGTCACCCGCAATTCCTCCAGTGCCTCGGACAATTTGTCCACATGCAATATTTGCGATTTCTTCTTCCGCGAAAGTCCTGCCACCATCTGCCCAAGTCCCGCCGCCAGCGCTCCCACATACGCGGAAACGCTTCCTCCTCCTGGTGTCGCCGTCGGCGCTGCGAGCGCATCCAGAAACGGCCGCGCCAGTCCAGCCAGCTTGCCCTCTCTCGATTCAACGGGCGCTCCGCCCAGGGTGGCCTCAAGCTTGTTTTCGAACACCTGCGCCGGCGAAAAATCCTCCAGCTGCAGAAAATAATCCGCCGCCATCTCCATCGCTTTCTTCGGCACCAGTCCCACAATTTCACTGCCCACCGGCATCACGCCGTACCGCTGCGCTTCCCGCTTCACCATTTCGTACACTCGGTGCATCGGCGTCTGCTCGTAATCCGTCAAATTGATCGACACCTGTGCCAGGTTCCGCGCCTTCAATTCCACTCCCATCGATTTCACGTACCGCAACCCGCCGCTCGAATAGCGAATCGCCTTGGCAATCTTGTTCGCGATGCTCACATCCGAGGTGTTGAGGTTCACGTTGTACGCGATCAAAAACTTGCGCGCACCGACCACCGTCACCCCCGCTGTCGGGTGCAGCTTTGGCTCGCCAATGTCCGGCTGCCGGTCGTGATTGTTCTTCAACTCCTCCCGCAATCCCTCAAATTGCCCGCGACGCACATTTTCCAGGTTCACTCGGTCCGGGCGCGTCGCCGCCGCCTCATAAAAAAAGATCGGAATCCGGTGCCGCTTCCAGATTTCATTTCCCACGCGCCGAGCCAGGGCCACACAATCTTCCAGCGTTACTCCCTCAATTGGAATAAAGGGCACGACATCTGTAGCCCCCACGCGCGGGTGCGCCCCGGTATGCGTAGTCATGTCGATCAACTCCAGCGCCTTCCCGGCACCCACAACCGCAGCTTCGCCGACCACTTCCGGCTCGCCCGCCAGCGTAATCACGCACCGGTTGTGGTCTGCGTCCATCTCCCGGTCCAGCACATACACACCGCGCACGCTGCGCATCGCTTCCACGATCGCATCCACCTTCGCCGGATCACGCCCCTCCGAAAAATTCGGCACGCACTCAATCAATCGTTTCATCAGGCCTCTTCACAACGACCAATCTTCAGATCAACTATCCCGCCATCCAATGCCACCCAAAAATCCCAATCAATTCACCACAAAACAACCGTCGTTCCGAAAGGAGTCCGCGAAGTGAGGGCTGCCGCCCCCTTTCCGCGCCTTTGCGGAAAGAATCCCTTTCGATCAATGCGTCTTGCCACCGAACAAGACGCCACCGTTCCCACCACCACAAACGTCAATCGCCAACCGCTCCCCATCACTCCCGCATCCAGACTATCTCCCCCGTCTTCATCGTCATCCACGCCCGCGCCATTCCAAAATAATAGGGAATTTCCCGATAATCCTCCACTTCGAACACCGCCACATCCGCCCCTTTCCCCACTTCCAACGATCCAATCCGCTTCTCCCTCTTCAATGCAAATGCCCCATTGATCGTCGCCGCCGCAATCGCTTCCGCCGGCGTCATCCGCAAGTGCGCGCACGCCAACGACAAAATCATTGGCATGCTTACCGTCGGACTCGTCCCCGGATTGTAATCCGTCGCCAGCGCCACCACCGCTCCCGCCTCAATCAATTTCCGCCCCGGGGCGTAATTCCTCCAACCCAAATGAAAATCACATCCCGGTAGCAACGTTGCCACCGTCCGTGATTTCGCCAGCGCCCGAATATCCGTGGCATTCACCTGCTCCAGATGATCGCAACTTGCCGCCCCAAGCTCCACGCCCAGCAAAGTCGCGCCTGTCCGCGAAAGCTGCTCTGCGTGCAACCGCGGCGTCAATCCAAACTCCTTGGCCTCGCTCAAAATCCTTCGAGTCGCCACAAGCGTAAACGCTTCGCGATCGCAAAATACATCGCAAAAGTCCGCCAGCCCCTCATTCACCACTTCCGGCAGCATCTGCTCCAGCAGCAGCGCAATATACCGCTCCGTCCCATCCGGCTTCCCGCGAAATTCCGCCGGCACAACGTGCGCCCCCAAAAACGTGGACACAATTTCCAACGGTTGCTCGCCGTTCAATTCCCGCTGCAGTAGCAAAATCTTTAACTCGCTCGCAACATCCAGCCCGTACCCGCTCTTTGCCTCCACCGTCGTGGTTCCGTAACTGGCAAACTCCTCCAGCGCCGCCCGTGCCCTCCGCTTCAACGCCTCCGCGCTGGCCGCCCTTAATTTCTTCACCGAATTCAGTATCCCACCGCCTTTTCGCGCTATCTCTTCGTAACTCGCTCCCTGAATCTTCAGCTCATATTCTTCCGCGCGGCTGGCCGCATGAATCAAATGCGTGTGCGAATCCACAAATCCCGGCAGCACCACTCGTCCGCCCACATCTAGTTTCTCGGCCGCCCGCGCCTCCTTCCGCGCCTCCACCTGCGCGCGCGTGCCCACAGCGGCGATCTTTCCATCGCGCACCAGTAGCGCACCATCCTTAACAATGCCTAAGTTTGAAAGGGAATTGCCTCGCCGGGGCGCGCCTCCCCGCAGCGTCAGAAGTTGCGAAGCACCTGTAATCAGCAAGTTCTTGCTCAAAGCGTCGTTATCGTAACTCCGCTGGAGACGAAGTTCGCTATGCACCCACTCCGACCCCTTGATAGGCCGGCACAAATACTTCCTTCACGAAGGTCTCAAGCGAAGTTGGCGTCGTGCTTTCTGCCGAACGCGCCTCGGTCGGCACCACGATTCCATCGTTCAGTCCCTGGAACATTTCAATGAAATATGCGGCGGTTTTCGCCGGCGTTCCCATCTGCACCAGCACCTTCTGCACCTGGTCGTATGGGAACTGCGCATACCGCAGGTCCGGCTTCTGTAGTGCCCTTCCGATCATTGTCGTCACTTCATTCATCGTCAGGTCGCGCTCGCCCAGCAACTCCTGCGTCTGTTTTCCTTTGAAGTCCAGTTTCAGCAACCGTTCAGCCGCATAAGCCCCAATGTCCCGCGTCGCGATCATCGGTAGCGGCAAATCCGGCTTCAGTGCTCCACCGTACAATCCCATCATTTGGATCATGCTGATCGCCGCCAGGTGATTTTCCATAAAGTATGCCGGCCGCAGGTGCAACACGTTCAGCTTCTCCACCGCATTCAACTTCTGCTCCGCGCGGTGACACCCCAGAATCGGCCCTGTCCCCGCCGGCGCCTGGGCCCCAAAGCTGCTCAGGTTTACGGCGTAGTGCAGTCCCGCATTTCGCGCTGCGCTCGAAATAGCCGTGCTTTCGCGTTCCTGCTCCGCGCGGTAATCTGGTGAAGTCATCCCCGGCGGCAACATCAAAAACGCCGCGCGCACATCTTGCAGCGCCCGCGTCATCGCTTCGACGTCCCCTACATCGCCGATGAACGGCTCCGCGCCCTTTTGCACAAACGGTTGCAAGCGCGCCGTGTTTCTTCCCACGACGCGCACCTTCTCACCCTTTTCAAGCAATCTCTTAGTAATGACAGAGCCGATATGCCCTGTTACTCCCAGCACTGTATACATAATCTACTCCCTCGACCGAAGTCTCAGCCCTGGCCCAACGGCACACAGCACAAGCCCCACCCGGAATGGTCCGCGTCGCATGCACCTGCGTCCGCGCTCAATTCCGATCAGAGCATCGGAATCTTCACACCTGTCTTTTTGGCGAACGCAATGGCTTCACCATACCCTGCATCCGCGTGGCGCGCCACCCCGATTCCGGGATCGTTCGTCAATACTCTTTCGATGCGCTTGCCCATCTCTTTGGTGCCATCCGCGCAGGTCACCTGTCCAGCATGTTGCGAATATCCAATCCCCACTCCCCCGCCGTTATGGATAGACACCCACGAGGCCCCGCTCGCCGTATTCACCAGCGCATTCAGCAGGGCCCAATCCGCCACCGCGTCAGACCCATCCTTCATCGATTCTGTCTCGCGATATGGCGAAGCCACCGAGCCGCAATCCAGGTGATCGCGTCCCATCACCATGGGCCCCTTCAACTCGCCCTTCGCCACCAGTTCATTAATCGCCATGCCAAACTTGTCCCGCTCGCCGTAACCCAGCCAGCAGATCCGCGACGGCAATCCCTGGAACTTCACCTTCTTCTGCGCCAGCGTGATCCACCGCTTCAAATGCTCGTTCTCCGGAAACATCTCCAGTACCAACCGGTCGGTCCGCGCAATGTCTGAAGCTTCTCCCGAAAGCGCCGCCCACCGGAACGGTCCTTTTCCCTCGCAGAACAACGGCCTGATATAGGCCGGCACGAATCCCGGAAAATCGTACGCGTTCTTCACTCCGCCCTCGAACGCAAATGTCCTTATATTGTTTCCATAATCAAACGTCACCGCGCCCAGCTTCTGCAAATCCAGCATGCCTTGAACATGCTCGGCCATAGCCGCGATCGCCCGCTTTCGGTATTCCTGCGGATTCGTCTTACGCTGCTCGGCCGCTTGCTCCAGCGTCATTCCATTCGGCACATATCCATTAATAGGATCGTGTGCGCTCGTCTGATCCGTCAGCACGTCCGGCACAACTCCGCGTTTCGCCAACTCCGGTATCAGGTCCGCACAATTTCCCAACAGCCCCACCGAAGTCGCTTCGCGTTTCCTCACTGCATTCTTCAGAAGGCGCAGCGCCTCGTCCAGCGACGTCACCATCACGTCGCAATATCCCGTCTTCACCCGCTTCTTGATTCGTTCGGGGTCGACATCAATTCCCAGGAACGCGGCGCCATTCATCGTGGCCGCCAGCGGTTGCGCTCCTCCCATTCCTCCCATCCCGCCCGTCACCACTAGTTTCCCCCGCAGGTCCCCGCCAAAATGCTGTCGCGCCAGTGCGCCAAACGTCTCATAGGTGCCCTGCAGAATCCCTTGCGTCCCAATGTATATCCAGCTCCCCGCCGTCATCTGCCCGAACATCATCAACCCGGCGCGATCCAGTTCGTTGAATTTCTCCCAATTGTTCCAGTGTCCCACCAAGTTCGAATTGCAAAGCAGCACTCGCGGCGCATATTCATGGGTACGAAACACCGCCACCGGTTTCCCCGACTGCACCAGCAGCGTCTCGTCCCCCTCCAGCGCCCACAGCGACTTCACAATCGCGTGAAAACAATCCCAATTCCGCGCCGCTTTTCCCGTCCCGCCGTACACCACCAGTTCATCCGGCTTTTCCGCCACTTCCGGATCCAGATTATTCAGCAGCATGCGCAAAGCCGCCTCTTGCTGCCAGCCCTTGCAAGAAAGCTCCGGCCCCCGAGGTGCCCGAAAAGGCCCCCTACCAACCGCCGGATCACTCATAGCCGACGCAGACAACGTAGCCATATCCCCAATCCTCTAGTCCTTATCTTATCCCACCTATATTCCCGCCGCCCACCCAACCCGTCTATGTCGCGCCAACCAGCCCCACCTTCGAGTGGCTCAAACTGGCCTGCCTGTGCTCCTGGGTCTTACTACCACAAGAAAACAACTCGCATTCCGAACGCAGTCTGCGCAGCGAGGAATCCCGCTTCGATCGATCCACCTTAACCCACCCCCAAAAAAACGAACCAATCCCTAATCCCCCTCCCCAAAACACCTCCGCCTCTCCCCACCGTTGCGCCCGTTTTCCTTCTAAGGTACATTCAAAATTCGCATGGCCTATACTTCACTCCCTGCCGCTCTCCTCCGCGCCTTCGACCAACATCCTTCCCAGCGCGCCCAGATGTACCGCTGCGGCGACCGCTGGGAACCCATCTCCTCCCAAGAACTCCTCCGGCGCATCGCCGGCCTGGCCAACTGTCTCGTCGAACTCGGCGTCAAATCCGGCGATCGCGTCGGCGTCTTCGCTCCCAATTGTCCCGAATGGCACACCGCCGATTTCGCCATCAACGGTTCCGGTGCGGTCACCGTTCCCATCTACTTCAACGAATCTCCAGACCGCATGACCTACATCCTTAATCATTGCGGCGCGCAAGTCGTCTTCGTCGCTGGCCTCCCGCAATTGGAGAGATTTCTGCAGATTCGGCGACAACTGGCCCACGTGCAACACGTGATCGTTGCCGGTGCCGAAGCTGCCCTCGCCGAAGAATTTCTTCGCTACGAAACCCTCATCGCCACTGCCGGTCCTACGGACATCGCCTCTTACCGCAGGCGCGTCGAGAACGTCGCTCCCTCTCAGCTCGCCTCCATTATTTACACTTCCGGCACCACCGGTGAGCCCAAGGGCGTCATGCTCTCGCACTCAAACTTCAGTTCCAACGTCGCCGATTCCTGCGAGAACATCGACCTTCATCCCGAAACCGACGTTGCCGTTTCCTTTCTCCCGCTTGCTCACGTATACGGACGCATGCTGGATTATCTCTACCTCTTCCAAGGCTGCCCCATCGCCTATGTCCCCATCCTCGAAAACGTTGCCCAAGCCTTGGTGGAAGTGCATCCCACTGTCGTCGCCGCTGTCCCGCGTTTCTTCGAAAAGATTTACGCCCGCTTGATGGAGCAGGGAAGCAAGGCCACAGGCGCCAAACGCAAAATTTTTGATTTCGCCATGCAGGTCGCGAGAGAATCCGCCGGTTGGCGCAGCGGCGAAAAATCCGCAGGCCTTCTGTTGAAATTGAAATGGGCCGTCGCCGACCGTCTAGTCTATTCGAAAATTCGTGCCGGCACCGGCGGACATTTGCGCCTGATCCTCTCCGGCGGCGCGCCTCTTTCGAAAGCGCTCGGAGAGTTTTTCTGGGCCGTCGGTATTCCCATTTATCAGGGCTACGGTCTCACGGAAACTTCTCCCGTCCTTACCAACAATTACCCCCACAATCGGGTGGGCAGTTCCGGCCGTCCAATTGCCAACGTGCAAATCCGCATCGCTGACGACGGCGAAATTATCGCCAAAGGACCTTGTGTCATGCAAGGCTATTACAAAAATCCCGAAGCCACCCGTGAAGTCCTCTCTCCGGATGGCTGGTTTAATACCGGCGATATCGGCTATCTCGACAAAGACAACTACCTCTTCATCACCGATCGCAAAAAGGATCTGCTCAAAACTGCCGCCGGCAAATTCGTTGCTCCGCAACCCATCGAAAATATTCTCAAGAGCAGTCCCTTCATCCTCAACGCTATGGTAGTCGGCGATCAGCGCAAATTTGTAGTCGCCCTCCTGGTCATCAACCCCGCAACTCTCGCCTCCAAACTTTCCGAAGAAGGTCTCACTCTTTCTTCCAATGCTCAGATGGCCGCGCACCCCCGCACCTATTCCCTCATTGAAAGCGAAGTCTCTCGCCTGACCTCTCACCTGGCGCAATACGAAACCATCAAGCGCTTCGCCCTACTCCCAGAGGATTTTACCTTCGACAACGGGGCCCTTACCTTCACCATGAAACTTAAACGTCGCGTAGTCGAACAGCAATACCACCACCTCATCGACAAACTCTACTCCGACGTAACCGAACCCCGGCCGCTAATCCCAAGCTAACCCCACCAAAAAAAAACGTCATTCCGACGGGAGTCCGCGTAGTGAGGATCGACGCCTCTTTCCGCGCTTTTTTGTGGAAAAAATCCCTCTGCGATCTCAACCAAATGTGCCCCGCCAAATAATCGTATCCACCCCTATCCCCACAGCATCTACTCCAACAGCAATAAATTCGAACTATCAGGAGGTTTTTATGGCAAAAGCAGTCACTGCCACTTCGACCGCCCGCACCTATCCCACAAGCATCGGTGTACCCGAACACAACCGCCAAGCCATCATCGCTCTCTTGAACGCGCGCCTGGCCGACAGCACCGACATACGCACTCAAGTGAAGTGGGCTCACTGGAACGTCAAAGGTCTTCACTTCATCCAGTTACACGAACTTTTCGATTCCATTGCGTCCCATCTCGAAGAGCAAACCGACACAATCGCCGAACGCGTAGCGGCCCTCGGCGGAGTAGCCAACGGAACCGCCCGCGAGGCCGCCGCCAAGTCCGGCCTGAAAGAAGCCGAGCTCTCCGCATCCGACGGCACCTCCATGCTGAAATTCCTGATCCACAACGTAGCCCACCATGCCAACGCCGTCCGCACTGCCATCCAGGAATCCGACGATCTGGGCGACGCCACCACCGCCGACCTCTTCACCCAACTCTCCCGCGAACTAGACAAGGATCTCTGGTTCCTCGAAGCCCATCTAACCCAAGCCTAATTTCGCCAGCACACGCCTCAAGTAGGATATCCTTCAGCCTGTGCTCTTAGACCTCCCTGTGGTGGCCGAACCTTGGGTCGGCGCCTCTGCACCGAGCGCGTTTTTGGCGCGGGCCCTCTTGGGTTTTCGTTTTCTTTTTGGCTCCGCTCCTGCCGCCCCGATCTGAGTCCGCGCTGTGAGGATCGCCGCACCGCTTCGCTCTTTTTAGGAAAAAAAACCTTCTTAGATCGCCTGGTCTTGCCTTCCCCCAATCCCATTTTCGATTTTCTCCCAACTTCGCCCTCTTGTTTGTTCCCTCACTTCCCGGCAAACTATTCCCACGCGCACAGAATCGAGGAACTTCTCCCATGCCCGCTCCATCCTTGTCCAACGAGTCGCGCGTCGCATCTCCTTCGCGTCTCCAATGGCTCAACTGGTCCGGGTTTTTCCTCGCCTTCCTGCAAAGTGTTTGCAGCACCTTCATCGCGTTGCACGGCATCCGTCTGCTCGTCGGCATCGGCGCCGTAGTCCTGGCCTCTTCCGCATGGCACGTAGCCGAACGTCTCCACGCCGACGCCATCCGTATCCCCATGATGCTTGTAGCTCTAATCGGTTCTCTCTTGAATCTCGCCGCCCTGTGGCAAGTGCGCAGGCTCCGCCGTCGCGCGTCCTCGGCTTGGCGCCAACAACCACTAACCCAAGCCAAGCGCCGCTCCGGGGCTCTCCAACTAGTTCTATCCCTACTCACTCTACTTTTGTTATTCGCCGAAGAAATCGCTCACTACAAACTGAAAGGCAACCTGTAACATAACCTTCAGCCTGTGCTGTCCGCTGCCCGTGTGCCGTACCGCTGCGACTTTTGTCCGCAAGATCTAAAATTCAAAAATTCCGGATATCACGACAGCGCAAAGCGCCTCACCCCAACACTGCCCCTACCCTCTTCCCTCAATCACCGCGGCAATCCGCTCGTGCAACCTCGCGCTATACCCTGCGGGCAACTCATACACCCGGTCGTCCGCCGTTAGCACCAGAATATTCCGCGTTGAATCCAAAATCGCCGAACACACTTCGCAGCTCTCCAAATGCTTTTCCACCGCCGCCAGCAGCTCCGCATCGAGCTGCTTGTCCAGGTACCCGGAAATATGTTCCCAAACGCGTTTGCATTCTAGCTTCATTGGAACCACCTTCGGAAAAATCCGCCACGCGCCGGTTTGCCTTGGTCTGGCAAGGAAACTTGGCCCTTCAGGTAAGGTACCAGCATCTTTTGCAGCATCATCCGCGCGCGATGCAGCCTCACTTTCACCAGGGTTACACTGATTCCCAGCGCCGCCGCCGTTTCTTCCTGATTCAATTCCTCAATATCCCGCAGCACAAACACTTCCTGGTATTTCTGCGGCAGCGTCGCCACCGCATCCTGCAACTTTCCCCTCAGCTCTTTACGCTCCAACGCCTCCAGCGGGATCTCCCGCCAATCCGTCAGCACCTCTGGCGTAAAATCGCCTTCACCATCGACTCGCGGCTCATCCAGCGAATCCTCCGCTGCCGTCTTCGCCTTACGCAGGCGCTTCCGCGCCTCATTGATCGCGATCGTCACCAGCCAGGTGCTGAACTTCGCCTCGCCTCGAAAACTTTTCAAATTTCGGAATGCGCTGATCATCACTTCCTGCGCCCCGTCTTCCGCCTCCGTCTCATTTTTCAGAATCGCGAATATCGTCACATACACCAGCCGCTCGTACGGCCGGATTAACTCGTGGAACAGTTCGCTCTCCCCGGCCGCTACGCGCGCGATTAACGCTCTCTCATCAGTTGTCGCCGCTGCTTTCATCCCACCCTTTTTTTCACGTCGACTCTGGCAATCCAAAACTGTCCGCTCCAGCGTACTTAACCTGCTTCATCGGAGTCCATCTTCGGTCAAAAGTAACAGAAATTCTTTTCCATTTGTCATGCGGCTCCACTCGCTCCCCTACCCCTCACAATTTGTCTCCTTTTTTCCATTCCACGGGTGTAACCTTGCCCCAGTCCCCGACTCACACGGGGGCAATCGCTTTCCGGCCACTGGGGTTCGCGAGCCTTGACGGGCTCCGGGCATTTCCGGAACTTCGCTGACCCTCCCGGCCGAGATTCCGCTCTGGCTTCTTCAGGCTGGTCCCTGTCCGGACGGCGATTTCAGGTTCTGAAACTTCAAATTGGAGGGAAGAAACACCCATGACAAAAACCACCAAGGCTCTCATCACCAGCGCAGCGGTTGCTGGCCTGCTCGCAGGCACGGGCGTCGCTGTTCGTGCTTCGACTGGATACAACACGGCCAAGACGTCGTTCTCGGCGCTCAGCCAGGACAAGCCGGACACTACCAAGAAGCCCGAAAAGCATGCCTGTAAAGGGCAAAACTCCTGCAAAGGTAACGGCGGTTGCAAGAGCAGCGACAATGGCTGCAAAGGCAAGAACAGCTGCAAGGGCAAGGGCGGCTGCGCTACCGACGGCTCCAAGATGCCAAAGTCGTAACCCCGACACACCCACACAATCCTCCGCCGGAGCAGTGGCACCCACCCGCCACTCTCCCGGCGCCTCCGCGCAGAAAAAGACGTCATTCCGGACGCAGTCCGCGAAGTGAGGAATCCCTCTTTCTTGGGGTTCTCCTCCGCGCAATACAAACAAGCAATACCCCAATCAAAAACCCCAGGGCCTGAACCCTGACGAATCACCCCGGAGCAAAGTAATGCCCGCAAACCGCTTCAACAGTTTCACCACCTACGCCGCCGGCATCGGCCTGCGCATCCCGCACTACGACCACATCCTCACCCGCAAACCCACATGCGACTGGTTCGAAATCATCTCCGAAAATTTCATGGTCGATGGTGGCCGTCCCCTCCAGGTCCTCGACCAGATCCTCGAGCGCTATAAAGTCGTCCAGCACGGTGTCTCCATGTATTTCGGCTCTGCGGAAAGGCCAAATCGCGAACACCTCCGCCGCCTGAAAAATCTCGTGCGCCGCACAAAAACTCCCTGGCTCTCGGATCATCTCTGCTGGGGCAGCGTCGACGGCCGCTATACTCACGACCTGCTTCCCATGCCATACACGTTCGAAGCCGCGCGGCTCACCGCACAGAAAATTCGCGAAGTGCGAGACTTCCTGGAAGTTCCCGTCGTCGTCGAAAATGTCAGCAGCTACGCCGAATATCACGTCTCCGAAATGTCCGAGTGGGAGTTCCTGAATGAAGTCGTGGAGCGTGCCGATTGCGGCATCCTTCTCGACGTCAACAATATTTACGTCTCCTCGCAGAATCACAGTTTCGATCCCGCGGTCTACGTCGACAGCGTCCCCGCCGGTCGCGTAGCGCAGATCCACATTGCCGGCCATTCCAAATATCGCAAATATATTCTGGACACCCACGATCACCCAGTGATCGATGCTGTCTGGAAACTCTACGATCGCGCCATCCAGCGCGTCGGCCATACCGCCACGCTCCTCGAATGGGATGATCACATTCCGTCCTTCGATGAAGTTCACGACGAAGCGCTCAAGGCTAACAAATATCTCGCCAGCGCTTCTCTCGCGGCAGCCGTATGAATCTCGCCGCTCTCCAGCGTCAAGTCGCGCGCGCGGTCATGACTCCGCTCGCTGTCTCCGACCGCATGCGTCGTTCTGCCCCCGATGGACGCTCGCTTGCGAAGCTGGCCAAGAAAATCATCAAGCCCAATGATCGCCTGACGTCATTCGAACGCCTCGAAATTTACAACCGCCAATATTGGTTCCGCGTTCTCGACGCCCTCTCCGACGATTTCCCCGGCTTGCGCTCTGTCCTCGGCGATCGCCGCTTCGACGCACTCGCGAAACACTATCTGACCGATTGCCCTTCGCGTTCCTTCACGATGCGCAATCTTGGCACGCGACTCGAATCCTGGCTCCGCAAACATCCGCGCTACGCCCGCGGCCGCCATCAACTCGCGATCGACATGGTTCGCCTCGAGTGGGCCGAAATTGAAGCGTTCGATGGGGCCTGCGAAGCTTCGCTCACCGCCGCTGCACTGGCCAATGTAACTCCAGCAAAACTTCGCCTCCGCCTTCAACCATACATTCGCCTTCTCAATCTTCGTTTCCCGGTAGACGATCTTCTCCTCGCCGTAAAACACAATGCGCCCGCCGACATCGCCAGCAACGCCATGGAGGAACGCCAAAAACGCAAAAAAGTTTCCGCCGTAGCGCGCCTGAAACCCTCTCCGATCTACCTGGCCATTCATCGCCTCGAAAACACAGTCTATTTCCGTCGCTTGGAAATAGAAGAATTCGCCCTCCTGCAATCACTCCAAAAAGGCCGCACCCTCGAACGCGCCATAGTATCCGCCTTCCGCTCCTCAAGAATTCCCCAGCAAGAGCGCGCAGCGCGGGTAGTCTCCTGGTTCCAAAATTGGTCTTCCCTGGGCTGGTTCATCGTGTAACCTAAAACGTTTTTCCATCTCATATGGACGATGGCGATAAGCCGCCGCCTTCACGGTCTCACCAAGGCCACAGAAATAATGTAGTGGCCGAACTTTAGATTGGCGCCGCTGCCCCAGCACCGAATTTGCGTGGGGCCTCTTGGGGTAGCCTGGGGTTCCTGTTGATTTCTTGTACGTGGTTGCCAGGTTTTCCCGCAGCAGCTTTTTCCTCGGTGCCCACTCGGAGTCCGCAAAGGGTGGGTCTAGGGTTCGGCCGGCTCTTGGGTTTCGGTCCAGGGTCCCCAACACGCCGCCGTCGCGTGTCTCTCGGTTCAACACAAACGTAAGGACGTACCAAGATTGACTTTCAGCTGTAGGTTGCGAATATAAATGCAGCTTAAGGGGTGGGAGCTTCGGTTCCGGCATTCTCAACCAGAAAAAAACCGGGCTTTCGCCCCTGAGGATATTTCCTTGTTTCCCGCCTATGCATCTATGCGACGATTGCTAATTTTCTATTTTCCGATTTCCATTTTTTATTGTCAGCAAGACTGAGGAGCAACAAAGCACATGAATCCCGCCATCAACCAAATCCGCAATCTCTACGCCTTCGCCGTCCGCTCTGCCAACTCTCTGCAATCCCTCTTCCTTCTCTTCGTCCGCGTTTACTGGGGCGTTCAACTTGCCCAGAACGGCTGGGGCAAACTTCACAACCTCGGCCGCGTTACAGGATTCTTCTCCAGCCTGGGTCTCCCTGCGCCAGGTTTCACCGCCACATTTGTCTCCAGCATCGAATTCCTAGGCGGCGTGCTCCTCGCCCTCGGCCTCTTCTCGCGCTTCTTCGGCCTCATCATCACCATTGACATGCTCATGGCTTATATCATGGCCGACCGCGAAGCGCTCTTCTCCTTCCTCTCCGATCCCGGAAAATTCTACGTAGCCGATCCCTACACCTTCCTCTTTGCCGCCCTCCTGATCCTGATCTTCGGCCCCGGCAAATATGCCCTGGACACCTACCTCCTCCGCCGCTACCCCTATCCCAAGCCCACATCCTGACCACAAACACGCCATGTAGTGGGCGGACTTTAGGCCGGCGACCCTGTCCGCAGCGCCGAATTAGAGCAGGGGCCTTTTTTGCTTTGCTTCCGTAGGGCGCGCCTTCCGAGGCGGGCCGTTCTCTTCGTATTCCCCACAACTAAGTCATCTCCCAAAAAACGCTCGCATGTCGTCCCGAGGAGTCCGCGAGGAAGGATCTCAACCACCACATCTGCATCCCAACGATCCGCCGCCCCTCCGCGTAGGGCTATAGCACCGCTGGCCCTATGTCCGCACAGACAAGAGTGCCTGTGCTACTGGGTTTAACCTCTTCTTCTAATACGAAATGACAACAGGCGAGAAAAAGCTCAACTCCCGACCATGAACTCCCGGCTAAAGACTAAAAACTTAAAAATTACCTCGCCCGATACTCCCCAAACCCCGGCCCCACCCTCATCGAATGGTGCCACGACAATGGAAATGCCCACCACACCAGCGCCCCCAACACCGCCTGTCCCAACGCCAACGGCAAAATATTCCGCTCCGTCGCAAACAACCACGCCATCGCCACTCCGCCCACAAACGTCAGCGGCACTAGCACCGGATTCGGCCAATGCAACGCCGCAAAGACCATCCCCGACAGCACCGCCGCAGGCACCGGCTTCTCAAACGCCGCCAGCAACCGGTTCGTCAAAAACGAATTCAATCCCACCTGCTGCAACACACAAAACGCCAGGTAACCCACGAATCGTTTCGGCTGCAGAAAATGTGTTGGCACCCGGTGCAGCATTCCCAAAAACCATCCTGCAAAACAAATCAGCACTGCGCTCGGCGCAAAAAAATACCCCGCCCGCTTCGTCGCTCTCCACAAATTATCCCCGCGCCAACCGATCGTCTTCGGCGTATCCTTCCGCGCCAGAAAACTCACCAGCAACCACACCACGAACACCCACCACGTCCAAGACGCGACTGCCTGCAACTTCCATATATATGTGCCAACGAATCCCGCGAAGGCCAGCGATTCCACCAGGCAAGACCACCGGTAAGGACTCCATCTCACGCCGATTGTCCCATCGCCTTGCGGTTCTCCTCCGGATACCCGCCCATCAGTTCCAGCAAATGTTCGAACAACGTATCGATGTCATCCGTGGCCCCGCTCTGTCCTAGATATTCCTTCAACTCAAAATCCGGAAAACCCAGGTTCGTCACCCTACCCGGCAGCAATTCCCGCAATCGTCGCGCCGGCACTTTCCCCACTCCCAAAATCGCTTCGTAAACCGCCTCATTCAATTGATCCGCAAACGCATAATTCTTCAGCAATCCCGCCAGCTTCTCTCGGTTGTCCGGCTCAATCAGGTCCGAACACAGCAATCGCACGGCATCTTGCTCGAATTGCTCGCGCGTGGGCCGGTGACTCTTTATCGTGGCCATCATCTAAATAATGGAACAACCCTGCCTTCGGGCACAATATAGGCTTTCTTTTACGCAGCGGAAGGGGAAACATGTCCGGCCAACATCGCATTCTCATTCTTGGAGGCGGCTTCGGCGGCCTCGTCGCCGCGCAAACCCTGAAGCGCGCCGATGCCGAAATCACCCTAATCGACAAGCGCAACTTCCATCTCTTTCAGCCGCTTCTCTATCAAGTCGCCACCGGCGCGCTTTCTCCCGGAGAGATTGCCGCTCCCCTTCGCTCTGTCCTTCGTCGCCAGAAAAACACCGAAGTCCTTCTCGGCGAAGCCCATGATCTCGATCCCGCCGCGAAAACCGTCACACTTCTCGATGGCGCCGTCTTCCCCTATGACTCGCTCATCGTCGCCACTGGTTCCAAAACTTCCTACTACGGAAAAGACGAGTGGCGCGAAGATGCCCCCAGCCTCAAAACTGTCGAAGAAGCCACGGCCATTCGCCACAAGCTACTCTACGCTTTTGAACGTGCCGAGCGCGCCGATACCGAAGAGGAAGCCCGCGCCTGGCTCTCCTTTGTCATCGTCGGCGCCGGTGCCACCGGACTCGAACTTGCCGGGGCTATCGCCGAAATTGCCAAAGAAACCCTTCGCCATGATTTTCGTCGTATTCGCCCGGAGGAATCGCGCATTATCCTTCTCGAGGGCGGCCCGCGCGTCCTCGCTGCTTATCCCGACGATCTTTCGACCAAAGCCGAACAGCTCGTCACCCGTCTCGGCGTCGAAATCCGAAAGAATGCCTTCGTCACGGACATCGATTCCCAAGGCCTCAATTTCAAACATGGCGACACCACCACCCGCCTCCAGGCCAAAACAATTCTCTGGACCGGAGGCGTCGTCGTCACCTCTTTCGGGCGACGCTTGGCCGAACGCACTTCCGCCCCAATCGACGAGTCTGGAAAAATAAAGGTTCGTTCCGACCTCACGATTCCCAATTTCCCGGATATTTTCGTAGCCGGCGATCTCGCTCACGTTGAAGCCAAAGACGGCACTCCCGTCCCCGGCGTGGCCCAGCCCGCCATCCAGGAGGGCCGCTACGCCGCCAAAGTCATCCTCGCCCGCCTTAAAGGTCAGCCAAAACCTGACCCATTCCACTATTTCAACAAAGGCGATATGGCCGTAATCGGTCGCGCCGCCGCAGTCGCCAACATCTTCGGCGTCCATGTAGCAGGCGTCATGGCCTGGCTCATCTGGCTCTTCATCCACCTCATGTACATTGTCGAATTCCAAAGCCGCATCCAAGTGTTCATCCAATGGGGCTTCGAATATCTAACTTTCTCCCGCGCCGCCCGCTTAATCACCGGGCCCATGGAAGCCCAACCCAAATTGCAGTCCAAACTCGAAGCACAACCGAAATCCGAACCCAAATCCAAATCTTCCGGCGCCCCCTAAATCGCGTTCAACTGTCGCCCACCTCTCCGCATGGGCGCAGCAGCGCTGCGCCCATTTCCGCAATATTCCAACATCCTCGCCGTGGCACAGGCACTGCTGCCTATGCCGTTGGGTTTATTTGTGTAGTGGCCGAACTTCAGATCGGCGCCTCCGCCCCCAGCAAGCGGCGCGGGTCCCATTGGGCTTTCCTTCTTGGGTTTCCTTCCTACTTCCAAAAACAAAAGAGTCCGCCATTCCGAACGAAGTCCGCGCAGTGAGGAACTCTGCGCCATCGCACGGTTTTTGTGCGATGAATTCCTCTTCGATCTCACCGCAACGCGCCCGTTCCTCCCAAGCAACCCATCCTTCAACCGGACCTATACCCTGCTACTGTTCTCTCATGCCCCGCCAATATCACTGGACCTGTGTCTCCCGCTCCGGTGCCGCGATCGTCCTCACTCTCTACTTCATCTTCCTCCTATACGCTGCCCGCGACCGTTCCGGCTTCCTCTTCCTCGATTACGCCAACCTCATCATTCACGAAGCTGGCCATTACTTCTTCAGCTGGGGTCCGCACACGCTCATGATTCTCGGCGGCACTCTCGGCGAACTCATCGTTCCACTCCTCTGCGCCATTTTTTTCTTCTACCACCGCCAAACCTACGGCCTCGCCTTCTCTTTCTTCTGGTTCTTCGAAAATTTTCTCTACATCGGCAGCTATATGGCCGACGCCCGCACCCTCTCACTTCCTCTCGTCAACTCCGACGAAAGCGATTGGACCATCCTCTTCTCCCACTGGCACATCCTAGAATACGATCAAAAAATCGGCCACCTAACCCGCCAGCTAGGCTGGCTAGGCATGCTCTCCATCCTAGCCTGGCTCTCCTTCCGCCTCTACCAGGACTCCCGACTGCAGCACCAGGCCCACCCGTTGGCAATTTCTCCCACGCAAAAAGAAAGCTAGCTTGGGTGTCCCACCCTAGTTTCATTAGGGTGGCTCTTGGGACTTCCTTCCTAGCTTCCGCAAAAAAAACCGTCATTCCGAAGGGAGTACGCGGAGCGAGGACCGCCGCCCCTTTCCGCGAGTTTTGCGGGAAGGATCCCTCTTCGATCACTCCGACCACCACTCACCACCACCTCCATACAACATCCTCCACCCAACCATCCCACTCCTGTACCATCTCCCCATGCGGCCCTTACTCCGCACCCTCCCTCCGCTCCTCACCCTCTTCCTCTTCTCATCCATCGCAACACTCGCTGACACTACCCGCGTTTCCGGCACTATCTTCACCATCGATCCCAATCGCGTCCAAACCCTCTGGCCCAACGCGCGCATCACGCTCAAAAATCTCGCCACAAAAAGGGAACTAACTACCGTCTCCAACGACCTGGGGCAATATTTCTTCTCCGGCATCCTCCCCGGCGATTACGAAGTCTCCGTCACCCTGGCCGGATTCGTTCCCGCCTATCGCCGCATAACGCTCACCGCCGCCGCTCCTTCCATCGCCGATTTCCAACTCCTCCCGCAATCCCAATCCGAATCCGTCACTGTCACCGCCAATAATCCAGACGCCGTCGACACTTCCTCCAGTTCCGGAGGCGGGCAGGTCCTCACCACCACCATGCTCCAATCCCTCGTCCGCCTCAACGACGATTTCCAGGAAGCTCTCCCGCTTCTCCCCGGCATACTCCGTGGCCCTGACGGCCTTATCCGCATCAAGGGCGGGAACGCCAATCAAGCCAACGCCTTGATCAACAGCGCTTCCATCGGTGATCCCTTCACGGGCCAGCCGGCGCTCCGCCTACCCAACGCCGCCGTCGATTCCATGCGCGTGCTCTCCAATCCCTTTTCTTCCGAGTTCGGTGATTTTTCAAGCGGTGTCATTGAAGTCACCACGCGCGGCGGCGGTGATGAATGGAAGTGGCTCTTCGAAGATCCCATTCCGCGCTTCCGCTGGATCGATGGCAGCACTCATGGCATAGAGAGCCTCACGCCGCACCTCGCCTTTTCCGGACCGCTCGTCAACGGCAAGCTCTACATTTTTCAATCGCTTTACCTGGGCTACGACACTCTCAGGGTCCCTTCGCTCCCCAATCCCAACAACGTTCGCGTCGACGAGCGCATCAACACGCAAACGCAACTCGATTTGGACATCAACTCGTCCCACCGCTTCACTGCCATCCTCACTCTCGATCCCGAAAACACCAATTACGCCAATATCGATACATTCGATCCGCAACCCGTCACCAACGATTTCCGCCAACGCGGTTTCTTCACTTCCGTTTCCGATCGCTGGATCCTTTCAAGCGGCGGGTTCGTGCAATCTCTTTTCTCCATCAAGGAGCTTAACCACCGCCTCTTTCCCGCCGAGTCACAGCCCGGCGCCATGACTCTTTTCCCCGAACAAAATTCCGGCAGCTTCTTCGAATCCCAGCACCGTAACACCTGGCTCTACCAGTGGAACCAGGCCCTGCATCTTCGCCCGCTCTCCTTGGCCGGCCGCCATCTCCTCACCCTCGGCTACAGCTTCGCTCGCTCCACTTACGACGGTTCCGTCTCCAATCTTCCCAGTCGCGTTCTCCGTGAAGACGGCACGCTCACCAGCGAAATCACTTATGACAATCCGGTCCTCTCCTCGTCCGCCTCGAAAAATAATATCGCCGTCTATCTGCAGGACAACTGGCAACTGTTCCCCCGTCTGACTTTCGATCTGGGCGTCCGTCTCGAACACGACAGCCTTTCTTCAGACGCGCTCGACGCCGCTCCCCGCATCGGCTTCGTCTTCGCTCCCACAAAAGACAATCGCACCGCCATCCGCGGCGGTGTGGGTCTCTTCTACGACAAAATTCCACTTAACGTGGCGGTCTTCCCCAATTTCCCTGCACAAACCATCGCGCAATTCGCCGCCGATGGCATCACTTTGCTCCAACCCCCCATCACCTACGTCCATATCATCGACACAGTCGACGGCACCCTCCGTCTCCCCTACAGCCTCGGCGCTACGATCCAACTCGACCGCCGCCTTCGCCAAAATCTCCTCCTCCGCTTGGGCTACGAGCACCGCCAGGGCTACCGCGAATTCTTCGTCAACCCCGTCCCTCCCGCGGAACTCCAACCCGCCCAACTTCAACTCCTCAATTCAGGCACGCAAACCTACGACGAATTTCTCGCCATTTTCCGCTGGAATCCCACCGAGCGCACTAGCCTCGTCGCCAGCTACGTCCGTTCGCGCGCTTTCGGTGAACTCAACGACTACAATCAGTTCTTCGGCAACAATCCGTACCCGCTCATTCGCCCCAATCAGTACGGCCCGCTTCCCAGTGACGCTCCCAATCGCGTCCTCGTCTGGGGCATCATCGGCCTCCCCTACAAACTCCAGTTCATTCCTATTCTCGACGTCCACTCCGGTTTTCCTTATTCCAGGATCGATGAAAACTGGAATTACATTGGCGCCCGCGATGAAGCCGGCCGCTTTCCCACCTTCGCCAGTCTCGATCTGAAACTCCAATATCCCTTCGACTTCAAATTCCACAACCACCGCATCCAATTCCTCGGCGGCCTGAAAGTCATCGACATCACCAATCACTACAACCCCCGTGACGTCCAACAATATTTCGCCTCTCCCAACTACGGCGTCTTCTACAACTCCGTAGGCCGCTTATGGCGCTTGGACGGCGACTTCGACTTCTAATTCTCCACATTAGTAAGCTTGTCAAGGCGGGCCGTTTCTGGTTGCCATGTAGCGCTGGGTTTTATGCCGGCGCCTACCTTAGGGGCGGAGCTTCAGCTCCGACATTAGGACCAGCGATCTCCGGGCTTCAGCTTCTGAGGAATCCCTCGCGCTCCAACAAAACATTGGATTTCCTCGTCGCCGCAAAACAAAAATGTACCCTCCCACCGCAAACCGCGATCTAAGCTAACGGTAGGGCCAGCGCTACAACTCAGTCGCGTCCCTCGAAATTCCAATCACAGAAGAGGAACAATGAGCGAAGCTGTAAGAACCGTCCCCACAGTCGATTCCCAAAAGCCCAAAACCTTCACCGCCAAAGCCTACGCCGCACACAGCGCCACCGTTCCCCTCGAACGTTTTACCATCCCGCGCCGTTCTCCGCGCCCGCAGGATGTCCAGATCCAAATCCTCTTCTGTGGAGTCTGCCACTCCGATCTCCACCAGGTTCGCAACGAATGGCAAATGGTCATGCCCACCGTGTATCCTTGCGTTCCCGGCCATGAAATCGTCGGCCGCGTCGTAAAGGTCGGTAGTGCCGTCAGCAAATTCAAGGAAGGCGATCTCGCCGCGGTTGGCTGCATGGTTGATTCCTGCCGCGTCTGCACCAGTTGCCGCGATGGTGAAGAACAATATTGCGAAGTGGGGATGACCCTCACCTATAACGGCGAAGACAAAATTCTTGGCGGCGTCACCTACGGCGGCTACTCGGACAGCATCGTCGTCGACCAGAACTATGTTCTCAGCGTTTCCCCGAAGCTCGATCTCGCGGCCACCGCGCCCCTTCTCTGCGCCGGCATAACCACCTATTCGCCCCTGCGCCACTGGAACGTCGGCAAAGGTCAGAAAGTCGGCATTGTCGGCCTCGGCGGCCTGGGCCATATGGGCGTGAAGTTCGCTCACGCTTTCGGCGCTCACGTCGTTCTGTTCACCACGTCTCCCAACAAAGCCGCCGACGCCCGCCGCCTTGGCGCCGACGAAGTAATCATTTCCAAAAACGCCGAGGAAATGCAGAAGCACGCCGGCAGCTTCAACTTCATTCTAGATGCCGTCTCCGCCGAACACGATCTGAACGCTTATCTTCAGTTGCTGAAGCGTGACGGCACACTCGTCCTGGTGGGCGCTCCAGAAAAGCCCTCCCCCGTTTACGCCTTCAATTTATTGATGGGACGCCGCCGCCTCGCAGGGTCTGCCATCGGCGGCATTAGCGAAACTCAGGAAATGCTCGACTTCTGCGCCGAACACAACATCACTTCTGAAGTCGAGCGCATTCCCATCCAGCAAATCAACAACGCCTACGACCGCCTCCTAAAAGGTGACGTAAAATACCGCTTCGTAATCGACATCTCCACCCTGGCCCAATAAGCAACCCCGTAGGGGCACGATAGTGCCCCCGTCTTGCAAACTCATCGCGTCTTGCCTCCAAGAAAAAAGCACTCATTCCGAACGGAGTCTGCTTGGGTTTCCTCTTCCTGCTCCAGAAATACAAAGAACCGCCATTCTGAGCGAACTCCGCGCCAAAAAATTCCTCTTCGCTTAGGGGGTCGAAGCTTCAGCTCCGACGTAAGAGCCAGGAAAGTACGGGCTTCAGCCCACTGGGAATCCATCTGCGCGCCCATCACTCCCCCGGCACCTTCACCCCTCCACCTTTCCCCAACCTCGAATAATCCTTCGCATACGCCCTTAAGCCAAAATTCGGAGTTATCCTCGAATATCCCCCCACCAACTGGTCCTTATAATGATCCTGATCCCACTCCAGCGTGTTCTTCGGATCCACATCCAACACCGTCAAATCCGTCGGATCCATCACCAATTTCCCAAACTGCACTTTGCCACCTTCAAACGCCATAAAACTCCCCGTTTCCTTTGGGGCCGGCAGCGACTTTCCCCCATCTCCAAACGTCGTCACAATCGCATTCTTCTCCACCCTCACGCCCGTCAACTTCCCCTTGATGTGCGGCGGCGGCAACAATGTTCCCAGGTCCATCAGCAAATCATTTTTATCCGTATCGATTCCCGGAATCTTGCTGGTATTCACCACGTTTGCCAACTCCACCCCAAACAATCCCATCAACCCTTTCACCGGAACCTTCAGCGCCGTGATTTTTTCCGTGTGTACCCGGATCCGCCCTTCGCTCGTTACATTCAGCGTTCCTGCCGTCGCAAACGGAATATCCCCCTTTGTGTGCAATTTCCCGTGGATGATCAATCGCCCGTTGTCGATCGAAACTCGCAAATCCTTCAACGGTGCATCGCTCTTCTTGAAAACATAATTGTTCATAATGTCCGTCAACGCTTCCGGCGAAATCGACACCGTCCCATTCGTTACCCGCACCTCAAACGAATTCTTATCGTCAAACACCACCATCTCGGTCTTTCCCGTCGGCCACAATTCTCCAGACAGCACCACCAGGTGCGCCGCCGCCACCGGCGTTAAGTGAAATAATACATTCCGCATCTCCGCCGTCACGCCACGATTGCTCTCCTCCGCTTTCGCCGAGGGCGCCCCCGGCACCATTCCCGTGGTCGGATTCGCCGGCGTAGGCGCCGCGGGCAACGCCGCAGTCTGCACATTCACTGGCGCTTTGCTCTTGGAACAACCCGCCAAGCAAAACCCGCACATCGCCATCAACACAAAATTCTTGGTCTTCATCGATCCCCCACGAACAAGTCCCCAGCAACTTACGCCGCCCCCGACCCTATAGCAAGCCTCGAATCACCCTGCCTCTCACCGCAGGTCACGATACATCGGGGCGCTTTGTAAAGCCCGCTTTCCTATGTCGGCAGTTTCCCACCGTGTAAAGTCGCAACGCTGCAGAGTCTCACTCCACACAACTAAGAATTAACCGGCGATTGTCATCCTGAAGAGTCCGCGACGAACGATCCCAACCATCGCGTCTTGCTACCCAACAAAAAAACACGCCAGTCCGCGAAGTGAGGAATCCTTCTTCGATCGCTCCGTCCTCGTCTGCCCCACACGCCGTTCTGGCGTGGGGCACTTGGGTTCTGTTCTCTCTCGGGGATCGGATCGACATAACAGGAAGCAAAGTAGGCTTGAGACCGTGAGAGATCCTCCGCGGCTCGACCCAAGCAATATCCAAGAAAAAATCCCTGCGTTCCGAGATTGGGTGCTCCATTGCTAGCCTCATCAGTGTGGGTCTTGGGTTTCCTCTTCCAACTTCAAAAAATAAACAATTTCGCCTAACTTCCACGATCCAGGCCTCCTCTTCCTCGCTCCAGCAAAACAATTTCATGAGATAGTTCTTCCCGTACCCATGCCTTCACACACAACCTAACCATGACCTGGACCCAACTTTACGATCCCCTCGGCCATTGGTGGCTCTCCACCCTAGTTGCCGCACTGCCCATAATCATCCTCCTAGGTCTCTTAGCCGGCCTGAAAATCCGCCCGCACTGGTGCGCCATAGCCGGTGCCACTGCCGCCGTACTCTGCGCCGTCTTTATCTTCGGCATGCCCGCCAAACTCGCCCTCACCAGCCTCTTCTACGGCGCCGCCTTCGGGCTCATCAAAATTGTCTGGATCGTGATCGCCGCCGTCTTCCTCTACGACATCTCCGTCGACACTGGCCAATTTGAAATCATGAAGCAGTCCGTCGCTTCCATCACACCCGATCGCCGCCTGCAGCTTCTTCTCGTCGCTTTCTGTTTCGGCGCATTCATCGAAGGCGCGGCCGGCTTCGGTGCGCCCGTCGCCATCGCCGGAGCGTTTATGATCGGGCTCGGCTTCAAACCCTTTCATGCCGCCGCGCTCAATCTCATCGCCAATACTGCACCCGTCGCCTGGGGCGCCATCGGCACTCCCGTTCACACCCTTGCCGTGGTCACCGCTCTTCCCGAACACGCCCTCAACGTCATGATCGGCCGCATCCTTCCACTCACCGCTGTTCTCGTTCCTTTTTGGTTGGTTCGCGCCATGGTCAGTTGGCAGGAAACTTGGGAAGTTGTTCCCGCTATTCTCGTAGTTGGCATTTCCTTCGCCGGAATGCAATTCTTCTGGTCCAATTATATGGACAGCAACCTCGTCGACATAGCCGCCGGCGCGACTTCCATGATCGCCACGCTGATCTTTCTTCGCTTTTGGAAACCAAAACGCATCTGGCGCTTCGAGGACGAACGCGATCCCGGCCTTCCTTCGCAAAAAATCATTCCTCCCTGCACCCGCAAAAATCCCATCGTCGTCGATCAAATGGACGACGAATGGGACATCCGCCAACTCCAGCAGGGAACTACCTCCCGCGCTTACGCTCGCGCGCAAATTGCTAAAGCCTGGCTCCCCTTTGCGATCCTCTCGATATTCGTTCTTCTCTGGGGGCTGCCTTTCATCAAAAACGCCATGGGCCGCGCCACCACTCCCGCTTTTGCCACCGACGGCTGGGAAGTTCCGTACCTCCACAAAACAGTTTTCCGCGCTCCTCCCGTGGTCGCCAAACCCACCGCGGAAAGCGCCAAGTTCGATTTCAACTGGCTCACCGCGACCGGCACAGCATGCTTCCTCGCCGCCCTGCTCTCCGGTCTGATTCTCCGCGTGAAACCCAATAGATTGCTCACCATTTTCGCCCACACCCTCTTCCGCATGCGCCACGCCATCGTCGCCATGTCCTTCATGTTGGGTTTGGGTTACGTCACGCGCTACTCCGGCATGGACGCCGTTCTTGGTCTCGCCTTCACGCGCACCGGC
Source organism: Candidatus Acidiferrales bacterium (assembly GCA_963742325.1). GTDB lineage: Bacteria > Acidobacteriota > Terriglobia > Acidiferrales > UBA7541 > Acidiferrum. The sequence goes on along the minus strand of CAVULB010000002.1, from coordinate 3,323,475 downwards.
TGGCTATACCCGTTCTTCGGCACCTACATCGGATGGCTCGGTGTCGCTCTCACCGGCAGCGACACGTCCTCGAACGCCCTGTTCGGCGGCCTTCAGCGCATCACCGCCGAACAACTCCGCCTCAGCCCCATCCTCATGTGCGCCACTAACAGTGCCGGCGGCGTCATGGGCAAAATGGTCGACGCCCAATCCATCACCGTAGCCACCGCCGCCACCAACCAAGTCGGCAATGAAGGCCTAATCTTCCGCTACGTCTTCTGGCACTCCATCTCCCTAGCAGCAATCGTAGGCGCCATAGTCCTACTGTACGCCTACGCCTTCCCCCACCTAATCCCACCCATCTAGTGGCACAATCACTCCAAAACCAAGAACAAAAATCCGTCATTCCGAGCGAAGTCCGCGAAGCGAGGAATCCCGTGCCCTTCGCAGCAAAAGCAACAACTCATAAATAACTTCCTGGGTGCCGCACGAGCCGTCTTTGCATGTGGGTCTTGGTTCTACTCTTGCGACGATTCCTGGCACAGCTGCTCAAACGTCGGTAAAATCCCCTACCTCAGCCACTTGTGCTGGTTGAATGCCGAGCAGGGCTTGAGCACACGCCGGCATAAGCGTTAACAAATCTTTCATGCGGTTCGATTTCGCGCGCAGAATCAAAATCGCAACTACGTCCCGTCAGATTTTGAGTGCTTGCTGTGCCGGCACCTCTTGGCGCTACGGGTTTTGAATTCGATTTGACTCACCGCCGTCACATTTGACCTTCCCCCTCCAATCAGGCAACCTGCTGGTCGACCCAAATCCTTCTCCGAGGCATCGCGTCATGCACGCATCCATCCTGCAACAATTCCGTGCCATCCTCGGCCCTCACGCCCTCATCTCCTCTCCCGAAGAACTCCACACCTACGAATGCGACGCCCTCACCAACTTCCGCGTCCTCCCCTGCGCCGTCCTGCTCCCCTCCAGCAGCGACCAAGTCCAATCCATCCTTCGCCTCTGCCACCGCCTGCGCATTCCCTTCGTCGCTCGCGGCTCCGGCACCGGCCTCAGCGGTGGTGCGCTCCCCGTCGATAAAGGCATCGTTATCAGCCTATCGCGCATGAATCGCATCCTCGAAGTCGACATTCCCAACGCCCGCGTCACCGTCGAACCCGGCGTCATCAATCTCGACGTCAGTGCCCGCGTTCATCCCCATAATTTCTTCTACGCCCCCGATCCGTCTTCCCAATCCGTCTGCAGCATCGGGGGTAACGTCGCGGAGAATTCCGGCGGCGCTCACTGCCTCAAATACGGTTTCACTACTACGCACGTACTCGGCCTCGAAGTCGTTCTCCCCGACGGTTCGCTCATCCACCTCGGTGCAAAATCTCTCGACGCTCCTGGCTACGATCTCGCTGGGGTCTTCGTCGGCTCCGAAGGCACTCTCGGCATCGCCACAAGAATTATCCTTCGCGTCGTTAAGCGCCCCGAATGCGTGCGCACGCTCCTCGCCGCATTTCCCGGCACCAACGAAGCGAGCGCCGCCGTCAGTGACATCATCGCCGCGGGCATGCTCCCCGCCGCTATCGAAATGATGGACAACCTTGCCATCCAGGCCGCTGAAGCCGCCGTCCATGCCCACTATCCCGACTGCGGCGGTTTGCTCCTCGTCGAACTCGATGGCCCTATCGCCGAAGTCGAATTCCTCATGCAACACGTCGGCGAACTCTGCCGCAAAAATGGCGCCACCGAAATTCGCCTCGCGCAAAGTGACGCCGAACGCGATCTCGTCTGGAAAGGTCGCAAAGCCGCCTTCGCCGCCATGGGCCGCATTTCTTCCCATTACATCGTCCAGGACGGTGTGATTCCGCGCACTGCACTCCCGCAAGTCATGCGCGAAATCACCCGCCTCAGCCGCGAAGCCGGCCTGCGCGTAGCCAACGTCTTCCACGCTGGCGACGGTAATCTCCATCCACTAGTCCTCTACGACGGCCACATCGAAGGCCAGGCGAAAGCCGCCGAATCTCTCTCCAACAAGATTCTCGAAGTCTGTCTAGCCGCTGGCGGATCCATCACCGGTGAACACGGCGTCGGCGAAGACAAAAAGTGCATGATGTCAAAAATGTTCAGCGAACCCGATCTGCGCACCATGCAGCGCGTGCGCTGCGCCTTCGATCCTCTCAATCTCTCCAATCCCACAAAAATGTTTCCCACGCCCCGCCTCTGCGGCGAAAAGCCCGGCGAGTACGTTCCGCATCCTCTGGAATCCGCCGGCCTCGCCGAGCGTTTTTAGCCGCATGCCCACCAGCGCCTCCATCGAACAGCAACTCGTCTCCATCGTCGGCACGCAAAATCTCCGTGCCGCCACCGCCGAGGATGGCATCGGCAACCTGCAACCTAAATTCGTAATCGAGCCGTCCACGGAACGACACGTAACCGCCGCACTGGCGTTTGCCAACACTACAGGCCTAACCGTAATCCCTCGCGGGGGTGCAACAAAACTTGACTGGGGCAATCCGCCTAGATCCGCCGACCTCATTCTCTCCACCGCCCGCCTCAATCGCATCCTGGAACATGCCTGGTCCGATCTCACCGTGACCGTCGAAGCCGGCTGCACCCTGCAATCGCTCCAACAAACTCTCGCCGAACACGGCCAGCGCCTTGCCCTCGACGCCCTGTGGCCCCATCGCGCCACCATCGGCGGCGCACTCTCCACCAACGATAGCGGCGCGCTGCGCCTCCGCTTCGGCTCACTCCGCGATTTAATCATTGGCGTAACGCTGGCACTCCCCGACGGCACCCTTGCCAGCAGCGGCGGCAAAGTTGTAAAAAATGTCGCGGGCTACGATCTTCCCAAACTAGCCACCGGCGCTCTTGGCACTCTCGGCATCATCACCCGCGCCGTCTTCCGGGTTCACCCTCTACCTCACGCGGCCGCAACGTTCACCTGCGTCGCGAAGCAAGCCTCCGATGCAGCTCGCCTCTTCGCCCAATTGTTGGATTCGCAACTCGCCTACTCCGCACTACAAACGCGGCTTCTCAATAGCGACAATCCCTATTCCTTCGTCGACGTCATCTTCGAAGGAATAGGGAAGGGAATTGCCGCGCAAGTAGCGCACCTGCAGTCGCTGGCCTCGCCTCTGTGCTTCTCCGAAACAGACAACTCCGTCTGGCAAGCCAGAGAGGAACTTCATTCCGCGATCTCGCCAACAAGCGGCTTCTCAGCACTATTCAAAATGTCAGCGGAACCCGCCGATGCCATGCGTGCAATTTCAGACCTAATCACAATTGCTGCCGCACGAGCGAACTACAGCGCCATAATCCAAGCCACCGGCCTTGCCACAGTCCTCCTCACCGGCGATAAACAGCAAGTCTGTTCCGTCGCCCAAATATTTCGCGAAAGAATGGAAACCACCGGCGGCTCGCTCGTGGCTCTAGGCAACTCTGCCCTCACCAGCGAATTCGACGCCTGGGGCAATCCCGGTGACGCTTTACCCCTCATGCGCGCCATCAAACACCAGCTCGATCCAAATAACACGCTCAATCCCGGGCGCTTCGTTGGAGGAATCTGATCGCATGTCTGCCGAAAACAAAATTTCCGTTCTCCCCAGCTCCTTTGATTCCCACCAGCCTCCCGCGCAGGAGTTGATCGATAAGTGCGTCCACTGCGGCTTCTGCCTTCCCGTCTGTCCCACCTATGTCCTTTGGGGCGAAGAAATGGATTCCCCGCGCGGCCGCATCTATCTCATGAAAATGGCCCTCGACAACACCACCCCGCTCAACAAAAAAGTCGTTAGCCATTTCGATTCCTGCCTCGGCTGCGTTGCCTGCATGCCCGCCTGCCCATCCGGCGTCGAGTACGGCAAACTCATGGAAGCCACTCGCGCCCAAATCGAACGCAATTACCATCGTCCCATTTTCGACAAGTTCCATCGCCGCCTGCTCTTCGCAACCTTCACGCATCCCACCCGCCTCAATTTCCTGCGCTGGCCGCTCCTCGTCTACCAGAAATCCGGCCTGCAATTCGCCCTTCGCGCCATCGGCTTCTTCAAACTCCTCCCCAAAACCATCGTCGCCATGGATACCTTACTCCCTCCGGTCACGCCCACCGAACATGTTGCGCCCGTCACTTTCGCGCGGGGCGAAAAGCGCCGGCGTGTCGGTCTGCTGCTCGGCTGCGTTAACCGCACGTTTTTCTCTCACGTCAACGCCGCCACCGCCCGCGTCCTCTCCGCCGAAGGTTGCGAAGTCGTCGCGCCGCAAAATCAAATCTGCTGCGGCGCACTCTGCGTCCACGCCGGAGAAGAAGCCGCGGCACTCGCGTTCGCCCGCCACACCATTGACATCTTCGAACAAGCCAATGTCGATGCCGTCGCCATCAACGCAGCCGGTTGCGGCTCCAACATGAAAGAGTACGGACATCTCCTCCGCAACGATCCCCTCTACGCCGATCGCGCCCAGCGCTTCGCCGCCAAATGCAAAGACGTCACCGAACTCCTCGCCGAACTCCCCCCGTGCGCCGAGCGCCATCCTCTGCAAGTTCGCGTAGCCTTCCACGATTCCTGCCATCTTCAAAACGCTCAGCTCATTCGCATGCAACCGCGCCAACTCCTCTCCCAAATCCCCGGGCTCAGCCTATTCGAAATTCCCGAATCCCCAATCTGCTGCGGCTCCGCAGGCATCTACAATCTGGTCCAACCCGGAGCCGCCGCCGAACTAGGCGATCGCAAAGCCGCCCTGATCTCCGCCCTCACCCCAACTCCCGACGTAGTAGCGACCGGCAACCCCGGTTGCCTGCTGCAACTCCAATCCTCCTTAGCCAAATCCTCCCGTCCCATCCCGGTCCTTCACACCATCCAACTTCTCGACGCCTCCCTCAGCAGCGCGCCCCTAAGCTCCCTCCGCTAACTCCACAAAATCCCGGTCACTCCGAACGAAGTCCGGCGAAGTGAGAAATGCCTCTTCGATCGATCCGTCTTCGCCACGCCCCAAAAAAACTGTCCTCCTGAAGAGCCCGCGAAAAAAAAGCTCAACCAACACGTCTTGTCGACCAAAGATCCGTCACTTCCTCCACTTCTTTCATTTCCTTCACCTCACCGACTTTATCCCCTGGCATCCCCGCCCATTTAGCGGTACTTTCTTCACACGCGGACCGTCGGCCCAAATTCACACTCTGGTGACGCACGTGCCACTTTGCAGCCCGACCAGCGAGCTGGGCTTTGAGCCAAATGCGGCGTGATTCCTCGCTGGCATGAGAAATGCGTTCCATCGCTCGCGGCGAGTGAGGGGTGCGGGGTCACGCACATGCGCCAAACCGCAAGTGTCCAAAGGGAAGAGCTTGCCCTTGACCGCGAATTCCGCCTCCGTTACCGGGACAAAATGCTCGCCAGGGGTCCTTCACGCTGCCATCGTCCGCGCCCGCTCGGGCATGGGCACTATCCAACTGTTCGATCGCCCCTCGCGTCGTTGCTTATTCACATAGGGGAAGGTCTCGCCGCCCCGTTCCTCGAGCATTTTTCTTCCGTCGTCTCCGGGCACGCCGTCTGCGGCCTCTCCGCGCAAACTCGTGTCAGGGTCGTTGTGGAAGACGTCGCCGACAGCGCCGTGTTCCTCAACCATGCCAGCCTGGAAGTCATCCTTGATGCAGGCATCCGTGCCGCAGTGTACCCCGCTGGTCAGCTCTCGCGGACAAGTTCTCGGCGTCTTTTCCACTCACCACAAAGCTCCGCATCGCCCCACTATCCGCGATCTGCAAGCCGTCGACTACTTCGCCCAATGGGCAGCGTCCCTGCTCGAATGGCATGAATCCCCGCGCAGCCCAATCGCCCAAGTCCGCAATCCCGGCTCCAAGTTCGGTTAAGGAGTTACCCCGCGATAGTTATTATTGTAGTTATCCTGCGAAACCAATAGAATGGCGCTTGCGAGCCCTCCTCTCGCGGACCAAGATGGTATGGAAGTGCGTCTGCCAGACCAGTCGCTGCTTTGGATCGGCCGCAACAGGGTCCGGGCCCAGGCCTTCGACAAGCTCAATCAATCGGAGGTGCCCCCGTGGCTGCTAGATTAACCGAGCGAAAAAAGAGGCGCCCCGCCCGATTCAAAGCCGGTGCGTCCGACAACGCTAAAAGCAACAGTCTCCTCATTGCCGCCATTGGCGCTTCTGCGGGCGGCATCGAAGCACTTTCAGATCTGGTCAGTCACTTGGCCCCCAACACCGGGATGGCCTTCGTCCTCATCCAGCATCTCGATCCCAAACACCACAGCATGCTCGCCGAATTGCTCTCCAAAAAAACTTCCATGAACGTCCGCGAAGTCACCGACGGCATGCGCGTCGAGTTCGACAACGTCTACGTCATTCCTCCCGACGCCACCATGTCCATCTCCAACCACACCCTCAAGCTAACGCCGCGCGAACAATCTCACAGCGTCCACATGTCCATTGATCATTTCATGCGTTCTCTCGCCGAAGCCGAAGGTAATCGCGCCATCGGCGTCATCCTTTCCGGGACTGGCACGGACGGCACGCTCGGCATGGCCGAAATTCAGGCGCAGGGCGGCGTCACCTTTGCCCAGGATGAAAATTCCGCGAAATACGACAGCATGCCCCGCAGCGCCATTGCCGCCGGCTCGGTCGATTACGTCCTCCCCCCGAAGGGCATTGCCAAGGAACTGGCCCGCATCGCTCATCATCCTTACGTCGCTCGCAGCAGTTTTGCGGAGGCCGAACAATCCCTGAAATTGGAAAATCCCGGCCTCAACACCATCTTCCGACTCCTCCGCAGATCTTCCGGCGTGGATTTCACCCATTACCGCCAAACCACCATCCTTCGCCGCATCCAGCGCCGCATGGTCGTTCACAAGATCGCCAGGCTCAACGATTATCTGAAGTACGTCCGCTCCGATCCCGCCGAAATCAAGGCGCTCTATCAGGACATCTTGATCAATGTCACCAGTTTCTTCCGCGGCCCCAAAATGTTTGACGCCCTCAAGTCCGAAGTCTTTTCCCATATCTTGAAGAATCGCCCGGAGGGTTCCACTATCCGCTGTTGGACCCCCGGCTGCGCTTCCGGAGAAGAAACCTACTCCCTCGCTATGGCCCTCCTCGAATTCCTCGGTGAGAAAGCCACGGAAACTCCCATGCAGTTCTTTGGCACGGACGTCAGCGATCCCAGCATCACCAGGGCCCGCATGGGCATGTATCCCGAAAATATTCAGGGTGACGTTAGCCCCGAACGCTTGCGCCGTTTCTTCACGAAAGTCGATAACGGCTACCGCATCAGCAAAAGCATTCGCGATATTTGCATTTTCGCCCAGCACAACGTTCTCAGTGATCCTCCCTTTTCTCAGATGGACGTCATCTGTTGCCGCAATCTCCTTATTTATTTGGAACCCATCCTGCAAACAAAAGTGATTTCTCTTTTTCATTACGCGTCCCGCCCCGGCGGCTATCTCGTCCTCGGAAATTCCGAAGGCATTGGGCCCACCGCCAATCTCTTCACACCCGTGAACCGCAGCCAGAAAATTTTCCTCAGGAAGTCCACGGCCGCACGTCAGTCCGTCAGCTTTTCTCTCACTCATGCCGCCGAACGCGCGGAGCTCGGTGCCATCCGCGTCCCCGCCAAACCCCCGGACAACACCTGGAATTATCTAGAGGCTCAGAAAGAATTTGACCGCCGCCTCCTCAGTCAGTACGCTCCCGCCACCGTCTTCATCAACGAAGACCTGGAGATCATTCACACCCGCGGTGCCATTGATCGCTATCTGAAAATTTCTCCCGGCCGCGCCAGCCTAAGCGTCCTGAAGATGGCTCGCGAAGGCCTGCTCATGGATCTTCACAACGCCATCAGTCGTGCCAAAAAAGACAACGTGGCTGTGCGCAAGCAGAACGTGGAGATCAAGGATAGCGATTCACTCCGTGCCGCCCGCTCCGTCCACTCCATCCGCTTCGAAGTCGTTCCCATCACCGTCGGCAATCTCAACGAAATGTATTTCATGGTCATTTTTCAGGACGAGCCGAGCGAACTTCGCCGTGGCAGGTCAGCGCGCCGCGCCGCTCCCCAACGTCAGCCCGAAGCTTCCACCGTCAAAATCCTCAAGCTTGAACAGGAACTTGGCGCCACCAAGGAATATCTGCAGTCCGTCATCGAAACCCAGGAAGCCACTAACGAGGAGCTGCAAAGCGCCAACGAAGAAATTCTCTCCAGCAATGAAGAGTTGCAAAGCACTAACGAGGAACTGGAAACCGCCAAGGAAGAACTTCAGTCCGCCAACGAAGAACTCACCACCGTCAACGACGAGCTCCGCAACCGCAACATCGAAGTCACTCAAGCCAACAACGACCTCACCAATCTCTTCGCCTGCATCGACGTCGCCGTCATCATGATCGACCGCGATCTCACCATCCGCCGTTTCACTCCCGAAGCCCAAAAATTCCTCGGCCTAATCCCCGCCGACGTCGGCCGCCCGCTCCTCCACATCAACCCCGCCATCGAAATTCCAGACTTTCAGACTATGGTCCTAACCGTAATGTCCACCTTCCATCCCATCGAAAAAGAAATTCATTCCCGCGACGGCGCCCGGTACCAGCTCCGCATCCTCCCCTACCACAACACTGAAAACCACATTGACGGCGCCTTAATCACCATCATTGGCATGTCCACCCCCACCGCCTCCGCCGCCACCCAAAACTAGCAACAAGAAAAGCCACGTCATTCCGAACAGAGTTCGCGCATTGAAGAATCCCTCTTCGATCGTTTCGTCTAACCCGAAAAAAGCGCTGTCATCCTGAGGAGTCCGCGACGAAGGATCTCAACCACCGCGCCTTGTCTCTCATCGCATGTTACCGACCATATATCAATCGATTGACGTAATCATAAGTGTACTACCCATCTTCTTCCTTCCGTTCTATACTCCCATTGTGACGCTGCCTCGCTTGGCTTTCGCGGCGGACTATTGGGGGGACCATGCGGTGGTTTGCCGCGCCCTCGAAAATCGGCCCGGACCCATCGTCGATCAACAATTTGGTATCTTCAAATCCTGGTCGCAGGCCAATTCCTTCGCCGCAAGTCTCAATCAAGACCTAGACCTTACCCCCTCCGACTCTCGCCAAATCATAACCAGCGCCACTCGCGCTGCCGCCTCCGTTCTGCGTGCTCACGTCGCAGACCGCATTTGGCGCCGTGCTCCCGTACGCATCATTCAAAATGCGTTTGCCCGCACGCTTGTGCTGGTGGCCCAACGCAGAGAGCATAATCAATACGCAGAGCAGGTGAGCATTAAACTGCAAGTGTTGAGACCATGGTTGCAAGGGAGCCTCTATGAAACGGTTGCGCACTGATCGTCAATCCAGACCTAACGACAATCTCGCTGCTTCCGTCTCTTTCTCTTTTCCCTCGCCTCGGCCCTCTTTCCAACCCGTCGACTCTTCCCCATGGATCGGCGCATCCGATCTGGCGCCTCACGCCCAGCACTTACTTGCACTCGCCCTTCGCAGTTCCACCGCCGCCGTCGGGGTCTTCGATGAATCCTTCCGCTGCACCGCCGTCAACTCCGTTCTTTTCTCCGTAAGTCGCATTCCCCCGCCAGCGTGCCTCGGCAAAACCTTGTCGCAGCTCCTCGGTGGCCGTTCAGAACAGGTCCATCGCGCGTTCAAATTCGTTCGCGACACCGGTGCCACTCTTCGTCATGTTCCTGTGAGCCCGCTCGCCCCTAACCATGTCACCGCCAGGCATTGGATCGCCGATTTTTTCCCCTTGCGCGATCCCTGCAGTGGAATTCACTGGATCGGCGCCACTCTTTGCGAAGCTCCAAGGAAAATGCATCTCCGCCAAAAGCTCTACCGCGGGTCCGACCGCAAGCTGCCAAGCGATCACGCCGCAGAATTTCACACTGCCCTCACGGGGGAAATCGCGGAAACCTGCGAACCTGTCCTGCGTCGTTCCCTCGATCTCTTGGACCGTTCCATGGCTCTCCGGCGTCAGATTTCAGAGATTCGCTTGGCCGCCAGTCTTCATCCTAGCTCTCGTCCAGTGATCTGGGTAAAACCTGTCGGGCCTTATCTGAAAGTCGCGTCCGTATCTTTCGATCCCTCCGGACAGAATAAGGTCGGCAAGGAATTGACTCCCGACGGAAAGCTTTCTGGAGACGTTCTCAGCGCCCGTGAATTGCAAGTTGTTCGCTTGTTGGCGGAAGGGAACAGCAACAAACAAATCGCCCTCACCCTCGACCTCAGCACTAGAACCATCGAAACGTATCGCGCCCGCCTCATGATCAAACTCGATCTGCACTCCCTCGGCGAACTAATCCGCTACGCCGTCCGCAACCTTCTGATCCGAGCCTAAAAAAAAATAGAAAGCACCCAATTCCAAACGAAGTCCGCACCGTAAGCAAATAACCAACAAGCTGTCATCCCGAGCGCAGCGAGGGAGTTGCTTTTCTTTTCCTTCATGGACGGGCTTTCTGTTGGTTCTCGCAAGAAAAACACGTCACCCCGAGGAATCTCCCCTTCTCAGTGCCCGCTGTGTTCTCTGCGTTAAATCCTCTCTCATCGCCCTTACCGTGAACGCAACCTGCCCCTTGTGTCCGCACCCTCCCTCCCCCGTGTCAGTATTATTACGGTATTGACCAGGCAACACGACACGCGCACCCTGCCAGAAGGGTCAGGGAGGGCATCCAGTCATGAACCACTTTCTGTTGTGCAACAACTCCACCTGCGGCTTTCTCCTCGACGTTCGCATCGACGGCAGCCCGTTTCCCAGCAATTGGCTGCTTCTACACCACTGCCCGGAGTGCGGCTCCGATTGGTCCACCAACAAACTCGTTTCCTCGCGTGCTTTGACCCCGTCACGCCGCGCCAAAGTGCCTTTTTGCCCATGCTGCCAGCGTTCCTGGCGCGCCAAAGCACATCTTTCTTCCGCGCCATTGGTTTCCGCCCAGACTCAAAGAGCAGGGAACGCGGTGTTATAACCCCGCCCGCCGCGTCCCTTTTTCGTGCTCTCTCCGCCCGAAGGTTGCCCTTTCTAATTGGAGAAGTTGCCGTTTGGATCAGCAGTGCCGGAAAAGCAGTTCCAGAAAGGAGGTTTTGCGCGATGTCAACCCCAGCTCACTCGCCGAAACCCCAACCGAATGATCGTTGTACTCCGCAAACCTTGGTCCACACCATTAAGGCGTTACACGCAATTGTCGTTAGCCTCATGGCAGATCAAGCCGCTCTACGCCGCACCATGCTCGAAGATCCCGCCTTCGCCCTTAGCTATCAAGTGCATCTGAAAGCAGCGACCATCACTGCCAGGCCTCTGCTCACAGAAGCCCTCGATTCCTACGATGCCCTCCTAGAAGACGTGTCCCTCTTCGACGACTGGATGCACTGAATGTCGCACAGGCACCTCCTGCTTGTGCTCCTGGGTTATGTAGTGGCCGAACTTCCGATCGGCCACTACCCCGCAGCGCGGCCATTGCGCAAACCCTCTTGGGGTTCCCCTCAAGGCAGTTCTTCTCTTAGGCTATTCTCGCAATAAAAATCCCCGTGTCCTTCCGAACGCAGTCCGCGAAGTGAGAAATCCCTCTTCGATCGAGCTGTTTCGGCTACAAAAAAGCGCTGTCATCCTGGGAGTCCGCCTGTTGGAGGCCTTCTCGCCGTTTGCAGGGCCCGCCTTCCGAGGCGGGCGGTTCTCGTCGATTTTCCGCAACTCAACCGGCGTTCCACCCTACCACCGCGCCGCCCCCCCTACAAATAACGCCGGATCGCCTCCGAATACCGCGTATACAAATAAGAAACCAACAACAACGCCATACCCAAAATAATAAATGTAATAAACCGGTCCGATCTCTCCTGCCGCCACACATCCAGCACCGCAATCTTTGCCACGCATACCAGCAACAACCCAAGCCCCGCCAACCGGAAACTCCTCTCGCCCACAATCAACGCAAATAAAAACGCCGTCACTGCTTCAATTCCCCACCCGATCGTCACTCGCCCTTGCGTAACTTCATTCAGGATCAGCCACGTCACAATGATCATCGGCAGAAAGAAATAAATCTGTTCCGGCCGCCGCAGCAAGTCGGAAAGCGGCAAATCCCCCAGCGAGCGATTCGACCGCTCCTCCGCAAAACGCGCTCGCAACGGAAACGCAAACGCCTGTGCCCCAAAAAGAATAGCCGCCGCCACAGCCACATAGAACCCATGGTCGGCGACCCACGAAGGATGAAAATGTCCGCTGGCAATCGCTTCGTACCCCAGGCACTGCAAGAAAACCAGAAATGCCAAAATCACACTGTGGTGAAGAAACACGTCTTTCCGCGCGCCCCACGAAATCCCGATGAACGCCAGCGAAAGTGCGGCCCATGCCACCACTACCCATCCATCCGCGAAATAAGAGCGTGCGAAAAGCGCCAGCGTCGCCGATGCCAGAGACGCCAGAATGTTGCCGGCGTAAATCCGGCGGTCGAGCGCAAACGGATCAGGCGCAGCGCCGACCCTATCGCCGTCAGTAAGCTGCGCAAGCCGCACATACACAAAATAAAACACAAACGCGACAGGCAGTGTCGTAAGCAACAATTCCCGCGATCCGAATCCCAGATTGAACGTCGCCAGGCGCACAAAACTCAGCCCGAACAGCGCATAACTCTGCAAACGCCAGTTGTGCGACTTCCGCTGCACTCCCATCTCAAACAACGCCAATCCAAATAGCGCCCATCCCAGTGCCACCGCATGCGGTGCCAATTCGTAATACAACAGCAAAACCACCAGCGCCGAGGCAGCCCACGTGTACGCCGCTCCTGCCAGCGCAGCCTGCTCGACCTCGGCTTTCGCCGCCCACCGCGCGCACAAATAAAACATCGCGGCAACCAGCGCCACCGTCACAAGTCGCAACGAAACCCGCGGATAAAGACTCCACCGTGCAACCGCAAAAAAATTAACGGTCACAATTTGAAATAACGCCAAAACCGAAAGGATGTGCGCCTGGAAGTGCAGCTGGATGCGTTTCACCCGGTCGCCGATAATCAGTAACAGCAGCGCGAAGACCGCCCACGCCACCGCAATCCACGGCGACGCCACTTCCTTGAACGCCAGCACCCCGATCAATAGGGAACCAGCCCACATATGCAACGCGGAAAACAGTCGAGCATAATCCGTATCGCGCGGGCCGCTGAAACACGCGCACAAATACAGCAGCGCCGCCATCAGCGTAAAAGTCAGGAAGCGCACCGTGAAGTGCTGCCATTCCTGTGTCGCGTCGATATTTACAATCAATGTCCGTGTGAATCCCACCAGCACAATCAGGTGCGCCTGCAAACTAAGATCACGCCGCTCGCGATAAATTCCAAGAACCGCAAGTACCGACGCGAACCCGCCCCAGGCCACAGCAATCCACGCCCAGTTGCATTCGCGGTAAGCCAGCAAAACCACCAGAATTGCCGCTGCGGTAGTGTAAAGCTCGGACGCATCGATGGCGTATTCCGCCGCATCCACGCTGAGCCAGCGCGCGCAAAGATACAAAAGCGCGATCAGCAGTGACATCGTCATCAGTCGCAGCGATACCCGCGTGTGCAAAAACGCCGGAGCAAGAAAATAATTCACCGCAATCGCCCGGCCCACCGCCGCTAGCGCGAACAGATGTGCCTGATGCCGCAAGTCCTCCGCGGAAATGGCGCGCGACAGCACCACCAGCAAAAACGCCGCCGCTGCCCACAACACCGCCGTCCACGAATTTGGAAACGCCAGCCACAATGAAACGAACAGCATCATCGCCGCGAGATAAGACAGCGCGCGAAACAGCGTACGTTCACTTTCCGACGTCAGCAACTCTTTCCACCACCGTGGAATCACCAGCGAGTTGCCGTAGAAAAGCAGCGCCGCCACCAGAAAGCTCACAGCCAATTGGACATCGGTCGTGGGAGCCGTTTGCCGCAAGCGATCGACCGCCGTCAGTGCCGGCAACGAGATCCGGTCGTACAGCTTCGGCAACGCCTGGTTAATCAGCATGTCCCCGGAAGTCAGCAGTGCCACCAGCAACCCGAATCGACGGAACAAAACTTCGCGCGTAAAAGCTCCGGCCAGGATCAGCATTTGCGCTTCCGCCAGCCAGATCACCGCCGTGTCCATTCCCGAATATTTGAAGGGAATCGCCGCCACCAGCAGAACGATCCCGATGGTCGAAAGAATAATGAAGGCCACACGCCGCCGCCGTGTCACTGGCAACTGTCCGAGCGTCAATTCAATCGCTCCCAGCGCCAGCACCGCATAAAACGCGAACTCCGGCCGCACCGATTGATATTTGAAAAGTCCCAGCAGCAAAGAAGTATTCAGCACCGCGGCAAAAGTCGAAACGCGTTCCTGCGCGATGCTCTGAATGCGCCGCTCAATATACGACCACCGATAAACGCCCCAGTACATGCACAGCAAAACCGTGCTGGGCGTAAATTCCGGGAAGTTCCGCCGGTGCCCCGCCATCGGCAGGATCACCGTGGCCAGCCAGATGAAATGATTAATATACGACGCCAAAATGCCGAACAGTTCGAGCTCGAACCACTCCCGCCGGTGCACGATCCCCACCAGCCCGAGCGCAAGAATGGCACCTGCCGAAAGCGAGTAAATGGTGTTCTGGCTGATGGCCACGGTCGTGAACGCCAGCAAAAACGCCAGCCCTGTCACCACCTGCGAATCGTAGCGCAGCGTATGCACGACCATTACGCCCGCCACCACGAACAGCAGCGCCAGGTCCACCCATTGCGTATCAATCACTCGCGTGTACGGCACGAAATACATCGCGTACGTCACAAAAAACGTCAGGGCCCATCCGCCGCCGATCAGCGCGCGCGCGAACACCCGGTAACGATCGCTGCGCTCCAGCCAGATTCCCGTGCCCAGAATCGCGAAGCCAAGCAAATACCCTAGTCCGATTTTCTCGGGATTGCTAAGCGACGGGAATTTGTATGCCAGGAACAGCGAAATGCCGATCACCAGCGCGATGATCCCAAGCTTATTCAGCCAATTTGTGCCCAGTGTCTCTTCCAGCTTTGAACTGAGCTCCCGCGCGGAAACCGGCGCCGGTCGCGACGGTGGAGAAAACGGAGGTGGCACAACTGGCGCGGGTGGATGCGGCGCAGTAGAAGCCGGAGCCGTAACAACAGATTTCGCCGGCGGCGCAGAGGGTGGCGGCGTCGAAGGGCCCGAAATCTTCGGCGCTGGCGACTCCGCCGGCTCTGCAGCAACTGGAACAGCTGCCGGCGGCACAACGGACTTCGCAATCTCAAGCGACGGCGGAATTGCTACAGGAGCAACCGCTTTAGCCGCAGGTGAAACCGGAGCAGGAGGTTGCGAAGCGGGAAGGGAAGTGGCGAGCCGATGTTCCAATTCGTGAACCCGCGTCTCAAGTTTTGTCAGATCCTTCAGCCGCGGCTCAAGCTTATTCAGCGCCTCAATCACTCGCATAAATCGCTCATCCTCTTTCTGTCGCCGGATGCGCGACTGCACCCAGCGATAGAAAGCCCACACCGTCAGAATGAGCACCCAAAATTCCATGGCGCCTCAGGGCCTGGATCTGTAGGCCATGTTGTCGATAAACAAAGTGTACAATCCGTGCCGCCCCATCCGCTCGAATTTCGCTCAAAGAATTCCACAACAGAAACGCCAGAACGAAAACGCAAACACCCACCGCGGATCGCTTCCCTCCTGGCCGCAGCCTCTGCTAATGTGCCAAGCACGCAATTGCGCTGCAGGGAACTGCCGCCCCGCAAGTTCCCGTTCCTTTGATCGCCGGAAAGGTCTTTACAATGTCCGAAAGTGGCGGTTCCAACATCGAACTCGCTCAGCACCTCAGCGAACATAATCATTCGCCCAATTCTCTGGGACACGAAATATTGGAGATCGCCGAGGCCATAGTACTCGCCCTCGTGGCTATCGCCACCGCCTGGAGCGGCTATCAAGCGGCGCTCTGGACCGGTCATCAGGAAGAACGCTACGGCCAGGCCAGCAAACTCCGGGTTGAAGCCGAAGGAACCGCCACATATGCCAATCAGGAGCGTTTGTACAACGCTGCGACCACCGTCGAATGGTTAAAGGCCGAGGCCCACGGCGACAAAAAACTGGCGGAGATTTTCGAACGCCGTTTTCTTCCCGAGTTTCGTCCCACCTTCGAAGCCTGGAAGAAGACCGACCCTGTTAATAATCCCAATGCTCCGGCCGGACCGCAGCTAATGGCCGGATACCGAAGCGCCATGGCGGACCAAGCTGTCAAGATGAATGGCCAGGCCAACGACGTTTTCGAACAGGGCACCCGCGCGCGCCAGCACTCCGACCAATACGTGCGCGTGACCGTCACGCTCGCCACCGTACTCCTGCTCGTTGCCATCAGCCAGCGTTTCAAAAGTCGTGGCGTCCGCCTCGGGCTCCTCGTGATCGCCACCGTTCTACTATGCTTGCCCGTCTACCATCTCCTCACGCTGCCGCTCGCATAGGCCAGCCTGCCCGCCAGTCGTCGACCAGATAAATCCATGTGCAATTTCACCCTCCGTTTAGGTACTTTTGACAGTTCTCAGCAGCCCCAACCGCCTTTATCCTCCCGCCAACTACACCAGTGGGAGGATCCGGCTCGAGATACCCCCTACCTCCGGAAGAACGCCTTACCAAAGGCGCAATTCTTTCCATCGAGTCGACCGGGTCCTCTCGCTACCGCCCCGCGAGCCAGGACGCAGCTCACGTCCAAGGAGAAGCGTCGATGTCGGCCCCGGGAATTGCCATCGTACCCACGGAACTGAAACCTCGATTCCTCGATGGCCTCGCTCCTCAAGCCCGCAGGGCTATCCTCGGCGCTGCGCTTCAGCGTCGCTACCCCTGCAATTTTGTCATCACAAATCATGGCCATGCCGCCGATCATTTTTTCCTCCTGACCAGAGGTCTTGCCCGCTATTTCTTCGTCACCGAACAAGGAAAAAAACTTCTTTTTCAGTGGATTGGACCTGGAGATCTTTTCGGCGGCCGCGCTGTTTTGTCACGCGACACTTCCTATCTCCTCAGCACAGAAACGGTAATGGACAGTTCCGTGCTGGTTTGGGATCGCTCCACAATCCGTAGTCTCGTCGGCCGCTATCCGCGATTGCTGGAAAACGCTTTGTTGACCGCGTCAGACTATCTGACCTGGCATCTCTCCTCCTATGTGGCCCTCGCGTGCTACACCTCGCGCCATCGCGTGGCTCTGGTGCTTGTCACTCTCGCCCGTACCATCGGCCAAAAGGTTCCAGGTGGGATTGCTCTCCAGATCACCAACGAGGATTTGGCCAACGCCGCCAACGTCACTCCGTTCACCGCAAGCCGCCTGATCAGCGAGTGGCACCGCGACCATATCTTGGTAAAATATCGCGGTAAAGTTGTCCTCCGCTCCCCAGAACGCCTTTTCCTCCGCGCCATGTGACCCCGGTCCCTTTCCCCATTCTTCACTACAGCCTTCCGTAATTGCTTTCGCGCATTCGCCAACTTGCTCTCGCGCAACGACACATTCCTTCCCGCATGGGATCCTTTTCTCGCACCATGAGTCGATTCCCGCAGTCCCTTAATCTCGTCTCGAATGCCTTTCAGGAGGAGGCTATCAGCGATCTATCTCTCGTCCGCATTCTTGTGGTAGATGATTTTGTCGATTGGCAACGCTGTGTCTGCGACCATCTCCAGCAGAATCGCAGATTCCACGTTATCGCCGTTGCGTCCGACGGTTTTGAGGCCGTTCAAAAAGCCCAGGAACTACAGCCAGATCTCATTCTGCTGGATATCGGCCTCCCCCTTCTCGATGGGATTGCCGCTGCCCGCCA
Organism: Candidatus Acidiferrales bacterium; assembly: GCA_963742325.1. GTDB lineage: Bacteria > Acidobacteriota > Terriglobia > Acidiferrales > UBA7541 > Acidiferrum. The sequence goes on along the minus strand of CAVULB010000002.1, from coordinate 3,305,703 downwards.
AATTCGTAAAGTCGCGCCCGATTCCAAAATACTTTTCTTGACGCAGGAACTCGACCCCGCCGTAGCTCAAGCCGCCCTGAGCTCCGGTGGAGACGGTTACGTCATTAAGTCCCACGCAACCCAGGAACTGGTCGCCGCTATCGAAGCCGTTCTGCTCGGCAAGAAATTTGTAAGCGCACGGTTAACCGATCGTGGATTCTGAATTTGCAGTCACACCATCACCGCAGTGGAAGGGGACTGCTTCCTCAGCGCCCTCTTTTTAGCGCCGGCGAAAAAAACGTTGCCATGCCCGCCTACTTCAGAATCGACAAGGAACGCCGGCTGGTCATGAGTACCTTCTCCGGCGCCTTCACAGTCGCCGACGGGTTGTCGCACCAGGAAAAACTCCTCAAGGATTCCAAGTTCGACCCCAGCTTTTCCCAATTGCTCGACTGTACCCACATCAGCAAAGCCGATCTTGCACCCGATGATGTCCGCAGATTGGCGCAAAGGGCGATCTTCTCGCCCAATGCCCGTCGCGCCATCCTTGTATCCAGCGACTATGCTTTTGGGCTAGCTCGAAGGTTCGCAGTCTTCCGCGAACTCGCCGGTGAAAAAGGAATTCGCGTTTTTGATAACCTCGACGAAACCGTTTGGTGGGTTTTTTCCGGCAAGAGCAACTCCTGAAAGATCGTTCCTCCATTATTCCTCGCGCCTACCGGGCTAAGTGAGTCGCATTTTGCGTCCCGGATACTGGTACTTTTGACGATACCCGCGACTCCCAACCAGCTCTTATCCTCGGGCAGATTTCATTCTCATTGACCAATAACCATGAGTTCCATCACCATCAGTCTGATTGCCTTCGCATTTGTTTTCGGAGGCGCCATGGTCGGCATGGCCCTTCGTTCGATTTTGCCGCAGGGTCACTTCGATGGTGATTCCAAAGATGTAGTGAAACTCGGCATGGGGCTGGTCGCCACTTTGGCCGCTCTTGTACTTGGCCTGCTCACCGCTTCTGCCAAATCATCCTTAGACACCCAGAACGCCGAGCTCACGGAAATGTCCAGCAAAATCGTCTTACTTGACCGCGTCCTCGCCCATTACGGCCCAGACGCACAGGAGGCCCGCATCCAGCTGCGCAGGGCCATCGTTAGCACTCTTAATCTGGGAGCGCCCACGGACCATACCCATGCTTCCCAGCTTCAACCGCCCGCAGATCGAGAAGGTCTTTACGAAAGCATCGAAAAACTCTCTTCCACAGGCGATGAGCAGCGCTTTGCCAAATCGCAAGCCATGAGCATTTTGATGTCCTTGGGGCAAACGCGCTGGTTGATCATGGAACAGCGGGTCAGTGCGATACCTTTGCCGTTATTGCTTGTGTTGGTCTTTTGGCTCTCGATTATTTTCACCAGCTTCGGCTTGTTTGCTCCGCGCAATATCACCGTTGTGGTCAGCCTCTTGGTTTCCGCCCTCTCGGTTTCCGGCGCGATCTTCCTCATTCTGGAAATGTACTCGCCCTACAGCGGGTTCATTCGCGTCTCCACCGCCCCCCTCCGCGAAGCCCTCGCGCATCTGGGGCAGTAGTGTTCGCGGCGGCGTGCCCACGCGTCGCATCTGTAAACACTCGCACGTAGGCGCCGCAATAAACCGGCCGGCCCCGAGCAACTCCAGAGCTCGATTCGTTCGTGTTTAACTCTTTGGTCTGGGAAAAATTCCGCCCACATGCGCGTAGATTTCGTCGTAATACTCCGGGTGTTTCACCAGAATCGTGGAAATCTCCTGAGCCAGTGGACTGTCTGCCACCCACCTCTTTTGCTGGTCCGGAAACATGGGTGCCATCAACGGTTTCGCCTGTGCCAGCAAGCGCGTTAGCTCAAGATGGTCCGGATGCTCGTTTTCGTTCATTTTCGATCCTCCAACCGGCGTCGTATGCGGTCTGCTATCGATGCTGAGAGGCAATGGTGTATCACGGCCGCCTACGGCAAGGCAACCGCGAACTTAACTCCCATTTACAAACTCTTTCTGGGATTGGGATCGCGAGCCTCACGTCGCCCAGCTGCCTTCCTCTCTCCCGCCAGCCCACGTATTGTCACTTTTGACGATTACATCGCCCGCCCATGTCGTTCAGTATCGCCTTACAAATTGCGATCCCTCATGCCAAATCCGCGGGAATCGGCCCGCCTGGATCCTTCGGTCAGTTGAGAAAAGAGGAATGAAAACGATGAAGTGGATTGAAAAGAACACCATGGCTGCTGCGGCGCTCCTTGCAGTAATGGGACTCGCTTCCTCTTCACCAGCAGTCGCTCAGCAAGTCACTGGTACGCCAGGCTCTCCAAGCGCCACGACCACCATCGACGGCAAACAAATCCCGCCGCCGCCACCGAAATTCGGTGGCGTGATCAAGGAAGGCGCCAAGGACTCCACCCCGTGGTGGCCGCCACGCGTCGTTCCGCCCAACGGCGCGCCTAATGTCCTGCTCATCATGACCGACGATCAGGGCTACGGCGTCTCGGGCACATTTGGCGGCGTCATCCCCACTCCTGCGCTCGACCGCATCGCCAAGGCGGGTTTGCGCTACACGCAGTTCCACTCTACAGCTCTCTGTTCGCCGACGCGCGCGGCGCTTATCACCGGCCGCAACCATCATTCGGTGGGCTTCGGCGTCATCGGCGAATTGTCCACCGGCTACCCCGGCTATGATTCCATCATCGGCCCGCAGAGTGCGACCATCGGCGAGATCCTCAAAGAGAACGGCTACGCTACTTCTTGGTTCGGCAAGAATCACAACACCCCAAGCTTCCAATACAGCAGCGCGGCAGGTCCTTTTGAACAATGGCCATCGGGCATGGGCTTCCAGTATTTCTACGGGTTTATGGGTGGCGAAACCGATCAGTGGACGCCCTATCTGTTCCGTGATCACACGCAGATATTCCCTTGGGTCGGAAAGAAGGATTACAACCTCATCACCGACATGGCTGACGATGCCATCCGTTACATGAATGAGCTGAACGCAGCCGCGCCAGACAAGCCCTTCTTCGTCTATTACGTTCCCGGCGGAAGCCATTCCCCACATCAGCCCAAGCCGGAGTGGGTCGACAAGTTCAAGGGCAAGTTCGACATGGGCTGGGAAAGGTTGCGCGATCAGATCTTTGAAAATCAAAAGCGGCTCGGCGTAATTCCGCCAAATACCACTCTGACCCCGTGGCCGGACGGACAAGCAGAATATGGCGGAGCCAAGCTGCCGAGGTGGGACTCGCTTACAGAGTTAGAAAAGAAGATGTATGCCCGCGAAGCAGAGGTGTTTGCGGGGTACACCGCCTATACCGACTATGAGATTGGCCGCGTCATTCAGAATGTCGAGGACATGGGCAAGCTCGACAACACACTGATCATCTACATCGTCGGTGATAACGGTACCAGCGCGGAGGGTAGCTTGTACGGCACATTCAACCAGATGACCGCCTACAACGGCATCCTTGATGACCCGGCCGTCAAGGCGGTCAAGGCGATGAATATGTTGCACTACGCGGACTGGGGCTCGGACAAGACCTACGCGCACATGTCAGTGGCCTGGTCCTGGGCATTTGATACGCCTTTCAAGTGGACAAAGCAGGTCGCTTCGCATTTCGGCGGCACCCGCCAGGGCCTCGCTATTTCGTGGCCCGGCCATATAAAAGACGTCGGCGCGATTCGCACCCAGTTCCATCACATCATTGACATCGTCCCGACCATCCTTGAAGCCGCCGGCATCCCGGCGCCGGATACGGTCAACGGGATCAAGCAGAGACCGATCGAAGGTGTGAGTATGCTCTACACCTTTGACTCCACGAATGCCAACGCTCCGTCAAAACGCGACACGCAATATTTCGAAATGGTCGGCAACCGCGCTATTTATCACGATGGCTGGATCGCCGCGACCACTCCGCCCTCCCCATCCTGGGAGTTGGGTACCGGGACGATGCCCGCCCTCAACGACTACCACTGGGAACTCTATAACATCAGCCAAGACTACTCGGAGTTCAACGACCTGGTAGCCAGCAATCCCGCCAAGTTGAAAGAGTTACAGGCATTGTTCCTGACCGAGGCGGCCAAATACCAGGTTCTCCCGTTGGATAATTCCGGGTTCGTGCGCCTGCTCGCTCCCAAGCCGAGCGCCGTCGCGGGACGAACCGAGTTTACCTATACGGGTGTAAATCCCGGTATTCCCTTCGGCAATGCTCCCAGCATTCTGGACCGGGACTATACCATCACGGCCAACATTACTGTCCCGGACGGTGGCGCCGAGGGAGTCATTGCAACCCTGGGTGGCCGCTTCGGCGGCTATGCCCTGCTCCTGAGTCACAGTTTCAATTGGTGGCTCAAATCTGATCTGTTTAAGAAAATAGGCCTGGCCTTGCTTATTCTGGGTCTGCTTCTTGTCTGGCTCGGAAAAAACGGAAGGTGGAAGAAACGTTTCGGCTACGCCTTCTTGTTCATCGCCGCGCTCGGACTACTGGCCGTATTTGCCACCGAACTGTTTGGAATCGGTAAGGGTAGACCGGTATTCGTTTACAACTTCCTGGACTTGGAGCGTTTCCGCTGGGCAGGGCTCTCCGGGCTCAGCGCCGGCAAGCACACCATCGTCTTCGATTTCAAATACGACGGACCCGGCCCCGCCAAAGGCGGCACGGGCGTGCTGTCGGTGGATGGCAAGGAGGTCGCACGCAAGACCATCCAGCACACCATTCCACTACTGATGACAGCGGACGAAACGTTCGACATCGGACTCGATACGCGCACGCCAGTGGATTTTACCTACGACGTTCCCTTCCGCTTCACCGGAACCATCGACAGGCTGAACTATAAGCTCGGCCCAGAGCAGTTGTCAGCCGAGGATAAACAGAAAGCGGCGGAAATGCTCGCCAGGGCCAGAGACTGAGCAGCGCATGGAAAAGGAGATCACTCGATGAGCCAGAATCACTTTACACTCGCTTTCCCGCTCAAGTTTCCCGCAGATGCCAAAGTTTTATCCGAACAGCTTCCCCCGCTGATGCCGGCAATGTTCAAGGCCGAAGACGCCATCGGCACAATTCACTACTCGCGTTTCACCGTCCTGAGCGACAAAACTCTCCTCTTCCTCGGCGATTTCGACGGAGAGTTCGCTCAGCTCATGGCCGATTTCGCCCGAGTCACGGGACAAGTTTTCGACGCCATCTTCCAGCACGTCACCGATCCGCCGTCTTCTCCCGTCTCCTCCAATTCCGAAGCTTTCGTTGAATGGGCCGCCGCGCATCTTCTCACCGCGGTCAACCTCTACACCGCTTACCCGGATGTCACCGCCAAAGAAATCAAAGCCCTGGCATCGGCCGCGGACATCAACGGCGCTGGCGAACTCCACCCCTTCCTGGTCATCCTCCCCATGAAATCAAAACTCGCCTACATCGAAGTCGAGCTGATCCTTCGCGCTCGTGGCAGCGGCACTACCAAAGATCTCGACAAGGTCGGTACGCCTCACTTCGCCCAGTTCGTCAAGCTCGAAGACAATCAAATCGGTTTCTTCACCGTATACGACGGCTCCTTCGACAAATACATCGCTGATTTCACTAAAAATATCGGACCCATCTTCGATCTCCTCTTCAAGTTCACGAAAGGTGCGCCGCCTTCCCCCTGCCGCAAATATCTTCAGGAGTTCATCGATTTCGCGGCCGGTGCCAACCGCACGCCCATCGGCTTCTACCAGGCATATCCGGGCCTCAGTGTTCAAGACATTCACGCCCTCATCGCCGACAGCAAATCGCAAGCAGCCACCGGTGCATAAGAAATGCTCAGTCGCGGTTGCATCTTCGAGAACGCGCATCAATCAGGAGTTACGCAGTGAGTCAGGACAACAAGACATCAACCGCGCCGCCAAAACAAGGCAGAGGATTCCTTGACCACATCTTTCCGCGCACGGGCCATGACACCGCGCAAAAGGACCCTCATTCGGCAGCGCGGAATACTTCCACACTCAATCTCGCCGACATTCAGGGCTTCATCCTCCGTGGTTATCGTATGCCTCTGGTCCGCCATTTCTTGCTCACAGTGAACGACCCCGTGCCAGCGCGAAAACTTCTGGGCAGGCTGGTCAGCGGCGACGAATCGGACGCCCCGCAAATCACCACAGCCGAAAATTGGCACGTTGGCTTCGAGCCCGGCCCAGGCGACAATCCCGCCGAAGCCCCTCGCCGTAAGCCCGACTATTGCCTGAACGTGGGAATCACGTGGCCGGGAATGATCGCTCTTGAAATAAAACAACGTGTGCCAAACATTTCTTTCAAATCCTTCGAGGCCTTCACCCAAGGCGCCGCCGAACGCGCGAAATTGGTAGGCGATACCGGGCCATCTGCTCCCGAACACTGGATCGACGCCTTCCGAAGAACCAACGACCACGTGATGGTTACTCTTCACGCGATCAGTCCAGATGCGATGAACGCCTATACCGCCCGCCTCGTCGTTCTCTTTTCCGAAAACAATGGGTTCCAGGAGATCTGGCGTCAGGACGGCGCGGCCCTGATCGAGATGCAAAACGGCCAGCCCGTGCCAACTGCCAAAGTTCACTTCGGCTACACCGACGGCATCAGCATGACCACCATTCGCGGCGGACCGGAAAAATATCATCCCGATCATCAACAGCCCTGCGATTCCTGGCTCTTCGTCTTGCAGGAAGAAGCGGAAAACTACATCGTCCCGGAACCAAAAGAACTCGGCCTGAACGGCAGCTTCGCCGTCTTCAAAATGATCGAGACCGACGTCGTTGCCTTCGAGAATTTCCTCCAATCCAACAAAGACAAAATCGATCCCGAACTCCTCGCTGCCAAAGTGTGCGGTCGATGGCGCAACGGTGTTCCTCTCGCGCTATCCCCGGACACAGATAAGCCCACCGGCCTTACTCCCGAGCAAATGAACAATTTCGAATACGTGAACGCCGACGGCTCCGGCGATCCAAAAGGCTTGCGCTGTCCCGTTGGTGCGCACATGCGCCGCATCAATCCACGCGGCCAGCCCGTCACCGGACAGGGCGTTCCCGGTGGCAGCAACAACACGCACCGTCTCATTCGCCGCGGCCTGCCCTACGGTCCCACCTACGACCCAAGGAAACCCTACGACGGCGTCGAACGCGGCCTCCTCGGCTACTTCATCAACTCCAACATCGAGAACCAATACGAGTTCGTTCTCGGCCACTGGGTCAATGACAGCGAATTCGCCGGCGCTGTCCGTCTCAACCCCAAATCCAAAGATCCCATGATCGGCACGCAGGATCCCGCCGAAAGCATTTTCGTAATTCCGCAGTGCAATGGCGCTCCTCCCATCAAAGTCGCCGGCCTCTCCACCTTCGTAAAAACCAGAGCCGCCGCCTACTGTTTTCTCCCCAGCATCACCGCGATCAAATTTATCGCCAATTTGGGAGCGCGCCCGTGATCGTCCGCCACTCAGGAGCCTTCGCATGCTCTTTGTGACCAAATGGTTCGGCGTAACCGCCTCCGATGCCGACCGCAGTCTCCTCTCGGAGAACGTTATCGTCGAGCAGATCGTCGAAAAAGTTCTCTTGCTGCAAAAGAATTCTGCCGCGCAACAAAAGCGGCCGCTCGGCCGCGGCACTCACGCAAAAGGGACCTCCACCCGGGCCCACTTTGAAGCCTTTGACGTCACCGCCGGGCGCGATCGCAAACTGGCCGAGCGTCTGGCGAAGGGAATTTTCGCCAGGCCTGGCATCTATCCCGCAATCGTGCGCTTCGGCAATGCCGATCCCAAGGTCAACTCCGACTTCAAAGCCGATGTCCGATCCCTGTCTTTCTCCGTCGACCTCACTCGCGATGGCGCCGTTATCCCTGATGCAAACATTCCCCGCCAGGATTTCTCGCTGCAAAACACCACAACTCTCCCCATCAACGACGCACCCGGATTTCTCGCCATCATGAAACTGCTCACCGCTTCGAATCCCGCCGCCGGTCTATTCTCGCTGTCGTTCGAAGACAAATTGCGCGTGATGAGAATTCTTACCCTTGCCCAAATACAGAGTCACCAGAAAATCGGTCCGTATCAGAAGCTGCGCTATGGCAGTAACACTCCCTTCCGTCACGGCCCCACCGATATCGTGAAATATTCGGCGACGCCATTCCCGGATAATCCAGCACGTCCTCTGCAAACGGACAACCCAAACGCCTTGCAAGATGAACTCGCCCGCCACCTCAGGGAAGACGGCAAAATGAGCGGCTTCGACTTCGGAGTGCAGTTCCTCGACCCCGCCAACATGACTTATTGGGGCAAGCCCCATGACGCAAATTTCTGGACCGAAAACGCCAGCATCAACTGGAAAGAATCCGAAGCGCCTTTCCACACCGTCGCTCGCCTCACGCTCCTCGCCAACTCCCAGCTTACGAAAGATGCCGCCGACGCCGTCTATTTTGATGTCACTGGCCACTGCACTCCCGAGTGCACTCCCGTGGGCAGCATCAATCGCGCCCGCTGGCGGGGCGAAGTGGCCAGCAAAAAAGCCCGCACCTCGGTTGACGAACGAACGGAAAAAGTCCTCGATAGATCCGTATGATCTGCAAGGACCAGGAGCGGCAGACCAAATTTTTGTTGGATCGGGATACGAATCTGAATCTTAGGAGGAAGTTATGAAACGTTTCTTGCCACTAACAGTCATGCTCGCGCTTTTCTCTCTCTCGTTCCTTGGTCTCACCCTGCTTCGCATTACCCACGTCTTAGCCAAAGCGCAGCCACCCCAGCAGTACCCGATGATGGACAAAGTCGCCGACAAGGTCATCATGAAATACACCCAATCCACCTGCGAACAATTGTGGGTGAAAAAATCCGAAAAAGCGCCGCCCACCGCCGAAGAACAAAGAGCCATCGCATTTCTGAAGAGCGATCCTCAGATGCGCGCGGCATTCATAAACAGAATTGCTCCCCCCATCGCCAATAAAATGTTCGATTGCGGAATGATTCCCTGAAAGTCACAAGCCAAGGTATTCGTCTGATGGGATCGAGGTAAGTATGAACGTTCGAAGCAAATTATTTGGAGCCGCGCTGCTGTTGTCCTCGGCAGCGCTGTCCCTCGGTACTGTTGCTACTTGCGCCCAGAGTGCAGCGCCGCCCACAGCTGCCCCAGCTCAAAGCAAGCCGGTACTGGAACCCAAAGCCATCGAGCTGCTCAAAGCTTCCTGTGCCCGTCTCGCCGCCGCTCACTCCATGAACGCCTATGGTGGCACCGCGACTCACTACCAAGGCGTCGGCACCGTGGGCACAACTTCCTCAGGCCAAACTGCGTACGCCAGTGATCACTACTATGGTGGCACGTACGGCGCCGCATATCATCCACCCGTCGTCGTCAACTCCTACAGCACAGGTTGCTACAACTGTGGTGGCTGGGCCGCAGCCGGTGCCGTCGCCGCTGGCCTCGTAGTCGGCGCGACGGTTGCCACCGCCAATGCGAATGCCGCCGTCGCAGCTGCCAACGCCAACGCCGCCGCAGCCTATGCGAATTACTCTATGGGCGAAATCGTCCCCGCCATTCCCGCCGGCTGCGCAACTCCCGTCGTCAACGGCGTCACCTACTATCTCTGCGGCAACACCTGGTTCAGCGCAGCCTACGGCGCCCACGGGGTGTATTATCGCGTCGTCACAACTCCGTAAGAAAAACGAATCGCACCACGCACTTTCGAAAGCTTTTGACTTGCACCAAGGAGAAATAGTATGAACTGGGCACACCGCATTGCGAAAAGATTGCAGACCGGCGTGGACATCCACGCGACGCTTACAAAAAGAGTTCTTATTAGTGCCGCGGCCTTTCTCTTCTGTCTTCCAGTCATGGCGCAGAACCCCGAATTGCAGCAGAAACTCGCCGCAGTAAAGGCAGTCGCCGCCGAAAACAAACAACAACTCCATCAATATCAGTGGACCGAAACCATACAGCTCACCTTAAAGGGAGACGCCAAGGAGCCGCAGAGCAGTCTCTGCCAGTACGGTCCCGATGGCCAGGTTCAGAAAACTCCCATCGGTGCTCCCCCGCCAGATCCCAGCGGCGGCCGCCTGAAGCAAAGAATCATCGAGAAGAAAAAAGCCGAAATTCAGGGCTATATGGGCCAGGTGAAGGGCTTACTTTCTCTCTATGTCCCTCCCGACGCGCAACGCATGCAAGACGCCTATGCAGCCGGCAATTTCGCGTTGAATCCCATTCCCGGCGCGGTGAATCTGGTATTCACCAATTACGCCCAGCCTGGCGATCGCATGACCATCAAGTTCGATACCGCCGCAAAGAAAATCCTCACCGTCGACGTCAACACCTACCTCGACGAAGCCAAGGACGCCGTAACCCTCCACGTCCGAATGGCCACCCTTCCAAACGGTCCCAACTACGCCCAACAGACCGTTATCAACGCAAAGGCCAAAAGCCTGGTCGTAACCACCACAAACTCCAATTACCAAAAACTCTAAACCAACGCAGCGGTCGTCTCCTGAACACAGGATAGGGCTCGCAGCTTCAGAGTCCATGTGAATACCCGTGTTTTTCGTCAGGGGGGTATGGCTTCAGCCATGCCGTAACCGCCGCAGAATCAGTACGGCTTAACCCTTAAGGAGCCTTCTCTTTCCAGTCAAAACAAATTCCTCAGTGTTCCAGCGCCGCAATCGCCAGCGCTCTCACTCCACTGGCCTGCAATACTCTGCCCTTTACCACGATCCCAGGAACGCCAATCTGATCAAGCACATTCTCCGGTACTCCCACGCCGTTCCGCGAAGTCAGCACCAAGTAAGTCTGCCCATCTCGATCCGCAATAAACACGAGCGCGCTTCCCGCCGCCGCACAAAGCTTCGCGCAAAAAGCATGATCGTAAGCATGCGTCTGCGTCCCAACGTAACAGTTCCCATCCGTAAGCTCGCCTCGCAGACTCACCGTCTCCCCACGCACCGCTTCCCCGGCAAAGAAATCAATATTGCCTTCCGCGGCCAATCTCTTGGCCTTCGCCAAGTCCGAAACAAAGGGACGCACCTCCGCGAACGGCAAACTATTCAGTCCATATTTATCCCCGTATTGAAATGCGCAAACTCCGAGCACCGCAACCATCAGCAGCAACGCACTCAGAGCCTTGCTACCTCGCTGCGCTTTTCGCGGAGTCGCTTCCATCGGTTTGCCCGCCGGCGTTTTTCTGCCCGTTACCGCCGGTATAAACGATGCGCCAGATCGAGTTCGACCCGTCATCGCTCACCAGCAACGATCCATCTGGAGCCACCGCGATTCCCACGGGCCTGCCCCAAACGTGCCCGTTATCCACTGCAAATCCCGTCACAAAATCCTCGTATTCGCCGCTCGCCTGCCCCGTGTGATGCATCGGCACGCGAATCACTTCGTATCCCGTGCGCACCGAACGATTCCACGAACCATGTAACGACGCGAAGATGTCTCCCTGATACTCCGCCGGAAAGTGCGTTCCCTCATAAAACGCCATTTCCAGCGTCGCGACGTGCGGCTGCAACAGCACGTCCGGCACAATCACTTTATGTTTCAACTCCGGATGTTTCCCCGCGTGTCGTGGATCCTGATTGTCCCCCATATAAAACCACGGCCACCCATAAAATCCGTCTTCCTGCACATGCGTGATGTAATCCGGCACCAGATTGTCTCCAAGCCCGTCTCGTTCATTCACCGAACACCACAGTTCGTGCGTCGTCGGATGCACCAGCAACCCCGCTCCTGCATTGCGGATTCCATACGCATACACCTTCATTCCCGTGCCATCGGGATTAAATTCCAGAATGTCGGCGCGATTCTTTTCCGCCGGCGTGGTATCCGGATCGTCCACATTCGAAGACGATCCAACCGCCACAAACATCTTCCTGCTGTCCGCCGTGAACTCAACCGACCGCGTCCAGTGCCCGCCGCCGTGCGGCAGGTCCGCCAGGTGCTGCGCCGGTCCGCTAGCCTTCAGATCGCCATTCTTATAAGGAAACCTCTCCACCGAATCCGTATTCCCGATGTACACCCACTGCGGATTTTCTCCCCGAGGATAAAACGCAATTCCATAAGGACGATTGAGCCCGGCAGCAAACACGCTCACCTGCTGTGGCTTTCCATCACTGGTAATTCCGCGGAACACTTTAATCTGTCCGGCGCTGCTTTCCGCCACGAAAATATCCCCATTCGGCGCCACGCGGATCATTCGCGGATTATCCAGACCTGTCGCGTATAGTTGCACGGTGAAGCCGTCCGGCGCTTTCGGCCACGCATCTGCCGGACGCGCTACCAGTTTGGGCGCGTTATTCGCGGACGAAGACGCATAAGGCGCGGGCAATTCTTGCGGCGTTATCTTGCGAACCGTTCCCGGCGCCTCGTAGCGGAAGTCCGTAAACGGCGGTTGCGGCGCCGGCGCATTCGTGACCACCGGCGTGTAGCTAGCGTCCGTCGGAGCGGCAGCGGAGGCTGCGTTCGCTCCTGCAACCGAATTCTTCAGTGATTTCAAGAAAGCCACAATCTGCCAGCGTTTTTCTTCGGACAAGCTACCCCACGCCGGCATCCCGTTACCGATCGATCCCGTCGTGACAAACCAAAAAACTTCTCCATCCACGGCCGTCTGCGTTGGCCCTTTCGCTACCGGCGGAATGTTTCCCGTTCCCTCGCCATGCGCGCCATGACACGAGGCGCAGTTTGTCGCATACAACTTCGCCCCGACCGCGATGGCCGCGGGCTGCGCAGCGAGTGGATTCTTTTGTTGAGCGCTCGCCGCGGGCGCGTTATGAAAATTCGCATCTTGCGCCATTGCTGGCCTCACAAAGACGCAAGAACTAATGAAAATGAGTGCGAGGAACAAATTATAGCGTTCGTAAAGTCTCAAGACTGTCCTCCAGCGTATTCCAATTTCAAGCCGCCTCTTTCAGCCGCGCCGGTTCCAGAGTCGCGCGCCGCTTGCCTCGAGGCCCAAGCGCCACCCGCAGCACCGGCGTGATTTGCTTCAAAGCGCGAAATAGCCGCGCCTTCAACGTTCCCTCGCTGAGCCCAAGTCGCTCCGCCGCCTCGCGAGTGCTCAATCCTTCGACAACGCGCAGCCGGAATGCCGCACGGATTCGAGGCGAAAGTTTTAGCATCGAACGCTCCAAAACTTCCCGCAACTGTGTTTTGCGCAGTATCTGTTCCGGGTCCGGTGAATCGTCGGCGAACGTTTCCGAAAAATCCAGCCCTCTCGCGTCGTACATGTCTAGCGGCACGAACCTGTTGATTGACCTCCGCCGCAACTGCATCCTCGCGGAGTTCAGCACAATCGTCGTTAGCCACGTCGAAATATGCGAGTTGCCCTTAAACTGATCCAGGTGTTTGTACGCGGACAGCAGCGCATCCTGCACCGCATCTTCCGCGTCGGCCTGATTACCGAGCTTCCGCAGTGCTACCTTATAAAGCATCGCCGAATAGCAAGAGAACAATTCCTCCAAAACCTTTCTGCGCGCGCTCTCGGATTGCGAGACGGGAAATGGGATCGTAAAGGTACTCGTTTTCGTGCAGTTGGTTTCGATCATGTTCCTTCTCCTCAAAACTGAGAAAGTAACCGGCACGAGTCGTTCCATTTCGTGTCAGCGGCCGCCCGAACGCTTACGCTCCGTGATATAAATGCAATTAAAGACGATAGCGATCGGCAGGGAACTACCCCGCAGAGCGCCAAGGCCCCTGTCCTGTTGGCATCTCGACACTTTGTCGTCATGGAGTCTCCATTTCCCCAGGCGAAAACTAAACCGCGAAGCCCGGCGCCGGCCGCGAAAGCCCCAACCGCCGCATCTTGCTGATTAGCGTAGTGCGCTTCACTCCCAGCCGAACCGCGGCGCCGTGCGGCCCTCCCAACACCCAGTTTGTATCCCGTAGCGTTTTAAGAATGTGGCTGGACTCCGCCTCGTTCAGCGTCACCGCCGATGAATCTGCTCGCGCGTTCATCTTCAAATCTTCCAAAGGCGCTCGCAGAGTTGAGCCAGTCGTCAGGATCACCGCCCGCTCCAGAAAATTCTGCAACTCCCGAATGTTTCCGGGCCACCCATACTGCCTCAGCTGATTCATCGTCGCCGCCGGGATAGCCTCGATGCGCTTCCCCATGCGCTGCGAAAATTGCTGCACGAAAAACTCCGCCAGCGCCGGAATATCTTCCGGCCGGTCCCGCAGCGCGGGAACCGTAATCGGGAACACGTTTAACCGGAAATAAAGGTCGCTGCGAAATTCGCCTTCGGAAACCATTTCCGCCAAATTCCGGTTGGTCGCAGCCACAAAGCGCACGTTAACCCGCTGCGTCTGGGTGCTACCCAGCTTTTCAAATTCCTGCTCCTGCAACACGCGCAGCAGCTTTACCTGAATCTCCGGCGGTATTTCGCCAATCTCATCCAGGAACAGCGTGCCTTTATCCGCCAGCTCGAACCGTCCCACCTTGCGCGTCACCGCTCCCGTAAACGCCCCGCGCTCATGTCCAAACAGTTCGCTCTCCAGCAGTCCCGCCGGAATCGCCGCACAATTAAATTTCACGAAATTTCGTCCATTGCGGAGGCTGAGCTTGTGCAGCGCCCGTGAAATCAGTTCTTTGCCGGTTCCCGTCTCCCCCTGAAGCAATACCGTCGAATCCGTCGTGGCCACCGACCGTACCTCGTCGAGCACTCGTGTCAGCGCTTTACTCGAACCCACCATTCCTTCAAAAACACGCAACGCCGGAACTGCGCCAGACTCACGCGCGCCAAATCCATCCTTCGGCTCCTCGAACCCAAAGCTTCGATCCTCGGTTGCAATTCCAACCGCAGCATTCTCGGGCCAGTGTGTGGGAAGCGAGCTCCGACATTGAATAACTGCTGAAGCCATTCCATCCTCCTGAAGCAAAAATTTCCGGCGGGTCGTAGCCGGATCCCTCGAAACCTTTCTGCGCTCCTCAGCCCTGGTCCCCGTTGCCAGTCGATTGCATGCCGGCCTCCCTAGTCACCCAATCGCGTATGTGCGGCGCGCAATTTCGCAAAACCACTCCGTCTCTTTCGCACAACGCCAGAAACTGCACAGCGCTGCGATCCACAAGATGCAGTTCGCGAAGATCGAACACAATTGCGCTCCGCTGCTGGCGAATCAGTTCGCGCAACTGATTGACATGTTCGGCTTGCAAACGTCCGATGAGCGCGAACTGCATTCCGCTTTCCCCTATTTGTAGTTTCACGATCTTGAGCATGGGCCTTGAGTCGACGACGGGGAAACCTTGCAGGATAACTGCCACTCTTAGTTGGCTGATTGCAATGAGGTTACTGCGGTAGGAAGTCGCGGAATTTCGCGAATTCGCGAAATTCCGGCTGTCACTGTCGGTGACACTGACACGCGCCCCGATCTACAAGCCCAAAGCCTACGCCGTCTTGAACTTCGCTTTCCGTATTCCCAATGTCCTGATCTTCGATTCCAACGTCGACGCCGGCACTCCCAGCCGCGCCGCCGCCCCGGAACTCCCCGCCACGCGACCTTTCGTTTCCGCCAGGGCAGCTTCAATCATCTCGCGTTCCTGTTCACCCAACTTTCTATTTAGCAGTGTTCGGGCACCATGCGCGCCGGTGTGTTGCGCCGCAAACCAGTTCGGCTCCGTCGCAAACACGTCCGAATCGCACAGGATCACAGACCGTTCAATCACGTTCTGCAGCTCGCGAATATTCCCCGGCCACTGGTAAGCGCTCAGCAAATCCAACGTCCGTTTTTCAATCCGCGTAATATTTTTTCCCACTTTCAGCGAATAGCGGTCGATAAAATATCTCACCAGGAGCGGAATATCTTCGATCCTATGCCGCAGCGGTGGAACATCGATCGGGAAAACATTCAGCCGGTAAAACAGGTCCATGCGAAACGTGCCCGCCGCGGCCGCAGCCGCAAGATCGCGATTCGTCGCGGAAATCACCCGCACATTGGCGGCGATCGGATGGCTGCTTCCCACGCGCTCAAACTCGCGTTCCTGCAGCACCCGCAGCAAAGCGATCTGCGTTTCCGCGGGCAGCTCGCCAATCTCATCCAGGAAGATCGTTCCTCCCTCCGCCAGTTCGAACCGCCCGATCCGCCGCTGCAGCGCGCCGGTAAACGCCCCCTTCTCATGCCCGAAAAGCTCCGACGCGATCAGCGATCCCGGAATAGCGGCGCAATTCACGCTCACAAACGCCCGCCTGGCCCGCTGCGATCGTTTGTGAATAGCACGCGCAACGAGCTCCTTGCCGGTTCCGGTTTCTCCCGTAATTAAGACCGTTGAATCGCTCGGCGCCACCTTCGCAATCCGCGACAACACTTCCTGCAGCGCCGAAGATGACCCAACGATCTCCTCAAACATCGACGCCTGGTCAATCTCCTCGCGCAAGGCAAGATTTTCTTCGTACAGTTTGTCCTTCAACGCCCTTATTTCTTCAAACGCTTTCTGTAGTGCCGCGTGCGCCAGCGTCTGCTCCGTAATATCCAATCCCGTGCCCACCAGCTCTACAACCTCGCTCTCTTCGTTCAATACCGGGTGTCCCACTGTCCGCAGGTATTTTAGCGTCCCGTCCGGCAGCACCACGCGATAATCGAATTCGAAATCGTGTTTTTCCGCCAGCGCCTTCGCTAGACGTTCCAGAAATCCGGCGCGGTCGTCCGGATGAATGCGCTCTAATGCAGTCTTATACGTCGAAGCATCGTGCGACGGATCGAATCCGTAAATTCGATACTGTTCCTCTGACCAATACACATTCTCCTGCCGCGCCACATTCCACGCCCAGCTTCCCGTGTGCGCCAATCGCTGGCCTTCTTCCAGATAAGCCTGGCTACGCCGCAGCGCTTCCTCTACGCGTTTGCGTTCCTCGCGCGTCCGCAGCGTCACGATTCCATACGCCAGGTTCTCCGCCAGCTCCACATATTGCTCAAAACTTTGGTCTGTGAATTTCTCCACCTCCCCCGAATACAAAGACAGCACGCCAAACGTTTCTTCGCCTCGCTTCAGCGGCAGCGACAAGGAAGACGCATAACCTCGCGCGATCGCGTGCACTTGCCATGGCGCAAGCTTCGCATCTTCGCGAATATTCTTCGCCCATGAGGGCTTCCCCGTCCGCACCGCCGTTCCCGAAGGCCCCTGACCCCGTTCCTTATCCGCCCAGGTTATTTCCGTCCCTTGCAAATAACCATCCTCCACCCCCGCAAAAGCCACTGGCCGCACAGACTTCTTCTCATCGTCCTCCCGATAGCCCACCCACACCATTCGGAATTCGCCAAATTCCACGAGAATTTCGCAGATCGACCGCAATAACTCTTCTTCCTCCTTCGCATGAATCAACGCAAGGTTGCACTGGTGAAGCGTCTGCAGCGCCTGATTCAACTCGACAAGCTGTTGTTCCGTATACTTCGAAGTCGCGTCCATGACCGTGCCCATAAAATTCCGTAAGCCGATCCGCCTCTCACAGATATACATATCACGGTCAGCCCACGTTCAGGGAGAACGATGCGCGACCTCGGCTTGCCCAGTTCGCCAGCATATTGACGTTGTGTCGAACAAACGACCCCCTGCCGTCCTGATCCGGCAAAATCGCCTCAAAAAAAACGGTAACAAACTCATCCGCCAGCAGATACAGAACCAACCCACGCTCCTCCGCATGGCAGCAAACGTGCCCTCATCTAGCGCGAGTTACTTCAGGAATGCGAACGAACCCCGCCGTCGAAATCGGTCCCGGGGAAAGCCTGCGAGCCTCCCGGGAGTTCCTCGCTCGCCCCGCGGTTCCGGAGATTTCGCAAACATGGGCCATCCGCTGGACGCAAAAGACCTTCGCCGCCGTAACCTCATCTCCGTGGTGGGCATTTCTTGTAGTGATCCTGGCCATCGCCTGCGTTGGTTACGCCGATAACAAAGCGCAGGACGTCTCGCTGGGCTACCTCTACATTCTTCCGCTCTCCTTCAGCGCCATTCTTCTCTCTCGCCCCGTCACCTTCGCTCTCGTTGGCGCGTGCATTTTCCTGCACGATCTCGTAGGCCCGCCCATCCACCATATTCCTGGGCGCATCCTGCACAATGTGGACGCGCTAATCGGTTTCCTTTTTGTTGTCCTCATTTTGCAGCGTTTTGTCGCTCAACGAAATTCTCTGAACGATTTCGCGCGCCGTCAACGCGACGAATTATTGAAAGAAGTCGAACTCGCTGCCGAAGTTCAGCGCATGTTTCTCCCCAACGGCGATCCACACGCCGCTGGTTTCGAGATTGCCGGCGCCATGCATCCGGCCAGGGTAGTGGGCGGCGACTATTTCGACTACGTCGTAAGGCCGGACGGGCGCCTCCGCCTCGTCATCGCCGATGTTTCCGGAAAAGGGGTGGCCGCCGCGCTTCTGATGTCTGCAACAGCCGCCGCCGTGCGCCTGGAGACCAACGAGCCTCGCAGACTCTGCGAAGTCGCCAAACATTTAAACGACGAACTTTATGCCATGCAGGATGGCGGCCGCTTCGTCACCGTGCTTCTCGGCGAACTCGATCCGAGCTCCCGCCGCTTGACGTTCATCAATTGCGGTCACAATCCCGCTCTCCTCCTGCGTCAGGATCGCTCCGAAGTCCAATGGCTGCGCGCTTCTTGCACCCCCATCGGCCTGTCCTCTGAATTAAATTGTAAGCTCGAAGACTTTGCCCTCGCGCCCTCTGACATTCTCGTCTGTTACACCGACGGAGTCACCGAAGCCAGCGACGCCGCCGGCCAGGAATTCGGCACCGAGCGCTTGCTCAATGTAGTTCGCGAGCATTCCTCCGGCACTCCTCGCGAAATTTGTGATCAGGTCTACCGCTCCGTAGCTGAGTTCACGCGTCGCGATTCCCTGGACGACGATCTCACCGTCATGGCCGTCAAGCTAAAGGATGATTCAGAATCTCTCTATCTCCCAGCGTTTTCCGATTGACCACCGTCGATCCGCCCCAGTGTCGTCTGCGTGCCACGGTGTCGACAAAACGCCGCGAAGTCACCAGCTTCTTTTTCGACGATTCCTTAAGTGCTTGCCGCAGTTTGATTTATGCGCACCCGCTCGAGAACGATAATGGAAATCCGCGTGCCCAACTATCCGACAGAAGTGTGCTGGCGCACGGAGCGTCAAATGTCCTGGAAAGTTTTTGTCGAATCGCGCTTGCTTCGGGCATCTGATAGATAACGCGAGGGCGAGCAAACAGCACGGAATCGCTTTTAGGGAGGCAACATGAATTCGTTCGAGCCAAGCACCACCAAACTCGGCTTCATCGGTCTCGGCAACATGGGCAGCCGTATCGCGGCGCGCTTGCTCGCCGCCGGCTATTCCGTGTACGTCTACGACCGAAACAAAGCGAAGAATGAAGGTTTCAAAGGCAAAGGCGCCTCGCTATCGGAGTCAGTTGCGAGTCTCGCCAAATCCGCTGACGTCGTCCTCTCTTGCCTTACCGACGATCAATCCGTTCGCGATGCATATCTCGGCTCCGCCGGCGTGCTGGCCAACGCCAAAACCGGTTTGGTGATTCTGGAAATGAGCACCGTTTTACCGGCAACCTCCCGCGAACTCGCACTGAAAGGTTCCGCGGCCGGCTTGCAAGTCCTCGACGTCGCGATTTCCGGCAGCACCCCCGCCGCCGAACAAGGTACCGTAACTCTGCTGGCCGGAGGCAACCCGAACGTCTTCGAGCAAGCTCTGCCCATTTTCAAATCTATCGCCGGCAAATATTTTCATCTCGGTCCCAACGGCGCCGGCACCACCATGAAACTTGTCGTCAACGCCATTCTCGGCATCGGAATGCAAGCCATCGCGGAAGCCTCCGCCATGGGCGAAAAATCTGGATTGAGCCGCGATGTCCTTCTGCAGGTTCTGGCGCAGACCGCCGTCATCGCCCCCGCCCACGCCGGAAAACTTTCCCGCGCGGCCCACAACGACTACGGCCCGCAATTCCCGCTCCCGCTGATGAACAAGGATTTTCGTCTCATCCTTCGGCTCGCAGACGACGTCCAGGCGGCGATGCCCGCTACCAGAGCCTCTTTCAACATCAACTCTGAAGCCCTCACCACGCACCCTGATCAGGATTTCTCCGTAGTCATGAAGCAAATGGAAGAAATGTCTTCCGGCGAAGCCGCAAAGAAATCTGTAGCGAGCTGAAGTTTTGTAAATCCCACGGAGACCGCCTCTTATGAGTACTCTCAAAGTGAACGGCGTCGATCGCGTCTTCAATGGCGACCCCAATATGCCGCTTCTCTGGTACCTCCGCGACACTTTCGGTCTCACCGGCACAAAGTTCGGTTTCGGTATGGCCCTCTGTGGTGCCTGCACCGTCCATAAAAATGGCACCGCTATCCGCTCTTGCATGACGCCCCTCAGCGCCGCCGCGAACACCGAGATTCGTACAATCGAAGCCCGCGCCCAATTCGAGGGCGCTGCCGTCTTCGGCGCCAGCATCGTCCGCAGCGGCGAAATCACCGCCAAGAACGGCGTCATCGAGCAATCCAATTTCAACGACTACCCGGTAGCCCGTAGCAACGAAGCCCCTCGCCAAACCAACGTGTACATCGTCGATAGCAACGCACCTCCCGCCGGTGTCGGAGAGCCCCGGTGTGCCGCCGTTCGTCGCGGCATTTTGCAACGCAATCTTCGCCGCCACCGGCAAGCGCGTCCGCGATTTACCGCTCTCCAGCAACCCGGCTTTTGGATAGCATAGCGTTTGCCAAATGCAGTCATACAAAAAAATGGGAGCATTTCCATGAGCCTAAATCACAACGATCCAAACGCAGGCGTAAGCCGAAGGGAATTCATCGGCATGACCGCAGCCACTTTTCTGGCCGGCGGCGCGCTTCCCGCTACCGCCAAGCCGGAAAACAAGAACGGCATCCCCTATCGCACGCTCGGCAACACGGGCGAATCCGTCTCCATGGTCGGCATTGGCGGATATCACCTAGGCAAGCAGAGCGATCCCCAGGAAAGCATTCGCATCATTCGCGCCGCCATCGACGAAGGAATCAATTTTCTCGACAACTGTTGGGACTACAACGGCGGCGAGAGCGAAATCCGCATGGGCAACGCCCTTCGCGACGGCTACCGCGAGAAAGCTTTCCTCATGTCCAAAATCGATGGCCGCACAAAAACCGCTGCCACCGCCCAGATCAACGAATCCCTCGGCCGCCTGCAGACCGACCACATCGACCTCATGCAATTCCACGAAGTCATTCGCGATACCGATCCCGATCGCGTTTTCGGCTCCGGTGGCGCGCTCGAAGCCGTTCAGGAAGCGCAAAAAGCCGGCAAAATCCGCTTCATCGGCTTCACTGGCCACAAAAGCCCGGATATTCATCTCAAAATGCTAGCCATCGCCTCCCAACACGGCTTCCGTTTCGACACCGTGCAGATGCCCCTCAACGTAATGGACGCTCACTACGACAGTTTCGAAAAGAAAGTTCTGCCCGTCCTCGTCAAGACCAATATCGGTGTACTCGGCATGAAGCCCATCGGCGACCATATTATCCTCGACAGCAAAACCGTTACCGCGACCGAGTGCCTGCACTATGCCATGAATCTTCCCACCAGCGTCGTCATCACCGGCTGCGATTCGCTTCCCATCCTTCAGCAAGCCCTTGCGGCGGCGCGCAGTTTTCGACCTATGGATTCATCCCAGGTCGCGGCTCTTCTCGCAAAAACCGTCACAGCCGCCAAAGACGGCCAGTTCGAGCTTTATAAAACCAGCCACAATTTCGACGGCACGTTCGCCAATCCGCAATGGCTGGGCTAACGCGCGCGCCAATTTTATAACACGCAGGAGAAACAACATGTTGGAGTTCATAAACATTCGCGGCACTACCCTCATCAGCTCACGCATTGGCCTCGGCACTTGGGCCATCGGCGGCGGGATGTGGGGCGGCAGCGACGAAGGCGAATCCATTCGCACCATTCATGCGGCCCTTGATCAAGGCATCAACTTGATCGATACCGCCCCCATCTATGGCAACGGACGCTCCGAAGAAATCGTCGGCAAAGCCATCCATCAATATGGACGCAGAAACAACATCCTTCTCGCCACAAAAGTTGGCGTCGATTGGACCACCGGTCGCATCGAGCGCAATTCCACCCGCCAGCGTATCCTCCAGGAATTCCACGATTCGCTTCACCGCCTGCAAACCAGCTATATCGACGTCTACCAGGTCCACTGGCCAGATCCCCTCGTGCCCATCGAAGAAACCGCTGCCACCCTCCGCGAACTCTACGAACAAGGGAAAATTCGCGCCATCGGCGTCAGCAATCATTCCCCCGAACAAATGGCCCGCTTCGAAACGGTCGCTCCGCTGCACACCATTCAACCTCCCTACAATCTCTTCGAACGCGAAATCGAACGCGACGTTTTGCCCTACGAAATCACTCACCGCAAAACCACGCTCATCTATGGCGCGCTCTGTCGCGGCATCCTCAGCGGTGCCATGCGCCCCGATCGCCAGTTTTCCAAAGACGACATGCGCAAAACCACCGACCCTAAGTTCCAGCCGCCGCGCTTCGCGGAGTACCTCAAAGCCGCAAACCAGCTCGATGCCTACGCTCGCGAGAAATTCGGCAAGCGCGTCATCCATCTCGCGGTTCGCTGGCTCCTCGATCAAGCCGGTGTCGATATCGCTCTCTGGGGTGCCCGCCGGCCCGAACAGCTCGCCCCGATCAACGAAGTAGGCGGCTGGTCGCTTACGCAGCCCGACTTTGAAGCCATCGACGCCATCCTCCGTGAAACCGTTCCCAATTCGGTTAGCCCCGAATTCATGGCTCCCCCGGTGCGCCAGGCGCATGCCGTCGCCTAGATAGTCGTGTACATAGAAAGGAGCAGGTCAGTTCGTGAATCTTCGCTGTTGCAGTTACGTTGCGGCGCTTTTCTTGATCGCAGGCGCAGCTGCGGGAGATCGTGCCATCCGCTTGGTCGAGCCTCCCGCAGCGCGCTCACACTCCAATGTCGTTTCTCTTACGCTGAAGGCAGAGCTCAACGCCGACGGCAAGGATTCCTTCGCCTATAAAGGCCACATCATCGCCCCAACAATTCGCGTTTATCCCGGCGACACCCTGAAAATCGCCTACGTCAATCACCTTCCCGATCACGCCTCGGAAACCTGCGCGATCAATCCCTGCAAAGACATGACGAATCTCCATTTCCACGGCCTCGAAGTTTCCCCGCAAGCCCCGCAGGACGACGTCATCGACATGATGGCCATGCCCGGCCAAACCCTTCACTACGTGGTCGAAATTCCGCGCGACCATCCGCCCGGCCTCTTCTGGTATCACACCCATCCCCATGGCGAGAGCCATCGCCAGGCCCTCGACGGAATGTCCGGCGCAATCGTCGTCGAAGGCATGGAGCGCTACTATCCCGAAGTCCGCAATCTACGCGAACAAATATTAGTCGTCCGTGGCATATCCACCGAGCACGACCCCAACGCCGCCGCTCTGCTCCAAAAAGTGAACGCGCAACCTCCGTCGTGCGGTAACGAGCCTGCACCAACAGAACGCGTTTTCACGGTAAACGGCCAGCTTCGTCCTTCAATCAGCATCAATCCCGGAGAGCGCCAGTTCTGGCGCGTCGTCAATGCCTCCGCCGACCAGTACGTCGATCTTCAACTCGACACCCAGAAACTCGAAATCATCGCCATGGACGGCATGCCGCTCGCTTTCCACGATCCGCAAAATCCCAAACAAATCGTCGAACACGCCTTAATCCCGCCCGCCGGACGCCTCGAAGCCATCGTCACTGGCCCCGACGCCAAGGCACAAGCCGCGCTTCGCACGCTCTGCGTCGACACCGGCCCAAGCGGCGATCCGAACCCAGAAATGGTCCTCGCCGATGTTCGCCCGGGCTCTTCCGTCTCCCACGCCACCCGCGAAACAAATCGCGATTCGCGCAAACCCGAATTTAAGCAGGTCGATCTGCAATCCTTCGAAAAAACCGACCCCGATTTTGTCGTAACCTTCACCGAAGACAAAAACGGTTTCTACATCAACGGCCAAAAATATTCGCCCAACGCCGCGCCCATGACCACCGTCCATGTCGGCAGCTACCAGCACTGGCGCATTCTCAACATGTCCGGCGAACTCCACCCCATGCACATCCATCAAACGCACTTCCTCGTCTACTACCAGAACGGCGTGCGCCTGGATCACCCGATATGGATGGACACAGTCAATGTTCCCACCGGCGGATCAGTCGACGTCGTCATGGACTTCACCGATCCCGTAATCAAAGGCATGTCCCTGTTCCACTGCCATCTTCTCAACCACGAAGATAAAGGCATGATGGCCAAAGTCCTCTTCCAATAGCCACGCCAAGAAAATCCCGGCACACCCCGTTTTGGATCACCCCACCGCAAAAAAAAAGTAGCCTCTTTCCCTGCTGCAATCTCTAAAAGTCCATCGGGCAAAGAGTACAGGAGAACTCCTATGAGCACTCAACCTCAATTGGTTCTGGCGCCACCCTTCACTCGCCTGACCGCAACCCAGAAAGTCCGAAAGGCCGAGGACGCTTGGAATTCACGTGACCCGCAACACGTCGCGCTGGCCTATACCGTCGACAGCCGATGGCGCAATCGCGCCGAATTCATCAACGGTAGGGAACAGATCGTCCAATTCCTCACCCGCAAATGGAATCGCGAACTCGAGTACCGCCTCATCAAGGATCTCTGGGCCTTCGACAACGACCGGATCGCGGTCCGCTTCGCCTACGAATGGCGCGACGATTCCGGGCAGTGGTATCGCTCTTACGGCAACGAAAATTGGGAATTCGATCCCCAGGGCGTCATGCACCACCGCTATGCCAGCATCAACGATCTCCCGATTCGCCCGGAAGATCGCCTCTACCACTGGCCGCAGGGCCCTCGTCCGCTCGATCATCCCGGCCTCACCGAGCTGGGATTGTAAAGGTCCGGCACCGCCATCAAATGTGCCGCATCGCCTCCTACTCCATCGCACATGCCGCGACCAATGTCTGCCATGAGCACATTCGAAGCTGACCCGCCGGGCTCCCCACATGCCGTTGTTGCATGCGGGGTCTTGCGGTCGCGACTCCTGAATTGTCCTTCCCGAGATTCTCGTGGCGAACAAGTGACATTTGTCGACAGGTCGACTCGTCCTCAGCCATCCTTTTTACCCCCGCTCTTCCCCCTCGGCGAACTTCTTGAAATCACGCGCTTTGATAAATCACCCAGCGCCGAGTTTCTGGCAACTCAAATGCCCAACACTGATCCGACAGTCCCGGTATTCCCTAAATCAGGCGGGCAGAAGCCGCAATCGCTATGTGGATCGTTAGACTCGCATTACGCCGCCCTTACACCTTCGTCGTGATGAGCATCCTCATCTTCGGCATGGGCTTCTTCGCCATCTTCCGTACCCCCACCGATATCTTCCCCAACATCAACATCCCCGTAATCAGCATCATTTGGAATTACGCCGGCCTCGTTCCCAAAGACATGAACGACCGCATCATCTACGTCACCGAGCGCGCTCTTACCACCACCGTCGACAACATCGAGCACATTGAGTCCCAGTCCCTCTACGGCGTCGCCGTCGTCAAAGTTTTCTTGCAACCCACCGCCAGCGTCGAACGCGGTATCGCCCAAATCACTGCTGTCTCGCAAACGCAACTCCGCCAACTACCCGCCGGAACCACTCCGCCCCTTATCCTCGCCTACAGCGCATCCAGCGTCCCCGTTCTCCAACTCGCGCTCTCCGGTCAGGGACTCTCCGAGCAGCAGCTGAACGACTACGGCCTCAATTTTATCCGCACCCAGCTCATCACCGTCGAGGGAGCATCCGTCCCCTATCCCTACGGCGGCAAGCAGCGCCAGGTCCAGGTCGATCTCAATCCAGACGCATTGCAATCCAAAGGTCTTTCCGCCTTGGACGTAGTCAACGCCATCAGCCTGCAAAATCTCATCCTCCCCACCGGTACATCCAAAATAGGCGGCAAGGAATATGACGTCGATGTTCCCAACGCCGCGCCGCAAACTATCGAAGAACTAAACCGCATTCCCATCAAAACCATCGGCGGCACCACCATCTACGTCCAGGATGTCGCCTGGATTCGCGACGGTTTTCCTCCGCAAACCAACATCGTCCGCGTCGATGGGCAGCGTTCCGTCCTCCTCACCATTCAAAAAGCAGGCGACGCTTCTACGCTAAACGTAATTGCGGGCATCAAGTCTCTCCTCCCGCAGATCGCCAGCACCCTCCCGCCTCAATTAAAAATGGATCCTCTCGCCGATCAATCCATCTTCGTCTTGGGCGCAATTAATGGCGTAGTCCGCGAAGCCCTCATCGCCGCGTGCCTCACCGCGGTCATGATCTTGATCTTCCTTGGCAATTGGCGCAGCACCCTGATCATCGCCACGTCCATTCCCCTCGCCATCCTTACTTCGCTCATCATCCTCAGTATGATCGGCGAAACCATCAACATCATGACCCTCGGCGGATTGGCCCTCGCCGTCGGCATCTTGGTCGACGACGCCACCGTCGAAGTCGAAAACATCAACCGCAATCGTGAACTCCACCCCGAAGATGATCTCGACGAAGTTGTCCTCCTCAGCGCCTCGCAGATCGCCACGCCCGCCTTCGTCTCCACTCTCTCCATCTGCATCGTCTTCGCGCCCATGTTCATGCTCTCTGGTGTCGCGCGCTATTTGTTCTTGCCATTAGCGGAAGCCGTGGTCTTCGCCATGCTCGCTTCCTATTTCCTGTCGCGAACCGTTGTTCCCATGATGGCCAAATATCTGCTCCGGAGCGAAAAAGTCGGCGCCCATGCCGAAGTCAGCCGCAATCCTCTCGTCAGATTGCAAAAACGTTTCGAAGCCGCCTTCGAACGCTTTCGCGAAAATTATCATCGCCTCCTCGAGCGCTGCCTCCATCACCGTCGCGCCTTCCTCGCCCTGTTCTTCGCGGCCTGCATAGGCTCACTGGCTTTGCTTGTCCCATGGCTGGGACAGGATTTCTTTCCCAGCGTCGACGCAGGCAGTTTCAAACTTCACGTCCGCGGTCCCACGGGACTGCGCATCGAAGACACCGCCTTCCTGTGCGATCTCGTCGAAAACTCCATTCGCCAGGAAATCCCGGCCAACGAAGTCCGCAGCGTCATCGACAACATCGGCTTGCCCTACAGCGGCATTAACCTTTCCTACAGCAATTCCGCCCCGGTGGGGAACTCCGATGCCGACATCCTCGTCACTCTTGCTGCCGGGCACCATCCCACCGAGAAATATGTCAACGATCTCCGCGTCACACTCGCCAAAAAATTCCCCGGCGTGATGTTCGCATTCCTGCCGTCGGACATGGTCACGCAAATCCTCAACTTCGGTCTGCCAGCTCCCATCGACATTCAAGTCATCGGCCGCGACCTGGAAGGGGATCGCCAGTGGGCCAGTGAACTGCTCCAGAAAATCCGCTACGTCCCCGGCACCGCGGATCTGCGCATTCAACAGCCCTTCGATCAACCTTTCCTTCACCTGAACATCGATCGCACAAAAGCCCAGCAACTGGGCTTCACCGCGCACGACATCGCTCAAAACTTGCTCGTCTCCCTCAGCGGCAGCTTCCAGACCGCGCCAACTTTCTGGGTTGATCCCAAAAACGGAGTCAGCTACCAGATCGCCGCGCAAACCCCGCAGTACCGCGCGGACAAACTGCAGGATCTCGTCAACATTCCCATCACCGGTAGCGATCCTTCCGCCCCTCCGTCACTTATGGCCAGCCTGGTCTCCATCAAACGCGGCACGGACATGGCCGTCGAGTCCCACTACAACATCGCCCCGGTCATCGACATTTTCGGGTCCGTCTCCGGCCGCGACCTCGGCGGCACTGCCCGCGACATCAACAAACTCATCGACGCGTCCCGCAGCCATCTCCCGCGCGGCTCGCAAGTCATCGTCCGCGGCCAGGTGAAGACCATGCGTTCCTCCTACGTCGGCCTTCTCAGCGGTCTCGCCGTCGCCATCATTCTCGACTACCTCCTCATCGTCGTGAATTTTCAATCATGGCTCGATCCCTTTATCATGATCTCCGCATTGCCCGCCGCGCTCAGCGGTATCGCCTGGTTCCTATTCATCACCCGCACCACTCTCAGCGTTCCCGCTCTCATGGGAACGATTATGTGCATGGGCGTGGCCACCGCCAACAGCATCCTCGTCGTCAGTTTCGCCACCGAACAAATGGTCGAAGGAAAAGATCCCATCCAGGCTGCCCTGCAAGCCGGATTCACGCGCTTCCGCCCCGTGCTCATGACCGCACTTGCCATGATCATCGGCATGGTTCCCATGGCCCTCGGCCTGGGCGACGGCGGAGAACAAAACGCTCCGCTCGGCCGCGCGGTAATCGGCGGCCTTCTCTTCGCCACCGTGTCCACGCTCTTTTTCGTGCCAACATTCTTCAGCGTGCTGCACGGCATGCGCAAAAACATTCCCGCGCCAAACCAAACACCGGCCGCCGACGCAGGCACCAAAGCAGGAACATGACGCATGGCTCAAACCGAAATCAACGAACAAATCAATAATCCAAGCCGTGGCACATCGCCTCCCCCGCCGCAAGCGCAGCGCTCGCGCAAGCCTTGGCTGATTGTTTTGATAACCGTCGCTATCGTCGCCGCTCTCCTCATCTCCGGCATCCGTTACCGCGTCAAAGCCCGCGACGCCCTTCGCGCGACTACCGACCAGTTAGCCGTCCCTTCGGTCTCCGTTGTCCGTCCAAAACACGCCGCACCCGCCCAGGAAATTATCCTTCCCGGGAATATTCAGCCCTTCATTTCCTCGCCGATTTACGCCCGCACCGACGGCTATCTGCGCAAATGGTATTTCGATATCGGCGCGCACGTGAAGCAAGGCCAACTCCTCGCTCTCATTGAAACTCCGGAAGTCGATCAGCAACTCGCCCAGGCGCGCGCCACCCTGGACACCGCTCAAGCCAATCTCGCACTGGCCCAAATCACTAGAGACCGTTACCAGGGTCTTCTCACCAAGCACGCCGTTGCTCAGCAGGATGTCGACAACGCGGTCGGCACCTACAACGCAAACCGCGCAATCGTCGACGCCGACCGCGCCAGCGTCCAACGCTACGAAGCTCTTGTCTCTTTCGAAAAAGTCTATGCACCCTTTGACGGCGTCATCACCGCCCGCAACACCGATATCGGCGACCTCATCAACTCCGGCAGCAACACCGCCCCCAGGACCGACCTCTTTCATATCTCCCAAGCCCGCGTCCTGCGTGTCTACGTCAACGTACCCGAGGAATATTCCCAGGGCATGAAGCCCGGCATTACAAAGTCGGATATCGTCCTTGCGGAATTTCCCGGCCGCAAATTCAGCGGAAGGATGGTCCGCACTGCCGAAGCCATCAACGCCACCACCCGCACCCTGCTTGTCGAAATCGATCTATCCAATCCAAGCAACACCCTGCTCTCCGGCTCCTATGCTGAAGTCCACTTGGAAGTGCCCACACAAAACTCCACCTTCCTGATTCCCTCCAGCACTCTGCTTTTTCGCTCCGCCAATTTGGAAGTCGGCGTGGTCAAAGACGGCAAGGCGGTGCTGACAGAAGTGACTCCCGGACACGATCTCGGCGATCAAATCGAAATTGTCGCCGGCCTCAAAGCCGACGATCAGGCATCCTGAATCCGCCGGACTCGCTCGTCACCGGCCAGGCCGTCCAGATTGTCCAAGCTACACTGCCCGGAGATTTCAAATGAAGCGCGCGTCTTCAGGGATTCTCCGTACTCCGCGTCGCTCCCGCTGCCTCCTCATCGTGCTTGCAGCCGCACACTTTTCCCTCACCGCCTGCTCCATCGGCCCCAAATACAAAACTCCTACCGTCGCCACTCCTCCCGCCTACAAGGAAACAGGGAACTGGAAAACCGCGCAGCCCAACGACCAGAACCTCGGCGGCAACTGGTGGGAAATTTTCCAGGATTCTCAGCTCAACGAATTGGAAGCTCAGATCAACGTCTCCAACCAAAATCTCAAAGCAGCCGTCGCCCAATATCAGCAAGCCCGCGCCGTCCTCCGTTACTATCGCGCCGACTACTATCCCACCATCACCACAACCCCTTCCGCTACCCGCGAAAAATATTCCAACAATCGCCCTCCGCTCTCCTCGATTTTCGACGGCATCACCTTCAACGATTTCACCGTCCCGCTCAACCTGTCGTATCAAGTAAACGCCTGGGGCCGCGTTAGCAAAAACGTCGAATACTATCGCCAGCAAGCCCAAGCCAGCGCCGCCGATCTAGCTGTTGTCAACCTCTCCATGCACGCCGACCTTGCCG
The DNA here is from genome assembly GCA_963742325.1 of Candidatus Acidiferrales bacterium. Lineage (GTDB taxonomy): Bacteria > Acidobacteriota > Terriglobia > Acidiferrales > UBA7541 > Acidiferrum. Next base: position 3,275,467 of record CAVULB010000002.1, on the reverse strand, counting down.
TAGATTATTTCGCCGCGCGCAGCCTCGATGCCGAAGAAAAATTGCTCCTAGACACCGTTGCCCAATACGAACAAGCGCTCCAGCTAAACGACGACCGCTATCACGGCGGAATCGCTTCGGAAGTCGACGTCGAGCAAGCCCGCACCATCCTCGAAACAACCCGCGCCCAAGCCGTGGATGTTGGCGTAGCGCGCGCCCAGTACGAACACGCCGTCGCCGTCCTGATCGGCAAGCCTCCCGCCGATTTCACTCTTCCCCCGCTCCCGCTCACCGTTCCGCCGCCGCCAATTCCTGTCGGCCTGCCCTCCGAGTTGCTCGAGCGCCGTCCCGACGTAGCTTCCGCCGAGCGACAGGTCGCCGCCGCCAACACGCAAATCGGCTTGGCCAAGTTGGCCTACTACCCTGTCATCAATCTCACCGCCTCGGGCGGCTTCGACAGTGCCGTAATCACCACATTGTTCCAGGGCCCCAGCGCAATCTGGTCCGTCGGACCCACCGCCGCTATGACCCTCGTTGACTTCGGCCGCCGCCGCGCCTTCAACGACGAAGCAAAAAGCGGCTACGATTACGCTGTCGCAAGCTATCGCCAAACCGCGCTTACCGCATTCCAACAAGTTGAAGACAATCTCGCCGCGCTGCGAATCCTCGAAAAAGAAGCCGGTGTCCAAGCCGCTGCCGTCGATGCCGCAAAGCGTTCGCTAGATCTCTCCGTGACTCGCTACGAGGGCGGCGTAACCAGCTATCTGGAAGTAATTACCGCACAAAATGCCGCACTAACGAACGAAGTCACCGCCGTAAACATCCTGGGCCGCCGTCTGGCCAGCGCCGTCCTCCTAGTCCAAGCCCTCGGCGGCGGCTGGGACCGCTCCACCCTCCCCCAACGCCCAGAATGCTGCGGCAAACTCCAACACGACTCCAACTAGCGCGGGTGCGGATTTAGCTTCAAAGTCAACCACCCACCTAAAAAAACACTCACGTTGTCATCCTGAGTCCGCGACGAAGGATCTCACCCTTCCCGGACCCTGAGTGGGGCACCAGGAGTCTGCGAAGTGAGGAATCCCTCTTCGTTCGATCCGCCTCGGGAAAATAAAAAGCACTTCGCATCGATCACCCACGGCCGCGCCACCGCGCAATCGTCTCATCCCCCCGGATGAAACGGCATCCCCGGGTGCCCGGCGCTCGCCGGCTCCGGCGTTTCCACATCAAGATTTACCACCACCGGCTCCTGTCCATTCCTCACCACCACCGCCTCGCAAATCTCATTCAGACTCGCATTGATCTCCTGATGCGGCACGTAAGGCGGCACATAAATAAAATCTCCCGCCCGCGCTTCTTCGCTTAGCTCCAGATGATCGCCCCATCGCATCCGCACCCGCCCCTTCACGACGTAAAGCACCGTTTCCAGTTCGCCATGATGATGCGGCCCTGTCTTCGCGTCCGGTTGCACCACCATCGTTCCCGCCCACAACTTCGTCGCCCCCGTTCGCGCATGGGTAATCGCCGCCGCCCGCGTCATCCCCGAAGTCTGCGGCGTATTTATATCCAACTCCCCCGCCTTCACGATCTTCACTCCATGTTCCTTCCAGTCCATATCCGAATCCCTCTCTCCACAGCACCGAGCACACCTACGCCCTCTGCTCAGCACCGAACCAGATTATTCCCAGCCGCCCCGCAATATAGATGCCCGCAGCCCAACATCCGGCGACCTCAATTGCCTCTACTCTCGGCAAGCTTGCCTCTTGACGGGCCATGCCTGCGGGCATATCGTGTCAACACTTCTCGATTCCGCTCCGTGCTACGAAGGAAAGCCTGGGGGCGACACGATGGACCTGGTCTGGTTGACGGCATTGGTTTTGGGCTCCGGGTTCGCCATCGCTGGTGGGCTCAGAGTACAAGGGAAGCTACTCAACTTGTTTATCATCCTGGGCTGCATGAGCCTGGGTTTCGGCATCGGATATGCCGCTGGTCTCGGTAGCGGCAACATGGGAAGTATCCCCGATGCCGGCTTGCCTTTCTCGATGATGTTCGGAATCGTCGGCGCGTTCGGATCCGTGTGTCTCAACAACTGGCGCCTGAAGGGCGCTAGCGCTCCAATCGTTAATTCGGACGCCAGACAAGCGACGGGTGAACAATCCATGGATGCTCCGCCCAACCAAACACAACTGTGACCCTCGTCACAGCCGCTCTCTCCGCCGCGCATTATTTTCGTTTCAAATGTTCCAGATTCTGAAGGTCGATGAGTCAGGCTACCATCACCACGTGGAGATTCATTGCACACCCGAGGCTGCCGAAGCCCGAGTCAAAGAGCTTCATCAGTATTGGCCTGCACGGTATCTCATCCGCGATCAGTCGACAGGCGAATCGATCCACATAAAAATGAACAACGAAGCCGAACCTGACGCACCCCTCTCCGGGCATCGCCCCCACGGCTGGGAATATTGAAACTAATCCGCAACGGAGAAAGGGCGAAGAGCAGTCTGCTTTTCGCCCTGAGGTATTACCGGAAAAACGTTATTGCCTCTCACGCCCTCCTTCATGAAATCCGGCCCTGGGCCTTGATTTCCCGCCATCCGGGCGCCACCGGCCGTCCCGTGCGCGCTATAGCCGGAGTCAGATGCATGGTGAACACCTTTCCCGTAGTTTGCGGGCAAGCTGTAATGCGCTTCTGTTCCCCATTTCCCGGAACCAGGATAGAAATGGTGGTTATAGTACTAAGCTCGGCTTTGATCCGTTTGGAACGGAACATGCCATACTTCTAATTTCGGCGGACTATAGTTGAGCTAAATAGATCGCTCGAAAGGGAGGCTTCCATGTCATTCCGCAACTGGGCTCTTATCGCAGGACTCCTATGGGCCGGCACAGCGCTTGGCCAATCCGCTCACGCCGATATCGTCGGCGCTCAGGGACAGAAAATCGGTACGGCACAGATACGCCCATCTGGCAGCGGTGTTCGCATCGATGTAAACGTGTCGCAAGTGTCGCCCGGCCTCCACGGCATTCACATTCACAACGTAGGTAAATGTGAAGGTCCGGCCTTCACGACGGCCGGTCCGCATTTCAATCCGGCTTCTAAGAAACACGGAAAAGATAATCCGGAAGGGCCGCACGCGGGAGACTTGCTCAATCTCAAAGTAGACAGCCACGGCGTCGGCAAAGCGTCCCTCGAGGATCCAAACGTCTCGCTTGCCGACGGGCCAAACTCCATCTTCCACGAAGGCGGCACCGCCCTGGTGATTCACGCGGATCCTGACGATTACAAGACCGACCCGGCAGGGAACTCCGGCGCCCGCATCGCCTGTGGCGTCATCGAAAAGTAGGGTCGTTTCCTAACCCTGCCAAGACCGCGAGCACGCTCAATCGTAACCGCAGCGTGCCTCCGTAGTGATTGTTTGTGTGGATATGGCGTGTGTTCCGCCGTCTCGAATCTGGCGGCGTACGCCGCAGCCTGCGAATTTCACGCTGCCGCCGCACCAGTCAGCTTTTTCTCCAGGATATTTACTTCGAAGGGCTCCTGTATTAAGTCCTCGTTCTTTTCCTCCAACTGTTTAAAATGTGCGCTGGCTACGTGTTGCTCGAGCGCCGCCTGACTTTCCCAAATTTCCTAGAAATAGAAGCGTCCCTTCGAGTCTGACTCGAACAGTTCATACAACTTACATCCCGATTCGGCGCGCGTAGGCGCTAACCTGCCGCCGAGGAGCTCCCTGAGTTGGTTTTCGCTTTCTTTTCACGCAACGGATCTTGCAATCACACGCGAACTTCTGTCCTGGTTGTTCAACTGCGTCATGCTACTGCAGCGCAGGATCAATCAACGTCAGGTCCGTTGCCGGATCAAGCCGCTTGTGCATCGCTATCGGGTCGTCTGTAACCATTACTTCCAGCGTCGGTGATACATTTGCCTCCAGAACATGGCCCGCGCTCGTTGTTCCGTCGGGACTCCCCACTACCATGTGCGTATGAACAACGGGTTTTCCTTGGTACAGCGCGATATCCCCGCTCATCCCAATCACTTCGTGCTGGCCATGGATGAAAATCTTCTTGTACATTTTGCGCTGCGGATCGAACCAGCCTAGCGTTGCGCCATTCACTGCTCCGATAGCGGTGAAATGTGCGCTCGTAACGTGATACTTCTCCGCGAACTCCACCAGTCCGGAGAACGCCTCGTCTCCCTGGTAAAAAATGACGGCGTATTGTTTCGTCGCTTCTCCGGGGTTCAGCCATTGCACCTGCATCTTGGGCGCTTTGCCTCTGGGAACGGCTTCCGACGGAGAGACATATTCGCTCCCCGACTCCTGCGAATACCCCATCAAGCCGGCGATCCCGCTCAATAGCAATACCCAACCCAGTCGTTTTATTTTGATCATTGCTTTGCACTCCCGTGTTCGAAAATGATTGCAATGGCTTTCCTCGCCCAGCCTCGCTGCCTACACGTCAGATGCCGCGCGGATTTCCTTAGCCACAAAATTTGGCCGTTCTGTATTGCACGAGGAGGGCCACATCTTGGCGGGCGCGCCCGCGCAGAAAAATCCATAGCTCCGGTGAGCACCTGGTCCTAAGTATTCCTCGAAATCAGCTGGTCAGGGCGTTCATGATAAATAGTAAACAAATCGAAGAACTGCCGGAAAACAGAAGCCGGCTACCCGCGATAGCAATGTGCGGGGTGTCAGCTCGCTCGGCACAGCTGTCCTAACCTGTCTTTCGCAATAGCGGGGGCTTTTCCAAAAATCGCGTGTGGGATTTCAAGTAACTACTTTACTGCCAACGGAGCGTGCCGGAAAAGGCGTGCGGTGCCGACCTACCCTCTTTTCAATGGTGCGCAGTTCTGGCATGGTGGCGAGGACGATGTTTCTTCGCGCCAAAGTGAAAGAAGGACGGCAAGCAGCATCGCTATTTCAGCGTCGTGGAGAACCGCCGCGTGGCGCAGAACCACACGGTGCAGCGGACGGTGTTGTATCTGGGAGAGATTAACGATAGTCAGGAAGCGACCTGGCGCAAGACGCTGCAAGTCTTTGATGAAACGCACCAGCAATATACGGCGTTGAGCTTGTTCCCGGAGGACCGGGAAATCCCCACGGCATCGAGCGATAGTATTCAGGTCAGACTAAGCGAGATGGAGTTGCGTCGGCCGCGTGCCTTCGGTAACTGCTGGCTGGGATGCGAACTGTGGCGGCAACTGCGGCTGGAGGAGTTCTGGGAGGAAAAGTTAGCGGAGAAAGTGCAACGAGAGACGGTGTCCTGGGCCAAGGTGCTGCAGCTGTTGGTGGTGAATCGCCTGATTGATCCGGGCAGTGAGTTTCGCGTGCACCGTCAGTGGTTCGATCAAAGTGCCATGGCGGAATTGCTGCAGACGGATTTGGCGGTGGCCGAAAAGGATCGTCTTTATCGCTGCCTGGATCGACTTTCTGGAGCACAAAGCGGCCTTATTTCAACATCTGCGGGAGCGCGGGCAGGATCTGTTCCAGGCCCAGTTTGACGTGCTGCTGTATGACCTGACCAGCACCTACATCGAAGGCCAAGGAGAAGAGATTCCCAAAGCCCAATACGGCTACAGCCGAGATCAGCGCTTCGATTGCAAACAGGTGGTGATCGCGCTGGTGATCACGCCGGAGGGCTTTCCGCTGGCTTACGAAGTGATGGAAGGCAACACTGCGGACCGCACGACGCTACGCGGATTTCTCGCGAAGATCGAAAGCAACTACGGGAAAGCGCGGCGGGTGTGGATCATGGATCGAGGCATTCCCACCGAGGAGGTGCTGGAGGAGATGCGCACCTCGGACCATGAAATCTTCTACCTGGTGGGGACGCCCCGCAGCAAAGTCCGACAATAGGAGAAGAAATGGCTGGATCTGCCCTGGCAAAAGGTGCGCGAGTCGGTGGACGTAAAGCTGTTTACGGGGGACGGCGAACTCTATGTGCTGGCCAAAAGCGCAGGCCGGCGTGCCAAAGAGAGAGCCATGCGGAGGAAAAAACTGGCTCGCTTGTTGCGTAAGTTGCGAGCCATGCAGCGCAGCGGTCCGCCACGGGATCAGCTGTTGTTACGCATCGGCGCCACACGCAAAGAAGCGGGCAGCGCTTTTCGTTTCCTGCGCCTGCAACTCCCGATCGAAGGCCAAGCGGTGACGCGCCACAGCTTTCGGTTTCGCGTCGACCGACCAAAGCTCCTAGCGGCGGAGCTGCAGGATGGCCACTATTTGCTCCGCTCGAACCTCGTGGGTGAGGATCCCGCGGTGCTCTGGGAGCGCTATATGCACCTGGCACAAATCGAGGCGGCCTTTAAAGCCATGAAAAGCGAGTTGGGGATCCGTCCGCTGTATCATCAGCTGGGCCATCGCGTCGAAGCGCACATTTTGGTGGCCTTTCTCGCTTACTGCTTACTGGTTACGCTGAAGAATCGATTGCAAGTTCTCGCTCCTGGCCTCACGCCGAAAGCCGTTCTGGAAAAGCTGGCCACCATCAGATGCTCGATGTTTGGTTCCCCACGACGGATGGCCGATGGTTGGTGATGCCGCGCTTCACTCAACCGGAGGCGGATCAGGCCATTCTGCTGCACAAACTCAAGCTCGAGCTGCCGCAACAACCGCCACCTCGGATCAAAGCTCGAGTCCCCGAATTTCCCCCAAAAACCCTCTGCCTGTAGTGCCGACCTTTTCGATCCGTTCACTGAAAATCAATGGGTTAGACTGTTCGCTGTGACCTTATTGCGAAAGACAGGCTGATATCGACAGTCAGAAAGGTTTTTGCGGAACTGGGTATTCCGTCGTTCACACCCATCGAGCCAGTGGACTCCAAGGTGTAGGGTCTGTGGATGGACCCATAATGCACACCCTGAATATCATGTCAGGATAGGAAGGGCTGCGGCGATTGGGAGACTTGGCGAACTCAGACAACTTGGTGGCTTCCGTGCCATAGTGCACGATGCCGTAGTGCAGGTCGGGCCTCCGGGATTCGTCGTTGTCCAGCGAATAATCGCGATGCTGTCAGTCGTGCTCTCCAGTTCAGGACCCGCTGTGACTTGTGTGGCGCTCTGTGCAGGCGCCGCGGCGATCGCGCGGGCAGCCGGAAAATGCAACAGGGTCAAATACGCGAAAGCCACCACGGAAGTAGAAGCCAAAATCACTCTCCTCACATGCCGCGCTTCCCCCTGCGCCATTCCGATCGGCGTTCATTGGGTTATTCTTGCGACTGCACCAGCGGCAGTTGCGATGAGAGCTGCAAGTCAATCACCGCTTGGATGCGCCGTTCGATTTGAAAGAATGTCGCCACTTTCTTGCCGGGGACCACTTTGCTGAAGATCGGCACATAACGAATCCTCAAGTCCGCTACGTTTTTCTCCACATTCAGCGCCCGGTTCGTCAGCGACAATGCCTGTTCGTCGTTCATCGTACCCCACGTGTCCGCGTATTCCTTGATCAGTACGTATTTCTCATTGTTGATTTTCACCAGGTCCGCGGTGTACTGATCGTAGACCGGCCAGAATTTCGTGGCTTCCTCGTCGGTCAGTTTCAGATTCGCCGCAACCATCTGCTTTTTCTTCGACCGGATGTCCTGCCGCAATAATTCGATATCCTGGTCGACTCCCGATTGCGAAGTTCCCGCCTGCCCAGTCGTCGATGCTTGTGGCAAAGGCGGTGTCTTTGCGGCAGGTCCACTACCGAGATAAGTAAGGCATCCCACCACAGCACTCGCAAAAATAACCTTCTTATGCATTTTACTCTCTCCTCTTTGCCCATCCGCGTAACCGCGATTTAGGCGCGATCTGACCACCACTACGCCATCACGAACCGAATTACTGCGCGGGTGGCGGCAGCGTGATCGACTTAGACAACGTGAACGTCAGCGCCGTCTCCGCCGGAATCTCGATCTGTTTGTTCCCGGTCATCGCGCCGCCCACCAAACCTCCAGCCGCGCCTACCAACGCTCCAATCCCGGCTCCTTTTCCTCCGCCAGCGATCCCGCCGATCAACGCGCCTCCCGCAGCTCCGCCTCCCGTTGTCACTGCTGTCCTCTTTCCTTTTCCTTTTACAGTGCTGTCCAGCGTGCCCGTCTGAATGGAGTAGTTCTGCCCGCGAATCGTAATGCTCGCCAGAGCAAGGGACAATTCGCCTTCTCCTTTGATTTTTCCCTTCTGCTTCGCCGTGATCACAGTTCCTGTCACACCGGATCCCTTCGGTATCGCCGTGACTCCGTCCAAAGACACAGGCCGCGCCAATGTAGCCAGGAAAGTCTGCCCTGCCTGACTCGTCTTCGAACTTAACGCTTGATCAACCGTCACCGTGAGAGAAGTCCCGGCAGGCACAACGATCGGCTGAGGCGGAGGTGCCGCTACCGGTGCTGGTGAAGGCGTTGGTGTCGGAGTATTCGCAGCCTGATCCGCCGCGGCCGCCGCCCCCGCGGACACCACCGCCGTCTCGTCGTCCACACCTGTAGCTCCCGGTTCGTCGTGTGCAATCTGCTCCACTTTCTTTTGCGTGGCTTGGTCCTTCACCGTGCCGCGCAACGTAACCTTGCCATCTTTCGCTGTCACGCTCACGGCGGAATCCCTCGTCTCGGGATCCGCTGTCACCTTTGCTTGCACGTCCTGTGCAATCGTCTCGTCGTTCGCATGCTTCGAGCATCCAGCCGCGAAACTCAACAGCGCTCCAACAAGCACAATGGAAACGTAAGGCAAATGAACGCCAAATTGTTTTCGCATCTTGAATCTCCTATTCCTGCAACCAAATGGCAGGAGCGTCGTTTGTTCCGTCCATACTTTAACTCATGCGTCGCGGACTTGCAGTCCCGCCGCCATGCCACACAGTCCCGCAACTTCTCAAATTCATTCAGAAGCAGAAATGGAGCCCCCGGAGAATAGATCAGCACAAGCTCGCAAAGCAACGTTTGCGTCCGGCGCCTCTTCACATAAAGTCTGGAAAAGGGAATGAAAGGCCTGCGGAACAATACTGGCATGACACATGGTGGGCGCGGCAGTACTCTGACTGATCTTCGTAGCCAACACTTTTTCTCCGTCAAGGGAAGCATAGGCACACTTGCTCATACAGGGGGACTCCTGGGAACAAGAATTCCAGGGACATACTGCCCGTTAGGCGGAACGGAGCGATAAACAGATATGCCCAGGCGGTGGGTTGAGCGAAATTAAAGACCCAATCCTCTCTAAAGTCAATAGTTTCAAGAAATCCTAACTCCCGATATTTCGGAGGCACCCGCATCACAAGCAAAGTGGACTTGCCCGTTGTGAGACCATTAGATCCAAGGTAAATTCTCCGCCTAAAGAAAATGTGCATTGATCTCACTGTTGATTCGCATTTAGTTCGAGGATGGTGGAGGCAACGCCATGAAATCTGCCCTGAGAGTTGCGCTGGTGTCGTCGCTTGGCGTTTGGATGCTCCTGGCGAAAATGCAAACCCCTGCCCGTGTTCTTCTTCCTGAGGCAGTTGATGCAAAAATGTCATCGAGTGGTTCGCCAGTGGCTGGCGAACCAGTGCTGCGCTATGTGACTGGTTCGACCATAAAGGTCGAACAGCTTCTCGGCGAGGAGGACAAACAATCACATCAAATGACACTTAGTCGTACCGTGACTCGATACGGGATCGAAGGCACTGATTTGGGCAACTCCTTTGAAAGTGGAGGTCGAGTGTATTTTCTCTTTGGCGACACCGTGGGGCGTTTGCGCCACGCACTCGATACAATCGCGACAACTGATGCCGACGACCCTGAAAGTGGGGTTCGACTGGATTTCCTTAAGGCTGGGAGCGAGTATCTGACCATTCTGCCACCCGGCATCAGCATGGGAGCGTTCGAGGTGCCGGTGGCGGGAATAAGTCTTGCCGGCCAAATATATGTAGCAGTCTCGACAAACCACTCCGATGATCGGTCGACGGACCGTTCCGTACTCACGAAGTTCACACCACCCGCGACGTTCCTACCCTTGCGAACGATTTCGCAGCTTCCTGCTGGACGCTTCGTGAAGATGTCGTTGCACGCCGAACCCGAGACGATCGCTGGACTGCCATCCGGGGGACCGTTCATTCTAGTTTGGGGCACAGGCGTGTACCGTAAGAGCGATGCGTATTTGTCCGTTGTGCCCGCGGCACAATTTGAAAGTGGCCAAGGGACGCGGTATTTTGCTGGATTGGACGGGAGGAGTGCTCCGATTTGGAGCGAGAAGGAATCGGATGCCAGGGCCATCGTCCAAAACGGCACGATGGGCGATCTTTCCGTAACCTGGTGTAAGGATCTTGGTTTGTGGCTGATGACCTACGACAGCCGCGAACCAGCACCGCGTGGCATCTTGTTCTCGTATTCTCGCAGGCCATGGGGACCGTGGAGCGAGCCGCAAATCATCTTCAACGCAGTGCGTGATGGCGCCGTCGGCAAATTCATCCACAATCCGCAGGCAAATCCAGACGATGGTCTTGCAGGACCCGTAATCGGAAAAGGTCAGGCAAATCCGCAAGCGGTTCATGGCGGTGCCTATGCGCCGTATGTTGTTGAACGCTGGACGAAGGTGAAAGGTTCCGATCTCAGCATCTATTACGTGATGTCAACGTGGAATCCCTATGTTGTTGTACTGATGAAATCACGACTGCAAGTCCAGTAGTGCACGTGGTGCATAACCACTCTCAAGAACCGCCCTAGCACCCACATGTCTGCTAACGTTGTTCAGGCATTGAGCGCATCTGTCGAGATCTTGCCCCCAAATGCTTCGGTGCACTTCCCGCCGTTTCGCCTTCTCTGCATTCAGCTTCGATCAGGATGGGCAAGTCGCGATCGGCGTATCGTTAAAGAGTGTCAGGATATGTGCAAAGTTGGATGAAATAACGAAAATCCGCGCCGGGCATTGAATCCGCGATCTTGTTGTCGCCCGCCTACGAACGGGAGGAATGTTTCAGGGGTGCCTGGGTGCTATCCCCGACGGTTTCGGGCGAGGTGTCACCCTAAAATTCACGAGTCACGTATTTCTTGACGCAACTCTGGCAGGTTACATCCGCTTAGGACAGATTTTATATGGGGAATCCATGGACATTCTGACGGCGATCAAGCGGGAAGAGAGAAAACTCGAGAAGCAGTTAGGCAAGCTACAGCATGAATTGAATGGAATCCGTGCGGCTGCAAAGACTTTGGGAGATTCGACCAGTCGAGAAGTAGAGACCGTGAAGAAGCGCGTGCTGTCGGCGGCAGCGAGAGCCAGGATTGGGAAGGCCGCCAAAAGGCGTTGGGCGAAGTTCCGGGCGCAAACCAAGAAAGTCGCGGGATAATTTTTCGGTCGGCCTGTCGTCGGAGATGTCGTGCTTGTCCTGTTCGGCAACCCAAATTTCCGGACAAGCCGATCAGCCGCAGAGAATAAGCCGTTCGACGTGCTTGGAGCAACCTTTGGCCATCGCTTTCGCATCCGGAACTCTGAGCTTTAATTTCTGCTGGCGTGTCTATATAGTCAGACTACTTGAAGTCAACTTGTTGGGAGGACTGCATGGGTGTCCGACATGCGTCTGTACTGCTGGTTTTGAGTCTCAACGCGGTTGTTTCCGGGGTTCACGCGCAATCTAAGAATTCTTATCCCCCCGTACTTGAGGCGGAGAGGGCTGAACTCTTACACTCCTTTGAGCAGTTGAAGAAACAACAGATTCCACCCTACTTTTTGAGCTACGAGATCATCGAATCTCATTCCGCCAGCGTTTCGGGATCATTCGGGGCACTGAGCCATAGTGATGAGAATCTGCGACGGCAACTCCTCATCGATCTCCGGGTAGGCGACAACGATCTTGATAATACTCGCCAGGTGCGCGGAAACCCGCTGAACTTCTCAAATCGATATTCGATGATTCAAATCCCGATAGAGGACGACCCCGTTGCCATACGCAATGTTCTCTGGTATCAGACGGACAAAAAGTACAAGCGGGCGGTCGAAGCACTGACGACGGTTCGCACCAACAGTCAGGTGAAAGTAGAACAGGAGGACAAGTCGGCAGATTTTTCAAAGGAACCCGCGGAGCAAAAAATCGAGCCCATGGCGCCTTTGGTCGTGAACAGGGCGAGTTGGGAAGAAAAAGTGCGCAGGTACACTGCCCCCTTCGAGCGCTACGGAAATCTCTACGCCGCTGCGGCGACGATATCGGCAGACCAGGATACGCGCTGGTTTGTTTCGAGCGACGGGGCAGCGATTCAAGCTTCGCAGACCTACTACCGCTTGTTCATTTATGCCTTCTCGAAAGCAGACGATGGAATGGAGCTTCCGCGGTATGAGTCTTTCTTTTCGTTTACTCCTGAGGGTCTGCCGGATGATGCGACCGTCCAAAAAGCGGTGAACCAGATGATCGCGGATCTGGAGGCTTTGAGGAAAGCCCCAGTCGTGGACCCGTATACAGGGCCCGCCGTTTTGTCCGGCCGCGCCACGGCTGTGTTTTTCCACGAAGTCTTTGGTCACCGCATCGAAGGTCACCGGCAAAAAAGCGAGACAGAAGGCCAGACCTTCAAGAAGATGGTCGGGCAACCGGTACTTCCCGATTTTCTGTCCGTCGTTTTTGATCCGACACTTCGTCACTACGGGGGTACGGACCTTGTTGGCTCCTATGATTACGACGACGAAGGGGTGAGCGCACGACGTGTCGTGGTGGTAGACAACGGAGTCCTGAAGAGTTTCCTAATGTCCCGCACGCCCGTCGAGGGGTTTCCCAGTTCGAATGGACATGGGAGAGCGCAGCCCGGTTTCACGCCCGTAGCCAGGCAATCGAACCTGCTGGTGCTCAATTCCAAGCCGATTAGACGCGATCAGCTCAAAGCCATGCTGATTGATGAAATCAAGAAACAGGACAGACCGTTCGGGCTGTTCTTCGAAGACATCCAAGGCGGATTCACAATGACCGGGCGCACGGTTCCGAACGCGTTTAATGTACTTCCGGTGATGGTTTATCGAGTCTATCCGGATGGACGAGAAGAACTTGTTCGTGGCGTGGATCTGATTGGTACTCCGCTTACGGTCTTCAGCAAGATACTTGCAGCCGACGATGAAAAGGAAGTCTTCAACGGCATTTGCGGAGCTGAATCCGGAGGTGTTCCGGTCTCCGCCGGTGGGCCTGCAATTCTTGTCTCCCAGATTGAAGTTCAAAAGAAGCAGAAATCCCAGGAACGAGCCCCGATATTGCCTGCGCCATTCGAGGATAAATAGGGAGGACCGACAGGGTATGAGACGAATGCTGCTTTGTGGTCTTCTCCTCGTCGGTCTTGGTGCGCAGGCGCAGGAGGACACAGTTACCCGTGCAATGCACGACGAGATGCAGCGCTCCATGCAGAAGCTTCAACTCGAGCAACTGGATAAGCCTTACTTCATTTCCTATCGAGTCGTTGACGACGAGTCCAAAGAAGTGTCGGCGACACTAGGGAGTGTGCTCTCTAGTTCCCAAAGTCACACGCGTTTTCTGACAGTGAACGTAAGGGTCGGCGATTATTCGCTGGACAACAGTAACTTTCTTTCTCTCCCGGTCGGCGGAACCGGCGTCGCAGTGCAGATGTTCGGAGGAACCATGCGGCTGCCGCTCGATGACAATTACAACGAATTGCGCCGCGAAATCTGGTTGGCAACCGACGGCGCCTACAAGAAGGCGCTGGAAGATCTTTCAGGCAAACGTGCCGCGTTGCTTGACAAAAATAGAACGGAGGGTGTTCCCGACTTCAGCAAAGCCACGCCTGTTTCGATAACAGATACAGCTCCTCGCGTCGATGTGGATCTCGAGAATGCCACGAAACTCATCTGCGAAGCTTCCGCTGTGTTTCGTCAGATGCCGTTCATTCAAACATCCCATGTGGAATTCTTTGCCGAAAACAGACTGGAACGATACATGAATAGTGAGGGCACGACGTTCACGCGAACGGTTCCCCGGGTCTCGTTGCGAGCCTCGGCATCGACGCAGGCCGCCGATGGCATGCCGCTCAACGATTTTGTCGCCGCATATGGCTACTCTATGACGGACCTGCCATCGCGGTCAGTCTTGTTGACCGAGATTCGCGAGATGGGAGATGTGCTTAGCCGGCTCGAGAGCGCTCCCCTGGAAGAACGCTACAACGGTCCGGTTTTATTCGAAGATCAGGCAGCCGCCGAGGTGTTTGCCAGGCACTTCGCAGAACTACTCCCCGCCCAACCAAACCTGGTTGCCAGCAATCCCCAGCTTTTGCAGTCTCTGCGCGTCCAGCAGTCCAGCGGACTGCTCAACAAAATGCACTCCCGGGTACTTCCAGAGTTTCTCAGTGTCATCGACGACCCGACGGCGACTTATGCGGGCGGTAGCGTGCTTCTTGGCGGCTACAAGGTCGACGAAGAAGGCGTTCCTGCGAAACAGACTTTGGTAGTCGAGGACGGCATTCTGAAAACGGTGCTCACTTCTCGCGCTCCCGTTCGAGGGGCCCTCGAAAGCACTGGGAATCTACGGGAGCACGGTGTCGAGGCCAGTAACCTGTTTGTGAATTCGAATAAGAGCTCAACGCCAGAGGAGCTGAGGAAGCAACTGATTGAATCAATAAAAAGCCGGGGAAATGCCTACGGCATCCGGATCCGGCGGCTCTCCGGGAACTCTGCGATTCTCGCCTATCGCGTTTACGAAGACGGACATGAAGAACTAATCCGTAATGCCGGCGTTTCCGAGTTGAACTCCGCGAGTTTCAAGGAAATTCTGGCGGTCTCCAAGGAAAGAATTGTCTACACAGAGCCGACGCCTCTCCGGAATAATTCGCTCTTCAATTTGAACGCGTCCTCAGGAGGACGACCGTTGATTTCCTATGTCGTGCCCTCGCTGCTGTTCGAGGATGTAACGATCGAGAAACCGTCGGGGGACATTCCAAAGCCGCCGGTGGCCAGCAACCCTCTCGCAGAGATGCAATTGTGGGATCACTAGAAGTCATAAGACGGCAATCACTGCAACGCGAGATGATCCGCAGGCTCCCCGAGTATGCTCGTGTGGCCAATGCTTGCGATGCGCTCTTTTGTACAGTTAGCGGAATCTCAGCGAGTCAGGCCTAGGAGCGAACAATATAGGATCCAAAGGTGGTCCCTGGTAAGCGCATTATAAAACGGCGCCCGCTTGAAGTAGATTTTGATCGTTCGCATCATCGTCCACAATAAGGAGCGCGCTCGTGAACTCAACAAAAATCATAATCACCATTTGAAAAACGTCTTCAAGGGAGCTGCTACGCGAGCGGCGGCCACCGCCGGATCTTTTCAGAAATTCTATGAGTCCCGCATTGCCAACGGCATGAACCAGCGATGGTCGCGGCTGATTTGTGCTTCTTTTGGCTGATTTCCCAAGACGAAAAAAAGCTCTAGCTAGATTTCATTTTTCCCTTCGGCCTTCGAGAGTACTTCCTCGATGACTGTAAACAAGGTTTCGACCCGGAGAGGTTTCGAAACATATCCGTCCATCCCAGCAGCACTGCATCGTTCTTTGTGCCCCGACATGGCGTGAGCCGTGAGCGCAATGATGGGGATGTGTTTCATGCCTGCCCGTTCGCTTTCTCGAATCGCGGCGGTAGTCTGAAATCCGTCGAGTTCAGGCATCTCAACGTCCATTAAAATTAGATCAGGGAGCTGCTTCTCTAACGATTGTAGAGCCGCCCTTCCGTTTTCGACCACCGTTACTGCATGACCTCTTTTCTCCAACAGGCGGACCGCCAGGATCTGGTTCACGCGATTATCTTCGGCG
Source organism: Candidatus Acidiferrales bacterium (assembly GCA_963742325.1). GTDB lineage: Bacteria > Acidobacteriota > Terriglobia > Acidiferrales > UBA7541 > Acidiferrum. The sequence continues at coordinate 3,259,784 of CAVULB010000002.1, read as the reverse complement.
AGGAGTATGCTCAATCGTCCTCGCGCCTCCTTCAGCGAATGGCGGGTGTGGACATGGGGATGGCTCTCGGTTGGGGACCCCAGCACCAGCTTGATGGCCTCGAGCAGGTCCGAGCGCTTGATAGGTTTGTTCAGATAGGCTTGAATACCGATTTCCTTGCAACGAGCAAAATCTCCGCGCATGCCGGCCGAAGTGAGCATGATGAGCGCGGGTCTAGAGAGGAAGCCAACCTGTTTTAGCTTCGTCGCGACGGTAAATCCGTCCATTCCGGGCATTTGCGAGTCAAGGAGAACCAAAACAAAGGGAGTTCCTCGCGACTCGGCTTCTTGCAGAAGCGCAAGCGCCTGCGGGCCGCCTTCCGATAACGTGGGCTTCATTTTCCAGCCGAGGAGCATCTCCTGAAGTACGCGGCGGTTGGTGGCGTTGTCGTCCACAACCAGAACTGGAAGATCCCGGAGCATGTCCGCGCCAATAGGATTATATTTTCGAGAGAATTTCTGCATTTGAAGGCGGGTCGTGAAATGAAACGCGCTGCCGTGGCCAAGCTCACTTTCAAGCCAGATTTTTCCCCCCATCATGTTGACGAGGCGTAAGGAAATCGAGAGCCCTAGGCCAGTGCCGCCAAATTGTCGTGTGGTGGAGGTGTCTGCCTGGGTGAAAGCTTCGAAAATGGTTTGCTGCTTTTCCAAAGGGATGCCGGGGCCCGTGTCTCTGACAGCAAAATGCAGAACGACTTCATTTTCTAGCTCTTCTTGGACAGCGACCTCGACTGCCACTTCGCCTCCTGATGTGAACTTAATGGCATTGCCCACCAGGTTCACCATTATCTGGCGGAGACGAGTGGGATCACCCAGCAGAGCGTCTGGAACCTCCGGACAAATATAGCAACTGAGTTCAAGCCCTTTTTGACTGGCACGCGAGCTGAGGGCCTTCATTGTGTCGTCCAGGGTATCGCGGAGCACGAAGTCGATCATTTCGAAATCGAGTTTTCCGGCCTCGATCTTAGAGAAATCCAGGATATCGTTGAGCAGGGAGAGTAAGGAATCTCCAGAGCTTTTCACCATCCCCAGGAATTCACGTTGCTCGGGAGTCAGCTCGGTTTCCATCGTCAAATCCGTCATCCCGATGATCCCATTCATGGGAGTGCGAATTTCATGGCTCATGTTTGCCAGAAAGTCGCTCTTGGCCCGATTCGCTGCCTCCGCGACGGCTTTGGCCTGTTGCGCCTCCGCCTCCGCTTTCTTGCGCTCCGCGATTTCTTGCAGCAGAGCGTCGTTCACTCGGGCGAGTTGTTGCGCACCTTGCAGGCGAAGAAGTTGCTCGCGTAAGTTCAGCGCACTTCCTAATTCGATTTCGGTCCAAGGGAGGCTGCGGCCGCACATAGTTTCACGCCAAGACTCGAACGAGGTTCGCGGGTGCAACTTTCCCTGCTCATCGGCGGTCACAGTCGTATTGGGATTGCCAGCCCAAATTACTGTTTCGATAAGCTCGCGACGGGAAAAAAGCAAATAGTCGCCGGCGCTCTCGTCCAGACCGATATAAAGTGCTCCGCTCATCAGACTCGCGAAGCGAGCGGCTGCGGGGTCCAGATCGCCGAGTTTACTGGAACTCGCGATACCGTACGAGGAGAGGTTCCGCAACTTAGAAGTAAGCGGAACGACTTCCTCCCCTTCCGCCGTGACCCCATGGGAGGAGATCCCACCGTTGAGGTGCAGGACCAAACCGTCCGCATCGAAAAGATTGAGGAGCGGGGTGCTTTGAAGATGGTGAACGTCGAGGAGCGGTTTGCGAGTGTCGATTTCGGCAATGTAATTCTCAAGGAGTTTGCGGGAATTTAGGCGGGACTGCAAAGCGGCATTGTCAACGCGCAAGGTGATCTGTGTGGCAAACGTCTGCCCGATCACTTCGCATAACGCTCGTGTCGCGGGATCCACGCGCCGAGGTGTCGGGTGGTGACATGCAATCAGCCCCCAGAGGCGCCCGCCGACGACAATGGAAACCGTCAAGGATGATTGCACGCCCATATTGCGTAAATATTCCAAGTGAATCGGTGAAGCGCTTCGCAAAAGTGACCGTGTCAGATCCAGAGCTTTTCCGGTCGACGGCACCATCCCGGGTACGATCGGTTGCGGCTCGGAAGCGACATCGGCGATGGCCCGCAAAGGATTTGTAAGGAACAGCTGGCGCGCCTGGGGCGGAATGTCACTGGCCGGAAAACGTAAACCGAAATACGATATCGGCGAATCGCCAGCGACTTCGGCGATTACTTCGCCGTTCCACTCTTTGTCGAATCGATAGATCATGACGCGATCGAAGCCGCTGAGCTTGTGAATTTCGGCACCGGCCAGGCGGGACAGCTCCGGAATGTCAGTCGCCAGCGCCATGCGCCCGAGCGGGATGCGGATGTGGGCATCAACGTTGAGCGGTCCGAGAGAATGCGCGCCCTCACGAAGCTCAAGTTCGACAATCAGTACGTCGTCGTGACGGTGGGCGATACAATACGTCTCAAGAGTGCTTCCGCGGTGGATGATGTTCGCGGGACTTGCAGCAAAGGGCTCGCCCGTCAGCGCCTGAGAACGAAACGATTCAAATTGCTGCTCCCCAAGGACATCTTGGAACGAGCGCCCCAGGGTCTCTTCCAGTGACATGCCGAGCAGGGCAGAGACGTTGCTGCTAACTTGCTGGACTTGCAGATCTGGTTCAGAGAGTACGAAAAGCAAACCGTGGGATTGGATGCGACCAATGAGTTGGACCGGCTCCATGGCGCACCGGTCGTGGTCCGTCAGAAAGCTCATTTCGGCAGGCGCCGTCAGCGGACTACGGTTCACTAGGATAACCATTTCTGGAGAGCATCGAATATCCCCGCTGCCGTTGCGCAGATTGTCCGTCTGTCGTGTCGCCCATTTTCTTCCAGGCTCTGCAAGAAGAGTGGCCAGTGCGCCACATAGCGGCCTTCCTCATCACCATAAAACTGCAGGCTTGCGCGCGGGCCGAGTACGGTTCGTAATTGCTTGGCGATGATTTTGGCGCCCAGCAAAGAGCCTAGAACTACATAGGTATACCCGAGCAAGCCTTCGGCTGGAATTGGCGGGAGGCACTGACAGCGTTCGAGTGCGTCGACCTCTTTCGTGGTTGCGCCCATCATTAATAGGTCCTCGCGAAGATCACGCGCTCTTTGTAACGAGTACACGAGGTCCGATGGTTCGGCGGCGCGGAGTGCGGAGTGCTCAAGCGGCTCGAACAGTCCAAGTAGCAGGCCGAGATGCGCTCGATATTCAGAAACCGAGTAGGTAGAGTCGAAAAGGCGTACCATGTCGCGGCAGGATGCCAGCTTCGCGTGGCGGGAACCAGTAGCTGCGCGAAGAGCCTCGAGTATGGTCGGTATATCGGTTTCTGAATTAGGATTCGGCATTTTTCCCCCTCAGAACGCGATCACAACATCCCCCGGAGCAATCCAAAGTCCAAATGCGGTTGGCGAGATCAGCTTAGACCCCTTGCTTGTATTCTTTCGGGGCAGCAGAATCAGCTAGCCCTTGCAGAAATGGGAAAAATGGCTCCATTTCGAACCAAGTATGAGCGATGGCGAGATAGTTTCGGTGAGCAGGGTGATCAGAGCGCCGTGAAGCGGGCTGCTCTCCAGGGCGTCCTAATCATCGACGAACCCGGATTCAGCGGAGTCAGTTTCCGTTCGTCGCCGTCCGGCACTCAAGCGAGGCCATTCGTATCCGGCTCCATCGGCTGGCAAAAATGTTCGAATAGCAGAACGCCCTTCGGTGGGCACTTGAATCTAGCGTCTCTCCGTCTTCGAAAACTGTTGACCCAAACCCTCGATTCGCTGCCAACTGCACCCGCACTTTGAGCGGGTGCGTTGGGTTCACTAGTCGTGCCACTCTGGACGGGATTCAGGGAAAATTTGGAGTGGATACAGGAGCGCGTTTGTCGCTTCTGTTGTATGGTCCTTTTGTGAGCAAAATGATTTGCGGACCAAGTACCATCCCGAAGTGAGCGGCGTCACGGGTTTGGGATTAGGTGGACCAATTCGCTCTCAGCTTGCTCGCGGCAACCTATTCATTTTGGGCAATCTGGAAGTCCACGATCCATGGCTCCGCTTGTCACTCCAAACGTGAGCGGAGGACTTACCGCCTCGGATACCTCTGGGCTGATTGACCCCGACATCCTGAGTCAGTTCAATATCACTTTGGATTACGGCCACCAGTCGATCACTTTTCAAAAGAACCATCGCTACGGCAGGCAAGAAATTGTGGCTTCGCGTGCGTTCGGGCTCGGGGTTGCGAGATATCATTCTTAGATTGCGAGATATCGTCTGGCTAACCGGAATCGTCCACGGCCTGGTGTGTGGTCGTTTCACTCTTCCGGTTGGTGCCGGGCTGATCGCCCAAATGCCACGGCGGCTTAGTTCGATAATTTCCTCGATCCCGGTTTCTGAAGCGTGCGCGTTACCAACGCGAGCTTATCGGTCACTGAAGTCGTGACGTAACGAAGCTAGCCATCGTACGCGGCGAAGAACGGGTCTTGACGGCAAGGTGTCCAATCTCTTGATGTACTTTGTGCCATCGGCGGATTGAGGAAAGCAGTTAGCTCACGCCAATTATTCCCCCATTCATTCCCCAGGTCGCTGTCGCTGTCGCGCTCATGAGAATTTTCACTGGAGGGCCTTGGCATTTGATTTTGTTTGGGACTATAAATGAGATGTTCGGGCAGCCAACAACTGGCTGGTCAGCCGGACTCTAGCAGCGGCCACACGGCGGTAAACGATCAAAGGATCAGGGTCAGGGTCAGGGTCAGGATCAGAAATAAGACTTGGCAGCCAGGAACTGCGGCAACTGGATACGACGCCTTCCACAAGATTAGTTGTACTTGTAGATGGTAAATCCAACCAACACACCGCATACGGCGGAGACAACAAAACCGTGAAAGCATAGCCAAGTTACGAACATTCCCGCGCCACTGGTTGCAGCCAGAACTGAGTATGCGAGTGCTTGATAACCGAGACCTTTCGAAGTCATTTGCTTCTGCCGCTCCTTCCACCAGAGTGCCTGACCGATGTAGGTGGGGCAATAGAACTAGGGTAATAGCCCATAAGTCCAGGTTGAAAGCTTTTGGCTCCAGCTACGTTGGCCGGCTGCCAGTATGAGCGCCGGTTTTCTTTGTCTATGGCAGCCACTTCGTACCCCACCTGTACCTCACAGGGGGAATTGATCGGGACGCTTCAGATATTTGTTTCCTTTTTTGGAATGGCGACAACGCGGTTTCCGTATGGCGCCACGATTGGAGGTTCGCAAGTTTTAACAACGATTCCTTTTTGCTGGGATGGTCCGGACCAGTACCAACGGACGTAGCCGCCTGCCGGTGGACGCTGCGCGTGAGGTAGCCGAGCGTTGATTGCTTGATGGCTTAGACATAAGTGTGGGTCCTAGCCAGAAAGTGATGCGGGCCGTGGCCTAGCGCGAAGAATGCTCCGCACGCCTCCTATTTATTATCAATTTCATACGGGATTTGCGGCGGTCCCTCGCCGCGCGCCTGACCACCTTCTCCGTGATCTTCGTTCCGGAAACTACACCCTGGCGACAAATACGTCATCCATCACTTTCGCGCTATAGATTCTTGAGCCGAGCATTCGCTTCACTGAGCTTGACCCAATGAAGTAGTATGCGATGTTGATCATCCACACATAGGGAGATTTTGCCGTGCCGGAAAGAACTCGAAGACAAGTTTTCAGAGTTGGACCAGCGATTACCGTTGGCATACTGATGGTCGCGCGGACTTGTATGGCCCAGCAACTGACGAACGACAAGTTGTCCTTGACAGTCAACTCGCAGGAGGGATCGTATCAACTGTCTTTGCATGACGGTGAAGCCGTGCTTCGGTCCCGTGTGGCAGCACAGGTTGGTCACCAATGGCTTCGCTCGAGCGATTACCCGCGGCACCAGGCTTCGGAGTCTAACTTTGAAGATGATCTCGGCTCTGGCCGAGAGGTCACAGTCACTTGCAGCGGACTGGACGGCAAACCCGATCTCGTTTACGTGCTACAGCTCTACAAACAGCGTCCTTACGGCACCGTCCAGGTAAAGGTGCAAAACAGCGCGGGCAAGGAAGTAACTGTGCAGGCTATTCGGAGTGTGGAGGCTTTGAGTGAGCCGATCCTCAATCTGGGCGGCGGTCAATCGGCCGACCGGGTTCTCTCAGACAGTTTCAGCGAGGATTGGCCGGACTTGGCTCTCTACGACCTCGGGGGGATCAGCGGCGGGATGCATCGCGGTGTAGGGAGCCAACTCATCTACAACCGGGAGAGCCAGCAGAGTTTATTTCTTGGCGCTCTCACATCAGACCGATTCCTGACCCTTATGCATCTGAGAGCTGAGGGTATGGGGGCGAAGGCCAAAATAGCATCCTATACCGTTGAATCTACCGGCACCACGGAAATCCAGAAGCAATTCGATCTAAAAGATTCTCCCGTGGACGACCAGATCGAATTGAGCCTTCCCGTTAAACCCGGGGAAGAATTAGTTTCAGAGCGATTGATGTTCGAAGCCGGAGCGGATTACCACGATCAATTGCTAGCCTACGGTGATGCAGTTCGTCGTCTGCACCATGCGCGCGTCTCTTGCGAGACTCCCATCGGGTGGTGGAGTTGGACCATCTACTATGGCGCCATCAACGAAGGCGAAGTCCTGACCAACGGCGACTGGCAAGCGGAACATCTGAAGTCATTAGGGTATAAATATTTTCAAATTGATGAAGGTTATCAGTATGCTCGCGGAGAATATGCAACTCCGAATGCGACACAATTTCCACATGGTTTGCGGTTTGTCGGGCATCACCTTACCGGAGAGGGCCTGACATTCGGCTTATGGACGGCACCGTTTGAGGTGACGAGCCGGGCTTGGATCTTCGAGCACCACAAGGACTGGTTAGTGCACAATGCCAAGGGCGATCCGGTCCCGATTGGCGTCGTCTGGCACCAGAAGACGGATGTGCTTTACGCGCTGGACACTACCCATCCTGGAGCCCAGGAGTATATGCGGGAGACTTACAGAAAACTCGCCCGCGAATGGGGGGTCCGGTTCATCAAACTCGACTTTATGGATACTACCGCGATCGAGGGTTACCATTACCGCCCCAACACCACAGCTCTCGAAGCCCAACGCATTGGACTCCAGGTAATCCGCGATGCCGTGGGCGAGGAGGTGATCCTGGATAAAGACGGAAGTCCCATGCTCAACCCAGTGGGGCTGGTAGATACGGGCCGGATCTCCGCCGATACCGGACACAGTTTTGAGAGAACCAAGAATGCCGCCTCTGGCATCGCTGCCCGCTTCTACATGCAGCGTAATTTCTTCGTCGATGATCCGGACGCCTTCAACGTAACCGCAACTCATCTTATGGAGCATGCGAGCGAGAGGTCTTCGACTTCCCTGAGTGCGGCCGAGGCGTCGATCGCGCTATCTGCAGTATCTGGCGGCATGTATGAAATTGGCGATGATATGCCGGTCCTCGGCTCGGAGAAGGATCGACTGGCGCTGGTTGAAAACCAAGAATTGCTGAATATCGCCAAAGTCGGCCGAGCATCCACGCCGTTAGACCTGATGGACTACGAGCCGGAGGATGGACAGCCCAGCACTTTCTTCCTCCGGGAAGATCAACGGCAGGCCATTCTGACGGTGTTCAATTGGACGAACACGGTACGCTCGCACACGTTTAGATTGTCGGACCTCGGCCTGCCTGCCGGCCACGCGCTGGCGGCGACGGATGTGCTGAACCATAATGAGACGGTTACGCTCGAGGGTGGCGCAGTGCGGCTGGAAAACCAGCCGCCCCAGTCGGTGAGGGTGATCAAACTGATCGACAAGAACATTGCCGAGGCTGCCCCAATCGTGACGGTGGAGGCACCCGCAACGGCAATTACTGGTGAGACGATCATTCTTTCGGCGCTCTCGGCACAGGCCGAAGTTGGCGGAGTGCCCGCAGTCGCGTATCGCTGGGACCTCGGCGACGGCACAACCGCGGACGGCCCCAAGGTATCTCATGCCTACACCAGTGCAGGGGAGTTCGCGATCCACCTTACGGCAGACGGAGTGGACGGGATACCCGCTCACAAGAATTTCTCCATCCGGGTAACCGGCGATTTAAGGGTGCACTCTAACCTTACCGACAATCGACGCTTCGTAGAGCCAACCGACCACTGATCAGTTCCGGAGGCAATGCGGTTGTTGGGGCCAGCGAGTCGCTGGTAGTGAATGGGAACGTCACGAACTTCCGGGTTTACTCAAGACAATAACAACATCGGAATCGACGTCATCGGTTTCGAGCGCACTGCGCCCAGGTGAGGAAGGCTGGCGCCTCTTGTTAGGGAACGGGCCTATCCGGTTTTCGCCTGGACGGGCGCGCTCGAACCAAAGCGAGGGAAGCGATGAGTGATGAGAATTCCCCAATCACACCACATGGCTATATGGACACATCCGAATTTCCGGTGAGGACCGTCACATCCCGTTCATTCACGCACGCTCAAACTGTAAATGGAGGGACACAATGTCGGATTACTACACCCTGCAGCAGCTAGCCCAACGTCTGAAAGTCACGGAAGCCGAAATTCTCCAACTGGAGAAAGATGGATTGCTTCAAGCGACCCCCCAGAATGGGCGGATGTTCTTCTCATCCCGGCAAGCGTATCTGTTGCAAACAGCTACCCGATGGGCGCAAAAGGACAACCTAGCGCTAAAAGATGCACTTTATAAAGTCGAGGAACGCTGGCTAGCCACCAAGGAACCGATTAGCTGGAGATAACATGCCTGCAACCAGTTCGTTTTGGAAGCTGAAGCGAGAGGAATTGAAACGTAGGCGGACGACCGTGATGTCGGAACATGAGCTAAAACCTGACGATCCGATATTGGTTTCAAAACTTGCAATTATTGATGAGGAAATTGGCTACTGCACGAAAAAGATCGAATCCACAGCGTTTCCCCTTTGCAAGACCGACAAATGAGCAGAGATGACTTTACACATACCCGGACTTCGTGCGACGACATGGGCAGTGAGTTCTGCCACAGCTGATTGATCCCTGTTAGTTTTCATCCGGCTGGCCAGGTTCAAATACACCTCGAATTCATGATGGCTATTCGTGGTTATCACGAAGGACTTCGGCTGCACTGCTTAACAGGTTATCGCCGCCATGATCCGCATCACTCGCTAGTGATTCACCGCTATACCCCGCCGTCGTAACTCGGCAGAAATACGGCGTCGACGGTGTTCGATGGCGATCTGCTGGATCGCAGAGCGCACTTGCAGTTCTTCCTCAACAGGCTGTTGCTTGTGAAAGGATCGACAAAAGCTTGCCCGGCTGACTGTCGTCCGCTCGCACATTCCCTCGATGCCTAAGTTGCCTTGCAGTGGAATCACTTCTCGGAGTTGGTCGTAGATGCCATCTCGCCAGAGTCGCCGCGATTCATGAGAGTTCGTCCGTGGTGCTTCTTCTCCAGGCTCGAGGTGATTCGTCTTACCGGCAGCAAATCCGAGTTTGGCTTGCCGCTTGTAGAGACACCGTCGGCCTACTCCCAATTCTTTCGCTAGATCGCCAATGTTGTCGCTACTCCTCATGCGCTCAACTCAAGAATTTATGCGCAAGAACAGTGGGCCGCAACGTGCTGTCTAGGCCTGTCAGAAGGCGAGCGAAGAGGCATTTGGATTTCTTCCCTCGGCTGATGTCGTAGGACGGCAGGAGAAAGGAATCAACACGTTACAGGGGGTAAGCGAGTCTGAACGTGGGACGAGCGGGGATACGAGAGCTAATCACCCGCGAGTCTCAAAGCGACACGAATCGGGCGACAAATTCCAGAATGGAAATCGTACTCCACACATGGCGGAGCGTGGGGGTACGGTGAGCACGTGGATAATCCACGCGTGCAGTGATCTAGATAGTCCGTACAAGACGCTTTTTTAGTAAATGCTGTGATCGCGAAGAATCACACCGGAATCGAGCACGACTGAAGCAGAACAACCAGCAGAGAGTGTCTAACCGTCTTGCTGGGAATCCGCCGGGACGGGAAGGCCGTGGATCGAGATGGAGTGGAGCGTGGCGGTGACCATTGACCAAAGCGAAGCGCAGTGCTTGATCCGCTTAGATGGCGAGGTCGGCATCGCTTCTGCGGGCGAACTGAAGAAAGTGATGCTGCAAGCGCTGGCGTCTGGAAAGGACTTGCAAGTGGATCTTCAGCGCGCGACGGAGTTGGACGTCACCGCAATGCAATTGCTGTGGGCCGCGGAGCGCGAAGCCCGCAAGTCCGGGCGGAGATTGTTTCTTGCGGGGCAAGCGCCAAAGGAAATTATTGCGGCGGCAGGCGAAGCAGGATTTGAGAGGTTTCCGGTTCCGTCGAACGAGAAGTAAGTCAACGGAGCGTAGTAGGTCAAAACGGCTGATGATTGACAAATTCAAACAGGCGTTCCAGGAAGAAGCTCGAGAGATATTGGTAGAGCTGGAAGCGGCGCTTCTGGAGCTGAATGAGAATCGCTCCGACAAGGAACTGGTAGGGCGGGCTTTTCGCGCGCTGCACACAATTAAGGGCTCGGGATCCATGTTCGGGTTTGATCAACTTGCCGAGTTCACTCACAATCTGGAAAACGCGTTCGATGAAGTTCGCAACGGACGCTTAGAGATCACGCCCACTCTCATCAATCTCTCACTGACAGCGCTCGATCAAATCAAGATCATGCTGGAGCAGCCCGACGGGGTAGCAGTCAAGACGAGCGAGGCCGCTGCGGAGGTCCTGGCGAAGTTGGGGCAGCTCACGGGGAAACAGGAAAAACACCAAGCTAAGTCGGCATCCCAAGCTACGGGCGTTGCGGCGCCTCCGGCGGTTGCCAAAGGAGCAACTCGTGACTGGCACGTCTCCTTTTTTCCTGGACCCGAACTGCTGCGTTGCGGGGCAAATCCGATGCTGCTACTGCGCGAACTAAAGCACCTGGGAAGATTACAGACGACGGCAAACATGGCGGCCGTTCCGCCAATCAGCGAATTGGATCCAGAGCAGTGCTATCTCGGTTGGGACATGCTCCTGACGACCTCCGCGACGCGTGAGGCAATCGCGGATGTCTTCATCTTCGTCGAGGACAATTGTAAGTTGACGATCGAACCCGCTACGAGCCAAGCACTGAGCGTCGAGACTCCCGCGCCGGAATTACAGACGTCCCAGGCGAAGGCCCCGAGCTTTGGACGACGCGGATATGACAGTGCGGAAACGGCGTCGAGCATTCGCGTACCAGCAGCGAAGCTCGACCAATACGTCAACCTGGTGGGCGAACTCGTAACGGTGCAAGCCCGACTGGGGGAGATCGCCACGCGCCGCGAAGATATCGAGATGCGGGCGGCGTCGGAAGAAGTCGAGCGCCTCACTTCGGCGCTGCGCGAGAACTCGATGAGCATCCGCATGCTGCCGATTCGGGCAACGTTTGAACGGTTTCGCAGACTGGTACACGACCTCGCGCGGGATTTACACAAAGAGGTCGAACTGGTCACCGAGGGAGCCGATACGGAATTGGACAAGACTGTGATCGACCGGTTGAACGATCCTCTGATGCATTTGATTCGAAATAGCATGGACCACGGCATCGAGTCGCCGGAAATCCGCGTCGCAGCGGGAAAAACGCGCGCGGCAACGTTACAGCTTTCCGCGCGGCACTCGGGCGCCAGTGTGCTTATCGGCGTAGCTGACGATGGAGGCGGGATTAATGCAGAGGCTGTGCGGCAGCATGGAATCGAAAAAGGTCTGATTACGGCGGATGCCCAGCTGACAGAGTCGGAGATCTATTCGCTGATCCTGGCGCCGGGATTTTCCACGGCGAAAGTGATTACGGATATATCCGGGCGGGGAGTCGGGATGGATGTGGTGCGCCGAAGCGTGGAGGCTCTGCGGGGGACGATCGACATAGCTAGCAAACCTGGGGCGGGAACCAGCGTTACGTTGCGCCTACCGCTTACGCTGGCGATCATCGATGGACTGCTGGTGCGCGTCGGGGTGGCGTTTTTTGTGCTGCCGCTGGCCACGACGCTGGAGTGCATCGAGCTGACGCGCCAAGATATAGCGAACGCCAATGGCAAACATATCGCCCATGTGCGCGGGGAGATCATTCCGTACATCCGTTTGCGGGAATACTTCAAGATTCGGAGCGAGCCGCCGGAGCGCGAGCAGATCATGATCGCGGAAACGGATGCGGGGCGCTACGGGTTCGTCGTAGACCAGGTCATCGGCGACTACCAGACAGTGATCAAGAACCTCGGATGTCTATACCGCCACGTCAACGTGGTGTCCGGCGCCACCATTTTGGGCAACGGGACGGTGGCATTGATCCTCGACCCGCATCGGCTGGTGCAAGACGCAGTCCGATTGATGACCGTAGGCACTCGCGCGGAAACGCGTATTTCGCGGACGCACTCCGAGGGTACAGGCGGACCGCGAGGGGGAAGCGTCAGAGCGGTTTCCAAGGGTTTTGGTACCGCAGATAACGGTAGGGGTGTTCAGGAACTGTCCGCGGAGCTGCATCTGGTCTCGTGACTTTAGCACAGTGAATTCCGATTTTAGAGAGGGGTACAAATCATGACAACAAAAACGATCGAGGGAAGCCGCAAAGTGCATGGCAACGGCGGGGGCAACGGAGGGGCCAGCAATGGCAGCCGCGAGAGATCCGGGGGGAAACCGAGGGAGGGAGATAGCGAGGCGCTGCTGCTCTCTCAAGAGATCCAGCGGCTTGTGGAAGCGTCACGAGAAGGACGCCTAACAGAACGCGGAAAGCCCGACCAGTTTGAAGGGGTGCATCGCGAAATGGTGACGGGCATCAACGAGATGCTGGATGCCATCCTGCTGCCCATCGGGGAAGGCAATCGTATTCTCTCGCAGATTTCCGGCGGGAAGATCGACGAAGTGATTGCGCAGACCTACAAGGGCGATCACGAAAAGATGAAGCAGGCGGTCAACAATGTCGCGGCGGTCGTGCAGAGCCTGCAAAAGGAACTGTTGCGCTTGGTGGAAGCTTCCAAGGAAGGGCAACTCTCTGATCGCGGAAAGCCGGAGCAATTCCAGGGTGCATTCGCGGAAATTGTGCGCGGCGTGAACACCATGCTGGATGCCATCCTGTTGCCGATTGGCGAAGGCAACCGCATCCTGGCGCAAGTCTCGAATGGGAAAATCGACGAGCTGATCGCGCAAACGTATAAGGGCGACCACGAAAAGATGAAGCAGGCCATCAACAATGTCGCCACCGTCCTGCAAAGCCTGCAAAAGGAATTGGTGCGCTTGACCGAGGCTTCGAGAGAAGGGCAGCTCTCTGATCGCGGAAAGCCGGAGCAGTTCCAGGGTGCGTACGCGGAAATTGTGCGCGGCGTGAACACCATGCTGGATGCCATCCTGCTGCCGATTGGCGAAGGCAACCGCATCCTGGCGCAAGTCTCGAGTGGGAAAATCGACGAGCTGATCGCGCAAACGTATAAGGGCGACCACGAAAAGATGAAGCAGGCCATCAACAATGTCGCCACCGTCCTGCAAAGCCTGCAAAAGGAATTGGCTCGCTTAACGGAGGCTTCGAACGCCGGGCAATTGTCCGAGCGAGGCAGGCACGACCAATTCAGCGGGTCTTACGGCGATATTGTGCGCGGAGTGAACGCTATCCTCGATGCGGTCATCGCCCCGCTTAACTTCTCGGCAAAATGCGTCGAGCAAATCAGCAAGGGCGATATTCCTCCGCAGATCACGGACACCTATCACGGGGATTTCAACACAATCAAGAACAACCTGAATACGCTGATTACCGCCATGAACGATGTGACTGCGGCCGCGGAGGAAATCGCGAACGGCAATCTGACGGTCGCCGTCCGGGAACGGTCTCCCCGAGACAAGCTCATGCAGGCATTTGCGGCGATGATCAGCGGCATCACGCGAACGGTTTCCGACATTCGCGGAATCGCCGGCGAAGTGGCGTCGGCCAGCCAATCCATCAGCACGGCTTCGGTGGAAGTATCGAACGGGGCGACCGCGCAAGCCGCATCCGCGGAGGAAGCCTCGTCCTCGATGGAGGAAATGGTATCCAACATCAAGCAGAACGCCGACAACGCACAACAAACCGATAAGATCGCCAACAAATCCGCCAAGGACGCGCTGGAGAGCGGAAAGTCCGTCGTGGAAGCGGTGACGGCGATGAAGGAAATCGCCAGCAAGATCTCCATCATTGAGGAGATCGCGCGGCAGACCAACCTGTTGGCCTTGAACGCGGCCATTGAAGCGGCACGCGCCGGCGAGCATGGCAAGGGGTTCGCAGTTGTGGCGGCGGAAGTCCGCAAGCTTGCGGAACGGAGCCAGAAAGCAGCGGGGGAGATCAACCAACTCTCGGGAACGACCGTGAAAGTCTCGGAGAAAGCCGGCGAAATGCTGGAAAAGCTGGTGCCGGATATACAGAGGACAGCGGAACTGGTCCAGGAGATCACTGCCGCAAGCAAAGAACAAGATACGGGCGCCGAGCAGATCAACAAGGCGTTGCAGCAACTCGAGAAGGTCATTCAGCAGAATGCTTCGGCTTCCGAGGAGATGGCTTCCACCACGGAGGAGTTGAGCGCGCAGTCCGATCAGCTAGTAAGTGCTTTGGCATTCTTCAAGACCGGGGACGACGGTCATGTCCAGAAAGTGCGGACCGCGGCTCCGAGAGCGGTGCAACACACGGATGCCGCTGCTGCAAAGGCCTCCAAACCGAACGGTCACGCTGCGCCGGCAGGTGCGAAGGCGACCGCGAGGGCGGGGGTAAACCTCAAGCTGAAGGAAAAAGGAGACGAATTGGACAAGGAATTTGAGCACTTCTAGTACATCGAAGATCGCTTGCGTTTGGCCAAGTGACTTCAAAAGCGAAAGGGGCTGAATATGAGCGTTGCCGAAATCACGGAGACGCGGCAGTACCTCACCTTCAAATTAGGCAACGAGGTTTTTGCCACGGACGTCGCAAAGGTGAGGGAAGTTCTTGACTTCACGAACATTACCGAGATTCCCCGAACCCCCGAGTTTATGAGCGGGGTGATCAATCTTCGAGGGAGCGTGGTCCCGGTGGTTGATCTACGGTTATGTCTCGAGATGTCGAAAACTGAAAGAACGCGGAACACCTGCATTGTGGTGGTGGAGGTAATGCTGGACAACGAGCCCACCATCATCGGCGCACTGGCTGATTCCGTTGAGGAAGTGATTGATCTCGAACCGGACCAGATCCAGCCGGCTCCCCGAATCGGCACGCAAATTCGGACCGACTTTATCAAGGGAATGGGGAAGAGAGACAACCAGTTCATCATGATCCTGGACATTGACCGCGTCTTTTCAGCCGAGGAACTGGGGGCTATCCGCGCGCCGGAAGTCAATAAGCCGGTGGCTGAAGTCTTGGTTTGACGGAGGAGCACGGCGCGAGCTACGGCCGTTCCAGGTATGAGTGGTCAGGACGAAACTATCTCCAAAACGGACTTTGTACGCCTGCGCAAGCTGATTTACGAACAGTCAGGCATCAACTTGAGCGCGGACAAAAAGATCATGCTTGAGCTACGCATCAAGCGGCGTTTGCGGACCTTAAATCTGCCCTCCTTCGCCGTGTATTGTGAATATCTATTTGGGCACAAGGGCCAGCGGGAAGAGATTGTTCATCTCATCGACGCGGTCAGTACCAACAAGACCGATTTCTACCGCGAGGCGGATCATTTTGATTTTCTGGTGCAGAAGGCACTTCCGGACCTCATGGCGGGCAACAAGAGCGGGCGGCCGCTATTGATTTGGAGCGCCGGCTGCTCGACGGGTGAGGAACCCTACACGCTGGCAATTGTGCTGAATGAATATGCATTGGCGCACCCGGGCTTTCGCTTCAAGTTGCTGGCCACCGATATCTCCACCAAAGTGCTGGCTGCAGCCGAACGAGGGGTCTTCACCAGCGAGGTCGTGCGACCCGTGCCGGCGGAGTTGCGGCGGAAATATTTCATGCGGGGCCGCGATCCGAGTTCCAACCTGCTGCGAGTCGTACCGGAATTGCGCGAACAAATTGAGTTCCGGAGGGTCAATTTCAAGGACGCAAACTTTGGACTTTCGGAAAAAGCAGGCGCAATTTTCTGCCGAAATGTGATCATCTACTTTGATCGTCCCACCCAGCAGCAGATTCTGGAAAAACTGTTCAGTTATCTCGTGACCGGAGGTTACGCGTTCGTGGGCCACGCGGAGACTCTGCACGATTTGAATCTTCCCCTGGTGCCAGTGGCGCCGGCCCTGTATAGGAAAATCGATGTTAGCACTTGAAGGTGAGCTGCCGGATATTTATTTGCAGCCCGGCGAGCTATACCTCGCACGTAAACCAGCGATCATAAGGACATTGCTGGGCTCTTGCGTCGGCATCACTTTCTGGAGTCCCAGGCTGCGAATCGGGGCACTCTGTCATTCTCTTCTACCCTGGTGCCCAACGAGCCCGTCCGAGACGGTGGGCGTTGTGCAAGGGTACCGTTATGTGGATTTCTGCATTCGCGACCTGGCCCGGCAGTTTGACGAACTGGGAACTTTTCGCACCGAGATCCAAGTCAAGTTATTCGGCGGGGCCGACGTATTGCTCGTACACCATCCCTCGGTCTCGAAACCGACCGTCGGCAAACAGAATGGCGAAGCGGCTATCAACATCCTGAAGACCGAGGGTTATGACGTGCTGGCGTCAAGTCTGGGCGGTACATTCGGGCGAATGATTAAGTTCAATACCGGGACCGGGGAAGTGCTCGTGCGTCGACTTGCCAAGGTGGCACATGAGGAGATCTTGGTTGAATAGTAGCCTTGGTCCCCCTTCCCGGGATAGCTGGAGCTGCGTGGTCGCACTAACTTTTGCCTTCATGCACTGGGCCATGGGGACTTATAGCGACACCGGATTTATACAGCAGCGGAAATGAGTTTATGAGCGCAGGAAAAATTCGCGTGCTAATCGTGGACGACTCCGCGGTGGTTCGCCAGACGCTGAGCGAAGTGCTCTCTTCCGACCCAGATATTGAGGTCATGGGCACTGCGGCCGACCCCTATGTGGCCGCCGAGCGGATCAGCGAACAGGTGCCTGATGTTATTACCCTCGATATAGAAATGCCGCGGATGGATGGGCTTACCTTCCTACAAAAGATCATGTCCCAGCACCCGATCCCAGTGGTCATCTGTTCGAGCCTGGCCGAAGAAGGGGCGCAAAGCGCTCTCAAGGCGCTGGAGTATGGAGCTGTAGAGGTCATCGCCAAGCCCCGCCTGGGCAGCAAACAGTTCTTGGAAGACTCGCGGATCATATTGTGCGAGGCTGTCAAGGCTGCTGCGCAGGTCCGGCAACTGTTGCGGCCGGGTCGACGAGTCGAGCCCAAGCTGACAGCTGACGCCATTCTGTCGCCAGCCACTCATGCCATGGCGGAGACCACAGAGAAGATAGTGGCAGTCGGCGCCTCGACCGGCGGCACGGAGGCACTCACCACCTTGCTGCAGGCGCTTCCGCCCGACACCCCGGGCATCGTGATTGTGCAACACATGCCGGAGGTCTTTACACGAGCTTTTGCCAACCGGCTGGACGGTTTGTGCAGTATTAGCGTGAAGGAGGCGGAGTCCAACGACACGGTCATCCGCGGACGCGCGCTGATTGCGCCAGGTAATCATCACATGCTGCTTAAAAGCAGCGGCGCCCGGTACTACGTTGAGATTAAGGAAGGCCCGTTGGTATGCCGTCACCGTCCCTCCGTCGACGTTTTGTTTCGCTCCGCTGCTCGCTACGCGGGACGGAACGCCGTGGGCGTGATTCTCACTGGAATGGGAGATGACGGCGCAAACGGAATGCTGGAAATGAAACAAGCAGGGGCTAAGACGATCGCTCAGGATGAGGCCACCTGCGTGGTGTTTGGCATGCCAAAGGAGGCCATCAAGCGCCAAGCAGTGGACAAGGTGCTGCCGCTGGGGGCAGTTGCTGGTGCGATGCTGGCGTACGCGCGCTAAACATTCGGCACCCAGGCCAGGAAACGCAGATAGGAGAAAGTTATGCCAAGCTCAGGGCCAGTCCGCAGGTACCCTGCCTTTCGTTTCCGGAACGGGTAGTAGTCACAGTCGGGCAAAACAAATTGCTATGAGTATTGCAACCAGAGCCGCTATTGTCGTCAAGCTTGAGACGGCGCAGTGCCATCTGCATGAGCTGGCTCATACTACACAAACTCAGATCACCTTGGTGGCGAACACCTTTAAGGGCTTGGCTGGTCATGCCGACACAATCTCGGGTCTGGCTGCTGCCATTGTCGCCCGCGTGGAGAGTGACAATAGCAGCGCCGTGCTAACGAGCGTGCAATCCCTCGGCACTGTGGCTAGACGGTTTATTGCGGAGAGGCTGCAGGCCACGACCGGACTGTTGGAGACCGTGACGACAGAAGTAAACCTGCTCAAACAACTGACGTTGGTCACGGGAGCACATAGCGCGATTGCTCTTAAGACAAAGGCCTTGAGTGCGCTGACAAATATAGAAGTGGCGCGCCTCGGCGCCGTCGGTGCCGGATTCAACTACCTGGCGCACGAATTGGCCGATTTCTCGAACTCGTTAACACGCGATACCCAGGAACTCGCCAAACACACGGATGGCCGCAGGGTTGAAATCGCCGAGACCAAGCAAGTGTTATCCGCCGAACTCCCGCGCCTTCGGGAAAAGTTGACCTTGGCGGAAGTCGCCCTGGGAAACGATTTGACGGTGTTGAATACCAGCCTGGCGCAATTATCCGCGGGGCCGGAAGAGTTCCGGCGGAGTGTCCAAGACATTGGCCAGCAGATTGCCGGAGTGGTAGCGGCCGTCCAAGCTCACGACATCACTCGCCAGCAACTCGAACACGTTCAGGCAGCGTTAGAGATTATTTCCAAGAGGATACCAGGCGATGGGGAGTCGGAAGATCGCGTCGCGCAGGAAGTGCCTAGAGTCTATGCGGGGCTTCTCATTCAGACCTATCAACTGAAGAACATCAAAGAAACCGTCACCCATTGGACGTCTCAAATCAAGACGTGCATGGCGGGCATCCTGCGGGTCGGCGCTTCGGAATTGGTTGGCATCGGTCCCTTGGTGCTCGGACAGGAGCGTGAGTTGTCCTCCCATGTGGCGCACATCGAGTTACTCGAACGCCAGAGTCAGGCTTACAGCGAGAGAATCCGGTTCGCGCTCAATGGTCTCTCAACCTTGGCGCAATTGGTTGGCGATCACTTGAAGAAAACGACGACTGTCCGCAACCGCCTGCGATTGCTCTCCTTCAACTCGTTTATCGAGGCCAGACGCCTGGGTGCTAAGGCTCATGCCATCTTGTCAATAGCCAGGATCATCCAGGAAATTTCTGCGGAGTGGGGCGAGATTAGCGATCGATCCGAGCAAACAATGCAAGAGATCCTTAATCTTGTCACCCGCACCAACCAGGTGATGGAGGCCTTTTCCGAAGCCAGCAGCGAAAGGCTCCATGAAGCACAAGCGCAGACCAGGGCCGGTCTCAAGAACTTACGATCGGCGGCGGCCTTCGCGGCCACGCAGTCTCTGCTGATGAAAGAGGTCACCGAGAAAATGCAGGTGGAAACCGCGGAAGTTGGCAAAACCGGAAGTCTGTTCGATGCCTGCTTTGCTCATCTTGAGGCTGTCATGGCCTCCGTAGAGGGTCTGACCAGCCAGTTCGAGTCCGACTATCCGGGTGTCAGCAGAAGGTACGATGCGACGGAGGTCGGAGAGTTCTTCGCCGCCTCGTATACAACCGAGGTGGAACGGGATGTCCTGCATGCAGCGCTGCGGGGAACCGCCATGCCTGTCGCTCAACAATCGTTCTCGGGGAACACCGTTGAACTATTTTGAACTTGAGTTTGGATTTTGCGCTTGAAAGAACGCTCCAGCCAAACACACGAGGGCTGACGATGAAGAAAATCTTAGCCGTGGACGATTCAAGCAGTGTTCGGGAGATGGTCGGCTTTACGCTGCGCAAGGCGGGCTACGAGGTGGTCGAGGCCGTTGATGGAAAAGATGGTCTCGACAAAGCCGGTGGCGGGAAGTTCGACATGATCATCACGGATCTAAACATGCCCAATGTGGATGGTCTCCAATTGATCGGCGCCGTCCGCAAATTGCCTGGATACTCGTTCATTCCCATTTTGATGCTCACGACGGAATCTCAGGCCGAGAAGAAGGATGCGGGGCGCAAGGCCGGGGCGACCGGTTGGATTGTGAAGCCTTTCAATGCGGACCAGTTGATTTCCACGGTCCAGAAGCTAGTGAAGTAGGGACATCGATGCTCGGCACTAAAAAACCTGAGATTCCGGACCGCCAAATAACGCTCCGGCCCGCCGCCCCAATGGATGATGTGTCAGAACGTGACCCGTCTGCATCTGTCGACGTTTCGCAGAACCGTCTTTCCACCGGCGATCTGACTCTTCTCGCAACCGCCATTGGTCAAATCGGCGAAGCCGTTGTGATTACTGATACCTCCGCCACAATTCAATACGTCAACTCCGCCTTTACAAAAATGACCGGATATAGTGCCGAAGAAGCGGTCGGACGGAAGACCAGCTTTTTGAAGTCTGATCGCCAAGACCCGGCTTATTACAGCGAACTTTGGCGCTTAATCCTTGGCGGAGAGGTCTGGCAGGGGGAACTCATCAACCGGCGGAAAGACGGGACGCATTATATGGAAGTCATGTCGATCACCCCGGTCCACAGCCCAGATGGCGCCATCACCAATTTTATCGCCATCAAGGAGGATGTGACGGAATTACGCGCCGCTGATGAAGCGCTGGACAACAGCGCTAAGAATTTGGAAGAAACTCAGGATATCGCTCTCGTGGGAACCTGGGAACTGGATGTCCAGGCGGGAGAGTTTCATGGTTCCCGTGGTTTTTTCCGCATCTTCGATTTTCCATCGGGTGCGGCTACCGCCTCGTTCGCCCAGGTGATAGGGGCTGTTCACCCTGCCGATCGTGACCGTGTCAGCAAGACGCTGATCGGCACGGTCCAGGTCCGCGAGCCGTTCGACCTTGAACATCGAATTTTGCGCTCCGACGGGACGACGCGGGTTGTCCGTACTCGCGGCCAAGTGGTCCCGGCCATGAGGAGCCGATCTATGCGCCTGGTTGGTTCGACCCTCGACATTACCGATGGCCGGCTGGCGCACGAAAAGCTCCGGCAGAGCGAGGAGAAATTTCGTTCCCTTGTCGCGAACATTCCCGACGTCACTTGGAGTTCCACTGCAGATGGCCAAAGGCCGTACATCAGTCCGAATATCGAGCAAATACTCGGATTTGCTTCGGAGGAATTTAGTAAGAGCGAATGGAGACTTTTGTTCGAACGAATCCATCCGAGCGATGCAAAGCGGATCGAACAGGCCATTAATCGACTTTTTGCGGAAGGCAAGCCTTTCGACGAAGAATTCAGGTACCAGAGAAAAGATGGCGAGTGGATATGGGTGCATGACCGTGCTTATCGAACTTACGAAAGAGACGGCGTGCGCTACGCGGACGGCGTCCTTTCCGATATTACCGAACGCAAGCGCGTTGAGGAGATACGCGAACGCTTGGCGGCCGTAGTGGAGTCCTCGGGTGAGGCCATTATCGGCAAGACTTTGGACGGGACGATTAACTCCTGGAATCCCGCCGCCGAGAAATTGTTCGGCTACTCGTCATCGGAGGCCGTCGGTAGACCAATGCGGATGCTCTTGCCGCCGGAGCGCGTCACTGAGGAACTCGACATTCTGGAGCGAATTAGTCGTGGTGAGCGCGTCAGCGCTCTTGAAACCATCCGCGTCCGCAAGGATGGCAAGTACGTTGACGTTTCTGCGACGATCTCGCCAATTCGCAACAGCAGCGGCGCAATCATTGGGGCTTCAAAAATCGCTCACGACATCAGCGAACACAAGCGGGTCGAGGAGGAAATGCGAAGGGCCAAGGAAACCGCCGAGGCCGCCAACCGCGCCAAGAGCGAATTCCTGGCCAACATGAGCCACGAAATCCGCACTCCGATGAACGGAGTAATTGGCATGACCAAGTTGCTCCTGGACACTGAACTCAGCGCCGAACAAAGGAGATTTGCCGACCTCGTTCGTACTAGCGGCGAAGCACTGATGCTGATTATTAACGACATTCTGGACTTCTCCAAAATTGAAGCCAAGAAAGTTACGCTGGAGACCTCCGACTTCGATCTCCACAGCGTGCTGGAAGACGCGGTCACCTTGTTGAGGATTAAGGCCTCTGAAAAACAGCTTGAACTGACCTGCGAGGTGCAACCGGGAACTCCCTTGCTCCTGCGGGGCGATCCCGGACGGCTGCGCCAGATTCTCATTAACCTCGTGGGAAACGCCGTGAAGTTTACCTCTCGGGGCCATGTCGCCGTCAGTGTGCGTCTCGAGACTGAAGAACTGCAAAAGGCCGTACTGCGTTTCTCCGTGATGGATACCGGCATGGGTTTCCCCCAGAACCATGCCTCCGCTCTCTTCGAGCCTTTCGTCCAGGCGGATGGTTCCAGCACGCGTCGATATGGCGGCACTGGTTTGGGCCTGACGATTTCCAGGCAACTGGTGGAGATAATGGGCGGCCGAATCGAGGTCGAGAGCGAGGAAGGCAAAGGATCGACCTTCTGGTTTACAGCCGTCTTTGAGAAGCAGCCTGCCCGCGAGCCCGCCGGCGTGATAATTAAGCTGGGTGTGGACTCCTCCGATCCTCCCGTTATTCCCTCTGCAACTCAAGTAGCCAATCGCCAGGCACGGATCCTGCTGGCGGAGGATAACGTTACCAACCGGGAGGTGGCCCTGGCCATGCTGAACAAACTCGGATACACCGCCGATTTCGTTGCTAATGGACTTGAGGCTGTCAACGCCCTTTCCTCGGCCGATTATGATCTTGTGCTCATGGACTGCATGATGCCCGAACTGGACGGGTTTGAAACGACCCGGCGGATTCGCGATCGCCACGGTCTGGCGCGTAACCGTAACCCCCAGATTCCCATCATCGCCGTCACTGCTGATGCCATGAACGGGGATCGCGACAGATGCCTCCGGGCGGGAATGAACGATTACATTTCCAAGCCAATCGAGCTCAGGACGCTTTCGGAAGTCTTGGCGAAATGGCTGAACGCGCCCGCCGCCGACCACGGGGAGCCTCCTGCCCTGGCATCAGATTCAACTCCTCAACTCGTTTTTGACGAACAAGCGATGCTCGGACGTCTTATGGAAGACAAACTTCTGGCCCGCAAGGTCGTCACCGGATTCTTGGACGATGCGCCCCAACAACTGCGCGCCCTTGAGAAAAAGCTGGAGACCAGCGATGCGTCGGGTGCCCGGCTGCTAGCCCATAGCCTTAAAGGATCGGCGGCCACGGTATCTGCCGAATCCCTGCGGACGCTCTGCTGCGAGGTCCAGAAGAGGGCCACAGCCAGTGAGTTTGACCGGGCGCTAACTCTCATGCCCAAGCTGAACGAACAATTCGAATTGCTCAAGAACAGGTTGCGGCAGTTAGGATGGGCGTAGCCGCTCCCAGGAGATAAATACAATAATGCGCACACTAATCGTCGAAGATGACTTCACCAGCAGGCTTCTACTGCAATCCTTCCTCTCCCAATATGGCGAATGCCACATCGCCGTGAGCGGTAAAGAGGCGGTTGCCGCGTTTTCCGCCGCTCGAGAACACGGACAAAACTACGATTTGATCTGCATGGATATTATGATGCCCGAAATGGATGGTCAGGTGGCCGTCGAGAAAATACGCGCTCTCGAAGAAGCGGGAGGTACTCTCTCCACGGCTGGCGTAAAAATCATCATGACCACCGCGCTGGACGATGTGAAGAACGTCGTCAAGTCCTTCAAATCATTGTGCGACGCCTATGTGTTTAAACCGATCGACACGGGGAAGTTGCTCGGCCATATCAAAGAGCTTCACCTCGTCTAGTCCCAAGCCTCCCATCGCAAGCCTAGCCTGTTAAACCCTCAAAGTGATCTGCGATCAGTGGAAGGTTGATACTAGATTTGGGAATCAGAGTTGGACTTAAGAAATTGGCTTCATCCCGCCTTAGGTATCTATACCCAAGGCGGGATGGACAACGATTTTTTGCTGCTTCCTTATCGTCACCTTAACGGACTGGAATTTCTCATGGGCGCGGCATTCCCAGTCGGAATTGCGCTCGAATCACGGTGGCGAAGGATGTTTTCTCGCAAGGCTATGCGTATTTTCCGGCGATCACGATCGGGATACTTGTGCAGGGCTTTGGTTTCTTGTGCCGTGGTACTCTCTTTGAACTATTCATTAGCGACCCGATGATGCCTCCCTTTGTTCGATTCTGTTCGGTCAGGGCTTGCCGGAGACCAATTTTCCTACGCGACTTGAGTGCCAAGACGTTCCACGCTGCAGGTCGATTACATTAAATGGGCCGAATCGCGAAGAATATGCAAGCCTGATTCACCTTCGCGCACAGATCGAAGCTTGCTCGCATTTTGGGCGGTCCTGCCGGCGCATCTCCGGGGGCCAGTTTCGCCGCACCACCAGCTGTATTGCTTCCACAACTCTGGCTGAATGAAAATGTCCGCCAATCATCCATGCGGGTACTATGAGCCGCTTGTCCAGGAATGCGTTTATCAGGAATTACAGCGGCATTGCGAAAAGTTCTACGTCATTGGCCGAATCGAGCGCTCGATGCGCGGGCGGACGCGCGCGGCATATGCCGGCAGTCCCGGACCGTAAGTTTCGAGCTTAGGTTATTTCGTAGGCGCCGCGGGCGGCGGGTCCTCTGCGTCGGTATCTACCGCAATCTTCCAATCGCCACCGGGTGGCTTCTTCCACACTAAAAGGTAGTTCCCCGTTTTTATTTCAGGCTTCCCGTCTTTTTCCGTGGTGGTATAGAGGTAGTGTCCGTGCTCGTAGGCGAGATCGCCGGAGCGCGCGACAACAACGCCCTCGGTCTTCCAACTGATCGTCCACCCCGGGACAGAGAAGTCCTTCTGCATGTCGGCTCGTGTGGCTTCTTTAGTCGTCGTCGTGGCGCTGCCGTAGCCGAAACCAAAAGTGTCATCGGCGTAGAAGGAGGCGGCCTTATCAACGTTCTTCGAACGCACGGCCTCATTCAGGGCTTGAGAGTAGGCGCGGATCGTCGCTTCGTCTTCGGCGCGTGTGTCCTTCGGCGGGGTGGAACGTGCACAACCTCGAGCCGCGACGGTGAGGAGGAGTGCCGCAGCGAGGAGCGCTGATTTAGTCATAGTGGTGCCGCTTTTTCGCGGAAGTACGGTGAGCGGGACGGCCAGCGTCGAATCTCTCTTAGCCATGGCGAGAATACTAATACCGCTGATTCAGGAAAGAAACAGTCTTCGAAAGGCATCTCACGAGTGACGAGCTCCCAACTCATCTGATAAGTCGTAACCGTAGAAGTGTCGAGGAACGGGGCTGCGAAAAACATACCACTCACCGCAGAAATTGATGCCGACAAAGAGCGCTAGGAGCGCAATGCGTAGGTGGCGGCTTCTGGATGTAAGTGTGCCTTGCTTCGACAAATAGAAACATAACAGTTCGCCGACTAATCCATATCAGCGCTCGTTGGTACTGTCGAACTTATTGAGCGGCTCCAGACAAGGGTTTGCGAGTTTACCTCAGGTCGTAATCCCGCCATGGCTTCCAGATTGGAACGCTTGTGTAACGTACCTTGTGGCATGGGCTGTCAGAGATCGGTGGGTCGGTCAGTTTCTCCCAAAGGCGTCGGACTAGCCATTGGCGTGCCAGGGAAGCGAACGCGTCGGCCAACAGTTTCGTCGTGCCGATGACGCCTTCCTTTTCTTGTTCTTCATCGAAGATCCGCAGCATCTCGCGCGCGAACTGCGATCGGAAAGAAAAAGGGTGCAGTCGGAGAAGGCAGCGGTAAAGAGAACGCGTTAGGAAACCCATGATCAGGTCCTTCTTGGCTTTAAGGCTCGCAAGTGCAGCCTGGCCTCGCGTAGCACCTTCTCCAGCCATTCCGTTTCCGTCGAAAGTACGTTCCGCCCGAGTGTCGTCAGCCGGTAATATCGCCTTCGAGGATCTGTTACGTCGGATCGACGTGCGCTCTCCTCGATAAGGCCCTTCGCCATCATTCTCTGCAGGTTGTCATAGAGGGTGCCTGGACCAGGGCGGTATTGGCCCTCCGATTGCCGGGCTATCGCTCGCATGATTCCGTACCCATGAAGCTCGTCACCGGCAAGCGCAAGCAAGATGTGGAATGTAGCGGGTGGCAAAGGAAGGAAATTGGCTTTGTCCTGTTTCATAGTCGGATTCCGATATATCAGATTCCAACTATGAGGTCAAGGGTCTGCGATATAGATTCTGCGATATAGATCTCTCGGCGACGCTCTGGCCACAGTTTAACAGCGGCCAGGGCACCAATTCGGTCGGCGAGGTCCTCAAGTCCTGGCTTGTCGCGAATCGGAAACAATCGGAAACATGGGTACTGGACCCGACGCCAAAATCGACTTCGACGGTTAGGCCGTTTGGAGTGCAATGGCACCTTGCAGCAACTCCACTATTGCGCTGAGAATTCAATGTGCAGCTAACGCTGTTGGCGGTCCTCAAGCGAGCGCGGCCATGATGTCATACACTCCAGAGACACGAAGTACTCGTCTGATATTGCGGGCCTGTGGGACCGCTTGCCTGTTTTTTATCACGGCGAAGGCACTTGAGTCTCAGCAGTCACATGACAATCATGCGACTCAAACCTTCAACATCCAGCGGCTCGACATCGAAGGTAACCGACGCGTCCAACGCGCCACAATAATGGCCCACATTGTTTCCCGCCCTGGTGACAATTACGAGTCGGAGGTCGTTCAGCGTGATGCTCAGGCCCTCCGTCGTACTGAATATTTTGACGAAGTACACGTAACGGTCTTGGACGACCCGGACACGCGGAAAGGAAAAATCGTCATCTTTGTCGTTAGGGAAAGGCCCATTATTCGCCGAATTAGATACCAAGGAATCCAGTCGATAAACGAGGCTGACATCGAAAACGCTTATAAGGAAAATAAGCTTAAGCTATCAGTAGAAAGCTGGTTCGACCCAGAGAAGATTACGCTTGCTGCCACGGTTATCGAAAAACTACTAGCGGCCCACGGGCATCCATCAGCGGTCGTAAAACCCACATACGAGAGGACTGTTTCCTCAAATGTCGTAGCTATTTTGTTCACTATCGACGAGGGACCAAAGGCCCAACCTTGACCAAATGCTCATCAGCGCCCGCGTCGACACCAATTCCTTCCATCCGCAGAAAGTTTCCGACAATTGTCTTTGCCCATGCGGCAATCGTGGCCATCACGGTTTTTGCATGCTTCTCAATCGTGTATCGGGATTCTTCTTGCCGGATACCGCTGGTACATCAATTACCGAACACCTCGGTTTCATCAAAGCAAGCTGGTGAGCCGTCCCGAAAAGACTGAGTTTTCTCAACTCCCGATTCGTCGCGAATTCGGAAAAGTAAAGTTGTACTTCACATTGACGGGAACGCCGTTAACAGGACCTTAGCCCGTAGACTACTTCAGACTACTTCCCAGACTACTTCGTTTCGACAAAACAAAAAGGGGACATTTCTAATGAGGTAAGCAAGGGGACATTTCTAAAGAGCTTTGACAAGTTTCGCTTCGCTTCGTTGACTTGCCCTCTGTCCTCAACTTAATATGTGGCGCACATGTCACCCCTGACCCTCTCATTGGCCAGACCATTTCGCATTACCGTATTGTCGAGAAACTCGGCGGCGGTATGGGTGTTGTGTATAAAGCGGAGGACACGCGGCTACATCGAGCGGTGGCTCTAAAATTCCTGCCTACCGAAATGCTCCACGACGCAGCTGCCCTTTAACGCTTCCGCCGCGAAGCACAGGCCGCATCCGCATTGAATCACCCGAATATCTGCACCATCTATGACATCGGCGAACAGGACGGTCAGCAATTTATTGCGATGGAGTTTCTCGACGGGGCAACGCTGAAGCACCGCATTTCTGGCAAGCCGCTTCCGTTCGAGGAGATGTTGGAACTAGCAATTCAAATCGCCGATGCGCTCCGGGCAGCACATGCCCAGGGCATCATCCATAGAGACATCAAGCCAGCAAATCTTTTGGTGACTAAACTGGGCAACGCGAAAGTGCTCGATTTTGGTTTGGCGAAAGTGGTCTCTGCTGGAACGAGCGTCGGCGTTTCGCAGATGCCGACTGCCACGGAGGCAGAATACTTGACGAGCCCCGGCTATGTCGCCGGAACAGGCACGTGGTGAAGAACTGGATACGCGGACGGATTTGTTCTCGTTTGGGGCAGTCCTCTATGAGATGACGACGGGTCGTATGGCCTTTGCGGGGAATAGTGTCGCGGTCCTCTACGAAGCGATTCTGAACCGCACGCCTCCTCCGGGATCGCAGATTAATCAAGCGCTGCCACCAAAGCTGGACGAAATCATAGGCAAAGCGCTGGAGAAAGACCGGGAGCTACGTTACCAGAGCGCGGCGGAAATTCGCACGGATTTGCAGCGATTGAGGCGCGAAACAGAGTCGGCGATGCTGTCAGCATCGCCGAGATCGGTAGATGGTGCGGGCCGGAAATTAGGATTGGCCGGGAAGGCCCTGGTCCCCACTGCTCTATTGATTGCGGCACTTGCCGTTGGCGGTTACTTCTACTTCCATCGCGCGCCAAAACTCACTGACAAGGACACTATTGTCCTCGCCGACTTCACGAACTCGACCGGCGATCCGGTTTTCGACGGCACACTGCGGCAGGGATTGGCGTCACAACTGGAGCAGACGCCGTTCCTCAACCTGATCTCGGACCAGCAGATCGCGCAGACGTTGGAACTGATGAACCAGCCGAAACAGGCGCGCCTGACGCCGGAAGTGGCGCGGGAAGTTTGCCAGAGGAAAGGTAGTGCGGCGGCGATTGAGGGGTCCATCTCGCGTCTGGGCAGCGAATATGTGCTGGGGCTGAAAGCGGTGAACTGCGGCACGGGGGACCTGCTTTCGCAAGAGCAAGTGACGGCCAACGGGAAGGAGCAGGTGCTCAATGCTCTTGGGGAGGCTACCACCAAGCTGCGCGAGAAGCTCGGAGAGTCCCTGGCGTCGGTGAAGGAATTTGACGCACCACTGGAAAACGTGACCACTCCTTCGCTGGAAGCGCTGCAAGCGTACAGCCTGGGCATGCAGACAATGGAGGTCACCAACGACTACATCGCCTCGAGCGCTTTTTTCCAGAGGGCGATAAGTCTGGACCCGAATTTCGCAATGGCGTATTTGCGGTTGGGCGGGTCGTATCAACCCCAGAGCGAGCTGGCGCGAGCGGCCGAAGCCACTCGCAAGGCTTATGAATTGCGCGGGCGGACCAGCCAGCACGAGAAGCTGGCGATTACTTCGTTCTACGAGTACATGGTCACTGGAAATCTAGAGGCGGCGCGCAGCTCGAACGAATTGTGGGCGCGGACGTACCCGCGAGACGACGAACCGCAACTGAATTTGTGGCTGATCTCTGCGGTTTTGGGACAGTACGACAAGGCCCTGGCTGCGGCGAACTTGTCGGTGGAACTCGTACCTGAAAGCGCGAACAACCTGGTGAGCGTGGCGTATGCAGAGCAGTGGCTGAACCGACTGGATGAGGTTAAGGTGACAGTCCAAAAAGCGCACGCGAAAAATTTGGAGTCGCCGTGGCTGCCTTTGATTCTTTACTCGGTGGGATTCATAGAGAAGAACCGGGCGGGTATGGAGAAGGAGGCGGCTCGGGCCGTGAATTTTCCGGGACTCGAGGATCAGATGTTGTTTCTGGAGTCGGAAAGCGCTGGATCCTATGGAAAGTTCGCGGAATCGCGGGAGTTCACTCGCAGGGCCGTGGATTCAGCTCTGCGCGAGAAGGAGACGGAAACACCCGGCGAGTATGAGGCGCATGCGGCGGTCCGTGAAGCCCTGGCGGGTAACACGGCCCTCGCCAAGCAACAGGCGCAAGCCGCTCTGGAACAATCCGAGGGGAAACTGGTGGTATCTTTCGCCACGGTTGCCTTGGCGTTGGCGGGCGAATCAGCGGAGGCTACGCGTTTGGCGGAGGACCTGGCGAAACGCTTTCCCCAAGACACCATCGTGCAACTCGAATGCCTGCCCAGCATTCACGGCGCCCTTGCGCTGAAAATCGGCGATGTGGGCCGCGCGATTACGGCATTGGCGGCGGCTGCGCCGTATGAGCTAGGGCATTGGAACAGTTCCTTCACGTTCGGAATGTATCCGGTTTACTTGCGCGGCGTCGCCTATCTGGCCGCGAAACGGGGCGGGGAAGCGATCAGCGAGTTCCACAAAATCCTCGACCACCCCGGCGTGGCCGGTAATCAGCCGATCGGCGGGCTCGCACACCTCGGGTTGGCACGCGGTTACGTTCTCCAAGGCGACACTGCCAAAGCCAAAACAGCCTATCAGGATTTCCTCACAATTTGGAAAGATGCCGACCCCGACGTTCCCATCCTGAAAGAAGCCAAGGCAGAGTACGCAAAGCTGCAGTAGTTCTTACGGAAATTCTGCGCTCCAACTTTGTCAACTCCTGATTCGCGTTACCGGCAAGTTGGGTCCCGGTCCGATGGGCAAGCCAGCGTTGGCGTATAGCTACACACTTGGCCGGGTGGTCGTAGATTGTGGTTGAGGTTCAGGTGAGGGTATGTCTCGGGGCGCGGGTTCTGGCGACGGTGGCGTAGGCGGCTTTGTGTGGATGATGACATTCACGGTGACTTGAGGTTTGGAAATCTTCGGTTCGAGTTTGTCGCGGACCACCGCAGCCACTTCCATTGCTGACAGGCCTGAAACTTTCACGGGGTCTACGGATGGCAAAGCAATGTTCCCGTCGCGTTTTACCACAACCCTTCTGGATAACTCTGGATGCTGGTAGACATCGACCTGAATGACATCTCCGGGACCGATTCGATACGTATCCGGGTGCGGAGCAATTGACTGCTGTTTTTTCTGCGCGCCGAATGTGCCGCGAGGGATAAAGCACAGCAGGAGAGCTGCTCCGAACCAAACCCGAAACATCTTTGATTCGAGCATGGGAGCTTTCTCCTTCCGCTGATGGAGATGATACACCTACTCGGGTCAACGAAAAGTCTTCGCTAAGGTCCAACATCGGCGATCACTGCTGTCCAAATTAGCGGAAAACTGGTCTCCGATATCTCCAGAGTAAGGGCAAAATTCGCTTTCTGAGCCCTGGACGCAGGGCAGGTTGGTGGTGGCGAAGCGTTGCTCTTGATCGAATGCTGTCTAAATTCCTCCTCTTGAAATCTCGAAGTTACGTCGAATTGTTGGCATGTGGCTTATCGCTGCTGTCCAATCTATGGACCATTTAGGCCAGCTGCAGCGTCAACTGCTCTGACGAGCTTTCTGGTATCGGTGGTGGCTGGAAAGGATCGTCGATCCATGCCCACAGATCACGGTAAACAAACAATTGCTGCCGCAGAAGTGCCACCAGATTCGAAAGGGACCAACCGAACGTCGATCGCAGTTGCAAGTATTTCACCACCAGCATAGCGATCAGCGCCGTCCAGAGCTGCGTTTTCAAGGCATTGGCGGAAGTCCCTACAAACGTTTTCACGCGCAGTGACTGTTTCAGGCCCGAAAAAACAACTCGATTTGCCAGCGCTCCTTGTAGATCGCCGCGACGGTAGCCGCCGCCAGTTCCAAGTGATTGGTCAGAAATACCAGCACGCGATCGCGCTCCTCATCGTAAAACTCGATCCCCCGGAAGTAGGCCTCTTGGCCCGCCTGCGCCAGCTTCTATAGTCACAGGTCTCTGGCCAAGCGTGTGGGTGACAGTATGAACGATTTCTTACAACACGCCATTTCGCTTAACCACTGAAACGCGGATTAGGTGATTCGGTTTCCTTGCGAACTAGAGCGGGCTGGTATTTCTAGTACCCCATTTCCGGTACCGGTAAATCAGCTTAGGAACACTGCACGCCCCGACTTCACTTTTTTGCATTATTTGCAAGTAAACGAGGTGCGAAATGCTCCGTCAAAATCGGGCCAAGAATGGAAGTACTAAGCACTAAAATCAGCACCACATTAATCAACCGGGTATCCACGAGTCGCTGACCTGCGGGATTGAAAGTATTGAAGGCGACGAGTGTGGCCGCAAGCGTTGACGCCACCTGCGGCAGGGTCAACGACCACATTGTCAGGCGTGCATCTGAACTATAACGGAAGGTCCGCCCTGCAATTTCTGCTGCCAGCCACTTTCCAGCGACCAGCGCTCCGATAACCGATGCCACTAGACCAAAATCGCTAGTCAAGCTGCGGAGAGATGCCATCGGGTTAATTAGGAACCCGGTCACAATAAAGAAGATTGGGATAAAGAAAGAGTTCCCGAAGAATTCCAACTTCTCTTTTGCTGGCTTGTCATGGACTGCTGCGTTTACCGCCAGACCGGCAAGGAATGCCCCGACGATGCCAGGAAGGTTGATGATTTGTGACAGGAGGGCTGCCACAGCGAGAATCGCGAGCATCGTCACGAAGTATGCGTCTTCGTGATTTCCCACCTTTCTTAGCACATATGCTCCTAATCGACTTAGACCAATCAGAACGAGCGGAAAAAAGATGGCGATCTCAATAAGTTGTACCGCCAGTCCTGACACCGAGAAGCCAGTTTGATACATCGGAACACAGATAGCGAAGACGATGAGAGAGAGCGTGTCGGAGAGCATGGTCGCGCCCGCCGTAATTGTGACAGGCTCCAAGCTCATCTCGCCAAGCCGAGCTACGATGGGAAATGCCAGTAGCGTATGCGATGCGAGTAGCGACCCGAGCACAACCGCCGGGATGGGATGGTACCCGAAGAGGAGACCAACGGCCGTTCCCAGCAGAAGAGGGAGGAGAGTAGTAAGTAAACCGAAAATCGTTGTCTTCTTTCGTTCCTGCCGGAATAGAACCAAATTAATTTCTAGACCGGCGCAAAACATGAGAAGCAACTTCCCCAGTTCTGCGAGGAAGTCTGCGATAGGTCTGTTCTCCCCGAATAGTCCAAGGCTATAGGGTCCAAATAGGACTCCAGTGAGCAAGAAGCCAACAACAGCAGGGAGCCGAACCCGACGAAATAGCGGGGGAACACCTACGATGAGCGCGAGCGCCACGGCAAATTTCGCCAACGTTGGAAGAGCCAGAGCATGCGACCGTACAAATTCAATGAGATGGTCCATTTTGCTGTTACCTCTGCTGCAACAGTAATAGGCGGAGTCTATACCAGCATCGCCCTTCTTGCTTGTCAGTGCCTGGTTTGTCCAATTTCGCGGGTGAGTCCACTTCTCCGCGAAGCGGGTTTACCGGCTCCAAGACGGAGATGTAGACTTTAAGACGTTTTGTTGAAAGTTTATTAAGGGGCCACAAGCAAGAACTATGTGCATCGACGCGATAATTGAAACCGAACGTGGAGTACGCGATGCTGAATTACTAGACCCCCACAAAACGCATTAATCGACCGCTTTCTTTTACAGTTCTCGATTCAACGCTTTATCAGGTAATGACTCGACCAACTGAGTTCGTCTGTTACTTTTGACAATAGACTGTGGCTCGAAGATTGAGTTAGGCTGACCCACGCGAGAAAAGGTCTGAGTGATCTAAACTCCCGGTTTGGAAACGGAAATCATGAACGAAACCTTGCTCTGCTTCATTTTCGTTCATGACAGTGCTCACCCTTCAGCCAGTCAAGCTGACTCGCGGTAGGCCTCCATTCTCAGAGCGAATGAATCGTCCTCATTTTGTGTGGCCCGTACTCTAGGAGCCTCAATTTAACGCGGAGGGACAGATGAACACTTCCAGCTGGATTCGATTCAGGTTAGTGGGGGTGTTGTCGGTTGCCCCTCTGATCCTACCCAGTTTGGCGCTGGCCGCCGATCACTTGAGCGGACGAGTCCTTGGGGCCGGTGGTCCCATCACAAATTCAACCGTCACGTTGTGGGAGGCAAGTTCGAACGAGCCCAAGAAATTGGCCGAAGCAAAAACGAACGACCAAGGCCAATTTGAGATTCGCAGCGCAGCCGCGCGGGGGACGGACTCCTTCCTGTATCTAGTGGCGACTGGGGGAATTCCAAAGGCTCAAAAGAGTAGCGCAGACAACCCGGCCATTGCGCTTCTCGCTGTGCTTGGGAATAAGCCACCGGATAAAGTGGTGATCAACGAGTTCACGACGATTGCGTCGGTATGGACCAACGCCCAGTTTCTCGACGGTCCAAAGCTCCAGGGAAACGTGCTCGGTCTACGCATCGCAGCAAGCAATGTTCCCAATTTTGTGGATTTGCAAACCGGTGGCTGGGGTGGGGCGATTCAGGACCCACTAAACGGTGGGCAGACACCGACGATGGCAAATTTCGCAACGCTGGCCGATGTACTTGCTGGCTGTGTGACCCTAATCAGGTCGGACGCGTGCAGCAGTTTGTTCTATGCAGCGACCTCGCCAGGGGGCGAGTATCCGAAAGACACTCTGGCGGCAGCGGAAAACATCGCACGCTATCCTTGGTATCAACCTGAAAAACTTTTTGGTTTGCTGAATTACCTGTATCCAGCCCCACAGGATCACAATCTACGCCTTGTACCCTTCATGCCTTACCTCAACTTCACTCCGAGCGCTTGGGTTCTTCCGCTCAAGTTTGATGGCGGAGGATTACGCGCAGGCGGCAAGGCCATGTTCGACAGTGAAGGCAACCTGTGGGTCGCAGACAACTTCACCGTGGGCTGGCAGGGACAGGACTCGTTGTGGGAGGGCCACGCGACTAAATTCGCGCCAAATGGCAAGCCGCTGTCGCCAATTACCACAGGTTTTATGGGTGGCGGAATGGAGGGCGGCTCGTTCGGTTTGGCGGTCGATGCCAAGGACAACGCTTGGTTCTCCAACTACGGCAGCAAGTCCATAGCTGTGTTCGACAAGAACGGCAAGCCACTCTCGCCTCCGGAAGGCATCTCGTTCAATGGCCGGCTCGGGCTGATGCAGGGCATCATCGCCACTCCCAGTGGAGATGTGTGGGCACTGTGCATCTCGAAGAGCCAGCTTGTGTACTTTCCAAAGGGTGATATCAACCAGGGTCGGATCGTTTGCGAGGACGACAACGCGGAACCGTGCAAGTCGTTCAAGGCGCCATTTCATTTGGGCATCGACCAACAGAATCGGATCTGGGTGGCCAATAGCGCGGTCGACCACATTACCCGCTTCCCCGCTTCTGATCCAACCAAGGCCGAGAACTTCAAGACCGGCGCATTCAATGCAAGCGGGCTTGCCATCGACAGCCAAGGCTACGTCTGGGTTACCAACCGATTTGGTAGCGGCCTACTAGGTATGGCCCATCTCGTGGACATGGGTGTGCGCTTCAAGCTCTATGGTGTTACGAAGGCCTCCGACTACTTGACGAAGGTCATGTCCGAACAAAAAGGTGGCAAAGAGGGTGGAAGCGTAGTTTTGCTGAAACCGGACGGCAGCCAATTTCCGGGCTCCCCATTTACGGGCGGTAGCCTCCCAGGTCCGTGGGCCGCGGCTGTGGATGGCAACGACAATGTTTGGGTCTCTAATTTTGCCGGTGCCTCAGGACAGCTCGCGCACCTGTGTGGCGTACGAACCGAGAACTGCCCGCCTGGAATGAAGACGGGCGATCCAATTTCGCCTCCTCTCGGCTACGTCGGTGGAGGCTTGCAGATGGAGGTTGATGTCGACATTGACCCTGCAGGCAACGTATGGGTCACAAACAACTGGCAGGACATCGACAGCTGCATAGGTACACCTATCGAAGGGCTATCAACCCGATGCGCGGGTCAGGGCGTTGTGGTCTTCTATGGCATGGCTAAGCCCGTACGCGTGCCACTGATCGGTCCAGCACAGCAGCCGTAGAGAAGTTGCGATAGGGGATTTGCGACAGCGCTACTTTGATAAAAAGTTGCCGTACGCTCAGATCCGATTAAACGGGGACTAGATGAAGCGATTCTTCGATCTTACTTTCAAGCCGTTTTTTGTTCTCACCGGGATTGGAAACCGCTTCCGCAAGTCTCTATGCGTTTTGGCCTCGGTGGACAGCGGAAACCGTCGGGAAGATCCCATTCGTCCCGGATTATACGATCATCACCCAGCACTGGGGCATCATGGTAGGCCTGATGGGCGTCTTCATGATCGTCGCCGCATTTAAAGTCGAATGGCGAAACCCGATTCTAATCTACAGCTTACTTGAAAAACCTTCATGGTTTATTTGGTTGTGGCAAACGGAAGCAACTCCTACTCACAGGGTTTCAAGGCCGGCGCAGCAATGGATGCAACAGTTGTTCTGTACACGATCGTATATTTCAACGTATGCGGATTTGCACATAAGTCACCAGAAACCTGAGAAATCTTGGGGGCAGCATCCACTAATTAATTTTTGGGTTTTCCTTCTGAAGCGTGAGCTTGTAAGCGACGTAATATTTGTAAATATTGCTAACATATTGCACTGTTTGTTGCCCAACGTCCCTGGCGACGGCAAGTTCCACATTGCCAAACCATTTGTTGGGGTCAAGCCCGTCCATGGCAGCCTGCCGGCGTAAACGCGCAATCCTGGTGGGGCCAGCGTTATAAGAAGCAAATACCATAAGAGTTCTGTTGAGGGGGTCGAGCTTGGGATCATCAAAGTAAGTATCTGCGATGTTGCGCAGCATCTTTGCACCTGCCTTGATGTTGTACTGAGCGACTTCTACATTGGAAATGCTGATTGGCGGTGCGGCAGCGAGTTTGCAGGCGTTCGCGTGGTATACGTGGCTCAAGGGTTTCCTGCAGACACCACACCGTTTTCGTGCCAAGCGACCGCTGTGGACGTATATCGGTTTTGGGATTGACACCCACAGCAGTGCCGAGTCCCGCTATGTCGGTGGGAAGCTACAGCGCTCGAAGAAACCGGTTTCGATGCGCGGACTGAATCGCAATCACAATCACGACCTGAAGAACTTGTTCAAGAGGGCGGCGACCATTGCTGCGGTCAAATCCGGACCGTTCCGAGAATTTTACGATGCGCTGGTGGCCAAGGGGATCAAGCCGGAGATGGCGCGCCTGACGCTGGCACGCAAGATCGCCGCGATCACTTTGACCGTCTGGAAGAAAGGGGTGAGCTTCGACGCCAAATATTTGAAACCACAAACAGCTTGAGTGTTTCTGGCAATCCGTTCCATCCCTGGGATTTCCATTCTGGCGGTGGTCCGTTGGGTTCTTGAGGCACTCGGGATAGAGGGTGAGTCTCAGCTGATTTGTTAGGCGCTGTGTGCTTCGGGCACTAGTCTCTCACGCGACCCTAGGCCCCCGCGCACCACCCGAAAAAGCTATGGGCCACGAGTCCCCGATAGAACCATGGTGATCAACTAACCAAGGAACTGCTTTGCTGGTTTCAAAACAAAACTGGCCTCGTCGCGAAGAAGCGATGAAAACCGCGGGGAGAGGAACCCAAACATGCTACACAACCGTGCGTAGCAAACCGAGCTCATGGAGCGGAGGGTTAGAACAAATCCTGCTCAATCGTGCGGGCTGGAAAGTGAGAGAAAATCCGGCCACGGGAGAAGTTTTTTTCTTGACATTCCCTTTTATAGAACAAATCAGGACTTCAGCCCTGCCTTGGGTCACTGGACGATACCTCGTTGGACTGTTGGGTTGACAACTTACCTGAAGCGGATAGATACTCGGGTAACATGTCAACCCAAAAGAATAAAGAAAAGCTGGAGTTGCTGCAGGGCACGCTGGACCTGCTGATCTTGCGCACGTTGATCTTTGGGCCGCGACACGGCCAAGGAATCGCTCGCGCCATCCAACAAACTTCCGAGGAAGAACTGCTTGTCGAGCACGGCGCGCTTTATCCGGCCCTCCAACGGCTGGAAGAGCGAGGCTGGATTTCCGCGAAGTGGGGAAGCTCTTCCAATAACCGCAAGGCTCGCTTCTATACGCTAACGGCCGCGGGCCACAAACAACTCGGCAAGGAAACCACAAAGTGGAGGAGATTGGCGAACGCCATCGGCCGGATTCTTGGGTCAGAGCCAGCGGGAGGTTAGAGCCATGTTCGGACACAAGCGCAAATTGGATGATTTTGGAGCGGAGATTGAGGCCCACTTGGAACTTGAGGCCGGGCGCCAGCGAGAGCTGGGTCTGAGTGAAGAAGAGGCGCAGGCTGCCGCACGGCGCGTCTTCGGCAACGTGATGCAAACGAAGGAACGGTTTTACGAATCGAATCGCTGGCTCTGGTGGGACCATATCTGGCAAGACGTGCGCTACGGCGCGCGCATGTTACGCAAGTCCCCCGGCTTTGCGGTCATTGCCATCCTGACCCTCGCGATCGGTATTGGCGCGAATACCGCATTGTTTTCCGTTGTCAATGGTGTGCTCTTCAATCCTCTACCATACGCTCAACCGGACCGCTTGGTCGCCTTGTTCGCCCGCTCCAATCAGTTCAACAAATTTTCGATTTCTTATCCGAATTTCCAGGACTGGTCCCGCCAGAACCATTCTTTTTCATCACTGGCCGCTTTCCGCGGAGAGACGTTCACCCTTACGGGAATTGGTGAGCCCGAGCGGCTCGACGCCAACATGGTTTCCGCGGCATTTTTCCCGTTGCTCGGCGTAAATCCGACCATCGGGCGTAACTTCAACGACAAAGAAGATCAACTCGGCGCAGCGCCGGTAGCCCTCATCAGCGAAGGTTTGTGGAAGCGCAAGTTTGGCTCCGCTCCAGACATCGCCGGCAAATCCATCCGGCTTGACGGCATTTTGTATTCCATTGCCGGCGTTATTCCCGCCACTTTTCACTTTCAAAACGATAACTACCATTCTGAGGCCGAAGTGTACGTTCCCCTCGGCCAGTGGAACAACCCGTTGTTCCGAGACCGCCGCACTGGGATGGGAATGGACGCGGTGGGACGGTTAAAACCGGGCGTTACGTTAGCACAAGCCAATTCAGATATGAGCGGAGTGGCCAATCACCTGGCGGAAGTCTATCCCGATATCGACGAGGGGCAGGGAATCACGCTTATTCCGTTAAAACAAAATTTGGTCGGCGACGTCCAGCCGTTCTTACTGATGCTCCTTGCCGCTGTCGGATTTGTTCTGCTGATTGCGTGCGCCAATGTCGCCAATATCTTGCTCGCTCGCTCCACGGGCAGGACGCGCGAATTTGCCATTCGCAACGCGCTTGGCGCTGGCAATGGCCGCGTTGTTCGCCAGCTTCTGACGGAGTGTGTGTTGCTGGCCTTGATTGGAGGCGCCTTAGGCACGCTGCTCGCTACCTGGGCCACCAAAGCCGCGCTGAAATTGTTGCCCGACGCCCTGCCCCGTTCCAACGAAATTCATCTGGATGCGCGCGCTTTGCTGTTTACTCTCTGCGCTTCGGTCTTCGCGGGAATGTTGTTTGGGCTGATTCCGGCATTCAAGAGCGCGCGTAGCGACATACAAGGAACGCTACGCGAGAGCGGTCGCGGTCTAACTGGCGCTCGACATCGCACGCAGAGCGCTTTTGTCGCGATGGAGATGGCCCTCGCCGTGATATTGCTGGTTGCCGCCGGCTTGATGATCCGCAGCCTGACGAAAATCTGGAGCGTTGATCCCGGATTCGACCCCAACAACGTGGTCAGCTTCAGTTTTTCCACGGCGCAATCCTTGGGCGCTACGCCCGGTACCATTCGTCAATCCTATCGCCAGATACACGACGCGCTCGCCGCGGTTCCAGGTGTCGAATCCGTGTCGCTCTCAGGCGCCTCGATTCCCATGGTGACCGATTCCGAGCTTCCGTTTTGGCTGGAAGGAGAACCCAAACCCACATCGCAAGCGGACATGAAGATGTCGCTGTTTTTCGCGATTCAGCCGGACTATCTGAAAGTGATGAAGGTTTCGCTGAAACGCGGCCGGTTCCTCACGCCCTCGGACACCGCAGGCTCGCCTGTCGTGACCGTCATCGACGAGCGTTTCGCAAAACAGTTCTTCGGCAGTCAGGATCCCATCGGCAAACACATTAATTTCGGCATCCTCGATCAAACCGCGGAAATTGTTGGCATCACCGGCCACCAAAACGAGTGGGGGTTGGATTCAGATTCTTCTAATTCGGTTCAGGCGCAATTCTATCTCTCGATGGAACAATTGCCCGATTCGGTGCTCTCCGTTTTCGGCCGAGGAGCCAATGGCGTGGTGCGCACCAGCTACGCACAAACCGATGTTGCCGCGTCCTTACGCCGTGCGCTGCAAACCGTCAGCAGCGACTCCGTGGTTTACGGCGTGGAATCCATGAACGGCATCATCTCCGATTCGTTGGCCACCAAGCGTTTTGCTATGGTGCTACTCGGCGTGTTCGCCGTTCTCGCGATTGTGCTTTCCTCCATCGGGATTTATGGCGTCATTTCTTACCTCGTTGGTCAGCGGACCCACGAAATCGGCATTCGCATGGCCCTGGGAGCCGAGCGCTCCACGGTTGTCACCATGGTCCTGCGACAAGCCGGCCAGATGGCCGTCCTCGGCCTCGTTGTCGGCCTGCTCGCTGCCGCTCTGCTCGGACGCTTCATGGCCAACATGCTCTTTGGGGTGAGCTCTTACGATGCATTGACGTTTAGCACTGTAGCGGCCATCTTGCTAGCCGTCGCGCTAGCGGCTTGTTGGATTCCCGCGCGCCGCGCCTCCCGTGTCGATCCCATGGTCGCGTTGCGTTACGAATAATGTTTAGTCCGCAACGAAATTAAGCAACCCGAACGTGGACATTCCTGACAAGGCCCTGGTAAGCGGGGTTACCTTCCATCTCGGTCCCGGTACCCAAGTTTCGCGACTTATCAGGACTTGGGATTTACTTCGTTTCCATTCCAAACTTGAAGAATCCTCCGATTAGGTCGAGGATGTCAAGGTTGATCGCACCATCGGCCCCGCATCCGAGCGATCGACATTTCGGCCTCGCGTGTAACCCTACAGGAGAGATTCGCCATGTCGCATCATTTCGATACGCCTACGGCAAAAGAAGACCCCCGCATCAACATCTGCGACTTCTACTTGTTTCGCGGCCGCCCGGGCACTACGGTCATGGCTTTGACCGTGAATCCGAACGCCGGCGTCGGCGCGCCAGACACCTTCCGCGACGAAGGTCTGTACGCCTTTCGCTTCGACACGGATCGCGATCTTCGCGAAGAGGTCGCCTTCAAGGTTCAGTTCGGCGCGCCCGCCCACGGCGATGGTGGCGAGCACCGGCACGTTCAGACCTTCGCGGTCCGGCGCGCCACCGGAGCGGACGCTCTGAAGGGTGCCGCGGGCGAACTCATCATTTCCGGAAATGCGGGAGGCGTGGTGAAAGCGGATTCTGGCTGCCTGGCATACGCAGGCCTGGCGCCCGATCCGTTCGCCACCAACGGCGTCGGTTTCGGTGCCTTTAGAAAAGCTCTGTGGTCCGAAAACCGGTTCGCGCCGGAGTCATTCCAGAATGGCCAGAGCTTCTTCGCCGGCAACAATATCAGCGCCATCGTCCTGGAGGTCCCCTGCAGCCTGATCGGCCGGGGTGTGGTGCACGCTTGGGCCACCGCGTCGCTCTACGGGCACGCGCCGGAGGTGCAGGTATCGCGTTGGGGCCTGCCGATGATCACCCACATGCTGCTCTCCGATCCTTCGCTGCACGACGCATCGGAAAACTACAACCGCGCTGTCCCGGCGGACGAAGTGGCGCTGTTCTCCAAACCGATCCGCGACTTCGTGGAAAAAGTCACCGCGCTCGCCCACTCAGCGGCCGACCCAGCCGCCTACGCTACGCAACTCCTCGCGCGCCTCTGCCCATCGGTCCTGCCGTATGAACTGGACACGCCCGCCTCATTCAGCTTTGCCGCCTTCAACGGTCGCGGCCTCGGCGACGACGTGATGGACGTGATTCTCACGCTGGCCACGAACACGGCCCTCGGCGATGGGGTGGCGCCCGATATGCGGCTGATGCGCCCGGATTTTCCCTATTTCGGCGAGCCGCATCCTACGGCCGCGAGTTCGGCGAAGCAGTGAGCGCACGGACGGAACAGCGGCGGCCTGCGATTGGACTTGATTTGCTCGCCGACAGCTCGGAGCTAATCCCCGTCGTCTCCGTCACGCGCGCTGTCCTGTCAACCGAGATCATCAAGCCAAACGGACTGAGTACTTGAATTAACGCGCTTAACAATCCGTTCGTGTTTTGCGGCGATGTCCTCGACGTGATCTTTCACATTGTTTGTATCCTTCCACCTATGGTAATTATCGCATTTGCGAGTCCTACGAAAAGGAGGGACTATGAAGCTCACAGGAAAGAAGGCTCTTATTACTGGCGGCAACAGTGGCATCGGTCTAGCCACAGCCCGACTTTTCGTCGCGGAGGGCGCGCAGGTCGCCATTACCGGCCGCGACCAGAAGACGCTCGATGAAGCAATCGGGGAACTTGGGTCGAGCGCGCTTGGCTACCGCGCTGATGTCACCGTTGCCGAAGATCGCAAGCGGCTGTTCGCAGCCCTGGCCAAAGATTTCGGGAGGCTCGACATTGTGTTCGCCAATGCCGGCATCTCCGGCCGGACTCCTACCGGCTCGACCGACGAGGCTATTTTTGAGAACGTGATCCGCACCAACCTTAATGCCGCTTTCTTTACGGTCAATTCAGCGGCGCCTCTGCTGAACGACAACGGCAGCATCATCTTTAGTGGGTCGGTACAGAACTATCTCGGCCAGCCTGGCGTCGCCGCATATGCAGCCACCAAGGGTGGTCTCGTCTCGATGGCGCGTTGCATCGCCGCCGACCTCGCACCGCGCAACATTCGCGTGAACGTCGTCGCACCAGGCGCGATCAAAACTCCCATTTGGAAGCGCGGGCCCCGCGCCGCTGCTACCGAGGAAGACTCCTCTAATTTGGAGAAGTTCTTCTCTTCCGCGGTTCCGCAGGGCCGCTGGGGCGAGCCGGAAGAAATTGCCAAAGCCGTGCTCTTCCTTGCGTCGGATGATTCCTCCTACGTCAACGCGGTCGAGCTGATAGTGGATGGCGGATTCACGGGTGCCCCGTTTGGAGCTCCCATTTTTCAGGAAACATTTACGCCGCCCAGGTTGGCAAAGGCTCACGCGGAAGGAAATCCGCACTGAAGTGGGTGTCGCACATAACTGGCCAATCTCTGCCCGTTCTCATGGCGTCTGGGATGATGGACGTTTTCTGGGGTGACCCGCACATGACGCACCAAGGTTGATCTTCAAAGAGCGGCGATTCTTTTTATCGATCTTTCCGCACCGCCTGAACTCAAAAGATCTTAGCCGGAAGAGGAGATCCTTCCTCATGAAACAAAAATCCGACTGAAAAAGAATAACACTTCTCAGAAAAACCTCTTTTAAAAAAGAGATTTAAAATATTGACCGGTAATAAACGACTTCCCGGGCACTATGACCTAAGACGCGCCTTGTTTCACAATTTTTCGGCGGATTGTGACCGTAATCGCCTGGTTTCAACAATTACTTCCTGGTTGCCCATTATTACCGGCCAGTTCTTTGAATCACACCCGTAAAAGCTGTATGCGAGAAGGGTTATTCTCTTTCAGTTGGGTTTTTGTTTTCAGGAGGAAGGAGCTCCGCTTCCGGCTCAGATCTTGGCAGGTCAATGCCGGGGCAGAGCTCCATGAAGTACGATTCTGTTTATCCCACTTTGCGGACCGCCGCACAAGCTCGAAACGGATTGGGCCGCGAGCTGCACCGAGGTTATTCTGCGGCGATGCCCGGTGTGTGAAATTGACTCGATCATCGGCCACGGACGCCGCCGCAAGCAAGCGCACGATGAGTATCACGACTGGATTGGCATCCGGCGCGGTCGCTGTCCCGGTTGCAAGAGGACCTTCACCTTCCTCCCGCTGCTTTCTCTCCCGTACACGCACTACAGTGTGCTGACGCGCTTTCAGGCATTGCAGCGGCGCTTTTTGAAGCACTGCTCCTGGGAAGAGGCCGCACCTACGCTCAAAGATCCTAATCGCGTGCCCGATCCTTCCACACTTCGCCGCTGGGCCCACGGCCTGAACCGCTCCCAACCGGCTCTTTCCTTTCTCCGCCAGACGCTCGCCCGCATGGCTCACTGGTTAGCGCGTGGCGATCCAACTGATCAGGAAGCTGGGCCTTGCTCTTGGCTGATTCCGGTTTTGCAAATT
Source organism: Candidatus Acidiferrales bacterium (assembly GCA_963742325.1). GTDB lineage: Bacteria > Acidobacteriota > Terriglobia > Acidiferrales > UBA7541 > Acidiferrum. Next base: position 3,215,639 of record CAVULB010000002.1, on the reverse strand, counting down.
CTCTGGCCCCTGCGGCTCTGAGAAATTTCTCCCGCCCACCATCCTTGCCTGGAAATGCTGGCCGCCTTCTCCTACGTTGCCTTCCAGAGGGAAAACTGCGTCGTGGGCGAGGATGTCGAAAAACTGAAACAACGTCTGCCGCTGCTCGATTATTTGCGGCAGCAGAGTTGGACCTCCCGGCCTATCGCTTTCGGCCCCGAGTTCGTTGGACTCTGCCCACTGCATCCGGAAACCCGGCCTTCGTTCTATGTCAACGCTCGCAAAAATCTCTTCTACTGTCACGGTTGCGGCCAGGGCGGCGATCTCATTCGCTTTGTCCAGCTGTCCCGTCATCTGTCCTTTCGCCAAAGTCTCGCTTACCTCGAGCAGAAAAGCATTCTTCCAACTGATTCCGCCGCCGTGCTCGAGCGAGCCGCCACTTTCTATCAACAGCAACTCGAACGCTACCCCGAGGCGCTGCGTTATCTCCAGCAACGAGGACTGCGCGATCCTGCTCTGATTAAAGAACTACGAATCGGCTATGCTCCTGGTGGGAGCTTGCGCCGTCATCTCACGGCGCAAGGCTATTCCTTCGATCTCCTGCGGCGCCTCGGCCTGCTCAACCCACAAGGCTGCGACGCTTTCTACCAGCGCATCGTCTTCCCGTGCTGCCAAGGCGGACGCATCGTCAACCTGTACGGCCGCAGTATCGCCGCCTTCGCCCATAAATTTCTTTCTGGCTCCAAGGGTGGCTTGTTCGCCTGGGAATCGGTTCGCCAGTTTCCCATAGTGATTCTGGTCGAAGGTCTGTTCGATCTCGCGGTGTTGTGGCAGACGGGTTTTCGCCACACCACTTGTTCGTTGGGCACCCATCTCAAAGCGGAACAGTTTCAACAGTTGTGCGACCATCCGCGCACCGTCTATCTCGCCTTCGATGTCGACGAGAACGGCAGCGGCCAGCAAGCCTCGCAGCAGTTAGCACAGCGCCTGTGCGCGCAAGGCATCACCGCTCGCTGTGTGCTCCTGCCCGATGGCCACGATCCAAACTCCTTCTTCGCCCAGGGTGGTGATGCGCGACAGTTCCAATCTCTCCTGGAGGCTGCTCAACCATGAAATTCCGCCTGGTCCACCAGCAGATCTCCAACAGTGCACAAAGTCCAGTTCGTGTCGTCGAGCAGACCTCTGGCCGCGGGGTCAGCTGGATCAATCGTTATCTGGATCGGGAATATGTTCGTCGCTTGGCGAACACCTCCCTACGCACCTATGCTCACAACCTGCTGCACTTTGTTCGTTGGTGGGAGAGTGTTCACTACGCCAGCGACATTCGGGAAGGTGACCTTACCGAGTCCACGCTCCTGGATTATGTGAAGTTCCAATCCAGCCAACAACCTCGGCCTTCCCCTTCCACCATCAATGACCGCGTCGCCGTTGCCGATCGCGCCATCCGCAACGAGTTCCCCAATGCTCCCTGCCAGATCGCCCGCGGCTTTCATCAAGCGTTCTTGCAGCGAAAGCCCATGGGCCTTGGTCGGCCGTGGGCGGCCATGAGCCGGTTGCGAGTGAAGGTGCCCAAACGCAACATCGTGCCGCTCTCGGTGGAGGAAGTAGCGCGCTTCTGGTCGAGTTTCCGCACTTCGCGCGACTTGGCCATCGTGGGCTTGATGCTATTGCAAGGGCTCCGGTCCGTCGAAGTATTAGCTTTGAATCGGGATGACGCGTTGCTCTCCGAAGCACAGCTTCGTGTTCCTGGCAAAGGCAACAAATTTCGCTCCCTGCCGTTGGCGCCAGAAACCGTGCAACTGCTCGAACACTATCTGCGACTGGAACGACCGAATCCCTGTTCCGCCGCGCTGTTCGTCTCACTCAAAGGCCACGCGCGCGGAACACGCATGACCGCTGCGGGATTACGATCTTTATTCCGCTACCATCGCAAGGCCACCGGCATCCAGCTCGCCAACCCTCATCGATTTCGACACACCTTTGCTTCCGACATGATCCGCGCCGGTATGAGTCTGCCCGCACTCATGCAGCTGATGGGTCACGCGGATATCCAGACCACGCTGCTCTATGTGCTGGTCACCCCACAAGACGTCTATCTTGAGTATGCACGTGCCGTGGCGCAGCACGTTCGCCCCCTTCCGAAGGTCTCCTCATGAACCGCGCGCGACGCCCTCCGCTCCAACATCCTCTGGCTCCGGCCTTCGACCGTGCGGTTGATTCCTTCAGTGTTTCGCTTAGTCCCGAGACGACTCGTCATTACCGCGGCACGGTCCGCAATTTCCTGAGCTATCTCGGCGCTGATCATCCTGAGGTGCAGCACCTGGACCAATTGCGCCGCGAACCCCACATCCTCGGCTGGATGTCCCGCCTGCGTTCACAAACACCAGCGCTCACGACCGCGTCCTATGTCAACCTGCTCGGCGCTCTGCGCGGCATCTGCAACGAACTGGTTTGGACCGAACAACTTCCTGAACTCGCTCATCTGATCCGCCGCGAGGATATTCCGCGCCTCCCGCAAAGACTTCCACGCCCACTCACAACAGAACAGGATGAACTCCTGCAGCAGGAATTCCGCCTGCGCAATGATCTGGGCGGCAACGTCTTTCTGCTGATTCGCCACACTGGCATGCGCATCGGTGAATGTGCCGATCTATCCTTCGACTGTCTTCGCGCCACCGGCCCGAAGCAATGGGCAGTTCACGTGCCGCTCGGCAAACTCAAAACAGAACGTATGGTCCCCGTGGATCTTTTTGTGAGTGAATCCGTCCGGCGCCTCCAATTCTTTCGTTCCATTGATCCCCTGCCTGCCGACGGACGGCTTCTGGCCCGTCCGCGCACCAAAGAGGCACTGGTGCGTCAACTTCGCGATTACTTGCATCAGGTCTGCCACGCGCTTGGCCTCTCCACCCGCATCGTCCCCCACCAATTTCGCCACACCTATGCCTCGGAGATGCTTCGAGCCGGCGTTGGCTTGCCCGCGGTAATGAAACTACTTGGTCACACCTCTCCCGAGATGACCATGCAATACCTTGATGTGACGTTGAATGATCTCCAGCGGGTATTCGAGCTGGCTCGTTCAAAACCTCGCCATCTTGTTCCGCAGCCGAAGGTGCCGTCCGTTCCCCGAGCGGGCCTTGATGGCCTGATCGATTCTTTGCTCGCTGCTCAACATGTGCTCGAGATGTTTCGCAGGACACTGCCAAACGACACTTCTCGGCACCACCTCGACCGCCTCTCCAACCGGCTCACCAAAATCGTTACCGAAGCGCGCAACCTCACGACGCCCTGAAAATGGGCACAGATTGGCCGGTTAAGCCCATTATCCGTGCAGTAACTTCGATTTCCTTGATTCGCCCTTGATTCGTGCTCAGGTTGACTTGAAAATCTAAGAACCTTAACATCAGCGTCGATGTCCGATTCCGACCCGCTTCTCGGAAGTAGTCTGTCGCACTACCGGATTCTCGAGAGAATTGGCGGTGGGGGAATGGGCGTTGTCTACAAAGCGCGACAGGGTCACGAAAAGCTTAATGCTGAGCTTGCGCGTTTGCGCCAGAGGAAACAGCAGGTTGAAGGAGAGATCAAGCGACTCATAAATGCGATCGCCGAAGGGCAACCCTCGCAGAGCCTCATGGCTGCAATCGGCGAACGCGAAACCGAACTACGGGCGATTACGAACAAACTGGTCGAGCCTGGACCAGGCTCTTTGCAAGCCACACTAGACGAATTGCGAAACTTTGCGATCTCTCGGTTAGCCAAGATTCGAGAACTCATCTCGCACCCCGAGAGTATTGACATGGCACGCGCAGTGCTCGCGGAACACTTCGGGACGTTCACACTGGAACCCACGATTCAGGACGGAGAACCGGTGTATCTTGCTCACGGTAAAGTAGATTTCTTCGGAGAAGAAGCGATGGCGCGAACGGGTGGTGCCGGGGGCCAGAATCGAACTGGCTACGCCCGCCTTTTCAGGGCGGCGCTCTACCACTGAGCTACCCCGGCACGCAATTAATTTAGTGTAGTGGCCGCTTCTCCACCTGTCAATTCGCCGCCCCATTTTCCCTTCGCGCCAGTTGCCGATCCCATCCCATTTATGGTCGACTATTCATCATGTCCACCACACACCCAAAATCCTCCGCCCTCATCCCAGTTCTCGATAGCCTCGCCATTTCTTCCCCCAACGCTGATTCCCTCATGAAAGGCATCGTCGCCCTTCTTCACGAAAAACTCACTCGGTACAATTGGGTCGGCTTTTACATGCTCGAAAAAGAAGACGATTATGACGTCCTCGTTCTCGGCCCCTTCAAAGGCAGCATGACTCCTCACACACGTATCCCTCTCCATCAAGGCATCTGTGGCGCCGCTGCCTCCACCGGCAAGACCATCGTCGTCGACGACGTCAATTCCGATTCTCGCTACCTGGCCTGCTCCCTCGAGACAAAATCGGAAATCGTAGTCCCTGTTTTCATTCACAACAAAGTAGTCGGCGAACTCGACATCGACTCTCACTTTCACGCCGCCTTCGGCCCCGATGACCGCAAACTCTGCGAACACGCCGCCACCCTCGTGGGCAAATTCCTCGAATCCCACTCGTGACTACAAACCTAAATTTGTCCGAATTTCTGCGACGACCAAAGGTTCCCGTCAGGGCACGCCTTCAGGCGGGCCAAACAGGTACTGGTCCGGTTATTCGTTGCTGCAACCTGAACAAAAAACACCGTCATTCCAAACGGAGTCCGCGAAGTAAGGAATCCGTCTGTCTTGAGTTTCATCTTATCACCAGTACCCCTCAACCGACCTTACTTCTCCCGATCATCAAACTCCTTCATCCACTCACTCCCCTTCAACACTTCCCGCGGGCGCGTCCCATCGGGTGGCCCCACAATCCCATCCTTCTCCATCAAATCAATCAAATGCGCCGCGCGCCCATACCCAATCCTCAACCGTCGCTGTAAAGTCGAAGTCGAAGCGCGCCCCATCTCGCAGCAAATCCTCACCGCGTCGTGGTACAACTCATCGTCCACATCCTGGCCCCCGCCCGCCTCGCCGGGCAGTTCATCAAATCGCGACGCACCGCCTTTGCCCTTTGCCGGTTCCTTCCCGTCCTCGTCCTTCGGCGCTTCCAGCAAAGCCTCGTTATACTTCGCTTGCGCCTGCTCTCTCCAGAATTCGCAAACATTCGTAATCTCATCTTCCGTGACCAGTGGACCATGGATCCGATGCAGGCGCGCCGATCCCGCTGGCAAATACAGCATGTCACCCTTGCCCAGCAACGACTCTGACCCATTCGAATCCAGAATCGTTCGCGAATCCACCTTACTCGCAACACGAAACGAAATGCGCGCAGGGAAGTTCGCCTTGATCAATCCCGTAATCACGTCCACCGACGGTCTCTGAGTTGCCAGAATCAAATGAATCCCCACCGCGCGCGCCATCTGCGCCAGCCGCGTGATCGATTCCTCCACGTTATTCGTGTCCACCATCATCAAATCCGCTAGCTCGTCAATAATAATCACCAGGTAGGGAAGTGGTTTGTGTTCGCTTTCCTCCACATTCTCAAACAACGACAGCGACTGCTGCTTCTGGAACGTACGGTTATATTGATCGATATTCCGCACACCACGCTGCGCCAGCAGCTTCAACCGGTTCTCCATCTCGCGCGTCGCATTGCGCAACACGTTCGAAGCCACTTTCGGGTCCGTCACTACCGGTGCGATCAGGTGCGGAATCCCCTCATACAAATTCAGTTCCAGACGCTTCGGATCCACCAGCACCATTTTCACGTCGTCCGGTGTGGCCTTATATAAAATCGACATCATCAGCGAATTGATGAACACGCTCTTTCCGGTGCCCGTCGATCCGGCAATCAGCAAGTGCGGCATCGAAGCCAGGTCCGTCACGCGAATCCGCCCGTGCAAATCTCGTCCCATCGCCAGCGTCAACTTGCTCGGCGAATTCGCAAACTCCGTCGCCTCAATAATCTCTCGCAGCGCAATCGTCTGCCGCCTGGCGTTTGGCACCTCAATTCCCACCGTCGATTTTCCCGGTATGCGCTCGATCAAAATCGATTCCGCCTGCAGCGCCAGGCACAAATCTTCCGTCAATCCGATAATCCGGCTGTACTTGATCCCTGCTTCCGGCTTGAACTCAAACGTCGTCACCACCGGACCAGGATTGATCTGCGTTACGCGCCCTTCCACGCCAAACTCGTGGCACTTCTCCTCAATCGCCCGCGCCCGCATCTTCAATTCGTCTTCGTCCAGCTTGTGGCTGCCTTCGCCTTCCCGTAGCAATTGTACCGACGGCAAGCGGTAATTCGTGTTCTTCGCCGACTTCGCCTCCGCTTTGCCCGCAACCACCGCTTTCTTCTCCCGGTCCGGTCCCAGCATCACCACCGGCACTTTTTGTCCGCCATCCTTCGTTGTCTTCTCGTCTGCCTCAGCCACCGCGGCGTTCTTGCTCTTGAAAATGTCTCCGATATCCTCCAGGTGAATCGCCTTGGCCGCCTCGGTGGTCTCGCCTTTTTCTTTACCCACAATCTGTGGCGCCACCGGTTTCCGCCCGCTCAATTTCCGTTCTTCCACCTCGCGCCGCATCCGCGCCTCTTCGCGCTCGTCCCGCCATTCTTCCCAACGCGCCCGGGCTCGCTGCAATATTCCAATCTTCTCCATTTTTCCCAACGGGCCCTTCGCGCTGCTCGCCCACGCATGCGCCCCGCTGAAGCTGAATCTAGTTGTCAAAAACAGCGCCACCACAATCATGATCAGCGCCACCAGCAACGCGCCCCAAAAGTTAAATCCGCTCTGCAATTCATGCGACACCGCTCCGCCCAGCAACCCTCCCGCAGGCAGCGCGCCTCGCACATCCGGAAAATGAACCATCGCCAGCAGGGAAGGGAGCGACAGCAGCAACAATCCATATCCCGCCAGCGTAGCCCACTGCGAATCGATCGCGCGGCTTCGGCACCAGCGGTAGCCCAATATCCCCAGCGCCACCGGAACCAAAAACGCCGCAAACCCGAATATCTGGAATCCCAGATCTGCCGTGTACGATCCCACCGGCCCAATCCAGTTCCGCACCGGATTGTCGCCCATCGATGCCGTGCTCACATTGAACGCCGGATCGTGTGGCGAATACGAAATCAGCGCCAGTGCCAGCAGCACTGCCGCTGCAATGCACACGAATCCAATCAACTCATTCAGCCGCTTATTCTCAGTTGGTGTCAGGAAGCGCACGAAATTTCTCCTCAGCGATAGCCGTTGAGACATTCTCCGGAGTTTAGCCAATGTTGTGGCCTTAGTCCTACACCGGCCAGCACGGCTCTTAAGGGGGAAGGCTGAGTGCGCGCACACGCATATCCGGGTGCGTCGCGATTCTCCCCGGGGGCGCGGCGCTGTAACGCCCCCAATTGGAGGAACACGGAAATCATACCATCCGTCGCATACAGCACAAGCCCATCTTCCACCGTGTTTCCAAACCACCGTTGCACAAGCCTGTGCTCTTGGGTTCCTCTAACGAAAAAGATGCGTCATTCCGAACGTAGTCCGCGCCGTGAGGAATCTCTATTGGATCCGACCATCTAACCACCCAACTCTCAACTCCCCTTCATCCCACCAGCTTAGCCGCAAAAAACAACACCAATATGCCCACAATAATCCGGTACACCGCAAATGGCCCAAACCCGCGCTTCCTCACCCACGCCATAAACCATGCCACGCTTCCATACGCCACTACAAACGAGACCACAAATCCAATCGCCAGCACGATCCATCCATGCGCATCAATGCTCGTCACGCCAATCGGATTTTCCGTATTTGTGCCATGCAGCGATTTATACAACGTATACAACGTCGCCATCGCCATCGTCGGCATCGACAAAAAGAACGAAAACTCCAGCGCCGCCGCCCTCGACATCCCCACCACCTGCCCTCCCGCTATCGTCGACATCGATCGTGACGTCCCCGGAAAGACCGCCGACAATATCTGGCACGCTCCGATCCACACCGCTTGACCCAAACTCATCGCTTCCATATGCCACGTGTGAATCAAACTCCCCGGCGCTCCCTCGCCCATCGCCTCAGACTTCGCCATCCTCGCGTCGATAAACCACATCACAATTCCACCAATCAGCAACGCCGACCCGATCACGTACGGGCTCTCTAGGTGCTGCCCGATCACTTTCACCAGCAAATAAGATGGAATTGCCGTAACCACAAACGCGATCATCATCAAACTCAAAGGGTGAGTCAGGACCGTGCGGTCGCCCTGCTCTCCCTTCGGAAACGTCGACAAAAATTTTGCAATCCTCTCCCGGAAATAAATTGGCAGCGTCAAAATCGCTCCCAATTGAATCACAATCGAATACATCTTCCAGTACCCGCTCTCCAAACTCAGTTGCGGGTAATGGAAGTGCAGCAAAGCCTCCGTCAACCTTAAATGCGCCGTCGAACTAACTGGAATAAACTCCGTCAAGCCCTCAACAATCCCCAAAATCACACTAATCAAATAATCATTCACAATCATCTCCTAGTTCTCAACCTAGCATAGGCTTCAGCCTGCTCTCGGGGTTAGTCACATCACACAAAAATGATCTTGAGGGTGCCCTATCTTTCGCGCACTTTGCGCATGGTGGACTCTTATGACCCAAAGCCACACATCTCTGCGTTTAATTCTTTAATTTCTACTTACACCAAGCCCGACCGCCCGCCGCGCCATCCCTCCTTCAACCTCACCACTCGCCGCTAGCCACTTCCTCACCGCAACCTCTTCCTCATCTCAAAAGCATCCACTTTCCCCAAATAATATCGTTTCAGCACCGCCTCCGTACGATATCCATGATGTTCCCAGAACGCAATCCCGCTTTCATTGTCGACTGCCGTTTCCAGCAGTACCGAATGCACCTCATTAAATCGGAAATGTTTTTCGATTTCCCCTAGCAACCGAGATCCCAACCCCGACCGCCGTTTCCCGGGCGCCACATCCAGAGTAATAATGTGTGCCAGCGGCGGATTCTCCTCCGCCAGAATAAATCCCGCAATCTGCTTCCCGTCTTCCGCCACCATGCAATCTGCAGCCGGCAAATTCAGAAAATACTGCAGCGACCACTTGCCATAGGCAATTCCCACCGGAAAACAACTCTGATCCAGCTTATACAAAGCCGCAAAGTCCCTACTCTCATATCCGCGTATATTCATATTTGAACTGCGGCGGCTCGCCGCCGCTCTTACAATGCAAATCGAGCCATAAAACCATAAGTAACAAACTAACAACTAAACGCAGCCAACCAATCCTAATCACGCAAAGTGTAGCCAACCCACCCAAAACTGCAAAGCAAGCAAACCCAACAAATCCACAAAAGTCCGCACGGTTTAAACGCATTGTCATCCTCGGGAGTCCCCGAAGAAGGATCTCAACCACGGCGTCTTGCCACCGAGTCCACCGCGAAGCCCCCACTCACCAAAAAGAAAAAGGGACACGCAAAAACGTGCCCCTCTTCCCAAACCCAAACTCCCGACTATAAGCTCCAAACTTCCTACAACTTCACCGTAACCGTTTTCACCTCGGTATAATTCGCTAGCCCATACTCCCCGAGCTCGCGCCCGATCCCCGACTGTTTGAACCCTCCAAACGGCGCAGCCGCGTCAAACACATCGTAGCAATTCACCCATACCGTCCCGGCCCGCACGCCATCTGCAATCGCATGCGCCTTAGTAATGTCCTTGGTCCAAACCGCCGCGGCCAATCCATATAGCGATTTATTCGCCCGGTCCACTACCTCATTGATGTCCTTGAACTTCAGGATCGACATCACCGGCCCGAATATTTCCTCCTGTGCGATCTTCATATTGTCCTGCACGTCGGCAAACACCGTCGGCTCGATGAAATATCCCTTCTCGCCAACGCGCTTTCCGCCCGCCAGCAACTTCGCCTTGTCGTTCTTCCCGCTCTCGATGTATCCCATCACCTTATTAAACTGGTCTTGATCCACCTGCGGGCCTTGCTCTGTATTCTTGTCGAACGGGTTTCCCACTGTCCGCTTCTTCGCCCGTTCCACGCTCTTCTCCACGAACTCGTCGTAGCACTTTTCTTCCACAAACAGCCGGGATCCCGCGCAACAGCATTGCCCCTGGTTGAAGAACAACGCAAAGTGCGCTCCCTCAATCGCCTCGTCCATGTTCGCGTCCGCAAACACAATGTTCGGACTCTTCCCGCCAAGCTCCAGCGTCACGCGCTTCAAGTTCGATTCCGCCGAAGCCTTCATGATCAGATGGCCCACTTCGGTCGATCCCGTGAACGCAACCTTATCCACATCCATGTGCCGTGCCAGCGTCGCGCCCGCCGTCGGTCCGTAACCTGGCAGCAGGTTCACTACGCCTTCCGGAAATCCTGCTTCCAGAATCAATTCGCCCACGCGCAGCGCTGATAGCGGAGTCTGCTCCGCCGGTTTCATCACCACGGTGCATCCCGCCGCCAGCGCTGGACCCAATTTCCACGCCTGCATCAGCAACGGAAAATTCCACGGAATAATCTGCCCCACCACGCCCACCGGCTCGTGCTTCGTATAGCTGAAATACCGGCCCTGCACGGGGATCGTCTTCCCCTGAATCTTGTCCGCCCACCCGGCGTAATACCGGTAGCACGCAATCGTTAGTGGCAAATCCGCCGCCAGCGCCACATGGTACGGCTTCCCGTTATCCAGCGATTCCAGTTCCGCCAATTCCTCTTTATGCTTCTCAATCAGATCCGCCAGCTTGTTCATCATCACGCCGCGTGCCGACGCGCTCAATTTTTTCCGCCACGGTCCATGATCAAACGCCGCCCGCGCTGCCGCCACCGCCTTGTCGACATCCGCCGCGTCCGCCTCCGCCACCTGCGTAATCACCTCGCCCGTAGAAGGATTTATCGTCGGGAACGTCTTTCCCGAAGCCGCATCCACCCACTTCCCATTAATCAGCAGTTTCGTCGCACTAACCTTGACCTTAGGTTCAATCACGCTAGTAGCTGTAGCCATTGTTTCCTCCTTGCCGGGTTCGCCAAGGCTACACCCCCAAGCCCGCAATATCAACAATCCCAATTCAGCAAATCACTTTTCCCAATCCTGCCCCTACACCTGCCCCTCGTCGTCGGGTCACCATTACCGCCACCCCCATCGCCCCCGCCAACAACGCCGCCGCCAATAAATACGCTGCCCCCGGCAAATGCACCCGTGCATTCTTCTCAATCGACGCCGAAAACACCTGCGTAAACAAGACCGGCCCCGCCATCCCTGTCAACGCCCGCAACGAATTTATCGCCCCTTGCAATTTCCCCTGTGAAGACGGATCCACCCTCTGCGACATCAACGACTGCATCGCCGGCCCCGCTACTCCCCACAACGCGATAAACGGAATCGCCGCCAGCGCCCCCCACCCTCTCCACGCCAATCCAAATCCCAAAAATCCCAGCACTCCATAAAACAATCCGGTCGTCAGGCTGAGCCGTTCTCCAAATTTCTTCACATACGGTCCCACCAACCCGCCCGATACAATCACCGCGCACACACCCACCAACCCTAGCGACAATCCAATGTCTCGCTGGTTCCACCCGTATCGATATTCCGTATACAGCACCCACACGCTCTGCAGCGCCTGGTGTGCCAGGTAATAAAGGATCACCACGATCGACATTCCCGCCAGTTCCGGATGTGATCGCAACAACGTCAACGATCCCGCCGGATTCGCCATGCGCCACGCCGCCTTTGCCCGTTTTTCCTTCGGCAGCGATTCGGGCAGCACAAACAATCCATATAAAAAATTCGCGACGCTCAGCGCCGCCGCTGCCCAGAACGGCGCGCGCAAATTATATTGACCCAGTAGCCCGCCCACCGCCGGCCCCACCACGAATCCCACTCCAAACGACGCTCCCAGCATCCCGAATCGTTTCGCGCGTTGTTCCGGCGCCGAAATATCCGTGATGTAGGCAAACGCCGTCGACACGTTCGACGCGGTTATCCCCGAAATCATCCTCCCCACAAACAACCACTTCAGCGACGGCGCCATCGCCATAAAAATGTAATCGAGTCCCAATCCCAAACAAGAAATCAGGATCACCGGCCGCCGCCCGAACCGATCGCTCCATGCGCCCAGCACCGGTAAGAACATAAACTGCATTAGGTTCCAGATGAGCCCGAAATAGCCCACCATGTCCGAAGCCCGCGCAATATTCCCGCCTTCAAACTGCTTGATCAAATCCGGCAAAACCGGGGCAATAATCCCAAATGCCAGAAAATCTAGCAGCACCGTAACAATAATAAATGTCATTGCGGCCCGAGAACCGGGCGCGCCAGCGACGGCAGGGAACTGCCCACCACCTGAACCAGCCTCAGTGTCACCCATGCGCGTTAGATTGTACTAGCTTTTATATTCCCCCACCCTCATCCACCGCGTCCCACTCCGAGTCCTCGACTCGTGGCGCTGCTCCGTTGTAGCCCCGCGCCTTCATGTCGGCATCTTGGGTTCCATCCCCGCAAAAGTAAACCCGTCATTCCGAGTGGAGTTCGCGGTGCGAGAAATCCCTCTGTGCGATTACAAACAGGCAGGACCGTTCCAAGAAAACTACCTACTTCCAACCAGCCTCTAAACTTCCAATATCACTGGCAAAATCAACGGCCTCTTCGACGTCTGCTTATTAATGTACTTCTTCAAATCCACCCGAATTTTTTCCTTAATCACAGACCAATCTCCGCGCTCTTCCAGGTTCGACGATTCCACCGTCCGCGACACCACATCCCGCGCGCCTTCCAGAAACGCATTTCCGTTCTCGCTCATCAAGCCGCGCGTCACGATCTCCGGGGATGATTCCACCTTCCCGGTATGCTTGTCGATCGCAATAATCGGTATCACTACCCCTTCTTCCGACAAATGCTTCCTGTCGCGCACCACCAGCTCTTCAATTTCTTCCAGCGATCCCGAATCCACCAGTACCCGTCCTGCCGCCACCGGATCGCGCCGGTAAGCCCCATCTTCTGTAAACTCCACGCACTTCCCATTTTCCAGCAGCATGATTTCTTCGCTCACGCATCCCAATTGGTGCGCCAGCGCCGCGTGCCGGAACAAGTGCCGGTATTCTCCGTGTACCGGAATAAAATATTTCGGCTTCACCAGGCGCAGCAGCAATTTCTGTTCTTCCTGGCTCGCATGCCCGCTGACGTGAATCGGCCCACTCGCATTGTCGTAATGCACCAGCGCCCGCCGCCGGAACATATGATCCAGCATCCGGAAAATCGCCTTCTCATTTCCCGGAATAATCCGCGCGCTCAAGATCACGGTATCGTTCTCGTCGATCGTGACCAGCCGGTGATTGTCCACCGCGATCCGCGACATAGACGACATCGGCTCCGCCTGTGATCCGCTCACCAGCAGCAGCAATCTCTTCGGATCGAATCCCCGAATGTCCTGCGGCCGCACCACGATTCCGTCCGGTATGCGCAACAATCCCAGATCATGCGCAATCTCCACGTTGTCCACCATGCTGCGCCCGACGAATCCCACTTTGCGCCCAACGCGCTCGCCAATATCGATCACCTGCTGAATCCGGTGAATCGATGATGCAAAGCACGACAGCACCACTCGCCTCGGCGCCTGTCGCGTCAATTCCTCAATCCGCGGCACCACCACACGTTCCGACGGTGTAAATCCAGGGCGCTCCACGTTCGTGGAATCGCTGAACAGTGCCAGCACGCCCTCATTTCCGTATCTAGCGAACGCGTGCAAATCAAACGGCGCGCCATCCACAGGCGTCTGGTCGATCTTGAAATCTCCGGTATGAATAATCACGCCAATCGGCGTCCGAATCGCCAGTGCCACGCAATCTACCGTGCTGTGCGTGACCGGGATAAATTCAATTTCGTACGGCCCAATCTCCACCAGTCGCCCCGGCGTCACTTCGAACAATTTCGCCGATTCCAGCAGGCCCGCCTCTTCCAACCGTTTCTTCACCAGCGCCAGTGTGAATCGCGTCCCGTAAATCGGCACATTCAAGTCGCGCAAAATATACGGCAGCGCGCCGATATGATCCTCGTGCCCGTGCGTCAGCACGATCGCTTTCACATGTTCCTGGTTCTGCTTTAGGTAGGTAATATCCGGAATCACCAGGTCGACGCCCAGCAACTCCGATTCCGGGAACATCATTCCCGCGTCCACCACAAGGATGTCTTCCCCGTAGCGGAACACCATCATGTTCATTCCAAATTCGCCAAGCCCACCCAGCGGTATAACCGTTAGCGTCTGCGTACTCTTACTATTAGTCTTACTCAATGATTTTTTTTCTCCACCACCAAACACTAAATCCTATCACACTGCCACCCGCACTACCCCAAGTGGCATGGGCTTCAGCCTGTGCTGGTTTGCAGCATCGCGCCTTCCGGCGGGCATCCTGGGTTCGATCCTGGGAGGCATCCCGCGGTTGCATTTTCTCCGAGACAATCCAGTCAAGGAAGGCAAAAAACCTGTCATGCCTCGTGAAGCAAAGGTCCTGCTTTGCTCTCCCTCCTGGGTGCCTCATTCTGAATCCCCGAAGGTCGGTCTCGGGTCGCTTGCTCTCACAACCCGTCCTGCCTGTGCTTCTGGGTTTCGCGCCAAAAAAAACACGTCATTCAGAACAGAGTCCGCGAGGCGAGGAATCCCTCTCTTTTCTGCGCCCTCTGTGTAAAAAGCGATGAATTCATCTTCGATCTCCGCAATCTTCGTGTCCACCTTGTCCCCAGCAATCCATTTCGGTGTCGTTAAATCCAACTTCACCGAACGGATTCGCCACCCGCCGCCGTCTAAACGCACTGTTCTTCACTCTAGCTCTTTGTCTAATCTCCAGCGCTGCTCGCGCCCAGCAACTAACCCAAGCCGACAAAGACAAAACCATCCCATATCTCGAGTCCACCAAAAAAGATGTCCTCGACGCCTCCGCCGGCCTTTCGCCCGCTCAATGGAATTTCAGGCCCGCTCCCGATCGCTGGTGCATCGCCGAATGCACGGAACACATCGCCGCCGCCGAAGACTACATCCGCGGCATGATCATCGAAACAGTTATGCTTGTCCCCGCCGCTGCCGACCGCGACGTCGTCGCCATTGACGCCGCCGTCATCGAAAACGTTCCCGCGCAAAACCAAGTGCCCAGGCCCATGATGAGAAAAGCCCTTCTGATCCTAATCCTTTCCCCCGAAAAACAAATGTGCAATCGACACCAATAGCACCGCCCCCAACGTCGCCGCCGCCAACGAAAACAAGAACGTATCCGTATGAGCTACTCCCAATTTCGTAAAAATCCATCCCCCGATCACCGACCCGATCAATCCCAACAACACGTCCCCAATACACCCAAAGCCTTTTCCCCGCGCAATCTTTCCCGCCAACCACCCCGCCACTAATCCCACCAAAATCCACCACAGCAATCCATGTGAATTTTCAATCCATATGGTTTCAGCGTGCCACGAAGTAGTCGACTCCTGCATCCCCACCGTTGTCATCAAACTCATATTCCTTTCTCTCCTTATCCTCAACGAGCATGCATTCCGTCGTCCTCCTGTTCTACCGAAAAAATCCGCCCTATCATGCTGAGGAGTCCGCGACGAAGGATCTCAACCAGCGCCACCCAACCTCACTTTTCTCTTTTCTATTTTCCCGTCCCCGAAGCCGGCTCCTGCTGCGTCATGCAATGCAACGTCCCCAATCCGAGTACCAAATCCCGGCAATGTATCCCCACAACTTCCCGTCTTGGAAAAACTTTCGCCAACGTATTCAGCGCCACTCGGTCGTTCGCATCATTAAACGTCGGTACAATCGCCAATCCATTCGCAATATAGAAATTCGCATAGCTCGCTGGCAATCGCTGTCCATCAAAATACACCGCCCGAGGCATCGGCAGCGTTTCCACTTGCAGCGCCCGCCCATCCTGATCCTTCATCCCCCGCAGGCGCAGTAAATTCTCCTGCAACGCCGCATAATTTACATCTGTCCGATCTTCCTCCACAATCGTCACCACTGTAGTCTCATTCACAAATCGTGTCAGGTCATCCACATGCCCGTGCGTGTCGTCCCCCGCAATCCCATTCCGCAGCCACAAAACATTCGTCACGCCCAGGTATTCCCGAAACACTTCCGCATAATCCTCTTTCGTAAATCCCGGATTCCGCTCCTGCACCTTGCTCTGCAAACACTCTTCAGTAGTTAGCAGCGTCCCCTTGCCATTCACATCAATCGATCCACCCTCCAGCACCACTCGGCGTCCATTCCGCATGGGCAAAAACACCTGCCGCTTCAATCGCGCATTCGTCTTGCTCACTACCGTTGCATCCTTTTTATTGTTCGCGTACTTCGCCCAGCCATTAAACACAAAATGGTTGTACGCCACTTCGCCCGCCGCATTCTTCACGCAGATCGGCCCGGAATCCCGCATCCACCCGCGATCCGTGGGCACGCGAAAAAATTCCACCGCTTCCAGCTTCGCTCCTGCCTTTTTCAGAATTCCTCGCGCACGTTTTTCTGCCGCGCCATCCTGCACCAGCAAGAACACCCGCTCCACCTGAGACAGCAGTCGTACCATCTCTGCGAACGCCCACGGTATCGGCGCAAATTTCCCCGGCCAATCCGTTAACTCATGCGGCCAACCCAGCCAAGTGGCCTCATGCCTCTCCCACTCCGCCGGCATTCCAAACCCCAACTCCCTAGCCGTCTTCCCGTCCCTATTCTTCGTCATAGTTGATTTACAGCGTCTCCGTGAACTCCGCGCTCCCACCTCAGCGCCGTCTGCGTTAAGTCTTTCTCCTATTCCTACACTCCCTCCACCCCGCTTCGGGCTGGTACCGGTCTAGATTCAAATCAATCTCAACCCCCAAAAAGCGCGCCGTCATCCTGAGCAGTCCCGACGAAGGATCTCAACCACAGCGTCTTGCCTCCAACCCTAATCCGACACCTCTTCGTACGGGACCTCCTAAACATCATTCACTTTTCACCTCTTCCTCCTTACTTCCTTTACCTCCGCCACTTTCTGAACCTCACTTCGCACCACCCCACCTTTCCAACAACGGCGCATACGCCTCGATCCTCCGATCCCGAAAAAACGGCCAATTCCTTCGCGTATCCTCGCTCTTTCCCGGATCGCACTCTACCACCAATATTTCTTCCTTATCCTTCGCCCCTTCGCTCAACAACTGCCCCGAAGGGTCCGCCACAAATGAATTTCCCCAAAACTCCAATCCCGCATCGCCTTTCTCCGGCTTACCCTCAAATCCCACGCGATTCACCACCGCTACATAAATTCCATTCGCCACCGCATGTGCCCGCTGGATCGTCTTCCAGGAATCCAGTTGCGCCGCGCCGAATTGCTCTTTCTCATGCCGATGCCATCCAATACTCGTCGGATAAAAAATCACCTGCGCGCCCTGCATCGCCGTAATCCGCGAACCCTCCGGATACCACTGGTCCCAGCAAATCTGCACGCCGATCCGCGCGTACTTTGTGTCGAAGTTCAAAAATCCCAAATCTCCAGGGGTAAAATAAAATTTCTCGTAGTACAGCGGATCGTCCGGAATGTGCATCTTCCGGTATTTCCCCAAATACGATCCGTCCGCATCCAAAATCGCGCACGTATTGTGATAAATCCCGGCGGCTCTTCTCTCGAACAGCGAAACTACCAGCGCCACTTTCTTGGCCTTAGCCACTGCGTTTAATCGCTCCGTAGTCGGCCCCGGCACCGCCTCCGCCAGATTAAATAGTTCCGCATCCTCGGTCCGGCAGAAATATTCCCCCGCAAACAATTCATGCAGACAAATAATCTGCGCCCCGCACGCCGCCGCCTCCCGAATCTTCTCCTCCGCGCGCCCCAGATTCTCTTCCTTATCCGCCGTGCACCGCATCTGCACCAATCCCACCGTAAACTTGTCAGCCATCTATATCCTCATTCCCCTAAATTTATCAGCATTATCCACGCCAATTTAGATTCATCCCCAACCCATCCAGCCACAAACCCCACAGCTGTTATCCCGAGCGAAGCGAGGAACCTGTCTTTTCTTGCTTCCTGGCTGCCCCACTTTGAGCGCACTCGGCGAAGCGAGGGTCTTGCCCTCTCACATAATGATGGCCGAACTTTAAATCGGCCAGCTTTCCCTCAAAAACAAAAACCCAAACTAACCCCCACCCTACCCGAATGCCTGCCGCAGGGCCGCGCCTTCAGGCGGCATTTTGGGTTCCACCCCCGCAAAAATAAACCTTGTCATTCCGAACGAAGCTGGGGTGAGGAATTTCTCTCCGATCGATCCGTCCAGTCCTCTCAAAAAAATGGTACTGCCATCCTGACGAGTCCCCGAGGAAGGATCTCAACGACAGCCTCTTGGCAATCACTGACTCCCGACCCGACCCAACTTTCCCACGATTCTACTTTCCTTCTTCCCCCGTTTGTACTATCAATTCTCCTGGCCTTACAATTCCTCTGCCTGCATTCTGCATTTGTTTTGTGTTACGACTCGTTCATCGTTCTTTGCGGCTCTTGTAGCGTCCGCCTTCGCAAGCGAGCCGTTCTCTAGTTTCACGCGCTGCCACATCACACGTCGATTCGTGTGTATGATGGCACCGGCCTTTTCTGAGGAGCACTGATGCCCAAATCTTCCAAATCCAAGCCAAAATCCAAAACCGTCACCGGTCGTGTCCTCCACGATCCCGTAAAAGACAAACTCCGTCCCATCTTTCCCCTCGATCTCTCCAAAATTAAAAGCATCGACGACCTCGTCCGTGCCATGGGTAACACCGCCTACACCGCTCGCCAGATCGGTGATGCCGCCGACGTCCTCGAAGCCATGGCTCGCGACAAAGACTGCTTTGTCGTCATGACCCTAGCCGGCGCTCTCACAGTCGGCAAAATGGGTCTCGTGTTCTGCGATCTGATCGAATCCGGCATCGTCAAAACCATCGTATCCACCGGCGCGCTCATGGCCCACGGACTCGTCGAAGCCACCGGCCTCTCCCACTTCCGCTACGATCCCAGTAAAATGGACGACAACGAACTTTTTCGCGCCGGCTACAATCGTGTCTATGATTCCCTCGAGCCTGAAACCAATCTCGATCACGTCGAGGAAGTTGTCGACGGCATCCTCGAACAATGGGATCCCAACGAAATCGTTTGCAGTTGGAAGCTCCACAAACGCATCGGTGAGTTTCTCCAGAAAAACACCAAGGGCCGCGGCATTCTCAAATCCGCTTTCGAACACAATGTCCCCGTCTTCGTGCCGGCCTTCTCCGATTCCGAACTCGGCCTCGACTTCGCCCTCAATCAATACGCCCGCAAACGCGACAAGCGCCCCACGCTTCGCTTTGATCCATTCGAAGATTTTGAAAAGTTCGCCAACACTATGCTCGCCACCAAGAGAATGGGCATCTTCACCATCGGTGGCGGCGTGCCGCGCAACTGGTCCCAGCAATTCGGTGTCTACGCCGAACTCATGGCTCGTCGCGGGTACGAAAAACTTCCCCTCAAGCGCTACAATTATGGCGTCCGCATCTGCCCCGAACCCGTCCACTGGGGCGGCCTAAGCGGTAGCACCTACACCGAAGCCGTCTCTTGGGGAAAATTCGTCCCCCCCGAAGAGGGCGGCCAATTCGCCGAAGTCCTGGAAGACGCCACAGTCGCCCTCCCATTAGTAGTAGGCGCAGTCCTACAACGCATCAACTACCTAAAATAAACTCGTCTTAGCGTCACACTCACTGCTCCGGTAGCATAGGCCTAAGCCTGTGTCTTCGGTGTCGCCCCTAGCCTTTTCCCCGACGCTCCCCCGAGCCTATGTCCGCAACATCAGCGCATCTTGGCTTACTGGGTCCCCCACACGCCGCCGTTGCGTGGGGGTCTCGTGTTCCTCCTCAAAATGAACAAAAAAACCTGTCATCCAAAGCGCAGCGAAGGACCTCCCTTTCCCCACCAAAAACACACGTCATTCCGAACGGAGTCCGTGCAGTGAGGAATCCCTCTTCGATCTAGATAACTCTACCGACTCATTCTTTGCTTTCATCTCCTGTTCTCCGTGCCCTCGGCGTTAAAGCTTTTCTGCTTCTCTTCTGCTAGACTCCCTTCCCTAAAATCCCCCTCTAGCCAGGAGCCCCCATGCCAAAATCCGCCGCCGAAATCTCCTCTCTGTACGACGTGCACCCCGGCGTTGCCGTACTCCAAAAATGGATCGCCGAACTCAAATGCAAAACCGGCCGTTCCCTCGACGAATGGATCGCATTGGTCAAAAAGCAAGGCCCAAAGGATAGCCACGCCCGGCGCGCATGGCTCAAATCCAAACACAATCTCGGCACCAACGCCGCCGGATGGATTGCCGACCGTGCCGACGGAAAGGGCGGGGAAGAAGACTCCCCTGAGAAATATCTCGCTGCCGCGGCGCAATATGTCGACGAACAATATTCCGGCAGAAAATCCGCGCTGCGCCCCATCTTCGACGAGCTTCTCCGCCTCTCCAAATCTGTCGGGCCCGACGTCAAAGCTTGCCCCTGCAAAACCATGGTTCCTCTCTACCGCAATCACGTCTTCGCCCAAATCAAGCCCACCACAAATTCCCGCATCGATTTCGGCCTCTGCCTCACCACCTACGAAGGCAAATTACCCAAACCACTAATCGACACAGGTGGCCTGGCCAAAAAAGATCGCATCACTCACCGCCTGGAAATAACTCACGCCTCTCAAATCGACGCCACCCTTCAAAAATGGCTTTCCGCAGCCTACCAACTGGACGCCTAACCCCGCCGCCACCAGCCAAAAAAAACACGTCGTTCCGAACGGCGTCCGCGAAGCCAGCCTAGCCTCCCCCAACTAACTCCAAGAAAGAACAACCATCATTCCGAGAGAAGTCTTCGCAGCGAGATTATCCCTCTCCGATTGCCGCCTAACTGCCGCAAGCAAAAATCCCGCCCACCGACCCAAGCACGCGTAATCTGAAACTTCCCAACCATTGGCTATCGATTCCCAACTCTATCCAAACATCCCTATTGCCTTCCCATAGAAAGCCATCTATTCTCCTCTTGCTATCCCATAGGAGCCACGCCATGCCTTCCAAAAAAGACGTCCACCAAGGCACCCTCGCGCTAATGGTCTTAAAAACCTTAGAATCCCTCGGTCCCCTCCATGGATACGGTATCGCACGTCGCATCGAACAAACCAGCGGCGATCTCCTCTCCGTCAATTACGGCACCCTCTATCCGGCCCTTCTTAAACTCGAACAGGAGGGCTACATCTCCTCCGAATGGGGTACCTCCGACAACAATCGCAAAGCCCGCTACTACAAACTCACCCGCGCCGGACGCCGCCAACTCCAACGCGAAGCCTCCGAATGGGCCGAAACCACTGCCATCCTGGCCCGCTTCCTGAACGAGCAACCCTCATGACCCTCTCCACCACCCTCCGCCGCATCCTGAATGCCCTCCGCAAATCCGCGCCCGAGCGCGACATCCAGACCGAACTCGAATCCCACCTCCAACTCCACATGGACGACAACCTCCGCGCCGGCATGTCACGGAACGAAGCCCGCCGCCAAGCCATCCTCAAACTAGGCGGCCTCGAACAAACCAAACAAGCCATCCGCGATCAAGCCCCTCTCCCTTTCGGAGACTCCTTCCTCCAGGATGTTCGCTTCGCCCTTCGCATCCTTCGCAATAATCCCGCTTTCACCGCCACCGCAATTCTCATCCTTGCTCTCGGCATCGGCGCCAACACCGCGCTCTTCTCCATCGTCAACGCCGTCCTCCTGCGCCCGCTCCCTTATCCGCACGCCGAACAACTCGTTATTCTCCGCGAAAGCAAACCAAATTTTTCCGCCGGTTCCATTTCTTTCCCCAATTTCCTCGATTGGCAGAAAGAAAATCACTCCTTTTCCTCCATGGCCATCATGCGCGGCGGGCAAGCCCCTATCCTCACGGGCCTCGGTGATGCCGAACAACTCAACGCCATCCTTCTCAGCTCTGGATTCTTCGAACAACTCGCCGTCCACCCTGTCCTGGGCCGGACGTTCACGCAAGACGAAGAACGCGTAGGCGCAGCTCCCACCGCCCTCATCGCTTCCCGTTTCTGGAAGCGCAAATTCGCTTCATCTCCCGACATCCTGGGCAAAACCCTCACGCTCGATGGCAAGGCCTACACCCTAATCGGTGTCATCCCCGCATCCTTCGATCTTCTCGGCAATTTCAGCACAGTCGATCTTTACATTCCCATTGGCCAGTGGAGCAATCCCTTGCTCATGAAGCGCACTGCCGGCCTTGGCATCGGCGCCATTGGCCGCCTCAAGCCCGGCGTCACCATCGAGCAAGCCCGCGCGGACATGCAGCGCGTCACCAGCAATCTCGCCGCTGCTTATCCCGATGCCGACAAGAATATCGGGGCCGCTCTCTTTCCGTTCCGCCAGTACAATCTTAGCTCCGTCCAGTCCTCGCTCTTCGTTCTCTTTGGCGCGGTAGCCTTTGTTCTTCTGATCGCCTGCGTCAACGTAGCCAATCTTCTTCTCGCCCGTTCTACGCGCCGCGCTCACGAATTCGCGATCCGTTCCGCTCTCGGCGCCGGCCAATCCCGCATCGTCCGCCAACTCCTGGTCGAAAGCAGTCTCGTCGCGGCCATCGGTGGTGCTTGCGGTCTGGCCCTCGCCGCCATCGGTACGCAAGCCGTCCTTCGCATTCTGCCCAACGCTCTTCCACGCTCTTCTGAAATTTCCGTCGACGCGCGTGTTTTCCTCTTCGCCCTCATTCTTTCTCTAGCCGCAGGTATCTTCTTTGGCATGGCGCCAGCCCTGAAAGCCGCGCGCCGCGATCCCCAAAAAATTCTTCAGCAAGGCGGACGCGGCGGCAGCGGCGAGCGCAATCGTTTGCAAGGTGTTCTCGTCGTCGCCGAAATCTCCCTCGCGCTCGTCCTTCTCGTCGGCGCAGGTCTCATGATTCGCACCCTGGCGGCCCTTCACAACGTCAAGCCCGGTTTTGATTCCGATAAAGTGCTCGTCTTCAGCCTTTCACTTCCACCCAGTATGATGAATGCCAACCCCGACGCCGTTCGCGCCTCTTTCCGCAATGTCCAATCCAAATTCGAATCCGCTCCCGGCGTGCAATCCGTAGCGTTCTCCTGGGGCGCGCTTCCTCTTCTCGGTGACGACGAATGGCTCTTCTGGATCGACGGCCACCCCATGCCCGCCAGCGATTCTGAAATGAATTGGGTCATCGATTACGTCGTCGGCCCGGACTACTTCAAAGCCATGGGCATTCCTCTTCGGTCCGGTCGCCTCTTCACCGAACAGGACAACGAGCACGCGCCCATGGTCGCCGTCGTTGACGACATCTTCGCCAACAAATTCTTTCCCGGCGTCAATCCCATCGGTCAGCGCCTTCACCTCAATGTCCAAGGCGACACCACCGAAATCATAGGCATAGTTAGTCATGTTTACCAATGGGGACTCGACAACGACACCACGGAGGAACTTCGCACCCAGCTTTACATCCCATTCATGCAGCTCGACAATAAAAACATGTCCCTGGCCGGCTCCGGCCTAGGAGTTGTTGTCCGTTCCGACAAGCCTGCCAACCTTTTCGATTCCATCCATCAGATCAACGCGCAGATCAGCAGGGAACAAGTCGTCTTTGCGCCGCAAACAATGGACGAAGTCATTTCTCTCTCCATCGCCGATCGCCGCTTCTCGATGATCCTTCTCGGTCTGTTCGCCGCACTGGCAATGCTGCTCTCCAGCATCGGCATCTACGGCGTAGTCTCTTACCTCATCGGCCAGCGCACCCGCGAAATAGGCATTCGCGTAGCACTCGGCGCGCAGCACGCAGACATCCTCCGCATCGTCCTTCTTCAAGGTGCAAAAATGACCGCCATCGGCATCGCCATCGGTTTCGCCATCTCCTACGCTCTAACCCGCCTACTCCACACCCTGTTATTCGGCGTAACTCCAAATGATCCACTCACGATAGCTGCCGTAGCTTTCCTACTCGCCACGGTCTCCCTAGTCGCTTGCTACATCCCAGCCCGCCGCGCTTCACGCCTGGACCCAATCCAGGCCCTAAGGTACGAATAAAAGAAGATAAAATGTCCACCCACCACATCCACCAATCACCTCCCATCTTCTGGTGTTGTGGCCGAACTTTAGATTGGCCAGACTTCCTCCAAAAAACAAAAATAAACTCCGTCATTCTGAACGAAGGCCGAGAAGTGAGGACCGCTGCCCCTTTCCGCGCCTTTTGGGGAAAGAATCCCTCTTCGATCTCACACCAACCATCTCTTGGGTTTCTCCCTTCCGACGCCCATAACTTAAAACTAAGGACTTCCGGCTCTCGCGAGGCCCAATGACTCTTCTCCGCACCTTCAAACGCATCCTAGACTCCATCCGTCCCCCCGCGTCCGACCGCGACCTCGATGCCGAACTCCAATCCCATCTCCAACTCCACATCGACGACAATCTTCGCGCCGGCATGTCACCAGTCGAAGCCCGCCGCCAAGCCCTGCTGAAACTAGGCGGCCTCCAACAAACCAAAGAGCGCGTCCGCGACCAACACCTCATCCCCTGGCTTCACTCCCTCCGCTCCGACACCACCTTCGGCTTCCGCCAGCTTGCCAAAAATAAAATCGTCACCGCTGCGGCAACTCTCTCCCTCGCTCTCGCCATCGGCGCCTGCACTTCTGCCTTCCGCCTCATTGACGCGCTATTCCTTCGCCCACTTCCCGTCGCCCACGCCGATCAGCTCTACTGCCTCGCCCGTCACGGCACCGATCCCCATGGCCAGCCCAGCGACTTCGACGGTTGGGCCTATCCCGATTTTCAACTCATGCGCGTCGCCGCCAAAGGGCAGGCCGATCTGCTCGCCGTCTCTTACGGCGACCGCGTCGACCTCACCTACAAATCTGATCAGGAAATGGAGAAAGCCAATCTCCAATACGTTTCCGGCGGCATGTTCTCCGCTTTCAACCTGCAGCCCGCCCTCGGCCGTCTCCTCTCTCCAAATGACGACACCACCCCTGGCGGTCATCCCGTCGCCGTCATCTCTCACGATTACTGGACCCGTCGTTTTGCCAGCGATCCTAACGTCCTCGGCAAAACTTTCCGCATCGGCAACGCCATCTTCGAGATCGTCGGCGTCTCCCAAGCCCCATTCACCGGAACCGAGCCCGGCACCATGACCGACATCTTTCTTCCCACCATGATGAATCCGCGCGCCATTCGAAAGGACTCCACCTGGCACCGCACCTTCGCCGTTGTCCAGACCGGTGCTGCCATCGAACCGCTCCGCGCCAAACTCGATTCGATCAGTCGAGCCTTCGAAATCGAACGCTCGAAATCTTGGGTTAACGAAACTCCGCAGGAAATCTCCCGCGAACTCGATCAAACTCTCTATTTTTCTCCCGCACCGTCCGGCACTTCCGGCTTTCAGCAGGACAATCGCCGCGCCCTCCTCGCTCTCGGCGTTCTCGTCTTCCTCGTCCTTCTCATCGCCTGCGCCAACGTTGCCAATCTCATGGTTGCGCAAGCCGCGTCACGCGCTCGCGAAATGGCTCTACGCATTTCCATCGGTGCCGGACGTCGGCATCTCGTCCAACTCGTTTTAATCGAAAGCGCCATCCTGGCTTTTCTCGCTTCCTCCATCGGCGCTCTCTTCGCGTGGTGGTCAGCGCCCTTTGTTGTCAGCACCATCAATCCTTCAGACAATCCGGTCCGTCTCGCGCTTCCCGCCGACTGGCGCGTGCTTCTCTTCGGCGTCGCTCTCACGCTCGCCGTCGCTTGTCTCTTCGGCCTGATCCCCGCTCTCCGCGCTTCCGCTATTCAACCCGCTAGCGCCCTCAAAGGAGGCGTCGACGGATCCAAAGATCCGCCCGCCCGCCGTCGCCTCATGTACGCGCTCATCGCCGCACAAGTCGCTTTCTGCTGTCTCGTCCTTTTCGTCGCCGGTCTCTTCGTCGCCAGTTTCCAACATTTATCGAACCAGCCCGCTGGCTTCTCCACCGACCGTCTTCTCGTTCTCGACACTGTCAGTCACGATCCCATTTCTTCCGTCGCTTGGCTGCAGCTCGCCGGCCAACTCCGCTCTGTTCCCGGCGTCGAGCGCGTCTCCGTCGCCAACCGCGCTCTTCTCGACGACTGGTCCAACAACAATTCCATCTCGATCGATGGCTCCACGCTTTTCCCGACACTCGGCTATTTCCTCCATGTCTCTCCCGGCTGGCTGGAAACCATGAAAATTCCTCTCGTCGACGGCCGGGATTTCCTCCCGACGGACACCACACCAGGCGCCGCCATCGTCAATCAAACTTTCGTGAAAGTTTTTTTCAACGGCGAAAATCCTGTCGGCAAGTCTTTTTACGAATTCTTTCCTTATGGCGAGCGCGCACACTATCAAATTGTCGGCGTCGTGCGCGACTCCCGTTATCAAAACATCCGCGAAAACGCTCTCCCAGTCGCCTACCTTCCGTTCCTGTCGACCGCCGCCGATCCGTGGTGGAGCGCTGGCGGCGCCACCTTGCTCGTCCGCACCACCGCCGCAAATCCTCTTGCTCTTGCCTCCACGCTTCGCAAAGCCGTCCCGCAATTCCGCGCCGAATTTCGCGTTAGCAACATCCGCACCCAAAAAGAAATCATTCAAGCCCAAACCGTTCGCGAACGCCTTCTGGCCACGCTCGCCTCCTTCTTCTCCGTAGTAGCGCTCATGCTAGCCGCCCTCGGTCTCTACGGCGTCCTCCACTATTCCGTCCAACAACGGCGCCGCGAGATCGCCATCCGCATGGCCGTAGGCGCCCAAGCCCCCAGCATCGCCCGGTTGGTCACCGTTCCACTGTTCGCCACAGTCGCCGCCGGCGTAGCCGCGGGCCTGGTAGCCGGCCAGCTCTCCGCCCACTACCTGACCGACCTCTTCTACCAAGTCCGACCCACCGATGCCCAAATGCTACTTCTTCCCCTGCTAGCCATAGCGGCGTCCGCAATAGCAGCCGCCCTACCAGTCATACTCCACGCCATCCACACCAACCTGGCCACAACCCTAAGATCCGAGTAACGAACCGTGTCCCCACTCCCAAACAAAAAATCTGGCATTCCGAACGGAGTCGGCGCAGTGAGCACCGATGCCTTTTTCCGTGCCCTTTGCGGAAAGAATCCCTCTTCGATCTCGAACCCACCACTTCTTGGGTTCCTCCCCTCTGAAACTTCCAACTCCCAACTTCCGACTTCCAACTCTCCGGAGGCCCAATGAAAATCCGTTCCACCATCCAACGCCTCCTAAACTCCCTCCGCAAAAACCACGCCGCCGACCTCGATGCCGAACTCCAATCCCACCTCCAACTTGACATCGACGACAACCTCCGCCCCGGCATATCGCACAAAGAAGCCCGCCGCCAGGCCCTCCTGAAATTAGGCGGCGTCCAACAAACAAAACTCCTCATCCGCGATCAACAAACCCTCCCCATCGTCGAATCCTTCCTACGCGATCTCCGCCACGCCGCGCACCGACATCGCCAACCTCATCGTCTGCCAGGCGCTTTTCCCCGTAGCCGCGGGTTTGCTCGCGGGTGTCGTTCTTGCGCTGGTCTCCGGCCGGGTCTTGTCCAGTTTCCTTTTCGGCGTGAATCCTCTCGACCCGCCCACCATTCTTGGCGTAGTTTGTTTCCTGGGGATGGTCGCTTCTGTCGCCGTCTATTTCCCGTTGCGCCGGGCCATGTACATTAACCCCATGAACGCATTACGCTACGGGTAGTACTAATTTCCAAGGAGCCCCATGCAGCCTCTCATCCAACTCCGCAACATCGAAAAATCCTTCAACGCCGGCGTCAACAAATTCTATGTGCTCCGCCGCATCTGCCTGGAGATCAACCCCGGCGAATTCGTCACCTTCATGGGGCCATCCGGGGCAGGGAAGTCCACTCTACTTTCCATCATTGGCATGCTCGATGCTTCCTGGTCTGGCGAATATTACTTTCTTGATCAGCCCGTCCACAAAATGAACAACAAGCAGCGCAACGAACTCCACAAATACAACATCGGTTTCGTTTTCCAGTCCTACCATCTCATCGACAACCTCACGGTCTACGAAAATCTCGAAATCCCGCTCTCCTACAAAAACATTCCGCAAAAAGAACGCGCCAGCCTTGTCTGTGATGCCCTCGATCGCTTCAACATCGTCGCCAAAAGAGATCTCTTCCCCAATCAACTCTCCGGCGGGCAGCAACAACTCGTCGGTGTCGCCCGTGCTGTAATCCAGAATCCAAAATTAATTCTCGCCGACGAACCCACCGGCAATCTCCATTCCTCCCAGGGTGAAGAAATCATGCAGCTCTTCAAAAAATTAAACGACGCCGGCACCACCATCATCCAGGTCACCCACTCCGAAAAAAACGCCACCTACGGTAATCGCATCCTCAACCTTGCCGACGGCTGGCTCCTCCCCGACTCCCCCACTACCCAAGCCACCACCCAAACCGCCTCCACCATCTAGCCCCACCGAGCCATCACCATGCGCCACCGCTACCAAACCCCGTCATTGCGAACGGAGTCCGCGCAGTGAGGACCGCCGACCGTTTCCGCGCCTTCTGTGGAAAGGAGTCCGCTTCGATCTCTCACCAACCGCCTCTTGGGTCACTCTTCTCCGAAACTCTCAACTGCCGACGCCCGACGCCCGAATTCCTCCCCTCTGAAACTTAAAGCTCCCATGACCCCACTCAAACTCCTCACCCTCCTAGACTCCCTCCTCCGCGACTCCCGCTTCGCCCTCCGTCTCCTAAAAAAATCTCCCGCCTTCACCATCATCTCCATCCTCACCCTCGCCCTCGGCATCGGCGCCAACACCGCCATCTTCTCCGTAGTCCACTCCGTCCTCCTGCGCTCTCTCCCATTCCCGCGACCCTCCGCCCTTGTGTATCTCTCCGCTCGCAGTACGCTCTTCGACTTTCCCTATCTGGGCCTCTCTCTACTCGACCTCTCCTACGTCCGCTCCTCTGCCACTTCCTTCTCTTCCATCGCTGTTTTTCGGGATTCCCCCAAAGAACTCTCCAGTGACGGCAAGCCTCAGCGCCTAGAGTGCAGCGAGATTACCGAAGATTTTTTCCCGGTCCTCGGTCTTCGCCCGCTCTACGGCCGCGCCTTTACCTCCGCTGACATGCAGCGCGGCATCCGCTCCGTCATCCTCAGCAACGCCCTATGGAAAGATCGCTTCGCCGCCGACCCCGCCGTAATCGGTAAATCCATCATGCTCGACGCGCAACCTCACACCATCATCGGCGTCATGCCCGCTCAGATTCCGCTAGGCTTCGCGACAGACGCCCAACTCTTCACCGCCTTCATTCCCACCAAGGAACAACTCGCCGATCGCGGCAATCACGACTATTCCGTAATCGCGCGCCTCCAGCCCCGCGCTTCCGTCACCACTGCTGAGGCCGAACTCAGCAGCATCTCCGCCCGCCTCTCCTCGGCCTATCCCGACATCGACAAGGACTGGAGCATTCACGCTGTCTCCCTCAAACAATTTCTTCTTGGTGACGCGCAAGCTCCCCTCGCCATTCTTTTCTCGGCCGTTGGTTTCGTTCTTCTCATCGCCTGCGCCAATGTCGGCAATCTTTTCCTCGCTCGCGGCTGGGCCCGTCGACGCGAATTCGCCATCCGCGCCGCCATTGGTGCCACCCGCGCCGCGCTACTCCGTCAACTAGCCGTCGAATCTCTGATCATCGCCTTAGCCGGAGGCGCTTGCGCCTTCGTTATCGCTCTCTGGACGACCCATGCCCTCCGCACCGCACTCCCTCCCGACATCCCGCGCCTGGAGCAAATTCAAATCAGCTTCCCCGTAGCCGTATTCACACTCGTCTCCTCCATAGCCGCCGCCCTACTAGCAGGCCTGGCCCCAGCCCTACTCAGCACCCGCAGCGCCGAGCCACGTGGCGATAGCTTTTATGCCAGCGCCTTTTCCGTCATCACAAAATTAAAATCCGTCATTTCGGACGCAGTCCGCGGAGTGAGGAATCACTCTCTGATTTCCGCTACAACAGAAGAAGCTCGACATCCTGAGCCAAGCGAAAGATCTCAACCGCCGCGTCTTGCCCCCCAACCCAATCAACTCCTCTCCCTCGACCCCGCCCACCACCAAACCTCCACTCCCCACAACCACGTTCGCCAATCCTTAGTCGTCGCCGAAATCGCCCTAGCCGGCATCCTCCTGATCGGCGCCACCCTCGCCCTACGCAACTTCTCCCAACTCCTCCACATGGACCTCGGTTTCCACCCAGACAACGTCCTCACCCTCCGCCTCGATTTCCCCAAATTCCGCTTTGCCACTTCGGATCAGGCCATAGTCTTTGTCCAACAAGTTCTCTCGAGCGTCCGAGCCACTCCCGGTGTCGACTCCGCCTCCGTCGGCCTCGTCTATCCCATTTCCGATGAAGTCGCCGAAACCACTTTCGAAACCGAAGCCATCGCCGCCGATCCCAACCATCCCCAACAATCCGCTCTCGCCAATCGGGTCGCTCCCGATTTTTTCCGCACACTGGGCATTCCGCTTCTTGCCGGACGCGATTTCACCGACGCCGACGCGAAAGGGAAGTCCCAAGTCTTTGTTGTGAATGAATCCCTCGCCAAAAAATATTTCGGGACCACCGGCGTGATCGGCAAACGACTCTCCACCGATTTTTCTTCCGGCCATCCCGTCTGGGGCCAGATCATCGGCGTAACAGGCAATCTCCATCGCAGCGATCACTTCGACGCGAAAGGCGAAGTCAAACCCGAAGTTTGCGCCCCCTTCTACCAAGTCCCCCGCGTAATAGGTGTCTACCTACTGGTCCGCTCCGGGGTGCCACGCTCCGAGCGCCTCTTGCGCAGGGTGGGTCTTGGGTCAAATCTTGGCTCTATTCTTGGGTTAAGTCTTGGGTCTCCGTTTGCCGAACGCCCCGACTCCGCCCTATCCCTGGTCCCCGCCATCGAAGACCGCATCTGGTCCATCGACAAAAATCAACCCATCACCTCCGTAGCTACCTTCAACCAACGCATCGCCGAAATAAACGCTTCCCCCCGATCTCAAACCCTCCTCCTGGGAATCTTTGCCGCACTAGGTTTCCTCCTGGCCCTCATCGGCGTCTACGGCGTAATGTCCTACCTCGTCGGCCTGCAAACCCGCGAAATCGGTATTCGCATGGCGCTCGGCGCATCCCCCGCCAAAGTCCTCCGCCGCATCCTAACCCACGGCCTGAAACTAGCAACGATCGGCATCCTCTTGGGCTTGGCAGGTGGCCTAATCCTCACGCGTTTTATGTCCTCCCAACTCTTTGCCATCTCCCCCGACGATCCTGTCACCTATGCCACGGTCGCCTTCCTCCTCCTCTCCGTTTCCCTAACCGCCTCCTACGCCCCGGCCCGCCGCGCTTCCCTCTTAAATCCCAGCAACGCCCTCCGCCACGAATAAAAAAATATCCGTCATTCCGGAGTGCGCGAACTGACCAATCCCTCTTACACCTCCGCCTCTAACTAACCTCCTGTCACCCAAACCCCTCGGCAATAAATTCTCCCTCCCACACAGCCCAGGCCGAACTATTTCCCCACCCACACGTATATATAAATACGCACCACCAATGAGGCCCTATGCACTCTCTCTGGCACGACCTCCGTTACGCCCTCCGCAACCTTCGCAAATCCCCCGGGTTCGCCCTCGTCGCCATCCTTACGCTTGCCCTCGGCATCGGCGCCTCCACCGCCATCTTCAGCGTCCTCGAAAATATCCTCATCGAGCCCTTCCCCTATCCTGACGCCCAACGGTTCATGTCCATCCAAATCCACGACACCGAACAAAACGGCTCCGGTGGCCGCGGTGGCTTCATCGGCCCCGAATTCCTCGACTACGTCACCCAAAATCACGTCTTCGATCGCGTCATCGCCAACGACCAGTCCGATGTCCTCTACCGTTCCAGCGCAGGCACGCAACTCCTCAAAGGCAGTTACGTCACTCCCGGCACTTTTGAATTCCTCGCTATGCCCGCGCTTCTTGGTCGCGTCATGCAGCCCGCCGATTACGAACCCGCTGCTCCTCCCGTGTTCGTCCTTCGATACAAAACCTGGGTCAACGAATTCGTCGCCGATCCCGCCATCCTGAATAAAACATTCGTCCTCAACGGCACGCCCCGCACCCTCGTCGGCATCATGCCACCGCGTTTCGGTTGGGGGGACGCCGACGTGTGGATCCCCGAAAAACCCAGTCGCACCGAAGTCGCCGCTGCGGCCAGCCCCAACCAGCGCTTCTGGTTTTTCATGGGACATCTCAAACCCGGTGTCACCACCAAACAAGCCGAAGCCGATCTCAACGTCATCGCCAAAAGCCTTTCCGCTATTTATCCGAAATATTATCCAAAGCATTTCTCCGTTCGGGTGCAGTCCCTCACCGATCTCGTCGTTGGCGATTTCCGCACCACGCTCTACATCGTCTTCGCCGCTGTCGGTCTGCTCCTCCTCATCGGTTGCGGCAACGTCGCCAATCTCCTTCTCGCCCGCGCCACCACCCGCGAAAAAGAATTCGCCGTTCGCTCCGCTCTCGGCGCATCGCGCTATCGCCTGGTTCGTCAACTCCTCGTCGAAAGTCTGATCCTCGCGCTTGGCGGGGCCGCCATGGGTACCCTCCTCGCCTGGGCTGGGCTCAAATCACTCGTGGCTCTCATGCCCCAGGGCATCGTTCCCGCCGAAGCGCAAATCCGCCTCAACGCCCCCGTGCTGCTCTTCGCTCTCAGCGTCTCCGTTCTTACCGCACTCGTCTTCGGCCTTCTCCCCGCCATGAAAGCCTCGCGCACCGATTTGAACGACCCCCTACGCGATGTAGGCAAAGGTCTCAGTGGCGGTTTCCGTCACGCCAAACTTCGCAGCGCTGTAGTCATCCTCGAAGTAGCTCTTTCGCTCACGTTGCTCGTCGCCGCCGGCCTGCTCATGCGCAGTTTCGTCGCCCTTCGCGAAGTCCGCCTCGGCTTCCGTTCCGATCACGTTCTTGTCGCGCGTCTTCCTCTCCCTGTCGAGCGCTACAAAACCGCCACGCAAATTTCCGGCTTTTATCGTCCACTCCTCCAGCGCCTCAAAACCCTCCCGGGTGTAGTCGACGCCACCGAAACCAGCACGCTTCCTCCTTACGGCGGCATCGGCAGCGATATCGAAATTCCCGGCGGCAAATCGCACCCGGACAAATGGCAATCCATCTTTCAACTCTGCAGCGAAGGTTACTTCAACGTGCTCCGTCTCCAGTTTCTCGATGGCCGTCCTTTCACCGAAGCCGAAGTCGACGGCGCGCGCAAACTCGCCGTAGTCAATCAAACTTTCGTCAAAAAATATTTGCAGGGGGAAAATCCGCTCGGCAGGGAAGTGCGCATTATGCAGCTCGCCGACTTTGAAGACAAAGTTTCCGATCCCGTTTTTCAAATCATCGGTGTAGTCGCCGACGCAAAAAATCGCGGTCTTCAGGATCCTCCGGAAGCCGAAATATGGATTCCATTCACCGTCACCGGCTCCGCGCTCCGCGGCATTCTCGTGCGCACCACGCAGGATCCGCTCGCCATGCTCAACTCCGTCCGCCAGGAAGTCTGGGCCACTGATTCCAATGTCGCCCTCACACTCACCGGTTCCATGGACGACTTCATCAGCCAGTTCTCCTACGCCGGCCCCCGCTTCGGCTCCATCCTCATGATGATCTTCGGCTCCGTCGGCCTTGTTCTCGTCACCATCGGTGTCTACAGCGTTCTGTCGTACACCACCGCCCGCCGCACCCAGGAAATCGGCATTCGCATGGCCCTGGGCGCAAATGGTTCCGACGTCCTTACCATGGTAGTAACGATGGGCCTCCAACTAGTGGCCATAGGCGTGATCGTCGGCATCCTGGTCAGCGTAGCGCTCGGCCGCATCATCTCCACCCAACTCTGGGGCGTCTCCGCCTATGACCCAATCACATTAATAAGTGTCCCCGTCCTGCTGCTATTAACGGGTCTCCTAGCCTGCTACGTCCCAGCCCGGCGCGCCTCCCAACTAGACCCCATGACCGCCCTCCGCTACGAATAAATCGAGGTTTTTTGAACCACAACAAACCATGAAAATACTCAAAAATAAGCCGTCACTTCGAGCGAAGTCCGCGCAGTGAGGACCGCCTCCCCGTTCCGCGCCTTTCGCGGAAAGAATCCCTCTTCGATCTTTTCTTCGGCAACACGCAACGCGTATCCCTCTTCTCTGAAACTCCCGACTCCCCCTGTGGCATCCCCACACAAATCATGCTAATCTCCTGTGGGTACGACACAGGAGGCTTATGTCTGACTCCAAACTTGACCTTCTTCAGGGCACCCTGGACCTGATGGTCCTGCAAACACTTCACACGATGGGCGCCCAACACGGTTACGGCATCGCTCGCCGCATCGAACAGGTCTCCGGCAACGAAGTCCTCCTCAACCAAGGCACCATTTACGCCTCGCTCGTTCGCCTTCAGCAACGCGGCTGGATCTCCGCCGAATGGGGCACTTCCGACAACAACCGCAAAGCCAAGTTTTATTCCATCACCAAACGCGGCCGCAAACAGCTTCTCGAAGACGCCGCCTACTGGCTCCGCCTCTCCATCGTAATGTCTCGCGTCCTCTCCATGCCCGAATCCGAATAAGCCTCCGCCAATGCAAATTGCTAAGTCCAAACTCCATTCCTCTTCCCGGATGCCCCACACGCCGCCGTTGCCTTTGGGTCTTAGGTCTGCCGCAACAGCGGCACGACTTCCGTCCCGCGGTCTTTCTTGGGTTCCTCCGGGGGTTCCCCTGTGCGGCGAACCTATCGATCCGCACTTTCCAGCAATTCCCAGCAACCGTGAACTTCTCCCCACTCCTCTGCGTTTCTCTAACAGGGAGCCATTCATGATCGCCGCCCCTTTCCGCGCCTTTTGCGGAAGGAATCCCTCTTCGATCCTTCCGCGAGCAGCAACTCAGCGCGCGTCCATCCCCTCCGAAACTGAAGCCTTAAAACTAACAACAAAAACCCTCCCGGTGCTCCCATGATCGAAACTCTCGCCCAAGATTTGCGCTACACCTTCCGCACACTGCGCAAGGATCCCGGCTTCACCGCCATTGCCATCCTCGTTCTCGCTCTCGGTATTGGCGCGAACATCGTCGTCTTCAGTGTCGTCGACGGGCTTCTCCTTCGCCCGCTTCCATTCCCGCATTCCGACCAGCTCGTCTGGTTCGCCGGCAATCACGGTGTCGGCGGACTCTCCGGCACTACCTACAACGTCGGCTCCTTCGAGGAATACGCGCGCCACGCCCAATCTTTCCAGGAAGTCACCGCCTATCAATGCTTCTGGGGTAGCTCCGAATTCAACATGACCGGCCACGGCGATCCGCAGCACATTCAAGCCGTCATGGTCGCCAACAATTTCTTTCACACGCTCGGCGTCACTCCCGCTCTCGGCCGCACATTTCTTCCCGACGAGCACAAAAAAGGCGCCGCGTCCGTCGCCATGCTCACCTATCCCTTCTGGCAGCAGCAATTCGCCGGTGATCCAAACGTCCTCGGCAAAACTGTCGACTTCGACAACCAAGTCGTCACCATCATCGGCGTTCTTCCGCAATCCTTCGATTTCGCTTCCGTCTTTTCTCCCGGCCTTCGCGTCGATTTCTTCATCCCCGCTTATCTAGATCAAATTCGCAATTGGGGCAACACCGTCGCCATCGTCGGTCGCCTCAAACAGAATGTTCCCCTCACCCAAGCGCAGTCCGAAGTCAATTTCCTTTCTCCGCAATTTCGCGCCGCCCATCCCGATCCCGATTGGTTCATGGAATATCCTGCCGACCTCTCCTACCTGAAAGATTTCGTCACCGGCAGACTGCGTCGTTCTCTCTTCGTTCTCTGGGGCGCCGTCGGCTTAATCCTTCTCATCGTCTGCGTCAATCTCTCCAATCTTCTTCTTGCGCGCATGGCTTCCCGCGGCAAGGAATTCGCTATGCGCACTGCGCTTGGTGCCAGCCGGTCCCGCCTCATTCGTCAACTCGTCACCGAAAGCCTCGTTCTCTCCGCGGGCGGTGCCATAATCGGCGTAGCCATCGCCTTCGGCGTCACTTCCTATCTCGCGCACCAAGGCTCGCTGATTGTTCCTCTCCTCCACCGCATTCGCGTCGATGGCGCCGCGCTTCTCTGGACCCTTCTCATCACCATTTGTGTGGGCTTTCTCTTCGGTATCGCTCCCGGCCTAACGCTTTCCGGCGCAAACGTTGCCGAAACCCTCAAAGACGCCGGACGCGGCACCAGTGAAGGTCGCGGCCGCGGTCGCCTCCGTTCCATCCTGGTCGTAATCGAAGTAGCCTTGGCCTGCATTCTCCTCGTGGGCTCCGGCCTTCTCTTGCGTAGCTTCCTCCGCGTCCTCGATGTCGATCTCGGCTTCCAACCGAGCCACGTAGCCGTGGTTGACGTTGTTTACGAAGCCGGCCAAAAAGGCGAAAAGACTGGTAGCGCTCTCCAGCAAATTGTTTCCGCCGTCGCCATCATTCCCGGCGTCGAATCCGCCGCCGTTGCGGACATGCTCCCGCTCGAGCGGGAACGCAGCTGGGGACTCGTCAATCCCTCGCGCGATCTCGGCAAGGAGGGCGGCGAAGCCGCCGTCGTTCGCATCGTCACTCCCGGCTATCTGCAAACCATGGGCATTCGTCTCATCGAGGGCCGCGACATTTCCTGGCAAGACACACTCACAAATCAGCCCGTTGAAATCGTTAACGAAACCGCGGCAAGCCGTCACTGGCCCGGCCAAAGTCCCATCGGCTTTCCCGCTCGTGGCGCCGGCGACAAACCCACCACCGTCATCGGCGTAGTTGCCGACGTGCACATCAGCAGCCTCGAATCTTCCCCCGGCCCCGAAATGTATCTCCCCGTGAACTACGGCCCCGAAGGCTCACAACTCGTCGTGCGCTCCAAGCTTCCTGCCGACGTGCTCACCGCCTCCGTCATGCCCGTTCTTCGCCACCTGAATCCCGCGCAGCCCAACAATACTTTCCGTCCAGTGCAATCTCTAATCGATCATTCCGTCTCCCCGCGCAAATTCTTCGTTTACCTGGTGGCGATTTTCGCCGCGTTGGGCTTGATTCTCGCCGCCCTCGGCATCTACGGCGTAATTTCCTATTCCGTTACCCGCCAAACACAAGAAATCGGTATTCGCATGGCCCTTGGCGCCACCCCATCCGCAGTCCAACGCAGCATCCTCTCACGCACACTGAAACTAGCCGCAATCGGCATAGCCGCCGGAGCCGCCGGCTCCATCATAGTCTCGCGCCTGATCGCCTCCTTGCTCTTCCACACGGAACCTGACGACCCCATCACCTTCGCCCTGGTAATCACCATCCTAATCGCCGTAGCCCTGGCCGCCGCCTACATCCCAGCCCAACGCGCCACTCGCATAGACCCAGCCATAGCCCTAAGATCCGAGTAAAAAAATGTTCACCTCCCACACAAATAAAAACCCGGTAATTCCGAACGAAGTCGGCGAAGTGAGGACCTCTGCTGCTTTTCGCGCCTTTTGCCGAAAGAATCCCTCTGTGATCCCTAACCAGCTACCTCTCGGGCTCTTCCTCTTCTCTGAAACTCCCGACTTCCGAGCCCCCGGTGCTCCCATGAACATCCGCCTATTCCATCGCCTGCTCGCTCTCTTCCGCCGAAACCAACTTGACGATGACGTCGCCCAAGAAATCTCCGCCCACCTGGATCTAGCCATCGAAGAAAATCTCAAATTCGGCATGTCTCCGCAGGAAGCCCGTCGCCAAGCCCTCGCGCAATTCGGTGGCCCGCAACAAGCTAAAGAAAATCATCGCGACGCCCGGAGCCTTCCCATGGTCGAAACCCTTGCGCAAGATCTGCGCTACGCCTGCCGCACTCTCCGCAAGGATCGCTCCTTCACGGCCATCGCCATTCTCATCCTCGCTCTCGGCATCGGCGCAAACATCGTCGTCTTCAGCGTCGTCAACACTCTTCTCCTGCGCCCGCTGCCATTCCACAATTCCGCCCAGCTCACCTGGCTGGCCGCCAACAACGGCGCCGGAGGCCTCTCCGACGTCACCTATCGCGTTGACGCTTTCGAAGCCTTCCAGCGCCACAACAAATCCTTTCAGTCCGTCACCGCCTACGTTCCATTTCTCGCCTACTCCGATTTCGTCGTCAGCGGCGGCGATCAGCCCAAGCCCCTCTCTGCCATGCACGTCGCGGGAAATTTTTTCCAGACGCTCGGTATCCAGCCGCAATTCGGGCGCCTCTTCACTCCCGATGAATACGCCCAAGGCGGCCCTCCGGCTGTTCTTCTCTCGTATGCTTTCTGGCGCAGCCAATATGCTGCCGACCCCACCATCGTCGGCCGCTCCATCACTCTCAACAAGCGCGCCTTCTCGGTCGTCGGTGTTCTCCCCGCCACATTCGATTTCGCGTCTGTCTTTTCGCCTGGCTCCAAACAAGACGTGTTCGTCCCCACCGTCATGGACGACATTCGAGATAACGGCCACATGCTCTCCGCCGTCGGCCGCCTCAAGCCCGGTGTCACCGTCCCGCAAGCGCAAGCCGAAGCCAATATTCTTTTCCCGCAACTCCGCGAAACCGTAAAAGACAGCTCTAGCTGGTCCAACGACATCAACACCTCCATCACTCCTCTCCAGGATTACGTCAGCGGCAGACTCCGCCGCTCTCTCCTCGTCCTCTGGGGCGCCGTAGGTCTCATCCTCTTGATCGTTTGCGTCAATCTCTCCAACCTGCTTCTCGCTCGTATCGCTTCCCGAAGCAAGGAATTCGCGATGCGCAACGCTCTCGGTGCCAGCCGCGCTCGCCTCGTTCGCCAGCTGCTCACCGAAAGCTTGGTCCTCTCCGCCATCGGCGCATCGCTCGGCGTAGCGTTAGCCTTCGCTGTCACTTCCTATCTCGCGCACCAAGGCTCCATCGCTCTTCCTCTTCTCAACACCGTTCGCGTCGACGGCGCCGCTCTTCTCTGGACTCTTTTCATCACCCTTCTCGTCGGCATTCTTTTTGGTTTGGCTCCGGGCTTGGCTGTCTCCAGCGGTAATCCGCAAGAGACACTCAAGGACGCAAGCCGTGGTTCAAGTGAAAGTCGAGCTCACGGACGCATACGTTCTATTCTTGTAGTCAGCGAGGTCGCTCTGGCTTGTCTGCTCCTCGTCGGCTCCGGCCTGCTTCTCCGCAGCTTCCTTCGCGTTCTCGACGTCGACCTCGGCTTCCGGCCTGCGCAAGCGCTCGCCATCCGCGTCGATTATGACGACGCCGGAAAACCCGATAAACGCTCCGCCATTTTTCAGGAAGTTCTCTCTCGCGTTCGCGCCGTCCCCGGCATCAAATTCGCTGGCATGTCAGACATGCTTCCGCTCGATCGCAATCGCAGCTGGGACCTCTTCGCCAAAGGCTCCGTGCACGCCAAGGACGACAACGCAGGCGCGTTCGTTCGCGTCGTCACTCCCGGCTACATCCAGGCGATGGGCATGCACCTGATCGAAGGTCGCGATTTCACTTGGCAGGATTTGCCGTCCGCCGCGCCCGTCATCATCATCAACGAAACCGCCGCGCGCCGTAACTGGCCGGGCCAAAGCCCGATCGGCCGCCTTGCGCAAGCCATCGGCGACAAAGACACCACCGTAATCGGCGTCATAGCCGATGTCCGCCAAACCGGCCTGGAAAATTCCGTCGGCCAAGAAGTCTTCGTTTCCGCCGCGCAATTCACTCCCGACGGCGCTTCGCTAGTCGTGCGCTCCAATCTCCCCGCCAACGCTCTCGCGCCGACGCTGATGCACACTCTCCGCGAACTAAATCCCGCCCAGTCCTCCGTCCCCCTACAGCCCATCCAGCAACTTGTCGATCACGCCGTCTCCCCGCGCAAATTCTTCGTCTACCTCGTAGCCATCTTTGCCGCCCTGGGCCTGATCCTGGCCGCCCTCGGCATCTACGGCGTAATCTCCTATTCCGTCACGCGCCAAACGCAAGAAATCGGCATCCGCATGGCCCTCGGCGCCACTCCAGCAATTGTTCAACGAGCAATCCTCTTGCGCACACTAATGCTAGCCGCCCTGGGCGCTGGCGCAGGAGCCGCAGGCTCCATCGCAGCCTCACGCCTTCTAGCCTCCCTCCTATTCCAGACCGAACCCAACGACCCTATAACCTTCGCCACCGTAATCACCGTACTAATCGCCGTAGCGCTGACCGCCGCCTATCTTCCAGCCCAACGCGCCACCCGCATAGACCCCGCCATAGCCCTAAGGTCCGAGTAACCAAATGTCCACCCAATCACAATTCGCACCCGCCAGTGGCCTAGGGACTCCTGCCTGTGCTGCGGGGTTCTCCTGGGTGCGCCACTCTGAGGGCCTCCTCCGCCTCTTCGTGTTCAACGGCTTGAAACTTCTCGCGCTCGGCCTCATCATTGGTTTGCCGATGGCTTTTGCGCTGGCGCTTTCCAGCCTGTTGTACGGCGTGAGTTCGGACGACCTCGTCAGCTTTTTCGACGGTACTATGCTCCTGGCCTCTGTCGTGGTTCTGGTTTGTTACATTCCCGCAAGAGCAGCCACCCGTGTTGATCCGATCATCGCCTTAAGGTACGAGTGAAAAAACTATGGACATAC
Organism: Candidatus Acidiferrales bacterium; assembly: GCA_963742325.1. GTDB lineage: Bacteria > Acidobacteriota > Terriglobia > Acidiferrales > UBA7541 > Acidiferrum. The sequence goes on along the minus strand of CAVULB010000002.1, from coordinate 3,175,064 downwards.
AACGACCATCCAACGCACGAGCCAAAAAAATACGTCGCATCATCTACGCTTGTGTCGCCGCCATCTTCCTCGCTGGCGTCACCTTCGGCGTGTCGCGCCTTCGTCCCGCCGCGCCCGCCGTGGACAAGGCCACCATCTGGACCGACGAGGTCAAGCGCGGCCCCATGGTCCGCGACGTTCGCGGCATCGGCACCCTCGTCCCCGAAGATATCGAGTGGATCCCCGCGCAAACCGATTCGCGCGTCGATAAAATAGTTCTCCACCCTGGCGCCATGGTGAAGCCCGATAGCATCATCATCGAACTCAGCGATCCCATTCTCCAGCGCGAAACCCTCGACGCCGAATATCAGCTCAAAGCCGCGCAAGCCGATCTCGAAAGCCTGAAGGTCACCATCAACAGCGATCTCCTTAACCAGAAATCGACTGCCGCTTCCGTTCGCAGTGAATACGAGCAATCCAAAATTCAACACGAAGTGGACGTAAAGCTCCACGAGCAGGGCGTTGGCGCAGACGTCACAGAGCAGCTCTCCCGTGTCAAGGAACAGCAACTCGCCGTGCGCGCCCAGCTCGAAGACGATCGAACCAAAAACGCCGAGGATTCCGCCGGCGCCCGTCTCCAGGCGCAGCAATCCAAGGTCGATCAGCAGCGCGCGCTCTACGATCTCAAGAAAAGCGAGCTCGACGCCCTCCACGTTCGCGCGGGCATCAGCGGCGTTCTGCAGGTTGTTCCCGTCGAAGTCGGCCAGCACGTCAAGCCCGGTGAGAACCTCGCCCGCGTCGCCGATCCCAAGCGCCTCAAAGCCGAAATCAAAATCCCTGAAACCCAGGCCAAAGACGTCATCCCAGGCCAGCCCGCCACCGTCGATACCCGCAACGGCATCGTGAAAGGCCTGGTGTCCCGCGTCGACCCCTCCGTCCAGAACGGCACCGTCACCGTCGATGTCCAGTTCTCTGATCCTCTCCCCCTGGGCGCGCGCCCCGACCTCAGTGTCGACGGCACCATCGAGCTCGAAAACCTCAAAGACGTCCTCTTCGTAGGCCGGCCCGTCCACGGCCAATCGGACTCCACCATCGGCCTCTTCAAGCTGGTCGACGACGGCTCCGAAGCGGTCCGCGTAAACGTCAAACTAGGCAAATCCTCCGTCAATTCTGTCGAAATCCTCGATGGACTTAAGGTCGGCGACAAAGTTATCCTCTCCGACATGTCCTCTATGGACAATTTCGACCGTATCCGCCTCCGCTAAGGACGCAAATTGAACTTCCTCCAGCCCACCTACGTATCTATAAATGGCATCATGAAACCTATGCCTAGACCCCAAACCACCACGCCCCCAGCAACGTCTATACTCTTGAGGAAAGGTTGCGACCAAACGATGCGAGTGGGTGCCTATAAAGTTGGTTTCGACCACCCCACTCGTTTCTCTAGGCTTTACTCTGTTGCGAAACTTGAAACTTAAAACTGGGAATTACAAGCGAACACAAGCAACACAACCGAAACTCGACCGGAGGCACACAAAAAATGTCCACCACCAACGACACGCTGATCAATCTTCAATCCGTCTCGAAAATCTTCTTCACCGACGAATTGGAAACGCACGCCCTGGACGCCGTCGATCTCATCATCAAGAAAGGCGAATACCTCGCCATCGCGGGTCCTTCCGGTTGCGGCAAATCCACCTTGCTCGCCATCCTCGGCCTCCTCGATTCGCCCACGGAAGGGAACTACTCCCTCAACGGCCAGGCCGTCGCCAGCCTCAAGCTCAGCGACCGCTCGCGCATCCGCAATCGCGAAATCGGCTTCATCTTTCAGGCCTTCAATCTCATCGGCGATCTCACCGTCTACGAAAACGTAGAACTCCCCCTCACCTATCGCGGCATGGCCTCCTCCGAACGCAAGGAAAAAGTCCAATCGGCCCTCGAACGCGTCCAGATGGCGCACCGCGCAAAGCACTATCCCGCGCAGCTTTCCGGTGGACAGCAGCAACGCGTCGCGGTGGCACGCGCGCTCGTCGGCGATCCCATGATTCTCCTCGCCGATGAGCCCACCGGAAACCTCGACTCCAAGAATGGCGACTCCGTCATGGAACTTCTGCAGGACATTCACCAAAGCGGCGCCACCATCTGCATGGTCACTCACGACCCACGCTATGCCAACCACGCCGAACGCACCGTCCACCTATTCGACGGCAAAATCGTAAACGAAACCCTGTCCTCCCAAGTCCCCGTCTAAGCAAACACAAAACTCGTCATTCCGAGCGGAGTCTTCGCAGCCAGGGCCGCCGCCTCGTTCCGCCTTTCGCGAAAAAAATCTCTCTTCGATCGACCCGTCTCTCTGCCCTCCCGGGTCCTCTCCCCTCACTTCAAAATTCCTCTCCCCCTCATCCACCCCACCACCAACTCCCCCCACATGCCTACCGACGGATCCCGCAAATCCAACCCCACCCCGTGCGGCGCCTCCGCAAAAATATGCAATTCCGACGGCACCCCCGCCTTACGCAACGCCAGATAAAACGCCACGCTATTCTCCGCTGGCACCACATCGTCTGTATTGCTGCTCCACAAAAACGTCGGCGGCGTTTCTTTCGTCACCTGTAACTCGCTCGACAATTCCTTCTCCAACTTCTCCGGCGGATTCTCGCCCAGCAAATTGTCCCGCGAATGCGTGTGCGTATAGTCCGCCACCAGCGAAATCACCGGGTAACACAGCACCGCAAAATCCGGCCGCGAACTCACGCGATCGATCGCATCTGCCGCCCCAGCATTTCCCGCATCAAAATGTGTCTCCGCCGTGGACGCCAGATGTCCTCCCGCAGAAAATCCCATCACGCCGATCTTGTCCCGCAACACGCCAAACTCGTTCGCATGCCCCCGCACCATGCGTATCGCCCGCTGCGCATCCTCCAATTCCACCGGATGGTGATACTTCGGCCCCAGCCTGTACTTCAACACAAACGCCGTAATCCCCATCGCATTCAACCAATTTGCAATCTGCCGCCCTTCATGATTCGTAGCAAGCCACTCATAACTCCCGCCCGGTATCACAATCACCGCCGGCCCCGGCGCATGCCCTTCAGAAGCCGCATACAGCGTCAGCGTCGGCCGATCCTCGTCCGCATCCCCCAAGGCCCCCGGCGCCGTGCCCTCCCACAACCGCATCACCCGCGGCTCCGCCGAAGCATCCTGCAACGCCCTCCGCTTCTGTGCCGCAACCGCTTGTCCAGCCGGAGCGCTCTGCGCCAAACCCACACCAGCCATCGCGCTCCCCGCCACAAAAAACATTCCCACCACCAAAACGTCCCTCACCGTTTCCTCCCGTATCGATGCGACCGAAAAGCCATTGTTGTCCTAAGGAGCGTTCCTTCGCCTCAAGCGCGACGAAGGATCTCACCACGTCTTGCCTCTTAACAATCCGCGATCTCAGCGCTCTTCGCTGAGCGAACTTTGCGTTAATCTTCCCCGGTCCTGCTTTCCAAGACAAAAGAACTCGTCATCCCGAACGGAGTCGGCGAAGTGAGAAATAACCCGTCGTCGATCGGCCCGTCCTACTCCCAACAAAAATCCCACCACCCTCCCATCCATCACCTCCTATACCTCCTCTACTTCCTGGACCTCCTCAATTCCACCCAATGCTATACTCCCCTTACCGGAGGCCCAACAATGTCCCGGCTCTTCGCTCCAATCCTCTTTCTCCTTCTCGTGATCCTCGCCCAAAAACCCTCCACCATCGCCGGCAACGTCTACTACGGTAACGAGTACAACGTCGCCAAAAACGTTTCCGTCGCTCTCTACGACAGCCAGCGTCAACTCATCGAAGCCCAATCCACCACCGACGCCGGGCAATTCCGTTTCGGCGGACTCCGCCGCGCGCAATACGTCGTCGTCATCGACGCCCCCGGCTGCGAACACTACTCCACCGACGTCGACGTCTCCATGGCCTCCGACAAAAATGTCATCATCTATCTCAAATCCACTTCCAAAGCGAACGAAACCCTCCATTCGCAAACTGTCTCCGTGCACGAGCTCACCATGCCTGCCAAGGCCCGCGATTTCATGGAATCTGGCAAAAAGAAACTTTATGAGGATAAAAACGCCAAGGCCGCGCTCGCCGATTTCCAGCAGGCCGTCGCCGCCGCTCCCGAATATTACGAAGCCGCCTACCAGCTGGCCATGGCGCAACTCACTCTTGGCAATCGCGCCGACGCCGAATCTTTCTTCCGCAAATCCATCGATCTCAGCAACAATAAATATCCCGAAGCGCAAATCGGTCTCGGTGCCGTTCTCCTGGACACCGGAGAATTTTCCGAAGCCGGTGAGTCCATTCGTGCTGGCGTAAAGCAAAATCCCACGCTCTGGCTGGGTCATTACGAACTCGGCCGCCTTCTCCTGAAGCAAAATCGCCTGACCGAAGCCCAATCCTCCGCAGAAGAAGCCCGCCTACTCGCTCCGGGCGCCCCCATCGTCTACCGCCTGCTCTCCAACATCCATCTCCAACAGAAAAATTACACGGCTCTCCTCGAAGACCTCGACACCTACCTCACGCTAGACCCCGACAGCCCGGCAGGCCAACGCGCCAAACAACTCCGCGACCAACTCCAACAAAGACTCTCCCCCGCCTCCTCTACCCGGTGACAGGGCCAGTGGCACAGGCCCTCCTGCGTCTTGGGTTTGTTGCGCCGTGCCTTCAGGCCGGCATCTTGAGTTCCTTCGCCACAAAAAAACACGTCATTCCGAACGGGAGTCGGCGAAGTGATGAATCCTTCTTCGATCGATGATCCCATCGCCTCTTGCGTCTCTGTTCTCGTCTTCAATTTTCCCTTTTCTCTTTTCCAAACAAACACACCCCCACGCACTCTGCAAAACCCCAACTTGTCCCAGGAAACGTCCTACCGTGAAGGAAACATATACGATTCCAACAAATCCGCCCGACCCTTATGATCCGTAGCCAACACTTTCAGCAAATCGCTCACCGACAACATCCCTCGATACCGACTCTGCCCATCCAGAATACACAAATGATAAACACCGTTCTGCTCCATGGACCGCAAACTCTCTTCAAACGTCATCTCCGGCGTCACCGTCAGCAGCTCCCGGCTCATGATCTCGGAGACTTTCATCCACGCTGGACACTTATTCTCCGCCGCCACCTTGTCCGATATATCGCTCTGCGACACAACCCCCGCCAATTTTCCCGACCCATCCATCACGCCTACCGACCGCACTTGTTTCTCCCGCAAATATTTCGCAGCCTCCATCACCGTGGTCTCTTCCGAAATAGAATACACATCCTTGCGCGACCCGATCAGCTCCGCAACCTTCATAACCACCCCCAAAGCCAAAATTTCTGTCATCGTAGTCCCGCCCACCCCCCATTGCAATCCTTTTTATTACCGACCTGCTAACTCCCGCTGCATGTTCTCCGCCCTGCAACATAGGCTTCAGCCTGTGCTCTCGGGTCAGGTCGGAGTGGGGCTTGATAGGTCGTGCCCCCGGCCGGTCCCCGAACCGCTTCTGCCGGCAAGCAACGGCTTCACCCTGTACTCCCGGGGTCCACTCTCTGACCACCAGGGAAGAAAACTTGTCACTAGTTCTCACGTAGTGGCCGAGCTTAGGGCGGCCAGCTGTCCACCCTTGGTCCGCGAAGCGCGGTTCCTGGGTTTGTAGCGCCGGCACCTTGGGTTCTTCCCCCGCCACAAAAAACGGCCATTCCGAATGCAGTCCGAGCAGTGAGGACCGCCGCCCCTTTCCGCGCCCCCTGCAAAAAGAATCCTTCTTCGCTCCAAGCCGTCTCGGCGTACCAAAAAAATCCCCGCCTCGTCCGCTTTCCATCTTCCAAGTTTCTGAGTACTGGAGCCGGCAGCATTCACCATTTCTAATCTATCCATCACCATTTTCCCCGACCCAATTTACAGGGAAACCCTGATTGATCCTCCGCCGCTCGCCCGGTAGTCTGGGCTCGTAACTGCGAGGATTAGGGGTGCTCTCTCTGGGCGGATGGGGGTGCCCCTAGTCCTCGATTTTTTTTGCCCGAGCCCCTCTTCAGTGTAGAATTTCTTCTCCCATGGGTTCCCGCGTCCAACTCACCGCCTCAGACGGCCATCAGCCCGCAGCCTATCTCGCTGAACCCACGTCAGCGAATCTTGCCGGTCCGGCCGTCGTCATCGTCCAGGAAATCTTCGGCGTCAATCGCCACATCCGATCGCTCGTCGACCTCTACGCCAGCGACGGGTTTTACACTCTCGCTCCCGCTCTTTTCGACCGTGTGCAACCCGGTATCGAGCTCAACTACAACTCCGCCGACGCCAACCGTGGTATGCAGATCGTCCAGCAGATCGGCATCGACAAGGCGCTCCTCGATGTCTCCGCCGCAATAAATTTCGCCGCGCAATCTGCTCCTGGCCGCAAAGTCGCCGTCGTTGGTTTTTGTTTTGGGGGGACTCTCGCCTGGCTCGCCGCCACGCGTCTGAATCCCGCCGCCGCTGTAGGTTATTACGGCGGGCAAATCTCAAGATTTGTTACTGAACAACCGCGCTGCCCCGTCATGCTGCATTTTGGTGCAAAAGATAAACACATCCCGATGTCCGAAATTCAGAAAATCCAGCAAGCCCATCCCGAGGTCACCGTCTTCCTCTACGAAAATGCCGGCCACGGCTTCAACTGCGACCATCGCCCCGACTACGAACCCACCTCTGCCAAAACCGCCCGCGAACGCACCCTATCCTTTCTCCGCTCCCACCTCCAACACTCCCAATCCGCGACTTAATCCCTACCTTCACCGTGTCTTGCCAAATACACACCTGAAGCAGAACGAAATCTGCGGAGTGACTGAATTCTCTTGCTCGATCCGTCTTGCCTCCTGGCGCAACTCCCGCATCGCCGACACCCTCTTACGCCGCCACTCCCCGTTCCTTCCGAACTAAATAAAGCAAATATCCTACCAACCCGAGATTCACCACCAACACCGCCACTTTCCATCCATTCGGGTGCTTGGAAATTTCCCAAATCTCCACCGGCAACAACGAACTCGTTAACAAGATCGTCATCCACTCAGCCCATTTCTTGTAGAACCACAGCCCCAGTCCTTCCGTCAAAAACAGCGCCGCATAAAAAAAACTTCCCGCGCCCACTTCCCGGATCCGCGTCGGCGTCAACTTGGTCGCTTCCAGCATCAGCCGTCCCAGATGATGGCTCGCCGGTCCAAACCCAAGCCGCGGCACCCACTCCTCCAGAACTCCCGCGATATCCGTGTGCAACAGCCGCAACGCCACGACTCCCACCATAAACATCAGCGCCGCCTTCGCCAGCTTGAACAGCGCAATCCCGCGAATCATCCGACGGTCGCTCTTCTTCATAATCTCCCGCGCCAGACCCTATCCAGTCGTCCCACACAACCACATCCTGCCATTGTCCCACACCTACAGCATCCCCACTCGCGCCTCTGCCATGTAGTGGCCGAACTTTAGATCGGCCAGCCGCCCCACCCTAAGTCCGCGAAAGGTGGCTCTTGGTTCCTCCCGCACTCCACACAAAAAATCACATCATTCTGAACGGAGTCTGCGAAGTGAAGAATCCCGCCTCAACCTCCATCACAACAAACGCCCCCACCACTGCCCCTTCACTTCACTTTTTCCACCACGGCATCCCGTATCCGCTGTGCCGCATACAACAACGCCTCTCCGTATTCCCCGGTCTTCAACATCGGCAGCATTTCCTTTCCCAACTTCGCGGCTTCCTCATCCGTCAACACGGTTTCCAACCCACTCCCCACCGTAATACGCCACTGCCGGTCCCCGCGAGACAACAACACCATCACCCCGCGATTTGTGTCCTTTGGCCCCACTCCCCATTTATTGAACAACTGCGTCGAGAATTCCTTGATCGGTATTCCCTGCAACGAATCCACCGTCACGATGGTCATCTCCGTCTTTCTTTTTTCCACCAGATCGTTGCAAACCGCCTCAATCTCCAACTGCAGCTTGGGAGCGATCAATCCTGCAAAATCATTTACATATCCCGTAGTCTTATACTTGTCTACGGGACTAGCCTTACCCGATTCGCCTGCAGCCCCAGCATCCTGTCCCCAAAAACGCACAGGGTAGGGAGTTACCAAGCAACAAAAAACGACCACACCCACCACGCGCCCGCGAATCCCCACCATCCGCCTCATCCCTCCGCCAATTTCATCAGAATCTTCGCGTAGCATAGGCTTCAGCATGTGCTCCTGGATCACACATGTGGTGGCCGAACTCTAGATCGGCCGGGCGCCCCATCCTCGATACGCGAAAGGTGGCTCTTGGGGTTGTAACGCCGCGCCTCCAGGCCGGCATCTTGGGTTCCCTTCGCCAAAAAAGACCCGTCCGTCTGAACGGAGTCCGCGCAGTGAAGAATCTCTCTTCTAGCGATCCGCCTTGATCCGCTCTCAAAAAACTCCGGCCGTCACTTCCCTCACACCCGAAACACTGGCTGCAACTTCCCCACGCTCCTCTTCAACCCCTCCAATTCCTCCGTGCTCAACTCCGGCAGCGGCCCACTCACCAACTCCATCGCCATATCAAAAATCCTCTCATTCCCGGGTGGCACCGCCGCCGTTACATCCTGATTCAACGTAAACCGCAGCGCCAACTTCGCCATCGCCGGGTCCGCAATCGGCTCGTACCAGCATTTCGCCCACGGCCGCTCGCTCTCCTTCATCTCCTTCGGCCACAATCCCATCGCCAGCGCCTTCAACGCCATCCGCGCCATCCCCTTCTCTTTCGCTTTAGCCATGATCTGCGGACCAAACCCGCCGTTCTCCCAGGCATTCACGTTTACGGGAAACATCACGCTGTCCAGTTCCAGCGCGTCCATCAGCCGGATCGCTGCCGGCGCATTATGGGCGGAAAATCCCAGGTGCCGCGCTTTGCCCTCTTTCTTTGCCGCAAAAAATAATTCCGCTGCCCCGGCCGGCGCCAGAATTTTGTCCACATCCTCCATCGAAGCAACCGCATGAAATTGATACAAGTCCACGTGATCGGTATGAAGCCGCTGCAGTGTCTGCTCGAGCTCCACGCGCCCGGACTTCGCATCGCGCTTCTGCGTCTTCTCCGCCAAGAATACCTTGTTCCGGTAAGGTCGCAGCGCCTCGCCCAACTTCATCTCCGCCTCGCCGTCGAAATACGAAGGCGCGCAGTCAAAATAATTAATCCCGCGCTCGTAAGCCTCCGCCACTCGCCGCGAACTTTCGTCCTGCGGCATTTTGCACACCACAATTCCTCCCAACGCCAGAATCGAAAGCTCGATCCCATCTTTCCAAGCCCGCCGTGGCACCATTTCCATACGTTGCCCCCGCATTCCCGCCGCCGTCAGCGCCTCACCGACCCCACCAATCGCTGCCGCCCCACCAATTGTCCCCAAAAATTTCCGCCGGTCCATCCCCATACCGCACCTCCACCCCCAAATTCTATGCCCACGCCACCACCCCCACAAACATTCTCTTTCCGGCAGCACACACCGCCTCCGAACTTTTCCTCTCCCAATTTCCACCACCGCCACCCCTTGACACCTCCATTCCAAACCATCACCATTTCCCCCTGCATTAAACAGTTTTGAACGCTGGCCACCCCGCGGCAAGGAGGGAAGCCATTGTCCACTTCCAACCACCGCCAGATTCATTTCTTCGCCAGCATCGTGATGGCATTCGCCGCCGCAACGTTCTCCGCCCCGCCCGCGCACGCGCAATCCGCCCACGTGCGCATCAGCCAGGTCGGCTACGAAAGTGGCGCCACTCGCTTCCGCGCGTACCTCATGTCTCCCACTCCCGTCGCCGCCGGCACTTTCGAAGTTCTCAACTCCTCCAACAAAATTTCCTTCTCCGGCAAAGTTGGCGCCCTCCTCGGCACCTGGTCCCACAGCGCCACCGTAACCTACAGCGTTTACGCACTCGACTTCTCGGTCCCTGGCGACGACATCTATAAAATAAAGGTTGCCGGTACCGTATCTGCAACCTCCGATAAATTCGCCGTGGATACTCCCGAAAATCTCTACGCCGGCCTGCTCCTCAACACCCTCTTTTTCTATGAAACCGAACGCGATGGCGCCGACTACATCCAGAACGCACTCCGCACCGCCCCCGGTCACCTCAAAGACGCAAACGCCCGTATCTATGAAACTCCTCCGCTCGACGCGAACGACAACATCAACAACGTTCCCCCTACTCTTCCTCTGGTCTCCGCGAAAATTCCCAGCATTGACGCTTCGGGCGGCTGGTGGGATGCGGGCGATTACGAAAAATATGTGATGACCACCAGTTACACCGCAGCGCTCATGCAGATCGGCGTGCGCGATTTTCCCAACCAGATGGGCCGGTACGCTCCCGTAAATCCCCCCGCTCCTCGCACTTCTGTCTCCTTCGCGGGTAACAGCGCTCCCGGCGCTCCGGTCTCTTCCGATTTCAGCAACGAAGCCAATTTCGGCGTAAGCTGGCTCCTCAAAATGTGGAACGACCAAACCAAAACTCTCTACTATCAGGTCGACAATACCCAAGAATGGAATTACTACGGCTACGGCACCCCCACTTCTGCGAATCCCAATTGCGGCGGCACCTTCAACACTCCCTATTGCCTCTTCACCGAATACGACATCTGGACTCTTCCGCAAGCCGCCGACAACTACCTACAGCCCGGCGATCCCGAGCCTTGCGATCCATACACTTCCTATTTCATTTGCTATCGTCCCGTGTTCCTCGCAGCGCAAGCAGGCTCGCCCATCAGCCCCAATCTCGCCGGGCGCCTCACCGCCGATTTCGCGCTCTGCTATCAACTCAATCGCACTTCCAATCCGCCTCTCGCCAACAAATGTCTGAAAAACGCCGAAGATATCTTTGCCCTTGCCGACACTTCCTTCCCCGATCCGGCCCCCACCGTCGGCTCCGGCTCCTGTAGCAATTGTCTTGTCACCGCCGCTCCTTTTGACGCGTACCCCGAGGATGTTTGGGAAGACGACATGGAACTCGGCGCCACCGAACTCTATTTCGCGCTTGCCTCGTGCAGCAGCCCGGAAAATCTTCCTGCCGGCATGGCCCACACCGACCCCATGGACTATCTCCGCCAGGCCGCGCAATTCGCCCAAGGCTACATCGCCAACGTCTACAGCCAGGGCTACACCGACACCTTAAATCTCTACGACGTCAGCGGGCTGGCGCACTTCGAGCTTTATCGCGCCCTCGAAGCGGCCGGAAATCCCAGCGGCCTTGCCATCTCTCAATCCGGAATCCGCAAACAGTTTCTCCAGCAGGTTTCCGACGCTATCTCCATCGGCGCCTCCGATCCTTTCGGCTTCGGCTATCAGTGGGCCTCCGGTGACACCACTTCCCACGGCGCAGGCATCGCCGTAATGGCCAGCGAAGCGCACTACATTACCGGCTCGCCTTCCTACGACACGTACTCGCAACGTTGGCTGGCAAATATTCTCGGCACAAATCCCTGGGGCACGTCCTTCATCGTCGGCGATGGCACCATTTTTCCCAACTGCATTCAGCATCAAGTCGCCAAAATCGTCGGCGCTCTCGACGGCACCAGCGGCGGGACTCCCATCCTCTGGGGCGCCGCCACCGAAGGCCCCAACAGTTACACCACTTCCGGCACACTCGACGGCATGAATCTCTGTCCCGCCAACAACAAAGACACCTTCAAAAAATTTAACGGAAACTCCGGCCCCTTTGATCCCGACAATCCCGCCGTCTATCAGGACAACGTCCAATCCTACGCAACCACCGAACCCGCCATAGACCTTACGTCCACAAGTTTCCTAATGTTCGCCTGGCGCCAAGCCCAACATCCCTCCAACTAAGCCACCACCCACACGTCACCACAAGAAACCGCCGTCATTCCGAACGAAGTCCGCGAAGTCAGGACCTCCGCCCCTTTCCGCGTCTTCGGCGGAAAGAATCCCTCTTCGATTCCACCGAAAAAAAAGCGGCGAGAACTCTCTCGCCGCCTGCCGCTCCTCGCAAAAAAATTCTATTCCCCCGGATTAGCCGGCGGCGCAACCGCACCACCACCACCACCACCCGCTCCCGGCCCGCTCTGCCCACGACCGCCAGGTCCGCCGCGCCGTCCTTCGCCCCGCCGCGCCTGCATACGGTCCTTTATCGCCTGCCGCAACTTCTCCCGTTGCTCTGGGGTCAGGGCCTCCTTCATATTCAACCGGAAATCAATCCTCGATTTATCCATCGCCAATCGCGAAACGCTGATCGCCTGCAACTGCCGGTCGATCGCCGGGCGGTCCGGCTTATCCGCCGCGAGCAAATCCCGCAGATCAATCTGCTTCACTTCCAGATCCGCCCGTTGCTGAATTGCGGTCTTCCGGAACGCCGTTTCCTGCTGACGAATCTTCGCTACTTGCTCCGACGTCACGCCTACCTTCTGCTGAATATCCGGATTGCTCAATATTCGAGACAATCCAAACTCGCGCCGCCCGTGTCCGCCGCGCTCAAATCCTCCGCGCCCGCGGCCCCAATTGCCGCGCCCACCATCCCGTCCCATCCGCCCCGCACCGCCGGGTCCTCCCGGTCCATCCGGATCAACAAATCCCTCGTCGCCGGTTGCCGGCCCGCCAAGCCTCATCACCTCGCCGCCCGGTGCGGCTGCAACGTCTCGTGGCCCATCTTGCGCCACCAGCAGTCCACAACTGAGCGCCAATGCCAGCACCGCCAATCCCGTCTTCATCGGTATCTTCATGTCCCAAGCTTTCCAATTCCTTCCGTCCATCACCAATAAATTCCCGCCAACCCCCCAAAAAGTTCCCGCCCGCAAGTAGCACAAGCTTCAGCCCTGGGTTCACTGTAGTGGCCGAACTTTAGATCGGCCAGCCGCCCACTTTAAGCTCGCGGAGGGTGGCTCCTGGGGTTGTAGCGCCGCGCCTCCAGGGCTGGCATCTCGGGTTCATTCGCCAAAATAAATAAAACACGCCATTCCGAACGCAGTCCGCGAAGTAGGAATTTTGCGCCATCGCACGGGTTCTATGCGAGGAATTCCTTCGACCCCGCGCCTTGCCACTCAATTAAAATCCCGCCCCATCACGTGTTCTCATTTCAATTTTGCCTTCTTCAATTTCACAACCAGCCCGGACGTCAGCACCAAAAATCCCACCCTCGCCCGTCCTTCCTTTTGCATCTCCCCACACTCCAAAGGTAAAATACTCGTCGCCGGGACACGCACTCACGACCGTCCCCAATCCGCGCTTCACCACATTTCAGGGAGCACACGTGATCCACAATTCTTCGTCTATCCGCGCCACCATCCTCGCCGCAGCCACCTTCGTCACCGCCATTCCCGCCGTAGCCCAAACCACCGACAACGCTCCCGCCGTCAAGCCTAAATCCACGTCCGCAAAATCTTCCACCAAATCCAACGCCATACACATCCCAGACATCCCTTACACCAAATTTGTTCTCCCCAACGGTCTCACCGTCCTCGTCCACGAAGACCACAAAGCCCCAATCATCGCCGTCAACACCTGGTATCACGTCGGCTCCAAAAACGAAAAAACCGGCCGCACCGGTTTCGCTCATCTCTTCGAGCACCTTATGTTCAGCGGCAGCGAAAATTTCAATTTCACCTACATCAATGCCATGGAACGCATCGGCGCCACTGACCTCAACGGCACCACCAATAACGACCGCACCAATTTCTTTGAAAATGTTCCCACCTCCATGCTTGACTACGTCCTCTTCGCCGAAAGCGATCGCATGGGCCATCTCCTCCCAGTCCTCGACCAGAAAAAACTCGATCTCCAGCGCGGCGTCGTCCAGAACGAAAAACGCCAGGACGAAAATCAGCCTTACGCCGTCAGTGAAGAACTCATCACTGAAAACACCTATCCCGAAGGTCATCCCTATTCCTGGACCGTCATCGGCTCCATGAAAGATCTCGACGCCGCCTCCCTCACCGATGTCCAGGAATGGTTCAAAAGTTATTACGGCCCCAACAACGTCACCCTCGTCCTCGCCGGCGACATCACTCCCGAAGTCGCGCGCCAAAAAGTAGAAAAATATTACGGCGCCATTCCCGCCGTTCCTCCCATCGCTCGCCAAGAAGTTTGGGTCGCGAAGCGCACCGGCACGCATCGCGGCATTGTCCAGGACAATGTCCCGCAAGCCCGCACTTATCGCGTCTGGAACGTTCCCCAAAACGGCTCGCCCGATGAAGCTTTGCTCGATCTCACCGCGCGCGTTCTCGGCCAGGGTAAGACTTCGCGCCTCTATAAGCGCCTCGTTTACAAGGATCAAATCGCCACCAGCGCCGCCGCCGAAGATGACAACAACGAGATTGCCGGACAATTTTCTTTTGAGCTGACCGCCAAACCCGGCGGTGATCTCACCGTCGTCGAAAAAGAAGCCGATGAAGAATTGCAGAAATTCCTGAAGGATGGTCCCACCGAATCCGAACTCGAGCTCGCCAAAACGCAAATCTTCGGCCGTTACGCCCGCATCATGGAACGCATTGGCGGCTTCGGAGGCAAAAGCGACATCCTCGCCAATTGCCAGACGTTCCAGGGCGATCCCGATTGTTACAAGACGTATCTAAAGCGTATCCAGGCCGCCACTCCCGCCTCCGTCAAGAAAGCCGCCGTCGAGTGGCTCAGCGATGGCGATTATGTCCTCGAAGTCACGCCCTATCCCACCGACTACAAAACCGGCCCGGCCATCGATCGTTCCAAACCGCCTGCCGAAGGCTCCGCCGAATCTCTCAAACTTCCTCCCATGCAGCAGGCCACGCTTTCCAATGGTCTGAAAGTTGTTCTCGCTGAGCGCCACACCGCGCCGGTCGTCAATTTCTCGCTGCTCGTCAAAGGCGGCTATTCTTCCGATTCCACCGCCGCTCTCGGCACGTGCAGCTTCGCCCAGCGCATGCTCGAAGAGGGAACTCCCACGCGCGATTCCCTCAAAATCAGCGAAGATCTCGAATCCCTCAGCGCCAATTTCAATGCCGGCGCCAATCTCGATTATTCCAGCGTCAGTCTCAACGCCCTCAAGCTCAATCTCGATCAAGCACTGGATATTTACGCCGACCTGATCCTGCATCCGGCCTTCCCCGAAAAAGAATTCGAGCGCCTGCAAAAGGAACGCCTCGCCGCCATCCAGCGCGAAAAAGTCACGCCCTTCTCCATGGGCTTGCGCGTTCTGCCCACGCTTCTGTTCGGCAAAGGTCACCCGTACGACGAAACCTTCATCGGCACGGGTAGCACCGATAGCGTCAAAAAAATGACCCGCGCCGACCTCGCCAAATTCCACGACACCTGGTACAAACCCAACAATGCCACGCTTCTGATCGTAGGAGACACTACGCTCGCCGAAATCACTCCCAAGCTCGAAAAACTTTTTGCTTCCTGGAAGCCCGGCGATGTTCCCACCGTCAACGTTCCCGAAGTTCCGCAGCCCGCGAAAGACGTCGTCTATCTCATCGATCGTCCTGGCTCCGGCCAGAGCCTCATCCTCGCCGCGCAGCTCGCTCCGCCTTTCAACAATCCTGACCAGATTCCGCTCCTGCTCGTCAACGACATCTTCGGCGGCAACTTCAGTTCCCGCATCAACATGAATCTGCGCGAAGACAAACACTGGTCTTACGGCGTCGGTTCTCGCCTCATTCCCGCGCGCGGCCAGCGTCCTTTCGTCAGCTTCTCCCCGGTGCAGACAGACAAAACCAAGGAATCCATGGAAGTCCTCATCGACGAATACAAAAGCATCGTCGGCGGCAAGCCCATCACCGAACCCGAACTAAGAGACGAGCAATCCAACGCCACGCTAGCCCTTCCCGGCAGCTTCGAAACCACCCAGCAACTTTCCGGCGCCTATGCCAACATCCTCCAATACAATTTGCCCGAAAATTACTACAACACCTTCACCCAAAAAGTCCTGGCCGTAACCCCATCCGAAGCCAACGAAGTGGCGAAAAAATATATCGAGCCAAATCATCTAGTCTGGGTGGTCGTTGGCGACATGGCCAAAGTAGAAGCCGGCATCCGCTCCCTGAACATAGGCGAAGTCCACAAAATCGACCCCGAAGGCAACCCCGTCCAATAACCACACACCGCCGCCGCATCGATCCCCGACCTAGTCCGCGAAGGCTGGGTCTGGGGTTCACCGCAAATAAAAGCCGGCATTCCGAACGGAGTCCGGCGACGAAGGATCTCAACCAACGCGTCAACACAAGTCCCACACAAACGAAAAACCTCAGCCCGTACTCTTAGTCCTTTACCTTTTCTGCTTTTTTTACTTCCTGCACATCCGCTGTCGAACTCCCACAACCCTTGGCAACCCCGACCGCAAGCGCTACCATTCCCACGCGAAGGACCGCCCATGAAACTCAATCTCGAAATCGGCCACACCGAAAAATCCAAAATCTCCATTTCCCGCAACTGGTTCACCGGCGCCATGGAAATCCTCGTCGATGGCCGCACCGTCGCGCATCAAAGTCCGCTCCTGCCCTCCTCGCATTTTAGTTTGAGAGTAAAGCGCCACTACGAATTTGAAGTGGGCCACACCGAAAGACACAAAGTAGTCTTCGAAAAAGAACGCCCTGCAATCCTAGCCGGCCTGCGCGCCCAAACCTACCGCATCTTCGTAGACGGCACCCTGATCCACCAACAAACCGGCTACTGACCTCCTGGGTACCCAATCTGAGCGCCTTTCGCGAAGGATGGGTCTTGGGTTTCCTTCTCGAGCCAAAAAAAACAGCGCTGTCATGCTGAGCAGTCAACTTCCCCGTCACTTCTTCGCCACCGGCCGGTTATCAAAGAACGTATACCCCATCGGAATCGTGAAATATTCCGCGTCTGGCTCTCCGCGCGAAATAATTTCAATCGTCCTCCTATGGGTTCCCGACCGCGGGTCTGTCTTTGTGATCGTCACATCCAGGTCAAGCTCCGGCGAATGCCACACCTCCCGCGTAATCACCATCGCTTCCTCATTTCCGTAAGCCCCCGCGGCCACCGACGTCGTCTCTTTCGTTCCCGTCACGGTCAGGGCATCAATCACGCTCGTTCCTAAACTCACGGACTCCATACTCGCGGCCCGTGGACCGTCTTCACCGTCCTCCGCCGGTCCATAACTGATTCGCCGGAACGCATTAATCCGGCACGTCTTCGTCGACACGTAACAAATCGTCCGTGTCTTCTCCTTTGGATCGATCACGATGAAATAGGTCCGCGGCTCCGGCTCGCCGGTTGGTGAAAACGTCCGCCGATTTTCAAAGTAGATTTTTCCCGAAGACGTACGCGCCAGCATGCTCATGAACGACCGGTGGGTAGCCCCATCCTCGGTCGTTAATGTCACCACCGATTTTCCCGTGAACGGTTGTGCCGCTATCGGTGGCACATACATATTTTCGAGCCGGGGATCCGAGGCCACATCCGGCGTCCTTGCCGAGATGTTACCCGAAGCCGGCTCCTGCGCGAAAAGGGAAGAACCCAAACCAAAAACCAACCCCATCACGACAAGCCACCAAACCCCATAGCGTCTCATGGCCACCTCCAACTCCAACGCAACCTCAATAAGCTAACTTTCTGCCCAAACTCCGCCAAGTGTGTCCTCAGCTATATCCTCAGCAAAGAATATGGCACAGGCATTCGGCCTCTGCTCTCGGGTCTCTCCGAAACTGCCGACTACCAACCACCGACTTCTGACTCTCCTTCCTGCACCTCCTAAATTCTTTCACCTCCATCCTCACTTCCACGACTGTTGCAAACTCATCAAATTCTGCGGCTTCACTCGAATCAATCCCCCGCGCGGACTCTCAATATCCGCAATCAGCATAAACGACACCGCCACCACCAGCGGCATCACTGTTAGTCTGAGCCAATGATCTTTTTCCGGCCGTATGTAGGAGCCGAGCATCAAGTTACAACAAATGGCGATCGCCCACATCAGTCCCCACGCCGCGATCGGTATGCGGTTCCACCAAGCCGCCTGTGTGTACCCCTGCCGGTTCAGCACATCATTCATCCCAGCAACGGTCAGCCCCAGTACCGCGCTGTGATCTGCTTGCGCAGGCGTTTTCACCTCATTCCACAGTTCCGCCTGCAATTCCGACGTCCGCGCATTCACCCGACGCAATTCCTCTGCATCGCGTGTCTGATAGAACCGCACGCGCTCCCCCAGATATTCCTTCAATAATTCCTGCACCCTCGCAGCAGTCGCCGCCGGCAAAAAATCCGCCCGTAAATATTCCGTCCCGATCGCATTCGCTTCTTCCTCTTCATAATTTTTCCGTTGGTCATAGCGGTTGATCGCCATCGAAAACGTAAATCCAATAATCAACCCCAGCAATGTTAGCGTCCCCGCCAGAATCACTCCTAAATCGTCGCGCTCCTCCGCGCTCATCGCCTCGCGCCGTTTCCGGATTCCCGCCCCAACCCAGGACGCCAGCCACAGAACCACAAACGTCACCACCAGCACCACGGCCGGATGACTCACAAGTTTCTCCATTCCCACGCCCTCCCCAACCCTCGACACTCTACCTCATCTGCGCCATTTTACAGTGCTGCGTCTGTGCTTTTGGGTTCCATGTATTGGCCGACCTTTAAATCGGCCATCCGCCCCACCCTAAGTCCGCGAAGGTCGGGGCTGGGGGTTCTTCCCACCATCAAAAAGAACCTTCCAGAAAACCGCATTGTCATCCTTGAGGAGTCCCGCGACGAAGGGCGTCAACCTTAGCGTCTTGCCAACCAAACAACCCGCTGTCGACCGAGCGGGCGTCGTCGCGACGCGCCAGTTGGCCGTAAAACTGCAAATCGCAAGCCCCCTCGTATCTCCAAAAAACACATCATTCCGAAGGAAGTCCGCGAAGTGAGGGTCGCCGCCTCCCTTTTCCGCGCCCTTGGCGGAAAGAATCCTTCTTGGCTCCCAGCGTCTTGCCGCCATCAAAAATCTATCCCGCAAATCTCTGCGCTCCCCTAAACTTCTCTCATGGCCGAATGGGATCCCGCCAACTACGTCCGCCGTTCCGCACTCCAGGAATCCATGGCCTCCGAAGTCCTCGCCCTCCTCTATCTCACCGGCCAAGAACGCGTCCTGGACATCGGCTGCGGCGACGGCCGCGTTACCGCCGAAATCGCCACGCGCCTCTCGAACGGCTCAATCCTCGGCGTCGACTCGTCTCACGACATGATCGCCTTCGCCAAAACTCACGCCCAGCTCCCCAATCTTCAATTCACGGTAGCCGACGCCGGCAATCTTGCTTTCCACAATGAATTCGATCTCATCGTCTCCTTCAACGTGCTCCACTGGCTCCCCGATCCAGACGCACCCCTCCGCGGAATCCGCGCCGCCCTCAAACCCAGCGCGCGCGCGCAGCTCCGCCTTGTCGCCGACGGCGAACGCAAAAGCCTCGAAACTGTTTTGGAAGAAACGCGCCGGACCGAAAAATGGGCGCCCTACTACAATTACTTCTGCGATCCTTACCTACACCTTACGCCCGGACAATACGCGCAAACCGCCGAACGCCACGGCCTCCGCGTCCAGCAGATTCACACCGCCCTCAAATCCTGGGATTTTCAAACCCGCGAGGACTTCTTCGCCTTCGGCCAAGTCACCTTTGTGGAATGGACTCGCGTCCTACCCGCCTCCGAAAAGCCCGCTTTCATCAACGATGTCCTAACCAACTACGCCCAGGTGTCTGCCAACTCCGCCCCACTCGACACCACCACTCACCCACATACCTTCCACTTCTACCAAATGGACATAACCCTCGCCCCAACATAATCGTCGCCACCTACCACAAAGAGTGAGGATCGCCGGCCATTTCCGCGCTTTTTGCGGAAAAAATCAAGCAAAAATCCAAACCCAAACCAAAGCGACGACCCCCGTCCGAAACCTGCCGATTCCCGATTACCGACTCTCCCTCAACTCTCCTTCGTCACCTTCAACAACCTCACCTGCGTCGCATCCAATCTCTGCACAATCACTTCCGCAAACCTCTTCAACAACTCATATCCCAACTCATGATCCTCTTCCAGCTTCGACCGCAAACACCGCGCATCAAACGCAATGGCTTTCGTCTCCTTCAACGCCCGCGCATTAAAATGCCAGTGATACGGGGGCGAAACCCACGACCATCCCAAAATCTCCCCCGCCCCCACCTTGTGCACAGACGACCGCGGGTGATTCGGCATGGTCAGTTCAATCGACACCGCCCCGTCCTCCAAAAAATAAAACGCATCCGCCGGATCGCCTTCCAGAAATATCGTCTGCCCTTCCGTGAAGTGTATGTTCTTCGCGCATCCCTCGATCGTCTTCAATTGCTTCTCAGACATCCCCTGAAAAAACGGATGCCCCCCAATCACCGACTCCAGTTTCTGAATCATAACTGTCCTCCCTGCGGAGGCCCAATCGCCCCGCCAATCGTCTTTCCGATCTCACCTTCTATCCTCCTCCCCCCTCCACAATCCGCTGTGATCGTCATCACGCCCCACAAACCACCCGCACCCCCCTTCCGAACACCAGCCACGATCTTCGCGGGTCTTCCAGGTAGCGCCAAGGTGCCCTCCACGTCGCCAACAAATCACGTGCCTCTGCGCTCCTTAGCGATCTCTGCGTCAAGCTTTCTTCCTCGCCTCCCAACCCGCAACTTACCCCAACGCCGCCCCATACATCGCCTCGCCCCGCACCACCCTCCCTGCCTTATTAAACTGAAAAAACTCCGCCGCCCTGACTCGCTTCCCATCTATCTCCGACACATAAACAATCGTCAACCGCCTCGCCGCCTCGTCATTCACCAAATAATCCAGCGTGAACCGGATCGACCCAATAGCCTTCACCGCCGTCCGCCAATATTCTCCCAACTCCTCCCGCGAACGCAGCGTCGCCCGCCCCAGAATCCCCACCGCCCTCGGACTCGTAAACTCCGCATCCTCGGCAAACCAAGCCAGCACCGCCTCCACATCTTTCCCACTAAAATTCCGAATCCACTCCTCAGCAAACTTCCGCGCCTCAATGACCGTCATGCCATCCCCCCTTTTGGACTACGCGGGCTTTAACTTATCCTGATTTGCGAAGGACCGCCGCTTTGACAACGTAAACCACTTCGCGAAAACATCCCGGGACCGCATAATTACCCTCCTACACACTCCACTCCTAGCTATTTCGGAAGATTGACAGGCGTTAGCCACTCCACCCCCTGTACGATTGCGGTTTCCCTTCGCTCGGCGGCCCGTTCGCAGTAGACTCCCATTTTTGCATTCGCAGACATGGATTGATTTCTGGGTCTTACCGTATGTATATAATAAGATGACTCGTAGAGGACACAGACCCCGCTCGCTCCTCGTCTGCGTCAGCGCAAATTTCAGCTACTGCGGCGTTTCTCTAACCAGTGGGCCGAGGAGGTGCGGCGCCGGGTCAAGGCGGACGGAAGTTTCAAGACGCCGTCCGCGAAGTGTTGGCGGCCAACGCTCAACTACTGATGCTGGAGCGCAAGAAGCTCAAGAAAAAGAAAAAATGAACCGTGCGAGCGATCATTCCCTCTTCGACCACAACACCACGCTGTCCTTGGGTCAAACTGCGCTACCTGCCACCACATCAATGTAACGACCGGTTCGCTTTCGCATCCGACTTCCGGTCCTTCTTCAACTGTTTCGCCTGCGCCTTTTGCGCTTTCTTCTGCGCCTTCTGCTGCTCCTTCGCCGCCTTCGACCGGTCTTTCTCTTGTTTCTTGCCCGCCTGTGCCGACTTCCTGTTATATTCCGCCACGCTCATCTGCTGCGCCCGCACCGGCAGCGCGCACACCAAACTCACCCCCGCCAGCACCAGCAATCCCGCGATCCGTCTCATCCCTTATCCCTTCGCTGCAACCCGTAGTGTATACCCTTTGAACTGCGGCGACCCTGCTTGTCCCCAAATCCCATCACCCAAATTCTCTGCGAACTCGGTGCCCCTCAGCGCACTCCGGCATTAAGTTCTTTGCTACCACTCAACCCTACCCCTCCGCAAACTTCTTCAAGTTCTCCAACCCCATCTCAAAATGCTTCCCCATCACCCGATCCATGTTCACGAACACACCCATCAATTTCATCACATAAATATTCGGCCCCTGCATCGTCCACGTCACTCGCGTCCCGCTACCCACCGGCGCTAGCACGAACTCGTTCACATTGTGCACCGCAAACGGCTTCTCGAAATCCACTTCTACCTTAATTCGACGGCTCGGCTCGGATTCCGTGATCGTCATCCTGCCTTTCCCCGTGCTTCCCGCGCCATTCCATTCCGAAACCGCCCCCACGCCGCTAGTCGCCCCGCTAAAAGTCCTCACCATCCCCGGATCGCCCTTGTCCTGTGGAGCCCATTCCCTCCAGCAATGAAGATCATTAATGAACCCAAAAATCTTGTCCGCCGAAGCCTCCATCATCATCACCCGCTGAATCCGGACCATCCCCGGCCGAAACGTCGCATAAACCAACACCGCCGCCACCATCAAACCCAAAAAAAGGAATACCCGTCCCACACTCCACCCCCATCCCGTCACCCGCGAAATCTTATCACCACATCAAAAAACCGTCATTCCGAACGAAGTCCGCGAAGTGAGCGGTCGCCCGCTCTCCCCTGCCAGACCACCCGACATGCGGGTCCACATCGGGCGGTTCAGAGCGTCACGTATGGCCGTCGAACAGTCGAGGAAGAACGAGAAAGTCGAACTGGGCAAGCGGAAGCCTTTATTCGCTTTGACTGGCTTGTAAGCCTGCCAACCGGTCTCTCCGCTCGCAGACTTCTTCCATCAACAACTCGTGACTAGCTGGACGTTTGGATCCACATTTCTCCGTGAGTGATGCGGCCCCTTCCAGAGAAGTCTTCCGAGCTTCACTCCTCCCCTCTTTCGTAAAGGCCAGCACCAGCTGGTTTTTCTGCCGCGCGTCGCTCATCGAGTCCTGCGTCTGACTTATCGCCCCCTTCTGTTTGGGCCTTCATCGCTTTCGCAGCCACTACGCCCGCTACAGACTTCTGCTGCACGGCGTGGATCGCTCCACTCTCGCGACCCACGCGTCGCATTCCCACTGCGCTATACTAATCTCCTCGGGAGACGGACCCCTCCCGGAGGCCACGCATGCTTCTCGATCTCAGCAGAGCGTTTTCCTTCCTCCTCAGCATCCTCTCCCTCTGGTACCTTATGAACGCCGCCTTCTTCGTCACCGCCACCACCTGGCAACAACGCCTCCTGGCCGCCATCGCCCGCGTGGTCATAGCCGCCTGCGTCTGCATCGTCAGCGGCTTCCTCTTCCGCCTAAAATCCAATCCCGCTGAACCACTCTCTCGCACCCTCCCCGTCCGCATCTTCCTCTACACCCTCCCTGCCATAATCCTCCTCTTTGCCCTGGCTTGGCTCCTGGACGCTTACTACGTCCCCCTACTCTGGAAAAACCAACCCTACCTCTTCTAAACAAACTCAAAACTTAAAACCTCGTGTCATCCCGAGGTGTCCGCGATGACGCGTCTTGCTGGGTGCCTCACTCCGAGGCCGCGAAGGGGGTCTGGGGTTGTCCCGCTGCGCGCCCCGCACGCTGGTCTTGCGTGTGGGCTTCCGTAGGTCCAGGCTTCCGAGGCGGACGGTCTTCTCAAAACTTAGAATTAAGAATCTAAAACTCTAAAACACAAACTCAAAACCACACCCAGCTGCTCCACCGACATGCCCGCAAAATATCCTTGCGGCGCCATTACCGCACTCCCGCCCTCGTACACACCACCCGCACTTTGTGATACTTCCCATCTTTCGTTGCTGTCGCAGATGCAAGCTGGTATCGCCCCTTTGCCGCCAGTCAGATCCGCCAGTTGCTGCACCGTATTCGCGGGTGTCCCTGGAGCGAAATTCGCGACTCCGGTTTCGGAGATCATCACTGTCTCGTCGATCGCATGATCCAGCAACGGGCGAATTTTCTTTGTCCACGGTGGGGCGTCATCCGTTGTTTCGCTGCTTCCGCCTGCCACGCTTCCTTGCGCGATCGCTGCTGCCTGCATCGTTCCTTTGGGGCGCACAGGGTAGAGCGTGCCCTCATTCGTCAGCAGATAGAGGTAGATACCTTCGTCTGGCTCCAAGGGTTCCAAAGCCTTGATCATGCGACTGGCAACGTATACTCGTTGTTGTGGCGCGGTGTTCAGCAGGTCAAACAAAATTATAATCGGCGGAGCGGGAGTGCTTCGTTCCTCTCGCGGCGAAGTTACCCAATATCACTTCCTTTTTCTTTTCAGCTGGCGTACCGCCCGACTATAATGGTGCCGCTTCCATCACCACAAACTCCGCCGACCTCCACGTCGTAGTCTTTCCATCGGCGTCGCTCGCCCTCACTTCCATCTGGTACGCTCCAGGTGGCAGTTTGTTCAAAAATACTCCGCGCGCCATCGCAATCACGGGCCTGCCCGGCGTGCTGTATGTGGCAACGTCCACTGGCGTAAACCTGTCGGCTTCTGCGCCGGAAGTTACTTCTACAATTCTCATATCCGCCTGCACCCTCGAGTGCGGCTGCCCCGCCACAAGCGGATCATTGATCTCGAAATACGCGTACAGCGTATCGTCCGGCCAGAATTGCGCGTCCGCCGTCGGCATGATCTCCACTCCTTTGCTCAGCAATGGCGTATAACTCCCCGAAACTTGTTCGCCCATTTGCGTCGCATCCGTCGAAGCCTTGTGCACACGCCGGGACAAAACAACACCGCTGATCCCCAGCTTGCCAGGATCGTAAGCGTCAACTCTTAGGGCCAGTCGCCGGATACCGAACTTCTCGCCATCGCTCAACACAACGCGAATCTCATATTCCCCCGCGGGCAACGCAAACTGCGTTTGATAGCGATTCGGGATCAGCGCGCTGGCCTCCTCCGCATGTGCCGCAGCTGTTTCCGCATCCTTTTTGGGCGCGCCCTCACTGCCATAATCGCAACAGGCAAAATCGCTGTACCGCGCGGCCAGCGTTCCATCCTTCCGGTACGCCATGACCAGCGACCCGATCGTGGCGTACAACGTGCCGCCATGGATTTCGTGCGCCAGCGATTGCCACGGAAAACTCATGGTCATGTAAATGCGAGCGTCGCCCGGATTGTCTGCAAATACCGCCACGCGCGCGTTTACGTCAATAGCTCCAGCGGTCCCCGAATTTGCCGCGGCTTCCATCTTTTTCCCTAATTCCGTTCCGTTCAGCGGATCGCTGGCGGGATGCGCTGTGTTGCAATATTGGCTGCGTGTCCACACCGTCAATTTCGCATTTTGCACCTTCACCTGGATTTGGTGGCAACTCCCCGGCACCGATCTCGGCGGCGCATACGCAATCACATACTGCGGCAATGCCAGCCACGTGCTCTGATCTGTCATCGGGCGGTCCGGATACGCCCAGATCCCTCCTCCGGTTCCGATTGTTTCCGGATGTTTTCCTAGGCTGTCCTGCACCACGCGAAATCCCGGCGGCTCCAGTTTCACCCTCTGGATTCTCTGTTCCTGTCCGTCCTCAAGCAGGTGAAAATCCTTCGCCGTCAGATTCTTCACCACGATCTGGTCCCAGAGTTTTTCATTCTTCTCCATAATGTGACCAGCCGTATCCCGGTGGTGCGGCTTCATTTTGTTCAGTTTGGCGTAAAGCTCCTTGTCGTAGACTACCGTAGGCACCAAGACCTCATCCGTTTGCACCCGGATCGGATCCTGCGCCCAAGCTATCCCGGCGAAAAAGGCCAAGCACAAAAAGGGAAGCGTCAACCCTGATTCAACACGCATAAACCGCACCATTCAGAAGCCCCCGCTAAAGGATGCAATCAAATCAGCCCAAAGGTACAAACAAGCTAACGATACGCGTGCCTGGCAAAACGAGCCCAGTCCCGCCAACTCCCTCTTTGGCTGCCCCACTCTGGTCCGCGGTGGGTCTTGGGTTCTCTCGCGTCCCTAGACGGCCCGCCTCGCGAGGCGGGCCGTCTTCTAAGAACTTGACTTAGACTTAAAAAACTAACCGAAATCCAAAAATTCTTCTCATCCTCAACTGCCGCGATTTGCCGTACGCTGCACCCCCGCGCACCACGCTCCCACCAACGCCAATGATATGATTCCAAACGCAACCATCCCGGAGGCCTCCACCACCACATGGGACTTTCCCGCGCGTTCCTCTACCTCAAAGCCTACACGCACCTCCGCAACCTAGATCGCCGCACCAATGCTCTCCTCGATCGCCCAAAAGAAATGATCACCGAAACCTTCCGATACTGCGACAGCTTCCTCAGTCCCATCCAGGTCATCGACGAAGTAGCCCAACTGCTCGACGACGTAAAATCCCTACATCCCCAAACTGTCCTCGAAATCGGCACCCACCGTGGCGGCACGCTCTATCTCTGGACGCGCCTTGCGCAATCCGGCGCCACGCTCATCAGCATCGATCTTCCCGGCGGCAAATTTGGAGGCGGTTATTCTCCTTTCCGCATCCCCATTTACAAGAAATTCGCCCGCGCGAATCAAACGCTCCATCTCCTTCGCTCCGATTCCCACGCCGCCGCCACACTCGAAGAAACAAAACGTCTCCTCGCCGGCCACTCCATCGATTTCCTCTTCATCGACGGCGATCACACCTACGACGGCGTGAAAACCGATTACCAAATGTATTCGCCGCTAGTTCGCCCTGGCGGCCTGATCGTCTTCCACGACATAGCCGGCAACTACGCCGACACCCAAGTCAAATCCTTCTGGGATACGCTCACGCCCACCCACCCGCACCGCGAATACATCTCCAACCCCGGCGGTCAATACGGCATAGGCCTCCTCCAAAAATAGTTCGCAGCGCTTTGGGTCTTCATGCCATCGCCCAGACGCAAAAAAGAAATGGTCATTCCCAACGGAGTCCGCGGAGTGAGGACCTCCGCCCCTTCCGCGGGAAAAATCTTTTTTCAATCAGTGCGTCTTGTCTCCCCCGCGCACCTCACTTCAGAGCCAACGTATGCTAACGTACCCCTCTCTACCAAATCTCCGGAGGCGCACTCGTGTCCAACATCCCTCTTCGCAAGGGCGGTCCCAACGCGCGCATCGCCGTCATTCCGGGTGACGGCATTGGCAAAGAGGTCACCCCCGTTGCGGTCAACGTGATCAAAGCCGCCACCACCCGCCGCCATCACCACATTGACTTTGTCGAATTCGACTGGGGCGCCGACAAGTTCCTCCGCGAGAAAATCACCCTCCCTGAAGGCGCCGTCGAGATGCTGCGCGACGAATTCGACGCCATCCTCTTCGGCGCGCTTGGCGATCCCCGCGTCCCCTCCAACCAGCATGCCGCCGACATCCTTCTTGGCTTGCGCTTCAAGCTCGATCTCTATGTCAACGCCCGTCCCGCCGAACTTTTCCATGAGCGTTTCACTCCGCTAAAAGATCGCGTCCCGAATGACATCCGATTGATGGTCTTCCGCGAAAACACCGAAGGTATTTACGTCGGAGCCGGCGGCTTCTTCAAGAAGGGAACTGCCGACGAGATCGCCACGCAGGAAGACATAAACACCCGCAAAGGCGTCGAGCGCATCCTCCGTTTTGCCTTCAACTACGCCCGCGGCCAGGGTCTGTGCAATGGCACGTCGTCAGATCCTATCGCATCGGCCGGGTCCCCGAATCCCGCGGGTTCTGCGTCAGCTCTGACTCGGGCGCACCACACCACTCACAAGCCTCTCCGCCTCTGCATGGCAGATAAATCCAACGCCATGATCTTCGCCGGCGACCTCTGGCAGCGCACTTTCAAAGCCGTCCGCGCCGAAAACCCCGACGTCGATTCCCGCCACCTTTATATCGATACCCTCGCCATGGAAGTTGTCCGCGACCCTCGCCAGTTCGACGTCATCGTCACCAACAACCTCTTCGGTGACATCATCAGCGACCTTACCTCCCAACTAGCGGGTGGCCTGGGCCTGGCGCCCTCCGGCAATATTCACCCGGGCCAAACCTCTCTCTTTGAGCCCGTCCACGGCTCCGCCCCTAACATTGCCGGAAAGGGCATAGCCAATCCCTTCGGCTCGGTTCTGGCCTCCGGCATGATGCTCGATTTTCTAGGCTGGCACGACGAAGCCCAACTCTTAAAGCAAAGCGTGAAGTCCGCCCTCCAGGCCGACATCACGACCCCTGACCTTCACGGATCTAAACAAACACTAGAAGTAGCCGACTACTTGGTTAACTACGTCTCCAAGCATTCATGAACTACTTTAAGTGCGTGAGCCAGTAACCAGTAGTTTCGGGTCGATAGGGGGGAGTCAGAATACGGGGAAGAGGATAATTATCTCAACATACTCTTGAAGTAGCGCTAACGAAAGCGGACCGCCGAGCACTACTCTGTGCGGCCTACACTCTTGGCGACCTCTGCGATTGACGCGGCGCTTTTCACGTTAGATTTTGCCAGTCCCTCAACCCCGGTCCATTCCTAACTCCCGACTCCTGAGTACGGCCTCCGACTATTTTTTCTTCACTAGCAGCGTAATCGCTAGGCCGATCAGGAAGCCGCCGATGTGGGCCCACCATGCTACGCCGCCGGTGGCCGATGCCCCGAATTCGCCGATGCCTTCGAGGAATTGCAAGACGAACCAATAGCCCAAGACGAACACCGCCGGGATCGGAATCAGAAAGATGAAGAAAAGCATTAGTACATTTGCTCGCGGGAACAGCACCAGGTAAGCGCCCATGACTCCGCTAATCGCCCCGCTCGCACCAATCGCTGGCAGGGAAGAGTGCCAGTTGAACAGCACGTGGATGAGCCCGGACCCGACTCCGCAGAACAAATAAAAAATCAGATAGCCTAGGTGCCCGAAGTAGTCCTCTACGTTGTCGCCAAACACATAAAGGAACAGCATGTTCCCCAGCAGGTGCATCAACCCCCCATGCAGAAACATGCTGGTGAACATCGGATAGAACGCCATCTTGAACCCAAGGTAGCCCGCCAGGAACGCCGGGATGCGCATGGGCACGGTGGCATTGTGTATGAGGAACGCTTTCGCCGCGTGCGGCGGCAGTTGCACCTGGTAAAAGAAGACCACCACGTTGATCGCGATCAACGCCCAATTGACAAACGGAAACGTGCGTGTTGGATTGTCGTCCTTCAGCGGAATCATAGCGAAACCTTGGAGTGCCGCAACTTGCCGCGGCACCCCAAATCTGTCGGCGCGCCGACCAAATCCTCATGCTTATTTAAGGTAGCCGGTGCAAAATCCCGGCCCATCCTGCCCCAACAACTGGCAGCTCCGGCGGATCTCATCCGTGATGAGTTCGCAAGAATTCTGCGCGTTGCACGGCGGGTGCGTTGCCGGAGAAACTTGCAAACATTGCTTCACCATTTGATCCGACCGCGCCTTGCCCACTTCCTTCAGGCATGTTTTGTCTTCCGCCGCTTTGGCCGCCGCCTCGTCGCTCGATCCCGCGGCTCCCGGTTGCGCCACGCCGCCCAACGCAAAGTCTGCACTGCATCCTTGGTCCACCCAAATTCCCAAACCGTCATAGCCCCACGACGACCCTTCCTTGCAGGGCGCATCTCCATGCTGCTTCACGAGTTTTATGCCGTGGTGGGTGTTCGCGTCGCAGTATTTCTTCCCACCGTCCGAAGTGCACGTCACTATCTTTAGGACACCAGTCGTCGTCACTGCACCCGACGCAAAGTCTCCTGCGCAGCCGTGGTCGACCCAGACGCCTTTGTCGTCATACCCCCACGAATCTCCTTGCCTGCATGGAGCGTTGCTGCGCTGCTTCACGAGGTGCGCACCTTGCTTCGTGTCTACGTCGCAGTATTTCTTCGTGCCATCCGAGGCGCACGCAATCGACTGCGCTCGCGCTTCCCCGGCCAGAGCCAACGCCGTCAATAGCCACACACCACATCGCCAGATACGCATCGCACGCCCCCGGAATTTCCTGACCAAGATGCGATAACGCTACTGCAATTCCCCAAATTCGAAAAGGGAAAACGGGGCCGGGTGCGCGGGCTCAATGGTCACTCAGTGGCGGGCCAATGCAGGGCAGGGGAGCATCAGCGTTTCAGCGACCCCATTCCGCAGGATAGCTGGGTCCTATAATATTTGTTCGCGGAAATCCTAGTTAACAGAATCTGTAGGGCCCCTGAAGGGGCCATTTATTATTGGCGTTTCGTTGGATATCGCGCCGCAAGAGCATTTAAAGTGCTCCCGCTTTCAAAGCGCAAGCCTCGGCAACCCAAGCCACTGTAACGGTAGGGCGCTGTCCGTCTGAGGCGGGCCGCTAGCCCGTCTGTCCGCGTCCTGGCTCGCAGCGAACCGAACTGAGACAAACAGCCTCAGAAGGTCTTCCCTGCAAAAGCTTGGAGACCTGCTCAGGAGATGTCGGCGTGCCGACATTGTTGTTGTTCCGCGAGTCGCATTCCCCATGACGACGCCCCGCGACTGGTTTCGGGCCCGGTGTCCTTGGCACTACTTGCGACGCTTCGAGTCCTCTAATCTCCACAGCTTCTGGTACGCCGTCATTGCGTCATCGACAGTGCGTATGGTAAGTAAGTATGTTCTGCACGCGCGCTCGTTTTGCGCGGGAAGCGCCGTAAACGCTTCGCCCGCCACGCGGTCGGCGCGCCGACATTGCGCATGCCTGCCCGCGAAACGGAAGCCATCATCCTGAAGACTTTCCCTCTGGGTGAGGCGGACCGTCTGGTCAGTTTTCTGGGCCGCTCCTCGGGACGTATGCGGGGTGTAGCCGCCGGCGCACGCCGCCTGAAGAACCGCTACGGCTCCACGCTCCAGGTGCTGTCACATGTGCGAATTTGGTACGTCGAACGGGAAACCCGCGATCTTGTGCGCATCAACCAGGCTGAATTGCTCGACTCCTTCAATAAGGCCCAGAGCGATTACAGCCTGAGTACCGGCCTCGCGCTAGTCAGCGAAACGCTCGAGCAGGTTTTGCCGGAACACGAAGCGAACGAAGCGATGTTCCGCCTGATCCTGCTGACGGCCAAGGAAGTCGAGCGCCGCGGCGCCACCGCTCTGTCGCTTGCCTACTTCGCGTTCTGGACGGTGCGCCTGGCAGGGTGGCTGCCGCGGTTCGATCTTTGCGCCGTGTGCGGCAAGCCGTTCGGGAGGGGAAGCGCGTTCCAGGATTCGTTTCATCCCGGGTTGTACGACGCGGAGCATCGCCGTCCGGGTATGAGGCCGGTGTCACACGAAGCGCGGGAACTGGCAGAGGTTTTCGCCAAGCAGCGCCTGGACTATTTGGACGAAGGGCTGACGGCGCTGCCGGGAGTGCAGGAGTTGCGTGATGCGGGTCTCAACTGGATCGAGCATCACACCGAGCGTAAACTGGCGACACGCGCGCTGTTCGAACCGTGATGTCGGAGCAGCGACAAAGTCGTTTTGTAGTGGCGAGCCTTTCGCATGGCAGGTTTGGCGGCGGCAGCTCGGACTCGGAATGGTTCTAGCCGATCGACGGTTCTGCAAGTATATAGCCCCTCGCTGCAGAGACATTTTTGTGCTCAGGAATCACTTTAGGAGTGGTTGTGACAGCTAAAGTAAAACTTGAATCCAGACTAGAACTTCACGGACTCACTTTCCAGGAACTCATTCTGAAGCTCATGCATTACTGGGACAAGCGCGGCTGTGTCCTGCAGCAGCCGTACGATACCGAGGTCGGAGCGGGTACGATGCACCCCGAGACTTTCTTGCGCGTCCTGGGTTCGGCGCCGTACCGGGTCGCGTATGTGCAGCCATCCCGTAGGCCAGCCGACGGGCGGTATGGCGAAAACCCGAACCGGCTCTATAAACATTTTCAGTACCAGGTGATCCTGAAGCCGTCGCCGACCGACATTCAAGATTTGTACCTCGGTAGCCTGGAGACCATCGGGATCGACCTCCGCGCGCATGACATTCGCTTCGAGGAAGACAATTGGGAATCGCCGACGCTCGGTGCGTGGGGGATCGGGTGGCAGGTGCTGCTCGACGGCCAGGAGATCACCCAGTTCACCTATTTCCAGCAAAGCGGTGGGATCGACCTGGACCCGATCGCGGTGGAGATTACGTACGGGCTGGAACGCATCTGCTCGTTCCTGCAAGACGTCGAGAGCGTGTACGACATTCGCTGGACGAAGGACATGACCTACGGGCAAATTCGACTGGCGGAGGAGCAACAGTTTTCGGAGTACAGCTTCGTGAAGAGCGACGCCAAGGCTCTACGCTCCGAGTTTGAACTGCACGAGAAGGAAGCGAAGGAACTGCTGGACGGGTGGAAGCAGTTGGTCGGCGCGCCGACCAAAGAAGAGCACCGACGCGGACACCAGACTGAGCATGGGGATCTGGGACAAGCGGCGGAGGATTCCGGCGACGGTAGTTTGGTCGGCGCACCGACCAGACGCGAGCGCTATCCGATCCTGGCGGCTTACGATCACTGCTTGAAATGCTCGCACCTGTTTAACCTGATGGATGCGCGCGGAGTGATTTCGACGACCGAGCGGGCGGCTCTGATGCAGCGGGTGCGGACCCTGGCTTGCCGGACGGCGGAGGCTTATCTGGACCAAAGTGGAGGGAGAGATTTGGTCGGCGCGCCAACGTTGCCAGGGGACAAACGGCACGAGGTGCGTCGATGAGAGGGCGGAACCTCCGGGCAGTGTCGAATCAAAGCGCAGAAGGGCTCTTTCCGCAAAAGACACGGAAAGGGGCGGCGGTCCTTACTCCGGAGGCGCCTTTCAGAATGACGGGCAGTGGGGTGGCGCCAAGCAATGTCGGCGCGCCGACTGAGTTTTGGTTGTGTACTGGCCAGTCTTTAGCCTGGCCTATCTGTGCGACGGCGGCAGTCCGGGTGAGCGAGGTTGCTGGCCGATTTAAAGTTCGGCCACTACACCTACCGAGGCCCAAGAATGTCGGCGCGCCGACATTTCCATTTTGGGAATGGATTGAGGTGGCGGGATGAGCGCGGTTAAAAGAGCTGGGGTGGGGAAACGATCGAAGACCGTTGGAGCCAAGGCGGGTACAGTCGTTTCGAAGATGGCTGCGTCTTCGAAGGTGGCTCCTGCTTCGGACCTCCGGGTAGAACTGTTGTTTGAAATTGGGGCGGAGGAGATTCCGGCCGGGATGCTGCCTGGGGCGGTGGCGGCGCTGAAAACGATCATCGAGAAGCATTTGACTGCGGAGAGTTTGGGCGAGGGAACTACCGTTGAGACATTTGGTGGCCCGCGGCGGTTGACGGCGGTGGTGCGTGGGATCATTGCGAAGCAGGCGGATGTGGAGATGGAAGTGACGGGACCGCCGAAGGCAGTGGCTTACGACATTGAAGGCGCGCCGACACGGGCGGCGGTGAGCTTCGCGGAGAAGCAGGGAGTGGCGTTGCACGAACTGATTATGGTGACGACGCCGAAAGGTGAGAGCATCGCGGCGCGGGTGACGAAGCACGGCCGCACCGCACACGAACTGCTGTTGGAGATTCTGCCGCGGGTGATACACGACCTGCCGTGGCCGAAGACCATGACGTGGACCGGGTTGAAGGGCGCGCGGTTTATCCGGCCAATCCGCTGGATCGTGGCGTTGCTGGACGGCAAGCCGCTGAAATTTTCGTTCGGGGGAGTGGCTGCGGGAGACACAACGAGCGGTCATCGTTTCCTGGGCCAGTCGCATATTCGCGTTACCAATGCTGCCGAGTATGAGAAGAAGCTGCGGGTGAATGGTGTGATTGTGAGGCCGGAAGAGCGGCGCGAAAAAATCACACGCGAGCTGGTGGCACATAGCAAGCGGACGGGAACGCACGTGCACGAAGACGCGCACCTGCTGGACCTGGTGACCTATCTGAACGAATGCCCGAACGTGATCGAGGGCGACTTCGATCCGTCGTTTCTGGAGCTGCCCGACGAAATTTTGATCACCGTGATGCGCGACCATCAGAAATACTTCGCGGTGGACAAGCGGGGTGGAGAGCTGGCGCCACACTTCCTGGCGGTCATCAACCTGCCGAAAGACACGAAGGGACTGGTGCGCGCAGGACACGAACGCGTGCTGCGTGCACGGTTTGCGGACGCGCGATTCTTCTGGGAGTCCGACCAGAAAGTGAAGCTGGCGGAAATCTTGCCGAAGCTGCAGAAGGTCACATACGAATCACGGCTAGGAAGTTACTTTGACAAGGTGGAGCGCGTGCGAGCGATTGCGCGCTGGCTGGCGGAGCAGTGGTACAACCTGGGCGTGCATCAGGCGCATGTAGCGGACGCGGACCGCGCGGCGGAACTGGCGAAGTGCGATCTGGCCACGGAGATGGTGCGCGAGTTCACAGAATTGCAGGGCGTGGTTGGCGGACTCTATGCGAAGGCGCAGGGGGAATCGGAGGAAGTGGCGGACGCAGTGTACGATCACTACCGGCCGGTAGGATTGGACGATCCGATCCCACGCAACCTGACGGGGTGCGCGGTGGCGCTGGCGGACAAGCTGGATTCAATTGTGGGCTGCTTCTCGGTGGGAGTGGTGCCGACCGGATCGAGTGATCCGTATGCGTTGCGGCGCGCGGCGCTGGGAATCGTGAAGATCATTCTGGAGAAGAAGATGTACGTGTCACTGTCGCTGTTCATCGGAGCGGGGGCCAAGGCGCTGCTGACGAACGCGCCGAAGAGGGCGATGACGCCGCAGCAGGAAGCGCAGGTGCTGGAGTTTTTGCTGGAGCGCGCGCGGTTCGTGTTGCGGGAAAAGTCCGGGTACGCGTACGACGAGGTGAACGCGGTGCTGAGCGCGGGCAAAGACGATCTGGTGGACGTGGAGAAGCGGCTGAAGGCGCTGAAGGCGATTCGCAAGTCGAAGAACTTTGAGCCGCTGGCGGTGTCGTTCAAGCGCGTGCGACGGATTCTGGAGAAGGCGAATATGGGCGACGAAGTGCTGACGATTAATCAGGACCTGTTCGAGAAGGACGCGGAGAGGGGATTATATGCGGCGATGCGCCAGGCTGCCGGGAAGGTCGGCGAGGACAAGCGTGCGGGGCGGTATCAGGAAGCGTTGGAGGAGATTGCTGGTTTGCGCAAGGCGGTAGACCAGTTCTTCCTGGATGTGATGGTAATGGCGGAAGACGAGGCGATCCGGAAGAACCGGCTGGCGTTGCTGGCCGAGTTGCTGCGGGAGTTTACGACGATTGCGGATTTTTCAGAGTTGGCGGGGGAGGAGAAGTAGTTTTGGTCGGCGCGCCGACGGTGGGCGTAGGGTGGCGCGAGGGGAAGAAGAAAGTGACGCGCATCGCTTGGAAGGGCAAGTCGTCAGAAGTTTAGGTGAAGTGCGGGCTGGGCGTTTGGTTTGAGATTTCGTCGGCGCGCCGACATGGAGGGATTTTTGTAGCGGCCGATCTTCAGACCGGCCGGTCGTGCAGGGATGAGTTCTGTCCAATGTGAAGGTGGGTCACACAGGAGAGTTGCTGGTTGGATCGTGGGTAGTTTGAAGTGGTGTCCAGATTCTTCGCTGCGCAAAGGTGCTTCGCTCCGGATGACAATGCGTCAGGGTTCAAGTTGTAGTTGAGGTGGCAGTTTCCGAGTTTGGTCGGCGCGCCGACCAAAAATGTTGCGGCAGAGTTTTGTGATGGGGCCGGAGTTGAGGCCGGTGGTAGAGAGTAAGTCAAATTACAGAGAGAGGCGTACCGTGAAAAAGTGGGTCTATTTTTTTGGTGCAGGCAAAGCTGAGGGAGATGGCGAATGGCGCGATGTGCTCGGCGGCAAGGGCGCCGGGTTGGCGGAGATGACCAAGATCGGTCTGCCGGTGCCGGCCGGTTTTACGATTTCGACGGAGACATGCGACTACTTTTATAAGAACGGCAAAAAGTATCCGGCGGAGCTGGCCAAGCAAGTGAAGGAGAACGTGGCTAAGCTGGAGAAGGCGACGGGAAAGAAGCTGGGCGATCCGAAGAACCCGCTGCTGGTGAGCGTACGGTCGGGCTCGGCGCGTTCGATGCCGGGAATGATGGAGACGATTCTGAACCTCGGGTTGACGGACAAGTCCGTGCAAGGACTCGCGGGAGCGACGAAGAACGAACGCTTCGCGTATGACGCGTATCGCCGGTTCGTGCAAATGTATTCGACGGTGGTGATGGGGTTGTCGAAGGAAGATCTGGAACACCGGCTGCGCGCGATGAAAGATCGCCTTGGCGTGAGGCTGGACACCGACGTGCCGGCCAGCGGCTGGAAGGACCTGGTGGCGGAGTACAAGGCGTACTTCAAGGAGAAGGCGGGGAAGGATTTTCCCGACGATCCGATGGAGCAGTTGTGGGGTGCGATCGGCGCGGTGTTTGGATCGTGGATGGCGGAGAAGGCGGTGACGTATCGGCGCGTGGAGAAGATCACCGGACTGCTGGGCACGGCAGTAAACGTGGTGCAGATGGTGTTCGGCAACACGGGCGATAATTCGGGAACGGGCGTGTGCTTCACGCGCGACCCGAGCACCGGTGAAAAGATTTTTTATGGCGACTACCTGACGAACGCGCAGGGCGAAGATGTGGTGGCGGGAATTCGCACGCCGGTACACCTGACCCAGCTGGGGAAGATCATGCCGAAGGCGTATGCGCAGCTCGAGAAGGTTCGAGTAAAACTTGAGAATCACTACAAAGACATGCAAGACATGGAATTCACGATCGAAGAGGGCAAGCTGTACATGCTGCAGACGCGGACGGGCAAGCGGACGCCCGCGGCCACCTTCAAGGTTGCCATGGACATGGCGAATGAAAAGCTGATCACGAAGGAAGAAGCGGTGCTCCGCGTGAAGCCGGAAGACATCGAGCGCTTGTTCTATCCGGTGATCGATTCGAAGGTGGATAAGAAGTCACTACAATCGAAGATACTGGCGCACGGGATTGATGCGGTTCCGGGTGCGGCAGTGGGCAAGGTGGTGTTCAACGCAGCGGATGCGGAAGAGTGGGCCAAGAAGGGCGAGAAGGTGATCCTGGTGCGGCGCGAAACCAGCCCGGAAGATGTGGGCGGGATGGCTGTGGCGCAGGGCATTCTGACCGCGACGGGCGGGAAAACTTCGCATGCGGCTGTGGTGGCGCGCGGTTGGGGCAAATGTTGCATCGTGGGCGCGGAGACGCTGAACATCGATTACAAGAGCAAGTCGATGAAGGATGGGAAGAGCGGCAAGGTGGTCAAAGAAGGGGAGTGGCTGACACTTGATGGCGGTGAGGGCACGGTGTACGTTGACGCTTTGCCGCTGGTGACGCCGGAATTTCCGAAGGCTTACCAGACGATCATGAAATGGGCTGACGACATTCGCCGGCTGCGCGTGCGCACGAATGCCGATACGCCGCAGGACGCGCGAAAGGCCATCGAGTTCGGAGCGGAGGGCATCGGACTGTGCCGCACCGAGCACATGTTCTTCACGGACTTTGAATTTCCAGAGAAGAGCCAGGAGCGGCAGCGAGCGATTCAGGAAATGATACTGGCGGATGACAAAGAGAAGCGCGTGAAGGCATTGGACAAGTTGTTGCCGTTCCAGCGGCGCGACTTCATCGGAATCTTCCAGGCTATGGATGGTTTGCCGGTGACCATTCGACTGATCGATCCACCGCTGCACGAGTTTGTGCCGCACGATCTTGCAAAGCAGGTGGAGCTGGCGAAGGAACTGGGCATTCCTGTGGAGACAGTGGCGCGTCGCGTGGAGCAATTGCACGAAGCGAACCCGATGCTGGGCCATCGCGGTTGCCGCTTGTCCATCACCTACCCGGAAATTCTGGAGATGCAGGTACGGGCGATCATCGAGGCGGCGATTGAATGCCACAAAGGCAGAGTTAAAGTATTACCTGAGATCATGATTCCGTTGACTCTCGACAAAAAAGAGTTGGGGATCCTGGTCGATGCCACGCGGAGGGTCGCGGACGACCTGCTGATGAAAGCAGGTGTGAAGCTGCCGTACCTGGTGGGGACGATGATTGAACTGCCGCGCGCGGCTCTGTTGGCCAATGAGATTGCCGAAGTGGCGGAATTTTTCTCGTTCGGCACCAACGACCTGACGCAAACGACGATGGGGCTCTCTCGCGATGACGCGGGTCGCTTCCTGCCGGACTATGTGGATGAAAAGAAGGCCGGTGTCTTTCACGGCGACCCGTTCCAGACGCTGGATGTGAAGGGCGTGGGAATGCTGATCAAGTGGGGCATCGAAAAGGGCCGGTCGACGCGTCCAAAGCTGAAGGTTGGCATTTGCGGAGAGCATGGCGGCGACGCGGACAGCGTGAAGTTTTGCCACCAGGTCGGTATGGACTATGTGAGCGCATCACCGTTCCGGGTGCCGATTTCTAGATTGGCGGCGGCGCAGGCGGTGGTGGAAGAGAAGCAGAAGAAGACGAAGAGTAAGAAGAAGTAACGGAGTTAGAGTGCAGGGTCTTGGGTTTACAGCCGGACGGAAACGGCCCGCCTAGGAAGGCCGGCCGTTAACGGAAGGACGGCCCAAGACCCACCGTTCGCGAAGGGCGCTCAGAGTGAGGCACCCGGAGAGCGGAAGGAAAGCGCGTTCCTCGCTCGAAATGACAAATGTTTCTGGTACTGCAGACGGTTGGGCATCGAGGAGCAGGGCTGTTGCTCGCTCAGTGTGGTTGCTCTACAGGCTGCGGCGGTGTCGGCGCGCCGACTTTGTGATGGTGCTGGCGCTAGATAGATACAAATAAGATTGACGCCAGACCACAGGCAGGAGTGCCTGTGGCACCTGAAGTAGAACTTGAAGTCGATTGCCCGGCTCATGGGGAGTTGCGGTGAAGAGACTTCGGCTGGTGATAGCGGCGCTGTTCGCGCTCGTGTTGTTTGTGGGCGGTGGTGTTGCTGCGGATTCGCGCCTGGTGTTTAAGGCGCGTGTGGTGGATGAGAATGGACTGCCCGTTGGCGGTGCTCAAGTAAAGCTTGAAGCTGCTGGCGGGCAGTTTTTTTATGCCGTGAGCGATGATGCCGGGTATCTTGCCATCGCGGGTGTCCCTCCTGGTGAATACAAAGCACGCATTGAGAAGTTGGGATTCTTTGTGCTGACGGATCAGAAGGTTCTGCTGACGGCGGAGACCGGCGAATTTACGTTCACGTTGAATCACGAGGAGGAAGTGCGAGAAAAGGTGGATGTGACGGTGCCGGAGAATCGGATTGAGCCTACGGCGACGCAGAGTACCGAGACGCTGAGCGCGCGGGAGATCACGGACCTGCCGGTGCCGAGTTCGCACAATTTGGCACAAAGCCTGATTGCTATGCCGCAGGTGACGATGGACAACGCGGGGTTGCTGCACATCGCGGGGGCCAGCAACACCGAGGTGCAGTATCTGCTAGACGGGGTAGAGGTGGGCGATCCGGCGAGCAATGGGCAGACTTCCGAGATGATCGTGGATGCGGTGCGTACGGCGGAAGTGCAGACGGCACGGTTCGGTGCGGAATATGCACATCCGGGCGGGGCGATCCTGAATTACCAGACGCGCGAGGGCGACGACAAGTGGCGATTCAACGCGGTGGATTTTATTCCGGGGATCAATGTGCAGGATGGCGTGCAACTGGGAAACTACTATCCGCGGGTGACGTTTTCGGGGCCGGTCGTCCCGGGTGAATTGTGGTTTGCCGAATCGTTTGATTTGTTTCATACACTGGCGCTGATAACGGGATTGCCGCCCGGGCAACCGAACCAGGCGCGGAATTGGGCGGGGGATAGCTGGTCTCGGCTGCTGTGGAAGATGTCCGACAACCACAGCTTGCACGTGGGATTTCTGGCCAACGTGGAGACCGCCGGGAACGCAGGGCTGGATGCGCTGCACCCGCAGTCGACTACGACCGACACGACAGGCCGGGAACTCTTTGGAGTGGTGAAGGAACAGAGCAACTTCGAGAGGACGGTGGTGGAAGTCGGGATTGCCGTGGAGGATTCACTGAATGATGCGACGCCGCAGGGCACGGCGCCGTATGTGCTGCTGGTGAATGGCGCGGAAGGAAATTATTTCCAGAAATTGAATCAGGACGCGCGGCGGTATCAGTTGTTCGGCAGCGCGATTCGCGGGCCTTTGAGATGGTTCGGGACGCACGCAATTTCGGCGGGCGCGAACTTTTCCGGCGTGGAGCTGACCCAGGATTCGACACGCGGAGAGATTCAGGCGCTGCGCGCGGATTTGACGTTGGACCGGCTGACGACATTCGCCGGGAATGGAAATTTTCACGTGGCGAATGCGCTGGCGGGCGGATTCGTGCAGGATTCGTGGTCGCCGAATGCGCATGTCGTGGCGCAAGTGGGCGTGCGCGCGGACTGGGACCGCTTGTTTCAGGCGGGGACGGTGCAACCGCGAGCGGCTGTGAACTGGATGCCGTGGAAAGATGACCGCGCGAAATTTTCGATTGGCTGGGGCATGTACGATATTCCGCTGAATCTTTCGCTGATCGGGCAGGCGTATGACCAGCAGGAAGTGGACACGCTGTACGATGCGACGGGGAAAATTCCTCTACAGGGGCCGGCGACGAGCGCATTTATTTTGCCCGCGAGTGGGCTGGCGAGTCTGCAGCAGCCGTATTTCGATATTGCGAGCGCGGGATGGCAAGAGCGGATTGGAGAAAACACGCTGGTGGGCGCGGAATTGCTGGCGCGCGACGAGCATCACGGGCTGGTCTACGAGACGCTTTCGCCGGGGCAGATCGGATCGGATTTTTTGCTGCAGAGTTCGCGCCGGGATAAATATCGCGGAGCCACGGTGACGGCGCGGCACACGTTCAAGAATACAGCGGTGCTGTTCGGGAGCTACACGCGATCTCGCGCGAGTACGGACCAGGTGCTGCAGCCGGTGCTGGGGTCACTTTACTTTGCGCCGCAGCAGCCGGGGGCCTTGAGTTGGGACGCGCCGAACCGGTTTTTGACGTGGGGGAGCGTGCCGACGCCGATCTGGGGAATTTTGTTCGCGTATCTATTCGATTTTCATACCGGGTATCCGTACAGCTCGATCAACCAACAGCAATTTTTGATTGGGGCGCCGAATTCGCTGCGATTTCCGGACTATGCGAGCTTGACGGTGTCGTTCGAGAAGAAATTTACGTTCAAGAGCAGGATTTTCGCGGCGCGGATTTCGGTGATTAATGTGTTGGACCGGCAGAATCCGAATGTAGTGGTGAATAACATCGATGCGCCAAATTATGGAATGTTTACGGGGGGGCAGGGGAGGGCGTTTACGGCCAGGTTGCGGTTTGTGGGGAAAAAATAATGAGCTTTGCTGTTTTGGAATTGGCGAAGAAATGAGGAGGTTCAGAATCTCGAGACTTGAGTATGGCGGCAGCTGAACTGCCGCCGATTGTTATTGCGCAGGCGGTTTTGGAGACAAGGATGGAGAGAGTGAGAAGTATTTGCGAGGGTTGATCGCGGGGAAGTGGGTGTAGTTGCGAGGGAGAAAGCCCAAGCCCCGCACCAAACGGCGGCGTGTGGGGCACCCGGATAGTCGCAGGACCCAGGATGTTGCGGAGGGGAGCTGGTCGAAAGACGCTGGAATCGAAGAGGGTTCTTTCCGCGGAAGGCGCGGAAAGGGGCGCAGGCCCTCGCTTCGCGGACTTCGTTCGCCCGGGAGAGTTTCGGGCTTAGTGGTGGTGCGAAGTTGGGATTTTTAGTTGGCCGATCGGAAGATCGCATTAGGGCTTGGATTCTTTGGTGTAGTTGGGGGACAGGGTGGAGTGGGACTGGGCGATGGGAAGCAGAGTTGGGTAGAACTGGACGAAGGTGGTGTCGACGGCCGCATGTTGGGAGTGGCAGGAGTAGCAGTCAGTGGAGGTGGGAGTCATTTTGGATGCGGGCAGCACGCCTGCGGCACTGGCGGTGACGGCTGGGCTTGGGACGGAATTGGCTTCGAAGCCGAAGAAGGCCCAGTTGCCTTGGGAATGGAAGCGGGATTCGTCTTTTATGTGGACTTCGAGGCCCATGACTTCGGTGTCCTGGAAATTGCCGGCCTGGTTGATGGAACCTTTGCTCTTGGCGCCGCGGACTTCGAGGACGAGCATGGTTTTATCGGGCCAGGTGCCGGTCTTCAGGAAAGCCTGGTAGGATTCGGGATTCACAAAAACATTGTCGAACATGTGGTGGTCCATGGACATGGAGGCGGTGTAGCTCATGTCGAAGCCGGTGGTGAGGTAAACCCATTGGCGATAGTTGGCGGGTAGGCGGAGCTGGCCGTCCGAGGTGTAGGAGGGGAGGTTGGTCGGGGATGGAGTTTGGCCGCGGGTGGTGAAGGCGGCCACGATGGTCATTGCGATTATGACGAGGAGGATTGGTTTGGTTTTCATGATGTGGAGTTTGCAGCAGAAAGGCCCGGAAGGGCAAGACAGTTGGCTGCACCGGAGTGTTGGTTGGCTGCATTTGGCGTGGAGGCGTGGTGGGGAGAGGTATGATGCGGGGAGGTTAATGAGGTTTAGAGGTAAAGGAGTGCGCAGTGCGATTGTTTTTGTGCGCGGATGTGGCGCACCTACGGGGCTCGGTTTTTTGTTTTTTTGCCCAGCCCGTGTTGCTTGGGATGACGGATTATTTTGTTGTTGTGAGTGGAGGCAAGACGCGGTAGTTGAGATCCTTCGTCGAATACTCCTCAGAATGACAATGCCGTTTTTTGGTCGGAGGGATGGATCGATCGCAGAGTGATTCCTTCCGCGGAAGGCGGCGCAGGTCCTCACTCTGCGGACTCCGTTCGGGATGACGGTTTTTAGGTGGCGTGTTGATAGGAAAGGTTGGCGGGGTTGCTACGATTTCGTTTGGGGAAGAGATGAAAGAGAAAAAAGGTATGGCCGGGAAGTGGTGGTGGGCTGCGGTTGTTTGCGGTGGGCTTGGGGTGTTTGAGGGGACGCAGGCGGTGGTGGTGATGCGCGCGGAGGGGATGCATCACGCTTGGGTGAATTTATTTTTTATGATTTTGCTGGGTTGGGTGCCGTGGGCGGCGGTGGTTCCGGTGGCGTTGCGGGTGGGGACAGAGTATCCGCTGTTTCAGGGGAGCTCGTTGCGGGGATGGTTGAGGCATGTGGGATTGTGGTTTGCGATTTGGGTTGCCGCGACTACCTGGAATACGGGGATTGAGACTTGGCTGAATCCATGGATGCCGGACAGCGCGCCACCGGGCTTTGTGGAATTGTGGCGGAACAAATTTTATGGGCAACTGCTTGCGTCGTTGCTGTTGTATGGCGCGATTTTGCTGGTGGGATGGATGGTGGATTCGCGGGAGACGCTTGCTCGACAACAGATGGAGGCGGCGCACTTGAGCGAGCAACTGGCGAAGGCGCAACTGAGCGCGCTGCGTCAACAGATTGAGCCGCACTTTTTGTTTAATACGCTGAACACGATCGCGGGATTGGTGCGAGAAGGACGCGGCGAAAACGCGGTGGATATGATTGCTGGGTTAAGCGAATTGTTGCGGCGAACGCTGCAGAGTTCGGACGGGCAGGAAGTGGCGCTGGGAGAAGAATTGGAGATTGTGGAGAAATATCTGGAGATCGAGAAGGCGCGATTCGCGGAGCGGTTGCAGGTGCGCGTGGAAGTGGCGGAAGAGTTGAGGGGCGCGCAAGTGCCAAGTTTGATTCTGCAGCCGGTGGTGGAAAACGCGGTGAAGCATGGGATTGCGAAGCGGGTGCAGGGCGGGACGATCGGGATCAGCGCGACGCGGGCGAATGGGACGTTGGAATTGTGCGTGAAGAATGATGGGCCGGGATTTCCGGCGGGGTGGGAGAACGAGCGGCGAGGGATTGGGTTGGAGAATGTGCGGGAGAGGTTGGCGAGTTTGTATGGAGAGAGAGCGGGATTAAAGGTGGGGAAGGGAGAGAGTGGTGGGACGAGTGTGAGGATTTTTTTGCCGTACACGCAGGTTAAGGATGTAAGGAAGACTAACGAACCAAAGGATCGCGAGCGTTGACTTAGGGAGAGGGCGATGGGGAAGGGGAAAATACGGGCGGCGGTGGTGGATGATGAGCCGTTGGCGCGGAGTAAT
The DNA here is from genome assembly GCA_963742325.1 of Candidatus Acidiferrales bacterium. Taxonomy (GTDB): domain Bacteria; phylum Acidobacteriota; class Terriglobia; order Acidiferrales; family UBA7541; genus Acidiferrum. Next base: position 3,131,220 of record CAVULB010000002.1, on the reverse strand, counting down.
TTGCGGGTGTTGCTGGGACGCGATCCGGACGTGGAGTTGGTTAGTGAGTGCGGGAGTGGGGCGGAGGCGCTCAGGGAGATTCGGAAGAAGAAGCCGGAACTGGTGTTTCTGGATGTGCAGATGCCGGAGTGCGATGGGTTTGATGTGCTCGAGCAGTTGGGCGGGGATTTGCCGGCGGCACTGGTGTTTGTAACGGCGTATGACCAGTATGCGCTGCAGGCGTTCGAGGCGGGGGCGCTGGATTATTTGCTGAAGCCGTTTGATAACGCGCGATTCGAGCGGGCACTGCGGCGGGCGAAGGAACGGATTGGGCAAGGGCGTCCGGCGCGCGTTTCTCGTATTGCGATCAAGAATGCAGGGGAAGTTTTGTTTTTGAAAATTGCGGAGATTGATTGGATCGAGGCGGCGGATTATTACGTCTGTCTGCATGTGGGCGCCAAAACGCATTTACTGCGTAGGAGTATGACGGAAGTGAATAAGGAATTGGATGCGGGAATGTTTTGCCGGATTCACCGTTCGGCGATTGTGAATCTGGAGCGGGTGCAGAGAGTGGAGAACGGGGAAGATGGCGGGGCGGAAGTAGTGTTGACGACGGGGGCGCGGTTGCGGTTGAGCCGGAGGTATCGGAGGGAGGTGCAGGGGAGGATGGGTGGAGGTTAAGGAGGTGAAGGAGCGGAGGAATGGCGAGTGGAAAGAGAAAAGGAGTTCTTCCTTACTGCGCGGGCTTCTCTCGGGATGACGTCGCCTTTGTGATTGAGAGAAGGCGCGTGGTTGAGATCTTTCGTCGCTGAGTCCTCAGGATGACGATGCCGTTTTTGTTTGTGGTCCTTATTTTCGTGTCGAGACGCGATGAATCGAACAGGAATTCCTTCCGCGAAACGCGCGGACAGGGGTGGAGATCCTCACTACGCGGACTGCTTTCTAAATAACGGTTTTTTCTTGTGTGATTGTTAGGGCAGGGAGAGGACTAGAGGGTTGTCCTTGCAGGAATAGACTAGGCGATATGTGGCGTCTTTGCTGGGCTTGGGGATGGGGAAGTAGAGATAGCCGGAGACGGGGACGGAGATTTTGTCTTCGGGGAGACCTTTTTCGTAGAGCTCGCGTTCGATGATTTCGCGGTCGCGTTCGCCGACGTCGGCAGGAACCGGGGTGCCAGCGGCGATGCCGACGCCGGCCGCAGTGCTGACGCCGCGGACGTGAACTTGTTGGCCAGTGACGGGATCGGTGTAGGTGCCGGATTCGTAGCCGACGCCTGCGGTTTCGGTGACATCCGCGCCACCGGAGGATCTTCTTTTTTCGAGCTTGGCGGCGATCACGGTAGGGCTCTCCGGACGGAAGGGCGCGTCGGTTTTGACTTCCACTAGAGTGAAATCGGCGAAGGAAAGATCGAGGGGTTCGCCTTTCTTCGGAAACACAGCAACATGAACAATCAGGCAGCAGTGGTTGACGTCGGCGGCGAAAGTGTCCGAGGCTTGCTTCTTGGTGAGAAGTTCGGCGCCGACGCTGAGGCCGTCTTGTTCGGCGTGAGCTCGATATTTTTCGGCGGAGGCGCGAGGAGCGGTGCCTGCATGCTTTTCGGGCGATGATTGCCCGTCTTGCGCGCGCAGGAATGGGGACGTTAAGAGAAGAACGGTTAAAAGTGCGAAAGAGTTGCGGCGCATGAAGCACCTCGTGTTGAGTGTACGACGGAATGGGGGGGGTGGGAGGGGTACGGAAGAGGAGTATAAGGAGATGGAGGAGGTTAGGACGAAGCAGCGGGAGGTTGGTGCCTGGATGGGATCGAAGATTCATTCCGGAAAAAACGCGGAAAGGAGCTCAGTTCGTGGCCTTTGTTCGGAATGACATTTTTTTGTTGGCGTAGGGAGGCGGTTGCGGGGTTGGGGATTTGGACGGGGCACGACGTAACGTCGCCCTGCAGGAGGATTGAGATGAGGGTTGTGGCGATGGGTGTGGCGGCGGTGTTGGCGTGTGGATTGGTTTGGGGGCAGGCGGAACAGGAACCGGTCGGTGTGGGGAAGCCGCAGACGGTGGTGATTGCGGTGAAGGATCAGAGTGGGGCGGCGGTGGCTGGGGCGCAAGTGAAAGTGGCGCCGGTGGCGGACAATGCGCCGGAGAAGATGGAGACGGATGCAAAGGGGGAGTTGAAGCTGCAGTTGCGGTCGGGAGGACACGGCGTGATCGTACGCGATCCGGGTTTTGCGATGTTGCGCACGCATATTGATGTGAAGGCTAGCGGGGGTGCGCAGATGTTTTCGGTGGTGCTTCAGGTTGCGAATACGAGCGGACCGACGATGGTGGGCGCGAAGCCGGAAGCGGGAGTGTTGATGCTGACGGTGACGCCGTTCGACGAGAAATTCCGGATAACGCCGGAGGAGTTGAAGGGGATGGAGCGGAAGACGGTTACGGTGCATAACCCACATGCGAATGCGGATGAGACTGATGAGGGAGTGGAGTTGGGGGATTTGTTGACGAAATATGGGGCGCCGATGGGGAAGGAATTGCGCGGGGCGGCGTTGGGGTATTACGTGGTGGCGATTGGAGCGGATGGGTATAAGGCCGTGTTTTCGTTGGCGGAGGTGGATCCGAGTTTTCATCCTGGAGATGTGTTGGTGGTGGACACGATGAATGGGAAGGCGTTGGATGTGCGCACGGGGCCGTTGCGCTTGGTGTCGACGGAGGATAAGAGGCCGGCGAGAGGGGTCAGGAATTTGGTGTCGGTGGAGGTCAGGGGGGAGTGAGGGTTTGGAGGATGTTTAGGAGGTAAAGGACCGAGGGAGTGCGCGGCGGGATTATTCCTTGTGCGCCGATGTGGCGCGCCGCTGGCAGTTTCGGATGGAAGAAGGACTGGTCGAACGATAAGCATACCGACTTCGGTGTATCCGGGGCTCTGTTTGGGATGACGTGACAAGACGCTGGCGTTGAGATCCTCCGTCGCGGACTCGAGGTGGGGAGGCAGAATAAAAAGGCAACCCCAGACGCTGGCATGAAAGCCACGTATATGGGCTGGCTGGAGTGAGTTTGCCGGAAGTTATTTGCCGGTGCCGGTCGGTTGTGGGTTGTTGGTGGTGGTGTGGTGGAACCAGTTGAACGGGGATTTGTGGCTGGCTTGGGTGGTGTCTTTTTGTTTTTTGTTGTGGGCAGTTTTGGTGTTTGCTCTGGAATCGTTGCCCGAGCCGGCGCCCATAGGACCGGGAGTTTTCTGCCACCAGCCTATGGATTTGGGAGTGGAGTAGAGCGGCGGGTTTTTGGCTTGTTTGGAGTAGTTTTGGCGATGGTTTTTGGATTTTTTAGTTTTGTTGTCGGAGCCAACGCCGGCGGGCGGGGGAGTGGAATGGTGATGCCACCACCAATGCGCAGAGACGATGGGTACAGGGCCGAAGGCGGTGAGCAGAAGTGCGCCGAGAAGGGCCAGAGATAGTCGCTTCATAGGTGAAAGTCCCCTTTTGATGTTTTTAGCATGTGGGTTGTGGAGGGGGAACCTGTACGAAGGTACTCCTGTGGCGTGAGAGGGACGGGGTGGGGGTGGCGACTTGGACACGGGGAAGGCGAGGGGTTTAGGAGGACAAGGACCTGCGGCGAGTCGGAAAAGCAGAGGGGTTCCTTACTGCGCGGACTTGGTTGAGAATGACGGGCGGCCTCGGAAGGCGGGCCCTAGTAAGGCTGAGTGCCCCCGAGGGTTGGGGGCCCGATGGTGGGTCTCTGAGAGGGATTCTTCCGCAAAAGGTGCCGAAAGAGCGGCGGTCCTCACTGCGCGAACGCCGTTCGGAATGACGTTTTTATCGGTGATGATTCGACTGATTTGGTGGTGGGGTTTTGATTGTGGTGCCGGCGGGGCGAGCCGATGAGGGGCAAAGTGGGTATAATCGCGGGACCTTATGGGACTTGAGACGGGGAGTCGGTTGGGGCCGTATGAGGTGGTGGCGCCGCTGGGGGCTGGCGGGATGGGCGAGGTGTATCGCGCGCGGGATACGCGGCTAGGAAGGGATGTGGCGATCAAGGTGTTGCCGGCTTCCTTCACGGAGGATGCCGGAGCGAAGGCGCGGTTCGAGCGCGAAGCGAAGACCATTTCCGGATTAAATCATCCGCACATTTGCGTGTTGTACGACGTGGGACACCAGGACGGGGTGGACTTTCTGGTGATGGAGTGCGTGGAGGGAGAGACGCTGGCTAAGCGTTTGGAGAAGGGACCGCTGCCGCTGGAACAAGTGTTGAAATTCGGGGCGCAGATCGCGGAGGCGTTAGACAAGGCGCATCGCAACGGAATTGTGCACCGCGATTTGAAGCCGGGTAATGTGATGTTGACGGCGGCGGGAGCGAAGCTGCTTGATTTTGGATTGGCGAAAGCGTTGACGCCATTGGGAGGATTGCTGACGGTAACGGGGTCGAGTCCGATGACGCCGGTGACGCAGCAGGGAACGCTTGTAGGGACGTTTCAGTACATGTCACCGGAGCAGGTGGAAGGAAAAGAGTTGGACGGGCGGAGCGATATTTTTTCGTTGGGCACGGTGCTTTACGAAATGGTGACGGGCAAGCGGGCGTTTGAAGGGAAGACGCAGCTGAGCGTGGCGTCGTCGATATTGGAGCGCGAGCCGTTGCCGATACGCGATGCGAAGCCGGTAACACCAGCGGCGCTAGAGCACGCGATTCAAAGATGTTTGGCGAAAGATCCGGAGGAACGTTGGCAGGCGGCGCGCGACCTGGCCATGGAGTTGGCGTGGATTGGGAACAGTGGGAGCCAGACAAGCGCGACGGTGATTACGGGGAAAGCGAACAGGCCGGGGCTGTGGCTGGTGTGGAGTTTGCTGGGAGCGGCAGCCCTGGGAGTTTTGGCGGGTGCGATTTTCTGGAGTGGAAAGAAGACACCGACGGAAAGGCCGATGATTTTTTCCGTGCCGCTGCCGTTTGCGGTGCGGGACATGGCGATCGCGCCGAACGGGCATACGGTGGCGGTGTCTGGTCACCAGGAAGGCGCAAGGAAAGGAACGATCTGGCTGTATGAACTGGGATCGGAAGATGTGCGAAGTTTGCCGGCAACGGAAGGAGGAGCTTTTCCGTTCTGGTCGCCGGATGGGAAGTCGATTGGATTTTTCGCGGATGGAAAGTTGAAAAGAATGGACCTGCCAACAGGACCGCTGCAGGTATTGGCGGATGCGCCGGCGGGACGCGGAGGAGCGTGGAGTCCGGAGGGAGTGATTCTTTACACGCCGGTGGGAAGGCTGCGAAGCCAAATCTGGGAGGTGCCCGCGTCGGGGGGAACGGCGACGATGGTTCTGGCGTATCGAGCTGGGCTTGGCGGAGGAAGCCAGAGGTGGCCGCAGTTTTTGCCGGACGGGAAACATTATTTATTTCTGTCGGCAACGATTGCGAAGAGGGGCGAGAACGACGGAATTTATTTGGGAAGCCTGGGATCGAAGGAGTTTCACCTGGTGGTGAAGACATACGCGAATGCAACGTATGTAGCGCCGGGATATTTGTTGTATTTGCGGGACCGGGCGATCCTGGCGCAGAAATTCGATTTGAAGACGATGCAAGTGACCGGAGAGCCGGTGGCGGTGGCCATGGATCCGCAATTCTCACCGCGGATTATGCACGCGACGTTTGCCGCGAGCGACACGAGAGTTTTGCTGGTACAGAAGGGCGGCAATGTGATGACGTCACGGTTGACGTGGTTCGACCGAACAGGGAAAGAAGTGGGAACAATTGGGGACGCGCAGGTGTATGCGAATCCTAAGGTGTCCTTTGACGGGAAAATGGTGGCGGCGGACATGACGGACGTGGGGAATTTGAATACGGATGTGTGGACGTATGATTTGTTGCGTGGAGGGGCGGCGAAGCGATTGACGTTTGACCCGGCGCTGGATGCGACGCCGGTATGGAGTCCAGACGGGACGAAGATTGTGTTCACGTCGAGTCGTGGGACGGCGTTTTCTTTATATTTGAAGGACACAGATGGATCGCAGGAAGAAAAGGCGATTTGCGAAGGAGAGCAGGATATCTATCCGAATTCGTGGTCGCGAGACGGGAAGACGATTTTGTATACCGAGGGAGTGGACCTGAAGTACCTGACGATGCCGGAGATGAAGACCGTATTGTTTATGAAGGCGCAAGCGACGGTGAAGAACGCCCAATTCTCACCGGACGGGAAGTGGGTGGCGTACGCGTCAAACGAAAACGGAAGATGGGAAGTTTACGTGACGTCGTTTCCGGAAGCGAAGGGAAAGTGGCAGGTGTCTTCGGCGGGAGGGGACGAGCCGAGGTGGCGCGGGGATGGCAGGGAATTGTTTTATCTGGGGACGGACGCGCGGTTGATGGCGGTGCCGGTGAAAACGGGCGGACAGTTTGACGCGGGGACACCGGTGGTTTTGTTTCAGACGAATCCGAAGGAGACGGCGGCGACGTCGGAGCAGTACACGTATGACGTGGATCCGGGAGGAGAGAAGTTTTTGGTGAACACGTTGGTGGGGAATCGGGATGTGCAGCCGATGACGGTGGTTTTGGGTTGGGGAGAGGAATGAGTCCGGAAGAGGTTAGGAAGGGAGGAGCGGAGGGAGTGGTAGGTGCGTGGGGTTCCTACAGCTCGGACTTCCCGTCGTCCGGAAATCTTCAGGATAAGAATGCGTTTTAGTTGATGGGTAAGCTCGATCGAAGCGCGGCTATCGCAAAAAAAACCTGCGATGGCGCAGAATCCGTCATTGCGAAGACTTCGTTTGGAAGGACGGGTCAACTTTTGGGAAAGGTCTGGTCCTTCTAAACTTCGGTCATAATCTCCTTTGCACCACATCACCAAACTCCGCATTCTGCAGCGCTGGCGTTATCCAAGCGTCTGGGATCCTCTGCTCTTCGGCTGGATGCCCCACTCGGGGTCGTGGGTCTTGGGTTGAAACGAGGGAACTTCCGACGCCAGGGAGCAAGGCGTTCAGTGATCATACATGGTCTGACGATGGCCGATTTGTCACCTACGTGGGACAAAACGAGCAGAAGCAGTCGAGCATTTACGGCCAAGCGACTTCGGGCGGATCGCCAGTGTTGGTCAGGGAGTGCAGCCAATCCCACCAAAGCTTTCTTCCGATGCCGGTATGCTGGCGGTTGATGGAGAGCGTGGGGGAATTTCTCGCGGGGACAGAAGCCCGGGACTAAAGTCCCGCCGCTACCGGAGAAGAGTAACGTATAATCGCGGGCGCTATGGGGATTGGTGCTGGGACAAAGCTGGGGCCGTACGAGGTGGTGGCGGCTATTGGCGCTGGGGGAATGGGCGAGGTGTATCGGGCTACCGATACGCGGCTTGCTAGAGATGTGGCGGTGAAGGTTTTGCCGGCGGCGTTGACCAAGGATAAGGACCGGCTATGGCGATTTGAGCAGGAAGCGAAGACGGTTGCGGCGCTGAACCATCCCAATATTCTGGGAATCCACGACATAGGAACGTACGAGGGATCGCCTTTTCTGGTAAGCGAATTACTTGAAGGCGACACGCTGCGTCAGAAGATCGACGCGGGACCGATTGCGACGCGGCGCGCGATCGAGTATGCGCTGGGAATTGCGCAAGGGCTGGCGGCGGCGCACGACAAGGGGATTGTTCACCGCGATTTGAAACCGGAGAACGTGTTTATAACGCGCGATGGACGCGTGAAGATTCTGGATTTTGGATTGGCGAAGCTGACGCGCGCCGAAGGCAGTATGGAAACGGCCACGACGATGACGATGGCAAGTCCGTCGACGATTCCGGGCGTGGTGATGGGAACGGTCGGCTATATGTCGCCGGAGCAGGTGCGCGGCGAAGTGAGCGACGGGCGATCCGACATTTTTAGTTTTGGCGCGGTGCTGTACGAAATGCTGACTGGGAAGCGCGCGTTCAAAAGAGATACCGTGGCGGAAACAATGACGGCGATTCTGAAGGAAGAGCCGCCGGACCTGCTAGAGACGGGATGGCAAGGGCCGATCGGGTTGCAGAGGATATTGTCCCGGTGTGTGGAAAAAAGCGTGGAGCGGCGGTTTCAGTCGGCGAGCGATCTGGCGTTTGCGATTGAGGCGGTGAGCGGAACGGGGACGGGAACTTCACCGAGTGTGGCCGCGGCGGTGGCGGAAGTTCCGAAGAAAAGGCGATGGCTGTGGATTGCGGCGGGCGGATTGGCGTGCCTAGCGGCGGGCGCAGGAATTTCATGGATCTTGCTGCCGGGACCGAAGCCGGTGCCGACGTTCCAGCGCGTGTCGTACGAAGACGGAACGATGATCCGCGGGCGGTTCGCATCGGATGGCAGAACGGTGGTGTACAGCGGGGTGTTGAGCGGAGGCGTGCCGGATACGTATGTGATACGCGAGGATTATCCGACGTCGGTACCGACGGGATTGCAAGGCGCGATGGTGCTGGCGATTTCGAAGCAGGATCACATGGCGGTGCTGGTGCGGCCGCACTTCTGGGCGCAGTACGAGTGGGGAGGAACGCTGGCGCGCGTGCCCGTAGGTGGAACGACGCCGCGGGAGTTGCTAGAAAATGTTTACGACGCGGACTGGGCGCCGGATGGAGAGCAGTTGGCGGTGATCGATCGGAAGAATGATAAGTGGAGGCTGCAGTATCCGATCGGAAAAGTTTTGCTGGAGACAGACAATTGGTTGAGCGGCCTGCGTGTTTCGCCAGATGGGAAAACGCTGGCGGTGTTTCGTCACCCGCCGGAGGAGAAGGACGATCGCGGATACGTGTTGCTGTTGAGTCAGGATGGAAAAGAGAAAGTGGTTTCAAAGGAATGGGAAGCGCTGGAAGGAATGGCGTGGACGGCGGATGGGAAGGAAGTTTGGTATGGAGCGGCGGCAGCCGGGGACCAATATTGCGTGCGCGCGAGCAATATGAAAGGCGAGGAGCGCACGGTGTATTGCGGAACGTCGGGAACGCGGGTGCACGACATATCGCCAGCGGGCCGGACACTGGTGACGAGCGACGTGCAGCGAGCGGCGACCGTGGCGATGGAGCACGGAGCGAAAGAAGACAAGGCGGTGAGCGGGTTGGCAGAAAGACTGAATCCGCGGTTGACGCCGGACGGGACGGAAGTGGTGGTAACGGACGCGACCGAACGCGGTGGCTCCGACTATTCGGTTTACGCGCAGAAGATGAGCGGGGGAGCGCCGATCCGGATTGGCGGAGGCGGATATGGAACGGACGTGAGCGACGACGGGAAGTGGGTGTTGGTGGTGCTGCCGGGAGAGGCGAAGGGAAAAGTACAAGTGATACCGGTGGGAGCGGGTGAAGCGCAGACACTGCAGTGGGAAGGATTCCAGGTGATCTGGGCGAACTGGTTCCCGGATTCGCAACATATTTTATTGCGGGGTAATCCGGCGGGACAACCCGTGGGATTGTATGAGACGGACCGCAGCGGAAGCGCGCCGAAGATGTTGGTGAAAGACGCGGCGGGTTGGGCGGACGTGATGCCGGACGGAGAAAATTTGTTGCTGCTGACGGGGGATGTGCTTGTGAAGCGCTCGTTGAAGGATGGCAGCGAGACGAAGATGCGGACGCTGGAGCCGGGAGAAGTGCCGTTGGATTGGGCGAAAGAGCCGAATCATATGTACACGCAGATTGCGACTCAAACGAATGTGCAGATTTTCAAGATCGATTTGGGGAGCGAGAAGCGCGAGCCGTGGCAGGTGATCGCTCCGAAGGATCTGGAAGGAGCGCTGTTGGTGATGGAGCCAGGGACGATTACGCCTGATGGGAAGTGGATGATGGTGAATTATGTGGATCCGGCCGGGGAGTTTTATACAAGTGAGAATCTGCGGTGAGATGAGGTTTGGGGCTTCAGCTCGGACTCAGTGGCGGGAGAGACCCAAGACTCACCCTTCGCAAAAAGCGAGTGGGGCACCCAGGAGTTTTGGATGAGGTGTTGCGACGGAAGAGGCAGAGGTTCTCACTTCGCGGACTGCCGTCGCAATGACGTGTTTTTTTACAGCTAGGAGGCGGGTGAGTTTGGATTGGCGAATGTTGGGCCGGGTGGCGGTGGCGTTGCTGCTGGCGATGCTGGGGGTGGCGCCGGCACGGGCGCAATTGCAGGGGCACATTTCGATGGCGAAGGATGTGTACTTTGCGGGCGAGCCGGTTTACGTGCTGTTTGAATTTACAAATGTGGGGAAGGATGCGGTGCAGTATTCGGCGGGCGACCCGTACGCGGAGGGTTGCAGCGGATACAAACTGGAAGTGTCGGAGAAGGCGGCGAAGGAAAGCGCGAGTTGCGGGGCACGCGGCGCGGGCGAGTGCATTGCGGGGAGCGAGATTTTGGCTGCGGGAGAGACGCGGCACCAGCTGATCCTGGTGAATTACGCGCACGATTTATCGAAGGCCGGAAATTATGAGATTCACGCCACGCAGGAAATGAAGTATTCGGCGGCTACGGGCGATGTGAGGCTGGCGGCGACGCAGCAGCAGTTCAAGGTGGAGCAGCGCTTCATGATTCAGGTGGTGAAGGTGGATCGCGAGAGGTTGCAGCTGATTTACAAACCGTACGTGGTGAATTTGAGTTCGCAGGACGACGAGATTCAGAGAGAGGCGGAACGAGCGATTGTGAGCGGTGCGCCGCCGTGGCTGGAAGATACAATTGTGGGAATGCTGCGGCAGTATACGTCACGGGAATTCGCGCTGCTGGGATTGAAGAATCTGAATACGGTGCGATCGCGCGAGGAACTGGCGAAGATTGTGCAGAATACTTCGGAGGAGACGGAAGAGAATTTGACGGCGGTGCGTTACCTGGCGGAGTTGGGGGACAAAAAATATTTTCCGATGTTGCTGGAGATTGCGAAGAAGCAGTCGGCAAATGAAGGAAGAGATTATGTGTTGGCGGCGGCGGAGTTGGGGGGAGACGATGCCGTGCCGTTTTTGCAGGAATTGTTGGGGAGCGGTGATGGATCGGCGCGGGCGAATGCGGTAATGGGATTGGGGAAGTCGGGTAGCCGAGCGGCGGTGCCGTTGTTGATTGAGGTGCTGAAGGATCGGGAGTTGGGGAAGTTGGCGGGGGAGGGGTTGGTGGAGTTGACGCACCGACAGGAGAGTGATTGGGCGGCGTGGTGGGCGGGGAATTCGGGGAGAGCGGCGGTGTTTGGGGTGGGGTGTGGGTAAGGGCGGAAGCGTTCTTTATTGACGGTAGGTTTTCTGTGAGGTGGGGATCTAAGAGGGATTCTTTCCGCAAAAGGCGCGGCGGCCCTCACTCCGCGCACTGCGTTCATTTTCTTGTGGATTATTTTTGCCAGTGCGCTATGTGGACTAGTTGGAATAGGGAACCGTTGTTGACTGGGTTGGGTTCAATCGAGACTAGATGTTGGTCGGATTTGGTGCCGGATTTGAAGAGGAGGCCGTTTTTGTCGGGTCTGTCGGAGCCGCAGGTCAAGGGTTTGTTGTCGTCGTCCTTGTCGCTGCTGCCGGTTGCGTTGTCGGTGGGATGGGAACAGTCCAGGACTTTGCCGTATTTGGAGAGTTTCTTTTTGTAGTAATCCGCGATTTTTTCGGGGGAGTCGTCCGACTCCAATTTCAGAACAGCTAATTTAACGCCGGAACCCCCGCCCCAGAGGTCGAAATTGACACCGGGGGAGTCTGAATCTTTATCTTTGTGGCGGCGCGCGCCCGGATAGAGAGGGAGGCCGATGTCTTTGGCGTCGGCATCCGCGGCCATGGTGACGCCCGCGCCTTTTTGGTCTTGTGCGCGGGAGGTGCACGGGAGAAGCGAGAGAAGGGTAGCTAGGAAGAGAGCGGACGTGCAATGTGGCATGAGGCCTCCATGGATTTGTTGGGCTGTTAATGATACGCGGGGAGGGGTGAGGAAGTTCCTTGGGTCTAGGGATTGGTGAAGATAGAGAGGACTCCTCGGGCGCCGGGGGCAGAGTCGCGGGTCTGAAGTCCCGCGACTAGGTTAAAACCCAAGACCCATCCTTCGCAAAAAGCTGCTCAGAGTGGGGCACTCCGGAGTGGGCAAACCCGGGAGCACAGGCTGAAGCCTATGCTACGGCGGGCTCGGAAGCAGAATTGTTTTTTTTCTGGAGTGCGGGGGAAGAAACTTTTGGTAGGAAGTGAGGAGGCAGTGCGTTCGGTGGAGGTAGAATTTAGGTGTTAAGACTTGGCCCCTTCCCCAGGATGGCCAAGATGACAGAGCAAACGAAGCGTCCGTTGGAAGTTGGCGGGACGCAGACGGCGCAGGCACAGCGTTTACCACTGGCGCATCAAGGGCCTCGGGCGCGGCGCGGCGGGCGACTCTCCTTAGCTGTACCTATCCGGATTATTGGAAGCGATGCAGAAGGAAAAGTGTTCTCGGAAGAGACGCACACGGTGGTGCTGAGTCAGCACGGCGCGGGAATTGTTTCGCGGCAAAAATTGGGAGCGGAGCAGGAACTGGTTTTGCGCGCGGTGGAGGCGAACCGAGAAGCGGAAGTGCGCGTGGTGGGGGAGATTGCGAAACAGGGAGAGATGCACACGTACGGGGTGGCGTTTGTGGATACGGAGCTGGATTTCTGGAAGATGGAATTTCCGGCGACGGCGGATTGGGATTCGCGGCCGGCGGTGTTGTTGCTGGAGTGCGGCGGCCGCAAGGGGACGGTGGAACTGGAGAATGGGGATTTCGAGTATGACATTTGCAGAATTCATGGGGGGCTGGCGCGGTTCTGCGAGGACTGCGGATTTTTGACGGTATGGAGGCAGTCGCATGAACTGGCGCCGGCGCGGCCAAAGAAAGTAGCGCGGAAGGCGGAGTTGGCGGCTGTAACGATTGACGCAAAGCAGTCGGTGCCGGTGGCTGTTGGATTGACGTCGCCGCAGGAGAGGGAATTGCGCGAGACGGGCGCGGTGGCGCAGGAGATTGTGGCGCTGGCGGACTCGATGGAAGGGATGGAACGTCGGGCGCGCGTGAGAGCTAAGGTCAATTTTTTTGCGTGCGTCCGGTCGGAGGAGTTTGGGGATGACGTGGTGCGGTGCATTGATATGTCCAAGGGCGGAGTGAGTTTCCGGAGCAAGAATGTCTATGCCAAAGAGAAGACCGTGCTGATCGCCGTGCCGTTTTCGCCGGAGGAGATGAATGCGCCGGCGATTTATGTAAAGGGAAGGATTGCGCACGTGAAGGAAGTGGCGGGGGTATGGAGGTGTGGGGTGGAGTTCGCGAGAGCATGAGGTTTAGGAGATTAGGGGGGAAGGAGGTGGAGCTGCTGCGGTTGGGAGGTGGGCAAGACGCATTGGATTAAAGAAGGGTTCCGCACTTCGTAGACGCCGTTCGGAGTGACTTTTTTTACGCGTGATTGAGACAAGACGCTGGTGGGATTGAGATCCTTCGTTGCGGAGTAGTCAGGATGACAAGGCGTTTTTTGTATGGCGCGAAAGAGGGGATTAGTTGGTGCGTTCGGCTTGCCATTCATCGTCTTCGCCGCGGAAACCGTATTCGCCGGTGTGGGATATGGTGAGGCAGGTGCCGGCGTGGAATTAGGAACAAGAGATGGAGGAGGTTCAGGAATTCAGACAAGACGCGGGACATTTAGATTCTTCGTCGGGGCCTCCTCTCAGGATGACCGCTCCGGTGAGCTCGATGACTCGCCCGGGGCACGATGTCGCGCGCCCACACGAGATGATTAGAGGATTGGGAAGAAGAGATCTTTGGGGTTAGTGCTCCAGCCTTGGATGGAGTGGGGACTGATCAGCGTGGGAGTTTGGCGTTCGGCTTTGTTGCTCATGAGCAGCGAGTAGCCGTTGGCTAGGTAGGAGGGTATTTCGCGGTCATCGGTCAGCGGGATATAGGGGCCATGTTTGCCCAGTTGGACGCGGTAGCGATTATCTTTGAAGCGATGAGGGAGCAGACGGGTGCCGACCCTTTTTCCGCGAGAGATGGTGGCGAATAGCATAGCAAAAACCCCCGAGAAGTTTTGGATGAGGTTAGTTTAGGGGAGCGGGGTGGCGCTGTTAAGAGGAGTGGGTGTGGAAATGTGTGGATGGATTTTTGGGGATGAATTGACGCGGAGGACGGGAGAGAAGTTTGAGTGGAAGAAGGACGCGGTGGTTGGGATCCTTTCGTCTCGGACTCCTCAGGATGGCAATTTTTTTGGTGCGAGGAGAAGCGATCGAAGAGGGATTCTTTCCGCGGAAGGCGCGGAAGGAGGGGAGGTCTTCGCTTCGCGCACTCTGTTCGAAATGACGGGGTTTTTTATCGTTAGTTGATTTGTTCGGCCGCGGTTAGGGCTTGGTTGATGCTTTTTAGGGATTGGAAATTGTCTTTGACTACTGTGGATTTGATGTTTTCTCTAGTGACCACGGTGGGTTTGAGGAGGATGGTAGGGACTTCGGTTTTGCCGTTGCTGATGGTGCTCTCTGCGTATGGTTTGTTGCCGTTGGCGAGGCGGACGGCTTCACTGGCTGCGGTTTCGGCTTCGATAGTGATTGGCTTGTAGACGGTCATCGATTGCGTGCCTTGCGCGATGGAGATTACGGCGACGAGATCGGCGTCCTGGCCGGAGACAGCGACTTTGCCGGCGAGATGGTGTTCGGTGAGTGCTTGGATTGCCCCTCCGGCAAGGCCGTCGTTGGAGGCGAGAACCGCGGCGATGTTGCCTTGGGAAGAGTCGATGGCTTTAAGCGTGAAGAGGTAGGATTCAGAAGGTAGCCAATCCTTGATGTAGGAGTCGGCGATGATTTTGATGTCGCCGCGATCGATGTACGGTTGAAGAACTTTCATCTGCGCGTCGTGAAGAGCTTTTGCGCCCTCGTCGTTGGGAGAACCGGCGATCAATACATAATTTCCCTTGGGCGCTTGCTGCACCAGATATTCGGCTTGCATGCGGCCGATTTCATGGCGATCGAAACTGATGTAGAGATCGACGTCACTGTTGACGACCAGGCGGTCGTAACTGATGACTTTGACATTGGCGGCTTTGGCGGCGTCGACAATGCGGCTGGCTTTGCCGCTGTCGTGGGGAAGTAGAACGAGAACTTTGATGCCGGACTTGAGCATTTCCTGGACTTGCAGGAACTGCCGATCGTCGTCGCCACCGGCGTCGGCGGAAACTACCTGCATGCCGAGTTGTTTGGCGCGGACCTGAAAGGAGTCCAGGTCGGTCTGCCAGCGCTCGCCCTTCATGGCTTCGATGGAGAAACCGATTTGCGGTTTCGCGGCGTCTTGTGCGTGGACGAGCTGCGGGTCGAGGGCGATGGCGAACAGGGCCGCGAGCAGCGTCAGATTGCGCCTAGAGATGGTCACGAGAAGTTCCTCCGTAGTGCAGGACCAGGGAATTTTTGGTAGCGACGATGAGCGGCCCGCGGGCGTCGAGCAGTCACGACGGCGCGACAGGCCGATTCGTCTTAGCCAGTATCGGGGTGAAGTAGGGGGGAAGCAACGGTGGGAGGCGGATTGGTTAGCGGTGGATAGGGCACATTTTTGCAGGAGGCGCGTATGGTTTATCTCAGGGGCCAGCCCTCGCGTGTAATGTGTCGGTCGACGAACCACGAAACGATCTGAGAGTCACGCCCACAAACGCGAAAGAGTCTAGTCGCAGACAGGAAATCATCTACATAGGGAATCCGACGGTGAACACAGCAAACAAGAAGAGCAGGGAAATGAGGACCCACCGCCGGGGGCGAGATTCGGCTTTGAGTCGATGATAGATCCGGCCGCGGAATGGCATATCGCTGGAAAACACGACGGCAACCGCAGCCGCAAGGGCTAAGAGGCAGAAGACGATGAGAGTCCCGTTGGGTAAGAACTTGGTGGTCCATTTTACTGCGTTCGGAATGGCGTGTCTTTTTTCGGAGATGCGGGGCGTTGACGCTGGAGAGTTGGGGGGCTAGGATGCGGGCACGGGTTTGCGTGAATGATTGGAAAGTTGTTTGCGCACTATGTGGTGCTGGAACAGGCCGGCGCGGGGGCGATGGGTGTCGTTTACCGCGCGCGGGATGAGCGGCTGCATCGCGATGTGGCGCTGAAGATTCCTGCGGAAGGCGCGCTGCTGACTGAAGAACTGCGCGCGAAATGGCTGGCGGAAGCGCGAGCGGCGTCGGCGCTGAATCATCCAAATATCTGCACGATCTATGAAGTGGGCGAATGCGAAGGACAACCGTACATCGCGATGGAATACCTTGCGGGGCGGCCGCTGAACGCTTGCATCCCGGATGATGGATTACCCACGGAAACGGTGTTGGACTATGGCGCGCAGATCGCGAGTGCGCTGGAATGTGCACACACGCATGGGGTGCTGCACCGCGATTTGAAATCGGCGAACGTGCGAAAGAGCGCCAGCGGTGAAGTGAAAGTGCTGGATTTTGGATTGGCCGTGAGCTTGAAGGATGCGCCGATGGACGGAGCGACGCAGACGAGTAGGACGTTGGCAAGCGGAGCGCCGGGTACGTTGGCGTATCTTGCGCCGGAGGTGTTGAGCGGAACGCCGGCGGATGCGCGGGGAGACATCTGGGCGCTCGGGGTGTTGCTGTACGAGATGGCCTCGCGGGCGCATCCGTTCCCGGGACGCACGATGTACGAATTGTGCAGCGCGATACTGAAGGAAGCGCCGCGGCCGTTGCCGATGCACGTGCCGCCGGGATTGCGGGCGATTATTTTGCGGTGTTTAGCGAAACAGCCAGAGCAGAGGTATCAGAGAGCAAGCGAGGTGAAGGCGGCGTTGGAAGCGTTGCACTCGAATGGAGGGATGATCGCGGCGGCCGCGGCGGCGGGAATGATTGAGGAGGAATGGAAAGAAGGAGACCCCAAGACCCACACGCAAAGCCGGCGTGGAGGGCATCCAGGAGAGAAGGAACCCGAAGATGAGGTGCGGAGTTGGTATTTCGGGCGGTTGGGATTTTTGTGGGGATTGGGATTGGTGGCGGCGGTCGCTGCGGTGATTTATCTTGTGCCGGGGGCCAAGCCGAAATTGCGAGCACCAGTGCCGGGCGGGAAATTGCGGCAATTGCTGGCGACGGACAAAAATATTCTGGGGCCGGGACTTTCGCCGGATGGAAAGATGCTGGCTTATGTGGAACGAGGAGAGAGCAGCGACGATCTTTATGTGACGCGCGTGGCGGGCGGGGAACGAATGAAGTTGACGAACGACCTTTCGCGAAAAGGTGAACCGGTGTTTTCGCCGGATGGAGAGCAGATCGCGTTTGCGCGAAAACTGCCCGGAGCGGCGACGCCAGAAGTTTGCACGATTGCGACGCTGGGAGGAGGAATTGCGACGGTGACGCAGGACGGGTCGATGCCGGCGTGGTCATCAGAGGGAAACAAACTGGCGTATGTGAGAAGGAAAGCGGGAGAGCCGGAAATGCTGGCCATTATAGGCTTGGACGGAACCGACGTGCGAACGATTCTGGCGGGCGATGCGATTTATCCGTTCATGGGAACGCCGGCGTGGTCGCCGGACGGAAAAACGATTGCGGTGGCGCGGAGCCGTGGAGGAAACAGCCGGGAGATCTGGCTGGTGCCGGTAAATGGAGGAGACGCGAAGGAAGTGACACACGGGACGGGGGGCGTGTCTAGCGACATGCCGGTGTTTTCTGCGGATGGACGGGGAATTTTGTTCCGGTCAAATCGCGGAGGCGCGCGCAACATCTGGTACATGGACTTGAATGGAAACGGAGCGACGCAACTTACCACGGGAGCGGGGCCGGATTCCACTCCGAGTGTGGCGCGCGATGGAACGTTGGCGTTTCTGAATTCGCGGACACGGTATGTGTTGCTGTTGTATGACTTGTCGACGGGGCAGAGTAAAACAATTTTGTCTGATCCGGGAATTTTGTGGGGGCCGGTGTTTTCGCCGGATGGGAAGGAAGTGACCTATTCGCGTGGGGCGCCGGATGGGTCGTGGCATTTGTGGACATTGCCGGTGGGAGGAGAAGCGGCGGCGCGGCAGTTGACGTCGGGAAAATTGCTGGAGATTTACGCGCGGTATGCGCCGGATGGGCAGGAAATTTATTACAGCACGTGGGGGCCGGAGCCGCTGAGTATTGGGCGCGTGACCGCGAAAGGCGGAGCGGCGCGATCGGTGGAACCGAAAACGACGGCGAGCGATTCATATGCGGATATTTCCGCAGATGGGAAATCATTGGTGTTTGTGAGGACGGAGCATAAGGTGTCACATTTATTTGTGCGGGCTGCGGATGGAACGGGAGAAGCGCGGCGAGTGGGAAGTGTTGTGGGGACGGTGCCGAGGTGGTCTCCGGATGGGCAGTGGATTGCGTTCAGCCCGGATCGCGGGTTTGATGACGGCGTGTTTTTGGTGCACCCGGATGGAAGCGGATTGAAGCGGCTGACGGAACGCGGAGGATGGCCGGTGTGGTGGCCGGATGGTCGACAGATTGGGATGCAGACGGTGGGGCCCGAAGGAAATGGAGAATTTACGTTGGTGACGCTAGCGACGGGAGAGACGCGGGTGTTGCCGGGATTGCGGTTAACGGGGACGAATTATCCGTTTGATGTTTCGCGGGATGGGAAGTGGTTGGTGACGACGAATGAGGTCGATGAGTCGGATGAGATTTGGCTGTTGGAGGCGGGAAAATAGGAGGTGAAGGAGGTTCGGGAGCTGAAGGATCGGAGCGGCGTTTTATTAGGGCAGGACGCGTAGACGAAGAGGAAGTCCTCACTACGCTCACTCCGTTCGGAATGACGGGTTTTTTTAAGATGACGGATTTAGTATTGCGGTGTGAAGGGGAAGAGATTGGGGATGGAAAATTTGAGGGTGGTGTTGGTGGCTACTAGGAACCCGTTGAATATGGGGGCGGTGGCGCGGGCGATTAGTAATTTTGGTTCGGCGCGCTTGCGTGTGGTGCAGCCGTATGAGAAGGCGTTTCGGGAGGCGCGGTCCGCGGTAGGGGCGGCGGCGGTGTTAAGAGAAGCGCAAGAATGCGCGACGGTAGAAGAGGCGGTGGCGGATTGCGGGTTAGTGGTGGGAACGACAGCGATCGGGAACCGGGAGATCAAGCATCCGTTGAGGAGTCTGGATAAGGCTGGGGCGGTAATTCGGAAGCGGCTGGCGAAGGAACGCGTGGCAATTTTGTTTGGGTCCGAGAAGAAGGGATTGTCGAATGACGATTTGAGTTATTGCCATTGGCTTTTGCATATTCCGACACGCGGGGAACATCAGTCGATGAATCTGGGGCAGGCCGCGGCGGTGTGTTTATGGGAATTGGCTCGAGGAGCGAGGAGTTTTGAAGAGGGATTGAAGAAGGGGCCAGCCTTCGCGGCTCAGGGCAAGGCGGCGAAGATGGAGACGGTGGAGCGGATTACGAAATATTTGTTGGCGAATTTGTCGCGGAGCGGGTATATCGCGGCGCGGAGCGAGAGATTGGCGGAGGAGAAGTTGCGACGGATGGTGAGAAGATTTGCGTTGGATCAGGCGGATGGGGAAGTATTTTTGGGGATGGTGAGGAAGATGGAGGAAGGTTTGAAGGGGGTTAGGGATTAGAGTGGGGGATTTTTGTTGGTGGACAAGACGGGTGGGTTGAGATCCTTCATCGCGGACTCTTCAGGATGACAATGCGCGTCGTTTCTTGGCGAGACGGGGCGATCGAAGCGGGATTCTGTCCGCAAAAAGGCGCGGAAAGGGGTGGCGATGCTCACTTCGCGGATTTCGTTCGGAATGGTGTGTCTTTTTCTGTGGCCGGGAAGAACAAGACCCAGGGCATAGGATAAAGGCTAGGCTACTGGGGGGTGGGGAGTTGGGGTAAGATGGCGCGGTGAATTTGGATTCGCGCATAGGGAAGACGGTTAGTCATTACAGGATTGTGGAACGGTTGGGCGGCGGCGGGATGGGGGTCGTCTACCGTGCGGAAGACACGCGGCTGAAGCGGGCCGTGGCGTTGAAGTTCCTACCGGAAGAGTTGGCGCGAGACGCGGGAGCGCTGGAACGATTCAAGCGCGAGGCGCAAGCGGCGTCGGCCATCAATCATCCGCATATTTGCACCGTGTATGACGTGGGCGATGAACAGGGGGAAGCGTTCATCGCGATGGAATGCCTGGAAGGGCAGACGCTGAAGGAGCGGATCGAGGCGGGGAAAGTTACGCGAACGCAACTGGTGAAATGGGGAATCCACATTGCGGACGCGCTGGCTGCGGCACATGCGAAGGGGATTGTGCATCGCGACGTGAAGCCGGCGAACGTTTTTGTCACGGAAAGAGACGACGCGAAGATTCTGGATTTTGGGCTTGTGAAGCAGACACCTGGCGGCGCAGGTGTGTCTTCCCTGCCCACGGTGACGAATGAATGGGCGCTGACTACCCCGGGCTATGCGATCGGGACGATGGCGTATATGTCTCCGGAACAGGCGCGTGGGGAAGAGCTGGATTCGCGGACGGATTTGTTTTCGTTTGGCGCGGTGTTGTACGAGATGGCGACGGGGCGGGGAGCGTTTCGCGGAAACACGGCGGCGATGATTCACGATGCGATTTTGAATCGGGAGCCGCCGGAATTGAGTGAAACCTCGGCGGTGATGGGCGACGGGTTGGGGCACATTTTGAAGAAGGCGCTGGAGAAGGACCGGCGGCTGCGTTACCAGAGTGCGGCGGAATTGCGGACAGACCTGGAGCGATTGAAGCGAGATACGGAAAGCGGAGTGGTGGCGAAGGCGAGCGGGAGAACCGACGCGGCGGGTGAAGAGAAGAAACACAAATGGATTTGGGCGGGAGTGGCGGCGGGACTGGCGCTGGCGGCAGCAGTGGGAACGATTTTCTATTTGCGGTCTTCCGGCACCGGAAAAGTGGGAACAAGGAAATGGGAGCAGCTGACGTTCTTCACGGACTCGGCAGTGTATCCGGCGTTATCTCCGGATGGGAGGATGCTGGCGTACTTGCGCGGCGAATCCACATTTATGGGCCCGGGAGATGTGTACGTGCAGATGCTGCCGACGGGAGAGCCGGTGCAACTGACGCGCGATCACAAGACCAAATTGAGCCCAATGTTTTCGCCCGATGGGACGAAGATCGCCTACAGCACCGTGGACCCGTGGAACATTTGGGAAATCGGCGCGTTGGGAGGCGAGCCGCGACTGATGCTGAAGAATGCGTCGTCGTTGAGCTGGATCGACGGAGGGAAGCGGCTTTTGTTCAGCGAGATTAAGAGCGGATTACACATGGGAGTGGTGACAACGGATGAAGCGCGCGGGGAGAGCCGTGACGTTTACTTGCCGCTGGGAGACCGGAGCATGGCGCACCACTCGTATTTATCGCCGGACGGGAAGTGGATGCTGATTGTGCTGATGACTTCGCAGGGGAAATTGACGCAATGCCGGGTGGTGCCATTTGACGGTAGCGGGAAGGAACAACTGGTGGGTCCGGATGGAGGCACGTGTACGACGGGTGCATGGTCTCCGGATGGGAAATGGGTGTATGTGAGCGCGGCAAAAGATGGGGTATTCCACATCTGGCGGCAGCGATTTCCTGACGGAGAGCCGGAGCAGGTGACGTCGGGTCCAACGGAAGAAGAAGGGATTGCGATGGCGGCCGACGGAAGATCTTTCGTTACGTCGGTGGGCACAACGGACGCGAGCATTTGGATTCATGACAAGGCAGGAGACCGGCAGATTTCGTCAGAGGGGAATGCGTCGACGACCACGTTTTCGAACGATGGGACGAAGTTGTACTACCTGAAGAAGAGCGGGCGCGATCCGAAATCGGAATTGTGGAAGCTGGACCTGAAGAGCGGAGAGAATGAGCGGCTGCTGCCGGGATACGGAGTGGATACGGAGGGAGACGTAAAAAATTATTCGTTGTCGAAGGACGAGAAGCGCGTGGCGTTTGCAATGAGGGATGAGAATGGAATCTCACATGTGTGGGTTGCGCCAACGGATCACCTTGGTTCGCTGCAGAAGCTGGCGTCGACAGAGAACGAGGATTCGCCGCGATGGCTGCCGGATGGACAGCTGATATACCGGGTGGCGCGTGGAGGAAAGAACTACGTGTACAAGAGGAGCGCCGAAGGCGGTGAAGGGAAGCCGGTGCTGGCGGAACCGATCCTGGAATTTCCGGCGATGTCACCGGACGGAAAGTGGGTGGTCGTTGTGGAGAGCGACAATAGGGACGCGGAGCACAGTATTCGGATGGTGGCGTATCCGATGGAGGGTGGCGGAGAGCCGGTGACGCTGTGCCGGACGATCTGCCGTGTAAACTGGGATGCGAGCGGAGCGCATCTGGTGCTGAACATGTTTGACGGGAACCGCGGGCATACTTTTTTTCTGGCGACGGAGAAGGGCGTGGGATTGCCGAAGATGGATGCGGACGGAGTGGGGAACGTGGAAGAGGCGAAGGCGTTGGCAAATTCGGACGGGGTGGTGGAGTTTGTGGAATCAGCGATGACCCCAGAGGAGTATTCGTTTACCAGGGTGACAGTGAGGAGGAATTTGTATCGGGTGGGGGTAGAGTGAGTAAGTTCCGGGGGTGGAGGAGGAGGTAAAAGATCGGAGCGGGGCAGTTTTGTTTTGCGGGGGTGGCGGATCGATTGAAGAGGCTGCTTTCCGGGAAAGGCGCGGACAGTGGCAGTGATCGCACTGCGCGTACCCCGTTCGGCATGACGTTTTTGTTGCGGTGGAGGCAAGCTAGGTGGGTTGAGATCCTTCGTCGCGAGAGGCGCTCTTCAGGATGACAAAGCGTTTTACTTTGGGTTGGTAGGTTGCTGTGAAATTGAGTCGACAATTTTTTGTGGTGGTGGCTTGCGTTTTGGTGTGCGCAATTTGGCTTGCGGTGTGTTTGGGTTTGGTGGCTCCGTCGGTTGCTGCGCAGGCTATGCCTGCGGCTGCGGGAGGTCTTGGGCAGGGGTCCGCTGCGCAGCAGGCGGCAGGTAGTGTGTCGGGAAAAGTGGTGTTGGAGGGGAGTGGGGTAGGGGTGAGAAAGGTTATGGTGCATTTGGAGGGGGAGAATTCTGAGTTGAGGCAGGAATATGAAACGGCTACGGATGCGCTGGGAAATTTCCGGATTGAGGGAGTGGTGGCTGGGGAGTACGGAGTGACGATTCAGCGATTGGGATTTGTGCCTGCCAGCGGGAAGGCGGAGGAGGGGCGGATTACGGTGGGGCCGGGCCAGGAAGTGTCGGGGTTGTCGTACAAGATGCTGCTGACGGGAGTGGTGGCGGGGAAAATTACGGAGGCGGATGGCGATCCGCTGCAGGGCGTAAGCGTTTGGGTGACGCGTGTGGGAAAAAATCGCACGGAGTTTGACACCGCGGGGCATGACGCGGGGGACGCGGGGCAAGAGACTACGAATGACCTGGGGGAATATCGGATTGCGAATTTGCGCGCGGGGCAATACATCGTGCAGGCACAGGCGCATGGGATGAGTCCGGCGCCCGATCCAGCGGACAAGGGGAGGCCGAGAGAGAAACCGGCGTATGCGCTGACTTATTATCCGGGAACGGTGGACGCAAAGCAGGCGAGCACGGTGCAAGTGACGGCGGGAGTAACAGCGACGGCAAATTTTGGCTTGATGGCGAGCCGGTCGTATCGCGTGAGCGGGACGGTGATGGTCGCGGGAAATCCGCGGAACGTGCAGATGTTTTTAGTGTCGACGACGGGGCAGACGGAAGCGCAATCGTTGGGAGAAGGCGGAAAGTTTGAGTTTTTGAATGTGCTGCCGGGAACGTATGTGGCGCAGATCGTGGATATGACCGGCGCGGGAGATGGAAGGCCGCCGGAGACGCACACGCAAATGATTGGATCACCGATAGTAGTGAGCGAAACGGACGTGACGGGATTGCTGTTGCAGCCGGAGGCGGGCGGATCGGTGAAGGGCAAAGTACGCACGGAGGGAAGCGAGTCGCTCGAGTGGACGAATTTGAATGTGAGCCTGGTGCGCGTTTCGGAAGCGGAGGAATTGCCGCAGATGGCAGACTTGGGAGCGCTCGGAGGAAATTCAGGATTGCAGGAGGATGGCTCGTTCGCGGTGAAGGATGTGGCGGGCGGGACCTACCAGGTGTTTCTGGGTGGACCGATGGCGGCGATGCAAGGGTATTACTTGAAGTCGGTACTGCTGGACGGGCGCGAAGTCGTGGACACGGGATTCACGGTGAATGGAGAGATGGTGCTCGATGTGGTGTTGAGTGCGAAGGGCGCATCGATTGAGGGGACGGTGGTGGATGCAGATGGAAAAGCGGTGGCAGGAGCGACTGTGGTGACGATGCCGAGTACGGGGCCGGGTCCCGGACGGGCGGGGAGGATGGATCTGTATGTTACGGGGCATGCGGATGCGAGCGGACATTTTGTGTTGAGTGGATTGGTGCCGGGGGCCTATGTGGTGGTGGCGTTGGCGGAGGTGGAAGGGGACGCGCGGAAGGCGGAATTTTTTGAGAAGTATGGGGGAAAGGGGACGGTGGTGGATGTGGATGAGGGGGCGAAGAACGGGGTGGAGGTGGTGGTGGCGCAGTGAGGAGGTAAGGCAGCCATGAGTGGTGAGTGGTGGGTGCGGCGCGCGTGTGGTGGAGCACCCAAGCCCACACGCAACGCGGTGCGTCGGGCACCCAGGATTTATTGGAGGTGGGATACGTGAGGAGAATTTTGGTGGCGGGCAGCTTGGTGGGGATTTCTTTGGTGGCGCTGCCAGCGGTTTCGGGGACGTCCGTGAAAGATTCGATGTCGGGGTATGAAACAGCCCACTTCGCAAGCCGGGCCCTACATGAGCAGGAAGGTGGCGGGGATGTGAGCGTGGTGGCGCAGGGGTCTGAGAATGCGGAGAGTGGGAGGATTACGCGGTACACGTTGACGCCGGAGAGGGAAAGGAAGGCGCGCGCGTTGGCGGCGGTTAGGTTGCGGCAGTGGGCGGTCGAGTTGGTGTATGGGTTGGTGGTGCTGCTGGCGGTGTTGTGGTCGAAGTTGGGGGCGAAATATCGGGATGTGGCTCAGAAGGTTTCTTCGAGGAAGCGATTTGTGCAGGTGCTGGTGTTTGCGCCGCTGCTTGCGTTGACGATTGATGTGCTGATGCTGCCGACGGGAATTTATGAGAACTGGCTGGAGCGGGCGTATGGATTGTCAGTGCAGGGATGGGGATCGTGGTTTTGGGATTGGGCAAAGGGTGAACTCCTGTCTATGATCGTGGCGATTGCGATGGTGGGGATTTTGTACCGTGTGATCCGGAAATCGCCGCGGAGGTGGTGGTTTTATTTTTGGCTGGCGACGATTCCGCTGATCCTGGCGGTGATATTCATTGCGCCGCTGGTGATCGATCCGATGTTCCATAAATTTGAGCCGCTGAAGAAGAAGGATCCGGCATTGACGGAGGAGCTGGAGAAGATGGTGCAGCGCGCGGGGCAGA
Organism: Candidatus Acidiferrales bacterium; assembly: GCA_963742325.1. GTDB lineage: Bacteria > Acidobacteriota > Terriglobia > Acidiferrales > UBA7541 > Acidiferrum. The sequence goes on along the minus strand of CAVULB010000002.1, from coordinate 3,106,000 downwards.
CGATTCCGCCGGAGCGCATGTACTGGATGGGCGCGGCGGAAAAGACTACGGAGTTGAATGCGTATGTTACCGGATTTGGCGCGTCGAAGAGGATCGTGGTGTGGGACACAACGATCGCGAAAATGAATACGCCGCAGATCGTGTTTGTGGCCGGGCATGAGATGGGACATTACGTGCTGCACCATATTCTGAAGGGGATTGCCTTTGCGGAGTTGGTGTTGCTGGTGACGTTTTATTTGGGATACCGGTTGATTGGATGGGTCTTGGCGCGATGTGGGCCGGCGTGGGGAATACGCGAAGTCGGGGATTTGGCGTCGTATCCGGCGATGCTGCTGGTGGTGTCTATTGTTGCGACGGTGATCGGCCCGGTGGGAAATACGTTTTCGAGATATCTGGAACACCAGGCGGATCAGTATGGATTGGAAGTCACGCATGGATTGACGCCGGACGCGGGGGAAGTGGCGGCGCAGTCGTTCAATATTTTGGGGGATGTGGATTTGTCAGACCCGGCGCCGGCGAGGTGGAGGGTGATTTTCTTTTATACGCATCCGGCGATACCGGATCGGATTTTGTTTGCGTTGAGTTATGACCCTTGGGGGAGCGGAGGGACGGGAGAGTTTGTGAAATGAGATTGGGGGGAGGAGGGTTAGTTCGCGTTTTTTTGTTAGCCGGGGCGATCGAAGAGGGGTTCTTTCCGCAAAAGCGAGGGAAGGGGCGGCGGTCCTCACTGCGCGGACTCCGTTCGGAATGACATGTACTTTTTGTAGAGTGGATGCCAAGACCCTGCGAATGAGATCCTTGGTTGCGGAGTTCTCGGGATGACGGAGCGTTTCTGTTTTGGGTGGAGCGGGTCAGTTGAGGGATTGTTGGGTGGTCCACCACTCGGATAGGGAGAGGGAGTTGTTGTGGGCGGATTCCGTGGAGAAATTTTGGAGGGATTGAAGAGCTTGTTGTTTTTGCCTGGCTAGGGTGGCGAAGATCAGTGAGTTTAAAGAATTCAACGCGGTGGGGGAGAGTTTCGGCAAGCGTTGTTGGATTTGCTGCAGGATTGCGGTATCGGGTTGGTCGAAGAGTTTTGGAAGTTCGGAGCGAATGCGAGATAGCTTAGAAGAATCGTCAACAGAAGAGTCTGCGAGAATGTTGTCGGTGAGTTCGTGGACGCGCTTGGTTTGAACTTCCCGGACGACACGAGGCACGAGCAATTGGGCGGCGGCGTCAGGGTCGCCTTCGTAGGAATCATCCGCAAATAAAGCAGCTTTGAGGAAGAAGGCGCATGTGGACTGATCTGGCGTAGCAGCGTCGGCGGACGCGGGGCCTGTGGTGTCGCAAAAAATGTGGAATTCGTGGCTTGCGCCTGCGGCGATGAGTGGGCCGTGAGAACTGCTTTCCATGCGCGTGCCGTTCTCGTCGGAGGATTTGTCGACGGCGAAGGCTATGACGGCTTGCGATGAGAGGTTGTAAAGGGCGATGCGGTATCCTTGGCGGTCCACGCCGAGAATTTCGGGGCGAATGGATGGGACCAGGTTTTGGCCGGGAAGAGTGCGTGGAGTGGGTAGTTGCGCGTTGACGATTTTGATGGTCCACGGTTGAAGGCCGAACTGTTCCATATCGCGGAGGACAACCGATTCGTTGAGATGCAGGGCGTAGCGCCCAGTTCCAGATGCGGATTGTTTTGCAGGGTGAGGCTGGTGTCGGCCTTGCCTATCGCGTCGAAGACCAGAGTGGCGGTGAGTTCGACTTCGTCGCCAGCGGCGGTGAAGGTGAGTTTGAGAGCGGAAGGAGCGCGAGCGTCGACGGCGCGGTTGGGGAGGGGATGAAGATTTGCGCCGAAGAAAGTGGATTCGCTGAGGGCGCCGTCGTCCTGGACGATCGCGTAGACAGGTGGAGGTGTGTCCTCGGTGATTTCGAGGGCGAATCTGGGTTGGGGAGCGGGAGTTTGCCCGCGGAGGACGGTGGCGGTGAGGAGAAGGAGCATTGTCGTGCGCATTGGTCAGCCTTTTTCGCTACCGCGTGCCAAGTATATGGGTGGCTAATGGGCACGACAACGATTCATTGTGGCGGACAGGACGTGTCGACGCTCAGTTCGCGGTTTTTTGGGAGGAGACGGGGGGATCGAGGAGGAATTCTTTCCGCAAGCGCCACGGAAAGCGGCGCAGGTCCGCGCTACGCGGGCTTCGTTAGGAATGATGCGTTTTTCGTGTTGAAACCGAAGATGCCGCAGATTCAGAGTTACGCACCTGAGGTGAAAGGTCAGTTGGGGAGCGGAGTGGTGGTGGATACGGTTAGGTTTAGGTGCACGCCGTTGGGGGTGGGGCGATTGGGGAGGGTTACCGGTTGCGCGCTGCCTAGCCAGAGGTCGATAGGGCCGGCGGGGACTTGGCGTTGGCCGGCAGTGGTGACTATGGATAGTTCGCGGGGGGTGAGGAGGAAGGAGACGGCTCGGGAGGCGCCTGCGTTTAGATGGATGCGTTCGAAACCGGCTAGGGCGCGGATGGGGGCGCCATCGGTGTTGGGGTGGGAGATGTAGAGTTCGACGACTTCGTCGCCGGGGAGTTTGGAGGTATTGGTCACGTGAGTGGTGACGGTGATGGAGGAATCACCGGGGAAGGTTGTGGTTGGCGTTGTGGTGGCCACGGAGTTTGATTGCGGATCTTTCGTGGAGGCTATGGCTTTGGCGTAGGCGGCTACGCCTGCAGTAGCTTCGGGAGCAGCGTAGGAGAAGGTGGAATAACTGAGGCCATAGCCGAAGGGATAGAGCGGTTGTTCGGTTAAGTAGCGGTAGGTGCGGTTGGCCATGTTGTAGTCGGTGAATGGGGGGAGTTGGGCCACGGACTTACAAAAGGTTATGGGGAGGCGGCCGGCGGGATTGTAGGCGCCAGAGAGAACATCGGCCACGGCAGTGCCACCTTCTTCGCCGGGATACCAGGCGTCGAGAATGGCGGCGGCGTGTTGATCGGCCCAATTGACGGCGAGGGCGCTGCCGCTGGTGAGGACGACGATTAAGGGCTTGCCGGTGGCGGCGAGGGATTCGAGGAGTTGCTGCTGCGTAGCGGGGAGAGCGATGTCTGTGCGATCGCCGCCGAAGAAACCGGGGTCGCTGTTGTCTCGCTCTTCGCCTTCGAGGCTGGGGCTGATGCCGACTACGGCGATGACGACATCGGATTTGCGGGCGGCGGCGATGGCTTGGTCTGTGAGATATGGCGGCACCCAGAGAAGGCGCGCGAAAGATTCGCGGAAACGGCGGAAATATTCGAGCTTGATCGGATAGCTGTGGCCAGCTTGAAGATGCACTAGCGTGGTGAAGGTGCGCTCGCCGCGTTCGCGGTATTGAACCCAATCGTCAATCAAAAGTTTGTTGTCGAAGTACAGGCGGTAGCCCCCGTCGGAGGACGCGCCGATGCGATAATCTCCGTCGGCGGGAGCGGTGAGTTCGCCGGTCCAGCGGACGGAATAATTTTCCAGAGGCACGCCAGGGCCGGGCGAGATATTGTTCCAAACGAAATTGAGGTCAGGATCGACACGGCTAAGAACGGGAGTTCCTGAAAGCGACGGATTGACAAAGTATTCTGCTGTCAGACCGTTGGTCGTAGATTGAGACTGAGTTTGAGGAAGTATCGCAGAGGAAAGGGCTACAGGATTGGAGGGGTGGAGGTAGGTGCCGGGAACCACTAGGGCGCGGGTTTCGGTGAGGGGCGCGCCGATTGCGGAGGTGATGGAGGCGTTGGGAAAACGATTTTTTATGCCGGCGAGGATGGTGGTGTATTTGGATGGAGTGCCGTTGTAATTGCCGAGGAGGACGTCCAGAGAATCGGCGGTGGGTCCGATGACGGCGATGGATTTTACGGAGGATTTCAGGGGAAGTGTGTTGCGATCGTTCTTGAGGAGGACGATGGATTCCTGCGCGGCGCGGAGAGCGAGCTGGCGATTGGAGGCGATGTCGACATCGGCGAGAGTGAGCTTGGACCAGGGAACGTTGGCCGGGGGATCGAACATGCCCAGACGGAAGCGTGCTTCGAAAAGGCGGCGGACGGCGCGATCGATGTCCTGCATGGAAAGGAGACGATCCTGGACGGCGTAGTCGAGGGATTGAAATTCCGGACCGCAGGAAAGATCAGTGCCTGCTTTTACGGCCAGAGCAGAGGCTTGCGCCAGCGAGAGAACATAATCGTGGCCCTGGTAGATGTCGCTGATGGCCCAGCAATCGGAGACGACGTAACCGCGGAAACCCCATTGATCGCGGAGAAGGCCGAAGAGGAGGTGATTGGCGCAAGCGGGCTCGTCGAGAACGGAATTGTAAGCGCACATGACGGAATCGGCATGACCATCGACGATGGCGGCGCGGAAGGCGGGTGTGTAGGTGTCATAGAAATCGTGGAGCGATACGGGAACGTCGAAGCGATGACGGAGAGTTTCGGGGCCGCTGTGAACGGCGTAATGCTTGGGAGTGGAAACGGTTTTGAGGTAGTGAGGATCGTCGCCTTGGAGGCCGGTGACGAAGGCCACGCCGAGGCGAGAGGTAAGGAAGGGATCTTCGCCATACGTCTCTTGGCCGCGGCCCCAACGAGGATCACGGAAGATATTGATGTTGGGTGACCAGAAAGTGAGACCGTAATAGCGGCCAGTATTGTTGTGGGCGATGGCGTCATTATATTTGGCGCGCGCTTCGGTGGAGATGACGTCGGCGAGGGAATGGAGGAGGTCGGTGTCCCATGTGGCGCCGAGACCGATGGCTTGCGGGAAAACGGTGGCGAAGCCGGAACGCGCAACACCGTGGAGGCCTTCGTTCCACCAGTTGTAGGGGGGAATTTGCAGGCGCGGGATGGCGGGAGCGACGTCTTGCATTTGGGAAACTTTTTCTTCGAGGGTCATGCGAGAGACGAGATCGTTGACGCGTTGTTCAAGGGGAACAGAGGGATCGAGATAGATGGGCGTGACGGTGGGAGGAGTGGTGGGGTTGATGGCGGGGGCTTGAGAATGGAGGAGGGTTGGGAAGAGCAAGAGAGAAAGGATTACGGCGAATTTTTGTGGGCGCATGGTGGTCGACGAATTGTGGCAAAGGTGGGTTGCAGATGTAAAGAGGAGGACATTACGGAGCATTACGGAGGTGAAGGGCAAGGGAGAAGAGTTCGCGGTTGTGGTTGAGATTGAAGCGAGAAGCGGAAAGGGGGAGCGGTCCTCACCGCGCGGACTCCGATTGGAATGACGTTTTTTTGAACAGTAAGATTTGAGGAGGGATCGCTTGGCGAAATGGTGGAGCAGTGGGATGGCGGGGGTGGTGCGGATTGCGTTGGGAACCGTGGTGGTGCATTTGGTGTTGGGGTGGAGGTATGGATTTGACCGAGATGAGTTGATGGCGTTGGAGGATGCGCGGCATATCGCTTGGGGATATGTGCAGTATCCACCGATGACGGCGTTTTTGGGGAGGGTGGCGTTGGGATTATTTGGGACTTCGTTGGGAGGATTTCGATTGTTTGCGGCGTTGGCGCAGGCGGCGGCGTTGGTGCTGACAGGATGCATGGCGAAGAAGATGGGCGGAGGGAAATGGGCGCAGGTGATGGCGGCATTGGCGGGAGTGCCGTTTTGTTTGGGTGCGGGCGGGTTGATGCAGTACATCTCGTTTGATTATTTGTGTTGGGTGCTGGTGGCGTGGTGTGTGGTGCGGGTAGTGGGCGGTAACGAGCGGTGGTGGGTGGGGGTTGGGATGGGGATGGGGTTGGGGATGATGGCGAAGTACACGATGGGATTTTTGGCGTGCGGAGTTGTGGCGGGAGTTTTGTTTACCGAGATGCGGAGATATTTGCGGAGTGGGTGGCTGTGGTTGAGTGTAGCGTTGGCGTGGGCGATTTGGTTGCCGAATTTGATTTGGGAGTGGAAGCGGAATTTTGTGTCGTTGGAGTTTTTGAAATTTTTGCATTTGCGGGATGTGCAGACGGGGCAGACGGATTGGTTTTTGTTGGGGCAGGCGGAGGTGACGTTGCTGGCGTTGCCGTTGGTGTTGGCGGGGATCTGGTTTTGTTTTATTTCGGAAGAGGGGAGGAGGTTTCGGATTTTAGGATGGATGTATGCTGTGCCGTTTGTGATGTTTTTTGTGATGAGAGGGCGGGATTATTATTTGGCTCCGGCGTATCCGATGTTGTATGCGGCGGGGGCGGTTTGGGTGGAGAAGAAGTGGCGAGTGGCGAATGACGGGTCGGAATTAAGGGCGCGGGGAGAGCGAAGAGATATTCTGTCTGCACAAGGCGCGGAAAGGGTGGGCCACCCGGACGTAATTGAAAATGAAAAAGAGAAAATTGAAAATCGGAAGAGTGGAGAATCGGAAAATCGAAATTGGGAAGGTGAAAATCGATGGGGGTGGGTGCGAGGGGTGATTTGGGTTTGTTTGCTGTTGGATATTTTGGTGGCGGGGGCGGTGGCATTGCCGGTGGCGCCCGTAAATTCGGGGTGGTGGAGGTTTGCATCGCGTGTGGATGGGGTGTTTCCGGAGGAGATTGGGTGGGAGGAGTTTGTTGAGAGAGTGGCCAAGGTGCGGGACGCGTTGCCGGGAGAGGATCGGGCGCGATTGGGAATTTTGGCGGGGAATTATGGGGAAGTAGGGGCATTGAATTTGTACGGCGAGAAATTTGCATTGCCGCGGGCGATCAGCGGGGTGAATTCGTCCTGGGAGAGAGGGTATGGGGAGCCGGCGCCGGAAGTTTTGATTGTGGTGGGATATCCGCGGGAATTGTTGGAGAGGGAGTTTGCGTCGTGCGTGGTGGCGGGGCGGACGCGGAATCGCTTTGGGGTGAGGAATGAGGAGACGGTGGAGGATCCGGATATATTTGTCTGTAAAGGGATGAGGAGTGGCTGGGGAGAGTTTTGGGGGAGGGTTAGGAAGTTCGCATGAGAAAGTTCCGGAAGTGGAGGAGGATGCCGATGAGGATGAGGCGGTGTTGGCGGAGGTCGAAGAGGGAAGTGGCGATGGCGAGGTGAGGAAGTGGCGAGTGGGCAGTAGCGCTCCTAGCGGGATTTGTTTGGGACGATGGTGGTGTTTGTAGGAGTAGCAGCAAGACACTGGGGTTGACATCCTTCGTCGCGGACTTCTGAGAATCAGCGCTTGTTTTTGGTTGAAAACGGATCGAGGGATTCTTTCCGCAAAAGTCGCGGAAAGGGCCAGCCGTCCCCACTGCGCGGATTCCATTCGGAAAACGGGTCTTTTTTGTGTGATGCCGAGACTCAGGACCCACCCTCCGCTGACTCAGAGTGGGGCACCTAGGAAGAAAACCCCAGGCAGGTCAACCCAAGTCAGAAGGTCAAGCCTATGCTATCTGGCTCGCGGACTGGTCTGGGACACGTTGTATCGTGCCCCTACGAAGTGTGTGTGTGGGCGGATTGGTCACGCCTGTACTTGCGTACTATGGCGTGATTGTGGGGTTGCCGAAAAAATAGAGGGGAGCCAGACGTGTGTGGTGCGTCTGCGCGAAAACTTTTATGCGCTTGGGAATTGGCGCAGAGGATCGAAATTCGTGTCATCTGCAGCGAACATTGTCAGCCCGGGGAAGCCGGCTGAAGGGAAAGAAGGAAGCGGAACGCCCCGGCCGAATCCGGTGGCATTGGAAGTTCTGGTCAACGTGACAGGAGCGAACGCAGGTGCGGAAGATGGCGCGCGGCACCTGTTTTCAGAAGAGACATCGACTGTGCTGGTGTTTAAGGATGGAGCGGTGATCCGTCTGGCGGCGGCGGTGGCCGTGGGACAATTGCTGTTTCTAACCAACAAGAAAAGTAATCAGGAAGTGGTGTGTCAGGTATTGAAGAAAAAAAGCTTCAAGGCGAATTCGAGTTACGTGGAATTGGTTTTTACGGAAGCGCGGACGGATTACTGGGGCGTGGCTTTTCCGGAAGGCGCAAAGAGCACGCCGGAATTTATCGCGCAAGAGCAAGTGCAGGCCGAGGAGACCACCGCAGCGCCCGAGGAGACTCCGGTGGAACCGCACAGCGCGGAAGATGTGGACGCGTTGAAGCAGGAAGTGGAAGCGCTGCGGGAACAGCTGGCGTTGCTGGAAAAGAAAAACGTCGAAGAGGCGGCGGGGAAAGCGATGGCCGAGGCGCAAGCGGCGCGGGAAGCTGCGGCGAGGGAAATGGCGATGCGCGAGGCATCTAAGGCGATGGATGCCCTGGAGGTGCAGTCGGGACACGGGTCGCCCGAGGATGCGCACGCGGCTTCGCAAGGAAGTTCAAACGAAACTTCGCACCAGAGCTCGCATGGAAATTCGCAGGAGGTAGAACAGAAGCCGGCGCTACTGATGCCGAATGCGCCGAAGAATACGGAGGAAGTGGCGCGGGCGGTAGTGGGGATGTCTCTGCCGGTGTGGAAGCTCGAGAAAACGCCGGAAGAACAATTGCTGGAAGAAGAAGCGGCTTTGGGAATGAAGCGGGAACCGGAGCCGGTGGCGGCGGAAGTGCAGGCAGAAGAGGCGGCAGAGGAACTGTTGCCGAAGCCGTCGCTGGATTTTTCGCAGACGCCGAAGAAGGGGAAGGCAAAGGCCAAAGCGGCTGGTGCGACGGCGATTCCGCAGGCGGCGAAATCAGCAGGGATGAGCAAAGGTCGGGTATTGGCGCTGAGCGCGGTGCTGGTGTTGGCTCTGGCAAGCGGCGCCTGGTACGGAAAATGGTGGGAACTGTTGCCCATGGGGAAGGGCGCGGCATCGGCGAGGCCGGGTGCGGTAAAGAAGCCGAATCCGGCGAAGAATGCGGCGGCTGGAGCTGCGGGTAAACCTACGGCGGCAGGAACTGGTCTGGCGGCAGCGAGTGGCGCGGGTGCAGCTGCGAGCGCTGCTCAAGATTCAGCGGCCAGCGATACGGTGGGTGCGGAAGATACAAACGAAGCAGCGCGGCCGGGGGAGAGCGAGTCTGGCGCACGGGAACGTCGGGCCGCGGCGCGGAAGGAAGCGGCAAAATCTGCGGAGCAACCGAACGCAGCGGCCGACGTTGTGCCTGTGGATACGCCGGCTGTGGCGGCGAAATTATTGAAGGCGGCGAATCCGGTGTACCCTCCGGATGCCATGCGGAGTTACATCACAGGAGATGTGAAGGCGGAAGTGGTGGTGAATGCGTCGGGGCAGGTGACGGATGTGAGGGTAATTTCGGGACCGAAGGCGCTGCGCGAGGCGGCGGTGGCGGCGCTGAAGCAGTATGAGTATGCGCCGGCGACGCAAGGAGGGAAGACGGTGGAGGGGAAGGCGGTGGAGGTGGTGAAGTTTTGGTTTAATCCGTGAGTGGAAGACGGAAAAGAGATGGCGGTGAGCGGTGGGTGGCGGCAATTGGGCTTCGGGCACTTCTGTAGGGAATCCATCTAAAAACACGCTGGCTTGAAATTTGTTGGTTGGGGATTTGAGATCGAGAAGGATTCTTTCCGTGAAAGACACGGAAAGGAGCGACGGTCCTCACTGTTTGCGGGGAGGATTGCGTTGCGAACGCAAGCCAAACCATTGGCGAGCACGCGGGCAAGAAAAAGGCCAAGAGGGAAATTCTAGCGGAACCCAAGAGCACAGGCTGAAACTTGTGCTACGCGGGCCAGCTCGCGGACCGCGGGCACGATTTGTCGCTTCACTATGGGGACACGGCTGCTGGTGCAACGGTGCCGCGTCTACGGGTTAGAGTGGCAGGACTGAAGGGGTTGGGTGGGGAATTGGAGAGGGTTTTCGGTGGTGGCGGTTAGGGTGGACTGGTAGCGGTCTAGTTGGGAGGGATCGTCGATGGAGCCGTGGTGGTGGACTTGGCGCCAGTGGTGATCGAGCAGGCGGAAGATCCGGGTGGTGCGGAAGGATAATTCGGAAACGTTGGTGGGGGTTTCCAGACGACCGCGTTCGCGACCTACAGCGTAAAAAAGTTCGCCGGTAACGTGGAGAGAATAATTGTAAAACTCGACGGAGACGCGGATGGGGCCGGAGAATAGGCGTTCGTAGACGCGACGGATTTCCGGCCAACCGCGTTTGATGCCGCCGAGGGGATTGTTCATGGAGACGTCATCGAAGGGGGACCAATTCTGGCGCATGAGCATAATGTCTCGAGTGTTGAAGGCGCGATAAAACTGGGTGAGAGCGTGACGAGGATGTGTGAGATCGCGGAGATCTTCGAAACCGGTGATGGGGTCAAGTGCCGAGGAAAAAGCGGGTGATGCCATGGGGCCTCTCAATGGAAAGTTGCTGAGCACACAGAGTTGGACGCGCGGGAATGGAGGATGGTGACAGGGAAAAGTTTGGTGAATGGAAATTTACGGAAGGGGAAGTGCTGGGGAGGTATGGTGGCATGTGCGCCCGTTTCGTTGGGATTGCTGGGCAAGACGCGGCGGTTAAGATCTTTCGTCGCTGAGTCCTCCGGATGGCAGCGCGCTTCTTTGGGGAGGAGAGGGATGATTGAGCGAAGAGGTTTCTTTTTCGCAAAAAGCCCGGAAAAGGGTAATGGGTCCTCACTGCGAGGACTACGTTCGGAATGACGGGTTGTTTTTTTCTGTAGCAGGGAACTAAAAAGGAACGCGGGAGGAACCCGAGAGCACAGGCTGCAGCCTATGCTAGGTCACTCGAGTAGTGCTTAGTCGTCGCCGTGAAGGACTGCGGCGGTTAGGACGGTAGTCCAAAGGCCGCGCTTGTCGCCTACGGCGGACTGCGTGATGTTCATGGTGCGGACGATTTTGTTGGAGATGCGATAGACTTCTTTTTTTTCGTCCCAAGAGAGATCGGGATCGAATTCGACGTTGAGCGTGGTGGCCAGCATTTCCGCGGCTAGTTCTTCTGCGTATTCGCCTGCGACTTCTTCTGTTTCACCGAAGGAATGGTGCTCGCTCAAGTAACCGTACATGGGGCGTTCGCTGGGAAGAGCGAGGCCGATGCTCGCGGCGATGAGGCGATGGGGTTCCTTGGTGGAATTTTCGCTAATGACGGTGAAGGCGACCTGGCCGGGCTTGATGAGCTTCAAACCTTCACTGCGGGAAATGAGTTTACAGTTGGGCGGAAAAATGGAACTGACGCGAACAATGTTGCACGCCGCGATACCAGCGTTTCGTAGTGCCAGTTCGAAGCTCGAAAGCCTCTCGCGATGTTTCCCCACACCTTTGGTCAGGAAAATCTTCTTCGCTACGAACGCCATTGTGCTGGGTCACCGTCCAGGTGGATTTTTTCGCGCAAAATATTTTGCACCATTGAAAAAGTAACAAGCTTGACTCTTTGTGTCAATGTGGTTCGCGTGGTGTGTCGTGTGCTGGAAGATTTGGTTTTGTCGCTTGGGTGGAAGAGAAACCCAAGAGCATAGCTACGGCGGGACAGATTCCCGCCGCAACAGGCTCGCTTACTCGCCCTGGGGCACGATATATCGTGCCCCTACAAAGAAAGCGGCAAAAACCCAGTAGCACAGGCCGAACATCAAGCCGCTGCAATCAACTAAAACTCGGACATCCTCGGCCCATGCTACTGGGTGGTTATTCGCCGGCTAGGGCGTCTACCAGTTTGCCCAGAGGGCGGGAGATGGCTTGAACCTTGGCGAGATCTTCGACGGTGAAATCGGGACCGGCGGTTGCGGCGGATTCGCCTTTCCGGCTGATCTGGATTACGCCAACGACTTTGCCGTCGTTCAAGATGGGGGAGCTGATGATTTTCTGAATGGATTCGCCGCTGGTGGTGGCGGCTTTGACGCCTTCGAAGACCGTGGCGTGACGAACGACGGAAAAGTTATTGTTAATTTCGGCGCGGCTTTCGCGGGCGGTGCGCGCGGCGAGAGCGGAGTTGCTGGTGAGCGGAACGAAGCCGACATTTTTCAGAGCGACGGGTACGAGAAAATGGAGATGGCGCCAGCGGTTGGAGACGGCGAGGATGGCGACTTCGTCTACTTTCACGCGAAGCTCTTTGGCAATTTTTTCGGCGAGAGTGGGGACGGAGATTTTTGACGCAGCGGATTCATCTTCCGCGAGGGCGGACACCAGCTTTTCGAGTTCGGACACGAGGCTTGTGGCCATAATCTTTCGAATCTCCGTACCGCGGGAAGGGAATTCACGAGGAGGTGCGGTGATGCCTCCGTCCGGTTAGTCACATCATGTTCGTCTGTTAGGAGTGTTATCGCAAGAATTTTTTGTAGGGAAGGGTGCTTTGCGGGCGCCTTAATGAGGCGCGCAGGAGGTCGCGGGAACTTGTGACATTGAAAAGGACGATTGGGATATAGGGATACCCTTGATGGTTGGAGTTTTGTTGAGGCGCCGGATTCCTCATGGGCCAAAGCCCGGAGGCCTGGAGAATTCTATGCCCGGCCTGAAAGTTCGAAACCCTGACAAGGAGAGGAAGAGATTTAACGGTGAGGGAGCAGAAGACGCAAGACCTGCTCTTCGCGGAAGGCGCTCGGACGGGGTGCCCGGGAGTTCATGGCGAGTTCGAGGAGAGGATTCTTTCCGCAAAAGGCGCGGAAAGGCGCGGAGGTCCTCACTCGACGGCCTTCGTTCGGAATGACGGGGCGTTGTTTTTGATCGAGGCGGGTTGCGTTGGTGGGGGCGACTGCCTATACTGAAATTGCCGCTTCCCACCGCGCCGCTGAGATTGCGCTCCACAAGGATTTTTTCGGGACACTAGCGGCGGAGAGGGCATGTCTCCCACGACAACCCAGCCTGATTCAAGTAGCTTGTTCAGAGAGCTTCACTTTTTATTGGCAACTGTCGGCAGTAAACACAAACATTTCAAGGAACTATTTCATCCATGAGCGCTGCGGCTGCATCGGCGAATGTACCGGCTGGGAACTTGCACTTCTGGCAAACGACTGTCGGGAAGAAAGCGATTATGTCCGTCACGGGAGTGGCGCTGTTCGGATTTGTGTTGGGACACCTAGCCGGGAACCTGCAGATTTTTGAAGGGCCGGAAAAAATCAATCGTTATGCGGCGCTGCTGAAGTCGTTGGGGGCGCTGTTGTGGATCACGCGGATTGTGCTGTTGATGGCGGTGGTGCTGCACATCTTGTCGTCGTTTCAGCTGTGGATTTTGCAGCGCGAGGCACGGCCGATCAAGTACGTGAAGAAGGTGAACCTTCATTCGACGTACGCTTCGCGGACGATGATGTGGAGCGGGCCGATTATTCTAGCGTTCGTGTTGTTTCACCTGGCGCAATTCACGTTTGGCGCGGTGCATCCGGGAGCGCCGTTCGATGAACACAACGTGTACAACAATGTTGTGCTGGGATTCCAGGTGTGGCCGGTGTCGCTATTCTACATTATTGCGATGACGATGCTGTGCTATCACCTGTATCACGGATTGTGGAGCATGTTTCAGTCGCTGGGAATCAGCCATCCGGTGTACACGCCCTGGTTGCGACTATTCGCGAAAGTTTTCGCCGTCCTGATTGCTATTGGCTACATTTCGATCCCGGTTGCGGTCTTGACCGGCTTCATAAAGCCTGTTTAGGGAGCTCGATTCGATGGAATTAAATTCACATGCCCCAACAGGGCCGATTGAGCAAGCCTGGGACAATCATAAGTTCCAGCTCAAGCTGATCAATCCTGCCAACAAGCGCAAGTACAACATCATTGTTGTTGGATCCGGACTTGCGGGAGGCGCGGCGGCCGCCAGCCTTGGGGAACTTGGCTACAACGTACAGTGTTTCTGTTATCAGGACAGCCCGCGGCGAGCGCATTCGATTGCGGCGCAGGGGGGAATAAACGCAGCGAAAAATTATCACAACGATGGCGACAGCATCTTCCGGCTGTTCTACGACACGGTGAAAGGCGGCGATTTTCGCGCGCGGGAATCGAATGTGTACCGGCTGGCGCAGGTGAGCGTAAACATTATCGACCAGTGCGTGGCGCAGGGGGTGCCGTTCGCGCGGGAGTATGGCGGGTTGCTGGACAACCGGTCGTTCGGCGGCGCGCAGGTTTCGCGAACCTTTTATGCGCGAGGGCAGACGGGGCAGCAGCTCCTGCTGGGGGCTTACCAGGCGCTGGAGCGGCAGATTGGCCTCGGCACGGTGAGGATGAACGAGCGGACGGAGATGCTGGATCTGATTGTTGTGGACGGGCAGGCACGTGGGATTGTTACGCGCGATTTGTGCGACGGGAAGATTGAAGTACATATCGGCGACGCCGTGATCCTGGCGACCGGCGGGTACGGGAACGTATTTTATCTTTCGACGAACGCGAAAGGCTGCAATGCCACGGCGATCTGGAGAGCTTACAAACGCGGGGCACTGTTTGCGAATCCATGCTTCACACAGATTCATCCGACATGCATTCCGGTGGCCGGGGAGTACCAGTCTAAACTGACACTGATGTCCGAATCGCTGCGGAATGACGGGCGCATCTGGGTGCCAAAGAAGCCAGGGGATAAAAGGCCGCCGGCGTCGATACCGGACGACGAGCGCGATTATTATCTGGAGCGGCGGTATCCGAGTTTTGGCAACCTGGTACCGCGAGACATTGCTTCGCGCGCGGCGAAAGCGGAGTGCGATGCGGGGCACGGCGTGGGTGAGACGGGTCTTGGCGTCTATCTGGATTTTTCGGAAGCGATTAATCGGCTGGGGAAGCTGAAGATTGCGGAGCGCTACGGAAACCTGTTTGAGATGTACGAGCGCATCACCGGCGAGAATCCTTATGAAGTGCCGATGCGGATTTATCCGGCCATCCATTACACGATGGGCGGGTTATGGGTGGATTACAACCTGATGTCGACGATTCCGGGGCTGTTTGTGCTCGGGGAAGCCAATTTTTCGGACCACGGGGCAAATAGATTGGGCGCCAGCGCGCTGATGCAGGGATTGGCGGACGGATATTTCATTATTCCCTATACCATCGGAAATTATCTGGCTACGGCGAAGCCCGGGAGGGTTTCGGCGGATGCGACGGCGGTGAAGGAAGCGATTGCCAATACCTCGACGATTACGAAGAAGCTGCTGAATGGCAATGGAACGCGCACCGTGGATTCTTTCCACCGCGAGTTGGGGAAAATCGTTTGGGATTATTGCGGGATGGCGCGGAATGAGGCGGGGTTGAAGAAGGCGCTGACGCTGATCCCGGCGTTGCGGGAAGAGTTCTGGAAGAATGTGAAGGTGTTGGGCACGAACGAAGAGTTCAACCAGTCTTTGGAAAAGGCCGGGCGCGTTGCGGACTTTTTCGAGCTGGCGGAATTGATGTGCCGCGATGCATTGGAGCGCAACGAATCGTGCGGTGGGCATTTCCGCGAGGAATTTCAGACCCCAGAGGGCGAGGCGCTGCGCGACGACGAGCATTATTCGTATGTGGCCGCCTGGGAGTACCAGGGAGAAGGCGTTACGCCGGTGTTGAAAAAGGAACCGCTGACGTTTGAGTATGTGCACCCGTCGCAACGGAGTTACAAGTGAAATTGACCTTGCATGTTTGGCGGCAGAAGAATGCGAAGGATCGCGGCGGGCTAGTGCGTTATGAGGTGCCGAACGCGAATGAACATATGTCTTTCCTGGAGATGCTGGATGTGCTCAACGAGAGTTTGATCCAGAAGGGCGAAGATCCGATTGCGTTCGACCACGATTGCCGTGAGGGAATTTGCGGGATGTGCGGCTTCATGATCAATGGGAAGGCGCACGGAGGGTTCAAGGGGACGACCGTTTGCCAGCTGCACATGCGGCATTTCAAAGATGGCGACGTGATTTATCTGGAGCCGTGGCGCGCGAAGGCCTTTCCGGTGCTGAAGGATTTGGTGGTGAATCGCGGGTCGTTCGACCGGATTATTGCGGCTGGTGGATTTATCACCGCGCCTACCGGCGGCGCGCAGGACGCCAACACGATTCCCGTGGCCAAACAGGCGGCCGATTTGGCGATGGATGCCGCGGCGTGCATTGGATGCGGGGCTTGCGTGGCGGCTTGCCCGAATGCGGCGGCGGCGTTGTTTGTGGGCGCAAAGATTTCGCACCTCGGACATTTGCCACAGGGCCAGGCCGAACGGGACCGGCGAGCGTTGGCGATGGTGCGGCAGATGAATGTGGAAGGTTTTGCGAATTGCACGAATATCGGGGAGTGCGAGGCGGTTTGCCCGAAGGAGATCCCGTTGGAAGTGATTGCGCGGACCAATGGGGATTATTTAAAGGCGGCGGTGAGGGAGAGGCCGGAAGGGGCCGCGAGGGGTACGGGGTAGAGGGTTCGGTGTGAAGAGGGAGACTCCTTGCTTCGTTGTCGGTTTGAGGGTAAGGCTGGCCGATCTAAAGTTCGGCCACTCCATCAAACGCAAAACCACGCGCGATTACGGAGGGCGCACAAATACAGTAAGCGGGATGGGGGAGGGTAGGGATGGCGCGAGCGATATTGTTGGTTTGCGTTTGTTTGCTGGTGGGTGCGGCTATGTTTGTGTCGGCGCAGAGTGAGCCGGTGTCCGAGAAGGCGAAGAAGCTGCATTTTAGTTCGATTGTGGTCGATACGCATGACGACACGACACAACGGCTACTCGATCCTCATTTTGATATTGCAGTGCCGCATACGGACGGGAATATCGATATTCCGCGGATGCGCGATGGCGGGCTGACCGCGATTTTCTTTTCTATCTGGATCAACGGAAAAATACTGGGGCCGGATGCGGTGAAGCAGGCGCTGGATCAGATTGATGCGGTGCGCGAGACGGTGCGGAAGCACCCGAACGAGATGGTGCTGGCGACGACCGCGGACGACATTCGAGAAGCGAAGAAGCAGCACAAAATTGCCGCGCTGATGGGAGTGGAAGGCGGGCACATGATGGGCAATGATTTGGCGGTGCTGCGGACGTTTGCGGCGCTGGGCGTGCGGTACATGACGTTGACGCATATGGAAAATAATGAATGGGCGGATTCGTCGACGGCGAAACCGGAACACAACGGGTTGACGGACTTTGGCAAGAATGTGGTGCGGGAAATGAACCGGCTGGGGATGCTGGTGGATATTTCGCACGTATCGGACAAAACGTTCTACGATGCGCTGGAAGTGAGCAAGGCGCCGCTGATTGCGTCGCACTCTTCGTGCCGGGCGCTCTGCAACGCGGCGCGGAATATGACCGACGATATGATTCGGGACCTGGCGAAACACGGCGGCGTGATACAGATCAATTATCATGTGGGATTTTTGAGCCAGGAGCTTCGTGATTTCGAAAATGCTCATCCCGAGGTGGACCAGCAGATCGCCGAGGAAGTGAAGAGGCGTTGCGGCACGGATGAGGCGTGCAGTGGAACGGCCGGCGATCAGGTGGTGCGGGAGTTTATGAAGGAAGGGAAGCTGCCCAAGGTGAATTGGACGGTGATTGTGGAGCACATCGATCATGCGGTAAAGATTGCGGGCGTCGATCACGTGGGGCTAGGATCGGATTTTGATGGGGCGGTGATGCCGCTCGGAATGGAAGACGTGACGCATTTGCCGCAGATTACGGATGCGTTGTTGAAGAAGGGTTATTCGGAGGGGGATGTGCGGAAAATATTGGGGGAGAATACGCTACGGGTGTTGAGTGAGGCGCAGCGGGTTTCGCGGGAGATGAATGGTCGTTGATCAGGATATTGGCATGGCCGGGCTCGCGGACTCGCCCGGTAGCACTATACATCTTGCCCTTACGGTTTTGATTTCGCACTCCAAATGGGAGGATTACCATGCGTGTTGTGAGAGTGATCGTTGGTTTTGTTGTGTTTGTTTTGGTGGCTTGCGTTGCTGGTTTATCGCAGACTTCTGCGCCTGCCGCTAAGCCTAAGGCACCTGCTACGACACATACGGTTTCGCCTTATGACCGGACTCTGCTCAAGCCGGCGTTGTTGAAGGATGTGGCGCCGGCTATTTATCAAGTGAAGTTTGTGACTACGCGTGGGGATTTCACGGTGACGGTGCACCGGGAGTGGGCGCCGCTGGGGGCGGACCGTTTTTATAACTTGGTGAAGCATCATTATTATGACGGGATGCGGGTGTATCGGGTGATTCCGAATTTCGTAGCGCAATTTGGCATCAGCGCGTATCCGGTAGTGAATGCGGCCTGGGCACATGCCACGATCAAGGACGATCCAGTTACGCAGAAGAATCTGCGGGGGACGCTGACGTTTGCTAAGACAGGCACGCCGAATTCGAGGACGACGGAAGTGTTTATCAATTTGAAGGACAATACCTCACTGGATTCCCAGGGATTTGCGCCCTTTGCGTCGATCGATGAGAAGGGAATCAATATTGTGGAGATGTTCTACGATCAGTATCCGGATCCCGCGGGCGAAGAGCAGCAAAATATGGAGAAGGGCGGGGAGAAGTATATGGCGACGAAGTTTCCGAAGCTGGATACGATTAAGTCGGCGACGATTGTTGCTGGAGAGGCCGGGAACAAGGGGAAGTGATTGGGCCTAGGGACCGCGACAAGCAGGTGTCGCGGAAAGGAGGCTCTAAGATCGAAGAATTCCTCACTTCGTTTTTCGGATGGCATGGTGGTTTTGGTGGCCGGTGGATTGGCAGGCAATTGAGGGAAATAGCCTGCGGGAGGTGGTTGCCGCGACCCTGTTGGGGATGTATCCAAAGGATTGATGAAGTACATCGAATATTTGCGGGTTGCAGTGGTTGACGGTGTAGGAGACACTGCGTACCCTTACTTGTATGTTGCTTGATTGCCAGAACTGCGGAACCCCGAGCGGCATGTGTTGCTGCTGTTGTTGTCAGGTTGCCCGCTCTGGCAATTGGTGCTTCGCGACGTAACGCACTCGAATCGACGAATTTCGAAGCTCACTTGCCAGAGTTAACGGCAGGTGGGCTTTTTTTTTGGTGAGGTGCGGTAAAGCGGGATTACAAGGCGATCCCTAAGGTTGCGAGCAAGTCTGGAAAAGGACACGGTTCATGAGCGTGGTTAAGGAAACAAAGGCGCAACGGGTTGAGCGGCTCAAGCGAGAGAAGAATGCTTGGGAACATTTGGATGAGATCCGGCGATTTGCGCGCGAGGGGCACGGTTCGATTCCGCCGGAGTGGCTGACGACTTATTTTCGTACTTGGGGAATCTATACGCAGGGGGATGGAAAGGGCGTGGTTGGCGGATCGGGCGGAGAAGGGCGGGCTACGCCATTTTTCATGGTGCGAGTCCGGATCCCTAACGGGCTCCTGACCAGCCACCAGGTGCGTACGATCGCGAATCTCTCTTCGGAATTTGGTAATGGCGTGGCGGATATTACGGTCCGGCAGAATGTGCAACTGCACTGGATCAAGGTCGAGGATATTCCGGAGTTGCTGGAGCGACTGTATGCCATCGGGCTAAGCACTACGGGGGCTTGCGGAGATGTGGCGCGGAATATTACGGGTTGCCCGCTGGCTGGGGTGCATGCGCACGAATTGGCAGATGTGAGCGGGTTGGTGGAGGCGCTGGATAGGGAGTTAGCCGGGAATCCTGAGTTTTATAATTTGCCGCGGAAATTCAAGATTTCGGTAACGGCTTGCCCGGATTGGTGCTCGTATCCGGAGATTAACGATATTTCGCTGATTGCTACGCGGCGGGCGCGGAGGGTTGCGCGAACCGACAGCGGACCGGGTGAGATCGAACAGGGATCCCTCACTTCACGGACTCCGTTCGGAATGACGGATGTGGGGGAGGACGCGGAGGAGGGCGAGGTTGGGTTTGCGTTGCGGGTGGCTGGGGGGCTTTCCACGCAGCCGCATTTGGCTGTCCCGTTGAATGTGTTTGTGCGATGGAACCAGGTGACTCCGGTGGTGCGGGCGATTACGGAGGTTTTTCGCGAGTCGGAAGAGTTGCGACACTCGCGCGAAAAGGCGCGGATGAAATATCTTTTCCTCGAACATGGATGGACGGCGGAATCGTTTTTGGCTGAGGTTCAAGCGCAGCTTGGTTATGCGCTTGATCCTGCCGAACCGCTGGACCCTCCGGCGCAAGTACATCGCGATCATTTGGGCGTCATTTCACAGAAGCAGGATGGATTTTTTTCTGTCGGAGCGGCTGTTATTCGCGGACGGATTACGCCGGCGCAGTTGACCCTGGCGGCCGATCTGGCGGAGCGGTATGGCGACGGCCATGTGCGCAATACGCCGATGCAAAACCTTTTGCTGGTGAATATTCCGGAAACGCATGTGGCGACGGTTATCGGGGAGCTTTCGGCGGCTGGGTTGCCGATTGAGTCTTCGTCCTTCGTGCGCGGGACTGTGGCTTGCACGGGATCTGAGTTTTGCAAGCTAGCGCTGACGGAAACGAAATCGTATGCGCGGTGGCTGACCGAGCAACTGGAGGAGCGCTTTCCGAACTATCAGGAACAGCTTCGCTTGCACATCACCGGGTGCCCCAATTCCTGCGGACAGCATTGGATTGCCGACATCGGGATTGAGGGGAAGAAGATCAAGGCGGATGGGAAGATGGTGGACGCTTATTATTTTTGCGTCGGCGGGAGCGTAGGGCAATTTGCCGCGATTGCCCGGCCGGTGGGTTACCGGTGCCCCGCGGATAAAGTTCCTGACGCGATTACGCGGCTGCTCCGAAGCTTTCACGAACAGCGGGAAGGGAATGAGCCGCTACAGAACTTTTTGGCGCGGCATACCACGGAAACTCTTCGGACTATCTTGGCGGGCGCGCCTGCGGCCGAGGCGGAGCGTGATTTAGCGACAGCGCCTGCACCGCATTCTGTGGAGGACCGATGAGTTTGTTTCCCGCGTTCGTCAAATTGGAAGGCCGCGCGGTGCTGGTCGTAGGCGGTGGAGCGATCGCTACGTCGAAGATTCCGACGTTGCTGCAGGCTGGGGCACGGGTGACGGTGGTGGCGCCTGAAATTTCGGAAGAACTTGCGGAACGAGCGGGGAAGGGCGAGATTGCGTGGCGGAACAAGACATTTAAGGCGGGCGACCTGGACGGAACATTTCTGGTGATTGCGGCTACGGCGATTGCGGAATTGAATGCGGCGGTGTTTCGCGAGGCGGATGCGCGGCAGATTTTGTGCAATGCGGTGGATGACGTCGAGCATTGCCATTTTTATTATGGGTCGGTAGTGCAGCGTGGTGATCTGCAGCTTGCGATTTCGACGAATGGGAAGAGTCCGGCGCTGGCGCAGCGGCTGAGGAAGGAATTGGAGGAGCAGTTTCCACCGGAGTACGCAGATTGGGTGGATTCATTGGGCGAGGCTCGATTGCGGGAGCGGGCGACGAGTACTGATGCGGACAAGACAAAGAAGAAGTTGCATGTGCTCGCTTCGCGGGCCGAGTTTGAGAGATTTTTGGAGAACGCGGCGCAAGCAAGGCTCGCGGACTCGCCTTGCGCTGCGGGTGCGCATGCGGATTTTGCTGGCCGGGCCCTTCCGACAGCAGGGCAAGCTGGGGCGTCGCGCCCACCGAATGGGGTGTATTTGGTGGGGGCTGGGCCGGGGGATGCGGAGTTGTTGACGCGCAAGGCCGTACGTGTGATTGAGGCCGCGGATATTGTTTTGCATGATTCGCTGGTGAGCGCGGAAATCCTGGAAATGATTCCGACTGGCGTGGTACGGCTTGATGTAGGTAAGCGGGCCGGATTCCGACTGCTGACACAAGAGGATATTAATGCGCTGCTTGTGGATGCCGCACGGAAATATCGCGTAGTTGTGCGCCTGAAAGGCGGCGATCCAATGTTGTTTGGACGGGCGGCGGAAGAAATCGATGCTTTGCGGACGGAGAAAATTCCCTTTGAGATTGTGCCGGGGATTTCGGCGGGATTTGCTTCCGCTGCGGCCGCACGGGTTTCATTGACCGATAGGCGATTGGCTTCGCATGTGTTGTTCACGACGTATGCGCGATCGCGGGAGACGGCGCTGCTGCCGGTGATGGGGATCACTTCGGAGACTACGGTAGTTGTTTACATGCCCGGAGTGGATTATGCGGGAGTGTCTCACTGGCTAGTGGAATCGGGGATCCCGGGGGAGACGCCGTGTTTGGTGGTTTCGCGGGCTTCGCAGCGGGAGCAGGCCGTGGAGTTGACTACGCTTGCGCGGCTGGGCTCGTTTGCGGCGCTGGCCGTGCCGGCGTTGCTGATTGTTGGGAGGGTGGCCTCGCATTCGGCGGCGGGTGAGGGGGCTGGTTGGTTGCGCGAATTTACGGAGGGAAGCGGAAAGGAATTGTCGATTTTGTGACGGAGGGAAACGTGGCGGCGAAGATGAGGGTTTCGGTGGATACATGGGCGGTTTTGTTGGCATTGGTTTTGGCAGTGTTGGTGAGGTTGGGGGTGATTGGGAAGGTGCCGTGGTAGGGGGAGAAGGGAACGGATTTCTCAGAGGCTAAAACCGGATTTTCTTGGTGCTAGACCCCTAAACGGCTTTACGTTCGGAAGACCCAAAGTGGGCTTGGGGGCGATCGCAGCGGGGCGGCGGTCCGCACTCTGTGGATTCCGTTCGAAATGACGGTGATGTTTTTGTTTTCGATTTTCGGCCTTTTTATCTTTGCATGGGACGGGGTGGCATGGCTGAGACGATTGCTCTGGTGCAGACGGAGAGCCCGCAAATTTCGCTTGGCGCTAGGTTCTTGAGGCTACTCCCAGGCGTTGCGTTGCTGGCGGTGATTGGATGTGCGGGGAAGCTGCTGGAAAAGACTATTAATGGTTATGCGAAGACGCATCACTTTCCTTTTCCGAACATTGAGTATGTGCTTTGGGCGATTCTGATTGGGTTGGTGATTTCGAATGTGTTTGGAGTGGCGGAAATTTTTCGACCGGGCGTGGCTACGTACGAATTTTGGTTGAAGGCGGGTATTGTATTACTGGGCTCGAGATTCTTGCTGGGAGATGTGGCGAAACTTGGCGGGGTGAGTCTGCTGCTGGTGGGGATTGAGATTGCGGGATCACTGGCGTTTATGACATTTCTGGGGCGGCTGTTCGGGCTGAAGCCGAAGCTGACCACGCTGCTGGCAGTGGGCTCGGCGGTGTGTGGCGTGAGCGCGATTATTGCGACGCAAGGGGCGATCGATGCGGACGAGGAAGATTCGTCGTTTGCGATAGCGGCGATACTTGCGTTGGGGGCGATTGCCTTGTTCACGTTTCCGCTGATCGGACACTCACTGCATTTGAGCGATCACGCGTATGGAATTTGGGCGGGACTAGCCGTGGACAACACTGCGGAGGCTACCGCGGCGGGAGCGCTGTATTCGGACGCGGCGGCGAAACTGGCGGTGCTGACCAAGACGACGCGGAATGCGCTGATTGGATTTGTGGTGCTGGCTTACGCGATTTATTGGGCGGGCAAAGGGCAGGCGCGCAACGTGGCGAACAAGACGGCGTTTTTATGGCAGAAATTTCCCAAGTTTGTATTGGGATTCTTGCTGATTTCGCTACTGGCGACGGTGGGATTTTTTACTAAGGATCAGAATACGGCTTTGGCGAATCTTTCGCGATGGGCGTTTTTGTTGACATTTGCAGGGGTTGGGTTGCGAACAAATTTCCGGCAGATGCGAAAGCAAGGATTGCGGCCGTTTGCGGTGGGATTTATCGGGGAGATTGTGATTGCGGTGTTTACGCTTGGGTTGGTGATTGTGGCGGGGAGATTGTTTGGGTTTTGAGTGGATTTAGAGGGTGAGTTGGTGGGAAGGGCAGAGCAGATTTCTCAGGGGCTGTATGTCGGAGCTGGGGCTCCGACCCCCTAACAGATCGTTACCTGTCTTTTCGTGTGGCATGGATGCTAGCTTGGTTCTACGTACATTTCTATCTTGTTCCCATCTACCTCTTGGAACTGAAAGAATTGGTTGCCGCCAGAATCGGTTTGAATTGGTCCAGCGCTGATTCCTTTGGATAGGAATTGTTCGTGGGCCTTCGCGATTTTTTTGGTGAACAGTACCCGATGAGGCTCCAGGTTGGCCTTCGTCGTATCTCGAGGAATCAAGACCAGGGCAATGCCGGCCTGGTCCTTTTGTCAAAGGCGAGAAACGCTGAGTAATCCTCGGACTTATCCGAGGTCAACTGCAACCCAAGTTTTTCCTGATACCCGGCGATGGCCTGGGGCAAATCGTGGACGCTTACCACGATGCTGTCACCGAAATAAAATCACTTGGTTCCCCACATGGGCGGGATCCCTCCAAAGAGACTTCCATCAGAGCTAAAGAAAGGATTTCTCAGGGGCCGAAGCCCGGATTTTCTTGGCTATGGATGTCGGAGCTGATGCTCCGACCGTGAACGGAATTTTAGAGGCCTAGCACGGTTACTAGTTCTTTTACGCTGGCGGCGCTTTTTTGGAGCGCGACGTTTTCGTCGGGGGTTAGTTTGATTTGGATTATTTCTTCGGCGCCGTTGGCGCCCAGTTTTACTGGCACGCCTACGAAGAGGCCGCGGATTCCGTATTCACCTTCCAGGTAGACTGCGCAGGGCAGGATTTTCTTTTTATCTTTTAGGATGGCTTCGACCATTTCTACGGCGGCAGCGGAGGGTGCGTAATAGGCGGAACCGGTTTTTAGGAGATTTACGATTTCGGCGCCACCTTTCCGGGTGCGTGTGACGATGGCTTCGATTTTATCCGCAGGCAGCAGATCGGGCAGCGGGATTCCGGCTACGGTGGAGTAGCGGGGGAGTGGGACCATGTCGTCGCCGTGGCCACCTAGAACGAAGGAGTGAACGTTTTCGACGCTGACTTTGCATTCCTTGGCGACGAAAGCGCTCATGCGCGCGGAATCGAGAACGCCTGCCATACCAAGGACGCGATTCTTGGGGAAGCCGCTGACTTTCAGTGCGGCTTGGGCCATGGCGTCGAGAGGATTCGTGACAATGACGAGAACGGCGTTGGGGGAATGTTTAACGATTTGTTCGACTACGCCTTTGACTACGTCGTAGTTAGCTTTTAGGAGGTCGTCGCGGCTCATACCGGGCTTCCGGGGGAATCCTGCTGTGATGACGACGACGTCGCTGTTGGCGGTGGTGCTGTAGTCGCCGGTCTCGGTGGAAATTCCGGTGGCGTAGGAATCGGTGCGGGTGATGGGGGCGCTCTCAACCATGTCGAGGGCTTTGCCGGCGGGGGGACCGTCAAGGATGTCGGTCAAGACGACGTCGGCGAGTTCGAGATCAACAATGCGTTGTGCGGTGGTGGAACCTACGAATCCACCACCGACTACTGTGACTTTCTTGCGGCTCATTGCAGGTTCTCCTTCGGATGATGATTTTTTATTAAGAATGAGGATTGCGGGAGCGCGGTTCGATCGATGAGGGATCCCTCACTTCGTGGACTGCGCTCGCGATCACGGTGTTTTTTGTTTTGGGATGATGGGGTGGTCGGGGACATTACATGTTCTCAATTATTGCGGACGCGAACGCGGAGGTGCCTAGTTTAGTAGCGTTGGGCATTAAGCGTTCTAAGTCGTAGGTTACCTTTTTTTGTTGGATGGTTTTGGCTATGCCGTTTTCGATGCGCTGGGCAGCTTCGCCCCAGCCCAGGAATTCGAACATCATCGCCCCGCTTAGCATGACGGAGCCGGGATTGATGACGTCTTTGTCGGCATATTTGGGCGCGGTGCCGTGAGTGGCTTCGAAGACGCCGTAGCCATCGCCGATGTTGGAGCCGGGCGCAATTCCTAATCCGCCAACTTGCGCGGCGCAGGCATCGCTCAGGTAATCGCCGTTGAGATTTGGAGTGGCGAGGACGCTATATTCATTGGGGCGCAGAAGCATTTGCTGGAAGACGGAATCGGCGATGCGATCGTTGATCATAAGCTTCTTTTTCCACTGGCCTTTGCCGTGGGTGGCGCCGATGGAGTCGAGCACCTCTTTGATTTCAGCGTAGACGGTTTTCTTGAAATCTTCGGTGGCAGATTCCAAACCAGGTTCGATCATGGTGGCATTCTGTTCGAGGGTCAGACCGGGATTCTTGTCGAGATTGTCGAGGATCCAGCTTTCGCGTTCGGTGACGGTTTGTGCACGGAATTCTTCGCGGGCGAGGTCGTAGCCCCAATCGCGGAAGGCGCCTTCGGTGAACTTCTGAATGTTGCCCTTATGGACCAGGGTGACGCTTGGTTTGTGGTGATCAAGGGCATGTTGAATGGCACGGCGGACGAGCCGTTTTGTGCCGGTGGGAGAAATGGGCTTGATGCCCACGCCGGAATCCCAGCGAATTTGTTTCTTGCTGCCCTTGAGCATTTCGTTGTTGAGGAATTCGAGGAGTTTTTTTACTTCGGGGGTGCCACTTTTCCATTCGATGCCAATGTAAACGTCTTCGGTGTTCTCACGGAAGATAACCACATTCATTTTTTCCGGCTCGCGGACAGGAGAGGGAACTCCAGCGAAATAACGGACGGGACGGACGCAAGCGTAGAGATCGAGAATCTGGCGGAGGGCGACGTTGAGGGAGCGGATGCCGCCGCCTACTGGAGTGGTGAGAGGGCCTTTGATCGATACGCGGAAATCGCGGGCGGCGTCGACAGTGTCGTCGGGGAGCCATTGCTTGAAGGCGTTGAAGGCTTTTTCTCCGGCGAAGACTTCGAACCAGGCGACGTGGCGCTTGCCGGCGTACGCTTTTTCCACCGCGGCATCGAACACGCGGCGCGAAGCTTTCCAGATGTCGCGGCCAGTGCCATCGCCTTCGATGAAGGGGATGATGGGATTGTCCGGCACTTGCAGCATGCTGTTCGCGTAGCCAATCGGCTTACCGTCGGACGGCACTGGCATACCGTTATACGTCGTCTTCATTCCTGGGTCCCCCTGACTGGCGCAGCGCGTGTGAAGAGCTGGGCGCGGCTCTGCGTGGATGCTTAGTTCGCGGAGCGATGGCGAACCAAAAACTTTACCACAGCGAAGGGCGGGGTAGAAATCGGGGGAGGAGCTTGGGGTGGGTGCGTGGTTCGGTGTGGCGTTTGGAGGTTGGTAGAGACGCGGACTCCTGAGGGATGACAATGCGTTTTGTTGGTGAGCGGATCGACCAAAGAGGGATTCTTCACTCCGCGAACTCTGGTCGGAATGACGTATTTTTTTTTGTCAGAATTCTTGCGGACGCGGGGCCGCGAAGGTGCGGCGCCCGTACAAAGGGAACCCAGGACTCACACTGCACGGACTCGAAGTGGGGGGAGCGGGTTAGGAGCGCTGGCGGCGGTTTCCTAGAATGGAACTGGTTAGGGACAGGACAAAGAGTGCTAGGACTGCTATGGATAGGATGATTACGATCACAGTTGGGTCTCCTGGACGGAGGGAATCAAAGCACGGAGGGTGCCATTTTCTAAGTTATTGTTTTTCATATTATTAAAGGATTTTGGTCAGGATTGGGGGGATGGAAATGCGGACGATGTGTCGGATTAGTTGTCCAGTTTTTGGGAGGTTGGGTAGGCAACCGGGGATTTGGTTAGGATTTGTTTAGATGGATGGAGCCGTCACCGGTGCGGATGGAGAGGGCTTGGCCGCCGCCATTGAGTTTGCCGTGGATGCTGGAGGAGCTGAACGTGCCTTCAACGGTAACTTGGAGGCCAAGGCTGATGTGGCCGTCGTGGGTGCTGGCATCGAGATTGGCTTGGAGGTCGCCGGGGACTTCAAGGTCGACGCTGCCGTCACCGGTGCGGATATTCCAGGGAGAGACGACTTTCGAGCCGGAGCCAGCGCGGGCGGTGACACTGCCATCGCCGGTGTGAATGGTCAGGCCGTCGAAGCGGCCTTGAAGGTCGATGTGGCCATCGCCGCTAGAGGCGTCGACGACGCCGTCGAGGCCGCGAGCTTCAATGTGGCCATCGCCGGAATGAAAATGGATATTGCCCTTGGCGCCTTGCACGGTGATGCTGCCGTCGCCGGTGGTGACATCGACGCTGCCGTTGATTGAATCGGCTTCAACGGAGCCATCGCCGCTGCGTACCGTGAGGTCGGCATCCTTAGGCATGTGGACTTCGACGCGCAGACTAGTGTGATGCGGGCCCCAATTCCAGAAGCTGCCGCCGGAGGTCTTTGCGCTGACATTGACGGAATCGCCGCTCTGTTCGGTGCTGACGTGCAGATCGCGATCGAGCTTGTAGCCGCTGTAGACAATGCGAATTTCTACCTGTTTGATGTCGCCCGTCGATACGCGCACGGCGCCATCATCGGTTTCTACCTTTACTCGGGCGTGACCAGCGATCGTAAAGGTCTTGGTAACTTCTTCGGCTTGAGCGGAAAGAGCTGTGCCTTGCGCGAGAACCGCTAACGCCATCAAGCCAAATGCCGCACGCGTTGCCTTTTGCGCTTTCGTGCGCAGCGGCAGAGAATTCACCGATTTGACCGTCGTCCGCATCGCCATCTCCGTTGAAACCTCCGTTTGTGCCGTCCTAATTACTTGAAACGCAGAATGGGGCAAAAATGTTCCGTTAGCCGCGCTGGCTAGCTGCTTTCTTGGGGCGCAAAGAAGCCATGAAATCGGCTACTGGCAGGGTGTTTATCACGTCCTTTTGCTCCAGCCAGCCACGGCGGGCTACGGTGACTCCGTAGCGGATATAAGCCAGATTGCCGGTAGTGTGGGAATCCGTGGAGATCACCACTTTTACGCCTTTTTCCTTGCACATGCGGAGGTAGACGTCTTTCAGGTCGAGACGGTCGGGATAGGAATTACACTCCATGGCGACGCCGTATTTGGCGCAGGCGTCGAGGACTATCTCCATGTTGTAGGCAAGTTCGTCGCGGCGGAGGAGCAAGCGGCCGGTGGGGTGGCCGATGATTTGCGTGTAGCGATTTTCGATGGCGGCGAGCATACGGTCGGTCATTTCGACGTGCTCGAGATTGAAGTAGGAATGGATGGAGCAGACGGTTACGTCGAGCTGGGCGAGGATTTCGTCGGAATAATCGAGCTTGCCATTTTTTAGGATGTCGACTTCGGAGCCGACCAGGACGCGGATGCCCAGGCCCTTGGCGTCAGCGGCGCGAAGATTCTTGATGTGCTCGGCCATGCGCTTGTCGTCGAGGCCATTGGCGACGGTGACCGCTTTCGAATGGTCGGTGATGGCGATGTATTCGTGACCGAGGGCTTTTGCGGCCGCAGCCATTTCCTCGATGGAATTTTTCCCATCACTGGCGGTGGTGTGCATCTGCAGGTCGCCCTTGATATCGCGAAGTTCGACGAGCTTGGGGAGTTTGTGTTTCTCGGCGGCTTCGATTTCGCCAGTGTTTTCGCGCAATTCGGGCGGAACAAAGTCTAAACCGAGCTTACAATAAATTTCTTCCTCAGTGCGGCTGGCTACGCGAACGCCAGTTGAGACGGGTGCAGCGGCAGGCTTGGCGGGAGTGGCTTTGGCGTTGGACCTTGCTTCTTTCTTTGCAGACTTTTTCGCTTCGCCGGCTTTTAATTTACTTCCCAAGGAAACACTGATTTTTGCGCCCGCGCTTTTCGTGGGGCGTTCCTCGACTTTTAGTTCGGCATTTTTGTCGGCTGCGGTTTTGTCCAAGACAGCCATTTCATATTCGTTGAGGGTCCAGCCCATGTCGTTGGCGCGGCCACGCAGGCGAACGTTGTGTTCTTTTGAGCCGGTGAAATACAAGAGCGCCGCGCCGAAGTTTTCTTTTTCGAGGAGGCGGACATCGACCTGCAAGCCGCTGGACAAAGTGAAACTGACTTTGTTTTCGCCGTGGGCGAGGACCTGATCGATGCGGGGGTAGGTCAGGATATGTTTGGCGACGGTGTCGATCGCGTCTTGCCTGTTGGGGGATTTGGATTTTTCTTCGGCCATGGTGACCAGGAGATCCAAATCGCCAACGGTTTCTCTACCACGGCGGAGAGAGCCGGCGGGAGTAACGCTTTCCACTACTGTTCCGGCTTTCTTGATATGGTCCGCAATTTCTTTCGCGGCAGCTTCGACGTCGCTAATCAGGAATCGGCCGGAACCTTTTTTGAAGGTTCCGACGGCTTTCAGGATGTTTTGTTCGCTTTTTTCGCCGAAGCCGGCGAGGTCGCGGAGTTTGCCTTCGCGGGCGAGTTTTTCGACGTCGGCGACGGTGGCGCACTTGAATTGCTTCCAGAGGAAAGCGACCTTTTTGGGGCCGAGGGACTGGAGGGTGAGGACTTCGAGAAGTGTTGGGGGGAATTTTTTGGCTAGCTTGAGGCGAAGTGAGTAGTCGCCGGTCTTTACGATTTCGGTGAGGTGATCGACCATGCCCTGGCCGATGCCGGGGAGTTCTAGGAGTTTTTCGGGAGTGGAGACCAGCTGTTCGACGGGCTGGGGGAGGCCCTCGATGAGTTCGGCGGCTTTTTCGTAGGTGCGGTAACGGCCGATGATGGCGCCATCGATTTCGAGAAGTTGCGCGGTTTCGCGGAGGATGCGAGCGATTCGTTTGTTGTCCATGTCGGGAATTGTAGCGCGGATTTTGCGTGGATGGCAGGGTTGGCATTTTGGTGGGAGTGGATCGATCGAGGAGGATTGCTCGCACCAATGCGAAGGCGTGGGTTCCTCACGTTGCAGGGGCTGAAATCCGTTGCTTGGTTGAGTTGAGGTCGGAGCTTCAGCTCCGACCTGCTAGGGAGCAGAAACTCAGAGTGCACCGCGGAGAATCTAGCGTGGGGAAGCTAGGAGAAGGGAGGCTTCGGAATGCGGACCATACAAGGCCGAGTGACCCAGGATTGTTGCAAGAAGAAAAAGCGGCGGGTGCTTGCGCCTCCGCCGCTTCTGATTCCAAACTCCTTAGGACACTGGTTTGGACACGTTCGCCGCTTGGGGTCCTTTCGGGCCTTGCACGATCTCGAATTCTACCGGATCTCCTTCCTGCAGCGTCCGGTAACCATCGCCGACGATCGCGGAGTAATGTACGAAAACATCGGGCCCGTCTTCCCTCCCTATGAATCCGTAACCTTTCGAATTATTGAACCACTTAACTGTTCCTTGCACTTCGTGTCTCCTTTGGCAGGTGACCAACATTTCTACTCTTGGGGCGGATCAGAAACGAATCGCCGCCATGAGCACGAATTGCGTGGAGTGTACCAAAATGGTTTTCTTTTTCGCTACGAAAAAAATCCCTCCCTGTGCATTTTTATGCAAAAAATCGTTTTAAACGGCAACCCTATCTCAGAAAAGTAAGGTAGTAGAGAATTCCAGCAATCGACTTTCCATCCTTGAGCGCACCGCTTTTTATCATGATTTTCAGCTCGTTGATCCTGTATGCATGGGAAATTATTTTCTCATCGGCCTCGGGTTCGGCCTTTCC
The DNA here is from genome assembly GCA_963742325.1 of Candidatus Acidiferrales bacterium. Taxonomy (GTDB): domain Bacteria; phylum Acidobacteriota; class Terriglobia; order Acidiferrales; family UBA7541; genus Acidiferrum. The sequence continues at coordinate 3,074,987 of CAVULB010000002.1, read as the reverse complement.
TGGCTTCAATCCTGTGGCTAAAAAAAGGTGCATCCGCTCTTCTAGGAAACCGGGAGTAGGGAAGAAGCTCAAAAACTCCTGGTACCTGGCCGCGCGATAGCCGGTTTCTTCCTTGAGTTCGCGCGCGGCGGCGTGCTTGACGGTTTCTCCGTGATCGATGCGACCTGCTACCAATTCCCATAGGTATTGTCGGGTGGCGTGACGGTACTGACGAATCATCAGGATGCGGCCGTCGTCGAACACGGGAAGAACGACGACCGAACCGGGATGCGTGATAACTTCACGGGTGGCGTGGACACCGCCGGGTTCTTCGACTTCGTCGCTGCGAACGCCAAATACCTTGCCGCGAAAGACGATTTTGCTGTTGAGTATTCTTCCTTTGCCCTTGACCATGGTGTTCCTCACCTTTACCTGATTCCCGACGGCATCATATACTCAACTGGATCACTGCCAATATAGCGTCCATGCCGATCAATACCATTATTGTCGACGACGAAAAGCCTGCCCGCGAGGAGTTGGCGTTCCTGCTAAAAGCGTTCCCGGAGATAAACGTGCTGGCGACCGGGAAAAACGGCGTGGAAGCGGTGAACCTGATCAAAGAGCATAGCCCGGACTTGGTGTTTCTGGACGTGCAGATGCCGGGGCTCGACGGGTTTGGCGTGCTGCAGAAGCTGGTGGAGCGGAAATTGAAAGTACCGCATGTGGTATTTGCGACCGCGTTTGATCATTATGCGGTGCAGGCATTTGACGTGAACGCGGTGGATTATGTGTTGAAGCCGTTCGATAAGGCGCGGATCAACCGGGCGATTCAGAAAGTGAAACGGGAGATTGAAGCGCAGACGAGTCCGACGGAGCGGTTGGAGCAGCTTGTGTCGCAGTTGGCGGCGCCGAAGCCAGCGTCGTCGCAGCCAGCGAAAGTACTGCTGCGTTCGCAACAGAGGATGTTGCTGGTGGATTCGCGCGATCTGATTTTTGCATCGATCGAGGGCGGACTGATTTCAATAACGGCGAAGGATGCGGAGGGGACGTCGAATTACCGGACGCTGGAGGAGTTGTTGGAGGCCCTGGATTCGGAATCGTTCTGGAGGCCGCATCGGTCGTATTTGGTGAACATCCACCATATTAAAGAAGTGGTGCCATGGTTTAAGTCCTCTTTCATGTTGAAGATGAATGATAAAAAGCAGTCGGAGATACCGGTGAGCCGGCAGCAGACGAAGAGGCTGAGGGAGTTGTTTAATCTGTAGGGGGTTGTGGCAAGACGCGATGGTTGAGATCCTTCGTCGCGGAGTCGTCAGGATGAAGGTGAGGGTTTTTTTGGGTTGGATCGATCGAAGAGGGATCTCTCAATTCGCGGACTCCGTTCGAACGATTCTTGCGACATGGAGCTTAGGACGCCGGCGTGAAGGTGCGCCGGTGCACGGCTATCCTTTCAAGACGTGCTAGCATTTCGCTATGGATTTTTCACTTAGTGATCATCAGGGGTTGATTCGCGATACTGTGCGCGACTTTATGGAGGCGGAGGTGCGCCCGCATGTAAAGGAGTGGGAGCGTGCGGAACAGTTTCCGGCGGAGGCGATCCGGAAACTGGGGGAAATGGGTTGCTGCGGGATGCTGATGCCGGAGGAGTGGGGCGGGCCGGGGCTGGATTCGATTTCGTATGTGTTAATGCTGGAGGAAGTGGCGAAGATTTTTACGGCGATGTCCACCGTGCTCAGCGTAACGAATTCCGCGGTGCAGTTGCCGCTACTGACGCATGGGACGGAGGAGCAGAAGAAAAGATATTTGCGGCGGTTGGCTTCGGGAGAAATTCTGGGGGCGTTTTGTTTGACGGAGCCGGCGGCGGGCTCGGATGCGGCGGGGATTCAGAGTACGGCGGTGCGAGAGGGCGATAGCTACAAACTGAATGGGACAAAGACTTGGGTTACGAATGGGTCCCACGCTGGGTTATACATTATTTTTGCGAAGACGGATGCGGCGGCGGCCGGAAAGGGAATCAGCGCGTTCCTCGCGGAGCCGGGCGCTCCGGGACTGAAGATTGGGCGGCACGAAGACAAGATGGGGCAGCGGAGTTCGCCGTCGGTAGAAATTTTGCTTAACGACTGCGTGGTGCCGGCGAAGAACCGGTTGGGGGATGAAGGCGCGGGCCTGAAGATTGCGCTCTCGGCATTGGATGGCGGACGGATTGGCATTGCGGCGCAGGCCGTGGGGCTGGCTCAAGGTGCGCTGGATGAATCGGTGAAATACGCTAAGGCACGCAAGGCTTTTGGGAAATCGATTGGAGAGTTTCAGGCGATTCAATGGATGGTGGCGGATATGCACACGGAGATTGAGGCGGCGCGAGGGTTGTTGTATGCGGCGGCGTTCCGGAAGGATTGTCTGGGCATGGGCGTGGCTGTGAGTTCGCCGGCGTCGGCGTCTTCACGAGCGAAACTTTATGCTAGTGAGATGGTGAATCGGGTGGTGTACAAAGCGGTGCAGATTCATGGATCGTTGGGGTATTCGCGCGAGTCGGAAGTAGAGAGGATGTACCGGGATGCACGGGTGATTTCGATTTATGAGGGGACAAGCGAAGTGCAGAGGACGATTATTGCACGGGATCTGTTGAGGTAGAGTGGTAGTTAGTTTTCTAAGTATTCAGTTTTATATTTTACGTGAAGAATCGCGAACGCCGCGACCTGCTCAACCGCGGGTAGCCCAGCACGTTCCTGGTTTCCGCCACGCCTTCTTTCGTTCTACAATTCCGGCATGCGCCGCGTTGTGCTCGGGCTTGGTATTTCGCTCGACGGCTATATTGCCCGCCTGGACGGCTCGGTCGACTTCCTGTTCATGCCCAAGGACTACTCCATGGGCCCGTTCTTCAAGACGATCGACACCGCCATTATGGGCCGCAAGACCTACGACGTTGCGCTTCGTGAGAGCGGTGGTTCTTACAGCCATCCCGGCATAACGAGCTATGTCTTCTCGAACACACTCGCTCCCGGCAAGCGTAACGGTGTCATTTTTGTAAACGAGTCCCCAAAATCGTTTGTCGCCTCTCTTCGCGAGAGCAAAGGGAAAAATATCTGGCACATGGGCGGCGGTGAATTGGCCCGTGCGTTTCTCGTGGACGATGAGATCGACGAACTCTACCTCGGTGTCGTTCCGTTCTTGCTTGGCCAAGGTTTGCCGCTGTTTCCCGTCGGTTTTCCGCAACGCAAGTTCCGCCTGCTCGAAAACAAATCCTTCTCGCAGGGTCTGGTCACTTTGAAATACGAGCGCGCACGATCCAAACGCGATTTGCCCGCAAAGTGAGAGCAGTTTAAAGTATTGTACGATTGAAGTTTTGCGTAGGGTTCGCAAACGCTATTGGCCGGCTTTCTTTATTCAAAACTCAAGATTAATTATTTATAACTTGAACTTCCGAGGATGACCATTTGACTCAAGCTCTGATTGCACCGAACAAACGCGTTTTGTCCGGGATGCGGCCTACCGGACGGCTACATATTGGGCATTTTTTTGGGGCTTTGCAGAATTGGGTGAGGTTGCAGGACGATCCGGCTTATCAGTGTTTTTATTTTGTGGCGGACTGGCATGCGCTGACCAGCGATTACGCGGATACTTCTGCCATTGCGGAAAATTCGCTGCAGATCACGATTGATTTTCTGGCGGCTGGGCTAGACCCGGCGAAGTCTGTGATTTTTCTGCAGTCTCAGGTGCCGGAACATGCCGAGTTGCATTTGTTGTTGTCGATGATTACGCCGCTGGGATGGCTGGAGCGCATTCCGACGTATAAGGAGGCGCTGGAGAATGTGACGAACAAGGATTTGCATACGTATGGGTTTCTGGGCTACCCGACGCTGCAGACGGCGGATATTGTGATGTATTCGGAGCCGGGGAAAGGCTTGTTTGTGCCGGTGGGGGAGGACCAGGTTTCGCATGTGGAGTTTAGTCGGGAGTTGGTGCGGAGGTTTAACGGCTTTTATTCGGTTTCGCTGGATGTGGCGAAGCTGCTTGCTCCGGAGAACGAAGCGTTTGCGACAGATATAAAGAGGCGGTTTGTTTTGAAGCTTCGACGCGACCATGCTTTGGAAACTGCTCTGTCGGCCGGGGACATCACAACGGCACTTTCCTCTATTCGCACGGCCGTGACAGAGAGTGGTTTGGAAAATTTCCTAGAAACGGAAAAACAAATCGCACCGTTTCTTGTTATTCGGCATGTTCTCATTGAGCCCGAAGCACTTCTTACGCCGACTCCGCGGATTCCTGGGCTGGATGGACGGAAGATGTCGAAGTCGTATGGGAATTCGATTATGTTGTCGGAGACGGATGCGGAGATTCGGGCTAAGACTAAGGTGATGGTTACAGACCCGGCGCGGAAGCGACGGACTGATCCGGGGAATCCGGATATTTGCCCTGTTTATGATTGGCACAAACTTTTCTCGCCGAAAGAGACACTAGATTGGGCGGCGGAAGGCTGCCGTACGGCAGGGATTGGGTGCATCGAGTGCAAGTCTAAGATGGCGGACCATTTGATCCGTTGGATTGGGCCGGTGCGGGAGCGGCGGGTCGCGTATGAGCAAAATCCGAAGGCGGTCTTAGAGATTTTGGATGCGGGGTCGGGGAAGGCGCGGGCCTCTGCGCGGGGGACGATGGAGAGGGTAAGGGAGGCGGTGTTCCATTGGAAGGAGAAGCGGAAGGAGATCGGTGGGGCCTGAGCGATGGTGCGTAGATTTGGGGGGAAAGCGGATGGATCGTAGGGGGCTTTCCGCGAAAGGCGCGAAAAGGGGCCGAAGTTCTCATTGCGCGGACTTCGTTCGGAATGACGGTGATTTTTGTGGGAGAGATAACCCTGGGCCCACCTTCGCGAGCTCAGGGGTGGGGCACATGGCTGATTTAAGGTTCGCCCACGACATGGGTGCTCGCAAATTTCTATGCTTGGGGAACTGAGGTTGGTGCGATTTGTGATTGAGCGCGGAGTAAGCCTGTTCAGTGCTGGGTATTCACTGTAAACTATTGCTCACCGATGGCATCGCCTTATCGAATTAACATACCGCTTTATGAGGGGCCGCTGGACCTGCTGCTTGATCTGATCAAGAAGCAGGAAATGAATATCCACGATATTCAGATTTCGAAGATCACGTCGCAGTATCTGGATTACCTGCACCAACTGGAGGTGCAGAACGTGGACGTGTCAGCGGAATTCATTTATATGGCGGCAACCCTGATTTACATCAAATCGAAAATGCTCCTGCCGCCCGACCCGCTGGCATCGGCGGAAGAGCAGGCGGGTGATCCGCGGGAAGAGCTGGTGCAGCGCCTGTTGGAGCACGAGAAATTCAAGAATGCGGCGCAGCTTTTGTATCAGAAGCAACAAATCGAGGAGAACGTCTGGTCCAAACCGGACAAATCGCTTTATAACGACGAAGGAACCGAGGGCGAGCTGGTGGTTTCACTGGTCGACTTGGTACGCGTGTTCCAGCAAGTGTTGGAGCGCAAGAAGGAAGTCACGCGCATCGAGTTGCAGCACGAGTCGTTCACGGTGGCGCAGATGATTGCGCAGTTGCGCGGGCAGATTTTGTCTAGCGATACGAATACGGTGAGCCTGGTGCAGTTTTTTGAGGCGTGCCCTTCACGACATGCGATGATCGTGGCGTTTCTGGCCGTGCTAGAAATGGTGAAGTTGCAGGCGATCGCGCTCTCGCAGGAAAAGCAGTTTGGCGAGATTGTGATCAAGAAGGCGAAGGCGTTTGATGTGGTGTTTGACAATAATGGGGCGTTGCGGATTGATGCTGAGTATCAGTGAGATTAGAATGAGGTTCAGGAAATACAGGAAATACAGGCGCTAAGGGATCTTTGCATCCTTGGTCTTCTGTACTTCTTCCTTTAGCTCACTTTTTTGAAGGGCTTTCATGACTGACTTGGAACTTAAGGCTGCACTTGAAGCCATTATTTATGCGGCAGACGAGCCGGCGACGCTGGAACAGCTTGCGACGGCGCTCGGCGAAGACAAAATGCCGGTGAAAGCAGCGCTGGATGAATTGATCGCGACTTATGCAGCGGAGGATCGCGGCATTGAGGTGCGTGCGGTTGCAGGCGGCTACAAGATGTATACGAAGCCGCAACATCATGATGTGGTGCGGCGATTTATCAAGTCGCTGCGACCTCCGCTGAGGCTGTCGATGCCAGCACTGGAGACTCTGGCGGTGATTGCGTACAAGCAGCCGGTGACCGCTCCAGAGATATCGGAGATTCGCAGCGTGAACACGTCTGGCGTGATTTCCACGCTGCTGGATAAGAAATTGATCACTACAGCGGGGCGGAAGGAAGTGATTGGGCGGCCGATTTTGTACAAGACGTCGAAGGAATTTTTGATGCGCTTTGGGTTGAGCGACCTAGATGAGTTGCCGAGTTTGAAGGAGTTTGAGGCGCTGGCGCGTGAGGCGTTGGGGTCGGATGAAGTGGTGAGTTCGGACGTTTCGGAGGAGCAGGTTTCGGAATTGCATCCGGAGACGGATGTGGCGAACGCAGGCGCGGCGATCCATGAGTCGATGCAGCATATACAGCAGGAATTGACGGAGGCGGAAGTGTTTCGGGAGCATGAGGCGCTGGCGACGGATGAGGGGATGCCGTCGGGAGATTTGGATGAGGATCCGCCGCCGAATGCGCGATCGACGTCGGCGTCGTAAGCGAGTGGGTAGCTCCACAGGGCTTCGGAGAGCCTAAGTCGGAGCTGAAGCTTCGACCCCTAAAGAAGAAACGCAACGGAAGAGGACATGGGGCGCAGAAATGCGGCGGCCCTATGCTAAAGGCCCAAAAACACAAGGAGGAGTGCCTGTGGCACTCGATCGAAGAGGAATTCTTTCCGCAAAAGGCGCGGAAAGGGGCAGCGGCCCTCACTGCGCGGACTCCGTTCGGAATGGCGTGGTTTATTATTGCGCACCGACATCCGTGCGGTGTTTTCCTACCTTCTTTTTCCATCTTCTAGTTTGTATATTCTTTTTTTATTTTAGGCCCACGCCGTAGAAGTAGGTGTAGGGATTGGTCGGGGCGGCTGGTAGGGCGGATTGGAAGCTGGCGAAGATGGCGGCGTTGCCTTGGAAAGAGACGAAGAGATCTTGTTGGGAAGTGGCGGTAGCGATGCGCACGGTGAAGAGCCCGTAGCAAGGGTCGGAGAGTTCGTTGGCGGTGCCGTCGTAGAGGTAGGAGGAGTCGGCCACGGCGACCAGTGGACCGGTAGCTAGGGTGTTGCCCTGGCTGTCGGTGATCGTGATCGATCCGGCGGATGTTACGGTGACGGTGCCGATGCCTTGGGTAGGTGTGCCGCTCTCCATATTGTTCTGCTGGTTTTGCGCGTTGGCTTTTTCATAGATGAGCGCGGTGTAAGTGCCGGACGTAACGGGGTCGAACGCTTTGGTGGTGGCTTTGGGAAGGCCAAGGATTGCGCCCGCGCCAGTGTCCACGGCCCACAGACCGTTTTGCGTGCCGAAGACGATGTCTGCGGTGGAATTCTGCTCATCGATAGTGAAGAAATCGCCGGAGGGATCTTCTGTGATGCTGGATGCAGCGAAGGAGCCGCCGCTGAAGTAAGGGATGTTTGTGGGCTCAATCAGACTGATTGGCGAATACGAATCGTGCTGGATGCTTCCGTTGGCGTCGATGCTGACGTTGCCAATGTTCAGGCCGCCCTGCGTGGTGCGAAATTGAATGTAATTGTAATTTTTGCCGGCGAGGTTGGCGATGCTGACGGGACCGTTTTCGACGGCGGTGATCAGGGCCGGCGTGTTCTGGTTGGGGCCGACTTTGGCGGCTTCGATGAGGAGGGCATAACCGGGAAGCTCGTAGGCGGCCAGGAGATTGCTTTGCGGGTCGGCAATTGTGTACGCGCCGTTGCTGCCGACGGTGTAGGGGACGGTGCCGGACTGACCGTTGGTTAGATCCTGGTACGTGATTGTGGCGGTGGTGGAATCGATGGTTATTGTTAAGAAATCTCCCACGGAGGCAGTGCCGTTGTAACTGCGGACGGCAGCGACGGAGGGGACGGTGTGTGTGGTGCTGGTGCCACAGCCGGCTAGCAGGATTGCGGTAAGGATGAAAAATGAGAATGTTTTTTGCATGGGGCTCCTAAGTGTGTGTGGGGGAGTTATCGGCGCGTGGGCGGGGAACTTTAGGGGTGGTACAGAGAAAACGGAAAGGAGATTGGAAAATCTCGAGTAACGGCGAGCCCCGGAAGCCGGGCCCTCCAGACCCAGGAGACAAGTCAGTTGACGGTAGGATCGAAGAGGGGTTCTTTTCGCGGAAGGCGCAGAAAAGGGCGTAGGCCCTCACTCCGCGGACTTTGTCCGGAATGACGGTTTTTTACAATAGGGCGGGGCGAGCGAACCCGAGAGGCCCGAGAGAGGGCGGGGCATCTAAAGTCCGCCACTACGCACCCAACAGACAGGCTCGGGGTGGAGAGGCGGGGATTCTGTTATCCTTGACGGCTTATGCTGGAACGATTGCAGAAGATTATTGCGCGGGCGGGGATTGCTTCGAGGCGTCACGCGGAGCAGCTGATTTTGTCGGGGCAGGTGCGCGTCAACGGCAAGACAGTGACGGCGTTGGGGAGCAAGGCTGATCCCGCGAAGGACAACATTGAAGCGGCGGGACGCACGATCGGGGAGCCGGAGCGGCAGATTTATTTGCTGCTGCACAAGCCGCCAGAAGTGGTTTCATCTTTGGCCGATCCGGAGGGGCGCAAGACGTTGCGGAATTTTCTGCGCGGATTTCCGGAACGCGTGTATCCGGTGGGGAATCTGGAGTACGCGGCGTCGGGATTGATGTTTTTGACGAACGACGGCGATTTGGCTGCGCAGATGCTGAAAACCTGGAATCAGCTGGAGCAGACCTATCACATCAAGATCAAGGGCATGTTGACGCTGGCTGATCTGGACCGATTGAACAAGGAATTGCGGGTGAAATTGAAAACCGTGCGCCAGCCGGAGGCTACGCGGAGGCATAGCGCGAATTATTGGTATCAGCTGCAGATGGCGGGCCCGAAACTGGAAGCGCTCCGGAAGATTTTGTTTCGCGAAGGACACCCGTTAGAGAAAGTGATGCGGATTGGGTTGGGGCCGTTGCGTATTGAGGGGATACCGCGTGGGAGGTATCGAGTGTTGGATGCGCGTGAAGTGGCGGGATTGGGGAAGGGCCGAAAGACAGAAAATCGAAAATAGAAATTGGAAAGAAGAAGCGGCAGTACCCAGGTTTCGTGGCAGCCAAGAAGGGAAAGCAGATCCCTCACTTCGTCCGGGATGACATAAAGTTTGTTGGTAGTTGGCTAGCGTTTTTTTGGGTGTGGCGAGGGGAATGGATCGAAGAGAGCCCTTCCGCGAAAGGCGCGGAAAGAGGCGGCGGTCTTCGCTTCGCGGACTGCTTTCGGCATGACGAGTTTTTTTTGGTGAAACCCAAGACGCTGGCCCAGAGGCTCGGCGCTACAACGGCGGGAAGACCCAAGGCCCACCTTCGCGGAAGGCGCTCAGAATGGGACACCCAGGAGACCAAGCCCTCGTGAGACTGGCGGGACTGAAGTCCCGCGTCTACGTTGGCCGAGATTGATGGAGCGATTACAGAAAATATTGGCGGCGGCGGGAGTGGCTTCGCGGCGGAAGGCCGAGGAGTTGATTGTTGCGGGCCGTGTTGCTGTTAATGGAACCGTTGTTCGGGAGCTCGGGACTAAGGCGGAAGTTGCGGTTGATTCCATTAGCGTGGATGGGAAGCCTCTGGAGGGGCGGCAGCGGTTCGTTTATTTTTTGTTGAACAAGCCTAAGGGTTATGTCACTACCGTTTCCGATCCCGAGGGACGGCCTACCGTTATGCAATTGCTGGGGAAATTGCGCGAACGAGTGTATCCGGTGGGGCGGCTGGATTATGCCAGCGAGGGGTTGTTACTGCTGACGAATGACGGGGCGCTGGCGCAGAAGCTGACTAAGGCGGGTTCGCACGTGCCGAAGACTTATCACGTGAAGATTAGCGGACGACCGGACGAGCGGGCGATTCAACGGTTGCGCGATGGGATTGCGATTTCGCTGGATGATGACCGGCGGGTGAAGACTTCGCCGGCGAAGATCCATTTGTTGCAGGAGGCAGAAAATCCCTGGTACGAGGTGACACTGATTGAGGGACGGAACCGGCAGATCCGGCGAATGTTTCAGCAGGTGGGGTTTTTAGTGGAGAAGATCAAGCGGGTACAGTTGGGACCGTTGACGTTGGATGTGGCGCCGGGGAAGTTTCGCGCATTGACGGAGAAGGAAGTGCGGAGGTTGAAGAATTTGGCCGTGGTGCCGGGGGGCTGAGGTGGATGTTCATCTTTATTTTGGCGGGGTAGTGACCTTGGCGCCCCACGCTTCCGGGGGCACATCTTTGGCGTGACGAGAGAAGAGCCAGTGGTGGCCGTCCAGATCTAGTGAAGCGTATTGGAATTCGCCGTATTCGGTCTCGTGCAATTCTTCGACAATTTGGGCGCCTGCGGACTTGGCGTTTGCGAAGTGGGCTTCGATGCCTTCCACGAAGACGGTGAGGCTTTGTGTGGCCGATCCCAGTTGCGCGGGACTGGCGGTTCGGTCTTTTGGGCGATTCACCATGATGTAGGCTTTGCCCAAATACATTTGCGCTCCGCTGGTGGGGTTGCTGCCATAGCGGTAATGCTCCTTGAAACCGAAAACGCGGGATAGCCAAGCGACGGCGGCGTCTACGTCGCGGTAGGTGATGTGTGGGAGGAGGATGTCGGCGGGGACGGAGTGGTTTGGGATCATGTTCGGATGGTAGCACTGGTGGGAGCGGGTGGTTTTGCGGGTTGGTTCTAGTTGATGGAATTCTTGTTTGGGCATTCGGGGATACGGGCCGAATTTTCTTGGAGACAGACCGATTGCAGAACGGGTGGAACCCAAAATGCCGGCCTGAAGGCACGGCGCTACAACGGCGGGAAAACCCAAGACCCTTCGCAAAAGGCGCTCGGAGTTGGCACCCAGAGGGGAGAAATCCAAGAAGCCGGCGCGGTGCCTGGGGGCAGAAGCGCCGATCTGAAGTTCCGCCATTACATAGGTGACGGAATCGGCATAGCAGCTACACAAATGGTGATGGCGGGCATAAAATAGATTTATGACGCATACGCTGGAAGAGTTGATACCAGATTATATTCAGGGGCTGCCCGCTTACGTGCCGGGAAAACCGGTTGAAGAGGTGGAGCAGGAGCTGAAGATTCATGCGGTGAAGCTGGCTTCGAACGAGAATCCGCTGGGGCCTTCGCCGAAAGGAATGGAGGCGGCCCGGCGGGCGCTGGGTGAGGCGAATTGGTACCCGGATGGCGGGAGCAAACGGCTGCGAGAGGTGTTGGCGGCGCGGAACAAGGTGCGATTTGAAGAAGTTTTTGTGGGGCTGGGGTCGAGCGAGATTATCGATCTAGCTTCGCGTGTGCTGTTGCGGCCGGGACTTGACGGGATAACGAGCGAAGGATCGTTTGCGTTGTTTTCGATTGCGATTCGGGCCAGCGGCGGGAATTTGATCCAGATGCCGATGCGTGATTACACGTTCGATCTGGACGCGATTGCCAGCGCGGTGACGCCGCAGACGCGCGTGATTTATATTGCGAATCCTAATAATCCTACGGGGACGGCTTTTGGGTACGCGGAGTTTGCGGCGTTTCTGAAGAAGGTGCCGGGCGATGTGCTGGTGGTTTATGACGAGGCATACCATGAGTATGCGGCGCGGCCCGATCTTCCGCGGTCGCTGGAATTGTTTCGCGAGTACAACAATATTTTGACGCTACGGACCTTTTCGAAGGTGTACGGGCTGGCGGGGTTGCGTATTGGGTACGGCATTGGACATCCGACGCTGGTGGCGGAGATGAATAAGCTGAGGACGCCGTTTAATGTGACTAGCGTCGGGCAGGCGGCGGCGCTGGCGGCGCTGGACGACGATGAGCATGTGCGGCGGTCGGTGGAGGCGAATTTCGGCGAGCGGCGGCGGCTGTTTGAGGAACTACGGAAGCTGGGATTTTCGTCGGTGTTGAGCGAGACGAATTTTTTGTTTGTGCCGATTGGGCCGAGTGCAAAGGCGTTATGCGAGGCGTTATTGCTGGAAGGCGTCATTGTGCGGCCGATGGCGTGGATGGGATTTCCGGAGGCGATCCGGATTTCGGTGGGGAGCCCGGCGGAGAATACGAAATTGTTGCAGGGGTTGGCGGCGGCGCGGTTGCGGGTCCATTCGGCGTTGGTCGGGTAGGGAAAGGTTGGTCGTGGCGCGTTTTGTTTGGCGGATTTGGCGAGGCGCCAGGGACGCTGAGATGCAAGAGCGATTCTTCCGCGGAAGGCGCGGAAAGGGGCGGCGGTCCTGGCTACGCGGACTCCGTTCGGAATGAAGTGTTTTGTTTTTGTAGTCCTATCCTGTTTGTCGTTTAGTTCATCGAACGAAAATGAAAATTCATCTGCCTGATGGGTTTGGTGGGAGTGGCGATCCTGTGCGCGAGTTGCTGTGCGATTCGAAGAATATTGCGGTGGTGGGACTTTCGTCCGATACGCGGCGGCCTTCCTATGAGGTGGCGTCTTATTTGAAGGCGATGGGCTACACGATTATTCCTGTCAATCCGAATGAGACCGAGGTGCTGGGGGAGGAGGCGTACGCACGGTTGGAGGACGTGCCGGTGCCGATTGATATTGTGGATGTGTTTCGGCGGGTGGCGTTCTTGCCGGGGATTGCGGATGCAGCGCTGGCGGTGAAAGCGAAGGTTTTGTGGATGCAGTTGGGGATTAGCCATGCGGCGGCGGCGGAGAAGGCGCGGGCGGGAGGGTTGGTGGTGGTGGAGGATGCGTGTTTGTTTGTGGAGCATCGGACAAGGCGGGGGTAGGGAGCGCAGGATGGGTTTTGTAGAGCAGATGGATCGATCGATTCCTTTCGCAAAATGGGCGCAACGGGGCGGCGGTCCTCACTTCGCGGACTCCTCAGGAAGACAACTTAATTTTTTGATGTGGTGGCCTGGAGGGCGCTTGTCTTCGGGAAACGGCACGCTTCGGAAAGCGGGCCTACAAAAACGGGAAACCCAAGATGCCGACCGGGGTGCGCGCCGCTACACCGGCCAGATGACCAAGATCAACCCTTCGCGAAAATTGCTCAGAGTGGGGCACTCAGGATGGAAGATCCAAGAGGGCGGCTCTGAGATTCGCCCTTGCAGTGTAAAGAGCCTGCACCACTTCGAGTAACCCAAGAGGGCAGGATTAGCACAGACAAGAGTGCCTGCGCCACGTTTAGAAGCTGAAGACTTGCAGGTTGCGTTTACCGGGGAGAACTATGGCGAGATAGCGGCCATCGGCGGAAAGGGCGTATTCACGGATGGCCAGGCCGTGGAGAAGTTGGCGAGGTTCGGGTTCGAGGACGGGAATGGCTTGATTTCGGCTGAAAGTGGTCAGGCCTGGGACGCGAAAGCTGACGAGGTCGGCGGATTTTTTTTCTACTGTGCGTTTGACGTAAATTTCGGATTCTTCGGAGTTCCACTGGAGGACACCCAGGCCCACGCGCATGCGGGCAACGCGAGTCGGATGTTCGAGGTCGCGGATTTCCAGAACCTCGCGATCGATAAAATAGGCAGCTTTTGTGCCGCTGGGGGAGACCGAAAGGCCGCCCTGAAAACCGTCGAGGGTGGCAAGTTCCTTGTCATCTTGCGACAACAAATCGAGGCGCTGAATGCGCGCGGGACCTTCCATGTTGCGGTCGCGTTCGATGGCGATGGCCGCGTTGCTTCCGGGGATGCGGACAGCGGCAGTGAAGGTGCGGCCCTCGAAAGCTTTGGTTTCCGGGCCGCCGCCAACGTACAGATAATGCATGGAAAATAATTCGCGAGTTGAAAGTTCCTCGGTGAGATAGACGAGGGTGCCGTTATCGCGCAGCCACATGGGCTGTTCGGCGTCGGTGATGAGGGAATCTGGGCCGCGCGGGTGCAATTCGTGGCCGGAATCATCGAGGATCAGCAGGGCGCGTGTGTCGTCGTGGTGCTCATCTTCGGGATCGACGGTGGTGGTGAACAGCTGTACGGCGATGTTGTGGCCGTTCGGAGACCAGGTGAAGGATTCGACCTGGTAGGTGAAGGGCTTGTCGCCGTGGGTGAATTTCTGGCCTTCGAGGATGCGGCGGCGCTTGCCGTTGGGTTCGGCGATGAAGATATCATCGCGTTGCATGTCGTATTTTTTATTTTTGAACATGCGACGGACGGAGAAAACGATGCGGCCGTCGGGGGCGTAGGCGAAGGCGGTGACTTCCTCGTCGACGTTCATTACGGGTTTGTCCAGATTTTGCGCCTGGAGTTTCGAGCAGCGAAGCAGGGAGAGTGCGGCTAAGATTGCGAACGCGAGGAGGTAAGGACGGAGCGAGGACAGTTCGGTGAGTGGTCGGGTGGAATCGGAAACGGCCCGTCCCAGAAGGCGGGCATTACCAAGGCGAGAGATTTTTTCCATTGCGACGACTTGCGCCATTTACTTTCTTCTCCAGGACTATTGAACTCGCAGCTACGTCGATTACGGTTTTGGTTGCGTGCCGGTAAAATCGGAACAGCAGGGTTTTTGAACTGGGGTGAATTCCATCAACTCCACACGGGTTTGATCCGGGTCGTACAGATTCAGTTGCCACTTGCCGTCTTTTCCGACCTTTGGTTCTTCGGCAGTGTACCCTTTGGCGGCCAATTCTTTCGCGGCCGCGGCTACGCTGGGCACTCCTAGCGAGATGTGATACATGACGCCTCGGGTACGCTTATCCGCGTCCGCTGGTATTCGAAGCATATACTCGATCCAGTCTGTGCCATCAGGGACCTGCATGGCCATCCAGTCGGTTTGATCATCCTTCATTCCTCCATGCCAATACACATGAAAGCCGAGGACACCTTCGTAAAACTTGCTCTCGGCGTCGGCATCCTTGACGATGATTCCGGCGTGGATCAGCTTGTGGCTGATGGCGCTGGCTGGACCGGTTTCTGTGCCGGATCTTTTTTGCTCGACGAAGACAATTTTATTTTCTTCGGGATCGCCAGTCTCGAAATATTTTGTGCCGTCGGACCGGGCCATGATGCGGTCGGCGGGGACGCCTTTGGCGGTTAAGTATTCGCGCATTTTGGCAAGATTGTCGGTGGCGAGACCGATTTCTATCAGGTAGGACCCGCCGGTGCCGGAAGCAGTTTTGACGAGTTCGACGCGCTGATCCTGGTTGACGATGAATGTGTCTTGCTTGCCGTCGCCGGTATTGCCGTTGGTGAGGCCGAGTTCCCCGCCGTAGAAGCCTTTGGCTTTTTCGAGGTCGGTGGTCTTGAATTTAACGTAGGCGATGCCGAGGATTTTAGGGCGGGATTCGGTGGCGGAGAGGGCTAGAGGGACGATGGCCAGGAGCGCGAGCGCGGAGTGGATAAGGCGCGTTTTTGTTTTGGTGGTTGTGGTCATTTCGTTTCGTTGCTCCTTGTTTGTCATGCGCCTCGCTGTGCGCGCTGGGTCGATTCTCCCAACAGCCCGCCCGCTGCCGCGGCGTTCGTGTCACTCAGAGTACCCAAGACTCGCGCTTTGCGAAAGGCGCTCAGAGTGGGGCTCCCAAGAATTCGCCTTTGGACATTTTAGTAAGGGGCCGGATGCGAGGCAGTGTAGTCTGCGCAACACGGCTTTTCTACTGGCGTAAACGCGAGTAGTTCGATGCGCGTTTGGTCTGGATCGTAGAGGCTAAGTTGCCACTTTCCATCGCGCGCGATTTTTGGTTCATCGGTGACTCGCAGGTTCAGGCGGGATTCCATTATCTCTCGACCAGCTTTGCGCACATCGGCCACTCCCAAGGAAATATGATTCAATTTGCCTAGGGTCTGTTGGTCGGCGACGGCGGGAACATTCAACATATATTCGATCCAGTCGGTGCCATCAGGGACTTGCATGTCCACCCAATCGGTTTGGCCTTCGGCGCTGCCGCCTTGCCAGTACAAGCGAAAGCCCAAAATATCCTTATAGAAATGATCCATGGCTTCGCGATTTTTCACAACGAGGCCGACGTGGAGGATGCGTTCCTTGAGGGCTGCGTTGGGATCGGCATCGGGATAGTACGCGTTGTACTGGCGGGGCGCGTCTTTGTCCAGAAAGGCGAGGAGGTTGGACTCCGGATCGACGACCCGGATCATCATGAACACGCCGTCCTCTACGGTTGCTTCGTAGCGGATTTTGTTTTTCTTAAAAAGATGCGCGAGTTCTTTGAGGTTGTCGGCATTGAAGCTAACTTCGGCGATGCGGCTGATTCCGTCGCGGACGACCAGCTGCGTGAGCAGGAGAAATTGCCCGGAGGGTAAGCGAAAGGCGGAGGGTTCCTTAGTCTCACACCAATCGCAGTCTCGTTTGGTATTGGTGACGCCGGAGTAGAACAGGCGAGAGGATTTCATGTCGTTGACGTAGATGCGGACGCCGGCCATGTCGTAGATGTGGGGGTGATTGGATTGCTTGGCACAGACCGTGGGGGAGACCGCGGCGGCGACGGAGAGGAGAGCGGCTAGGGATAGGAGGAACTTCATTTGGTGCGTCTCCCTTCTTCACCCAAGACCCACCCTTCGCGAAAGGCGCTCACAGTTAGGATACCCTGGAGCTAAGTGAAACCCAGGCGCACAGGCTGAAGCCTATGCTACGAACCTTGGCGGGCCCACGGGAACTTATTTGGAGCCGGGTGTGGGTTTCTTTTTCAGTTTGGCGAATTCGTCCATTCTGGCGCGCAGACGGGCTTCAAAACCCTGGTCAGTAGGTTTGTAGTACACGCGGCCAGAAAGGTTGTCCGGGAGGCACTGCATGTCTGTGATCTTTTCGTCGTAATCGTGGGCGTATTGGTAGCCTTCACCGTATCCGATGTTCTTCATCAGGCCTGTGACGGCGTTGCGGAGATGTAATGGAACGGGATCAGCCTCGGTTTTGCGAACATCTTCCATCACGTTTCCGTAGCCGACGTACACGGCGTTCGATTTTGGAGCGAGGGAAAGATAGACAGCGGCTTGAGCTAGCGCGAGATGGCCTTCGGGTGCGCCTAAGAAATCGAATGCTTCTTTCGCGGCCAGCGTCACCGCGAGCGCGCCGGGTTCAGCCATGCCGATGTCTTCGCTGGCCATGCGCACCATACGGCGAGCGAGGTAGAGCGGATCTTCGCCGCTCTCGAGCATGCGGGCGAGCCAGTAGAGTGCGGCATCTGGATCGGAATTTCTTACCGATTTGTGGAGTGCGGAGATGAGATTGTAGTGTTCTTCGCCAGCTTTGTCGTAGCGCAGCATTTTGCGCTGGAGAATTTGCTCCAGGAGGTCGAGGGTAATTTGTTTTGCGGAGGCGTTGTCAGGTTGCGGTTTAGCGCTTTTGACGCAGAGTTCGAGGGTGTTGTAGGCGGAGCGTGCGTCACCGTTGGCGAAGGAGGCGATGCGAAATAAAACTTCGTCGGAGGCTTGTACGTTTTCTTTGCCGACGCCGCGCTCGGTGTCTTTCAGCGCGCGGCGGAGAAGTTCGACAATTTGCGGCGTCGTGAGGGATTCGAGGACATAAACTTTTGTGCGCGAGAGCAGCGGGGAGATTACTTCGAAGGAGGGATTTTCTGTAGTGGCGCCGATGAACAGAATGTGGCCAGCTTCGACGTAGGGCAAGAAGGCGTCTTGTTGGGATTTGTTGAAGCGGTGGACTTCGTCAACGAAGACGATGGTGCGCATGGCGCTATGCGAGCGGCGTTCGGCTTCGGCCATTACTTCTTTTATTTCCTTGATGCCGCTGAGTACCGCGCTGAAGGAAACGAATTCGCTTTTTGTGAGGCGCGCGATGAGGCGAGCGAGAGTGGTTTTGCCGCAGCCCGGCGGGCCCCATAGCAGCATGGAGCTTAAATTGTCGGATTCGATTTGTACGCGGAGGGGTTTGGCGGGGCCGAGCAATTTTTCCTGCCCGACGAATTCGTCGAGGGTGCGCGGGCGCATGCGTTCGGCGAGCGGTTGCAAGCCGGGCGCGGTTTCTGGTCCGGGCATGCCGGCGAAGAGGCTCATGGGTTAAGTTTAGGGGTTTTTGTGGAGGATTTCGAATAGGGCTCGGGTGGCGAGGGTGGATTTGGGTAGGGAGGCAGCGAAGAGGGTTTACTCACTTGGCGGACTACGTTCGGAATGTACTGGTGAGCGGACAAGGGGCACAGCAGCGCTGGTCTATGACGAGTGGGGCGAGAATACGTCGACGGGTGAGGCTACTGGCTTCTTTGGCGGTAGGCTTCGTAGAGGACGACCGCGGCGGCGGCAGCGGCGTTCAGGGATTCTGCTTGGGTGGCCATGGGGATGTGGATGCGGGTGTCGGCGGCGTGGACTATTTCTTCGGGTAGGCCTGCCCCTTCATTGCCTACGAGTAGTGCTGTTGGTTCGCACCATTCGATTTGCCAGGGAGCGCGCACGTCGGAATTTTTTCCATCAGATCGATGGGCACAGGAGGCTATGGTGCGGATACCGAGAAGTTTGAGCTGCGTTAGTAACACCGCCAGGGCCATACCAGTCAGGATGGGGATGTGCAGCGCGGCTCCCGCGGAGGCGCGCATGGCTTTTGGGGCGAAGGGGCTGGCGGTGCCGCTTTGACCGGAGGCAGCGGTGACGATGCCCGTGGCGCCGAAAGCAGCGGCGCTGCGGACGATGGTGCCTACGTTGCCGGGATCTTGAACGCCGGCTAAGACGACCAGTAAAGCGGCACAGGGTTTTTGTTGGTTGTCGGGAAGCGAAGCACTTCGGAATGCGGGCCATACAACTTCTTCGATTGTGCGGGCTTTTACCATTTGCTCCAGCGTTGATGCGCGCGGGACGACCAGGGCGGCTACCCCTTGCGGGTTTTCG
This sequence comes from Candidatus Acidiferrales bacterium, assembly GCA_963742325.1. GTDB lineage: Bacteria > Acidobacteriota > Terriglobia > Acidiferrales > UBA7541 > Acidiferrum. Next base: position 3,056,146 of record CAVULB010000002.1, on the reverse strand, counting down.
GTGTCGGCTATGCCCTCAAAGAGGCGGTCGGTGGTGTGGAGGACGGGAAAGCCGGTTTCAGGGCGACGTACCAGCGGGGCGAGGCGGTCACCGTAGCGTTGGCCAGAATCGCTGAAGAGGACCGCTTCGACGGGGAATCCGGAGGTTAGAGCTTCTTCGACCAGGCGGACGCCTTCGACGCCTACGGCACCGGAGGTGGTGGCCAAGCCACCGCGGAGGGCTACGCGAAATTCCTTGAGCCAGCGATTTTCGCGGCTGGTGATTATGTCGGGCGCAGCGTGTGAGGCTCTTGTTGGCGCGTTTGTTGAACCTGTAGCCCGTCCATTGTGTGCTCTCGGCATTGCACACTCCCGCTGGCGAGCCTACCAAATTTTCGACGGTGCTGCTATTTTCTGTATTCGCGGCACGTCCTATGGGTATGAAGAAAACGATTGCCGTTGGCTGCTGCTTGGCGTTTTTGTGGTTTGCCGGTTCTTTGTGTGCGGCGCAGACGATTCCAGGTGTGAATGCGGAGGCGCTGGATGGATCTCGTGTGATATTGCCCAATCCTGGGGCGCAGCAGGCGCTGATTTTAACGCTAGGTTTTTCGCATTCGAGTGCGGACGCTTGCGAATCCTGGAACAAGCGAATTTCGCAGGATTACGGCGGCGAAGCGCGTGTTGCGTATTATCAGATTCCGAATCTGGAAGGCGTACCGGGGATTGTGAAACCGCTGATCTTGCACGGCATGCGGAGGAATGTCCCGACTACGGCGCATGCGCATTTTGTGCCGGTGTATGACCACGCGGCGGAGTGGAAGAAACTGGTGAATTTTTCCGGGGCGGATGATGCGTATGTGGTGGTGGCGACGGCGGACGGGCGGGTGGTTTGGCAGGGGCATGGGCGGTGGAGTGAGGCAGATTATGGGAAGTTGAGGAAGAGTGTGGCGGCGTTGGTGGTTGGGAAGCGGTGAGGGTTGCGGGTGCGGGCGGGCGGGTTGTTGGATTGCGTGTCGGGGGGACGTGTGATAATTTCGCTGGCAGCGGCGAGTGGTGCGTGTGCTGCCGTGCGTCGCTCCAGAACAAGGTGGGTACCTTCGATTGTCCGCCGAGGTATTGAAGGTCAATTCCGCGAATCCTGATCCACGATCGATTCGGTACGCAGCAGGCTGGTTAAACCGTGGTGCGGTGATTGCTGTGCCCACGGATACCTTGTATGCGCTGGCAGCCGATCCCGTCAATTTGGCGTCCGTAGAAGAAATCTTTCGCGTGAAAGGGCGTCCGGAACATCGCGCCCTGCCCATCCTGATCAATTCCCTGATTTATGCGCAGGTGCTGGCAAAGGAATTGCCGGACAATTTTTACCGGTTGGCGCAAGCTTGCTGGCCGGGGCCGTTGACGATTGTGGTGGATGCATCGAACCGGCTGCCGTTGAAGGTGACGGCGAATACGCGGCGGGTGGCTTTGCGCTGGCCGAAAAATAAAATTGTTAATGATTTGATCGCGGAGTTGGGAGTACCGCTGACGGGGACCAGCGCGAATCTTTCGGGGTCGCCTACGTGCGAGAGTGGAGATGAAGTTTTTCGACAACTGGGGGACCGGATTCCGTTGATTCTGGATAGCGGAACTACGTCGGGATGTCTGCCCTCGACGATTGTCGAGTTGCGCGGGGATCTTTGGTGTATTGGGAGGGAAGGGGCAATTGCGCCGGAAGTGATTCGGGAGACCTTGGAGGGGGATGACGCGGTGCCGGCGTAGGGTTTTGTGCGGGGATTTGGTTTGTGGTGGTGAAAGAAGGTCTTGGAACACCGACAAGAGTGCCGCTGCCACGATTTGTGGCAAGACGCTTTGACCGAAGAGGGATTCTTTCCGCCAAAGGCGCGGCAACCGACGACGGTCCTCACTGGGCGGACTCGATTCAGAATGATGTGGTTTGTTTTGGTGAAAGCGGATCGCTTGAGATCCTTCGTCGCGGAAGGCGCTCCTAAAGGATGACGACATCGTTTTCTTTTTCTAATTTCTATTTTCTGATTCCAGATATTGGCTGGTGGTTAGGAAATCGAAATCGCCTGTGGGGGTTAGTTGGACTTGGAGATGGCGGGCGTGGACGCTTACTTGATCTACATACCAAAGAGGGATGTAGGGTAGATCTTCGGATAGGATTTTTTGGATTTGGCTGCAGAGTTCTTTGCGCTTGGATTGATCCATTTCGCCGCGAATTTGTTCGATCAAGGCGTCTACCTGGGTATTGCGGTAGCGGCCACGGTTGCGGCCGTTTGGAGGGATTTTCTTTGAAGAGAACACCAGGTCGAAGATGTCGGGATCGTTGTTTGCGCCGACCCAGATGGAATAGCTGAGCTGAAAATTACCTTTATCGAGATCGGAAAATAGCGTTGCTAGTTCGAGTGGACGCACTTCCAGAGTTACGCCTACGCGCCTCCATTGGTCCTGGAGCGCGGCGCCTACGAGGCGGGCTTGTTCTTGCGTGGAAACCTTTAGAATGAGGTGCATGCGCACGCCGTTGGCGTCCCGGGGCAATCCGGCGGCGTCGAGCAATTGTTCGGCGTGGTTGGGGTCGTAGGCGTATTTGCGAACGTCGGGTTCGTAGGCCCAGTGATTTGGCGGCAGGATGCCGCTGGCTTCACGGGCCTGGCCACGGAGTAGATATTTTATGAGGGAGTTTCGGTCGATGGCGTAGGCGAGGGCTAGGCGGACTTCTGTTTTCTTCAGGACTGGATCTTCGAGATTGACGCCCAGGTATGCGAAATTTGTGCCGGGTTCTTCGGTTACTTGCAGTTCCTTTCGTTTGGCCAGCACTGGAATCATGTCGGGGGAGAGGGAACTCATTTCCACGTCGGCGGAGCCTTTGCGGAGTTCCAGGGCGCGGACGATAGCGTCAGGGACTATGCGAAAGGTTACGTTTTGCACGGGGTTGTCGTTCACTTTCGCGTTTTTTTCAGGAAACGGCCCGCTTCGGGAAGCGGGCCCGAGGGTCAGGACTACGGAATCGTCCTGGGCTTGGCTTACGAACTGGAACACGCCTGTGCCTACGGGGTGCTCACTGAATTCGCGACTGGAGCCTGTGGGGACGATGCCCACGGCGCTGCGTTCCATGTTCCAGAGGAAGGACGCGTATGGCTCTTTGAGGTGGAAGATTACGATGCTTGGGTCGGGGGCATCGATGGAGGAAATCATGTTGAAGGAGCCGCGTTTGGGGGAGCGATTGGCGGGATCCATCATGAATTCGATGGTGAATTTGACGTCGCGCGAGGTGAGCGGGCGGCCGTCATGAAAGTGAATGTCGGGTTTGAGGTGGAAGATGTAAGTGAGTGGATCGGGCGTTTCCCAGGATTCGGCTAAGTCGCCGTGAAGTTTCATTTGGTTGTCGCGGACGACGAGGCCGTTGAAGATGAGGCGATCGATACGTTGGGTGATGCCGTCGGTGGCGTAACGGGGATCGAGATTGGCGGGATTGGATTCGATTAGAAAGACCACGTTGCCGGCGTGGCGTGGGGGAGTGGCGCAGCCGTAGGCGGATGCGAATAGGCACGTGGCGCAGATGGTGAGGAGCAGGTTTCTCACGAACTGATTTTACCCAGGATTACGGGGCGGTCGGCGCCTGTGGCGCTGGGGAGATTGCCTGTGCGGCGGTGGTAGGTTTCATAGGCCAGCAGGGCGAAAGCGTAGGCTTCTTTGGCTTCTTCGGGGACACCTAGTTTGGAGGAAGGGATGACTTCGATTGGGGCCAGGGCTGCTGCTAATTGGGCCATGATCAGGGGATTTTTTGCGCCGCCGCCGGAGACAATGAGTTGCTGGATTTTATTTTTGCGCAGTACGAAACGCTGGAGCGCGTCGACTACGGAGGCTACGGTGAATTCGGTGGTGGTGCGGATCAAATCGTTCGGTGCGGCTGCGTGTTTCCTGCCGAGGCGTAGTAATTCCTGGAAATAGGCGCGGCCGTAATATTCGCGGCCGGTGGATTTTGGCGGGCCCAAGCGCAAGTAGGGATCACGTAGCAATTCCTTGAGGACTTTTACGTTTAGTTTGCCGTCGCGGGCAAGGCGCGCGCCGCGATCGAAGCGCTGTTTTTTACGAGTGAAGTGCCAGACGAGCGCGTCCATCAACATGTTGCCGGGGCCGCTATCGAAGGCGACGATTTGGCCGGGCTTGGCTGCGGCGGGAAGAACGGTGAGGTTGCCGATGCCGCCTAAATTGAGCGAGACGCGGCCGATCCTTTCGTCGGCGTAGAGTAGAAAGTCGGCGTAGGGAACTAGCGGCGCGCCCTGACCGCCTGCAGCCATATCGGCTACGCGAAAATCACCAACGGTGGGGATGCCGGTTTCCGCTGCGATGACGGAGGGTTCGCCAATTTGCATCGTGGAGGAAGTGGAACGTCCGAGGAAGGAGACGGGACTGCCTTGGTGGAAGATGGTTTGGCCATGGCTGCCGATTAATTCGACGCGTGAGAGGGCTACGCGAAATTCACGGCAGGCGCTGACGGCAGCGTCGGCGAAAGCCATGCCTAGACGGAAATTGAGCTGACTGATTTCGCCAGCGGTGGCAGGGGCTCCTTCGGCAATGCGAAGGACTTCCTTACGGAGCGCGTCCGGCATGCGGCGGGAAGCGTGTTTGAGTAATTGTGTTTTTAGTTTTGGCGGGGTGCCCTGGATTTGGGCGAGGGCGACGTCCACGCCGTCGGCGGAGGTGCCGCTCATCATGCCGAGGACTAGCATGATTTTGGTTGTAACACATGAGGTTGGGGAGGGCTATGAGGGAGTGAGGTCGGTGTGCGGAATGGTGAATAAAGAGAAATTTTAAAATGCGGGACGGTGGTGGACCAGCGGAGGCAAGACGCATTGATCGAAGAGGAGAACTTCGTTCTGAATGGCGAGTTCGTTTTGTGGCTCGGCGGCAAGACGCAGGGATTGAATATCCCCGACGTTCACTTGGCCTTTGCACGTTCTAGGATGCACCGCGTGTCCTCGCCCTCGAAGTAGGCGATCCGTCCAGGTAGACAGCTTAGGAATGCCTCCCATTCCTTGGCCGATGATCGTTTCTTGAGTTTCTTCGGAATGGGACGTAGTTGACGGCAAGACTTTAAGGTTGAAAGTTCCCCGGCGCCTCTACTCCGTAAAGTTTGAAAAATGTTTTCTGGTTTCCGAACAAAGGCAGTCACCAGGGCGCGTTCGTTATCTAGTGCATCTTCCGTCATGAGATCTGCTTTTTTAGTTCTGCCAGCAGGTTCAAGGCGTCCAAAGGTTTGAGGTCGTCCAGATTGGCGGATTTTAGGCGGTCGATTACGGCGCGGTCGAGGGCCGTGAAGAGGACGTTTTGATTGCCGTTGCCGTGGGGGCTGGCGCTGGGGGTCAGGGTTTCGCTTAGGGCGTGTTCGCTTTGTTCGTGTTTCTTTAAGACTTCTCGCGCCCTATCAATCACGCTGCGCGGGAGGCCGGCTAAGCGCGCTACTTCGATACCGTAACTTTTATTGGCGCTGCCTGGCTCGACTTTGCGGAGGAAAATAATTTCGCTGGGGGTTTCTTTTACGCTGACGTGGACATTTTTCACGGCGGGGAGGAGTTCGGCTAATTCGGTTAACTCGTGGTAGTGCGTGGCGAATAAGGTGCGCGCGCGTGTTTGTTTTTGGAGATGCTCGACTACGGCCCAGGCAATGGAGAGGCCGTCAAAGGTGGCGGTGCCGCGGCCGACTTCGTCGAGGAGTACCAAGCTCGAGGGAGTGGCGTGATTGAGGATGCCGGCGACTTCGCTCATTTCGACCAGGAAAGTGGAGCGGCCACGGGCTAAATTGTCGCTGGCGCCGATGCGGGTGAAGATGCGGTCGGTGATGGGGAGTTTGGCCTGTCGCGCGGCGACGTAGCAGCCTATTTGTGCCATCAGGACGATGAGAGCGGTTTGGCGAAGGTATGTAGACTTGCCGCCCATGTTGGGACCGGTGATCAGCAACAACTGTTGGCGGCCGGGTTCGAAGCAGAGGTCGTTGGGAACGAAACGCTCGCCTTTTTGCTTGAGCAATTCCTCGATGACGGGATGACGGCCGCCGATGATCAGCAATTCGCCCGTGGCGGTGAATTCGGGGCGGACGTAGTTGCGGTCGGCGGCGAGTTTGGCGAAGGAGGCGAGGACATCGAGCTTGGCGATGGCCGCGGCGGTGCGGCGGAGGCGAGAGGCTTTGCCTGCGATGTTGGAGCGGACGTCTATGTAGAGCTGGCGCTCGATTTCGGATATGCGTTCGTCGGCGGCAAGGATTTTTCGTTCGTATTCTTTCAGTTCGGGCGAGGTGAAGCGCTCGGCGTTGACGAGGGTTTGTTTGCGTTCGTAATCGGACGGCGCCAGATGCAGATTCGGTTTGGAAATTTCAATGTAATAGCCGAAGACCTGGTTGTACCGGATTTTCAGTGAGCCGATGCCGGTGCGTTTGCGCTCGCGCTCTTCCATGGAGGCGATGATCTGCTTGCTGTGCTGGCTGAGGTTGCGGAGTTCGTCGAGCTCGGCAGAATAGCCGGCGCGGATTACGCCGGGTTCCGTCGCTACCGCGGGAGGTTCTTCGGCGATGGACCGCTCCAGGAGGTCGCGGACGTCTGTTAGCTCGTCAATTTCTTCGTGCAATTCCCGCAGCATGCCTTTGGAGTTGGGAATTGCGGCGGTGGAGTTGGCGGCGTTGTCGAAGCTGGGCGCGTCTTTGCGAGGCACGCCATCGCCCGTAAATTCGCGAACTACGGGCAACTGCGCCAGGGATTTTCGAAGGGCGACCAGTTCGCGGGGCATGGCCTGGCCGAGAGTGATGCGGCTAGTGATGCGCTCCAGATCCTGAATGCCGCGGAGCTCTTTGCGAATCTCACCGCGGACCACGGTTTGTTTGAGGAGATGCTCGACGGCGTTCAGGCGAGCTTCGATGGCTTGTTCGTCGATGAGCGGCCGCAAAATCCAGGAACGTAGGAGGCGTGCGCCCATACCGGTGACAGTGGAGTCGAGAGCGGCGATCAATGTGGTGGGGCCGGCGGACTTGGCTTCTTCGGTGAAGATGGGCGACAGCAATTCGAGATTGCGGACGGAGACGGGATCGAGAACGAGCGCGTCTTGCTGCTGGTAATAACGGATGCGGTCGAGATGCTGGAGGGCTTCGACGCAGGGGGCGTCGCCGCCGCCCGCTGCGTTCTCACGCAAGTAATGGACGACGGCGCCAGCAGCGCACACCGCCTGGATGTGAGAATCCAAACCGAAGCCGTTGAGTTCGGTGACCCCAAATTGTTCGCGGAGGATGCGTTCGGCGTAATCGCGCTGGAAAATCCAGTCCTCGAGGCGGGTTTCTACGCCGCCCGCGCCATCGAGGAGGGTGTTTTTGGCAGTCTCGAAGAGTTGCTGCGGGCGGGGAAGCAGGGTTTCACGCGGACGGAACAGTTGGAGTTCGTCGCGCAATTCTTCTTCGGCTTGCGGGCCGTGAAATTCGGTGGCTAGAAATTCGCCGGTGGAGAGATCGACAAGGGCCACGCCGATCACTTGGCTACCGCGACCGGAAGTGTCTTGCGCTACGGCAGCGAGGAAATTATTTTCGCGCGCGTCGAGGACGGCGACATCGGTGGCGGTGCCGGGAGTGATTACGCGGGAGACTTCGCGGCGAACTAATTTTTTGCCGGGACCGGGCTGTTCCATTTGTTCGCAAATGGCGACTTTGAAGCCGGCGCGGATGAGGCGGGCGATGTAGCCGTCGGCAGCGTGATAGGGGACGCCGCACATGGGAATGGGCTGGCCTTTTTCGCGATTGCGGGAGGTGAGGGTGATGCGGAGTTCGCGAGCGGCGATAATGGCGTCTTCGTAAAAGAGTTCGTAGAAATCGCCGAGGCGGAACAATAGGAGGGCGTGAGGGTAGCGGGATTTCACGGCGTTGTACTGCTGCATCAGGGGCGTGGTGGCTTCGGACATGGGGAGTGTGTCTAGTTGTTAGTTTTAAGTATTAAGTTCGTCGGTGTCGGGTCGTTTCGGGTTGGCCCATCGTTTGGGAGTTCGGGTTGGGAATGTGAAAGCGTCGGCGAGCCGCCGGAGTCCGGAGGGGTCATTCTGGAACTCCTAGTTGTTTGAGGATGAAGGCGTAGTCAAGGGCTATTTCGCGGAGAAAGTCGTAGCGGCCGCTGGCGCCGCCGTGGCCCGCGCCCATGTTGGTTTTAAGGAGCAGAACGTTGCCATCGGTTTTTAGGGTGCGAAGTTTGGCCACGTATTTCGAGGCTTCCCAGTACATTACCTGGCTGTCGTTCCAGGCGGTTTTTACCAGCATGCGGGGATAATTTGTGCGTTCGATGTTCGTGTACGGGCAGTACTGCTTGATGTAGAAATAATCTTCCTCTACTTCGGGATTGCCCCATTCTTCATATTCGCCAACGGTAAGCGGCAGCGTGGCATCCAGCATGGTGTTGAGGACGTCGACGAAGGGGACGTGGCTGACTACGGCATGGAATTTATCTGGCGCGAGATTGGAGACGGCGCCCATGAGCAAGCCGCCGGCACTGCCGCCTTCGATGATGAGACGGTCGGGCGAAGTGTAATGCTTGGCGAAGAGATAATCGGCGCAGGAAATAAAATCGGTGAAGGTGTTCATCTTGCGGTGCATTTTGCCTGCATCGTGCCAGGGCTTGCCGAGTTCGCCGCCGCCGCGAATGTGGGCGATGGCATAGATCATGCCGCGATCGAGAAGGCTTAGCCGGTTTGAGCTGAAGACTACCGGCATGGATAAGCCGTAGCTACCGTAGCCGTACAGGAGAAGCGGGGCGTTGCCGTCGCGCACTGTGTCTTTGCGTCGGACCAGAGAAATGGGTATTTGGGTGCCGTCGGCGGCTTTGGCGTGCAGGCGTTCGCTCAGATAGTTGGCGGTGTCGAAATCGCCGAGGACGGGTTGCTGCTTCTTGAGGTGCCACTTGTGCGAGTTGAGGTCGTAGTCGTAGACGGTGCGGGGCGTGACCATAGACTCGTACTGGAAGCGGAGGAGTTCGGTGTCGAACTCGGGATTTGTGGTGAGTATGGCGTTGTAAGCGGGCTCGGCAAATTGCAGGCGCTGCGATGCTTCCATGGCGGTGCGGGCCTGGCGCGTTAGATCGATGATGCGCAAGTGGGGTAGACCATCTTCGCGTTCGGTGAGGACGAGATGGGAGCGGAAGGCTTCGAGGCCGGCAACCATGACGCTGGGGCGATTGGGGATTACTTCGCGCCAGCCGGACTGGACTGGGTCGGAGGTGGGCGCGGTGACTACGCGATAGGTGCGGCCGCCGCTGTTAGTGCGAATGAAAAAGACGCCGCCGGCGGAGTCGCTGGAATTTCCTGGATGATGATCGACGTAATATTCGTGCTCGTCTTCGCGTTCGGCGAGCAATTCGAAGCGGCCGAAGGGAGAATCGGCCCGCAAGTAGCGGACTTCGCTGGTGGTGTGGCTGTTGATGACGAGGAAGAGATAGGCGCCGCTGCGACTGCGCTCGACGTCCATGCGGAAGCGCTCGTCTTTTTCCTCGTAAAGAAGTTCGTCCACGGATTCGCGGGGAGACGAGTCGGTTGGATCCGGGAAATTGTGACGCCAAAGCTGATAGGAGCGTTTGGTAACTTCGTCTTCGGTGACGTAGAAGAGCGTGCGGTTGTCCATGGCCCAGGCGGCGCTGGTGACGCGCTCGGTGCGGAATTTGCGGAGCTGGGGCTGAGGCGTGGCGGCAACGGGTGCGGCGAGATCTTTTACTTCCAGAATGTACTGGCGGAACCCGGTAAGGTCTGTGGCATAGGCTAGCCAGCGATCGTCGTCGCTGACTTCGAAAATCCCGAGTCCCATGTAGGTATGACCGACGGCGAGCAAATTCAGATCGAGCAGAATTTCCTCTTGCGGCGCGGCATTGGTGCTTGCTCTTTCGTCGAGCGCCGCTGAGGTTGTGGGTTCGACTGTTGATTGCGGGCCTCGACCTTCGCGACGCTGAAAGTCTTCGGCAAATTCTTTGCGCAACTCGGCGCGCAGCTCCTGCATCACCGCATCATCGCCCCAGTGTTCGTGCTCGGGTGTGTGCGCTACTTCGTTGACGGCGGGTGGTTCGGGCGCGCTCAATTTTTTGCGGCAATAGATAGGGTACTGTTTGCCTTCTTCGGTGCGGGTGTAATAGTCGTACCTGCGGAGACGGTAAGGGACGCTGAGATCCGTTTGCTGAATGCGGCCGAGCATTTCCTGGTAGAGCTTTTCCTGAAATGGTTCGGTGTCTTTCATTTCGGCATCAGCGTAGGCGTTTTCTGCTTCGAGGTAGGCACGGGCACGAGGGTCTTTCTTATTTTTCATCCAGGCGTAGTGGTCCATGCGACGGTCACCGTGGACGACGTGCTCGATCGGCTCCCGGTCGGCCAATGGCGCCTGCATCTTGCCACCGCCTGCGCTGCCCGCCGCTGCACCTCTCAGGTTTGCGGGACCGCCTCCGGCCCCATCGTCAAGCCATTTCCCCATGCCATCCCCAGTTACACGACGAGATTCCGTGGGAGCAAACCGATGCCCAAGACTGCGGTCCCCCCAGCGGCAGTTACGACCAGCCATTTGTGTGACAAGCCACGTATAACAACATGAATAACAAACTGTAGGAAAAGCGGCCCACCCCTCAATGCTCGGGACAAGCAAGGTTCGGGGACTCGCCCGGCGCTACAGGTGTCGCGCCGAGCGGATATCGTAACTGAGTTCGGGGATAGTTTGTAGGGCGGGCTGGGGTGGGTTGGGAGGGGCTGAGGAAAATTTTGGAGGTGGGGGGGGGGTGGTAGAGCCACGACACGCAGGGATGGAAGAGGGATTCTTTCCCCATAAGGCCCGGAAAGGCGCGGCGGCCCTGACTGCGAGGAGGAACCCACAGGGTTGAGACCTATGCTACGGAAACCCAAGAGACGCCGCGCTGGGGCAGAGGCACTGGACTAAGTCCCGCCGTACAGGTGCTTTCTCCAGTACAATTTGGCCATGGCTGCTGAGATCGAAATTAAGCTTAGGATCGCGAATCCCAAGAAGTTTCTGAAGACCCTGGCGAAAGTTGGGGCTAAATCGGTCGCCGCGCGGGTGCATGAGCAGAATTTGTTGTTTGATACGCCGGACGGGGGATTGGCGAAACATGGGCAGCTGTTGAGGATTCGGACGGAGACGCCCGCGGCGGCGGGGAAGAAGAAACGTGGTGCGAAGAAAGGGCCGGAGCGGTATCTGCTGACGTTCAAGTCGCCACCGGAGCAGCTGGCGATTGTACCGGCTGAGACTGCGCGGAATCGGCGACACAAGGTGCGGGAGGAATTGGAGACGGTACTGACGGATCCGTTGGCGCTGCAGAAGATTTTCGAGGGGCTGGGGCTGCGCGGATGGTTTCGGTATGAGAAATACCGGACGCCCCATAAGTTGCCGAAGCGTTATGCCTGGGCGAAGGGGTTGCTGATCGATTTTGATGAGACGCCGATTGGAACATTTGTGGAGTTAGAGGGTCCTCATGAGGCGATTGACCGAGCGGCGAGGTTGTTGGGGTTTCATCCGCGGGATTTTATTACGAAGAATTATTTGGTGCTCTATTTGGAGGAGTGTAAGAGGAAGGGCGTGGGGGCTTCGCATATGCTGTTTGAGTAACCGAGTTGTTTGGGTTGGGAGGCAAGCCGCGGGGATCGAAGAGAGATTCCTCGCTTCGAAGACTGCGCTCGCAATGACGTGCTTTTTATTGAGCTGAACCCGAGATGCCGGCCTGGAGGCGTTGAGCTACCACGCCGAGAAGATGCAAAACCCACGCTTCGCGGAAGGCGCTCAGAGTGCAGCACACAGGAACCCAAGAGCCGGGCTCGATGCATCGTTGGCCCCACGAATAAAGACTAAGACCAAGACACAGGCTGGAGCCCAGGTTACCGGAAATCTGTTGGTGGTTAGTGGTTTGTTCTTGACAACTTGTTGGGCCGAGGTTTATTCCTAGGCTCGGAGTGCATTTTCTCTGATGAGCGCGCCAAGCGAGTTCGAACCTCACCCTAGGTTGTCCAGGATGTGGGTCCGGCTGTCGTTCGCCGTGCCGGTGGTAGCAACGACTTCGACGCTGATCGTCCGGCCAGGTGACGGAATTGTTCTCGATGGGGGATTATTCCGGTTGTTTGCCGCTGGAGGAGTGACTCCCGGGTAGCGATGGTTTAGCTTCGGAGCAGGTTACCCGCGCCGGTCGCACCGTCCGCGGTTTTTTTTTGTTTGGGCGACATGCGGCAGAAAGGAGGATGGCAACGGCATGCTTTACGCTACGGAGCTTATGGGATCGGCGGCTTATGACGCACAGGGGAATTATGTGGGGCGCGTGCGGGAGTTTTTTATTGAGCCGGCGGAGCAGCCGAACCGAGTGTCGCATTTCCTTATATCGCGCGGGCGTTTTCAGCCGTTGGTGGCGCGGTATGACCAGGTGGCGAAGGTTGCGCCCGGACGGATCGATTTGAATGCGTCGGAGCGCTCGCTGGATGCTTATCAGCCGAATGAGGCGTGGCTGGCGGTGCAGAAGGATTTGCTGGACCAGCAGATCATCGATATGGCGGGGCGCAAGGTGGTGCGGGTGAATGATGTGGACCTGGCGGAATTTCCCACGAATGCGCATGTGGAGTTGCGCATTGCGCAGGTGGATGTGGGCGTGCCGGGGGCTGTGCGCAGGCTGCTGCAGGGAATTGCGCCCTCGAGCCTGGTGCGGAAGCTGCAGAGCAAGTTGCCGCAGCGGTCGATCCGTTGGGAATTTGTGAATTTGATCGAGCCCGACCCGCTGCGGCGGGTGAAACTGCGGATTACCCACGAGAAACTGGAGGATCTGCATCCGGCCGATCTTGCGGAGATGATGGAAGAGCTTTCGGCGGCGGAGCGGCAGGGGATTATTGCTTCGCTGGACGAAGAGACGGCGGCGGCGGTGCTGGCGGAATTGGACGAACGCTTGACCACGCAGATCGTGGAGAAGCTTGATCCGGAGAAGGCCGCAGACATTATCGAGGAGATGGCCCCCGACGCGGCGGCCGATTTGCTGGCGGATTTGCCGAAGGAGACCTCCGAGGAATTGCTGGAGGAAATGCCGAATCAGGAGGCGAACGACGTCCGGGAATTGCTGGCGTTTGATCCTTCGACAGCAGGCGGCATGATGAACACGGAGTTTGCGTTTGTGAGCGAATCGATTTCGCGGGATGAAGTGCTGCAGTGGTTGCGAAAGCAGGAATTTAATCTGGAGCAACTGGACACCATCGTGATCCTGGATAAGTTGGGGCATTTTGCGGGAACTGCGCCGATTGCGCGGATTTTTTTGGCCGCTCCGGAACAGCACATGAGCGAATTGAAGACCGAGCCGCTGGTTTCGATTTCGGCGGATGCAAATGAGAAGGATGTGTTTGAGCTGTTTGATAAATACAATCTGCGCATGTTGACGGTGCTGGACAACGAGCGGCGGCCGACTGGGGTGATCACTGTGGACGATGTGGTTTCGCGGTTGGTGAACGCGTGAGGTTGAGGCGCGGGGGATTGCAGGCCTTTTGTTGGAGGCAAGACGCGGGAACCGAAGAGGATTCTTACTGCTTTCACAGACTCAGAGTGGGGCACCCAGGAGGGATTGGTGCGGAAATTGAGATTGGGAGACTGAGTTCGCGGCGATGACACTTTCGGTAATTAATGCGTTTATTGACCGACTGCGTGCCGGCGTGCTGCGTTTCTTCTCGAGGGGAAACCAGTGGCGGCACCGGATGTTTCTGTTTCTGGCGGTGATTGGGCCGGGGATTATCACCTCGAACGTTGACAATGATGCGGGCGGCATCGGTACGTATACGCAGGTCGGGTCGGCGTATGGGTACACGATGCTGTGGTCATTGGTGCCGCTGACGATCGCGTTGTACGTGACCATGGAAATGTGCGCGCGGATGGGAGTTATCACGGGGAAGGGGCTGTCTGACTTGATTCGGGAGGAATTTGGGTTTCGTTCGACGTTTTTCGTGATGGTGACGGGCTTCTTGGTGGACCTTAGCAACGTGGTGGCGGAATTTGCGGGAGTGGCGGCGTCGGCGCAAATTTTCGGAATCAGCAAATACATAGCGGTGCCGTTGGCGGCGATGGTGGTGTGGATTCTGGTGCTGAAAGGAACATACCGGCAGGTTGAAGTGGTGTTCCTGGTTGCTTGCGCGTTTTATCTTACATATTTTTTCTCGGCGATATTGTCGCACCCGGACTGGCTGCTGGCGGCGCGAATGACGGTGGTGCCGAGCATTCACATGGATACGGGCTACCTAATCACGCTGACAGCGCTCGTGGGGACGACAATTGCGCCGTGGCAATTCTTTTATATTCAGGCGGGGTTCGTGGAGAAGAAGGTGGGGCCACGGCAATATCCCCAAGCGCGGTGGGACGTGCTGCTCGGAAGCATTTCCTGCATGGTGATCGTGTTTTTCATCATTATTTGCACGGCGGCCACGCTGCACGCCAACGGGCAGACGAATATAACCGACGCCGGGGAAGCGGCCAAGGCGCTGATCCCGTTGGCGGGGAAGTGGGCGGCGTTGACGTTTGCATTTGGACTGCTGAACGCTTCGCTGTTTGCGGCGACGATTCTGCCGCTGTCGACGGCACATGTGATTTGCGAAGGGCTGGGGTTTGAGGCTGGGATCGATAACAAGTTTCGCGAGGCACCGGCGTTCTACTGGCTGTATACACTGCTGATTGTGATTGGTGGGGGCATTGTGCTGCTGCCAAATGCGCCGCTGTGGAAGATTCTGATTTTTTCGCAGGTGGGGAACGGGGTCTGGCTGCCGATTGTGTTGATTTTTATTTTACTACTGGTGAATCGCAAGGATTTGATGGGTGAGCATACGAATGGATTTTTCTTTAATTTGGTGGCGTGGATTACCGCGATTGCAATGATTGTTGTGACGCTGGTGCTGGTGGTGCAGTCGATTAATCAGTTTTTTCATCCACCTGCGGGGTGAGGGGGAAGAGCACGCTGCGCGGAAACGCCTCGGAAGGCGCGCCCTACAAACCCCAGGGAGAGAGAAACCCAAGAGACCCTCCGCGAAAGGCGCTCATAGTCGCGTACCCAGGAGAGAGAAATGCTAGGGCTGGCACGAAAGGCAGCGCTGCGAACGCAAGATCCCGGGCTTAAGCCTATGCTACTGACCGGTACTGTTGGAGTACTTGGCAGAGGTTGGCAATTGCGCTGCGGGGGTTGGTCGTGTTAACTTTGCGCCGTAAAGGGGATTGAAGAATCTCACCGTGTCGCACCCACGAATCCAACTGGAAACTCTCGGACCGGTCACCGGCGAAGAATCTCGCCTGATCGAAAAGCTTGATCTCGAACGGCTTCCGCGGCACATCGCCATCATTATGGATGGGAACGGGCGATGGGCGCAGAAGCGGCACTTGCCGCGGGTAGCGGGTCACCGGTATGGCACGCAGTCTGCGCGGATCACTATTGAGACTTGCGCGCGGTTGCATATTGAGGCGCTGACGTTGTATGCGTTTTCGGTGGAGAACTGGCGGCGGCCCAAGACGGAGATCGAGTTTTTGATGGCGCTGCTTCGGGAATATATCCGGAAGGAAATGCCACTTTTGCAGCGCAATAATATTCGGCTTCGGTTTCTGGGGCGGGCGGATGAGCTGCCGGAGGCCGTGCGGCGGGATTCGCGTGAGGCTACGGGAGCGACCGCGAACAATACCGGGATGGTGCTTTCGATTGCGTTGAATTATGGCGGCCGCGCGGAGATTGTGGATGCGATGAACGCGATCCTGGCGGCACGGAATGGGCATCAACCGCCGAAGCCGGTGACGGAAGAGGATCTGGCTCGGCATCTTTATACGGCAGATTTGCCAGACCCGGATCTTTTGATTCGAACTTCTGGAGAGATGCGGGTTAGTAATTTTTTGCTGTGGCAGATTGCGTATGCGGAGATTTTTGTGACGGATACGTTGTGGCCGGATTTTAATCGGGCGAGGTTGTTGGAGTCGTTGTTGGATTTTCAGAAGAGGGAACGGCGGTATGGGGCGATTGCGCCGCCGGCCTCGGTAGCACGGTAGGGAAGATGGCGTGATGTTGGGATCGAAGAGGGATCCCACACTTCGTTCGGGATGGGGCCGTTTTTGTTTCCTGTGTGGGACAAACCCAAGGCCCCCCCCCCCGCCAAGAGCTGACATGAAAGCCAGCCCTACAAACCGAAAAGCACAGGCTAAAGCCTATGCTACATAGTTCTGCTATGCTGTTTTTCCATGACTGGGACGCGTGTTGTTACTGCTCTGCTGCTGATTCCTGTTGTTCTTGTGGTTGTACTTCTAACTCCTACTTATGTCGTGGCGGCGGCGCTTGCGGTGGTTACGGTGCAGGCGTTGCGGGAATATTTTGCGTTGGGTGATGCGATTGGGCACCGGGCTTATCGGTGCTGGACGATGTTCTGCTCGGTCTTGCTGATCGCGCAAACGTGGCGAGCTACCAAGTCATTTGGAGCGGCCTTGGTCGTCGGCAGCTCTCCAGCAACACCCCGTGCATTGCTAACCGCACAGGTCACCGCGATGTCTCACCGCTTCAGCACGATTTATTCGTCAGGGACTTTGTTTTTCGTGTTCGTGCTTGGCGTGACGGTGTTGACGTTGTTAACGCGGCGCCCGCTGGTGGAGACTTTGCCGGCGGCAGGAGTTTCCTCGAGCGCATTGCTGCTGGTGGCGTTTCCGCTTTCGTTTGCCGTGAGGCTTCATGCGTCGTCGATGAACGGGCCACGGTTGCTGCTTTTCCCGCTGGCAATCACCTGGGCTGCGGATACTACGGCTTACTTTGTCGGGCGGGCGATCGGGAAGCACCCGCTGGCCCCGCATATTTCGCCTAAGAAGACTTGGGAAGGATCGATCGGGGGGATCGTTGGGTCACTGCTGATCGGTTATGCGGCTAGTTTCTTTTTGACGATTCCGCTGGTGCATCTTTTGGCGATGGCCTTGTTGGGAAATGTGGCGGGGCAGATGGGGGATTTGCTGGAGTCGGCGTATAAGAGGTCGGCGGGAGTGAAGGATTCGGGGTCGTTGTTGCCGGGGCACGGGGGAGTGTTGGATCGGATCGATGCCTTGATTTTGTGTGTGCCGGTGGTTTGGTATTACATGGTTTTGGTCGGGGTGTAGGGGACGGCTGCGGGAGCTGGTTTGTGGGAGAGACACTCTGCGACTCCCTTCGGAATGTCAGTTGCACCTTCTGCGCGGGCCTCTTGGGTTCCCCTCCACAAAAACAGCGGCACCCGTCTCGAGACCGGCCACTATAGGAATCCGAGTTAGAATTGAGGATATGGGGCAAAAACTTCTAGCGATACTTGGGTGTACTGGATCGATTGGGCGGCAGACGCTGAATGTGGTGGAGGCAATGCCGGAGCGATTGAAGATTGTGGCGTTGGCGGCCGGCCGCAATCTTGATGAGCTTGTGGGGCAGATCGAGCGGCACCGGCCAGAAGTGGTGTCGGTGGCGGATGCAAAGTGGGCGGATGAGCTGGCGCGGCGGCTGCGCGAGAGGAATGTGGCACTGCCAGCGATCCATCATGGACGCGAAGGTATGCTAGCGGTTGGGACGCACGCGACGGCGGACATTGTGCTTTCGGCGTCGGTGGGGGTCGTTGGACTTGAGGCCACGTACGAGGCTGTGAAGCTCGGGCGTACGGTGGCGTTATCGAATAAAGAAGTGCTGGTTGCGGCGGGCGAGTTGGTGATGGCGGCGGCTGCCAAGTCTGCTAGGGAATTGTTGCCGGTGGACTCGGAACACAATGCGGTGCACCAGTGCTTGCGGGCTTCGCGAAGGGCAGCGCACGGGGATGAGCCCCTCTATCCGGAGGTGCGGCGGCTTGTGTTGACGGCGTCGGGCGGGCCGTTCCGGAAAACGCCGCGGACGGAGTTGGAAAAGGTGACGATTGAGCAGGCATTGGCTCATCCCAACTGGAAAATGGGGAGCCGGATCACGATTGATTCGGCGACGATGATGAACAAAGGATTTGAAGTGATCGAGGCGCGGTGGCTGTTTGGGATACAGCCGGAACAGATCGATGTGATCATTCACCCGCAATCGGTGATTCATTCGTTTGTGGAATTTGTGGATGGCGCGGTGCTTGCGCAACTTGCGCCGCCAGATATGCGCATGCCGATTCAGTATGCGCTGACTTATCCGGAGCGCGTGGAATCGCAGCAGGTGCAGCTGGGCTGGCAGGAGCTGCGGCGGTTGGATTTTCAGAAGGCTTCTACGCGGCGGTTTCCGTGTTTGCGGTTGGCGCGGGAAGCGATGAAGAAGGGCGGAGCGTTGCCGTGCGCCTTGAACGCGGCCGATGAGGTGGCAGTGGCGGCGTTTCTGGAGAAGAGGTTGCCGTTTTTGGGGATTGCGGAAGTGGTGGAAGAGGTTTTGGCGGGGACGGCGCGCGGGAAGTTTGGGAGTATTGAGGATGTGTTGGAAGCGGATGGTGAAGCGCGGAGGAGGGCAAAGGAGGTTGTGGGGAAGCTGGCGGGGCTGAGTGCATAGGGGGTTGGGTTCGGTTCCTGGGCGAGATGGGATCGAAGACGGGCTGCTCACTTCGCGGTCTCCGTTCGGTATGACGATTTCTTTATTTTGGGGTTCGACCCAAGACCCACCCTTTGCGGACTCAGGCACTCCAGAGAGAAACCTAAGAACAGGCCGCCCCAGGAGACCCCGCGCAAAAACGGCGCTGGGGGCAGGGGCACGGATCTGAAGTTCGGCCACTACAATGGTCAATACACACCCTGCATGGGGCGCTTACCAATTTGGGGTGGGGCGCATCTAATTTGAGCGGTTTGATTTCACGGCACAAGGGGTTTGGTGGGCGTGCTGTGGTTGGTGGGAGTTTGCTACACTGTTTTGGCGGAGTCGCTCGATCGAATGAATACAATTATTGGCATGGTGTTGGTGCTGGGCGTCCTAATCCTTGTGCACGAATGGGGACATTACATCGTGGCGCGGTTTTTTGGCGTGCGCGTGGATGTGTTCTCGATCGGCTTCGGGCCGCGGCTGTTCGGGATCAAGCGCGGAGCAACGGACTGGCGTGTGAGCGCGCTGCCGCTGGGCGGATACGTGCGCATGGCGGGGCAGGACATTACGGATATCGATTCGGGCGATCAGAAGCCGACGGGCGCGCCGGATGAGTTGATGTCCAAGCCGCGTTGGCAACGGGCGTTGATTTGCGCAGCGGGTCCGGCGGTGAACTTGATTTTCCCGATTTTTCTGCTTACCGGGTATTACGTGATCAAGGGCGAAGCGCTGCCGAAGTATGAGCAGGAGCCACTGGTGGTTGTGGACCTACAAAGAGATTCGCCGCTGGGAAAGGCTGGCGTGGTTCACGGCGACAGGATTGTTTCGCTGGACGGGATTGCGAATCCTACTTGGGAAACGGCGCAGAATGTGGTCGAGAAAGCGCCTGCGGGGCAGACCTATCAGCTTACGATCGATCATCAGGGAGTTACGCGATCGCTGACGGTCAGTTCTGTGGGAATGAAGAGTCCTGAACTGATATTTGGTTTTCCGCCGGATGCGCCAGCGGTTGTAAGCGAACTTGACCCATCGCTTCCCGCCAAGGCCGCAGGTGTGAAAATTGGGGACACGATCGTGTCTGTTGACGGCGAATATGTAAGTAGCTGGGGCGCGTTTGTCGACGCTATTCAACAAGGCCAAGGCAAGCCCGTGAATTTTGTGGTGCGGCGCGATGGGCAGCTGGTGAACCTGACGGTGACGCCGCAAAAAGGAAAGAACGAACTTGGAGAAATGGCATGGATGGTGGGGATTCACCGGTCGCCGGGCAAGCCCGATGTTTATTTCCGCAAGATTTCGTTTGGGCAAGCGTTCGCGCAGTCTTGTACGATGACCTGGCGTGGCACACAGATGGTGGTCGATGTGGTGGATCGGCTGGTGACCGGAAAGACTTCGCCGAAGGAATTGGAAAGCGTGGTGGGGATTGCTTCGCTGGCAGGGAAAGCTGTGGAGGCGGGGTCGTTTGCGGTGGTGCAGTTGATGGCAGTGCTCAGCGTCAATTTGGGGATTTTGAATATTTTGCCGATACCGATTCTGGATGGCGGGCAGATTTTATTGCTGTCGCTGGAGGGAATTCGGCGGCGGGACTTCAGTTTGGCGTTCAAGGAACGGTTTATCCAGGTGGGGCTGGTGTTTCTTTTGGCGCTGATTGCGTATGTGACATATAACGATGTGGCGCGGATGCTGATCCGGCATTCGTGATTCATTTTCATTTTTAGTTTTTGTGGGGCAGAGGCACACACGGAGTGTCTGCGGTGAGTTCCTCACTCCGCAGAAGCTGTGCGGAATGACGGCTTCAATTTTTTGGAAGGACAAAGAGCCGCGTCTATATGTGGGGTGCGGTTCCTGATACAATCGGCATTTCGAGGACACTCGCTCCATGGCTGCTACTCCATCCCGCCGCGTCTCCTCTGGCGAACGCATTAATGCTGCGGAGCCTTCCGGGCATTTGCAGGACACGCTTCGCCAGCGCGGGATAAGGCTTACGCGGCAGAGGCGCGTTATTTTGCAGGTGATGGACTCCGCCGAGCAGCATCTCGATGTGGACCAGATCCTGGAGCGGGCGCAGAAGATCGATCCGGCAGTACACCTGGTTACTGTCTATCGCACAATTGATTTGCTGAAACGGCAGGGCTTGATTGATGAGCTCGATCTGCTGCATTTGCGGGGCGACCGACATTATTACGAGACACATGGGCCGCGCGATCATATACATGTGGCGTGCTTGCGGTGCGGGAAGGTGCGCGAGTTTGAGTCGCGGCTTTATGAGCAGTTGAAGGAACAGATTGCGCGCGATTGCGATATTCGGGTTACGGTGTCGCGGACGGAAGTGGGTGGGATTTGCAATGATTGCTTGGCGGGGGAGAAGAAGTAGGGGTGGTTGTGGCAAGACGCGGGATCGAAGAGGAATTCTTGGCGCGGAAAGGGGCGGCGGTCCTCACTGCGCGGGTCCGTTCGCAATGACGGTTTTATTTTTTGGTGAGTTAGACCCAGGCCACCGTTCGCAAAAGGCGCTCAGGGTGGGGCACCCCGGAAAGAGAATCCCAGGGCGGGTACCCGAGACACAAACCAACAGAAAAGCGGGGGGCTAAAGTCCCGCCACTACAAGCTCACGGACTTGCGTGAGGCGGCTAGGCCAGTTTTTGGTGGGAGTGCGCGGATAAGCGGGCGCGGACTTTTTGTAGGCGGGCGCGGGTTTGCGGGCCAGCGTGGACCAGGAATGGGCGTCGCGGCGGCGTTTGGGTTTGTGTGGCTTCGCGATGGGCAGCAAGTTTGCGGGCGATGGCGCGGCGTTTGTCGCCGAAGGTCCATTGGAAGAGAACGTAGATCAGGAAATCCACACCTACGATACAGATTGCGAGAAAAATTGCCAGCGACATCGCGATGACTCCAGGTGCGCAGGAAGCCCTGCTTTTTCGAGATTAGGATTTCGTGTGCTGAAAAGTAATGAAGAGTTCGTGAGGAATTTGTTAGGAGGAGAAAAATAGAGAAGGGAAATCTGAAAAAGGTGGGGGTGAGGCTGGTTGGGAGGTGGCACTTCGCGGGCTTCGTTCGGAATGACGTTTTTTTTGTGCGAACAGGGCGCAAACACTACTGCACCCCTCCGAAGAGGACCCGAGAGGCCAGTTCAGGGCCGGCCACTACGTTCCCCGCGGGCATGAGCACAGGCAGGAGTATCTGTGCCACCCGGAGAAACCCCAGGCCCACCCTTCGCGAAAGGTGTTCAGAGTGGAGGCACCTGGGAGAGGAAAAACCCAACAGCTGGCATGAAAGCCACCGCTACAATCCCCAAGAGCGCAGGCTGAAGCCGCCGGTATTTGCTATTCGGTGGGCATGCGCATGGATCTTGCACGGGCTTGGCGAAGGCGGGCAAAGAATTTGTTGGCGGAGTCGATGTCTTGGGCGATTTGGCGCTTTAGTTCTTCGTGGTCGGAGAATTTTTTTTCGGAGCGGAGGCGCTTCCAGAAGCGAACTTCGATGTTGCGCGGGGTGAAGTTGCCGGAATAGTCGAGCAAGTGGGTTTCGACGGTTAGGCCTGAGCCGTTGAACGTTGGACGGACACCGATGTTGGTTACGCTGCGGTGGCTGCTAGATTCGCCTTCGAGCATGGTGCGGGTGATGTAGACGCCGCGGGCGGGGAGCAATTCCTGTTCAGGCTCAAGATTTAGAGTGGGAAAGGTGAATTTGCGGCCCGTGCCGGTGCCGCTGACGACCATGCCGGTTAGCGCGAAGGGGCGCCCCAGCATGCGCGCGGCGTGGCGGACGTCGCCTGCGCTTACTGATTTACGGATCAAGGTGCTGGAGACAACTTGCCCGTCGAGGGTTACCGGCTCGTGGACTACGACTTCGAAGCCGTCGCGCATGCCCATTTCGCGGAGTAATTTTACGTTGCCGGACTGGCGGTTGCCGAAGCGGAAATTGTCGCCTACGACTATAGCGCGCACTTTTAGCTGGCGCACTAAAATTTCATTCACAAATTCCTGAGCTGTTAATTCGGCCAATTCTTTGGTGAACGGTAAGACTACGGCGGCTTCCATGCCGATGGCGTCAAACCAGTCGATGCGTTGTTGGTTAGTGGATATGCGGAGCGGCGCGGATTCCGGGCGCAGGATTTTCATCGGCGGCGGCTCGAAGGTAAGGGCTGTGGCTACCGCGCCGCTTTCCAGGGCGCGCTCGATGGCGTATTTCAGGACGCTTTGATGGCCAAGATGAATGCCATCGAAGGTACCGATGGCGATTACGCTTCCGCGGCCGGTTACGGATTCTCCGTAGGGGGGGCCGTAGCGAGCGGCCCAATCTTCTGCAGAGGTGAAAACGCTGATGCCCCTGGTTCTGCGACGACCGTTCACTTCGACAGTCTGAGATTCGGTGGCTACTTCCAGTGTCAGCCCGTCGAAGGCCAGCTTTACCTGCGGGTAGCCGAGTTGTCGCAGGCGTTCGTTGGTGGCTTCGTGGGGAAGGTCGTGGGCGATGTGCGTGAACCAGGCGCGCTTGGGTTTCAGGCGATCGATTAGCGCCAGGGCTTGCTCGACGGTTTGATGCATGGGATGGGGGACGTCTCGCAGCGCGTCCAGAATTAGATCGTCGAGATCTTCGAGCAGCGGGACGCTTGATTCGGGGAGGCGGCTGAAATCGGTGAGGTATGCGGCGCGGCCGAAGCGGAAGCCGAGGACTTGCATTTCTCCGTGGAGTAACGGAACGGGAATGAAGGAAACGCCGAGGAGGATGAACGGACTAACGACTTCGCGAAGTTCGACGCTGGGAATGCTGCTGAGCGTGGGACGGGTATCGAAGACGTAAGAGAAGACGCGGCGGATAACGCGGAAGGTGTCTTCGGTGGCGTAGACGGGGATGGCGCCTTTCTGGCGGAAATTGTAGGGGCGGAGATCGTCGAAGCCGAGAATGTGGTCGGCGTGGCAATGCGTGAGGACGACGGCATCGAGACGATCGAGGTTTGCGCGGAGAGCCTGCGTGCGAAAGTCGGGGCCGGTGTCGATGACTACATTTTGGCCGGCGCGAGAAAGGAGAAGAGACGGGCGAAGACGTTTGTCGCGAGCGTCGAGAGATTCGCAGACGGAGCAGTGGCAGCCGAGTGTGGGGACGCCCATGCTTGTGCCGGAGCCGAGGATGGTCAGGTGGATGGGTTCGGGAAGCATGGGAGTATTGTAGCGGGGTTTTATTTGGTGTGGTGCGGACGTGGGCGCAGCGGTGCTGCGACCCGATGTCGAGGGACAGGGATTCCTCACTGCGCACACTCGGTCCGGAATGACGTTTTTCTTGATGAGTTAGATCCAAGACATGGCCGTTCGCGGACGTAAGACTGGTAACCTACGAGGGAAAACCCAAGCGGGCATAAAAATAGCTTCGACGCAGGAATGGCTGTGCCACGGTTAGCGCTTAGCAGTGCCTTTGGCTTGGGCGGTTACTTTGGCCATTTCGGCGGCCATGGCTTTGGAAATCTCGAGGTAGGTCAGTTTTAGTTTGCCGAGGAGATCCAACAGCATATCGTCTTCTTCGGGCGCCAAATTGCCTTTAGTTTTTTGTTGGAGGGCGTCCAGCATATCGATTAGTTCGCGGGCCGCGTCTGGATCGATCATCGGCTGACCGGTGTTAGGGTCGGCATAGGCGCCCAAAACCATCGCGGCATTGCTGCCGATCATGCGGATGAGATTTTCGAAGGCGGGCAATTTTTTGGGCGTGTCTGCGGGAGGTTTTGCGCTTTCGGCGTTGGCGTTAGCGGCGGCCTTGGCTTCGGCTTTTACTTCTTCGCGGCGCGCTTCGCGTTCCTGCTCTTCCACGACTTCTTTGCGGATTTCGCCTTCGGATGTGAATGGGCGGCGGTCAATTACTTTGAAGCCTTCGTCTTTGTTGTCGGACACGCTGGTTACCTCGCTTGGAAAGTAAGATACAAGTTTATCACGGGTGGGGAAGGGGTTGAGGTCGCGGAGGTTGCAGACGCAGAGGTGCTGCGGCATTACAACAGAGGAGGTTGGAGGCAAGGCGTGGTGGTTAAAATCCTTCGTCGCGGGCTTCTCTGAAGGACAATGCTCTTTGGGGGCGGAACCCAAGATGCCGGCCTGAAGGTATGGCGCTACCGAAGACCCACCCTTCGCAAAAGGTGCTCAGAGTGGGGGCGCAGGGGTTGGTTGTGGGGTCGTGATATTCTTTTAGGGTTATGCGACAAATAATGATTTTTGTTTTTGCTGTGTTGATTGTGGGCGGAGTTGCTCGCGCGCAGTCGGATTTTGCGCCGTTTGAGAAGTGGCGGGCGGCGGTGTTGGCTGGGGATCCCGCAGCTCTAGCTGCTCTTTACACGCAAGCGCCTGCACCGGACATTACAGGGCCGGATAAGAAAAATATTTCTGTGCAGAGTGAAGTTGTGTTCTGGACGGCTTGGAAGGCGCAAGGGCTGACGAATATTACGGCGCAGGTGGTGCAGCAGGATCAGCCTACTTCGGATATTCATTCGTTGGTGCTGCAACTTACGCTTACGACGAAACAAGGGGGCGCGACGAAGAAACAATTTGTGGCAATGTCGCAAAATTGGTTCCGGCAGGGGAATAACTGGTACCTGGGAATAGTGCGGCACACGGCGGCTACGAAGCTGCGGCAGCCGTTGGAGGACAAACAGATTTATCCGCCGAATGTGGACGCGAGTGAGGAAATTGCAGAGGCGGTGAAGACTGCTGGAGCTTCGCACAAACGAGTGCTGCTGGTCTTTGGCGGCAACTGGTGTTTTGATTGCCATGTGCTGGACGAGGCTTTTCATTCGCCTGAGATTGCGCCGACGCTGAACAAATCGTTTCTGGTGGTGCATGTGGACATCGGGCAGATGGACAAGAACCTGGGTATCGCCAAGAAATATGATATTCCGTTGGAGCGCGGTGTGCCGGCGATTGCGGTACTGGATTCGGATGGGAAGCTGTTGTTCAGCCAGAAGCGCGGAGAGTTTGAGGCGGCGCGGTCGATGGCCCCGGAAGATATTTTGGCATTTTTGAACAAGTGGAAGCCAGCGGGGACGGCGGGGCGTGGGGCGGCGAAGTAGTTTACGAAAACAGAAAAATGACATTGGAAAATCGGAACAGGGCCCGGTAGTAAGCAGCGGCCCCCAGAAAGCCAAATCACACGAACAAGCGAACCCTGGAAAGCACGGGAGTAAGATCCTGTCGCTACAGGTCTGATTATTGGTGGGGACTTGGGGCCGGGGCGGAGGTTGGTTTGAGTTTTGTGGGCTTGATGGAGGAAATCGTTAGGACCGGGCGGTGGCCGGTTTCTACGCCAACGGCGTTGGAGAGTTTGCCGGTGGCTTTTACGGTTTTGTTTGCCAGGGCTTCCAATTTTTGCGGGTTGGAGGATTGGATTTCGATGGAGGTGACTTGGTTGCCGTTCACGGTGAGGGCGGGATCGAGTTCGATGGCCCAGCCGGATGTTTCCGCGCCGATGGCCATGACGCGAGTGAGTTTACCGGTGACGGTAAGTTTGTCGGATTGCGCGGGAGTGGCGACGGCGAAGAGTAATAGGACGATGATTACTGGTGGGAGACGCATGGGGGCTCCTGCTTTTGGTTTGGGCAAGGGGGAGTTTAGCATGGCCGGGGTAGTGGGAATTAGGGTGGGTGCGACGTTTTGGGACGGGCTCGGAGACTTGAGGGATCGATCGAATAGGAATTCTTGCCGGAAAAGGCACGGAAAGGGGCGGCGGTCTCCTCGAAATGACGGTTTTCTTTGTTGTTTAAACTGAACAGACGAAATCCGCATTGAGAAAGCCAAGAGCACAGGCTGAAGCCTACGCTACAACGCAAGAGGCCCTGCTCCGTGTGCTGGGGCAGCGGCACGGACTAAAGTGCCGCAACCACAACGGCGTTCGGGAAAGTTATTTTATTGGCTGCCAGGGTTCTTTTGTGGGGACGAATTCCACGGGGACTTGTTTCACGAAACCCTTTAGCCAGGTGGCGCATTCCTGCATGCCCATTTGTTCGCTGGGGATGTGGCCGATTACGATTAGGGCTTTCTTTCGGCCTTGGGTGACGGCGTCGGCGGCATATTCGACGGTTTCCCACTCGCGGGTTTCGCCTACCAGCAAGACTTGCACGTTGTCATTTTCCAGGGCTTGAAATTCGCGAGCGGCGCCTGCGGCGCCCGGGCTTAGGACCACTTTTGTGATTTTCATTTGTGGATCGCCCACCACGCGGACTACCGGAGAATCCAGTTTTTTTGCAACTTCTTCAGCCAGATTCTTTACTGTGATTTCCGGCAACGTGAAGAAATATTGATTGTTGGGATTCTGAAATGCTTCCCAGCCTAACGCTTTGACGGTGCCGGCTTCGATGCCATCGGGCTTGCGCATGTGCCAGTGATCGTGGAAACGCCAGACGACCATGTTGTGTTTTTCGATGAAGGCACGCTTTTCGGCCCAGACGGGATCGTTTTCGGGCATGCCTTCGGGGACGTCTTCGTGCGCGTAGAAGGTGGGCTCATGGGTGATGACAAAGTTGAGGCCCTGTGTGGAGGCGCGTTCGAGAACATCCATGGTGGCCATCATGGTTACGGCGATGCCGGTTACGGGCGTGTCTGGATTGCCGGCTTTGAAGGTATCGACGGTTTCGGCGCGCCAGGGGACGCCGACTTGTTTTTGGATTTCGGCGACGATTTGGCGGGCAGTAGGGTGAGAGGATTGTGCGTTCGTGGTGAATGTGCTTGTCACTAGGAGGAGAGCGAATGCTGTTAGGGTTCGTGGCATGTCGGGATTATACGGTGGGTTGATCGAGAGTATAAGGGCCCTCAGGAGACTGCAGCCAGATTTTCTTGGTTGTAGGGTCGGAGCTGAAGCTCCGACCCTAAGGAAGGTTTCGGCGTTCTGAGTTTGCGCGTTTGGGATTTGGACCCAGGAGCAAGACTCACAGTCGGACAGGAGCGGTTTTGCCACTAGATGGAGTGTTCGGGAACAATGACAGAAATTATTGTCTGCGGAGTTACTTCAGTTTTACGGTTTTGCCAGATTTGGCGGATTCGCGGGCGGCGTCGAGGATTTCGGCTACTACTATGTTTGTTTCGAGAGAGCCCGGACCGTCAGGTTTTATTTCGCCGCCGACTACGGCGGTTAGGTAGCGGAGTTCGTCGTCCATGGGAGGAACTAGGGCTTTGGATTGAACTTTTTGCGGTTCTTTGTCGGAGGCTTTGCGGATTTCCAAGGCGTCGCGGCCGATTGTTTTGGCTTGGCCGGTTCTACCGTAGACTTCGACGTCGCTGCGACCGATAGCCCAGTTCCAGGAGGCTTGAACGATACCTTGGGCTTTCGGGTACGTGAGTATGATGGTGGCTTCGTCTTCTACTTTGGGGTAGACATCGGGCTTAATTTGTTGCGTGACCGCGGTGACGGTGAGCGGACGCTGGCCGTGCATTACCCAGGTCATGAAATCGACGCCGTAGCAGCCGAAATCGTAGAGTGCGCCGCCGCCGTTGAGTTGTGGATCGCTGAGCCAATTTAGAAATTCGGGACCTACGCCGATTTCTTTGGGACCCATGTGACCGTCGTGGGCGACGATTTTGCGTACTTCTCCGAGCTGGCCGTCGGTGGCGATTTCGTAGGCGGCGTGGCGGCTGGGTTCCCAGGTAGTGAAATAATTTACGAGGACATTCATTCTTGCGGAGTTTGCTGCTTTGGCCATGGCGTAGGCGTCTTCGGCTCTGATGGCGAGAGGCTTCTCCATCATTACGGTGAGGGGCTTGACGCCGGCAGTTTCGCTGAACTTGGCGCAAGCTTCGACGACTTTGCGGTGGTCGGCGGTGTTGGTGTAAATCAGGACGGCTTGGGGATGCGTGGTGTTCAACATTTCATTGAAATCGGCGTGATAGAGGTTGGCATCGAGGCCGTATTTTTTCGCGTATTGATCGAAGAGGGCACGGTCGGGTTCGGCGATGCCGAGGATGGAGATGTCGGTACGTTTTAGCGAGGCGGAGAAAAAACCTTCGGCATGGCCGTGGACCAGGCCGACTACGACTACGCGGAGAGGGCCGGTTTGGACGGCACGGTTGTCTAGTGGAGTGTCTTGGCTGGCGGGTTTTTGGGCCAGGGACGATGCGGTCACGAGGGCTAGCGCGATCAGCATTGCGATCGGTAGTGCGCGGCGGATTTTCATTTGTTGTTTGTTTCTCCTTTTGGCGATTAAGAGAACGGCCTGCCTCGGACGGTGGACCCCACAAAAATGAGGGCCTAGGGATCGACCTTCATCGAAACCCAAGACCCGCTCTTCGCGATCGGCGCTCAGAGTGGGCCCCCAGGAAGGAACCCCTGAAGATCCCACAAGTGTACCGGCAAGTGGACCACCCCGGGAGAGCCCAAGAGCCCAAGCAGGAGTGCCTGTGCCACATGGTTGTGAATGATATGCCTATGGCAATTTACCTCCTTTTTTGAGCTTGGCGTAGGAATTCCTTTGCACATCTGATCGTATTTGCGGGCTTGGGGCAAGGTCTAAGGTGCGAACTCTATTGTAGTTAGCGTTTGCGGGTTGGATGGCGCGATTTGGATGGTTGATTGCTCCCAGCTACACATACGTTGCACGAATTGGATTCGCCGAAGTTGGCGTGGCCACTTCGCATTTTCTCAACGGATGCTACGCTCTTACGACGCAGGATGCGTTCCTGTTTCATTCCGATGCGGCGGGCGGTGGGTTCATGGACGGTTTGGATTTTGGCGTTGGCGGAACAAAACAGGTGTATATGGGTCCGGAAGGCAGGAATTTGATCCCGGGTTCGCTGACGATCACGACACCAGAACAGTGTTCGCTGCTTTTGCTTTGTGTGGGTTTCCTGGCATTTCTTGGCAAGATGGCTCTGAAAAAACTCCAGGCATAGTCTCCCTCAACCCCCCTGACAGCCGCCGCTCCGGCACCCTCAACGGAGCGGCGGCGTTTTTTGTTTTAGAAAATGAAAAGAGAAGAATGCAAAAAGCGGCGGGTTCTAGGTGACCTGCAGGAGCGTTGCCTTGTAAATAGTTGGCTGTGACCGTAATCTGAGTTGGCGATGGCTCAGAAAAAAACGAAGAAGAGCAAGTCGAAGTTTAAGACAAAAACCAAGAAGAAATTTGTAGCGTTCCGGCCGACTCCTGTGGGCGGGGAGTTTCAGAAACTTGTGGGGGTGATGGCACGGCTGCGCGCGCCTGGCGGGTGTCCATGGGACCGTGAGCAGACGCACGCTACATTGCGAACGTATTTGATTGAGGAAGCTTACGAAGTTTTAGACGCCATGGATTCTGGCGACGATTTGAAATTTGCAGAGGAGCTTGGGGATTTGTTGCTGCAGGTACTGTTTCATGCGCAGATTGCGCAAGAGGAAGGACGCTTTACGATTGCGGACGTGGTGCGAGAAATTTACGAGAAGATGATTCGACGGCACCCGCACGTCTTTGGAAACAAGAGCGCAAAGACTTCGGCGGATGTGTTGAGAAATTGGGAAAAGATCAAAGAGCAGGAGAGGAAGGAAGTTCAGGAAGGAAAGGATCGGAAAGCGGAGGAGTCAGGGTCTGTGCTTGATGGGGTGCCTCGGACGTTGCCGGCTTTGTTGGAGGCGAATCAGCTTACGCGAAAGGCTGCGCGGATCGGCTTTGATTGGGAAAATGTTGAGGGGATTTTCGCTAAGCTGGCGGAGGAAACTGGTGAGTTGCAGACAGCGTTGGGGAATCGCGTGGGCGGCGGGGAAAGGCCGCAGGGCTCGCGGACTCGCCCTGGGCTGCAGGACATTGAGGGGGAAGTGGGGGATATTCTTTTTGTGGCCGTGAATTTGGCCCGATTTTTGGAGCTCGATCCGGAAATTGCGTTAAAGAAGACGAGTCAGAAGTTTTCGCGGAGATTTCGGGAGATGGAGCGGGTGGCGCGGGAGCGGGGTACGACGTTGGCGGAGGTGCCGCGGGAGGGGATGGAAACGCTTTGGGAGGAAGCGAAGTTGGGGGAGTGAGTATGTTTTGGTGGTGGCAAGGCGCCGGGGATTGTGAACGGTAGATGGAAAAGGGAAAGTGGCAGATTGGGTAACGCGGCGATTGGAGGCAATAGGCGCGATTGAAGGGATTGTTACGCAAAAGGAGCGGAAAGGGGCGGCGGACCTCATTTTGTGGACATCGTCCGGAATGACGGGTTTCTTTTTTGGTAATAAAAGCAAACCAGAGTTGGAATCTTGCGGAGACGCGGCGCAGCAGTGCTGCGACCATCCGGGGAAAGGAGCAAGGGCTGAGTTTATGGGTGATGAGATTAAGATTCGGGAGCTGCATTCGCTTGCGGAGTTCCACAGGTGCGTGCAGATTGCTCGGGAAGTTTGGGGCGATGCCGAACTGGAAACGGAGCCGTACGTTACTTATGTTGTTGCGAATCACACTGGCGGGCAGGTTTTGGGCGCGTTTGATGGGGAGACGATAGTCGGGTTTACGAAGGCGTTTGTGGGCCTGCACGAGGGCACACCGTATTTGCATTCGCATATGGCGGCGGTGGTTGCGTCTCACCGGGACCGGCACATTGGGCGGGCGCTTAAACTTTTTCAGCGGGAAGATGCGCAGCGACGCGGCTTTCGACTGATTGAGTGGACCTTTGATCCGCTGGAAACGAAGAATGCGCATTTTAATATCAACCGGCTGGGCGCGATCTCGCGACGGTATATTCCGAATTTCTATGGGATTACGACGAGCCCGCTGCACCGGGCCATGCCGACGGATCGATTGCTGGTGGAATGGCATCTGGATTCGCCGCGAGTGGTGGCGGCGATCAACCATTTAAAGGTTGGGTCTTTGACTTGTCCAGCGCAGGTGCACGTGCCCAAGAGTGATGTGGCGTTGATTGAAGTGCAATCGCGGTTGCGGGAGGAGTTTATGGGCTGGTTTGCGAAGGGGTATGCGGTTATGGGCGTGCACACGAGTGGGAGCGGCGTGGACTATTGTTTGGGGCCGTATTCGGATTTTTGAACCAGCGATGGGAAAAGGGAAAGTAGAAGATGGAAAATGGTAGCCGGCTGACAGGGTTGTTCTTTGGCAAGACGCGGGGATCAAAGAGGGATTCTTTCCGCAAAAGACGCGGAAAGGGGCGGAAGTCTTGGCTTTGCGGACTCCGTTCGGAATGACGGTTTTATTTTGTTAGTGTGTCGGGAGGCAAGACACTTGGGTTGAGATCCTTCGTCGCGGGCTCCTCGGCCTGCGCGCGCTTTTTGTTCGGTTATTGCGGCGACTTTAGGTTTTGAGTAAAAACTGGTTGCTTAGGACCATCGATGAGATTGCATGGGCTTACGCTTCGTGAAATACATTTAAAACTTTTGATGCCGTTTGAAACGAGTATGGATCGGGTTAGCGAGCGGCGGATTATTTTGGCTGAAGTGCAGGTTGACAACGTTTCGGGCTGGGGCGAGTGCACCGCGGGCGAGACTCCTTACTATTGTCCCGAAGATACGGAAACGGCGTGGCACATTCTGAAGAATTTTGTGTGGCCGCGGCTTAGGGGAAGGGAATTGGCGGCTGCCAGCGAGGTTTGGCCGATGCTTGGGCAAATCCGCGGGCACAACATGGCGAAGGCTACGGTGGAAACCGCGGTGTGGGATGCGGAAGCGAAGCTGAAGAATATTCCGCTTTGGAAATTGCTTGGCGGCGAGCGCGAGGAAATTGCTTGCGGCGTTTCGATCGGGATCAAGGAATCGCTAGACGCGCTTTCGACGGCGGTGCAGAAAGAGCTGGCGGCTGGTTACCAGCGGATCAAGATTAAGATCAAGCCGGGCCAGGATCTGGCTCCAGTGCAGCGGCTGCGGAAGGATTTTCCGCAGATTAAATTGATGGTGGATGCGAATTCGGCGTATCGCGCCGAGGATTTGCCCATGCTGAAGCAGCTGGACGCGTACTATTTAATGATGATTGAGCAGCCGCTGGGATGGGACGATCTGTTTGGTCACGTGGAGATTCAGAAAAATCTGCAGACGCCGATTTGCTTGGACGAGTGTATTCATACGTATGAGCAGGCGGAAGCGGCGATTGCGCTGGGCGCGTGCAAGATCATCAATATCAAGCTGGGACGCGTGGGCGGATTGTTGCAAGCGAAACGAATTCACGATCTTTGTCAGCGGAAGGGTGTGCCGGTGTGGTGCGGCGGGATGCTGGAATCGGGAATTGGGCGGGCGCAGAACATTGCGATGTCTACATTGCCTAATTTCAGGTTGCCTGGGGATGTGACCGCGAGTAAACGGTATTGGCATGAGGATGTGATTTCACCGGAGGTTACGGTTAGTGCGGAGGGAACGATTCGCGTGCCAAGCGGGGCTGGGATTGGGTTTGCGCCGCGGATGGATCGGATTGGTAGTGTGACGGTGCGGCAAGAGCGGTTGGTGTGAGGGGTGTTGGTTGGCTTGGTTTGCCTTGCTGGCAGGGATCCCTCACTTCGCGTACTTCGTCAGGAATGACATGTTTTTCTGGGAACCCAAGCGTATAGGCAGGAGTGCCTGTGCCGCCTGGTGAAGTTGAACGCAGGGCAAGAAGAAGCAGCTCCAGGAAGAAAGCTTATCCGAAGAAAAAGCACGAGACGGAACTCCCGCCGCTACAGTTGTAATGTTTCTTTCATATTTGCGTAATGGCGGGGGTTCAGCCTTGTTTGCCCGCCCACGCTGAACACGTTTACACATTTAGGAGGATTTATGTCGAAGCAAGCAATTGAGCATCACCATAAAGCCGCAGAGCATCATGAACACGCGGCGCGTCATCATCGAGAGGCCGCGCGGCAGCATGAAAATGGAGAGCATCATGTTGCTGGCCACCAGGCGCATCTCGCGACTGGGCACCAGCATCATGCTACGTATCATGCGGCAGAGGCGGCGAAGGCCCACGTGGAACACCATAGCGAGGCTGCGAAGAGTGCGAATGGTTGATGCCGGAGGACTGCGCCGGGGCGCGGCGGTGCCGCGCCCCGCATGCGGGAGCCAAGGCCCACCCTTCAGGGACTCAACGTGGGGCACCCAGGTGTTGCGGAAAGAGTGCTATTGGGGGCCGGGAGTCACCGTATAATTTGGCAATGATTTTTTTGGTTGATCGACTGCTGTGCAAATAGAGACTGGCAATGGCCGGGCGCCATCGCGTGGTGCGATTGCTTTGGCTATTACGGTGCTGATGGCGATTTGGGCTGTGAATTTTTTGGTGGTCAAGGTGGGGTTGCGGTATTTGCCGGCGCTGGCGTTTGCTTCGTTTCGAATTGTGGCCGCGGGCTTGTTTATGGTGGCGATTGCGCCCTTGTGCCGGCGGTTGACGATGTTTTCCGCGGTCGATCCAAATGAAAAATTCACGGCGCGGGATTTGTGGACGTTTGCTTACCTCGGGTTCTTCGGAGTATCCGTAAATCAATTCTGTTTTACGCTGGGGCTACGTTACACGAACGTGACGCATTCTTCGATCATTGTGGGGATGGCGCCGATTTATACGCTGACGCTGGCGGTGTTGCTGCGACTGGAACGATTGACCTGGCGCAAAGCGGTGGGGATGGGGATTGCGTTTACGGGCGTTGCGATTCTGGCATCGGCTACAGGGCTGTCGCACCGTTCGCCGACGTTGATGGGCGATGGCATCACGGTTTGCGGGTCGCTGGGTTTTGCGATGTACGTGGTGCTAGGGAAACGCGTGGCGTCGACTTACAACGCCCTGACCATGACCACATGGAATTTTATTTTCGGGTCGGCGTTGCTGTTGCCGGTGGCGCTGCAGCAGGCTGCTGAGATGCGACTTCCTTCGTCGTCGCGAGAGATTCCATGGCAGGCTTGGGCTTGCGTGGTGTTTACGGGGCTGCTTAGTTCTACGGTGGCTTATTTGCTTTATTTTTGGTTGCTGCGATACCTAGAGGCTTCGCAGTTGGCGTCGTTTTCGTATTTGTTGCCGGTGTCGGCGTCAGGGCTGAGTATTGTGTTTTTGGGGGAGCGGGGGTCGTGGTTGGAGTTGGTGGGCGGGGTGTTGGCGTTGTTAGGAGTGTATTGGATTGAGTCCACTCGGGGGCGGTGATGGTGGTTAAGAAATTTGAAAAGGGAGAATTGAAATTTGAAGGGACAGTGGGTGGGAGCCCTGCAAGGACCAAGAGATAACCAAGAACACAAACAGGAGTGCTTGTACCACTTTGGGAGGCAAGACGCGAAGGGTTGAGATGCTTCGATTCCTCAGGTGCTAAAGTCCACATTTCGGAAACTCCTATATCCGAGCTGAAGCTCCGACTCCCTAAAGGGGAGACGCAGGAAAAGAATAGAAGGAAAAGATACAGAAGAAAAAATAAGAGAGAAAAAGCCTAAAAGGGTAAAAGAAAGGAAAAGGAGAAGGCGAACAGAGGACGTTGGATGCGGCGGTGCAGGAGGGGCGCAGCATCGCTGCGCCGCTCCAAAGAGTTGAGGTAAGGTGGTTTTGTTTAGTGGAGGCCGGCAGCTATGGTTTTTACTATGGTGCCGTTGGTGTCGTCGTCTTTGAGCGCCCAGACGTAAGCGCCGCCCAGACCGCCGGGGGCGCGGAGGTTGACGTACCCCATTTTGAGCCAGACGGTGACGGGATCGTCGTAGGTCCAGAAAGTGCCGGTGCTGGGTTGGTAGATCCAGACGGCGATGCGCTTGGAATCGAAGTGGCGCGTGTAGCCGGTGAGGCTGCTGATGCTGAGATAGGTAGCGACGCCCTGCGTACCGAGATAGTCGGTTGCGGGCGGAGTAGCTAGCGCGGTGGCGGACTGGTAGAGACCGTTGTTGATGTCGGGTACGCCGGTCCAGCCGTAGCCGTAGGTGGGAATTCCCAGAACCAATTTATCCGCGGGCACGCCTGCTTTGAGGTACGAGGCGATGGTGTATTCGATGTAGAAATTTTCGGAGTAATCGGGATCCTGCTTGTCATCGAAAAGAGGAGAAGCGTGATTGGTGGCCATTTCCCAATCGCCGTGAAAGTCGTATCCCTGGACGTTGTAGTAGTCGAGAGTTTGCGCGACTTTGGCGAGCTGGATGTATGAGAAATTTTGCTGGCCAGCGGGACCGAACATGGTGAGGAGATAGTGCTTTTTGCCGCCGTCTCCGAGAGCGTCGAGTTGCTTGCGAAATTCCTGCATGAGCAGCGTGGCGTTTACGGTGTCCGTGGCCGCGGGAAATTCCCAGTCGATATCGATGCCGTCAAAGATGCCGGCAGCGGAAACGCCACCACCGAGATTGCCGGTGATGAAGAGATCGATGCAGTTGGCTACGAAGGCCTGGCGTCCGGCGGCGGTGCTGGCCGCGGCGGAAAAACCGGTAGCGCCGGCCAGGGAGACGAGAACTTTCAGATTGGGGTGAAGCGTTTTGAGTTGCTGGAGCGCGGCGAAATTGCCGTAGAGCGGGCCGGGATACGGAGCGCCGGTCACGCTAGGGAGAGATGGATCCTGGTAGTCGGCCCACATGTCGGCAATGGCGCAACCGGTCGCGGTGGCGTTACCGAAAGCATAGGTAAGGTGAGTGAGTTTGTCGGCGACGCCGTTGGCCTGGAGATTGGCGACGTTGAAATTGGCGCCGTATATGGACCACTCTTCGAAATAGCCGCCGACGACCTTGAAATGTTTTTCAGGTTCGTTTGCGGAAGAGAAAACTGCGGTTGATAGAGCACACACAAGGACTGCAAAGACGGGCACTGCACGCAATCTCATAGGACACACCTCGGGACGCAAGAATCGGACCGTGAGACTATAGACCTATATAGCAGGAGAGGCAAGAGTGGAGTTTGTTGGCAATTAGTGATGTTGCCGGGTTGTGGCGATATATAGCGGTAGGGTGGGTGGCAAGGGGAAAATGGAATATGGGGAAGCGCATTTGATGGTGGCGGTTTGCATCGAGCCGAGACATTTTTTTTGGATTGCATGGGCAGGGCCGCCGGGCTGCCGGCCCTGCGCCGCAGAAGTAGCGAGGAGAGAATTGTGGGGTTAAGGTGCCGGGCTTTCGTGTTTTGTGGAGAGGGTTGCAGTGGTGCGTTGGACGATTTCGTGGGGGGAGCCCATTGCTTGTACCGGGACAAGGAGATTTTGGTTGCGGTAGAAATTGACGAGTGGGGCGGTGGAGTTGTTGTAAGCGGCCAGGCGGACCTGGATAGAATCGGGGCGGTCGTCTTCGCGTTGGAAGAGAGGGGAGTTGCAGTAGTCGCAGATGTTTTCGTTTCTTGGCGGTTGGTTGGTGATGTGGAAAACGGCCCTGCACTGGGAGCAGGTGCGGCGTCCGCTGAGGCGGGAGATGATTACCGGAAGTGGGAGTTCGTAGTCGATTACGGCGTGGAGCGGGAGATTTTCTTTTTGAAGGAGATCGTGGAGAGATTCGGCTTGGCTTAGCGTGCGCGGGAAACCGTCGAGCAGGAAGCCCCCGGAGCAGCGGAGACAGCCAAGGCGTTCGCGAACCATTTCCCAGACCGTGTCATCGGGGACTAGTGCGCCACGTCGCATATATTCAAGGGCGGCGGCCATGGCGGGAGAAGGCGCGCAATCTTTGCGGGAAGCGGCGGAGCGAAAGACGTCTCCTGTGGAGAGATGGCAAGCGCCAAGTTGTTGATGGAGGAGTTGCGCTTGCGTGCCTTTGCCTACGCCGGGAGGGCCGAAGAGGACGAGGCGCCAGGCAGGGTTGCGCTTGCCGGCGGGAGGAGTGCAGCGAGCGGAGGGGCCTTGAAGCCAGCGGGCGCGATCGGTCGTGATCATGGGAGGACCTTTGAGGAGCGAAGTGGAGCGACGTTTAGTGGTAGCACGGAGCGGTGGGGTTGGCAAGGATGGCGGACACTGGTGAAAACGGCGTGATTGGGGTGCGATGTTAAACGGGGTAAAGGTGGCGATGACATTGAGATCGAAGAGGGATTTTTTCCGCAAAGGGGTGGCGGTCCCCACTGCGCGAACTCCGTTCGGAATGTGGAAACCCAGGAAACCTGCTAGGACAGGCTGAAGCCCATCAGAAGGCTTTTACGGCGATACGGGTGGGATGGGGGCCGGCGGGGATGAGGGTTAGGAGGGAATAGGTGCGTGTGCGGATTATGGCTATGTCGCCGGAGGATTCGTTGGCTACGAGGAGCATAGGGGATTTTGCGCCCCGGTCGGTTGGAGAGAAGCGCATGAAGCTTGGCCAGGCGCCGACGGAGATTGGAAGAGCCAGCATGCGGCGGTTGAGGACGTCGACGGGGATGACGCGCGAAGCGGCACGATCGGAGACATACATTTCGGAGGCGTCGGAGCTGATGATGGCGAAAGCGGGCGCGGAACCGAGGAGCATGGAGTCGCCCATTTCGTGAGTCCACGTGTTGACGACTTGGAGGCCGTGGGCGTCGGGGGAGATGACATAGAGTTCACCACCGTCGGGCTTGAGAAGCATTTGCGTGGGCTTTCCTGCGAGTTCGAGATTGGTGAGGAGAACAGCGCGATCGAGATCGACGACGGAGAGACGTGTTTGGGTGCGGCTCATGACGAAGGCGAGGGCGGAATCGGGAGTGATGAGGACTTCGTCGGGCTGTGGGATTACTGGGATGGAGTTGAGGAGTTGGAGAGTGCGCGCGTCATGGATTGAGAGTGTGCCGGCGCGGCGATTGACTACGGCAATGTTTTTGCCGTCCGGAGTGAGGTGAGCTTGGACGGGTTCGGCGGCGGTGTGGGCGCGGCCGAAGACCTGGCGGGAGACGGCGTCGATGGCGACGAGTTGATCGGATGCGGCGGTGGTGGTGTAGATACGATTGCCGTCGGGAGAAAAATCCAGCGAGTAGGGTGAAGGGCCTACGGGAATGCGGGTGATCTGGTTGGTGGGCGCGTCCAGGACGAAGACGTAGCCGCCAGCGGAGGAGACGCCCCAAATCTCGTCGCGGTTGGTGTGTTCGCGAAGGTCGGAGATGGAAGGGCCTACGGGAATTTTGGCAACGGCCTGGAGTTTGGCGAGATCGAGAACGGTGAGGGATCCGTCGTCAGTGGAGACGTAGGCGTACATGTGGAGATTGGGGCGGAGGAAAGATGGGCGATGCTCGTTGAAGATGATAATGGCGGCGGAGACAAGGAGGAGAAGAAGCGCGAAATAGAGGCGTGGGTTTTTGGAGTGGGACATGGAATGAAATGAGGATAACAGGTCAGGCGGAAGGGAAGAAAGGCGGGGAAGGAAGCAATGGAGAGAGAGAAACGGAGAGGCGCGGTTGTTGCTTTGATTGAGGCAAGACGCGTGCATCAGATAGGGATTGCCCGCTTCGCCGACTCCGTTTGTGATGACGTGTTTTCGTTTTGTGGTGATCCGAGGAGTGTTGAGATTTGGGATTGTACGGATGGAAGCGAGCGTTGCTGGACCCCTGCGAGGAAACCCGGAGATCGCGCAGCCCGTCTTCCCGTGCAAGCTGGCGCCAGGATGCCAGCGCTACCACGTCAGTTGATGGTGCGGTTGAGGACTTGCGCTATTTGTTGGACTTCGTGGAGGAGGTTGGCGAAATCAGAGGGGAGGATCGATTGGATGCCGTCAGAGAGGGCTTTGTCGGGCTGGTGATGAACTTCGACTAGGAGGCCGTCGGCGCCTACGGCTACCGCGGCACGGGAGAGCGGGAGAACCTTGTGGCGTTTGCCTGTGCCGTGGGACGGATCGACGAGGATGGGGAGGTGGCTGCGTTTTTTTACCGCGGGGACTACCGCCAGATCCAGAGTGTTGCGGGAAAAGTCGGAGAAAGTGCGGACGCCGCGTTCGCAGAGCATGACGTTGTAGTTACCTTCGGAAAGGATGTATTCGGCGGCCATGAGGAATTCATCGAGAGTGGCGGACATGCCGCGCTTCAGGAGGATGGGGAGTTTCGCGCGGCCAGCGCGTTTGAGGAGAGAAAAGTTTTGCATGTTGCGGGCGCCGATCTGGATCACGTCGGCGTATTCCTCGACGAGGTCGAGAGATTCGTTGTCGACGGCTTCGGTGACGATGCCGAAACCGAACTGCTTGCGAACTTTAGCGAGGATTTTCAGGCCGGAGAGCCCGAGGCCCTGGAAGGAGTAGGGCGAGGTGCGTGGCTTGTAGGCGCCACCTCGGAAGAGATGGACGCCCGTGGAATGGAGTTGTTGGGCCACGGCTACACATTGCTCTTCGGTTTCTACCGCGCAGGGGCCGGCAACCATGGCGATGTGCTTGCCGCCGACGAGGACCTCACCGGAGGGCGTAGAAATTTTGATGATGGAATCTTCTTCTTTGACATCGCGGGAGACCAGCTTGTAGGGCTTGGTGACGGGGATGCATTCGATGACGCCGGGCATGGATTCGAGGAAGCCGAGGTCGACGGCGCCGGAATTGCCGGTGATGCCGATGGCGGTTCGCGCGGCGCCAGGGATGGGATGCGCTTTCATGCCGAGAGAATCGATGCGATCACAGACGGCGCGGACTTGTTCGTCGGTGGCGTGGGATTGCATAACTACGAGCATGGGAGAGTCCTTTTTTGGGTGTGGTTAGTGTAATGGAAGGGAGTTTGGGAGGCAAAGGAGCGGGAAGTGAAGGAAGCGAAAGAGAGGACGGCCGATCGAACTCTCTTGGTAAAAGGAGCGGAAAGGGGGGGCGCCCATGACTTCGCGGACTCCGTTCGGAATGAAGCCGATCTAAGTTTCCGCCTGTGCCACAGAAATGCGAAAAGTTCTGTAGGGGATTGCTGGAGATGCAATTACCGGGAAGAGGGTAGAAACAGCGAAGAGGGAGGACGCATCCATCTGTAGGAAAGTTCGGATGCGTTTGCAGCTGGGCGTGATTGAGAGGCGGTCACGGACACCTGCTCTCGACGATTGAAAACTCGAAGGGGTTCAAAACTCGAACTAGGGAGAAATGTAATGAAGAAATTTTTGTGGTTCGGAGTATTTTGCTTCTTGGCGACGCCGTGCGTGAAAGCGCAGGAAGGGGGAAATATCCAAGTGGGGGCGTTCGCGGATTACTACCGATCGAGCGCGACAGGGACAAACATGTTCGGCCTCGGCGGACGATTTGGGGTGGGAATTTTGCCGCACACGATACTGGAAGCGGAAATGGCGTATGACTTCAACCAGGAATTTTCGAACGGGTTCACAAGCGCGGATGGAGGAAGCGTTTCGTTTGTGAATACTGGAGTGCGGACACTGCATGGATTGTTCGGGCCGCGAGTGACGCTCGGACACGGACACGTGCGCCCGTTTCTGGAAGTGAAAGGCGGATTCATCAATTACATGTTTGATGGGGCGCCGGCGGGATTTACGTCGTTTACGAATCAGGTCGGGAATTTGCGGGCACAGAACGTGAACGCGGCATTGCTGGCGGGCGGCGGCCTGGAAGGGAAGGTAGGGCCGCTCGGACTGCGCTTGGATGTGGGAGATGAGATGTATTTCAATCACGGGACGCAGCATGGGTTGAAGGTGATGTTTGGGCCATTCATAAGGTTTTGAGCGTGTGAGGTTGTGAGTGAGGCTGAGGAAGTGAAGAAGGTTTGCGAGGTAAAGCGAAGAGGGATTCTTCCCGCAAAAGGCTCCGAAAGGGCAGCGGTCCTCGCTAAGAGGGCCCGGTTCGGAATGACGTCCTGCCCTCTCTTCGCGAACTCGGCGCGGGACAGCTGGAGGCCGTGGCCACGACGTATTGTGCCTCTATGACGTTGGGCTGGAGGTATTGATGACAGGGGATATCGAGATACCTTTAAGTAGTTTTGCGTTGATGACAGCGGGAGCCGGGCTGTTGGTTTGCGCGGGGATTTTGTTATCACTGACGCGGACGAGGCGGGTGGAGTTGCACCCTTCTATAGTGACAAATGAGTTGATGATTTGTTTGGCTCGGATTGCGGACGGGATCGAAGTTTTGCGGGCGTCGAGTGGAGAAGAGGTGATGCGGGATGTATTGGTGAAGTTGCATCAGATTGCGAAGGCGAAACCGGGGAAGGTTCGGGAGATGCCGCAAGTTTTTGTGAAGAAGTGAGGGGAAGGCGAGGGATTATGGATGGCGCGCATGCTGGCGGGTGCGCGCTTTTTTGTTTTTTGAGGCGGGGGATTGTGTTAGGGGATGGTAGCGGGGTGCGGAGTGCGGGGCGGGAGGCGGTTGGTTGGGTTGCAATACGCCTCTTTCCGCAAACGGCGTGGAAAGGGTGGCGGTCCTCACTACGCGGACTGCGTTCGGAATGATGTATTTCTTGTGGGGAAGATTTGTCATGGGATTTAGTGCGCAAAAAGCGGCGGCTAGGAGGCGTTATGCGTCGGAGAATGATTGGATCGCTTGGGTTAATTGGATTGATGGGGACGGCGGGATGTGTGGTGGCTGAGGCGCAGAGTGGGCCGAGGGAGATGGTGGTGGTTAGTAAGGGTGCGAACGCGTTGGAGGTTGTAGATTTGGGGACGTTGACGGTGGTAGGGCAGGTGGGGGCGGGGGCGGTGCCGCATGAGGTGGCGGTCAGTGCGGATGGCAAGATTGCGGTCGTTACGAATTATGGGGCCAGACAGGATGGGACTACGTTGAGTGTGATTGACCTGGATGCACGGAAGGAGATTCATCGCGTCGATTTGTTGAATGTGGTAGGGCCGAAAGGGGAGAAGTTTGGGGATTTGATCGGACCACATGGCGTGGAATTTTTTGAAGGCAAATTTTATTTCACGGCGGAGGGAAGTAAGAAGATTGCGCGGTACGACTCGACGACGGACAAAGTGGATTGGGTGCAACTGATCGGGCAGAACCGCACGCACATGCTGGTGATCTTGAAAAAGATACACACGATTTATACGTCGAATGTGAATTCGGATTCGGTGACGGCGGTCGAACCGAGCAGGGATGGCGGGCACTGGACGAACACCGTGATTCCGGTGGGGAAAGGGCCGGAGGGAATTGCGGCTTCGCCGGATGGGAAGGAAGTCTGGGCGGCAAATTCGGGGGACGGGACGGTGTCGATCATCGATACGGGAGCGAAGAAAGTGGTGGAGACGATTGATGTGGGGACAAAGCGATCGAACCGGGTCAAGTTCACTGTGGATGGGAAGTTGGTTTTGATTTCGGATATGGGCAGCGGGGAGTTGGTAGTGGTGGATGCGAAGACGAGGAAGGTGGCCCGGAAGGTGAAGTTGGGGAAGAGCGTGGAGGGAATTTTGTTGGCGCCGGATGGGAAGAAAGCGTTTGTGGCGGTGAGTGGGGAGGGGAAAGTGGATGTGTTGGATTTAGGGACGTGGGAGGTGGTGGGGGTGATTCGAGGGATTGAGGATGCGGATGGGATGGGATTTGTGAAGTGAGGGGTTTAGCAGGTAAAGAATTCCGAACTGGTTGTGGTTTTTTTGGAGACCCTTCGCGGACTCAGAGTAGGGCACCCGGGAAGAGGAAACCCGAAGAAGGCAAAAGCCAAGAACATACCCAGGAGCTGCCCTGAAAGCCAGCGCTAAAAACCCACAGAGTGAAACCTATGCGACTTGGCCTATGTTGCTGGCGGGCTATTTGAGGGAAGCGTCCCAGTTTTGGACTATGAATAGGGGCGTGCTGTTGGAAGAGGGGAGTGGGTTGGCCTAGGGACAGTTCCTGGCCGTGTTCGGAGACGGAGACGGCGGAGATGGAACTGTCACTGGGGGAGTAAAAGAAAAGTTCTTTGCCGTCGTGGCGCCAGACGGGGTTGAAGCCGCCGGAAGTGGAGA
The DNA here is from genome assembly GCA_963742325.1 of Candidatus Acidiferrales bacterium. Lineage (GTDB taxonomy): Bacteria > Acidobacteriota > Terriglobia > Acidiferrales > UBA7541 > Acidiferrum. The sequence continues at coordinate 3,013,076 of CAVULB010000002.1, read as the reverse complement.
CTTGGTAGCGGCGACCGCCGTCGGGGAAATGGACGATGGAGATTTCTCGGTTGCCGGTGGAGCGGTTTTCGTAAGCGATCCAATTACAATCCGGAGAAAAAGCGGCGCGAGAAGGGCGCTGATCGTCGGCGATGACCTGGAACGGTTTGGCGGTGGCATCGAGGGACAGCGCCCACAAGGAACTGTGCTGAGTGTTATCCAGGGGAGTTTTTAAGAAGAGAAGGGTTTTACCATCGCGGCAAAGAGAGGCGACGCCGGTGGAAACGCCGTCGACGCCGAAGACTTTTTCTTCATTGCCCCCGCCCGCCGTGCTGACTTTATGAACTTCTCCGATGTTGGTAGAAGACGGCTGGATGCCGCCGAAGTAGACGGTTTGGCCATCGGGAGACCAAATGGGACCGGAACCGAAGCCCTGCGTAAGAGGAATCTTGGTGCCGCGCTGGAGATCGAAGCGCCAAATTTTGGGGATCCATTCGTTGGGGGAATAGCCACTGAGAGCAACGGCTGCGCCGTCGGGAGAAATGGAAGAGGCGGTCAGAAACATATGGGACGAGAGTGTGGACTTTTTGCCGGAGCGATCGTACCAAACGAGGTTGGCGTCTTCGGCGTTGGATTGCGAGGGATAGTAGGCAAGAACGCCATTGTTGGAGGCGGAGAAGAGAGCATTGCTGGCAGGAGAGAAAGTGCCAACGCGATCGGGAAGAGGAATGGGATCGCCAGAAAGTTTGAAAGAAGCGGGATCGAATTTTTGGGCGAAGAGGGCGTCGTCCCGAACGAAGAGGAGATAGCCCGGAGAGACGTAGAGAGCGTTGAAAATCGTGGAGAGAACGAGATGAGGTTCGGGATTGTCGAGGGACGCGACGTAGAGTCCAGTGACGTTGGACCTTGAGAGGAACACTGGGTGGGCGGAGATTGGGGAGTATAATCACGGGCCTATGGGGATGCAGAGTGGCGAGCGGCTGGGACCGTATCAGATTGAGGGGCCGCTGGGCGCGGGCGGGATGGGCGAAGTGTATCGAGCGCGGGACACGCGGCTCGATCGGACCGTGGCGATAAAGATTTTGCCTGCGCACCTTTCCGGCGATTTAGCCCGTAAGCAACGATTCGAGCGCGAGGCGAAGGCCATCTCTGGCCTAAATCATCCACACATTTGCGTGTTGTACGACGTGGGTCACCAGGAAGGCGTGGATTACCTGGTGATGGAGTGCGTGCATGGAGAGACGCTGTCGAAGCGGTTGGAGCACGGGGCGTTGCCGGTCGACCAGGTATTGAAGATCGGGATGCAACTGGCCGATGCGCTGGACAAGGCACACCGCAGCGGAATCATTCACCGCGATCTGAAGCCCGTGAACATCATGCTGACGGCGGAAGGCGCGAAACTGCTGGATTTCGGATTGGCCAAGCAGGCGGCGTTCACGGCGGAAACGATGAGCATGAACGCGAAGCCGAGCGATGCGGTGACGGCGCAGGGAGAAATTATCGGAACGATACCGTACATGTCTCCGGAACAGGTCGAAGGGAAAGAATTGGATGCGCGGAGCGACATATTTTCGTTGGGAGCGGTGCTATATGAAATGTTGACGGGGCATCGGGCGTTCGCGGGGAAGAGCCAGTGGAGCGTGGCGTCGGCTATTCTGGAAAAAGACCCGAGGCCGATCGAGGAGATGATGCCGACGTCGCCTGCGGTGTTGGGACAAACGATCCGGCGATGCCTGGCGAAAGATCCGGACGACCGGTGGCAGACCTCGCGCGATCTGGAATTGGAACTGAAGTGGATTGGAGAGACGGGCGCGAAGACGGATGCAGCTGCGCCGGTAGCGGCGGGAAAAGTGTGGAAGAAGTGGATGGCATGGGCGGCGGCGGCGATTTTGGGAGCGGGCGGACTGGCGTTGGGGATGCGGTTGAATCGCAGCGCAGCGACGAATGCGCAGACGATTCGCGCGTGGTTGTTGCCTCCACAAGGGTCATCGTATTTGCCGCAGAACTTTGCCATTTCTCCGGACGGAAGCCGATTGGCATTTGTGGCTTTGGATGCAGAGGGAAAGACGGCGCTATGGGTGCGTACGTTGTCCGCTGCCGGGGCACAGGAATTGAACGGGACTCAGGGCGCGCTCTATCCATTCTGGGCGCCAGACAGCCGGCGCATAGGATTTTTCGCGCAAGCGCATTTGAAGACGGTGGACATTTTGGGCGGAGCGGCACAGGTGGTATGCGAATCGAATTTCGCGTGGGGTGGGAGCTGGAATCGAGACGACACGATTGTGTTCACACCGAACTTGATAGGGCCGCTGTACCGCGTTGAGGCCAGTGGGGGAACGCCGACGCCGGTGACTAAAGTGGTTAGTGGAGGAAGTTTGGTGGCGCATCGTTGGCCATTTTTCCTTCCGGACGGACAACATTTTCTGTATTTCGCGGATTGGGGCAGCGCGGACGAGGTGCCGGGAGATGGGATTTATGTGGGTTCGATCAAGAGCGGCGAGTCTAAGCAAATCCTGGCGGAGCGTACGGGGAATGTGGAGTTTGCGAACGGCGAATTGGTTTATGTGCATGATGGAACGCTGGTGGCGCAGCCGTTTGACACGAACCGGCTGGAGACGACCGGAGCAGCGGTGCCGATCGCGGGGCAAGAGATGGAAGTACGGGCGACGGTGACGCACGCGGGGTTTTCAGTGTCCGAGAACGGGATGCTGATTATTGAGTCGACGGCGGACGCGCCATCGCATCTGGTGTGGTACGACGCTGGCGGGAAGGAATTGGGAATGTTTCCCGAGGTTGGATACAAGGATACAAGGATCCGGACTTTTCGCCGGACGGACGATTGCTCGCGGTGTCTTCGGATGACGGCCGCAACGGAAAACATTTCATCCGGGTGTACGACCTGCAGCGGGGAATCAGCAGTCGATTGACGGAGGGCGGAAGGGAGCACTATCCGGTGTGGTCGCGAGACGGAAAGGAGATCAGCTTTCGCGGAGCCGGGATCGGGGAGGACAGCTATGTTGTGGCGGCGGATGGATCGGGACAACCGAGAAAATTAATGAGGAGCGAAATAGGGCCGTGCGGATGGTCGCCCGACGGGCACATGGTTTACATGACGTGGGAGAAAGGGCATGCGGCGCCTTCGGTGGCGGTGTCATCGCCGGGAGATGGGCGGTTGGTTGCGTTTGAATCGAATGCAGTGGAACCGAAATTTTCGCCGAACGGAAAGTGGATCGCTTTTGTGCCTGTGGCGGGTGGCGTGGCCATTCGACCTTATCCAGGGCCGGGAGCAAAGATGCAGGTGACCGGTGATGGGGCGCAACCGCGATGGAGTTGGGAAGGAAGGACGCTTTTCTTCGTGCAGCGCGACCGGAAATTGACGGCGGTGGATTTCGATCCAGAAAAGGGAACTATTAGTTCACCGCGCGTTGTGTTTCAAACGAGGATTGTGGCGGCGAATCTGGCGGGGGATCAGTACGATGTGAATCGGGATGGAAGGTTTTTGATAAATTCATTGCCGATGAATACGGCTACGCCGTTGACGTTGATTGCGAATTGGGGGGCGGGGTTGAAGAAGTAGGGGGCTTTGGGATTGGGAAATTTGTCGGGGTGTGGCGGCAAGGCTCTGGAGCGAAGCGGGATTGCTCACTACGCGGACTCCGTTCGGAATGATGGGTGTTTTTATGGCGGTGGGGGAGGCAAGGCGCGCTGGTTGAGATCCTTGGTCGTGGACTCCTTCAGGATGACGGAGCGGCTTTTTTTAGTTTTGGGGAACCCAAGACCCACTCTTGGCGGACTCGGACTGGAGCATCCAGGAAGGGCACATGGCTCCCGTGAGGTTTGGGGATCTTGCGGAGTTTGAGCGCGGCGGTATTGCGATTCTACGCGTGGGGTCCGCCAGATCGCCGGGGTCACGAACTGTCGTGCCTCTGCGGTCACATTGGTGTTGAGGAATGCGCGTAGTTGGTAATTAGGTACTATACTTGGCGGAACTGCGGCCCGGTGGACCGTTGCTGAGACAAGTTACGTAGGAGATGCGGGCATGAAATGGATATTTCTGTGCGTGACGATGATGGTGTGGCCGGTAGTGCAGCAGGAAGCGGCGCGGCAGGCGGAAGAGAAGCCGGTTGCTGCAGAGGCGGCGAAAGCCGGTGCGGATACGCCGAAGCTGGTGAATCCGGTGAAGCCGACGGCGGCATCGTTGGCGGGCGGGAAGAAAACGTATGGAACGGATTGCGCGATGTGTCATGGAAAGACGGGAGCGGGAGATGGAGATTTGGCTACGGATATGAAGTTGACGTTGAAGGATTATCGCGATCCGGAGTCTTTGAAGGCAATGAGCGATGGAGAGATTTTTTTGGTGATTGAAAAAGGGAAAGGACAGATGAGCGGGGAAGAAGGAAGAATGAAGCCGACGCAGATCTGGGATGTGGTGAATTATGTGAGGAGTTTGGCGAAGAGCGGGAAGTAGAAGAGGGAAGGTAGCAAAGTGAAAAAGGAAAATTGATGGAGACGCGTTGGTAGGTGCGATCTTGCATGATGGTTAGGTGGAGATCCTTCGTCGCAAAAAACGCTCCTCCGGATGACAGCGCTGTTTGGATGGGGTTGGATAGTCGAGAGACCTGGGACTGTGCAGACCTTCGAGGAGTGTCCGGGAGACAGGCAGGAGTGGCTGTTACACAAGGGAGGGGTGGGGAAGGTGGCGTGGACTGCGTAACCCGTGCACAAGCCCGGCATTTCCGGCACAATCGGAATTTCTGTCTATTTCAAAACGGAAGGAAAAACCGAATAGCATCGCCTGATCAAAAAACTGACCCGACCTCGCCGCTGCTCCCTCCTGCAACTGGATCACACCGACAGCGATCTAGCGCGTCCCGAAATCCTCCAAGACTTTTCCGCTCTGCGGCGTCCACTCCATCCTCACCACCAACGCCACGAACGACCCCGCCAGCTATCAAGTCGATTTCTCACTCTTTGACCTCCGCGACAAATCTCTCTACCACGCCAACTGGCAGGCAATTTCCCCACCACCTGTGGCCCTGGCGGGTGGCCCTTTTATTTCCTACATCACGACGACGTCGTCATGCCCAAAGTCATAAGCGCCACGGAGGGACGGAAGCGCATGTTACGCGTCTGAGAGTTTGGTCTCTTCGGGGACGGTAGTGGAGGATTCGAAATGGAGGTGGTAGCCGTCAGGGTCGATGATGAGGGTGTCCCACATGTGATTGCCTACGAAGGGTTCTTGCGGATCGAGATTGCGAGAGCGGAATTCGTGGTAAAGAGCGACGGCGTCGTGGCATTGGAAGCACAGAGAGACGCCTTCGTCGCGGTTTTCTTTGAGGACACGAGTAGAAACATATTCCTGGAGCATGAGGGAGGCACCGCCGAGGTCTAACCAACACCAGCGGATTTTGCCTGGATCGTCCGGAGTCCATTTATTTTTCAAGGTGAAGCCTATGCCGTCGATGTAGAAACGGAGGGAGCGGGGCATATCGGCAACCCGGAAGAACGGGACGACGGCGGTGACGTTGGGGGTGGGAGTGATGGCCATGGAGGCGTAGGATGGCGCAGAGCAGGAGGTGGGGCAAGTGGAAAGAATTTGGATGTGGAGGAAGTAGAGGAGGGAAGGAGGGATTTGGGAGGCAAGACACCTTGATCGAGGATTGATCCTCAGTCCGCGGACCCCGTTCGAAAAGAGGGGTTTATTTTTGTGGATGAGCATTTGCGGCGCTAGCGAACGGGGGAAAAGTGGGGAATTCCACGGTGTGGTAGAATAGGAAGTTTAATGAGAGACGGAAAGAGCAGGTAGAAGGAACAGGTATGGCGGAATATCCATTAGTGGACAATACGGTATTTGAGGCGGATGAGGAGTATATCCCTCAGCCAGAACCCGAGCCACAGGCGCCCGGGTGGATGGATGGGAGTGTGCGGATTGGCATCCACACTTCGATAGCGGGGAGTTATCTGAATGCGCTGGAATCGGCTCGAAAACTGGGGGCGAATGCGCTGCAGATATTTTCGGCCAGCCCCCGGATGTGGCAGGTGGCGACGGTGAGGATCCCTTCATCGGATGCAAAGGCGTTTCGGGTCCGGCGGGAAGAGTTGGGGCTGGGCCCACTGGTGATTCATGCGAATTACCTGGTGAACTTGGCGGCGACGCAGCCGATGCTACGGACGAGGTCGATCCAAGCGTTCCACGAGGAGTTGGTGCGAGGGGTGGCGCTGGGAGCCGATTTCATCGTGGTGCATCCGGGGTCTAGGGGTGAGGCTTCGCTGGAGAGCGCGATTGCGTCGATTGTGGAGTCTGTGAGACAGGCGGCGAAGCGCGTGCCACTGGGGAAAATGCGGATTTTGATTGAGAATACGGCGGGGATGGGGACGTCTGTGGGATCGCGGCTGGAGGAGGTGGCGACGATTGTGAAAGCATGCAACCGCGGAGGCGGTATCAATCGTACCGATGACAGGCCGCTGGAGGTGGGCGTTTGCGTTGATACGGCGCATTTACTGGCGGCGGGATACGACATTCGCAGCGAGAAGGGGTTGGAGCAGACGATTGAATTGATTGAACAGACGATTGGGTTAGAGAACGTGCCGGTGCTGCATGTGAACGATTCGAAGATACCGCTGGGCGGAAGAGTGGATCGTCACGCGAACATTGGACAAGGCAAGATCGGGCGTGAGGCGTTTGCGCGATTATTGAAGCACCCGCGGTTGGGGACTTTGCCGCCGGAGGGATTGCCGGGGCGTGCGTTTTTGCTGGAGACGCCGATCGAAGAGCCGGGGGATGACCGGAGGAATGTGGCGAAACTTTGGGAGTTGGCGGGAGCGGAAGGGCCGCAGCCAGAAAAAGGATTTTCAATGTTGACGCCGGCGTTGAAGAGGGCGATGGACAAGGCGGGCAAGAAAGTTAGCTCGAGACATTTGCCAATGAAGAAGAAGCACAAGGGGAAGAAGTAGAGGAAGGTTAGGAAGCAAAGGAATTGTTTTTGGAAAATTGAAAGGGAAGAGGGAGGCGGATTCCTCGGGGGCCAAAGCCCATTTCTCGGACAAAGCCGCCGGCGGACCTGCAGGTCCGACCCCCTAAAGAGGGGACCGCAAAGCGGACCGTGGGTTGAGTTTTTGCTAAAAGCGGCGGGTACGCCGCCGCACTCCAAAGGGACGGGGACAGCGTGGGGGACTATAGGCCGCAGGAAATTGAGGAGAAGTGGCAGAAGCGGTGGAGTGAAAACCGCGTCTTTGAGTCGGAAGCCGAGCCGGAAAAGCCAAAATATTATGTGCTCGAGATGTTGCCGTACCCAAGTGGGACGCTGCATATGGGGCACATGCGCAACTACACGATTGGGGATGTGGTTGCGCGGGTGAAAAGGATGAAGGGGTATAACGTGCTGCACCCGATGGGGTGGGACGCGTTCGGATTGCCTGCCGAGAACGCCGCGATCAAGAATCACACGAATCCTCGCATCTGGACGAACAATAACATTGCGGAATTTCAGAGGGTGCTGCGGCGCTTTGGGTTCTCGTACGACTGGCGGCGGGAAATTTCGACGTGCGAGCCGGAATATTACAAGTGGAACCAGTGGTTCTTTTTGCGGATGCTGGAGCGCGGGATTGCGTACAAGAAAAAGAGCCGGGTGAATTGGTGTCCGAAATGTTGCACGGTACTGGCGAACGAACAGGTGGTGAATGGGGGATTTTGCTGGCGGCATGAGGATACACGCGTGGAAGCACGGGAGATTGAGCAGTGGTTTTTGAAGACGACGGCGTATGCGGAACAGTTGCTCGATGATTTGAAATTACTGGAGGGTGGATGGCCGGAGCGGGTCATCACCATGCAGAGGAATTGGATTGGGAAGTCGACAGGGGCGAAAGTTTGGTTTGCGCTGGAGGGGAGACAGGCAGGAGGGCCTCTGCCACAGAGGATTGAAATATTTACTACGCGGATAGACACGATTTATGGGGCATCGGCATTGATATTGGCGCCTAATCATCCGTCTGTAGAAGGGTTGATTCGAGGCGCAACGGCGGAGGGTGAAGGATTGGCTGGTCGGGAGAATCGCGCGCATGAGTTGGCCGAGGAGCGGTTGGCGAAGTTGGCGTTGATGAAGCAGACTTCCGTGAAGATGGAGGATATTGCTACCGCGGAGAAGGATGGATTTTTCACGGGGCGGTATGCGGTGAATCCGTTTACTGAGGAGAGAATCCCGATCTGGGTAGGGAATTTTGTGCTGATGGAATATGGCACCGGGGCAATTATGGCGGTGCCTGGTCATGATGAGAGGGATTTTGAGTTTTGTAGGAAGTATGGATTGCCGGTGATGGTGGTGGTGGCGGCGGAGTCCACTGGAGCTAAAGCCCAAGTTTCGGAGCGGACTATGTCGGACCTGAAGGCCCGACATTCAACGAAGGGAACCCCACCCCCCCCTTTCGAGAAAGGCGGTCAGGGTGGGGCGCCCAAGGGAGAAGAGACAAGCAGCTCGCTCGCTGCGATGGGGATGACAGATTTGCCAGTGGGCGGGGCTACGGGGTCATTTACGGATTACGGGATTAGCGTGAATTCGGGGCCGTATAGCGGGATGCGGACTGCGGATGCGATTGAGAAGATGGCGGCAGATGCGGAAGCTGGGGGATTTGGGAAGAAGGAGACGATTTTCCGGCTGCGGGATTGGGGGATTTCGCGGCAACGGTATTGGGGCACGCCGATCCCGGTAATTTACTGCGAGAAGGATGGGATGGTGCCGGTACCCGATGCGGAATTGCCGGTGGTGCTGCCGGGCAATCCGAAATTGACGGGCGAGGGACAATCGCCACTGGCTACCGATCCGGAATTTGTAAATGTGAAATGCCCGAAGTGCGGCGGGCCGGCGCGACGCGAGACGGACACGATGGATACGTTCGTGGACTCGTCTTGGTATTTCTACCGTTACTGCGATCCACATAATGACACGGCGCCGTACGATTCCGTGAAAGTGGGTTACTGGTTTCCGATCGACCAATATATTGGCGGGATTACACATGCAATTTTGCACCTGCTGTATTCTCGGTTCTGGTGCAAGGTAATGCGGGATATTGGATTGATTCATCATAGTGAGCCTGCGGCGCGGTTGTTTACGCAGGGAATGGTGTTGAAGGGTGGGGAAGCGATGTCGAAATCGCGCGGGAACGTGGTGGGCGCGATTGATATGGCGGAGAAGTATGGGGCGGATACCGGGAGATTGTACACGTTATTTGCGGCTCCGCCCGAGAAGGATTTGGAGTGGAGCGAGGAATCGATTGAGGGAGCCTGGAGATTTTTGAATCGGGTCTATCGGTTGGTGGAGAAGGCACTCGAGGAGAACCCAAGAGCCCAGGGCGGAGTGCCTGTACCGCATGAGGGGAGTTATAGCGAAGGGGAGAAGGGGCTGCTGAGGAAGGCGCATCAGACTTTGCGCAGGGTTACGGCGGATTTTGAGACGCGGTGGCATTTCAATTCGGCGATTGCTCAGATTATGGAATTGACGAATGCGGTGTATGCGGCGGAGGCAAGTGTGCGCGCGGAGGTGCGCAAGGAAGTGCTAGAGATATTGGTGTTGATGTTGGCGCCGATGACGCCGCATCTGGCGGAAGAGTTATGGGAGATGCTGGGGCATGAAGGCGGATTGTGGACGGTGAGCTGGCCGGCATTTAACGCGGAATTGGCGAAGGATGAGGAAGTGGAAATCGTGGTGCAGGTTAAGGGGAAGGTCAGAGGGAAAGTGAAAGTGGCGGCCGGGGCGACTGAGGATGAGGTGATGAAATTGGCGCGGGCGGATGTGGGCGTGGCGGCGCATTTGGCCGGGAAGACGGTGGTGAAGGTGATTTTCGTGAAGGATAAGTTGTTGAATATTGTGGTGCGCTGAGCGGAAGCAGGAGTGGCCGGGGACAATTTTTGGATGGGTTTAGGTTGAGATCCTTCGTCGCGAAAGGCGCTCCTCAAGATGACAATGCGTTTTTGATTTGTGGGTGAGGAGGTGGATGGGATGGGCGGGACTGCACAGGTTAAGCCGGAAACGGTGGGGAAAATGAAGGCGGAGTTGGGCGGGGCGGTGGTGCTCGATTTTGGTGGGCAGTATACGCAGTTGATTGCGCGGCGCGTGCGCGAGCAGCAGGTGTTCAGCGCGATTTTGCCGTGCACCACTTCGCTCGAAGAGATCCGAAAACTGGAGCCGGCGGCAATTATCTTGTCGGGCGGACCGAGCTCGGTGTACGACAAGGATGCGCCGAAGTGCGATCCGGCGGTGCTGGCGATGGGGATTCCGGTGCTGGGAATTTGTTACGGGATGCAGTGGGTGGCGCGGAATCTGGGTGGAAAAGTGGAGCCGGTGGAGCGGCGGGAGTATGGGCCGGCGCAGTTGAATATGGAGGAGTGCGAGAGCCACTTGTTCAAGAATTTTCCAGCGAGTTTGCGGATCTGGAACAGCCACGGGGATAACGTCCTGGAGCTACCGGAAGGTTTTCACAAGACGGGGATGACGGCGAACGCGATTGCGTCGGCGGAAGATCCCAAGCGGAAGATTTACACCGTGCAGTTTCATCCGGAAGTGAAGCACACGGAACGGGGCACGGAGATTCTCCGGAATTTCCTGTTTACGGTGTGCAAGGCGGAGCCGAAGTGGAGCGGAGCAACATTTATCGGGGAGACGGTCATAGCGGTGCGGGCGAAGGTGGGTCAGCATCACGCGATTTGCGGATTGAGCGGGGGAGTGGATTCGACGGTGGCGGCGGTACTGGTACACAGGGCGATCGGCGAGCGGCTAACGAATATTTTTGTGAATACCGGGTTGCTGCGCAAAAACGAGTTTGAGCACACGCTGGAGATGTACCGGGAACGGCTTGGCCTCCGGGTTATTGGCGTAGATGCGACGGACCGGTTCCTGGCAAAACTCGAAGCAGTGACCGATCCGGAGAAGAAAAGGAAAATCATCGGGAACGAGTTTATTGAGGTATTCGCAGCGGAAGCGGAAAAGCTACAGAAGGAAATGGGCGGGGATATCCAGTGGCTGGTTCAGGGGACGCTATACCCGGATGTAATTGAATCCGTGTCGGTTAAGGGACCGTCGGCGACGATCAAATCGCACCACAATGTGGGCGGATTACCAGAAAAGATGCCATTTGGTCTGATTGAGCCGTTGAAGGATTTGTTCAAGGATGAAGTGCGCAGTATTGGAAAAGACTTAGGTTTACCAGAAGAGATACTGGTGAAACACCCGTTTCCGGGACCGGGTTTGGCGGTTCGGTTAATAGGGCAAATTACCCGTCCAGAATTGGCTATTCTGCGGGAGGCGGACGCGATTGTGGTGGAAGAAATCCGGAGGGCGGGGTTGTATGAGAAGGTGTGGCAGGCGTTTGCGGTACTGCTACCCGTGCGAAGCGTGGGCGTTATGGGGGACGGAAGGACATATGGGCTGACGGTAGCGGTCCGCGTGGTGCAGTCCGAGGACGCGATGACGGCGGACTGGGTGCGGCTGCCAGGGGAAGTGCTGGAGAGGATGTCGACGAGGATCGTGAATGAAGTGCCGGGAGTGACGCGGGTGGTGTACGACGTCAGCAGCAAACCGCCGAGCACGATTGAGTGGGAGTGAGGAAGAAACGCGGGAGCTTTCCGCAAGCTGTGTTTATTACTTACAAAACATTAGAAAGTTCACAAAATAAAAAGGCCGCAATGGCTGGCTTTTTGCGGCCTTCTACGGAGCCCTCAGTTTGTTCCGGAGGAAAGCCCCCGAAGGTAACTGCTATCTATTGGCCATTTTCTGCGCCATATAGAGGAGCAGTTTGCGATCTTCGTCGTCGGCTTTGCTTAACAAGCGGCGAAGCTTGTTGAGGTAACGCGCCTCTTTACCCGAGGTGCCCCAGGCAATGTCGTCAGACGACTTGCGCTTGGGCAGATTGGGCAGCTGAGGAGGTTCCTCGCCGTCGTAGAAGAGTTGATAAAGTGGGCATTCGAGAGCGCGCGCCAGTTTTTCGAGCGTCTCGATGGCCGGCACGGTGTGGCCATTTTCAACGCGGGAAATGTAGCAGCGGAGCAAACCGGTACGCTTCTCGATATCACCCTGGGAGAGTTTCTTTTCCTCGCGCAGAGCGCGAAGCCTGTCACCGATAATCATGGGTTGAGTATTCTACAGTTAGTTAACAATTGCAAGAGCAAATCGCTAAGCGGTGTGAACATACAAACGGAGTGGGGGGAATCGAGAGGGAGTAGGGACGAAAAAATGGACAGGGGGATTAAAATAGCGTAACCAAAAGAACATGGCTAACGTCCCAAAACCAGAGGATACCGAGTTGCCGGCAGCAGCGGCGGAGGCCAAGAAGGCCGAGCAAGGCACAGCAGCGCGGAGGGGCGTTGATGACCGCGAACTGGTGCGGAGGGCCCAGCACGGAGAGAAGGAAGCATTTGAGTTGCTGGTAGCGAAGCATCAGGGGCGAGTCTTTGCGGTGGCGGGAGGAATCCTGCGAAATCGTGAAGACGTGGAGGACATCGCGCAGCAGGTATTTTTGAAGGCATATTTTTCGCTGAAACGGTTCGACCAGCGGTCCGCGTTCAGCACCTGGTTGTATAAGATAACCGTCAATGAATGTTGGGACCTGTTGCGGAAGAAGAAAGTAAGGCCCCTCGTTTTCGAATCGGAATTGAGTGAAGAGCAGGCGCACGCGTACCAATCCACAGAGCAGAAGGCGGAATACGCGCCGGATATCAGCGAACAACTAGATACGAAGCAGCAACTGGAACACTGGCTGGAATGCCTCGAGGAACGCGACCGGACCATGCTGGTGCTGAAGGAAGTTCAAGGGTTCACCGTGGAAGAGATCGCTGAGATCATGGGCATTAACGGAAACACTGTGAAAGTGAGATTATTCCGAGCTCGACAGAAGGTTGCGGAGAAAATACGGCGGAAGAAACGTGCGGCAGGTGTTTGAAGTTTTGCGGTTTTTGCAGTGATGTACAGTGAAACAGAGCAGGGAGAAACGAGGTAACGACAGAATGAAAGAGCTCCCCAAAGACGAAGAATTGGTTTGTGAACGGATGATCAGTGAATTGGAAGGATTGCCGAGTGGCGATAGTGCCGGCGAAACCGCGGAGGTGTTGCTGGCGCGATTGCCGGAGGCTGCGCGGGAGCATGCGGCGAGGTGCGCCGAATGCGAAAATGCGGTGCGTGATTTTGTGGATACACGACTGGCGCTGGCGAAGATGAAAGAAAGCTTACCCGAGGCTGGGCCGTGGTTCACGACACGGGTGATGCAAGTGATCGCCGCGCAGGAAGAAGAGATTGAAGAACGACAGAACGGCTTCTGGACTGGCGTGAGGCGATTGGCACCGCGCATTGTGGCGTTTGCGACGCTGCTGCTGATGCTCGGCGGAACATGGGCGTTCCAGGAACGGCGAGCGGCGCGAGCGAATGGGCCGGAATTGCGACCAGCGGAGGGAATTTTTGAAGCGACGCCAACTGCGCCTGTAAACGACGAAATTATTGCAAGCGCGACTGAGGAGAAGTAAGCATGAACGAGGATGCGCTGCGTAAGGCGCGGTTGTGGTTGGCCGTCGTATTTCTGGTGGGATGCGCGCTTGGAGCCGTGTTCGGTTATAGCTTTGGGAGCCACATTTATGCAGTGGGCGGACCGAAGCAGCCGCAGCCGACGGCGATGAGCGAGCCGGAGCGGCGGGCCAAGCGCGTGGCAGACATGACGAAGGAACTGGGTCTGACGCCGGATCAGAGTGCGAAGATGGATGACATTATTCGCGGAGCGCACCAGGAGATGAAGGGAATCCGCGACAAGGCGGAGAGCGACGTGGATGCTGTGCGCGAAAAAGCACGGAGCGAGATGCGTGGGTATTTGACGCCGGAGCAAAAGCCGAAGTTTGAGGAGTTGGTGCAGCAGATGGATGCGGAAAGGAAGAAACAGCAGGGGCAGATGGGGCCGGCGCCCGGGAAGTAGGCGAAGCGGAAAATAGAAGAGCGTTCTTGGAGCGTTTCTTGTTGGGTTGGTTTGAGAATTTTGTGTTGTGTCTTCCTGTGGGATCCATCAAAAAAATTTGAGTTGGTTGGAGGTGTGGCGAAGGCGTGTTTGGGTGATCTGATTGTTGGTTGGTGATGATGTGAGATCGGTTGGCGGCCCCTATGAGGAGGAACCCAAGAGCGGGCTCGAGGATTCGCCCTGGCGAGGAATGAAAGCCAAGACACAGGAGGTGGGCCTGTGTGCTACAGAGACCCAAGATGGCAGGCTGCGGCGCGACATTACGGGAAAACCCACGACACACGCCTAGGTTATTTGGATTAGGAGTTTGCCGGTGTTGGCGCCTTCGAAGAGCATGTTGATCGCACGGGGGGCTTGGTCTAAACCCTTGAGTAGAGTCTGTTTATCCTTTATTTTGTTGGACATTTTCCAGAGGCCGATTTTTTGCGCGGCTTCGGTAAACTTGGCGGAGTAGTCCATGATCAAGAAGCCTTGAACGCGAAGACGTTTGATTATGATCTGGCCGAAGCTGGCGAGGCTGGGATCGTTTTTGGCGTAGCCGGAGATTAGGCCACAGAGGACTACGCGGCCGTGAAGATTCATGCGGGCCAGGACGGCTTGCATGATTTCGCCGCCGACATTTTCGAAATCGATGTCGATGCCGTTGGGCGTGGCAGCAGCGAGTTGGGTCTTCCAGTCGGGATGTTTGTAGTTGATGGCGGCGTCAAAGCCGAGGTCGTCTTTAATCCATTTACATTTTTCATCGGAACCGGCGATACCGATTACACGGCAGCCGTGGATTTTACCGATTTGTCCGGCGATGCTGCCAGTGGCGCCGGCGGCTGCGGAAACGACAAGCGTTTCGCCAGCTTGCGGATTACCGATTTCCAGGAGGCCGAAGTAGGCGGTCAGGCCGTTGATGCCGAGAGTGCCAAGGAAGTTGGTGTCGGAGAGGAAGGGAATGTTAGGGAGTTTGTGGAAGCCGCGTTTTTCGTTACCGGTGATGAGGACGTATTCCTGGAGTCCAGTGAGGCCCATGACCTTGTCACCTTTTTTGTAATCGGGATGGCGGGATTCGATAATCTCGGCGAGACCGAAGGCGCGCATCACTTCGCCTATCTCGACGGGAGGCATGTATTGAGGGAAATCGGCCATCCAGACGCGCATAGTGGGATCAATGGACAGGTATTTGACGCGGGCGAGGGCCTGGTTTTCGGCGGGATTGGGGATGGGGGATTCGGTGAGATGGAGGACGTCGGGAGTGATTAGGCCGGTGGGGCGGGATGCGAGGATCCAGTGGTGGTTTGACGTGGTGGTCATGGGTAGGAGGATAGCAGAAGGAAGTAACGCACACGTCCGAAAGGGGCGGCGATCCTAAAGTTCGCGGACGGCGTTCGGAATGACGGGTTTGCTTTTTCTGGCTGGTCAGGGAGACCAGACACGAGGGTTTATGCCACATAGCATAGAAAATACGGGAATTACGGTACATCTTGATGGGGTGCTGAGGCGTAGTAATGGAGGCGGGGAGTTGTCCGGAAATGGGGACCGAGTGGCTACCTGGCAGCTTGAATGTGCGCATTGCAAGAAGAAGTTCCGACACTCGGACGTGGACGAGACCACGCTGGACATTTTCCTGGCGGCTAAGCCGGAATTTCCGGAAGGAGGTAGCGAGATCGAGTGTCCTCATTGTGGAAAGAGGGCAACTTACCAGAGGTATCAGTTGACGTATGAAGCGTAGGGCGAAGGTGGGGCGTAATTAGAGTGTCCTAATGATTTGGGTATTTGAGAGGTTGCGTTAATTTGCTAGAGTCGACAATTCCAACCAGCATGAGATCTATTCAACGATGCCATTGAGTGCTCGAAAACCAGCTAAAAGACGGGCTACAAGTGCCGCTTCCCCGGCGGATGCACGTCTACGCATTATTGGCGTAGGGGAAATGGCGGACCTGGTCCGCGGATTTGATTGGGGCAGCACCAGCGTTGGGCCGATTGAGCTGTGGCCGAACACATTGGTGACCACGGTTAATCTGCTGCTAGCATCGCGGCACCCGATGTTTTTGTGGTGGGGACCGGAACTGATCCAGTTCTATAACGATGGATACCGGCCGAGTATTCGGGCGGACAAGCACCCGAGTGCGGTGGGACAGCGCGGTGCAGAATGCTGGCCGGAAATCTGGCCGATCATCGGACCGCAAATCGAAGAGGTGATGACGGAGGGGCGGTCGACGTGGCACAGAAACCAACTTGTGCCGATTAATCGATACGGAAAACTGGAAGAGGTCTACTGGACGTACGGGTACAGCCCGGTGCGTGACGAGGAAGGAACCGTGCAGGGAACGCTAGTGGTGTGCACGGAAGCGACCGAGCAGGTATTGGGAGAGCGGCGTCAGGAAACGCTGCTAGCGATCACGGGGAGCACGGAGACAGAAACTCCGGCTTCGCCACCGCAAGCCCTGACGAGTTTTGTTGAAGAGATTATGGCGGCGGTTGGACGCGAACCCGCGGATATTCCGTTTGCGGTGTTGTATCAGGTGAAAGCAAACGAAGCAGTCCGGCTGGGAGCGACTCCGAAAGGGAGTAGAGTTCACGAGGGTCTAGAGGCGGGTTTAAGGGAAGTGGTGCGTACGAAGATGCCGATGCAGGTGACTGATCTGGACAAACGTGTGGGAGAAGTGATCTGCAAACCGTGGCCAGAGCCGGTGACGCGGGCGTATGCCTTGCCACTGGAGATGCAGGGAGCGGCGCTGAAGATGTTGCTGGTGTTTGGGATCAGCCCGCGATTGCCGTTCGATAAAAGCTATGAAACTTTTTTGCAGTTGGTCGGGGCGAAGGTCGCGGGGTTGTTGCAAAGCGAGATGCAGAGGTCCGAGCTGGTGCGAGCTGCGACACGATTCAATGCGCTGGCGGCCGCGGACCCGTTTGGAATGGTGATTGGAACGTTTGACGGTGGGCTGAAATACATCAATCCAGGACTTCGCAAGAGACTAGGCTACTCGGAAGACGAAGTGCGCGCTGGAAAAGTTCGTTGGGATCATTTGACTCCGCCGAAATACGCACAGGCTGATGCTGATGCCGTGAAACAACTGCAGGCGAAAGGAAGTTGCGAAGTGTACGAGAAGGTTTTCGCTGCGAAAGATGGCCGACCGGTGCCGATCCTGATCGGGGCGTCGGTGATCGATACGCCGGAAGGCCACGCGGAGGTGGCGGCGTTCGTGACGGATCTGACGCCGTTGAAAAAAGCGGAAGCGGCGCTGCGGGAGGCGAACGACGAACTGGAAGGCAAAGTGGCGGAGCGCACGGCGGCGCTGGAGGCGGAGGTTGCGGAAAGAAAGCGGATGGAAATGAGCCTGCGCGAACTTACCGGGCGAGTGCTGAACCTGCGCGACGAAGAGCGCCGGCACATGGCGAGGGAGCTGCACGACAACGCTGGACAAACGCTGGTGGCGCTGACGATGAAATTATCTGCGATCAAGGCAGCATCGGCGCGAGAAGATGGGTCGATACGGACGTTGGCATCAGAGGCGAAGGGATTTTCGGATGCGCTGTCGACCGAGATTCGGACGCTGTCTTATTTGTTGCATCCGCCGCTGCTGGACGAAGCTGGACTGGAATCGGCGCTGCGGTGGTATGTGGAGGGCTTTACGGAGCGCAGCAAGATTCAAGTGGAGTTGGAACTGCCAGAGGAGATGGAACGGCTGCCACGGGAGATTGAGTTAGCGCTGTTTCGCGTCGTGCAAGAAAGTTTGACGAACGTACACCGGCATTCGGCTAGCCCGACGGCAAAGATTTTGATGACGAGATTGAAGGATCGCGTGAGAGTGGAGATCAGCGATCGCGGCAAGGGAATACCGCAGGAGAAGCAGCGAAATTTGACTGCGGCGAAGGCCGGAGTTGGAGTGCGCGGGATGCAGGAACGCGTGCGGCAGTTTGGGGGGACGCTAGAAATTGTTTCTGGCGGGGAAGGGACGACGGTGGTGGTTTGGTTGCCTTTGCAGCGGGACTAGAGGGACGATTGGGAGCTGGATGGTGAGATCGAAGAGGAAACCATCGCACAAAACCCGTGCGATGGCGCAGAGTTCATCACTTCGTCCGGAATGGCGTGTTTTCTGCGATGGACGTTTGCTTTTGATAATGGGAGAACCGACGAGCAAAGTCAGGAATGACTGTGCCGCAGGAGCCCACTCGCCACGCTTCGCAGACTCAGGGTGGCGAGTGATGGCCGGTAAAAGTCCGGCCACTACCTTGCTCATATTGACAGTCTATAGGTAGAGCACTATTATCCCTATCGAGATTCGATAGGAGGGCTTCCATGCCAGCGCTCCCGCGCAAAGCACCAACCCCACCAACAATCCCTTCACAGACGCTCCCACGCCCAGTCTCCCAATTTCCATCATCGCCTCCCAACCGTTGACCCCAGCGCCATCCGTATCCCGATTTCCCGCGTCCTCTGCGCCACCATATTCGCCAGCAACCCGAACATCCCTACCGCGCTCAGCAGCAAAGCCAGCGCCGCCATCGTCCCCAGCAGCGCCACTTCCACTCTCTCGGTCGCCCGAGTCTTCACCAGCAAATCGGCGTTCGGAACGGCGTATTTTATTTTTTTTGGAATGAGGGTCGGCTGAGCCCCTATATGAAACCTACGATGGCGGCCAGAAGACACGAAACTCTAGGGGTCTTCACAATCGGGTCGCCTGGGAGGTGTATGATCGGGGCGTCTTGGGAGCGCGGATTGGGGGGGGGGAGAGCTATGAAGAAAATAGTCTTCGGATTTGTTTTTATGTTGGGATTTGTTGGCGGCGTGCGGGGGCAGGGCGCGGCGCCTGCGGCGCAGGGTGGCAGCTCGAGTGGGCCGGTGGCGAATCCGGTGATGACGGTAGTGCGGATGATGTTGCCACGGCAGGAGAAAAGTATTATTGGGGCGATTGAGGCGATGCCAGCGGATAAGTTTGGATATAAGCCGACGCCGGATCAGGTTAGTTTTGGACATCTGGTGATGCACATTGCGCAGTCTAATAATGGATTGTGCGCCAAGATCGCGGATGTGCCCGCGCCGAAGACGGAGGAGTTAAAGGAAACAGATTCGAAGGATGTTTTGCTGGCCGCGGCGAAGGCCTCGTTCGCGTTTTGCTCGACGGTGTTGACGAATGTGGATGACTCGAAGCTGGGGGACAATGTGGATTTTGGGCGGGTGCAGGGGCCACGGGCGCTGGGAGTTTTCTTTTTGGCTGGCGGATGGTCAGATCATTATGGGGCGGCGGCGATGTATTTGAGGTTGAATGGGATTTTGCCGCCTACAGCGCAACCGAAGAAGTAGAAAGCTCTTAGCGGTTGAGGATGACCCAAGAACACAGGCTGAGGCCTGTATTGGGCTAGCGGATCCATCCCGGCTGTCCGCCGGCGTGGCGGAATTCGTCGTGGAGATCGCTTAGGATTTGCTTGTCGTGTTCGATTGTTTGCTTCATGGCGTTGATTTGGTTTAGCAGATCCATGAAAGTATCTGAGTAGACCTGCCCGGTGTCTTCATCCACGGAACATTCCTGAACGCGTTCGACTTCGAGTTGACTCTGAAGTGCGGGGAGGGCTTTCTCGTCCTGGGCAAGCTTTTGACGAGCGGCGGTGAAGCGGGCTCTCCAATAGGCAGCTTTGGCGGAGTCGTCGTCCTGCGATTTGCCGCGAGCGGGTGGGGCTTGTGGATCTTGTGGATCAGTGTCGGCCGCCGGAGTCGAGGGCGGTCCGGCGACGGAAATGTCTTCGGGCGCTAGTGACGAGAGATCGTCGTTGGTAAAGACCTTTCCGGGCACCGATTCGTCTGGTTTGGATTTGAGTTCTTGAGCGGCGGCGACGGTGGCTTCGGGTTTTGGTGGCGGCGGGGGCGCGGAAGACTGTTGGGCAGGCGTTGTGAAGGCTACGAGTAGAAATGCGAAGAGGGCTAGGGCGAATATTCGCGTGGGATAGCGAAGGGGTTGTTGCACAGGGCTGGGGTTTGTACGCTCACGATTCATCGCGGACCTCGGCGTTCGCGGTAGGCCGATTGGAGACGGGTGCCAGTGTTAGAGTGAATGGACGACTGGGGAAAGGAAATAGGCCGCGGGTACCGGGTTGGCGAAAGGGGCAAGGGGAGGGCGGCGTTCGTGGCTAACCTAGTTCACGTTTGGAACCGGGGACACAGGCAGGGTGCCTGTGAAACCTGTAGTCGCTTCGGGAAAACGAATCGATGGCACAGAGGTCCTCACGGGGCGGACTGCGTTCGGGATGACGTTTTTCCTTTTGTGGGATGGGTGAGTAAGAAACGGCCCGCCTCGCAAGGCGGACCGTACAAGAGTGGGGAACCGAAGATACCGGATTGCAGGCACGGCGCTGCGACGGCAGGAAAGTCCCAAAAGCCACCCTTCGCGGAGTCAGGGTGAAGTGACCAGGGAGGGACACCCCAAGACACAGGCTGAAGCCTATGCTATTGCCGGATTACTGGAATTGGGGCTTTGGCGGTTTGGGTGGGTGGTCGGCGTGTTGTTTTCGTATTTCTTCTTTTTCTTTTTCGGTGGGAGGGAAACTTTCGAAAGCCTTGGCGATTTCCTGGTTTATTTTGTCCCAAATTTTGTCGACATTGAGAATTTTCTGCTGGAGGAGCAGGCGCCAGGCTAGCTCTTTGTGTTGAACATCGATTAGGTCGATGAGCAGGGAACCTTCGCGGGTGGTGGTGGCGGCGCTCCAGACGGCGTAGCTATAGGCCCATTGATCGAAGATGAAAGGATCGAAGCCGCCCCAATCGTTGGTGGGGGCATAGTTTGACTCGGCCTGCGTGTTGGCGAAATAGCGGACGACCAGGTCGGGATTTTCGTTGCGTTTTACTTCTTTGAGGCCGCGCTTGGTAAGTTCGCGGGCAACGGCGTCATGGATGTTGTCGCGAATTTCGTTGGGGTTCAGTTGCAGCATGGCGAGGTGTTCGACACCCCCGACGTAGGCGAAGGTTTTGTATTTGGTGAAATCGAGATTGGGGTTGAAGTCGACGTTTTCTTTGGCGGGGGAGAATGGGGCGAGGAGGCACAGGAGGAGAGCTGCGACGAAGAGCTTGATTGCTTTGAGGAAGAGACAAAACGACCCGCCGCAGAAGGCGGGCTCTACAAAGGCGTTCGTTGGCATTTCGGGCTCCGTTGTTTTCAGCCTGCTGGTGGGATTGTATGGGTAGTTGGGGCGGTTGGGTATTGGTAGAAGTGACGAGGGAGAGGAAACCCAAGAGCGCCGGCATGAAGGCTGCGCTAGAGGAGACGCGCAGCGGTGCTGCGCCCCTGCGCGGGCAGAGGAGGCGGGTGTTTGAGTGGCGAGACACTGGGGTTGAGATCCTTCGTCGCATGGCGGCGCTTCTCAGAAGGACGGTATTTTTGTTTTGGGCTTGATCGGTGCCGGCTCGCGGACTCGCCGAGGGCGCGGTATATCGTGCTCTTGCGAACCGCTAGACCCGCCCTTCGCGGACTCAGCGTGAGGTGACGGGGAGAGAAAACCCAGGAACACAGGTGGAAGCCTATTCTAGGGGATATAATGTCGGCGATTACTTGAGGAGAGTTGATGAGACGGACTTTTTGGGCGGTGGCAGTTTTCCTTGGGGTTGTGGTTGGAGATTGCTTTGGGACTGCGCCGGTGGCGTTGTTTTATTTGACTAATTCGCCGGAATCAATCCGGTCGTTTTTGGCGCATTCTTCGCAGATCGATTTGCTGGTGCCTGCGTGGTATGACGTGGATGAAAACGGGTTGGTAACCGGAGCACCCGAACCAGCGGTACTGAAGCGGGCGCATGAGGAGAAGCTGCCGGTAATGCCGATCATCGCGCTGTTCAACAAGACGAAGTTCCACACACTGGCTATGAATCCCGTTGCGCAGGGTGAAATGAATGCAGCGATGATTCGCGAGAGTAAGTTGCATGGGTACTCGGGATTTCAGTTGGATATTGAGAATATCGATTGGACAGACCGTGACCGATTGACGGAGTTGGTGAAGGTTTCCGCCGGAGCCATGCACACGGCCGGTTTGCAACTGACCATCGCGACGGTGCCGAATGCTCCGGGTTATCCGGGAGCGGGCGGGTTTGCAAAGTGGATTTATGCGGACTGGCGCGGGGCTTACGATATTGCGGCGATTGCGAAATACGTAGATCTAGTTTGCCTGATGACTTATGACCAGCACACGCGGTGGACTATGCCGGGGCCGGTAGCTGGGTGGGATTGGACGGTGGAGAATCTGGAGTACGCGCTGAAAGTGGTGCCGAAGGAGAAGTTGTCGTTGGGGATTCCATTGTACGGGTATCACTGGTATACCGGGGCGCCGGCGAAAGGGCCGGAGTTGGGCAGCGAGGAGAAGCCGAATCCCACGGCGGAATATATTGGGGCGCCGAATGCGTTGCAGTTGGCGGAAGCGTACAACGGGAAGATTCAGTGGGACCCAGAGGATCACAGCGCGTATTTTTATTTTTACCGGGACCAGATGAGGGAATGGATTTTTTTTACGGACTTGCGGACGTTTCATGACCGGTATGAGTTGGTAGAGAAGGATGGGTTGCAGGGATTTTGTTCGTGGGTATTGGGTCAAGAAGATCCGGGGATTTGGGGATTCTTGCCGAAGCGGCGGTAAGTGGTGGTTGTGGGGGAGGAAAGCGGCAAGCGATAGGATGACCCAATAGGCACAGGGATTCCCCACTCCGCAGACGCCGTTCGGAACGACGGTAGATTCTTGTGACCAGTGGTTGGTAGGGAAAGGGCTCGCGGACTCGCCTGGAGCACGACGATTCGTGTCCCTAGGGGATTGTCACGGGCTTGTAAATTCTCGATGGGTTGGTGAACTTATTTTGGGGGTGGCTCGTCTATTGCGATATCGCCCCCTGGCGAGCGCAGTGGTCCAATAGGGCATCACGCTTTAGCGTGTCTCGAAGGGCTGTGCTTCGTTTCCGCAATTGCTGCGGTCTCGCCAACCCGTAGTTCACGCTTTAGTCGTGGTGTGCCTCCCGGTCCTCGGCCGAGGGCAACGTGCGCTGCGCTGCACGGATTGCCGCGGAACACGAGGAACGAAAGAAGAAGTGATAGGGAGGTCCTCGTGGCTACTACACTCGCTCTGCGTCTTCCTTTGATTCGGTTTTTATCCTGTTCCTTTCTTCTGGCGATCTGTTTATTCGCGTCTCGCAGTTATGGGAGCCCTTCGAATGCGAATGCGCAGAGGACTGACATTGCAAATATTGATTTGCCGGCCATGCCTGGAGGGGAAGATGCGATCGCGCAATACAAGCGCGCGTATGCACTGTTATTTGATGCGCATGCGGCGGCGGATTACGATTCGGCGTTGCGATTGTTGCGCTCGTCCGCGTCGTTGCACTTTGCGCCGGCGGAATTTTTACTTGGTTATCTGTACGAACACGGGCGCGGCGTGAGGGTCGACTATGGCAAGGCGGCGGAATATTACCGAGCCGCGGCGCAGGGGGGCGACGCGGGGGCGGAGAACAATCTGGGAGGGTTGTACGAGTACGGACGCGGTGTGGCAAAAGATGTGAATGCCGCGTTCAAGTGGTTTAGTGCGGCCGCGCAGCACGGAAATGCGATGGGGCAGTACAACCTCGGCACGTTTTACCAGCTGGGTTATGCGACGGCAGTGGATCTGGAGCGGGCCGCGCAATGGTTTCGGGCTGCGGCGGACCAGGGGTTGGCGCTAGCGGAAGCGAACCTGGCGATCTGCTATTTCAAGGGCAGGGGAGAGCCGATTGACTATGCGCTGGCGGCGCACTGGTCGCAACTGGCGGCGCAGCAGGGATTGCCGCATGCGGCGATGAATTATGCGTACTTGTGCGAGCACGGGATGGGAGTGGAGCGGGATGAGCTGGCGGCGTATGTATGGTATTCGCGCGCGGTGTCGGCGGGCGATAAGTCGGGAGTTGGGCATGTGAAGGCGTTGGCGCGGCATTTGTCGAAGGCGCAAAAGGAGCAGGCGGAGTCGGAGCTGGCGGCGATGGCCAGGAAGCCGGTGACGGGTGGAATGGCGGCGGCGGATGCGGATGTGACGTTGATGGAGAATCCGTAGCTGTGCCTCTAACAAGAAAATTGTGCCGACTGGGATGAAAGCGATGCCGTAGAGCGCGGCGTATTTTGAGAGCTTGTATGCCTGCGAGCGCGACACCGCCTAGCGAAAAACCGTGGAACACGGCGATCAGGCCCATCCAGCAGAGACAACATGGCGAAGCCGAGCAGCGCGCCTTGCCAAAAGCGTTTGCCGAAGGCCAGGGTGAGGGGCAGTGCGTAATCGGCGAAGGTTTGCTTTTCGATTTTCGACATGGTGAAGACGGAAATGAGGAGGATGAGGACGGAGATGCCTTCACCTACCAAGATTTTGCTGGGAACGAAGACGTCTTTGGGCAGGGACTCTTCCCAATCGCGGACGGCGGAGATGCTGTGAAGAGTGAAGTGGAAGGCGACGATCAGCGCTGCGAAAATGGCCAGGAAGATCAAGAGGCGCCAGCCGACGCGGATGCCGGCGTTGCGGCCATAGAAGAACGGTTCCTTGCTGCGCTCGCGATGACAGTTTTTCATTTTTGTGATGGTGCTTTGATTGGATTCATTTATGAATTGGCGGAGTTGCATCTATGCAAGGCAAGGGGCGGGACTAGAGTCGCACGGTTATGTGTGGCGCGGTTGGTGCGGGTGGCGTTTGCCGCGGGAATGGTAGAGTTCTACGCCCAGGGCTTTAGCGAAGGTGCGGCCCCAGAGGGCGATGAGCAGGGCGACGCCGAACAGGATTATGGCGTCCAGGCTAGCGCGGTCGCGGTGGGTCCAATAGATGCCTTCTTCGATGTTTAGCCAGATGGCTAGTTCGTCGAGGGTGAGAGCAGCTCCTACTCCGTAGAGCAGAGACATCAGGCGGCTGGCGAAGAGGGCTGAGGATTTGGCGCCGTCGCCCACTTCGACTAGCCAGCAGAAGCCGACGATCAGTAGAAGCAAAATTCCCCAAACAAGATGATGGATGTGAGTTCCGTGAATGTAGATGTAGTGAAACGGGCCGAATTTGCGATAGGCCGCGTAGGCCGCGGCACGCGCCAGGGCAAAGGTGGAGAAAAATCCGATGGCGGCGAGGAGCAATCGGCGCTTGGGACGATCGCGAACGTGCTGGTGGAAGAGCGCGCCTATTTTGGCATTGTGGAGGAGCAAGAGGACGGCGGAGATGGAGACGGAGATTGCGAGTGCGAGCAACCACGTGGAAAGCATTATCCGGTGCGCTCCTTGCGGGGTATGGTGAGCGCGGCGTTGCGTTTGGTCAAGATGATGCGGCGGGCGCGAGGGCAAGATCTTCGCGCGGAATCTCTAGGAAATCTTGAAGAACGGAAATAACCAGGGCGTGGTCTTCGCGCTGCGGCAGGCCAGAGACGGTGATGGTGCCGACGCAACCGGTACCTGCGAGAAGGATCGGGAAACAGCCGCCGTGGGCGGCGTAATCTTTTGCGTCGAGACCGGTGGCGTCGTAGAGAGTTGATGCGTGGGCGTGTTTTAGGCCGATGGCGTAAGAGCTGCGATGATAGCGCGTGACTATGTTGCGCTTGCGGCGAATCCAGTCGGCATTGTCTGGCGTGGTGCCTGGCATAGCGTAATAAAAGAGGGGAAAGCCGTGGAGTTGGATGTCGATGGCTACGGCGAGACAGCGTCTTTCCGCGGCAGCTTTCAGGGCGGCGCCGATGGCCCAGGCGGTGTTTGCATCAAAGGATTTAAATTGCAGGAGTTCCTCCTGGAGGGCAAGTTTCTCGAGATCTTGGTCGATGGTCATGTGGTTTCCGTAAGGAAGATTGTTTATGGAGCTTGTTGTTTATCATAGCGCGGAATTGTCGGTGATAGATGGATCGGTAAGAAGAGTGTCGTCGGGGGCTGAAGCCCCGATTTTCTTGGTTCTTTATCTCGGAGCTGAGGCTCCTACCCTCTCACAGACAGACACCAAAGGTTGTGAAAAGGGGGCGGGGGGTGGTGGTAGTTGTTGATTCGAGGGGCAGGCGTTATAAGCTGCTACAGACAGTGGAGCCTTCTACTGTGACAAAGGGTGTGTCTATGAACTCAAGCTCGGTTTCGTCGGTGATTGGGAATGCACTGAAGACGTGGACGTTTTCACTGCAGGACTACTCGCTGCTTACGATGCGATCTATCCGGAACATGTTCGCGAGCCGGGGATACTTTTCCGACCTGGTGGAACAAATGGACCAAATCGGCGTGGGATCATCGCTGATCGTGGTGGTGGCTCTGTTTTGCGTGGGCGGAGTGGTGGTGTTGAATGCGGCGTCGCAATTCGCGCGATTTGGGGAAACGGTGTTGACGGGGGATGCGGTTTCGCTGGCGCTGCTGCGGGAGCTGGGTCCCGTGTTCACGGCGTTGCTGGTGGCGGGGCGAAACGCAACGGCGATGGCATCGGAGTTGGGATCGATGGTGGTGACGGACCAGGTGGACGCGATTCGGGGGTTCGGAATCGACCCGATCCGCAAGCTGATGACGCCGCGAGTACTGGCGACAGTGTTGACGCTACCATTGCTGGTAGCAGTGGGTGATTGCGCGGGGCTGCTGGGAGGATTCGTGGTGGCGTGGGCTATCCTGCACTTGGGGGCGGAACAATTCATGACGCGCGCGATCAACGCCTTGGAGTTTGGCGACCTCGTGATCGGGTTCACGAAGCCGCTGGTCTTTGGATTTATTATCGCGTCGGTGGGTTGTTACAAAGGATTTCGAGTGAAAGGCGGGACGGAGGGAGTGGGGCGGGCAACGATTACGGCGTTTGTGGTCTCGTCGGTGGTGGTGTTGATTGTGGATTTGTTTATTACGCGGTTGCTGCTGTATGCGTTTAATTTGTAGGGTGGCAAGTGAGTTTGGCTGGAGGAGGTTGGGATCGCAGCGGGATTTGTCCCGCAAAAAAACGCGGAAAGCGGCGGAGGTCCTCACTCCGCGGACTTCGTTCGGAATGACGGTCTTAATTTTATGGAGTCCATGGTAGCGAGGAGGGAACCCCAAGGCACAGGCGGAAGCCTATGCCACTAGTTGGCGGCGGATTGGGCGGTTTCGGTTGAGTGTTTGGTGACTACGTACCATTCCGCTGTGGGGGTGCGTAGATATTTCAGGCGGACTTGGGCTTTTTCTGCGCCAACGGAGTTGTTCAGTTTTTGTTGGGCGACGATCAGTTGCTGAACGACCAGCGGCGAGTGCAAGTCGGAAGTCAGTTCGTCAACGGCGTTGGCGTAGTCGCCGCTTGCGGCCATGACGTAGCCGCGGGCGGATTCGTAGATGCTTTCGACTTTCTGATCGCGTGATGCGGCCGCTAGTTGGTCGAGCTGCTGGATAAGGGCGTCGGCGTCGCTCGGTTTGTGGGCCGCTAGCGCAAGGCGGACTTGCTCGCGAAGCACGGTGGCATATTCGCCGTTGCGTTCGGCGGTGAGTTTGTCGGCGGGAACGTTAGACAGGCGCGCTTCCATGGCGGCGAGCAGTTCGCTGGCGGTTTTCGCGTCTGGCGCGAGAAGAATGCGGGCGTAATCGATTTCAAACTGGGCCATCATGTCGTTGGCTGCCGCGGCTTTGGCGGAAACTGCACTTAGCTCGGCGCGTCCCACCCCGAGATCCCCTTGCCAGAAAAAGACGAGCGCTTTTTGAAATTCGATATGCAGGATATCGTGTTCGTTGGTGGCCATCTTCAGGGCTTTGTCGTATTCGGCGCGGGCTCGCGAATATTGTCCCATCAGGGTGAAAGTGTCGCCGCGTCCATACTGCGAAGTGATGAAGGTGGAGGAAATTCCAAGCGCCGCAGCGTAGCGCGCGAGAGAACCTTCATCGTCGCCGGTCATACGCAACACTTCGCCGAGGGAATCCTGCGGGTTTGGATCATCGGGGAGCGCCTCTGCATATTTGCGCAAGAGGCTGATGCCTTTTGCTGGTTCGGGATCCAGCGATTCCACGTACGCGTAGCCGAGCGTATTCAATGCGGGTGGGAAATTTGGATCTTGCTCGAGGGATTTTTCCAAGAGCTTGCGGCCGCGTACGTAGTCTTCCTGAAAAAAGAGCCATTCTCCGGCGAGGTAGAGAACGTGCTTGTCCTTGGGGTGCTTCTGCACGAGATCGTTCATGGCTATGATGGCGGGAAGGGCATCGGCTTGCTGCGTACCGACCATGAAGGCGACAAGAAGTTTTTCGTCGTCGGCGCTTTTCGCAGAGAGAGTCTCGGCCTTCCGTAATGCATCGGGGGCTGAGCCGATCCAATGCGCGGCGTAGGACCAGAGGGCGTAAGCGAGGGCGCTCTGCGGATCCTTTTCTGTCGCGGCTTGGGCGTGTTTGATGGCTTCGGCGTATTGCGCGTTTTCATAGCGATCCAGCGCGATTTCGAGTTGCTGCTTTGCGGCGACGGACTTGGATGCGATTCCGATGGAGCCGAATACGAGTTGCGCGGATGGCGTGACCTTCACGGCAGGCTTGGTGGTGGTTGCCTTCGCCGGGGTGACGTGAGCGGTCTGCTGCGACCAGGTTGGGGCTCCGAGCGCGCCCGTAAGAATCAGCAAAAAAACGTTGGCTGCCGTGTGCCGCATAAGCGTTCTACTCCTCGCTTCGTTTACCAGCGAACTTTTTCCACCAGTGCCAGGGATACTCCTTGAAGGTATCGGTTGAGGCTTTGCGGCGGAAACTGGACGGAGGTACAGGTGTGCGCATTTTGTGAGTGGCTAGGTTGGGCACATTGTCCTAGAAGCTACTTGTGCGGGTTCGCGCCAATCTTGAAACTACTCCTAACCTACCCAGAAAGGTTGCGTGTGGGAAGGATGAACGACCGTCGCTCCGTACGATTGCTGCAACGCGCTGTGGTTGCGTGTCTGCTATTTATTTGTGCTGTGCCACTTTTCCCCGCAGCGAAGAATTGGGCGCTGGTGGCCTCGGCGGGGAGTAAGCTGCAAGATGTCACTCTCGTGGACCTGGAGAAGCTTTGCAAAGGCACGCAGAAGGCGTGGCCGGATGGGAAGAATTTTACGCTGGTGATACATGATCCGGAATCGCCGGAGATGCGCGCGGCGGTGCAGAAGCTGTTCGGGGTGGCTCCGGCCGAGGTGAAGCCGCTGGTGGCGAAGCTGAATGAATCGCGGCCAATGATCAAGATCGTCGAGAACGATGAGGATTTGATGCGTACGGTCGAGGCTACTCCCGGTGCGGTTGGACTGGTGGACGTGTATGCGATCAATAGTTCCGTGAAGGTACTGCGGATCGATGGGAAGTTGCCGTTTGATGTGGGGTATTCGCTTAAGGGGAATTAGAAGTCCTGTGGTTCGAAAATAGAAATAAAAAAAGGGAAAATGGGGATGGCGAGTTGGTGGGAGTTTTGTTGCTAAGGAAAGATTGGGTGCGATTTTGTTGGGCCCAGCTCATACGAGTGGGCTCTTTTTGTTATACGCCGTGCAGCAAACGGCTGAAAGTCCGTATGCAGCAATCCGGCCCGCACGTATCTGCGCGGGCCGGGCGGGGTTAACTCGCGTCCCTACCTCGAATGTGGCAGCGGGAAACGGGCGACCTTATGCCGATTTGGGTGGATTAGACGCAAGACGGAGGGATTCACCACACAAAATTCGTGCAATGGCCAGCGTTCCTTATGCGTGGACTCCGTTCGGAATGATTGTTTTTTTTGCGATGGGAGACGGTTTCGTCTTTTAGGAGGCATTGGCGGCCGAGATTTTGGGATGTTGCGGACAAGGGGCGCAGAGGTACTGCGCCCCTCCAGAGAAACCCAAGGGCCCAGGCAGGAGTGTCTGTGCCCTCGGCGTACATCACTGCTGCGGGGCTGCTTTTTCCCTGGCTGCCGCCATTTTGGTCTTTAGTTCGTTTTGTTGGTCGGGGGTCAGAACTTCATTGAGTTTGGCCATTGTAGATTGGTGGAGTTCTTTCATTTTTGCTTTTTTCTGATCTTCGGCGAGCGAAGCGTCGCTGAAGAGCGCTTTGCGCTTGGCTTTTGCGTCGGCGAAGATATCGTTCACTTTGGGCTTCTGGTCATCGGTGAGGTTCAGGCTTTCGACCGCGGCCTGCAACCTGTCTCGCATTCCGGCATCCTTTGCCGCAGCCTGGGGTTCGGAGGCAGACTGCGATTTCGCGATGGCTGCAGGCACGGTAAGTGCGGCAGCGATTCCGAAGGTCAGTAACCCTGTGAACAGTTTTGCGATTTTCATTTCCAGATCTCCTCAGAGTGATTTCCGGGCGGGGGTTGGTTGAGGGCTGGACGGTAGCACATTGGTATGGGTGACGTGTGCCGCTGCTGTCGGATCCTTGGGATTGGACGTGGGGACTGTGCGAGAAGTTTCAGGGATTTGGTGGGGAAAGGAAGGGGTGATGTGGACTTTCCGACGCGGGCCATTTTCGAACCTACCTCTTCGCAGAGTCGCAGCGCTGCTGTGCCCCCTGTCCGCAACATCCCAACCGTTCGTGGGAAGTTACGCGTGCTCGGCGACGGTTTCGGTTGTTGCATTCCAATAGAGTTTTTTGCCGGACCAGTAGGACTGCGCGGCCATGATGCACGCTACGGAATGTGCGAAGCCGTTGTGGACGGTGCAGTGGGGTTGTCGGCGGGAGCGCAGGCATTCGAACCAGTTGGCCATGTGTTCTGTCGAGAGATCATCGATGCCCATGGGAGGAAGCGCGGTTTGGCCGGGTAGCAGAACATATTTCGAAGTACGCTGTTTGTCGATGTCCGGATCGTCTTCGTGATTGCCTTTTTCTTCTGCAATCTCATAGCGGGGACTGCCCTCGCCACCAACGTTGGTGAGCGTGGCCTTTTTTCCCATGTAGCGGGTGAAGCTGGGAGAATCGTTGCCAAAGCTGGTGGCATAGCTGACTAGAAAGCCTTTTGGATATTCGAGCAAAGCCTGGAAGGTGTCTGGGTTTTCGCGGCCGTCGTGCCAGGCAAGTATTCCGCCGTTGGCGACCACGGAACGGGGAAAGTTGTCGTCCATAAACCAATGGACGATGTCGATGCCGTGACTCATCCACTGATCGGGAATACCGCTGGAAAATTCCTTGTAGAGGCGAAATTCACAGTAGATTTGGGGATCGAAAGGGCGATAGGGCTTGGTGAGGAGCCATTTGCGCCAATCGGTGTCTTGTTCGCGGATGAGCTTGGATTCGGGGCGGCCTCTCCAGCGTGGGCCGTGATAATTCCAGACGATTTCTACTTTGCTGACATCGCCCAGGACACCGGTTTGCACCAGGTCGTGGGCGGCGATGGGAAAAGGTTCGCTGCGATGTTGCGTGCCGACTTGGACG
The DNA here is from genome assembly GCA_963742325.1 of Candidatus Acidiferrales bacterium. Taxonomy (GTDB): domain Bacteria; phylum Acidobacteriota; class Terriglobia; order Acidiferrales; family UBA7541; genus Acidiferrum. The sequence goes on along the minus strand of CAVULB010000002.1, from coordinate 2,981,859 downwards.
ATTCGCTTGTTGATGATGACCGCGTCGCGAGCGGCTTTGACCTCGTCGAGCACGTTGCCCATGGGCTTTTCAATGTAGGCGTCTTTGCCGGATTCGACCGCCATTTTAAGGAGTAGGGAGTGGGAGTGTTCGGGCGTGGAGATCAGGACGGCGTCGACGTCTTTCAGCGCGAGGACTTCTTCGACGTATTGAAATTGGCGAGGGGCGCGGCCGTAATATTGTGCGTTGGTCGTGACGGCTTTTTCGCGGTTGAGACGCCAGAGGTCGCAGAGAGTGGTCATTTCGACATTGTGGGAGGTCTTCAGCTGCGATGCGATCAAATCGAGATCGGAGCCGCGGCTGCCGTTGCCTATGTGGCAGAGAGAAATGCGATCGTTCGAGCCGGCGATTCTGCTGTAGGAAAGGGAAGTACTTGCGGAGGCCGTGCCGCCGGCCAGCAGCACGGCGGATTTGGTCAGGAATGCTTTACGGCTCATTGTGGATTCGGGACGGGTCATTTTTTCTCCTGGGCGGGATCTATCTGGAGTGAAAAGAAAGAATTGCATGCACGGAAAGAGAACATCACGTGGCTGATATCATGTCAAGCGTTTGAACAGTCGTGGTCGGAAAAGCCGGCGCGGAGTCTGGCGGAAAGTGGCGGAGATGATTCTGAAGGTATTTGAGGACAAGAGTTCACTGGCGAGCGTCGCGGCGATGCAGGCGGCTACCGCGATTCGTACAGCGATCGCGGAACGGGGATCGGCGCGCGTGATTGCCGCTACGGGAGCATCGCAATTCGAATTTCTGGAGGCGCTTACCGCTGCCGACATCGATTGGCGGATGGTTGAGCTTTTTCATCTGGACGAATATATCGGACTGCCTGCGAATCATCCTGCAAGTTTTTGCGAGTATTTACAGGAACGGTTGATTCGCAAGACAGGGATGAGGTGTGTGCACCTGCTGCATGGGCAGGCTGGCACGGGGGAAGTGATTCGTGTCGCGAGTAAAGCTATTTCCGTGTCGCCGGTTGATATTGCGTTTGTGGGCATTGGGGAGAATGGGCATCTGGCGTTCAATGATCCGCCGGCGGATTTCGCGATCGAAGATCCTTACATCATTGTGAATTTGGATGAGGCGTGCCGGCTGCAGCAGGTGGGGGAGGGATGGTTTCGAGATCTTGCGGAAGTGCCTACGCAGGCCATTTCCATGTCGATACGGCAGATTTTGAAGAGCCGAGAAATTATTTGCATTGCACCGGATGCGCGGAAGGCTAAGGCGGTGCACGCGTGCTTTGAGGGACAGGTTAGTGTGATGGCGCCAGCATCGGTTTTGCGGAAACACGAGAAGGCGACGGTTTATTTGGATCGGGAGTCGTCGCAGTTGCTCGGGGCGGGGACGTTGGGTGCGTTTGGTGGGTGACTCCGGAAGTAATGAAGTTTACGCTGCCACCCGATGAATATGTGAATGCGTCGACCAAGGCGCGGTTGAAGTCATCGGCCATTTCGCCTTCCAGTGTAGTGTGCGACAAGATTTCGCGCCCCGTTGCTAGCTGCCGGTAATTCCTTGGACACAATTGCGGATGTGTAGTCCGTACTCATACAAAGATTGTTCCGTTGAAACCGCGATTCAGTTCCCGCGGAATTTGTAAAGGTGAAGATTTTTTATGCGCGAAGATCTAATTCGATGGCGTCGATTAGCGGGAGGAGCCAGGCGAGGAGCGCCTGGTGGGAGGGATGTTGGACGTAGGCGTCGAGCGCGGCTTGATCTTTGAATTGCATGATGCCGCCGAAGGTGTAGCCCTTGCCGCGAGGAGAAATGTTTGGGCCGACGTGTGTTTGGAGAAGGCCGGGAATGTTGCTCTGGAAGGCGGCGATGTCTTTTGCGGCTTTTTGTTTTTGCGCTTCAGTGGCGTTGGGCTTCCATTGGAAGGCGAAGACGTGGAAGACGTTGGCTGAAGCGGAATCTGTTGTTGCGGAGTTTATGCTGGGTGCGAGTGCGCCTAGAGAGGTGGCGATCGCGGTTTTTCGGATTAAGGAGCGACGAGTGAGTTTGGGCATGCCGTGAGTCCTTTGTCGGTAGTACTGCAGGAAAAGATTACACGAGAATGGATGGGATTAAGAGGGGGGAGAGCCCAAGGGACACGCTACCCAAGAAAAGAAGAAGCGCGGGACTAAAGTCCCGACGCCACAGGCACGCCAGCACCAACCCTTAGCGAAAGGCGCTAAGAGTGGGTCACCGAGGAATGGCGCCTAGGCGTGTTGGAGAAATTCGGTGCGATATTTGGCGGCCAGGGAGGCGGCTTTGGCCTTGAATTGTGCTTGGGCGGATTCGTCCAGTGGGGGCGGGGGAGTGCTGCGCGTGGCAACGGGAACGCCCATCTCCAGGAAGAATTCTTCCTGACCGGCTGGAGAGCAGATGCAAAGCATTCGTGCCGGTTGGGCGAATGAATTGTGGAATTGATGGGGGGCGTTTGCCGGGACGTGCACGGTTTCGCCTGCTCGCGCTGTTTGCTTCGCCCCACGAAAAAGAAAATCGAGCTGGCCCTCGAGTAGCGTGAAGGTTTCTTCGAAATCGTGGCGGTGCGGAGGGGGCCCGCCGCCGGGAGGAACGTACATATCGATCAGAGAGAAACGGCCGGCAGTGTCTTTGCCGGTCAGGAGAATGGTGTAGGTGTCGCCAACGATTCCGACATGGGGGATATTTTTGTTAGTGTCGGGTTGTGCGGTTGTGAGGTGGCGTTGCGGGTCGTCGGGAGGGATTGCGGAGGCGGGTTGGTTGGACATTTTTTTGCTCCTTTTCCTTCATTTTATGTGCTGCGTGCGGGATTGTCACACGGGGACAAGAGACGGTGAGAGAGAATGGGTTATTAGTGGAGTAGTTGGGGAAAGGCTTTGACGATGCCTTGTTGGGTGTCGGCGGCGTGGGAAGGGCCAGCCAGGTACGTGAGGTCATGGAGAACGGGCGGTTGGGCGGCTGCGGCTTCGAGCAGGAGTTTATGAGTGCGCGATGCGCGGAGAACGCCGCGCATAAAATTTTCGGAGGCTTCGCCGGTGGTGAATTTGGACACGCCTCCATCGAGGATGGTCGGGGCGAAATAGGGATGTGCGATTCGGAGGCGATTGGATTCACGATAGGCGATCGTGCCTACGAGTTGCAGGCGCTGGGGAGTGAACGTTTGGGAATCACCTAGGCCGATGATCAGGAGTTTTTTGGCAGCGATTGTTCCCGCGGGCGAGTCGATCAGAATGGTTTCGCCGAGTTCGCCGCGAAACAGTGTGGGCTGGCGGATATCATCGAGCAGGCCGTTTAACTTTTCATTCATTTCCGCGAGCGAGCCGTGAAGTGTGTTGTCTGGCGTGGATTCGAACAGGCAGATAATTTGCAATTCGGTGACTGTGTCTGAAGGGCTTTGGAGTAGAACGCGTATGGGAATTGGAGCGCCGGGAACTTGAATTTCCGTTGGCTTGGCCTGGGTGGTTGGGCGGGCGGATTGAGCCTGGACTTGCTGGTTGCGGTATGAGCTCGAGAGAGATAGCAACGTCACGAATAGAACGAGCCAAAGTTTTTTCATCGGACTCCTGCTTACGATGCTGCACGGAGTTGCGCTCCGCGGGTTGATTGGTTGGGGAAATCCATTTAGGGGCTACTGCTCGTAGTCTTCGACCACTTTGGGTGGACGAAGCTTGGCTACGTTTGGGTCTTCCCCAAACTCCTCGAGAGCGCGACGCTGTCGCAGGAGATCCCAATATTGATCCAATTCGACTTTTATTTTGGCGAGACGAGCGGTGTCTTGGGCGGAGAGCTCCCCGCGGGCGTATAGGCTTTCTTCCTCTTTGACGAGACTATCGATGTGGTTCAGAACGGTTTGGTCGTTGAGTTCGTTCGCCATATGGCTCTCCTTATGCCCTTCGCAACGATGGTGGCAGAGGAAAGAGTTTACTGCGATAGACGTGGTTGCGCCAAGGCGGGTGGCGGAGGTTAGTGCAGGTTGAGAGTGCGACGCGATGTATCGTGCCTCTACGGAATCGCCGACTTAGAGTGGAGCCCCCATGGGGGGTTAGTTAAAGCCGCCGGATTTGTAGATGGAGTGGAGAACCGCGGCAATGATTACGGTGGTCAACAATAGCCACATGTACGGGACGCGTTTTAGAAACCATTCCATCTTGTGAGTGCGTCAATGGGCACTGTCTTTGTTTGTATCGGCAGGGTATAGATTCGCTTGAGGACGGAAATTCTTTAAGCGGCAAGGCTCTGGGAACGAAGAGGATCCTCGTCTCGCAGGCTGCGCTCGGGATGAGGTGTTTTCCCAAGCGCACAGGCTGAAGCCTATGCCTGCTGCGGTTCTGGCATGGCTGTCGCGACACTACGAAGAGTTTGGGACGCAGAGGAACTGCCGGGAGCCGGTAGCCCTCTGCGTGCGTTAGCTCGGTTTGCGGGGGTTTTCTTCGCGGGGAGTTGCGGCGTGTTGTTGGGCTGGCTTGGATTCGGGAGAGGTGGCTGATTTTTGCTGTTGTGGGCGTGATGGAGATTTGGGTTGGTGAGTCACCGCTGGTCTAGATTCGGTGTGCGGCTTTGGTACGGATTTTGGCTCATGCATAGCGGCGGACTTTTCGGGTTTGGGCTTGGGTGCAGCCTTGGGTTTCTGGGTGGCCGCGGGTTTTGTTTCGGTGCGAGGTTTGGGTTCGGCCTTGGGCTCGCGGTTGGCTGACCTGGCTTCTGTTCTTGGCTTCGATTCGGTCTTTGGCTCGCGTGTAGTGGCGGGTTTTGTTTCGGTGTGAGATTTGGGTTCACGCGTGGTGGCGGACCTTGTAGTTTCGGTGCGCGGCTTAGCTTCGGACGGTTTGGTGGTTGTGCGCTCACGTGACGCCGTTCTTGCCGGGGTCGCGGTGGACGATTTGAATGCGGCTGGCTTGGCCGTAGCTGTCACGGCGGGACGGCCGTGATTGACAGAGGCAAACTGATTGCGATTGGCGCGCGCTGCAGTTTCAAGGTGCTGCTGCGCGGACGTCGCCCCTATGTGGCGGTCGGCGGCGGCGTGCTCCTGGGCGGCGGTTGGACGCGCGTTGATGCCGCCGCGGCCGCCGTTGAAACTAACATGATTATTGTTGGCGCGGGCGGGCGTGTTGTAGGTGTTGCGGATTACGTTGACGTTTAGATTTGTGACCGCGCGGTTGTAGTAGAAATTGCTGCCACGCCAGTAACCGCCGGAGTAGCCGACGCCGGTATAACCGAACCCATAGTTAATGCCGCCGTAGAAGCCGACCTGTGGCCCCCAGTAGCCGGCGTTCCAGCGATAGAAACTACCCGTGAATGCCCAATAGCCGGGAGTCCACAGGAGACCGACTGCAGGTGGTTCAACCCATGCGCCGGGCACCCAGTAATAACCGTCAGGTCCGTAGGCCCAGTAGCCAGGAACCCACAGGTAACCAGCAGCGGGACAGGCGGGTTGCGCGTAGACCGGCAGGACGGGAGGACCAACGTGAATGGAAACGCCAATGGCGACTTGCGCTTGAGAGGCGCTGGGGATGGCGGCGATTCCTAATAAAAGGAGAGCGGAAAAAATTAGGCGTGCGGTACGCATCAGATTCACCTTTCCTTCGTTCATTGCTGGTGGATTTCTTGACCAGCTTCCGGTGAAGGAAAGGCAGATTGGGCGCCAGAATGGAGGCGAGATTCGTAAAGCTTGAGGATGGAGGAAGATAGCGGTTATGGCGTACAAGATTCTAGGGAGGAATTGTTGCGCGAGGCTGAGATAGTACAGTGGTAAATTTTTCCAAGGAAGTGGGAGGACGGGAAGAGAAGGTACAGGGGTTGGTGTTGGAGATTTGGGTGGATGGGAGCGGATAGGATCGTAAAGGAGTTCCGCACTTCGCGGACTTCGTTCGGAATGACGGAGATTTTTGAGCCCCAGGAGCACAGGCAGCAGTGCCTGTGCTCCTGGGGATAGGAGAACGAGCGGCGGACAATTTAGGGAAGAATAGGACTGCGGGAGAGAGAAAGTTAAGGGTGAGGTTACCAGGGGTGGACGTTGGGTATGGTATAGGCGAGGTAGACGAAGAAAGAGTCGAAGCCGGGATTCAGGTGGGCGGTCCAGGCGTTGGAGAAGTGGAAGAACTGGACGCCGGTTTTGAGGGAGTGGCGGCGATCGATGGGGATGTAGAGGCCGGGGCCGAAGTCAAGGGTGATGTTGACGCGCCGAGAATCGGGGACGGGAGTTTGTTTGGTGAAGGCGAGTAGGCCGCCGTTGACGTCGAAGAAGGGGCGATAGCGCCAGTGGTTGTGCGAAAGGATTTGCAGGCCGAGGGCCCCACCGCCGCCGTAAGTGTATCTGCGCGGGCCATAAATATCGTTGGAATAGATGGTGAGGGGCTTGATATCGAAATTGTAATTGAGGGTGGTGTGATGAAATTCAATGAAGTGGGAGGTGAGGCGCGCACCGGAGATGGCAAGGCGCTGGCCGGGAAGATCGCTGAGGATGAGGGGATAGCCGAAGGACTGGCCGGTGTAGATGGAGAGTTCGTGGATGTCGCGCAAAAACGTGCGGGTGGTGGCCGTGGAGTTGACGGAATTAAGGGAGGAGGCATTGGAGTTGGCAGTAGAGTCAGTGGAAGAACTGGAGGCGTCCGTGGAGTTGGAGGAGAAGTCGGCGGACTGAGAGAATGCGTGGTAAGGAAGCGCGAAAAGGAGCAGGAGCAGCAGAACGGAGCGAAACCGCATCGTGACTCCTGGAACAAGTAAAGGACCACGCCCGGGCCCGAATAGCGAAGGATACGGCAGTAAAAGCGGGGAAGTAAATACCCCGAAAGTGGGAGAGGGTGGACAGTTGCCCGCGGGAGGGTACACCCGAGGGCGTGGCACCACCTAGGCAAAGATGGGCGGGAATGACCTGGTTTTTTGAAGGTTTATTTGAGGTGGCGCATGAGGGCGGCGGCGGATTGCGCGGCTTTCTTGATTTCGGAGAGGGGACGGACGTCGGGGCCGACACCCAGACCGGTGGCAGAGCTAAGCTTGTCAGCGAGAAGGTCAGCGTTAGCAGAGATGACGCAGAGAAGATTGTTGAGCGCGTGAGTGATGACCTGATTTTTGGAGAAGGTCATAGCGACGCCTTTGGGATTCTGGAGGGGAAGATTCATTTGCTGACCTTTCTCAAGGATGAATTGGGACTTGGTGTCTGCCAGCACGGAAGCGATAGCCGCGTGAAGCGCTTCGGCGGAAAGCCGATCGAAGGCGATGCAACGGGACGCGCCGGAGGTGCTAGCCTTTTTTTCGAGATCGGGAAGAGAACGGGAAAAGATAGCGACGATGGGGAAGGCCGGATACTCAGAGCGAACTTTTTCGACGAAGTGTAGGCCCTGAAAATTCCAGGCGTGGACATCGACGACGACGGCGTGCCAGCGTCCGGCAGCAAGCGCCTGGAAAAGGTCAGCGAGAGAATCGAGGCGGCGGGCGTTGAGAGAAGATTCCGGGGCGTCGAGGAGAGCTTGAGAAAGCTTGGACCATGCGGCCTTTTCGCCGAGAAAAAGGATTTGGAAGACAGGATCTTGCATTGATCTTGCGTTTTAGAACTTGCCTCTAAAGCGAGAGTGAGCCCCTCCAGCCCACACTGCCAAGTTCGAGACGACGTCTAGCTGCTCTCCTTCGTAAAATTCGCGAGGCTTGTTCTCCTCTAAAATCGAAGAGGGATACCTCGCGCCGCAGACTCCGTGCGGAATGACGGAGATGCCCGTGCGATGTTGGCGGAGACATCGGACACGGACGGGGCCTGAGGAACGCCGGCGGGGCGGGCGTTCGAGAAAAAGCTCCTACTGCTAGTTGTCGCTCGACCCTGGACTGCCGCTCTCGGCGGGAGAAAAAAGACGATCAATCTCCGGGAGAAGGCGATCCGGCAAATGACTCTTTTGGACAAAAGAGTCGGCGCCGTGGCGTCGACACTCGTCGGCAAGAGAAAGACCATTAAGTTCGGAAAAGATAATCACGCGCGGGTAGGGACTGGAGAGGCGGATTTGTTCGGCAGCCTCCAGTCCGTTCACCCGCGGCATGCTGAGATCCAGTAGAACCAGGTCCGGCTTGTGGACGGATGCAAGTTGCACAGCATTCAAGCCGTCACTGGCGGTTCCTACGATCTCAAACCCGCCGGCGAATTCGAGGTAATCACACACAGAGCGAAGCGCTGTGGGGGAATCGTCGGCAATAAGTACGCGAATCGATTTACTGGACTGCATTCCTTTTCCTGAACCGATTTAATGATGGTGAAGTAAAAGCGGAGAGAGAGGAATGGAGGGGAATACCTAGTGAATTTGCACTAGGAATGAGAGGAAAGACGGTTTTCTTAGGAGGAACATTGAGTGTGAAGATTTATGTCGACACGCGGTTTAGATCGAGGAGGGATTCCTAGCATTCCTCACCTGGCGGACTCCGTTCGCAATGACGGGTCGATTTTGCATCGCTAGCTATAGCTAGCCGAGGGCACAGGCAGAAGTGCCTGTGTCACGTTAGGGTTTGATGATTTGGTTGCGGATGGCGTAGTGGACTAGTTCGGCGAGGGAGTGAAGGTTGAGTTTGAGCATGATGTTGGCGCGGTGAGCCTCGGCGGTGTTTACACTTATGCCAAGGAGATTGGCGACTTCTTTGTTGGATTTGCCTTCGGCCAGGAGTTGCAGGATTTCGCGTTCGCGGGGAGTTAAGCGGGGGCGAGTAGGTTTGGCGGAATCGGAAGGTGAGGGGTGGGCATCGTCGTGACGGGTGGGCGCGATGCGAGTGGAGAAATACGGTTTGTGATGGCGAGCGGACTCGATGGCTGCCAGGAGGACGCGGTCGGCTTCGTCTTTGAGAATGTAACCACGAGCGCCAGCCTGGACGACCTGATGAACGAGATCGTCGGATTCGTGCATGGTCAGGATCAGGATTTCGGTGGAGGGCGAGGCGGCGCGGATGCGGCGGGTGGCTTCGACACCGTTGAGGAGAGGCATGCCGATGTCGAGTACAGCGACATCCGGTTTGAGTTTGGTGGCTTTGTCGACGGCTTCGCGGCCATCGGAGGCTTCGGCTACGACCTCCCAACCATGACGAGATTCGAGTAGCGCGCGGAGACCGGCACGGACGACGGAATGGTCATCAGCGATCAGGATGCGAAGAGGATGCATCAAGCGGCTCCGTCACAGGTAGGGAGATAGTAGCGCGAATGGTGGTGCCGGAGGAGCCAGAAAAAATTTCCAGGTTTCCGCCGAGTTGTGCCATGCGTTCGCGCATGCCCGGAATGCCGACGCCGAGACGGATGGATTCGGGGGCGAAGGTGGTGACGGATGAGTAGGTGTACGGCCCAGCGTTTCGATGCTCGGGGTGACCGTTTCCCTCAACGGCTAAAGCCCCGCAAGGGGAGTTGGAGTGCGGCACGGCTGACGCCGTGCCCTCCCGTTCGTAGTCCCTGTGCGCTTCCAATTCTAGTTCTACGGCCCTTGCATCGCGTAGTGTGACGGACGTGGTGGCTTGGAGTTCTTCGATTCCGTTTCCGTCTGAGGTCGTGGCGCTTGCGTTTTCTGATGGCATGGCCCTTCGAACATCAGTGCAAGGTAAACCCGTGCCCTTACGGGATTCGGGGGCGGAGGGGCGGATGCCTTGGCCGTGGTCGGTTACCTCGAGAGTGAGGAGGGAGTTTTCCGTGATTAGACGGATTTCGGCAGTGCTGCTGCCGGAGTGGCGTTGGATGTTGGCGAGGCTCTCCTGGACTATACGGAAGAGGGCGATTTCGATTGGCTGAGGGAGACGCGCGAAATCGGTATTGGCGAAGAGCTGTGTGTCGATGCCGCTGCGCTCGCTGAAGCCTTGGACATATTCTCTGAGCGTGGAGACGAGGCCAAGATCGTCGAGCAGCGGAGGATGGAGAAGATAGGAGAGCGTGCGGATTTCCCGGGACATTTGCTGCGTGAGGGCGCGGGCTTTTTCGAGGGAACGCGCGGCGGTTTCTTCCTGCGAGGTGAGGGATTGACGGACTTGGGCGAGGCTAAGGTTGATAGCGAGGACGGTTTGCGCAAGGCCGTCGTGAAGTTCGCGTCCGAGGCGGCGGCGCTCTTCATCCTGAAGCTTGAGAAGTTGCGTGGAGAGATTGTGGACGGCGCGCTCGGCGTTTTTCATTTCGGTGACATCGGCGAACGAGCTGATGACACGGATCAGGTTGCCGCTGGAGTCAAACTGCGGGACAGCGCTGCCGAAGATCCAGAGGATGCGATCGGAACCGGGGCGGCGGAACGCCACCAGGCCGTCATGGATGGGGGTGTGTGTACGGAGAACGTACGGAACGGGATGATCGGCGAAGGGAATAGGCTTGCCGTCTTCTCCGACCGCGAAAATGCCGAGGTCGGTGAGATGTTTGCCGACAGCGGTGCCGTCCGGAATATTGAACATACGATGAGCGGCGCGATTGGCGAATTCGACATTGGCGTCCGGGGTGTGCAAAACAACGGCGAAGTGGAGATCGCGTACGAGAGAACGGAAACGCTCTTCACTGGAACGGAGGATGTCTTCGCCTTCCTTGCGTTCGGTGATGTCGCGGACGATGACGAGAGTGCAGCGCTGATCGCGGAGATCGATGACGGAAGCGCTCATCTGGCCAACGCGAATCTGGCCGGACTTGGCGCGGAAACGGAATTCGAAATCGCGGAGGTGCGCGGAACGATTCAAGAGGGCGAGAGCTTGATCGCGGCGCGCGGAATCGACCCACAGATTCATTTCGCGAGGAGTTCTGCCAAGGACTTCTTCGCGCGCGTATCCGGTGAGACGGGTGAAGCCGTCGTTGACTTCGAGATACGGGCCGTTGGGAAAGGGATTGATGCTGAAGGCGTCGGGGCTGTTGAAGAACGCGGTGGCGAGGATTTCTTCCGAGCTGCGGAGGGCGCGTTCGGTTTCGAGAAGATTGTCCGCGACACGGCGCTGGCGGCGATTGGTAAGGATGAGGCGGACGGAAGAGCAGAGGACGGAGGCAGTGACGGCAAGCCAGGCGAAGCGCAATTGTTCGCGGGCGATGGAGTGGCCCATGAGAATAACGATGAGGGGCGTGGCGACGGGGAGAATCTGCGTGGCCACCATGGTGCCGAAACGCGAACTGGAGGGAGAAGGCGGAAGAAGCTCGGGAGGCTTCCAGTACACGGCGAGAACAATGACCATGAAATAGGGAAGCATCCAGAGGAGATCGGCCCATGTGGCGGAACTAACGGAAGAGTTAATGATGAAAAGGTCTGCCGCGTCTGCGAGAACGGCAGCGAGGAACGCAAAGGCGAGAACGATGGAACAAGAACGAAGCCAGGCGGGAACGGAAGCACGCGAGCGAAGGAAAAAGGACGAAGCAAGGATAGCGTCACGGGCAATGTAGAGAATGAGAATCTGGCGGAGCAGGCCGTGAGGATCGTTTTTCCAGCGATCGGGGGAATAGAAGAAGTAAACGTAAACGGTGACGGCGACGATGGCGACCTGGAGGAAATCGAGTAGGCGGAGGGAGTCAATCCCGGAGGATTGGTCGTCGGAGCGAGGAAGAAAGATCATGAAAACGGGAGCGGACCAGACGAAGAAGAGAATGTCGGAAGGTGATGCGGATTCGAAGGAACCGGGGACGAAGCTTTGGTAGTAAGTGGTGATGGCCTGAGCGAGAGTGTTAAGGGTGAAAGCGATGGCGAGAAGGAGCCAAATCTGCCGGGCGTAGCCGGTGGAGCGCGAAGCGGCGAAGAAACAGCTGAGGGCGGCGAGAAGGACCATGGCGAGGTCGAGAACGTTGGAAGCGAGGAGAGCCTCGAAAGGGGAACGGACAAATTCGAGGTCGCAGACCATGAGCAGCGCGAGGAGAAGAGCGGCTGCGACAACGAGGCGAGACTTCCACCTGGTAGGGAGCAAAGGACCTCACAAAGATTAAGTGATTAAAGAGAGTGTACAACAGGTGAGGAGTTTACGACGCGGGGGGATTGTGGGAGGAGAGGGGGGCGCGACCGGCGGGCTGCTGTAGGGCGCACGAAACGAAGAGCGGGAAAGACCGAGGAGCACAGGCTGAAGCCAATGCTAAGGGAGTGTGGTAAGGTGGCGGCGATATGGCGTGCGGAGGAGAGAAATATGAAGGAAGCGCGGGTGGTGGCGGCGGGCGGGTTGTTTGTGGTGAGTTTGATCGCGGGAGTGTGGGTAAACGCGCGGTCGGCGGGGGGCGCGGGGTATCATGCGGCAAGCGTGGCGCAGGCCGGGGGTATTCCGTATCCGATCAATAGCCAGGCACCGGGATTTGTAACTTTGGATGTGAGTGTTGATGCGAGCGGGGCCGTGCAAGAGGTAGCGGTGGTGCGGGACGTGCCGCCGTTGACTGCGGCGGCGCAGGGAGCGGTGAAGAACTGGCAATTTACGCCGGCGACTGTCGATAAACAAACTGCGCCCGGAGCGGTGCCCGTGGATGTGGCGTTCAATCCGTATAATCCGAGCGCAGTGGGATTGCCGGGGGAGTCTTTGCAGCCCCCGACTTCGACGGTGAGCGGAGATTTTCAGCCAGCGGGATTGGTGAAGGCAAATTATGCGGTTTATCCTCCGAACACGGTGGCGTCGGGGACAGTAGTGATGGTAGTGCGTGTGGGGAGCGACGGAAGTGTGCATCGGGTGCGGGTGTTGCGTGGGAAGGCGGTTTTGACGGATGCGGCGACGGCGGCGGTGAAGACGTGGGGGTTCACGCCGGCGACGTATAAAGGGTCGGCCGTGGGAGCGGATGTGACGGTGGCGTTTGTGTTTGCTGCTCCGCAGGCGGGGACGCGGTAAGGATTTGAAGATTGGAAAACGGAAAAGTGAAAATTGGGAGAGCAAGGACCCGGATCGATCGCAGAAGGATTCCTTCACAGACTCAGTTCGGAATGACAAGTTCTTTTCTTTGACCGTGAGGCCTCTTGAGACTTGGGATCCTGCGGATATGGGGCACAACGGTGTTGTGCCCCTACGAAGAAAACCCAAGAGCCACGGAGGGGAGTCCCCCAAACAAGGGTTGCCACAAAGAGGCAGGAGCAGGTATGGGGACCAAGAAAAGGCGGGTGGCTTGCGCCACCCGCCTGGTGAATCGTTAATTGGCTGCCCTTGGGAGGTTAGCCAGGAGATTGAATGAAGCGCCCGCTGACCTAGCCGGCCGCTCGATAAAGTGGTTTACAGAGGTTGAACGTTGGAAGCCTGCAGGCCCTTGGGGCCGCGGACAACCTCGAATTCAACGGCCTGGCCCTCATTAAGAGAGCGATAGCCGTCCGCCTGAATAGCGGAGAAATGGACGAAAACGTCCTCGCCGCTCTGGCGTTGGATGAATCCAAAACCCTTGCTGGCGTTAAACCACTTCACTGTACCTTGTTCTTTCACAGATGTGTTCCTTTAAAAGTAAAAGCTATTTGAAGCACTCTTTTTCCGGAGACCTTTTGACGGGAAGCCGGGCGTCTTTCGCTGATTCTCCAGACACCGCGGTAAAGCGGGATGGGAAACAAAAAAAGGCCGCAAGTTGAACCTGCGGCGCTTTTTAAAACAAAAGGCGAAACAAGAGCAACAAACGCACATCTAGAGTAGCAGGGATGGGGACGGAGTGCAAGAGAAATTTGAGTGGGGGCTTGGCAGATTCCGGGAGCGGGGAAAGTCGTCTCACTCCGCGGACGCAATGAGGCGGCTTTGTTTATTTTTTGGGAGAAAAGAGAAAAACAGGAGCCCAAGACTTCGTGGAACACGCTTAGAGTGAGGCACCCAACGGGCGGGCCGTTGCCGGAGGATTTACGGCGTGGGAGTGGGGAGACTGGGGTATAGTCGTGGGGTTTTTGGGTGAGCCTTTCAGGGGAAAGAGTTCGTCTGTACGTTGCATGCTGGTGGTCGGTTGTTTGGGAGGCAAGATGCATCCGTTGAGATCCACCGTCGCGGATTTCTCGGCATGACAGAGTGCGCGTTTTCGGGGTGGGGTTAAGAGGCACAATCGGAGAGGGATTCCTCACTTCGCAAACTCCGTTCGGAATGATGCGCTTTTTTGTGCTGGAGTTGAGATTGAGGATTGGGATTGAGGGACTAAGGCTTCGCGACTGCGTGGAATTTAGCTGGTATTTTTATGTGCAAGAGAGTCGGGAGGGAACGTGTTGACGATTCGGGGATTGAGTAAGACTTATGCGGGCGGGGTGCAGGCTTTGCGGGGGATATCACTGGATATTCCTACGGGGATGTTTGGTTTGGTGGGACCGAATGGGGCGGGGAAGTCAACCTTGATGAAGATATTGGCGACGCTGTTGGAGCCGGATGAGGGGACGGCGCAGCTGGATGGATTGAACCTGGTGTCGCAGAAAGACGAGACGCGGAAGATTTTGGGATATTTGCCCCAGGAGTTTGGCGTGTATCCGAAGATGCCGGCGATTGATTTGCTGGAGCACCTGGCGGTCATGAAAGGAGTAACGAACAGGAAAGAGCGAAAAGAGATTGTTGAATCGCTGCTGCAGCAAACGAATCTGTGGGACAGTCGGAACAAGGCGCTGGGAGGATACTCGGGCGGGATGAAGCAGCGATTTGGGATTGCGCAAGCGCTGCTGGCGAATCCGAAGCTGATCATTGTGGATGAGCCGACGGCGGGGTTGGATCCGGCGGAGCGGAACCGATTTTTGAATTTATTGAGCGGGATCGGGAGGAATGTGGTGGTGATTCTGTCGACACACATTGTGGAGGACGTGAGGGAGCTTTGTTCGCGCATGGCGATCATCAGCCGGGGCCAATTGCTGCTGGACGGGAAGCCGAGCGAAGCGCTGGAGAAATTGCACGGACACGTGTGGAAGAAGATTGTGGCAACGGATGCGGAACGGGAGGCATTGGAGAAATCGATGAACGTGATTTCGACACATCTGGTGGGCGGGCTGCATGAGGTGCGGGTGTATGCGGTGGCTTCGCCGGGGGAGGGGTTTGAGAGTGCGGAGGCGGATCTGGAGGATGTGTATTTTTTGAATTTGGGAAAGGCGGAGAGGAATTGAGGGGGAAAGTTGGGGGGGCGCGACTTGTAGTCGGGAGTTTTGAGCAGGGGAAATTGGATGGGACCGCAGGACCCACCCTTCGCAGAACGCGCTCAGAGTGAGGCGCGGAGGAGAAGCGTACCTCAAGACTCAATGATTGCACAGACATGGGACAGAGCAGTGCGGCGCTTCTAAGAAGATGTGGAGGAGTGGGAATGTTTTGGACATTTTTTTGGTTTGAGATGAAGTTGCGATTGCGGAGCGTGTCGACTTATATCTTTTTTCTGATTCCGTTCGCGATGATGTTTTTCGCGGTGTCGGTATCGGACTTTGGGCCGGTCGGGGCCGGAAAGGTGTTGCTGAATGGGCCGTATTCCCTGCTGCTTAATTTTTCGCAGCTGACGATTTTCGGAACGATCTTGATGGCGGCGATTTTTGGACCGGCGATTCTGAGAGATTTCCAACAAGATACGTACGCACTGATCTTCACAAAGCCGGTGAAGAAGTTCGATTATCTGGGAGGGAAGTGGCTGGCTTCGTTCGTGGTGACGGTGCTGATTTTCAGCGGGCTGGTGGTGGGCGGAATCATTGGGACGTGGATGCCGTGGGCGGACAAGACACGGCTGGCGCCTGTGCACTTGATGGCGTACCTGAAGCCGTTCTTCGACATCACGGTGGTCAATATATTTTTTCTGGGGGCGTTGTTTTACTGTGCGGCAGCGCTGTCGCGGCGAATCATCGTGGTGTACCTGCAGGGAGTGGCGGTGCTGGCGTTATACCTGATTTTATTTACGTCGGTGGTGACGACAAATAAATTGGACCGATTCTGGGCCTCGCTATCCGATCCGCTGTGCTTGATTTTGGGAGTGAGCGTCACTCGTTACTGGACGGTGGTGGAGCGGAACAGCAAGTTTCTGCAATGGAATGGCGTGTTCCTCTACAACCGGCTGCTGTGGATTGGCGTGGGGATTGTGGCGCTGGCGCTCACGTATATCCTGTTCCCGATGTCCGCGGAAGTACTGGCGGGGAAGAGGGCGAACCGCCAGGCGAAGGCCACCGCGGAAGCGGAGGAGCAGGAGAAGAAGGCCCGGCCGCGGGCGGTGGCGCAATTGCCGGCAGTGACGCAGAAGTTTACGGCGGGGACGACCTGGATGCAGTTGTGGTCCATGACGCGGATGCGGGTGCAAAATATTTTGCGCGAGATTCCTTTCTGGGCGATTGCATCGCTGATGATGATTTTCTGCGCAGTGAACGGGTATTTCGCGGGAGAAACGAGCGGGGTAAAGGTCTGGCCGGTGACGTATTTGATGTTGAACGTGCTGCAGGGCGGCGGATTTTTGTTTTTGTATATCGTGGCGGCACTATACGCGGGGGAATTGACCTGGCGCGAGAGGGATGTGCGATTCGAACAGATCCACGATGCGTTGCCGGAGAAGGACTGGACGGATTGGGTAAGCAAGTTTTTGGCGTTGACGCTGGTGGAAACGCTGCTGCTGACGATTGTGATGCTGGTGGGCGTAATCATGCAGACAGTGGCGGGATTCTACCGGTATGAGATTTTGCATTATCTGGTGGAGCTGTACCTGATCTGGTTGCCGCAACTGGTGATGGTAGTGCTTCTGGCGCTGTTCATTCATACCGTGGTGAGAAACAAATTTGTGGGGCACGCGCTGATCATCGGATTCATCATTTTGATTCCGGTGCTGTACAAGTATGGGATTGAGAACCGGCTGGAGTTGTACGGGGAAATTACGCCGTATACGTACTCGGATATGAACGGATACGGACATTTTGTGAAGGCTCTGGTTTGGATCAATTTGTATTGGCTGGCGATAGGCGGAGTGCTGGGAGTGCTGGCGATCGCGCTGGCGAGGCGAGGGTCGGACACGCGATTTGCGATACGGTTGAAGTTGATGTGGGAGCGCTTGCCGAGACTGGCTGGAGCGGCGGTGCTGTGCGCGGCGCTGGCGGTGGCGGCGGGAGGATGGTTCTACTATAACGCGCATGTAATGAACGTTTATCGGACGACGTTCACGGAGCGGGACCGGCGGGCGGAGTACGAACGCCGATACAAGAAGTATGAGAAATTTGCGCAGCCGAAAATTACGGACGTGGAAGTGACGGTGGATATTTATCCGGAGACGCGGTCGTTTACGGCGAACGGGCATTACGTGATGACGAACCGGACGGGCCAGTCGATCACCGAGATCCATTTGACGGAGGCGCAGGAATCGATCGCGGAAGTGAAATTTGATCGGCCGTTCAAGAACAAACTGAGCGACAAGGTGCACTTTTACGAGATTTATACGCTGGAACAGGCGCTGCAACCAGGGGAAACCCTGCGCATGGATTTTCGCGCGGCGGCGAAGACAACGGGATTCAAGGACGGAGGCGAGCGACCGGAGTTGGCGTACAACGGAACGTTTTTCGACCGTGATTATTTTCCGAGCCTGGGATATTCGCGGCAGATCGAACTGGACGAACCGGTACGGCGGCGGGAAGAGAAGTTGGGGGACTATGAGGAGATGGCGCCGCGGGGCGATCCGTACTATTCGAGCCTAAATTTATTTACGCCGGATTCGGAATGGATCACTTTCAAGTGCGTGGTCGGCACTTCGGGAGATCAGATTGCGATTGCGCCGGGATATTTGACGAAGGAGTGGACGGAGCACGGTCGCCGATATTTTGCCTACGACATGGGCGATACGCGGATCAATAATTTTTATTCGTTTTTGTCCGGCCGTTTTGATGTGAAGCGGGATAAGTGGAACGGGGTGAACCTGGAGGTGTATTACACGCCGGGACATGAATATAACTTGGACAAGATGATGGAGTCGGCAAAGGCAGGACTCGATTATTACGAGAAGAATTTCGGGCCCTTCCAGTTCACGCAGTATCGCGTGCTGGAGTTTCCACGCTACCGGTCGTTTGCGCAATCGTTTCCGAATACGGTTCCATTTTCGGAAGGGATCGGGTTCATCGAGAGGATGAAGAAGGACGACGATCTGGATTTGTTGTATTTCGTGAATGCGCACGAACTGGCGCACCAGTGGTGGGGACACCAGTTGATCGGGAGCATGACGCAGGGATCGAACATGATGTCGGAAACGCTGGCGGAATATTCGGCGCTGCAGGTGATGAAGAAGAAGTACGGGGAAGAGAATACGCGAAAGTATCTGAAGTACGAGCTGGACCGTTATTTGCGGGGCCGCGCGGGAGAAGTGCGGCATGAGCCGCCGCTGGCGCTGGTGCAAAACGAACCTTACGTCTGGTATTACAAGGGCGCGATGGTAATGTTTGCGCTGAGCGACTACATCGGGGAAGACAAGTTGAATGCGGCGCTGCGCGGGTACTTGGAGAAGAACCGTTATGCGACGGGGCCGTATCCGGACACGCGGGGATTTGTGGAGGCGATGCGGGAGGCTACGCCGCCGGAGCTGCAGTATGTGGTGGACGACATGTTCGAATCGATTGTGTTGTACGAAAACAAGGCGACCTCGGCGGTGGCGACGCCGGAAGGCGGGAAATACAAGGTGACATTGACGGTGGAAACGGGGAAACGGAAGGCCGATGGATCGGGGAACGAGACGGCGATGGCGATACACGATTGGATTGATGTGGGCGTGTTCAGCGGCACAAAGGAACATTTGAAGAAGTTGTATATGGAGAAGAAGAAGTTTGATACGGACAAATCGACGCTGGAACTGATGGTGCAGGAGAAACCGACGTTTGCGGGGATTGACCCATACAACAAATTGATTGACCGGAATCCGGAGGATAATTTGGTGGCGGTTAGCAGTAAGTAGTGGTCATTTCGCGGACCTGACGTATTTTCTTGCGAGAATACGAGGTTCCGGATTTTGCCGGCATGGGGCGCACCGGTGCCGCGACCTTAGGAAGAGCGAAGAGGGGAAACCCCAGACACAGGCTGAAGCCTATGCTACGGGGCGGACCAGGGGTGGAGGCGGGGGAGCCAGCGGTGGACGTTTTGGGTGTAGGCAGAGTAGGCGGGGCCGAATTTTTTGCGTAGGGTGGGTTCTTCGTAGAAAAGGACGAAGAGGTGGACGCCAAGGACGACGGCTGCGGCGGAGATGATTACTATGGGATTGGCCTGACCGAAAACGATCCAGAGGCTGATCCAGCCGATGAAGAAGCCCACGTACATGGGATTGCGGACGTAGCGGTAAAAACCAACTACAACCAAATTTTGCGGAGGCGCGATGGGCGCGGGTGTGCCGTGGCCGGTGCGGCCGAAGTCCCAGATGCAGCGGAGTGCGATGGCGAAACCGACGATAGAAGGGGCGGCGAAGAACCAGTGCCAGGTGGGTGGGGTCGTGTCGGTGCGGAAGCCTAGCCATGGAGGGAGAAGCCAGAACCAGAGGGCGAAGAAGGCGGCGCCGACGGCTAGAGAGGCGAGGATGGTGGCGGCATGGGTGAAGTGGGATGAAGGATGCGGTACGTGAGCGGGGACGATGGGCATGGGGTCCTCCGATGAGGGGAGTATGGAATGGGGGGAGGGGGAAGTAAAGAGGGGGAAGTGGAAGTTGGATTGCGTGGCAATGCATTTCTGGCGGTCTTCAGCAAGTTCCGTCGAGTAATGCGCGGACACAGTAGATGACCCGGCCGCGCCCGTCACGGGATGGGAAGTATTTGGCATACCAGGCCAAGAGGGAGGACGGACTTGTTTGGTCGTTGAAAGATTTTTGAGGTGTGGGGAGATTTTTGGAGGGTGGGGAGTCTGGCTCGAGCTACGCGCGTTTTTTTTGGTGCAGTGCGTGAAGCATCGATCGAAGAGGGATTCTTTCCGAAAAAGGAGCGGAAAGGGACTGCGGTCCTCAGTTTGAGGACTCCCTTCGGAATGACAGGTTTTGTCTTGGGAACGGGTAAAGGCGGGAGTAGAATCGCGCTGGTTATGGATGGGGAACGTGGCATATGAGGAATGAGAGAACGTGGGATCGCGCGAGGATGGGGAAACGGGCTGCCTCGGAAGGCGGGCCCTATAATGCCTGCGGCGGGTGCCGGATGCGCGTGTTGAGGTCGCGAGAGGTGAGGAGGCGCTTGGTGCGATTCGGCGTGGTGATGTTTTGTGTTGGCGTGATTTGGTGTGGGGCGGTATTGGCGCAGGGGAGTGGAGCGGCGGATGAGGTGGTGGTCCGTGCGGTGCGGGGCAGGGTGGTGAATGCTGTGACCGGGGTGCCTGTGGGGCGGGCGTTGGTGGTTGCAGAGGGAAATGATGCTGCGATGTTTACGGATGATCGCGGGGGGTTTGTGCTGAAGATCTCGGAGTCGAAGGCGGTGGTAGTGAACGCGACGCCTGACGAGAGGGCGAGGCGGCGGTTGGAGGTGCGAAAGCCGGGATTTCTCGGACTATCGCGATCGATTCCGTACACGCGAGGCTCGTCGGAGGGGGATGCGGCTGAAGTGACGATTGCGCTGGTGCCAGAGGCGTTGATTGTGGGGCATGTGGACGTGCCGGGATCAGAGGGAGAAGTGCAGATCGAGTGCGAGCTGTACCGCAAGGAGATGCAGGAGGGGCGGGAGACGTGGTCGCCGTCGGGAACTTTTCGGACTTGGGCGGATGGAGAATTCCGGTTCAGCGAATTGCGCGCG
This sequence comes from Candidatus Acidiferrales bacterium, assembly GCA_963742325.1. GTDB lineage: Bacteria > Acidobacteriota > Terriglobia > Acidiferrales > UBA7541 > Acidiferrum. The sequence continues at coordinate 2,961,307 of CAVULB010000002.1, read as the reverse complement.
GGTACGTACAAGCTGATCACGCACGAACAAATGGACCGCGATTCGATGAGGCCCATGCCGGGGGCGGCGATGTTTGGGTACCCGCCGATTTATTACCCCAACACGACGGATTTTTCAGCGGCGAGCGCGATTGTGATGAAGGCCGGAGAAACGGCGCAGGTGAATCTGACGGTAGCGCGGCGGGAATATTATCCGGTGCAGATTGCGCTGAGAAATGCGCAGGTGGGACGGCCGATGAATTTGCAGGTGGCTCCGATGGGGACGCACAGCCCAGGATGGTCGCTGGGATACAACCCGACGGACGGAGCGATCGAGGGAATGCTGCCGGATGGAAATTACACGGTGCAGGCGACCGCACTCGGTGAAGAGCAGTTGACGGGTATATTGAATTTCACGGTGAGAGGGAAGCCGCTGGAAGGGCCGGTGTTGAATCTGGTGCCGGATGCGCAAGTAACCGTGAACGTTCGTGAGGTGTTCCAATCGCAGCCAAGTAATTTTGGAAATGGAGAAGGATCGACGCACTTAGCGATCAACGGAAGGGGAATGTCGAACCTACGGGTGGATCTGGTTCCCATCGGAGAATTTCAGGGTATGCGCCTGCCGGTCTCGACGCCCGTGGAGGGATCGGACAGTCATACACTGCCAATCAACAATGTGGCACCGGGGGAATATCGGGTGAAAGCGATACCCGGGCGCGGATATGTGGCGACTATGGAATCGGGCGGAGTCAATTTGCTGCGGCAGCCATTGGTAGTTGGGTTGGGAGGCTCACCGGCGCCGATTGAAATTACGCTGCGGGATGATGGAGGCGCGGTGGATATCTCGTTGGCGCAAGGCGGGGACGCTCGGGGCAACCCAGCGCAAGGTGGGGAGAATTCGCAGTTTGGCTTTGCGTATTTGCTGCCGATGGACCAACACGGCCTTGGCGAACCGCTGCAGGGGTATGGGTCACGGAATGGATTGGTCAAGATCGGGCAAGTGGCACCGGGGGATTATCTGGTCGTGGTGTACGAGACGCCGGGAGAATTGCCGATAGGAAGCGACATGGAAGCGCTGGAGAGCAAGGGCAAAGTGATTCATGTGGAGGCAGGGCAGAAGGTGACTGTGCAGGTGAAGATGATTTCCGAGAGTGATGGGGAATGATGATGAGGTTGCGGAGATCGCGTGCGTTGATTGTCTTGGGCGGGGCTTTGCTCTTGGTTTCTGTCGTGCTGATACAAACCAAGACACAAGCAGGATTTCCTGTGCCACAGGAGCAGCAGGGGTACGTGATTGCGGGGACGGTGGTGAATGCGATTACGGGAACGCCCCTGGCTCGGGTAAGGGTGTCGATTGCGGATACGCGCGCGCGGATGCAGAGAATCGAGATGGACACGGGCGAGGGCGGGCATTTTGAGTTCGCACATTTGCCGGCGGGGAAATATTCGCTGCAGGGATCGCGGCGAGGATATATCACGTCGTTCTACGAGCAGCATGAGAGATATTCAACGGCGATTGTGACGGGAACGGAATTCGTGACGGACAAGCTGGTGCTGCGTTTAACGCCGATGGCGACGATCAGCGGGCACGTGCTCGATGAATCCGGGGAGCCGCTACGAAGTGCGCAGGTGCAACTGTTCCTGGAGGATCACAGCGGCGGGATGACCCGGGTAAATACTGTGGGCGGGGCGTCGAGTGACGACCGAGGATATTTCGATATTGCAGGCCTGCAGCCCGGGACTTATTTTGTTTCGGTAAGTGCGAAGCCGTGGTATGCGGTGCATTCGGCGAGTGGTGATGCGGCGCAAAGAGTTTCGGCAGGGCTGGATGTGGCGTATCCGACCACGTATTACGGAGGGGCGACGGAATCCGACGGGGCCTCAGCGATTGACTTGAAGGGCGGGGAAAAGCGCGAGATCGATATCCGGATGAGCCCGGTGCCGGCGCTGCATTTGTTATTTCACATGTCGATGGAAGAGGGCGTTGGTCGAATACAGATGCCGATACTGCAGCGACGGGTGTTTGATGAAACGGAGTCAATGCCAGTCGGAGAACTGCGTGGAGTGTCACCGGGGTTGATGGAGATGGCGGGAGTGCCGGCGGGTAGATACGACGTGAGCATTCGAAGCGCCGATCCGGAGGCGGAGCAGGAATTCAGCGAGATGGACCTGCAGCGCGACGGGCAGGATTTGAATGTGACCGCGGGCGAGGCACTGGGGAAGCTGAATGTGACCGTGAGGATGGCAGATGGACAAGCGCTGCCGAGAATGTACGTGGTGGGACTGCGCGATGCGGGGCAGAGAATGGCGCAACTGCTGCCAGGGGATGCGCGAGGGAGCGTAACGTTTGAGGCGGTGAAGCCGGGGAAATATGCGCTTGTGGTGCTGGCACAGGATAGGACGTGCGCGGTGGTGCGGACCTTGGCGGGGATCACGGAGACAACTGGACATGATGTGAGTGTGGCGTCTGGCGCGGGAACGGATGTGACGGCGGAACTGGCGGTGGGGGACGGTTTGGTTGAGGGCATGGCGGTGAAGAATGGAAAGCCGGTGGCGGGAGTGATGGTAGCTCTGGTACCGAATGATTCGGAAGGACACGTAGAATGGTTTCGGCGGGATCAGAGCGATTTTGACGGGACGTTTGCGCTGCAGGGAGTGATACCGGGGAAGTACACGGTTGTGGCGGTGGAAGATGCGTGGGGATTCGATTGGATGAAGCCGGGAGTGCTGGCGGAGTATGTGAAGCATGGGAAGAGCGTGCAGGTGGCGAGGAGCGGGACGGTGCGGTTGGAGGAGGGGGTGGAGGTAGAGAGGGGTCGGTAGTTTGTAGTCGGGAGTTTTGGATGTCGGTTGGTTTGTGGCAGGACGCTATGGTTGAGATCCTTGGCGGGTCTTCGCAGAATGAAAGCGCGTTTTTTTTCAAATGTGGGATCGAAGAGAGATTCTTTCCGCAAAAGGCGTGGAAAGGGGCGGCGGTCCTCACTCCGCGGATTCCGTTGGGAATGAAGTGTTTTTCTATCGCTAAACACCTCGTGGGAAAACCGTAGGAACAACCCCAAGAAGAAGCGAGCCCTAGCGGGAGTTTACTGCGAGTGCTTTCCCTAACCTTTACCCATTCCCACTAAATCATTCCAGCCGTAGAAGTTAAGTCAGTTTTTCTTCTTTTGAATCTGTATTACCCTATTCAAAGAGCTTATGTTCGATTGTTAGCTTAGCTTTTATGCTTGACATGTGGGAGTTCATCGTTTATGTATTACCCTTAATGGCTAGCCTCGTCAAAAAGAAAAAAGGCAATCGCCTCTACTATTACCTGGTGGAAAGCGCCCGCGTCGACGGCAAACCTCGCGTCGTCCATCAGGCCTATCTCGGCACCGCCGAAAAACTCGCCGAACTCATTGAGCAAAAGTCCGCCCCCATCCCGCTCTCCGCCACTTTGCGTAACTTCGGTCTTCCCGGCGCCCTGTGGCTGGCTGCAAAACAGTCCGGCTTGTGGCCCTTGTTGGAATCCCTGTGGCCTTCTCCGCGTTCCGGTCCCGGTCCGGCTCACTATCTCCTGCTCGCCGCCATTCACCGCATCTGTGATCCCGGTCCGAAGACCGAAGTCAGTCACTGGTACGAGCGCACCATCCTTGCTCCCGAGTGGGGTTTTCCTGCGGAGCGCTTTACCTCGCAAGCCTTCTGGGACGCCTTCGAACAGATTCTGCCGGAGACCCGTGCGACCCTGGCTGTCGCGGAAGATCCTCTCGATCAAGCACAGTTGCATTTCCTCGCTCTGTGGAAACAGAAGCAACTGGTCGGTCGCCGATTGTTGGCCTACGATACCACTAACTTCTACACCTACATTGCCAGCACCAACACACGGAACCAATTGGCGCAGCGCGGACACAACAAACAAGGTCGGCACAACTTGCGCCAAGTGGGACTGAGTTATGTTCTGGACGGAGAGAGTGGGTTGAGCCTATGCCACCACGTCTACCCGGGCAACGTAGCCGATGTCGAAGAGTTCTCCGTCGCCTTGGCACGCATTGTGCGCCTGTTGGATCAAAATCAAATTGCTCGCGACACGGTCACGTTGGTCTTCGACAAGGGTACCGCGGCACTGGACAACACCGTGCAACTGCAAGAGGCCGGGGTAGGATGGATTTCCGCTCTGCCGTGGAATCAAGCGCCGGCGGAATTGCGCGAGCGAGCCAGCGAAGAGCTGCTGCCGTGCAGCGCCGAACAACCGGGCGTGCGAGCCGTGGCCGAGAAGCTGTTGGTGCACGGCCAGGAATATCTCGCGGTGCTGAAGTACTCGGCGCCTTTTGCCGCCGAGCAACTGCACAGCCTGACTACCAGCATCAGCCGCACGCTGCAGTCCCTTCGCCGCTTCTCGAGGGAATTGAATAAACCTCGCTCGCGTTGGACCGAGGAAGGTATCAGGCGCAAGATCGCCAAGTGGTTGTCCGGGCAGTTCCTCTCCGATTTAATTCGCTACCAATTGGAATCTCGCGACGGCCAATGGCAGCTACAGTTTGATTTCGATCAAGCCGCGTTTGAGCGTCTCCTCGGTCGTCGTCTCGGTCGAACCGTGCTGCTCACCAGCCGTATGGACTGGACGGCGGAACAAGTGGTGGCCGGTTATGCCGGCCAACAACAGGTTGAGCGCGTCTTTCGCGGCCTGAAAGACGGAGCGTGGCTCGCTTGGGGACCGATGCATCACTGGACCGACCGCAAGATTCGCATCCATGCGTTTTACTGCATGCTGGGCATCTCTCTATTGCAGTATGTGCATCGCCAAGCCAAAGTCGCCTGGAGCGATCTTTCCATGGAACAACTCATTGAAGAGTTGCAGCAGATTCAGCAGTTCGTTCTGCTCTATCCACGGCAAGGCGAGAAAGGCCCTGATCGCGCTGCCTACGTGCTCTCGAAGCAAACCCTCGCGCAGCAGGCTTTGACTAAAGCGTTGAAGCTCGACGAACTGCAGATTACCTACCGTGGGTAATACCAACCGGACGACTTAGATCGCACAAAAAAGAGCTCTTAGGTATCTGTCGGCTCAGCGCGCAGTAAACTCCCGCTAGGTTAGCGCACAGGCAGGAGTTCCTGTGTTGCACGTAAGGTGCGCTTGGGGTAGTACGAATTGGGGGGTGAGGATGGTACCGAGTTGCTATTGGGGTTTGCGGGAGAGGCAGGGAGAATGGGTTGTGTGGGAATGGTTCGTTTTTGTGGTTTGGAGCGATTGGTGCGTACAGCGGCTGCGGTTGGCTGCGGTGCGCGTGACGCATACCTGGCACGTTGAACTGGAGAACGACGGAGGAAGACGCAGATGTCGCTATTGCATTTTCGGCGTGTGGAACGCAGACGGACCCGGCGGGCAGTAATGTGTATTAATGTGCTAGTGTTCGGCGAGGTCGAGGGCGGGGAGAAGTTTCGCTATTGGACGCGGTCGGTGAGCGTGAGCGGGCATGGCGGCGTGGTACTGCTGGAACAAGAGCTGATTGTAGGCCAGGCGCTGCATGTGATGAACGAATACAACGGGAAGAAAGCGACGGCGCGGATTGTGGCGGTACGGAGTTCGAAAGAAGGACAGGTGCAGGCGTCTTTTGAATTTATTGACGGCGGAGAAAACTTTTGGAGTATGAAGTTTCCGGCGTCGGGAGCCAAGCCGATGCGGAGACTGGCGGGACCCACGGGAGCGGTGGGGGGACTGTAAGGCAGTCGGGAGTTCGCTGTGTTGTTGGTGATGTTTCGCGTTTACTGGAAATTCCAAAAGACAATTTGATTATTCGCTTCGGCGTCGTGGACGTCGACTACCTGGATTTCTATTTGGTGGTCGCAAAGCACAGCGACGCGAGCGGAGAGTGCACTGGGAGTTTGCGTTATGCGGGTGGCGCAGCGATGTTGTGACGCTACGAAGGGAGACGCGGGAGCAGCGACCCCTCGAACCCCAGGGCAGGCCCTCTGCCATTCAGGCCCCGCAGTGGTGTTTGTGCCTTTGGCGCTTGCTGTTTGTGGGGTTGCGGGATTAGGGTAGGGGCATGCGGAAACTTATTTTTGTTTTAGTAGCGGTTTTTTTGTGGATGGGCGGCATGGTGGTGGGCGTGCGGGCGGATGCGCCGGATACGGAGGGGAAGAATTGGAAGGCGGAATGGATTACGGCGGAGGGAGTGGCGCAGCGGGATGAAGTGGTGCTGCATTTTCGGAAGGTGATTGAGTTAGCGGCGGCGCCGGAACATTTTTTGGTGGATGTGAGCGCGGACAATCAGTTTGTGTTTTATGTAAATGGCAAGCGGGCGGGAGGGGGGCCCAGCCGTGGGGATTTGGCGCATTGGCGGTATGAGGTTTTGGATTTGGGGCCGTTTTTGCATGCGGGGAAGAATGTGCTGGGTGCGACGGTGTGGAATTTTGGCGTGCATGCGGCGGTAGCGCAGATGAGCAACCGCACGGGATTTCTGGTCCATGGAAAAAACAAGCCCGAACAGGTGGCGGATACGGATGCAAGTTGGGAAGTGGAACAGGAGAAGGGTATTGCGACGATGCGGCCGGAGGCCGGGGGATTTTATTTTGCGGCGGGGCCAGGGGAGCGGTGGGACGCGGCAAAAATCGATTGGGATTGGGATCGCGAGGGAACGGGCGGTGGATGGACGAACGCGACGACGTTGGGGCACGGATCGATGCGGGGAGAACGGGACGCACCGAATAATTGGCAATTAATTGCCGATCCTTTGCCGGCAATGGAGATGAGGGAAGTGCCGAGCGGGAGGGTGGTGCGCGCGACGGGCGTGGCGGTGCCAGTGGAATTTCCGACGAAGGGTTTCGAGGTGGCGGCGCACACGAAGGCCAGTATTTTGGTGGACCGCGGAGAATTGGTTACTGCATATCCGGCGTTGACGGTGAGTGCGAGAGCGGGCAGCCAGCTGCGGTTGACGTATTCTGAAGCGCTTTACGACGAGAAAGGAGAAAAGGGGAATCGCGACGAGATTGCTGGAAAGCATATTCTGGGAATTTCGGATGAGTTTATTGCGGCGGCATCTTCGCAGGTGGCGGGAAACCTTGGAACACAGGATGGAACGCCTGCGCCACAGACGTTTATGCCGCTGGGTTGGAGGACTTGGAGATATTTGCAGATTGATGTGGAGACGGGGGAGCAGCCGATCAAGATCGAAGGATTGCAGACTTGGTTTACAGCTTACCCGTTTGAGGAGGAGGGATATTTTCGGGCGGATGATGGAATGTCGGGGAAGATTTGGGAGATTGGGTGGCGAACGGCGCGCATGGATGCACACGATACCTACATGGACACGCCGTATTGGGAGAGGCTGCAATACATCGGGGACACGCGGATCCAGGCGCTGATTTCGTACACGGTGGCGGGCGACGATCGATTGGCGCGACAGGCGATGGAAGCGTTCAACGATTCACGCGTGCCAGATGGATTGACGCAGAGCCGGTACCCATCGGAGCTGGTGCAAATGATCCCGACGTTTTCGTTACTGTGGGTGGGAATGGTGCACGACTTCTGGATGTATCGCGGGGACGCGGACTTTGTGCGCAAGGAATTGCCGGGAACACGGACGGTGCTGGACTGGTTTGTGCGGAGGCAGAGGGCGGACGGATTGCTGGGGAAGATTGCCTGGTGGCCGTTTGTGGATTGGGGGAAGGATTTTGATTTTGGCGAACCGCAGCAGGAGACGGATGGCGGGTCAGCGATATTGACGCTGCAGTTTGTGGAGGCGTTGCGATATGCGGCGGAGCTGGAAGACTTGCATGGCGACCGACATTTGGCGGAGGAGTATCGGGCAGCGGCGGGGCGCGCGGCGGCGGGAGTTTTGAAATTGTGCTGGAGTAAGGACTATGGATTGTTGGCGGATACCCCGGCGCAAAACCATTTCAGCCAGCACGCGAATATTTTGGGAGTTTGGTTGGATGTGATTCCGAAGGAACGGCAGAGGCGCGTGATGGAAGAAGTTTTGATAGCCAGTGAGGCGCCAGGCCAAAAGAGTTGGCCCAAATACCATATCCAATATGACCAGTATGAGGAGGTGCCGAAGATGACGCTGGCCACTTACTATTTTCGATTTTATCTGGCTCGAGCGGTGGACCATGTGGGGATGGGCGATTGGTATTTGGATTTGTTAATGCCGTGGCGGGAGATGGTGGGGTTGGGATTGTCGACGTGGGCGGAATCGCCGGAGCCGACGCGATCGGATTCGCATGCGTGGAGCGCTCATCCGAATTTTGATTTGTTGACGATTGTGGCAGGGATACGGCCGGAGAGCGCGGGATTTGGGAAAGTGCGGATTGTGCCGCATTTGGCGGGGTTGAAGCATGTGGAAGCGGGGATGCCGACGCCACGCGGGATGGTGGAGGTACGGTTGACGAACGGAGCGGAAGGATTGCAGGGAGGGGTGAGGTTGCCGACGGGAGTGGAGGGTGAGTTGGAGTGGTCGGGGAAAAGAGTCGCGTTGCATGAGGGGGAGCAGACGGTGGCGGTGAAGTAAAGGAGGAGGAAGTTGAAGAGGTAGAGGATTCGGAAGGTCAGGCGGATTTTTCAGAGGCAAGAGGCTGGGGCGAACAGGGCTTCACTGGAAGAAAACGTGCGATGACGGAGAGTTCCTCACTTTGCGGACTTCGTTCGGAATGCCGTGATGTACACAAAAGGAGAGTTGAAGGATGAGCAATCGCGATCAACTAGATTCCAAGAATGACGCGCCCGCACTTTCACGACGCGAACTTTTGCGCAGAGCGTCGGCTGCGGCGGTGGTGGGCGGGATGAGCCGGTTACCCTTTGCCCAGCCTGTGACGGGTCCTCGCGCCCCTGCGTTTGTGGACAAGGGCACGGTGTTTCCGGAAAAGTTTCTTTGGGGGTGCGCCACGGCTGCGCACCAGGTGGAGGGCAACAACACGAATAGCGATTTGTGGACCTTGGAACATCTGTCGGGGAGCATGTTCAAGGAGCCTTCAGGCGACGCCTGCGATCACTATCACTTGTACCCGCAGGACATCAGCATGTTGGCCGATCTGGGATTCAACACGTATCGCTTCTCGATCGAGTGGGCCCGCATCGAGCCAGAGGAAGGATTTTTTTCGAACGCAGAGTTGGAGCACTATCGGCGCATGCTGGCTGCTTGTCATGAGCACGGCCTGAATACGATGGTTACGTTCTATCATTTTTCGCTGCCCCGCTGGTTTGCGATGAAGGGCGGTTGGGAGAATCCGAATTCGGCGGATGTGTATGCGCGATATTGCGAGAAGGCGACCAGGCACCTGGGAAATTTGATTGGATATGCGTCGACGATGAACGAGCCTGACGTTCCGCAACTACTGAACTGGTTCAACTTTAATTTACCCGGAATGCCGGCGGGAATGAGCTTTGGAGAGATGTTGCAGGCGGGTTTGGCAAATGTACGGAAGCAATTGAACGCGCCGGAGTTCAGCAACCTTTTTATGGGCGACCCGAAAAAGACGCAAGAGGGCTTGTTGGCAGCGCATGCCAAAGGAAAAGATGCGATGAAGGCCATGCGTCCCGAAATGCCGGTGGGATTCAATCTGGCGATGACCGATGACCAACCAGCTCCGGAGGACAATCACGTAGCGGAAAAACGGGCCGAGGTGTACGGGCCGTGGCTGGAGGCAGCGCGGCACTGCGACTACCTGGGCGTGCAGACGTATTCGCGTGCGATCGTCGCGAAAAAGGATTTGCCGCCGCCGAAGGGGGCCGAGTTGACGCAGACCGGGATGGAGTTTTACCCGGAGTGCGTGGAGCATGTGGTGGAGTATGCGAGCAAGGAAACGAAGGTGCCGATTATCGTGACCGAGAATGGCATCGCTACCGAGGATGACGCGCAGCGTGTGAAGTATTTTCAGCAGGCGCTGGTTGGGTTGAAGCGCGCGATCGATAATGGCGTGGATGTGCGAGGTTATGTGGCGTGGTCGTTGCTGGATAATTTCGAGTGGCAGATGGGGTTCACTCCGAAATTCGGTATGGTGGGGGTGGACTTGACGACGCAGAAGAGGACAATCAAGCCGAGTGCGGCAATGCTGGGGAATATTGCGCGGAGGAACGCGCTGTAGGAGGGCTGGCGAGTTTCTGTGAGCCTCGGCTTTGGGAAGTTGGGCGTGTTTCGTTTAGACTTGCACGCTTGGAAGGGTACGGCACGGCGGCGGTTTTTTGGGGGAGACCGGGACGGGTTGAGGAACCCAAGACCCACGCTTCGCAAGGGGCACTCAGAGCGGGGGGCACCCAGGAAGGCCGATTTAAACTTCGGCTGCTACGTTTTTTATGTGGGCATTTTGAAGAAGAAGTAGAGCGCCAGGAAGAAGAAGATTAGGTCGGGGGACCAAGCGGCCAGGAACGGGGGGAGTTGCCCTATGCCGCCCATGGCTTCGGTCAGGGCGGAGAGGGCCCAGTAGGAGATGCCGATGCCGACGCCCATGGCGATGCCTCCGACCGCGCCGCGACTCCCGACGAAGAGGGCGAAGGGTACGGCTAGCATCATGCTGATCGGCGCGATCAGCGGATACGCAAATTTTTTGTGGAGTTGAACAGTCAGCGAGGAGACATCGAAACCGGCGTCACGGAGACCGGCGATGTAGCGGTGAAGCTCGCGCCAACTCATCTGGAAAGCCTGGATGACTTCGCGATTGAAGTAGCTGGGGGGTTCGGTGAGTTCGGGGAACGAAGTGACCTTGAAGGGCGAATAGCGGGAGACGGAGCCGCCGGAAAAATCGCGGACCCAACCGGATTCGAGAGCCCAGGTATTTTCCGAGGGGAGCCAGGTGGCGCGAGTAGCGTAAATGCGGCGGCGCATCTGGTAGGTGAGGGGATCGAGTTCGATGACGGTGAGGCCGCCGAAGAGTTTTTCTTTGGAGTCGAAGAGATCGTAGTTATAGACCTTGGAATTTTCGCCGAAGATCCAACGCTCGGGGCGGGTGTGGGTTTGCGGCGGGCGGCCTTTGATGATGGCGCGGAGTTCGTCCTGGCGCTGGTTGGCATAGGGGAGGTAGGTGTCGTCAAGGACGAGAAGCGCGGTGGCGATGGCTAGGCCGGAGATAAGAAGAGGAATGGCCAGGCGATAGAGAGAAATGCCGCTGGCTTTGAAGGCGATGATTTCGTTGTTCTTGCTGAGAACGCCGAGAGTCACGAGAACGGAAACGAGGGCGCCGAGGGGAGTGAACTGGTAGAGGGAATAGGGAATGAGGAAGACGAAATATTTGATGACGATCATGAAGGGGACATTGTGCCGGCGGATGTCTTCGGCGAGTTCGAAGAAGGTGAAGATTTCGAAGAGGAAGAGAAAGGCGACCATGATGAGAAGGAAGAAATAGACGAAGCGGCGAAGGACATAGAGATCGACGATGGAGGGAAGGCTGGAGTAGGAAGGAAAATGGGATTCACCGTTTTCAGCGCGAGTGGAAGAATGGCGGACCTTGAAACGGCGACGAATCAGGCGGCGCAAGGCGGCGAAGCGAGCGAAGATGGCGGGCCTGCGAGTTTCACTGCGGTAGCGCTCCATGCGGGGGAAGAGCACGAGAGCGACGAGGGCGACGATGGTGTTGGCGGCCCAGATGCCGATGAAGACAGGAACGACGCCTTCCCGGGCGAAGCCGGCGCCAGTGACGAGGATCAGGTAATACACGGCGATGATAATAATTGCGAGCAACGTGCCGGCAGCGCGGCCACCGCGACGCGGTTGAGCGCCGAGCGGAACGGCGATCAAAGCGAATACAAAACAAGCGAATGGGAACGCGAAGCGCTGGTTGAGTTCAACGCGAGCATCGCGCCAGTTGGGGCCGTGATCGTGCCAGAGCTTGCCGATAGGCCGCTCGGGGTAACTGAGGGTGCGCTCCTGTGGCGGAAGCATAGTGGAAAATTCCATGGGCCAATCGGAACGGCCGAACGCAGTGATGGAATAATGATCGGGGGTGACGCGGGAGAATTCGTGAGTTGTACCGTCATTGAGATGGAGCTCCAACTTGCCGAGGGCGGGTTCGGCGATTACAATCGCGCTTTCCGCAAGAGTGATCTGGGAAGTGTTGTCAGCGCCGGCTTCGGCGATGAAGACGCCGTTCCAGTGCGTGCCGCTGACGGCGACGTCGTTGACGTAGAGGACGAGGTGAGGGAAGCGCTCATCGAAAACGCGGGGTTGTACAGCGAAGGAAATTTGGGAAGTGATGAGCGTAGCTTCGATGTCCCGGCCGGTGCGCAGGGCTAAAGGAGCCAGCCAGGCGGTCATGATAAAGGTCAGGACCGCGCCGATCACAGCGAGAACACCCACGGGAACAAGAAGACGTTTACGGGAAATGCCCAGGGCAGTGATGGCGATGATCTCACTGTCCATGGACATGCGTCCGAGACCGAGAAGAACGCCGATGAGGACTCCCATGGGGATGGTGAAGACCAGAACACTGGGAACGATGCAGAGGAACAGGACGATGACCTGATAGGCGGAGCCGGAATGGCGAACGAAAATCTCCATGATTTTGACGAGCTTGGGGACGAAGAGGACAAAGGTGAAGATGATGAGTCCGAGAAAGGCATGGCGTATAACTTCGCGGGCGATGTAGCGGTCAAGGAGACGCATGGGCGAAAGGAGGAGTGTAACATGGGGGAGAACAAGGTTGAGGAACAGGGGGATTAGTAAAGAGAGGAGGTGAAGGAAGTGGGGAGAGTGCCCCACCCTTCGCGAAAGGCGCTCAGACTGGGGCACTAAGGAGAAGATAGTATTGTTGAGATGCGCGAGTGACGGCCTGTCGCGGTAAGCAGTTTCGAGGTCGGGGAGAGGGTTGGGGATGAATCGGATACATTTGGCGGTTTTGTGGCACATGCACCAGCCGCAATATCGGGACCCGGAGACGGGAGCGTATGTGTTGCCATGGACGCGGTTGCATGCGACGAAAGATTATTGGGGAATGGCGAAGCTGTTCGAAGAGTTTCCGAAGTTTCACGCAACCTTCAACATGGTGCCTTCGCTGTGCATGCAGCTGGAGGAATACGCGAGCGGGAAATTCAAGGAGCCGTGGTTCGACCTGGCATTTCAACCGGCGGAGAAGCTGACGAAGGAAGGGAAGCGGGAAATATTGGAGCGGGCGTTTCAGGTGAATCACGAGCGGTTGATGGCGCGATGGTCGCGATTTGTGGAGTTGTATGAATGGTCGCGGGTGGCGGGCGGAGCGCAGGCGCTGGTGACATTTACGGCGCGGGACTGGCGGGATTTGCAGTTGCTGTCGCAACTGGCGTGGATGGATGAGGAATGGTTCACAAAGGACGCGGTGGTGTGCCGGTTGGCGAACCGCGGAAAAGATTTCACCGAGAAAGACAAGGAGGATTTAAAGGCCAAGCAGATCGAGCTGATGGGCATGGTGTTGCCGACATGCCGGGAAGCGGCGGCGCGAGGACAGATCGAGATCAGCACGACGCCGTTTTATCACCCGATTTTGCCGCTGCTGTGCGACTCGGACATTGCGCGCGTGGCGAATCCGGGAACACCGCTGCCGCGACGGGCCTTTCGACGGCCCGAGGATGCGCGGGAACAGTTGCGGAGGGCTAAGGATTATCACGAGCGTGTGTTCGGGGCGAAGCCGGTGGGATTGTGGCCGTCGGAAGGATCGGTGTCTGACCAGGCGCTGGCGATTGCGGCGGAAGAGGGGTTTCGTTGGTTTGGGACGGATGAAGGAGTCCTGGGGCGGACGCTGAACGTGGGATTTTTCCGGGACTCGAATGGAACCCCAGCGAATGGGGAGCGACTGTACCAGCCGTGGCGATTGCCATTGGGAAATTCGGGGATCACGGGATTGTTTCGCGATCACCATTTGTCCGACCTGGTGGGATTTGTGTATAGCCGCATGGATAGCGAAGTTGCGGCCGCTGATCTGCACGGAAGATTGCGGCAATTGGGCGAATCGGTGAAAACGGGGAAGCCGCTGACGATTTGTTTGTTTTTGGATGGCGAGAATGCGTGGGAGTACTATCCGGGGAATGGAAGACAATTTTTGCGAGAGTTCTACCGGCGTATCAGCGACGATCAAGATTTTCGAGCGTTGACGGCGGGCGAAGCGATTGCGGCGGCGGGAGATGTGCCGACGACGAATGGGATTTTTCCGGCGTCGTGGATTAATGCGAATTTTGATGTGTGGATCGGGAATGCAGAGGATGTGGCCGCATGGGAATTGTTGTGGGATGCGCGAGAGGCTTACGCGCACGCGGTGGATGCACGGGGGAAGGGAAGGACGGATGCGCCGTCCGAGGAAGGGTTGAAGGAAGCGCAGGAATCGCTGCTGGCAGCGGAGGGCAGCGACTGGTGCTGGTGGTACGGGCCGGAACACAGCACGGCGAATGACGCAGAGTTCGATGCGCTGTACCGAAAACATTTGACGGGAGTGTACCTTGCGCTGGGATTGGTGGCGCCGGAGGAATTGGCGAAACCGATCAAGAAAAAGCCGGAGCGTGCCTACCAATTACCGCCGAGCGCGAACTTGAAGGTGAAAGTGGATGGAGTGGATTCGAGTTATTTTGAGTGGCTGGGCGCCGGCGTGTATTCGCCATTGCAGCGCGGCGGGACGATGCACGGGCGCGTGTTTTATTTGAAGGAATTGCGCTACGGGTTCGAGGAAGAGCGATTTGTGGTGCGGGTGGAGTGTTTTCCGGACGCGCTGGCGGAGTTAGAGGATCCGGAATTCCGGATTGTGGTGGGAGCGGCGGAGGAGTTGACAGTGGTCGTGAAGTTGGAACGCGGAAGGATGAAAGAATTTGCGGTGGAGATGAAGCGGGTGTGTTTGTTGAAGCCGGATACGATCGGAGTGGCGGCGTTTCAGCGAACGTTGGAAGTGGCGATCTGGAAAAATGCGCTGGATCTGAAAGGCTTGACGAAGCTAAAGCTGGGAGTCGCATTGTGGCACGGGGGATTGCCGATCGATGTGATGCCGGCAGAGGGAGCTGTGGACGTGCAGTTGGGGGAAGAGAATGCGGCTTGGGGGTTGCTGTAGCAGGAGTGGTTGGGACGAGAGTTTGGGACTGGCGTGGGCCGCCAGGGTTTTTGGGCGGGGGTTTTTGGGCGGGGGTTTTTGGTGAGGAGGTGCGGCGACAATTGGAAGAGGGAAAGGGGAAATGGGAAAACGGTTGATGGCGCGGCTTTGGTCGCGCCATTTTGTTTTTGAATTGAAGAGATGTTGTTGAGAACGAAGAGGGATTCTTCCCGCGGAAGACGCGGAAAGGGGCGGCGGTCCTCACTCAGCGGACTCGGAATAACGCTTTTATTGGGGGGATGAGGGGAGAATCCCAAGAGGGGCACGAGGTATCGATGTATCGTGCCCCTACGGGGATGCGCCCACTTTAGTGTGGCAATAGCGAGAAGGTGTTGGTGGAGGGTTGAGTTGGTTGCGGACTTGAGGTAATGGCCAGGGCGGTGGCTTCATCGCGTTGTTTGGTGGTCATCAGATGCTTGAGGGCGGCGCGATTGTCGCGGCCGGAGCGGTCGCCTGCGGAAATGGCGCGGGAATACCAGGTGTAGGCGGCGATGTAGTCGAGAGGGACGCCTTTACCCTGTTCGTAGAGGTAGGCGAGGTTGGTTTGGGCGGAAGGCAGACCTTGCTGGGCGGCTAGCTTCAGGAGTCGCGCGGCTTCGGTGTAATCGCGCTGTATGCCGAGGCCGTTGAAATAAAAATAGGCGAGATTGCTTTGTGCTTCGGAAGCGCCGGCCTCAGCGGCAGCGCGGAACCAGCGAATGGATTGCTCGAGATTGCGCGGGGTGCCGTGGCCTAGATAGTAGAGCGACGCGAGGTTGCACTGAGCGACGGTGTTTCCGTGTTGGGCGGCGGCGGAATACCATTCGAACGCTTTTGCGGAATTTTTGGGAATACCCTGGCCGTGCTCGTAGAGAGACGCGAGATTATTTTCCGCGGTGGACTGATGCTGGAGCGCGGCGGCCTGGTAATTATGGAAAGCGAGGGAATAATCGCGCGGGACTCCTTGGCCGTGTTCATAGAGATAGCCGAGAAGAAACTGGGCGCTGGAATTATTCTGTGCGGCTGAGGCGCGAAGCCATTTGAGGGCGGATTGCGTGTCTGCTGGTGAAGAGTTGTGAGCCAGCAAGGATTTTGCGAGTTGGTATTGCGCCGAGGAATCGCCCTGCTCGGCGCGGGCCTGGAGATTGGAAATGGAGACAGAGACAGTCTGCGGCGCGGCATGAACAGGCGGAACGACCGCTAGGGCTGCGGCTGCGCAGAATGAGATGAACGAGAAGCTGCGAGCGACGAACGAGAACGAGTGAAATTGACGAGAGTGCATGATGTTCCCCCTTGACTAAGAGTTACCTTTCTTTTGCAGCGCGGCATTGCTGGCTGAATGCAGCGGCCAGGCAAAACCGTTTGCACCGAGGCACACCACGGCGAAAGCGCTTCGGAACGGGATCGCGGGCGCCGGCAAAATGGAGCAGGCACACGAGGTCCCGGCACGCAAAAACGCGCGGTGAACCAGTTGTTCCCACTCGGCTTGGCGGATCGTTACAGGTATAACGAAATAAGCGGGGTAAAAGTTTGCTGGGTGAACGAACAAAGTGGTCAAGAATGCGAGAAAGTTGGGAAATAGTGAAAGTACATGTGGGATGGCCACATTAGCCATGTGGTTATGCCACAGGAGAGAAAGGAGTTACGGAGCGGGTTTGGAAAAAAGGGGGGCGCGGAAAGAGGCGGCGGTCTTCACTTCGCGCACTCCGTTCGGAATGGCGTGTTTTTGTTTTGTAGTGGCACGCGGAAACGCAAGATTTTGGGATATGGCGGCCACGGCCCGCTCGGAATGCGGGCCCTCGGTGAGGGAGCGACCGAAACGCAAGCCCCACTCTTCGCGAACTCAGAGTGGCGCACCCAGAGAAAAGCCAAATTGCGGAACCGAACAACACTGGCTGAAGCCTACGCTACATGTTGGTTGGAGACTTGGATATATCGGGGTGGGAGGTTGGGGCATCCAATTCGCGTCATGGAACGGGTAGGAATTTACTCAAGGGAGATTGGCGATGGCAAAGAATCTAGCGGCGGTGATTTCCAAGGTTAATGGGGAATTTGAGCTGGTGGAGCGGGAGGTTCCGCAGCCGGGAGCGGGCGAGATTCGGGTTAAGGTCGAGGCTTGCGGGATTTGTCATAGCGACGCGGTCGTGAAACATGGAGCGTTTCCGGGTCTGAAGTATCCGCTTGTGCCCGGGCATGAAGTGGTGGGATTTGTGGATGAGGTTGGCAGCAGCGTGACGGAATGGAAGAAGGGCGACCACGTGGGAGTGGGCTGGCATGGCGGCCATTGTTTTGTGTGCGACCGGTGCAGGCGCGGAGATTTTAATACCTGCGTGAGCGAAGCGATTACCGGAGTGACGCGTGATGGAGGATACCAACAATATATGTTGGCGCGGCATGAGGCCGTGGCGTTGGTGCCGGAAGGATTGGACCCAGCCGAGGGAGCGCCGCTGATGTGCGCAGGAATCACAACGTTTAATGCGTTGCGGCACAGCGGGGCGGTGGCGGGTGATCTGGTGGGCGTGCAAGGAATCGGGGGATTGGGACATCTGGGGATTCAGTATGCGGCAAAGGCCGGATATCGCGTGGTGGCGATCGGACGGGGACCCGAAAATGCGGCTCTGGCGAAAAAGCTGGGCGCGTTTGCCTACATCGATACAAAAGCCGCGAATGCCGCGGAAGAGTTGAAGAAAATGGGCGGAGCAAGAGTGCTTCTGGCGACGGCGCCCAGTGCGAAGGCGATGTCGGAGGTGGTGGGAGGATTGAGCATCGGAGGGACATTGCTGGTGGTCGGAGCGCCGCTGGAGCCGATGGAAATTTCCGTGCTGGAATTGCTGATGGCGCGGCGAGGGATTCAGGGCTGGCCGTCGGGAACGGCGAGGGATGCGCAGGACACACTGGAGTTTTCAAAATTTACGGGAGTGCGGCCGATGATTGAGAAGTATCCCTTGGCGAAGGTGAAGGAAGGGTACGAGAGAATGGAGAGCGGAAAAGCCGAGTTTCGGGTGGTGCTGACGATGGAGTAGGTTAGAGGCGGAAATTGCGAAAGAAAAAAAGGGAAAATGGGTGTTTTGGCAGCGAGGCTTTTGCTCGCGCCTTTTTTTTGGGGTGGTTGGTCGCCCTCGCTTCGCGGACTGCGTTCGAGACGACGGTATTTTTTAAGCTATGAGATCGAAGCGACAGCCGCGGGATTAAAGACCTGCGGTTACTAGATATCGGGCTCGGCGGCTCGCCCCGGGGCACGATTTATTGTGCCCCGCGAGTGGCAGGATTCCGGGTTCGGATTTATGATTTGACGGCGCAGATTGGTCGGGATGGGGGAGAGCATGAGCTTGGGACGGATATTGTTGGGATTGATATTGGCTGTGGGAGTTTGGCCGCGATTTGCTAGGGCGACGGATGCAGCGGATTTGGAGGGGCGGCGAAAGCAGTTCAACTCCTTGCTGGCGGAGGAGTGGGAATATGAGATGCGGGAGTCGCCGGAATATGCGACGGCAGTCGGAGATTACCGGTACAACGACCGGTGGAGCGATGCGTCGCTGGCATATCCGCCGAAGCAGCGGGTTGATTTGCAGAAATGGCTGACACGATTTGAGGCGGTGGACACGACGGGATTTCCTGAGCAGGAAATACTGAGCGAAAAGCTGATGGTGCGCAACCTGAAGGAGCGCATCGAAGCGATTGATTTAAAACTTTATTTGATGCCGGTGGACCAGTTCAACGGAATTCATCTGACCCTGGCGACCTTTGTGAATCTCATCCCGTTCAATACGACGAAGCAGTATGAGGATTATCTGGCGCGGCTGCACAAGATTCCGGTGGTACTGGACCAGGCGACGGAAGTTTTGCGAGAAGGAGAGAAAGAGAGGATGGAGCCGCCGGCATATCTGTTGGATAAGACGGTGACGCAGTGCGAGGCGATTGCGGCGGCAGAGGGAGAAGCGAACGCGTTTGGACTGCCAGTGGTGCATTTCCCGGCGTCGATTCCGGCCGCGGATCAGAAGCGGCTGCATGATCAGATTATCGCGGCGGTGGATACAGAGGTGCGGCCAGCTTACCGGAAGCTAGAGAAGTTTTTGTCGACGGAGTATGCGGCCAAGGGGCGGAAGGATGAGGGGGTGTGGGCGTTGCCGAACGGGGACGCTCTGTATCGATTCTATGTGCGTCAGCAGACTACGACGAACCTCGATCCGGAAACGATTCACCAGCTGGGGCTGAAGGAAGTGGCGCGCGTGCAGGCGGAACAGCTGGTGATTGCGAAGAACCTGGGATTCGCGGACCTGAAGGCGTTTCGCGCTTCGCTGAAGACGAACCCGAAGCTGGTGCCAACTTCGCGGGAAGATATTCTGAACATCTATCGAAAATATATTGCCCAGATGGAGCCGGTGTTGCCGAAATATTTTGGATTGTTGCCTAAGACGAAACTCGATGTAAAGCCGGTGGAAGAGTTTCGCGAGAAGGATGCGGCGGCGGCGCAATATTACCAGGGGACGGCGGATGGCTCGCGGCACGGAGCAGTTTTTGTGAACACGGGAGATTACCAACACCGCTCGACACCGGAAATGGAATCGACGGCGTATCACGAAGGTGTGCCGGGGCATCACATGCAGATTTCGATCGCCCAAACTTTGCCGGAGCTGCCGAGATTTCGGCAGGAGGGTGGCTACAACGCATATGACGAAGGTTGGGCGTTATATGCGGAACGATTGGGGAAAGACATGGGATTTTATCAGAACCCTTATTCGGATTATGGACGGCTTTCGGGGGAAATGTTGCGGGCGATCCGGCTGGTGCTGGATACCGGGGTACATTACAAGCATTGGACGCGGCAACAGATGGTGGATTATTTCCATGAATATTCGTCGGAGGATGAGCCGGACGTGCAGGCGGAGACGGACAGGTATATTGCATTTCCGGGGCAGGCGCTGGGATATAAGTTAGGACAACTGGAAATTTTGAAATTGCGGCAGCAGGCGCAGGATGAATTGAGAAGCAAGTACGATGTACGGGCGTTTCATGACGAGGTTTTGAATGGAGGGTCGTTGCCTCTGGATGTGTTGGACGAGCGAGTGGTGGGGTGGATTAAGGGAGTGAAAGCAGGGACGGCGGGAAAAGGAAAATAGAAAAGCGAAAACGGAAAAATATTTGGCGGAGCGTCCTGTGGTCGCGCCGTTTGTTTTTTGAGTGAGGCGCGGTGGGTTCGGAGGTGGGAATAGGTTGAGATCCTTCGCCGCGTACTCCCCTCGGTACAAAGGGTTCTAATTGTTTCGCAGCGGATTAGGATTTCTTGCGGCGGATGGAGGGTGTGGATTTTTCTGGTTTAAGGAATTTGGATTTGGTGCGGGACTTGGCGTTTATTTCTACGCGGAGTTTGTAGGCGGCCTGGAGGGCGCCTGTGAGGACGTCTTCGGAGACGGCGGCCAGGCGGATGTGGGTCATGCCCGTGCGGCCCCAACCGCCAGGGATCGGGAGGAAAATTTCGGGGAGTTCTTCGACGAAGGATTGTTGTTGGTCGAGAGTTAGTTTGAGATTGCCATAACCTTGCTTCGCGGAGGCTAGCGTGGCGAAGATGTGGCCGCCGACTCGGAAATCGGGATTACCCATATGCGAGGATTCCTCGGCATCGGGGAAGCTGAGGGCGATACGGCGGAAGTCGCGGATGTTCATGGGGAGTATGGTAACGCCGGAGTGGAAAGGGCCCAAGAGGTTGCTTGTGGTTGCGGGTTTGGGCAAGACGCTGGGGTTAAGACCTTTCACTTCGCCCAGGATGACAGTGGCTCTCTTGCCGATGGTGGGATGGATTGGTGTGGGTTTTGAGCATCTGAGCGGCCGCTAGCCAGCGCAGTCCAAGAAGCAACGGCGCGCTATCGAGCCGCTACGGAGAAGGGTCTGCCGTGGGAACGGGTTTGGCGGGTGTCGCGGATGATACAGGCGCCGAGGATGATCATGATCGGGTATTCAATGGTGAAGATCTGTCCATCCGCGACTTCCTCGGCGAATTCGAGCACGTCGCTCTCCTCGCCCATCCATCCCGCACTTTTTGTATACATTGAGGAAATGGGTGACGGGTCGATCGGGTTATGAGTGGGAAGAGGGCATGGCCGATCTAAAGATCGGCCACTACATTTTAGAAGGGGATGTCTTCGTCGTTGATTTCCGGGCCAGAGGGGGCGGAGAAATCGTCGGAGGGTGTGGCGTGTTCGTAGTCGTCGGACCGGCCGGCTGCATGTGTGCCGCCTCCTGCACCTGCGACCACGCCGTCGCCGCGTCCGCCGAGCATGCGCATTTCATTGGCAACGATTTCCGTGGTGTATCGTTTGACTCCCTCTTTATCCTGCCACTCCCGGGTTTCGATTCGGCCTTCAATGAAAACTAATGATCCTTTTTTCAAATATTGCTGCACAATTTCAGCTAGCTTGCCCCAGGCCTTAACGCGATGCCACTCTGTACGCTTTTGACGTTCCCCGGTTTTGTCCTTATACGAGGAATCCGTAGCCATATTAAATGTAGCTACTGCTTGCCCACCGCTGGTGTAACGTGTCTCGGGGTCTTTCCCGAGACGGCCGACGAGAATAGCTTTATTGACGGACATTTGGAACGCTCCAAGTCAGGAAGTTTGAAGAGTACGGAATCGTGCGTCGCGTTGCTCTTGAGGATGATGAGTGCAAAGCATCCTGATCCTTGGAAGATAGCATGGGCGGGAGGAAAAGGAAATTTGCGAGGGGCGGGGAAAAATGGAAAAGAGGAAATTGAAAATAAGGGAAGAGGTTGGGAGGCAGGCTGCGGGCGAAGTCTCTTGCTTTGTTGAGATGCGAAGACGATGGGACTTCGAAGTGTGCGCGGAGAGTTCGCGCGGAGGCCGGTAGAACGCACAGGCCGAGGTTGAGCGCGGGTACGCCGCGGAGGCAAGACGCGGGGGTTAAGATCCTTCGTCGCGGTAGGTGCTCCTCGGGATGAAGGTGCGCGTTCTTTAAGCGAAGCGCGACGAGGGTAGTTTGGTTATTTGCCAGTAAAGCGGGAGGCGGAGATGGTGGTCGATTGGGCAATTTGGCGGGCGTTTAGCTGGCCCCGATTGGATTTGTCGAGGCGGTGGAATTCGGCTTCCATGTAGCGCATGTAGTCTTGTTTGGAGACCATGCCATTTTTGTCGGTGTCCATGAGGAGGAGAAGTTGTTTGACACTTTCTTCGCCGAGGGCCAGGCGGTCCTGAGGTTTGGGGACATTAGCTTTTTGCGCGGCGGCGGTGCCGAAGACGGTGACGGCGGCGACGAAGACGGCCGAGATGGTGATGAGCCGGGTTTTGTTTGTTGGACGAAGCATACGTGGCCTCCTTGGTCGTAAATGTACACCCGGGCGTTTGTGGGGGATTACGCAAAGAATGGATGGGGTGGATTGGATTTTTGGGGGTGGGAGGAGCTGCGTAGATCGAAAAGGGGTATTCTCGCGATGACACCGTTTGGAATGACGGGCTGTTTGCCTGGGATTTGTATTGGGCCTGGCCGATCCAGAGTTCGGCCGCCACATGAGCGTTGACAGCGTTGTGGGGTGGGCCTAGCTGGGCGGTTCGGTGACAGGAGGAATTGTGAATCGGAAAATGTGCGGTGCGATTTTTTGTTTGGGGATTGTGGTTGTGGGTATTAGCTGGGCTGCGGGATTGCGGGCGCAGGGATTGCAGGCGGTGGGGATTTTTGAGGGGCATACGGATGTGGGAGCTGTAGGGGCAGAGTACAAGGGAAGCGTCGAGTATGACGCCGCGAAGAGGAGTTATTTGATGTCGGGCAGCGGGGAAAATATGTGGGCCGGGGCGGATGCGTTCCAGTTTGCGTGGAAGAGGATGAGTGGGGATGCGGAGGTGTCGGCTGAGATTACGTTTTTGGGGGAGGGAAAGAATCCGCACAGGAAAGCGGTAGTGATGGTAAGGCAGAGCTTGGATGCGGATTCGGCATATGCGGACGTGGCACTGCATGGAGTGGGATTGACGTCCTTGCAATATCGCGAGGAGAAAGGGGCGACTACCAAGGAGGTGCAGGCGAATGTTTCCGCGCCGAAGCAGATACGGCTGGTGAAGAAGGGTGCGTATTTCACGATGTGGCTCGCGGGAGAAGATGGGAAGTTTGTGCCGGCGGGGATGAGTCCGCCGATCGAGTTCAAGGAGCCGTTTTATGTGGGGATTGGGGTTTGCAGTCATGAGAAGGATGTGGTGGAGAGGGTGATGTTTGAGAAAGTGGAGGTGGGGAAGTGAGGAAGTTTAGGAGAGAGGGCGTGTGTCGTGGCAGGGTTTCGACGCGGAGATCGAAGAGGAATTCCCTCCTCCGCAAACTGCGTTCAAAATGACGGAGGGCTTTTGTGGCGGACTATGATTTGGCGCTGTCCGAGCTAAAGTTCGGCAACTACACGAGCAGAAAACCCCAAAGAAACCAGGGCACTGGCAGGAGTCGCGGTGCTGCTGAGAAAAGTGTAACCGTGGGTGGGATTCTAGCGTCGGAAAGTTAGCTAGGGGTTAATGGATCGTGCTGGAGGTTCCCATGCGATGCACCCCGAGGTTGTTTTGCTGTGCAGCGTTTTTCCTTGCTGCTGTTCCGGTAGTAGCTCAAAACGAAAAAACGGAGAAAGTGGAGGAGCCGCAGATGGTGTGGGTGAACTATGCGGAGGGAGTGGTGAAATTTTCACCCGGGCACGATGGACAGCCGAAATTGGGGAAGGATTGGATGGAGGCGAACCGCGGGCAGGTAATGGAGGAAGGGTACACGCTGGCGACGGAAAATGGCCGGGTGGAGATTGAGTTCGAGAATGGAACGGTGGTGTATCTGGCGGAGAATTCGGTGCTGGAGTTCGAGGATTTGCGGGTCGGGTCGCTTGGGACAAAAACGTACATGGATTTGCTGACAGGGACGGCGACGGTGGCGCATGCTTCGAACGATGAAGTGGATTTGGGAACGCCGGTGATGCGGCTGAGATTCATTGGAAATGATACGACGCGAGTGGACTGCGCGCTGGATGCGACGGTGATTACGTCGATTCAGGGAACGCGGACAATTCAAACGAGCGTGGGACTGACGAGTTTGACGGCAGGGGAATCAGCGGCGTACGTGGATGGAAAGTTGATACCACTGAAGGGAACGGAAACCGGGAGCGCGCCGGAAGAATGGAATGCGCTGAGCGGGAACACGGTGCGACAGCAGGAGAGTTTGCAAACTGCCGGCAATGACCATTGGGATCAGTGGGTGGCAGAGCGAATGGCGACTCGGGGCGCGCTAATCGCGGAAGGAATGCGGGAATCGGGATTGACGGAGCCGGTGCCGGGGCTGGCCAGCATGGTGGAGTACGGAAAATTTTTTGATTGCCCGCCATATGGAAAGTGTTGGACGGCGAATGCGACTATGGGATCGGGCGCAGGCCAAATCGCGCAGGCGACGCAAGCTAAACCGGAAGCGCTGGCAGTGGGCGCTGTTGGGCAGAGCGCTACGCGCGGTCAAGCGCCACAGGGGGCGCTGGGGAATATTTATGTGAACCGGACGATGTTGACGCGGTGTCCGATGCAGGCGTGGAGCGCGACGAGGGCGCAGCAGGGAAACGCGGGGAACGTAGTGCAGTATGCGCCGTGCTTTGCGGGGAGTTGGAGCGCCGCGGATTGGGATCCGTGTCTTCAACGCAAGATGCTGGATCCGGCGTTGTGGGCGACGTGCGGTGAATGGACATATACAAGATGGGTGGCGGGAAGGCGCCATCATCATCCATGTCATTTTGTGAGGGCTGGGAAGCTTGCGATCGGAATTGTGCCGCGGCATCCATTGGACAAACCCGGGCACGCGCCGATGAACGCAAAATCAGGAATTTTGTTACTGGCGTCGGCGAAAGGACACTTGCAAGCGGGAGTGGAGCGCGAGCCAAGCAACGGAGTGAAAGTGGTGGCGAACATGCCGCGGGGCATGGCGCGAGGACTGACGGAGAATGCCCCGCACGCGTCTCAGCCGGTGATTCAAGCGAAGCTGGCGACGTCGATTATGCCGAAGAGCGTGTTGAGCGCGGCGCACGTGGAGGCGGAAAAGAACCTGACGGCAGCGCGATTTGACTTTAAGTCTGGGAATTTCATGGGCCGATCGAGCGCGGGCGCGGAAGGAGCGCATGGCGTAGTGATGGCGCATGTGAGCGGCGGCGGTGGCGTTGATGGAGGACGTTTCGGCGGGGGTGGTAGTGGAGGCGGTGGCGGCCATTCAAGTGGCGGCGGAAGCAGCGGCGGTGGGGCAGGTGCTGGTGGACATTCGGGTGGCGGTGGCGGAGCTAGCTCAGGTGGCGGTGGCGGCCATCACTGATTGAGGAGAACTATACGAAATCGGAGCGTGGTGCGAGGAGTCTGCGAGGCGTTTGGAGCGTGGATTATGTTGGTTCGATGGGGAGTTAGTGAGCAGTGGAGGCGGAGACGGCGACGCCCATATCTTTCAGTTTGGCGCGAGAACGTCTTTCTTCTTCTGTGCCGGGATAGCGCTTGACGACTTCACGAAGTTCCTTGACACCGGAATTTTTCTGGCCGAGCTCGAGAAGGGCCATACCCTTTTTGAAATGCGCGGATGCAAGCTTGAAACTCTTGGGATAGTCGGTGATGACCTTGTCGTATTGCACGACGGCGGTGTTGTAATCCTTTTGCGCGAACGCAATCTCGCCTAGCCAATATTGGGCGTTGGAGGCGAGGTCGGTGTCTCCGTAGTACTTCAGATAATCGTCGAATTCAGTGCGGGCGAGATCGTATTTGCCGCTGGTTAAATCGCGGAGGCCATTGGAATAGAGCGTGTCCGCAGATGGCGGCGGACCGGCTGGTGCGGAAGAGGGAGCAACGTTGCCGCCCGTGGGTCCGGTTGGAGGCGCGGAGCCGCCGCCAGGAGTGGTCGTCGGGGCGCCGCCGGCAAGACGAGAGTCGATGCTCTGTACAGAATTCTGGAGATCGACGAGTTGCTGATTGAGTTTGCCGATGCGCGATTTGATTTCCTCGACATTGTCGGAGAGCCCCTGGACTTGCGTGGACATGGTGTCCAGGCGCGTGCCGGAATTGGCCTGAACGTCCTGGACGGATTTCTGGAGGGAGGACATGGTGGAGTTGAGTTTGTTGACGGAGTCGGAGGATTGCTCGATCAAGGTTTTCTGGACGGTGTGATCCTGGGTCATTTGCGTTTGAATATCTTTTTGACCCTGAAGGAGGGTGGTGACGTCGCGCTGAAGTTCGATGATTTCGCGGGCGACGGCGAGGGCGGGCTTGGGACCAACGAGACTGCCGGCAAGAGCGCTGAGAAGTATGGTGCCGACGAAGATGGCGATATTACGCGTACGCATGAAGAGGCCTCCAAAGTGGGAAGAAGAATCCCAATTATCCAATTTACTGGGAGTGGAGGAATGGAGCAAGTGGTTGTGTGGGATTCGGGTGGGATTGCGCGTCGGGAGGAGGGGGATGCGGAGCGATTTTTGTGTGGATGGAATCGAAGAGGATTCTCCGCCGAAGGCGCGGAAAGGGGCGGAGATCCTTACTTCGCGGACTCCGTTCGGAATGACGGATGTTGTTTTTGTGATAGGTAAGTCGGGAAACGGGCCGCTTCGGAAGGCGGGACCTACAACGGCAAGAAAGCCCAAGAGGGAAGCCCAAGACCCACCCTCGCGGAAGACGCTCAGAGTGGGGCGCCCAGAAGAGCGAGCCCGAGAGAAGCCAGGCGGGACGGCAGTCCTGTGTGTGCCAGATTTGAGATTGTGGGGACATGGAACTGCTGTTGGCCGATCTAACTAAAGTTCGGCCACTATACGAGAAGGAAGACCCAAGAGCCCAGGCAGGAGTGCCTGGGCCAGTTGGGCTTGCGTGGTGCCACGGCACGATTTATCGCGGGCCCCCTCGATGATGGGTTACTTGGCTTGGGCGAAGTGGCCGCGACGGTTTTGTTGGTAGCAGGCTTCGGTGGATTCGGTGCAGAAGGGCTTTTCTTTGCCCCAGCTGGTGGTGTTGAGGTGATCGGCGGGAAGGCCGAGGCTGACCAGATACTCCTTGACGGCGTTGGCGCGGCGCTGCCCCAGAGCGAGATTGTATTCGGTTGAACCGCGTTCGTCGCAGTGGCCTTCGATGGTGACGCGCACGTTGGGATAATTTTTCAGGAAGTCGGCGGTTTTCTGCAGCGCTTCGCGCGCGTCGGGCCGTATGGCGGCGGAATCATAATCGAAGTAGGCGTCACGAACTTCCTTGAGAAAGAGTTCATCGAAGCTGGTGTTTGGGGCGGCCGCGACAGGCGCGGGCACGTTGACGGAAACGCGGACGGTGGCATCGGTGCTGCCGCCTGCGCCGCTGGCCGTGAGCGTGTAGGTCGTGGATTGCGTGGGCGTAACACCGGTGGACCCTTGTGGAGTAACGGCGCCGACTTCAGGAGCGATGGAGACGTTTGTGGCGTCGGTGGTGGTCCAGGAAAGCTTGACGGATTCGCCCTGATTGATGGAATTTCGATCGGCAGTGAGGTTGGCAGTAGGCTTTACGGCCGCCGGCGGAGGAGTGTAGGCCGCGGGCGGCGGTGGAGGCGTTTTCTTGTGGCAGCCAGCGACGAACAGCGCGAGAGCCGAAAGTGAAATGAGAAACGAACGAACGAGCGGGCGGTGTGACTGAATCATTGCGTGTCCTCCTAAGACACCGAGAAATCCCGTGTTGGGTCCGCTGGAAACAACGATCGTAACACCAGAGGGCCGAGTCCGGGTGATATGTCGTGACACGATATATATTGTATAAGGGAAGGCCGAGAAACGAAAGGAAATGTATTGGAAGAAGTAAGGGGAGGTGGGAGCAGTGACGGGGTTTTTGGGAGGCAAGGCGCACCGAAGGAAGGGATCCGTCGCTGCGCGGGGCGCTCGGAATATGACGGGTTTTTGGTGGGTGGATGCATTTCAAGGATGGGGCGGTTTGGTTGCTTTTGTTCACGGATGGGTTTGGGAGGATTTGGAATGCGAACCCAAGGCACCCGAGACGCACTCTTCGCGGATTCAGAGTGGAACGCCCGGGACAGAAACCCAAGATTGGAAAACGCAAGAGCTCCCGCGCTAGGGCGCTCGGGGCAGAAGCGCCGGACTAAAGTCCCGCCACTACAAGCTGGAGCTGGGGCAGCCATGGTTAGCGGGTGGACCAGTTGGGGGACTCGTTGTGGCCGGAGGTAGTGAGTTGGTGGGGAGAGGTACCGTCGGCGAGCATGGTCCAAATTTGGCGGGAGCCGCCGCGGGTGGATTCGAAGACGATGTGACGACCATCGGGAGCCCAGCTGGGGCGCTCGTTGCGGCCGGTATCGCGTGTGAGTTCGCGGAGTTGGTGAGAAACGACGTCCATGATGTAGATATCGTAATTGCCGGACGGGCGCCGCCACGAGAAGGCGAGAAGTTGGCCATTGGGAGACCAGGCGGGATCGATTACGTAGCCCATGTCGGGAAGATCTATCTTGCGCGTGTCCGTGCCGTCTGAATTCATCATGTACAACTGAGGAACGCCCCCGCGATCGCTGACGAAGGCGACGCTCTGGCCGGTTTTTGGATTCCACGCGGGAGAAGTGTCTGCGCCGTTGGATGCGTACGTTAGACGCTTGGGACGATTGCCGCTGGCATCGGTCACATAGAGCGCCGGATTGGTTTGCATGGAAGACGAAAACATTACTTGCAAACCGTCGGGAGACCATGTGGGGGAATTATTGGTGCCGCGATAACGGGCAAAGGAGACGAGTTTACCGGCGTCGAAGGAGTACATGCAGATTTGCGCGCTGGTGACGCCGTTGACGGGAATGAAACAAGTGAAGGCGATACGCGAGGCGTCCGGAGACCAACGGGGCGTGAGAGTGACGGAACCGATAGAAGTGAGCTTGTGTTGATTGGCGCCGTCATAATCCATGACCCAAAGTTCCTTGGAGCCGTACGTGCCGCGGATGAAAGCGATTTGCGTGGAAGCGATGCTGGCGAGTCCGCCGGAAAGTTTGCTGATGATTTCGTCGACGAATTGGTGTGCGAATTTGCGAACCTGCGCGTCGGTGGGGGCGCCGCGATAGACCTTGCCAACAATGGCCTGGCTGGAAGTGCTGCGGACGTCGTACATCCAGGCGAAGATGGCGACTTCCGAAGAAGTTTCCGAGAGATTACCAAAGGCAAGGAAATTGGCATTGACGGGAGGTTGCGACCAATCGAGCATCTGGAGTTCGCCGGGCTGCGAAGGAGTTTTTTGCGGATAGAAATCTGGGCTGGCGAGATCGACGATGCCGGAAAAGGCGAGATCGTCGCGGACAACGTTGGTGAAGAGGGTGGCGTGCGGCTGGTCAGCGGCGGATTTAGGCGCGAAGTTGGAGACGGCGATGCGCGGTTTTTCGACGCCGAGGCCAGTGCCGGTGCGGAACCAGTCTTGGGCGCAGGAAATTGAGGAGAATAGAGGGAGGGTCAGGAGGCAAAGGGCAACAAGCAGCGAAGTTTTTTTGAAAGTCAAGCGATCCTCCGAGAGAGAAATGGGAAATACAGATTAGCAAAGGGCGTGGGTGAGAAGATTATTTTTTGGAGTAAGTGGCAAGATGCTGAAGTTGAGATCCTTCGTCGCGGACTCCTCAGGACGACAGATGTTTTCTTTGGTGCTTTACGGGAGGAAGTGGCGAGTGCGGAGAGGAGAGTGAATCCAAAGCACATCCCTTGGTTCGCAGACTTCTTGAGGGATGACAATTCTGGTGCTTGGCGATGATGCGAAACGGATGCGGATTTTGGTGGAGAGGTTTTGGTTGCTGTTAGAGCGGAGGCTGGCTGGTTGAGTTCGAGGGGACTCATCGGGTCATGCTCAGATCGAAGTCGAAGGTTACGTCCACGTAGCGGCCGGAATACTCGGCGGGCAAAGGAGGGAAGTGCTCGATGGAGAGGAGCGCGCGTGAGGCGGAATCGTCCATGGAGCGGTTGCCGCTAGATTCGGCGATGCGAATATCCTTTACGGTGCCGTCGCGATTGATGGTGAAAGTGAGAGTGGTTTTGGCGCGACGGGCGGCGCGGACTCCAGGATCGATGGTGTTCTGCAACCAGTTTTGATTAACGGCGCGACGAACGGCTTCGATGTACCAACCATATCGTGTGGCGAAATCGCCGCCACCCTGGCCTTGCACGGCAACGCCGCCATTGAGCGGGCCGGGCTGATCGGAATAGCCAGTGGGGACGTTCATCTGGCCGCCCTTGCCGTAGGGAACGGCGTTGGGAGGAGGCGAGGTTTTCTTTTCGAAGACCTTGGACTTTTTGCTAGGTGGAAGAACTTTTTCTTTTTCGAACTTGGGAATATTGGTGGTGTCTTTGGGTTCCTCGGGAGGCTTGGGCTGCGGTTCCTCGACGTTAAGACCCTTGGTGGGATCGACCACCTGGGAATCGGTAGGATTGATGGTGGGAGGCATGGGGATGCCTGCGCTGGAGGCGAGAGAAACTTTTACGCCGGTGTCTCCGCCGCCGACTCCACCCCAGGCGTCGCCGGAACGCTGGAGCCAGATGCTGGCGAGAAGAATGACGGTAAGCGCTACATGGAAGAAGACAGAGTAGGAGAAGTAGCGTTTGAGGCTGAGGTCTTCCGAGGTGTAGACGGCTTCGGACATGGCTCAGGGAGTGCGATTACGGTCGGTTATGGGTTGGGTGACGATGCTGATGTTGGCGATGCCGGACTGGCGAAGGGAATCGATGACGGTACAGAAGGCGCCGAAGGGAATGGTTTCGTCAGCACGGAGGAAAACGACGTCGCCGTTGGGATTCTTGGATTGCTTTTTAATTTTCGGAGCGAGATCGTGAATGTTGACGGGATCGTTGCCGAGATAGATGCGCTGGTTTTTGTCGATGGTGACCACGAGTTTTTGCTCGGTGATTTCCTTTACGGTGTGCGTTTTGGGGACGTCGACCTCGATGCCGGATTGCAGGATGGGCGCAGTGATCATGAAGATGATGAGGAGGACGAGGACCACGTCGATGAACGGTACCATGTTGATTTCGGAAAGGGAGGTTTGCGTAGATTTTGATAGTTGGGGCATGGCGGCCTCAGGGCAGTGATGAGTGGCGAATGGCTAGTGACGAGTGAGAGGAAAGCCGATCTCTCGCTGCGCGGATTGCGCTCAGGGGGGCAAATTTGGTGGAGGTCTGGGTGAACGTAATGATCGAGACGCTTCGTCGCGAATGGCGCTCCTCAGGATGACAGTTGTTTTTGTCGGCTTTGATGGTTTCAACTGCGAAAGCGGTGGCGAGCGACCGCAGTCCAAAGGAGTTCGATGGTTGCGAAGTGGTGCGCATAGGTTCAGGTGAAAGTTTTTTCGATCTGGGAGGTGAATTCGTTGGCGAAGGTGTCCAGGCGTTGGCCTAGATCGCGAATGTCTTGGAGGAAATAGTTGTAGGCGATGAGGGCGGGAATGGCGGCGAAAAGTCCGGCGGCCGTGGTGACTAGGGCTTCGGCGATGCCGGGCGCGACGGCGCGAAGGCTGGCGGAGCCGGACGTGCCCAGGCCAGAGAAAGCGTCGATGATGCCCCAGACGGTGCCGAAAAGGCCGATGAAGGGAGTGACTCCGGCAGTGGTGGCCAGCCAGGACATACCTTTTTCGACGCGGCGAACCTCGTCGGTGGATGCAAGCTGCATGTTGACGGTGATGGCCTGGAGGGATTTGACTTTTTGCGGAGCGGGATTGCCGTTGCCGGTCACTTGCGATTGCAGTTCGCGGTAGCCGGCAGCGTAAACGTTAGCAAAGGGAGAGCCGGCGGAGATGAGTCCTTGAGGATTGGCGACGCCCTTCGTGGCGCGGAAGATTTTGAGGAATTGATCGCTTTGGCGACGAATGCGACCGAAGAGACCGAGTTTTTGGAAGATCAGCGCCCAGGAAATTAGGGAAAAGAACAGCAGGATGCCAAGAACGGCACGGGCGACCCAGCCGGTTTGCGCAAGAATGTCAAAAATATTGCCGACGTAAAGTGCGGATAGCAAAGAAATGATGTCAGTCCCCTCAGTGTGAGCAAAATTTGCTGACAAAATTAGCGTAGCAGAGGAGTAGGGGTGAAGCAAAGAGTTATGACGTTGGGCGAGTGATTAGATGTGCGTGTGGGAGTGGGATTTTTTGTGGTTGCGGGATGGAAGCCACAGAGGGGTTGCTGGCTAGACCCAGGGATCGAAGAGGTATTCCACACTGTGGGATTCCGTTCGGAATGATGACGTCTTTGTTTAGCCAATCTGAAGATCTTCAACCATATGGAGTGCGCGCTGCGTGTTTGGCCGGGCGCGAGGGGAACCTTAGATCACAGGTAGGAGTGAGTGTGGCGCTAGAGGGAGTTGATGGAGTAGCGGACTACTACGCCGTCGACGTAGGTTACGTTTACGCGACGGTCTGGGGTGGTGTATTCGAAGATTTGAGTTTTGAGACCGGCGTCGCCTACGGATTCGGAGAGTTGCTTGCCTGGGCCGAAGAGAGTGGTGACGTCCTGAATGCTCATGCCGCGTTTTAATTTGACGGTGGCGGCAGTGTCCGCGGCGGAGGAATCGGCTGAGGCGGGAGCAGCGTTGGGAGCGGGTGAGGCGGCGGTGGCGGGTGAAGCGGTGGTGAAGCTTACGTATTCGGAGAGGCGCTGCATGACGGCTTCGGGGGTGAGTTGATCGGCGGGAATGGAGCCAGACCAGCGAAGATTGAAACGAGAGCCACCGTTGACGCGATTTTGCGCGACGACCGCGGCTTTTTGCTGGCTGGCGTATTGGGCCTGGCGCTGGTTGTAGGCATCCTGGCGTTCGCGGCGGGCGCGCTCGCGGTCGAGATCGCGCTGGAGAGAGGCTTTCTTGTCGGGATCATCGGTGTTAGCGATCTGATTTTCTAGGTCCTTTTCGTAAGCGCTTTTTTCGACGGGCTTGGCGGTGACGGTGGTGTTGGTGTCGTCACCGGCGGTGCCGAAGCCGCCGCCATCGAGTTGAAATTCGATCATATCTCGCTTGACCACGATGGTCGTGATGCGGGCGACGTCGCCCGCATGGATCGCGACGCCGAACTGCTTGATGCGCGAACCATATTCTTTCCAATCCATGGGAGTGGGCTTGTTGAAGCGAAGGTCAACGCCTTTCTGAGTGCCGGGCATATCGATTTTGAGTGTGACCTGTTTGCCGGAGAAATAGGCTTGCAGGGTGGCGGTGTTGTCTTGTGCGCTGGCGGGAATGGCGACGGAGACAGCGATGGCGGAGAGGATCAAGGCGCAACGAAACATTCGGAATATCCTCCTGACGGAAATGAAATCCAAGAGCACAGGCCGGATTGCCGGTATGACATGTTTTCGGCGTGGGCGGTACCGTAAGTGGAGTAAATTACACGGAAGCGGATAGAGAGGCAAGAGAAGTTCGCTGAGACAGGAGGTGAACGAGACTGAGGAAGTGGAGAAGGTGTGAAGGATGAATAGGGAGGCGGAGGCGAGATGAAAAAAGGGATGGAGCAGGCGGAATTGATTTTGAGGTTGTATGAATTGCGGAGGGAGACGGTGATGCGGGAGGCGCGGAGTTTTGTGGGAGGAGTTTTTGCGCCTATGTCGTTGGAGGATTTGGTGGAGATTGTGAGCAAGGGAGGGAAGGAGACGGGATTTGTGTTGCAGGTATATGGCTATTGGGACATGGTGTGCGCGTTTGTGCTGCATGGAATGTTGAGCGAAGGATTGGTGTATGACACTTGCCAGGAAATGTATTTTCAGTATGCGAAGATACAGCCTTACGTGAAAGGATTTCGGCAGAAGATGAATTTGCCGGAGTGGATGCGGAATATGGAGAGGGTGGTGGAAGGGTCGGAGAAGGGGAGGAAGAGGATTGCGAAAATGAGAAAGAACGGGAAATGAAGGAGATTGAGAAGGTAAAGGAAGTGAAGGGTAAGAGGGTTCTGCATGGGGTCAGCGGGCCTAAGAGCACACGGCAGCGATCGAAGAGGGATTCTTTCCGCCAAAGGCGTGCAAAGGGGCGGCGGTCCTCGCTTCGTGGACTCCGTTCGGAACGACGGGTTTCTTGAATATTAGGATAGGTATGAAGGTTACGTGAGACACGGGGATTCGCAGAGGAGATTGAACGGATGAGGAATTGGCGATGGGTAATAGGAATTGGTTGGGTGATTTGTTTTGGGTTGGCGGGGCTTGCCGAGTTGGCTGGGCGATCCGAAGATCAGCCGCCACATGCGGCGGGTAAGTATGAGGCTACGTTGGAGTCTTTGAATGCGCATGCATTGCCGGAGTGGTATGCGGATGCGAAGTTGGGGATTTTTATTCATTGGGGATTGTATTCTGTGCCGGGATGGGCAGTGCTGACGCCGGAAGCGGAGTTGCAGAAACTTTCCCCGGAAGAATATTTAAAAAGGAATCCGTATGCGGAGTGGTATTACAACACGGTGAGGCTGGGCGGGTCGCCTACGCAGGAATATCAGAAGGAACATTACGGAGCGAATTACAACTATTACAATTTCGCGGAGACGTTTGATAAGGAGATACAAAAGTGGAAGCCGGAAGAGATGGCGCAGGCGTTCAGGATGGCGGGAGCGCGATATGTGGTGCTGACTTCGAAGCATCATGAAGGATTTACGCTGTGGCCGAGCGAGACGCCAAATCCCACTTTGCCGAAGGACCGGCAGCATGCGACGCGCGATCTGGTGGGCGAGTTGACGGCGGCGGTACGGGCAAAGGGAATGAAGATGGGGCTTTATTATTCGGGCGGCTACGATTGGACGTTTGTGCCGGGGCCGATCACGGATTGGAAGCAGGCGAAAACGGTGGAACCGCAGAGCGAGGCGTACGGAAAATACGTTGATGCGCACATGCGGGAATTGATCCGGAGATACCAGCCGTCGGTTTTGTGGAATGACATCGATTATCCGAAGTCCGGACATCCGCTGGAAATTATGTCGGAGTATTACAACGCGATTCCGGATGGCGTGGTGGACGACCGGTTCGGGGTGAAGCACGCCGATTTTGTCTCGCCGGAATACGAGACGTTGGACAAGATCAGCGAAAAGAAGTGGGAGGAATGCCGCGGGCTGGGAAGATCGTTCGGATACAACCGCGCGGAGGGCGAGGCACAGACGATTGCAAAGGATGCGTTGATTTATTTGCTGGTGGATATCGTGAGTAAGAATGGGAATTTGTTACTGGATGTGGGGCCGGAGGCAGATGGAACGATACCGGCGGTGCAGCTGGATCGTTTGCAGGCGCTCGGAGATTGGTTGCAACGGAACGGGGAAGGGATTTATGGGACTCGGCCGTGGAAGCGGGCGGAGGGCGAGACTACGGATGGATTGAAGGTGCGGTTTATGCAGAAGGATGCGGCGGTCTACGCGTTTTTGTTGGGGGAGCCGAAGGGGCGGACGGTGACGATTAAGGGTTTGCGGTTGAAGGATGGGGCGGCGGTTTCCTTGCTGGAAGGGCCGGCTATGAAAGGCAGCGCCACATGGAGGCAGGACGGGAAGAATGTCGTGGTCACTCTGCCGGAGAAGTTGCTGGGGAAGTACGCGTATGGGGTGAAGATGGTGGGCGTGGAGTAGTTAGGAAAATTGAAAAGAGAAAATAGAACTTTAATAATGATCAACGACCTTGCAACGCTTCCAGGCAAATGAGGCCTTGCATGAATGCTTCGACC
Organism: Candidatus Acidiferrales bacterium; assembly: GCA_963742325.1. Taxonomy (GTDB): domain Bacteria; phylum Acidobacteriota; class Terriglobia; order Acidiferrales; family UBA7541; genus Acidiferrum. The sequence goes on along the minus strand of CAVULB010000002.1, from coordinate 2,925,730 downwards.
GCCGTTGCAGCGATCGGCCTGAACAATAGTCGGCATGCGTCTTTATTTCTACGAACGCGTGCCCGGCGCTTCCTACACAGTGAAAACACATTCTATGAGTCGGGGCTCGCCGGGGCCACCTGCAGGTCAGTGATAGGAGAAGGCGAAGGTGGCCGAGTGGAAGAAGTTGTCGTAGTAGAGGACGAAGCCGGAGCGGTTGGCGGCGGTAAGGGAGAAGAGGAGTTGGGAGTGGCCGGACTTGTCGTAGTCGCCGGCGTCGATCAGGTTGAGGCCGGAACCTAGATACGTGAACGCGGAGTTTTCGGGGGCCAAGGTAAACCAGGGGTCGAGCATTTGAAAGCCAGCTTCCGGGTCGTCGCAGACGATGGCGTCGTCGATGTGCACATGAGCCAAAAACCAGTTTGTATTTGAGGCGTAGGCTTTGACGAGCTGGATATCTGGGTCCGCGTAAGGGCGCGGTTCCACTTTGGCTTCGTCCGGCTTGCCGATCTGGCACAGCTTTGGAAATTTTGCGCGAAATTGCTGGCGGACGAGGGCCAGCTGTTCCAAGGATAGCGCGTGAGGCTTCCAGTGATCGGGATCCTGGAAATTGGGGACCGAAATGGCGACGAGCGGGCGAAGGAGTGGTTGATCGGGAGCGGCGCCGAATTCGGTGGTGGGTTTGCCGACGGCGGGGAGGGGAGGTTTACCGATGATTTCCTGCAAGCCGACGCGGGAGTAGTAGACGAAATCCTGAGGCGTGTGTGCGGTAACGGTGGCGAGAGATTTTCCGTCAAAGGCGATGGTCCATTCTGTTTCGGGTGGGAATTTTTCGGTGACGGCTTTGAGGCATTGTTGATCGGGACAGTTGCTCGGTAAGGCTTGCCAGCCGCTGGGCATTTTTTGGAAGAGAACGCGGACGGCGCGGAAATTGTGCTCGGCGGTGGTGGCAGCGGGAATTTCTTCGAGCACGCCAAGAAGGGGTTCCTGACCTGGGGCGCGGAGGGGAATGGAGAGAAGCAGGAGAAGGAAAAGGTGACGGGACATGGTGGCTCCGGGGACGGGGATAGAGAATAGCAGAAGTTCGAGCGGCGTTGGGGTGAAGGGGTGGCACGTTTTATTGATGGTGGATGTGAGGACGGTTGGGGTGGAGTTTTGTGCGTGACGGCGGCGATGGGCTGGCGCAGTGCAAAAGGGCGTGTGGTAGACTGCGGTGATATGGGGAATTTGTTCGATATTGCGGTGGAACGCTTGATGGGTGGGGATGTGGCTGCCGACACTGCTACCGAGGCAGATCGGTCAGCACAGGCAGAACTACCTGTGCCACGTGGGACATTTTATTTGGAGACGTTTGGGTGCCAGATGAATGAGCATGACTCGGAGAAGGTGGCCGGGGTGCTTTTGGCGCGAGGGTATCGGAAGGTGGAGTCGGTCGAAGCGGCAAATGTGGTCCTCTATAACACGTGTTCGATACGGGAGAAGGCGGCTCAAAAGGTGTTTTCGAGGTTGGGGGAGTTTCGGCCGGCGTTGGTGCTAGCGCGGGGGGCAGAGCGGACTCTGCAAGGACTAAAGTCCAATCCCGCTCCAGGTGGAATGTCGGACCTGAAGGGCCAACTCCCTAACGAGAAGAATGCTCAGGAGTTGGGTACACAGGCCCAAGGCATTGACGTACAAACCCTGCATGAGCCGTTCGCGAATGCGATTGACCGGTCTAAAGAACGGCCACTACCAAGGCAAGAGAAGATTATTGGGGTGTTGGGGTGTGTGGCGCAGCAGGAGGGCGAGAGGATATTTGCCAGGGCACCTTGGGTTAGTTTGGTTTGTGGAAGTGCCAGTTACCGGAAGTTGCCGCAGTTGTTGGCGCAGCTTGAGGCCGGCGAGCGGCGGGTGACCGGGTTGGATACGGATACGGATGAGACTTTTGAGACCGAGGTTACGCGGCGGGACAATCCGTGGCGGGCTTATCTGACGATCATTGAAGGTTGCGATAAGGCTTGTTCGTATTGCGTGGTGCCGTTTACGCGCGGGCCGGAGCGTAGCCGTGGGAGCGCGTCTATATTGCAAGAGGTAAGGGAGCTGGCGGATGCGGGCTATACCGAAGTGCAGTTGCTGGGGCAGACGGTGAATTCCTACGCGGACCCCTCGGCGAGGAACATGCGATTTTCGGAATTGCTGGTGGCGGTGGCGGAAGTGCGCGGAATCCGGCGAGTGAGATTTACGACTTCGCACCCTCGGGACTTTGGGAAAGACATCGTGGAAGCGATCGAGGCGGTGCCAGGGATTTGCGAGCATGTACACTTGCCGGTGCAAAGCGGGTCGACGAAAGTGTTGCAGGCGATGGCGCGGACGTATACGCGAGATGAATATCTGGAAAAGATTGCGATGATGCGGGCGGCGAAACGCGAGATCAGCATCACTTCGGACATTATTGTGGGATTTCCTGGTGAGACCGAGGAGGATTTCGAGCAAACACTGTCGCTGCTGGACTTGGCGCAGTATGACGGAGCGTTTTCGTTTAAGTATTCGCCGCGGCCGAATACGCCGTCGTTGAAGATGGAAGATGCAATACCTGAGGAAGAGAAGTCGAGGCGGCTGGCGATTCTGTTGGAACGGCAGAGAGAAATTCAGCGGGCGCGGAATGAGAAGCTGGTGGGGAAGACGCTCGAGGTGATGGTGGAAGGCAAATCACGGCGAGAGCATCAGTGGTCGGGGCATACGTCGGCGAATAAAGTGGTGAATTTCACTTCCCGCGGGGAAGAAAGTCTGGGAGACTACGTGCAGGTTGTGGTCAGTGGAGCGACGCCGAATAGTTTGGTGGGAGAAGTGGTTAGTGGAGAGGCAAGACGCGACGGTTGAGATCCTTCGTCGCGAAAACGCCCCTCGGGATAACAGGGAATTTCGCTTTGAATCGGCGTGATGTAGCTAGGAGGACGCGATGGAAGTAGAGATGAAGATACGCGGCCTGATGATGGATCCGGTTACGCAGATGCCGATTGTGGTGTTGAAGGATGTGCAGGGGCAGGCGATCCTGCCGATCTGGGTGGGGGCGTATGAGGCGAACGCGATCGCGCTGGAAATTGAGAAAGTGCAAACGCCGCGGCCGATGACACATGATTTGCTGAAGAACGTGCTGCAGGGGCTGGAAGTTTCTGTACAGAAGATTGTGGTGAATGACTTGCGTGACGATACGTTTTATGCGCTGATTTGGGTGGAACGCGAAGGGGAATTGATGAGTATTGATTCGCGGCCGAGCGACGCGTTGGCATTGGCGTTGCGAATGGATTGCCCGATATTTGTGGATGAAACGGTATTGAAGAATTCTAAGGTGAGTTCGGCGCTGGCGGAGCGTACGACGAACGAGCAGTTGAGGAATTATCTGGAAGGGCTGAGCGATGAGGATTTGGGTAGATACAAGATGTAAGACTGGAAATTAGATAAGAGAAAATTGAGAATGACGGCGCGGCTTCGGTTGCGCCGTTTTTGTTTTTGGGGGCGGGCTCGGATTTTTATCGCCGAGGTCACGCAGGGGTTTGGTGGTTGCGTGATTGTTGATTGTCGGCAAGGTGCGGAGATCGAGAGGAATCCCTGGGGTCGCACGCTCGGCGTGGGATGACGGGCCTTTTTTTTGACGGGTACGGAGCGGAGACGGGGACAGCCTTGGGGACTCGCCTGGGGCACGATGTACCGTGTCCCTACTGGAGGCTCAGGATGCGTCGGCGCCAAAACAGGAGAAGGAGGATGCCGATTAGGATTAGGCTGAGGCTGAGGCCGATCCACAGGCCTAGGGCACCCCAGTGTTTGTGGAAGCAGAGGTAAGTGCCCAGGGGGAGGCCCATTAGCCAGTAGGCGGAGAAGTGGCAGAGCATGGGGGTGCGGGTGTCGCCGGTGCCGCGCAGGGATCCGGTGGCCACGGTTTGAATGCCGTCGAAGAGTTGGAAGGCGGCGCCAGCCATGAGAAGAACTGTGGCGCTGTAGATTACGGTTTCGTTGGCGGTGTAGAAGCGGGCGATGTAACGCGGGAAGACCAGCAGGACAACGCTCATCATGGACATGAAGGAGGCCCCGAGCAGGATAGCGGTGTTGCCTGCGTTGCGCGCGCCGGCGGGATCGCGGCGGCCTAGGGCCTGCCCTACCCGAACGGCGGCTGCCGACGAGAGGCCTAGCGGAATCATGTAAGTAAAGGCTACGGTGTTGAGCGCGATCTGGTGTCCGGCTTGTGCGACTGCGCCGAGACGCGCGATGAGAGTGGCGACTAAGGCGAAGACGGTGACTTCGGCGGTTTGTTGGAGAGCGGCGGGAACACCGAGTGCGATGAGTTGGCGGATGCGACTGAGATTGGGTTGAAGCGGCGTGTTGAGGAGTTCGGTTTTGTGGCGGCGATCGTACCAAAGGAGATAAACGACAAGGACGAGCGCGAGGTATCCGCGCGAGATACAGGTGGCGATGCCGGAACCGGTGACGCCGTAAGTGTGGAAGCCGAACTTGCCGAAGATGAGGATGTAGTTGCCGAGGAAATTGATGATATTGGCGGTGACGAGGGCAAAGGCGATGGGGCGCACCATGTTCATGCCCTGCAGGGTGCGGCGAACTGCGAAATACAGAAGTAACGGAACGAGGCCGGCGGAAAGTGTGCGCATGTACGGCGCGGCCAGGACCGCTACAGGATGGGTGACGCCGAAGCGCTCGTAATAGCGGGGAATGATCCAGACGGGAATGGCGAGAAAGGGCGCGATGGCGAAGCTGAGGTAGATGCCGTTGATGAGCGAAGTGTGGCAATCTTCGCGCCGGCCAGCGCCGAAGGATTGGGAGACGAGCGTGTCCAAACCGACGAGGAGGCCTTCACCGAAGAACGCGAAGACGATGAAAATGCTGGAAGATACGCTGACGGCGCCGATGGCTTCGGCACTGTAGGGGAGGCGACCAACCATCATGGTGTCTACGATGATCATGCTCATCCAGCCGATTTCGGCGAGGATGAGCGGGAGCGCGAGGTGGAGAGTGGGGCGGAGCTCGCGGCGGAAGATGGGAAGGAAGGACATGGGAAAGTTTGAGTTTACGAAGATAGCAGAGTCAGTCAGGTAGGAGGTGGTGATCGAGGGACTTCTCAGGGGGATGACTGATAGGGGAGCTTGGTGGGGAAGTTCCATTGACCGAGGCGTAAGGGGACACTAAGGTGGGAAATTGGTGGTAATGCGTGAGGTTGTGGCCGGAGGAGTGGACGTGAACGTTACGAACGAAATGAACTATGCCCTGAGGATGCTGCAATATATGCGAGCTGGGGCGCGGGTGAACTCGCGGGTGAAGGTGACTGTGAAGTGGACGGAAGGCGGCGCGACCCACGAAGCGGAAGGTTATACGGTGGATATCAGCCCGAAGGGATGTCTGGCGATTGTGCCCCAGGGATTTGCAGTGGGGCAGAAGATGTGGCTCAAGAATGGAAGCAACCAGAGAGAAGCGGAAGCGGTGTTGATCTGGCGCGGGCATGAGGGACGGAGTGGATGGGAGTTGGGATTGGAGCTGGTGCATCCGCCAGCGGAGTTTTGGGGAGTGGAGCTTTAGGGGATTGCTAATCTGCGTGGTTGGTGGTGGCGCGGCCTTTGGTCGCGCCTTTTCTTTGAGGTGAGGTGCGGAAGGCGAACAGAAGCCCACCACTGCGCGGACTCCGTTCGCAGTGATGCGCAACTGATTGTGATGGGAGTCGGTAGGGAAACGGCCCGCTACAACGGCAAGAAGACACATCGCAGACTCAGAGTGGGGCACCCAGGAGAGACCCAAGGGGACCCCAAGAACACAGGCTGAAGCTTAGGGTACGTACACCTAAGAGGCCCGCGACGGGCGCTGGGGCAGCGACACAGGACTAGAGTCCCGCCAATACTGGGAGCGTCGAAATGGGAATTCGGTGCCCGGGAGGAGTTTTCCACTGGCGGGGGTAATTTTTCCTTGCGTGGCTCGGGGTAGCGAACATAAAGTAGCCTTATGCCATTGGGCCTGTCTGCCGGCATAAATACCAGAAGAATTGATGCAGTGTCTTTGACTCAAGTGGAGGAGTTTGCGCGTTCGGAGGCCGGACGCAGTTTCTTTGTTTAGTCGTGGCATTGAGATCCAAGAGGGATTTCTCGCTTCGCGGACTTCGATCGGAATGACGGATCTTTTTTAGATTCGGAGTGGAGGCGGTAGTAGATGACGGCGATTATCACCGTTGCTAACCAGAAGGGTGGCGTGGGGAAGACGACCACGGCCATTAATCTGGCTGCGGGAATTGCGACGAAGGGGCGGCGGACGCTGTTGATCGATCTGGATCCGCAGGCGAACTCGACGATCGCGTTTTTCGATATGGCAGACGTGAAAGAGTCGATGTTTGATGTCCTGGGCGATACGCGAACGCCGATTGCGAACATCATCAAGCCTAGCAAGGACCCGATGTTGAGCGTGGGGCCGGGCCGACTGGCGCTGGCGAAACTGGAAACGGTGTTGAGCGGGCAGTTCGATGCGCCCTATCGATTGAAGGACGCGCTGGCGCCGGTGCTGAAGGATTATGACTACGTGGTAATCGACACGCCGCCATCGCTGGGAATTTTGACTGTGAATGCGCTGGTATCCGCGACACATTTGCTAGTGCCGATCCAGGCCGCGTATTTTGCGATCGAAGGCACGGACGATTTGCTGGAGACGTACGAGCGGATCCGTGCGCGGCCCAATCCGCAGTTGCGCATGTTGGGCGTGGTGATCACGCTGTACGACAAGAGAACGAACATTTCGCGGGACACCCATGGGCAGATTCGCAATGTGTTTGGCGAAGTGCTGTTCAAGACGAAGATCAGTAAAAATGTAAGACTGGAAGAAAGCCCGGCGTACAAAGAAACGATATTTTCGTTTGCGCCCAAATCTCCGGGAGCAATCGAGTACAAAAAACTTGCCACGGAGGTCGTCCAACGTGTTGAAGAAAGCCGGGTTGCCCGTCACGCTGAAGATGCGGCATGACGCACACTACGTAGAATCACTGACAAGCTATAGCGGGGCAGCAGTCGGACGGATGATCCCTGTGGACCAGATCCGGCCCAATCCGGATCAGCCGCGCAAAGCGCTGGGAGACCTGCGCGAATTGACGGATTCGATCCGCGAAAAGGGCGTGCTGGAACCGCTGCTGGTGCGGTTTATGCCGCGGGAAGATTGCTACTACATTATTTCCGGGGAGCGGCGTTACCACGCATCGCGTGCGGCGGGTCTTCGGGAAGTGCCGGCGATCGAAAAGATGGCGGACGACGCGGAGACACTGGAAATTGCGCTGATCGAAAATATTCAACGGAAGGATTTGACGCCGTTTGAGGAAGCGGATGGACTGCAGCGGCTGGCGCAGCAGTTCGATTACACGCATGACGACGTGGCAAAGAAAATCGGGCGCGCGCGAAGTTCGGTAAGCGAGACGTTGATGCTGCGGACAATTCCGGAGTCGATCCGGAAGAAGTGCGTCGACAATGGCGTGCTGTCCAAGTCCGTGCTGCTGCAAATTGCGAAGCAGCAGACCGAGAAGAAGATGCAGGAAATGCTGGCGCGGATTTTGCAGGGCGGATTGACGCGGGATCAGGCGCGCAAGGAACGCGCGGAGGAAAAGACCGGGCCGCAGCGGCCGCAGCCGTTTATTTTTCACTATGAGCCGGAGAATGAGGCGTTCCGGTTCCGGTTGCAGTTCAAGAAAAGCCATGTGTCGCGGGACGAGTTGATACATACCCTGCGAGATATATTGACGCAGCTAGAAGGGAATGAGGCGGATTCGACGGCAGCGTGAAGAGCCGGAAGTTCAGGATGTAAGGGAAGTTTCGGAAGTGAAGGATTGGACGGCGCGGCTTATGGTGGGTCGCGCCGTTTTTGTTTTTGCGTGTCGGGGATTCGGCGGAAGAAACTCTGGCCCCACCCTTCGCGAAAGGCGCTCAGCGTGGGGCACCTACAATAAGGGGGAAGCCCAGGAGCCGGCTCGGGGCTTGCCGGGGGCACGATGTATCGTGCCCTACGGTAGGCGGAATTGCTTGTTGTGAGAAGCAAACCAAGAGGGACTGCGCAGAACTAACTAATCCTGGAGGTGCGGGGGTAAAGTCCCGCGGCTATGTGGCATTGTATAATTTGGGGGATATGGACTTTACGGCCGGACAGGCGGATGCGTTGAAGAGGTTGTTTGCTGCGGGATTTCGGCCGATTGCGATACCGCCGTATGAGAGTGCGTTGTGCGTGCATCGCGGGGAGTGCGCGGCGTTGTTGGCCCCGGTGGAGAATGGCGGGTTGCGGTTGATGGCGCCGGTGACTGTGATGGTGGATGGGAACTTGAGTGTGAGGTTGAAGAAGCCGGGCAGGGATGTATTTGTTTGGAAGAAGACGGAAGTACCGGCTACGGCGGAACGATTGAAGGAGTTGGAAAAGTTTCGCGAGGAGTTGTTGGAGGTGTTGGGGAGTTATAAGTTGTAAGTTTTCAGTTTCAAGTTTTCGTAGGACTGGTCGAAGAGCTCACTCGCGAAATCGATTTGGGGCGCGCGGTAGTGGGCGGACGTAAATCAAAGAGGGATTCTTTCCGCCGAAGGCGCGGAAAGGGGCGAGGCCCTCACTGCGCGGACTCCGTTCGGATCATGGGATTTTTTGTTAGAGTGTAAATTCGTATGCGCTGGACTTGTAACCGGGAAGAGGGGTTGGAAATCTAAGGCGACATGACTACATACGATATTGTTTGCGTTGGAGCTGGGCCGACCGGGTTGGCTTGCGCTATGGAAGCGAAACGGGAGCGGATGCGGGCGCTAGTGATCGATAAGGGTTGCTTGTGCAATTCGATTTACCACTACCCGGTGAACATGGTGTTTTTTACTACGCCAGAATTGCTGGAGATCGGCGATTTGCCGCTGGTATGCGGCGGGGAGAAGCCAACGCGGACAGAAGCGCTGAAGTATTACCGGAAGGGGACGGAGCATTACGCGCTGGAGCTGCGATTGTTCGAGAAAGTGTTGCGGGTGGATGGACATGCGGGCGCATTCACGGTGGTGACGCAGACGGAGGGCGAGGGGGAGGAGAGATACTCCGCGAAGAATGTAGTGGTGGCCACGGGCTATTACGATTTGCCGAATGAGATGGGCGTGCCGGGAGAGCACCAGCCGTATGTGAGCCATTACTACAGGGAGCCACATGAGTTTTGGAACCAGGATGTGGTGGTAATTGGAGGAAAGAATTCTTCAGTGGAGGCGGCGCTGGATTTGTGGCGGAATGGAGCGCGGGTTACGTTGCTGGTGCGCGGGAAGGAATTGGGGTCGTCGATCAAGTACTGGGTACGGCCGGACATTGATAATCGGATCAAGGCTGGGCAGATTGCGGCGGTGTTTGGCGCAAAGATTAAAGAGATTGTACGCGACGGCGTGATGGTGGAGAACGGAGGCGTGCCACGATTGGTGCCGGGGAAGCAGGTGTTTGCGCTGACGGGGTACCATCCCGATTATGAATTTATTGAAAGTTTGGGAGTGAAACTCGATCCCGAGAGCCGGAGGCCGGCGCTTGATCCGAATAGCTTGGAGAGCAATGTGCCGGGGATTTACCTGGCGGGCGTGGTGGTGGCGGGAAAGAATACGAATGAGATTTTTATTGAGAATGGAAGATTTCATGGGAAGCAGATTGTGGAAGCGGTAGCACGGAAGTGAGGAGGCAGGATAGAGATTCAGAGGTTGAGGAGCGAGAGGCGATTTAGGATCGAGGCCACTGCTGAAGCGCGGCAGGCTAACCGGGATCCTGGAATGTTTGCCCGGGTTACTGCGGGTTTGTTAGACTGGCAGAGTTGCCGTAGTTGGTTTTTCTGGTCACGGGACTAAGGTACCGCGTCCACGCGGTTGGCCGATCTGAAGATCGTCCATTACAGGGTGATATGGGAAATTTTTTAGGTGAGATCGGGGCGACGGCGGTGGCACTGGTGAAGGGTTTCAGTGTCACGTTCAAGACCATGTTTGAGAAGACGGTGACGGAGAATTATCCGGCGGCGCCTGTCAATTTCCAGCCGCGGTACCGGGGAATTCACGTGCTGCACCGCGATGAGGGCGGCTTGGAGAAATGCGTGGGCTGCTTTTTGTGCGCCGCGGCGTGCCCTTCGAATTGCATTTATATTGAGGCGGCGGAGAATACCGAGGACAAGAGGATTTCAGCGGGCGAGCGGTACGCGAAGGTCTACAACATCGATTATTCGCGCTGCATTTTCTGCGGGTATTGCGTGGAAGCGTGCCCGACGGACGCGATTACGCACGGACATGGATTTGAGCTGGCGACATACGACATCAATTCGCTGGTATACCGGAAGGAACAGATGCTGGAGAGTTTGAAGGGAGTGCCGCCGGTCGGATCGATGGCGGAAGGACGGCCGGAGATTAGTTCGCGGTAGGTTGCGTGCGTAAAAATAGAAATTGGAAATTGGTGGCCCCGAGGGATCGGGGCCATTTTTGTTTTGGGGAAGGTAGTTCGATTTTGAGTTTCAGCCATCGGGCACCCAGGTGACTTTATTTAGGTGAAGGTTAGGGGATCGTGGAGGCGGACTTGCTTGCCGGATTCGGTGCTGGCTATGCGGGTGTTGGTGGAGAGGCGGTAGAAGTGGTCGAAGCGGTCGCGGGGGGACCACAAGGGTAGGGTGGATTCGCGTTGGCGGGTGAAATGCCTTTGGAAGCCGACGAGGTCATTGCCGGTGCAGGGGTCGCGGGGAGGTACAGGGCAACGGGCGCAGGGATTGCTACCTTCGAGATGAACTTCGCCGACAGCGAAGCGAATGACGCTACGTTCCTTTTCGCCGAAGAGTTGGTCTTCCCAGAATGCGGGGACGCCGTCGATCTCGAGCGAGGTGCGGAAACGACGGCGAACATTTTCGAGAGAGAGGCCGGGAAAGCCGTCAGCAGTGGCGGGAAACCACTCAGCTACTCCCTGGAGCGAAGCGGTGGAAACGATGGTGGGACCGTTGGCGATAGGGTCGTCGGGAAAACCACCTTCTGAATAGCGGACGATAACCTGCTGCTCAAAGAAAACGCTGAACCATTCGGCGGCGTCTTCGTGATCCTGCGGAAAGGCGAAAGTGCGGGCAGGAATTTTGCGGCGGTCGGTCGGGACGGAGAGGGTGACGGAGTCGACGCCAGGGGAATAATTTGCGCGGATGAGATGGATGGCGGGGGTGCGCTTGCCATTAATCCATTTGCCGTCGACGGAGTGGAGAGCCCATGCGCGATCGAGGGCGAGGCCGCCGGAAGGGGAGATGCGCGCTTCGGGGACGGGGACGGGGTCAAGGGATTTGATGGGGTGGAGACGGATGTGGGCAACATGGGGCGTCGGAGGCACTGGAAAAGTTTAGCAGAAGAGGGAGACGGGGTGTTGGTTTGGTGGTAGGGGATCCTGGCTGTAGAGTGTCCGGATGAACAAACGCGTTTTTTGTTACTGGACGGTGCGATCGAAGAAGGATTTCTCACTGCGCGGACTTCGTTCGGTAATGACGTGTTTCTAGGTGAAACCTCCAAACAGGGCACAACATGCCATCTTTCACTAAACAGATGAGGATATTTCCGAATAGGCGGGAATATGACGCGTCCTATAAGCTATATTATGTTAACTACGAAATGGCATCAAATTAGCATTGCTCGGGCCTATATCAAAGACTGCTTTCCTGCGTGGCCTGGGTTCGATTGATCCCCTCCTTTAGAGACTCGCGTCCCGCCCATTTTTCCTTTTTTCATGTGTTTCGTGCGTTCGTGCTGGAGTGAGATTTGGGGCTCTCGCGGCGCATGGTTATTTTTTGGATTTTAGTTTGTTGGCTTCGAAGTCCAGGTACTGCTGGAGGGCGTGGGGGTCGGCCCCGGCCAGGGGGCGGCCGTTGACGAAGACGGTGGGAGTGCTGCGGACGCCAACGAGTTTGCCGTTTTCGATGCTGGCATCGACTTCGGCGGTGGCTTGCGGGCTGCTGAGGCAAGCCTTGAAGGTTTCTGGATTCAGTCCGGCGCGGGTGGCGAAGTCCATCATTTTGTCGTAGGCGTTGGCGGCAGAAACCAAATCCTGGTTGTCATAAATAAGATCGTACATCTTCCAGAAGGATTTCGCGTCCTGTTGGTAGGCGCAGCGGCCAGCGATGGCGGCAGTGCGTGCCCACGGATGAATCTGGTCAATGGGGAAATCCTTGAAGATAAGTTTGACCTGGGGATAGTTGGGGAGCATGCCGCGCACGGCGTCGTGGAAATTGCGGCAGACGGGGCATTCGAAGTCACCGTACTCGACGATGGTGATGGGCGCTTTGGGATCACCATAGACAGGAGCGCCTTTGAGATCGAACTTGGCGATGTTGGCGGCCAGCGGATCGGTGGTGAGGTCGTCCAGTTCCCCGCGCAGCAGATAGCGCCCGTCGGCGCTGAGATACATTTTTACAGTGTCGCCGCCCTCGGGACTTTTCACGTCTACAGCGATTTCGGAGAGGCCGGAGGAGCCGATGGGTTTGGGCGTGCCGACGGTGATGGTGTAGTCGGAGCCGAGGGCGTAGTAATTGCGGAGGAAGGATTCGATCGATTTTTGGGTGCCGGCGGCGGGTTGTTGACCGCGCGCCAGAGTGGCCGTGAAGACGAGGGATACGATCAGTAAAAGGTTCTTAGTGATTTTCACGCGTGTCCTCGCTTAGGTGGATCGAAGAGTTTGGTTTTCAGCGGCTAAAGACGAAGTCGTTGTGGATCTGTGCGCGATGTGGGGGTTGAGATCCTTGGCAACGCAAAAGACGCTGCGCCCAGGGTGACAGAATATTATTGGGGGCATGGTTGGTTTCATGGGACGAAGCGCTGGGCTATGGGGAATGGGCGACCGAAACCGAAGGCGCGCGAGGTAATTTTGAGACCGGGGGCGGCTTGTTTGCGTTTGTATTCGTTGCGATCGACGAGTGCGGCAATGTCACGGATGAGCCGGAGGTCGTAGCCGGTCTCGAGGGCGATCTCCTCGGGACATTTCACTTCTTCAATATAGGATTTCAAGATGCGGTCCAGAACCTCGTAAGGAGGAAGGGAGTCCGTGTCCTTTTGATTTGGACGCAACTCGGCCGAGGGAGGTTTCTCAAGAGTCGAGCGGGGAATCAATTCCCTTTCGCGATTAATGTAGCGGGCAAGGTCGTAGACCATAAGCTTCGGAACATCGGAGATGACGGCGAGGCCGCCAGCCATGTCGCCGTAAAGCGTGCAATAGCCCACCGCATTTTCCGATTTGTTGCCGGTGCTGAGAACCATGGAACCAAATTTATTCGAAAGCGCCATCAGATAATTGCCGCGGATGCGCGCCTGGATATTTTCTTCTGTGGCGTCCGGCGCGAGGCCGGCAAAAACGGGGGCTAGCGTTTGCAGGTAGGAATCGAAGACAGAGGCGATAGGAATGGTGCGGAACTCGATGCCGAGATTGCGCGCGAGTGCTTGGGCGTCGGTTTTGCTGCCTTCGGAGGAATACGGGCCGGGCAGGGAGACACCGAGGACGTTGGGAGCGCCAAGCGCGGCGACGGCAATAGCGGCGACTACCGCGGAATCCACTCCGCCGCTGAGGCCGACGATGGTCTCGGCGAAATTACATTTGCGAACGTAATCGCGAGTGCCGAGGACGAGGGCCTGGAAGGCGCAGGCGATTTCGTCGGGAGGCTGCTCGCGGATGTCGCCTTCGCCGGTGGTCGTGTCGAAGAGGACGAGATCTTCCTCGAAGGCTTTGGCCTGCGCGCCGATTTCTCCGTTGGAGGTGAAGGCGGTGCTGGCGCCATCGAAGATTAGGGAATCATTGCCCCCGACTTGATTGACGTAGACGACGGGGAGCTTGTGATGGAGCGCGGTGGAACGAAGCATGCCGAGGCGAAGGGAACGCTTGTCGATAGTGAAGGGCGAGGCGGAAATGTTGATAAGGACGCTGGTGCCCTGGTGAATCAGTTCGGTGACGGGATCGCGGGCATACATGGGCGAGGCCCAGAAAGTTTTGTCGTTCCAGACGTCCTCACAGATGGTGATGCCAAGCTGTTCCTGAAACAGGCCGTAGACGTATTGTTTGTCGCCGGGTTGGAAGTAGCGGGACTCATCGAAGACGTCGTAGGTGGGGAGAAGCATTTTGGATTGCTCGAAGATCACGCGGCCTTCGCGGATAAGCGCGGCTTTATTGGCAATGAACTTCCCTGCCCGGTGATGATCGGGATTGACGCGCCCCGCGTAACCAACGATGGCGGGGAGAGGCATTTGCGCGGCGACGCGATTGAGCGTGTCATGGTTGCGCTGAATGAAGGCGGGGCGTTCGAGAAGATCGAGGGGAAGATAGCCGCAGATGCAAAGCTCAGAAAAGACGGCGAGGTCGGCGCCAAGGAGTTTGGCTCGCGCGGCGAGAGCGAGGATGCGCGCGGAATTGCCATCGAAATCACCCACAGTGGGATTGAATTGAGCGAGGGCTATTTTCATCCGGGTTGAAGATTAGGATAAGTGGGGATGCCAGGGAATGCAAATGGGGGGGTGAGTCCTTTGCATGTCGAAGAGGAATTTTCGAACAGGGGTTTCTCGCTTCGCAGACTCCATTCGAAATGACATTTTTCTAATTAGGAAATTAGAGCCTAGACCGTCTTCCACGGACTTGCCGGGGGCCCTGAAGCCTATGCCAGAGGGGGTTAGTCGGCGCTGGCGGATTTGGAGTGGGTGAAGGTGGTTTCGGGGGTTAAGCCGAAGGCTTCGAGCAAGCCGGATTGCACTTGCGCGGAGACTTGATTAATGGCGTCGACGCCCAAATCGGTGGGGCTGACGCGATAGCGGAGCTGGCGCTGGCCTGCAGGAGTTTCGACGATGGCTAGGACGGCGTCGGCTACGTCCTGGGCGTTGGCAGCGCTCGTCGTTAACACCTTTTCGACCTTGTCTGGAATTTGTGCGGCGGGGCCGTAGGTTTCGGAGCGCGCGTGGTCGGCGGCGGTGACCATGTTGCCGAAGACGGGGGTCTGGTAGGCGCCGGGTTCGATGACGGACGATTCAATTCCCTGCCCTGCGAGTTCGTAGTGATACGACTCGGCCAGGGCCTCCAAGGCAAATTTGCTGGCGCAGTAGAAACCGCAACCAGGGAGGACTAAGCGGCCTGCGCCACTGCTGACGTGGAGAAGCAAGCCGCTGCGTTGTTTGCGCATGAAGGGCAACACGGCGCGATTGACGCGTACGGAGCCAAAGAAATTGGTGTCCATGAGTTTGCGGGCCTGTTCGACGGTGGTAGCCTCGGCAAGGCCGAGGACAGCGTAGCCCGCGTTATTAATGGCGACATCGATGCGTCCGGCATGTTCAACGACGGAGTGGACAGCGCGATCGACGGAGGCTTCGTCGGTGACGTCCATTTCGAGAACTTCGAGAGCGACGGATTCTTTTCCGGCGAGCGCGCGCAGTTCGGTGGCATTCGCGGCGTTGCGCACGGCGGGATCACGCATGGTGGCGAAGACGGTGTGGCCGTGCCGGACAAGGGTTTCGGCTATGAGGCGGCCGAATCCAGTGCTGGCGCCGGTGATCAGAACGACTTGATTGGATGGCATGCTTCCTCCTGTGACGGGTCGGGAATTATGGTGAACCGGGAGGGGGTGGAAGTAAAGTGCGGTTTTAGGGGAGTGGTGATGTGGAGTGCATCGAACAGAGATTCCGCGCTTTCCGAACTTCGCTCGGAATGAGGGGAATTTCTTGATGAAAGAGAAACGAAACGGCTTTGCTCGGAAGGCAGGCAAGCGCGCGAGAACCCCAAGACCGACGCTTCGCAAAATACGCTCAGAGAGCGGCACTGCACGCCGGATGGCGATTGAACGTGAGGTTAGCGCAAAGAAGAAAAGCCCCGCATGCTCTTACATGTGGGGCTTTTGGAAAGATTGTCGGCCGCCCTGCGCTGTAGGAGTTATTAGACGCTGAAGGAGCTGCCGCAGCCGCAGGTGCTCTTGACGTTTGGGTTGTTGAACTTGAAGCCGGCGCCTTCGAGCGTTTCGACATAGTCGATTTCGACGCCGTCCAGATACATGGAACTCATCTGGTCGACCGCGACTTTGAGACCGTTGAAATCGACAACTTCGTCGGATTCGTTGGTCTGATTTTCGAACGCCATGTGATACTGGAAACCAGAGCAGCCGCCGCCGACAACGGCGACGCGCAGGGCCACTGGGACCGGGCTCTGCATATTCATGATTTCCTTGACCTTAGTGGCGGCAACAGGCGTTAAATTAACCATAATTTCGTTTGGCCTCCGCTCGGGAAATTGATCCACAAGCTAAACTCTTTTTCAGTATAGCACACAGCATAATAGGGTCCAGAGCATGTGCGGATTGTTTAATGCCCTGCCCTCATCAGCGCCTCACTTCTTTTTCGCGTACTCAGTTGCGCCTAGGAAATGAAGCGAGACATACGGCTCGTCGCCGACCACCCAGCTATCGTGACCGGGGGCAATGTAGAAAAGATCCCCCGCTTTCATTTCGATGACACGACCGTCATCCATGGCCGCCGTGGCGCATCCAGACAGCACAACACCGACGTGCTCCACGGAACAGCTTTTGGCGCCCGCGGCTTTTCCGACATCCACCGACCACTTCCAGCCAGGCTCGTAGCTTGCTCGGCCGATCGTCATGTCGCCGACTTTCACGAGTTCGAACTTGCCCTTGTCGAAGATTCGCACTTCGTCGGGTCGGTCAAAACGCTTCAGGATGACTTCGTGCACATTTCCCTCGGCGACGTGGACGGTATGCAGCCGGTAAAACACCACAACATCGTCCAGGTCGGAGCAAGACAAGGTTTCGTGCTTCCCTTAAAATAGATGCATGATCAAACATAAGGTTACGTTGTTGCCAGGCGAAGGAATTGGACCAGAAGTCTCCGCGGCCGTGAGGCGGATTCTGGATGCCTCGGGCGTGCAGATCGAGTGGGAAGTACTGGAAGCCCGCGCGAAGGATACGGATACGGCCACGACCGGCGCGGAAGTTTTGAACAACACAGCGATTGAGTCTGTGCGACGGAATCACGTGGCGCTCAAAGGACCGATGGCTACGGCGGTCGCCGGCGGGGCACGGAGCGTGAACGTGGCGCTGCGGAAGAGTTTGGAACTGTATGCCAATTTGCGGCCGGTGAAGAATCTTCCTGGCGTGAAATCGCACTTCGACGATGTGGATGTCGTGATCGTGCGGGAGAACACGGAGGATCTGTACTCAGGGTTGGAGCATGAAGTGGTGCCCGGAGTGGTGGAGAGTTTGAAGATTATTACGGAGAAGGCGTCGACGCGGATTGCGAAGTTTGCGTTTGAATATGCGCGGAAAACTGGGCGGAAGAAGATTCACGCGATTCATAAAGCTAACATCATGAAGCTTAGCGATGGACTGTTCCTGAAGTCGGTGCGGCTGGTGGCGGAGAAATATCCGGACATCGAGTATAAGGAGTTGATTGTCGACAACGCGTGCATGCAGATTGTGATTGATCCCCAGCAGTTCGATATTCTGCTGCTGCCGAATTTGTATGGAGACGTGATGAGTGACCTGGCAGCGGGGCTGGTGGGCGGATTGGGAGTGGTACCCAGCGGAAATATCGGGGATGAAGGCGCGATTTTTGAGGCGGTGCATGGGACGGCACCGGACATTGCGGGAAAGGGCGTGGCGAACCCTACGGCGCTGCTGATGAGTTCGATTTTAATGCTGAATTATATTGGCGAGGCGTTTACAGCGGATCGGGTGGAGCAGGCGCTGTGGAAGGTGTATCGCGAAGGAAAGCATAAGACACGGGATTTGGGCGGGACGGCGAGTACGGAGGAGTTTACGGATGCGGTGATTGCGGCGCTGCCGCACGTGTGAGGAAGGCAGTGAGCAATTGGCGCTGCTTGACGAACGGTTGTGAAGTTTAGGTTGAAATCGTTCGCTTCGCCCGGGATGACAATTCGCGTGGATGTGCAACCCAAGATACAGGCAGGAGTGCCTGTACCAGTTAGAACCTGGCGCGGGAGGCGATTTGACGGATTTCGGGATTTTCGATTATGCGGCCGCGAAGATTATCGATGGTGGCTTGGAGCATGGAGCGGCCCAGGTCCTGGCCATTGATGTATAAGGTGGGAAATAGTTTTAGCAGGCGAAGGATTGGGTAAAAGAGCGCGTAGGCTTTCGGAAGATTCGGGGAAGGTTTGGCGTCGATGAAGGCTGGACGCCAGCAGTCGGCTTGGACTAGCGAGACCAGATCTTGTTCGACTTGAGCTTTGACCTGGGACCAGAACATCCGGCTTTTGGGATTTGTTCCGCGGCCGCTGATGTAATGGAAGATGGCGTTGGGACTGTGGCGCTTGAGCATGTTGGCGGCAGCAAGTGTGTAGGAATAAGTGATGGTGCGGTAGTCCTCTTTGGAAACTTGCGTGACGGAAATACCCAGGCAGAAGAGACAGGCATCAATGTTGCGGAAGGCTTCTTCGACGGTCGAGTAATCCAGAAAATCCTTGTGAACGAACGTGCGGAGTTTGGCGTTCGTGTGCATGAGCGGTTGGCGGGTGATGGCGCGAACTTCGTCGACGACGGAGGCCGAGAGGCAGGCGTCGAGGACGGCTGCGCCGGCGGAACCTGTAGCGCCGAAGAGAACGATTTTCATGGACCTGAGTTTACACGAGGCATAGCTTTACTGCAGAACGACGGTTGTTTCGATTTACATGTGGATTAGCCTACGCTTTACCCGTTACGTGAACTAATCACGACTTACAATTGAATTCCGGAGTATCCTAAAATGGTGTACACGGTGACGCCCGGACGGCACCGGCGTCAATGCTCAACGTGCTTCGCTCTAGCACCTTTGGCGGTGGCTGTCGTAAGTCTTACCTCATATTCATTTCGCGGGCTAAGCTTTGAACTCAGCTTCTCCAATACTGTTGGGCAGCGTGTCTACGACGCTGCGAGTGCTACTGCGGTGAGTGCAGGTATCCAAGAGCTTACTGACTTGAGCGTCTTCTAACTGACCACGGAAGAAAAGCGCGGTATCCCACGTAGGCAGGTCGTCGTTTTCTCTGCACTGCCACCAAAAGGCGAGGCAGCTATCGCAGAGAAGGAAATTGCAGTCTTCTCTGGAGTAACACGGGCTGCCAGCAGACGCGGGCCTAACGTACTGGTCGCCCCTGATCCGGTGGGTTGCCTGTTGGCCGCTGCATTCGATGAAGCTGCGAAAGCTCGAGTAGGAGATGTGAAAATCCGGTTCGTCCATGACGTACACCTGCCTGCCACTCGACGCAAAATTCTGGGCGAACGCGGCGAGAAAGGCAATGAGGACTTTACCCTAGCCTTCGCGGCCCAGCTTGTCTGTACAAAATTGCACAGCTCGTAGCCGGCAGGCGAAATGCGGACATCAATCGGAAACGTCCGGTACCCTGCCCTATGAGTAGTTGAATCGCAAACCCCAGAATGGAAAATTGATGACCAAATCATTCCGTTTGACGCTGGTCTCAACGGTACTCTTGCCGCAAGCATCAACCGGTGTGGCGACATCACCGGATATCTCTATAATGCGAACAAAAAGGGTGCACGGGTTCCTGCGCCATAAGGATGGCAAAATCATAGAGTTCGACGTGCCCCTCCCAACTTCACGGCAATGAAGACACCGAAGTAACGGGTTGGTCTTCAGCCGGCTCCGTGGATTGTGGTTTTGTGCGGCGGGCCGACGGGGCCATTACTACGTTCTACGTTCTGATTTCGCTACTCTGATTTGGCCCCACCCTACTGAAAACCATATACCGTGGACTCTGCTTCGGGCCTAACCACCCCAAGGGAGGACCGGGTGGATAGGAGAGCCAAGGCGGAGCTATTTGAGCAGATTCGACGTGAGTACGAGCACGGTGGTGGAACGATTCGAGGGATCGCCAAGAAGTTGGGGATTCATCGGCGGATGGTGCGTGAGGCGGTGCTCAGCGCTGTTCCGGTAGAGCGCAAGACACAAATAAGACAGAGACCGAAGCTGGAACCGGCGATGGCCTTCATCGACGTGGTTTTGGAAGCGGACAAGAAGGCGTCACGGAAGCAGCGGCACACCGCACATCGGATCTGGTACCGGATCGGAGAAGAGATGCCGGAAGTGGAAGTGGCTGAATCCACGATACGACGCCACGTTCGCGAAAGAAAACTCGCGTTAGCGATGATTCACCGCGAGACATTTATTCCGCAGTCCTACGTTTGGGGTGGAGAAGCGCAGGTGGACTGGTATAAAGCTTGCGCAGATATCTGCGGAGAGCGGGAGCTGGCCTACGTATTCTGCATGCGCAGCATGGCCACTGGAGGAGCGTTCCATTGCGCCTTTCCGCACGCCAGCCAGCGTTTCTGGAAGCGCTGCCGAAGAAGCCCGGAGCGTTTGCTGGTTCGACACCGCTCGAGCAGTGGCGAACACAAGGACGTTGGCCGGCCAGTTTCGATCGCTACTGGGAGATGCTAAAGCAACGAAGAGGCCAGCAGTCGGGAACGCGCGCCATGATCGACGTGCTCTTGCTGGGCCGACAGCACGGATAGGAGTTAGGCCGACCATCTGCACTTCACCCAAAGGTCACCTCCGGTGCATTGCTCGAAAAAGGCACTTGCGGCAAAGTGGGCGTCGTCCGAGAACGACCCTAGCAAAGGAGAATGAAATGAGCCAAGAGACAGCCAAGAAAGGACAGCAAGTGGAATCGGCCAAGGTGGAATCATCCGCACCGTCGCTGACCGAGCCAGAGTTGGACAAGGTCGCAGGTGGCGGGACGACTGGCGCGGCGGCCCCGAAACTGTTCGAATCACTCCACAACGGGACGCACATTCCCAAAGTTATTATAGAGTGACAAAGCGGCCCGGTGCTGTTGGTACACCCGGTTGACTCGCCTCACGTCCGAAAACATTTGCTTCCTCTCTCCCGTGGTGCCCATTTCGCTGTCGTGACGGCGCCCATCTTTTCTGAGATTACAAGCCGGACGATTGTCCGCTCGAACAGTGGCAATGCATGGTCCTATCGCAGGCTTTTGGCCTATGGCTTTCTTCGGCATCACGCCCGGGACAAAGAAGCGCAAGCGAAGAAAAAAGAACGCCACGCGTTGTCAATCCTCAATGGGCCCGATGTCTCGGCGGTTGCCTCAGACCTGTTCGTCGATGAAAAAGCTTCCCGCCGCACGCCGCCGGTACACCAAAGGTACAGCACGACCGGAATGTTCCTATTTTGTTTTATAGAGTTATCGTTTTCCCTCGCAAAACATCGATTACCTCAAGTGTAAATAACATAAACCATGAAGTAGACGATCACGCCGGTGACGGAGACGTAGAACCACAGGGGGAGGGTCCAGCGGGCGATGATGCGGTGCTTGTCGAATTTTTGCAGCCAGGCGCGCCGGAGGGTGATGAGGATCAGGGGAACGATTACGATGGCTAGGATGGTGTGTGAGGTGAGCAGGGTGAAATAGACGGGGCGGATCCAGCCCTGGCCCTGGAAGTGGATCACTTCGCGGATGCGGATGTGGTAGATCACG
This sequence comes from Candidatus Acidiferrales bacterium, assembly GCA_963742325.1. Classification (GTDB taxonomy): domain Bacteria; phylum Acidobacteriota; class Terriglobia; order Acidiferrales; family UBA7541; genus Acidiferrum. The sequence goes on along the minus strand of CAVULB010000002.1, from coordinate 2,904,277 downwards.
TAGGAGACGAGGAAGGCGCAGGACATAAAGAAGGCGGAGATCATGAATTTTTTGTGGAGATCGATTTTGCCGGAACGGATGGCGGCGTAACCGCAGCCCAGGAGAATGGCGCTAATGCCGTTGAGCGTGGCGTTGAGGGCGGCTTGAGAGAACATGAATAGTTGTCAGCTATAAGTTATCAGTTTTCAGTAAAAGCTAAAGAGAAAAACGTAAGACTCGCGGCGGTTGGTTTTACCTCGAAGAGGGGTTTCTCGCTTCGCGGGTTTCGCTCGGAATTACGGTGTCGGTACGGGAGTCTTAGTTTAGGTGGTCCATTGGAAATTGAGAAAGCGGGGCCGAGCTACCTCACTTTTGAATTAGCGGGGGAGTTTGTCGTACATCATCAGGCCCAGGAGGATGGGGATGTGCATTACGGTGGCGTGCATGAGCCACTTGGCGCGGGTATTGGTTTTTGCGGTGGCGGCCCAAAGGCAAACTTGAAGACTGGCGGTGCACGTTACCAAGGCACCGAAGAAGTAGAGGACACCGGCGAAGCCCATTATGGCGGGGAGAAGGCTGACGCCGACCAGGCCGCTGGCGTATAGGATAATTTGGCGGAAGGTGCGGGTGCCGTCTTTATCGACTACCGGAAGCATCAGAATGCCGGCGCGGGCGTAATCTTCGCGGTACATCCAGCTGATGGCGTGGAAGTGCGGAAATTGCCAGAAAAAAAGAATGGCGAAGAGCAGCCACGCGCCTGCATCGAGCTTGCCTGTTGCGGCGGTCCAACCAATCATGGGCGGAATCGCGCCGGGAATCGCGCCGATGAACGTGGCCCAAATGGTGCGCTTTTTTAACGGCGTATACGCAAGCAGATAGCTGAGGCTGGTGAGAATGCCGAGCGCGCATGGAAGATAGCCGGCAGCGAAATACAGGTCCAACGCGCCAGCGGCGGCCAGAATGACGCCGAAAAGCAGGGCTTCCGCGGGCGTGAGCAAGCCGGTGGGCAGCGGACGACTGGCGGTGCGGCGCATGTAGCGATCGGATTCGCGTTCGATGTAGTGATTCAGCGCGGCGGTGCCCGCGGCGATGAGCATGGTGCCGCAAACGACGTGGATCATGTGCAGCCACGGCATCGGGCCGCGCACGCCCATGTAAAAGCCGGCGCCGGTGGTCATGAGGACGAGGAAAGAGACGTCAGGCTTGGTGAGTGCGATGTAGGCGCCGAGTTTAGTGGGCTGCGGGAGTGCTGCGGCCCGTGAGCGATCGTTCGACATTACGCAGGCACCTCACCCTTGGTAGTGGCAAACAGCACTTCCCTTTTACGAGGAACGAGGCGATAGCACAGGAGAACGGTGACGATCGACGTGGCGAATAGGAACGCACCGACGACGGTGTGGACTACCGTGAAGGCGATCATCACCGGCATGGGTTGCGGCGCATTGGCGGTGATCATGCGCGACCAAAGCGAGCCGAGGCCGAGAAGAATCTGGAGGCCAACAAATGCGTGGAGAAAAAGACCCGCGCGAGAGATGGAGGGTACTTCCGAGAAACGGCGGCGCAGCGTGCCTGCGGTCCAGATCACGGAGGTGAGAACGATGAGCGCGCCCAAGACGTGAGGAACGTAGGAGATGTAATGGTGGCGGTACCCAGCGCCAAGCAAGACCTGGAAGAAAATGAGGCAAGCGTTGGCGGTGACGACAAAATGGATCGGGGGCGAATTGCTGTCGGCGTATTGCGGAAGATCCTGCATGTACCAGCGGCTGGTGAAGAAGGCAATGGCGACGAGGATGGAGAACATGAGTTCGGCGGTGCAGGCGTGCATTACGGGGAGCCAGTAATGGAGAAGCTGGCGAACGGTGAGGCCGCCGAGGACGCCCTGAAAAACTACCCCAGCGACAGCGACGAGGCCGAGTTTTTTCAGCCAGGGGCGCTCGTCGTAACGCCAAAGAAGAAACGCCAGGAGGATGATCCAGATGCCGAGAATGGCGGCGACTACGCGGTGGGTGTGTTCGATTCCGGCGCCGCCGTGAAGCAGGCGTAGAGGGGGAAAGAAAGTGCCGAAGGATGTGGGCCAATCGGAGACGGCTAGTGCGGCATCATTGGAGGTGACTAACGCGCCAGCGGTGAGCAGGCACACGGTCCAGCACACGACAAAGATCGCGTATTTGTGAATACCCGGATGATACGTAGCTTTCATGAATTCCGGGCCCCTAATCTGAAATATATCATCATTTTCCGGTCATTTTCGGTGTTTTTTGCTGACCCTATAGTGAGAACTGTAGCGACGGTTTGACCGGTATCGATTTTTCCTTGGCATCGATCACACCTACCTTTGCGCGCGTGTTCGCTTGCTTCGCAGCCCGATATCCGGCTGTTGCGCGTAATGCGCCAGCGATGTCTGGCGAGTCCGTAATGTTATACCGCTGGAACATTGATGGTGACCGGTGCCCTGTGATCGCCATACAAACTGACTGAGGGACTCCGGCACGGATCATATCACGCGTAGCACTTCGCCGAAAATCGTGAAAGATTTCGCCTTGAAACTTTAGGGACCGGTAACAGTGAGTGCACTTCGAGGAATCTCACCGCGTCCCAGTGACTCGCCGCTAGCGCCCGCCGGCGTAACCATAAAGTACTGGGAGCCAAGTTGCCGGTTGATGTCATAACGAGGTCGGCCTCACGACGAGCCGCTCGCGGAGTGCTGAAAAGGAGCTGCCAGGGCACCTGCGATCCAAGCGCCGCATACGCCGGTCGCAGCACTCTCGTATCTTTAAAGACGCGCGCGTTCAAGAAAGTGTTGGATCGAAGCATGTAGGCGTTGGGGAAGGGTTTGACGGAACTCAGTTCGTTAGCGGGCTATTTTTGAAAGTGTCACGAGTGCTCACCTTCGCTCTAAGAGGTGCTTTGGATGGAGGGCGTTTGTATCGGCATCTTGCTCTGCTGACGGCGGCCAGGGTGGTTGGGGTCGGTGAATTCGAGCAGTTCGATGGGCGCGCCGTTTTCGACTATGAACGCGACGCGGACGCCGTCGGATGGGCTGTTAGGAGGAATCAGGATTTCGCGGCCAGCAAGCTCGGAGGCGAGATCAGCCACTTCAAACGCGACGTGCGGAACGTGCCGGACGAGATCAGGGACCGCTGCGTCCGCTTCGAAGCGCATCCACTCCACGCCGAATTCGCTTTTCTCGTGGCCGACGACAAAGACTTTCAGGTGTTTCAAGTGGATCTCCCCAGGCTTCGCTTCGGTAGTGGGAATTCCGATGTGATGGTACCGGCGCATTGTTTTTCGCTCTCCGTGGAATTGGCACAAATTCTACGCTATCGTTACCGCGTTTGAAACCGCGCCCTCGCGGCGGACTTTTGAGGCACGGAGTCAATTGTACTGCGGTGAGAGAACCAGAATGGGCCAGCGAAGTGGGTCGTGAATCACAAGCGGGTCTATCGGCTCTACCGGGAGGGGGGTTCACCATGCAACGCCGAAAGGGCAAGCGATTTCGGGCCGAAGCACGGGTACTGTTGGAGCTGCCGGCCCGAGCCAAACAGATGTGGGCGATGGGTTTCACGCGTGACAGCTTGGCGAGTAGGAGAAAATTCCGCACGCTGAATCTGATGGATGGCTTACACGCGAGAAGCGTTGTGGATCGAAGTGGACAACTCCTTGCCAGGACTTCGCGTGGTGCGGGTCTTGGAGAGAGTGGCCCAGGAGCGCGGCTTGCGGGAAGCGATTCAAGTGGACAACGGCCCGGAGTTCATCAGTCAGGTCGTGGATCGGTGGGCCTATCGGAATGGAGTGGCGTTGCACTTTATCGAGCGGGGCAAGCCGGTGCAGAATGCCTTCATCGAAAGTTTCAACGGGAAGTTTCGGGATGAGTGCTTGAACCAGAGTTGGTTCGCGAGTCTGGAGGACGCGCGGCGGATCATCGAAGCCTCGCGGGAGGATTACGACACCGTGCGTCCCCACAGCAGCTTGGGGTAACGGACACCGGAAGAATACGCGGCCGAAGTCGCCGCGCGACCAGCGTCTCCACCCAGGCCGGTCGTCTCGATCACACTCGCGGGGACCGCGAAGGATGTGCAATAACCCCTGAGTGTTTACTTATGACTGGATTAAAACGGGGGCAGGGGGGCAGATCAGGCACTTGTAGCGCTCGCGACCGAAGAATAGGCTTCGTAGTCGAACGAACGGATACATTTTCCGACCAGGAGGTCGCAATGACGAATAAACAAATCATCAAAATCTCGTTGCTGGCCACTGGATTTGCATTAGTCTTTGCCATCGCAAGTGTGCTCGTTCGTGCTCGCGCCCAAGTGGCAAGCGTCCGGCCATTCGTAGCCTTCATGGTCGAAGAGGTGTCTCCACGCAAAGACCAGCCTCCCACGCCTTTAACGCGCCTCCAAACGATTGCAGTTAGGTCGGACGGTTCAATATCTAGAGTCAGCAGAATGGAAGCAAAATTGCCAATCCGGTTCTTATACTTGAGGGAGGTCATTGACGCAACGACCAAGACGCGTGCGGGGGTCGAGGATTACACCCGCACAGTCGTGAAGGACAAGGATGACGACATTCAAGTGCTCAAATCCGGAGTTGTTTGTGACGGCACGCCTGCTCACAAAATAAATGGATTCACTGTCGTGTATTCAGACGAGGCCGTCGGCCCAGCGGATGAAGTTGTCATTCACAAAGAGTGGAAGGCACCGCAATTGGGTTGTTATCCACTCGTACAAGAATGGGTTGGCAAAGACCATGGTCTCGCGATGGACACGAAGCAGACCTTAGTCAGTATCAAGCTCGGCGAACCTGACCCATGGTATTTCAGCGTGTCAGCGGACTATACGGTACGAACAACCGACGAGCTTACCGAATTGATAAAACCTCTTTTGAGGCAATGAGCGTATGTGGGTACAGGGCCGAACCTTACCGGTGACGCGACTAATCGGCAGCTGAGTTCTTTCTAAGCGTGGGGAAATCTGGAGAAGTGGCTATCTGAGAACGTCCACTACTTGTGAATATTAATAGCTGAAATAGTGCTTGACACGAAATGTGCATTCGCCTATCGTGCCCGACGCATTACCAGGCCCACCAAACGGAAAACCAGGAACGACGAATGTCTAACCGGCGATTACAAACGGAGTAGTCTGCCTGCACTGGAATCAACCAAAAAGCAACTTCGTCGGAAGCTTTCAAACGGAGAACATCCATGAACAGCGACGCAGAAAACCCCAACATTGTCCCGGAAAACCACGAGCCAATAACGGATAAGAAAGCAAAGGGCCCGAACCGCAGGCAATTCCTCGGCGGGGTGAGCGGGGTAGCGGCCGCAGCCGCAACTTTGGGGGCGATGGGCTTGGAGCCGCTGATTGGAGGAAAAGAGTCGGTCGCGGATGCGTCGGTTGTTGGCTATCCTGCCGATAGGCGGGCTGATGAAAGCCTCCGTTACAGAATAGAAACAGCAAAAGCCGAGGACATCACCGTTCCCGAACAGCCCGACAATGGTGACTCCAAAAGATTTACGGATTTCAGCGGAAATTTCAGCAAGACCTTGGCCCACGACGCCCTTGGCGTGCCCAACCTGGCTGCCTACCAGAGTTTAATACTTGCGTTGACGACCGGAGAGTTTTCCGACTTTCAAAACATTATCGTAGGCACGCCGACTGGCGGCCCGAACTCGAAACTGATTAGTCCGCCATCCGCTTTGGCATTTGATCTGGAAGGGTTAGATTCCCATGCCACGGTTGTTCCGCCCGCACCCAGCGTCGCGAGCGCGCAGACCGCTGCGGAACAAGTGGAACATTACTGGGGCGCACTGCTACGAGATGTGCCATTCGACGATTACCCTAGTAACGCCCTGGCGGCCAAGGCCGTGGCCGACATGAATAGCCTCTCTTTTGTAAAGAGTGCCAAAAACATCGAATATCCTTTCCCGGTAACGCCGCAGAATCTGTTCCGTGGCCAGATTTTCTGCGGGGACGGCAACGTTATGGGGCCATATATATCGCAATTCATGGTCCAGCCAACGTTCATGGGCGTTCAGTCGTTGAGCCAGCAATATAAGACCTTCCTTCCTGGGATTTCGAATGAGTTCATGACCAATCCCAGCGTGTACCAATTAATTCAAGATGGCGGAGCTTCGGGCAGTCTGAGTTTTGATACGAAGACGTTTCGCTACATCCGGTCTGGACGTGATCTTGCAGCGTATACCCACGTTGATGCGCTGTATCAGGCGTATTTTACCGCGTACCTGGTTTTGGGCACCATCGGCGCACCGACTAACCCCGGCAACCCCTACGTTGGCTCGAAGACGCAAAAATCGGGGATCACCTTTGGCACCAGCGACGCCCCAGGAACGATCGCAGAAATGGCCAACCGCGCCAGTAAAACTTCCACCTTCCACAAGTGGATCGTAAACTTGCGCCTGCGGCCAGAGGAGTATGGTGCATTGGTCCAGGCCAGACTGACGGGGACTACTCCCGCCCCCCAAGCCGCCGCGGCACTACACCGCGATGTTCTCAACTCCGCCGCGCTGCCGATCATTAACTCAACCTACGGGAGCTACTTGCTGCCGCAAGCGTTCCCGGAAGGGTGCCCGACGTTCCCGTGTTACCCGACTGGCCATGGCGCGGTAGCCGGCGCTTGTATCACCGCGATCAAATTTTTCTATGACGGCACCCAAAAGATCCGGCCGTTGCTGACCGCAATCGGCAGGGACGTGGTGGTGCCCAGCGACGATGGGCTGACCCTCAATACGTACACCGGGTCAGACGCTGACAGCCTGGACATCAACGGCGAATTGAGCAAACTCGCCTACAACATTTCGCTTGGCCACGGGATTCACGCTGGCATTCATTTCCGCAGCTCGTCCTTCTGGTCCATTTTGTTGGGTGAGCAGGTCGCGCTCAGCATCTTAAGGGATCGCGCAAAGTCGTATGCCGAACCGTTTACGATTACGATCACGAAGTTCGATGGCACCTTAGCCAAAATTTCCAACGAACAGTCCTGGTAAACGCTAGTGATTAATCGGACGCGCGTTTTCACCGAAACGTAGATTGGATGTTTCGGATGCGTTCGATTAGTTAATCCGTTTGAACGTGGCCGGCCGGTTTGCGGCGGGCGCGTGTGTTATGCAAATTCAATGACGGGAAGGAACTGCGTCGAGGTTCGCGCCGGCCGAGCGCCAGGGTGCACCGCGTAACACCTGGCGTGTGGAAGCTGGTTATGGCGGAAAAGTATGATGAAAAAAGTGGTTGAAGAAGCAGAGAGAAGAGAGCGATCCGATGGCAAGGCGAAGAGGTGCAAACCGCGCCGAGGTACGCGAAGAATACGAATGACGCAGTGGAGCACGCGCAGGCTGGGAACGCAGCTCAAGGTCAGTCACATGATGGTAGCGCGGGTGTGGGCCAAGCACGGACTTAAGCCTCAGCGACTGGACCGCTACATGGCCGCCAATGATCCGGACTTTGAGCAGAAGGCCCCCGACATCATTGGACTGTATCTGAACCTGCCCGCGCATGCGGCGGTGTTCTGTGTGGATGAAAAGACGGCGATTCAGGCACTCGACCGCAAGGATCCGGTGTTACCACTCGCGCCGGGACGAGTCAAAAACGCATTCAAATGGTTCTCCCGGTCCGCGTCATCCACATGCGGATGGTACTTCACACATGCTGCTCCGACTAACGCCAAAATCACAACTACCAAGGCCCTTCGCGTAACTCGACATGACATCCTCCCAAAAAGGTAAGCAGACTCGAAGCTGACGGACTAGGGCGAACTCAGGGACCCAAGAAAAGCACATAATCATTGTTTTGAAACGGCCACACCTTTGCACGTCCCGATTAACGGCAACCGTCCATGTTGGTACTAGCCAGGTTTTCCGACTTGCAGGTACGGAAAACGTGTTCTACAAAGGAAGGCCTGCGACATGGTCAACGATCAGGTCCAGGAACGTCGCAGGCCCGGGCAGATTTGAGGAAACCCTGGGTCCATCTGCAAACTATTCGTCCTGTGGAGACGTGGAGACTACAGTTCCCGATTTCCCGACTCAGCCGCGTGGTCGACTGGCGGCCAAAAGAGCGATACCGCAAATGAGTGCTAGCCCCCCAAGAATGACGAACACCGGACTGATCTTATGCGGTTCTACGGCTTGAGCCATCAGTCGTATCGGTGATACAAAGTACAGAAGCGAAACAATCCCCGAGACGACCAAAATGAACCCAACAATCGATACCGTTTTCATGAGATCTCCTTGTTGCACCGGAAACCTTCCTGGATGAGCAAGCGCCCAGCGATGGTCTGCGGGCCGCCGATCCCACTCTGCAGCAATCGACGAGGCCAATCAAGTGCCTGGCAACGGCGTTATCGCCGACGTTGGTACTGGGGCTCCAGAGGTTCAATGCAATGGTGGAGTCGATTCGATTTGCCGCAAACGCTCTCGTGTGCGCGGGAGCGGAGCGAGACGAGCGAGTCGGACAAGCCGAATCTAGTGGCCTTCTCGATGTGAAGGATTATACTCACCTCAACTGTAGGTCCACCGTGAAGCGACGGTGATTCGATTTAGGGTTTTTATCACGCTTGTTGCTTTCTTTGTTCGGAGCTTTTTCCAATTTGGCGGTGCTGTGCCGCGGGCTCGGTCCGAAAGGAAAGCCCATTCGGAATTTGGGCGGGTATGATTCTTCGCAGCTTGCAGCCAGGCGGACGCGTACTGCTTGAATGTCGGGGACTGACCTTTGCTCCAGAAATCTCTGACCAAGATTCTGGCGACGGCGCCATCGCGGAACTTTCCGTTAGTCAGACTTTTCAGAAGGGCGCTCATAGCGTGGTTGGTCTTGCGGTATTGTCCATAAAATAGTTTGTCATTCGGGGTTAGCGTTTCGCGGGGCGCGTCAAAACATACAATCGTGGCGGGAAAACGCGTTTCTCCCAAGATGACGCCGGTCTTTAGGAAATGGCGAATGCGGTCGAGGATCACGCCCTTGCGATCGTCTTCGCTGGTTTTCTCCCTGTGCCCACCGCTGGTTTCGATGGCAATCGTGTACGGGATCAAGTGGCGCTTGCAAAAGGATTTGATCTCAGCGGTATTCAGATAATTGAGATCATTCAATAGCTGCTGCCGCTCGCCTTTTGAAAGCTTTGAAATGGGCGGAACGGGCATTTTCTGATCGTACCGCGACGTTGCTGTCCATGCGTATTTATTTTGCGAAGCGGCGGACGGTGAACGAGATGGGAAGGCCGACTACGATCAAGTGCACGACCAGGCCGAGAAGGATATCGTAAAGTTCGTACGGGCCTGTAGCGTGAAAGGCGGAGAGCGGCAGAACAATGTAGCTCACGACCAGTTCGACTGCGATGCCGTAGAAGAGGCCACAGACGAGCGGATACTGCATCCTTGCTAATGGACTATTTCTTAACGGTCCGAGCGTAGATCGACAGGCTCAGCAAGGTGCCGGGAATTCGCGTACCACCTTCTATATCATCATTTATGTGGTGTGCTCTGAAACTTACGACCGGCCGCTGCACAATATTTTGCGGGTACAGGATGACATTGCGGGTGAAGTTACGAAAGAGCTGAAGTCAGAGATTTGATATTGAAACAGTGAAAATGCGGATAAGACGCACCACTGGAACTGGCAGTTATTTGGCAGGCAGATCGAGACCGGCTTCGGGTTTCTTGTAGGTGCCGGTTAGATGGACTGGCAGGACGGCTCCGGCGTGCTTTTTGCGGAAGAAGACGTTGAAGGGTTTTAGCATTACGGATTTGAACCCGGTGGTGAGGTCGGAGAATTCTTCTTCGGTTTTTAATGTGCCGTGGACATCGATCGCCAGGGTTTCGAGATTGTAGGTTCCGTGCATATGGGCGGAAGCGCCTGGCACGGCAAAATACAAATCGTTGAACGTTGCCGTGGCATTACGAAGCTCGACATGGCCTGCCAGTTGGGAAATGACTCCCCCGGGATCGCTGGCGTCAGGATCAACGCTGATCGTTTGGGTGACTGCTGGGCTTGCTTTTTCACCCAGTGCTCGCTGGCTTAGGGTATCCACGCTGATTTGCGTTGCCGGCTTCGCGAATTGTCCATCGTCGATACCAAAATCACCGACCAAACGAAGTTTGTGGAAGAACGGTTCATCACCGGGAGGGATGATGACGTGTGCGCGAAAGTTGGTAGTGCCCTGCAGGGGAGGGCGGGGGCCGTGGACGAACATTCGAAGGACATCCTGAATGCGGCCGTTTTGCACGGACAAATCCACAGTGGTGAGTTTGCCATCCTGGCCTGCATGATGGGCAATTTGGCCTTTTGCGAGGACAGAGGTATTGAGGAAGGTACCACTTACGCGGTCGAGTTGGATGTCGCCGTTGGTGCCGTCGACAGTGGCGTGAACCGAGCTTTTCAAATGCATGGCATGATCGCTGCGCGTGACCATGAAATTAGGTACATCAATGGTGCCATTGGCGTCGATCTGGCGCAGGACACCTTGAAACTTGTCGCGGGCGGAAAGAATTCCGGCGATACCATGGAAAACGGAAAGGTCGGCATTCTGAAACGTGTACTCGCCGGCGACGGGAGTTTTTCCTGGGTCGCTATAGTTCCAAGGGCCGAATTGTCCGCTTGCGCGAATATCGCCGGGAGGCAAGGGGATGTGGAGTGCAACGGTGAACGCCGTCGGTTGATTGCCGGCGACGGAATCCAATCGCAGCGTGGGGATTGCAAACAGCAACGGCGGTCCGGAGGCACGGTCAATCTGGATAGATGAACCGTCGGCGACGATTTCGCCAACGCGCGTGGAGGAAGGAGTCTCTCGCCAATTGGACTCTCCGACGGGCGTACCGATCGGCGGAAGGTGGACCCGAAAATCTTTCAGCACAACTTCAGAGAGATACCCGGGACGCAAGAGGAGGTCGAGATAGTTGGCTTGAATGGTGAGTTGCTTGACGGTGACTACCGGAGGCGTACCGTGTGTGGACCCGAGGCGCGCGAAGACCAAATCCTCCCCGACGCATCCGGGATGAGGGAAATAGGTCGATCGGAATTTTCGGAAAGTGACGGTGGCGGGGAAAGTGGATTGCAAGGATTGCGTGACGCGCGCTTCAGAAAACGGCCAATGGCGCGCGAGAAGGATAGCGAAAATGCCTAAAACCAGCAGGAGTATGGGCAGGCCCAGTAGCCCGAGCCTTTTAATATTCACTGCCGGCCCACCGGTTGCTTGCAGGGAACGTTCACAATGTCAACTATACGAAATATTTCGGCGGAATGACGTACAGGAAACGCTGGAGGAGACTCGCGTCAAACTGTAAGCGGATTTGGTGATCATGAGTCGAGATCAAGGCGTGAAGGCAAACTGTGCAATTTGTGCAACCAGTTCTGCGCTCATCAAGCGGAGAGATAAAATGAAAAAGGAGATTCGTGCGTGAAACTAAGATTGCCGGCTGGTGTGTTTGGGGCTTATTTGTTTGATTGTGATGGCACGATTGCCGATTCAATGCCGCTTCACTACATTGCGTGGAAGAAGGCGCTTGCGGAATGGAATTGCACGTTTGACGAGAAGCTTTTTTATGCGTGGGGCGGAAGGCCTGTGGCGGAGATCATTTCTCTGCTCAATCAACGGCAGGATCTGAGCATGCCACTGGAGCGTGTGGCCTCCCGGAAAGAAGATTTGTATCGCGAATTGCTTCCGCAACTCAAGGCTGTGCCGGAAGTGGTGGAGCATATTGACGCACAGCACGGCCGAATTCCCTTGGCGGTGGTTTCGGGTAGCACGCGGGAATCGGTGACTGCGTCGCTTGCTTCTCTTAGCTTGCTCGATCGATTCGAGACGATGGTTTGTGCGGGAGAGTACGCGAAGAGCAAGCCGGATCCGGAATGCTTTTTACTGGCGGCGTCGAGAATGGCGGTTGCCCCGGGAGATTGTCTGGTTTTCGAAGATACGGAGATGGGGATTCAGGCAGCGATTGCGGGGGGAATGAGTGCGGTGAAGGTTCCCCCGCCTTGGGAGAGGGGCGGTGCGTGACGGGCGGGGATGTTAGGACCGGACATGGCGGGTTGGTTGGCAAGACGGGGCGGTTGAAATCCTTCGCTTCGCTCAGGATGACAACTCGTTTCATTTTTTTGTGATTCGTTTGAGTTGGGCTTTGGCTGAATTCAGCCCAAACCCGAGACCACACTTCGCAGCAGGCGCTCAGCGTGGGGCACCTAGTAGGATTTTGAAGACTGGGATGTTGAGTTGGACTAGGCGACGGCTACTATTTCGACTTTTTTGATTTTGCCGTTGCGCATCCTGAATTCGAGCAGGCGGAGCAAGCGGCCGCCGGGGGCGTGGATTAGTCCGACTGCGCCTTCGTTGAAGGTCATTGCGCCTTTGGCGCCGTTGGCGGCACCACGAACTTCTCTTGGCGCGAAAGGGCGTCCGCCGGTTTCCTACGTAAACCGCGACATCTAGATCCAAAACAGCGATTAATTCTTGGAAGTCTCCAGCGTGCCGGCGTTGTTCAGTTAGATTTGCGTGCGGGAGCGTGGCCGGTCCCTGCACACGGCGGCGAGCGCGACATTAGCGAAAAGATTGTTTCGCCGATGGATCCCTCGATCAACTGGTGGCAAGTAATTTAGAAGGCAGAACGCATTCTCTGTCCGTTTATAGTTCGCCACCATTTTTCAAATCTATTGTAGGGGGTATTCGGTATAGCGATTTTGTCCCTGAAATGTAGAAATTCCCAAGTACCAGCAAGTTTTCGCATGGTTTCGGTTTGGCGCAAGTGATTGAAGAACGGAACCTTTTGTCTTTTGTGCGGGCGTTCGGCCTTCCAGTTGCACTTTGCCATTGCGATTCCACCCAGCGACTTCACCCAGCGCCAAATTCACCGTTAGGAGGAACGCGGCATGAAGAACCAACTGCAATTCAGGAAGTGGCCTGCATTTTCGGTGTTGACAACGTTTTTCTGGTGCGGGAGTTTTGTATACGCGCAATCGGCTCCAGCCCAGAATCCTTCTACCCAAAATCCCAGCGCCCAAAGCCCGTCCGCCCAGGACCACGATAATGTGCGTCGCGCCGACGATCGCGATACCAGGCAAGAAGAACTAGCAAATTTTGACCGATTTCTGGACAGCCACCGCGAGACAGCGGAACAGCTACGCAAGGATCCGTCGCTCGCGGACAACCAGCAGTTCCTGAAGGCGCACCCGGCGCTGCAGACTTACCTGCAGGACCATCCAGCTGTACAGCAGGAATTGAAGAACGATCCAAAAGCGTTCATGCACCAGGAAGACCGATTTGACCGCAACGAGAACGATCGCGACCGGGAAGCCTCGCGCCGTGAACTCGCGAATTTCGGCCAGTATCTCGACAGCCATCGCGAAGTCGCGGAGCAGGTCCGCAAAAACCCTTCACTGGTGGATAACCAGCAATTCCTGAAGGACCATCCAAGCCTGCAAAGTTATCTGCAGGATCATCCGGCTGTGCGGCAGGAATTGAAGAACAATCCAAACGCTTTCATGCAGGAAGAGGCTCGCTACGATCAACGCGAAAACGAGATGAACCGCGGAGATCGTGGCCGTGATTTTGACCATAACCACACGGCCAGCTTTGGGGAGTTTCTTGGTGCTCATGCCAACATCTCCGAACAACTGTCCAAGGATCCTTCACTGGCGAAGAGGGACGATTATCTGCAAAACCACCCCGAACTTCGGGATTACCTGAATGAACATCCCGACGTGCGCCAGGACCTGATGAACGATCCGCAGAACTTCTTGAAATCCGCTCAGCAGTTCAATAACAACGGGCAAGCAGGAAAGCCGACTACGCCGGCCCCCACGGCTCAGATGCCTGAACCTAAACCCAAACAGCAGTAAAGAATGCTTCTGCGGGGCTGGGAGGCTGCCACTACATGGCCTTCCAGCCGGCGCGGAAGTTTGTAGTCGTCGCAAGAGCAGGACGCTTCGAACACCTTCAATGGAGGCGGTATGAAACGTAAGAACTCAGCAGTGATTTTGGCTTGTGTTTTGGTTGCCGCGGCTCCTGTCAGCGCGGGAAGCAAGAAAAAGAGCGTGCCCGAGCGCGCCATGCTTGAAAAAATGGAGGCAGTGCCTTGTGGCGCGAAGCAAAAGGGTTTGAATGGATTGGGATCTTTCTGGGCATCCGTCGGAATTACTCATGTAAATTCGGATGAAAAGCTGTGCCCGCAATATTTGCTGAGAACCGACGACATGGACTATCGGATCCGGCCGACGGACTTGAAACATCCTGTCATTTTGCCCATCGGGCACGAAATTGTTTTCAAGATCAAGAACGATCGCATGCTGGTCGGCGTGCCCGATGGCGATAAGAAAATGCGGTCATACGAACTAGTTGCCATGGAGCCGTCAAACACACCGGCCGAAAATGCATCGGCTAAACCCTAGGGCCCTAGAGAGTGGAGGTGGTGGCGGTGGATTTAGGGGTAGCGGGGACTCCTACGGCGCGGAGGACGAGGTCCTGGAGGGCGCCGATGAAGGCTGGAGAATCGCCCACGGCGGGCATCATGCGAAAGCGGGTGATGCCTGATTTTTTGGCGTCGGCGCGACCGTCGATATTGATTTCGTGGAGGGTTTCGATGTGTTCGGTGACGAAGGAAATGGGGACGACCATGGCTTCCTTCACGCCTTCGTGACCGAGTTTTTCGAGAGTGGCGAGGAAGCTAGGCTCGAGCCATTTGGCAGGGCCTACTTTGCTTTGAAAGCAGAGCATGTGAATTTTGGGCCAGTTGGGATAACGCGCGGCTCCTTGTTTGCAAACAAGGCGAATGGTCTCAGCGACGTGCTTCGGATACGGATCGCCCTTTTCGACGAGGCTCATCGGGAGGCCGTGGGCGCTGAAGAGAAGATGGATGCGCGAGGCATCGGGAAACTGGCGCAGGCATTTTCCGATGTTGGTGACGAGGGATTCAATGTACAGCGGATGATCATAAAAGTCTTCAATGCTCCGCTCGGGAAGCGTGTCGACGGGTTCGCCGTAGACGCGACGCCATTCCTTGAGACTGCTGAGCGTGGTGGCGTAGGAATAGTGAGGATAGAGCGGCAGTAGGACGAGTTCGTCGAGATGGCCGGCGGATTTTAAGGCGGCGACGGCGTCTTCGGTAAGTGGCTTCCAGTAGCGCATGGCGATGACGGCTATGGGATCGATGTAAGGCTCGAGGGAGCGGGCGAGGCGCGCTCGTTGGCGTTCGGTGAGGATGGCGATGGGAGAACGGCGGCCGATCATGGCGTAGCGTCCGGCGACGGGAGGCGTGCGCTTTTTTGCGATGTAGCGAGCGAGGGGGCCGCGAATGAAATTGAGCGGGCCTAGGGGAATGATGTCGGGATCGAGAAAGAGATTGCGGAGGAAGGGTTCGACGGTGGCGAGGGAATCAGGGCCGCCCAGTTGAAATAGGACGATGCCGACGCGTTTTTTTGTGGTGGTCATGGGGATCCTTTTTCGTTTCGGCGCGTTGCGGTTAGTTTAGCAAGGATTTCTGCAACGCCGGCAAGAGCGACCATTCGCGGACTCACAGAGGCAGCAAGGAGAAGCGCAACCGGGAAAACTCAGGAGCACAGCCAGGGTGTCTGTGCCACCCTCACTTTGCCCGGGGTAGGGCGTTTTTCAGGCGGTCGATTTCGGCGCGCAGGTCGTTGGTACGCTTGGCTATGGTGATGTAGAAGAGAAAGAAGACGCCCCAGCCAATGATGTAGGCGGCAAAGACGCTGTTCAGATTTTTCATAGAGCCTCCGATTCCCGTTGCAGCAAATCGATTTCGTTTTTCATTTTTTCTAGGATATAGCGTTCGACGATGAGGAATGCGGCAAAGACATGCATGGCAAGGACAAAGAAGAAAAGGACCTTTTTCATGGTGGGATCAAGGCCGGAGCCGGGGCCGCCCATGATGACCGGCTGAGGATGTTGGGTACGCCACCAGCGGATAGCGCCGAAGACTAAGGGAACGTCGAGAAAGGCGAAAATGCCGAACAGCGAACTGAGCAAGGCGCGGCGATCAGGCTCTTCGATGAGCGTGCGGAGAAGAAGATAGGAAACGTAGAGAAGCCAGAGGACGAACGTGGAGGTGAGACGAGCGTCCCAGGTCCACCAGATGCCCCACACGGGATGGGCCCAGATGGGGCCGGTGATGAGAACAACGGTGGTAAGGACAAGGCCGACTTCGGCGGCGGAAACACCTAGCCAATCATACTTCGGCGCGCGCTTCCAGACATACAGTAGATTGCCGACAAAGCAGACGAAGAAGGCGTCCATGCCGGACCAGGCGCTGGCAACGTGGAAATAAAAAATACGGTAGATGAGGCCCATGGTGCGCTCTTCGGGTGCGACATAGAACGCGCTATAGCCGGCTGCGATGAGCAGGAGCACGGCAGCGGCACCGAGGAGTATGCGTTTCACCATGGCGGATTTATTCCTCCAGAAGATATTCGCCGAAAAGCCATAGCGCCGTCAAAAAAACCAGATCGAAAACCGCCAGAAAGCCAATTCCCTTCCAAAGAATGACGGGTTCGCGATCGAGCAGGCTGACGCTGACGGTGGCGCTGACGACGAGGACCGGCGTAAGAAGCGGAAGTAAAAGTAGCGGGAGGAGAAGTTCGCGCATGCGGGCTTGCGCGGAAATGGCGGAGAGCGCGGTGCCGGCCACAGAGACCCCGAGGCTGCCGAGGAAGAGGACAAGGAGCAGATAGTGCAACTCCGGGAGGAGAGGGATGTTGTAGAAAGCGGCGAACAGCGGAAGCATAAGAATTTCTGTGACAAGTAGGAAGAGAGTGTTGGCGATGAGCTTGGCGAGGAAAATGGAGAAGGGATCGCTCACGGCCAGGCGGAGGGAGCTGAGTGTGTCGTTCGATTGTTCGCGGAGGAAGCAGGGCTGAAGCATGAGGCTGGCGGCAAAGAGAATGGCTAGCCAGAGCAGGCCAGGGCCAAATTCGCGAGACTCTTCGGTGGTGGGATTGATGGCGAAGCTGAAGAGAATGAGAACAACGAGGATGAAGACAACGGTGGTGGTGAGGAGTTCGCGGGACCGAAATTCGGTGCGCAGTTCCTTGCCGAGCAGGGTGGCGGTGTTGGAAAGAAGGCTCATGAATACGGCTCAGGCACCTCCGAAGGTCAGGATGGAACGGAGGGATGCGCCGGAGTTGGTGTCCGCGACGACGGAGCCGGCGTCGAGCTGAACGGCACGCGTGGCAAGCGCGGAAATTTCGGATTCACCGTGAAGACTCATGACGATTGTGCAGCCGGAACGATTAACTTCGCCGAGTGTTTTGGCGAGCCAGGAAATGCCGAGGGGATCGAGACCGGTGGCCGGTTCGTCAAACAGCAGAACGCTCGGACGGTGGACGAGCGCGCGGGCGATGGCGATGCGCTGGCGCATGCCGCGGGAGAAGGTGCGAACGAGGGAGGCACGCCGCTCGTACAAGCCGACTTCGCGGAGCAGCTCTTCGGCGCGGGCGGCGGGCTGGGAAACGTTCTGGAGTTTGGCGAAGAGGATAAGATTTTCTTCGGCAGAAAGTTCGTCATAGACCATGGTGGTGTGGGCGACATAGCCGGGGCGATTGTTGGCGGGCGCGGTGGAGTCGCGGCCGGGGAACGAGAGAGTGCCCGCGGTGGGACGAACGATGCGTGCGGCTACGCGCAAAAGCGTGGTTTTTCCAGAGCCGTTGCGCCCGGCGAGGACGACACATTCGCCGGGGGAAATCCCCAGAGAGATGCGGCGGAGGGCGAAGAGGCCACCATAACGCTTATCGATGTTTTCGAAGCGCAGGCCGGTTGGGGAGAGAGAAGACAAAGTGTTTTTCCGCGTTGCGCCCGGTGGTGCTGGGCGGGAATTCCGTTGGGGAACGCCTTCGGATGATGCGTGGAGTTCATTGCAGCTAAAACACGCAGCCGAACAGGTATTCCTCGCTCCGCAGACTCCGGTCAGAATGACGGTTCCGTCATTTATTGCGCTACAGCGGACCCCACCGGGAGCGTGAGCTTCAAAAACAAACTCAAGAGCACAGACAAGAGCGTCCGAGCCATAGAAAGCAAACCAAGAAAAAGCACGGGTCTAGAGACCCGCCACTACAAGAGCAGAATTAGCCTTGAACCAGGTCGCGAAGGAGCCGGTCAAATCGGGCTTTTTCGCTGGCATAGTCTTCCTCGGAAATGGTACCGGCCTGGCGGCGAAGTTCGAGCCGGAAAATTTGTTCTTTGAGCGATTCTAGAGTGACGGCTATGTGCTGCTCGACCTGCGCCGAGACATTCGCGGGTGCGACGGGTGTTTTTTTGGACTTGGAAGGTGCGGGGGGTGTCGATGGTTTGGCCGCAGGCACGGCGATATCGTCATCTCCGCCGGCGGGGGCTACAACTACTTGTTTGCGCGAGAGCAGGAGCGCGCCCATGGCAAACAGCGCGATGAGGCCAGCGAAGATGTACCACTTGAAATCGTTCAGGCGGCTGGGCGCGGCAATCACTTCGGGGCCCTGGTTCTGGCGCGAGTTCCCTTCCTGTGGGGCGCCCTGGCCCTGACCATCGGCGGCAGGTTGCCCCGTGGCGGCACCGGAGAGGCTCACAGTGAGAACACCTTTTGCGGGTAGCGCGTCGTGCGTGTAGACCATCATGCCTTGTTCCTGGCCGGCGCCTGCTAAGCCATCGCCAGTTACAGTGATGCCTGGAGGAACAACGACGAGAATTTTTGCTCCGGGATAAGTGGCGGGCAATTTCACTGTGGCGGCATTGTTCGCGTACGGGAGGCCGTAGGAGAGGCGCACATTGGTTTGGCCGGGTCGAAACGGAAAGGCGATGGCGAAGCGGCCTTTGCCCTTGTCAATGGAAGCTTGCGTGACGGCCATGCCCATGGACGTGGTGGTGCTGACCTGGCCGATGATGGCGCCTTCGGGAATCGCAAAGTCAAAGTTGCCTTCGGTGCGGTAGTACGCGGAGGGCGGCTGGGCATTGTTCTGCACTTCATATTCTTCGGCGCCGACGAGCTTGTTGTCCTGCGGCTCAAAAATGATGACGTGAGACGGGACGGAGATGGTTTTGGGATCCTTTGAAATACCGAAGACTTCGACGTCCACGTTGGGACGCCCCGGAGGAGCGAAAGTGTTGAAGCTGACGTCGTGGAACGTGGCACGGATCAGAACAGGCGCGGTGCCGATGGAATCTTTGGTAACGGAGAAGTGTCCTTGGGCGTCGCTGGTGGCAGTGGCGAGTTCGGTCATTCCCTGGGTGGGACTGAGAAGATCAACCACGACGTTGGCCTCGGGCTTGCCTGTGGTGCGATTGATGACCGTGCCGCTGAGCGTACCGGCGTGAGCGGCGGCGGTTAGGAACAGTGTGATGAAAAGAGGGAGAAGGATGCGCGAACGGAACACCGTCATCGAGCGCTCCGCTCAGGAGCAACAGGGCGGACGGCACGAGGGCGCCGTACTTGTGATTCGGTGACCTGTTCAATTTCGGTGAGGACCACAGCCGCTTCATTTTCGAGAGAAGACATCATGAGTTCGTAATCGCCTTCGGAATATTTTCCGGCACGGTGCTCGAATTTAAGATCGCGAAGATTATCATAAATCGCGTCGCGACGCTCCAAGAGCTGGTCGAGCTTGGTACGGTGGGGGGCGAGGTCGGAAGCGTCGGGTTGAATGTAGAAGATGAAAAGAAACACAGCGGCTGCGAGGGCAAAACAGGCGCCGAGTGCGGCCCAGTCGGGGAGCACAGTGAGAAAGAAGATTTGAGAAAGTGCGAGCATTCCGTTAATCCTCGGTCTCGCGGGCAGCCTGCGCGCGGGCTCTAGCGAGCGGGTGATTGGGATCGATAGCAGCGGCGGCATGGCCGGCGGGGACGTGAGTCATCGTGGAGGGACGAAGGGCCCATTTGCGTACGATGAACACGAGTATGCCCACGCCTACCACAACGTAGAAAACGGGCAGGAGCCACGCGACGAGCCCGAACCCTGTTTTAGGCGGCTCGACGTAGACCACGGTGCCATATTCGGCAACAAATGCGTCTATGATTTGCTGCTGGGATTCGCCTTTGCCGAGATGCTGATCGACTTCCTTGAGCATGGCCTTGGCGGTGTCACACGGTCCGGAGAAAGATCCGCCGGGGTGGGCGCAGAGGCCGGCGCTCATGTCGCAGCCGCGGCACATGCATTTGAGATGAGTGCCGATTTCTTTGGCGCGTTGTGAATAGCCGACCTGCGCTGTGACGAGTGGCACGGAGGCGAAGGCTAGGAGCGCAAGAACCAAAGCGACTCGCTTGATACAAAAGAGGGATTCCCCACTCAGCAGACTCCGTCCGGAATGATGGCGTTCTATGTTTCTGTTGGACATCGAATCAGTTTGGCCAAGTCGATTAATCATGGCCTTCTCGCAGGGTCACGGTTGGATTTAGCGCGGGCGTGCCGGGGATTGCCACGGCTGGTTGCGTAGCAGCGGACAAGACGATTGTGGCGCGACGATTGGGCATCAGCGCCAGGAGTGTGCCCATGACCACCCACACGCCTCCTAGCCAAATCCATTTGACCAGCGGGTTGAGGAAGGCGTGGATCACAGGGACATTGGCTTCGGGATCCATGCCTGCATACACGACATAAAGATCTTCGCGCAGCGTGGAGTAAATGGCGACCATCGTGCCCGCGGCTTGCTCGGTGCCCTGAAACTGGCGCTTCTCCGGGTACAGTAACATGATCTGCTTGTTGCCCTTGAGTACTTCGATAATCATGCGTTGCGCCGTGTAATTCTTGTCGACCTTGGTGTCTCCGCTTTGAAGCACGAGCGTGTACGGGCCAAGCTTGAGAGAGTCGCCGATGTTCATGGCTTTTTGCGCTTCGGTGTTAAAGGCGGCGCCGGCAAGACCGATGAAAATGAGGACCATGCCGAAGTGCACGACGTAGCCGCCATAACGGCGGGTATTGCGCATGGCGAGTTCGTGAGCCGCCATCATTTTGCTCATGCCGGTGCGAGCACGGATGACTGTCGCGCCCCGGTAAAACTCCATGACGATGGTCCAGGTGACAAAGCCGCAGAGGAAGAGACAGAACGCGGAGGCGGCGTCACGATAACCGAGAATGAGGGCGACGATTCCAGAGACGACGCCAACAACGAGCGGCCAACCGAAATTGCGCTTCAGGCTGTCCGCGGAAGTCTTGCGCCAGGCGAGCAGCGGCCCAACGCCGGTGAGGAAAAGAATGGCGAGACCGATGGGGATCATGACTTTGTTAAAAAAGGGAGCGCCCACGCTGATGCGATTGCTGGTGAACCATTCGGAGAAAACCGGGAAGAGGGTGCCGGAAAGAACGGCGATGCACGCGACAAGGAAAAGCAAATTGTTGAACAGGAAGCTGGATTCGCGGGAAATCATGGAATCCAGCATGTTTTCGCTCTTGAGATAATCGCGGTTCTTGAAGTAAGCGATGATGCACACGGCCAAAGTGAGGAGAATGAATCCCACAAACCACGAGCCGATCTGCGAATTGGCGAACGCGTGCACCGAACTGACCACACCGCTGCGCGTAAGAAACGTGCCGAGAATGCAGAGCAGGAACGTGGAGAAGACGAGCCAAACGTTCCACACCTTCATCATGCCGCGCTTCTCTTGCATCATGACGGAGTGAAGGAATGCGGTGCCCGTAAGCCAGGGAAGCAAGGAGGCGTTTTCGACGGGATCCCAGCCCCAGTAGCCGCCCCAACCGAGAACGGCGTAGGCCCAGTGAGCACCGAGAAGAATACCGAGAGATTGGAAGCACCAGGCGACCATGGTCCACTTGCGCGTGAGGTGAATCCACTTTTCGCCGGGGTATCGGGCGAGCAACGCGGCCAGGGCAAAGGCGAATGGAATGGTGAAGCCGGTGTAGCCGGAATAGAGATTGGGAGGGTGAATAACCATTTCCGGATACTGGAGAAGAGGATTGAGGCCGTTGCCATCCATGCGGGTGAAGGGAGCGAGGACGCCTGCGGCATTGACGGCGGCGAGTGTTTTGAAGGGATTCTCGACGAAATTGTTTAGCGTAAGGAAAAAGATTTGTACGCCAGCGAGGATGACGCCGACATACGGCATGAGTTCGCCGTTCTTATTGCGATAGACGAGGAGAACGGAAATGACATAGACGGAAAGGAGCGTGCTCCAGAACAGCAGCGAGCCTTCCTGGCCGGCCCATAGAGCGGCGACTTTGTAGAAGGTGGAGAGATCGCGATTGGAATGCTGAACTACATAAGCCATCGAGAAGTTGTCGCTGAAGAGCAGGTATTCGAGGCTGAAAGTGGAGAGGAAAATCAGGACACAGGTAGCAATGCCCGCCTGGCGAGTGCTTTTGATCAGGAGGGGATGGCGCGTTTTAATGGCGAAGATGCCGCCTATGAAGGCGTAGACCGCGCACACGAACGCGAGCAGAAGCGAAAAACTACCGAATACATCCATAGGCCGTTCGCCCTCCCCCTCGCGCCATTTTCGGTCCGTTATTCCATCGCGCCAACGGCGCGATCAGGACTGCAGGCTTGCCGGTCTAAACACCGGCCACTACGAAACCCATCACTGGGCGCTGTACGTGCTGCTGCTGGTTTGCGTCGCGCTTGCCGGGGCCGGCCTATCGCCGCCAGGCGCCGACTCATACTTGGACGCGCATTTGGCCTGAACATGTTCGGCAACGAACTTGCCATCGCCCGACGGGCGCCCTTCAACGAGAGCCTGGGACTTGTCTACGAAAGTATCCGGCAGAGGATCGGTACCGACATAGCTGACCGGTAGAGTCTTTCCCTGCTCTTCCAAAACGAACTCGATATGGCCGGGCAAGTGTTTGATGGAACCGGGTTCGACAGTGCCGGCCAGGCGCATACGATGGTTGCGGGCCGAACCCTGCAGGGACTGATATTCGGCGATGGTGTGGTAGTACGTCTTGCTTTCGCCGTAGCCGAGCCACGCCAAGAAGGCCATGGAGACCACGATAACGCCGATCCCGACACCGAATTTTGCACGAGTTTGCACAAATCACCCCTGGGCAGTGGGCTCCGAATCAATACTAGCATACCCGGAGGCACGTAGGTACGGCACCAGTGTGGCCAGTAGGGTCACGGGGCACAGTGACGTGTGTCACAGGGCCGAAGTGGCTTAGACAGCAGGGGCTGGGGCGATTGCTAGGGCGGCTCGGAAGGCATCAAGGTCGGTTTGCGAAGGCGTCGAGGTGGGCAGGAATACGCCAGAGGCGGGCAGGATGTGGCAGCCTAACGTGGTTTTATGGAATTGGGCAACCAGTGGCAGGAGCTCGGCGGAGAGGAGGAGTAGGCGCTTGGGTTTGAGAGAGCGGCGGATGCGGGTAATAGCGACAAAGAGCTGCTTTGCCAGCAAGGCTTGGGATTGCGCGGGGGAGACGGTTTCGTCGAGGGGACACTCGAGGACGTGGGTGAGCATCAAGCCGAGTTTTTGGAATTCGGTTTGCACGGATTCTGGGGACTTCCCTGTTGCGGAAACTTGGACGGCTTGGAGAATGGTGGCGGCTTCGCCGTGGAAAGAGTCGTTGGCGGAATAGAGGAAGGCGGAGTTGTGTTTAGGCGCGATCCCGGAGAGGAGCAGCGCTTGGATGTGAAGCGGTCGAAAGCGCGTGGCCCAAGCCAGGCGTTCGAGTCGGCGGGAGATGTGCGCCGAGTCGGCGGGTTGGCCGCAGCCGTCACAGGGAAGGAGTGAGGAAGGGGGCATGAGTGAAAATCGTAGAGCAAGACAGGAGAAGAGGCAAATTGGGAGCGCCGCCATGGCTTATGCGGGAAGACACAAATGACCGGGAGCGACTCGACAAAGGTGGCAAGCATAGGGGCGAAGAGCTGTCGGCTTTGCTTTCGCAACTGCTGGTGGCTTATACGTGGAAATGCCGGAGCCGCTTCGGATGGATCGAGAGGACCCGAGGAATTTCCACCGAGAACTTTGCACGACATGTAGAAGGCTTGCTTTGCCAGCGATCTTATCGCACACGTTGATGGAGTTCACACCAGAATTCAACGGCAAGTCCCAAGTTTCGCTGGCGCTGTGCGACGCTACACGGAGTTATTTGGACACGGGGGTGTCTGAGGGGAGCTTGGCGCGGAGGCACCATTTCAGTTCCTGGCTGAGGTCGGTGATTTCCATACCGGGCATTACGATGAATTTGCAGGAAAGCATTTCACGTGGCTCGTCGTCGTCGGGCAGCTGGCACGAGACGCGGCAATATTGGCAATCCTGGTTCCAGCAGAAGCGGCCGTACGGAATAGTTTCCGGGCTGATGAACTGGAAGCAACGCAGCAAAGAGTTGCGCTCCGGGACCTGGAATTTCTTGCCCAGGATGATGATATCAACGAGTTTTTCATACGGGCGAAAGGGTTCCGACATGATGATGCAGTGTCCTTTGCAAACGGTGCGGAGTGCAATTCCCCGAGGCGATGGGCCACGCGCTGCCATTTCAGAGTAGAGCGGGGAGGTTGGGGGGACAACGGAAGGATAGAGAGAGAGTGGCGAAAGTGGTACGGGGGTGATAAGGGGCGGTCCGGAGTCGGGAGTCAGTAGGCGGGAGTCTTTGTAGTTGGCGCTTGCGGGGGCACCTTACGTTGTGATCCTTCGCTGCGCAAAAGACGCTTTGCTCAGGGAGTTGGTGGCGGGCCATTTGGGTGGTTCGGTTTTGGTTGTGAAAGCGGCGGCAAGCCGCCGCAGACTAAGTTAGGGAGAAGAATTGGCACATGCGGCGGAATTTTTCGTAGCGGTCGTGGACTAGTTGGCGGGGGGAGTGACTGGCCAGGATGAGGAGTTGGCGCTCGAGGACGTCGCCGAAAAGTTTGGCGGCAGTTTCGTAGTCGCCGTGGGCGCCACCGTCCGGCTCGGGGATGATTTCGTCAATGATGCCGAGTTCGCGAAGATCGGTGGCCATGATTTTCATGGCGATAGCGGCTGTTTCCGCCTTGGCCGCGTCGCGCCAGATGATGGAAGCGCAGCCTTCGGGAGAGATGACAGAGTAGAAACCGTTTTCGAGAATGTTGACGCGATCGCCGACAGCGATGGCCAGCGCTCCGCCGGAGCCACCTTCACCGGTGACGGTAACGATGACGGGAACGGGGAGGCGGGCCATTTCACGAAGATTACGCGCGATGGCTTCGCCCTGGCCACGTTCTTCGGCGTCGATGCCGGGATAAGCGCCGGGAGTGTCGACAAACGCGAGAACGGGGCGGCCGAATTTCGCGGCGAGCTGCATGACGCGAAGCGCTTTGCGGTAGCCTTCGGGCTTGGGTTGGCCAAAATTGCGAATGACGCGCTGCTTGGTGTCTCTTCCCTTTTGCTGGCCGACGACGGCGACAGGGCGCCCGCGAAATTTTCCCAGGCCGGCAACGAGGGCTTTATCATCGCCAAAACCGCGGTCACCGTGAAGTTCGATGAAGTCCGTAATCATCAGACCTATCCAATCGAGCGTATGAGGGCGTTGTGGATGCCTGGCGATCTGGGCGCGCTGCCAGGGGCCGAGATGAGTATAAAACTCGCGACGAAGTTCCAGAACTTCCTGTTTGAGGCGCTCGAGTTCGCTGTCGTCGCCGTTCGGGCTTACCGCGGAGAGGCGGCGCAGTTCCTCGACATCTTTCTCCAGACGCTCGATCTCTTTCTGGCGCTCGAGAGTCGGGAAGCCCTTTTTATCTTTTTTCGCCGCGCACATTACGAAATCCTTTGGATCCCTTCGTCGCCACAGATGCGGTCGAGAGCGGCGATGAAGTCGGGTGTGACCCGTATCTTACGCTGAGATTGCACCACCGCAGTAGTGCCATCGTGGGCCTTGACCTCAAAGACTACCGTGCTCGGGCCAGCGGCCTTGGCGAAGAGATCCTCAAGCTGCGCGAGGGCTGCCTCGTTGAGTCGCTGCAGGTCAAGCTTAACGCGGAATTCGGGTGCGCCATTGGACTCCGGCATGGATTCGAGCTTGCGGGCTTCCTGAAGCGAGAGGCGCGTGCCGGCTTCTTCCACCTGAACGCGGACTTTCAGAAGCAGCGGTTGGCCGGGCTTCAGGAGATTTTCGAGACGAGCAAAACTTTCCGGGAAGGCGAGAAGCTCCTGGACACCGGTCATGTCCTGCAAGGTGTAGATGGCCCAGCGCGCGCCTTTCTTGGAACGCATGGGACGAGTGCCGACGATGAGGCCGGCCACGGCTATTTCCTTGCCGTTGCGTTGGCCATCCACTTCATCGAGAGAAATGACGCCGAGATCTTTCAGGCGCGACGCGTATTTTTCTAGCGGATGCCCGGAGATGTAGAAACCGAGCATGGCATATTCGCTGGTGAGGCGATCTTCTTCGGACCAAGGAGGGGCTTCGCGCAGTTCGAAGTGAACCTTTGGCTCGCTGGCGGAGCCGCCGAAGAAGAGACCATGCTGGCCGGATTCCTTGGCCCGCGCGGCGCGCTGGATGGCGGCGATAGCGTCATCGACCGAGGCGAGCATGGGTTCGCGCGGACCGAGAGAGTCCATGGCGCCGCACTTGATGAGGCTTTCAAAGACACGCTTGTTAAGGAAGCGGGATTCGATGCGCTCGCAGAAATCGTAGAGCGATTTGAACTCGCCCTGGCTGAGGCGGGAATCACGAATGGCTTTCGCGGTGTTTTCGCCGACGTTTTTGATGGCGGCCATGCCGAACCGGATGGAATCGCTGACGGGAGTGAAGAAAAGATCGCTTTCGTTGACGTCGGGCGGAAGGATGGGAATGCCCATGCCGCGGGACTCGTTGATGTATTTGACCTGCTTCTCGGCGTTACCGGTTTCGGACGTGAGCAAGGCAGCCATGAACTCGACCGGATAGTGCGTCTTGAGCCAGGCGGTCTGGTAGGCGAGAAGGGCGTAGGCGCAGGAGTGGGATTTGTTGAAGCCGTAGCCAGCGAATTCCTCCATCAAGTCGAAGATGCGAACGGCTTTCTTGTCGGGAATTTTATTTTTGTCGCAGCCGCCGAGAAACTTGGCGCGTTGCGCCGCCATTTCTTCCTTTTTCTTTTTGCCCATAGCGCGACGCAGGATGTCGGCTTCA
Organism: Candidatus Acidiferrales bacterium; assembly: GCA_963742325.1. GTDB lineage: Bacteria > Acidobacteriota > Terriglobia > Acidiferrales > UBA7541 > Acidiferrum. Next base: position 2,877,312 of record CAVULB010000002.1, on the reverse strand, counting down.
CCGAGGGAGAAGCTGGCGAGGCGATTGGCGATTTGCATCACCTGTTCCTGATAGAGGATGACGCCGTAGGTTTCCTCGAGAATATCCTTCAGCTGCGGAAGTTCATAGCTGACTTTGGTTTTGCCGTGCTTGCGATTGATGAAGTCGTCGATCATACCGCCCTGGATGGGGCCGGGACGATAGAGGGCGTTGAGGGCGGTAAGATCCTCGATGCGCGTGGGCTGATAGCGGCGAAGAATGTCTCGCATGCCATGCGATTCAAACTGGAAGATGGCGGTGGTGTCGCCGCGGGAGAAGAGTTTATATGTAGCTTCGTCGTCGAAGGGCAGGCTGTCGAGATCGATCTTGACGCTGCGATTCCGCTCGACCATTTTGACCGCGTCGTAGAGAACGGTGAGCGTGGTGAGGCCGAGGAAATCCATTTTGAGCAGGCCGATGCGCTCGAGCGCGTTCATGTCGTACTGCGTGGTGATTTCATCGCGGTTGGTCTTGTAAACCGGGACGAGTTCGGTGAGCGGTTGCGGAGAAATAACGACGCCGGCGGCATGCGTGGAAGCGTGGCGGGAAAGGCCTTCGAGGCGCAGGGCCACCTTCATCAGATCTTTGAATTTTTCGTCGCCATCCACGGCGGCTTTTAGTTGCGGCGATTCCGCAAGGGCGGTCTCCAGATCGATACCGAGGGTTGTAGGGATCAGCTTCGCGAGTTTGTCGACGTCACCGTAAGGAATATCCATGGCGCGGCCGACGTCTTTCACGGCGGCTTTAGCGGCCATGGTGCCGAAAGTGATGATCTGGGAGACATTGTCGCGGCCGTATTTTTGGGTGACGTATTCGATGAGCTCGCCACGGCGGCGCATGCAGAAATCGATGTCGATATCGGGCATAGAGACGCGCTCGGGGTTGAGGAATCGTTCAAAGAGGAGGTTGTACTGGAGAGGATCGACGTCGGTGATGCGCAGCGCGTAGCTGACGAGGCTGCCCGCAGCGGAGCCGCGACCAGGGCCGACGGGAACTTCCTGCGCGCGGGCGTAATGAATGAAATCCCAAACGATCAGGAAGTAGCCTTCATAGTGCATCTTCTTGATCATTTCGATTTCGGAGGAGAGGCGCGTTTCGTAATGCGCGAGCGGATTACGCAGAAGATTCTGCTTGGCGAGGCGTTCGAGATTGGGAAGGCGCTGCGCAAAACCTTCGCGGGCCATTTCTTCAAAATAGCTGCCGGGCGTGTGGCCTGCCGGAACTTTAAATTCGGGAAGCGCGTTAGGGAGGTGTTCGATTTTAACGTTGCAGCGAGCGGCGATATCGACTGTCCGGGAAAGCGCATCGGGAACTTCGCGAAAGACCTGCGCCATTTCCTGGGCAGTCTTGAAATAAAACTGGTCGGTAGCGAACTTCATGCGATGAGTATCGCTCATGGTCTTGCCGGTCTGGATGCAGAGCAAGACTTCTTGGGCGTGGGCATCTTCGTGGTGCAGATAGTGGCAATCGTTGGTGGCGACGAGAGGGATGCCGGTTTCTTTCGAGAGCCGCATGAGCTGGGTGTTGACGCCCTTTTCGACGGGCAGGCCCTGATCCTGAATTTCGAGGAAGAAATTACCTTTGCCGAAAATGTCGCGGAGGCGGTAGGCGTTTTCGCGAGCTTTGTCGTATTTTTCTTCAACGATGCATTCGGTGACGGGACCGCGGAGGCAAGCGCCGAGAGCGATTAGCCCTTTCGAATGCTTACTGAGGAGTTCGTAATCGATACGCGGCCTGTAGTAGAAGCCTTCAAGGAATCCCGCGGAGACGAGCTTGATGAGATTGCGGTAACCTTCGAGATTCTCGCAAAGGAGAACGAGATGATTGCTACCGCGGGTGCCGGGCTCAAAATCATCGCGATCTTCGGAGGTGACGGGACCGGATTTTTCACCACGATCGTGGCGGCTGCCCTTGGCGACATAAACTTCGCAGCCGATGATGGGTTTTACATCGCGCTTGCTGGCTTCGTAAAAGAAATTGGCGGCGGCGAAGAGGTTGCCGTGATCAGTGATGGCTACCGCAGGCATTTTTTGCCGCGAAGCTTCGTCGAGAAGCTGGGAGGTTTCACACGCGCCATCGAGGAGACTGTAATCGGTGTGTACGTGAAGGTGAACGAACTGCGGATTACCCATGGAATTTAATTGTAGAACGCGGGGATGGGAATTGCGAATGGGATTCAGGGGATTGTGGATAACATTGGCGGGTTGGCCGCAGGATTTCTTGTTGGTTAGGTCCTCCTTGGAAGGCGGGCACTACAACACTAGGAAAACCCCAGAAACGGGGTGGTGCGATTGCTGGATAGTAGCGGACATGAGGCGCCGCAATGCTGCACCCCTAGGAAGAAAATAAGGGGGTTATTTGGATTTTTTCTTGGGGGTTGGCGGTTTGGTTTGTTGTTTTTCTTTGGCGGCTTTGTCGGCGGCGGCCTTGTTTTTGGCGTGAATGGCTTCGGAGGCGGCATGCTTGTCCGCGCCTCGGGTGGCTTTCTTCTCTTTCTCTTTTTTCTTAGGCGGTTCCTTGATGCCAGAGAGCTTGCGAAGGATTTTCTCGCGCTCTTCGGGGGTTTTTCCGCGGCCGTTCAACTGGGCGGCAAACACTTCGTTGATGACCTGATCGAATTTCGCGCCACGAGGCATGCCGAGTGTCTCGAGTTCGGTAACGACTACGGGCAGAGCCTGGCGAATGGGGCGCCACTTGTGGAGGAAGGCTTTCAGTTTGGAGACGGCGCCAGCATTATTGGATTCCGCGAGAAGATAGGCGACCACCTCGAGCGGAAGCTTCTCGATGTAGTGATAGGCGTCGATCGGAGTTTTGCCTTTTTTCCCGGCTAGATCTTTTTGGGCTTCATTGGCCTTTTCCGGAAATTCCTCGATCTCCGCGATTTCCGCAGCGCGAAAATCCAGTTTTGATAAGAGATGGTTGAGTTCGCGGTCTTTCAAGCGTGCAAGAATGGCCAGCATCATGGGTGTGGCCAAACGCGGGCGGAAACCGGCCATGAAGAGTTCGTCGCGAACCTTGAGGAGGCGAGAAATGGCGTCGTAGTCGGGATGTTTCTTGGCCAGCAGCGGATGGACGAGCTCGAGAAGATTTTGTTCGTCCCATTCCTTGAGGATCAGTTGCGGACGCTCTTCGCGGGCGAGGGAGCGGAGTTCGTAACCGGCGTCTTCGGGAGTGATGGTCTTTTGCAGTTCGCGCTCGATGGCCAGGTTGAACCATTCCTGCGTGCGGGATTCGAGTTTGAAGCCCATGCGAGCGGCCATGCGCAGCGCGCGGATGAGGCGAACGGGCTGATTGGTGAAACTGTGAATGATCAACGCGCGGACTTCGCCGTGTTCGATGTCCGAGAGGCCATTGGTGGGATCGAGAAGCAGGCCGCGGGATGCGGGATTCAGAGAGATAGCGATGGCATTGAGAGAGAAATCGCGGCGGCGCAGGTCTTCCATGATGGTAGACCAGCGAATTTCGGGGCGCGTACCAGGACGCACGTAATATTCGTCGCGAGCGGCGGAAAGGCTGCCCTCGACTTCTCCGGCGAAAAGCATTTCGACGTGGCGCAACTTTTCGTCTTCGGAGAGAACTTTGGCTCCGCCCTTTTCGAGCTCGCGCGCAATCTTGGACGGGTTACCTTCGATGGTGAAATCGAGATCGCGAAGGGTTGCGCCGGTAATGAGATCGCGAACGGTGCCCCCGGTGAGATACACATTGAAACCCATGGCAGCGGCCAGTTCCTGGACGCGGAGCATGGCGGCACGTTGCTCCGGAGAGAGGCGGCTTTCGAGCAAGAACATATAATCAGGCATTGTGCTCCTTCCACATTAGGGTGGGCGGCTGAAGCGGCAGCGCCCGTACCCACGTTAGTTCCCTTCCCGCTCGCTAAGCGCGCGGGTGATGGGCCTTGTAAATCTGCTTCAAACGCTCTTCCACAACGTGGGTGTAAATTTGCGTCGTGGAAATGTCGCTATGACCCAACATCAACTGGACGGAGCGCAGATCGGCGCCTCGTTCCAGCAGATGCGTTGCAAAACTGTGACGCAGCATGTGGGGCGTGAGCGCCACACGCAAACCCGCCTGACGGCCGTAGGCGGAGAGAATTTTCCAGACACCGACGCGGCTTAGGCGTCCGCCACGACGATTCAGAAAAAGAACCGGCGAGTGCGCCAACGTGCCTTTGCCGAGAAGCTTGGGGCGAGCGTCGCGAAGATAACGATTGACCAGGGCCATGGCTTTTTTGCCTACGGGCACGATGCGTTCCTTGTCGCCTTTGCCGATGCAGCGGACGCAGCCGACGGCTCGATCGAGATCCATCACGCGCAGGCCGGTCAACTCCGAAACGCGCAGGCCGCTGGAGTAGAGGACTTCCAGCATGGCGCAATCGCGCAGGCCGATGGGAGTTTTATCGTCGGGTTGGGCAAGAAGTTTCTCCACTTCTTCCAGGCGCAGATAATCCGGAAGGGAGCGGCGGATTTTGGGAGATTCGAGATTAAGAGAGGGATCGTCGGTGATGAGTTCCTGAATCTGCGCAAAGCGAAAGAAATTGCGCAGCGTCACCAGATGACGGGCAACAGTACGGCTTTCGAGCTTCTGGCGGTAGAGGCTGGCGAGGAAGTCCACAAGGTCGTCGCGAGAAATGGATTTGAGGGCGAGCTTATTCTTCTTGGCGAACGCTTCGAACTTGAACATATCTCGCGCGTAGGCGGAAACGGTGTTGGTAGACAAGCCCTTCTCTACGCGAACGTGAGTGAGATAAGCGGAGATGGCAGCAGAAAGTTCCATCACGAACCCGCCAATTCTTCGGCGGTCTCGCGCCGCGTAGCGATGCCGTAGACTTCTTCAATCTCTGGACAACGGAAAATCCATGTGAGGCCAATGTAAAGAAGCGTGGCCCCGCCAATCAGAGCGATAAAGATGAGCAAATGATCGAAGAAGGAAGCTTGCAGCGCGGCAGGCGAGCTGGCGTAGTGATTGCCGATCATACAGGCAACGCCCATAAGCACGGAACAAAGCGTGATCTTGCCGATGGAGCGGAGAATGGGAACGGTACCGAGGGCGCCGTAACGGAGGCGGAAAATAAAGAACAGCGTGAAGAAATCGAAGAACGTCGCAAGGACGGTGGCCAGAGCCGGGCCGCCATTCTGAAATCGGCGGAAAAGGAAGTTGAGGAAAATAACATTGAGGATGATGTTCAGGGCAAAGGACAGGAGCGCGACGATGACGGGGGTCTTGGTATCTCCCGCGGAATAAAATGCGGGCACGATGAGCTTGACGCAGGCCAGCGCCGGCAGGCCGGCAGCGTAATAGAGCAGCGGACGGGCGGTGAGCCGCGTAGATTCGGCAACGAACTGGCCATGCTGGAACAGCATGCGGATGATGGGTTCGCGCAGGATCATGAGACCGAGAGCGGCGGGAATGGTGATGTAGGCAACGATGCGCACAGCAAAAGTGAGGGTTCGCTTCAAGCCCTCGTAATCATTCGCGGCGGCTTGATGGGACATCATTGGCAAAATCGCGGTGGCGACGGCAATGGCGTAACCGCCGAGAACCAGTTCCATCACGCGATCGGAAACGTACAGGGCTGCCAAGCTGCCACGTGGCATGCGGGGAGCGGTCACGAAGAAGGTGTCCACGAAAAAGTTGATCTGGGCAATGCCCATGCCAAAAAAACGCGGAAACATGAGGCGGGCGAAATTCTTGACGCCGGGATGAGCGAAGGAGATTCCGAAGTCGAAGCGCATGCCACGGCGAACCAGCTGCGGCACGAGGATAAGGAATTGCAGCGCGCCGCCAACCAGCACGCCGACGGCGAGAGAGACGGCGGGTCGCTCGAAATAGTGCCAGACGAGGGCAGTGGAAAAAATGATGATGGCGAGATTTTGCAAGGCCGTGGTGGCAGCGGGCAGCGCGAAATTGTGATAGGAGTTGAGAATGCCCATACCGAGTGCGGCGAGGCCGGCGAAAAAGAGATAGGGGAAGATAATGCGGTTGAGCGCGATGGCTTCATCCCAACTGCTGGCACGATCCTGTTGAGAAGAGAAGGACTGGATCACGACCGGGGAGAAGATGACGCCAAGAACGGTGACGATGGCGAGGACGAGCGCGAGCGTCCAGAAGAGGCGGTTCGCAAACCTCCAGAGCTCCTCGGAGCTGGAATCGCGCATGTAGGTGGTAAATACAGGAATGAAGGAAGCAGTAACGACGCCATCCCCGACCATGCGACGGAAAAGGTTGGGGAGGCGGTAAGCGAGAACGAAAGCGTCGGCAGAGAGAGTGGTGCCAAGGAGGAAGGAAATGCGCTGGTCACGGACGTAGCCGAGAATCCGGCTGACGATAGTAACCAGGGAAATGATGGAGGCGGATTTGAGGATTTGCGTCTTCTCGGTCAAAAGCGGCCCTCGGGGACCTAAACCCAATAAAAACAATAACTTGACAGGAAAGGCAGGGCTAAATTAACATAATCTGCGATTTTGCGCAATTGTTTCGTGAATGTTGGCGGAAAAGACCGGTTTGAAGAGCAAAAGCCCAACTTCTACCCACAAGAAGGTGATCATCGAGCTTCTGGAGCGGAAGCTGCTGCGGGGATACCTAAACCCGGCACGGTTGCCGCAGGCGGAAGCGGTAGATGTGCTGACGCCGGATGGCGCGCACGAGGAGATTCAGCTGGCTAGAGTGCGGGCCATCTATTTTGTCCGAGACTTGGACGAAGACATTGAGATGGACCGTAAGAGCTTTCTGAGCCGGCCGAAAATGGACGGATTGTGGGTCCGGCTGCGGTTTCGGGATGGGGAAAGCCTAGAAGGGGTGATCCCGAACGACTTGCTAGGATTGCAGGAAAACGGGCTGCAGATGACGCCGCCGGATTTCAATTCGAACACGGATCGGATTTTCGTTCCGAGGAGCGCGTTGACGGAGTTTTCGGTGTTGGGTGTGGTGGGGATTGCACGGCGGAAGGCTCCGGCAGCGGCGGCGGTGCAGCCACGGTTGTTTACGGAGGATGAGTCATGAGGGGTTTGTGGAAGTCGCTACCCCACAGGAGTTCGGGGGATCCTCATTTTGTGGACTCCGTTTGGGATGACGCCTATAGCTTGCTGGAATTCTTGTAGCGTGGGGCTGCAACCCGGGCGTCCGCTCTTTTTCTTGTCACTTGCACTCCTCATCGGGTGGTTGCAATCTTCGCGGACTCAATGTGCGGCAACCGTGATTGGCAGATCTAAAAAGCGGCCACTAAATTCAGGCAGAGCGGGATTTTTTCCATTGGAGGGGGGGAAGTTGGGCATTGGCTACGCGCTGAAGATAGGCGATGGCGTGCGCGGTGGCACGATCTTTACCTGATTCAATGTCGTCGACAGTTTCCGAGGGGGCGATCCAGTTTTTGCTATTGACGTTGTAGACGGACGCCTGCACCCCTTGCGCATTTTGTTCCGAGAATAGACGCAGGTGCTCGGCACCCACTTTGACTTCAGCCCAGACGCCTTGATCTAGCATAGAGTTCTCCTCTGCGTGAGAAGCTATGGGGGAGTTTAGCGCGGAATGTCAGGATTTTTTTTGTACATGCGCGAGACTGTATCGGATTTGCAACTCGCGTCTGGCATAGGAAAGGAAGACTACCAGGTGCCGATGCGAACAACGGCCTGGGTAGAAATCTTTATGCCTTCCTGAGGATGGATCTGGAGGACGTCATTCATCCAGGAATGGGTGTACTCGACGTTTAGGATGCGCCACGCAAACGGCCGCGTGACCACCCAATCAAATCCGCCTCCCACCGCGATGCTCGGGCCGTTCTGTGCGGTTTCGAATTCATAGGCGCTGCGCATGGGATAGTGCGCAAGCGTGCCGTTTCCGTTGTTCCATTCCTCGAGTAGCTGTTTCTTGAGAGCCAGATTGTCGATTTCATAGGTCACTTTTCTGCCGCCGAACATGAATTGTCCGAAGGGAGAAAAACGATGTGCGGATAGCGGGGTCCAGCGGAAGCCGCCGCCGTAGAAGAGGCTGTCCGCGCTGTAATTGTAGAACGGCTGGTGCATGATCAGGCAGCCGCTGACTTCGGTGATGACTTGCCAGGAAGGATTGACGCGAGCGGCGCCAGAACCACCTCCACCGATGCAGGAGCCACCGCCGAGGAAGGTTTCGTAGTATGGAAAAGCGGTGAGCTCGATGTCAGCAGCTTTGGAATGTGGATGGTTGAAGTCCACGCCGGCGGGCTTCCAGGAGTCTTTCACGAATACGAAAGGCTTCTCTCCGCCGTTTTTGTACTCTTCCATCAGTTCTTTTCGCAGATCGTAGTAAGAACCGAACAGGCCGAGGCGCGTGTCACGGTTCCAAGGAACTTTAAAGGCCATCATGTTGGCGAAAGTCCGGCCAGGATTCAGGAAGCTGCGCACCAGAATGATCACCACGCGATTGTTGGTGCGATTCTCGAGGCCCATGATCACATAGCGATCGGCGGCATCTTCGGCGAGCATGGTAACGAAGCCGAGCGTGGGCGTGTCCACGAGAGTGATAAATCCAGGGGAAGCGTGCAACATGACGTTGCCGATGGAGGCTTCACTGGCAGGGCCGATTTTCCACTGCGTGTGCCAGACGGCACCGTAGGCCATGGACCGCAACATACTGATCCAGTATTCGCGGCCGTCGCCAAACTGTACGAGGCGAAATTGAGGGTCGTTCTGGCGTTCGATGAAGCCAAAGACCGATCCTTCGATGGGATGGCCCACATAGGGAGCCATGAACTTGTCGCTGTCGCTCCAGCCGCGCAATTCGGACACCGAATCGGTGTAGTGCGTGAACCAGTGGCCGTTGAGGGCGTCGCGGGTACCCGCCTCGGTGGTGAGGTTAAACGTGTGCATGATGCCGGTGAACAGCAGGGATTCGCCGAGCGCGGGCTTCCAACGGAAGCGCGTGCCTTCCTCTTTCTGTTGGTCTTTCGGATTCGGTTTGATACTGGAATCATTGGCGCGCGTGTTCGCCGGAGGCAACGGCGGCAGGGCCAAGAAATCGGGCGAGTCGATGGGAGCAGCCGCAGCAAGATCGGACGAGAGAGGAGCAAACCAAGCTTGATCGATGGATTGCAAAAACTCCGACTGCGCGTACAAAACGTCTTGAGGGCCGGAAGAGATGTTCACAACTTGAACTTGCTGCGCAACAAGACCACGCGCGTTCAAACAGATACACGCTACGGCTGAAAGAAAGATACAGATACGCCTCGGGCTTACCAAAACCTGAAACTCCTTTCCTGAATTTAGTACACGTACCACAAGAAATGCCTGCGGGGCGTCGCAGAGACTGGGACTAGCCTGGCGGTCTAAAAACCTGAAACATTATAACGATTCCGATGCGAGCGGCAAACCCAAAGTTGCCGCGGGCTGTGGAAGGCCGCCTGTACTTCCTTCTTGAGGCTGTGCGAGACTCAGAAGATAACCCACCAAAACAGAAAACGGGTTAGGTGCAGGAGCTGACTCCATGAAATTGCAGGAAATCGCGCATAAGCTTGGATGTCGCCTGGAGGGAAATCTCGCGACAGACATCACAGGTGTGGCGGGAATCGACCATGCAGAAGCGGGGCAGCTGACATTTCTTGCTAACCAGCGGTATTCACCGTTGCTGAAGACGACGCGCGCGTCGGCGGTGCTTATCGAAGAGGGAGTCAAGCTCCAGCGCGAGGACGGCCTGGAGCCTTTAGCGGCGCTGCGGACTGCCAATCCGTACCTGGCCTTTGCGCAGGCGCTGGAATTGTTTTATGCCGCGCCGGTGTATGCGCCGGGTGTGCATGCAACCGCAATCGTGGCGGCATCGGCGAAGATTGGTGAGGGAGCGCACATTGGACCATATTGTTTTGTGGACGAAGGCGCAGAGATTGGAGCGCGGGCGGTGTTGCACAGCTTCGTGACGATTTATGGCCGAGCGAAAATTGGGACGGACTTTTTTGCACACGCGCATGCCGTGGTGCGCGAAGGTTGCATCGTGGGAGATCGCGTAATTCTGCAGAACGGCGCGGTGATTGGCGGGGATGGATTGGGCTATGCGAAACGCGCGGACGGCACGTGGCGCAAAATCGTGCAGTCGGGACCGGCGGTGCTCGAAGATGATGTGGAAGTGCAGTCGAACGCATGCGTAGACCGGGCGACGGTGGGAGAGACGCGGGTTGGGCGCGGGACCAAGATCGATGACCTGGTGCTGGTAGGGCATGCGTCGCAGGTGGGAGCAAATAGTATGTTGTGCGGGCAGGTCGGGCTGGCGGGGTCGACGAAAATTGGGGAGGGGTGCATTCTTGCTGGGCAAGTGGGAACCGCCGGGCATTTGACGGTGGGCGATGGAACGGTGATTACGGCGCAGAGTGGCGTGCCAAATGACGTGCCGGAGCGTGCGCTGTATTCGGGGTATCCGGCGGTGGAGAATCGGGAGTGGTTGAAGATGATGGCGGCGTTGCGCCGCTTGCCGGAGTTGTTGAGGAGAGTGGCGGAGTTGGAGGAGGAAAGTCAGTAGTGGAGAGTCGGGAGTCCGAAGTTGCGGTTGCGGAGGTCGTTTAGGTCGAAGAGGGATTCTTTATTGCACGGCCTCTGTTCGGAATGACGGGGTTTTCTTTTGTGGAGGGGATGAGGGATTTAGGAATTCGCGGACATGGGAGCGGAGGTGATGGCGGGCAGTTGGGTAGTTGAGATCCTTCCTGGCAAAGGGGCTCCTCGGATGACAAATCGCTCTTTTGTTGCTGCGCCGAACAGTGCGGACTTAGCGAGGCTGCGTTCGAGGCGAGATTCCTTAGGCGGCGCCGGAAAAGTCTGGGGGGCGCTGGTCGGGGGGTAGGCCGGCGGCTAGGCGATCGTGGAGTTCCTGGGTCAGGGTCTCTCGCTGTTCTAGGGTGTATTTGCTGGAGTCGATCGGATCCAGGAATTCGACGAGGATTGTGCCTGGGTGGATGTTGAGTTTGCGTTTTTCCATGATGCGGTGGGCGTTGGAACAGGCTACCGGGACAATTGGAACGCCGGACTTTATGGCCATGACCGCAGTTCCCTTCTTGAAAGGCTGAAGGCGTCCGTCTGGGCTGCGCGTACCTTCGGGATAGACTAAAAAAGATTGGCCGTTACGGAGAGCGTCAATGGCTTTGTCTACGCTTTCGATGGCGGAGTCGCGCTTGCGGCGATCGACCGGAATGAAGTGCGCGATGTGGAAGGCCTGACCAACGATGGGCCAATCGAACAGCGAACGCTTCAGAAGGATGGCGATGCGGCGAGGGATAGCGCCGACGACGGCGGGAGCATCGGCGGAGCTGGTGTGATTCGCGGCGAAGATGCAGGTGCCTTCGGGAATGCGCCTGGCGCCCTTGACCTGAACGTGGACGCCGACGCAGTTCACGAAGAACATTACGCCATTGATCGCGGCCCAATAGAGCGGGTCGACGTTTCTCGTGAAGTAGGCGTAAAGAATGAGCGGCGGCCCGGCGATGAGAATGTAGAGAGAGAGGAAGAAGCAGATGAAGGCGGTGCGGAGCATGGGTGTGTAATACGTTATAAGTTTTTGATTTTAAGTAAAGAGAGAGTTAGCGGTTGCGCGCGGTGATGGGATCGGTGGCGCCGCGGAGCATGCCATCGCGAATGCGCCTGGCGCGGTCGCTGACGTCGGGGAGTTCGACGACCTGATAAACCTTTTCGCGTTGCTCGCCGAGACGGAGGGCGATGTCCTGGTCGGCATCCGCGCGGCGAATGCGCAAGTGGAGTTCCTGGCCGGGCTTCTGTTGCGCAACCCAACGATCCGCGCGACGCGGCGGATCGCCGCCATTCCAACGAACAACCGTATCGCCCACTTTCAGGCCGCCCTTTTCGGCGGTGCTACCGGCTTCGACGTTGGCAATGGAGAACGTGCCATCCTGTTCCCTTTCCATCGTGAAACCTAACGTGGCGCGGACAGAATCGCGCTCTTCGAGCGAGAGGCCCGCCTGTGAAAATAGTTTGGTATAGGGGAGCGGATCAACACCGCTGACATATTTGGAGAAGAAATCGTCAAGAGAGCCACCAGTGATTTTTTCGGCAGTGATTTTGACGTCCAGGCTGTCGCGATAAAACTTTCCGGACTTCGCAAAATCCTGATTCATGGCGCGCATGAGGTCGTCGAGGCTGTGCTGATTGTCCGTGCGATCGCGAATGACGATATCAAGAAGGACCCCGAGGACCTGGCCCTTTGTGTAATAGGAAACGCTGCGTTGCGGCTGATTGTAGAGCGCATATTTATCGAGCCAGGTATCGAGGCTTGATTGTTCGGCGCTCTGCCAATGCTCGGCGGAGCGGGTTTCGAGTTCGGTGATTTGCGAGGAGAGATCCTGGTAGAACTCCTGCCTGCTCCAGATGCCGGAACGGACAAGCGTGTAGGAGCCATACGTATTGGTAACGCCTTCGGCGAACCACAGCGCTCGGGTGTACATTTCGTGCGTGTAATCGACGGGCTCTAGAGTGGAGGGACGAATGCGTTTGACATTCCAGAGATGGAAATATTCGTGCGCGGAAACGTTAGAGAGATAGTCGCCGGACGGAATGTAGATGGCGGTGGAATTGGAATGCTCCATGCCGCCGCCTCCGCCACCGGCGGGTTTGCCGATGTGGAAGATGAAGGTGTACTGATCGTATGGCGCGCCGTCCATGAGCTTGATTTCGTACATGCAGATTTTGCGGAGGGCAACTTCGACCTCGCGGCGTTTGTAGTTGTCGCCGTGGATGACGACCTGGACGGGTGGAGTGAGGTCGTGGATGGTGAATACTTCGAAGTTGGAAATTTCGATTGGACCGTCGGCGAGAGCATCGAAAGATGGAGCGGAAAAATCCCAGGAGGCGCTGCGTGAACCTGTGGGACGTGGGTGGCCAGCTGTTGCAGAGGCCACTTTCCAATCCAGCGGTATTTCCGTGACGAGAAGCGAGCATTCTTCCGCACGGCGGTCGGGAACGTACAGCAATATCATGGCAGGATTGATGAAGGCGTGTTCGGAGTTGAGTTGGGAGTTGAAAGGACCGGAATCGTCCCAGAAAGTGGCGTACTTTACGGTGATGGTGCCAGAGGCTTTGACGTCCCAGGTAAGCTTATCGAGTTTTTCGATATCGACCCGCTTGCCATCGGCATAAGCTTCGACCTGCTGAACGTGACTGCTGAAATCACGAATCTCGTAGAGCGCGTTCCACGCAGGCATCTGAAGTTTTAGTTCGCTTTGGACGTTGGGGATTTCCATGGAGACGTGGAAGAGGTGTTGTTCGGGATGCAAGAGGGAGACTTCGTAGCGGATGGCGGCGGGAGTCGGAGTGGCGAAGAAGAGAAGAAGAAAAACGAAAAGCAGGGCGGGAAGCATATTCCTCGCTTCGCGGACGCCGCTCGGAATGACCGACTCTTGTGGGGACGTGCGGTGAGGGGAAGACAGGGCTATGGAGATTCGGGAAAAGTACAACAAGAAGGCCGCAGGGCTCGCCGATTCGCCCTGCGCTAGAGGATCTAAAGTTCGGCCACTACATTGGGCGGAGATTTGCTTCACTGGGCCGGCACCTCAGATGCGGTTGAGCGTGCGCGAAGGCGTTTCAGTAGCTTTTCGCATAATCCATCGAAACTACCATTGGACATCACCAAGAGCAAATCGTTGGGGCGCGCCTCGGTGGCTAGAAAATCGGCGATGGCGTCGGCGCTCGGGAGGGCACGAGCATCTTTGCCGAGTTCTTCGACAGCGGAGGTGATGGTTGCGGGATCGAGGCGCTGCTCGTCGGCGAGCTGGCCTGCGCGGTGAACGCAGCCGAGAATGACGCGGTCTGCGAGCGCGAGAGATTGCGGCAGGGCGTCCTGGAAAACACGGCGGCGCATGGAATTGGATCGCGGTTCGAGAACGGCCCAGATACGGCGGTTGGGCCAGCGCAGCCGCGCGGCTTCGATGGTGGCGCGGATGGCCGTGGGATGGTGGGCGAAATCGTCGACGACGAGAATGTTGTCGATCTCTCCCTTCACGTCCATGCGACGCTTGACGCTTTGGAATGTGGGCAGCGCGGATTGCAGGGATTCGGTGCGAATGCCTCTTCCCTGCGCAACGATGATAGCGGCGAGGGCGTTGAGAACATTGTGGCGGCCGGAGGCGGAGAGAGAGAAATCGCCGTAGAGATCGCCCTTGAAGTGTACGCGAAAATGCATTTGCTCATCGACGATGGAAACGTTGCTGGCGACCCAATCGTTTTGCGGATCGAAACCGTAGGTGATCACGGGGCAGAAGGCTTTTTCCGTGACCTTACTCGGGGCTTCGCCGCCGGCCGAATCGCCCCAGACGACGACGCGGCCACGGCGCGGGACGAGATTGACGAGGCGCTTGAACGCCAACTGGTAGACATCGAAATCGGCGTAAATGTCGGCGTGATCGAATTCAACGGAAGTGATGATGAGATCGTCGGGCTGATAGTGGAGGAATTTTGCGGCTTTGTCCCAGTAGGCGGAATCGTACTCGTCGCCTTCGAGAATGAATTCGGGGCCGCCGGCGAGGCCATAGCTCTTCCCAAAATTCTCCGCGACACCACCCACGAGGAAATTTGGATGCTTGCCCGCGACATGAAAAATCCACGCCACCATGGCGGTGGTGGTGGTTTTGCCGTGAGTGCCGCTGACTACGATGGAATGCTTGCCAGGGAGAAATTCTTCTTCGAGGATTTCGGGCAGCGAGCGATGTGGAAGCTTGCGATCGAGCATTTCCTCAACTTCTACATTGCCGCGAGAGATGGCGTTGCCGACGACGATGAGATCGGGCGCGGGAGTGAGATTGTTTCCGTCAAATGTGGCGGCGTACTCAATGCCGAAGGATTCCAGTAGCGTGGAGGCGGGCGGATAAACTCCCCCGTCGGAGCCAGTGACTTTGTAGCCGCGTTCGCGCAGCATTCCTGCCAGCGGCGCCATGGCCGAACCGCCGATACCAATCAAGTGGATGTGTTTCATTTTCTTTTTTAGGTTCCTCATTTCATTGCACGATTCATGGCAGTACGGCCGGCTCCAGGACCTCCAACCGGCCCTCACCGGAAGCGATCAAGCGCGCCTGGACGCCGATTGGAAGCGTAAGCATGGGCCGTTGCGTGTGACCGATGGCGGCGCCGAACACGAGCGGAATATTGAGGGGAGCGAGAATGCGTTCGCAGACATCCCGGACCGAGGGACTGTCTTTTACTGGGGCAGCGGAATCCGGGAAATCGCCAAGGACAATGCCGCGAACGAAATCGAACTTCCCTGCTTGCTTAAGGTGCATGAGCGCGCGATCGAGTTGATAGGGACGCATGCCGCGATCTTCGAGTATGAGAATGGTGCCGGTGGTGTCGATTTCCCAAGGAGTGCCAAGCGTGGTTTGGAGAAGCGTGATGCAGCCGCCGAGGAGGCGTCCATCGGCGACGCCGTTGGCCAGCGATTTGCCGGCCAGCGGAATTTCCCAGCCGGACTCGGCGTTGCCGACGGCCTGGAGGAACGAGTGTTCGTCGTAGCCGTGGGAATCATCCGCGCCACGATTGAGCGCAGCGGCGACCATGGGGCCATAAAACGTGACCCAGCCGGAGGTCTGCCAGAGATATGTTTGGAGCGAAGTGAGGTCGCTGTAGCCGATGACGCATTTTGGTTCCTGTAATTGCGTGGCGAGGTCGGGGCCGAGGAGATAGTTTGCGCCATAACCGCCGCGGAGTGCTATCAGACCGGCGATGTCAGGATGGCGCACGGCTTTGAGAAATGCTTCGCGGCGAGATGCGGCCGAGGCGGCGAAGTAACCTTCGGGACCGGGGAGTTGGACGGGGGCGAATTCGTAGCCCAGTCGGCGCAATTCGACGAGCCCGGCGGTTACATCGAGTTGTTCGGCGGGAGAGGATGGGGCAAAGACGGCGACCTTGCAACCTTTGCGGAGAGCTTTTGGTTTGCGCGGGAATGTGGATGGTGGCGTCATGATTTGTGGGGCAAAGCGATTTTAGCGAAACCGGACTTGGAGGGGGATGAGTTTCGCGGAGTGGCGTGCTCTGGAGGGTATGGCTACGGTTTGCGGTAAGGGGGAAGACCGGGAGGGTTTAATTAACGCGGCGGACGCAGAGATCGCACACGGCGGCGAGCGCGAAGAAGAGGGGATGAATGGGGTGTGCATGACGGCGCCAGAGCGAGCGAGGCACCCTGGGGATTCACGCAAGGGGCGCTGCCATAAAGGCCAGCGCGACAGGTTCGAAAACGATTCAGCGGACTAGAGCTTGAATTGGGTTAGTTTCGCGAAGTGGCGTGCCCTGCGGTGAATCTCGGATTTTTTCAGGGTCAGGAGGCGCTCCAAGCCGAAGCGCTCCACGGTAAAGCTGCCCATAACGGAACCGTAGACCATGGCGCGACGGAGGGCCGCGTCGTTGGTGGCGCTGCCGCCGGCGCTAGTGAGGTAGCCCATAAAGCCGCCGGCGAAGCTGTCACCCGCCCCCGTGGGATCGTGCGGTTCCTCAAGGGGGAAGGCGGGGACACAGAAGACGCCGTGTTTGTCGACGAGCATGGCGCCGTATTCGCCACGTTTCACGACGAGTGTGCTCGGACCCATTTTGAAGATGTGGCGAGCGGCGCGGAGAAGATTGTGCTCGCTCGAAAGCTGGCGTGTTTCGGAATCGTTGATCATAAGGATATCGACGTGTTTGAGGGTTTTGCGGAGTTCGGAGTTGGTCCGCTCGATCCAATAATTCATGGTGTCCATGGCCGCGAGTTTGGGAGTGCCTTTGACCTGCTGGAGGACGTCGCGCTGGAGATCGGGAGCTATGTTGGCGAGGAAAACGTATTTGGAATTGCGATATTTTTCAGGCAGGCGCGGCTTGAATGCGGCGAAGACGTTGAGATCGGTGGTGAGGGTGACGCGCTCGTTAAGATTTTCCGAATAGCGGCCAGCCCAGAAGAAGCATTTGCCGGCGGCGCGCTCGAGGCCTTCGATGTCGATCGAACGCTTGCGAAGCAAAGCTTCGTCTTTAGGATCGAAATCATCGCCGACGATAGCAACGAGATTGACGTGCGTGAAAAAGGCCGCGCAAACGGAGAAGTAGGTGGCAGCGCCGCCGAGGGTGCGTTCGACCTTTCCGTAGGGACTTTCTAATGCGTCATACGCGACAGAGCCGACGACGAGCAAGGACATGAGGTTCTCCTGGTGAGATTGTTTGGTGCTGGTACTAGAAATCGAAGAGAAAAGGGATTCGCCACTTCGCGGACTCCGCTCGGAATCACGGTGTAGCTTTTGTGATTGGTGATAAGACGCATGGGCTGCGATCCTTCGTCGCAAAAGGCGCTCCTCAGGATGACACACAGACGGAGCGGAGATGTCGGTATACGAGTCATGGTCGAGGCTATTTGAAATATTTTCTGATGATTGCGGCTAGGTTCTTTCTTGTTTTGGCGGGCACTAGTTTTGCATCCGTGAGGATGGCGTGTTTCAGGGCTCCGGCACATTTGCAGGTGTATTCGGAGGGCAGGGTTTTGATGGCCTGGCGAAGAACGTTTTGAGCGTTGGCGGCGTTTTGCTTGAGGGTCGCTATGATAGCGGCGACACTGACGGAATCGTGTTCCGGATGCCAGCAATCGTAATCGGTGATCATGGCGATTGTGGAATAGCAGAGTTCGGCTTCACGGGCGAGCTTGGCTTCGGTGACGTTGGTCATGCCGATGACGGAAAATTTCATGGCGCGATGATAATTCGCCTCGGCTAACGTGGAAAATTGCGGGCCTTCCATGCAGATGTACGTGCCCTGGGCGTGGACGGGAACATTTTGCGCGCGGCAGGCTGCGCCGAGGACAGCGGAGAGTTGCGGGCAGACGGGTTTGTCGAACGTGACGTGCGCGACGATACCGTTGCCAAAGAAGGTGGACTTGCGGCCTTTGGTGCTATCGAAGAATTGGTCGGGGATGAGAAATTGCCCGGGTTGAAGATCTTCCTGGAGGGAGCCGACGGCGCTGACGGAGATGATGCGCTGCACCCCAAACAGTTTCATGGCGTAAATATTGGCGCGGAAATTGAGTTCGGTGGGCAGGATGCGATGGCCGCGGCCGTGGCGGGCAAGGAAGGCAACGCGCTTCCCTTCCACGGTGCCGATGACGAAGGCGTCGGAAGGATCGCCAAAGGGAGTTTTCATGCGGACTTCGCGCGTGTTGCACAGGCCCGACATGGAATAGAGGCCGCTACCCCCGATTACGCCGATGTCGGCCAAAGCGGACTTTGCGCGCGCGGTTTTAGCTTTCGATTTCTTGGACGGCGACATGGATTTCTTCTCCGACGCAATATTGTAACAGTGATGGGTGGGAAGAAGTGGCCAGTGGCGAGTGCAGCAGAAAAGACCCTACAAAGACGGTGAGCGGGTTATGGTCCGCGGTACGGCAGAGGACAGCATTTGACGCTTAGGACGCAAAGGTTTGGGCACAGAGCGGAGACGAGGGGATGGATTCCTTGCTCGTGCGGACGGAGGGGACCAGCACGAACCACAGGCGAGAGTGCCATGCCGGATTTGCTTGCATTCGGGATTTGCGCTCGAGTTCGGGAAACGGACGTCTCGGAAGGTCGGGCCCTACAAACCCAAGACCCACGCGTCGGCCCTCCCCAACAGCCGCTCGTTGCAAGCACCCAGAGAGTTCGCGAAAGATGCTCAGAATGGGGCACTAGGAATGGCGATCAGCGGTTGAGGTCGAGTGGTTCGGTTTCGATATTTCCGTTTTGTTCGTGGAGAGTGGCGGCGGCTACATCGGGATCGTGGCCGAAGACAACGATCCATTGCTTCGAGACGATCGGAGGAATCCATAAGCGCTTGGTTTCAAGCGACTGTAAGGGATAGAGGTCGTAGGCCATGATCCAGGGTAGCGGAATGTGGTGGCGCGTGGGGAACAGGTCGGCGACGAAAGCGAGGGTTTTGCCGCCGCCGGTGATTAGGACGGCTTGAATGCCCGCGTTATGACCGGGGATGCGCGCCACGGAAATTCCGGGGAGAATTTCCACGTCGCCGTCGACTAGATCCCAGAGGCCCAGCTTGGAGATTGGCGCAAAATTTTCGGACACGTAGCTGGCGCGATCGCGTTCGCTGGGACTCATGGCGTGTTCGAGTTCGCTTCGCTGGACGACGTAGCGGGCGCGGCGGAAAGTGGGGAGAACGCGGTCGTTGATGACACGCGTGTTGCCGCCGCAATGGTCGAAGTGAAGATGTGTGTTGATCACGAGATCGATTTGATCCGGCTGGACACCGGTGCGCTCGAGGGAGTCGAGGAGAGGGTCACCGTCCTGGACGTTGTAAATGGCGCGTTGCTTCGCGTCCCATTTCGTCCCATTGCCAGTTTCAACGAGGATAGTCTTGCCGTGGGCGCGCAAAAGCAAGGAATTGGCGCGCATGTGAATGCGATTTTTCTCGTCGGGAGGAGATTTTTTCTGCCACAGGACTTTGGGGACGACGCCGAACATAGCGCCGCCGTCGAGGCCGAAGTGGCCGCCATCGAGATATCGAACTTCGATTTCGCCGAAGTGCATGAGGTTCCTCAGGGGCCAAAGCCCGTGGTTTTGTTACAAAAGACTCGCATTTTCTAATAATTCATTGACGGCGGAGAATGGGTCCTTTTTTCGGGCGGCCACTTGGGCTGCGGCGGCTTGGAGGCGAGCTTCGCCGGCCTTGCCAGGGAGGGCTTTTTCAAGTAGGCGGGATTCCAGTATTTCGATCAGGCGAGTCTGCCAGTGTTCAATTTGCTTCTTCTTGCGTTGGCCGGTGGATTCGCAATGTGCGCGGAATTTCTCGATGGCGGAGGCGAGATCGTCGATGCCACGATTTTCTGTGGCTACGGTGCGGACTACAGGAGGATGCCAGCCGTCCCGCGGCATGACCATGGAGAGCATGGCATGGAGTTGCTCTTCGAGGCGCTCGGCGCCTTCGCGGTCGGCTTTATTGAGGACGAATATGTCAGCGATTTCCATGACGCCGGCTTTCATGTTTTGGATGTCGTCGCCGAGGCCGGGAACGAGAATCACGAGAACGCAATCCGCGAGACGAACGATATCGACTTCGTCCTGGCCAACCCCGACGGTTTCGATGAGCACCTGGCGTTTGTCCGCAGCATCGAGTAGAAGCGCGACTTCGGCTGTGGAGCGGGCCAGACCGCCTAGGAAGCCGCGGGTGGCCATAGAACGAATGAAGATGCCGGAGTCGGCAGAGTGGCCTTGCATGCGGATGCGATCGCCGAGGATGGCGCCGCCGGAGTACGGGCTGGTAGGATCGACGGCAATGACGCCGACGGGTTGTTGACGCTTGCGGTAAACGGCGGCGAGGCGATCGACGAAGGTGCTCTTCCCCGTGCCGGGGGCGCCGGTGATGCCAGTGAGATAGGCATTGCCGGTGTGGGGGAAAAGGTGCTTGAGGAGTTGTTCGGATTCGGGGGAATGATTCTCTATCGCGGTGATGGCGCGAGCGAGGGCGCGGACGTCACCTTGTAGGATTTTGGCGGCCCAGTCGGAGGCGGGGAGAGTCATTGAGGGCTCAGTCTCAACAAGAGGAATTCCTCACTCCGCGGACTCCGTTCGGAATGACGGGGATTGCTGGTCCCGGGAAAGCGCATGCATCCATTATTTCTT
Source organism: Candidatus Acidiferrales bacterium (assembly GCA_963742325.1). Taxonomy (GTDB): domain Bacteria; phylum Acidobacteriota; class Terriglobia; order Acidiferrales; family UBA7541; genus Acidiferrum. The sequence goes on along the minus strand of CAVULB010000002.1, from coordinate 2,856,725 downwards.
GCCGAGGAGCTGGCGCGCAATGACCAGACGCTGAATTTCGCTGGTGCCTTCGCCGATGGTACAGAGCTTGACGTCACGGTAAAACTTTTCTGCGGGATAGTCTTTGATGAAGCCATAACCGCCGTGGACCTGGACGCATTCGTTGGCGACGCGGACGGCGACTTCGCTGGCGAAAAGCTTGGCCATGCTGGATTCGCGGGTGAAACGGAGGTTTTTCTGGTCGGCAAGCCATGCGGCTTGATAGACAAGCAGTCGGGCGGCTTCGACTTGGGTGGCCATATCGGCAAGCTTGAACTGGATAGCCTGGAAATCGGCGATGGGCTTGTTGAATTGCTTGCGCTGCTTCGCGTAATTTGTTGCGGCTTCCAGAGCGCCCTGGGCCATGCCGAGCGCAAGCGCAGCGATGGAAATGCGACCGCCGTCTAGAATCTTGAGGCTGCCGATGAAGCCTTCGCCGAGCGCGCCGAGGAGCTGCGCAGCGGGAATGTGACAATCGCTGAAGATGACTTCGGAAGTGTCACTGGCACGCATGCCGAGCTTGTTTTCTTTTTTACCGGGACGAAAACCGGGAGTGCCTTTCTCCAAGATGAAGGCGCTGATGCCATGGGATTCCTTGGCTTTGTCGGTGACGGCCATGGCGACGCAAATGTCGGCGTAGGAACCGTTGGTGGTGAAAGTCTTGGAGCCGTTGAGCACCCAGTCATCGCCTTGACGAACGGCAGTGGTGCGGGTGCCGCCCGCGTCAGAGCCGGCTTCGGGTTCGGTGAGGGACCAAGCGCCGAGCTTTTTACCCTGGGCTAAGGGAACTAGATATTTTTTCTTTTGTTCTTCGGTGCCGAATTTATAGATGTGATTGCTGCACAGCGAATTGTGCGCGGCGACAAAAAGGCCGACGGAGCCATCGACACGGGAGAGTTCTTCGATGACGGTAGCGTATTCGATGTAGCCGAGGCCGGAGCCGCCGTATTCCTCGGGAAAGATCACGCCCATAAGGCCCATTTCGGCGAGCTTGGGTAGAAGTTCGGTGGGAAAGTGGGAGACTTCGTCCCATTCCATAACGTGGGAAGCGATTTCTCCTTCGGCAAATTCGCGCACGGACTTGCGGAGATGGCTTTGTTCGTCGGTGAAGCTGAAGTCCACGTGTACCTCGCCTGATGGTGCTGCGTATAGTCGGTAAAAGTTTAGCTTATGGGCGGCCTTTGCGCACCGTGGGAGTGCGGCTGGAGTTGCGATGTAATTTACGTTGAGATCCTTCCGCCCGGCAAGGGACCTCAGGATGACGGCTTATGAAGACCGCGGGACTGCGCCCCGATTACCAGCCTAGCGGGTAGTTGTTTTTTCTGTTTTGGTCGTCCAGCCAGGTTTTCAGGGGCGCGAAGTAGTCGGCCAGAGCCGAGGCATCCATTTGTTTTTGGCCGGCGAGGACTTCGAGGGCGTCGGGCCAGGGCTTGCTTTGGCCGAGCGAGAGCATGGCATTGAGTTTTTCGCCGGCAGCTTTGTTGCCGTAAATAGAGCAGCGATGAAGCGGGCCCTGGAAGCCCGCGGTTTTGCAAAGGGCGCGTTGAAACTGAAATTGATAAATGCGGGCGAGAAAATAACGGGCATAGGGGATGTTTGCAGAAACGTGATATTTTGCGCCTGGATCGAAATCGGCTTCGGAGCGGCCGACGGGCGGGGCAACGCCTTGATATTTCAGGCGAAGATCCCACCAGGCTTTGTTGAAATCATCGGGTTTGACCTGGCCGGAGAAAACTTCCCAGCGCCATTTGTCGACAAGCAGGCCGAAAGGTAAGAAAGCCACCTTTTCGAGGGCTTGTTGTAGCAAATAATCGATATCGCCAGAGGCGGGCGGCACGGTGTCGATTAGGCCGATTTGTTTCAGATATTCCGGGGTGACGGAGAGCGCGATGGTGTCGCCAACGGCTTCGTGGAAACCGTCGTTGGCGCTGTTCTGGAAGAGCGGAGGCTGGGTGTCGTAAGCGCGTTGATAGAAATTGTGGCCGAGCTCGTGGTGAATGGTACGGAAATCTTCTTCGGTGATTTGAATGCACATTTTCACCCGGAGATCGTCTTTGGAATTGACGTCCCAGGCGCTGGCATGGCAGACCACATCACGGTCGGCGGGCTTCGTAAAGAGCGAGCGTTCCCAGAAAGTTTCAGGTAGAGGAGCAAAGCCGAGGGAGATGAAAAAGTTTTCGCCGTATTTGACCATGCCCTTGGGATCGGTCTTGCGTTGGACGAGGATGGAAGTGAGATCGAAGGTTTGCGCGGGCTTAGGCGAATCCATCAGATCGTAGACGTTGTTCCATTCCTGCGCCCAGATGTTGCCGAGCAGGTGCGCGGGGATCGGACCGTTGGGCGGAACAACGTCCCGGCCATATTTTTTGGCGAGCTGGCCGCGCACGTAAGCGTGAAGAGAAAGATAGAGCGGGCGGAGCTGCTCCCAGGCACGATCCATTTCCGCGGCGAATTGATCGGGAGGCATGTCGTAGTTGGAACGCCAGAGCGCGCCGACATCGGAATAGCCGAGTTGGCTGGCGCCTTGGTCGCCGAGCTCAACCATGCGCACGTAACGCTGGCGCATGGGAGCGCCTACGGCGTGCCAGCCGATCCAGGCGCGCTTGAGCTCTTCGGGATCGCGACTGTTGGCCATGAGTTTTTCGATGGCGGTGACGTCGAGGCACGGTTTGTTGGCGCCATCCGGGCACCACTTCCCTTTTCCGTAGTCGCCTTCGAGCGAGGACAAAATCTGCGCCAGCTCTTTTTCCGCTTTCGCATCATCCGGAGCGGGAAAGCCGCTGGCAAGTTCGAGGAGATAGCGTTTGCGGGCGAGTTCCGGAGAAAGCGGAACGTGATCGAAGCGGCGAGCTTCCTTGGCGTCCTGCGTGGCGGCGGTGTTGTCTTCTTCGTTGGCGTCGGCGGCGATGGCGTCGGTATCAAAGGTGATGAAATTGTCGTGAACCCAGGAGGCGCGGCTGGCTTTGTTGCCGAGTTCGAAGAGGCGTTGCTCAGCGGTTTCGATGAATTTTTTGGCTTCTTCTGGAGTGGGCGCCGCGCTTGGCGCTTGGGCGTCGAGAGAAGTGGCGGAGAGAGCTATGAGGAACAGCACGAGCGCTGGAAATTTCGAGATGCGAATCAATGGGCGTTCCTTGTGGTTATGTGAGTTGATCATGAGAAAAGCAGGTTCCTCGCTTCGCGGACTCCGCTCGCAATGACAGACGTTTGTAGCCTATGCGTGCTCTCCGTGGTGCGCACTCAGGTATCGTACACAATTTTCAGTGAGACGGTACGACAGCCACAGGACTCGCGGACAAGCGCTCCGCTACAAGACGGACGCGCTGCGGCCTTGTTGGTTTTGGACTACGGCGCGTATTTCGGTTAGGGCGCGATCCATGTCGGAGCGGTTTACGTCGCAGTGAGTGACGAGGCGCACGGAGTAGAGCGCGGTGTCTTGTGCCCAGATTCCTTTGACGTGTAGCGCATCGCAGAGTTCAACGGCGGTGAGATCGCTAGCTTTGCAATCGAAGATGACGATGTTGCTGCGGACGGCGGCAGGATCGATGGAGAGACCTGGAGTCTTGGCAATGCCTTCGGCGAGATGCTTCGCATTTGCGTGATCTTCATGGAGGCGAGCGGGAGATTTTTCGAGGGCGATGAGGCCCGCGGCCGCCAGTACGCCAACCTGGCGCATGCCGCCGCCGAACATTTTGCGATACACGCGGGCCCGTTCGATGAACTCGCGAGAACCGACGATCATGGATCCGACAGGAGCACCGAGACCCTTGGACAGGCAGAACATAACGGAGTCACATTTTTGTGCCATATGGGCAACGTTTTCGTTTAGCGCGGTCGCGGCGTTGAAGATGCGCGCGCCGTCTAGGTGGACTTTCAGGCCGAGAGCGTGCGCCTGATCGCAAATTTCGTGTACGCGTTCGGTGGGATAGACGGTGCCTCCAGCCATGTTGCTGGTGTTTTCGATACACACGAGAGTCGTTTGCGAATCGTAATAAATTTTGGGGCGAATGGCGGCGTAGATTTGTTCCCAGGTGAGGATGCCATCAAGGCCGCCGCGAACGGCGCGCGGCATGCAGCCGGCGATAGCGGACATGGAAGCAAGTTCGTAAAGATTGACGTGCGCCCGCTCTTCGCAGATGACTTCGTCGCCGTGGTGCGTCCAGACCTTTATGGAAATGAGATTGCCCATGCAGCCGGTGGGAATGAACAGTGCGGATTCCCTTGCGAAAATGTCGGCGGCACGTTTTTGCAGGAGATTGACTGTGGGATCTTCGCCGTAGACGTCGTCGCCAACTTCAGCGGCAGCTATGGCGCGGCGCATTTCGTCGGTCGGACGGGTGACGGTGTCACTGCGGAGATCGACGGCGTTGGCGACGGGTAAGACACGGTCCGGATCGACGAGTTGATTGCCTTTGGCTACGGTGTAGGTCATTGGTTGTGTTGCTCCCAGAGACAGCGCGCCTCGGAAGGCGGGCCCTGCAAATGCGCTCCTAGCGTAGGAGCTCGACCAGGATTTCGTTGGAGACGTTCAGTTTTGCCGGGGCAAGCCTGAGGACGTCACCTTGTTGTTCTACCATGCCAGTGGATGCCAGGCGATCTACTTTCTTTTTCAGATCGACACCATATTGGCGTTGGATGCGTGCGAGATCAATGCCTTCGAGTTGGCGCAAGCCGAGGAACAGTTCTTCTTCCAAAGCTGATTGCGAGGTTACGGACTGGACGTCTTCGATGGCGCTTTTGCCGGAGGTGATTGCCGAGACGTAGGCACCGGCATCGTGGAGGTTGGACCATCGCTGTTTACCGGAGAAGGAGTGCGCGCCCGCGCCGAAACCGAGGTAAGGTTCGCGGCGCCAATATTTCAGATTATGCCTGGAGGCGTAACCCGGCTTAGACCAGTTGGAAATTTCGTACTGCTCGAAGCCGGCTGCGCGCAGTTCGTGCTGGGCTAACTCGTAGAAATCGGCCATGGACTCTTCGGTGGGCAGGTCGCGGGCACTATACCGTGAGCCGTTGTTGATCACTTCCAGGCCGAGGCGGGAGGCTTCGTCAATTTCCATCATGTAGATCGAAACATGTTCGGGAGAAAGGGCGATGGTTTCGGCCAGCGAGTATCGCCAGGAATCGGGGGTTTGCTTGGGGAGGCCGGCGATAAGATCGAAGCTGATGTTATGGATGCCCGCGTTGCGGAGGATTGCCAGCGCTTTGAAAATGTCCGCGCTCCGATGCATGCGGCCGGCGGCCTTTAATTCCTCGTCGACGAAAGATTGCGAGCCGAAGCTGATGCGATCGATGCCTGCGGCCGCCCATTGCGAGGCTTTGCGGGGCTCGACGGTTTCGGGATCGGCTTCCAGGGTGACTTCTCGCCAGTTTCCCGGAAAGGATTGGTGGATGGAACGGAGAAGGGCGGTGAGGAATTCGGGATTCAGGAGGCTGGGCGTGCCACCTCCTATGTAGACGGTCTCTACAAGCCGGGCTTCCGCGGATTCGGGCCAGAGGATACCTGCGGAACGGTGCAAGTGCGGGGCGCCTGAGAGTTCTTGCTGGATCGCCCGGATGTAGGGAGCGAAGCGATCGGAGGATACTACGCCGGTGTGGAAGTTGCAGTAGGTGCATTTGGTCTGGCAGAAGGGCACCTGGACGTATATGCCTAGCGTTTGCATTGTAAAAACTTTAGCACAGTGGAGGTCAGGGGAAGGAGGTGGCGATTTGAGTCGGACTTGACGGTGGGATCAAAGAGGGATTCCTCACTTCGCGGAATCCGTCCGGAATGACGGATTCTTTTTATTGGTTACACGCGGTCGGGAAGGACTTTTACGTAGATTTTGCGTTCGCGGGGGCCGTCGAATTCGGCGAGGAAGATGCCTTGCCAGCGGCCGAGAGCGAGTTTGGTTTCTTCGACGAAGACAAATTGGGTGGTGCCGGTGAGCATGACTTTTACGTGTGAGTCGGAGTTTCCTTCGGCATGGCGATACGGACCGGAGAGCGGAATCAGGCGATCGATCGCGCCTTCCGCGTCGGAGGCTACGTCGGGGTCAGCATGTTCGTTGATGAGGATGGCGGCAGTGGTGTGGGGGACGTAAAGGAAGCAGGTACCGACGCGAATGCTGAGAGCGGTGACGATGCGCTGGACGTCTTTGGTGACGTCAACAAGTTGTGTGCGGCGTGAAGTTTTGACGGTGATGGATTGCAAAGGGCCTCCGGGATTTGATTGGCGATTGCGCAATCCGAAGAGGGATTTCTCACTCCGCGGTTTGAGTTTTGCATATTTCAGGGAATGGGGACGATCAGGTGACGACCCGTTTTTTTGGGGCTGGCGAGTCTCTGGAGTTCGAGGAGGCCGCCGCTGCCCCAACGGCCCAGGAACGGCAGGAAGCAAAGATCGCGGGACTGCAGGGCTTTCCGGGGGAACAGCAAATTCTCCAGGAAGGCTTCGTGTTTGGCGATCAGCTTTTCGTGACGATCGAGGGCTGCGCCGGTTTTGTGGCGAAGCTTTTCGATTTGATAGCGGATGCGCTTTTCGGCGCGCGCGATGGTGCCCTGAATGGTGGGATCGACCTTGGCAATGGCTTTGTGGAGGTTCTGGATGCTCTTTTCCATCTGGCGAAGATTCGCGTCAAATTCCCTCGCGAGTTTCTTGGGGACGGCGGAATTGTACATGCGATTGCGAAGAGACTGCGAGCCGCCCCAGACATCTTCGACTTCAAGGCGATACTTTTTCAGGATGCGCTCGCCTTTGGGATCGACCAGGGTGAAATCGGCGCGCGGGAGAATCAACGGCATGCGACCGAGAAGTTTTTTGTAGAGCACCTGGGATTGTGCGTAATAGGCAATTTCTGAGGGACCACCGAAGTAGACGGCGGTGGGAAGCAGAAAATCCTGAACGACAGGGCGGAACAAAGCGTTGGGGCTGAAGTTTTCGGGGGACGCTTCGACGCGGGGGAGCCAGTCTGCGCGCGGGGCGGCACGCCCGCCGCTCGAGAACTCGTTATTGGCAGCGGTGATGACCTGACGATGGCCGTCTTCGATGGAAAATAGGACCGTGCTGTGGGAAGTGACTTTTACTTGGACTTCATAGCCTGCACGTTCCAGATCCTTGCCGCGCTCGAGAAGGAGGCCGTTTAGTTCGTCGCGCTGGACCAGAGCTTCTTTGAGGAGTGGAGCGGCAATTTTGTGGAGTTGTTCGTCCAGAGGATCGAGAAGGATCAGGCCTTGGTCGGCGAAAATGCGCGCAAAGAGTGCGGCAAAAGCGCTGCCGTAGGTGGCCACAGGGGTGTAGGTTTCATGGAGCATATCGCCGAAGGTTTGGCCGAGTAAGGGTTGCACGCGAACGACCAGATCGTGAACTTCTTTGCCGAGGCGAATACGCCCGACCGGGATCGCATCCTCGGCCGGCTTGGGAAGAGCGAGCTCCAGCAGATCGCCTTCGTGGAACCAGGAGACGTGGCGCACTTCGTCGACGTCATGATCTTCGGTGGCCATCCAAAAAATGGGGACGGCAGGAATGCCTTTTTGCGAAAGCTCCTGAGCAGTTTGGATGGCGCTGAGCGCTTTGTAGAAGGAAAACGCGGGGCCACCGAATAGCGCGACCTGCTGCCCGCTGACGACCGCGACGGCTCCGTCCGCAAAGCGATCAAGATTTTTCAGGGTTTCAGCGCCGGCACCATAAAGAACATTTTGCGCGCGAAGGACGTCGGTTACCTGGGCACGACGGTCGGCGGGAAAACGGAGCTGTTTCGAACAGCGGGCGACGGAGGCTAGATCGGGAGGGTGTTCGAAAAACGGTTGGAGTTTGGAGAAATTCTCGACATAGTCGCGGAAAAGCCTCGACGTGTGGGGCAACTGGTGGGGTAGGAGTGCGCGACAGTCCATGAGCGCTTAGATGTTGGCCCGAGGGAAAAGTGACAGCCTTGGAGGGCTGGACGAAATTGGGAAGAGGAACCCACGACAGAATGACCCGTGACCCACCCTTCGCAAAAGGCGCTCGGAGTGGGGCACCCGGAAGATGCGCATGCAAAGGTTGTGATGTATCGGCATGGTCAGACGCTTGCGGCGGCGGGATGGAGTTGCGCCAGGGCCTCGGCGATGGTGCGTTTTTTTTCTTCGGACACGGGTAGCAGCGGGGGGCGTGGGAAGCCGCCGTGGTAGCCACGAAGATCCATCGCGTACTTGACGCCGGCGATGCCGTTCTCGGAGACAATGCGTTTGGAGGCGTGGGCGAGTTGTAGCTGAAGTTGACGGGCTTGTTCGCGCTGGTTGCGCTGCACGAGGTCGTAGAGTTCGGCGCATTTTTCAGGGAGTGCAGCGGCGAGGGCCAAAATGGCTCCGCGGGCGCCGACAGCCAAGGCCGGATAAATGACGGAGGCTCCTCCCGTGAGAACGCGGAAATTAGCCGGCGCACCAGCGACGACTTCGACGACTCGCTGCACGTTTCCCGAACTGTCTTTGATGCCGATGATGTTGGGATGCTGCGCGAGGGTGAGAATTTCGGGAGTTTCAAGGGTGATGCCGGTGAACTGCGGAACGGAATAGAGCAGGATCGGGATGGGCGACGCATCGGCGACCGCGCGGTAGTGGCGAATGTAGGTTTCAGGGCCGTAGACGGGCTTGTAGTAGTACGGGGTTTTGACGAGCGCGACGGAATAGCCGAGCAAGGCAGCGCGTTTGGTGCGGGCGATGGTTTCGGCCGTGGATTCGGCGCCGGTGCCCGCGATTAGGATTTTGTTGGGCGCGGCGGCTTCCCGAGTGGTCGCGAGAACGGAATCGGCTTCCTCGCGGGAGAGCATGACAGCTTCGCCGGTTGAGCCGAGAACAACGAATCCGGCGCTGGCGGTTTGATTGTAACCGCAGACATTGTCCATTACGGCGGCGAGAGAAACGGATTCGTCGGAGGCGAACGGTGTGATGAGAGCGGGGAAGACGCCGTGAATGTCCATCGATCAGTCTCCGGTGGTGGGAGTGCCGGCGGTGACCACGCCGGAATTGTGAAGATCCTGGAGACAGTTCACCTTGCGCTGGAGTTCGTGGAGCGAGTGAATGCCACGCACGGCCGCCTGGCCCGCCGACAGCGTGGTGATGCAGGTGATGTTGTAGCGAATGGCGGCGCGACGAATGGATTTTTCGTCGTAGAACGATTCGCGGCCAAGCGGCGTGTTGATAACCAGATGAATTTTTCCGGTTTTGATGAGGTCTACGATGTTGGGACGGCCTTCGTTTACCTTGAAGACTTCGTCGCACGGGGCGCCGGCCGCGCGTAAAGCAGCGCAGGTGCCGCGTGTGGCGACGATCTTGAAGCCCAGGGTGACGAGTTCTTTGCCCAGGGGGCCGATGTGGCGCTTGTCTCGATCGTTCACGCTGATAAAGACGGTACCGCCGCCCGGAAGTTTCTGACCCGCGGCTAATTGGGCCTTGGCGAAGGCTTGGCCGTAATCGGTGGAAATACCCATGACTTCGCCGGTAGAGCGCATCTCGGGTCCGAGGATCGTGTCTACGCCGCGGAATTTGTTGAACGGGAAGACCGGCGATTTCACGGAGTAGTAATCGCGAACGGCGATTTCCGCGACGCCGTTGTGATGAACAACGGGAAGCTTCATGTCCTTGAGGCGGCGGCCGACCATGAGGCGCGCGGCTACCTTTGCGACCGGAACGCCGGTGGCTTTGCTGACGTAAGGAACTGTGCGCGAGGCGCGCGGATTGACCTCGAGAACGTAGACGGTGTCTCGCTGGATGGCGTATTGCACGTTCATCAAGCCAATGACTTTGAGAGCGATAGCCAGACGCTTGGTGTAATCGCGAATGGTTTCCAGGACTTTGGGCGAGAGGCTGACCGGCGGAAGGACGCAGGAGGAATCGCCGGAGTGCACGCCGGCTTCTTCGATATGTTCCATGATGCCGCCAATGACGACGTCGGAGCCATCGGCTAAGGCATCGACGTCGACCTCCGTTGCTTCTTCGAGAAATTGATCAATAAGCACGGGACGCGCCGGGCCCATCATGGCCGCTTGCGCCACGTATTCCTGCACGGTGTTGACGTCATAGGCGATGACCATGGCGCGGCCACCGAGGACATAACTGGGACGGACGAGGACGGGCATGCCGATATCGCCTGCGACGCGAGCAGCTTCTTCAGGCACGAGAGCGGTGCCGTTACGCGGCTGCGGGATTTTCAATTCTTCAAGAAGGCGTCCGAAGCGGCGACGATCTTCGGCGAGATCGATGGATTCTGGAGCGGTACCGACGATGGGAACGCCGTTGCGTTTCAGTTCGAGCGCGAGATTGAGAGGTGTTTGTCCACCAAACTGGACAATGACGCCACTGGGTTTTTCCTTTTCTACGATGGCGAGAACGTCTTCGAGGGTGAGCGGCTCGAAGTAGAGGCGGTCGGAAGTGTCGTAGTCCGTGGAAACAGTTTCAGGATTGCAATTGACCATAATGGTTTCGAAACCATCGGCGCGCAGAGCGAAGCTGGCGTGGCAGCAGCAATAATCGAATTCAATCCCCTGTCCAATGCGGTTGGGACCGCTGCCGAGAATCATGATTTTCTGCTTTTGCGTGGGACTAGATTCGTCTTCATCCTCGTAGGTGGAATACATGTAGGGCGTAAACGATTCGAACTCGGCGGCGCACGTGTCCACGCGCTTGAAGACGGGGCCCACGCCATAGCGCGCTCGTTGCAGGCGAACCGCGGCAGGCGTGGTTTTCCAGAATTGCGCGAGGTGCTCATCGCTGGTGCCGATGCGTTTTACATCGCGGAGCAATTCCTTGGAGGCGGTTTCGACGGTGACGGCGGCGGCGCGGCGATTGACCTGAATGATTTCTTCAATCTGGTGGATGAACCAGGGATCGATTTTGGTGAGTTCGCAAATGTCGCGGGCGGGCATGCCGCGTTCGACCGCCGTGAGAATCCAATGGATGCGATTCGGCCGTGGGGTGGCGAGTTTTTCGCGCAGCAGCGAATCGGGGGTTTCCACAGGTGCGCGCCAGGGTGTGCTCGGCTCCAGGGAGCGAATTCCCTTCTGCAGCGCTTCCTTGAAGGTGCGACCGATGGACATGACTTCGCCGACCGATTTCATTTGCGTGCCGAGGGTGCTGTCTGCGCCGGGAAACTTTTCGAATTGCCATTTGGGAATTTTCACGACCACGTAGTCGATGGTGGGTTCGAAGCATGCGGGGGTTTTTTGCGTGATGTCGTTGGGAATTTCGTCCAGCGACATACCGACGGCCAGACGCGCGGCGATTTTGGCGATCGGAAAGCCGGTGGCCTTGCTTGCCAGCGCGGAGCTGCGGGAAACGCGCGGATTCATTTCGATGACCGTCATGCGGCCGTTTTCGGGATTGACTGCAAATTGCACGTTGGAGCCGCCGGTTTCCACGCCGACCTCCCGGATGATGGCAGCGGCGGCATCGCGCATGCGCTGGTATTCCTTGTCTGTGAGCGTCTGCGCGGGGGCGACCGTAATGGAATCGCCGGTGTGAACGCCCATCGGATCGAAATTCTCGATAGTGCAGATGACGACAAAGTTATCACGATAATCGCGCATAACTTCGAGTTCGTATTCTTTCCAGCCGAGGACGGATTCTTCGACGAGGGCTTCGTGGACGGGGCTCATGTCCAGGGCGTGGGCGATCGCTTCTTGAAATTCTTCCTTGTTGTAGGCGATCGAACCGCCGGTGCCGCCGAGGGTGAAGGAGGGACGGATCACCAGCGGAAAGCCGAGCTGATCGCAGAGACGCATGGCGTCTTGGGCGCTGTTGACGAGAGCGGACGTGGGAACTTCCAGGCCGATTTTACGGCACGCGTCCTTGAACCAGAGACGATCTTCTGCGACTTTGATGGCGCGAAGCGAGGCGCCGATCATTTCGACCCTGTGTTTTTCGAGAATGCCGGACTCGGCGAGCTCAACAGCGAGATTGAGAGCGGTTTGGCCGCCGACGGTGGGAAGCAGCGCGTCGGGGCGTTCTTTAATGATGATTTCCTCGAGGTATTCCTTGGTGAGCGGCTCGATGTAGGTGCGATGCGCCAATTCCGGATCGGTCATGATCGTGGCGGGATTGGAATTAACGAGGACCACTTCGTAGCCTTCGGCGCGGAGTGCCTTGCAGGCTTGCGCACCGGAATAATCGAATTCGCAGGCCTGGCCGATGACGATGGGACCGGAGCCAATGATCAGGATTTTGTGAATGTCTTTGCGTTTAGGCATATTAGTCGAGATAAGTTTTCAGGACGAAATTCCCAGTGCTTTCAGTTGTGTACAAACTCCCCGTGCCCCCTGCGGCATACTCGCGATTTTCAAAGACCGCCAGCAACCAACAGGTCCCGGGTGACCTATCTTTAAATTCGAATTTCCCGTCTCCCTTCGTCAGCACCTCCGTCAGTTGATCCAAGACGTCAGGACCTACAACGTTTGCGCTGCGCCCGCAAAGACTGACTTTTGTTTTGAAAACGGAATCGCGGCCCGTCTGCTTTTCGCGTCGGAGGTAACCACAAAAGCGATGTGGTTTCGTGATCAGCGACAGACCTTGCGCGATGGCGCCACATGATCCGACGAGAAGTGTCGAGATAACGACGCCTACGTTTCCCTTTAGGGCTCTTACCGGTCCTGAAGAATGGAACCGTTGGTTCATCCGCGGGAGCTCCCGGGTTGCGCGAATTCTTTCATCATGTCGGTGAACTGGGTGAAGAGGTAGTGCGAATCGTGGGGACCCGGCGAGGCTTCGGGGTGATATTGGACGGTGAACAGGGGGATGTTTTTGTGGCGCATGCCTTCGTTGGTGTGGTCGTTGAGATTCAGGTGCGTGACTTCGACGTCGCTCGAGGGCAAAGATTCGGGATCGACGCAGAAGCCATGATTCTGCGCGGTGATTTCAACCTGATTGGTCAGAAGATTTTTTACGGGATGGTTTGAACCGTGGTGGCCGAATTTCAGTTTGAAGGTTTTGCCGCCCAGCGCGAGACCGCAGAGTTGGTGGCCGAGGCAAATCCCGAAAATGGGGACCTTGCCGGCGAGTTTGCGAATATTTTCGTGGGCGTAGGTGACGGGTTCCGGATCGCCAGGGCCATTCGAGAGGAAGACTCCATCCGGCTTGAAGTTGAGAACATCTTCGGCGGGCGTGTTTGCAGGCACGACGGTCACTTCGCAGTGATGATCGAAGAGCAGGCGCAGGATGTTCTGCTTGATGCCAAAATCGTAGGCGACCACCTTAAATCTGTAGTCTTCCGGCGTCGCGCCGGACTCTCCCATTTGTTCCGCCCAGGGAGAAGAGGCAAGGTCGATGGAACCCTTTTGCCAATCATAGGCTTTGGCGCAGGTAACACGGCTGGCAAGCTCGAGGCCGGCCATGTGCGGGAGTTGGTTGGCTTCAAAGACGAGCTGATCGGCAGGCGTGCCATCGGTAGAGACGATGCCGCGAAGCGCGCCCATTTTGCGAATGTGGAGAACGAGGGCACGCGTATCGATGTCCCAGATGACCGGAATTTTGTGGCGATTGAGATAAAGCTGCGCGCTTTCGCCGGAGCGCCAGTTGGAAGCGATCTGGGAGAACTCGCGGACGATGAGAGATTCGATGTAGGGCCGAGAAGCTTCCTCGTCGTCGGAATTCGCGCCGACGTTGCCGATGTGCGGATAGGTGAGACACACGATCTGCCCGGCGTAGCTGGGATCGGTGAAAACTTCCTGGTATCCGGTTAGGCTGGTGTTAAAAACGACTTCGCCGCCGCGGCGCGTAATGGCGCCGGCTGCACGGCCATTAAATACGCGCCCGTCCTCGAGCGCGATTGTGGCGGTTCTGTGCTGAACGTCCGTCAGTGTATCCTCCGTCAAACGTCATTTGTCGCTGGCCTCGGTTGTGGACAAGGAACCGAAGTGGTCCACGGGCCAGTAGGCAAAAACAGCGCGACCGTAGATGAACTGGCTGGAGACCGGTCCGAACACGCGAGAATCATTGGAACTGATTCGATGATCGCCCATGACGAAATAACTGCCGCGCTGAACGGTGGTCGGTCCGTAGTCGCTGACGTCGGCGTATTGCGGCGGAACGTAGGGCTCCGTGATTTCTTTGCCGTTCACATAGACAATGCCACGGCGAATTTCCACGGTTTCACCGGGAAGCGCGATGACGCGCTTGATAAAAGATTTGGAGCGATCGAGAGGATACCAGAAAACGACGACGTCGCCGCGATCGATGGGCTCGAAGCGATAGACGAATTTGTTGATGAAGATGCGCTCCTGATCGGACAGGAGCGGGGCCATGCTGGTGCCTTCGACTTTCACAGGCTGATAAAGGAAAACGATGATGACGAGCGCGAGACCGATAGCGATGAGGAGATCGCGCGTCCAAACGCGAATTTCATGACGCAGGAGCTGATGCGACGAAGTGGAAGATTGTTCTGCAACGACGGAACGAGAAGGCGCTGCTGCCAAAGGAGATGAGGTGGCGTTGAGTGAATCGCCTTGTGGAGAAGGGATGTCGTTCTCGTCAGGTTTGATCATCTTGTACTGCCTTTTAGTTATAACACGGCGCCCAGATTTTATGCCAGTCGCGAAACGAAAAGCGATAGCAAAACAGCGGACGCAAACGATTGTATTCGAGTTGCGAGCTTCCTGGTGCACGGCCAGGTCAAAGGAAGTTCCCTGCCCGACTTCAGTTAGACGAAAAAGAGGCGCGTTCGGATGCTTGTCAATCCGCTGAGAGGGCGAAGTTTAGGGCGGCGAGCGAGGCGACGACAGCAGTTTCCGCGCGGAGGATGAGCTTTCCGAGCGAAGCATCGTGAAAGCCGGCGGCGCGGGCGGCGGCGAATTCGGGATCCGTCCAGCCGCCTTCCGGGCCGATCGCGAGGACTGCCGTGGATTCACCGACGCCGGAAAGAGTGCTGCGGAGCGAAGGCGCGTCCGGAGATTCGGAGAGAAGGATGCGCACGCCTTCGTCCGACAAATTGAACGCAGCTTCCGGCTTCGCCAGAGGATCGAGCGCCGGTAGCTGAACACGGCGAGATTGTTGTGAAGATTCGAGAAGAATTTTTTTCCAGCGCTCGGCGCGTTTTGCAGCCGCAGCAAGGTGAGCTTTTTCGCTGCGTGCTGAGGCCAGGGGGACGATGCGGGCGACTCCGAGCTCGGTAGCTTTCTCGAGGGCCCATTCGAAGGCGTCGAACTTCACGACGGAGAGGAGTAGGGTGATTTGGAGTTCGGGGACGTAGCCAGGGATTTGTTCGAGCAGGGCGAAGTCGATGCGATCGCGGGTGACCATGTCGACGCGGCCTAGCCAAACGGAGGTGCCGTCGCTGAGTTCGTAGAGCTGGCCTGGTTGCGCGCGAAGGACGCGGCCCAGATGGTGGGCAGGTTCGCCTTGCAGGACGGCGTGTTGGTTGTCGAAATGGTCGACGAAGAAGCGGCGGCGCATGAGCGTGGCTATGTTGGCATGGATTGCCTTCGGGAGAAATGGTTAGAAAACCCAAGACCCACCCTTCGCTAAAAACGCTCAGAGTGGAGCACCCAAGGCAGGATAGCACGGAAAGCGGTGCGAACTGGTTTAGACCGTAGAAGCGGCGGCGAGCCGCCGCACTCAGAAATTAACCGAAGATATCTTTTACTTTGTCGAACAGCGAGGATCCGCGCTCGGCGGGCTTGTTGTCCACTTTCAGGGTGTTGTGGAGTTGCTCCAAGAGTTTGCGCTGCTCTTTGGTTAGCTTGGTCGGCGTGATTACGCGAAGGTGGTAATACAAATCGCCGCGACCGCCGCCGTGCGGATCGGACAGGCCTTTGCCCTTGATGCGGAAGACGGCGCCACTTTGCGTGCCTTCGGGAATTTTCAGCCGTTCCTCGCCAACCAGCCCGGGAACCTGAAGTTCGGTACCGAGGGAAGCCTGCACGACACTGAGAGGAATTGTACAGTAGAGATCGGCGCCGCGACGCTCGAAGAAGCTGTGCTCCTTGACATCGAGGACGACGTAGAGGTCTCCGGCCGGACCACCATTGGGGCCGGGTTCGCCTTCGCCCTGGACACGAAGGCGCGTGCCGGTATCCACGCCGGGCGGGATACGAAGTTCGATGGTGCGCTCGCGATCGACGCGACCCTGGCCGCGACATTCCGGGCAGCGCTCCTTGACGATTTGTCCAGCACCCTGACACGCGGGGCAAGTGCGATTGATGGTGAAAAAACCTTGCTGATAAATCAGCTGGCCGCGACCACCGCACGTCTGGCAGGCGGCGACGCCAGTTCCCTTTTTTGCGCCGGTGCCGTTGCAAGCTTCGCAATATTCCTGGCGCGGGACACGGATTTTTGTATTGATACCGATCGACGCTTCCTCAAAGCTGAGCGTCATGTCATAACGAAGATCGGCGCCGCGCTGCACACGAGCGCGTCCGCCGCGCCGACCACCGCCGAAGAGGTCTTCGAAGCCGAAGAAGTCGCCGAAGATGTCGTGAAAATCCTGGAAGATCGTTTCGTTGAAATCGGAAGCGCCGCCTGCGCGAGCGAGACCGGCATGACCGTAGGTGTCGTAAATCTGGCGCTTTTGCGCGTCACTGAGAATACTGTACGCCTCGGTGCACTCGCGAAAACGGATTTCGGCTTCTTCCTTATTCTCGGGATTGCGATCGGGATGCCACTGCAAAGCCGCTTTTCGATAGGAGGTTTTAATCTCCTCGACGGAAGCGGTTTTAGTGACGCCTAGAACTTCGTAATAATCACGTTGTTGGGATCGGGGCATAGTGAGTTAGCTTGCAACCTGATTTGATGCCGAACCTGGGTGAACCGCTACTCGGACCATGGCGGGGCGTAAAACGCGGCCATGATAAAAATAGCCGGGCTGATAAACCTCGAGAACCGTGTCATCAGGATGCTCGGTGGTTTCCGAGCGCTCCACTGCTTGATGAAGATGCGGATCGAATGGCTTGCCCTGTGGATCGATGCGTTCCGCCCCGAGGCGGGCGAGGTTGTCGATCAACTGTTTGTAGATCAACTCAAAGCCCCGCCGGTAGCCTTCGTATTGAGGCTCGCGATGTGCGCTGAGGGCGTGTTCAAAGCCGTCCACGATGGGAATGAGCTGCTCGATGATGCGAGCAGTGGCGCGCTGGCCCGCTTCGCGATTTTCTTTTTCGGCGCGCTTGCGGAAATTGGAGAAGTCCGCCTGATGGCGAACCAGCGACTGGCGCATTTCTTCCAGTTCGGACGAAAGCTTTCTCGCGTCGGCGTCTTCGCGCAAAGAGTCTTCGGTTTCGCCATTGTCCTGAGACGGGTTGACGTCAAATTCGGGGTCCTTCATAAGGCTTCCTCAATTCTGCGATTAGATGGCCGCATTAATCAATTTTACTCAAAGCCTCGCTAAAAAGCTGGGCGACATAGGCAACGGCGGTCATGGCGCGTTCGTAGTGCATGCGCGTTGGGCCGAGAATGCCGAGGGAACCCTGGGACCTGTCGTGAGTTGAATACCTGGCACTGATCAGCGCAATGTTTTCACCCGATTGGGATATTTCCTTCACACCTATCTGCACGAAGACAGGCTCCGGCGTTTCAATGCAGGAGTTGAGGACGGTGATAAGACGATGTTTTTCCTCGATGGCCGCGAGCAGTTCGCCCAATTGGGTCTGATCGGCGAATCCCGGAGCGCTGACGATTTGCGCGGTGCCTTCGACATATATTTGGGACTGCGGGCTTTCACCGAGAATCGTGGGATCGCAGAGGGTCAGCGCGCTGCGAGCGATGTTTTCGTAGCGTTCGCGCTCGTTGGCCAATTTTTGGAGGAGATCGGTACGAATCGCTTCGAGCGTCCAGCCGGAGTAGTGGCGATTCAGGAACTCGGCGGTTGCGTCCAGTTCTTGCTGAGTGAAAAGCCGGGGCGGGCGCAGGACTTTGTCGCGCGTGTTGCCGCCGGGTGAAATGAGGACGACGACGACGCGGCCATCCGGAATCAGCCACATGCGTGCGTGTTCTAAAACAGCTTTGCGCAAGGGAGGTGAAACGACGATGCCAAGCCCTTTCGAGACTTCGGCCAACACGTGGCCGGCGCGCTCGGTGATCTGCTCCGGGGTAGACCCGCTGGCCATTTCGCGGCTGATCCACTCGCGGTCTTCGACGCTCAACGTGGCTTGTGAACCAATTTCCTGCGCGAAGAAGCGATACGCGGCGGCTGTAGGAACACGTCCGGCGGACGTGTGCGGCTGATAAAGATAGCCGCCATCTTCGAGGTCGGCCATGACGCTGCGGATGGTGGCGGTGCTCAGTGGCTCTTCAAAACGTCTGGAAACCGCGCGCGACGATACCGGTTCGCCGGTCTCAATGTACGTACGGACGATGTCGGCAAGAACCTGGCGATTGCGACGATCCTGAAGAGCTGGGTAACGCATAAGCAGCACTCCTCAGTGGGTGCTAACTACCATTTTAGGAAGCTTGTCAAGCGGCGTCAAAGGAGATCGTCCAAAATCAGCGTATCTAACTCGGATACTCGACGATAGATCGGGTCGTTGGTCAAAAACCCAGAAATTCCGCAATAGATTGCGGTGGCTGCTTCAATGGCGTCAGGGGTCTTCAACCGCCACTCGGCACGAATCCGTGCAGCGGCATCACCGACGTCAAGGTTTGGTGCCACCCATTCTAAGTTGGGAAACCGCGAGAACAGTGCGAAGCATTTGTCAACTTCGCGTTCGTCCTTCTCGCGATAGGGTTTCACCAATAATTCCGCCATCGTGATCGTGGAGGTAATCGCTGCGTGGCCCGGCGTTTCCAGCCAGGAAAAGATTGAATGGGTGAGCGGCCGATATTTTGGGTCATTCTCCAGCTGGTAGATGAACACAGAAGTGTCGAACGCTACCTTGTTATGCCTCCGGAAAAAACGGTCCAGGCGTTCTATTGCCAACTTTCGCGTTCCTTCTTCAGGTAATCGCGCCCGTATCTTCCGCGAGTGAGGCCTCGGGTCGCCTGTGCGAATGACTTCGGTTTCGGCATTACGATCAGATGCTCTCCGCGAAGCACGAACAGAAGTTTATCTCCGGCCTTGAGACCCAAAGCTTTGCGCACGTCGCGAGGAATGACCACCTGATTCTTGGATGAAAGAGTAGCTTCCGCCATGCTTTACAATATAGCAAAAAGTAAAGCAAGGCGCAAGAACAGCAGCATCAATTGTTATCGATTTGTGCGCGTTGGAGTTTGTCGGAATAGTCGATGTAGACGGATTTCCATTCGGTGAAGAAATCGATAGAGGCTATGGCGGCTTCGCGGTGGCCGTTGCCGGTTTGCTTGGTGCCGCCGAAGGGGAGATGCGTTTCGGCTCCGATGGTGGGGGCGTTGATATAGACGATGCCGGTGTAGAGATCACGGAGGGCGGCAAAGGCAGCGTTGACATTGCGGGTGTAGACGGAAGCGGAAAGGCCGTAGGGGACGCCGTTGGCCACGGCGATTCCCTGCTCGAGATTGTCGATGGGGATAACTGAAACGACGGGGCCGAAGATTTCTTCCTGAGCAATGCGCATTTGGGGATCGCAATCACCGAAGACTGTGGGTTCATGGAACCAGCCTTTCGCGTAATCGCCTTGATCGAGGCGATGCCCGCCGGTGAGCAGTTTTGCGCCTTCTTGCTTACCGATGTCGACGTAGCTCATTACTGTCTGCAGTTGCTGCTCGTTGATGACGGGGCCCATGTCGGTCGAGGGATTGAGGCCGTTGCCGACTTTTAGTTTTTTGGCGCGCTCGGCGAAGCGTGCGATGAATTCCTTATAGAGAGACTTATGGACGCCGATTCGGCTGGCCGCAGTGCATCGCTGGCCGGTGGTGCCGAAACCGCCCCAGATGGCGCCGTCGACGGCGAGATCGAGATTGGCATCGTCGAGGACCAGAATAATGTTCTTGCCGCCCATTTCGAGGCTGTAATGTTTGAACTCGGGGGCACAGATTTGCGCAATGATGCGGCCGGTGGATGTGGAACCGGTGAAACTGACGACGGGAACATCTTTGTGGCCGGAAAGCGGCGCGCCTGCGCCGGGACCATCGCCGCTGACGAGATTTATGACGCCTGGAGGGAGACCGGCTTCGGCCACGGTTTCAACGAGGTGATAGGAAGAGAGTGGGGTGTCTTCAGCGGGCTTTAATACCACAGTGTTGCCGCAGATGAGCGCGGGCATGATTTTCCAGGACGGAATGGCCATGGGAAAATTCCACGGGGTGATGAAGCCGCAGACGCCGATGGACTGGCGAACACTCATGGCAAATTTGTTGGGCAGTTCCGAAGGCGTGGTCTGGCCGAAAAGGCGGCGACCTTCGCCCGCCATGTAATAGGTCATGTCGATGCCTTCCTGGACGTCGCCGCGAGTTTCGGCGAGGACTTTGCCCATTTCACGGGTCATGTCGCGAGAAAATTCTTCCTTGCGCTTGACAAGAAGCTCGGCCACACGGAAGAGAATTTCGGCGCGCTTGGGAGCGGGGACCAGGCGCCAGGTTTTGTAGGCATCACGCGCGGCGGAGACAGCGGCATCGATATCGGATTGGCTAGAGAGCGGGAATTCGCCGACGATCTCGGCAGTGTTGGCCGGATTGTGATTCAGGTGGGTTTTGGCGCCAGTGGGTGCGACCCATTCGCCGTTGATGAAATTCTTGAAGACGCGCGCAGAAACAGCCGTGGCCATAATTCCTCCTGAGAGGAATTGAGTCTAGCGACGGGCGGCGAGAGCGTCAAACGGCCTGAGTGTCGCCGTAATTTGTGTGCGGAAGGGTGAAGATGATGATGAGACAAACGATGGCCAGTATAGGCAGGACGAAGATGCTGCCTTCGGGGCCGGTGGTGCCGCCGCTCATGATAGGTTTGCCGACAGCGTGCGTGGCAAGCAGATGGTGCTGGACCATGAGCCCGCTGTCGGCGACGCCGTAAAGAAAGGATTGTGCCCAGTCCCACGAGGTGTGGAAGCCAATGGCCCACCAAAGCGAACCGGTGCGCCAGAGGCTGAGGCAGAAAACAAGGCTGGCGAGACCAGCAGAGAGCAGACCGATAGGAGACTCACCGGGGTTCTTGCCGTGACCAAGACCGAAGAGGACAGAAAGAACGATTGCAGCGGTCCAAAAACCGAGCGCCTTGCTGTGCGGCGTCTTGAAGAGCCAGGAATAGAGGGCGGCTAGGCCGCGAGTGAGGGTGAAGAGGAGGTAGCCGCGGGTCAGATATTCCTCGAGCAGGCCGACCATGAGAAATCCCAGGAGCCAGATCATGGCGTAGTGCACTGCTACCGTACCGGAAAGCAAGCGGCCTTCAAAGAGCAGCAGTCCGTTTTTCCAAAGCGTGAAGATCAGGAGTGACAGGCACGTGACTCCCCAAGCCAAGCCTGCGAAGAAGTAGGACAGCGGGCGCTTGCCGCCCAGACCGTAGACACCGTTTGGTCGTTTTTCGATTTTCGACATGATCCAGGTGACGATGAGAGTGATAAGGAAGGGGAGGAATTCGGCGTAGAACCCGAAGGCGGGACTGATTTCGGTTTGGGCAGGGTTCGGTTTGGGAAGGAGATGCGTGAGTTTGAAGAAGGCCGTCATGCCCCGAAGAAACAGAAACATGAGCACAATGAAGATGAGGAGGCCCCAGCCGGCACGGAGGCCAGCTTTGCCGAAGAATATCTTATAAAGTGTGGATGACCCCGCCGGGCTGAGTGGCGCCTGGTTGGATGGATCTGGCTGCGGGCTCGGTTGGTCGTTCACGGGAAGGCTTGTGCGGTCGCTCAATAGGTTGCTCCTTGTGGGATGCATTGTATACGGAGAGGAGCGTTGGCTAGTTTCAAAGATGGCGGACGGAGATTTGAAAAGGAAAAATCGAAAATCGGACCGCGCAATCCAAGATCCTGGCCTACAGGAGGGGGTTACATTTCAGAGGTCGGTTATTTCTAAGACGCGCTCGTAGTAGCCTGCGTCCAGTCGTTTCGCTATTGCGTTCGCGCTTCTCGGGCGCACACGGATGAAATATTTTCCAGAGGCTTGTGGGGTCCAGACATGGCTCCAGAAGCGCCACAGATCGTTTGCCGATGCCTGAAAGTCTTCGACGGGCAGGAAGTTCTCTTTGGGGTTGAATCGTATTTCGAGACTTTCGATGGGGCGGGAGCCGCCCCACTGAATGCCTGCTACACGGAAACCGATTTTTCCCCGAGCGAACCACTTTTCGACGCGAATGGGCATGGCGGCAAGATCAATCAGCGCGGGACGGTAATCCTGCGCGAGGACAGGTACGCCGGCCTGCATGGTGCGACTCGCGTATTCCCGCATTTGCGAAGTGGCGGGTACGCCATCGGGCACGAATGAAATCTCGTTAACCCACTTGATGCATGCGCAGCCATACCAGCCGGGAACCAGCAGGCGAACGGGCGCGCCATGGTCTGGAGTCAGTGGTTGGCCATTCATTTTTGTGGCAAGAAACGCACCGGAAGTTTTCAGTTGCTCGGATGTGAAGATCCAACTGGCGCCGGGGATGGAGCTTCTGGATTCGGAGGAGTATCGATCGAAGCCGGCGATCAATATGCGGACGCTGGATGAAGTAGGTTTGGCCTCCTGCAAGATTTCTTGTACGGGGACGCCGTGCCAGTCCGCAACGCTGAGCATTCCGAAATGCGCGCTCCGCGAATTGCCGGCGCACTCCATCAGGTGCCGCCCCATAGGGCGGGCCATCTTTTCAACGTCAACGACGCGTACCGTGATGGGCTTTTCGACGAGCCCGCCCAGTTGGATGGACCACGGTTTCCTGGCGTCCAGAAGCTTCGAGGCGCGCGTTCGAATATAGAAGTCGTTGGTGGGAGTGATGGGATTTTCCGGGGTTAACAAAGAGAGATCTGTGAACAGGCGGCCATCGAGTTCGACGCCGAGGGGTTTGCCCATAGGTGCTGTGCCTTCGTCGGCGAATGGCACGACGCCAACTTTGCTGCCATCGCGGAGGGCATCTGAATCAAGCGCGGCCTGCGGCCAGGTGAGTTTGTGGAAACCGGAGATCAGGAGGCAGCCGGAGATTAGCGATTGCTGCAGGAACGTTCTGCGGGGTTTGTCTGCGCTGCTCACACGTGGGTGCAGGGATCGCGATTGCGGCATTCTCCGCAACGGCGAGAAGAATTATAGCCGCCATCGCGTGCGAGGGGCAAGGCGGCAGGACGAAGGACCAAGGAAAGGTTGTGGACATTGAGAAATCGAAGAAGGATTCCTCACTGTGAACCCGCCGTGGACCACCGCCTTTCACGGCGCACCCGGTTACCCGAGTAATCGGGATTAAAGGCGACTTCGGCGGGGTGAATCGGTACCCTCTGCAATTGCAGTTGAGACGGGCACACGCGCGTTTACCGGCAACCGTTCTAGTGTGAATTCCCTTGCCGTGACCGCAATGGCAAGGTTGTTTACTGGCACGCCCCATGTTGAATGCTTTCCCCGATTGCAAATGCCGTGCTTATCACGCGCCTAAAAACAGAAGAAAACGTTGGAGGTGACGGTGGGGCTTGAACCCACTAAGATCGGTTTTGCAGACCGACGCCTCGGGCCACTTCGGCATCGCCACCAAAATCAAAATTTGTACCCACGCTATACCCAAAGACTGTTTCTTCCCTTCATACTTCTGGTGGCAAGGACCGCCATGACACGGGCCTTGCCACCCTGCACGCAACGGGGACCTTCCTATGCGCTCTGGCACGCCGGCACAGCCTGAGGAGAGGCTGCGTTCAGGTTCACGATGGGTGCACCGACCAAATTGCCCCACTCGGTCCAGGAACCGTCATAATTGCGGACCTTGTCGTATCCGAGCAGGTATTTCAAGACAAACCAGGTGTGGGAACTGCGCTCACCGATGCGGCAGTAGGCGATGGTTCATCGAAGCCACGAATATCTTTGGATTGGTAGAGACGCTCGAGTTCGTCGTAGGACTTGAAAGTACCATCGTCATTGGCTGCCTGTGCCCAGGGAATATTGACGGCGCGGGGAATGTGTCCGGCGCGCAGGGCCGTTTCCGCCAGTCCCCGAGGCGCGAGGATTTTTCCGGTGAACTCATCGACCGAGCGCACGTCGACCAAATCGCCGCGGCGTCTGGTCTGAATTTCCAGAACGTCTTCCTTGCGTGCGCGAATGGATTCGTCGGGATAAGTGGCTCGATAGGTCACGAGCTTTACTTGTGGCAGATCGGTAGTAAGGAGAAGACCTTCAGCGATCCATTTTTTCCGGCCGCCGTTGATCAGGCGAACATCCTTATGGCCGTAATACTTTAATTGCCAGAAGGCGTAGGCGGCGAACCAATTGTTGTTGTCGCCGTAAAGCAGAACCATGGTGTTCTTGCTAATACCAGAGTCGCCGAGAAGGCGCTCAAATTCTGATTTCTCGATGAGATCGCGTCGGACGGGATCCTGCAGCTGGGTTTGCCAGTTCCAGCCCACAGCGCCGGGAATATGACCTTTATCGTAAGCGGTGGTGTCGACGTCCACCTCGACGAGGCGAAAGCCGGTGGAATTCAAATTTTGTGCCACCCAATCGGTGCTGACCAGAACTTCGCGATGCTTGTAGTCCGACATAGCCGCTCCTTTTTCTAAACTTCGACCACTGCAGTGCGTCAACGCCAATCCCGATTGCGGGCCATAAAAACGCAAAACCCATCAACCAGGCATTCTGGCGATGGGCTCGATACTGCGATTTGGCTAACCCTGTTTCGCTTGGGGTTTAGCCTCCCACACCAGACGACACTCGCGCGCAACACATACAGCAACAAAGTGCGCGGGAAGCGTTGAGTGGGCTGCTAAACATACAGTAAGTTTACGAGGACAAAGGGTCGAGGGCAAACACAAATTTCCGATGGATGCCATCGAGAATTCATTGACGCGCAGAATTTCGGCGACCACACTGGGCCGGATTTTCAGTACGAGCTACCTAATTGCGGCGTAACTTTTGGGCAATGCAAGGGTTAAAATCATGCGACCCGGAAGAAGGCGAGGAGCAAGGTAATGAGACTATGGCAAGCGGCACTGGCCGTCCCGGTGTTCGTGGGCGTCGCGGTGATCAGCGGCTACCTGGTACGCGGAAGAAGCGACGACAAGCGCGGAGCGATTCGCGTCGACGGGCGCGAGCGCACGTATTCACTGCATGTGCCGGCCGAGTATGACGGAACGGAAGCTGTTCCGCTGCTGCTGGCTTTGCACGGTCGGCTGGGCACGGGCTCCGGCGAAGAAAGGCTGGCTCATCTGGATAAGGTGAGCGACGAACATGATTTCCTGGTGGTCTATCCCGATGGACTGGACCGCAGCTGGGCTGATGGACGCGGCGGTACGCGAGCGGACCGCAAGCAAGTTGACGACGTGAAATTTCTGTCCGTGCTGATCGATGAGCTTGAGGATAAATACAAAATCGACCACAAGCGTGTTTACGCAACCGGCATGTCCAACGGAGGATTCATGAGCGGACGCCTAGCGTGCGAGTTGGCGGACAAAATAGCGGCAGTGGCTATTGTGGGGGCTTCGCTGTCGGAACAGCAGGCTGCCGGCTGCCACCCGGCGCAGCCCGTTTCCGTGTTGATCGTGCAAGGGACGGCGGACCCGGTGGTGCCGTTTGCAGGAGGGTCGCTGGGAGACGGCGGAGCGCGGGGAATGGTGTTGTCGCACGACGCAGCGGTGCGCAGATTTGTCGCGGCCGATCATTGCGCAGAGAGCGCGAAGACGGAGCACATCCCAGACCTGGCCGCAGACGGCACGAATATTGACGTGACCATATATGGTCCGTGTGCGGATGGAAGCGAAGTGCGAGGGTACGTGGTGAATGGCGGAGGGCACACGTGGCCGGGCGGGATGCAGTATTTGCCAGCAATGTTTATCGGAAAGACCACGCGAAATTTGGACGGCAGCGAAGTGATTTGGGAATTTTTGTCGCGACACGAGCGGGGGTAGGCAGTCGGGAATTAAAAGTAAGTTTTCGCGCGAAAGGCGCTGAGAGCGAGACAGGCACGATTTCTAGGTTAAAAGATAATGGGAGATGGGCGGGCGCGCGCCCAAGTCTAATTGCTGGGCTCGGAAGTGGCGGGCTCGGAAGAGGTGTTGCGCAGGCGATTGGTGGAGTTGGGGGGAGGAGTGGGAGGAGCGAGGCCGGCGGTTTCTGATCCCAGGCCCAACTTCTGGAGGGTAAGAGCGTCGAGCTTGCCGGAAGGACTGAGACCGTTGGAAGTTTGGAACTGTTTCACGGCATCGACGGTCGAATCATCCCATTTGCCGCTCGGCGCACCGGCGAGAACACCTTTTTTCGCCAAGGCTTCCTGAATTTCGCTGATGCGCTCGGGGGTGGGCGCGGCTTGGCCCTTGACCTTCTTTGTTTTTCTTTTGCTGGAACTCTTGGAACTGATGTGCTTCGATTTTGTCGGCGACGAACTCGTGGAATGTGTCGTTGCGGTTTTCTTCTGGGCCGGTGGCGTGGTGGTGCTCTGCGCGGGGACAGCGGGCACAGCGACCGTGCCCGCTATCAGAACCGCGAGAAGCAGTCCGCTAAGTTCTCTCCTGCTGAACAATTCACGCATGACTGAGCGTATGTACCTTGGTTATGCTATTTGCTGTCCGCCGCCGGAACCACGCCCGGGAGGAACACGGTCATGATCTGATCCGTGTTGCTGCGGCGCAGAACCTTGAATACGACATTCTGCCCGGGCTTGAGCTTGCTGACGGCGTTGCGATAGTCATCAACGGAAGCGACGGATTGGCCGTTCACTTCGGAGATGACATCGCCGGGGCCGAAGCCCACGTCATCGGCAAAGCTGGTGGGTTCGACTTCACTGACCACCACGCCCTTGACGCCTTCGATGCCGACGCGCTGCGCGCGCTCCGGTGTGAGGCTTTCGACGTGCAAGCCGAATTCGGCGGGAGCAGAATCGTCCGGCGCGTTGCTGACGCGGCCAGCGGTGAGCGGGAAGACATGCGTGCGATCTTCGACGGTGGCGCTGGTTTCCTTCTGTTCCTTGTCGCGGAAATAGGTGATCTTCACCTTGCTGCCGATAGGAGCGGAGGCGATGGGGTTCACGAGATCGTTGCCGGTCTTGACGGAAATACCATTGATCGCGCTGATGACGTCGCCGCCCTTCAGTCCGGCTTTTTCCGCCGGGCTTCCGGGAGTAACGGCCTCAATCACCACACCGTGCGTGGCACCGAGAGACTTCAGCGTGATCTGATTGGTGCCGAGTTCTTCCTGGAACTGCACGCCGATGGAACCGCGCGTGACGCGGCCGTTCTTGACGAGCTGATCGTACACGCTAATGGCGGTGACGGAAGGCATCGCAAAGCCCACTCCCTCGTAGCCACGGCCGCCGGTCAGAATGGCGGTGTTGATGCCGATGACCTGGCCAGCCATGTCGACAAGCGGGCCACCAGAGTTTCCGGGGTTGATGGCGGCGTCGGTTTGCAGAAAGTGCTGGAACTGACGACCCATGCCCGCGCGATCCTTGGCGCTAATGATTCCGGCCGTAACGGTCGCATTGAGGCCGAAGGGACTGCCAATCGCGAGAACCCAATCGCCCACTTGAACGCCGTCGGAATTGCCGAGCTTGGCGAAGGGAAGATCCTTCCCGGCATCAATCTTAATCACGGCGAGATCGGATTCTTCATCGGTGCCGATCACCTTGGCGTTGTACTTGGTGGTGTCTCCGTTGAGCTGCACTTGAATCCTGCTGGCCTGATCCACAACGTGGTTGTTGGTAAGGATGTAACCGGCCTTGTCGAGAATCACACCGGAGCCGAGGCTGCGCTCGGCTTCGGGCTGTTGCTGGCCGCCGACACCCGGCTGGCCATCAAAGAAATGAAAGAAGAAATCTTCGCTGGGATCGTCCGGGTCACCCTGGGCGTGGCGGCGCTTGGACTTGCGATCAATCACTTGCGTGGTGGCGATATTGACGACGGCCGGTTCGACGCGATTGACAATCGAAGAAAACGAATTCGACGACGGGATGGGATCGGGCAGCGCGAGGGGCGCCGCACTTGTTCCCGCAAAGGCAAAGCCGCGCATCGCCGAAACCTTGCCGTTCACCAAAGTGCCGATAAAGATTCCAATGACGAGAGTAGCCGCGATCGACACGGTGGCGATCAACTTCCGACGCCGAGTCCAATCCACCACATTCCTAGCATGGTCCATCTGGAGTGCTCCTATCTATACCGTGGCCCAGTCCACCTGCCGAGAGTATAACACCGCGATCGGGCCGGGGTTTCTCTCACCATTTGATGCGCCTCGACGTTAACTGGCCATCCGGCCGGGTTCCACTGGAAGCGTTCTTGCGCCTTACAGTTGGACGCAGAAGGGTAGCAAATTGTTGGCAAGAAAAGGGAGCGCCAACTTTTGACTTGACAAGAACTTCGATATCTAGCATAAACGGACTAGCCGTAATAGCGGCATCACGTGGCGATTTAGGGCGACTTGCTCCACGTAAAAAACTGCTAAAGAGCTGGTAGAGATCACAGAAGAAAGAACCTCTGAGACCCTCCAAGCTTTTTGGCACGGAGGGTTTTTCATTTGGACCCGCCGCGCTGCCCTCAGTCAATTGTCACGTCATTTCACAGATAGGCCCGGCCTGCATGGTGGACCTAGCTCGAGGTGACTTATGAAGGAAGTCTATTTTCTAAGATGCCGGGAATGCGGCAAGAAGTATGCGAATACGCCGCAATCGTTCTGCGAAGAGTGCTTTTCTCCGTTGGAAGTGAGCTACGACTATGAAGCGCTGAGCCGTTTCGCCAAACGCGAGGCACTGGTGCACCGCGCGTTCAATATGTGGCGGTACGCGGAATTGCTGCCCTTGCCGGAGGGATTCACGCCAAAGGCTTCGGTGGGCGGGACGCCGCTGGTGAAGTCTCGCAAGTTGGGCCCGCAGTGGGGCATCAAGAATCTTTACTTCAAGAATGATGCTGTGTGCTTTCCTACCCTTTCGTTTAAAGACCGGGTGGTGGCTACGGCTTTGGCGGCAGCGCGGAGATTTGGCTTCAAGACCGTGGGTTGCTCGTCCACGGGAAACCTGGCGAACGCGGTGGCGGCGCAAGGTGCGCAGCAGGGATTTGAAACGACGGTGTTCATCCCTGCAGACCTGGAACCGGCGAAAATTTTGAACACGGCGGTCTATGGAGCGCGGATTATCCGCATCGACGGGAACTACGATCAGGTGAACCGGCTGTGCACGCAGATTGCGGACCGCTTCCAATGGGGATTGGTGAACGTAAACCTGCGCCCGTACTACGCGGAAGGGTCGAAGACCCACGGATACGAAATCGCGGAGCAGCTTGGCTGGGAATTGCCGGACAACGTGGTGGTGCCGATGGCGGGCGGATCTTTGATTGGAAAAATCGCCAAGGCGTTTTGTGAATTGGCGTATCTCGGATGGGTGGAACCGAAGCAAGTGAAATTTTTTGGGGCGCAAGCAACGGGCTGCTCTCCGATTGCCGATGCTGTGAAGCGCGGGCTTAGCCGCGTGGAACCACAGAAGCCGAACACGATTGCGCGTTCGCTGGCGATTGGAAATCCGGCGGACGGGCACTATGCGCGACGGCTGATTACGGAAACGGGCGGCTGGGCGGAATGCATCTCCGATCCGGAAATCATCGACGCTATCAAGTTGCTGGCGCAGACTGAGGGAATTTTTGCGGAGACCGCTGGTGGAGTCACCGCGGGCGTCACTGCGAAGCTGATCGAGCAGGGACGCATCGGACCGGATGAGACGACCGTGGTGTGCATCACCGGAAATGGATTGAAGACAACCGATGCGATTGCCGCGGATTTTCCTGCCACGGAAGCGATCCCGCCGAAACTGGAAGCGTTTGAGGCCCTCGTGGCGCAAAGGCTGGCCGAAACCGTGCGATCGAACTGATCGGAGATGGCCGCTGCAAGGAAGGGTTGGAGATGGCATTTCGGTTGAGCTCCTTCGTGGCAAAAGGCAGCTCCTCAGACAACATTTTTAGAATTTAGGACTAACGGGGAATGGAGAAGGATGATGGCAATTACGATTGAGATACCGACAGCGTTCCGTCGTTTTACGGATGGAACGCCGAAGCTGGACAGTGGCGCTAAGACGGTGGCGGAGGCGTTGAATGAGCTGGTAACGCGCTACCCGGCATTGTCGAGGCACGTGCGGGATGAGCAGGGACAGATCCGGCAATTCATCAATGTTTATTTAAATGATGAGGACATTCGATTCCTTGGCGGAGAAGCGTCCGCCTTAAAGGACGGGGATAAGTTGTTGCTGGTGCCATCGATCGCAGGCGGATGATCGGTTGGTCGGCTGCTGCCAACATAAGAGATTTTAAATTCTCGTTGTTGGCGCTTGCGCGGTCTGTCAGGAGAGCGGTTCGCCTCGGAAGGTCCTTACCGTGGCGCGGCAGAATTGGCCTAACGGATGGGCAGCCTTTGCCCACAGAAATCCCCGTTCCAACCAGGAAAATACGATTCCCTTTCGCAAGGCGCGTGTATTGTTTGAATTGGCGAACGCTGCGGACGGACGGATTGGCAAGCGGGTTGCAATCCCTGAGACGGGACGGCACTAAAGCCCGGCGGCAAATTGCCGATAACCGGGTTAGTAACTGATTGACGTCTCAGAGGAGGACATACTTATGTCCGTCTTAGGTGTCGCGGGTAGCAGTTTGTTCAGTCTCCTTTCGCAGATTCAGAGCGCCCAGACCAATCAGGGAAGCCAGCCACAGGCGAATCAGGGCGCGCAGAGCCATCGCCAGCAATTTCAGCAAGAGTTCCAGCAACTTGGGCAGGACTTGCAGTCGGGGAATCTTTCCGCGGCGCAATCTGACCTTGCCACCTTGCAGCAGAATGCGCCGCAAGGCAGTCCTGCCAGCGGGTCATCGCAAAACAATAGCCCGATCGCGCAAGCGTTCAACCAACTGTCGCAGGATCTGACTTCCGGCAATCTTTCGTCGGCGCAGCAGGACTTTGCCACGATCCAGCAGGACTTCCAGAATCAGGCTACGCAGGGGCAATCGACGCAAGGATTTTCTCACCACCATCATCATCATGGCGGCGGTGGCGGCAGCGATAGCGGTTCGAGCGGAGCGGGTGCAATCAGCCAGTTGTTTACTCAGTTGGGATCAGCGCTGCAATCCGGAAATCTTTCGAGCGCGCAACAAGTATATAGCTCGCTGCAGCAGGATCTGTTGCAGTATGCGCAGGGCGGAAATACTACGGCGGCCTCCACTTCGACGTCTTCCGGAACGGCCGGAACAACGGGGATTTCCATTAGCGCCTAAGAATGCATCCGCTGTTACAACCCTAGGTTTGTCTCATGCGGTACGCGGCTATGCTGTGCCGCCCCCCACAGAAAGGGCCGCCTTCAAAGGCGGTCCTGCAACCCCAAGACTCTGCGCCGTAAGACGCAGAACCCAGGTGTACCACCGGCGTATGAGCTGTGCGACCGAGCCCCTCTCACGACAAGGCGCTCAGAGTAGGGCACTCAGGATGCCCTAGCTGGCGAGCCCATCTCTTCCGATCTAACACCGTGATAGGCTATCTGCGTGTTGGTCCTTTGCAGGTTGGGAGGATCGCAATGGGCTACTATGCTCTGTTCTATGAAGTTGTCGACAATTTTGTCGAGTTGCGCGCACCATTTCGCGAGGAACACCTTAAGCTGGCAGACCAGGCGAATCAACGGGGCGAACTGGTTTTGGCGGGCGCCCTGGCAGAACCCGCCGACGGAGCGCTAATCATTTTTCGCGGCGAAGATGCTACGGCCGCTTCCTTTTTCGCACAAAACGATCCGTATGTTCGGAATGGGCTGGTGAAGCGTTGGGAGGTGCGTCCGTGGACGGTGGTTGTGGGAGGCGAAGCAAGAAATAAGGCGAGTGAGATCCGAGGAGAATCCTGAGATGGTAGTGCGATTCTGGTCGGCACGAACAACGCAAGTGCGATTTCCCGATTATCTGCGGCACTTTAACGAGAACGTCTTGCCCAGTTTGCGCGCGGTGGATGGTTTCCTGGAGGCGCGGGTGATCTCGCAGTCCGATGGCGTAGTGGTGCAATTCATCGCGGAGACGCTGTGGTCTTCGCTGGAAGCGATCGATCGTTTCGCGGGACCGGACCGGGATGCAGCGGTCATCGCGGATGAGGCGTTACATTTATTGACGTCCTATGACCACCGGGTACGGCATTATGTCGTGGATTTGTGCGAGGATCGGCGCACGGCGAAGGCGCCGGCTTGAGCCGAGAACCCAAGATAAGTTTAAAACCACCATTATGCTGTTGATTTGCCCGTTGTTTTTGGAGTGCTAAACTAATTGAATACGACTATGACACCCAAGACCCTTTACGAAAAAATCTGGAATAGCCACGTTGTACATGAACAACCGGGAAAGCCTTCGCTGATTTATATCGACCGCCATCTGATTCATGAAGGAACTTCGCCGCAGGCGTTTGCCGGGCTGAGGGCCGAGGGGCGCAAGGTGCGGCGACCAGACTTGACGTTTGCGGTGATGGACCATTCTGTGCCGACGAAAGACCGGCTGCTGCCCATCGTGGATCAGGACGCCAAGCTGCAGTTTGATGCGCTGGAACAGAACTGTCGGGAAACGGGCGTGCGCCTGTTCGATATGCACAGCAAGAATCAGGGGATCGTGCACATTATCGGGCCGGAGTTGGGAATCACGCAGCCGGGACAGACGATCGTCTGCGGCGACAGTCACACTTCTACGCATGGCGCGTTTGGCACCCTGGCGTTTGGCATCGGCACCAGCGAAGTGGAACACGTGCTGGCCACGCAGTGCCTTGTGCAGAGCAAGTCGAAGACCATGCACATTTTGGTGAATGGAAAGCGGCCGAAGGGCGTGACCGCGAAAGACATCATTCTGGCGATCATCGGCAAGATCGGAATCGGTGGCGGCACTTCGCACGTGGCGGAATATGGCGGCGATGCGATTCGCGAACTATCGATGGATGGCCGGATGACGGTTTGCAATATGACTATTGAAGGCGGCGCGCGGGCGGGGATGGTGGCGCCGGACGATACGACGTTTGCGTATCTGGAGGGGCGGCCGTTTGTGCCGCGCGGCAAGGAATTTCAAGAGGCCGTGGAGCGGTGGAAGCTGCTGACGACCGACGATGGCGCCAAATTCGATATGACCGTGGAATTGCGCGCGGAGGACATTGGTCCGCAAGTCACCTGGGGCACGAATCCCGGTATGGTGACCGGCGTGAACGGACGTGTGCCGGACCCGCACGATTTCAAGGACCTAAACGATCAGAAGGCGACGGAAAGCGCGCTGAAATATATGGGACTGAAGCCGGGTACGCCGATTGTGGACATTCCGGTGGATCGCGTGTTTATCGGATCGTGCACGAATGCGAGGCTCGATGATTTGCGGGCGGCGGCGCAACTGGTGGCGGGCAAGCACATCGCCAAGAACATCAAGCAAGCGCTGATTGTCCCGGGTTCTCGCGGCATCAAGGCGCAGGCGGAGAAAGAGGGTTTGGACAAGATTTTCTCCGAGGCAGGCTTTGAGTGGCGCGATGCGGGTTGCAGCATGTGCATCGGGATGAACGCCGATGTTCTGCCGCCGCACGAACGCAGCGCGAGCACATCGAACCGCAATTTTGAAGGACGGCAAGGTCGCGACAGCCGGACGCATCTGGTGAGTCCGGTGATGGCGGCGGCCGCGGCGATTGCAGGGCATTTTGTGGATGTGCGGGAATTTGATGTGGCCAAGGTGGAGTAGCGGCTAGTCGGTAGTCTGTAGTCGTCAGTAAGAGGGCGCCGCGTAGAGTTTAGTTGCTAATTTCAGGGGATCTGGAAATGAAACCGTTTATTACGCATACCGGGCTGGTTCAACCGATCGACAAGGTGAATGTGGATACGGACCAGATGGTGCCGAAGCAATTTTTGAAGGCGCTGACGCGTCAGGGATTTGGGCGGATACTTTTTTATGACTGGCGCTACCTGCAACCGGGAGAGAGACCGAATCCGGAGTTTGTGCTGAATTTTCCGCGTTATAAAGGCGCTTCGGTGTTACTGGCGCGTGCGAACTTTGGATGTGGATCGAGCCGCGAACACGCGCCGTGGGCGATTGGGGATTACGGGTTTCGCGTGATTCTTGCGCCAAGTTATGCGGACATTTTTTACAATAATTGTTTCAAGAACGGCATCTTGCCCGCCGAACTTACCGAAGCCCAGATTGAAGACCTTTTTCAGCGGTCGGAAAAAGAAGAGGGGTATTCACTGACCGTGGACCTACCCAGCCAGACGGTGAAGGATAAGCACGGGTTGCAGTTCAACTTTGAGATTGCGCCTGCCCGGAAGGAAGTTCTGCTTCAGGGGCTCGATGATATTGGTACCTCCCTGCTGCACATCGACAAGATCGATGCGCATGAAAAAATGAATAAGAAGACGGCAGAAATGTATGAAGCCGTGGATGTGAAGAATTATTAGCGGATGGTGGTTTTGGAGTTTAAGAGAACGGCCCTCCTAGGAAGGCGGGCAAAGCCAAGGCACTCGCTAGCGAACCCCAAGTCCCCCTTCGTAACACCTGACTGCTAACTCCCGAGTGGTTTTCCTTATTTTTCGCGCCACCAGGGTTTGAAGTAGACGCGGCCTTCGAAGATGGGTTCGGGAGCTTCGGGAGCGGCGGGCTCACCTAATAGTTCGGCTAAGACAATTCCAACTACTACCAGGCTGGCGCCTTTCCAGGCGCGCGAGCTCAGCCGTTCGTGCAGGAAGAAGTAGGACGTGATTACCGCGAAGACTGGTTCGAGGGCGAACAAGATGGCGGCGTGGCCGGGCGAAGTGTATTGCTGCGCCCAAAGTTGAACCGTGAAAGCTACGGCAGTGGCGAAGACGGCGCAAATTAGAATCGCACCGAACAGCGGCCAGCCCCAATCGAAGCGGACAGGTTGCCAGCGGATTGCGCCGGCGAAACCCATTAGCGGCCAAGCCATCAACGCGCATCCGGCTACTTGAATCACGCTAAGCGCAGATACGGAATGTTCCTGGGAATATTCTCCGACTAGAATGATGTGGACGGCGTAAAAGCCCGCGCCAATGAAGGTGAGGACGTCGCCGCGATTCAGGTAGTGCAGGCCTTCGACGGGAACGGTCAGGAAATACAGGCCAATCAGCGCCGCAAAAGCGCCCGCATAAATCCACTTTGTGAGCGTGCGGCCCCAGAAAACGGCGAGTAGCAACGGAACCAGGACAACGCTGGAGCCGGTGACGAATCCGGAATTGGTGGCGGTGGTGTATTGCAGGCCGGCGGTCTGAAAACAATATCCGGAAAACATGAAGAAGGCCAGGCGCATGCCGGGGAAAATTTCTCCGCGCTGGATTCTGCCAACGACGCGCGGGCGGAACAGCGCCATGAGCACGGCGGCAATGGTAAAACGCACGGCGAGAAAGACGAATGGGGAGGAATGCTCGAGACCGGTCTTCACGACAACGAACGTGACGCCCCAGATGAACGAACAGAACATTAGCGACAGATCGGCGTGCAGTTTGCGTTTCATGCGGAAGCCCCGTTCCAGGTCCACGCCAGTGTAGCCGCAAAGCCGCGGCGGACGAAGCGATGTCCAGAGGACTACATTAGGCGTACTTGACTCCAGAAGGGCCTGCTGTACATTCTCGTGTTATGCCCTTCCGCGACAGGCTTCGCCCGGCGCTCCGCTGGGTTCTCGCGCTGTTCCTTACCGGTGTCGTGGCTCCCACGGCATTCGCAAAGGATGCCTGGATCGAAGTTCGTTCTCCGCATTTCACAGTAATCAGCAATGCCGGTGACAAGGAAGCGCGGAAAATGGCCGACCAGTTCGAGCAATTCCGTGAAGTGTTTCACACCACGTTTCCGAAATGGCGCGTCGACCTGGGCAAGCCGCTGATTATTTTCGCGGTTAAAAATGAAGATTCACTGAAAGCGTTGATTCCCGTTTATTGGGAGGGCAAGGGCCGCGCCCATCCAGCCGGGTTGTACATTCCGGGAGAAGAACGACATTACGTCGCGCTGCAGACGGACAGGGAGACCGACAATCCCTATCAAATCGTGTATCACGAATACACGCACGCGATCATGAACCTGAATTTTCGGGCACTGCCGGTGTGGCTGAATGAAGGACTCGCGGAATTCTACGGCAATTCCGTAATTCAGGAGAAGAATGTGGAAATCGGCAAGCCTTCACCGTACCACCTGCAGGAGTTGCAGACGGAGCGCCTGATTCCAATCGATGCACTGCTGATGGCGGACGAGACCTCGCCTTACTACAACGAAGCGAACCACGCCACGATGTTTTACGCGGAGTCGTGGGCGATTGTGCATTACTTGATGCTGGATCCGGAGGCTCGCAAGCGTCAGTTGTTGACGAACTTTTTGACGGCGTGGGATGCCAGCGGCAACCAACTGGAAGCGGCCGAGAGAACGTTCGGCGATTTGAAGAAGTTCGAAGCGTTGATGGAAGCTTACGCGCGGCAGCGGGCGTTTTACGTAGCCAAGATCAATACTTCGATTCACGGCGATCCGAAGAGTTTTACGAGCCGTGTGCTGCCTCCAGCGGAAGTGGATGCACAGCGCGGACTTTTCTACGCGCACACCGCGCGCACGAAAGAAGCGATGGCTGCCATTGACGACGCCATTAAGGAAGATCCGAAACTGCCGCTGGCTTATGAAGCGCAAGGATTTCTGGCGTATTCGCAACAGGAATTCCTACCCGCGGAAGCGTCGTTCCAGCACGCCATCGCGTTGGGAACCACAGACTATTTTCCTTATTACTTTATTGCGCAGGCGCGATTGCGGAATGGAAAGCCGACGCCAGAGCAGGCCGCAAAGATCATCGAGTATCTGGACAAAGCCATTCAGATGAATTCGCAATTCGCTCCGGCCTACGCCGCGCTGGCTTCGGTATATTCCGCGAATCCGGAGACATACGAGAAAGCGTTTGTGGCCGGGCGGAGGGCCATTGAATTGGAGCCGGGCAATCTGACCTACGCGACAAGCTATGGATACGTTCTGGCGAATACGGGGAAAACGGCGGATGCGAAGGCGCTGGCGCTACGGATTCAGCAGGCGGCAAAAACTCCCATGGACCGCGCAAACGCGCAGCAACTTCTGGCGGTGGTGGCCGCTCGTGAACAGTATGACAAGCAAGTGGCCGAGATGAACCGACAGGCCAACGAACAGGATGGCGCACCGGTGCCCGCCAGCGGACAGAAGACCGTTGAGGCTCCGGCGACGCACGGTGATCGTCCTCCCGCTTCGGCGAAGCCAACTACCAGCGGGAGTGTCAGCGCGGCGCCTTCGGCTGATGCGCATCGCGGCGAGTCTGAATATGCCGTGGAGGGGAAGATCTCGGCTGCCGATTGTGCGGGTGGTGCCGGCAAAGTAACGATCGCGGTAGGCACCTCTGCGCTCAGTTTTCGTTTTCAGAATATCGTGGCTGTGGAAGTGGTGACGAGCGCAAAGCAGGATTCCGGAAGCGCACCGGCTTGCGACGCATGGAAAGGCCGCCGCGTTCGAATTTATTTCTACAAGGTAAAGGACAAACAGGTGATTGGCGACCTGAATACGATTCAATTCTTCTGATACACGGTGTTGCCGTTGACCACGGTTCGAAGCACTTCTGTCTGCAGGAACTCGCGTGGTTCGATTTTCGTTAGATCGTGGGAAAGAATGACAAAATCGGCAAATTCGCCGACCTTTAATTCCCCTTTCTTGCCTTCCATGAACTCGGCATACGCCGATCCTGAAGTGTAGGCACTGATGCATTCGGCCAGCGGAAGCTTTTCCTGCGGGATCCAGCCTCCGGCAGGACCACCGTCTGTCGATTCGCGGGTGACGCAAGAGTAGAGTCCGCGTAGAGGATTGATGGACTCGACATCATAGTCGGTACCGAACGCGAGCCTTGCGCCGGCATTTTGCAGGGATTTCCAGGCGTACGCGCCTTTGGAGCGTTCCGGACCGAGGCGCTGTTCGGCCCAACGCATGTCATTGGTCTCATGCGAGGGCTGCATGGAAGCGATGACCTGCAATTTTCCGAAGCGCGGCATATCTTCGAGGGCCACGACTTGCGCGTGCTCGATGCGGTCCCTGCGGTCGCGGGGAGGATTGACGCGCACGAGGGATTCGAAAGTGTCCAGGGCGACGCGGTTGGCTTTATCGCCGATAGCATGAAAGGCGATTTGAAATCCCAAGCGATCGCGCTCGATAGCCATGGCCTTCACCTTCTCGGGATCCATGGTGAGAATACCGCTGGTCGAAGGATCATCGGAATACGGGGCAAGAAGCGCGGCGGTGTGCGTGCCGAGCGCCCCATCGAGAAAACCCTTGAGCGCTCCGGTTTTCAGCCAAGGATCGCTGGTGCCGCCCTGAGCGCGCATGTTCTGCAAATCGTCGGTAGAAGCCGTGAAAGGCAACCATTCGGTGATGCGCACAGTGAGCTTCTTTTCCAGCTTGAGATCGTTGTACACCCCAAAATCTTCCCAGGTGGAAAAATCCTGGGCGGAGGTCACTCCGTTTTGCGCGAGCTCCTGCAGAACCAGTTCAATTCCCTTCCGGCGTTCCTCTTGCGAGGGATCGGGAATGCGTTGCGTGACCATCTCCGTAGCACGTTCTTTCAGCAAACCATTAGGCTCACCGTCGGCAAAGCGCGCAATCTCGCCTCCAACAGGATTAGGGGTGTCGGGATTAATCTCCGCGTGCTTCAGCGCCAGCGAGTTGACAACAGCGATGTGCCCGGAGACGTGATCGAGATAAACGGGATTGTTTGGCGCGGCCTGGTCCAGTTGCAGGCGAGTAGGAAAACTCTGATCCGCCCAGCGGGATTGATCCCAGCCGCTGCCGAGGATCCATTCCCCGGGTTTGTGCTGAGCAGCCGCGACTTTGACGAGTTTGAGAACGTCGTCGACGGAAGCAGCGCTATTGAGCTGGAGTGTGAGTTTGTCGCGGCCGGCTCCGCCGAGGTGTGTATGAGCATCGTTGAAGCCCGGCATCACAAAGCGGCCGGCCAGTTGAATTACATCGTTCGACTCGGCGCCGCCGCAATCCAGCAAAATCTGAGAGATCGTGCCGATGCAGAGAATCTGCCCATCGCGTGTCGCCATAGCGTCGGCCCAGGGATGTTTGGGATCGTTGGTGTAAATGCGGCCGTGGAGGTAATAGGTTGTGGAATCAAGCTTTGCTTTTGCCGTTTGCGCAACGATTTTATGCGAGAGCGCCGCACCTCCGACAGCAATCACCAACAGAATCGTGCCGCGCACAAAAAAATGCCGCGGTTTCACTGCGACTTCTCCGCAGCCAAACCGGAAACGCCGAGGAGGGTCAGGAGTACACGCTTGAGACCCTGCTCCCGGTCCGTGGGCTCATACCATTCCTGCAACGAATGAGCGCCGCCGCCATTTCCGCCGGCACCGATGGAGATCGCTTCGATGCCCATCGAGAGGGGAATGTTGGCGTCGGTCGAGGAACGTTCGGTGCGGGACTTATTGCCAATGACGTCATCGGCGGCGCGAAGCGCCGCCAGTAACGCGGAATCGGCCAGGAGATCACCGCCAGGGCGGCTGCCTATCAGATTGAGTTTCCATTCCAGTTTGCCGCGGCTACGATCACGCGAATTGTCCATCTCATCCTTTACGCCGGCGGCCATGCATTCGCGCAAAGCGTTTTCCATGCGAACGATCTCGTCTTCGTTCTCGGAACGGAGATCCACCTTGAGCTTGGCTTCGAAAGGAATGGAATTGACGGAAGTGCCGCCTTCTATCTGGCCAAGATTAAAAGTGGTGCGCGGGGCGACGGGAATTTTGGTGTTGATGAAGCGCACAGAACCGCGGACCAGTGCGTTAATGGGATTGGGCATGCCGAAATCCGACCAGCTGTGGCCGCCGGGCCCGGTGATGACGACTTCAACGCGGCGGGAGGCCAGCGCCTTGGTTGTGACGTGGTCGATGCCAGAACCGTCCAGGACGATGACGGCGCGCAATTTTGGGCGATAGGTATCAATCAGGGCGCGCATGCCGCGGAGGTTGCCTTCGCCTTCTTCGCCGACGTTTGCGGCGAAGAGGATGGTTCGCTGTGGCTTGATTTTCGCCACATGTAGCGCCCGCGCCACGGCCAACAATCCGGCGAGCCCGGTGCCGTTATCGGAGATGCCGGGTGCGACCAGGCGGTCGCCTTCGCGTCTGACGTTGATTTCCGTGCCCTCGGGGAAAACCGTGTCAAGGTGGGCAGAGAGGAGCACAACCTCTTTATCTTCCGCGCCGCGGAGTTCTCCGATGACGTTGCCGATCTTGTCGGTATATACAGAGAGACCTTCGGCGGAAAGAATTTCCTTCACAGCCTGAGCTCGCTTTTCTTCCTGAAACGACGGGGCAGGAATTTCTGTCAGGCGGATTTGCTGTGCGGTGGTCCAGTCCAGATTGTGATCCAGCCAATCCAGGGCGTCGCGCACCTGGACTTGATCCGCGAGAGAAGTCGTACGGATAGCCCGCGCTGTGGAGGGAATGGCGGAAGAGCGAATGGGCATAGCCAAGAGGATAGCGCAAACGGCAACGCGTTTCACTGACACAAAGGACAGGAGAATTTGGTGGCGCGGCGGGAACGAGCTGTTTTCGATGTTCATTGGGGATACACGGCATTCTATAACACGCTGCCGGACCAGGGTGGGGCTGGGTGAGGAAAACGTTACGCCGCGGCACCGGGCGCGTTGCAAAGGGCGTGGACTTCTTCGTCGGTCAGGACGCGCGAGGATTGCTTGGCCGCTTGAAAAATGCGGTCGACGACTTCGTCGCTTTCGGCGATGCCGTGACGGGCGAGCCAGTAAATCACGTTGGACTTGCCGCTCATCGGACCGATATCCACAATCTGCTCCAGGCCGACGAGATGCGCAGGAACCCCGCTATAGACCGCGTCGGCGAGTTTGCGGTCGTGGTTGCGGAGAGCCTTGATGATGGCGGCGGCGTGGACGCCGGTGGCGGTGCGGAAGGCGTCGCGGCCGAAGACGGGATAATTCGGCGGGATGACAGTGTGCGTTGCGGAGGCGACCTTGGCGCAGTAGGCACGGAGATACGAAAGATCGTTTTGGCGCAATCCCATGAGCCGCAAATTGATGAGAAGCAACTCCATGGGAGTGTTGCCTACACGTTCGCCAAGGGATAAGGCCACACCGTGGATTTGGCGCGCGCCTGCAGCAATGGCTGCCAGAGAATTGGCGATGGCCAGGCCGCGGTCACGATGGCCGTGCCAGTCGACACGAATATCTTCGCCAGAAGGTTTTACTACGCTCGCGAACACGAATTTCACGAGATTATAGGCGCCCTCGGGCGTAGCGTGGCCGACAGTGTCGCAAAGCACGATGGCACGCGCGCCGCTGCGAATCGCGGTTTTGTAGAGGCGCTCAACGGTGGTCGGGTCGGTACGCACGGTGTCTTCGGTGACATACATGGAAGGCAGGCCGTGAGCGACGGCAAATTTTACGGCGTTCTCGGTGGTGCGCTCGAGGTGGTCGACGCTCCAATCCTCGACAAGCCTGCGTATGGGGCTGGAGCCTAGAAATGTGGCGGCTTCGATAGGAATGCCGACGCGTTGAGAAATTTCGACGATGGGACGAATGTCGGCTTCGACTGTGCGGGCAGCGCAGTTTGGCTTGATGCGCATATGGTGGTTGACAATTTCGCGCGCCAACGCTTCCGCATCTTTTGCGGCGCGCGCTCCGGCGCCGGGCAATCCGATATTCACGGAATCGATGCCCAAGGATTCCATCAGGTGAAGGACTTCGATTTTTTCCTCGATGGTAGGATCGTGGATGGACGGATTCTGCAGGCCGTCCCGCAAGGTTTCGTCATTGACGAGGACTTGCGTGCCCGGAGGGATGGAGACTTGGCCAGCCAGGTTCCAATCGTAGATCAGTTCATTTTCGGACACGGCGGAGCGACCTCCCTGCCCTGCTTAGTATCGGACGGTAAAACTGTTCGGTTGCTGCTTGGGATCCGGGCGGTAAACCGTTTTGCAAAACTCGCAGCGATAGACTTCCGCGCCTTTACCGACGAGTGTGGCGACTTCAGGAGAATAGTCGAACCAGCGCTTCAGGTGGCCGTTGCACAGTTTGCCTTTGGCATCTTTTTCGTCGCAGGCGCGTTGTTTGGGCTTGCGGGTTTTGAGCCTTGGCAGCGAACGTTTTTCTTCTTCTTGCGCTGCAGGTGCCAGCGGTACGGTCTCTGCTGCGGGTGCTGTTTCTTCGGCCAAGGGTATTCTCCTTCGGTGATTTTCTAAAATCCACGGTCGCGAAACATGGTTTTCAGCGCGCCGCGGGCATTGCCCAGGCGCGCCGCCAAGCGGCCGCTGAATTCGAAGCGCAAAAATGAGTCCGCGGCCTTTTCAAGATCGGCGCCGTAGCGATACCACCAGGGCTTCTCCATACGTGGCAGTTTGTCGACATCCATATATTTCAGATGCACCATTTCGAGCAGTCCGGCTTTGCCGTGTGTGCGCCCCCAGCCGCTTAGACCTGTGCCCCCGTGCGGGGCTTCGGCGATGGCAAAACCGCAAATGGCATCGTTGACCATGACGGTGCCGGCGCGAAGTTGCTTGGCGATGTTTGTGCCGCGGGCGGTGTCGCGTGTCCAGACGCTCGCGGCGAGGGCGAATTCGGTATCGTTGGCGAGACGAATTGCTTCTTCGGCGTCGCGAACGACTTGGACAGCCAGGATCGGGCCGAATGTTTCGTCTCGGAAGAGCTGCATGGACCCATCCGCGCCGGTAAGAACTGTGGGTTCGAAGAAGTTGAGACCAAGATCGGGACGGGCGCGGCCGCCACAAAGGACTTTTGCGCCCCGGTGGACGGCGTCGGCGATCAGGTCGCTCATGCGCTGGACATGTTGCGGGCGGATCATCGGACCAACATCAGTTTGAGGATCGTTACCGGGACCCAGCCGCAGCTTTTGCGTTTTCTGGACGCAGGCCTGGAGAAATTGTTCGCTGACAGAGGATTCGACAAAGATGCGCTCCAGCGACAGGCACACCTGGCCGCAATTGGTGAAGCTGCCCCAAACGGCGGCGCTGGACGTAACATTTATATCCGCGTCAGCGAGCACGACCATAGCGTCTTTGCCCCCGAGTTCCAGGACGCTGGGGATCAGTTCGCGCGCGCAGGCTTCGGCTACGTGGCGGCCGGTGAAAACGCTGCCGGTGAAGAATACTTTATCCGGGTGGGCATCGATCAGGGCCTGGCCGACGTCGCCGCTTCCCTGCAACAGCGTGACTAGGCCTTCGGGGAATCTGGCGTCGCGAAATAATTTTTCTAGCAATGCACCGCATTCGGGAGTGAACTCGCTGGTTTTACAAAGGACCGCGTTACCGGCGGCGACTGCGGGAACGATCTGGCTGATGGGAATGGCGACGGGATAATTCCAGGAGCTGATAATGGCTAGCACGCCGAGCGGTTCGTAGAGAAGGACGCCGGATTTTAATTTTGCGGCAATGCTGTGATGGGCGACTTTTTCGGGCTTAAGCAATCCCGGGCCGTGCTTGGCGTAATAGGCAGCGGTGTCTAGAGCGACGAAGATGTCGGCGAATTTCGCTTCGGCGCGGGGCTTGCCGGATTCGCGGACGACGGCGTCGGTCAGGGTATCGCGTGCGACTAGGATTTTTTCTTGGAGGGCGCCTATTCGGGCGCAGCGATCCTTTACGGGGAGTTTTGCCCAGGCGGTTTGCGCTTCGCGGGCTGCGGCCATTAGCTGCGGCACTCGGGCAGGGGGGGTGCGCTCATAATTCGCATTGACCTTGCCGGTTGCCGGATCGATCGAAGGAAGAGCTTCGAGAATGACGGGAGAGACGGCCATGGATTTGATTCTAGCGTAATGGGCGAGGGAGTTCACGTTCAGCGGACAGAAAATGGCAAGCGAAAAATAGAAAACCGTTAGCCCAGGATCCACACGCAACACCGGCCTGTGAAGCAACTGGCAGTCGTCGCTGAAGTGGGGCGGGTGCCGTTGCGATCGCTTCGCTTGGCTCTGGATGACAAGTTGCGGGCATGTTTTTGGGGAAACGGTCTGCCTCGGGATCCTTGCCCTAGCAAGAGAAGAAACCCAAGATGCGGGCCTGAAAAAGCGGCGCTAAAAGAAATTAGGGATTGTATTTTTGTAGCCAGGATTTCAGTTCGATGAAGACGTCGCGGCGCTGCTCGGCCAGCCGGGGGAAATGGGGCGAACCGGGATAAGTGACCATGCGGACAGTTTTGCCGCGTTCGGCCAGGAGGACAAAAAATTCGCGGCCCTGGAACGTGGGCACACGAAGGTCGGCTTCGCCGTGAAGAATCAGCAGCGGAGTGGTGACCTGATCGGCCTGCATGACCGCGGAAAATTGCAGGAATGGCGCGGGATCTTTTTCCTGGAGGCGCAGATCATAGTCAACCTGGCCGATGTCGCTGGTGGGAATGAAGCTGAGCCAATCGGTGATGCCGGCGCCTTCGACGGCGGCTTTGTAGCGATGTGTTTGTGTGACAGTCCATGAGGTCATGAAGCCACCGGCGCTCCAGCCAAAGATCGCAAGGCGATTTGGATCGGCCCAGCCCTGGGCGATGGCAAAATCGGTGGCGCTGTCGACATCGCTGT
Source organism: Candidatus Acidiferrales bacterium (assembly GCA_963742325.1). Lineage (GTDB taxonomy): Bacteria > Acidobacteriota > Terriglobia > Acidiferrales > UBA7541 > Acidiferrum. Next base: position 2,812,219 of record CAVULB010000002.1, on the reverse strand, counting down.
AGGCGCGATCACCGAAGTGCTGATAAATGGCTTGAAGGAAATCGGTGCCGTAACCGGTGGAGCCGCGATATTGCGGCTGAACGACGACGTAGCCGAAGCCGGCAATCATGCGAGAAAAGGGATCGAAGTCCAGCGTGTCATTCGCTTCCGGACCGCCGTGCGGAAGAACGAGGAAGGGATAGCGTTTTCCTGCTTCATAGTTCGCCGGGAGCGTGAGAATGCCTTCGAGCTTGGTGCCGTCTTTGGCGGTCCAATTCACGACGCGAACCTCGCCGAGCGCGACCTTGGCAAGCGTGTCGTCGCCTTCGTGCGTGATTTTTTGCAGCTCCGTTCCGTGAAGCACCGCTACATTCATGGCGTGAGAAGGATCGCCGACCGTAAACGCGAGGACTGGCGAGGCGGAAGCGAAGGGTGAGCCAACCGGGGGACCAGCGATCGTGCCTCCGGGCCAACGATAGGCGGGCGACAATTTCTCATCGCGGTAGGAATACACCTCGACGATGGTGCCCTTGTGCATTTCCAGCCAAACGTTACCGTGAGGATCGCCAGCGCCACCCATGATGCTTCCATCGAGATGGGGAGTCTGATCCTGCGGCGTGCCACCGGAAACGGCAACGGTCCAGAGATGATCGGGCGTGAGCACATCGGTCGTAGTGCTGCCCAAGGCCAACTCTTTTCCCCCATTCGCCCATGCGAGACCGGCAACCGAGTTTGGAATCTCTGCCACTTTGCGCGCACCGCCGGGAGAGCAAACCCAAACGAAAGAATGAATTTCATGGTGGCCGATTTTTTGGTATTGGGTAACCACGGCCAATTGCGAGCTGTCCGGTGACCAGGCCAACTCCGATACATCTTTCAATTCCGGACACCACCAGGCGCCTTGCGGGCCGTTTACGCTTGCGACGTAAACGCTGGTCACATCGTTTTCGACAACATGGCGGACCTCGGCCAGCGGATCAACCGGGCGCGGATCTGCGGTGAAGGCGAATTTGTCGCCATCGGGAGAAATCCAGGTTTCGCGAATACCGTTGGGCAGCGCAATAATTTGCGTGAGATTTCCACCGCCAATGGGAACGATCCCCAACTGGCCTTTCTTGTCGACCTCATAGGGGCCGTAGAGAGACTGGCCGTCTTTTGTGAATCCCGAAGGGCGAAAAGATTCAGGCAATTCCAGCTTGCGGCTGTTTTCTCCCGACACATCGATGAGCCGCCACTCGTTTTTTGTGGGCCCTTTGTCGCCGTCATAACTGACGTTGTACAGAATTAATTTTCCATCGGGGGAGACCGCTAGCGCCCTGGCGCGACGAAGCGCGGAATAATCATCAACACCGAAAGGATGTTTTTCCTGGGCTGCAAGCGAACGCGGCACTGCGCCAGCACTGCAAACGAGCAGAAAAATAGCGGGAAATCGTAAAGAGTGGTTCGTGTGGTGACGATTCATAGCGCGCATTTTATCCGAGACATGGAGAATTACAAACTCAGAGCCATGGCGCGAGGACAGCTGTCCCCTTAGTACTTTGGTACCACGTAATAAATAACACCACTTGCGCAACCTTTCGCGTGTACGCGGGTTTGCCCTAGTAATCGGGCTTGTCTAAATCTGGCGGGCCTCGGTGGTTGAAACAGAAACGCAATAAATCACGAACTCACTTTAATAGCGTGAGGCTCGCCCCTCATCAGGAGAATACACATGAAGTGTCTTTATTCGCGGGTGATGCTCGGTGCGGTCGCGGCTGCGGTGATGCTCTTTTCCCTGGGATGCTCTTCCGGAAGTTCCGGCTCGAATTCGAATCCTGGTGGCTCGCCCCCACAGGCGCAAAACGGCACGGTCAGTTTGATCGTGAGCGACGCGCCGACGGAGGATTGGGCAACGATCGGCGTGAAAGTGCTGTCGATCGCGTTGACTCCGCAAGGTGGTGGATCTCCGGTGACGGTATACACGGCCGCAAGCCCCGCGCCGTGCATCAACTTGCTGCAACTCGATCAGCTCAACGAAATTCTTGGAAATGTAAGCGTGCCTGTCGGTACGTACACCTCGGCGACGATCACGATAAGCGGCAATCCGGGCGATGTGCTGCTCACCGCTTCTGCCGATCCGGAGACGGGCTTTGCGGCTCCTGCTGGTTCGACGATTCCCTCCAACCAGATTCAAATCGTGAAGACGCAAGGCAGCGTGGGAAATTTGACGGTGCCCGTGACATTGAACCTGGCTGCGCCGCTGGTTGTGACTGCGACGCAGAGCAACGCGTTGGATCTGGAATTCGATCTGGCGCATCCGGCGTTCATCGTGGCGCACGTGCCTCCTTCGGGCGGCGGCACAACGATGTGGGCCGTGAACTTCAATGGGACGCTGCGGCAGCGGCCCATCTTCGACATCACGCGACTGATTCTCCGTCATCACTACGGAACGGTGACGGCAGTTTCCAGCGACAACACCTCGCTGACGTTCGACAAGGATTATCCAGCGTATCCGCCAAGCAATCCGGCGACCGCCATCCCTACGAATCAGGCGCTTTCGATTCTGGCGGATTCCACGAATGGCACTCTCTACTATGACGTGGACGCAGAGACCGTCACCACGATTCACGATTTCAGTTCGATTGCCGCGAGCATCGTCGGCAAATATATTCGCGTCGCCGCGCGCTACCAGGAAGACGGAACGCTGGTGGCCGTTCGCCTGTGGGCCAGCACTTCGTTTAACAGTGTGTGGATCAGCCCTGAGGGTCACGTGCTGCACGTTGACACTAGCACTAACGCGTTGGTGGTGGAAAACGAATTGGGCGCGGGCGTTCCCTTAACGGTGGACGCGAACACGTCGTTCTACTTCCGCACGCCTTCGAATCCGCAATCGGATGCCACGGCGATCGGACAAGGAACGGCGTTTCTGTCCAACCTGGTGCGTGGATTCAAAGTGCATGCGAGCGTGGTCGATCCATTGGCCAGCCCCCTGGTTGCCAGTGAGATCGATATCGAAATCGCGCGCTACGACGGGACGATCACCGGCAGCAACTTGACCAGCTTCAACTATGCGCGTAATTTCCACACGGCCAGCGACGACTACACTGTGCAATTGCCGTTTATTCCGACCACGATGCCGAACGGCAACGATCCGCAATCTGGCAACGCGATCACCGGATTCAAGTTCTGGAACTTCACGTATCCGACGATCGTAGACAGCGGCGCGAATGCGATTCCAGACTTCGATAACGCCACGAATGGAACCGCGAACTTTGGCGGCAGCGTCGGCTTGATGCAGGCCGCAGGCGAGACGTTTGCCAAGTGGAACGCTCAGAACGCTCCGGCGGTATGGAACGCTCCTTCGGCAGTGCTGATGCCAATCACCATTCCGATGGCCACGGCAGCAACGTCGTATAACAACGGCGGCTTCACGGTCACTGTCGCCGGTGGCACGAATGCGGTGACGGTGAACCTGAACACTACTTCCGGCTCCGCTACGCTGGTTTACCAGGTGGATTGGAGCAACGGCGTGTTGACGATCAGTCCGGTGGACATCACGACCACGACTGGACAGAACACGCTGTCGACAAACCTCGTTACCGGTACGCCGGCGAAGGTCTACGGCATCCCGCAAGCCAACGGCACAATTAATGGGTCTGTGCTGACGTACTTCACGGGATTTGCGTCGGCCACGACGAACTAGTCCCCCTGAACGAGAGCGCCGCTGGAAGGGAGACCTTCCGGCGGCGTTTTTGTTTTGGGGAGAGTCAGTTTGTAGTTGGGGGTTTCGGAGGGCACCCGAAGAGCCACCCTTCGCAAAAGGGTGGCCGGAGTGGGCACCCAGGCCCTCCTAAGAGGAAGGGGATTCATCGCAGGTAACCCAAGCGATGGCGCAGAGTTTCGCACTTCGCGGACTCCGTTCGAAATGACGTATTTGTTCATGTGAGGTATTACGTGGGGCGGAAGGGTTCATCGTGGTCTACGCTTACCATGAAGAGGCCTTGCGGGGGGACGGTGGGGCCGGATTTGGAGCGGTCTTTCAGCGCGTAAAGGCTGTCGATGTCGGCTGGCGTTAGCTTCCCGCGGCCTACTTCGAGAAGTGTGCCTACCATTTTGCGGACCATGTAGCGGAGGAAGGAGCGGCCGTGAACGGTGAACCAGAGTTCCTGGCCGTCTTCGGTGCGTGCGAGATCGGTCGATAAAATTTCGCGCACCATGTTTCGTTCCTTGTCGTCGTCTTCGGAACCGGTGGACGCGGCGAAGGAAGAAAAATCGTGGGTGCCTACGAAACGGGCCGCGGCATCTTTCATAGCGGCTTCGTCCAACGGAAATGGATAATGCAAGACGTAACGCCAGAGCATCGGCGGGACAACTTTTCCGCGATAGATGCGGTAGCGATAGATTTTTGCTTTTGCCGACCAGCGCGCGTTGAAATCAGGTCCTTTTTCCTCGGCGGTCACGATGCGGATGACCGGCGGCAAGAGGGCGTTGAGCGCGCGCTGAAATTCCAGGGCGGAGAGGGGCGATTGCGTGCGGAAGCTGCCGACCTGGCCTAGTGCATGCACGCCGGCGTCGGTGCGTCCAGCGCCCAGCAACTGCACGTTTTCCTGAGTGAGGCGGCGAAGTACGGAGACAATTTCGCCTTGAACTGTCGGTTTGTTGGCTTGAAACTGCCAGCCGTGGAAGTCCGTGCCGTCGTAGGCTATGATGAGTTTAAAATAGCGCATCAAGAAGTCGAGAGTTTGTAGTTTGTACAACTGGTCTCATGAAACGATCGGTATGAAAGGGAGTTACAGCTCCGGACCCCGAACCGGCATTTATGAGATGGCTCTTGGTAGTTTACAGAAAGTGCAGAGTTCTTTCTGCTGACATTTGCAACTAGCCACGAATCGGGGTTACGAGGCTGAACGGACGAAGCGGCTGCCGGGTTTGACGGCTACGTTACCCTGGCGGCAGAGGGGACAATCTTCGGGCTCGAAGCTAGCGATTTTGAGTTGGATGAGGGCGTTGGATTCCACGGGAAATTCAATGGCGCCGCCGCTGCGATCAATCAAGGCACCCGCTGCGACTACACGGCCACCAGCTTCCTGAACTACGTGGATGGTTTCTTCTGTCGAACCGCCGGTTGTCCAGACGTCTTCGACGACGAGGACATGCTGATCGGCCTTCAGCGAGAAGCCGCGGCGCAGGGTCATAGTGCCGCTACCATCGCGCTCGACAAATAAGGCGGGGACGCCGCCACCGAGCTCGTCCTGGGGAGTAGGCAGCGCGCGGGCTACTTCCTGGCCGATGACGACCCCGCCGAGAGCGGGGGAAACGACCACATCGATGCGTGCGTCGGAAAAAAGTGTCGCCAACGCCTGGCCTAGTTTCTCGGCGTAGCGGGGATAGCGCAGAACCAGAGCGCATTGGACATAGGTGTCGCTGTGACGGCCGCTGGAGAGCTCAAAATGGCCATGGCGGATGGCGCCGGCCATCTCAAAGAGCTGAAAAAGTTCCTCGCGTGTAAACATGCCTTCCATCATTGCCAGAGCTAACCGTTTTCACACCTAAACGTCGAAACGTCAGGAGATTAGCTGCCAGTTCTCGCGTTGTCAAGGTTAGGGCACCTTGCTAAACTGACTTTTCCGGGGTGTACGGGATATTTGTGCCGGTTGCCACGCTTCCTTAAGCTCCTGTCTTTTGAAACAAATTGGGTGTTGCGAACGTTTACACTAGAAGAAGAATCGGAAGTACAGTAATCGCTGTATTTACGCTCCAGGTCTTTTCAATTGTCTGAGGTGAGGTTATCCCATGAAGAAGCCGTTTGTTCGACCCCTGCTTGCTGCGATCCTGGTTGGCTTAATGGCCGGAACGCCTGTGGCCCCGATCCTAGCGCAGGAACCATCTTCGCCCGCTCAAGGGCACGCTGCAGCCCAGGGCGGAGTACCGATTTCGTTGGGGGTCTCCAAGTTCGACTTTTCGCGGGCTCCGAGCTGGTTTCCAAACATCGTTAATCCTTACCGGACGCAATATGTCGATCCGGGGGTGCTCACCAACTCACCGCGTTTGGAGCAGTTGATTCACGAAGGCAAGATGCCACTGAGCTTGCAGGACGCGATTGCGTTGGCCCTGGAAAACAGCATGGACATTGTGGTGCAGCGTTACACACCGTGGATGGCCGACGTTAGCCTGCTAAAGGCGCGGGCTGGTGGGTACAGCTACGGCACCCCCGGCAGCATCGCCGTGGGATCGACCGCCAACCTTCCGGAACTATATTATGACCCCGTGCTCACGCAGTCGCTCCTTTTTGCCGACGCCACCACCCCGATCGCCAACCCCTTCATCTCGGGCCTGGGCGCCGCGGGCAGCACAACAACAGCGCAACCGCTGTTCTCGCATACCGCGGAATATAACACCGCTTATACACAAAGCTTCACGACAGGTACCTCGTTGAGCGTGGCTTGGGACAATACTCGCGCGTCTTCAACAGCCGCGAACTTTTTCAATCCGTACGTGACGTCCTCGCTGAACATCGGGTTTCAACAGCAACTGCTAGCAGGCGCGGGTCGCTTCGTGAACCGGCGCAACATCATCATCGCGGAAAACAACCGCAAGATCGCGGATCTGCAGTTTGCGCAGCAAGCCATCACCACGGTGACCAACACCATCACGGCTTATTGGGAACTGGTTTATGCGCGGGAGAACGTGAAGGTGGAGCAACAGGCCGTAACTGTGTCTCAAAAACTTTACAACGACAACAAAAAGCAGTTGGAAATCGGTACCATGGCTCCCCTCGACGTAACGCGCGCGGAATCGGAACTGGCCACAGACCGGCAGAACCTGATCGTGGCACAAACCACTCAGTTGCAGGACGAGCTCACGCTGAAGAACTACATCGCGAAGGATCCGACAGCTTCGCTTCTACTGGACGTCGAAATCGTTCCCACGGACAAGCCGGAAAGCCCAGCGGCCGTTGAGACTTCTTCGTTCGCGGATGCGGTGAAGGAAGCGTTCCAGAAGCGGCCCGACCTTCAGGAACAGTATTTCAACCTGAAAAACGCGCAGCTCGACGTAAAGTTTACGCGCAACGCGTTGTTGCCCACCGCGACACTTGGCGTGCAATACTCTTCCAACGGCTTGGCCGGCAATTCGTTCATCAGCGGCACGCCCGCTACGGTTCCCGGCGCTCCCATCGTGGACGCCAGCGGCGTTCCGATTCCCGGATATTTCCTGCCAGAGACGGTCACTCCGACGACGGGCCTAGCCAAGCAAGGCTTCGGGACGGCACAATCGCAAATCTTCCACAATAGTTTCCCCGTGTATTCCGGGCAACTCACGTTGAGTCTGCCAATCCGCAATCGCGCTAACCAGGCAGATAGCATTCACGCGCAGTTGGTGGAGCGGCAATTTGAGGCGGAAGTGCAGCAGACAAAGAACACGGCGTTGCTGGACGTGCGAAATACGACGATCGCCGTGGAACAAGGGCGTGCCCAGGTGGACGCGGCTACAAAAGCGCGCGAACTGCAGCAGCAAACTTTTGACGCCGAGCAGAAGAAATACCAGCTGGGCGCTTCAACAGTGTACAACGTGATTCTGACACAACGCGACCTGATTACGGCGCAAGGCACGGAATTGCGTGCGCTGGCGAATCTTGCCGAGGCGAAAGCGAATTACGAACGAGCGCTTGGCCGAACACTTGAGGTGAATAACGTGACGATTGCGGGCGCCAAGAAGGGCGACATCGAGAAAGACACGTTAATCCCCGGCACGATGAACGGCCAAGTAGTGGGAACGGAAGAGTTGTTCAAGGCGCTGGACAAGGGATTGTTGCCGGGACAGAGATAATTGTTGCATTCGAACGGTCCGTTTCGGCAGGCGAGCGCCACAACGACAGGAAAACTCGAGAGAGAGCCGACATCCATCACCGGCATGTGGGGGAGGGCACCCACCGGAGACAAGCTGGCGTAGATGTTGGGGCACCGCCGCGCGTACGGTGCGCTTGCCCCCTGCGGTTGTTTCGCATAGCATTGCTTTTTGTGACGTGCTCCATATTGAATTCCTTATGCTTCGCAGTTCCCTGCACGCTGCGACTTCACGCTTCGGGAGCGCCATTTCATGAGTGAATCATCTGAGATGAAGGCGAAAACGCCTGCCAACCCGCCAAATAAGCGCAACCCTTCCCCTGGCGAACAATCCTGGGAGACAAATACGCTCGATCCCACGCTGGCTAAGGGCCCGGAGAGAGAGAAAGAATTTACGACGACGTCCAGCTACCCCATCCGAAGACTTTATACGGAAGCAGACCTGGAGAATTGGGATGCCGCGCGCGATCTGAGTTTTCCAGGGCAGCCACCGTATACGCGGGGCATTCATCCCACGATGTATCGCACGCGGCTTTGGACGATGCGGCAATTCGCGGGATTTGGGACCGCGGAGGACACCAACCAGCGCTTTCGCTATTTACTGGAACACGGGCAGACGGGGCTGTCGACTGCGTTTGATCTGCCGACTTTGATGGGCTACGACTCCGACCACCCGTTGTCCGAGGGCGAAGTGGGCAAATGCGGCGTGGCCATCAGTTCACTGGCGGACATGGAAGTGCTGTTCGATCAGATTCCGCTCGCGGATGTTACGACGTCGATGACCATCAATTCGCCGGCGGCGGTGATCTGGGCGATGTACCTGGCAGTGGCGGAAAAACAAGGCGCTGACTGGAAGAAAATTTCGGGTACGCTGCAAAACGACATTTTGAAGGAATACATCGCGCAGAAGGAATACATTTATCCGCCTGAGCCTTCCATGCGGTTGGTGATCGACACGTTTGAATTCGGAATGAAGCACACGCCGAAATTCAACGTGATTTCGATCAGCGGCTATCACATCCGTGAAGCGGGGTCGACGGCGATCCAGGAACTGGCGTTCACGCTGCGCGATGGCATGGAGTATGTGGAGTGGGCCATGCGGCGCGGATTGCCGGTGGACGAGTTTACGCCGCAGCTTTCGTTTTTCTTTAACGCACACAACGATTTCTTTGAGGAGATTGCGAAGTACCGGGCGGCGCGGAGGATCTGGTACAAGGCGATGACGGAGCGGTACAAGGCAAAAAATCCGCGTTCTTGGGCTTTGCGCTTTCATACGCAGACGGCAGGATGTTCGCTTACCGCTCAGCAGCCGATCAACAATGTGGTGCGCACAGCGATTCAGGCGCTCGCCGGGGTAATGGGCGGAACGCAGTCTCTACACACGAATTCGCTGGATGAGGCGTGGGCCTTGCCTACGGAGTTTGCCGCGACCGTGGCGCTCCGCACGCAGCAGATCATTGCGCATGAGACCGGAGTCACGAATACAGTTGATCCGCTCGGAGGCTCGTACTTTGTTGAGGCGCTGACGAACGAAGTGGAACAGGGAGCGCGGGAGTACGTGCGGCGGATTGATGCGATGGGCGGAATGGTGGCGGCGATTGAGAAGAGTTACCCGCAGCGGGAGATTGCCGAGGCCAGCTACCGGTACCAGATGGCTGTGGACAAGAAGGAAAAGATTATTGTCGGCGTGAATGAGTATGTGACACCGGAAAAGCCGATCGAATTGCTGCAGATCGACGAGACTGTAGCGCGGCGGCAGGACGCGCGGCTTTCAAAATTGCGCGCGGCGCGCTCTGGGGCGGAAGTGGAACGGCGGCTTCACGCGCTGCGCAAGGCGGCGGAGGGCACCGACAACCTGATGCCGTTCATTTACGATGCCGTGAAGGCTTATGCGACGTTGGGGGAAATTTGCGAGGCGATGCGCACTGTGTTTGGCACGTATGAAGAAGTTGCTGTTACTTGATGCAGGATTTGCGAGCCGCTTCACCACAGAGGCGAAAAAGAATGCCGGAAAAGAAGATTCGGGTACTGATTGCGAAGCCAGGGTTGGACGGACACGACCGCGGCGCCAAGGTGATTGCACGGGCGTTGCGGGATGCTGGCATGGAAGTAATTTATACCGGGCTGCGGCAAACACCCCAGATGATTGCTTCGGCTGCGGCCCAAGAGGATGTGGACGTGATCGGCCTGTCGATACTTTCTGGCGCGCACAATACTTTGTGTCCGCAGTTGCTGAAGCTGCTTCATGAAAAAGACATGGATGACGTCACCGTACTCGTAGGCGGGATTATTCCGGAGTCGGATATTCCGGCGCTGAAGCAGGCCGGCATTGCGGCAATTTTTCTGCCGGGGACTTCTACACAGGATATTGTGGAGTTTATTCAAAAACGGTTTGCGACAGCCAGTTAGAGTTGTTCCGTTGGCAAGTTCGGAATTCTTGAGGGTCAAAGCCCGGCTGAGCGACCGCGTAAGATAAAGAAACCAAGACACTCCAGAAAGCTAAGTTGCGGTCGCTGGAACGGCGCGTTCGAATTTCACTCTTGTGTACAGGGTCTGGAAGCCCAGGCGGGTGATGTTGCGTAATGAGCGGCTACCGGGTTGGGCCATGCTCACGGCTAGTTCGCAGTGCGCTTCGCAGGCGCTTCGCAGGCGCGTGTGAAGAAGGGCGGTCTGCACGCCGCGGTTGCGAAACTCGGGAAGCGTGCTGGCGCCGAAGAGTCCGCCAATTCTTCCACGGACGGCAAGCGTGGCTCCCCCAACCACGCGGCCATCGATGCGCGCGAGGAAGCACTGGGTGTTTTTCACGATGGCGAACATTTTCATCACGCTGAGGATTTCGTGAGTGATGGGATAATTTTCGGCAAAACCTTGAGCGACGGTCATGACCCACAGGTCTAGCTCGTCCGCACCGGCAAGGCGAATGTCGATTACCGGTGCTTTGGGCGATGTCGTTGTTGCGCCATCGAAAAGCGGGCGAACCATGAGGTTGGAAAATTCGCTGACGTAGTAGTGGCGCTCTTTGTAGTGCTCAAAGAGCGTTGGGTCGGCAAGCGGGCAGGTTTCCACGCGGACGGGTTCGTTGCGGGAGAAATAGAACGCTTCGAGTTGGTCGAACTCTTCCGCGCTTACTGGACCTTGTAGGCCGAGGGCAACCGCCTGCGTCACGGGATTCCCAGCCCCACAGTAGACCGCGAAACCACCGGCAATTTTCTCGACCGCTCCGGATGAGTTGGACTGCATCTCGATCATCCTGTCGGCACACCCCACGGCAGCATGGGCTTCGGCAAGTTCGAGTTCGCGCGCGAGGTCCAAGGTCAACTGAAGATTCGTTTGTTGCAGGTTCACAACGAAATCCTTCTGCTGCCTGCTGGCAGCACGCCTGGCGTCTCCCTTTGGATGCCGGCGACAGCTATGCTCCGGAGGAATGCCTCTGCAAAGCTTCTAGGATTGTGCGATCTGCTGTGCTAGCGAGCTAGGAAGCCGCGCGCACACTTATCGCTGCGATCAGTTACGGTGGTGTGCACAGGCGCCTCCGGCGGAAGGTTGCGGCATAGCTGGCCGCGGTACGCTGAAAAGACTATCGCCCTTGCTTGACGGCGTCAATGGATTCCAGAGAGCAGGGGCTGACTACCGGCCAACCGCTAGATTGTGGTGACGTGGAGGCAGGGAGAGCGGCGCCAAGCCGCCGCACTCCCCGCACTCCCTGGGGGCTTTGCTTCTCGCGTGGCTTCCTCCGTATACTCAATGAGCTGCGATTTTGTTCTGCGAGGTCACCGCGTGTCCTCTTCGGTTCTTAAAAGTACCGTCAATCCCAAATCCCCACAATTCGAGAAAAACTCTCACCAAATGGTGGAGCTTCTGACAGGACTCAAAAACGAGGAGGAAAAAATACGCGAGGGTGGCGGCGCGAAGGCGGTCGACTCTCAACACAAGAAGAACCGGTTGACCGCGCGCGAACGGTTGGCCGGGCTGATCGATCCGGGCACGCATTTTTTCGAGCTGGGCATTTATGCCGCTTATGAAATGTATGAAGAGTGGGGCGGCGCGCCGGCTGCGGGAACGATTACAGGGCTTGGACGCGTGGCCGGTAGGATGTTCATGATCATCGCCAACGACGCGACGGTGAAGGCCGGCGCATTTTTTCCCATGACGGCCAAGAAGGTGATCCGCGCGCAGAATATTGCTATCGACAACCGCATTCCGACAATTTACCTGGTCGATTCCGCGGGAGTGTTTTTGCCGCTGCAGGAGGATGTGTTTCCGGATACGGATGATTTCGGGCGCGTTTTCCGGAATAACGCGGTGATGAGCGCCATGGGAATCCCACAGATCACGGCGATCATGGGGATGTGCGTGGCGGGCGGGGCGTACCTGCCGGTGATGTGCGATCACATTCTGATGACGGAAGGCTCCGGGCTGTTTCTTGCCGGGCCGGCGCTCGTGCAGGCTGCGATCGGGCAGAAAACTTCCGCGGAGGAACTGGGCGGCGCGAAAATGCACGCGCAGATCAGCGGGACGGTGGATTTTCGGGAGCCGGACGACGAGTCTTGCCTGAAACGCATTCGCGCGCTGGCTGACAAAATGGGGGCGCCGAATCCGCCACTCTTCAGCCACGCGCGTCTGGCCGAACCGCTTTATCCGGCAAGCGAAATTTACGGAATTTTCTCCGGCGATCCCGGCAAGCAGTACGACATGCGGGAGATAATTGCCCGAATCGTCGACGGAAGCGCGTTCGAGGAATACCGAACGGAGTACGGGGAAACGCTGCTGTGTGGCTATGCCCGTATTGGCGGTTGGGCGGTGGGCATCGTGGCGAACCAGAAAAAACATGTGCGGACGCATGCGCCGCATTCCGATGAGAAGCGCATTGAATTTGGCGGAGTGATTTATACGGAGTCGGCGGAGAAAGCGGCGCGCTTCATCATGGATTGTAACCAGACCCGTATCCCGCTGATTTTTTTGCATGACGTGAATGGCTTCATGGTCGGGAAGGATGCGGAGTGGAGCGGGATCATCCGGGCCGGCGCGAAAATGGTAAATGCGGTGGCGAACAGCGTGGTGCCGAAGATTTCCGTGATTGTGGGCGGCAGTTTTGGGGCCGGTAATTATGCGATGTGCGGCAAAGCTTACGATCCACGCTTTATGTTTGCGTGGCCGACGGCGAAATTCGCGGTGATGAGCGGGGATGCCGCGGCCAACACCTTGGCAGAGATTAAGATCAAGCAACTGGAACGCGAAGGCAAGAAGGTTGACGAAAAAGCGAAGAAGGAATTGCTGGATTCCATCAAGGCCACGTATGGGCACCAGACCGATCCGCGGTATGCGGCAGCGCGGCTCTGGCTGGACGGCATTATCGATCCCGCGCAGACACGGGATGCTTTGATCTGGGCGCTGCAGGCGGCGGCACTGAATACCGAAATTCGCGAATTCAAGACCGGCGTTTTACAAACTTAAAAGCCTGAGGATACATGGACCGCATTAAGTTAATCGAGTGCCCGCGGGATGCATGGCAAGGATTGCCCGCGCTGATTCCCGCGGAAGAGAAAGCGTGCTACATCAGGGAATTGATCGTCGCGGGATTCCAGCACATCGACGCGGTGAGTTTTGTTTCGCCGAAACATGTGAAGCAGATGGCGGACAGCGAAGAAGTGATGACGCGATTGCTCAGTTCCCTACCCGATGGGAGCGTGCTGCCGGAAATTATTGGAATTGTTGTGAACGAAAGAGGGCTGGAGCGGGCGCTGGCCGCGCCTGGCGTTTCCACGATTGGTTATCCTTACTCGATCTCTGCGTATTTTCGCCGGTCCAATGCCAACATGAGCCGCACGGAATCGCGCCAACTAGTGGAAACCCTGAAGCGAGAGACCAAAGCGGCGAACAAGCGACTGGTGATTTATATTTCAATGGCGTTCGGCAATCCCTATGACGAGCCTTGGGGGCCGGAGATTGTGCAAGACACGCTGGATTGGCTGAAGGACATTCGCGTGGACACGGTTTCTCTGGCAGATACGGTCGGGACGGCCAGTCCGCAAGTGGTGCACGAACTTTATTCAAAGGTGCAGGACCACGTTGCCGGTATCGAACTCGGTGTGCACCTTCATTCGCGACCGGACAATGCGGAAGAAAAAGTTCTTGCGGCGTACGCGGCAGGATGCCGGCGTTTTGATTCCGCACTGACTGGCCTCGGAGGATGCCCTTTTGCCGGGGACGAACTTGTGGGAAATATTCCCACGGAGAGCGTGCTCGCGGCGCTGGTGTCGGTTGGAGTCCAGCCAGGGTTCGATGGGGCTATGCTGGCGAAAGTGATTGAAATGACAAATGAGATTCGTGCGAAGTACGCACACGGTGTTGTGGCAAGTTAGGAGAGGTTCTCTATGAACTTTGAAACGCTGCGATTTGAGACGTCTGGCCATCTTTCCACGATCACCCTGAGCCGGCCGGAGAAGCGCAACGCTATTTCCATCCAGATGATTGCGGAATTGCAGGCGGCGTTGGATGAAATTGAGAATACACACACGCGCGTGGTAATTCTGACGGGGGCAGGGAAAGCATTTTGCGCCGGCATGGATCTCGACTACCTGCAAGCTATTGGGCGGCAAACGGCAGCGGAGAATCAGGAAGACTCCAAAAGAATTGCGAAGATGTTTCGCAAGATCTGGAGCTATTCGCGGCCGCTAATCGCGGCGGTGAATGGACACGCGCTCGCTGGCGGCTGCGGAATAGCGACATTGTGCGATTTCACGCTGGCGGTGCCTGAGGCGAAGTTCGGGTACACCGAAGTGAGGATCGGTTTTTTGCCGGCGATTGTGTCTGTGTTTTTGACGCGACAGATTGGGGAGAAGCGGGCGCGCGATCTTTTGCTGACGGGAAGGCTGGTGGAAGCTCCGGAGGCGAAGGAACTGGGAATGGTGAACGAACTCGTATCGGCGGACAATCTGATGACGCGAGCTCACGAACTGGCGGAGACGATATTGGCGGCTAGCCCCAGCAGCGTGACGAGAGCTAAACACTTGTTGGTGTCGGCCGCAGCCGACGGCGTTGATCATGATCTGGAACGCGCGGTGCTTGAGAGCGCAAGAGTCCGCTGCACCCCAGATTTCAAGGAAGGCTTGGCGGCCTTTCTGGAAAAGCGCAAGCCCGTGTGGCAAGGAGAGAACCGCCGGAGTTAGAAGTTCCGAACTACAAACTCGCGACTACCGACTAGTGACGGTTTGCTGCATACTAGAACTTGCCTCGTAGATGGATCGGTAAGAAGACAAGACTTTCCTCAGGGGCTAACGCCCGGATTTCTTGGCTCTAACTGTCGGAGCTGAAGCTCCCATCTCCGAACCGGCATTTATAAGACAGCCTCTAGTGTATCGGGCTACGAAACTACTCATGATCGAATATTACGATGTGACTGTACGTGTGCGATACGCCGAAACCGACCAGATGGGAGTGGTTTACCATTCAAATTTTTTGATCTGGTTCGAGGTGGGCAGGGTCGAGATCATGCGCTCGCTGGGTTTCGACTACAAGCGCATGGAAGCGGAGGATGACTGCTTTCTGGTGGTTGCCGACGCGCATTGCCGATATCACCATCCGGCGCGTTACGACGAATTGATCACGGTGCGCACGCGCATCCTGGAAGCAAAGAACCGCTTGCTGAAATTTGGTTACGAGGTTATTCGACAAGCGGATCATAAGCTGCTGGCCACGGGTAACACCACTCACGTGTCCTGCCATCGCGACGGGCGCGTGACCCACTTCCCGGAGAAATACAAAACAGCGTTTCTGGCCATTGCCCTTTCCCTTCCCGACCGGAGCGAGGCATGAGCATTCCGCTGACTGGCAATGATCTTACGTTCTCGCAACTCGACGCTGTGGTGCTGGAGTACGAAGCCGTGGAGATTGCGGCGGATGCAGTTGCTCGCATGAATGCTTCGCGCGCGGTGGTGGAAAAGCTTTTGGCCGACGGGCACACGGCTTACGGGATCAATACGGGATTCGGCAAACTGGCCAGCGTGCGAATTTCGGCGGAGCAGGTACGCGAGTTGCAGGTGAATTTGGTTCGTTCTCATTCGTGTGGCGTTGGGGCGGCGCTTTCCGTGGCCGAAACGCGCGCGATGATTCTGTTGCGCGCAAATGCACTGGCGAAGGGATTGAGCGGCGTACGGCCGGTTGTGGTAGAAACGCTTTGTGCGATGTTGAATAACCGCGTACATCCTGTGATTCCGTCGCAAGGTTCCGTGGGGGCGTCCGGGGATCTGGCACCGCTCGCACATCTGGCCCAGGTGGTGATCGGCGAAGGGGAGGCGATTTACCAGGAGGAAAAGCTTGGCGGCGGCGAAGCTCTGAAGCGCGCCTACATCACACCCGTGGCGCTGGAGGCGAAGGAAGGGCTGTCACTGCTCAATGGCACGCAAGGGATGCTGTCCCTGTTAAGCCTGGCTTTGCGCGAAGCGGATATGCTTGCGGACACGGCGGATGTAGCCGCGGCGCTTTCGCTCGACGCACTTCGCGGAAGTCCAGGAGCATTCGATGCGCGCATCATGCATGCGCGGGCATATTCCGGAGCGGCGACAACGGCGCGCAATCTGGCTCATCTTAACGACGAAAGCCAGATTCGTGAATCGCACCGTTCGCCGGACGCCGACAAGCGCGTGCAGGACGCTTACAGTTTGCGCTGCACTCCGCAAGTGCATGGAGCGGTTCGTGATTCGCTTTTGCAGGCGCGGGAGATGGTACTGGTGGAATTGAACAGTGCCACAGACAATCCGCTGGTGTTCGTGAAAGAAGGCGGAGGCGGGGACATTATCAGCGGCGGCAATTTTCACGGGCAGCCGTTGGCGATGGCGGCCGATCAGGTGGCGATTGCAGTGGCCACACTCAGCGGCATCGCCGAGCGGCGCGTGGAGCAGATGACCAATCCGCTGACGAGCATGCTGCCGGCATTTCTTACGCCTGACCCGGGACTGAATTCCGGTTTCATGATTGCGCAAGTGACCGCGGCTGCGCTTACCAGCGAAAATCGCGCCTTGGCCACGCCGCATTCGGTAGATTCCATTTCTACTTCGGGAAACCAGGAAGACTACGTTTCCATGGGCATGAGCGGGGCGCGCAGGCTGGAGCGCATGCTCGAGAATCTGCGGAATATTCTGGCGATTGAATTGTTGTGCGCTTGCCAGGGCATCGACCTTTTGGCGCCATTGCAGACGGGGGCCCTAGCGAAGAAAGCGCAAGAGGCGGTGCGCGGCGTGTCGACAAAAGTTGTCGCGGATCGCGCGCTGGCACCGGACATCAACGCTGTGGCTGCGCTGCTAGCCACAGGAGCTATTGCGAGGATTTTGCACTGATTGCGGCTACGCGTTCCGCTCCTTGCAAGATTTGCGCGAACATTCCGCGATTGACATTCGCACCGGTGGCCGCGACGGCAACACGTTTCCGCTGTAATTGTTCTTTTTCTCGCAACGCTGCGGCCAACCCCGCCGCACCCGCGCCTTCGACAACATTGTGCGTGTCGGTGAACATGTGGCGCGTGCTATCTTCCACTTCGTGGTCGCTGACGCGCACGATGTGATCGACATTTCCGAGCAGGATGGCCAGAGCCTCTGATTCGGGCTTGCGACAAGCCATGCCGTCGGCGACCCTGGTGGTTGCGGGCATTGCGATGACCGTTTTCTTTCCGAAAGACTCCGCATAAGCCGGTGCGTGAGACGAAACCACGCCGACCAGTTTTGTTTTCAAACCCAAACCATTGCGGACGGCCACCGCTGAGCAAAGAGCCCATGCCGATCGGTACGTAGGCGACGTCAATATCTTTCACGCACGAAAACAGCTCCAGCCAGTAGCTGGCCACACCGCGGACGATGTCGTAGTGATAGGGGGGCACCATGTGCAGCTGTTGCTCCGCAGCCATCTCCCTTGCTTTTTCACGCGCAGCTTGATAATCGGCACCGAATTCGACGAGCGTGCCGCCTTGGGCACGCATGGCGGCGTTTTTCTCGCGGCTGTTGCCGTGAGGAACGAGGATGATCGCAGAAAGACCGAAGCGCCTCGCGGCCAGGGCCACGGATTGACCGTGGTTGCCGCGCGTGGCGGTGATCAGGCCGCGAGTTGCCGGCTCGCGCTTCATTGATTCCTCGACGTAAACGACCGCGGTGCGGGCTTTGAATACGCCCGTGGGGGTCTGGTTCTCGTGCTTCACCCAGAGTTCGGTGCCCAACCGTTCGTTAAGAAGAGGGCAGCAGTATTGCCGAGTCGGCTGCATGAAGCGATAGATGGATTTTCCAGCGGATTGAACTCCGGCGAGAGAGGGAAGATTCGTTTTCACGGCGGATTCCTAGCGCTTGTCTGGTTCGGTTGACATACTTTTGGAAGTGTACGGAAAAAATGTTCGGTCCCTTTAAATGATTTCCGCAACGGCGACCGTATTCCAACAAAGACAAGCGCCGAGCCAACCGAATTGCTTCTCCGTCCTTAATAATCTCAATCTCATCAAACCGCTTCCGCTAGTAGCACCAGGCAAGTTTACTTTGAACTGACCGAATTCGCAGTTCCCATTGGTCTAGTGTTCCACTACCCCAGCGCTTCGAGGAAATACATGAACATGCTGTAGCCGGCTATGTAGCTGAAGGGGGCCAGTTCGAGGGAATAGTGGCCGACTGGCAGTTCCAGGGTACGGGGGTCGGCGCCGTGATGGCGGAGGGCACGAAGCATCTGTTCGGTGAGCTCGGGCAGAAATGTGGGGTCGTATTTGCCATAGACCATAAAGGTGTTTCGATTTGCGCCCATGCCGCGTTCGACGTACGGCATGGGGCTGATCGGCGCCCAGTATCGGCGCAACTCTTCGACGCTGACTTCATGGCGCAGGCCTTCCCAGACATGATTCGTGGTCATGCCCTGGCTGACGACATCGGCGAAATAGGTAGAAACGTGAAAAAAGCCGCCGGCACGAACGCGTTCGTCGTGCACAAGGGTGATATAGCCGACCGACGACCCGATGCTCGTACCCAAAATGCCCAAGCGGTCGTAGCCCTGGCGCTCGAGCCAGGAGAGGCACGCGCGAGCGTCTTGCACTGCCTGGCGGTTCGCCGCCAGCGTCAGCCCGATATTCGGTCCGACCAACTGGTCGGCGCGCTCGTGTCCCTGCGCCATGCGGCGATCGTGGTATGGCAGGCTCATTTTCATGGCGCTGATGCCGATGCGCTGCAGCCAGTGACACAGGGCGACTTGGCCATGCCACTTGGCATTCCAATTCGAAAGGATCAGCACGGCCGGACCCGCCTTGCGAGCGGGAAAAAATTGTGCGTGGACAATATTATTCTCCGGCCAGGGTGAGGCGATCGGGGTCGTGAATGTAAGGACGTTGTGCCCGTCCAGGTTATAGTCGCTGACCTTTGCGGGCGCGTACCAGTCTTCACTGCGGGCAATGGCTTCGCTGGCATATTCGGCGACATAGCGGTGAGGATCGTCCTGGCCGGGACGCCCCCCAAGGTGCTCCAGACCCCATTCGAAGGGGCGGACCGTGCGGTTGTCGTCGGTCGTCCAGCGCCGGTGTTCGTACCGGCGGATCCAATGCTCGTACCTGCTCATGGCCATAGCTATCTAGTTTAGCGCAAGCGACATGCTGGAAACCGGCGCGGACAGGAGGAGGAGCCACTTACCGTTAGCCATCCGACACGTCGTTCCCTTCGGTACATTGAGCGGTTCGCACGGGTATGGCAGAGTCAAAGCTGTGATCCCCTTTTTATTTTTCCTTTTTGGCATTGTGATTGGCAGCTTCCTGAATGTTTGCATTTCGCGCATTCCGGAGGGCTTGTCCGTGGTCTCGCCGGGCTCGCGCTGCCCGCGCTGCATGACGGCCATCCGGCCGTACGACAATATTCCGG
This sequence comes from Candidatus Acidiferrales bacterium, assembly GCA_963742325.1. GTDB lineage: Bacteria > Acidobacteriota > Terriglobia > Acidiferrales > UBA7541 > Acidiferrum. The sequence goes on along the minus strand of CAVULB010000002.1, from coordinate 2,792,547 downwards.
TAGTGAGCTGGCTGGTGCTGGGTGGAAAATGCCGGAATTGCCATCTGCCGATCTCGCCGATGTATCCGGCAGTCGAGGTTTTGACCGGCGGGCTGTTCGTTCTGAGCTATTACACGTTCGGATTGACTCTGCCCACGTTCAAATTTCTCATCTTCGGATGCCTGCTGATTATTTTGATTGTCACCGATATTGTGGCGCGCATTCTTCCGGATGCGGTGAACTGGTTCGGCTTCGGCCTGGCGCTGGCGTTTGCGACGCGCGTGCCGCCAGACGGGTTCTTTGATGTGTGGATTCACGATCGCTCCATTCCGCCGATGTTGATCGGCGTTCTTGATGCTCTAGCGGGGGCAGCTTTCGGGAGCCTGCTGCTGTTGTTTGCGGCGACGCTTTACAAGCTGGTGCGCAAGCGCGAAGGCATGGGCATGGGCGACGTGAAAATGATGGCGATGGTGGGGGCGTTTTTGGGGGTTCGCGGGACGTTTTTGACGATCCTCATTGGCACGTTATTGGGCAGTGTGATTGGAATAGGGTTGGTTACGCTGCTGTACCTGTTTGGCTGGCGGCAGAAGGTGGCGGAGCGCGCGTATCGCCGGAGACTCGGCAGCCTCGTAGCTCTTCGCTGGACGTTGGCTGCGGAATACCAACTGCCCCTTGGCGCGTTTTTGGGCATAGCAGCGCTCATCGTGGTTTACGCGCTGCCCTGGCTGGGCTATCCGATGACTCCCGGCTTCTCTTACTTTCGCTCTTAGTACCATGTGCCGTTACTGTTAGGGAGCCCCGCACCCGTTGGCAACCTTTCCGGGGTAAACTGTCATTTAGTCAAAGTAGAAGGTGTTCGCGGAACCCAGTGCTTGGGCCCTTGTCGAAGGGGCTGGCTCCAGTGGAGGTCAGTATGATGCGCCCATCAATCCTGTTGCGATCGCTATTGCGGCTGACCGCGCTTGCCGCGGTATTCGGATTCACAGCCTATTGCCTGCCCGCACAGGATCAAAGCACCGACGACGTAGCTGCCGCCGCCCGAAAAGCGCGCGAACAGCAAAAGACCGCGCCCGCTGCGAAAAAGGTCATCACGAATGACGATATTCCCGCGGCGAAGAACGCTACTTCTGCCGCAGACGCTAGTGCTTCTTCGAAGGGGGATTCCGCACAAGCTGGCGGAAAAGCGGATGAAAACGATCCCAAGTCCGAAGCTTATTGGAAGAAGCGCTTCCAGGAAGCACGCGACAAGATAAGCCAATCCGAAAAAGAGCTGGATGTGATGCAGCGTGAACTGGAAAAGGATCAGGTACAATACTACAGCGATCCGCAGAAGGCGTTGATGCAACAGCACGACCGCTCCGACATTAACGACAAGACGGACAAAATCGACGCCAAGAAAAAAGAAATCGAAAACCTGAAGCAGCAACTGAGCGATATGGAAGATGAGATGCGCAAGGCAGGCGGCGATCCCGGCTGGGCCCGCTAAACTTCCGCGCTGCCACGCTTTGCTCTTGTAATCCCCTGTTGATCCCTTCTATCCTCCTGCCAGCATCATTGCAACTGCTTATTCGCTACTCCTTGAATCGGGTTCGTGTGCCGAGGTGCAGATTATGACTTCTTTGCACGACCAGTCTCCGGCGTTCCGTCAGGCATTGCTGAAGAGCGAGCGCCTGCGCATCCTGATTCTTCTTTCGATCCTGGGAGCCTTTCTGGTGCTGCGGATCGTTCGCACAGCTATCGCCTGGAATCCGGAAAATGCCGCGGAGTTATTCTGGCTAAGCTCATTCGCCGTGGCCTTGGGAATACTTGAAGTCTATGTTTTGCTGGCCATCCGCCCCGCCATCCAGACCGGCAAGGATCTTTCGCACTACTCGTGGCTTGGCAATATTCTGATCGAAAGCTGCATACCAGGTTTAATCATTGCGTTCATGACGAGTTCCTCGACGCCTGCGGAATATCGCGTCATCACGAACCCAATTTTCGGCTTGTATTTTCTGGTGATCAGTCTATCCACTTTACGGCTGAGCGAGCAGGTGAGCTGGCTTTGTGGCCTATGCGCCGCGGGGAGTTACCTGGCAGCCGCGTATCACCATGGCTGGCGGCCGGCCATGGTACTGCAAAACGCTTCCTTGCTCGCGCCGCAAAAAATCGTGGTTACGTACGCAATCGGCCTGCTGGCGGCGGGCGTTGCGGCGGGACTTGTGGCCCGGGAGATTCGCAAGCAGGTGGAAGCGGCACTGCGGGAAGCCGAAGCGCGGAGAGCGGTGGAGCATTTGCAGCACGATCTGGAGGTAGCGCGGTCCATCCAGCGGTCGTTGCTGCCTGCATCGATGCCTCAGGTCACTGGCTTTGAGATTGCCGCGTGGAACAAATCCGCCGACCAAACGAGCGGAGATTACTACGACTGGCAGGCGCTTCCCGATGGCCGCTTCGTGGTGGCTCTGGCGGATGTGACCGGCCACGGGATTGGACCGGCATTACTGGCGGCGGTTTGCCGCGCTTATTCGCGCGCGGTCTTCGGACAGCATGAGGGATTTCTGGAATCCATGACGCGAATCAATTCGGCGATTGCGGCGGACGTGGGGGAAGGCCGGTTCGTGACGTTTGTGGCTGCGATTGTGGGCGCGAAGAGTTCGCAAGTGGAACTTCTATCGGCGGGGCACGCCCCACTGTTCATTTATTGGCTGCAGCACGATCGCTTCGACAAGATGGAGGCGCAAGGTTTGCCACTGGGCATTTCTCCCGAGCTGATGTCGGAGCCGCCACAGAGTTTGCCTTTTGCCAGCGGCGACATACTGGTGCTGTGCACCGACGGATTTTTCGAGTGGGCCAATGCCAAAGAAGAGTTGTTTGGCAGCGAGCGCCTGGAAAAGAGTATTCGAAGCAACCGGGAGAAACCCGCGGCTGAGATCATCTCCTGTCTATATAACGATGTGATTGCTTTCTCGGGCGGAACACCGCAAAACGACGACCTGACGGCCATCGTGATCAAGCGAATCTAGAAAGCCGCCCGGTAAATTAGAAGCAGACTAGTTTAGGTATGGGCTATCGGGAAGTTCGAGCTTGCCTTCTTCTAGGACGGCCAAGCCCTCTTCGAGGAGCTTGGTGCCTTTTTGCAAAGCTTTCCACGCCACACGCTCGGATTCTTCCGCTACGAGTTCGAGGCAGCCTTGAATCGCCTCAGGATTCCCCAGGATCTTCGTGTCCAGCAGGGGCACCAACTTCTCCAGCGCTCTGTCTTGAATTTGTTGGAAAGCCATCTCGACGGGCACTTCTTCCATGCACAATCCACAGGCCATTTCCACGAGCGCGTCTTCGAGATGGATGCGGCGGATTCGACCTTTCAACTCGCTTTTGGCGGCCTGCGCCATTCCGTTGTTTATCACAATTCGAGCGTCGTTCATGCCGGGGTCTCCCTTACTTGGACGCTTCCGTCTGCTCTGTCTCTGGTGAGACTACAGGCACAGGGTGCGAGCCACAATAAGTACTGCGTACCAGCCATTAATGAAATGCACACATTTCCAACGCCGGGCACGGAGGGCTTTTAACCTCACTTAGTAGATGCGTTTCGATGGGCCTTTGGTTTCGGCAATTTGGCGTGGCGTTGCTCGATTGTGCGCACGAATTTGGCCACACGGCGTTCCAGTGTGGCTTGTTGGCGGACGGATGTGAGGTAGCGCACCACCTGCCGGCGCAAAGCGGTGGTCATGCGCCGAAAAACGGCTTGCGCCTTGGGGGTGTTGCGCAAAGCGAGAACCAGTGCCGGTGGCAGGACGGGCTCGCGGGATTCCTCGTCGCGCCCCATGGCAATTTCCACAAAGGCGCCGGCATCCACTTTCAGTTTTTTGCGAATGTCGCCGTGAATGGCCAGCCGATAGCAGCCTTTTCCGCGTGAGACAAGCGTCGATTGGAATGGGAGGCGTTCGACTTCGCCACGAACGGCGACGTGCGGGGTGCCAGCGCTTATGGCTCGAGAAATGTCAACCGGCACATCAACGAATCGGATAAGCCCAACTTTGTAGATTCTGCCGGAGAAGACGTGAATGCCGTCCATTGTGGCGAAATCATACCGCAGTCGCGGCGGCTACGGACGCATGCCGAGATGCAGGGCGACGGAGCCGAGGGTCATTAGTTGATAGCGGACATTTCTATAGCCGACTTGCCGGAGGACGGAAGCGAATTCCTCTGGACGGAAAAAACGGGCGACAGACTTCGGGAGATAGGCGTAAGCCTCGGAGTCACCGGAAATCCAGCCGCCGATCTTTGGCAGGACTGTCCTTGTGTAAAAGCGATAAGCGTCGCCGAGAAATCCCGGTGCTGGTTCCGCGAACTCCAGAATTCCGATGGAGCCGCCGGGCTTGAGAACGCGAAAAATCTCTTTCAGCCCTTCCTCATAATTTGCGAGATTTCGAAAACCGAATGCCGATGTGACCAGGTCAAAGGAGCCGGAAGCAAAGGGCAATCGCAACGCATCGGCTTCGAGAAACGGCATGGGAGCGGCGCCGTTCGAGGCCGCGGCCTTTTCGCGCGCGCGCACCAACATAGTGTGCGAAAAATCAGCGCCAAGGATGCGCGCTTCAGAATTGCGTTGTAGAGCGAAAGCCAGATCACCGGTGCCGCAGCAAAGATCGAGCACGACGGCATCGGCACACGACAAGATCGGCTTAAGTTCCCTAGCGGTACGCGAACGCCACAAGCGGTCCATCTGCGCGGAAAGAAGATGATTCAGCAGATCGTAGCGAGGCGCGATGCGCGTAAACATTTCTCGCACTTGCCGCGAAGCTTCCTGCTGATTTCTTGCCCCTTGCGGCTGGGTACCTCTGGGCAGGGCCGGCGGGTTGCTCATGACATTTTCCCATGCGCGTCCGTGGGGCGCAGGATCATCTGCGGCCCGAATCTTAAGACGCACATGGCGGCGTGCTGCGTGATTCCGTCGTAAGACTTTGCGGTGCCCAGACGGGGGGAGAGGACAAAGCGAACTTGTCCGAATTTTGTTTTCTTGTCCGCGCGCATCAGGTTGAATAATTTTTCTGCCGGTGCGGTCGGCCATTTGGGCAACGGACCAATTTGCCGCACGAGGGCGATTATGCGGGCGACATCATCGGGCGGCGTTTTTATGGTTTCATGGCCGAGCAAGGCCGCGCACATCATGCCCCAGGCAACGGCTTCACCGTGCTGAAATGTTTTGTAGCGGGTGACGGATTCCAGGGCGTGGGCGAAGGTGTGGCCGTAGTTTAGAATTTCGCGCAAACCGGATTCGCGTTCATCACTGCTGACTACGTGCGTTTTGATCTCAATCGATCGCCGAATGACGTGCTCCAGAGGCTGTTGCTTGCGTGCCAGGATGCCGCGCATATTGTTTTCCAGGAAGGCGAACAACTTTGCATCGGCTATTACGCCGTACTTGATGATTTCGGCAAGGCCTCCACGAAATTCTCTTGGCGGCAACGTGCAGAGAACTCCCGGATCGACCAAGACGAGGCTTGGCGGGTAGAACGCACCCACCAGGTTCTTTCCTTCCGGCAGATTCACGCCGGTTTTTCCACCGACCGCGCTATCGACTTGCGCCACGACCGTCGTCGGCACTTGGACCAGCGCGACGCCGCGCAAGTAGGAAGCGGCTACAAAGCCGACAACGTCGCCTACGACGCCGCCACCGACAGCGATGAGCAGTGATTTGCGGTCGGCACCCGCACGCACGAGTTTTCGTGCAAGTGCTTCGACGGTTTTTAAGTTTTTGGCGGCTTCCGCGTCTTCGAACAGGTGGAGTTGGACGTCCGCGCGTGGAGAAAGGCCGGTCTTTACCCTTTTTCCAAGGGCACGCCAAACACGCGGGGAAGTCAGAATATGAATGCTAGAAAACTTCCCGAGCCTTTCGATCTCGCGCGAAGCATCACGCAACAACCCTCGACGACAGAGCACGAAGTAATCTCCGGCAGCGGCGCGCACGCAAATGGCTTTTGATCCTGTGAGTTTCATCGCAATGAGTGAATTCATCCAATGTAGCACAAGCGTGTACGGCGCCAAACCTTGGCGGCCCGCTTCGGTCGCACGACGACATTCTGCCGATGGCAAAAACTCTTCGTGTTACCATACCCCTTCGCCCGAAGAAGGCTTTGCATGACTCTAGGCAGCAAGGTCCATCACGCCGACTACGCTGTTGTCGGATCCGGGGTGGCGGGTGTGCGCGCCGCGATTGAAGTCAGCCAGGCCGGCAGCGTGGTGGTGCTGGCGAAATCCTCCCTCAACGAAACGCCTACCGCGTATGCGCACGGAGGCGTAGCGGTCGCGCTCAATGACGAAGATGAAATCAGCCTGCACGAGCAGGACACGATTGATGCCGGCGATGGACTATGCAACTCCGAAGCGGTCGCCCTCATGATCGAAGAGGGCCCGAATTACATCTCACAACTGATCGAGTGGGGTACGGAATTCGATCGCGCGGGGACGAAGCTGGCATTCACGCCAGAGGCAGCGCATAGCCGTTCGCGCATTCTGCATGCGCGCGGCGATTCCACCGCCCGCGAAATCAGCCGCGCGCTTCTGGCTCGGGCGCACACGATTCAGCATCTTCATCTTCGGCCACATGCATTTACAACGCAACTGATCGTCGAAAAGGGCCGCGCGGTTGGGGTTTACTTTCTTGACGAGACGGACGGCTCGTTGCACGAACTGCGAGCCGGAGCCGTACTGCTCGCCACCGGCGGATTTGGACAGTTGTATAGCGAAACCACGAATCCCGAAGTGAGTACAGGCGACGGAATGGCCATTGCGTATGAAGCTGGCGCCATACTCAGCGACATGGAATTCGTGCAATTCCATGCGACGGCGCTGAACATTCCGCGCGCGCCGCGGTTTGTGTTGAGTGAAGTGTTGCGCAGCGAAGGAGCGGTTTTGCGCAACATTAATCTGGAGCGATTCATGAAGCGCTATCACGAGGCTCACGAGCTTGCGCCCCGCGACGTGATTGCGCGCGCTATTGTCAGCGAGATGCATCGCACCAACAGCAAGCATGTGTATCTGGACATGACTTCCAAATCGACAGAGTTTTTCGAGAAGCGCTTTCCACAAATTTACGCCACCTGCACGACGTATGGACTCGATCTGGCGTCGGATCTTGCTCCAGTCAGCCCCGCCGCGCATTTTTCAATGGGCGGCGTGAAAACGGATCTTTGGGGGCACACATCGATAGAGGGCCTGTATGCCGCGGGAGAAACGGCGGTGACTGGCGCTCACGGGGCGAATCGGTTGGCGAGCAATTCCCTCCTTGAGGGCCTGGTGTTTGGGGCACGCGCAGGGATCGCCATGATGAGAGACGCGCCGGGATCGAAGAAGAGTTCGGCGCACTTGCCCGGATCGGTGATTCCCAAAACCTGGGCTGACAATGAGAAGCAGAAGGATAAATCGAAAACGAAACCTGGCAATGGGGCGGCACTGCAGAAGCTGAAAGAAATTATGTGGAAGGACGTGGGGATTCTGCGCAGCGGAAAGGAATTAAAGGCGGCGGTGGAAACGATCGCCGCGATGCAGTGTGCGGTGTCGGAAAAAGATGACCGTCGAAAATACGAACTCAACAATTTGCATACGCTGGGCGAACTGGTCGCTCGTAGCGCGCTTGCGCGCCAAGAAAGCCGAGGCAGCCACTATCGCTCCGACTTCCCTTACCGGGATGACGAAATTTTTCAGACGCATTCGATTGCCACGAAGGGCCGTGAGGTGGCCTTCGAAAAGAGAAGCGGAAAGGCTGCCGGCGGCTAGAAAGGCGCGGACCTCTCTGCGCATGGAGAGGGGGAGTGCGGATCGATTGAGATCCATCCTCGCAAAGAACGCTCCTCAGAAGGACAATTCCGTTGTGGTTGTCGCAGGAGCGGCCCTTTTGAAGAACTACAGGCGGTTAGCGGCGGAGTGAATCGCGCCTACTTGTTCTGCAATTGCTTGATGGACTCGAGAATTGTGTAACCGACAATGGCCAGGGTTTTTGGACTGATCTTGTCCAGGGTGTCCTGCGGAGTATGCCAGTAAGGCACGTCATGGACTGCGTCGAGGTCGATGATGTCCACCGACGGGACATTGCGCTTGGTGAAGGAAAAATGATCGTCGCTGATAGCGTCCGTTGTATCGGTGACGAAGACCATCGAATAGCCCAGCTTGTCGGCAGTGGCCCACACCAGATCCGCAAGCCATTTGGTGGAACCAGCTTCCCGGCGAAAATGCGGCGTGCGCCCTCCCACAAGATCGGCCAGAATGAACGCTTTGATCTTCGGCAAATCGCCGCTTTGCGCCAATTGCGCAGCCATTTGTCGGCTTCCGTAGGTGTTGTCTGGATCGTGCCACTCGGTGTTGAAAGCCTCTTCCGCGTCAAAAAAAGCGATCCATACCCCGTACTTTTGTGGCGGCTGCTTGCACAGCGACCGCGCGACCTCCAGCATCACGGCGGTGGATGAGCCAGCGTCGTCGGCACCGACAAAGTTGTCCATCTTCTTCGTGTCGTAGTGCGTGCCCAACAGAATGATGCCGTCGGTTTTGCCCGGAATTTTCACCAGAATGTTTTTCATGGGCACGCGGCCGTCAGGCGTGTCCGCGGAAAACAAATCCGTATCGACGGTGCAGCCGTAGGTTTTCAGTTCCGTCACGAGATATTCCTGGAGCTTTGCAATCGCCGGAGTTCCAGGAGGACGCGGCCCAAAACTTACCTGCTTGGCCACCTGATCATAGGCGCGCTTGCCATCGAAACCGCCGGTCTTATCCGCCGAAGGCGCTTCGTCCTCCGGCGCGATGGCGGGAGCGCTGCCTGCCACGGCACTCATGAACGGAGGCTGCGCCGGCGCGGGTTTGTCTGACTTGCAACCGGGAGCCACCAGCACGCAACAAACGGCTGCTCCCAGCACAAGGCGGGAAAACGTTTCGGACTTTTTCATGTGGATTGCCCCGCAGCCTCTTCGGCCAGCCGTTTATTCCTCTTGCGCACAACCACTGCAGACACACCAATTCCGACGAAATACAGCAACACCATAGGTAGCATAAAAATCAGCATGGTTTGCGCATCGGGAGTGGGCGTGATGATGGCAGCCACAACCGCGATGACGAGAACGGCGTAACGAAAGTTTTTCCAAAGAAACTGGGGAGTGACAATTCCAAAAAGCGAAAGAAAGAAAATCAGGATCGGGAGTTCAAAAACAAGACCCAACCCCAACAGGATCATCAGAATAAGGTCAAAGTATTCGTTGATACTCAGCAGCGGCGCCACGCTTCCGCCAAATTGCTGAAAGCCGACCAGGAATTTCAGTACATAGGGGAGCGTGACAAAGTATCCGAAAGCAATTCCAGACAAAAAGAGAAACACGGTAGAGAAGAGAAATCCAGTGACAGCGCTGCGCTCGTGCTTGTAAAGCGCAGGCGCCACGAACAACCATAATTGGTAGAGCACCCACGGCGAAGCCAGCACCAGGCCGATATACACGCCCAGGGTGATGACCAGGTTCAGCGCACCAGCAGGATGGTTGTAATAGAGCTTGGACTCAAAGCCTGCTTGCTTGAGGGCTTTCAGCATGGGTTCGTTGATAAATCGGATGACTTTTGGCGAGATGTACACGCCGATGAACGCTCCGATTCCGATCGCGTAGAGGGAATTGATGATGCGTTTGCGGAGCTCAGACAGATGCTCAAAGAACGTCATCTGCCCCCCGGCTGCCTCCAGTCGGCCGGCAATGGAGGTGTCAGGCTGGTTGCTGTTGGTCATGAGAGGGAGGGTTTTCCGTCACCGGCTCTGGTTCTTCGTTGGCTTTTTCGGCAGACTCGATGGGCGCTTCCGTTTCGGGACTCGCGCCGTCCAATCGAGGGACCGATTCTGTCTCCGGCTGAAGCACGGGAACTTCGCCGGTATGGCTATGAGCCGCGGCCTGGGCCAATGCAGTTGTGGCGACCGGGGCCAGGAGAGCCGGCGGATTTCCGGTGCCCCGTGTGGCCGCATCGGCGGCGGCGTTCGCCTCTGCCACTTGCTTTTTGAGTTCGGCAATGCGGGCCTGACGTTCCAGATCGCGCATTTCCTCTTCGAAGGCGCTCTTGAAATCGTTTGAGGCTTTGCGGAACTCCGCCATGAGCTTGCCGAAGCTTCGGGCCAGTTCAGGCAGTTTTTGGGGGCCAAATACGACCAGCACCACCAGGAAGACCACGATCATGTGGGGAATGCTGAGCATTATGGATTTAGACGTCCCTGGGTGCCCTAAAGGTGCCCTGCCTGCATCATAGAAAGGGTAAGCAGCAGTGTCAAACGGCAGTTGGCATCGGCGGATAATATAGCATTCGCATGTTATAATTTGGGCTTTAGGCAAGCCGGGGGGTATTCATGAATTCAGAACGGCGTGGAGTAGTTTTGGTCGTCGTAGTGCTCGGTCTATCGGCGATTCTGGGGGGAATTTATGGACCCTCGGTGCGCGCGACGACATCGTCCACGGACGACTTCCGCACCTCAGTCGAGAGCTTCACTTCGGTCCTCGATGTAGTGCAGTCCAACTACGCCGAGCCGGTTGATGTTGACCGCGCCGTGTATCAGGGAGCAATTCCGGGCATGCTGCGGATGCTCGATCCGCACTCCAATTTCTTTGACTCCCGCCAGTTTGCGCTGCTCCGCGAAGATCAACGCGGCAAATATTATGGTGTTGGCATGGTCGTCGCGCCTCGGGACACGCACACTATCGTGGTGGCCCCTTATGTTGACGCTCCGGCGTTTAAAGCAGGGCTGCGTCCCGGCGACGTGATTACCAAAGTTGACGACAAGTCCACGGATGGCCTGTCCACCACGGAAGTGGCGGATATGTTGAAGGGCCCAAAGGGCACCATCGTGAAGATTCAAGTGACGCGCGAAGGCTGGAACGATCCGCTGTCATTCAGCGTTACGCGCGATGAAATTCCGCGGCACTCGGTGGATATCGTCACCATGCTAAAGCCCGGGATCGGGTATGTACGACTGACGCAATTTAACGAAACGACGGACCGGGAAATTGCGGATGCTCTGAAGCAACTGGGTGCGAACGCTCTCGACGGGTTGGTTCTGGACATGCGCAATAATCCGGGCGGCCTTTTGAACGAAGCCGTGGCCGTGGGCGACATTTTTCTGGAGAAGAACCAGCTGATCGTTTCCTACCACGGGCGGAGCGCGCCGGAACGCCGGTTCTACGCGATTCGCGGCAATCAGGGCATGGCAGTACCGTTGGTGATTTTGGTAAACAACAATTCGGCGTCGGCGGCGGAAATCGTCACGGGCGCGGTTCAGGACCATGACCGCGGACTGGTTGTCGGCGAAACCACATTCGGCAAGGGGCTGGTTCAGACCGTTACGCCACTTTCCGAGAACACCGGATTGGCACTCACTACCGCGCGTTACTACACGCCCAGCGGCCGCTTGATCCAGCGCGATTACAAATCCATTTCGCTATACGAATATCACTACGAACGCAAGGTTCCCGAGCATCCGACCGAAATTCGCCAGACCGATAGCGGTCGGCAGGTAACGGGCGGCGGGGGCATCACTCCGGACATCGTTGTCGATACGCCCAAGCCGACGAAGTTCCAGGACGAGATGTATCGCGACGACGTTTTCTTTCCTCAGGAGCAAGGCGTTGGTGGATTCACGCGCTATTTCCTGGGCACCAAGCCGGTGATCACCCACAGCTTTGAGGTGGATGACAAGGTGATGGGTGAGTTCCGCGATTACCTGAACAAACACAATATCCGCTACACCGAGCCGGAATTTGCCGAGAATCAGGACTGGGTGAAGCGCAAGATCAAGCAGGAAGTGTTTATGTCCAACTACGGCACGCAGGAAGGGTTCAAGGTTCTTCTCGAAGCCGATCCGCAGGTACAGAAGGCCGTCGACGCCATCCCGCAAGCCCGCGCGCTCTACGAAAACGCGCGGAAGGTGGTGGCGCAGAAGAGCGGCGGGTCCAACAACCGTCTGAGCCAACCCTGATTCGTTTATTGCTTTTGTCCGAGGGGCGACGAACGTAGTCGCCCCCTTTCTTTTTTGACTGACCGTTAATTGTGCGGTTGCTTCTGGGGAACCTTTCCGTGAGGCGAAGGGGCGGCCTCGGTCGGAATCCCTTTGTTTCCCCGCTAAAATCAGGAGGTTTGCTGTTCGTGGCGTGTAGCGCTAGAGTAGAACGAAAGAGAAATCTTCCTAACTTACTGACTCAACGCCTCTCCCTGATTGCGATTCTCACATAAGGTTTTGTTGTGGCTGGCTTTCCGATTGTTCCAATGGGATCGCCAGAAGTATAAAAAACCGTTAGGAACTCCGTATTGGGGGAATGTACTAGTTTTAGAACGGGTGCGGTCTTCGAGCTAAGACGAAATTGGATGTGATGACCATGTACAGATTTTCCTGTATTGCTGCCGACAACGCACTGTAGCAATGTAACTGAACAATACATTCAGTGCCACTGAGGTTTGGAGCCAAACTGGCACTTAAAAGCCCGGACCAGTCCGGGCTTTTATTTTCCGAGTCGCTCGCTGATCCGGGCGGCGCACCGAAAATGGAAGCACTGGCCTCATGCCTGGCTTACAGTGACCGCAAGTGCATGCTGCTGGTTCCTCATGCCAGGTTCTGGTACGACGGGTGGCAATGCCGCTGAAAGAAATTACCTGGTATCGTGACGCTGTTCTGGAATTCGACACAACACTCTGGAAACTTCAACTGATTGATTTTGCAAGGCTAACTTCTCCATTAAGTGCCGTGGAACCGGAAATGCATACAAACCGAATAGCATCCCAACGGATGCCAATGAGACGTCGATTGAAGGAGGCCACGATGGAGTCCACGTTCCATATCTACACAGTAACTCCGAACGGCCCTTTGACACAGATGTGCACGATGAAGTGTCCACGCTGCGGAAGCGCAGCTTCCAAGGAGAAGCCCGAAGAACATTTTAAGTGCGAACGTTGCGGTTGGAAATTGTGACTCACGCACATTTGCCTTCCCCGGTTGCACTCGACGGGATCGAAAATGAACGTATGACCTTAGCAGAGCAAGCCGTGCTTCTGTGGCCGCTGCTGGCGTTGGCTGCTCGCACTCAACAGATTCTGAGTTATGCTGCTGTCGAAGGCTATACGGGAATCCCAAGATGCGAACTTGACCGCGCCCTTGGACTCATACACGACTACTGTAAGCGACGCGGGTGGCCACTTCTAAATACCCTTGTCGTCAGCCAACAATCAGGAATGCCTGGAAAGGTCTTTCCAGCGGACCTGAGTTCTTTAGAAATAAAAGTTGAACAAGGAAAGGTGTTTCTGTTCGATTGGTCAGGGCACGACAAACCACGGCTCCACGCTTTTCAGGCTGCGTGAAGTCGTCCTCGCGGCACACCGCAGAAGCAAACCATCCAACAGGTTCTATTCGACTATTACTTGGCGGTGAGGGCGTCAGAATGGATTGGGAATGGTGCAAGCCCAAACATATCCTTTGTAAATGAAGGAAAAACATGAAATTGTGAATGACGCCGTATAGTTGCAAGAACGTTCCGCAATGCGCCTCCGTTTAATTGCGGAATTTGTTCGATACTCCAGATCCGCCGATTAGTCAGTAGCGGATTAGCTGCATCGAGTTGACGTTTCAATCTGCCGCCTTAATCATGAAACGATGACGAACAGTCAAACTCAGCAAGCGGAGAAGCGCCTTAGCCGAAGGGCTAAGATGAGCAAGATGCTCCGGGTCCGCCCTTCTGAGGCACGTGACGAACACTTTGCAGATCTTCCAGTCAGCATGAACGTTTCTAAAGGCGGCATTTACTTTCACACCCATCGGCGCGACTACTACAAAGGCATGCGCTTGTTCGTCACTTTCCCGTTTACATTTGCGAATGACCCAATGAATTGCGAATATTTGGCCGAAGTCGTGCGTGTCGAAAACCTGCCTAACAACCGCTACGGCATCGCTGTTCATCTGATAATGAACGTGTAGCAAGACGCGAACATTTTCCGAACACGCGAGCCGATATTTCCAAAATGGGATAGCGAAATCCTCAACCTGAAACACGAAAAGTCTTCCCATCACGGGAGGTTGCACGGGATTGGTAACGCTGCGGCAGTTTTCTTCAATCTGGGAGGCACTCTGATCAAAATAGCCGTTATCTATGGCTTGTTCCCACGCGGAGCTTCTTCCTCAGTGCAATCGAGAAGATCAAGGCAGCTAGGAACGCGTCATGACAAAGCGACAACGTCATGTCTTCCCTAACCGTGAGATCCCACATCTTTGGGCGCATCAGACTCAGGATGAAGCTAGGAATGGCACCGGAAGCTTCTACTTCCGCGGCGCCACCATCTTTAGTTATGGATCTCACTTCCCTATCGCCACCCATGTGATCGGATCTCAGGGACAGCCAGGAATCGTGTTCACGTCCCGCAAGAACTCCGTCACAACATCTCAGCACATAGGCGCAGTGAGCAGATCCATCCCACCAGATGTGCCTGTTTTTACTGTCCCTCATTTGATGCTGGGATTCTCCGACCATGAAGACACATATCAGCATAAGAAGAACTTCACAACGCACTACACACGGGAAGTGGCTGAGCATCTATCTACGTGTGCCTGGGCGCTCGTTCTTCCTACAGCAAGGAGTACCACCACGAACGAGCTATTGAGTTGAGGAAAGAGGCTTTGTGTTATGCCACTTTCTTCGGCTTGCCAGATCCAGCCATCGAGACGGTTCCCAATCTCAACTCGGAACAGATGGCTGTCATCAAAGCTCGGGAAGCTAAAGCTTCAGCCAAGAAAGCTGCCGAGACTAAACGTAAAGCAGAAGAGGACCGTGTTCGTTGGGCACAAGCTGCCGAGCAATGGAGACAAGGTGCGTACCACCATTATCTTCCATATTCGCTGTCGACGATGTTGCGCATCGAAAACGACGAAGTAGTTACCAGGACTCACTTTAGTTCGTGCTGTCATGGCGCGTGCAGAAGACTGGCAGCGCAACGGCCACAGTTGCCATCTCGGCCACTACTCCCATTAATCGAATCGAGGCTAACGGGATGGTCCAAGCAGGCTCCCACGTTGTGACTTGGGACGAGATCGAGCGGATAGCACCAGCAATTGAAGCATTTGCAAGAGCATAACGTAAATCATCATGAACTGAAACTCCGTCACGGTAGGATCTCAGTTCTTCAGCAGAACAACGTACCTGGGGACCTGATCAAGAAATGGGTAGGCCATACTTCGTTGAAAACGACCAGAATATCGGCGGAAAGTCGTATCTGAGCTGGCAAATAAGGGCTGATCATGGACCCAATGAACCCAACTGGAAATCAGGTAAGTGGTTGATGTACAATTTTCTTAGCAGGTAGGACTGGGCGTGTAGCTCAGCTGGGAGAGCGCGTCGTTCGCAACGACGAGGTCGCAGGTTCGAACCCTGTCACGTCCACCAAATCACAACAAAACAAAGGCTATTCCTAATCGGCGGGAAGTGGTGTGTCCGGAAAATACCGAATGCAAGTCCTTCGCGCCAGTGCGGAAACTCTTCTCGAAGTCGCGCGCGATCCCAGTCACCTCGGCGCAGAACTTGGTTTCTTCAGCGTGCTGCATACCTGCGAAAACAAGCGTCCGATTAACCACTTAGCGTGTCCGCCCGAAGTGCTGGCTACGTGTTCTTGTGCTAAGGTTTTCCCTGTGCGACGGCCCATATTAATCGTCATCGACATGCTGAACGACTTCCTAGTGAATTGGCCGGAAGCTTCCAAATCGAGGTTGTTGTCGTGAACCAAAGATCTCGTCAGCATGATGCGACAATGTGGCCATCCTATCATCTGGGTGCGACAGGAATTCGAGCCGGATCTACGAGATGCCTTCCCTGAGATGCGTAGCAAGGGAATCCCGATCACGATCAAAGGCACAGATGGTTGCCAGATTGTTTCGGAGTTAACTATCGCTCAGTCCGACCACGTTTTGATCAAGAAGCGGTACAGCGCGTTCTTCAAGACAGACCTCGACCAGACCCTCGATTCCCTCAAGCCTGATGTACTCGTTCTTGCTGGAATCAATACACATGCGTGCGTCCGGATGACGGCGATTGATGCGCATCAGCGGGACTGGAAGGTTATTCTGGCATCGGACTGTGTCGATTCCTACGACCGGCAGCACCACGATGTGTCCTTGAAATATATGAAGGACAAGATCGCTTCGGTTATGACCACCGAAGAACTCCGGACGTTGCTGTTGACACAGTAGGACGCCGTGGTGTTCCGGAAGAACCTTGTCGAAAATCCGGTCAGCCGCTCCATCCTGCTCGACACCTTCGGAAGCTCTTCACTGACTCCGTGGCAGATCGACTTCTCCGGTTACGCGAATTATCAAGCACTTAAATCCGACAGACCCGAGATGATTGGGGTTCAAAACTGCAACACCACGCGTTCCTTCAGGATATGACCGCCGTCACGAAGGTCCCTTTTTCATGGAAAAATAATTCCAACAATGCCGAGCCGCTAAACCCTAGAAGCCAGCACCAGCAACGTGCACATAGCCTCGCCGTTTTCATTGGGGTGGTAAAAGTAACCCCGAAATAGATGATCGAATGCGGAGCGAAGGACCGCCGTTGCACACGCATGTGCATTGCCGTCGCCTCGTTCCAGAGAAAGCAGCAATGCGTGCATGGTCCCGCGGGGATAATCTTCGAGGGATTCCTCCGTAAAGTTTCCTGAAGGCATGGGACTGTCGTGGTTCTAGCGTTCGACGGTTCGGTGTGCAACCACTGGGCCGTCCTGGTTTACTAAGCTGGACACTACTCCTGAAGCTGCGTTCTGCAGGATCAGGAGTTCATTCAGCCCATCGTCTGTTCTTAGTCCCACGAGCTCAAAACTGCTATACCGGGCGTCACCCGACAATGTGCCCCGCGACGGCTTGCCCGGCGAGACCAACACTTGCTTCCCAAGCCAGGGCGTTAATCAGATTTTTGAGTCGAATTGGCCGGCAAACAAAATCGAAAAAGTGGAGGTTAGTACCGACACTATCGGTAATGCCACCAGGGACTTAGGCGTATGGGGGTGCGATTACCAGGAACCAATGAGCCGCTGACCGACAGGGGGCTTTTTGCGTGCGTCCTCAAAATAAAAATTTGCCGAAAAGTGGTGGAAACCCAAAAAAAGCGCCTCAAACTTGGGGGAAAAAGAGGAAAAAGAGGTGGCCGGCAGGAATTGCAGTAAACGGCGTCTTTTGGAAACACCCGTTGAATTGTCCCTCCCGCAGTGAAACACCCGCCTGCAAGTCCCACTCCTGATGAGACGTTGGGCTGGGCCAGGCGCCAAAGTTAGAAGTGGGAAGCATCGTACCTTGTGCCAGGCGCAGAGGATGGCGACGCAGGAGACAAGGAATGAGTCGCCATTTGTTTCGCAGGCGCGGCAGTGGCCGCTGGAGCCCGGAGCTCAACCTCGCGGAACAAAAGTGGAAGCACCGCCGGGCGTACCGCCGCCTCACCGCACCAATCCAAAAAACTTGAGGTGTGTTATGACTGCGAAATCAACTCCGTCAGCAGCGTGCTGCGCTTGTTGCCAAAATGAATGAATTGCTCGAGGGCGAATTCACGCCCGACATCCGCACTAAGTGGAAAAAATAGACAAGGACCAGGAGGCACGCACGGGCTCAGTTTGATAGTTCTCAAGAATTTTTCAACCAGGTGTGCACTGATTGCACGCGCGTACATCCGCCGAACGGGCACGCTGCGCCGAACTCTTGCAGGCTCCCACAAGCTGCCTGGACTCGATCCGGGGCGGTCTACGTCTTTTGCTTCCCAAATCAGATTACCTGAGTAGATGCCAGATCCCTCGGAGTTCACCCACAAGTTATCTCCGGTGCACCGTCTGGAAAGCGGGGCACACAGTAGAGTGACTCTGTGATTGACTCAAAGACGCATGAAATAAGGAGGAAACGCAACATGATCGAGAATGCCGGCACCAAACAGCAGAAAGAGAACGCGCTACCGAAAGAACAATTAGAAGTTGCCAAGAAGTGGTCTCAACTGGTGGCACAGGCCCGAGCTGACAAAACGCTAAAGCAACGACTGATGGACACACCGGTTGTGGTGCTTCGAGAGCATGGCATCAACGTTCGTCAAGGATTGGACATCCGTGTAGTGGAGGACACGGACAAGGTTTTTTACTTGAAGCTGCCAGCGGAGGCGCAGTTAACAGATGGAGAACTCGATGGTATTTTCGCGGGCGGGGCAACGTCACTCATTTCGCAACTCCGTCGCACGCCGCCGAAAAATCTTACGAGAGGAAAACTGATAGAGTAACACGTGAGTCAAGATTGTTTGGCCTGTAGTAAAATCCCAGCCCATGCGCAGCAATCAGCCAAGAATCGGCGACAAAATCAAGGTCAACATGCACGCCGGGAAAATCGTAGACGCGACCATCAAGGCGATAATCGACTCCACTGACGGGCGTTAAGTACCAAGTTGACTTCGGCCACGACCAAACCGCTTTGGTGCACCAGTGGCAAATCGTGAAGGGATGACGAAGCAAAAAATACCGCATGGGGCGTCGCGCACAATTTCATGCCGGCACCATGCTAAAGCGGCGGACCAGCTAACCAGAATCACGTAACACAGTTGACCTGGCGCGGCGGTGCAGGTGACCAGTTCGTGAGCGATGATTGGCGCGAGCAAGCCGCCTTTCTGAAGTCCGAAATTGGGTCTCAATATGGAACTGAATTGATGGTGCGTCTTCGTAACCACGCCGAATCCTTATTGCCATGAACGGACAACGCGTAATTCCGCGAGAGAATCCACGAGGAATGATGCAGTTTCACAGCACGACGGTATTTGACTCGAACACTCCGTCACAGGGGGGAAATGATGGCGCGTAAGAGAATGCGCGACAACGAATTCACAAAAATCCTAGGATGGCCGGGCTACCGAGTCTTTCGGCATGAAATCGATGAAACCGCCAAGACGCTGCGTTTATGGGTACGGCGCAAGCGAGGAAACCGCAAGCTGATCTGTTCGGGGTGCGGAAGAAAGTTTACCCACGCCCATGACTACAACGAACGGGAAGTGCGTGACCTGCCGTGGGGCGAGTATCGGACGACGGTGATCATCGAAGTGTATCGGTGTGCTGTCCGCAGTGTGGGGTAAAGGTAGAGAAGGTACCGCAACTGCCGAGTAAAGCGCCTTTTAGTAAACGCTTTGAAGAAGCCGTAGGGCTAGCGTGCGAAAGTGCGTCGGTGCGACAAGTAGCCCGGCAGTTCCGACTGGCAGCCAGCACCGTGCGAGCGATCGACCTACGGTATTTGCAGCGTTGGAGTGCAGCGCGCCGCAAGGACCGGTTAGTGCAAATGGGTGTGGATGAGATTTACTTTGGCAAGCACATGAAGTTCATCACCGTGGTCAGCAACTTGGATACCGGCGAACCCTTGTGGTTTGGGCAGGACCGCAAACAAGAAACCCTCGATGAGTTTTTCCGTACCCAACTAAGCGTTCGGCAACGAAAACGAGTGGAGGCAGCGTGCGTGGATATGTGGCGACCATTCACCAACAGCATTGAACAATGGGCCCCAACGTCGCATTGTGTACGACAAGTTTCACGTTCTGCAGCACGCCAATAAGGCCATCGATGAAGGCGCCGAGCGCAATTCTTCCGCAAAGGCGGACGGATGCGCGGTGTCGTGAAAGGCAAACGCTGGCTATTGTTGACGCGCTGGATGAATCTGACAGCCAAAAACGCCAGCAGTTAAACGAGCTGTTCGCCCTCAACCGGAGAGTGATGAAAGCCTACCTGCTAAAAGAAAGTCTGGAACGGTTATGGACCTACCGCTATGAAGGAGCCATGCTGCGCTATCTGCAAAGTTGGATCGATCAACTGCGCTGGCAACGGTTGCAACCCTTTCAAAAACTCGCTTTCATGCTGCTGGATCATCTCGACGGCATCCTCAACTACTGCCGCACCAAAGTACCTTTCGGAGTGGTGGAAGCCATCAACGGCAACATCAAAACCCTGCTTAGAAGAGGCCGTGGCTACAAGAATCTCGGCTATCTATTGCTAAGGCCCAACGCATGCGTCACCAAACAATTCATCGTTTTCAGAAAGCAGCCTAAAATGCGGGTCTCTACGAATTCTGTGAGATAAACAAAAGCACAACCCGCATCTCGCCAAGCTTCGCAAGATGCTGACGCCGCGCAAATCTCGCTTCGCTAAAGCTCTGGTGGACCAGAAGGTGAAGTCCCGCCCTTCAGCGCTGCATGCTATGGATTCGCAAAACCATAGGCTGTGCGATTTTGCACCGGTGAGTTCTTTCAGCGAATGGTCGTTCCATCTGGTCCCTGATAAAACGTTGAGTCAGTCCAAGGGCAGCATGGGTCTGTGAACCGGCGCTATAACCAGAAGGGGCCGGCGATGTCACCAGCCCCTTGTTACATCATCTTCTGTCTGGGCTCTTTAACGAGCAGCTCCTGCTCCGGCCGCGACCGCCCGTGTTCCCACATTCACCTTGATCTGCTTCGGCTTTGCTTCCTCGCGCTTCGGTATGCTCAGCGTCAGCACGCCATTCTGATAGTCCGCTTTGATCGCCTCAGAATTCACGGAGTTGGCCAGCGAGAAGCTTCGGCTAAAAGAGCCGTACGCGCGTTCGATGCGGAGGTAATTGTCCTCTTTCACCTTATTCTCAAACTTCCGTTCGCCGCGAATTGTCAGGACGTTGTTCTCCACGTGGATGTCCAAGTCCTGCGGATTGACATCCGGCAGGTCTGCCTTCACCACCAGCTCATGCTCGGTCTCGTAGATGTCGACGGCCGGGGCCCAAGGGGTCAAGTTTGATTCCTCGTTCGTGCGTCCTACCAAATCGCCAAACACGCGACTAATCTGATCCTGCAGGTTCGTTGCCCCGCGGAATGGTTGTTCCAAACGATTCATTGTTCTCATTCTAAACACCTCTTAAATTTTTTGGTATCTGTCTCGGCCAAGGCAATTCCAGATAACTCGTGTCAGCTCAGATTGCCGTATGGGTTTTATTGGTACTCGACGAGCTTGCGCTACTTAACTTCGTTTGTCAAGTATAAAGCACGGCTATCTTAATACTTAACTATTGCAGTTAACTCGCCGTTACCTTCTTTAGCCATGCTTTGGGTATCGTGCCTCCACTCTTTTCGCGCTTCCCGCAATTGCATAACGAACACCTCACGCGACGGTCTACTTAAGTTTGTTGCGACATCAACAATCTACGGCAAGCTTTCCAACTTGAATCAATAGTTCGCCCAACCTGCGCCGTAGTCGTTGACGAAGGTTTTCTAGATTGAAGCTGCCGATATCAACCCAGGGCATGTTCTTGCTCCTCACACTTTCTCGTAGGGGGAAGAAGTGGGGCCGCAACCGATAGGGGCGGGTGCAGTTCCGCAAGCGTAACGGGGTCACAAAGAAATACGTCAAAGAGCTTGGCAGAGCAAGGTGTGGGATGAATTAAGGTGCCGCCGCTACCTTTCTTCCCACCTGATCGATCCTACTCAGCTACTTTAGCAGTGCATTCGGACGGTGCAGCGCCTTCGCAGAAAAAATAAATCTTGTCTGTCGCAGTTACAGGTTCGCTTGGTGGTTTGACGGGTGCACCGTTGATGTTGCACTTTGCCGGGATACCGTTACTACCCGCTGCTGATAGGCACGTGACCCTTGCGGGTCTCGATAACTGCATTTGGACCGGATGCATTTTGCCGTCTTTATCGGTGGTTGAGGTGATTGTCTGTGACGAGGAAGCATGCTTAAGAACTGTGTTGCGCCGTAAAAACGAAGCAGGACCGCGCTTGCGCAGCCCTGCTGGTAATACTGAGCGTGGGACTGACCCACTACTTATCGAGCTGTGTTATTACCTCGGGCAGCACCGGTGTGCCTTCGATTCGCACGGCGTCGAGGGCTTGCGGATCCAGGCCCAAAGCCTTGACGATCGTCGGCGCGACTTGCGTAGTGGTTGTAGCGTTTGAAACGGTCCGTGGGGAGAAGAAGGGATTGGCGACCAGCAACATAACATTGGTATCGTCATGGCCGAAACCGCCATGATCGCCGAGGGCTGAGCCGGGGCCAATGTAGGTCACCCCTATATTGGGGGTCACGATGATGTCCGGGGAGCGTGGATCCTGACCCGGATCCAAGCCGCCGACGTTATAGTTCAGAGCGAGTGTGGGCCCGTAGAAGATCTGTCCTAAGCCGATGGCGGTAGCCTTGCGTTCGAGCAGTCGCACGGCCGAAGTTACGCTCTCGCCCTTGGCCAGCCAGAGCACGGAGACGTCATCTTCGGTGGCGCCAATGCCACCCGGGGTCAGCGGCGACTCCGAGGGGGGAATGGCGGTGCCCAGCAGGGTTGCCGGCGTATTGGAGGGGTTAGCGACGAACAAATTCGGATCGATGGGCGACATGCCGTGTTTCGCGGTGATGATGATGAGCGTGTCGTCATAGTGGCCAGCAAGCTTGAGAGCGTATACGAGTTCGCCGATACAGGTGTCCACATACTCGATCTCGCTGAGCAATTGTGCGCTAGGCAAGGCTGCCGCGTTCAGATAACCGCCCGTGCCCACGCTCGGTTCGATGAGGATTTGGCCGGTGTAGACGGACTGAAAGTTCATGCCAAAGACTGCTGGGATTTCCGCTGGCGCGCCGTTGTGGGTTTTGCCGGCAATCTCGTTCAGCAATCCGTTCAACCGCAGCGCGTCATAACACTGGATATTGGCGAAGCTGTTATTCCAGCCGGACAGACTGCTCTGGTCAGCGATGCTGGCGCAGGAACGGCCTTCCGGGGTCGTCACGCCGGGGAGCGCCACGACATCCGAGCTTACCTCCGGTGCGTAATAGTCATCCAAGCCGTGGCCGCCGGGTCCCCCCACCATGGAGTACGATGGGTGCTTGTCGATCCACGCGGTGTACCCGCCCGCACGATGGACTACTCCGAAGATAGTGTTGGTGCGGACGAAATTCCAAGGATATACCGAAGCACAACCGCTTGCTGGGTCACGCGAGAGCTTTTTCCGGTCGAGCGAGGCAATCCCGCCCTCCGTCAGCGGAGCACCGGGTGCGCCACCGTTCAGTTTGGTATCGTCAATGTCCACGCCTTGGTCGTTGTCGGTGGTTGTGCCGGTCGGCATCTCAAAAGGCGTGCACGTGCCCGCAGCCAGGCCGGTGCCAGTGGCCGTTTCTGGTCCATCGAGCGACCGGTCGTAGGCCACGTCGTAGTAAAGTCCGGTGGACTTCGGCGTGCCGCCGGTGACAAGTGCCGCGATCCCTGGGAAGGAATCGGAAGGCTTAGACGAAATGGCGGCGACATAGTTGATTCCCGTGCGGCTAAGTGCTGCCATGTTCGGACAATACGGGTATCCGCCATTCAAGCCCTCGATCCCATTGGCGCAGTTGTAGAAATCCACGGCGTGCATGCCGTCGATGCTGATCAGCAGCACATGCTTGATTTTCCCCGAACCCAGACTATTTTTATCAGTATCAGCCACCATTCTAGGTGACGCTACAGTGAGCATTATCGCAGCCGCGCCCCCGGCCAGTACCATCCTGCTTGCTTTCATGTGGAACCTCCCCGGTCAAGCTAGTCAGAAGACCATTCGGAAACGTCAATGCCCTGTGAAATCTTAGCTAATTCCGCCTCTTGGAAATTTGTTCTGCTGATGAGACAACTCCAGCCCCGCGTCGGCCGAGAGCACGAGACCGCACGACTAGCTGGCCGACGACCTCATCTCACCAACATTTCCACACGCGATAAACAATTCATAGCCGCTTCGCCAAAACGCAACATCGTGCCGCTATAGATTCAGTCCGGGGAGGATTTCTCAATGACTATCAAGAAATGGTTTTTAGCTTTTGCCACGCCCTTATTTCTGACTGCAACGGTCTTACCCGCCGCGCTTGCGCAAGGCTCGCCTCAACAAAATGATCCGGACGGGATTCACCACGTCTTGCTCATTAGTATTGACGGGATGCATGCCGTGGACTACCTGAACTGCTCGCGTGGTCTGCCTACCGTGAACAACGGCGAACCGTATTGCCCGAATCTGGCCGCTCTCGGGGAAACCGGTGTCAACTATCGAGACACATCGACGTCGAAACCTTCTGACTCTTTTCCCGGCTTAATGGCGTTGATGACCGGAGGTTCCCCGCGCACCGTTGGCGCCTTCTACGATGTCGCCTACGATCGCACGTACGATGCGCCAATCAACACCACCGGCAACGGCGTTGCCGGTACCGGCCCAGGAGGCTGCACTCCTTATGTTGCAGGCACAGGTTCGACTACCGAGTTCGATGAGGGAATCGACGTCAACAAACTCTCGCTGAATGGAGGCGCACCTACCGGAGTTGATGGCGGAATTCAATCGATCGACCCAACGAAGCTGGACCGCGATCCCGCCAATAATTGCGCCGCGGTCTATCCTTGGGATTTTGTGCGCACCAACACCATTTTCACGGTCATCCACAAAGCAGGCGGTTACACCGCTTGGTCGGACAAGCATCCTGCCTACTCCTCGGTTTCCGGTCACGGCAGTGATGGCAAAGCGGTGGACGACTATTATTCCCCCGAGATTAACTCGATTCCTGTGGGTCTGCCGGGCGTGAGCGCGCAGGGTGTCAGCTGCAACCCACTGCCTGACCAGACTGCAGTATCGTCTTCGAATTCCTGGACGGACAGCTTCCAGAACATCCAGTGCTATGATCAGCTCAAAGTCGACGCTATCCTGAACGAAATAAATGGCAAGAAGCACAACGGTTCCGGCAGCGCGCCTCGGCCCACGATACTCGGAATGAATTTCCAGGTTGTTAGCGTTGGACAAAAACTCATCCACAAGTCCGCGGGGATCACCGGCGGTTACCAGGACTCGATCGGCACTCCAACCGCTGCTCTTTTGGGCGAAATTGAGTTCGCCGACGCCTCGATCGGTGACATGGTCAGCGAACTCAGGAGAAACGGAATTTACGACCAGACGCTGATCATCATTACCGCAAAGCACGGCCAGAGTCCGATAGATTCGGCGCGCTACTTGGGTATCGCGAACTCCACGGATGATCCAATCACGACGTCCCCCGCCACGATTCTAGACAATGTTGGGTGCTTGCCTTTTTCCGAGTCTCCGTCGAATCCAACCGGCATCGGTCCGACCGAGGACGATGTTTCTTTGGTTTGGCTTAACGGCAAGTGCACAACCGCCGGCGCGGTTAGTTTGCTCCGTTCGAGTTCTCCGACCACAAAAAACGTGGCCGGCATCGGTGAAATTTTCTCCGGACCGATACTGACCACATACTTCAACAGACCTGGATTGCCACCCACGGGCGACCCACGCACCCCGGACATCCTCACCACTCCGGACATTGGTGTGACCTACTCGGGAAGCACAAAGAAACTCGCCGAACATGGCGGGTTCTCCCGGGACGACACCAATGTGATAATTCTGGTGACGAATCCCTCTTTTACTCGCAAGACGATCACCAGCCCGGTCGAAACGCTGCAAGTGGCGCCGACCATTCTCAAGGCACTGGGACTCGACCCGAACGCGCTGGACGCCGTAAAAGCCGAAGGTACGCAAGTTCTCCCGGGCCTACCCTTTAGCGACGGCCAGCAGTAACACTCGTTCATAGATGAATCGTGATAGCGGGCGCCCCCAATGGCGCCCGTTTTTTTCCCTGTCAACTCCTCGGATTCCACTAACCGGACTCGTGGCCTACGAAGCATCCTCGCTATTTCGCTCTCGTCATCAGCTCCTCCCGCCCTACTGCCTGGCGGTCAAGCCAGCTCTGTGCCCACTCCTCGACGTAACGCCACTTGGCCATCACGGCGGTTGCGCCTGACATCTGTTCACAGTAGCTGCACCTTATGGGCGGTTGTTCTGCATCAACTCCTTCCAAATAGCTGACACGGCTGATTGCGCAACAAGATTGCATTCAGGGCAGACAAACCCTCGAAATTCCGGCTTTCAATCCAGGCCAGCTTGCGTGCCATTACCGCGCACCTTCGCCTTTGCGAATAGTTCGTCGTATGGGACAGATAGGACGTTGTCGTGAAGCAGCACCTTATCACATCCGGGGCGCTCACAGCGCTGTTTACAGACACATAACACAACTCCAGATAATTGCCCGGCGGCGTCAGCGTGCGGTGTATTGTGGGAATAACCAGACGATTTGATCAAATCGTCCTATCTTGAATGCACAATAAGGCGGTTTTATGTACTCAATTTTTCTGACAGGGCTTGCCATAATCCTGCTTGCAGCTTTGGCGGTTAGACTAAGAAAACCAAAACGTCGTGAACGGTGGATGCCTGACATCCGTCGAGTAGTTTCGTAATCCTGCCGCCAGAAAACAGGATAGTCCGCGCCAGCGGAGGGTGTTCTTTCGCCCTCGTCATCAACGTGCCCGCGTTCGGATGAGCGGGCCCCAAAATTGTCGAGGCATTTCTTCACCATTTCAGAAAACCGTTGGATCGAACTCCATGAAAACCTCGGCTCGCCTTTTCGCCGCTCTCACTACGCTCGCTCATTACGTGTTGCGCGCGCCCTCCCGGGGTGTTCGTCGCCACGTTTTTTGTTTATCTTTGATATTCTGAAAATATTCGATCAGCAATTCCGCATTCCGTGCGCGCCGCGCAGAAGTCGATTTGAGCGAGGCAGCCGAGAACAGGGTATCAATGAAAAGCATGAAGAAATGAATGATCTCAATTAGCTCTTGCGCGCTGGATTCTTCGGCGGATGCAAGGGGCGATGACTCGACGCGAATGGATATCTAGTAGGTTGTGGCGAGATGTGTGCTGATCTTCTTTACAAAGATCGCGTAGGCCATTTCCGTTTGAGCCAAATTGCCCGGGAAGGAAAAGCTAACGCAGAGTCGATTCTGCCACGCAAATGCAGATGCGATGCGAATATCGTGGGTGTAGAGTTTGTTAGCACAGCAACACTTGAATAGATAATTCAGAGGCTTAGGAAAAGCAAGCAAATCGAACGGGTCCCGCTATGCAAAGAAAGGAATCGACACCATGGAAGAAGACGACAAACAGGTATTCCTTGCCGCTGCAATCTTACTCGCCGCGGCAGTAGGACAAAGACACGAAGCGGTCGACGAAAAACAAGTTGTAATCGCAGTGACCAACGCCCGCAAGCTGCACTCGGAAGTAAAAAGACAGCATGAGAAAGCTGGCCACCCTACCGACTGAAGACTCTTTGGAAGAACCTAACAGATGACGCCAGGGTGTGGAGAGCTGCGCCCGCCCCAGAGTGCTACCGGGCCCGGGGCTCGTTTGATTTTGCCGAAAGTCTCAGCAGCCTCGGCTCACTCCTTTCTCGGACCGCTCTGCAGCCAATCGCAGCCAGCGCCACACAAGTCCAGTGAGGATGTCGGCAATCGGCAGAAAAATCCCCAGCCTGAGTGCAAGATAACCTTGGAACGATTTAGCTCGGAAAAAAATCTACACAATACCTATTATGAAGTGAAGTTGAGACTGCGAATCATCCTTTCCATGTCAGCGGTCGTTAAAGCGACGCATTCCTCTTGTAACCGCTACGGCGAACCCACAGGATGCCCTCTCGGAAACTGATCGCTAACGTCGCAATGGAATAGCGATTCGCGCGATAGCGCTTCCCCAACGAAACTTAAGTACTTGGTTATTTTGGCTCTGAGCAGGAATTCGTAGAGACACAATAAAAGAGCGGGTTTCCGTCGTAGCGCCGGTTCGGCTAGACTCGACGGAATGCGCGACAACGAATTCACAAAAATCCTAGGATGGCCGGGCTACCGAGTCTTTCGGCATGAAATCGATGAAACCGCCAAGACGCTGCGTTTATGGGTACGGCGCAAGCGAGGAAACCGCAAGCTGATCTGTTCGGGGTGCGGAAGAAAGTTTACCGACGCCCATGACTACAACGAACGGGAAGTGCGTGACCTGCCGTGGGGCGAGTATCGGACGACGGTGATCATCGAAGTGTATCGGGTGTGCTGTCCGCAGTGTGGGGTAAAGGTAGAGAAGGTACCGCAACTGCCGAGTAAAGCGCCTTTTAGTAAACGCTTTGAAGAAGCCGTAGGGCTAGCGTGCGAAAGTGCGTCGGTGCGACAAGTAGCCCGGCAGTTCCGACTGGCAGCCAGCACCGTGCGAGCGATCGACCTACGGTATTTGCAGCGTTGGAGTGCAGCGCGCCGCAAGGACCGGTTAGTGCAAATGGGTGTGGATGAGATTTACTTTGGCAAGCACATGAAGTTCATCACCGTGGTCAGCAACTTGGATACCGGCGAACCCTTGTGGTTTGGGCAGGACCGCAAACAAGAAACCCTCGATGAGTTTTTCCGGACCCAACTAAGCGTTCGGCAACGAAAACGAGTGGAGGCAGCGTGCGTGGATATGTGGCGACCATTCACCAACAGCCTGGAACAATGGGCGCCCAACTGTCGCATTGTGTACGACAAGTTTCACGTTCTGCAGCACGCCAATAAGGCCATCGATGAAGTGCGCCGAGCGGAATTCTTCCGCAAAGGCGGACGGATGCGCGGTGTCGTGAAAGGCAAACGCTGGCTATTGTTGACGCGCTGGATGAATCTGAACAGCCAAAAACGCCAGCAGTTAAACGAGCTGTTCGCCCTCAACCGGAGGGTGATGAAAGCCTACCTGCTAAAAGAAAGTCTGGAACGGTTATGGACCTACCGCTATGAAGGAGCCATGCTGCGCTATCTGCAAAGTTGGATCGATCAACTGCGCTGGCAACGGTTGCAACCCTTTCAAAAACTCGCTTTCATGCTGCTGGATCATCTCGACGGCATCCTCAACTACTGCCGCACCAAAGTACCTTTCGGAGTGGTGGAAGCCATCAACGGCAACATCAAAACCCTGCTTAGAAGAGGCCGTGGCTACAAGAATCTCGGCTATCTATTGCTTAAGGCCCAACGCATGGCGGTCACCAAGACCGAATTCATCGTTCTTCAGAAAGCAGCCTAAAATGCGGGTCTCTACGAATTCTTGTGCAGAACCGTTATTTTGAACTAGACAGCAAACTGATGGAACGGCTGGAGTGACTAGCGTAAGGCAAATGTCCTCATTTTCTACAGCATTTCTCGTATGGCGAGATTTCCTGAATGTAGTAAGGTCACCTATTTCTAGGCTATTAGAATGACCTTGCTTCCTTTGCGAGGTTAGTGAGTTCCGGATCTCGGTGCCGCAGGTTCCAGTGAGGCACCATCATGGTTCTATTTGGCGGAGCTCTTCTTAAATGTAGAGGTAGTGTGACATGGCTAGTCGGACGAAAAGCAGCAATCGCGAACTCCGGCTCTTAGAAAAAACTCCCACGGGAATTCCAGGATTTGATGAGATTAGCGAAGGCGGCCTGCCCAAAGGGCGCACGGCAATCGTGTGCGGCGGGGCTGGTTGCGGGAAGACGATGTTTGGAATCGAGTTTCTGGCGCGAGGCGCCTTGGAATATAACGAGCCGGGCGTGCTCATGGCATTCGAGGAAACACCGGAAGATATCGCGCGAAACGTCGCCTCATTAGGCTTTGATATCCAGGATCTCGCGAACAAGAAAAGGCTGTTCCTAGACTATGTGAATGTGGAACCCCAGGAGATTCAAGAGAGCGGCGATTACGATCTGCAGGGACTGTTTATCCGGTTACAGAGTGCAGTGGACGCTGTAGGCGCCAAGCGGGTCATGTTCGACACCATTGAAGCGATTTTTTCCGGCTTCTCCAATACCGGTATGTTGCGTGCCGAATTTCGACGCCTGTTTCGTTGGCTAAAGGACCGTCAGTTGACAACGGTAATTACCGCGGAGAGAGGCGAAGGCACGCTAACGCGTCACGGCTTGGAAGAATACGTGTCCGACTGCGTGATTCTTCTCGATCATCGAATAAAAGACCAGATTTCCGGCAGGCGGCTGCGGATCGTGAAATACCGGGGCACAAAGCACGGAGCCGACGAGTATCCATTTCTGATCGACGAACGTGGAATGTCGATATTGCCCCTGACTTCGCTTCAATTGCAGCACACCGTATCCAACGAACGTGTTTCTTCCGGAGTACCCGATCTGGATGAAATGCTGGAAGGCAAAGGATATTATCGAGGTTCCAGTGTTCTTCTCACCGGAACCGCTGGCAGCGGCAAGACAACTCTGGCAGCTTCCTTCGTCGATGCCGCCTGCCGAAGAGGTGAACGTTGCCTCTATATAGACTTTGAGGAGTCCCGACATCAAGTGGCGCGAAACATGCATTCCGTGGGCATTGATCTCGAGTACTGGGCCCAAAAAGGACTTCTGACTCACGAAGCTTGGCGCCCCACGCAATTTGGCATTGAGATGCATCTGCTTCGCATCCACAAATTGCTTGAGAAGGTGAAGCCACAGTGCGTTGTGATTGACCCCATCACTAATCTGCTGAGCGGGAGCAGTGACAAGGAAGTCTACTCAATGCTCATGCGTCTGATGGATTTCCTGAAAGTGGCTGGGATTACTAGTGTTTTCGTGAGCCTCACCAGCGGCGGCAGCGATCTGGAGCAGACCACGGTCGGAATCTCTTCGTTGACCGATACCTGGATCTTACTGCGAGATGTGGAGCTGAACGGAGAGCGTAACCGTTGCATCTATGTCCTCAAGTCACGCGGGATGGCTCATTCTAATCAACTTCGGGAATTTGTTTTTACCGGGAAAGGTATCAGACTTCTCCCGGTTTATGTTGGCCCTGGTGGGGTCCTGACAGGGACGTCGCGGGTTAGCCAGGAGTCGAGAGAACGATTGGCAGCCATCGAGCAACAGCAAGAATTCGAGCGCAAACGGCTGGAGGCGGAACGAAGACGGGTTACCCTACAAGCCCAAGTGGCGACGCTGCAGGCGGAACTCGACGCGATCGAAAAGGACGAAAGAAACTTCGACCGGGAAGACAAGAAGCGGGAAGAGCAGAAGAAAATTGACCAAGATGCATTGGCAAAAAGTCGCGGCTCCAAATAGTCATGGTATCGCCAAAACGAGGAAAAGTACCAAGCCCTAATAAATCGGAAGTGGGTGCCCTTTGAAAGCCAAGCCAAAGCGGAAAGCTTCCAAAAAGGTCGTTGAACTGAGACTGTATGTCGCGGGACAAACTCCTAAATCACTAGCTGCCATAGCCAATCTGAAAAACATTTGCGCTGGAACCTTCGAGGAAGAATATCGCATTCAGGTAATTGATCTGTTAAAGAATCCAGCCTTGGCGAGAGATCACCAGATTCTTGCGATTCCAACTCTTGTGCGCAGCCTTCCCGTACCCATTTGCAAGATAATAGGAGATTTGTCAGACACGGAGCGCGTGATCGTTGGTTTGGACATCCGGAAAACAAAATCGACAAAATCCAAGACTAAGACGCAACATGCATAGCCGCCCAGGTTTCTTTTTACCGCATTCACCGTATGTTCAAGGATAGATTCGTGAAAGATCATCCATAGGGCGGACATTGAAAAACAATCGTAACGTACGGAGTAACAAGACTTCCCGAGGTTCCCGGAGGGCGCGCCCTGCTACGGGCAAGCGCGCAAGCATGGCCGCCGAGGCCGAGGAAATTGTTCTGGCCATCCGCCGGGGAGGTATTGATGCCTTGGTTATGGAAGGCACTCACGGAGAAAAGGTCGTCACTCTGCAAGGCACGGAACATCCCTACCGGGTGCTTGTGGAGTCTATAAACGACGGTGCTGCGACTCTGGATGCGGAGGGAGTCGTCCTTTACGCCAATAGCCGATTTGCTCAGATCCTCAACATCCCCGTAGGCCATCTGTCCGGGACGTCCTTGCAGAACAACCTGTCATCTGAACAGCGCGAGAAACTAAGAAAGCTTATACGCCAGGCACATCATCGGCGTTCTGTCGCGGAATTTAAGTTGGAGGCTACCGAGGGACGACCGAAGCTGGTGAGGTTCACCCTGCGCCCGCTGAAAGACTCGGACATTCATAAAGTTGGGGTCGTTGCCACGGAGCTAACGGAGTTGGTGGAAGCCAATGAAGCATTAAAATCCAATGAGGAATCGCTGAGACAGCTGTCGGCTCGCCTGCTTCAGCTTCAGGATGAGGAGCGACGGAACATTGCCCGGGATTTGCACGATGTCACCGGACAAAAACTAGCTATCCAATCCATGGCTTTATCGGGAGTACTCACCCGGAATTCCGCGAGCCTCGACGCGGAATCGCAGGTCGCGCTTACAGAGTCCCTCGCTTGGAACAAAGAAGTAGCCGCAGAAATTCGCACGCTTTCCTATTTGCTGCATCCGCCACTGCTGGACGAACTGGGGCTGTCTTCGGCGGTGAAATGGTACGTGGCTGGATTCACAAGCAGAACCGGTATCAACATTGAAACGGACATACCTCCTGACATGCAAAGACTTTCGCCGAACGCCGAAGTCGCGATTTTCCGAGTCCTCCAGGAGAGCCTCACAAATGTGCATCGATACTCGGAAAGCCCCAGAGCATGTGTTCGACTAAAGAACACTGCCGACATGATCAAGATCGAGATTCAGGACTTCGGAAAAGGTATGGAAACGTCCAAGACCACCTCTGCAAATGAGTCGGTCGGACGTTTTGGCGTGGGCATTCAGGGCATGACTGAACGGATACGCCAATTGGGCGGCAAGCTCGTAATTACTTCGGGTCCCCATCAGGGAACACTGGTTATGGCGACGATTCCTTTTTCCAGCCAGGCGGTAATGCCTGCACAGGCTTCCCCTGGATTGATCCTATCCCCCTCCGTTCTTGGGACTGAACTCGCGGGGCCATTGGAAGGTACACTGCGGAAGCGCATCCTGATCGCGGACGATCACGAAATGCTTCGTCGTGGTGTTAGAAACACCTTGCAAACGCAGTTGGACCTGGAAATTTGCGGCGAGGCTGTTAATGGGCAGGACGCGGTCGACAAGGTTAAGGCACTCCAACCAGACTTGGTCATCCTTGATATCAACATGCCAGTTCTCAACGGCCTCGTTGCTGTAAGACAAATATTAAGGTACCGGCCCCAGACGAAGGTTCTGGTTTTCTCCGTTCACGATTCCGATCAGACAGTCCAAGAGGTTCATGCCGCCGGGGCTCACGGGTTCATATCCAAAGGAAAGGACGCTCAACATCTGCTGCGAGTCGTACGAAACGTTCTCAGTATAAGCAGTCCGACCGCGTCCGCCTCTTCCGCTTCGAACTGAAATCGTCGACGCTTTTATGGATGCTGCCCGAAAACGGGCGATTGGACAACAGTTCGGTTGCGGGATGGCACCAAAAATCGGGGACCATCCAACCTTAGCGCGATAGTGCTAAAAGCAATCGCATCGGTAGAATGAGAGACACGATCACCAACCCATTTGATCCATCCGCTTGAGAATAATCGCGCTGTAGTTATTCATGCGCTCGGGTCGTCGCTTCAGGGGAGCCGGAAGAACTGCAGCGAGCCGTGCCGCCTGTTGCCGGCCGATATTCCGGGCTGCGGCTTCGTCGTAGTAACGACACGCCGACTCCGCACCATAAATACCGGGGCCCCATTCGACCACGTTAAGGTATATCTCCAGAATGCGCTGTTTGCCGAGGACAAATTCGGCCACCGGCACGAGCGTGGCCTCGGCGCCTTTGCGCAAGATAGAGCGGCCCGTTCCAAAGAATAGGTTTTTTACGAGTTGTTGCGTGATGGTGGAAGCTCCACGAGTGCGATCGCCTTCCAAATCGTCTTGGGCGGCTTTTTGGATCTCGTGCCAATCAAATCCATGGTGGTGGTAGAAGTTTGCATCTTCTGCGGCGATGACAGCGTGC
Source organism: Candidatus Acidiferrales bacterium (assembly GCA_963742325.1). Taxonomy (GTDB): domain Bacteria; phylum Acidobacteriota; class Terriglobia; order Acidiferrales; family UBA7541; genus Acidiferrum. The sequence continues at coordinate 2,758,848 of CAVULB010000002.1, read as the reverse complement.
TGCAGATCGGCCGAGATTTGGCCCAGCGGAACGAATTTGTAGCGTTCGCGATACGGCGCGTGGTGAATCCAGGCCTGCAAGCGGCGCTGCATGTGGACCGCGGTTGTCGGCGGGTCAATCCACCGCGCGGCCACGAGGATCAGCGCGGCAAGCGACCAAAGAAGCACCACGCCGATGACAAGCCATCGAATAAAGGATCGGAGGAAGCTCGTCTGAAGCGGCGCCTTGGTGTCTGTGTTCGACATTTCCGTCACATTTCAGATTAACAGGCTGGGCTGGAATACCGCTTCGTGGCTCATTATTTCCGCATTATTTCCGCTGACATTGCGCTTACCGACGAACCAGGATAGATACTTTCAAGGCCGGTTTCGCTTCCTATCGCCTGAGCTGCTATTCTTGATTCATCCACTTTTTGAGGGACACCGACTCCACTTGCCACCTATTCTTAGCGCTCAAGGTCTGGCCAAACGCTTCGGCGTAGCGCCGTTGTTTCAGAATCTTGCGTTCATGGTTTCCGAAGGCGAACGCATCGGCGTGATCGGGCCGAACGGTTCAGGCAAGTCCACGCTGCTGGAAATTCTGAGTGGGCGGATGCAGCCGGACAGCGGCGATCTGGCGATTCGCAAGGGCACGCACTTGAGCATGGTGCGGCAGGTCTCGGACTATGAATCGGGGGAAACACTTCATTCGGTTCTCGACAAGGCGCTCGACGAGGCGCAAGTTCCCGAGGAGGATCGCGTTGGGCGGATGGCCGCCATTCTTGGGCGCGCCGGATTCGACGCCCTGGACATCCTCGCTTCCACACTTTCCGGCGGCTGGCGAAAGCGGCTGGCCATCGTGGAGGCGCTGGTGCGGCGGCCGGACGTGCTGCTGCTGGATGAGCCGACCAACCATCTGGATCTTGCGGGGATCGACTGGCTGGAATCGCTCCTGCAAAACGCCCCGTTTGCCTGCGTGGTGGTCAGCCACGACCGCTATTTCCTGGAAAATGTGGCGAACGAGATTGTGGAGATAAATCCGGCTTACGAAAATGGTTCGTTGCGCGTCTCTGGAAACTACAGCCTGTTTCTGGAAGCCAAGGAAGAATATCTTCATGCGCAACGCAACCGCCAGTCCGCGCTGGAAAACCGCGTTCATACGGAAATTGAATGGTTGCGGCGCGGTCCGAAGGCTCGCACCACGAAATCCAAGGCCCGTATCGACAAGGCGCATCAACTGATCGGCGAACTTGCGGACATGAACGCGCGGACACGCACGAGCAGCGCGCAAATCGATTTTTCGTCATCGGATCGCAAATCGAAACAGCTCATCACGCTGGATGACGTGAGTTATTCGTTTGGCGAGAAGAAACTGTTTGACCACCTGCACTTCATCATTACCTCGGGGATGCGCGTTGGTCTTGTAGGACCGAATGGCAGCGGAAAAAGCACCCTGCTGCGGCTGCTGAAGGGCGAACTGAGACCGGAACTGGGAAGGATGCGACAGGCGGATTCGCTGCGCATTGTGTATTTCGATCAGAATCGCGTGCTTGATCCGGACGTCAGTTTGCGTCGCGCCCTTGCGCCGGATTCCGATTCCGTGATTTATGAGGACCGCGTTGTGCATGTGGCCTCGTGGGCGGCGCGATTTCTGTTCACCGGAGAGCAGTTGAACCAGCCGGTTGGGCGGCTTTCCGGCGGGGAACGAGCGCGCGTGCTGATTGCGCAACTGATGCTGCAGCCCGCTGATGTTTTGCTGCTGGACGAACCGACGAACGACCTGGACATTCCTACACTGGAAATTCTGGAAGAGAGCTTGCTGGAGTATCGCGGGGCGCTGGTTCTGGTAACGCACGACCGCTATATGCTCGACCGCGTGTCGACGGTGGTGCTGGGGCTTGATGGTTTGGGGCATGCGGAACGCTTCGCTGATTATCCGCAATGGGAGGCTTGGCAGAACGCACAGGTGACGGGGACAAAGAATAAAGCTGCGGTAGGGGTGCAGTCTGGCGGCAGCGCTTGCGCGGCGTCAGCGACGACGATGGGTTCTGTGGCCAAGAAGAAGCTGTCGTACAAAGAGACCCGCGAGTTGGAGACGATCGAGCAGCGCATTGCCGATGCTGAAAAAGAATTGCAGGCACGGCACGATTCCCTGCTCGATCCGGCGGTTATGAGCGATAGCGCGCGACTCCGCGAAATCACGATGCAAATGGAGGCGGCTCAGACTGCGATTGATGCGCTGTACGCGCGTTGGGCGGAGTTGGAAGCCAAGGCATAGCGAGGGTTAGGCGTTTGAGAACGGCCGTGCCAGAAACTCGAAGACTCACCCTCCGCTAGAAAACGCTCAGAGTAGGACACCCAGGAATCATCTTATGGCGTTGCCTGGGCCGCCTACAAGGTGCAATCGCGGTAGGCGCTCAGCCACTGGCGGGAGCTGAGGAAATGGCGCGTGCGGTTCGGTCTGATACCAGTAGGCCACGGAGAAAACATTGTCGGACCTGCCGTTGGCGTGGCCATGCTCGATAGTGGCCTTAATTGCTTTTGTGAATGGGATCGGCGAATCGAGGTGGAAGCGGTAAACACTGCTGCGGCTGCCGGCTTTTTCTTCGCCTACAACCGGCGCGCCGTACAGAGCGTAAGAAAATGGCTTGCCGCCGAAATCGTAAGCGCCGAGAAAATAATCTTCCGTTCCCGTGCCGTTGATCGAGGGCTGTTTCTCTCCGTCGATGAAAAACATGTCGTCACCTTCGCCCCACCAGAAATCCTGATTTTGCAACACGGACATGGTCACGCCCACGAAGTGACCGCGACCCGTAGCTTCCATCCAGACGTAATTCCCTTCACCGCTGAGATTCTTCGTGTCGTTCTGCAGCGGATCGTTGTTGTCTTTCCAATTTCCCGAAAAACCTTTATTGGGCGAAGCCTGGCGATACTGCGCGTGGAAATACAAAGTATCGGGTGCGAGCGGCTTGCCATAGGACTGGTAATCGATGTTGTAGTACAACGCATCCAGCTTTATCTGGCCTTGGTTTTCGACGGTGATGCGCGCGTGCTTCTGAAACGGCATGGGAAAAAAGGAATTGACCGCGTGGTTGGGCGCGGCGGACAACGGCAGAGCGTCAAAATTAAAATATTCGCCGAGCCCGAGGCCGAAGAAATCGCCAATCGGGGCTTCTACGCTGGGCGTTGCTTCGCCATCCCAATACATGCGCAAGACGAGTTTCTTGAGGTGAAACGGTTCGTCGGAAGAAAACGTGAACCAGATGTGCGTAATGATTCCGGGGCCGGCGTCGTCCAGAATGGTTAGCGCTTCGCCCGGGGCGATGGTGCGGAAATCCTCATTCCCGCCGGTGCGATCGTAACTGGAGGCACGCTTCTGCACATAGTCGTGTGGTTCGGTCAAGCCGCTGATCCAATCGCGGCTCTGAGCGAACAACGCCGTGCAAGTCAGAAGGAACAACAGCACCACGCGTCCACTTCGAGCAATCATCCGTGTATCCTCTCCGGCACATGGCGTTCCCCACGTGTATTTTGCCGAAGATATCACGTTTCCGGAAGAGAGTTTAGGTACACTGGCACAGGCAAGCATAACGCAAAGTTTTGAATCGACTCATTATGGGAATTGAAAGGTTACGCGCTGCCAACGACCTCCCAGCACGACGCGGCTTACGGAAGGATCGGCTTGGTCGCAGGCAGGAAAGGCACTAGGGAGGCTGTGTCGGGGGAACCGGCAGGGCTGAAGAAACAATAGTTAAACGCAGACTCTATTCGCTCGGTTCCTCGATTGTGAGGATTTGGTTTACGGCGACGTCATTTTTAACTTGCGTGATGCCGCTCGGCCAGCGAATTTCAATTTCTTTGATCTTTTCGTTCTTTCCCAGGCCAAAATGTACACGCGGATCGCTCGAACATGCGTATCCTACAGCGGTGGTAACTTCGTTCCATTGCTTCTTGCCATCTTCGGTCGTAATCCTAATCTGCGCACCAATTCCCATACGATTGCTTTTTGTTCCTACCAGTTTCAGCAGGATCCAATGGTTTTCTTTCTCGGTGATGTTATGAAACAGCTCCGCGGGGCCATTCAGCACGGAGACGACCATATCCACGCGGCCGTCGTTGTCCAAATCACCGAAGGCCACGCCCCTATGCGCCGCTTCGATTTGAAAATCCGGACCGGCGGTCGCGCTAACATCGGCAAACTGACCATTGCCCAAATTTCGGAAAATTGTGTTCGGCTCGGGATATTTGCGAGATGGGTTTTGTATGCTGACATTGTCCATGACATTGGCGCGAGCAACGAATAAATCCTTCCAGCCGTCGTTGTCAAAATCGGCGATGCCGTTGCCCCAGCCGGACATGTCATTGGTTTTGGCCAAGCCGCTGGCCACGGTCATATCCTGAAATTCGCCCTTGCCCTGGTTGATCCACAAAGGAAATTCCTCGTGCTCCACGGCGGTATGCCAGATGTCCGGCAGACCATCGTTATTCACATCGCGAAAATCGGCGCCCATGCCGGAGCGCGCGATTCCATCCGGCGCGTAACCGACGCCTGCGTCAACGGCAACCTCTTCGAATTTTTTGCCTTTCAGATTATGAAACAAGAAATTCTGCGTGGTGTCATTGGCCACGAAAGCATCCAGGTAACCATCGCCATCGTAGTCGGCGAAGGTTACGCTCATGCCTTTGCCAAATTGCTTGGCGATGCCGGTTTCTTCGGAAACGTCGGTGAACGTGCCATCGCCATTGTTGCGATAGAGGGTGTTATGCGTCGGAGCGTAATATTTGGGGTGGCAGAAGCCTCGCACGCCTTCCTTGACGCGGCAGTAGGGATCTTTGTTCACTTCCCATACGCAATAATTGACGACGAAGAGGTCGAGCAGGCCATCGTTGTTATAGTCAAACCAACCCGCGCCCACCGACCACATTTTCTTGCCGTTTAATTTTGCACCGCCGACACCGGACTTCGCGGTCACGTCGGTGAAGGTGCCGTCGCCATTGTTGTGAAACAGCTGATTACCCGTGACATTGGCCACGAATAGATCCGGCCATCCATCATTGTCGTAATCGCCAACCGCGACGCCACTGCCATAGCCGATTCCGGCGAGGCCGGCTTTTTCGGTAACGTCGGTGAACGTCCCGTCTCGGTTGTTGTGGAACAGGCGATTCCAATACTCGGGAGTTTCTTTTTCGAGCGACGGAATCGCAGCTCCGCCGACGAGATACACATCTAGGTAGCCGTCACCGTCATAGTCGAACAGCGCGATCCCCGCGACCATCGTTTGCGGTTGATTTTTGTTTTCCGTGTTTCCGTTGGCGGTGATGTAATGAAGCCCGGCTTTCTTAGCGATTTCTTCAAAGCGGATGGTGCTCGCACCATTCGCATTTGGTACCTTGGCCGCCGGCTTGTCCTGCCCGGTGGCAGACAACAGGACCATGCCCGCCAAAATCAAAAGCTGACGCATTTGTTCATGACCACTGAAATCCAACCTTTGCCATCGCGGCCTGCGCTTCACTGTCCTTCATGAAGGTATTCGGAACCAGCTGGCTCGATAATTTCTGCCAGCACCATGCCAATAGTCAAGTCGATTCGCGGCACTTTTGTATTCCTACCGTCGGACAGCGGAATCCACGCATCCACCAAATTATACTTCCCGCTCGCCGCTGCAACCGTCTAGCGAACGGCTTCCGGCCTGTACACTCTGCGTCGACGAGTCCGCCTTGAATAAGGCGCCACGCCGCGCTTCCTCGTTCCGCATGATTGTGTCCCACGCGGAGGAACGCGCATTTTCTGCCATGACCATAGAAATTCCAAGGTCGATTCCCACTACGTCGGTGTCATACCAATTGGTCAGCGGGTTAAACGCATCTACAAAGCCGTATTGTGTCCAAGCATTTGTTCCATAGCGAGCCATCTACGGCCAAGGGACCCACGATCGAAGCTGAAATGAACGGCACCCTTATGGTGTTTCCCTGGGGTCCAGCTCCGACCCTTAGTTGGGTTAATTGCCGAGTCCAAGTGGAAAAGAAGCAAGCAAAGGATTATCGATGTGAGCTCAAGCCCGGGTATCGGTTTCGATGAGCTTCTAGGCTGGCTCATTGATGGCAACGCTCGTCTCCAGTTCGAACATTGGTGATTCCCGCACCCTCTCTCGTGCGAACGGCGACAACGTTCGCTCGTGCAGGATTCGTTCCGTAGCTTCTACGCGTACCTCATTGTGAAAAAGTCTCTGGAAAACCGAGTTCGTTAGCAGATTACAGATCGATATCAGAATCATTCCCTGATGGTGCGCCATCCAGCTGTGTACGACCTCGAACGACGTTTCACCAGATTCAGCGTTGCGCCTGAATTCGGCAGACTCATAAAAGCCGTACTTTCCCAGCCATCCCCGGGCATCCATCGATTGAAGATTCTGGAGCGCTTCGACAGGTTGGATCGCCAGTGCCAAGGCGGATGCGTAAGGAGTAATGACCGTCCGCTTGAGCATATCCGCCTTCATCGCAAGCTGCGGCACACCGAAGGCGTGGTACTCGTAGTGCCCTGAATCATTTTTGGCAGTACACGCCCCTTCCGAAATTCCCCACGGTATTTTATGCCGCTTGACAAAGGCACGCTGGCAGTCCACAGCGCCGCGCAGAGTGCTCTCCAATAAGGTTCTAGGGAAGTGTTTCAGCCACAGCGCGGGCATCAAATATTCGAACATCGTGCCGGTCCAGGATACCAGTACGTCCCTCCCAGCATAACGCGTATGCGTCCGACCCATGTGAAACCAAGCTTCCTGAGGCAATTCGTTCTTTGCAATTCCGACAAAAACCGCACTTCGCGCTTCAGAAGCCAATAAATCATAACAACTCTTCTGCAATTTGTTGTGTGTGACGTCGAACCCTACCGACAGGGCATGGCGGGCTTTGTCAAAGAGCGGTGCGAAGTCCATTTCTCTGACCAGAAGCTCCGAATCCTCCGCGATCCGTGTAAGGCGGGTGCGCACACGATCTATTTCAATCATACTGGAAGTCAGTTGTCTTCGTAGTTCGAAGAATTCGGGTCCGTCGACCGTCGCCGCAATCCCCTCGAATATTTCTGGAAGTGAATTTATGGTGATTTTATTTACAAAAGCTGCGGTGTAGAGGTCGGGAAGCCGCGATTTTATAACCACGAACTGCTGCGAGAGCCATGGACTGAACCATTGGAACATCCACGATAAATCATTTAGTCGCTGTTGCGTCTCGGAAAGCCACCAGGCCGCATCGCTTTCCGCGGCTGACAATGTGCCATGGCCCTCGGCCACTTTGCTCACCGTAGCCAGAAGTTTAGTCGTCCCTTCGCTCCACGAAACGGAATCGTCTGCAAGCGTCACTCCATCCGTCCGTGCACTTTTCGCCATTGCAACCAGTTCTGCCGGATATTGTTCCGTTTGCATCGCTTCGATAGCTAAATCGAGATGATCTGTAATCGCTTCGAATACCCACTCGTCGAACAGGGGACGTTCCACCGCGCGAAGGGCGCCTTGCTTCTGTGTCCACAAGCAACAGGCTAAGTTGCCATTGTCCACCGTGGAGACGAACTGAGGGTCAAGCGGCTCGAGTGTACGCGAGTCGTACCAGTTCACAAAATGGCCTTGAAAGCGCGGCAGGAGCTTGGTCGTTGCCATCGTCTGTTCGGCAAGAGCTGCGAAGCGGGGCAGCGTAAGCATTCCCAAATGGTAAGCAGCCAGCTGTGAATTTAGCAACAGACCGAGGTTAGTCGTCGACAGGCGATGCGCAACGTGGCGCTCCGGGCCTTGTATATTGTCCGGAACCAGCCAATTCTGATCGGCATTGGAAAACTGAACAAAGAACCGCCAAGTCTTAAGCGCCAACTTCCTGGCATATGCCTGATCCCGGGACTTAAGAACGCTGCGGGCGGAGCGCAACGGCCGGTCCAGCCATTTCGCCGCGGGTTTCGAGATCAGCCACAAGAGCAGGATTGGCGACGCGACCAGCAAGGAATGCGGCCGAAACACCCAAAGCGCAATGGCGATGAGAATCGTCAGGGCAGGAGTCAAGTCGAGATAGACGTCCACGGGCGTCTTTCTGCGGTCATCCATCTCGGACTGGGCCGCAGTCTGCCATTCGAGAAGTTTTCGCCTGCTCACGGTCAGGCGAAATACAGTTCGCGTAATTGCGTCCACAGTGACCATAGACTGATGCGGGAGGAACGCCAGGAACACCAGGACGTTTACTTGTGCTGTGACAAAATCGCTGAGTCCCTGGGAAATGGCGGCAAATTTATGTGGCAAATCCCACTGCCGAATCAGGGTGAGGGCGCATTGCACGTAGCTAGGTATCAGCAGCAGGGCCACGGCGGCGGCGGTCCAGCGCACCGCCGAGCCCGGCAGGAAAAACCAGCAGGCGAGAAATAACACGAACGTCGCGGCCTCAATGACGCTTCGCCTCAGGTTATCAAGAATTTTCCAGCGAGACAGCACGCTTAGCGGATTGTCTACGAGCTTGCCATTGGCGTTAGGAACGCGGGGAAACAACCACTTTAGAATTTGCCAATCGCCGCGTACCCAGCGATGCTTGCGACGGCTGTACGCGCTAAAATGAGACGGATAGTCGTCAACAATCTCGACTTCGCTTAGCAAGCCGGTGCGTGCGTAGGAGCCTTCGATGAGGTCATGGCTGAGAATTGAGTTGGACGGGAAGCGGTCTTTCAGCGTCTCGCGAAAAACGTCAACCTCGTAAATCCCTTTCCCGGTGAAAATGGCCTCGCCGAACAGATCCTGGTAGACATCGGAAACCGATTGCGTGTAGATATCGAGACCAGTCTGTCCGGAATAGATGTAGGCAAGCCGCGACCGGTTCACGGATTGCACGCTGATTCCCACGCGAGGCTGCAGCACGCCGTAGCCTTCGCGCACCGTTTTCGTGCCGGCATCGAGTATGGCCTGATTCAACGGATGCGCCATCGCCCCGACGAGTCTTGCTGCCGAACCGCGAGGCAGCTGCGTATCGGAATCCAATGTAATCACAAAACGTGAGCGTCGCAGAAGTTCTATATTCCCAACTTTAACGGGAAACCTGTCATCGCCGTCGCGGAGTAATTCGTTGAAATCGAGGAGCTTGCCGCGTTTGCGCTCCCAGCCCATCCAGGAATTTTCGGTTTCATTAAACGTTCTGTAGCGGTGCAGATGAAAGAAGCGCGTCTCATTGGACGAGGCATACTTCGTGTTAAGCGCTTCAATCATCCCGGAGCACAACGACACCAGCGCGTCCTTCTCGTCAAACGCCTTATCGGAATCCGGCGAATCGGTTAGCACCGCAAAGTAGAGATTTCGGTCGACATTACCGAGGTAACGGACCTCCAGCGAACGAATGAGATGCTCGACTTGATCCTCGGAAATCAGAATAGTCGGTACAGCCACTACCGTTGCGCACTCGTCGGGGATACCTGCACTGAAATCAAGTCGCGGGATGTTGCGCGGAGGTAAAAGAAACATCAGTACCTGATGGATGGCCTCGACCGCGGTCTCGCTGGAAGGCAAAAGAAACAGCAAGGTTGCCGCCACAAGCGGAATTCCCACTTTGATCTCGCTCAACAGGAACCCCATAATCCCCAAAATGAAAAACTCCACCGCTAAAAAGTAGAAGAGTTCAGGCGCGTCACGCAGAACATTGCCGACGAACGCAGCACCCTGCGGCCGATAATTGATCTGCCGCTCCAGTAGAGTGCGTCCCCGGCCCACCAGGTAATATCCAACATGACCACGCCGCTGAGAACTGCGAGAACCTTTGGAATATCTATTTAAACCGGTTTGCGCCAAGGAAACGGCGAGCCTCGCGATGTCCGTCTCCGATGACGACGAAAAACGTGCCAATTCCTGGATCGCTTCACGGTAAGCGTTGCAACTTGCAAACTCAGTACGGACGTAGGCACCTACAGGGTCATCCTTCAGGATCTTTTCCGTCGCGCTCAGCGAAACGAACAGCGCCTTCCAATCCACATGCCGCATAATAACTAGGGAAGCGCAAACTGCTTTGACTCGTGGTCGCGGATCCGGATTGTTCTGTGCGCGCACCTCATCGAGCGTGTTCGAAAGCTCGAATAGCAACTGCAGTTGCAGCATGGGGCTAAGCAGCCAGACTTCTGCAATGTCGAAGGCACGGTCCTCCTGAGCGGAGTGCATGTAGGTGCGGTAAGAATCCTCTTCAAACTGGTAATCGACGGTCGCTAAGTAAGACTTGGCGGCAACATAGGCGCGCGGCAACTTCTCCCCGCCAACGACGATCTGCGGGACGACCAGTTTATTTGCCAGGGTATCTTCCGCGTCCTGGACGACGGATTGCACCAGCAAGCGGTTAATTAGCAATTCCTCACGCAAGGCGGGCGGAACGTCAGACGCGGCCGACTTCCCCCTGTGATTGCCGTATGCGCTTTCCAAGCTCCTCTTGGCCTTGCGGAGTTCGCGCTTTAGCGCCGGCCAATCCGAATCGCGTCGTTCCTCAGCAGTCCAAGTCCGGGCGTGAGTCCGAGCGTGTTCTGCGACCCCAATCGGTAGATCGATTGGACCGGACTGAGACACATTACAAACTTGCTCAAGCGGCGTCGCGTCCGTCGGCGGCAAGCTAGTTTGTGCCTCCCCGGTGGACGAGGTTCCCGTCAATCTTGGCGTAGCGGCCATTCCGTTATCCATCATCTGTAACTAGAAGCCTGCAAATCAAACATCTCCGCATAGCGACCGCCGCGAGCGAGCAACAGTTCGTGTGGCCCCTCCTCCGTGATCTGCCCTTTTTCTAAAAGAATGATTCGATCGGCCATCTTGACCGTAGAGAAACGATGAGAGATCAGTACGGATAACTTGCCCTCGGTCAAATCGGCGAAGCGCTGAAATACTTCGTGCTCGGAACGTGCGTCGAGCGAAGCCGTGGGCTCGTCCAGAATCAAGACTTGCGCGTCGCGCAGGTACGCTCGCGCCAGCGCAACTTTTTGCCATTCTCCGCCCGAGAGGTCCACGCCACCGTCGAAGCGCCGGCCCAGCATCTGGTCGTAACCGCCTGCCAATTTCGAGATCACGTTTTCTGCCAGGCTTTTAGCCGCAGCGGATTTGATTTCTGGAAGGTTCTGCGATTCGCTGATACGACCGATGGCGATATTCTCCCGAGCGGTCATGTCGTAGCGCATGAAATCCTGAAAGATCACCGCGATTTGACTCACATAATCCTCAAGGTCATAGTCACGGAGATCAATGCCGTCCAGATAAACCGCTCCCTCGGTCGGATCGTACAGACGGGTGAGCAGTTTCACGATTGTGGTTTTGCCCTCGCCATTCTCGCCAATCAACGCGATGCGTTCCCCCTGGCCCAGCCTGAGATTCAGATCGCGCAGCACGAGTCTCGATGTACCGGGATAGGCGAACGAGACGTTTCGGAATTCGATCCCAGCGCGTATTGGACGCGGACATTTCAACCCGTTTTCTTTGGAACGAATCGCCGGTCGCAATCCTAAAAAGCTCAACAAATCACCCAAAAACAGAGACTGATCGGCAATACTTGAAAAGGTTGAAAAGATAGTTTGCAAATTGGTGCTGGCGCCGGCTATTGCTCCGGCCAGGAACGTCAGTGTACCCACCGAGAGTTTTCCGGAGAGTGTTTGATAAATCACATACGCATAAGCGCCGTAATATCCGACCGTACTTAGTAAAGTGAGGAACGAACTCGCAACAAAGCGTCGCCTTGCAAGGCCTACATTTTCCTTATAAATCTTAGCCGAGAGGTTTTCAAATCGGTCAGTTAGATAGCCATTCAGCCCGAAGACCTTCAATTCCTTGGCACTCTCTTTGCTCACCCCTAGAAACCGCAGATAGTCCAGTTCACGCTTCACCGGCGTCTGTTGAAACGCCAGGCTGTAACCCAAAAATGCAAAGTGACTTTCCCCGACAAAAGCAGGAATAACGCATAAAATCAGCACAATCAGCAACCATGGAGAAAAGACCACAATACCCGCGGCCAACGCCACGGTCGAAATCACTTGTTGCAGCAAGCGCCCCATTTGCTGAATCATCCCGAGACGATCCGTTGCCTGGACCCGCGCCCGTTCCAATTTGTCATGGAAGGAAGGGTCTTCGTATGTGGCCAAGTCGAGCGAAGCCGCTTGGCGCATGATTTGCACGCTGATGTGCTGGATGTATTTATCGGCGAGCAGTGAATCGGAAAAATCAATGGCGCGGTTTAAGAAGGTGCTAGCGCTTGCAATCAAAAATTCCAGTGCTACCCACCACCAGAAGTGCGGACGCAGCGCTTGGCCTTTTGAGAGAACCCCCACGATCGAGTCCAGGATAATTCGCGTTACGGCGAGCAGCGCCAGTGGACTGAGCGCCGTTAAAACGCGTAATGCAAGACCCCATGACACTACCGCGGGGCCACAATTCCAAACTATTCCCGCGACGGCTGGAACATTGCGCAACGCGTTTAACCGCTTGGCCCAAGCCTCCTGAAATCGTTGGTGCCCCCCCTGGCCTAAAATCTGCATTGTTTTACCTGGAGTTACCTGAACGCGACGCTTTCCCGGCGACGACCTGCACGTTTACCCGCAGCTCGGGTCCTCCCTAATATACGATAGTTATGCGGTCAATACAGGGGTGATCCTACGCACTAAACTTGGTGGCCAAACCAAAGAGCGCAGCTGCCGCGAACACCACAACAGACACAACACAGAACGCTTCAGCGACGACAGAGATCGCATTGCTCGTGAAAAGCGTTGTTACTCCTAGTACTATGGCTACGGCCAGCAGCGCGAATTTCCAGTTTTTCACCAGATTGTTCCTCCTTGCAACGTTAGTGCCATCCCAAGCAATATTGAGGCCGATTTCACCTACTGATAACATTACATTTACTTGTGCCTTATCCAGCACTACCATGCAAATTCTAGAAAACTAAGCAAAATATCCATATACGGTGATCCACTGGGTTTCTGAGGAGCGATACGTGATCTTCGCGGGAGCTTCGCTCGTCGGTGAAGATTCGTCGGTTTTGCTCCAATCCCGTCGGTTATCACCATTCGCGACCTTGCGACCACACTATGGCGTGATTTCGAACTCGACGGGTTGGCCGCCCTGAGAATCCGGACTTACCCAAACGCGCACCTGGCTCGGCTCGATCGTGCGCACATTATGAATGTCCCACAAAGCGAATGCCTCCGGACTAAGCGAAAAGGTGACCTTCTTCGTCTGCCCAGGAGCCAGCGCGACACGCTCAAATGCTTTCAGCGCCCGCATCGGCTCCTCGACGCTCGTACCTCGCAACCCTACATAGAGCTGCACCACCTCTTCGGCCGCAACGTCACCTGTATTCGTCACATCCGCGCTTACGGTCATGACCGTGTTCGCCCCCGTCGCTCGGCTGTGCAAGGCTTCCGCCAACTCGTGGGAGCTCAATTTCGTGGCGCTGATCTGCGGCCCAGAATATTGAAAAGTGGTGTAGGACAACCCGAATCCGAAGGGGAACTGTGGCGCATTGGGCTCATCCACGTAGCGCGAAACGTATTTTTCCTGGACCGTGGTGCCGGGGCGCGTAAGATTGACGTTACCCGCCGGACGTCCGGTGTTGAGGGCGTTGTAGTAGTCGGGAATCTGGCCAATCGAACGAGGCCAGCTCACCACAAGCCGTCCGCTGGGCACGGATTCTCCATAGAGAGTCCGCACCAACGCCGTGCCGGCTTGCACTCCAGGGAACCACGCTGCGAGCACGACCGGAACATGTGTGAAGGCCCACGTCAATGTGAGCGGCCTTCCGCTGAAGAGCACCAGCACCACGGGCTTGCCTGTGGCGCTTACTTTTTCCAGAAGCTCTTCTTGGCGACCGGGCAAATCGAGATGCGCCCGCGACCCGGCTTCCGCCGTCATGCTGCCGGCTTCTTCTCCCAAGGCTAAAATGGCCACGTCCGCCGAACGCGCCGCTTCTACTGCCGCGTTGATTTGTTCGTCAGTGGCGGTGCGCAACTCGCCACCCTTGACGTAGTTCACTCGATCAGGTCCCAATCGCTCCGTCAGCGCCGCCCGCAGAGTAACCACGTCGCTCGCCAGACCGTGGGCCGCCCAAGAACCGAGCATCTCCCCTGGATCATCCACGAGCGGACCGATCAGCGCTACCGAGTGCAACGCGTTGCTCAACGGCAACACCGGGCCGGAACCTTGCGGTTCGTTTCTCAAAAGGACGAAAGACCGCTCGGCAGCCTCGCGCGCCACATCCAGATTTGCTTTCGTCAACGGCCCATGATTTTCACGAGATTCGTCGGTGTAGGGATTGTCGAAGAGGCCAAGCGCAAACTTTACGCGAAGCACGTGGCGCACAGCGTCGTCGATCTGCGCTTCGGAGATTTGGCCCTTCTTGACCAGGTCCACCAGATGCTCGTGATACAGATTGCTTTCCATATCCATATCGACGCCGGCGGCGAAAGCTTTGCTTGCCGCGGTCTCGCCGTCATTGGCAATGCCGTGCGCTTGCAATTCGGCAATGGAAGTCCAATCGCTGTCCACGAGGCCGGGAAACCGCCATTCTTCCCTCAGAATTTGCTTGAGAGTAAAGGGATTCGCGGTCGACGGGACTCCATCGAGCGTATTGAAAGCGCTCATCAGGGACGCGCTACCCTCATCCAGTGCTGCGTAGAACGGTGGGAGATAAATTTCGCGCAAAGTGTGCTCGGAAATTTCGGTGGTGTTGTAATCACGGCCGCCTTCCGCAGCGCCGTATCCGACAAAGTGTTTCACGCAGGCGGCGATACTATCCGGCGCGCTGAGATCCGTGCCCTGATACCCACGCACGTAGGCGCGCGCGATGACGCTTCCCAGGTACGGATCTTCTCCCGCGCCTTCGATCATACGACCCCAACGCGCATCGCGCGCGATATCGACCATCGGCGAGAACGTCCAACGAACGCCCGCAGCGGAGGCCTCCTGGGCGGAGATGCGAGCGGCTTTTTCGACGATTTGCGGATCCCACGTCGACGCCAGTCCCAGGGGAACAGGAAATTCAGTGCGGTAGCCGTGAATCACGTCCAGGCCATTGATGAGAGGAATGCGGAGTCGGGATTTCTCGATCGCCACATGCTGGTAGAAGTTGGCGTCCTGAACACCCCGCAGGTTGTAGAGCGAGCCTACTTGCCCTTTCTGCACCATTTCTTCGTAACCACCGGGCCCTGTTTCCGGCCCCGTCGGAGCACCAACGGAATATTGAACCAGTTGGCCGACCTTCTCCTCCAGCGTCATTTCCTTCAGGAGGGCATCGATTTTTTTCTCTACGGTGGGTGCGGCAAGATTTGACCTCACTGGTAGCCCGTGGAATGCGGTGGATTTTGTGGGAGTTTGGCAACGAGTGCCAGGCAAAGTGAAAATGGTCAGCAGACAAAGAATGAGAAATAGGCGTAGAGGACGAGGCGGCACGGGTTTCACACTCCTACTCAGTGTGCACCTGTTATCCCAATCGTCTGGGTTCGCGGCACGCACTGCTTTTGGGGATGGACAATGCTAATCGTCAAGACCGGCGCAGCCGGAGAATCGCAAATCGTTTATTCTAGCGGGATTGCGAAGAGCAGCGGCGCCTCACCCCGGAGCCGCCATGAGCATCCCCGTCATTCACTTTCGGACCCTGCAATAATAAATCGATTTATTGGCTGAAATCTATAACATTCTTCCATTCAAGCAGCGCCCGCCAGTGCAACCTGCTATGCCTTCTTGCCCCCTGTCCTCGGTTGTGCAAGACTACGCCCCAAGAATCACAATGATACGGACAAAGAAAAGCCATCCTCCTGCTCGTCTTGCTGCGGGCCATTCGTCGATCAGCCTGAAGGACCTGGCCGCTCATCTCAGGCTCTCCTCCGCTACCGTCTCCCTGGTCATAAATCGCTCTCCGGGTGCCCATTCAATCCCCTCTTGCACACAGGAACGGGTTCGTGAGGCGGCTAAGGAGCTCAATTACCGCCCCAACCTGATGGCTAGGTCATTGCGCCAGAAGCGCAGCTTTACGATTGGCGTGGTGGTTCCGGAGGTCAGCGAGGGTTATGCCGCACTGGTGCTGTCCGGGATTGAGGATCATCTGCTCCAGGAAGGTTATTTTTATTTTGTTGTCAGCCACCGGCACCGCGCGGACCTGATTGAGGAATACCCTTCACTGCTGCAACAGCGGGCTGTAGAGGGCATCATCGCGGTGGACACGCTGTTGACGGAGCACTGCCTGATTCCGGCCGTCGCGATCTCCGGGCATCGCCAGGTAGCGGGCGTGACGAACATTGTTCTGGATCACAATCTGGCCGCGCAGCTCGCTTTGGAACACTTGCTCAAGTCGGGACACAAGCGCATCGCCATGATTAAAGGGCAGGATTTCAGTTCCGACACGGAAATCCGCTGGCGGGCGCTGCACAGCGTCGCAAAGCAACTTGGCATTACAATCCACGAAAAACTGATGGTTCAGCTTGATAATGACTCGCCTTCCCCGCAGGTTGGCTATTGTGTGACGCGAAAGTTGTTAGACCGAGGTGAACCATTTTCTGCCTTATTCGCCTTTAATGATATTTCCGCCATCGGCGCCATCCAGGCGTTACGCGAGTCCGGCAGGCGCGTTCCCGAAGATGTCTCTGTAATCGGCTTTGACGATATTCAAAGTGCGGCATATCAGAATCCCGCGTTGACCACCGTCCGGCAACCGCTTCGGCAAATGGGCGTGATCGCGGCCGAGACGCTTCTTGAGCGAATCAATGCGCCGCGCCAGGCGCAATACCCCAAATCGATCATCGTGAAGCCAGAGCTGATCATTCGAGCGTCTACGGCAAGCGCAACGGCCATGGTTGTTTCTTTGTAAATGATCGAGAAGCAGTCGCCTTCCTTTTGTTTTCCGATCTCAGTAAAATCAGGAATGCCTTAGTTCTGTTTCCAATGGGTAACTACGACCATACGAAAATGACGTAGATGAAACACTCTCGTAACCTGGAGCAAGTGAAACTTGGCTTGGCCTGAGGTCAACTGTGAGAACGCTAACCGCCGACCCACTTTTAACCGAGACTTCCCTTTTCCGTATTTCTCTTGCCCAGTCTGGGCAGGATCTGGTCGAGTGCCAGCGGCTCCGCTACGAAGTCTTTAACCTTGAACTTGGCGAAGGTCTCTCCACGTCCGACCGATCCGGCCTGGATATCGATCCATTCGACTCTTTCTGCGACCACTTGATGGTGCGCGATCTGGAATCCGGGAAACTTGCGGGCACGTACCGACTGCAAACAG
The DNA here is from genome assembly GCA_963742325.1 of Candidatus Acidiferrales bacterium. Taxonomy (GTDB): domain Bacteria; phylum Acidobacteriota; class Terriglobia; order Acidiferrales; family UBA7541; genus Acidiferrum. The sequence goes on along the minus strand of CAVULB010000002.1, from coordinate 2,741,624 downwards.
GAGAAGTGGCCCGGCGCAATCTCGGATACTACGGTGACCAGCTGTTTGATTTTTCCGTATACGATTCGATTCGCAAGGAACTGCTGGAACTTGGCCGCGCGTGCGTTCATATCGATTACCGCAACATCATGGTGCTGCATGCACTGTGGAAAGGCATCGCCGTTTATGCTACTCGGAACGATTCGCGCTACCTGATTGGCTGCAGTTCCATTTCTTCTCAAGACGAAAACATTGGCGTGGCGATGTATGAGGGGCTGAAGGCGAAGTACCTGGTCGATCCGCCTTTGCGGACGGCGCCACATCCGGGCCGCGATTGCCGCGGCATGGGCACCGAGGTAGAAACGGAGCGTCCGCCCCGCTTGTTTCGCGCTTATCTGGAAATTTCGGGACGCATTTGCGGGCCTCCGGCGATCGATCGAGAATTCAAAACCATCGATTTCCTGACCCTGGTGGATCTGGCGAATCTGCCGGAACGAGTCCGCAGCCGCTTCTTCTAGCTTTCGCCGACAACCTCGCTCACTGTTGTGCGCTGGCAGCACACCGTCGCACAGTGTAAACTGGGTGGCCTGAGGTTAAATTTATGAATTCGATCACTCCTGAAAACGCCAGCTTCCTGCTGCAATACACGCTGCCGACCGTGAAGAACGAACACCGCATTACGCGGGCCGTGATCGAAGCTATCCCGCGATCCAATCCCGATTACCGGCCTGACCCTCATGCGAAAACCGCCATGGAAATTGCGTGGCACATCGCCGCCTCCGAACACCGCTTCTACAGCGCCATTGCAGAGGGTGCATTTGATTTTGCGCCCATTCCCCGGCCCGAGGGTGTCGAAACAGCGGTGCAAGTGGGACAGTGGTATGGAGAATCGTTTGACAAGAATTTTGAGCGGTTCCCCAATCTTTCCGGGGAACATCTCGTCAAAACCCTCGATTTTCGTGGCATTTTTCAGCTGCCGACGGTCACTTGGTTCAACTTTTCTCTGCATCACACCATTCATCATCGTGGGCAACTGTCCACGTACTTGCGCGCCATGGGCGGGAAGGTTCCCGCGATTTATGGCCAAAGCTATGACTCCGAAGCTGCAAAGAAGTCCGCGCAGGCCTGATCGGGCATAAGCGCAAATTGGGAAAACTGCTTTGGTTTCAGGAATGCCGCAAGGATCGTTTTAGTCGATAAAGAGTTTCCCCGGCGTGTGGCATCACTTTGATTCCTTCGGCTTCGCGCCCCATCCATTCCTTTAGCTTTACATCTTTCGGATCCAGGTAGCCGAGATTCATCCGGCGGCAGCGCTCCTCGGAGATGCCGGTGGCCAGGGTCACACGAATTCGGTCTCGCTCGAATCCGGTGGCCAGGTCAAAAGCGCCTTCGCCGCGCAAGTGCGTAGAATGCGCCAGCACTCCGCGAGGCACATCGGCAAAGTGTTCCCATTGCTTTACAAAGTAATCGCGGCAGTGATAGCCGATTTTCTCGATCTGCGGACCGTGCGTGTAACTGAATTGTGAGATGTGCGGGGCGTAGACCACGACTTCGCCCTCATCCATCATCGCCGGTTCCGCCTTGTACATGCCCTTGGCGGCGGTCCAGATATCCGCATACATTTCCGGCATCATCGCTAGCGCGCGCCGGAAAGGCTGGTCGACCCATTCAATATGCTTATGGGCTGACAAAGCAGCCGCGCATTTCCAGGCCGCGCGCGCGCCACCGAAATAAAGTCCAGAGACGCCTTCGGCGGCCGCCACCAACGCCATGCAAGCCACGGGAACCTTGATTTTCTCTGCTGCGCGGTCGATCAGTTCCCTCACCGGCGTGATTTCCGTGCCAATGACGTGATAGCTGCCGATCAGCGCACCCAGCCAGTGGGTTTGATCGATCATTTCCTTGCCGCTGATGCCGGGGAAAAGATATTTATTGCCGCCGGAAAATCCAACGACCTCGTGGGGAAAAACGGGGCCACAGATCAAGACTTGGTCGTACTCAAAAATAAGCTTGTTGATTTTGACGGTGATCGCTTCCGATAGCAGGCCGCCCGAAACTTCGGCGACTTCGTCGGCTGGGATTGTGCCGATCTCGGCAAATGTGTCCGGATTCTCCCAATGATGGTTGAAAATGCGCGTGCGGCCGCACATTCCATTTTGTACCGGTTTACCCATCAGCTTCGTAAGTTGCTCATCGCTCATGTGCGGATGCGTGCCTAATGCGACGAGGTAGTCACATCGTGCGGCCCATTCTCCGATGGCCTCCTGCAAAAGTTCGAACATCAAAGCCATGGGCATCGTGCGCGTGCCGTCCGGAATGACGATCAAAACGCGCCTGTCGTTGATTTCCATGTCTTTTGCAGACGTGGCCACGAGTTGCCGCAGTTCTTCTTCGGAAAGAGTGGACTCCGGATATCCTTTGCCGATTGTCATTGTTTTCCACCCGGGCGCGCACTTGTTTTGGCCGCGCATTGCTGAGGGCTGTGGGCCGTGCGAAACTATGCTCCATTATGCGCACTCCTTTTGCCTCCTGCGCAATCCCTCCTTCAAGGCATGCTGCTTGACGCTAACCGGTGCTAGCACTTCGCGTATGCCCCGGCGGCGTTGGCGAATGGCGTTTCTGCTGGGTTTCGGAGTGGTCATTGGCTTTTTCGATCGCATTAATGTCGCAGTTTCGCAAGACGCGCTGCACGTTTCTTTCGGCACTTCTCTGATCGCGTTCGGCTACCTTTCCAGCGCCTTCAGTTGGACGTATGCGTTGATGCAGATGCCCGCGGGAGTGCTGCTCGATCGTTTTGGTATTCGGCGGGTCGGCCGCATCAGCACATTTCTTTGGAGTATCGCGTCGTTCGCGGCAGCGATTTCCCCCGGGCTTGGCCTATTCTTCGGCGCGCGCTTTCTGCTCGGTGCTGCAGAGGCGCCGGTGTTTCCCGGCAACGCAAAGGCCCTCGGCTATTGGTTTCCGCGACATGAGCGGAGCCTGGCCATTTCCATCACGGACGCGGCCGCAAAATTTGCACCAGCGATCGGAGTTCCCTTCCTCGGGGTACTGCTTCTGCATTTTGGCTGGCGTACCACGTTTGCCGCCACTGGCGTACTCAGCCTGCTTTATTTCGCCCTGTTTTATCTTTACTACCGCAATCCCGGCGAAGACGCACGGCTTTCTTCTTCGGAATTCCGCTACATCCGTGACGGAGGAGGTCAGACGCATCAAACGCAAGGACAAAGCGGAACTTTTGCAGATGACGTGGGCCGGCTTGTTTATTTGCTGGGGCAACCCAAGGTAATCGGCCTCGCGCTCGGTTGGGGCGCATATAACTACAGCTTTTTTCTTATGCTCAACTGGCTGCCCAGCTATCTTTCCATTGCACATCACATGGATCTTCTGCATTCCTCCTTTTACACCGCTGCGCCGTGGCTATTTGCGACAGTGACGGACATTGTCGTGGGAGGGTGGTTGGTGGACTTCCTGATTCAGCGCGGCTGGCACGCAAACCGTGTGCGGCAATCGGTGTTGATCGTGGGGACGGGATTTGGCTTGTCCGTTTTTGGCGCGGCGCATCCAAGCAGTCCGGTAGCGGCGCTCGCGTGGATCAGCTTGGCCCTTGGAGGGCTTGCGGCTGCGGCACCCGTCGCGTGGACGGTTCCTTCACTGATCGCACCGCGAAATAGCGTGGGCACGCTAGCCAGCATTGCCAATATGTCCGGCCAGTTTGCGGGGATTTCCGCACCGATTATCACGGGCTATATCGTTTCCGCGACGCACTCGTTCGATTCGGCGTTTATTACCGCGGCGGTGATTCTGTTTATCGGTATCACGGGTTATGCGCTTCTACTCGGCCGAATCGAGCCAATTCCAGAGCCAGGTTAGAGCTGGGTCGGAAAATATAGAGCGGACGTAGAACTTGCCGCCTCGGAAGGCGGGCCTTGCAAGCTCACGACGACCCTACTTCCCGATAGCGTCTGGCAGTCCTTGGTAGTAGCGGAAACCTTCGATGCGCTTGCCATCACGGGTGCGGATGAAATCCAGGGCTTGCGCTTTCATTTGCTGCACTTCAGCTTCGCTCGGACTCGGATTGTAATTTTTCCATCCGGGGCCGAACTGGCTGATGTAGTGCGCGTCCGCATTCACGCGCTTCTCGACGAAATCGCTGATGTCCACCCAAACGTTTTCGTCCTGGTAATCGAAGTCATCGTAAAACATGTATTCGGGGATCATGTACTCCTTCAATCCTTCCTGCGTGATCTGGCCTTCGAACAGCAGCCGCCACATTGCCGCGCGCGCCGCATCCGCCGCCAAATAAGCCGCGGCGCGATGGTCGGATTTGTGCCAACGCTGATAATTCTTTCCCGGATCCCAGGCAAATAGAACGTCCGGGCGCAGCTTGCGGATCCACCTTACCAGGTTTTCTACGACTGCCTTGCGATCTTCGAATTCCAGCAGGCCATCGTCATAGCCGAGATTGATGTAATGGTCCGCGGGTATGCCCAAATCCTTGAGCGCTGCCAATTCTTCCTGGCGCCGAATCTCCGCCAATTGTGTACGGGAAAGCTTGGGATCTTGCGTGCCCACGTTTCCGGTGGTTAGGGTGACGATATAGACTTGGTTGCCGTGCGCCTGCAGCATGGCTAGTGTGCCGTGGGAAAGCGCGTCGTCATCGGCGTGCGCGCCAATCAGCAGGATCGTTTTGCCCGTCCACTTTTCCACGGGCACGTCCGGCTTTTGCGGCGTCATTTGCCCGACAGCCATCGCTGTCCAAGTACATATTCCCGCCATAGCAATCAACACACACCTCAGCAATTTCATTTGTCCTCCTGAGTAAACCTTTTCTCCGCTAACCGGCCACGAATTGCTTAGCCAGAATAAGGGCGCCGTTCGAGTGGTCGGGATCAACCAGCTTGGCACGCACGAAATCGCGCGTACCACCGCCTTTGCCCGGGATTGTGACGAGGATCTGTTTGAGGGTCGCGCCTAGATCCAGGCCCCCGCCGGGGGCCTGGGCAAAGACAAGTTGGCCGGTGGGTTCATGAGCCAGAAGTGCGACGGTTTTTTCGTTCTTGGCAAGCTCGGTTGCCAGCGGAAGGAGCAGGTCCGCGCTTTCTTCTCGCAGGAGTGCAGCAACGCAGCGCACTCCGTTCGTTCCGGTTTCCGCAGCCGCCAGGAGCAATTGCGTGCGGTCCAGGGCAAGTTGCTGCAGGGCATTTCGGAGATGCTTGTAACTGCCATCGCGCTCGGAGGTGAGCTTTTCGATGGCCGCCTGCGCTTCTTCCGGAGCGCAACTTAATCGCTCGCCGATCGTTCGTAGCAGGCGGAAATCGTTGGTAGCTATTCGGTCCGCACGTGCCCCGCAAGCAAATTCCACGCGCCAGTCCTGACGAATTTTGGTGCAGCGGCGGACTAACACCACGCCGATCTGCCCGGTGCTTTTTACATGTGTGCCGCCGCACGGCTGCAAATCCGCGGCTTCAATCTCGATAGCACGAAGAATACCTTCGCGATCCACTTCCTTGCGCACGCCGCGTTGCGCCAACTGGTCGGCGGTTCCATAGCGCACGTTGACCGGGCGATCTTCGAAGATCACCGCATTTGCAGCCCGTTGAGCGCCCTGCAACGCGTCTGGAGAAGGCTCTGGCCCGTGAAGATCAATGGTGCAGAGTTCGCTGCCGAGATGGAAGGACACCGTCGGCAGCCCAAATCGTTCCTGGAACATGGCGGAGAGCAAATGCTGGCCGGTGTGTTGCTGCATGTGGTCGAAGCGGCGGCCCCAATCCACACAGCCATCGACCGGACCCGGAGAAAGCTCCTCGTCGACGATGTGAGCGATGTCTTGACCGTCGTCGCGCACATCGAGGACCCATGCATCTCCAAGCTTGCCGAGGTCGCTGGGCTGGCCGCCTGAGGTCGGATAGAACGCGGTGCGGTCCAACAGCACCTCCCAGCTCGGCTTGGGTCCAAATTCCGTGGGCATGGGCTCCGCCGAGGAACAAGAGAGTACTCGAGCGGTGAAATTGCGGAGAAAAGAATCGTCATAATACAGTCGATGTGTGGCCATGAAAGCGGGATTTTAGCACAACCAAATTGTCCCCTTCGGAACATGCCACGGCGGGCGCTTTTCGCGGATGCATGCGCCGATTCCGGTACACTAAAGTTATGCCCGTTCGCTTTATTGCTTTGGACATTGACGGAACCCTGCTGAACAGCCACTTTGAGGTTTCGCCCGCAAATCGCGCGGCCATCGCCGAGGCCACCCGGCGTGGAGTGGAAGTGGCGCTCGTGACAGGGCGGCGATACGATTTCGCGATGCCGGTAGCTCGGCGGGTCGACGCGCCGCTGACCATGATCGTGAATAACGGGGCGCTGGTGCGCACGAAAGACGGCAAGACGCTGCTGCGACATCTGTTGCCTCGAGAGACGGCCCGCCGCGTTATTTTGGCAACTGCCCCGTGGCGAGACGCGACAGTCGTTGTCTTCGATCGCCCCAGCGCGAACCAGATGATCCTGGAATCGATCGATTGGGAAGACCCGACGCGACGCGGCTACTACTCTCGAAACCGCCAGTTCATGGCCGCGGTTTCACCACTGGAGACCTGCCTCAACGAAGACCCCCTGCAGGTCATGTATACCGGCTCTGTTGTCGCCATGCGAGAAACCGAAATGACCCTGCGGCGCGTGCCATTTGCCGAGGAGTTCGCGATGGCCGCGACCGTGTATGAGGATCGCGACTTTTCCATGATAGACGTGATCCATCGGGGAGTGACCAAGGGCACCACCCTGGCCGAATGGACAGCGGCGCGCGGTATCGCCCGCGAGGAAATCCTGGCCATCGGCGACAATCACAATGATCTGGAAATGCTATCCTTTGCAGGTGTCCCGGTGGTGATGGAAAATAGTGTGGCGGAGTTGAAGCAACGTGGCTGGCACGTTACACGCTCCAACGACGAGGACGGCGTGGCCGCGGCAATTGAGCGTTTCGCATTGGCAGAAGCGGCGGGATAGATTTGATCCGAAAACCCATTCTCACAGGCAGTTTGGCGGTGCTGGCGCTCCTGCTGGGAGGTGCAACCGTCTCACGTGCAGACTATGTCGTGCTGCGGAACGGCGCGCGCCTGGACGTCACCGGCTACGAGATTCTGCCCGATCGCTACATCCTGCACCTCAAAGGCGGCGTAGCCGAAGTTCCGTTGCGCGAAATCGTGGGCATTGAGCCGGAAGACATTTTCGAGCCCATCGAGGTGCCATTGACCGACAAAACCCCATTCGAGAGGGTCATTCGCGCTGCGGCCCAGCGCTACGGAATCGACGCGGACTTGATTCACTGCGTGATTGCGGTGGAATCCAATTTCAATCCGAAGGCGCTTTCCTCCAAAAAGGCGAGCGGCCTGATGCAGCTTCTGCCGCAGACCGCCGCGCAATACGGCGTGAAGAATATTTTTGACCCCGAAGAGAACGTCAACGCCGGAACGCGCTACCTGAAGGAACTGCTGGCGAAATATCACGACCTGACGCTGGCTCTGGCCGCCTACAACGCCGGGCCAGAACGCGTGGATCAATATGGGCGCCGCGTGCCTCCTTATCTGGAAACCATGAAATACGTCCAGCGGATCGCGAAGAGCTACGCGAAGATCAAGTCTCAGACCACGGCGCTGAAGCAACCCGGCTGAAGCGCGTTTTCCACAAAATTCTGGCTACTGATTAGGCGTCGGCGCCTGCAGCGGCGGGATCTGATTCGGATCGGGATTGGTGCTGGGATTCTGATTTTGCGCGGGATTTTGGGAAGGATTCTGTATCTGCGTGCCGTTCTGGCCAGGATTGGTCCCAGGGGAGCCCGGATTCATTCCGGAGGAGAATGGTGAGCCCGTTGGCGAAGTGCCCGCCGGGTTCATGCCATTCGAGTTTACAGGCGCTCCGATGCCGGCGGACGCGCGGCCCACAGTCGTATCCTTCGAAGGATCCCAGATGAACTCGAAAAATTTATAATTCTTCGCCTTCTCGTAAATCCGGAACGATTTTTTGTCGATCTTGCTGCCGACGCCGATAATGTTGCCACCGATGGTGTTGCTGGCATCCATCGGGCCGGCAATCGAATGCGGCTGAGTGGGATCCTCGATCGTAGGGTCACCATTTGTTCCGAGGCTGGTATTGGTAGCGCCCGAGCCGGTGGCGCCTGGCAACGCGGTCCCGGCCGCGCCAGTTTGCTGCGTTGCCGTGGCCTGGTTCATCCCAAATCCCGTGGAGTTTGGGGAATTGGAACCAAAGCTCAAAAGCCCGTTGCCTCCGGACATTGACGATGAGCCAGCCATCGGCGATCCGGCGACTCCCGAAGCGCCGCCCATGCCGCCCAGTCCTATGGTGCGATTGTTGAGGCTGCCAATGAGCTGGCCGTTCGGGCCAACGTAGATCAGTCTCCAGGAGCCGTCGACCTGGTTCATGGGATCTTTGTAGGCCTGGCGCATAAAGCGAATGCCCGTCTTGGGCTTCGTCAAATCGTCCAGCGAAGTGGGAAAACGATTCATCTTCACGTAGTACATGCGGATGCCGCGGGTATATTGCTTTCCGCGCCACACCATTTCCGCTTCGCGCTCGCGTTGGATATTACTGAGGACGGTAGGCGCAGCTTCAGCCATGGTCAAGACCAGCAACGCCAGAATGAACATCACCATCACCAGGGCGTATCCTGATTCGGCACCGCATGCTCGACGATTGTGAATACTCGGCCTCATGCGTTTGGCGGCACGTCCAGATTAGTGGAATTCTTTTTGCCTGTTACCGTGTCCTCATATTCGATGCGATCGTTGCCAATGTGCGTTATCCGGATATGGTTCTGGACCACATCGCCTTCTTCGACAATATGAATATCTTCGCCGTCGAGAAGAAATGCGCGGCGCGGACCATTTGTCGGCAGCGTGCCATATCCGAAGAATTTCATGGTCAAAACCGGGGGAGGAGGTTCCGGCGGCGCGTGCACGGTAGGCAGATCGGGTGCAGGTTTCACCGTTTTTGCCGGCACAGTCGAGGTCGAAGTCACGGCAACAGCAGGCCCGGCTATGAAAATATTCCGCCCCGAGGGCTTATATACGGTCGATTGAGACTCGCCCATTTCCCTGAAAATAATGCTGTAATCCTCGGCGTCGATGGGTGTGTACGAACCCGCTGAGGTAACACCATTGCCGGCTACCTGGCCACGGCCAAAGTAGAAATACCAGACCACCAGGGCAACGGCCACCAGCACGCCCAACAGGATTCGCTCTCGCAGTTCTTTGCTGGTTTGTGCCATCAAGCCTTCCGAAAATAAGTGCGCATGTGCAACGCTACTCGCAAAACCGCGGCCGTACCGTGGCTCGCATCGCCAGACTCCACAGCCAAGGAGTCCACAATGTAAACATTCTTGGACCGCTGCAAATGATTCAGGAACTCAACGATACCGTTATAGTCGCCGGTGACAGACGCTTCCATGTGCAACTCAGTCAGATTTCTGCCGGCAACGTCTTTGCGGTGAATCTGTACATCGTCGACGATCAGGTGCGTCTGGTGCGCGTATTCATCCATCTCCTGAGAAACGACGGAGTTTCCCTTTGAAGCCGGCAGCAGCGTCCCTTCAAAGTTATCAAATTTCTTCAAGATGTCTGGAATGGTCTGGCGAATCTTCGAAGCGCGTTCCACGTCCGCCTTCACCAGAGCCAACTGACGGGTTTGCGCGGCGAGCGCCCGCTGGTGATCGTTTTCCGGAGAGGTTAACTTGGCGTTGAAATACATGAGGCCCGCGTCCGCGAGCAGAAGGATCGCCAGGGCCCCGATGATCAACCGCTTCTTTGTCTGAAAATCGCTCATGCTCAAATACCCGTATAGATCGCTGAAAATTCCGCCACGAACACGTCTGAACTCGGCGTGCTAGTTTGCTTCGGGATACTCAACCCCGTGAGCTCTATATCCGTGAACGACCTGGATTCCTCAAACGCTTTCAGCAACTTCACTTTTGCCTCTTCCGACGAGCCGGCCACCACGAATTTCACTGCCGCCGAGCCGCTCTCGAGCTTTGGCTCAATCTTTACAACGTGCACGCCCGGGGGCAGGGTGTGCTCCAGATCCATGAACATCTTCGTCCAATTGAAACTGCGCGCCTCGATTACGCTGCCGACAAACTTGGCGCGCTCCTGCAGATTGTGATTTTCTTCTTTTTCGAAGAAGCGGACCAGTTCGTCGCGCTGTTCCTGAACGCGCGCCATTTCCTGTTGAAGTTTACCCTGCCGCGCCCGGAACTCCTCATCGGCTTTCCGCAGGGAATAAAAATGCCAACTGAGATAGACGAACAGCACGCTGGCAACAAGGCCAAGCAACGCAGAACCCAGCAGGAACCTCCGGTGGGTCACCAGCGGTTTGGTGGAAAGATTAAGTCCGACTTGCATAAAGTCGCGTCAATTCCCCTTTTAGTTCCGGTAAAGCATCCAGCCAACCAGGCCTTCCAATTCATGATCCGCCAGCGGCCGCGCCTCGGCTTTCAAAGTTCCATCCGAGATGGCTGCGCTCAACAGGGACCGCACTGGACATTTAAATTCGTCTTCGAGTGGCCGCACAAATTCCGGCAACCGGTTCCCCAAGCCAGCCACGCGCACGGCTTGAATGCCTTCCTGCCAGGTATCCTGATAATAGGCAGCCAGTGGATAAATCTCTTCGAGCAGCAAGTGCGGCGTCAACGCGTCGGTGTGAACGGGAAGTTCCGTGCAGCGGAATCCGGCCAGCACGCCTTCTCTAACGATCGCCGTCGTAAGCGAAGTGCCCGCGACGCGTGCCAACAACGTAGGCTTTTGATCCTCCAGCAAACTGACCGCCGCCAATGTGGTGCTCATGACCACCCCCGGCCGCAGCGAAGCTTCTTCGACCACGGCCTCATATTCTTTAATGATGCGAAGCCGCGCGATGGCAGTCACCACATCCACACCCTCAGCTTTCGGCGCTTGCCGCATGTACGACAACAGCGTTTCTTCCACTTCGAAGGGCACGCTCTTTTTCAGCTTCCATCGCAGCATCGGTACGGCTTCTTCCGCGCTGCGGGGAAATTCGTCGAAGTGTTGCACAAACACGCGGATGACGGGATCTGGAACCAGCAGCGCCGAATCTTCATCCTTCGCGGATAATGTCTGGCACACCTTGGCGAGCGCCGCTTTCACCGCACCGGCATTCAAGATGTTCGATTCGATGGCTGAAGGAACGATGGCGCCTTTGGGCAGCTCTTCAATGTCATAGGAAACGTGTGTACCCGCGCGTCCAAAACGCACGCCGGCGACCCGCTCCGGCGAAATTTCGATCGCCAGCGGCGGATGCGGCGTGGCATCCATCCAACGCATGAAGCGACGGACGGCATCGAGCTTGTAAATTCCTTCGCGAATGGCTGTTCCGCTACTCAACGAAGGTCACCTTGTTGATTTCTCGCAGCGTAGTTACCCCCGCGCGCACCTTGGCCAACGCGCTTTCACGCAAAGTAATCATCCCCTCAGCGATGGCTGCCCGCTTGATCTCCGACGTGGGCCGGCGGTCCACAATCATTTCACGGATATGGTCACTTAAGTCAAGCAATTCGCAGATCGCGCTGCGGCCATGAAAGCCCGTGCCAGAGCATTCCAGGCAACCAGCGCCTTCGGCGAACTGGTAATTCGCGGCCGTGGCGGGATTGATACCCGATTCACTCAGCTCGATGTCTGTGAGCTTCTTGGGCCGCTTGCAATTGGAGCAAATCAGGCGGACCAGTCGTTGTGCCAGGATGCAATTTAGCGCGGAAACGAAATTGTAGGGTTCAACGCCCATGTTGATGAAACGCCCTATGACGTCGGTAACGTTGTTGGCGTGAACGGTGGTGAAGACAAGGTGGCCCGTGAGCGCGGACTGGATGGCAATTTGAGCGGTTTCCTGGTCGCGGATTTCCCCGACCATGATCTTGTCCGGGTCGTGGCGCAGAATGGAACGCAAACCACGAGCGAAGGTCAGACCCTTTTTCTCGTTCACGGGAATTTGCGTGATGCCACGAAGCTGATACTCGACAGGATCTTCGATGGTGACGATCTTGTCCTCGTCAGACTTGATCTCGTTGATGGCCGCGTACAACGTGGTGGTTTTTCCTGAGCCCGTGGGACCTGTAACCAGCACCATCCCGTACGGCTCGCGAATGTAGCGGCGAAAACTCTTGGTTTCTTCAGGCGAGAAGCCGACAACATCCAGGCTCAGGCTCTGGAATTTCTCCGAAAGCGTCTCCTTGTCCAGCACGCGAAGCACCGCGTCTTCGCCGTGGCTGGCCGGCATGATGGAAACGCGCAGATCGATGAAGCGGCCCTTGTACTTCACGCGGAAGCGGCCGTCTTGAGGAACACGCCGCTCGGCGATATCGAGGTCGCTAAGCACCTTGATGCGCGACAGTACGGTGGAGTGCCATTCCTTGGCAATGGGTTGCATGGCATGCTGGAGCACTCCGTCAATACGGTATTTCACGGCAACTTCGCTGTCGCGCGCTTCGATGTGAATATCGCTGGCGCGCCGTTCAAGGGCAGTGAAGATGATGGTTTCGACCAGGCGCACGACCGGACTGACGGTGGTATCGCGCGTCAGGCGATCGCCGGAAATAGTCTCTTCGCCTTCTTCTTCGTCTTCCTTGGAAACTAGGGTGAAAGCTTCGGTGGCTTGCTCCAGCACGCGCTGCGACTGCTCCGTGCGTTTCAGCAAATCGCTGATCTGCCGGGCTGTCGCAACTTTGTAGGTGAGCTTCTTGCCCAACAGTAACGGCAATTCATCACTCAGGATGACAATGCTCGGGTCCGCGACGGCAATCACCAGGACGCCATCGTGTTCCACCAGGGGCACAAAGTTGTACCGGAACATCAAGTCTGCTTGAATCATTCGAAACAGGTCCGGATCGATCCGCTGTTCCTGCAGGTCGATAAACCCGCAGCGATAACGCGCCGCCAGCCGCCGGGCCTGGGCACGCTCCTGCTCCACGTCCATCGGAGCGCCAGGGGGAAGCGCGCTATTCGGAAGATTTGGATCCGTAGCCATAGACTGTACTCACCTTACCGCGAGGTGCCCGAGACAGAGAACGAGAAAATCGGCAGATAGAGCGAAATCAATATCCCGGCCACCACCAAACCCATCACAATCAGGAGCACCGGTTCAATCAAAGAGACCAGCGCGCCCAGCTTCAGTGAAACTTCCTCCTCATAGAATTCAGCAACGCTGTTCAACATCGGAGCCAACGCGCCACTGGTCTCTCCCACCTCGATCATGTCCAGCGCCATCTCTGGCATCACGCGGTTCGCAGAGAGCGCCCCGTGGAGCGATTCGCCTTCTCGAACCATTTGTGTGGCCTGGCTGACGGTCCCGCGCACGAGCCGGCTATCGAGGGATTCCGAAGCAGTCGCCAGGGCAGCGACCAGCGGTGTGCCTCCGGTCAGCAACGTACCGAGAGTGCGGCAAAACTGGGCTACCTGAAATTTCAACAGCGTTGGACCCAGGATCGGCAGTTTGAATTTGAAGCGGTCGAATGCAATCCCACCTTGTTCGCTCCGGGACCAGAAGAAAATTCCCACGCCGGTAAATGCCAACAGCGCGATGAATCCCAGGATGTACAGGCGATAGTCCACGGTAATGGCGATTAGGATTTTCGTTGGCGCCGGCAATTCCACGCCGAGATCGCGGTAAAGCAGGCCGAACTTAGGCACGACAAACGTAACCAGATAAGTGACGATGAATGTCGCGGTGATAATCAACAAGGTCGGATATACCAGCGCGGCAACGAGCTTTTTTTGCACCGTGGTACTGACCTTCTGATACGCAATGTAATATTCCAGCACGCCAGAAAGGTTGCCGCTCTTTTCACCCGCCAGAATGGCCGTCGAGTACACTTTGGAAAATACGCCCGCTTCGTCGACGGCTTCAGAAAGCGACTTCCCTTCCCGCACGCGATCTCGAATCTGGGTAAGGACGGGACGAAGTTTCGGAGCGCTCGCACGCGTGGCCAAAAGATCAAGGGCGCGGAGAATGGGCAGGCCGGCCTTGACCAGCGTATTGAATTGCTGATTTAGAACCAGGAAGTCGTTGCCGCCAATCTTGCGTTCCCGGCGTACGCCAAGAAAGCCGCTGACCAGCGTGCTGCGCGGATCGACCGAATACACATAGAGGCCGCGGTCGGCAAGCTTCTGTCGCGCTTCATCCTGATTAGAGGCTGCCTCGACGTGCGAAAAGACCCGGCCGTTGGCGTCGGCAACACGACAAACAAATTCACCCATACCTAGATAGTTTACCTCAAGCGGAGCTAACCCGAAATCGGCGAAGGCAGGTGATTCCCTTTCAGGCCAAGCCCAATGGCCCCTATTGCTTACTGACGCAGCCCAGGCGTATCCGGTAGCAAGCCATCCACGATCACTATGTTCGCACGGGGGATAAATTGAAATACCGCCTTGTCCAAAGGGGGATTCCATCGCCAGCCGGTGAAGGAAAACTCCAGCACGATACCGCCCTCCTGGGGAATCACAATCCTGGCCAATTCGCCTAGTGGCGACAACTCCAATAAAACTGCTTTGGTCGCTGGCGATTCAGAGTTTGACGCCCCGCGGAGGGTGCAGCTATAGACACTATCGCCAACCTGTGCAGGCTTTTGCTCCGGGGCCGCTGCGACCGCGGAACATAGCCGCGAAAGCTTCATGTGGGAGATTAGAAAGGCCAGGGGCGTACGCCAGTCCTCGCTCTGTTTCGCCTGCATGCGCGTGGCGGTGTGGTCCACAGGGGAATAAAACCAGACGTACTTGCCGTCGACGAGGAACGTATTCTTTTCCGGCTGCTGATAATCCCAGCGCATTTTGCCGGGCCGCAAGAAATAGGCGACTCCCGCTTCTACGCGGGTGACTTGGCCATTTTCAAGGTAGCGCTCAAGAAAGGTAGCCTGGAGGGTTTGCGCCGAGCTGTAGTGGGATTCAAACTGGCGCAAGAGCGGATCGTCCCCGGCTTCGGCCACCACGAGCGATACACATGCCAGGAGAAGAGTGAACCCAAGTCGCACCTTAACAGTTTAGCAGCAGTTCGCGCTAGAGCGGAGGGCTACCGAGATTGGCAGGCCCCGTGGAGTTATACCGGATGATGTTGCTCTGGTCGGAAAAGAATCCACGTTGACCGGTGATGTTTGGAGTCAGTGGATCCGCATTGATCGTGAATTGGATCGCCGGCGTAGCGGAAGCATTTTGCACATAAGTGAAAATGTATCCGGATTTAGTGCCGGTCGCCAACGTTGGATCGATAAAGCAGGACGCGGTCGCGGTTCCAGGGCAAGGGCTAATTCCGCCCGTGCCGAGATCGGCTAAGTTTACCGAATAGCCTATATCGATGAACATGCTGGAATAGCCTATCTCGGAAGTGTCCACGGCGTGAACAGAAGACACTGCAGAAGATTCATTTGCGGAGATCTTAGCCCGAAGAAAGTTCGGGATCGCGATTGCGGCGATGATCAATATAATCGCCACAACGACGAGCAGTTCGATAAGCGAGAACCCACCCTGTCGATCCGTTTTTGGGCATATCATTGGCGCTGTCTCCAGCGAGCATATACAGATAAATGGAAACGAATTCGACTTATATCAGTGCACACGGAGTGCCAAACGTTTCTGAGCATGACCATAATATAAAGGCTTTACTTTCATCGGCAAGTATATAGAAAATCTCGGCGGAAGCGAACAGTGCCACGAATCGTCACTGTGAAGGCGCAAAGTGTCAGTTTCTCGGTAATTGCAATCACCGCGCTTTGCGTGAATTCGATTCCATGAATTACATGTAACGCAAAAAAAACAGAGCGGGTTGAAATCAACCCGCTCTGTTGAATTGCTTTACGGCCGGAACAGCGATTTAGAGCGCTGTGCTGGCGTTCGTGCAACCCGTGCCCGACAGGTCGTAGTACAACACGCCGGACTGGTCAGAGCAATACGCGTTCTGACCGGTGGAACCCTGAACCTGGGGAAGCGCCAGCGAGGTGTACGTCACCGCCGGAGTTCCGCCACCGCCTGCCGCTGTGAAGATGTAACCGCTCTTCGTGCCCGCGGCGAGAACGCTGTCAACCAAGCAAGCGTTCGTCGAAGAGGCATACGTGGAGCCAGCGCAGGAAGCCGCCGCACCACCTAGATTCGTCAGAGCTGTCGCATAGCCAACCGCCGGATAGTTCGTCGAATAGGTCACCATCGCGGTGTTGATCGTGCGCAGGGAACCGACCGCCGAAGATTGATTGGCCGCCATCTTCGAACGCATCAGGTTCGGAATTGCGATGGCCGCGATGATCAGAATGATCGCCACGACGATCAGCAATTCGATAAGAGAGAAACCCTTCTGCTTCTTCATGAGATCTCCTTGAGAGAGTGTTTAGTGCCAGAGCACACCTGACAGATGAGCAATAGGTATGCCAACCACAGGTGGCCCGCGTTTGGAGCAACAAAAAACCAGACAACGTGATGATTATGGGGTTCTTATCTTCACTTGAATGGGGCCGAAATTTCAGTACTAACCCGAGCCGATTGGTGGGCCCTTGGGCGCATTGTGACGATTTCTGTCACTGGTGATAGACGCAAAGAGTCAACCGTACCCCGCCGTTCGTTTCTATTATTGCACAATAGCTGACACTTGTCGCGGGTCTTGCGAGGAAATTGCCCCTTCATCGGCCCGGTTCCTTTAGTTTAATAGGAATGGCATGGTGGAATTCGTGAGAGCCGGGAACAATGCGAAGAGGATGTGGGTGACGGCGATCCTTGTTGGCTTTGGCGCATTGGTTGTCTTTCTACTGGGCATTACCAATCCAGCCGACAGGGTCTTTGATGAATTCAAGTACGTCGATCCTGCGAAAGCCATGTTGGCTGGAACCCATGATACCAGTCCAGACGGGCCTCCTCTCGGCAAACTCATTCTTGCCGGCAGCATTCGATTGTTGGGCGACAACCCGTTGGGATGGAGAATCCCGAGCGCGATTTTCGGAGCGCTCACGCTGGCCGGCTTGTTCCTGTGGATGCAAATGCTCCTGAACGACTACGCGCTGGCGCTGACCGCCGTCGCGGTCACTCTTCTTAACAATTTTCTGTATGTATTCTCACGCACCGGGATGATGGATATTTTGTTAGTTGGCTTTGCGTTGTGGGCGATTCTGGCATTCACCGCCGCGTTAAAACTGGAGGACCTTGACGCCAAGAAAAGACGAGCACTTCTGGCGCTTAGCGGAATCCTTCTGGGACTCGCTTGTGCCTGCAAGTGGAATGGCATGGACGAACTCGGCGTCGTCATCTTGAGCGGAGTAGTCCTCCTACTCTGGCCTCGTCGGGCAAAAAATCCGGAAGCGTTGGAGTACGCCGCAAATCTTCGAAAAGCAGGCATCGGATGGTTCGCGGTTTCGTTCTCTGTGCTGCCGGCGTTGGTGTACCTGGCAACTTTCTGGCCCTACTGCCACATGCTACACCTGCCATATTCTCCCGCCGGGCTCATGTCCCTGAACGCGTACATCTGGCGCTTTCATCTGGCTGTAGTCGGAAACCGCACCATTATTGTGCCCTGGTATAAATGGCCGCTGCAGACGCAGCCAACCCGCGCGCTTTCCTACTTGGTCGGGAACTGGTATGTGATGTGGGCCGGGCTCGTAGCGTTGTTGTTCTGCCTGCGCCGGTTCGGCCGCAATCTTCCCGAGACGATTATTGTGTTGCTATACGGCGCCAACCTGCTGCAGTGGGCGGTAACACCACAGAGTTGTATGTTCTACTACTATTACTTCCCCGCCGCGATGTTTCTGGGAATGGCGATACCGGTCGCGCTGCATCGACTACCCGCGCGTGTTTACGGCATCCGTCTCAGCATGGTGGCCACACTACCGGCGCTCTGCGTTTTCGCCTATTGCTTCAGTCGTATGGCTCATTTGCCTACGCCCTTCGACTGCATGCTGGGCTGCTGGCCTTAGGACAGAGCTCGTGAACGCGTATCCGAGTTTCTTCGTAATTTCACGATGCCGGAATGTTTACTTCCAGACAGCATCTCCGGTGGGAGCCCGAAAACCGCGCAGCACCGTGATATTCTCGCCTCATATGCGTGCGGAGCTATAGGTGATTAACGGGAAGCACATCGTCGTGGTAATGCCCGCCTACAATGCGGCGAAGACGCTCGAGAAGACCGTTCACGAGCTTCCGGACACGGTCGACAAGACCATTCTGGTGGACGATCAAAGCAAGGATGAGACGGTGCGGATTGCGGAAGCGCTGGGCCTGCACGTATTCGTTCACGATAAAAATTACGGCTACGGCCGCAATCAACAAACGTGTTACCGGGAAGCGCTGGCAGCCGGCGCTGACATCGTGGTCATGGTCCATCCCGATTATCAATACACACCCGGCCTGGTGACTGCGATGGCCAGCATGATCGCGTACGGCGTCTATGATGTGGTGCTAGGCTCGCGCATTCTGGGCGGCAGTACCCTACGCGGGGGAATGCCGTTGTATAAATACGTTGCCAATCGCTTTTTGACGGCTTTTCAGAACATTCTCACGGGGGCCAAGTTGTCGGAATACCACACCGGCTTCCGGGCATTTTCCAAGGAAGTCCTAACGACTCTGCCGTTGCTCGAGAATTCCGACGATTTTGTTTTCGACAACGAAATGCTGGCGCAGTGTCTTTGCTTTGGATTTCGCATCGGAGAACTCTCCTGTCCCACGCGATATTTCGGCGAAGCCTCGTCGATCAATTTCGCGCGCAGCGTAAAATATGGCTTCGGCGTGTTAGGAACAACCTTAAAGTGCTGGATGCAGCGCGCAGGAATCGCGCAGTTTCGCATGTTCAACCCCGCCGGGCGAAAGCTGCTGATGGATTACTATCTATCTTCGCAAACAAGAGAGATGCAGGAAAGCGGCAGGAAAGCATAATCACCACAGATTCCGACGAACCTGGGTGGCACGAGCTACGGTTGAGGCGTCGGTGCGCTTTGAGCGCTCAACAGCGCAAGTACGTTTTGCGCCTGGGCGTTGCCGGGATCAAGGTGCAAGGCCGTTTCTGCGTCAGAGCGGGCAGCCTGCGCCTCGCCGCGCTGGAATCGGGTGGCGGCCCGGTTCGACCAGGCACGCGCGTTGTCCGGAGACTTTGCGATTACGTTATCCAGAATCTTCAAGGCGTCGTCGTTCTGTTTCAGTTTCATCAACTGTGCCGCTAGAGTCACCTGTATCGCGGTGTAGTGCTCGTCGGTTTTCGGCGTCATGGCCAATTCTTTCCGGAACAGACGCAGCGCTTCTTCGTCATTCCCCAGGTTGGCCTCGACGATTCCCAACACACCTATCGCCTGCGGATAATCGGGGAAAATGTGGAGAGCTGTCTGCAGTTCCTGGCGTGCCTGATCCAGTTGCCCGCGAACCAGGTATTGCTCGCCGATGCCCGCGTGCATCTTTGCGCTCCGAGGTTCCGCGCGTTCGCCAGCCGTGAAAAGCGCGAAATTATCGCGCCAATCGCGGTTGCGAACTACGGTGCGCGCCGCCAGTGCCAGCAGAACAATGCCAAGTACCGCCCAGGCCGCCATTCGTTGGCGTTTCTCCAGCCAGATCCAGAGCAGTGCTGCGCC
The DNA here is from genome assembly GCA_963742325.1 of Candidatus Acidiferrales bacterium. Classification (GTDB taxonomy): domain Bacteria; phylum Acidobacteriota; class Terriglobia; order Acidiferrales; family UBA7541; genus Acidiferrum. Next base: position 2,722,051 of record CAVULB010000002.1, on the reverse strand, counting down.
CAGGCAAAAACCAGCCGAAGGAAGATACGCGAGCCTCTCCGCCATGATCGTTCCCGTGGCTGTAAGCAGGTTCGAAGTAACGGAAAACGCAAGCAGGTAAATCGCACCGGCCAGAAACCATTCTTTCCTTTTCGTCCAGAAGAAGGCCCGGATCCAAAGGGCCAACACAAAAAGCGCCGCAACCACTGCCGGGCCGTTGTGGTGCCAGTTCCCATACAACAGGATGGAATTGTAGGAGTAGTCGCAGGAAAGTGTCGCCGGATAGAGTTGAAGGGCTACGTACTTCCAGGCGATACGGAAAGCATTGAGGATTCTCAGACTGGCAGGAAGGTGAGCGAGCGGATTATCCAGAAAGGTGATGCCATTTGGTCCGTAATGCCCGCCTTGTATCCTCCGGAGCACCACCAGGTACGCGCCCCCGGCAACCGCGATGCCGGCGTAGCGCCCAATGGATCTTAGCTTACCCTGTGCATAGTCGCCGGCCAGCACAAGCGGAACAAATACCACTGCGGATTCCTTCGAAAGCAGCGCGAAGAGAAAGCAGAGCAGGGCAAGATATGGCCGGTCCTCCAAGTGAAGGAGCCACGCACCCAGTAAGAACGCTGCGGCAAGTAACTCCGAACGTCCGACGACGGAGGCGACAGCTTCGGTATGAATGGGATGCAGCGCGAAGAGCAAGGCGGCCGCCCAGGCCACCAGCCCGCCGTTCGCCACATTCTCGAGCAGCCTTCGCAACACCAGATAAAGCAGCAACGCTACGATTGCGTTAAGCAACACATTGATGAGGTGATAGCCAAAGGGATGGTCGCCGCCGACGGCCCAGTTGAGCGCGAAGCTACCGAAGGTAATGGGTCGAAAGAGATTGGTGACTTGGTCCGGCACAAAGAAACCGTGCCAGGAAGGGCTTGTGACCGCAGGGTTATGGAGGATATACGGGTCATCGTCCATGGTGAAACCGTTGAACAGCGTGTTGGCGTAAACCAGTATGGTCAGGACCACCAGCAGTGTTACGCGTTTCTTTTCATTCATGCCGCGCCCATCCTCTTGCACTTCGCGCAAAGTACCCTTCCCTGCTCGTGCGTTTGCACAGGGTCGGCAACTCGCTGACAGATTTGAACGCACCTATAAGGCGAAAGCTTTACAGATTGTGTTTTTTCGCATAGTGGCGGAAAGACCGGTAGCTGATCTTTAGCAGATCGGCAGCCTGGGTACGAACTCCACCGGATTTTTCGAGAGCCGATCGCAAATACCGTTTTTCTGTCTCCTCGATCACCTGCTCAAAATTGATCCCGTCCGCGGGAATCTGCGCGCTCGGGGATTCGCCCATGGCGGGGCCAAACATGGAGGAAGAACCCGCGACGCGATCTGGAAGCACGGCCAGGGAGATGTCAGAACCACTTTCCAGCGCCACGGCCCGCTCGATGGTATTTTCCAGTTCGCGAACATTTCCGGGCCAGTCGTAAGACTCCAGGCGGCGCATGGCCTCCGGCGAAATCCCGTCTATTTTCTTCCCCATGGAATTGCGGAAGGACTCGAGGAAATGCCGCGCCAGCAACGGAATGTCTTCGCGCCGGTCGCGCAGTGCGGGGACGTGCAACGGGATAACACTCAAACGATAAAAAAGATCTTCCCGGAATTCTCCCGCCGCAATGGCTTTCTCCAGATCTTTGTTGGTTGCCGCAATGACGCGAACGTCCACATCGATTTCTTCGGTACTTCCGAGCGGGCGTACTTTTCCTTCCTGGAGCACACGGTAGAGCTTCACCTGCATGGCCTGGTTCATGTTGCCGATCTCGTCCATGAAGAGCGTCCCGCCATGCGCCGCCTGGAATAGACCGCGTCGATTCTCATTGGCCCCGGTGAACGCACCTTTGGTGTAACCGAACAGTTCCGATTCCAGAAGAGTCTCCGGAAACGCGCCGCAATTTATGGTGATGAAGGGAGTCCCGGACCGCGCACTGTTTTCGTGGATGGCCCGCGCCACCAATTCCTTACCGGTTCCGCTTTCGCCGGTAATCAGCACCCGGCTATTCTGCGGCGCCACGGTTTGGATCAGGTCAAAGATGGCCTTCATCTTGGGGCTTTGGCCGATGATGTTGTCGAGACCGGTGAGGCGGCGCAGCTCGCGGCGCAGATACCCAGCTTCTTTCTTCCACCTCATGCTTTCGGTGACTTCGCGCACGGCCACGCGCAGTTGTTCCACCAGGTCGTGGTCCTTAATTACGTAGCGGTTCGCGCCTTCATTGGCCGCCGCGATGGCCGTCTCCAGCGAAGGAACGCCGGTGATCAGCACGAAGTAGGAATCGGGAGCGACTTCGCGCGCAAAGCGCAGCAATTCCACGCCGGTTTCGCCGGGCATGCGCACATCCGAAATAATGATGTCGTAAAGCGAGCCCTCCAGTTTGCGCTTGGCCCCTTCAACGCTGTGCGCCACTTCCACACGGTGCCCTTCCTTGCGGAAGGTAATCTCCAGAAGCTCGCAAATGGACTTTTCGTCGTCGACCACCAGAATATGCGCCATCTCGCGGCCGGTGTCTTTGGGAGCGGTTTTCGTTGCTTGCATAGCGCCTCATTCAATGCGCGGGAGTTCAATCACAAACTCCGCGCCTTTATTCTTTTCGCTGAATACGGTAATTCGTCCACTATGGGCCTGAACAATCTGGTAAACGATGGCCAGCCCCAGTCCGGTTCCACCCTCAAAATTTGATTGCAGGGGCTCAAAAATTTTTGCCCGTTCGTCGGGCTCCAGGCCAACGCCCGTATCGCGAAATGAAATACGCAGCCAATCCGGGACATGCTCGATCCCGACCGTCAGCGTGCCACCTTGCGGCATGGCCCGCACCGCGTTGTCGCAAAGGTTCCAGAACACCTGCCTGATCTTGCTAGAGTCTACTCGAGCGAGAGACACTTCTCCGTTGAAAGCGCGCACCAATTGCACGTTTTTCACCACGTCCGGCTTGCGCTCGATCAACATCAAGGTTTCCTCGAGCAGCGGACGCACGTCCTCTTGCTGGAAGGCATAGCTCTTTTCCCGCGAATAGTTCAGGAAGTCGGTGATGATGTGATTCAGGCGCTCAGACTCCCGACTGACGATGCTGACCAGATGCTTTTCATCTTCTTCGAGTGGCACCAGCCGGCCCAACTCCTTGACTGCACCGGCAATGGCCGTCAGCGGCTGCCTGATCTCGTGGGCAATCGCGGCCGAAAGCCGGCCCACGGCGGCCATGCGTTCTTTCGTAGCCACTTCTTGTTCCAAACGCCGCAGTTCGGTCAGATCCTGGAAATTGAAGACGTATCCACTACGGACCGCTTCCCGCGTGCGCAACGGTGAAACCGATATTCCCAAGTAACGCCTCTGCCCGCCGGGAATGCGTACCTCGATCTCGCGCCGAAGCGACAGCCTTTCCGGCAACTCCGACATTTCCCCGATCCAGAAATCCGGGCTTACTTCCCGCAAGTTTCTGCCGCGCAACTCGCTGAAAGATCGTCCCAGAATTTCCTCTCCGGTACGATTCAGCAGCACCACGCGCCCTTCCATATCCGTAGTTACCAGGCCGCCGCGCATGGAATGAATAATGTCCGCGGTGAATTCCTGCAACTCCCGCAGCTCTTCCCTTTTCTGTTCCAGTTCCGAACTCTTCTTGCGCAAGGAGACGCCGAGCAGGCTCGAGAGATAGGCCACTGCCAGAAAACCAAACGTGTTCCACAGAAACCACAGGCGAATGTTGTCGAACGTCGGTGCGGCAATCGATGTTCTGGGAATTTTGCCGCTGTATACCAGCGCGGTTGTCAGCGCCAGGGATGACAGGCAGAACAGGGCCGTCAGGAACGTCAGCTGGCGAGAGAACAGAATGCTGGCTACGAGGATAACCAGCAGGTACAGCGAAACGAAATTACTGTCCTGCAGTCCGGTGGCGTAGACAATCGCGGTAATCATTCCCACATCGCAGGACACCTGCAGCGCACCCAGCCAGGAGGCCGTTGGCAGCAGCCGCACTAGGATCAGGTGGAGAATGCCGATGGTGATCCACAGAATAATGATGGGCAGGAAGTAGCGGGTGCTGCCGGTCGGCGGAGAATACTGCGGCCACACCACGCCTACACCCAAAATCAGGGCGATCATGAGCAGCCTGACCTTGGTCAGCCACTCCAACCATTCCCGGCGGGTTAATGTTTGCTCCATGCGGTCGGAGCGCGGCATTGCTGCCAGCTCCCCTCCCCCAACCTCATCTTAAAAGAAATGGGAGGACAGAAGCCCTCCGCCTGCCCTCCCATTTCCGCAGTTAAACTATCCCGCTTAGTGTGAGTTGCTGAGTTTTCCGATCAAGGAGAACAGCGGCAAGTACATGGAGATAACCACGCCGCCGACCACCAAGCCGAGGAAGACGATCATGATCGGTTCGAGGGCGGTGAGAAGGTCCTTGACCGCAACGTCCACTTCGTCCTCGTAAAAGTCCGCGATCTTCTGCAACATGGCGTCCATAGCGCCGGTCTGTTCGCCGACGGCGATCATCTGCGTCACCATGCCCGGAAACACTTCGGATTCCTTCAACGGTTCGGTGAGGGATTTGCCTTCCTCCAGCGATTTGCGAACCTGGTTCAGAGCGCGCTCAACAACCGCGTTGCCGGAAGTTTTGGCGGTAATATCCAGGCCTTCGAGGATCGGTACGCCGCTGGCGATCAGCGTGCCTAGTGTTCGGGTAAACCGCGCGACCGCGATCTTCCTCATCAGGATACCGAGGACGGGTAATTTCAAGACGATCGTGTCCAAGACGAACCTGCCGCCCGGAGTTCCATACCAGATCTTTAGGCCAAAAATCCCGGCAATGAGCGACACGAAAATCAGGAGGCCGAAGATACTGCCCACAAAGTGGCTCAAGGCAATCACGATTTTGGTAGGCAGAGGGAGGTCCACGCCCAAGCCGGCAAACAGTGTTGCGAAAATCGGAACGACCTTCCACAACAATAACGTAATGACGGCACCAGCGATGGACAAAACGCCGATCGGGTAGATCAAGGCGGACTTCACCGCTGCTTTGAGTTTCACGTTCTTTTCGATGTACGTAGAAAGGCGTTGCAGAATGGTGTCAAGAATACCGCCCGTCTCGCCGGCTTCCACCATGTTGCTGTAGAGCGGATCGAATACTTTGGGATACTGCTTCATGGCGGTGGAAAGATTGCTACCTCCTTCGACCGCGCTGCGCGTGCCGGTCAAGACCTTCTGGAAAGTCTTGTTCTCCTGCTGGCTGGCCAGGATCTCCAGGCACTGCACCAGCGGCAAGCCGGCATCGATCATCACCGAGAACTGCCGCGTGAAGATGGCGAGTTCCTTGGCTTTGACGCCGCCACCGAAGGTCGGCAGATTAAACTCCTTGCCCTTTTCGGACACACGTGTGGGCGTGATTTGCTGCCTCCTCAAGAGGCTTTGCAGTTCCGTCTTGCTGTTGGCCGTCATTTCCCCAGCAACAGACGAGCCTGCGCGATTCGTTCCCTTATAAGTAAAGACCGGCATGGTATCTCCTCCTCAGCGGTCGAAAGCCTTTTATCGAACTTCGCACTTCCCCGGGTCCATCCAAAGTCATCAAAATCAGTGGCGCGCGCCCACGGGCGACTTGCCCACCGGCCCCTTCCCGCCGCTTTGCACGTTAGAAACTCCGCGATTGATCATGTCCTGCAATTCGTCAGGGTTTGACGAACGAGACAGCGCCATATCGAGCGTTATGAGCTTAGCAAAATAGGCGGCAGCCAGTCCCTGGTTGAACGTCTGCATGCCTGTCTGGCCAGTGCCCGTCTGCATCGCCGAGTAGATCTGGTGAATCTTGTCTTCGCGGATGAGGTTGCGGATCGCCGGCGTCGGCACCAGAACTTCCATCACCATCGCGCGGCCACGCCCGTCGCCGCGTGGCAACAACGCTTGGCACAGGATGCCTTCGAGCACCATGGACAGTTGCGCGCGAATCTGGGGCTGCTGGTGAGCCGGGAAAACGTCGATGATACGGTTGATGGTGGACGCTGCGGAGTTCGTGTGCAGGGTCGCGAAGGTCAAGTGGCCGGTTTCCGCAATACGCAGCGCGGATTCGATGGTTTCCAAATCGCGCATTTCGCCGATCAGCACCACGTCGGGATCCTCGCGCAATGCGGCGCGCAGCGAGTTTGCAAAGGAGTGCGTGTCCGCGTGGACTTCGCGCTGGTTCACCAGGCACTTCTTGTGGTTGTGCAGGAACTCAATAGGATCCTCGATGGTGATCATGTGCTCTTCGCGTTCGGCGTTGATCTTGTCCAGCATGGCCGCAAGCGTGGTGGACTTGCCCGAACCGGTTGGCCCGGTAACCAGCACCAGACCGCGGGGCTTGTCGCAAAGACCCTTCACAACGAGTGGGAGACCCAAAGCGTCAAATCCTTTAATTTCCCAGGGAATGGTGCGGAATACAGCTCCGACGGCGCCGCGTTGGTTGAACACGTTGCCGCGGAAGCGCGCCAGGTTTTTCAAACCGAAGGAAAAGTCCAGCTCCAGGTTTTCTTCGAAACGGTGTTTTTGCGCGTCGGTTAAGACGCTGTAGGCCAGCGATTTCGTGTCCGCGGCGGTAAGAGGCGGCATATCGAGCGGGCGCAAGCGACCGTGTACCCGTACGCGCGGCGCACTGTTGGTGGTGATGTGGAGGTCGCTGCCTCCCATCTCAATCATTTTTTTCAGCAGCTCGCTTAGTGTGATCCCGGCCATAATCTCTTATTCTCCGTTCTATAAGACCGTTTCGCGGATAACTTCTTCCAATGTCGTCAATCCCAGCGCCGATTTGATCAGTCCGCTGCGCCGCAATGTGATCATTCCCTGGTCGATGGCCTTTTTCTTCAGTTCCAGAGCCGAGGCGCCAACGAGAATCAGCTCGCGCAACTCATCGTTGATTTCCATCACTTCGTACAAGCCGGTGCGGCCTTTATACCCGCGCTTGCCGCAGGTGGAGCAACCCTTGCCGTGATACACCTTGGTGGTCTTGGCTTCTTCCGGCGTATAGCCCGCGTCGATCAATGCTTGCTCCGGAATATCCAGTTCTTCCTTGCAGTTGCCACAAACCCGGCGAACCAGGCGCTGTGCACAAATCAGGTTCACGGAGGTGGCGACAAGAAAAGGTTCGATACCCATGTTCATCAAACGGCTGATCGTCGATGGGGCGTCGTTGGTGTGCAGGGTCGAAAGCACCAAGTGGCCTGTCAGTGCCGCTTTCACCGCGATTTCCGCCGTTTCAAAGTCTCGAATCTCACCGACCAGAATGATGTTGGGGTCTTGCCGCAGGAAGGCGCGCAAGGCAGCGGCGAAGTTCAACCCAATCTGGTCCTTCATCTGCACCTGGTTAATACCCTGCAATTGGAATTCCACAGGATCTTCCGCGGTCATGATGTTGGTATCGACCTGATTGAGGCGGGAGACTGAAGAGTACAGCGTATTGGTTTTACCGGATCCCGTTGGACCTGTGACCAGCACCATGCCGTACGGCCGCAAAATGTTTCGTTCGAATTTCTTCAAGGACTCCGGTTCGAAACCGAGCTTGGTCATGTCTAGCCGTAGGTTTTCCTTGTCCAATAATCGGAGCACAATCTTTTCGCCGTACAGCGTAGGCACAGTGGATACGCGGAAGTCCAGTTCCTTCTTCTTGCCCTCGGCCTTGTACTTGATCATGATGCGGCCGTCTTGCGGCAAGCGCTTTTCGGCGATGTCCAGCTTGGCCATGATCTTCATACGGCTGGTAATGGCGTCGCGCAGCTTCAAGGGTGGGCTCATCACCGTTTGCAGCACACCGTCAACGCGGAAGCGTACGCGCATTTCGTTCTCGTACGGCTCTACGTGAATATCGCTGGCGCCCCGCTTCACGGAGTCCGTCAGGATCAAGTTCACCAGCTTGATGATGGGCGCTTCTTCGGCGGCCTTCTCGAGCATGGCCGCGTCCATTTCCTGCTCTTCGGCGGCCAACTCCAGTTCCTGGTCTTCATCGACCAGGTCTTTCATCAAGGAGCTAAGTTCTTCGTGGCTGGATGCGCTCCCGCCATAGAATCGGCTGATCGCTTCACCGATGGCGGATTCCGAGGCCACGACTGGTTCCACGTTGAAACCCGTCATGAACTTGATGTCGTCCATCGCGAACACGTTCGTGGGGTCGGTCATGGCGATGGTCAGCACAGACCCGACCCGTGAGAGTGGAATTACCTGATAGCGCAGCGCGGTATCCTGCGGGATCAGCTTGATGACATTGGGGTCGATTTCGTAATACTTGAGGTTTATGGAAGGAACGCCGTACTGCCGGGAAAGCACACCCGTAATGTCGTCATCCGTAATAAAGCCCATCTTCGTCAGGCAGCTTCCCAGCTTCCCGCCATTGGAACGCTGAAATTCCAGCGCTTTCTCCAACTGGTCCTGCGTGATCAGGCTTTCTTTCAGTAAAATCTCACCAAGACGGACAGACATCCGTAGGACTCCCTAAACACAGTGCACCCAACGCTCAACATAGCAAAGGGGCCGCGTTTGCGTCGTTCGATTTTGAACCATCGTTGTGAATTCGCTAATACCTGCCCAACGGAACAGGTCTGGAGCGCCGGGCCAGTGTCTATTTCTTGACTTGCAACACCTGCGTCGCTATCTTGCGAAAGAGATGTCTGCTACCCGCATTTTGCCGAGCAAACGCGATTTTCGCAATCGGCTCGTGTATGCTCCGCGGCCACTTGGCGCTTCGCGCGAGCCTGCGGCTTTGCCGGAACTAACCTCATACTATGATGCGCTGTTGAAGGCTTATGGCCCGCAACATTGGTGGCCCGGACGCACGCGCTTTGAAGTGATCGTGGGAGCGATTTTGACGCAGAGTACCAGTTGGTCGAACGTGGAGCTGGCGATCGTAGCGCTACGGCGCGAAAAACTGTTGTCCCCGCTTGCTATTGAGCGCGTTTCGCTGGCCCGGCTGTCTCGCCTCATCCGTTCGTCCGGATACTTCCGGCAGAAGGCGCGCAAACTCAAGGCATTCGTTCATTTCCTTCGAAAAGCGCATCAAGGCTCGCTGGCTAAGATGTTTGCCACGCCAACGGCAAAGCTTCGCGAGCAGCTACTGGGCGTTCACGGCATTGGCCCGGAGACCGCCGACTCCATTCTGTTGTATGCCGGGAAGCATCCCGTGTTCGTCGTCGACGCCTACACGCGGCGGATTCTCGAGCGGCACCGGTTGGCTCACGGCGGGCAAAGTTACGAGCAGCTCCAACGTCTGTTCGAGTACAGTCTGCCTGTCAGCGTGCCACTATTTAACGACTACCACGCGTTGCTCGTACATACAGGCAAGCATTTCTGCCGCAAGAGCGCTCCGCTCTGCGAGGAATGCGCGTTGGAGCCATTTCTTCCCGCTCCTGTGGAGGCCCGCCCATGAGCCGGGCTTCCACGAAGAATCGCGCAAGACTCGTGATTGGGGGTGTGTTGGTCACGCTGCTGCTCGCAGCGGTGTTCACCCTGGGTTCGCTGGATGTGCCGATCGAGCCGCGTTCGTGGCCGGACATCATGGTGCTGTATGCGGTGTCTTGTTTCATCGTCGCGGCACTCCTGGTCTTCAGCCTGATCCTGATTCGTAGCTTCCTGCGCTTGCGCATGGAGAGCAGCAAGGCACAATTGGGTGCGCGCTTCAAAACCAAGATGGTTCTGGGCGCAATGGCGGTTTCGCTGCTGCCGGTGATCTTCATGTTCTTCGTGAGCTATTCCCTGCTCAACCGCACGCTGGGCAGGTGGTTCCCCCGGCCGCTGGAAATTGCCACTGAGGAAACCCAGAAATTATTGAATGATTTTGGACGCGGTACCCTTCCTCGATTGCACACGCTCGGCTTTCAGGCCGCGTTGCATGCCGAGGAAGCGCCCGAAGCGTTTTTGCAGCACGCGTTGAGCCTGGGACTGGACGCGGCGTGGCTGTATGACGCGCATGGAGCATTTCTGAAAGGCGGGGTGATCTGCGCCGAGCAACCCGACGACCGGACCAGGGAGCTTTGTACCGTCAGCGGCGTCCAAGGTTCATTGCAGAACACTTTGCCGAGTGGCGTGGAGATATGGGAAACCAAGAACAGTACCTATTTCACAGCGCGACTGCCGGTGAACTTGCGCGACCATCCCAACTCCACTCTCGTCGCGGGTTTTCGGACTAATCCAGACTTCTTGAAACGCTGGACCATCATCCGGGATCAGACGCAGCAATACGAAAACCTCAAGCAGAATTTGCGCGCGTTGAAACGCCAGATGTTGCTGATCCTGTTCTTTTTCACCGTTCTCGTCCTTTCTGCCGCGACGTGGGTCGCGCTCTTCCTCGCCAAGCAAGTCACCGTCCCCATCCAGGCGCTCGCCGAAGGCACGCGCGAGATTTCCGCCGGGAATTTTGAGTACCAGGTTCCCGAGCAAGCGCAGGATGAACTTGGCATTCTGGTCCGCTCCTTCAATTCGATGACCACCCAACTGCGCGACAATCGCGCGCAGATCGATGAGTTCACACGCAATCTGCAGCAGGCCGTGCAGGAGCTCGAGCGCCGCCGTCAGCTGATGGAAACGGTGCTCGAGAATATTCCTGCTGGTGTGATTTACCTGGATGCGGCTGGCGCGGTTCAGCGCACGAACAAGGCACTGGAGAGCATGTTCACCGGCGCGTCGGGAGAAGTGCGCTCGCTTGAGCAGCTGGTGGGTCTAGACGCGCACCGGACGCTGCAGCAACTGATGAGGCGCGCGCTGCGCATGGGCGTGGTCACGCGAGAAATTGAAGTGGTGGTGAGCGATCGCGTGTTGCACCTCGCGGTAACCGTCAGCTCACTCGGGCCGCGGCGCGCGAACACCGGCTTCGTAATCGTGTTCGACGACCTTACGGAAGTGTTGCGCGCGCAAAAATCGGCTGCGTGGCAGGAAGTGGCGCGACGCATCGCCCACGAAATTAAGAATCCGCTGACGCCGATCCAGCTTTCCGCGCAGCGCATTCTGCACCACCTGGAGCTTCGTGCCGGCGGTTCCGAAGCAAATGCCAAATCGGAGATCGCTCGCGTCGCGCAGGAGTGCGCCAGGCTCATCCTGCGCGAAGTGGCCACACTGTCGGCTTTGGTCAACGAATTTTCCCAGTTTGTGCGCTTTCCCACGGCGAAGTTGCAGCCGACGGACGCGAATACCACGGTCCACGAGGCGATTGAGGTTTTCTCTGGCCGGCTGGATGGCATTCGTCTGAAAACTTCCCTTGAGGGGAATCTACCCGCCGTGCGCGCAGACAGCCAACTGCTCCGCAGCGTCATCATCAACCTGATCGACAATGCCGCCGAGGCACTGGAAGACGCCACTGTTCGCGAAATCTCCATTGCCACGCATCTGCGTCCGGAATCGGATACGATTGAGATTGCCGTTGCTGACACCGGCCACGGCATATCACCCGAGGACAAGGACAAACTGTTTTTGCCGCATTTTTCCACCAAGGATCGGGGCACAGGACTGGGCTTGGCCATTGCCGCCCGGATTATTTCCGAGCATGGCGGCTCTTTGCGCGTCGAAGATAACCGTCCTGTTGGCTCGCGTTTTTTGATTGAACTGCCCGTTGCGGAGTTGTCCGCCACCGCCGGAACGGAACGATTTGGAGCGGACACCGATCGATGACCGTTCACCCGAGAATTTTGATTATTGACGACGAAGAAGGCATCCGCGAATCGCTTGCGTCGATCCTGCGCGACGAACGCTACTCCGTAGATACGGTTGGAACGGGTGAAGACGCGCTAGCACTCATTGCCAAGAGCGATTTTCAGGTTGTGCTGCTGGACATCTGGCTGCCCGGCATGGATGGCATGGAAGCACTTACGCGCATTCAGGATTTGCCTCGCCCACCCGCAGTCATCATGATTTCCGGCCACGGCAGCATTGAAACCGCGGTTCGCGCCACAAAACTGGGGGCGTTTGATTTCATTGAAAAGCCACTCTCGCTCGAAAAAGTGAATGTGCTGGTGCGCAATGCGGTACAACAGCGCCGCTTGCAGGACGAGAACCAGACACTGCGTAGCGAACTGATACATCGCTATCAGGTGATCGGCGACAGCGTGCCCATGAAAGCCCTTCGCCAGCAAATCGCCGTGACCGCTCCGACGAACGGGCGCGTGTTGATTTACGGCGAAAGCGGTACCGGCAAGGAACTCGTGGCTCGCGCCCTGCACGCCAACAGCCAGCGCAACAAAGGGCCGTTCGTCGAGGTCAGTTGCGCCGCGATTCCGGAGGATTTGATCGAATCGGAACTGTTTGGCCACGTCAAGGCCAGCTTCAGCAGCGCCACGGAAGACAAGACCGGCAAATTTCTGAAAGCCGACAGCGGTACGTTATTTCTGGACGAAGTTGGGGACATGAGCCATCGCACGCAATCGAAGGTTTTGCGCGTGCTGGAAGAGCAGCGTGTTGAACCGATCGGCTCGAATCAGACGTTGCACGTGGACGTGCGCGTCATTGCCGCCACGAATAAAAATCTGGAACAGGAAATTGCGCGGGGTGCCTTCCGCCAGGACCTGTTTTACCGCCTAAATGTGATTCCCTTCCACGTTCCTCCGTTGCGCGAGCGCAAGGAAGATATTCCGGTCTTGGCGCGATTTTTTCTGAATGAGTTCAGTACCGAATATGGAAAAAAAACGCGCGAGTTGAGCGATGGCGCCTTGGAAATCCTGATGCGCTATCCCTGGCCGGGAAATGTTCGAGAGCTGAAAAATCTCGTGGAGCGCCTGGTGATCGTCTGCCCGCAAGCGCGCATTGAGCCGCACCACTTGCCGCCGGAGCTTTTCCGTGGTGTGGCCGAAAGTCCCCAGCATCCTTATTCCACGCTGCACGAAGCCCGAAGCGCTTACGAACGCGAGTTCATCTTGCGCAAACTTCAGGAACATCGTTGGAACATGACGCAGACCGCCTCCGCGCTCGGTCTCGAGCGCTCTCATCTCTACCGCAAAATGAAATCGTTGGGGATTGCCGCGCCGGAGTAGCCTATTCTTTGTCGTACTTCGTAGCCTGATTTTCGGCCAAGGCTTCAAGCTGCGTGTGCCAATCCAGCTCGCGAACCTTTTGCGGATTCTCGCGCCAGTCGGCGACCACCTTCACGAACATGGCTAGAAAGATTTTTCTGCCGAGCAGCGTTTCCAATTCTTTACGCGCGGCGATGCCGATTTGCTTCAACATCTCACCTTTGTGCCCGATCAGGATTTTTTTCTGCGAATCGCGCTCCACGTACAGGGTGGCGTGAATTCGCAATAGCCTCGGCGATTCCTCAAACTGATCGATCACCACGGCAAGCGCATGCGGCACTTCGTGATAAGTCAGATCAATGGCCTTTTCGCGAATGATCTCGCCGACCAGGAACCGCTCGGGCTGGTCGGTGATTTGATCTTCCGGAAAGAACGGCTCGCCCTCGGGGAGTTGCTCAAAAATCTCTGCCAGAAGGTCTAGGCATCCGTTGCCCTTGCGTGCGGAAATCGGCACCAGCGCCGCAAAGGGAAACGCCTTGGCAAAGACGGCGAGCAACGGCAGCAGCTTCGGTTTGGGCAGCAGGTCAATTTTGTTCAGCGCCAGAATTGTTTTACCGCCGAACCGCTGGCCTTTATCGAGCAGCAGAGTATCCGCGTGCGGCAACGTGCGACTGGCGTCCACCATCATGAGTAACACATCGATCCCTTCTAGCGCCGCTGCCACTTCGCGCATCATCTGGCGATTCAGCGCAGTGGTCGCGTCATGCAAACCCGGCGTATCCACAAAAACGATTTGCCCTTCCGGGCGGGTAACAATTCCCTGGATGCGGTTGCGCGTTGTCTGCGGCTTCGAAGTGACAATCGCGACCTTCTGCCCCACAAAGCGGTTCAACAGCGTGGATTTCCCGGCATTCGGCCGGCCAATGATGGCCACGTACCCCGCCCGCCTCTTCTCCTGCTTTCCTGCTTTTTTCTCCGTCACTTTAACCTCAAAGTTTTCCTGAAGAGCCTGCAGCGACCAAGCGCCGCGCGCGCAAACGCAACACCTTTCGTTGATTCGATTCAAGCACTTCAAAACGATAGCCTTCCAGATCGATCTTGTCTCCCGACGCGGGCACCTTCCCCAGGGCGTGACTCATCAGTCCGGCCATGGTGGTCACAGTTTCGTCGGAATGCTCGCCAAACTGCACGGACAATAATTTTTCAACGTCGGAGATGGACATGCTGCCGCGCAAGACCAGGGTACCGTCCGCTTCTCGCACGGCATCCGGCGCTGGTTGCACGCTGCCCCTGGCGCTTTCTCCCACGATTTCTTCCACGAGATCTTCCACGGTCGCAATGCCCGCCACGGAACCGTGTTCGTCGATTACCACCACCATCGACTGGCCTTTTTGCCGCATTTCCCGCAACAGGTCGGAGCCGACTTTCGTCTCTGGCACAAACAGGATCGGTTTCATCAACTCTCGCACTTTGCGTTTCGGCAAATCCGCATCGGCGACCTGCAGCAAATCCTGTGCCTGCACCACGCCAACAATGTCGTCGGGCGATCGCTCATATACGGGCATCTTCGCCAGATTCGTCTCCACGTACTTCGCGTGCATTTCTTCCAAAGACGCGTCAGCCTGTATGGAGACAACGTCCGGCCGCGGCGTCATCACTTCGCGCACGCGCTTGTCGCTAAACTCCACCACTTGCTCGATCAGGTCCGCCTGCTCCGGTTCGATGATGCCTTCCTCTTCCGCCACTTCCACGAGCGCTTCAATTCCCTCTTCCGTGCGCTGCTCTTCGGTGCGTTCCACTTCTTGTTCCGAAATACGCGCCAGCGATTCCGCGCCTTCCAGGAAAATACGGATGGGCCAGACAAGCCACATGCCCGCGCGAACCAACGGCAACAGTGGCAACAGCCAGCGTCCCGTCGTGCGATACAGCAGCATGTCCGGTACGAAGTGCATCAGGATCACGACTTCGAGCGACAGGAAGACCAAAAACTGCACGCCCGCTTCCCAACGATTCGGAACCAGGTAAACCACCCCGCGCGTCGTTTCCAGCACCACAAAGGCCAGCCAAAAATGCCCGAGGATGCGGAAGGTGCGCCCGCCACTCCTGCGATTGATGTTCAGTTTCGACTCGATTTCCGCTTCGAAAATTTCCAGGTGTTCGTGGACGCGTCCCGTGGTCATGCGCCCCAGTTCGCGGTAAATCAGTGTGAGATAGGAAAAGATCGGCAGGCCCAGAGCCAAAACCAACAAGCTGCCGACGTAGATCCACAGCAACATCAGCTCAGCCTCAATCGAGTTCGCAGCGCGGCTTCCACTCGTTCCATCTCGCCGCGATCGGTCTCGTGATCATATCCCAGAAGGTGCAAAACCCCATGCAGCAGCAGAACACAAATTTCTTCTGGCATGCTTCGGCCAAACGCTTTCGCATGGCGCCGGGCTACCGCAGGGGAAATCGCTATATCGCCCAGAAACGCGCCGCGCAGTTGCTTCACGCGCACCTGCAGACTCCGTGGCCGTGTGCGATGTTCTGAGGGAAATGAAAGCACGTCAGTGGTTTTCGCCTTCTTGCGAAAGCTTTCATTCAGGCGCTGCATTTCCGCATCGGTTACAAACCGCACGAACGCCGCATCCTTGCGCAGGCCCAGTTCGCGATTCATCCTCTGCATGAAACGCTCCAATTCCGGCAGCGGCAATGGCACGCGCTTCTGGTGATTTTCGATGACATGGATCTTGCTTGCCACACTGGAGGCCATGAGCTCACGCCGCTTACTGCCCATGGAGTGCTACGATACCGGTTTCTCTGGAGCAGGCGGCTCCTTGTCTTTCACTGGCTCTTTCGCTGCCTCTCGCACCGGCTCTCGCACTTGTCCGTGGCCGTTCCGCTGTGGGTGCGTGGCGTCGTGTTCCTCATATGCGCGTATAATTTGTTGCACCAGATTGTGGCGCACCACGTCCTTCTCGCCGAACTGAATCACGCTGATTCCCGGAATCCGCCCACAAATTTCCATGGCTTCTACCAGCCCGGACTTTTTCCCCGCGGGCAGGTCGATCTGCGTCACGTCTCCGGTGATGACCGCCTTGGAGTTGAATCCCAGGCGCGTCAGAAACATTTTCATTTGCTCGCTGGTGGTGTTTTGCGCTTCGTCAAGAATCACAAACGAATCATTCAGCGTGCGACCGCGCATGAAAGCCAGCGGCGCCACTTCGATGATGCCCTTCTCGAGGAAGCGCTCCAACTTGTCCGCGTCCAACATATCGTATAGTGCGTCGTAGAGAGGCCGCATATAAGGATCGATCTTCTGCTGCAAGGTACCCGGCAAAAATCCAAGCCGCTCTCCGGCCTCCACCGCCGGCCGCGCCAGGATGATGCGGTTGACCTGCTTTGTCAGTAATGCGCTCACGGCCATGGCCACGGCGAGATAGGTTTTTCCCGTGCCACCCGGGCCGATCCCGAACGTCATGTCATGGCTCTCGATCTCTTCCATGTAGCGGCGCTGGCTGGCGTTCTTCGGCGTGACAGTTTTCTTTCCGAACGAACGCGCGCGCGCGTTCTCGAACATCCCTCGCGGCGAAGTGTGCGGCTCTTCCGTAGCCACGCGCATCAAGGATTTCACCTCTGCGCCGGAGAGCACGCGCCCGTGGCGCGTCAGATGGTTATACTCCTCGATGATGCGCACGGCCTGGTCAACGGATTCCTGCAGACCTTCCACGGTCAGACGGGTGTCGTTCAGATGCGTTCGCACCTGCAGAACGTCTTCCAGCATGCGTATATTTTCGTCGAGAGTCCCGAAGAACGGTTCCAGTTGCCCGGTGATGTGTATCGTTCTCTTCATCCAATTGGAAGGTTGCGCTGCTTCCCGCAATGGGTGGCCGATGGGTTTCCTCCTGAATCTTTCCGGCTGTTCGCCAGCCTCAACAAGGAGAAACTACTTTCAACGTAGCGCACCCACCCGGCAGGGTCAAGTTAGAGTATTGTGACAGCCTTGTCTACGCTCGCCCGGTTCACACGGTTCACAGGGGCTTCTGGGACAACGCCTGTAGGATGGCTTTTTCCGCAAGCGGCGCCATGACCGCGTAGCCCGTCGCGTTAGGATGGAGCCCGTCATAGGTCAGATAACTTTTGAAAAAACCATTTTCATCTACCGTCGCCGAATAGTAGTCGAGATAGACATCGCCATGTTCGGCCGCGTATTTCTTGATCCAGTCGTTCAGCGTGCGGATTCTTTCCGGCGGCCGGCGCAGAGTCTGCACGATTTTCTTCCCTTCTAGATTCGCAAGGTCATTCACGGGCGTCAATGATGCGAGGACTACGCGAATGCCATGCGCCTCCGCCAATTCGGCCATTGACGCGAGATTCCCTTCCGTCTCTTCCAAAGTGATTGGCCCGGTATTTCCGGCAATGTCATTCGTTCCGGCAAGGATCACCACCACGCGCGGTTGCAAGGCGATCACGTCTGCGCGGAAGCGCAGCAGCATTTGCGGGGTGGTCTGGCCACCGATGCCTCGATCGATGTATGGCTTGCCAGGAAAAAATCCTCCAAACTTCGGACTCTGCCAACTGTCGGTGATGGAATCGCCCATGAACACGACGCGCAGTTCATCCTTCGCCGGCGGAGCAAGTGTTGCGTCGGCTTCCCGGTAACGCGAAAGTTCCGGCCAATCCAGCAAACGCTGATCCTGCGATTCAAGTGTTTTTTCCAGCGATGCGACAGTCGCGCAATTCGCTGCACTCGGCGTCTCTGCATTTTGTGCCGGTATTTGCTGTCCCCATGCATTTCCGCCGACGCAGACCACACTCGCGAACACCACTAGCGTTCTTTTCATCGCGCCTCACTTCGTGAATTCTTCACCTGTGCCCGTTCGAGGAAATACGAGCCATGGATAGTATCGCAAGAATTACCTGTCCTCTGGGACTTTGGGACTATAGACGCAAACGTTGGCTTCCTCAAGAATGACAAACATACCGAGATGCACTTGTGGGGATTAGAAAGTACTGAGGGAGGAAAGTATGATTCGCATGGCTCCAAAACACCTGCTTCTGAGTTCGGCGCTTCTGTTGGCCGCGCTTCCGGCGCTCGCCAGTAATGAAGAAGCGCCCAACGTGGCGCCACCGACAGCAATCGTCAAGTGCCCCGGCATCACCAGCATCCCATTCACTTCTGACGCGGAACAAGCGATGCCGCTGCGTGTCGTCGGCTCGCTCAGCTGTGGCGACACCGTCGCGGTTCTCTCCAGCGGCGAAGGCTACACGTCGCAGATTCGCACGAAGGACGGCCGAGAGGGCTACGTCGCGCAGATGTATCTTGCCGCGTCGGAGAGCGTACCCGCGAGGCAACAGAAGACTCAGCCATCTTCGGCCAAGCCGGTCAATGGCGTAGTCCGCTGGTCCGCAGGCCAGCCGGGTTGCGATGAGTTCATAAGTCACGGCCGTCACGTGGAGTCAGTCACCGCCGATGGCATCACGGTGCAAGTTTCCGTTCAAGACAGCGGATGGAAGTATCGCGCGAACGTAGCCGTCTCTAACCAATCGGGCGAGCATGTTGACGTGCTCCCCGGAATCGTGACGCTGGACGAGCTGGCGCCGAACATGAAGACGTTTTACGCGGTCAGCCCGGAAAAGCTCGAGCACACGACGACGCACCAAGTTCTGTGGACGCTGGTCGACGCGGTGCCTTCGCCGAGCGCGGTTGCAAATTATTCCGACACCGATCGACTGGCGAACCGTACCTCCGCCCCGCCCGACTATCTCAGCCGGCATTTCGCGTTGGCTTCTTCCACGCACCACGTCGCGTTCGAGCGCAGCGAGTCCGTAGACGTGCAAGCGATCGCCCTCAAGACGACCGGGCTACCTTCCGGGCAGATTACCGCCGGTGTAATGTGGTTTGGACGCGACAACAACGCCCACGAGCTTTCTTTGCGCGTGCCCGTGGGAAACATGGTGTTCGACTTCCCGTTTTCCTTCGAACAGAACAAATAACAACTCCCTCATGCAAAGGCCCGGCGCACCCCCACGCCGGGCCTTTTTTTTGTGAAAACTTTAGAGGGATTCCTCACTGCAGAGACTCCGTTCGGAACGACGGTTTCATGCTGTGTGGGGATCTCGTTTGACAAAGCGTAGGCAGTGCCTTCAAACTAATAGTTTGAGAAATACGCATAAGGAGCAATAGATGGCGCAGGGTCAGTCTACGAAGATCAAAAAGAAGAAAAAGTCGGTATTAAAGCGCGCGGCACAATCACGTGAGCGTTACGAAGTGAACCGGGCCAACCGCACGCGCGTCCGCAGCGTCATTAAGCGCCTGCGCACCGCCATCACCGCGGGAGACGCGACGGCCGCTGGCAACCTTTTGAATCCCACACTGTCGGCTATTGACGGGGCAATTGCCAAGGGCGTGTTGCACGAGAACACCGGCAATCGCTACAAGTCGCGCCTCGCGCTGGCTTACAACTCCCTCAAAGCGAAAGCCGCGAAGTAAGCACTCAACAAAGCGAGATTCTTGCGGGCCGCCCAACAGGTTGCCCGCTTTTTGTTGCGGTAATCCATTCATCCGGTTGCGACCGCACGATCTCCGCTCAAGCGCCACACCAAAAATTCCATGATGGCGCGCACGTCTTTGGCGCCACCCTTCAAACGGTTGTCCGCTTCCTGCAGCGCTTGCAAACCGTCCAGCAATCGCTCCCGCGGAATCCTGCGGGCGCAGCGAATGGCCAGCTCCGCCTGTTCCGGGCGCATGGCCAAGGCCTTGGCAGCCTGCCATCCGTTGGTCGCGCCACGCACTTCGCTGGCCTCCACCAATTTGCGGTACATCCAGGCCATCCCTCCAACCATCAGCACCGGCTCTTCGCCCTCGCGCAACAACCGGTCAATAAACTCCAGAGCTTTGCGCGGCTGGTGTGAGGCCAGCAATTCGGCCACTTCCCAGATGGTTGTCGTCTTTTCGGAAATCACCAGACTACTGACATCTTCCCGGCTGACAACTTTCCGCTCGGCGGCAAACGTCGCCAATTTATCCACTTCGCTTTTCAGCCGCATCAGGTCGCCGTTTACAAATTCCGCCAAATCTTCCGCAGCGCCTTTCTCAAAGCTCACGCCTTGTTCCCTGGCCATCGTTTTCGCCAAGGCTTCCCCGGCGATGATTCGCTCCTCGACGCGGTCCCCGAGTCCAACTTCCACGACAAGGGTAAGGTCCGCCAGTTTTTTGCCGAGCACCATACGCATGTCCAGCTTCTCCGCCTCAAGCACCAAAACGGTGAACGGCGCAGGATCCTGTACATACGCCACAATACGTTCGACGGCTTCCTCCCTGGCCTTTTCTCCCAACCGCTCGATGGCTTCCGCATTTTCCAGAAATACGACTTGCTGCGAAGACAACATCGGCAAGGTTTGCGCTTGGTCCAACGCGGATTGCGTCTCTCCGCGTTGCGCGGAAAAACGAGATATAGCCCACGTGCGGGCGGCTTGCGGAACGAAACGGTCGATGAGCGCAGCCCGGCACGCGTCACGCAAAAAGGGCTCATCGCCCAGCAGCAGCAACGCCGGAACCGCCTTGCCCTTTTCCAGGCGTTCTTTCAATTGTTCCAAGTTCACACGAGCCATCAGTAGTTCTCGATCACGGCCGCCACCAGCCGGCTGGCAAAATCCCGCGCCATGCGGTCGAAGGCCGGGTCGCTTTCCTGAAAAAACGTCTCGACGCTGGCACGGGAATCGCTGGTTGTCTGCCCAGCGGTAGCGAGTTGGTATTCGTTGCGGAACACGAAATTATCCGTGTGATAAAGGATCTTGTCATTGTCCCGCTCGGTCAAGGTAACTTCGCACTTCATGGTCACCATCATTGCCGTGGCCTGCTCGGTGGAAGTCGTTGCCGTGGGCGTCTGAAATAATAGCGGCAAGATTTCCAGGCTGAGCACCTTCCCGGTCAGCACGGCATCGCCGGCGTTCGGGTCGGATACCACTTTGTATTGCGTCTTGGCCAAAAATTCATGAATGGTTGCGGCTGTCAGTCTCTGTTCAATTTTGAATGTGTTGGTTTTGTTTTCCAGCGCGGGAACCGCGATCACATGAATGGTCTTCGGCAGGGCGTCGGGACCATGCCCGGCGATGTGATAGCCACAGCCCGAACCGGCCACGCTCACAGCAACACACAGACTCCACAACCGGAATGTTCGACCCATCAGCCTTCCAACCATTCGGCAAGTTTACAGCCACACCACGCTGGCAATCGCAAATTATCCGCCGCGCCCCAGAACCACCAGCCGCCGGGACGGGCGCTATCCGCCTCAGGATCGCGCAGGAACACGCTGGTTTCGGCCGCAACGCTGACGTTGCTCGGCGCCGCCTCCGCAGCTGGAACGAGCGAGAACCCGGCTTGCTTACACACATCGAAGAGGTTCTCCTGCCCTTTTGCCTCGTCCAGTTCCACGTACGCGCTGAACGCCATTCCGTAAAACACCGGCGCATGCACCAGGTTCAGTGCGATTTTCGCCTTATCAGGGGCATCACTCACCGCCTTGCTGACCTCGGCGCGGAGTTGCAGCAAGCTCTCGCGCAAATTGTGGCGGCTTTCTTCCCCATAGCGTGGCAACAGATTGAACGCGGCCTGCGTCCCAAACACCGGCGAACCTATATTTTGAAACGAAAGCAATTGGGAAGTCTGCGTTTCCAGTTCTTCAATCCCGTCCCTGCCCGCCTCCGACACCGGCTGAAACACAACCGCCACAAGCCTTCGCAAACCAATTTTCCGCAACGCCATGGCCAACATGGAAATAGACGTGCCACCGGCGGAACAAACCGAATAGGTTTTTGCGTCCCTT
This sequence comes from Candidatus Acidiferrales bacterium, assembly GCA_963742325.1. GTDB lineage: Bacteria > Acidobacteriota > Terriglobia > Acidiferrales > UBA7541 > Acidiferrum. Next base: position 2,700,275 of record CAVULB010000002.1, on the reverse strand, counting down.
GCCACACTTCTCCCACTTATTGTGTCGATTCGCGGAAACCATGGCAGCGCGTCGGGCTCCGGCAAACTCGCCCCGGAAAGATCCAGGATTCTGGCACCGGCTTCCTGCGCAGGCCCCAAACATTTCTTGCCAAAGGCTGTGGATCCTGTAAGAAATGCGTAGCGCGCGCCGTGAAACGTATCTTCTTCCAGGCGCTGGATCACGGTCGCTTCGCCGCCTGCTTCAGTCAGCGTACCTGCGACAACTTCTTCATCCACCAGCCGAAAGTCCCACCCCGCAAATCGGCTTTCTTCCAACACGGATTTTAATTCGGCGCCAAGGAGTGAGGACGCACCGGCAATAACGAGTTTCTGGAAGCGGCGGTCCATAGCCATGGTTCAGGCGGTCCTGGCCACGGTGCGATGTCGAAACGCTCGCAAGATATGCAGAACGATCCCGGCCACTGCGTAAGTGCCTGCAAAAATCACCAGAAAGTATTCCGAATAGCGCCAGGCAATTCCGACCAGCATCACGACTAGGATAATGGTGACGGAGGGCTGCTTACGCGCCCACGGAACATCTTTAAAACTGTAGTAGCGCACCGTACTGGTCATTAGCGCGCCCAACGCCAGCAGCAGCACGAACCACGCGTAGGCCCATTTCTGATTATCGATGGGGCCGAACCAGTGGCATGCGTGCACGATCGCGGCGACGACTCCAGCGGCGGCAGGCGTCGGCATGCCCACAAAATTCTTGTTGCCTCCTGGTTCCATGCCCTTCACGTTGAACCGCGCCAGCCGCCATGCCGAACAAATCAGGAACGCCAGGCAGCATAGCCACGCAAAATGTCCCAAAAACGAATCGGCGTTGCCGGCCGACATGCTGCGATAGCCCCAGGCATAGGCAAGTATGGCCGGGGAAATTCCAAAGCTCACCACATCGGCCAGTGAATCGAACTGCACGCCAAACTCGGTGTTGGTGCCGGTCATGCGCGCGATTCGTCCGTCCAAGGAATCGAACAAAATGGCGATGCCGATGGCCTTTGCGGCGTGATCAAAATCTTCACTGCGGCCCATCAGCGCGGCGATCGACGCGTAGTAGCCGCAGAGCAGATTCAGGCCAGTCAGGATACTTGGCAAAAGAAAGATTCCGCGCCTCATGCGGTTCTGGCGTCGTTTGCCTTCCGGAAAAGGCATGCTTTGCTGTTCGATGGCGTCCATGTGGTTCCTTTGCCCACCTCAGAGTACTACGAGCGCGTGTCGTCCTGCAGTTTCTGTTCGGCTTGCTTGCGTTGCGGACGCGGGTCTGGCGTTCGCACATGCGCACTTTCGGGCATCCGCGCCACCACGCTAGACCCACCTTTCACATTTTCTCCCACTTTCACCAGAAATTCCGCCTCTGCCGGCAGCCACAGGTCCATGCGCGAACCGAAGCGCACCAGCCCAATGCGCTCGCCGCGCGCGACCTCATCGCCGGCCTTCTTCCAAGCCACGACACGGCGCGCCACCCAGCCGGCAATCTGCTTGTATACGATTTCGCCGTGTTCGGTGCCCTGTGTAAATACATTCTGCTCGTTCTGGAGGGATGCGTTTTCATACCAAGCGGCAAGAAATTTTCCAGGTTTGTATTCAAGGTGAGTGATCTTACCTGCGGCGGGAGCACGGTTGACATGCACGTTCCAGATTGCCAGAAAAATACTGACGCGTTTTCCCGCCCGGCCGCTGTAGCTTTCCTCTTTAATGACGACCACGCGCCCATCGGCAGGCGCTACGATCAGCCCCGGTTCTCCGGGAACGATCCGGTCTGGATTACGAAAGAAGCTAAAGACGAATAGGCCGAGGAAAACCAGCAGTACGCCCGCGGCAAAAATCCAACCGTGGCCGATGGCCAACAACAAAAGACCGATCAAAAGTGGTGGTAAGCCGAACCAATATCCTTCCCGGACCATAGCCTCCCCATCTCCGTCGCGGCTCTGTGCCGCGGGAGGACTTGGTCATTCTACGATACTTCGCTCAACCGGGAGGACGATTAACGGCGGGCTACTGCGAATGTCTAGCACGCGCACTTTGGAAGTGCGCAGCGATGCGCTCCATTTCATCCTTTACATGAAGCTTTAGTTTCTTTAGCCGGATTTCTTCGATGAGGTCTTCGGAATTGAGGTAGGGCGACTGCGAGAGTTTCTGAAGTTCGGACTCGTATTGCTTATGCTTTTCGGCCAGACGCTGATACTCGGCGTCTGCTTCGAAAATTACGTCCCGAGGACTCCGCTGTGCTGTTGCCATGCGTGTCTCCTCACGACTTGGATTGTGAACACTACATGAACGCAGACTAGCACCGGGAATCTCCGCGTCAAGGGTAAATTGGTACCGGCCCTGTGAATTTTGCGGGTACCTTCGTTTTGTTCAATGACTTCTAACAGAAGAGCCTGTGCTGAGAGCCAAGACTAGAGCAGCCCCGACCGGATTTCGATAGTATCCGGTGCGCTTTCCGACTTGGCGAAATCCCAGACCTTGGTAAAACGTGATGGCACCGAGGTTGGATTCGCGCACCTCAAGAAAGACTTGAACCGCATTCTCGCGTCCAAATCGTTCTAGCAACGCTTGCACAAGCGCCTTTCCGACGCCCGCACTTCGCTCGCTGGGTTTCACCGCCAAATTGAGGATCTCGCCTTCATCGAGAATTCGGCGTCCAGAGATAAATCCCGTTATTTGTTCATCTTGACCTGCTACGAGAAAGTAGGAGGGATATTGCTGGAATGTCTGGGTCAATGATCCAACGGGCCAGTTCGCGGCCTCCGGAGACAGTTGAAGTATTGCTTCAACTGCGGTGAGGTCCTCTTTGCGGCCCAATCGTACGGCGTGTTTTGACATGCTTCTCCAGGAACTAGCGGACGCCTGTAGAGGCTCCCTTCCAGAAAATCTCCGCGTCAGAGCGACGGACGTAGTTGGCGTCGAGCAGCAAAGGGTCGCTGAATTGGCCCCGCGAAGCGCTTTCCTGGGCCAATACTCCTATGGTCGGAGCCAGTTCTAGCGGGCCCGCAATCACTTCGTCGCCGCGGAGCAGACGGGCTTTGAGCCTCTCAATGGACCGGATCTGTTCTGGGTCCAACGACACCCACCTCACAGCTTCTCCGCCAGCTTGATTATCAACATAGTCGACAAACTCCTCGGGTGTAGCCACAAGTTCCGCTCCAATTCGCTCTAGGTCACGAGCGCTTCGCCGAAACAGGGCCGCGAACAATTGCCCCCTCTGTGCGTCATAGCAAGCGGCCGTGAGCCCGGCGCTATTGTTCGTGGAACGGGCCACGGCGTCCAGTCTAGGCACGCCCACAACCGGTTTCGCGTACACTTCGGCCCAGGCCTTCACGGTCGTAAGCCCAATACGCAGGCCAGTGAACGATCCCGGGCCGGTCGCGACACCCAGAACGTCGACATTTTCCAATCTTGCCCCGGCTTCGGCCAGGATTCGATCAACCGCCGGTAATAACCAGGCCGAGTAATCGCTGCCGTCGTCGTGCCGCGATCCACTGACTCGCGCGCCGTCCCGCATGAGGGACACACTTCCGCGAGCTTCGCTAGTGTCGATAGCTAAAGTAATCACGTTAGGTAATCACTCCTGTCCAGCTTACTCCTTCATACTGAATATCTTGCGAAAAACTACAGGGAGGCACCAGATGGTCCTAGAGCAGAGGTCCCAGATAAAATCAGGTGCTCACTGAGCAATTCGACTGCCAAATCCTGCGACACCTCTCTCTATCTCCCTGATTCCACTGGATATATCTTGACTCTTCCAACACACTTCTCTACACTCGATTTATCTTCCTGGGGGCGCGGACTTTATGGAATATAAGATCGGCGACAAGGTTGTATATCCGAATCACGGCGTTGGTGTAGTAGAACAAATCAGTTACGGCGTTCTGAACGGCAGAACTGAACGTTACTTCATGATTCGAATCATCTCCAGCGGTTTGCGCGTTATGGTTCCTTCTTCCAACGCGCCAGCGGTTGGCCTGCGATCTGTCATTCGTTCCAACGATGCGGTCAAGGTGCTGGGCTTCCTCGAAAGAGGCAAGCTCAATTCACATCATGACTGGAAACATCGTTTCAAAGAGAATTCTGAGCGCATGCGCACGGGTTCCCTTTTGGAAGTGGCTGTGGTGCTAAAGAGCCTTGTCTCTCTCAGCCGCAGCAAACCACTGTCCTTCCGCGAAAAGAAAATGTTGGAGCGCGCCAAGTATCTTTTGGTCAGCGAAATGGCCACCGCGCGCAACCTGACCGCGGAAAACGCCGAGGGCCTGGTCGTCAAATCGTTGGCGAAGGCCAAATTGCAGTTCCCTACCTTGCAGGAAAAAGTCGACTAACGGAAATCTGTTCCATTTTGGTCGCGGGCAGCCTCATGGGTTGCCCGTTTTTTTTTGAGTCGGGGGGCTCGTCGCCGCCTTTGCGGTCGCAGATTGGTCACTAACTAAGCGCTACGCCAACGGCATGCTGGCCGTTGCATTCAGGCTGTCGCCCGCAAAAAGGCGACGTTCGAATCGCGGATAGGCTGCGGCAGCAATCATCGCCGCGTTGTCCGTGGACAATGCTCGGCTCGGGAAATAGACCTTTAGACCGCCAGACCTGGCCCGCTTTTCAAACGTGGCACGAAGCTGGCTGTTTGCCGCTACTCCGCCTGACACCAGCACCGCCTCCACACTGCATTGTTCCGCCGCCATCATCGTGCGCTCCACCAAATCCCGGACAACCGCGTTCTGGAATTCGCGCACGAGGCCCAGGGTGGCTGGGCTGCAAAGCCCCAGCAATTCCTGAAAGGTTCGATGGCCGTTGTGCAGCGACTGATCCCGCTTGCGAATCTCCTCGTTGTACTCAGGATGTTCGCGCACGTGATACAGTACAGCTGTTTTCAGCCCGCTAAAACTGAAATCCAGCGGGTTGCCGCGCGTTTTCGTCGGACCAAACCTTGTCGGCGCAGGTGCATGAGTTGCAGCAGCGGCGAGCAGGTCTAGGATCGGTCCACCTGGATAGCCGAGGCCGAGCAGCTTGGCCACTTTGTCATAGGCTTCGCCCGCGGCGTCATCCCGCGTCTGGCCGAGCTTGCGATATGTGAAATATTCTGTCTGCGAACCATCCGCGGCCTTCACCTCATATAAGATCGTGTGCCCACCTGAAACGATCAGGCACACTGCCGGCAGCTTCGGTGTGTCGCCGTGTTGATGAGCCTCCAGAAACACCGCGTGGATGTGCCCCTCTAGGTGGTTCACCCCGATCAGCGGCTTGCCAAGCGCCGCAGCCAATGTTTTTCCGTAGGTGATTCCGACAAGCAGAGAGCCCACCAATCCAGGGCCTTGCGTCACGCCAATCGCGTCCAATTCCGAGAAACTTAGCCCAGATTGCTCCATCGCTTCGCGCACCACCAGCACAATTTGACGCAAATGCTCCCGAGAAGCCAGTTCCGGCACCACGCCGCCATATTTCCGATGAATGTCGATCTGCGAGGCTACTACGCTGGACAAAATCCTGCGCCCATTGACGACCACAGCCGCAGCCGTTTCGTCACACGATGACTCGATCCCCAGAATCCGCGTTTCAGCAGTCACGTTCGCGCCTATCGCACTCCAGACAACCCTATTTTAACCTGTCTGGCTATTCGCCGCTGATCGGGCCAATCGGGCGCCATTCCTTACCGTCAAACTGAATCAGAAAGAGCTGCTTGATGGGTTGATAGTCGGCGGAACTGGTGGTGATCCGAATTCCCGGGCGCAACATGGGAAGCTCCAGATCCAGGCTAGTCGCCTTCTTCATCACGTTCGGACGGGTCAGATCACTCCCGCACGCCTGCAGCACCGCAACCAAGGCCTGCGCACGTTCGTACCCGGCTACGTTGTTCTGGTCTCGCAAACTCGCTTCGGAATTGTATTTGCTCATCCAATCCAGAAAATCCCGCACGGCCGGATCGCGCTCGGCTTGCGCTCGCTGCCATCCCTTCGAACGCGCATTGGCGATTACGCCTGCGGCCTTCTCGAGCCCGGCTGGTTCGAGGAACGCAGCGACCGATAGCGAAGCGTTTGGAATGAATTGCATCGGGTGCCAATCCAGTTCGTAGGCTTTGTAAATCGCCTGGGTGGCAACCGGTCCAATCGCAAAATCCAGAAACACGTTGGCGCCCGAGTCCTTCAGGGCGCGAATTTGGCTGTCCAGGTTGCGGTCGGAAGCTTCGTAGGTCACTTCCTTGACGATCGTCGACGAGGCTTTTGTGCCAAGTCCGTCGCGCAAACCAGCCACGAATTCCCGGCCGACATCGTCATTCGCAGACAGCACTCCAATTTTCCCCACCGGCCTATTCTGCAAGATATATTTGGCATACGCGCGAGCTTCGGTTCGATACGTCGCGAAAAATCCCATAGTCCACGGATAGTGCGCTGGATCGTCAAACACCGCCGAACTCGACTCCAGAAAAAGCTGCGGCACCTTCTTCTCATTCAGATAGCCGCGAATGGCCAGGTTGCTTTCCGTCCCCAGCGTGCTGAACAGAAGGAGCACGCCATCTTCTTCCACCAACTTGCGCGCCAGTGGAAGCGTTTTCCCGCTGTCGCACCCGTTGTCCTCGCTTCTAAACCTGATCTTGCGTCCGTTGATTCCCCCGCGATCATTGATCATCTGGAAGTACGCGGCCTCCGCCCGCGCAACGGCTGCATACTCCTTGGCCCATCCGGTGTAACAGGCAATGTTGCCGATTTTGATCTCTTCCGCGCTCACGCCCGGCTGCGCTTCTTGGGCGGGTGCACTCCAAGAAAGAAACAGCGCCAGCAGAACTGCGCGGCCCAGTGAATTTGCGACGGACTTCATAAGTGGCGACGGTTCCCTTTTTGAGATTTGGTCGACGCACATGCTATCACGCCTGCCCTGGATGGTCCTTGGCTCTCGGCCCCGGCCGTAATGCAATCCTGTTTTTCCCTGATGCGTGGTTTATTCTTCGGTTTTATTGACAAACCTTGGCCCTCGCGGATACTGTCGGAGAGGAGCAAATTTTTTCGACCGCCCACACGAACAAAAGCCGATCACATGACTGAACAGCAAACGTCGTCCCCGCTGAATACTCCGAAGTACCGCAAAGTTCGCAAAGCCGTTTTACCCGCCGCCGGTCTTGGCACGCGCTTTCTCCCCGCCACGAAAGCTCAGCCAAAAGAAATGTTGACGGTTGTCGACAAGCCGCAAATCCAGTATGTCGTGGAGGAATGCGTCGCTTCCGGCATCGAACACGTCATTATCGTCACCGGTAAAGGCAAGAATTCGATCGAAGATCACTTCGATTATTCGCCCGTACTCGAGCGACACCTGGAAGAAAAAGGCAAAACCAAACAAGCCGAAATGGTTCGCGACATCAGCGACATGGTTCAAGTCAGTTACACGCGGCAAAAAGAGCCTCTGGGCCTCGGCCATGCCGTTCTCGTCGCGAAGGATCTTGTGGGCGACGAACCATTCGCGGTGCTCCTTGGCGACGTGCTCATCCCCGGGCCAAATCCAGCCACCAAGCAACTGATCAACGTTTATGAAGCAACAGGCACAGGCGCCATCGCCGTGGAGGAAGTTCCCCGCGAGAAAACGCATCTCTACGGAATCGTGGACGGCGAGCCTGCGCCACTGGCTCCGTTCGGGGAACGTTTGCTGCGCATTCGCAATCTGGTCGAAAAACCCAAGCCCGATGAGGCTCCGTCCAACCTGGCGATCACCGGCCGCTATGTGCTGCCGCCCGCGATCTTTGAATGCCTGGAGCGCACCAAGCCCGGCGCCGGGGGCGAAATCCAGCTCACGGACGCCCTGCGGCTGTTGGCGAAGGAACAGGGATTGTGGGCGCTGATCTACGAAGGAATTTCCTATGATGCCGGGGAGAAACTGGGTTTCTTGAAGGCTACGGTGGAGCTCGCGCTGCAGAACCAGGAATTCGGCCAGGATTTTCGCGCATACCTCAAGACATTAAAGCTATAGCTGGGCCGAATTTCCAGATAAGAACGCTTCGCTACTTCTTTGATGACTTCTTGTCTTTCGATTCCTTGGACTCAGAGGACTCAGACTGCTTTGCGCTTTCCTTGGGCGAGTCTTTCCCCGAATCCTTGCCGGAGTCTTTCCCGGAGTCCTTCCCGGAGTCTTTCCCGGAGTCTTTCCCGGAGTCTTTCCCGGAGTCTTTCCCGGAGTCTTTCCCGGAGTCTTTCCCGGAGTCTTTCCCGGAGTCTTTCCCGGAGTCTTTCTCCGCCGGCTTGCTGTCGTTTCCCGCGCTCTTTTTCCCCGCGTAATCGGTGACGTACCATCCGGCACCCTTGAATTGAATAGAAGGCGCGGTGATCACCGATTCGACTTTCCCGCCGCAATGCGGGCATTTCTTCAAATGGGGCCCGGCGACAGGCTCGATTTTCTCGGTCCTTTTGTGGCACTTCGTGCATTCATACTCGTACAACGGCACGGTCCGTCCTCCTGCGAATGTGTCAAAAGAACAATTGTAGCATGGGGCGCCGCGCTCGTTCTGCCATGCTAAACTGGCCCCCTGCCAATTCCATGAGCGGAAATGCGCATCCCGAATCTTCCCCGCAGCTCCACGGCTGTTTGTACCTCGTTGCCACGCCGATCGGCAACCTGGAAGACATCACCCTGCGAGCGTTGCGTATTCTGAAAGAAGTCGATCAAATTGCCTGCGAAGACACCCGGCACACCTTGAAGCTGCTCCATCACTTTGAAATTCACAAACCGCTCGTGAGCTACCACGAGCACAATGAACTGACTCGCGCTTCCGAATTGGTGCTGGCGATGGAACGCGGTTCTACCGTTGCGCTGGTCAGCGATGCGGGCATGCCATTGGTGTCTGATCCCGGCCATCGCCTGGTGACACTGGCGATTCGCCATCATATTCCGGTGATACCCGTGCCTGGGCCTGCGGCGTTGTTAGCGGCGCTGTCAGCTTCCGGATTGCCAAGCGAAGAGTTTGTGTTTCTGGGTTTCTTACCCGCCCGCAGCGGGGAACGCCAGCGCGCCTTGGAGCGCTTGCGCATCGAGGACCGCACGCTGATTTTTTATGAGGCTCCGCACCGCATCTCCGACACCATCGCCGATGCCGTGGCGATTCTGGGCGACCGGCCTGCATGCCTGGCGCGTGAAGTGACTAAGCTACACGAGGAGTTCCGGCGCGGTAAACTCACTGATATCTTTCAGACCCTGAATGAGCACCCGGCTAAAGGGGAAATGACCCTGGTGATTGGGCCCCCGGAAAAAGGCGCTCCGGGCGCGAATATTGACACCGCGCAATCGCTCGCCGCTCGCGTCGATGAACTCATGCACCAGGCAAAACTGGATCGCAAGGAGGCTTTGAAACTGGCGGCTAAGGAACGCGGCATGACCAAGCGCGACGCCTATCGCCAACTCCTGGACGAAAATCCACCCGCCACTGAATAGCAAACGTTCTCACCGTCCCAACCAAGCGCTCAATGCTGACTTCGGTCAGGGGCTTTGAATCGAGGAAGGCAAGTGTGGGGCAATCGTCCGATAATGCTTCAGACTCCAAGTGTAGATAGTTCCAGCTCTGCACTTGGTGGCGCAAGCTAAAGGCAGAGCGTCGTACGCCCGCCCGGCTGAGAAACCTTTAGTCGGTACATCCTGAATCGTAGAGGAATCTTCCTCGGCAGAGAGTGACATGAGCGTCAAACACCCACGAATTTCCTCAATGAAAAGCAGAGCGTGTTCCGCGGGACCAACGGTTTGAAGGGTAGCGCAGTCATGACGGCATAAACTTCAGCAAGCGAATGGAGCCCGCAGGCACTACGCTTCTTTTCAGCTGCGGCAAATTGTTGAAGGCTCGATGAATGATGAACGCGGGTACTGAAAAAAAGCCGCAAATCAAGGTGTCGAGGAATTCTTTCATTCGAGGACTTCGTGCAAGTCGCGCGGCGTTTCTCCACCAGGTCAGGAAGGGAAAAGTCGCGGGCCTTTCTCCGCCTGAACAACCCAAACGCCTAATTCCTTCCACCAACATAATGGAGCGTGAGGACCTCGCCCTCTGTCGCAAGCCGCAAAGCATCTCCCGGGCCGTGGCCCGGGCCGGGGCGAGTTGATCGCGAACGGGTTTGCGAAGGACGATACGGTCAGCCTACCGAGGGTAAGGTTGTCAATCGCATGGCAAATGGTATTCGTCAATTGGTGGGGGTTGCACTCCAGCCAACCAACTCTAGACTTCACGCTGCGGATTCTGGTCTGAACATACGTTGGAAGCGCGGGCCTACGAACTGTACTCCGACGACACGCTCGCCATCGGGTTCCGATGAGCTTACGTGCACGACGCGGCCTTGCGTCTCGAAATCACTTTCGTCGCGCCGCATGGCCGGACCTTGCAGCGGTATGCGGATCTGCAGGCTGGAGCCAATGGCCACGTCGAAGCGCGTGCGAAACGCTGCTCCACTGCGGCATAAATTTTCGCTGGCGGTTTCTTCCTCGAAGCTGAAACCTCGCGCGTCTTTGCCCCAAACGCGCAGCGGCAAACGCACGGAAATTCTACGTTCCGAGCGTTGTCGCAGGGACCTCTCGGTTTTCTGGCTGCTCATGGGCTGGATTCCCCCAAACGGCTGCTTTCCGCTCAAAGAAGCGCTCGACGTTCTCGACCACTTCTCCTGGCGTGCGCGCCAAATGCACGATTTTACGCAGCTCGCTGCCATTTCCCACCCCATGGGTAAACCAGCAAGCGAACTGCTTCATTTTTCCCATGCTATCGGGTGCACTGGAGTCAAGAATTTGCCTGTAGTAGCCAGAAAGTAAACGGTGACGGTCGTCCTCGCCGGGGACGCTGTAGTGCCCGGTCTCCCGAAATTCCTTCATTTGCGCGAAGATCCACGGATTGGTAGCGGCAGCGCGCCCGATCATCACGGCATCGCAACCGGTTTCCTGCACCATGCGTGCGGCATCTTCCGGACACTGAATGTCGCCATTGCCGATGATCGGAATTTTCACGGACTGTTTCACTTCCGCGATGATTTTCCAGTCGGCTTTGCCGGAATAGCCTTGCAGCCGGGTGCGCGGGTGAATAGCGGCGGCTTCCACGCCAGCCTGCTCTGCCATCCTCACCACTTCACGCGCTACAATCGAATTTTCGTCCCAGCCCGCGCGCAATTTGATTGTCAGCGGGATCTTGACGGCGGCGCGCACGCGGCGAAAAATGTTGTCGAGCAGAGGCAATTCCCGAAGCAAACCGGAGCCGCCACACTTGACGACTTTTTTCGCGGGGCAACCGAGGTTGATATCCACCGCGTCATAACCGAGGTCTTCCACCATGCGTGCGGCCTCCGCCATCACGTCCGGGTTCGCGCCGAATAATTGCGCGGCAATGGGATGCTCGTTTTCCTGGAAATATAGGTAACGCTGCGTCTTAGCCGGGCTGCGCGTAATTCCTTCGGAACTGGTGAATTCGGTCATTAGTAATCCGCAGCCGCCAAGGCCACGGATCACCCGCCGGAACAGCGTGTCCGTTACACCCGCCATTGGCGCAAGCACTGTTGCCGGACGCAAACACAAATCCCGCACCTTATATTCCACGGGGATCATCGCGGAATAGGTCGCATCGATCAGGCGCTCGCTGTTACCGAATATGTCGCGGGCCCGCTCCGTGAAATGTGGATTATCGCAGTTAATTTCTTTGTTCCTTCTTCGGTGCTTCCACCGGCTCGTCCGCCAGATATCGTTCCAGTCTCAGGAATTTACGGCCCAGCGCGCCACTGTACGCCGACCAATTCTCTTCCCCGGATTCGATGGCCATGGCTGCACGCACAGCAGCGACCTTGGAATCCATGTCGTCCAAATAATGAAACACCAGCGCTTCGCGGGTCATCGGCAATTTGGGCGAACCAAACTCATACTGGCCGTGGTGGCTAATTAGCATGTGTTCCACGACCGTCTTTAGTTTCGCCGGAAAACCTTCGATGGCGTCCATGACCTTGGTCACGGTTTCCAACTCCATAATAATGTGACCAAGCAGTTGCCCCTCGACCGTGTAGCCCACGGAGCGCTCATAGCACAACTCGTCCAGCTTCCCCACGTCGTGGAGCATCGCGGCGGTCAGCAACAGGTCCACGTCCAGCTCCGCATAATGCGCCGCCACAAGTTTGGCCAAGCCGCACAACCCCACGACGTGTTCCAGCAACCCGCCGAGATACGCGTGATGCATCACCTTCGCCGCTGGGGCACGCTTAAATCGTGACGAAATGTTTGGATCTCTCAATATCTGGAGCACCAGCTTTTTCAGGTACGGATTGGTCATGTCCTCGGCCGTTTTCAGCAGGCCCTCGTACATCTCCTCCACATTGAATGGAGTGTGTGCAAGAAAATCCGCCAGGTCGATCTCTGCCGGTTTCGCCACACGGAACTGCTGCAACGACAATTGGGGTCTGTTGCGGTAAATCTCAACGCGCGCTTGCACCTTCACAAAATCGTCGCGATTCACGTCCTTGGCGTAAGGCTCAAACTGTTCCCACATACGCGCTTCGATAGTCCCGCTGCGATCACCGAGTTCCATCCGCAGGTAAGGCTTTCCGGTGTTGGTATTGCGGACTTCTTTCTCATGCACAAGGAAAAACCCGGTGATCACCTGATCGGCGGTCAGATCCTTGACGAAAGGACTTTTCATGTTCCCGTCGTTTTCCCGAACAGAAGATATTTTTTGTGGCCTTTTTTTTCTTTCGTTGCTTCGGGCGTGGCGCTTACTTCCTGGATTTCGGAGTTGCCTCCGCCGGCCATCTCTTGATAGCCCGGCTTGATCACAACATAGCTCTGTTCGCGCAGAGTCTTCAGGTATTCACGCAGTGCTGGTTCCATTTTCTGGTTGTACAGGTGATCCTGAATTTCGTTTTCGACCTTCTCGAACGGCTGCTGGCCTTCGTCGTAATGCTCCAGAACTTTCAATATCAGGAAGCCTTGCTTTGTTTCGATCACGTCTGTCATCTGGTTCTTGTCCATCTTGAAGACGATGTCTTCCAACTCTTTCGAAAGCTCGCCGCGCTTATACACACCCAGGAAACCGCCTTGTTGCGCGGTGGCGCCGTCCGAAAAGCGCTTCGCCAGTTCTCCGAAGTCTTCCCCGTCCTTCACGCGATCGTGCAGCTTCTGGGCCTTGGCTTTCAATTCCGGTATCTCCGATTCCTTCTTGCCTTCCGTTTTTATTTCGATCGCACTGAGGGCCACTTGCTCAGGCTTGATGAAGTCCTTCTTGTGGTCCTCGTAATACTTCATCTCTTCCTCGTGCGTAATGGTGATGTGCGATCCCACTTCGCGACGAATCACTTCCTGCGTCAGCAATCGATTGCGGATCTGGCTCTTGAAATCCTCCCAGTTCATTCCCGGCTGCGAGGATACGGCCTTTTCCAGGTCGTCCAAATCTTTCAAATTATTCTTCTGGCGGATCTGGTCCAACTGCTTCACAACCTCCGGCTCCACATTGATGTCCATGTCTTTACCGCGCTGCGCCAGCAAAGACTGGTCGATCAGATCCCGCAAAGCATATTTCTGCCCATCTTCGACGGCTACTTGCAATTGCTCCGGCGAGCACCTGCCGTTGCATTCTTCACGAGCGCCATCGGCTGCCGCTGCCTTCGCCCTCTCCAATTCCGATTGCGTGATGATCTCGTTATTTACCCGCGCCACGATTTCTTCGACCACCTTGCCCTCGCCCGTAGTTTTTTTGGGTGCCGTTGCGGGGGTATCGGCCTTCTTCGGAGCAGTAATCTTGGTGTCTCCCGTGGCAGCCGGTTCCGGCGTTTCCATCTGAGGCTTTTCGAGCGCGGGAGGATTCTGCGCGGGAGGATTTTGTGGCGCCGGGCTGTCGGTCGGTGGGTTCTGTGCCGGCGGATTTTGCGCCGGCGGATTCTGGGCCAGCAATGGCCAAGCAATCAAAAATCCGACAATGAATGCAACTTTTTTCATGGTTTTCCCCGTTTTCTCCACTTCGGAAGTTTAACTTGGATTGCTCGCCCTGTCAGCTTTCGCTTTGCCCACTCAGACCCAGCAACACCTTGCGCAGTGCCGCCGTAACCGGTTCTCCCCGCTCCAGTTCCATCCAGAGCACCCCGCTCGGATCGAGCTTAATTCCCTTGCGCGAGCGCACCACCTTAACCACTGCCGCCGGCTCCAGCGTGGTTTCCGGATGGAAGCGCAGCGCGATTTTCGTTCCCTGGCGCTCCACGGCGGCAATCCTCAAACGCTCACACATGGATTTGAGGACCGCAAACTCCAGAAGGTTTTCCACGGCTTTCGGCAAAGCTCCGAAACGGTCTTCCAGTTCCTTGTAGACGTCCTGCTTTTCGGCCTCGCTGACGACCGAGGAAATGCGTTTATAGGTGCGTAGCCGCAGGTTCTCGCTGGGAATGTATTCGGGCGGAATGCGCACGTCCATTCCAAGGCTCAACGTGGTCCGTAGCTCGGGGGCTGCTTCTTCACCCTTGAGCTTGGCCACGGCACGCTCCAGCATTTGCACGTACATGTCAAAACCAATCGATTCGATGTGGCCGTGCTGCTGGCGCCCCAGCATGTTGCCCGCGCCTCGCAATTCCAGATCCAGGGCAGCGATGCGGAAGCCTGCACCTAGTTCGCTGAATTCTTTCATCGCCGCCAGTCGCTTCCTGGCAACGTCGGTCAAGACTTTCTCTGGCGGCACCAGCAAATAGGCGTAGGCGCGTTGGCTCGAGCGACCCACGCGCCCGCGCAACTGATACAATTCAGCCAGCCCGAGGCGGTCTGCGCGATTGATCAAAATCGTGTTGGCGCGAGGAATATCCAGTCCATTTTCGACGATGGTGGTGGCTACGAGAACATCCGCCTCATCACGAATAAACTTCAGCATCACCTGCTCCAGCTCTTTTTCTCCTAATTGGCCGTGTCCGACGACTACACGCGCCTTGGGAACAAGTTTGCTTACCAGGTTTCCCAAGGAATAAATGGACTCGACGCGATTGTGAATGAAATAGACCTGGCCATCGCGTGCCAATTCATTTTCGATAGCCTTCTTCACGAGCTCTTCGTTGAACGGCGAAACGACCGTCTGGATCGATAAGCGGTCCCGCGGCGCGGTTTCGATTACGGACATATCCCGCAAACCCACCAGGGACATATGAAGCGTGCGCGGTATGGGTGTTGCGGAAAGCGCCAGGGCGTGAACGTTTTTGCGCATTTCCTTCAGGCGTTCCTTGTGAGCCACGCCAAAGCGTTGTTCTTCATCCACGATGAGCAGGCCCAAATCCTGAAACTTCACATCTTTCGAGAGCAGCCGGTGGGTGCCGATTACGACATCGATCTTGCCGGTCTCCAGGTCCGCCATGATGGATTTCTGTTCAGCGGCGGTGCGGAAGCGGCTGAGCATTTCGATCCGCGCAGGAAACGCCGCGAACCGCTTTTTGAAAGTTTCAAAGTGCTGGAAGGCCAGCACCGTTGTGGGCGTCAGCACCGCCACCTGTTTGTTCTCGCTGATCACTTTGAATGCCGCGCGCATGGCGACTTCCGTTTTGCCGTACCCGACATCGCCGCACAGCAAGCGGTCCATTGGCGATACCTTTTCCAGGTCCCGCTTCACGTCGGCGATGGCGGTCAATTGGTCCGGCGTCTCTTCAAACTCGAAGGCGTCTTCAAACTCTCTTTGCCACGTGCCGTCGGGAGAAAAAGCAAAACCCTGGGCGGTCTTGCGTTCGGCATAGAGCGCCAGGAGTTTGTCTGCCATGTCCTCCAGCGATTTACGGACGCGCGTCTTGCGCGTGTTCCAGGCGGCACCGCCAAGCTTGTCGAGGGCTGGGTGCGTTCCTTCCACCACGCGGTAGCTCTGCACCAAATCCATGCGTTCCAGCGGGACGTACAGGCGAGAGTCCTCGGCATAGCGCAACAGCATGAACTCGCCGCGCCGGCCGTCGGATTCAATCAAGCGCAGGCCTTCAAACTGGCCGATGCCATGATCCACGTGGACCACATAATCTCCAGGCTTGAGTTCGGCAAAATCCGCGAAAAATCCGGACGTGCGAATCTTGCGGCCCGGCCGCTCCACCGCCCGGGCAACGTCGAACAAATCCGCATTGCCGTACAATGTGAGTTTTACGTCTGGAAAGGACACGCCCGCAGCGAAAGGTGCGCGCACGAGCAACAGCCCTGCTGTTTCTGATGCGCTTTCCGCTGTGAAACCGGCCGCAGCTTCTTCCGTCTCGCCCAAAACGTAAGGCACTTCGTATTCGCGGCAGATGTCGGCGTAGCGCTCCAGTTCGCCGGTACTGGCCGCCGTCAGGAACGCCGTTCCACCGACAGCCAGCTGCGACCGGATATCGCCGAGGCATGCAACGACGTCGCCGTGAAACCGCGTGCTTGGCCGGGAAATGAGCTCAAAGCGCTGACCTCCGGACTGCGCCAGATTCAATTGTTCTAGTTCAATGCGCGAGGTCTTGTGCAGCGCCTTTTCCCAGCCTTCTTCATACCAGAAAAAGTCGGACACCAGCGGCGCGTTGGCTTGGCCATGGCGTTCATAGTTCTCCGTGGCCGCTTGCAGTATTTTCTTTCGCGTCACGCGCAGTGTTTCCGGTTCGTCCACAAACACAATGGGCTTCAGCGAACTTTCCGCCAACTCCAGCAACGATGCGACACCCGGTTCTTTTGTGGTTCCGTACCAACCTCCTGGCTCCCACTCATCCGCCTCGCGGCTGCCGGGAGCAGGCACGCTCCATTCCGCCAGCGGCAGAATCGTGGTTCGCACTACCGGCGAGATCGAACGCTGTGTCTGCGGATCAAACTCGCGAACAGATTCAACCGTATCGCCGAGCAATTCGATGCGAACCGGCCGCAACGCTTCCGGAGAGAACACATCCACAATCCCGCCGCGCACGGCAAATTGCCCCGGCAATTCCACCATTTCGGTCCGCGCATAGCCGATGCTTGCCAGGTGCCTGATCAGATCTTCGTGATTCGCTTCGCTATCCTTGGCCAGCATGCGCGCCAAGGTGAGATAAACATAGGGATCCTGATAACGCCAGAGCGCCGCCGCAACAGGCGCCAGCACCACGGAAACTTCGCCATTCGCCAATCGATACAACGTGGCGGCCCGGCGTTCCAAGATGTCGGCGTGGGGTGGCTGCGCATCCCACGGAAGGCTGTCGAAGGCCGGGAGCACCGCAATGCCGCCGGTAGGCCCAGGAAAGATCTGCGCGAAGAACCGCAGCGTTTCGGCCAATTCCTCCGCGCGACGGTTGTTTTCGGTGATGAAGAACGCCGGGCGCCTTAGTTCGTGGACGACATGAGCCGCCACGAGGGGCTTTGCCACGTCGTGCAGGCCGGAAAGGCCGACCAGGTTCGCACCCGAGCGCACTTCTCCCACCACACCCTCGACCGAAGGGTGGCGCAGAAGTGCTTCCAGTCGTTCTCTCACCGCCGGCAGTATCATTTATTCCGAGATCGGTCCCTTGGTCCGGCGCGTCTATTCACTTTCCTGATTCGCGAATTCGTTTCAAAACTTCGGTCGTCGAATAACCCGGTACATTGGGTACCAGCACAACTTTTCCGCCTGCCGCTTCCACTTCTTCGCGTCCCACAATCTGATTTCCCGGCCAATCGCTTCCCTTCACTAAAATATCGGGCAACAGCGCCGCGATCACGTTTTGCGGGGTCAGCTCATCAAAGATAACTACACCGTCAACGCATTCCAGATGCGCCAGAATCTCCGCGCGTTCTTGTTCGGGAATCAGCGGCCGGCCTTCGCCCTTCAAGATGCGTATCGATTCATCACTATTGATGCCTACAATCAGAATATCTCCCAGCGCGCGGGCGGCTTGCAGGCTATGAATATGTCCCGGGTGAAGCAGGTCGAAACCTCCGTTGGTGAACACGACGCGCTTGCCGTTGCGTTTCTCCCGGCCAAACCGCACAATTATTTCTTCCAATGTCAAAACCGCTGGATGCAAAGGCTCTCCATGTTTGCTGAACCAAGCAGGACCGCCGATAGACCAGTTTATCATGCTCTCAAATTTGGCTCTTTCCCGGAGCGCGACGCTTGAACAAGAAAAAGCAGCTGATGCAGGCGCTTGGCGGAATCGTCTGCCTTGTCGCCGGGGCACTTCTAGCGCTGTTTCCCGCGCGCCGGTATGAAGAACACCGTTATATCGTCGATGCCGCCGCTTGCCGCATGGATCTATTGATGGTCAGCCGCGCCGATCTGCTGGCCAGGCCGGACACCGGATCGGTCGTCCTTCTGCATGGAATCTCTGCGAACAAAATCATCATGCAATATCTAGCGCGGGCGTTTGCCGAACTCGGCCTGCGCGTGTATGTCCCCGATCTCCCTGGTCACGGCCGTTCGTCTGGGCCGTTTACGCCGGAACAAGCCGAATCGTGTTCTGCCTCGCTGCTACGTGGCCTGGCAGCGCGCGGCATGATTGTCCCCAATCGCACGATTATCGCGGGCCATTCCATGGGAGGAGCCATTGCCCTGCGCATCGCCGAGAAATTTCGCCCTGCAGGCGTAATCGCGATTTCGCCCGCTCCCATGATTCCGGCACACGGTGTGATTCACGAAAATCTTTTGTTCCACGCGCTGCCGATCCTGACGCCGAACTCACTTATTATCGTGGGCCAATGGGAACCCGAATGGATTCGCGGGAACGCCGCCGATCTCGTGTCCAACAGCCACGATCCGTCCGTGAAATTCGAGCAAGTGCCGGGGAACACCCACGTAAGCATGCTATTTTCTCCGACTGTAGCTCGCGAAACCCAGGCCTGGGCCGCGCGCGTCCTTTCCATTCCAGACAATGCGCAACTGCCGTCAAATGCCAACCTTGCCGGCTGTCTTCTGGGCATGGTGGGTTTGCTGCTGATCGCGGGTCCGTTCCTGCGCGAAATGGTGGGCGGCCAGCCACTGCCGGACATAGAAGGCGCGACTCCCGTGCCCAAGCTGCGCGGCGCGCTCGAACTGTTGCTGTTGTCCGTGGTTGCGGTTCATCTTCTGCGTTATTGGCAGCCGCTGCGGATCATTCACCTTTTCGAAGGAGATTATCTTGCCAGCTTCTTCCTGATCGTTGGCGTGGGGCTGATTCTGCTGCACGTGAAACCCGCGCGCGAAGGTTTCCGCACTCGCCCGGCGCCGTTGATCGGTGCGGCGGTTGCCGGTTTGCTTTTGCATTTTCTGGCCACCGGCTGGTTCGAACTGACGGCCACGGGCGCATGGCTCAACGTGCACCGTTGGGGGCGCTTTCCACTTTTTCTTTTGGCTGTGTTTCTGTTCCTCTACGGGCTTGAACTGGTCGCCGGCCCCGCCGTGAGTTGGCGGGCACGTTATCCGTTCTGGATCTTGCTAGTGGTGCTGGCCTGGCTGTCTCTCGCCGGCGCCCTGGCATATTTGAAGAGCGGCGAAATCTTGCTGGTGCTGCTGTCGCCGTATTTCGCCCTTCTTTTCCTGCTTTCGGGACTAGGTATCCAATTGGTACGTCGCGAGTCGGGCTCTCCATCAGCAGCCGCATTGTTCGGTGCTATACTTCTTGCGGGGTTTTGTCTGGTGCTCTTTCCCTTATCCTGAGAGACGCTGGTTCCCCGGAATTCTTGGGCCATCCCTCCTGCGCCGGAGATGGAAACAACTGAAATTGCGGTGACGAATGGCTGACTATGTCATTGTCGGTGGTGGGCCTTCTGGTGCCATGTGCGGCGAACGGCTCGCGCGTGCCGGCCACTCCGTAGATATTTTTGACGAGCATCTGGCGTGGGAAAAGCCATGCGGCGGCGGCCTGACTTACAAGGCCACGCAGTGTTTCCCTTTCCTGCTCGATAATCCTCTGCCCAAGAAATTAATTCAGAAGGTTGAACTGATCAGCGCGGAAAATCAGCGCGCACAACTGGACCTGCTGCATCCGATCGTCATTTATTCCCGCACTATTTTGAACGGCCTGCTGCTGGACCGCGCGCGCGAGGCCGGCTGCCGGGTTCATCATTCCCGTGTGCAGGGGGTCGAGACATCTGCGGACAAACCACGTTTCTGCGTGGACAGCCAGTGGCGGACCGCCGACTTCCTGGTGCTTGCCGGCGGCGCGCGCAACCAATTCCTGCCCGGCACCCGCGCTCTTGCCCGCGACGAACTCGAAATGACCCAAGGGTATTTCGTTCCGCAGACCGCGGATCAAATCCTCATCAAGTTTTTGCCGGAATTCGAAGGCTACATCTGGTCGTTCCCGCGCGCAGACCATCTTTCCCTGGGCATTTGCGGAAGCATGCAAGCGCATACCAGCAATCAACTGCGCAACCATCTCCACCAATTTGCAGGATCAGAAAAAATTGAGACGGCACACGCAAAATTCTACAGCCATGTCCTGCCTTCCCCGCAGGTGCGCACGCTGTCTGATCGCGCGGTGATCGGCCGCAACTGGGCCCTTTGCGGAGATGCTGCCGCGTGGGTCGATCCGCTCACTGGTGAAGGACTGTTTTACGCCATGCGCTCGGGCGAAATTCTCGGCAAGTCTCTCGCGGAAGGCTGCGCGGAGAAATATCCGGCGAGGGTTCGCGCTTCATTTTCCTTGGAGCTGGAATTTGCCGCCCGCATCGTGCGGCGCTTTTATCGCGGCTCCTTCCTGGGTACCGCCGTCACCACGCGCATGGTGCAATTCCTGCAGCGCAATGCCGTGTTTCGCCAGCTTCTGTCGGATTTGTTCTGCGGAACACAGGATTACACCACGCTGAAGCAGCGCGTGCTCAGTCACCTTGGCGGGACGCTAAGCCAGTTCGTGAATAGTGTGCTTCGCTTCGATCATCCCGCTACGAAAACGCCCACGTCCGACGCGGCCGACTAAAGCAGCACTTTCTGGAAGCGTTCAAACGCCCAATCGATTTCTTCGCGTTGAATCACCAACGGCGGGGCGATGCGAAGAATGCGATCGTGGGTTTCCTTGCACAGCACTCCTTCTTCCTTCAGCGCTTCGCAATATTTTCTCGCTTCGGTGTTTAACTCAATCCCAATCCACAAGCCCCGGCCGCGAATCTCTTTGATCAGCGGACTGCGGAGGCTGCGTAACTTTGCCAGGAAATAGCCGCCCAATTCTTCCGAACGCTCGGCCAGCTTTTCGTCGATGAGCACGCGCAGAGCAGTTCTGGCCACAGCGCAAGCCAATGGATTGCCGCCGAAAGTGCTGCCATGATCGCCGGGGCCGAACACACCCAGGATTTCCTTTGACGCCAGCACTGCCGAAACTGGATAGAAGCCTCCACCCAACGCCTTACCCACGATCAAAACATCGGGCCGAATTCCCTCATGCATGTAGGCGAACAATTTCCCGGTGCGCCCCAGGCCGGATTGAATTTCGTCCACCATCAGGAGCACGCGGTTCTCCCGGCATATTGCCGTTACGTCTTGCAGATATCCATCCGGCGGGATTACAACGCCGGCTTCACCCTGGATCGGCTCAAACAGAAACGCGGCCGTGTTCGCCGTGATAGCGTCCTGCAGCGCTTGCGCATCCCCGAATGGGATGATATGAAAGCCGGGCGTCAGCGGGCCGAAGCCGCTGCGATATTGTTCGTCGCTGGAGAAGCTGATGACCGTCAGCGTGCGGCCGTGAAAATTGCCGGCGCACACAATAATCTCGGCTTTCCCATCCGGAATGCCTTTTTGCGCGTAGCCCCATTTGCGGGCCGCTTTCAAAGCTGTTTCCACGGCTTCCGCGCCGGAATTCATCGGCAGGGTCATTTCCATTCCGGTCAGATCATGCAAATCCCGATACAGCAGCGGCAATTGCGTATTGCGAAATGCGCGCGAGGTCAGCGTCACTTTGCGCGCCTGCTCAATCAATGCCGCCAAAATACGCGGGTGACAGTGCCCCTGATTGACCGCCGAATAGGCCGCCAGGCAATCCAGATAGCGCTTCCCTTCGATGTCGTACACCCAGCAGCCCTCGGCCCGCTCGACGACGACATCCAGCGGAAGATAGTTATGCGCGCCGTAGGCGTCTTCGAGGCCGATCAATTCCTTTGCACTGAGCAACTGTTCTTCCGTGAGTGCCATAAATCACCTGGTTCCTTGATCCTACCCGTTGCGGGAGACTTTCCGAGACCTCGAGCCACGGGAGCGTCCGCTCTCAAGTCCCAATCCTCGGAGCTAAGGGACACAAGCAGCGGCGAGATCGTCCATTTCGCCGTGCGGCAGGAACTATTGAAATCATTGCATTTTGGCCACAAAATGCGCAATACCTAAGGGTGATGGTTTGACGCCAGAAGCGCTCACCGGCGGTATCAAACCCCCGACATTTCGCGTCTGATTGAAGGAGATAATCTAGTCATGAATTCCGCTTTCCGCTTCTTCTTCGAGCCGACGCCGGGTCCCGCTGCGATTTTCTTCATTCGGCTGGCAGTGGGCCTGATTTTCTTGACCCAGGGCGTCCTCAAATTCACCGACCCAGCGATGGGGGTCAATCGTTTTACGCGCATCGGCTTTCCGCACCCGGCTTTCACCGCTCACCTTGTCGGATGGTTCGAAATAATTTGCGGCTTTCTGGTCCTCATCGGGCTGTGGACTCGTGCAGCGTCAATTCCGTTGCTGATTATCATCATTACCGCGATGGTCACTACCAAGCTGCCGGAGCTTTCCCGGCCTGCCCAGGGTTTCTGGTACATGGTCAGCGATGCGCGCACAGATTTTGCTATGCTCTGCTCGCTGATATTCCTGATTCTTTCAGGTGGCAGCACGTGGGCCCTTGAGCAATCCCGGAGACCTCCCCGGTAGCTACCTGGCCTGACAATCCGATCGCCGAGGAGCATGGCGCGAAGGCGGGCAGCCAAAGAGGATGTGGCCCAGAGCGAAGCGGAATTCCTCGCTGCGCTCGCAATGACAGTTATTGTTATGGGTATGGAAACCGAAGAGGGCTGCGTGATCATGCAGAAAATGTCAGAGTCCCGGCGTGAGTTCTTGCAAACCGCTGGCCTTGCCACTGGCGCGTTTCTTCTGGCGAAATCACTCGTCGCTTCGACCGCTGATCCGGGGCAATCCGCCACTCGTCCCGACTACACCTTGCGTATTCAGAACGCGGCGGTCGAAATAGCACCCAAACGCATCGTAGGCGTAACCACCTACAACGGGCAATTCCCAGGCCCGCTGTTGCGGTTCAAGGAAGGCCAACCGGTTACGCTCGACATCGTTAATGACACAGACATTCCCGAGCAGCTTCATTGGCACGGCCAAAAAGTTTCCTCTGACGTCGATGGCGCCGCTGCGGAAGGCACACCGTATATTCCCGCTCACGGCCAACGCCGGATTTCCTTCACTCCCAATCCTTCGGGCTTGCGCTTCTATCACAGCCACAACCGAGCTGGCGCGAACCTTGCTGCCGGGCAATACAGCGGCCAGGTCGGGCCGGTTTACATCGAGCCGAAATCCTCTGCGGGCAATTACGATCGCGAAACGTTTCTCGTCATGAAAGAGTTTGAACCGATTTTCAGCCGGGGCGGTGATATGGACATGAATTTTCTTTCTCCGGCCACGCGCGTAAAATCGCTAGAAGAAGCAGGCGAGTCCTCGATGAAGGCGTCTTTGGCCACGGGCATGCCTCACGGCTTTGAAGTTGGTTATGGATCATTCACGATCAACGGCCGCATGTTGGGCCACGGCGATCCAATTCACGTGAAGGCGGGCGAACGCATCCTGCTGCACGTGTTAAACGGCAGCGCGACGGAAATTCGCAGTCTCGCTCTTCCGGGCCACACGTTCCAGGTGATCGCGCTGGATGGAAATGAAGTGCCGAATCCCGTGAAGGTGCCGGTGCTGTGGCTTGGAACCGCCGAACGAATTTCCGCGATCGTGGAGATGAATCATCCGGGCGTCTGGACTCTGGGCGATCTGGACAACGATGATCGCCGCCATGGCATGGGCATCGTGGTTGAATATGCCAATCACAAGGGCGCTGCGGTGTGGGCAGCGCCGCCGCCGTTCAAATGGAGCTATACGCGGTTTGCCAAAGCGCATGCTTCGGCTGCGCCTGCCGACGAAGTGATTGAAATGACATTTGCTAAACAGAACGCCGCGCACGAAGGCTTTAACCTGTGGACCATCAACGGCGCCACGTATCCTATGACGGAGGGCCCTAGTCCCGCCGCGTTTCATTTAAAACGAGGCAAGCGTTACCGGCTTAAGATGCGTAATGCGAGCGACGATATTCACCCCGTCCATCTTCACCGGCATAGTTTTGAATTGACCCGGATTGCGGGAGTGCCGACAGCGGGAATTTTGAAGGATGTGGTGATGCTCGGCGGTTACCAGGAAGCCGAAATCGATTTCCTCGCCGATAATCCGGGCCTTACGCTATTGCATTGCCACCAACAACTGCACATGGACTTCGGCTTCATGACCCTTTTCGACTATCGGTAACCCGCGATCGGCCGCGAAGCCGAAAGTGGTGAATTGTGAGGACTCGGAAAGGCGGGGGAAGAGGAATGAAGCCAATCAAGCAAGTCGGGTTGTTTGCCGTTGCGGGTTCGAGATGTACGCGTCCCGGTGACGTCATATGCGGCCACCACAGGGTTAGAACCGTCGGCTTGTGCCCTGCCTGCAAAACCTCATCACGCGACGAGGCCTCAGGTATCCTTCTCATTTTGCGACACTTCTAAAGCGGGTCGGGGTAGCTGTACCAGGCATCGTAAACAGTGTTTCTCTTGGAACTTCTGTTACGACCTTTCCAAGTCCTTTGGCGCTCTGGGTTTATTGCGAAGTGGGCTGCGGTCGTCTTTCATGCTTGCAAGGTACGCCATTCCCCTCAACGCGGAAGGGCTACTCGTAGTACCTTTAACCCCAGCCGCATCGAACGAGATATTCTCCCAAGGGACCAGGAACTCCATGGCGACAACGGCTACCACGACTACGACGGCGGATTCGTTGAAACCCGCGAAGAAAAAGATCAATTGGCAGTCCTTGCCTGAAATCTGGGCCTTGCTGCAACCGCGTAAGGGCGTGCTGGTCCTCGGACTCGTGCTGGTGGCGATCAATCGCGTCGCGGGTCTTGTCCTGCCCGGTTCCAGCAAATATTTGTTCGACAACGTGATTGCCAAGAGACAAGTGCACCTGCTGACGCCGCTGGTGTTGATTGTGATCGGGGCGACGCTGATACAAGGACTGACTTCGTTCACGTTGACGCAAGTCCTGTCCAAGTCCGCGCAAAGAATGATTACGGAATTGCGCAAGCAGGTGCAGGCGCACATTGGTCGGCTGCCGATTAGCTTTTACGATGCCAACAAGACCGGTGTGCTGGTGTCGCGGATCATGAGCGACGTCGAAGGCATCCGCAACCTGATCGGCACAGGGCTGGTGGAGTTTGTCGGCGGAATGCTGACGGCGGTGCTGGCACTGATCATTCTGCTGCGCACGAGCGTATTGATGACGTCGATCGCATTTGCCGTGCTGTTGGGATTTGGGTTTGGGCTGAACAAGGCGTTTACGACCATTCGCCCGATTTTTCGGCAAAGGCCAAAGATCAACGCGGAAGTAACGGGCCGGCTGACCGAGTCGCTGGGCGGCGTGCGCGTCGTGAAGGGCTATCACGCGGAAGAACGCGAGGAGGTTGTGTTTGCCGGTGGCGTGCAGCGGCTGTTGGATAATGTGCTGAAGACGCTGACCGCGACGTCGTTCATGAGTTTGTCCGGAGCAACTCTAATGGGCATTGTGAGCGCCATTATTATGTATTTAGGGGCGCGGAGGATTCTGGCAGGAACGATGACGCCGGGTCAACTGATTGCCTACTCCGCGTACCTAGTACTGATGGTGGCGCCGGTATTTCAGATCGTAGCCATCGGCACGCAAATTACCGAAGCCATTACCGGGCTGGAGCGCACACGCGAAATACTCAACGAATCAAAAGAGGATCAGGATCCGAAGCGCACCGTGACGCTGCACCGCATTGAAGGCCGCGTGCAATTTGAGGATGTGCATTTTGCGTACGAGGCAAATAAGGAAGTTCTGCACGGAATCAGCTTCGTGTCTCAACCAGGGACGGTCACGGCGCTTGTGGGGCCCTCCGGCTCCGGCAAATCCACGATCATCGGTTTGATTTCGGCGTTTTATGTACCCATGCTGGGACAGATTTTTGTTGACGGCATCGACGTGGCCACGGTGCGGCTGAATTCCTATCGAACGCAGCTCGGAATCGTTTTGCAGGAAACGTTTCTGTTTGACGGTACGATCCGGGACAACGTGGCGTATGCGCGGCCGGACGCCACGGAAGAAGAAATCATGGCCGCTTGTCGCATTGCGCGCGTGGATGAATTCGCGGAAAACTTCGATAAGAAATATGACACGTTCGTGGGCGAACGCGGCGTGAAGCTTTCCGGAGGTCAGAAGCAACGTGTGTCGATTGCCCGTGCGATTCTGGCCGATCCGCGGATTCTGATCCTGGATGAAGCCACCTCGAGCCTGGACTCCGAATCAGAGGCGCTGATTCAAGAAGGCTTGCGGTACCTTATGCGTGGGCGCACCACGTTTGTGATCGCGCATCGGCTTTCCACGATCCGGCGGGCGGAACAGATCCTGGTGGTCCAGGATGGCCGTATCCTCGAACGCGGAACTCACGAGAGTTTGTATGCGCAGCAGGGGCGTTATTTTGAGCTTTACAACAAACAGCACGCGGTCGAGACGAATCTGTTTTTGGCGCCGGGCGAAGGCGATAAGACGGACGGAGAAGCGGGCGATAACAACGGAAGCGGACCTGGGGCCAGCGCTCTGCCGGAAGCGATTCGCCTGATGCGCTCGCAAAAGTCCTAATCGGCCGCGAGTTTTCACGCTACGAACGCGTGTCTACCTGCGAATTTGGTGAATCTTTTAGAGCGACGGGCGGCGCACCACCGCCTTCTTTGCCTGCGCGACTTGCGTGGGCAGCAACGTGGCCATTTTGCGGATCATTGCCAGCACCAAGCGTTTGTCGCCTTCCGAAAGCGTGGTGCTGTACTTCTTGATTTCGGCGAGGAAGCGAATTTCGTCCTGAGAAAGCTCGCCGAGCATTTTCTGGGTTTCCTTGTCACGCGGGGTTTCCGTGCCGGGAAAGAAATCGGCCAGGGAAATTTCCATGGCTTCGGCGATCTTCGCTAGAGTTTCAAGCGAAGGAACGGTGTGCCCGTTTTCGACGCGGGAAAGATAGCAGCGCAGCAAGCCGGTGCGTCGTTCAATGTCGCCCTGCGAAAGGCCGCGTTGGCTGCGATAGGTTTTAATGACTTCGCCGATGTTTACTTGTGGTTTCTCTTTAGGCACAGTTTCCTCCAACGGAAACAGTAGCTTAGTGGCTAACAGTAGGCGTCGCAAGGGCGAAAGGATGGCGAACTGTTCCTAAAAGTAACCAGAGGCGGTTTGTCGTAAGCACCGGGCTCGACCATGCCGAGTTGGGAAAGTCAGGAGGCTTCAAGATCCCAGCAGTGCTTTGCCTCTACGAGGACTGCATTCGGATACGTTTTAGTGGTTTAGCGGCACGGTTGCTGGTGCGATGTTGTAGCCATCGAGTTCGAGGACGGGTGGTTTGCCGCCTGCGTCGTTCAGGTCGTAGCTGGCGGTGACGGACTTCTCTTCACCGGGCAAAAGCGAAAAATAATTGTCGTCCCAGAAAATCGGGACGATGTCGTCGCCGTCTTTGCCCTTGGTGGCGCGCAAATGGACCTGGAAGGCTATGCCTTCGCTTGGATTCTTGACCTTAACGGTGATCGTTCCCTTTTCGCCCGATCGCGCGGCGGAGGAATTCAGCTGCAGTTTAACCAGCGGCATGGAGTTAAGCGCGGTCAGGTCTGCGAACTCCTTCTGGGGTGTATAGACGGTGTCCCGCTGTTTCGACCAATCGAGCGTGTCGAGTTTGGTGGAGAGCCAGTAGAAATTGTCGCTGATCAGCTTGCCCGAGGCATCGTGGAGATAGAGCTTTAGAAAATAGGTGCGGGACAGATTGGCCGGTGAGGATAAATCGAAAGCCTTGACCACGCCATCCGCTGGCACCTCCACTTTGGCATTGTGTTGATCGATTTCCTTGCCATCGACGTTGAAGAACCGCGCCGTGGCTTCCAGACCTTTGATGGGCTCGTAGGTGCCGTTGACGACCGCGACGGAGTTGCCGTTGTAGTCGTATTGCACGTGGACGATTTCCTGGGCCTTCTTCGTGCCGAAGTAGCCCCCGGCGGGAACGAGGTAGTAATCATAAAGATGCCAGATGAGTGAGGGCCACGCATTGTCCAGCATCCACTGAATCACGCCGGTAGAAGTGTACTTGTTGCGGGCGTAGGCCTCGAACATGGAGCGCTCGTTGTCGTAAGCCATAGCTTGGGCTTTGCGCTCGTAATCATCGAGGGAGGTGGGAGTGCCATAGCGTTTGGTGAGCGCGTCGGTAAAGACGTTGACGGTGGCGAAACGGTCGCGCCCAGAATGGAAATTCCAGTATTCGTCAATCGGCCATAGGTGGTCCTTGGGAATAAATTTCTCCAGGCTTTCCTTGGGAGGAATGGCCGGGCCGGGGCTGGTTTCCGTGTTGTAGCTGTAAGCGCCACCGGCTTTCGTGTCTGTGAGCCAATAAACGGGAGGAACATATTCGTAGGGGCCGGTCATCTTCACACCGGATTTGCCCGTGACGCTCGTTGGCGTTTCACTGGCGGAAGAGACCGTGGGATTCGGCCACTCCAGATCTTTCAAAATGCCGAGATAGATGTTTTCAATCTCTGGTGGCGGCGGATTGTCGCTGCCGTAGAGCCAGACAAAGACACTGGGATGATTGCGCAAGCGGGAGATTTGATCGGTGAGCGACGCGGCGGCGATGGACTTGGTTTCCGGCGTCCAGTGCTTCCAACGCTCCCAGGCGTCGCAGCAGATCCAGCCGGGCATTACGAGGAGACCCATGCGATCGGTTTTGTCGAAAAACTCGTCGCGATCGGTTTTGCCTTCGAGACGAATCGAATTCAGGCCCATGTGCTTGACGTAATCCAAATCGGCATCCAGACGCTTGGAGGACCAGCGGAGCAGCATGTCGGGAGCCCAGGCGGCGCCGCGGATCAGGACGTTCTTGCCGTTGACCTTGAATAGCCGGCCGCCGCTGGCGGTGAGTTCGGAGGTGACTTCGCGAATACCAAAATCGACGTTGGCGCTATCCGATTCCCCGCCGGTCGAGAAGACGCGGAATTTTGCGGTGTAGAGGTATGGCTCGCCCATCTGGTAGGGCCACCAGAGTCGGGGCTGCAATAGTTTCAGCTGCGAAAATTGCTCGGGCGTCAGGCGAACAGTTTTGGATTCCTTGGCGGCGAGTTCGACGGGCTGGCTGATTTTTGCGCCTGCCAGATCGACTTCGAGAGTTGTTTTCACCGGATGGTCCGTGGTGTTGGTAAGAAGCGCGCTGACGGTAAGCTCTGCGGACTTGTAATCCGAGCCGAGTTTGGAGCCTACGAACGGGCGGCGCAAGGAAACATCGCCGGACTCCGACAAAAAGACTTCCCGCCAGATGCCCATGTCTTTGTCGGGAGGCGTGGGATTCCAATCGACCCAGGTGAGACCGAGATCATTTTTTTCCGGGGCGAAGATTTCGACAGCGAGTGCGTTCTGGCCGTCCTTCTTGAGAAGTTGGTCAATGCGAAATTCAAAGGTGCGATAGGCGCCAGCAACGTCAGCGCGATCGGCGATTTTTGTGCCGTTCAGCCAAACGTTCGCGCGATAGTTGATGCCGAGGAAATGCAGCCACGCCGCGGGCTTTACTGCGCTGCTGGGCACGGCAAACTCCGTGCGAAACCAGAACGAGCAACGATACGGGCTGTCCGAAGGCATGTCGCGCGTGGCGAACAGGCCTTTGGTGTCCGAGACAAACCCGGGAAATGACTTCAGATTCATTCCATAGTTGGGATCGGGGAGCGATTTGTCAGTGACGAGCGCGCCGACAACGGTGCCGGGCACTTCGGCAGGGTGCCACTTGGACGCGTCGAAGCCGGCGACAGAGATTTGTTCACCCTTGGCGCTATCCTGGCAAGACGACTGCATGCGCCAGGTGCCGTGAAGATCCTGGCGAACGGCAGGCGTTTGCGCCGATGAGAAAGCTGCGGAAACAATGGTGACCAGCAGCGCAAAAGCGGAGAAACGGAGAACACGGAGTGAAGGCATGGAATCCCTCGCAAAACAAAATGGCGGCAATGTGATGTTCTGGAACAACTGGCGCCAGTGTACATTAAATCGATTCAATTACGGAATGGTTCTTCGCTGTCTCGGCTTCAGCTTGATCTCTGATCTTGTCGAAGCAAAGAAGCACGGCGCGTTGACTATGAAAATAAGCACATAGCACAGAGGACATGGACCATCGATCTATCAACGCTGCCCCCTGGCGAATACGGGTTGCTGCCTCCTGGAATGAGCGATGCGCGGAGCGCCAGGCCCAGTTAGGAAAAACCTATAGTTTTTCGCTGCCGAAGGCCGAATAGTAACTATGCGTGCCCAAAGAACTGGAGCTAAATTGTGGCCTGCTTGAGTTTAAAATGAGGGCACGCCACATTACAAACCGGGCGACGGTTGCGCCCAATCGAAACGACGTTTCCGTCAATGTGAAGTACTACTTTACTTCTCCGAGTTCGCAACTCGGGAGTTGAGCAGTGGTTGCTTATGATTTTCACTCTACTAAGAAGAAATTGAGACGTCCGCGACGAATCGATCCATGGCGCGAGGGTCGCGGAACACGTGAAAAGCTGCTTTTTGTGCGTATCTGAAAATTGCCTCCCTAAGAATTGGAAGGCTGTGATACCGGTATGCAATGAGCCAAAACCAGAAATCAAAAGGTTCGCGTGAGCGGCGAATTGCTCGAAGGGCACAACGCAGAAGCGAGAAGTCCAATAAGATAATCGTGTCTGCGGCTTGCAGCCTTACCTCAACGGCGTCGTAGCGTCCGAGGTCTCCGTCAATAATCCATCGATCCTCGGCGACAATCTTTTCTTGGACTAGCACCCATCTTTCGCGAGGCGTTGCGATGAGTCCCGCTTGCCAGAAGATTTTGTCCAGTTCAATCACCGGCAACCCGGTAATATTGCCCAAGCGTCTCGCTAGAGTCGATTTGCCAGAAGCACCACGACCTAAAATGACCACACGTTTCATGGCTTTAGTTTACCGGCGACGGGTACCAGCCGGAACTTCTCCGGTAACGCGACTTCCTAGATGAGTTAGGCCGATCATCTGCAGTTCACGCAAAGGTCACCTCCGGTGCATTGCTCGAAAAAGGTACTTGCGGCAAAGTGTGCGTCGTTCGAGAACGACCCTAGCCAAGTAGGGCGGGGGAGCCTAAGCGACGGGCAACCACAATGTTTGACGAAGCCTTGAAAGGAGGCATTCATCATGGACAACATCAAGAAGTCTGAACCTACCAATAGCGAAAAAAGGTCTGAACTTCCCAATGGCGAACTCGAAGGCGTGCAGGGCGGAATGATGATCCCAGTAGGAACGCGGTTCAGAAACAGCCAGCAACTAAAGATCGCACCGACCCTAACTGAGACCGCCGAGGCCGCTGACCCCAACTCTGATCAAAGCCCCCTGTTTTAGTATCGTCCTGGACGGTGTCTGCTACCAATATTTCGCCGCCGGAACGGCCACTAGCCGATTTTATAAGCAATTGTTTGACTTCACTGTCGTCTTTCGGTCTCCAAATCCGATTTATTCAGTAAAGGGCGGATCAGCCCTTTCCCGTATCAGGGCCACGCTGTAAATTCCCTTAATTTCTTAGGAGGCAATATGGCAAACGGACAAGCTGGACAGAAGAGACTAGCGGAAGCGCAAACGCTGATGCCAGATCAAATGGAAGCTGCCAAGAAGTGGCTGCAACTGGTGGCGAAGGCGCGATCCGACAACACGCTAAAGCAGCGACTAATGGACAAGCCGATTGTGGTGCTTCAAGAACACGGGATCAAGGTGCGTCCGGGATTGGACATCCACGTCGTGGAGGACACGTCTAAGGACGTTTACTTAAAACTGCCAGCGCTATCGACATTAACGGACGCCGACCTTGAGAAGGTCGTGGGAGGGACAGAGCTGGAAATCGGCACCGGCCATGTCACACCGACGCCAATTTATAATGCTTTTGGACCGGTGCTAGTTGAACTCGCCCACGATGTAATCGACACTGTCTCAAGCGTTATCCCAAAATAGGCCACAAACCAAAAAGCTAAGGCGAACGGAGGCAGAGCGCCGTACTCGCCAAGCAAGGCCGGACATTCATAACGGGGAAAAGTGTAACCTATATGTCCGGTACGATCTGTTACCTATGTGTCGGGTCGCCCACTGCGGCAAGTTGGACTACTTCGCGTCCGGTATAGTTTGTGAAACATCAAAACCGTGCAATGCCGGGCGGTCGTTGAATAACGTGGAGGCCAACTGCTTTCGCGCTCGAAACAATCTTGAACGAATCGCGCCCGGCGGCACTTGCAGCATCGCGCGGACTTCTTCTGTGGTGTATTCATGAATCTCGCGGAGCAGAAAGACGGCTCGCTGCCCCGAGGTCAATTGGGAGAGTTTCCGCATCAAGACGCTGGTACTTTGCTTCCGAGAGAGGATTTGCTCCGGATTTGGTCCTGGGTGCGGGAGCGAGTCTACCGCCTCCGCTCGTTCTTGAAGGACGGCCCTTTCCGACGAATAGGTTCGCTTGCGAAGAATTGTGATCGCTTCGTTGACGAGTATTCTGGCCAACCAACTGCGAAAGGCGCCTTCGTACTTAAAACTCTCCATCTTGCGGAAGGCCACCAGGGAACAATTCTGAACGGCATCTTCGGATTCTTCGTGGTTGCGCAGAATGTGTTGCGCCAAGCGGTAAAGAATTGGCCGATACCGTGAAAACAAAATCTCAAACGCGTTCCTGTCTCCCTGCAAGCCATCCGAAATCAACTTGCTGTCATCCAGATGCACCTCCACTTCGCTATGGTCGTTCGCGTTTTTGTCCCTCACGTTACCTCCAAATGCCCCGAAACACATACGGTGCGCCATTTGTCCGGCCTTCACTATATAGTCGAACGGCCGGACCGGAATTCGACAAAGCGCCTAAGAACTTTTTTCGGCCGCTACTTGCAGTTCCAGGCTGCGCGGAGATTTGCAGGTCACCTTTGAAGAAGGAACGTCGGCCGCCTGGTTGTACGACCTATTGAGACCGCACGTCACGAAATTGCTGGTGTGCGATCCGCGAAAAAATAAGTCAATGAGGGAAGGCAACCAAAACGACAAGATCGACGCTCGCCGATTGGCCGAGTTGCTGCGCAGCGATCATCTGACTCCGGTTTATTACGGCGAACATGGCCTACGTACGCTGAAGGAGTTGGTGCGCAGTTATCTGACCATCACCAAAGACCTCGGGCGGGTGATGACACGGGTGAAAGCAATTTATCGAAGTCGCTCGGAACGGCAAGATTACTGCCCTTTACCTCTTTGTCGACAAGTTTTTCGACAAGCGTGAACGCAACTTCGCTCTCCCGGAGACAAAGTAGGACCGACCCATCGCAGTCGTTCTCAGCAAGGTCCTGAGTAACGGCGATATCGTCCATGTGGCTCAAAGTACCCGCATGGATGCTCGGACATTTTCAATCACTCAGAATTGTGGAAGCAATAAAGCGGGTAGGCGCGCAATTGGCCCGAGGCCATAAAGCGCATCAGGGTTGAGACTTGCAGAGTGCTGCGAGGGTGATCAAGCGCTTGCCTCTTTGGCTTTCTTGCTAACTTCCGTCACCTCTGTTGGCACTCGCCCGTCATAGTCGTATCCAAAGCGCACCCATTCACGATCGCCCGCTGAATGCCGGTGCATTTCAAAGCCCTTGAAGTATTTCGTCGCCAGCCGCTCGAATAATTCAGCATGTCGGATCGGTTTCACGCCAATCCATATTCCAAGTCGCGAATCTTCCTGCACAAACGTCGCCTCATCGGCGGAGTCAAAAATCCTTGCCACATTGCGCATGAGTTTGATGATGGCCCGACCTATGGAATTTCGTTTCTGCTGCTCAGGATCAATTCTCCTCGGCATAACAACCCTCCAACTACAACTACATATTTTATGTCCGGTGTGTGAATGTCGAATTTAAGACTGACGCTCGGTGGTCGCAGCAGGTGCTCGTCACACACAAAGAACTGCCGCGGGTTATAATGATGACGCTCCCCAATCAAGAAAAAAGAGATCCTGTTGAAAGACCTCAGGATTTGTGTCGTTCCTCCAAGAATCCTACGAACACGCGCTTGGCGATTGAAATCAAGTTGATAGACAATCAGGTCGCAGGACTCACTGCGGACCTGGTCCAGCACGAAGTCCGGGTATGTGTAAAGTCATCCCTGCTCATTTGTCGGTCTTGCAAAGGGGAAACGCTGTGGATTCGATCTTTTTCGTGCAGTAGCCAATTTCCTCATCAATAATTGCAAGTTTTGAAACCAATATCGGATCGTCAGGTTTTAGCTCATGTTCCGACATCACGGTCGTCCGCCTACGTTTCAATTCCTCTCGCTTCAGCTTCCAAAACGAACTGGTTGCAGGCATGTTATCTCCAGCTAATCGGTTCCTTGGTGGCTAGCCAGCGTTCCTCGACTTTATAAAGTGCATCTTTTAGCGCTAGGTTCTTTTTTTGCGCCCATCGGGTAGCTGCTTGCAACAGATACGCTTGCCGGGATGAGAAGAACATCCGTCCATTCTGGGGGGTCGCTTGAAGCAATCCATCTTTCTCCAGTTGGAGAATTTCGGCTTCCGTGACTTTCAGACGTTGGGCTAGCTGCTGCAGGGTGTAGTAATCCGACATTGTGTCCCTCCATTTACAGTTTGAGCGTGCGTGCATGAACGGGATGTGACGGTCCTCACCGGAAATTCGGATGTGTCCATATAGCCATGCGGTGTGATTGGGGAATTCTCATCATTCATCGCTTCCCTCCCTTTGCTTTCGGGCCCGGCTTTTGCGCGGCCTTCACTTTGCCTCCCTTCGCTATATCTGCATCTGGCCACACCCACAGATTGTGGCCTTCGAGTGGAACTGCCTGTGGGCGAATTTTTCCATCCCTGAGCCAGCGGTGTAACGTGACGAACGAAACGCCGATCTTCTTCGCGGCCTGAGGTGTGCTGTAGGGAGCTGCCTCGGACTGGCATCGCGGGTTTGCTTCGAAAACCTGCCGCACCATACCCCGAGGATTCTCCTTTCCATGCGCCTCTCGATTGCTAGCGTTGGAAAGTGTTATCACCTCGCTCATTCACAATGTGCGGTCTATTGACTTGCCACGCGCCTAGTTCATACTGGAATTCCCTTCAGAATTGCCTCCTTTTTGTGTTCAGGCTCGCCCCTCTCGCCAATCCCTGGCCATATCCGTCCGCTCTGCCGACGGATCGACGTGCAAACTCACCGTCGCAGGAGGCGTAAGAAAGGCCGCGCCATGCCGTCGCCGAATTACTTTCTGGCCGCCTACGATCCTCGGCTCGTCGTCACTTTATCTGTGGTCGTCGCTCTAGTCGCCGCCTTCGCCGCGTTCGATCTTGCCAGTAGATTCACCGCCACCCGCGCCGCCAGCCGCGCTCTCTGGCTTATCGCGGGAGCTACAGCCACCGGCCTGGGCATCTACTCCGCTCACTATCTTGGCATCATCGGCGTCCTCCTCATCTCCGTTCTTCTCCTCGCTCTCGCCCTGTGCACCACGCTACTCGACCACTACGTTTCTCCCAAATTTCGCCGCAGCGACGAATTTGCTTCCATGCTCCTCAACTCCGCACCCGAGTGTATCTATGGCATCGACAACCATGGCATTTTCACGTTCTGCAATCGCGCGTTCTTCGGAGTCATGGGTTACCAGTCGCTCTCCGAACTGCACGGCAAAAACATGCACGACGTCATTCATCACACCCGGGCCGACGGCTCTCATTATCCTGTCGAGGAATGTCACATCTTCGAAGCTTTCCGTCGCGGCAAGGGCACGCACATCGACAATGAAGTTATGTGGCGCAGGGACGGTTCCAGTTTCCCCGGTGAATATTGGTCAAATCCTATCTTTTATCGCGGCCACATTATCGGCGCGGTCGTCACCTTTGTCGACATCTCCGAACGAAAGCGCGCCGAAGCTGCTCTCCGCCTCAGCGAACAACGTTTCCGCGTCGTCTTCGAAAATGCCCTCATCGGTATCTCCATCCTGGACATTGCAACCGGGAAGCTGTCCACCAACCGCGCCTGCCAACAAATGCTCGATTGCACCCCGGAAGACATGCAAAACGTCCGCGTCTTCGACGAGTTAACACATCCCGACGATCGCCAGCGTGACCGGGAGAAGTTCCTCGAGTTGTTTCATGGCAAGCGGGATCAAACTCGCCTGCAAAAACGTCATCTTCTCCGCGATGGCCGGATCATCTTTGCGGACCTCGAACTCTCCCTCATTCGCGATTCGACCGGTAAACCTCAGTTCATCATCGCCACAAGCGTTGATGTCACGCAGCAAAAGCACCATGCCGCCGAACTCCAGCGAGCCAAGGATGCTGCGGAAGCCGCCAGTGAAGCCAAAAGCCTTTTCCTCGCCACGATGAGCCATGAGATTCGCACTCCCTTGAATGGCATCCTTGGCATAACCGAACTCGTTATGGATTCCGGGCTCTCTCCTGAACAGAGGGAAAATCTGTCTCTCGTTCTACGTTCCGGAGAATCCCTTCTCTCAGTCATCAATGACATCCTAGATTTCTCCAAAATTGAAGCAGGAAAACTTTCAATTGAATCCGTCGCTTTCGGCTTGCGCAACACCTTGAGTGAATCCATGAAATCGCTCAGTTTCCGTGCTCGCCAGAAAGGTCTAGACCTCACCCAATTTGTCCAACCTAGTGTTCCCGATTCTTTTCTCGGCGATCCTGGCCGCATCCGCCAAGTCCTCGTCAATCTTGTTGGCAACGCCATTAAATTCACCGAACGCGGTGAAGTGTGCGTCAGTGTCTGCGAAGATTGCCACACTAACGGCGATTCCCTCTTACATTTTGTCGTGAAAGATTCGGGCGTCGGCATCGCTCCCGAGAAACAACAAATCATTTTCGATGCTTTTTCTCAGGCCGACAGTTCCATGGCTCGAAAGTATGGCGGCACAGGTCTTGGCCTAGCCATTTGCACCCGCCTCGTCAGTGCGATGGGTGGAACCATTTGGGTCGAAAGCGACCTCGACCACGGCAGCACTTTTCACTTCACCGTTCGCCTGCTTCTCGAGATCAAATCTGCCTCTGGCTGTCGCCCTAACAATCCGTCGTCGCTCCGGTCTCACTTGGTTTCCATTTCTTCTTCTCCCAGCGAGAAGCGTCGACATCTCCTTCTCGCGGAAGATAATCGAGTCAATCAATTGCTAGCCATACGTCTTCTAGAAAAACGCGGCTACGTCGTCACACTCGCCGCCGATGGCGTGCAAGCTGTTACTGCCTTCGAAAGGCAAAGATTCGACCTTGTCCTGATGGATGTGCAGATGCCCCTCATGGACGGTTTAGAAGCCACTGCCCGCATTCGTGCAATGGAACTGGCCTCTGGCCAGCACATTCCCATTGTAGCCATGACGGCTCACGCTCTCAAAAGTGACGAGCAGCGTTGCCTCGACGCTGGTATGGACGCCTACCTCTCCAAACCCATTCGTACTTCTGAGCTCTTTTCTGTTCTCGACTCACTCCTCGGCCTATCCTCTACCTCAACTTCGAGATGAACTGCTTGCCTCGGCATCCCCGGAATCAGCAATAAAGCGCGTGGCAGCAGCTTTGCATTAGCGCCAACCCTTACTCTCGATGCGGACATATTTGTGCAAGGTGAGACGGGACTTTGCCATTAGTTGCCTCTCAGGTCCTTAATACCGCGAGCCACAGAGAAACCTGAGATTTCTTAGGATGTTTTTTAGGAAGGGCTTCTATCCCACTGAAAATAAAAGGATGGTCCCGGAGGAGGGAGTCGAACCCACACGGGGAGTGATCCCCGGCAGATTTTGAGTCTGCTGCGTCTGCCAGTTCCGCCACTCCGGGAGAACTCTACTGAAAATAGCATGAGGCGAGAGGCGGGTAAAGCTGCGCCGTTTGCCAACCAGCTGCGATTGCGCAGGCCGGAAATACGCGTTGCGCGGCGGGAAGTTTGCTTTCGAGAACAGGCGGGTGTTCAATTACCAGCGAGATTTAGGAATTTATCGCTCCAGGTGAGGCGGGGATGAACAATGTATCGCGTCGAGCTGTGTTACGTTCGTTGACGGCGGGGGCAGTTGCGTGGCGGTCGAACGCATTCCGGGTTTTTGGCGGTGCGTCCGCTGCCCAGGAAGCGCCTCATATGAATTTTCCGACCGGTGTGCGGGAGCGGCTGGCGGTGGCTTCGTGGCCATTTCGTTCGGAAATCGAGAGCGCTCACAACGGATACCGCGACAAGAAGCGCCCGGGAATGGATTTGCGCGATTTTGCGGCGAAGGTGCGCGAACAGTTCGGAGTGGCGGGAGTGGAACCGCTGAGCACGCACTTCCCTTCCACGGACGAGCGCTACCTGATTGGATTCCGTGCAGCAATTGAAAAGGCCGGCGTGCACGTGGTGAACATTCCGGTGGACAACTCGGCTAGTTATTACGACGCGGATGCCGCAACACGGAAAAAGGCGGTGGACAACGGGAGGAAGTGGGTAGATATTGCGGTGATCCTCGGATCGCCCAGCGTGCGCACGTCGATGGCGGAAGCGAAGAATTCCCAGCCGAACGTGGACGCAGCAGCGGAAAGCGTTCGCGCACTGGCGGACTATGCGGCCGGCAAGAATATCCAGGTAAACCTCGAAAATGATGATTTGATCAGCGAAGATGCGTTTTTCGTGGTGCGCGTGATTGAGAAAGTAAACCATCCGTATGTGCACGCTCTGCCGGATTTTTGCAATTCGATGACCAGCGGAAATGACAAGTTCAACTACGACGCGGTCGCAGCGATGTTCGAGCACGCCTACAACATTTGCCATGTGAAGGATTCCGAGGTCGCCGACGAGGGAAAGGTGTTTCGCGTGGACTTGCAGAGAACTTTCGGCATCCTGAATGCCAGCGGCTACAAGGGTTACTGCTCGATGGAGTGGGAAGGGCCGGAAGATCCCTACGAGGGGACGAAGAGGTTAATCGCGGCGTCGTTGCAGTATCTTGTGTAAGTTTGCAGTTGGGTGGTTGCCTCACTCGGTGCGGAAAGGTGGGCTCGCGGCCAGAATGAGCACTCCTTCAGGTCAGAAAGCGG
Organism: Candidatus Acidiferrales bacterium; assembly: GCA_963742325.1. Lineage (GTDB taxonomy): Bacteria > Acidobacteriota > Terriglobia > Acidiferrales > UBA7541 > Acidiferrum. Next base: position 2,661,124 of record CAVULB010000002.1, on the reverse strand, counting down.
ATCGCGCAGCGCTCGGCGACCCGCGCGGAAGATTGTTGGGCTTTTGGGCGTTGATCGCGACGCAGTTCCAGGGCGCGTTCAGCGATAACGCGCTGAAATGGCTGGTCAGTTTTCTGGTTCTGGAATCGAGCATTTCGCGCGAACGCCGCGATTTCTTGTTTGTGCTGGTTGTGCCTTTGGTGTTTGCAGTGCCCTTCCTGATTTTCTCGATTCCCGGTGGATATTTGGCGGACCGCTACAGCAAGCGCAGCGTAACGCAGTGGACAAAATTGCTGGAACTGCTGACCATGGGCGGAGCGACCTACGCGCTGTGGTTGAACCGGCTGGACCTGGCGGCGCTGGCGCTGTTCTTTGTGTGCATGCAAGGAGCGATTTTCGGGCCGTCCAAATATGGTTTGTTGCCGGAGTTGTTGCCGACAAGCAAGTTGAGCTGGGGCAACGGAGTAATTGAGTTGTGGACGCTGCTGGCGGCTATCGGCGGAACGCTCGCGGGCGGATTCCTGGCGCATCGTTTTCACGGACAGCAGCAATGCTCTGGAATTTTTCTGATGGCGCTTTCACTGGTGGGGTGGATGACCAGTCTGGCAATCAGCCGGGTGCCAGCGGCGGATGCGGAGCGGCGATATGAATGGAATTGGGCGAAGGAATTTGTGGAAGAGATTCAGAGGATGCGGCAGGATGCCGTGCTTTGGGTGGCGGTGATCGCCAATACTTTTTTCTGGTTTCTGGGAGCCATTCTGTTGCTGAATATTGTGCTGTATGCCACCGATATTTTGCAGGTGGACGAGGCGCGGAGCAGTTACCTGCTAGCGGCGCTGAGTTTGGGGATTGCAATGGGAAGTTTCCTGGCAGGGCATGTTTCCGGACCAAAGATCGAAACGGGAATGATCTTGCCGGGGATGTCGGGGATCGTGCTGGCGACCGGGGCATTGTTCGCGCCGGGACTGAACTACGAAATGGTTATGGTGCTGCTGGTAGTGCTGGGAATTTCCGCGGGATTTTTCGTAGTGCCGATCAACGCGCTCATTCAAAACCGGCCGAAGCCAGAGGCAAAGGGGCGCGTAATCGGAGCAGCTAACTTGCTCTCGTTTGGCGGGATTGCGCTGCAACCACTGGCGCAACACGCGATGTTGCGGCTAGGGCACCCGGATCCGGGCCATGTTTTCCTGATCTGCGCTGGAGCATGCATCGGGATGGGATTTGTGCTGGCGCGGATGCTTCCGGAGTTGTGGCCGAGCGCACTGTACTGGACGAGGCTGCGACAACGGGCTAGCCTATAGGTGTCTCATTTTGGAACGGCCAGTCCAGGGGCCGGTCTCGTTGGACGTAAACAATGGAAACAGAAAACCCAGGAACGGGCTCGCGACCAGACTTCCGTGGCTTGCAGTATTGGATGGAACGAGTTCTGAAGGAGCTAGAGTCGGTGCGCGAGGCGCCGGAGGCAGATGCGGTACACGACCTGCGCGTGGCCATCCGACGGTGCCGCTCGGTGGCATCTGTGATGGAAGAAGTCGATCCAGATGCGGCATGGCCGGACATGCGCAAGCTGGGGAAAAAACTCTTCCGCCAGTTGGGCAAACTGCGGGATACGCAGGTTTTGGAAGAATGGACAAAGAGCCTGGGGCCAGAGTCCGATCCGGTGCGAGAACGGCTGCTGGTGGCGTTCTCGACGGAGGAAAGAGGGCAGCGGCAGTCGGCGCTGAAGGCCGCGGAGAAGTTCGACCAAAAATCCTGGCGAAAACTGGAACGCAAGCTACAGCGGCGGAGCCGGCTGGTTCCCCCGGACAAGCTTGCAGCGGAATGCCTTTCGCTCGAACGGCTGGAGGCAGCGAAAGAACTGCACGTGCGGGCGCTGCGATCGGAAAAGCCTGAGGCTTGGCACGAATTGCGCATTGGCGTGAAGCGATTCCGATACACCGTGGAGAGTTTGCTTCCCTCACGTTATGAGGAATGGGGAGAGAACCTGAAACAGATTCAGGATTTGCTCGGCGAGGTACACGACCTGGACGTGCTGTCTGGAAAAATTGGAGAAGTAGAGGGCGAACTTGACGAATCACGAGGTGCCTGGGGCGAGCGCATTGCCTCTCAGCGGCACGAACGGATCGAGAATTACCGACGGCTGGCGATCGGAGAAGGCGGACTGTGGCAACACTGGAGGCGCGGATTGCCAGAGGGCCACCGGTTGGTAGCGGTTGCGCTGGCGCGCTTGCGGGCGACGGCTCGCGCGTTGGAAGTAAATACGCGGCGCGCGACGCTGGTTTGCCGTTTGGCGATGCGATTGTTTGACGCTCTAATGAGGGTGCCTACGGGCGCCGCACTATCGAATAAAGACTCCCGGAAAATCATGCAGGCGGCTTCGCGGCTGCACGCGATCGGAGCGGGGCTGGATGCAAAGTCACCGCAAAAGGCGGCCAGAAAATATTTAAAGGCTATCGTGCTTCCGCCCGGCTGGACAGAGACGGAATGGGAAATCATGGCGAACATTGTTCGCTATCATCGCGGCGGATTGCCGGATCAAAAGCAAAAGTCCTTTGCTCGATTCAAGCCGGAGGAGCAGAAGACGATCTCTGTGCTGGCGGGGATCTTGCGTTTGGCGCGCGCGATCAGCAAGTCTGGAGTGTCTTTGACGAAGGGATTGCGCGTGGAGAAGTCTGTGGATGCGCTGATTATTCATGTGCCCGGGTTGCAAGAGGGCGAAGAAACAGCGGCGCGGTTGGCAGCGGGGAAATTTTTACTGGAGAGCAGTTTGGGCGAACCGGTGATCGTGAAGGCAGTGGTGTTGGCACCTAAGCTGGTGGAGTTGCCGCGGAAGGAAGAGGCGCCGCAGACAAGCGCGGCGGCGTCGGATTAGGGATTGCTTGCGACGCGGCGTTAGGTCTGCATGGATTTTACGTTGCGATCGTTCGTCGCCCACTGACCTTTCAAACAATGCGGCAAACCTAAGAACGAGCCTGCTGACCACGAGGAAAGCGGATTGTGCTTATTTGCCGGCTTTGCGGAGTAGTTTGGGTGTGGCTAGCCAGATTAGTTCGCCGCTCGGTGGGCTCAGACGTTTTAGTTGGACGAAGGCTACGCCTGCTTTTTTCAACGAGGAGATGTGGTGTTTCGTGTTGATGGATGTGGCGACGAGGTCATCAAGGTGCGGGGCGTGGCCGAAGACAAAGACGCTGGAAAGATCTTTATCTTTGGCCAGTTCGCGGAACAGTTGCAGGGGTTCGGCACCGGGCAAGAGCAGATCTGACTTACGAATCTTGTGCTTCGAGTATTCCAGGATTTCGGCAAAGATTTCGGCAGTTTGAACCGCGCGTAAATAGGGACTGGTGAGAATCAGTTCGGGAACCGAAGCGACCTCGGCGACGCCTTTGGCCACCTGACGGGACTTCTCGATGCCCTCGCCGGTAAGGAAACGCTCGGGATCCGAGGGGCATTTTGGATCTTCGCGGTCCACGGCGATTCCGTGGCGCACAATGTACAGCTCCATCGGCAGCGGTCCTCCTGTGGTTACATCTTACAAAAGCAAATGTGTATGGGGGGTAACAAGAGGGGCCGGGGTGTGTATGAGTAAGTTTGGAGGCGGCGGCCGGGGGGGGCGGATCGTTACCAAAGGGTTATGGAAGAAACGCGATTTTGGAAATCTGTGATCCTAAAGGCGAGTTCGCGCCGGAGTAAGTCATTTTTTATCTGGCAGATAAATTGATTTTCAAGTAGACGTTACCGATCGGAATGCCGGTTTTTTGGACCAAGATAATTATTAAGTGGCGGGGGAAGGACGGCGGAAAAAAAGTTGGAGGTGAAATTCTTTCTCGAAGAGGTTGGAGCTGCGTTCGGCATCGCGGAGATCTTCGGTGACGTCGCCGCGGGCCTGGACCTGGAGGGTGACGGCGCCGCGCTGGAAAGTGGCACGGAGGCTGAGGATGCGTTGGCGGTGGGAATGGTCAAGGCCTTCGGCGATGCGAACGAGCGAGGCGAGGCGGCGGGCGATTCGCTTGTCATTGTTGTTCAAAACCGAATAGGCGGGATGGTGGCCGTCGGGTTCGGACTTGCGGTTGTGATATCGAACGATGGCGGCAACGATATTGCGGTCGCGGCTTTCCAAACCGGGAATGTCGCCATTGAGGGCCAGATATTCGCCGTGCTTGTGGTGCCCGCGGTGACTGATGCGATGGCCCAAGTCGTGAAGAAGAGCGCCGGATTCGAGCTGGACGCGTGCCTGAACCGGGAGATGGTGCAGCGGCTGGAGCTGGTCAAAGAGCATGAGGCTGAGTTCGCGAACATGCTCGGCATGGCGCTGGTCGTACTCGAGGCGGCGGCCGAAACTGCGCGTTGCGACCAGGATCTGGCGCGCGTCGGCATTGTAACGATGCGGCTCTTTGCGGGAGAAGGCATCGCGAGCGATTTCCTGAAGGAGACCCTCGCGAAGGCCGACACTGGGGATGGCGAAGGTGCGGATGTTGAGATAACGGCCGAGGGTGACGAAGATCAGGGCGGCAACGGCCATGACATCGGCGCGATCGCGGCGGACTCCATAGGCCTTCATGCGCGAGCGAACATCGCGCTTCAAGATGTCCGGGAGGCGTTCGCGAAGAAGAGAAACTTCGAGAGTCGGCAATCCGTCCTGACGCGGTCCGGGGGCAACATTGGCCAGGGTTTCCGCATTCCCACCGAGGGCCACGGCTACGCGGTCGGCAAGATTGGGACGCACCGGGAGACGCGATTCCAAAAGGGCGCGCACGTATCGGCGCACCTGTTCGGCTTGCGCAGGCCGGATAACGCCGGGAAGATTCAGCGTGCTCATCAAGCGCACGGTACCAAGCGGGAGCTGTGCAGCGTGGGTTAGGGTATGATCGCGCAGGATGCTAAGTTCCAGGCTGCCGCCACCAAGATCGGCAATGCAGCCGGCGGGCGCTTCCGGGCCCAAAGCAGCAAATACCGCTTCCCTGCCGAGACGGGATTCTTCCTTGGCGCTGATCACTTCCAGAGTTATGCCTGTGGCTTGCTTGACGCGGCGGATGAGAACGCCGCGGTTCTGGGCTTCGCGAGAGGCGCTGGTGGCCACGGCGCGATATTTGGTGACGCCGAACTCTTCCATGATTTCGTGGAGATGGCGGAAAGCTTTCACACCTTTTTTCAGAATTTCCTCGGTGAAACGATGGCGGACAAAAACACCTTCGCCCAGGCGCAGGGGATAGCGTTCGGTGATGAGCGGCTCAATATCCAGGCCGGAATAGGCGCGGGCGATGGACAGGCGGACTGCATTGGAGCCCGCGTCGATGGCGGCTATATGAACGGGCTCTGGCATCGTCGAGGTCACCGCCAGAGATGGGCGAGTGCGGAAGAAGGCACGTACTTGGTGGCACGAATGCCCAGATGCTCGCCGATACGCTGGCGAAGCTGTTTGTTGACGGTGGAGACGCTGGCTTCGCCGTCGAGTTCGATGAAGGCGTTGCGCTTGGCCATGACTTCGAATTCGCGCTTGATCATGGTCTGGTAGCGAACGAAAGACCAATAGAGATCGTGAGAGAGGGACATGTCGCGGCCGGCTTCCCAATAACTGATGGCCTGAGCTTTCTTGAATTCGCGAGCGAAAGCGGTTTCCGGGCGGACGTTGAGCCAGAAAGTGAGATTGGGGCGAAGCGCCATGGCGTAGAGACCAGTGAGATAGTCTCGATTGATGCCGCGAACGACGCTGCGGGCGATCAGGGTGAAAATGAAGCGGTCGGCGAGAACAATTGCGCCGGAACGAAGAGCCGGAACGATGCGATGTTCGAGTTGGTCGAAAAAATCGGTGGAGTACATGAGCGCGAGAGTAAGGCGGGTGACGGCATTTTTGGCGAGGAGTTCGTCAATGTCGCGGCCAACCAGGTTGGAACGGCGGAGACCGCTGGTCTGAACGGCAAAGCCTTCGGACTCCAGCCATTCCTGGAGGAGGGCGATCTGCGTGGAGCGGCCGGACCCGTCGAGACCTTCTATGACGATGAGATTGCCTTGCAGTTCGGTGGGATCGAGGCCGACGAGATGCTCGCCGAAGAAGAATTGGGCGTCTTCGGACTCCGGGTGCGGCTTGGAGGGCTGTTCCGAAGTAGAAACGATGGAGGTGACCTTGTCTTTGTCTTTCTCCAGATCAGGCATGATCACTCCACCACATCGGGGCGCGGGGCGAAGCGCTTGAGATCGATTTTAGAGGCGACGATATCGCGCATCTGTTTTTGCAGCTTGTTGACGGGCAACGTGCCATCGAGAACGACGAAATTATCGCTGTCGACCATGCGGTCGTATTCTTCGAGGATGCGAGCCTGAAAGAGTTTAAAGCTTTCCGAGCGCTCGTAGGAGAGGCCGAGATCCATGCCGGCTTCGTAGTATTTCAGTTTGGGACGGCCACTGAGGATGCGATCGACGGCGACGTCCAGTGGCGCCCGGAAATAAAACACGATGTCGGGAATGGGAGCGAAGCGATACAGATTGCGCAGCCAGCGATGCGAGCAGCCGCGAGCCGCGTCACGCGCAAAGGCGGTGTAAATGTAGCGATCGGCGAGGACGAGATAGTCGCCCTGAAGGAGCGGCATGATCTGACGCTCGCAACGATCGGCGAAATCGGCGGCGTGTAACAGAGAGAAGGTTGTGGGCGTGAGCAGGCGCTTTTGTTTGCCGCGTCGAGTGGCTGATTTGACCAGTGGGGAAGAGTTCCACTCCGTGAAGTGGAGCCGGTAACCGCCAATTTCGAGCCAGCGCTTGAGCAGATAAAGTTGCGTGCTTTTGCCGGAACCGTCCGTGCCTTCGACAACGATCAGGGCGCCGGGATAGGCGCGGCTGGGGACGGGGCGACCGGGTTGCGGCAGCGTGGTTTTCGAGGCTTCCGGACGAGGAGGTTTGAGAGTGGTGGTGTCTTGAGTATCCATGAGCGCGCTAGGCGCGAGCCCTTCGAAGCGTTGAGCGTAATCTGTCATTGTTACTGGAACATTACAACACAGATGGGACGAGAGGGGCAAAGTGGGGCTGGTTTTGCGTGGTTCTATTTGGGATCGCCGGGGATTCCTCACGGCGCGGACTTCGTTCGGAATGCCGTGGTTTTTTGGCGGCAAACGCAAGAGTTTCAAATGGGATTCTTGGGATTTGAGATTTTGCGGACGCAGTGCTGCCCCTCTACGAAGAGCAGAAAGGGTGGCGGCGGCTAGAAGAAGGAGAGGCGGATGGTTAGGAATTTTTTGGGATTTTTGCGGAAGTCGGAAATTAGGGTGCGCATATCGCCGCTCAGGCCGGTGAGGTTATCGTAGAGTTGAGGATCGTTGAATAGTTTGCCGGCGGTGTTGTTGCTTTTGTTGAGCTTGGCGGTGGCTTCGGAGAGGTTGGAGCTGGTGTCGCGAAGCTTGTTGTAAAGGGTTTCGTCGGTGGCTAGCTTGCCCAGGGTGCCTTTTCCCGCGCGAACATCGCCGATGACAGCGTTGCCGTTGGTGAGTGCTTCTTTGGCTTGATCGTAGAGAGTCGGATCGTAGAGGAGTTTGCCGAGAGTGCCTTTTTGCGCGCGCAGGTCGGCAAGAATGGTGTTGATCTGATCGACGGCGGTTTCGACCTTGTTGCCCATTTCGTCTTTCATAATGAGTTTACCGAGTGTGCCCTGGCCGGACTGCACGGTGTTGGCGATGTGATCGGCTTTACCCAAGATGCTGTTGAGGCGGTTGTAGGCCTGATCGTCGGTAAGCAATTTGCCGATGGTGCCCTTGCCCTGCTGTACAGCCGAGACGATGTCCTGAATCTGTGCGCTGAGCGCTTTGAGATTGGCGAGAACGTCAGCGCTGCGCTCCACCACTTCTTGCATAGCTTTTTCCTGACCACCTGTCACGGACTGGCCGTCTTTGAGAGGAACGCCGGTGTAGCCGCGTTGGATGTTGACGTAACGGTTGCCGAGCAAACCTTCGGTGACGAGGGTGGCCACGGAATCGGTGAGAATATCGCTCTGGTAATGCCTGTCGAGGCGCATAACAATCTCAATGTTATGCATTTTGTCGGGCGGCTTGCCGTTCTGACGCGGAACGAGAGTGATGCGCTCGACGTTGCCAATTTCCACGCCATCGAGACGAACAGGCGCACCTTTGGCGAGTCCAGCGACCTCCGGCAAGAATGTGTCGAGGCGATACTTGGGGCCCCAGACTCCGGCACCGGTGACGTAGAAAATGGCGACGGCAAGAATCAAGAGGCCAACGAGGACAAACAGCCCCACGCGCAATTCGGACCAGGTCAATTGTTTACTGCGCGCCATTTCTGAAGTCCTCCGACAAGAAGCAGGCCAGCGCTCCGCACCATCGCAACACTATACAAGAGTTCAAATTAAAAACCGCTGCAAATACGAATCCGTGGTTCTCAGCATTTCTTCAGGGCTACCTTCGAAATAGATGCGGCCATCGCGAAGCACAAGAAAACGGGTGACTGGCGGCTTGCCACGATCGCCGGAAGCGCCCCTGCGCACGGTGCGTGTTTTAGGATCGAAGTGAAAATTAGCGAGGGCAAAACCGTCTTGCAAGCGGTGCGTGGCCATCAGCGCGGTCACGCCGTAGACGTCGCGCAGGCGTAGGATGAGAGTGATTATGGTTTGCGAGGTGATAGGATCGAGGCCGGCCGTCGGTGAATCGTAGAGAACGATCGGCGGGCGAGTGATCAAGGCGCGCGCGATCGAAACGCGGCGACGCATGCCGCCGGAGAGTTCGGACGGCAGCATCTCCATGGTGTGCTCGAGTTCGACGAAGCGAAGGACTTCCTGGACCTTTGGCGCTATTTCTTCGTCGCTGGCGCCATCTTCCTTGAGGCGATAAGCGACATTTTCGGCGACGGTTAGCGAATCGAACAAGGCGCCTTCCTGAAAGACGAAACCCACCTGGCGGCGAAACTCCAAAAGTTCGTGCTCCGATTTGTCCGAAACCTCGTGGCCCAGAGCCTGGACGCGGCCGCGGTCTGGAATGAGCAGGCCAGCGGCAAGTTTCAAGGCGAGCGTTTTACCGGTGCCAGTTTCGCCCAGAAGAATGAGGGTTTCTTCGGGGCGCGCGGAAAACGTGAGGCCGCGAAGAATCGGACCTTCCTCGAAACCGATCCAGACATCGTCGAAACCCAAGGCGACATCCGCGTCGGAGGGGGGTGGGTTGTTGGGGCTTGAAGGAGGCAAGGACATGACGCGTTAGAGTTTGTCCGCCAAAAAGAGTGCGAGCTTGGTGAGGAAAGTGTCCGCGATGATGATCATGACAGAGGAGACTACGACGGATTGCGTAGTCGCGCGGCCGACACCCTGCGTGCCCCCACGGACGTTGAGACCCTTGTAACAACCGACGGTAGAAAGAATGAACGCGAACAGCAACGACTTGGTGAAGCCCTGCATCAGGTCAGAAAATTCGAGGATGGCAATGGCGCGTTGCCAAAATGTGGTGGGGCTAAGGCGGAGAGAGAAAACACTGGCGACCATGCCGCCGAGAAGGCCAACGAAAACGGAGATCGTGGTGAGAAGCGGCAAGGTGATGAGGGAGGCGAGGACGCGCGGGGAAATGAGTTTGCGGCTGGGATCGGTGCCCATGGCACGCATGGCGTCAACCTGTTCGGTGACTTGCATGGAGCCTAATTCGGAAGCGATGCCAGAGGAGCAGCGGCCGGCGACCAGCAAACCGGTGATGGTGGGACCGAGTTCGCGGACGAGAGCGAGGGAGACGATGTCACCGGTAAGCGAGACTTGCCCGAAACGTTGGAACTGCTGGCCGGTTTGCAACACCATGACCGCTCCGATGAAGAATCCGGAGAGCAGCACGATGGGAAGCGAGCCGACGCCGATGTCGTCCATTTGATCCAGGGTGTCCTGGGCATAACGCGGCTTTGTGAAGAGATTGGTGAGCGAAAGCGCGGACATTTTGGCATAGTTCTGAACGTCGAGGACGAACTGTCTGAAGGCTTCGGTCAGAATCTGGACTACCGAGGGGGTCTCCCGAGCGGAAGAATGGGACTGGGTGACGTGAGAAGGCGCGTCTGACACAGGGCTCTCGGGAAACCTCGCAGGAAGCGTAACTGGAGCAGCGGGAGGCGTCAAGACAGGATGCGTCTGGAGGCACTGCGCGCGCGAGGCCGGGGGTTGTGCGGACAATGATATACTTGGTGGTTTATGCTGCGCTTCTATACTGCGGGTGAGTCGCACGGGCAGGCATTATTGGCATTTGTGTCGGGATTGCCGGCCGGATTGCCGATTGAAGTCGCAGCGATCAATCACGAATTGCACCGCAGGCAGTTAGGATACGGACGCGGCGGGCGGCAAAAGATTGAGAAGGATCGCGCGGAGGTTTTCGCAGGGGTGCGGCACGCACAAACGATCGGCGCACCGATCGCAATACGCATTGAAAATCGCGACTGGGCGAACTGGGAAAAGATCCTTTCGGTGGAAGCTTCGGAGGCGCCGGAAGCGAGTTCGAAGAAGCTGGTAGCCCCGCGACCGGGACACGCGGATTTAGCGGGCTCGCAAAAATTCAATTTTCATGATGCGCGTTATGTTCTGGAACGGGCGTCGGCACGGGAGACAGCGGCGAGGGTGGCGGCAGGAGGATTCGCGCGGCAACTGCTTAGTCAGTTTGGGATTCGTATTGCGAGCCATACGGTTCAGGTGGGGCATGTGCGGCTGGAACGCGCGGTGAGGTGGGAAGAGATTGCAGCGATTTGCGAAGACCTGGAATCGCCATTGCGCTGCGTGGATGTGCAAGTACAAGAAAAGATGAAAACGGAAGTGGACGCGGCGCTGAAAGCCGGCGATACGGTTGGCGGCGTGTTTGAAATCGTGGCGCATGGGGTGCCCGTGGGGCTGGGATCTCACGCACAATGGGATGAGAAATTGGATGGCAGGCTGGCGCAGGCACTGATGAGCGTGCAGGCGGTGAAGGCGGTGGAGCTTGGATCCGGGATACTGGCCGCGGGGTCGTATGGAAGCGAAGTGCAGGACGAGATTACCTACGACCGGACCAAACGAAGATTTCGGCGCAGCAGCAATCGCGCCGGCGGGTTGGAAGGCGGCATTACGAATGGCGAGGATGTGGTGATTCGAGGATATCTGAAGCCGATATCCACGCTAAGAAAGGCATTGGCGACGGCCGACATGGTAACCAAGGAGCCGGTGCAGGCGGCTTACGAGCGGTCGGATTGGTGCGTAGTGCCGGCAGGGGGAGTGGCAGGCGAGGCGATGGTGGCACTTGTGTTGGCGGATGCTTTTCTGCAAAAATTTGGTGGAGATTCTCTCGTCGAGACCCGACGGAATTTCGAAAGCTATGGCCGACAAATCGACGAGTTCTGAAGGCACGACGACGGCAAAGACGACGGTGACGCCGGAAGCGCCGCCGCGGAAGATCTATTCCATCGTGAAATACGGCGATCCCGTGTTGGAAAAACCAGCGGCGACTGTGCGCAATTTTGACAGCGAGCTGCAGGAACTTGCCGATGATATGTTCGCGTCAATGTACGCGGCGCAAGGTGTGGGACTGGCGGCGCCACAGATCGGGAAGAGTATCCGGATGACGGTCATCGACGTTTCCAACGGAAAAAATCCTGAAGCGAAAATCGTGCTTGTGAATCCGGAGATCGTACATGCGGAAGGCGAAGTGCGCGAGGAGGAAGGATGCCTGTCGATACCGGGCTTTCGGGGCTATGTGGTGCGGCCGCAGTTTGTGACCGTGAAGGCACAGAACTTGAAGGGCGAGCCGTTTGATATTCGCGGAGAGAATTTGCTGGCACGGGCGTTCTGCCATGAGATCGATCATTTGGCCGGTGTGCTTTTCCTGCAGCATCTGAGCATGCTGAAGCGCGACCTGATCAGGCGAAAGATCAAGAAGTTGAGGAAAGAAGGCGAGTGGTAGAGTTGGCGAGTGCGCAGGCGGTGTCAGTGTGAGCCCGCTGCGCTTGGTGTTTTGTGGCACTCCGCAGTTTGCAGTTCCCTCCTTAAAGAAACTTCTGTCACAACCGGACGTTGAGATTGTTGGTATCTTTACGCAGCCCGACCGACCGAGGGGCCGCGGCAATGAAGTGTCTTTTTCTCCCGTGAAGAAAGCGGCCAGCGCGGCGGGGATTGCTGTTTATCAGCCAGAGAAAATACGCGCGCCAGAAGCGGAACAGCAACTTCGAACGCTGGCACCCGACGTGATTGTGATTATTGCCTACGGCCAGATCATCCCCGGGCGGCTGCTGCCGATTCCGCGGCTGGGGTGGATCAATCTTCACGCTTCCCTGCTGCCGAAATATCGCGGCGCGGCACCGATCCGTTGGGCGATTGCCAATGGCGACACGATTACCGGGAACACGACGATGCGCATCGACGCCGGAATGGACACTGGCGAAATCCTGTTGCAGCAGGAATTGCCCATTGGGACACAGGAAACCGCGCCGGAACTTGGCGATCGCCTTTCAGAAGCCGGATCGCGGCTGATGATCGAGACGCTGCGCGGGTTGGCGGCGGGAACGCTGGCTTCACGACTTCAGGATGCGGCTGGGGCCACCTATGCGCCGATGCTGAAGCGGGAAGACGGACGAATCGATTGGGGGCGCCCAGCGCAGGAAATTTATAACCGCATGCGGGGGTTCACGCCTTGGCCGGGCGCGTTTACGGAGTTTCGCGGGCAGACGTGCCATGTTTTCGGGCAGCCTCTGGCGAAGGGGAGTACGGACGGGCCGGGAACGCTGCTGACGGAGGAGGGGAAGTTATTAGTGGCATGCGGAGCAGCAACCGTAATGGAGCTGTCGCACATCAAAGTGGAAGGACGCAAGCAAATTTCCGCGTCAGAATTTGCCAACGGCGCGCATCTAAGGCCTGGCGAACGATTTGGGCACAGCTAATTTGCAGAACACCAACGGCTCAGGCATACTCGCGATTTATAGCACTTTCTTGGCTCTGTTCACTGCTTGTGCGCAGCTAACGGATGAAAACAGATTTGCAGGTAAGGGTTTGTAGAAGTTGTCTTATCGACGGACCGTCAGGAGAGGAAAGCTTCCTGAGGGGACAAATGCCCGGAATTTCTTGGCTCCAAATGTCGGAGCTAAGGCTCCGATCCCCTAACCGGCACTTATGAGACGACTGTTTCTCCGCACTCACCGTGGTTCAGGGAGCAAAAAACACATGAAACGCAGCCAGCTCGCAGGAATACAAGCGGGAATCTCTCTGTCCATTCGGAGGTGGTTACGGCCGATGGGCGCCGTGCTGCTCGCGCTGCAGCTCACGCTGCTTCCGGTGGCTGGGGCCGCGCCGGCCGATAAGCCGCCCGGCTCGGCAGGGGCATCGGATGTGGTGCTCGCCACGATGCGCACGGAACTGAGCCGGGCCAAGGCTGACCTTTCAAAGAGCGATCCCGCGCCTTACTTTCTGAGTTACACCGTGTATGACCAGGATCAAATTCTGATTGCTGCTTCATATGGCGGGATTTTGTCCAATTCCACGACGCGGCGACGGACAGCGGATGTAACTATGCGCGTGGGCACACCGCAACTCGACAACACACATGGGCAGAGCCGCGGCAGCGGCATGACCTCCGGATCGCTGCCACTCAATGACAATCCCGACGCAGAAGCGCGGGTGCTATGGGAACTAACCAATCGCGCTTATAAACGCGCAGCGCCTGCTTATCTGAACGTGAAGACGAATACGGCGGTGGAAGCGGAAGAAGAGGATAAGTCTCCCGATTTTTCCAAGGATGCGCCGCAAGTACACAGCGATGCGAAGCTGAAGGAACCTCCGTTCGATCGCGCGGCGTGGGAACAGGAACTGAAGCGACTGTCCGGAGCGTTTCGCAATTATGCGGACGTGTATTACTCGACGGTGGTGCTGCAGGTGTCCACGTCGAATTCGCGGACGGTTACCAGCGAAGGAACGGAACTGGCGATGCCGGGATCCACAGCGCGGCTGGTGATGGAAGCGCAGACGCGGGCAGAAGACGGGATGGACTTGTTGCGCGTGGAAACATTTCAAGCGCCTGCGGCCGGGGGATTGCCGCCGGAAAAAGAGTTACTGGGCAAAGTGGAGAAGATGGCCGTGGATTTGAAAGCGTTGCGCAATGCGCCGGTTGCCGAGCCTTACGACGGGCCGGCCTTGTTGAGCGGACGGGCGGCGGCGGTATTTTTCCACGAAGTATTGGGGCACCGGTTGGAAGGTCACCGGCAAAAGGACGAGGAAGAAGGACAAACGTTCACGAAGAAAGTCGGCCAGCAGGTGCTACCGACGTTCCTGAGCGTTGTGGACGACCCGACCATCAAGGAAGTGGACGGAATCAAGCTGGCAGGAACCTATTCGTACGACAACGAGGGAGTGCCGTCGCAGCGGGTGGAAGTCATCGAGAATGGAGTGCTGAAAAATTTCCTGATGTCTCGCATGCCCATCAAGGATTTCGACAATTCAAATGGGCACGGGAGAAACCAACCAGGATCGATGCCGACAGGACGGCAGGGGAACCTGATCGTGTCTTCAACCCAGACGGTGCCGGAATCGGAGTTGCGGCAGAAGCTGATCGATGAAGTGAAGAAGGAGGGCAAGCCATACGGACTATACTTCGACGACATTCAGGGCGGGTTTACGCTAACGACGCGTTCTTCGCCGCAATCGTTCCAGGTTTTGCCGGTGATCGTTTACAAGATTTATCCCGATGGGCGCCCCGACGAATTGGTACGCGGCGTTGACATCGTTGGGACGCCGCTGGCGGCACTGACGCGGATTGTGACGACGGGCGACAAACAGCACGTGTTCAATGGAGTTTGCGGCGCAGAGAGCGGGTACGTGCCGGTGTCGGCGGTTGCGCCGGCAATGCTGTTCAGTGAGATGGAAGTGCAAAAGCGCGCACATGGCCACGATCGACCACCGATATTGCCGGCACCGGGAGTGGAGACCGCTGCGACAACGAAGGACGCCGTGAAGCAGACAGAGGTAAAGCCATGACGTGGATGGCGACTCCTTTTCGTTTGATTCTGGCGGCACTGCTGTTGACGTTTAGTGCGACAGTCGGGTTGCCGAAGGCGCAGCCCAGTGATGCGGCAAATGACGCCGACCTGAGCGCGGCGCGTGAGGCAGCCAAGGGAGATGCGCTGCTAGACGCGCTGCTGACAGAACTGGACCGGTCCAAGTCGGAATTGAAAATGGACCAGGTGAAGTCACCGTATTACATCGAATATCGCGTCAACGATATGGATACGTTCAGTTCGGAGGCGGCATTTGGGGCGCTGAGGGAGAGCGACCGCTCGCACTTGCGCTTTCTGCGCGTGGTGGTGCGCATTGGGGATTACAAGCAGGACAGCTTTTACGGACAAGGAGTGGGCACAGGATCGATCCTGCCGCTGGACAACGACCCGATCGCGCTGCGGCGGCAGATCTGGCTGCTGACGGATGAGGCATACAAGAGCGCTGCGGATGCGTACGCGGAAAAGCTTTCGGCTTTAAAGCAGTTCACGCCGGATGCGAACCCTGTGGACGATTTCGCCAAGGCCCCGGTGGTGACTTCGGTTGGCGAGACGGTGTCACTGAAGGTCGATTCCAGTCAGTGGGACAAGACTTTGCAGGACGTGACTGACCTGTACCTGAAATATCCAGACATACAGTTGGTGGACGCCTCCGCGCGGTTTACGGCGGTGAACGAATATTTCGTGAATTCCGAAGGAACGATCGTGCGGCAAGGACGCACGACCGCGACGGTGACGCTCTCGGGGTCGACGCAAGCGGCGGACGGAATGCGCTTGGGGCGGAGTCCTTTCTGGACGGAACAGCGGCCAGACGAACTTCCCTCTCATGAAGAGTTGCTGAAAGAATCGAAGAAGATGTTGGACACTTTGCAGGAGCTCGGTAAGGCGCCGATTGTGGAAGAATCCTATCGCGGGCCGGTGCTGTTCGCGCCGGACGCTGCGAACGATATTGTAGCGGGACTGATTGGCGACAATGTGCTGGGAAGGAAGCCGCAGCCAGGAAGGCCGAACCGAACTGTGGGGGCATTTGCAACGAGCTACAAGACTCGCGTGCTGCCGAAGTTCTTAACGGTAATAGATGATCCCACGATGAAGAGGTTCGACGGCAAGGCGCTGCTCGGAAGCTATGAGGTGGACAGTGAAGGAGTGAAGGCGCAGGCGGTGACGGTGGTGGACAAGGGTATGTTGGTGAACTACTTGCTCAGCCGGCAGCCGTTGCGGGATTTCCCGGAATCGAATGGGCATGCGCGGGCCACGCCGGGAAGTTCGCCTATACCGAGTTTGGGCGTGCTGATGGTGAAGAGTTCCGAGCCGGAGTCGGTGAAGGCGTTGAACGACAAGCTGAGGCAGATGGCCGCCGATGAAGGGCAGGCGTATGGCTACCGGGTGGATACTTTAGGGCCTGGCAATTCGCCACGACTGCTGTATCGCGTGTATGTGAACGATGGCCACGAGGAGTTAGTGCGCGGGGCGGTATTTAACGAGCTGGATGTGCGCGCGTTGCGAAATGATTTAGCGGCCGTGGGCGACGACCCGCTGGTGAGCAATCGCATGGGCGGATTGCCGGAAACTATTATTTGCCCGTCGTTGCTATTTGATGAGCTGGAAGTGAAACGGGCGGATACGACAAAAGAAAAGCTTCCCGAATATCCCGCGCCGGATTTGAAGCCGTGAGCGGTAGCGCGGAATAGAAACGGGACGAATAGAAAATCGTTGACCCGCGAGCGACGGCGAACGAAAGTAAAGACATGACGTTACGCGAGCGACTTGAGTGGGCCGCGCGGATGGCGTTTTTGGTCTTCATCCTGGCGTCGGCAGCCTTTTTAAGCGCGATTACCGCGATGCGCATCGCCATCCACGGACGAGAGACGACCATGCCAAACCTTGTGGGCAAAGATGTTGGCGAGGCCAGCAAGGCGCTGCGAACGAAGGGACTGATTTTGCGGGTGGCGGACCGCGTTTACAGCGACGTGCCCATCAATCAGGTGGTGAGGCAGACTCCGCCGCCGGGGATGCTAATGAAAGTTTCGCAGCAAGCGCACGTGGTGTTGAGCCTGGGGCAGCGCGAATTGCAGATTCCTCCGCTGGAGGGAAATTCGCTGCGGGTTTCCCGTATTGAATTGCTGCGCGGGGGGTTGCAGGTGGGCGAAGTTTCTTCTGTAAATCTGCCTGAGCTCGGGACCGACGTGGTACTGCAGCAGAATCCGAAACCGGGCCGGGGGGCGGCTACGCCGAGGGTGGACATGCTTGTGTCGGCTGGGCCCAAAGAGCCGGCGTATGTGATGCCGTATTTTATGGGACTGAACGAGATCGACGTGCAGCACCGGCTGGACCAGGCGAATTTACACCGCAAGATGAATTACGTCGCGGCTCCGCAATGGCCGCATGGCACTGTGATCGACCAATCGCCGCTGGCAGGAACTCGAATTGGGGCAAATACGGAAGTCGAGCTGACGATCTCTAACTGAGCGGGTTCGCCGCTCGGTAGTTGCAATCACGGCAAAAAATGCGGAACAAGTCGAGGGCCTGACTCGTTCCATCCACTAGGCGGGGTGGAGGTGTGTGGATGCGAGTAATGCTGACAGTCCTGGCCGTGGCCGCATTGGTGGTTGCTGTGGCGCAGGCGCAAAATCCGATCAAAGTGGATGTGAACCTGGTGAATGTGGCATTCACCGCCAGAGACGCGCACGGAGCGCTGATTGAGAATTTGACGCGAGACGATGTGGAGCTGTTCGAAGACGCCGCGCCGCAAAAGATCGAGTTTTTCGCGAAGAGCACGGATTTGCCCTTGACGCTGGCGTTGATCATGGACGTGAGCGGGAGCCAGGAACATTTTGAGAAGAAGCATGAGAAGGACCTGGAGATCTTTCTACACGAAGTGCTGGGGCCGAAGGACCGCGCGTTTATGGTGTGTTTCGGAAACCATTTGCGGCTGGTGAGCGACTATACGAATTCACCGGACGAAATACTGGCGGGCTTTCACGATTTCGATAAAGATAAGCGGCATTTTCCGGAGATCGGGCCGGACGAAGACCGCGATCTGGGCACGGCTTTCTACGATTCGATATATTACAGCGTGACGGAAAAATTGGCGAAGGCCGAAGGCCGCAAGGCCATCCTGATGTTCAGCGATGGAGAGGACAATTCGAGTTCGCATAATATGATGGAAGCGATCGAGGCGGCGCAGGCAGCGAACGTGATCGTGTACGCGATTCGCTACACGGAAACGAACAAGCATGGCGTGTTGAATGCGCGAAATAAATATGGGATCAGCGTGATGGACCGGAGCGCGAAGGAAACCGGGGGCGCGCACATCGATGCACAGCACACCGACCCGCACACGTATTTCCGGCAAATCGCGGAGGAGCTGAGGACTTCCTACGAGCTGGCTTACTATCCCACGAATAGGGCGCACGATGGGACGTTTCGCAAAATCCGGATCAAGCCGAAAGATGAATCGATCAAGGTGAGGGTAAAGACGGGTTATTTTTCGGAATAAGCCCGCGCCACTGACGGCTTGCGCACAGGGCCATAAGTTGGGTTAAACTTCCTCCACCATAGACGGGCTCCCGCCAGGCTCGCATGGCAAGCCGTTCCCCGGATCGATTCACATGCTGAATTTGATTGTATGTCTGTTACGTCCGTATCGCGGGATCCTGGTGGTTATTCTTGTGGCCATGCTGCTACAAATGGCTATGACTGTGGCGGCGCCATGGCCGCTGAAAGTGATCCTCGACAATGTGGCGGGGACGCACCACTTGCCAGCGTGGCTTGCGCACTTCCTGCGGCCGTTTTTGAGCGAGAGCAACAAAATGAGCATTGCCGTGGCAGCCGCGATTGCCACGATCGTGATTGCGTTGCTGGGCGCTACGGCTTCGTACATTGGAAATTACTACACCACGAGTGTGGGGCAGTGGGTGGCGAACGACTTGCGCTTGCGGACATACCATCACCTACAGCAGCTTTCGTTGAAGTATTACAGCGGACATGACACGGGAACATTGCTGAGCACGATCACGGCGGACGTGCAAACGATTCAAGCCTTCGCGTCTTCGTCTACTTTGGGGATATTGGTCGATCTGTTCACCATTGTGGGGATGCTTGGCGTGATGTTCTGGCTGAATTGGGATTTTGCGCTGCTGGTGGTGGCGCTGACGCCGGTGATGCTGCTGCTGATTTCGCGGTTCAAGAAGGCGGTGAAGAAAGCTACGCGAGAAGTGCGCAAGCAGCAGAGCAACATTGTGCGGGTGGTGGAACAGGATTTGCAATCGATGCGTGTGATCAAGGCGTTCGGGCGCCAGGACCTGGAGGTTGAAGAATTGACGGAAGTGAGCAAGGCCACGGTGGAAGCGGCTTTGCGAGCGCGCAAGGTCAAGGCGCTGCTGTCCCCACTGGTGACCGTAACAGTTTCGTTGTGCACGGCGTTTGTCTTGTGGAGAAGTTCGGCGTTGATGTTGCGTGGGGCGATGACGGCCGGGGCGTTGACGGTGTTTCTGTACTATCTGGCTAACTTTTTCAAACCTGTGCAGGATCTGGCGAAGATGACGAATTCCATCGCGCAGACAGCCGTGGGTGTTGAGCGAGTGCGGGCAATACTGGATGCCGACGACGTGATTCCGCAAAAGCCGGACGCGGTCGACCCGCAACCGTTTCGCGGAGATGTGACCTTTCAGAATGTGGGCTTCGCTTATTCGGCAGAGTCGGCGGTGTTGAAGGATGTGAGCTTTCAGATTAAGGCCGGGCAGATGGTGGGAATTGTGGGGCCGACGGGGAGCGGAAAATCCACGGTGGTGAGCTTGATCCCGCGATTCTATGACCCAACGTCCGGAACGATTCAAGTGGATGGCGTCGATGTTCAGAGTTACCAGCTAGATGGGCTACGGAATCAGATCGCTTACGTATTGCAAGAGACGGTGCTGTTTCGCGGGACGGTGGCGGACAATATTGCCTATGGGCGGGGCGGGGCGACACGGGAAGAAATAACGGCAGCGGCAAAACTGGCCAACGCCGACGAGTTCATTGAAAAAATGCCGAACGGATACGACACGATGGTGGGCGACCGTGGCGATACGCTCTCGGGCGGACAGCGGCAGCGCATCGGGATTGCGCGGGCGATAATTCGAAACAACCCGATCCTGATTCTGGACGAACCGACGGCGGCACTGGACACGGAATCGGAGCAACTGGTGATCGAGGCGCTGGAGCGGCTGATGAAGGGGCGCACGGTGATTACCATTGCGCATCGCCTCAGCACGATTCGAGATGCCGACAATATATTGGTGCTGAAAGATGGGATTGTGGCGGAGCAAGGCACGCACGAACAATTGTTGGCGCTTGGCGGAATCTACGCGGAACTCTATCGTGTACAATTCGAAAAGGAACCGGTGGGTCAGGCCGGGAAAACCGCTTCGTGACTGCTACGAAGATCGGACTTTCGTTAAGGTTTTCCCGGGTCTAATGTCGCAGCTAGCTGCGAACCCGCCAGCTTGCTTTTGTTGGGGGCTGTATTGTGTGGCCCAGTAGGAGACTAGAACTGGTGGAGGCAGCGTGACGCACAGCTTGATTGTGCTTCCTGATGATAGTGCGACGCCGTTGTTGACGGCCATCGCTTCGGCACGGAAATCCTTGCGCGTAAAGATGTTTCTGTTTTCCGATCCTTCCCTGCTGAAAGCTGTGCTGGACGCGAGGAAACGGGGCGTGGAAGTGCGGGTGATGCTGAACCCGGCGCGGCGCAGCGGTGAGGCGGACAACCAGCTGACCAAGAAGAGATTGGAAGCGGGAGATATTGAAGTGCTCGACAGTAACCCCGCGTTTGACGTAACTCATGAAAAATCCATGGTTGTGGATGAGCAGATCGCGTTCGTTAAATCCTTCAACTGGGTGGCGAAAAACCTGACGGAAACGCGGGACTATGCGGTCGCCACCACGCGCGCCAAAGAAGTGCGAGAGATCATTGAATGCTTTGAGGCGGACTGGAAGAGGAGACCGTTCGACGGGAGCGATGACGGGGAAATGATCTGGTGCAAAGGCAACGGGCGCGACCGGATATCGCAGTTCATCGATGAAGCGAAGCACACGCTGTTTGTGCAGAATGAGCGCTATCAGGACGCGGTGATCATCGAACGGCTGGTACGCGCACATGAGCGCGGCGTGAAGATACACGTGATGGCGCGGCCGCCGCACAAGCTGAAGAAAGAAAAACTGACCGAAGGCGTGGGCGGCTTGCGCATTTTGGACGATGTTGGCGTGAAGGTTCACAAACTGAAGCATTTGAAGCTGCACGCGAAGATGCTGCTCGCGGATCACTCGCGAGCGATCGTGGGGTCGATCAACCTTGCACCCGGGAGCTTTGACAGCCGGCGGGAGCTGGCGATTGAAGTGTATGCGTCAAACGTGGTGCACCGGCTGGACCGTGTGGCTCATCATGATTGGAAGCATTCGCATCCGTTGGATTTGACGGATCAGGGGCTGCTGGCGGAAATGGAGCAGCACAAAATGGATGCGACGAATGAATTGGCGTTGAATGCGAAGGGGAAGAAGAAGCGGGGATAGTCGTGTGCGGTGGCGTTGCGCGCTCCGGATTTTTTGTAGTGTGGTAACCATAACAGCGGCGGCAAGCCGTCGCTGTCGGAATAGAACGCCCCGCCTCGGAAGGCAGACCGTAGAGGAACAAGAAGGCCCACAGGTTGAAGCCTATGCCACGCAGAGGGATTTCTCACTGCGCGGGCTCCGGTTCGGAAGAGTGTTTTTGTTTTCTTGAGGATAGAAAACCCACGACCAACCCTACGCGGACTCAGACTGAGGCACCCAGTTGAGGAGTTGTGGGTTTGAGATTGTGCGGACATGGGACGCAGCGCTGCTGCGACCCTACGCAGAGGTAGCTGTGAGTTAACGGAGGTAGCCCCAGTTGTGGAGTTTGTCAGAATCTTCACCCCAACGGTCGCCTATGTCGGTGCGGTAGTACATGTTGGGGATCAGGATATTTTTGATACGTGAGTAAGCCTGGGCTTGCGCTTGTTTCATGGTTTGACCGATACCCACTACGATTAGGACCACGCCGGATGTGCCCGCTACCAGCCACTGTTGATTGACGATTTTTACATCTTCGATGTGAATGCCTTCAAAGACAGCGCGCTTGAAAACGATCGCGGCATTTTTGCTGAAGGATTCGAAGGTGGCTTCGTCATCGAAGGGGAATGGCGGAACTACGATGCGCACGCCAACCTGAAAGCCGCTGCGCGTACGCCATTTCGGCTCGAGACCGTTGGCGAGATCCCAAAACAAATCGCTAATGGGCGTGAGGATGCCTTCTTGCTGGATGCTGATGGTGGGATAGCCAAAGCGCGATGTGAATTCCAATGGATAGATGCCGTTGTTGTTCACGATGCAGTTCACGTCGATGTAGCCGACGTAGCCTTCTTCAGCGAGCTTAGGCTCCATCTTGAGCAGCGTGCGGTTGAACAGCGCGTTGGGCTCGCTCCAGAACATGGCTGTGCCCATTTCTCCAGTAGGAGGGCCGACTTCGCCGGGAAAAAGTTTCTTGTGTTCGAAGTTGATGTTGATCGGGGTGATGAATTTTTTCCCGTTGAAGAAGCCACCGACGGCAACTTCGACACCGTTAACGCGACGCTGCAACTGAAAGATTTTGATTTCGTCGGCGAACGCACGTTTGTAGGCTTCTAGCATTCCGATGACGTCGTTGCCGTCTTCTTCTTCGCCAACAAAGAGCCGCCGCTTGACGTTTTGCGCTTCGCCACTGGGCTTGATGACGTAACGATCGGGATTTTTCTTGACGAACTCGATGGCCGGGTCGAAGGAATCGAAATCCTGGTACGGAATGATGGTGACACCGGCTTTTTTCAGTTCTTCCTGGCCGAAGGAACGATCGTCCTCGAGATTGTCAGTGTACGTGCTACCTCCGATGACGGGTTTTCCGGCCGCGCGGAGGGCTTGCGCCTTGGTGCCCTGGCCTAGGGTATCGTCAAAAATAATGATATCGGCCCATTTGACGTCTTTTTCATAATCGCTGGATTTGGGAACAAAACCGTCGGCAATGTCACGTTCCTTCTCGTTCTCGACGTAGTAGCGGACTTCGTGACCTTCTTTGACGACCTGCCAGGCGATGTCTCCGATCAAACTGGAGAGTGAAACAAACAGAAATTTTCGTTTTTCCATGAGTGAAGCCCTTGCGCGCTGCGGCGAAGGGTATGGAAGCATTGTAGTTAGATAGGGCGGGGTTGGATATTACAAAACATTAAAAATTCGGGTGGCGGATGCGAGTGCGCGAAGAGGAGCACAGGCGACGAATCCGCCGTCTGCAGGGGACGGAGCGGCATCCTGCGTATGACAGTACCTTAATTCGAGTTTGCGGAGGAAACCGCGCTGTGGGTCGGTGGCATCACAACGACCAGAGTGGAGCCCCTGTACCAAGTGCTAGCTTCTCGGCATACCTGTGCTAAAGTTCAGGTTATACTGAGAAGGGTCCGAGCCAGGTAAGGGATTCCCAGTCCGGCCAAGAACTTAGGCCAGGGACCTGTAAGTTGGCAAATAAGAGAGGTGAAGATTGCGGCGATTTGCGCTTCTTCTCGTGTGTGCGCTCGGTTTGGTTGTGGTCAGTGAGTGCACTGCCCAGATTCCTATCATCCAAAAGAAGAAACCGGTCGACAAGTCCACGGACGCGAGCAATACCGTCGAACCCGATAAGCAGCTGTATGACAAGGCCATGAATGACATCAAGCATGGTCGCCACGAGGTCGGGCGACTGGGCTTGCAGACCCTGATCAATACGTACCCGGACAGCGAATATCTGGCTAAGGCAAAGCTGGCTATCGCGGATTCTTACTTTAAGCAGGGCGGGTCCAGCAACATCACCCTGGCGATCAATGGGTACAAAGACTTCATCGTGTTCTTTCCGTTCCTGCCGGAAGCCGCATACGCGCAGATGCAGGTGGCCATGGCAAACTACAATGAAATGCCAAAGGCCGATCGGGACGCCACGCATACGAAGGCCGCCGAAGAAGAATTCCAGACATTTTTGCTGAAGTATCCCAAGGACCCGCTCGCGCCAGAGGCCGAGCAGCACTTGCGTGAAGTGCAAGAGGTGCTGGCCGAGGGACAATTTCGCGTTGCTTATTATTATTACGTGAAGGGCGACCGCCGAGCGGCCGCCGGACGTTTGATGCCTCTGGTGCACCGCTACCCGCTGTACAGCAAATCTGATACGGCATTGTGGATGCTCGGGGACATTTTCGAGAAGAGCGAACGAAAGGATCTGGCGGGAAGCTATTACGCGCAGATCGTGAAGAATTATCCCTTGTCAGTGCACGATGCCGATGCCAAAGCGAAGCTGAAAGATTTTGGCATGCCCGTGCCGCAGCCGGATCCGAAAGCGCTGGCGTGGATGACTGCGGAACAGAACACACCGCGACCGAAGGAAACCGTTGTGCACCGAGGGGTTGGGATGCTGCACAATGCGCCGGACGTGCATGCGGCAGCCGCGCATGGCTTGCCTAACCTGGAACCGGATGACGATGATACGGGCGGCGATATTCTCAGAGGCGGGAACCACTCTCAAATTGCACCTGGCGGCAGCACGAACGCAGTGGTGGACGTGGTGAAACCGGGCGACGCGCCACCGGCGGGGGGGACGCCTCCTAGCGGTGCCGCTAGCGAAGATGTGAATTCGACGACGGGTGGCGATGCGGCAAGCATTGCGCCTGCGGCGACTGGGGCTGCGCCAGTGGGCGCCGATCCGACTCCTGCTGGCGCTGCGGCTGGGACTACTCCGGCAGCGGGAACTCCGGCGGCTGCGGAATCGACACCGGCGGCAGGAACGGCGGCGGGTGCAACTGCTAGTGGAACGGCTGCTAGCGGAGCGACTTCCGATAGTCCGTCGTCCAGTACGGATAGCGCTAAGAATGACAATACGCAACCTACGTCGGCCGATTCGACGCAGAACCAAAATCAGAAGGAATCCAGCAGTAAGAAAAAGGGATTGAAGAAATTCTTGCCCTGGTAGTTTGGGCAACGTGATTTACGCGCGTGTTCGCGCATTCGCCGGCCCGCCTCGGAAGACCGGCCCAGCAACAGCAGGAAAACCCCAAGACCCACTCTTCGCGGAAGGCTCTCAGAGTGCGGCACCCAGGAAGAAAAAGCAGGCCCCGCGCTCCGCAGACTCCGCTCGGGATGACACCATTTAGGAGTGTGTGGTGTTGGGAGTTGTGGGTGACGGGAGAGGCCGCACGGCTCGCGGACTCGCTCCGCACTGCAGGAAGGCGTCTCGCTGCGTTAGGGACTGGCCGGTGGGACAGGGTTACGAAATGGAACAAACCATGTCTACTTCGGACACATCTCGCGCGTAGTGCAATTGACGGCTTCCGTACCGAGTGCTCCAATTGGGTTTGCAGCTAGCACTATGGGCAGTGGCGACTGCCCGGAGGAAGTTCGGTGGCCAAGATACTGGTTGCGGACGACAACAGCAACATCCAGAAAATGGTAGGGCTAGCCCTGAAAGACCAGGGTATTGATGTGGTTGCCGTGGGAAATGGCGAAGCGGCCGTTCGCAAGATTTCGGATATTCGCCCGGACCTGGTTCTGGCAGACGTGTTCATGCCGGTGCGAAACGGATATGAAGTCTGCCGCTACGTAAAAGAAGATTCTTCGCTTGCGCATATTCCGGTGATTTTGCTGGTGGGCGCGTTTGATCCGCTGGATGAGCAAGAGGCGCAGCGAGTAGGCGCCGACGGTGTTTTGAAAAAACCGTTTGTACCGCCCGATCCGCTGATTTCGATGGTGAAGTCCGCGCTGCAGCGCGCAGGAATTCCGCTCGGACCTGCAACAGCGGCGCCGGAGAAGACGCCTGCGATGCCGAAGCGTTCCACTGCCGATCTTCTGAGCGGGGGAATGGGCACGAAGCTGACCCCGGTTGTTCCCGAAAAATTGCCTGAGATTTCGCCCCAGCCGTTAGAAGAATTTCCTACAGCTGCGCCTCATTTGAAGATTGCGGCGGGCAGCGAGCCACTGGCGTTTGGAAGCTTGCTGGACACATCGGATTCCGAAGACATGGCGATTACCGCGAAGCCGATGATTAATCTCGCCCAGGGCGCCAAATGGAATGAAGAATCGGACGAGGTAGAGGAAGAAAAGGAAGAGGGAGAAGAAGCAGGCGGCGGGTGGCGTCCGGGTGGACTGGACGAAGTCATCGAACGCGCTGCTCAACCCGAGGTGGCAGCTGCGCCGGATTGGCGCGATCAGGCATTCCACGGCAATTCGCCAGCGAAGAGTTTTTCAGCGACGCAGTGGGTTCCGGCGGTCGAGCAGACAGAGTCTGCGGAGGCGGCGGAGTCGCATGCTGTCGCCGTCGCGACGGTGCCAAAGCCTGCGGATAGTCCAGTTCCCTTTGCGGGCGATGCCTGGGCCGCGGCGATGGCAGCGGGGGTTGAGGACAAGCTTGCGGAAGTGGTGGCGCCCGTGACGCCTTTTGTGCCTGAAGCGGAAGCGGCGCCGGAACTTCACGCAGCCGCAACGCAAAAGCATGTTACTGAGGTTGCTCCGGAAGTTCGCGAGCAAGCCACGGAACAGATCGCAGATGTAGCGCCGGGGATTGACGGGGGCGCGGGGTCCGCTGAATCAGCGGCGAGTTCCTTTGAGCAAGCTGCGGTTTCTGAGCCGGCGAATTGGGCGGCGGCTCCGGAAACGGCGTGGGAAAGCGAAGCGAAGAAGGCTGCGTTGCTGGCGTCGACGTGGGATGCACCAAAACCGTTTGCGGTCGATGAGACGCAGGAAGTTCCGGCGTATGCGGCGGAGCCGGTGGTGGAACACACCGAGGCTTTGGTCGAGACTCCGGCACAGGAATCGCCTTATTCGACCGATCCGATCGCGGCGCACGAGGCCGAGGGGCGGGTTGAAGCTGCGGTTACTGAAGCGGTGGTCGTGAGTGAAGCCCAGAAGAGCGAAGTCGAGAACAGCGCTGGCTTTCCGGCTGATGAAGCGAAGAGTTTGGAACATACGTGGGAGCCGGCTGCTCCTGGTGCCGTGGAGATGCGCGCGGAAGAGCCTGCTGCCGAAGAATCGCGTATGGAAGCGTCGCACGTTGAAGAACCGGCCGCTGTTGCGCCGCCGGTCGAAGAGCGGGCTGTGATGTCTGCGCCCGCGGAAGAGGCTGTGCCTGAGCCGGAGGTTGCGGCAAAGCAGGCCGAGCCCGATATGGACGAACTGGTTGCGCGCGTTCTCGGGAAGCTGAACCCTGAGGTGCTGCAGCGGGTTACACGAGAAATCCTGAAGCCGGTGATTGAAGCCATCGTGCGCGACGAAATCAATTCCAAGAAGTCCTAAGCGCTGCGCCCAGCACATCTATTCGATTGATTTTTCTGCCTGAGTGATCTTCATATTTTCGACTACAGACTGCGCTATGCTCAGCTGCACTATCGCCGTAGCGAGCACCATAAAAACTAAATTATTCGGATCGGCCGCATAGATGAAGCCTCCGCCTTGTGTGTTCACAGCGGTCAAGCGCTTGACCCGAAAGGCGCATCGGTGTCAAAGTTTCGTCGATAATCCAGTGGTTGCTCGTCGTGCTTTTCGTCATGCTTTGCGCTACCTCGAAGAGAGGATGATGCTGTCGATTTTGAAATTCCGGAGACAATTTGTAAGCCAACACGAAGAGGGAAGAAACCGGACGTCCGTCAACGACCGATTGGAATGCTTCCTTGACGGCCGCTTTCCCCGCAAAGGGGACTACTGCAATGAGCCGTTAGGCGCTTCTCTGCTGTGGCCCTGGCTTTTTGCTCGGGGTCAGGAATACCCATCAATTTCAATCGATTTCCAGGAGCCGGGGGCATCATTACTATTCTCAATGCAGCGTTGGAGTAGGTGTTGCCGTCTTGGTTTCTTTTGTGTGACCGTGAGAACGAGGTGTTTTGTTGTGCGCTAACAACACAGGTCGTCCCATAGAGACAGGCATAGCGAGAAGGTTCGCCTGAACATTTTCCTGTGTTACTAGTGCCTGGACCCGTGGGCGAGAACCAGCTGATTCGAGCTGATTCGGGCTAATTGACGCGCTGGACTGCGTGCCCGTATATTCAAAGATTCCCCTGCGAGCGATGGAGTTGACCTTGTGCGCGTGATGGGAACATGAGGACGGAATGCCGCGAGAGATAGCCAAAGCGTACGATCCAAAGCAAATTGAGCCGAGATGGGCGGAGTATTGGGTCAAGGAAGAACTGTTCAAGGCTGATCCAAACGCGCCGGGACCGGTTTTCTCTATTGTGATTCCGCCGCCGAACGTGACGGGGATGCTGCACATCGGGCACATGCTGGATCACACGGAAATCGACGTGCTGACGCGGTGGCACCGGATGCGCGGGTACAACACTCTGTACTTGCCGGGAACGGACCATGCGGGGATTTCGACGCAGCGGGTGGTGGTGCGGCAGTTGTCTCACCAGGGAATTCACTATCGCGATTTGGGACGCGAGGAATTCATCAAGCGCGTGTGGCAATGGAAGGAAGAGAGCGGCGGAACGATCCAGCGGCAAATGAAGCAGATCGGGGAATCGTGCGACTGGAGCCGGGAGAAATTCACGCTTTCGCCTGAATTGTCGCGCGTGGTGCGAGAAGTTTTTGTGCGGCTGTATGAAGAAGGGCTGATCTACCGAGAAAAGCGAATCGTGAACTGGTGTCCCGGGTGTCGCACGGTGTTGAGCGATTTGGAAGTGATCCACGAGGAGAGGCACGGGCACCTGTGGTACATCCGCTACCCGGTTGTGGGATCGCACGAATTCTTGGTAGTGGCGACGACGCGACCCGAGACCATGCTGGGCGACACGGCGATCGCTGTCCACCCGGAGGATGAGCGCTACAAACATTTGATTGGAAAGAATGTGATATTGCCGCTGATGAATCGGGAGATTCCCATTATCGGCGATGAAATGGTGGACCGGGAATTTGGTACCGGAGCGGTCAAGATTACACCGGCGCACGATCCGAACGACTTTGAGCTGGGCAAGCGGCACAACCTAGCGTTTATTGATGTGATGACGGAAGACGCGCATATGAACGAGAATGCCGGGTCGTATGCAGGGCTAGAGCGATTCGCGGCACGGAAGAAAGTTGTAGAGGATCTGCAGGCTGAGGGAC
This sequence comes from Candidatus Acidiferrales bacterium, assembly GCA_963742325.1. Lineage (GTDB taxonomy): Bacteria > Acidobacteriota > Terriglobia > Acidiferrales > UBA7541 > Acidiferrum. The sequence continues at coordinate 2,632,051 of CAVULB010000002.1, read as the reverse complement.
TGCTTGAGAAAATCACTGATCACACCAATGCCATCGGAATTTGCGAACGTAGCCATACGATTGTGGAGCCGCGGATTTCGACGCAGTGGTTTTGTTCGATGAAGCCGTTGGCGGAACCGGCGATCGCGGCAGTGGAACGCGGCGACATTCAGGTGATTCCGGAGAACCGGCGGGAAGAATATTTCAATTGGATGAGGAATATCCGTGACTGGACGCTTTCGCGGCAGCTATGGTGGGGGCACCGCATACCGGCGTGGTATTGCCAGAAATGCGGGCAGGTAATTGTGGCGCGGGAAGACCCGGCGAAGTGTTCGCGCTGCGAGTCGGAAGAACTGGAGCAAGATCCGGACGTGCTGGATACGTGGTTCAGTTCGGCGTTATGGCCATTTTCGACGCTGGGCTGGCCGGAGGATACGGCGGATTACCGGACGTACTATCCGACAAGCTTGCTGATCACGGGCTACGACATTCTGTTTTTTTGGGTGGCACGGATGATCATGCTGGGACTGCATTTCACGGGAAAAGTTCCCTTCCGCGTAGTGTACCTGCATTCGCTGGTGCGCACGGCCGGCGGCGAGAAAATGTCCAAATCGAAAGGGACGGGGCTCGACCCCGTTGCTTTGAATGAGCAGTATGGGACTGATGCGATGCGCTTTTGCCTGGCGTCCATGGCCGCGCCGGGGACGGACATCGTGCTGTCCGACGACCGGCTGGGCGGCGCGAAGGCTTTTGCAAACAAGATATGGAACGCGGCTCGCTTTCTGTTTGTGAACCTGGACAAGTTTGAGCAGGGTGGGATTACGCTCGAAGAATTGGCCGATCCGGCGATTCGCGCGAAGGCGCCGCACGCGTTTCAGGGGCACGCGCCGCTGGTCGATGGCTGGTTGTTTGCGCGCTTGGCGGAGACGGTAAAAACCGTGGACGCTGCCCTGGGGAGCTACCGTTTTCATGAGGCGGCGCAGAGCGTTTACCAATTTTTCTGGGGCGATTTCTGCGATTGGTACATTGAGTGGATCAAGCCGGAACTGCAGAACGCCGATCGTGCGCGGGCCACGGTGGCTTGGCGGAATCTGTTCGCGGGATTTGATGCGGCGCTGCGACTTTTGCATCCGTTCATGCCGTTCTTGACGGAGGAACTGTGGCATCAATTGCCGCAGAAGCCTGGGGCGAAATCGATTGCGTTGGATGCCTATCCGGAGCCGCTGGCATCTTGGAGCGATCCGCAGGCTATCAAGGAATACGGACTGGTGCAGGAGATTGTTCAGAGTTTGCGGACGATTCGGGCGGATATGAAGCTGGATCCGAAGAAAAAGGTCGCGGCGGAATTTTCGAGTGCAGATGCATGGGCGCGCGGGGTAATAGAAGCGAATAAGCACGGGATTCTGCGATTGGCGATTCTGTCGGAGCTTGCTGTACGGGCGGAAAAGCTGGCTGAGGGTGGCGGGGGCATGCGGTCAACAGCGGAGTTTGATGTGCGGATTCCTTATGCTGCGGACACGGTTGATGTAGCAGCGGAGCGGGTGCGCCTCAAGAAAGAGATCGAGGGGCTGAAAAAGGCCATTGCTTCGAAGGAAAAGCAGTTGGGGAATGAGACGTTTCGTGGCCGGGCACCGGCGTCGATTATCGCGCAAATGGAAGAGGCGTTGAACGGGCAGCGAATTGAATTGGGGAAATTGGTGGAGCGGTTGAGGCAGTTGGGCCAGGGTTGAGGGCCCGCGGTTGTGATCTTACGGACCTGGGGCGCAGCAGTGCGGCGATCCTACGGATTTGATGCATGGACTTTGATTCAGAGCCGGTTCGGCGGTTGATGGCCGCGGCGTTGGCGGAGGATGTTGGTTCGGGCGATTTGGCCGCGGCTGCGATTGCTTCTGCTGATGCACGGGTCCAAGCACGGATCATCGCTGAGCGGAGTTTGATTTGCGCGGGCTTGCCGTTGGTGCAGAGAATCTTTCAGACGCTTGATACCCAAATGAAGATGGAGTTACTGGCCAGCGATGGCGGGGCGGTTGGTGTCGGGAAGGCAGTTTTGGAATTGGAGGGTCGCGCTTCGGCGATTTTGACGGGCGAAAGAACGGCTTTGGAGTTTCTGGGACGGCTCAGTGGCATTGCGACTGAGACTCGGCGATTTTTGCAGGCGGTCGAAGGGACCAGCGCCAAGATTCGTGACGCGCAACTTAAGACGCCGGGATTTCGTGTGCTTGAGCAATATGCGATGGCCATGGGCGGAGCACAATGCCGCGACAACGTAGGCCTGTTGCTTACGGAAAATCATGTTGCCGTTGCAGGTGGGGTGAAGGCGGCTCTGGACCAGGCACACAGTTTTGCTTCGTCGCAGATGAGGCCGCAGGCGATGACGGCGTACGAAGCGATTGGTACTCAGCGAGCTGAAACTGAAGCGAATTCCCTTGCCATCCAGACTGAGGTGCGGAACGAACGTGAGCTTCGGGAGGCACTTTCGGCTGGTGCGGGATCTGTGATGCTGAAGGATATGACTGTAGCCTACGCACGGCGTGGAGTTCAGATCGTTCGCGATGCGCGACCTGACTGCATTGTTGAAATTGCGGGTGGCATCACGATTCAGAATGTCCGCGCCTATGCCGAGACAGGCGCTGACTTTCTTTCTCCGGGACTGCTTGTGCATTGCGGTCCGTGTAGAGGCTTCCGGCTGCTTGTCGATAGCGTCCAGTGAAAGTAAGCTAGGGACCGGCGGAATGACAGGACCAGGGCCGAATGCCCCAATCACCCTCTTTACCAGGAGCAACCGACCGGCGGCTGGCAGCGCTTCTGACGCTGCTCACAGAGAACGCTACAATTGTGATCAGCGGCGCGAGAATTGCGCGCGAGGTGGGGATGTCTCGGTCGACGGTGTGGCGCTGGGTGCAGGAGCTGCGGAAACTGGGCGTGCAGGTGAAGGGACAGCGCATCACCGGCTATTTCCTCGAGAAAGTACCGGATGTTCTGACGCCGGACCTTCTGCGCAAGAGGCTGAGGGGGAATCTGTTCGGGAAGCGCTTGTTTCATTTTTTCAAGATCGATTCCACAAATCGAGTGGCTATGGAATTGGGCTATGCGGGCGAACCGGAAGGAACCGTGGTGATGGCGGAGGCACAGACGGCGGGGCGCGGACGTTCCGGACGGAGCTGGCACTCGGAAAAAAGCACGGGATTGTACGTCACGGTGCTGCTGAGACCGCGGCTGTCTCCCGCCCAGGCTCCGCTGCTGACGATGCTGGCGGGAGTTTCGGCGTACTCGGCGATTGCGGCGCAGACGGGGCTGGTGCCGGAGCTGAAATGGCCGAACGATTTGTTGCTGAACGGAAAAAAACTCGGTGGGATTCTGACGGAGATGCATGCGGAACCGAATGTGGTGCGGTTCGTGATCGTTGGCATCGGGATCAACGTGAACCAGGAAAAGTTTCCGCCGGAATTGGCCACGATTGCGACGTCGATACGGAAAGAAACCGGGCGGCTGAGCTATCGGTTGGAGCTGCTGGCACGGTTGCTGACGCAATTCGAGAGCGATTACAATCGCTTTCTGCGCGAAGGCCCGGGCTATGTGGTGGATCGATTTGAAAGTGTGTCGTCATTTGCACGCAGCCGGAAGGTTCGTGTGGATACAGGCGTAGAAAGCTACATGGGAACTACCGCGGGGCTTAGTCCTGAGGGGATGCTACTGGTGGCCAGGGACAACGGACAAGTAGTGACGGTTATCGCGGGCGATGTGACCGAGGTTCGCTGAACGATGCTGCTGACCATCGATGTTGGAAACACGAATACAGTGCTGGGCGTTTTCCGGGCTGAGGAACTGATCGCCAACTGGCGGCTGACCACGGCGCGCACGCAAACGGTGGACGAATATGGCGTGCTGACGCGCAACCTTTTTTCTATCGCGCAATTGAACAAGGAAATGATCAGTGGGGTAATCATCAGCTCCGTGGTGCCGCCGTTGAACTGGACGCTGGCGGAAATGTCGCGGATTTATTTGGGGAAGAAGGCGCTGTTTGTGGAGTTGGGCGTGAAGACAGGAATGTCAGTACATGTGGATAATCCCATGGAAGTGGGCGCGGACCGCATCGTGAACGGAGTAGCCGCGTTTCACCACTACGGCGGACCCTGCGTGGTGGTGGACTTTGGCACCGCGATTACGTTCGACGTGATTTCCGCGAAGTGCGAATTTCTGGGCGGGGTGATCGCGCCGGGAATTGGCGTCGCGTCGGAGGCATTGTTTTCGCGGACGGCGAGGCTGCCGCGCGTGGAGATTAAGGATCCGGGAAAGGTGATTGGCACGAACACGGTGACGAATATGCAGGCCGGCTTGTATTACGGGGCCGTGGATATGGTGGACGGAATGCTGGCTCGCATTAAAACGGAAATGAACGCGGACCCAACGGTGGTGGCTACGGGGGGCCAGGCGCGTCTGGTCGCGCGGGGTTCGAAGCACATCCAACATGTGGATGAGTTTTTGACGCTGACGGGTTTGCGACACATCTGGGAAAAGAATCAGCCGTCGGAAGTGCATCGCGAAATGGCAAAGCCGGCAGCGGCTGCAAAAGGTGATGTTGGCAAATTGAAGAAGGGGTCCCGCTGACGGGCGCGCTGGCAGAGACCCCTGGAGAGAGCGGATCGGTTGCGGTCCTTCGTCGCAAAAAGCGCTGCTCAGGATGACAATTTCATGGTCGGTAGCGTGGGGTGGCGCCGCTCAGCGCTCAAGGGATCGGAGTCCGAGCGCCGACATTTGGACCTCGAAAATCCGGGCTTCAGCCCCGAGGACACAGTCGGAACGGAACGCGGTTAACATCCTCGCGGAAGGCTTGCGGACGATTGAGCGTGGTGTGAAGGGACAAGCACGTTCTCAGTGGCTAAAGCTTTTTTGATTGTTGACGGTTGCGGCGGCGGCTGAGGTTATGCCCTGACGGAAACCGCGGGTATTCACAAAGACTCTGAAGCTGCGACCGGTGACCGGAGTTTTGAAATGGCGACTATGGACAAGTGGAATTACTTCAACTATTTCACGGAAATTGAAGAACACTTTTGGAAGAAGCGCGGGGCGCACCTGCTGGTGTCTCCACTGGATTGGGCCATCATGGAGACGTGGCAGAAGGCGGGAGTACCTTTGGATGCGGCAATGAAGGGCATTGATGCGGCGTTCGAAAGTTACCAGCGGTCACGACGGGGTGCGGGCAAGGCGCTGAAGAGTCTGGCCTATTGCACGGACGCGGTGCTGGAGGCGGCGCTGGACCAGCAGGAGGCCGCGGCAGGGGCTCATCCGGCGACGAAGTTGGAAACGAAAGAGCCGTTTTCGCGTGCGGAGTTGCGCGTTTATTTGCAGCGAAATGCGGAGCTGTTGCGCAAGGCTGCGGGACGTCAACAGGATGTGCATGGAAGCCTTGGCGAATTCTTGCGGGAGGCGGCGGAGAAATTGCGCTCGGCGGAAACTTTGCTAGAGGTTCCCGGCGGGCTCGATCTGGAAGATTTGGAGCGGCGGCTGACGATTCTGGACGAAAAGGTTCATGCGGCGTTGTTGACGCATGCTTCCGAAGAGTTGCTGCTGAAGATCCGACGCGAGGTGGATTCGCAATTGGCTGCTTATCGGCGCAAAATGAAAGCAGAACAATTGACGTTGGTGGAGAAGCAGTACTCGCAGAAACGGTTGCTGGATGAATTTCAATTGCCGCGTTTGAGCCTGTATTACTTTTCATAGTTTTTAGGGGCAAGTTCTCTGAAAATTGAGGTTGGGAAATTACTGACCGGATCGCCTCAGGATGACCGTTCAGTGCTGGGTGCTGATTTGCTGGTGAATTTTGAGTTTAGCAGCGAACGCTCGGTTTAGATTGCCTCTTACAAGGGAAAGTCAGGATTGATCCTATATGGCTGATGAGTTGCAGTTATCAATTGAGAAGATGATCTACGGCGGCGAAGGATTGGCTCACGCTGACGGGAACACCGTGTTTGTGCCGTTCGTGCTTCCGGCGGAACAGGTGCGCGCCACGGTGCGGACGCGAAAGAAGAAGCTGATTCACGCGAACCTGCTGGAAGTGGAGAAGGCTTCCCCGTCTCGCATTGCCGCCGAGTGCCCGCATTTCCGCGTTTGCGGTGGATGTCATTACCAGCACATCGAAATTGGCGAACAGGCGCGACTGAAGAAAGAGATTTTGCGGGAGACGCTATCGCGACTGGGCGGAGTGCAATGGGCGGGAGAGATCAAGGAACATACGGCACAGCCTTATGGCTACCGGAATCGCGCGCAGTGGGCTTATCGCGACGCTCAGCCACGGGCGTTCGGCTATTTCTTGCCCGAAAGCGCACACATTTTGCCGATCGATCACTGTCCGGTGCTTTCGCCGCGCCTGGCCGAGACATTTTTGCAATTGCAGGAACTGGCGCGCGGCAATTCCCTTCCGCCGGGGGTGTTGGAGGTTGAGGCGTTTGCCGACGGCGCAGATCAAAAGATTGCTTTGAATGTGGCGTTTGAGCGCTTTCCCGAGCCGCCCAAGGCATTGGCGAGCAAATTCAAGGGTGCGCTACCGGCTCTGGAGAGTTTGCTAATTCTGGATCAAAGCAAAAACCGCTTTGAGTTGGAAGGACCAGGCTATTTGATTCAGAAGGCGGGGGGATTCGAGTTTCGCGTGAACCATTTGTCCTTTTTTCAGGTAAATCGTTTCCTTGTGGAAGATTTGCTTCAGACGATGGTGGCTGGCGCGAAGGGCGGCTATGCGCTCGATCTGTATGCGGGCGTCGGATTTTTCACTTTGTCCTTGGCCAAGGCGTTTTCGAAGGTGGTGAGCGTGGATGCGAATCTTTCGGCCACGCGCGATCTACGGCAAAACGCGGAAATTGCGGGGGCTTCGATCGTTTCGGAAAACGAGCACACCGAAGATTTTCTGAAGAAACCGCAGGATAAGCCGGAGCTGGTAGTGCTTGATCCTCCACGGGCAGGGCTTGGAGCCGAAACAGCGGCGCGGCTGGCTAATCTGGGCGCGCAGGACATTACGTATTTGTCTTGCGATCCAGCGACTTTGGCGCGAGACCTAGCGGTGCTGACAGATTCTGAACGAAAGCCGGAATCGCCGGTTTCGGCCGAGAATAAATATGAAATTGCGGAAGTACATTTGTTCGATTTGTTTCCGCAAACTTTCCATATCGAGACGTTGGTGAGGTTGCGAAGAGTTTTATGAAGCTGCCAGCCGTTGCGATTGTCGCCGCCTTTGCCGGCGGCGTTTTGCTCAGGCTGGCGCCACTTCGAGCTTTTCACGCTGCGCACTTTTCTCTTCCCGTTTATGTTTGGGTGGCGGGTATTTTCCTTTTGATTCTTGGATTTGCTCAGGCATGGCGAGGCATTACTCGGGCTTCGGCGGCGACTTCCCTTGCAGCGTGGGTTGGACTTGCCTTTTTTTTCGGGCGTCCGGCGGAACTGCCGTTTCCTGCTGAGCCTATTTTATCTCGGTCCGCGGCAGGACAAGTTCCGTTAACGACTTCACTGCGCTGGCGCGGTGTTTTGCTGAGCGCACCTCCCCAGCTTCCGTGAGGTTATGGGCCGGAGTGAGCCTCACCGACGTGCTGACGGCTCTTTGCCGGTTTGGGGCGGGATGTGGGGGGGGGCTTTACCCTGGGAGCGACCGGAAGAAAGGCGAGCGACGGATTTTCCGCAGGGACCGGGAAGGCGCGGCGCAGGTGTTGACGCAATTGAGTTGTTTTGCGGCTTGCCCGGAGCTGGCCGTGGTTTCAGCGAAGACGCAGCCACCAGAGGAGAACCAAGCCGACAAGCAATAGGGCAAAACCGAGCAAGGCCTGGTACTCGTGATTTTTCTTGTACTGGGCCCAGGAGAAGGCGGAGCCGTTCGCCGAGGGCGATGTCGCGAATAGCCGTGGAAAAAACAGCGGGACGGCGGCGGCGTAGGCGGTGAAGGTGTCTCCATGCTTTTGTCTGAGTTCCATTTCCTCGCGGCGCATGACGAAGGTGTAGACCAACGCGAAATACACAAGGAGCAGCGCCGTGGCCCATACGGAATGCATGGCCAGGGCGGCTCCCAGGGCCAGAAAGCTGCTGCCAAAGTAGAGCGGGTTGCGTGTGCGGGCGTAGGGGCCGGAGGTGGTAAGTACTTCCTGCTTGTGTAGATAGCCCGCCGCGTACCCGCGGATGCAAAGTCCGATGATTCCCACTAGCGCGCCTACTGCGATCGCGAGTGGCGTGGGACGGGCGAGGAATAGCGTGACGACTGCGACGACATAGCCCATACGGACGCGCCAACGCGCAAAGAAATCGAGCGCGGTCACCCGGCGGCCCCCAAGCGTTGTTTCACGGCGGCAAACACGGCGTCTACGGACAGTTCCATCAAGGAAGGATCAGCTACATTCGCCCGCCCGTAGTTGGTGACTGCGTTCGGACTGCGCAGCACAATCTGGCCCGAAGGATAGGGGCCGTTTCGCGTGGGATCGGTCGGACCGAACAACGCTACCGCGGGAGTGCCCAGGGCTACGGCCAAATGAAGAGGTCCGGTGTCTCCTCCGACGATGCAGCGCGCACCACGAAGGAGGGCCATAAGGGTTCCCATTTCGCCGTCGTAGGGTATGGGTTGAGAGTCGCCGCTGGTGGATTTTACTTCGGCTACGAGTGATTCCTCGCCGGGGCCGTAGTTGACGACACAAGGAAGGCCGATCTCTTTTCGAATTCTGTGGCAGAGCACACCGAAGCGATCCGAGGGCCAGCATTTGGCCCGCCAGCCACCGCCGGGGCTGAGCACAATGTAGGAACGCAGGCCTTCCCTGGCGAGATCCTCGCAGACTCGCGTTGCGCTGGCGTCGTTCACTTTCAGACTTACTGCTCCCACCGGTTGTTTTGCACCCGCGCGAGCGGACAGTTCGCCATTTTGATCGGCGATGTGCGTGGTTTGACAGCGAACGCTTTTGCTGTAAAGAATCGGAACGCCAAATTCGCGGATGGTGGCGGAAGAAAAACCTATACGCTCGGGAATACCGCCGAAGAAAGGAAGAAACGCGGATTTCCATAAGCCCTGGTAATCGATGGCCGCGGTCCATTTGGAGGCGCGTAGCCTCCCGACGATGTGGCGAACGGAGGCGAGATCGCGCGAATCCACCGGCCAGATTTCCGTGGCGAGGCCGCTGCTGGAAACCAAATCCACCCAACGAGGATGCGTTAGCCAGATAATTTCGGCGTTGGGGAACGATGCGCGCAAACCGGCGACGGCAGGAAAGGTGTGCACGATATCGCCGAGGGAGCCAAGGCGAACAACGACGAAGCGCGGTTCAGCCATGGGGGCCTTTCCGGATGGCATCGAGAAAGGCGCGGGTGCAATGGTCCTTGGGATCGCCTACGATGGCTACACGGATGTGGAGCCGATCGGACACGGCGCGTTCGGGAACAGTTTCGGCGGTGTAGTCAGTGCCTTTGGCGTGAACGTCCGGTCGAAGCTCCTCAAGCAATTGCTCGACGTTTGGTTCGGGGAAGAGCAGGACGAAATCGACATCGCGCAAGGAGGCGACCAGTTGCGCGCGGGCTTCTTCCTCGAGGACTGGCCGACCGTGGCCTTTTAGATTCCTGACGCTGGAATCCGCGTTGACAGCAACGACCAGTGCATCGCCTTCCTTTTTGGCGCCGGAAAGATAGCGAACGTGGCCGACGTGCAACGTGTCAAAGCAACCGTTGGCCAATACAACCTGCTTGCCCAAGCTCTGCAGTTCGCGCACGGCAGTGCGGACGGATTCGCGAGAAAGAATTTTGGATTGGGCGGATCGCATAGAAATTGCCTAGGGGGCCACCCCCGCTGCTGCTTGCCGGATAGCTTCGAGGAGTTCGTTGCGGGAAACGCTGGCGGTGCCGCGCTTCATGACTACGAGGCCGCCCGCAATATTAGCGATATGGGCGGCTTCTACGGCTGAGGCGCCACTTGCCAACGCCAAAGTGTATGCGGCCAAGACAGTATCGCCGGCGCCGGTCACATCGACGGCCTGGTCGCTGCCGTGAACGGGAATGTGGACGGTTTTTTCGGCGGTCTGAAAGACCGCCATGCCATCTTTGCCGCGCGTGACAACAAGAGACTTGAGTTTCAATTCCCGCAAGACTTCGCGGCCGCAGCGTTCGAGTTGCGAGAGATCCTGGCCGATGGCGATATTGTGAAGGGCTTCGATTTCAGCTTCATTTGGAGTAGCAGCAGTTACGCCCGCGCGTTTGTAGTCCATCAGTTGGTAGCGGGAATCGAGGCTTACGGGAATGTGTCGTTGCTGTGTTCTCACGGCTTGGCGTACCGTTTCCGGATTCACGATGCCCAGGCCGTAGTCCGAAATTGCCAGCGCGTCGGCATTTTTGAGCTTTGCTTTTAGCTGTTGCTGAAGTTTTTTGCGATGGGATTCCGTAATCTGCGATTGCGGTTCGTAATCGACGCGCAACACCTGTTGACCCACCGTGTGCGCCCAACCGGCGAGAAAACGCGTTTTCGTAGGCGTTATGCCACCTTTGATGCGAACGATTCCAGAAACGTTTACGTTCATTTCGCGGAACGCGCGGACCAGCAAATCGCCGGTTTCATCGTCTCCGACGGCGCTGACCGGCGTAACGCGCGCGCCGAGAGCCGCGAAATTGCTGGTGGCATTGGCGGCGCCTCCGGGCAGGACGCGCGTTTCACGGTGACGCAGAATCAGGACAGGAGCTTCGCGGGACACGCGACTGATGGTACCGTACTGAAAAGAATCCGCGACGAAATCTCCAAGGAGCACGACGCGTTTTCCTTCGAAGCGCTCGACAATATCGGCCAGCGAAAGCAGATCGACAGCTCCCGAAGCGTTTGCGTTTTTCTTTTTGCGTTTCATCCCTGTTGCACCAGAATCCAATCCGCGGCTAGCTGCAAATTGTCGACGATCGCGTCGGGCTGCCGAGGCCATTCGCCGGAGTGCCAGGTTTCTTCGCCGCGGCCGTATCCGCTGCGCACGAAGATCGCCTTACAACCCGTGCGAAACGCCAATTCCATGTCGCCGTAGCGATCGCCGACCACGTAGGAGCGCAGCAGATCGATGTGATGCTCGCGCACCGCGCGCTCGACCATGCCCGTTCTCGGCTTGCGACAATCGCAATCGTCGGCGGAACTGTGCGGGCAATAGTAAACCGCGTCGACACGCGCTCCATCTGCTTGCAGTTCGCGCTGCATGCGCTCATTCACTTGCTGTACGAGCGACACCGGAAAATAGCCACGGGCTACGCCGGATTGGTTGGTTACGACAATCACAGCCAGGCCCGCTTCGTTCAGGCGGCGGATGGCTGGCCCTGTAAAAGGAAACATACGAAATCTGTCGGGATGATTCAAGTAACCTACTTCCTCGGCGATTGTGCCATCACGGTCGAGGAACACGGCGGGCTTGCGCAGGAATAGTTCAGACAGAAGTCACCTCAGAGAACCGCGAGCGCAGTGCTGCTTCCACCATTTCCGGTGTTACTGCGGTCATGCAGCGATGGTCTGTGGGGCAACGGCGAAGGAAACAGGGACTGCAGTAGGGCTTTTGCTGGACGAGAGTCGCGAGGAGCGTTACCGGGGCCGTTCCTTCGGGGTCGGTAGGACCAAAGATCGCGACAATCGGCAAGCCGACGGCCGCGGCGACATGCATTGCTCCGGAATCATTTCCCAGGAACAGCTGACATTGCGACAGCAGCGCGGGCAGTTCGGCGATTGTGGTTTTTCCTGTCAGGTCGATGGGTGGACGGCCCAATTCAGTGGCGATCGCCGACGACACCGCGGCTTCGCTAACGGTACCGAAAAGGACTACGTCGGCGTCGACCTGAGAAAGAATGGCGTTCAGGGATTTTGCGAAACGGTCGGGCGGCCAGCACTTGGCGGAACCGTAGCTGGCTCCGGCGCCTACGGCTATGCGGAGAGCGTTGGGGCGGGCTCCGGCTTCGCGTAGGGTTGTTGCGGCTTGTTCTCGCTTGGGGCCGCCTACGTACAACTCGATGTGCGCGTCGTCGTACAAGGCGTCTATCCATCCGGCGCGACGGATCAATTCGAGATACTGGAATTTTTCGTGCGGGGGAATTTCGCCGGGTTTCGGGACGGCAATCGCTTTGGTCAACAGGAAGCTTCGTCCATCGCGGGCGTAGCCGATTCGTTGCGGGATGTGCGCGCGCCAGACCAGCCAGGCGGCGTCGAAAGCATTTTGCAGGAGCAACGCAATATCAAATCGCTTGGCGCGCAAGTCCTTGGCTAATGTTTCTCTTCCCTTCCAGCCGCGGTGCGGGCCTTTGGGATCGTAGGGAATCAGTTCATCGCAAATAGCCTGGTCGCGATAGATGTCGGCGACATAGGGGCGCGCGACAATAGCAATATGCGCGTCCGGAAACTTCGCTCGGAGCGCGCGCAGGGCGGGCAGGGCCATGATGGCGTCGCCCACCCAGTTTGTGGCTCGGATCAGAATTTTCATGGGTGGTCACCAGAGGCAAGCTTTTGGTGAATCAATTCCAGGAAAGCCGTCTCTTTAGAAATCAGCAGATCGATTACGGCGATGTAGACGGGAAGCTCGGAAAAGTGAACATCCGCGAGGTTCTGCGCGTCTTTCTCCGTGGTGACCAGGACTTTTGCGCCGGCAGTCCGCGCCGCCGCTTGCAATTCAGTGGCATCGCGTTGGTCATAGTGATGATGGTCCTGAAATTCGGACTGGCCCGCGAGCGTGAGATTCCAATTCTTCAGGTCCTGGAAAAAAGCCAGCGGATTGCCGATGCCGCAGAACGCGTAGAACGGACCGGCGCCAAGTTCTTCGAGGCTCATGAGTTGCTTCGCCTCCTGCAAGCGACGATAGCCGAGCAATTTGGTGGCTGCGGAAAATACCGGATAGTCCTGAAACTTTTCAACGGCCGCGGCAGTGCCGGGCACGGTTTCGATGCGCGTGAAGACGAGCAAATCGGCGCGGGCCATGGCGGAGATGGGCTCGCGGAGGCGGCCGGTCGGGAGCATGGCTTGTTTGGCAAGGGGCTGAGCGGCGTCCAGGAGTAACACGTTCGCGTCACGCGCCAGCTGCAGATGCTGAAAGCCATCATCCAGCAGAAACACGTCGACCTTTGCTTCAAGCTTCTTACCTTCTTCGTAGCGGTCTGCGCCTACGCCGAACAGGGCGCGCTGCTGCAGCCGGAGTTTCATTAGCTTGATTTCGTCACTGGTCCCGCCGGCGCCTTTGTAGCCTCGACTCAAAATGCCTACGCGCTTCCCTTCCGCGATCAGGTGTTCGGCCAACCAGATCACCATGGGCGTTTTACCGGTGCCACCGACGGTCAGATTTCCCACACTGATGACCGGACGATCCAATCGCTTTTGGCGGAGCGTTCCCTTTTCGTACAGCCACGCGCGCCATACCGTGACTGCGCCGTACAACACCGACAGCGGCCAGAGGAGCAACCGCAGCAGCGGCGGCAGGGTCATCGCGAAGCGCCACCGAACTGCTTGGCGACTTCGGCCATGACACGATCGAGGGCGCCGCGACTGGTTTCTACAATTTGCTTCGCCGAATCTCCCATGCGCTTGGTTTTCGCGGGATCCTTCAGCAAATGAATCCACTCGACGCCTGCGTCTTCCGGGCTTTCCACCTGAATGGCAGCACCGGCTTTTACGAAGCGCGCTGCAATTTCCGCAAAGTTTTCCATGGAAGGACCGAAGACGGGAACTTTTCCAAAGGCAGCGGGCTCCAGAATATTGTGGCCACCGGCTTCCACGAGCGAACCACCGACAAAGGCGCCGTCGGCCAAGGCATAAAGCGATGCGAGTTCGCCGATGCTATCGAGCAAAATGACGGTGGTATCGGCGGAGATGGCCTTGCAATTTTCGCCGGCTTTCGGAGTGATGCCCGGGCCCGGCACCGGCAATTCCGATCTGCGAATAAATTTACGGTGAGATTCCTCGATGAATTCGGCTGCCGGGAGGAAGCGTTCCGGCTTGCGCGGCGCAAGAACCAGCAGTGCGTTCCGAAAGTCGCCTTGGACCACGCCAAAGGCGATCAGCGCGAGCGGCTCTTCTGTTGCGACGACGCTGCCGGCAACGATCACCGGCCACCTTTGTAGGCGCTTGCATTCTTCGGTGAGCCAGCGAGAAAGAGGCGTTGCGTCTGGCAGGTTCATATCGTATTTGAGGTTGCCGATGACCTTGACGCGGTCGGCGGGCGCTCCCAGTGCATGAATGCGGTCTGCGTCCGCGGGCGTTTGCATGAGAAAGGCGGCGGCATTTCGCAGAGCGGATTCTAGGAATGGGCGGAGGTAAAAGCCGAAGAGCCTGAGATATTTCTGGTAACGCTCGAAGGAGCCGTCGGAGATGCGTCCGCTGGCAAAGATGACGGGGATATTGCGTTTGCGAGATTCGTGCAGGAAGTTGGGCCAGATTTCAGTTTCGAGAATGATGATGAGAGCGGGCTTCACGGAGTTGAGAACCCTGCCGACGCTGAAGCCCCAATCGAACGGAAAGTAAATCACGGCGTCGGCGAATGGCATGCGTTCTTTGGCGAGTGCGTGGCCGGTTTGGGTGGTGGTAGATACAACCAGGGGACGCCTCGGATACGTTTCTTTGAGGCGCTTGGCCAACGCGACTCCGGAAAGCGTCTCGCCGACAGACACGGCGTGCATCCAGATCACGCCCGGGCGATCTGGTGGCAGACGGTCCGTGGCGGTGGTTACGAAGCCGAGCCGGTCGCCCAGGTTGGAGAGGTATTTCCCGTGGCGCATGCCCTGAATCAACCAATACGGTGCCGTGAACAGGGCCGCCAGACCCATCAATATGCTATAAACGAAGTACACGCGATTTGGACTCCGGTCAGATCCGGGATTTGTGAACGCCCGAGGTCACACAAGCAGGGGCAACCCTGCTTGTTCCCCGTGAATCGAAGGCCTCAGGATGCAAACATTCTATTATAGCCTCATGCGAAACTTCCTCGCCTGCCTTCTCGCCGCTTTTATCGCCGCTTCGCTTCCCGCACAAAACAAAGACGCCACACCGAGTGAGGAAAACTCCCCCGCGGCGATCCATGAAAAAATCAAGGATTCGCATGAAGGCGTGACCATAGGAATTGATCCGTGGA
Organism: Candidatus Acidiferrales bacterium; assembly: GCA_963742325.1. Taxonomy (GTDB): domain Bacteria; phylum Acidobacteriota; class Terriglobia; order Acidiferrales; family UBA7541; genus Acidiferrum. The sequence continues at coordinate 2,616,995 of CAVULB010000002.1, read as the reverse complement.
CGCAAGCGAGCGACTACAAGGAGAAATTTCCGAAGAAGTCACCATTTTCGAAAGGCGTGGTGGCGATTCACGTCAGTTTACGCAATGACAACAACTACGCGCTGAAGGTGAATTACCAGAGCATCCGCCTATTGGTGCAACTGAGCGAAGACAATCGTCAGGAGATCGCGCCGCTTACCGCCGACGAAGTAGCGGACACGGTGATGTTGAAAAATAACGGGAAGGACCCGACCGCCAAACGCATTCCCTTGCCGATACCGATTCCGAGCACTGGTCCGAAGTCCGCGCGGGATTCCAATTGGACGGCGCTGCGCGACGCTTGCCAGAATGCGGGAATGCCGACGACGGTGGTGGCTGCGCACAGCACCGTGGCCGGTCTGATTTATTTTGATTTGCGGGGAGAGGTGGACCTGTTGCAAAACTCTCACCTGTATCTGCCCAACATCGTCTCCATGGGAGATAACCAGCCAGTTTCGTACTTCGATATCGCGCTCGGACACGAAAGCTCGGAGTAAATCGCGTTCCCGACTGACGGTTAAAATCCACAGTGCAATTCTGGCCCGATTTGCCCGGCCCAAGAGGGTCGGCTACCATGGAGTGTCGAACAAATCATTGTTCCAAACCCAAATGCAAAACCTACTAGAACAATTGAACTCAGAACAGCGCGTTGCTGCGGAAACCACCGAAGGACCGGTGTTGATTCTTGCCGGTGCCGGTACCGGGAAAACGCGCGCGATCACCTTTCGCATGGCCAACCTGATTTCGAAGGGCACGCCAGCAGAAAGGATTTTGGCGGTCACGTTCACAAATAAAGCGGCGGACGAAATGCAGAGCCGCGTTACCGACCTGCTACTACGTGCCGGCGTACCGCCCGCGAGGCCGTGGATTTCCACGTTTCATTCTCTGTGCGCGAGGTTTCTGCGCCGCGAGGCAATTCATGCCGGACTGCCGAAGGACTTTGCGATATACGATGACGATGACCAGATCGCTGCGGTGAAGCTGGCGATGGGACGGCTGAGGATCGAGGAAGACGGGTTTACGCCGCGCAACGTGCTGAGCCGGATCAGCTACGCGAAGAATCATGGAGAGACACCGGAACAGGTGCGGGCCACGGCGCTGGGGCCGGACATGCGGAAGATCGCGGATATCTTCGTGGGTTACGAAGAGGTACTGAAGAACAGCAAGGCGGTGGATTTCGACGACCTGCTGCTGCGCTCGGCGCGACTGCTGCGGGACTCCACGGATGTGCGGGAACGCTGGAGGGCGCGGTTTGCGTACATTCATGTGGACGAATATCAGGACACCAACCGAGTGCAGTATGACCTGCTGCGTTTGTTGACGAACGAGCACAGGAACGTTTGCGTGGTTGGCGACGAAGACCAATCGATTTATCGCTGGCGCGGCGCGGACGTTTCTATTTTGCTGAGTTTCTCGCAGGATTATCCTTCGGCAAAGGTGGTACGGCTGGAGCGGAATTACCGGTCGACGCAGGCGATACTGGATGCGGCGGCGGCGGTGGTGTCCAATAATCCGGGGCGACTGGGAAAGAACCTGCAGGCGCAGAAAGAGAAAGGCGCAAATCTTCGTTACTACGAGGCGCGAGATGCGCAGGCGGAGGCGGAGTTTGTAGCGGGCGAAGTGGAACCTATTTTGAGCGAAAATCCGGACCAGACGTGCGCCGTTGAATACCGGACGAATTTCCAGTCGCGTTCGTTTGAAGAAGTGTTCCGACGGAGAGGGATTCGCTACAAGCTGGTTGGCGGATTCAGTTTTTATAATCGAGCGGAAGTGAAAGATACGCTGGCGTATGTGCGCCTGGCGCTGCACCCTGAAGACGATATTTCGCTGCTGCGGGTCTTGAACGTTCCGGCTCGAGGAATTGGGAAGACGTCGATTGATGCGCTGCGCGAAATTGCCGACCGCGAAAGGCTTTCTCTGTGGGATTCGATTGAGTCTTTGCTGACGAACCCCGCTTCCACGCGAGCCATTGCTCCGTTGCGGGGGTTCCGCGAGTTGGTGGTTCGGCTGCAAGAGGCTTACAACGCCAAAGAACCGGCGGAATTTCTGCGGTTTCTTCTGGAAGAAACCGCCTATATGCCGATGCTGCGCGACCGCAACACTCCCGACGACGTGGCGCGGATGGAGAACCTGGAGGAATTGGCGCGCGCGGTGGCGGAGAGCCAGGAGGCCGGGGAATCGTTTACGGATTTTCTGGATGCGGCAGCACTGGTCAGCGACGCGGATTCGTTCGAAGACAAGCCGGGCGTCACGCTGATTACTTTGCACAGCACGAAAGGACTGGAGTTCGATCACGTGTTTCTGACGGGGTTAGAGGAAGGCATTTGTCCACATAGCCGCTCCATCAAAGAAGAGAAGGGCATCGAGGAGGAACGGCGGCTTGTGTATGTGGGAATGACCCGAGCGCGAAATTCGCTGACGTTGACGCGAGCGGTGTACCGGCGCATTTTCGGAAACGAACAGCAGATGCGCGCTTCCCTGCCAAGCCGGTTTCTGGCCGAGGTGCCGGCGGAACTTGTGGACACGGTGCGGGGATCGATGGCGGAGATTGGCGAATCGCGGCGTTACGAGCCCGATCCGGAATACTCATATTCGGCGGAAGAGTTTGTGCGGCGGGCTCGGGGAATTGCGCCTCCGGCACAGCGCGCGCCGCAACGACGTACCTCGACTCCGTCGCCGGCGTTTGGATCGTCGGCGTTTAAGCGGGGAAAGAATGCCGACCCCTTGCTAGGGCAGAAGGTGCGGCACCCGGAGTATGGCGTGGGGACCGTGGTGGGAGTTGAGGGCGAGGACGAAGACCGGCGTTTGAGTGTGAGCTTTCCGGGGCGCGGGACGAAGAAGTTTGTGGAGAGGTACGCGCAGCTGCAGCACTTGTAGGGTTAGGCAGGGACGTCACGGCGCTTGCGAATGGCGAATGGGTTGAGATCGACGGGGTATTTTTTCCGCAAGAGGCGCGGAAAGAGACGACGGTCCTCACTTCGAGGACTCCTTTCGGAACGACGGATCTTATTTTTTTGAGTGCTGGATAACAAGATTCCCGGGTGGGGTCCGCGCCCAGGGGTGCTTGCCGGGGGTCTAAGTTGCGCGTCGCATAGTGTTCGCGATAAAGTGGGCCCGATCATTCCTTATAAATTCCGTGGCGGGCTTTTTGGTGGGCACGCATGCGCGCGGATGGGATCGGAGAGCTTGAGTGGCGTCAGCACTGTTCCGCTGTAAAAGCATCGACCAGCTTTTGTCCGACTCCGAAAACGCGGAAATCAAATTAAAAAAATCGTTGGGATGGTTGAGCCTGACTTCGCTGGGAATCGGCGCGGTGATCGGTTCCGGAATCTTCACGATCGTCGGCACGGCGATCGCGGGCCAGACGATGCAGGTTTCGTCGGTCCTCAACGCGCCGCTGCTGCAATATCTTCTGACGCGATCCACTTCGTTCGGACGGCCGGGGGCCGGACCCGCGATTGCGCTTTCCTTCGTTCTGGTCGCCATTGTTTGTGGATTTGCTTCCGTGTGTTATGCAGAGCTGGCGGCTATGATCCCGATCGCGGGCAGCGCTTACACGTACACCTACGCGACGATGGGTGAACTGATCGCGTGGATTATCGGCTGGGACCTGATTCTTGAATATGCCGTGAGCAACATGGCGGTGAGCGTGGGATTCTCCGCGCACGTCGTTGCGCTGCTGGACTGGTTCGGGTGGCATCCCGACCCGCGGTGGATTTCTCCCGCCTACCTTCCCACTGGACTGCAGGACTTGCAGGGCAATGACATTTATGGGCCCGGATGGCATTTCGGGTTCAACTGGCCGGCATTCATCATCGTGCTGCTGCTGACCGTGATTCTTGTCCGCGGGATCAAAGAATCGGCGGAAACCAACAACGTCATGGTGTTCTTGAAAATCGTGGCGATCATGGTGTTTGTGATGTTCGCCGCGCGTTTTATCCATCCAGCCAATTGGCATCCGTTCGCGCCGAACGGCTGGCCGGGCATTTTGACGGGCGGGTCAATCGTATTCTTCACCTACATCGGATTCGATTCCGTGTCGACGGCGGCGGAGGAATGCAAGGATCCGCAGAGGGATCTGCCGCGAGGGATCATCGCGACGCTGGTGGTTTGCACTTTGCTGTACATCGCGGTGGTTGTCGTGCTAACGGGGCTGGTGCCATGGCAAACACTGATGGGCGACGCGGCGCCGGTTGTCAACACGATGAAGAAGCTGCATTTTGGCGGCGTTCGGCTGGTGGTTTTGCTGGGCGCGCTGATGGGAATGATCTCATCGCTGCTGGTGTTTCAATTAGGGCAGGCGCGCGTGTGGTTTGCGATGTCTCGCGACGGATTGCTGCCGCGAATTTTTGGCCGGGTTCACCCGCGATTTCACACGCCGGATTTTTCCACGTGGCTGGCAGGATTTGTGGTAGGGATTCCCGCGGGACTGCTGGATATCGGCACGCTGGCCGATCTGTCGAATATTGGCACACTGTTCGCGTTTGCGCTGGTTGCCGGCGGCGTATTGATTCTTCGGTACCGTGAGCCAAACCGCCCGCGGGCTTTCCGCGCGCCGGGCGGACCTATCGCTCCCGTGCTCACCATTCTGACTTGCCTGCTGTTGATGGCCGGCCTGCCGATCATGAACTGGCTGCGATTCTTCTCTTGGCTGATCATCGGGCTGGTGATTTATTATTTCTACGGGCGCAGAAAGAGTACGCTTAGGTTGGCCGCCCCGAGCAAGTAGGCGCCAAGGACACAATTCATGCCCCGGCAACGGTTGTGGAAGGTGAGAGGTACAGGCACGGCGTTACTGTTCCTTGCGTTGGTGGAACTGTGCAACCCCGGCGCCGACATTGCATGGGGCACGAACGCGCAGCGCCTCATCGTGAATCATGCCGTCGATACACTTCCTTACGATTTGCGGAGTTTTTTCGAGGCGAACCGAAACTTCCTGATCCAGCACGTGAACGATCCGCTGAATGTGCTGGATAAGCGTCCGAACGAACGACAAAACCACTTCGTTGAGCTTGATAAGTATGGAAAATTTCCGTTTGAGGCTTTACCGCACAGCTACAAGGCCGCGCTGTCCAAATACAGTAAATCCAAAATCGATTCCACGGGAACGCTGCCGTGGCAAATCGGCGTGTACAGCGCCAAGTTGACGGAGGATATGAAAACGGCACGTTGGGATGAGGCCAAGATTGACGCTGCGTTCCTGGCAAATTATGTCGCGGAAGCGCACGACCCGTTCAACACCACCGAGAATTATGATGGCAGATTAACCGGCCAAACGGGGGTGAACGAGCGCTTCAACACCACGTTAATCGATCGCTACGGTTCGTTTTTCCCATTGAATTCGCACGACGCCGTGTTTATTACGGACCCGACCGACTACGCGTTCGACATGTGCCTAAACGCGCATAGCATGCTGGAGGCCGTGCTCCTGGCCGATCGCAACGCCAAGCGCGGGCAAAGTTCCTACACGGACGAATATTACGATCATTTCTACAATCTGGCGGCGGCTTCTCTGATCAAGCAATTGTCCGATGCCTCCACGGACGTTGGTTCTTACTGGTTGACGGCTTGGACCAACGCCGGAAAACCACCGTTGCCCCACTAACTGGTTCCCGTGGAACACAGCGCCCTCTCTGCCAAAATCGCCGCATTGCCAAAAGCAGAATTGCATCTGCATCTGGAAGGATCGATTCGTCCGGCGACAGCCGCGGCTTTGGCCGCGCGGCATGGCTTAACAATAAAAGAGGAGGAGGTCCGTAAACGCTATGCTTACAGCGACTTCACCACATTTATTGAGGCGTTCAAGTGGGTGACTTCGTTCGTGCGGGAACCAGCCGACTTCGCGCTGATCGTGACGGATCTAGCCGAGCAGTTGCTGGTGGAAAACGTGGTGTATGCGGAGGTGACGCTGTCGATCGGGGTGATGCTGTTGCGGCGGCAGAATCCGCAAGCGAATTTCGAGGCGATGCTGGCGGCAGCCGAGCGGTTTGAGGCAAAAGGCCTGCGCTTGAATTGGGTATTCGACGCGGTCCGGCAATTCGGCGCCGATTTTGCGATGCAGGTTGTCGATTGGGCTAAACAGTGCAATTCGCCACGCATTGTTGCGTTTGGAGTCGGCGGAAATGAGTTGAGCGTGCCTACGAAGAATTTCCAGGCCGTCTACAGGCGCGCTGCGCATTGTGGCTTGCACCTGTTGATGCATGCGGGGGAGATTGGCGGCCCGGAAAAAATCCGCGAGGCCGTGGAATTGTTGGACGTGGAACGCGTTGGTCACGGAATCGCGGCTATTCACGATCCGGCGCTGATGGATTTGCTCGCGGGGCGCCGGATTGTCCTGGAAGTGTGCCCGGTGAGCAATCTTAGGACGGGTGCGCTGGCTACGCAGATCGGGGTTGCAAAACCGTCCCTCCGGCAACACCCGCTGCCGCAGCTTATGCGGCACGGAATTCCCACGGTGCTTTCAACGGACGATCCTTCGATGTTTCATACGTCGCTGCGCGGGGAATACCAGCACGCAAGCGAGATGGGGCTGAACGAGGCAGAGCTGAGAAAATTGGTGTCTAACAGTTTTGATTTTTCATTTGCGGAAGTGCACCGCTAGGCTTGCTGTGTTGCCTGCTCCACGCGAGCAAGGGGCGATGTTATACTGACTTCATGAAAGCTCATGTCTGGGTAATGCCAAAACGCACTGTGCTGGATCCACAGGGTCAGACTATTCAGCATGCCCTTTCTGGCCTGGGCTATTCGCAGGTGGCGGAAGTTCGGCAGGGCAAATTCTTCGTGCTGAACCTGCACGGTTGGAATCGGGACGAAGCGCAATCGCAACTTGAACGCATTTCCAAGGAAGTGCTGGCCAATCCGGTGATTGAAGAATACCGCTTCGAAATTGTGGAATAGGTTTGAGTGGATGGCTTCCTTTTCGCGCCGCACACATAACCGGTCCAAGCTAAGGCTAATCTCTCTTTTTTTATTTAGCGCGCTGCTGTTTGTTCTCGGTTGCAAGCAGTCCGCTTTGCCGGTGGTGGACGATCCGCAACTGAAGCCGATTCAGGCGATGCTGCAGGAACATTTACCGATCGGGAGCATGCAGGGAACCGTAAGCGAGTTCCTGTCTTCGCGCGGATACTCGATGGAACCGACCGACCAGGCCGATACGCTGGTTACGAAGATCCGGCATATCGATACGGAGAAAATGCAACCTGTGACTGCGCGCGTGACTTTTCACTTTGACGCCAATGGCAAGCTCACTACCTATGAGATCGTACGCACGTTGAACGATCCCATTCCTCAGTAACTTTTGCGACTTCCTACCCGCTCGTATGGACTGGTTCCGAACAGGCCCGTGCTAAGCTGAACCTCTAGCAAACAGGAGAGCGTTCGCATGTGCGGAATAGTCGGCTATATCGGCTCCAAGAAGGTGGTCCCGGTGATCATCGAAGGGCTGCGGAAGCTCGAATACCGCGGCTATGACTCAGCCGGAATCGCCGTGGTGGATTCGTCCGGGAAACTGCACGTGCGACGGGCGCCAGGGAAACTGCGCAACCTCGAAGAAGTAATTCAAAACTCGCCCATTGAGGGCACGTATGGAATCGGCCACACGCGTTGGGCCACGCACGGACGGCCGACGGAAGAAAACGCGCACCCGCATCGCGATTGCACCGGGCAGTATGTGGTGGTGCACAACGGAATCATCGAAAACTATCTGGAATTAAAGGAAAAGCTGCAGAAAGAAGGCCACAAGTTCGTTACCGAGACGGACACAGAGATCGTGGCGCACCTTGTGGAGAAATACGCGAAGGATTTGCCGTTTGAAGAGGCGGTGCGCAAGACCCTGAAGGACCTGCGGGGAATCTATTCGCTGGTGTTTTTGTCAGCCAAGGATCCGCAGAAGCTCATCGCGGCGCGCATTGGGCCTCCGTCGGTCATCGGCCTGGGGGACGGTGAATATTTTGTGGCCAGCGATATTCCTGCCTTGCTGGAGCACACGCGGAACATTTTCTTTCTGGCCGATGGGGATGTTGCGATTCTGACCAGGGAAGGCGTGCGCGTGACGGACTTGGAAGGGAACCCGGTGGAGCGGCCCGCTCACCAGGTCACCTGGGATCCCATCATGGCGGAAAAGGGCGGCTACAAGCATTTCATGCAGAAGGAAATCTTCGAGCAGCCGCGCGCAATACGGGACACGCTTCTCGGGCGGATTTCCCAGGACACCGGCAAAGTGTTTCTGGATGACATGCAGATTTCCGAAGAGCAATTCCGCGGCTTTCACAATGTGCGCATTGTCGCGTGCGGGACAAGTTGGCACGCTGGCCTGGCCGGGAAATTCATGATTGAGCGGCTGGCCAGGATTTCCGTGGAAGTGGATTATGGCAGCGAATTTCGCTATCGCGATCCGATCCTCGATTCGAAGACGCTCACCGTTTGCATCAGTCAATCCGGAGAAACGGCGGACACGCTCGCAGCGCAGCGCGAGGCGAAGCAAAAAGGCTCGCCGACGCTGGCGATCTGCAACGTCAAGGGTTCGATGATTACGCGCGAGGCTGCGGGAACAATCCTGACCCATGCAGGGCCGGAGATTGGCGTGGCGTCGACGAAAGCGTTCACGGCGCAGATCGCGGCGTTGTTGCTGCTTGCGTCGTATCTCGGGCAGATTCGCGGCAAACTTTCGCCGGAGGACGCTCGCAAGTTAATGCTGGAATCACTGCAAATTCCGCACAAGGTCGAAACAATCCTGCAGGCCGATGCAACCGGATTATACGATTCCCTGGCGCGGCAATTCTTCCGGCAGTCAGATTTTCTTTATCTGGGGCGTGGCATTCACTACCCTATTGCGCTGGAAGGCGCGCTGAAACTGAAGGAAATTTCGTACATTCACGCCGAAGGCTATCCATCGGGCGAGATGAAGCACGGCCCGAACGCGCTGATTGACGAAAATCTGCCAGTAGTGGTTTTGGCTACGCGCGATGAATCCGATCCGGCGTCCATGACGCTTTACGAGAAGAGCGTTTCGAACATCAAGGAAGTGAAGGCGCGCGACGGGATCGTCATATCGATTGCAACACAGGGCGATCATCTGGCGCGGGAGGCTTCAGACCACTTGATCGAACTGCCGCCGACTTCAGATCTGCTTTCGGTGCTGCTGGAAATTGTTCCCCTACAACTGCTTGCCTATCACATCGCGGTGCGAAGAGGCTGCGACGTAGACCAACCGCGCAACCTGGCAAAATCCGTCACCGTCGAATAGTGTTTCCGCCACATCTTTGGACACCGGTCTTTGCCATCCTTTGTGGCAGGAACTAGAATCAAACCGGGAAGAAGGCGGCGGCCAGGCTGGATTTATCGGGAGGTTAGCTATGAAAGCGATTCACGTTCGCGGCATGTTGTTTGTTTTGCTGGGATGGCTGGCCGCAGGTATTCCCCTTCTTTCGCAGACCACTCCACAGCGCTTTGTTGCCATCACCATTGATGATCTACCCGCCGGGGACGCGAACTCAATGACCGGCGCGGAAATCGTGGAAATGACCACGAAATTGCTAACGACGCTGCGGGAGCAAAAAGTTCCCGCAATCGGGTTTGTCAACGAGCAGAAGCTATACAAGGTTGGCGAAGTGGACGATCGCATCAAGTCGCTGAACCTGTGGCTGGACGATGGTTTCGAGCTTGGCAATCACACGTTCGCGCATACTTCGCTGAATCACGTGACACTGCCAGTATGGGAGGAAGAGGTTATCCGCGGGGAGACGGTTACGCGGCTGCTGATGGCGCAGCATAAAATGAAACTGCGGTATTTGCGGCACCCGTACCTGGATGCAGGGATGGACCTGCAAACCCGTCGCGAGGCGGAGGCGTTTCTTGCCCAACGCGGGTATCAGGTGGCTCCGGTGACGATGGATGCTTGGGATTGGATGTACGCCGGCGTATATGCGGACGCGCGGAAACACCAGGACACCGCCATGGAGCAACAGTTGGTGAGCTCGTATCTTTCCTACACCACCACGATTTTTGACTACTACGAGAAACTTTCGAAGAGCTTGTTCGGCTATGAGCCCAAGCAGGTTTTGCTGCTCCACGCGACGTGGCTGGAGGCGGATCACGTTGGCGATGTTCTGGATCTGCTGCGCAAACGCGGGTATCAGTTCATCACGCTGCAAAACGCGATCGGCGACCCGGCGTATAGCACTCCCGACGAATACGTGGGTGAGGGCACGGGCTGGATCGACCATTGGGCAATTACGCGCGGGCAGCCGCCACTAGGAGAGCCGTCTTTTCCGCAGTGGGTAATCGACAAGTCGCGCGAGATCCACAGCAAGAATCCGGCGACGGCTTCGGACTGAAGCGGTGCGGTGTTCCGTGAAGCGGCACAAATTTTTGCGATGAGCTACTATAGGTTCATGCGGTCCAGTTACCGGGTTTTTCCGCTTACTCTACTTTTCTTTCTCAGCTTTGCACCCCACGCCTATCCACAGACGGCTACCCTAAAAGAGATTCGCGCTGAAGGATTGAAGACATTCAGCGCGGCTCAGGTGGCTTCGCTGTCTGGACTGCAGATCGGAACTGAGGTTGGGCGCAAGGAGTTGCAGGATGCCGCCGACCTGCTTTTGCGCAGCGGACTGTTCGCCAAAGTGAACTATAAATTTGACACTCACAACAATGATGTGACGTTGACCTTTCAGCTAGTGGAAACACCACGATTGCCGGTGGCGTACGATAATTTTCCGTGGTTTGACGATAGCGAATTGTCGGACGCGATTCGAAAGGATCTGCCGTTCTTCGATGGCTCTTTGCCCGAAGGCGGGACGGTGGTGGACCTCGCAGGCAATTCACTGGCGTCTTTTTTGACCGCGCATGGCCTGAAGGCGGAGGTTCAACATTATGTTCTGGCGAATCCCCTGATCGACGGTTCGGAGCAGGAGTTTCAAGTGACCGGCGTGACGCAAACGATTGCCAGCATGGAGTTCAGTGATCCCGCGTTGGCCAGCAATCGTGCTGTGCAGCAGCATCTTTCGGAGGTGCTGCGCAAGCCTTACTCGCGACTGACGATTGATGTGTTCCTGGCGGAGGCTATCCGGCCAATTTATATGGAGCAAGGTTACCTTCGTGCGAAGCTGGGGCCCGTGCAGGTGCGGCTTTCGGGCGACCCGAACAAGAAATTCCCCGAAGAGATCCCCGTCTTTGTCCCGTGCGCGCCTGGAGCTGTCTATCATTGGCAAGAGGCGAAGTGGCAAGGAAACAGCGCGGTACCGGAGGAAACTCTCAAGGCGGCGATGCGGTTAAAGCCCGGCGATGTGGCGGACGGCATGACCATCGAAGGCGGTTGGGATCGCGCGCGCGAGGAATATGGGCACCTTGGCTATTTAGAGGCTAAGGTCGAGCCGGTGGCGAAGTACGACGATCAAGCTCACACGGTTACGTACACGGTTGCGATCACGGAGGGCAAGCAGTACCGGTTTCACGAGATGACGATCACTGGGATGTCGCTTGCGGGAGAAAAGATGATCCGCGATGCGTGGCCGATCAAACCGGGCGACGTGATGGATAAAATCGTGTTCGAAGAATTCCTGATGCGTCTGGAGTCGCACCGCGAAGTGATTTTCAAGGATTTGCCGTTGCATTACGACACCGTGGGGCATTGGTTGCAGACGGATGCGGAGAAGGGGACCGTGGACGCATTGCTGGATTTTAAATGATAGATTTTTTGCTCGGGGTAGTGATCGCAAAAGCGGTGCGGTTCAAAGAGAACGGATCGCTTCGGAAAGCAGACCCTACGAAGGTAGGCCCCAAGATGCCGCCCTGCAGGCGCTGCGCTACAACGACAGGAAAACCCAAGGTCTTCGCGAAAAACTCTCGGAGTGGGCATCCAGGAAAAACTGGAAATCCAAGCAGCCCACACGCACCAGCGGCATGTGGATCTAAAGTTGTTACCTGGTATCGTTACGGATTCGGGCTGAGATATACTCAAGGCTAGGATGACCGCTTTGATACAAATTCGGACAGGCGAACCATCGGCTGAGATCGCCGGGGAAAAAGAGCAGGGTTTGCATAACCGGCTCACGGCACTCCCTTCGCTGATCGTGGCGCTTTCGGGGGGGATTGATTCGGCGTATCTGGCTTGGGCTGCTCATCGGGCTATGGGTGAACGCGCGTTGTCGGTTACGGCCATCTCGGCCAGCTATTCTGCTTTTGATCGGGAACAGGTGGAGAGTTTTCTTCGTTCAACTGGGTCGCGGCACGAGTTTGTGGAAACCCGGGAACTCGAGAATCCGGCGTATCGCGTGAATGACAGGAATCGCTGTTATTACTGCAAGGACGAGCTGTTTTCCGTGCTGGATGCGATTGCATCGGAAAGACGGTTTGCCGCGGTCGCGTATGGGGTCAATGCCGATGACACTGCGGATTTTCGCCCTGGCCAGCGCGCGGCTACGGAACATCGGGTGCTGACGCCCCTCCTGGACGCGCAACTGCACAAGCCGGAGATTCGGTTTCTGGCGCAGCGGGCCGGGTTGCCCATGTGGGACCGGCCTGCTTCGGCGTGTTTGGCATCACGGCTACCGTACGGGACAGTGGTGACCGAGGAGCGTTTGGCGCTGGTCGAACGAGGTGAGGCGGAGCTCCGACGATTGGGATTCCGGCAGTTCCGCGTGCGGCTGCATGACGCATTGGGACGGGTCGAGGTGGCACCCGAGGAATTGCCCCGGGCATTAACGCCGGAGATGGCTTCGGCGATTTCCGCCGCCCTGAAAGCAGTCGGATTTAGTTACGTAACCCTGGACCTGGAGGGATACCGCCAGGGTTCCATGAATGAAACGCTGAGCAAATCCGCGGGAACATAATCGCTTCAACTTGCGTATCTTTTGTACAGGAGGGCAGAGTGAGGCATATGACTTCCCTGACCGGAACGACCCACCAAGCCTGGATTCCAGGCGCATTGCTGCTGTTTGCCAGCGTTGCGCTGGCCCCCACCCGCGCTACTGCCGCGGATAACACATTCGAGCGCACGTTTACGGTATCGGGCGCCGTTCGGCTGGAGTTGAATAATGGCTCGGGCAACGTGGAGATTCGCGGAAGCGCCGACGGCAAGGTTCACATAGTCGGCAAAGTGACGCAGGGATGGTCGGTGTTTGGCGGCTCCGAGAAAAACGTTCAGGAGGTTCTGGCGAATCCTCCCGTGGAACAGCATGACAATGTGGTGCGCATTGGCCGAAGCAATTCCATGTTTCGGAATGTTTCCATCGATTACAAGATCGAGGTTCCCCACGATACGGACATCGATGCCAGCGTGGCTTCGGGCGGCATGACCATCGACACTGTTCGTGGGCCGGTAAAAGCTTCTTCCGCTTCAGGCTACCTTCACGTTTACAACGTGGAGCGCGACACGCAAGTGTCGGCGGCCAGCGGCGGCATCGACGTTTCCGGGATCGGCGGAATCCTGAGGGTGAACAGCGCTTCTGGCGAAATCGTTGTGGCCAATGTGAAGGGCGACCTCCAGGTTAACGCGGCTTCCGGATCCATCCGCATTACCAACCCGGGCGATCGCGTGGAAGCGTCCACGGCCAGCGGCGCCATTGAAGTGAAAGGGGCGAAGAGCGACCTGAAGGTTCACGCTGTGTCCGGTTCCGTCAACGTTTCAGGGGACCCTAGCGCCAGCCGCTATTGGGAACTGAAGTCCGTTTCCGGTTCTATTGATATTCGCGTGCCGCCCAGCGCGAGCTTTCTGTTCACCGCCGAAACTACTTCCGGGGACATTCGCACTAATATCCCGGTAATCCTTGAGGAACAGGGCAAGCACTCTCTGCGTGCGCACATCGGATCGTCTTCGGGACGTATTGAAGTTCATACGGTGTCCGGCGGCGTTGACGTTCAAGGATCGTAGAGCGGGATGTTAGCCCACGCGCTTCCGGCACGCTGCAAAAGTCCTTTCACCCCGGTACAATATAGTTTGTGTTCATCCGCCGCCACGTGATCGTTCGCGGATTCCCACTCTTGATTGGGCTGGTGCTGTGCTCGCCGGCAGCAGAGTGGTGTCAGCAGGCCCAGACGCCGACACCTTCGACACCAGCTCCGGCGACGCCAGTGCCGGTGCCACAGCATGGCGCACCTGAAAAACATCCGCAGCAACAGGACCTTGAGAGACTGGATCTGCAGAAGGCGATCGACACCGCATCTAACGATCGCGCAGCGCTGGTTAAGAATCTTGAGGCGTTTCTAAAGAAATATCCGGAATCTACACAGCGGCCGCGGATCTACCGGGCGATGGTGGAATCTAGCCTGCAACTGCGGGACTTTCCACGCGCGTTGGATTATTCCGAGCGGCTGGTTTCGCTAAACCCTGACGACATTTCCAATACCGTTCTTACCATCCAGCTTCTGAATCGCTATGGCGACGTGCCCGGTTACCGGCGCGCGGTTTTCTACTGTAGCCGTGTGTTGGAGTATGTCGACCATACGACTCCGGCCGACAAGTCACCACGGGTTTCTCCGGAGGACTGGGAGGCTTCCAAGAAAAAAGACAAGTCTTCCCTGCTGCTGGTGCGCGGCGACCTTTATCAGAAGTTGAACGACAACATGAACGCGCAAAAGGATTTTGAGGCGAGCTATACCCTCCTACCCAACGCCAACGCGGCGGAGCGGCTGGGCGAGCTCGCCGAATTGAATAAGGACCCGAATGCGGCTATCCAGCAATATGCGCGGGCGTTTGCGCTGACCGATGGGGCCAATAGTGCCACTTCCCGTGCCGAACTGCGCAAGAAAATCGGGAATGTGTGGCGACTGGCTCATGGATCAGAAGATGGGTTGGGGGATTATATGCTGCACGCGTTCGACGCGAGCACTGCTGCAGCCACTTCCAGGAAGCCCGCGCGCAATCCCAATGGCAAAGAACCTTACGATTTCGTGTTACGGAAAGTGAGCGACGGGAGTCCGGTGCGGCTTGCGGATGCCAAAGGGAAGATTGTGGTGCTGAGTTTCTGGGCGACGTGGTGCGGACCTTGCAAGGAGTTGGAGCCGCTGTTCGAGAGGGTCGCGGCGCGTTATGCGTCGAAAACAGATGTTGTGTTTTATGAGCTGAACTGCGACGACGATGAATCGCTGGTGGCGCCATTTCTGGCAGAAGAAAAGCCTAAGACGCCCGCGCTGTTCGCCGACGGCCTTGACCGGCTTTTGCGGGTGGATTCGTTTCCCACTACAGTGATATTGGATCGCAGCGGGAAGATTGCGTTTCGGTCGGATGGATTTGAGCCCGACGACTTTGAAAAATCACTGGGGAACGCGATTGATCGAGCGGCGGCTCCTGGAGGTCCATCGGCGGCGGCGGTTCGACCTTAGTTCCCTGCCGGGCGTGCCTGCGGGAATGTCGCGGAAATTTCTTGTGCGGCACAAACCGTGTTCCTGTGGATTTGAACCGTGTCTTCGACGCGCCTCGCGTAACCTCCGGCAAGCGTAGTGACTACGGGGATTTTTCGTTTTCTTGCTTCTTCGAACACACCTCGATCGCGCGACTTTAGACCCTCCATCGAAATATTCAAGCCACCTAACTGGTCGTCACAATAGGGATCGGCGCCGCCAACGTAGAAAACCATGTCTGGCTGGAAATTATCGAGGGAGAGGCGGACTGCGGGTAGAAGAGTTTGCAGATACTGATCGTCAGCAACACCATCCTCCAGGTTGAGGTCCAGGCTGGACGCTGGCTTGTGCGCGGGGTAGTTATTGAGTTGGTGGATCGATAAGGTAAAGACGGAGTCGTCTTTCGAGAAGATTGCAGCAGTGCCATTGCCGTGGTGAACGTCGGTGTCGATGACCATAGCCTTGCGGATGGCGTTGTCGTGCTGGAGCCTGCGGATGGCTACGGCGACATCGTGAATGGCGCAGAAACCTTCGCCGTGGCCGGAGTAGGCGTGATGAAAGCCGCCACCGAGATTGCAGCCGAAGCCATCATTGAGGGCGGATTGGGCGGCGGCGATGGTGCCTCCCGCGGCCAGCCAGAAAGCTGCTACCAATTTTCGCGAGTACGGGACTTCGAGCTTCATTTCCTCGCTGCGAGTCAGTGTGCCAGTTTTTAGTTTGTTGACCCAGCCGGCAGTATGAACGCGAAGGATGTCGGCGTCGGAGGCGGGCTCAGGACGAAGAAAATCTTGTTTGGTGGCAGTGCCATCGGCTAGGAGGGTTTCGGCCAGGAGTCTGAATTTCTGTGAGGGGAAGACGTGGGCGCCCAGGTTTAAGTCATAGCATTCGTGATAGATGAGTTTGAAAGGGAGCATGGTTTTGCCTCCGGAACTGTGGTAACTGGCGCAGGTCGGGATTATTGTAGTTCGATTGGTTTGTTTGGTTACGGAATTTTGCACGAGACGCTTTGCTCGAAGAGGGATTTCTCACACCGCCGACTTCGTTCGGAACGACGGAGTGTTTGTTGGGCCAACGATTCTAGGTTTAGTACTCGCGTTCGAGAATGAAGTCGGGGAGGGTGCGCAGGGCTCGGCCGTATTCAGCTTCGCCGCCACCGTTGATGCACTCTTTGGCGCGACGAACGTAATCGATGGCGAGGTTGCGGGTGCGTTCCAGGGCGCCGGAATCGCGAACTAGGGCGACCAGGTTTTCCGGCTGCACGGAATGAAACTCTTTTTCTTCGAGGACACGCGCGACCATATCGCGGGCTTCGCGGTGGCCATTTTCCATGGCGTAAATCAGGGGAAGCGTTACCTTGCCTTCTTTCAAATCGCTGAGGACCGGCTTGCCGAGTTGCTCGCTCGAGGCGGTGAAATCGAGCAGGTCGTCTATCAATTGAAAGGCCAGCCCGGCATAACGGCCATATTCGGCCAGCGCTTCTTCGTGCTGCTCGTCGAATCCGCCGAGAACCGCGCCTAGACGGGCACAACCGCTGAAGAGGCAGGCGGTTTTGTGAGTGGCTAGCTTCAGTGCGTCATCTTCGGTGACATCCATACGGCCGATTTTGGCCAACTGGATGAGCTCGCCTTCGACCATTTTCTGGGTCAGGTCGATGAGGATATCCAGCACGTGAAAATTTCGTTCTTCGAGAGCAATCTGGAAGGACTGCATGTACAACCAGTCTCCCGCGAGCACGCTGCGATGGTTTCCCCAGCGGGTATTTGCCGATGGACGGCCGCGACGCGTGTCGGCACTGTCGATCACATCGTCGTGGATCAGCGTGGCGCTGTGCAACAATTCGACGACAGAGGCCAGTTTGATCGCGCTGCGCCGGCTCAATTGATGGCCCGAGGCGTAGCCGTGGCAGAGCAACAGGAGTGCGGGCCGGAGGCGCTTCCCGCCCCCGCCGAGCAAGTAGCTTGTGATTTCTGAAACAGGTTGATAGGCCGAGGCGCTTTGCCGCGACAATTCCTGTTCGACCAGGACGAGGTCTTCCCGCACAAGCTCAAAAATTTCTTTGACCGTAAGTAATGCTATGGCCGTTCTCCTGAACTCGCACCCCTGGACCCGCTCGAAACCGCAACCGGATTCCTGGCCGGTTGGGTAAGTTTGAAAAAACGCCGGAAATTGGCGGTTGTAGTTGCGGCCGTTTCTTCGGTCCCTAAGTTTCTCACATTCGCAAGGGCCTTGGCCACCTCCGCCACATAGGCGGGCTCATTTCGTTTGCCGCGCACGGGCTGGGGCGAGAGGTACGGAGAGTCCGTCTCTATCAGGATGTTTTCCAGCGGTATAATTTTCGCAACGTCGCGAATATTCTGAGCTTTTGGATAGGTCAAATTGCCCGTAAAAGAGACCATGAAACCGAGGTCCAGCCCGCGCCGCGCGTCTTCGATGGTGCTGGTGAAGCAATGCAGGATACCGCCGAGGCCGGTGGGCTTCCAATGGGTCTCGAGCATATTGAGGCAATCGGACCAGGCGTCTCGGCAATGGATGATGATGGGCAACCTAGCGGAATGCGCGAGTTGCATCTGCTCCCGGAAGACGCGCTGCTGGACGTCGCGGGGGGAGTGGTCGTAGAAATAATCGAGGCCGATTTCTCCGAAGGCAATGACTTTGGGATGCTTCGCGAGGCGGGCCAGAGCGTCTAGATGAGCGGGCATGACTTCTTTGGCTTCGTGGGGGTGGATGCCGACGGTGGTGTAGATCCAGTCGTGGGCTTCGGCGTAAGGAATCGCGGCGTCTAGCTTTTCCGGGCCGGGGCCTACGCCGATGGCAAGAATCGTATTCACACCGGCGGCGCGGGCGCGTGCGAGCATGGCGTCACGGTCCTCGTCGAACTGCGGGAAATCGATGTGCGCGTGTGAATCGATCAGGTCCATGGACGTTTTGTTGGTGCGGGACGGCGACTGTTCTCTATTTGAGAAGCGACCCTACCGCCACCTCTTCGTGGAAGCCGGCTAGTACCGGGCGGCCGTCAGGGCCTACCGAGGCGGCGACAATCATGCCATTGGACTCAACGCCGCGGAGTTTGCGCGGCGCGAGATTAACTACAACGACCACTTTGCGGCCAATGAGTGATTCCGGCTCGTAGAATTGGGCGATGCCGGCGCAAATCTGGCGAACTTCCGAGCCAATGTCGACGGTGAGCTTCAGGAGTTTGTCTGCGCCGACGATGCGTTCTGCGGTTTTGACCTGGCCTACGCGCATTTCTACTTTCGCAAAATCCTCGATGCCGATTTTCACGACTGGTCCGGCCGCGGGGGCTGCAGCGGCCCCAGCAGGAGGAGTGGTTGCCGGCGCAGCCGCGCGGGCCGCTGGTGCGGGATTGAGTTCTTCGTTTGCCATGGCTTCGATCCTCTCTATTGCTTCAGTTTTTTCAACGCGCGGGAACAGCGCCTGGAACTTTCCTAGACTTATTCCTGGCGCCAGTTGTCCCCAACGCAATCCGTCCAATGGTGTGGCGCCAATCGCGGTCGGTTGACCGAGGAGGTTCCATACCTTGGCGGTGCTGTCCGGGAGGACTGGATGCGCCAACGCGGTGACGATGCGGAGGAGCTCCGCTGTGGTCCACAAGATTGTGGCTTTGCGGGATTCCTCATCCGGCGAACTTCCCAAGGCCCAAGGCTGTTCGGTGGTCAGATATTTATCCGCTGCCGCGATAACGCTCCAAATCGTTTCGAGAGCTCGGGCAAACTCGAATTTCTCGTAGCGCTCGAGGACTTCGCCGATGGCGTTTTGGGCTTCTCTAGCCAGCACGTCGTCCTGCGGGAGACTCTTGCCCGGCTTCGGGACTTTGCCGGCGAAATTCTTCTCGAGCATTGCGGCAGTGCGGCTTGCGAGATTGCCGAGTCCGTTGGCGAGGTCGCTGTTGTAGCGGGTGACGAGGGCGTCGTAACTGAAGTTGCCGTCTTGGCCGAAAACCACTTCGCGCAGGAGGAAATAGCGCAGCGCGTCCGTGCCCAGCATGTTGGCGATCGGCCGCGGCAGAACCACGTTGCCTTTAGACTTGCTCATTTTCGTCGCATCCATGAGGAACCAGCCATGCGCCCAGACCTGCTTTGGAAGCGGGAGCATCGCGGCCATCAGGAATGCAGGCCAGTAGACGGTGTGGAAACGGATGATGTCTTTGCCGACAAGATGCACATCGGCGGGCCACATGCCGCGCTTCTCAAATTCCGGGCCACCCACGGCGCTGATGTAGGCGGTAAGAGCATCGAACCAGACGTAAAAGACGTGTGGCTCTTCTCCTGGGACAGGAATGCCCCAGCGAACCGTGGTGCGCGTTATGCTCAGATCTTTCAGGCCGCCTTCGACAAAGCTGACGATTTCGTTCCTGCGGCTTTCGGGCTGAATGAAATTGGGGAACTTCTTGTAGAAATCGAGCAACGGCTTCTGGAAGGCAGAGAGTTTGAAAAAGTAATTCTCTTCCGTCAGGGTTTCGGTGGGGCGACCGCAATCCGGGCAGGGATCGCCGGGCTTTGCATCGTTTACATAGGCGTTGTCGTAGATGCAATATTGGCCGGTGTAATGGCCTTTGTAGACGTAGCCATTTTCTTTGCAAAGCTTAAATAGCCATTGGACGGTGCGGACGTGCGAGAGATCCGTGGTGCGAACGAATTCGTCGGCGCTCAAACCCAGTTCATCCCAGAGGGCCCGCCAGGTTTCCGCCATACGGGAGACAAACTCGGATTCGGGAATGCCCGCTTTTTGGGCGGCGCGCTCGACGTTGACGCCGTGTTCGTCTGTGCCGGTGGTCATTACCACTTCGTAGCCGCGCATTTTCTTGTAGCGGCGGAGCGTGTCGGCGACGACAGTTGTATACGTGTGGCCGATGTGCGGCAGGCCGTTCGTGTAGTAGATCGGCGTGGTGATATAGAATTTTTCTTTTCTCTCAGCCATTCCCTGCCCCTAGTGTGCCTTGCGAGCCGCAGCGCCGGGCTCGATGTTGCCGATTTTCAGCTTTTATATTGCTCTTCGAAGCGAAGCATGGCCTGTTCCATGACTTCGTGGAGTGGCACGTTTTTCTCCTCTGCCAGTTTACGGCAATCGTCAAATTCCGGCGAAACATGCTGGACGCGGCCGGCGGTTCGCGACAGCTTAACGCGCACTTCGCCGAATCGCGTGGATACTTTAACAAACTCACGAGGCAAGGCTCGGCGTTCGACCAGGTGGCTTCTGACGCCGAGGGTTGTGGTCTCCGCAAACAGCATTTCCTGGAATTTTGCTTCGTCTTCGGGCTTGCATAATACCGTCACCAGCGTGCCAGGGCGATTTTTCTTCATTTGGACTGGCGTTACGAAGACGTCTAAGGCACCGGCGGCTAGCGCTTTTTCAAGGAGGTAACCGAAAATCTGCGGATTCATGTCGTCGAGATTGGCCTCCAGAACGCGAATCGTGCCGCCATGGGTATCTGTGGTTGTTGCAGCGATCTCCCCGGTCATAATTCGTAATACGTTTGGCTGGCTTTCGAGATCGGCGGTGCCCGCGCCGTAGCCGATGGCGCTTATTTTCATGGCAGGCTGTGGGCCAAAGTGATCGCAGAGGGTTGCCACGATCGCGGCGCCGGTCGGGGTTACCAGTTCCTTTTGCACGCCGTTCGAATAGGTGGGCTTGCCCAGCAGCAACCGTGCGGTTGCTGGCGCGGGGACGGGCAGAACCCCGTGGGCCATTTTTGCGGTTCCGCCGCCCACGTTGAGCGCGGAACAGGCAAACTTTTCGAAGCCCAGTTCGTCGAATCCCACGCAGGCACCTACGATATCCACGATGGCATCCACCGCGCCGATTTCGTGAAAATGAATTTTCTCGATGGGAACATCGTGGACCGCGGCTTCGGCTTCCCCGAGCTTTCTGAAAATTGCGCTGGCACGTTCCTTTACGTTTGTCTCCAAATGGGACTTGTCCAGAATTCCAAGAATCGTGGTCAGGGAGCGGTGCGTGTGGGTATCTTCTATTTTTACGCGCACTTGGGTGGCGGCCATGCCGTTCTTCCAGACTTTCTCAGACGAAATCTCCCAGCCGGGCACTCGGAGTCCCTGGAGTGTTGTGCGCAACAAGTCGATAGAGCAGCCTGCATCGACCAAGGCGCCAAGCGTCATGTCTCCGCTGATCCCGCTAAAACAATCAAAATAGGCTGCTTTCATTGTGGAGAGGCTCACATCGATAGTATCGGCCCCGGTTCGAGGCGTCAAACGTGGGGGAAGGTTTAAATTTTAAGTCTTAGCACCAGGGTGCGGTCCAGGCGGAAGTGTATGGTAGTTTCCGCCTGGACTTTTACGTGTTTGCCGCGAGTAAAGATGTGAGTGAGCAATCCCGTGCCCGCGCCTGCAGCTGCGCCTATGCCGGCGCCGCGGCCGCCGCCAAAGATTGCGCGCATCAGGGCGCCCAACCCGGCGCCGCCCGCGCCCATATTCCACAGTGCGCCGGTGGTGGAGTTCTCAGAATCGATGGTTTCGATGCGAACAACAATTTCGGTGCTGCGAGGAATCACGACGGCAATACCGGTGGTGGCCGCGGGTGACGCGGAGTTTTGCGTAAAGATGATGGTTTCCAAGTCGCGGAGAGGAAAGTTGTAGTCGATTCCCTGTCCATCGCGAAATGCGACGTATTCCGGGCCATTGTATTGGCCAGCATAGACCTTTCCGCTTCGAACAGTGACGGTGTCCTGGGTGCGGCCAAAGACCAGCGATTGCACGTCGCTCGCGGGAAACTTGTATTCAATTCCCTGGCCGTCGGTAAAAGCGATCTGCCCGCTATCCGGACCTATACGCTGTCCAGAATAGCTGGCGCCGTCGCGCAGGACGACGGTATCCGCGCAGGTGGTTACCGCGCAAAAGACGACTACACAGAACAATACGCTCTACGATTTTCTCATCGGATGCTCTCCTGCTTAGGCTTCCCGGAGCTCGGTTGTGCAACGGCCGAGACGGATTCGGCGGCTGCGTAGGCGCCAGAGTTTACACCACACGAGAATATGAAGGAATAAATTTGGGAAGGCGCAACGGCGGCGGCCATGCCTCGCTCATGGAATCGTTGCTGGTATACTTGGAAATTCCAAGCTCCTTCAAGAACAGACTGAGGCACCGTGTATTTAACGATCAGGAATCGGCTTCGCGCCGCGCTCGCAGTTTTCATCCAGAAAACGTATGGCATCGAGCTTACTGTCGTGCTCGAGAAGCCTCCGAAGCTGGGGATGGGCGAGGCCGCCTCTCCCGTTTGCTTCGAGCTTGCGAAACGACTGAAGAGGGCTCCCCGGGCGATCGCGCAGGAGATTTCCACGGCGTTACCAAAGATCGACGGCATCGCTCGAGTGGAAGTGGCGGGAGGTGGTTACCTGAACGCGTTTTTCGATCGCGCGGCTTTCTGGGCAGCTCTCGTCGGGGCACAGGATGCAGCGACGCAACCAAAGACTGAAGCGCGACAGAAAGTGATCGTCGAACATACCAGCATCAATCCCAATAAGGCTGCGCACATCGGGCATCTGCGCAATGCGGTGTTGGGCGACACGATGGTACGCCTCCTTCGCGAGGCTGGGCGCAAGGTTGTGGTGCAAAATTACATCGATAACACGGGCGTGCAGGTGGCGGACGTGGTCATCGCGTTCGAACAGATGGGAAAAAAGACGTTGGCTGACGTGAAGAAACTCGCCTCCGAACCGCATTTTGATTATTTGTGCTGGGACCTTTACGCAAAAGCGACGCAATTTTTGGAAGAAGACAAAACGCGCGCTGCGCAGCTTCGCGGGCTAACGCTGAAAGCGATCGAGGCGGGCACGGATGATACAGCGGAAATGGCGGCAGTGATCAGCGACACGGTTGTGGGATATCACCTGCGAACCATGGCTCGGCTGGACATTTATTACGAACTGCTGGCACGTGAGAGCGAAATTCTGCATTTGCATTTTTGGGATGCGGCGTTCGAAAAGCTCAAGGCGAGCGGGGCGATTCAGTATGCAACGACGGGGAAGAATGCCGGTTGCTGGATAATGCCTTGGGGGAAGGAGGTGAACGAGAAAGTCGAGGCGGTACAGGATAACGACGAGACGTTTAATTTGGAGGATCTGGCCAAGATCATTGTTCGCTCCAACGGGACTGTGACTTACGTTGGCAAGGATATAGCCTACCAACTTTGGAAATTTGGTTTACTGGGGAAGGATTTTCACTATGCGAAATGGCCCGACCCTCCGGGCGGTAGAATCTTGTGGACAACTACTACGGGGCCCGATGAGTCCGGTGCGCCGCATTTTGGTGGCGTGGATGTTGTTTATAACGTAATCGATTCGAGGCAGGCTTATCTGCAGGATGTGGTCGCGGAGGGAGTGCGAGCACTGGGCTATGCCAAGGAAGCCGACAACTCCATCCATTTTGATTATGAGATTGTGGCGCTCACGCCGCGGTGCGCTGCGGAGATGGGCTACGAGATCAGCGAGGAAGAATCGAAATCGTATGTGGAGGTGAGCGGGCGCAAAGGGCTAGGCGTGAAGGCGGACGATTTGATCACGCGGATGCTGCAAGCTGCCGAAGCGCGGGTGCGCCAGAAGCAGACCGAGATGGGGGACGTGGAAATATACCGGACCGCGAACGCCCTCGCTGTGGGCGCCCTGCGCTTTTTTCTTCTCAAGTACACCCGCAACACCGTCATCGCCTTTGACTTCGAGGATGCTCTAAAAGCGGAGGGCGAGACAGGTCCGTATTGCCAGTACGCGGTAGTCCGTGCCCGTTCCATCTGGCGAAGGGGTGCTGAGCGAAGCCCGGACACGGATTCAGACGACACAATCAAGGACATCGCTGCATTTATAGGACTTCTCACCAGCCAGTACGTTGAAAAGGCGTTGAATTCGAGAGACGGAAACGACTTTTGGGAATTGGTCTTACTCGCGGGTTCACTTGATTATTCTGTGGAAGCGGCGATCGCAGCGCGGGAGCCCGCCTTCGTCGCGAAGTATGCCTTCCAGCTTGCCCAAGCCTTCAACAATTTTTACCACAAACATCACATTCTCTCGGAGCCGGACGCGCAAACGCGCGCCTTCCTACTAGCTCTTACAGAACTTGTTGAACATCGATTGGTGCAGACGTTGAACCTGCTTGGAATTGAGACGCCGGAGAAGATGTAAGGGCGCCTCGGTGCTGCGCCCTCACGAGGAACAAAACCTACAGCGACATAACCAGTTGTACGATTGTGCGGAGGGCCACGCCGGTCGGGCCTTTGGCTAGCCAAGGCTTGGCGTCGTCGTTCCAGGCTGTGCCCGCTATGTCGAGGTGGATCCATGGGGTATCGCCGGCAAATTCGCGGATAAACCATGCGCCAGTGATGGAACCGCCGCCTTTGCCGCTGCCGACATTCTGGATGTCGGCGAAGCTGCCCTTGATAAACTCGCGGTATTCGTCGTCCATCGGAAGTTGCCACATTTTTTCGCCTGCTTGTTTCGCGCTAGCGAGTAGCTTGTCTGTCCACGCCTGATCGGAGCCGAAGACGCCCACGTTTACGTTGGCCAATGCCACTACGATTGCGCCGGTCAGTGTGGCCGCGTCGACAAGATGCGTAGCACCCAATTGTTTGGCGTAGTGCACGCCGTCGGCGAGGATCAGCCGGCCTTCCGCGTCGGTGTTGAGGACCTCAATGGTTTTGCCGGACATCGCGGTCTGAATGTCTCCCGGCTTTTGCGCCTTGCCGCCGGGCATGTTTTCGGTGGCGGGAACGACGCAGATCACTTTGACGTTGGGCTTAAGAGCTGCGAGGGCACGCATGATGCCGATCATGGTGGCACCGCCAGCCATGTCGTACTTCATCTTCTCCATGCCATCCGCGGGCTTGATCGAAATACCGCCGGTATCAAACGTCACCGCCTTGCCCACCAAGCCGACTACCGGGGCACCTGGCTTAGGAGCTTGGGCTGGGTTGTAGGTAATCACGATCATGCGAGGAGGCTCGACGCTGCCCTGAGCTACGCTTAACAGGGCGCCCATTTTCAGATCCGCAATTTTCTTTTCGTCCAAAACTTCCACGGCCAGACTGGCTTCCTTGGCCATGGCTGCAGCCTTGTCGGCCAGAATCTTGGGAGTGAGCTTGTTCGAAGGCTCGTTCACGAGATCTCGCGCGAAATTTTGCGCTTCCCCAATGATCCGACCGCGAGCAATTCCCTTCTCGCCGGCAGCCTTCTCTGAATCGCTGTAGCCCGCAATGGCGATAGATTCGATGGACTTGTCCTTCTTCTTTTCGCTCTTATATTTATCAGTCTCAAAGTCCGCGGTGACCAATCCTTCGGCGATGGCCTGAGCGGTTTCTTCGTTCGCGGCGCCTTCGCGGACGGCAAATACGAAATTATGGACTGAGCGAGACTTCAAGTATCGCAGCGCTACCCCCGCAACTTTTCGCAGCGTGGCGGTGTTCAACTGCTCGCGTTTCCCTGCCCCGATGAGGAGTAGGCGGGCAGCTTTGAGACCCGTGGGCGCGTGGATAAGAGTGGTTTCCAGCGACTTTCCGGTAAGCTCTCCGCTTTTGCGCAGTCGAGAGAGCAGGCCACCGGTGAGCTGGTCGAGTTCGGCAACGCGGCCCTGGGGGCCATTGTTATCTTCGAACACGTACGTAACCAGCGCTTCGGTATCGAGTGCAGCGATCGGCTTCAGTTCTAAGGTGATTTGCATGGTGTTTCTATCGCCTCCGGTTGCGATACATAGCTTGTTCCGCTTCCCGGCGAGCTTCCTTGGTGCGCTCGTCGTGGCGGCGGTCCCACGACTTCTTGCCCTGTGCCAGGGCGATTTCCACCTTGGCAATACCGTCGCGGAAATAAATCCGCAGGGGAATGACGGTCAAACCCTTGGATTCGATGCGGCCCGAAAATTTATGAATTTCGCGTTTATGGAGCAGCAATTTGCGTTCGCCCAGCGGTTCGTGATTCCACGGACCGCCCGGCATGTATTGTGCAATGTGGGCGTTGACGAGAAACGGGCCGCTCGGCTTGAAGTCCACATAGGCATCGCGGATGTTCGCCTTGCCTTCGCGCAGCGCCTTCACTTCCGTGCCGTGCAACACCAAGCCCGCTTCCAGCTTCTCAAGAATATGGTAATTATAAGAGGCGGCACGGTTTTGAGCGACGATCTGCTCCCGTGGCGTCTTCGCGTCTTTGCCCTTCTCGGTTTTCTTAATAGGCTTGGTCACAATCTTTCATTTTACCTGATGCCGCGTCTAAAGACAGGGAAGCGGAAGGATGGCCCGATGCCGTGCCCCTCAGTCCTCCGCCGCTCGCTCCTTGCAGGTGGTTCGGGTGGTTCAACTCGCGCATAAGCCCCACTGCGTCGGTAAGGGACATTGACACATGGAACAATGGCTAGACAAAGACGTTTCGCGGTGGCCTGCTTGCCGGGCTGATAAGGCCGATGCTAGACTGCAAAGGCAAGGAACGACGGAGTTTGCTTCCAGGACTAATCCCGGAGAGTCTATGCGCCGCTGGAGTCTGTTGTTGGTCTGGATTGCTGTGGGAGTGGCTCTTGCCGGCTGCCCCAAACATGGCAATGGCAATCAGAGCTACAAGGCCGGCGAAAAAGCCGAGGATCTCAAGGATTACGACGCCGCAGTGGACTACTACGGCAAAGCCCTCGCCGCGGACCCGCATAACCCTTTTTATCGCATCAAGCTGAATGATGCCCGCTTCGAGGCCGGTCAAATCCACCTTCATCAGGGCTTGAAATTGCGCGAAAAGGGCGATCTTCAGGGGGCGATTTCGGAGTTTCAGCGCGCGCAGGTCCTCGATCCTTCCAGCCAGATTAACGACCAGGAACTGAAAAAAACTTTGGACATGCTTGCGGAACGTGCCCGCGCCAGCGAGCAACAGAGCGAACAGCCGTTGATGGAAAATGGCGAGGCTACGCTGGCTTCCGCTCCGCCGGAATTGAAGCCGCTGTCGCGCGCACCGCTTAACCTGAAAATGGCGAACGACACGAAAGTGGTTTTTGACACCATCGGCAAACTCGCGGGTGTAAACGTGATTTACGATCCCGACTTGCAAGCGCGACGCATTCCGTTCGAAGTGAGTAACGCTACGCTGGAGCAGGCGCTGGACATTGCCGCTCTGGAAAGCAAGACGTTTTGGAAACCGATCACGGAAAACACCATCATGGTAATTCCGGACCAGACGCAAAAGCGTCGAGATTATGAAGAGCAGGTGGTGCGCACGTTTTACCTGAATAACGTGGCGGTGGCGCAGGACCTTACGGAAATTACGACTGGCCTTCGGCAATTGCTGGATTTGAAGCGGATTTCGCAGGTGAATGCACAGAATGCAATTGTGGTGCGCGACACTCCGGACAAACTGGAGCTGATCGATAAGATCATCAAGGATATCGACAAGGCCAAGCCGGAAGTGATCATCCAGGTGGAAATTCTGCAGGCCAGTACGGATAATTTGAAGAATCTTGGAATTCTGCCGCCGCAAAACATCAGCGCGACGATCAATCCCAATAACTCGACTAGCAGCAGTTCCACCACGACCACGACGACCAGCACAACCAATGGCATCCAGCTAAACCAATTGACACATCTGAATCAGAGCGACGTGGTTTTAACCATACCGAGCGCCACTGCCAATTTCCTGATGACAGATTCGTCGACTAAAATCATTCAGAACCCCGAGATTCGAGCATTGGACGGCCAACAGGCGAAGTTGAACATCGGGCAGCGCGTTCCCGTCGCTACGGGCAGCTTCCAGGCAGGCGTCGGCGTCGGAACTACGGCCGTGAACCCATTGGTCAATACACAATTCCAGTACATCGATGTCGGCGTGAATATCGATGTGACGCCGCACATCCATCCAAATCGCGAAGTGAGCATGAAGCTGCAGGTGGAAGTTTCTTCCGTGGCGAGCTATGCGACCATCGGCGGCATTCAACAGCCGGTGATCGCGCAGAATAAAACACAACAGGAAATTCGGCTCAAGGAAGGCGAAGTCAGCATCCTGGCAGGGTTGATTCAGCGCACCGACACGAAGACTCTGAATGGCTGGCCGTGGCTTGCGAATGTTCCGATCATGCGTTACTTGTTCTCCGCGGATAATACGGAGTTGCAGGACAGCGAGGTGCTGATCGTTCTGACTCCCCGCATCGTGCGTATGCCTGAGTGGACGAAGGCGAATCTGCGCGCGCTGTATTCTGGCACGGAAACCATGCCTGCGGTTCGCAAAGAATTGGACGTCAAAACTCCGACTGCGAATCCGTCTCCTTCTGCTACCACGCCAGGTACGGTGGCTCCGGCCAGCTACTCCAACCCGGGCGGAGCGCCAGTTACGCAGGTTACGCCTCCGGGCGCCGCAACAGTTCCGGCGGCCGGGGTGACACCGACGCCGGCGGTTAACACTCCGCGAATTCACTTTGAACCTGCGATGCTCAATCTGAGTCCGGGGCAGACTTCGACGGTTGGGATTGCGGTCGACAACGTGTCTGATTTGTTCTCGATACCATTAATGATCCAGTACAACCCCGCGGTGATCAGCATTGAAGAGGCTCGCCATGGCACTTTCCTTTCCGGCGGCACACAGGAAATTGCTGTCGTGCAGCGCGTGGACAAGGAACACGGGCAGGCCATCATTTCGGCCACCCGCCAGCCGAATACTCCGGGCGTAAGTGGGAGCGGCACGCTGCTGGGCATCGTGATTAAAGCGATCGGGCCGGGCACTTCGAATCTGTCGATCGTGCAGGTAAATGCCAAGGATTCGCAGCAACGATCGATTCCGTTAGTAACGACGGAAGCTACGGTTCGCGTGCAGTAAGCCTTGCTGTTCGGGCATCCGATGCGTGTCATTCATCACATGCGACGAAAAGGTTCAGAAACAGGGATGACTCTGCTTGAGCTAATTGTCACCTGCGCGATCCTACTAGTTATCTCCACGGCGGCACTGCCGATTGCGCGCTGGACAGCTTACCGCGAACGCGAAAAAGAGTTGCGACGCGATTTGCTGGACATGCGGCAGGCGATTGACCGTTACAAAGACCTGGCCGACCGTGGCCAAATCCGCGTGGACATTTTGACGGGCGGCTATCCTCCGGACCTGGAAACACTGGTTAAGGGAGTTCCGCTTGCTGGGGCGGCGGGCGGTGCGCAAGGTAAGAAGATTCACTTTCTGCGCAGCATCCCGATTGATCCGATGACCAAACAAGCCGATTGGGGTTTGCGCTCCGTAGAAGATGATCCGGACTCCACGAGCTGGGGTGGCAAAGATATTTTCGATGTGTATTCGAAGTCGACTGGAACAGCCATGGATGGCACAAAATATTCGGATTGGTGAAATGATGCACAGACGTACATTCATTCCGTTGCGTCTTCGTCGCTGCGCTTCAGGTGGCGGTACGCTTGCTCGTGGGAAACGCGGCTTCACGCTGATCGAGTTGATGATCGTGATTGCGATCATCGCGATCCTGGTGGGAATGGCTGCTGGAATTTATTCAAAGACAATCCAGCATGCGCGCGAATCGGTGTTGCGAAAAGACCTGCAGACGATGCGGGAAGCCATCGACAATTACACACTGGACAAACAGCAGGCTCCACAATCGTTGCAGGATCTGGTGGACGCTCATTATCTGCGGCAGGTGCCGATCGATCCCGTGAATCAACAGAACGACTGGGTGCCTCATTATGGCGATGCGGTTCTGTCTCCGGATCAAACCAGCACTGGCATGGACGACGTGCATTCCGGGTCGGATCAGGTGGGAAGTGACGGGACAGCATATAACACCTGGTGATTTTCGCTCCGTTTCTAGCTGAATCTGGCACTTGCGGCTTGCGTGCGAGCAGGCTTGGGCAATATCCCCACAAATTTGACGGAATCGCGCCGCTCCGCTATAGTGATTCTGCGGGGTGGAGCAGCCTGGTAGCTCGTCGGGCTCATAACCCGAAGGTCGTCAGTTCAAATCTGACCCCCGCAACCACTTTTAGTTGATAACAAACGGCTTAGAGGATGCTCCCTCTAGGCCGTTTCCCTTTTTGCGTTCATTTGCGTGCAGAATTTCACCCAATTCATCCACGAACTTCCTCTCGTCCGACGTGATTGCGTGCGTGTATGTGTTGAGTGTGAGTTCTGCGCTGGTGTGCCCAAGCCGCTGTTGTCGCACCTTCACTGGAACGTTCATTTGGTCCAGCAAAGTTCCCTGCCCGTGCCGGAAGGCGTGAAGGCCGCGAGGTACAATCCCGAGCTTCTCGCAAAGCGGATGGAGCTTCCGTTTCACAATCAGGTTTGCGTCCCACGGTGTTCCGTTCTTGGAGCGAAATGCAAGCTGGCTGGGATCCGCTGGCCGCGTCACGGAGAGAAGTGCCGACAGGTGTGGTGAGAGCGCAACGTGCCGATTTGCGGCGGAAGACTTCGGCGTCTGGATCTTGCCACGCCACACCGTCTGCCGCACGTACAGCTCCGTTGTTCCTATGTCGCACCACCGTAGCCCGCACAACTCGCCGGCACGAAGCCCGGTCTCTGCCGCAAGCCAGTAGAACGTCCGATACGGCTCTGGCGCCGCGGCGAGGATGGCTCGGA
This sequence comes from Candidatus Acidiferrales bacterium, assembly GCA_963742325.1. Classification (GTDB taxonomy): domain Bacteria; phylum Acidobacteriota; class Terriglobia; order Acidiferrales; family UBA7541; genus Acidiferrum. The sequence goes on along the minus strand of CAVULB010000002.1, from coordinate 2,586,088 downwards.
TTTCTTCCAGCGCGAAGTACGGTCTCTCGGTTTTTACCATTTGCGGCAACCGCATCCCGCGAAACGGATCGAATTGCACGTATCCCCAGGACTCGGCCGTGTTCCACATCGATCGCAGGCAGTTCACCACGTTACGCACCGTCTTGGGCGAGGCGTCCAGCTTAACGATGAAGTCCTGAACCATCTCAGGATTGATCTGTGAAAGCTGAATATCGCCGAGCCAGGGATTGAGGTGCTTACGGATGATCGTGCGGTAATTGATGGAGGTGGACGGCTTCATCTGCGGAAGTACGCGCTCCTGCCAACTTACAGCGAACTGCGAAAACAGGATTGTTGAAACGCCGCGATAGAGTGGTGAGTTGACGCGGGCGACACGCTGTTCTAGTTCCCGGTGTGCCAGCTTCTTGGTGGGGAAATCCTCGATCGTTCCCAGACGCACGCAAACGTACTTGCGGCGCCGCCCCTCGGGACCGAAGAAGTCTTCCCACCACCGCCCATACCACACATCGCCACGACGCACCAACGAACCCCTTTGGTATCTGCGTCGAGCCATCGAATCTCCTTTCGAGAGATCCGGCGACCCTATTGGCGGAGGGAGTATATCAGAGTTCAGTACGACGGGATTTTTGGGGACCATTGGGCTGCATCCCAGGGTGTGATTTGACGCCGTTCCCCATTGGCATCTGCTGAGGCGGGAACAGTTCCATTCACCCTGTTGCAGCCGGGTAGGCTACGGCGGACTCATTCGAGATAGATGAGCGGGTCGCGCGAGGCGGGATTAAATCTCTCGATAGGACGAAGATCCCAGATCGCTCTTAGGATACATCTGAACGGGAGTCCCGCGAATGGTACGAAAGTCCTGTTTATGTAAATAACTCCTAATACGAAAGAGGTTTCCACTTTACCCCTGGTTTACCTTCCGCAGGACGCTCATAATCCGTCCTACCATCTGTTCAGTTCGTTTTACCACTCGAAGGACTATACTCATCCTGACTGCATCGCCCCGTGGAACACACGCGACATCATCGCGGGCCAAATCTAGCTCAATACCATTATCTGGAAAAGAGGTATGGGAAGAGAGGCAGAGCGCAAGCCTTCTGGACGATGACGGTACTGATCGTGCTTCTTCTCGGCAGCGTCGTCGCTACCCAACTCGGTGAGACAGCTGCTCAGAGAAAAGCTCGGATTGAAGCGAACGAAGCCTACATTGTTCGCATCGCGTGCAAGCTTGGGGAAAAAGCTTGCTCCTTCGCGAAAGAAGACGCGCGAAGGATAACCTGCAAACTCTTCCCCGAAGACTGCGCGTTTCGACGCACTTTCAGTCGGTTCCTCGCTTTTCTAGGAGCACTCCCGATTGATAGCCGTAAGCGTCGGGCGTATGTGAGACCCAACGCAAACAGGGGGGCAGAATAGCCTTTAAGTAGTGAGAGTTATAGAACACCTGGGACGCCGCTCCCCTCCCGACAACGATCATATTGAAGTTATTCTTATTTGAGGCGTAGATCGGCTGCTCCCGCATGTACTTAGCCGTTCTGTGATCGCGGTATGATGCGTCGAAGTGTTTCACGGTGTGTTCATCATGAATAGTAATAAACAGCCTTCCTGATGGACGCAGAACGCGCCCCAATTCAAGGAGCCATGATTGCTGAGTGTCTTCGATATGCGTAAACACAGAACCGCAGAAAATTAGATCGAAATATCGATCCTCAAACGGCAGATGAGGAACAATCGTCGTGGTGGCGAAGTGCATGGGCGGCGTCAGATTGTCGACACACCACTGAATATGCTGTGCGCTGAGATCCACACCCCACAGCTCAGCTCCTGGTGCGAACTCGGGGACATGCCGGAGCATTCTGCCGGCCGCGCAGCCAAACTCTAAGACCCGGTTGGTGTCAATGAGAGCGACTCCGCTTCCCTGAAGCACCCGCGCCATTTCGGCAACGTCTGTTCGTCCACCGGAAATATAAGCCTGAGCATCTGGACCATAGCCGACCCACAGTTCTTCTGGAGGAACCGGCAAGCCTCCTCCGCTAGTGACGTTGGGCTTGACGTAGTAAGCATCCTGGCCGGGGTGGCTTTGGAAATATAGTCGGGTAGTTTCCACCAATCGGATGTGAACCGGGTCGCTTTCCACTACGGCTCGGATGTGAGCTGCTATGGCTCGCTTGATGAACGCCGGAAAAAGCTTGCTTAACACCGTTCGCGTAGAAGCCACATTAACTCCTTGAACCAGTTGAGCGAACGCTGCCGCAAACGTCGGCATCTTACCACCGCTTTAATGATGCTGAGGCGCTCGGTAAGCGAAGGCAGAATGGGGGCTAAACCTACTGTTAGTTCCCTCAGTCGGTTCCTAGCTTTTCTAGCAGATCGGATTCGATCGCTACACTCTCCCACTTTAGCATCGGCCGAACGGCGCCTGGCTGCCGACCGTACCAATTCCACAACTTCGCCCTCCACTACCTCGAATGCAACGACATTGTTTTGGAACAAAATCCCTGTCGAAGCATCCTTCACAATCAGCACATTAATGTAGTAGGAACCTGCATTGAGGAAGTCGCCGGGGATCTCTACGGTATGGCGAATGAGCCCAACGGGCCGGGGCGCAAAATCCGAAGCAATGTTAAAAACGCAGATTTCTTCCAGGTTGTTAAGGAACATAGACACGTTCAATATCATGTCCGGCACATAATTAAAATAAGTGAATTCAATTCGAAGGGGCGTGTGCACTGTGATTGGCTCATCGGAATTCGTTTGTGGAAGTACCCGCACGCTTCGGAGACGCACACGATCATTTCCGGGCGCCGTCGGGTTGTCTTCCCAGACGGATTCAAGATTGGCAACCGCGTTTGTTTGTAGATAGTGGTCAACAACCTTACGCGGATCGCCTGCATCTACCACCTTTCCGCCGTTGAGCCACACTACTCGCGTGCACAGCCTTTGTAGAGCTGTCATGTTGTGACTTACAAATAGGATCGTGCGACCTTGCCTTGATACAGCGTCCATCTTTCCCAGGCATTTCTTCTGGAAAGCCGCGTCGCCCACGGCGAGCACTTCGTCGACGAAGAGGATCTCTGGTTCCAGGTGTGCGGCGACAGCGAAAGCGAGCCGGACATACATGCCGCTGGAATAGTGCTTCACGGGCGTATCGATGAATTGTTCGAGCTCGGCGAAAGCGACAATTTCATCAAATTTGCGATTGATCTCGCTCTTACCCATGCCGAGGATTGCTCCGCTGAGGAAAGTGTTCTCGCGGCCGGTCAGTTCAGGGTGAAAGCCGGTGCCGACTTCGAGCAGGCTACCAACGCGCCCGTCAATCTGGGCCCATCCGGTGGTCGGTTTTGTAATTCGCGAAAGGATTTTCAGGAGGGTAGTCTTGCCGGCCCCGTTGCGGCCGATCAGCCCCAGTACCTCTCCCTGCCGCACCTCCAGATCAACGTCCCTCAGCGCCCAAAAAGTCTCTTCCGGTGTCCGTTGGAAAACTTTCCACGGCGCTCGCAACGTCCGCGTCAGAACGTCCCGCAGAGAACTGTATTGCTCCCTTTCACCGCGTCGGTAGCGCTTGCCGAGACCTTCAACCTCGATCACAACGCTGCTCATTAATCGTTGGCCTCTACGGATGAGGTCGAATGGTACGGCATGCCGGTCTGTACTCTCATGGGCGGAATTGTACGCCGGTTGCCTCCTTTCGTGCCAATCTGCACCCGGTCGTCTTGCAAAGCCACACAAATTAGACATGCGAGCTTCATCAACTTAGAATCAGGTGTCAATGAATATGGAGCTTTGAGGTAGCCGATGACCGTATCCAAGCTTCAACAGCATGATGTTCGCTCGGCAGATGCGGATTTTTGGACTTCGATCGTCTCTGAGTTGCTGTCATGTAGCCATAATTACTTTCGAGACAATATAGATCGTCTCCGGTTCCCGGGAGGACGCGCTCCATTTGTCCGCGCGACGAAGGATAGGTTCCTTCAATTAGCAGCATCGAAGCGATGGTCTCGGCGTCCAATGTATAGTTCATCTAAAGTGACCGAAGTTTTGGCTGTTGATGGCTTGGCAAGAACATACGGCTTACTCGAAGATGCTCAATCCCGGGATCTATTTGTAAAATTGCTGCTCTATCGCATGCTTGGCTCTCAAAAAGTTAAGCTACCCACTAACTCACCCTTTTATTGGAGGAAGGTCGAAGAAGCCAAGCGATGCCTGCGTAAGGAGAAGGTAGTAGAGGGTGTGCCCATAGTTGGATCGCTTGACCTCTATGGATTTGAAGAGTTGCAGTTGGTTTGCCATGTGCTGAGTATCGTAGGCACGTTTCTTTTGGAACAGTATCGCTGTAATCGCGCTGGCGTCCGCATCGAACCAGGAGACGTAGCTATTGATGCTGGCGGCTGCTGGGGTGACACCGCACTGTACTTTGCAAGGCAAGCCGAAAAAGTTTATTGTTACGAATGTATTCCGGCCAACATAGCAATCCTGAAGAAAAATCTTGATCTGAATCCCCAGCTAGCGCAAAAAATCTCTTTGATCCCAAAAGCACTGCACCGAGAGCCGGGGCAAACGCTGCGCTTTGCGGATACGGGTCCTGGTAGTCATGCCGTTGAAGAGGGTATTCAGGTGCAAACGGACTCAATCGACAATTTGGTGGGTACAAACCGTCTCCGGAGGGTGGACTTCATTAAGATGGACATAGAAGGCGCGGAGATGGATGCGCTCATGGGTGCAGAGCGTACAATCCGTGTCCATCGGCCACGACTCGCAATCTCTGTTTACCATAGTCTTGACGATTTTGTCTCGATCCCCAACTGGATTGCTGGTTTGAACCTTGGATACAAACTCTACCTTGACCATTTCACGATCCATGAGGAAGAAACAGTTCTTTTCGCACGCTCAGATTCGTAAATCAGACATGAAGCTTTGTCATGTTAGGATGAAATGCAAATGAGAGAGAGACTCAAGCTGCGCAAGAATTAGCGTAAATTATTGGTCGAGGAGAATCCATTTTGCTAGGAATCTATGTCAATAAAAAGTGGCTCGAGAGCATCGGGGATGCCGCCCATCTTATCGTTGTCCATACTAACTTGAAGGGCGACTACGCTTTGATGATGGCCGAAAAGAAAAATCTTATCGTATCGTCCGAGTTCGTGGACGCGGATGTTTGCAGGCCGCCAGAAACCGGAAATGGGAATAGCGGAGCGTACATTCCGGTAAAAATACCTACCAGTGCGATTGCGGGCATCTTCGATCTGACTGAGGGCGATTCCAAGAAATTGATCCCCTAGCGAACTGCAAGATCAGCGAAACTCTCGCTCCTGGCGTGTGCGTCTATGCACTATTGAGAAGGACTATAAATCGAGATTAACCCCAGAAACATACCTAGTTCAGATATTGAAGAACCGCAGACGAAAGGCCTTAAAACGGGCTTAAAAGTGCCCTCCTTTGAAGTCTGGAAATCATCGAAACCTCTTGTAAACCGCATGTTTTGACGCATCGTCCATAAGATGGTCTAGAACGTGGACGCCAGCGCACCGCCCCGGAACCATGTTCAAAGAAATAAGAACGCCTGCGCAGAACCCGGGACGCGCGGCCTGTGTGATTGTACAGGTTGGGGCATGGCCACGTTTTTGGATTTGTTGATATCCTCGCAACACCCTTCAAAGGCTGGAGAGTGGCCCACAGAATGAATTGATAGAATGGCGCGAAGTTGGAGGATGATTTTCTTGGCCATCGCTCGGATGAAAGATCTGTCACCCGATGCAGTCGAAGTCGAAACACGGGCAATCGAGCTTGTCAGTCAAGACGCACCACGGCTGATCGAAGAGTACCGCCGTCGCTTCGGGGTGACAGTGGCTACCGATCTGGCCCGAGAGCTATTTCCTGAATACTCAGCCTCGATTGAAACGAAGCTCAAGTATGCGGCTGCGGTGCAAAAGTCCGCTGCAAGTCTCGCTGACATGGTCTATGAAACCATCCTGGCAGAGGAAAGGGGTGGCGCGGCCCTATTTACGGCTGGGGGGACGGGCGCCGGGAAAACGAGCGCCATTCTGCGGAACATGGAGCGGACGGAGAGCATGTTCGGTACGCGAGTGATCTATGACAGTAATTTCAATAGTTTCAAATCTTCCCTGAAAAAGATCGAGTTGGCGTTAGCAGTTGGGTGTAAAGTCAGCGTGATCTTTGTGCATCGGCACCCGGTCGAGGCCTATCTAGAGGGGGTAATTCCGCGTGCCGGGGAACAGGGACGAACGGTGTCAATTGAGGGACATCTCAGGATGCACAAGGATTCCATGGCGACGTTTCTGAAAGCGCAACGGCGCATGGAAGATAATGAAAACGTGGCATTTACGGTCCTCGTTAACACCGGCCATGAGTCCGAGACATTCCAGGCGGACATTGACTATTTGAAGACCGTAAAGTATGATGATGATGTACTTTTTGCGGCTATCCGCAAGGGGCTCGACGATGTATATAGCGAAGGCAAAATCACGAAAACTCTCTATGAAATCTCGCGCGGAGGTGCGTAGTGCGTGCACCATTAGCCGCAAGCGCGTTCCCGAGATCTCCGCGTCGGCGCTAACTGCCAGGTTTTGTGATGAGATGATCCAGAACCTCCGGCACAACGTGTCAGAGTCCAAGAAGAGATCCCGTCAAGTCCTCCACGCATAAAGGCCACGCGGTGGTGGGATAATCTTGTTACCCGTTAAATCGGGCCTGCTAATTACGCCCTGTGAGGTTAACCCCTCACGGGGCGGTTGCTTTTAGGACCACTTTATTCCGATAGCTCACTGAACCCAGCAAAGTACGCCGACACCAATTTCCTTGCGCTCTCGCTCCGGGTATTTCATCCGCGCTTTCTCCGCGAGTTGTTTCGATTTGAAGGCGCTCTATTTCACGCCGTTTGTGCGTGGGCAAGTCTCCCCTTCACTCCAGTCGCATCGAAGTAAACCCAGTCCTCTACGACCTTGCCCCCTTCGATTCGAAGAATATTCACACCCTCGAAGACAATTGGTGCGTTGTCCCGTTTACCCGTGGTCTTAAACCGGTAGGCTATTTTGTCGCCCTCCTCGATGGTGTCCGTGGTCTCAGTGTGGAAGTCAACCAACATGTTCCGAAAGCCCCTCACGGCTTGCTTATATTCTTCTCTCCCCGTGGTCTTGCCCCCCATCTCGGGTTGGTGGCGGATGAAGCCCGGAGAGAGCACATTATCAATGTCCTCCAGCTTGCCCGTGTTCCAGCAATCGATCAAACGTGCAACGAGGTCGGTGTTCGTCATATTGCCCTCCGAAGAAAAACTTCGCGGCCTGGCGGCGCGAGGGTAACACGATGCGCCCATACCCGAAAGGGGATCCAAGGCCTGTCCCGTTGCTCGCCGTGCAGGAGCGACCCGATGTTCGCGTGGTAGTACACTTGGAGCGAAAATTCTGCACCAGGGGTAGGCGATAGAAGGAACCGTGGAAGTGGATGTGACCGCCTGTTCGTCCTAAATTTCCTCATCTAGCCTTGTGGGGGATTGCGAATTCGGTGGAGCGAACAAGCGCTTTGCGCCATACGTGAACGCGGAAGGAGAACTTCAATGAGGAAACAAGGAGCCAGTTTGGTAGCTGTCTTGATTTTCGTTAGTGTAGCCATTATTGGTTCGTGTGCGAAGCCCTACCACGAGGTGAATGAGCGGTACGTGTTTGTGGCCACAAATACTAGTCTGCCTTACTGGCAGGAAGTGCGAGAGGGATTTATGGACTCGGCTAAAGCGCTGGGAGTACGAGGAGAACTCATTGGTCCGACGGGATATTCTCCGAACGCCGAACTGGTGACCTTCCGCCAAGTTGTGGAACAAAAGCCTGCGGGCATCTGTCTCTCCGCAGCACGACCCGATATATTCCAATCGGAGATTGACAAGGCAGTGGCCCAGGGCATTCCGGTTATCTGCGTTGATGCGGATGTTCCAGATTCGAAGCGTGTGATGTTTATCGGAACTGACAACTTCAAGGCAGGCCGAGAGACCTTGAGAAAGATGGCGTCGCTCGTTCAGAACAAAGGGAATATTGTGGTCATCACAATTCCGGGGCAGGGTAATCTCGATGATCGACTGGCGGGCGCGGTGGACGCCTTGCGAAACTTTCCCGGGATCAAGATCACGGAAATTTTGGACGACAAAGGCGATGCGAAAAATGCGTCTGATCTGGTCGGTGAACTAATACAAAAGAAGGAGAAAGTAGATGGCATCATTTGCTTCGAGGCAACAGGGGGGTCTGGCGCCGCCGAGGCGTTGCACCGCTTGAATATGGAAGGCAAGCTACAAATTGTAGCTTTTGACGATGATCCGGAGACCATTGATTGGATCGATCGCGGAGCAATTGCAGCTACGATCGCACAAAAGCCCTATGTAATGAGCTACTATGGATTAAAATTTCTCGACGACCTTCATCACAACGCAATACATAAATTCAAGGACTGGCGCATCGCTCTGACGCCACCCACGCCTACCTTCGTGGATACTGGCACGTTGGTATTGGACAAGAGCAATATCAAGGCGTATCGCGAGGCACTTGCTGCTCCCTCCAGCCAACCGTAGAGTGTTTCGCGCGCGTATCGTGGTCGATCTCAGAGTGACGCTTCAGGTTTGGGAATGGCGACGGCATCCTTCTTCGCGAACGAGCGCACGTAATTCACTAGCTTCCACGCCATCTCGCTGGAAACTCGGTCGCCTTCTCCGGTCATTTTGCCTTTCCCTTTTTCAATGAGGTCGAAGATCTCGCCATCAGGCATGGCCGAGAGTGTATCTGCATTGCGCCAATCGTTCATTTTCAACTCCATGGACGCGGCGAGATCGCCTTTGCCGTCGCCGGCGGCGCCGTGGCACATGGCGCAATCGTAGCCAAAGAATTTCTTGGCCTCCGCTAAACTCTCCGGCGTTGGTTTAACCGGATTTTTGCGGTCCGTGGCAGCCGACTGCGTTTCTTTTGGATTGCCCTGAGGCTTCTGCTGGAAAGAGTTCTGCTGCCAGGCTAGGCACAGAAATGGCACAAGCAGAAACCCTCCCAAAGCTGGGAATGAGAGTTTCATAACGTCTCCTTGCGGGAGCGGCAAGGCCTGCCTACGGAGGAGTCACTGGGGAGCGAGGTCGCTGCTCTCTTGAAGCGAATTGTACACCTGCGAGGCGGGCAAAAACGCAGAATATGTCCATTGAACGAGCTTGCCGAGTCGAGAGCATCCGATAAACGTGATCGACAACGATTCTCGGACCGGAAGACCACTGCGCCATTGGGTTCAAAAAACCTGTTCCCAACGATTCATCGCCAAGGCGCACCTCCGTGCCGATAACGGCCGCGTAGATACTACTCTTTGTTAACTTGCTTCTCGTGAATCAGCGCGGTCTCATCGTGCCCATAGTCCACTTGCAGGTGTAAGCCGTTCGTCTGTTCGATCACAGCCCGAATCTTCGCTTCCACAATGCGCCCATCATTCAGACGAACGACAACAGGCGAGCATTGTATTTGTCAGCCATTCTTCGGATGCTGCCTTCTCCACTCTTTTCTGGCTTCCTGCAATTGCACCACCTAGACTTCTCTCGGTGGCCGACCGTGATTCGCTTGTGGCGACAATAACACCTCAGTACGGCCCCCAGCGTCCGCCAGTTGAACGGGCCACGATAACACAATGTCATGCAGCAAGCGCTTCGCAAAAGCCTAGAGTCCCGCAGTGAGCAGTGATTGGTCGGTCAGTAGAGTTGTGATACGTTCAATTGGCCAGCTGAAGCCGTCGGGCATTTCGCTTCCGCAGCTTCCGCAGCAATAGCAAGACGCCGATACCCGTGAGCATCAGGCCGAGTGAACTAGGCTCCGGCGTGACCAAAGTCTCGGTCGTGGTGTACGTCCCATTTGCCATGCCGTCAGCGTCGGTGAACGATCCCGAGAAGGAAGTGCTGTTGACGGTGCCAAATGAAAAGGTGGAATTCCTGTCGTCGCAACTCGCGATCTCATCCGGGCCAGCGGCGCACCAAGTCCCTGATGTGGGGAATTGACTAATGAGGTCGGGACCGCTCCAGTCGAACACCGCACCGTCCCAGTCGACAGTGAGGGTAGAATAGGTGTTAGTCGTCTCATCGAAGACAAAGGAACTACTCGTGGGACCAGGTGTCCCGAAGGTCGTCACGAAATTAAAGGTTCCATCGTAGACCTGCGCGTGCGCGGTTGGAACCGCCATTGCCACAATCATTGCTGCAAGCACTATCCACAAGGCTCGTCGCATTTTACAAATACCCCCTTGTTCGTTAGAGGGCGATCCAGCTAGAGATTTTTGGCGGCTTGAGTGCGTGGAGGTGCATATGATGCGGTGTGTGAGAACTGGTGCCCAAGCTAGTTGATATATTGTCTGTGTTGCTGCTATGTAAATAATCTGTGAAATGTCGGAAAAGGCGAAGATCAAGAGAATTCAGGCTTCCAAGTGGGTGAATCGGGCCGAAACGGAGTTCCTTTCCTTCCTATTGACCGATGCTGGCCGACAAGTGGCTGCTGTACAAGTACATCGATGGCGATATCACTTTCCTCTCGAAGCCATTCAAAACGAAACGCCTCGCGGAGAAAGCGCTGCCTTAACAGGTACGCCGAACGACGACTGAATTGCCTACCTTGTATGCGTTAGCCATCCTTCGGATGCCGCCTTCTCCACTCTTTGCGTGCTTCCTGCAACTGAATAACGAACACTTCACGCGGCGGTCTGCCCAGATTCGCTTGCGGCGTCAACAACCCACGGCAAGCTTTTCCGAATTGGATCAGTCCCCGCCGCCCGCCAGCGCCGCCAAATAGCGACATATAGCGCCAATGGCGGCAATGGCGCTTGACATTATTCCTAGCCCCAGCTAAGCTCCGCGCGAAGTCCGGCGTTCTTCACCCGCCAGTCCTTTAGGCCCCATCCAAGAATCAACTCACATTCGCAAATCAGGAGGTTTGCGTCCATGAATAAACTCAGTCGAACTCTGTTGGGATTGTGTCTCATGCTTGCCTGTAATGGCATTGCTTCATCGCAGGAGAAATCGGAGGGAAGTTCCTCAATACCAAAAGTGTTGCAGATAACGCGGGAATTTACCAAGCCCGGCAAAGCCGGAATGATGCATGACATGGCGGAGAGTGCGTTCGTCCAGGCCGAAGCCCGTGCGAAGTGGCCCACTCACTATCTGGCCATGACGTCGCTCTCAGGCAAGCAGCGCGCCTTGTTCTTGACCTCGTATGCCTCATTCGAGGCCTGGGAGAAAGACAACGCAGCCGTCGAGAAAAGTACTGCGCTCTCGGATGTATTGGATCGCGCCAGCGTGGCCGATGGCCAACTGCTGGATTCGATTGACCAGGGCGTCTTCATTTTCAATGAAGAACTCAGCCTCCGACCGATGGCGGACCTCTCGCAAATGCGTTACATGGAGATCTCCTCTTACCATGTGCGCCCGGGACACGAGAAGGAGTGGAATGATCTGGTCAAAATGGTCAAGGCCGCCTATGAGAAGGCCGTGCCGGGCGCTCACTGGGGCACGTTCGAGCAAAGATATGGGGGCGACGGCGGCACCTATATCGTGTTCACCGCTCGCAAAACGCTCGCCGAACTCGATCAAGTCTTTCTGGAAGGCAAGCAATTCCAGGCAGCCATGGGTGCAGACGGCATGAAGAAACTCGATGAACTTGTCGGTGCCTCGATCGAGTCGTCCCAACACCAATTGTTCGCGTTTAACCCTCACATGAGCTACGTTTCCGACGAGTGGATCAAAGCTGCTCCGGACTACTGGAAGCCGTAGAATTAGAAAGTTGTGACAACTGCTGCCAAGGCCGGGGTGCGAGAACGCCAGTCAATAGCTCTCAGCCCCGGACTTAACCGCTGGGCAGGCGCGACAACTGAATTTGGGCACCCGGAATGGATGCCCTTTTTCATTTTGGAGCATGAAGGCCGAAACAAAATGTTAAACTCAACTGCCCGGCCTAGAATTAGAACCTCGCAGGTGACACCGTGATACAAGTTGTTGTGTTAAGAAAGATTTTCAACACCGCGCCACAGCAATTCATGTTGGTCATGAAAGACGCCATGAAAGTCCAAAACACTGAGTTTGGAGCCGAACGCGAAATCCGTTGCAAACTACAGGCGGGAGGGATATCTCAGCCTGAAATTGAAAAGCTTTTCGAAGCGGCTAAATCCGCGCCTGTTTCCGACTCTGCGGCAAGAAGTCAAGCAAGTTAGGATTTCGCCCTCGTCATCCACTCGTGCCGCCCTTCCGCCTGCGAATACTTGGGATTCTTGATTTTCAGCCAGCCGATGCTGTTGCTTTTGTAGATGCCGTGCTTCCGCTTCGCAATAATCCCTTCCAGATCGTTGTTGCAGATTTCTTCAAACAGCAGCTTACCTTCTCGTTCGACGTGTTGAGCGTAGATGATTCTTTCTGGCTTGTTCCTCTCGATCAATTCTCTTAGGCGTTCCTTCCGTTCGATGAGAGGGGAGTTGCGCAAATCGTCGTGATTGAGCCATAGCAGATCGAAGGCGTAGAACACTGGCGTGCCTTGTCGGGAAAAAAGTTGGTTGAATTGGCTGATGCCATTCCCGTCGATACAAATAATTTCGCCATCCAAAATCGCGTTTTGAACTCGAAGCTTGCCCAACGATGTTTTTAGTGATTCAAACGATTTGAACAAGTTGCTGTTGCGGCTGACTAGTTTGCACTTTCCCTCTTCGACGTAAGCGAGCGCGCGGAAGCCGTCGTGTTTCAGTTCGAAAATGTATTCGGGGTCGTCGAAGGGCTTGGCGATGCGGAGGCGCATGGGGTGGATTCGAGGGAGCACGACGTATCAGGAGTGAAAACCGTAGCGCTATTGTGATGGAGGTCGAGGCGGCAGCGGGGGAGGACCCATATTCTTCGGCGGAGGAGCTGATGGTGGCGTTGACCGTGGAGTTGGCGGCGGTGGCGCTGACGGTTTCGGTCGGGAGAACTGTGGAGTTTCGCTGTTTGCGGATTCCAGCTGAGCGGCAACATCGGCAGGAAATCCTTCAATCACTAAGCGGCGCTCGATTTCTTTCCCGTAAGGCGTGCCGTCGAGTTCAGATCGCGTCATATTGACAGAGGTCAAACCGTCGCGAGGCCCTAGATACAGGAGCGCGTCTGCAACTTCTCGGAGCTTCACGGGAGGAGGGGGCGAGGCTGAGGCCGCTGAGTTGGGCGCGGAGCTAATCATCCACTGATACCCCTCCGCGCCTCCTCCAGAGAGAATCGACATCGCGGGCAGTTCGCCGACCCAGTTGCCAGCTAGCGAAACAATGACTGGCACGGGCCAGGAATCGAAGCGGTGATCGAGGTCATCATAGCCACCTGGAGTATTTGTGCCGACGATAATCAAATAGGTTTTTGCGCCAGCCGCCTGTAACTCCTGCTCGATAGAAAACCTTCGGGGGAAAGGAAGAACACGCGCAAAATGGCCCCACCCCATAATGAGTAAGGCGCGATGGTGCTTGGCCAGCACCTCATCCTTTACCACCTGTGTGAACCACTGGTCCCTATTGGCCAAATATGGTCCAATATCTCCCTTTTCTTTGACTTTCTCCCAGTCAATATAAGGATCGCCACAGAGGATACGTATCTGGTGCTTGCCTCTGCGTTTCAGGTTCTCTTCGCGGACAGCCTCATACAGCGACGCAGTTACTGGCGAGGGCGGCCCAACCACGCCGACTGTGTTGAGCCATGCTTTCTGCACCTGCTCCAGCGGAACATCTTCGCCGCTTACATAGCGGTTGACCGATTTCTGGTATAGCGAGTTGCCCATTTCCATAACGATGTCGTCCACGCGGTCAGCAAACTCAGGAGTGGCCACAAGTGAGCGCAACCACGCATATTCCTGTTTGTTCCCGTGGAATTCTCCGAACATCACGATGTCGTGAGTCTCAAAAGCACCCACCACTGCGGCGTTCGCGTTTTCCAGCTTAATTTCACCTTGAGCATCGGAGGGAGAGCCAAAAGCAAGGAAGCTGGTCCCAAGAAGCAGGACGTGGCTGAGTTTCATAGCAATCTCCAAAGTCCACAGAAGCTAAGTCTCGAAAGCGTTTTCTTAACAATCGATTCCGAGGTGCTGCTCGGTGAATACCAGGACACTTAGTTTTTGAAACACGGCTCGCTCATACTAGCACCAACTCCTGGTCAAACGCGCCAACCGTCATTTGGGAGCTGGGACGGACTCAGGCGCATTGGGTGGATGCGGGGGAGCATGCACGGTTGTTTACCGGGTCTTGGGGCCATAGGAGGATTTTTATCGGCTCGCTCTGCGCCACAAAAATCACTTAGCGTCAGCCGTATTTTAGCGAAGAACCGGGTCAGTTGACTTCGGGGGGTGATTTGTCTTTGTCCTCTTGAGCTGACCGTATCGGTAAGTTCGGGTTGAGCCGAAATGGTCAGGCCATTCACGGTGGCTGCTGGCTGTTCCTTGAGAAGGTTTTCCATAATTTCCAGCAACTGCCCCGCCGCGTCACTCTTGTTGACTACTTCTCGTATTCCTACTTTCTTGGCTTCCGCAATCATTTCAGGAAAGAAGTGGATAGTGCAGAGGATGATCGGCAAAGAAGGACGAGCCTCCAAAATTTTGGAGGCGACTTGCAGGCCATTCAGAATCGGCATCGAAAAGTCCACAATGACCAAATCAGGCTTGAGCATGATGGCTTTGTCGACGCCCTCCTGACCATCAGAGGCCTCACCATAGACGTGCCATCCGGCATGACTCTCGATCAATACCTTTAACACCAGGCGGATTTTCGGATTGTGATCGACCAAAAGTATGTGAGCCACTGATCCTCAGCCAGTAAATCATTGTTCATCACGCTCTTTTGTCGGATACCCTACAAAGAGGAAAAGCGCGTGTGAATACAGCGTTCACCCTACACGTCAGGCACGGTGCCGATTCGGCTCATCCGGGAAGCCACCGTGGATCGCACTATCCTCGACTCGTGTCACTATCAGGGTGGCACTCATACGAGTAACATCTTTTGCAAACCGCACTTTGGCTTTAGTTTAACGTGGCAATTCCGAATCAGGCCTTTATTTTTACGCTTGGTGAGGTTAGTCATAGCGCCCGTTACGACAAGCGCGGGCGTCAGACTCAGGCGCATCGGATGGATTCTGGGAAGCACGGCTGATTCTAGCTTTTCAGGTAGCGGTGGACTTGAAGCCGTTTGAACTGCTGATAAATTGCTCGCCACGAAGAACCGCATCCACGGCAGGCAAGAGTTCCCTTTTGACATCTGTCTTACGAACGTATCCCAATGCCGTACTCAAAGCTGCCCGAACGATGTCGGGGTCTTTGTTCTGACTCAGAAAGATGATCTTGGAATTGGGGGAGACTTGTCGTATCCGCTTGGCGGCTTCGATTCCATTCAACTTGGGAAGACCTATGTCCAGAAGAATTATATCGGGTTTTAGGTCTTGGGCTTTTTGAACAGCTTCTAATCCATCCGACGCCTCGGATATGACCTGCCATCCTCGTCGCGCCTGAAGCACCAAATGGACTTGGTGTCGCCAATCTGCATAATCATCAGTTATGAGAATTCGGATTGACGACAGCGGCTGCTTTCCCCTTGGGACGCGAGACCATATCACTTTATCGCCTTATTCTGCAAGAGCAACGCCTGTGCAATAAGTTGCGGCAATTTGACGACGCAATTGAACGTCACTAAGCGTAGGTCCGGTAACGGCCTTACCTCCGAAATGGGTGCTGGGACGGACTCGGGCGCATTGGGTGGAAGCGGGGGAGCACGGCTGCATTCTAGCATTCGTCATTGTATGGGCCGGGCGAACGAACGGATGCTAGCCCCTACCTTTCCGATTAGGCAAATCAGATGCACTTGGACACAAAAGGCCCCATAAAATTCCCGGTGAACGGGCGCGGAACACCGCTGATTTTGTGGGGGCCTGCTAGTGCTGCTAGTGGAAATTCGTTGTATGGAGTGCAACAGAAGTGTAGGATACCCGCACCGGAAATCCAAATAGGAACTCCCGGTTGAATAGACCCTCAAGCGGCACAGCCCCTCGGCAGACATTCGGGAAGTGGTTCCACTCTCTAGGTCATCGATTCCGATGCTTCCGAGCGGCTGTGCATCTGGAAAAAAGGAGAATGTCCATGTATGCAATTTGCTATCGCCCGTGGTTGGTTCCTTGTTGCGCCGTTCTGTTCGCGGTATTTTCGCAGAGTGCCGCGGCCAAGACCCTTTGCGTGAATCCCGCCGGTTCCTACCCGTGTTATTCAAAAATACAGGGGGCCGTCACTCACGCCTCTGCCAACGACCTAATTAAGGTTGCCCCTGGTACCTACAAAGAGTACGTCACCGTTGGTATTCCCCTTTCCATAGTCGGTGCTGATGCGGAATCGACTATTGTTGACGCCACGGGCCTCGCGCACGGTTTCTTTGTGGATGGATTCGACAATCCAGGCCTCACCAATGTCACCATCACGGGATTCACCGTGGAGAATGCTATGTTCGAAGGTATTTTGGTGGTGAGCGCCTCGAACATCATCATCCGGAACAATCACATCAATAACAATGACGCCTCTCCCGGCCTGGAATTCACCGGTGCCACCATGGGTTGCCCAGACCAGCCGGGGAATGGGATTTATGAGAACGATGAAAGCGGTGACTGCGGAGGCGCGATCCATTTAATAGGCACGAGCCATTCGACGGTCTCAGACAACCTCGTGTCCGGCAACGCTGATGGACTCCTTATTAGTGACGAGACCGCAGAAAGCCGCGACAATCTTGTTCTCCGTAACACCTTTCAAGACAATCCGCTAGAATGCGGGATCGTTCTTGCCTCCCATCCTCCAACAGGACACGTGTCTCCCCCGTTTGCTCCTCATTTTGGCGTTGATCACAATACCGTCGCTGAGAACATCTCGACCGGCAATGGCGTGCAAATCGGAGGCTCCGGAGTGGGTCTTTTTTCCGACGGCAACGGCCCCGGTCGCGTCGCTGGCAACTTGGTCATTCACAATAAGCTGATAGGAAACGGACTCGGCGGTGTCAGCCTGCACACGCATGTCGGTCCGGCTTTTTTCCTTCCCGCGGATAACATGGATGGGAACATTATTATAGGTAACTTTATTGCGAAGAACCTGGCCGACACGGCCGACACGGCTACACCCGGGACCGTAGGAATCAACATCAATAGCGGAGGTGGTGGCTCCCCCGTTTACGGCACCGTGATTTCATATAACGTCATTCGCGACGAAGATGTAGATATTGCCGTCAACACTCCGGCCGAAGTCGACATCCATCTCAATGACCTGGGTGGCGGCAAAATTGGCGTCGCCGATGTTTGCGCTTATGACCAAGCCACTGTTTGCACCGGCAGCATCGATGCCACTGAGAACTATTGGGGATGCCCCGCTGGCCCCGGTGGTCCCGGATGCACGACAGTCAGTGGATCCGACATTCGTTTTGTTCCTTGGCTTTATGCACCCAGCAATAACGATGAAGATCACAGTTGGAGAGGCGACAACGCACTCAACTTAGACCCGGCCGAGGGCCCGTACCTCGCGGCGTTCCTCCGGACGAAGCGGACCTATCCGCGCTAAAAAAAATCGTCCTGCCCTCGGGCTGCTTGCCCTGGGATGCAGTTGGCTTGCCTCGTCGCGAAAGATTCTTGAAGCTCCGTAGAGATGAATTCGCCCGCGACGAGGCCGTCTCTCTCCGTGTCTATTCAAACGACTTCGATAGCAAAGGCTCGGATAATAGAGCGCACTCTGACGCCGGAGTACGGCTCCTGATGAACCAATCTTGTTGTCTTGAATCCCAGTCCTGCTGCTAGGTCCCGATTGACGGCATCAACCGCCGAAGTACGTACTGGAACGGACTCGGGCGCATTGGGTGAATGCGGGGGAGCACGGCTGATTCTAGCATCCGTCGTTGCATAAGCCGGACACGGTACTAGCTGCCACACATTACCGGTTACGACTTACCAGGCGCATCGAAGAAGGCAATCAGAAATCGGCCTCCTTGATGGTGCCGATTCACATTTCTGTACCGTCTTAACTCGGTCATGCGTCAGACTACTGTCGCCTCTATTCAAAAAGGTAGCATGGCAAGCCTATGCGATTGAGCCGAGGACTCCTTCCAGCTATTTTTTGTTCCTCTTTTACCTTACTCATAGCCCGCTGCCTCATGGGGCAGCAGTTACAAGAACCAGCTCCAGTGGTCCGGTCGTTCGTAAACGAAGTGCTTGTGCCTGTCGTGGTCCGCAACGCCCAGGGGCACCCTGTCGGCAATCTAACGAAGGACGATTTTCAGGTTCTTGATAATGGTAAACGGCAGACGATCACTGGTTTCACGATAATCAAGCGAGCTACCGGGACCTCCGCAGCGAATTCTTCCGCTTCCAGTCCGGACGCTACCGACTCTTCCGCCGTTTCACAGCCGACGCCTCCCCCTCAGCGATTTGTCGTCTTCCTGTTCGATGTCTACAACTTGACTGTCGCAGACCTTGCCCAGGCACAAAAAGCCGCGATAAAGGTGTTCGATTCCTCCCTTGCGCCTGCAGACATGGCCGCTGTGCTTTCTACTGGGAACTCAAACAGCGGCCTGACTCGGGACCACGCGAAATTAAAGCAAATGATTCTGGATTTAAAGGTTAATCCTCTCTTGCGCTCAGCTGACAAATGCCCCACCGTCGACTACTACCAGGGCGACCTGATCATAAACAAACTTGACGGTCCTGCTCTTCAAGCTGCCGTCATCGAAGTCATGCATTGTTTCCACGGGGGGCTTACCCTCGACGGAGCGGAAGACATCGCACGGGGTGCTGCACAACGGGCAGTGTTATTGGGCGAACAGAACTATCGAATCAATCTGTATTTCCTAAGCTTGGTTCTGAAGGGGATGGCGCCGCTTTCGGGACAGCACATTATCATACTGGTTTCTGCTGGATTCTTCGCACCTGAGCCGGAGGCGATGACCATTCAATCGGAAATCCTGGATATGGCTGCCCGCACCAATACGGTTATCAACGCTCTCGATGCGCGCGGTCTGTACGCGACAAATCAGGGCGCGGAGGCCGCGGTGCGTATCGATCAAAACCAAGAACAAGACACACAACGTCTCAATGACCGATATCGTCGTGAGTCAATGGCTGCCGATGCTGACGTCATGGGAGAGTTGGCGGATGGAACGGGGGGCACCTTCTATCACAATAGCAACGACCTCGAAACTGGGTTCAGAGTGCTTGTCTCCGGCCCTGACTACACCTACCTTATCGCCTTTCCCGCTGGCAACACAAAGGCAGGCGTTCATCACATCTTGAAAGTGAAAGTAAATCAGCCCGGCCTGACAGTTCAGGCTCGACGCGGTTACTCTATTCCAGCACCGGAAAAGCACAAGAAGTAGGGCTCTCCAGCCCTACGCACCATTTGTCGAATCTCGCTGGAACATTCGTTAGTAACTGGGACGGACTCAGGCGCATTGGGTGGATGCGGGGGAGCACGGCTGATCTAGCATTCGTGGTCGCTGGCGAGAGTGCGGTCAATTTTCCGGAGACTGCGCATTCAGTTCACTTCCGATTGATGATTCGATGGCGATATGGCCCTTGCTGGCTTCTATGTAATCAGCGAATGTCTGTGCGCCGTCTGGAGACAGTTGTTTTTTCGTTTGTTCAAGCGCATCCAAGGCCAGCAAGTACATTTCCTTGTGAAGCGCGTGCATATCGTCTGGAGTCAATTCACCGAGAGACACCTTGGTGTCGTAGGTAGCGGATAATTTCGCGGAAGTCTCATAGTAACTAGAGATGATGCCCTTCAGCGCCCCTTGATCTGCTTCGTTGAGTCCGGTATCGTGCAGGGCCGCAACGAAGCGATTCGGGTATTCCGCATCATTCATGTATCTCGCAGCCCTATTGAACCAGAGAAATGCCGCAACATGAGTTGGGATTTTTTCCGGATTCACGTGGCCGTCGATTATATTTAGGGCCGTGAAGCCGCTTGATCTATATCCATAGTTCGCACAACCACTCCAGAACAGCAGGCAGGGCACTACGAGCAGAAGTGCATGTTTCATGTGGACGCGGGGGAGCATAGCCGGATTCTACCATCCGTCCTCACCTCGTTTCCTGGCCCGTAGAGTTTGTGTTGGATCGATTATTCGCAGTTCACTAACAGGTCATCCGCAGTGCATTGATCGGAATCAGCGATTGCTGCATGGTGGTGCGGTCAGACCGGAAGAAGTAACGAATCGCGGTGCTGACAAAACGACCTGAACGACATGACTCATAAAATCGTGAGCCGTCCGTTTCGGTTCCTTTGCACTTTTCGACACCAAGGAGGTCCCATGAAAACCGCAAAAGCTATCCTATTTGCATTAACGGTGCTCCTTATGGCCACTGCCGCTAAGGCCCAGGAGACAAAAGTACGGGCCAGTGTTCCATTCGACTTTGTGGTGGGCGACCGCGCCTATCCTGCTGGCGAGTATTCCTTTACTAACAACGACGCAGTCCTTCAGATTACCAATGCTGAAGGAACCGGCATGGAACTGCTGTTGTCTCGAGGATGCCAAAGCGCCAGGCCTTCAGAGACTACCAAGCTCGTTTTCCAAAAAATGGGCGGCTACTATTTCCTACAGCAGATCTGGGTTGCAGGTAATTCGAGTGGACGCGAACTGCCCCGAAGCCGCACGGAAGCGCGGCTTGCCCAGAATCACGAGCAGGCGAAGTCGGTGATCGTTGCTGCGGTTATTTCGCAGTAGAAAAGATGTCGCCGGTGACGTCGTTGTGATTCAAAGAGGGAACGTGAAAACGTTCCCTCTTCTATTTTTCTCTTATTATTTTTTGTCGGAACTCACATCAATTCCTGCTCGTCCTCAAATACCAAATCAAATCCTGCTCTCGGTCAAGCTGTCGATAAACAGCGAGGCATCGTTCGCATTTGTCTTTCTTGATGTGTTCGAGAACCTTGTCGAAACTTGCTCTTCGGAACTTTGGGCATAACGTCAGTAGCGGTGCGCTCCTCCAAACAGCCAGCATTTCGGGTGGAAATTCGAATTCAGGTTTCTTTTTGCGGGGCATTGTCACTTAGCCTTCATTTCGCTGGCTCCAGAACGTAATTAATCGGCTTTCCATCCGAGTCAAGAATAAGTTGCGCAAGATCGTGCGGAAGACCCCAAAGTATCCAGTCCCTGTTAAAACCCGTGAAACTGACATTCCGCAAGCGAATCGCTCCGCCGTGATACTCGGGTCGAATGTCACGAAACTGCACATCAACCCAACTAATATCGCCGAGCGGTTGCACGCCGTCTTGAAAAATGGAATCAATGACGGCAATCCTACCGCCTTGGTCGGCCATCAAGGGCGGATCAGCACCCCTCACGAGGAAGTCTATTTCCTTGAACACGACTGTTACCTTTGAAACTCGGATCGTATCTCCAAGCACAAGCAGGGAATGATTGCCATAAATAAAAACATCGTGCTGATTAATTGTCCAAAACGAATTGATGGCATATCCCACACCTGAAATCTGCCTGGCAACGCTTGAGATCGGGGCAGTTGCAAGCGTTCCCGATTGAGCGCTCCGAGTGTACCCGAGCGATTGGAGATCAAGCACGGCGGAGTAGCCGCTTTGTTGAACCTGCGGAGGAACTTTATTCGTTTTTAAGTAATTCGACAGTGCGACTCCCGTTTTTTGAACGGTGTCCGAACTAACGGGCACTTTATTCTTCTCCGAGGCTGTCACAATCGACTGGATTCGACGCACACTTGATTGAACCTGCCCCAGGGGGAGCGGCGCGGGCAAACCCCGCAGTGGAGAACACAATCATGAGCATAAAATCAGCGAGAAAGAAAGCTGTGTACGAAGCTGTAAAGAGCTCATTCCTTCCCCGGACCAACGTCAAAGATCTTCCCCGCCTCACTGCAAACCACGACACCACCTTCGCCGCCGAATTTATGTATCTCGCTAACTTTCATTGGGAAGCCAGGACCGCCATTCACGTAAAGATAACAGTCGGCGCATACACTCTTACCGGAATTGTTGTGCTCTTCATCATCAAAGTTCAGCGTCACGGCAGGGGTGTGGCGAGCATGCTCAGGATTACCAGCCATGGTCGCAACGCCATCAACAATTTGGTTGAACACCATGCTGATGGTACGATCAGGGTTGCCACGCGACTTCATCCCCAGCGAGTAGGTAATCGAACAAGTCAGGGAGTTGGGAGGGCCACAGTCCTCACCCGTTGCAGAATTAACGACAGAGGATTTGATGAAGTGCACGACCAACTGGTACTTGGATTTCCCCAGGACCTCCATTTCAAGCGCCGTCTGCAGTTCAGGCCGGTCGACCATGGACAAGAGTTCGTATCTGTATGACTGCACTATGGCGTCGCGCCACGTGATAAAGGTTTTCAAGGAGGCAATCTGCTCGGCTTCGGCTCTGTTCTCCTGAGCCGCATTGAAGTCATCGATGGCCTTTTCAAACTCCGCACGGAACTTTCTCGCAGTGATGATCCGCGGGTCATCCGTAGGGCTACTCATGTCCCAGGCGAGTTGCAGCAGGTAGTGCCGCCACCGATCGGTCTCGGATGGAGCTCCGACTTTTCCCTGCAACGAATCTTCATGGTGAGGATGCGGTTTTGCGACGGCCCCAATCCCAAGAGCGAGAGTCATACAAATTACTGCGGCTGTCTTCATCATATTCACTCCTCTTTGGGCTACATCGCCTGAGGAAGTTGACGGGATTATACCTCCCGATGCCGAATGAAAGACACTTTGCGAGTTAGGCGGGTTTAGGCGCGAGGCCAGGGTTATGACAGTGCTGGAAATACGTTCGGGATTTTGAGATTCGGGCCGCGAGAGATGTTCACTGGGCGGTAGGCTCTCTCCGGAATCGCTGTCAGCGGACTTATCCAGCATGTCGGAAAAGGGTCGTGTGGTCCCCGCCTATCAAGAGTCTCGAAGGTTCTTCATCGCACGTTTTACTAGCTCAGCTCTAAGCTGAGTCAGTTCCGTAATTCCCAGGACACTCCGTAGTCCCTCAATAACCCTCTCCGCAGCTAGATCTCCCGTGACTGCTTCGCCCTGCCACTTCTCCCAACCCATTACTGCAGCGAAAGTGCTATACGCACCTTTGATTACATCCTTCCGATCCGCATTATCTCTGAGCTCTCCAAGCAGCCACGCATTCGCGCCTATCTTCCGAAGAGCACCTTCGAACTTCTCCAATTGCGTCTCGATCTCCGGGGTTAACCAGACGCTCCACCTGGTGCGAACGTCCATCAATGCGTTCGCGTTCTGCAGTACGTCCTGGTTCGGGCCTTTCTTAAACAGGAACGCGAGCGTGCGATATACCTCAGCCGTGTACTCTTCGCAAAACTGAACGTGTTTATCGAAGGCGACGCTAGCCATGTGCGACGTTGCGCCGATAGTGAAACGATTCTTGGCCTCCTCCATCTGGAAGGAGTGTGCTCTTGCGAGTTCCGCCCTGAATGTCTCCAGGTCGTGTTTGAGAGACTGGCTTACGAGCTGCTTTATGAGCCACGCTAACAACCCCGACGCTATCGCAAACACCCCGATATTTTGGAGCATGCTGGGCCAATTCATGGCGTGATTATAACAGAACGTTGCAATACTCGATGAACTACTTGGATATTCGGTAACGGAACTGGCGCTAATGCAACAGGTTCCATTCCAAAAAACACTTGGTGCCCCCCTCCAGGGGACCCCATTTCGAAAACGTTCTGAGGATTTTCCCGCGTCCTGAGGATTTTCCCCCACGCTCGCTGGCAAAGTCGACGGTCCCTGGACACGAGTCGGGTTGGAGGCCCCAGCAGGAAATCGGGTTTCGAATCGCGGGAGATTTTGTGTGCGGAGATGATTACGCGGCCGCGTTATTTGTTACCGGACTAGAATTCTCCACCATGATTTTTGGCGTGCCTCCGGAGTCAAGGGGTCCGGGGTGGGATTAGAAATTCGCGCCGCGGGCCGCGGATTTCTGTTGACACTGCAACATTACTATTTTATCGTTGCATTACTGGAGGCAAGTCCAATGACACCATCGATCGTCAAAAACGTGGTCAGGATGCCCAAGCAGCGAGCCACGCAACTCAGGGCTCGGATCTCGTATATGACCAGCGAACAACTCGAGCGTTTCCTTCAGGCTGCGAAGGAATATGGGCCGCGCGAGCACGCGATGTTCCTCTTTGCCGTGGCTCACGGCGCTCGGGCTCAAGAGATCGCGAATCTGCGACTTACCGACATCAACTTCAATAACGAGCAGATCCACATCCATCGTTTGAAGGGTTCGCTCGATTCGACTCAGAACCTGTTGAAGGTGAAGGGCAATTCCCTATTTGATGAGAAAGCAGCGCTGAAGGCGTGGCTAGCGATCCGCAAGCCGGATGCCGCGGACTACGTGTTCAACTCGCAGAAGAGCATCCAGCTAAACCGCGTGACCGTATTCAAGCTCTTCCGCGAGATCGCCAAGAAAGCCGGCCTGGGCGAGACGTTGCAGCACCCCCACGTCCTGAAGCACACCGCGGCCATGCTGCTTGTCCACCAGGGCGCCAACGCGTTCTTGATCCGCCAGGCTTTGGGCCACAAATCCTTCGATTCAACCCTCGCTTACGTCAATCCCTCGGACGCCGATGCCTCGGCCGCCCTGTCCAAAGCGTTCAACCAAGCATTGTAGCTGGCAACAAAGTTGTAGTTTTGTTGCATTCTGGTCGGGTAAGTCCTTTGGATTGGGACGCGCGGCCATCGGTTTTTAGGCCTTCCGCTAAAAGTAATGTTGCATATTTCTGGTCCTCGATCGAGTGAGGGCCAGCTTTTCTAATGGTGATTCACTCATTCTCCCTCCGGCTCGTATCCTGGAAAACCAGGCGTGCGATAACCCGTCTCCTGGCCCAGGAAGTCATTCTCGTGAATGTAATCCGGCTCGTCTTCGTCTTCCAATTCGTCGTCCTCCTCGTCCTCCATTTCTCCATCCTCGGTGGCGCCGGCGCGGACATAGGTGAGTAGCGGGAGAGCCAGCTCGTAGGGCACGCGGCGCAGGTCGTAGTGCGTCGCTGCCCAGCCCTCGTACATATCCTCACGTATATCCGGAAAGTCCACCACACGACCACTCGTAAATCGCACAGTCACCAGACCGATCGCGTGGCGATCTGCATCCCGGCCGGTAGCTGCATAATTCACTTCTTTAATCTTCAACATTTTTTTCTCCAGTGTGTAAAGCTGCGCAGGAAAACTTCTTCCCTCGAAGAAAATTCAGTGCGGCGCGAATGGCCCTGCGGGGTAGCGCCAGCAAAACCCAAACAGGTTGGGATTTCGGTCATTTCGGTCATAAAACCGAGGTCGCTACCTAGATTCCGCGTGTCCCTGGCCCGAAGTACAACACGCAATATCTAGGTACGGAGTGTGGAAAAATGACCGAAATGACCGAACGAATGTTGCAAACAAACGACATATTTTTTCGGTCATCCCCCTGGCAGTTGGTGATCCTGCAGAACACAACGCGTGTCACAGGCCCAAGGCTCGAATCCCGAATTAACAGGCCTCGCCCGTCAAAAAGGTAGGTCACCCTTTGCAGCGGGCACGTTTCCTGGTTTTTTGCCCGAGACACGGATCACGCTCCAGTACTTCTCACCGATTTTTACCAGCTTTAGTCCGTTCTGCACCCGGTCACGCAGGCGCCGTATCTGCCAGCCGATGTCCCGCGGATTCCACTTGCCGTCTTTGTCGAGAAGCAAGTCACGTGTCTTGTTGCCGGCGCGGTTGGTCTGATCGTTGATTTCGGCCAGAGTAACGGAGTCGCTTCCAAACTCCCCGAACCAGGTTTCTAGTAGGTTGTCGCCAGCCTCCTGTTCTGGGTCATCGTTGAGCACGTCGAGGCGTGTAACGTAGGGATCGGCGTAACCCAGCCAATCGAGGCAACCCGAAATGAGCCCGTCCCACTTCTCCAGTCCGCCCCAGGGGGCACGCTTCAAACCCCAGGGTTTGCCTGCCAGAACGTAGGCCCGAAGCACGGTGAGAGCGGCTGTAACCAACTCGGCGTGGCGCTCGCGCGCTCGGTCCTCGGGGACGAAGTTGAATTTACGAATTTCGGGGTGCTCCATATTGGCGTCGATTTTCACCTGTAGAGCCCGGACAGCCATGTCGCCAGTAAGCGTGAGGTTGTTTCCCGTGGCGAAGATCACTGATCGGTTGTAGACGTCCCTCACTTCGCTTTTGCATAGAATTCGATCGCTCAGGTAGTTGTCCGTGATCAGAGGCGCGAGTTTCGAGCTGCGCAGCGGCACGGCCACGTTGTCGATAAGCACCACCCGGTCCTGTTGGAGCATGATTGGCAGTAGGATTTTGTCGAACTCCTCTTCATGGCGATAGTGGATCTTCGTTGGCTTGCAGCCGGTGATCGCCAGGGTAGAAGCATCGACGATGCGCGTCTTTCCTGTGCGTTTATCCGGAGCGCGGACGGTAAAGACGGGAACAGCAATGGTGAGTGCCGACCGCGCGGCGATGGTCAGGCAGCCCGCCAGTACTACGCTGTAAGCGGGAGTTTGGTTCCACAGCAGCGGTTTTCCATCTTGATCGGCGCCCACGAAAGGAAATCCGCTGAAAAGGGACTCGAATTTCTTGAGGGCGTCCAGGGCATCCTGGCGCGAGGGTTGAACGGAAATCCGCGGATACTCGCGGCGCGGGGCGAGCAGCAGCACACTTTGCCGCAACTCTCCCGGGGCATCATGCACGGTACCGTCAGGCAACAACACCGGGACGTTAACCAGCATGTCCAAGTGGGGATAAGGCACCTGGTTGATTTCACTTTTGACGCGGTCTGCGATGTGCCTGTAAATACTGTAGGGAGGCTCGATTTTCGAATAATAGATTGTGCCGTTGCGATCGTGGGCAACGACAAATTTGGCACGGTCGTCTAAGTCGCGCAGGATTGATTCGGGAGAAGCGTCGGCAACCAATACACTATCCTGGTCACGCTCGATGAATTCATTTTCGGGAAGGTAGCGGGCTTCCTGAGGTGTGACCAGATGGCCGGCGCATTCCAGGTATTTGCCGGGGACGGAGCAAAGTATTTTCTCGGCCACGCGGGTAGCTTTGCTTAGCTGCCCGGATCCCCAAAGAATTTGGGGTTTTTCATCAACCGCTGGAGAGGTTGTCTTTATATTTGCCCGCCGTTTGGCAATTTCCTTATCAAATATCGGCGCTTTCCATGTGAGTTTCTTTATGATGCGGGTCCGTCGATCGGCAAACTCAATCTCCGTTAGCAATGCCGCTCGTTCACAGATTTCTGTGCTGGAATACTTCGCTTCGTCATTCAACCATGTATCAATCTTGATGAGGGCGTCGTCGTGTTCCTTATTAGCATTCTCCGCGACTTGCTCCTGGAGGAGCTCTTCGGCCGCCTTCATGGCTGCACCATCTTTCCCTCGGGAGCGAGGTAGAGTAACCGTTGCCAGTTTCCTGTTTCTTTTCGCTTGCGTCCCGGGAGACGCGATAGGCGTGATTCATTCTTGCAAGTAGAATCGACGCCTACGGCGGTGAGGATGTCGAACAGTTTTTCCTCGACGCGTTCGGTCCATTCGGCTTCATCCGCGGCGTCGATCTTCACCCACGCGTGGATGCTCTTTCCGCCAGAATCGATCAGTGCCACGACCGGCAGCTTGACGCCCGCAAAAAATTGGATCTGGTCTTGACGGGACATCTGATCGAATTCCAAAACGCCAAAAGCGAATCTCGTGACGCAGGAATCGCAGCGATAGCTCGGCTTCCCATCTTTTGTAAATCCCTGCGCGCCTGATAGCGGATTCGGAATGATGTGTGGGGGAATGTTGCCGTGCGCGAAGCGTCGCAGCCATTCAGACACGGTTTGGATGTGGTCAGGACCCGCGTCGCAGGCCTCGCCAATGAACAAATGCTCCGCAGGATCGTACAATCGCGTAAGAACTTCGAAGCTGTCGCGCTCAGCGGGCCAATCTATTTTTATTGGGCTTGCTTCCCACACATCCGTTGCCGTGAAGCCCGCACCTCGCGCGAGAATGCCCTGCAGCAGTTTCTCTCCGTCGATTTGCGGCCTGCGGCGCTGCGTGAAGGTGGATTCGAAGGCCTTGTTTACGGCCGCCTCGATCTCCGTGAGCGGCACGCGGCGCGTACCATGAACATGATCCAAGAGATCTCGGACGATTTGATCGCGGCTGACCCCCTCCGAGCGGCCGTAGTTGGCAATACGAAGGAGCGCAGCGTGGCAGCCACCACCACCCGAAGGAGGGATGCTGCGGAGTGCTGCGTAGTATGTGGTGGAGATGGTTGGATCTGGTGTGTAATGGAAGTTCTTAATGTAATCTGGCATTTCCCCGAGACTTGTGCTCATCGTGCACCTGCCTTGACATCGCGGGGGATGGCAAAATTGGTCAAACGAGTTTCGGGTGTGACAGCGGCTTCGATGATCGCGTCGCCGGCTTGCCTGTGTGGTTTTTCGGGGGGAGCGGGAAGCGGGGTGAATCGTACTGTTGCGCCAGGAACTGGCGTTCCCGATTTTACGAATTCGGAGTGAAGGAAAAAGAACTCGCCAAGTGCAGGGACGAAAACTAGCCCGTAACCGCCTCTGCGAGAGATGTGAAAAAAACTTAGAACGCCTACAAGATGAGAAACTGGAGGAACTGCTG
The DNA here is from genome assembly GCA_963742325.1 of Candidatus Acidiferrales bacterium. Taxonomy (GTDB): domain Bacteria; phylum Acidobacteriota; class Terriglobia; order Acidiferrales; family UBA7541; genus Acidiferrum. The sequence continues at coordinate 2,557,444 of CAVULB010000002.1, read as the reverse complement.
TTGACATTTTGGGTTGATCCTAAAAGGAAAATGGGCCGGGGTCCACGTCCCAGCCCATTTCGGATCAACACCAGCAGTTGTGTGTAGAGTAGATCGGTAACGCTAGAAAATTGTTGACTCTACTGCTGCTGGGTCAGTTCGTGGACTAAATCCGTGAACCCCGATTACTTCTCGGTGTGATCGCGTATAGAAGAGAACTACTGCGTATGTTTTTGCAGCGGCAAGTTAACCCAAACATCAGTTACTCTCACCCAGCATTTAAATTCTGCCAGAAACCTATGATTTGTCAAATCACTAATAGTAATAGTACGGTTAACTTAAAACCCCTGCTGCTGATCTAACTCCAACAACTCCAACCCTCGGAGCATCAATGGGTTGTGTCTTCATAAATTCGCGGCCTGCCGCCTTGCTTGCCATTCAATCGCGCCGCGGCGCCTTTACGATCCGAGGTAGAAGAGCCACCTCTCCGCCCCAGGTTGGCGTACCATTCACGAATACCTGGCGGAAGGTAAAGAGTCTCACGGCCCGGATCAACCGGCTCTGGACATCGTGCACGCTCGATCACAGGTCTCGGGACGCGAAGCGCTGGTTTAGGTTTTTCTGCAGTGGGTGGATGCTTCCACCGCTTATAAATTTCCGTAAGTGCCTCGTCCGATGGTCGCGGATCAGGGAACCCAGGATAGTGCCGGCAATTTCGATACGGCGAAAGGCAAATCGGACATGGAATATCTCGCCAGGTCATTTGAACACGAACTCGCTCAACAACTCTTTCCAATACACTAACAACAGTTGCTTGGCGCGTTTCTTCCCCGCTGTGCCGTAAGCGTTCAAGAGTTGTTGACCTATTTCTGTTTCGCTGCCACCAAGATCAACACCGGCCAAATAGGCTTCCTTAGCGAACTTCACAGCGTCGATAAAAATGGCGTCCCGGTGTTCTTTCCTGGCTCGCACCAGCTGTGCAAGCCAGGATTCGTATTGCTTCGCAATTTCGGACGGATGCACTTTTTTTCCCAAAATGGACACGCACTTCGCATCGTAGGCGGCCTCTTCCGCCTTGCACTGTGCATCAAACGCGGGATCGATTTTGCGGCGCTTATATTTTTCCAAGATAGCGAGCACGTGGGTATACAACTCACCACGCGGAGAATCCGCACGGCGTGTTTTCTTGGGAGCGACGGGTCTATCGTGATAGACGAACTTGCGTGGTTTCTTACCGCTGCTCATCGCGTTCCCGCTCCGCACGTCTGGCAGCACGACATTGTTTGCAACGCTTGGGAAGTTCTAAGCCGCGCTGACCGAAATACAACGCTTCCCCCTCCGTAACTGTGAATTCAGTTTTACAATCTTTGCAGATTTTGCTGTCGTTCATTTTTCCTCGCTGCCAATTCCGATTCGATTCCGACGCAAAACGCTCGAAATTCGGATGTGTTCGGGATAACGCCTCCGTCGTATTCGCCATCATCTGCCAATTCGAGCTGGTAGCAGCGGTCCCGAATTTTGTCTCGTTCCTCACGCGGAAGCTTGTCATCCTCCAACTTCGCAATCAGATTCTCTTTTGTTTGGAAGGTAAGTTCGTCGCAGAGTCGCGACCACGCAACTTCCGCAAAATGTTTATCGGAATAAATCTTCGAACGGGATACCGTGCCGTCTTCTGAAGAAAAAATAAACCAACTGTCTTCGTTGGTGAACGCTCTGCATAGCGCCACGAGTCCCGTGCCGTCAAGGCACAATATTTTAACGGGCCGAAAAGTACGATACTCACTTCCATCTTTCGCAATTTCATATCGCGGGTAAAGCGTATCGCCGTGCCATGTGACTTTGCTTCGGATCTCCTCCGGGTGATCGAACAATTTATTTATTATCGCCTTCTTCTTTTTCACCGCTTCCTCCCTCACGTCATCTCAAAATCGCCAACGACGCGCGGATCGATGTCCCGTGCGTAAGGCTTGCCCGATTTGAACGCGACTTTCCCCGCGCGATTAACCATTTGACCTGCGTCGTGGAGTTTCGCAATTTTTCGCGCAATACGCTTTGCTGCTACTTTTTTCTTCTTCACTTTGCCGCCAACTTTCTCCGCTGCTCACCAGCCAGCAGCGCCAATTTGCGGTCCCGCGCCTTGCGCTGGTGGTCATTCAAATCGACAGAATCGGCGACTTTTGCAAGTTGAGCGGACTCTGTGTCGCTCGGCTGGTATTCCGCCAACGCATCCTGACGACTCAGCACAACACTGGCCCAGTTGTTCACTTCAGGCGCGGTCGCGGATGGTGCGCTCACCAGCTGTCCCTCAGCTGTCAACGAAGCAATGGATATATCCAAATTTGTTCTCGTTAGGGGCACTCCACGGGAGTGACACCAGCCCATCAGCAACTGCGCGTTTTTCTCACACCTGTAATAGTTTTTGGGTGGGTAGTATTTAAAAGATACACAACCAACATCCGCCAAGTTTTCTGCCACTACGTCTCGTTCCTGCTGAGAAGGCGCGGCCCGAAATTCGGCAAAATCGAGAAACTCATCCAGCCTTGGTTGCATTTTGTCAGCTCCTGGTTGTGGCCATCACTGGGTCGGCCGGTCTGTATTTTTTCTGCACTTCCTGCTTCAACTTATCGAACGGAATTGAAAGAGCGCGGCGGGTTTCTTTTTCCGCAGCGGCTATCGCCGTCTCACGTTGTGCGTTTTTCTGGGCTTCCAATTCATCCGGCCACACCACCGGAGAAAATAGGGTTGGCGCCGAACACGCGGCTTCGGAACGCCGCCGGACCAAGTTTCCGTGAGCGTCACGTCGCATCTTTCGTTCCAAGTGGCCGCCATTTCGGCAGTCCTCGAAAGCGTTTTGCACCAACTGCACATTTATCAACTGGCCGGCTTGAATACGATGCTGAAGGGCGTTGCTGATCGACATCTCATTAAATTCGCTAAGTTCATAGCGATCGTACAGCGCTATTCCATCTGGCGCCTCAGCACGCCAAAGAAGAATGCACGCACGCAGCACGTCGGGATCGATCACCGCTGGTGGTGCTGGATTGCGCCCTGCCAAGCGATCGGCATCCGACGCCCGCTTGATCGCCGCGAGATTTTCGTCTAACAACGTGCCACCCGCGGCACGCGGTGCATCGGATTGACGTGTCCATTCGCGACGTTGCTGTTCCCTTTCAGCTTCGCGTCCGCTCACTTCCTGCGAATCTGCAAATTTCCGCCTTTCCGCGCGAACGGCATCATGGATTTCAAATCTGTTCCGCCTATCCGCTTCAAACGTGGACTCGGGATGCGGAATTCGCGACTTTTCTTGTTTTAGGTCTTCTGCCCGATCGAAAGCATTTTTTCGATCGTCAGATTCCTGGTTTTTTGGAACCTTTGCCTCGTGGCGTTTCCACGGATTCGCCAACTCTTCATTACTCATTTTTATCTCCTTTTATTCCGAAACTTTCTTCGAAGTTTCGCTCCATCTTTCTTTCCCCCACGCCATTGGCCGTTGGCGTTTCCGCCAGGTGAACCCCGCGGTCAAACTCCCCACGCGTCGAGCAGTGAATCCTTCGTCTCCCCGGACTGTCCCAATAGAGAAAACCGCGTGACCGCGGAACCATTTCAAGGTTTGATACTCCAATTCCACACCAGCGGCAAAGCATTCGCAGGATCTCCTTTTTCTTACGCGCGACCCGCAACTCGAAACACAGGGGAAAGGAGGAAGAGGACCCCGCAAGCTACAGGCCGCGCGTTTCACCCGTCCATGCACGAGGACGGGGAGAATCATTACCCGTTCTTCGGCTGCGCAACCTCGGCAAAGTTCTTCGCCAGCACGATTTCAATTTCCTTGGTCATGCTTCGGCCGTTCTTCTTCGCGTGCTGACGTAACTGTCTTTTTAGGGATAGCGGCAAGCGCAAAAGCATCGCCGCGCGCGGAGTTGTCATTTTTGAACCCGCCTAAATCTGAGTTAAATGGTGTTTCGTATACAGGAAGGAGCGAAACTAGTTCGTATTATAGGCGAAATCATACCACAATGATGTCGTATAAGGCAAGTATAAAGACTCTTAAATCAGCGTGCTCCCCCTCGCGGGAATGTTCTCGAAATTCGCAAAAGCTAAAAGAGCAAATCGTTGTTCAGTTTGCGTGCAAAACCTCGCCTTTTTGCACGGTTTTGCGGTTCCTTCGGGCTACAAGGCCAATAGAATCACTGGATTTATAAGTTGACCGTTAATCTCATAACCCGAAGGTCGTCAGTTCAAATCTGACCCCCGCAACCAATTAAGTCAGTTCAGATACAACGGCTTAGGAGACTCCACTCCTAGGCCGTTTTTCTTTTCACGTCCATTTACGTCCAACTGGCGTCCAATTGAGTCCAAAACTCCCCAGACTGCATTACCCAGTTGAGCCGCAACACGCTTTCCATCCTCGCTGATCACATGTGTGTATACCGTTTCTGTGACTGGCGAACCGTCGGCGTGTCCGAGTCTCTCCTGGCGTAACTTTTGAGGAGCGCCGAAGCTGCTCATCAATGTGGCATTTCCGTGACGCAGAATGTAGAAGCCATCACCGCGAGGCAATTGAATGCCGAGCGCCTTTAGTAACGGCTTGAACTTACGTTTGAGAAGTAGATTCTGGTCCCACAGAGTTCCATTGCGCGTGGCAAAGAGCAGCCGGCATTGGGACGCCAGGACGTTAGAAACGTTTTCAAGTGTTCGCAGGCATTTGGCGATAGCTCAACGACACGAATGGAATCGTCCGTTTTCGGATCGCCTAATTTCCCGCGCCATGCACTCCGTTGCACTTGAAGCAGTCCGCGTTCCAGGTCCAGGTCGTCCACGGTCAACTCGCACAGTTCGCCGGGTCGTAATCCCGTTTCCGCTGCGAGGCCAAAGAACGTCCGGTATGGCTCTTTTGCTGCCGCGATGATGAGTTGGATTTGTTGTTGTGATGCGAAGTACCGCTGTCTCCTTTTACTGTCGGGGAGCACAACGCCTTCCATGATGTCATGAGCGACGTAGTGCCAAGCTTTCGCCGTAGCCCACATGCTCTGGAGTGTGATGCAGATGTTTCGAGTGGTCTTCGGCGAGACTGCCGGGCAGGAAACGAAATGTTGGCCGAACACGTGGGCAGCAGTTCGAGGGGGCGTATCCATCTCCGCGGTAAAGAGCCTGTCTCCGAATCGAGCGGGCGGGGCACCTTCGGGCCAACCGTAGCTATATATACGCGCATGATGTTCCCATAAAATGAGAACTTTTAGTATAGTGGTATAGCTATGATCCCCAGAGCCGACTCGCTGCCGGCCCATCGCGCGCGGCTTGCTGCTGTGCTCCACGTCGCGAAGGAAGTGGTGTCAGTCGATATCACGGCCCGGACCCTTGGTATCGAACGCCGCTCCGCAGCCAAGCTCCTATCACGATGGAAAGGGCAGGGCTGGTTACGCCGGGTCGGACATGGACTCTACGTTGCCGTCCCGCTCGAACTCGCCGGTAGCGAGCAGGTGCTCCCAGATCCATGGGTACTCGCACCAGCCCTCTTCGATCCATGCTACATTGGCGGCTGGACGGCAGCCCATCATTGGGAACTGACCGAGCAGCTCTTTAACCAGATTCTCGTCTTCACAACTCGACGTCTCACAGAAACGCGCGTGAATTCCCAGGGCGCGGTTTTCATTTTGTATAGAATCAAACCGAGACGTCTCTTTGGATTGAAAACGCTGTGGCGCGGTTCCGTCAAAGTCTCTATATCGGACCCACCGCGCACCTTGATTGACATGATCGCGGCCCCCGAGGTAGGCGGTGGCATTGACCACGTAGCAGATAGCATAGCGGCATATTTTCACAGTAAGAAAGCCGACCGAGACCTGTTGATTCACTACGCAGAGCAGTTTGATAACGGGGTCGTTTTCAAGCGTCTCGGATATCTGGCGGAAACGCGGTTACACGACGACAAGTTAGCCGCTGCGTGTCGCTCACGCTTGACGCAAGGATACGCCCGATTAGATCCTGCGCTACCTTCGAAAAAACTCGTCACCTCATGGCGGCTCTGGTTGCCGTCAGCGACGAAAAATGCGGCCCGATGATCGACAAGCGCGAAATCCTCGAAGCCGCGTCTTCCTATTCGCTTCAACCCAGCATAGTCGAGAAAGACTACGTTCTGGGCTGGATACTTGCGGGCATTTATGCGCACGAAGAACTCGAGGAGAGTTGGATATTCAAAGGCGGCACCTGCCTCAAGAAATGCTATTTCGAGACTTATCGCTTCTCCGAAGACCTGGATTTTACCCTACGCAATGAAGAACACCTCGACGAGGAGTTCTTGCGGCAAGTGTTCGAGGAGTCTTAGCTGGATAAGTGAGCAGTCTGGCCTGAACATTCCCCCCGACCAGATTGAATTCGACATCTATGACAATCCTCGCGGACGCCCCAATTGCCAGGGCAAAATCGGATATCGCGGGCCGGTATCACCGACATCGGGCGGTTGGCCGAAAATAAAGCTTGACCTGACAGCCGATGAGAGGCTGGTCCTACCATTCGTACGACGCGAAGTCTTTCATCCGTACAGCGACCGTCCAGAAGGAGGCATCTGGGCAAATTGCTATGCCTACGAAGAAGCGTTCGGCGAAAAACTGCGTGCGCTCGGAGAAAGAACGCGACCGCGTGATCTGTACGATGTCGTCAATCTCTATCGCCATACGGACAGCCGACCGGGCGCTACCGTGCTGCTTGATGTACTTCGACAAAAATGTGCCTACAAGGCGATTGCCGTCCCCACGTTTCAGATGCTTGTGCCACATCGCCCCGCTCTCGAAGGAATGTGGTCCGACATGTTGTCCCACCAGCTCCCCGTGCTCCCGCCACTCAATGACTTCTGGGATGCGCTGCCAGAGATTTCAACTGGATGATGAGCGGAGCTCCGGTCCCGCAGCGCGCACTGATCCAGCGTGGCATCGGGGAAGTACCTATACATACAAGCACCTTGCCGATGAATATTCCGCTTCGTTCACGCTCCGACCTGGAGATCATACGCTTCGCCGCAGCAAACCATCTGTGTGTCGATCTTTCCTACGACGGCAGTGTTCGGCGTATAGAACCGTATTCGTTGCGGCAAACGGCTGAAGGAAACTACGTGCTGGGTGCGATACGCAGTGAGTCTGGAGAGTATAGGTCCTATCGCGTCGACCGGATACAAAGCGCGACGGTGACGTCGCAGGTTTTCGCGCCGCGTTATGCGGTCGAACTGACTTCGACGGGCCCGCCTACGGTTGCGCATGCAACGGCAATGCCGCTTCTGCCACGGATTCGCTCCGCGGCCAGAACCAGACATCAAGGGCCGACCGACGTTTATCGATGCACGGTCTGCGGCCGGACATTCAATAAGAAAAGAATGGATGGCTCGCTTAATCCTCACAAGAATCAGCGAGGATCGCCCTGTTTCGGGCGGTATGGCACATATGTGCGGACGAAATACTGAAGGCGAACAACTGCAACGCTATCGGCGGTCACCGCTGTCGGGCCCAGATGGACACGACCCCGTTGCCAGCCGCAAGTTCCTTCAGGAAATCTTTACCGCACAGCGTTCGTGTGTTGTGTGTAATGCACCATTCTCAGACACCTTCTGCTTCCTTTTCTGGTGCCCGCATCTTCACGGTTGCTTGGGCGATCGAAACGACGGAAGGTATCTCCAGAATTGCGCCCCGCAACTGAGGAAGGCGACGACAAAGTCGGATGGCATTAGATCCGAAAACGCCTCTGAAATTCGCCGCGTTGCTCCCAGGATTCATCCGGCTCGGCGCCGAGGGCCATAGCGATTCTCTTGCTGCGCCCTTACCCGTCCATGGTTCGGAGGCGTTCAAATTCCGGTTCCGACAGAGGCTTGAGATTGCGCAGCCGGTAGAGAGTGGACGGAACACTCACCCCGTAAGAGTGGGCGAGTTGAACAACGTCGTACAACTGGATCTCCTGCGTCGCGGGATCCGTCCGGGAATCAATCGCGACCACTCCGGCCTGGTCAAAGATCTCCGCGTGAATCCGGCTGGCTGCTCCTTTGCCGAGTGACGCGACGAACTGACGGACGCCCTCTTCGGGAAGCAGAAAGTTCGCTGCAAACGAGTTCGCGCGCACTTCTCTCAGATCATTTCGTTCGCTCTCCCGGCTCACCGTACTAATCGTGTCCTTGCCCAGCAGGACATGAGCATACTCGTGGCACCTGGAGAAGCGGCGTCTTTCGCGAGAATGTCTGTCATTAACGACAATAAAAGGTCCGACCCTGGGGTGGCTGATCGTGAGGCCCGAAACCGAATCCGGCATGGAAAACTGAAAGTTGCTGCCGCATACTCGTGTCATCTTCAAGAACTTCGCAAGAGCGGCCGATGTATGGCGGTTGCCAAGTTCTGGTTTGTCGTTACCGAACAAGTTCCTCCTAAGAAAACAAGGGGTAGACGCCATGCCTATGAAGACCCCGAAGCATCCCGGAGATTTCCTTCGCGATACGTGGCATGACCGTCCTCCAGACTAGACAATAATCAAATCCGTGTCCCTCAACTTGCCCAGCAATTCCGGATGCTTCTGGGCAAGGAACTTGAGTCTTCTGGTTTTGTATGGCTTGATACGGGCGACATCCAAAACAATTGCGGCGAGACTGGCCACTTGCGGATTGTCCGACTTCGTCATCCGTTCAAGGTGGGCCACGTTCTTTTCGGAAATGTGCGATTGCTCAAGGAACGCGAAGATGTCGTCCTTGTCTTCAATGGCCTGGCGCTCGCTCTTCGGCCTGGCCTTGCAACGCTTGCACACATGGATTTTGTGACCTTTGCCGGAGAATTGCTCGTTCGGACGTTCGCGCCCGCAGATCCTGCAATAATGCCCCATCCTGGTTCCTTCCAGCAGCTGAGAATAAGATAATAAACCAAGAGACTCCAGACAGGCGGGAAAGGTGGGTCCATGGCCGGCCAACGCATCGACCGAGATAAGCTCCGGGCTGCCATTCACAGGATGGGCAGCGAGTATGTTTTCTACATGTTGGACGATGCCATCTCCCTTCTGCCACAAACTAAGCTCCGCAAGCTCATTGCACAGTACTTGAATCCGACCGAGCTTCGTTCGCACGGAGAGAGTAAGGAAGACCTTCTCGCCGATGTCAAGGCGTTCGAGAAGGCAAGCTTGACTGGCAAGTATTACCAGGCTTTCTCCGTCAATTCTAAGAACTACACGGAAAAGTCCCGCGGCACGCTCGCTTGGATTGCCGCTTGCTGTCGCCTTCTTGAGCGATGCGTGGCTCATTCGAAGAAGGAAGATCCGGCGACGGTATGCCAAGCCTTCGAGATTATCTTTAGTCTGTTGAGCAAGATCGACGAAGGCACCGATGAAATCCTGTTCTTCGCTGACGAATGCGGCTCATGGGAAGTCGGAGTGGACTGGGAGAACGTGCTGCCGGCATGGTTCAGGGTCCTTTCCGCCACGGCCGCCCCCTCCGAGTACGCGCAGGGGATTACCACAGTCCTCGAACGTCACTACAAGCACGGGCGCATAAAGATGCTCGCAGTTGCGCGCAAGATTGCGACGCCAGCGCAACGCCAGGCTCTATCGGAACGCGAGCCCGCCTCAAGTTCGTGACTGTCTGGACATGTCCTTTGGCTCGGGCATGACTGGAGCAGCACTTCGCCCTCAGTGCGGAACCATAACAGTAGCAATTTGTATTGACAAGTGTTAAGCTACAGGCTACACTCTGTCGGGTGGAAATACGGAACTTCGTCCATAAGGGCCTTAAGAAGTTCTACACGGAAGACAGCGCCAAAAGCCTTCCGCCCGACACGGTGGACAAGCTCCGCAAGATGCTGGCGTTTCTCGATGACATGCAAGACCCCGAGGAATTGCGCGCGCTCGCAGCGTGGAAGGTGCATACGCTAACTGGGGACCACAAGGGTACATGGAGCCTTAGCGTCACCCGAAATCGCCGTTTAACGTTCCGCGTCGACATTGCAGAGCGAGAAATTTACGACGTGAACTTGGAAGACTATCACTAGGACAAAAGGAGGAAACGCCGTGCCTATGAAGAACCCTCCCCATCCCGGGGATTTCGTTCGGACCGAACTTATCAAACCTGCAGGCCTCTCGGTAACGGCGGCGGCTGTAGCGCTTCAGGTTTCCCGGCCTGCGCTGTCCAGCCTGCTTAACGGCAAGGCTGACCTTTCTGGAGATATGGCGCTGCGCATCGAGCAGGCCTTTGGAGTGAAGATGGACACGCTCATGCGGATGCAAGCCTCTTACGACATCGCGCAAACCCGCAAGCGTGAGAAGCAAATCCATGTGAGGCGGATCCACCGCCTAGTTCACCCAAAGGCCAGCGCCCCGGCCTCCAAAGCTTCTCTCTAAAGGCGGATTTTAAGCAGCAGTCATCCTCAAGCGGGCCTAAAACGCGGACGCCTCACGGACCCCGGCGAGAACGCGGCATCTCAACCTGCAACGGGTCGTGCCGACGAGTACAGACCGTGTCAGAACTTCCGAAACCGGCATTAGTTCCTTGTCCGGTGTGCGACGCACTCTAAATGGTCCGAGAAGGGGGCACAATCTGTCGTGCCCTACCGCACGCCGGCTACTAGGACTTAAGCAGCGCCTGGATGTAGGGGCGCTTGAGAGGGAGGCGGCGCAGCACCTTGCCTGTGGCGTCGTGGAGAGCTGCGGCGATGGCTGGAGCGGCGAGAGCGTTGGCGGCTTCGGAGCCTCCGCCGTATGCACCTACCTTGGGATTGTGGATGAGGACGACTTTGATTTCAGGAGTGTCCGTCATTTTGGCAATGGGATAGGTGGTCCAGTCACGCGAAGTGATTCCGCTTTCATCGAACATCGCTTCTTCGTAGAGCGAGTGGCTGATGCCCATCATGGCGCCGCCTTCTACTTGTCGCTTTAGCTGAGCCGGATTGACGACGATGCCGGGATCCACGGCGATGGTGTACTTTTCCACCGCAATAGCGCCAGTGCTCGGAGAGACCGCGATTTCGCAAACACAGGCCCAGTAAGTGCCAGAGCGAAACATAGCGGAGACACCTCGGCCACGGACGGGAGTTGAACCGGTGGACTTTGCGCCCGGGCGCGGCGAGGGACGCGTGTCCCAACCGGAAGCCTCGCGAACTTGCCTGAGAACACTGATAAGGCGCTCTTCCTTGACATGGTCAATTCGAAATTGAATCGGATCGGCACCGGCGAGTGCTGCGGCTTCGCTAAAGGCGAGTTCGCGCGGATAGTTTTGCTGGTACTGGCCGGGCGTTCGCATGCTGTGATCGCGCAGGCCGACGGCCAACGGCGAAGCTTTTTGTCCGACCTGAAACGTACCGTGGCCGCGCTCGGCGACATTTGGAACGAGATCGTAAGACCAAGGATCGGACCAGAAGTTGGCCGTAGAGCTGAGGAATCCTGAACCGCCGCCTCCCGGCGCGGGCATGGTGGGAAGTCCGGCAAGGACGGCGCCGATAGGCCGATCATCCTGGAACGCCGGCATGTAGTGATCTATCTGGTAGCCAGCAATTCTGCCCCTCTCGTCGAGAGCGAATTCGACATCGGCGAACGCTGCGGGAGATTGCGTGGACCACTGCAGATCTTCGGCACGCATCCACTGAACGCGAACAGGCTTTCCAACAGCGTGAGAAAGGATTACGGCGTCGTCTTCCGCGCCAGAGTTGCCGCCATTGGAGCGACCGTAGTGCCCTGCTCCGGGATACGTGTGAACGATGACGTGATCGGGCGTGGTTCCAAGCATGGTGGCAATTTCGCCGCGAAGCGCCTGAGGATTTTGATTATGAGTGTGAATGTGGACTGTGCCGTCAGCCTTTACATCGGCGACGGCCATAGTCGGGCCAATCGGCGCGTGCTTCATAAAGGGAAAGTGATAGGTGGCGGAGAGTTTCTTGTTTGCAGAGGCGAGCGCCGCAGGCACGTCACCCTTTGTGGCCCCGCTTTTTGTAACTTGCGCGGTGGTCCAATCGGCTTCTTTGCGAAGAGAATCGTAGAGCTTTTCGTTACCCGGGAGGCCTTTCCAATCGCTCCATTTCGTCGCGGCGGCAACTTGCTGCGAAGCCTGAATGGCTTCCCACTCGGTGGGAGCCACGACTCCGACAAGACTCCCCTTCACGACGACTTGCGAATTAGGAAATTTAGATTTGTCGAGCTTGCCGACGGAAACGAGCGTGGAACCAAGTGTTCTCGGATGCACCATGCGTGCATGCAGCATTCCGGGAAGGCGAATGTCAGTGGCCCAAGTCTCTTTTGCGGTGACCTTTGAGGTGATGATGGAATTTGGGTGGGATTTGCCGATGACGGTGTAGGCGCTGACGGGCTTCATGGGCGGATCGCCTTCGACTCTTAATCCCATAATGCCGGTGAGGTCGCCGCTGACGGGAATGGTGAGTTTGAGCTGCTGATCTTTGACGAGGTCGCCGTAAGGGACGGATTTGCCATCACCGGAGAAGACACCATCTTTAGCCGTGAGCTGATCTTTCGGAACTGAGAGGCGTTCGGAAGCGAGATCGAGAAGCGCTTGATAGGTGTACGCAGCGGCTTTGCGGATGTTGGGAGTGCCGCGGCCGAGGAAATCGAACGCGCCGCTGCCGTCGGGAGTCTGATCAGTGTGGCCAGCGACGACGGTGGTGATGGATTCGAACAGGACACTCAATTCGTCGGCAACAATTTGGCGATATGCTGTGAATGTGGTGCCCTGACCGAAGTCACTCTTGCCGGTACGAATGAGGACGGTGTTGTCCGGGTGTATTTCGATCCAGGAACTAAGTTGAGTCGGATCGAGATAGTTCTTGAAGGGAGCTCCGGTGACTTTCGGAGCCTGGGAACCCTGAGCTTTGAGGATGGAAGGACCGACGAATGCAATGCCGACAATGAGTGCGCCGCCAGTTTTGACGAACTGGCGCCGGGAGAGGGTAGCTTCAAAGACTTTGACAGTGTTTTCAGCGGCGGTAGTCATGGCTTACTTCCCCTTTCCCATGAGCGTTGCGGCGCGTTTTACGGCGTCCATGATGGCGACGTAGCTGCCGCAGCGACAGAGATGAGGCGATGGGCCCTCGGTGGTGAAAGTAGCCTTGATTTGTGCGTCGGTGGGATTGGGATTTTTTTCGAGGAGCTCAGTGGCGACCATCATCATGCCGTTCTGGCAGAAGCCGCAAAGCGGGGTTTGTTCTTCGATCCAGGCTTGCTGAACAGGGTGAAGTATGTCCTTAGCCTGTTCAGGAGAAAGACCGTTTACCTTTGCCCAGCGCGCGGGAAGGCCTTCCAGGGTGGTAATTTCGGCATCGCCAACCGTCGAGAGCGGCGTAACGCAGGAACGAACCTCTTTGCCGTCAAGGAGGATGGAGCATGCTCCACACTGGGCTAGGCCGCAACCGAATTGCGGGCCGGAGAGTTCGAGGTCGTTGCGCAAGACGTAGAGGAGGGGCGTGTCAGCTGGGGCTTGAACTTCACGGGGGACTCCGTTGACGGTAACGGTTGGCATATAGTTTGGTCCCTTCCAAGCGCAAGTCGCCTAGTGATTCTAAACCCGCGAACAATCAAAAATATACGGATTTCCGAATCGATTCCGGTAGCCCGATTCTGTCGAACTCTTGCCTAATCCTATGGAACTCCCCCTTGCGACCATCAGATTGCGCCCGCGATCGCCGTGTCGACAAATCGGGAACTTGGGTACGGGGGCCGGACCCACATGGAAGGTATCGCCGTTAGGACTAAGCCGCTGTCGCGGCGGCCAGAGCGACGTAGTGGTCGTGGTGTCGGTGTGGCGTTAGCGTCGGGGTCAGCCTGCCTCCTACCTTCGACGATTTGATTTGAACCGTACCAACCCCGATCTTCTTCCGCTCTTGCTCCGGGTATTTCGAGCGCACTTTCGCGATCTGTTTCGATTTGAATGGCTTCGACAGGAAAGCAGGAAAGTAACCTCACCGTCGTGGCCGTTGTGACGTTGGGCAAGCCGCAGCTGAGTGGTTGAAGATGTTGCGGAATGCCGAGCGGAACCAAACTCCGCAAGGTTGGGAACGCTTATTCGGGCAGTTCTTCGATAGAGCGAGGCTCCACGGTCGGGCGCCCCTCGGCGGCATGGCGAAATTGGCTGGATGCTTGGTAAGCCTTGAAGCGGGCGCGCATGATGCTGCCGAGCGGACGATGCGCAGCCAGGCCATGCCAAGGGGTGAAGCTGAGTTGCTCGTCAACCCAAAGCCGACGGGCGTCCGAGTATGCGTCCTGAGGTTGCGCCGTAATCCGGGCAATCGTTAGTGCCGGGCTGAGCATCTCGTCCCATTCGACCGAGGCATCCTCGACAGGCATCTTCGTGAGGTCGGTGCAAAGCTGAACGCGAAGCTCCCATACTGCCGTTTCCCTCTGAAAGAACGAGACGATGCTATCCTTCAAGCAGTTCCACGCGTGCGGGTGGTCGACGTGTTTGCCTTGCAGCGCAATCAGATTATCGGATATGGGAACTAATCGCATCTTCCCAAAGTAGTCGCCGAATCGCAGCGGCGCCGCAGTGTGATACGTCTCCCCGAGTGGATGGGTAGGTGGGTGCCCAAAGCCCGTGAGAAAGGCGGATTTTTGTCCAACCAGTTCGAGGGCTTCTTCCGCTGTCTGTGCCGCGGAGCTCACCGCCTGCTTCAACGACTCAGGGTCATCTGCGTGTTTTGCGCGCAACCGGATCGCTTTTAGGAAGTCCTGTACGTTCGCGGCAAATGTGCTGCCATTGTTAAAGATGAAGTCCTGGGTTACGCGATCTGCATGGTTTGGAAGCATCTCCCCCTCCACGCCGATGACCTTGATAGCAAGACCGCGTGGAGTGGAAATGTGGTCGGACAGTACGTCGCCAGGCTCGCTTGAGAAGCGAATCACTGCGCCATAGCTCGCTGGTTTGGTGAATAGACCTTGCCGCAGTTCCTCGCGAAGTCCCGCCAGAACTGTAACTTCCGCCTTCACCAACCCGTTACTCTTCGCGTGAACGGCACGCACTGTATGACGCTGCCGCTCTCCTATTCTTTTTGCAATATCCAGCAAGGTCGCCGCGACTTGCTCGACTAATTCGGCCTCGCCATGCTGTATCGTTTCTACTCCGTCCGAGTAGCGAACAAACATCTCTTGTGTTTTCTGTTGCGCCTTCGTCATATCACCTCCTCCGTTACTCGCTCATTTCCAAAGGTTGTGATGCGAGGGAATGGTTCGCACCGGACCTGCGCTGATATGCGAAACGTCTGGCGAGCTGGTCCGCCCTTCATCCCCCTAGCATGCGCGTTCGACAAGGCTTGCGGCTGCGGTTGACGATTATCGGGACCGGAAGTTGGAGACGGCAAGAGAAGAGAGCCGTAAACCGACGGCACTGGGCCGCGTGACGCGGGTCTCTTGCTGTTTGCCGACGTTTCGAGAGCCGTCCCGCTCAATCCGCTAAAAATGAGCCTTTTACCGGAAATTTCAGCCTCTACTTCTGCTTGCCGAAGACCTCGCGGAACATCCCATTGAGGTCATCGAGTGCTCGGGCGCAGTCACCTGTAAAGCTAGAGCCATGCATGATGGCGAGCGTTTTGGGATTTAGGTCGGCGAGCTTTTTCAAGTTCTGCGCGGTGAGTGGTGTGTAGGGAACATACTCCGCAAGGATGCCCGCCTGAAATTCCTTCATCGCCTGATGCGAGCGGCCCACGACATCGGCAGAGGTGAGCGGTTCGACGTCGCCCATATGATGGAACAGGTCCGAACAGAGAAGTGTTCTCTCCGTTTCTTCGAAGAGGACGCCAGCGTCCCAGCCGTGGGGAAGATGGGGGGTCTGGCAGTAGCGAAAGCGGTACTTCCCCGTCGCAAAGGTCCCGCCGTCAGCGAGGCCGCGTGCCTCCCGGCCAATGAAGTCGTTCATGTTCACGAGGGCGCCAACCTGGCTGCAGATCACATCGGCCTTGGGTGCTGCAGCCAGCCATTCATTGAGCGACCCGCACTCGTCTGACTCAAAATGGCTGAAGCTGATGTGGCGCAAGTCGGAAAGGTTGATGAGCTTTGAGACGGCCTCGCGAATTTCCGCGTGCAATCCGCGCAGCCCGGTGTGAAACAGCAGCGGTTCATCGTCTTTCACCAAAAAATGGTTGAACTGAAAATTCCCCCATTGAGCAAAGATCGAGATGCGATAGATATCCGGCGCGATTTCCGTGGTGACCGCCATGCTAGCCTCCTCAATCGGATTTTTTTACGGTGTTTCTATTTTGACTTCCCGAGCTGAATTTCGCCAAACTCGTCCATCGCAGGTTCATCGTCGCCGCTCAATTAGTTATTCATTGCCTTTCTCGCTCCAATTTAGCGAGGTGATCCCTGCACCGCAGAGGCCTCGTCCGTAAGCCCCAGCAGGCCGACGTGGTATCCAAGCCGGGTTTCCACATCACCCGGTTTATGAAAGCCGCGTTGGAACAGAGTCCGAATGCGCGCCTGGGCCGCCGGGCGTCCGAGCGAAGCGATAAAGGCATCCCATTCGGGTGCGATCTCGCTATCGGGAGGCAAACTATTCAGGTTGACCAGGCGTTTCGTTTCTGCGATTGCTCGCTTGTCGAAAGACGAGATTCTTCTGGCAAGAGCATCGACGAACGCGTCGAGCTCGGCGTCAGGTAACGAGCGATTCACATAGCCATACAGCTCCGCGAGATCGCCGTTGATATCATCCGCCCCCAACAACACTTCCAGAGCCCTTCCCCGTCCGATCAACCGTGGCAATCGAGCCATCGGTCCGCCACCCGGAACCAAACCGGCTCCGACCTCCCATTGCGAAAGGACAGCCCTTTCGCGGCTGGCAAAGCGCATGTCGGTCGCAAGAGCGAGCTCGCTCCCGACGCCTGTGGCGCGTCCACGAATCAAGGAAATGGACACAACGGATGCTCGGCTTAGCCGGACGAGCATGTCAGGCAGCGGTTGCAAACCCGTTGTCCCAGCAGGAAATTTTGCCGAATCTTCGGGTTTCGCTACGAAATCGTAGTGAGTTAGGAAAAACCCTTCGACCGCACTGTCAAACACCACCACCTTGACGCGGTCGTCGGTTTCGAGCGACGACACCACTTCTTCAAGCTGAGGGATATTCGCCGGTCCAAATATGTTGAGAGGTGGAAAATCAAACGTAACCCTCCAATATGCATGGGAGTGCTGATTCAGATGCATCTTGCCTTTATTGAGTGCCTCGTTCATGCGTCGTCTCCTGACCGTAACAATCACTGAATCCTGCGGTGCGTTTTCGGATAAACCGCGATGCGTTGAACCGCTGGACCTGGTGATTCTCCTTGTTGACGTGAAACGCGTTGTGGCACCACCTGAGCACGGTTTGCTCTCCTTGCTGCTGCGCGTTTCGCACAACTACGATTAAGCCAGGAGCGTAGGGCCGAAACAATTGCACGAAGGTATCGACGATACTTTCGTATCACTCGTCGCGACAGCGTCTACAGGCTGGACGCGAGACGAGCGGTCATGCAGGTGGCCCTCACCAAGGCACATTAATACCAAAAAACAATCGACGCTCTGGCAGGCAATTTAGGCGCTAAGGGCGGAGCAGCGTTCGCCTTTGGGCAACTCGATGCGCTGCAGTACTTAGCGCGAGTGCGCTGCCCAGCCCAGAGTAAAGATAGAACTTCACCGCTTCATTCGAGTAGTCCCAACTGCTCCAACAACCCCGGCGTGATTCGACCGAACGCCATGCGGTCGTGGCCCCGCCTCAATCCTCACAGAGTCCACGTTCTGACCATGCACACCGTCTGGAAAAGTGGTGAACTAAAGGTGAACTACTAACTCAAAGGCGGCGCGACTTGATGATGAGGTGCGCATGCACTAACGCACCGGACACGCTCACATCCTGCTTTGGCTTGTCTGATGCACGATCCCACAAGGCATTTACAGCCTGCAATTTGAGCGGCTTGCTACCGTTCTTGAAAATATCGCTGAAGACCCCCGGTACATCTACTTGCCGAAATATTTCAGCTGCGGTCATTGGCTTGAGTACGGAAGCCAAACGCTTTGCCAAGTTGGGCTTTCTGCCGGCGCCTGGAGGTTCGCCTCCACGTCTCGATTTTGATTTGTCTGATTGGGCTCCAGGCGCAATTGCGGACATATCGTCTGACTGAATTTGCTCGTCAATTTGTATCTTTGCCGCTCTCCAACCACTCGGAGACACTCACGGACACCTCCTGCAACCTCAACACGATCAGCCATTTGCAGTGGAGCATCAGGTAGATAGCCAGATGCTCCTGTCCTCCAAGCCGGTGTTATGAAATTACAAGGGCCAACCGTGAGAAAAAAAACGGCGTGCCGATCAGCTTGATTGTGCGCGAAAAGTGAAGCGGCTCGGCCGCTTGATTGCATCTAAGAATCGGAAGGCGCGAAGCGAGGTGCGCAACATGTCCATACACAGAGATTATGGCGTCGAGTGCAAAAACCCGGAATGCAATAACCGAATAGTGCTTGGTGAGTACATGACTCCACGCCGATCTGAAGAAGACCCTATTTCTCTTATCAGGTTCACAACAAGGAGAGTTACCTGCCCCAAGTGCCACAAGGCTTATCAGTATGACCACAGCGATCTCCGAGAATTTCCGGCTAAATTGTCCGTGTGACTGTCCGTGAACTGGGCACGAAACCATCCAACGCGAACCGAAGCCAGTTCCCTGCCTTTCTTGATTTCAGGCTGTTATCGGCTCTCGTGTGTTGCTGTGCTCTGCTCTCAACTCTCTCCCTCATAACCCGAAGGTCATCAGTTCAAATCTGCTCCCCCCGCAACCAATTGGCTAGTTCAGATACAACGGCTTAGGAGACTCGGTTCCTAGGCCGTCCCGATTGCGTCCATCTGGCGGTCGCGGTAGGGACGCCAATTGACCTGACGCCTGCGCACGCGCGCTCCGCCAGTCAAGCGCACAGCCTAGCTTCCGATTCGTTCACATGTCCTTCGCGGATTCGTAAATCTTAGCCCGGCTTCACAGAAGGGTGAGGCTCCCTGTGCTAATGTGGCTATGCATACACCAACGAGAATCATTCGAGGATAGGTCTATGTTACGCAAACTAGGCCTCGCAATTTCTTATTTTATTGCCATCGTTTACGTCTTGTCGATTCTGCTGCCCGCTATTGACTGTCTCCGGCATGGATGCAGGGGACCGGGTGAGCTCGATGCTTTTATGCCCGCCTTCGCCTTTACTCCGTTTGGCGCAATAGTTACGGCTTTCTCATTGCACAACGCCATACAGCGCATCAGAAAAAGACAATCATGGTCTTGGGTTTTCTGGCCTCTGGTAATTATTTTCTCCACTGTTCTCCTCGGTGTAGTTGCCTTGATCGCCATCATAATTTATTACACTGCGTTTCATCGTTAGGGGGAATGCTGGGACTCGAGAAATCCAGGCGATTTCTCGGAAGAGTGAATGATCTCACGTTAGCCCTTCGGGCCGGTATCCCTTCGGACACAGCTCCCGGCTCCAAACAGTGACACCACCCCCACCTAACTACTAGATTGGAGTCCCAGCCAGGAGACGGACCCGTGACTCTCATGCGCCCAAGCATCCTGGTTCTGGCTGCGATTCTCGCTATTTTCAGTCCCGCCGCCCTTCGATCTGAGCAGCCACAAAAAACCTCGCGCGCCACCCAGGAAGACCGCCTCAAGAAGCTTGAGGAGCGCGCCGATGCTGCCGAAAAGGCCGCAAGCAGCGCAGTGATGGAAAAGGACTACATCACGCGTACGCAGAAGCAGTACGAGTCTTACTACCAAAAAGTCCTCAACACGCAAATGTGGACACTGGGAATCATGGGACTGATTCTGACAGGCGTGTTTGTCCTTGTTGCCAGATTTACCCTGAAATTGATCGACGAACAGACAAAAACCGCTACGGCCGGAGCCACTGTTCAAATGCGCAACGAATACGCACGGGCTTTAGCCAAGGAAGTCCAGAAACTCTGGGATTCCAATGTGGCTGATGTCAAGAAACTGAAGGAAACACTCACAGGACAGCTCGCGGAACTCGAGCAAAACCTCAAAGATCGATCAAATTTTCAAATGCAGTTTGTGCAGGCACTTGCCGAAGGCCTCGATGAGCCCCAAGGCGATTCACTGGTCACGTTCCGCAACGCACTCAGGGCCTACAAGTCCGGCAAACCCCGGAACCTCATCGAAGCAAAGCTGGGTGCAACAACCGCACGGTCCATCTTTGAGTCACTCCGAAAAAAGCATGGGGAGAACTACGTAGACAAAGCACGAGAGGAGTTGGCAGATTCGCTCTACAACGACCTCGAAGAAGAGCTTGCCTTAGCCGCACTGCAGAGTCCCTGGCTCACGCCCTTGATCAACGAAAGAAGTCCGGCTCTCCCAGAGCCCTCAGCACCCGAGCGCGCCGCGGAGGGACGCCCCATCGCAACAATTCCTGAAACTGATCCCCCAGCGCCAGATCTACCTTTCGACGAAGAGTCTGACTCGTGCCGCTTGCTAAACACCTGACTTCAGGATACGTGCCCGCTGACATTCTAAGTGCCAGATAGTCGTGTCAGAACGACAACCCACTAATGCCTAATTCGTCGTGCCGGAAACGTTCAAATCTGCCCCCGCAACCATGGCGATTGGGAGAAAGAACCACTAAGCGCTGCCCAGCAAATCTTCCCGAATTCCCCTCTCCTGCCTTAGTACGCTAACCCATAGCGCAGTTCTGCACAAACACATGCAATGCCAGGTCAGGATTTATTCCGCTTGCCGCGATTTGCTGTAACATATCGCTGACCACTTGGTTTCGGCGTTCGAACTGTGCCGGCGATTTTATGACAATTTCAAGGAGCTCTTTGTGTTTCCCTTCGTTTCCCGTGTTTCGCGAAGGACCTTTCTTGGGACTTCGATAGCGGCGACTGCTGCAGCCACGATACCGACATTTCCGTTTGAAAGCGTTGCGGCTGCTCGACCGCGCCGCATCATCATCGACGCCGACACGGGCGTTGACGATGCAATCGCCATTCTTCTGGCATTGCGGTCGCCGGAACTAAAAGTGGAGGCTTTTACGGCGGTTTCGGGCAACGTGCCGCTGGCGCTAACGCTGCCCAACACACTTCGAATGGTGGAGGTCGCGGGTCGTACGGACATTCCCGTGGCGGCAGGTGCGGCAACGCCCCTTGTTCGCAGCCTTATAACGGCGAGCTACGTTCACGGCAGCAATGGATTGGGTGGGGCCGATTTTCCCGAACCGAAACTGAAGCCCGTGTCGGAACCTGCTTCCGAAGTGATTCGACGCTTGGTTCACGACAATCCAGAGGAGATCACGATTGTGGCTATCGGCCCGCTAACGAACGTTGCACTGGCTCTCAAGTCGGACGCAACTGTCGGCAAAAAGATAAAAGAGATTCTGATGATGGGTGGCTCGCTGAGTCATGGGAACGTAACACCCTCCGCAGAATTTAATTTTTATGTCGATCCGGAGGCAGCGCGTGTCGTGTTCGATTCCGGAGCGCCACTGACAATGGTGGGACTGGACGTTACCGAACGAGTACGCATTGGTAAGGAGCAGATTGCGGTATTGGAGGCCGCACAGAATTCGGTAAGCCAGGCCGCGGCGAAAATTCTTCGCTCCACGATTGAGCACATCGGGCACGGCCGAGGCATTGTGCAAGGAAAAATGGCGATGCACGATCCGCTCACGGTTGCACATCTGCTCGATCCTTCGATTCTTACGTTGAAGGAGTACTACGTGCAGATCGAGACTGCGGGCGAGTTTAGTGCGGGCGAATCCGTCGGGTACGAAGCCGCCCCCGTACGGCTCTCTCCTCCGATGGATACGGGCCTGGCGGCGGGTCCGCCCCGAATCGACTTCAAGGCTAATACACAGGTCGCGGTCGATGTCGATTCGGAGAAATTCTTCAAGCTGCTGCTGTCGCGATTGACGACTACGAACTAAGTTGCGATCGACTCACGCTTTGGTCTGGTTTTTAAAAGAGCTCGCTAGGGCGTTTCAACGTCGGTCGCCAATCCGTCCGCGACTTTGGGTTCGAGATTTCCGACACTCGAATCCAGGAACAACGCGGGACCATTAAGAGTTCCCTTCTCTTTCGCGGTGTGCTTTTGTGTTCCTTCGCACTCTCGCAAGTCCCTATAATTCCAGATCAAGGTGCTCTATCAGTGCAGAGGCGAGCACTAGAATGTGTGTCGGGGGCATATTCTACAACTACCGCACGTTAAACAGTTTTGGATTGGTGTACTGATGTAATACCCGAGCGAGGGTCCGCTGGAACTGGCCTGGACGCCTGCGATCACCACCGGGAAAAAGCTGAGAACATACCGCGGCCTGTCTTCGATGGCTGCGTCACTTGAGTCTTTTTCATTTGTAGTGAGTTGGTGAATCAATGTCTTTTTTCTAGTGTTTGTGGCCGTTGCGCTAAGTGGCCACGCGGGCAACGCCGGAAAAACGCTGCGAATGGCGATTTTGATCCCCTCATGCCCGCTCCGTCCCCCATCGTCTGCAAAGAATGAGAGAGTTACACGGGCGCGTTCGATCGGGTTTTCGGACCCTGCCGAGTACTATCTGGTGTCTAAACTCAGCTATGAGAGTCAAGCATCTATGCGGAGCTCTCACGCTTCTCACTGGCTGCAAACCGTGTTCAGTTAGCTCAAAAAAGAGATCAAGGCGTCTTGCACCCGAAGTTTGCCGCCTCGCTCGTGCTGCCCACGCCGTTGTACTTCGCGACTGCTGGATAGGAACAGATTGGCCGAGTCATGTTTACATGGTTGTCGCTAACATGCGACGCGATCAACCGATCCGGTGCGATTCTGGACTCGCGCCAACGCTCTAGCGCAGCCATCCAGTTCACTTGGGTGGGTCCCGGCCCACCTCCGCAATGCGCCATGCCGGGTACCATGAAGAGCCGCATCCAATCCTGCTGCGCTGATCCCATTCTCGCCAATACACTTGCATAATAATTGACAGTGTTCAGCGGAGAGATCGCCCCGTCGGATCCGCCATCGTTCCAGCCATGATAGATAAGAAGTTTCCCGCCATGAGTCCGAAAGGCGGAAAGATCCGGATTCACGGCGTCGATAAAACCGGCTTTCTTGTCGATCAGGGAGGTGTCGCGGTCCAGGTCGAACGTGCGCCAATCCCACGCCGGGTCTTCGTGGGCGACGAACCTGAACATACCCACGTCGATCGATCCAGGTTCAGGCTTGGTGCCTGTCAACATGTCCCAACCTGTTTCGCCGCCAGGTACTAATCCGGGGAAAATCAATTCCCCTGTCGTCCGTCTTGCCGGGGCGTACCCCATCTTCACCGCCTCTATTTGTTTCGCCGTCAGGCAATCGTCCCGGTCAGCGCCGCGGCACAAAAGTGTTGCAGGATCGAGCTGGCATTGGCGCGGGTCTGTCAGCAGGCCGTCAGTCACCCCGTCGATTGCGTCGCATGCGGCGAGCACGGCGCGATTGAGGACGGCGAGTTTGGCGGGAGGGACAACACTCGCCGGGCTTTGGAGGATCTTCGCTTCCACTGCAATCCGCCAGGCACTAAGATGCGTCTGATCATTCGCCGGAGCGCCGGCGATAATCCCATCGAAGTCTTCCGGGTAGCGCTGAGCCTCCATCAGGCCCTGTCGCCCCCCAGTGGAGCAACCCGTGAAGTACGAGAACCGCGGCGCGCGACCGTAGAACGTCGCAATGATGGCTTTCGATTTCAACTCCATCTCGTGGACAGCACGATAGGCGAAATCGATGACTTTTTCGGGATGTCCGATCGCGAATGACGCATTCGCGTCTGCGTGCCCAGTGTCCGTCGATGCCGTTGCGTAACCCTCCTGCAGCGCAGCGGCCAGCCAGCCATAGCTGATGGTTCCCGCCAAGCCGCCGTTGCCGACGGCCAGGAACTTTCCGTTCCAATCAGCAACCGGCAACCAGACCTCAATCTTGATGTTAGAGTCCGACGAGGGAGTGAGCGTGGCTGCCACACGGCAAAAGGTCGGCAACTGGCTCAACTGTGGCGTCGCAGCGCCCGTTCCAGGCAGAGTGAATGCTCCAGCCGGCACCACCTGGGCCAGGGTAATCGAAGTGTTCGGGAGCGCTAAGGATGACATGCTCTCGCATGGCGACGCGGACTTGAGGGCGTGTCCGTGCGTTGTCAGTGCGGAAACGAGCACGCACAATCCAGCAGTTACCACCTTCATTGAACGTTCCTCCGAAGTTCCGACGCGAGGGCAACAGGATCCACGTCTCGATGCGGAATGTTGAAGCCCGCAAATTTAAGACGAATTTTCTACGGGCCCGGTTAGTTCGGCAATCGGAAACATTGGTAGCAGCCTCCGGACCAGAGCATATCTGACGGCCCTCTCGGCGCACTCTATCAACCGCTGATTCTAAACATACTGACAGTCAGCAAAACAGGCGGGTGGTGCTGTGCTGAAATTCCAGAAAACAAGTTTCCCTTTCGCAATGACCGTTTTCCCCAGAAAGTCCTTGTACGTCACATACATTTTCTGGCCGAGGAAAACTAATTGAATCAATCCGACATCCTTTTGTGCGTAATTTAAATCGGGTTCTTTTGGGTCGTGCTTGACGCAAATTTGCCGCGAGAGTTCAAACACCCAATATGTTTCGGGTCTGTTTTGTGCATCAGTGAAGATCTTTCGAACAATGGCGCCCGTGAGTTCCACCACGGAGGATTCGTATGAAAGACAGGTTGACGGACTTGCGGCGGCGGCTTTTTTGCTCCGTACTTCAAATTGCAAGGCTCGTTCTTCTCAATCTTAAATCTCGGATACCTCGCCCTCATTGATTACTTGTTTTCAGGTCAGTTCCTGAGCAGGGCCGCTACGCTGTTGGAATCGGCCAGGCCCTCCCAATTGAGCGCCGTACGGAACGACCGGAAGTGCTCGATTGATTTCGCGACCACTTGGATCAGTTTCACGACGTGGTCGGTGGAAAACACCTCACGATAATGGCCGGCTATGCCAATCAATAAACCCTTGATGGCGGAGAATTCTATGCACATCAGTACGAATTGCTGTTGTGTGCTGATCGTCTGGTCCTGGGAAGCGACGCGGTGCGGGAAATTCGTGCGGATTATGTAATTGATGAGATAGTTCTCGAGGAGGTAAGGATAGTTCTCCATGAAGGGCGCGTAGTAGCGCTCGTAGGCTTCGACATAATGATGGGTGCACTTTTCGAGGCAAACCGGAAAGGTCACCGACTGCCCGAGCGCACTGAGTTTTTGCGCGGAGTCATCGTGTCCGGTGCCACGCAGGAAGTCTTGCAGGCATTCACGGAAGCGCGAGAGCCTCCGATCAGAGAGGAGTTGGAAACTGACAACCTCTAACACCATTTTCACTTGCGCCTCAGGCCGCACGGGGATTCCGTCCATTGCAGATCGCAGTTGGCCTCGTGAAACAATTTCGGCATATTCGCGCAGTAGCTTTGAGATGGATCCCGCACGCGGATCCGCCGTGATGGCGTCCCATCTCTTGCACAGCATTCCTAGAATGAACAGACGTTGCCAAAGTGGATAGCTGTGGTCCTGCACCAACAGCAGGCTGAACTCGCGTCCATCCCAGAAAAAACGCATAGGATCGGCCTGTTCCGGATTGCCTTCGTCGGTCATCACCAGAAACGGCGCGTACCTATTCTCCTCTGTACATCCTTTCTTGCGCGGCAACAATTGCGGATCTAAGAGCACCAGGCGGGCGGCTTCTGGGCAAGACAACAATAGAGCATGCTCGAATAGCCCATCGACCCTGCGGGACACGCGGGGATAGGTCGCACACGTTTTCGAAAGATAGGCCTCACCGAACTCCTTGTGGATGCGGCAGAGCCCATCGGACAGGTGCATCGGGCAGTCTGAAGACGAGACCTGGTGAATCGCCGCAAATTTGCTGTCGTCTCGTTTGTTGGTTAACACCAAGGATTCACTGAGCATCTTTTGCAAGGCAGGAGTGGCCTGGTACTTCTGGTAGGTAGCCTTGTCGACGTCGACTTCCCATGTGTGGCAACAATTGTCTTCGCACTTGCCACCGATGCAGCGGAATTTCTTGGCATAGAGCGGGCGAACATGTTCGAGCATTCTGGCCTCCTCGCAGGACTTATCCGAGATGAAATCTAGAGATTAAAATGGGTTTTTCAAAATGGACGTTCAAAGAGCTTCTCGTTCTATGCTTCCGTCCCTGCGACTTCGTACAGCTGATTCAAGTTGGAACCTCGGTTCCAAATTGTTCCCTTGCCGCTCTCGCGTTTCCCACTTTTCCAGAAACTCATGAGCGGTGGACGCAGATACACAGGAGCAATTACGTGTCCGTCATCGAAACTCTATGGGGGGCTAGGGGCACAAAGTATCCCCTTCCGGCTGCCATCCCTGATCCTCGCGGGAAACAACCTCCAGTACCTTGACGGCGAGGCTCGAATCAACTGAGCTGATGCCTTCATAGATGGGTACTATGAGCAACCTTCCCGATTTTGGGTGCCATTGAAACATTTCCACCAAATCGTTACTGTTGAACTCATAAGTTGGGGACATCTTCCATGGATCTCGTAGCACTCGATGAGCAACGTCAGCTGTTCATTTCCCCCTCGATCGATGACTGGAAGCTGATTGAGGATCATGGCATTACTTCGGTGATAGACCTGGACGGTAATCTCGACTTGGGCATTCCAAACATTCCCAATCACATGCTCTATGTCTACTTTCCCATCTGCGATGAGGACCTGCCCGATTTGAACAAGCTGCACGCGCTGGCGAAGCTCGGGGCTCGATTGGTGGCCAACGGCGAGAAAGTTCTGGCGCACTGTGGCATGGGTTTCAACCGGTCGGCTCTGGTCGCCGGATTGGTGCTGATCTATCTCGGGATGAAAGGTGAAGACGCCGTGGCGCTTCTGAGGGAAAAACGACCCGGGGCGTTGTTCAACGAAAACTTCGCCGCCTATCTCACGGCGCTGCCGTCCAATACCCCTGCCCCGGCCCGTCCTAGAAATTGACTTGCCCGGTTACCCGGTTTTCCAAAACAACGGAAATACACAAGCTAGCCAGTGAGCTTGAAGATAAACTTCCTGAGAAATGACCGAGAGGGACCGGTTATCTCATCCGAGCCGATCGCGGTACTGTTTACAAACCAATACACAACGTTGGCGCGCCAAGAGGAATGCTTTTCGAGGAAGTCAGCGCGCGTGAGCGCGCCACGGCGCCATGCGGCTGAGCATTCCGTCTCGCACAATCAGCGTGTGGAACAGAATGGCAGCAAAATGGGCGATGAATGCAAGGAATAGCAGATAGGCGAGCAACGTGTGCGTCTTCCGCAAGACCGTGTATAGCATCACGCTGTGCGGAAGGATGGGAAAAAGATGCAGTGACCCGAACAGGACAATTGGATATCGCGCGGCGGATAACATCCCCCAGCCGACGAGCGGCTCGACAAGCAGCAACGTATATAACAGAGCTTCTGACGCGCGCGCAGCAAAGCGCTCCTGCGGCGACATCGTGGCAGGAAACGGCGGCAAACGGCTCAAGCGGCGGTTCACGAACCGGATCACCACCAGAATTAGGATCAGAATCCCCAACGGGCGATGGATCGATACGAGACGGTGATAGTCGTCGAGCGACGCGACCATCGCAATGCCGATGCCGAGCATAGCCAATACCATCGCGGCCATCAGCCAGTGCAGGAACCGCATGGACACAGTGAATTGCTGCCGGTCGGTCGACGTCCTGACGCTCACTTGCGCACCTCCGAAGGAGTGATTTCGCTCTGCTGTTTCGTTTCGCCTGCGCGCCTCGTAAACGATTGCGAGTAAATCGCGGATCGGGCACTCAGCAAGGGATCGTCGGAGGGCGACATGCCGGTCGGCAAAATGAGCGGATCGAAATTGATGTCGCGCGCAGGACTGGTCTCCTCGCTTTCCACAGAATCGAGCGTCAGCGTTCCCACCTCCACCTGCTCCCTCCCTGCCGGCCACTGGATAGTAGCGTTGTCGGTCGGATCACCGGGCTGTGCGACCGTCATAACCAAGTGCCATTGCAACGGGTGCTGCTGGATGCCCGCGATAAGCCCATCGAAGAGGAAATTCTTGTCCTGGCTTGCTCCGGTCCCGGCCTCATACGGCTGTACTGGCACGAGTGTCCAGCGTACATAGGTGGACGCGCCGTGCGCGTTCACGAATCGGAACGCATTGAGACCGTGGTAGGCAGTGTTGTCGAAACCGGACGACAGCGCATGGCCCTTAATGATTGTGAGTGCCCGCGCAGTTTCCGGGTGGCTCGCGAGGAACGCGGCCGCTTTCGCCGGATCGGGTTGATGCGTGGTGGGGTCGGGTTGCGATGCAACCAGGTTGTCGTAAAAGGCCTGCGGATCCTTAAACGGGAACACCGGCAGATTGACCATTGCGGTCCGCCACTGTTCGCCGTCAGGCAAAGAAAACTGGAGCCCTAAGCCGCGCACGGTGCTCAGATCGTCGGTGGCGTGGGGATCGCCGCCGCCCAAGGAAAAGCGCCCGATTACTGGCACGCGGCCGCTCTGGAAGACGACAGCCTTCGAGAGTCGCGCCCCCTGCCCGTTGCTATCGAAAAATCCTCGGACGCATACGCCTTTCGCGTGATTGCGACGGAAACCCGAGTGGATCCCGTCCACTCGCTCAAACTCATCGACGAACCGCGCAGGCGTCAGTTTCTGTGGGCTGAACCACCCCCCAAGATAGAGAAACGCTCCCACAACACCTAGAAGCAGAACGCCAATACCCGCCAATCGGGAGAACAAGTTTGCTGCGGTGAGGGGCGCCTGATGTTTTTCGATCGGCGGGGTTTCACTCAGCAGCTCTCCGCCGCCGTTTGTGGTTTTTGTGTTCTGGTTGGCCCCTAACGGTGCCATTGCGCCCTCCCTTCCCTTTGCTCCGCAGATAGCACTTTGATGCAAAAGCGAACAAAAGGGGGCGTTTTTTTTCTGCCGCCCCGTAATCAGCCCCGTCACGTCCTTCTGTCGGTACTCTTGCACGAACGGATCGAAAACCCGGATCACGTTGCTATCGTCATCCATAACTATTGCTGGCGAATCGCTCTGGCTGAAGGCGAACCGAAATATGACGGTCTGGAAACGCGGCTTGCCGAAGGTCCGGTCATCACCCTGCCTGCCGCAAGAAGCTCCGCAAGCCTTTGCCAAGGCTGTCGTCGATGCCGACTAGTCCCGATTTCGCGACTGATCGGGAGCTGGCATGAAACTCAAACAGAATCTCGCTCTCGCGGCTTCTGATTCCGTATAGATAGCCGTAGAATTCAAAAGGCAGGAAGAAGTTGTCTTCATTCGAGGATGTATAGCCCATGACAGACTGGTTCGCGCGCCCTGTCCTACACGTGACGGACGTTGAGGCCTCGCTCCGCTTCTACGTTAACCGGCTCGGCTTCACCAGTCCATGGCGCCACGAGGAGGACGGCAGAGCGCACGTTGCACAGGTCGACCGACAGGGCTGCGCGCTAATCCTGGCCGACAATTGGCCGGAGAAGATTGGCAAGGGGCTGATGTTCATTTCCCTGAACGTCGAGCAGGAGACGCGCGAGGCTGCGATCATCGCGTTGGACGCGCTCCGGGCGGAACTCGAGGCCAAGGGCGTCTCGGTCAAGGAAGGTTCGTGGGGCTACCGTCTACTGGTGGTCGATGATCCCGACGGCAATCAGCTCTTCTTCAACTACCCTAACGAGACTGCATCCGGCAAGATTGGTAGAGATGAAGCGTAATCGTTCAGCCGAGCGAGCAAGGCCGCAGTCGCCGTGAGAAACGATTACCAGAGGAAACAGCGCAAGTCCAATCACAAGTTCGAGGTCGCGCGAGGGCAACAGTTGCTGGTGCGGGTGTCGTTGCCGATGGATGAGTTGTGGGCGGAGATGCAAGCGCAGGTGGAAGAACTGACCGGGCAAGCCGGACTGCAGATTCCGCGCACCATCTTGGAAAAGTCCCCACGTCGCTTATCCATCGCGCGTTTGCCTCACTCGGAGTCCTTGCGGTTCTCGTTTCTTGGGGCCATCGGCCAAGTTGGCCGTACGTAGTCACGGCCGCCGCTGCATCCGACCTGACCTATGCGATGAAACAAATCGCCGCCGATTTTAAAAAGTCAGCCGGTTGCAGACATCGCGTAAGTGACGCAAACCATCAGAATGCGAAACGAACACCCACTGTCGGAGCAACGTTATTGTCGAAGTAATAGGGGACGCCGGGGCCATGAGGAATGGCGATGGCCAGACCGCCGGTCACGTAGGAGCCCGCAATTCCGGCAAAACCGTCGAAACGCTTGGTGAAGTGGTGATCCACATAGATCGACCCCTCGTTGAGGGTACCCGCGCAGGAACTGCGGAAACCGGCTGTGGGCGAGCAGGTCGACGGAACACGAAAGTCGTTCTGCCGCTGCTGATACCAGGCCAAAGTGATCTCGGTTTTGCTGTCGATAGCGTATTTCACGCCCGTCCACCAGATCTGCACCAACTTTTGAGAATCAAGATTGTTGTCCTCGACTCCGCTCATGATATAACCGCCCTGGTCCGTGGCGCCCACGCCCAACGGGTCCGTCGGATTATTTTGCCAGATGTATTCGTAGCCGGCAAAAAGCTTGAACGGGTTCCACGTATACCTTAAAGCGCCCATAAGTGCGCTGTTGTCGGTCACGATGCCATATACGGTGTTGTTCGTGTCGATCAGATTGGCCCCGTTGATTGGGTTTGTATTGATGCTGTTGGTGGTTGACTGATATGGTGCCGACAGACTCTGAGGCCCCAGCAAGGGGTTCAATACGCTGATCGCCTGGTTGTAATGTTGGAAGACCACGTCGAAGGACAACTTGCCGTGCTCTGCGCCGAAATCGAATCCATAGGCGTTGTTATGCGCCGATTCTGGCGTACAGGTGGCGGCAGTCCATGTTGCGGACGCCGAGTAACAGCCGCCAGAGCCATTGGCGAATTTATACATCGCGCCGAAATGCACCGGGCGATAGGTGAGACGATACTTCAGGGCGTCGTCCCAACGGCTGTCGTCGGTGTCACCGCCGCCGGCCATCGTGCCGTTATACCCGATGTACGAAAAGCCATAGCCGCCGCCGACCGGATCGTAAAGCAGCATCGCATCGGTGCCGAGAGAGCGCTCCCGACCGAACGTCAGCGTGCCGAATCGCGTGGACGATACACCGGCATAGAATTCGTCATTGAAGGGTTGGCCCGCGCGCGCACCGTCGATGGCCATCGAATAGCTGCTCCGGGGAAGGCCGTTGTTGACGGTGTTAGTGGCTGGCGCGTTGGCGAGCAGCCCGGACTGCGGGTTGATGCCAGTAGAAGCGTTGAACACCACGGCCCAGCCAGCGTGAAACTCTTCCTTGCCCCTGACGCCCAGACCAGTCTGCTGCAGGTTGTTCGGTGCGATGAGGAATCGATGTTGATAGCCATTTCGGTTCACCAGAGATTCGCCTTCGTAGTTATAGCCGTTTACCGGTAACCCGTGGCTGACCCAGCCGACGCCGACATCATACGCGCCATACAGTGTGACCCCGTGCCAGGTCAGCGTGCAATCCGTTGTGGCGAACTCCTTGCCGCTCGCGCAGACGTCGGGCGTCTTCGGCTGCATTTTAATGTCGACCGTGGCGTCCTGGCCAGTCGCCAAGCTGATTCCCGTGCGTAGTTCATCGGCGAACCCAGGTTTTGCCGCGCGAATCTCGTAGCGCCCCGGAGTCAGGCCGGACGCCTGAAAGTGCCCCCGGCCATCGGTTGGGATCATGCGCGTTACACCTGTGTCGACGTTCTCGATTGTCACCGCGACATCCGGAAGGGTTGCGCCGGTTTGGTCCGTCACCAAGCCGGAAAGGCTCGCTCCCGTTTGGGCCCATGCCGGGAACGCCCCCATCACAAGCAACAAAGGTAGCAGGAAGCGGGCCAGCGGCAGTGAGGCGGAGGCTGGAACATAGCCCGCGCGCGTCAAAGTTTTCCATCGCCTCACGTACCGAAAGAGGATCTTCGACCAGCGTTTCAAGTATTCACCCCAATTAGAAATGGAAGCTAACGTCGGGCGACACTTTAGCTCGTATGGATACCTTAAATCAATACGTTTTTATGCGATTTCGTGACGGCTCAGTCGAGAGCCCTCATGGGTAAAGGCCTCAGTGCCCGATTAGCGGCAAACCGTCCATAGGGTATTGGGACGAACTCGGGCACATTGGGTGGATGCAGGGGAACACACGTAATTTTACATCCGTCTAGTCTTCAGTTTTTCGTTCCCGCTAGAGGCTTCGACTTAACGCTTCGGATATGTCTGCACAACCGGGCGACAGTATGGAGCGACATGACTTCGTTCGATAATCCATATGAGATAGCCGACTCGTGATAAAGCGTTCCTTGCTTATGAGTTCTAAAAGCCCACCACTGCCAGCTAAGAAAAACGCCTGTTCAGAAATTGCTAGCAAAAGGGCGCTTCATCTGGATGCTTCGACGGCAATGCAGTCCACGCCGACCATTGTTTCGGCGGGTTTGCCTCGGAATTTTATTACCAAGTAATACGGGGCAGGGCCCGAAATCGGTTTTCCATCGACCAGATAGACAACCATCGGTTTTACCTGAAAATCCAAGTCCATGCCGGAAATGGTGCTGATTTGGTGAGAGCCAAATTCGATGTGGAGCCGCTCCCCTGGTGAAGCCAAGGCGATGGCGGGGACCAACTGTTCCAGAGTAACTCCCTCATAGATGTGTGTAGCCTTCGTCGCAAGATCGCTCTGTGTCACGACGGACGGTTGCATTTTGCGCAAGTCCGCGGCGCGAAAGTAACGGCTCTTATTGTCAACTTTTACTTGGAGAAGTAACTGCCGGTCATTCACAAGGCTGTAAGGCCGCCCGTATCTTTGGGAAAACGCAGCGGTCGGCAGGAGAAGCAGCAGAAGGAGTAGGCGAAACTCTCTGAGCATCGCAGTCCCCCACAGTCATTTTAGCACGGTGGCTACTTTCGTTGGGCTTTTCCTTGCGCGCACGACTTACCAGCATTTGCGCGTCCAAGAAACAACGATTCCAGTGTTTCCTAACAACATCGGCATCCATGCAGCACGGTAACACTTCAATCCCGTAGGCATACCCACCGTTGGTACTCCCGTGCCGGGTCTATGGCTAGGGATTGCAGACAACGACGGTTTACGCGATTCCCAACTCCCCACGTCAGGAGATGGAGTCTATGAAAAGACGGGCAAAAGCGAGAATAAAGAGTCGGCAGAAAAGCCAAGCAGTCTACCCGATTTCGAACACGTCAAGTCGGCCGTGCGGTAAGTCTTCGTTCACCGGAGTCGCAGGGCAGTTATCGACGTTCCCATTGATGACTTCGTTTGCTGGTACTGTTCGGAGCCTCGGCTGTCCTTCAACAAAACCGTAGTGACGCGATACAGAATGACCTGTTGACGGGGCCGCGTTGACTACGGTCTGGGTAAGGATTCGAACCATCGAAGCAGAATCCATGATGCCCCCAGCGGTCGAACTATCGCGACGAGAAACGGAATTGATGGTATTTTGAGTACGTCGTGGGCCCCCGCAATCATTCCGGCATGTGAGGCCGGGCACAAGCGCCCGGCCTTCCTGTTTGCGAGTGTTTTGGTCGCGCATTCCTTCGCAAGGGATGAGGAAATGTCCTAGCTGTCCCGCGATTTTCAGAACAGGCACGCATCGTTGGAAGGAGCGAATCATGGGTAATCGAGACGCCCGAGGCCGGGAAAAGAAAAAGCCAAAGAAGAAGGAAGTTAAGCTACCTAACAGGCCAGCAGCTAGACCGACACCAGAATACAAACCTGCGGTAGCGCCTCAGCCACCTCCAAGCGGTGAAAAGACTTCGTAAGTTCACAGGCCGGAGAGAAGCGCCCGGCCTTTTGTTTTTTTTTGAGGGTGAAGAGCCCACCCCAGCGGCTAGCTTGTTGCACTCACGTTTCGGGACGGAGCATTTTATGCCGATATCCGCTGGGGGAGGTGCCGGCGGCGCAGCGCCTATGGAGAAGGCTGCTTTTGAATTTTAGCTTCTTACAGGTCGGGCGCGGGTGCCCGGCCTCTTTGTTTTTGGGAGGAAGCGCACCACGTTGCGTCGATAACGCTTGCGATTTCGCCGCCATGGAACGATTGGATTATGCTAGTGCCTGACTCGGGTTTCCGAGAAAGCTGGTGTCGACTCAGATGACCGGAGACGATTTGCAATCGAGAGAGCAGGCGGGAAAAGTGCGAAGAATTCTGTTCCTGGCTTTTGGGGGGCTGCTCGCGTTGATGGTGACCACAGGTTTAGATGCGCTGCATTCGTTGCGACGACTGGACGGACTCGAACGTCAGGTGAACCAAAGATACTCGACACACACACAGGCGCTGACGACGATACTGATTTCGGTGCACGTCTATCATGACCAGATGGAACGGTATTTGGTGAGCGGAGAGAACCCCGACGCCGATACAGTCCCGGCTGTTGTGGAGAACTGTGGCGCGAAAGTTCGCGACGCTTTGCGAAAGTATCCCACGGATACAGAACCGGACGAGCAAGCATTGTTATCCGAGATACAACAGAGATTCAAGGAGCAGGAGAGCTCTTTCGCCGTACTCGTCAGCCAACGTGCCAGCGAAAGACCCCAGGAGAAGCAGGAACGCATGGGCGAAGAGATGATGCTGCGCCGTGCTTATATTCTGCGAATTTCCAGAGACGTTTCTTCATTGAACGACCAAAAGCTGATGGAAGCAAAGCAATCATTGGCCGCGAGTTTTCGTAATGTGCAGACCCGGCTTATGTCGATGGTTACGCTGTCCTTGTTGGCGGGGCTGATTTTGTCGCTACTGGGAGGATTTTATATTTTGAAGTTGGAGAGGCAGGGCCGCAGTCGCTATCAGGAGCTTGTTGCCAGCCGAGAAGAACTACAAGCGTTGTCGGTGCGGTTGGTAGACGCGCAGGAAGAGGAACGACGTTCTATTTCGCGCGAACTGCACGATGAAGTTGGGCAGACACTGGGAGCTCTGCTTGTGGATTTAGGACGATTGTCGAAACTGGTGCCAGCCGAGGACAATTTTCTGCAAACGCATATCGCGAGGATCAAGTCCATTGCAGAGACGGCAGTGAACTCGATTCGCAATCTTGCCTTGCTATTGCGACCTCCCATGCTGGATGACCTGGGGCTGGTGCCAGCGCTGGAATGGCAAGGACGGGAAGTTTCACGCCGTGGCGACATGGAAGTTGACGTCCGTTCTGAAGGTGTGTCCGAGCAACTTCCCGACGATGTGAAGGTTTGCGTTTACCGGGTCGTGCAAGAAGCCCTGGCGAATGCGGCGCGGCATTCAGGGGCAAAACACGCGGAGGTTTTCGTGGCTCAGAGCGGGGAGAATATTCGGGTGCAAATTGTCGACGATGGAAAAGGATTTCCTGCAGAACGCGTCCGGGGTATGGGGATTTTGGGGATGGAAGAACGGGTAAAGCGCTTGGGTGGAAGCCTGGACATTAAGTCGGCGCCAGGGAAAGGCACGACTGTGCTTGCGGAGATCCCTGCGCAGCGCTTGGAGTCGCCCTGAAATCATGAGGAAAATACGGATCCTGCTTGCCGATGATCATAAGTTGATGAGGAGCGGACTGCGCGTATTGCTTGAACAACAGGCGGACTTAACGGTGGTGGGTGAAGCATCGGATGGGCGGGAGGCGGTGGCGCTAGCGGGGTCGCAGAGACCGGATGTGCTGGTGATGGACATCGGGATGCCGAGCCTGAATGGCATTGAAGCCGCAGCACAGATCACGCAAAGTCGCCCGGAAACCGCGATCGTGATGTTGAGCATGCATTCCGACGAGAGCTATGTTCTGCGAGCTTTGAAGGCAGGTGCGAAAGGATATCTACTCAAGGACTCTGCAGAGTCGGATCTGATACGAGCGGTGCATTCGGTCGCGGAGGGCAAGTCCTTTTTTAGTCCTGCCGTCAGCAAAGTTTTGTTGGACGATTATGTACGCAAACTGAAGCGTTCCGGAACAGAGGATCCCTACGATATGTTGACGCCGCGAGAACGGGAAGTGTTGCAGCTTGTGGCCGAGGGCAGATCGAACAAAGAGGTAGCACAGCTCTTGAATTTGAGCATTTATACCGTTGAGACGCACCGCTCAAACATCATGGAAAAATTGAATTTACGCGGGGTTCCGGAGTTAATTCTCTACGCTGTGCGCAAAGGCATCATTTCCTGACGAGCTTTAGCTAAATCCCTTTCCATCATCCAGATCCAGGCACTACCCATTCATCGGGTGCAAAAATACCGACCGCCAGGGAGGCGTATCTGCCTTTCTGAGGGCATCTTATTGTGTGCGACCGAAGAAGCGCATCCATCAAAACAACCGACAGGGTGCGAAAAAAATGCTTCACTTAAGGACGGACAAATGAAAGCAAATGCGATTTCACTCAAATCAAGACCGGCCACTCTCGTTCTCGGATTGGCATTGGGAGTCGCGGGAGTCAGTGTTGCACATACGATTCAGAAGAGTACTAAAGCATCGACAGAGAACGCCGACACGAATCCACCAGCAACGTTGAAGTTGGCCGATGTCAACGAAGGAGCAAGCAAAACAAGTTTTGCTCCCGTCGTGAAGGCAGTCCTTCCCTCGGTTGTGAACATTTCCTCTTCGAAAGTTGTCAAAGCCAGTGCCGAGGGCATGGAACAGATGCAGGAAGACCGGATGTTCCGCCAGTTTTTCGGGCAAGGTGGAATGGAAGCTCCCAAGGATCGACGTGAGAAGGCGCTCGGCTCCGGCGTGATTGTCAGCCCAGAAGGTTACATATTGACGAACAACCACGTGGTGGATGGCGCGACCGACGTAAAGGTCACGCTCTCTGACAAGCGTGAATTTCAGGCACGCATAGTCGGCACAGATCCGAAGACGGACGTTGCCGTGCTCAAGATTGACGCCAGCAACCTTGTGCCGCTTACGATCGGCGATTCCTCCAAGGTGGAGGTAGGCGACGTGGCGATTGCGGTTGGCGATCCGTTCGGTGTCGGTCAGACGGTAACAAAAGGCATCATCAGCGCGAAAGGTCGCGGAGGCCTTGGGATCGAAGACTACGAGGATTTCCTACAGACCGATGCACCCATTAATCCCGGTAATTCAGGCGGGGCGCTCGTGAATGATCGCGGCGAACTGATCGGCATCAACACCGCGATCATTTCGCACGGTTCAGGCGGCAGCCAGGGTATTGGGTTTGCGGTTCCCGCGAATCTCGCCCGGCAGGTGATGGACCAAATTCTGAAGAACGGTAAAGTTGTTCGCGCGTATCTTGGAATTCTGCCGCAAGACGTCACCCCCAGCATGGCGAAAGCGTTTGGCGAGAAAGAAGCCAAGGGCATCGTGGTTGGCGACGTTACTGCCAGTAGCCCAGCGCAAGAGGGCGGCATTCAGCGCGGCGACATCATTCTCGAGTTGAACGGCAAGCCAGTGAGCGACAGCAACCAACTACGCATGACGATTTCTATGATGACGCCTGGTAGCAGGGTTAACCTGAAGACCCTACGCAATGGCAGTGAACACGACGTCACCGTCAAGCTCGCGGAAATGCCCACGGAGACAGCCAAGCTGAATTCGCAAGAAGAAGGAGGAAACAAGGCTTTGGACGGCGTGGAAGTCTCAAACCTCAACCCCGAAATAGCGCAAGAATTGGGCTTGCCTGCCAGTACGACAGGAGTGGTCGTGGCCGGTGTTGATCCTTCCAGCAAGATGGCGGAGTCCGGTTTGAACCGAGGCGATGTGATTCAGGAAGTAAACCACCAGTCTGTGAAGAACGTTTCTGAGTTCCAGAACGCGCTTAAGAAGAGTGGCGACGAGCCACTGTTGCTTGTCAATCGCGGCGGCAGAACGCTCTATATCACCGCGTAATTCCTATACTTCCACGGAGGTCACTGTGCCAGCCACCAATAATGGCTGGCACAGTGGCGGAAACGCGACCTTCGAAACGCAGGAAGGCACGAAGGATTGAATGTCTCTGTGCTCGAAAAAAAGAGGAAGGAGTAGAAGGAAATGAAAGATCGCAAGATTCGTATCAGGGGCAGTGCGGAAAGCAAGAACATGTCTGATGACATCCGTAAACGGATCGATCTGATCGACAAAAGCATGGGCCCCAAGCTGCAAACACTAGACAACATCTTCACCGAAAGCAAAAACCATCCCGAAGAATTTCACCAGCTCTACGTCCAACCCTTGCTAGAATCCGGCCTCACCTTGGAAGATTCATTCTCACTGTTAGTCGACGGTGTACTCCTGCCCAACTGACTGCTTGCTCGACGGTGTCCAGCCTGATTCTCTTGGTAACCCGACAGAAGGTGACGAAGGTCACTGCAAAGGAGGTGGCTCTGCAGTCAAAGTCAATTACCACGCTGTGCGGACGCAGGGAACTATTTATACGCCCACTCAGTAGCGGAATAATCCTCGAAACAGAACCGACCTGGGAAACTGAAGGGGTATTACATGAGAAGCTTCCCTCCCATACTTCATGCAAGTGTGGCGGTTGCCCGATGTGCGCTTTTTTGCGCTCTTGCGATTTGCTTTTGCTTTCCTTCCTTTGCGCAGGACACTGACATTAATCGATACACGCTTTATACCGGTTTCGATTACATGATCAGCCCAGCGCGTAACCTCACCGAACGCGGCTTTGATCTGGACTTCGGCGTTACGGTGAAACCGTGGATGGCGTTGGGTGGAGATGTCAGCGCCATAGGCGATAGCATCATCAGCGGCGCGGGCACGATCAACGGAAGCGAGACGGTTTACGCGCCGGCGGTAAGCGCGGTTGGTATCCCCCCGAGTGCGATCCACGTGCCCTTTCGGTCGACGAGTTATACGTTTGCCGTAGGGCCGCAGTTTTACTGGCGCAGGTGGAAAAGGATTACGTTTCTTGGCCGCCCGGGTTTCGGGGGAATTCACGAGTCGGCAAACCTGAGCTTTCCACCTCAACTCGGTCCCCTCTTTACGGAGCTAGGAATTCCTGTTCCCAATGTCCACCAGACCGATACGACGTGGTTCATCGGCTTGGGCGGCGGGTTCGATCTCAATGTAAGCCGCCACGTGGGATTGCGCTTCACTGCCGACTGGGTGAATACGCACCTGTTCTCCGATCTACTGACGAACCGGCAGAACTATGTCAGATTCACGATTGGCCCGACATTTCGTTGGGGCCATTTTTAGCAGGAGCTGAGGCGCGATTCTCTAACAAGGAGATGGCTCAGCCAGTTGACCGGCCTGACGCGCGTCCGGTCCACACGGCCGCGAGCCCTTTCTCGCGATGAAACCTGAAACTCTTAACGATATTTTCTCCGCCATAATTGAACGAGGGCAGGCGCGCGTGATGATGGTCCGGGAAGAAACCGGTTGGGTTCCCATCAGTGCGCAAGAGCTCTGCGAAGATGTAAGAGGCATGAGGCGGACGCTGAATGAGTGGGGAGTGAGCAAAGGAGATCGAGTCGCGATCCTCAGTGAAAACCGGCCTGAGTGGGCAATTACAGATTTTGCCTGTCTGCAATTGGGCGGGGTGGTGGTGCCCATTTATTCGACGCTGACAGCTCAGCAAGTTGCCTTCATTTTGTCGCATTCCGGCTCGAAGGTCGTGGTCGTCTCTTCCAGACAGCAACTGGACAAAGTGCTATCGATTAAGGACCAGACGTGTG
The DNA here is from genome assembly GCA_963742325.1 of Candidatus Acidiferrales bacterium. Lineage (GTDB taxonomy): Bacteria > Acidobacteriota > Terriglobia > Acidiferrales > UBA7541 > Acidiferrum. Next base: position 2,517,868 of record CAVULB010000002.1, on the reverse strand, counting down.
TGGAACGCGTTGTGGTAATGGACGAAGTCAGGAGTAGCGAGGCCGTCCCGATGCGAAGGCTGATGCGAGACGCTCCCGTGGAACTCGACCGAGGACTCGAAGCACGGGCTGGCGCCGTTACCTCCGAGGATCTAGCTTCCATTATTTACACCTCGGGTACGACGGGGATTCCAAAAGGCGTAAAACTGACGCATGGCAACTTGACCTCGAACATGCGGCACTCGTTGGACGGTTTTGCGGTTGGCCCCGGACAAATCAGTATTTCCTTTCTGCCGCTTTCGCACGTAACCGCGCGCCACGCCGACCTCACGTTGTTGCACCGCGGCGTGACCTTGGCCTATTGCCCGTTCCACGAACAATTCCACTCTGCCGCCCAGCCGCTCGCGCACTTTGGAATAAACGATTTTATTCGCGAGCTTCCACACCGCCGCAGTTGGCACTCTTCCCGCCGAAATTTCGGAAGCATTTGCGCGTCCAACCAACAGAGCCCAGCGGTAGACGGCTCGCTGCGGAAGCCCCTTGGCGGTTTGTTCCACTTGGCTATAAAGCTTTTCGTATACTCGCGGCACTGCTATCAGGATGTGCGGCCGCACCTCCTGCAGCGCCTGTGGCAGGTTCTCGATGATAGGCGGAGCGCCGTTGGGCAAGGAACTGGCAGAGTGGTTTACAGCCATCGGGATTCGCATTCACGAAGGATATGGCCTCACCGAAACCTCTCCGGTGATCGCGCTGAATTCACCGCGGGCACACAAGTTGGGTACGGTTGGTCGCGTTCTGCCCAATCTGGAAGTCCGGATCGCGGAAGATTCCGAAATTCTGGTTCGCGGCCCTTCCGTGTTCGCGGGTTATTGGAACCAACCCGAGGAGACGAGAGAAGCTTTTGTGGATGGCTGGTTCAAGACGGGGGACATCGGCCGGCTGGATCAGGATGGATTTCTCCAGATCACAGACCGCAAAAAGGATCTGCTGAAAACCTCGGGCGGGAAATTCGTGGCGCCGCAACCGATCGAGAATTCCCTGAAACTGAACGCGCTCATCGCCGGCGCGGTAGTTCTGGGCGACCGGCGCAGGTACCCATCGGTGATCATTTCACCGCATTTCCCGCTGCTTGAGGACTGGGCACGCAGCAAGCACATCTCCTGTTCATCGCGGGAAACCCTGGTTGCCAATCCCAAAGTCCGCGCGCTGTACAACGAGATCGTCAGCCAAGTAAACCGAAATCTAGGCCGGCACGAAATGCTGAAGAAGGTACTGCTGGTACCACACGAATTTACGGCTGACGATGGAACGATGACGCCGACGATGAAACTTCGCCGCAGGGTGATTGAAGAACGGTATTCCAAACAGATTGCGGAGCTTTACGAGGACCGGACCAGGCACAGTGCGTAGGCAGTTCCATCTACCGCTTCTGCGCAGTTCGATCGATGCTAACGGTTCATGCGGCGATGGCGGAGTTGGCGAACGGCAAGCATGAAATTGAAATCGTGTTTGAAGCGCGGCCGTTCGGGCATCTCCTTCTGAAGATCGAGGACGCAATTGGCGAGCAAACAACCGACCCTGTCCGACTGCCCGCAACCATGCCGATGGTTATGGCTCCGAAATCATCCAAAAACGGCGAGCCCTTATTGAACAACGAAGCGGCATCAAGCTAAACCATCTTTTTCATCACTCCTTCGATCCGCATCTTGCCACACGGAATTGCGAAAGCTTTGTGGGAGTGGCGCAGGTGCCGTTGGTTTTGCGGACCCACTGTTGGTGCGCGGGGAGCACGCCGACGGCGAATTTCTGATTCCACCGGCAGTGTCAGAAGGAACGTTGGTGGCCTGCTACAATCGCGGGATGAAGGTTCTGATGAATATGTGCGGCGGTGCACAGGTCGCGGCGGTGGCCGGTGCAATGCAATGCGCGCCAGTATTCGTGTTCCGCAATGCGCGGGCAGGCCGTAACTGCGTGGGTTGGGTGGCGGCACAGGACTGGCGACTGCGCGCGAATGCCTGGAATTCCTGCGCTGTTATGGAAGGGGAAGGTCAATCGTCTGGCAGAGATGCTCGCCAGCGTCTCGTTGGCGGGGAGATTACTTAGGCGTGGGTATTTCTTATTCCGATTGCGTGGCGAGCCACGAGAAGCTCGGGCGCCACCGCTGACTATAATAAGAAAAGCGGAGGAAGACTGCGGTTCGCTGCAACTGCGAAACTTGGTGATTTATTCGCCGGCCAGCCGACGGGCTACAACGCCGTAGACCAGAGGACTGAAGACCATGCCAATGTGTGTTGCGGAAACCTCGACATCCACATTGGGGTCACCTGTTTGACAGACACGCCAATCCAGGATTCCGTCTTTCTTCGTGTAAATCGCAGTCTGCCGGACGGATTTCGGAATCTCGCCTTTTAACGACTCGAAAAACTCGCAAGTACATCTGGACGTATAGCAAGCCGGCAGCACACTGCGGCCATGCTTCTCCAGGATCTGTCTGCGCACCATCTCGGCAGCATTCATGACCGAACTGCGAGCACCGATGCCGCGAATGGGCGCTCCCAGCGTAATCACTGAAGCAATGCGCTCCGGCATTTGGGCAGCGGCCGCACGGGCCAGCGAACCGCCGAGACTGTGACCTACCAGATGGATTTTTCCCTCGGAGGAAGCGTTAGCTTTCTCGATGGCGTCGTTCAGATTCCGTCGAATTAGCAGGTTCGGGCAGTCGGCGTTGATAGGGATGCCGGAGAAATACGCTTTATACCCAATACGTCGCAACCAAACGGCGAATTGTGACAAGTATAAATCCGTGCCCAAAAAGCCCGGTACCAACACCACTCCGGATCCGTCACCGTGTGGAATCCCGTAGCCCCAGTAAATCGGGGAAATTTGCAGAAATGCCAGTTCTACTCCGGCAAGCCATTCTTGCCAGACGGGGAACTGGGCCGACTCCTGCCTTTGGTGAGGCTTCCGTCGAGAAGCTTTCATTGAAGTCAGTCTACTCGACGTGTGCTGCGACGCAAGGCACACCCGCCGACAGCGGTGTCAGAAGTGTTACGGGCGGCAGCGAAATGCTTAATTTGCCGGAGCAGATCGACAATCTACCCAGCAGAAGGAAATCGTGGATCAGGCCACGTTGGCAACAGGTTTTCCTCCGCCGGCCGCCTTCTTCCGCGCATGACGCATTCCGTGCCCGCGCCGAGTTGGCTTCCGGCCGTTTTTTTCGTCCGCTCCCAGAGGTTTCATTGCCAAATCCAGCAAAGATTTCTCAGCATTCATGAAATTCTTCATACTCTTCTCGGTCAGTTCGCCCAGAGACAGACGCGTCTCCTTGCGGGCGACTTCCTTGAATCTTTCGCGACCGGCTTTCACTGTGCCCTCAAACTGTTCGATGGCCAAATCCATGAGCTTTTTCTGGGTTTCGAAATACTTCCCGGCCCCCTCGCGAGCCACTTTTGTCAACACTTCCACGCGGTCCCGTGGCGGCTTGTGTGCGGGCTTGTCACCGTTGCTTGCAGCGACCACCTCCTGCATTGCCAAATCCAAGAACTTCTTTTCGCTGTCGACGAACTCCTGGATTCCGCGTCGTGTCAGCTCTGCTACACGCTCAGCTGCCTGCAGCTTTCCATCTTCCCGGTAACATTCGGCAACAGCCCGCGCCTGTTCGGCTGTAGCGTCCAACAAGTTCTTCTGCATTTCGATGATTGTGCCTACTCGGTGACGGGCCACTTCGGCCACGGCTTCTGCCGCTGCGGGAAGACGCAGGACGTCTTTTGCCCCATCCAGGGCGAGTGCCATTTCGTCCCCTGCAAGATCCAGCAGGATTTTCCCAACCGAGGTGAGGTTCTCGACACCCTTTTCCGCAATCCCAACCACGGACGCGCCGAGACGAGAACCGGGATTGCCAAATTCTTCTCTAACCATGCCGATCAATAAGGCGTTCTCTTGAGCCACCAAATCCATGAGGATTTTCTGCGCGGCCACAAAGCTCTGCACACCTTGACGAGCCCAGCCCGTCGGCAAACGGGGCGAGGCCGATTGTGGAGTCTCGTTCTTTCTCGCCTGCATATAGATTCTCCTCTCAAGTTTCCGTGTACTGCACTGCAGTATACGACTTGACTGTACGTCCGGGGCATGACCGTGTCAAGCTGTTTGTCAGAGAATGTGGAGCACCCGGACTCGCAGGAGAACTCATGAGCAACTCGGAAGTTCTCATTCGCAAATACAGTGATCGCCGGTTGTATGACACCGGGGCGAGCAAATACGTCAAGCTGGATGATATCGCTCGCATGGTCCGGGATGGCAGCAACGTCCGGGTGGTGGATGGCCGCACTGGGAAAGACCTGACGCATCTGATCTTTACGCAAATCATCGTGGAGAACGCTCGCGAGCAGGAGATCGCTCTACCTCTTCAAGTTTTGACACAACTCGTCCGGGCTTCCGACAAGGCCACCCACGATTTTCTGAGCTGGTACCTGAACAACACTCTCGATCTCTACCAGAAAGCGCAAGAAACCGTGCGCTCCCGGCTGTCCACTGCAAAGAGCGCGGTGGCAAGCCCGCTGGAATTCGTACGCGATCTTCTTGCAGGACACTCCTTACACTCGCAAGGCCCGGCGGCCGAATCGAAGGAACTCGAAAAACTTCGTGACCAGGTCGAAGAACTTAAGACGCGTTTACGACGCCGCGACAAGGGCGCCAGGACCGGAACCAAACGCAAGCGACACACTCGGCGAGAGCAATAAGACGGACGAGGGGCGGGCGATTCTTAGATTGTTGCGCAGTGCCAGTAGTCGAGGAGCGCGCCTGGAACCGGTGCCACGGACGAAACAGCACTCTGGCGCACATTTAGGTCCGTACCGCACGGCAGGCAAGGATTTGCTGGCCGCCAAAGTTGCCGAGCGCTGGCAATAATTGACGGGTTAGCTTAGTACTCGTTTGCGCAAGGCGGAGGTCGCTGCTCTTACTGTTCCGCGAGATCTGACGCCACGATCGCCTGTGCCTTACGTATCGCTTTCTCGTGCAATTCCCAGGAATGGATGGCTTTCTTACAACCTTCCTTTGCCAGATCAGTACTCATTCGCCTTTCCGCTTCGTCGAAGGCTCGTTCCGCGTGTGCTCTGGCGCGGTGTGCTACGTTGTCTGCATCAATGACCTTTTCGAGCAGAAGAGACATTGCGGAAGCGGCTGATTCCGGTTGTTGATGCACGGCCTCTGGTCGCCGTGCGGCATGGTTTAGCGTTTTGTACGTTGCCTTGACCTCATCGCTCCAGCGCGCTTTGACGGTCCGGTTCAGCCGGTCCAACGCGGCGTTCGCCCGGTCCGCGGCCTGGCGCACTCTCGGTTTTTCAAACAGCCACCTGATCACCGACCAGTCCTTGGCTTGGTTCATCAATTCTTTGGCTTCCTGGACCTCTGGCAGTTTGTGCATAAGGTTTTTGACTCCTTAACAAGGAAACGTAGGGGTCGACGGTAACTAATCGCCGGCTTGAAGGATGCGGTCAACATTAGCTTCCATGAGGAGCGCCGCGCTGTAAGGACGGACGAATTTTGATTTCCTTCTCCTCAGGGGCGCACAAACGGGTACCCACATGGGAACAATCCTAACAACAAGGGCGACCAAACAAAGTGAGCTGCATCACTTGCTTCCGCTCCTAACAGACAACCCGTGACAGACATGTATTTGACGGAACGGTGACTCACTGTTGACAAAGTGATTTGTGCAGAGCCTTATCCTGCTTGTTCATGGCAGTGAGGCGTTTCGTGCTTTCTGCCGAAAGGTGAAAGACGGGGAGGATGGGGTTGCTTCGCACTACCGGAAGGAGAGTCGGCATTGCAGGCGAGCTTTTGTTCTTCTTCATGCTTCGGCGCTGGTGGATGCTACCGGTGATTCTGGCGGTGCTGCTGATGACGTTAGTGATTATCCTGGCGCAGAATTCGGCTTTAGCGCCGTTCTTATACCCGCTGTTTTAGGTTTTTTTAGAGACGGTGATCCATTATGGGAAAGCGCTATTGGGACCAAGCCAAGGGCCTGTGGGCAGGTTGGACGCGCTTGGCACATAGGATCGGCGATTTCCAGGCGCGAGTGTTGTTGACATTTCTGTACGTCGTAATTCTCTTCCCTTTTGCCCTCTGCGTACGATTACTGGCCGATACGCTTCGCACCAACGAACGGCCGGCAAAATGGCTGGATGCCCCTCCGCAAACCTTGGATATGCCATGGGCTCACAAGCAGTGACGCGATGAATATCCTGGGAGTCTCTTGCCACTATCATGATGCAGCCGCTGTCCTTTTGCAGGACGGGCAACTGATGGCAGCCGCGGAAGAGGAGCGGTTTTCGCGGGTCAAACATGACTCCCGCTTCCCAAGGAGCGCCATCCGATTTTGTTTGGACACAGGCAATGTCCGCGGTCGCGACCTGGACTACGTCGTGTTTTTCGAGAAGCCCTTTCGCAAGCTGGACCGGATTCTTGCCACCGTTCTCCAAACATATCCCAGGTCATGGAAAGCCTTTCGGGAGTCCATGGTCGGGTGGGTTCTCGACAAGCTATGGATCTCCAGCAGTCTGCAATCAGAATTAGGGATCGAAAAAAACAAGGTGCTCTTTTCTGAACATCATCTTTCGCACGCAGCGAGCGCGTTTCTTTGTTCTCCGTTCAACGAAGCGGCGATCCTCACGGTGGACGGCGTGGGCGAGTGGGTCACTACCGGCTGCGGTATTGGCAAAGGCAATCAAATACGGTTGTCGAGGCAAATCGAGTTTCCGCATTCGCTGGGACTGCTCTACAGCACCTTCACAGCATTCCTCGGCTTTGAAGTGAACGAGGGCGAGTACAAAGTGATGGGCATGGCGCCCTATGGACATCCACGCTATGCCGACAAAGTCTGGAAACTGGTACGGCAAAACGGCGACGGGTCGTTTTCGCTCGATATGGATTATTTTTGCTTTCATCATTCGACCGACCGCATGTTCAATGGCCGTTTTACAGAACTTTTCGGAGATGCGCGGCCGTCCGAGATGCCTTTTGTTACCGAATCGAGCAGGTCACAAACGGATTTCAGCGAACCGCAAACGCGCGGCACGGAAATGCACCGAATCAGCCAGTACTACGCCGACGTAGCAGCCAGTGTGCAAAAAGTGACCGAGGAGCTGCTTGTCGGGATGGCACAGAATCTCCAGAAAGAGACAGGTCTGAAAAGACTATGCATTGCGGGTGGTGTGGGATTGAACAGCGTCGCCAACAGTCGCATCCTGCACGACACAGACTTTGAGGAGATTTTTATTCAGCCTGCCACAGGCGACGGCGGGGGCGCCTTAGGCGCCGCGTTATGGGCCTACCATTCGCTTCTCGGCAACCCGCGGACCTATTGCATGGAACATGCCTACTGGGGCCAAGAATATTCCGCGACGGAAATAAGCGCGTTTCTGCAAGGAAATAACATTCCGCACCGTCGGATGATCGGCGACACCGACGAACTGCTCGATACCGTCGCTGCGCGATTGACGATAGGAAAGGTTGTGGGATGGTTCCAAGGACGGTCCGAGTGGGGGCCACGCGCTCTTGGCAACCGCAGCATTCTTGCGGACCCACGGAATCCCGAAATGAAAGACATTGTGAACCGCAAGATAAAATTTCGGGAGCCGTACCGGCCTTTCGCGCCATCCGTGCTGGCAGAGCGAGCCGAATGTTATTTCGATTTGCCTCAAGCAACCGTGCACTATCCGGCGCGGTACATGCAGTATGTAGCGCCAACCAAGCAGAGCAAACGAGAAACCCTGCCCGCAGTGACCCACATAGACGGTACGGCGCGGGTGCAGACCGTGTTCCCTGAACATAATCAGCGCTATTACGCGCTAATCGAACGATTCGGCGATGCGACTGGAGTTCCCGTTGTGCTCAACACCTCGTTCAACTTGAAGGGCGAACCGATCGTGAACACTTTAGCCGATGCGGTGAGCACATTTCGCAGGAGTGGGATGGATTCCCTGGTTCTTGGTGATTTCCTGATTGAGAAGAATGATTAGGCACGACCAGCTGGGCGGCAAAGCACGCCGAACCAGCGAGTTCGCGGTCCGAGGAGTCGGAATGAGCTTGGCAACCGTCCGATTTTCCCGAAAATGGTTGGCATTCATTGGATTCGTCGTAATCAGCTTAATCGTGGCGATTGCCTTGCTCGAGTTCGGGGCGTTCCTCGTATTGTCCACTTATCAGTGGATTCGGCCCGACAGCCGGGACAACTTTGCAGGCAGCAGTCCGGCCTATAGCGAATATTCGTGGGCGCCTGAATATTGGAAAGAAGAGAAGGCGCGCTGGAAGTCTCAGTACGGCAGTTACGAACCGTTCGTCATCTGGAAAGTGGCGCCGTGGCACAGCAAATACATAAATACAGATGCCACGCCGCAAGGCACCTGGCGCAGAACAGTAAACGCGATGAATTCCGGGTGTAGAAACCGAAACATCGTTGAGGTGTGGATGTTTGGGGGATCGACTCTCTATGGAACGGGCGTTCCCGACGAAGCGACTTTGCCGTCGTTCCTATCGCGCGAGCTGAACTCCGCCGGACCCCGATGTTTTGTGGTGAAGAACTTCGGGGTAGAAGGTTACGTTACTAATCAAGAGATTATTCTTCTGATGGAACAGCTCAAGGCTGGGTGGCGCCCCGGCATCGTTATTTTCTACGACGGAGTGAACGATTCGTTCGCCGGCGCAATTTCGCCGGGAATTCCGAATGCCCATGTCTCTCTGGCAAACATTAAGGCCCGCGTTGAGGGTTCAGTCGCAGGAAGGATCGACTTTGTTCGCAATTCCAATACTTTACAGTTGGTTATGACCGGAGTGAATTGGCTTCGGAGGACGGAGCCTGCTGAAACAGGAATTGAAGAAATTGGGCGAAAAGCTTCGGCGACGCTCGATAACTACGAAACGAACCTGCGCATGGCAAGAATACTTGGCGAGGCTTATGGTTTCCGGGTGTTCTGCTTCTGGCAACCAGCGCTGGTGTCCGGGCACAAGCCACTTCATCGGTTCGAGATGAAAATCGGCGACAACGACGCGACAAAGAGCTCCTTCCGCATTTTGGCTGAAGTTTATCGCAAAGCAGAGGAGCGGAGTGCCTCGAGCGGGAGATTTGTGTTTCTAGGAGACATTTTTGACACCGTGAAGGAGCCGCTGTATATCGACAAGTGGATGCATCTGGATCCCGGTGGGAATGAGCGTGTCGCCCGATCGATTGCAAAATATGTCGAAGACGTCTTAAGCATCCAAAGCAGACCGACAGGAATTCTGCTCGGGCTACCGTCCACAATCGCCACAACCAATACGGCCGCAGAGAGAGATCGAGTTTCGGCGAAGAAATGAGAGATGAGACGATGCCCGGGACAGGCATTATCAAGTGGTAGCTTCCCTGCTTGGTTCTATCACGGACACCGTCGTGCGTGTACAATTGCAGGTAAGTTACGGTCTACTATGGGTGTTGTTCAGACGTGTTGCTGCTTATTCTCGACTTTTTGGATCTTGTTGGCCCCATCGCTTCCCGCCAATTCCTGGAAAGGGGTAGTCCGCGAAAGGTCCGGTCACCCGGTCGCCAATGCTATCGTTTCTCTTCAGTCCACCACAGGAAGTGACAACTACTCCTCGACCACTTCAATCGCGGGCGAATTTCTTTTTGCTGATATCGCCCCGCAGAGTTATATCGTTTCCATCGCCGCAAACGGTAAGAACTGGAAAACAGCCGAACCTGTGCTTATCAAGTCGGGTGATTCGCTGCTCGCCGACCTCGAACTGTCACATCAAAACCAAACTGTAATGGTTATCGCCCAGGTGACCAGTGTGCCGCAGGTATCCACCAATACGTCCAAATTAACCAGCGGCGAAGTTTCCACCCTGCCTTTAAACGAGCGCGACTTCAGCAAGCTTTTGTTGCTGGCCGCCGGCACCATGACCGACACCAACGGAGCAGCCAACTTCACGCAGCAATTCACGGTAAATGGATTGCGCGGCACCGCCTCAGTTTTCGCCATGGATGGGGCGGATAGCAGCGATCCGGAACTGGGAGGCGCGACATTCTCCAACTTCAACGTCGACGGCATTCAGGAAGTGCAATCGAGTTCCGGGGTTATGCCGGCTGAAATCGGCCAAGGGGCTGCGGGCTTCACTAATGTGATTACGAAGTCCGGGACCGGCCAGATTCACGGGAGTGTGTTTGAATTCGTGCGCAATGCCGCGTTCGACGCACGGAATTTTTTCGACCATGAAAGCGTTGTCGAACCCCGCCGCATTCCTCCTTTTGTCCGCAATGAATTTGGATTTACAAACGGAGGGCCTGTGGTTCTACCCGGCGTTTACGATGGGCGCGGGAAGACATTTTATTTTGGTGAGTATCAGGGCTTCCGGCAGGTCCTGGGCACCACCCAAGTTTTCGCGGTGCCCACGGCTGACGAACGCAAAGGTATCGATACGACAACATTTCCAGGCGACACATTAATCGTTCCGGTCAGTCCCGCGATCGCGCCGCTGCTTGCCCGTTATCCGCTTCCGAACGATCCCGGAGGTGCGTTTGGCGACCGCACTTACGCGGCTTCGTCTAAAGTTGTCACCGACACGAATCAGTTCTCCGTGCGGATCGATCAAATCATCAACGACAAAGCCACGCTGTCCGGCCGCTTCAGCCTCAATCAAGTGGACGGACCGACTACCAATCCCGATCAAACTGCCGTGGATCCCGGCTTCGCGGTGAAGTTTTACGACCATCAACGGAACGCCGCTTTGCGCTACACGCAGACCCTTTCGTCGACGCTCAACTTTGCGGCAACGTTCGGATATGACCGCAGTACTCCGATTTTCCCGGCTTCCGATCACAGCGATCCCGCGCTGGTGTTCGGCGACGGACTTTATATCGGCTTTAACACGGCCGATGGCTCCATCTTTGGCTCGTACGGAAATCTGTACCAAATCAAGTTCGATATGAGCGACATCCACGGGCCACACAGTTTCAAATGGGGCTTCGAAACGCGCTTGAATAAAGACGCCACAATCTTCGGCACGAATCCCAGCGGGGTGTACACTTTCGGTGGAGGCACCGCTTATGCTCCCGTGGAGATTACGTCCCTCAGCGGCTTGCACAATATTCTTCCGAGCCAACCGCTTCCCGATTCCCTCACCGGACTTCTAACCGCTGCTCCCTATTCGTATTCAATCACGGCAGCCGCCGCGACCACTCCCGTCGGCGATAAATTCGATGAAGCCGCCGTGCGCCGCGAGGCTTACAATTTTTATTTTCAAGACACCTGGAAACTTTCGCCGAAATGGACCGTCAACTACGGCTTGCGCTACGAACTGAATAGCCGCATTAAAGAAGCGAAGAACCGCACTTCCATTGCGATTCCGATCGGGCCGGACGGCAAGGAAACTTCGTTTCTTACTCCCGGCGCCACGCAGGACTTTCTGTACAATCCTCAGCCCGTTTATCCACTCGACTGGCGGGGTTTCGGTCCGCGACTTGCGGTCGATTACGCCGCCACTCCGACCACGGTGATTCACGCCGGCGGCGCCATCACCACAATTCTTCCAAACTTGTGGCAAGACAATTTCGTCACCGGCGGAATCCCCCTGGTTTTTCAGCCGCTGACCACCGCCCTTCCCGGCGTTCCCGTTCCCTTTCACAACACTGCCGTTCCACTCGCGCTCCCGCCCGCATACGCGACCAGTGGCCAACTTCTTTTTCCCAATGGCAACAGTTCCAACGTCCCCGTTAATACCCAAATTGATTTGCAACGATTCCAGGAAGATCTGGCGGCGTTGACCCCCGGCGATCAAACGCAACTGCTGAGCACCGCCGTGATGTCTCGCGATTTCCGCAACGGTTACATCGGCACGTACACTTTGGGCATTGATCAGCAAATCGACAAAGCGAAATTGAGCGTCGCTTACGTAGGAACCGCCGGCATCCATCTGGCGAGGGTGTTTTCGCCAAACGGTTATGCCGGAGCCGATCCCGCCTACGCTCCTTACACACAATTTAATCTCGCGGGACAGGCCACCGGTGGCTTCGGGCCGGAAGCTGTGATGCAATCCGGCTCGCATTCCGATTACAACGCTCTCCAGACGAGCATCAGCCAGACGAATTCGCGCATCGGCCTAAGCTATCAAGCCAGCTACACTTTTTCCAAATCCATTGACGACACCAGCGCGGTTCTGGGTGGACTGCCGGCAAATGCGGGGACGATTCTGCAGACTTTGCCGCAGGATCCTCTGCGTCCGCAAGACGATAAGGGCCCTTCCACCTTCGACATCACTCATGTTTTTTCGCTGAGTGTGATTCAGGACCTACCGTTCGATCGCATCAACTTTCTCCAACCACTCAGCCACTACGTTACCCAGGGATGGCAGTTCCTCAACATCACTTCTCTTACGAGCGGTCCGCCGTTCACGGTTTACTCTGGTATTCAGCAGACCGGGGCAGGCGCGGGCGGAACGGATCGTCCCGATCTAGTTTCCTTGCCGGACTTTTCGACCAGCCGCGCCATACGCGAAGATTATTTTGGGCGTGGCGCAAACAATAGTTCATTCTTTTACATTCCTATCGACCTTGCCGGAGGTAGCGGGCCCAATTCCGGCTTCTTCGGCACTTTGGGGCGAGACACGTTTCGCGGCCCCGGCTTCCATCAATTCGATATTGCGTTGATCAAGAACACGCCGTTCGGCCATCGCGGCGGAGGCGAACTTGGCATCCTGCAATTTCGCGCGGAATTCTTCAACGTCTTCAATATCGTCAACTTCGGTCTTCCTTCGAACACTGTGCCGGGCAGCGGGTTTGGGATCATCAGTAAGACTGCCGGACCCTCGCGACAAATTCAGTTCTCGCTAAAAATCGTTTATTGACGGCCAAAAACGTGGCATGTTGGGCACGTTCGAGAGCGAGTTTTCGGAATAGGGATTCGCTGGTCAGGGAGGGCTTGGCGGGCTGAAGCCCGAAGTTCTGCAGGTGTTCGGCGCCTCACCATCCTAACAAGTTCCTCATGAACTCCTGAGGACTTCTGAGTGCCGAGTGGTCGAGATTATAGGTTTGTGCGCTTGTTAAGCGGGATGTATGGATTTTTTCAGCGTGGTCCAATACCTGGCGTTCCTGGCGATCGTGACGGCTCTCGTGAAGCCACTGGGCGGGTATGTGGAGCGCGTCTTTTCGAGGAAGCAGACGATCCTTGATCGATTATGCGTTCCCGTGGAACGGCTCATCTATCGCTTAAGCGCCATTGATCCTGACGAAGAGATGAGCAATAAAGAGTATGCGACGAGTTTTGTTCTCTTTGCCTTCAGCGGCACACTGCTTCTTTATGGCATCCTCAGGTTGCAACAGTTTCTCCCGTGGTTTTTCCCTCAGTACCTCACAACTCCTCAGTCGCCCGACCTGGCGCTGAATACCGCCATCAGCTTTTCGACGACCACGACGTGGCAAGCGTACGCAGGCGAAAACACCATGAGCTATTTCAGCCAGATGGTGGGGCTCTGCGCGCAGAACTTCCTCGCCGGTGCCGCGGGATTAGCCGTCGGCGTTGCGTTCATTCGCGGACTTGCCAGGCAACTGTCCAGCACGCTCGGCAATTTCTGGGTGGATTTGACGCGCGGGCTGTTGTGGATTCTGTTGCCGGGAGCGTTGGCCTGCGCTTTGTTGCTCGTGTCACAGGGCGTGCCCATGAATGTTAATCACTATGCGGTGGCTTCAACCGTGGAGGGCGCGAAGCAGGTGATACCACAAGGTCCCGTGGCCGCGCTGGAAGCGATCAAGAATCTGGGGACGAATGGCGGCGGCTTCTTTAATGCGAATGGCGCGCATCCGTATGAGAACCCCACGCCGTTTTCGAACCTGATTGAACTGTTTGCAATTCTGTTGCTGCCGGCGGCATTGACGAACACGTTTGGCAGGATGGTTGGGCAACCGCGGCAGGGCTGGCTTTTTTATTGCGTGATGATGTTTCTTTTCACATGCGCATTGATGTTCGGGCATCGGCTGGAACAGAAAGGAAATCCGCGGCTCACGGGAGTGGATTTCCGCAGCAGCGAAATGCAGCCAGGCGGCAACATGGAAGGAAAGGAAGTGCGCTTCGGCGTTGGCGGTTCCGTGCTGACCGCGGTCGTGACATCCAACACCGCGACTGGATCAAATAATTCCGCGAATGACAGTTATACGTCGCTCGGTGGAATGGTTTTGCTGGTGAACATGTTGCTGGGAGAGCTGGTGTTTGGCGGGCTGGGAACAGGGCTTTACAGCATGGTGATGACGGCCGCGATTGCGGTGTTTCTGGCGGGGCTGATGGTTGGACGTACGCCTGAATACCTGGGAAAAAAGATCGGACCAGCTGAAAATAAGATGATCATGCTGTTCGCCTTGGCTGCGCCTTTGTTCGTGCTGCCACTTACGGCCATTGCCGTGAGCACCAGAGCGGGACTGACCGCATTGACTACAAACGGCGGTCCGCACGGCTTTACAGGAATTCTTTTCGCCTATTCTTCCTGCTTCGCGAACAATGGCCAGAGTTTTGCCGGTCTGAGCGCCAACACGCCGTTTTACAATTTGACCACGGCACTGGCGATGATGGCGGGCCGGTTTGCACTGGCGATTCCGGCGCTGGCATTCGCAGCTTGTTTTGCCCGGCAAAGAAACACGCCTTCGTCGTCGGGAACGCTGCCCACCCATTCGCTTCTATTCGGAATTTTGTTGACGGCCTGCTTGATCACAATGGTGTTGCTAAGCTATCTACCAGCGTTGGCGCTTGGTCCCATCCTGGAACGCTTGCTGTACGGCACGTAGTGCGGATGCGCGGAAAAATCGTGTCATTTCGTTTCCGAAGGGCCCTGTAGCGATTTGAACCGCGCGGAAATTCTGATTCATGCCATCGAAAGTTTTCTAGCTAAAATAACAAATTCTTTACGAACCTCCGAAGACTTACTTAGACCCTTCCGTGCAAGTTAACGACGGTCAACCATTCACAGGTCAAATGGGAGGCTTCAAATGCGAGACGGAAAGATTTGTCTTGGAACTGTTTTTGGACTACTTCTGCTTATGAGTTTGCCGGCCACAGGTGCCCGCGCCCAGTCGACGTTCGGGAGTATTCGCGGCGCCACCCTGGACCAGACCAGTTCTTTCATCCCGCAGGCGCAAGTGAAATTGCACAATGATGATGAGAACACCGAGTTAACTGCGACCAGCGACGATCACGGAAACTACGCGTTTGAGAACATCAAGCCCGGCCACTACAGCCTGACCGCCAGCAAAGATGGCTTTGCCAATGGAATTGTCGACAAAGTGGAATTGGCAGCGCGGCAAAACCTGCGGCTGGATGTGACGCTGGCGTTGGCGTCACAGAGCCAGGTGGTAGAAGTAAGCGAAGCCGCAGTGCTTGTGAATACCGAAAACGCAACTCTCACGGATTCAAAGCTGAATACCGATATCACGCAGATGCCGCTGAATTCACGCGCGGTATCCACCAGCCCATTAGCGGCGTTGGCAGTTTCGGCGGACGTTGTAAAGGATTCGCAGGGGAATATTGCCGTAGGCGGCGCGTCATCAGCTATGGTGGGATACTCCGTGGACGGAATTTCTACAGCGAATGTGCGCCAGAACGGCGCCCTGCAGGACACCTATCCGTCGGCGGAAGGAATTGCGGAGATGAAGGTTACGGCGTTCAACAATAATGCGGAGTTCGCGCAGATCGGCGATGTAACTTTTGTCACCAAAAGCGGAACGAACCAGTGGCACGGCAGCCTGTTCGAGTATTACCAGAACGCGTTTCTGGATGCGCGGATTCTAAACTTTCCGACGCAAGCTCCCAAGAATTTCAACACATTCGGCGGCAGTCTCGGTGGTCCGGTGATCATTCCCCGACTTTACAACGGGAAGGATAAGACTTTTTTCTTTTTTGCCTATGAGGGAAATCGCAAGAATGTTTCTTCGCCGGAGCAGCTTCTTGTCCCCACGCCGGCTGAGAGGAACGGCAATTTAAGCGCACTCGTGGCCACCCAGGGCAGTCCGTTGCTCGATCCGTTTACCGGTCAGGCGTATCCCGACAATACAATCCCAAGCGGAAGCGCGTGCAGCAATTCTAAAGACTGTATCAATCCCGTTGCTCAGGCGCTGCTGAACTACTATCCCCTGCCGAATGCGAACCTGGGCGTGGCCAATCCCTCTTACAACTACCAGACTTTGGTGGCGATCCCGTCGATGACAAATGGCTGGGACCTGCGAGTAGATCAAACGATCACGCCGAAACAGCAAATCTATGCTCGTTACAGCTGGAAAAATCTGCAAACCAATGAAGGCGGCAGCGGTCTTCCGGCGAATCAGTTTCTGCCTAATGTACTGTCTCACGATCAGAATCGAAGCTTCCTGGTGTCTTACAATTATGTGATAAAGCCGAATTTGATAAACGAATTCCGTTATGGATTCACGAACTTTAATGAAAATGATAATTTCCCGATTCAGGGCAGCTCCGCGATCAATCAATTAGGCCTTCAGGGCATCAATATTTCGCAGCATCCGGACGGCGATGCATTCCCGACTTTTTCCTTCAGCGATGGCACCATCTCATCGATCGGCCAGGACAGAACGGGAACGACGATCTCGCAGAACAGCCAGTTCACAGAAAACTTCACGGACATCGTGCATAACCACACTTTGCGGTTTGGCGTGGATGTGCGCATGGTGCGCTACAACGCGCTGATGTTCTTTCAGCCATCAGACGATTATGGCGACTTCACCTTCAGCCCTGGACTGTTTACGAATTATTCCTTCGGGGATTTCCTGCTGGGTTTACCGCAGCAATCGTTCTTCGCCACTACCAGCCCGCAAGTCAACGCGCGCACGACGCAATACGGCGTCTATGGTCAGGATACCTGGCAGGTGAACAATCACCTGACGGTGAATTTCGGGCTGCGGTGGGAGCTGCTGCCGCCGTTTACGGAGGGCATCGGCGACCTGGGAAGTTTCGATCCGAAAACCAACAGCGTGCTCGTTCCGAATGAGCTGTTCTCGACGCTGGCGAAAAACCCGTCGCTGCAGCCGGTGTACAACGAGTTTCTGGCGTCCTTCAATGCCTGCTCGCTGCCACAACGAAATATGGCGCTGCCTTGCTCGAAGGTGGAAACAGCCAGCCAAGCAGGCGTAACACAGGGTTTGAGGCAGCTGTATCTGCGGGATTTCGATCCGCGAATCAGTGTGGCTTATCGGCCTTTCAACAACAACAAAACTGTGATGCGTGCCGGTTTCGGAATTTTCACGATGACCACACTGGGTCCTCTATCTTTCAATAATGCCGGCAACCCGCTTTCGGCCCTGATCAGCAATGTGAATGCGGTGTTCAATGGCAATGTGTTACAACCGCCGCAATTTCAATTCCCGCATACAGCTCCGTCCACGCAAACGGTCACCTATGGTGGAGGCAGTCTGGAACAAGCGAATGACCCGGACTTCCGCGATCCGCAAGCGGCGCAATGGAATCTTACGGTGGAGCGGCAAATCACTGTAAATACTGTTGCTCGCATTAGCTATGTGGGCATGAACTCGTACCGCCTGCCGGTCACGGAGGATCTGAATCAGGTAGCCCCCAGCACAACTCCCTATTCACCCAGTGCGGTTCCTTACCCCAACTGGTTTCTGTTGATGTCTTCTCAGAACGCGGGCAGTTCCAATTACCAGGCCATGCAACTGGAAATGGTGCATAAGTTCTCTCACGGCCTATCGTTTCAAGGAAGATACACCTGGGCGAAGAATATCAGTGACGCGCAGGGCAGTGATGCTCCGACCGCTTTCTCTGGCGAGGAATCGTACGCGGCCGAAGTGGCCAACCGCTTTGATCTGCGCATGGACCGCGGCAACGTGGTGGCTACGCCGCGGCAGCGATTCTTGCTGACGGGCACTTACCAACTTCCGTTTGGCTCGGGACACCGCTGGGGCAATTCGGGGTGGCTCAATTCCGCACTGGGCGGCTGGAATTTGAGCACTGTGACAACGATCCAAACTGGCCAGTGGCTGACTCCCACCATCAATCCTACCGGGCCGAATTCGAATGACCCGTCGCAGATTAACGACCAATCCAACACCGATATCGCTAATCGCACGGGTGCTTCCCTTCGTCCGGACTGCGTGGGATATCCTTATGCGGGCCAAACTTCCTCGCATTTCTTCAATATTCGCGCTTTTACCTCGACACCTGTCGGCGCTGGCCGTTTCGGGAATTGTGGATTGGGCATTTTGCAGGGCCCGGGCATGATCGACGTCGATGCGGGCCTGGCCAAGCAATTCCAATTCGGGGAACGGTTTCATTTGCGCCTTGAGGCCACGTTCACCAACGTGTTGAACCACACGAATTTCGCGCCTCCCGCGACGAACATCAGCAATCCAAATACGTTTGGAGTGCTGCAAGGGGCGCTGCCGCAGGGCTCCGGCGGGAACCGCACGGGGCAACTCGCGCTTCGGCTCGATTTTTGAGGCGAGGAATAGCGCTTGCGCGAAGTACCAAGAGCGCTAGCATAAAAGCCAGCGATACATAACGCGCATTACATTATGGAGCGCTCAGGCTAGTCGCTGACTTTGCTCCAGGTGCTGTCTGGATTGTATTCGGTCATGGCTGCAGCAAGATCTGAAGTTTGGCTTCCGAGATCTTTTTGGTAGACGATTCCCTGTTGGTTGATGACGAAGGTCATGACGCCGCTTACCTTATATTGCGCAGGATAGGCCACTAGCGCCACTCCCTGCGTAAGTTTGCCATCGCTGAGGTAATTTTTCGCTCCGCCTTTGGCCGCGGTGCCCTGGGCTTTTAGAATCCGGTAGAAGTAGCCGTGATAAGGCTCGCTTGCGGCGTTCCCTGGCGTGCCGCCGTAGCCTTCTCCGCCCGCTTGCGCAAGGAAAGGACCGGCCGGACTTGCGGGTTCACCTTCCTTTGTTTCCCAATAGAGCCCATTTTGTTTGCCGGGCTCGCTCATCAATCGCTGTGCATAAATTCCGGTGGGCAAGCCGTCGTGACCAACAGCGGCGTAGTCTTTCTGCGCGTCAATGAAACCACGACAGGCGGCGATCGCGCCCAGTTCGTTGTGTCCAATGCGGCGGAAGAGCAGTTCTTGCATGCCCGCGGCGGTGTCAAATTTCCACTTGCCGCCATCGTTGACGATGGGAATGGGCATCGGCCAGTCGTTCGCGCCGACCTGGAGGATGCGGGTGTTGGCGTCTTTGCGGACCAGGACGTGCTTGGTCTCGTATGATTTTACAAAACGCTGCATGCGCGCTTTGTCTTGAACGGGGTCGCCGGAATAGACAAGATCTTTGCCTTGATCACCAAAGACCGCGAGCATTTCCTCCTGGTTTCCATCTTTCGAGGCTTTGACGAGGGCCTGCACGGCTTCATCCGGAGTGGCGAATGTTTTTTGGTCAGCGGCGTTCGCCAGTGCCACCAACAGCAACGATCCGAGAAGAAACACGGTCAAAAGAGTTCTTGTGTGCATTTTGTTTTCACAGCTCCAGAGAGTTTTCATGGTCATGGCTAGTTCTTCCTGCCTGCGCCCGCCTTTGCAGGCGCGGACTTCGCGCCCATGCTGGCCTGCCCGCGATTACTTGCGGCTCGATCACTCTTTGGATTGCTGACTCCGCCGAAGGCTCCACCGTTGGATGAGGGCTGTTGTTGGCGATTGTTTTGTTGCGGGGCAGGGCGCGCTGCAGGCTGCGCGTTGTTTTGCGCAGGTCTGGACGCGTTGGTATTGCCAGTGGCAGGCCTTGCGGCTGGCGTGCTGCCTGTGGCGGGTCGAGTGACGGGCGTATTGCTTGTCGTTGGGCGTGTTCCGCCAGTTTGGCCGAAGCCGCGATCGCCTGAGGGATTTCTTGCTGGGGGATTACCAGTGGCTGCGCGATTATTCGCGCCAGCGTTGCCGGGCGTGGTGGTTGGTCGAGACTGCCCGTTGTTGGCGCCCTTGTTACCTTGATAGGTGGTCTGGCCCTTCCAGTTGTTATTGGCGTTATTGCCGGCGGCAGGACGTTGTGCATTGTTGGGATTCGCGCCGGGCGGGCGATTCTGAATATTTCCGTTGGCCGGCCGGGCATTGGCGTTGGCGTTTCCGTTGTTGGCAGGACGATTTGCCTGATTACCCTGATAGGTACCCTGGCCCTTGAAATTGTTTGCGTTATTGTTGGCGGACGGCCGATAATTCACGCCTTTGTTTCCGCCAGGATTGTTTCCCATACTCCTCGCGTAAGTACTATTCGGATTATTTCGGTTGTAAGGGACCGGCTTCGGCTTGTAATTGGCATTCAAATTATTATTGTTGTTGAAGCGGTTGTAATAATTATTGCTGTTGTTGATGTAGATGTTGTTGTTGCCGTAATGTACCGGGCGATTGTAATGATAGCCGCCGCCATAACCCGGGTAGTAGATCGGGCGGTACGGCGGAGGATAATAGGGCCGCGGACCGTAGTACACACCGCCGTAACCCCAGGCCGGATAGTAATAATTATTGTTGTTGATGGCCATGCCAACGGCGATGCCCGCGCCGAAAGAAAGCAGACCAATCGCGACTGCAGTTCCGGTGCTCACACCGGAGCTCTGCTGCTGAACGACGACGGTGGAACTCCCGCTGGAAGCCGCTGGTGCGCTGGATGTGGTGGTAGTCGTGGTGGAACCGTTCGGAGAGGTGGTCGTTGTGGTGGTGGAATAGACGCGGCTCGGATCGTATTGGGGAACGTAGACGACTTTGGGGTCGGTTGGTTTTAGTTCGACGACTTCCCTGCCCTGATCCTGCTTGACGTCGACGGTCATTTGCGGAGAACTCTTCAGCGCGCCATTGTCCACGGCTTGCGCGCGAAGTCTTTGCACGGAGTCGAGGACGGCTTTTGGATTTCCCTGATAGGCAGCGCCGAGTTGCTTGGTCCAGTCAAATTGCTGACACATGAGATCGACAACGGTGGGATAGTGCAAGAGTGCTTGCATCACGGGGGTGAAGCCGGCTTTGCTGGAGGCTTGGTCCAGGGCCGCTTCTTTCAGATTTTGATTTTCGGGTAGCACGAGCCAGTTGCCGCCATCCATCACTTCTTGGGGATCGACGGAGGCCTGCAGCAGGACGGCGAGGACGGGATCGGGGTACAGAGCGACGGGGGCGAGAAGTTCATCGAGGCCGTCGGCTGTGAGATCGACTGGAGGCAATTGCGTCTGGGGCTGCGCTTGCGCCTGCGATTGGCTCGGGTCGGCGGTGGTGGGTTGCGCGGTTTGCGTGGCCGAGGGCTGCGGCGCGGAGGGATCTTGTGACGATGGATTCGCAGATGGCTGTTGAACAACGGCTGCGGGAGAGGAATCTTTGGTGCCACAGCCCTCGATCCCGGACGTGGCGCTCAAAAGCAAAAATGCCATCACGAATGACATGCAACATTGAATGCGTTTCATAGTTCCTCGCTGAGGCCTTCCACTTTCGCTCTATAATGCACGCATAGTTGCGCGATTTTGCACGAGTCGACTTCTCCGTGGAAGCGAGCGATTCGACTCGACGAGTGGGGCACACCAGTCTCCCGTCCATCCTGTCCCCCTGGCCAGAGGTTTGCTATTGGTAGAACTGACAGGGGGATCCGGCGAAACTGGGAGGGTCGGCGGCTATGACGTCGCGAGTGGGCGTCGTCCGGGCGGAAAACGCCTACCTGTAACATCTGACAATATCGATATTTCCTAAGATGGCGTATCTTGAGCACCGCTTGGGCAGAGCTGTTTGCGACAGGAAACCGATGGCTACAATTTCTCTGCGCAGCCGCCCAACGGGAGCATAAGCGGGATAGAAATGGCCTCCTACGGCGGCAAGCGTTTTCGCACAAGTGCGCGCGTTTTCCTCGGGGCCGACCGAGCACTTGTGGCGCAATGGAGTTCCCGACGCCTCTGCAGGACGATCGCCTGCGCGGTGTTCGTGTTTCTCGTCTGGGGATCATGCCGCGCTCCGGTGCTGGCGCAAGGCTACCCTGACATCTTCCAGGGCTCTCTGGACGTGCTCTATGCACAGCAGCAACTGCTCCAGTCAGTCGACGAGGCCTGGTTTGTTCCTCTTACGCCGGCCTTTCCTGAAAGCTCATCCTCCGATTCGCCCAATGCGCTGACTCTGCCGCCGTTGCCTCCGGCGAACACGCGCGCCAATGATTCCAGTATCAAACCGAATCCGAAAGACCAACAGAAAGAGGAAGGCACGCGCTTCCGTTGGAAGCCCGCGCTCGGCGAATCCCTGCTGTTCACCGGCATCATGCACACGTTTAACCTCACCACCGAGGCGGGTACCCGCGACGCCCTCAACGGCCACTGGTTCACGCACTACACCGATTCGGTGTCCGAATTGCGCGGCTGGAGCGACAGCGACAAGTTCATGGCTCCCTATGTGGGCCATCCCATCGAAGGATCGGTCTTTGGCTTCATCGAACGCCAGAACGACCCTCAATTTCGCCTCGTACAGTTTGGCGACGGCCGCGAATACTGGATCAGTATGTTGCGGTCCATGGCCTACGGTGCCGTCTGGCACACGCAGTGGAAAATCGGCCCTGCCAGTGAAGCCTCCATCGGCAACGTCATGTTGCACGCTTCCCCTGGATTTATCACTCTCGTGGACACGCCCACGCTCGGCTTCGTTACCATGCTCGCCGAAGATGCCGCCGATCGCTATGTGATCATGGGCCTCGAGAATCGCACCAACAATCGCGTGGTGATCATTCTGGTGCGCAGCTTCCTGAATCCTGGCCGGACTTTCGCCAACATGATGGCCTTTAAAGTTCCTTGGAACCGTGACACGCGCCTCGGCCTGTTCGGTTCTTACTACGATCTGCGAAAAGAACTGATGGAAGAGTACAAAAACGGCGGAGAGAAGCCTTTCGTATTCGTGAAAGACTCCTGGAAGCCCGCCGGCGTGGACTTCAACCATCCACATTCCAAAGCTGCTGACATCGAGCTCACCGCTTTTCCATACTACGAAACCTTCCTCGGCGGTGGCTCCTGCATCGGTGGAGGTGGTTCTGGCGCCGCTCGCGTCAATCCTTCCTGGCAAGTCATCACCGAAGTCAGCGGCTGCCTGATCATGCACCAGCCGTTCTACAATTACAGCGCGGACAGCCTCTTCTACGGCGGCGGCTTCCGCTGGACCCCGCTATCCGCACATCGTTTTTCTCCCTTCGGACAATTCATGTTCGGCGGCAGAAAAGTGACCTATGAAATCGACAATCTGGCTCTCAAGAAACAGCTACTCGAGGAATGGAACAACGGAAACGGCACGCTTGCGCACTATCCCATGCGCAGCGCCTATGAATTCGAAACCGCACAGAACGGCCCGAGCATCGCGGTGGGAGGCGGATTTGATTGGGTGGTCACGCGGCCGTTTGCGTGGCGCATCCTCAACGTGGAATATACGCGGTCATGGATGAATGATGTGGGCGCGATTCATCCGCAGGAGGGTTTGAAGATTTCCACGCAGGCGGTGGTGAGGATCGGTACGTGGTGAGGGGAGTCGCACACGGTAGGGTTGGTAGCAAAACAATAGATTGAGGTCCTCGCTTCGCTCAGGATGACAACAGGATTTTTATTGGGGATGTATTAAGACCCACCTTTCGCGGAAAACGGTCAGAGCGGGGCAGCCCGGAATGCGGGCGCGGTGGCTACTTGGATTCAGGTTGAATTATATTTTCTTTTTCCAGTTCCTTGGAGACAACTTTGACAAGGTCCTTGATGATTTTTTTCACGGAGCCTACGTCGAAGGTGTTGCTGGTGCCGGTCCAGACAAGTTCGCCATCGGGTTTGGCGGTCGAATAGGAATTGACTTCGACTTGCGCTTGCTTTTCGGTCTCCATGTAGCCGGGTGTGTAAATTATGGGTGAGAGCGCACCGTAGTAACCATAGAAGGTGCCGTAATAGGGGAAGGGTGTGTAGGTCTGGCCCGGGATGTAAGTGGTTTTGGTGTCTTTTTTAGTAAGGCGAGCGACGACGATAGCATCGAAGTTTTGTTCCTTGACGAGCTCGCGCATATCTTTCATGTCGATGGGAGTGAGGTCGGGGCGCGGCATAAATTCGTAACTAGGGTAGGCCTTGGCACCCGGACGGGTGATGGCCGCAACAAGTTCGTCTTCAAACTCGGCGCGGTTCGCGGCTTTGCCATTAAGCGCCAGGACCAGAATGTTTTTGAAGCTGCCACCCGTGTAGTTCGGATTCTTCCAGGTAAATTCGAGTTTGGGTGCAGCGACGGTCAGCAGTGCAAGGCTTGCGAGTAGGGCTGCCAGCAGTAAAG
This sequence comes from Candidatus Acidiferrales bacterium, assembly GCA_963742325.1. Classification (GTDB taxonomy): domain Bacteria; phylum Acidobacteriota; class Terriglobia; order Acidiferrales; family UBA7541; genus Acidiferrum. Next base: position 2,493,619 of record CAVULB010000002.1, on the reverse strand, counting down.
ATTTCTTTCGCATGTCATTTCCTCCGTGGGTTCTCGAATGTCCGTGAAAGTTATCCAGTTATCTCATAATTGGGGCCGCAGGGGTTGAAACCCCTGTGGTCCTGGAACTTTTCGCCACGGCTAACGCCGTGCTTCCCTGAAGTCCATGGGCCATCAAAATGTCCACCCCAGGCCGGTGCTAATACCTTGGGCGTTCTTCTGGGCGTTTAGCGGCGGACGACTGTCGAAATTGTCCCAAAAGGAAAAATTCAGGTAGAAATTGTTGGAAAGTTTGACGCTGAAGACGTCATTGGTTGTGAGACGGATGCGGCCGAAATCGGACAAGCCTGGGAAAACCAAAACTTGTGATTGAAGTGTGTAGCGATCGAACTGGAAAAGTTGATATTCGGTCCCGAGAAGCAATTCTGAGTTTTGCTGGGTGGGTTGAGCGAGGCCGGATTGATAACCTGCCCGCGTATAGTCGGTGCCGACAAGCCAGCGCAAAGAGTTGTGATTATTGCGGGCGAGGTAGCGTCCGTAGGCCCCGCCCAAGGTGGTGCGCAGGACGAGATCCTGTTGGGAGCTGTGGAGGAAATCAGAAAGGCCAATGAGGTAAGAATTGCGATTCAAAAAACGCTCGCCGAAAGATTGTACTTCGAACAGGTTCGAGGTCGTGCCACCGGTTTGCCCGCTGAAGGACGCAGTGTAGGAAGCGCCCGCAGCCCAGTGTGTGGCGGGATATTCGGCGCTGGCCGAGGAACTGAGCGAAGACTGGCCATTGCCGCTGGTGTAGTTGTAGCCAAGATCGATGCTGCCCTTGAGCTGGCGCCAGAAAGTTTGCTTTTGTGATTCGAGCTGGACAACGTCGGTGCCGGCAATAGGTACCTCGACGCCTTCGGCACGGACGATAACGTCTTTGCCCGGCGCGGCGGCAGCTTCGACTTTGGAAATCGATCCGGTCAGGCGCTTGCCGTTGCTCAAGACGATCTGAAACGTGGCCTTGCTTTCCACTTTTTCGACTTGCAGCCAATCCACGCCAACGGAGCCGGCGAAGTAATCGGTTTGAACGTAAAGGATACCTTCTTCCAATCGTTTCACTTCACCGGTGAGGCGATCGCCATTCTTCATGATGATGGTGTCATGGCGGCTGACCTTTGCGAGAGACGAAGCAGTATTGGATAAGCACAAAAATAAAAAGAAAAAAGCGAATGCAACTCGAGATCTGAGCGACATTGGTTCGTGCTCCTGGTTATCGGCTACCCTTGCCGGGTTGACCGGGCGCGTGATTGCCAAACTGTACTGGACAATCTGGTGCCGCAACAAGCTGAGCACTGTGCAGTGTTTCTCAAAAACCGCGGGCTCGTTCAGCCGTAATTGAGGAAATCAGAGACCTGCCCCGTAAATGTATGGAAAGGCGTCTAGTTCTGCTGTTGCACCAAGGGAATTTGCGATGCCAGTTGCAGGTCGATTAGAGCGCTGAGACGCCGATCGATCTGGAAAAAGGTTGCCGTCTTCGTGCCCGGCAGAACTTGACTGACGATGGGCACGTACTTGATGCGAAGTTGCGCTGTGGCTTCGTCCAACGCCAGAGAACGATTGAGCAAACTCTTCGCCTGAGCATCGGTTAACTTGCCAAAGCCCTGCGCATATTCTTTTATGAGTGCGTACCTCTGATCGCCGATCTGGGTCATTTCGGCGGCATACTGGTCGTAAATAGGCCAGAACTTGGTGGCTTCCGCGTCGGTAAGGGTCAAATTCGCGGCGATCATCTGCTTTTTCTTGGAACGGATGTCTTGGCGCAACAACTGGATGTCCTGCTCGGTGACCGTCGGAGAATCCGTACTGGCAGCCGCTTGCGCGCGCGCCGCAGGAGCAGCCACCATCCATGCACCAGCCAAAACGACCGCCGCGATTAATTTATTGCGCATTCTCATGCTCCTTGTGCATTCTTTGAACGAAGTTCACTGCTGCCGTGCGAACGCTTGTCAAAAGTTTACAGGTGCTGGTAATTGGAATTCTGGATGGCGATGTTGAGCTGTTTGCTAACGCCATCGATGGTCATACCGGATACGTGGTTGGTGCCATCAGGAAGGCGGCTGAACTGCACGGAGAGGTTCATGGCATCCTTGGGATCATCCATGTAGGAAGCGATCTGGACTTCGAGCAATTGTTTTTGCGTTTTGTCGAAGATGAGGATCATGGAGTCCTGAGGTTTGATGTAATTGTGAATGATCAATTTGGCTTCGTTGGGCATACCGTCGACGGAGCCCAAGGTGATATTGCCCTGCTGGAAGGCCTGCTGGAGAAGATCCTTATCTGGCGGGACGTATTGCTGGGCCAGCGCCTTCATCTGGTCGGCGTAGTCTTTGTATTCCTCTTTTTTCTTGGCGACGACGTGACGCTTGAGGCGGCCACCACTCTCTTCGGTATCGGCCGGTGGATCGAGGGAGGTTTTTTGCGGCTTGCCGTCGGGGCCAAGGCGCACCTGGAAATGCTCCTGTTTTTTCTCTTCGCCCTTGAGGCTGATGGTGACCTGCTCCTTCCAGGTGTACTGGGCGAGTTGCTGCTTATTTTTGACGCTTGCCTCTTTCATGTCGGCAACGCGCTCCTGCAGTTCCTGGCCCTGTGCGCGGGCTTGCGGAACGCAGACGCCGGCGGCCAAAAGCGCCGAGAGACTGAGAGTCAAAGCGGTAAATCCGTAGGGTACCGTAATCCTCATAGGACTCCTCTCAAGATGAACTGCGAGTGCTTGGCTCCCTAGCTTTTCGGCGGAAAATTCTTCAAGAGTTTTTGCATGGCTTTGTCCAAGTTTTTCTGTTTCTTTTGCTGGTTGGCGCCGGGGTCAAGGGTTTTGGAGGCGCGGCCGGTCCAAACGAGTTGTTTGGTGGTGGGATCGTACATATCGAGAACGAGAGTGCCGATGGCGATAGTGGACTGTTGCGCCGTGGCCATGCCGCCGCCCCAACGGAGGCCGCCGCCCATGCCGTAGGCATTCCACTGTTTCTCTTGATTGAGGGATGTTTGGTAGCCGATGTAGAGATCGGCGGTGTCGGCATCGGTCTTGGTGAGACCTTTGGCCGCGAGCTGATTGTCGATAGACTGCTTGATCTGAGCGTCCACGATCTGGTTGGGATAGGTCGCACCCTGAACCGTTACCCATTTGTACGTGTGGTATTTCGAGAAATTTATTCCGGGCATGGAGTTGGTGCTGACATCCTGGGCGGACGCGAGAGTGCAGGCCATGAGGGCGAGCAACAGGACCATACCGAGTTTTGCAAATCTGTTATTCAACATTATTTTGTCTCCTTTTTTTTCCGCACCGAGAATTCAGCAAAGCCTTATTTATTTCTTTTCGCCGGGCTCTGAGACACAGCGAAAGCCGAGATGGTTTGTGCCCGTGGTGACTTCGCCCTTGCCGCGCGTGCCGACCATGTACCGCGAACAATATTGGTCAGTGCAAAGGAAGGAACCGCCTCGATGAACTTTCTTCTTTTCGTTGGGTTCGGCCGGATCGAATGGCGCGTCGGGGCCTTGGGGATTACGCGCTACTCCACCTTCTTGGGCTAGTTGATAGTAATAGTCCGGGCGATACCAATCGGAGGTCCACTGCCAGACATTACCGGCCATATCGTAGAGGCCGTATTGATTTGGGGCGTACTGGGCAACAGGGGCGAGGCCGACGAAGCCGTCGGCGCCAGTGTCCTTGGTGGGAAATTGTCCCTGAAACGTATTGGCCATCCATTTTCCGTTGGGCTTAAATTTTTCGCCCCACACGTAAGGCTTGCCAGCAAGGCCACCACGCGCGGCAAATTCCCATTCGGCTTCAGTCGGCAGGCGCTTGTGGGCCCACTTAGCGTAGGCTTCGGCGTCCGGGTAGGCCACCTGGACAACGGGATAATTTTCTTTTCCACGGATGGAACTCAGCGGGCCAGTCGGGTGGCGCCAGTCCGCGCCTTTCACGTAATTCCACCATTGAAAATGATCGTTCAACGAGACGGGGTGATTGGGCGGCGAAAACACGACGCCGCCAGCATAGAGATTTTCTGGAGGGGCACCCGGAAAATCCTCGGCAGATGGAGTTTTTTCCGCGATCGTGATGTAACCGGTGACTTTGACGAACGCGGCGAACTGGGCATTGGTTACGTCCGTTTTATCCATAAAAAAGCCGTCGACGTAAACGCGGTGGATTGGGCGCGAATCTCTGGTCGCTTGCATGCCGACCGTGTTCATGTCCGGCGGATCCTGCGCACCCATGGAGAATTCGCCCCCCGGGATCCAGACCATTCCTTTTGGAGCCGGACCCGGGGAAGGCTTGGTGTTCGGTACGGTTGGACCAAAAGCGGCGGATGCAGCTGCCGGGGGCTTGGAGCCAGCGTGCATAGCGGTACTGGGAAAATGGAATAACATTGCACAGAGGACGGCGGCGCCAGACAAGAAAGGTGCAGCGCTCAGAAGGGTTCGGCGGGTAACAGGAATCGCAGTCTGAAGGGCTTGCGTGGATTGAGCGTGGTCGCGCGTGAAAATTCTACTTCTCAAATGGCCGCCTTAGGAATGATGATTTTCGCCTGTAAACGTCGCGCTTGCATGAGGAGGATGCGCCCTGGGAGGGGTGGTGAGAATTGTCAAAACTAACAGTAGCGAGGGTTGGAACTGGGGTAAAAGTCGGATATGGCGGGCTATAGGTGGCCCAAGAGAGGGGAGACCCAACGACCGACCGCTCGCGGGCCCAAAGTGAGGCACCGGGGAGGATCTTGGTGGCTAGGTCTTGGGAGAGGCTGGCAGGCCTGACAAATTGCATGATTTAGATCACTGTACTTGGTGGCCATGGACCTAAGATTTCTGTTAGAATGCGGGAACTTCAGAGCTTGTGTCCTAACCTGGATTATTGAGCGGTGCGTTGACCGTTTACGTTAATCAGGCAGCGACAACTCCACCGCCCATGGGGAGATGACGGGCTCTCGAGAATTTTGATTCGGACTGATCTTCGCTCCGCTCATGTCCGAGAATCTAGCTGCCCAACTAGTTGCATCCTAGATTAGTCCTAAAGACAGGTACCCATGACCGCTCTCTCGCCGAGGGTCGGTAAGTACAACACGGTCCAGGTCCGCCCGCGCGCTACTGCGTCCGGGCGGTTGACTGCCATTGCGGGACGCATGGGATTCGGTGCCGGTCCCGGCACAAATAGAGCAAAGCTGCGGCTGTCGTTCTGGCCGACGGCCATCGGGGGAATTTTCGTCTTCAAAGTGTTTGTCTCCCTGGCTCTGGAGCCTGATTCCCTGCTGGTAAAGTACGGTGGGATACCCTATTTTCTTCTGCTGCTGGTGGCAATCGGTTTCGCAACACGGAACGGAATCGACGGCACGCTGAAGAGCCGACCATTCTGGGCTTTCATGGCGCTTGGCTATGGCCTGTGGGCGCTGGACCAATCAGTTTTCCTGTACTACCAACTGGGCCCTCACATCGAAGTGCCCGACAATTCGATGGCCGATCCGGCGTTGTTTCTGCACGTCGCGCTGTTTATGGCCGCAGTGGCGATATTTCCCCATCGGCACGGAACCGAACGCAAAGTCTACGAGGCGATTTTAAACGGTTTGCTGACCGTCACTTTCTGGGGCTTCCTTTATTTTTACGCGGTGTTTCCCTACCAGTTGTACCCGAATGCGGCCGGCTACGCAGTGAGTTTTGATGCTCTGTACCCGCTGGAAAATTGGGCGCTGATTTTGGCCGCAGGTTTTTTGAGCCTGCGCGCGCGTACCCCCTGGAGGTCGATCTATCTGCATTTGCTTGGCGCGGCAACGGTGTACGCGTTGAGTTCGGCGGTGGCCAATCTTGTCACGGACACCAGTGGATATGTAAACGGAAAACTATACGGCGTTGGGCTTACGGCGGCGGTGTGCTGGTTTGCATGGATACCAATCCGAGCGCGGCAATTGGCAGGGGCCAAGGTAAGAGCGACGCGGCCCGAGAGCGTGAGAGGATCCCAAGCGTCAAGATGGGCGATGGTTGCGGTTGTGTTGATCTCCATGCCGATTGTGTGGGAGTTGCTGCGAAGAGAAGGGGTGAGCGGGGTGCGCACCTTCCGGGTATTGGTGGCGTTCGCCACGATCCTGTGCCTGGCCAGCGCAGCGTTCATCAAGGAGTACCTGGCGAAGAGCGATCTCGCCACGCACCTGATTGCGACGAATGAGCGGCTGCGTTTGGCCATGGACTCCGCAAACGCAATGGGATGGGAATGGGATGCCAGGAACGGCAAGCTTTCCTGGTTCGGCGACCTGAAGACCAACTTTGGAATCGACGCCGAGATGTACGCGGAGGGCGCGACTGGGTTTCTGGAGCGTTATGTGCACCCGGAGGATCGCGAGCAAGTGATCGCGGCCGTAAGGGATGCTTGGAAAAATCGCATGCTGTGCGAGGGGGAATTCCGTGTGGTCTGGCCGGACGGAACACAACGGTGGGTGACGGCGAAAGGAGAATTTCAGTATTCCGCGAAAGGTGAACCGGAGCGCATGCTGGGCATGGCGGTAGATATCACGGAGCGAAAGCAGCTGCAGGCAGCGCTACAGGAGCAGCAGCAGCGAATCGTAGCGATCGTGGCATCCGCGATCGACGCGATTATTGGGCTGAATGACGAGCAAAGAATCGTGCTTTTCAACGAGGCCGCCGAGAAAATGTTCGATTGCCCGCGAGACCAGGCGATCGGCAGTCCCATCGACCGTTTCATCCCGGAGCGATTTCGCGATCAACATGGCGCGTACATCCGCAGGTTCGGGGAGACAGGCAGCAGCAGCCGCGCGATGGGCACGCTGGGAACTTTAAGGGGATTGAGGGCGAGCGGCGAAGAATTTCCGATTGAGGCGTCCATATCTCACAGTAACGTTTCCGGAAAAATGTTCCTTACGGTGTTCATTCGGGACGTCACAGAACAAAGGATGGCACAGCAGGCACTGCGCAACAGCGAGGAACGATTCCGGCTATTCATCGACCACAGTCCTGCGAGCGCATGGCTGAAAGATGAGCAGGGCCATTACATCTACATGAATGCGACCTATCTGAAGCAACTCGGCACGCGAGCCGAAGAACGATGGGGCAAAACGGATTTCGAGTTCTTCCCTCGGGAGATCGCCGAGGAATTCACCAAGAACGATCAAGCGGCGCTGGCACTGGGCCACCCAATCGAGTTTACCGAGGAATCGATCGGACCGAGAGGAGAGTCATGCACGTGGCTGACGTATAAGTTCCCGTTCAAAGACGCCTCCGGCCAGATGGCCGTAGGGGGTATCGGTATCGACATAACGGAGAGAAAGAACGCACGGGAAGCGCTGCAAGCATTGACTGGGCGGCTGATTCACACGCAGGAAGAGGAGCGAGCGCGTATTGCGCGGGAACTGCACGATGACTTCAGCCAGCGGCTGGCGCTACTGGGCATCGGCTTGGCGCAGCTTTGGAAGGCAGTGCCTAACGAAAGCGTTGCGGAACGCGAAAACTTGCTGGCGATGCTGCAAGGAACGAAGGAATTGGCGACGGACCTACACACGCTGTCGCATGAACTGCACTCGAGCAGGCTGGAACATGTGGGGCTAGTGTCGGCGTTGAACGGACTTTGCCGGGATGTGAGCGAGAAGCAAAAAATTGAAGTGCAATTCAAGGGGTGTGAGCTTGGCTTCAAACTGCCACAAGACGCGGCGCTATGCCTGTTCCGAGTGACGCAGGAAGCGCTGGCAAACGTGGCAAAACACAGCGGCGCTAGGATTGCGCAGGTTGCGCTCGAGACCAACGAAAGTGCCATCACTGTAAGCATCCGGGATTCGGGCAGGGGATTTAATCCCAGCATGCGAAAATCGAATGCTGGCATCGGGCTGATCGGGATGAGCGAGAGGCTACGGCTGGTTGGCGGCCAGTTGATCGTAAGGTCTCAACCGAATTGTGGGACAGAAATTATCGCTGAAGTACAGCAAATCACCATGGAAGACGTGACAAGGGCAAAATCACAAGTTGTTGGGGGATAAAATGTTGAAGCGCATACGAGTATTGCTGGCGGACGATCATCAAATGCTGGCAGACGCCTTGAAGGGAGTGCTGGAGCCGAAGTTCGAGGTGGTGGGCTCGGTACGGGACGGCCGCGCGCTGGTGGAGGCGACTGCGAAGTTGAAACCGGAGGTGGTGGTCGTGGACGTTGCCATGCCGCGGCTGAACGGGCTGGACGCGGCACGACAAATCAAGCACAGCATGCCGCAGGTAAAGCTTATTTTCATGACGATGAACGAAGACCCGGACCTGGTGGGAGAGGCATTTCGAGCGGGTGGGTCGGGATTTCTGTTGAAACAGGCAGCGGCGTTCGAGTTGACGGCCGCAATCGACAAAGTCGTGAAAGGCGGTTCGTATGTGACGCCCAGCGCCGCGGAGGGCCAAGCAAACATCGCGTTGCGTGAGCCACGCGCCCGACAGTGTGCCGCGGAGCCGACGCCTCGACAACGGGAAGTGATCCAGCTGTTAGCAGAGGGGCGTTCTATGAAGGAAGTGGCTTCCGTTTTGAACATCACGAAACGGACCGTTGCTGCGCATAAGTATGCGGTAATGGAACTCTTGCAACTGCGTAGCAACGCCGATCTGGTGCAATACGCCATCAAGCAAAGAATAATCTCGATCTAGGTTTCTGGCGCTGCACAAGCTTCCTTAACTTTTCGACCCGCATTGTAATTTCTACCAATAGTCAATCTGTCGAATCACGCGCAGTTTCATAGCAGAAGTGTGGTTGCGCGGTGACGGAAATGAGCTCCAGGCGACAGAGGATGTGGCCGGCCTGACTTGCTCCGCATCTCGATTGCGGCACTTGGAACTGAAAGACGGCTCCGAGGTGAGCTCTCTTATGAATGGCAGGCGAGTAGTGCTCGCGGACGATCTAACTCAGGTGGTGAATGCAGCGGCAAAGCTGTTGCATGGATCATTTGAAATCGTCGGGGTCGCCTCGGATGGAACGAGCGCACTAGAGGCGATTGTGGCGCTGGATCCGGATGTGGCGGTCCTCGATATATCCATGCCGGGGATGAGTGGAATTGAGGTCGCGCGGGAGTTAAGAAACCGCGGGGCGAGAGCAAAAATTGTGTTTCTGACGGTACACGAAGACACGGACATCCTGGCAACCTGTATTGCCGCTGGCGGCTTGGGATATGTGGTGAAGGTGCTGATGGAAACGGACTTGATTCCGGCGATGAATGAGGCATTACAGGGCCGGGAATTCGTTTCGCGATTTCCCATGCAATGAGACCCAACTGGGTTTGTTTGGCCAACCGTCGTCAGAACGTTGGTTGTCACTTTTGACAATTACGCTCCCTGGCAGTTGGGCTCAGCATGAGCACGAACCTAAAGAATCTGAGGCGAACGCTGCCGTCAGAAGAGCGGCCGCATCGTTCGCCTCAGTAATCCGCTAAAGGCTCGCCCCTAAGCGCTCCCCGAAGGGTGGGAGGCAACGCGTTCCGTCAGGAGAGACGCACGTGGCAGGGAGCGAAAGTAAATCCTCGGAGCTATCCGCGCGGCCGGCGCCCGCCGGAGCGCAACGCGCGTATCACGCAATTGATCAAGCCCATCGGCGCGATCTGCAATCTGGACTGCACCTATTGTTATTACCTCCACAAACAGCAACTGCTTGGGAGCAACTCTAAGTTCCGCATTTCTGACGAAATTCTGGAGACCCACATCCGGCAGTACATGGAGGGGCAGGATCGCAGCGAGGTCGTTTTCTCCTGGCATTGTGGCGAACCGAGTTTACTGGGACTCGAGAAGGCAGTTGCGCTGGAGCAGAAGTAGAAAAAGCCAAATCAGCGCATGATCGAGATGTGAAAGACATTTGCCGGCGGTTGGCTCGGAAGTTGCGGCCGGGGTAAGGGCGAAACGGCGGCAAGCGAGCTATGGCCATCGGTTAAGCTTGAGAGAAGGTTAACCCCTGGAAATGGGCGGTTCGTTCGCGCGACGACGAACATTGGGGCTGCACTACTGTTTATCGTAGACGACGACGTTACCGTAGGTCTTGCCTTTTTCGTCGGTGCCCTTGCCTGAAATAGTGAGAGTCTTTCCGTCTTTGGAAACGATCAAGGTCCCGGTACCCACGACCTTGCCTCCCCTTGTGAGGGTAGACGTGATGGTGTTGGATGAAGTGAGATTGGAGGAGATGGCGTCTGCACCGTACGGCCCGTTGCCAGTGATGGGATAACTCTTGCCATCGAGATTCGTAGTGTATTCAAACTGCTGGTTGGTGCCATCCGAGTTGGTGCGATTTACATCGATCTTCATTCCGGTGGGAGTGGAGACAACGATGCGGGTTTCGCTTTTGCGGGAAGGGCCTGTTCCAAACTTGGATTTGGCAGCATTCATTTTCCAAGTGCCAAGAAAAACATCGGTTTGCGCCACGGCTAAGAATGCAGTGAAAAGAGTAACTACTAGAATCGCGACCAGACGGATAAATGTAATGCGATGCTTGGTGTGTTGCGCCCGAGGTTGCTGGACGAACCACCTGGACAGCCCAGGCCGAGACTCACGACGGAGTGACGGAAGTGTATTCATTTGTGTTGCCTCCCAGAATCGCCTTATATCACGCAAAACTTTCCGCCGCCTGACAGCCGCGTTCACTCTGCTTGAGTCCGCGAGGCTTACGGGTGACGGTTCTTGTTACTTTTGACAATTACGACGCGCGAGGTGGTTGAGCAATATCACCGTACCGCGCGGAACGGTCGTTAGATCGTCGCGAGCCCAATACGGCAAATTTTCTGAACAAGCGGAGTCCTACGATGAAGGCAAAAAGATTCCAGCAAGTGTTGTCGGCAGCGCTCAGCTGCGTTCTGGTGGCAGCTTCGACGCAAATGGTGTACGGATACCAAACGATTCCTTCGTCAAATCCAGGTCCGTTGAATCCGTCGGAGCCAGCACAGCAGACCGCCGCAGAGCTGCAAGCGCTGGTGGCCCCGATCGCGCTATATCCGGACTCCCTGGTGGCGCAGATTTTGTCGGCATCGACATTTCCCGACCAGGTGGCCATCGCAAATTATTGGATGGGGGAGAACAAGAGCCTGACCGGCAACGCTTTGATGCAGGCGGTCGATAAGCAGAGCTGGGATCCCAGCGTGAAAGCACTAACTCAATTTCCTTCGGTGCTGGAGAACATGGCAAAGAATCTCACGTGGACTTCTTCACTGGGCGAGGCGTTTCATGATCAGCAGGCCGACGTGATGGCGGCAATTCAGACGTTACGAACGCAAGCTAAAGACAAGGGCACTCTCAAATCCAGCTCGCAAATCACTGTGGTGCAGCCGTCACCGCAAGTGATCGTCATTCAGCCTGCCAATCCACAAATTGTCTATGTGCCGCAATACAATCCGACGCTTGTTTATGGGTACCCCTATGTGGTCCCCGGATATGTGGCTCCGGTGTATAGCACGGGCGATGTGGTCGCCGCGGGAATCATCGGGTTTGGGGCAGGAATTGCAGTAGGCGCGATGATGGCTGGCGGTTGCTGCAGTTGGGGATATAGCAGCTGGAATTGCGGATGGCACGGAACGGCCGTGGTTTATCACGGTGGCGGATACTACGGAAATACAGCGTGGCACGGCGGGTATTACAACGGCGGATACCACAATAGCTACGGATACAACAACAACTACAACCATTACAACAGTTCGAGCTACAACCACAGCAACTATAACAGCTACAACAAAAACATCAGCGGTAACACGGTCAATGTGAACAAAAAGAGCGCGCAGAACTTCGGCGCCGATCACTCCGGTAGTTCGTCCTGGGCAAATCATGGAAGCTGGGGCGGCGGCAGTTCGAACGCGTTCAGCGGCATGAGCGGACATTCCGGCTCCGGAGGATTTGGCGGCTCGGATGGCTGGTCATCGCGAGCGGACAGCAGCCGCGGTTGGGGAAGCATGCACTCGAGCGGATTCAGCGGCGGGCGATTTGGCGGTGGAGGGTTCGGCGGCGGAGGATTTCGCAGGTAAATTTGGAAGCGCACGGAGTGCGGAGATAGATGGACATCCGGTTTGGAGGAATGCGTATGGCTTTCTTAAAGTGGACAACAAGGCGCCTCGGAGCGCTTTTGCCGCTAGTTATTTTGTCAGCTACATTCAGCTCCTGTGGCAAAACGGAAAAACCCGCGAGTTCTGAGATTGTCCAGAGAACCTTTGCTTCTCCCGAAGAGGCAGGCGGCGCATTTCTGCAAGCGGCCAACTCCGGGGACCAGGCGGCGTTGCTGGCAATTTTTGGACCGGAGGGTAAGGCGGCGTTATTTTCCGGCGACGCTGTCAAAGACAAAAACAACTTGCAAGATTTTGTTGCGGCATATAACCAGATGCACCGCTGGCGACAGATAAAAGTGGGAGGAGAAGTTCTGTACATCGGCGCAGACAATTATCCATTTCCGATTCCGTTGGGGAAAAATGCGGCGGGACAGTGGGTGTTCGACACGACTGCAGGCAAAGATGAGATTCTGGCGCGCCGGATTGGGCGGGATGAATTGACGGCCATCGCAGCAAGCAGCGCAGTCGTAGAAGCGCAGGCCAAATACTTCGCCAGCCAGAAGCAATACACTGAGAAATTTATCAGCGATCAAGGCAAGCAGAATGGATTGTACTGGCCGATTGAGACAGGCCAGGCACCGAGTCCACTTGAGGACGTGCGCGATTTTGCCAAAGCTGCGGGCTACACGAACGCGGGCGATAAGGCCCAAGCGTTCGGCGGCTACTACTTCAAAATACTGACGAAGCAGGGAACAGGAGCAAAAGGCGGCGCAAAAGACTATCTGGTGAACGGAAAACTGACCGGCGGATTTGCGCTGGTGGCGTATCCGGCGGAATACCGCAATTCGGGAATCATGACGTTCGTCACCGGCAAGGATGGCGTCGTCTACCAAAAAGATTTAGGCGACAAGACCGTGGACACAGCAGCGGCGATCACGGAATACAATCCGGGCGATGGGTGGAATCCGGCGCTGTAATTTGACTACATGTCGTAATCATCAGAAGAGTTCCTGTGCATTCGTGTACAGCCCGGAGTGGCTGTGGCACTGAGGCAGCCGACCCAGTCCCGATCGAACATATTTTTCGATTTCGTTCCCGCATACCATTCATGGGTAGATGATGCATCCTTTGTTTACGGTTCGATTCGCTACGCGCAGGCCAGAAAAAAACAGTGCATTTCTGCGCGGCACTGTTACTTATGACAATTCCATCCGCTAGTCGTCAAGACCAGTATCGCCACTGAAAAGATCCGCCGCCCAGTTCGGGATTCAACTCTGCAAACAGCCATCTTCTCGTGGTCTTAAGCGTGCTGTGTGGCCGAGGACTCTGCGGGGTTGGCTCGAGGATCCGAATCCGCGCGCGGCCAAGTCCAGGAGGTTTGTCGCTCAGAAAAGATGAGGTACTTACCCAAAATGAGGATACGAACCGAGCCTGTGGTTGCGCTGTGCTTGGCACTGTTCTTCTGCGCGCCTGCAGTACGGTCACAGCAACAAACCAGTCCCGCGCCACAGGGCGAAGCGGGGCCGGCCAAAGAGCAACTGAAAGACGAAGAACCCGAAGCTGCGACCAGCGAAGGTACGGAGGCATTGCAGAAAGCGACGCAGAACCCGGTGGCGAGTCTGATCAGCGTACCGGTGCAAGACAATATGAATTTTGGCGTGAATCCCGGTTATCGAACTCAGAATGTCCTGAACCTTCAGCCCGTGATTCCCATCGGAATTTCAAAAGACTGGAACCTGATCATCCGGTGGATTACGCCGATCGTTTACCAGCCGCTGCCCAATCAGCCGGGAACACCGGAGACGGGGCAGTACGGACTTGGAGACATGGTGCCTTCATTTTTCCTTTCGCCAAAAAATCCAGGAAAACTGATCTGGGGAGTTGGTCCCGTTTTCCAGGTGCCGACGGCGACGAGCACGTATCTGGGCCAGGGAAAACTTGGACTGGGTCCTACCGTCGTCGCCCTGATGCAACCTGGCCATTGGACCCTCGGTGTGCTGGCCAACAATGTGTGGTCTGTGGCGGGATCGGGAAGCCGACCCGACGTGAATCAATTCCTGCTGCAATATTTCATCAACTACAACCTGAAGAAGGGCTGGTACATCACCTGGCAACCCACGCTGACGGCGAACTGGGAAGCGCGAAGTGGGAGCCAATGGGTGGTGCCGTTTGGCGGCGGCGTGGGCAGGATTATGAAACTTGGTTTCCAGCCCGTCGCTCTTACCGCACAGTTTTATGGCAACGCGGTACATCCGGTGGGAACACCAGCATGGACCATGCGCCTTCAAATCTCGTTTCTGTTTCCCAAATTAACCAAAGAACAGCAGGAAATGATCATGGAGAAAAAACTGAAGCAGCTGCAGGCGCAGCCGCCGGCACCTCCCAGCAATTGAGGCGGCAGGGGAAGAGCAGCGGCTCGATCGTGATCAGCATGAAGGACGACTGGAAGCGGATCTTTGCGTTCGAAAACTGAGCAAAGAGGAAGAAGCGCGGGCGGCATCATTATTGTTCCAGCGACGACTAGGATGAGGCGAGTCTACAAGGCAGTTTGGATACTCGCGATACTGGCAAGCTTTGCTTGCCGGCCGGTGCGCGGGCAAGAAGAGACAGAATTTCTGCCTGAGATTGACGCCCACCTGACGATGAATTCGACCTTCCGAGCGTACCTGCAGGCTAAAGACGATCGGGATGGCGGCGACCCGACGCAATTCTTGTTTGGCCCCAGCCTGCAGATCTATCTGAAACCACTGCTGAAGTTAAAGAAGGTAACGGAATTTGACCTGGACGACTCCAAGTCTCGATTCCTGGTTGTGGAAACCGGGTACCGATACATAACGGCGCCGGGGGCGCCTCCCGAAAACCGGCTGATCGAAGGTGTAACTTCGAATTTTCCTGTGCAAGCAGGATTTTTCATTTCTGACCGGAATCGCTTCGAATTGGACTGGAAAAACGGCGTTTTTACGTGGCGCTACCGAAACAAGTTGACCGTGGAGCGCACGTTTGCGATCCACTCATATCATTTCATCCCGTATGTGGCCGCAGAGCCCTTTTACGAGACCCAATACCACAAGTGGAGCACGACGTCGCTGTACGCCGGGTCGTTGTTCCCTGTGGGCAAGCATGTGCAGTTCAATACCTACTACGAGCATGACAACAACACCGGCAAGCGCCCGAACCAACAGGTGAATTCCGCGGGATTGATCCTGAATCTGTACTTTTCCCTGAAGCACTGAGAAAGCGAAACTGGGTGCGACTGGCGGCGGACCTGTCAAAAGTGACAATTACCTCCCGCCAGCTCGACTGCGAATATCCAACATAACTTCTGTTTGAGTTGAGCTAAATGTGGCCGGTGGTTGTGGCCGTAGTATAAAATGGGATCGGCCGGGGTGCGCAGGTTTAGCCTTCGAAGTTTGCCATGCGGGCTCGATTTGGGTGTTGGAGGACTGAAATGATGCATTCGGTGAGGCATTGCCGGGATGGGCGGATGGGCTGGAGATTGATGGTTCTGGCGTTCCTCCTGCTGGTGCTGCCGGTGGCGCTGCGGGCGCAAGAATCCGAGGAGTTCGACCAGTACAAGCTGCGGATCGCTGGTTTCTGGTTTTACTCGCAACCGACGGGAACCATTCAGGGGCACGCCGATCAGTACCCTGTCAATTTTCAAGGCGATCTCGGCTTCAGCAATTATTCCACGGGACTGGGATATCTGGACTGGAAGTTCACGCATAAGAATCATTTTTATGTCGAGCTCGTGCCGCTGTTCACTTCGAAGCAATTTGTGTTGAATCGGACGATTACCTTCCAGGGGCAGACATTTGATGTGGGCGCGCAGGTGAACAGCCAACTTCACGCGTTTTTCATCGCGCCCGGCTACCAGTACGACATTATCCGGCGGAAGCGGGGTCATCTTGGACTGGCGGTACAGATGGATCTGTTCAAATCGACCGCGAAAATTGTGGCGACCGGGCAAGTGAGCGGCGGGGGCAGCATCACTGCGGGAACATCTGCGAGCGGTTCCCTTCTGGCGCCAATTCCGGTGGCGGGCCCGCAATTCCGGCTATACCTGACAAATTCGCCTCGCGTGTTCATCGAGGGCAACCTGTTCGGGATGTATTTATTCGGGTACGGCAGCTTTGTATCTTCAGCGGGCGATCTGGGAGTGACGCTCCAGAAGCACATCACCCTGAATGCGGGTTACCAACTGGCGTCGCACTTGACGGTTAACGGAACGCAGGACCGGCTGGCGCTGCAGCTGTCACAGAAAGGCCCGGTCGTCGGAATGGAATTTTCTTTCTAGGTGCACGGTGCGGCCGGAGGGGGGCACCATCGTTCCCGAGAGAAGTTTCGTAAGGCAGGAAAATTGAGGGGGGAATGGCATATGAAAAAGCTGGGACGGTTGGCGGTTTGTTTGATACTTGGAGCAGGGCTTTGCGTGGCGCAGGATCTGGTAAGCATCATCCACGGAACGATCAAGAAAGTGGATCGTACCACCAAGACGATTGTGGTGAAGACCGCCGACGGTACGGAACACACGATCAAAGTGGCGGACGACGGAGTGGTGAAAGGAACCAAGGATGGATTCGACGGGTTGAAGGAAGGAACGGAAGTGGTGGCTCGGACGACGGGAAAGGGCGTTGACGAGACCGCCGTGGATGTTGGCAAGGTGAGCAAGGACGGCTTCAAGGTGACCAAGGGAACGGTCGAAAAGTTCGATAAGGACACCAAGACCGTGGTGGTGAAGTCGGCCGACGGAACAGAGAAGACCTTTGAGCTTTCTGGCAAGGCTCTGGATGACGCCGCCAAAGGCACGGGCAAAGGTGTCGAAAAAGGCGCGAAAGTGACGGTGTACTACACCGAAGAAGGTGCAAAGAAGACCGCGCATTTCCTGGCGCAGTAATACATGGCCGGAGGTTCTGCAGGCTCAGGCGCGTTGTTGCGACCTGATGGGAAGCAAGTCGTGTGCGCAGTTCACATTTGGTTGGCGGTAGCACTGTCTGTGGCCGCGGTAGTGCCGACGCCTCTTGCCTTGTCTGACCAACAAGCGGCTTCGCAATCGACAGCAACACTCGAATTGCCACTGACTTTTGAACGGCATCTGGGCGATCTGGATGGCATGAAAAAGAGGCACGCGATTCGTGTGCTTGTGGTGCCGAGCCATTCGGGTTTTTTCTACGATCAAGGTCAGCCTCACGGAATCTACTACGAAGCGTTCAATGACTTTCAGCGCTTCGCAAATGTGAAGTTGCGAACCGGCGCGGTCAAGATTACGGTTTCATTTATCCCAATGAGGCCCGAACAGCTGGAACAAGCACTGCAAGAGGGAGTCGGTGACGTAGTGGGTTACGGAGTCATTGTTACGCCGGAGCGCGAGAAAAAGGCGCTGTTTACCACACCGATCGATTCCAACGTGAAAGAGGTGATTGTGACCGGGCCGAAAGCGCCTGCAATGACAACCCTGGAGGACTTGAGCGGTAAGGAGGTGTACATCAATCCGCTGACGGCTTACAACGCAACCCTGCAACGCTTGAGCAAGGACTTTGAAAAGGCGGGTAGGCGGCCAATCTTGGTGAGGGCTGCCGATAAAAACCTGACGGACGAAGATCTGCTGGAGATGGTCAATGCTGGGCTGATTCCGGCGACGGCTACGATAAACCTGCGAGCGGAGTTCTGGTCCAAGGTGTTGCCGCACCTGACTCTTCATCCGAACATGGTCTTGCAGCAAGAAGGTCAATTGGCTTTCGTCACTCGGGCGGACAGCCCTGAGTTGAGGCAACTTCTCAACGAATTCGTGCAAGGCCACCAACTGGGGACGAGCTTCGGAAATACGCTGCTGCGGCGCTACCTGCAAAACACGAAGTGGGTGACCGACGCAACCTCCACAGAGGCGATGAAGAAATTTCAAGAGTATGTGGGCTATTTCAAGAAGTATGCGGCGGAATATGATTTCGACTATTTGATGCTGGTGGCGCAGGGATATCAGGAATCGCTTCTGGACCAAAATCGCAGGAATCCCAGCGGGGCGGTAGGCATCATGCAGGTGATTCCGAAGTATGCGGCAGCACCGCCGATCAGCATTGCGAATGTGGATCGCGCAGAGAACAATATCGAAGCTGGCGCAAAGATGTTGCATGACATTGCAGAAACGTACTTCAAAGACGACAAGCTTGACGCCTTGAACAAGACGCTGATGGTATTTGCGTCTTACAACGCTGGACCCAGCCGGATCGTGCGACTACGAAAGAGGGCGGCCAGCGAAGGGCTCGATCCCAACCAGTGGTTTGGGAATGTGGAGTTGGTGGCGGCGCAGGGCGTGGGACAGGAAACGGTGCAGTACGTGAGCAATATTTACAAATATTACGTGGCATACAAACTCACGCTGGAAGAAGCGGGGACTCCAAAATGACGAGTTGGGAAGCTCGCGAGATGCGCGCCGAACGGATGTGATTCTGAACGGAGGCGAGCGACGAGAGAGGCGGGTGATCGATGGGTCCGATCGTGAATTGGGGAAACGACTGGATGTGGGGCATGCCACTGATCGTACTGACTGTGATGATCCACGCGTTTGGCCTTGGCGTGATAAACAGAAGGGTGCCGTCGGTGCTGGTGATAGCCGGACGAGTTCCAAAGTTTTCGGTAGCTGCGGTTATGGTGACGGGATGGACGGCAGTGGGGGCCACGGCTCTGCACGGATTTGAGGGCGCAATTTGGGCGGTCGCTTACCGTTTCCTGGGGGCCATACCTGACAACAAATCCGCCATGCTGTATTCGCTAGGTGCCATGACGACCTATGGCCACGCAAGTCTCACCCTGGCACCAGGCTGGCAGCTGATGGGCACACTGGAGGCACTAAACGGCTGGATTCTGTTCGGGCTGACGACCGCATTTCTCTTCGCGGTGATGCAGAAGGCATGGCCGGCACCGCAATAGTAGTACCTAACCCCCGCGAGATGCCCCTGTCACTTCTGACAATAGAATGCGGTCTTGACTGATGAAAGGATACGCGCTTAGAGTTCTTGCGCGTTTCGGTCAAGGAGGGTTTTTCATGCGATTCGCAATGGTTGGCCTGTTGGCTGCTGCTGTAATGCCGTCGCTGAGCCGGGCACAAGTCCCTGTTTTCACCGTAATTCCGGAACAAAGCGATGTTAAGTTCTTCGTGAAGGCTTCCGTGGCCATCGATGGCAAGTTCAAGAAGTGGGATGCCACGCTGACCTTTCCGTCCACGGATGTCACGTCTGGTGTACTCGACGTCAAAATTTATGCCGACTCCGTAGACACGGGGAGCGGCATGAAGGACGACAAATTGAAGAGCAAAGACTTCTTCAACGCCAAAGACGACCCGTACATTACGTTTCATTCAAGCAAAGTTACGCAGACAGGTCCCAACACCTTTGATGTGCTGGGAACCTTTACGATTCGCGGCGTGTCGAAGCCAGAAACGCTGAACCTTACGCTTACCGGCAAGGGGACAGGCGAGGGCACCATTAAAGGAACCATGGCCTTCGACCGTAAGGAGTTTGGGATGAACAGTGGCATTCCGTTCATCAAGATCGCGGATCGCGTCGAGGTAGATGTCGCCCTTAAGGGTCATAAGGTCAGCGGACCGCCACTGGTATTCAAGGAATAGCAAGTCGGACGTGTGAACGACCCCGCCCGCGCACACTTACAGAGAATGGGATTCCGCGTTCCGCCCGCGAGGGGTGGCCTGCTTTGAGTGTCCCGAGAAGTTGAAGCAGAAGTAGGTGGGAGGGAGCAACACCAATGACATCCACTGCACGACGGGGAACAGCGGCAACGAAGCTCATGCTACTTACGCTAGCGTGCGGGCTTGCAATTGGGGCTCGCGGCGCCGAAGACAGGGAAAAACAGCAAAAACAAATCCAGAATATGGCGCAAGATACACTTCAACGACTTTATAACGCCGAGCCGAAGTCCAAGGCGGCGGTCAAACATGCGGCCGGCTATGCCGTGTTCAGTGACCTGGGAGTGAAGATCCTGTTCGCGGGCTCTGGTAACGGAAAAGGCATCGCCGTGAACAACCGGAACAAGCATGTGACGTACATGAAAATGCTCGAGGTGCAAGCGGGGCTCGGAGTCGGGGTAGACAAGTATCGCGTTGTATTTGTCTTTGAAAACGAGCAGGCGCTGAACCACTTCGTGGACTCCGGCTGGGAATTCGGCGGACAAACCACGGCCGCGGCCGAGATGGGGGCCAAAGGCGCGGCAATGAGCGGAGCGGTGTCGGTGGCCGACGGGGTATGGATGTATCAATTGACGGAGACAGGATTGGCCGCCGATATTAGCGCGACGGGCACGAAATACTACAAAGACGACGACCTGAATTAGATCGCTTGCGCAGCGATTTTCCCGAAAAACTTTATGGATGGTCCAGCTCATGCTCCCGTAATCGAAGCCGCGGCTGAAGTTTCCTTAGTTCGCGGCGGGCCATTTTATCGAGTGCAGCAAGCCTTGAGGCTGATGCGCCCGAATCAATGGAATCTTGGACGGCGCATTACGGTCTTGGTCGCTGTGACCTGGATACCGCTGGTTGCGATCACTGTTGCATTAAACCCACACGGCTTGATCTCCTTGCTGAAGGATTACCGGGTGTACTCCCGAATTTTTCTGGCGATTCCAGCGCTGCTGGTAGGCGAGGTGTTGATGGAAACGCGGTTCCGAGCAGTGATGGCGCACATACGCGAGGCCAGGCTGCTCACGGAGAAGGACACCGGCTATATGGAAAAGGTGATCGCCGGGCTGGTGCGATTGCGCGACTCCCTGCTGCCCGAGTTGGCGGTTTTGGTGCTGCTGATTGCTCATAGTGTGGCGTCGTATAGGGGACTGGCGGACGCTACACCGTGGCTAAGACAGCGCGTGGGAAACGAACTGCAGCTAACAGCGGCGGGTTGGTACGCAGTAGTGGTGAGCACATCGATATTCCAGTTGCTTCTGGGGCTAGGGCTGTGGAAGTGGCTGATGTGGACTTTTTTCGCGTTTCGATTGTCGACACGGAATTTGAGGCTGGTTCCCACCCATCCGGACAGACACGGAGGCCTGGGCTTCCTTGGGCTGACTGCATCGGCATTCGCACCGGTGGCCTTCGCCGCAGCGGTAGTGATTGGAGCCACGTGGCGCGAGGCGATTTTGCATGACGGAGCGCGCCTGATGGACTTCAAGCTGCCGGCGATTACCCTGGTTGTGATTACTGCGTTGGTCGCGCTCGCACCACTGGCCTTTTTTGTGCCGAGGTTGGCGCAGCTG
Source organism: Candidatus Acidiferrales bacterium (assembly GCA_963742325.1). GTDB lineage: Bacteria > Acidobacteriota > Terriglobia > Acidiferrales > UBA7541 > Acidiferrum. The sequence goes on along the minus strand of CAVULB010000002.1, from coordinate 2,472,377 downwards.
AGACGCAAGGGGATTCTGGAATACGGAGTCCTAGGGCAAATACACAGCACGGATTTTCACGAGAAATGGATTGTTCATCGCGCCGGACACGAAGCCGAATTTCTGCAGGCGGTTGAGACCAGCTCCCTGGCCAATTTCGGCCGCGTGTGCGAGAGTATTGGAACGCTCAGACCTTTTCCCGCAGACCGCGGAGCGCTGATAACGCTGGCCGTCGCGGTCGCTGTTCCGGCGCTGCCGGTGATCATTACTCAGGTACCGCTGATCGTGGTCCTCGATGACCTGTTGAAGGCGCTGCATTGATTCGGTGGTGATGGACCATTCTGCTCTACAGCCGCCTGCTACTGCTACGCCGGGTCCCACTGTTTCTTTTGACAATACCCTTCCCTTCTTTCAAGCGTAACAATGCAGCCCGGAAGTCCCGAATCGGTTCTCGACTTTCGCTAAGGAGAGAGAATCTTATGCCCCAAACACAACAGTCCAGGAGCAAGTCTCGGAGATGGGTGGCGATGGGACTGCTCGCGACCGGGTTGCTCATTCTGGCCGCCTTTCCGGCGCTTTCGGCGAGACACGATAAATACGAAACCATCGAAGCTACCGCCATGGGCACGGGCACGCAGTTGGGCCAGAACGCCGGCATCTCCGTGGAGATTTACGATTTTTCGACGCCCGAGGAGAGGCAAATTCTGGTCGACGCGTTCAACAAGGGACAGAACCAAGGTCTTGTGAATGCGCTGACGAAGATGCGCGCCGTTGGCCATATCTCCGTCACCGGGACAATCGGCTATGACTTGGCGTTTGTGCGCATGATCCCGACGCCGACCGGCCGCAAAATTCGATTCGTCACTAACCGTCTGTTGAGATTTGGAGAGGTTTGGGCGGACTCACAATCTACGGCGTTTAACCTGACTGGTGGAGAGTTTGACATTAATGACACGGATAAAAGCAAAAGCACGGGCGTCCTCTATCCGGAATGCCAACTGGCGATCGACAAACAAGGCCAACTGCAGATCCAACTCACGCAAAATCCGTGGAATTTGGTGGATGTGCTCGACTGGAAAGGGACGCCGGGAACGAACTGACGCGATGGTAAGCGCGTCGCTTCGAAACAAACAGAAGTGAAAGATACGGGCCTCGAAAGAACGTCATTCTAAGATACTGCGAGGTGTCATATGAAGAGCAGACCGTTTCCAATGATTGTGTGCGGCTTGGTGGCGTTGTTGTTATTTGTAGTGGCGGGCCACACGCTTGCGAAGGACAAGAAAAACAAAACGACGTTTTGCTCCAACGCACATCCAGAACAACTGTGCACCGCGGCAAACACCTGCGGGACTAACGGGGCTCCCTGTGTGCTGGAGGTGAAGCGCGTCGGAGGTGGAACGGAAGCGTCGGTTACACCCAACATCCCTAATTTTGGCACGGACGCACCGGTTTGCATCAAGACGGGCGCGAACGTGACTTGGCAAGGCGCGGGAAAAAATACGGGGTTGATGATCGATTTTGGCGACTCTTCGCCATTCGATCCATCGGGAACGATCATGGGAGGCTCCGACCGGCCCGTTAGCGTGGTGGCAAAGAAGGCGGGATGCTTCAAGTACACCGCGGGCGCCTGCACTCCCGGATCTATGTACGGCATGTGTGGGAATTCGGACTTGGAACTGATCGTCACAAGCAGCGTTAAGTGAACATCATAGAGTAACCTTAGCGAGAGCGCTAAGAACAAAGCTGCAAGTAAGCACGATTCTTGGGAGATTCATTCATGAACATTCCGTTTTCTCGCGTCGCACTGTTCGTGTCTCTCTTGCTTCTCTCTGTGTTCCCCGGAGTTTTCGCACAAGACAAAGCGCCGACCGATGCGTATTCCGGCGTCGCTATGGGCACAGGCGGAACCGTGGGCGGCAAGAGCATTCAATTTGATTTTCGAATCACGCAATACACCACCGACGAAGAGGTCCAGAGCTTCGCACAACTGGTGAAGGACAAGGGCACCGACGCTCTTCGCCGGGCGATGGAGAAGGAAGACAAGGGTCGCATCAGCGCGGTGGGTTCTACAGGCAATCCAATCGCTGTGGCGCGGAAACGGCAGCAAGGCGACAACACGATCATCACGATCGTCACGGCCCGGAACATGCCGTTCGTGGAACTCTATAACAACGGACGCAGCACGAATTATCCGTTTGGTTTTCTACAGGTGACGGTAAACGCCAAGAGAGAAGGTACCGGACAAATCATGGCGGCAGCAAAGATCCGCTTCGATGACAAAAGCGGGAAATACGAGATCGAGAGTTTCGGGAACCAGTACATCAAAGCCGTGAACATCCGCCCCTCGAAGTGACTGCCGACGCACTACATTTTTGCCGACGAATCGCGCTGACTGCCGTTGTTGTGCGACTACACAAATACGCAGTCCGCCCAATCCGCATTGTAATTATTGACAATAGTGTTCCCGCGTGCCGTGTGTCAAAAACATGAAGAGCTAGCCTGTAGCGGTTGGTGTCAGGCGCATCCAGTCAGGCTATGTAGTCGGAGTGAATCAATTCGAAGAGTCCGCCCAAGATCCAGCGACCATTAAGTTTCAGCAAGTAAAGTGTGCGAATGGAGGAATTACGATGAGATTCAATATTGGAAATTGGAAGCTACGCGTTCTATGCAGTGCAGTGTGCCTTACTGTGCTGGGGGGCTTGACGTATTCGGCCGCACCAAGCAAGCCGCAGATCAAAGAAGACGAGAAATCAAAAGTCACGGGAACGATCACAGGGCGGAATGGGGACTTGGTGTCGGTGAAGGAGAAGAAGACCGGTCGCGTTGTGCTGGTAAGCCTGAATGACGATACGAAGGTGGAGCGCAAAAAGGGCAAGGTAGAATTTTTCCGCCATGAAAATATGGACGTGACGGCAATGGTGCCGGGATTAACGATCGAGGCGGAAGGCGTGGGCAACGCGAAGGGGCAACTTGTCGCCAAGAAAGTCACGTTCGTCCCCGACGAATTTGCAGTTGAGGTGGCAGAAGAGCAGCAGATTATGGCAAACAAGGCGGCGGCAGGCCAGGCACAAACGACCGCCAATCAGGGCGTAGCGGCGGCGGGCCAGGCGCAAGCCTCGGCAAACCAAGCGCAAACTTCTGCCAATCAAGCGGGCAACGCCGCGGAAGCAGCGGGAGACGTGGCGGTGATGGACGCAGCGGCCGTCAAACTGGTGAACCAGCGCGTTTCCGACATGGACGACTACAAGACCGTGGCGCAGGCCGGAATCTATTTCGACAGCGGAAAAGCAAATCTGGATGACGCGGCGAAAGCCGACCTGGACATGGTGGTAGCGGCAACGCAGGGCGTGGAAGGCTATCTGATCGAAGTGGCCGGCTACGCGTCGAGCACGGGGACAAAAGCCGAGAATCAAAAGCTGAGCGAAGAACGCGCGGCAGTCGTCGTGCAGTACCTTCAAGTCAAAGGGAACGTCCCCCTGAGGCGCATCGTGGCACCGGCGGGCTATGGCGCAACTCATCCGGCGGCGGAAAATACCGACTCACAGGGACGCGCGCTGAACCGGCGCGTGGACGTGAAGGTTCTGCTAAATAAAGGCACGACGGAAGGACTGTAAAAGCCCGCGGCAACCATCGCGGTTGCCGTGGTTTCGTTGGCGCGAGGGGAACCCGCATGGACAAATCTTGTGAGGTTCCTCTGGCTAAGACCAGAGATTTCCACGACCGATCTCTCCTTGAGAGAAAGGCATGGAACCAAAGTGCCCGCGCTACGTTGAAGTTACATTGTGCCCCAGACCAAAAGAATTGAAATGAAACGCAGTCCAAAGGGTCCAAGTCTCGTTCCAACCATTCGCCTCGGAAAATTCTGTGTATTTTTTATTGTGTGTGTTTGTTTCGCACAAGTGATGCGAGCGCAGAATCCGGCGCCGAGTGCACAGCCGCCGCAATCGCAATCCCCGAAAGACACCGCTCAGAACCCCACGACTTCTTCCACAACAGAAACCAAGGACGAAGAAAAATCCGCAAAAGCTGAAGAGAAGAAAAAAGAGGAAGAAAAGAAGGCTCATCGGGGAGCCATCGTGGTTGCGCCATTGCCAATCGTGAGCCCGGCAATCGGATCTGGGATTGTACCCGTGGTGGGTTACATTTTCCCGTTACAGATCAACAAGGAACATCCTGAACCATCGGTCATCGGGGCAGCTGGACTTGCGACGAACAATGGCACACGCGGCTTTGGGATCGGTGGAGATGTTTACTTGAAGGAGGCGCGCTACGAGATCAAGGCCGTGTTCGTACATGGGAACATTGACTACAACCTTTACGGCGTCGGTTATGTGAATGGGAATGCCGGGCTGAAACTGCCGCTGGTACAGACAGGGGAGGTCTTTTTCATCGACTTTCTGCGCAGGATCGGCTGGGGCTTTTATCTGGGAGGGAGGTTCGTTACCGGCAATTCCTTTATTACCATCAAGCCCACGGAAGGAGGAGGCCCTTTACCACCTATCCCGCCGGGGGTGGGGCTGCAGACAGATCTGCGGGCGCTTGGCGTGGAAGCGGTGCGCGACTCGCGGCCGAATCGTTTTTATCCGCTGAAGGGCAGCTTGGTGGACTTCACGGGAGATTTCTTCGCAAATAGCCTGGGCAGCAAATACTCGTTTCAATCCTACAAATTCACATTCAATAAGTACGCGAGCCTGAATTCGAAACAGGTGCTGGCGTATAACCTGTTTTTTTGCGGCACCGGAGGAGCGCCACCCTTTTACGGGAATTGCATTTATGGCACGAACAACGAACTGCGCGGATACACCGCGGGACGCTATCTCGATCGCTATATGTTGGGAACACAGTTGGAGTACCGGCTGGTTTTGCCTTGGCGGCTCGGCCTGGTTGCCTTTGGCGGCGTGGGAGAAGTGGCGCCCGGCGTGGACAAATTTCGCGCGAACGACTTTCTCCCTGCGGGAGGCACAGGCATACGGTTTCTGCTGAGCAAGAAGTATCACGTGAATCTGAGGACGGATTTTGCGTGGGGGAAAGATAACTTCACGTGGAGCATGGGTGTGGGCGAGGCGTTTTAAGGAAAAGCCCCGTATGGCGCTTGGATGCACAGGGGGTACAGGACCCTGTCTTTATTGACAATAGCGTGGCCGCATCCAATCTGTCAGAAACTACAAACTGAAGAAACTTCAGGTCGATTCGGTCACGTGCATCCCAGACGTAGCGCGGTATTGCGGAAGGAGCGGTGACATGAAAGTGAATGTGTGGAGGAAACGGTGTGGTCTCGCGGCTTTTCTGGCGCTGCCCGCAATGGCCCTTTCGCTGTTGGCGCAACAGACCAATTCGTTGGTGGTCAGCGGGCAACAAGGCCAAGCATCGGTGATCCAGGTGCAGGGGCGCAATTATGTGGAAGTGGAGGGGCTGGCACGGGTGGTCAGCGGGACCATCAGCTTCAGCGGCAACCAGATTGTGTTAACGATTTCTGGGGTCGGGGGAAATGCCGCCTCGGGGACTGCTGCTGCCCCTGCGGCGCCCGCTTCAGCGCCTGCGCCTGGGTTCTCGAACGAGTTTAAAACCGCGGGTATCGAGGCGATGGCGGAAATTCGAGAATGGCATTCGGCGTTGAGAACGGCGATCGAACGCGGTGTGCCGCTCAACGTGGAGTGGCTTACACCCTATCGCGCACAGGCTCGGGAAGCGCTGCGGCTGGCGTCGGTGGCCATCAATACGGATTCCGACAGGAGCGTCTATCCGTTCGTGGTCAATGAGTTCAACAACATGAGCACCCTGACGGACAAATATCTGCAAATGACGAAAAACATGACCTACATCGATCCGGATTCTTTGAAGTCGGACCCGGTGGACCAGAAGATTGTCACGTGCGCACGGTCGCTGGCGTCGATGGCAACGGCGAATCAGTTTGTTGATGACGGCTCGTGCCAGTAGCCGGGGCGAAAGAGCGGTTGGTATCCCGACCGGGCCGAGCGCAAGTTAGGCGCGCAACAGTAGCAAGAAAACCCTATGAGCCACCCTTCGCAAGAAATGCGCAGAGGGGGGACGCAGGAGAGGGGTGCAGGTTGATTGTCAGTTCTGACAATTACATCGGGTCGAGGACCGCGACAGAATTTGGCATCAGAGTGGCGTTGGCGGAACGACGTTGATTTGGGATTGAGGAAAAGGGAGACGAAATGAATTGCTTCTGGAACGCTGCAAAAGCAGGTCTATTGCTTGCGACCGTGGGGGCGTTGTTTGTTTTGCCCCGAGCGAGTGCGCAGGCTCAAACGCCGGCGCCAACGACGATGAACTCGCCTGATCCAAACGGCGAGACCAGCGGGAGCGACGGCTGGCACGTGGGAATTACGCCGTACATATGGTTCGCTGGCATTCACGGAACCTCTGGCGTACTCGGTCACGATGCATCTGTACACGCGGATTTCAGCGACATTTTCAATTATCTGAATATCGGCGCGATGGGCGTGGTGGATTTGCGATACAACCGCGTGGTGATGCCGGTCGATTTTTTGTGGATGAAGTTGTCTGACAACAGGTCGCTACCGCTTACCGACGTGGGGATCAACTCGATCAAGGCGCAAATGACCGAGACGATCCTAACGCCAAAGATCGGTTATCGCATAGCGGACGGGAAAAGAGTGAAGGTGGATGCTTTGTTCGGTGTGCGCTACTGGCATTTGTCCACGACGCTGACACTGCAACCACAGATCGCTAACGGGTATTCGCAATCGGCGAATTGGGCGGACGCGGTGGCGGGGGGAAGAATTGAATTCGCGCTGACCCCGAAGGCTTCGGCAACGATTTTTGGAGACGCTGGCGGGGGTTCGGCACGATTGGATTATCAAGTTGGCGGGGCGCTTGGATACAAGCTCAGCCGGAGGTGGGTTTTGCTGGTTGGATACCGGTATCTGAGCGTGGATTACCGGCCGAACAGCAGAGCGCTGTTTGTTTACGACGTGAACATGCCGGGATTGGCGGTTGGGGCGACGTTTAACATCAAGTGAGCTCGCCTCGGGAAGTTTGGCACTCGAGGCCCCTGGGTAACATGGGCCTGGGCACTCCGAAACGGGAGTTTGGCATGCGATACGCGATGAGACTTGTGGGAATTCTGGCGCTGGTCGTGGCGGCTTGTTCGTGCGCGTTGGCGCAGGACCCCGGCTGGCCGCGAAAGTTGGTGAAACCTGGCGGAACTGTGCTCATTTACCAGCCGCAAGTAGATGATTGGCAGAATTACACGGACATCAAGTGGCGCTCAGCGTTTCAGATGACTCCTACGGGCGGGAAACAAATGGTGGGAGCGGCAAGCTTTGAAGCCACCACCGAGGTGAACGCCGACACGCACACCGTGTTCATGTTCAACATCAACGTTTTAAATACCTATTTTCCATCGCAGGATCCCGCCACTTCGGCGCAAATGGATCAACTCTTCCGGACGTTTGTGCCGCTGACGTTGACCGCTTCGTTGGACCGGATTGTGGCTTACATGCCCAAACCGCAATCCGTGAAGACGGTTGATTTAAGGAATGATCCGCCGTTTATCTTTGTCAGCTACAATCCCGCGATTCTTTTGAGCGTCGACGGCGAGCCGGTACTTTCCGACATTTCGAAAACGAGCTTGAAGTATGTGGTCAACACCATGTGGCCATTGTTCTTCGACAAATCCCAGTCGCAATACTACTTGCTGGTGAACAATATCTGGCTAAGCGCGGGCGACCTGCATGGGCCGTGGGTACGAGTGAATAAGCTATCGAAGGAGTTCGGCAAATTGCCGGACTCCGGGAGATTCTCGGACGTCAAGAAAATGGTGCCGCCTCCGCCGGCGGCCAGCGCCATCATTCCGCGGGTTTTTTACAGCACTGTGCCGGCGGAAGTGATCTTGTTTGATGGCCAGCCCACTTACACCAACATCCCCGGAACGCAATTGGTGTATGCGAATAATACCGATAGCCCGCTCTTCGTCTATAGTGCAACGCAAACGTATTACTACCTGGCGGCGGGACGCTGGTTCAGCGCGCAAAATCTAACTGGGCCGTGGACTTTCGCTACCCTGAGCTTGCCGGCGGATTTTGGCAAAATTCCGCTCTCCAGCCCGGCAAGCGCGATTCTCGCTTCCGTGCCAGGCACTTCGCAGGCTAAGGATGCGGTGTTGATCGCGCAAATTCCAACAGTGATGCTGCTGAATCCGACGACGGCGGCGGCGCAAGCGAAGGTTGAATACACGGGAGCGCCGCAATTCGTGCCCATTGAAGGCACGACTCTGCTTTATGCAACGAATACCCCGGACAAAGTGATTCAGGTTGGCGACCTTTATTATTTGTGCCTGCAGGGCGTGTGGTTCATGTCCACGACTCCGCAGGGACCGTGGACGACCGCAAGTTCCGTGCCACAAGTGATCTACACCATTCCGCCGAGTTCGCCGGTGTACAACGTGACCTACGTGACGCAGGTAACCACTTCGACGGGCTACGTACAATCGAGCTACACGGCGGGTTATCTCGGCGCGTTTGTGATGGGCGCGGCTGTGGGAGCCATCGTGGCCAGTGGCAGTGGCTACTACTATCCGCCTTACATTGGATATCCCGCGTATGGATACCCCGTTTATCATCCCTACCCCACGTGCTATGGCGCATACGGAGCGTATGGAACTTCTTATTACCACACATCGACCGGGGCGTACGGCGTTTCGCAAACTGCGTATGGGGCATACGGATCGGCGACTCGGACGGCTTCTTACAATCCTTACACGGGAACATCGACGCGAACGGCTTCGACGACGACAGCGTATGGAAAACAGAGTGTCGGTCAGGCCTATAACCCATACACCGGATCCTATGGTGCGACGCACCAGGGATCGAGCCCAACGGCACAGTGGGGTAGCTCCTACGTTTCGCAGGGCAACAAATCCGCCACGACACAGCACTATTCAACGGCGAATGGAACGGTAGCGTCCGGCCAGGGATCGCAGGGTGGAAAGGGCTATGCCTCTTCCACTGCCTACGGCAATTCGTATGCCGGCAAGAATTCCAGTGGCGATATGTATGCGGGGCACGACGGAAATGTTTATCAAAACACCGGCTCCGGTTGGCAAAAGTCCAACGGCAATGGCGGTTGGAGCAACGTGAACACCACGCAACAGGACAAATCGAACTACGAACAATCGCATCCGAACAGTCAGGCGACCGCGCAGTCGGACAAGTCGAGTTATGAGCAGTCGCATCCGAACAGCCAAGCAACGGCTCAGAACGACAAACAGAGCTTTAACCAGGATAAGTCGTCAGGCAGCTTCTCATCGCAAAACCTGGACTCCGACAAACAGAACCGTGAAAGCGGTTCGACGCAAAGCCAACACTACCAGAGCGGCAATCACAGTTTTGGCGGATTCGGTGGCGGTGGACGAAGTTGGGGAGGCGGCGGTGGGCGGAGTTATGGCGGCGGTTTCCGCCGGTAATTGGGCAACAGCGGGCCTAAGGTTGGGGAACGAAATCGCGTGAGAAAGAAAAGGGGAAGATCCATGAATCGAATGCGCTTTGGAAACTTTTCAATCGGGTTGGGACTGATATTGGCCGCGCTGGCTCTGGCACTGGTTGCGGCCGCTCAGGATACGCAGATAAAGGGGCTGATCACCGGACGAAGTGGCGCGACCATGACCGTCAAAACGCAGGATAATGAAACCGTCACCGTAGCGCTGACTACGGACACACAGGTGCAGGAAATTGAAGGAGCGTTCAAGCTACGCAAGAAGGATCTCGGGATGACCGCTCTGATTCCCGGACTTCCTGTGCAAGTCAAAGGCTCCATGAACGACAAGCATCAACTGGTGGCGGACACCGTCAAGTTCAAAGGATCAGATTTGAAGACCGCGCAGGACATCCAGGCGGGACTTACGCCTACCGATCAGCAAGTGCAGGCAAACGCGGCGCAAATTAAGGCGACGGAGCAACAGACCGCCGCGCAACAGCAGGAGATCGCTGCGAACCAGGAAAAGATTGCGGCGGAAAAGGCGGCAATTGCGGCGGCCAACAAACGCTTTGGCGAACTGGGCGAATATAACATCCTCGGCGAGGTTACCGTTTATTTTGCCAATGGAAAGGTGACAGTCGACCCGCAATATAAGCCACAGTTGCTGGACCTGGCGACTAAAGCGAAAACGATTGACGCTTACATCATTCAAGTGCAGGGCTACGCGTCGGCTGTCGGCTCTGCGGCTCTCAATCAAAAGCTCAGCCTGGAGCGCGCTGACAACGTTCTGGCATTCCTCGAACAAAACGGGCAGATTCCACTGACAAACATACTCGCGCCGGGGGCTATGGGAACGTCTCAGCAAGTCGCGCCGAACGCCACGAGCGAAGGACAGGCCGAAAATCGCAGAGTGGTGGTCAGGATATTGCAGAACAAGGGAATCGCGGGCACGTAGCGGCGCAAGACGAACAGGCGAATTATTTGTCTGCGTCGAGAGTGTTGCGAATCCGGCGCGTGGCAAAACCGTGAGAATATCGGGCAGCTGACCTAACTGTGCTCAGTGCGCGATGAACCTAAAACCGGAACAGCACAATCGTACGGGGAGCTGCAAGCATCCACCTTAAAGCTCTCCTGGGAAAGCTCACGATTGCGTTGACCTCTCTACTTTGCGCTGCGGCGTTCGCCACAGCGCAGGAGCTTGCCCCGCGAGATTATGTAATTACCCCATTGCATTCGAACGCATTCACTCGGACCTACTCCTACTACACCGGGAGTTTACAGTTCGATGGGGCTGTGCCGATAACCGGCGCCACCGGAAAAATAAATATCCCAGACATCACCTACTACCACTGGCTGAATTTCTTTGGGCGTTCCGCCAATATTATCGCTTCCCTCCCCTATGGCGTGGGGAATCTTCGCGGGCAAGTGGCGCGGATCTGGATTGTTGGATTCCTTTTATCGCTTCTCGGTGAATCTTAAGGGCGGTCCGGCGATGCCTGTCGATCAGTTTCTAAAGTGGCACCAGAAGATGTTGATTGGAACCAGCCTTGAGATCGTGACTCCGACTGGGCAGTATGATCCAACGAAATTGATCAATCGGGGGAACAATCGCTGGGCGTTCAAACCGGAGATTGGCTATTCGCAACGATGGGGGCATTGGGTGGTGGATGCCTATGCGGCCGCGTGGTTCTATACAACGGACCCAGAATTCTTTTCGCACAACGAGTTGGTTCCCGGAACACAAACGCAATCGGAAAATCCGTGGCGGCATTCGAAGGACATCTCAGCTACGACATTAAACCGCGGCTTTGGGTGTCTTTGGATGCGAATTTCTGGCGTGGCGGGGAAAGGAGCTTGAACGGAGTGCCCAATCCCAAGACTCTGCAGCAGAATTCGAGGATCGGGGTGACCGCGGCGATTCCGATCTGGCCGAAATAAGAATCAACTGAATCGGCACGATCAAAAATGGCGTTGACGCCGAGCTCACTCTCATGGACGGTTCAGCTCGCGATGCACTGCCCGTAGGTGTTCAATCGGGAACAGACCTGAGACTGTGGCGCGAGATGTGGCGGATGTGACCCCAATTGGTTTTGGGGCGAGTGCATCATTTAGCGGACACCCCCGTACGGTGGTACAGGGTTAGTTCTTCGCCGCCTGACCTTGTTCTGGCTCCCATGACGCTCGGATGGCAGATACGCTTGATTACAAGAAGGTTGCGCGGGCGAGAGCAACTTCCTGCCGGTACTGGGGTTTCACCCATTAGCTGGCACCCAGCGCAGCTTCTTACGCCAGGCAGTCAAGTAAGTAAGCAGTGCAACAGAATTCAAGGGGAACCTTATTATGATCCGCCTCAACAAGATTGCAGTATTGCTCCTCGTTGTGGTTCTTACGGCTTTGGCATTGCCTCCGGCAGTGCCCGCACAGATCGCTGTGGGTGTCTCCATTCACATTGGGCCACCCGCCCTGCCCGTGTACGTTCAGCCCGTCTGCCCTGCCCCCGGGTATATCTGGGCACCGGGCTACTGGGCTTATGGGCCGGCCGGCTACTACTGGGTTCCAGGAACGTGGGTGCTCGCTCCCACGCCGGGATACCTGTGGACGCCTGGCTATTGGGGTTGGGGCGCCGGCGTTTACGCATGGCATGCTGGATACTGGGGCCCGCACGTGGGCTTCTACGGTGGCATTAATTATGGGTTCGGCTATGGTGGTGTGGGCTTCGTCGGCGGCGAATGGCGCGGCGGGGTCTTTCACTACAACACCGCAGTGACAAACGTGAACACCACCATCATCCATAACACCTACGTGAACAATACGGTGGTGAACCGGACGGTGGTGAACAATAACGTGAGCTACAACGGAGGCGCCGGCGGCGTTACGGCTCAGCCTACAGCCCAGGAACGAGCAGCCATGAACGAGCCACACGTCCAGCCGACCTCGATGCAAACGCAACACGAGGAAGCCGCGCGTAGTGACCGCAGCATGCTGGCGTCCGAGAATCATGGACGTCCCGCGGTGGCCGCGACGGCACATCCTGGTGTGTTCAAGGGCGAAGGCGTGGTAGCAGCGCACGCAGCAGCCAACAGCAACCGGCCCAATAATACGCAAGCGGATCGTCCACCCAGCGCGCGCACCAACAATTCTCCGAATAACAACGCAAACCGGCCAAGCAATGTGAACGCACATTCCGAAGATCGTCCGCCGCAATCGGCCGCGCATTCTGAAAATGCGCACAGCAACCAAAACAATTCGAACCATCCGAACAATTCGCAAGAGAACGCGAACCACAACAATAACAACAACCATCCCAATTCTTCGAAGCCTGCCCAGCAATCGCATCCGAGCAAGCCGCCTGAACACGAGTCGCATCAGGGCGGGAGCCACGATCGGTAGAACGCTAGGCAGCGTTCAGCGCGGGCTTGCCATTAACGAAGAAAAAGGCCAGCGCTTAGGAGCTCTGGCCTTTTTCTTATTCCACGCTTGCTGATTTGCAGGCGCGCTATCTACCACTCCACCAGACGATGGTCACACCGATGCACACAACCGCTATGCCAAGCCAGCGGTTGCGACTGATGCGTTCACCGAGAAAGCCTTTGGCTCCAAAAGCACCCGCCGCGTAACTCAGAGCGCTGACGGGCACCACGAAGCTGACGTCTCGAAACGATAGAATGGCCAGCAAGGAAAAGAATCCAAGAGCCATCATAGCCACGCCAACCCACATCCACGGCAAGCGCAGTCCGCGGAAAACGAAGCTTGCGATCGATTTCGGGCTGAAGTCGTGGACCTCTCCCATACTGCGCATCGCGCGGCTCACGCACAATTCCCCCCCCGTTCCAGACACGATGATGAGAAAAAAAAGGCAGACCGTGAGCATTCTTATTGCGCTCCGTGGGCGCGCGGAGAAGTTCTGCCCACGATAAATACTCCGGCACAGATGACCAGCACGCCGAGCCAGCGCAACGGGCTGATCAATTCTCCCAACACAAAATGACTCAGGAGAGCGACCGTGGCGTAGGAAAGTGACGTGGACGGTTGGACGTAGCTGTAATCCGCCCAGCTCAGGATGAGCATGTAGGCCACAAAAAACGTGAGCAGGCAGGCGATCCCCAGCCAGATATAGCCGCTCGAGAGAATCCGGGTGACCACGGGCCAAAAATCCGCCAGGGTCCAGGTGGCGGCCGAACCCACCCCTTTCATTCCTTTGCCCAATAAAACGCTGCCCATCGGTGCGAAAATTACGATCACAAAAATCGCTATGTATGTCTTGAGGTGCAGTCGCGGTCCGGCTTTCATGCAGTCTTCGACAAGCCCGAACAGTTTTTTTGGAGCTTCTGTCCGGCGTCGGTATGGTCCTTTCTGCGAGGTGTCTTATTTAATGTTACTCTATGCATCGAACTCCTCCAAGCCAGCTACTGAAGACGTTATATTGATTTTGTGTGGTGTGAGGAGCATTGCTACGGCTGAATCTGGCGTTTTGCTGACGGAGTGCGTTTGGCGCCGCGCGAATTCGCCATGGACACAAGGTAAGACCGACTGTGAGAATTGAGCTCTACATTTTTCTGGGCGTTGCGGCAATTCCCTTCATCTACTATGTTCTGGCGCTTTATAGCACCTTTAGATTCTTCGCTCAGCCCAGACAGTCGACCTCCAAAGAGCCGGCTTTTACTCCTGCAGTAAGCTGCTTGAAGCCGATCAAAGGCCTAGACGAGGGCGCGTATGAGAATTTCGCCAGCTTTTGTAGGCAGGATTATCCGGAGTACGAGATCCTGTTTTGCGTGGACGAAAACGATCCAGCAATGCCCGTACTGAAACGCTTGATGCAGGACTTTCCCGATACAAAAATCCGGCTGCTCTACGGCCCCGATCACGTGGCAATCAACGACAAAGTGGCGCGGCTCGACCGGCTATCCAAGGAAGCGCGTTACGATGTTTGGGTTCTCACGGATGGAGATGTGCGCGTGAAACCTGGATATTTGCGTTCCGTGGTTGCGCCGCTGCGAGATCCGAAGGTTGGCAGCGCTACTGTTTTTTATACGATAACGAGCGAGAACACGTTCACGGAAAAACTCCAGGAACTGGGCATGATGTGCGATTTTTTCCCGGGTATTCTCGTGGCATGGCTGCTGGACGGCGTGAAGTTCGGTTTTGGCCAGACGATCGTGACCACTCGTGCGGGCATACAAGGATTTGGCGGGTTCAAAGCGATTGAAAGCCGCCCGGCCGACGACCTTCTTACTTGCCGGCTGGTTGCGGAACAAGGTTTCGAAGTGAAATTGCTTCCCTACGTGGTCGAGACCACACCCGATTTTCGTTCGATGAAGGATTTGCTCGTGAAGCGCACGCGCTGGATGACGGTGATGCGGAATATGCGGCCATGGGGGCATGCTGGACTGATTTTCACGTTTGGATTGCCGTGGTCCCTGTTGGCATTTGCGGTGGCTCCGGGCGTCGCAACCGCTGGTATTTATTTTGGCGGCTATTTCCTGTGCCGGGTGCTGATGACCTGGTTGGTCGGCGTGCACGGCCTGAAGCAGTCCGGTTTGTGGTCGAAAATGTGGATGATCCCTGTCTGGGACGCCACCGCGTTTGTCATCTGGTTGGCCAGCTTCACGCGCCGAACCATTCGCTGGCGCGGTGTTGATTACATTTTGCGAGATGGGCAACTTACGCTGGCGAACGCGGATCGTTCGCAAGGCATCTCGCCGCAACCAGAATCGTGAGCATCAAGATTGCAGTCGTCGGCGCCGGCATTTATGGCTCGTACTCCGCAATTCGTCTGGCGGAGGCGGGTCACGCCGTGGAGCTATTTGATCCCATCGGGATTCTTCGCGCAGCTTCGGACATCAACCAGTTTCGCATTCATTCCGGCTATCACTATCCTCGTAGTCCGGAGACTATCGAGGAAACCCTAGAGACCCGCGATGAATTCATCTCCGCTTTTGGATCTGCCATTGTGCGCGGCACGCAACATTACTATGCCGTGCCCAAGATGGGTTCGCTGACGCCCCCATACGCATATGAAAAGGTCATGGCCCGGCACAAGCTCCCCCTGCGACGCTGCGAACCACACTGGATGAATTTTGATTTCATCGACAGCTGTTACGAGGTGGACGAGAATATCTATGATCCGCATGCGCTGCGCGGCTTGCTCGAATCGCGCATTTCGGCTGTTGGCATCAAATTTCGCCAAGAAGCTTATGTAGCCTCACTGCGTGCGGACTATGATTTCGTGATTTATGCAACTTACGGCATGGGTCCCAGCAGCGGGATGTTTCGTTCCGCAAAATATCAGGTCGCGGAAAAGATTCTTGTAGAAATGCCGCAGGCGCTGCGGCACGTCGCGCTGGTCGTAGTCGATGGCCCATTCACCGCGTTCGATCCTTACGGTAACTCAGCGAACTCGCAGTTTGGCTCTGCGAAAAATACCAATCACTGGACCACCAATGATCCTCACCAGCCAATCCCTGAGCGCTATGCCAATATTTTGAATCGCCCGCGTTTCGAACCGGTGCCTTTTACCCGCTTCGAAGTGATGCGCGCGGATGCCGCTCTTTCTGTTCCACTGGCCAAGGATGCCGTGTATCTGGGTTCGCGATTTACAATACGCGTTGTGGAAGACAATCCGAAGGAGGATCGGCGCACGTTGTATTTGCAGGAAAATGCCCCCGGAGAGATACACATTTTTTCGGGGAAAGTGGTGAGCGCGGCGAAGGCCGCGCGATTGGTCTGTGAAAGGATTACTCGCGGTGACTGAACTGCCCGGCTATGTGATCGTGGGCCGCGGCCGCTGGGCTTCGCGCATGACGACCATCCTCGCCGGCGAAAATCGGCGTGTGACTTCTCTGGAACAGTCGCGCCGCGCGCCATCCGAGGACGATTACGCATATCGCGAGCGGCTTCGATCTTCTCTCAAAAGCAGCGGCGCACAGGTGGTGTGGCTTTGTGTTCCGCCGGGGGATCATATTCCCTTCATGATTGAGGCCGCGATTGAAGCGGATCTGCATGTTGTCGTCGAAAAACCATGGTTCTGCTCGGGAGCGGAAACGCGGCGCCTGCAGGCGCTCGGCAAGTCCCGCAATGCAGTGCTCGCCATTCATTATGAATATTGTCTACTGGAACAGGTGGAAACATGGCAACGCGACTGGAGCACTGCGGCAGGGGTTAGTTTTGCGGGACGTATGAAGATTAACCGCCCCAATCACACCGGCATTGCTGCGCTGGATAATCTGGGATCGCATCTGTTCTCAATCCACGAGTACTGCGTTCCCAATTCCGTTGTTGCGGAGATCGATTGCGGGTACCAACAGCCCGATGAACGCCGCGTGTGGCTCACAAAGCAAGACCGCCAGATCGCTGAGATCGATCTGCTGGCGAATAAGGAACCGATCATCCAGCGCTTCATCGCGCGCGTTGAGGCCGCGATTGATGGATCGGAGTTTCCATTGGATTTGAGTTTTGCCTTAAAGGTAGCCGAGCGCGCCGCGCTCTGGCGGCAGCTGACGCAACTGCGTTAGCGCTTGCGGCCTTTGCTTACCGGCACTCGATTGTCTTGGCCAGCTGCGCCAGCCAGCGCGGACTTGGCGGCCACGCCAATCTGAATCCGCCGGTCGTTCTTGGGTTCCCGCCAATTCACTTGCGGCAGCATTAATGCGGGATCGACGCGATCGCGGTACTTCACGGCAATATTCACCATGGAGTCCAGCAAAGATTCCGAAAGTGTGTGTGGTTCCAGGCCCAAATCGACGAGCTTCGAGTGTTTGGCGTTGTAGTAGTGCTGTTCCGCTTCAACTCGGGGATCGGGGATGTGGTCCACTTCCACGTTTAGACCCAACTGCTTTCCAGCCAACTGAACTTTGTGAGCCAGCTCTAACACGGAAAAGTGTTCCGTGAACTGATTGTACACGCGGCACTCACCACGCGCCGCCGGGTTTAAGCATGCCAGCTCGACGCAGCGGACGGTATCACGAATGTCGAGGAATCCGCGGGTTTGGCCGCCTTTTCCATATACGGTCAAGGGCTGCCCGATGGCGGCTTGCACACAGAAGCGGTTCAGAACCGTGCCAAAGACGTCGTCGTAGTCGAACCGGTTGATGAGTGCTTCGTCCATAGCAACTTCGTCGGTCATGTTGCCGTATACCACGCCCTGATTCAGATCTGTTGCGCGCAAGCCCCAGATCTTGCAGGTGAACATCATGTTGTGGCTGTCGTGCACTTTCGAGAGGTGATAGAACGAGCCGGGCTGCTTCGGAAACGGCAGGATGTCTTTGCGGCCGTTGTGCTCGATGGTGATGTAGCCTTCTTCAATGTCGATATTGGGTGTGCCATACTCGCCCATCGTGCCGAGCTTTACCAAATGGCAATCCGGAAGGGCTTCCCGCATGGCGAAGAGCACGTTCAACGTACCCACGACATTGTTTACTTGCGTGAACACCGCATGCTTGCGATCAATCATAGAATAAGGAGCGGAGCGCTGTTCGGCAAAGTGTACGATCGCTTCAGGCTCAAAACTCTTCAGCGAGGACAGCAGGAAATCGTAGTCGGTCACATCGCCGATGAACATGTCGATGGTCTTGCCGGTCAGACGACACCATGTCCTCAAGCGATCACTCAAAGGCTGGATCGGCGTCAGAGTCTGTGCGCTGAGCTCATGATCCCATTGTCGCCTTATATAGTTATCTAGGATCGCGACGTTGTGTCCTTTCGCGGACAAGTACAGCGCCGTCGCCCACCCGCAATAGCCGTCACCGCCCAAAACGACAATTTTCATGTCTTCTCTTCCCCTTATGAACAGACTTCCGCTAATCCCTCAAATGCAAAAACTACACTTTTACTGCCTTTTCCGACCAGGCTGAACCACGTCCCCATTTCCAATCCCGCTTGGACGCACTACCCTGCAGTAAAGCTCTAAACCAAGATTCATCGATTTAATATCTGTATTTTACTACGCTCTTCCCTTTGGCTGCACCTAAAATCCTTGTGCTCTTTGGGCCCCGTGACACCCTACGAGCGATGGTTCGGCCATCCACATGGTTCGACGTTGACTGTCGACCTCGGCCCTCCTGTGATAGAAGTACCCTATGCTCCCTCCCTGGTTCGGTGAGTTCATGGGCACTTTCGTTCTTATTCTGCTCGGCGATGGAGTTGTCGCCGGCGTGCTGCTGCGGAAATCCAAGGCAGAAAATGCGGGCTGGATCGTTATTACTGCCGGCTGGGCCTTCGCAGTCATGAGCGGAGTCTTCACAGCCATTGCCTGCGGCAGCCCAGAGGCGCATATCAATCCCGCCGTAACCCTGGCAGTGGCGATCAAGTCGGGTGACTTTTCGCGCCTCCTACCTTTTATTATGGCCCAAATTGCGGGCGCGTTTCTGGGCGCTGCTTGCGTGTGGATTCATTATTACCCTCACTGGCGGGAAACGCCGGAGCCCGAGGCGAAGCTCGCCGTGTTCAGCACGTCACCCGCGATTCGAAATGCCCCGGCGAATTTTATTAGCGAAGTGATCGGCACGTTTGTTCTGATTCTTGTTGTTAACGCCATTTTTTCGAAAAATATATCTTCGCTCGGATTGGCCGCGGGGCTCGGGCCGCTGCTGGTCGGAAGCCTTGTGTGGGGTATCGGCCTTTCGTTGGGCGCCACAACGGGGTACGCGATAAATCCCGCGCGCGACCTTGGCCCGCGCATCGCGCATGCCGTTCTACCGATTGAGGGTAAAGGGTCTTCCGACTGGGGCTATAGTTACATTCCCGTGTTTGGTCCCCTGGTCGGCGCGGCACTCGCCGGACTTCTGGTGAAATTCCTCGCCATCTAAGGAGCTGTCATGCCCGCTTATCTCGGAGCGCTTGACCAAGGCACCACCAGCACGCGCTTCATTGTGTTCGATCGTGCCCGAAGAATTGTTTCGTCGGCGCAGGAAGAGCACGAGCAAATTTATCCAGCTCCGGGCTGGGTGGAACACGACCCTGACGAAATCTGGCGGCGCACACAATCCGTCATACGTCGAGCCATGCAGCAAGAAATTCTGCAACCCGGCGACCTGGCTGCGATCGGCATCACCAACCAGCGCGAAACGGTGATTCTGTGGGACAAAAACACCGCACGGCCGCTTTGCAACGCCATCGTTTGGCAAGATACGCGTGTCGAAGGCATGGTCGCCGATTTTGCCAAAGGAGGGGGCATGGACCGGTTTCGCGCGAAAACTGGACTGCCTCTTTCGACGTATTTCAGTGCGCTGAAGATTCGCTGGATGCTTGATAATATTCGAAATGCGCGCAAGCTTGCCGAAGCGGGTGAGATTCTTTGCGGCACCGTGGACAGCTATTTGCTATGGCAGCTGACGGGTGGCGTCCACCGGGGCTTGCACCTTACGGATGTGACTAACGCCAGCCGCACCCAGCTGTTGAATCTTGCGAGCTTGCAGTGGGATCCGGAGATTCTCGCGGCGTTTGATATTCCCGCCAACATTCTACCGCGCGTCGCGTCCAGCAGTGAGTTGTACGGCGCAGCGACGTTTGATCCCATTGCTGGCGTTAAGATTGCCGGGGTGCTTGGCGACCAGCAAGCGGCGCTGTTCGGCCAGACTTGCTTCCAGCCCGGCGAAGCGAAAAATACCTATGGCACAGGATGTTTTTTACTGATGAATACTGGCGAGCAACCCTTTCCGTCGTCCTGCGGGCTAATCACCACGGTTGCTTATAAACTTGGCAGTGCCAAGACTATTTATGCTCTGGAAGGCAGCGTCGCCATCACCGGTGCGCTGGTGCAATGGGTTCGCGATAACCTTGGACTCATCCAGAAAAGCTCGGACATCGAGGACCTGGCACGCTCGGTTCGCGACAATGGCGGCGTTTACTTCGTTCCTGCCTTTTCGGGCCTTTATGCTCCTTACTGGCGGAGCGACGCTCGTGGCGTGATTGCCGGGCTCACGCGCTTTGCAAATAAAGCCCATCTCGCTCGAGCTGTGCTCGAAGCGACCGCTTACCAAACGCGCGAAGTGCTGGAAGCGATGGAGAAAGATTCAGGGATTCATCTGTTCTCTCTTCGAACCGACGGCGGCATGGTGGAGAATGATTTCTTGATGCAGTTCCAGGCGGATATTTTGAACATCCCGGTGCTGCGGCCTGCCATCAAGGAGACCACCGCGTTGGGTGCAGCGTATGCGGCCGGACTTGCCGTGGGTTACTACTCCGATCTTCAAGATCTGCGCGAAAATTGGTCGGCGGACCGCACCTGGGAGCCGCACATGGAGGAAGCGCAGCGTGACACTTACTATCGCCAATGGAAGAAAGCTGTAACGCGCTCGTTTGCGTGGCTGGATTGAGCTTTATCGCTCGTGGCTGCTGAATGGTTGTGTTACGTGGTATGAAAGAGCGACAATTCACGGTTCGCGAATTACGAATTTACGATTGACGAATCAATTTTTCGGGGTGCTTCATGATGAGGAAAGTGAAATGGGGCATTCTCAGCTCCGCATCGATCGCGCAGCGCCGCGTACTGCCTGCCATGCTCGACTGTGTGCATGCCGAACTGGCCGGAATCGCGTCGCGCTCGCTCGATAAGGCAAGGGCTGTTGCAGCGGAATTTTCGATTCCCAAGGTTTACGGGTCGTATGAGGAACTTTTTGACGATCCGGAAATCGAAGCGATCTACAATCCGCTTCCCAACCATCTCCACGTGGAATGGTCGATCCGCGCCGCCAGCCGAGGGAAACACGTGCTCTGCGAAAAGCCGTTGAGCCGCACGGTTGCGGAGGCTCGGCGGTTGCTCGAAGCGCGCGACAATAATCACGTCAAAATTGGCGAAGCTTTTATGGTGCGGACGCATCCACAATGGCTCCGAACCGTCGAACTCGTGCGGGCGGGCCGGATCGGAAAGCTTCGGTCTGCCCTCGGCTATTTCAGTTACTTCAACGTCGATCCGGCAAACACGCGCAACATCGCCGATTGCGCCGGCGGCGCGCTGATGGATATCGGCTGCTATCCCATCAAGACGTCGCGCCTGGTCTTTGGGGAAGAGCCTGTGCGCGTGATCGCCTGCATCGAACGCGACTCCAACTTCAAGACGGACCGACTGACTTCCGCGATTCTCGAATTCCCCACCGGCCAGTCGGTCTTTACCTCATCCACGCAGGTGGTCAACTACCAGAAAATGCAATTTTTTGGTGATGCGGGTCGCATTGACATCGAGATTCCCTTCAATGCCCCGCACGACAAGCCTTGCCGTATCCTGATCGACGACGGCAAGGATCTCTATGCGGGCGGCAGCGCAATCGTCGAAACTTTGCCTATCTGCAATCAGTTCACGATTCAAGCTGATCTTTTCTCCGCGGCGATCCGCGAGAACACGGAAGTTCCCAATCCACTTGAAGATGCCATTTGCAACATGGCCGTGATCGAAGCGCTGTTCCGTTCCGCACAATCCGGCAAATGGGAAATCCCTGAGCGCCTGTAAGTCGGCGCCGCCCGTTCCCGTTTATACCCTGGCGCAATAAGAAGGGCGCCGAACTTCCGGCGCCCTGACGCGGATCCATTTTCCTGCGATCTAGTCGTAATATTCCTGCCCGAGATGCGTGATCAAATCTTCGCCCTGCATCCAGCGCAACGTGTTTTTCAGTTTCATCAATTGAATGAACAGATCGTGTTCCGGATACAGTTGCGGCGCGGTCATCGGCGACTTGAAGTAGAAGCTCAGCCACTCCTGAATGCCGCGCATTCCGGCGCGCTGCGCAAGATCGAGAAACAGTACGAGATCGAGCACGATCGGCGCTGCCAGGATGGAGTCCCTGCAAAGGAAATCGACCTTAATTTGCATCGGGTAACCCAGCCAGCCGAAGATATCGATATTATCCCAACCTTCCTTGTTGTCGCCGCGCGGCGGGTAATAGTTGATGCGCACCTTGTGATGGATCTTCTTGTACAGTTCCGGATAGAGGTGGGGTTGTAGAATAAATTCCAGGGCGCCGAGCTTGGATTCTTCCTTGGTCTTGAATGATCCCGGATCCTCAAGCACTTCTCCGTCGCGATTTCCGAGGATGTTTGTGGAAAACCACCCGTTCAGACCCAGCATGCGCGCTTTGAAGGCCGGCGCGAGCACTGTCTTGATCAGGGTCTGGCCCGTTTTGAAGTCTTTCCCACCGATCGCCACGCTATGTTTTTGCGCAAGCTCTTGCATGGCGGGAATATCCACGGTCAGGTTGGGTGCACCGTTTCCATAGGCAATCCCGCTGGTGATGGCCGCCCAGGCATATAGCATGGAAGGTGCGATCGCCGGATGATTTTCCTTCATGGCCTTTTCAAAGGATTCCGCGGTCTCATGCACTTCATGCTGCTTCATAAACACTTCCGTGGACCCGCACCACAGCATGACCAGGCGCGAACAGCCGTGCTTCTTTTTGAATTTCGCGATGTCGTCTTTAATTTGCAGAGCGATGTCGTACTTCGTCTTGCCCTTCTTTACATTCTTACCGTCGAGCATCTTCACGTATTCACGGTCGAAGGCCGCGGGCATTGGCTTGATCTTGGACAGAAACTGCTTCACCTCCGCCAGGTGGTGCGCTTCGAGTACCCCTGCTTTCACGGCCGCTTCATACGAACTATCCGGGAAAATATCCCATCCACCGAAGACCAAATCATCCAGCTTCGCCAGCTTCACAAAATCCTTGATCTTCGGAGACCGTCCGTCGGTTCTTTTTCCGAGCCGGATCGTACTTAGCTGCGTCAGCGATCCCACAGGCACGGCTTTTTTCTGGCGCACCAGCTCGACGCCCGCCATGAACGTCGTTGCCACTGCTCCCATTCCCGGTAGCAGCACTCCGAGCTTCCCTCTTGGCGGAGCAATGCTGTTTGGCTTTTCCATGAATTCCTCAGTTTTTCAGTTGGTAGACCTGCACAGGGCACAGCAGTTCATTGCAAACACTGTATCCCAAACCATTCATTTTGGGGGAAGCGCTACCGATATGCAAACGAAAAGCACCTCGGACCGCGATTCCTTCTATCCATTTTGGCTTTACTGTTTGTGCGCGCTTTACTTGTCGTTCGCTACCTGGCGCTGGCCGCCTTGCCGGCCATGTCTAATTCCACGTTCACCACCGGCTTCACTTTCAGCAGCCAGTTGCTGGGATCCTTGATGCCCCATTGTATGTACGGCACGTCAAATTTCGCCGTTCCAGTCCAGTGATCGCCGTTCATTTCCGCATGCACGTCGGCAACGATTTCGTGTTCACCGCCGTGAAGAAGCAGCACGCCGCGCAGTTTCACATCTGAAGCTCCAGTGAGGGTCACTTTGCCTTCGACCTGCGCCGGGCGGAAAATTGCGTCGGGATATTTGGCGGTCTGCAGAATTTCTTTGTGCATCCGCTCATCGCGCGAACTGTTTCCCGACTCTCCGCTGGTGGCGTAAACCGCTACTTCTCCGCCGGCTTTGCCGGTTTCCGGGTCGAAATGCACCGCCGATCCGCCCTTCAGCACAAATGTGCCATGCACGGTGTGCAGCGTGGTGTCCACTATATAGTGGACTTTGCTCTGTGCGGGGTCGACGTCGAGCGTCATTTCTTTTACTGCGGTTTGCTTCGCCTGCGGTGCCGGAGGCCCTGCGGTGGCCGACAGGAACACGGCAATTCCCAAAATTCCGCTAGCTGCTCCCATTGCTGATTTCCATCCGGAAACTCGCATTCTACTTCCTCTCCGTCAGCTTGCTAGGAACTGCCACCCTAGTTCGAGTCCCGCCGTAACCACTGCTTTCGTGGTCGCATGGCCTACATGAATGGCCAGCAATCGCTCAAAAAGTTCTGGATTGCGGCTCAACATTTTCATTGCACGCGAGCGCATTTCTCCGTACCGACCGAATTGGAGCATCAATTTGCCCATCCAGAGCGGCCGTCGTGATAATTTTTTGTGGGCCCGCCCGTACAACCTGAGGTCTCCCAACCGCATTGCTTGCGCCAGCGCTTGAGACTGCTGAAACGCCAGCCGTAAGCCCTCGCCGGTAATGGCGTCGACGCCACCTGAAGCGTCGCCAACCAACGCCACGCTTCCTTGCCAAACCCGTGGTAGCGATTGCATCGCCGTAACCGCGCCTCGTTCCCGGCTAGCCAACTCTGCCCCGGATAAGCGCTCCTGCAACACGGGCAGAAGATTCAGCACATGATCAAAGTCGGCCGTCTGCGTCGTTTCGCCCATGGTCACGATACAAACTTCCTCGTGCGATACCGGGGTGACGTACGCCTGGACGCACGGCGCCCAATAAAACTCCACGTATTCCGTCCACGGACGCACGCGATAGTGTCGGCGGCTGGCCACG
The DNA here is from genome assembly GCA_963742325.1 of Candidatus Acidiferrales bacterium. Taxonomy (GTDB): domain Bacteria; phylum Acidobacteriota; class Terriglobia; order Acidiferrales; family UBA7541; genus Acidiferrum. The sequence goes on along the minus strand of CAVULB010000002.1, from coordinate 2,447,647 downwards.
CGATGGTTGGCGGCTACCCCGGAATTCAAATCGCACCACTGCCGCACGCGAGAGTGACCGCCGTCGGCTCCAACAATCCACTGCGCTTGCACCGTTCCGCCGTTCAAGTACACCCCGTGATTCGCGATTCCGACGACAGGAGTTTTCCAAAGCAGACTGACGCCGCAATTTTCCGCTTCCGAGATCAATATTTCATGCAGGCGCGTCCGGCGGATCCCAATTCCCCGCCCGTCTGGAAAATCTGCCTCCGCCGCGGTGTCGCCTTCCAGGAATCGTATTCCTCGAAATTGATGGCCAGATCCGCCGGGGAGCTTCACGCCTAATTGCGCCAGGGCTGCTTGCGTCTCTGGCATCAAGCCTTCGCCGCACGCTTTATCGATGGGAGGCTCCGACCCGTCCGCCACAGTCACCGCAAAACCTTTTCGCCGTGCGGCAATCGCCGCCGCCAGTCCCGCAGGGCCTCCCCCAATTACAAAAACGTCCGTTCGCGCTTCCCTCGTATACACCATTCCACCTTTCGCGGACGACTTTATCAACTCGCGTTCATGCCGTTGTCAGCGACTTGTCAAATGTTTACCGCTCGGCGCGCCAGGTGCAGGGCCTCGGTCCAGAACACCGCGGACGTATCCGCCAGTTCGACCACGTCGCGGATCGCCACGACGAATTCGTCCAACTGCTCATCGCTTACAACGAGTGGAGGCGCCGCCTTCAGCACCATGAAATTGTTCCCGCAGATCTGCGTCAGGATATTTTTCTCGCGGAACATTCGCATGACGATGACTTGCCCGAACATTGCCGGATGAATGCGCTGGAACGCCTCGTAGAGCGCACGGAGCGCCAGTTTCTGCGGCGGCTTGAACTCAATCCCCGACAGCATCCCCAGCCCGCGCACTTCCTTTACGATCTCAAATCTTTCCAGCGCTTCCCTTAATCTGATGCGGAATTGCTCTCCCAACTTGATTGCGCGTGGACCCAACTGCTGTTGCTCCAGCACATCCAGTGTGGCCAGCCCGGCTCGCATGGACAGACTGTTCTCGCTGAACGTGGAGGTGTGCACGATTGCGCGCTTCAGCGACGAGTATACGGAGCGATAGACCTTGTCCGTCATCAATACCGCGGACACCGGCATCAACCCGCCGCTCAGGGCCTTTGCCAGCACGACTACGTCTGGCTGCAGTCCATAATGATGGGACGCGAGAAATGCCCCCGTGCGGTACATGCCTGTCTGTACTTCATCGAGGATGAACAAAGCACCATGCTTGCGGCACAGCTCCTGCGCTGCCTGCAAATAGCCCCTAGATGGGACGCGTATCCCTGCCTCCGCCTGTACCGGTTCCACGAGGAACGCTGCACATTTTTCGCCCGCCAGCACCTTTTCCAACGCCGGCAGGTCGCCAAACGGCACCCCAACGGTGTGTTGCAGCAATGGCCCGAATCCTTCGCGCCAAAACGCATCGTTCATCAGCGACAACGCTCCGGCGGTCAAGCCGTGAAAACTGTGTTGTGCATAGACGATTGCCGCGCGGCCGGTAGTGGCCCTCGCGAACTTGATGGCGGCTTCGACTCCTTCGCTGCCGCTGCTGCCGAAATAAGCTTTCTTTAATTCGCCGCCCGCCAACCGACACAAGCGCTCGGCGAGGTCGCCAGCGATAGATGGAACGTGGCTCTGCAGCATCGCCGGACCGTATTTGTCCAGTTCCTGTCTCAAGGCTTCCACGATATGAGGATGATTGTGTCCGGTGTTATGAACGCAATAGCCGGACAGATAGTCCAGGATGCGGCGCCCGTCTTTAGTAAAGAGCTCACAGCCGGAGCAGCGCTGATACTCCACGTTCATATCGAGCAAGTTCAGCAGCGCAACCCATTGGGGATTTACGTATTCCTGGTAAGCCCGCCCGCCGGCTGGCTCTGAAACAACCGGCGCATTCTTTGTCGCCATATCAGTCAAATGATGCGCTCCTGTCTCGTCGGGATGCCTTTCAGCTTAACAAGTTAAAGCACTTTATAACATTAAGTCCACCGCGAATTCTCGCGGTTCGAATCAGTGGCACTTTCCGACGAGCCGCGCCGCCCTCCAACATAATTACATCTTATTTTAAGATGCACTTCTATTAATTTGACTGATTCACCCCGGTTGGCCCATGCTGGTAGTTCGCTGGCGCCGCCTGATTCCCTGCCGCCATGCGGAGTGCGGGTGTGATTAAGGCCTGTTCGAAGCCCGCGCGTCGAAGGCATGCGTTCGATTCTGGGAGGAATTTTCCCGTGACCGACAGTTCGTTGAAGCCTCGCAGTTCTGCACTCACCGATGGAGCCCATCGCGCTCCTGCCCGCGCCATGTTGCGCGCAGCGGGGTTGCAGGACGACGATTTTCGCAAGCCCCTTATTGGAATAGCCAACACCTGGATCGAGATCGGCCCCTGCAATTACCATCTTCGCGAGCTGGCCGTGCATGTGCGTGACGGCATTCGCGCCGCCGGGGGGACTTCCCTGGAATTCAACACCATTTCCATCTCCGATGGCATCACCATGGGTACCGAGGGGATGCGCGCTTCGCTGATCAGCCGCGAAGTGATTGCCGATTCCATCGAACTCGTAACCCGCGGCAATCTTTTAGATGGACTGATTGTCCTGGTCGGTTGCGACAAAACGATTCCGGGCGGCGTCATGGCTCTGGCGCGCTTGAATATTCCTGGGCTGGTTCTCTATGGCGGGTCCATTGCGCCCGGCCAATTTGAGGGACACTCCGTCACGATTCAGGACGTTTTCGAAGCAGTTGGCGCTCATGCGCGCGGCAAAATGACGGACGCACAGCTGAAGGAACTGGAGTGTGCTGCGTGTCCCGGGGCAGGAGCTTGCGGCGGCCAGTTCACCGCCAACACCATGGCCCTGGTTTGCGAATTTCTAGGCATTGCCCCGATGGGATTGTCTAGCGTTCCCGCAACCAACGAGGCTAAGGCCGAGGCTGGTGTGCTTGCCGGAAAGCTCACACTGGAACTTTTAAAACGAAACGTGACGCCCAGCAAGATCGTCACAAAGGCAGCAATTGAAAACGCGATTGCCGGGGTGGCCGCTACCGGCGGCTCGACCAACGCCGTTCTGCACCTTCTCGCCATCGCTCGCGAAGCCGATATTTCTCTTTCGATTGACGATTTCGATCGCATCAGTTCGCAAACGCCGATTCTGGCCGATCTCAAACCAGGAGGACGCTTTGTCGCAACCGACCTATACGCAGCAGGCGGTACTCCGCTCCTCGCAAAGCGCATGCTTGAAGCAGGGTTGCTCCGTGGCGACTGCCTCACCGTCACAGGACGCACGCTCGCTGAAGAAGCTGCCCAAGCCAAAGAAACGTCGGGCCAGCAAGTCATCCGCACAAAAAACAATCCGATCAAGCTGACCGGCGGCTTGGTCATTCTGAAGGGCAATCTCGCGCCCGAAGGGTGCGTCATCAAGGTGGCCGGCCACAACACGCTGAATTTCCGTGGGCCTGCGCGTGTGTTTGATAGTGAAGAGGCTGCATTCGCTGGCGTGGAAAATGGCCAGATCAAAGCCGGCGACGTTATGGTGATCCGCTACGAAGGTCCCCGCGGCGGGCCGGGCATGCGCGAAATGCTAGCCGTGACTGCGGCTCTGGTTGGCGCTGGGCTCGGCGATTCTGTTGCGCTACTTACGGACGGCCGCTTCTCTGGCGCAACGCACGGACTGATGGCGGGACACGTCGCTCCCGAAGCTGCGGTCGGCGGGGCCATCGCCGCTGTGCGCGACGGCGACACCATTGTGTTTGACATACCCAACCGAACGCTGCGCGTCGAAGTAACCGATGCGGAACTACAGAAGCGACTGGCTTCGTGGCAGACGCCGAAGCCAAGGTACGCTAACGGCGTCATGGCCAAGTACGCATTGCTGGTTTCTTCCGCTTCTTTGGGCGCGATTACTGCCGTGCCCGCGAATTTTTCTTCCGGCGCTGTGCCGGTTTCGACGGGGAGAACGCTATGAAGCTCACTGGTGCGCAAATTCTTTGCGAAACGCTCGAGCGTCTGGGTGTACGAGACATTTTTGGTTATCCCGGCGGCGCGATTCTCCCGGTCTATGACGCGATCGGCAAATCCAAGCTCCATCACATACTGGTGCGCCACGAACAAGGAGCCACGCACATGGCCGACGGTTATGCGCGCGCTTCAGGTGGCGTTGGAGTGGCCATGGCTACGTCTGGTCCGGGCGCGACGAATATGGTCACTGGCATCGCTACCGCTATGCTCGATTCTTCGCCGGTGGTCTGTATCACCGGGCAGGTGAGCAGCAAGCTGCTCGGGTCCGATGCGTTCCAGGAAGTGGACATTACGGGCATCACTATGCCGATTACGAAGCACAACGTTGTGGTCTCCAAAGCGGAAGACGTTGCGCGCACCATCCGCGAGGCCTTCATCATCGCCAACTCTGGGCGTCCCGGCCCCGTGCTCGTGGACATCACCAAGGATGCGCAGCAGGCCACCACGGATTTCGAGTGGGATGCCACCGAGCCGCAGCTTCCACCCAAGCGCCATCGCAACAACCACGACCAGGAGGAATTCGACCGCGCGGTTGAGCTGCTCAACTCCGCCAAAAGGCCTGTGATTCTGGCTGGTCGCGGCATCATGCTTTCGGGAGCCATGCGCACCTTCGAGCAATTCGTGCGGACAAGCAATATCCCCGTGGCCATGACGCTTCTGGGCATTGGCTGCTTCCCTGCCACCGATGCGATGAATCTGGGCATGATGGGCATGCACGGCGAAGCTTGGGTGAACACCGCGATTCAGGAAGCCGATCTGCTCATCGCCGTGGGCATGCGCTTCGACGATCGCGTCACCGGCGATTTACGCACCTACGCGCGGAATGCCCGCAAGATTCATATCGAAGTGGACCGCGCGGAGATCAATAAAAATGTGAAGGTGGACGCGGCGATCATCGGCGATGCCGGTGAAATGCTCGCTAACCTGCTGCCCCACGTCCATGAGCGCGACCACAGCGAGTGGATGGCGCATATCAAGGAACTAAAGGGCGATTCCGCGGTGCGCGATATTCAATCCTTGCCGGACAGCGGACATCTTTACGCCGCGCACGTGATAAACGATCTGTGGAAGGTTACCGAGGGCGGAGCCATCGTGGTCACTGACGTGGGTCAGCATCAGATGTGGGAGGCGCAGTATTACCACCACGATCAACCGCGCACTCTGATCACCTCCGGCGGACTGGGCACCATGGGCTTTGCCTTGCCCGCAGCCATCGGCGCGAAATTCGCCAAACCTGATGCGGAAGTTTGGGTGGTCGTAGGCGATGGCGGCTTCCAGATGACCAGTTGCGAACTGGCTACGATCGTTCAGGAGAAGATAAAAATCAACATCGCCATCATCAACAATGGCTTTCTCGGCATGGTTCGCCAGTGGCAGGAATTCTTCTACGACAAGCGCTACGTGGCCACGCCGCTGGTGGCGCCGGATTTCGCGGCGCTTGCCAATGCCTATGGAATTCGCGGCGAACGCGTCACCGGGCGCAAGGAAGTGGTGCCAATGATTGAATCCGCGCGCGAGTCCGAGCGGGCTGTGCTGCTGGACTTCCGTGTTGAGCAGGAAGATTCCGTTTATCCGATGGTTCCGGCGGGCGCGGCGCTTCACGAGATGATCCGCCGGCCCAACAACCCTTTGGTGGAAACCGCTTCCGAGCCATAATCTCTGTAGCGGTTTGCTGTGGCCGGCCTTTGGACCGGCTTGGGGTGCAGAAAGATTGAGGAGCTAATGCAAACGATCGTTTGTTATGTGGAAAATAAACCGGGCGTACTAAATCGCGTCGCATCGCTCACACGCCGCCTGGCCATCAATATTGATTCGCTGACCGTGGGCCCCACGGAAAATGAGGACATCGCGCGCATGACCATCTGCGCGCACACGGACGAAAACGGCGCGCGGCGACTGGAAGCCAGCCTGGAGAAGCTTGTCGACGTTTTACTCGCGGAAAATATTTCGGACCGCTCGATGCTCGAGCGCGACCTGGCTCTGATCAAAGTTTCCGCAGATCACATGAACCGGCCTCATCTGATGGAACTGGTCAAAGCGTTTCGCGGGCGCGTGGTGGATGTTTCCCCGGAATCCGTGATCGTGGAAGTTTCCGACACCACAGAAAAGATCGATGGACTGCTGGAAGTTCTGCGTCCGTTTGGCGTGCTGGAAATGGGCCGTACCGGGCGCATCGCGATGACCAAAGGCAGCGACGTGCTGCGCCCCCCGACCGGAGCCACCAATCATTCCAAGCACAAAAACACGGCCCCGGCATCCAGCTAAGACTTTTGCGGGGAGCGCCGCCCGCAACCCTGTAAGGACAAGATTCTGAATGAATGTGTTGGCCGTAACGCGGCCCCCGAAAGGAACAATCAACGCAAATGGCAAATCTCTACTACGATAAAGACGCAGACCTCGCCCTCGTGCAGGCGAAAAAGGTCGCCATCATCGGCTACGGCTCTCAGGGCCACGCCCACGCTTTGAATCTGCGCGATTCCGGGGTATCGGTGGTTATCGGACTTCCCGAAGGCAGCGCTTCCCGCGCCAAGGCGGAAAAAGATGGCCTGACGGTAAAAACTCCTGCCGAGGCCGCTGCTTGGGCAGACGTGATCATGATTCTTGCTCCGGACACTCGGCAGCCTAAGCTGTACAAGGACGCCATCGAACCAAATCTCACGCCGGGAAAGACGCTGATGTTTGCGCACGGCTTCAATATTCGATTTGGCTCGATCGTTCCGCCGAAGAATGTGGACGTCAGCATGATCGCTCCCAAGGCACCCGGGCATCGAGTACGTGAAGTGTTCACCGAAGGCGGCGGCACCCCCGCGCTTCTCGCCGTGCATCAGGACGCCAGCGGAAAAGCGAAGGCGTTGGCGTTGGCCTATGCCAAGGGCCTGGGGACGACGCGCGCCGGTGTGCTTGAAACCACCTTCACTGAGGAAACAGAAACCGATCTTTTTGGCGAGCAGGCGGTACTCTGCGGCGGCGTGAGCGAACTGATTAAGGCTGGGTTCGAAACGCTCGTTAACGCCGGCTATCAGCCGGAAGTGGCTTATTTTGAATGCCTCCACGAGTTGAAGCTTATCGTGGATTTGATCTATCGCGGCGGCCTCAGCTATATGCGCTACTCCATCAGCGACACTGCGGAACATGGCGATTACCATGCCGGACCGCGCATCGTCACCGAGCAGACACGAGAAGCCATGAAAAAGCTTCTTGCGGAAATTCGCGACGGCAGCTTCGCAAAGGCGTGGATCGAAGAAAACGAAAAGGGCTGCCCCAACTTCCTGGCGAAACGGAAGGCCGAGCAGCAGAATGGCATCGAGCAACTGGGCCCCAGGCTTCGCGCCATGATGCCGTTCCTGAATCCGATCGTCGCACCGGGATTGCAAGTCTCCGTAGCCACTGCAAAGAAGTAACGCGAGCGATGGATGTGCCGACGTGGCGCGCAGCGCTGCTGGCGCCCCTACGAAGCAGATTTGTTCCGCTATTTCGTTTCGACCGATTTCCATTATCATGGTTTCGTGAAACAGCGCCAGTTGCGATTGCTGCCACTATTTATTGGGACCTTCCTGTTTGTTTCACTCCCGATCCTTCCAGCGCAAACGGCGGTTGCTCCGGACGCTTCGATCCTTCCTGGAGCGAAGCCAGCCGATGTCTCGACTGATTGGAAGCATTTGGTCGGGATTTATAGGCAGCTGAAGGAGCCGCAGGTCATCGTCCTCGAACGAAAGGGAGCACTCATCTGGCGAGTTTCCTTGGACGACAACTCTGAGAGCGGGAAGGCGACCGAGGTTCCGATCGGCATTGGTTCCATGGGTGAGTTCATGGTGAGGCGCAACGGAGTGGAGGACATCCCGCTGTCGCTTGAAAAGAGCAACACCGGGAGCGTCAGGGCCGTTACTTTGGGTGAAACGACCTTTATTCGAGCCGATGCCGGCACTGACCCGGCACATTTCTTTCACGTCACTCCCACAAAATCCGTCGAGAAACTGCGGGCAGCGGCGCTTGCCACAAAACCTCCTGTTGAAGCCGGTCCTTTTCGCGAGCCCGACCTCATCGAACTCACCACGCTCGATCCTGCGATCCATCTCGACATTCGTTACGCACAAGCCAATAATTTTCTTTCCACGCCCCTTTACACCCAGGCGCGCGCATTTATGCAACGGCCTGGCGCTGACGCGCTCCTGCGTGTTCTGCACAAACTGCAAGCACTCGGCTACGGGCTGCTGATCCACGACGCTTACCGGCCATGGTATGTCACCAAGCTTTTCTGGGATGCCACGCCGCCGGAAGATCACAATTTCGTGGCCGATCCGCAAAAGGGTTCGCGGCACAACCGCGGCTGCGCCGTCGATCTCACGCTCTATAACCTGCGTACCGGCGAATCCATCGAAATGCCCGGACTGTACGATGAAATGTCGCCGCGTTCTTTCCCCAATTTTCCGGGGGGCACATCACTGCAGCGCTGGCATCGCGACTTACTGCGCCGGGCCATGGAATCGGAAGGATTCACGGTGAATGAAGACGAATGGTGGCACTTCGACTACAAGGACTGGAAGCAGTATCCGATCCTGAACGTGCCGTTTGAAGATTTGCACGCCAGTTCCCCGCGGGGCTGATTACGGCGACAAGCTGTCCGCTTGGGTCGGCGTGCTTTCAGGCTCCGGTGGTCTGGCCGAACCGAGGGGATCATGGACGGTCTGCTTCTGAGAATGCCGGGGGCCAAGAAAAAAGGTGTCGCACTGCGGACACCACTGCGGACGTAAATTCAAGACTTTGCAGACGATCTTTACCGAAAGGCCGGCGCGCTTCACACGGTAAGCCTCGGGACTCTTGCACACCGGACAGGTCCGCCCTCGAGTAATCCTCTGGAACATCATAAAATCTCTCCCTGCATTGCCTTTCGCTAGGTTCCCAGATAATTGACGTGCACGTAGACGCCGGTGTGCACGTTGTATAGCAAATACCAACCCGGATGATCGGGATCTTCATAAACTACAAAATCATCCCCACAATTCCAACACCAGTCCGCGCAGATAAACCAGTCCCACGGTGCGACCTCGAAATAAAAGCCCCCCGGCAACCAGAACCGATGATGGTCGCGATCGACGCGCACAATGTTGTAACGGTAATTCGCCCCGAAATGATCGAAGTGGCCGTGTTCGTATGGATGGTCCAGGTGATAGCGCTTGTCATTCGGCGCGTCATGTCCGTACCAATGATCGTTGTTGACGTGCTGGGTTGTGTTTATCTTTCCGTTTTCGCGCTTCTCTGGCTCTGCTTTGGCGTGGGCGTCGCGCTGTGGCGGCGGTGGTGGAATTTTCCCCTGGTTTGCTCGCGGCGGGTTGCCCGGTATGGCTCCGGGCGGGCGGCCGCCTTGTTCGTGTCCCGATTCCCCGGGCCGCTGAGCCAGCGCCGGCAAACATGTGGCCAATAAGAATACTCGCGACAATTCGAAACGTCCCTTCATTCCTTCTCCTCCGAAGGTATGAATGTGACCGTGCCGAATACACGGAAACTGCAGTTTAGACTGGGCGGGATGCCGATATTGTGACGCAAATCGCGTTCCGGAACATACCTAAAATTCCGAGATTTTATCCGGCTTTCACGTCCGGGCGGGCAGAATCTCACTTACTTTCTCCTAATCTTCGCCCTCCCCAAACGGTCCGCGGGCACCAACTGCTCATGCATGCCTTATCATTTCACGATGCCCTCCAAAGTTCCTGCTCCTTCATTTGGGCACGTCCTCCTTACCGCTAGGGCGAGAGAAGGCCTGTTATCCCAACCCAGCCGCGCGATTTCCTGTCGTACTACGCCACGCAGTCTGACGCGCTGGGAGGTCCACGCTACGGTAAGTCCCACTCCTGCTGTGTCTACGGTCAAGAATTGGCATGCCAAGACTCCTCCCAATTTCCTGTTCGCTCTCAAGACACCCCAGGAGATTAGCCACGAACGCGTGCTGCTTGAGGCGGATTCGCTGATAAAACGAATTCCTGCGCGCCACTGAGCACTCGGCGAAAAACTCGCGCTTCTCCACCTAGAGCTGGCTTCCCGAAAAGAACCTGTGCAGTATATTAATTACTTCGTGGTCGCGTAAATCGGTAATTCAGCTATCGCGGCGCCGTCTTTTCGAGGGTCCGATGCCCCATAGTTCACGCCAGCAGTAAAATCTCTCATGACCGCCTGGCCGCCTCCCACCACGGAGGAATACGTTCCCATCACCTGAATCTTATGGCCTTTCGCCGTCAACTCTTCGCGGACCTTGCCCGAAATGCGATTTTCCATTTGCACGTCGCAGCCTTCGAAGGTGCGCTTGGTAAACCGCGGAGCCTCCAGCGCGGCTTGCATATCCAGCTTGTAATCCACCAGATCGGCGATGAATTGAGCGTGTGCTTGAGACTGGTTCCAGCCACCCATTATTCCAAACGCCAGCCGCGTGTCGCCCTTCTGCGCGAAGGCTGGAATAATCGTATGCAGCGGACGCTTCCTGCCCGCGAGCCCGTTCGGCGAAGACGGATCCAAATTAAACAGCGCTCCCCGATTCTGCAGAGCGAATCCGGCTCCTCTTGCGACCATCCCCGAACCAAATTCGTCGTAATTGCTTTGAATCAAAGACACCATGTTCCCATCGCGGTCTACCACCGCCAGATAGGTCGTGTCTCCTGCGCCAGGTAGTGTTCCCGTGGCCACTTCGCAATTGGCGTGATCCGGGTCGATCAATTTCGCGCGTTCAGCGGCGCGATCCTTCGATAAAAGCGTTTTGACGGGAAGCGTTTCATAGCGTGGATCGCCGACGTATTTCACCAGGTCGGCGTATGCAAGTTTCTTTGCTTCGATCATCGCGTGTAATGCCTTCGTTGATGCGAAGCCGTAGTCTTTTTGCCCCAATGGCAACGTCTCCATCATGTTGAGCATCATCAGCGCCGCCAGGCCCTGGCCGTTGGGTGGGAGTTCGTAGACCGTCCAATCGCGGTAGGTGGTCGAGATGGGTTCCACCCATTCGGCGGAATATTCGGCGAGATCCTGCGCGGTCATCACACCACCATGACGCTTAATTGTTTCGAGGACGCGCTTGGAGATTTCTCCCTTGTAGTACGCATCTTGTCCGTGGTCCGCGATCTGCTGCAGGGACCACGCGAGGTCGGGATTGTGGAACACTTCCCCGGTTTTCGGCGCGCGGTCGTTCGGCAAGTAGACCTTCGTGGCCTCGTCATCGCCGCGCAGATAATCCGTTCCCGTTGCCCAATATGCGGCCACCCATTCCGTAACCGGGTAGCCGTCCTTAGCCGTAAGTATGGCCGGAGCGAGGTCCTCTGACAGTTTCTTCCTGCCGAACTTGTCGGCCAGTTTCTGCCAACCGTCTACGGCCCCGGGCACGGTGATAGCGTTTGCGCCATGCTGTGGCATCTCTCGTAATCCCTGTTTGTGCAGCGCGTCGATCGTCAACGCCTTCGGCGCCCAACCGCTTGCGTTCAATCCGTAGAGTTTGTTAGCCTTCGCGTCGTAGACAATGGCGAACAAGTCTCCACCAATGCCATTCATCATTGGTGAGACCACGCCCATCACGGCGTTGGTGGCGATTGCCGCATCGACGGCGTTGCCGCCCGACTCCAGGATCCGCACGCCCGCCTGAGCTGCCAGCGGTGATTCCGCGGCCACGATTCCGTTCTCGGAGATCACCATCGAGCGGTTCTGCGATCGGTCTTGTGTTGTGCTTGTGCCTGCGGCAATCAGCAGTGCTGCGACGGCAAGCATCGCTTTTTTTGCGAAACGGAGTTGGCCCACTCTAGGATTCTCCCTTTGAAAAATAAAATCCTTCGTGATTTTCGAATATCGCGAACGGCCTGTGCACTCTAACCCGGGCGGGCGAAAACCCGCAAGCACGCCTGTCCGGCGGCCTTCGTTGCTTCGGGGTCGCTGGCAACCTCAATCTTTTCTTTGCAGTTAATACCTGCCCGGCTGCTCATTCCCGCTCAAATCTCTTTCGTTCTGGCGTACTACCGCGATGACTTCCTGCTGACGCAAATGACACTCTAAACCCGTTTCCTGATGGAACGAAGTTAGTATCGGCGAAAGTTGATAGCGCCCGCAGCGGTTGCGCTTGCAGTCCCTGCGTCCCGGTATCCCGCTGTCGCCAGAGATCTAATCGATTCGCCCGATCTCGCACGGGGATTACCCATTAAGTCCCCGTTTTATTGCGATTTGGCGTGCGAACCCTTTGGCACCGTCCTCTTCTTCCGATAGAATGCTCTCGTGCCTGACACAAATCCTTCTTCTACAAAGCCGTCTGCGGCAGAGCAGCTTCGCGCGCGCCTGGAATCTCTCCTCGTCGCCCATAATTCCGATCCCTTCGGAATTCTCGGGCCCCATCCGATCGATTCGGCCGAAGGACGCCGCTGGGCCGTACGCTTTTTTCAGCCGCGCGCACTGGAGGCGGAAATCCTCCTGCGCGGCCTCGCCTCGGAAACGCTGCCCCACGAAAACGTTTTAGAACCAATTCCGATGCGCAAGCTTCGCCCCGAAGGGTTCTTTGAGGCGATTCTGCCGGGCGTCAGCGAACTCGCGCCCGCCCCTTCGAGCTATCACATTCGGTTTCGCACGGAATATAACGAAGGGAGCGAGAGCTACGACACGTACGCTTTTCCTTTTCTGCTTACGGAATTTGATCTGTACCTCATGGGCGAAGGGCGCCACTATGACGCCTACGAAAAGCTTGGCGCCCACGTAAAAACGGTTGACGGCATCCGGGGTGTACATTTTGCGGTATGGGCGCCCAATGCGCACCGCGTTAGCATTGTCGGCGATTTCAATCATTGGGACGGCCGCGTGAATCCCATGCGCTTTCGCGGTTCCTCCGGCATCTGGGAACTCTTCATTCCCGAACTGGGAGAAGCAACGATTTACAAGTTCGAAATCTTGAGCGGCAACGACGTGGTCCTCCCTCTCAAGGCTGATCCTTATGCGTTTTCGGCGGAGCTCCGCCCAAACAATGGCTCGGTTGTCGCTCGCATCGATAAGCACCAGTGGGCCGATTCCGCCTGGATGCACGAGCGTACCCGCAAAATCTGGCTGAATGCGCCGATCAGCATTTATGAGGTCCATCTGGGATCCTGGCGGCGTTTCCCCGACGACAACAATCGCTGGCTGAGCTACCGCGAACTGGCAGATCAGCTCATCCCGTACGTCAAGGATCTCGGCTACACACACATCGAGCTTCTGCCGATCATGGAGCATCCCTACGACGGTTCGTGGGGCTACCAGACCCTCGGCTATTTCGCGGCCACCAGCCGCTTCGGCACTCCCACGGATTTCATGGAGTTTATCGACCGCTGCCACCAGGCCGGCCTCGGCGTGTTTCTGGATTGGACTCCCGCGCATTTTCCGCGCGACGCGCACGGACTGGCATTATTTGACGGCACGCATCTTTACGAACACGAAGATCCGCGCCAGGGGTCGCATCCGGATTGGGGCACGCTCGTTTACAACTACGGGCGCAACGAAGTAGTGAATTATTTAATTTCGAACGCGCTCTTCTGGCTGGACAAGTACCATATAGATGGCTTGCGTGTGGATGCCGTTGCATCGATGTTATATCTAGACTACTCCCGCAAGGCCGGAGAATGGATTCCCAACAAATATGGCGGGCGCGAAAATCTTGACGCTGTCGATTTTTTCAAGCGCTTGAACGAAGTGGCGCACCAACGCTTTCCCGGCATTCTGACCATTGCTGAGGAATCCACCGCATGGCCTAGCGTGTCTCGTCCGACATATCTCGGCGGTTTAGGTTTCAGCCTGAAGTGGAACATGGGCTGGATGAACGACACGCTAAGCTATTTCTCCAAGGATCCGGTATTCCGGCGCTACGAGCACAACAAGCTCACCTTTTCGCTTCTTTACGCGTTCACCGAAAATTTCGTGCTGCCCTTTTCGCACGACGAAGTGGTGCATGGCAAGAACTCACTACTCCACAAAATGCCGGGAGACATGTGGCAGCAATTCGCCAACCTAAGGCTGTTGTTCGCTTACCAATTCGCGCATCCAGGGAAAAAGCTGCTCTTTATGGGCCAGGAGTTCGCGCAACGGAATGAATGGAACGAAGCGAGCAGCCTGGATTGGCATCTGCTCAAGTACGAATCGCATCGCGGTGTGCAATGCCTGGTGCGTGACTTGAACAAGGTGCTTGCCGCGGAGCCGGCTCTGTATCAAGTCGATTTCGATTGGCAGGGCTTTGAATGGCTGGACGCCAACGATTCGGACAATAGTGTTTTTTCGTTCGTGCGCCGTGGAAAAAATCCGGACGATATGCTTCTGGTTGTCCTGAACGCGACGCCGGTCGTGCGCTATGGCTATCGCATCGGCGTTCCGCGTCCCGGGCATTTTGACGAAATCCTGAACACGGACGCGATTACCTACGGAGGTTCCAATGTGGGTAATCTTGGCGGCATGAATACCACCGAGCATGCGTGGATGGGCCGCAGCTCGTCCCTTGCACTCACGTTGCCTCCGCTTGCGGCCGTCTTCCTGAAGTGGCGGCCCTCCTGATTCCCAGTTCATGCAATCCTATGCTTTGCGCTAGACTCATAGGAGAAGAGTCTTAAAGTCTCTTCGGGAGAAGTATGAACGTGACTTCACCGACTCGTTTAATGACTGAATTGATTCGATTCGGCTTTGGATTCCTGCTCGCAGCCACCTTTGCTTGTGTTTCCGCCGCTCAGGACCCGGGCCCGCTTCCCACGCCTCCTGCTTCACGCACCCAAGCTCCTCCTCCACCACAAAATCAGACCTATCACACGGCGCCGCCGCCGACACATATACACTCACCCGGCGACAACCCGATCACTACGGAACCTCCCGCCATTCCGGCCGACCAGATCATCAAGCGCTTTGCCGAACGCGAAGCCGATTTCAAACTGGAACGCGACAATTACACCTACACGCAAGACTTCGCCATTCAAACCCTGGACGATGACAATCGGCCGGATGGCGAATACCGCATGACCAGCGACATCATCTTCACTCCCGACGGCAAGCGCTTTGAAAAGGTCACCTTCGCTCCGCAGAACACTCTTGAACGCATCATGCTCAGCGAACAGGACCTCGACGATGTCCGCAACGTTCAGCCATTTGTCCTGACCACCGTCGAACTCCCCAAGTATGACGTCACCTACGTTGGCCGCCAGCAGGTCGATGAGCTATCGACCTACGTCTTCGACGTAAAGCCCAAAGTCATCGAGAAGAAGCAGCGGTATTTTCAGGGCCGGGTGTGGGTGGACGATAAAGATATGCAGATCGTTATGACCGACGGCAAGGCCGTCCCCGACATTATTTCGAAGAACAATGAAAATGTCTTTCCCCGTTTCCGCACCTACCGCGAGAACATTGAGAAGGGCTTCTGGTTTCCCGTTTACACGCGCGCCGATGATTACCTGCACTTCCACAGCGGCGATGTACACATTCGCATGACCATTCGCTACTCGAATTACAAGCGCTACGGCAGCACCGTCAAAATTGGCTCGGCTCGGGAAGTAAAATAAGCCCAATGGCTGGTTTTGCCTTCGTGCATCCGCCCAACTCCTCTTTCCCGATTAGGTACCTTTCAGGTATCCTGAAACCAGGTTGGAGTCACGGTCTGGGGGGAGTCTCTCGTTTTTCTTCTCGTGCGTGCTCATGCCCGCGCGATCCCCTGTACGCAGTACCAGTTGTGCTTTTGCGCATATCTCCAGGAGGGATGGTCAAGACACCCTGACCAGTTGAGGGCACACTGTTCATGGGTGATTAGCGGCTGAGGGTGTACGTGTTGAAAATTGAACAATCCATGATGAGGACCGCAGCGGCCCGCAGTCTCTGTTGTGTCCCCATAGCCTCCCGGGTGTCGTGGGGGTGCGGCGCTTTGTTGCTGCTTCTGTTCTTGTTCTCTCCCGCGCGCGCCTCCGCTAATTGCGAATACATTCCCGCCGGAAAATCCTTCTGGATTCGCCTGCTTGATCCGGTCGCTTCCTACAGCTCCAAACGGGGCACTTCCGTGCGGGCCATACTCATCCAATCTCCAGAGTGTGGTTCCACTCCAGTGTTTCCCGCCGGCCTCGAAGTGGATGGCGAAGTCATGTCCGTCCGCAAAGTTGGCATGGGCTTCCTGCATGACACCGCGGCACTGAAGATTCAGTTCGACCGCCTGGTCACCTCGAGCGGCGAGATCCTGCCTATCTCTGCGCAGGTGGTGGAAGTCGATAATGCCCGTGAAATAGCGAGCAAGGGAGTCATTCACGGCATTCGGTCAACCGACACCCCGCAAGGGCGCATAACTAGCGGCTTGATCCACTTGCCCACGTACAATCCCTACGGCGATGTGACGCTGATGGTGTACCGCTCCCTAAGCGTTCTGCCCGAGCCGGAAATCTATCTGCCTCCCGGCACCGATCTTCGTCTTCAAATCGAAGTGCCTCTGTATGTCGCCGACCAACCCGAGCTTCCCGTCGTTTCCTTCCAGCTCGATGAATACGAACGTGGGGACATAGAACAGCTCCTGCAGAACGTTCCTGAGCGCACCACTACGCGATATGGCAATGACGCCGACCTCGTCAATCTGCTGTTCCTTGGTTCGCAGCACCAGCTTCAGGACGCCTTCACCGCGGCAGGCTGGCTTCCCGCCGATCCCAATTCACGCATGGCATTCTTGAAGCAATTTCATGCTTTTCTGACTTTCAGCAATTATTCCACCATGCCCATTTCGCGTCAGCTGCTCAATGGCAAGCCTCAGGATTTGACGTGGCAAAAAAGCTTTGACAGCTATGGCAAGCGCGAACACGTCCGCATCTGGACGGAGACTCATACGGTGATGGACCAGCAAGCATGGCTCGGCGCTTACACTCGCGAGACAAGCGCCGCCCTTTCCTTCCGCTATCACAAGTTCATCCACCATATCTCTCCAAACCTCGACGACGGCGTCAACATGCTGGTCCGCGACCTTACCCTTTCCGGCTGCGTCGATTCCGTTTACCTGATGCCCAGGCCGGACGTTCACCAGATGATGGTGAACTCCACCGGCGACGAGATGCGCACCGATGGCATGCTCACTATCGTGCAGCTTAAGGATTGCAACCGCCCCTCGATCGAGTACACCCGGCTCAATCCCCTTATTCCCATACGGCCGCGCTCCCCGGTGGTCCGTTATTTCCGCAATGAAGTGCTTCTTTATAAGAGCGATGTGATCCGCGGAAACATTCTATACGGCGCTTTTGATCTCTGCCGCATGGGCATTCATTCCTACCGTCACCGCCATGACGGCGACGGAGACATCGACGACGGCCTGCCGCTGTCCCCGGCCTCCCCCCAAACGCTGTTCCCCAGCCTTGAAAAGGGCGAAATTTCGCTCGGCGACTGAAGTTTCGGGCATTTGGCAGGGACCAACTGCCTCAAGTCTCGCCACCGGGAACTTTTCCTTGCCACTCTCCGTACTACTAACCAAGGAGCTTCATATGAACCATTTTTCACGGGGTATACTCGGCTTTGCCGGCTCGCTGTTACTTTCCGTCTGCGCGTTCCTCCCTGCTCCCTCCCTCGCGCAAACGTCCTCGAAGAGCGACCAATGGATCCATGTACGAGTGGAAAGTAAGGACGACAAGGGCGAGACCGTCCGCGTCAATGTGCCGATTGAGATGGCGGCCAAGGTTCTGCCCGCGATCAATCATGAAAATCTCCAGGGTGGCAAGGTCCGCATCGACCATGCACATCTTAACGACGTCGATCTGCGCGCGATTCTCGACGCGGTTCGTTCCTCGAAGGACGGCGAATACGTGACGGTCCAGAGCAACGAGGAACACGTTCGCGTGGCCAAGAATGCCGGTTACCTCTATATCCATGTCACCGACAACAAGTCTCTCAAACATTCGGACAGTGGCAAGGAGACCAAGGTGGAGATCAAAGTGCCCATGAAGGTGGTGGACGCGCTGTTTTCTGCCGGGAAAGACGAGCTGGATGTGGTGGCGGCTCTTCGCGCGCTTTCTTCCAACGGAGACACCGAACTCGTCAGTGTCAAGGACGATCAGGAAACCGTGCACGTCTGGATCGACTCCAAGAACGTCTCTGACTAAACGACGGGCTTTGCCCGACAAAAGGAGAGATCAAAATGCTCTTTCTGGCCAAGGCCGCTCTGGGATTCTGTGGCGTCCTCACCCTCACCGGGGCTTATGTCTTTCATGAAGGCGTGATCCGCGTTGATGTGGATCAAAATTGCAGCAACGGTTCGCACGTTCATCTGTTTGTGCCTGCAACGGTGGTTCCGGTTGGCTTACGCGTCGTACCGTTCCACCATCTGGAGCGTGCCGCAGCGCAGGCTCGGCCATTTCTACCGGCGATGCGCGAACTTTCTAAGGAACTCAAGAAATATCCGAACGCGGAACTGGTCGATGTCCGCAATGGCACCGATCATGTTCGCGTCACAGTGCGCGATGGCAAACTGTACATCGACTCTGTAGACAACACCGACAACATCCATGTGAGTTTCCCGGTTGAGATCATTTCCGATGTAGCGGACCGTTTGGAGGCCGCAGCGCCAGGTGTTTAGTACTTTTTTGCCTCTGCCGCTCCCGCACGGAAGCAGGCTACCGTGGTAGTTCCGAGCGTTTTGCGGAACATTGCTATGAACGCCCTGGGCGTGCTGTAGCCGGCCGGCTTGCAGAGCTGCCTGCGTCACTTTGGCTCCCCATGGCCTGCATCAAACGCGACTGCTGTCTAAGTGGATTGTAGACGCTCACTAACCCAGTGGGAAATAAGCTTCGTCCTGCAGCGCTTCTTTTTTCCATCCCGCGCGCAACAGTATGGCCCGTCCGCTCTCCACCATGCTGGGATTCCCGCACAGATACGCAGTGGTATCCTCAGGTTTCAGGTTCCACGCGTGTGCGAATTTGCGGATCACGTCGTCCACGCGGCCTTTTTCGCCGTTCCATGCCTGGTCTTCCCAAGGACGACTCACGGTGGCGACGTATTTCAACCAGGGCACCTCGCCTTCCACACGCTCGAGTTCATCGCGGTAGCCAAATTCCTCGCTCCGGCTGGCGCCCTGGATGCAGAACAATTTGTGCTCGCCAGGCATCACGCCTTTGCCTTTTTTCCAGTCCTCAAAAATCGTGCGCACGTAGCTGACATACGGCGCAACGCCGGTGACCGTCGCAAGCAGCAAGTGATTCTTGCGCCCGCTTCGCAAATCTAAAGTGAACCGGCCCTTCGCAAATCGTCGCAGGAGCAGCGGCGTGCCCTTGTCCATCGCGTAGAGCAACGGCGTCAGCGCGCCATTTGGCACGCGCTCTACGAAAAATTCCAGTTTTTCCTCATACGGTGACGAACACATCGAGTAGGGGCGCTCGATATGTTTCCCGTCCACTTCCACGCCCAACGTGGCGTATTGACCCGCCAGGTATGGCAATGGTTGGCTGGCCTCAACGTGCAGCAAGAACAAGTCTGGCGCCACCTCTCTGCGGTCCACAATGGTTGCCTGAAGATATTTATCTGTAGCCATCGCCGTGTTCCTTCTGCTTCGATGCCCCGCCTGAGAAAAGGACACGGGCGGGACGCCCCTGCGTTCCCGCCCGTATGTGGTTTCTTCCCTGTTTCGCGTGCCGCTTTCCCGGCTCCTATTGTTGCGGTTGCTGCTGTCTCTGCTGCTGCATTTGTTGCATCATCATCTGCGGATCGAATTTTTGAACCTGGCCGGTGATGCGCTCCGGATAATCGTTCAACACTTTTGTCAGGACCATGGAATGATCCTTGCTCATTTCTTTCACCAGTCCATACGGTGAAACTTTGTCGCTGACCCACACTTGGCCACCCGTTTTGTCATTTTTCCAGTGTTCGCAATCAAATGTTCCCGCAGGTACCGTGACTGATTCGGTGCCTGCAGAGTGCCAATCTTGCATATTCTCTTCCAATTTCGTTCTCTGGGCCGCTGCGGGGTTGAATGGCATTTCCATGGCGCCTTTTCCGGGCATCTGGAAAATCATTTTGTGAAACTGAAAATCGTCTGGCGTAAGCAGCATTTTGCCCAAGAACGTTTTACCGCCCGGCTCGCTCATCATGATTTCCATCCAGTAGCCGTCCTTGCCGTCCACGCTCTCCTTACTTACAATTCCCATGTCCATGGTGCGGACCCTGTTGTCTGACCCGGTTTTGGAAGTGGTCTCATACTCCGCTCCCTTGCCAACGACCGGATGAAACATCTTGGTGAAGGATGGACGCTTGAACATATCCATGCCCATTTGCGCCCGCGCAGACATGGCGCAAGCGAACAGCAACAGTAGCACTGCCCACTTCATCCGTTTCATGCATTTCTCCCTGGTTTTTTGAACACCCGGTCCGCGGCCAGGCGAACCGCCCCAATTCTGCTTCTCTCATATCAGTTTCAGGTTTGTTGCGCAATCCCGCGCCTGAGGAAAACCTAGGAAGGATTCGGAATTCCTTATTCGTACGCCAGGGCTTCGACTGGATCGTAACCGGCCGCTCTCAGTGCGGGAACCGTCGCGCCCAACGCCGCCCCGAGTAGCGCCAGGCCGATCGAAGCCATCACCCAGCCAGCCGAAATCTGAATGGGCAGCGAGGGATTCGTTTGCTTCAAAATCGCCTGTGTCAAGAACGTGATGCCGATCCCCACCAAGCTTCCAATAACCGCCAGCACGGTGGTCTCTCCGAGCAGCATCTCCGTTACTTCGAAGCGGGTAAATCCCAGCGCTTTCAGGATGCCGATTTCCCTGGTGCGCTCCATCACCATCGTGTGCATATTCATCAGCACCACCAAAAAGCTCACCACGATTCCTAGCACCACCATGGTGCGTATAAAGGGTTTCAATTCCGGCAGCTTTGAAGAACTCATGAGGGAGACATACTCGGACATAGAGCGCACCGTGTTCTGCGGGTTCAGCTTCAGAATTTCCGCGCGCGTCGCCTCCGTATCCCCTTTGCTCCTCACAAAAAACACCGAAACATGCTTATCGGCGCCCATGACGTCCTGCGCCGTCTTCAGCGGGATGTAGAACCGCGCTCCCTTTCCATGCACTACGATTCCTGAAATCCGGAAGGGCCGGTTGATAAGCGTTACCGTGTCCCCAACCTTCAGGTGTCGCGTCTGCGCTGCGATGTCGTCGGCAAGAGCTTCGTCCGGCCCTTCGAAGGGGTGCCCGGAGCGGAAGATAAATCCTTTGCTCAAAGCGTTGTAGCGCTTGTAGTCAATTCCGTAGATGACCACCAGCGTCTTCGGGTCGGTCATCATCAACGTGGGGGCCACCTCGTCGACGCCTGGCAATTTTTCGATCTCATCGCCCAAAGACTCTTGCATCACCGCGCTGGAAAAGGCGAAAAAAATGGACGCGTTGGGGGGTTGCACGACGATATCGGCACCGACTCCCTCCACGCGCTTACCCCAATCGGACAGCACGCCGGAGGTCATTCCCACGATCAGCAGCACGAGCACCACCTGGATGGCGATCGCAATAATGCTCAGGAAGCACCGCAGCGGGCGCGCCGCCAGGTTACCCCAGAACATCTGCATCATTGAAAATGGACCGCTGGTTGTTTCTTTCATGAGTTTTTGTCTATCTCACTGTAACATTCACGAATTCTGGTGGGCAAAACTTGTCACAATATATTTTTCAGCGTTTGATGGCACGACTCTCTCCTTCGCGCAACAAAAAATGTTTCTCTCGCGTTAAGTTTTGCACATAAAAGTGGAAAACCTTGTGGAAACTACAGGAAATCCCCTACTAACCCGCTGACTTTCAACGCGATGATCCAGTTTGCACTGTTTTGGTGCAATTTCCTTCATCTCACAAACAATTTTTTGAAAATTCTTCACCGAGAAGGCTTCGCACGGGCTTTGAAGCAAAACTTTTGTGCCGAAATTCCTGGAGAGCATTCTTAATACCACTTCGGCGGCCGCTCCAGATGAATCTTGATCTCTTGCTTGGGATCCGTGATGTCGTACCAGTGCCCGTACGGTTTCCAACCGTCGGCCACAATCTGCACCAGTACTCTTCCCATGGGGGCGTCCGGCACGTGCGCCACTCCCTCTTGATTCGTCTTCACGTTCACTTCAAATTTCTTGTCCTTGATCAGGTGCTCTTCGATGGTCTTCACATAGACGCTGGCATTTTCAACAGGCTTGTGGGAGTCTCCGGCGGTGACTTCAATCGTCAAGCGATTGCCCGGAGCGGGTCCCTGATCTTTTTTCGGCGGGGGAGTTTGGTCTTGAACAGCGCACATACCCGTCGTCAGGGCCAGCAAAGCCATCGGGATCAGCATGCAAATTTGCCAAGGCATTCTTCTCATGGTTCACTCCAATCCTGTCTGGAAGTTCTGGAAACGTCAAGAGTGCTCACCATTTGACTCGCTGAGCCTCCTCCTGTAACTTTTTTCTAGCCTCGACAAGCTGGTATCCATCACTCCGATGGTCCGCTTCGTCCTCCGCTCGTTTCTGCGCACGCCATCCAAGGAGAGATGCGAATGGGATTTGCTACTAATGCGATTCATGTAGGTCAGGAACCGGATCCTTCCACCGGTGCCGTCGTTCTGCCCATCTATCAAACCTCCACCTACGTCTACGAGGAACTCGGAAAGACCAAGGGCGGCTACGACTACGCCCGGACGAATCATCCTAATCGCAAGGCTCTCGAACGTACGATCGCGAAGCTCGAAGGAGCGCTGGCATGCTATGTTTTCACGTCCGGGATGGCTGGCGTTGATTCCGTGTTTCGCCTGCTGCGACCCGGAGATCACGTGATCGTTTCGGAAGCCGTTTATGGCGGCGTCTATCGCCTCACCACGCAACTTCTCGTCCATTTTGGCCTGGAGTTTTCCTTCGTAGACACGTCGGATCCGGCCGTTGTCCTCGGCGCGTTCCGGCCGAACACGAAGATGATTTACATCGAGACTCCCACGAATCCCACGCTGCGCATCACTGATATTTCCTCGATGGCCAAGCTCGCGAACGAGCGGCATGCGACTCTTGTGGTCGACAATACTTTCCTTACCCCTTATTTGCAGCGTCCCATCGAACTCGGCGCCCACATCGTCGTCCATTCCCTGACCAAATATCTTAACGGACATAGTGACGCAACAGGCGGCGCCGTTGTCCTCACGCGTCCCGACGACGCTGAAAGAACTTATTTTATCCAGCGCTCCGCTGGCGCCGGCCTTGCTCCGATGGATTGCTTCCTCACTTCTCGCGGCATCAAGACTCTCGCGGTGCGCATGCTCCAGCACAATGCCAACGGACTAGCGGTCGCACGCCACCTGGACGCACATCCCAAAGTGCGCAAAGTGTTTTATCCCGGGCTGGTTCATCATCCTCAGCATGAACTTGCCCGACGTCAGCAGAAAGGTCCCGGCGCCATGCTTTCGTTCGACCTTGGCACTGAGGATTCCGCGCGTCGCTTCCTGAATCAAGTGAAGATTTGCTCGCTCGCGGAGAGCCTTGGCGGTGTGGAATCGCTGATCTCGCTTCCAGCCCAAATGACACACGCTTCCATGCCCAAGGAAGTACGCGACCGCATTGGCATCACGGACAGCCTGGTGCGCCTCAGCGTCGGCATCGAAGACGTCGAAGACATCATCGCGGACCTGGATCAGGCGCTTCTGTACATCTAGCCGAGATAATTCAGAAGTACTTCGAAGGCCTTTAAGAGTTCGATCTTGCGGACATAGGGCGCAGCCGTGCTGTGACTCCACGATAAGGTCGGCGCTGACTTAACTGGTAGAGTCACCTAGCCATTTTAAATACTCTTCGCAGCCTGCCACTATGGGCAGGACGATGAACTCCGGTGTGTCGTAGGAGTGCAGGTTTAGAACTTCCCTCTGCAAGCCTTCCACTCGTTCGTCGGTGGTCTTCATCATTAACAGATACTCGCTGATGTTTTCGAGCTTCCCTTCCCAGGCATAAAACGATTCAACGGCATGCGTCACGATATTCACGCAGGCTGCCAAGCGCCTCTCCACCACGTTGCGCGCAATCTTTCTGGCTTCTTCCAATGTCGCGCAGGTCACCAGTACCACACGAAACCTCGTCTCCCGTTTCATTCCTGGTTTCTCCACACACGATTCTACAAGACCTCCGGTCTGTTCCGCGCTTACGCATTCGCAACGACCGTTCTGCTTGCCAGCTCCACAGTAACCATATCCACGCGCGATTGGGCGATGCCGCCCTTCCCGACCTGATGGAAGCCGATCTTCAGGCTGGTTTTATCCACGGCGACGCGCAAGTATCCGTAATTGGTATCGTCGTAATGATTCAGCACCAGGCTTTGCGCTTGCACCGCGGGCTTCGACGGCTCCAGGTAGTCCACTTCCACTCCAAACTGGGGCTCCTGGGCAGGCTGGCCATTTTTCCCCTGGACCAGCTTGAGCACATCGTGGCCTCCGTCGCCGCAAATGATAAACGGCACATTGATGGTGTTGGAGGCGAATTGGATTGTTCGCGTGAAGCGTTGGTAATTGTGCGCATGACCGGAAAGAACGGCATGCGGATAGACGCCCTGTGCCTTGCAGATCGTGTCTATCTGCTGCAGCATGTTCGGACTCCCCAAATGATCGCCACCGGTCCCACTCGACTTTGCGCCAGGGGAATAGCAGAACGGTGGGTGGTGCACGGCCAGCAAAACCGCTCCCGCATATTTTTCTTTCTTGATACGCTGGAGCTGCGTGGTTAAAAATTGTAATTGGTAGTCCGGCACCGCCGGCCACTTTCCACTTTCGCTCGAAATCACGCCGGGATCCTCCAATGCGTTGCTGAACAATCCAATGATGCGCACGAAGGGGGCATCGAGCGAAAAATAAACACCCGGCTGCGTCATCGCCGTACGGTGTAGCGAAGCGGCTTCTTGTGTGATCGTTGGGGTTTGCGCGCAGAAGTTTCTCATGAAAATGGTTAGCGGCGTATCGGCGGGCAACGTTCCGGGGATGACAAAGGAATCGTGATTGCCAGGAATGGCGAAAATCGGCGCAGGATAATTACGATAGGGCTCATAAAACTGATCGTAGTAATACTGCGATTCGCCAAAGTCATAAACCACGTCGCCCAAATGATAAAAGAAGGCTGGGCGGTTCGCGACGTCGCTGGTGCGGCAGTCATTGGTTACCTGGTCCGACACACGCAACTCGTTACCGTATTTGCCCTCGCTCGATGCACCGGTGTCTCCGGCGCAATGAAAAATAATTTTTCCGGCCTTCTGGATGGCCTGCACGGCTTCCGAGCCATGGGGTCCCATGGCGCTAGCGAATGTGTACAAATCGCTCGCCTGTGCTCGCGACGGCCCGAATGCCACCACGTCTTTAGTCAGCAATTTCTCGATCTCTTTGTATTGCTGGGCATCCGAAGGATGTTTCACCTTGAATTGTTTCGGATCCGGCGTCAGATTTCCTTCATTGAATACCGGTTGTGGCAACGGCGTACTCTTTTCTCTTGGCATGACGGCTCCTTCTGCACTTCGCATCAGACGGAAGGTGAGTCTTACGCGGCCGGGGCCTTCCTAGCGTATCTTACAAAGGCATCCGTTACTGTGTCGTGAAACCAATTAGAAATCGCGCAACTTTTCACCCGCAAATTGTGTTTCTTGTTCATAGAGTGGACGCCCCAGCGAGAGATGAAATACAAGGAGCGCCTCTCATAAACTGTGCACCCCAGCGCGCGATGTGTGTCAGCAAAAGTCGAGGAGAATCCCATGATCCGCAGCTCGAAACGCCTGCTCAGCACGATGTTGCTCGCCGCTACCTCTTTTACGCCGCTCGCCATGGCAGGCTGCGCCGCCCACGCACGCGTTTATGACGATTCTCATTCGGATTATCACTACTGGAACGATCGCGAGGATCGCGCGTATCGCATGTGGCTGGCCGAACGCCATTACGAATATCGCGAGTACGCACGACTCAACCACGAGCAGCAACGCGAATATTGGACCTGGCGACACAATCACCCCAACGCCGGGCGTTAGCCCGCGGTGCCGATCCTCAGATCGGCCAGCTCCCTTTCCTGACGGTACGCAAAAGACGCGGGCCTTTCGCATGATGCCACCTTGTATTTGCAGGTTTTTACGCGCCGCTCCAACCCCGCTATACTGTTTGTGCACCAATGCGAATCATCCGCCGAAACATCTTCAGCCCGATCGCTCTGCTGTTTGGCCTGACGATTTTGTTCCTCGCACCTTCCACGGCTCAAAACCAATCGCAGGATCAATCCCAAAGCGTCATCCATGTGGACGTAAATCTCGTCCTTGTTGATGCCACCGCCAAAACAAAATCTGGACAAATCATGTCCGGTCTGAAGAAGGAGGATTTCGAAATTCGCGAGGACGGCACTCCTCAGAAAATCGACATTTTCAGTCGCGACGAACTGCCGCTCAATGTCGCTCTGGTGCTGGATCTGAGCGACTCCATCGGCCCTTTTCTCGGTCCTCTTCGCGAAGCCGCAAACGTTGCCCTCTCGGCTCTGAAACCCGAAGACGAGGTCGCCCTTTTCACTTTCTCCACCGAGGCGCAGTTGCGTGTGCCCTTCACCAACGACAAATCCACGATTGCGCAGCAGATCAGCGCGTTCCAGGTTGGCGGGGCCACGAACATCAATGACGGAATCTTTCTAGCCGCGCAGTATCTGCTCAACACCCCGCCCAAAGGCCGCCGGGTCATTATCCTCATCAGTGACGACGTGGGCACCGACGCCGGCGGCCAGGGCACCCGCGATATCGTAACGGAAACCATCGCCGCGGACGCTGTCCTCTACAACCTTAAAATTCCCGGCTACAATCCGCCAGGAACTCTCTACTACGCCAGTATGGTTCCCGGCCTGGTCAACATCCGCAAAGTGACGGACCAGAGCGGCGGCGAAATTTTCGACGTTCCCGACGTGCCTCATCTGGACAGCGCCTTTCGCGCGCTGATCGAGCGCATCAAGACCCGCTACACCGTCGGCTATTATACGAATGCGAACGGCGCCAATGGTAAACCGCACAAACTCGACGTGCGGCTGGCTTCTTCCTTCGGGAAAAAGGGACACGACTATGTGATCCTGGCTAAAAGCGGATACTACGTGCACTGAAGATTATGAATGCTGAAGTCGTGCGGCGTGTTTTCAAGCGCTGTCGCTTCTACTGCTTCAATCCAAGCGATCCGATGGTCTCGAAAAGCTCCCCCGGTTCGGCAGTCTTGATGACATACCCGTCCGCTCCCGCCTTCAGCGCTTCCTGCCTCGCATGCGGCGAATCGTGCATCGAAAGGATTACGATTTTCGTCTCTGGCACGGATGAACGGATGGCCTTCGCGGCCTGCAAGCCATTCATCACCGGCATACTGATATCCAACACGACCAGCTCCGGTCGCAGTTTTTGAACCAGATCAATAGCTTCCTGACCGTTTGCGGCTTCTCCGCAAACAGTCCATTCAGGGCGTGTTTGAAAGATGGAGCGGACACCCTGACGGATCCACGCATGATCATCCGCAATGACGACTCGCACCGAGTTCCCCAAGTACTAGTATGTACATTGCGAGGGACCTGGGCCAATACCCGGTTTCCCGTATTTCGCTTCGTAGTTATCTTCCTGCGGCGATGTCGCTGTCGCAGGAGCCGGCAATTCCTTTTCCCACCGGCGCTTTATCAGACCACGCCTCCACCCAATGCCTCTTAGCCTTCATGCCAATTACCTGGCCGGACCACCCACAATGGCAAAGCGAAAGGAAATCGTAGCTATCGGCGACTTCCAGGTTGCGGTTGGTGCTGTTGCATGCGGTTACCAGTGGTCGAAAGCATACAGGACAAGCAAATAGCAAGATGTGGGCAAACTGTGGCGGCGTAGAGTCCATCTCGATCCTCCTATTGTGAGCATGCTCGCATATGCGGCAAAGAAAAATTCTGGCTTCGCATGATTTTTCCGAGGTATTCTTCCCTAGTGTCGATCGCGTAGTTATTGCCGAATTTTCCTTTACCTCTGTGGGGCACTGGTGTATTCGTCCATTGCCAGTTTAGAAAGTGGTATGCTTTCCGCCGGTTCTTTCCTTGGAAAACATGAAGAACCCGGGGACCGGCACTGACGGTCTGCTTCTCTCCTGAAGTCAAAGGAGTGTCTATGAGATTCTCGCTCCGCGCTAAAATCTCGTTTTGCGGTTTAAGTATCGTCACTCTGATATTTCTCTCTCTGCTACCCGCCTGGCCTGGCGACATGGATACAAAGCTCACCGTCCATACGGAGTTGGTACTGATTCCCACTCTCGTCACCGACAAGTCTGGCGCGCACGTTCGTGGATTGAAACAGGAGGACTTCACCGTCGAACAAAACGGCAAAGAGCAAAACATTGTCACGTTCGAGGAAATCACCAGCGACACGCGTCGCTTTTCCCTGCCAACCAATCCTGCGGAGTTCAGCAATTCTTTTGTGGGCGGACCTTCGGCAGGACGAATTACTCTGATCGTTCTCGACCTCATCAACACGCATTTCTCCGACCAGGCTTCCGCCCGCCAGGAACTACTGAAGTACCTGACAGAATCGGTCGATGTGCGCGAGCCTACCGGACTTTACGTTCTTACTCGCTCCGGCATTCAGGTAATCCACGAATTCACCACCGATCCTCAGATACTCGTAGCCGCTCTTCATCAGGTGAACGGAGATCCAGACCAACTGGTCGATAGTCCGGAAGACTCGGCAGCCGCCGGCAGCTCCAGCGGGCCTAGCTCGGCACAGCCGCACGCCGCGGGAGCAGGCAAGAGCGCAAAATCGTCCGCGGTTCACAGCGAGGCTTCCAAGCTCCAGAGCGTGCTGGGGGGCGGTGAGTTGAATTTTCAATCGTTCGAACAACGCATGGCCATCATTTACACCCTCGAAGGCATGCAGCAGGTCGCGCAGGCGTTGCTGGGCTTTCCAGGACGAAAGTCACTCATCTGGGCGACCGGCGGATTTCCGTTCAGTGTAAGCGACACCATGGGAATTGCGCCCGCTGGCCGGGATACGCTCACGGATGTTCTGCCCTTGTACGAACGCACCTGGCAATTGCTAAACGATGCGCAGATCGCTCTGTATCCTGTGGACGTCAGGGGGCTGCGCACCTCGATGCCCAGCGCCTCTCGCTCCGGCTCTGCCCATGGTGGAGTGGGCCACCCGCCGTCGAATAATCGCACATTCCGGCAGATGGATACGCAAGCAACATTTCAGACCTTCGCCTCGATGACCGGGGGCCGCGCCTATTTCAACTCCAACGATCTCGTGAAGGGTTTTCACGACGCCGTGGACGATTCCTCCACGTACTATATGCTCGGCTATTATCTCGATCGATCCGACACCAAGCCCGGCTGGCAGAGGCTGAAAGTGGAACTGAAGCACGAGCACGGGGAAGTGCGCGCACGCAGCGGCTTCTTCGTGACCAACGTCACCAGCGATCCCGACCGCAGCCGCTCCAACGACATCTCCTCCGCTTTGCAGTCTCCCTTGGATTTCACTTCGATTCCGTTGTCGGCGCGATGGAACAACATTGAACCCAGCCAGCAACAAGGCAAAAAGCACGCGAATTACGAACTGCGTTTGCCCGCTGACTCTTCCTTGATCAAGGAAACCGATAACAATCACATTGTGGTTGATTTCGTGGCATTGGCACGAACGCCCGACGGCAAGCAGGTTGATCAGCCGACGGGCAAGAAGATTGACACGCATCTCACGCCACAGAATTTGTCCGCCGTTCAGCAGGACGGAGTGATTTATCGCGGATTCCTCGAACTTTCGCCCGGCCAATACACGGTCCGATTCGTGGCGCGCGACGACCTCAACGGCCGCACCGGCTCCGTCGAAGCCCCGCTAACAGTGGATTGAGCGCTCAAACCAAGGACACTTGTCTCATTTGAATTTCTTTGCGAGGGAAGCCAGCGTCTCCAGCAACACGTGACCAACAATCGCCAGGCTGCGCGGATCAATTTTCTCCAGCGGGTCTTCCGGAGTGTGCCAATAGGTATCTAGAATTTCGAAGTCGATCAGGTCGCACGCCGCAACCCCGCGCCGCAAAAATGAGAAGTGGTCGTCGCCCCCTATCAGGTACGGCTCATTTACGAAGATGTTGGCATAGCCCAGGCGCGGGGCGGTGGCCCAAATTAGATCAACGAGCCA
Organism: Candidatus Acidiferrales bacterium; assembly: GCA_963742325.1. Classification (GTDB taxonomy): domain Bacteria; phylum Acidobacteriota; class Terriglobia; order Acidiferrales; family UBA7541; genus Acidiferrum. The sequence continues at coordinate 2,417,502 of CAVULB010000002.1, read as the reverse complement.
GGGCGTCGAGTTGGTGTCGCGGACATTTCCCGGCTGCCGTGAGTGCTGTTACTGGCCGCCCACTGAACACTGTTTTTGTCGGCCCACTGACCTTGGGCTTTCTCGCCATCGAAGAAACCAATCCAGACGTTCAAAGTACTTTTGCTGGCGCACAGCACTCGCGCCAGTTCGAGCATCGTGCCCGTACCAGAACCGCCGTCGTCGGCACCGACAAAGTTGGGAATCCGCTCCGTATCGCAGTGCGTGGCGAAAAGAACGATGCCGGTGCCAGTGCCCGGAATCTTCGCGATGATGTTTCTCATGGCCAGATCGCCCAGCGCCGAGGACGCACGAAAATCGCGTTCCTCTACCTGCCATCGGTAGCTCTTGAGCTATGCCGCGATGTATTCCTTCTTGTGGATAGCCTCGCAACCTGGGGGTCGGGGCCCCAGTTCGAGCAAGTGCCGGACATGGTCGAAAGCCCGTCCACCATCAAACCCGCCCGTAACCGCCGGCGCCGGAACGCTCGCTTGCAAGGCTGGTTCCGCACGGACCGTTGCATGGTTCACCGCAAGCGGCTGCTCGTTGCAGGCAAACACGAATATCGGCAGGAATACCGAGACGACGGTGCATTTGTTCATAGTCCGAGCTCCCGGCACCGGCGAGCCGGCCAACTTTTTCCGACAGCTGCATCATATGTGGATTCGGGCTGGATGCGAATAGAAGGCAAATATGGTCTGCAGGGTAGACGTAGACTGTTCGACACGCTGTAAGAGAAAAGTTGTATCTGTAGGTCGCGCGGATGGAGCAGAATTCGTGGTGGGGAAGAGAAGCTTATCCGCGGGGCTTACGACTGGATACTGAACGGCGAATGAAGATTAATTGGGAACAACAGTGTGGCAAGTTGTGGCGCGCGTACGGCCGCCAGGTATTGGTTATTTTTGTTGTTGTGCTGCTGATCCACGACGTCTTTGGCACGCACGGTTTTCTGGCCATGCGGCTGAAGCAGCAAGAGATTCGCAAGGTCAGTTCTGTAATCGAACGGCTGAACAGGGAAAACGCGGTGCTGGAGCAGGATGTTCAGGACTTGAAAAGTGATCCGCAGACCATCCGCAAAATTGCCCGCGAGGAACTCGGCTTGGCGCAGCCCGGTGAAGTGATCATTAAGTTGCCGGCTCCGGAGCAGCCGGCGCCTGCGCCCGCAAAGCCTTGACTTTGGCCTGTTTGTAACGCGTCCGCAAGATCGACAGCCCCAGCATCGCGGTAAAGATCACGCACAATCCAGTTGTGGCCTTCGCGATCGAGCAGCCGTGCTTCGGCAAGATTGACAACCAACCATATACAAATTCGATGTGCACCCAATAGACCAGCAACGATGTTTGTCCCAACTGAATCACGGCACTGAAACCCTTTTGCGCGAATCCCCATTTGCACCACGAATAGACCAGCGACAAGGTGATGAGCAGCACTCCACAACGAGCCAGAAGGAAATTTGGACTCGAATGCCAATAATCGTAGACCGCATACAGACGAATCGGTAGCGCATCGAAAAGCATCGACAGCAGAATCGCCGCGACTCCAGCAAGCCCGAGTAAGCCAAAGAAGAGCGATTCCCGCTTTCGGGCGAAATCGCTGAACACTAGAAAACCAACCGCCAATCCGGTAAACGCAAACGCACACCACGGGAAGATGGGGAACAACCAGTGCTGCGGGTGGTTATACGTGTGCGTACCGTTGATGTAGGTTTCGAGAGGCCAAGGAAGAAACTTTGGCCGCCAGCTGGTCCAAAGCGGGGGGGTCAGCAGCGCGATGATCGTGGCGACCAGCAGAGCCGAAACAATTCCTCGTTGGCGCGCCACGGATGTCGTGGGCGCCGCGGTGAGCCAGCAAAGAATGCCCATCAACATCATGGACAGTCCCAGAATATTGAGCACATCGACACGCAGCAGGTCCGTCCACGTCACCCATTTATACCCGAGCACATATTCCTGTATGCGGAACAGGATTCCCAGGGCGAAGATCTGCGCACCGCGGCGAATGGTTTGTTCGGCAATGGCCGAGCGACGGATCCCCTTCTCGCGCAGCTTTTCCGTCACCAGCGCGAACGAAACTCCCGCCAGGAAAATGAACAACGGAGCCGGAAGCGTGCCGCCGAACTGCGATAACTTATACAGTTGAGTTTGGTGCAGTTCGGGACGCAGCCAGGAGTCATAGCAGTGCGTCTGGAACATCAGGAGACACGCCAGACCGCGCATCCAGTCAATGTAGGCGAGACGTTTCAAGGGGTGGCTCTTCCTTAGTTACCGATTTCTGCGCGCGGGATCCCAGCAAGATGCGGCGGGATGTGCAAATATTGCTGGGATCCGGAACAAGATGAAGCGAGCGACGCGATGAAACAATTGGGCCCGTGGGCGATGTTGGGAATTTGGGCAGGATGTTGTCTCGGTGGCGCACTATTTGCCTCATGGCAAGGATATGGCGGAAGGGCCTTCGCGGCAACGTTGACATGCTTTGCGTTTTTGCTGCTGGCGATGTTGTTGCTGGCGGCGCGTGGGGTAGCAGACGGAATCAATACAAAGTTTGGCGCGGCCGGCGGAGTATTCCTTGGCGTGTGCGTGCTGCTGGCGTACATCTTCTACTTGCTCGGAACTGGAAGCCTCTCCTGGACGAGAACCGCCGTCGTGGCGGGATTAGTCTTTGGGCCGGTGGGCCTGGCAGCTTGGGCTGACAACGCGGCGCCGGGAGCTTGGCAGGATTTTGCGACCATGCTTGAAATCTGGGTGGTCGTGAAGTTTGGCCATCGGATCTGGCTGTTGTGGCCTTACCCCGCCGGCAAACTGTCACATGTCTTGACCGTCATGGCGGCGGTGAATGTGGCGCTGGCTTCGTTCTTACTGATCCGGCGCGCGAAGGGTATCGGCTATTCCATCGGGTGGGGGAAACGCTGGGGACTGTTTGTTGCCGGGAGTTTTCTGGCATTTGCGTGCATCGCCATTCCGCTCGGCATCGCGCTGCGTTTCATCGCGTTCGCACCGCAGTGGGGGAAATGGGCTGCGTATGCCGGACTTTCGCTGGCAATTCTGCTATTCACGGCTTGGCCGGAAGAATTGCTGTTTCGCGGACTGCTGCAGAACTTTCTATCGAAGGCTTCGAAGAGTGAACTGGCAGGATGGTGGACAGCGTCGGTGCTGTTCGGCTTTTCGCATATCACTAATCTGGGATTTCCCAACTGGCGTTACGTGATTTTGGCCACGATCGCAGGCTTATTTTATGGCTGGGTATGGCGAAAAACCGGATCGATCTTCGCTTCCGCCCTTGTGCATGCCGCAGTTGATGCAGTTTGGCATTTCTTCTTCCGCACCCTGTAAAGCGCTTAGTTGAACCATTCGCTGCGGTAGGCGAGCCACCAACTGAACGCAAGAATCGGGATGGTGGCGCCCAGAGCCCACCAGAACGGTAAAATAAGATCGGCTACCAGGCCGATCGCCGCAAACGACATCCAGAAGATTTTGCGTTGCACGCCCTCAGTCTAACCCGGATCGCAACACGAAGGAGCGAAAGTGTGGCAAATCTGTGCCAAGTACGATAGAAGGGGACGGGGCAATGGCGATCCTTTTGAGGAGGCTTTGCGATGGTTGAGCTACCCAGCAGTTCGACTCGTGGATTTCGCGTGCATTGCTATGACCGTGAGGATGCGCTGGTGGCGGAATGCCATGGAAAGCTCACGTTTGAGAATACACAAGTGCTGAAAGATTCCGTGCGCGAAAGGATCCCCGGTCACAAGAGAATCCTGATCGATTTAAAGGAAGTGCCACAGGTGGACAGTTCGGGGCTCGGCACGGTGGTGGGCCTGTATGTATCCGCGAGAACCCGAGGCTGCCAGCTAGAAGTCGTAAACGCGAACCAGCAGATTCGAGATTTGTTCAGCATGACCAACCTCTTGTCGCTTTTCGAGCCGGCCGGGCGCCACCACGGCAAAACAATCTAGACTAGATGGCAATCTTGTGACTCTTAGCCAGGATTTTGGGGCAATTCACGCATGTATATACAAGGCGAATATACATTCGTGAAGGAATTAATTAGGACAACGGCGAGAGTTTTTAAGTCCAGGAACAGCCAAGCAGTGCGCCGGCCTAAACAGTTCCGCCTAAACCGGATCATCGGAAACGATAGCATGTGGATCACGACGCACATGCAATGGCGCAAGGACTGGCGCTGGTCACCAACAAAGTGAAGGAGTTCCGGCGGGTGCGGGAATTAAAGATTCAGAGCTGGCTTGAGGAATAGGCTGATGATGGCCCCTGCTGGCTGCAACTTACTTTCACGGGAGCAATACTATTTTTCCGAAAGTCTGGCCTTTTTCGAGCATGGCGTTGGCGAGTGCCGCGTCGCTCAGCGGGAACTTCGCTCCAATGACTGGTTGAATCTGCCGGCCACCCAACAGCGCAAACAATTTGGATAGATCTTCGCGGAACCACTCCGGGCGCTGATTTCGAAGCTTGGTCACGTTGTACCAGACCGCCCGTTTTCCGTCGGGAATGAGTTTCATCAGGCCGAACAAGGCAAAACCAGCGCCCGCAGCCAGCTGCCCCTTGGAGACCGCCGCCTGGACGCCATAACAGACCAGGCTCCCGCCGCGCCGCAAACAACCGTAGGACCTCCACCACTGCGGTCCACCGATCGGATCCAGTGCGCAATCCAGCCCGCCCGGAACGTGCTGCCGAATGCGGTCCGCAAAATTCTCCATGCGGTAATCAATGGGCACCGCGCCTAAGCCGGAAACCAACTCATGTTTCGGCTTGCTGGCTGTGCCGAACATGGTCAGGCCGATAATTCTTCCCAACTGTAGGGCTGCCGTGCCGACTCCACCCGCCGCACTGTGAACCAGCATGCTTTGCCCGGAGCGCACCTGCACCACTCGGTGCAACATCTGATACGCGGTAACATAATTCAGTACAAGCGAGACTGCCTCCGCCGCATCGAGGCCATCGGGCACCGGGACCAGATGGGCCTCAGGCACAATCGCGAATTGGCTGTATCCGCCAGTCATTAACAGCGCCGCTACCCGCTGGCCCACCTGGAAATCCTTCACGCCTTTGCCGACAGCATCAATTTCGCCGACGACGTCATAGCCCGGTACGAATGGAAATGACGGTTGACCCGGGTACATCCCATGACGCATGAGAACATCGGCGAAGGCAACCCCGACGGCCAAGACCCTCACCCGCACTTCCGGTGCGCCCGGATTCGGTAGTTCCTCTTCGATGAGCTTAAGAACTTCGGGCCCACCCTTGCCAGTGATGATCACGCGTGTATTTTTCTGTGGAGACACGAGGAAACTCTTTTCTAGAGCGCGGAGTGCGAATCGAATGCTGGGTGCCTAGTGCAAGGTAGATCCAAGGTAGATATGAAGCCGTCGGAGCTCAGAAGAAATGAATCAGTCTTAGCGCACAACTCCGGCCAGCGGCGAGGACGCCGAGGCATACAGCCGCTTGGGCATGCGACCGGCGAGGTATGCCTTTCGTCCTGAGACCACCGCGTCACGCATCGCTTCAGCCATCAAGACAGTATCGGCCGCCTCGGCAATGGCCGTGTTCATCAGCACGCCATCGGCGCCAAGCTCCATCGCCACTGCGGCGTCGGAGGCCGTACCAACACCGGCATCAACTATCATGGGAACTTCGGTGATGCGCTCGCGCAGAATGCGCAGGTTCGCGGGGTTTTGAATGCCCAGGCCGGATCCGATGGGAGCGGCCAGCGGCATCACAGCGGCGGCGCCGGCGTCAATCAGCTTGCGAGCAGCGATGAGATCGTCATTGGTATAGGGCAGAACGACGAAACCTTCTTTCACCAAAACTTTGGTAGCTTCGATAAGCTGTTCCGTGTCCGGAAAAAGAGTCTGCTGGTCACCGATCACTTCCAGCTTGATCCAGTTCGACAGGCCGACTTCACGCGCCAGCCGCGCCGTGCGAATGGCTTCCTCGGCGGAATAACACGCGGCCGTGTTCGGCAGAATGAAAATCTTCTCGCGATCAATGTAATCGATCAGGGATTCTTTGGACTTGTCCGTCAGGTTGACGCGCCGCACCGCGACCGTAACCATGTCTGCGCCGGAGGCAGCGTGAGCCCTAGCCATCTCCTGAAAGCTGCGATACTTACCTGTTCCAACGATGAGCCGAGAATGAAAAGCGCGATCTGCGATGACGAGTTGATCGGACATGAGAGCTTCTCCAAGAGAATTGTAGTCCTTGCAGACTTCGGGAACAAATCGCTCCATCCGCATGCGCAGATCGGTTTACATTACCGAGGCGCCGGACCAGTAGCCCGGGATGGGATTTTCGCAGTGGGGACAGTTCCCGGCTTTGAGCCGATTCTCGAGAACATTGTGCCAGGAGCGGCGAATGACCAGCGTCTGGCAATTCGGGCAATAGGTGTTCGCTGCGCCGGAATGGATGTTGCCTTCATACACGTAGTTGAGCCCGGCTTCGCGCGCAATCTGGCGAGCGCGATGGAGGGTCTCCGGCGGCGTCGCTGGCTTGTCCTGAAGCTTGAAGTCCGGGTGGAACGCAGTGAAGTGCAAGGGAATATCGGGGCCAAGATTGGCCAGGATCCAATCGGCTAGCTTTAACGTTTCAGCGGGGTCGTCGTTAAGCGTGGGAATCATCAGGTTAGTAATCTCAAACCAGACATTGGTTTCGTTTTTCAGCCATTTCAAAGTATCCAGGACAGGCTGCAGGTGCGTAAGCGTAATTTTGCCGTAGAAATTTTCAGTGAATGCTTTCAGGTCGATGTTGGCGGCGTCGATATGGTCGTAAATATCGTGAAAAGCTTCGCGGGTAATGTAGCCGTTCGAAACCATCACGGTTTTCAGCCCGAGAGGTTTGGCTGCTTTGCAAATATCGATAATGTATTCGCCCCAGATGGTGGGCTCGTTATAGGTGAACGCGATGGATCCGCAGCCGTGTTTGCGGGCCAGTCGCGGAACATCCTCGGGAGGAAGGTACGTCGAGCGAACCTGGTCCTGATGAGATTTGGAAATGTCCCAATTCTGGCAGAAGAAACACCCCATGTTGCAGCCGGCCGTGCCCATGCTGAAGATGCGCGTACCCGGAAGGAAATGGTTGAGTGGCTTCTTCTCAATCGGGTCGACCTGAAGAGCAGCGGGGGAAGCGTAACCAAGGCTATACAGTTTGCCGTCCTGATTGGCGCGAATATAGCAGAAACCGGATTGCCCGTGGCCGATGTGGCAGTGGCGCGGGCACAGGTAACAATGGACGCGATTGTTCGCTTCAGGCTCCCACCAACGCGCTTCGTGGAGCGTGGGAGTGGATTGGAGGATCTGGAGGGTCGACATAAATCGCAGACCTCTCCATTTATTATACGCCCGTGCAGAATTGGACGTTGAAATGCTTCGTCCGCAGACGCCGAGACTGAAAATGACCAGCTTTTAAGGGTGTTGGGCGCGGCGGCGAATAGCCGCCCAATCGGCGAAGGATTTCAGATTGTGGCGGTATTTCCACGATAGTGCCAGAAATTTGCGGGCGTCAAGGCCTACGGCTTCCTTGCCGATAAAAGTTTCAAATCGCCATTGGATGTAAGGGCTTTTCCAGGGCTGAAGGCGGTAGCCGGATGAAGCAAGCCAGTAGAATTTGAGGAGGTTCCACACGGACAGTTATACGTTATAGGTTTTCCGTTTTAAGTAAAGAGGCCTTCGGAAATCCGCGAAAAAGCGTCAACCAGCATAAGGGGCCGAGAGATGTTCGTGGACCAGCAGCCAGGAGGTCCCATGTTTTTCCCAGATGCCGGTGTAGCGGACCGGTGTATCGATGCTTCGACCATCCTTCAACTTCACCGTCAAATGCATTGGCACGGTGGTCCACGCAATAATGCCGTGGCGGGTCACCCGGAGATCCTTGCCCGCAGTGAGCGAAACCGACTCCGTGCTGTCGAGAAAATTCTTTTTCACACCGGCATCGTACTCTTTCCAGCCTGAATAGGAAAACGGCGCAACATCGTAGAAAATCAGGTTGTCGCCCTGGGCATAAAACTTCGCAACATTGGCGGTATTCCCGGAGCTCCAGGCGGCGCAATAGCTATCGATGAGCTTGCGAAAGGTGGTGTCGTCGGAAGCTTTCTGCTGCGCGCGAGCACCGGCAAAGGTGAGCAGCCCTCCGAAAAAAGCCAGGAAAACGTAGAGAACCCAATGATGGCGCGGCCCCGACGTACGCGGGGCAGACAAGGAATTCTGGGACAATTTGCACCTCTTCGAAGCGCGGATCCGCCGGGGTTAGCTGACCTGGGCGGTCGTGATTTCGTGTAGGCCTACCATAAACCGGTTGGGGAAGGTTTTCAAGGTCCGTACACCAACCGGTGCGTTGGCGGCATTCGCCGACTCCCAATCGCAGTTCGCCGATTTGTGCGTGAAGGCCAGGCCGGCTCGTTCTAGTCTGTCTATGGGCGGCAGGAAAGGCCACCTGGAGGACGCCATGGGGACGGATGCGGAGACAGCAACGAAGCGAAATCGAGTGATCGCGGGTGTCGCATGGGCAGCGGGAATTGGAATCACCCTTGTAGAAATGCAGTTCGGCATGGATTATGTGTTGTCGCACGTAGTGAACAACATGTCGGCCATTGTGGGCTGGCTACCGATGATCGGGGTTCTAGTGAAGCACGTTTGTAGCTGAGCGGCGCGCCAGAGAGGTCAGAGGCAAGTAGGACGACGGTGACGCACGGAGCATGGAAGACGGGAGAGCGCGGTGAGTAGCGAAGACAAATTCAATCCAGACAAGTTCAGCCAGGATCTGCACGACCGCATACACCAGCGCATCCACGACAGCATGGATGGCCGCCGGTACCGCATCTTGAGCGCGAGGACCCGCGTGCTACCCGGACTAATACTGGTGATCATAGGCACCGCGATTCTGCTCGATCACATGGGCATTTTACCAGTAGATCGGATTTGGAAATTTTGGCCACTGATCCTGATTGCCGTGGGTGCAACGCGATTTTTCGAGTCTCGCAATCGGGTGGCCGGCCTGATACTGATGATGATCGGGACGCTGTTTCAACTGAGCACTCTAGGGTACCTGCACATAACGGTCGCGGACTTCTGGCCGATCATCCTGATCGCTGTTGGGCTTGGGTTGATTTGGAGCCGATTTGAGTTACGGTTACCCAAACTGAGTCCGACCTCCGCGGAAGGACCCAACAAGATCAGCGTAGCGACGTTGTTCGGAGGGGTGGAACGCCGGATTAGCATGAACAACTTTGCAGGCGGAACGGCGACGGCAACATTTGGCGGAGTGGAATTGGACTTCCGCTCGGCAGACATCGAGGGCGAAGAAGCGGTGTTGTACGTCGAAGCGGTTTTCGGAGGAATTGAACTCGTCGTTCCGGAACGATGGACAGTCGTATACGAGGGGCAAAGCATTTTCGGCGGCTACGCCGACGAAACGCGGCCGCCGCTGCCGGACGTTCCGGGAGCGCCCGCGAGGAAACGATTGATCCTGCGCGGACAGGCTCTTTTTGGCGGGATCACGGTAAAGAACTGAAGCGATCCATGGATAGATCAAACATCGGCAAATCCGCGTGGGCGGTACTTTTGTTCGCGGGAGTGCTATTTGCGTCGCTCATGGCGACCATGCTGGTGACGAATTGGGGAATGAACTGGCTGGCGGCACTGATGCTGGCAGTGCCCCTGGCCGCATTAGCACAGGGAATAGCATGGTCTGCACGATTCACGTGCCGCAGCCATCCGTTGGTGGGCAAGGACGTGTGGAGCACGGTGCTGACGCATGTCGCGGCCGCGATTGTGCTCGCGTACCTATGGGTAGGAATCGGGAAACTTTTGGCCCAGTGGATCGATTCCGGGCTGGGGATGAGCGGAACATACAAGCTGTTTGTGGCGGCCCAGACGCATCTCTACGGAGTCGGTTTCTCCTACTACCTGCTGGGCACGGCGTTTCACTACATGCTGTTCGCGCAAAAGGCCAGCCAAGAGGCACAGGAACGCGCGCTGGAATCGAGCGTGCGTGCGCGGGAAGCGGAGTTAAGCGCACTGAAGGCGCAGATCAATCCGCATTTTCTCTACAACAGTTTGAATTCGATCAGCGCGCTGACCAGCATCGATCCGGCCCGGGCTCGCGAAATGTGCGTGTCGCTGGCGGATTTCCTGCGGCTGACACTGGGGATGGGAGAGAAGGCTGTCATCCCATTGCGAGAAGAGGTGGGATTGTTAGAAAAATACTGCGCGATTGAGAAAGTGCGTTTTGGCGAACGGCTGACAGTGAAGGAAGAAATTCAGGAAGAAGCGAAGGAATGCCTGCTGCCACCGTTACTGTTGCAACCGCTGTTTGAAAACGCCGTGGTGCATGGGATTGCCCAAATGCCGGAGGGCGGCTGGATCACACTGCATGCGGCCAGGAATGGCGGGCGCATGTTGCTTACAGTGGAGAATTCGTGGGATCCGGAGGCGGGCAGTTCGCGCAGAAACGGAGTCGGGCTGAGAAACGTGCAACGGCGGCTGGAAGCACGCTACGGCAACGAAGCACAATTGCAGGCGAAAGCCGAAGACGAGATATTTCGCGTGAGTCTGTCATTTCCGGCAGAGACGGAGAAGGCCAAATGAACGGTGGCAAACGCAAGTGGAAGGCATTGGTTGTGGACGATGAGGAGTTGGCTCGAAAACTCATTCGAGAAATGCTCGCCGCACACCCTGAAATCGAAATTGCGGCGGAGTGCGGAAACGGGATGGAAGCAGTAAAGGCCGCAGGGGAACACAAACCGGACTTGTTGTTCCTGGACGTGCAGATGCCAAAGCTGACGGGATTCGATGTGCTGGAACTGATCGATCGCAATGGCATGGCGATCGTGTTTGTAACCGCCTTCGATCAATACGCGATGAAGGCCTTCGACGTGCACGCGGTGGATTACCTGTTGAAGCCGTTCAGCCGCGAGCGATTTGAGGCTGCGCTCGAAAAGGCAAAAAACCAAGAGGAAAAAAGAGTTGTGGACGCAGCGGAACTAGCCGCGGCGTCACGCCCCGCCGGGCAGTATGCCGAACGGATCGTGGTGAAGGACGGTACCAAGGTGACTCTGATCGCGGTGAGTAAACTGGATTATGCAGAGGCGCTGGACGATTATGTATCACTGGTGAGCGCAGGCAAAAAACACTTGAAGCAGCAGACGATTTCGGGTTTGCAGTTAGCACTGGACCCGACACTCTTTGTACGAATTCATCGCTCTTACATCGTGAATCTGGAGCGCGTAGTGCGCATCGAGCCGTACGCAAAAGATAGCAAGGTCGCAATTTTGACAAGCGGAGTGAAACTACCAGTAAGCAGAACAGGATTCGCACGGCTCAAGACGCTGCTGGAAGATAAACGGTAGGGTTCATCCCATTTAGAGACAGCTTCCTGTTCATTTTCCACACAGCTTTTCTAGTTATCCGAATTGAGTCTTAACCGGAAGATGGATACGCTTATGTTTAAACGGCCCATTCGCAATTCTTCTCTATCAATCCCCTTCGCGGTTGACACGGCGCAACGGAACCATGACCGATTGGGCCCGCTTCCCGACTCCCTGAGTTGCGGAAATTCCATGAACGACAAGGGACGGCAAGGGCGGCTTTGCTGGGCGCGCAAAGACCACCGCCGAAGGCTTCAGGCCTTGGGTGGCGCCGCCTAGATGTTTTTCGTAGAAGCGAAAAGCTTCGGCGCAGTTTCCGCCATAGTTGAGATAAGGGTTCAACTTCATGATGCAGGTCATCCTTTCTAGCTACAAAGGGCGTTTGCTGGCCCGGAAAAGAATATATACTTCACTTGCATAATGCAAGTGACATGTACAATAAATAACTTCGTTGCCGTAGTTCCCCGCCCAGCCGCCGCTTTGGTTTCTCACGCTTAGAACATTATTTACACTGGGTGATTTCCATGAGCGCTCTTGAACATTTTCCACGCATAACGCCATTCTTCTGATTTGACGCGAATGCCGAGGAGCGGTCGACTTTTACCTGAGCATCTTCAAGAACTCGCGGCGGTTCGAAGACGTCCGCAATGTTGTCGACGGTACCCATGCGCCGCAGGGCGCCCTTCTGACGATTGCTTTACGATTGCTTTCGAGCTTGACGGCCAGACGTTTACAGCGTTAAACGGCGGCCCCATGTTCAAATGCACGGAGGCCGTCTCGTTTGTGGCGCGTTGCAATGCCCAGCAGGAAGTGGACGCGTATTGGGCCAAGCTCTCCGAGGGAGGTAGCCATCTTCAGTGCGGACGGCTGAAGGACAAGTTCGGGCTTCCTGGCAGATCGTGCCCACGCGATTGCCTCATTTGATCAAGCATCCCAAAGCAGTGCAGCCCATGCTGAAGATGAAAAAATCCGACATCGCGGAGCTGGAACGGGCCGAGCGATCCTGACAGCCGATTCAGTTCAAAGGAAGAATGACGAAGCCTGCCGGCTAATTGCGGGAGCGGCGCACCCAGATGCGAGACGTCGCGGTCTTGCCGAGGTGGATGGTCTGGTCAGCGACGCGCAGTGTCAGCGTCTCGTCGTAACCACGCTCGACGACTTCCACCTGTCTGGCAGGCAACAGGTGGAGATTTTCCAGAAAATCAAGGAAGCCTTCGTCTTTCTCATACACGCAAAGGATAACTCCCGAATCCCCCGATTGGAGTTCGGAGAGAAGAATGCCACCTTGCTTGCGAAGCTGTGCCACACCGCCGCTCAGCGGAACACCGTGTGGGCAGGTTTTGTGGGCGGCGAAGCGCTTTAGCAGAAGCGCTTCGACCTCTGGAGAAATGGCGTGCTCCATCCTCTCCGCTTCCGCGTGAGATTTGGCCCAAGGCAGGCCGATGACTTCCGTGAGAAGCATTTCGGCAAGTTGATGGCGAAGCATCAAGTGCTGGGCAACCTTGCGGCCCTTGGCGGTCAGCAGGATTTGGCCGGCGCGTTGGACCTTGACATGTCCGTCACGCGCCATGCGCTTGACGGCAGCGGTGACCGCGGGTGGAGTAACGTCAAGTTCCTCGGCCAGACGCGCGCTGATAGGAAGCTGGTTCTTCTCGCGCATTTCCCAAATGGCTTTGAGGTAATCTTCTTGCGAAACACTGGTCTTTTCGCGGCGCAAAGAGTCTCCGATACGATCAGGAGCGGGCAGCCCGCTCGAGGGAGCGAAGCCGGCTGGCCAGCAACAAAACCCGAGATTCCAGTTCCTCTAAAATTCTCTGATAAGTGACAGGGTCCGCGCCATAGGGATCTTCCACGTGCCAGTTTTCAATCTTTTGCGCAAGCGTTTGATCACCCGTGATGTCGCCGTTGTCGAGCAATTCCTTGAGCGGCTGGCCCGACATATTGATGATGAGGTCGGCATTTTCCATATCCGCGCGGAGCAATGGCTTGGAAGCCAGTCCCTCTATCGAATATCCATTGGCAATCAATGTTTTTTCCGTGGCGCCGGGGAGGTGGCCGAGTGGATAGAGACCGGCGCTGGAAGCTTCGATGATTTCCGAAGCGATCTGGCGAGTGATGGCTTCGGCCATCGGGCTACGGCAGGCATTACCAACGCAAACAAACAGGACGCTGTGTTTCACTGTGGCCATAGAAGTATTGTATCGTGCTGGGGCCAGAATTATGGAGCGAGCAGCAAGAGTATCGGTGCACAACTGGTAAGGAAACCCTCGTCGTCTCCGGAGAACGCATTTAATCGATCGCTCTCCACATCGATCAGCCCAATCACTTGCCCAGCAGCAGTGATGATCGGCGCTATAATTTCCGAACGCGTGGTGCCAAACGTGGTCAGCCAACGAGGATCTTCCTGAACATTGTCGACGTTCACGATGGAGCGGAGCGCGACGGCGGAACCGCAAAGTCCCTTCGAAACCGGAAACCTGGGAAATGCCGGCGGTGTGGTGCCGGTGCACGCGACCATGCCGATGTCGGTAGCGGTGAACTCGTAGATGCCCAGCCAGTGGTAGCCACGTTCGTCGGCGATGGCTTCTGCAACACCTTGGCCGCAAGCACACGGTCCGGAATTTCACGGAGTAGTTCGCGTAGACGAGCGAGAAATAGTTCCTCTGCCATAAAATGCACGGCCTCTTACGAAATGCATGGAAGAGCGCTAACGCCGCGATTGTTTCGATGCTGAACCATTCGTGGCGAGTTCCAGGAAATGTTCATGGACCGTCGTATCCGAAGTCAATTCCGGGTGAAACGTCGCGGCGAGAATATGTCCTTTTTCCACCAAGGCGGGCTTCCCTTCGAACTTGGCCAGAACACGCACGTCTGCGGCAACCTTTTCGATGACAGGGCCGCGAATGAACACCATTTCCAGCGGATCTTTCTTCAGCGTGGAGGCACCGAAGAAAACGTCGCTCGCGAGTTGGCGGCCGTAGCCGTTGCGTAGAACGGTCATGTCCAGAAGCTTGAGCGAGTCCTGCGCCGGATTTTTCACTTTTGTGGCCAGAAGAATCGCTCCGGCGCAGGTGCCAAATATGGCTCCCCCTTTGCCGGAGAATGCGCGAATGGCGTCGTACAGGCCATCTTCCTGCAGGAATTGCAGTTGCGTGGTGCTTTCGCCGCCAGGCAGGACAAGGCCGTCACAGCCTTCGAGCTCGGCGACGGTGCGAACTTCAACGGTATCCACGCCGAGTTTGTGAAACATCTCGGCATGCGCCTGAAAATCACCCTGGATGGCGAGAATACCGATTTTCATGTTGCGGTTGCCCTACAGCCGTTATTTAACGTTGACCAAAAACGCGAAAACCGTCACCAGCCACGAGTGGCCAGAAGATCCTTTTCTTCGAGCTGGCGAACGTCGATGCCGGGCATGGCTTCGCCTAGTTGTTCGTGGGCTTCGAGAACGATCTTCGGATCTTCGAAGTGGGTGGTGGCCTTTACGATGGCTTTCGCGCGCGCTTCGGGATCGCTGCTCTTGAAAATCCCGGAGCCGACAAAAACAGCTTCGGCGCCCAGTTTACGAACGAGCGCGGCGTCAGCGGGGGTGGCAATGCCTCCCGCAGAAAAATTGGGAACTGGCAGCTTGCCCAGGCGGGCTACTTCGCGGATCAAATCGAGCGGCGCGCCATATTCCTTGGCCTTACGCATCAGTTCGTCATCGCGGAGTGTGGTGAGCCCGCGCATCTCGCTCACAATCGTCCGCATGTGCCGGACCGCTTCCACCACGTTGCCGGAGCCCGCTTCGCCCTTGGTGCGAATCATAGCCGCGCCTTCCGCAATGCGGCGAAGCGCTTCACCAAGGTTTCGCGCTCCGCAAACGAAGGGGACGCGGAAATCGTGCTTCCAAACATGGTTTTCTTCGTCAGCGGGAGTTAGAACCTCGCTCTCATCGATGAAATCCACTTGCAGGGCCTGGAGAACTTCGGCTTCGACGAAGTGTCCGATGCGTACTTTGGCCATCACCGGAATGGTGACGGTCTTCATAATTTCACGAATCACCTTGATGGAGGCCATGCGCGCGACGCCCCCTTCCTTCCGGATGTCGGAAGGAACGCGCTCGAGAGCCATCACCGCGCAGGCGCCCGCTTTTTCAGCAACGCGCGCTTGCTCGGCGGTGGTGACGTCCATAATCACGCCGCCCTTGAGCATTTCTGCCAAGCCGACTTTCACGCGCCATTCGTTCGACCCTTTGGCCCCATTGTTGTGAGCGCTTCCGTTTGGTTTCCTTGTTGCCATTTCCTGTCTCCTCTCAAAATCGAAATTCACGAATTCGGTTGCGCCGTCTGCGCTTCCGTAAAACCCGCTTGCTTGATGATCACGAATCGCCCTTTGCCACGGGCCAGCAAATTCCCGTGCAGATCATGGATTTCCGCAACCCGAAAGCGATTTCTTCCCGTCGCTTCTTCCTGCCAACCTTCCACCACGATAGGCTTGTCGACAGGCACGGGCCTCTTATACTCGATGTTCATTTCCGCCGTGACCGCGCTTTCATCCGCCAGGCGGGACAATTTGCCCATGGCCTCATCCAGAACCACCGCGATAATCCCCCCGTGCGCGAAACCTCCGCCACCGGCGTAATCAGGGCCGAGAACGAAGGAGCCACGGGCGCGGCGCGCGTCCAGATCCAGATCGAACGAGAGCTTCATCCCCGCAGAGTTTGCCGCGCCACAACCAAAACAGCGGTTGCTGGCTTTCGGTTCAAGTTTAAGAATGTTGGCCATGTCCTTGTTCTTCTCGGTTGCCTACACCAGTGCGACGTGGGCCCGCTCTGCACGACGCGATCCGCGCTGACGCTTGCGCATTTCCGCGCGCAGAAGCTCGGAAAGCATTGCAACACCGCGTGAAATTTGTTTTTCGTTCAAGCTGGCAAAACCCAGGCGCAAGGTGTTCGGCAACGGCGATTGCACGTAGAAATAGCGCCCGGGAGCGAACAGAACGCCGCGCTCGCGCGCATGCATCATCAGTTCGCTGGCATCGAATCCCGGCGGAAGCTCCAGCCACAAACACATGCCGCCTTCGGGGCGTGTCCAGCGCACACCCTCTGGCATGAACTTGCGCAAAGCCTCATCGAGAGCGTTCAGGCGGTCGGTATAAATCTTGCGCATGCGGGCAAGATGTTTGTGAAACAGTC
The DNA here is from genome assembly GCA_963742325.1 of Candidatus Acidiferrales bacterium. Classification (GTDB taxonomy): domain Bacteria; phylum Acidobacteriota; class Terriglobia; order Acidiferrales; family UBA7541; genus Acidiferrum. The sequence goes on along the minus strand of CAVULB010000002.1, from coordinate 2,400,941 downwards.
CGCGCTTCAGGAATTCGGCGAGCGTGGCTTGTGCAAGTTGATCCGTGTGCAGGTCGGCCATTTGCTTTACAAGTCGCAGGCGCTCTATCGCAGCGGGGTGGGCAACGATCCAACCGACGCGCAGACCAGGAAATGCGACCTTGGCAAAGCTGTCGATATGAATCACAAGATTTGCGCGATCCAGTTGCTTCAACGACGGAAGACGCTCGTCGTGAGAATGCAGCCGCGCGTAAATATGATCTTCCACGACTGGAATCTGATAACGGCCGGCGAGTTCCAGAACGCGGCGCCGCGAAGCTAGCGGCATGGACGTGCCGGTCGGATTCTGGAAATCCGGCGTAAGAATCAGTAGTTTCACGCGATTGTTAGCAAGCGCGGACTCCAGGGCTTCCAGATCGATCCCCAGCGGGCTGTCGGGCTCAGCGTGCGTGCGCACGGGCACACCCAGGCAGCGCGCGTGTACACCGTTGAAAACCGCAGAAGCGCCCGGATAGGTGGGATTCTCGAGAACCACCGTGTCCCCGGAACGAACAAATGCTTTGGCGATCAAGTCGAGCGCTTGCTGGCAGCCGTCGGTGATCAGCAGCGAATCGTCCTTCACGGAAAAACCGTCGCGGCGCAGAAGCTCGAGCAACGCTTCTTTCAACGGCGCGTAGCCGTCCGAGGCGCCAAGGTTGAGAATGTCTTGCCCTTCCCGGCGCAGCGCAGCCTGTGCGCAGGCTTGCAATTCTTCCACCGGGAAAAATTCTTCCGCAGGGCGCGCCATCACAAAGGAGAGCGCATTGGCGGGCGCGGATGCGGTCAGGCGTGTGAGAACTTCTTCGCTGCGTTCATCGGCGAACAAAAGTTCCCAGCGAAGGCCGTCGGAATTGCCGGTCAACGTGGAAGGAGCTGGCGGCGTGATCTTCAGGCCATTGCCGTTGTTCCGAATGAATGTGCCGCGGCCTACGTGTCCCTGAATCAATCCTTCGGCTTCGAGTTCGGCGTAAGCGTTGGCGACGGTGGTGCGATGAACGCCAAGCACCTGAGCCAATTCGCGGCTCGCAGGAATGCGGTCGCCCGGACGAAGATCACCCGCATGGACCAGAGAACGAAGCTGGTCACGCAGTTGGATATAAAGGGGGATGTGACTTTCGGGTTGAAGGTGTAATGGCAGCATTGTCTCTCACCCTGCTGGTATTTTAGCAGAAATTGGCCTGCTGCAAGAGCCAATATGTCTTGTATCGCACAGATCAGGGATTCTGCGAGAAAAAGGGATTCGTGATGGGGTGATAGCCAAGGCGTCCGTTCTTTTCGTCTTCCGCAAGATCGCGGATGCAGATCTTGGTCAGGTCCTTAGACTGGCACTGGTAAATCTGCTTCAGTGGCAGATCTTCATCCTCAACGTCGAACGTGCCGGACTGCATATCTTCGCTGTCGTCGACCGACGCGGTAACCACGCGACTTCCTTGCAGGACTCGGACGCGAAACTGCCGCGTGGACGGCTCGTAGTTCGAAACCAGAAAACAGTGCCCGATACACGCGCGATCGGGAATATGCAGATAGATGGTGCGGTAATCGTTGGGAGCAAAAATTGTGGACAGCGTGCGCGTCCCAAACGGCAATTGCTGCGTGATGCGCCGCGTGTTAGCCTCCATGCGATTCAGGAAGCCCGTGTCCTGGTAAATAAAAGTGAAAAACACCGAGGCGCAAATGACGGAAAAAACGAGATGCCAAGCGCCGATCGGCAGTGAAGCTAACCAGCAGAAAGCGAGCATCGCGCTGATCAGAGTCAGGCGCGTCACGAGCGCGCCGATCCATCCGCCGGTGGGGTCGGTGTGAAGGTTTTCTGGCAGCAACGCCGTGGCACAGAAGGAAATGAAATAGAGTTCGAGGATCAGCCGGCGATCATTCCAAAATCTGCGGCGCTGCGTCTCGCCGAATAACGCGATGGCGCTGGCGGCTAGCACAAAAGCAGCCAAAGCAATTGTGAACCATACGTAGCGATAACCGAAGACATGGAATTGGTCCGCGCCGTTGAGTTCCCAGATCGGCGTTTCGCGCCATTCCACTTCGTAGCCGTGATGATGGGCAACAAACTCTCGCGCGCCAACCAGAATCCCGATCGCTGCGGTGGGCAGAACCAGCCTCCACGCGCCTGGCAAGCGGAGCCAAAGAAACCGATAAGCCGTCGTGCCAAAAAACCACAAAAACCCGAGCGGGTGGGCCAGCAGCATGAACGGCGCGAGCAGGGCGCCCGCGAGCAGTCCGCTCTTGCGTGCCGGCCAGACAAGAGCCAAGCCAATGCTAGCCAGCCCGAGAGACAAATAATAGTTCAGGAAACCCATATGAAAAATGTAGCTGTAGCTCAACATGGCGATGCACGGGGCGAGCAACCACGGAGGCTTTTGGCTGACGGCTCTCATGAACGCGAACAGTCCCCAAAAGAAGATAAGCACGCAAATGGAGACGGCGATTTTTTCAGCCGCAACCAAACCGAATGCTTTGCCGAAAACCGAAAGCATCAAATCAAACAAAATGTTGTCCCATTGCCACACCGTGTAAATGCCTGGCGCTCTGCCCTGCCGCGCCAGCTGGGCCAGCCAGGCATTGTAAACGTGACTGCCGAGGTCGCCAGCTTCGATGCGGGCATGCCAGAAGCAAGGAACCAGGAGCACGACCGAAATCAGCAGGTACCGCAGGTGATTCTTCCATTGGCCAGACCATCGATGTGAGCTCCATACGGAAGCGGCTTGCCGTGGATGAGGCTGTGGTGTTTTCCGATTCGATAGCAAGGCCATTTTCGAGTATTCTAGCGCTCGACCGGGTTGTGTTACCTCAAGAAATTGACCCCGCATTTCGCCTGATTGCTTTTCTCTGAATTCTTTGAAGGAGACGCTATGAGATTGGGGTTGAAGGGAAGTGCGTGGCTGGCAACGGCGGCGATTCTGTTTGCGTCTACGTCCCTGCTGAGCGCCCAGGCGAGCGCGGGTACTTGCCCACCGAAAACTCCTGTCGAAAACGTGGAAGACCATTACGGAAAGGCCGTGGTGGTGGACCCGTACCGTTGGCTGGAAGATCAGGACAGCAAACAAACGCGAGCGTGGATCGCGGCCCAAGACCAGTGCACGGAAGCAGCGCTCGGCAAACTGCCAGACAGAGAAGCGATCACGAAGCGTCTCACAGAACTATACCGCATCGATTCTTACGGCCTACCGGAGGAGCATGGCGGTCGTTATTTTTTCATCAAGCGGCTGGCGGGGCAGGATCTGGCCCAAATCTGCATGCGCCAGGGACTGAAAGGCGAAGACGTGGTGCTGGTCGATCCATTGCCATGGTCGGCGGATCACTCCGTCAGCGCCGTTATCGAGAAAATCAGCCGGGACGGAAAATTCCTCTATTACGGCCGCCGCGGAGGCGGGCAGGACGAAGTGACGGTTCACGTACTGGATATCGATGCGCACAAGGATCTCCCGGATGTGCTGCCGTCCGCGAACTATGGTTCTGTCGAGCCCACCAACGATCACTCCGGCATCTACTATTCGAAGGCGACGTTGGAGGGGCCGCGCGCGTACTACCACGCGATGGGAAGCGATGCGGCGAGCGACAAATTGCTGTTTGGCGAAAAGTTGGACAAGGAAAAGGAACTGTCGTTGGAGCCATCCGAAGACAATTCCTACATTTATTACCTTGTGATTTATGGCGCGGGTTCAGAAAAGACCGAAGTTTACCTGCAGAACCTGAAGGAACATGGCCCGATTTTGCCGGTAGTGAATGACCTGAACAATCTGTTCTGGACGGCGTGGGCGGGCAATACCCTATTGCTGCAAACTGACTGGAAAGCGCCGCAGTGGCATGCCTATGCCGTCGATCCCCAAGAATTGTCGCGCGACAACTGGAGAGAGGTCGTTCCAGAGTCCGACATCAAGCTGGACGTCGTGACACCTGCTGGGGGGAAACTTGTCGCGACGTACATGCGCAACGCGGCGACAGAATTAAGGGTGTTCGATTGGGAAGGCAAAGCCTCCTACACCGTTCCCTTGCCGGGATTGGGCACCTTGCAAGTATCCGGGCGCTGGGGATCATCCGAAATCTATTACGCGTATTCAAGCTTCAATTATGCACCGACCCTATTTGCGTACGATGTGAACACGAAAGCGTCGTCGGTTTGGGCCAAGAGCAACGTGCCGCTGAATCCTGCCGATTTTCAGGTGGATCAAGTGTCTTTCAAATCGAAGGACGGCACAAAAATACCCATGTTCCTATTTTCGAAGAAAGGTATGAAGCACAAGGCGGAAACCCCGGTGTTACTGACTGCGTATGGCGGATTCGACGTGAACATCACGCCGGATTTTGAAGAGCAAGCCATCGTGTGGGCCGAGCGTGGTGGAATTTTGGCGGTTCCGAATCTCCGGGGTGGCGGCGAGTTTGGAGAGGAGTGGCATCGCGCTGGAATGCTGGAGAAGAAACAAAACGTGTTTGACGACTTCATCGCCGCAGCCGAATATCTGATTGCGGAAAAATTTACGCAGCCCAGCAAACTGGCCATTCAAGGGGCAAGCAATGGGGGGTTGCTGGTGGGCGCGATGCTGACGCAGCGGCCGGATTTGTACCAGGCGGTGGTCTGCGCCTATCCGCTCGAAGACATGCTACGCTTCCAGAGTTTTCTGGAAGGCCCATACTGGGTGGCGGAATATGGCAGCGCGGAGAACGAGCAGCAATTCCCTTTCTTATATGCGTACTCACCGTACCACCACGTGAAACCGGGTGTTAACTATCCAGCCGTGCTCTTTATCACCGGCGATGGAGACACTCGCGTGGCGCCCCTGCACGCACGGAAAATGACAGCCCGGCTGCAAGCGGCAACAGCCTCGGATCGTCCGATACTGTTACTCTACGACACGGTATCCGGCCATTCCGGCGGGCGCCCCGTAAACAAACAAATCGAAGAAGACACAGACATACTGAGCTTTTTGTTCTGGCAGTTAAAAGTGGGAACTAACTGACCGCGACAGAGCGCTAACGCCCGGCTTGGACGTCGCCGAGGCGCTTCAGGCGATCCCGCAATTTGCGCTGCAGTGGCGTAGGCGTATTGGGATTGAACGCCACCAGATACCACAGCGGCTGAGTTTTATCCCGGCTGAGCAGCGTAAGCGTATTCGCGTCGGCATTCGGATGCCGAGCAACATTTTCCCGAATGGCGCCATATGGATGGCGCGCCAGGCGATTCAGCGTTTTCGCATTGGCCCTCGGATGCTCACTGATCAGGCGGAGCAAGTAAAAATCTTCCTTCGGAGCCTGTTTGGTAAGCTTTTCCAGCATCTCCGGCTTGGCTTCCGCGCTGAGAACCAGGCCAATCTTTTCGTCCCACGCGGTATTGATGTGATTCAATTCGCGAGTCCGCGCATGAATCAACTCTTCAAGGATCCGGCGTTCCTGCTGCATGCGGGCAATCGGCAGGCTGGTGCCTTCCAGGGAATCCAGGACGCGGAGCAAGTGCTGACGTTCACCAAAGACAATCTGCGAGGTGCGCGGAATCCGGCCCGTCTCTTTTTCTTCTTTGTATTGCACAAGGTCTGAACGTCGCATGGTTCTGTGCTCCCAATTTCCTTCGGGCCTGGTCCCAAATGGGACGTACTGGCTTGCAGCCTGCTCTGGATGAGTCATGGTCCAAACCGCTTTCTGGTGAAACTCAGCTCAAAGTGGATTATGGCCGGGGGATGGGTTAGCGTAAAGTTTGGTGCCGGAAGCCTGTGCCCGAAGTGCAACCCGGCAAAACCGGTTGAGGATGGGAAATCCGGGAGGCGGGCATGTCCGCATTCGAAGAACACCACGAAGAGTTGGAACGCTACGAACAAATGTTTGGAAAGGAACGCGGGCGCCTGGCGGTGTCTTTGGACCGCATCACTAACGCGCTAGTGTTGACAGGACAGCATGGCGTCTATTGCACGAGCCAGAGAAATCCTACTGTACCGGCGATGGACTTACGGATGATTTCCCAGGAATTGACCCACGCCAAGGAGTTGATTCAGTCGGTAATGGAAGAGATTCGGAAAGCACGGCAAGCCGCGCCAAATGCGGGCTAACGCTTCAATTTGGGGAGCACAAATTTCAGCGCGGTGAGCGTGGCGCTGAAACTGACGACTTTGACGTCCACCAAACCTGCCTTGAGTCCCGATGAACGCACGTCCGCTTCGGTAATCACCGTCTGCCCCTTCGGATAAACCAACCACAGGGCAGTGGCGCCGTGAACGCACTTAGCCACGGGCGGAAGGCGGCTTAAGTCTTGGTTTTTGTTCGCGGCGAAGAAAATGCACGCAGAATCTTTGGCATCCTTCTCATTACTCACGCCAGCGCCCATTTTCTGCACGCTTCTCCGAAAATCAGCGGGAAACGCGCCCACGAGAGAAACCGTCTGGCCAGATTTTACGCCGAGTTTGTCCAGAACCGATTTAGGACTGGCAATTTTTTCGCGCCACTTGGCCGCCTGAGGCCCCAAAACAAAGACGAACACGCCTTCTTTCGTCTGCACGTGCAGTTCGCCATTTTTCGCTTGCAGCCCGCTGATAGCACTGAACGCGATTTTGAAACGAGCCTCGCCTCGAAAAAGGATTTCCGCGGATTCCAGCGACGCTTTCCCGGAGAAGGATTTCTCCTGATGATGCATGGTACAGGCTAGTTCGTTTCCCACGCGACGGCCTCCGCTACAAAAGATAACCGGCGGATCAAGCTGCAGGAGATTACTTTAGAAAGAGATTGCTGTCTCGTTCGTGGCCGATCGTAGTGCTGGCCCCGTGGCCCGGATGGACAATGGTGGAGTCGGGAAGCTGCATGAGCTTCCCTTTCAACGAGGAAATGATATCGTCGAACGATCCACCCCAAAGATCGGTGCGGCCAATACTGCCGGCAAAAAGAGTGTCTCCAGAAAAAAGTTGCGGTTCGCTTAGGGTGGTGTTCGCTCCGTCCGTGGGCAGATATAGCGAAACGCTGCCAGGCGTATGGCCAGGAGTGTGAAGGACGTTCGCTAGGAAATCGCCCCATTGCAGCACATCGCCTTCCTTGAGCAACTGATGCACTTCCACCAATTCCGGGGGGCGCACACCGAGAAATGCCGCCTGCACTTCCATGCCGCGATACAGGGGTAGGTCGTCGCCGTGCATCATCACGGGCGCTCCCGTATATTGGTACAACTTGGCGAGTCCGCCCACATGATCGATGTGTGCGTGTGTACTGACGATCGCTTTAACCTTGAGTTTATAGCGTCCGAGCAGGCCGAGAATGCGCTCGACTTCGTCGCCCGGATCGACCACTACGCACTCGAGCGTGCGCGGGTCGCCGATGATGGAACAATTGCATTGCAGCATGCCAACCGGAATCTTCACGTAGATCATTTTCTGGTTGGCCGCGTCGGGCATGCGGTGCGCTGGGTTCATTCCGTCCACTAGGGGAAGTATATCATTGGCCCTCCGGCGCATCATTGCTCGGGGTAGCCAGAAGAAGGTCCGCGCAGGGTGGTTTGCTACACTGAGTTGGCCGACAGCGACAGGAGCTTGAGAAACGTGGAATTGCCCACCGACACACGAACCACGGTGTTGAGCGCATTGCACCGCAGCGCCAGCGCGCAGATGGGTGTGTGGTCTGGCTGTGATTTGCCGGACAATTTTGGAGACTGGCGGGCGGAATACCGCGCGTTGCGAGAAACCGTTGGACTGTTGGATAAGAACTATCGCGCGTATCTGGAGTTCACTGGCCCGGATCGGGTGCGCTATGTCAATGCCATCCTCACGAACGATATCAAGGAGCTGAAAGAAAACCACGGAACCGTTTCTCTGTTCCTCAGTCCGCAAGGACACATTCAAGCGGAGATCGAGACCTATGCGCTTGGAGATACTCTACTTTGCGTTACCTACGCGATGATCCGCGACCGCCTGATCCCGGCGCTGGATAAATACATCATCATGGATGACGTAACGTTGACCGATCGTACGGGCGCTTTTGCCACGTTAGCCCTCGAAGGACCAAAAGCCGCTGCTTTAACCTTAGCGGTCAGCGGAGTAGGTCTGACTGGGATGAATGAGTTAGAGTCTAGGGAAGCCACAATCCAAGGGATTTCCGGCCGTGTGAGCAAACGATCTCCGGGGGGAATCGCGGGCGCGGAAATTCTGGTTGCGCGAGAAAAGGCCGCGGATCTTTGGAAAATATTGGACGAAGCCGTTCGCCGCGAAGGTGGAAGCCCAGCCGGATATCAAGCGCTAAACGTAGTGAGGTTGGAAATGGGCATTCCGTGGTTTGGATATGACTTCGGTGAAAAACAGATTCCTCACGAAGCGGGCTTGCAGAATTCGCATATTTCCTACACCAAGGGCTGCTATACAGGGCAAGAGATTGTGGAGCGGGTACGCTCGCGCGGTCAGGTGAATCGCGTGCGAGTGAGCCTGAAATTTGAGGCCCCAGCCGGCCCGCCAGCGAATACAGCTCTGCTCGCGGATGGAAAAGATGCCGGCTATGTTACCAGGAGTGGATTCTCTCCCGCGCTCAAAGCGTGGATTGGCATGGGTTATGTGCGGCGAGAAAAATCCGTAGCGGGAAGCCAACTCGCGATTCCCGACGGCAGCGCTACGGTTATCGCCACGCCAATCGCCTGATTCCGAATCAGTGGCATAGAATCGCAGCTCCCAGATCCCCATCTGGGAGACAAGTCCTGTTTGAACGATTCGCAGAAAACGCTCGTCGCGTGATCTTCCGCTTTGAAGCCAGCCAGAACGCCGTTGATCAGGACCGTTCATCAGGGCGCCTTTACAGGCTAAAAGGTTTAACGACCCGGGCGGGGATTGGTCCAGCAAATGTGTTCAATCAAACTCGTATTTTGGGATAGCCTGATCTTTGCCCACGCGGCCTGCGGCGACATCTGCCTCAAAGTAATTCTCACTCTTGATCGGGATTCCAGACAACCGCCGCAGAATCGCTAATTGGCCGACGTGGGTCATAATGTCGGCAATCGGACCTTGCATCAGCTTTTCCGGCGAAGCGCGAAGCGGTTCAGGTCCCGCGAGATAGTCATCGAAGCGCTTCAAGGATTCAAAGAAGCGCTGCACTTCGTCTGGCCAGGGAAGTGGCTGTGAATTCTGCCAAGCGGGCTGCCCCTTGGCCATACTCAAAGCCCAATCGAACAGATCGCCAATATGCGCAAGGAGCTGCACTGGCGTGCGGCAATTGTGTCCAGCCTCGAATTGCACGAATGCCTGCGGGGAATCGCGCACGACTTTACCCGCGCGATACGCGATGGTAGCGAGCGAATGGCGCAACAGATCACGAGCGCTGACTGTCTCAGGCAGTTGCATGGCGAACAAAGCAAACAGGTACCCGGCCGGGAGAAAAACCGTTTGGGGAGCTACACCAGATTCAGAGCGCGCTTGAACGATCCTCTTTCGGCCTCAATCTTTTTCTGCAGCTGAAGAATCGCAAACAACACAGCCTCGGGCCGCGGCGGGCAACCGGGCACGTACACATCCACCGGGATCACCTGGTTGCATCCCTGAACGATGGCGTAATTGTTGAACACGCCCCCGGACGTGGCGCAAGCTCCCATGGAAATGACCCACTTCGGCTCAGGCATCTGATCGTACAACTGACGGATCACCGGAGCCATTTTCTGGGATAGCCGGCCGGCGACGATCATCAGGTCCGCCTGGCGTGGAGACGGCCGAAATACTTCCGCGCCAAAACGCGCAACGTCAAAGCGCGAAGCAGCCATAGACATCATTTCAATAGCGCAGCAGGCAAGACCAAAGCCCAACGGCCAAATGGAACTCTTGCGAGCCCAGTTCACGGCCTTATCCAGCTGCGTAAAGATGATGCCTTCATCCTGCAGCAGCTCGCCAAAATCGTCGGGTTTGGTGAGAGTGACGCTTTTGCCCAAGGTGGTTGCCATATCGTCCTCGCTCCTATTCTGGCATAGGGAGGCAAGGCAGACAAATGCCGATTCCCCGATGCATTGGATCGGTTTGTCCCTTAAGGGACCGTTAGCACGACCTTACCGAATTGCTTGCCTTTTTCCAGATAGTTATGCGCCGCAATACAATCGTGTAGCGACCAATTTTTGTCCACAATGGGCTTTAGCCGACCTTGCGCGACCAACTTCAGCACTGTCCGCAATTCGGTCTTGGTGCCCATGTACGACCCCATGAGGGAAAGCTGGCGCGTAAACAGAAAGCGTAAATCGATCTTGGCGTCATAGCCCGTTGTGGCGCCGCAGGTTACCAAACGCCCGCCATTCGCCAAAGTTTTCACGCTGTCTCCCCAGGTAGCGGCGCCCACGTGCTCGAACACCACATCGACACCGCGATTCTGCGTCAATCGGCGGACTTCCTTGGCGATAGGCATGACGCCGTGGTGAATTACGTCGTCTGCGCCGATCTCCTTGGCCTTTACCATTTTCTCGTCGTTGCCGGCGGTCGCAATCACGTGCGCCCCAAAGAATTTCGCTATTTGGATCGCTGCGCTTCCCACCCCGCTGCCGGCAGCGAGCACCAACACCGTTTCACCGGGTTGGAGCTGTGCGCGATGGATCAGCATGTGCCACGCGGTCTGGAACACCAGGGGTATGGCGGCAGCATGCACCCAATCTAGATTTTCGGGATATGGCATGCAATTCACTTCGGGACAGCGAACGAATTCCGCACAGCCGCCGTCAATCATGTAGCCGATATTGGTGTAATCACGGCAAAGATTGTCGTTGCCGGAGAGACACGCTGGGCACTTGCCACAGGTTACCCCGGGCGCGAGGACCACTTTTTGCCCAACGTAGACGGTGTGTACCTCCGGGCCGATCTTGGCGACCTCTCCCGCCACATCGCTCCCAGGAATATGGGGCAACGGAATCGGCACGCCGGGCAAACCGCGACGGACCCACAAATCGAGATGATTCAGGGCGCAGGCGCGAACGCGGACCAAAACGTCGTTGGCGCGGAGGTGCGGCTCGTTGACATCGGTGTAGTGCAGAACGCTGGGGTCACCATGCTGCTGGAAAACGATGGCTTTCATGAGAACCCTCCAAGCGGGGAAATGAATTAAACGATAGCCCACATATATATCGTATCACGATATGTTGGAAGCGTTTTCTTGGATATAACGTCCGAGGCAATATTAAACCAAGGCAGGCCGGTGGCCAGACGCGTAGGAATTGACAGGGGGAAGCACGCGCCGTAGGCTGAAAGACATGGACCTTTTCGAAGAGATCGTGCGGATGCGGCGCTCCGGGCAGCGCGGGGCGCTGGCGACGATCGTCCATACCAACGGCTCGATTCCGAGCTTCGAGAGTTCGCGGATGCTGGTGCGTGAAGACGGCTCGACGGAAGGCACCATCGGCGGCGGATGCGTTGAGGCGGATGTGTGGGCAGCAGCCAAGGAAGTGATGGTCAAGGAAGCCCCGCGAAAACTCGTCTTCCACCTGAACAACGAAGCGACCTTCGACAACGGCCTCATCTGCGGCGGCACCGTGGAGGTGTTCGTGGAACCCGTACTGCCGCAGCCCGTTGTTTATTTATTCGGCGGGGGCCATGTCTCCATGGCCGTAGCGAAAGCGGCGCAGGCCGCGGGATTTGGCGTTGGCGTGGTAGATGACCGCGAAGCTTTTGCCAATGCCAGTCGCTTTCCGATGGCTCAGGAAATTTTCACAAGTTTCGATGAAGCGTTTGAGAAACTGCATCCCAATACCTCTAGCTATCTGGTGATCGTAACGCGCGGACACAGGGAAGATATGCGAGTGCTCGCCTGGGCGGTGCGCACGCGGGCGCGATACGTGGGAATGATCGGCAGCCGCCGCAAGGTGTTGAGTGTATATAAAGCGCTGGAAAAAGAGGGCTATCGCATGGAAGAGTTTGAGCACGTATTTGCTCCCATGGGTCTGGAGATTGGAGCACTCTCTCCTGAAGAGATCGCGTTGAGCATCGTGGCGGAACTCGTGGCCGTCCGGCGTAATTCGGATTCGGGGGCGCATAAAAAACTGATCCTGGAAACGGGTAGCGTCGTCGAGAAATAGAGAGAAGGATAGCATCATGCTGGCCGCAGTCGTCCTTTCGGGTGGGGCCTCCAGCCGGATGGGCTCACCAAAAGCCTTGCTTCCTTACCAGGGCCGCCCTTTCCTTGAACATTTATTGGAGGTGACCACGCATCCGAAGATAGGCGCGCGCCGTGTTGTGCTCGGCGCTCACGCGGAAGCGATCGGCAAAGGGGTGATCCTGAAACCCGAGGAAGTTGTGATCAACGCCGAATGGCAGCGCGGACAATTAAGCTCCATCCAGCTGGCGCTCCGCAGTTTGCCCGACGGAACAGACGGACTGCTGGTTTGCCTGGTAGACCATCCTTTAATCAGCGCCTCGCTTGTGGGTGGCCTCGTGGACCAATTTTACGCAAGCCGCGCGCCCGTGGTCATCCCGGTGTTCGAGGGGCGTCGTGGACATCCCGTGATCTTCTCCGCGGCACTCTATCCTGAATTGGAAAACGCATCCGATGAGCTGGGGGCGCGCAGCGTCGTTTGGGCGCATAAAGAGGAAGTGAGCGAGTACCTCACCGCGGAAGAAGGATGCGTGGTGAACTTAAACGACCCAGCGACGTTTAGCCGCATGACTCGCTCGATATAGCGGTCAGCTATTTCGGGACTGCGCGCAGCAAGGCCTGCAGCGCATCGTGGGCCAATTGCACAGCATGAAACGAAGCGGTCGGCAGCCCACCTAACGATACGGCCAGCGATTCAGGAGAGATGGAAGAAACCTCGCGCAATTCCCTTCCCTGAATGGATTCTGTGAGCAGCGATGCGGAGGCGATCGAGGCGGTGCAGCCGCGACACAGAAACCGCACCTCGCGAATCACATCTTTTTCAATAATCGCCGCAAGTTGCAACAAATCTCCGCAAACCGGGTTGCTGACTTTTACCTTAACATTCGCTGCGGGCAAATTCCCCGCGTTTCGAGGATTCTGGAAATGATCGAGCAGTTCCCTGCTGAACATGACTGAAAGTATCGCAGTGGGCGCGGCGTATGACAATGCCTGTCCCACAGTATTATTTTTTCGCCGGCAGATATTTTTTGTCGATGGAGGCAACGACAACGTAGTTGGGGTCTACCATTTCGGTGAGATGAAGTTTGCCGACCTTGGAGAACAGCTCGTATGCATCGAGATCGGATAGGCCATAATCCCGATGGACCCAATGAACCAGTTCCGTAACCGCGATACGGACAGCGTCGTCGACCGGGCGATAGATGCCGGTAGTCATCAGTTCGTGATCGTTTTCCAGCCGCGGCCAGTCCGTGCTGTGTCCCTTCACCAATTCGAAACGGAAGCGCGCCTTCATCGGCACCTCCACTGCGCTCCCCGCCACTTCCCCATCACCCATTGCGGCATGACCATCTCCGAAATAAAATAGCGCGCCATGGACATTCACGGGTAGATACAGCGTGTTTCCGGGCGAGACTTCCGGCGCGTCCATATTGCCGCCAAATTCCGCTGGAACGATGGAGCTGCGAACCTCGCCATTCGCGGGCGCAACACCGATGCAACCTAGAAATGGATGCATGGGAAATTCCACCCTAAAATCCGAATCGAGTGCCTGGAACGTGATCACTCTTCGTTCCGCATCGATGGGGTAATACCACGCCCGCGCTGGCAGCGGTTCTTTCTCCAGCATCGGTGTGTAGTGCGTGGAGTTGGCGGCGCCAAATCCCGGTCCGAATGTCCCGACGCCCTGTTTGCCGTCCACCTGCAGATCCAGGATGTGAATCACCAACGTGTCGCCGGGTTCCGCGCCGTCGATAAAGAACGGCCCGGTCAGCGGATTATCGATCTTGATGTTGGAGAAAGGGTCGCCGGGCTTCTGTAGCGCGTTGCCGAAACAATCGAGAGAGTTGGCTTCCAGCATACCTCCGGGTGTCACGTGAGCCACCGGTTCCGCCGGTCCGAACGTTCCCTTCACATTCTCCATGGAGGCGTGGAACTCTACGGTCGTTTCCGTGGACGATGGTAGAACAGCCGGCGTTTGCGCCAAAAGAGGAAGAGGCGCAGCAAAGACGAGCAAGGAAATAAGTTTCCGATAAGACACAAATCCTCCAGGGAGAGAAGGTGAAGGGGAAGTCAAACACAACGGGAAGAAAGGTGTCAACGCAGGTGTATCAGACAACAGACTGCATGATGTACTGATGGGAATTGCTGGCTCGGTTGGAACCGGCGCATCGTGGCGCTTCTGTTATGCTCGAAAACGTTTGGCGACCGGCGCGTGAGCAAAGGAGAAGAATGAGGCAGGTGGTTGCAGCGGTGATTGAGCGAAACGACCGCAGGCTGCTCATCGGCCAGAGGCGGCGCGACGATACCTCTCCTTTAAAGTGGGAATTTCCCGGCGGGAAAGTGCGCAGCGGGGAAAAACTGCAAGAGGCCTTGGCGCGAGAGCTGCAGGAAGAACTGGGAGTGACGCTCGTAAAGAGCAACGAAATCGGCAAGGTGCGCTACCAATATGCGAATTACCCTGAGGAATTGGAAATACATTTTTTCGCCGCGCAGATTTCCGACACCGAATTGAAACCAGTCACTTTTGAGCAGGTGGCTTGGGTTTTACCGAAAGAACTGGCGGAATACGATTTTTTGACGGCAAACCGCGAACTGATTGCGCACCTGGCCACCGGAAAGATCAAGCCAGCGGAGGTTCTTGAAAGCGCGTAGACAAGCGGAACGCACACGCATAAAAGCCAGTGCTACGGGATGCGGGGAGCTCCGATTACGATGTGACGGGGTTCGGTTTGTCGGGATTGATGGCCAGGTCTTTGATCGCATTCTGGACCGAGGCTTCGCCGACCAGGCCGTCCTGTGCAAGTTCGTGCAATGCGGCGACGGTGATGAACCGCGCATCCACTTCAAAGAATTCGCGCAGCGATTCACGGCCTTCGCTCCGCCCAAAGCCATCAGTACCCAGCGTGGCGATACGGCGCGGCACCCACTTGGAAATCATGGCAGGCAGGACCTTCAGGTAGTCCGAAGCAGCTACAAACACGCCCTGTTCTTCCGCAAGGCATTGCGCGACGTAGGGAACGCGAGGCGTTTCGTCCGGATGCAAGCGATTCCAGCGTTCAGTCTCGATTGCATCTGTGTAAAGACCCTTGTAGCTGGTGACGCTCCACACATCGGCGGCAACGCCATAATTCTTTTCCAGAATTTCCTGTGCATGAAGCGCTTCGTTCAGAATCGCACCGCTGCCCAGCAATTGTGCGCGAAGCTTGGCCTTCTTGTTAGTCGCGGAGCGAACTTTGTACATGCCCTTGAGAATGCCTTCTTCGACGCCTTTCGGCATCGCCGGCATAGCGTAAGGTTCGTTCATTACCGTGATGTAGTAAAAAATATTCTCGCCATCTTTGTACATCCGCCGGATGCCGTCCTGAATAATGACCGCGATCTCGTAAGCGTACGCGGGATCGTACGCAACCAGATTCGGCACAGGGAGCGCAAGGACGTGGCTGTTTCCGTCCTGGTGCTGCAGGCCTTCGCCTGCCAGCGTGGTGCGGCCGGAAGTGCCTCCGAGAAGAAACCCGCGCGTTCGCATGTCCGCCGCGGCCCAAATGAAATCGGCGATGCGTTGGAAGCCGAACATTGAGTAGTAAATGAAAAAGGGAATAGTATCGATCCCGTGGGTGGCATACGCGGAGCCGGCGGCAATGAAGGACGCCATCGAGCCCGCCTCCGTGATTCCCTCTTCCAGAATTTGGCCGTCCTTGGCTTCCTTGTAGTACAGCAGCGTATTCACGTCCACCGGTTCGTATTTCTGTCCAACGCTCGAATAAATGCCGACGGTGCGGAACAGCGATTCCATACCAAAGGTTCGCGCTTCATCGGGCACGATAGGTACAATGAGCTTGCCAATTTCCGGATCCTTCAACATTTTGCGGAGCATGGCGACGAACGCCATGGTGGTGGAAACCTCGCGGCCGTCGCTGCCGTCGTGAAATTCGCGGAACAATTCATCGTGATCCGCCGCCAGAGGCTTCGAACGCACTTTGCGCTGCGGAACATATCCGCCAAGCGATTCCCTGCGTGTGCGTAAATAGCGAATCTCTTCGCTGTCTTCACCGGGACGATAGAATGGCACCTGGCTGACATCCTCGTCGTTCATGGGAATGCCAAAGCGCGAACGAAATTCCCGCAGTTCGTCTTCGTTGAGTTTTTTCTGCTGGTGCGTGACGTTCTTGCCTTCGCCCGCTTCTCCCAGGCCGTAGCCCTTGATGGTGCGCGCCAGAATGACCGTGGGACCGCCCTTGTGCTCCACAGCGGCTTTGTAGGCGGCATAGACCTTTCGCGGATCATGGCCGCCGAGCCGCAGTCGCCGCAACGCTTCATCAGGCAACGGTTCAACCAGCTTCAACAAGCGCGGATCGCTGCCAAAGAAAAATTGCCTAATGTAATCGCCGGAAGAAACCACCAGTTTCTGATATTCTCCATCGACCATTTCGCCCATGCGCTTCACCAGCAGGCCTTCGGTGTCACGCTCGAGAATTGGATCCCATTCCGATCCCCAAAGGACCTTGATGACGTTCCAGCGCGCGCCCCGAAACGCGGATTCGAGCTCCTGAATGATTTGGCCATTGCCGCGAACGGGGCCGTCCAGGCGCTGAAGATTACAGTTGATGACGAAAATAAGATTGTCGAGCTTTTCGCGCGAAGCTAGTGTGATAGCCCCGAGCGATTCCGGCTCGTCCGTTTCTCCGTCGCCAAGGAAGGCCCAAACTTTGGCGTCGGTGGAGGGCTTCAGTCCACGATTTTCGAGATAGCGATTGAACCGCGCCTGATAAATGGCCATCAGCGGGCTCAAGCCCATGGATACGGTGGGAAATTCCCAGAAGTCCGGCATCAGCCACGGATGTGGATAAGAAGAGAGCCCACCACCGGTTTTCAATTCACGCCGGAAATTTTCCAGTTGCTCAATGCTGAGTCTGCCTTCCAGAAACGCACGCGCGTAAATACCGGGAGCGGCGTGGCCCTGAAAATAAATGGTGTCACCCTCGAAGTTATCGGAGCGTGCCCGGAAAAAGTGATTGAAACCGACCTCGTACAGTGTGGCTGCAGAAGCGAAGGTGGAGATGTGACCGCCAATGTTGTGCTCCATGCGGTTGGCGCGAACAACCATGGCCAGCGCATTCCAACGAATAAGCGACTTAATGCGCCGCTCGAGTTGCTGATCACCAGGGAACAAAGGCTCCAGACGCGCGGGAATCGTGTTGGCGTAAGGGGTATTAGCCGTAAACGGAAGATCAATCCCGCTGACGGTCGCATGCGCGCGCAAGCGCTCCAGAATTTCGCGGGCAACGTCGGTGCCGCTGGAAAGAAGCACGGAATCAAGCGATTCCAGCCATTCCTGAATTTCGACGTCCTCGACGTGTCTCGGAGCGAATGTTTCCTGATCCATAGGAGCGATAGCCCTTCCTTTGCGGCGCGCACAGAGATTCCCTGCGCACAAGCCTTCGTGACGCCCAATTTGTAAGAATACACCCTCGCGCCGCAGAGCGCATAACAGCGGTCAGAAATTTTCCTGATTCAGTATAGAGAAATTTCAAATGCAGGCGGCTTTCAAAGCGTTCGACCGCCGTCGAGGACCAGTGTCTGACCCGTAAGAAACTCGGCAGTAATAAGATAGAACACCGCGTCCGCCACTTCTTCGGGCTGTCCTGTGCGACTGAGCGGCGCGCGCCGAATGTAATCGGTTTGCCACTCCGGGGGATCCCCGGGCATGGTAATCGTTCCCGGAGCAATGGCGATCACACGAACGGCCGGCGCAAGTTCCTTCGCCAGAATCCGCGTCATCATGATAATTCCGGCCTTGGACACCGAATGCGGCAAGAATTCTGGCCAGCCGAGCAACCCGCCAATGTCCGCGAAATTGACGATGACGCCATGGCCGGATTGCTTGAGGTAAGGGGCGGCGGCCTGGCAGCAAAAAAAAGGCGCCTTCAAATTAGTGTCGAGAGAAGCGTCCCAACTTTGTTCGGAAGTTTCGCCAAACTTCGCCTGCAAAAAATTGGCGGCGCCATTGATAAGTATGTCGAGCCGCCCGAAGTGCGCAGCCGCGTCGGCAAATAGCTTTTGGATAGCGGCAACATCGGTAAGTTCGGCGGAGAAAGCAGCGGCACGTCGGCCGAGCTTCTCAATTTCCGATGCGAGTTCACGCGCTTCGTTTGCCGATTTTCCGTAGTGAATGGCCACGTCGGCGCCTTCATTCGCCAATCGCAGCGCCACCGCTCGGCCAATCCGCTTGGCACCCCCGGTCACCAGCGCCACGCGTTCATGAAGTCTCTTCTCTTGGCTCATGCCGCAAAGGTAGCATATCCGCCGTACGCTTTTCCCCACTGGACAGACGCGGAAAGTAACTCACAAACATGTATGGAAGCGACGGCAAGGGGCCGACATAGGGAGAGCTGCCGACGGCACGGGACACATATCGGGACGATTTCGCTTTGGTGCTACAATCCACGCCGACGTTTCGAGGCTCCCGATGAAATTGGACGTATTGGCCATTGCAGCCCACCCTGACGACGTGGAACTGACCTGCGGCGGCACCCTCATCAAAATGGCCCACAGGGGGTACAAAACCGGGATCTTAGACCTGACGGCTGGGGAGATGGGCACCCGCGGCACTCCTGAAACCCGGGCAAAAGAGGCTGCTCGCGCGGCCAAAATACTGAAGGTGTCGTGGCGTGGCACATTGGGCGTTCCCGATTCCGACGTCCAACCCACTCGGCCGCACCAGCTGAGGCTGGCCACACTGATCCGCGCACTCCGGCCGCACACTGTGATTATCCCCTATTGGGAAGCCAGGCACCCCGACCATTATCACGCCTCCACTTTGGGATACGAAGGATGCTTCCTGGCCGGGTTGAAACAACTGCCCGTTGAGGGGGAGCCGTTCCGGCCGTTCAAAATTCTATACGCCACCTCGTTTGAGGGCATGCCAGCAAACTTCATTGTCGACGTCACCAAGCAATATGAAACGCGGCGCCGGGCGATCCTGGCCTACGCCTCCCAATTCCGCCCTGCAAAAAGCGAAAAGCGCCAAAAAGTCTTCCTTGCGATCGATGAATTGGACTCCAGAATGGATCTGCTGGCTCGCCACTATGGGCAGATGATCGGCGTAAAATACGGAGAGCCCTTCTTACAGAAGGAGTTAATGGAGGTAGACGACGTCGTTGCCTTGCCGGTGCGCTCAATCTAGCCGACCAGCCTGGGCAGATTCACATGGAATCGTCGTCCATGGCCGGAGCAAACCCAGGAATATTTTGTCCTTGCGGGGTGCGCTCGACCTTAATCCGTAGCTGATGTTCGTCTTCGGCCCCAGACTTGCGAAGTACCACTATTGTGCTCAGGGCTTCGGTGTAGACGCGGGTAACCAGGAAAGTATCCCCACTCTCCAGGTTTTTCCATAGCTGGCCTATTTGAATCTTTCTTGCGCTCATCGTCGTCAATGACTGTAGATATCCCGGCCAGAAGTGTCAACTGTCCCTTGATCTGAAGGCGATCTCGGCGATCCGGGCCTGGGATCGGAGACAAAGGAAACCTTTGGAAGGGCAGCTACATCCTACGCATAGAATAAGGGGTTTTTGTCGCTGTCAACGGGTGTATACTCCGATTGGTATGGGGGGAGCCAGTATGATCCTTAACTCTTCACGCTATGCCATAGGGCTAGTTTTATTCGGCAGCTTGGCCGCCTGGCCTGCTCCCAGCCTGGCGCAAACCAGTGCTCCGGCCAATCCCGCCCCAGTCCAGGAGCAACCGCAGAATCCCTGCGTGCCACCTCCGGCGCAAACCACGCAAGGTTCTCAGACAACACAAGGTTCATCGACTTCGCAGCAAACCTCGCAGCCGGCCGCGCAAAAACCAAATGATTGCCCGGACAACAGCTCCACGACACAGCCCGCGAATTCTGGCCAATCGTCGACTGGTGACCAACCGGTTCAGCAACAGCAGACGGTTCACCCAAAAAATTCGAAGGATGATGTGGATGCGATCGGGAACCGCAACATCGGCAAAGGCGTGAACTTTTACTCGCTCGAACATGAAATTGCGCTAGGCAAACAATTGGCGCAACAGGTAGAGCGCAGTTCAAAGATGATCGATGACCCGGTGATCACCGAATATGTGAACCGCGTTGGACAAAATCTAGTGCGCAATTCGGACGCGCAAGTCCCCTTCACCATCAAGGTGATCGATTCCGACGAAGTGAACGCTTTCGCATTGCCTGGCGGTTTCTTCTACGTGAACAGCGGACTGATCTTGCGTGCGCAGGAAGAATCGGAACTCGCCGGCGTGATGGCGCATGAAATCTCCCACGTCACCGCGCGGCATGGCACCAAGCAGGCCACCAAGGCCGACATTATCCAGATCGGCGCGATGGCTGCCATGATTTTTGTTCCTTATGGCTGGGCCGGCTACGGTATTTACGAAGGCATGCAGCTGGCGATTCCCCTGACCTTCCTGAAGTTCTCTCGCGACGCTGAACGCGAAGCCGATTACCTCGGCATTGAGTACATGTACAAAGCGGGGTACGATCCCAATTCCTACGTGACCTTCTTCGAGCGCATCCAGGCGGACGAGAAGCGCCGACCGGGCACGGTCTCAAAGATGTTCTCTACGCACCCGCCGACGCCGGATCGCATCGCCGCCGCACAAAAGGAAATCGCGAGGATTTTGCCGGAAAAAGACGAATATATCGTCACCACTTCCGAGTTTGATTCCGTGAAAGGCCGCCTGCGCAATGTCATGTTTGCGCGCAAGGTGCAAGACAGTGGTCCGGGCAAGCCCACGCTGCGAACGAAGACGGAGCAGACAAAGCAGGGGCAGACGCAGGGACAGGGAACGACTCAGGGTCAATCGGATCCGAGCAGTAGCGATGATGATCGCCCCACTCTCAAACGCCGGCCTGATGGCGATGACTCATCGACGTCACCATCATCCGCGCCACCGCCGTCGACGTCACCTTCGTCAACCTCGCCATAATAGCGGCCTCCTTGTAAGGATAAATATTGGAATGAAGTCAGGCGGAGCGATGTGGTCGCCCCTTGTCATGCTTAGCGGTGCCCGGCCTTCTGGCGCTCTTCGGGGGCTGCCGCAATTCCTTGGCGACGGAGTTCGTCGGCGTAGTATTTCCGGAATAGCACGTCCCATTCCTCGCTGCCTTCCAGGATTTCTTTCTTCTGCGAGGTAATGCGTTTCCGCACCTCGACTTCAACCTTTTCTTCATCTTTCAACACGTCGGTCATGGTCTGGACGATATGCTGGCGGATGGTATCGCGGTCCTCGATGAACTCCACTTCGTTGCTCTGCACCAATAATTCGACAATCTGGTGAGAGATGCGCACAATCTTTTCGCGGCTCAATCGCATGGTTCGGTGTCGTCCCTGTTCCCTTCTCTACCGCAAGATAAGTTTGCGGTCGCGGGCAATCTGCCCCTTCACCTTCTTGAACATCTCCTGGTACGAGACGCCGGTGCGGCGCATTTCGTCCTGATATTGTGTGAGGATATTCCGGACTTCCTCGTTAACCTTGTCCTCAATGGTGATTTCTTCCAGCATACGGTGGCGCAACCGTAGGATCACCGCTTCCTGGTCTTTTTCCTTGATCTCGACCTGATCATCCTCCAGAAGTTTCTTGATCACTTCGGAGGCCATGTGGCCGACGTAGTCCCGGTTCAACAACATATCCGTAGGGTCCTCGATGGAGCTGTGAAGTATTGAGTGTACTGGCCAAGCCGGAAATTCGCAAGAAAGGCGGCAAATTTTCGACGGGCCGCGCCGCGCGCTTGCTTAGGCAAATGCTGATGGGCGGTTAGCTCAGTTTTGCTTAGAGCGCTCGCCTAACAGGTATTTCCTTGACTGATAATAAACAACTTAGCTCATCAGCAGGAATTGGCAGGTGTTAGCATAAGTCGCCCTAGGATAAAGGGCCTAGCAGTGATTTTCGTGAAATCTGCCAATTTCTGCAAACAAGAGTCCCGCCAAAGCCTCATAGCACTCATACTTATTAGTAATCTTACCGGACCATCCTCATTTTAACATAGCTAGCTTGGCATACAAGATCCTAAGATCGGCAAAATTCACAAAATGACCGGATTTGTGACAAGTTAACTAGGCCATTCGGCGTTGATAAGGGCAGTCGGTTGAATCGCTCACTCCCCGTCATCTTTTCCAGGAGGGCGGCGCATGGTGGTCGGCAAAGGCTTGTGATTTCACTTTGCTTCAACGAGTCGAAGTTGTGCATGCCCAGCCTGCGATGTTCCTTTCCCTCCGCAATCAATGGCAGTAATTGTCAGGCCAACAGAATGTGCAACGTCAGAGGGCCATACCTTCTCCTGATGTGGCTCTGAAACAGAAAAATGTCCGACGAACCAATTTCTCGCGCAAAGAACATGCTGCAGGTCAATAGGAAGGAATTCGTTAAGGAACTTCTCAACCTTCCTAGACGACCCGTCGAGCGCAACCGGCCACTGAAAGATCTGGTTAACAAGTAGCGCACTCAGCTCGAAGATTGCCACGATGAAATGTCGTGCGACGTTGGGTAATTTGGCCCGCCTGCAGGCCCATGACGTATGCCGATTTTATCTCTTTGGAAGGTACAACCCCCTTTGCATCTCTAATCAAAATCCGTGTTTGGACAGCAGTTTGGGCTGCGCATCAAAATCGAGCGCAAGGCGTGGGACGCCGTGGGGGGTCCTCGACATGGCCATCTGGGACGGCGGCGATTGGCACATGGTGTGCGCGCTTATTGAAAAGGCCGAAGGCATGATGTGCTCGAACCTGCATCCCAACTACAAAAAAATCGTGACGCCAAGGTATTACCGCTGTCATAGAACATTCGCCACAACGTCGGTGTCATGGCAGGCAGCAACATCTTCCCCAACTGGCACGGCCGCAAATCACAGCTCGGCTACAACACCAAGCGCGCTCTGCTTGCCCGGCCGGGCTTCGATTCTCTGCGCCACTTGAAGCGTGATTCGTAGAACCTTTGGCAGCTCCACGATGACCGTTCGACCGCGTTCGTGCAAATGCGCGATTTTCTCCACCGGATCGCCGCCGAACGCAACGAGGATTCGATTGACCTGTGACTCAAGTTTTTCCCAAGGCCGCCGATGATGGAGGTGGAGCGCAAATGAAAATTTCCTTGATTGCTGGATCCGCCTTGCTCTTGTCCCTTCCTGTATCGGCACAGAACATGCTGGACTTTCGTGCTCCGAAAGTTGAAGCAGTGGAGAAATGCTCTGTCGAACGGCGCCACGCCAACGATCCTTTCACGTGGTTTAACTCAAATATGTGCGAAAAGGATTGGAACACTTGGCAAGCCGAACACCCGTCACATCCGTTTTACAAGGATAAGTACTTCTGGATGGGCACGACTGTAATCGGCGCCGCCGTGGCACTGGACGCCGCATCGACAAGCTGGGGGCAGGGCCAGAAACCGCCATTTATTGAAAATAATCCCCTACTTGGCAAGCATCCCAGTAACGCAAAACTTGTGGGATTCGGAATCGCCGGGTTCGGATCCTATGAGGTGTTACACATATTTAGCTATCACGAGTCTCACCGTGATCCAAGCAAAGCATGGCGCGAGATCGGCCGGTGGGCTATTCCAGCAATTGTGGCGTCGATACACGGGCACTATGCGGCGCACAACTACGGGCTGTAGCGCCGTTAGCGATGGTTTGGTTCTGTCTGGAAGATAGTAGAGTGAACGGGTTGAACGGCTTCGCCACCCATTTCATCGCGGCTGGGGCTCGTGCTGGCTTGGGAATGTTCGGACCTGGGGCGGCACCGTCCGCCGCTAATCTTGTCGTGCTCGATGCCGCACCCGCAAGCAAGTGAAGCAGTTGAGTCTGGGCGGAGGCCCAGCTGGCATCCTTATGGACCCGGACGGTTCCTGGGCATTCGTGACAGTAAGCGGCGGGAATAAAGTCGCAGTCGTGACTGGAAGAGCCTCTCCGTAACAGCAGGAATCGCCCCATGAGGACAGATCCCGTGCTAGAGCTTCGGGGAGGAATTTGAGCGCAACGAATCGGTCGAGACGCGTGTTCCGCAGTTTATAGACCACCCATCCCTCCCCCACCCAACTTTTCAATGATGCGGTAATGGGAGACAGTCTACCCGATGAGCGCACCGGAATCCGGCATAGTGCGGCAATCTTAGTGTAGTAAGTCGATGAATTCCCTGGATATTCCCTGGATATGAGCGGAGAAAGCGCGCCACAGGCTTTTCATGTCCCTGTCCCGGTAAACGCATTATAAAAAGGCATATTCGTCTATATAAAGTTCTAGACTAAACGCCTCCTGATAAGCGACTAACCAAGAGTTACGAACCTTCGTCAGGACCTTAAAACAACGAAACTGTGATAATTCCCTCACCTTTCTCATCGGCGTCTCGAAACAATCTTTCGAGTTCATCCTGGCGTACTGCACCATGAAGTGCGAGCCAGTTTTCCACGCGCTTCCTATGAGTCGAAGTAAATATTGGTGTTGAACTGAATACCACCCATGCTCCAGCGATGGTGCGACGCAGACTCCACGTCATTTCACTTAACCGTAACACGGTCGCCCTCCCGAAAAATGGCGCTATTTGCCTGCCTTTGAGAATGAGCTTACCTGCGATCGCGATTGCGCTAGTTCTCTAGCGTCAAGCTCCCCGCTTTTGTTCTTATCGAGCCTGTCGAACTCCGCTTCCATGAACTTCACCCACTTTTGCTTTGTGATTTTGCCCCTCTCGTTCGGATCAATCCGCAGCATCAGTCGCTTGACCTCGTCTTCTCCGAGTACTAGGTTGTCCCGTGGTTTGGGGACAGCTGACTTTTGCGGGACCGCGGTGTTTTGCACGGCTCCCAGCGCGAACAATATTCCGAGAGCTACCGTCATCGATGCGACCTTGGCTCTCTTGAACATGATTCCAACCTACTTGGACGGGATCGGGATACCGTAGTAAGGCAATGAAAAGAAAGTCATGTACTTTACATTAAGAAAGTATAAGGTCAAACCAACCTGCTGGCGCACTGGGGGTACGCGGGGTGCCTTTAAGCGGCCAAGCGGAAACTTTCGTGCAAACTCCTGCTAAACGGGGTGGTCTCGATGGGTCGACGCAACACTGGCCTGCAGTTTACTCGCAAGGGACGGGCGGGAATTCGTTCAAGCGTTTCCGCAAGACCTGGTTGCGGGGCAGTCGTTGTCTGGAAGACATCAACAACTTCTAAATGGCGCACAAGCCGCGCATGATGCCTGCAGTCTACTCGCATCTCCATGTGGAGCTTGAAATGCGCCTCGGGGAGGCCGAGCGCGTAGGCCTTGGTTTCGTTGTTGCTCCTAATGCTCCAAAAATGTCTGTCGTAGAATCAGAACAGGAAGCAGCATAAATACTGTAGAATGTTCTGAGTAACACAGAGTGGGCGGTTAGCTCAGTTGGTTAGAGCGCCTGCCTTAAAAGCAGCGTGCTCTCTTCCTACAACGGGCTCCTTCGCTTGCAAACGTGGGTTTATCCGCCGAAGTTTCGTGCTGAGCGCCTCGAATCTTTCTGGCCACTGGTCGTCTTGTGCTTCCCGCCTCTTCCTGTCGTTAATATCCCTCTCCGTCATTTCCGTCTGGCGACGAACCAGTTCCGTTTGGCGACGGACGTAGAGCAAACTGCACACACCACAAATTCCACCAACAATACCGAATACGCCAAAAAGAATCGTCAATGCTGCCATAGCCGCATTTTAATCCTTCCGCACCTGCTTCTCGTGAATCACCGCGGTCTCATCGTGCCCGTAATCGATTTGCAGGTGTAAGCCGTTCGTAGGTTCGATCACAACGCGGATTTTCGCTTCCGTAATGCGCCCGTCATTCGGGTTTTGCGAAACGATCCGCTAATCGAACGGAAGGGACATTTGCGGGAATTGATCGATAGAAACAAGCCAGAAAGAATCATTTACGCTCAACACGTCGAACGGGAGGGTAAGCTGTTGTTTGAAGAAGTCTGCAACAATGATTTGGAAGAAATTGTTGCGAAGCGCAAACACGGCATCTACAAAAGCAATAGCATCGGCTGGCTAAAAATCAAAAATCCGAAGTACTCGCAGGCGGAAGGGCGGCACGAAATGATGACGAGGGCGAAATAGCGAGTGCCAGTTCGCCCCCTTTGAATCAGTTGACGACTTCGAATTCACCGGGTTTCCAAGTCTTGTCGAACCACGGCTGCAACGGACCATAGAGGCGGAAAAGGACATTCCAACCCTTACCGGGAACGGTTTGCACCCAATTGGCTTCATGCCCAGCGGGTGCAGTAGGTCCGAACCACACATCCACCGAAGTATCCGAGTTCACGACGATGCCCTTTTTCTGGCTACCGATGCTAGGGAATTGTTGGTCGGTTTGGAGCATCGAGCGAGTCTGGTTGTCATAAACAACGAATGACCAGAAATCCTTCGCCGGAATGTTGGGCGGCAAATGAATCTTGTAGGTCTTCCCGCCATCAAGCGGTTTACCCTCGGAATCCGTGGCAGCGGCAGCATACTGAGAGCCGACACCGACCATCTGCATAGCCATCGCGGGAGTTATGCCCGTGGCGTAGTAGAGGAAGTGGACACGAGCATCGAGGTCGCGTACACCGGGCTGAGACAGAAATTCATAACTGCCGCCTATAAAACAAGTAAACCACGCGCTGTTCGGATAGTTGTAAGTACCTTGTTGGCGGGATTTGAATGTAATGGCTCGCGCCGTCGCATTGCCCACAGCTACCGCCTCCGTGAGAGTCTTCTTCATTCGCTCATCGGGAGCGAACGGCTTGCCCTTCTCGATACCAATCGCGGCAAGCGTCCCGAGAATTTCCGGACTGTATGCCGCGTTCGGCTCATACTGGACGACACTATTCACTTCTTCGTAGAAATGAAAGTCGTTGGCATGAACGGTGTTGAATTCCTTCCCGGAAACATTGACGAACTTCATCGGCGGCGGATTCTTGGCGTCGGACAACTGATACACCTTTGCGAACTTCTTAGAACTTTCTACAGCGGGCTTGGTGCTGCCGTGCTCCAGAAATCCTCGCCAGAACATTAGATTGCCGTATGTGCCAGAACGCAGAACAAAGTAGCCGTTCGGAACCTCGCCTTTATAACCCGGAGGCAACAGTAGAAATTTACCGCCCTTGCCCTTATCAGGTCCGGCTCTGCCGAAATCAGCCACATAGTGGAACCAATGGTCATCAATGATACCGAGCACGTTTGGCGGAGTTTCTATCACCACCGGACCTGCCTTGGTGTCCACCCACACCATGTTATAGACGCTTTCGGTGTTCGCCGTCAGGAACAGCGACTTCGAGTCCATCAGGTCTTCCATGACGAGCACGGTCTGATTGTTGTCCGCACCTTGGGTAGTGAAACCTACCCGGAGTGCTTCCACCGATGCACCCGGCATGGCGTTGAGGAACGCTTCCACCCCACGTATGAAATCGAGGTTGTCGTACACCTTTTGAACAGTGGGGTCGTCTGGAAATCCGTCAAAGAACTTTAAGTTGCCGATTCGCGTGTCCACCGAGTCCGGTGTGGTGATAGACGACGGAATGTCCGTGGTCATCTTCATCTTCGGTGGTGTTTGCGCGTATGAAGCGCCTGAGGCTAACAAGGCTGCAAACAGCGCTGCTACCAAACATCGTTTAGTCTTCATATTTTCATCCCCCATTTGTCACTTTGTTTATTTCCGGGCGCTCGATTTCGCTTGCCGAGGTGGATTCTTACTTCACCCGTTTTAGGGGTGGTGCGATCCACTTTCCATCCAAGGCTTCTTCCTTCGGCCAATACAGGCGCATGTACATCGCGAACGGACCCTCTGGCGCTGGCAGCCAGTTGGCTTCCTTGTCTTTGCCGGGTGATTCGTTCTGAATGTAGAGAGTCACCCCACCGTCAGCATCTTTCTTGAGTTGCGGCAGCATCGCTGAGTTGATGAGATAACGGTTTATCGGATTCGCGACAAGAAGGCTCTCCGGCATTTTGTACATCGTTAGCGACCAGAAGGCGTTTACAGGTGGTAATTGCCCATTGGCAAAGTGCAGCGTGTATTTGTTTGCCCCGGTTAGTTTCTGGCCGTCGGAATCGACGCCGTACATTGGGTACATCGCCTCTTGCTTGGAATTGCCATAGATGCCGAGGACTGCAGCGGCCATCCTGTAGAGATAATTGTTCTTTAAATATTCGCGAGTTCCAAACACATCACCGGACGTTACTTTTCCCTCGTTGAATTGCTTTAGTATTCCATTGAAATCTACCCACGCGTCAGCAATACCTTGCTCCATCGCCGTGCGCATTTCTGGAGATAACTTGCTAATATCCAATGTCTTTCCAGCCCCGACGCCAATCTTCGCGAAGCGAGCCATGAGTTCGACCTCGGATGGGTCTGTTGGGCAATATTGCAGCACAAAATTCAGGATGTTGAAAAATTCCAATGAGTTCTTTTCAGCGTCCCGGCTAATTGGCTTGATAAAATCGACTGCCGGTGCAGTTATCAGCGGTGTTCCAGCGAAGGCTGAAAGTGTCTGCACTTTAAAGCCCGCCTGCACCTTCTTAACGTTGTCTATGTCGCTCGGATTGAAAAGTTGTACCCGATAAAAGGCAAAGATAAACTCGGTGTCCGCATGGATAACCTTCGTCACGCCCTTCGGTGTCTCGCCTTTCCAACCCGGTCCAGCGATCAGAAAACTCCCGCCGTCGTTACCAGTGGTACGACTGCCGATATACGCAAAATTAAAGGTATAGGCATCAATAAGCTGAACTGAAAAATAGCGGTCCTTTGGAATCACAGGCATGGTCAGGACGATAGGCGCGGCCCGCAGGTCCAAGCCCAACCATGAATACGGAGTGTCCGCGTTCGGTGTCTGCGCTGTGGTGTCTGCAGGGGTGGTAACTCGCGGAATGTTCGCGATGTGGTTCCAAGGAGCCTTGAACTCTGGGTTTTTGTTGTCCTGAAAGTAGTCGTATTGAATGCGGTAGCTGTCAACCATCGGGAAACCGTAGATGTATGCTTCCTTGGCGATCGCGCGGGCTTCGGAGAGGCTTACATTTGTTTGGGCCGCCATTGTGAAGCCGAACGAGCATAGCAACATCGCGATAATAGATTTCAGGATATCGATTTTCATTTGGCGAGTTGGTCCCTAAGGTCGCAACCTGAGGCGGCAGATGTGCGGCGAGATTTAAAACATTGGGAGTCTGATGGTATCACAGGCCACGGCTGATCCCGATTGCTGACGGGAGCGGCCAGAGTTGCTGATGTGGCGAAACCGGAAAAGAAAAAGGAAGCTAGTCCGAAGCTACTGCGTACGCCTGCTCACCCACCAGCCATTTGCCATCCACACGAACCGATACCTGCGTCGGCTTCACGAACGCCTCGACTTGAATGTTGTCCCCGAACATTCCCACGAGCGTAGGCTCGTCTTCGCTCGCGAAAAGATCGTTGGTAACGTCGAGCAACTTCCGCTGGCTCACCCCGCGTCACACCGACCTCGGGTTGGATGAGAAGGGGATGGGTTTTCACGCCTTCAAGCGATTCCGCAAAACATGGTTGCGTGGTCAGCGTTGTTTGGAAGACATCAACAACTTCTGGATGCCGCACCGCCCGCAGACAATGGCGGAACTCTATTCGCACCTTCACGAGGAGTTGCAACTGCGACTGGATGAAGCCGAGAGAGTCGGATACGGGTTCGTTCTCCCGTTGAAGGAGACGTCTATTATACCGATGATACCGAAATCGCAATCGGAAAACGTTGGAGAAATTGCAGCCTAAGTGTCGTAGAATGTTCGTGTAGCACGAAGTGGGCGGTTAGCTCAGTTGGTTAGAGCGCCTGCCTTACAAGCAGGAGGTCGCAGGTTCGAGCCCTGCACTGCCCACCAAAAGGCCAAGGTCCAGCCCGGAGACATGGGTAACAGAATGTACTGGCTACGTAAGTAACACTTTTGGGCGGAAGGCATTTTCCAGCGGTTCTAACACGCGTGTCTCCAGATCAAAGTATCCCAATCATAATCCATAAAGCACACCAGCCAGATGTCGTCGTGGATTTCTTGATGCCGACGGCTTGGCCGGCGAGGACAGTGCTGAAATCTATTTTTTGTGGCCGAGACAGATTCTACTGCAATGGGTGACCACGATGGTTTCGTCGTGGGAGTTAAAGACTTCGATGAACTCGTCGAAGCGGCCCTGCTGCTGCAGGAGCTTTTTTCTTCTACACCATCTTGGTGCAATTTCGGGACGATCCGCACCTCGTTCGAAATAGGAATGACGTATTGACTATCATAAAATGCGTTTGGGCGACGAACATGCAACGGTGATCACGAGCAGAATGAAAAGATGAGAGCGGGCAACACCTCACGTAAGTTAGGGGGCTATCACCGCATCTCACTCGGAAGGAATGATAATAATCATCCCACGCCCAAATCCGACCTCCGCACGCTCACGACATAGCCTTGTTTCATCGTTATTCTTTCGGAGATGGTGCATCAATGTCTGGGCCGAGAGAGTTCTTGTTTGATGAAAACACTGTTTTAGAGGCCTTCTCTATTAGTCGCGAAACATCAGCTCGTATTGCATATAGGTAAATTCGCCTTTGCAGACCGGACATTGACGCTTCACGCCCTCAGGCGGCATCTCGGGTTTCCTGGGGAAGAAGTAATCAAGCAGTGATTCGCCTATCGCGCAATACGCGAAAGTTTTGCCACATCTTTTGCAAGCTAGAACCCAGATTGCCATGGCAAATACGCTGAGCGGACAGTGATTATGGATGCGCGGCTTATCACGCGGCAATACAAAACTTCCTTTACTTGACTGCCAAATTTATCGACGTATTTTTCAACCTTCATTCGCTCGGCGGGGCTGCGCGATACCCTTACGGTTGTGGCACGAGGTCGCAGGTTCTGGCCCTGCACTGCCACCAAATCCAAACAAAATAAAGGCGATTTTCGACAGTCGAGAAAGCCACCTTTTCCGCAACTCGCAAACCTAGATCGCTCAAATCAGCGTTTTTGTCGGTTTCGCTCGTCAATCTCGATCCTGTCTACAATTCGTCTCGCGTCTGAGACTGCGTCAGCAATCGTGGCGGCATAGGCCGGGCTGTTTCTAGGTGCAGTCGCCAATTTCCGGGCCGCGAGTATCGAAGCACAGATTGCAATGACGGCGGATTTTCGAGGTTCGTCCACAGCAAAACGATAGCATATTTGTTTCGCCTTGTCTTCGCCGCGATGTACCGGCACCCAACCGATGCCAGTGCACAGCAGTTTTCGTTGCTCCCGATTCTTTGGCCTTGGTATTCACGGCACAGTGCTCAATCTAAAGTAAGTTACGAAGGTCAATAGTGAATGAAATGGGTTGCTCTTTCCTCCTCGCTCCCACATCTTCACACTACGCGAAATGAAATTGGACTTGGCCTGTGTAAATTGCTAGACGCGCTGGTTCGCGGCGTTACGGTGTCGCAAATAAAAACGCTTGTCGCAGCCGGCACACCAGTAAGGCGCGAAGTGAAACACTTTGTAGACGTGGCGTTCAATCAGCCCGCGGGGCCGCTGACGGTAGATTTCATCGGAGCCGCAATGGGTGCAAGTGCGAATCAACTTGTGCAACTTATTCAGGCCGCTCGATGGGGAAATGAGTAGACTAGCCATCGGTTACAATTCTCCTAGCGCTTTACCCTGCGTACTTCTGGGCGGTTTAAAGGCCGGCCGCTACAAAGGCGAGCCGTTCGCAGATTTACGCGTGTGCGGCCATTTCTCTCCTTGTGGCCGTGCTTCTCATCGCGTGAATCAAGGCCAGGTCCACGTCCGTGGGCTGCAGCGGGCAACGCAGCACTTCTTCAGCACCCAAGCGCAGCGCTTCGAGATACTCTTCCCATTCGCCCGTGCACAGCATCACTACAAATCGAATGTCTTCGGAGAGCGCGCGCACTTCTTTCAGCAAATCGTTGTAGGAGCCATCGGAAAGGCGTTCTTCGCAAAAAACCACAGAAAACGGACGCAGCCTGAGAACTTCCTTAGCCTGCTCGATGCTGGGCGCGGAGTAGCTGTCGATCGGTAGCCCGTCAAAAACACGTAACAACATTCTCCGGTTGTCGGGCCGACAGGAAACAATCAATATTGGCAGACCGTTATCCATAAACTCCCCTTGATTTCTAGCCTGCTGGCCAAATAGATGCTCGAATCTTCGATGATGGAGATTATTTTTTAACGGAACCTCCAGCGCGGGACAATCGGGGCAATTCTGTATATAGCCTGACGGAACGACCGTCAAACTCTCTAATAACCGTGGTCGCACATCGCCTAGAACGGCTAGGGCGGCTAGGAAGGCTGCTTGATGCCGGCCGGGCTGTCGAGCGCGAGCAATGGGGTGGAATTGCTTGACTCCTGCGGGCGGTTGGGAATCGTCGCCACCACCCGGGTCCCTTCACCGTTGCAGGACACGATCTCCAGTGTCCCATCCAATTGCCGGATCCTTTCACGTATTCCTAATAGTCCGACACCCAAGCCCATTCCATCCTGCGAAGTGTTCATACCGACGCCTTCGTCGCGCACTTGCAGCCGGATATCCCCGTTCCGCCGTTCCAAAGAAACACTGGCAGTGGCGCTATTGGAATGCCTGTGAACGTTCAGCAGGCATTCCTGAACCACCCGAAACAGGGCTGTCTCCACATCGCTCTCCAACCGGCCCAGGTCTGGAGCCACATCCACTGTCACGGAGATGCCACTGCGCTTGCCGAAGCCGTCGATGTACACGGCGAGCGCGGATTCCAGGCCGATTTCATCGAGCAATGGGGGATGAAGCAAATGAGAGATCGTCCGCGTTTCTGTGATCGCCCGGTTCAAGAGCACCGAAATTTCACTCACGCTTTCGTGCACAGACGGCTCACGCTCGAACCGGCGGGCAAGCTGATCGATGCCCATTTTCACGCCCACCAGATACTGCCCTAGGCCGTCGTGCACATCGCGCGCCACGCGCCGCCGCTCTGCATCTTGGATCTGCATCAAGCGGCCGGTTAAGCGCCGGAGTCGCTCTTCCACGATACGAAGATCGTTGTTCACGGTCTCCAATTCCCTGGTTTTGCGATACAGTTCGGCGAAGACGCTTACCTTAGCTCGAAGCAGTTCCGGCACGACTGGCACAGAGATATAGTCCACAGCGCCCCGCTGGTATCCCTGGATGCGATCCACGTCCGTCAAATGCACCCCAGAAATGAAAATGATCGCCATATTCTGGTAGCGGGGATGTTGGCGGATCAAGTTGGCAAGCTCGAAGCCGTCGATGTCCGGCATGCTGACGTCGAGCAAAACCAGCGCGATGTCCGTTTTCAGTAACTGGTCCAGTGCCTCGCGACCGGAAGACACTTTGATCAGATTTTCATTGAGGTCGCGCAAAATCGCTTCGTAGCTGAGCAGCTTCGCCGGCTGGTCGTCCACCATTAGGATGTTCACCGGGCCATCCGCGCGCATCGGCAATTTCACCTCGGTCGACATAATTATCGATGTAGCCACAAGCGCAGAGCCGACAGCAGTTGTTCTGTGTTGACGGGCTTTGCCAGGTACTCGGAAGCTCCGGCCTCCAGGCACTTTTCCCGGTCACCCTTCATAGCTTTTGCGGTCAGAGCGATAATCGGCATGCGCCAGCACAACGGGTTTTGCCGAATCACTTGCATCGTTTCGAATCCATCCATCTCCGGCATCATGATGTCCATCAACACGATGGCAACATCCGGCGTAGATTCCAAAGTGGCAATCGCTTCCCTGCCCGTGCCCGCGGTCAGGACGATCATGCGGCGTCGCTCCAGCACGCTGCTTAGCGCAAAAATATTGCGCACGTCGTCATCGACGATCAGCACCTTCTTGCCGGCAAGTGCCTCATCCGAACCGTGTAGCTTCTCGAGCATTCGCTGCCGCTCGACAGGTAGATCTGCAACGATGCGGTGCAGAAAGAGCGCTGTTTCGTCCAACAAGCGCTCAGGCGATTCCACGCCCTTCACTACCACGCTTCGCGCCAGAGTTCGCAGCCGTGCGTCTTCTTCGGCCGTGAGTTCTTTCCCGGTGAAGACGACCACCGGGAGTTCACTGAGCGCAGGACTCTCCCCAAGTTTTCCGAGGACTTCGAATCCGCTCATGTCCGGCAAGCGAAGATCAAGCACTACGCAATCAAAAGCACTTTCCTCCAGCGCCTCCAGGGCTTCTTCGCCGGTCGAGATAACAGTCACGTCAATGTCGTCGTGTCCGAGTAGCTCGCGGATACTGAGTTGTTCACCCGGATCGTCTTCCACAACCAGCAACCGCTTCCGCCGAGGCGCGGCGTAGTCTTTAATTTTATCCAGAGCGATTTGCAGGCCCTCGGGTGTGACTGGCTTTGTGACAAAAGAAAACGCACCACGCGCCAACCCGTGTTGACGATCTTCATCCATGGTCAGGAGCTGCACAGGGATGTGTCGTGTAGTGGGATCTTGTTTCAGATGATTCAGCACCGTCCAACCCAGCATGTCTGGCAGAAAAACATCCAGCGACACTGCGGTCGGCCGATACTCGCGAGCCAGCGAAAGTCCTTCGGCGCCCTTGCCTGCCACTAGCACCTTAAAGCCTTTGCTTCTCGCCAAATCCGCCAAAATCCGGGCGTAGTGAGTGTCGTCTTCCACAATCAGCAGACTTGCGTCACCGGGCTGCAGATCGGCGCGGTCGTCGGGAATTCTTTCCGGACTCTCGGAGACCACCACATGCGCCAGTTGACGTCCTGCTGCCAAAAATGCCGGGCGAGATTCCTGTGAGGCGATCGCTGACGATGGCCCCACGTATGTCTTTGGCAGGTACAGTGTGAATGTGCTTCCGGACCCGGACATGCTGCGCAGCTGAATTTCCCCTCCGAGAAGATTTGCCAATTCTCGACTGATTGCCAGACCCAGACCCGTGCCACCATATTTGCGGCTCGTGCCCGCGTCCGCTTGCTGGAACGCTTCGAAAATGATGCGCTGCTTTTCCTGAGGAATTCCGATGCCGGTGTCTGTAACTTCAAATGCGATTACCGACGCAGATGTACTCAGCAGCGGGTGATCCTCGCTCCATCCTCGAGTTGCCACGCAGACGGAAACGCGGACGCCTCCCTGCTCGGTAAATTTGAACGCGTTCGAAAGCAGGTTCTTCAGCACTTGCTGTAAGCGTTTTGAGTCTGTCACCAAACTGCGTGGCAGGTGGGGATCGGAATAAATATCGAATGTCAGGCGACGGTTTTCCGCTTCATGCCGGAAGGGCCGCGCCACCATCTCCAGCAAGGTGGTGAACAAAACCTCTTCGGCTTCAACCGATACTGTCCCGGATTCGATCTTGGACAAATCGAGAATGTCGCTGATCAAATTTAAGAGGTCCGTACCGGCCCCGTGAATCGTTCGCGAAAACTCCACTTGCTTCGCGGACAGGTTGCCGTCCGCGTTTTCCGCCAACTGCTGGCCAAGAACCAGAATGCTGTTCAGCGGTGTGCGCAGCTCGTGGGACATATTCGCAAGGAATTCCGATTTGTACTTCGAGGTGAGCGCCAGTTCCTTGGCTTTTTCTTCCAGCGCGCGCCGTGCCTGCTCGATTTCCTGGTTCTTGCGCTCCACTTCCACGTTCTGTTCGGCTAGTTGTTGCGCCTTTTGCGCCAGCTGTTCGTTCGTTTGTTGCAGCTCCTTTTGTTGTGTTTGAAGTTCGATGGCCAACTGCTGTGATTGCTTCAGCAAACTTTCCGTCTGCATCGTCGCTTCAATACTGTTCAGTACGATACCGATGTTCGAAGTGAGCTGCTCAAGAAACGCCAGGTGGGAAGCGGTGAATTCGCCGAGCGATGCAAGTTCGATGACCGCTTTCACGCGATCTTCGAACAATACAGGCAGTACAATCACGTTTTGCGGCACTGCTTTGAACAATCCGGAGCTGATGGTCACAGCGTCACGCGGGACTTTCTTGATCAAGACGCGTTTTTTTTCCGCAGCGCACTGCCCTACCATACCCTCGCCGGCTCTCAAGTGACGCCGCTGCCCCTCGGGGACGTCGTCGGCATAGGCCGAGAGCAGTACTAATTCCCCGTGTTCTTCCGTTTGCATTTGGTAGATCAACCCTTGCTGTGCGTTAACCAGCGGTGCCAGCTCCGACAAGAGCATGCGGCCTACCGTGGAGAGGTCGCGTTGCCCCTGTAACATGTTCGTAAAATTCGCCAGGTTAGTCTTCAGCCAATCCTGTTCCGTGTTGCGATCGGTGGTCAATCGCAGGTTGTCGATCATCGTGTTGATGTTGTCCTTGAGTTCAGCAACTTCACCGCGCGCTTCCACCTGAATCGACCGCGTGAGGTCTCCTTTAGTCACCGCCGTGGCCACTTCCGCAATCGCGCGCACCTGGTTGGTGAGGTTATCCGCAAGGAGGTTCACGTTACCGGTAAGGTCTTTCCATGTCCCCGATGCACCGGGGACGTTGGCTTGTCCGCCGAGGCGCCCTTCCACCCCGACTTCGCGCGCAACGGTGGTTACCTGATCGGCGAACGTCGCCAGCGTGTCGGTCATATTGTTGATGGTTTCGGCCAGCGCGGCTACTTCGCCCTTCGCGTTAACGGTGAGTTTTTGCGTTAGTTCTCCATTCGCGACAGCGGTCACGACCTTCACGATGCCGCGCACTTGCTCCGTCAAGTTAGCGGCCATCACGTTTACGTTGTCCGTAAGATCCTTCCACGTGCCCGCCACGCCCGGCACTTGCGCCTGGCCTCCCAGCTTTCCTTCCGTGCCGACTTCACGTGCCACGCGCGTCACTTCAGCGGCAAACGCGTTCAATTGGTCCACCATGGTGTTGATGGTGTTCTTCAGCTCCAGAATTTCGCCCTTTACGTCTACCGTGATTTTGCGAGACAAGTCGCCGCGTGCGACTGCCGTCGTGACCTCAGCAATGTTGCGAACCTGTCCGGTCAAGTTTCCGGCCATCGCATTCACGGAGTCCGTCAAGTCCTTCCATGTTCCCGCCACTCCGGGCACGTTAGCCTGTCCCCCAAGTCTTCCTTCGCTGCCCACCTCGCGGGCCACGCGCGTCACTTCGGCGGCGAACGAACGCAGCTGTTCCACCATCGTGTTCAGTGTTTCTTTCAGTTGCAAGATTTCGCCGCGTACGTCCACCGTAATTTTGCGGGACAAGTCGCCGCTGGCAATGGCCGTAGCCACTTCTGCGATGTTTCTCACTTGGCCTGTCAGGTTGCTGGCCATGAAGTTGACGTTGTCCGTCAAGTCTTTCCAGGTGCCCGCAACCCCCGGTACCTGCGCTTGGCCGCCAAGCTTTCCTTCCGTACCCACCTCGCGGGCCACGCGCGTGACTTCTCCGGCGAACGCGTTCAACTGGTCCACCATGGTGTTGATGGTGTTCTTCAACTCCAGAATTTCACCCTTCACGTCCACTGTGATTTTGCGGGACAAGTCGCCGCGCGCTACCGCCGTCGTCACCTCCGCGATGTTGCGCACCTGAGCCGTCAAATTGCTGGCCATGAAGTTGACGTTGTCGGTCAGGTCCTTCCACGTGCCGCCAACGTCCGGCACCTGCGCCTGGCCGCCCAGTTTTCCTTCCGTGCCCACTTCGCGCGCCACACGCGTCACTTCTCCGGCGAACGCGTTCAACTGGTCCACCATGGTGTTGATGGTGTTCTTCAACTCCAGAATTTCACCCTTCACGTCCACCGTGATTTTGCGGGACAAGTCGCCGCGCGCTACCGCCGTCGTCACCTCCGCGATGTTGCGCACTTGCCCCGTCAGGTTGCTGGCCATTGAGTTGACGGAATCGGTCAGGTCCTTCCACGTCCCCGCAACACCCTGCACATCTGCCTGACCACCCAGCTTTCCGTCCGTTCCAACTTCGCGTGCCACGCGTGTCACTTCCGATGCAAACGAACGCAGCTGATCCACCATCGTGTTCAGCGTGTCTTTCAATTCCAAAATTTCGCCCTTCACGTCCACCGTGATCTTGCGAGACAAGTCTCCCCGTGCAACCGCCGTCGCCACTTCTGCAATGTTGCGAACTTGCGCCGTCAGATTGCTGGCCATGAAGTTGACGTTATCCGTCAAGTCTTTCCATGTACCGGCAACGCCCGGCACCTGCGCTTGGCCGCCAAGTTTTCCTTCCGTACCCACCTCGCGCGCCACGCGCGTTACTTCTCCGGCGAAGGCGTTCAACTGATCCACCATCGTATTGATGGTGTTTTTCAACTCCAGGATTTCACCCTTCACGTCCACTGTGATTTTGCGAGACAAGTCGCCGCGCGCAACCGCCGTCGTCACTTCAGCGATGTTGCGAACTTGCGCCGTCAAGTTTCCGGCCATCGAGTTCACGGAGTCGGTGAGGTCCTTCCACGTTCCGGCCACGCCGGGCACGTTAGCCTGCCCGCCAAGTCTTCCTTCGCTGCCCACCTCGCGCGCCACACGCGTCACTTCTCCGGCGAACCGGTTCAACTGGTCCACCATCGTGTTCAGTGTTTCTTTGAGCTGCAAAATCTCACCGCGCACGTCGACCGTGATTTTGCGCGAAAGGTCGCCCTTCGCAATAGCCGTGGCGACTTCCGCGATATTTCTCACTTGGCCGGTCAGGTTGCTGGCCATGAAATTGACGTTGTCAGTCAAATCTTTCCAGGTACCCGCAACGCCCGGTACCTGCGCCTGTCCGCCAAGTTTTCCTTCGGTACCCACTTCGCGCGCCACGCGTGTCACTTCCCCTGCGAAGGCGTTCAACTGATCCACCATCGTATTGATGGTTTCTTTCAATTCCAGGATTTCGCCCTTCACGTCCACCGTGATTTTGCGAGACAAATCTCCACGGGCCACAGCCGTCGTCACCTCGGCAATGTTGCGAACCTGCGCCGTCAAGTTCCCGGCCATCGCATTGACCGAATCCGTCAGATCTTTCCACGTGCCGGCCACGCCAGGCACCACAGCCTGTCCGCCCAACTTGCCGTCCGTGCCCACTTCGCGCGCCACACGGGTCACTTCCGAAGCGAACGAACGCAACTGGTCCACCATCGTGTTGATGGCTTCCTTCAACTGCAGAATTTCGCCGCGCACGTCCACAGTAATCTTGCGCGAAAGGTCCCCGCTGGCCACCGCCGTAGCCACCTCGGCCATGTTGCGCACCTGCCCGGTCAGGTTACTCGCCATCAAGTTCACGGAATCCGTCAAGTCCTTCCAGGTGCCGGCAACACCCGGCACCACGGCTTGTCCGCCCAACTTGCCGTCTGTGCCCACTTCGCGTGCCACGCGCGTCACTTCCGCCGTAAACACGCCAAGCTGCTGAATCATCGTGTTCACGATATTCGCAGAACGCAGGAATTCGCCTTCCAGCGGCCGGTTGTCTACTTCCATGCGCACGGTTTGTGTCAGGTTTCCTTGCGCAACAGCGGCGATAGCGCGAGTGACTTCGGTGATTGGCCTCAGAAGATCTTCGGTCAGCGTATTGACCGAACCCTCCATCTCACCCCAGGCGCCTTGCGGAATATTGAACCGCACGCGTTCCCGGATTTTTCCTTCTTTCCCAAGGGTTTGTCCCAGCCGCTTCAGTTCCAACGCCATGTGCTGGTTGGCGCTCACGATGTCGTTAAATGTATCCGCAATCCGACCCGTCAATCCCGTCCAGACCACCGGAAGCCGGACAGAAAAGTCTCCATTTCTGACGCTTAAGAGCGTTTGCAGAATTATCGCTAGTTCGGCGGATTCACTTTCGGAAAAACCGTTGCTGCCATTTTTCCGCTTGGATCGTTTCTTTTCTTGCGGCGTGGAGACATGGGCGGCCAGCTCTCCGTTCATGCTTTTACCTCTCGCGGGCAATTAATCTAGGACCGCGGACCGTTAATTCGCAGCGTGGCTTTCAATATTTTTCGCGACCGAAATACAAAGTGGCACGAGATTTTTTACCAGTTTGGCCGTACCCCCCACAGTAGGGTTTTTCCTGTATTTTCTCGGATGTTTCTCAGGCCATTAACTTGGCGGGTTGTTGCCTGTACTGCCTGCGTGTCGAACCTACTACAGCCACCCTCGAACTGTTTTACGGGTTTGCTCGGATACAGTGATGACGCGGGGCCGGCTAAGCTCTGTGGACAGAGAGGATTTCATGAAAATTGCCCAGATTGCACCGTTGTATGAGAGCGTCCCTCCAAAACTCTATGGGGGCACGGAACGTGTTGTTTCCTACCTGACCGAAGAACTGGTTCGCTTGGGTCACGATGTCACACTTTTCGCGAGTGGCGACTCCGTAACCGCTGCTCATCTGGAAAGCGGTTGCGCAAAAGCTCTGCGGCTCACCCGAAGCTGCAAAGATCCGCTCGCCCACCACACCGTGATGCTCGATAAGGTCGTGTCGATGGCCGACAACTTCGACATTTTGCATTTTCACACCGACTATACGCATTTTCCAGCCACGAGAAATCTACAGTTACCTGCCGTGACGACCTTGCATGGCCGTTTGGATATGCCAGACCTGGTGCCTCTGTATCAACAGTTTGACCGTCAGCCTTTGGTTTCGATCTCCCAAGCGCAGCGCCAACCACTTGGCCGCGTGAACTGGATTGGCAATGTATACCACGGACTTCCCCGGAATCTGTACCGTCCACAACTAAATCCCGGCCAGTATCTTGCCTTCCTCGGTCGCATCTCCCCTGAAAAACGGCCCGATCGCGCGATCCGAATTGCACGGGAAGCAGAAATGCCACTGAAGATCGCGGCAAAAATCGACGACGTCGACCGGCAGTACTATGAGACAGAGATTGAACCGTTGCTCCGCGAGCCGGGAGTGGAATTTCTGGGCGAAATCAGCGAAGCGCAAAAGGGCGCATTCCTTGGAAACGCCTACGCCTTTCTTTTTCCCGTCGATTGGCCAGAACCCTTCGGTCTCGCCATGATTGAATCCATGGCCTGCGGTACGCCCACTATCGCGTTTCGTTGTGGTT
Organism: Candidatus Acidiferrales bacterium; assembly: GCA_963742325.1. GTDB lineage: Bacteria > Acidobacteriota > Terriglobia > Acidiferrales > UBA7541 > Acidiferrum. The sequence continues at coordinate 2,359,996 of CAVULB010000002.1, read as the reverse complement.
CCGTGCCAGAGATAATCGACGACGGGGTCACCGGCTTCATCGTCAATAGCGAGGAAGAAGCGGTGAAAGCGCTGCAGCGCGTTGCCACCCTGAACCGCGCAAAATGCCGAGTCACGTTCGACCGCAGGTTCACATCTTGCCGCATGGCCAAGAATTATTTGACCATCTACGAATCGCTTGCCGACCACCACTCGCCTGGGCCACACGCCGTGCACTCGATGGAGATTTCTAGCACAATCGTGTCATGAAGCAGCCTGCAAGACGCGAAGACCTCCTCAGCATCGACCAGGAATTCTACATTAGGGCTACATCCTCGCTCGCCGACGACCGCACCCGTGTTTTGAAGTACGGCGAAACATTCGCAGTGTTCAATCGCTATGGCGACATCGAATCTCTGGGGACCATGCAATTTGGTTTGTTTCATATGGAGACGCGCCATCTCTCGCGTCTGGCGTTCTACCTCGGGGGACGCAAGCCCCTTCTCCTCAGTTCCACAATTCGAGAAGACAACTCCCTTTTGACCGTCGACGCCACCAACCTCGACACACTATCAGGCGAAGACAGTCATGTCCCTCAAGGCACTATTCACATTTTTCGTTCGGCCTCGATCTCCAAAGCCGTGTGTCACATGCACTTTCGCTTTTTGAATTACGGCACCCACCCGCATCCCTTGTCGCTTGCGTTCGCCTTTGACGCCGACTTCGCCGACATTTTCGAGGTGCGGGGTACACCACGCAAACAACACGGCCAGCGTTTGGACGATTCGATCGAGGACAAAGCTCTTCTGTTGGCATACGAAGGACTGGACGGCGTTCGACGCAAAACTGGTATCTCGTTTTCCGCTGAGCCGGAATCGATGATCAATCGCGAAGTCGCTTTTGCGCGGGAACTCCGTCCGGATGAAGCATGGAGCCTGTCGATAACGGTCAGCTGCGAACGATTTGACCCAAGAACTTCAAAAACAGCAAAGACGTCGGCTGCACGTCATAGCGAGTCCGCCTCCACGCCGATTTTTCGAACGCGTTTGATAGGTTCGAATAAACGCACCAACAGCTGGTTGGCTCGCTGCCAGGCCGATCTGACGATGCTCATGGAAGGCAATCCGGAGGGCGATTATCCATATGCCGGCGTACCGTGGTTCAGCACGGTTTTTGGCCGCGACGGAATCATCACCGCTATGGAGTGTCTCTGGATCGCGCCCGCCATTGCCCGCGGAGTTCTGACGTACCTTGCGGAGACTCAGGCAACCGAACAAGACCCGAGTCGCGATGAAGAACCCGGAAAAATCATTCACGAGATCCGCCATGGCGAAATGGCGGCAACGGGCGAAGTTCCCTTCCGGCGTTACTACGGCAGTGTGGATTCCACTCCACTATTTCTCATGCTCGCCGGAGCCTATTTCCATCGGACTGACGACTTAGACTTCATCAAAAGTATCTGGCCAAAAATAGAAGCGGCTCTCCGCTGGATTGACAGCTACGCCGACATGGATGGCGATGGATTCTACGAATATCGCCAGCGCTCCGAAAAGGGCTTGACGCAGCAAGGCTGGAAGGATTCTCAGGATTCCATCTTTCATAAAGATGGCCGCCTCGCCGAACCTCCCATTGCGCTCTGCGAGATGCAAGGCTACGTTTATGCGGCAAAACAATTGGTCGCCATGCTGTGCGAGCATCTCGGCCAATCGGAGATGAGTTCGCGACTTGCCACTGAAGCGCGCGAATTGCGAAGCCGGTTCGATCGTGCGTTCTGGAACGACGAACTAAGAACTTACGCTCTGGCGCTTGATGGCCATAAGAAGCAATGCGAAGTACGAGCTTCGAATGCGGGCCACGCTCTGTTCACGCGCATCGCCGCTCCATCACATGCTCGTCTCGTCTCAGATACTCTGATGGATGGTGCGTCCTATTCCGGCTGGGGGATTCGCACCGTCGCCGCACGCGAAGCACGTTACAATCCGATGTCGTACCACAACGGCTCCGTCTGGCCGCACGACACGGCCATAGTTGGCGCGGGCATGGCCAATTATGGACAACAACAGCTTGCCGCGCGCATTCTTACGGGAATGTTCGACGCTGCACGCCACGTCGATCTGAATCGCCTTCCCGAATTGTTCTGCGGGTTTCACCGTCGCCCCGACGGTACGGGACCGACCCTCTATCCCGTGGCGTGCGCACCGCAAGCTTGGGCATCGGGCGCTCCGTATCTTTTGTTGTGCGCCTCCCTGGGATTTGAGATCCGCGCTTCGGAGCGGCTCGTTCAGTTCGATAATCCACATCTACCTTCGTTTCTGGACGAACTACGAATTGAGGGACTTTCTGTCAAGGATGCCTATGTAGACTTGCTCATCACCCGCCACGACAAGGGATTCGCCGTTGACGTTCTTCGCAAAGAAGGCGCCATAGAGATCCGGATCAAGGATTGACTCCCAGTTCCTCCTGCCCTCGCGTCTTGGCCATATTTCTTCGGCATAAACTCTTTCCTGTATGGCGTGCCTGCCCACTTTCGTCGAATCATTGCGCTGTCCTCCATGCGCTATGTCTGCCTGACCTGCGACTACGACGGCACCATCGCTCGCAACGGAAAAGTTGCCCAGAGCACTCTGCAGGCTTTGGAGAAAACGCGTTCCTCAGGACGTAAACTCATCCTTGCGACAGGGCGCGAGCTCGACGATCTGCTCTCCGTGTTCCCGGAAGTCTCTCTTTTTGACCGCGTCGTCGCAGAGAACGGTGGCGTGCTTTACAGGCCGGCAGCGAAGGAGCAAGTTGTCCTTGCCGAGGCTCCTCCGCCCCAGTTTGTCGAGGAACTTGCCCGCCGAGGCGTGCAACCTCTCTCCGCCGGCCGTTGCGTGGTCGCCACTTGGCATCCGCATGAGACCACGGTGCTCGAAGTGATTCGCACCATGAGTCTCGAACTGCAGATTATTTTCAACAAAAACGCCGTCATGGTTTTGCCTTCAGGAATCAACAAGGGTACCGGGTTAAAGGTCGCCCTTAATGAACTTGGCCTCTCACGCCACAACGTGGTGGGCATCGGAGACGCCGAGAACGATCATGCTTTTTTAGGATTGTGCGAATGCTCCATCGCCGTGGGAAATGCTCTCCCGGCCCTCCAGGAGCGTGCGGACTGGGTTACCGGCCATGCTCACGGCGCGGGCGTGGAAGAAGCTATCCAATTGCTTCTGCGCAACGACCTGTCCGATCTCGCCACGCGCCTGTCGCGCCATGACATTCTCTTGGGCTCGAAGGACAACGGTGAATCGTTCTTTCTGCCGGCTTACGGTTCACGGCTTTTGGTTGCGGGCCCGTCCGGCAGCGGCAAATCAACGGTGGTCTCGGCCATCGTCGAACGCCTGGTGGCAAACAAATACCAGGTTTGTTTGTTTGATCCCGAAGGAGACTACGACGAATTTGAGGAAATGGTCACTCTTGGCGGCCCGGAACGAATCCCCGCGGCCACGGAGATCTTCGAAATCCTGAATAACCCCAGCCGTTCACTAACCATTAACTTGCTTGGGGTTCCTCTCGCAGATCGCCCGACGTATTTTCAAACATTGCTTGCGCGCGTCCAGGAACTTCGATTCAAGACTGGACGGCCGCATTGGATCGTGATTGACGAAGCTCACCACGTTCTTCCCGCCGATCTTGGCGCAGCGGGCGGTGCTGTGCCAAAAGAACTGGACAGCTTCGTATTGGTGACGGTCCATCCTGATCTAGTCTCGCCCGTAATCCTGAGTTCGGTGGAAGAAATCATCGCCGTAGGCGCGGAGCCGCAAGCCGTCGTCAACCAGTTCAGCAAGGCCACCTCCAAGAATTTATACTGGGATCCGCCTTTTCCGAGCGCTCACGAAACCGGACGCATCTTTGCCTGGCGTCTTCCGGATTCATCGGGACATTGCTACGTGAAGCTCGAGCCCGCGAAGAACCAACGCCGGCGCCATCAACGCAAATATGCCTCGGGCGAACTCGGGGAAGACAAAAGCTTTTACTTTCGCGGCGCTGAAGGGAAACTGAATCTTCGGGCGCAGAACATGAATCTGTTCGCGCAACTGGCAGAAGGCGTGGATGAAGAGACTTGGAGCTTTCACTTGTCGCACGGAGATTATTCGCGCTGGCTGCGGGATGCCATCAAGGATGAAGCGATCGCCGAAATTGTGGCCAGCTATGAAACAGACCGCACGCTTAATCCGACGGAAAGTCGGGAGATGATCCTGAAGGCGATCCGCCAGCATTACACCGCCCCCGCTTAGGCTGGCGGGTCCCGCAAGACTGCAGGAGTTAGCTGCCCGGGATACTTGCGCTGACGGATTTTCTTGGAGTGCGCTTCGGCCTACAGTGAATCTTGTATCATGCTGGGCTTCAAGACACTCAAGATAGCGTTGGGGCAAATACTGCCTTCTCAAAACCCAGATCCGTCATTCTGGCATCTCTCCTCTGTATCTGGTTGATCGGGTTGCTTAGCCTTGCTACCGGTCACGCGCAACGCAGCGCGCAACCACCACAACGGGGAGATGTCCGGCGCGGCAAATATTTGGTGGATGAAGTGGCCAAATGCGCGGAATGCCACACTCCGCGCGATGCACCAGGCAATCTTCATGCGCACGCGTGGTTACAAGGTGCCCCCCATTAGGATCATGCCGATGCGCCCGATCCCGAATTGGGCGGACCCCAAAAAACAACGTACAAGAGGCGGGATCAATTTGGACCGGAACTTGCCTACTTTTCAAAGTGTATTGTGGAAGGTCTGGAACCGGAACCCAACGGGCTGGAAGGGTTGGCGGATGTGCGCATCATCAATGCTCTTCAGGAATCTGCGGAAAAAGGAAAAAGTGTCGAGATCAGACCTATCGACAAAAGAGTACGCCCCAACCTCGAACAAGAACTTCATAAGCCCCCGGTCCCCGAGCCACCTCTCGTTCGCGCGCAGGCGCCCTCGAAGTGACCAGGACAGCTTACTAAGCCTTTGCTCTCGCTGCCCTACGGCTTCGCCCGTATTGGCGTCCGGTGGCAATCCACCTACCGTGAAAATGGGTACTGATCCAGTCGGCCCCAAATACAAAACAGGTTAAGAGGTGAATGATGAAGGAAAATACGCTCAGAGATTTATTCATTGACGAGCTTCGCGATCTTTATGACGCGGAGAATCGCCTCGTAAAAGCGATCCCCAAGATGGCCAAGGCAGCCGAGTCAGACGATCTGCGCTCTGGATTCGAGCATCATCTTGAACAGACGAAAGAGCACGTGGAACGGCTCAAGAAGGTCCTTACTTCACTGGACGAAAAGCCCACGGCGAAGAAATGTCCGGGAATGGCGGGGATAGTTCAGGAAGGCGATGAAATGATGGAAGAGGACTATGAGGGAAGCGTCAAGGACGCAGCCCTCATCTCAGCCGCGCAACGGGTGGAGCATTATGAAATCGCTGCCTATGGTTGCGTTCACAGCTGGGCCCAGGAACTGGGAGAAAACGAAGCCGCTGCGATTCTCGAAAAAACCCTGAACGAGGAGAAGGAAACCGACGCCAAACTCACCGAATTGGCCGAGCAAATCAATGCATCGGCAAACTCGGAGGGCGCTGAGAACGAAGAAACCGAAGGAGAAGGTGAAGAAGAAGAAACTCGCGCCAGCATGCGTAAAGGCAAATCACGTTCGGCAAACGCTTGATCCTGTTCCTACCGGCAGGCGGCGACTGGCGCTTGTCGCCGCCTGCAGTTTTAATTCACTCCGTCCTGAGGGTCGCCGGTGGCCGCTTTTGCGACGTCGCCACCACCCTCTCGGGCTATGTCCTTGAGCAAGCGGCCGCTCAACACCGAAGCCGCCTTTTCTCTCGTAATGTCCTTCTTTGAAGCGAACTCATCGCGGTGCTTGATCAGCAACCACGCCGTCTTCCCACTCTTGCCATAACTCTTGGTGCGCACGAGCGCCCACGATCCCTGTAGCTTCTTGCCATGCAGCTCAAGTTTCAAACTGCCCTTTTTCAACGCTTCCGCGACGTCGCTCTGTTCGGGGGTCCAAGTTCCGCGGTCCCACAACATCACCGTTCCTCCTCCATACTGGCCCTCCGGAATCACGCCTTCGAAGTTTCCATATTCAACCGGGTGATCTTCTACATGCATGGCTAGACGCTTCACGCTTGGATCGAGCGATGGCCCCTTCGGTACAGCCCACGACAACAACACCCCATTCCATTCCAGCCGGAAATCATAATGCAGTTGCGTGGCCCGATGCTTCTGAATGACGTAAAGTAGCGAACTCTTGCGGCTGCCTACTTTTTTCCCCTTGGGTTCCGGTGATACGCGAAAATTTCTCTTCTTTCGATATTTTTCAAGCGGCATGACGTATCCTCTTCTTCGCGTTCAGATTTTCTTCAAACGCGAGATAGCTGTCGCCAACGATTGGCGGAATGAGAAAAAGTCCTCCCACGGATCCTTTTTCTTCAGCCGCGTCCGAAAATTGCCAAGATTGAAACTGGATGGATCGAGCTTCGCCGTCACTTCAGCCCAGGCCAGCGGAGTCGAGACCGGCGCATGCGGCTTTCTTCGCACCGAATATGGACTCACCACCGTCTGCAACGGTCCATTGCGAAACGCATCGAGATAGACGCGCTCTCCCCTTTGCGCAATTGCGTGTTCCACAGTCGTCTGCTTTGGAAATGCACTCGCCAGGTGTGCACAAAATTCTCGGGCAAACTTCAGCACTTCATCCGCGGCAGGTCCCAGGAGAATTGGCACAAAAACATGCAATCCACGGCTGCCGGACGTCTTCGGAAAGGACCGCAGGCCCACTTTGTCCAAAGCGCCGCGAACCAGCAACGCAACACGGGCAGCGTCTGCAAATTTGCCGGAACTCGGATCCAAATCGAAGCAGATCCAATCGGATTTTGGATACGTCTTTGCCCGTGTCCCGGTCACATGCACCGGGATGCATCCGAGGTTCACGAGCGCCAACTGCGTCGAAAGCTTCCCTCCCACAACATAATCGGTCGCTTTTCGTTTTCCCGTCGCGTTCTGGAACCGCTTCGTCGGCGTATCCTTTGGCATGCTCTCGGGTTTCTGTTTCTGGTAGAAGCATTGCCCTTCCATACCGTCGGGACAGCGCTCAAGCGTCAAAACACGATCTTCCAGGTAAGGCTTCAGAAGCGGAAAAACATCACGATAGAAGTTTGCTAAGTCTTGTTTCGTGTATTTTTCTTCCGGCCAATAGATCTTGTCTGGATTTGAGATCTTCACTTCTGGATTCGCAGTGGCCGGTCGCATTTAACCCTCCCGGCGGACGTCTTTGGCATTCTTGTCGTCACGCAGTCCCAAATAGACCGGATGGCGCAACTTCCCGTCTTTGGTCCATTCGGTAAATGAAATCTGCGCCACCAGTTCGGGTTTCAGAAAAGTCACGTCAGACTCCTTCAGCAGCTCTTCGAAAGGTGATTTTCCCCGAATGAGCGGTTGAAACTTCTGCCGCAACTTCTTCAGCGTCTCATCATCGAAGCCCGTCCCCACTTTTCCCGCGTAGTGCAATGCCTTGCGCTCGTAGACACCAAACAACAAAGCCCCGAAATGCAACCTCGTGCCTTTCGGCTTCGTGAATCCAGCGATCACGAATTCCTGCTCGTGATGTACCTTTACCTTCAGCCATTCACGCGATCTTCGGCCCTCATAGACCGATTGCAGGTTTTTTCCGATGACGCCTTCCAATCCTCGCCGGCTTGCGATTCGAAACGCCTTCAGTCCGTCCGGATCAAGCTTTGTCGATAATCTTAACCTCCGACCGAGACGAGGCAAACTTTCCAGACTCCCGCGCCGTGATGCCAAAGTTTCCCGCCTCAAATCCTTGCCATCCCGATAAAGGCAATCGAAGATGGCATATTCGGGTTTCCCTTTTCCCTGCTGTAACAGTTGGAAGCGAGACACGCCCTGGGCATCGAAGACAACGACTTCCCCATCAAGCAGCAGCGTCTCTGGCTTCAGCGCTAGCACGGCTCGAGCGATTTCCGGATAATTCTCCGTGCGGTCAATCGCATTCCGGGAAATCAAGGTCACCCGCGATCCTTCCTTGTACGCGAGGATCCGCACGCCGTCATATTTTTCTTCAAATATCCAGTTCGCCCGCGTGAACGGCGCATCCACCAAGGTAGCCAGCATCGGCTTCACTCGAAAAGGAATTTGCACTTGACCATTATCCTCTCTCCTTGAGCTACTGCATTTCCTTTCCGTCGCAGCAACCTACATCCGGTTTCGGTTTTTGTAATCCGGAAGTCTTTCCCGGGATAGCAGCTGTACCCGCGCCTCGCCCTGCTGCCCATCGTGCGCCGCTCCGATGGCCAGCAACAATTCTCCTTCAAGATCCTGGCCTTCCTCCAGCAGTTGAAAAGCGCTCTCGCCACCTCCGAAGCCGCCCTCGCAAATATCGCTGAGATCGCCGGATTGTGTCGCACCTTGATGCCGCTCTGGCACCTCGTCCAGCAATCCTGCCGCAGCGCGACGACTCGGCGACTTCTTCTTAGAGCTTCTCGAGGCGGCGGGAATTCCGACAACCGGCGGAGATTCACGCCATTGGCGTTGCTTTGCCTTGGTGGCGCGGCCTTTTCCTTGTTTGCTGGTCTCTTTTTTCACGGTGACTACCCCTGCTAAAATTGGTGCCAACGCCGCTGCTCATTGGAACGCGCCGAATACCGCATTCCTCTCCCGTAGTTCAGGTATTCCCTGAGCTTTTGACACTTAGATAGAGTATCCGAGGGCAACAAAGTTTCAGATGAGCGACAGACAGACAGCGAAGCGCCTCGTGTTCCACGGAAGAGGGCTCGGCGATTCGACTTCGCAGCCCCTGCAAGCAACGCGCGCTTCCGGCCACCCTTACATCTTCCTCTTGTCGCCCGCACACGCCGGAGGCAATCGCGCCAGGATGCTCTTCCGTCCTGAAGCGCATTTCGAACTGGCGGAGCGATTACGTACAACAGGAATTTCCCTTGGCGAAGCCTTCAGTTTCATAAGTCCAATCTATTTCCGCGGGAAGTTGGCTTATGCTTCCCACTTTTCCGCTGTGCTCCCCGGCATTCCTGGTGCTCTCCTCATCACGCCGTCGCGTGGCCTGCTTCGCCCGGAGACCATCGTAAGCTTCGCGGACCTATCCGCCCTTGCCGACGTTCGCATCAATCCGCAAGATCCCGCTTACCGCGATTCGCTCGAGCGCGATTTACGCCGGCTCTCAGAAACTATCGGACAGGATTTTCGCGTCGTGCTCTTGGGAAGTATCGCAACGCGTAAATATATCCCGCTGTTGCTGGAAATCCTCGGTGAACGCCTGCTCGTTCCTCGCAAATTTATAGGTATGGGCAACATGAGCCGAGGTGCGTTGCTTCTCCGTTGTTCGCGCGAACAGTGCGAACTGGAGTATGTCACGGTCGCGCAAATGTCGTCGCGGGATGCCTGACGCTCCGCGTTGTCACTCCGTCGAGAGCGGATCGTCCTCTTCCCCGAGCCTCTGTTTACCAACGCAACCTGGGTGCCCGCACATGCGCGGCACGCTAGCCGATCCTCTAACGCTGCCACAGGGCGGACTACAAAATTGCTGTTCCGCCTCCACCAGACATTGACAGGGTGGGTGCGCACATTTCATCAAAGTTTCGGAACCCATTTCCTCTCTGTCCTTGGATTTCGATCCGCCCCAATGAAACTGAACCGCCGCGAACAACTACTCCGGCGTGCGCCATTCTTTGATCTCGGCCGCCTTACCATTTTGGTCTATGGAAAACCCCTTCCGATCTAGTGTGCCGTCCCGGAAATACGTTCACATAGTCGCTGGACTTTAGCAAAGATCGAATCCGCCGTGGCGGTCCACACGAACGGTTGCGCGTGGGTGTTGGAAGCTCGCACATATTGATCGATTTTCTCCACCAGTTCCTTGACGCTGCGAAACGTGCCGCGACGAATGGCCTGTTGCGTAATGCGGTTGAACCAAATCTCCACTTGATTCAACCAGGAGGCATAGGTCGGTGTGAAGTGCACGTGAAATCGTGGCCGTGCGGCGAACCAGCGTTTTACGCGTGGATGTTTATGCGTGGCGTAGTTGTCCACGATGATGTGCACCTCCAAGGATTCCGGCACGTTTTTCTCGATCTCTCTGAGGAAGTCCAGATATTCCTGATGTCGGTGACGCTGTCGGCATTGCGTCAGCACTTTGCCCTTGGCTGTGTCCAGCGCGGCAAACAGGGTGGTGGTGCCATGCCGTCGGTAGTCGTGGGTCACACCCTCGACATAGCCAAGTCCCATCGGCAACAGCGGCTGGGTGCGTTCCAGCGCTTGAATCTGACTCTTTTCATCCACACACAAAACTACTGCATTTTCCGGAGGATTCAAGTACAGCCCTACAATATCCCGTACTTTTTCTACAAAAAATGGATCCGTCGAGAGCTTGAAATGTTTCTGACGGTGGGGCTCTAATCCAAAAGCTTGCCAGATGCGGTGTACCGTCGATTTCGACAGCCGCGTCTCCGCGGCGATTTGTCGGATGCTCCAGTGCGTACCGCCTTTTGGTTTTGTTTCCAGGGTCTTGCGCACCAGGTGCGCCACGCGCTCGTCGTTAATCGGGCGTGGGCGCCCCGGGCGCAACTCATCATGTAAACCGGTCACATCGTGCTTCAGGAATCGCCGCCGCCATTTGCCGACGGTGGCGTTGGTCAGTCTGAGCTGGCGCGCAATTTGCAGGTTCGTCTTGCCGGAAGCACTCAACAAGATAATCTTGGCCCGGGTCACTAATCCCGCCGGAAGGGATCGTGAACTCGCCAAGCTTTCCAGCTGTTCGCGCTGTTCCGGAGCTAAAACCAAGGCCGCTTTCGGTCGTCCCATCGCCATAGACACCCCCATTCTGCACTGGAGATGCCCAAATTCCCAGCAATACTATTGCCACTTATTTATGGGACAGTACACTAGATCCTAGATGCCGTAACTGAACACTTGCCGCAAGGTCCGTTGGCAGACCGTCAATATCCTGATTTGAATCTTCGCCATCTGTCTCCCCTGAATCGCCGATAAATAGGCGACCGTTGTTTCGCTTACGTTGGATTTTCAACATCGGGCACAGCGTGCGACATCAATTCACTCCGGTGCGCTCGCTCTTTTTGCTGCTGCAGCTGCAGGGACGCGAATTCTTCTTCCCTCTGGATTTCGCTCTCCGCTTTTCGCCAGTCTTCCTCCGCTGTCCCGTCATGGGGATCGCGCTGCCGGTAAATTTCATAGGCGCGCTTCTGAGTCAAATGAAATCGCTCCTCAGCATGCATGGCTCAGCCTCTCAGGTAGTTTCTAACCCTGCTATCTTCTTGGCAGTCGTTGCCACTGGCTATACCTTCGCCGCTGTATTTCTAAACCGCAGGCACCTAATCCGAAAATCACTACACGATTCGCCAAGCGAACAACTTGATTCGCGGGTTAAAAGGGAAAAACCCGTTTTCGCGTCGCGGGTGAAACACGGAAATCGACCAGCGCAGCGTCACCTCGAGCCACCACGCACCATGACGGTCCAAACGCGCTGAGAAACCGGGCCTAAAATGAACGTGCATTATCCCGCAAGGAGAGCGATGGGTACAGTAATCACAATCATCATTCGTTTTGTTGTCGGCGGAATCGTCGTGACTGCCTTCGCGCTGCTCGGAGAAGTCATCGGTCCGAAGAGTTTGGCCGGCGTTTGTGGTGCTTCGCCATCCGTCGCTATCGCCACTCTCAGCCTGACCATCTGGGCCGAAGGCACAGCCTTTGCGGCTCAGGGAGCCCGGTCGATGGTCTGTTTCGCTTCCTTTTTCTACGCTTGTTGCTGCCTGGTCCTTCTCGATTGGTCCGAATGGAGCGCGACCAAAACCAGTGTCGCGTCACTCCCCTTGTGGTTCGCCTGTGCGTTTGGTTTTTGGTTGGCCTTTCTAAGATAAGCATGCTCATTCAGTTCCAGTTTGAAGCGCTGCGCAAAATAAAATGGAATGAATTGGCCACCCGTTTTCTGTTTGGTGGCGCAATCACCGCAGCCGCTGGCCTTGTGGCCCAGCACTTTGGCCCAGCCGTCGGCGGCCTGTTCCTGGCGTTCCCTGCAATTTTCCCCGCAAGCGTCACGCTGCTGGCAAAGAAGCAGGCCGAGAAGAAAGCGGCTGATGGCATGGATGGGACGATTCGCGGGAGGAAGGCGGCCGCGCTTGAAAGCAGAGGCACACTGCGATTGGTACAATCGGCCTTGTCTGTTTTGCCCTGGCCATCTGGCAATTGCCGCAGCGTTGGAATCCGGCAATGGTCTTGTTGGTTTCCCTCTCGCTTTGGCTCGCGGTTTCCGTCTTTCTATGGGCTCTCAGTAGGAGGATCAGGCATTTACGGCACCGACGGCATCGTCCTTCTTGAACCCCGGGGCGCAATCAGATTTTTAGCAATTCGTGGGCTTTGCCTATCAATACCGGCATGTCTACCGTTTTTGACACGACCGCGTCAACGCCGGCTCGCGCCGCCTCCGCTTTGACCGCACCGTCGCCGTATAAGCTAAAAAGAATAATCGGCATGTGCGGGAATAATTTCCGGAGAACCAACGCCGCCTGCAAGCCATTCATTACCGGCATGGACAAGTCTAATATCGCCAAATCCGGCTTCAGTTCTTTCACAACTTCGATGCCTTCCGCGCCGTTTTCGGCTTCGCCATAGTAGCGAAATCCATTTTCGAGCAGTGCGTGACCAACAGTTTTCCGCACAGTGGCATTGTCGTCCACAATCACGACCGCCTTACCTTCGCCGGAACCCTTTGTAGTGCTCATGTGTCCTTGCACGGCCTATTCCCTGGTTATTAAATAACACTCAACCCGCTGCTGTAACCATCCACTGGATACACTATTTTTGCCTCCTGAGTTCTAGAACCTTCTAGGATTTGCCGAATTGTACAGCAAGTAATGTATGTACATCCCGGACATCCATTGGTCTAATCACTCGACATTCGCTCAAGCGCACCCCTCACCAGGCGCGCTACTACTTCCTTCCAGGTAGAGGTGATGCAACTGCAGAGGCTCAGCATCCTGATCGCAGACGACCACGAGGTGATCCGGCGAGCTTTGCGCTCTTTGCTGCTTTCTCGTCCCGAATGGTCCGTCTGTGGTGAAGCCTCCGATGGCAAAGAAGCCGTGCAGATGACTCGCGCTCAACGGCCTGATGTTGTTCTGATGGACGTCTCCATGCCGGAGATGAACGGCGTCGACGCGGCAAGAATTATCCGCCACGAGTTTCCGGATACCGCAGTCCTCATCATCAGCCAGAACGATCCTGAAATCACCAAAAGGCAGTCCATCGCAGTAGGAGCTGCGGGATATATAGCGAAAGCCGACCTATCGCGTAATCTCCTCGGGGCCATCGATAAAATCGTCACTGCCCGCAATGGCGCTGCTGCCCAGACTGGCGAAGCCGCCACCCACGCTTTGACCAAGGACCGCATCCCTTGGCTTGCTGGCGGCGGTGAAATGGGCGCGCTGATGCGCACAAGAGACTGGTCCGACAGTGCGCTCGGACCTCCGGAATGCTGGCCGGAGAGTTTGCAGTTAAGCGCCGGCATCTGCGTCAGTTCCCGCTTTGATCTGATCGTCTGGTGGGGACCCGATTTGATCATGCTCTATAACGATTCCTATCGTCGAACGCTGGGAGCAAAACATCCCTTCGCGCTTGGGCGGCCCGGTCGAGAAGTTTATCCGGAAATTTGGGATGTGATCGGCCCGATGTTGGAAAACGTGCTGCGGACCGGTGAAGCCACGTGGTCTGCCGACCTAATGCTCTTGCTCGAACGAAGCGGCTTTCCCGAGGAGACCTACCACACCTTCTCCTACACTCCGATTCGCGACCGCCTCGGTAAAGTTGTCGGCGTAATCACTCCTGTCGCGGAAACCACGGATAAAGTCATTAGCGAACGCCGCCTCTTGACTCTCCGAGACCTGGGCACGCGCAGTCTGGACGCGACCAACGAAACGGAATCCTGGGAATTTGCCGCTCAAGCTCTGGGCGCTAATCCCTATGACATCCCTTGCGCCGTTCTCTACAAAGCGAATGTTGATTTGACGAAAGTTGTAGCCGTCGCTAGCACTGGGATAAGCTCCGAGGACCCCTTCTTCCTAAAGGAAATCGAGCTTCGCAACGGGAACGGTGCGGCATTATTGGCTCCAGCCCTGACCGACGCGATTCACAGCGGCCATCCTGTGGAATTAAGAGAAGGAGACGGGTTTCATATCTCGTTGCCTGGAGGGTTCTGGAGAGTAAGCCCTAACGAACTCATAGTTCTGCCTATCGCTCAGACCGGACAAGGAACTGCGATGGGAGCATTAGTCGTGGGAGTGAACTGCTATAAGAAATTGGATGATGACTATCGCGGGTTTTTGTCACTTGTGAGCGGTCAGATTGCAAAAAGTATCGCCGATGCCCGTCTGTTAGATCAGGAACGCCGACGTGCAGAAGCACTCGCGAAACTCGATCGCGCCAAAACCACATTCTTCAGCAATATCAGCCACGAGCTTCGTACCCCCTTAACCCTGATTCTGGGGCCGATCGAAGATTTGCTATCGCGGCCCGACCCAATTACGATTTCGAGCAGCGAACTCCATCTTGTGCATCGAAATGCCTTGCGCCTACTGAAACTGGTAAATACCTTGCTGGATTTTTCCCGCATCGAAGCCGGCCGCACACAAGCGACTTTTCAACCGGCTTCTCTGGCCCGCGTTACCACGGATATTACCAGTGTATTTCGGTCCGCCATCGAAAAAGCGGGGCTGCGTTATGAAGTGAATTGCCCTGATCTCGGCGAGTTGGTCTATGTCGATTTGCAGATGTGGGAACAAATTGTTTTGAATTTGATTTCCAATGCCCTGAAGTTTACCGCTGCAGGAAAAATCGCCATCGAACTCAAGGCCAATGGCGGCATGGCGCAACTCACAGTGGAGGATACCGGCGTCGGCATTCCCAAGGCGGAGCTTCCCAAAATCTTCGACCGTTTTCACCGCGTCGAAGGAACCTCGGGCCGCACTCATGAAGGTACGGGAATCGGCTTGGCGCTAGTTCAGGAACTGGTAAAACTTCACGGCGGATCTATATCCGTCGAAAGCGAATATGGCGCGGGTACGCGATTCATCGTATTCATACCTTTTGGCTCCGCGCACCTTCCGCAGGAGCGCATCGGACGGTTTACAGATGAGTTAGCCCAAGCCCGGCATCGTGCAATGTTTCAGAATGAGGCCCTGGCGTGGATTCCGCTCGAAGGAGAGCCGCCGCAGTCTGCGAACGCCACGCAAGGGAATGCGAAACTTATCTTCGGACGCGTCCCCAGTGTTTTACTCGTTGAAGACAATGCAGACATGCGCGATTATGTCCGCCGCCTGCTCGAGGAACGTGGTTACGAAGTGGAAACCGCCGACGACGGCCAGCAAGCTCTCATTCTTACGGCCAAACGAAGCTACGACCTAATCCTTAGCGACGTTATGATGCCCAGGATGGATGGGATTCAGCTTCTCGGGGAAATTCGAAAGGATCCCAACTTGAAAACCACCCCGGTCATACTTTTGTCTGCTCGTGCAGGCGAAGAATTCCGCATCCAGGGTCTGAATGCCGGGGCTGACGACTATTTGTCGAAACCTTTCACCGCTCGCGAATTGTTTTCCCGCGTTTCCGCGGCCATCGATTCGCACATTCGCCGTCACGAGTCCGAAGAGCGCCTCAACTTGGCCCTGGAACTCGGCAGGATGGGTACATGGGACATGGATCTGGACACCGAACACATGATCTGGTCTCCAAGCGAATACGAATTGCTAGGTTGCCTTCCCGAAGAAACTCCCGCGTCGTGGGAAGCATGGAAATCCCGTGTTCACCCACATGATCTTCCCGCGCTTCTGCAGCAATGGGAAACTGCCAGGAACAAACGTCAGGATTTGCGCATGGAATATCGCATCATTCTACCCAGCCGGATGATTCGCTGGATCGAAGACAGGGCGCGTTTCTTTTACGACGCCAAAGGCAAAGCGTATCGCGTGATTGGAGCCTCGCGAAATATAACCAGCCGCAAACAGACGGAAGAGACTCTGCGCAGTGGTCGAGACCGCTTGCTTGAGGAAGTAAAGGACCATCAGGTCGCACTCGAGCAAAGTGCTCAGGAAGTGGCCACGCAGGCTGAACTGCTGGACCTGGCCAACGATGCCGCATTCATCAGTAACCTGGAAAACACGATTTCTTATTGGAACCATGGTGCGGAGCGTCTTTACGGATGGAAAAAGGAAGAAGCCGTCGGTCAGAACGCATCGGAACTATTGCAGACGGAGTTCCCGGTCTCGTATCAGGAAGTGGTGTCCACGCTTATACAAAAAGGAGTTTGGGAGGGAGAGCTTCAGCAATCCACGCGATATGGCAACCGTATCACCGTGGCGAGCCGTTGGACCTATCGCCGCGACGCGAAAGGCGATCCCGTCGGCTGGCTGGAAATCAACTCGGACTTAACCTTGCAAAAACAAGCGCAAGAGGCGGCGCGCCGTTTGAGCGCTCGTATTCTGCAAGTCCAGGACCTCGAACGCCGCAAGCTAGCCCGCGATCTGCACGACAGCCTGGGGCAATATCTCGCAAGCGTCAAAATCAATATTCGGAGCTCGCTGCGTAACATCGAGTCTGAATCGGCCCGCAACGTGCTCACGGAATCGATCGGATTGCTTGAACAATGTCTCACCGAAACCAGAACGATTTCCTACCTCCTGCACCCACCCTTGCTCGATGAGACCGGGCTCGGCTCCGCGATTCGCTGGTACGTCGAAGGATTTGCGCAGCGCAGCGGAATCGCGGTCGCTCTCAATGTACCGGAGACCGTTCCGCGCTTTTCCAACGAGATTGAGACGGCCATCTTTCGCATCCTGCAAGAAAGCTTGACAAACGCCCACCGCCACGCCAAGACCGAGCGCGTGCAAATCACCATGGACATAGGTCCGCATACCGTCGCCTTGAGCGTAAGAGATTATGGCTGCGGCATCCCGCAAGAGCGCCTGCGCTCATTCCTCGAGCGTAATGAAGGTATGGGCGTCGGCTTCGGCGGCATGCGCGAACGTGCGAGAGAGCTAGGCGGGTTGCTGTCGGTTAGGCGTGCCGGAGAGGAAGGCGGCACGGTTGTATCCGTGGAAATTCCGATTGTCGCGCGTGGTTCCCAGGACGAAGAAAGCGGAGAAACGATCAGCAGCGGTAGCGTTTCGTAGCAGTCATCTGGCAGCCAATCTCGCGTCATTCAATTTTCTGAGAGTGGGCATAATCGCATCCTTCCACCCCGCAACGCCAGCGGTAACGCAGTTGTCACCGCTTTCACTTCTGTAAAGCCATGTGTGGTGTTCCGGGCATTGCAAGAGGTTTGCGCCTGGTTCCTCGATGAAATAAGGCTGTTGCGGCGTCAGAACCACCGTAAAGTAACCATTCAAATTGTCGAAACGCACACTGCATCCGTCAAAATCGCAATGGTAAGAAGCCATCGTCTGCGGCGTCTTGTCGACCGGCATGGCCTTCCAGGATATTCCTTTCGCCTCGTATCCCATTTTATGATGGTCCCGCGGGCAGATCGGTTCCAGGGTGTGACTGAGCGAGTTGTCGACGGCTTGCTTCATAAGCGAATCCGTTTCCTCTCAAAAGCCGGCCGCCTCTTTCACGCCGGCCGGGACTGGTTTGTAACCGTAAGATAAGGCGACTGCGAATTATCCTTCGCGATCTTCGAAACGAATTCACACAACGGGCACTCCCTAGTATGTTTTTGCAGCACTGCGTAGGATTTCGCAAACGCGGCTTGCAACCGCACCAGCTCGCCCCCGATTTCCTTGCCGTGCCATCCCATCTGCCATGCATCCTCGCGCCGTTTTGCCCACACTTCCAGCGCGTTTTGACATGCAACCAACAGCTCCTCATATTTACCGCAAAACGATGTCTTGAAGGTTAGGTTTTCCTTTAGCGCATTCATTCGAGCTCTCCTCTACAGAATTCGTAGTATCCCTGAGCCTTGAGTTCGTCCAACATCCCTGCAGAACTCCGATTCCTCTATCTGTCATGCACATCATGAACCAATACGAAAAACAGTAAATCCACGGTTCACAGCAGTTCCCTACCGCAAACAGACGTACCGGAGTGAATTTGTTCCGCCACTGAAGTACTTTTTTCTACAGCTAGTTCCCGCCCGCTTTAAAACCATAGAACTGGGCCAACGCGTGCAACCCGGCGACCAAATGTTCGTGATTTCGCAAATCGACGATATTTGGATTACGGGCAATTTCAAAGAAACACAACTCCGCAAAATGCACGCAGGCCAGCAGGTCGATATCAGCGTCGGCCCTATAAAGGCAAGCTTCACGGTTATGTGGAGAGCATGCCGGGAGCGACCGGAGCGGTCACCAGCCTGCTTCCCCCTGAAAATGCTACGGGCAATTTTGTGAAAGTCGTTCAGCGGCTTCCTGTTCCCATCCGCCTGCACAGGGGTGAAGATGCGGACCATCAACTGCGCCCTGGCATGTCGGTGGCACCGTTTGGCTGCACTAAAGAAGATTTGCGCGACTGCTCGCCAACCGACATAAAGCTCGCCGACGACAGCCTCAGCTACTTTTCTTACGCGGAACCTTGGCGCCCTTTTCCCGCGCCTCAGACAGGCCAATCGCGATCGCTTGCTTTCGGCTCTTCACTGGCCCGCCCTTGCCGCCTTTTCCCGAACGCAAAGTTCCGCTCTTGCGCCGCCGCATCGCGCTTCTGACAGATTTGCTTGCGCCCCGACCGTATCTCGGCATAGCTTCCTCCTATTTTCTTCCAACAAACACTATTGCGATCCAGCCGTCTTCCACTCCTCTTCACGCTTCGTTTCATAGTCATCAAATGCCTTTGCCAGGCCCTTCAGCGCTTCCGCGGTCGTTTCAAACAAGGCCCGCGCCTTTGGGTAGACACTTTTCTTATATCATCGCGGGCGCGCACCGCGACGTCATTTAGCAGCAATTTCAGCTGTTGTGCACGACGCTCGGGATCGGGATCACTCGAAATTGCTTTCACGCGATTCTCGTCGGCCGCTTCCTCTGCCGTTTTCTCTTTATTTTTATCCTGCATCTGACCAAATAGTTCGATCATCGCGCGGTTGAACGCAGGAATATCGTCCGGCTTTCTTGCAGACACCAGGTTTCCGTCGATGACTGCTTCCTTATCCACCCACTCGGCGCCGGCATTCCGCAGATCCGTCTTCACCGATGGCCACGACGCTATCTTTCGCCCGCGCGCCGCACCCGCTTCGATGATCGTCCATGGACCATGGCAAATGGCCGCAACTGGTTTTTCTGAGGCAAAGAATGATTTCACGAATTCAACAACCTTCGGTTCCGTCCGAAGCTTGTCTGGATTCATCACCCCACCCGGCAGCAGCAGCGCGTCAAAGTCCTCTGGCTTCACTTGATTCAGCCGTTCATCGACTTTCACCTCGCTGCCCCAGTCTATATGCTTCCATCCGCGCACGGTTCCGTCGTTGGGAGAAACAACCTTCGTGTCCGCTCCGGCTTCGTCGAGCGCTTTGCGCGGTTGGAGCAGTTCGTCCTGCTCGAATCCGTCGGTTACCAGGATGGCCACCTTCATTCCTTTCACACTTCCCATTGCTCAACCTCATCAGTCATAGTTCGGTCGTCAATTCCATATCAGCATCCGGGAGCGCGTCCGCTCAACCAGGTATTGCGTGTAAACTCTTCTTGCGGAGCGCGACTCGAAACCGCTCCGCTGCTACTTCTTCGTCACGACAAGAGAAACTTGCAGGTTATTTCCCGGCGCTTCCTGCGCAGCATTTGCGGCTGAATGGGCACCGCCGCCTTTTGCGCTCATTCGGGCCGGCGAAACTCCAAGGCTGACTAGCTCCGCCGCCACGGCCTTTGCGCGCTGCACGGATTGCTTCTGTTGTTCCGCCTTCGTCCCGGTGTTGTCCGCATATCCATCAATCTGCACGCTCGTCGTCGGATATGCCTTCAGAATTTTGGCCACGTTCCGCAGTTGATCTGTCGAAGTGGCCTGCAAGTTCGCCGTCCCGCCATCAAAAATCACTCGATCGCAATCGAAGGACGCTTCGTTCGCCGAAGTTCCAGAAGTATCTGTCAGGAAATTTATGATCCGAGATTCCAATCCGCGCGGCGGCACTGTAAGTTCTGTTCCGTCAGGAAGATTTACCTTCGAGTCGGCTCCCAATGCCACGGTCGCGGTTTCCTTGACCGCTTTGGCCGCCTCGCCGACGACATTCGCAGAACTCACTGCGGCTCCCGCTGCGGCCGAGGTCACCGGACTGCGCAACATGTCATAGCGATTCAACGAACGATACGCCACCCACGGCATCACGATCGCGCCCGCTATCGCGAATACCAGTAACCGCATCGCACCCTTCCCGATGCCCGGCTCATCGCCCATATCGACGTGAACGATGCCACCGCTGATAGATCTCGCCGAATCCGCCATGGCTCCTCCCTTTCAAAGCGCACGTCGGAACAACATGCGCACTATCGATTGCTGTCGGGCCTACGTGGTTCTGGAACTGGTGAAGAAGTGCAGGATCAGGGAAATGATCGCGATCAGCAAGACAAGATGGATCAGCGCTCCGGCTACATGAAAAACGAGGAAGCCGCCAATCCAAGCAACGAACAGCAACAGAGCAATCACTAGAAATGGTCCAAATCTCATATGCCACCTTTGTTCGACCCGCACTCGGCCTAGCTTGCCCGATGAATGTAAGCTCCTTAAAGGTGATGGGCCTATAGGAGCGATTCCCGAGAATGCGATGAAAGAGCCTTTACTTTTGCAGGGTTGAGCGGCTGGCTATGCGGTTCGGCGTAGCTTCCTGGATTTCGCAGTTTTGGTCGCTGGCGTGTTCGCGAGGCTTTTCTTCAGCGCGGACATCAAATCGATCACCGGCGCCAGCCGTTTGGGTTGCTGTTGTTTCGGAGCCGCGTGGCCTTTCGCCTTGCTCTCAATCAGTTCCTTCACGCGCGCCTGGTACTCATCGTGGAATTCCTGCGGGTGAAACGGCTTCACGAGCGTCTTGGCAAATTGCTCGCCAAGAGCGATCTCCTGCTTCTTTAAATCCTTCAGGCCTGTCTGCTTGTACTGTTCCACCCTATGAACCTCATTCGGATAATAAATTGTGTGCAGCGTCAGCCCCTGTTGGTAACCACGAAGGATCACGACGCGCTCGCGCTGGTGCAGCGTGATCCGCGCCACGGCCGCATATTCCATCTCTTCCAGCGTCCTTAGCAACAGGTCGAAGGCTCGTTTACCTCCGTCTTCGGGGATCGCAAAATAGGAAGTCTCAAAATAGATAGGATCGACTTCATCCAACTTTGCGAACTGCAGAATCTCCATCACTTTCGAGGATTTCGGCTGGATTTTCTTCAACTCCGCCGGCTCCACCAGCACGATCTTATCTTTGTCCACCTCGTAGCCCAGCGCCACTTCGTCTCGCGTTACCACTCTTTCGTCATACGGGCAGTACAACTGATGATGGATTCGCGTGCCGCATTCCCGGTGAATTTCATGGAACCGCGTGTGCTCATAACGCGCTGCGGCAAATAGCCGGACTGGAATGGATATAAGCCCAAAAGTGATGTACCCCTTCCACAAAGTTGATGCCATGATTCCCCCTTTTAGTCTTTCGATGATGCCGGGCCCGGCGTAAGTTTTCCTTTCGGCATAAATCTGTTGCGTTTTCGTTTCGCCAGCATATAGAAGGCGAAACCGCAGCCATATTCAACGCAGACTGCTCTTCACTTCCCCATTTTTACCAGATTTACCTGATGGATCGTGTCAACAGGGGATGGCAACTTTGTTTTCGTTACGTGTTCGATCGAGGAGGCGACCCGGAGCGCTTCAGAGATGAAGCGAGAGGGCTGGGACGGGTCGCTCTCCTCGTCCAATTGTTTTTCTTTTGCTTTCATTTGCTCTCCATCGGCTAGTTGTCGTAGAGTCGCGAATGCACTCTCTCTTGTAGCTTGGAATTGTTTTCGCTGGCGGCAATCTCGATCCGTTCTTTAAATGTCCAGTCCTAAGCGCCCAAAGATGCTCATGTACAAATCCGCGATCCACACCAGGCTAAGCCAACCCATGAAATAGCCTCGCCATCCTGGAACCAGCAAGCGAAATTTGCATAATGCCGTAACGGCAGCGGCCATGTAATGGTTAAAACAGTATTCGCAGGTCGGCAGGTGATAAAATTTTCGTTCGTACTGCCTAGCAGCATGCTTACTTCTCTTCGTGAACCATTCTCGCGGCTCTCGAAACACTTCTTCGTGCGTGACAGTCCAACTGATGCAAGGCACAGGAATGCCGAGGACAAACAACCAATTGCTCTCTGAAGCCCGCTACCGGTGTGTTCATAGGAATCCGCTATCCTCGCCGCCGGTGCAAAACACTATTGAAATAAAATGCGCCGGCTGCTGGCCCTTAAGAAACCCTCGGTAGCCGGCGCATGTGCCAAATAGCGCAAACAACACTTCACCACGTAATGCAGCCCAATCAAGTTCCCTACCGTCCGGCGCGATGTGCCATGTCGTCGGATCTTGAGCTGACGGAGGACTCGCTCGTCGTCGAGATGTCTTCCGCTCCGGTGCGCTTCAGCACTTCCTTCGCGCGATCAATTTCTTCCGAAGTGTCGCAATGCACGGAAGTCAGGATCCCGCCCTTCTGCAGCCTTCCCTCATAGCGCTTCGCTTCGTATTCCGGAATACCCAGCCCGACGAGTGCACCGGCAAACCCTCCCACCGCGCCTCCGACTCCGATTCCCGCGAGCGCCGCCATGATCGGTCCAGCCGCAATAAATGGACCAAGCCCTGGTATCGCCAACGCGCCAATGCCCACCAGCCATCCCAGCGCGCCGCCGATCACCGCGCCCGAACCCGCACCAGCTGCTGTCCCCTCCGGAGCCTTTGTTGCTTTCTCCATCGCCAACTCCTTCGGACCCAAATTCTCTGGCAGCAAAATGGAAATGTCGGTACTCGCGAATCCGGCATCCCGCAAATGCGTAATTGCAGACTCAACCGAACTGCGGGACGTGTAAATTCCGAGCACAGATTTATTTTTTGCCATCTCGTGTTTCCCCTTTCAATTTTCAATCTTTCGAGTCGCAAGCAGATAGACATTATGGAAATGCGACGAGTGCAATCCTCGCAAAGGACGCGCAACTCTCCTATCGGGCGAACCCTGCAGCGATGCATTTGCGTGACCCGAGCAAAAATGAGATTTTGCGGCACCGCAACGCAGCCTCAATATCTGCGGGAACTGCTAATACAGGATTTACCTTATGGCATAAATGCTGTGGTCGTACTTCAATGCTTCCGTTTGCTGGTGTTCCCCGTCGGCCATTTTACTTAAAATCAGAGAGGCAAACATTATGGTTACCCCGACTGCCGCGACCCAAGCTCAAAAAAGCGCGAGTGCAATTCCGTATGCAAAAGGTTTGCGCATTTTAGTGGCGGACGATCATGACATTCTTCGCCGCGGCTTAAAACAGCTGCTTACGTCTCATGCGGGCTGGCAGGTCTGTGCCGAGGCACGCACGGGGAGAGAGGCTGTCAGCCTCGCCGAAGAACATAAGCCGGATATCGTCGTCATCGATATCAGCATGCCGGATCTCAACGGTTTGGAAGCCGCTCGCCGCATCCGCAAGGCCCTGCCAAAAACCGGCATCATTATTCTGAGTCTCCACTTCTCCGATCAGCTCCTGAAAGATATTGTCGAGGCCGGCGCGCGTGCCTATGTGATGAAGGCGGACGCGGATCGCGATCTCGTGAACGCGGTCGAGGCTCTGTCCAATCACCGCACCTTTTTTACCGCGCGCGCCGCGGAGATGTTGCTGAATGATTTTTCTGATCGCGTCTCGTCTCCTATACAGCCTCCGGCCTCTCCGCGCAGCCACCTCACCTCTCGAGAGCGCGAAATAGTCCAGTTGCTGGCCGAAGGAAAAAGCAGCAAAGAAGTGGCTTCCGTTCTCGGCATCAGCGTGAAAACAGCCGAAACTCATCGCGCCAACATAATGCGCAAGCTCCAGGTACATTCCGTTAGCGAGCTCGTGCGCTACGCCATCAAGAACAGCATCATCGAGGCGTAGCTTCCTTCCACCATCACGCATGATCCCTTCACCGCGCCACCAGCCGCGTAGCCGTGTCTGCGTTCCAGGCTCGCAACGATGCGCTGCGCGCTGCAGGATTCCTCTCCCTTTGTCTCCATATTTCTGCCGATAGCCTGCGTTCCCCTGGAGTGTTTTTATAGCTCTGTTATTTGAAGTCATTCCCGCAGATTTGCATTGCTCAGCTTTGTGGCTCGGCTTTCGAAGGAGGCCGGAATGATGTGGGATCGGATTCAGGGTAAATGGAAGCGCTGCGCCGGCAGCCTCCGAGTTACGTGGGGAATGCTTATTTGTGAGGACTCCATAGTCTTCCGCGGCAAGCGCGATCAACTGGTCGGCGCCATTCAGGAGCGTTACGGAATTTCCGGAAAAGACGTCGGAGCGCAAGCCGAGGAATTTGCTAGAAGCCTGGTTTTGGGCGCTTGCGACTTGGAGGCCGATCTCTCTTCAACGCCCCGGGAGCAAACCCGCCACGGAGAAAATTCCTAGGAATGTTTTTGCTGTTTGAAGTAACAGGCCGGACACTGCATTTCATCCGGCTCTTGTCGAAGGAACTTCGAGAAAAGGTAGGCGGTTTATCATGACCAAGCGAAACAAGAAAAGTGAATATGAATCCTTGCGGGTACTCCTTCAGCAACAGCGCGACGAACTTAACAGTCGTATCGAGCGCCGTCGCCAAGAGATGGTCATGGACCAGGAACCCGAGGACGAAGTTGGCTTGGCCCTCCGAAATTCTTCCACGGGCATGGCCATCGCCAACATCGAGCGCGAAGTTCGCACTCTTGCCGAGATCGATCTTTCACTGCGTCGCATTGAAACTGGCGACTATGGGATCTGCGGGGTTTGTGGAGAAAAAATTCCAATGGTGCGTTTAAAAGCCATTCCCTGGACGCGCTGCTGCGTCGAATGTGCCGGCGGCGGCGTATCCCGCAGCGCACAAGGCGGTCGAACCCCAGATTATCAGCCGGATCTGCTCTCTATTCCGTAAAATCGATTCTTCAAATCGGCCAGTTACACGCGATTGCCTTTGCCGTCCTGGAAGGTCAACATGCCAGATGAAGAAGTTCTTGAACGCGCTCGTCATGATAAAGAAGAAGGAAAGTCACCTAGCACGCAGGCTGGCGAATTTGTACGCGAAGAGATGCATCACATTCGCGACGGCAAGCATGGTGCTCAGTCTCCACAGCAGGCCATCGCGATCGGATTGTCGAAGGCCCGTCGCGCTGGCGTTGCTTTGCCGTCTGCCAAGCGCGGCGTCTCTGCCAAAACGCGCAAGCAAGCCCGCCGCGATACGCAAAAGGGCAAGGTGGCCGCGAATCGCAAACCTTCACGGGTGCGCTCGCGTGCCGCTTTAAATGCGCTAGAAGGCGAAGGCCACTCGGCCGCATCGCCTGCGAACTTATTAAAGCGTGCTCGGACAGTTTCTCAGCGCCGTGACAACCAGTCTCGCCGTCCATCCGCTGAGAAGGCCATCCGTACGAAAGAAAAAGCAGGTCCGGGCAGCCGGCGCAAGGCCGCAGGCACGCGCAGAAGAAAATTCGCGTAACGTAATTCAGGTCCGCAAAAAATAAACCAAAAATCATAGGGGCTCTCGCCAACTTGTATTAGCGAGAGCCTCTTATGCTATGGGTTATGCTTGCGGTATACCAGCAGCGACCACTAAGCCCTGCTGGCGAGGTGACCGATCAACGAAATAATAAAAAGCGCGATGAAAATGTAAAAGATAATCTTGGCGATTCCCGCGGCAGCCACGGCGATACCGCCAAATCCGAGGACCGCAGCTATCAAAGCGATCACGAAAAATCCCAGTGCCCACCGTATCATTTTTTAGCCTCCTGTCCATACTGACTTCCTATGTCTCCAAGCTACTTCTGATGGAACACGGATTCTATACGGCGCGAACCCTAATCTAGCTCCTGTCACTCTGTAGCGCCTTCAAATTGACCTCCTGCGTACAGTTTTCCACCTAGAGCAAAGCTACGCCACTTGTTGTCTAATAGGTTCGCAATGCAACGGCGGAGCGGACGGTCACACTATAGGTCAGGCCCAGACTGCCGTCGGCCGAGAAATCGAATCCATCGCCAGGTGCCCTATGCCTTGCCTCATCCTTATTCTGTTCGTCGCATTTCCGCGCATCGCACTTGTCCTGCTTTTCTTTTTCTCTAATTATCTGCAGCGCTCCTACCACGGTCTACTGTTGCCACTTCTCGGGTTTATTTTCTTGCCGCTTACCACGCTCGTATACGCATGGATCGTGAACTCAGGCCTGCCTCTCGCCGGAATTAACTTGGTTATTTTGATCATTGCGGTGATAGTTGATCTTGGGGGCTGGGGCGGAGGCGAATACCATCGTCGTAGGCGCTGGTCCGATTGACCCCTTCGCGCAAGGCACTATTCAGTTACATCATCGGAAACTACGCAGGACTCGCTCGACTACGACCTACCTGCCCGTGCCACGTGTATCTACAGAAGTTCATTCATTGACTTGGATAGAGGCTAACCCAAAATCGGATGTGGAGGAACAATCATGATCAAGAAAGTCAAAGATGGCTTCAAGGTCCTTTCCGAGAACGGTAAAAAGAACCTCGGCGGGCCTTATAAAACGAAAGCCGCTGCCGAGAAGCGTCTTCGCCAAGTCGAATTCTTCAAACACCGCAAAGGCTAGCGCCGTTGCCTTTTTCAAGTCGGAAATGTATGCGGATTTGGTTTCACGAAGTGGGGAGGAGATCGTCATGATCCGGAATCGCAAAGAAACAACAGTCCGTAAGCGCCGCATCCGCGTGGAGGCGCACCGCACTCTAGACAAACAAGAGAAGCGGCAATCCTCCGGCCCACAAGTTGCACTCACCTCCAAGGTGCCAGGACTTCCTCCGACTGACAATTTAAAAAAATATCCTGACGAAGCCTACGGCGACACTGAAATACCGCAACGTGGAAAGCGTCTAGACAACCTGAAGGCCCGCACCAACTAATCCAGCGCTCCCTGGAATGGCAGACGAAAAAAGGTCATTCGTACGTTATGATGTCATTATCTTTTAGACTTGAACAATACCTCTCTATCCAGCCTTATCGTTTTCTCGCGAGGGCCAGAGCCCTAGTGAATCCCCGCATGCTGGATTATGCGATGGTGCTGGCGGCAATCATCATTTCACTGGTGTCCGCCACCATTCATTTGCGCAGCAGCTCCATCTGGTACGACGAAGCCATCACGATGCTCACAACTTCCGGCCACGCCCAACTCAATTGGGCACTTGGGCTTGCGCAATTCAAACCGTCCGCTAATCTGACAAAAATCGTATCGGAACTTTATGAGCAGGACGTTCACCCGCCTCTTTATTTCTGGACGCTCGCACTTTGGCGTGTAGCGTTCGGCGAATCGCTCGAAATTGCCCGCGCTTTATCCGCACTCTTCATCCTGGGCACTCTAGGTCTCCTTTATCGCCTGGCACTTGACCTGCGCTTGCGATGGGCGCCGATTCCGGTGGTGGTCTACGCGTTATCAGCCGTCGGCCTACGCTACGCCTATAACGCACGCCCCTACGCTATGGTCTCGTTCCTCATAGTGCTGACGCTTCTATCAGCGCACCGGGAATCCAAGTGGACTGGGTTGTGCGCCGCCGCCTGCATCGCCACGCATTATTTTGCCGCGCTCTGCGTACTGCCAATTCTTTTCTGGCAATGCCTGGTAAAGTGGAAGTCCAATCGACGCTGGGTTTGGCTCACCGCAATTTCCTTCGCCATTTGTGATGCTCCTTTGATCCCGCTTCTTCGCGTTCACATCGGCGCGCGGCCGCTGCAATATCCCGGATTCGGCATTTTTCACGAAGAAATGTGGGCGCTGCTGAAAGGCTCGATGGAAAGCATTATGCCCAGCACCTGGCTTCCGTGTTGGACCATTGCGCTCACTGTTGCAGGTTCGTTCGTGGCATTTGGCTGCTGGTGGGCATACAAACGAAACAAACTGCTGGTGCCTTTCGCCTATGGCGCCTTCCTGTGCGGATTCTTGCTTCTCGCGATTGTCACAAACAAATCCATAGCCAAAATGCCGACGGATTATTACCTCGGCATCGCCGCTCCCTTTGTGGCCTTGCTCATCGGTTACGGCGTCACGGCACTTCCTCGTACCACTCCTTTGCTGGCATTAGTTGTGATCGCCGGCGCGCTCACGCCCATTTCGATGACTAAGTCGATCGACTACCGCGCCATGATGACCCAGGTGCGCTCACAGTGCCCCGACTGCCCGATCCTCGTTGGCGTGGGCTATGCCGGAGCTGTTCCCGCGTGCATCTTGTATGAAAACAAAGGAATGAACGTCTATCTGCTCAAACCTAATGACCAGATGAAGTCCGCGATTCAGCGCATGGGCATGCCCCATACGTTTATTTTAGTTCCCACAAACGAGCCCGCCACCATAGATCTCGAGCATCAGTTTGTGCAGACCTATCTATCCACTTGGAAAGCTGGCTACTTTCAGATCGACGTACCCGATAGTCAGCAGCAAGAAACCGTCAGCGCCCCAGCAAAAGAGACAGCGCTTCCATCAACGCAAGAATCGCCGCCGCAAATTCAAGAACAAATGTTCGCTCGTCGCTGAGCGTGTTTCACGCCTGTCTCCAAGGATGGCGTCATTTCTTGCCTCCAACCGCCTGTGCGTGCTCTAGCGCTGCCACCAGCGATACGCCGCCGACCACATTTCCTAGCAGAGTTGGAATGAAGAAACTCATAAAGTAAAAGCCCCATGAGATGGACTTGATCGCGATTAGATAAAACGTCGTCGTTGAACCGGCCACAATGTGATTGAATGCATCCGGCCCGACCAGATACGTCAATATAATGAGGATGCCCACGCGAGCCGATTCCGCCCCGGGGCTGCAGCCAAACCATCAGCGCGCTTCCGACCGGCTTCTCAAAAATGGCGGCATGCCCAATGCAATAAGTAAACAAAAAGTACCCTCAAGATTTGCGTTCAGCACCACCGCCCAAGGGCCACGCGCAGCACCATCCTGCAATCGCTGCGAGCAGGACGGCAGGACCACTGTCAACGTGTTCTCCGTGAAGAGTTGTTGTCGCCCTAGAATCACAACCAAGAATCCCACGCAATGCCCAGACTTCGCGATCAACGGCTTCCAGGATGCGTTGGGCAAACCTTGGCGTTGCAGGCGGGTTTATACGCTGGTTTGGTGGCGCCGGGATTCGAACATTTCGAGTTCGCTAGTTCAATGGTTCTCCGCTGCAGGAAGTGCCATCGGACAACACCGCTTCTTGCCAGGGCTCCACCCAATGCTTGATAGACGTCACGCCGATCACATCGCCGGTCCATCCACAATGGCAATGAGGGTTGAACCAATGGGCTTCCGCCTGTTCCAGATTTCTCTTCGTGCTGGCGCACGCGGATGCCAGTGGATTGCCGCATTCCGGACAGCTAAACAGCAACACATGCGCAAATTGTTGATCGATCTCCATTCGTTCCTCCCAAGGGATGATTTTTGAGGTTACCTCCTTTGTTAATCGCCGTCTATCCGACATCGTCCCTAGGTTTTGCTTAGGAGAGTACTCACCGCAAAGTACAGCTATCACCTGATGGCACCCTCGGCCTAGTAATGGGACTATAGACTGACGACCCCGCAGGCGTCTCTTCGAACGGATGTGAGGGACTGGGCCCATGGCACGCCGGACTTCAGAAAGTTCTGATGCACAGAAGGACATACCGGCGAGTTCCGGCCATAGGCGCAAGCCCAGGGCGAATAAGTCTTCCAGCCGCGTGCTTCCTTTTAGCCACCGTGATCTGCCGCGCAAACAAACTCTGGAATCCATTCTGTCTTCCGTTTTTCGATCCGAAGATCATGAACTCGATCAAATTCTGCGCGCACTGGACGACCTTTCCGATATCGTCAAATCCAAAAAGCTTGATCCCGCAGCCGTCCATGACGCGTTGAAAAGAGCTGCCGTCTGGGCAGTTGAGAAATCCTTACTCGATCGCGAGGTTCGTTCGCTTGCCATCACCGACGATCTCACGGGATTCTTCAATCGCAGAGGATTCCTTGCCGCCGCTTCGCAGCAACTGAAGCTCGCGCAACGCGACCATTTGAATGTTCTGCTGCTTTTCTGCGATGTGGATAATCTCAAAGCGATCAACGACTCTTTCGGTCATCAGGAGGGAGATCTTGTGCTTGTTCACGCGGCAGACGCTTTGGAGGAGACATTTCGCGACTCCGACCTGCTTGCACGCCTTGGCGGCGATGAATTCGCCATCCTCGCCTGGGAAGCATCGATTCCGAATCTCCAAATCATGCTGTCCCGCCTGGTGACAAATCTGAATAAAGTAAACGCGGAGGAATCCCGCTATAAACTTTCGCTCAGTGTCGGCGTGGCAAAATACGATCCGCAATCTCCCCTTTCACTCGGCGAATTGATGGCCTGTGCCGATCAAGACATGTACAAGCACAAAAAGCTCCGCTCGTTAGCGGCATCTGCAAATACATGAACTCTGAATTCTAAAGGGCTAGGACTTTCCGCGGTGGAAAAAGGCAGGGCTGGGAGCTCACTGATTTTGTCAATTTAGTCAGACGAGCTCGCCCTTGAAGACGCTTTTTGATCTCTCACTTCCAGTTCATTCACAACTTGACGCACATTCGGCACGCCGGAGGCCAGTTTTTCCAGGCCCTCACGTTGCGATTCTGACTTTACCTCGCCCGTCAATGTGATCACGCCGTTCTTCACATCGTATTTAACGCTGTTGTCGAGCTTGTGCCTGACCAGCACAGCGTCAAAGTTCTTCTCTATGCCCTTATCCAAATCCGAGTCTATTTTCTTTGCCGTGCTCTCACCGCCCGGAGGCCGCACCGCGATTTTGTCGGAGACCACTTCCGCAGACGCAATGGATTTTGCAATGGATTCGGCTTGTCCGCGGTCTGCATTGGACGTCGTCGTTCCTGTCAGCGTGACAACTCCCTTGTCTCGATCTTGGCTGACGTTCACATCCTTCAGCCCTGCTTGATCCAGCGAATTTCGAATCTGGCTGGAGACATCAGGATATTTATCGTTCATGCTCGAGCAACCGGTAATCCCCCCCAAGGCCAACAGCGCTGCCGTGACCGTTCCCGTCACAATCTTTGCGTTCATGTTTCTCCTTTTGCCGCGCCTTTGCGCAACTCTACACGGCGCGATTGCATGGAACAAATAGTCCCGCTATGGCGCACCACTCTCTATCGGCTGTGAAATGTAGGATTGTCAAAATCTGAAGGTAGAAGCAGATGAACAACACTGGCGGTCAGGATGACTTCCAGGACGGTCAAACTGCAAAGGCCCGCTCCGGATCACCGTGTGCAGTCACTCCGCATCGGACATGACCGCCAGTGCCTCTCAGGGTTCCGCTCAAAGATGCGTTGTACCAATCAAACATTCCATCCATAAAATGCTGCAATAACGGAAAAAATCGCCAGCAGCTTGCGCGGCACTTTGCTTCAAACGCGTGCGCAGGTGCCAATATTAAGTCTTGATACTATGCCGACCCCAACCAAACGAAAACCCCCAGGCCGAAAAGAGCCAACACCGCAACCACCGCAGCCTGAATTTCCCCCGACGTGTCCCCCAGAGCCACACCTGCCTCCTTCCGATCCAGATCCAGGCCTTCCTCCTCCATCCCGGGCAATCCGGACCCGTAACTTCCACAACAGATGCGCCGCTGCTGGTTGATCTAGCGTTTTCTCTTTTGTTGGATTCTACCTCGTGCTGTCTGAGGCTTCGACTCGGGGCACGTCGATGCCAAGAGCCGTCGCAAGATCGATTTGGTGATCTTGCTCGTTCACCAGAATCCCGCGAATCAGTTCGGCCATCGCGTATTCGCCCAGCGCTTCGCATTGCCGCACGCGCTGGCGGTAATTTCTGATGGTTTCGGTTTCGTTCTTCAAATCGGCCCGTAGCATTTCTTTGTTGTCGTCGGTGACATGCACCGGCTTCGGCTGCGTCACCGGCATTCCGCCCAGATAATCCACCTGTTTTGCGATGATCAGAGCGTGCTTCAGCTCTTGCGCCGCGTGGTTTTCTAATTCGCCCGCGATGTCCATGTACTCGGCGCCTTTCAGGACTTGCGAATATATGGTGTAGGCAATGATGGCCTGGTATTCGCGAGCCAGGTCTTCATTGAGGTCTTGAATCAGTTTTTCCCGGCCGTTCTTATCGCTCTTGTTCTTGCCCTTCTCCGTATCCGTCATTGTTTATTCCCTCCAGTAATTCAGGTATTCAGAATCCGCAAATTCCACTTGGCCAGCTATCGAGTCTTTGTGGTAGATGCGCGAGCTTCGCTGTGTACTTCGCTATCCTGCTGCGCGAGACGACACGAAGAGTGCCCCTTCTAACGTTCAAGGGTCTGCGACTTACACGATTGCCTTGATTGCAGCTTCCGTCCATTCGGATTCAAATGAGCGCGGAGGTTACTAGCCCGCATTCGCGATTGGCATTTTCTCTCGAACGATTCATCTGCCGAGGGAATTTGCACTGCGGGACGAACACAACATGCTGACCATACTTTTAGTGATTCTGCTGTTGATGGCTTTGGGCGCGCTGCCGACTTGGCCCTATAGCCGTGGCTGGGGCTATTATCCAAGCGGCGGATTGGGCTTGGTCGTCGTGATTCTTGTCGTCTTGCTCTTGCTGGGCAGGTTCTGACAATCCGGAGATGACGCTCCCCGGCGGCTCCTCCCCCCCGCATAGCCAGCCCTTGCAGCCCTCGGCCGAGCGGTCCGACGCATCGATTGACGAAACAAATGTGCCGCAGTTTTGGGCCAGTTTGGGCACTCTGCTCCGCGTTGGACCAGGGGGCGTCACAGGCGCATCCGATAACGATCCCAGCGGCCTGGCCACATATGTGGCCAGGCAGGCGGTAATTCGGATTCAGCGTGCTATGGACGGCGCTATTTTCCTACCCTCTCATGTGCGCTGGAAAAGCCCCTCATTCGCGCGACGGAACAGGGCGCCCAAGGCAGCTCTGGAGAATCAAGCTAGATACCCATATCGGTATGGCGGCTTCCAATCTAGTCGCTTTCTTCATCATACTCACCGCCGCTGTCACGCTTCACGTCCACGGCAACAGCGATGTTCTGACTGCGACTCAGGCCGCCAAAGCGCTTGAGCCTCTTGCCGGCCTGCGCTTCTCAGTCTCGGCAGCCTTTTTCGTTCCTTCGTTTGTCATTGATCCTTCCTATGGTTCCATGGGTCTATAAAGACGCCACGACAGTCCAACCTACGAGCGGGCGTCCGGTGGGAGCCATACCGTACCTTGCCCGAGGAACACCAAAAAACACTCGTTACCCGCGACAAATCACTTTTCTGGGGGATAAAAACAAGGCGGTACGGATATTTCCATCGATAACTCCTCGATCTCCCGTATGGGCTTCCCGTTGGAGCCCGGTTACAATCCATCGCTTGCTCGTCTTCCGTACAGGTCCATGACCGATGGCAAAAAAGCGCGCTGCCGATAACTCCAACCTCTTGCGTCTGCCGCCTCGCGACGATGATGATCCAGGAATCATCCAGGTCATCATCGAAACCCCCAAGGGCAGCCGCAACAAATATGCCTTCGATCCCGACCACAACCTGTTCCAGCTCAAAAAAGTCCTTCCAGCGGGTATGGCCTTTCCCTATGACTTCGGATTTATACCTTCCACACAAGCCGAAGATGGTGATGCCACGGATGTTCTCGTACTGATGGATGAGCCTGCCTTCCCCGGCTGTCTGTTAAAGTGCCGTTTCGTTGGAGTGATCGAGGGCGAGGCCTACAAGAAAAATGAAAAGCTACGCAATGATCGCATCATCGCCATAGAACAAGACAATCACAGTTACGCGCACATCAAACACGTCGATGATCTTGGGAAAACTTTCATAGCGGAGTTGGAAGAATTCTTCGTCAACTACCACAAACTGTCCAATTCGCAATATCACGTACTCGACGTTCGCGGGCCCGGCGAGGCCCGTCGCCGCATGAAAAAAGGCATGCGCACTTTCAAGAAATAGTCCTGCCAACTTGCCGGCTACTTTTGTACGTCCATTCGTTCCTCCCGATATTCAACTGGCGCGCTCACTTCGCTCACGCGCGACCACGGTGGAACCGCAGTGGGGCGTTCCGCCAGCAGATTCGCGACCTTCCCCAACGACGGGTGCGAATCCGCCACAATTTTCACAAACGCCGTCAATGGCACCCCCAGTAACACGCCGATCAGTCCCCACAGCCATCCCCAAAACAGAATGCCCACAGTCGCCGCAACAGGGCTAATGCTGACGCGTCTTCCAATCATTCGCGGAACCAACAGATTTGCCGAGATCACGTGCAGCGAAATCACCGTGACCACAATAATTGCCAACGCGCTCACCGGCTGATTTTGCAGCAATGCCGCTCCCAAGGGCACCACGATCCCCAGAATCGCCCCCAAAAATGGCACTAGATTCAGCAACCCGCTAATTGTCCCCAGCACCGCGGCGCCTTGCACGTGCATCGCAAACAACACGGCAACAGTGATCAACGCCATCAGCGATCCGATCACCAGGTTACCCAACACAAATCCGCGAATCATCCGCGTAACCCTGGTCGCCATCGCCGAAACGTCGACCTCAGCTCCCCACACGATCGCCAGTTTCTGTTTCAACCGGTTCTTCTGGATCAACATAAAAAACATCAGGAACGGCACCACACCGGTGATGATCGCGGCCCCGCTCATCGGACCCACTCCGCGAATCAAGTACGCAGTCCACTCCGGATATTCCCCTCTGATTTTCACCTCAGGAACTTTCTTCGTCAGCATTTCGGAATTTAGCCGGCCCGCGCTGTCCTGCACTTTTTGAATCTTCTTGTTGAGCGGAGCGATTACTTGCGCCACTCTTCGCGCGTATTGCGGCAGATCATCGACCACGTCGGAAACTTGCCGGTAAGACACATAGGCTAGCGTGCCGATCAGCACTGTCCCCGCCACGATCAGCACCGCTGCGGACACCGTGCGTGCAATGCGCCAGCGTTCGAAATGCGTGATCAGCGGATCGACCACAATCGCAAGAAAGGCCGCCAGCAGCAATGTAATGCATAGCGAACTGGCGAAGTAACAGAACGCCACGATCAGCGACAGAGCCAGAATCCACAGCAGAAACACAATTTGGCTCAACGAGTGGTTTTGGACCAGGTCCTCGCGAGTCGGCAACGTCGGCCCGTCTTGTCGCCAAGTTCTTCTTTGCATACGCAAAAGTTCCGTCGCCCTTGGTCGTTAGCATGCTGTAAATGTTCACGGGAATGAATCGGAGAAACCCTGCAGAATTAGCGTTGTCAGACCTGAGTTCGCGCGCCGCAGGATAACTGATTGTATTTGCGGTCGCTCACAGCAGCACAATGCTCACCCATCCGGTTCGTTGCTTGCCGAAATATATACCCTCTCGCTTTGCATTCAGGTGCCCAGGCTGACGAGCGCGCCGGCAAAACCTTCTCCAGCTCCATAAGCACCGGCTCCAGCCAGCGCCGCCGTGATCCGTCCTGAACGGTCCTGACCCTGGAATAGCGAGTCCGGCAATTCCCGCCAGTCATACGAGCGCCCCACCATTGACGCTCGCGCTTCCCTCCGCTGCGCCTTCGGGAAGTGCCGCGGCTTGTAGTGCCGCCGTTCTTGATTTCACGCCACCGCGCGATACATAAATTCCAGATACGGATTTGTTCCTCCCTAGAATTTGTTGCAACGGCTTCGGTTCGCAATTTTACCCCAGCGCCCCAAGAACTTCCCTGTGCCGCCATGTGACTCGCCAAGAGGCGCCACAGGCTTACAAGTTCGCAGAAGCAGCCGTGTCGGCGGAATCCAGTAAAGGCTGCAGGAAGGCGCACGTCTTACCCGACTCGCAGACTTCGCGGGCAGGATTCATTCGGTCAGCGAGGGCTAGTGGTACGCCGGTTACCAATTTGCCCAACACGCTCCGGAGTCCGGCCTCAGAAAGGCCCTTGACCCATATTTGGCGGCCGAACGATATGCCCTTGACCGCGACAAGCGACGCTGCAGTGGCGGCGGAGCAGGTCGGCCGGCAGATTGGGGGACTCTAAAGCCCTGTGAGGGGGGTCACTGCAAGGTCAGCCAGGCACGTGCGCTAATAAACTCGAAGCGTTCTAGGTTTGCTGGGCGTATTGAGCCAGGGAAAAGTCGCAGGTTTGTAAGCAAAATGAGGGCAGCATTTTGGCCCCTTCTCTCACCGGCATACCACCAGCCCGAAGGAGCCTAATGTAATAGCAGTGCGGGAATTGAATCGTCCGCAAACGTGTAGTGCCCTTTGAATGAAAACCGTCAACGCAGATTTGAAGGGGTTTTCCGACTCAAACAAGAAATACCCATCTAGGAGTGTGCATCATGGGACCGATCTCAATGCTGTTTCCGAATCCAGCGGTGAAGATTCTTGAAGAGCGCCTTTGGGAGGATGCTCGGAAGCGTTATTTGGCCGACCATCCTTCTGATTCAAACGACGACGCCAGAACCATAAATCGCAACGTAAAGGCCGCCTACGAAGATACGGTCGACGCGAAACTTAAGGAAGCAAACCATAAGATTAGGACGAAATGGGGACAATTCAAGCATGGCATGATAGAAGAGCTGAGAACGGCCCTCACCACAGTATTCAGAATGTCAGACGTCGAATGGTATTCGGTTGAGATTGGACGACTCCCTCGTCCGAACGTTATCGCCGCGCCTTATCAGTTGCTGAAGCATATAACGGCAGCTTTACTGTTTCAATTTCTTAGGAAGAAAATTGAATTTGAAGATCTGGACAACGAGACATTAGAAGTGCTGGCTACCTACGCCGCTGATCAGAAGTTTCAAGAGGTCTTGGAGAACGCCCGTAGTGGCTATGAACCATTTGAGATCGGCGACCAACATGTGCGTTATGTGATTGTCGAGATCATTACGCGGGATAACTACTTTCTCGGTGATGAAGAGCATCATTCTCTGATCGACATGGTGATACTCAGCAACACTGGCGAAAGCCTAGCTAATGGACACAAGAGCGGTGAAAAAATCACGGCCAAGAGGTGGTTCGACCAGGATCGAAAGAACAGGGGAAATGACAGGCGGTTTAGCGGTGATGGCTGGGAAATCGGGTTCGAAGAGCTAAAGTCTTGGGCCACTGAGCCCTGAGGCAGTGCGAAGCGCCGCCGTGAGTCGAGTTTGCGATGCGGTTTCATCAATGTTCCTTGGGACTATCGAGTTCGGCGCCCTGCCGGAATGGGCCAAGGCATGTAATAACCCAACATTCGAGAATCAGAACCGTGGGAAACCGGTAGTGCTGCATTAAGTGACTCACGCGAGGCGGCGTTCCGTGTGGGCCCCAGCGAAATCGTTCCAATCGGTCTCTGCCAATGGAGGGATAAACTTCATGGCTCGTTCCGCCAACGCGGTAATCGTCAGGCTGGGGTTGACGCCAAGGTTGGCCGCCACTACGGATCCGTCACAGATGTACATATTCTTGTAATTGAAGATACGGTGGCGAGAATCAACCACGCCGCGACTGGCGGAACCCGCGATCACACAACCTCCGATACAGTGTGCAGTGCCTGGAACATCGAAGAGGATCTCCGGAAGCATGCTCATCGCAAATCCGCCGGTCAGTTGTGCGAATCTCTGCGCGAACTCGTTGGCCTTCGGAATGTAGGTAGGCACCTTCTCGCCCCGACTCACGAGAAACTTTCTGAATGGCCAGAACCAGGGGCGTCGCCAGCGCATCTCGATCTCTCCGTCCAGCGCCTGCATGCAAAGCAGAATCACAAACTCCCGGGCCCATCCAAATGGTTGCAGTACACGTACAGTCTTGAATGGGTGACGGAGCAGAGAGAAGAGGATGTTTTTTAACCAGAGTGCAATCCGTCGCGGACCGGGGCGTCCATCCGTCAAAATCGTAGTGAGAAACCCCATAGTGTCGGAGCCACTTGGGTAGCGCACTGCTTCAATGTGAGTGTGCTCGTCAATATAAATCCCGGAACCAATCGCGATGCCCTGCGACACATCCTGGGGGTAGCCCGGTGTGCGTGCCCCAATCAGTGATTCTGAATTAGTGCGCACGTGTTGACCCAGTTGGCTGCTAATGGCCGGCAATGAGCCCTTTTCTTTGAGATTAAAAAGAAGTTCCATGGTGCCCAGCGATGAGGCAGCGAAGATCACCCCCCGGCAAGTGAATCGCCGGGGCTGGCGGCGAATCCAAGCCGTAGACTTGACGGTGCCCACTTCGTATCCAGCGCTGCCATCGCTGGCGCCGCCCAGAGGTCTGACGTCCACTACCTTTGTTTCGGGAAAGAGCCGCGCTCCATGTTTTTCCGCCAGATACAGGTAGCCTAGGTCCAGCGTATTTTTTGCCCCAAAGCGGCAACCCATCATGCAGCCACCGCAGGCAACGCAGGTAGTTCGTGGTGGACCTTCTCCCCCGAAGAATGGATCGGAGAAGGTTTGATTACCGGGCTCTCCGGCAGCAGGCTCGAAGATGCCCACCCTCGTACAGTAGAAAGTATGCCCGACGCCCGCGACTTCTGCGGCTTTCTTCAGGAGATAATCGGCTGGTCCGAGGATTCTGTTTTCCGTCACACCCAACATTCGCACGGCGGTTTCGTAGTGCTTGGGCATTTCCGCTTTCCAATCGGCCAATCCCGTCCAACACCCCGCTTCCCAAACTTTCTCAGGAGGAGCAAGCAAGGTGCTGGCGTAGGTGATTGATCCGCCGCCCACCGCACAGCCATGGAAAATGGTTGCGTGCCTGAAGAACCGCATGTTGAAAAAGCCGCGCAGGCCAAGCCTGGGACGCCAGAACCAGCGACGAATTGACCAACTGGTGCGCGGCAGGCTTTCAGGCGTCCAACGCCGGCCCATTTCCATGACCGCAACACGATAACCCTTTTCTACGAGTCGATGGGCAGAAACACTGCCGCCGAAGCCCGAACCAATGACAATAAAATCGAAATCGAATTGGTTGCCACATTGTTCCATAGATTCACCACGTGCACTTTGCGATCGGGTTACGCCCTAAACACTCCCTTGCGCACGCAAACCCTTTCCTCAATCACCTGCCCAATCCTGCGAAGCGCTTCGGCACTCTGCGACGATTCGAGTCCAAACATTTGAAAGTCATGGTTCATGTCCTCCCAGGTTTCGAGGACGACGTCCGCTCCCTGCTTCTGGGCGCGATTCGCGAAGGCTAGAATGCTGTCGTAGAGAATCTCGGCGCGGCCAGCCTGTATATAGATCGGAGGAAGACCGGCAAGGTCGGCCCACAGCGGCGAAACGAGTGGATTTCGGCGTTCAGCAGGATCGCAGAACCAGTCTGCCCACTGGTCAAGCATTCGCTTCTCAATCCAGTCAAATTCCCAATTGGCGATCGGGTCAATTTGGAAGTCGGTTGGTGGGGAAAGCGCAACGGCCAGTGCCGGCAGAGGAACTTTCGACTCCCGTGCCGCCAGAAGCAAAGCCAGCGTCAGATTACCGCCAGCCGAATCCCCGGCAAGAATCAGACTGCCAGGATCGGTGCCTTTTTCGAGCAGCCAACGGTAGGCATAGAACGCATCTTCAAGCTGTGCCGGGAATTGATGTTCCGGTGCCAGACGGTAATCGAGGGCAAAAGTTTTGGATTTCGCAGCCAGCGTGAACAACGCGATAAAGTTTGTATAGGTCTGCGGATAAAACGAGTATCCGCCGCCATGAAAATAGAGGACGCTCAGGCCTGGCTCTGTGTTCTTGCCGACATACCAGCTTCCCCTGAACTTTTCTTGCATGATAGGCGTGACATTTACTTCCGACAACGCCGGTGAACTAATCATGACCGAGTCAAGATAGCGGCGGGCTTCTTTCACATCGTTCATCCGAAAGGCAGCGAGCATCTGCCGCTTCAACATTTGACTAGCCAGTTCGATGAACCAGTTCCAGCCGGGCAGGCGTGGACCTTTGAGAGCACGGCGAGTAGACACTTCGAGAAGGGATTGGCTAAACTCTGCGGCACAGCACAGGCGATAGCGAAGGGGGCCTGTGAAATGTATCCGAGCCGTCATGCCAAGCACCTTCCTCTACGCGCATAGGGAAGCCGCGCCGGGAACGTACCCCGGGATCCGCAAGCGAATCGGGGGGTTTGGTGGCGGCGCGGCAACTAGAGTCCGCACCAAGCTGCTCTCATGTTGCCACCAGCCGCAAAACATTCGGCTGTCGGTGTGGCGGACTTGCATCGGGCTCCAACCATTTAAATCGAACTCAGCATTACTGAGGCTCACGATTACACTTCGGGCGTCTAGCCGCAAACCTTCCTGCAAGGCTTTGAGTGCACTTTCCTTCGCGCTCCAAAGTAGAGCCAACAGGCGCTGGCGATCGATGGCAGGCGCTTCCGCAACGATCGATTGCTCTTCGGTAGTGAAATAATCAACGCCGAAAGCGTCGCTGCGCGGTTCCACCACTTCCAGATCGCAACCCACCTGCACGCCGGGCCTTGCTACCACGCAGGCGGCTATGCCGGCTCGGTGGCTTAGTGAAACGCTGGCCGCCGCCGGTTGGTTGCCGAAATAGGCTTCCGGCGCGCCCGACGGAGCTGAGCGTATTTCGATACTGGAGAGAACCTGTGGATCAGCAGGGACCTTTAAGTATAGAAAGTATAATGCCAGGGCATTCTTGGCCGTCCAGCGTCCCAGTCTCCAGTCGCTTCGCCGTCTGGCAAAACGCATCGTGTTCAGGCGGACGGCTTCGTTTGCGCTCAACCAATCGTTCTCTGCCGGCACATCCGCATAGGTTTGTTCCAACCAATATAGTTCCATCAAGAAGCCCCAGACGCGGCGAATGCAGCCGTCTCTCCCACTCTCGGTTTTTCGACTTCGTGCTTTCCGGAATGCAATTCCTCTTCTCTCGCAATACCACGTTCGACTGCATCGATGAGATAAGGCCGCAGGTTGGCGGGCGGAATTATGTAATTGAGAGCACCTACGTCGAGAGCCCGTTGCACGCAGTGCACACGGTCGAATTCGGAAGCCGTCTCTCCCAATTGCTCGGAGTGTACGACCTTGAAAAGTTCATCCCACTGGGCGCGCAACCGGCCTTTCTCAGCTCCGTCAGCCTGGGCAATCGCTTGGCTCAGCGCCTGCAGGCGCGCATCTTTACGCGCTTTGGCTTCGACCTCACCGGCGAAAACCACAGCCGCCGCTGGAGCGCCGCCGATGACTGAGGCATACGTCCCCTCCAAGGCTGCCACTTCGACGTTTTCATTCAGCGCCCGCGAGAAAACCACGTAAGCGCCTCCGTGATAACGAGAAATCACGCAAAAGACGATCGGTCCTTGGAAATTCACTACCGCCCTTCCGATCTCCGCGCCATACTCCAACTGTAGCCTGCGCATGGACTCGGGCGAGCCATCAAACCCCGACAGGTTCGCTAGGACCACGACGGGCCGGTTATTGCTGGCGGAGTTTATCGCGCGTGCCAGCTTCTTCGAGGATTGCGGGAAGAGCGTCCCGGCGCACCATTGATCCGGCCCGTCGGCGGGGACAAATCCTAGCCGTGGCACTGGCCGGGATTCGATGCCGATGAGGCAGACGGGATAGCCGCCGAGATGGGCATCCCACACGACTGCAGTCTCGGCCGCGCGCATGCCGGCCCAGCGCTCGAGCGGCGGGTGGTCCTGGTCAGCAGCCGCCTTCATCACTTTGCGAATATCAAATGATTTCTTCCGCCCAGGATTAGTGTCGTCCGATAAGATTTCACCAATCAGTTCGAAGCCAACATCGCCGTTCCTGCCGTGAGGGTGGACTCGCACATCTCTATCAATGGGATCAGCAGTCGTAGCCCGTCGGGGGAAGCGCTCGCCCGGAGCCACGTAGGTGTGTTCGTAGTGGCGCAATAGAATGTGGCAAGCTTCGTCGATGTCGTGTGCCCAGTATTGCGCTTGTCCGTTCGGACCCATGATGCGATCGTAGCCGCCGATCCCTTGATTGTCCTCCGCGGAGACGCTACCGGAGTAATCCAATGCACGCTTGCCGGTAAGCACCATTGCCGCTTTCGGCGTCATGATTAGAATGCCCCGAGTGTGCATCAACATGGTAGCTTCGGCATTCCAGTATGGTTGCGCGCCGACGTTGACCCCGTTAACCACGAGATTCACTTCGCCGCCTGCTTGCGTAAATTTCACCAAGCCCCGTAGCACACGGGCGATCCAGTCCATGTTTTCGACCCCGCTGTGCATGGAGATTTTGGCGCCCGCCGAGATGGGAAACCATTCCAAAGGAACGCCTTTGGCCTGGGCAAGATCCAAGGCTGCCAGGATGCGCCGGCATTCTGGTTCGGCTATGGCGCCCAGATCCTTGCTCGGATCGCCCAGCAACAGAACACGTGCCATGCCCTCGGGACATTTCACTGTAAAGTTGCGGATGATACCGACGATGATGTTTGCGTTGTTTTGACCGTAGGGACGATCGACGGCGACAAGACGGCCTTGCGGGTCAAGGTCAAATTCGAGAAAATCTCCCGGCGGAAATTCTGCTCGTGTATGTTCTGGAGCAGGCGCGAGAATTTTGATGAGTTCGTAAGGGTAGATGAGGCCGCGCTGCCGCATTCGGACGACCTTCTGGCCGTACTCGGTCAGCGGTTCGATTGGGCGAAGTTGGTCGTCGGCCGGCCTAAACGTTATGAGCATGCCCCTGCCGCCCGGGCTCGAGATGCGCACCACCATATCGCGCAACTCGCCGGTTAACGGACTAGGAATGCGTACGCGCACAATCACTTGTTCCAATCCCAGACCTTCGGTGGCGGGTGCCAGCTTATTGACGAGATCACGCAATTCATCCCGCCCAAGATTCAGAGTTGGCCACACGTTCAGCAGTATCCTGTTCCAATGGAGGCGTTGATGGGTCGGCCGTTGCGACTGAAAATGCCGTATGCTAGCCATCGCTTCCAATAACATGCGCTCCAGATGCGGCAGTTGCACGACTTTCCCCTCGTCATCTCGTACCGGAGTTACATCGCGCACTTCCGCACATGCGAACAAGCGCTCATCCTTCGGGTTATCGCGGGCCAGTGCATGGATCAGGTATACATCCTCGACCGACGGTAAGCGTTCAATCTTGAAATTATTGAGGCGCCAGAGATGCAACCGTTTTGCCAGCATGGGGTGGATTCCGCGGTAGAGCTTCTCCTCTTCATACGAATTTCCATTCGGGCGATACGTGAAATGCATGCCGGGTCTGCCCGGACCGTGACCAGTAGCGGCGACAGAAGCCACGACGCGCCGGATGGAGCGTGGGAAGCTCACTTGGTCAAGCATCGAGCGCACTTCCTGTTGCGTAACCTCCGGGTCCTCCACCGTGCCGGAATGAAAACTGTAAAAATCGATAACGATATCGTGATTCTGCGGGACGTCCGCGACCATCGGAAACAGCGCCCGCGCCGCCGCGGGGAGTTGGCGGTACGCGGAGTGCGTCGTGAACACATGAATATGCTTTCCCTCATGATCATACTCGGCCGATGCGCAGCATTGTCCATCCACAACCTGAGTGTGGAAGTTCGTCAGTTTTCGAATCCGGTAGTACCGCCAAGTCAGCGCCTCCAACATCAATTTGCACATATTTTGATGGGCGGTTGCGAATCGGGTTGAGATTAGGGCGTACAGGGGCTGCGGACATTCGACCAAGGCGCGGACTCTATCGTGGCGGTCCGCAGAATCGGGATTAGCCGCCAGATAGGCGAGGTGTTCCTCCATTTGTTGGTAGATCTGTTGACGCGCTCGCTCGAACTGTGGCTGATCGAAGTAGCGATAGCGCACTTCCCGGGCCAGGTCGGTGATGGCCGGGAAAAGCCCATTGGTGATGGAGGCCATCCGGTCCAGGAGAATTCGAAAGGACTCTTCCGCGTGCGGAGACCGTATCCTCAGGCGCCGTTCGAGGATACTCACAACGGGCGCGACCTGTTGCTCCGCTCGTTGGTGTGACTTGTAGATCCAGAGCAAGCTCTCCTCTAGTTCAGGAGAGCGTTCCAGCGATTTCACATCGTAGTGGGACAGTGCTCTTTCAAGCGAGCTAACAAAGGCGCGAGGCAGTCGTCCACCGCGGGTCTCGAGCATACGCAAGTAGGAAAAAAGATAGGCTTCAGCGCTGGGTTCTTCAGCCCCGGCCTGGCGGTTCACCTGTGGCTCACGTTGAAACAGAAAACATATATCCACAAAAATGTTCAGAATCTCTTCTTCGCGCTGTCTGGCTTCGTCGCTATCCGAGGGGCAATCCTCGCTCCATTCGGCGAGCCGCTGCGCGGTGTGCTTTGGATCCACGTCAAAACCCAACATGAGCTGGCGGAGTTCATCCAGGCACTGGTGCCAGACCGATCGGATTGCGTCTGTTGTTCCATTCGCGGATTCGTACGCGCCAAAAAGCACTCGGTCAGCGTTG
Organism: Candidatus Acidiferrales bacterium; assembly: GCA_963742325.1. Taxonomy (GTDB): domain Bacteria; phylum Acidobacteriota; class Terriglobia; order Acidiferrales; family UBA7541; genus Acidiferrum. Next base: position 2,315,476 of record CAVULB010000002.1, on the reverse strand, counting down.
GCAACGACATTGGCGTCCGCCATAGGATCGATCTGCAAAAGTGGAGCGCCCGTATCGACTTGAATGTTAGGGATGGCCATTACCTGCCGGACTTTTCCGGGAAATGGGGCGACGAGCTGCATCTCCATCTTCATGGCCTCGAGCACAGCAAGACGGTCCCCGACCGCAACGGTATCGCCCGGCTTGACAAGAATCGACACGACTACCGCCGGCGCCGGCGCGTGCACCACGCCTCCGTCATCTCGATCAATCTGGTGTGATACACCGTCTACCTCGATCCGGTAATTCAGTCCCTGCACCACAGAGACGACACGAAAACGTCGTCCGAACACAGTGAGCCAACATTCAAATTCGCCCCAACGCTCGATGTGGGCATCGATACGTGTTCCATCCATGTCAACGCGGTATCGCTGAGGTCCGAGGCGATAAGTTTTAGGCGCATAACGATGGCCACGATAGCGCAGCTCCGCGGTCCAGCCGACATCGCTGCGGCCTTGCGGTCTCCCACGTACTGCTGAAGCATAAAACTGCGCCTGCTCAACGGCGAGCTGCGCATCGTAGGCCTCAATCGCGGCTTGAACCAGAGCCACATCGGCGTAGCATCTGGAGACATGCTTACCGGTTGCCGCCAACTGATCCAGCCACCCGTTATTTAATTCTCCGCACTGAACCTCGGGCCGGTTCAACAAGTCCAGCAGGAACGCTTTATTGCTGGTGCCGCCTTTGATGACAACTACGCTCTCGCGCAGCGCGCGCTGCAGGCGAGACAGCGCCTCCTTTCGATTGCGGCCGTAGGCGATGATCTTAGCAATCATCGAATCGAACTCCGCAGGGATGACATCACCCTCAGCGACGCCGGTATCCACGCGCACGCCCGGTCCCAGCAGAATTCTGAAGCGCTCGATAAGGCCTGGGGCCGGAGCAAAACCGTTATCTGGATCTTCGGCATTCAGGCGTACCTCGATGGCATGACCGCTGGTGCGAGGCGGTTCGCCTTCCAAGTGGCCACCGCGTGCGACGTGAATCTGAAGTTTCACGAGATCGAGCCCGGTGGTGCACTCTGTGACCGGATGTTCGACTTGCAACCGGGTATTCATCTCCATGAAAGAGAAGCAACCGATTTCCGGTTCATACAGGAATTCGACGGTGCCAGCATTGTGATAGGCCGTCGCTTGACTCAGGCGCACCGCAGCTTCGCGCAGTGACAACTCTTGCTCCGGAGAAAGTGCCGGTGACGGTGCTTCTTCGAGTATTTTTTGGTGGTGGCGCTGGATGGTGCAGTCACGCACTCCGGCAGCCCACGTCTTTCCATAGTGGTCGGCAATGATTTGCACCTCAACGTGACGCGCACGTTTCGCCAGCTGCTCCAAAAAGACGGTTGGGTTCCCAAAGGCCTTGAATGCCTCGGCCTGCGCACTTGCAAAGGCCTGTGGAACGTGTGCTGCCGAATTTACCAAGCGTATTCCGTGACCTCCGCCTCCAGCGGTGGCCTTAATAAGGAGCGGATAACCCAAACGCTCGGCATGGCGCAAGGCGGCCTCGATTGTTTCCACCGGACCATTGCTCCATGGCACAACCGGTACCTGTGCTTCCTCGGCCAGCCGTTTTGAGGCAATCTTGTCGCCTATTCGACGCATCGCATCGCCATCCGGACCGATGAATACGATTCCTAGTTCTTGACAAAGGTCGGCAAATGCGGCGTGCTCGGCCACAAAGCCCCAACCTACCCAGACCGCGTCCGCCCTGGCGATCGCCAGTGCGTGTTCAAGCAGGCGATAGTCGACGTAACTACTCTTGAGAAGATGCGTGTTTGGGTCGACGATTTGGGCAGGACCAAGACACACTGCTTCGTCCGCCTCCCGCACAAACATGCTATGGCGGTCAGGCTCAGTGAAAAGAGCTATCGTGCGTAGCGAAGTGCCTTGTTCTTGATTGAAGTCGCGAGCCGCGTGGATGAAACGCATGGCGGCTTCGCCGCGATTTACAATGGCCACTCGTTGAAATTCTTGTGGCATAACGCCTCAGATTGGCAGGTCTGAGTGTAAGAAGTTGCGATTCCTACACTTCGACGGCCTGCAGTCGCTTCAACGGTTCTGAATCGATGGTGTTGGGAAGCGCCACAGTGCGGTAGCCACGTATTTGCACGTATGGATTTCCTGATGCGTCCACCACTTCCGCGTCAAATGTTCCTTGATCCGGTTTGGGCACGATTACGGCATAGAAATCGCCATCGGCCAGATCAGGGCTTCGTAACAAGCTGACCCGACGGATGTATTGGGGCAAACCCATACGGCCTAGCGCGCTCATCTCCCAGAGTCCGGATGTTTGGAAGCAAAGTTCGATCAACCGCGGAGCCATGAGTGTTGGCTTTTCGGGTGGGAAATGATTGCTTGGCAAATTCTTGGCCATCTTTCCAATAATCCGCTCTCCGTCGGTCCACGCCTGCTCCAGAACTTGGTAGGCGGGTCCATGGAAGTAAATGCGGTAAATGTCGGCGGACTTGATGATGTGCCCGCTCGGTGAGCCGAGCGCCGGCACGACCACCGCATTGGGTACCTGTTTTGTGAGACGGACCTGAGCGGTAAAGTGCGTTGTCAGTTGTGGCTCAGCCTGATTAGTGAGAGCCCTGCGTCCGATCAAGCGGCACGCTGCCAGCAAGGTGTCGCGCTGCGGACGAATGACCGATTCGATCGTTAAGACCCGAGGTTCGTTCCGGTAAAACTTGAACGGCGCGAGGAAGTTCACATCTTCGATCGCTGCCACATACCAGCCGGGAAGCAGGTATCGTGCAGCTTCGGCGAACGCTTCGATGCCCATGACTCCGGGTAGCACCGGTGTGCCATCGATTTGATGATCGTGCAAAAACGGCTGAATGGCCGGGTCCAGTGTCGTCTCGATTGTGAGGCCGCTCTGCAGACCCATGCTTGTTATCTTGTCGATCATTGGACCCTGTGCCGGTAGGCTGTTCGAGGCTTCAGCCGCTGACGTATCCAGCCCGCCAGTGGCATCCCATTCGTTTAGCAGCACACCAAGGCGCTGGCCGATGACAATTTCGCCCTTCGTACCTCCCAGAGTAAGTTCGCGGCGAATCAAAGGAATCCCCGCCTCTGGTGGCAGAATGTCGATACCTGCCAGTTCCATCATCTTAGGGATGGAGCCACGGGTGGCCATGCCTATGCCGCCCCATGCCGTCCAATCGATGACGATGCCACGGGTAGCTGGCCGGGTGGTCCGAAAGCTCGAGGTGATCTTGCACAATAGGTCATTGGCCGAGCTGTAGTCCGTCTGTCCAGCATTGCCGAACCGTCCGGCAATCGAACTAAACGCCACTGTAGCGCCGAGCGGCATGGTGCCGATGGCATGCAGAAGGTTGAACCAGCCGTCGCTCTTGACATCGAAGACCAGATCGAATTCACGAGGGTCTTTGTCAGGTAGCAAGTGGCTACGTTCTATGCCGGCAGCGTGCAGAAGCACATCGATGCGTCCGCTGCGCTCCCGCACTCGCTCGATGATTTTTGCTACAGCGCTTGCGTCCGTTAGGTTGACGCTGAAGTAATGCGGGATACCGCCAGCGGCCCGCACCGCGCTGATCGCACTGTAGGCTGCTTGTGCTCGCTCCAGTGCTGCAAGCTCCTTTTCTACAAGGGCTGGCGTGGCGCGCTCACCGCGCGCTTGGATGCGCGCGAATAGATCACGCTTGAGGCCCTCCTTGTCTGCCACGAAGCGCTTGAGGTCAGGATTCTCTGGGTCAGGCTCTGGCACCAGATCGAGCAAGTAGAACGTGCCTCCGGAAGCCGTTGCCAAATCGCTGGTAATTGCAGACACGATGCTTCCCGCCGCGCCGGTGACGAGAAAGACGGTTTCGCTGTCCAAAGTTAAACCGAAGTTGCCATCGGCAGCGAGCTGTTCTTGCAGACCAATCGTCCAGCGCAGCCCTTGCTTGTAGCCAATTTCGATAGCGCCGGGATCGCGCAGAGTTTCCTGAATCAGGATGTCGGCCACCTCAGGCGGCTTTCGTTCCGTTTCAAAGTCGACTGCTTTGACCAGCGCGTCCATTCGCTCGCGCTTGTACGCTTTGGTAAAGCCCACGACCGCGCCACCTAACGGCGCTGTTGCTCCGGCCTCATCGTAGCCATGCTGTCCACCGAGCCTTGTGGCTGACACCAGGAATGTGCCCGGTGCTGCAACCTGCTCAAACAGAACGCGCATGGTGGCATTCAGTGTTTTGACCCGTATCCGCAGGGCTCCCTGCCATGTGGCAAGGTCCATTGCACTGAGGTCGCCCTCGTTGTCTAGCGCGGGTAGCCAGTACACTCCGTGCACCGGGCCCGCGGCCGTCCAACTCTCCAGCCGATTCTTCAACGCGCCTACATCCAGCGTCTCGTTGATGCGGAGGACTTCCACACCCATGGTCTGTAGAAGTTGCGCCAGCGCGTCTCCTACTCCAGATTTGTCGGGCATAACGACGACTCGCCGACCGGGCCCGAGTGTCACACCTGTTGGCTTGCACAGAGTGAGCGGCGGGCGCAAGTTGGGAACCGGTACGCGGCGTGGAATACGATTGGCGGCATCGAAACTAGCGGGGATCGGCCGGACAGTCGTGCCTGGCTTCGAGCCCGAAGGTGCAAGCGCAGCCGGTTTATCCTGTGCCGGCACTTGCTTCTCTTGTAAGGAAGAAGAGCTCGGAGGGGTCATTTTATCCACGCCGGGCTGCCGAATGGTAGCGAACTTGATTACATGGGCCATGGTAGGAAAATCGCGTAGCTTGAGATTCTCGTCGCGCGGAATGTTGTACGCAGCTCGTACGGCCGCAAACATCTCCGCCTGTTTGACCGTGTCGATGCCCAGGTCTGCTTCCAGATCGAGATCCACATCCAGCATGTCTTTGGGGTAACCCGACTTCTCGGCGACGATCTCCAGCACTTTCTCCTTGATAGAATCATCTGGCACCGCTTGGGCCGAGCCTGAGAGCGGCGGCGGCACAGTTGGCTCGCTGATAGTTGGTGAGGATGCAGTGGCAGGCACACCGGCGAGGTCGGGTCGCTTCTCATATACGAACCGGATGACCTGCGCCAAGGTTGGATAATCCCGCAGTTTGCGGTTCTCGTCGCGTGGAATCTTGTAGATCTCGCGGATAGCCGCAAACATTTCCGCCTGCTTGACGGTGTCTACGCCGAGGTCGGCTTCGAGATCAAGATCCAAATCCAGCATTTCTTCGGGATAACCGGTCTTCTCAACTACTAGCGCGAGAATGCGTTCCTTGACGGAGTCGCCCTCGACGATTTGCGCGGAAGCTAAAGTGGGAGCTGGTTTCTCGACGGCCACAGCCAATTTCTGCGTAGTGACTACTTCTTGCTTTGCTGCCGCGGGGGCTACGCCCAGGTCTGGCCGCTTCTCGTATACGAACCGGATGACCTGCGCTAGGGTTGGGTAATCCCGCAGTTTGCGGTTCTCATCACGTGGAATGTTGTACGCGGCTCGGATGGCCGCAAACATTTCCGCCTGTTTGACGGTGTCTACGCCGAGGTCGGCTTCGAGATCAAGATCCAAATCCAGCATGTCCTTTGGATAGCCAGTCTTCTCTACTACCAGGGCAAGAACGTGCTCTTTGACGGCATCGCCCGCGGCGCATTGCGAGGACGGCGCGACGGCGGCTTGCTTTTCACTGGCCACAGCAGCTTTCGGCAACGTGAGTTGGACTTCCTCCTCTGCGACCACGGGCGCTGCAGCCAGGTCTGGACGCTTGTCATAAACAAAGCGGATGACATGCGCCAATGTCGGATAATCACGAAGCTTGCGGTTCTCATCACGTGGGATGTTGTAAGCTTCGCGGATTGTGGCAAGGACTTCGGCCTGTTTCACCGTGTCGACCCCCAGGTCCGCCTCGAGATCGAGATCCAGATCCAGCATGTCTTTCGGGTAACCGGTTTTCTCGGCCACCAGTGCCAATATTTTCTCTTTCACCAGATCGTCCTTCGCCGCCGGTTTTGCTGGTGCGGATGTGACGGGGGCAGAGACTTGAGCGATCAATGTCGGTTCAACGACTGGGATAAGCGGGGGCACCGGTCTCACATCAGGGATTGGCGACGTCGGCGCCGGCCGTGTGCTGGTTGGCGCCGTCATTTTTGCCGTCGTGGTTCGTAACTGCTTTGCTGGTTCGGGGACGCGCCCTGCCGAGGCTGCATCGCGCACACGGAGCGTGCGATGTACTACCTCCAAATCTACGGTTGGACAGCGCGCAACACTATGGAGCCAAGCATTCCAGGCGGTAGCATCGGCGATGCGGTGGGCATACCCGAGATCGTTAGGCCGGGGGCGTTTCCCGTCTTTGGTTTTTATCCAATGCAGCAGCATCATGCTGATCTGCGATCCGAAGCCCGCTCCCAAGTGCAAGGCGTACTCCACGGGATAGAAACCGCCTTTCGACAGGTTTAGCTGTCCCAACTCCGGATCAACTTCCTTAAAATTGGCAACCGGCGGCACGCAACCGGTTTCCAATGCTTTGACCGCCACAACATCTTCGATACCTGTGGCCATTGCGTGACCGGTGAAGCCCTTGGTGTTAGCGATCACAATACGATCCGCGAACTCGCCAAAGACCCGACGAAGCGCATGGATTTCGGCGGAGGCGCTGCCGCCGCGCGCCGGTGTATACGTTTCATGCGAAACGAAAACTGTTTGTGGCGCGATCTGATGGCGCGAAATTTTGATGCGTGCTTCGGCCTTGGCGACGAGGGACTCCATCACCTGGCCGATATGCTGCACATCGAGACGCGTACCGTGGAAAGCACTGTTGTTCGTCGTGGTGGACAATACTTCGCAGATCGGCTGTATTCCTCGTTCACGAGCGGCGTCCTCGCTCTCCACTACCAGTGCTGCGGCTCCCATGCCGATAATCATCCCGTGACGCCGGCGGTCGAAAGGAATGGCGGCATCCGCGACCGCTTCGTCGGTGGCTGCCGCTCCACTGGCCAAAAAGCCAGCCCCCATCCAATCGATCAGATGGTCGGAGCTGACGTCGTCGGCAGAGATGACAATTACGCGGCTGCACCGCCCGGCGTGGATCCAATCCTCCGCCAGCGCCACCGCCTGTGTGGTGCTCGAGCAGGCAGCATTGACCTGGGTGTTGGGGCCGCGCGCGCCGATGAATTCGGCAAACTGCGAGTGTCCCATGGACAAAACGCGGAGCAGGAAACGGCGGTTGAAGGCGTACGGTTGTTCGAGGAGAGCGGCGCCGAGTTCGTCGATATGCCGGTTGATCTCCTGCACGAGAATGGAATCACCATTCGCTTCGACCGCACGTGTCAGAAGGCTTTCGAGCAGGGCTAACTGCTCGCGGCGTTCGTGGTCCGCGTAGTATCGCTCCATTTCTTCAGCAAACGAATCGTATCCAGGAAAGGCAGAGGCAAAAATCACACCGGTATCGTCGACCAAAGCATCTGGCAAGGCCCAGCGATCCGGCAATTGCGTGCCTCTGGTGGTGGTCTTATAGCGCATCACCAGCGGGATGCCGGCATCGCGTAATGCATCGATACCCGCGGCGATCGCCAATTGGGTGACACGGTCGAGAGCGCCCACGCGCTCGGAGGGAATGCCGAATTCCTTTTCCAGATCAAAAGCACCTCCGCGACCCGCTAGCTTGATGACGTCCGCGACATCCGTGATAGTGTCGAACCTGGCTTCTCCGTTCTCGCTCTTAACCAGACGCGTGATGTGCTTATCAAGCATGGCGTTCCGGAACCGAGTGGGGATCGAATCGATGAACTGATCGCCTCGTAGAATGCGCGCGATGTTGGCATCATCAAAGATGTGTTCGGTTCCCGGCAGGCCTAACGCCGCTCCCGTGATGACCACCGGGGCACCTTGCAAGGCACCGTTCCGGCCGTGGTAGAGCTCGTAGCCGCGATCGAGAACATCTGCAAACAAGCGCCCGAGCTCGACGTAGCGATCGCCGTTCGACGCTGCTGCTCCCGTGGCAGCGTCGCCCCCTGTGGACGCCGGGAACGGGACTGATTTAGAGGTTCCCAGCGATGAGGAAAAAGCATGCGCTGAGGCCAAAGCGGGCTCGCGCAAGCTCTGCCCGGTTCCACGCCCGAGTCCCGCCGCATAGAGGCCGCACAGCGCCTGATTAAACGCAACGATGTCACCCACTTTCGGATGATTGGTAAACAACGAAACCACATCGCCGTGTGCGCCGAGCACATCCTCAGCGAATCCCTGTAACGCCTTCTTCGGTCCAACTTCAACAAACATACGAGCGCCGGCGGAGTATAGGGTGTGCAATCCCTTAACAAATTGCACAGGCGATGCGACCTGCTGCGTGAGAATGTCCAGCATTTGAGGAACGGCTTCAGGCCCCGTTGGATAGAACTCGCCGTTGGTGTTTGCCACGATTGGCAAACGGGGAGATTCAAGACGCAGGTGTTCCAGAACTTGCCGCAGCGGTTTGCTCGCTCCAGCCACAATCGATGTGTGGAAGGCGTGACTCACCGTTAAAGCAGCCACGTCGTAGCCAGCTTTTTTGAAAGCTTCCATGGCCTGCCCGACTGCCTTGCTTGCGCCGCCTATTACCGCCTGACGATTGCTGTTAACGTTGGCGATCACAACGTAGCCGTCGATCGTGTTTAGAATTCGCTCAACTTCTTCCAATGGAGCAAACACTGCCGCCATGAGGCCGTTGTCTTCCATCGCCACCTCAGTCATTCCACGGCCGCGAGCGCTGACGGCTTCAAGCGCATCAGCAAATGGGAGGGCGCCGGCCGCGACCAACGCTCCGTACTCGCCCAGACTGTGTCCCACGGTGAAATCGGGCGCGATACCATACGCGGCCAGAAGCCGGGTCAGCGCTAGGTCGGTTGCCAGCACGGCTGGTTGAGTAATCGCAGTTTGGCGAAGATCGTCTTCAGCCTTGGCGACCGCACTAGCGTCGGCTAAGTCGACAAAGATGAACGTGCTGAGCGGTTTGCCCAGCAACGGCATCATCACCTGATCCGCTTCGGCAAACGTTTCAGCCACAATTGGCTCCGTTGCTCGGAGCAGCTGGAGCATGTTTACGTACTGCGAGCCTTGACCGGTGTACAGGAACGCCACCTTGGGAGCGGGACCGTGCCCGTGGAAAATACCTTGTGCACGGAGCGCTTTCCACATCGCCGGTTGATTGACCGCCAGTGCTTTGAGCGCACTGCTTGCTTTGTCCGCCAGCTCACAAGCGTTGGCGTAATCGATGGCCAGGCGCTCAGGCGCGCGCAAGTCCGATTCCGCCGGGGCAGCTGGCACCGGCGCACGGCCTGTTATGGCTTCCTTCTCAACAGCGCGCAAACGGTCGGCCAGCGCGGCCTCGGAAGCAGCACCGATTACCAACGCTCCGCGTAATGGAGCTTTGTAATGTGAGTTATTGGAAACTCCCACATTCATCACCGACATTAGGACTGGCTCCTCCACGTTTGATGGAGTCTCACGGATTGCCACAAACCGCTTCCCGTTTCCGCTCAATCTGCCAGGAATGTATTCTTCAAGGACCGCGTGGAAATTGGTGCCGCCAAAACCAAAAGCGCTCAAACCAGCCCGGCGTATGCCATCTCCCGTTATCGTCCACGGTTTCAGTTCGGTATTGACGTAAAGCGGAGAGTGGGCAAAGTCGATATCCGGATTGGAATGCTCACAATGCACGCTGGGCAACAATACCTTGTCCCGAAGCGCTAGCGCAGTTTTCAGTACCCCCGCAGCGCCAGCCGCTCCCTTGAGGTGACCGAAGTTCGACTTGACCGAACCAAGCGCTACTGAGCCGGAAGGGAGATGGAAACTACTGAGCACATCGACCATGCTTTGTACTTCGACAACGTCGCCCACGCGTGTGGAGGTGCCGTGGCCCTCAATCAGCGTCGCAGTAGCTGGCGATAATCCGGCATTCTTCCACGCGCGTTCGATGGCCAATTTTTGGCCAATCGGGTTGGGCGCGGTGATGCCCTTTCCCTTGCCGTCGCTCGATCCTCCCATGCCGCGCAGCACGGCGTAGATCTTGTCGCCGTCATGCTCCGCATCGGCCAATCGCTTGAGAATAAAGATGGCGGCGCCTTCACCCATCACGAAGCCGTCAGCCCCGGCAGCGTAAGGCCGGGAGCCGGTAGCCGAGAGCGCGCCGATCTTGCAGAACTTGATAAAGGTTGAAGCACCCATGTTGCGGTCAAGGCCTCCGGTGATCGCAACGTCGAAATCGTGTTCTGCCAATCCTTCTGCGGCCGAACTGATCGCTGCCATCGCAGATGCGCAGGCGGCGTCACAAACATAGTTGGGGCCGTGAAAGTTAAAAACGTTCGCAATGCGCCCGGCAATGCAGTTGGACAATTCGCCGGGCATGCTATCCTCGGTGATTTCGGGAAGCAGCTTCCTCATTCGGTCGTGCAATTCGCGCGTAATGTCCCGGCGCACCGCATCTGGTAACGCGCTGAAACTGGCGCTTTCAGCGAGTTCACGCGCATATTCCGGGAAGTACGCGCGCAACGCGGTGAAATAGTGCTTTTCGCCGGCCATCGCGTTGCCCAGGATCACGGCGGTGCGATTGGCGTCCAGCGTCCGCTCGGGATAGCCAAAGTCCTCTAGCGCTTCCCGTGTACAGGCAATTGCCCATTTCTGGGACTCATCCATGGCATCGACGACGCGCGGCGGAATAGGCAAATGCCACTTGATGGGATCCCACACGTGCTCACGCACCCAGCCGCCGATCTTTGAGTACGTCTTGTCCGGAACATCGTGATCGGGATCGTAATAAAGCGCGGGGTCCCATCGGTTGGGTGTAACTTCGCTTATGCTATAGCGGCCGGCTTTCACGTTTTTCCAGAAAGACGCTACATTCGGAGCATCGGGTAAAACAGCTCCAACTCCTACAATTGCTATGGCGCGATAAGAAGTGCTTTCCATGATGAAACTCCTACAAAACCGAGCTAAAAGTGCTATGCAGCCGCTTCCGTGCGTTTGGCCGCGCGGCCGTACAAAGCGTCTGTCAGGTAATCCATGTCGGACATGAGGCCCGACTGCGCGCGGTGAATGGCGGGCAATCCCAAGCTAATTTCAAACCCGGCCATCTCGGCATCACTTACGCCCCCGGCGGCGACTACCCAACGCAGACCGTCTTCGGCCACCTTGAGCGCAGCGTCGCGGGCAAAAATGCGACTGATCGCTGCCAGCGCGGTTGCATCGAAGCGCCGGTTCGCTTTTTCCTTGAGCTTGCCTTCAAACAAAAGCCCGGCTCGGCGGGACAAGCTGCCCGCGCACTCCGCGTAGGCGATCAACTCGCCCAGACGTAGCAGAATATGTTGATAGCGCGTCAGCCGCGCTGTTCGTGCTCTTTCCATAACCTCGGCCAATGCGTGCAAAGCCAGTGCCGCCACCTCAGCGCCCACATTCGGCTGGCGCGCGTGCAATGTCTCGAATTCTCGCGCTCGCTCGTGATAGTGCTGTCCTCGCGTTTTCAGATGAGCCTGCCAACGGTCGCGGCTGATGGTCATCTCCATAATCTCGGACGTGCCTTCGTAAATCGTGGTGATACGAACGTCCCGGCTGATTTTTTCAACCATGTATTCGTGTGTGTATCCATATCCACCGAGCGCCTGGATACTGGCCTCGGCGGCGGCATTCCCGGCTTCGGTGGCCATGTATTTGGCGATGGCGCCTTCGGTGTTCAGGCTTCCTTCGGTACCGGCGTCGATGCGCTCGGCGGTTTCCTCGATGTATGCGCGGGCAGCCTCAAGACGGGCCACGTGTGGCACGATGAGCTTGTGCGTGTATCCTTGTTTCTGGGAGAGCGGCGCGCCCGCCTGGATGCGCTTGGTGGAGTAAGGAATTGCTCGATCGAGCGCAGCCCAACCGGCCCCGAGGCCGAATGCCGCTACCATCAGGCGCGTATAACCGAATACCGCCTGCGCTTGATTCAACCCCTGCCCTTCGATACCACCGACGAGCCTATCGGCGTCGACATAGACGTCGTTAAACGCAAGTGCTGCCGTGTTACTAAGACGTATGCCGTGCTTATCTTCCGGCTCGTCGTGGGTGAAACCCTTCGCACCTTTTTCCACGATGAACCAACTCGGACCGCCGGGGGTATTGGCCAACACCGTGTAGGCATCTGCCACTCCGCCGTTGCTGATCCACTGTTTGTTCCCGTTAATTTTGTAACCCATGACCCGGCCGTCTTGGTTGACTGGGTCCGCGATAGTGCGCAGCGCCCCCAGATCACTGCCGGCTTCTGGTTCCGTCGCGCCATAGGCAAACAACAATCCCTCCTCAGCGATGCGCGTCAACCACTTTTTCTTTTGTTCGGGAGTTGCCCCGACTGTGATCGGATCGCTTCCAAGGAAAGTGGCCAGCACAGCCGTGGCGACTCCCAGATCAATGCGCGCCATCTCTTCGCACACGCAATACACATCGAAAGCCCCGCCCCCCAAACCGCCGAACTCTTCGGGGATGAACAGGAGTTGAATGCCGAGTTGCTCCGGGCTGCACATGTCGTGAACAACATCGAGCGGACATTCATCACGATCGTCAAGCTCCCGGAGCACTTCGTCTGGCAGGCGTTTTTTGGCGAAATCCTTCAGCGATTTCAAACTCAGCTTCAATGTTTTGTTTGCAATCATTGACCGTGCCTCACTTTGCTGCAACGTTGCGCATTTCGCGGACTTTGTTGGTCAATTCCGGCAAAAACTCCAAAATGTCATCGACCACCCCGACGTCAGCCACCTGAAAGATCGGAGCCTTCGGATTCTTGTTAATGGCGATCAAGTAGGGACTGCCTTTAATGCCAGCCAGATGTTGAAACGCGCCGCTGATGCCGCATGCCAGGTAGACTTTTGGCTTGACGGTTTTCCCGGATGAACCCACTTGACGTGACTTCTCCATCCACTTGGCGTCGATCACCGGTCTTGAGCAACTTACCGCCGCTCCCATGGCTTCAGCCAGTTCCAGCGCGATGACCACATTGTCTTTTTCCTGAATGCCACGGCCGATAGAAACCAGTACGTTGTACTTGGTGATATCCACTTCATCTGCTTCGGCGACGACCGTCTCCAGGTAGCGCCGGCCGGTTGCAAGAGGGCCCACCTCGCCTGATTTGTCGACGATGAGGCCGTGGTCTGCTGTTATCCCTGCGGCCTTAAACGCACCGGGACGTATCGTGAGCACCGCGCCCGATGAAATGTCGCACCGGACGTGAGTGCTCACCTGTCCCCCAAATTCCTGGCGGACTACCTTCATGTAGACGCCTTCAACCCCGGCAATATCCAGCACGTCGGAAACGAAGGCCGAATCCATTTTGATGGAAAGACCCGGCGCCAGATCGATTCCTAAATGCTCATGAGCAACAAGCACAATGCTCTTGCTTGGCAGGACCTGCTGCAGGGCCTCGCGAATCAATTCGGCATTGGGGTACGCAAGAACTTCCTTTGCGATTTTCCAAACCTCCCGGTAGGACGCGCAAAGGGTGTTGCACGCCGCATCGAGGTCAGCACCACAACCGGTGAGAATGGCCGTCAGCGGAGCGGTACCATCGATCTTGCGCGCCGCAGCCGCCAGTTCGGCCGCGGAATCTGCGACGATGCCACCTTTGTGTGCGATGTAAGCGAAGATGCGAGCCATTATTTCAACCCTCCTTTGGCTGCCACCAACTCCAGAACTTTGTTGACGTTTTCTTGCCGGCTGCCGTGCAGAATTTCGGCGCATTTCCCCAGCGAGGGGACGAAGTAGTCTAGCCGTTTCACTTTCGCTGTAGCCTCTCCTATACTGTCGGCCCCGATTCCTAGGTCCTCCGCGCTGAAGGTTGGGATGGGTACTGAGGCCACCTGCCGGATACCTCGCATACCGACATAGCGCGGTTCGTTAATGCCGGTCTGAATCGAGAGCACACAAGGCAAATCAATCTCATTGAGTTCCTTGTTGCCGCCTTCAATTTCTCGGCCGATTTTTAGCTTCCGGCCCTCAAGCACCTCGATGGAATTAACCAAGGAAGCGAACGGACAGCCGAGCAGCGCTGCGAGCATTCCGCCTACCTGGGCACCACCATCCTCGGCCTGGACCCCGGTCAGAATCAGGTCGTAATGTCCCTTCCGCACGAACGCTTTTAAAATGGTGGCGATGCCTCTGCCATCTGATCCGTTGAAGGATTCATCCGTGATTAGAACCCCATGGTTGGCACCCATGGCCATCTCCCGACGCAAGACCTCTTCGTCATCTTGGCCCCCAACGGTCGCGACGGTAACGTTTCCCCCAACCTTGGCGACGATCTGCAGGGCTTCCTCGACCGCGTAATTGTCTGCTTCGTTGATCGAATAGACCAACTCATCACGCTCGATGTCATTTCCCGCACTGTTGAGTACAATCTCGTTTTCCGTAGTGTCGGGCACTCTTCTTACGCAAACTAGAATCTCCACGTTCACCTCCACGAATGGCACTTAACTCAATTTCATCACTTGAGACTGGACGAAGCCGTCACGCGCTCCTCGATTTCGGCCGCTGGCTCTTTTATTTTATCGATGCATTCACGAACGATTTGTCGGTCGACCAGTTCCGTCAGGTCGATGGCGGTCATTTTTCCTTCCATACCTGCGACCTTGATCGCATCTTCGATATTCACCATGCAGAACGGACAAGCCGTAACGATCACACTGGCTCCTGCGTCCGCCGCCATCTGTACTCTCTTGACACCCATCCTTTGGTCTTCTTTCGGCTCGTAGAACAACATCAATCCACCGCCACCGCAGCAAAATGAGCGATCTCGGGACCGACTCATTTCAACTCTCTTCAAACCCGGAATCGCGTCCAGAACATCGCGAGGGTCGTCGTAGATCTGGTTGTGGCGGCCGAGATAGCACGGATCGTGGTAGGTGTACACCTCGTTCGGGTTTCCCACGGGATTGAACTTAATCTTGCCCGCTTCGACGCCCCTGGCGATTACCTGGCTGATGTGCTCCACGGGCGGCACGGCCGTGTAATCGTGTTTCAGCGCGTTGTAAGCGTGCGGGTCAGCAGTGACGATGCGCTGGACTCCAGACGCTTTGATGGCATCGGCGTTATGGTCCCGCAAGGCCATGAAAAGCGTCTCTTCCCCGAACCGCCGGACTTCATGGCCGCTATCTCTTTCCGCCGCTCCAAGGATTCCGTAATTCTCGCCAACATGATCGAGTATCTTCGCCGTTGCGCGCCCGATAGCTTGCATGCGGTCATCATAGGAGGTGATGCTGTCGACAAAATACAACGTCTTCGTGCCATTGCAATCACCAAGCATTTTGACGCGACAGATTTTCCGGAATTCCTTGAGGCTTGCCCAGTCAGCTCGCTTCTTCTCCAACTTGCCGTAAGGATTGCCACGGCTCTCCAGAGCCTTTAAGGGCTTTTGCAGGGACTGGGGCACATCCCCTTCATCGACCATGCCGCGGCGCAGATCAACAATCTTGTCGATGTATTCCACCAGCAACGGGCATTCCTCTTCACAAGCTCCGCAAGTCGTGCAGGACCACAGTTCATCCTCCGAGTAGATGCTGCCGACCAACGCCGTACCTGTGTTCGCACGTCCAAAAACCGGGTATTGCCGGAAACTGTAATCTCTCGCTTTGATAGTGATGAATCGCGGCGACAACGGCCTTCCCACCGAATTGGCCGGGCAATTGTCTGAACAGCGGCCGCAGTCTGCGCAGGAATAGAAGTCCAGCATGTGCTTCCAGGTGAAGTCTTCAAAGCTCTTCACGCCCAAGGATTTCACCTGATCCAGACAGTCATCGCCGACGCCCCATCGGACCGGTTTTAGAATCTCCCGGTCCAACTTTGCGAAGTAAACGTTGAAGAAAGATGTAACGACGTGAAAATGCTTTCCGAGCGGCAGAACGCAGAGAAATGCAAAGAAGGTCAGCTCGTGGACGAAGTACGCGTCACGATGCAGATTTTGCAGCATCTCCAGTGGAGCTGAGAGCAGGACGTTCTGCAACATCCACGGCAACGAAAGGGCCGCCAGAAACTCAACCGGCTGGCCTAACCGTGCTTGCGCCGCGGCATGGCTGGCTTGGAATAGGCTGTCGGCGATCATCAGGGTCGCAATTAACCCCAGGATCAAAAGCGCTTCCGCAGTGTGATCTTTGCCGTACTTTGCCGGCACGGCATAGCGCGGCGGTTTGAAAACGACGCGCCGAATCGCTGCAATCACCACGGTGAAAAAAACTAGGGTGGCGGCGTAATCGGTGAGCATACTGTAGACATCACCCGCGCGGCCCGAGAAACCCGGCATCACGAAACGCCCGAAGACTCCCACCAGCAGCAAAGAAAAGGAATGAACGAGCAGCACCAGAAACCCGGCGAAGATAAAGATATGAAGAACACCGGCGAGAAAATAGCGCGGCTGTTTCCACTGCCCCAGCCAGAACTGCAAAACCCTTTCCAGGCGCAGCCAGGGCTGATCAAAGCGAAAGTCACGTTGGGCGTGAAGGAGTGGTACCAGACGCCGTGCCACAATGTAGGAAAATAAAGCAACACCCAGGACATCAATGAGCGAGAATAAGATGCGGCCAGTGTCCAACCAGGACGTCAATTGCGCTGCTGACTGCATTTCTACCTCGTTCTCGACTCACTTGCGTAACAGTCCTTAGGCGATCAACTCCGTCGGGACTTTTTTCTCCGGATCCAGGGACTTTGCTGCTATCGAGGATTCGACCAAGGCGAGCGACCTCGTCGGAACGAACGTTGGGTCTGACGCCGGCACGGGCGGCGGTGTCGAAGCGACCTTGTTCTGTGTGCGCACCCTGTTTGCTTTCTTCTTCTGTTGTTTATGCGCGGGTCTCACTCCAGCGGCTTCTCGCAGTTCCCTAAAGCTTGATCTCAGCAGTGTTTCCAAACGCCGCAGATCCGGTGCTGCATGCACATCTCCGCTGAACCCAAAATATGCCGTGTCGTTGTAGGTCAAGATCGCGCAGTTGAGTGCCATTTCGCCTCCAACGGGTACGTAGGGGTAACAGTGCAGGATCTTGTGACCGAGCACGTAGAGCGGATATTGCGGCCCCGGCACGTTGGTGCAGACCATGTTAAAAGGTGTGAATGGCAACCGGCTCAGGATGCTGCCGCCCAGCGCCTGGGCCGAATTCGGGAACATGCTGATCAAGCCGCTGGCCAAGCTAACCAACTCGGCGGCATGTGTGCGTTTCATAAACTCGGTTCTCTGATGGACGCCGGCCAGCAGCTTCCTAGGATTGCGAATATCCAGCGGAATGGTAACCGGCACCAGGGAAATGCGATTCCCCAGCTCGCCCGGACTGTCGCCGCCGCGCAGATTGACCGGAACCATCAAGCGAAGCAATCGCCCTTTAACGGGGTCGCCATGCAGTTCGAGGTAACGACGAACAGTGGCCGTAACAAGTGCGAGAATGACGTCATTCACGCTGGTTCCGCAGGCGTGACGGATGGCCTTGATATCGGCCAGCCGAATTTCCGCGCACGCAAATTTCTGCGGTCCGCGGTAGAGAACGTTGAAGCGCAGTCGCTCCGTCGGTGAACTGAGTTCCGGCAGGAGGCGGGTGAATTCGTCCGTGGCGAGGTCTCCGCTGTTCGCGAGGAATCGCTCGGCCATGCTCGACACGTCTGCAAGTGCGGCGAGAATTCGTTTGACGAAATCAGAATAGGAATCGACGCAGTCACTGGCGATGGAACTTAAAACGCCAGGAGGCGACGGTAGCCGGCGACGAAGTTTTCGTTTGGGAAGGCGCGGAGCCACAGGGCTTGTATCCATCAGTACGTTCATGATGCCGACGCCAGCGATGCCGTCGGCGAGACAGTGATGAAGGCGGAGGATGAGCCCGCTGCGATTTCGTTTCAGCCCATGCACAACGGTCAGATCCCACAGCGGATGCCGCCGGTCCATCACTGTGCTCAGAATCTTTCCTGCAAGCGTCTTCAACTCTGTATCAGAACCGTGCTTGAGCGATACCTCAACTACGTGATTGTGGATATCGAAGGTGGGGTCATCTTCCCAGCTGGGAAGACCGATATTGAACAGCGAAGGGACTACCCGCTTCAGGTAGCGGGGGATGAGCGGCAACTTTGACTCGACAAACTGGACGCACTCATTGAAAGGGATCTCGCCATCACACACGCAGACACAGGCCACGTTGAGGGGCATGCCCTCGCGCTCGAGATTCAAGAAAACAGTGTCACCCCATGAAAGGCGGTCGCTCTGCACGTCAACAGGCCCATCACTCTGCACGGCTAGCCTCCCGTTCCGTCGCCGAACTTCCGTTACCCAACAACTGCGCTCTTAGTTCGAGAAAACAAATCGTGGCGCCAGCCTCACCAGTTTCAGCACCTTATAAATATCGCCGCTGACGCTACGCAACACGATTCTTATTCCTTTGCCCTCGGCTGTTCCCACGAAGTCTTCCATCACTCTGAGTACGCTCGAATCGATGCGGCGCACGGACGAGAAATCCAAAATGACTTCGTTCTCGATGCTGTCCAGTTTTTCCATGGCCTCTTGCAGGGTTTGCACAAGGCGCTGTTCATCAAACTTGAGCCACACGACGGTCATTGCCATATGCACCACCATTGACTACGCGTTTTGTTGCTGAATTTCATTGGACACCACCGCCAGACCTCGCCCCTGATAAGCCTTCCAAAACAGCTCCACCAACTCGCTCATCAGTGGCATGCGAGGGTTCGACAGCCAGGACGGATCGTCAAAGGCCAGCTTGGTTAAATCAGGCATGGCCCCCTCGAACTCTTCCTTCGAGATTCCCAAATCGGCGATCGAACGTGGGAACTCCAACTGATCGAGTAGCCGTTCTGTCGCTGCTACCAGGTTCCTCACCTTTTCTTCAAACGTGCGTCCGCCCAGACCCAATAAATCCGCGACTGTGGCGTATTTCTCGTGCGCGACAAACCCCTTTTGGTACGGCGAAGGCAGGAACTTTGTGGGCACAGACGCGTTGTACAGAATGACGTGCGGCAACATGAGCGCATTGGCGCGACCGTGCGCGACACCGAAGCGCGCCCCAAAGGCATGCGCCAACGCGTGATTTAGCCCCACCGAGGCGTTAGCGAACGCCATAGCCGCAATGCAGGCGGCATTGTGCATCATGCATCGCGCCTCTTCATTGTGGGGATGCTTATAGGCGATGGGCAGGTATTTGAAGACCAGCTGGATAGCCTCCATGGCGTTGGCGTCGGTATAGGCCGAAGCGTAGGTGGAGACTCCGGCCTCCAAGGCGTGCGTCAGGCAGTCAATGCCGGTATCGGCAGTGAGGCCCTTCGGCATAGACATAACAAATTGCGGATCGACGATGGCCACATCCGGAGTCAGCGAGTAGTCGGCCAGGGTTACCTTGCGCACGCGCTCTTTGTCGGTTAGGACGGCAAAGGGAGTGACTTCGCTGCCCGTTCCACTGGTGGTGGGGATCGCAATCAACCGCACCGTGATGGCTTTCTCCTTTGGATACTGGATTACGCGCTTGCGCAGATCCAGGAAGGGCGTGGCCAGCTCTTCCAGGTCAGCTTCCGGCGATTCGTACTTGAGTTTCATGATCTTGGCTGCATCGATCACCGACCCGCCGCCTAGCGCGATGATTTGGTCCGCTTTGTAAAGATTGAGCGCCTCCACTCCTTGCATGACAACTTTGACCTCGGGCTCCGCATCGGGAATGACCAAGACGTGGACGTGGGTTCCTTCAGGAATGTAGCGTCGGACAAGGTCGACGAGCCCGAGATGCTCTAAAGCCGGATTCGTAACGATGATGGTAGAGCGGGATGCAAACTGGTGCACATTTTCCACGGCGTTCATGTTGAAATAAATCTGATCCGGAACGCGGAACCACATATGGGCTTGTGTTCTCCGAGCCACACGCTTGATATTCAGGTAGTGGTAGATATTTACGTTATCGGTCGTACTGTTGCCGCCACCGGTGCCACATCCGAAGGAGAAGGTGGGCACCAGATCGTTGTAAACGCCTCCGACCGCACCGACTGAGCCCGGCGAGTTTACAATGATGCGCCCGGCGTTCATCACCTCAGCGAACTTGCAGATGACGTCGTCGTTGCGCGAGAAAATGACCGCCGTATGTCCAAGTCCACCGGCGTGATTCAAATCGACGCAAACCCTGAACGCCTCATCGGCGCATTTCGCCCGATAGACCGAGAGCACCGGGAAGAGTTTCTCAACCGACAGGGGATGTTCTCGCCCTACGCCATAAATCTGTGCAATCAGGAGTTTGGTGTCCGATTTTACGGAAAGACCGGAAACACGGGCGATATCGGTAGCCTTCTGCCCGACTGCCATGGGTTGCATAAAGCCGGTTTTAGGGTCGATTACTGTGCGTGCCAATAGCTCCGCCTCGTTCTCGTTACAGATGTGTGCGCCGAGGTTCGCAAATTTCGTCAGCGCGATGTCGTAAATCTCATCATCGATCACTACCGTTTGTTCTGACGCACAGATGGTTCCGTTGTCGAAGGTTTTCGAGACGATGATGTCCACCACCGCGGTATTCAGATCTGCCGTTTTTTCCAGGTACACCGGTGTATTGCCTGGCCCCACCCCGAGTGCTGGTTTACCGGAACTATAAGCTGCCTTGACAGCTCCCCTCCCGCCGGTGGCATCGATCAGGCTGACGTCTTTGTGCCGCATCAGGTAGGCGTTATCCAGCAATGTGTGCGAATCCAGACACGAAAAAACCCCTTCAGGTGCTCCATGTTTCAGCGCTGCCTCGTACATGATCTTTACGGCCTCGGAGGAACAACGCCAGGCGCTCGGATGGGGGCTAAATATCACCGCGTTGCGCGTCTTGATGGCCATGATGCATTTGAAGAGCGCGGTGGAAGTGGGGTTCGTAATTGGCGTGAGCGCGAGGATCACACCGATCGGTTCGGCCATCTCTACGAGATTACGCTCGGGAATCTCACGAATAATGCCTACGGTACGTTTGTCCCTTATATAGTGGTAAACGAATTCGGTGGCCACCATGTTCTTGATGGCCTTGTCTTCCATGACTCCGAGCTTGGTTTCCTCAACTGCCAAGCGGGCGAGCTGTTGAGCTTGATCTAAGCCAGCCAGAACCATCGACTTGACGATGCGATCGACGTCCTCTTGGGTAAATTGCGTAAAAACGATGGCGGCGGTTCTTGCTTGACTGACTAATTTGTCCAGATAGGCAATTCGTTCGTTACTAAGACATTCTGCGGCAAGCGGGACTTGAGTCCGCTCCTGAACCGATTCGCTGGTACCCATTGTTTTGCCCCCGAATCTACCTGTCGAATCCGTTGGCAATGAGGCACTCGCGTAATTCTTATTCCTTGTTCCCAGTCTGGGCGACTGTGGGGAAGGTAGTCTAAATAGCTGGCAAAACGTCCCGGGACTGCTTTGTCAGCCCAGCACTCATTGCAGAACCACTCTATACGGGTTCACGCTAATTGCCTCTGCAGTCGCCGAGCCAATCTCCACACCTTCGTAACTCATCCTTCTCCAACAGCTTTTCGACACCTGGTATCTCTCCCTTGCGCCATTCCTCTCTTTCGTGCGCCCTCCGACTCACAACAACTGAGTTGTATTGCTCTTTCGAACACAATTTCTTCTGGTTCTGCGGTTGCCCGCATTCAAAACTCTAAGTATGGAAGCCGACCTGCCTACCCGCCTGGGCGAACACCTCTTAAACTCACTCCCGCGCCAGGCGATGTGCGACAACGCTGTAGACAAGGGGACTGAACACCATTCCGAGATGCGTCGCGGACACCTCAACGTCGACCGCCGGATCGCCTGTTCGGCAGACATGCCAATCCACAATTCCGTCATTCTTGGTATAGATCGCGGTCTGGCGCACCGATCTTGGCAGTCTTCCTTTGAGCGACTCGAGAAAATCACAGGTACACCGGGACGTGTAGCAGGTTGGCAGCACGCCGCTGCCATGTTTTTCCAGTATTTGCTTTCGAACAAGGTCAGCGGCAAATAAGATCGACGCGTGCCCCGCAACCCCTCGGATGGGCGCCGCCAGTGTAATCACAGACGCAACGCGGTCAGGAATCAGCGACGCGGCGGCCAGCGCGATGGAGCCGCCAAGACTGTGGCCGATAAGATGAATCTTTCCTCCAGTCGCCCCGTAGGCCTGCTGGATAGACTCATTTAACTGTTGTCGAATTAAGAGGTTGGGACAATCGGCGTTTAGCTGGATGCCGGAATAGAATGCCTCGTACCCTATGCGGCGTAACCAGCTACGGAACTGGGTCAAGTACAGGTCGGTACTGAGAAAACCCGGAACCAGAATAACAGCCGACCCATCCCCGTGGGGGACCCCATATCCCCAGTAAAGAGGAGACAACCGGAGAAAGGCCAGCTCCACTCCCACTAGCCACTCGTGCCAGATGGGCAACGGCTCCGCTTTTTGCTCTTTTGGCCGCACACCACCGCGCGGAGTCATGTTTTTCCTCACTCTACGCAAGAAAATGAACGGAGCAAGACACTGGTGCGTGAATAATTCGCAGATCGGCTCACTCGCCGCCGATTCCCACCGGAGTCGGCAGGAATCGGCAACTGGTGTCGACCTCCATGCCATTGACACCACGTCCTGTGGTGTCAATAGCAGCCCTAAACGGCGACAGCCGTCCTCGCTCCTGCTGTCTTGTGCCTTCTTACATGCACTCTCGCCACCCGCGGGGCACCATTGCGGGTCTCGCGCGCCACCCCCTTCGTTGGGTTGATGGCCAGATCCAGCAGCGACTTCTCCGCCGCCACCAGGTTCTTAACGCCTTTCTCCGTCAGTTCTCCCAAAGACTGCTGCGGCTTTCGCACCGCTGCTTTGCGCTCGCCCCCGGTTTTGCTAGCCGATTCCAACTCCTTGATGGCCAGTTCCAAAAGCCTTTTCTGCGCATCGATATATTTCTCGGCGCCTTCTCGCGCCATTTTAGTCAACACTTCCATCCGTGCCCGCGGCTTTCCAGACTTGGCCCTCTTGGTGGCGGTGCTGATCTCATGCGCGGCCAAGTCGAGAAACTTTTTCTCACTCTCAACAAAGCCCTCGATTCCGCGCCGTGCAAGTTCGACTACCTTCACCTCAGCCATCAAGCCTTTGCCTTCTTGATAGGATTCCGCCATGGCATGAGTCTGCTCTGCGGCCGCATCCAACAGGTGCTTTTGCATGCCTACTAATGTGTCCACGCGGTGGCGTGCCACATCGGCGACAACACTCCCGGCCGCCGGAAGCCGCAATCCTTCCTTGACGCCATCCACGACCAGGGCGGTCTCACCAGCGGCCAAGTCCAGCAGGATTTTCCCCGCTGATGTAAAGTTCCTGACACCCATGTCCGCCAACCCTGCGAGTGTTGCGCCTGGCTGCGAAATTGAGTTGCCGAGGTTCTCCCGGATCATTCCGACAAGCAGAGCATTTTCTTGAGCCGCCAGATCCAGCAGGATTCTCTGCGCAGCCACAAAACTCTGGATGCCTTGTCGCGCCCAGCCCATCAGCGGGTTCGCGGGCGGGGAGGCTCGCGAAGATTTTTTTTCTTTCGGGATCATGATTGAATCTCCTCTCATTCCGGGGTATACTGCGTTGCAGTATCCAGCTTCACGGTACGACCCCGTTTCGTCCGTGTCAAGCTCTTTTGTCGAAGTCGTGTTAGAGAGCGAGCCGGCTCCGAGGGCGATATGAAAAACTCTGAAGTTCTCATCCGCAAATACAGCGATCGCCGGCTCTACGATACGACCGGCAGCCGCTATGTGAAGCTGGACGACATCGCGCGCATGGTTCGCGATGGCAGCGATGTCCGCGTGGTAGACGAGCGGACCGGCAAGGACGTGACCCACATTATCCTCACTCAAATCATCGCAGAGACTGCCAAGGAGCGTCAGATTGCTCTGCCCCTGCAACTTTTGACACAGATCGTCAGAGCCTCCGATAAGGCTACTCACGATTTTTTGTCTTGGTATCTGAACAACACACTCGACCTTTATCAGGAGGCCCAGAAGTCCGTGAATACCGGACTATCGCAGGCGAAGAATGCCGCCTCGACCCCGTTCGATTACCTGCGCAATCTGTTGGCAGGCCAATCACGGCCACCGGCGGCGCAGGACAGCGAAATCGAACGACTGCGCCGTCGCGTTGAGGAATTGCAGACGCGCCTTGCGCCTCGCAAGAAAGCCGCCCGTCGAGCAGTCAAGCAGAAGCGCCGTGCCTGAATCAGCAGCCTTCTCTCCTAGCGGTCTGCTCATTGGTGTTCGATTCACGATTGGAGGTGCGAAATGGCGCAAGCTGTAAAGCCTACGCTCTTAAAGCTTGAAACCTTGGCGGCTTTTGAAAGCTACATCCGCGAAGCCGAAACACAAATGGGACAGACCTTACTCGCTAGCAGTTCATTCCTGTGGTCGGATGCCGATGCGGAGAGAGCCCAGCAGATCCACAAAGGACAGATTGTAGCGGAATTCTGGTCAGGTCAGGGGCCCGTCAAGGTGCCGAATGGCTTGATCCATGATTGGATCGGCGCGGCATTCCTGCCCGGTGCGAAAATCGACCAGACGTTGGCGCTCATCCAGGACTACGATAACCACAAGAACATTTACAAACCGGAGGTGATTGACTCAAAGCTGATCAGTCGTCACCACAATGATTTTCAAATTTACTTACGACTTCTCAAGAAAAAAATCGTGACGGTTATACTCGATACGGATCACAAGGTCCATTATGCTTGCGTGGGCCCCACACGCTGGCTTTGCCGCTCCCACACCAACAGGATCGCTGAGGTGCAAAATGCCGGAAGCCCGAAAGAGACCGTGCTCCCTCCCGACACAGGTTATGGATTTCTATGGCGGCTTGGCTCTTACTGGAGATTCCAAGAGCGAGATCATGGTGTGAACCTTGAATGTCGAGCCATCTCGCTCACCCGTGACGTGCCTTTCGGGCTGGGATGGATTATCGAACCCATCATTCAAAAACTTCCCAAGGAGTCGCTGATAAAGACTCTCGAATCTACACGGCAAGGGGTGTGCGCGAGAGTCAAATAGCTTTTCTGGTCGTGGGTGAGTGCGTTTGAGTCCGGTTGGCGGTGGGCCGCCCGAAGTCGGCGCTAAGTATCGCTGGCCACGCTGTCGGGTGACCATTTTGAGCATGTGCAACGAACACCGTGCAGCGGACGGAATGAATTGTCGATGCTATCCCGTTTAACAAGAAGGATACGGAGCCTGGCGGCATCAGGCCTCCGAGATAAGAAAAGGAGGCTCCTATGTTTGCACGCCTTGTCACCATGCAATTAAAGCCAAGCCTTGCGAACGAATTTCCCGTCACATTTGAGAAGGAGATCGTGCCTCTCCTGAGGAGGCAGGAAGGATTCATGGACGAGTTGCTTCTGATTTCACCACAATCAAGGGAAATGGTGGCCATCAGTCTGTGGGAAACGAAAAGCTACGCGGAGATTTACAATCGAGAACTGTATCCCAGGGTCGAGAAGATGGTGGAGAAATTCATTGAGGGAGAACCTATCGTTCAGAATTTCGATGAGAAATACGCCACTTTCCGAGAGCTCGCCTTTCCGGCAACGGTAGGTTCGTGAGCGGAAGAGCTCGCATTCGGAGTTATTCTGCTCTGATTCCAGCTGCAAATTTATCGAGGATACAGGAATGAAGGCAACATCAAAGATTGCAGTGTTTGATACCACACTTCGAGATGGCGAACAGGCAGCGGGAACCCGCCTGGGGAGCCGTGACAAGATAACGCTCGCACGACAGCTTGCCCGGTTGAAAGTGGATATTATCGAGGCCGGCTTTCCGGCGTCGTCTCCGGAAGACTTTGACGCCGTCCGAAAGATCGCCCAGGAGATCAAGGGGCCTACGATCTGCGCACTGTCGCGCGCTGTGGCCGCCGACATCGAGTCCTGCGGCAAGGCGCTAGCCAAAGCCGTCCACCCTCGCATTCACACAGGCATCGGTGTTTCTGACATTCACATCATGGGCAAGTTCCGTGATGAGCGGTATGGGAAGACGCTTGAAGGCAAGAAGGCAAAACTGGTAGCGCTGGCTATGGATGCCGTGAAACGAGCGCGTAACTGCGTTGGCGACGTTGAATTCTACGCCGAAGATGCCGGCCGCGCCGTTCCATCGTATCTCTTCGAGATGTTGGAGGCCGTCATCGATGCAGGCGCAACGGTTGTCAACATTCCCGACACCACCGGATACACTGTTCCTGAGCAGTACGGTGAACTGATTCGCAGCATTCGTGAAAACGTTTCGAATATTTCGCGCGCAACCATCAGCGTCCACTGCCACGATGACCTCGGTCTTGCCGTGGCCAACTCCCTGGCGGGCATTCGCAATGGTGCGCGCCAGGTGGAGGGTACAATCAACGGAATCGGCGAGCGGGCCGGCAACGCCGCGCTGGAAGAAATCGTCATGGGAATCCGCACCCGCGCCGACTACTACGGGCTGAGCACCGGAGTTGAACCTCGAGAGTTCTTCCGCACCAGCCGCATGGTCGCCGACATGCTTGGAATGCCGGTTCCAGCCAATAAAGCGGTTGTTGGCTCGAATGCGTTTGCGCATAGCTCCGGTATCCACGTGGATGGATTTCTGAAAGACCGTCAGACCTACGAAATCATGCGTCCCGCCGACGTTGGATTTACCGAGAGCCGGGTTGTCTTGACGGCGCGCACGGGCCGGGCTGGGCTTCGCTCACGGTTGGAGAGACTCGGCTACGAACTCTCGCGGCACGAGCTTGACGCCATGTACCAACGGTTCCTTGCGGTGGCGGATAAAAAGCAGGAAGTGCTCGACGAGGACCTGCTGGCACTGGTGCACGACGAATTGCCTCCGGTGCAGCAGAGCCTCAAGTTAGAGTACCTGCATTGTTACAGCGGCACGACGGCGATTCCGATCGCCACGGTACGCTTGCTGGTTAAGGGGAAGATGAGGCAAGGAGCTTCGGTTGGCGACGGCCCAGTCGATGCCGTGTACAAAGCGATTGCGGGACTCACGGCGACGCATGCGAAACTTTTGCGCTATGACATTCGAGCGGTAACTGAAGGGACCGAGGCTATGGGTGAGGTCACCGTACAACTGGAGATCGGCAACCGGCGTGTCATGGGTCGTGGCGCCTCTACTGACATTCTCGAGGCTAGCGCAAAGGCCTATGTCGACGCTCTAAACCGGCTGGGACCATGGTGGAGCGAGCCATTGAGGAATGGATGAGTTGAGTCTCCCATTGCGAAAGGTGCCCGATAACCGATACTGCGATAACGTCTGTAAGCGATCTGGCGTGTCGGAGAATTCCACTGCAACTGAAATGCCCTACTTTGTTCACCTGTGTCCCAAGTCACTGACAGGCGCTCGCCACGCACATCAATGTCTTGGTGTCGTGGGGTTCCGCTGTGATGAGGGACAGAACAGCCCTTCCGAATAGTTCCTGTCCTGGGGAGCCACACATCAAACTCGGTCGTAACTTGCCGTCCCCTGCTTTTGTATTTACTGGGGACAGTTTGGAGTTCGGATCATGGCTAACTTGTATGGTATCGAGTCAGAGGATGTTTGCCGAGCGACGATAGACGGACTCTTGGAAATGACCCGTCAGGCGGAAAAAGCCCTGGATCAAGAGAAGATTTCCGCCTTGAGATCCCGCCTTGAAGCTTACTACGGCGAAGGAAATACCCGAACAGGTCGTGATCAAATGTCTCGCATTGAAAGCGCAGTCTTCTGGCCCGCCGTCCGTGAGGCATATGTAAAGGCCCCAAATCTCTTGTCACCAACTACGTGGCTGGAAGGTTTATATGACGTGGCATCAAGCCTGCGCTACTACCGGCCTAAAGAAAACCGAGGCGCCTAACTCGACCATGAAAATCTCAACAGCTGCGCTGGACGTAATTGTCTTTTTCAGTGCTGGATTTGCCCATCATCTACACACTGGCCAGCAACGATTCTGTGAAATTGGTACGAATCGATGAAGTTCGGTTATTTCTTCGATGAAGAAGGAAATTGCCACATCCAACACGACGAAGCGGCGGTGGTTAGATTCGTCTTCAAGCACTACGTCAATGAACATAAACCAATGGACGTACTGTCGTATAACCTTCCTATGGAAGTGAGCCCGGGCAAACTCGGCGGCAACGATTGGAAACGTCGTCATGTACACGCCATACTGTCCGACCCGGACTATGCGGGAATCCGAGCGACACCGAAAGGTTTTGTCTCGGGGCGATACCCTCCCATCATTCCGATGGAACTTTTCCTTGCGGCTCAGGAGAGGCGTTGGAGGCTGACAAACCCGAAATCCAGGGCAAGAATCGACAACGCCTGATTTATCCGGTATCCTCCACCGCAGCCTGAGCCTCAAACCAACGCGGCTGTCGTGGATCTGAATTTAGTAAAGGTCACTGGCAAAGTAGTCGACGCGGCTTACTACCCGGATCGAGCTGACGAACCATGGCTTCCCCTTTGCTTCACGGCGTAGAAATACAGGCTCCTTCGCACCCCGACCAACAGCGCGTGCTGACGCCGGGCGCTCTGCAATTCGTTGTCGAGCTGCAGCGACGATTCCAGGCTCGTCGGGTCGCACTGCTAGCCTCACGCGCGGCGCGACAAAAGCGGCTCGATGCCGGTGAGAAGCCGGATTTCCTGAAGGAAACCTCGAGAATCCGCGAAACGGAATGGACGGTGGCGCCGATTCCCGCGGACTTGCTGGACCGCCGTGTGGAAATTACGGGCCCGGTCGACCGGAAGATGATCATCAATGCGCTCAACTCCGGAGCGAAAGTTTTCATGGCCGATTTTGAGGATTCGAACACGCCCACGTGGACAAACCAGATTGAGGGACAAGTCAATCTGATGGACGCGGTGCGGCGGAAGATTACCTATTCGGACCCCAACACGGGAAAAGCGTACAAGTTGAACGCGCGCACCGCGGTGTTGTTTGTGAGGCCGCGGGGCTGGCATTTGGAGGAACGGCACGTGCTGGTGGATGGGCAGCCGATGTCCGGCTCGCTTTTTGATTTCGGGTTGTATCTATTTCATAACGCCAAAGAACTACTGGGATCAGGAACCGGTCCGTACTTCTACTTGCCAAAGCTGGAAAGCCATTTGGAAGCACGCTTGTGGAATGACATTTTTGTATTTGCGCAAGACACGCTGCGACTTTCGCAAGGGAGCATCCGGGCCACGGTCTTGATCGAGACCATACTGGCTTCATTTGAGATGGACGAAATTCTGTATGAATTGCGCGAACATTCCGCCGGATTGAACTGTGGGCGCTGGGACTACATTTTCAGCTTTATCAAGAAGTTTTCACAGGATCCACACGCGGTGCTTCCGGACCGTGCGCAAGTTACCATGTCCACACATTTCCTCCGCTCTTACAGCAAGTTGCTGATCCGCACGTGTCACCGGCGAAACATTCATGCCATGGGAGGGATGGCGGCGTTCATTCCTATCAAGAGTGATCCAGTGGCGAATGAGAAAGCACTTGCCCAGGTGCGCTCAGACAAAGAACGCGAAGCGGGCGATGGACATGACGGGACCTGGGTGGCGCATCCGGGACTGGTTCCGGTGGCCGCGGAAATTTTTGACCGGCTGATGCCTGGACCAAACCAAATCGACAGGAAGCTCGCTGAATTCCAAGCGACCGCCGAGGATTTGCTGCAAGTGCCGCCTGGCGATATTACGGAAGGGGGACTGAGACAAAATATCGCGGTGGGCCTCGGCTATTTGGAGGCGTGGCTGCGAGGAACTGGCTGTGTGCCGCTATTCAACCTGATGGAAGATGCGGCAACGGCAGAAATCAGCCGGGCGCAACTGTGGCAGTGGATTCACCAGAACAAGCATCTCAAAGATGGGCACAAGATTGATGTTTCCCTGTGCGACAGCATCATCGACGAAGAACTGAGTAAAGCGAAAAAGGGCGTGGACGCGGCCCGCTTTGTCGCCTACGAGAAGTCTGCCCAGCTGATGCGCGAATTGCTTCGTGCGCCGCAATTCGTGGAGTTTCTGACCGTACCGGCGTATCAGCGGATTTTGCGCGAGGGTGATTAGCCCGGCGGATGGAACGGGAATGGCAGACGATGAGTGCAGGTATGGCGAAAAAAAACAAATTGAAGTGGCCGAGTCTGATGTCGTGCTCAAAAAAATCGCAATGAGTGAAAACAGAGAACTCGTGACAGTCCCCGCGGCCCTTGCGCCTGCGAATTCAATTCCCCTGACGCTGACTCCGGCAACCGATACAACGCCAAAGAATGATAGCGAGCCCGCAACCAATCTGAGATGTCAGACCGGGCACAGGCACGGAGCCTTTTTATTATTTCACCCGTTGCTCTCGCATAGTGACGCATGGGACACGCCTTGTCTGTACCCCGATTTCCAAGAATAGTCGCGCATCGCCGGAAGGAGTGACAAAGACTGGGCTAACCGTTTCAGCAAGGATGGCCGTCGAGTAAGTTTTTCGGCCGCAGGCCAGCCGCCAGCAATACTCGTCTCAAACGGCACTCTCCGTTTGCTTGCATCGCGAAACGGTATCCTCGGTTGTCTCTCCGAGAAAGCACCCTCTGGGTCGCCAGACGAAGTCGAACTCGTACCAGGTGACCGTCTCATTCTGTACACCGACGGACTCGTTGAGGTTTTCAACTGCCTCGACAATATGCTTGGCGTCGAGGATCTGAAAGATTTAGTCCTTCAATCGGCAAAGCTACCACTCGCGGATATGCAGAAGACAATTCTCAACGGCGTTGCTGCATGGAGGCACGGTCCCCTCGCCGACGATGTGTCCCTCGTTATCGTCGAAGTTCGCTAACTGCGGGTTTAGAATCGTACCCTCTCCTCCTCGGCTTCCATGACCGCTTGGACGAATAGTCGGCTTTTCGCCCTTCTGGTTCAATGGCTCTATTCAGGACGACGGCTCGATCCCAACGCGATCGTTCACTGCGTTCCGGATTCGCTGCTTGCAGCCGAGATATTTCTCAGTCGTCTGAACCGAAACGTGTCCAAGCAGAAATTGAATCTGCTCCAGTTCGCCGCCAGCGACATGGCAAAGACGGGCACAAGAGCGGCGAAGATCATGCTGCGCCAACTGATGCAACCCGAGCTTTGCGGCGTAGTCTTTGACAACGTGCCAGACCACTCGGTCAGTCATGAAGTCGCCCCAAGTCTTGCCAGCTCGACAAACACATCGAAAAAGCTTCCCGCTACTTATACCGGCCGCGCTGACCCACTCCTGGATCGTTCGCGTCACCCAATCAGGAACAGGCACGGTTCGGACGTGCCCGCCTTTTCCTGTCAGGTCGACTATGGCCCAGTGATCTTCTCGGTGCTGAATATCGTTCAATTCCAATGCTGCAACCTCGCCACGGCGCAGTCCGCAAGCCAAAAGAAGTGACAGGATCGCCCGGTCCCTTTTTCCCTTCAATGTTTTGCCATCCGGCATTTCCCACAATTGACGGGCTTCGTCCGCGAGAAGCCAGTTCCCAACCCGGACGCCAAGCTTCTTTGCACCTTTGACACGCCGGATCCCAGCCGCTTGCTCTGGGCTTAGCAATCCGGAATCAGCGGCTTCATATGCCAGACGACGAATAGCCGCGAGTCTGAGGTTGACTGTTCCTGGAGCTAATCCACGTGACTCAAGATGCATGCGATAACGGGTGACCACGGCCTTATTGAATGCCAGGCGAGGTTCGGAGCAATACCAACCGATGAACTCCGAGATGGCATGCTCATAGCAACGCCGCGAGCCCGGCGAACGGAGACTCCCCAGGACCGCTGATTTAGCCACATCGAGGTCTACAAGTCCGAGCGTTGCTGACGGATTGTTCGGTTCTCTATCTTTGATTTTCAGGCTCTGAGCGAGAATTTGGAGAGACCCAATAAAAGAGCGAGTTTCCGTGAGGAGGCGGTTCGGCTAGACTCGGGGGAATGCGCGACAACGAATTCACGAAAATCTTAGGATGGCCGGGTTACCGAGTCTTTCGACATGAAATCGATGAAACCGCAATGACACTGCGGTTATGGGTGCGGCGGAAACGGGGCAACCGCAAACTAATCTGTTCGGGATGTGGAAGGAAGTTTACCGAAGCCCATGATTATTACCAGCGCGAGGTGCGCGACTTGCCGTGGAGGAAGTATCAGACCACGGTGATCATCGAACTGTACCGGGTGTGCTGTCCCGAGTGTGGGGTAAAGATCGAGAAGGTTCCGCAACTGCCGGGGAAGGCGCCGTTCAGCAAAGACTTTGAGGATGCGGTGGGGCTGGCGTGCGAAAGCGCATCAGTTCGCCAGGTGGCCCGGCAGTTCAGACTGGTGGCCAGCACGGTGCGCGCGATCGACCTGCGGTATCTGAAGCGCTGGAGCGCCACACGGCGCAAGGAACCGTTGAAACAGATGGGCGTGGATGAGATCTACTTTGGCAAGCACCTGAAATTCATCACCGTGGTCAGCAACTTGGAGACCGGGGAGCCCTTGTGGTTCGGCCAGGATCGCAAACAGGAAACCCTCGATGAGTTTTTCCGAACGCAATTGAGTGCCCCACAGCGGAAACGAATTGAGGCCGCTTGCGTAGATATGTGGCGGCCGTTCACCAATAGCATTGAGCAATGGGCCGCCAACTGCCGCATTGTCTACGACAAGTTCCACGTTCTGCAGCATGCCAATAAAGCCATCGATGAAGTGCGCCGAGCGGAGTTCTTTCGCAAAGGCGGACGCATGCGCGGTGTAGTGAAGGGTAAGCGCTGGCTGTTGCTGACTCGCTGGATGAATCTGGACAGTCAAAAACGCCAGCAGCTAAACGAGTTGTTCGCCCTCAACCGCAGGGTGATGAAAGCCTACCTTTTAAAGGAAAGTCTGGAGCGCTTGTGGACCTACCGCTATGAAGGAGCCATGCTGCGCTACCTTCAGAGCTGGATCGACCAGTTGCGCTGGCAACGCCTGAAGCCCTTTCAAAATCTCGCCTTTATGCTGCTGGATCACTTGGACGGCATCCTCAACTACTGCCGCACGAAAGTACGCTTTGGAGTGGTCGAAGCTATCAACGGCAACATCAAAACTCTCTTTAGAAGGGGTCGCGGTTACAAGAATCTCGGCTATTTGTTGCTCAAGGCCCAACGCATGGCGGTCACCAAGACCGAATTCATCGTTCTTCAGAAAGCCGCCTAAAATGCGCTCGCCTCCGAATTCTCGTCCAGAGCCGATTTTCATAAGTGGCCGCTCCCAAACGGCCGCTTATGAAATTGCGGCTAGGCATAGTCACAAGAGTGGAAAGCGCGTTTTTCAGCCAAGTGGGCCCAAGACCTGAATAGCTCCACACTAGCGGACTTCTCAGGACTAATCCGCAGCGCGGAATCTTTCGGGTTGCCGACGATCCGGCCAGTGACACCGGTTGTTTCCAGTGCTTGCGAAGCACTGGTCGACCGAAGAAGAAACTTTCTGGATATTGCGATTACGAACTGCTGACCTGAGAAGTTACTGCGGATTCCACCGCAGAGAATAGATTTGCACGACACTGGTGTCGCTCATCATAGCGACTCGCCCATCGGGTGTAATCGAGAGAAGATTCTCGGCCCCATCCGAACTGACGCTTAACCCATTAAACGTGGCAATGAGAGCCCATTTACCATCGGCAATATCCAAGCGGTAAACTCCCGGTTTCTCTCCGGGCTCTGCAGCTGTTTTTGCCATCAATATCGACTTGGAATTGCCTGACCACCTCCAGTAACCCCAGTCAGCCCCAAATTGTTTCAAGGTTCTCCAAGTTTTTGTTTCTCGAGAATAGACGACCATGCGTTTCGGTGGGTTTGCGATCGCTACCATGTATCTTCCGTCAGGCGACCAGGAAGGGACATAAGTACCCTCCGAGCCGGGCCACACGGACACTTTTTTGCTCGCGAGATCCAGAACCTGGATGCCAGGGAAGTGTCCCGGAAACGGAAAATCATTGAACTCGACGGATGCCCCGTCCGGAGACCAAGTGGGAGCGACCTCGAATTTACCTTCCGAAGTCAGCTGTTCGGGAATGCCGCCATCGATGGAGACGCGGTAGATTTCCTTGAAATTAGAAAAGACCACCCACTTGCTATCGGGAGACCATTCCGGCATCCATGCTGGAATGTCTGTCAAGGGGAGCCTTTCGCTGCCGTCAAGCCTGCTGCGCCATAAGAAATGACGGGGGTAGTCGGCGTAAACCATCCATTGGCGGTCAGGAGAAATCACGAAACATGAGGCAGCCAGGCCGCTCAAGTATGGAATGAAACGCTGCTCTTTTGAGTCGTAAACCTGCATCGATCCCTGCGCGACCCTGCCGATGACAAGCAGGCTGGTGCTGTCGCGCGTCGGGGTCATAGCTAGGACATCCATCTGCTCCGGTGTCAGACGTACGGCCGACGCTTTCTTCCAAAACTCGAACCATGGCGCAAAGATTAGTTCGTATGCGCTGCTGAACCCGCCACGACTTGAGGTAAATACGAAGTGCCTGCCGTCGGGGGTCCACTGGCCGTCCCATTGATCGGCATTAGATGGCCAATCGAGGGAGAGTGGGTGAACATTGCTGCCATCTACGTTCATTTCGAAAATCCGGGTTGGGTCGCCTGATTTTTGTCCGTTCACCGACACGCGAATTCGCTTGGAGTCGGGCGAAAAACGGGGCCAACCCTCAACCATACGATTTGCGTTCCAGATTTCTCTCGAATTTGCACCATTCGCATCGCTAACAAAAACAGAGTTCAGATCCGAATATGCGAGCGAACGCCCATCCGGTGACCAACTTGCGCCACGCGCCATCAGGTTCCCTAGCCTTCGCGGCGAGCCACCCAGGACCGGAATGGTCCACATGGAGCCGCGTGATGTCTCGTCGTTCACATCCGGTTTGAACATCATCAACTGGGAAGCATCATGAGAGATGCCAGAAATCCTCATCCCCGAAACAGACGCCTGCAGCGGTTGCATAGTGCCCCCGGTCACAGACATTTCGACAGGGTGCCCATCGCTTTGAAAATAGAGCCTTGCCCCGTCGGTAACCATCCCCCCCTCTTTTTTGTCACCAGTAAAAGTAATCTGCTGCATTTCCAGTGGGGTTGTTGGGCCGCGAGATCCACTCAAGCTGACCAGAAGTACGACGAGAAGTATTGCCGCAAGTGCCGCCGCCGCAGCAAGCAGCCACAGCCAGACCTCCCTTCTCGTTCGTACGCTGCTTGTTCCGGCTGAGACGGTTCCACTTGTCGCCTGTGTGCTCAAGTGGCGCAGGTCAACTGCGATTTCTTTGGCAGATTGGTATCGGTCTTCCGGGTCCTTGGCGAGACACTTGAGAATAATGTCGTCAGCTTTCGCCGACAGCTTTCGATTGACGTTGCTCGGCGGAGAAGCCGGACGATTCAGAATTTCATCAACCAGCCGTGCATGCAGCGATGAACTGTACAGGCGCTGCCCCGCGGCAATCTCATAGAGCACAACCCCCAATGCATAAATGTCGGAACGCGCATCGAGATTCTCGCCGCGCAGTTGTTCCGGCGACATATACGGCAGTGTGCCCGTGATCGTGTTTGTTTCGGTCAACGTGGTAGCGCCGAATTGATTGGCCTCAGCCACCAGCTTTGCCACACCAAAATCCAGGACTTTTACCAGCCCCGATTGAGTAACGAAGATATTGCCAGGCTTGATGTCGCGATGAATCACTCCCTTGGAGTGTGCCGCAGCAAGCGCCTCGGCAATGGGCATTCCCAATTTCGCGACAAACTCGGTGCTCACTGCCCGTCGGGCCGCCATATACATAGCTAGCGTTTGCCCGTCGAGATATTCCATCACGATAAATTCGCGGCCCTGGTACACGTCGATATCGTGGATCGTGCAAATATTGGGATGGTTCAGCGCCGAAGCGGTACGGGCTTCGCGGCGAAAACGTTCTAACGCGCCGGAATCCCCCGCCATGTGCTCAGGGAGGAATTTCAGCGCGACCATGCGGCCGAGTCTAGTGTCCTGCGCCTTGTATACCACTCCCATGCCGCCGAAGCCGATTTCTTCAAGAATGCGGTAATGTCCAACCGCCACGCCCTTCAAGTCAGGTCGGGCTGTTGTGGCGGAGGGAGCCCTATTGATGTTCACCTCGTCCGCAAATGCTGGTTTCTCGATGAAGCTTGCGGAGTCGCTATGATGAGCTAGCAGCGATTCCACCTCGCGGCGCAGTTCTGCATCACCAGCGCACGATTCTTCAATCACAGAACCGCGCCGGCTTTCGTCCGCCTGGAGAGCTTTGTGAAAAATGCTTTCGATTTTGCTCCATCGCTCAGGTTTCATCGGATTTCTTTCCGCTAAGTTCACGCAATAACCACGCCTTGGCCAACCGCCAATCACGCGCCACGGTTTCAGGTGAAACCTTCAAAACTTCCGCAGTTTCCTCGACACTAAGGCCGCCAAAAAAGCGCATCACTACGACTTGGCTCTTGCGGTCGTCTACTTTTGCCAGCTGATTAAGGGCGTTGTCCACAGCGACCAAATCAGCGGTGGGTTGCGGAGAGATTACTAGCGCCTCATCCAATGAGACCGCTTTTGCTCCGTCGCCCCGTTTGTGCGACTGCCGGGCACGGGCCTGGTCGGTGAGAATGCGCCGCATTTGTCGCGCACACAGCGCGAAGAAGTGCGCCCGGTTCCGCCAGTCAATCGGCTTCAGATCGGAGAGACGCAGATAAAGTTCATTGATCAGCGCCGTCGTCTGTAGGGTATGGCCGTCGCGTTCCCGTGACATGCAACGCTTAGCGGCCAGATGCAGCTCGCGGTAAACCTGAGGAGTCAGCTTGTCCAGAGCACGTTCATCGCCTTGGCGCCAGGCCTGAAGCAGTTGGGTGATCTCATGTCCAAGGACGTCGTCCATCCAAAATCCCAGGGCCGGAACAGTGGCCAATTGCCGTAAACATTACCACACTACCCGGCAGTTTCCGCCCAGATCAGCCGCCCAAGAAAATGCTCTCCCCCTTGCAGGTTTCCGCCCCAGTTCTCGCTATATGAGGTGAAGGCAAACAAACAGGCGCGGTGAGAACGACAACCGCGCCCCAAGATCAAAGGAGAGACAGACATGAAATCGACATTCAAGACCAGGTACACCCCTTTTGTGGCCCTGCTCGCTGTGGGAATTATCGCGGCGATAGGAACCGCCCATGCAGATGGCTGGGGCGATAACGATCAACTGGCCCAAATGGCTGAACTGGAACAGCTTCACGCAACCTTTCACGCGGCAGTCAGCGTGCACGATCCAGTGAATGGCGATTCGCCTACAGTGATAACGCAGCGGATCCGCGACGTACTCGCAATCTGGACTAAGGACGCCGAACTCACGGTGGTCAACACTACTGCCACGGCGGGAAATTATATCGGCAACGGCGATCCGGATGATCCCGCAAGTTGCCCTTTACCCTCGGGCGACACCTCTCCCAACGGTCAACAGGGTACGCTCTGCACGTTCTTTAAGTATGTTTCTGGCGGGTTGCAGCCGACCAATAAGTTTGTGTCGCTTTCCCCGGTGTACAAAACAAAGTATGTCCCCGTAAAGGATGATGACGGCCAATGGAAATCATCGGTGTATTTCGAATGCCATTACTTTGACGTGTCATTGAATCCAGCCAATGGCCAGCCGTTTTGGACAGCCAAGAGCCACGTAGACCTTGACGGTGAAGCCAAAAAGATCGACGGGCGGTGGTTATTGACGCGCGTCACTTCATCCGCTGTTCCAGTTCCAGTGCCGTGAAGCAGAATACTCGATGCACGCGCTCGCCAAGGGCGCAGCGCGTGCATCCGGATTATGCCACCACTTGAGTATCTTTGATGCTGCCTGGGAGATCATCTACTGGGTCCTGCGCGGTCCCAAAGGAGCGCGGCTGCGCGCCATCGGGAATCCAGCTGGCCCCGCTCAACTCCGCGAAGAAATCATCTTGAGTGCCCGCCCCTCGTCCCTTGAGAGAATGATCGCAGTCACGTCCCGGATAACGGGTAACCCGGAAGTTATCGGTTCGTCGGTTGGACAGTATCGACAAACGCGCTACTGGTTAGAAGATCGGGGACAGGATCACGCTTTTCGTCGCGGCAGCGGAGGCCGCTTCCAATGGCGAAGAGCAAACGCAAACGAGTCCCGAAAACGGTCCTCAAATTACCCGATCTAGAACAATCGAAATCTGCGGTCTTGCCGGGACGCTCCATGTTCAGGTCGGCAGGGTCTTCCACCTCGACGAGATCGTCGAGGCACATCGCTGCATGGAGGAGAACAAAGCCGGTGGCAAGATTGTGGTTCTGACCTAACAGCAGCGGATACCTTCCGGCGCCAATGGCGCTGAGATCAGTATCAATAAACGCGCCAGCAGTGAGCGATCAATCGCTGGACAGAAGCCGACTTTTCGGGACTTAAGTCTGCCTAACGCAATGCCAATAATGTGAGCTGCTCGCGTTTATCCTACAGGATGAGCGGTTAGTGGAAGTGATTCGCGATCATGATGTTGGCGTTACTCTCGTCGATTTGCGAGTAGAGCAAGTAGCGGCCGTCGGGAGAGACGGACATGCCATCGCTCAGGTCTTTGTCGGCTTTGAAGATTTCGCGGGTATGCCTGGTAGCGAAATCGAAAAAGCAAATGCTCCGTGGGCTGTCTTGAGGAGCGAAGTAGATTCCGTCGCGCACGAGCGTCCACTGAGATTCGAGAAATACTTTCGGTATACCGGAAACTTCCTGGGGCGTCGCACCGGAGCGGTCCAGCGCAAGCATCATCATATTCGAGTTGGCAATTCTCGATGGAAAGTAAAGCGCCTTGCCGTCGGAAGACTCGATCATAGTGAGCAGGTCCAGGGACCCCGCAAGAAGTGTGGCGTCACCTCCCCCCACAGGGCAACGGTAGAGCTGATGACCAACGCCTTCGGAGCCGCGGAAATAGATCCACTTTCCGTCGTGCGACCAGTAAGGATGCTCTGCTTCGCGCACATTGGTTTTCAGTTTGTGCGCGACACGATCCGATATATCCGCCGTGTACACGTCCTCAAGCCCGCTGAGTCCTACCATATCGAACGTAATTTTCTGCGAATCAGGCGACCAGCGGGGGAAACCGGCGGGCCCTTCATGCGAAATCTGAACGGGATTGCCGCCATCGGCGTCGGCCACCCATACGCTCCAGGTTCCCGAGCGAGCCGAATCGAAGGCCACATGCTTACCGTCCGGAGAATATTGGCTGCAATTTTGTTGCCGGGTCGACACCAACATCTGCAACGCCGGAGCTTCGGGATGTTCCAGGTCTTTTCTCCAGATGTTCACGCGGTCGTCGGCCAGGCTGAAGGCCAATTTGTGCCCATCGCGAGAAGTCGTTGGCCATTGTCCTTCTCCGACCTGCAGTTTGTACACTTCGCCATCGCTCACGCGAATCACATAGAATCCTTCGTCCTGTGGACTGTACCCTGCCACGACCAGCGATCTATCATCGCCGCTCCAAGCTAGTCCGTGGGGGAATTCGTGCCGCGTGGTCAGCGATCGTTTGGATTTTCCCTCAAGATCGGTAACAACGTACTCGAATGAAGTCGTGCTATGGATACAGAGGATGGCCAGCTCCTGCCCGCCATGCGAGAACGTTAAGGCTCCCTCGTGATTGCACGACGGATCATGGGGAAACTCGTGAGATTCGAGAGTCTCCATGTTAAGCAGGAAGGCGCGGTCGCCGGGTCGTCCGTTTTCGCTATCGGTAAAGGCAAGCCATTTCCCGTCGGGGGACCAACTGATGGGCGCCGCAACAGAGTAGGGTGTATGGGTGGCGAGGAGTTTGCGTTCCGGTCCGCCCAATGCGGGCACAACGTAGATGCCAGTGTCGTCACCAGCCAGGCGATGAAAAGCAATCTGCGTGCCGTCGGCGGACCACGTCGAACTGATCCATTCGGAAGGATGGTTGGTTAACCGCAGCACCGTTTCACTGCCTATTGCTTTTACATACAAGTCAAACCCCGGCTTTCCCGAGCGATTGCTTGTGCCGTTATCCCAGGAGAACGCGATCCTTGAGCCATCTGGCGAAAACGAAGGAGCTGTCTCCCACCCCGGGTAGGAAGTGAAAGGGACAACTGTCATCGGCTGGGAATTGCCAGGTTTGCGAGATAGCCAGCCGAATAGAAGCGCGGCCGCCACCAGGACGGCTGCGGCTACCAAGCCAAGGGTCCATTTCTGACTCGTCCAGGCTCTTGCCGAAGGGACGGGCACAAGTTCCACAGATTGCTGTGGCTTCGCAACCGACATTACCAACGGCGCTTCAGGCTTGATCTTTCCGATGAATCGGTAGCCCCGCTTCGGCAGCGTCTCTACGAACCGCGGGTTTTCCACCGAATCGCCGAGCGCCTCGCGAATCTTGCTCACCGCGGCGGCCACACTGTGATCGAAGTCGACAAAGGTATCCGCCTGCCACAGGGCGCGACATACTTCGTCCCGCGTCACTACTTCTCCGGCATTCTCGATTAGCATGGCCAACAATTGAAAAGGCTGCGCTTGCAATCGGACTCTTCGTCCGTCCCTATGTAATTCCCCGGAGCGCAGGTCCAGTTCAAAACGGTCGAAGGCCACTCGGTGAGAGTTGCCACCCGATGCTCGTTCTGACTTGTCGGACGAAGAGGGCATTTTCTCCACTCTCGAATGAATCGGAGGAATTGGCGCGATGCTAGCAGAGCGCGAAAGCTAGCGTCAATTCCAAATCATGTTCGGTTCTAAGTGATAAGTCCTTGTACATCACGGCGTTAGCTGATGACCAAGAATTGAACAGAAAATGAAGAGCAGCGCATTGTCTAGCAGCCCATCTTTCCGCATTCTGCCCCGGCATTTCCATTGGTGGTCGTCCCAACCCCGAGCTTGGAGTGCAAAATTTGTGCCAGACCTCTAAGGAGAGAAACAATGAATCGAAAGAATACGTTCCAGGTTCTTTGGAGCGGGCGGTTTTCCGCTCTCGCGGTATTGATTGCGTTAGGGCTGTTGTTTACCGCCGCCGGTGCCAAGGCCGGCGGTTGTGCCGTTCCTTACAAAGCGGGAGCCGCCGCCGTCCCCCCCGCAATTCCGTTTGTCAGCCCTCACGCGGACGGAGAATGGAACGAGCATGCCAACATCGTAGGTTTGTGGCATGTGAATTACACTGCAACTTCCGATGATAATTTCCCTCCAGGAGGGCCTTACCCCCCTACGCCCTTCCCATTTCTCGAGTCCTTCAAGACCTGGCACGGGGATGGGACTGAATTTGAAAATGCAGTTCTTCCACCCGCCGGCGGGAATATCTGCTTCGGCGTCTGGAAGGAGTTGGGCAACGGCTCCGTCAAGCTGCATCATATCGGTCTAATGTTCAACACGGACGGCAGCCTCTCCGCCATCTTTACCGTCGACGAAACGGATACGGTCTCTCCCGACGGCAAAACGTACAAAGGGACCTTCGATTTCAAACTCTGGCCTCCCAGCTACGATGCCGTCGGCGCGGGAAAACCAATAGCAGAGGTCAAGGGAACGACGGCCGCTACGCGCATCACCGTCGATTGAAGAATCCACTTCCCGTTTTGCGCGATGACCGGCACAACACGGCCCACGCTCTTACACCCCGAGTGCGTGGGCCGACTCTCTGGATGTCTGCGCAAGCGGATTCGGTGTGCTTTCCCAAGGATTTCGTCGGGAATCCACTTCAGGAGTGAGTTAGTTCCTCGTAAACGCGCCAGGGTCTTGGTATCCCGGCGTTGAGGCCCGATCAGAATTCCTGAACACTGGCGGACTTATCAGGACCTATGTGATCGTCTTGCTTTCATTTCCATTACGACCTAACGTATTTGACCGTGCAACGTCCAGCCTCCATTGTCGTTGGCATTATTGGGACTCACCAGGGTTAAACCACTATCGAAACCAGTTGGAAACAGGAGGAAGAATGTCGCAAGTGTGGTTAGTTACGGGTAGTTCTCGCGGTCTGGGTCGCGCCATTGTCGAGGCCAGCCTTGCAGCCGGTAATAAGGTCATGGCGACAGCCCGAAACACCGAATCACTTAACCATCTGTCGGACCGCTACGGTAATCAGGTGAAGCTATTTGCCTTGGATGTGACCGACGAGTCCGCCGCGACTGCTGCTGTGAAGACAGCTATCGATACGTTTGGCTCGCTGGACGTTGTTGTCAACAACGCGGGGTACGGCAATCTCTCGTCTGTCGAAGACACACCCATGTCGGATTTTCGCGCGCAAATCGAAACGAACCTCTTCGGGACGATCATTGTGACAAAGGCAGCCCTTCCGTATTTCCGCGAAAGGAAGGGCGGTCATTTTGTTCAATTTTCATCGATGGGAGGAAGGATTGGACCTCCGGGTCGCGGACCCTACTCGGCTGCAAAATGGGGCGTTGAAGGTTTCTCCGAAGTGTTGTCGCGCGAAGCATCTCCGCTGGGCGTTAAGGTCACCATTGTTGAACCAGGTGGCTTTCGCACCGACTTTGCGGGAAGTTCTACAAAGCTGAGCGAAGGGCGTCCCGAATACGATTCGACAGTTGGCGCAACCGCCAGGTTTCAGCGTGACTACAATGGAAAGCAGCCGGGCGATCCGAAAAAGGCTGCTCAAGCAATCGTTCGTCTGACTCGAGAGCAAAATCCACCGTTGCGGCTTTTACTCGGCAGCGACGCGTACAATGGCGCAGAAAAGAACGACCTTGCGCGGTTGGAAGAAGCCAGAAGATGGAAAGAGCTCAGCTTGTCGACTGATTTCTAGTTTCGTCTGCATCTTCGGAGGGATCAAATGGGACTGCTCGAAATCCTTGAGCATCGACTGTGCGGGGCAGCTCAGGACGAACCCCTCAGTCCCGGGCCAGCGCAAGCCGGCAATCCCGGCAAAGGTCAGAATTAGAACTGTTGTGATCTATGTGATCTTCATGAGGAATGCACCACACTCATTCTGGCCCGATTTAGAACATCTTGCAGTTAATAGAAATCCGCCGGTGTGCGTCAAATGCAATTTGAATCCTTTCTGTCCTTACCATTCCCAAGTCCTGATGAACGCCCATCTCGTCAGTGCTTGATTTTCTGACGAGATGCGGACATATCAATACCAATCCGGGCTCGATGAGTGACATAGTGATCTCCAAATGCTTGCGTGCTCACTATCTATATGAAGCCTTCAGAGCGGGGCTTGCCGAAGTTCAACGTCCCCAGACTATGTTGAGAGCAGATTTCTTAGAGGATTGGCCCTGAAGTGCTTTGAACTTCGCGTAGGCGGCCATTACCCAGGCCCAGGACCCGGCTCAAGCGCCGGTGAGAGAAAGTTATAGCTTCTGCTTGCCGATGGCCTTCAGGTGCGGCAGGAGCACCAAGTCGGCCGCTTCCTCGGCATCTTTCAGGAGCGTCTTGCGCGGCGTGCCTATCAGCGCTCGCATGGTAAGGCCACGAGCAAAATCCGTGACTTGGATCGCGCGCACGGCTACCGGAAAGTCAGGCGGGATGTCTCCCGCGCTGATCCCGTCCCGGAAACGGCGCTCCACCAGCGCCGCGCCGCCCGCGACCGCGCTCTG
Organism: Candidatus Acidiferrales bacterium; assembly: GCA_963742325.1. Taxonomy (GTDB): domain Bacteria; phylum Acidobacteriota; class Terriglobia; order Acidiferrales; family UBA7541; genus Acidiferrum. The sequence goes on along the minus strand of CAVULB010000002.1, from coordinate 2,272,017 downwards.
CAGGAACCGCTGAACCTCAGCGTCGTTCACAAGCGGCGCAACGCACACCATAAGGCAGCCCCGGGCGGACCCTTTCTCGGTCGCACTTTCGACGGCGTACCTCAGAAAGCCCGCGATCGAGTCGCGAAGACTCTGTGGCGAGAGGAGTGCCTTCGCCGCCGATGCGCCCTTCCGTTCTGCATACGCCTTAAGGACGCGCAAGAATATCGCCCGCTTGTCCCCAAAGACGGCATACAGGCTCGGCCGTCCCACACCCATCCCGGCGACGAGATCGTCAATCGTCACTCCGTCGTAGCCTTTCGACCAGAACACCTGAGTCGCCTTTTCCAGCGCCCCCGTCTCGTCGAAGCTGCGCGGCCTTCCGCGCGGTCTAGAGGTATTTTGAAACATTTAGTTCAAAACTCCTTGACAGTTTCCATCACACCAACCAATATATAACTGAATAGTTCGAAATTAGCAAGCTGGCTCTGCCCTCGCGGAGCCTCACGACTCAACCTTTACCACGGAGACTCCTATGGAACATTCGATAGCTCTCGTCACCGGCACCACCTCTGGGCTAGGTTATGCGGCTGCCAGCCTGCTCGCCATCAAGGGCTACCGCCAGGTCATCGTAACCGGGCGCAGCCTGCGTCGGGCCCAGGAAACGGCCGCTCAGCTCGCGGCTGAGACCAAAAAACAGGTCTTTACGCCGCTGGAGCTGGATCTGGACTCGCCAACCAGTGTTCAATCGGCGCTCGCCGAGCTGGTCAAGCGGGGTCAGCCGATCGATTTCCTACTACTCAATGCAGGGCTGGTTCCATTCAAGAAGCGCGTACTCACTGCTTCGGGCATCGAGGCTTCTCATGCCCCGCTGATCGGCCATCATCAACTGACTGCCGGGTTGCTCAGCGCCAACCTGCTGAGCCCCAACGCGAGGATTGTTATTGCCGGCGCGGAACCTGCCCGAGGGGGCGTACCCATGTTCAAATACACCGACGTGCCAGCCTTCGCGGCCAAACACCACCAGGGTGACCGAACCGCCGCTGTGGAAGCCCTGCTGCGCAACGGGCCAAACGTGAAGTACGTGCCCAACAATGCGTATGCCGACGCGAAGCTCATCATCGCTTGGTGGACCGCGGCGCTGGCGCGCCGGCTACCATCCGGCATGGCCGTGTACGCGGTCTCGCCCGGTGCGGCGACCGACACCAAGGTGGTGCGAAGCGCTGGCCCGGCGTTGAGGTATCTGTTCATCCCAATCGTGAGCCACATTCCCGGCATGAATCAGACGCCGGAGACTGCGGCCCGTCGGTACCTCCAGGCGTCGGAATTCGGAACCGACGTCTCAGGGCAATTCTTCGCGTCGGCAAAAGGGAAGTTCACTGGCCCAATTGAGGCGCAGCGCCACCCACACCTCCACGATCGCGCCAACCAGGAAGCCGCGTGGCAGGCCGTCGTCAAGGTCTCTGGTGTCGATTTCTCTTCCACAGCATCCTTAAGCGCGGTGTCCTGAAGGAGCGCCGGTCGCGGCGAAATGGTTGCGGTGACCAGAATCAGCATGCGATTGCGGCTGCGTGCTCGTCCACGGGGTCTTACGGTATTTTGAAATAAATAGTTCAAAACTCCCTTGACCCTAGCCTCCGCCCCTGATTATCATACCAAACAGTTCACAATCAGCAAAACAACCCTAACCTCGCGAGGAGAATTCACATGGAACGGTATCAAGGTAAAAAGGTGGTGATTATCGGCGGCACGAGCGGCATGGGGCTCGCGACGGCGAAGATGCTCCTCGATGGGGGTGCGCGTGTTCTGGTGACGGGTCGCTCGAAGGCCGGCCTGGAATCGGCGCAGAAAGAGCTTGGGAGGGGCGCCATCGTGGTTTCGAGCGACGCGCGCTCGTTGACGGACATCGACGCCCTCGCCTCTCGGGTGAAGGCCGAGTTCGACACCTTCGACCTGCTCTTCGTCAACGCCGGGTTCAGCATCCGAGCGCCTCTCGAGAGCATGACCGAGGCTGATTACGATGAGATGTTCAACCTTAACGCCAAGGGGCCGCTTTTCGCGGTGCAGAAGCTCACGCCGTTAATAAACCGGGGAGGGGCTGTCGTCCTCACGACTTCGATCGCCAACGTCAAGGGAATGCCCGGCAACGCCGCATACGGAGCCGCCAAGGCTGCGCTGCGATCCTTCGCTCGGACGCTCGCCGCCGAGTTGCTTCCTCGCGAGATTCGCGTCAACGCGGTGACGCCCGGCCCCATCGACACGCCGATTTTGGGCAAGATGTTCCCCGATAATGACGCGGCCACCCAGCTTAGGGAGAAGATGACCGGCATGGTTCCCATGAAGCGCTGGGGGACGTCGGAGGAAATCGCGAAGGCGGTCCTCTTCCTCGCGTTCGATGCGACCTACACGACCGGCGCCGAGCTTCCGGTAGACGGAGGATGGTCTCAACTCTAAGGTGTGGAGCTCGCTTGATGAGCTAACCGAAGAGTATCGGCGCGGAGATGCAGGCCGGTAAAAGGAAAACTAAGAAGATGCACAACCTAGTAGTGAGCTCTTTGGCGGTTGCTTATCTCGCAGCGAATACATACGCCATCGTGAAGGTAGGAGTGTTTGAGTTAGCCCGTTCGCGCAAGCATCTCCTACTCTATGGCGTTCCCTTCATATTGTGCGGCTCTGTCATTCTGATGGGATGCAAGCTCATGGAGATTATGCGCCGATTCGATGAATGGGCGGCCTGATGGCCCATTGAGAGCAATGCACTCATTGACCTTGGGTTGTGCTTCGTTTTCACGATTGGTCCCCATAAACGCGCATGTGTTTACCGACACAGTTTCACTTGGCGAAAAGTCGGCTTTTCGTTGAAAGTGACGGCGAAAATGCCGCGTTCGCTTCGTGCGGGCCACTCCCACAAACCTTCCCTCCTCCGAGTCCTCCTTCGGACGTGCTAAAAGACGTGGGTGACATGACGGAGAAGCACATCTGTGTTAGTATGAAACTCGAATAAGCGCACTAATTCTTATGGGCGGTTTTGGCAGGGACAGATGCCATTGCAAGCACCGTAAGCGGTCAGTGCGCTATATGCAAATCCTGCAAAGGCCTTGTTTGCAGTAATTTAGGCTAAGTTATTGATTCCACGGTTGGGGACGTAGTTCAGTTGGTTAGAACGCTGCCCCGTCCCGAGTTAGAGTCCGGCACTGTCACGGTCAATTCCCTTTCCCCCGCTTCCCACATCTTCCCTCTAGTCGCTGTCTTGAACCCCGGCGATTTCACAAGGTCGGCCAGGATTCCAGCCGGAAGACGTTGAGACGGATAGTTTTTGAGTTAAATCACTTCCTCCACTTTCTCTGATCATTTTTGCATATCTGCAAGGCCCTTGACTTTGGCCTGATTCTGAGACTATTATTAGTCTCAGACAAACAGCGACCCCCTCTCCGGCGAGTCTTCGCCTTAGAATGGGTGCGTACCTTTATGGCTGGCGATCCCGATCTGCAGTTGCGCGGTCAACTCGTCCGGCGTCTCGGATTGTTCCGCGAAATGCTGCCCGGCTCGTTTGTGGAGAATAAGCGCTCCTGCGGGCGACCGAACTGCCACTGTGCCGATGGCAAAAGCCTGCATACCCAATACCAGATTTCCGTCCTGATCGACGGCCAGCCCAAAACGTTCCACGTCCCGAAGAGCATGGTCGACCAGGTACGCGAGATGATCCGATTGCGCCAGCGGTTTGAAGAGGCGGCCGCGGCCATTTGCAAGATCAATCTGCGACGTTTTTTGAAAGAAAGGGAAAAGTCATAGCTTGCTCACGCCGGCACCGGTTGGAAGCCTACCTGGATAAGGTATTTGATTTCTCTGCTCACGTTGGGGCTTTGCCGGACGGGCGCCTCTATCCCTACCATTCCGGGAAGAAGATCTTTGACGCCGTGTTTCTGGGAGCGGCTTGTCAGTTTCCTGCGGTGCATCGCATGGAAACGGAATGCAAACGGGGCGGTGTGCTGTCGAAACGGATTGGCCCGCTGAGTGAGAATGCCATCGGGTACGCGTTGGAACGCTGCGATTCCCGGGCGGTATTCCAGCTAGGCTGCGATGTGGCCCGCCAATTAAAGCGCAACGGGGTCTTCCGCTCGGCTTGGAGCAGAGGTCTAGTGGTGGCGGCTGTAGACGGGATCGAGATCTGCAGTTCCTTCGTGCGCTTCTGCGATCACTGTATGGAACGGAAGGTCACCCATCTGGTGAAGGGAGAACCGCGCGAGGAGATGCAGTACTATCACCGCATCTGTGCGGTGGCCGTAGTGAGTTCGGCCTTTCCCATTCCTCTGGGGATTCGTTTTCAGAAGAACGGGGAAGACGAAGTGGCCTGTAGTCTGGAGTTACTGCGTGAGCTGAGGGCAGAGTTGGGAAGCCGGTTCCTGGATCTGTTGGTAGCCGATGCGCTGTATCTGCAAGCGCCGTTTGTGAAAGCGATCGAAGGACTGGGTTTGGACTGGGTCATCACTCTAAAAAAGAATCAGCCGGAATTGCTGGCGGAATCTGAGCGGCTCATCTCCTCCGTCGTCGCCGAGAAAATGGACGAACATGCGGGGTTGCAGCTTTGGCACGCGCCGGAGGTCTACTGGCCGGTAGCCGAGCGCACCGTTCGGGTGGTCAAAACCGTACGCCAGCAAGCGGTGAAACATTTGCGCGTTCAGCGGGACGAGCAAGGAAAGAAGCGCGCGGCCAAAGAAACAGTCCTCGAGCTGAGCACGAATTTCTACGCCAGCAATCTGGAGCTCGGTGCGGTCCCCCCGGTGTTTATCCATCAATTAGGTCGCAGCCGTTGGATCATTGACACCACCGTGTTCCAAACCATGACCACGGACGCACATCTGAAGCGTCCCTCGGTGCACCAGGATCGGGCGAAGGCGCTGATCGTGCTCACCATGATTCGTGTCCTAGCCTATACCCTGACACTGGCGTTCTTTTTCCGCCAAGTGCGCAGCCACTTCCCAAACGGTTCACTCGGTTTTTGCGATCTGGCGCAAAAGCTGGCCGATTGGTTCGTTGTTCTGCAAGCGAACTCCAGCTGAAGCCGCGCACAAAATAAAACCCTGCGCGCCCTGGGTGGTCGCCGGGATTTCCTTCCTCCGAACCCTTCGAACAGCTCTTTTGCCACCCCTCAGAGCTCCTTTTTCTCGTGCAAATCCTCCAGCCCCTCTCCAAAGGCCACAACTCGCACTAAAATCTGCTCGTTAAACTGCCTTTGCAGATCACTTTGCGAAATCGCTGGTCTTGAACCCGGCCCCAGTTGAAACTATACCACCAGGAGTGGTATAGTTAGCGTCGGACAACAAGATGGTAGAACTCTTCACACTCGACGAAGCCGCCGCGATTGCGGAGATTGAGCCTGACACCGTTCGAACCGCTCTTGAAAAGAGAACCGTAACCCCCTCGCGCAAGATTAAAACCGGCAAAGCAGTGCGCTACCGTTTCTCCGAGGGTGACGTGCTCTTTTTACTTGTGCTTACCGAATTTCCCTTTCCGCTTTCGACGGACGATAAGAACTCTCTCGCCAAGGTTCTGGCCCACGGGGATAGGGCGGCGCACCGTTGGGTCTCGGAAGGGGCCGATCTTATCTTTCAGTCTGGCGACATGCGGATACTCGTTGAGTGCAAGATCTTTCGTGACACAATCAAAAGAAATGTTGCCGCGTATCGCTGGGGCAAGGAGCGAATCGCTTCGTCTCCGGATGTTCTCGGCGGGGAACCTGTCTTCCGGGGTACACGAGTCCCTTTGGAACATGTCGCGGCGCTCTTCCGCAAACGCGTTCCAGAAGAAGAGATCGCCGAGGACTTCCCTGCTCTCGATGAGAGAGACTTGGCCTATGCGCGGCTCGCGGCACGACTTGGACAGCCACCGGGGCGGCCGAAGAAGCGCTTGCGAATCGAAAGGGAGCCCGGTGCCCACCGTTGATTCGCATATTGCTCGACGAACATGTTTCGCCGTCTTTGGTCGGGAAACTCGGTGACAAGGGTATCTTCGCTGTGGCCGCGACGCGTGTCGGTTTGTCTGGGCAACCGGACGCGAAAATCTGGAACTACGCTTTCGAAAATGACTTTGTCGTCGTTACAGGCAACGCGCGCGATTTTATCCGGCTTCTCAACGTCGAGGTGCACCCGGGTCTGATTGTCCTCCGCGAGGGCGGCCTGACCCGCGACGAACAATGGGACCGCCTCCGACCCGTAATCGAGCACGTCTTGGAATCCACCGATGACAATTTCTTGGTCAACAAGCTAGTCGAAATCTCGGGTGTGGACGAATGGGAAATTCGCGAGATTCCGAAACCTTGATTAGCCAACAACTGCGAACGGTGATCGGTTCCCTGCCTGATTTGTTAGAATCCCACAATGATCATGGTAAACAATCTACCGACGCCTAGACTGATCGCGCTAGAGACCGCTCCAACGGTCCGGCTAAACAGCGATCAGCTTTTTGCCCGACGGACGAAGAACAAACTGACCCAAGTTGTTGGTTTCTTCAGTCCAACGATCAGCGTGCTCCCAAAACAGCTTGTCGTCCTGCACCGAATAAGGGCGGAAGTCCGTGTGGGAACTCCCATCCGGATAAATCGTGTTAATCACGAGAGCGGATCTCCGCTGGGGATCCTGCGACGGGCCCATTGGTGTATGAGGGATGGGAAGCTGGTCGACCGCACATTCGAAATCGTGATCACGGCGGTGGCCCCAGTCTTTTTTGCAACCTTGTATAATTCCCGACGACAAGCGCCTTTGTGCTGCCCATAGCCAGGGAAAACGAGGACCAAGATGTCCCCGCTAGCCATGGTCTGGAGCGCAACGGTTGTCGGATGCGCTTCGCGATGGAGTTTATCCAGTCTGCTTGCGGCGGCGAGCCGCAAGTTTTGTGCGAACCTCTACAAAGTAATCATGAGCGTCGCCGCGGGTGCGGATGCGCTTGACGCGCTCGCGCACACTCGTGACATGCTCGATAGCGGCGATACCTGCTAGGGGCGGCAATTCCTTATCGGTTTTGGCGGCGAGGTAGATAAAGCCTGGAAGGTTCAGGTCATCTTCAATCGGGTCATTAGGGCGCGAGGCCGGTTTGACCGGCATATCGAGCGAATCGAGCGCAATCTGGGCATGAGCGGCTGCGACAGCAGGCGGAAGCGAAATCAAATTCGGATTTACGGTGCGCGCGGCAGGTAGAGATGCTAGCCCGAGGAGATCGGCAGCTCCCGCATCGCGCGCGGTGAGCGGACTGAGACCAAAGAGGCGCTCGAGTGTTGCTAGCGGTGAGGTGTGATCGTAGACGGTGTGGCTCACCGTTCCCTGCGGGATCAACGGAGAGACGACAACGGCCGGGACGCGAGGGCCGTAGAGATTAAACGGAAAGGCATTTTGATTCGCGCCGTCAAATTGCGCGCTATCGCCCGGCGAAGTCGCAGCCGGCGGCGCGGCGTGATCGAAGAAGCCGCCGTGCTCATCCCAAATGATCACGAGCATGCTGGAGGACCAAATAGGGGAGTTGCGCAGCGCGTCGTAAGTGGCTTTGATAAACGCTTCACCACCGGTGATGCCATCGAGGGGGTGCTGGGAATTGCCACCAACGTAGTCGGCAGTGACGCGGCCGTAGTTGGGCTCGATCCAGTTGAACTGCGCGGGAAATTTGGGATTGGCTACGTCTTTGGCGAAATCGATGAATGGGGTGACATTCCAGATGTGTATGCCCTGCAGGGCGTGCGCGAGGGTAAAGAGTTGGTTGCCGGCATAGATCTTCCAGTTCAAGCCGGAGACTTGGAAGACGCTGCCATTTTGATATTTGAAGCCATCAACCGATTCCCAAAGCGCGGTTTCCTCCGTGGTTGGACTGTGGTCGAGCTGGGCGGATGAGCCGCCGAGCGCAAAAAAGCGATTTGGCCAAGTAGGGCCGGGCAGCGAGCAATGCCAGGCGTCGCACACCGCAAACTCCCTTGCCAAGGCGTTGAGGACAGGAAGACGGTCTGGCGTGAATTCCTGCATGACGTCGCCCGGACTTGTAGAGCCCGCGGAGGTGATGAAATTCGCCGCGAAGCCGCTGTTATTGATGGGCGGATATGGGCCACCGTGCGGGTATGTCACGCCGTGGCCGCAGAGCTGCTCGACGACATCTGGAAACTCATGCTTCGGATCCACCTTCATAGGATCCACGGGCGAGGTACCGACAGGATAAGAAGTGCCGTTCCAGAAATTCGAAGTGCCAGCAGGCGGAATATTGATGCCGGGGATTCCTGAAGAGCCGAGCATGTGATCGAACGAGCGATTTTCGAGCATGAGGACGAAAAGATGTTCTATCGGTGCCATAGGAGATGACCTCAGAATTTTTTTCCTGCTTACCGGTGCTGACCGGGACCCTCTCGGGCTCAATTGTGGCATGGTGCAAGCCCGCCGGGCACTGTCACGGCCGACACGAACGTTGAGACCTCTACCGCGTCAATGTAACCACGTTGACCTTTACAGCAATCGAGGTTGAGCGTTCAGCGTGCCGTATGGCTCCGTCGCTGATTGATCCTACAATGACGACATCAAACGGATCAGCCCGACCAAGTTAGCGCTGGTGTCTCTTCGGCCAGGCCAGTTCGACACAAGCTTGCCAAGTTTCTCATTCCCCCAGAGTGCCTTTAGCCTGCTACGAGGCTGTACCTTATTCAATGTCATATGCACGCAGCTTCTCATAGAGCAATCGCCTGTGAATTCCGAGCAACTCTGCCGCCTTACTCTTGTTACCTTCCGCCTGACGCAGCGCGCGTTCAACAAGAGACTTCTCAAGCTCCGCGAGATTCGATTGCCACCCCCCCCTCTAATGGAGCCTGTGAGGCCCAATGTCCATCCGTGGCACTCTGCAGCGGGCGTAATTGGATCTCGTTCTCCGTCACTATTCCTTCGCGCGCAAGAACTACGGCGCGTTCAATTGTGTTTTCGAGTTCGCGAACATTCCCCGGCCAATTGTACTCGTCGAGAATCGTGAGCGCTTTTGGCGTAATGGAGGTCGTTCTACCTCCACGATGAAGAAAGTGTTCTACGAGAGCGGGAATGTCCTGTCGGCGCTCGCGCAACGGCGGCAACGGGACGGTCACAACGTTTAGACGGTAATACAAGTCTTCCCTGAATTCGCCTTCCTGCACCGCCTCTTCCAGATTCCGCGACGTGGCCGTTACCAGGCGAATGTCCACAGAAACGGGCGTATTACTGCCGAGACGTTCTATCGTTCGCTCTTGAATTGCGCGTAAGAGTTTCGATTGTAGCGGCGAAGGCAATTCTCCGATTTCATCCAGAAACAGGGTGCCGCCGGTCGCTTCCTCGAACCGACCGATGCGGCGCGAATGAGCATTCGTGAACGCGCCTTTTTCATGCCCGAATAATTCCGATTCCAGCAACGTGTCCGGGATCGAAGCACAGTTCACCTTCACGAGCGGGCCATTCGCGCGCGAACTGTTGAAATGAATGGCGTTGACGACTAGTTCCTTGCCGGTGCCGGACTCACCGCGCACCATGACTGTTGCGTCCGATGCCGCCAGTTGCCCGATCAGCTTATATATATGTTGCATGACCGGACTCTGTCCAACGATTGCAAGGGGATCAGCGCCGTCGCCCTGTTTCGGCCTCTCACGCTTCAGCTCTTTGGAAAGCCTGCGCTGTTCGAGGGCTCTCGCGATCTGTGGCAGCAGCAACTGGAAATCAATAGGTTTCAGTACGTAATCGAAGCACCGGATTTCATGGCCTCTATTGCGGTATTACTGTCGCCGTGCGCAGTCATGACGATCAGAGCGCTGTTCAAACCGCGTGCGCGCGCATGCCGCAGAACCGTCAATCCGTCTAATCCCGGCATGCGAATATCCAGAAGCGCCACGGCCCGTGATTCCAGTCAGATCCCCGTGGTCGTTTCTGACGTGAAAAGTCTTCTTGGTCGGCGCCACCCGGGGAATGGATTCGAAATCAAGACTCAGCTTGAGCTGATGGAAACCTCCGAATCCGTCTCCTCGATCGTGGCTATGCTGCTCACCGCTCTTGCCGCCGTGTCACTCCTCGTCGGCGGGATCGGCATCATGAATATTATGCTCGTCGCAGTCACGGAGCGGACACGCGAGATTGGAATACGCCGTGCCGTCGGGGCACGACGAAGATCAGTCATGATTCAATTTCTGCTCGAATCCTCCATCCTAAGTTCCGCCGGAGGTTGCGTCGGAGTGATCGGAGGAATTCTCATGTCCGCGCTTGCAGGGAAGGTAGTTGGCTGGACTGTTCCTATCCTACCGGCTGGAATTGCTCTCGCACTAGGCTCTTCTCTGCTGATCGGGGTTGGGTCGGGCTTATACCCCGCCCGACGCGCTTCGCTTCTCAAGCTTGTCGATGCCCTTCGGTTCGAGTAGATACGGTGTCGCCACGAGAAACGGAACAAGGTATGCGTTGTACAAAGCCAAGTTCTCTTGGGCGCCCCTCTAGACCGCTACTTTCTTCTTTATTAAGGTAGCGGTTTGAGGCTTACAACAACTTCCAAGCCAGCGGCGGACCGCCAAGGCGCACGGAAGTCGTTCGGGACGTCTCACGCCGTAGGGTGCCTTGTGGGTTCCTCTGCTTTGAAAATGCCGCGCGTTCACCTCTTAGGGCTGTCTGTGTTACTATAAAACTCGCATGAGCGCACTGAGATTTGTAGGCGGTTTGGGGGCGGTTGCGCCGGAAACAGCCGCATTCCTTGACACGGAGTGCAGATGGTGCGCTATATGCGAAACTTGCAACAGCCTTATTCCTTAAGGTTTTACGGCAAGTTGTTGATTCCACGGTTGGGGACGTAGTTCAGTTGGTTAGAACGCTGCCCTGTCACGGCAGAGGTCGCGAGTTCGAGTCTCGTCGTCCCCGCCATTCATTCCAAAAGAGTTAGACTGACTTTATTGAAACCATCGAGGACGCCAAAAGGGCGCGTTTGGCGCCCTCTTCGCGTCCTTTTTGCTCTCTTCCGCAGAGCCTTTATCATCATTTATCTGTATCTGACAGCGTTTTCGTCTCCGGCAAAGGATGGTCCTCGGTTCGCATCGCAAGAAAATACCAGCGACAGTACAGCGGCCTGTGCGGCGTGCTTCGCCGGCGTGACTGCCTGCGTGTAGACGTCCAACGTTGACCGGAAGGACGAATGCCGCAACAACTCCTGCATGACCTTGAACTCCGTCCCCACACTTCGCAGCAGGGTCGAGTAGGTGTGCCGGAAAGTATGCCATCCAAGTCGCTTCTGAATTCCGAGACGCTGGGCTACTGGACGTATGTATTTGCGCAAGATCGCCTGGCCCCAGTACGGTCTTCGGCCTCGGTAGCGCTTGCCCGCGAAGACCCAGTCATCGGGCTTGATGTAGGTGGAGCGTTCTCTCCACTGCACCAGAGAGTCCGCGAGAATCGGATGGATGGGCACGGGCTTTTGCGATGATTTGGTCTTGCACGGGCCTACCACTCCGTACACGATGGAGCGCGTGACGCTCATCGCGCCTTGGGCAAAGTCGATGTCTCCCCATTTCAAGCCGAAGATCTCGCTCTGCCGCAACCTTGTGGATGCGGCAAGAAGAACTAACGTGTGTTCTCGAAGTGCCAGACCATTGATAAGCGCCTTGATTTCAGCGGGCATCAGAATGGCCGGCGCTGTGCGGCGTTTCGCGCTCTGACGAACGAGATGGATTGGATTGCGGTCAAAAAACTCATATCGGCAGGCGTGATTGAAGAGAACGGACATCAGGTTTCGGATTTTGGCACAACTGCTTTTCGCTAATGGCAGTCCGCGAAGCCAGGACTCTACCTGTATGGTTCTAACGTCAGCAAGCTCATACTTCTGCCAGTGAGGGCGAATCCAGCGGGTCAAGTACGCTTGGTAGATTTTCTTCGTCGCGTGACTGCGCCAAGAATTGTCGTTTGCCAGTTCGCGTTGCGCAAAATGATCACAGAGTTGAGCTACTGTCATTGCGCAGGAATTCAGTGGCCGGGAACTGGCGGTGATTTCCGAGACCAGTCCTACTACGGCTTGCCGCGCAGCATTCTCGTCAGGGTATTGTTCAACGGTGCCGACGATCTTCTTATGGTGAAGACGCTTGCCGTCAGGGCTAACCTCGGACCAACGAAACTGCCAGACGTTAGAGCCTCGTTTGCGAGTTTGTGTTTTCAGACATCCACGTTGCATCTTTGTCCTCCTGCTCCGCCGTTGCGGAAGAGAAGAATCTTCGGACATTGCGGGCAGACTAGGGGGGAAGCAGACAAGTGAATTGCCTTGCGGCGGCAATGCTCGTTGGTACGCGATGACGCCCTTGGTGATGATTTCCGGCTCTCTGACCAGCAGGGATTAGGGCATGGTGAAAAGACCGAACTTCATTCGGTGTGAGCGCAGACCAGACTACTGCGTACCCTTAAGCGCCATACGAATCGTTCTCATGTCGAGAAACATTCGTTGAGGACCGCTCTCGGAGGCACCCTCCAGCGCGACGAAACCATAGCGCGCATACCAGTCGACTCTGTTTCGATATGCATCCGTAATGATACAGCGGCATCCCACATCGTCTGCAACTCGGAGTGCGATCTTAAATGCTTCGGAAATGAGAGCATGCCCGAGCCCTTTTCCTGTGAAGCGCCGGTCTACCGCAAGCCGCGCGAGCAAAACGAGTGGCAAGTCGTATGGGGGAAGTCCACGAACGTAATTCTTAGGGAAGCTCTCGCGGGGCACACTTGCCGTTGCGAGAGTGAAGTATCCGATAACTGTGCGCGGCGCACCTTCGTCGATCGCGACATAAGTCACTCCAATAAAGCTTTTCTGCTGATTCGCCCACGCGTTCCGCCTTAGATAGTTGTTAAGTGGCTCATCGCCACAATCGAAAAGCGCGACTTCGTCCTGCTCCTCGAGACGACGGATGAGAACGGCCACTCAGCCTCTCATTGCTCGGATGAGGTTTTCGGTAGGATGGGCGGGTTCTCGCGATGCGAGATCGGCAAGACTCTCCAGCTCACGCGGCGCCCAAGGAATCTCCACACGTGGGAGCACCAGTTCAGGGGCAACGCGTTCGAGGCGCGGAAACACCAATTCCTTCCGCTCGCCCGTCTCAGTTTCACTAAAAATACGATGACCGCGCTTTCTTTCCCATACTGCCCAGCGGAATAACGCCAGGGCGTCGGAAAGAAAATCCGTGTTGCTTGTAAGCTGCAGCTCTTGCTTCAAGCCGCGAACCATTCGGTCTTCCGCAGGGGCCAAATCAGCCTGAAACTTTGACTTGCGCGTAGCCCGCTCGGTTTGGGGCTGTTTCTTCATTTGCTTTGTTTTTAAGGCCATCGCAGATGATCCTTTTATAACCCAAATATACTCCTATATTACTGCAAGTTTAAGGATTTTTCGAGTCCTTTCGGAATGAGCGCAACGAAACCTGATTCTTCCCGCGCCGTTAGATGTCACTACAGGTCGCGTGTGAATCGCACAAACTCCAGAAATCAACGGCAGTTGGGCGCAAAAGTTGACTTTTGCGGGGTCACCTCAGGCCAGCTGGCGAGGCGCGGTCATCCACTCGATTATTGGGAGTTGCTGGCGATGGAGCCTCAACCCGAAGGAATATTTCATTGAAGTCCCGGCTCGCTTGCTCTCCACTGCTATTATCCAGGTCCGAGAACTATTGCCAGCCCATGGGAAGCTCATTCGCGGAACCTTGCTTGAAGGCCTCGTTGTAGGGGTGAAGATGAAGAAAACCTTTACCGCCAAACAAGGCCAGTACCTGGCCTTCATCTATTACTACACTCGAATCCACGGACGCCGCTCACCGAGGCCGAGATGCAGCAATACTTTCAGGTTTCTCCACCTTCCGTACATCAAATGGTCCCGACGCTCGTGGCCCGGGGGCTCATCGAGCGAACGCCCGGGCAAGCACGCTCCATCCGTCTGCTAATTCCGCGCGAAAGCTACCGGACTTGGCCTAGAAGGTAAGATCTTGGGGGACCTCAGCTCAGGTTCTGGCGCCCTGATGTGATAAAGCCCGAAAGATGCCATCGAGAACTTGATCGAGATGCTTGCCGACATCTTCGGCAAGGAATCGGAGGACCAGATAGCCGTTCTCCTGAAGCAGGGCATCTTTACGACGATCTCGCCGGTAGGCGTCTGTGTCACCCAGATGCTGGCCACCGTCCAATTCGATGGCGATTCGCGATGGCGCGCAAAGCAGATCAACCTCCATGCGACCCCAGCCATCGAATGGAATCGGCAATTCTGCATTCAAACGAAACTTTCCGTTCGTTGCGGCCAAGGTTTCGAGTCGTCGATATAGAAATGCCTCGCTTGCGCTTCGCGCTCGATTGGCGCCCTCGGCATTCGGAGGTGGCTTTACAGCTACGCCGACAAATAGATTTGCCAGAGGAGAATCTACGCCATCGCGCACCAGGCGGCGTACGCTCGCGGCGTATTGGCTCTTCCACTCAGGATCGATAGGAAGTGGCACGTCCGCAGGCCAACCGGGAACGGCACTGCCCGGAAGCTGCATCTTGTAGCCAATCGCTTCGTAGCCGCGACTGCGGCGATCAAACATCCGCGCGAGCATCGGCACATTGAGGTCGGCGTAGTCGTAGACGCGCACTTCGCGCTTGCCGTCATAGAGGCGATGCAACCTGCCCACGTATTGCGCGATGGTTCCATGCCACGAGACGGGCAGCGCCAGAAATAAGGTGTCGAGCCGGGCGTCATCAAAACCCTCGCCCAGATAGCGGCCGGTGGCCAAGATCACGCGCGCCTCGTCCGCCGGAATGGCGGCCAAGCGGCCGGAGATGGCGTCAAGCTCCTTTTTGCGCATCCCTCCTCGGAGCACCACTAAGTGCTGCACCTCGCGTGCCAATTGCTTGGCCAAAGAGTCCAGATGTGCATTCCGCTCAGTCAACACCAACGGCGAACGTCCCTCCCGAAGGGTTTGCATCAGGTCATGGCAAATAAGCCGATTGCGCTCTTCATCGCCAATCAGCTCCTCATAGAGTTCGTGGAATTGTAGCCGCACATTGGGATTCGCCGGCCGCAATGGGCGAAAGTCAGTCGGACGAACCATGACCGTATGCTTAAAAGGATGAGCCGCCGCCCGCTGCTTGGCATTAACCCGATAACGCACGGGACCGCACTGCATAAAGATGATCGGATGGTGGCCATCCTTCCGTGTGACTGTGGCGGACAAACCCGTGACGAACTTCGCCTTAGCCTGACGCGCAACCAATTCAAAGCTTTGGGCAGATAGATGGTGGCATTCGTCCACAATGAGGTGCCCATAGTTGCCGACCAGATCATCGACTAGACCGTTTCGTACGAGGCTCTGGATCACCGCGACATCCAGTTGGCCAGTGGGCTTGGCGCGGCCGCCGCCGATCCGGCCAATGGCGCCGACCGGCATTCCCAAGAAGATAGAGAGTCGCTCGATCCATTGCTGTTGCAATTGCCGTCGATGCACCAATACGAGCGTATTAACGCCGCGTTGGGCAATCAGCCACGCGGCCACCACGGTCTTGCCAAACGCTGTGGTGGCTGCCAACACTCCCGTGTCCTGAGCAAGCATGGCCTGGGCGGCGACGATTTGCTCGGGGCGCAGTTCACCCTGGAATGTCACCTTCAGCAGTTGGCCTGGGTTGCGCTGGTCCCGGACCACAGTTTTGATGTTCAGATCCGACAGGGATTGAAGCAGGTCATCCAGGCAGCCGCGCGGCAATCCAATGTGCTTCGGGTGATCTTCAGCGCAGGCAATAATTCGAGGCTTGTCGTAGGTCGAAAGCCGCATGGCCTGCGCTTTGTAAAATTCGGGATTTTGAAACGCCGCCAGCCGAATCAGGCGGTTGCGGAGGGCAGGAGGCAGTACTTCTTTCGCGATATATATCTGATTGGCCAACGTGAGTTCCAAGGTTTTCGGAAGGGGACCAGCGATCAGAGTATCTTTCCTGCGCCGCGAGGGTGGAGCCATCCAGGGTGCCGCTTCCTCTTCATCGTCCTCTGGCACTAAACGGACGCCAATTACTTTCCCTTTCGCTTCAGCGAGACGGACCACTTCTTCAACTTCACCGCGGCTAATTTTGTGGACCGAGGACAAGAACTCCCATTGGTCGGGATACGGTGTCATTCGCTCATCCAGGAAAAGGCCGTTGCCTGATTCCCGCGGCCGCTTCTGCAATGGCAGCGCAATTAAGTTGCCGAAGCCGCCCGGCGGAAGAGTGTCTTGATTGGGAAAGAAACGGTCGTACGAATCCAGGCCGATGTCGGGACGGCGTTCCATGGTTTCCGTCAGAATATGCGCCCCCAACTTGCGCGCCAAGGTGGCAGGCACGGGTTCGTTGAAGAAGAACCAAATGTGTCCGCCACTGCCTGACCGCGATCGCTCCAAGGCCGCCGGCAAATTCATTTGACGGCAAGTTTCCAAAAACGCGGCGACATCGTCCTGCCACGTTGTTTTGTCAAAATCGGCGGCGAGGCGACGCAACCCGAAAACTTGAAAGCGAAGCATTAGCGGGTCTTGCGGAAACTGACACAAAAACTGACACATCGGCCAAATCGCCTCGCACTACCCCCTCGGAATTGCCTCGCATGTGATTGAAAAGAATGGCGGGGACGACGAGACTCGAACTCGCGACCTCTGCCGTGACAGAGCGGAAATAACAACGCTGCGAATTAGATTTCGGACAGTGGTTCGGCGGAAGTCATGCGGTTGCAAGCCGACATATTTGTCGTAAGCTTTGCCGTTCTGCCGCTTGGCTTTCACGTAAGCCCCAAAACCCGCTTCGATGCACAACTTGTACCAATCATCTCGCGGGTCACGGACGGGCGAACCGTCCTCGCGAGTGAACACATGGTCGTCGGGATTCCTGCCGACGCAACATGATTTTAGAAGCGTGAACACTTCGGCGGTCATCTGCGCTTTGCGTCCTTCGTCATTTTTCGTTGTGCCCTCTTCTAGCTCAATCCAGCGGTCAAGGAAGTCACACTGACGGACTCTCAGGTTGAGCATTTCTCCTCGCCGGAATCCGAAGGTATAGCAGCACGCGATGAACGCCCGAAGCCAGAGAGGTTTTGCGTGCTCACAAAGCTTTGCGTATTGTCGGGCTTTAATGAAGCCCTTGCGTGGCGGGGGTTCTTTGAGTTTGGTCAACTTCGGAACATAGGCCAGAAGCGGCTTGCCGCCCTCAACAGTCATTTCATTCGCGTGATTCAAAGCGGCCATGAGGGCACTCAGTTCGCGATTGACCGTCCCGTTTGACGCACCGCTCTCTGCCCGGTGCGTTTGATAACTGACCAAATCAGCAGTCGTGAGCGAGTCAGCCCTCATGTTGCCAAACACTTCTTTGAGATGATTGTTCCATGCGCCCTCTTGCCGCCATGCGGATTTCTTCCCTCTCAGCTTGTACGCCTCGAGGTAAGACTTCCAGAAATCCGCGATCGTGTTCTGCTTTACCTGCGGCTGCTTCACTGTGTACGTACCTTCGCGCACTTTCCGCTGGTAGATGGCACGCTGCTCTTTCGCATAGCCGACACTTACCGGGCCTAGCGAACGGCGCTCAATCTTTCCATCCGCCAACGCGAATACAGCCACAGGCGTGCGTCGGTATCGGGCGATCCTAGCCCGCATCTCCTCGTCAGTCCGCGCCGTGTTCTTTTCCCCGAAAGCCTGCCAGACGATGCTGGCAGGCAAGATCGTGAAGTGGCTGAAGAACCCGCCGCCGACGATGTAATCGTCAGGGCTGTGCAGCTTGAAGAGGAAGGGTTCGCCGATCTGGAGGGCACGGAACTGTTGTTGCCCGCTTGGTTGCCAGAAGTCGACCTCGTCGAGTCCGTCCATGCGGGACAGGAAATCGAACCAATTACGATCCGTGATCCCGACGAAGAAGCGCACGCACTCTCCTGAAAGATTCGTTTTATCTCAGCAAGCTTCTCACAATAGCAAGCCATTCCGCATCGAGTGGCTCTCTGCAAACAGGTTTGTCCGCTCGGCTGTACCAATAGGCTGCGTTGCCCTGATCGCCTTCCTTGCGATGTAGGTAGGCGTGAACCCACGAACCCTCGATGCCTTCGTCCTGCTGAGCAGACTCGTGCGCCCGCGCCCAATCGCCCTTGGCATCCCACCAAAGCCCGGTAAGTGCCTGCGTCAGTCCGGCTGGCGGCTCGGTCGCGGAGAGCGATCCGCGAAATTCATCCATGGTCACGGAGCTATCTTCTCGAAATATGCGGACACAAACGATGATGTGTTGTTGCATGCCAAGGTGGCATCTCCCTTCGAGGCTGTTGATAAGGATTGTAGGAATACCAATATTCTCAGCCGACGCTTCGCCACGCAATCGAGACTCCATAGCGTTATAATCGCACATAGCACAAGGAGGACAGATGGCGGATATCAAGCGAATCAGCGTGCAACAAGCGCACGCAAAGACAAAGGCAAACCAAGCCCTATTAGTCTGCGCGTATGAGAACGAGGCCAAATGCCGGATGCTAAATCTGGACGGGTCCATATCCTTCGCCACCTTGCAGTCCCGGGCGGCGTCGCTGCCGAAGACACAGGAAATCATTTTCTATTGAGGTTGACCCGGCGAAGCGAGCGCTGTCGGTCAGGCAGCCAAATATCAGGCGCAGGGCTTTACGAACGTCACGGTGCTAAAAGGAGGTGTCGAAGCGTGGAAGGCGGCTGGTTATTCAATGGTCTGAAAAAAGGAGTTTCATAAGCATTCCCAGCCCTGACCCTGCTAAATACCCCATCTATGTTTATTTTCTGTTGGGCTGGGTTCGCGCACCGCCAGACGTGGCGGTATCAAGCCCAAGCCACAGAACCGCCCGCTAAGCTGGTCACAAGACCTTCCACCGCCTCGGAAACGCCCCAGCCGCCCCCAACCCTTGTGGGCAGCCAAATTCGATCAGTGCTGGGTAGGCGGATCGGCGAATCCGCCGTCTGTTAGAATTAAGTCAGCGTCGAGGTGAACCTATTTCGCGTGTCAGGTTGGATTAAGGCGCGAATTGCGATTACTTCCGCGGATAGCGCGTTTTTTTGTCCAAATGGTTGGATCTGCCTTGCCTAGCCCGCTGTGCAATCTGGCTTGCGGATGCTCGGGACCAACGACTTGAGAGTAAGAGACGACGCTGAGATGTGCCAAAAGCCCGGGTTTGCGGCAGATGCAGGCCCTGCCTGCGATCACAACACTGTTTAAAAGTTTAGGGCAGATTCGTTGCCCGACGCTGATCTTGGGGGACTGAGAAGAACAGCGCATTACATCGGAAGCTCATCAATGAATCAAGAAATGCAAGGATCGTAGCGCATGACCATCGAAGACGCGGGACACCTGACACTGGTCTCAGTTGCAACTCAAGTCTGGATCTTCGCCGTTGCTTAGGTGATTCTGTTCCATTTTTTTCCGATCAATCCATTCGCGAATATAGGAGGGGCAATTTCGAAGCCCGATGCCAACCGCCTCGCAACACGCCAAATAAGTGACCACCTGCTGGTCCACAAGCCTCACGTTTTGCAGATCCAAATCTACTTTGCTATGTGGCGTTTCTTGCGAGGACACCGCCATTTGCAGTTCCAGCAGTTCTTCCGCTTTAATCCTTCCGCTGATGCTTAGGACGACGCGCTTCTTGTCCCTAAATTTGCTGATTTTCCACATGAAACTCCTTTTCCTTTGCGTAGGAAAGCAGGGTGCGGCTAGCAAAGAACAAACAGCACCTGAGCCGACGGGAAGGAAAGCAAACACACTGCCAAATGTAAGTAGTCGATACGGAATCCTTTACGGAAGGAAGGGCTCCCGGAGGGCTCGGGAATTCCCGAAACTTCGTGAACGGATTAAACGGAGGTTAGCGGGTCTGGAAACGTCGCTTATCGATTCCCAAGGATTTGATTTTGGAGTCGAGTGTAGATGCGGGCATGCCGAGCCTCATCGCCGCTCCAGATGGTCCCGAAACTCGTCCCCTAGCTTCGGCCAAGGCGGCTTCAATGCGCTTTTTCTCTTGATCGGCCAGGTCCTCACGCAGAGGTTGAACTGCGGCGGGCTTTAAGGTCAGCCAGCTCTCATCAACGGAAAACTCATCGGAGTCGCATAAAATCACCGAGCGCTCAATGACATTCTGGAGTTCGCGGATGTTACCTGGCCAGGAATAGGATTGCAGATAAGCCAGGCTCTTCTTCTCGATGTTGGTGATCCTTTTCCCTGCCTTCGTCGCATAGCGGTCGATGAAATATTCGACCAGCAAACGAATATCTTCCCTCCGCTCCCGAAGCGGAGGCACTTCGACGGGGAAGACGTTGATGCGATAAAAAAGGTCGCTGCGAAAAGTGCCCGCCTCAACCTCCGTGGGAAGGTCTCGGTGCGTGGCCGTGATGACACGAACATCGGCGCGAATCGGATGCGTGCCCCCCACGCGATCGAATTCTCGCTCCTGCAAAACCCGGAGCAAAGCCACTTGAGTCTCCGCGTTCAACTCGCCGATCTCATCGAGGAAGATTGTGCCGCCTTCGGCCAGTTCGAAGCGTCCCAGCCTTCGTTGCAACGCACCAGTAAAGGCGCCCTTCTCATGGCCGAACAGTTCGGAAGCGATGAGATCGCGCGGAATGGCCGCACAATTCGCACTCACGAAAGCCCGCGAAGAGCGGGGCGAACGTCTATGAATGGCGCGGGCGATGAGTTCCTTGCCCGTTCCGGTCTCACCGGTGATGAGAACGGTGGTATCGCTTGCAGCGACTTTTGCGACGCGCACGAGAACCGCTTGAAGAGCGGACGAGGTGCCCACAATTTCCTCGAACATGGACGCCTTGTCGATTTCCTCGCGCAGCGCTAGGTTTTCCCGTTGACTTCGCTCCTGCGCCCGCTTTTGATCGTCAATATCTGTTCGAACACCACACCAGCGTGTGATGCGCCTCTGTTCATCGCGAAGGGGATTCAGTCGATACGAAAACCAGCGGTAATCGCCATCGTGCCGGCGCATTCTCACTTCCGCCTCAAAGGCTTCGCCGTGCTTAAAGGCTTCTTGTATGCCCTTCTTCAGCGCCGCGATGTCCTCGGAATGGGTAACCAGATCAAGAAACTCCATCGGATGTTTTCGCGGAATAGGACCGAAATAGTCCAGCGTTGCGCGGTTTCCGTAAGACACATTTGCGTGCGCTTCCCAGATGAACATGTGGACTGGCGCAACATCAATGACCTGTTGTAATTGACGAGCTTGCTCCTTTAGCGCATCTTCAGCGCGCTTCCGGTCTGTGATATCTCTTATCACCACCTGCCGTCCGCCCGGCAGCATGGGAGAAAGAGAAACCTCCACGGTCAGCATGGCGCCATCTCTACGCAAGAAGGCCCGCTCAAATCGCGTCAGGCCGGATCCCATTGCCTCGATGGGCGTTTTGATTCGAGCAAGCTCTTCTGGCGAGTAAGTGGCGCCAACGGGCATGCCTTGGAGTTCGTGGGCTGTGCAGCCAAGCAGCTCCAAACCCGTCTGATTTGCGGAGAGGAATTGTCCAGTATTGTCCACCAGGTAAATCGCAACAGGAGAAAGGTCCAGAAGAGAACGGAACTTCGTTTCGCTTTTTCGTAATTCTTCCAGAGTTTGTTCCGCTCGTTCGAAGGCCTGTGCGTTCGTGATGGCGACCGCGGCTTGATCCGCGAACATGCGCAGCCAGACAAATTCTTGCTGTGTAATTGCCACCCGGCTGAAAAGCACAAAAAGACCAAGGATCTTTTCCCGAAAAATCAGAGGATGTCCCGCGAAGCTGCAAATCTCTTCCTTCTTTGCCCAGTCGTGCCGCAAAATCCATTCCTTATCCTGCGAAACATCCTGAACAAGGACCGATTCCCCGGATACGGAGATGATGTCAAGCTTTCGATTGCCCATGGGAATCCGCTGGAAGTAGCGACCTTCGATCAACGACCAGTCTTCTGCCTGATCTTTCGAACGTCCGGCGCTGGCGGCCAGGTGAAGACATTCGCGATGATCAACACACTGGTCACGCTGAAAGCATCCCTGCTCACATAGGTCTCCTGGGGCGCGCAGCCAGATACGCGTAAGAGCCACGCCGGGTTGCGCGGCAATGCCCTTTACGATAGCGCTAAGCACATCCGAAGCGCGCCGCTCCCCGGCCACCTGCGCAGCTAGCGAAAGTAAGGATTCGGCCTGCAAGGGTAAGACCCCGTCACGTTCGTCATACTACACCAAACTGCAATTTCCGCGGTGCGGTCGGTCACACCTACTTCCCCGTGCGGTTGGGACTCCTCTCTCGCGAGATCTCGGGAATTCTCGAACCGCCGTGAATTGCGGACCGACGCAAGTTGCATTTTCTCAAGCACTTAATTGTGGCGGATGCCTTGCTTTATCTCAGCACAGCGACATTGCAAGAAAAGCAGTCGCCAAACAAATGGAGGATGTCATGAGGAAACTTAACGCGACTCTGAGCTTGGTAGCTCTTGTCCTGGCGTCGCTGACTTTTGGCAGGACCACGTTGGCCCAGCAACCGCCGACTAACGTGCAAGGTAATTGGACCATTTATTCCACGAGCATCAATGACGGTTCGATGGTCATCAAGCACGTGCAAATCGCCCAGTACGGCAACCAGATCACCGGCTACTTCGAAGGACCGGATCAAGCGGGACCCATACAGGGCGAAGTGAAGGGAAATTTCATCCACTTCAGCACCGTGACGCGCACCATCCTGAACTTCCATGGGCACGTTTATGGAGACAACATTGCGGGAGACTACGGCATTCATGGGAAACAGGCTCCGTGGCAAGCGGTGCGTACCGTGGGAATCGGAGCGCCACCGCAAGCCGTGGTTAGCTACGGCCAGCCCATGCTTCCTCCACCGACGGCCCAATTGGCACCCGTCGCAGCCCCGCAGTCTTCGAGCTATTCGCAGCCATCCAACGAATCGCAAGCGTCTAACTCCTACGCGCCACAGACGAATGGTAGCGACTCGCAGGCACAGGCTCAGGCACCGTCACCGACGCCCCTCTCGTCGGAGCAACTCGATAGCCTCGTAGCGCCAATCGCGCTCTACCCGGACGCACTTGTCGCGCAAGTGCTTGCGGCGGCCACCGTGCCGGACGAAGTGACCGCAGCAAATCAATGGATGAGCCAGAATACAAACTTGACCGGGCAGAACGTCGAGCAAGCCGTGGACCAGCAGGAGTGGGATCCGAGCGTAAAGGCGCTGACGCAATTCCCCAGCGTGCTTGCGAATCTAGCCAACAACCTGTCCTGGACCTCCAGCCTCGGTCAGGCGTTCCATTTCCAGCAGTCGGATGTGATGGCGGCAGTGCAAGTGATGCGCTCACAAGCGCAGGCGGCTGGCACCCTGCAATCGAATTCGCAGATCACCGTCACGACACCTTCACCCAACACGATCGTGATTCAACCGGCGAATCCGCAGGTCGTTTATGTGCCGCAGTACAACCCAGCAATTGTTTACGGCGCACCCATTGTGGTGCCGATGTACACGCCTCCCGTGGTTTTTGCCGCACCGGTGCTGAGCTTCGGTGTCGGCGTAACCTTCGGTGGCGGAGGCTGGGCAGTGGGCGGCGGATTCGGCTGGGGCTTTCATGCGTGGGCTTGCAACTGGGGAGGTTGGGGCGGAGGCGGCGGTGGCAACACGATCATCTTCAACCACAACACCTACATCACGAACAACACCTGGCACACCACTAACTACAACGGCTATCACCCTTGGGGGCCTGGCGCGAACAGCCGTCCGTATAACCCGACGACCAACCCGAATGGCTACCGTCCCGGTGAGGATACACACTACGGACCGAATGGCGCTTATCACCCCAACGGCTACTACGGCTCGAACGGAGCCTTTCACCACGATGTGCCCGGAACGGGTCCAGCGAACATGCCCAATGGCGGCAACAACGGCAATCACGGCCTAATCGGCGGCAACGGCGGTGTGCAGCATCCCGATGTCAGCCCCAACGGCGGAGCGGTCGGATCACAAAATAATGCTTGGTATGGCAACAACGGCACCTTTCACCCCGACGGCAACTACAAGCCTGGCGGAGACACGCACTATGGCCCGAACGGCGGCTATCACCCGGATGGGTATTTCGGGCCTGACGGCGGCTGGCACCAGGACAAAAATGCCGGTCAGCAGGTGCCCAACGGTGGCAACAACGGGAACCATGCCCTAATTGGTGGAAACAACGGAGTCCAGAATCCCAACGCAGGGATGAACGGCCCCGGCGTGGCACCTGCCAACGGCTATCGCAACGACGACCGCAACCTGCAAGCCAGAAACGACAATCGCGCGAATCTCGGCAGCTCGCGCATGAGCGGCGACGGGAGAGCTAACCGCATGGAGAGCTACCGCGGCCGCAGCAGCATGGCCAGCCGCCGTCCTCAACAACACGAAGTCAGGCAGCACGCGCCTGTTCAACATCACTCTTCCGGCGGCGGGCGTGGCCGCTAAAGGTCCGAATCGAATACGGAGAAACGAAGGTAAAGCAAGAGATTTAAAGGAGATTGAAAATGAAGACGGATCAGAACAAAACGAATAGGAAGTGGACAGTGTTGGCACTCGCCGGAATTCTGACACTCGCCGGCCTCGGCTTTGCGGTTCTAGCAGTGGACACAGGCAAGCTGGCCTTCGCGACCGAGGCAGCGCCTCAGATGACGTTCCAATCGCCAGCGGAGGCGGCCGCGGCGCTGGCACAGGCGACGAAGAACACGGATGAGAACGCGCTGAGCAAAGTCTTGGGCGGCGAGGCGAAAGCCCTCGTCACCTCGGGAGATGGCGAGTCCGACAGGGCCGCCATGAAGCAGTTCTTCTCCAAATACCAGCAGATGAACCGCTGGGTGGAAATGTCGGATGGCAGTCGCGTTCTCTACATCGGTGCGGACAACTTCGCCTTTCCCGTGCCCCTGGCGAAGAACGCTTCGGGCAGCTGGCAGTTCGACGCGATCGCGGGCGCGCAAGAAATCCGCGCTCGCGAAATCGGCAAGAATGAACTGCTCGCCATTGACGTGGTCGCCGTACTCGCCAACGCCGAGCAGTTCTACTCTGTTAACAGCGAATCTGGCAAATATGCGCAACGCATCATAAGCACGCCAGGCAAGCAGGACGGCCTCTACTGGCCCGCCTCGGATTCACTGGGTACCAGCCCGCTGGCACAGCTCGATGAATTCCCGAAGTCTTCTCTCGCTTCGATGTCGCGGGACCAGCCCTTCGTTCTCGACGGCTACACGCTGCGCATCCTTACCGCTCAGGGCGACGAGGCAACCGGCGGAGCGCAGAACTACATCGTGAACGGAAAAATGACCGGGGGCTTTGCCATCCTGGGAACTCCCACGAAGTATGGCGAAACCGGGATCATGAGCTTTATGCTCGGCAGGGACGGTTTCGTGTACGAACGGGATCTCGGTCCAGACACAGCCAAGATCGCCGCAGCCATTCAGGAATATAACCCGGACGACAACTGGTCCCGAATCGAATAGCTGGCGATAGTGAATCTGAAGGCCGCGGGAAATGCAGCTTGGCTGCATTTCCCGCTTTTTCTTGTGTGAGTCACAGATGCGCATTCTTTCGTGAAGAGTTGGCCTCCGGACGGTGCTCCGTCGATGGCCTTGCTTGTGCCATCGACGGAGTCTTGCTGGGGTTATGGGGGTTGTTGCAAGTAAGAGGGCAAATCCCGTGCCATTCACAAGCTACTGCGAAATGAAGGAACAAAGAGGCGACCAGTTCCCGAATGCTTTATAAATTCACGAAAGTTCGGGAGAGGATCTTTGAAGCACCGCGGAACTAGACAAGGAAGGCTGGTAAAACAAGGCAGTTAGATTTGGCCACCCAGTTGCACCCCTCTTTAGTTGTCCAGAACGGAATTGTTAATTCACGAGTGGAGGCATTTATCGTGGCAACCAACACTGCATTCCCCGGCGTGGGGCTGTTCGGCATAAAAAGGGGAGGATTTTGGTCTGATGATATGGGCCTCACCTTGATCACGATTTCTCTGTCCGTTCTTGTCTTCGTGATCATTCCAATGAGAAAAGCGGGCGTCTCCGGTCGGCTGGTGCTCGAATTGATCATCATGGCGCTCATGATGTTCGGAGCCATCGCCAGTCAGCAAAATCGAATTGAAACCAGACTGGCAATCACCTTGATAGCTGCGACGGCTGTCGTTCTGGGAACGGCGCGCCTGCAACCGACCCCGCTTCTGCACCAGCTCGGGAGTCTTCTTTCCACCGTCACATTGCTCCTTTACATTCGCGTCGTGTTGGTCGTGATGTTTCACGGAGGTCCGATTACTTGGAGCCGTATCCAGGGTGGAGTCAGTGCGTACCTGTTGCTCGGGATGGCGTGGGCTTCCGCTTTTCAAGTCGTCGAGCAATCCCTGCCTGGCTCGATTCATTTCGTCACCGCGCCGAGAGACTTTGATCAGCTGGTCGCGAAATTGACGTACTTTAACTTTTCCACGCTTACTACCGTTGGCGGCGACGTGACCCCGGTATCTCCCATTGCGCGTTCTCTCGCGGTAGCGGAGGCGGCCGTCGGCCAACTCTTTCCTGCGATTCTGATAGGTGCCCTCGTCGCCATGGCTATGCAATCGCGAGCGAAATCTTAGAAGGAAAGGCGAGCATGGCATCGCGGCTTGAACAAATCGACCCCGGCGGTCATCGGCGTATTAAAGGTCTGCGCCTAGTTGCGGCTTATGGCCTTGCGGCGATGTTGGGCATAGTGCTCCATCGTTCGTACGAGTTTTCGGGCAGCCAGTGCCTTAGCTACCTTGCCGCAGGCTTCGCACTTTGGGCGAGCGTTTCCGAGGGTCAGACGACTCGCTGGTTGTCGGCGCGCGACCTTACGCTTCTGAATGCCGCCTCGGTCGTGGGCGCACTAATGTTCGTCGGCTTGTCTTCGCTTCCGATCCGTCTTGGTCAAGGCAGTCCGGAGTGGATTCTGATCACCGGCGCGTTTCTCGTTGGATATCTCAAACGATTTGGAATCCTCGGCGCGGGTATCGGCTCCCAAATTTATATCGGGCAACTCCTCGCGTACGGTGCCAACATCAGGTGGCAGGATCTGCCCATGGTGTTGCTTGCCGGCCTAATAGCCGGGGTAGCTTCTATCGTTGCTCAGGTGTTCCGTCGACCGGCCGAGCCTCCGATGCCCTCGACCGTGTATTCAGAGGTTTCCGAGGGTCGGGCCTCGCGAGAAATGCGCATGGCCCTGCAATCGGCTACTGCGGCACTCGTTATTGTCCTACTAAGTAGCGTCATCCACCTTCAACAGTCAGCCTGGGCCATCACTGCGAGCGCCTACGTCATTGTTGGGTCCGCCTCTGGAACTGCAGATCGCGTTCGTCGTCGTATTGTTGGAACCTTGATCGGTGTGCCACTCGGAATCCTCTGTCTGCCGATTTGCTTGCACCTGTCCCCGTTGGCATGGATGCTCGCCGCCGTAGCAATGATCACTTACGCCATCGCATTGCCCGACCGTTATGACATCGCGTGCGGGGCGTATGCGTTTACACTTATGGTGACACTGGCCGTGAGCGGAGAAACTTCCATATCCGTTTTGGCAGCACGAGCTTGGGAAACGTTAATCGGCGGATCGCTTGGCGTGGCAACTGCGAAGTTCATCCTGCCTCTCGCCAGTGTCAGAGCGTCAGCTCAGAAACCGTGGCTCCTCCGACCTAACCGATTTCCCCTCTGATGAAAGTGCGGAATATTTGGTGCCAGCACGAACCTACAATGTGGGGCTCGCTCAGGTTCTGACTAAGTTCGGTTCCTAAGGAACTAGGATTACATCGTATGCCGCAGCCTCACGCTGGCGAGAAGGTTGAGTTTGTGTTTTCCTGCCAGTCTCGGAAGATATCAACGGGATTCATCCGGAGACTAATCTACTTCAAGCCCATCCACCTTGCCAGAAAGTCGTCTATTAGACGGGAATCGTGTGTTCTTCATGGATAACGGGGTGACCGGATGTTACTGCGGGCCAGACTCGTTGTGGGAAATGTGAAAAATTCCTGGCGACCCGCGGAGACGTCCTCGGTAGGTAAGGCACTGCTTTGTACAGAATCCCAAGAGACCGGAATACACTCTCACCGCGATGTTCGAGAAACACATGAATTACGAACGATGAAAAGCTGTCTGACTCGCACCGAAGTATCTGCTAACGACCATTGCGGGTCGGCCACCGTATTTCCCTTGCCGAATGATGTTATAATTTCTAAATAATGCGACACGTCACGATTGCCCTTCCTGACGAACTCTCAGCAGCCTTGGCTGCTCCCGGTCAAGATTTGTCCCGCGCGGCCTTCGAGGCCTTGGCACTAGCAGCGTTCCGTGAACGCAAGATTTCGGCTGCCCAACTGCGCCAGTTGCTGGGATACGAGACGCGGATGGAAGTCGATGCCTTTCTGAAGAGTCATGGCGTCGAACTGGAATACACTCTAGAAGACATTGAGCGGGATCGCGAGACACACCGGCAGCTCGGCATGTAGATGCAATCGATCGTAGCTGACACAACTCCTCTAAACTATCTCGTACTCATCCAAGCAGCCGATATTCTTCCAGAACTGTATCGAACGGTTTTGATCCCTCCCGCTGTGAAGGCCGAGCTGACTCATACAAACACTCCCGCCGTCGTGCGCGAGTGGATTTCGCAGCCTCCTGCATGGTTGGAAGTTGTGAACCTAAAACAGCCCGTCGATTCGTCTCTGGAACATCTAGACGCAGGCGAGCGGGACGCTCGCAGCGTTGGACCTTGCAGCAGCCCATGGACTCGTTGACTTGCAAACCTTGTTCGACCGGTTGCGCGCGACCACGTTCCGGTCACCGGTTCGCCTCATGGTGAGCATGCTAGAGCAGGATGCCGAGCGCAAGAAACGTCAAGAAGGCCGACAATAGCCGGCGATCCGGGTACAATAAGGGGACGATAAGAAGTGACTTCCGGTACCTTGCGGTATCAAAAGATGTCCGCCGACACCGTTTGATACCGTCACGGCAGAGGTCGCGAGTTCGAGTCTCGTCGTCCCCCCCATTCCTAGTCAAGCACTTACGCCTGTGGAAGAATTTTCGCGTGGGCACAAAAAGGCACAAATTCCGCGCGAGGCGTCAAATTCCGCGCACAGCTCCCCTATAACAATGTTTACGTTCAACCCCGGCGTAGGGGGTTGATCGCTCCCCATCGTGCAGGACCGCTTCTATTCGCCATTTCCAACAATCAACGAGACTACCGCGGTGTGGGCTGTACGCTTGGCGGCGGTCACCGCCTGAGTGTAAGTATCCAAGGTCACACGGATCGTGGAGAGTCGCAGCAGTTCCTGCATTACTTTCAGATCCGCTCCCACGGCCCGAAGCAATGTGGAGTACGTGTGCCGGCTATTCCGGGGCCGGAATAGTCGCCACTATGCCGACTTCCTGACTATGCCGGGTAGAACCCCGATTGACCCACCCATGCATGTGAGGGTTTAGATTCACCCGGCATAGTCCGGGCGGTGCGCTCCTGACACACTTCGCCGCAAGGAGAGCGCCGATGAACCTATTTTTTGGAGATCCCAAGACGTGCCAGCGTATGCTGACGACGAATTGCTGGCGTTCCTTCAACATTTATAATCGCGATCAAACTATGCCGGGCATAGGTTCGAGCGGACTCATCTAAGCTCTTCAATTATAGGCAAATCCCCGTTGTGTTAGTCAGGAAGTCGGCATAGTGGCGCAACACGAGCGAAAGTAAAGCGCCAGAGCCCGCCCCGCAGACGGGTTTCACCCCGGAAGGCATAGACCCGAACCTCTATCGTTATCGAGCGCCCATCAATCTTTCAAATCCGCGATTGCGAAAACTGGCAGGGGCGTTAAGCCCTGCATATGTGCGAGTCAGCGGTACGTGGACCAATAGCGCCTATTTCCAGGATTCGGGAAATGCCGCCCCAGCGAATGCTCCACCGGGGTTCAGCGGAGCCTTAACGCGAGCGGAATGGAAGGGCGTCATCGATTTTTCTCATGCAGTGAATGCCGAAATCGTGACATCGGTGGCTACGGGGCCAGGATCGCGTGATGCTCAAGGCGTATGGACCTCGGACCAGGCGCGGCAATTGTTCGAATACACCAAGTCCGCTGGAGGGCGAATCGCTGCAAGCGAATTCATGAATGAGCCGACATATGCAGCGATGGGCGGCGCACCGAAAGGATACGATGCCGCAAGGTTTGGCCGCGACGTAGCTGTCTTCCGTACGTTCCTTCAGAAAACTACGCCCGACACACTGTTTCTCGGCCCAGGTTCAGTCGGGGAGGGACCGTTCGCAATGCCAATGGGTGGTGGAGTACTTAAATCCGAAGACCTGCTCCACGCAGCCGGCCCCGTATTCGACGTTTTCTCGTACCATCTCTATGCAGCTGCTTCGGAGCGATGCGCAAGCATGGGCGCATCATCACAAACAACCGTAGCAGCGGCACTTTCTCAAGATTGGCTCTCGCGACCGGAAAAGATTGGCGCATTCTACGCGAACCTTCGAGACAGGTTCGAACTGGGCAAATCACTCTGGATTACGGAAACCGCCGATGCAGCCTGCGGAGGAAACCCATGGGCATCGACTTTTCTAGACACCTTCCGATATCTTGTTCAACATGCGTCCCTCGCCCAGCGTGGCGTGAAAGTAATTATGCAGACAGCGACAACGGGATTGAGTCCACGGACAGCCACAGCTCAGCACAGGAATGCCAGGATACGGGCGGCCACGCAGCGGTCGCCGATCAGCAAGTCACTGTCACTGTCAGCGACCCAGACGACCTTCCCGCCGGTGCGGTAACTATTTTTGCCGACATTAACCGGCGGAACGTCAGCACGGCTGAGCCTGTTGATCTTAGTCTACGTACTCGCGACGAAGGCCACTGCGTACGGACAAGAGCAGCCAGCGACAGCCAAGAACGTAGATCACGTCCCAATTTCGACGCAGTGGCTATTGAACGCTGACGGATCTACACAGCAAGGTGAAGCGAGTCTGTGTCCGATCGCTGGGAGACATCCTCAATCAAGTCTGTGTGTCTGATCGCCTGTCCTAAAACCAATAGGAACGGGCTTTCTTATAACGAGTTGGATTGTCGTCACAGACAATCACGTGGTGGAAGGCTGCCAAGCCGGGGATCTCATAGCAACGTCCGGCCTGGGAGAGCCATTAGCGTTTGCCAAAATGGAGACCGATTCAGCGCGCGACCTTGCCTTACTTAAACCTTCCATACACATTGTCGGAGGATTTGTGCTGGGGAACGAGCAACTGCTCAAAGTTGGTGATCCGGTAACGCCCTAGCCACCTCCTTCCATCGTTGAACATTCACTCCCATCACGAGGAGCCACAGCGTCAGCGATCCTTCTCCGAGGATGCCGGGGATCAGAAGATAGGGAAAGAATAGATGGCTTCCGAGCCAGGGCCACCAGGATGCCCAGAGTCCGAGGAAGGAAGGTTGACACGGAAATGAGATAGCCGAGGAGGAGGCAATGGACTCCGAAAGGCACCATGGCGATGCCATAACCGGCGTCGAAGGCAGCCGCCGAGTGAGCGCGGCCGAGGAGTACAACAGCGCTGAAGTAGCTCAGTGAATTGACGGCCATAACAGCGACAAAGATGAGCCTGAAGAGCGCCGCAAGCAGACAGAGGCCCCCGCTAACCGGCTTGAGCAACTCATAGAGCATGAGCGCCACTCCGGTATCGCAGACGAGGGTGGTAATCATCTTCGCCGGCGTGGCCGTCGTCGCACTGCTTGGGGCTGCGATGAAGATGATCAAGTACAGTAGACCGGCGATTCTAGCTATGAGACGCGGTGACGCGCCTGCAATAGGCTTCATCAATTCTCTGCTCACGCTCTCTTTTCCTCATGCCGGCCATTGGTCAGGGACTTTTCGAAAAGTTATGATCGGCCTTCCGCCTCGAGGCTGGCCTGCGCGTTCCATCGTTGACCGTTCAGCCCGATCACTAGGAGCCAGAGCATCGGAAGCCCTTCGCCCGCGAAGCCGGCGATCAAGTTGTAAGGTGACAGGTGATCTGTGAATGGTATGGCCAGATCAGTGAGCCAGGCCAGGCCACCAATGGCCATCGGCACGCCGAGCATTCGAGGCAGGAAGGCCGACCGGAAAACGAGAAAACCGATCAGGAGACAGTAGAGTCCATGAAATATCAGGGCGATGTTCGCGCCCCAGAGGTGCAATTCAAGGGCTTCGAAGGTGAGGCCAACCAGGTTCAGGAGCGCAGCGAGCAAAGCGACCCTTTCGTTTACCACCTTAAAGAGCCGATAGAAGAGTAGCGTTACAACGACAAAACACGCGACCGGGATGAACCCGGCCACATATAGCAACTTGCCGCGAACAAATCCCTCGGCGAATGCGGCCGTCAGGACGGCGAGCAAATAGAACAGTCCGGCAACTCTGGCCTTGAGCTGCGGAGACGCTCCCCAAATCCGTCTCATAATCTCAGCATCCTCATATTCGTTTCTCCGACGGCCAGCGCAAAATCGTCCGTCGAGCCAAAACTCTCCTGAGGATACGAGGATCGGAGCCGAAAGGTTTCAACTATCGTTCAACTACTTGGATGGAGGGTCAGGGAACAGGATCCGTTTCATCCGTCACGCGCCTCACCGCTGGCGATCTTCCCTCGCCGCTTCCCATTTCCGAGCGGTCGACCTGAATCTGCTGCTGATGCTCGGCGAGCATGTCTTTCGGAGTGATGTAGCCGATGGCGCCGTTCTAACCAGACCGCGTGGATCTCGCACGCTGGAAGCTAGCCTTCTGCACCTTGACACAAGAGCTCGGATGGAATTGAAGGAAATCGAAGAGGCCCTGAAAAAACCCTTTGAGGACGAGTATCTAGAGCATCTGGTTGATGCGCACGTCCGCCAAGCGACAAACAGTGATCAAGAACGCTTTTTGAGGAACATGGCACTCGTTGCCCTGACATCTCGCCTTTCACACACGATCCGCGAAATGGCCAAACATGCAGAGCTTTTCAGTAAACGAAAAAAAGGCGGATACCCCGGACGGAGCGAGTTTCAGCGTCTCTGGTCCGAATATTCCCAGCGTTTTGGCATTGACGTAGTTAATCACATTGCCTGCGTAAAAAGTATGGCAGATGTCAGGAACCAAATCGTTCACGCCGGTGGGAACGCAAATGTCCGGAAGCCGTTGGACGAGATCGTCTGGAACGGCGGTGGAATTAGCTTTTGTTTATGAGGATCGTGCCAACTGATTGCTTGGAATTTTTGATGGAGCAAGCGAGCAGTATTCCTTGGGTTGTTAAACCAACTAGATCGCAGAACACTTCGTCTTAGCCCAATAAAGTGGTCGCCGTCGTTCGGGGTTGCAGCCACCTTCAATGGGGCCTGCTGAAAATGCAAAGCGGGAAATGCATGAATAATTGCGCTTCCCGCTTTCTGCCGGCCAGCGAACTAGTCGATCGGCGACCAATTGATATCTGGGTTGTATTCCTGAATGAAGGCCGCCGTCCTGGCCGTGTCTGGGCCCAAGTCCCGTTCGAAGACGAAGCCTTCGCGGCTGATCATAAAGCTCATGATTCCGGTCTCGCCATACTTCACGGGAATCGCCAGAATGGCAAAATCGCCGGTCATTTTTCCGTTCACGATGTAGCTCTGTTCTCCGCCAACTGCGTCATCGCCCTGAGCGCTAAGGATTCGCAGGGTATACCCGTCGATGACGAACGGCTGATCTGGTGACAAGGACGCGAAGGAAGACTTCGGAAATGCGTCGAGCTGTGCCAGCGGACTGCTCCCGAGTGAATCCGAACTGGGCCAGTACAAGCCGTCTTGTTTGCCCGTTGTACTGATAATGCGTTGCGCGTATTCGCCGGAGTCGTGGTTGCTGGAGTGCAGCTGCTCGGCATTGGCGAGCGCGGCGAGCGCGTCGATGGTGAGCAGTTCGTTCTTGCCGATTTCGGCCGTCGTCGGACGCCCCCTCAACTGTGGGGCTGAAGTCGAGCCTCCGGATCGGGGAGGAGCTTGACCAGCAGTATGTTCTGATGGATCTTGCCTACGGTACGGGTGGAACGTGCTTCCATAATTCGAACGATCTGGAGGGCTGGTTGAAACAGTTGGGAAGCGTGGCGGGAGTCTCTTATGTGCTGGGCTTTTCGCCGCAGAATCAGAAGATGGACGGCAAGTACCATCCGCTAAAGGTCGCGCTGATGGAAAAACAGAAGTACGCCATCCAGGCAAGGCGCGGTTATTTTGCGGCGCAGAAGGCGAACGACCCCACGGAAATCGCGAAGCAGGAAATTCAGGAAGCGATGTTTTCGCAGAATGAGATTGATGAGCTTCCACTCAGTTTGCAGACGCAGCCGGCCTTCTCATGGAAGGAGTTGATGCGATTCTGATGGACTGTACAAGCAGAAGTAGAAGTAGTTTACTGTGCACGCAGAACTGACCCAACAAAAGTCGAAAAAAAAGGGGGGGATATGAGGGTACACGTACGTTCCCAATTTGAAAAAATGGCGCAGAATGAAATAGGCTTCCAGCAAGAGGCCCGTTGATGAACATTGGCAAAATGCTTGGCAATTACCGCGTGGCCTCCAAATTGGGTCAAGGAGGCATGGGCGCGGTGTACCGTGCGCGAGACGAGGTTCTGCAGCGCGACGTTGCCATAAAGGTGTTATCGGCCCGGACGGTTGCGGAAAAATCCGGGAAAGATTTCCTGCTGAACGAAGCCCGAGCTGCATGTGCGCTGAATCATCCGAACGTCTGCACGATTTATCAGGTAGGGGAAGCTGAAGGCGAGCCGTACATCGCCATGGAATTCATCGAGGGCAAGCCGCTGAGCGCCTTGATGGGAAAAGATGGTTTGCCGGTGGAATCGGTGCTGCGTTACGGCGTGCAAATCGCGGGAGCGCTGGCGCATTCTCATGGGCGCAACATCATTCACCGCGACTTGAAAAGCTCCAACGTGATGGTCACGCCGGAAGGACTGGTGAAAGTTCTGGATTTCGGCTTGGCGCGGCGCCTGCGCCAAGAGGTGCTGGACGAAACCGTGCTCACGGACGCGCAAGCAACCATGGGCGGAGTGACCGAGGAAAGCACCGGCGGACTCACAGGAACGGTGCCATACATGCCGCCGGAACTCTTGCGCGGCCAGGAAGTGGATCACCGCGGAGACATCTGGAGCCTCGGCGTGGTGCTTTATGAAGTCGCGTCCGGGAAGTTGCCGTTTCGCGGGCAAACATCGATCGAGACCAGCGCGGCGATCTTGCACCAAATGCCCGCGACGTTGCCGGCGTGGATCCCGAACGGGTTATGGGCCATCGTACAACGCTGTTTAGCGAAAGAGCCGCAGCAGCGTTATCAGCGCGCAAGCGAGGTGCAGGCCGCGCTCGAAGCGATTCAGTCCGCTTCCGCTGTCGCTGCGGTTGCGGCAGCTTCTCCGGCGGGTCCGCCGACAACGGTTATACGCGGGATTCGGCATGTAGGCGTGAAAGACGGCGACGTGCTGTTGCTTGTTGGCACCATGAAAGGGGCATTTCTGCTGCGCGCCAACGCGCGACGGTCGCATTGGGATGTTATGGGGCCCTGCTTTCACGGCAACGTAGTTTATTCGTTAGCCTACGATGCGCGCCAGGGTCGGCATCGCTTGTGGGCTTCCACGTCGACGTTCTGGGGCACGATTTTGAGAAGCAGCGACGATTTTGGAAAGATCTGGACGAATCCGCAGCAAGGGAACGTGAAATTCCCAGAAGATTGCGGAACATCGCTGAAAAATATCTGGCAGGTGACGCTCGGACGGGAAGACGAGCCGGACACGATGTATTGCGGAGTCGAGCCGGCGGCTCTGTTTGTGTCCCACGATGCAGGAGAGACGTGGGGGCTTGTGCGCGGGCTGTTCGATCATTCGCACCGGTCGCGCTGGGTACCAGGGAACGGCGGATTGTGTCTGCATACGATTGTGCTTGATCCCGCGGACAAGCAGCGCATGTACGTCGCGATTTCGTCAGGCGGCGTGTACCGAACCGACGATGGAGGTTCAACGTGGCAGGCGCGGAATCGCGGAATTCGCGTGGTCCATCTACCAGACAAATACCCGGATTTCGGGCAGTGCGTGCACAAGATCGTGTTGCACCCGGCGCGGCCGGAGCGGATTTTCCTGCAGAACCATTGGGGATTGTACCGCTCGGAAGATTGCGGCGATTCCTGGCAGAGCATCTC
This sequence comes from Candidatus Acidiferrales bacterium, assembly GCA_963742325.1. Taxonomy (GTDB): domain Bacteria; phylum Acidobacteriota; class Terriglobia; order Acidiferrales; family UBA7541; genus Acidiferrum. The sequence continues at coordinate 2,235,900 of CAVULB010000002.1, read as the reverse complement.
GAATGGCGTGCCGAGCGATTTTGGATTTGCGATGATGATGCATCCGCGGGATTCCGATTGTGTATATATCCTTCCGGTGGAATCGGACGAGTTTCGGTGCACTCCGGATGGCAAGCTGCGCGTGTATCGCACGCGAAACGCTGGGGCCTCTTGGGAACCGCTGACGCGCGGTTTGCCGCAAAAGGGCGCGTATGAAACCGTATTGCGCGATGGCATGAGCACGGACGGTCTGGATCCGGCGGGAATTTACTTTGGCACGCGCAGTGGGGAACTGTTTGCGTCAACCGATGAAGGCAAGAGCTGGAAGATGATACTTAGCGGCTTGCCGCCGGTGGTCTGTGTGAAGAGTGTTGTTATCGGCGAGCCGCGACGAGCCCGTGCAAGGAAGAGCGTGGAAAGTACGGGAACGAGTTCTATGCATGGGAACACAAAAAGTTTGAGTCGCGTAAAAAAGCGAGGTAAACGCTAGCGTGCCGATAACAATTTACATCCCCGGACCACTTCGGATGTTTTCGGGCGGACGCGAACAGGTGAAGCTCACGAGTTCACCTGTAACGCTGCAACAGGCTATGGATGAGTTGTGGAAGGAGTGTCCGGGCATGCGAGACCGGCTGGTGAATGAGGAGGGGCAGCTCCGGCAGCATATCAACATTTTTATTGGCAAGGAAAACGCGCGTGATACTGGGGATTTTGCTACGGCGCTGCGCGAAAATGCTGAGATTTCGATCCTGCCCGCGGTGAGCGGCGGTTAAGGGGCGGCTCGTAAGAGGTAAGGAGTGGGTGCCCCACCCTCGATGGCACAACCCCCCAACGGTCAGTCTGTCCCGTAATTCCTTCCATGTGAAGGCCGGTGAGGGTCAAGTCTTTCCTTTCATTTTTCTCTTTTTTTGTTTTGGTTCTTCATCTTTAATTTTTCTTTGCCCAATTGTTCCCATTCAGCCAAGCCGCCTCTGTCGCCACCCTTCCATCCGCACTCTTTGTTGAGCGATTCTCGCTCGGTGCAAGTTGGGTGTACTCGATACAGTAGGTGCTGCCACCTGGTAATCGACCTCTGTTTCCCCCTTTCGAAGGAAACTGGGCCAGGAGTTAGTCGCAGTCACCTGATCTCGGCGGTCAAGCACGGCTGTTTGGATACTCTCTTCTTTTCTTTGCTCCTCTTTCTTCCTGCCTTTCCCAGTTTCCACAGAGAAATTGCGAAATTTCGAGCCAGGATCGCTTAGGAACGACGATCGTCAACTCCATCGACCCCCAGCATCCCCTGTTTTGTGAGGAGTTCTTCACTTTAGGCCACGGCGCGCATCGCTTTCTGGGTATTGCGTAGTGGTTCGTACACCTCCCCACTCACCCACAACCGATGTAGCAGTACCGCCAGCTTTCTCGCCACCGCAACCACCGCTCGCTTCTTGGCACTTTTCCCTCCTCGCGCCGCAAGTTTTAGCCCCCAACGTCGCAGATCACTGTCTTCTCCAAAGGGTCCCAGGATGTAATGCGCCCCTTGCACCAGCATGGTTCTCAAGTAACGGTCTCCTTCTTTACTGATGCGCATCTGCGGCTGGCTCTCCCCAGAATCCCTGCGCCCTGGGCGCAACCCCAGAAAACAGCCGACCTCGCGACTCTTCGGGAACCGATGCGGATCGTCCAGGGTCAGAACATAGGTCAGAGCGATCTGCGTTCCTACTCCTTTCACCTGTTTGAGCAGTTCGACGTGCGGGTAGCTCTCCTTGGCAATCTTCTCCACCCGCACCTCGTATTCCTGGATGCGCTCGTTCAGCGATTCGATTTCTTTGAGCAGCGGCTCCAGAACCTCGCGCAACTCCGCGTGCAATCCCGCGCCCAGCTCCCGGCTCACCTGCTGCGTGCCACACTTGGGCAGCCGCTGACCATAAGACTTCACCAACCCGCGTGCCGCATTCACTAAGGCCGTTCGCGCACGCACCAGTTCGGCCCGCGCTCGGATCACCGTCAGGTGGATTTGCGCTTGCGCACTGAGATGCCGCACCGGCCCCAACAGCTCGGGATCGATTCGCGCCAGCCGTGCTAGTGTCCGCGCATCGTGTCGATCGTCTTTTCGACTGCTCTTGGTGATCAATTGCACCTTTTGCGCGTGCGCCACGATTACTTTGTATCCCAGCTCCGTTAATAGCCGGCTGACCCAAGGGGAATGTGTCCCAGTCTCCAGGCCGATGAGACTCCGCGGTATCTTTGCAAATGCTTTTTTCATCGCTTCCGGTGTCGTGGCCACTTTCTGTTCTAGAATGATTTTCCCCGCTTCATCCAAAACGCAGTAGCACGACCACTGATCGCCGAGGTCCAGACCAATCGTGAGCTTCTGCCCTTTGAAAATCATGTTTCCATGTACGCGAACAGTGCTAGTCTTCTTCAAGAATCTGAATTATCTGTTGCTCAAGGCTCAGCGCATGGCGGTCACCAAGACCGAATTCATCGTTCTGCAGAAAGCAGCCTAAAATGCGGGTCTCTACGAATTCTTGTGCAGAGCCGTTTTGACAAACCCGTTTTGCTCATCCGTCGAGGAGGGTTGTTTCATCTGTTCAAATAGCTTTTCGATCTCATCCATGACGCGGTTCATCTTTTTGACGGTCAGTTCGAGCGGTTCATCTGTGGTCATATCCACGCCAGCATCTTTCAGTAAGTCGATTGGATACTTGGAACCGCCGGAAGAAAGGAACGTCAGATAGCGTTCTCTGGCACCCGGCTGGCCGGAAAGAACTTTCTCTGCTAGCGCAGCGGAGGCGGCAAAGGAGGTTGCATACTGGTAGACATAAAAATTGCCGTAAAAGTGTGGAATGAAGGCCCATTCGTGCGCGACATAGTCATCTACGATGCAGACTCCCTGATCCTGGCCATAATATTTCTTGACGATGTCTGCGTACAGTTTCGAGATGGTATCACCCGTCAATGGTTCTCCTTTCTCTGCCATTTGGTGCATGCGCAGCTCGAATTCAGCGAACTGCGTCTGCCGGAAGACCGTGCGCTTGATGTTCTCTAGGTAGTCACCCAACAGCGATAGCTTGACGGCGGGGTCGGTGATTTTCTTCAACATGTACTCGATCAACAGCGCTTCATTAAACGTCGACGCAACCTCCGCTACGAAACTTGGATAGTGCGACAATGGGTAAGGTTGGTTTTTGTTGGAAAAGTAGCTCTGCATGGCGTGGCCAAGTTCGTGAGCTATTGTGCTCATGTCGGCATAGTTCCCGTTGTAATTCAGCAAAATGTACGGGTGCACATCGTATGCGTACCCATTCATGTATCCGCCGGATGCTTTTCCTTCCGTTGGATAAAAATCGATCCAGCGCTCGGCAAACGCGCGCTTTGCTGCTGCCGCATACTCCGGACCCAATGGCGCGAGTGCTTGGAGAATATTGTTTTCGGATTCCTCAACCGTATAATGCGTGTCCGCAGATTTGACCAGGGGAGCGTAGAGATCGTAGTAATGAAGCTCCTGCAGACCCAACATCCGTTTGCGTAGCCGAAGGTATCGCTGAAAGGTCGGTAGGTTGCGGTCAACGCCTTCGAGGAGTTTGGAATAGACGGAGGTCGGGATATTTGGACCATCGAGTGCAGCGTCGAGCGAACTGTCGTAGTGTCGCGAGTGTGCGTAAAAGATGGATGCTTGCACGCTCGTGTCGAGCGTTGAGCCAAGAGTACCGCGATAAGCGCCGAGAGTATTAAAAAAGGTGGACATTACCTTTTCCCGGTCAGCGCGATTTGCCGAGCCGCGTTGCAGTTCGTACTCGGAGGAAGTCAATTTAGTGATCTTTCCGTCACTCAAAGTAATGGAGGGATGGGGGAAGTCCGCGTTGGAGAATATGTTGTAAGTGTTGGACGGACCACTGGAAATGACAGAGGAGGCAGCAAGCAACTTTTCTTCCGCATCGGTCCCGATGTGTGGCCGTCGGCGGGTCACGTCGTCGAGGTAGTGGCCGTAAACATTCAGTCGAGGCTCCTGCGCAAGAAACGCGCGCAGTTTGGCACCATCGATGGCGAGGATTTCGGGCTCGATGTACGCAGTGTCCGCCCCGAAAGTAGACCCCAACTGAGTCATCTCCTGTTGCATGCCCTGATAGACGCTCACGCGAGTGTCCTGGTCCGAGATCAATCCGGCATAGGTTGTCAGTCGATAGAATTCCTTCTCCATTCTGCTTTCCATCTCCAACGCGTCGACAAGGCGTTGTGCGGAACTAGAAAAAGTTCCCTTAAACCGGGCCAGTTTGGGCAACTCAGCGCCAAATTCATTCTTGGCATCACGCCACGCCTGGTCGGACGGGTAGAGCTTCGTCAAATCCCATTTGTACTGGTCGGAAATTTTGCTGCGGTCTCGCTCCTGTGCTGAAGACGCGACGGCAAGAGCAAAGAGCAGCACCGCGGTGAAACCGCACTGGAGCAAATTGGCTTTCGTTCTGGGCCTCATAACACGCTCCTCCGTCTAGTTTGCGAAGGGTCAATACTATGGTTGATAACCGAATCGGACTCAGCGAGTCTACCCCAAATCCCCGATCCGATGACAAATCCTGGTAAAACGACAAAATCGGAAACTTAAAGTACTAGCCGGAACCTTTCCGGTTACGACTTCCCGGGACTTTACGGCACGGCTAAAGGCGTTGCCGTTCGGTTTCTCGCAACTGTTTGGGCCGTTGGTTCATCGAAGTTGGAGCAGTTACGGTTTCCCCGAAGGGGTGTCTGTGGGTCGTGTCCTGAGTTAAAGCTTGGACACCATCGGGTGGCCCGTCGGGATACTCCCACTTGGGTCATTTTGTGAGCCTGTCATCGAGGAGCCCAACATCGAAAGGAGTTGCTTATGAGTGCGAAAATTCTGTTCACGGGCAAGACCCACACTACTGCCGGCGAGCACGGCACCGGGCGGAGCGGTGACGGGTTTCTGGACATCAAGCTGCCGCAACCGCATCCGGCAGCCGAGGATCTGTTCGGGGTGGCCTGGTCAGCTTGTTACATGGGCGCGATCGAGGTCGCCGCTTCGAGGAAGAAAATTACGCTTCCGCCAGGCTTGGCCGTGGATGCGCAGATCGACCTGCACCTCGACGGGGTTGATTTCTTTCTGACGGCGCGGCTCGACGTGAGCTTACCGGGCGTGGATCGGGAGGTCGCGACGGAACTGATTCATGCAGCGCACGGGATCTGCCCGTACTCCAAAGCTACGCGCGGCAACATCGCTGTGGAAACAAATCTGGTTGATTCTAAAGCAGGGGCACAAGGTGCCGCATGACGGCGCACCTGCGTTACGAATGAAGAGAAGAGCACAGGCAGGAATGCCTGCGTCACCCGGCGGATAAGTTGAAATCGCTGGTGTCGATCATTATTTAGTAAGCGAACCGGTAATGGTTTCCTGGGCGCCGATGTTCATGAAGGAGATAGTGATTTGGGTGGCGTTGGGATTCAGATGGCCGGTGAGAGAAAGAGAGTCGGAGCCGTTAATGTTTTTGACCGTGCCGTTGATGTAGATGGTCGCCCCGTTGACGATGTTGTCGGTGGGCACGGTGCTGGGGACCAGGGTGCTGGTAACGCCATTTTCCGTGGACGTTCCGGCGACGTTGAGAGAAAAGTCGGAGTTCTGAGTGATGGAGAAAGTGACGACGTCGGCGCCGTATAGATTGCTGTTGAGAGTACCGGTGAAGGTGCCGTTGACAGGAGAAATGGTGTAACCGGCGATTGTGGCGTTGACCTGAGGCCCGTTCGCGGCGGGGTTGCTGCTGTCAGAGCAGAGTTGACCAGAGTAGATGCCCTTGGAAAGGGTTTGGCCGTTAGAGGCAACGGCGCCGGAAAAATTAGCGAATTGCGAGGAGGATGTGCCCCAAACGAGGTTGCCGCGCAGAGTGCTGTCGGAGATGCTGCCGCTTAGGTTGAAGTCGGCGCAATAGAGGGGAGCGTTGGCACCAGAGAGACCGATTTCGGCGGCGTTGAAAATGATAGCGTGGGAAGCGGAGAGCGAACCGTTAGTGCTGGGCTGATTGACGTCCATATACATGGGAGTTGCATTGTTGTCGGGCACGACGGCGTATTCCCATTGGCCCGCCTGCATGGTCACGTTGTTGGCAGTAGAACCAGGGCAGCCGAACCACAAGCCGCAAGGAACATCGCTGAACACACCAAGACCCTCAGAGTTTTCATGAAGGATTCCCCCATTTACGGATCGAGCAGGTGATAGCTCGGCAGTTTAGTGTCGGAATGGTTAAATTCGCCCGCGCAGTGAGATGCAGGGTTATATGGTGGCGATGCCTGGAGGACGGTCAAAAAACCGACGGAATATAAAGCCGCTGCTGCCACGTCTAAGACCCAGCCTGAAACTGCGTAGCTCTCCAGCAACTCGCTCGGCACTGTGGCTGACAAAGAAGGACAAGCAGTTTTTCTTCACGGACGTGGACTAGCGACTAAGTTCCCCTGCCGCGTTTGGTTTCGATTAACGTGCCAATCGCCCGAAGTTGTTACTGAAAGGAACTTGTCCGGTTTTGCGACTGATCGGGAGTTGGCCCACACTCCTGCAGTCGAATTGTGAACATGGCTACCTTTGTTGGGGTCAAAAAGGAAATTCGGGTATAAATGCGTAAAGTCCGGGCCGGATTCTTCTTGTCGAAATGTCGCTCAAAAGTCGGAAGCTCGCGGAGAGTGAATTAGGACACAGGTGCTAGCGCTCTGGCGCTGGAATGTTGGGGTCTTAGGTGGTATATTCTCCGCGCCGTGGGGGAGGCACGACCTATCAAAAGGAAAATTATCCTATGGCCACTTGCAGGAAACAGTATATCACTGTGTGTATGCTTGCCTTTTCCATTGCAATCCTCGGCGCTTGTGCAGATTCCCCAGTCGGCAATTCTGTTGTCAACATTAGTCCAAGCGCGGCAGTCCTGTTTCCCAGACAGACATTTCAATTCACGGCAAAAATAACCGACGTACCCAATGTTCCTTTATTTCTCTGGCAGGTGAACGGCGTTGTCGGTGGTTCGCCTTCCACAGGAACGATCACGACGGATGGCCTTTACACCGCGCCCGCAACAGCTCTGGCGCAACCCGTCCAGATCGGTATCCGTGAGCAATCCACTGCGGCAACAGTCACCATTTATGACTCCAGCCATCCGAGTCCGGGCTCCGTTGCTTCCACACAGAATCCCCTCGTGGCCTCGTACTCGATACCGATCCCGTCGGGTAGTTCGGTTTCCGTACACTTTGGGCTCGATACGAGTTACGGCCTGTCTACGTCGAGTGTATCTGCACCTACAGCCGGGGGCGCCACTGTTTTGGTTGCCGGCATGCTCGCTAGTACCACGTACCACATGCAGGCGGTTACTCAGCTACCCGACGGGTCGCAGGTCACGGACAGCGATCACACCTTCGTGACCGGAGCCATTCCGGCAGACGTATTGCCAAATATCAGTGTCCAGCTAACAGGTATTGGCACACCGAGCCCTGGGGTCGAATTACTGTCCCTCACCCAATCCGCCACGCAGAATTTTCTATGCGCGGTGGCGACAGACTTGGCTGGCAATGTGATCTGGTATTACGGCCTCCCTACGGGTGCCTTCGTGCAACCTATTAAACTCCTTCCCAACGGCCACATGTTGATGGAAACTGGAGGTGATATACGCGAAATCGATTTGGCCGGTAACATCATCCATCAAGTCACAAATTCGGCGATCCTTCAGAGCCTCCCTAACTTGCCTTCCCTGCAGAATGCGTCTTGGGAAGGCCTGAACCATGACGTTCTCCTTCTGCCGAATGGGCATTATATGTTACTCGGCAGCATTTCGGAGACCATCAACAACGTACCGGGCGTCCCTCCGGGCACCGTAGTTGCGGGGAATGTCCTCATCGATTGGGATCTGCAATCGGGGCCCGTATGGACTTGGTCCACTTTTGACCATATCCCTCTCACGCACGCCCCCAACGGCCTAAGTGATTGGACGCATGGCAACGCGCTTGTCTACTCGCCGGACGACGGCAATCTCCTTTTTTCCATGCGCAACCAAAACTGGGTCGTAAAAATCAATTACCTGGATGGAAAAGGCGATGGGAGTATTCTTTGGCATCTCGGTCCTGACGGCGATTTCACTCTTCCCAATGGCCAGGGGCCGATTGAATGGAATTACGGCCAGCACGATCCTTCGATCCAAAGCCCAAATAGCTCCGGAATTTTTTCTCTCATGGTTTTCAATAACGGCGACAACCGACTGGTGGACAGCAACAACGACATCTGCGGTTCTCCCGGGGTAATAGCCTGCTATAGCAGCGTGCCGATCTACCAACTCAACGAGTACACCATGACGGCGAATGTGCTCTGGGAAGATAATCTGAGTCCGGCCTACTCCATTTGCTGTGGCGACGCCCTGATTCTGCCGAATGGCAATGTCGAATTTGATGTCGCCTACGATGTGAACACTCCCAATGTTTCCTACATCGAAGAAGTTACTCAAACTTCGACTCCGGAGTTGATTTGGAGGATGAACATCACGGGACAGTTGGCGTACCGGGGCATACGTACTCCGAGTCTTTATCCCGGGCAGGTTTGGCCGGCTTACGCGCAGCAGAATGTGCGCAAAGCACCAGTTCATTAATCAGACTGGCGTAGGTTAGGTCGGCTAGCTGGCCAAAAAGAATTTGGGATTCGGCTATTTCTTGGCGACGGTGCGCGCCGAATAGCGGCGCCGAGCTTCCATGTCTCTTAACAGCGTCGCCGTCACGAAAGAGTCAGAGGCGCTCGAATCGGCGTTGGGCTTAACGGCACGTACGTCCATTCTTCGCGGCACAAGCCCAGTCTTGATGGGCGAGGTAGACGTGCACCTCTCCCTGTTGCAGTTTCAGTTCCACTCAACGCTCCCCGATTCGAATCCCACGGCATCGAGAAACTTTTCCTGAGCCGCGATCATCGCGTCAAGGTCTTTGTCTGTGTAGAGGTCGAGCGTCGTCTGAATCCGCGAATGTCCCAAAATTCCCTGCACCGTCTTTGGGTTCTCCTTGGCCTTGTTTACCAGCCAGTTCGACAGGCTGTGACGGAGGTTGTGAAGTCCCCAGCGATGGCCATCCGGGATCACAGCCCCAGCCTTTTTCGCTGCTGGTCTTAGGTGAATGCGGCAAAATACCGATGAGAGATCGGAATCCTGCCCCTCCTCTGAAGAGACGGGAAAACGAAGTCGGTGGGTCTGGCGTATGGCGTTTGCTTGTGCCATTCGCGCAAGTAGTGGGTCAACACCCCGCCCATCGGTACGAATCTTCGAGACTGTCGTCCACCCGTAATCTTCCTTGTTGTGCAGCCGATTGAACCGCCTCTGGATTTCAAGCGGTTCGATGCCCTCTGCAGGCTGACCGCCCCACTTCGCGATAAGGATGTCGCGAACGTAGTGCTGAAGGATGGGCTTTGTGTTCTCAGACTTCGGACTGGCGGTGACCTCTGGGTCGAACTCAACCTTGAGATAATATTCCGCAAGCTCGTTGAATCTGATCCTGCCTACTTCTGAGTTGCCGGAGTTGATTCTGACCCGCAGCCCAAGACGATCAGCATCGGCGTTCGCATCATCTTCTGAAGGAAACTTCGAAACCAGACCGACTACGAGCGGCGTCTGCTCTACACCGTTGATGCGGTATCGACTTCAACAGAAGCATCGCCAGGTCGCACCGAATGTCGCCACACTGCCCGGCGATTTTCGAGATCGTCTCAATCACCGCCGCCCGAAGCCCTGGCTGGAAGGCGTTGAGCTGGAGCACATCAGGCCGGCAAGACCACCTGTCCTCCAAGGGTTTTCTCTCTCGCCCTTTGGGAGAACTGGAGAACTCTGCGAAAAATTTGAAACTTATTCTGCCGCGGGACCGTATGCAAGTTCGAGGGCAGCCACAAAGGTATGGCAACGGTGATCGAAGCGAGGAGGAAGCAATGACGATCAACGATTTACCCGCGGTCATAGGAACAGTTCTGATTGTTGGCGGGCTCGCTTTGGTAGGCATTTACACACGGTTCCGTACGGAGGGCAGTGAAAAGAGCGTTCAGGCCGGGGCTTTTCTGATTGTAGTCGGTGCAGTCCTCTTGGGGCTGTCGCTATTCGTACCCCACGCAAAATAGGACTCAGGTCCGCACCCATTCAAATTAGGACACTACCCAATTCCGTAGGAGGTTGACATGCATGACACAAGGGAACGGTTGTCTCTATTGTGGATCTTCGCGTTATTGAACTACCTGTATGCGGACGTTCTTGCCCTGTGGGCTGTAGCCAAACCCCCACATCTTCCGCCATGGGTTCTGGCGGGTTCAGCGGTCTTGATGGAAATACCGATCGCCATGATTGTGGCGTGTCGACTACTTCCGTTTAGAGCGAACCGGCTGGCGAATATCATGGCGGGTGCAATTTTGACCCTTGTAAACGGTTTCCTGACCTACGTTCCGCCTCTTTTCGGTGTCCGGCCGCCCGCTCTTCCTGAGTACTTGTTCTTCGCGACGATCGAAACTGTATGCACCTCGGTCATCATCTGGCAGGCGTGGACTTGGTCAGAGGTGAAGCCAGCAGTTAGTTCTGAGCGGATCGTCCGCCAACCGGAAGCTGGGATCACTTCTTCTTAACTACCGGATTGCTCAAAAATGTACCCAAACGATCCATGCGTTTGGAGGCCACCGTGCCGACCGCGAACCGGAAGGATCGATGAGCGTAGATGCGGTAGCTTCTTTTTTACCTCCACAGCTTGCGGAAGAAGTGCCTTCCATGAGAAGGCCGATCCCTGTCAAGAGTCTTTTGCTCTTTCCATGAGTTTTTCTCCCTTTCTTTTCCGTTCAGCCAAGCCGCCTCTGTCGCCACCCTTCCATCCGCACTCTTAGTTGAGCGATGTTCGCTCGGTGCAAGTTGGGTGTTCTTGATTCAGTAGGCGCTGCTACCTGATAAGCGTCCTCGACTTCCTTCTTTACGAGGGAAGTTGGGCAAGGCACTAGTCGCAGTCGCCTAAACTCGGCGGTCGAGCTCAGCTGTTCGGTACAAACTCTTTCTCTGCCGGGTTTCTCTATGCCGCTTCGTTCATCGTCTTCTGGCTATTGCGCAACGGTTCGTACACTTCTCCACTCACCCACAGCCGATGCAGCAGTACCGCCAGCTTCCGTGCTACCGCCACCACCGCCCGTTTCTTGGCGTTTTTCCCTCCTCGCCCCGAGAGCTTCCGCCCCCAGCGCCGCAAGTCACTGTCTTCCCCAAAAGGTCCCAAAATGTAGTGCGCCCCTTGCACCAACAGCGTCCGTAGATACTCGTCCCCTTCTTTGCTGATGTGCATTTGTGGTTCACTCTCGCCCGAGTTCCTACGCCCAGGCTGCAACCCCACAAAACATCCCGCGTCGCGACTCTTTCGGAATCGATGTGGATCCTCGATGGTCAGCACATAGGTCGTGGCGATCAGGTCTCCTACACCCTTCAGCTGTTTGAGCAGCGCCGTTTCCGGATACGTCTGTTTGGCCATCTTTTCTATCCGCCGATCATATTCCTGGATGCGTTCGTTTAACGATTCCACCTCTCGCAACAACGGCTCCAAGGCCTCGCGCAATCCCGCGCTTAGTCCACTCGTCGTCTCTCGACGGAGCTGTTCCGTGCCACATTTGCGCAGTCGCTCGCCGTAGGACTTCACCAATCCGCGTGCCGCATTCACCAGAGCAGTTCGAGCGCTCACGAGTACCGCTCGTGCACGGATCTCGGTCAGGTGCAACTGCGCCTGCGCACTGCGATGCTTGACCGGGCTCAGAAGCTCGGGATCGATTCGCGCCAGCCGCGCTAGCGATCGCGCATCCAGACGATCATCTTTTCGCCGGCTCTTGGTGATCAAGCGCACCTTCTGGGCGTGCGCCACGATCACTTCGTGCCCCAGCGCGGTTAACAATCGGCTCACCCACGGAGAATGCGTTCCCGTCTCCATCGCGATGCGACACCGCGGCATGCTACCGAATACCTGCTTCATGGCTTCCGGTGTGGTCGCCAGTTTGTGCTCCAAAACAATTTCTCCTGCTTCATTCAAGACGCAGTACGCACTGGAGCGATCTCCCAGATCCAACCCAATGGTCAGCTGTCCTTGGAAAATGTTTTTCCCACTCGTCCCCATAGTGCTAATCTTCTGCATTGCCGGTCTCCTTTTTATTGTGCTTCGAGCACGTCGAACATTGGGAGCGTATCGCATCCCGTGGGAGACCGGCCTTCTCATCCCATCTGGTAAGGTGGGGCTTCAGCCCGCTAGGTCGCACAGAAAGAGCCGGGCTTCAGCCACTGAAGACTGCTCGTTCGTCTATTTCCGCAACCTCTCTAGTCATTGGCCGAGCTAGCCGGCGTTTCGCGGTCCCGCTGATGCATGGCGTACAGAGCCAATTCCAGCCGCGTGGATACGCCAAGTTTATTGAAAATGCGGAACAAATAATTCCTTACCGTGTGCTCGCTTAGATCAGTTCCCGCGAAATATCCCGGTTCGTGCGGCCTTCGGCTACAAGCTGCACCAGGCTCATTTCGCGATTGGTCAACAGACTGGCACCGCGCGCGTCGGTGATTGCCGAAGGCGCGCCCTCGCTAAGCGATTCCAGTGCATGGAACCGAGGCCTGGAGAACGCTTCGTCGACTGGGGACACTTCGACACGCTTTCCTATCAGGGGCATGCGCGAAAATTTTACGCCTTCTGTCTGGTGGAATGTCACAGCCGCAAGCTGTATCTGGAATTCACCACAGTCAGAACTTTGAAACGTTCGTTCGCTGTCATATCCATGGGTGGCGTCGCACGCGAGCTTTGGTTCGATAATCTCGTGACCGCCGTTGCCGAACCTGACGGCAACTTGGTGCATTTCCATCCGCGTTTTTCGGCCTTCGCTCGCGAACATAGCTTCCTCCCTCGGGCTTGCCATGTGGGTGCGGCGTGGGAAAAAGTAAAAATAGAGAGAGCCATCGGTTATGCCAGAACCAGCTTCTGGCCACTGCGCACGGTCACCGACCTGGCCGATGTCAACGCGCAAGCACTTCGATGGCTCAACGAAGTCGCTAACCAGCGCCGTCATCGTGAAACGGGCCAGACTCCGAGAACGCTTTCAGCTCAAAGCACTGCGCCCGTTGCTGGTGATCACGCCCGACTATCGCGACAAAATCCGTGACGCTCTCTCGGAGGCTATCTTTCATGCTGGGGACGATGATCTTATAGTAGGCGCAGACGAGAAGCAGCGCAGTCAACGTGGCGTAGCCACAACGCGGCGATTTCACAAGGTCGGCCAGGATTCCATCCGGAAGACGTTGAGACGGATAGTTTTTGAGTTAAATCACTTCCTCCACTTTCTCTGATCATTTTTGCATATCTGCAAGGCCCTTGACTTTGGCCTGATTCTGAGACTATTATTAGTCTCAGACAAACAGCGACCCCCTCTCCGGCGAGTCTTCGCCTTAGAATGGGTGCGTACCTTTATGGCTGGCGATCCCGATCTGCAGTTGCGCGGTCAACTCGTCCGGCGTCTCGGATTGTTCCGCGAAATGCTGCCCGGCTCGTTTGTGGAGAATAAGCGCTCCTGCGGGCGACCGAACTGCCACTGTGCCGATGGCAAAAGCCTGCATACCCAATACCAGATTTCCGTCCTGATCGACGGCCAGCCCAAAACGTTCCACGTCCCGAAGAGCATGGTCGACCAGGTACGCGAGATGATCCGATTGCGCCAGCGGTTTGAAGAGGCGGCCGCGGCCATTTGCAAGATCAATCTGCGACGTTTTTTGAAAGAAAGGGAAAAGTCATAGCTTGCTCACGCCGGCACCGGTTGGAAGCCTACCTGGATAAGGTATTTGATTTCTCTGCTCACGTTGGGGCTTTGCCGGACGGGCGCCTCTATCCCTACCATTCCGGGAAGAAGATCTTTGACGCCGTGTTTCTGGGAGCGGCTTGTCAGTTTCCTGCGGTGCATCGCATGGAAACGGAATGCAAACGGGGCGGTGTGCTGTCGAAACGGATTGGCCCGCTGAGTGAGAATGCCATCGGGTACGCGTTGGAACGCTGCGATTCCCGGGCGGTATTCCAGCTAGGCTGCGATGTGGCCCGCCAATTAAAGCGCAACGGGGTCTTCCGCTCGGCTTGGAGCAGAGGTCTAGTGGTGGCGGCTGTAGACGGGATCGAGATCTGCAGTTCCTTCGTGCGCTTCTGCGATCACTGTATGGAACGGAAGGTCACCCATCTGGTGAAGGGAGAACCGCGCGAGGAGATGCAGTACTATCACCGCATCTGTGCGGTGGCCGTAGTGAGTTCGGCCTTTCCCATTCCTCTGGGGATTCGTTTTCAGAAGAACGGGGAAGACGAAGTGGCCTGTAGTCTGGAGTTACTGCGTGAGCTGAGGGCAGAGTTGGGAAGCCGGTTCCTGGATCTGTTGGTAGCCGATGCGCTGTATCTGCAAGCGCCGTTTGTGAAAGCGATCGAAGGACTGGGTTTGGACTGGGTCATCACTCTAAAAAAGAATCAGCCGGAATTGCTAGCGGAATCTGAGCGGCTCATCTCCTCCGTCGTCGCCGAGAAAATGGACGAACATGCGGGGTTGCAGCTTGGGCACGCGCCGGAGGTCTACTGGCCGGTAGCCGAGCGCACCGTTCGGGTGGTCAAAACCGTACGCCAGCAAGCGGTGAAACATTTGCGCGTTCAGCGGGACGAGCAAGGAAAGAAGCGCGCGGCCAAAGAAACAGTCCTCGAGCTGAGCACGAATTTCTACGCCAGCAATCTGGAGCTCGGTGCGGTCCCCCCGGTGTTTATCCATCAATTAGGTCGCAGCCGTTGGATCATTGACACCACCGTGTTCCAAACCATGACCACGGACGCACATCTGAAGCGTCCCTCGGTGCACCAGGATCGGGCGAAGGCGCTGATCGTGCTCACCATGATTCGTGTCCTAGCCTATACCCTGACACTGGCGTTCTTTTTCCGCCAAGTGCGCAGCCACTTCCCAAACGGTTCACTCGGTTTTTGCGATCTGGCGCAAAAGCTGGCCGATTGGTTCGTTGTTCTGCAAGCGAACTCCAGCTGAAGCCGCGCACAAAATAAAACCCTGCGCGCCCTGGGTGGTCGCCGGGATTTCCTTCCTCCGAACCCTTCGAACAGCTCTTTTGCCACCCCTCAGAGCTCCTTTTTCTCGTGCAAATCCTCCAGCCCCTCTCCAAAGGCCACAACTCGCACTAAAATCTGCTCGTTAAACTGCCTTTGCAGATCACTTTGCGAAATCGCTGAGCCACAACGTGAAGTCATACCGCAGAGACAGTATGTGTGCTACAGTTCTGACCAGTTGCAAGGCCGTCTACCTCACAAATTCATCTGGCTGCCATGTTTGGAGGGAGTATGGCCAGTAAATCCTGCTCGTCAGAAAACCAGCAATATTTCTCGGGAGAATTGACCGTCGCCTTTCCTGGTGTACAGAGACTCAATCTGTCTCCAGTCTACGGCTCTCAGAGGGCGTTCATCTGCTTGGCTTGCGGGTTCACCGAACTTGTCTTTCCTGCCATAGCATTACAGCACCTCAGGAAAGGCATGAACGGGTTCCATCCGATGGTTCAATTCGACGTTGAACATTCCCGCTTCCAGTAAAAATTCCTGTTTGGTGTGACCACATCCTTTTGGGTCAAATGCTGACTCCAGACCGGGTGACGGTGAAGTAGTCGCTGCTCCACCGCCGTTCGACGTACCGCCTAGCCCCGATAGTATTTATCAGAAGCGGTACTGAACTCCAGCCTGAAACCGGAAGTTGCTCTGGTTGTTGTTCCCCGCCGTAAAGTCATTGCCAAACCGCGTCAGCAAATAGTCAAACTGGGCTGGTCTTATGACGAAGTGTTCGCCCAACGGAATGTCCACGCCTCCGCCGATGATGAAATCGAACGCATTGTTGCTCGGAGACTTGCTGAGAACCGTGCATCCGGGGCAGACGTTGTAGATATTCCCATAGAAATTGCTGTGCGCCCCGCCGAACAAGGCCTCCACAAATGGCTCGACATGTGATGTCCGGAATTTTACGATCGGGCCAACGTTGTAAGTGAACAGGTTTCCGGAAGCGGAAACGATCCCGGCGGGAGTAATAACGTTGTGGGTGTAGCTGCCATAGCCTTCAAATTCCCCTTCGATTCCGATGTACTTGCTGAAGTAAAAGGCAGCAGAACCGCCACCGCCATTTAGAGAGAAAGTGGGAATGATATTGTTGTTTTGCGGATTGGCGTGAATGTAGGAATAATCGCCAGTAATTTCGATCTTGTGACCATCATCCTGGGCGAACGCTATCGTTCCAAATAGCATGATAATAATTCCTAGAATTACTGTACTTCTGATTTTCATTCAGTAGCTCCTTGCAGATTTAGTGTTATCGCTGACGTTTTGTCGAGAAAGCTCTGAGGTCCGGAAGGGCTCAAGGTGGGGTTGGGAGGGTCAGTTCCCGGTCCCTACGTTCCGGATGTAGTAAGAATAGGTCGGACAACATAGTTCGAGTATCGTCAAAAATGACACTGTAACTAATGCCAATAGCTAAAAGTTGCAGATGATTTTCACTACCGAACCATGCCAACTATCTTCCGTTACCTGCCCGAGCTGTGGGGTCAGTGCTGGAAAACGCTGCGAAGTGCACGCGGGCGGCCTGCGCTCCCGACCACATGTCGCTCGGAAGTTTGCTGCCATTGAGGCCATTGAGCGGAAGTGAATCTAGAAGGCTCAGGTTTGCACGGGTCCTCCTGAACCGTGGATGCCTGACATCAGACGTGTGGTTCAGACCGAAAGTTTTACCGCGCCCTTTAATTGTGTTGATCAGGCACTGGGTCCCGTATGCTGTTACAATAAAGGTCTGTCTCACTAGCATCCTTCTGACCAAACATCAACTTGGGCAGTTCCTTGCGAATCTGACAAATCCTTCGCACAGGAAATCCCCATGGTCCGCAAAAATGCTGCCCGCTCCCATAGAGGCCTTAAGCTCCCCACCTATCACGGAAACGGGCACAAGGTTCACAACAAAATCCTGCTCGGGCTTCCCGACGAAGAGAGTACGGAAATCTTCTCGAAACTGGAATTTGTGTCGTTACCTGTCCGCACAGTCCTCAACGAGGCTGGACTCCCAATCAAAGATGTCTTCTTTATGAACGATGGTTTGGCTTCGATTCTCACCACCTTGGCCGAGGGAAAAAGCGTCGAAGTTGGGTTGTGTGGCAAAGAAGGCTTCGTTGGACTTCCTCTGGTTGTAGGATTCACCAGTAGTCCTACTCGTGCAAGTCGCGGGCAGCGGTTTCAAAATGAAAGCGAAAGATTTTACTGTCGCTTTGCGGGATTGTCCAAGTCTTGCAGCTGTCCTGCAACGTTTTGCATTGGAGATGGCTTTGCAATCATCCCAAGGCGCCGCTTGGCGCGGTGGCTTCTGATGTCTCAAGACCGTCTAGGTGGCGACTTCGTGCCGCTGACGCAAGATTTTCTTGCGCATATGCTGGGCACACGCCGAGCCAGCGTTAGCGTAGCTGCTGGCATGCTTCAAAAAGCAGGTCTCATCAGCCATGTTCGCGGAAATCTAAAAATTGAAAACCCAGAGCAAATCAAGAAATGGCGGGCCGAAGTAACCTAGCAGTCCCAAACCCCTACACGAAAGACCCGGTTGCGCCCGCGTGGATGAGTTGGTACGGTATCGTACGTACGCAGGTGCTCTCCAGCACGAGGCTTTCACCTCCGAAAGAGGTGGCCGTTGTCCAAACACATCCTCATTGTAGACGACAGTCAAGTTGTTCGGACTGCTGTCCGTCATTTCTTGGAAAGCCAACCCAGCTTCGAGGTTTGTGGCGAGGCCGTCGACGGCCTGGACGCGTTGGAAAAGACACGTTGTCTCCGGCCAGATTTGATCATTCTGGACTTGACTATGCCACGCATGAATGGCTTCCAGACTGCTCGCCAGCTCCGCGCAATGAAATTTGATGTGCCAATCATTCTTTATACGGTCTCGGCGGAGTTAATAAAGCCTGAAATTGCCGCGGCCTCAGGCGTTACCGTTGTTGTTGCCAAAGAAGATCTCGATGGATTGCGAATGCATGTCTACAGGTTGCTCGTAGCTTGATAGGTAAGTTTCGTGCGCTGGCGCGTGCACGTTGGTCCGGGATATCCTCAAAGCCACAGGGCGAAGAGGCTCAACTTTGTTTGACTGCCACTCTTGTAGAATGATTCCTTCTTCTTGTCAGCGATCATCAGCATCCGTATTTTTTTGAACGCACGCCGGAAATATAAAACATATCAGCATCTGCGCCGCAGGCGCATACCCCTCATCGTCACTCATCTGCTAGCTTGATCACCGCTGGTGGGAAGTGGGAACCCGACCGTTAGAGCGATCGAGTTCCCTGTGTGGCAGACCTTCATCAGGTAGCCAAACACCAAGATGGTCTCAAGTTGCCATGAACGGTCGCCGTTGTCCAGTCCCACCTTGGGGCGAGGATGGCGGCCCACAACGAAGTTGTCCTTCGTCAACGAGTTTGCCGTGCTAGCGGCTGCCACCAGGTTTTCTGGATCTGTCGCCACTGTGACCGAGGGCAGCACTACTGCAGCCACCCCTGTCGGTTGCAAACACGCCGACAACAACATCGCTTAGCCAACCGGCGCCATCAGCAGAGTCCGGAAGGACGTCAGGACCATCGCGATCGCCAGCGCGCGTATCGGCGGCGCCACCTGCGAGCTCGCGTGACGGATGTATCTTCCCAGGGACTTTCCTGCGAGGGCAGAATCCCATTGCGGTGCGCGATTGCGGTCGGGAATCCGCACGCCAAAGGGATCGGCGCCCGGCCACGGCACAACGGATGGCTTCGCTGTGTGCTCTGCGGCCGCCTGGGACGTTTTGTGGAACCGTTCCCCCGCTTCTTCAGGAGGTGAACATGCTCAGCGGCGAACTGCGGGCACAGATCCGTCACTTGTTCTACGCTGAACACTGGAAAGTCGGCACCATCGCGCAACAACTCGGGGTGCACCCAGACAGCGTCCGTCATGCCCTGGAGACCGAGCAGTTCAATCGCGCCAAGGCTCTTCGCCCCTTGCTGACCGACCCCTACGTAGAGTTCATCCGCCAGACTCTACAGCAGTATCCCCGGCTGCGTGCCACGCGCATCTACCAGATGATCCGGGAGCGCGGTTACACCGGAAGCGTGGTGCAGTTGCGACGTGTGGTGGCTCGTCTGCGGCCTGTTCAGCAGCAGTCCTTCCTGCGACTGCGCTGTTTTCCCGGAGAACAGGGGCAAGTGGATTGGGCCCACTTTGGCGAAGTCTCCGTCGGCCGGGCCGGCCGGCGTCTGTCGTGCTTTCTCATCACCCTTTCCTACTCGCGAGCCCTGTATCTGGAATTCTTCTTCGATCAGAGTATGGAAAACTTTCTGCGTGGCCATGTCCACGCGTTTCAAGCTTGGTCGGGCCAACCACGAATCCTTCTCTACGATAACCTCCGCAGTGCGGTGCTGGAACGACGCGGCGACCAGATTCACTTTCATCCTCGATTGTTGGACTTGTGCTCGCATTATCACTTCGCTCCTCGTCCCTGCCAGGTACGGGCAGGAAATCAAAAAGGACGAGTGGAGCGAGCAGTTCTTTATGTACGCGAGTCCTTTTGGGCCGGCAGAACATTCACCACTCTGGAAGAGTTGAACCGCCAAGCCCTGCTCTGGCGTGACCAGATCGCTCATCAACGCCCTTGGCCAGACGATGACTCTCGCACCGTGCAGCAAGCTTTCGTCGAGGAACAACCACGCCTGCTTCCTTTACCGGCACATCCGTTCGAGACCGATCTGGTTCTTCCCATGCATGTGGGCAAGACCATCTACCTACGCTTTGACCTGAACGACTACTCCATCCCTCCGAGGCCCCCTGGGCACTCGCTGACCCTGGTAGCTTCTGCATCGCGGGTGCGCGTCCTGGACGGCAGTAAGGAGATCGCGCAACATCGCCGTTCCTACGATCGACACCAGTTGGTGCTTGATCCCGCTCACCAGCAAGAGCTGCTGGAGGAAAAACGCAAAGCTTTCGGATCGACTCCCGGTGGTCGCCTGGCCAAAGCCGCGCCGGAAAGCGAGGCTTTGCTCGACGCCGCGTTCGCCCGTGGAGAATCGGCGGGCAGCCAGACCGCGCAACTCCTCAAACTCCTGGACACCTACGGGGCTGCGGAGTTGCGCCGTGCCATCCAGGAAGCACTCGAGCGCAACACTCCACGTGCTTCTTCGGTGGCGTTCATCTTGAGCCGACGGCAGCGTTCCCAGCAACGCACCGCTCCACCTCCCGTGGATCTCAGCCACCATCCGGAACTGCAATCTCTCGATGTCACCCCTCACGACTTGGAGTCCTACGATGAGCTCACCGATAAGCACCGTAAGTCCGAGGAATGATCTATCCGCACAACTCCGGTTCATCGGTCTGAGGACCATCCCGGCCAACCTGGATGACTTTCTGGCGCGGGCTACGAAAGCACGCTGGTCCCCGCACATGCTGCTGGAGCAACTCGCCCAGGAAGAAACTCGGGACCGTTCCCGCCGTAGCCTGGAGCGGCGGCCACCGCACGGAGGAAGAAACCATGAATCGCCTCGATCACGACGCCGAACAGTACGTGCACACCGTGCTCCGTCTTTATCAACAGCTCCCGGAAACACCCGTACTGCCGAGCTCCCGGGACCGTATCCATGCCTATCAACTGCAACAACGCAAACTCCCTCTGACGCTGATCGAGACGGCTTTCTTGTTGGGTTCTTTGCGTAGACTCCTGCGACCACCAAACGCCCCGACCTTGTCCCCGATCCATTCCCTAGCCTACTTCGCCCCAGTCATCGAAGAACTACTTAACAATCCTGTTCCAGAAACTTACATCGAATACCTTCGGCACAAGATGCAACCCTTCGCAGGGAAAAAGGTCAGCGGACAAGAATCCCGCCCGGCGTGCGTTCAAAAAAATACGGATGCTGATGATCG
The DNA here is from genome assembly GCA_963742325.1 of Candidatus Acidiferrales bacterium. GTDB lineage: Bacteria > Acidobacteriota > Terriglobia > Acidiferrales > UBA7541 > Acidiferrum. Next base: position 2,214,975 of record CAVULB010000002.1, on the reverse strand, counting down.
CTGACACTTCTAAATCGTTGGTGCAAACTTCTTCGAAGAAAGCTTCCCTGCCCCTCGACCTGCAGGGCTTAGATAATTCTTCCCGATTTGTTTCTTTCGATCAATTCCCGCAGACGTTGTTTCCGTTCACGACTGTGACGGACGGGTTGAGGCCCAATGTAACCACCTTTGCGTGCCAAGTTTCTCGCTGGCTGTTGACGCCTTCAAGTCAGAACCCTAAGATTAAAGCTGTCTCGGTTTTCTAACAAAGAAAGATCCCAGGCCCATGCATCGGTATATTGCTGGAATTTTGTGCTTCATCTCTGCATTTTTAAGCACCAGTAGCGGCCAGAGCGTTCCGCCTTTGCGGGTAACCACGGGAACCATCGTTACCTTTTATGTGCAGACTCGACTGAATCCAAATAGTGAAAATGTTGTCGATGTTCTGCCCCGGGGCACCATTCTGCAAGTGAAAATGCTCGATACGATCAACTCCAAAGTGAATGCCGATGGAACCCATTTTCGCGGTGAAATCGTTTCATCGGTAATTTCAGGGAATCAGACCATCTTGCATTCCGATTCTGAAGTGAAAGGGATACTGGCGCTCCTGAGAAGTCGGAGCCATCCTGAGGGTTTCCGTTACGAGCTTTTGATTACAGGGGTGACCGATAATGGGAGAAGCTATGATCTTACAGCTTCTCTGAGCCCGTCTTTTTTCGAGAACGCCTCTCAGCCTGCGCCTGTACCAAGTTCGTCTACGAAGCAGGTTTCCAGCCCAAAACTGATTCCAGCAGAGAATATTGTGGGTGCCAGCCCAAGGTAGGAAAAATAGGTGAAACCACTGGAAGGTATTTCCGGTGCCAGTACTTTCGCTTGACTCCAACAGCGGCTTCTTTTTGCCTCCCAAATACTTGGTTCTCCAATAATTAGGAAAATACCACGTGCGCCATGTAATTTGGCGTCCTGTCTGCACCACTTTTTGCACCAGCCTCGATTACGAGGAGGCCAATATAATGAAGTTCGACAAACGCATAATTTTTGCGCCCCTGGCCAGTCTCATTCTCGCAGCCGCGGTTTGCGCAATACCGAATCCTACTTATCCAAATACAACCCACGAACAGACGGCCGCACAAGCTCAATCCGTCTCTGGAAAGATCGCCTCGGTGGGGAAAAGTTCCTTCACCCTCACCCTAGCGTCGAACCCTGGGTCTGAACCGGGAAGCCAGTTCCAGGAACCTACGCCGAAGACCATGAGGTTCATGATCGATAAGAATACAACTGTGGACGGTAACCTCAAGGTTGGATCGGATGCCGACGTTACTTATCGCGAGGATGACGGCCAGTATGTGGCGATCAGCGTTCGCGTGACTCCTTAGTTTTCATCGCCCCCATGCCTCGCTCAGTCGGAGCCCTCCGAAGATCCTGTCACCTTCGGGGGGCTCAAGTCGAAAAATGTCTGGAAAGCTATGCGCTCGAGACCGCTTGTTTTCAGAGCGGCATTTTCGTCACTTCGGGAAGTTAAAAGGATCCGTCAAACATGTTGTCTGGGATGCGGGAGATCCAAAACTCGTCTAAACAAGCATGTGGACCTACCGTGGACCAGCCCAAGAAGGCGCGCTGAATGAGCGAGGACACCCCCGGATACATTCGTAAGTGTTCGGTTTCTCCATACATTCTAACGTTTCGTTGTTTGAACTGCGGCAGGCACGAAGCCTTTGCCCACGTATTATCCGACAGCGTTCTATCTGACGAAGATGCAAAGATGCGGTTACTTGAAGCCACGTGCAGAGCCTGCAGCTGGAAAGGCGAAGTCTGCGGCGTTTCAGCGGTTCGAATCGAACGCGCCAAGACTAAAGCCACGAGCCGCTAACGAATCGACGATTACTGACCAGCTTCATAGTGCAGCCTTACTGCACCGGCTGCGAAGTTCGCGCAGGAGGCTGCATTGTCCTTCTTTGGAGTTGCTCGTACACGGAGGCCGTTGAATTTTTATTGAGACCTATCATCCGTTAAAGTCCCGCTGTTAGAACGTACCTTAAGGAGAATCAGCATGAGCAATCTCGACCACTTGTTACAACGTAACAAGGATTTTGCTGCTCGGCAGTCTGCTGCGGGCACATTTATGCCCTCGCTTCCGCAAGCACTGCCTAATGTAAAGGCGATCATCATCGGGTTGCGCCGATATGCGTGTCGACCCCGCTCATGTACTTGGAATTAAACCGGGCGAAGCCGTCGTGATACGTAACATCGGCGGTCGCATCACGCCGGGGTTGTTGGAGCAGTTGGGACTACTCGGGCGAATCGGTGAAGTTGCCGGAGAGATTCCTGGAGGCGGCGGTGAGTTTCACATCATCGTACTTCAGCATACCGATTGCGGCATCACTCGCCTTGCCGACGACCCCGCCAAGCTGGCGCACTATTTTCAAATACAGGAAGGCGAACTCAAGACAAAAGCGGTCACCGATCCTCGGGCGGCGGTCGCGGTCGATGTTGCTGCGCTCCGAGCGATTCCCGCATTGCCGAGTGCGTGGCTTATATCAGGCCTCGTGTACGACGTGGCGACCGGACTTGTTGAGATCCTCGTACCGCCAGCGCCGATTCGTACTGTAAAAACGCGCGACTGACATACAATAAGTCGATGCCGAAGGTACTGGGAGCCAAGTTAGCGGTTATGCGCATCTGAAACGAAACGTCGCATACACCTACCGGCGCTTTTAAAGCCTGAATTTATTCTTAAAGTCCTGGAAAATCCTGGAAGCAATGCCTTGGACTGAATGATTCAAACGACACAAAGCCTTACAGCGCTCAGTTGGGCAAGCGTCCTCCGCCGGTCTCCACCTGATAATCATCCCGGAACCGTTTTGACCACGTTCACTCCGCCCCTGACACTATCGGTCGATACCATTGTCCAATTGTTTTGCTCCCTCACCTCCGGCTTAATCGCAATCATTGCAGACGCACGTTTGATCAGGCTTAGAAAACTTTCTTTGTGAGTCGGAGTAGAGATCATGATCGCTCATAACCCCCTCCACGGATTCGGACGAGTAGTATTCCCGCATCCGGCTCTTGCCTTAGGTGATGACGTTCATGCGGCGCAGGGATAGGAATGACAGACAGAAGGCAGAGGAAGCCAACGGTTGATGAAGCGCTGCATGCGATCCCAGAGGACGCGGCCGTTATGGCTGCGCCGCGACAGCGCGCGACGCCAGGGCCGCCCCACTTGGAACCGAAAGATCCACAGCGCGTTTTGGTTCAGGGGTACTCCGTAGTACCGGATGTGTCCACGCGCCACCCTTGCAACCACTTGCCCAGCTCGGGGATGGGTTCATGCATGCGCCGCGTCCAACGTGCGGCGGTCGATTTTGTCTTCCAGCGCCGGCACTCCGAGCGGCCTTTGCCGCCCGTCGGCCTTCGGGATATACACCCTACGTCCCGGCTTCGCTCGGTACGCTCCTCGCTTCAGCCTGTCGGAAAGGTCCTGGAGATTCGCTTCCAGTTGCTCGCCCTAGTGCCGCCACGTCTCCCCATCCACGCCCGGTGCGGCTTCCTTCTGCAAACTGAAGTAAGCCATGCGCAGCGTTCCCAGGTTGTAGATGTGGTGCAGGAGCGCTGTGAACCGCAACTTCCTATCCTTCTTTGCTGCTTGAGGTACCCGCTCCAGCGCACTGGGCGCGTCTTTCCGGCTCGGTGTCCGGGACGCGTTTTGCTGTGGCAGGTTCCCTTTGGCCAAACCCTTTCCCTCCATCCCCTCCGCGGCCGGTCGTCCGGCGTTGTTCGGAGACTTCCCAGGTACTGTAGGTCTGTCCGACTTCCCAGGTCCGTTCGTCATCGGCGTACGTCCTTAGACTTCCCGATGCGTCCCAGGGCCAGCGCGATCCTGGGCGGACTTGGGATCTCTCGGTTCCCGCGCGAGGTGCTTCCGTACGCGCACGGGGTCTCTGACCGCGCGGGACTCTGGCACACCTCGCGATATCGTTGCACCCGATGTTGCCTTCCGCTTTCTCCTACAGCGTCGGCGTCCCGGAGCAAGTTTCTTACGCGGCTGAATACCCGGCCCGCACGTTCCCCTGTCAACGCTTCGACGCCGCCCTTGCGAGCGGCTCCGCATGACTCGGGGCCGATATGGGTCGCTACTCCATTTTCGTGTGACTTTTTCATTCACTACAATCTCGCCGGTTTAACCGGCGCACAGGAGAAACGAAATGAAAATCAAAGTGACCAGTGTATACGTGGACGACCAGGAGAAGGCCCTGCGCTTCTATACGGAGGTGCTCGGGTTTACAAAGAAGACGGACTTTTCGCAGGGGCCATATCGCTGGCTGACCGTGGCCTCGCCCGAGGAGCCGGACGGCACGGAGTTGCAGCTGGCGCTGAACAACAACCCGGCAGCCAAAGCGTACCAGCAGGCGCTGTTTCAACAGAATCAGCCCGCGGCCATGTTCTTCTCCGACGACGTGCAGGCCGAATACGAGCGTATGAAGGGAAAGGGCGCCGAGTTCACCATGCCACCAACGGATGTGACGGGCTCGAAGATCGCCATGCTCAAGGACACCTGCGGCAACCTCATTCAGGTGACCCAGCTGAAACGCTGGTAGGCGGGCGGTACGAGGATGATCCAGGCTGACGTAAGGAAAAGAAGATGATCGATCGCGAGCAGTACATGCCGGGTTCGGCCCGCGCAGGTACGAAAGGACGTAGAAAAGTGGACGCTCCTTCTGGCCAGAGAGCTGCGCCACTCGCCGGAAAAAGTCTGGGAGACGCTTAGCGCATCTGCGCGAGTGGGCGCCCTTCGACGCCGACGGTAGCCTGGGTACGGTTGGAACGGTGAAGCTGACGCGGGTGGGAACGCCCACGCCGCTGGAAACAAAAGTGACGCGCGCCGACGCTCCCAAGGTGCAGAGTACAACGATATTCGGTGGGAACTAGAGGCCTTCGCTGGAGGCACGCGCCTGACGTTGTGGCACAACTTGATCGCCGCTTCATCGCTTGGGGCGCCGCGGGCTGGCACATTTGCTTCGACGTCCATGAGCAGCTCCTGGCGGGTGATCCGATTGGACGCATGGTGGGCGCCGAGGCCATGAAGTTCGGCGGCTGGCAACGGCTGAACGCGGAGTACGCAAGGCAGTTCGGTATTGAAACATCCAACAGGCCGCCTCAGGCGGCTCAAAAACCATAAATCGAGGTGGAAACATCATGAACCAAGGCACCATGCGTTTAATTTTTCGCTGGCTTCACATCGTCTTTGGCATTCCGATACTCGGTTATATTTATAGTCCGTTTGACAGACTACGCGCCCATTACTCGGTTTGTCTTCGTCCCTATACTCATCCTCTCTGGACTTTGGATGTGGAAAGGCCATATCCTTCGACGACTTGTTTTCGACGAGATCGCCCAATAAAACTACTGAGATGAAAACAGGACGAGAACTGGAGGCATAAAGATCCAATGAATCCATCCGAACGTATTGACCATCTGATCGCTGAACTCACGGACTGGCGTGGCAAAATGCTCGCCGGCATCCGTAAGAGTGTCCTTGAGGCTGACCGGGAGATCATCGAGGAATGGAAGTGGATGGGTAGCCCGGTCTGGTCTCGCGACGGAATTATCGCGGTCGGCAACGCCCATAAAGACAAGGTGAAGCTTACCTTTTCCCACGGGGCCAGCCTCCCGGATCCTGACAAGCTCTTCAACGCTGGCCTCGGAGGCAACGCCTGGAGAGCGATCGATCTTTATGAGGGCGACAAGATTAATGACCGTGCTCTAAAAAATCTCGTCCGTGCCGCCGTTGATTACAATCAGATCAAATTGAAGAGGAAAGCGCCTGCGGGCACTCGAGCGAAAGTACATAAAAGCAAAAACTGATGAAAATAAGGTAGCGTTGAGGGCAGTTTTCCCTAAAAATTCCAAAATTCCCAACCCACAGTTCGGCCTGCCTATGAGGGACGTCCGCCCTGAAAGCGCTGCGTGAATTGGTTTTACAATAACTTACAAGACGCGCGCGGACTGCCAAACGCAGCGCAAGTGACAGGCCAGAGGATTGCGAGGCGTGATTCGGATGAAGTTTGAGGGGTGCTGGGCGGAGTCTAGAATTAATACCGAAGAATGGGAATACCGACGTCTTTGGGCGCAAGCCCGCGAGGGAGCCCGTGGCAAGGACTATCGCGGAAGAGGGTAGTTTTCGGCCGCGGCCGCAACCGTAGGATAAATTTCGAGCACCTTGTGAAGTTGCGTGAGTTTTATGCTGGCTTCGATCATCCCGGTACAGCCGGCCAAGCGCAAATACCCACCGGAATTCTTTAGCCGCGAGAAGCAGCGTACAATGGAGCCAATGGCGGAGCTGTCGATGTGCGTGACATCGGATAGATCGAAGATCACAGAGGTTTCTTTGCTGCCGATCAGGGTTTCCGTCTCCTGCTCCACACGGTGACAATCGGGTCCGGAGTGGATGCTGCCCCTGAAGTGCAGGACAGTGACTCCCTGCTTGGGGGTCGCTTTGTTCAAGTGAAGAATCACGATGTTGAACTCCCTTTACAAGAGAAAGACGGAAAATAGATCCGGCAGATTGATTACGAAGACGGCGACACGTCCTCCCCTTCGTAAGGGAACTGACGAATCAGGCGCATACAGTCGCCCAAAGCGTTGAACAGCGTGTTACCCCAGCCACACGGGATGAAGGAAGCACTCTTCTGATTCACGGCTTTATCGGCCTCGGCGAAGAAACGCAACCGTTGTCCCGGAGGAGGCGCAGCAAATTCCTTTATGGTGATTCGGAAGAGGATGTCGCCGCCTAGTTGGTGCTTGACGAGCGAGAAATAGTGAAGCTGGGCAAGCTGCTCGGCGGGATTTTGCTGCACATACATCCAGTCTGTCATCCGAACACTCCTGGCCGATTCTGCCTGATCCAATGAGAGTGAAACAAAGTACGGGCATGTTAGGCCAGCAAGAGCAGTATGTCAACGAGCGGGGGTGAACAACAATAACAGCAGGCACCGGAAAGCCCCTGGAAATCTCACGCGTCGAAAGTGAATTGGGAACAGTTCAATGCCCCGACGAAGCGGCTGGCCCAGAGCAGAGTCGCGCAGACGACATCCCAAGGATTTGGACTATTCGTTGGGGAGATCCTTTTGGTGAATGGCTTCGAGATTGTGACCGATCCGTGAGTTTGACGCTCGCACGAGGCCGCGTATATACTCCGCCTGCCCCAAAGATTCGCTCCTAATGGGGCGCGGGCCTAGGCCAAAATAAATCCATTTGAACAATTTAGGAGGAATGAATGAGAAAAATTTTTTGGGCCACTCTGTTTGTGCTGATGCTGCTAACCGCACTTCCCATCTTTGCGCAAAGTCCGAATTATGATGTTGGGCCGGTGTGGCGGGTCACTTACTATCATATCAAGCCGGGAATGGGCGATGCGTTCTGGAAGGATTTTCGCGAAAACCTGAAGCCTCTTTATGAAGCCTATAAGAAAGAAGGTTTCATCACTGACTACAAGGCTTTCACCAACCTTACCTCCGATGGACCGAGTGATTGGGACATCGCCATCGCGATCCTGTATCCAAACTATGCGGCGTTCGATCAGATAGACGCTAAAGCGATGACCATCGTTATCAAGCATTACGGCTCACGAGACGCGGCATACGATTCGGTAAAAAAGCGCAGTGATATACGCGAGGTGGTGTCCAGCAAAGTGGCGCGTGAAGTAACTCCTAAATAGTCGGGGAAATGGAAAGTGGAATGAAAGCCGTGGGCTCCGAATGTTTCTTGGCAAGACATTCGGGGCTTGTCTTTTATGGCGTGGTAAGTTCCTGCGGATAGTGATGCAATTTAGTTGGATGGTGTAGCTGATGCGAGCATAGGTTTGCGTATAGGATTGTGTCGAAATGCTGCTTAATCCTGCCTAACTATCGCCATCGCAACTCCCTCCTGAACTCTTGTTCGCGAACGGCGAAGAATCTGAGGCGCCCCGCTTCCAACCCCGCGGGTAATAACCCTTTCACTGATTGCGTCGAACGCGAGCGCGTCTGGCGAGCGAAGTGTCCGAATATCCCGCATAGGCGGTTGACCAAAGAACCGGCTGTATTCGCGATTGAATTGGCTCGCGCTTTCGTATCCCACTTCAAAAGCCGCACTGGTCGCATCCAGACCATCGATGAGCATGCGTTCCCGCGCCGCGTGCAACCGAAGTTGCTTTTGATACTGCAGAGGACTCATCGCGGTCAGCTCACGGAAATGATGGTGCAGCGTGGAGACGCCCATGCCCGCGAGTTTCGCCAGATTTTCCACCCGTAATGGCTTCGCGTAATTCGTTCTGACCCATGCGATAGCCTTTGCTGTCCGGTGGCTCTGATCTCCCAGCGTTGCAATTTCGCGGAGGCGCGCCCCCTCGGGCCCACGGAGAATTCGGTAGATGATCTCCCGCTGAATCAGTCCACTCAGAAACGGAATGTCCTGTGGGGTGTTCAGCAGGTCCACAAGCCGGCAACAAGCGTCGAGCAATTCCGCGGTTGTCTCACCAGTGGCCATCGCAGGACTATCGGATTGCGCCTCACGCGACTGAATCTCCTCGCGGCTCAACAGATCTCTGACCACTGGCATTTCGAGCTTGAGCACGAAACAGAGATAAGGTACTTCTTCACTCGCCTCGAACACATTGCAGATGACCGGCAAATCGAGCGAGGTCAGCAGGTATCGCGACTCATCGAAAATGAACGTGGTTCCGGCAAGCGTTGCCCGCTTCCGCCCCTGTGCGACCACGGCCAGGCTCGGCTCGTAGGTCGCGGTCGCCGGCACCGTCGGGGCGGTCCGGCGCGTCAGCAACAAGCCGGGGACCTCGGTTATCAGTTTCTCTCTGAGTCCAATATAAGAGGCAATCTTGCGGGCCAGCTCGCTGCGCAATTGCCGTGCTCGATTTGACAGCGTAGAAGCGTTCTTGCTGGCGTTTTTCATCTATTTGACTCTCTTGTGCCTCTGTTTAAGATAGCCGCTCCCCTCCGTATACACCAACACTTTTTCACGTAACAAGAGGAATAGGCAATAAGTCGGAAGGATCGGGCTACCGCTTCCCTGCCGTTTGATTCTACTCTCGGGATGAAACAAACCATCCGCAAGGAGCAACAATGCAAGCGCGCAAACTCGGAAAAAGCAACTTGGAAGTTTCCTCTCTGGGCCTCGGCTGCATGGGCATGAGTTTTGGCTATGGCCCGGCAAGAGACAAACAGGAGATGATTCCAGTTATCCGTGGAGCGGTAGAACGCGGCATCACATTCTTCGATACTGCCGAAGTCTACGGCCCGTTCACGAACGAAGAGCTTGTGGGTGAAGCCCTCGCTCCCGTTCGTGACCAAGTCGTGATCGCGACCAAGTTCGGATTCAAACTTGATCCCGCCACCGGCAAACAAGCCGGGCTGGACAGCCGACCCGCGCACATCAAGGAAGTAGCAGACGCTTCGCTCAAGCGCCTTAAGACCGATGTCATTGATCTGTTCTACCAGCACCGTGTTGACCCGAACGTGCCTATCGAAGACGTGGCGGGCGCGGTGAAGGATCTGATTCAGCAAGGCAAGGTCAAACACTTTGGACTTTCCGAAGCCGGGGTGCAAACCATTCGTCGCGCGCACGCCGTTCAGCCTGTGACTGCGCTGCAAAGCGAATACTCCCTATGGTGGAGGACGCCGGAAGAGGAAGTGCTGCAGGCTCTGGAGGAACTTGGAATTGGTTTGGTTCCCTATAGCCCTTTGGGTAAGGGGTTCCTCACCGGGGAGATCGACGAGAACACCACGTTCGACAGTTCCGACTTCCGCAACATCGTTCCTCGGTTTACGCCAGAAGCTCGCAGGGCAAATCAGGCAGTTGTTGATCTGCTCGGCCGTATCGCGAAGCAGAAAGGCGCCACACCAGCTCAGATCGCCCTCGCGTGGCTCCTCGCTCAAAAGCCGTGGATTGTTCCGATACCGGGTACGACCAAGTTGTCACGCATCGACGAAAACATTGGTTCGGTCGCTATCAAACTCACATCGGACGACCTAGGCGAAATCGATAGCGCCGCCTCGAAAATCACGGTAGAAGGTGCGCGGTATCCAGAACACCTGCAGCGCATGACCGGTCTGTAAAGGGCAGCCTGAGTTTTGCTGGAAGGCCGACAAAGACCTAGCCAGTCAGGGCATGCAAGGCGAATGACGAGGAGCCGAACATCCCACATGGTCGCCGGATGGAAAATATATAACCTATCTTTGGGGCGATGATGAAAGTTGTTTTGCTCGGGCGATCAATGGCTTTTCGGCTCCGCTGCCGTCGGCCGTCTTGGTGCGAATTTCAACATTGCCGCCGCCAGAGGCCACGAAGCGCGGAGAATATGAGCGTCTTCCCGTCGCAGGGCGAGAAGATGGTTTCCGTTTGGTTGGTGCCAGTCGCAGGAAACACCAAGCCTGTTGCGGTTGTACAGCCGCCGTCTTCCCAATCGAACATCTCCGCCTATCGGGTTTCCCCTGATGGCCACTGGGTGGCGTATGCCTCGGACGAATCAGGCCAGCTTGAGATTTACATAACAAGTTTCCCGGAAGGAAAAGGTAAATGGAGGGTGTCGGCCAATAGCGGAACCTATCCCGCGTGGAGCGGAAATGGGAGAGAACTGTTCTTCGAGAACGTCACGAACGATTACTTCGTCTGTTCCGTAACGGCAAAAGAATCAGATCTCACTGTGGGTGCACACCAACGTTTGTTCCACACCAGCACACACGGATGGCATATCGTATGACGTCTCCTCGGATGGAAAGCGCCTTCTCGTGAACCGCTCCGAAGAAGAAGTCCAGGCACCACTGCAGTTGAATACAAACTGGCTGGCCGAGTTAAAGAAATGATTAGGCCAACAGCCACGCTACGTTTGCACTCCCATTAAACAGTCTAACTTACAAGGTTACCTTGCAAGTTAGACTGTTTTCCTGTACCTTTGGAATTGCCATGACGCGGAAGCCCCTCGAACTCGCCGTAACCGACCTGACTCAAGCCATTGGACTACTGGTCCGCCGCATACGCGCTGCAGCCGCCTCGCATGAGCTCTCCCTGACCGAGTCTGCGGTCATGAAGCGCCTCGGGGCAGACGGCCCCGCAACGACTGCCGATCTCGCGCGCGCGGAAAGCATGAAGCCGCAATCGATGGGCGCCACCATCGCGGCGCTCGAGGAAATGGGCATGGTTGACCGCAAGCCACATCCGACCGATGGCCGCCAGGTGAATATTGAACTCACCGCCAAAGGCGCTGCCATTCAGAAAAGCGCCCGCGAAGCAAAACGGACCTGGCTGGCGCAAGCCATCGCTCAACTCGACGAAGAGGAGCGAGAAACACTGTTCAAGGCTAGCGAGATTATCAAACGCCTGGCGGCAAAGTGACAAGCAACGACGGACGCGCGCAGCTTTTAAACAATCCCGCAATCCGTTCAAATACCCGGGAAACGTCATCCCCTGCAAGTTCAATTTCGCACGCCTGGCGCGCCCTGCGGCACCGCAACTTCAAGCTCTTCTTCGCGGGTCAAACCATCTCGGTAATCGGCACGTGGATGACAAAGCTGGCGACGAGTTGGCTGGTCTATCGCATGACCCATTCGGCGCTGCTGCTTGGTGTCGTCAGCTTCTCGGGCCAAATTGTTGCGTTTCTCTTGGGTCCCTTTGCCGGCGTCTGGGTCGAACGACTAAATCGCCGCAAATTGCTGGTATGGACGCAAGCCCTCGCCGCGGTGCAATCGCTCGCGCTGGCAGCCCTCACCCTCGCGCATGTCATCAATCTTTGGGAAATCATCGCACTCACTGCGTTGCAGGGTTTGATCAACTCCTTCGACATGCCCGGACGGCAATCTTTCCTTGTACAAATGGTTGAGGATCGCAACGACCTCAGCAACGCGATTGCCATCAACTCCTCAATGGCCAACGGCGCGCGACTGATCGGCCCCGCCCTAGCCGGCTTGGTCATCGCAGCCTTTGGCGAAGGCTGGTGCTTCCTGATTGACGGCGTCAGCTACTTCGCCGTGATCGCATCTCTGCTGCTGATGCGCATCAAGCCCTGGAACATCCGCCGCAGCGCCAGCAGCATGCTCGAACAGGTGCGCGAAGGCTGGGACTACGTCCGCACATTTGCACCCATTCGCACCATCCTTCTGCTCTTTGCACTGATCAGTTTGATGGGCTACTCCTACTCCGTGTTGCTCCCGCTCTTCGCGGGCCAGGTCCTGCATGGCGGCGCAGCCACTCTCGGCTGGCTGACGGGTGCCTCAGGCATCGGTGCATTTGTGTCCGCGCTTTCTCTCGCAATCCGCAAGTCAGTCGTCGGGCTGACGCGCATGCTTCAGATCGCCACCGCCATGTTGGGCGCAGCACTGATTCTCTTCGGCCTGTCGCATACGCTTTGGTTATCACTTGTACTGATGGTTTTCGTAGGCTTCGGCATGATCCAGACGGCGTCCGTCAGCAACACGATCATTCAGTCATTGGTGCCGGAAGACAAACGCGCTCGCGTCATGAGCTATTACATGATGGCATTCTTCGGCGCGTCTCCGTTTGGGAGTCTGCTGGCTGGCGCTTTGGCTCATCGCATCGGCGCACCACATACCGTCATGCTCACTGGGGCATCTTGTCTCGCTGGTTCGGTATGGTTCGCGTTCGAACGGCCAAAACTTCGAGTGGTTATGAGGCCAATCTACGAACAGCTGGGGTTGCTGCCCGCACGCGACACAGACATGATTCCCGGCGAAACGCCAACATAATATCGCCGTGAATTCCCTTTCCCCGAAAGGAAAAACCACAATGAACTGGCATAACTACGTCGCTTGCTTCTTCGCCGGAATGCTTTTTGCTAATGTCGTGCCTCATTTCGTCCAGGGCATTTCTGGCGAGCCTTTCCCGACACCTTTCGCGAACCCTCCTGGAAAAGGATTGTCGTCGCCAACGGTGAACGTCCTATGGGCGCTCTTGAATCTGGCCGTCGGTTACATACTTTTCCGCGTGGGAAGAGTCTCGAGCGGAAGTTACTCTACCCTTACTATTTTCTTCGCGGGAATCGCTGCGCTGAGCATCATGGCCAGCGTGCGATTTCAAGAAAAACACTCAAAATGAAGCCCGGGCAAAATCCCGTCACGATCTCTCCCAACCCACGCGAAAGGAAAACCATGCCACTCACAAAACTCGATAATGTCCCTGCCTTAATCTTGATCGACCTCCAAAAAGGAATTGTTGCTATGCCTACCGTTCATCCCACTGGGGTAATCGTCTCTCGTGCTGCCCAACTCGCAAGGACGTTCCGCGAGCGAGTGTTACCCGTCGTTCTCGTGAACGTAACTGCCTCGGCTCCGGGCCGCACCGACGCCGGGCCGCGCAAGCTTTCGTTTTCCCCCGATTGGACTGAACTCGTCCCCGAACTGGAACAGCAACCTGGCGACTACCTTGTCACCAAGCAACGCGTGGGCGCATTCATCGGCACATCCTTGCATGATTACTTGCGGCAGCGCGGTGTAACACAAGTTTTCTTGGCGGGTATCTCGACGAGCGCCGGCGTGGAATCCGCAGCTCGCAGCGCTTACGATTATGGCTACAATGTTGTTCTTGTCGTCGATGCGATGACAGACCGCGACGCCGATGCGCACCGTCATAGCGTCGAGAAGGTCTTTCCACGTTTCGGAGAGACAGATACAACCACCAACGTGCTGAAGCTGTTGAAACAGCCGCAGCCGTGAGTTCCTGATATCCTCAAATCGTCTCCCGGCAAGAAAGCAATTCCAGCTACATCTGCCGGTGCATGAGAGCGACATGCAATTTAGTGTCAGACGCGCCGCGATCGGCGATGAACCAGTGTTAAGGGCTTTGCGTCTTCAGGCGCTCACCGATTCGCCGAACGCCTTCGGTTCCACCTATGAGCGGGAGGTGGCCCGAACGATGGAGGACTGGCGCCGTTGGCTAGCTCCGGGCGTGACCTTCATCCACGAGACCACTGGCGAACCTCGTGGGCTCGTGGCCGGCGTCCGCGATCCGAATGACGCTTCCGCGGTTCAGTTGATGGCGATGTGGGTGCACCCAGAGCTCCGGGGCACCGGCGCGTCCGACGCTTTTGTCTCTTTCGTGAAATCCTGGGCTAACGAAGTAGGGGCTACGCAGGTCCGCCTCAATGTCGTCGAGGGCAACACTCGTGCCAGGCGCTACTACGAGCGGTCCGGTTTTCGCGCGACCGGCCGTCAAGGTACGCTCGAACGATCGGGAGACACCGAAATTGAGATGATCTGCGACGATTTACTCTTGGCTAAGTGAGAAACAGCCCAAGCCTGTGCTTGGGCCGCGGAGATAGTTGAAAACCTCGTCTATTTGCACGCCTTTGACAACCGCCGAACGGTTCAAGATTGCGACTGGCGCGAAGGATAACGGCTAGGCTTCTCCGCCCGTAATGTCCGGTACCCGTCCAACTCGGCAGAGGTGATGACATACGCTGTTTCCAACGGATGGTTTGCGTGCGCCGCCAATTCCGCCTGCAGCCTTTGGGCGCAGATATCCGGCGCATCCTGGTAGCGAACACGGTGCGAAAGGAACGCTTCGTTCGCAATGTTGAGTGTGAACTCGCGCTCCGTGCCCGCTTCGCGCACTTGAAACGTGTATTCACGCATCAGCAGTTTCGCCTGGAAGCCGCGGTACTGCACGATCAACCCCGGTGTCATTTGGCACCAGGCACGAACACCCGCCCTGCGAATGTTGGCTCTGGCTTCACGGCCTTCGCGCGCTTGGCGCGGCGTCGCTTGGGCGGAATCCCTTCTGCGGGCTCGATGGTCATCAGGCTGGTGACAAAAATCTTGACCCCGTGGGTGTCAAAATCAATGGTCGTACGATCAAAGTCCCGTTTAACGATTACTCCGCAACCATACTGAAAATGCTTGATGTATTGGCCTGTTTCAAGATTCGACAAGAATCCTCCTCATCAGATTATTCAGACAAAATTGCCTCGTGCAGCGTCGCGCCCGGGCCGCGGCTAATAACTCCGGCGGCCACCGCGTCCAGATCCGGATCCAGATCCACCACGCCCGCCCGAAAACCCGCGTCCGCCGCCACCGCCGCCGCGATCTCCGCCGCCGCCGCGAAATTCTTGCGGGCGCGCTTCGTTGACCTGCAGTGCGCGGCCTTCGATGTCCATGCCGTTGAATTCCCCGATGGCCTTGGTCGCGTCATCTTCCGGTGCCAGTTCCACGAATCCGAATCCACGCGAGCGCCCGGTTTCCCGGTCGGTAATGATGCGCGCCGATCCCACCTTGTATCCCTTCCCGCTGAACAGCTGCAGCAAGCTTTCATCCGTCATGCTGAACGCCAGATTCCCTACATATAGCTTTGTCATAATGCTTCCTTTGTTCTGATTCCCCCACTGCCCGCCATCAGATCGCGGTGTCGCACTGAAAATGCCTGAGACGCACCGAAATGTTCAGGAACAACACTCCCAGAAATCTTTTCGAAACCGGCACTCTGATTTCCAATGAGTTGAATTTCCGTCCCCGAAGTTCGCCCAATAACTGGGCCACGCCTTTTCGCAAGATCACCTGTCGCACGCGGCCCATGACTCGCGTTTCCTTGCCGCCGCGCAGTTGCAGAAGATTCCAGTTCGTCTCTCGTATTTTTTGACGAAGTGCATAGTTGTCGAAGTCTTTTACCATTCGCCAACCGGGAAGAAACGTCTCGTTTTCTGTCGCCAGGTCCGGAGGCAGCACCGCCCCCTCTCGAACGAGCAGAATCGTGGATTCGTTGGTATTCGACTTTGAAAGGATGTGGCTCAATGGTTAGGCTCGGATCGGCGCGAATCGCAACTATGGTTCAGCGCGATTCCGTCACTCTCAGGACGCAACAGCGGCAGTCTGCTTGTGGAACGTGGAGTTGGCAACCATGTAGGTGTGCACCCGCACGGCGCCGTCAATTAGTCCGGTAACCAGGTTGGTCACTTCCCCAAACCCTTTCCGGTCGTAGCTTTCCGCATCCTCGCTGGTTTCCCAGAAACTATAGGCGTGAATCTCTTTCCCGCTCTGGGAAATCAGCGTTAGTTCATCCAGGAAGCCCTTCTGCTTGCGTAGCAACGGGATGATTTCGCTCTCCATTTTCTGAATAAACTGGTTAGCTGAGTCGGACTTCAGGCGTACCGAGACCTTGCGAGCGAACATAAGACTCTCCTTGTGGAGACCAAGGGAGTCGTCAGGGGAGAGCGACCGGTCGGAAAGACCTGAAAGCAGCCTTGATCGTGAGAGAAGAATGCCTTGCTTTACCTCTATTGTCAAGTTTCAACTCCGCCTGTACTATGTGGTTTACCGTCTCAGTTAAGCAGCGGGAGGCCGTATGGATGTGTGTTTGCTCATTCAACAGAGGCTAAGAGAATTGGGCCTGGAACAGCGCGATCTCGCCGCAGCCGCCCAGGTCACGGAGTCTTACATCTCTCAACTCCTCACCCGCAAAAAGGCTCCCCCCGCCACCAACCGCACGGACATCTACGACAAGATGAACGCCTTCCTTAAATTGCCCAAGGGCCAGCTTTCTGCCATGGTCGACGATCAGCGACGCGAGCAATGGAAAAGAAAACTGGCCGACCCGCCGACTCCCCTCTATCAGGAAGTCCGCGAGGTTGTCATCAGCAAATGCCAGCCCGAACGCCATAAACAGGTGCGCGAGATTTTCGAAAAGCAAGCCTTCGGAGAATTGGAGCGTCTGGTGACCCAGAAACTTCTGGACGTCACCAAGAAAATCGCCCGCGATGAACTGGAAAATGAACAGTGGCTGCGCAAGGTTGCCAAGCTGCGCGATCAATCCTATGCCGAAGCGCGCACCGTCATTCTGGAATTTCTGGACACGGACATGTTTAATATTTCCGCCGCCCACTGCGCCACTTTCCTCGGCCCCATGATTGAATCCTGGGATATTGACTTGACCACCTTTGCGATCCAGGTTGTCTTGAATCGCCTGCTCTCTCCTGTCGAGGTGGTGCATTTTCAGTTTGTCGAGCGCGACGACGCCGAACGCTCGCAACCTGAAGCAGGCTTCCAGGAGTTTCTGGATCTGCGGGATTTGAGCGGAGACGCAACGGAAGAAGAACTCGAGTTTCTGCGAAGTCTGCGATTCAAAAGCCGCCGGCCTACCGCCGTGTTCTACTATCGCGAACTTCAGAACCTCCGCGATCCCCTCCATTTTCGGGATGGCGCGCTTCTGCATCTCTACAAGCGCGGTGACGCGAACAACGCCGAGAAGCGCAATCAAATCGATTCACGAAAAAAAGCCATCGGCCGCTGGAGAAAAAACATCCTGAACCCCAACAAGAGAACCAACTAAAAACGACGCAACAAATAGAAGCCATACCACAAATTCAGCCCTGTGGACACTCTTCTCTCCCACCCCCCTTTTATTTGTGGGCAAGATATAGTTTCTAGACCGAAATAATATAGCCGCCCGAGAAACAGCCGCTATTTTTCCTGCGAGCAGAATTCCCTCACTTGTGTTATGATGTTTTTGCGCTTAATGCATTCGGTTGTGTTGTGCGGTCCCTCTGCTTTATTGATTGATCTGAGAATACCCGCCCTCCGTTTCCTCCGTAGGTCTTCAGCGTAATTCAAAATAAGTCTGGCAATCCAGATTGTCTCGCTCACGAGAAGCTATGTGTGCCTCGGCAGTCCCGCCAGCAAGAAAGCAAAATGCAAAGTTTTTCGGAACTCTCTATATCTCCTTCCTTGAAGGAGAACCTCCAGTCAGCTCGTTTTTCGACGCCGACCCCGGTGCAGGCTGCGGCAATCCCGCAAGCTTTATCGGGTACAGATGTAATCGCCACCGCGCAGACAGGAACTGGCAAGACGCTCGCGTTCCTGATTCCGGTGATTGAAAAGTTGTCGCAGCACAAAGCCGCCGGCATCGCGGCGCTCGTGCTTGTTCCAACTCGGGAACTGGCCATGCAAGTGATCGCCCAATACGACGTCCTGCGCTCCAAGAAGGAGCAGCCCGGGGCATTGGTCGTTGGCGGCCTCCCGGAAGGGCGGCAACTCAACGCCATTCGCAGGGGCGCTCGGCTCGTTGTGGCCACTCCTGGCCGCTTGGAAGATTATCTTGATCGCAGGCTCGTCAACCTCAGCGGAGTGAAGACGCTCGTGCTCGATGAAGCCGATCGCATGCTGGACATGGGCTTCCTCCCAGCCATTCGGCGAATCGTCTCCAATTTACCGAAGGATCGTCAGACGTTGTGCTTCTCCGCAACCATGGAAGCCGGCGTAGCCCAACTGGTGAAGGATTACACAAAAAACTCCGTCCGCCTCACCTTTGGTTCCACGTTAAAGCCATCGGAGAACGTCCGCCTTCAGGCCTTCGAAGTATCCGACGACGGCAAGCCCGACATGCTTTACAAGCTCCTGAACAAGGAAAGCGGGCGCTGCCTCATTTTCTCCCGCACCAAGCGCGGCACAGAGCGCATTGCCAAAAACCTGAATCGTCAGGGCATCAACGCGGCCATGATCCACGGGGATCGTTCGCAATCGCAACGTACCTCCGCACTCACCGGCTTTCAGCGCGGGCAATATCGCGTGCTCGTGGCCACCGATGTGGCTGCGCGCGGTATCCACGTGCAAGACATCGCCCACGTCATCAACTATGACCTTCCAGATGTCGCTGAAAACTTCATTCATCGCATCGGCCGCACTGGCCGCGCAGGCGAAACCGGCGTCGCTTCCACTCTCTTTCTGCGCGATCAGCGCACGGAGCTATTTCAGCTCGAACGCACGCTAGGAATTCGCATGGAACGTCTTTCGGGCCATAGCGAACGCTTCGAGAAAAAAGAAAGCGCGCCCACGTCTAAGGAGCAGACCCTGGCCGCCGCCGCGTCCCGGTCCACACTCGTTCGCTTGCCGGGCGAATTTCTGCAAGCACAGGTCGATAATTAATCCGTATTCCTCAAGACCGGGTGGCCCACACCCCAAACTTGCGTGTGCGCTTCTTGGGTTTCGATTCCTGGACGCCCCACTCTGAGCGTCTTTTTGCAAGGGGTGGGGCCCATGGCTTTCTTGGGTTTTGGGTAGTGCGCGACGCTCCTCAGCGCAAATATTCCACAGATGCACTCTCGTCAAGTCCATCGTTCTTAATAGGAATTGCCGCAGGGTGTATAATAAGGGTGGTTGATTCTGGAATCATCGAATCCAGAAAAACTCCGATTAGAGCAATGTAACAGCGGGACGGTCGTGAACAAGCGGACGCGTCGGACGTCACGGCTGAGCCCCCAGACTTGTCTTCCCAGCCATCGTGTGGCGCTTGTGTACCCGCATAAGGCGCCGAACAGATTGCAGGAAGGACGGCCAGTTCTGGCAGTGGCTTAAGGGGAGACTTTCTTGTCGAATCTGGAAAATCAGACTCAGATGCGCGATCTCTTGCAAGTCGCCAGGGAACGCGGCTACCTGCTCGTCAACGAATTGGATAAGGTTCTTCCCGCGACGGAGGAAACCACCGAGGAACTGGACGAGCTGTTTTCCGTTCTCGAACGGGATGGCGTCGAAGTGTACGCCGATGCCGCCGAAGCGCAAGCCTCAAGCGCGCGCCCGGAAAACCCAGCGCAACACAACTTGGTCGAAGAGGAGTCTTCTTCCAACGATTCCCCCGCTCTCGACCTATCCACGCAACCTTTTGAACAGTCCAGCGATCCCGTCCGCACCTATTTGCGCGAGATGGGCACTGTTCCTTTGTTAACGCGCGAACTCGAAGTCGTGATCGCCAAACGCATGGAGCGTGGTCAGCAATTGGTCATGAAGACCATCTCCCGTTCTCCCCTCGTGTTGAAAGAAGTAATTGCTGCCGGTTCGGAATTGCGCAACGGCGCGGTAACCATCAAGTCTCTCCTCCATTTTGACGAAGAGGAGCTCACCGACCGGAAGATTGAAGAGAAGACCCGCCGGACTCTGCGCATCATCGATAAGATCGAGAAATTGCGCGAAACAGCGGTCGCTCAGGCTGAGCGTCTGCAGCAAGCAGCCAAGTCAAATCGCCGCAGCCAATTTCGCCACGCCATGCAGTTGGGTCGGACACGCATTGAGATGTCGCAGCTCACTCGTTCGATTGATTTCCACGAACGCGAGAAAAAGCGCCTCATCGCTCTACTCCGCTCCACTTCAAGGCAGTTTCAATCGGTCGAAGATGAGATCACGAGGCTGAAACGTCGCTCCGGCTCCGCCAGCGGAGAAGCGGCTGCCACCATCCGTAAAGAACTGCATGCCCAACGTTCGCACCGTGCCCACCTCGAACAATCCTCGGAAGTCGACGGAACCATTTTAAAGCGCACACTCTCCCTGATCACGCGCGGTGAAGCCCTGGCCGAACAAGCGAAGCGCGAATTGACCGAAGCCAATCTTCGCCTGGTTGTATCGATCGCCAAGAAATATACCAACCGCGGCCTGCATTTCCTCGATTTGATTCAAGAAGGCAACATCGGCCTCATGCGCGGCACGGACAAATTCGAATGGCGCCGCGGCTACAAGTTCTCTACATATGCCACGTGGTGGATCCGCCAGGCCATCACTCGCGCCATCGCGGATCAAGCCAGGACGATTCGCGTCCCCGTACACATGGTCGAAGCCATCAACAAACAAATGCGCACGAGCCGCCAACTTGTCCAGGAACTCGGTCGCGAGCCTACCGTTGAAGAAATCGCCAAGCGCATGGACATTCCGGTCGAACAGGTCCGCAAGGCAAAGAAAGTCGCCCAATTGCCCGTGTCTTTCGAAACCCCCGTTGGCGACGACGAGGAAGCGCGTTTGGGTGATTTCGTCGAAGACAAAAACCTGGTCTCACCATCAGAAGCGGCGATTCTTCTGAACATGCGCGAACAACTGGCCAACGCGCTCAAGACCCTTACACCGCGCGAGGAAAAAATCATTCGCATGCGTTTCGGCATGGAGGATGGCAGCGAGCACACGCTGGAGGAGGTTGGCCAGACATTTTCCGTAACGCGCGAGCGTATCCGGCAAATCGAAGCCAAAGCCCTTCGCAAGCTGCGGCATCCTTCGCGGTCAAGCAAGTTTCGGGCGTTTGTGCAGAGTTCCTATTGAGCAGTTCTTCGGGCCTAGGTGAACCAGGCAGAAGTGTTCCTTCTTAAGGAGGCCATATGGCCATTACGTTTCAGAAGCGCCAAAAGGAAATGAAGCGGCTGGAAAAACAACGCGCGAAGGAAGAACGCCGCGCCCAGAAGAAGCTTGAGAAGCGCGCCAAGGATCAGGCCATCGCCGACGGCACCGCCATTGAAACACCGGACACGGAATTGGAACAACCAACGGACCGCGACTTCTAGCCAGCCCGACCGCAAAGCCGCCAACACCAACGTAGGCGCACGGCTTCAGCCGTGCCCGGTCCGCTACAAATCCAATCATCATGAAGTAACCGAAACAAGATGCGTTCACATTGACTGACCACCAGTCAGTAAAATATCATGGGCTATGGATTCCTCAGTATCCAGCAATCCCTCCCTTCTTCACTTCTTCCGTCACAACCCTGCCCTTCGCCGTTTCACTGCAATCCGTATCGGCGATGAACTCAGCTCCCAGATGCTGAACGTAGCGATCGGCTGGTACGTCTATTCCGCGACACACAATCCCATGAGTCTCGCCTACGTCGGCTTGGCCCAATTCATTCCCAACGTCTCCATACTCCTGTTCGCCGGTCACGCCGCCGACCGCTTGGACCGCCGCAAGATCATCGGATGCTCGCTGCTTGTCCAATCGCTTGCTCTCGCGTCGTTCACCGCCTGGTCGCTCAACGCCCACCCCGCCGCGCGCCCCGTTTATCTTCTCCTGCTCATCATGGGCTCAGCGCGTGCTTTTTCTTCTCCCGCAATGTCGGCAATCCTGCCACGCTTGGTGACCGACGATGAATTTCCCCGTGCCGTTGCTGCCACCTCATCCGCCTTCCAGATTTGTACGATGATTGGCCCCGCGTTGGGGGGCCTCATCTACGCGGTCAGCGGTCCCGCAATGTTTGCCCTCACCGCCGCGCTGCATTTCTTCGCCAGCCTGCTAACGCGCGGACTGATGATCGCTAATCAATCGCCTGGCGAACCTCAACCTGCGCTCGTAGAAAAAAACGTTCTCGCCGGTATTCGCTACATCCGTTCGAATCGCCTCCTGCTCTCCCTGTTGTCTCTCGATCTTTTCGCCGTTCTACTCGGCGGCGTCACTGCATTGCTCCCGATTTATGCCAGAGACATTCTCGCCGCAGGTCCCTTCGGCCTCGGCTGCCTTCGCTGCGCTCCCGGCATCGGCGCAGCGCTCATCGGACTCTTCCTGGCGCATCGCACGGTGAACGGCCGCTCCGGAAGACTCATGCTCAGCTGCGTCGCTGGCTTTGGCCTAGCAACCGCCGTCTTCGCCATCTCTCGCAGCTTCGTGTTATCGCTATTCGCTCTGGCCGCGGCCGGCGGATTTGACATGGTCAGCATGGTCATTCGCCAAACCATGGTGCAACTCTCTACCCCGGACGCCATGCGCGGTCGCGTCAGTGCCGTGAATTGGGTGTTCATCGGCGCATCCAGCGAATTGGGAGAATTCGAGTCCGGAGCCACGGCCGCACTTTTCGGCACCGTCCCCGCGGCGCTGTTGGGCGGACTAGGCACGTTGGCCGTCGTCGGGCTCTGGTCGCTGATCTTCCCCGAACTGCGCGGCACCGGCACACTTCTCGCTACAGAAACAAACCATGTGGTTCCGGTATCGTGAATGCTCCGCGAACTGCGTCTCTTCGAACTTGCGCCACGTTGTGTTACGTTTTGTGCTCATCTCACTGGCCTGGTGAATACATTTGACGCCCACCTCTTCCAAAGGACACACAAGGACAAAGCCGCCCGAACAGCGCCGCGACGAGCTCATGAACTCCGCCCAACGCCTCTTCCTCAAACACGGCGTGGCCTCCACGACCATCGAGCAAGTCACCTCCGGCGCCAAAGTCGCCAAGGGCACTTTCTATCTTTATTTCTCCTCCAAAGAAGACATTCTGGCAGCCCTGGGCGACCGCTTTGCCGAAACAGTGCTGAGTAAAATCAAATCGGCAATCGCCGAAACTCCGCAGCACAATTGGAAAGCAAGGTTGCAAGCCTGGTCCACCAGCTGTGCCATCGGGTATCTCGACTCTATTGAGCTCCACGACATTGCTTTCCTTAGTTCTCGCGGTCCCACTCGCGAAGGCCTCGTCGACAACATCCTCATCAATCACCTCATCGAGTTATTTCAGGCGGGCGCGCAGGCAAAAGCCTGGCGTATTGAAGATCCTTGTTTCACCGCAGTCTTTTTATTCAACGGCCTACACGCCGCTGTCGATAACGCCTACATCAGCGAAAAGCGAGTGAACCGCAAACGCCTGACATCGCGCTTAAAAGTCCTCTTTTTGCGTTCGCTCGGCCTATAGAGTCGAACCGGAATCGACGCACTTGCACCCCGAGCAAATCCCCTACATTCTTTTGCGTATTGCAACAATCCTCGGCGCTAGTCAGGCTGACTTCAGAACGATCCCAATCGGCAACTCATCCTACACAAAGGAGCACCGTATGGCCACGCGGAAACAGAGAAGCGCCGCACGCAAGAACATCAACAACGCTGCAAAGGCCGCCAGAAATAAACGCACCATCGCCCATCTTCCCAAAGCGACGCGCACCGCCCTAGGCAAACAGGCCGCTCAAGTAAGACATCGCGGGCGCGGTTAGCCAACCTGTGCAAGACTAGCTCTTCGCAATTTTGGTGACCCTTGCCCGCTCCGCAGCAACCGCTCAAAACACGCTGTTGCATCGCCGGGGGTGGCCCGGCCGGCATGGTCTTGGGGTATCTTCTGGCACGCGCGAACGTCCCTGTCATCGTTCTCGAGAAACATGCCGATTTCCTGCGCGATTTCCGTGGCGACACCGTCCATCCCTCCACGCTCGAAATCATGTACGAACTTGGCCTACTCGGATCGTTCCTCCGGATGCCGCACCAAGTCATTACGCACCTCTCCGGCGTCGTCAACGGCCAGTCTGTGGCCGTCGCGGACTTCTCGCACTTGCCGGCGCACTGCAAATTTATCGCCCTCATGCCGCAATGGGACTTCCTCAATTTTCTGGCCTCCGAAGCAAAGAAGTTCTCCGCCTTTCAATTGCAAATGGAAACTCGCGCCACGGGTCTTCTGCAGGAAAACCGTCGCGTTACCGGTGTCGCAATCGAGAGTAAAAACGGCCCTGCGGAGATTCGCGCGGATCTGGTGGTAGGTGCAGACGGTCGCAGCTCCGATTTGCGCAAGGCCGCCGCAATGGAAGTGATCGACCTCAAATCCCCCATCGATGTCCTGTGGATGCGCATATCTCGGCGCGCCGATGATCCCGACGCGACCGGTGGGCGATTCGCCGACGGCCGAATTTTTGTGATGATCAATCGCGGTGACTACTGGCAATGCGCGTATGTCGTTTCCAAGGATTCTTCCGACCGTTTGCGCGCCGAAGGTCTGCCCAAATTCCAAAAACAAATTCTGGATGTCGCGCCCTTCCTGCAGAATCGCATTCACGAACTCGATGACTGGGACAAGGTCAAGCTACTGACCGTTCAGGTGAATCGCCTGCGCCGTTGGGCAAAGCCCGGTCTTCTTTTTATTGGCGATGCGGCGCACGCGATGTCTCCCGTCGGAGGCGTCGGCATCAACCTTGCCGTCCAAGACGCCGTTGCCGCCGCAAACCTTCTCTTTTCGCCTTTGCAATCGGGGGCTCCTTCACTTTCCCAACTTCAAGCGATTCAGAAGCGCAGGGAATGGCCCACCAAAATGACCCAAGCCGTCCAGGTCTTCATTCAAAACAATATTCTTGTTCGTTCCATTTCGAAGCCCACCCAGAACAAGAACTTGCCACTTGCACTGAAGCTTATGCGCCATCTCACGTTCCTGGGACGCATCCCCCCGCGCATTTTCGGGATGGGTTTCCGCCCCGAGCACGTAGACCCCTCGTTGCGCGCGAAAGTTCCCGGCTAACAGGCGCCCACCAATAGGGATTCCTCACAGCACGGATGGGCTCTGCTCGAAAATGCCGGTAAACGATCGCCGGTAATAATAAAAAAGGATCAACCACAAGATTGTCACGACAAAGGCCCGCGGCAATCCCGGCGGGTCCATGAACGTATGGAAGCACAGAATATTCACGATCACTGGTCCCAGTATCGTCAGCGCGAGCGGCACATAGCGATTCACCAGCAGAAGAATCCCGCCAATGAACTGCACTCCAAAGAGCACCACGGCGTAGTGCGACATAAACAGCGCCGTGATGTAATCCTTTGCCAGACCTGCAGGCATCGGCGGAATGGGAAGAAACGGATGTAATCCATTTGCACCAAAAACCACAAAGATCAGTCCGAGGAGAATCCGAACGATCAGCGCAACAATTTTCATATTCCCTTCCTCCCTTTGCGCGCCACTCTATCACATCAACCCTTTGCCACGAACGCCTCCAGCGGTTCCAGGCTCTGCGTCCAGCCTGTCTTATAAGCCGGCGCCGCAGCTGTCGCGGAAACAACATGTGCGCGCAAGCTTACGCTCGTTTCCCCCGCTGCCTCGGCAAACGTTACCGTGTTTCGGATCTCAAATAACAAATTCCCCGCTTCATCCATCGCCCCGCTCAGGAACACCAGACGTTCGGGCGCAACGATTTCCTCGAATTTTCCCTTCTTCGCATAGACTCTTCCATCCGGCGCGCGCATGTGAATCAAAGTCGCGCTGCCCGGCCGCACATTCACTTCACACACCGGATTTGTGAATCCCTTCGCCGCCACCGTTGCGCCAAATGCTTCGCGTCGGTCCAGGCCTTCCAGACCAACTCGCGGCCTGGCGTGCAACTGGCACGGCCGCCATTGCGCCGATCGACCGCGCATAATCAACCCTGCGTGCTCCAGAACTTTCAGGTGCTCGGACACCGCGGGAAGACTCACCTTCCACGCGATCCCATTTGGTGGCCGATCTTCAGAACGGCCACCATCCCTCTCAACCCATCCCCTAAACGGGTAGGCAAACACTGCACTCTTGGACAGCTTTCGCGACACCCGCCTTCCCTGCTATCTCTTATTCAGCCCAACTTGCAGGCGCAAGGCACCCAGCCGCCGGAAACAGAACCACGTTACACCGTCTGAAACGGAGGGACTGGTGCATCCAGACATGCCCGGCACTCTGGCGTCAGGGGCAACCCCGCTCCCGCGCGCCCGAACAATGGCCCTCGCGTTGATGGTCGCCGGCATTGCTCTCTTGCTCCCGCCCGACTCGCAAGCGCAAATTTCTCCCGGTCCACTCTCGAAAGCGCACTCTTCTCTTTCCGGCACCATGCAGTGCAACTCCTGCCACGTTTTTGGCGCAAGCACTCCCACGTTCAAATGTCTCGATTGCCACAAAGAAGTCGCCGAGGTCCTCGCCGGCAAACACGGCTACCACTTTCGCCTGCAAATGCAGAATCCCAATGGCAAAGATTGTGTGCGCTGCCACCTCGAGCACAACGGCGAAAATTTCAACCTGATTCATTGGGAGTCTTCCGAGAAGGATTTCGACCATCGCCTAACCGGCTACGCTCTCGAAGGCAAGCACGCGGCCTTACCATGTTGGCAGTGCCACACCCCGGCGCACATGCTTACCGCGCGCAAAGCACTGATCAAATACAACGATTCGTCGAAATCCTTCTTCGGCCAGTCGCCCGCGTGCTCGCCCTGCCATTCCGATCCACACAAGGGCCGACTCGGCAACGAATGCACCGAATGTCACAACGTCGAAAACTGGAAAGCCGTAAAACAATTCGATCACTCGCAAACGCGATACCCGCTAAGCGGCCTCCACGCCAAAGTTCCCTGCGAGCAATGCCATAAACCAGATTCACCCGGCGGCCAACCCCGTTACCAGAATATGAATTTCTCGACCTGCTCGGGCTGTCACCGCGATCCGCATCGCGGCGAGTTCAAAAAAGGGTGCGACTCTTGCCACACCACCAGTGGTTGGAAAACGCTTCTAGCAGGCTTTGATTTCGATCATTCCAAAACCAAATATCCTCTTCTCGGCCAACATGCCCTGGTCGCCTGCTCGGCTTGTCACGTCAAGGACGACTTCAAGAATCCAGTTCCCTTCGCCGCCTGCAAGGATTGCCACAACCCCGATCCCCACAAGGGCCAATTCGCCGCACGCCCTCAGAAAGGCGAGTGTGTCGAATGCCACACCGTAGATGGATGGAAGCCCTCGCTCTTCGGCGTCGAGCAGCACAACGCTTCGCAATATCCACTAAAGGGACAACATATCCAGGTCGCCTGCGGCAATTGCCACATTCCCGCGGCCAAAGACACAAATTACAAACTGCCCTTCGCGCAATGCTCCGCTTGCCACAAAGATCCTCACGACAATCAATTCGCCGCAGCTCCCTACGACAATCGTTGCGAACCCTGCCACACCGTTCAGGACTGGCACCGCACCACCTACACCATCGCCAAACACAACAACTCCCGCTTCCCTCTCCTCGGTGCCCATGCTGCTGTTCCCTGCTCCGATTGCCACAAAGCCGGCCTTGGCGGACGCACGGACAAGATTCTGCCTTTCCAATTAGCCGATTTCCGCTGCACCGCCTGCCACAACGATGCTCACAGAGGCGAATTCTCCGAGCAGATGGCGCGCAAACGTGCCGACGGTTCGCCCTCCGGCTGCGCAGCTTGCCATAGCATCAAATCCTGGGGAGACATCACCGGCTTCGACCACTCAAAAACAAAATATCCCTTGCTCGGCGCTCACCGCACAGTTGCCTGCGCCGCTTGCCACAAGCCCACCACAAATTCGGCGTCCCGTTTTCAGGGCACTCTGGCGCAATGCCAGGCCTGCCACCAGGACCCCCACGCCAATCAGTTCCAGAGCAAAGACAATCAAACCCATTGCGTCGATTGCCACAACACGCAACGTTGGGCTCCGTCTAGTTTCGACCACGAAACTAAAACGCACTTCCCCCTAGCCGGCGGCCATGCCAACGTTCCCTGTGCCAAATGCCACATTCCCACAGGCTCAACCATCGGCAAGCAAATCGTCATCTACAAAAATACCTCCAGCAAATGTGCCGATTGCCATGGCAGCCCTATCCCTCCTCGTCCGGCTTAGGTACTTTCTTTGCAATAGCTTCCCCTAACGAAAGCTGTACTCACTGGCCCGGAACTGGTCCCGCGGACAGTTGTTTCGCCTCCCCGGGCTAACGATACTTTCTTCAGAACTCATTCCATCCTCGGTCTCCAAGGCACCCCCGGCTTCGTCTTGGGTAGGGAGCAGTTTACGCTCACACTACTCCAGGTCGCACTTTGGGCGTTACTCACCTTCCCCTGCGCCAACAGTGCGACGGGGATGCTAGCTCTGGCCGCCTCCTCTGCCAGCGATCTGCAAAAGCAAACCACTCGTAGCCCGCACGGGCCTCTCTCCGCCCCCTGCGAAAACTGCCACACCGCTGCAGCCTGGCGCCCCATTCGCGCTGTTCCCGAGTTTGACCACAACAAAACCAGCTACCCGCTCCGCGGAATGCACGAAAACGTGAACTGCACGCAGTGCCATACCAAGCCGGTATTCAGCAATGTCAGCAAGAATTGCGCGGATTGCCACGCCGATATGCATCGCCGCCAAATGGGTCCACATTGCGCGCAATGTCACACCGTTAAAGGCTGGAATATCGCCGTCCAGCAAGTGAAAGATCACCAGAACCGCTTCCCGCTTCTCGGCGCGCACGCGGCCATCCAGTGCGATCAGTGCCACACGCAACTCGCCACCGGAATTTTCTACGGCCTGTCGACGCAGTGCGACTCCTGCCACCTCAAGGATTGGCAGAACACTACGAACCCTCCTCACCCCAGCGCCGGGTCCGCCTTCGCCTCTGCCAATTGCCAGGGCTGCCACAACTTTGACAGCTGGCTCAACGCCAACTTCGATCACAACACTACCGGCTTCCCTCTAACCGCAGGCCACGCCAATGTTCCCTGCACGAGCTGCCACATCAACAACAATTACAATCTTCAAATCGCCCCCACCGATTGCGGCAACGCCGGCTGCCACCTCAGCACATGGCAACAGACCAATGACCCGCCGCATCCGCAGGCCGGCCCCGCCTTCGCCGTCGCCAATTGCTCGCAGTGCCACAACACCACTTCCTGGACCACCGCCACCTTCAATCACAGCGGCACCGGCTTCCCACTCACCGGCGCCCATACCACCACGCCGTGCGCCCTCTGCCACGTCAACAATAATTACAACCTCACCGCCGCCAACACGGACTGCTATGGCTGCCACAGTTCCGATTGGAAGAGCACGCAAACTCTCGGCGGCCTCGTGCCCAATCACGTTGCCGCGCAATTTCCCACTTCGCTCTGCTCCACCTGCCACGACACCATCACCTGGGCCGACGGCCAGTTTAACCACAGCACTACCGGATGGCCTCTCACTGGTGCGCACCAGATGCCTCCCGCGCCCGGTTCCGCGGTCACCGCCTGCACCAATTGCCATGTGAACAATAACTATTCTCTCACCGCAGCGAACACTATCTGCTACGGCTGCCACCAGTCGGACTGGAACAGCACGCAAACCCTCGGGGGCCTCATCCCCAACCATGTCGCTGCCGGTTTCCCTACCACTTGCGACACCTGCCACACCACAACAAGCTGGCTCAACGCCCCATTCGATCACACGTACTTCCCCATTCCCCATCACGGCTCCGTTTGCAATGACTGCCACCAGGTTTCCACCGACTACTCCGGCTTTACCTGCATCAACTGCCACACCAGCATCGCTCACCAGCAAGTCCCCACCACCAACCAGCACAATGGCGTCGCGAATTTCGTCTACGGCCCCACCACTTGCTACAACTGCCACAAGAACGGTGGTGACGGCTAGCATGCTCGCCACCTCCATCTTCGAACTGTTTGTCATCGCAAGCCTGTTTGTCCCGGCCGTTCCCGCCTCGTTGAACGCGCAATCTGCTGCGGACACGTCAGCAACTCAAAAGCCATCCGTCTTCCGCGTGAAATATGTCTCCGACGGCTCGCTCTACATTGACGCCGGACGCAACGCTGACCTCCAGGAAGGCATGAAGCTCTCCGTCATCGATGCGCCTGCTGATGGCCTGATCAACGACGGCATTCGCTTCCGTGGCTATCCTCACGTCGCCGAACTCAATCTGGTTTCTCTCGCGGATTCTTCCGCCGTTTGCGATGTGATTTCCGTAAGCGGCGACCTGAAAGTGGGACAGGTGGCTTTCCTAACACCCGGGAGCGTAGAAGACCGTCATCTCGCCGAAAACGCCCGTGAAGCCGAAGACTATCCCGTTACGTTGAGTTTCAGTTCCGGCGACCCCATCGACCAGGAGCTTCGTTCGAGCAAAGTCGAAAATCCCGACCTCGCCGGATCACCTATGGGCATCATGCGCGCCCGCGTGGCCTTTGGTTATGGCGATATCTGGGAGTCCGGCGCGAGTTCCACGCAAATGACCGCGATGATTGACGCCGACCTCAACCACGTCGGCGGCACCTACTGGAATTTCAACGGATATTGGCGCGGCAATTACAACACCAGTTCCACTCCCATTCCCGGCGCTGGCACACAAACTCTCACCGATCTCATCAATCGCACCTATCAGATCGGCTTCACCTACAACAGCCCGTATTCGCCGGAAACCATTGGCGTCGGCCGCCTCTATCTTCCTTGGGCGCCCAGCCTAAGCACCATTGATGGCGGCTATTGCGGCCGCCGCGTTGGCAATTTCTTCACTGTCGGTGTCTTTGCCGGTTCCACGCCCAATCCCACGTCGTGGAGCTACCACCCCGATCAGCAGATCGCCGGCACCTTCCTCAGCATGGAGCGCGGCGATTTCGACGGCTTTCACATCATGAGCACCGCTGGTCTGGCCATGACCTCTATCGACTGGAGAGTCGCGCGTCAATTCGCCTTCTTCGAAAATAATTTCAACTGGAAGCGCTCCCTTTCCGTCTACAGCTCCGTACAAGTAGACGCGGCCAGAATTTCTCCGCTCCCCGGGGGCGGCAGCAATCCCACCGGTGTTTCGCAAACCTACAACTCCGTCCATTTCCAGCCCGTAAAGCTCCTCACCTTTGGCGTCAATTACAATTACTTCCGCAACCTGCCGACCTTCGACCCCAGGCTCGTCGGAACCGGCCTCGTCGACAATTATCTTTTCCAGGGTTTTAGCGGCGATCTGCGCGTCGACCTTCCGAAGCAGGTCAGCCTCTACGCCGGGATCGGCCAGAGCAAAGCTTCCACAGACACGAAAAGCTCTCTCAACGATGCTTTCGGTATAACCCTCGGCAATCTTTTCCGCACCGGCCTTTCGCTCGGCCTGCATTATTCCAAATTCGACAGCACCTTCGGCAGCGGTGAATACGAATCGGTCTCTCTCTCTAGAAATCTTTCCGAAAAACTGCGCCTCCAGATTCTGGCCGGCAACCAACAATTGGCGTCCCCACTCACCGCGAACACCGCCGCGAAATTTATCAACGCCACCCTCGACTGGTCCATCGGTCGTCGTTATTTCATCGAGGGCCTCTACGGTTGGTATGACGGAAACGCCCTCGGCTACAACCAGTGGTCCGCCTTGTTCGGTTATCGCTGGGGAGGAGTAGGCAGATGAAATCCCACACTCCGAATCGCCTCGCTGGACTGGCGGCTCTCGTGGCTGTCCTTGCCTGCACCCCGCCTCTCCGCGGTCAATCCGTCCCTCCCTCTTCCGCAAGCGTGTCCGATCCTGCCTTCCTCGCGCGTGCCAACACCACCATCGATCACTCCCGCAAGTCGATCGACGCCTTCTTCGAACAAACCTCCAACGTTGTCTGCACAGAAAACGTTGAACAAACACTCGTCGGCGCTAACCATAAGCCCATGTACCGCGAAGAATCCGCCTTCGAATATCAGTTACAGACCGATAACCGCGGTGGATCAGTTCGCCTCACGGAATCCCGCGAAACTCGCAAAGCCGCTTTGCGCGATCCCAACAAAACCCTTCTCATCACCAATGGCTTTGCCAGCCTTCTGCTCATCCTCCACGAGCACTATGAATCCAGCTACACCTTCGAGCCCGTCTCCGAGGAAAACATCGACAACCGCACGGCCCTCCACGTCCATTTCAAGCCTGTTCCCGGCGGCTCTTCCCCCGCGGCCATTCAACTTCTTGGCCGGAATTACCCTCTCCCGCTCAAAGGCGACATCTGGATCGACGAAGAAACCGGCGCAATCACAAAACTCATTTCCTCGCTCGATGGCAGCCTCGCCGATCTCGGCCTTCGCGATATCCGGGCGGAAATTCATTACTCCCTCGCCCAATTCCACGCGCCTGAAGAGGCGTACTGGATGCCCGCCTCCGCCATCATCGATGTACAAACCCCCAAACAACATTGGCGCAACGTTCATCATTTTTCGGGCTACCGCCGATTCCGCGCCACCATCCAGGTCCAATTGGGAGACAAACAGCCATGAGCATCGGAGGAACTGCCCGCACCACCATTTTCGTCTACGAAAACCCCGAACGCGGACACCGCAGGCGACTGCTCCTGGCTTGGCTAGTGGCCCTCGCTATCGTCCTCGTCATCGCTGGGTACGGTTTTAGTTACTACACGCTGAGTGCCGCCGACCGCCCGTTCTCGCCCAAACACGACGCCCTGCGCCCCGGCGGCCCCATCGGCATTAAGCTCGGTATGTTCGGCGTCTTCCTCTTTTTCTTGATCTATCTCTATCCCCTCAGGAAAAAATGGGGTTGGCTCTCGCGCCAGGGCAATTCGCGCCACTGGCTCGATTTCCATGTCATCCTCGGTACCTTGGCCCCCATTATCGTCGCTTTCCATGCCACCTTTAAATTCGGAAATATTGCCGGACTCGCTTTCTGGAGTATGCTGGCCGTCACCGTTTCTGGCTTTGTCGGCCGCTATCTCTATGCGCAGATTCCGCGCAACCTCAAAAACGCCGAGCTCAGCAGGAAGGAAATGACCGACATTTCAGATTCCATGCGCAACGAACTCTCTGCACAAAATCTGGGCCAAACCAAACGGCTGGACAAACTCTACGACTTGCCTTCGTCGCAGGACGTCGCGCACATGCCCATGCTGCTCGCGCTGGTTTACATGATTCTGATCGATCTGCGTCGCCCTTTCCGTGTCTCGCTTCTTCGTCTGCAGTCTGCTGGTTTTGGCCCTTGGGTCGCCGGGCTCTGCGGGTTTGCCCTCACAAGAGACGCCAGGCTCGAACACGTCATCGCCATCGCCCGAGCACAGGCCAAACTCTCCAAGCGCGTCCTGTTCCTCTCCCGCACCGACCAGGTATTTCGCTTGTGGCATGTCGTGCACCGCCCTTTCAGCTACGCCTTCGCTCTGCTGGCGTTGCTCCATATCGCGCTGGCACTGTACATGGGCTACAGGGGCTAACCCTCGTTTCTACCCATCAATGGCGGTCATCCTAAGGACACCTGAAAATCAGTACAAGCTGTCACTACCGGGATCCTTCAACGACGAAGCGCCTTCCTTGGTAATTTTTCCCTCCTTTGCTATGCTCCTCAGGTTAATTTTCAGCAAAGGAAGCCCCTATGCCATCCAGAAAACTGCTCGCCGTTAGTTTCTGCGTGCTCGCTGGACTCTCCCTCTCCGTTTTTGCCGCCGACAAAGATAAGAATCAACCACCCAAAGAACCGGCCAAGCCTTCCTACGAACTTCCACAGCCCGTCACCGAAACTCTCGATTACTCCGCCTATGCCAGCATCCGCAGCGAAGCCCTCAGCCATTCCCACATCATGGAATACGCTTCGGCTCTGACCGACGACATCGGCCCGCGCCTGACCGGATCGCCCAACCTCAAAAAAGCCAACGAATGGACGCGCGACCAGCTCACCTCCATGGGCTGCGCCAATGCTCATCTTGAAGATTGGGGCGAATTCGGCATGGGCTGGGTGCAGTTGAACACTTGGGTCCGCATGACCTCCCCCGATCACGCCGTGTTCATCGCTCAGGCAGCTCCATGGTCTCCCGCAACAAAAGGTCCCGCGAGCGGCGCCGCCATCTGGGTTGACCTGAAAGACGAAAAGGATTTCGACAAATATAAAGGTAAGCTCGCAGGCAAAATCGTCCTCCTCGGTGACATGCGGGAAGTGAAGCCCGTCGACAAGCCTCTCTTCACTCGTTACGACGACGACGGCTTAAAAAAGATTGAGGAATATCCCGTGCACGTCGGCCCTGGGTTCGACCGTGAGTCATATATTCATCGCGCCGAATTCCGGGAAAAGGTTGGGAAATTTCTCGCCAGTGAACAAGCCGCCGCCGTTCTTCTTCCGAGCCGCGACGGCCAGAATAACGGCGGTTCGGGTGGCACTATTTTCGACGACAACGGCTCAGCCTTTGGCATTCAGGTCTATCACCGCGATCAAGCCAATCCTCTTCCCCTCGCAGTCATGGCGATTGAAAATTATGGCCGTGTCTACCGTCTCCTCAAAGCCAACGTCCCTGTAACGCTCGAACTGAACATCGAATCCCAATTCATCGGCGATCACGAACACGGCTTCGACACTATCGCCGAAATTCCCGGCAGCGATCCCGCGCTGAAAGGCGAAGTGGTCATGCTCGGCGGCCATCTCGATTCCTGGATTTCCGCAACTGGCGCCACTGACAACGGCGCCGGCACCGTCGTGGCCATGGAAGTCATGCGTATCCTCACTACGCTCCACATCAAACCCCGCCGCACCATCCGCGTCGCTCTTTGGACTGGCGAAGAACAAGGGCTTTTCGGCTCTCAGGGCTACGTGAAGCAACACTTCGGCGAGATTCCGCGCTCCACCGATCCCGATCAACTTAAAATCGGCGAGTGGCTTCGTAAAATTACCGGTCCCATTCAGGTGAAGCCCGAGCAGGAAAAAATCTCCGGATATTTTAACGTCGATAACGGCAGCGGTAAGATTCGCGGAATCTACTTGCAACAAAATGCCGCCGCCGGCCCGATCTTTAAACAGTGGATGGAGCCCCTCAAGGACATCGGCGTAACCACGATCACTCTGCGCAACACCGGCGGCACCGACCATCTCAGTTTCGACGCCGTCGGCATTCCCGGGTTCCAATTTATCCAGGACCCGCTGGACTATGGTGAACGCACTCACCATTCCAACATGGACACTTACGAGCGTCTCCAGCCCGAAGACCTGGCCCAGGCCGCCTTCGTCGAAGCCATCTTCGTCTACAACACCGCCATGCGGGATCAAATGCTCCCCCGCAAACCCTTCCCGCACCCCGAACTGGAGCAACAACTCCAGCAGCCCCTAAAAGACGTAATGCCCGGAGCCGAAAAACCGTAGCGCCGAGCCTCGGGTTCCTCAACATTGGCGCAGGTCTTCTGACCCGCCAGCACAAATCTGAGACCGCGGCTTCTCCACGCATGAGGAGTGACTTTTCTGACGTACCGTTGGCTTTTATGTCAGCGCCTTCACGGCGTCTTGCCTCCACACTCCTGATGTACAATGCCGCCAGACCAAAGGAGCCACCATGCGTTATTACATCGTTTTAATCCTAGCGACCCTGCTTACCTCCCGCACCACCCCTGCCCAAATGAAACTCTCGCCCAAGTGGGAAGAACTCACCGCCGGCGACTTCAAGGAAGCGATCGCAAAGGCGCAAGGCACCTGCCTGCTGCCCTTCGGCATCCTCGAAAAACACGGACCTCATCTCCCGATTGGCACCGACCTGCTCAACGTCCGGTACGTCGCTGAACACGCCGCCCAGCAGGAGTACGCCATAATTTTTCCCGCCTACTACGCCGGCCAAATTTTCGAAGCCAAGCACCAGCCCGGCACCATTGCCTACAGCGCCGATCTTCAGTTGCGCCTGCTTCAGGAAACCACCGACGAAATGGCCCGCAACGGCTGCAAGAAAGTCGTCATCGTCAACGGCCACGGCGGCAATGAAGACCTGTTGCCCTATTTCGCCCAAACTCAGCTCTACAAACCTCACGATTACGTCGTCTACGTTCAATGGGGCCACGAAGCCACCAAGAAAGTGGGCTCCGGAAAAACGGGCCCAGACTGGCACGCTGGCGAAACAGAAACCTCCAACGTCCTCGTCACCCATCCCGATCTAGTGCACATGGATCGCGCCAGCACCGAATCGGGCGCGGATCAGAAGCGTGTAAAACTCCCTGAAAGTGTTTATACCGGAATTTGGTGGTATGCCCGCTTTCCCAATCACTATTCAGGCGATGGCAGCGCTGGCACCAAGGAGCAAGGCGAAGCCGATATTCAGAGTTGGATCAATACCGTCGTCCGTGCAATCAGAGCCATCAAAGCCGACGACGAAAGCCTGAAACTACAAACCGAGTTCTACGAGCGCAGCAACCACCCTCTAGACACACCCCAATAGCAAAAAACATTTGTGGGGCCCGGCTTCCGAGGCGAGCCGTTGCTCTCCACCAACCATCCCCGAATAACTCTGCTCTTCACGCGCAACCACCCGCACCAAAAGATGTCATCCTTGAGGAGCGACTTAGGCGACAAAGGATCTCAACCTTTCGCGTTGCAATAACCCGCAAAGAAGCGCCGACACCTACGCAGACCAAAAATCACCAAGGTCTAACCCGGCTTTCCATTTTCAATTCTCTATTTTCGGATTTCGATGTTCAGCGAGAACGTTGCAGCGCCGCAATCCAGTTCGCAAGAACCCGGTCGTTCGGCGCTTCCAGATCAAAAAACTCAATCCCCAACCCAACTCTTGGCTTCACAATGCGCACAACAACAAGCAGATCTAGGCTCTCGCCCTTGCGTGTCAGTCGCATCCGAGCCCGCGCATTGCACGGCAGCGTCTTGCGCGTGCACACGAAGCATCCCCCCAGCGAAATATCGGAGGTCACCCCGGTCACTTGCTTCCCGTTTTCCATATCAATTAATTCCGCGTCGGCCGCGAAGGGATAGCGGATGGTATACCGGCGATCTCGCACGCCACTCACACTGGCTTGCCAGGCCGATGCGCGGCCCGTCATGGAAATTACCTTATTCATGAGTTTCGTTCAGGAGCTCTTCCCGATTACGACCTGCCCCGGAGCGGATGAGGCCGCCATGCACCCTAGTTTACCCGTCCCAACCAATAGGGAAATCAGACCAATTGGCGAAGTCGCGAAAGGGTAACAGGCCCTGGGACCGCGCCATTGCTATTAGTGGGTACGACAAAGGTCTGTGGCCCTTGCCCTCGCCCTCCACAAATCGCGTGATAGCCTGAACCGGTAAGCATCCACGTCCGCATTCATCTAATGATCGCCGAAGGCATTCGTCAAAGTGATCGCGTCACCCTGCAACTGCAGGTTGAGGCGTCTTGGTTTGCCTCCTCCGGCCTCGCCGTCCGCCAAAAGGCCGAGACGCTTCTCGTCAGCCGCAACGGCGGCGTTATGCGCATTCAGAAGAAATTGTTTACCGGTCAGGAATTGACCCTCCACCGGAAACTCGAAGGTGACGAAACCAAAACCGTGCGTGCCAGAATCGTCGCCGAAATCGACAAAGAGGCCGAAGGTTTCATCTACGCCATCGCCATCCTCGATCCGCGCGTCGATTTCTGGGATATCGATTTCCCCGCTCCTCACAAAGGCGAACAAGCTCTCGCCCGGCTTCTCATGGAATGCAGTTTCTGTCAGCGCCGCGAAGTCGTCTATCTCAACGAGATGGAGCTTAAATCTTTCGAAATTCGCAAATGTGTCGCGCGCCATTGCAGACTCTGCGATTCCCCTTCGATCTGGATTGAAGCGCAATCAGAATCAATGGTGGAGGAAGCTTTGCCCTCGCGCAGCGCCGTGGAAGAACGTGTCATCCCTCGCCGCAATCGCACCCGCGTCAAAGCCCGCGTCCTCGCTTGCATTCGTCGCCGCGGTTTTCAGGAAGAAGTAGCCGTCTGCGAGGATCTATCCAAGGGCGGCATCAGTTTCCGCAGCCGCAATCGCTATCCCGAGGGCACCCGCCTCGAAGTCGCGGTTCCTTACACTCCCGGCGCCGGCGCCATCTTCGTCCCCATCCGCATCGTCTTTTCTCAACCCATTTCCAGCGCCGGCCTGTTCCGCCACGGCGCCGCCTATCTCCGCCCTCCGGATTAGCGCACCCTAGCTGAGCTACGTTTGTCCCTGTCACTACTCACATCACAGACATCCTGCGGAGCGCCTTTTGCGGCGAAGGGCCGCAACATAAACAACCTGGCACCGTCACCCGGTGTAGCGCCGGCTTTCATCCCACCGCCTGTAACGCACCCGCCTCACCTCGCCTGCCTCTCCACAATTGCCTCCCAATTAATAATCGCGTTCCACAACATTCGCTGGTCCCCGCGGTTCATATCCCGATGCAACGGATTAAAATCAAAAGTCACCACGTGCCCTTTCCCCACCGGCGAATCCAGAATCGGTGGTCGCCCATTCAAATTCGCTGCTCCCCAAACCTGACCGCTCACCAGAATCGACACTCCCGCGCGGTCACCCCATTCCAGCACCACGCTGCTCGCATCCACCGGCCCGTCCAAACACGTTGTGCAGTAAGCCATGCGCAACCACCGTCGCGGCATCGCATACAACGGAAAATTCTGCCGGAACAGATACGTCCGTTCCGGAATAGCCGTATGCGATCGGTTGCTCCGGGCGGTCGAACATCACGCGGACATGTTCTCCCGGATACGACGGATCATCGATTGTTCGGAAACCGCCAAACGATACGCAAGCTCCAGCACGGATTCCGTCGACCCAGTCTCGTCTGAATGCAGAGCCGCGCTGAAGTAAGCCACACACAGCGCCCAGCCACCACGTGGCTCGTGGTCTTTACGCTATCGCCATCACCGTCATCACCGCGTACCTCACATCCCGCTTTTGCATCTGGATCTTCACTTCCCGCCATTCCTGGGCCCGCCTTCCGAGGCTGGCCATTTCTCCCGCAAGCATCCCTAAAAACAGACGACACCAGTCAACAACACGTGTCATCGAGCGGAACACCTTCCGCGAAAAGAATCGTCACCCTAAGCATTTGCGAATTTCTATTTTCCCCAAAAAGGGGAGGCAGGGCGCAAAACTCTGCACCCTGCCAGGCGGGCCGGAGTGCGAGGAAACCTTAGTCCAACGCGGGCACCGCGGCTTGCTCGCGTCGCCGCCGGTGCAAATAGTGCATCGAAATATTCAGATAAATCGCTCCGCAAGGGGTCTCGATACACAGCACCATCGCTTCCGTATCGACATTCCCCGCCAATCCTTCTTCGTTCATATGGATTTCCGGCGGAAATACTTTGAAGCGGAATCCCTGATCATTCAAAAGAGTCACTGAATTGCCGATGACCATGTTCGCCAATTCGCATACCGTTTCGCGCACCACCTGCTCGCTCTCCGGCATCGGACTTCCTGCCAAGTGGCCGGCCACGCGCATGGCCACTTCCGGCGCAAGATCCAGGATCACTCGCCCTTCGATGTCGCCCTTGATCGCGATCAGCGCCGCCACGCCCTTGCGTCTGTAAATATTTTCGTCCATCGACAGATCCACGATTTTCGTCGGCGCCTGTAGCGATTCCGCGAAAACCGCGTCCGCCGCATTGATAAACGGCTGGATTAACTCCATTCTCATAGCTGATGCTCCCCCGCAAGCGCTACGGGCGTGCCTACGGCATTAGGATCGTCTCCCAGAACGTAACGAAGAATTTCATACAACACTTCCGGCTTCACCGGCTTCTGCACAAAGTGCTTCGCGCCCTTCTGCAGCGCCGCCAGAATGTTCTCCTGATAGCCCACCGAAGACACCATCACGATTCGCGCATCCGCGTGTTGCCGCACGATCCGCTCCACCGCCTCAATTCCTTCCATCTGTGGCATGGTGATGTCCATCAACACAATATCCGGTTTGCTCCGGTTATATTCCGCGATCGCCGTCAACCCGTCGCCCGCTTCCCCGGCCACTTCCCCACCGAACTGCTCGATCATCTTGATCAAATTCTTGCGGGCGAAGACGGAGTCGTCCACCACCAGATAGCGGACCGGCTGCTGGTCTTTCCGAAGTAGCGCTGAAAACTGTTGCATGGCCTTCTCCTTTGCTCCGTTTACCCGCTCAGGCACGCGGAGTTGAAACTGGAACCTTTTCATCCTTCTCAGAGGAATCCGTTTTGTCGCAATTTTGCTGGCTATTGCCGTACTGGCTCACCAGATATGCTGCCATCCCATCGAGCGCCAGCACCTTATTGGCGTAACCCTTCACGATCGCCGCACGTGGCATTCCGCTCACCACGCAGGTATCTTCACTCTGCGCGATCGTCATTCCGCCTGCCGCCTTGATCGCTCCCAATCCTTCCGCGCCGTCGTCTCCCATACCGGTCATCAGCATGCCCACGGCGGTCAAGGCAAATTCCTGCGCCACGGAGTGAAACAGCACATCCACCGAAGGCCGGTGGCCGTTGATCGTCGCGCCATCGGAAAGCACCGCCATTTCTCCGCGCGGCATTCTCCGTACCATCATGTGCCGGTTTCCCGGGCAAATCAGCACTCGCCCCGCCACCAGCAAATCTCCGGACTTGGCTTCCTGCACATCCAGCGCGCAGCATTCGTCCAGTCGTCGCGCGAACATATCCGTAAACCCCTCCGGCATGTGCTGCACAATCACGAAACTCGCCGGAAAATCACCAGGTATTTGCGACAAAACATATTGCAGGGCGTTCGGGCCGCCAGTCGAAATTCCGATCGCGATGATGCGGCTCGGTGCCACCGCCGCATGTCCCCTGTTTTTCCGTGGCGGCGGCGGTTCTGCTTCGAGTTTCGGCAGCGCTTTCGGTCCGCCGGCCCGTTTCGCGACCTTAATCTTTTCTGCCAGTTGATACGCGACTGGATCCAGATTGCCTGCAGCCGCGTCCTTCGGTTTCGCTACGAAATCGATCGCTCCGAGCGCCAGTGCTTTGAATGTCGAATATGCCCCTTCACGTGAATGCGTGCTGAACACCAGCACCGGCAACGGCGCGTTCCGCATGATCGTCCGCAGCGTCTCGATTCCATCCATCCGTGGCATTTCCAGGTCCAGGGTCACAACGTCCGGCCGCAGCTCCGCAATCTTTTTCAATGCGAATGCTCCGTCCATCGCTGTCCCGACCACCTCAATATCCGGATCCCTCTCCAAGATCAACGGGATCAGTTTCCGCATCAGCGCGGAGTCATCCACAACTAGCACGCGAATTCGCTCTTTCATCATGCGATGGCTCCCAGTGGCATTGACCGAGATAACCGCGTCAGGATCGTTGGTACGTTCAGGATCAGCACTACCGTTCCGTCTCCCAGAATCGACGCT
The DNA here is from genome assembly GCA_963742325.1 of Candidatus Acidiferrales bacterium. Classification (GTDB taxonomy): domain Bacteria; phylum Acidobacteriota; class Terriglobia; order Acidiferrales; family UBA7541; genus Acidiferrum. The sequence continues at coordinate 2,173,694 of CAVULB010000002.1, read as the reverse complement.
CCACTCACCAAATCGCTGGCCGCGATTTCTCCCGGAAGCGCTTTGATTACCAGTTCTTCCTCGCCCACCATGCTGTCCACAAGCAATCCGAACCGCTTCTCCGCCTGCCCGATCACCACCACAAAGCTCTTTTTCTTCTTCGGGCTCGCCGTTGCCACCGCATGAATCCTGCTCAGCTTGCTGAGCCTTACCACTGTCAGCACCTGTTCCCTCAGCCGCAAGACTTCTCTTTGGTCTACTCGATGAATGTCCAACTCGTTGATTCGGGTGATCTCGATCACGGAGGAAAGCGGCACCGCAAATAATCGGCCGGATACCCGGAACAACAGCGTCTGGATACTCGCCAGCGTCAACGGCATCCGCAGCTGAATCATCGTTCCCTTTCCTTTGTCCGTCGAAATGTGTACGGTTCCCTTTAGTCGGTCGAGCACCGTTCGCACCACGTCCATGCCGATGCCGCGGCCCGAAATTTCTGTAACCTCTGTCGCCGTGCTGAATCCCGGCTCGAAGATCATGTTGAGGACATCTTGCTCCAGCAGGCGGTCCGCATCTTCGCGCTTCAGCAGTCCGCTCTGCACCGCTTGGTCGCGCACCATGGTGAGATCGATTCCGCGACCGTCGTCTCGAATCTCTAGCACCACCTGCGTTCCCTGATGAAAAGCGTTCAGCGAAATTGTTCCCCGTGCCGGTTTGCCGGCAGCAAGCCTGTCATCGACCGACTCAATTCCATGGTCGACGGCATTTCTCACAATGTGTGTCAGCGGCTCGGCCAGCGCATCCAGGATCCCCTTGTCCAGGTCCGTATGTTCCCCCGTAATTTCCAGCGCCACATCTTTTCCGCACAATTTCGCCACGTCCCGTACAACTCGAGGAAATCGCCGGAACAATTGCTCCACCGGCACCATCCGGATCTTCAGCACGCATTTGTGCAGTTCATCGAGCACCCGCGACTGAAACGCCAGCGCCTCGGAAAACTTTCCCCGCAACGGATCTTTCGCATACTTCTGTTCAAATTCCGAAAGGGTCCGATGCAGCATCGATTTCCCGATGATCAGCTCACCCACCAGGTTCATTACCGCATCAATCCGCGCGGAATCCACTCGCAACGAACTCTCCGCTACCGCTGCAACCGCCGAAGCGCCGGCCGACTGCTTCGCTGTCGCCGCATCGTGCCCTTCCTCCACGCGAGCGTGCAGTTGCGCCGTTTGTGCTTCCAGCAACTCACCAAGTAGCTGGTGGTCTGCGGTGTCCTCTTGCATTACCTCTTCAATTCGCAGATCGGAAACCACGGACGGAATGCGACAACGCTGAGCAATTTGTTGCGCAGGATGCGTGCTGGCCAGTGCCGCTTCCACAACCTCCACGCTTGCCGCCGCCAGGTTGTCTTCCGGCCGCAGCGCAATCACCGTCCCGCAAGCGTGCAAAACGTTACGTACCAACTGAAACGCTGCCGCCCGCATCGGGCTGTTTGCATCAATTCGCAACGCTACGTTGTAGACCGCTTCTCCGCGCAGCACCGCTTCGGAAATCATCAGCCCTTCGTATTCGTTCCAGTGAAACTTTGCTGGAACGGCTGGTGCTCCCGCTCCGGATTTCTGTGCGTTCGTAGGCGCTTTCATCAATTGCTGAATTAGCCCGCGAAATGCTTCTATCGACGGCGGCTCCAACTCTTTCTGGTACGCGCTCAGCATGCCTTCGAACAGATCGACGGCCGCCAGCACCACCTCCGCCACCTCCGCTCCATACTTCTGCGCCATCTGTACCGTCAGCACGTCTTCCAGTTCGTGGCTGATCTCGCTCAGTTTCGTAAACCCACACGCAGCCGAGTCGCCCTTTAGCGTATGCACCGCCCGGCGCACACTGCGGATCAGTTCTTCGTCGCCCGGCTGTTTCTCCAGCTTCAGCCCGGCGTCGTTGATCACTTGCAGCACGTCCGCGGAGCTCTCAAAGAACAGCGCGCGGAGTTCCGCTCCCCGATCCTCGGGCACGAAACTCAAGCTGTCACCTCGATCCGTTTGTAGGCGGTGCCGTTGTTTTCGTGCACCATCTTGAATTTCTGCGTCAACCCGAACAGGCTCTCGGCATGTCCCACAAACAGGAACCCGCCGGGATTCAAGCAATGCCAGAACTTGTCGATCAGCCGCTTCTGCTCCGCCTCGTCAAAATAAATCATCACGTTGCGGCACAGGATAATGTCGTTGCGTCGCGGCAAAAATTCCGTCTTCAGGTTGTGAAAGTCGAACTGCACGAGGTCTTTCAGTTGTTGCTTGACGACGTATTTGTCTCCAGATTTTTCGAAGTAGCGAAACCGCGTCGTGTAATCCACCGGCTCCATTTGCACTTCCGTGTACTGCCCGTCCTGGCCCGATCGCAGACTCGCATAGCTGATGTCGGAAGCCACGATCTCCAGCTTCCACGGCGGAGGGATCAGCGGTTTTGGCGAAGGCATGTCGAATGGCAGTGGATTTCGCAGGTAGTAGTACGCCAGCGCGTCGCAGATCAAAATGGCCACGGAGTAGGGTTCCTGCCCAGCCGAACATCCGGCGCTCCATACGCGCAAGTTCCAATCCCGTCGTTCTTGCTTGTGGTGCAAAATTTCTTCCAGCACTGATTTCTGCAACAGCTCAAGCTGCGGCCGGTTCCGGAAAAAGCTGGTTTCGTTGACCGTCAAATTTTCCAACAGCAACGCAAGTTCGTTGCGCCCTTCGCGGCTCGTCAGCAATCGGTAGTAACTGTAAAAGGAATCGAGCTGGCACGCTTTCAGCCTCCGTTGCAGGCGGTCCTTCAAAAAGTGTGATCGACGCTCATCGAAGTACATCCCGCATTCCTGGTAAACCAGCGTCTGCAGGAGTTTCAGTTCTGCTTCTGTTAGCTGAATCTGCGCAGTAATCGTTCCCATACTGGATGATCGCGGCTCTTCGTTATCTCCGCAGCGCCTCGCAACTGCAAAACGCTTCTATCTCGAGACTCCGACAGGCTCCGCCGCCTCCTCAAATTTCTTGTATTCCGGCTGGCGCAGCAACCGCGCAATATCAAGCAGGATCACGAGGCGCCCCTTCAACTTTCCCACTCCGGTCACATAGCTCGACTCGCCCTCGGCAAACACCGCGCCCGGTGGCTCGATTTCAGATGGCGGTATCTTCAATACTTCGGAGGCGGAACTCACAATCAGCCCAAGCAGCCGGTTTTCCAGTTCCACCACCAAAATTCTGTTTTTCTTGTCGGATTGTGTTGCCGTGCTTCCGAAACGCTTCCGCAGGTCCATCACCGGAATAATCTTTCCGCGCAGGTTGATCACTCCCTCGATCATCTCAGGGGCATTGGGCACTATGGTGATTTCCGGCACGCGCACGATTTCACGCACGGAGCCGATCTGCACTCCATAGGTCTCTTCGCCGATCCGGAATCCAACGAGCTGGCAGTCTTTCTGCATGCAACGCTCCGTTAGGAACGACTCACTTCCGCTAGCTCGTATTCCGGCGCATCATGCGAAGGCATTGAGCGCCGTGACGCGATTCCTTCGCGGCGATGCCTCGTCTGGCCTGACCGGTCGATCACGAAGCGGTCCATGTTGTCCAGCAAGTTGCGCGATAGCTTCAGCATCTGCTCGGCGGCCGCGGAAAGCTCCGTTGAACTCGACGCGGATTGCTGCACCAGTTCCCGCATCTTGTCCATCGCGCGCACAACCGCCTGCGCCCCGGATGCCTGCTCTTCCACCGCGGAGTTGATCTCTTGTGTGATTTCCGTGAGCCGGTTGGTCGCCTTGGCAATCTGCGACGATCCCACGGACTGCTCGTTCGTCGCCGCTCCGATTTCCTGCGAAAACTTGTAAACTTCCGTCACCACGTCGGAAATCTTGTGCAGCGCCGATCCCAGGTCGTTGCCCAGGCTCAATCCTTCTTCCACGATGCGCGTGCTGTGTTCCATGTTTTCCACGGCCTGGCGGGCTTCGCGTTGGATGCTCTCGATCAAGTCCGCGATTTCCTTCGTGGATTGCGTCGACTTTTCCGCCAATTTGCGGACCTCGTCGGCAACCACCGCGAACCCCAATCCGTGCTCGCCCGCGCGTGCCGCTTCAATCGCCGCGTTCAGCGCCAGCAGGTTCGTCTGCTCTGCCAAGTCGTCGATAACTTCAATAATCTTTCCGATGTCGTCCGCGCGGTGCCCCAATATGTTGATGATTTCCGCCGACGATTGGATAGCCCGGTTTGTCCGGTTCAATCCGTCCGTCGTCTTCTCCATCGTCTGAATGCCCGTGACCACTTCTTCTCGCGAACGGTTCGCGATATCCAGCAACACCTTCGCCGTATCCGCCACGCGCTGGATCGAGGTCACCATCTGGTCGATCGACGCCGACGTTTCCGCCACGCTCGACGCCTGGACCTGGGTGTTCTTCACCACGTTCTGCACGTTGATGCTCATCTCATGCATCGTGCTTGTCACTTCTTCAATTGCCGAAGACGCCTGTACGCTCACCTTCGCCGACTCATCCGCGGCTCCCGCCACCTGGTTCGATCCTGCCGAAACCTGCGATGCCCCGTCTCTCGTGGCCCGCACGATTTCCTGCAAGCCGTGTGACATCCGCAGGAACGCGTTCCCCAGCGTATCCCGCTTTGATCGCGGCGCCACTTCCATGGTCAGATCGCCTTCCGCTACCGCCATGGACACCGCCGCCATTTCCTTCAGGTACGCCACCATATTGTTGAACGTGGTTGCCAACGCCCCGATTTCGTCGTTGCGATGAATATCGATGTTCTGGTCCAGATCACCGGAATCGCCGATGTCCCGCGCCACGGTGATCAGGTGTTGCAGCGGTTCGGTAATCGACTTCGCCGTGCGGTACGCGCCCAACACGCCAATCCCGATCGCCAGCAATGTCCCAAGAACGATGATCACCCCGCTGCCGACGCTCCACCGTTGCGCAATCGCTTGGGAATCTTGCAGCGCTCTGCTGATGTCGGTGTTCGCTTGATCCAGCACCGAAGACGATTTGCTCAGCCATGAAGCCGGATCCTTCTGCAAATAGAAAATCTGCAAGTCGGAAACCGTCGCGTCGCCTGAATCCACCTGATGCCGCTTGGCCAGCAGCGGCTTGGCAAAATTGTCCGCCCAACTCGCCTCCGTACCTTCCACCTGCAACAAGGCGCTTCGCAAAATCTCGTTGTTCTCTTGCGATTGCCCGCGCTTGATCAGATCGTTCAGGTCCGTGAAGCCGCGATTAACCTTGTCTTCATCTCTAGGATCGCCGCTCAGCAGAAAATTGTTCAGGTTCAGGCGGTTTTGCATGATCTGGTAGCGCACATTCGCCGCCATGCGCACGTTTTCCAGGGTTGCCGCCGCTTCGAGGCTTGCCGATCGCGCCTTTAACAAGGCCCCGAGGTCCACAAACAGCAGCAGCGCAAGAATCGCCAGAACTACTCCGAATCCTTTGTAGAGTTGCCGTCCGATCGTCATGGCGTCACTTCCTCCACTCCCCGTGGCTTCCGCTTACACGTTCTTCTGCGTATTGGCCGCGGCCCCCGCCGCGGTTTTAGCTAGCCTTGAAGTCAAACTCGATAATTTGTGTCGTCTCTTCCGGTGCCGCCTCAAATTTCCAGTCCCGGACGGCGTCCAGGCAAGACTGCACCAACACAGGATGGCCACCAACGGCTCGTGCCGTCTTCACATGTCCGTCTGGCGCGATCACCAGCTCGATCTTGACTCTTCCGGAAATGTGCATGGTGCGTGCAAGATCGGAATACTGAGGGTTAACTTTGAATTTGATCTTCCGCTTGCTGTCCTCAACCGAGCTCTGCTGTCCCAACGCCACACCTGTTGCTAAAAGACTTATTCCGACTGCTGCGAGAAATCGATTTCCCCATGAAGCTCGCATGGACACTAAACCCTCCCGCGGTGGATAGGTACCCACAGAGAACATGGCAAGTCGAGGGCCAGGTGCACCAAAGCGGTACCACTCGCTACGTATCGCCCAACCGACGCACTAATCCGCTCTGTTTCAATTGGTTAGAAGGCAAGCTCGAAACGCCGTCTCACCCCCGCCCGATGCTCTTCGTCTCATCCGAGCCCCTGAACCTCATCGAGGGTCTCAGGCTGAGATTTCTTGGCGGCACTGTCCTTTTGGACAGGTAACCCTTGCGTGTCACGTTTTGCAAGCTACGTTGACTCAGTTTGAGACTGACCGGTAGCCTAGTTTCCGTGGGCTTTCTTATTTTGAGACGCACTGAACGTTCACCCCTATGCGCGATCGCAAATCATTCCCAAAACGGCTCACGTCCACTGAAAGAACCACCTCGATTTCCGCTCCGTCTCCCACCGATATCTCCCACGAATTCATGGATCTTGCTCTGGAAGCCGCGCACTGCCGCGAACTGCCCACGTTTCTTGCCGGGCTCGCTTCTCGCGCTTCGGAAATCCTCAAAGCCGGTTGGGGGGCGGTCGGCGAAATACACGGCAATAAGGTAGAGCTTCACCGTCGCAACCTGCAGATTCCTGAAAACGAAGTGGACCGAGACTGGATTGCCGCGAACGTGAAACTACGCCGCACGGGCTTCGAAGTATTGCCATGGGCAGGTCAGCTTTCCTTCTGTGTTTTCTATCCTATATACGCCAGCGACCAGGAACTCATGGGCACTCTCTGCCTTCGCCGTGCCACTCGTTCCATGTCTGCCGAAGAAGAGCGCCTGCTCGCTGCTCTCGCCAGTTATGCCGCATTGGTCATGGAGAAGGTTCGCCGTTTTTCTCAACTGGAGCGCTCGAAGAAACAATGGGTCGAAGATATTGACGCCATCAGCGATTACATCGTCGTTCACGACCAGGCTTGGAACATCGTTCGCACGAATCGTTCGCTCGCGTCGCACCTTGGCATTCCGCCCGTCGCGCTCGTTGGCGAGGCTATGCGGACTTTGCGCCACATCGCCGAAACCGGCAGCGCGATTCCCTGCCCCTTCTGCCAGAACACGTTCGAAGCTCGCGAGGAATATATCGCCACCGGCGAAGGCCGTACGTTCATCGTTTCGACTTCGCGCACTCGTGGCGTCACGGAAGAAGACGGTCGCACCATTCACGTCCTGAAAGACATCAGCGATCGCCGTGAAGCTGAGCGCCGTTATCGCGAACTGTTCGACAACATTCAGGAAGGCCTGTTCTTCGCCACTCCCGAAGGTCAGTTTCTCGACGTCAACGACGCTATGGTACGCATGCTGGGCTACGAATCCCGAGAAGAACTTCTCCGCGCTGACGTAAGCGCCCATTTGTATCCGACGCGCGCAGCCAAAGAGCGCCTGGTCCAGACCATCGCCGAACGCGGGGCCCTGCGTAATTACGAAGAGACGTTGCGACGCAAGGATGGCAGCCTACTGCACACGCTGCAGAACATCAACGCCGTTCGCGATCCCGAGGGCCGCATCGTGCAAATCCGTGGTCTCATGCTCGATGTCACCGAACAAAAAATGTTCCAGTCTCAATTGCAGCGCGAGCGCGATTTCAACCAGAAAATCCTCAACACCACGCAGAGCATGATCCTTGTTCTGGACACGGCGGGCCTCATCAGCTACGCAAATCGCCGTTGCTTTGAAGCCGGATATCGCCAGGAAGAATTGATCGGCCATCGCCTCGGTCAGCTGGTCGAGAATTCCCACCAGGAGGATTTTGAGGCAGCGTTGCAAACCACCGCTCACGGCCAACAGGTGGAAAATCTCGAGCTTCGCGTGAAGCGCAGCGACGGGTCGATGGGCTATTTCTCCGTCAGCTTGAGCCCCAGCCGGGATGAATCGAATCAGGTCAACAGCGTAGTTGTGGTTATGACAGACATCACCGACGCCGTTCTTCTCCAGGCCAAGCTCGCCCACACCGAAAAAATGGCCACCATCGGCCGCCTCGTTTCCGGCGTCGCGCATGAAGTCAACAATCCTCTCGCTGCGATTCTCGGATTTACCGACCTGCTGCTCGAAGATCCCCAGGTTCCCGCATCCGCTCGAGAAGAACTCCAGATCATTCTTCGCGAAACGCAGAGAACCAAGGAAATCGTGCAGGGCCTTCTCAGCTTTGCTCGGCAACGCCCCGCCCAACGCGAGCCCATGCAGATCAACGCCATCCTTCGCCAGACTATCCGCCTTCGCAACTACGACTTTTCCAGTCATGGCGTCGAAGTTAGCGAAGAGTTCAACGAAAATCTCCAGATGGCTGTCGGCGATCCCCAGCAATTACAGCAGGTTTTCCTTAATATTTTGAACAACGCTTATGACGCCATCCAGGAATCCGGTAATCACGGCAAAATCCGCATCCGCACCCGCCAGACCACGGATTTCGTTGAAGTTGCTTTCATCGACAACGGCACCGGCGTGAGGGAAACGGAACGCATCTTCGATCCTTTTTTCACCACCAAACCCGCCGGCAAAGGCACCGGCCTCGGCCTCAGCATCTGCTACGGCATCGTTCGCGCGCATGGAGGAGAAATCCTCTGCTGGAATAATGAAGGCGAAAGTGGCAGCACGTTCGTCGTTCGGCTTCCCATCGCAACGGAAACGGCGCTGGCCGCCTCCATGGAGGCTGGCCGATGACCGCACGCACCGATGCTGCATTAGCTCCCATTCTTCTCATCGAAGATGAGCCGTCCGTCAGCGCTTTCGTTCGCACGGCCCTCGAACGCAAGGGCTATCGCGTCGTTCAAGCTACCACGGGCGCTGAAGGACTCCATCAGCTCTCCACGGAAACTTACGGCGGCGTCATCTCAGACATCCGCATGCCAGGAGATATCAATGGCGCCGACGTTCACCAATGGATCCAGCTGAATCGCCCCGAACTCGGCACGCGCATCATCCTGATCAGTGGAGACACCGCCAACAGCGAAACCCAATCGCTTTTGTCCCGCGGTTCCACTCCCTGCATCGAAAAACCTTTTCGCGTCCAACAACTAATTTCCACCGTGGAGAAGACTTTCGGAAAACCATGACCGACGATATGAAAATTAAGTTGTTGGTAGTCGACGACGAACAGAGCATTCGCCGCCTCTGCATGACTATCGGTACGTCGCTCGGCTTCGTCTGCGACGAGGCGGAAAGCGCGGAAACCGCCGCCACTCGCCTGGAGACCGATCCACCCGATGTGGTCCTCTCCGATTTCAAGCTGCCTCATCAGTCCGGCGTGGAACTTCTCAAGCAAATCAAAGCCGTCCTTCCGCGCAGCGAAGTCGCCATCATGACCGGTCACGGCTCCATCGAATCCGCTGTCGATGCGATGAAGCTCGGCGCTTACGACTACATCGAAAAGCCCTTCCGCGTCGAAAAAATGCGCTTGCTTCTCCAGCGCATGGCTGAAAAAGTTCGCCTCGTAAACGAAAACGCCTTTCTGCGCGATAAAGTGAACACCGACGAGAATCTCGACGGCATCATCGGCTCTTCCGCCGGAATGCAAGACGTGATGCGCATGATTTCGCGCCTCAAAGACACGCGCACCCCTGTCCTCATTTCCGGCGAGAGCGGCACTGGCAAGGAATTGGTCGCCCGCGCCATTCATTTCCGCGGCCCGCTCGCGAAATCAGCTTTCATCGCCGTCGACTGCGGCGCACTCGTCCCTACCCTCATGGAAAGCGAACTGTTCGGCTACGAGAAAGGCGCTTTCACGGGCGCCACTAAAACCAAAGCCGGCCTCTTCCAGGCAGCCAATGGTGGCACCATCTTCCTCGATGAAATTGGCGAACTCCCTCTCGAAATGCAGGCAAAGCTTCTCCGCGTTCTACAAGAAAAGGAAGTCCGCCCGGTCGGCAGCAACGAAAAGATCAATGTCGACGTTCGCGTCGTCGCCGCAACCAATCGCGATCTCGAAGCCGCTTATCGCGCCGGCACATTCCGCAAAGACTTATACTTCCGACTCAACGTCGTCACCGTTCATCTGCCTCCCCTTCGCGAACGTCGCTCGGACATTCCCATGCTCGTTCACCACTTTCTCAACCGCTACACCCCCGCGCCCCTGCAAGTCACCGCGGCGGCCATGAAAAGCCTTCTCCAATACGATTGGCCCGGCAACGTTCGCGAACTCGAAAATTGCATCGCCCGCGCTGTCACCCTGGGCGACCAACACACCATCGACGTGCAGGATCTTCCGCCGGCCATTCGCAGCGATCAGCCTGTAACCCGCGAGTTCAGCTCTCAGGATGCTTCCTCGCTCTCCACCACCGCCCTGGCGGAAATGGAACGCATGACCATCCTTCGCGTCTTTGAACAAGCTCGTGGGGACAAAGCCCTCGCAGGCAAAATGCTCGGCATCAGCCGCGCCACCCTGTACCGCAAACTCAAGCGCTACAACATTGCCCTTCATCCCGGCTCGGAAAAGGACGAAGCTGAAGCCCACGCGGCCGGTCGCTAATCGTCTCAACCGCCCGCCTCACGTCGTCCCGCCCCGACTGAGACGAACTGTTTCACCGTGAGACACGCCGCTGCGCCTCGAAGCGCGGGAAATTCCTAAGCCTTTTCTTTCCAACGTCTTCCCATCCACTCCCTGCGTTCCTTTCTTTGGCTTCCGGCGTGCATCTCCTCTCGTGGGACAGTGCGCCCTTGGTTTCAGCCTGTGTGTCTCGACGCTCGGGTCAAGCCAGGTTTCGCAAGTTGCGCACTGCCTCTGGGTATGGGGCCACTCGCGAATGACAACCATCGCACGCGAACAAGAATGCACCGAGCAGCTCGCTCGTTTTTTTCCGAAGCTTCCTTCTGTTCGCATTCCGGTGCGCATCACTCCGCTGAGGCCAGGCCAGCTCAGGGTTCAGGAAGCAACCGTGGTCGAATTCGGAACCGGGGAATTCGCCATCTTCCTGTCGAAATTGGCGTTGGAGTTTGACGATCGTGTCCGGCTTGTCCGAGATGGAGGAGGACGTCCAGCAGAGGCAGCGGTGATCGCTTTGCAATACCAGGAAGGCCGTAAGGCCGTTGCTGTTCGGTTTCTCGATTGCCCCTGCGAATGGATGATGCACCCGTGAACAAAACAATCACAACTTTGAATCTGTCCGCCCCCCCAAGACCTGACGGAGCGCGGCTGGCGCAGTGGGAAGAAGCTCGTTCCGTCTTCCCCATTTATATCGCGCTCGCCAAGCACCTGCAGGTCGAAATTCCTTTTGCGCAAAACAAGCGTGTTCTGCAGGAAAAGCCCGAGGAAGAGTTTTCCAAGCAGGTGCAAGCTTGGTTGGACGCCATGGATCAGAAGGTCCAAGTCCATCAGTTGCGTCAGCTCCTGCAAACCACCACGCTGAACGCAAGCGAAAGCGGTTTGCGCGCCCTGATCATGCGCCACCTCCGCAAGTCATCGAAGAACAATGTGGACCGGGATAAAATCGATTTCCTTCTCGTTCAATACTTCGCCTTGTGCGCCCCGGCCAAGATTTATCATAAGCAAATTGAGCTATCAGACGTCGCCCAGGTCATGAAACCCATCCTCGGTGATGTCGACTGCACTCCCCTTTCCTGGTGCGAGCCCCTTGAAAAAATGATTTTAGCGCTGCGCTCATTCCGCACCTTGCGCGACATACTGAAAACCAACTTCATCGAGCAAGGTCGTCGCGTAAAGGAAGGCGCGGGGGGGATGTTCTACGATCCCGCGGCAATGATTGCTTTCGTTCGTTTCAACTTCCTTCTCCGCCGCACGCTGATCGAATTAATGCACGCGGACCTGATTTACATCCGCTCCGGCATCAACCATCTCGAAAGCGTCGATGTAAGGACCCTGAACTGCGAATCTTTCGGCCTTACCTCGACGGAACCGATCAACAAGATTCGTCAGATTGCGGACGAATGGAAACAACCGTTTCAAAAGGAATATAACGAACGCACTGTAAACCAGGCCTTTGAGAAGCTTCTCGCCTTGCGCGCCGATGTCGAGAGAAACGTCGAGCGCGTTTTAGGCAAGCCCTTGGAAAGCGCCTCGTTGCCCTCGGCCTCAGCTCCGGCACCGCCCGCCGTCACCGGCGCATCGAATTCCGGGCCATCCGTAAAACCAACAAACGCAAAAATCACGACGACTCCGCCCGTGGAAATAGAAGCCGGGCTGGATTTCGAAACTTGCATGGAAAAAGTTTGGGAACAATTAATCTCCGCGCCTCCTTCTCGTGGCCGCTCCATGACCACCGTGCGTGTCGGATCCGCTCGCTTGCTCATGTCTTCCTGGGAAGTCGCCGCGTTCGTCAGCGAAGACGGCCCCGCAGCGGAAGATCTGCGCCGCGCCGTCGTCGCCAGAGCCTTGGTGACTGCCGCTCTCGAACAAGCCAAGGAAACCGGCATAGCCACCTCGCTCGATCGCGTGTTGCCCGTCGCCCGCGTCGAAGTTTCGCGTTTACAGGAACGTGTGGAACTGGCCAAACAAGCCAAGGACACGGAAGCCGCCGTGAATTTGGGCATCAGCACCAAGCGCCTGTTGTCCGCGCTTGACGAGGCCGAAAAACTTTAATTCCCTGCTGTGCGGTTAGGCAGGTTGCAAGGACAGTCGGGGAGAACAGTTCTTTGCGAACGACCAATGCATTGATCGTCACCGATGATGCGGACTTCGCGCGTCTCCTGACCGCTTGCTGGCAACTTGAGCGGCAGCTTCCCGGCCTTTCCGTCCTCACCAGCGAGCTCTGGAACACCGAAGACCCGGTCGCCTCCGACCTCATTGTCATCGGCCCGCTCAAGGAACAGCGTCCCACTGAACTTTTGTCTTCCATCGCCGCTAGCACCGCTCTGATTCTCTGCGCGCCTTGCGATCCCAATGAGCTGGGCGCTCTCCGCAAACGCTATCCCCGTTTGTTGCACGTTCCTGTTCGCGAAGACTGGGCTCAAGTCGTTCTCCTCGTCGCCGGCGAATCCTTGCGCCGCACGGAAGCATTGCGCCTCGCCAAGCAAGCCGAACAACGCGCCGCGCAAAACGCCAACGACGCCGTCCTCGGTCGCTACATGACGGACATGAAACACAGCGTCAACAACGCCATGACTTCCCTGCTCGGCAATGCCGAACTTCTTCTCCTCGAACCCGGCGAGCTTTCTTCCCAATCTCTCTTGCAAATCAAAACCATCCACACCATGGCTTTGCGCATCAACGAAATCATGCAGCGATTCTCATCCCTCGCGTCGGAAATGCGGGAGATTGAGACGCCTTCTCAAGCTGAGACGGAAGGCGCCATTGCAGCCCTCTTCCCCCGCCGTTAGCCATCGCCACCCCTGCTCCATCTATCTCATTTAACGCTATTTAAAAATATAGACAACCACCCCAGCGAAATCCTCAAGCTGGCCGCTGACGTGCAATTTTCTATCGTGGAGAACCACGCGGAGTCCACGCTCGTGCAGAAAAAAGTACTAATTGTCGATGATTCACCAGCGCAAGTTCGGCTGATCCAGGGCCTCCTCGAACCAGAGGGTTATTGGCCGGTTGGCCTCAGCGATCCCAAGCGGGTCGAAGAGGCCATTGCTGTCGAAAAACCCAACGTCATTCTCTTGGACGTAGTCATGCCCGAACGAAATGGTTTTCAGGTTTGTCGGGAATTGAAGGGCAACATCAAGTTCAACGCTATTCCCGTCATCCTCGTCACCTCCAAGGACACAGCCAGCGACCGTTACTGGGGCCAGCAGCAGGGCGCCGACGGCTATGTCACCAAACCCTTCACGCGTGAGGAGCTTTTGCGCGCGGTTCGTCGTTTCGCTTGATGCCGTACAAGGAACACTTGTGAGTGAAGATTTTCAACTGACTCCGATCCACGCGAGCGCCGAACTCGGCGAAATGCTGGAAGCCTTGGCTCCGGTTGGCGAACGCCCGCCGGAATCCCAGTTCGTCGTCTTCCGCAGCGGCCGCGAACGTTTCTGCTTCCCTGTTTTGGATGTCGAGGAAGTCCTCGAGTGGCCGCTGGTCACCAAAGTTCCCTTGGCCCCTGGCTACATGCTCGGAATTTTCAACCTTCGCGGCGCCATTGTGCCTTTGATCGATATTGCGCTCACGGAAGGCCGCCGCGCGGGCCTGCTTCCCAAGCATGTCGTCGTCGCCTCGCTTCGCGGCGACGCGAATCACGACGATTTACGTCTGGGCATCGCCGCTGACGAAGTCGTCGGCACCTATTCCGTGAATGACGCTGAAGATTTGTTGCATGAAGCACCTGAAAACGTGCCGCACTGTGTCGGAATGTTGCGGCACGAAGACCGCCTCGCGCTGGTCATCGACCTTCGCCGGTTGTTGGAAGTGTATCCGGGACCTGGTATCTGAAAGTTTTTTGAAAGAGTTTGGGGAGGAAGTAAATGAAATCGCGAATTAGCACAACCATCTGGACGCTGATCATCTTGAACGGCGTCGCACTCTTGGCCGTCTTGGGTCTGGCCTACAGCGCCGGTCGCCAGGCCGCCGCCAACTCCACAGGATTCGACGCCACCGGACTCATCATACCTGGTGTCGTTGCGCTCTCGACGACCATCATCCTCGCTTGGAAGCTCGGTGGCGGGATTCTTTCTCCCGTTAGCGAACTCGCGGACTTCTCCGAGCGTCTCGCAGCCGGTGATGGCAAGGCCCGCGCCGACGTCTCCTCCAACGACGAGTTCGGCTACATCGCGGAGAACCTCAATCGCGCCGTTGCCAAAGTCTCCAAGGCCTCTTTGAACCAGGAAGCCAGCGAGTCCCTGCAGCGGAGCATCACCGATCTTCTCGCCGTCATCAATCAAGTCGCACGCGGTGATTTGACGCTTCGCGGCAAGGTCACCAATGACGCTCTGGGCAACGTCGCAGACTCCATCAACTACATGCTCGATAACTTCACAAAGGTTCTTGAGCGTGTCCGCAAGGCCGCCATGGAAGTTACCGCCTGCTCCAACAACATTCTCGTCGCTGCCGACGAAATGCAGGCTGGCGCCACGCAGCAGGACCAGGAAATCACCAACACTTCCAGCGCCGTCGAAGAACTCACAGTCTCCATGAAACAGGTTTCCAACAACGCCGAAGCCAGCGCCGAAGCCGCTCGCCGCGCTCTTGACGCCGCCGAACAGGGCAACCGCGCCGTTCGCGACACCCTCGACGGTATGCAGCGCATCCGCTCGTCCGTGCAGGCCACCGCCAAGAAAATCAAATCTCTCGGCGATCGCTCCCTCGAAATCTCCGAAATCATCAACGTGATTAACGACATCACGGAGCAGACCAACCTCCTCGCCCTCAACGCCGCCATCGAAGCCGCGCGGGCGGGTGAAGCGGGCCGCGGGTTCGCCGTCGTCGCCGACGAAGTCCGCAAGCTGGCCGAACATTCCCGTAGCGCCACGAAAGACATCGCCGCGCTCATCAAGGCCATCCAGGCAGAGACGAACGAAGCCGTCGTGGTCATGGAAGACGGCACCAAGGAAGTCGAATCCGGCGCCACCCTTGCCGACCAGGCTGGCCGCGCTCTGGACGCCATCTCCAGCGTAGTCCGCCAGTCCGCCGAACTCGTCCAGGAAATTTCTCTCGCGTCCAAACAGCAGGTGCGCGGCACGGAAGGTGTTGCCCACGCTATGCAGATCATTTCCAACATTACGCGGCAGACATCGCAAGGTACGCGCAGCACTGTCACAACCGTCAGCCAGCTCGTCAAACTTTCTGACCAGCTGAACGAAGCACTGGCCCAATTCCGTGCCAACGCCAAAGGCGCTTCGGCCGAAGACACGGACCATCGTTTGGCGCCGGTTGCCGCTGTCCGTTAATTGTAAACTTCTAGCCCCACTTTCCCGTGGGGCAAGAGCGGGATAACCAATGAGTGAGCGCCACGGCCCGGAACACGGTTTGAGTGAACACGAATTGAGCGAGATCCGCATGTTGATCGAAGAGCGGACAGGCATTCATTTCGATGCCTCGCGGGAGAGATTCTTCTCCACGCGAGTCCGCGAACATCTGCGTGAACAGGACTACGCACGCGGCACCGATCTTCTGCGCGCCGCCCGCAAAACTAACGTCGCGTACGAATCGCTCCTCGAAAAGCTGCTCACTCAGGAAACGACGTTCTTCCGGTACCCGGCTGTCTTCGAAGCGTTCGAAAAGCACGTGCTACCTGAACTGCACGTCAAAAAGTTCTGGCGCAATCCCCGCACCTTGCGCGTTTGGAGCGCTGGCTGCTCCACAGGAGAAGAGCCGTACTCCATCGCTATCACCGTTCTTGACACGCTTTCTTTCGCCGATGCGTGGGAAGTGGAAATCCTCGCTACCGATATCGGCCGTCAAGCATTGAAAACCGCCGAACGCGGCATCTATTCCGGCCGCAGCATCGCCAGCGTCAGTGAACGCCAGCTCGCCGCGCATTTTTCTCCTGGCCATGCCCGCGACGGCCATCAAGTGAAGCCACGCCTCCGCAAAATTGTTAGTTTCGCGCAAATGAATCTCGCTTCGCCCGTCTACGTCGGCCGTATGGATCTGATTTTCTGCATGAACGTCCTCATCTATTTTTCCGACGAGCGCCGCCGTGTCCTGGTCCAACGTTTCTACGACGCCTTGGAACCGGGCGGCTATCTCTTCCTCGGCCATTCCGAATCCATCTCCAAAATGCCGGTGAAGTTCCAGGCCATTGTTCTGGGCGATTGCATCATGTACCGCAAACCTACATCCCAAGAATTGCAGAAGCCTGAACTCGTTACGGAGGGCCGCGCGTGAGCATGCCTGATCGTGAAGCCGTCGAATTGTTCCTCCAGGAAGCCTCGGAGCACCTGCAATATTTGCGGGAATACGTCGGCGTACTTCAGGAAGTCGCTCCGCGTCGCGAAGATCTCGAGCGTCTGTATATCGCCGCACACACTCTCAAGGGCACGTCCGCCAGTTACGGCTTCCCGCGCTTCTCGGAAATCGCCGGCAAACTCGCCCACGTCTTTCAATATGCGCTGAACGCCCCGCTCGGCGACGATCTCCACGGTCCGATCACCGAATTCCTGTCCGATGGCATCTCTCTACTCGAAACCAGCCTCATTGAGGTTAGCGATACCGGTCAGGAAAATCGCGAAGATGTTTCCGCTTTCAAGGAGCGCTATCGTTTCGCGTTCCCTCCAGAGCCGCCGCCACTCAACCTCAGCATGTCCGATCCCGTCGCTCCCGAGCCGATCTCCAACCTCGCGTCGGCAGCGCAAGATCCCGTTCCGCCGCAAACCGGCCTCACCGGTTCCTATTTCGACGCCCTGCCCTCGGACGATGAAGTCCCTGAAGAAATTCTGGAATTTTTCCAGCCCGAGGCCGAAGAGCATCTCCAGATCGTTAGCGACTGCCTGCTTTCTCTCGAAGGCAACAACAATCCTGAAGAAATCAATCGCCTTTTCCGGGCCATTCATACTGTCAAAGGTTCTGCCGCGCAAGTCGGCCTTCGCAGGCTCGGCTCGATTGCCCATCGCGTCGAAGATTTGATCGGCCGTCTGCGCGACGGCGAACTCGAGCCTTCACCCGCCATCGTCGATATCTGTCTCGAATCCGTCGATGTGCTTCGCAAAACGTTGCGCCGCGAATGGCCTGGCGAAGTGGAAATGCGTGCCGGCGTCGATTCCCTTCTCGGCCGCGTCGCCCAATATGCCCCGCCCGAAGGTGAAGAAGAATCTTCTGCGGAATCTGTCCTCCCGGAAGCCGCGCAACCGGCCGACCGGCCGGTCACCACCAAGGCCGCTGCCAAACCGCAAACCGTCCCGACGCTGAAACAGGCCGCTGCCGCAAAGTCTGTCCGCATCGCTCTCGGCCGTCTCGATCGCATGATGAACACCGTCGGCGAACTCGTCATCAGCCGCACCAAGATGGTCGGTCGCGTCGCCGAACTTGAAAAGATGATCGACACGCTCAGCTTCTCCAAGGAGCGCCTGCAGGGCAAAGTCAATGAGTTCCAGGAAAAGTACGAATACAATCGCATCCGCCAGCAGATCGGCCTGCCCTGGACGGCAAACAATCAGCGCCAAAAAATGTTGGCCAGTGCCGCCGCCGGCGAAGGTGGCTTCTTGGACGAGTTCAGTGAACTGGAGATGGATCGCTACGACGATTTCAACATCCTCTCCCGCTCCATGACCGAAATTTCCGCCGACGTCAACGAGGTCCTCTCGCAACTCGAGAGCTACACCAACCGCGTCGAGGGCGACATCCACGAGTTCACCAAACTCGCCCACCACCTCCAGGATGAAATTACCGCCGCGCGCATGGTGCCGATCGGCACTTTATACTCCTTGCTCTCCCGCGCCGTACGCGACGCCGCCAAATCCGCCAAAAAGAACGTCGAACTCGATTTCTCTGGCAGCGAAACCGAACTGGATAACAACATCATCCAGCAAATTTCCGATCCCCTCGTCCATCTCGTCCGCAATTCCGTGGCTCACGGTGTCGAATCGCCCGCCGATCGCCTCGCCGTTGGCAAAGCCGAACAGGGTCACGTCATGCTCCGCGCCTACCATCGCGGCAACCACATTTACATTGAAGTCGAAGACGACGGCCGTGGTATTGACTACGCTCGTGTCCGCCAAAGCGCCATGGAGTGCGGCCTGGTCTCCTCCGAAACCGCCGATCGCCTCACTGAGCGCGATCTTCGCGAGATGCTTTTCCATCCCGGCTTCTCCACCGCCACCGTCAAAACCGAATTAGCCGGCCGCGGCGTTGGCCTGGACGTTGTGCGCTCCAACCTCAACGCCCTCAACGGAGAAATCGAAGTTCAGAGCGAATCCGGCCAAGGCACAAAGTTCACCCTGAAAGTTCCTCTTACGCTCATCATTTCACCGGCGCTCTTCGTGCGTTGCGGCTCGAACCATTTCGCTCTGCCGCTCGCTGTCGTGGAAGAAATTCGCCGCTTGCGCGCTGATGAAATCGAAGACGTCGGCGGCAAACTCCTCACAAAAGTCCGCGACATCGTTACCGAAGTAGTCCGCCTCGATTCCTATCTCGGTCTTCCCCCTCTAGAGCCTATCAACGGCTATTTCCGAATGGTCGTCGCCAACGCCGGAAACCGCCAGGTTGGTCTAGTTGTTGAAGAAGTCCTCGGCAAGGACGAAATCGTCATCAAGAATCTCGGCGAGTATCTCCGCCGCGTGAAACTTTTCCCAGGCACCACCATCGCTCCCGATGGCAGCCTCATCCTGCTCATCGATTTGAATCGCATGGTCGCCAACGAGCCAAACGAACGCCGCGCCGTCCAGGCTAATGCCAGCGCGTCTCGCGTTTTTGCCCCCGGTTCTACCGCGGTCGCGCGCGGCACCATCCCCACGGAAGCTATCGATCGCGTCGATCAGGAGCGCGTCATCGTCGTTGCCGACGACTCCATCAGCGTTCGCAAATTTGTTGGCCGCATGCTGGAAAAGAATGGCTATCGCGCCAAACTCGCCGCCGATGGTCTCGAAGCCGCCGAACTCATCTCTCAAATCGGCTGCCACCTGGTGATCACCGACCTCGAAATGCCGCGCATGACCGGCTACGAATTAATGGCCCAGTTGCGCCAAAGCCCGACAACGAAGCGCATCCCCGTCATGGTCGTCACTTCGCGCGCGGGCGCAAAGCATCGCGATCGCGCCATAAAGGAAGGCGCTTCCGCTTTCCTCACAAAGCCCGTGCAGGAAGATCAGCTCCTCGGGGCGATCGAACAACTTATCGGAACGGAGGCGGCACGTCCTCCGGTGCCGGTTGGCTAATGTCATGGTGAGCGCTGCCCCAAAGAAATTCCGCGTGCTCGTCGTGGACGACTCTGCCTTCATGTGCAAAGTCCTCGAAACCATTTTCAACGCCGACAGCCAGCTCCAGGTCGTCGGACGCGCCCGCGATGGCCGCGAAGCCATCACCCTGTCGGAATCGCTCAAGCCCGACGTCATCACCATGGACTTGAACATGCCGCACCTGGACGGCCTCCAGGCCACCGCCAATATAATGACCAACAATCCGCGGCCCATTGTCATCGTCAGCTCGGAAAGCAAGGAGGGTGCTTCGAGCACACTGAAAGCTCTCGAACTCGGCGCCATCGACTTTGTCACCAAGCCCAGCAGCGGCGTCGATCTCGATATGAACAGTGTGAAGGAAGAGCTTCTGCGCAAAGTCCGCGTGGCCGCCAAAGTTCGCGTTGTCCGTACCGCGTCGCGCCTCGCCAATGCCATTCAGTCCCCTGCACACAATGCCTCGGTTCTGGCTGCGGAGTTTAAACCTACGCGTCCCCCTGCCGTCGAAAACTCCGACATGCGCTTTCCAATTGTGGTTCTCGGCGCTTCCACCGGTGGACCCGCGACGGTCATGCGTCTCGCTCCCGGCTTCACGCGAGATTTTCCCGCTGCCGTCGTTCTCGTGCAGCACATGCCGGCCGCCTTCACCACGCAATACGCCCTCCAATTGTCGGAGTTTACCAGCGTTCGCGTCAAGGAAGCCGAACTCAACGAAGCTCTCCAGCCCGGCACCCTCTACATTTGCCCCGGCGGTCAGCATCTCCGCGTCACGCCCACAGGCCGCGTCGAACTCGACGCCACTTCTGGTCGCATCGAAGGCTATCTGCCAAATATCGATGTGACCATGGACTCCGTCGCCTCGTTCGCCGGAGCCATGAGCATCGGCGTGGTCCTCACTGGCATGGGTAGCGACGGAGCCCGCGGCGCCCGCGCCATTAAAAATTCCGGCGGCTACGTCCTCGCTCAGGACGAAGCAACCTCCGTTATTTTCGGCATGCCTGCGGAAGTCATTAAAGCTGGCATAGTCGATCAGGTTCTCGGCATCGACGATATTTACGCCGCCATCGAAAAACGCGTTCTCGCATTAAGCAAGGCTACACCCGTGGGAGCACGCTGATGCGCATGTCCGTACCACAAAAAATCGCTCCCGCTCGCACCGAGCAGATTATTCTTTTCCGCGCCAGCAATCAGCTCTTTGCTATTTCTTCGACGTCGGTTCAGGAAGTCCGCGGCGTAGATAGCCTCGCCGGAGCCGCCGTCGACGTCAACGAATGCAGCCTGGCGAAAGTCCGCCACGCCATTCGTCGCGGCGATCTCAATCTTTACGTCGTCAACGCTCCCATCCACTTTGGGTTGCGTCCCACACCCGCGGCTCTCATCTTTCTTCTTCGCAAATCGCGCGTCGCCATTCTCGTCGATGGCATTGAGAAAATGACCACCATGACCCGCCTGCAAGCCCTCCCCGGCGCTTTTTGCCACGAAGAGCGCACCTGGTATCGCGGCCTCACGGTCTTGGACCAGAACGTGATTCCCGTCGTGAATCCCGCCGGTTTTCTCACCGCGGAAGAAATTGCGCTGTTGGACGCCGTCACCGCGCCGCAAACTTTGCCAGATGCCACCACGACGCTGCCGGAATCGACCCAATGACCTGGATGGAGCAACTCGATACCTGTTCTTGCGTTCTCCTTCGCGTCGGTGAGCGGCGCTTCGCCTTGCCCGCCGATCAGGTCGCCGAGCTCGCCGCGCCCAGCCGCATTTTTCGTTTCGCGCAGAAAACTCCGGAGATCGACGGCGTCATTCTTCGTCGTGGCCGCGTCGTTCCGGTTTGCGACATCGCCGAAGCACTCATCAGCAAAAAGCTCACGCATCGCCGTTTCTATCTGATCGCCAAGCGCCACCAACGCGAAGGCCTGGACTGGGTCGCTCTCCCCGTCAGCGGTGAGTGTGAGTTGATCCGCGCCGATCTCACGCCTGCCAGTCCGTCGGACTCGCCGCACGTCGCGGCATGGCTCTCGCATCAGGGCGAAATCATCGAGGTTCTCAATCTGTACGCACTCACTCCCGGCATCGATCCTCGTCCATCGCAGGTTCTCCAACCCGTTTTGCCGGAGGCACGCGTATGATGCCCGGCAAACCTGCTCGCGTTTTGCTCATTGACAGCAATGTTCTCTTCGCCAAGCGTCTCGGCGACGCGCTCAAGCGCGAAGGTTTTGAAGTTTCCACCACCACGCAAGCTGCCTTCGCCCTCACCGCCATCGAGTACGACGCTCCCACCGCCATCGTCTGTGCCACCAACATGCGCGAGATGGGCGCCCACGAAATCGCCAAGATCATTCACGCTGATCCAAAAAATTCTAATCTCCCCATCATCGCCACCGGCGACGGCAGCCAGGGAGCCCTCATGGAAGCCTTCCAGGCCGGCTGTGACGACTACATCGACCGCCATCTTTCTCCTGCAACGATCGCCAATCACGTCAAAAATATTCTCATTAGCAAAGTCGAAGGCTTTCAGCCTACGCAAATGCTCGGCCAGGCGGACACCAGCCTCAGCGGTAACCTCTCGCATCACGATTTGACCGGTGTCATGCAGATGCTCGGCCAGGCGCGCCAGACCGGTGCCCTCACCATCAATGCAGGCGAAACCGACGCTGTGCTTTTCTACGATGCCGGCGAAATCGTTCACGCTGAATGCGGCTCGCTGTTCGGTGATGAAGCCGTGATCGACATCATCAAGAGCTGCGTGCGCTGCGGCTCCGGCGTCTACAAATTTGTCTACGGTGCCGCCACCGCCCAGCGCACTGTCCTGCGCTCCGCCACCGACCTAATGCTCGATGCTATGCGCGAATTCGACGAAACGGTTCGTGATCATTCCGATCAGCTCGCCGATAAGGAGGCCCTATGAGCGAAACCGCTGCGATGCCCCCGCTCGGTTCTGCCGAGCCCAAGCAAGCCCCAACCGTGTATTTCATCGATGATAGCGCCACTATGCGCGAAGTCATCAAGATCGCCTTTCGCCGCGAAAATATTCTCGTCATCACCTGCGCCGACGCCACCTCCGCGCTTAACCAGTTCGAACAGCATCCGCCCGATGTCGTCATCACGGATGTCATCATGCCCGATCAGGATGGCTACTCCGTCTGCAGCCAGATCAAACAAAATCCGCAGTTCGCCAAAACTCCTGTCATCCTCATGTCCGGCGTGGTCAACAAATCCGTCGCCGATCGCGCCGTCGCTGTCCAGGCCGACGAGCTCGTGCGTAAGCCGTTTCAGCCCCAGGAGCTCATCGCCCGCGTCCGCAATCTGCTCAACGCATCCAAACACGCCGAGCCTGTCCATCTCGACCAGCGCGTTTCTTCCTCCTCCCTGGACAGCCTTTTCGCACCGCCTGCTGCGCCGTCGCGCCCCGCATCCATTTTTGCCGCGCTCCTTCCACCAGCTCCCGTTTCAGCTACTCCACCCGCGCACGCCGAAAACAAGCCAGCCGACTCTGTCTGGCCCCGCGCCCTGGCCGAAGCTTTCTCGCAACAAAACAACGCGCAAGCGCCTCAGACTCTCCAGCAACAAAACGCTCCGCACCCTCATCGTCCAGCAGCAACCGCTTCAGACATTCACAAACTCCGTGCCGAAATCTCATGCCTCGAACTCTTGATCAAAAAACTCCAAACCGAACTCCAGATCGAACGTCAATACAACCAAGCCCTCGAACTCCACGTCCGCGCCCTAACCCAAGTCGAATAGCCCGTAGCACAGGCTTCTGCCTGCGCTCTTGGGGCCCGCGAGGCACAATAAATCGCGTCCCAGGCGAGTGCCAGTCCGCGAACCGGCTCTTGGTTTCCCCGCTAGGCCAAAAAATAAAATTATCAGCCCGAGGAGCGTCTTCCGCGACGAAGGATCTCATCCCAAATTCCGCCAAAAACCACCCCCGCCCACGTCCGCCGATTTCTCCTTCTGCAACTCACCTCATCAAGTAAACTAGTCCTCCTTGGCACGTCTCTGTCCAATCCTCGGCCTCTCCTTGCTCCTCTGCCTCTTCGCCGCACGCGCCGCCTATGCCCAGCAAACCGTCTTCGACGTCCCCAGCGCCGACGTCCTGGACAAAGGCAAAGTCTACTTCGAACTTGACGGCACCGCTCAGTCCACAGACCCCTTATTTACCTACACGCCTCGCATCGTTGTCGGAATCGGGCATCAGATGGAAGCCGGTGTGAACTTTGACGGCTTGAGTTCCCCGACTGTCGGCGAACTAGAAGTCTCGCCCACAATAAAATGGCGTCCTTGGAAAAACGACACGTCCGGTTGGTCCTTCTTCATCGGCGACGAAGTTTTCTTCCCCGTCCGCGATCGCACATACAACGCCGGAAATTATTTCTACGCGGCTTTCGCGAAACAATGGAAACAGCGCACCCGCATCACCTTCGGCGCTTACGACTTCACGCGCAATGTCGTCGCTACCGCCAATCGCGCTGGCGCCCAACTGACCTTCGAACAACCACTCACTGCCCGCCTCACTTTGGCCGCCGAGTGGTACAGCGGTAACCAGGCCTACGGCTACGTCAACACCGGTCTCAACTACAAGCTCAGCAAAAAGCTCACCCTCTACGGCGCCTATCAAGTCGGCAACGCCAATGTAACCAAAGGCAATCACCAGTTCCTCTGGGAACTCGGCTACAACTTCAACTAGCAGTCGCCTTAACATCTCTCACAATTAACGATTGTCATTTTGAGGAGTTCTCCGACGAGGATCCCCACGTAACCCCACGCCGCTTGGAAACATGCACGCACCTCGTCGCACCCCTACCCCACCTGGGCCATCGCCACCCAATCCTCCTCCAGCACCACACCATCCCGAAAACTCACCACCTGGCGCGTATTCGCTGCCACTTTCTCCCCCGGCACCACAATCCCCGCCAGATTTAACGGGTCAGCCGCCGATATCGTCACTACGTCCCCGTTAGCAGCCTGGCCACGACTAGCCCGCAACGATTCCACGGCCACCGGCAGCGCAAACTGTTCACCCATAAATCCGCCCACAAATCTTCCCCCACGGATCTCCCCGCGATCCTCCAACCGCCGCAGCGCAATCAACACTTCTCTCCACCGCGGCAGAATTGATTCCCGCGTCAATAATTCCCGGAACACCACGCCATATCGCCGTAGCAGCATCCAGCAAATCGCTTCCATCTCCGCCGCATGCTCGCCCGCCTCGGCGCCAGAAAGACCGGAAAGCAACGACCACCTTCCCACGCTATCCCGCGGCCGGGTATTTCTCCCGCTGCCCTGCCCAGCTCGCCGCTTGGGATCAATCAACGCCCGCAAATTGTCAAATCCATCCGCCGTGATGAATCCGACCGCCACCAACTCCCACAGCGCCGTCTCAATCTCAGCCTTCAACTTTCTCGTCCCGCGCACAATGTCCGCAAAAAACGACGCTCCATGCTGCCTCAAAAATTGCAAAACGTCCCGCGCCGCCGCGCTCAATCCCTGATGCTCCGCGGCCGCCCACTCCCGTCGTGGATAAGACATCCAGTCCGCATCCTCACGCACAAAAAACGTAATCGGCGCCACGCTGCTCGGCGTCACCTTTCGCCCGCGTTCCGCCGAATCTCCCTGCATCGCCGGGTGCGGCGAAAATCTACCCCATCCCACCGCCCCGCCCAAGCACAACTGATCCAAGTTCTTCGGGTCGTACCCAATCACGCGCCGCCTCAGGATCGAGTGCTCCCACGTATTTGCCGGCGCTTCATACCCCTGCAGTTGCCGCAAAGCCTCCAGCGTCCCACGCTCGCCTGTCAGTTGCGTTTCGCGCGCCACATGTTGCCACCGGAACAGCCAGCGCATGAATTGCGCCGCATTCACTGGCTCAATCTCGCGTCGCAATCTTCCGAGGGTCAGCCGGTGAATTCGCGCCAGCAGCCGTCGCCCGCACCATTCCGTCTGCGGAACCGGGGGGTCCGTAAACTTGCCCCGTAGCACCGCGCCGGTTCCCTCAATCTTCAACAACGCCTTATCGACTTCCGTTTGTGTCAATCCAAGTAAATCCGCCAGCCCGCGTGCCGTTACCGGACCACTGTGCTCCATCCAACCCGCCACAAGCTCCCGTACCACGTCCTCACGCTCGGCAACCGCGCTCTCTACATCTATCACCTCGCACGCAAAGCGTGCATCCGGAAAAGCCGCAACAAAACTCCTCGCCCGCTCCGTTGCAACCCAATAACTCCGCCCCTCGGCAAAGCCGACCACCGCCCGCCTCTGCTCCCTCAAGTCTTCAAAAAACGTCCGCCATCCGGCAACAGCCTCAACAACACGAGCCGTCAGCGCGTCCTTCCGCGGCTCCCCACTCGCCTCAATCACCGGCAGCGCCATCAGCGTCTGCAGCGCGTCGTGCAATTCATGCGCATCCCGCGCATCTGGCCAAGACTCCGCGCGCACCTCGGCTATCGCCTCCGAGTCCAATTTCCCCACTTCCGCCAGCACCGTCTCAGGCAACATCCGCCGCATCTCCACGGCCCGTGCCCGCCGTTCCTCCAGCGGCGCGTCATCCAGATACGCAAAAGGATTCGCATTCAAAATCTCATGCGAAAATTGCGACGGTATCGGCGTGTCCACGGCAACGCACTGGATGCTGCCATCCAGCGTGCGTTCCAGCAGCAGCCTCAGCCCTTCTACGTCCATCGCTTCCGTCAACGCATCCTTCATCACTTCCCGCACCAGTGGATGCTGCGGAATCTTCGGCTGGCGATCCAGATTCTCCGGGCATGCTGCCGCATCCGGAAAAACCGCCGCCAGCAAATCGTCCGCTCGCATCCTCTGGATCGGAGGCGGCACTTTCTTCCCGCCCTGAAATCGCTGCAGGACCAGTGCCCGAGACGCGTCCCATCTCCACCGTGCCGTAAAAATCGGCGAAGCCAGCACAGCCTGCTCCAACACCTCGCTCACCGAAGCCGGATGCAAGAACCGAAACACGTCCGCCAGAGGAAAACTGTGCTGCTCCGCCAACGAAATATTGATTCCGTCATCCGTAGCCGCCGCTTGCAACTCCAGGTTAAACGACCGACAAAACCTCTTCCGCAGCGCCAATCCCCAGGCCTTGTTGATCCGTCCCCCGAACGGAGCGTGAATCACCAACTGCATACCGCCGCTCTCATCAAAAAATCGTTCTGCAATCACCGTAGTCTGCGTCGGCACCGCGCCCAAAACCGCGCGACCCGCCACGATATGCTCCACCACCTGCTCCGCCCCGGCGCGATCCAGCCCGCATTCTTTCTCCAACCATTCGACAGCCTCGAGTGCCGGCGCCGTGCTGCGCAAATCGGTTCCTGGCGCAACGCCGCGCGTCAATTTCCCGACCTTCTCGCGAACCTCCGCCACGTGCGCCGAAAGCTCTGCCGTCCGCGCCGGCGCTTCGCCTCTCCAAAAAGGAATATTAGGCGCTGCTCCATGCGCATCTTCCACAATCACGCGTCCGGCCTGCACCCGTCGGATTCGCCATGAACTGTTCCCCAGCAGCATGATGTCGCCGCCCAGGCTCTCCACCGCAAAGTCCTCATCCACGGTACCAACCAGCGTTCCTTCCGGTTCCGCAATCACCGAATACAGCGCGTTGTCCGGAATCGCCCCGCCGCTCGTAATCGCCACCAATCGACTCCCGCGCCTTCCATGCAGCCGCCCGTTCACGCGGTCGTGCAGCAGATAAGCGCCGTATCTCCCCCGCCGCGCCGTGATTCCCTCCGACAACATCTCCACAATCGAATCGAACGCGCTTTTTTCCAACTCTCGATACGGATAAGCTCGCCGCACCCGATCAAACAGCTCGTCCTCTTTCCAATCCTCGCAAGCGCACATCGCCACAATTTGCTGTGCCAGCACGTCCATCGGCGCGTCTGGAATTTCAATCTTGTCTAGATCCCCTGCATGCATCGCTCGCACCAGCGCCGCGCTCTCCACCAACTCATCCCGTGTAGTCGCAAAAATTCGCCCTTTCGGGATCGCCCCATGCCAGTGCCCGGCCCTTCCAATGCGCTGCCACGCCACGGCGATCGCTCGCGGCGATCCCACCTGACACACCAGATCCACTGCTCCAATGTCAATCCCCAATTCCAGCGAAGCCGTCGCCACCAGCGCCTGAATCTCCCCGGCCTTCAACTTCTTCTCCGCCGCCAGCCGTAATTTCCGCGACAAGCTTCCGTGATGCGTCGCCACCGCCTCTTCGCCCAACCGCTCCGCCAGATGATGCGCCACGCGCTCGGCCAGCCGCCGCGTATTCACAAATACCAGCGTCGACCGGTGCTGCTTCACCAATTCCGCGATGCGGTCGTAAATCTCGCCCCACATCTCATGCGTAGCCACCGGCCCCAGTTCGCTCCTCGGCACTTCGACCGCCAAGTCCACCGGCCGCTGATGCCCAATTTGCACAATCACCGGGTCCGGGCGCCCGCAGCCGGTCAGAAAATGGGCAATCACTTCAATCGGTTTTTGCGTAGCGGACAATCCAATCCGCTGCAGCGGCCGTTCCGTCAGCGCATCCAATCGCTCCAGCGAAAGCGCCAAATGTGTCCCGCGTTTGTCGTCGGCCACCGCGTGAATTTCATCCACGATCACCGTGTCCACCGACTTCAAAACTTCCCGGCTCTTTTCCGCCGTCAGTAAAATGTAAAGCGATTCCGGCGTGGTCACCAAAATGTGCGGCGGCCGCTGCAGCATCGCGCGCCGCTCGTGCATTAACGTATCGCCGGTGCGCACCGCCGCCCGAACCTCCGGCATCAACAACCCGCGCTCCATCGCCAGCCGTTGAATCTCCCCCAGCGGCACTTCCAGGTTCACTTTAATGTCATTGCTCAGCGCCTTCAGCGGCGAAACATACAGCACTTCTGTCCGGTCCTGCAGTTCCCCGGCCAGCGCCTTCCGTACCAGCTGGTCGATGCACGTCAAGAATGCCGCCAGCGTTTTCCCCGACCCGGTCGGCGCCGAAATCAACGTAGTCGTTCCGCGCAAAATGTGTGGCCAACCCTGCTCCTGCGGCTCCGTCGGCGCCCCCAGCTTGCTCAGGAACCACTCCCGCACAATCGGGTGCGCCCAATCCAAAGCCCCTGGCCTCGCTATTTCTGTATTGGAATCCATAACAGTCTGATGCCTCATTCAGCGGAAAATGTATCGAGCAGGCAGAGGTACTACGGGGAGCTTTCAGTCTACCGCAATTTGAGTCGGCCGGCTTATTGTTTCTTGAGTCAAAAATCAACCACTTCGTCTTTTCCAGGAATCGAATCTACCCGCGAAATCGATGCGGAGCAGTCGCCTGACCCGTGTTTCCCAGGCGAGCGACCACAGCTCCGCGGGCAACATGATCGTGCAGAGCAACTTTGATACCTCCCGACTGCAAGTGAGCATAGGTAACATAGCGGTTGGGAGCGATGCGCAGAATCACGTAATTGCCGACGATATTGTCCAGCGTAAGCGGCTTCGGCAGCACCCGTGGCGTGTTTTCAGGTATCCCGTCCATCACTTCGGTAACTTCACCGTCCGCCACTGCGAGAATCGGCTCACCGTAACCCCACAGTTTTCATTCCGATTGGTTCCATCGCGGAACTGCAGTCCCGCTTTAACCGCCGCCGTCAGCTCGATGGATTCGCCGCCGATTGGATAAAAGTCGGTCCTAATGGGGGATTCTCACGTCTCTGGGCATCGTGAATGTATGTTGCGTCTAGGCATCCGTGACTTCAGTCAGGCGATACGAAATCAAAATGTCGTGGTTTCCGGAAATCAGCGCGAACTCTGGGCCTTGCGAAAAACAGGATGGCTGGCACCTAAGGACATGGCGCACGTCAATGACTCCATCGCGCACCTGGGAGACGCGGTGTCAAGACCACGCACAGGAGGCAGCCTTTGCGCAATCACGATTTTGCTGACGCCTCTGAATCGCCGGCGCCGGGCATCGACCGGCAAATGTAAAACCGCCCAAGCAATCTCTCCGCACCGATAGTTTCGAACAAGTCCACCAAACAGACTCCTACTCAATGGCCAAGCGGAGAAGCATAGTAGGCCATCGCCGCGGCAACTCCGATAGACCGGAACGGCTCATTTGGTATGTACAATAGCCTGCGATTCACGAACGGCAAATGCTTCCAGTGCTCGTCTTCCCCGCGCTCCAGGTCCGCAATGATTCGCCCGAACAACGACGTCAAATTCACGCCGTGCCCGCAATAGCCTAGCCCGTGATAGACATTTCCGAATTTTCCGCTGCGCCCCACCGACGGCGAAAAATCCAGTGAACAATCCACCAGCCCGCTCCACGTCGTCTGAAACTCAATTCCCGCGAGCACCGGAAAAATCCGCGCCAATTCCAGCTGCAGTCGCCCGAAGTGCGCCCCGCGATCGCCTCGGTCGCGAATTCCATCATTGAATGAATAATCCGCCCGTCCCCCGCCAATATGAATCCGGTTGTCCCGCGTCAGGCCCAAATAGTAGACAAGCGTGCGGCTGTCTGAAAACGGCATCCGGCTTTTCCAGCCGATTCGCGCAATCGTCTCGTCGGGCAACACCGGGGTAATCCCCACATAATTGTGAATCGGCACAATAGCGCTGCGAAAATATCCCAGCCTCGAGGTATACGCGTTCGTCGCCAGCACCACTGACTTCGCGCGCACCGTCCTCCCGCCAGCGGTTCGCACCGTGTGCACCTGCCCCTCCTCTAGGCTCTCGACCGCGGTGTTCTCGAAAATCCGCGCGCCCCGGTGTTCCGCCGCCGCTTTCAACACGCCCACCAACTTCATCGGATGGACCTGCCCGCTGTTCGGATCGTAAAACGCCCCTTCATACGCCGCCGTTCCCACTGCAGCTTCCGTCTGCTCCCTGCTCCAGAACTCCACCGGCATCTGCAATCCTCGCGCCCTCTCCACATACGCTTTACAGTCCGCCACATCCGAAACCGTATTCAGCACTTCCAGAGTCCCGTTTAAGTCCAGTTCACAATCCAACTGCATTTCCGCGGCAATCGCCGCCAGTGCGCGCATATTCGCGGATGTAAGTTCGTAAATCTTCCGGTCCATCGCGGCATCGGAGCTGAATTGCATATACCGGTCCGCCGTCATATTCAGCACCATCGCGCCGTTGCGCCCCGATGCGCCATTTCCGCAACCCATCGCCTCCAGCACCACCACCTGCTTCCCGGGCGAATGTTTGCAAATGTAATAAGCGGAGGACAGCCCCGTGAATCCGCCCCCGATGATCGCCACATCCGCTTCTAGATCGTCCGCCAGTGCGGGATTCGCAGCTGGCTGACTTTTTACCCAATAGCTCTGGTTCGCCGCAAAAGATGGCTCCTGACGCCAGATCGCCGGCGACACTTCGTTCAACGCCACCGCCCCGGCCGCTGCACCAACCCCAGCCAGCGCACCCCTCTTCAAAAACAATCTTCTTCCCACTTTTTCCATATGCAATTGTTCATCCCCCACATCCTGTAGCGCCGCGCCTTCCGGCCGGCATCCGCTTTTCCTGGGTAATGTTTCCTACGCGCCGGTCTTCACGCCAACCAGCCCGTCCTCTCCGCAAAACGAGCACACCAAAACGCAAGATACGGGAACACCCGCACCCACGATCATCGATGAAAAAGGTATAACCTCAGTCCCTTACGTTCCAGATATAAAGAAACGCCGCATCGGTCGCGGTCGCCACCTTCAAACCCGCCTTGCGCGTAGCTCGATTCAGTGCCGAGCGCACTTTTTCTTTCGATTCCGCCAACTCCGTCAATGGCACCTTCAACGCCGCTCCATCGTCCAGCTGCTCCAGGTCCCTCAGAATTGCAGTCACAATCGATTTGTGCTTTCCGTTGCGCCCCTGCGGCACGTCCGCCTGAACCATCGTCTTGAAGTGCATGCGCGTTTTTTTGCTCACACCTGTTGTCACGGCAATCCTCCCAGATCAATCCGTTATCGAGACGAGACGTTATCGTAACCGATAGTAAAGACGTCTACAAGTAAAGTATAGCTGGCGTTTGGAGATAACTCCGTCCCATATCTAAGCCCTGAGGCCTGTTATGGTTACGACCTTCAGCGACTTAAAAACGCAGATAGAGTTCCTAAGGATTCAACCCGTATCACTTCATAGCTGTTAGCGTCGCTACGTGCATGGAGGTATCCAAATGGTTAGGGTAAAACCACGTTTCGAACAGGTTCCAGTGGCACTGGCCAAGAAGATCCTGGCCGATGAACTGAAACGCAAACAGGCTGCGGAACGGTTGCAGGGTTCCACGAATACGAAGTTGCCTGCCCCTTCAGTTGCAAAAGTCGTGGTCGATGACTGAGGCGCGAATCGAGGAGCTAAATGACAATCCCCGCATACGACATTTTTCAAGTCCTAGACAGCATGCTCTGGATTGGCTCAGCCAGCACCATCGAAGACGCTCAGAGCAAACTCCGCCAATTCGCGGGACGTGGCCATGGTAGGTTCCTCCTCTTCGACCAGCAGACACGTAATCAGATGTTCTTCGAGATTGACGGCGCGAACGGCGACCTGAAATTCATCGGCGGCCAGGGCCAAAGAGACGAGCGATGAGCGATCCAGAACTAAAGTTCC
Organism: Candidatus Acidiferrales bacterium; assembly: GCA_963742325.1. Taxonomy (GTDB): domain Bacteria; phylum Acidobacteriota; class Terriglobia; order Acidiferrales; family UBA7541; genus Acidiferrum. Next base: position 2,141,520 of record CAVULB010000002.1, on the reverse strand, counting down.
CTCAATGGCAGGCCCCTTTCCAAGAGCTCATCATTGAGTTTACGTTGCACAGGCTTCCCGAAAAGTTGCAAAAGGCGGAAGCTCTTGTCCTCGAGCGCGTGCAACAACTCAATCACGGAAATGACCATCGCGACGAAAGGATCGCCCTACAGGACGCCTTGTCCATTCTCCGCGTCATGAAGCGCGAGGGCCTGGGTTCTTTCGACGAAAATAAATGACGATTGATCGCCACTTCCGTTAGGCGGGAAAATGCTATGGCAGATGAAGATCGAGCGAGTAGACCTCTACTCCGCTGATATCTCGGACCAAAAGAGGAGATCCGTCGGGCGCCATCCCCGTCCACGGCCCAAATTCACCGTGATAGCGCCGAATGTCTTGCGTGTGCACCACCAGTTCCATGCGCAAGTCCGAGATCCGGATACGATAAAAAGCCGGATCAGTCACGTTCGGAGTGTCGAACAACACGCTCTTGCTGTCGCTGGACCATTCCGAGTAACCGATAGGTCCCATGTCCTTGGCGATCGGCGTCCACTTCCGGCTCGCAAACTCATAAAGCAGCAGGTCGCTGTTGTTGGCATGCGAAGCCAGCAGATAGCGCCCGTCGGGAGACCACCGTGGGCAGCAAATTCCATCCGTATCAGGTAACGGGGTCACGCGACGAGACGCCACATCCAGAAACTGTATCGAATAAATCTGCTTGTCTTCTTCCGTGCGGACTTGCCCGAACGCCAGCTTCGATCCATCTGGTGACCATGAAGGATCCAGATCGTAGACTCCGCCATTCGTGAGCTGTTCGGCGGGTCCGCCTGTCGAAGGAACCATGAAAAGGTTCCAGGGCTTTCCTGGCCGCGCGCCGGAAAACGCGATGTGCTTGCCGTCCGGCGACCAATGCGGCAATGCACCGCGAAGCGATGGACCGGTCAGTTGCGCGGACGCTGTGCCGTCTGTCTTCGCCCGCCACAGCGTCTGTTCCGGATACCTTACATACACGAGCGCGCTGGAATCTCGCGAAGTTTCCACGTCTCCCGCGGACATCCCCGAAAGATATGGAACAAATTGCTGCAAATACATGTCATAGCGCACCAATTCCGCTCGCGGTTGCGCGGCGCTCACAATCAGCTTTCTTCCGTCGAGCAGCGGAATCCCCATATAGAAATTCGGCGGCACCGTCGTGAGTTGAACGGGCTGTGTCGAAGACCTGTCCATCAACGATCTCTGCTCCAGCTGCGCCCAGATCCTGCTTCCCCCATCGCGATTCGTTTGGAAAAGAAAATACCTTCCATCCGGAGTCCAATCTCCGCAGCACCTTTCGGGAAAATCCGTCAGACCAGTCAAAATTTCGTGGAGGTCGCTGCCATCGGCCCGCGCTTCCCAAATCGTGTGGTCAGTCATCAGCTTCCCTTGCACTGTGAATCGCAAACGCTTCCCATCGGGCGAGTAGCGCATGAAAGAAACGCTGCCGGGTGCCGACAGCAACTTATGTTGATGCGATCCGTCAACGTCGGCCAGAAAGATGTCCCAGCCCATCGTAAACGCAATCTTTCCCCCTGGAGCCCAGGAAGCGTCGTTGCACGTAATTTTGTCGACGTCCTGCAATGATCCAGATGCGAGATCCATCAGCTTCAGCCGGTAAGGTCCTTTCAAGTTTTCCATCGGAGCCCCGACCAGCAGTTTATTGCCGTCCGCGCTAACGTCCCCCACATACAGCCCCGGGCTGGAAGCGTCGAGCACCGTAGGCTGTCCGCCAACCATCGGCACCCGCAGGAGTTCTACCCGTCCATCGCCCATCTCATTAAAATAAACATTGCCCCCGCGGGCATGCAGACGGTACTTCGGGATCCCGTCAAAGGTGATCTGAGTGGAATCCGCCACGTGGGGCAGTGGGCGTGGTGAACGCAGGGCCACAGCAACTCCCCCGATCGCCGCGGCGAGAACCAAAGCGCCAAAAAGCAGCAACCCAAGGCGGATACGCCGGGCGGGTTCAACCGCGACCCCCACTTGTGCGGGGAAAGCAACAACCTCCCCGTTATGTAGCACTTGCACCGGAGCAAGGAAGCGGTAACCTCTCCTTGGAATAGTCTCTATAAACACCGGTATTTCCGCCGAGTCGCCCAAAACCTCTCGCAGCCGCTTGATAACTGTATTCAGGCTGCTGTCGAAGTCCACATATGTGTCCGCCGGCCACAGCGCCCCATGCAGTTGTTCTCGAGTCACAAGGGTGCCGGCAGATTCAAGAAGTCTCTGAAGTACCAGGAAGGGCTGTTCTTGCAGGCGTAGCTTCGAGCCGTTGCGCCGAAGCTCTCCGGATTGGTCGTCCAGTTCGAATGTGCCAAAACGATAGCGTAGCCGGCTCGTCGGGCCCGGTGCGGTTTGTGAGTTGCCTGACATGCCTCTCCTGCTAGCTATAAAGACGAACAAGCGGCTCAAAAATTTCACAGAGGCTAATGTCAGAACTTTCCGTAATTGCAACTTTCTTCGGAATTTGCCCTGTCAGACAGGTTCCAGACCCCGGTCACACCGCCACTATGGACCTGCGCCGCTAGCTAAGCCAAGTTCGCCCCACCGCTACCGCGGTTCAGAGGGCGTCATGACACTACGTAGAATCCAGGTACTCCTTGCGGCAATCGTTTTCCTGCCAAGTGGCATCGCCTGCGAAGCGAAGCCAAAACCCAAGGCCAGCGAAGCCGCCAACGAGCTCCCTATGGATTTATACGCAGGCTACCTTGTCGTCGTTCAGGGCAGCATCGGCGATTTCCATGGTCTCAAGTTCCTCCTCGACACCGGCGCCACAACCACCACCATCGATCGCAAATTGGCAGACAAGCTTCATGTGCCCAGGCGACCCGGCCAAGTCATCAGCTTCGACAAATCCGTTCGCGTCGAATGGTCCGAGCTTCCAGAGTTCGCCTATGGTCCAGAGCACTTTTCCAACGTGCCGGTCGTCGTCCAGGATATGAGTTACTTTCTGACTGTGGGCGTGCACCTGGACGGCATGATCGGGTGGGACCTACTGCGCAGAGGAAGCTTCCGCCTGGAGTTCGCGCGGAAATGCGTCGTCTTCGGTCCCTCGGAGAAAATCGAAGGCCGGGCGGCTCCAATGCGCCCTGATGCTCTTTTCTTGACCGTTCAAGTGGATATGAACGGCCGGCCGATGTCGATGATCGCAGACACCGGCATGCTGGGAACGGCGTTTTACGAGGGCTCACTCCGCGAAGTGCGCGAAAGCTACAAACCAAAGACCTACGCCATCGGCCGCAGCATTGGCGGCGCCGTCAAGTCCAGAAGCGTCCTTGTGCCGCGCCTTCGCCTGGGCACTCAGGAACTGGATCGCGAAGTGTATCTGCTGCAACGTCCGGACTCGGTCTCCTTGCGCGGCGTCGCAGGATATCTAGGGATTTCCGCCCTCGAAGCCAAAGAGATCACGTTTGATTTCGAAAGAAACGAATTGCGATGGAACAAATGAATACCAGCGCCGGCACTAACTTCCCTCAGTTCCCATTTTCTTTATCGCACGCAGCGGCGTCTGTAACGTTCCGTCATCGTTGATCTCGGAATCGCGGCTGAATGGCATAAACGATCTGCCTTGTAAGAAACCACCTTGTCTCCGTCAGTGAAGCAATCGAATACCATGTCTCCGCCCGGTCCTTCTGTAATCGTCGCCTGGCTTGAACGGAAAACCACCTTCATCCCGCCCATACCAGACACGTGCTCCCAACGCCCTTCATATTTCCAGGCGCAACTCTCCAACCCGGCCTTCGAACCCCCCGCCGCCTCATTCATTTCCAGCTTGGGCGTCTGCGCCATAACGCTAGCCACGGGCACAACAAACAGCAAAATTTTCAAAGATGAAACTCGCATCGGACAGTCCCCCGTCTCCAGCCACCGCTGCGCACAGGAAGGCGTTTGGCCGGAAGGCGCTCATAGTGCACCCTCCAACGCCTTAACTGCCGGCCAGCATGACCCGGATCATATCTTCCAGTTGCTGTGTTAGACTGCAACTCCATCGCGCCGAGACTTTGCTAATGAAAGCATTCGCGATCTTCTGCGCCATCCCGACACTCGCCTTCGCCGCTGCCACTGTGTCGGCACAAGTCACCACGTCGCAATATGACAACCTGCGTTCCGGCGCCACATTGACCGAGACCATCCTGACTCCCCAAAACGTCAACGTAAGACAATTTGGCAAGCTCGGCGCCTTCAAAGTCGACGGCGCCGTCTACGCGCAGCCGTTATTCCTTCCATCCGTTGAGATTCCCGGCAAGGGCACCCACGACGTCCTCTACATCGCCACCGAGCACGATAGCGTCTACGCCTTCGACGCCAATCGCCCTAACGATCCGCCTCTGTGGCACATTAGTTTTCTGGACAAAAAGCAAGACATTGCCGGTGTGCCTGCGCGCGACGTCGAATGCCCCTTCATTCAGCCCGAAGTTGGCATCACTTCCACTCCAGTGATCGATCTCAAAACTGGCACTCTTTACGTCCTCGCGCGCACCATGGCCGACCCCACGTTTGGCCACAAAGAATACTTTCAACATCTCCACGCGCTCGCCGTAACTACCGGCGTAGAGAAGTTCGCCGGCCCGAAGCTCATCACCGCGTCGGTCCCCGGCAAAGGTGCTGGCTCCGCCAACGGACAAGTCCCCTTCAATCCGCTACGCGAAAATCCCCGTGCCTCCCTCCTCCTGGTCAATGACTCTGTCGTTCTGACATGGGCCTCGTCCTGTGATTTGGATCCCTATCACGGCTGGGTCATGGCTTACGATCGGCACACGCTAGCGCAAAAAGCAGTATTAAATGTCACGCCCGACGGCGAACAAGGCGGCATCTGGGCCAGCGACACAGGCCCCGGCGCCGACGCCGCCGGAAATATCTTCATAGCAACAGGCAACGGGACCTTCGACGCCTCCGACGGCGGACGCGACTACGGCGATACCGAACTCCAACTCTCTCTTCAAGGCTCCTCCATGGTTATTCGCGATTACTTCACCCCCTACGATCAGGCAGCGCTCAACCACTCCGATGCCGATCTCGGTTCCAGCGGTCCTCTCCTCCTGCCTGACCAGCCCGGACCTCATCGTCATCTACTGCTGCAACCGACAAAAGGCGGCATGATCTACGTCATCGACCGCGATCGCATGGGAAAATTTCAAGCCGGAGGCGACGCGGTACTTCAGCGGATTCGCATGCGCGACGGAGGCTACGGTGCCATCGCCTACTGGAACGAGCACGTCTTCTTCGCTTGCAGCGATGACTTTTTGCGCGATTATTCCATCGAGAATGGCCAACTAAAATTGGCTGCAGACTCCTACATCAAGTTCGCGAACCCCGGCGCCACACCTTCCGTCTCCGCAAACGGCAACAAGAACGCCATTGTCTGGGCCGTCGCCACCAAAACATGGGACGGCCCCGATCAACCAGCCGTCCTCTATGCCTTCGACGCCAACAAAATTTCGCAACCGCTCTACACCTCCGAACAAAACAGCGCCCGCGATCGCGCTGCTACAGCCACCCGCTTCGTCATCCCTGTGGTCATCAAGGCCCGTGTCTACTTCGCCGCCAGAAACGAAGTAGAAGTCTACGGCCTACTAAAATAATCCCGCCGGAAGGCGTGGTGTATCGGGTTATTCGGTCTCTTTGCGTTCGTCCATGACCCGGTAACCGGTCGGAGTTTCGAAGAATTTCGGAGCGGGCTCCCCGAGGGCAACCTCAACACACCGTTCCGCCTCGAACAAGGCAACGAATTTCCTGCTATCAGCCTCCTACTGTTCATTTCGCTGCATCCCGGGGAATTCGCTGACAAGCCCATCGATCTCTGATCGCAAGGAGGCACATGGAAATGAGAATCGCGCTCCCGGTTGTGCTGTTGTTGGTTGCCATGATTGCGGCCCCTGCACTTCACGCTCAAGACGACACGACAAAGCTCGAACTCTACGGTGGTTACGAGTACGTGCGGTTCAATATAAATGCAAATGTGGCCGGCCAACCGCCCTCGCAAACCTTCAATGCAAGTGGTGGTGGCGGCGAACTAATGTACAACATCACACCCTGGCTTGGCGTTTTGGGAGACGTGTGTGGTCTGTGGGCTACGAACGCCACCGCTCAAGGTGCGGCAATCCCGTATCTGTTTGGGCCCAGGGCAAGCTTCCGCCACGCCAAAATTACGCCCTTCGTCCAGGTTCTTTTTGGCGGCGTCGCGACGAGCTCAGGGATTGAGCAGTCGGGCTGGCAAACCCATTTCGCCATGACTGCCGGTGGGGGAATTGACGTGCGACTCTCGAAGCACTTCTCGCTTCGTCCGGTACAGGCCGAGTACTTCCTGACAAAAATCCCCGACGGCCTTAGCAGCCGCCAGAATAATTTCCGTTTGGGAGCCGGAATCGTCTTCCGCTTCGGTTGAAATCCGAACCAACTCCTGGATGCCAGGCTCTGAGTCCGCGGAACCTGGGTATGCAGGGCTCGCGTTCCTAGGCGGAACCTTCCATGAAATCACTTTTTAGTCTGTTTCTCCAATTCCTTAATCAATTTCTGGCCAACGCTATCGAAACCCGTGAGCAAGCCACCCCACAAATGACTGTCGCTCCAAAGATTGTCTCGTGTTTTGCTGTCGATCACGGTCAAATATGCGTATCGCGTGGGAGATTGTTTGTTGAAATTCGGGACAGTGTCCTCGGTGACGTGCCCATCGTCAGCGGTACCTGTCTGTCCGCTCGCGAAGATAATGTTGCCGCCCTGGTACGGGTCGGCGGAGAGCAGAATCACTAAATCAGCTTGCTTCGGATCGAACACAATTTGAAACTTTCCCCATTTCTTCAGTTGCGCCAGCGCTTTGTCTCCGACCACGTCGGAACCCGTCTGGTTGCTAAAGAACACCGTCTTCGCCGACAGAATGCGCGGCGATTTGGCCATTTGCTTCTGTGCCACCGCCGGCGGCGTGGCAAGCAAACTCATAAGAACAAAAGCACCGCCAAGATAAACCGAGATTCCCATCTTTCGTTCCAGCAACGGGGTGAGCAGAAGTTACACCCTACCCTACAACTCCTATGTTTCCATTGGAAGTAGAGCAATGTGGCAGGGTTGCCCGCACTCCAACTCCCCCACGTTAGCCCTGCAAAATCTCTTTCAACTTTGTCATCTCAATATCCATTTCCTTCATAGCCTGATCAAACTGCGCATCGGTCATCACCGCGGGCTGAAACAGCGTCATCATCACAGTCGATCCATCTCCATTCGGCACCACGCGCGAATAGACTTGCCACGTCGCCTGCGGATCCTTCCAGATGTGATCGAACACGCCAAATTCCTTCACTCCATTAACCTTCAGTTCGCCTTCGCCAAACTTGGTCATCGCTTTGAACCATCCATTTTCCCCAGGGCTGACCGAACGTAAGTTCACCACCGCATACTTGTCCGAGTGTGGTTGCGCATTTGACCGGGCTCACGATGTTGTCAGAGCTACTTTTATAATAACCGCAGCACTCTCGTGCATCTACGGCGCTTGTTAGTTTTGGTTGGGTACCCAGGGCTTGCGGCCTGGGCTTATTTGTTCCGCGGCTCCGGCGCTTGTATCCGAAGAGCAACGCCAGTTGACGCCTTCCCCCGGATTGGATAGCCTCGCTTACGATTCATCTTCACCGCGTCACAAAGGATCGTCGTGAACCACAAACCTGGCTCGTTACTTTCCCGCAGACAATTTGCTCGTCGCGCCGCCGCCGTCTCCGCCACCGCGGCCCTCGCCCCCGCCGAAGCCCTTCTCCCCCAGGCCGCAACGCTCTCGCCCGAAGGCCAACTCGAAACCGATTCCCGTTATCAGCAAATCCTCGCGCTCTACGGCAGCCGCCTCGACGACTCGCAAAAGGCTGCCATCAAAAAAGCCTGTGCCGATCTCCAACCATCCCTCGAAAAAATCCGCAAATTTAATCTGCAAAATGGCAACGCGCCTGCCCTCTACTTGAAACCTCTCGTCGAGCGCGATAGAAAGCCGCAAACCGCCGCGGCTCCAACGAAATCCTGAGCCCACGCATGCTCAAAGAATCCATTCTTTACTCCTCAGTAGGAGAACTGGCCAAACAGATTCAAGCCAAGCAGCTTTCTCCCATCGAACTCACCGAAAGCTATCTCGAGCGCAGCCAAAAGTTCGGCCCCAAACTCAACGCCTACGCACGCGTCACCGACACCCTCGCTCTCGAACAAGCGCAAACGGCCGAAAAGGAAATTCATCGCGGCCATTACCGCGGCCCGCTACACGGCATCCCCTATGCCGCCAAAGATCTTCTCGCCGTCAAAGACATTCCGACCACCTGGGGCGCAAAGCCTTTCGCCGATCAGGTCTTCCAATACAACGCCACCGTCGTCGAACATCTGAATCACGCCGGCGCTATCCTTCTCGGCAAAGCCTCCATGATCGAACTTGCAGGCGGCTTTGGTTACATGTACGCTTCCGCTTCGCTGCAAGGCGAAACTCGCAATCCTTGGGACACTTCTTGCTGGACCTGCGGCTCTTCGTCCGGTTCGGGCGCCATCGTTGCCGCAGCGCTGGCCGGATTCGCTATCGGCACGGAAACGTGGGGCTCCATTATTTGTCCTTCGGCGTTTTGTGGCGTCAGCGGCTTTCGCCCCACCTATGGCCGCGTCAGCCGTTACGGCGCCATGGCTCTTTCCTATTCCATGGACAAAATCGGCCCGCTCGCGCGCAGCGCGGAGGATTGCACCCGCATTTTCGCCGCCATAGCCGGCCACGATTTTCTCGATCGTAGTACTCTCCCCATCGACAAGGCCGCCTTCACCTATTCCCCTGCCGCCGACCTTAAACCCCGCGCTTTGCGCATTGGCTGGCTCACCAACGCTTGGCAGGAAAAATCCTTCGATCCCTCCGTCGCGAAAGTCATCGACGCAGCTCACAAAACGCTTCGCAGTCATTTTCCCGCGCTGAAAAATGCCGCTCTTCCCGAAGGCCCCTGGGAAGACGCCGCGGGCCTGGTGCTCTCTTGCGAAGCCGCTTCCGCCTTTGGCGACTTGATCCGCTCCGGAAAAGTCGCTGAGCTCACAGATCCGCTCGCCAAAATCGGCGGCTACTCCGGCCTCACGATCAGTGGCGCCGATTACACTTCCGCTCTTCGTATCAGGGAAATCCTTCAGGAAAAAATCACAGACCTCTTCGACGACTACGACGTTCTAGCCGCCGCTTCTCAGCCCGTCCCCGCCACTCCATTGCATCTGGACTTATCCAAGGGCTTGGCCTTCGCCGATCCACTGGGCGGAATCGGCAATCTCTGCGGCCTTCCCGCGCTCTCCGTCCCCTGCGGCTTCACCGACAAAAAACTTCCGGTAGGCTTACAGTTCGTAGCCCGCGCCGGTGACGACGCAGCCGCCCTCCAGGCCGGCCGCACCTTCCAACAATTCACCGACTACCACCGCAAACACCCCAAACTCGAATCCTAGCCACAAAACACGCACAGCCTTCGTACCCGTAGCCCCCGGAACGTTGTCATCCCAAAGGAGTGCGCGACGAAGGATCTCAACGCCAGCTTCGACCACAAGTTTTATTTGGAATTTTCCCGGGTGCTCCGCTCTGAGCGCTTTCGCCGATTGGTGGGTCTCGGCTTGTCCCGACCAACGCGACCCACCAACAACCTACGCCTTTCCCACTCCCCGCAAACTCTCCCCCACGGTCCGCAATATCGCCGCCCTGCTGAACGGTTTCGTCAATAATCTCACCGACGGGTCCGCATTCGCCATTTCTGTGGCGGCATGCTCGCTGTAACCCGACATGAACACTACGCACAATCCAGGATGTTCCGACTGCAGCCTCACCGCCAACTCCTGCCCCGTCATTCCCGGCATTACCATGTCCGTCACCAGCAGCTGAATCTTTCCGCGATTCTTCGCCGCCAACTGGATTGCTTCAGCGCCGTCCTTCGCCTCGATCACGCTGTATCCGCCAGACTCCAGGAATTCCCGGGCAATCTCCCGCACGTCCTGCTCGTCTTCCGTCAGCAACACTGTCTCTGTCCCCATCGGTACTTCCTCGGGGTTGTGCGGCGCTCCGACTTGATCTTCCACCTGGTCCAGTCTCGGCAAATAAATTTTGAAAGACGTTCCCTTTCCAAGCTCGCTGTAAACCCAGATAAACCCGCCACTCTGTTTCACAATCCCGTACACCGTCGCCAATCCCAACCCCGTGCCCTTGCCTTTTTCTTTCGTCGTAAAAAATGGCTCAAAAATATGTGCCTGCGTTTCTGCGTCCATCCCCGTTCCGCTGTCCGTCACCACCAGCTGGACATACGGACCCGCTTTCATCAGCGGATGGCTCGCCATGTACGAGTGATCCAGTTCCGCATTCGCTGTCTCAATCACTAATTTCCCGCCGTTCGGCATCGCGTCTCTCGCATTCACTGCCAGATTCATAATCACTTGTTCCATCTGCGAGGCATCCGCCCGCACGGTTCCCAAATCCTCATCCGTGCGAATCAACAATTCAATGTCTTCCCCGATCAGCCGCGGCAGCAGCTTCCCCATCTCATCAATAATCGCGTTCAGATTGATCATCTGCGGTTGCAACACCTGCATGCGACTGAACGCCAGCAGTTGCCGCGTCAACGCCGTAGCTCGGTCTGCTGAGCGATCAATCTGTTCAATCTTCCGCGTAATCGGTTGCGCCGGCTCCAACGCGCCCAGCAGCAATTCCGTGTGCCCCTTGATCACCATCAGCAAATTATTGAAGTCGTGTGCCACTCCTCCCGCCAGCCGCCCCACCGCTTCCATTTTCTGCGCCTGCCGCAGCTGTCCTTCCAGTTGACGCCGTTCGCTGATGTCCTGCCCCACCACCAGCCGCACGCGTTTTCCCGCATATCTCAATTCGTGTGAGATAATTTCGACTTCAAAAGTCCGCCCGTCCCTCGCTTGATGCAGCCAGAATTCGTGCTCTTCGGCATCCGCTCCCAATTCCTTGATGTAGCTGAACGCCTTTTCCCGCTGCTCTGCCGGGCGGATTTCCAGTACGCTCATGCGCTCGAATTCTTGCGCGCTGTACCCGTAGAGATTCGTTGTCGCCTGGTTCACCTTCAGAAATTTCAGCGTGTCGATCTCGTACAACCACGTGGGCAGCGGATTGTACTCGAACAGCAACCGCAGCATCGATTCGTTCTTGCGCAGCTCTTCTTCCGCGCGTCTACGCTCGATCGCCAGCGCGATGTGCCCGCCCACCGATTCCAGAAATTCCAGGTCTCGCCGGTCATACGCGTTTTCGTTTTGATAATGCTGGACCACCAACACGCCAATCGTGGCCGTCGGCGTCTTCAGCGGCACTCCCAGCCACGCCGGAGACGGCGATCCCACCAGTTCCACTTCCCCCGCTTCCACCAGCCGGTCAAACTCGCTCTGCGGTATCAGGCTGGCGATGCCCGTACGGAACACATACGCCGTGCAACTCCGGCCCACCTTCTGCGGTGGCGGCACTGAATCGTATTCGTCGACCAGAAATGGAAAATAAAATGTGTCGTTGTCCGCATTGTGCAGCGCCACAAAACAGTTTTCCGCCGGCAGAATCGTCTTCAGCGATCCATGAATGCGTGTCAACAGTTGATCCAGGTTAGACGTTTCATTCAGCGCGTGCACTATCTCCGAATTCACCGACCGCTCCGACTCCATCCGGTGCAGGTCGGTCACATCGCTTGCGTGAAACAAAATCGCTTCGAAGCTCGCCTCTTCCAGCCGGTTTTTGCAAGTGAACTGGATCCATCGCCACGATCCGTCCCGGCAACGGAAGCGGCACCGCTCCGTCACGGTGTTTCCCGAAGCCGCCACCACTTCTTTTAGCCGCTCCCGCACTTGCTCCACATCCAGCGCGTGAACAATCGCGTGAATGCTTCGCCCCAGCAGCTCTTCCTGCCGGTAGCCCAGCACATTTTGAAATGTTCGGTTTACAAACTGAACGGTTCCATCCGCGCCCAGAATCGCGATCAACTCCTGCGCGGAGTCGAGCAAGATCGCAAGTTGTTGAGGTCCAAGTGAGATTCCTGGCTCTGTAACGGTTCGCTGTGCCATGAGATTTGCGCTTCGCGCCGGGCGGGCAAGCGTATTCCGCCTAGGGGACTTTCAGAAGCCTCCTAAGGTCAAACGTGCTGTCTCAAGCGATCGTGCGAGCTAGATGACCCTGCTCACACAATAGTGACTTTCCCTCGTTCCGTAAATCCTCCGCCCCACCTTCGTTGCCAAAACATGACTGGCCTTCCGTACAGGTCCTCCCTCTCCTGCACCTGTGGGCTGGCTCTTCTCCGTGCTACTCTCCCTTTCGTCCTCACTTCCATTTCTTTTCGGAGGTTCGCCCGCCATGCACGATATGTGGAAAGACATGTTCGTGATATCCCTGCCGGTTCTCGAAAAAATCATTCGGCCGGTTATCGTTTACTTTTTTCTGGTCGTCATGCTCCGTCTTTCGGGAAAACGTGAACTCGTGCAGCTCAATCCCTTCGATCTCGTCGTTCTGCTCACCCTCTCCAACACCGTCCAAAACGCCATCATTGGAGACGACAATTCCGTCTCTGGCGGCCTTCTCGGCGCCACTTCCCTGCTGGCCGTCAATTATCTTGTGGTGCGTTTTCTCTACAGTCACAAAAGGCTGGATCAGCTTGTCGAAGGCAAAGCGGACATTTTGATGGAAGGCGGAAAGGTCCGCACCGACCACCTGAAGAAGGAACTCATCACCGTTGCGCAACTCGAAGCCGCCGCCCGTAAACAAGGCTTCGTCTCACTCGCCGAAGTCGATCAGTGCATCCTCGAACCCGGCGGCACTCTCTCTTTCATCGCCAAAAAACCCGACACCGAAGACATCCGCCACAAAGAACTTCTCCGCCGTCTCCGCGAACTCCAGGAACAAATCACCCTACTTCACGACACGCGCCCGCCATCCGCGGCCTGAAGGTTTAGATCGGCCACATTGGCTTTTCTTCTTCGCTTCCCGGGTGCCCCATGCTGAGCGCCTTTTGCGAAGGGTAGGTCCTCGGTGGGTCTTGGCTCCTCTTGGTTCCCCTCCCTCAAACTGTCACCCCGCTACCGCAACAAAAACCCGCTCCCGGTAACCACCAATCCCACCAACCCCAGCACGATCCCCGAAATCCAAAAAATCCTCTTCTTCGTCAACAACGTCAACGAACACGCGATCAAGGCAATCTCCAAAATCACTTCCGCTGCGTCATACCGGTCCTCGCGTCTCCCGGCCAGATCCCGCTCTGCCTCCAAATCCTTCGCCTGATCGCTGGTTTCATTCTTTTCCTTTTCGTAGCGTTCCGCGTCCTTCTGATATTTTTCCCGCAGGGCGTCCGCCTTTTCCTTCTCGACCACCGCCAGTGTCCCCAGCATGTCCGCCACGCCCTGCATCTCATGCTGCCGGATATTTTTTGCCTGAAACAAGGACCATTGGTCGGTCGCCTTGTTTTGCAGAATCAATTCTTCCGTGGCCGATCGGTGTCCCAGCAACGTTGCAATCGCCACCAGCACCGCCAGAATCGACATCGTCACCGCCACCGGCATCAACAGAGGATTGTCCTCGTGACGCTCGCCTTCAGGCGCTTCCATGACCTCATGCATACACGTGGCTCCTGGAGTTCTGTATTTTGGAACAGCTCAGGCGGAAATCGCGTTCAATGCATCGCTCGCGGCGATGATGGTGCGGTCAATGTCCCCGCTGGTGTGCGCCGCGGACACAAACGCCGCCTCGAATTGCGATGGCGCCAGGAAAACTCCGCGGTTCAGCATTTCCCGAAAATAGCGTGCGTACACCTTGGTATCGGAGCGTTTCGCATCGCTGTAATTGCTCACCGCGTGCGGATTAAAGAAAATCGTGGACAACGACCCGATGCTGTTGATCTGCGCAGCGATTCCCGCATCGCTCAGCGCCTTCCGCAAACCGGCCACGAGCTTCTTCGCCAGTTCGTCGATCCCCTCATACACTCCCGGCTTGCGCAACTCATTCAGTGTCGCAATCCCTGCTCGCATCGCCAGTGGATTCCCTGCCAGCGTCCCCGCCTGATACACGGGTCCGAGCGGCGCCACATTGTTCATCAGTTCCGCGCGGCCCGCATACGCCGCCACCGGAACTCCCCCACCAATGATTTTTCCCATGGTGGTCAAGTCGCCTTCGATTCCAAAAACGTCTTGCGCCGATCCATTCTTCAGCCGGAACCCCGTAATCACCTCATCAATGACCAGCAGCGCGCCATTTCTCCGCGTCAGATCGCGCAAGCCTTTTAGGAATCCATCCTTCGGTAGCACCACGCCCATATTTGCAGCCACCGGTTCCACAATCACCGCCGCAATTTTGTCCTTGTGCTCGGCGAACAGCCGTTCCACTCCCGCCACATCGTTATAGGGCACATTCAACGTCAACGCCGCCAGCGCTTGCGGCACGCCCGGACACTCCGCAATTCCCAGAGTCGCCAACCCCGATCCCGCCTGCGATAGAAAGCTGTCCGCATGCCCGTGATAGCCGCCCTCAAACTTGATAATTAAATCTCTCTTGGTCACGCCGCGTGCCAGCCGCACCGCGCTCATTGTGGCTTCCGTACCGCTCGAAACAAAACGCACCTTCTCCAGAAACGGAATCGCCTTCGTGATCAGTGTCGCTAGCTCCAGTTCAAGTTCCGTCGTCACCCCAAAGCTCGTACCCTTGGCTGCCTGGTCCGCAATCGCGGCCGTCACCGCCGGATGCGCATGCCCCAGCAGCATCGCGCCCCACGAGCAAACGTAGTCCAACAATATATTTCCGTCCGCGTCGTACAAATGCTGTCCGCTTCCCTTCTCGATAATCAGTGGCTCCCCACCAACGGAACGAAACGCCCGCACCGGGCTGTTCACTCCGCCCACCAGCACTTTCTCCGCCTTCTCAAAAATGTCCCGTGAACACTTCCGTTCCGGGCTAACCACCGTCTTTGTCGGGCTCATTCCTCACCTTGTACTCATCTCACCAGACTAAACTCGCACAATAACTCGAATGTGGTGCGCAAATTAGGCGCTCCAATTAAGGGATCCGCGTAGCTCCGACATGGGCAACCAAGCAACTTGGGCTTTAGCCCCTGAGGAATCTTCGCCTTTTGCTGCTCTCGCTCCACTACCCCTTCAACCAACGCGCCGCATCCTTCGCGTGGTACGTCAAAATGATCTCCGCCCCTGCCCTCTGAATCCCCGCCAATATTTCCAGCACAATTCGCTTCTCATCGATCCACTTGTTCGCCGCCGCGGCCTTCACCATCGAGTATTCGCCGCTCACATTATAGGCCGCCACCGGAAAATCGAAATTTTCCCGTACCAGCCTGATCACATCCAGATACGCCAGCGCCGGCTTCACCATCACGATGTCCGCGCCCTCCTCTATATCCATAGCCACTTCCCGCAAAGACTCCCTGCCATTCGCCGGATCCATCTGGTAACTCCGCCGATCTCCCACCACTGGCGCGGAATGTGCTGCTTCGCGAAAGGGCCCGTAAAAGGCCGAACAATATTTCGCCGAGTAGGCCATGATCGCCACATTCTCAAACTTGTTTTCGTCCAGTTTCTTCCGCAGCGCCCCCACTCGCCCGTCCATCATGTCCGACGGCGCGACCAGGTCGGCTCCCGCGCGCGCGTGAGACAATGCCTGCTCGCTCAAAATCTCCAGCGTCGGATCATTCAAAACCTCACCGTTCTCCACCACCCCGCAGTGCCCGTGATCTGTGTACTCGCACAAACACACATCGGTAATCACGAGCAGGTCCAGGTTCGCTTTCTTGATCGCTTCCACCGCTCGCTGGATCACTCCGTCCTTCGCCAGCGAACTTGTTCCCCGCGCATCTTTCGTTTCCGGCAGTCCAAACAGCACCACTCCCGAAACTCCGAGCGCTTCCACTTCCCTGCATTCTTCTGCGATCTGGTCCACTGACTGGTGGTAAATCCCCGGCATCGAACTGATTTCTTCGTGTACCCCGTTTCCCGGGCAAACAAACATCGGATACACAAATCCCGCCGCGCACAGCCGATTTTCCCTGACCAGGTTTCGAAGCCTTTCCGTGCGACGCAAACGTCTTGGGCGGTGGATTGGAAAACTCACTCTGGGTCCGCTCCTGCCGGCGACTGCAACTGTCTCGCCATAAAATAATCGCGCAATACCGCGATCGCCGCTCCGACCGTCGTATCTGCTGCCATCGCCACGCGCTCTGCCTTCGCTTTGCGTAATGCCTCTTCCGTCACCGGCCCAATCGCCGCGAACAGTGTGCGCCGCGAAAACTCGTGAAATTTCTCGTTCCCCAGAATATCTTGCAAATGATGTATGGCAGAAGGGCTAAAAAACAACACCGCGTCTGCGCCCTCCTTCACCATCTTCTCCACCATAGCTCTGCCGTGCTCCTCTGGCCAGACTGTCTTGTACGCCACAATTTCATTCACCCGCGCGCCCAAGCTTTGCAGCTTTTCCACCACCTCTGGATTTGCCCGGTCGCTTCTAGGCAACAGGACCAGCTTGCCTGCAATCTTGTCCGAAAGCTCGTCGGCCAACCCGGACCCTTGATGTTTCACGGCCACATATTCCACATTCAATCCGACATTTCGCGCAGCCTCTGCTGTAGCGGGTCCCACGGCCGCAATCGGAATCCCGTCCATGGCCTTCGCCAGCGAAATCCCCAGCGCATTACTGCGTTCGTGCAATGCCCGCACGGCATTCTGACTGGTCAGCAGTATCCAATCGTAACGCCCAGCTCCCCGAATCGCCTCATCCAGCATCCCAACATCATCCGGCGGTCCAAAAGCCACCAGCGGCACCAGCACCACCGCCGCGCCTTCCGCCTTCAACGCACGCACCAGCGATTCGCTTTGCTCCGCCGCGCGCGTCACCACCACGCGCTTTCCCCCCAACGCCTTCCTCCGCTCCTCATCCACGGGCGCGGTTTACCTCGTCCAGAATCGTTCGCGCGCCGCCGTCACTCAGCGATTGCGCCATCCGCTGTCCCAAGTTCACTGCCTCGCTCGGTGGCGCCATGGATTTCTGCCGCACGTACTGCACGCCATCCACCGAACACACCATCGCTTCCATCACCAGTTCCCCCCGCTCTATCCGCGCCCATGCGCCCAGCGGCACCTGGCACCCCCCCTGCAACGCCGCCAGCAAAGCCCGCTCCGCGATAATTACCGTCCGCGTTTCCTCGTCATCGAGCTTCCCTAAAATTTCCGTCGCTTCCAGGTCCTTCACGCGAGATTCAATCGCAATCGCTCCCTGTCCCACCGCCGGCAGCGAAATGTCCGTCGACAACGCCTCCGTGATTTTCTGACTCCACCCCAGCCGGTCTAGTCCTGCCTTGGACAACACAATTGCGTCGTATTCCCCGCTCTCCACTTTTCTCAGCCGCGTGTCCACGTTGCCGCGCAATTCCCGAATATCCAGGTCCGGCCGGTAGTGACGCAACTGCCCTTGCCTCCGCAAACTGCCCGTCCCCACGCGTGCCCCGGGCTTCAAGTTAGCCAACAGCGTCCCGGTGTTCGACACCAGGCAATCCCTCACATCGTCCCGCCGGCACAGCGCCGGAAAAAACAATCGAGACGGCGTCTCCGTTGGAATATCCTTCACGCTGTGCACTGCCAGGTCGACCGTTTCCTCCAACAGCGCCTCTTCCAGTTCCTTTATGAAAATTCCCTTCCCGCCAATTTGCGTCAACGGTGCTTGCTGCATTTTGTCGCCAGAGGTCTTGATAATGACGATCTGCGCTTCCATCCCCGTCAGCTGGAACAAGTGCTTGCGCACATATTCTGCCTGCCAGCGCGCCAGGATGCTCCCGCGGCTGCCAATGCGCAGCGGCCTCACATTCTCTCCTTATCCGACAAGTACAATTCCCGGATCGCTTCCAGGCCCTGAATCTTCTTGCGAAACTCTTTTTCCGCGCGCAACCGTTCTGCCGGCGCGATCAACAATTTTTCGATCAGTTCGTCCATCAGCAGCCCCAAATGCTCGCGATCCTCCGCAGTGTACCGTTCCATCCCATTCAACTTTTCCTGTAAAAATGCCGCGCGCCGCGTCTTCAACCGGTCTCGCAAAGTATCCAGCACTCCCATCAATTCCACGCTTGCTTGCCACGAAATGAATTTCCCCACATGCTCTTCCACCAGCGCTTCCGCCTTGGGTACTTCGCTCTGCCTCGCGCTCCGGTTCTGCTGTACGATCCCCGTCAAGTCATCGATCGTATAAAGATAGGTGTTGTAAAGCTCGCTCACTGCGGGCGCAATATTTCGCGGTAATCCCAAATCCATCAGGAACAACGCTCGGTTCCCACGCGCCGCCATGGCCCGCTCGATCAACGCCTTCGTCAGTAACGGCTCCTGCACCCCCACCGCGGACACGATCACGTCCGGCAGCTTCAAGGCCGTGTCCCACTCGCCCCACTCGATCACATTGCCCTTATATGCTTTCGCGATCTCTTCCGCCTTTTCACGCGAGCGATTCGTGACGTACAAGTGCCCGATATTCCGGTCGCGCAGTTGCGAAACCACTTGTTCGCTGATCGTTCCCGCTCCCAGCACTAACGCGCTTCGCGCGTTCAACTTCCCGAAAATTCTTTCCGCCAGCTTCATTCCCGCTGACGCCACTCCCATCGGCCGCGTCCCCAATTCCGTTTCTGCCCTCACGCGCTTGCCCACCTCCAGCGCTGCCTGAAACAACCGGTTCAGCACCGGCCCGGTCACGTGCCCGTCATGCGCCCGCAAATATGCATCGCGCACCTGTCCCAATATCTCCGCCTCACCAAGCAGCATCGAATCCAGTCCAGCTGACACCCGGAACAAATGCCGCACCACATCATGGTCGTAATGGTGATACAGCGAAGGATTCAGCAGGTCGGGCTTCAACTCATGAAACTTGCCCAGATATGACGACAGCGCCGCCGCCGATTCTCGCGTCCCATTCGCGTGCACTCCGTACACTTCGCTGCGGTTGCAGGTCGAGAGCACCAGCGTCTCTTCCAGGATTCCGCTCGAGCGCAATTCTTCAGACGCCCGCAGCGCCTCCTCGTGCGAAAAAGACACCTTCTCCCGCACCTCTACAGGCGCAGTGCGGAAATTCAGGCCAACCAGTACAATCTCCATGCCGCGTCTCGCCCGCCCCGTCTTTCCGAACATAAGCGCACAGCTTCAGCCGTGCCCTAAGTTAAAAATACCTGTGGTGCTGCGAAAAGTAGAGGTTCACCACGGTAAAACTCAATACCACCAGCACAAAATTAAACACGCACAGCATTGACGCTCGCGCCCCGCGCCACGCCGTTGTCCGCGCCAGCTGGAAATAGGCCAGGTACAAAAACAGCACCACCAGCGTCATCACATACTTCGGATCAAAATACGCTGGCTGCCCGGCTTGCCGGTCCACCGCCAGAAACCCCAGTGCCGTTCCCACCGTAATCGCAATCAATCCCAACAACACGCTGGTATGGCTCATGCGTTCCAGCAATTCGAGCGGCGGCAATCGCCAGACCACGTCCCCCAACTTCCGGATGCGCAGGAGTCGCTCCTCGGCCAGGTACATCAGGCTGAGCACGCAGGAAAGCGCAAAGGCCGCATACGCCAGAATGCTCAATGTCACGTGTAGCGCGAACACCACGCCATGCGCTGCCGCCGGAGGATGAGGGTGATCCGGCACGACATACGCAATAAAGAAAAATGCCAGGATAACCGGTAGAACGAACGCTCCAACAGTTCGCTGCCGGTGGTAGATCTCCAGGCACAAATAGGTCACCGCCAGCAGCCACCCGAACAATGACATCGACCCCTGCAGATCGTGGTACGGCACCGTGTGTGTCCCTTTCGCCCGCATCAGCAGCGCCAGGTAATGCGCCACTAAACCTAGAAACATCAGCGCCGTAGCCAGCCGCCCCGTCAATTCCTTTCCCGTGTTAAGGAAACGCAGATAGAAACCCAGACTCGCCAGGTAGGCCAACACCGTAATTACTACGAATAAATGAGTCATCGGCTACGTCCACGCCGATCTGGGAGGTCGCGACAGCCGAGAGCACGCTATTGCCCAGTTTGCGCGTTTATCGGCCGAGTATACCGCACTCCACCCCTTCTCGCTGTGCGCCACTGCATCAGACGGCACCCTCGGCGAGGTGGGCTCAGCCAATGTGCAGGCCCTGTCTGCCGCCCCGCATCGCAGTCAAAACCAACCGCCGGCTTGTGCGTGCATGCCAAGGCTAAGAAGCAGCTGTCCGACAGGCAACTTCATGGGGCCGCGCAGTCAAGGTAATCGCATCGCGCGCGCAGTGCGCAACCGCACAGCAGGATTCCCGTCAATTTGCTATCCTGCTCCCATCTACCTATGACTTCCCAGGCCCCCACTCCGTCCCGCAAAGAACTCTTCCTCCGCGCTTGCCGCTGCGAACCCGTGCCTCGGCTCCCCGTCTGGATGATGCGCCAGGCTGGCCGCTACCTGCCCGAATACCGCGAAATCCGTGCCAAACATTCCTTTCTTGAGGTCTGCAAGACCCCCGATTTGGCGCTCGAAGTCTCGGTCCAGCCCTTCCGCCGCCTCGGCGTCGATGCCATCATCATCTTTTCGGACATCCTCATCCCCGCTGAAGCCATGGGCCTTGCTCTCGAACTTGAGGACAAAGGCCCCAATCTTCCGGAACCCGTGCGCACCGAAGCTGATGTCAAAAAACTCCGCATCTTCGATCCCGAAGTCGAAACCGGCTTTCTAATGGAAGCCCTTCGCCGCACCGTTCGCTATGCCGGTCCTGACGTCCCCGTTCTCGGTTTCGCCGCTTCTCCCTGGACCCTCGCGTGTTACATGGTCGAAGGCCGTACCAAGGAGGGTTTCGCCACCGTAAAGAGTTTTCTCTACTCCCAACCCAAAGCCTTTCGCGAACTCCTGCAAAAAATCGCCAAAGCTACAATTCTCTATCTCAAGGGGCAAATCGCCGCTGGCGTCTCCGCCGTCCAACTCTTCGACACCTGGTGCGGTGAACTCGATCTCCAGGACTACACCGAATTCGTTCTGCCCGCCGTTCAAGAAGTCATCTCTGGCCTCGGCAACGCCGTCCCTGTGATTTATTACACAAAAGCCTCGCACCATCTTCTCCCGGCCATCGTCAAAGCCGGCGCCAATGTGCTCAGCGTCGATTGGCGAGTTCCACTCGGCGAACTTCGCGCCCTAGCCGGTCCGCGCGTCGCTATTCAGGGCAATCTCGATCCCGCGATTCTTTTCGGGCCACAGCAGAAAATTCGCCAGTCCACTTTGGACATCGTCGCCGAGCTCGGAGGTCATGGCCATATCTTGAATTTGGGCCACGGCATTCTGCAGCACACGCCCGTGGACAATGCGCAACTCTTTATCCTCACCGGCCAGCAAGCCGCTTTCCTCGGCCCTGCGCCTGCTGTCAGAATGGAGTCCGCGAAGTGACGCCCTCTTCGAATTCCCGGGTGCCCCACTCTGAGCGCTTTCCGCGAAGGGTTTTGCCTTACAGTTCTGGCGCCGTGCCTTCAGGCCGGCATTTTGGGTTTTCCTGACGTTGGAGGTAGCCGTCGTGCCGATCATCAATCCCACCCTGCGCGAGATGCAACAAGAGCTCTCCGTCGGTGAAGAATTCGTCAATCGCTACAATCGACCTGGCCCGCGCTACACTAGCTATCCCACCGCGCCCGTCTGGGTGGACACCTTCGGACCGGCCGAATACGAAGCCGCCATCGAGGAAGCCGACCGCAAAGCTTCTCCCGTTTCTCTGTACATGCATCTTCCCTTCTGCGAAAGCCTCTGCCTCTTCTGCGCCTGCAACGTCATCATCCAGAAAGATAAGCGCGTCACCCCTCCTTATCTCTCCACGCTGAAAAAAGAAATCGATCGCATCGCTCGCGGTGTATCCCGCAATCGCCCGGTTACGCAGTTTCACTGGGGCGGCGGCACTCCCACTTATCTCTCGCCGGAACAGATCGAAGATCTTTTCATCTACACCCGCGAGCGCTTCACCTTCGCCCCAGATGCCGAAATTGGCGTCGAAGTCGATCCTCGCGTCACCTCGCACGATCATCTCGAAACCCTGCGCCGCATGGGTTTTAATCGCCTCTCGATGGGCATCCAGGATTTCAAGGAAGAAGTCCAGAAAGCCGTCCACCGCGTTCAGCCATACGAAGTCACCCGCGATCTCATCGCCGTCGCCAGGGAGCTCGGCTTCGACAGCATCAATGTCGACCTCATCTACGGTCTGCCGTACCAAACTGGCGAAAGCTTTGCCCGCACCGTCGAACAGATCGTCGGCCTCTCCCCCGATCGCATTGCCATGTTCAGCTATGCGCACGTACCTTGGCTAAAAAAGCAGCAGGGTTCCTTCGTCAAATTCCTCCCCGAAGGCATGAAAAAGTTCGACATCTTCCGCAATGGTTTATTGAAGTTTCTGGAGTCCGGCTATCTCTACATCGGCATGGATCACTTCGCCAAGGAAAATGACGAGCTCGCCGTCTCCCAGCGCAACCGCACCCTGCATCGAAATTTCCAGGGTTACACCACCAAGGCTGGCGCCGATCTCTACGGCATGGGCATCACCGCCATCAGCGGCATCCAGCAAATCTACGCCCAGAATTTCCGCGATATTCCAACCTGGGAAAAGGCCGTCAACGACCGCGGTATCGCCACCATGCGCGGCTATCGCCTTTCCGAGGACGACGTCCTCCGCCGCGAAGTCATCAGTCGCCTGCTCTGCCACACCGTCATCGTCAAAGACGAAATCTCTAAACAATTCAGCATTAACTTCGACGAATACTTCGCACCCGAACTCGAACGCCTCAAACTGCCTCAGGAAGATGGCTTGGTCGTAATCAATGACAAGGAAATCCGCACCGCCTGGCTCGGTCGCATCTTCATCCGCAACCTAGCCATGACCTTTGACCCCTACCTCGAAAAACAACAACTAGCCGCCCGTCCCCTATTCTCCAAAACCCTATAGCCCACACCACCCGGGCGGCGTCATTCCGAACGGAGTCCGCGTAGTGAGGAATCCCTCTTACTTGCCTTTCGCGGAAAGCACCCCTCTTTTCCGCGCCTTTCGCGCACAAGGAGACCGTACTTCTTTTCTTTGCCCTCCGAATTGAAAGCTTATAACTTATAATCGAGAACTTTATCGCTTCTATGTCCACCCAGGTCCAGGCTCTCGTTGTGGGCGCGGGAATTTCCGGCCTCACCGCCGCATATGCCCTGCAAAAATCCGGTATCTCCACGCTACTCCTCGAAGCTTGCCCTCGTCCTGGCGGCGTTATCCAGACGCTCCACCGAGATGGTTTTCTCGTCGAATGCGGCCCGCAAAGTTTTAGCGGCAACGCAGGCCTCCATGCCATCTGTGACGAGCTCGGCCTTCTCGAACAGCGCCTTTTCGCCGATCCCAAAGCGCCGCGCTACGTCTTGCTAAACGGCAAACTGCAAAACGTGCCCATGGGTCCGGGCATGCTGCTCTCCCCATTTTTCAGCGGGGGCACCCGCTTTGCCGCCTTTCGCGATCTTCTCGGCACCAGCCAACCTCCCGAGCCCGACGAATCCATCGCCGATTTTGTTCGCCGCAAACTTTCTACTACGTTCCTGGATCGTCTCGTCGGCCCGTTCGTGTCCGGCATTTACGCTGGCGATCCCGAAAAACTCAGCCTGCGCGCCGCATTTCCCATCCTGTATGAAGCGGAAATCGCAAAGGGCAGCTTGATTCGCGGTGGCGCGGCGGTTCTGAAAGCCAGGAAAGCCAAGCGTGGCAATGCTCCGGTCGAAAAACCAACCTTGCAAACCTTCCGCGACGGCAACGAAACCCTGATCCGCGCTCTCGCCAAGAATCTCGGCGATCACCTGGCCTGCAATGTGGAAGTCACCAGCATCGCTCCCCTCGATCCCGGCCACGAAGCCAACGCTCCCCGCTTTCACGTCCGCCTGCACACCGCGCGCGGCGAAGAGGCTATCAATGCCGAGAGAATTGTGCTCGCAAATTCTCCTGTTGGTGCGGCTCGCGTGCTCTCGCAACTCAACCCCGAATTCGATTCCCAATTGAGCGCCATTGAATATGCTGCCGTCGCGGTCGTCTCCCTCGGCTATCGGAAATCCGATGTTGGTCACGACCTGGCTGGATTTGGCTTCTTAATTCCCCGCTCTTCGCGATTGAACGCGCTCGGCTGCGTCTGGAATTCTTCGCTCTTCCCCGGCCGCGCTCCGGAAGGGTACGGGCTGCTCACCAGCTTCGTCGGCGGCGCCACAAATCCCCAGATTGTTCAAAAGTCTCCCGAAGAATTGGCCGCGCTCGTCCATCGAGAAATCGCACCGCTGCTCTCCATTCGGAATCAACCCGTCTTTTCCAATGTCACCGTCTGGCCACGCGCCTTGCCACAATACAATCTTGGCCACGTCGCGCGTCTCGCCACCCTCGAAAAACTCCGCGCCGCCTTCCCGGGCCTCCACTTCGCCGGCAATTACCTAAGCGGCCCCGCCATCGGCGCCTGCGTCGAACACTCTCAAAAATTAGCCGATGAAATCCGCATCAGCTTTGCCAACTAATCTCAGTAGCCGCGCCTTCCAGGAGCCCCCCATGCCGCCGTTGCATGTTGGGTGTTGGTTCTCTGCGCGAAGGGGCGCCGCACGGCCTCACTGGTTTCAGTTTTCCGCCAGCTCTACCGCTTCTCCCTCAGCCGATGTGCCAACCGTATCTCTCGCCGCTTCTCTGCCTCTTTCCACCGTCGCTTCTCCTCAGCCGTCTTCACGATCAGCGGGGGCACCAACTTCGGCTTCCGCGTGTGCTCGTCAATCGCCACAAACGTCACAAACGCGGACGTCGTGTGCTTCTTCTCTCCGGTCAATATGTCCTCGGACCACACGTCCACGCCAACCTCCAGCGAAGTATGAAATACCCGGTTCACGTGGGACTTCAGCAACACGATCTCACCCAAGCTCACCGGATTGCGAAAATCGATATAGTCGACCGACGCCGTCACCATATAACTGTTCGCGTGCCTGCTCGCCGCCATCGCCGCCACAATATCCACAAGGTGCATCACGTGCCCGCCCAGCAATTTCCCCAGCGCGTTCGTCTGCGCCGGCAGCACAACTTCCGCCATCTCCGAAGCCGACGCGCTCACCGGCTTTCCCTTCATCGGCTCCTCCCGGAACTTCGCCATCATGTCTTTGCCTGATCGTGGCATGTTGCCCCTCTTTTCACTTTGCTTTGGTTGCGTTCATCCTCCACGTATAATACGAGAGGTCGCCATGACCGAACAAAAGAAAACCCGTCGCCAGAAGCTAGAGGAATTCCTCACGAAGAATCCCACCGATGCGTTCACTCTCTACGGCCTCGCACTCGAGTGCTTCAACACCGGCGATCTCCCTGCCGCCGAAACTCATTTCCGCGCGCTGCTCAGCTCCAACCCCGACTACGTCCCCGGTTACCAGATGTATGCGCAAGCCCTCTCCCAAAACGCTCGCCCCGGCGAAGCCAAATCCATCCTCGCCCAAGGCATCGAAGCCGCCACGCGTTCCGGCAACCAGCATGCCCGTTCCGAAATGGAAACCCTCCTCTCCGAACTGTAGCGGCGCGCCTGCAGGCCAGCATCCTCGGATTTTCTTGCCCTTGCAGCACTCTCCCTCTGGCAAAACTCTGAGCGCTTTTTTGCGAAGGGCGGGTCCCGGTTTCTCGCGCAACGTTGTCATCCTGAGGACTTTTGCGAAGAAGGATCGCAACTGCTCCCTGACTCCATTCCCCCGGTCACGGCAAGATCCCCCCCTTCCTGTGCTATCTTCTTCCGCCGGAGACTCAAGAATGCCCAATCAGGCCGTGCTGCAGGAACAGACCCACGCCGCCGAATCGCGCCTCGCGTGGACCATCGGCGCCGTCGGCTTTCTCACTCAAATGGTTTTCAACGGCCGCTACGGCTATTTCCGCGATGAACTCTATTACATCGCCTGCAGCAATCATCTCGCCTTCGGCTACGTCGATTTCGCTCCCCTCATCGCATGGCTTACGCGCAGCTTTCGCTTGGTCTTCGGCGATTCGCTGCACGCCATTCGCCTGCTGCCCGCACTGGCCTTTGGCGCTGAAGTCGCTCTTACCGGCTTCATCACTCGGGAATTGGGCGGAAAGCGCTGGGCCATCTTCCTCGCGTGCATCTCCGTCCTGCTTGCTCCCGTGATTCTCGGCAACGGCACGCGCCTGGCCATGAACCCGATCGAGCCGCTGTTCTGGATGGGCTGCATCTATGTCCTGCTTCTGGTGGTCAATCGCGATCAGCCAAAGTTGCTCGTGTGGTGCGGCATCCTGCTCGGCTTCGGCCTTCTCAACAAGCATTCCACAGTTTTCTTCATCGTCGCCGTCGTTATCGGCTTGTTGCTATCTTCCGAACGCCGTCTGCTCTTCACTAAATGGTTCTGGCTCGCTTGCGCCACCGCCTTCTTCATCGCACTGCCCAACGTCATCTGGCAATACGTCCACCACTTCCCCACTCTCGAAGATTTGCGCAACGTCAAAGCCACGCACAAAAATATTGAGCTCCCGCCCCTCGGCTTCCTGCAGCAACAAATGGGTATGCTCAATCCTTACAGCGTCTTCGTTTGGCTAGGTGGCCTCTTCTATCTTCTGTTTCATCCCAGCGCCAAGCGCTTCCGCTTTCTCGCATACACCTACCTCCTGTTCCTCGCCGTGATGATGTTCCTCAAGGGCAAGGATTATTACGTCGCTCCGATCTATCCCATGCTGTACGCGGCGGGCGCCGTCCTGTGGGAGACCGTAATCGAGACGTACGCCAGGATTCGCTGGCTGCGCTACGCCATCCCCGCGTTCATCATCCTCTTTGGCCTTCTGGCTGCGCCGCTGGTCTTGCCCATTCTTCCGCCAGAAAAAATTCCGGCGTACATGACTGCTCTCGGAATCAAAATGACGCACACGGAAAACGGCATGGTCAGCGTTTTGCCCCAGCATTTCGCCGACGAATTCGGCTGGCCCGAAATGGTCGCTACAGTAGCGAGTGTCTACAATTCCCTTCCGGCCGACGAGCGCGCCAAAACCGCCATCCTCGCCGGCAATTACGGCGGCGCCGGCGCCATCGATTTCTTCGGCCCTCGCTATGGCTTGCCGAAAGCAATCAGCGCCCATCAGAATTATTATTATTGGGGACCGCGTAATTACACCGGAGAAAGCGTGATCCTGCTGGAATGGGATCTCGACGACGCGCAGTATTGGTGCGGCAGCGTAGATGTCGGCCCGAAGATTGCGCCGCCGCTAGGCATGGGCTGGGAACACTATGACGTCCTGCTCTGCCACAACTTCAGAGTCCCGCTACCCCAAGCCTGGGCCAAACTAAAAACCTGGAACTAAACTGAAAACGAATAACTGAGAATTTTGTAGATGACGTGAGGTGTTACGGGTAGTCGTCATGGTGCGGGAGAGAGGACTTGAACCTCCACGGGTGTTACCCCACAAGATCCTAAGTCTTGCGCGTCTGCCAGTTCCGCCACTCCCGCACCGACTGTCTTCCATCATACTGGCTTTTCCCAGCCATTTGCCATACCTCGCCACGACGCCAGCGCAGCTCAATAACTTGACGTTGGCGCTTGCGTAGCGGCCGCTGCCTGAAATCTTGCCAACCGGGCTGAGGTCCGATAGCGTCGAAGAATGCGGGGTGCCTCTCCACCCCGCCGACCTGACGCATGGAAACTCTCCGGAACGGAGAGGGAGACAGACTTGACCAATCCATTGATTACGTTGACAACCGACTACGGCACGAACGACCACCTCGTGGGCGTGCTGAAAGGCGTCATCCTGAAAATTAATCCGGACGCGACCATCATCGATATCACTCACGCGGTCGCTGCGTATGACTTGCTCGACGGCGCACTGCAGATTGCTTCGGCCTACTCCTATTTTCCTCCTCGCACCATCCACGTGGTGATCGTCGATCCCGGCGTGGGCACCGAGCGTCGGCCCATCCTGGTCAGCGGGCAAAACCAATATTTCGTGGCCCCGGATAATGGCGTGCTCTCCGGCGTGTTTGAGAAAGAGCAGAACGTCACCGTCCGCCATCTGACCACCGAGCATTACTTCATGCAGCCGGTCAGTCGAACCTTTCACGGGCGCGATATTTTTGCGCCGGTTGCCGCGTGGCTTTCCAAACACTGGCAGCCCGGCAGCATGGGAGACGTGATCGAGGATTTCAAGCGCTTCGCCTTGCCCAAGCCGAAAGAGTCTGACGGATTGCTGAAGGGCGTGATTCTGAAAGTCGACGGGTTCGGAAACCTCATCACGAATTTCCGCGCCGAAGATTTGTCACCCGAGTCGTTGGAAAAAGGCGTGATCCAGTTGCAAGCGGGAAACCATCCCGTTACGCGCATGGTGCACGTCTTTGCCAGCGGAAACGCGAACGAACCGGTGGCCTATGTTGGCTCAAGCGGCTACGTAGAGATTGCAGTGAACAAGGGCAACGCCTCGAAAACCCTGGGAATCGGCCGCGGCACCCCGGTCCTACTAACGAAAAGCTAACAGACTCAGCGCGACTGTTCGAATGCTGTCATCTGCGAACGCGTGCGCGGGTCCAGCCAATCGCGCCAGGCATCTCCCAATAAGTTGAACGCCAGCACTGCCAGCAACACTGCTAGCGCGGGAAAAACGACCATGTGCGGTGCGTCGAACAGGTGATTGCGTGCGTCGTTTAGCATCGCGCCCCAACTCGGCAGCGGCGCAAGAACGCCCAGACCAAGAAAACTCAGCGTGGCTTCTGCCAGAATCGCGCCTGCTATACCGATGGTGGCTTGGATCAGCACGGGCTGCAGAATATTGGGCAATAGGTGCCGCAACATAATCCGGAAATGCGATGCCCCCAGAGAACGCGCGGCAAGCACAAATTCCAGTTCCTTGGCCTTCAGAACTTGCGCGCGGGCAAGGCGCGCGTAGCCAGCCCATCCCGTGATGATTAGTGCCAGAATCACTTTGCCGATTCCCGGGCCGAAGAACGCGGCGAACGCGATAGCCAGCAAAACGCCGGGAAACGACAGAAACGCATTGATCAGCAGCAGATTTATAAGGCGATCAAAGGCTCCGCCGTGATATCCGGCCAGCATGCCCAGTGCAAGGCCGGTCAGGCCGCAACCGAACACCACGCATATTGCAACAAACAGCGAGATGCGCGCGCCATACATCACGCGAGAAAGAATGTCCCGGCCGAGTTCGTCGGTTCCCATCCAGTGATGCAGCGAAGGCGTCTCCAGCCGCGCGGGAAGATTTTGCGAGGCCGGATCGGCAGGCGCAATCCATGGCGCAAGCAGGGCCACGATGACCAGCAGGCACGCAATAGCGAATCCCGCGCGAGCCAGAACACTTTGCCGAAGAAACTGCCGCAACGGTCCGCCGCTGGTCATGACAAACGCACCCGCGGATCAATGAACGCGTAAAACACGTCGGTCAGCAAATTCACAAGAACATACGACAGCGCGATCACCAAAATACATCCCTGCAGCAGCGGATAATCGCGCGACGAAATGGCCATCACAGTGAGCCGCCCAATGCCCGGCCACGAAAAAATAGTTTCAGTCACGATGGTACCCGCCAGCAGCGTGCCAAACTGCAAACCCAAAATCGTGATAATCGGGATGAGCGCGTTGCGCAAGGCATGGCGCAGCAGGACCGTCGCAGTGGAAAGCCCCTTGGACCGCGCAGTGCGCACGTAGTCGCTCGAAAGCTCCTCCAGCATCGAACTGCGCACCATGCGCGTCAGAATTGCCGCCAGCGCGGCGCCGAGCGTTGCCGCGGGCAAAATGTAATTGAGCGCGCCGCCTCGCCCGGAAACAGGCAGCCAACCAAGCTTGATAGAGAACAATGTAATCAGCAGCGGACCCAGCGCAAAATTTGGAATCGCGAGTCCAAGCAGTGTAAAGACCCCAATCGCGCGATCCTCATTTGCGCCTCGACGGTGTGCTGCAATCACGCCCGCAGGAATGGCGATGGCCGCACAAACGAGAAGCGCCAAAAACGCCAACTGCAGCGTGGCGGGATAGCGCTCGAAAATCACGTGTCGCACCGGCGCCTGAAATTTGAATGATTGTCCCAGATCGCCGTGAACAACATCCGCAAGGTATCGTCCATATTGCACATAAAGCGGCCGGTCTAGCCCCAGCGAATGGCGCAATTCGGCTGCCTGTCCAGGTGCGGCGCCTTCACCCAGCATCTGCTCCACAGGATCGCCCGGAACGATGTGAACCAGAAAAAACACCATCGTCAGCACCAGCCAGATGGCCGGTAATGTAAGAGCGAATCGACGGAGCAGATAGCGCGCCATAGCCGCCGCTCAGCTGCTCTTACCGCTGGAATTTGGTTTGTAAACGCTGACCGCCGGACCCGTGCCAGCCGATTCACCCGTGGCGGCTTCCGGTTCCTTCGGCCGCAGCAACTGAATTTTTACTCGAGCCACGCGACGCCCATCCATTTCGATCACGGTAAAGCGATAACCACCATATTCGAAACTCTCGCCGCCGCGTGGAATGAAGCCCAGCTGGTCCATCACGAATCCTCCCACGGTGGCATACGCCGGGTCTTCAGGCAGCGCGATGTTGTACTGATTGTCCAGGTCGCGCACGTTCAGCGCGCCATCGAAAATCACGGCGCCGTCGGCGAGCGTAAGCGGCTTTTCCACCACATCGAACTCGTCGTGAATTTCGCCGACCAACTGCTCCAGCAAATCTTCCAGCGTCACCAGTCCAAGGATGCTGCCGAACTCGTCCACAACCATCGCCATGCCCACGTGGCGCGAACGCAATTCTACCAGTAACTCGCTGGCAGGTTTGGTTTCCGGCACAATCAGAATTTCCCTCAAGACTCGACGAAGATCGAACGGCGGCGGGGGCGGTAGCTTTTCTTCCATCCGGCGTTCGCGATCCAACAGCACCCACATCATGTCTTTGATATGCACGAATCCCAGAACATGATCCACGGATTCGCGATACACCGGAATGCGCGAACGCTGCGTAGTCGCGAACATACTCAACACTTCGTCCATCGTCGCCTCGATCGGCAACGTATGCATGTCCGGGCGCGACACCATGATCTCGCGGACTTGCAATTGACTAAGCTCGATAGCGCTCAATATAAACTTCTCTTCACCGGCCGCCAGCAACCCACGTTCCCGCGCCTGCTGAATCTGTATCTGCAATTCCTCCGTCGAGTGCGCGACACCGTGGCCCGCGGGCGACAAAATACCGAGAGCCTTCACGATCAGGCCAGAAGCGCCATCGAGCAAATCGATGGCCCACCGAAACGTGTTCAAAAACCATTGAAAAGGTGGCGACACCATCAGCGCCACGCGTTCGGCGCGCGCCAGGCTGATCGTCTTCGGAACCAGTTCCCCCAGGACGACGTGAATGGCGCTCAGAAAAATGAACGAAACGGTCAGGGCGGCGGCGTGAACAATCAGCAGCGTGTGAACACTGGCTTGCGCGGGCATCAAGCTCTGAATCAGCGAAGAAAATGTCAATTCTCCGAGCGCGCCGATGGCCAGACTCGTCAGCGTGATTCCAACCTGCACTCCCGAAACCACGCGATGCAAATCTCCCAGCAGGTGTTCCACAATTGTGGCCTGCGCGTTTCCCCGCGCCACCAATTGCTGCACACGCGACAGGCGCACCGCCACCAGGGAAAACTCAACGGCAGCAAAAAAGCCATTGAGCGCCACGAGCGTGAAAACACCGATGAGGCGCAACAGAAACATCCGCTAGATGATCCCCCAGCGGCATTGTAACAGCCCGGCGCGCCAGCAGTTCTGCGGCCGCAGACTCTGATGCGAGAGCAGCATGGGCTGAGTGTTTCAGCCAGGCAGGTTGCACGCCAAAGCAGCCTCCACTAGACTGGAATTTCCCGATGGAGCGACTTTCCTAGTGCGAACAGTCCTACGGCTACTGCTGTGGATCGCCGGCGTCGTGGTGGTGATTGTGGCCACAGCCATCTGGTGGTTCGTATACCGTCCACTGCCGCAGCTCGACGGTTCCCTGGTTGTGCCCGGCTTGCAAAGCAACGTCACCGTGGCACGCGACAACTGGGGCGTGCCGCATATCGGCGCGGCGTCCGTCGAGGATTTGGCCGAGGCGCAAGGTTACGTCACAGCGCAGGACCGCCTCTGGCAGATGGACCTGCTCCGTCGTGCGTCACGTGGCCAGCTCTCGGAAGTTTTAGGGCCTGCCACTTTGAAAATCGATAAGGATTTCCGCTTGCTGAATTTCAGCCGCGCCGCTGATCGCGATTACGCGATGAACAGCCCGGAAATCCGCAAAGTGATGGAAGCGTACGCGCGCGGCGTGAACCTTTACATTCAACAGCACCTCACCCGTTTGCCGATTGAGTTCACGCTTCTGAATTACAAGCCGCAGCCGTGGCAACCCACCGATTCTCTGGTGATTGCCGGCTATATGTACCGTACGCTGACCGACACGCGCGAGGAAGAAATGGGCCGCGCCACGGTTACCGCGAAGGTCGGGCCGGAATTAGCGAAAGATCTCTACAGTCCGGAAGCCTCGCTGGACCACTTTGTGGTAGGCGATCCTCACGAGGGAAAAGATCCGCGCGCCCAGAGCGATCACGATCCTGACGAGGACGAAGATGAAATAGATCCGGAAGATGTGTTGAAGGCGCAGCGAGAGAGCGATTCCAGTCCCGATGTGACCTCGGCGCTGGCAAGCGAAGCCCAGGTTTGGCTGCATGAATCGCAGCAGGAGATTCGTCATTCACTGGGAAGCAACAACTGGGTAGTCAACGGAGAACACACCGCATCCGGAAAACCGCTCCTCGCCAATGACATGCATCTGGAGCTGACGCTTCCGCCGATCTGGTATGAGGTTCACCTGACTGCGCCCGAGTGGAATATCAAAGGATTCGCGCTTCCCGGCGCACCGATGGTCGTCGTCGGACACAACGACCGAATCGCATGGGGATTCACCAATAGCGGCGCCGACGTTCTGGATTTGTACATCGAAACATTCAATCCGGCGAACCCGGACGAGTACCGCGTGAACGGCGCATGGAAAAAAGCCGACGTTTATGACGAAGTGATCAAGGTAAAAGGCGCTCCGGATGAACATTTGAAAATGCTAGTAACGCGCCACGGGCCCGTCGTGCAACAAGATGGCGACAAAGGCTACGCGATGCGCTGGACGGTTTTGGAGCCTGGGGCATTGTGCAATTTCTACAATTGGCTGGGTAAGGCGCAAAACTGGGGCGAATTCCGCGAAACCATGAAAGAAATCTGGGGCCCCGGTCAGAATGTGGTCTATGCCGACGTAGATGGCAACATTGGCTACATCCTTGGAGCCCGCATACCCATTCGCAAAAAGGGGCACGGCGAAGTGCCTGTGCCTGGGGATACCGACGATTACGAATGGACCGGATACATTCCGTTCGACCAGCTCCCGCAAGTGTTCAATCCCGAGAGCGGATTGATCGTCACCGCAAACGCGCGCGTCACAGGTCCGAATTACAAGCCATACATCACCGACCATTGGGAAGAGCCTTACCGGACCGCGCGGATCTTCGATCTGTTGCGAGACAAGCGCGACCTGCAGCCTGAAGACATGCTGAAAATTGAGACGGACACGTACAGCTATCCGCACCTGTTTTTGGCGGAACAATTGGTGGCAGCCGCAAAACTGGTCCCCCCTAAGGATCCGCGAGCGCAAAAGTTGATTCAGGAAGCGAAAAACTGGAATGGAATGGCGGATGCGAATTCTTCCGTCGTCACTTTTCTTGATACCTCCTTGTTCCAGACTCTGGATCTGGTGCTTGAACCGCACCTCGGAAAAGATACAGAGGATTATCATTGGCGGCGCGTAGCGTTTCTCCAGCGCGTCTTGACGGAACGCCCTGCGCGGTGGCTGCCCGCGGACTACAAAAATTACGACGAATTACTGAGCGCGGCCGCCGACCGGGCGGTGAAGCAACTGGAAGAACGTACCGGTGATAAAGATCCGGACGACTGGGCGTGGAAACAATTCAACTATCTGGACATGCTGCATCCCCTCGGCCGCGACGGAATTCTGAAACGATTGCTTAGCATCACCGACCAACCGCAATCTGGAACGGTATGGAGCCCGAGAGCCGCCAGCCGCCATCATGGTCCTTCCGAAAGATTCGTGGCGAACCTCGCGGACTGGGACAAATCCATCATGCTGATCACCGGCGGAGAATCCGGTCAGACCGGGAGCGAGCATTATCGCGACCAGTTTCCTTACTGGTTTCAGGGCGAAGCGATCTACGGACCGTTCTCCGACGCGGCGGAAGCCAAGGTCAAACGCCACCTGCTGACTCTGCAGCCAGGCTCCTGAGGGATTTCCTTCCATGCCCGAACTTCCTGAAGTAGAAGCCATTGCCCGAACACTGCGGCCCCTGGTGCGAGCACAGCGCATCGGTTGCGTGCACATGTTTCATCCCATCGTCACGCGGCCGCAATCGGCTTCGCAATTGGTGCGGGGTTGTCAGGGTCGGCGCGTACAGGGCGTACGACGCCACGGGAAATATCTGTTTCTGGAGCTCGACCGTGGCTTGCTCGAAATGCACTTTCGCTTTGATGGCCACCTGATCTGGTTTTCCAACGAAAAGGATTTGTTGTGCCGTGCCAACGTTGAAGCCGATAAAAGAGTTCATGTCGACGTGGCGTTAGAGTTCGCAAAAGGTGTGCTGGGTTTCGCCGATGGCCGCCACCTTGGCCGCATGCACCTCTGGGACTCAGCCGTGTCGTGCGTTCCCTTGCAGCAGATGGGTGTGGATGCGCTCTCGAAGGAATTCACGGCGGAGTCGCTGAGAGAAGAACTTAATGCATCCCGCCGTCCGGTGAAAGAATTCTTGCTGGATCAAACGCGTGTGGCGGGCATCGGCAATATTTATTCCTGCGAGGCGCTGTGGTACGCGCAGATCGCTCCACTGCGGCCGGCAAATTCACTGAGCGCGAAAGAGTCCGCAAAACTCCATAAAGGAATTGTGTCCGTTCTCCCGCGTGCTTTAGAATGCTGTTTGGACCCGGCGCCCGACTTTCGTGATGCGGAGTGGTGGTTTCGGGGCATCGAGAAAATCCTGCGTGTATACCAGCGCGAAGGGTCGCCTTGCAGGCGTTGCGGGCGGTTGATCACGCGTGTGGAACAGGGTGCGCGATCCACGTATTATTGCTCGCATTGCCAACAATAGTCCGCGGCTCCCAGAATTTGTGCGCATGTCTCCCGGGGATCAAGTGAGACTCGTAGTTCGCTCGGTCTGAGAGGAATTGGCGTGAATCAACCGGTACCGAAAAAGCCTGACTTTGAACGCTCGCTGGCGCGCCTGGAAGAGGTCGTCCGCAAGCTCGAAAGCCCGCAATTGTCGCTCGATGAAGCCATGAAACTGTTCGAGGAAGGCGTGGGACTTTCCAGAGAATGTCAGAAACAACTGGAGGAGGCGGAAGGTCGCGTGGAAATTCTATTAAAGAAGGCCGACGGAAAATTAGTCGCGGAAGTGTTTGAAGCCGAAAGCGAGAACAAATCCTGATGGCTTCTGGCCACCACAGATGGGC
Organism: Candidatus Acidiferrales bacterium; assembly: GCA_963742325.1. GTDB lineage: Bacteria > Acidobacteriota > Terriglobia > Acidiferrales > UBA7541 > Acidiferrum. The sequence goes on along the minus strand of CAVULB010000002.1, from coordinate 2,105,997 downwards.
GCGCCGTTCGATCCGATGATACTTCCCCCGTTTTTTGAAGAAGACAGACTAGCCGTTGACGTTCATCTGCAGCGCTTGTTGCCGGGCGAAAGCGTTCCACCGCCGTCGATTCATCAGGCCATGCGTTATTCCGTATTTGCCGGCGGAAAACGGATTCGGCCGATTCTGTGCCTGGAAACGGCGCGCATTTTTGACCCTGACCCCATACACGCGCTTTTTCCTGGCTGTGCGATTGAATTCATTCATACATACTCGCTGATCCACGATGACTTGCCGGCACTGGATAATGACGACTTGCGGCGCGGCAAGCCTACGTCTCACAAACAATTCGGTGAAGCTACGGCCATACTGGCGGGCGACGGCCTTCTCACACTGGCGTTCGAGACGATTGCAGCGACCCCCGTTTCCGCAGAGCGGCGCGTGGCCATGGTAAGAGAAATCGCCACGGCGGCAGGTACCGTGAATGGAATGGTCGGCGGCCAGGTGGCGGATTTGGAAAGCGAAGGAAAAACAGTTGTACCAGACACGCTCGAGTACATTCACCGCTCCAAGACGGCGGCCTTGATTCGCGCGTCGGTCACGTCGGGCGCGCTTTGCGCCGGAGCCTCCGGCGAAGATGTATCGCGGCTGCGACGTTTCGGCGAAACCATCGGCTGGGCCTTTCAGGTGACCGACGATATTCTAGACGTCGAGGAATCGTCGGCGGCTCTCGGCAAAACCGCGGGAAAAGACATTGCGCAGCAAAAAGCCACGTATCCCGCGGTTTTTGGCTTGGAGCGCTCACACGAAATCGCCGAAGAACTGTCCGCTCGGGCCATTGGGGAATTGCAGATATATGGCGAGCGCGCCGAACACTTGCGCGCGATTGCGGAATACCTTGTCGTCCGCCGCAAGTAGAATTCATGCCATGACCGGAAAACCCACGCGCAAGAGGCTGGACGTATCGCTGGTCGAGCGCGGCCTAGCGGAATCGCGCCAAAAAGCGCAAGCCATGATCCTGGCGGGCGAGATCGAAGTCGACGGAAAGAAGGCGGACAAGGCCGGAGCAAGCATCGCCGATTCTTCGCGAATCGCAGTTCACAGCCGGCTACAGAAATATGTGAGCCGCGGCGGGTTCAAGCTGGAGGGCGCGCTGGACGATTTTAACGTGAGTCCGCAAGGGCGCGTCTGCCTGGACCTCGGCGCATCAACCGGCGGGTTCACGGATTGCTTGCTGCAAAATGGCGCCACGCGGATCTATGCAATAGACGTGAACACCGATCAACTCGCCTGGAAGTTACACGAAGATGCTCGCGTCATACGTATCAAGAAAAACGCGCGCGAGCTGTCGCCCAACGATGTGGCAGAACAGGTGAACCTTGTCGTGGCGGACGTGTCTTTTATTTCCGTGAAAAAAGTCCTGCCCGGAGCTTTCGCTTGCGCGAAAGGAGGAGCGGACTTTTTGATTTTGGTCAAACCCCAATTTGAGCTACAGCGCGAGGACGTAGGCAAAGGCGGCGTCGTGCGCGATCTCAAGTTGCACGAATCCGCGATTTCTAGCGTGCGCATTGCGGCGGAGGCCTTGGGCCTGTCTGTTTTGGGCGTGTATCCCAGCCATCTGCCCGGAGCGGAAGGCAATCAGGAGTATTTTCTTCACGCCAGGAAAAGCGGCTAAGGTAGAATCCCAATAATCCATGCCCACCTCACCGCACTATAAAGCGATTGGCATTATTTCCCGGCCGCGGCGATCGATTCTGGCCGAGGTACTGCCGAAATTATTGGCCTGGCTGCAGGAACGCGGTGTGTCTGCGTTGATGGATCCTGAAACGTCCAGCGCCGTAAACAAAAGTGATGCAGGAAAAACGCGCCATCAAATCGCAAAAGAAGCGGATCTGCTGCTGGTTTTGGGGGGAGATGGAACGCTGTTGGCCGCAGCCCGCGAAGCCGCTCCCCACGGCGTTCCGATTCTGCCGATCAACCTGGGCGGACTGGGTTTTTTGGCGAGCTTTACGCTCGAAGAGCTGTATCCCGCGCTGGAGGAAGCGCTGACCGGTTGCGCGCCCGTGAGCGAACGCGTGCTGCTGCTGGCAGAGCGCACGCACGACGGCAATCCGCTGACGCAGCAACGCGTCTTGAACGAAGCGGTGGTCCATAAAGGCACGCTGGCGCGCATGATCGAACTCGAACTTTATATCGACGGTGGATTTGTCTGCCGCTACCGGGCGGACGGATTGATCGTAGCCACGCCGACGGGCTCAACCGCGTATTCCATGTCGGCCGGTGGGCCAATCGTGCATCCTGCAGTGGAATCGATCCTGATTACGCCCATTTGCCCGCACACGTTGAGCGATCGGCCGATTGTGGTGCCCGATGCGTCGAAGGTCGAACTGCGTATGGAAGAAAATTCGGATTCGACGTTTCTCACCCTGGATGGGCAAACCGGCGTGCCATTGCAACCGGGCGACCGCGTACGCATCACGCGAGCGGTGGAGCGGCTGAAACTGATCCACCCTCCAAGCAAGACTTATTTTGAGATTTTACGTAGCAAACTGAAGTGGGGAGAAGTCTAGCTTCCGGCGAGTAGATCGGTACGCAACACATCGGTTTGCGTTTCGCGGCGACGAATGAGGCGCGCGCGCTTGCCATGCACAAGCACTTCGGCGGGACGGCAACGGCCATTGTAATTTGACGATTGCACCATGCCGTAGGCGCCGGCAGTCCAGATCGCGACCGTGTCGCCAGGTAGCACTTCGCCCAGCGGCCATTCCTGCAGGAAGCAATCCCCCGTTTCGCAAACGGGTCCCACAATATCCGCGCGTCCGCATGCATGATCCTGCTTCGATCCACTTTGGCGGATACGGGTTATTGGGTGCGGCGCGTCATACAGCACCGGGCGCACAAGATCGTTCATGGCCGCGTCGACAATCACAAAGGACTTCGAGATATTTTTCTTGGTGTAAATGACACTGGAGAGTAGCACACCCGCAGGCGCGATGATGGAGCGGCCCGGCTCGAGGAGCAGTCTTACGCCGAGAGGACGCACCATTTCCGCAATCATCCGGGCGTAGGCCTTCCGGGGCACGGGAGTTTCGTTGGTGTAGCGCACGCCTAGGCCGCCGCCAAAATCGAGATATTTCAGCGCGATGCCTTCCTTGCGAAGATCTAACAAATAGCCGGCCAAACGATGCAACGCTTCGCGGAATGGTCCGAGCCCAACGATTTGGGATCCGATGTGCGCGCTGATTCCCTGCCAACGGATGTGCTTGGAATTGCGGTGCTGCAGATAAAGAGCTCGCGCATCTGGCCAGCTGACTCCAAATTTATGCTGCGAAAGACCGGTGGATATGTGTGGATGGCCGCCGGCCTTCACGTCCGGATTCACGCGTAGGGAAACGCCAGGAAGTTGGGCTCGGCCGCTGCGGCGGCGCGAAGATTCTTCCAGAAAAACGTCCAATTCCTCTGCGGATTCCACATTGAATTGCAGAATTCCCGCCGTACTCTTGCCGTTGTGTTTGTACGCAAGTCCGGCGCGAACTTCCTCGCGCGTTTTGCCCACGCCGCTAAACACGATGCGATTCCCCGGCACTCCGATGCGTGCGAGGCGCTCCAACTCCCCGCCGGACACGATGTCGAAACCGCTTCCACGTTTTGCCAGCAACTGCAGGATGGAAAGATTGCCATTGGCTTTCACGGCAAAACACAACAAATGGGGTACGCGATGCAGTCCGCGGTCTAGCTCGTCGAATGCATTTTCAATCGCGCGCCGGCTATATACATACACGGGCGTGCCGTAACGTGTGGCGATCTCGCGCAACGCTACATCCTCGCAAAACACTTCGCGGCCGGAACCTTTGCGCGCTTTCTTCCAAGCAAACTGCGGCGTGAAGCCCGCAGGATCGACATACGGAAGATTTCGTCGGAACCCGGTGGCTGGACTCATTTTACTTTTAGGACCACGAGAGTGCGGTCGTCGGAGAGCGGAGCGTTTTGCGTAAACCAGTCAACCTCGCGCAAAACCAAATCGGCAATTTCTGTCGCGGTCAATTCGTGATGTTGTTCGATCAGGCGCATCAGACGGGTTGTACCAAAGAATTGGCCTTCCGCATTGGCCGTTTCCGCGATGCCATCGGAATGGAACACCAGGATGTTGCCGATTTCGAGCGTCACGCTCCAGTCGTCATAGTGCACTTCTTCAAAGATACCGAGCGGAAAGCCGGTCAACTCGATCTTGTCGCAGCGTCCGCTCTTGTAGAGCAGTGGCTGGGATTGTCCGGCGTTCGCAACGCGAAGCTTTTGGCGGCCCTTTTGCCATGTAGCGAAGCACGCCGTCATGAAGCGGCCCTCGATACGACGTTCCCCGACCAATTGATTCATCTGCCGTAACATTTCCGCCGGCTGCAATTTTTGCGGCGCCAGGCTGCGCATGATGCCGATGGCCACGGCTCCATAAAGCGCGGCCGCCGTGCCTTTGCCGCTAACGTCCCCGAGAGCGACACCCAACTGCTGTGGCCCGTAGCGCAGAAATTCGTAGAGGTCGCCGCAAACTTCACGCGCGGAGACATAACGCGCGGCGACATCGAGACCGTAATCGTCGGTCGGCACCGGCCGCAGCAGAGCGCCCTGTATGCGCTTGGCAGCCTGCAAATCACGTTCCATGCGCGCTTCGCCCTGGGCCACTTGCTCATACAGGCGCGCATTTTCGACAGACACCGCCAAATTCGCGGCCAGGATCGAAAGCGTCTGCACGTGATCCTGCGTAAAGTAATTTAGCTGCGGGCTTTCCAGATCCAGCACGCCGATCACTTTGCCTTTGTGCATCATGGGAATGGCCAGTTCCGAGCGTGTTTCAGGATTGATCATCAGATATCGCGGATCAGCCGTGACGTCTGGCACCACGACCGGCTCGCGCAGTGTCGCCGCGGCCCCTACAAGGCCTTCGGATTCGACCGCTCGTAGCTTCCCCTGCACTCTTTGGCCATGCTTCACGTCCAGACGGTGGCGAAACACTTTCTGCTCGTCGTCGTAAAGCATGATGCTGAGGATCTGATAATCGATCACCCGCTTCACAAGCTCGGCCGTTCGCCGCAGCAATTCCTCCATATCCAGGATGGAGCTAATTTCGCGGCTAACTTCGCTAAGGACAAGGAGCGTCTCGGCCTGCGTTCGTACCTGCTGGAACAGCCGCGCGTTTTCGATAGCTATAGCAAGACGGTTTGCCAGCACGGAAAGAATATTTTGCTGATTCTTGGTGAAATAATCCACGTGGTGGCTTTGGATATCCAGCACACCCACGCATTTGCCGCGAAACATCAGCGGCACCGCAAGCTCCGAGCGCACGCTGTCAATCGCATTGATATAACGCGGATCCTGGGACACGTCGCTGACACGCACAGAATGGCCCGTGCGCGCGGCCGTTCCGGTAATTCCCTGCCCAACCGGAACTTTCAAATTTTCCGCGAGGCCCGGCGGATACCCGATCGCAAAGCGGTGCGTCAGATAGGCGCCGTCACTGTCCACCATCAATACTCCAAACAGCTCATAGTCGATATGTCGCTTGATCAGCACCGCGGCATGCGCCAGCACCTCGTCGAGGTCCAGCGAAGCATTGACTTCGTCGCCGATTTCCGCAAGTGTGGACAAAACCTCCGGGCTATTGTCTGTGGCCAAACTAGATTGTGATTTAGAGTCAGTGGCTTCCATGAATCTTTCAATTATAACAGGGGTCTTCCCCGGCACCGCGATTTGCGACCAGTTCCCTTTATTTTATGCGGGTTTCGCTTTGCCCTTCGGCGCAAACTGCAGCACGCAAACATCGGGCAGATTGCGATAGCGCTCGTCGAAATCTAGGCCGTAGCCCACCACAAACTCGTTGGGAATCACGAAACCGATGTAGTCCGCGCGCACCTCCGTGATGCGCCGTTCCACTTTATCCAGAAGAACGACGACACGCAGGTGTTTCGGCTTCTTTTCCTCGAAGAATCGCAGCAGGTACTTCAGCGTCAGCCCGGTGTCGAGAATGTCCTCGACCACGATCACCGTTTTTCCTTCAATGCTCACGTCCAGATCCTTGATCAGTTTCACTTCGCCGGTGGAATCCGTGCCGTGGCCATAGCTGGAGACAGACAGAAAATCGAAAGAAACTTCGCCGCCCAACTCCCGCGCCAAGTCCGTCAAAAAGAAAACAGAACCCTTCAGGACACCGATCAGATGGAGCGGTTCGGAAGGAAAATCCCGGCGAATCTCTTTGGCGAGCTGCTTGAGCCGCGTCTGCACACGGGCATCGGAAATAAGAACGCGAACGGATTCGCCGGAGCGAAGTCCGGCAAAGGTTTTCGAGGAGCCTGCTGCACGCTTCTTGGTCACGCCTGAAGTTCCTCCTGAAGTCTATTCCACCCAGTCGGCAATGAAGATATTCGTTTCGTGAGGGGCTTTACCGTTGCGATTGGAAGCCCACACCAAACGTTTCCCGTCGGAACTGAACATGGGAAATCCGTCGAAATCGGGGTGATACGTGATGCGTTCCTGGCCGCTTCCGTCTTCGTTGATCACATAAAGATCGAAATCGCGGCCATTCTTGGGATCTGCCTGATTGGATGCGAAGATGATGCGGCGGTTATCCGGCAACCAGTACGGAGCAAAATTCGCGGCGCCGTTGCGGGTCACCTGGTGTTTATTGGAACCGTCCGCATTCATCACCCAAATTTCCAGATTACCGGGACGAATCAATCCGCCGGCATACAAGTCTTTGTAATCCTTAATTTGTTCGGGCGTTTTGGGATGTTCAGAGCGGTAAACAATTTTCTTGCCGTCGTAGGACCAGAACGGTCCGCCGTCGTAGCCAAGTTCGTTCGTCAATTGCTTCACGTTGCTGCCATCGGCGTCCATGGTGTAAATGTCCAGGTCGCCGTTGCGTGTGGAGGTGAAGACAATGTGCCTGCCATCGCGCGTAATGGTGGATTCGGCGTTGTAGCCCGCGGCATGCGTCAACTGCTTCAGGTTGGTGCCATCTGGTTTCGCGGTGTAAATCTGGTATGAACTATAAATAGGCCAGACGTAGCCGTGGGAATAATCGGGCTTGGGCGGGCACTCCGCGCTGGTGGCGTGCGTGGAGGAAAACAGGATGCGATCGCCCGCAGGAAAGAAATAACTGCACGTGGTACGGCCCTTCCCGGTGCTCACCAGCTTTGGCACGGCCGGTTTCCCATCCGGCGTGTCCACCGTAATGGTATAGATCTGATCGCAGGGCACGTCGGTTCCCTGATGCTGGAAAATCAGCTGTTTGTCATCGCTCGAGAAATAGGCTTCGGCGTTTTGTCCGCCAAACGTCAACTGACGAGCATTGCGCAGGTGCCTTTGCTCCGCCGGCAACAGAGGAGAATCCGTGGCACTTGTCTGGGCGAAAACAAACAGCTGGTGCCGACCATAGAGACACGCCGCCGTAAGGAGCAGCCCGATTGTAATTCCAGCCCAACGCCCTGGTTTCAAGAGTTTTCCCCCGTCGCTCGCCGATTCTTGCAAGCCCGACGATCTCTATTTTCGTTGTTCCAGCTTCACTTCGACCTTCAGTTCTTTTCCATCGCGCAAAACCGTGACCGGCACTACGTCGCCCACTTTGCTGCGGCGAAGCGCGTCCGTGAAATCGTAAAGATTCTTGATGGGTTTGTCAGCAAAATGAATCAACACATCCCCGCCCTTGAGGCCAGCCTTTGCCGCGGGCGATCCCGGCTTTACGTCAGAAAACTTTACGCCATTTTCTGTTTGCCCGAAATCGGGAATCGAGCCGAAGTACGGCCCGTAGCCGCCACCACCGCCGGACACACCGGAGTGGGGATTGTTATCGGCCACGGTGATAAATTTCGGTCGCTCGGGGTCGGAAGCCAGTGCCACGATTAAGCGGCCGATCACGTTCAATAATGCCGCGGCAGGGTCTGGATTGATCTTTTCCCAGGTATCCGAAGGCTTGTGATAATCCACATGCAGCCCCGAGAAAAAGAACAGAACAGGGATGCGCTTGGTAACAAAGGATGTGTGGTCGCTCGAAGAATAACCGCTCGAAGAAATCTCGAACTTCAAATTTGAATCGCCGTGGGCCGCGTCGAGGACTTTCAGAAACGTCGACCCCGTGCCCGCTCCTCCGATATAAACCTTGTTGTCTCTGATGCGGCCGATCATGTCCATATTGAGCATGGCCACGGCCTTGTCCAGAGGCTTGCTCGGATCTTTCACCCAGGCGGCCGAGCCGAGCAGGCCAAGTTCCTCGCCTGCGAAGGACATGAAGAGAATGCCGCGCTGCAATTGGCCCTTGAAGGGAGAAAGGAGGCGCGCGAGTTCCAGAACACCTGCGGTTCCGGAAGCGTTGTCGTCCGCGCCGGGGTGAATCTGCCCGATCTGCGAGGGCGCGAGCGAGTCGAAAGTGCCGCGGCCGAGATGATCGTAGTGCGCGCCGACGATGACGTACTCGTCGGTCTTGCCGGGAAGATAAGCAACAACGTTGTTGACCGTGGCGCGGAGCGTCTCGATATCGACGGTGAGGGTGGCGTTGAGGTTTTCGGGAAACGCAAAAGAGGCCGGCTTGGAGCTGGAATTTATTTGCTCCTGAACCTCTTTCAAGGATTTGCCTGCGGCGCGAAACCAGTCGTCGGCCGCCGCATTTTTCACCTGAGTGAATAGCAGCCCGACATTTTCAGGGCCACCGACACTGCCAAAACGCGTCAGCAAATCCTGTTCGCCGTCTCCCAGCTTTCCGTTTACCAGGATCACGCCCCTGGCGCCGTGGTTGCGGGCGTTGATGGCTTTGGTGATCAGTTGCGCGTGCGTCGTCATGCCTTGATTGCCGCTTTTCGCGGCAAAACCGCTTGGCTCGTAGCGCAGCACAACAACAATCTTGTGTTTAGCATCGATTCCCGCGTAATCGTCATAGCCAAATTCCTCCGCGGTCGCGCCATAGCCGGCGAAAACAAGCGGCGCAGATGCGGTTCCCGAACCGGAAAAACTGAACGGCACGTAATCCTGATTCAGCTTCAGCGCCGCTTTTGTTTCGCCATTCTGCGCAAGCAGGTAATTCTTGCCTTTCAGCTTTGCGCCAGTGGTCACAGTGAAGGGCTGGAGATAACCCATTGTTCCGGCAGGTTCGAGGCCAAGGCTCTTGTAGCGCTCGACAAGAACATGCTCCGCTCGCGTCAATCCCTTCAAGCCATCTCCGCGGCCCTCCATTTTCGGTTCGGTTAGAGTTTTAATGTCGTTCAAGAACCTCTGGGCATCAGCCGGGCTTAGCTGTATTGAGGTCTGGGCCGCAAACAGTAAAGAAGCGATGAGAAATAGCGGCAGCCCCAATGCGCGCGCAGGGCGAAAGATTTTTCCGATGTACGGCAACGTCCGGCTCCGAAGATTCTGTTGATTCTCCGACCAAGTTTTCCCATCCTATGTTCTGCCCTCAAAGCTGTCAAATCAGAGGCTCGCCAGGCGACGCAAAGAGGAAAAATGAACCAAGGCAAACCAGTTTTGCCGGAACCGTGGCTTCGCGGGACATTCACAGAAATACCTGCTGTGCCGCGCGCGGTGCTGCACGCTCTGCAGCTGGCACACGAAGATCTTTGGAAATGGTGCTTCCCCATGTCCGATCGGCAACTCAATGAACGCCCTGGAGGAATTGCGCCGGTGGCTTTTCACCTGCGGCATATTTCGCGAAGCCTGGACCGGCTGCTCACCTATGCCCAGGGCCGGGCACTGGACGAAACGCAGTCAGCTCTGCTGAAATCGGAGCTCGATAGTGAAGCGGAACATGACGCGCTATTCGCAGAGTTGCAGGCGGCGCTCGATCTTAGTGCAAGCCGCATTTGTCAACTCGCTTCAGCTGATCTGGAGACGCCAAGAACGGTGGGCAAGAAGCAATTGCCAACGACGGTCGGAGGATTACTCGTACACGTCGCCGATCATACTCTGCGCCATGTAGGCCAGGCAATCACCACCGCGAAACTCGTGGCAAGGTACTGAGCGTTATTATTCCAACGAAGCTCGCAGTTATACTTAACTGTCTCACACTATGGCGCAACTGCTGAAATCGACGTTTCTGATTCTCACGGCGCTCTTCCCTATCGTGAATCCGCTGGGAGGCGCGCCGCTGTTTCTGTCGTTAACGCATTACTACTCGGCCGACGAGCGGAAAATACTTTCGCGGAGGATCGCGCTGAATAGCGTGGTGCTGATCGTGGTTTCTTACTTCATCGGGACGCACATTCTGGCGTTTTTCGGAATCTCCCTGCCGGTAGTTCAAGTCGGCGGAGGAATGGTATTGGCTTCAACGGGTTGGGCGCTGCTGAAACAAAAAGACGACGATAGTACGAAGGCGGATGTCCACCGCAGCGTGGGGGCACAAGATCTGTCCACCAAAGCTTTTTACCCGCTCACATTGCCTCTAACGGTAGGACCCGGTTCAATCTCCGTGGCCATCACGCTGGGCGCGAACGAGCCGCATAACGACGATTTGATTATTTTCTCAATGCTGGGCGCGGTGATCGGGGCACTCCTCATCGCCGCATCGGTCTACCTTTGCTACGCATTCTCCGATCGGCTGGCACGGGCACTCGGAGACACGGGAATGAGCGTGATCATGCGCCTCTCTTCGTTTTTGCTGGTGTGCATCGGCGTGCAGATTGTCTGGAATGGTGCGTCCACGCTTCTGAAATCAGTGCCGCACTAGCGGGGCCTTCTCCTTTTTTGCTTTGTTCCACCGTGGTAATTTGCGTTTGCCGAGAAGCACCTCAGCGGCCCACGTTCCAAAATAAACGGATTGCGCGACGCCATGGCCGGAGAAACCGCCAACGACGATGGCCTCCTTGCTTTCGGGATGACACTCGAACACCGGCACCCAGCCTTCCGCGATGCAGATAGGACCACCCCAACGATGCGTGAACTGCACGTTCTTGAGAGCAGGATGAAATCCCGCAATGCGTGCTTGCAAAGCGTCATAAAGCTGGAGCGCTTCACCCTCGTCGATGTCCAGCGTGTTCAGTCCCTCGGGATCGTCAAAGAAGATCAGCCCGCATCCGAAAATAATGGCGTCTCCCAACAACCTGCCCCAGAGGTAAGGCAGATCGACGGTATAGAAGGGCTTGCGTTCGCCGAGGCCGACCTTGTCCAGTATGTCTTCGCCAAGCACTTCGGTCATCATCGCGCTGGTAAACGCGGAGTGGGAGCGATCTTTCATACCATTCAAACCGCGAGCAAACGCGTTGGTCGCAAACAGAACATTCTTAGCCCGCGTGGTTCCGGTACTGGAGAGAATGGTAATTTGCTCCGAGAATTTCACTTCGCGGACGGCGGCATGTTCAAACAGCAAGACGCCTGCACGTTCCGCCGCGCGGGCCAAGCCGCTGACGACCTTCCCCGGATTGACGGTGCCGCCGGGGACTCTTGCGACCGCACAAAGCTCGCCCGAATCCTTCCAACGAATCGGCGAGTTCTTCAAAGCTTTGGAGCGGCCCAATTCATACACGCCGGGCAGACTCAAATCACCATCGACGGCCAATTCTTTAAGAATGGATTGGTAATGCGCTAGCACGTCACCGAGGCCGGGCAAGTCCCCCACCGCCGATTCCCCTAATGCCATGCCCCCGGTGTGTCCGCTCGAACCAGCACCGATGGATTCGGATTCCAAAAGCACGACACGCTTTTTCGGCCGCAGTGTTTTCAGCCAAGCAGCCGCCGCAAGTCCCGTAAATCCGCCGCCAATGATGGCGACATCCACAGTGGCAGGCAGTTCCTTGCGTGCAGGAACAAAATCAATTTCCCATGGCCGATTGCCCCAATTCTTGCGTGATCCCATTCTTTTTCCCTTAGGCGCACACTACGTTGCATTGGATGGCTGGAGACGGCAGGAGACACCGGCCTAGAGATATTTGATCAGCACAACTTCGTTGCGCGTTTCGTTGTAGACCAGTTCATCGACGAGCTGCTGCGTCAGCATCAATCCCAGGCCGCCGGGGCGCAGACCTTTGGCTTCCCTTTCGAGCATGTGGGCCATGGGATTGTCCTGCGGATTATTGATGGCCGCATGTTTCAGTTCTTCCAGCTTGAAGCCGGGGCCGGGATCGTCCAGCCGGTACATAAGCATGCGCTTAGTCTTGATGTAGGAGACCCGTACTTTTTGATTTGGATCAAGATGACCGCCCCACTCGATGGCGTTGTTAAGCAGTTCGCGAAACGCGTAACCGACTTTCTCGATCACTTCTGCTGGCAAATCCATGTCCATGTGCATCAAGAAACTTTGCACCCGACTGACCACGGAGCGCTCGCAAGGAACCATCAACTCAACCCACTGCGAATTTGCAGAGAGCACTTCGATGGCGGGCACTTCCGGGCTAGTAGAGAGCGCATTTTCCACGCTGGTGAGTACGGTGGTGGCATCCAGTGGTTTTTTCAGAAACTGATACACGCGGCCGCGCAGAGCGGCAAGCAAGGTATCCGAGGTCTGGTCCGACGTCATAACGACGATTTTGGGAATATATTTTTCGCCGTGAAGATGGCCCAGGAAACCGAGCCCGGTCATTTTAGGCATCCAGATGTCCAGAAGAACCAAGTCAAATTTTTTCTTTTGAATGGCCCGCAGGGCCGCAACGCCATCGGAAGCGGTGGCGACAAAATAGCCGGACTTCTTCAGGATGCCGCGCAACATCTGCCGCGTTGTGGCATCGTCATCAACGACAAGGATGCTCGCCATGTCTACGCTCCGGGGGAATGAGTCTGTTCCGCCGTTTGGGGCGACAAACCTAGTGCGATTTCCGCTTAGGATTGAAACGCCGGTTCTTGGTTTTGGGACTCGCTCCCCGGCTGGGGGAACGCTTCTGTCCCGCGTATCCTCTCAAATTTGCTTCCAACTTCGCAATCTCTTCCTTTAGGCGGTCGTACACGGCGGCGAGGTCCGTGAAATCATTGGCACGGGAGGATTCTTGCAACTTCTCGGCCTGCTCGCGAGCCAGGTTTGCATCGAAGATGCTTATTGAGCCTTTGACCGCGTGCGCCAGGGAAGCGAGGCTTACACCATTCTTCTGTTTCAGCGCTTTTTGCATTGCGATCACGCGCTTCGGTGTGTCGCGCAGGAATGTGGCGATCACCTGCCGAGCCAGCTTTTCGTCGCCACCAACGCGCTGCAGCAAAGTTTCAATGGGCGTGCGCACCATCGCAGACGAGGGCTTTTCTTCGTTGGCTGACGGTGCAGGCGAAGCCGTTGCGCGCAACAATGCGTCGAGAGAATCGAGCCGGAAGGGCTTGCCGATAACGGCATCGAAGCCCAAACGCAACAGACGTTCGCGGTCCGGGTCGCTGTTGTATCCCGTAAGCGCCACAACCATCATTGGCCCGAACCCTGTTGGACGTTCGCGGATCGCCCGAAGCACCTCAGGACCAGTCATCACCGGCATGTCTTCGTCCAGCAATGCGACGTCGAACGCTTCGCGTTGCAGGGCAGCCAGCGCTTCCTGGCCATTGGCGACGGCAACGACGTGGTGTCCGTTTCGCTGAAGCTGATCCGCCGTCAGCATGCGAATTTCGCTTTGGTCATCCGCAAGAAGAACACGTGCGGGAGATTTTCTCGGCGGAAGTGATTTGGATTGATTCATCCTGGTCTTTACTTCGACTTTTTGCGGCAGAGATTCTGGTAACAGGGCGTCCGCGGTTTGCGGCAGCCGGAACCAGAACCGTGAACCTTTCTGAGGCAAGTTCTCACAGCCGATTGTGCCGCCCCAACGCTCCACGGTCAGTCGGCAAAAGTACAATCCCAGACCTGCCTTACCTCCATTCTCCTTTCCTTTCGAGAACAAGGCAAAGATCTGGCTGGGGGACAAATCGGCCGGCAGCCCTGGCCCTTCGTCGTCGACAAAGGCGTGGACAAATCCCCCATCGTGCATCAAGCCAATCGTGACGGCGGAGCCGGCCGGCGTATAGCGAAGCGCATTTTCCAGTAAGTTGGAGAAGATTCGTTCGATTCGGGTTGCTTCTCCGTTGACTCGCCACTCTGCAGGTTTGTCCGTGCCTTCTCCTAACCGCAAACGTACGTCCTTCGCGGCGTAAACAGGCGTAAACGCCTTCAGAACCGATTCGGCGCAAGCCAGCAGATCGGGCGCGGAGTTGGATTTATTTTCCGCGTTGAGGGAAGCCTTCAGGTCGGCGGAGAAAACTTGCAGGATGTCCCTGATCATGGTGGACTGCTGCTCACCCGCCCTTTTCCCCAGTTCCAGCAAGCTTTTCCCGCGGCCGCTGATCCGCTCGCCGGTCATGCAATCGAACGCGACGCTCATGACGCTAAGGGGCTGCGACAGGTCGTGGATGATGCAGTGAAGCAGGATCTCCTTTTTCTGGATTTCACGCTGAAGGCGCTCGTGGTCCAGAAGAGAATTGCGCGCCGTCTGTAGAAGCTGCAGGCGTTCCTGAAACTGCGACTCTGCGCTGTGCAGGGCCAGATAGCGCTTCCCCTCCAACTGCAGCGCAATCGCTTCAAGGGGCATTTCTCCGCCTGCGGGTGATTTCTCAACCCAGGTTTCCGATCGGCAGACACCTTTGCGGTTGGAATCCCAAAACGCATTCGCTTCGAACAAGAAATTTTCGAGAAATGAAGATTTCTCGGCGACGGGGATTGGCAAATTATACCGAGAAAGTTCCCAAAGCTCCGTAAGCCACGCGGGTGCGGGAGAAAGCAGTTCAAACAATCCCTGCTTCTTGTCCTCAAGAAGCACGAATCCGAGTTCGCGAAGAAATTCAGGCAAGGGGCCGGCCATGGTCAACCTACGATCTTCCGCGCCAGCTGAATGAATGCCTCATCGACGTGTTCACCCGTCTTGGCGCTCGTACGGAGAACAGTCCAGTTCTTCGTCGCGAGCTGCGCTTCGTTTTCGGAATCGATTTCCCACTCATCGGCGAGATCGTTTTTGTTGATCAGGAAGATGAATGGCAAAGGCCCGATTTCTTTGCGAGCGCGCTCCTCCAAAAACTCCGCCTTTTCAAGGGTGGCGCGCCGCGTTCCGTCGGCCACGAGCAGGTAGCCGGCAGCGCCATTAAAGTGCGACCAGCGGATTTTCTGAAAATCGTCGTCGCCATAGAGGTCCCAAAGCACCAGGCTGATTTCCGTACCATTCACCTGCACAACTTTTTTATCGATTTTAACGCCGACGGTGGTCATATAGGTGTCTGAAAAAAAGCCTTCAACGAAACGGCGCACCAGGCTGCTTTTGCCCACCGCAAAAGAGCCCAGCATGCAGATTTTCTTCTGGATCATGGCTGGGAAAAAGAATTCGTGAGTACGCGAAACGTAACGCTACGGTTGAACTGGCGGTTCTCCTCGCTGTCTTCGGGACGAACCGGCTCGGCAGTAGCAACGCCCTTGGCTTGAATGCTTGCCGCGGGAATACCCAACTGAATCAACCCCGCCACAATGCGCTCCGCGCGGCGCTGGCTCAGATTCTGATTCGCGGATTCGGCACCCGTGGAATCGCTGTGGCCCACAACCTCGATTCTGACCGTGCCCCGCGACAGCATCGGCGCATTCAGCAGTACCTTCAGGGAGGGGAGCAGTTCACGCAAGTTGGAGCGCTCCAAGGATGACAGCTCGGAACTGGCCACGAAAAAACGAACCAGCGCCGATTGAACCTTGTTCTTCGCCTCGTCAAACGCGACCTGCTCTGGCGTGGTGTGCCCGAAATCCAGCGCCCGGATGCCAGGGATCAAAGGAGCGCGCGAACGCAGATCGTTCAACCATTTGGCGGAAGGCCGCCCGTCCACATGCAAAACGCCATCGTTCACGGAAAGGGCTACGCCCGGAGGCGGCGCAAACGCAAGGAGCGCGCGCTGCTGGATGAGCGAATCGTCGAGCGCATAATACGGACGCCAGTGAAATTCCGCCTGCGAAGGATCGAGATGCCCGTCATTTACAAATTTCATGGGATCGGGCGACAACGGATCGCGCAGGCCGTGAATGACGAAGCGGCCATGCTCGCGCGCGAAAGAGGTAATCGTCAAACCTGGCTGAGTGCCGAGCGTATCTGCCAGATCATTCCATTGGCGATACTGCCACGATCGCCAGCCCAGCCAGCCTCCGATAACAGCGAGCAGCAGGATCGCGGCACCCAAGGCGTATCCGTAGCCGCCTGCGGACTGCGATTCCTGTTTGAATTTCGATTCCAGGCAACGCGAAAGCTCTTTGTTCACATTGACGAACGGCGCGCTGTCTCCATCAAACTGCTCTAATTGCGCGGCATACTCTGCATGGATTTTTTCAAGCGTTTCCGCCATCCGATCGTGCAGCCCTCGAGGAGCGACGCCGCGAATTACCGCCGCCAAAATGGCATACGGTCCGTTTTCCACCCATACGTCAAGATCGCCAACGTTCATGCGATTGACGGCTTCCCCCTGTCCGGTGTGAAACGAATCGCGGACAAAATCCTGAATTGCCGAGAGCATTCCGGAAACAAGGCTCGGATCCTGCATCGCCACGGCCGAGGCAACTGCATGCCCAATCGGAAGGCTAGTCCGTTTGTGAATCAGGAAGACTTGCTCGACCCGAAACACCAGGCTGTGCAGCAGCGCCACTTCCGTGAACGAACGGCCGGTACGCAGCGCCTCCACGCGCCATTTTAGTCCCTGCATCGAAAGGCTTTGGTCCAGCACTTGATTGAACGAGTCCAGGAAGGACCGCAGCGTCTCCAGGATAGACCGCCTGATCGCGGGACCCATTACAGGAAACAACGCATTTGCAAGCGTGGCGGGATCTTTGCGCACAGATTCGCGCAGGGCAGTTTCGATGGTAGGTGCGAGCGCTTCACTGAGGGCGTCGCTGCCACCCTGATCGCGGCGACGCTGAATGGCCTCCGCGACAACCCCGCTGACATCTTCCGTGCGCGATTCTGGATTCTCGATGCGCTCGTGCAAGCGCTCTAGAGCTTCCTGCTCCGGAGCCAGAATCAAATGGCGCAACTCCTCCAAGGAACCTGAGCCATTCGGAGAAGAGTCATCTCCGGGCTCGTTTGCAAATCGATTTTTTGCAGCGTCTGCCATGAAGGATGCGCCGAAAAATTCTGGAGTTCGTTGTGGGGCGAAACCCATAGGGTGTCGGTCTGGCTATTTCTCCGGCAGTTCTAATTCGTCCTTCAAGCGCATGGCCATCTCGGTGAAGAGGTCGGCGAGCGCGGCGCGATCCGTCTTGTCATTGCGCAGGGTCTCGGCTTCAGTCTCCAGTGCGCCTTGCAGTTCTTCGCGCGATTTCTGGATTTGGTTGCCGAGCGCTTTCGACTGTTCCAGGATGCGTGAGCGCAGGTCACCTTGAGCACTCTCGAGTGAATCCTCAAGCTGGGAGAGTTTTTTCTCGAGAGCCTTGGAGGAATCGCGCGACTCCCGTGTCAGTTCCTTGAGGGCTTCCGTTCGTTCGCCTTTTTCATTTTTCAGGCGCTGGGCGAGCGCTTCGATTTCCTCGCGCACATACGATTCCAACGTGTCGAAGCGCTTTTTCAGGTCGTCGCGAAGCGCATCCGAAGATTTCGTCAGGCGCTCCTCGAGCCGTGCAAAGCGCTTCTCGTATTCGCGCATATTCGAGCCAAAAAGAATGTCCCGGATTTTGTCTACGTTTGCGCCCTCGCGCAGCTCGCCATTCGTGGCGTTTTTTTCCTCGTGATCGGCTGACATGGCTTGGCGATCCCCCTTCTTCCGTCTTTGCGGCTTGGTGGCCATCCGGGGACAGTACTACGCCCAAATACCCTTGGCAACATACTCTTTTGCATTCGTGAGAGGCACACAACCCCTAGGAATACTGGGTCCGTCGCATCAACTGAGGGTGACTTTGCCGGTGGCGAGATCGTACACTGCGGCCTGGACTTTTAGCGTGCCGCACTTGATGGCTTCTTTGATTACGGTGGAAGAAGTGCGCAACAAATCAGCTTGATGTTTGGCATTTTCCTCGATGGCTTTTTCCAGGCTGCCGCCGGATTTTTCCACGCCGGGCGAAGATGCGGATATAAGGAACTGATCTGTCCCGGCACCGGGTCCGCTTTCATGGCCGCTTTCACCGCGCCGCAGTTTGCATGGCCGAGCACCAGTAGCGCCTTGATGCCCAGCACGGCGACTCCGTATTCGAGGCTACCGGTGATTTCCGGCGTGATGATATTCCCGGCGACGCGTGCAACACAAAGGGGTGCCCGATGGTCTGATCGGAGATCAATTCGACCGGCACGCGCGAGTCCGGCGCAGGAAAGCACACCAGCGAACGGCTCTTGTTTGGCCACGGTGTGATCCTTCAATATAGCGAGATCATGCTCGATGGAAGTCAACTGATTGCTGCTGAATCGCTGGTTACCGGCGACCAGTTCTTGCAAGGCCGCGTCAGGCGTCAGGTTTGTTTGAGCGCGCAGGGCCGTAGGATTCGTTGGTTCCAGACCGGTTTGCGCTACCGCTCCTACCAGAGCGGTAGACAGGACCTTTTGCAGGAATTCCCTTCTGCGGAACTCTGAGGAAGCGTTTTGATCTGCCATGGTATCTGCCCCCCCCCGAGTTGAAAGTTCGGCCCCAGGAGTAAACGACATTCGATGCGGAGTTGCAAATGAAAAAATGACTCACAGCGTAAGTGTTTTCAAAGAACCGGCGCCAAGAACATTGGCAAATTCATGGCAAAAAAAAGTAACATACGACAGGCGCGAAGGAAGGGTGCGACCAGTCGTGAAATCGAAGCGTGCCAAACAGCTTAGCGGATCGACGCGGCAGCTTTGCGATTTGCTGGTCGCCAACCGCAGTGGAAGGGGTTTGGGCATTTATTCCGTATGCTCTGCGAATCGCTTCGTGCTGGAAGCGGGGATGCTGCAGGCCAGGCAGGATAAAAGCCTTTTGCTCATCGAGTCGACCTCCAATCAAGTGAACCAGTTCGGGGGATACACGGGCCAGACGCCCGCGGATTTTGCGAAGTTTGTACGGGAAGTAGCCACGGAAATGCGTTTCCCGCAGACTCAACTGATGCTGGGCGGCGATCACCTTGGCCCGCACGTCTGGCGCAAAGAACCCGCCGAGGCGGCGATGGAGAAAGCGCGGGATATGGTTGCGGCGTATGTACGGGCTGGCTTCTGCAAGATTCATCTGGACGCGAGCATGCCCTGCGCCGACGACAAGATCGAGCAGGGGCAGTCGTTGCGCGACGAAACCGTTAGCGTGCGTGCCGCCAACCTGTGCAAAGCGGCGGAGCAAGCGCACCGCACGTTGCCGGCTTCGACGCCGCCTCCTGTGTATGTGATTGGTACGGAAGTACCAATCCCGGGCGGCGAGGAATACGGCTCACAGGCTCCGCAAGTGACGCGGCCCGTGCACTTGGCGCAAACGCTGAATATTTCCAAGAAGAGCTTTCTGGAGCGCGGACTAGCTGCCGCCTGGGAGCGAGTGATTGCGGTTGTGGTGCAGCCGGGCGTTGAGTTTGGCGATACCACCGTGTTTCCGTACGACTCCAAAAAGGCGAAGCGACTTTCGCAATTCCTGATGCGCAAATGGACGGGCGTTTACGAAGCGCATTCGACCGATTACCAGTCGCCGTCCGCGTTGCGGCAAATGGTACTGGACCATTTCGCAATCCTGAAAGTGGGTCCATGGCTCACGTTTGCGTTCCGGGAGGCCGTGTTTGCGCTGGCCGCAATCGAAAAGGAATTGTTGTCGGGCAAGACAGGAGTGGTACTCTCCGGTCTGCCAGAAATTCTGGAAACCACCATGATAGAGAATCCCCAGCACTGGAAAGGCTACTATCGCGGGGAGGAAAGTGAGCTGCGTATCGCCAGGAGATACAGCTACAGCGACCGCGCGCGTTATTATTGGCCGCAGCCATCGCTGGTTGCCGGATTGAAGCAGCTTCTTCATAATCTGACCGCATACCCGGCGCCGCATTCTTTGTTGAGCCAGCACCTTTGCCACCAATCCAATGCTGTGCGCGAAGGAAGCCTCTTGAATCAGCCCGGTGTGCTCATCCGCCATAAGATTCAGGAAGTGTTAGAGCGTTACGCGTACGCGTGCGGCTTACATCCGTGAACAGTTCGCAGAGAAGGTTGCATTCTTCGTTGAACGGGAAATACCGCGTGGCCGCGGGAGTTGGCCAGAGGAAAATATCGATGACAATTGAGAATTCGCGGCACACGGAGTCACACACCTGGAACGAAATTCTTTCGCAGGGCGAAGCTTGGCAGTTGGTGCTGGACGGACTGCGAAAAAGTCGTGCGCTCGAGAACATTCTTCAGTGCGGCGCTGACAAACGGGAATGGCTGTTCGTTGGCTGTGGCACCAGCTATTACCTTGCGGAGGCCGCGTCGATCTCCTGGACGCTCTTGACCGGTCAACGCACGCGATCCCTTCCGGCTTCTGAAATTCTGCTGTTTCCGGACTTGCTACGAGCCGAAGCGCCAAATTTGCAAGCCGTCGTGATTTCGCGCTCCGGGAGGACATCGGAAGCCGTTCGAGCCGCAACTGTGCTGCGAAGCGAATTGCACATTCCGACCGCCGGCATTACTTGTGCGCACAATTCTGAGCTTGAGAGTGCTTGTGATACTTCCATCGTCTTGCGCGACGCCGACGAACAGAGCACGGTGATGACGCGGTCGTTCACCAGCATGCTGCTGAGCCTCCAAGTGTTGGCCGCCCGAAGCAGGAACAACTCGCGCTTTGTCGAAGCGTTGAGCGCGATGGTGGAACGATTTGCGCCGCGCATTGCCGCGTTGGCTGACCAAATGGAAGAGTTTGTGGCCAGTCATTCGTTCGACGATTTCGTGTTTCTGGGGCAAGGCCCATTTCATGGAATTGCCCGGGAAGCGGCGCTGAAGGTCATGGAAATGTCCTGCTCGTACAGCCAGGTCTTTCATGCGCTGGAATTTCGCCACGGACCAAAGGCGATTGTGAGCGAGAAAACTTGCCTGACGTTTTTCCTGAGCGACAGTGGAGGAAAAGCGGAGACCGAAGTGCTGGAAGAAATGAAAACGCTTGGCGGCGTGATTGTTTCCGTCTGCAACCACGCTAACGCCGAAGTTCGCCGCTCGTCCGATCTCGTGATGGAGATCGGTCTGGACGGCAACGAGCTCGTCCGGCTCGCCCCGAGCGTTGTGCCTTGCCAGCTCTTCGGTTATTTCACGGGACTGAAGAAGGGGTTGAATCCCGATCAGCCAAAAAACCTTACGCGCGTCGTACTATTGCAATAGCGAGCCAGGAGAACCGGCATTGAGCATGTTTGACGTCAGCGTAATCGGCGAGCTGAATCTTGATTTGATCATGTCCGGGCTACCTCCTGAACTCACGTTGGAGCGCGAACATCTGGGCACGGGTTTGAATATTACGCTCGGAAGTTCCACGGCGATTTTTGCTCACAATCTGTCGTCGGTGGGAAACAAAGTAGGTTTCAGCTCTTCCATCGGCAGCGATCCACTGGGAGAGATTTGCCTGAAACGCCTTGGCGAAAGTGGCGTCGATCTTTCGCGCGTGCGACGCATGGCTGGCAAGACCACCGGATTGACGATCATTTTGCCGCAGGGGAAACAGCGCTACATTCTGACGTATCCGGGCACGATGTTTGAAATGAGTGGCAAGGATCTGGACCTCGATTACATTTTCAACGCGAAACATCTGCACGTTGCCTCCTATTTTCTGCAAAAGGGCTTGCAAGCTTCCCTGCCTGATGTTTTTCGAAGGGCAAAAGCGGCGGGCCTCAGCACTTCGCTCGATACCAATGACGATCCGGAGGACCACTGGTCATCCGGGGTCCACGAGCTGCTGAAGTATGTTGACGTGCTTCTGCCGAACGAGCGCGAAGCCTGCAAGCTGGCGCAAGTGGACGACGCGGAGCGCGCGGCGGAAATCCTTTGTCAAAGGGTCGCGGCTGTTGTGATCAAGCGAGGATCGCAGGGAGCACTGGCGCGGGTTTCGACAGACAAATTTGTGGCGCCGTCGCTTAATGTTGAGGCCATCGATCATGTTGGCGCGGGAGACAGTTTTGACGCCGGGTTCCTGCACGAATTTGTACGCGGCAAAACGATCGAAGATTGCCTGAAGTTTGGGAACGTTCTGGGCGCGCTCTCGGTGACACGGCCCGGAGGCACGGAGGCGTTCCGCGATGCGGAATACCGCGATTCGTTTCTGCGCGGACACAGCGCGGCCAACGATGAACGAGACGTGGCGCGCGCAAAAGAATAGTCCAGCCTTATTGTACTGGAATCGCTTCGAGGTTCAGCACTTCGAACGGCTGGAGTTGAAAAGTGTGCGGCTCGCCCGCAGCAAGAGAAATTGTTTTCTCTCCCTGATCGAGCTTCCACGGTGAATGCGCGCTGAAGTTTTTTGGCGCCCCGGGTGGAAGTTCAAACGCTTGGCCAACATCCAAAGAAAACCTCTGTGGCCGATTACTTGGATTTCGCAACGTGATAATTCCCTTCTCTGCTGACCAAGCCGCCCAGCCATAAACTTCCAGCCTTGCCGGATCTCCGCCGATCCAGTGCGTGTCTGCCAGGATCGCGGCATTTTGGCGAGACCAGTTGGCCGCTTCCGCCAAAACGTCCCAGTTGTCTGCCGACAATAGCGAGTGCGTGATGTACAACTCCTGCAATTGCGTCCCGGTGCCGAAGTAATCGCGGACCTCGTGCGTGAACGAGTGTTGTGGGTCTTTATTCAAGTGTTGCGCGCGCCGAGCATAGATGATTCCGTGCAGCATCAGTGAATTCAGCGGAAACAGGGGGCCCTTTTTCACGATACCGGAATACGTGTCCGCGTCGCGATACGTTATCCACCGTTCGCGCCAGGAACCAACGCCCGCAAAATTGCTGTCGTCTCCGCCGCGCCAGATGGAATCCGCACAGCCTAGCCAAAACGGCGATGGATACGTTCCGGTCGTAAGATTTACAAAAATGTCCGGCTTCACCCGGCGCCATTCACCAATCAGGCTGATAGCGGCATGGAAATCGCTGTCAAACGCGCTACCGGGAAAAACGCTATTCACATTTCCGGTACCATCGATTTTGAACTGGTTTATTCCATACTTCTGAATGAAATCAAGCGTGACATCGCGGAACCGTGCAAAATATTTCGGGCCGGAAAGGGCGAAGCCGCCTTTGTTCATCTCGAAAGCCTGCTTGGCGCCGTATTTCATCCGCTGCATCTTGGCTTTGTCATATCCGCCCCAAGGAGAAAGCCAGATGCCGGGACCCGCTCCATACTGCGCTGCGGCTGCTTTGATCGGAGTGAACCCTTCGGGGAATCCGGAATCGAAACTCCAGAGCGAGCGTGGATCGTCCCAGCCGTCGTCGAACAAAAACGAATCGAGTTTCACTCCGCGCCTGGCGTGCAACTCTTCGCCGATGGCATTGATCGCATCGAGCGCTGCGGCTTGGCCGTAGCGATTCCCGTAGCCGATGTCGAACCACGAGTTGTAATGCAGGAAAGGCCGGTAAGGGTGCGCGCGCGCGCGTTCCACATAATTCAGAAACCCGCGACGCATCTGCCCGGCAGGCACAACGCCGATGACGGAGGAATACCCGAGGGGTTGTCCGGCTTTCAGCGGCAATTCGCGCTTTATCGAACAGCGCACCTCCCCCTGTTCCGCCGTGCACTGGCTCAGGGGATGCTCAAATCCCAGGAAGAGATTCCCTGCGGTGACCGGCGAGCCTTTCACTGTTCCGCTCACCTGCGCGGACGGAAGTTTGAAGTCGAACAGGCGCACTTCGCGGATCGGCGCATCATTTGCCGAAGAAATGGAAATTTCCTGTCGCACATAGTTATCGCCTTCCCGCAGCGTTGCCGACCATGTCACTGCCAGTTTTGAGACGGGATCTTCCAGGCCGACAGTCACACGTTTTCCCGCGAAATGCTCTTCCAGTTGCGCCGCTTGCGCATCCGGCTGCACCTCCTCAACGAGTGGAGGTTGGACGATCTGCATCGACGAAGCATTCACCGTGCTGCCATCCGCGAGAACCAGCGCGAACACGTCCGCAGGCAACGCAATAGGCGCAGGCACGGAATCACCAGCGAAAGACACTCCGCGCAATTTTCCGTCCGCGCTCGACCACGTCGCGTTCAACATGGCGTTCCGCAAAACGATAGTATTTTCCCGGATGCTGACGTCTGGTTTGCCCGGCTGCAGGCCGTAGAGATAGCTATTCTGCGCGATTGCCGGTGGCGCGGAGTGACCGCACAGAGCAATCCAAACACAAAAGAATAACAGCCTGCTATTTTTCATTGAGTTTCTCTTAAGTCGAAGTGATTGTACTGGAAGTGCGGCAAAAAGAACGCGCCATTTATTGATATGATTTGTGACTCCACGAGGAGCATGCATGGGCGATCCGCAAGCAAGCAAAGATCCATTTGTGGCCATGGTAACAGCACGCGCTGAGGTCGATCTTCGGCTCAGTGATTTTCATCCTCGCTCGATGCTCGCCGCGCCCGAGCACGAAATTCGTAAGCCGAAATTCCCGGTGATCGATTATCACAATCATCTGGACGCGCAGGAACCCCGCGAAGTGTTACGCGTGATGGACGAGTGCGGCATCGAGCGCATCGTGAACATCACCATGCATGCCGGCGAGCAGGCGTTGGAGATGATTCGCAAGTTCCACAGTGTGGCGCCAGACCGTTTCGCCACCTATGGCTGGATGGACTGGGCAGATGTGCAAACTGCGGGATTTTACAAACGCAGCGTGGATCGGTTGGAACAGCTGGTCGGACATGGCGCGTGCGGATTAAAAATCTGGAAGGATCTGGGGACCAAAGTGCGCGACGCGGACGGCCGCCTGTTACGCATCGACGACGAACGGCTCGATCCTGTTTACGAAAAAGCGGCCGAGCTGGGGGTCCCGATCATGTATCACATTGCCGATCCAGATGCGTTCTTCCTACCGATCGACGCGGCGAATGAAAGATACGAAGAATTGGCCGCGCATCCGGAATGGAGCTATTACGGTTCGCATTACAGCAAGCTGGAGCTGCTGGGGCAGCGCGACCGCGTGATTGCGCGCCATCCAGAAACCACTTTTGTAGGCGCGCACGTGGCGGAACATCCCGAGGATCTTGCGTACGTCACGACGCTACTCGAGAAAAATCCGAATCTTCACGTGGACATAGGCGCTCGCTGCGCCGAACTTGGCCGCCAGCCTTACACCGCACGCGAATTTTTCCTGAAATTCGCCGACCGCATCCTGTTTGGCACCGATCTTATTCCCGAAGTCAATATGTACCGGCTTCACTACCGCTTCCTAGAAACACGCGACGAATATTTCGAATACCCTTCGCATGCTTCCCGGCAGGGCCGGTGGAACATTTACGGCTTGTACTTGCCTGACCACGTTTTGTACAAGGTGTATCGCGAAAACGCGATTCGGCTGCTGGCGAAACGCTAGCGCGCAGCCACCGATAGCACGGCAACGCCATAATTCGCCAGATTCACCGAGCGTTTCGATCCACCTTCCAGCACGTCATTCATCTCGTGAGGAAGTGTAATTGCCTGCGGCTTGCCTGAAAGATTAATCACGATGAAAACGGCACCGTGTGATCCATATCGCGCCGAAGCTTCTACGCCTGTGGGCACCGGGCCAAACACAGGTGTCACTCCACTCGTTGCTGTCATCCATTTCGCGGCTTCCGTCATTGTTTTGGGATCGAGCCACGCACCAATATAGGTAATGCGCCCGTTCCCGACTTTGCGGCTGATCGCAGCGGGTTGCCCATCCAACCAGCCGTTGCTCTTTCCGTAGCGCATCAACACTTCCGTGCCGCGATCTTTCGCGCTCAGAAGCTCAGCCCAAAGCTGAGATTGGCCGGTGCCCCAATTTCCTTGAACCGGGACGGCCTGTAATAGCGCGTAATATTGTTCCACGCGCCCGCCAAGCAAAACGGCCAGTGGCCCTGGCTGGCGTTCGGGCTGCAGCGAATTGTCGTCATCCTTCATGCCTGAGCGCTGACCCAAAACCAAGTGGCCGCCTCCTTGAACATACGCGATCAGATTTTTCGCCGCTGCATCTGTAAGAACGTTCAGGCCCGGCGCAACCACCAATTTGTATTGACTGAGCGATGCAGTCGGAGACACGATGTCCACCGATTGGGCAATCACGCGCAAGGGACCGTAGTAGCTGAGAATTTCTTCCACGGGATCGTACTTGTCGTTGTGCTTCTGCCATTGAATGGCCCAGCGGCTATCGTAAGAATGAAGAACGGCGACGTCGGATTTAACAGAAGTGCCGGCGAGCACCGGTCCCGCCTTTGCGAACTCTTTGCCGACTTGCGCGACCTCGGCATATAAAGGAACCGGCGTGCCGTCGCTGCCCAACAGCGTTCCGTGATACTCCTCCTGTCCATTCAGCGCGCTGCGCCACTGCCAGTAACTTACTGCATCTGCGCCATGCCCCACATCGTGCCAGGCCATGGCGCGTACTTCGCCTTTGTCCAAGGAATTGTTGATGGGCGCCCAATTCACGTTGCCGGGCTGCGTCTCCATCACCCAAAAATTCTTTTGCTTGAAACCGCGCGTCAGGTCGTGCGCAGCCCCGTTACGAATTGCATCGAGGTGGCCCTCGCCGACGTAGTCGTCCCAGGCCGCCATATCCAGATCCTGCTCGACGGTGTAGTGGTCGAAACCGTCGAACGCGCCCATCGTGTTTGTGGTGATGAATTGGCGCGGATCGGAATTTGCGCGGATCACGTCGAGCTGGTTCTTCTGATAACTGCGCCAAGTGTCGCTGACGAAGCGCATCCAAGCAAGCAACAGCCCGGGATTGCCGTAGCCGACCTGGATCGGAATCTGGTCCCAGGCGGTGTAGGTCTCGCTCCAATACGCGGTGGTCCAGTGCACATTCAAGTTGTCGAGAGTGCCGTAGCGGGCTTTCAGCCATTGTTGAAATTGCGCTCGGGTTTGCGGATCGAAGGATACGTCGGAATATTCATTATCAATCTGCCATCCCAGCACGTTTGGATTGTGTCCAAAGCGCTTGGCCATCTCTTCCGCGATTTTTCGCGCCAGTTCGCGATATTCAGGATTCGCCCAGTTGAATTGCTGGCGGTTGCCATGCTCAGCGCGGCGGCCTTCTTCATTCACACGCAGAGTTTCCGGATATTTTTGCGTGAGCCAGGCAGGAGGAGCGGCCGTCGGTGTGCCGACGACCGTATAAATATTATGTTTCGCTGCGGCAGCGATGGCGCGATCCAGCCAGTCCAGATCGTAGCGATCTTCTTCCGGCTCCAAGCGGCTCCAGGCAAATTCTCCGACACGTACCATGTGGATTCCGGCTTGCTGCATGAGCGCGAGGTCCGCTTCCCAACGCGATTCGGGCCATTGCTCGGGATACCACGCCGTGCCCAGCAAAAGCGGCGGCGCGGGAGATTGTGCGAGACTCCTGCCGTTCTGTGGGAACAGCAAACAACTTAAAACCAATGCGGGGAATGCGTATCTGCGGAAAACATTCAAGTTGGTCATAATTGCCACTCCACGATGGCTGATTATAGCCATATCTGAAAATGATGAGGAAATAACATAGTCATAAAATTTGTGCGGCCGCCGGCTCACTCGGGGGAAGCGTTTCAGCACTCCGTTCTGGAATTTACGCGGCGCTTGCCATATAGTCTGACGCTCAGTCTCGCTGGCGAAGGACATGGATGGAACTGACACGGGTCGATGCATCGCTTTACAATCCTGATTTAGCTCCGATTCCGCAGGCAAAGCGCTCCTGGGGCACGTATAACTACGCTTCGCTCTGGGTGGCCATGAGCGTTTGTATTCCGACGTACATGCTCGCGTCTGGTCTGATCGCGGGCGGCATGAACTGGATCCAGGCCGTGGGCACGATTCTGCTGGGGAATCTGATCGTGCTGATACCGATGTTGTTGAACGCTCATGCGGGCGCACGTTATGGCATACCGTTTCCTGTGTTTGTACGCGCATCCTTCGGCGTGCGCGGCGCGAATATTCCGGCAATCCTGCGGGCGTTGGTAGCTTGCGGTTGGTTCGGCATTCAGGCTTGGATCGGCGGGCAAGCGATTTACTCCATGCTGCGTATCGTGTGGCCGGGAGCGGCAAATCTCGCAGGCAGCCACTGGATCTGCTTTTTTGTTTTTTGGGCCATTAATATGGCGGTGATCTGGCGCGGTATTGAAACCATCAAGTTTCTGGAAGGAATTGGAGCGCCGTTCATGCTCGTGGTCGGATTGCTGCTGCTTTTCTGGATCACGCGCAAGGCCGGCGGATTCGGTCCAGTTTTGCATGCGCCAAGCAAATTCAAGAGAAACGCGGAATTCTTGCAATTTTTTATTCCCTCGCTCACCGGGATGGTCGGATTTTGGGCTACTGTGGCACTGAATATCCCTGACTTCACGCGCTACGCCAAATCGCAGCGCGCGCAAATAGTGGGTCAGGCGCTGGGCTTGCCGACTGCCATGACGGTTTATTCGTTCATCGGCGTTGCAGTGACCTCGGCCTCTACGGTAATTTTCGGCGAGGCAATTTGGGACCCAGTTTCACTGCTGGAAAGGTTCAACCAACCGGCCGTTGCTCTGATTGCGCTGATCGCTTTGCTGGTCGCGACACTCAACACCAATGTGGCGGCGAATGTGGTTTCGCCTTCGAATGACTTTTCGAATCTTCGCCCGGACCTGATCTCCTTTCGGACGGGTGGCCTGATCACCGGAGTCGTCGGCATTGCCATGATGCCGTGGAAATTGCTCAGCACTTTCAGCGCGTACATTTTCGGATGGCTGGTGGGATGTTCGGCGCTGCTCGGGCCTATCGCCGGAATTATGATTTGCGATTATTACCTGATAAGGAATCGCCAACTTGCCGTCGAAGACCTATATCGCCGCGGCGGCGCCTATGAATACCGGCACGGATTCAATGCACTGGCAATCGTGGCGTTGGCTGTCGGCGTTGCGGTCGCGCTCGTTGGTGTGGTGGTTCCCGCGCTTCACTGGCTATATGACTACGCGTGGTTCGTCGGGTTTTTTGTTTCCGGCGGTTTGTATTGCCTGCTGATGAGGGGACGGTTTGGCGCAGTGAAGTGAGTTCCCACCCCGACAATGTCTAATGAGAAATGGCGGATTCGCTTTTAACTTCCTTCCTCCTGCACAATGGTTCTTTCAGGGGACGGAAAACCGGGAGGGCGTGTTGACGGAGACCCCACAGAGCATGGCAAGCAAGGATCCCCTGGGCGAGCTGCTGCCACCCCTGACGCGCAACGAAGCGGCCGTCGAAGCGGCGCGATGTTTGATGTGTTACGACGCGCCCTGCACCCAAGCCTGTCCGACGCATATCGACATACCAAAGTTCATCAAGAAAATCGAGACGCACAATTTGCGAGGATCGGCGCGCACGATTTTGGAGTCAAATCTTCTCGGCGCGACATGTGCGCGAGTTTGCCCCGTTCAGGAGTTGTGCGAGGGCGCCTGCGTTCTCGGCTCAGAACACAAACCGATTGCGATTGGCCGCTTGCAGCGCTACGCCATGGATTTCGCCTATGGACAAAGTGCGCCGCTGCTTCAACATGCGAAAAGCACGGGCAAGAAGGTCGCCATCATCGGCGCCGGACCGGCCGGGCTTTCTTGCGCCGGCGAGCTGGCAAAACGCGGCCACGGTGTGACGCTATTCGAAAAACGCGACCTGGCCGGCGGCCTCTCCACCTACGGAATCATCGGGCTGCGCGAACCAGTCGATGTGGCGCTGGCCGAAGTGGCCATGCTGAAGAGACTCGGCATGACAGTTGAGGCGCACAAGGAATTGGGAGCAAATTTGAGCTTGCAGGATCTACAAGCGAACTTTAGCGCTGTGTTTCTGAGTGTTGGCCTGGGCGCAACGAATACCCTGGGTATTCCCGGTGAAGAATTCATTCTGGACGGCCTGGAATATATCGAGCAAAGCAAGATGAACGTGGACCAACTCGTGGTTGGCCGAAATGTTCTGGTGATCGGCGCGGGAAACACGGCCATCGATTGCGCCACGGTTGCCAAGCGGCTGGGCGCTGAACAGGTCACGATGGTGTACCGACGCACCGAAAACGAAATGACCGCGTACCCGCACGAATATGAATTCATCAAGCGCGAAGGAGTTCAATTCTCGTTTCTCACACAGCCTGTTCGCGTCATTGCGAGAAATAATTGCGCGGAATCATTGGAGTGCCTGCGCATGAGCCTGGGTTCGCCCGACGCTTCCGGTCGTCCTTCGCCTCAGCCCGTGGCAGGATCGGAATTTCTTCTGGCAGCGGACCAGATTGTGAAGGCGACAGGACAGAAAAAACCTTCTCTGGCTTCCCTGTTAAAGCTAAAAACGGATAAGGGTTTTATTCAAGTGAACGCGCATTTCGAAACGACCTCGCCCGGAGTCTATGCCGGCGGCGATTGTGTTCGGGCGCGCGGAGCCGCTTCCACGGTAATGGCGGTGCAGGACGGAAAACTGGCGGCGCAATCGATGCATGAAAGGCTGGTGGCGCATGGCTGACCTTAGTATCGACTTCGCAGGTATTCGTTCGCCGAATCCGTTCTGGTTGGCGTCGGCCCCGCCGAGCAATTCCAGTCTGCAGGTGCATCGCGCGTTTGAAGCTGGCTGGGGAGGCGCGGTGTGGAAAACCATCGGTGCACCCGTGCTGAATGTTTCGAACCGCTATGGAGCGTGGCACTACGGCGGGCAGAGAATGTTGGCGATCAATAACGTGGAATTGATTTCAGACCGTCCGCTCGAAGTGAATCTGCGGGAAATTCAGGAAGTGAAACGCGCGTGGCCCGATCGCGCGGTAATTGTTTCCGCAATGGTGGAGTCCAAGCCGGAGACCTGGCACGACATCATCCGGAACATCCAGGATACCGGCGCGGATGGCATCGAATTGAATTACGGGTGCCCGCACGGCATGAGCGAACGCGGTATGGGTAGCGCGGTCGGTCAGGTTCCGGAGTATTGCGAGCAGATCACGCGCTGGGTGATGGAAGTGGCTAAGATTCCGGTTATCGTGAAGCTTACGCCAAATATTTCCGACATCGTGATGCCGGCGCGCGCGGCGGTTGCGGCTGGAGCCAGCGCCATTTCGCTGATCAATACGATTAACTCCATTATCGGCATCGATCTCGACACCCTGGAGATCACGCCGAATATCGGCGGAAAAGGCGGCCACGGTGGCTATGCCGGGCCGGCGGTAAAACCCATCGCGTTGAATATGCTGGCGGCGTTGGGAAGAGATTCTGTGGTGAACTCGTCGAAGCTGCCGATTTCCGGAATGGGCGGGATTTCCACTTGGCAGGACGCGGCGGAATTTCTGCTGCTGGGGGCAAGCAGCCTGCAAGTGTGCACAGCCGTGATGCATTACGGATTTCGCATCGTCGAGGACTTGTGCGACGGCTTGTCCAATTGGATGGACGAAAAAGGGTTTGCTGGAATTTCCGACGTGGTTGGAAAAAGCATCCATCGCGTTTCCGATTTCAACAATTTTGATCTGTCGTTTCGCGCAGTGGCGCGCATCGACCAGAGGAAATGCATTCGCTGCAATCTTTGTTACGTCGCGTGTAATGACACGGCGCACCAATGCATTGACCTCGTTGCCAAAGACGGCAGCGTGGTCCAGCCTTATTCGCATGATGTCCGCGTGAATGGTAAGCAAGAAGCCATCAATACACGTCCCACTGTTCATGTGCGCGAACAGGACTGTGTGGGCTGCCGTCTCTGCTATAACGTTTGCCCCGTGGAAGACTGTATCCAAATGATCGAAGAGCCGTCCGGACGGCCGCCGGTGACTTGGAAGGAGATTTCCGACTCGCAACGGGACGTCACCGAAGATTGGGAGAAAATGAAGCAATATCGCGAGAAAATGGGGATTCAGATTCACTAAAGGCTTGCGGCGCGCGTAGCGGGAGTGGACGATGGCTTTACTGATTCGACATGGTGAGATTGTGAATGCGGGCTCGCGCCAGACGGCGGATATTTTTGTCGAGAATGAAACCATCACGCGCATCGGCAAGAATCTGGACGGGCCACCCAACACGGAAATCATAGATGCTAGCGGGAAACTTGTCTTCCCGGGCTTCATTGATCCTCACGTGCACATTTATCTTCCTTTCATGGCCACGTTCGCCAAGGACACGCACGAGACCGGGAGCATCGCGGCGCTAGTCGGCGGCACTACAACGTACATCGAGATGTGCTGCCCAAATCGCAACGATGATGCACTCGAGGGTTACGAGCTTTGGAAATCGAAAGCCGCGGGAAAAAGCGCCTGCGACTATGCCTTCCATATGTCGGTCACGAAGTTTGCAAAAGAGACCGAGTCGCAATTGAAACAAATTATTTCCGACGGCACCGCTTCCTTCAAGATTTTCCTGGCATACAAGAATTTCTTCGGTGTCGATGACGGCGAAATGTATCAGACGCTCGAGCTGGCCAAACGGCTGGGCGTGATTGTGACCGCGCACTGCGAAAACGCGGAGCTTGTAGCACGCCTGCAACAGAAATTGCTCGCCGAGGGCAAGACCGGCCCCGAATGGCACGAACCCAGCCGCCCCGAATCGGTGGAAGCGGAAGGCACCGGGCGATTTGCCACGTTTCTGGAGAACGCGGGCACGACCGGCTACGTTGTGCATTTGTCCTGCGAGAAAGCGCTCAACGTTGCGCTGGCCGCAAAAGCGCGTGGCGTTAAACTTTTCATCGAATCGGTGCTGCCCCATTTTCTGCTGGACAAGAGTTTCGCCGAGCGCCACGGCGTCGAGGGCATGAAACACGTGATGTCGCCGCCCTTGCGTGCGAAACACAACCAGGCCACGCTTTGGAGTGCGCTGACTGCTGGTTCCATCGACACGGTAGGCACTGACCACTGCCCCTTCGACACGGAGCAAAAACTCCTCGGCAAAGATTCTTTCGTCAACATCCCCAATGGCATTCCGGGCATCGAAGATCGCGTCAATCTTCTTTATACACAGGGAGTAAAGCGAGGACGGCTGGATCTCGACCGCTTCGTCGAGGCCGCCAGCACACGCGCCGCGCAGCTATTTGGACTTTTCCCACGCAAGGGCACCATTGCCGTAGGCAGCGATGCGGACATCGTCGTGTACGACACCGCCCACCGCGGAGTGCTTTCCGCCAAAACACATCACACCAACAACGATTATCATGGGTTCGAAGGTATGGCGATCGAAGGACGTCCGTCGGTTGTTACCGTGCGCGGCAAAGTGCAGGTTCGCGATGGTAAATTCGTCGGCGAGCGTGGTCGCGGAAAACTGCTGAAGCGCGAACCAAGCCATTTCTAACAGAGATTCTATGAGCTTGAATCCGAAACGCACCGTAGCAGAATTAAAAGAACTTCGCGCCCTCACAGCGGACGAAAACGGCGCGCAACGCGTGGCCTGGACAGACATGTGGCTGACGGCGCGCGCGTGGTTCGTTTCGAAAATTAAGGATCTGCCGGTCGAGCGTCATTCCGACGCCGCGGGGAATAACTGGATAACGCTGCCAGGTGCAAGCGAAAAAGCGTTGATCCTGGGCGGTCATCTCGATTCCGTTCCGAATGGCGGGTGGCTCGATGGCGCGCTGGACGTTATGGCCGGACTAGAAATCCTGCGCCGCATCAACACCGAATATTCCAGCCGTCCGCCAGTCACACTCCGCGTCGTCGATTGGGCTGACGAAGAAGGAGCGCGCTTTGGCCGCAGCTTGCTGGGCTCTTCGGCGTTCGCCGGAACACATTCCATCGAAGCCGATCGCGGGCGCACCGATCGCGATGGCGTGAAACTCGAGGATGCGCTGCGGCGCTGTGGCGTGGAAATCAGCAAGTTTCCCGACGCCACGAAAGAACAGAAAAACGCCGCGGCTTATCTAGAGTTGCACATCGAACAAGGGCCCGTGCTCGAGCGCATGGAATTGCCTCTCGGCGTGGTTCTCGGCACGAAAGGAGTGGAACGCCATATCATTAATTTTCACGGGCAAGAAGCGCATTCCGGCTCGACACCGATGAATGCCCGCAGAGACGCGCTGGCAGCTGCGGCGAAGCTGGCGCTGGAAATTCGCAACATCGCCAGGAAACACGAAGACGCGGTATGTACCATGGGCAGCGTGAAAACATTTCCCGGAATTGTCACCGCGGTGGTGGGCCGGTGCGAAGTGACGCTCGACCAGCGCGACTTGAACGCGGAAATCCTGGCGCAAATGCATCGCGAAGCGCAGGCCGCGAGCCGGCGATTTGCAGCGGAAGAAAATTGCACCGTGGATTGGTCCCGCCTTTGGAATATCGAGCCAGTGCCATTCCATCCACACTTGCTGGATCTTTGCGACCAATCCATTCGCGAAACCGCAGGCACTTCGCACCGCATGCCTTCCGGCCCTCTACACGACGCGGCGGAGGTCTCGCGGGCGGGAATACCTACTGTTATGATGTTCGTGCAATCGCTGAAGGGCATAAGCCATAATAAAATCGAAGATACAAGGGAAGAGCACCTTGAAATGTCCGTGGCGGCGCTCGACCGGCTGGCTTCCAAAACGATGGCCTGGATTCAGAAACAGCCCTGAAGTTCGAAAGTAGTTTCTAGGAAGGACACACAGCGTATGGATTCCCATTCCCGCAAAGTGGTAGAAGAAAATCGTGAGTACACCATGTTTTCGTGGGCTGTGCAGGGAGCATCCGCGCCGATCCACATGAAGCGCGGTCAAGGCGTGTGGTTTTGGGATGGCGATGACAATCGCTGGTTGGACTTCAGCTCACAGCTCATCAATCTGAACGTCGGGCACCAGCATCCGAAAATGCTGGAAGCCATCAAGAAACAGGTTGACGAATTGTGTTTTGCGGGACCAAGCTTCGCCACGGAGCCCCGCGGCCTGCTTGGCAAGAAACTCGCCGAGGTCACGGGCCTGGCAAAAGCGTTCTTCACGCTGGGTGGCTCCGAGGCCAATGAAAATGCCATAAAAATGGCCAAGCTGTTTACAGGGCGAGAGAAAATCATCACGCGCTATCGTTCGTATCACGGCGCGACGATGGGCTCGATGACCGCTTCGGGTGATCCGCGGCGCTGGGCGGTTGAGCCGGGCATTCCCGGAATCGTTCGCGTGTTTGATCCTTACTGTTATCGTTGTCCGTTCGGACAAAAGGTGGAAACGTGCCATCGCGAATGCGTTTCCCATATTGAAGAAATCATTCAGATGGAGGGTCCGAACACCATTGCCGCGATTATGACCGAAGGTATTACGGGTTCGAATGGCTTGCTTGTTCCGCCGGACGATTACTATCCAAAGCTGCGCGCGCTGTGCGACAAATACGGCATCTTGATGATTGATGACGAAGTGATGAGCGGATTCGGCCGCACGGGAAAATGGCTGGCCACGCAGCATTATGCCATTCGTCCGGACATCGTGACCTGCGCCAAGGGCCTGACCAGCGGCTACCTGCCTCTCGGTGCCGTGATTGTTTCCGATGCGATCGCGAATTATTTCGAGACACACATGTTGTGGGGCGGACTCACCTACAGCGGCCATCCTGTTTGTTGTGCCGCGGCCGTAGCAAATCTCAATTTGTATGAAGAAGAACAGATTTTCACCAACGTCGACCTGCAAGGGCGTTATCTCGCCTCGCGCCTGGAAGCCATGAAGCAGAAATACCGTTGCGTGGGAGACGTGCGCTGTAAGGGTCTTTTCAGCGTCGTCGAACTCGTCAAAGACAAGTCTACGCGCGAGCCATTGGCGCCATTCAACGGCACCAGCCCGGAAATGGGCAAACTCGCCGGCCACTTGAAGAGCAAGCACCTGTATGCGTTCAGCCGCTTTAACATGCTATGGGTTTGCCCGCCACTGATTATCAACGAGGCGGAACTTGCTCAGGGACTAGACACAATTGAAGAAGCCCTGGCTCTGGTGGACGCGATGCTCTCACCTGCGAGCGAATCGCAACCCGCGGAAATGCTGGCGCGCAAGTAGCGGGCGCTTGCGCGCACGTTCGCGGGAACCGGCCGTCGCTACCAGGAATAGGGATAGCCGGCAGCCAGCGCTTTCTCGAGCTCCGCGTCATAACCATAAATGTCGTCGAAAAAGCGAACTTGATTTTCCTCGTTCACCGTTGCGCTGCCATAGACGATTAGCACCGGGATGCGCGTGGTCAGGTTGACCTGAATATTCTCCTTGTCACCGTTCATGGTGGCTTTCACGCGGTCTAAATCCCAGCCAGGATTGTTGCGCAATACCCAGGCAACGAGATTGGCGGGTTGATCCACACGAATGCATCCATGACTGAAATCCCGAACGTCTTGCGAGAACAATTCCGGGACATCTGTTCCATGCAGATAAACATTGTCTGGATTGGGGAAGATAATTTTCACAAGACCGAGAGAATTTGTCGGCCCGGGCTTTTGCCGTACCATCAGGCGAAGAGATTTTATTCCTTCGAGAACTTCGGGACTGACTTCATTTTCGGTCACGACCTCGCCTTTCGGCGTGACCACCTGAAAATTATGCTTGGCGATGTAGTTTGGGTCCTTCTGAATATGCGGGACGATTTCGCCACGCTGAATGCTGGGAGTCACGTCCCAATAAGGCCGAAAGATGACATATTGAATTTCCTTCTCAAAAATAGGCGATTTGTGGCCGTAGGCTTTGCCAATAATGACGTTCTTGTAGAACGCGACCGTGCCATCCGGATTCATGGCTCGCAACCGATACTCGGGCAGGTTCACGACCACCGGCGGCTGCGAGAAGGAGTGCGGAAGCCAGCGCCACCGTTCTAACGTCAGCTTGATCTGGCGAATGCGCGCGGGCCCCGGAGTATTGAGTTCATTGACCGTGCGCGCATCCAGATTCCCGGTAGGATTCTCGCCATGGCGATCCTGATAATGCTTCACTCCATCCACAAACGCGCCGGCGTAGATCGTTGCGTTCGGATCCAACTGCACGCCGGACGGAATGTCGCCGATAATTTGAAGTAATCGCCCCAGGCGCGGCAGGTCGGGGTATGGCTGACCGGGGCGCACGGTCTTCGTCACTGTTTGCAACGTCCCCCCGTCGTCTTTCTTCGCCATTTCCTCGTACACCGGCAAAAGTGCCAACAGTTTTCTGTAGCCTAAGAACGGCGGCTCGGTTTTCTGGATTTCCGCGGCGGGATCGCTGGCATTCACCACCCGGGTTTGAAGAAACTCCCCCAAATTTATCTGCTGTGCGTCCACATCCAGTTGAAACTTGAATTCTTTGGGATTTACGCGGCCAACGTGCACGGCGCGGACGTAGCGCATGGTGGAAACAGTGAGTGCGGTGTCGAAGATGACCAAGTCCTGTTCCGAGGGATTCTGGCTGAGCTTCGAAACGCGGTCGGGCCATCTTGGTCCGTCGTAATCTTCCGGCTCGAGTCCTCTGCTATTGGCGTTCTCCAACAGTCCAATCACAACGAAGCCCTGCGGACTGATGTGGCCGTTCTGCACCCACGCGAGGGTATAACCGTTGCTGTCGTAAAATTTAGCGAACTCGCTTTTGTATGGAGTGAAGTCCGGCCATCGCAGATCGGGATTGCGCGCGGAATCCGCGATAGCATGAAGCGCGGAAACGCCGGCGGGGGTCAACGTGTAACCCGCGGGAACGCTGGGCTGCTGTTTCATAGAAGCGGGAGCGGGCTCGGAATCTTTGCAAGCTGCGATGACTCCAATGGCGGCGAGGCCGCACAGAACAATTACCGTGAGCCGATGCCAATGCATGTAATCCCTCATGGCGAACCTCCCCGCATGGCTTCGATAGAAGTTTTTCCGTATGATTCCAGAAAGACGCCGCCCGAGAGGACGTGATCTGGAACGAACGAAAATACCACGGTTCGAAATGTCTGCCGAGTCAATTTTTGTTGTTACGCCAGAGTTGTAGGCACCCACCAAGCAGACCTAGAGCTAATTTTCATTTGCTGGTAAACTCGCTGTCTCGTTGCGGCGGCAAATCGGTCCCCACAGCGAACTCCGCCCAGGAAAGGATCGAACGATGAGCGCTATACATTCGGATGCTTTGGCCTTCTTCGGAGCGACGGGCGATCTGGCCTACAAACAAATTTTTCCCTCACTACAAGCCATGCTAAAGAGGGGGCATCTCAACGTTCCCGTAATTGGCGTGGCAAAAGCAGGATGGAATCTGGATCAGCTGAAAGCCAGGGCCAAGGATAGCTTGGAAAAACATGGCGGAGTGGACTCGGCCGCGTGGGAAAAGCTTTCAGGGCTGCTGCATTATGTCGACGGCGACTACAAAGACCCGGCTACGTTCCAAAAGCTGCGCAAGGAATTGGGAAACGCCGAGCATCCGGCGCATTACATGGCCATTCCACCGGTTCTATTCGGCACGGTGGTCGAGCAACTGGTAAAGTCCGGTTGCGCGAAGGGCGGACGGATCATCGTGGAAAAACCGTTCGGCGACGACCTAGCCTCCGCGCAGGCCCTCAACAAAATTCTCTTGAGCTCTTTTGATGAAAAGGACGTTTTTCGCATCGACCATTTTCTGGGTAAGCGCCCGGTGAACAATCTAATGGTCTTCCGTTTTGCGAATACGTTCGTCGAGCCTTTCTGGAATCGCTACTACATCGAAAGTGTGCAGCTCACCATGGCCGAGAATTTTGGCGTGCAGGGCCGCGGCGGCTTTTATGACGAAACCGGCGCCATCCGCGATGTGATCCAGAATCATCTTTTCCAAATTCTGTCCAACTTGGCGATGGAAGCTCCGGTGCGCACGGACAGCGAAACAGTCCGCGACGAAAAAGTAAAAGTCTTGAAGGCCATGCCCGCGATCAAGGAAGCGGATATCGTGCGCGGGCAATTCCGCGGCTATCTCGCGGAGCCGGGAGTGGCAAAGGAGTCGAAAACGGAAACGTTTGCGGCACTGAGAGTGGAAGTCGACTCGTGGCGCTGGAAAGGTGTTCCTTTTTATATTCGCGCCGGCAAGAACTTGCCGGTTACGTGCACGGAGGTGCTGGCCAAATTCCGTTATCCTCCCACGGTGATTCAGAGCAGTAAATTGACGCAAAACCATTTACGTTTCCGGGTCAGCCCGGATGTGGACATCGCTTTAGGCATGACGGTGATGGCTCCCGGCGAACAAATGACTGGCGAAGCCGTAGAAATGCTGGCCCATCATCAAACGACACCTGACGAGATGGAGCCATACGAAATTCTGCTCGGTGATGCCATGGCGGGTGACGCGACCCTCTTTGCCAGGCAGGACTACGTCGAAGAAGCATGGCGCATTGTCGATCCCGTCTTAAAAGCGGCTACGCCTGTTTATGAATATGAGCCGAACACCTGGGGACCAAAAGAAGTGGCAGAGAACGTTGTACCACCGGGTGGATGGGACAATCCTGTGATTGCCAGTCCCGCGATTGCGGCGAAAGCCAGCTCTTTCAAATGATCGCAGCCGGAAATCGTCGATGATCTCGGTGCAGGCCCGGTCGCACTGAAAACAAGATGAACGGTACCTCTCCAATCTGCCTGAACGCTGGAGATCTTCGCGCAATCTTTTGGCCAGATGCGGGGATGCTGTGCGTTTCGCTGAGTTACCGCGGAGAGGAACAGCTTCGACGCATCGACGACTTGCCATCGGCTAAACGAAAAGGAAGCACCGCGGGAATTCCGCTTCTGTATCCGTGGGCGAATCGCCTCGCGGACCTGCATTATCGCGCGGCGGGGCAGGATGTGGATCTCGATCCGGTTTCTTCACTGCTGCATTTCGATGACCGCGGCCTGCCGATGCATGGCGTGCCGTGGGGCGAGCTCCGTTGGGAAATTCTAGAAGCGAAAAGCGACTCAGTGCTGGCTCAGCTGGATTGGAAGTGCCCGAGGATGGTTGCGCTGTTCCCTTTTCCTCATCGGCTGCAGATGGCCGCAAGCGTCGCTTCGGATTCCCTCACCCTGCAAACTACCGTCTTTGCAGATGCGGGATCCGCCGTACCGATCAGCTTCGGCTTTCATCCGTACTTTGGCATCTCTGGACGCCCGCGCGCTCAGTGGCGATTGCAATTGCCGGGCATGCGCAAGCTTTTCCTGGATGCCCGCGGAATTCCGACCGGTGTCGAGGAATCCTTTGCGCCTGTCGACGGGCTGCTCGGCGACACAAGCTACGACCATGGCTTCGCTCTGCTAAGTGAACAATCGTCCTTTTCTCTTTCCGGCGCCAGGCACAACATTACTCTGACTTTTCTCGAGGGCTTCGCGTACGCGCAGATATTTGCTCCCAGGGACAAGGATTTTGTGGCGTTGGAGCCGATGACCGCCCCGACAAGCGCGCTCACGACCGGCGAAGCCTTGCGTATTATTGAGCGTGGCTGCAAGTTTCGCGCAACGTTCCGCATCAAGATAGAAGCGGCGGTCACGTAGCGCGGTTCACTTGGACGAAAACACCATGAACATTTACCAAACTCACGAAGGCATCCGGCTGCAAATGAACCGCCAGCACGAAACCCACTGGAATCGCTGGGGCCCGTATCTGGCCGAGCGCGCATGGGGCACAGTTCGTGAAGACTACAGCAAGGATGGTGACGCCTGGAGCTATTTTCCCCACGATCACGCGCGCTCCCGTGCCTATCGCTGGAATGAAGACGGCATTGCCGGCATCTGCGATCGTCACCAATATTTATGCTTTGCGCTTGCGTTCTGGAATACGCGCGATGCGATCCTGAAAGAGCGCATGTTCGGGCTCAATGCGCACGAAGGCAATCATGGCGAGGATGTAAAGGAATATTACTTCTACCTCGACAACACCCCGACGCATTCGTATATGAAGTGCCTCTATAAATATCCCCACGCGGCCTATCCCTACGAACAACTGCTGCAAGAAAACCGGCGCCGTAACAAAAATGACCGGGAATACGAGCTGGTGGACACGGGCATTTTCGATCAAGGGCGCTATTTCGATGTCGAGGTGGAGTACGCGAAAATCGCCCCCGAGGATATTCTGATCCGCATCAATATCTCGAATCGTGGCCCGGAAGCTGCCGCCCTGCACGTTCTTCCAACGCTGTGGTTTCGGAACACATGGACGTGGGGACGCGACGATACTCATCCTCTTCTTTCTCTATCGGCGCCGTCTTCCTTCAAGGATGGACATGTGCGCTCGATTCTCGCCAAGCACTGGGAACTCGGCGAATATATGCTGTATTGTCTCGGCGCGAACGAATTTCTTTTCACCGAGAATGAAACCAACAACGAGCGACTATTTAATTATCCTTCCCACTCACCCTATGTGAAGGACGCATTTCATTCCTATATTATCGGCGGAAACCGCAATGCCGTGAACCCCGCGCAAACCGGAACCAAAGCGGCTTGCCATTACCAGTTTGGCGTCCCTCCCGGCGAGACAATCTCTCTCCAGTTACGGCTCGCTGTTTTGGTCGACAATCATTCTCACGAAGATCCTTTCGCCGATTTCGATGCGAATATCCGCCTGCGTCAGCAAGAGGCCGAGGAGTTCTATGAAGTGGTGTTGCCATCCGGCTTGTCGGCGGACGCGAAATTGATCGTTCGCCAAGCTTTTGCTGGCCTGCTTTGGTCTAAACAGTATTATCACTACGTCGTCACTGACTGGTTGCAAGGCGATCCCACTGAGCCTCCCCCGCCCCCTGAACGGCTGCAAGGCCGCAATAGCGATTGGACGCACTTTTTTTCGCGAGATGTCCTCTCCATGCCGGACAAATGGGAATTCCCATGGTTTGCATCCTGGGATTTGGGTTTTCACTGCGTTGCGCTCGCCTATGTCGACCCGCAATTCGCCAAGGATCAGATTTTGCTGATGCTGCGGGAGTGGTACACGCACCCAAACGGCCAAATTCCCGCGTACGAATGGGATTTTGGAGATGTGAATCCGCCTGTCCTGTCGATGGCGGCGCAAGCTGTCTTTGAAATCGAGCGCCAGCACTGTGGCGTTGCGGACTACACGTTCCTGGAGCGCGTGTTTCAGAAAATGCTGCTGAATTTCACCTGGTGGGTGAATCGCAAAGACGCGCTGGGGAAAAATATTTTCCAGGGCGGCTTTCTAGGCATGGACAACATTGGCGCCTTTGATCGCGACAATTTGCCGCCCGGCTATTTGCTCGGCCAGGCCGACGGCACAAGTTGGATGGCCGCGTTTGCCAAAAACATGCTTTCCATCGCGCTTATTCTCGCCAGACGCGATCCTGTCTACGAAGATCTCGCCAGCAAGTTTTGGGAACACTACATCTACATCGCCTATTCCATGAATAATCCTCAAGACTCATCCATGTCTCTTTGGGATGAACAGGACGGATTCTTCTACGACTATCTTTATTCCGAAGGCAACAAGAGATTCCCGGTGCGCGCGCGGACCATGGTGGGATTTGTGCCTCTGTTTGGCGGCAGCGCAGTTCCGGCCGATACGTTCGCTCGCTATCCTGGTTTCCAACGCCGGCGCCAGTGGTTCATCGAACATCGTCCCGATCTGGTGGCGAGCATTGGGCCGGGAGTCAAGCCCGGAGCCGACAACAATCTCCTGCTCGGATTTGTTCGCGAGGATCAATTGCGGCGAATATTGACATACATGCTGGATGAGAAAGAGTTTCTCTCGCCCTATGGCGTGCGCGCTGTTTCGCGATTTCATCTTGAGCACCCGCTGATCCTTCATCTTGGCGGCCAGGAATACCGGCTGGACTATGAGCCGGGAGAATCCACGACCGAGCTATTTGGAGGTAATTCAAATTGGCGCGGGCCGGTGTGGTTGCCCGTAAATCAACTGATCCTGCTGGCACTGCGGCAATACCATTTGTATTACGGCGACACCTTCAAGATCGAGTGCCCGACCGGATCGGGAAAACTGATGACGCTGAGCGAGGTTTCCCACGAACTTGCCAGGCGGTTGGGACGACTGTTTCTCCGGGATAAAGACGGCAAGCGCGCGGTTTTTGGCGGCAATTCCCTTTTTAACAGCGATCCGCACTGGCGCGATCTGATCCCCTTCAACGAATATTTTCACGGCGACACTGGACGTGGCTGCGGCGCCAGCCATCAGACTGGCTGGACCGGGCTGATTGCACAAATCCTGATCGATATCCGCGAGCTTTCTGACGGGAAGCCTTTAATTTCAGAACGAGACAACTTCTGATTTCAAGAATATCCGGCAACTACTACCTTATTTTGTTGGATTGCTGCCGGTGATCTCCAGATGTTCGTTCAGCATTCCATCCGGAATCACCACCACCACCCACGGTGTCCCGGGCGCGATGATTTTTCCAGTTCTGTTCAAGTCCATATCGTGGCCGGGGCGCAATTCGATTTTCTCTTTTCCTGGTTCCCCCAATTCCAGGTTGCTTGTTCTGATTTCCAGCGTATGAGCGCCGCTGCCTGCCGCGTGCACGTGCAGCTTTAGCTGGTTGGCCTGCGCAGTGTCCGCGGTGACCTGAAAATCAAATGCTTCGTTCTTCTGCAAATCGAGATGATAGGTACCTCCGGGAAGTGCAGTCAGCGTCGTATGCGCGCTGCCGCGGCGAACCGTATATTTTCCTTGCGGCAACTGCGCACGGAATTTGCCGTTTGCGAAATTCACGGCCACCGAAATAATGTGGCCCGTCTTTTCGTCGCGAAACTCGATGGGTTCCCGCAAATTGCGGTCGGCTTGTCCCTCAACGACTGGCGCGCCATGCAAGTCTTGCATCAGCCAGATCCACTCGCCTAC
Organism: Candidatus Acidiferrales bacterium; assembly: GCA_963742325.1. Taxonomy (GTDB): domain Bacteria; phylum Acidobacteriota; class Terriglobia; order Acidiferrales; family UBA7541; genus Acidiferrum. The sequence continues at coordinate 2,062,418 of CAVULB010000002.1, read as the reverse complement.
CGGCTGTGTCCACACTTCTTTATACGTCCAGCAAATCTGATTTGGCCAATAGGGCACATCGTTGTATTCCCTGGTTTCGATCCCCACGGGCAGCGCGCCAACCATCTGGCCCGAGCGCACACTGTATAGTGGCGTCCAGTCGTAACCTTCGCCATACATGATGCTGGCCGAGAATGGGTTGCGACCTAGCAGCCACTCCGCCTGTTTTTGCGCCAGGTCTTCCGCGTCCAGATCCCCACGCAATTGCCCCGCGGCCGATAGCGCCTTGGCTTCTGAGAGCAGCACACTGGAATTCCCGCGGAAATCAAACCAAACCGGAAATCTCCGCAAATAGAATTCGCCTCCGAGGGGAACGCCGCGATGCACTTGTTCTACATACGCATCGCGATCCGCGGCACGCAACGGCGTCCAATCCTTCGCTTGCGGAATCAGGCGCGCTTCGCTTTCTTTATACACCGCCGCGGGAAGCACTTCATACGGCTCGTCGACCTTTGCCGCGAGCTGCTGGTAATACTTTGAGTGCAGCACGATCGCCGAGTACCACTTCATCCAGTCCGCGTGATTGGGAAATGTTTCGCACAGGTGAGCCAACGCAACGATTGGTTCTTCCTCCTGGCCAATATGAAAACGATGAAACAGATTTTCGCGCTTGGGACTGGTGTAAAAGTAACCGGTCATCGGGATCGTCCACGCCTGCAGCGTCTGCTCCTGCGACGCAAGGATGAGATTGGCGAGCTGAAAGGCCTCGTCAGCATACTTCTGATCGCCGGTAGCGCGATACAGATCGATCGAAGCGATGGCGCCAAACGAAAGTCTTTCCAGTTCGTCCTGAGCGCCGTAGACCTCCGACAATGGTGCGGCAGTTTTCAGGCCTTCGACCGCATAATCCCAGTCTCGCTCGGCTGTGTGAACGCTGCGAATCGCCAGTTCAGGGTCGCTTTCTTTCAACACGCGCGCCGCCAGTGCTTCCACCGCGGCCACACGAAAGTTCCATTCGGGATTGTTCACCGCTTGCCCAAAGCGATCGTCGGCATCACCGATAATTCCGTTGGTCCAGTAGCTGATGAGCTGGCCGGTGGTACGGTAACCATCGCCGAAGTTGGTCTTGAGCACCCAGCGCAATCCCCAGGTTCCTTCTTCGATCAGGCGATCGCGCAATTGCGGATCGACGTCCTGCTGTTGGAGGCGCTCCGCGAGCGAAAATAGCGCGTAGGCCATCCCCGGCGTATTGCCAGAAGCGCTCAAATCGCCAGCGTCGTGATAGCCGCCGTTCACGATGATGCGCTTATCGCCGTGGATGCTGTAATCGTCAGTGTGGCAGATGGCGTGGATGCCGGAGATCACGGTTCCGCATCGTTCGCTATACATGAAATTGATCGCTTTCCAGATACTCTCTCGCCACGCCTGCGGTCCGATCTCAAAGGAACGAGTCGCGCTGTCGCCCACGCGCAAAATATATGTTCCCGGCGCCTGCAATTCGGAGAAATCCATTACCTCATAATCGCCGAGCGGCGACTTTTCCTCTTTGACAGCTTTGCTCAAAACCACTTGGCCGGTGGCTTGGTCGATCACGGAAAATTCGCGGGCGTTCAGGCCGCTGGCGATGGCGGTTTTTGTGGCACCGCTGGTGTAGCCTGCATGGCTGAATGCAATTCTCCCTGCCGCGACGTCCCAGCCCTCGACATGGTCCGGATCGACGGTCTGCAATTCCAGCTGATCGATGTACAAGATCGTCTGATCGCCCGGGTCCGGCAACATCTTCGGCAGGCTGTACGCAAATTCCAGCTCCGTGACCTTATCCCGCGACAGGGGAGTAATTTCCCAGACAACATGATTCCATTGACGGTTTTTTAAAATGATGGATTCGTGCCGTCCTTCGTTGTAATGATCAGGAAGGATGTGCGCGCCTTGGTTGTGCAGCACCAGAGATGCGGAAATTGCCGGGGCGCCGATCACGTCGGGATACACCCAGATGGAAATGCGGTTGTAGTGGTTCCAATCCTCCGAAGGAAACCTGCGAGTGGCAATCAGATCTTCCCATTCGCCGGCGCCTCCGACTTTCCCGATGTTCTGGATCGAACGAATTCGCAGCGAATGCTTTCCGTCTTTCACCGGAAAATCCGCGAGCGCCATGTCGCCGTCGCCCTGGAACGACCAGGTGGACAGGTCTTCCATGGAATCCAGCACGCGCGAATCCAGCACTTTTTTCTTCAGCCACCGTGCCTCGGCGCCGTCGTCAAAAACGGCTTGCATTGGCATTTTTGGAGGGGCTTCCTGCGCGGCGAGCGACTTGCCGGTGCAGCCAAGCAGAATCGCCAAACCCAGCCCGGCGCTTACCATTCGACTATGCAGCGTCCACTTCATGAACGTCTCCTGCCACAAAATACCAGCAGTGGACTTCCTAAGGAATCATTCCGAAGTATTATAGACCCAACTTCCCGCCGGAATCTGTGCGATCAGCGGCTGGTCACCAAATCGGACACCGTGTAACGCCAGCTGTGCGTTTGGAATCTCACTCTTCGGGAGAAGAAATGGACTATACCAATCTCGGCAAGACCGGTCTTAAGGTTTCACGCATTTGTCTGGGCTGTATGACCTATGGCGCGCCCGCCACCGGAGAAACCAAGGGCGGCAGACATGCCTGGGCCCTGAACGAAGAAGAAAGCCAGCCGTTGCTGCATCAAGCGCTTGATCTTGGAATCAATTTCTTCGACACCGCTAACGTGTACTCCAGCGGGGCCAGTGAGGAAGTTCTCGGGCACTTCCTCAAGGGCAACGAAAGGCGCGAAGCTGTGGTGATCGCCACGAAAGTTTTTGGTGTAATGCGAGACGACCCCAACGGCCGTGGCCTTTCGCGCAAAGCCATCTTTTACGAATGTGAGCAAAGCCTCCGCCGCTTGCAGACGGATTACGTGGACCTTTATCAGATCCATCGCTGGGACTACGAAACTCCTATCGAGGAAACACTCGAGGCGCTGCACGATTTGGTGAAATCAGGAAAGGTTCGCTATATTGGCGCCTCTTCGATGTACGCCTGGCAGTTTGCGAAGGCGCTTTACCTTGCAGACCTGTATGGTTGGACGCGATTCGTTTCCATGCAGAATCATTACAACCTGCTTTATCGCGAAGAAGAGCGCGAGATGTTGCCGCTTTGCGATGCGGAGGGCGCCGGCGTAATCCCGTGGAGTCCGCTGGCGCGCGGCCGCCTGGCGCGTCCATGGCAGGGGGAACCAACAAAGCGATTCGAAACCGACCAGTTCGGCAAGACTCTTTATGCGCAAACCGAAGCTACGGACCGTCAAGTGATCGATCGTTTGGGCGAGCTCGCAGAAAAGCGTGGCGTTGCACGCGCGCAACTGGCGCTGGCATGGATGCTTTCTAAGCCGGCCATCACCGCTCCGATTGTGGGCGCCACAAAACCACACCATTTGTCGGACGCAGCGGCGTCCCTTGCGCTGCGGCTGACTCCAGAAGAAATCAGCGCACTCGAGCAGCCGTACACGCCGCATCCCGTACTGGGTTTCAGCTGAGGCCTTTCGAAACCTGAATTTGGAAGCATTTACGCCGTTGTCGATCTAATGTAATTGTTTAGATAGTGGCTGTTTCGGGATTATGCAGTGGTGTATTTCTTCACCCAGCTCAGCGCGTGTACGATCGACAATGGGGTTAAGGAGAAAGGCTTTCTGATCACGCGAATTGCAGCGCTGTTTGTGGTTTGCGCCTCGCCGCTCTTCTGCCAGAGCAATACGGGTGAATTGCGCCTGAAGGTGAGCGATCCCGCAGGCCTTGGTGTGAAAACAGCGGTGCAACTCTCGAGCGACGCCAACCAGTATCGAAACATTCTGACAACCAGCGAGCAGGGAGAGCTGGACGTATTACGCCTGCCGTATGGAATCTATCAGCTGGAAATCAAGCGCGCGGGTTTTGCGGATGTATCCGGATCGGTGGAGATTCGTTCCTCGATCGCAACGAACTACGCGGTCCAACTTCAGCTTCCGTCTGTGGTGCAATCGGTATCGGTCAATGCCGTCGATACGCTGATCAATCCCGAACAAGCTGGCTCAGTCAACCAAATCGGTGCCGATACCATTCAGGATCGCATCAGTTCCCTGCCTGGGCGCTCGCTGCAGGATCTGGTCAATTCGCAGCCTGGATGGCTGTACGAGGGAAATGCCGTTCTGCACCCGCGCGGCTCCGAATATCAGACGCAATTTGTGGTCGACGGCATTCCGCTGACCGATAATCGCTCGCCAAGTTTTGGGCCGGAGATCGAAGCCGATGACGTGCAATCGATGACCATCTACACGGCAGGAATTCCCGCCGAATATGGCAGAAAAATGGGCGGAGTGGTGGAAGTGAACACGCTTGAAGACGCGCAATCCGGATTCCATGGCCACGCTGTGCTTTCCGGTGGAAGCTTTGACTCGGCGGGAGCGTTCGCGGCGGCCCAATATGTTTGGGGAAAGAATACGTTTGGAGCGAGCGCCAGCGGCAGCATGACGGGTCATTATTTGAATCCGGTGGTGCCGGAGAATTACTCGAACACCGGCACACTGGGCGATTTTTCTGTGCATTACCAACGGGACCTGACGACGAAGGATCGTCTGAGCCTGAGTGTGCGGCATGAACTTGCGCGCTACGATATTCCGAACGAGCTTGTGCAGCAAGCGGCGGGGCAGAGGCAAAACGCGAACAATTTTGAGACCATGGGAACCGTCTCTTACCAGCACACGTTTTCCGGCAACACCGTGGCGGATTTTCAAGGGATGGTGCGCGACAACGCGAATAATTTCTATTCGAACGCGAACTCCACGCCGATTATCGTTTCCGAACACAACTGGTTTCGTGAAGGATATTTCAAGGGCTCTGCCACGATCAGCCATGGCCACAACGAATGGAAATTCGGTGTGGAATCCGACAACACGTTTTTGAACGAACATTTTAGTTACATTATTAGCGACCCAACGCAATTCGCGCCAAACACTCCTCCCACATTTCAGTTTGCGGCGAACCGGCCGGATCTGGAACAGTCTGCCTTCGTGCAGGATCTGATCCGCTTTGGCAATTGGACGGTGAATGCGGGCCTGCGGTGGGATCACTATCAACTGCTGTTGAACCGGCAAGCGGTGGATCCGCGGTTCGCAGTTTCGCGCTATTTCCCTTCTGCCTCCTTAGTGCTGCATTTCTCCTACGATCGCGTGTTTCAAACACCATCATTCGAAAATCTTTTGTTATCGAGTTCCACGGCGGCCACTTCGCTCAATCCCGTCTCTCTTCAATTGCCGGTTGAACCGTCGGAAGGAAATTATTACGAGGGAGGGCTGACCAAGATTGTGTTTCAAAAATTCCGCCTGGACGCGAACTATTTTCGACGGTTGCTCAACAACTATGCAGATGACGACCAGATCGAGAACACCACGATCAGCTTTCCGATTGCGTTTCGAAAGGCCGTAATCTACGGAGCGGAAGCAAAAATCGATTTGCCAGACTGGAATGGCTTTTCCGGATTCGTCAGCTATTCCTATACGGTCGGCAACGCGTGGTTCCCGGTCACCGGAGGATTATTCCTTGGAGCAGACACGGTGCTACCGACGACCGGCCACTTCCCCGATTCGCAGGACCAGCGAAACACAGTGCGCGGCCGCGTACGCTATCAAGTGGCGCGGCGCGTGTGGATCGCCGGCGGGGTTCAATATGACAGCGGTCTGCCCTTCGACTTCGAGGGCACATACGCCGAGGCGCTCGCCGAATATGGGCAGCAAGTTGTGAAGCGAATCAATTTTCAACGCGGCCGAATTTATCCTTCCTTTCAGGTCAACGCCTCAGCGGGGGCGGACATTTACAAATCCGAGCACATGAACATGCGCCTGCAAATCGACGGAGAAAACCTAAACAATATCCTCAACGTGATCGATTTTGGCGGACTCTTCTCCGGCAACGCCATCGGCCCATCACGCAGCGCAGCTGTGCGCCTGTCGGCCACCTTTTGAGCGCAAATCCGCCCGCATCGCTTTTTTTCAGCAATATGCGGGTATCAGCATTGGCCACTCTTCGATCAGAACGTCGATCATGTTATTTCTCCACTCCCCTTTACAAGAACCAACCGCGGTTGATCGTTCAGGTTGAGAATCTGAATTCCCTAATTGTCTTCGATCATTGATCTTCTGCGCTCTCCGCCTCAGACTTAGTTTCTACCTGCTTTGGCCGTGAAGGATTTTATTGATCGGTGGATCGGATTTCGCTAAGGCGCGCCGCTTGCATCATCAAGTAATTGCGCTCGGGCATGCTGGCTGCACGGCCAGCTGCAAGTCGGTAATGGGTGATAGCAGCGTCATGGTCGCCGGCCATTTCCAGCAGATGTGCGCGCACAACGTCAAGCCGGTGACGCTCTGCAAGCCGTGAATCGGAGTCAAGTGCGCGTAACAGTTCGAGACCTTCCCGTGGTCCATGGACCATGGCAGCGGCGACAGCGTGGTTTAACAGGATCATCGGGTTGTCGGACATGCGTTTCAGGAGTTCATAGAGGGCTAGAATTTGCGGCCAGTCGGTGTCCTCGGTGCGCGCCGCCTCGTCATGCACAGCTGCGATTGCCGCCTGCAATTGATACGGCCCAACCGAGCCCCTCGGCAATACGGCTGAAAGGAGTGCTACCCCTTCCGCGATCTGTCGCCGATCCCAAACCGCCCGGTCTTGCTGCGCCAGAGGAATCAGTTCCCCGTGTGGACCCGTTCGTGCGGCGCGGCGCGCATCAGTCAACAGCATGAGCGCCAGCAAGCCCACGACCTCCGTGTCATCCTGTTGCCGGTAGTGGACGATCCGAGTGAGTCGGATGGCCTCGTCCGACAAATCTCCTCGCCGTAACTGCGGCCCGGCGCTGCTGGTGTAGCCCTCGTTAAAAATCAAGTACAGTACGTGCAGCACGGCTCGCAGCCGCTGTGCGCGCTCCGCAGCGGTCGGCAATTGGAAAGGAATACCTGACTCCTTGATACTTTGCTTGGCTCGACTGATGCGCTGCGCCATGGTGGCTTCCGGCACCAGAAACGCGCTGGCAATCTCCGCGGTGGTCAACCCACCTACCGCGCGCAGCGTCAGAGCGATCGCGGAGGCTGGGGTGAGTGCAGGATGACAGCACATGAACAGCAGGACCAGGGTATCGTCCTCGCCGGTTTCCGTGCCAGCCTCAACAGGCAAAGCCAGTCGCTCGGTCTCCACCGCTGCAACTTGCTCGCGATGCCGGCGCGCCATCTCGCCCCGAATGTAGTCGGCCATTCGCCGCGATGCCACCTGTATCAGCCAGCCACGGGGATTGTCGGGCACACCGCTCGACGGCCACTGCCCGGCTGCTGCGATCAACGCCTCTTGGACGGCATCCTCCGCCGCCGCAAAATCCCGAAATCTTCTTACCATCGCGCCGAGCACCTGCGGCGCGAGTTCCCGCAACAATTGGTCGTTCGGATGCTCCCGTGTTGGTAACATCACTTCACCACAATTCAGGTAAGCCACGCTTATCGGTCCGGCATGAACCACATGGAACCCGTTTCAGGAGCGGCTAATCTATCCGCTCTTGCAAATGTATAGTCACCGTGTCACCCGTAGCTTTCCCGATGATTTTGCGGATGTCCGCTTTCACAGGCAGTTTATGCCTGCCATCACCCAAGGCCATGAACGAACTGCGAAAGGCATGCCCATCGATTTTGCCTCTGACCTTTACCAAGCCACGAGTTCCAAAAAACTTGACCGAGCGAGGCCAGACCACGTAGGTCCAACCGCCCGTAGCAGAACTCTTTTGCAATTTGGCAGAGAACTTCTCATCTAATTTCATACTAGCACTCCTTCTCTCCAACAAACGATTACCGCCACGGTGCTTCTATCTCGGCGATTCTCACGAAGCGCGCTATCAAATCCCCAGGTCGGCATGACTGGTCAGCACTTGCCGTACCTCAATGGGCATATTCCCCGGTTTACCTCCGGGGCCGGGCGCCGCCGAAGCTCTCGCTGCAATTTTGTAGGCTTGCTCCGGGCTCTCCACATCGATGATCCAATACCCTGCGAGAAACTCCTTCGATTCCGGGAACACACCGTCCGTGATCGGCTCCCCGTCCTTGCCCACACGGACGCTCTTGGCCTCGCTGGGCCACGCCAAACCGTCCGTGGCGACGAACACACCCGAGTCCTTGAGTTCCGTGCTGAACGCACGCATGAAGGCGACGTTGGCCTCCAAGTCCTTCTTCGACCATTTGGCGTACGAATCAAAATCAACCTTCGTACCGCTCATCATCAGAATGTATTTCATTTCCTTCTTTCCCTATTCTGGCGCTTGTTCGCCAATTTCTCTGGCTCGTCGAAGCGGGTATTCTCGACACCCTGCCACCCCAATTTGGGCGGTGCACTCATGATCTGTCGCACTTCAATCTGCATATTGAGTGGGACGCCCCTGGGTCCGGGCGCTGCCGAGGCGGGCAGCCATTGTGTAAGCGCGCTCGCGAGTTGCGACATCGACGATCCAGAAACCAACAAGGAACTGTTTGGATTCCAGGAAATTCCGCCCGTGATCGGTGTGCCATCTTTCCCGGCCCGCCCGAGTTTCGCCTGATCAGAAAACGTCAGCCTCTCGTCGAAAACGCGCGCACCTGCCTCCGTGAACTCCTGCTTGAGTTTGTGCTTAAAAGCAATGTGCGCCCCAAGATCCTGCTTTGGCAACCTTTACTCGACATCTTGTGAAGCCGATTTGGCGGAATAGCTCGCAAACTGTCGAACTTCGATGGCCATGTTCGTGGGGACTCCTCCGGGTCCCGGCGCCGCCGAGATTCGCCCCGCAATGGCGTAAGCCCGCTCTGGAGTTTCCGCGTCGACGATCCAGTAGCCCAACAGAAACTCCTTCGCCTCGGGGAACACTCCGTCTGTAACCGGCAGACCGTCTTTCTCTCCCCGCACCAGTTTGGCCTCATGCGGTGCGGCTAGGCCCTGCGTCGCGACAAACTCCCCGGATGCGGTCAACTCCTTAGCGATGCTCTGCAGGCCTGCCATGTGCGCATCTCTATCCGTTTGGGACCATCCCCGATAGCCCTCCACTCCTGATTTCGTGCCGGACATCAACAAAATGTATTTCATATTGCTTCCCCTCCTCGCGTCGTGATTCCGCGCTTTCATAGGTAGGTCGGAGCCCGTCCTGCGTTCTCGACATCCTGCCTAGCAATTTTTTCAAAAAATCATCGCCGCCCCGTGTCGATTTTGCGGTTCGAGAACCGACATTCTCACAGAGGTACAACGGAAATGAGCGACACCATGGTAGTCGACGTAAGTCAAGATTGGGAAACCGCCTGCCACGTCCAGCAGCGCTTTATGCACCACGCCTCTCCCGCCGCTGACGGCATCAGTTATAGTGCCCGCTGTCGGCAACTTCGCGCGCTGGGCGGCGATTGCTATGACTTCTTGCCGTTTCCCGACAATCGCCTGGCCTTTGCCATTGGAGACGCCTCCGGCAAAAGTCTCCCCGCGGCCCTCATGATCGCGAATGTCCAGTCGTCCCTGCACACCGCGGCTTTCTTCGCGGCCAACGATCCCGCGACGGTACTCGGTGCGGTGAATCGTCAGTTACACATAGTGTCTCTCGCCGACCGTTTCGCGACGTTAGTTTATGGAGTTTTCGAACCAACAACGCGGATTCTGCGGTATGTTAACGCAGGCCACAATCCTCCAATCGTCATTCGGCGGGACGGCTCCATAGTTTGGCTCGATACCGCCGGCCTGCCACTCGGGGTCCTTCCCGGCACGACGTACGACGAAGTCGTTCTTCAGTTACGTCCGGGCGATAGAATGATCGCGTACACGGACGGCGTAATTGAAGCGGTAAATCCATCCGGGGAGGAATGGGGAGTAGAGGGCATTAGGAAGGCGGCTGCTGAAAGCGAAGCCGAGCGCGCCGACCAACTCGTAGACGCGATCTTCGCTTCGTTTGACGAATTTTCCCTCGGACAACAAACTGACGATGCGACGGTCGTGGTTTTGCTCGCGCATTGACCCACGGCCAAGATTATGTGGCGGACAGAATCGGCAAGTCCGCAAATTGCCTAGTCGCTCTAAGGACCTGTTACCGAATTCTTCGATTCCGATTTCACAATTCACCGAACCTTAACTGACGACAAGTGATGGCGCAGGCTGACCAGCCAGTACCGCATCAATATTGTCCAATGCAAGCATGCCCATCGCAACAATTTCCTCTACGCGCCTCGGGACATCGTCTTTGCAGGAAGCTTATTCATATCTATCCACTCTTTCTCTCTCCCTCAATCCTATAATTCGCATCTCGTCCTCCTTTGGTCCGAGCACTGTAGGGTGAACACCGAACAGTTTACTAGGGCCGTCGCGAGGCCGGCGTCGTTATGGCATCAGCACTAAGACTTACCGGACCCTTGCATGCTGCATCTCGTATTGACACTCTCTATATGTTGGCCAATACAGGAATACGGTGGAGTTCCCCATGTCGTTCTTTGTGATAGCGCGAAGCTTCCTGCGCAATCTCTTCTTGTCGGATCGTGTGGACGCGGACCTGGACGAAGAAGTTCACTCCCACCTCAAAGTACTCGCGCGGCAGAACCTCCATGCTGGCATGCAAGAGGTCGAAGCCCAACACCGCGCCCGCATCGAACAGTTCAAAGAACAAGTCCGCGAGGAACGCCTCGGCAACTGGCTCCACTCCATCGTCTCCGACTTTCGCTTCACTCTTCGCCAATTGCGCAAGTCGCCCGGTTTCACCGGCGTCGCGATTCTCACGCTCGCGCTAGGCATTGGCGGGACCACGGCGATTTTCACGTTGGTGCAGCAGGTGATGCTGCAGTCGCTGCCGGTCTCCCGCCCCGAGCAGCTCTGGCGCGTTGGCGACGCGACCATCTGCTGCTACTCGAACGGATACTCGCAGGGCGGGGGCGACGTCCGGCCGCTGAACGACTGGACTCTTTTCTCCTGGGAGGCTTACAAGGTTTTCCGCACCGGCACCGCGGCGTTCGACGAGCTGGCAGCGTTCCAAGTCGGTGACGCCAATGCGCACCTGGGCGTGCGTCGCGCCGGTTCGCTGGCTCCCGCCGAGCCGCGCAACGGTGAGTACGTCTCCGGCAATTTCTTCAAGACGTTCGGCATTGCCGCGTGGCGCGGGCGCTTGTTCGACGACGCCGACGATGCGGAAGGCGCACCTCCGGTGGCGGTGATCAGTTTCCAGTCTTGGCAAGGAAAGTACGGCTCTGATCCGTCCGTGGTTGGAGCAACTTACGATGTGAACGGCCATCCTTTCACCATCGTTGGCGTTGCCCCGCCAGGCTTTTTCGGTGCAAAGATTGCCAGCGCCGACATGCCCGATTTCTGGCTCCCGGTCGCGACGGAACCGCTTATCGCGGGGGCCACCTCCCGGCTGAGAAATCCTCGGCTGGCCTGGCTCGCGCTGATCGGGCGCGTTCGCCCCGACACGAATCCGAAAACGCTAGAAGCGCAGCTGCAGGTGGAACTGCACCAATGGCTGACGAGTCACCGCGCGGACATGACAGCGCAGGAAGATACGCTGCTAGACAAGCAAACCGTGCATATCGCGCCCGGCGGCGCGGGCGTTTCGCTGATGCGGGAAAACTACCAGGAAAGTTTGTGGCTGTTGATGATGGCCGCTCTTTGTGTGCTGCTGCTGGCTTGCGCCAACATCGCCAATCTGCTGCTGGCGCGCGGCTTGAAAGATCAGCACCAGACGTCGATTCGCGCCGCTCTCGGGGCTTCGAGCGGCCGGCTCATACGCCAGGCGTTCGCGGAAAGCCTGACGCTGAGTTTTTTAGGCGCGATCGCGGGCGTCGCCGTTGCGTATGCTGGCGCCAGCCTGATCCTGCGCCTGGTTCTGACGCAGCTGGACGCGATTCCCATCCACGCCGCGCCTTCGCTTCTCGTGTTGCTCTTCGCGCTGGGAGTTTCGGTGATTACCGGCGTGGTGTTCGGCATTGCGCCTGCGTGGATGAGCGCGCACGCCCAACCGATCGAAGCGCTGCGTGGCGCGAATCGCTCCGCCGGAGGGCGTCGGCATTGGGCGCAGCGGACGCTGGTGATCATGCAGGTCGCGGGGTCCATCGTCCTGCTGAGTGCGGCGGCGATGCTCGCGCAAAGCTTGCGCAATCTAGAGCGCCAGAACTTTGGGTTCGATACCCGCGGCCGGTATTTGATCTCCATTGATCCGTGGAGTTCTAACTACAGGCAGGAGCAACTCGCACCGTTGTTTCACGGAATCGAGGAGCAGCTGCGCAGCATCCCCGGCGTGCGCATGGCCGGCGCTGTGCTTGAAGCGCCGCAGAGTGGTTGGGTTTGGCCTCACGACATCCGCGTTGTGGGCAAACCCGAAGCGGATGACACCTCGTCGGGTTGGAGTCGCGTGACCCCCGATTTTTTCCAGACCCTCGGCGAAGCCATCGTGATAGGCCGCTCCTTCACCAGCGAGGACACCGCCAACACGCGGCTAGTCGCTATTGTCAACGAGTCATTTGCAGAAAAATTCTTTGCCAAGGAAAACCCGCTCGGGCAGCAGTTCGGCCTTGTACGCGAGAACAACGCAGCAACGTACGAGATTGTCGGTGTCGTCGCCGACGTGGATTTCGCCGATGGTCCCGAACCCATGTATTTCCTCCCGGAGGCGCAGAGCGCGCACTTCGACGACGCGGAAACGGCAGAACGCGAAGTGGCGTCGCATTACCTCTACGACCTGGTGGTCTGGGCGCCGGCGAATCCGCCGGACCTGGGAGCGCGCGTGAAACAGGCGCTCACGGATGTCGATCCGAATTTGGTGATGAAGGAGGTTCAACCGTATTCCGGAGTGATTCACGCCAATTTCGCCCAGCAGAAAATGATCGCAACCCTGACTTGGCTCTTTGGAGCCATCGGGCTGGTGCTCGCCGCCCTGGGCCTCTACGGCGTGACTGCCTATGGTGTGGAGCAACGCACCCGAGAGATCGGCGTGCGAATGGCCCTAGGATCGCGCCGTGGCTCCGTGCTGCTCATGGTGCTGCGTGAAGCGTTCTGGCAAGTGGGCATCGGGCTGGCGTTGGGGATTCCCGCAGCTATCGGCGCCGGCTACGTAATCGCAAATCACCTCTTCGGCGTGACGCCCTGGGATCCGCTGATGCTGTCAACGGCCACGTTGCTGCTCGGTTTGGCCACACACGTCGCCGCCGTCATTCCCGCCCGCAGCGCCTCCCGCGTCGATCCGATGATCGCCCTGCGCAACGAGTAAATCATGGTTCTTCGAGCCACAACGAACCATGAAGATAATCTCGAGAGGCCACCTCGAGAGAAACCGGCGCTCCGGTTTCTGCCGCGCCAGGCGTGAGTAGGTTTTACAGCAACTTACAAGACACGCGGGGACTCCCAAACGGGGCGCAAGTCATACAAGACGACGCGAATTGTGGTTGGTTGTGGGTTGAAAATGACCAGCCCTTGAATCATCGTCCTGGTTTCGTCGTATGTGCCAGGCCGCAGAGCGGACCGAGACGCTTGACGACGAATAGCAGTCAGACTTTTGCATGCTGACGGCATAGGGTCAATTGGGGTATATCTACGACACAATGTCAATAGAATCCGCGCCAAGCGCAAAGACCAAGGCCAACAGCGAATATGCCCAAAGAATTGATCGGGTCATTGACTATCTTCGCAGGAATCTGGATCGCCCGGTGAAGTTGGCTGAGCTTGCTACTGTTGCTTGCTTCTCGGAATTTCACTTCCATCGTATTTTTCGAGCGGTTTCTGGCGAAACCCTAAATAATTTTACGAATCGGCTTCGTCTTGAAAAGGCTGCTCGTCTTCTTCGTTATTCCGACCAAAGCCTGACCGATATAGGCTTAGATTGCGGTTTTTCGTCATCGGCCACGTTTTCGCGTGCCTTCCGATCCGGCTACGATACTTCGCCAAGTCAGTTTCGAAAAAGCGGCGAGATCAAAAAGAGCAAGATTTGCAAAGAACTCTCCCCAGAAGAGGAATATGGTCTCCCGATGAGCGCGGAGGAAAAGAGAGCTGCTTTTCCAGTGAGATTGATCGACATCCCCGAAAGGCAAGTCGCCTATATTCGGGTTACGAATGCCTTCGAACTGGACAGAGTACTTGCCGCCCTCAAGACAGTGATCGAGTGGGCCAAATCCCAGGATATTTTTTCGCAAGGAATCCTTTTCGGAATGACGGAGGACGATCCACATGTGACCCCAAAACATCTTTATCGCTATGAGGTCTGTCTTGCGTCGCCTTTTCCCTTCGATTGCATGAAAGGAATGTCGAAATTGAAACTGCCAGCCATGCGATACGCCGTCATAAAGGTTTCCGGCGATATCCATAAGGTAGCTACGGCTTGGGACTACCTTTACAGAGATTGGCTTATCCATAGCGCCTACGAGCCCGCGCATGCGCCAGCACTTGAGATTTTCTTAGACAAAGAAAGCGCGACGGATTGGTCGCATTTCGAATTGGACCTATGCCTGCCGGTTCGGAAACCGGCAGAGATGCGGAGTTCAAACTCTGTGAGCCGAAAGTCTGGGACGATAGGAAAGGACAATAACCGAGTCACTGCTTAAGGGAGGAACTTATGATCAACGGAATTGGCGGCGCTTTTCTGTTTTCCAACGATACAAAGAGATTGGCAACTTGGTATCGCGATTGCCTCGGAATAGTTCCTGAGGGCGAAGATACTGAATGCAGTTCAATTTATACATCATTCGAATATAGGGATCTTGAAAATCCAGAGATCAAGAGAACGATAGCGTGGGCGATTATGCCTGCTGATCAAGACATCAGAGATAAGCCACGCACGGGCAAGATTAATTATCTAGTGAAGAACATGGGAGAAGTCCTCAGCCATCTCAAGAGCAAGGGCGTGGCAATCGAAAAGACCGCCGAATATCCCTACGGAAACTTTGCATGGCTTAAAGATCCAGATGGCAATCAGATCGAGCTTTGGGAACCATCAAAGGAGTGAGCACTCTAAGGAGTTTTCTTGTGGGGCTTCAGTTTCTCCGGAGCATGGCACGAGTGCGGAGAAACTACTGAAGTCCGCGGACGAGGCTCTGTATCGCGCGAAGAAATCGGGCAAGAACTGCGTTAAGGTTGCGACCTCCAGGATGCGCGGGTCGGCCCTCCCTGACTCAAAACCAGCTGGGCACCGAGGTTGTTGCCACCTCAACTCTCGATATGTCGAAATCCGAAAGGTTCCGTCAAGTCCCAGGTCTGCTCAAGTGCTTCTTCCGCTTGCCAATCGAACAGGTGGAAATCTTCGAGGCCATAGTGGCGAGGAGGCGCATCTCCGGGGCCCGGTTTCGCTCTACCAGCCGCCGTATTGCTTCCAAAAGTTATGGCCGAATCAACTCGCATTGAATAGTTCCGTATCAATACGGGGCGCAGTGTCAGCGGTTACATCTTAATCAGACCTACTGGCATTCTATGTATCGGGGCGAACGTACCATTCAGAGCGGTCTTTCGTCCGGCGGATCGTCCGTTCAGTCGGCGCGTGATCCACTGCGCCACTTCGCGGCATACGGCAGCACGAACAAGTACATACCCGTGAAAAATTGCAAGGCGAGAGGCAATACCGCCAAAAGGCCGAGCGAGGCCGTGTACTTCTTCTGTGCCACCGCGACGCCATTGACGATGACGGCCACCGTGAAGGCAATCGACAGCCAGCGGTGCGTCTGCCGGACCCATTTGTTCCAGTTCATTGGACCACCTCCATCACTCTGTGAGTGTATGCCAACTTGCGCTGGTGGTAAGTCGGGCATCGGTAAACTTGGATTCTACTCTCTTAAATTCGACAAGGAGCCACGCTAGCGCAACACAGACTGCCAGCAACGCCGCTGTTAGCCACCACGGACTCCAAGGAATCGGCATCAAAAAAAGATAAACAATAACAGCCACCACCCAGTCGGCTTCCGTGGGCGAGAAGATTCGACTTCGCTGCCTTTTGCAGAAGGTCCCATCGTTGCAGTCATTCCACACATCTTATTCGTGAAATCCATTTCAACGCGTCGGGAATGTCGAACTGTGGTTGCCAGCGGAGCACATCTGCCCTTCTGGGCAGGTGTTTGCGCGTCCGCACGTATGCCAGAGTAGAACCTGAAGCCGGAGGAACCACATGGCGCAAACGATCTGGATTCACAAGCTCGCCGACGGGAAAAAAGCACATGCCGATGGAATGGACTACATCTGCCAGCATCTGTTTCAGGCGTTGACGCAGACTGGCAAGCTCACGAAGGCAAATGGTTGGAATGCGTTCGAGGACGCTAGTGCAAAAGATGGCACCAGTTACCGGGCGTTGTTCTGCGATTCGTGTGGGAAAAACTACAACAACGGCAACGTTAGAATGGCAAAAGAGCCCGTGCTAGTGTAAGAAAGCCGCATCGTGGCAGAGTCAACTCCCGACTTGTGCTGCCGGACAAGTTTCTCCAAGTACCTCGTTACGCGTCACCGGCATGCTCCTTCGTGATTTCGCGGGGATTCTTGTCCTCCCGAAGGCCAGCGAACTTCGCGTGACGTAAATGGTCCCCCTCGGTCCATTCCAGATATTCGATTCTTGCCACGAGTTCTGGACGGGCCCAAACGCATTTCTTCATGTCCTCGGCAGTAAGGCCGATCCCCCATCGGCCTTTTTCTGTTTCGGGTAGATTCACAAACGGACAATCCTGCACGGCAAGGGGGCGCAACTTCGCGAATATCTTGCGCCGAGTTTCCGGTACGAAGCCGTTTCGAACCCGCGCGACGTAAAGTAGTTCTGATTCTCTGTAGTAGCCGACGATGATGGAATCCACCCCATGCGGACCCGCAACGTAGCCGCCAATCACCAACTCTTGCCCGCTATTCAGTCGAAACTTTGCCCATGCTCCGCTTCGCTTTCCGGCCTCGTACAGACTGTTTTTCCGCTTCGCGACGACACCCTCCAAGCCCTGCGCACGAGCACTTTGTAGCATCGTTGCAGCAGTGGTCTCGAAGTAGTCGGCAATCCGGACCTTTGGTTCGAATTTAATCTTCGATTTCAGGATTTCACGGCGTTCCACGAGCATCAATTGCGTGAGGTCGCGTTTGTCGTAGACCAGCAGATCAAAAATGAAATAGCAGATACGTTTTGCTTGGCTGCGCGAACGCTGGAGGAGATTGAAATTCGGACGTCCTGCGTCGTCGAGCGCGACGATTTCGCCGTCCATCACGGTATTTTCGGGCATATCTCGTAATGCGTCGAAAACGTGATGATACTGGCGGTCGAAGGATTTCTGCCTACGGGAATAGAGCTTTACCTTGCCATGCGCATTTATTGCCAGAGCGCGGTAGCCGTCGAGTTTGACCTCGTACACCCACTCGGGACCGTCCGGCAGTTTCGACACCGCCAGACATTCCATCGGCTCAACGAAAGCAGCTTCCCGGTTGGGTAAAGTTCGCAAGCTCCGCATCGGGAGACTGCTATATCACACGTACAGCATTTGTGGCGAGGGCCGCTGAGTTCGTGAGAGTGGAGTCGGATCGAGGCTCACTCATTGGACGCAATTGGTCTTGCCTATGCGCAGGGCCTTTGTCACCATCAACTCGGTTTCATTAATTGCCCAGCGAACCGACGTGAACGTCTGAAAGGAGGCGACTGATGCATGCCGCCGTGCTGCAGGCCCTCGGCATACCGCCGTGCTTTCAGGAATTTCCCGATCCAACTCCGAGGCTCACATGAGTGCATTGGCGATTTTGAGCCAATCGAGGAAGCGTTCTGTTGGCCAGATTTTGGGTCACGACCTGGGCGCTTTGAAACGGTCCCGTTCGGCAAATTGATTCAGGATAGCTGGTTTGCTAAGGTCGTCGTCATGTCCGAGCGTTCGACCGAGCAGATACGCGAATTGCTCGACTCCCTTTATCGCGTGGATTCGAGAAGAATCCTGGCAACGCTGATCCGCTTGGTGGGTGATTTTGAACTTGCCGAGGAGGCGATGCACGAAGCCTTTGCGGCTGCGCTGATCCTGTGGCCGAGAAGTGGAGTACCCGGCAACCCGCGACCATGGTTGATTTCGACGGCCCGATTCAAAGCAATTGATACGCTGCGTCGACGGGCGAGATTTGATGCGTCTCAAGACGAGCTGGTGCGATATCTCGAAGCGCAGTCGAGTTCGGCGGAAGGTTCCCATGAAGAGGACACGCTTGAGGATGATCAGCTGCGCCTGATTTTTACCTGCTGTCATCCATCTCTAGCGCCGGAAGCGCAGATTGCGCTCACCTTGCGTGAAGTGTGCGGGCTGACAACCGAGGAGATAGCGAAGGCTTTCCTGATCACTCCGGGCACGCTGGCGCAGCGCATTGTGCGCGCAAAGGCAAAGATTCGAGAGACACCGATTCGGTACGAGGTGCCGTCGGCGCAGGAATTGCCGGAGCGACTGGGCGCGGTGCTTCAGATCATCTATCTCGTCTTTAACGAAGGCTACTCTGCTGCGGCGGGAGCGCAGGTAACGCGGGCCGAGCTAACCGGCGAGGCGATTCGACTGGGCCGCTTACTGACCGAACTCCGGCCAGAGCCAGAAGTCATCGGGCTGCTTTCCCTGATGTTGCTACAGGAATCCCGATACACCGCGAGAACATCGCCGACCGGAGAGCTGATTTTGCTGGAGAACCAGGATCGCTCGCTCTGGAACCGAGAGCAGATCGCGGAGGGAGTGGCATTGCTGGAGAAAGCCTTGAAGTCCCGCCGCTTCGGCTCTTACACACTGCAGGCTGCGATTGCCGCCGTTCATGCGGAGGCGGAATCGGTCGCTGCGACCGACTGGCGGCAGATTGTTGAGCTTTACAACCGGTTGGCACGAATTCAGCCTTCGCCGGTTGTACAGCTCAATCGTGCCGTGGCAATTGCAATGTGCGATGGTCCAGGGGCCGGTCTGACGCAAATCGACGCGGTGCTCGAACATGGCGAATTGGCAAATTATTACCTGGCGCATTCCGCCCGTGCCGATATGTGCCGCAGGCTCGGCAGGATAGATGAGGCGCGGTCCTCTTATGAGAAAGCTCTGGAGCTGACGCAGCAGGAACCAGAGCGGCAATTCCTGCAAGAGCGGATTCGGCAGTTGAAATAAACGAAATGGGGAAGAAACAGGGAAAAAGCAAAATTTCTTGGACGATTTGTCGAATTCCGGTCCGGCCGTTCGACTATATCATGAAGGCGGGGCGAGCGGCCCGCCCGAGGACCGTTACAGGAGAATGGAGAAATCATGACGCAGTATTTGGTTGCAATTCACCACCCCGACGATTACGACCCGTCCGCAGAGGACGAAGCGATGTCCCGCGATATCGACGTGCTCAACGAAGAGATGGTGGCTGCCGGTGTCAGGATTTTCGTTGGCGGGCTCCTCTCCGCAAGCAGTGCGAGGTCGCTGCGGGCGCAGCCCGACGGTAAGGTCCTCATCACCGACGGGCCATACTTGGAGACCAAGGAGCACATAGGCGGTTTTTGGGTGCTGGAAGCCGCCAATCTGGATGATGCACTTGCGTGGGGGCGCAAGGCTGCCATCGCCTGTCGGGCGCCGGTCGAAGTGCGCCCGTTTGGGATACCAACGTAAGCAACTGAGGGGCATGGACGCGGCGATCGAACATTGGCCTCGTCACCTCATGGGTTACTTTTCGCAGATCGACCCCGCAACCTGGGGAGCGGGTCTGCCGGATTTTTCCACACACGGGAGCACCTGACTACGCTCGTGGTTGCCGTGCAACGGCGGACAGAGGAAACGGAACATCGCTAAGCTGAAAAATAAACAAAATCAGGATAGGACTCGAAGGAGCCCAGTCATGAGAAAAGTCAATGTGCTTGAATTTGTCTCCCTGGATGGAGTCATACAAGCCCCAGGCGGGCCAGCGGAAGATACCAGTAGCGGCTTCGCGTATGGCGGGTGGATAGGTCCACATTCCGACCCTGTGAGTGCAACGGCCATAAGAAAGCAGATGAACATGCCGTTTGATTTGTTGATAGGGCGCAGAACCTTTGACCTTTGGGCCCAATTCTGGCCGCAACATAATGACATTTGGCCAGCCGTCAACACCGCGACCAAGTACGTCGTCTCGAATACCATGACTTCTCACGAATGGCAGCCGTCCATGTTTCTAAACGGAGATATTGCGGAAAAAATCACCAAAATTAAGCTACAGGAAGGGCCGGATTTGCACGTTTATGGAAGCGCAAATCTCGTTCAGACACTCATGAAACATGATCTCGTAGATGCGTTCTGGCTGAAGATATTTCCAATAACGTTGGGCGGTGGAAAACGATTGTTTGCCGATGGCACGATCCCGGCGGCATTCAAGGTGACGGAAAGCACCGTCACCTCGAAAGGCGTCATTATCGTGAATTACGAGCGGGCAGGCGTAGTCCCAACCGGAAGTCTATAAACATTCGCGCCGATCTGGCGCGCAAGGCTGTGCTGCTGGGTCCCACCAGGAGGAGGAGAACAATGAAATACATCTGTTTGGGATACATCGAGCCAGGAAAAATCGAAGGGATGACCGAGGACGAGCAACAGGCCATGTTCGACGAATGCTTTGAGCACAACGACCATATGCGCGCCAACGGACATCTTGTTGCGGAAGTGCCTCTTCAGCCTCCGGATTCCGCGTTGACGCTGTACTGGAAAAACGGCAAAGTTGCGACGACCGACGGCCCCTATGCGGAAACCAAGGAACAGCTCGGCGGCCTTCAGATCCTTGAAGCGCGAGACCTCAATCACGCCATTCAGCTTATCTCACAGCTACCAGGGTTTAAGTATGGACTTGGACCGATTGAGATACGGCCGGTTGCGGATTTGACCGAAATAATCAAGGAGAGCGAGCGGCGGCGGCGAAAGGATACCTCGCGATGAGGGCGGCCACGAGAGAAAGACTGATCCGTATCATGGGCTTGGTGTTGGTAATCAGCAACTGTTTTCTAGTGCCGAAGGCAGCGGCACAGTCGGATAAATATCCGAAAATGGCGCCTGTCGACCAATACTTGATGGAAAGGCATGCTGAGATTCTGCTGGCGCGGAGTGCCGCTCCCGATTCCATATCCAGCCATGCGACGATCCTGGTCTTGGGACGGCAAGGCTATGAAACAGCAGTCCGGGGAAAGAACGGGTTTGTCTGTATGGTGGAACGAAGCTGGTGGCGCAGTTTGACTCGCCTGAGTTCTGGAACCCGAAGGTGAGAGGTGCCGAATGCCTGAATCGCCAAGCTGCGCGATCGATAGTGCCGATCGCTGAGCTGCGGACGAGGGTGGTGATGGCCGGCCACTCTAAGGCGGAGATCGTGGCGGCCGTTAAGGCGGCGTTCGCCAATAAACAACTGCCAGCTGTCGAAAACGGCAATATGGTGTTCATGATGTCGAAGTCTTCATATCTGTACGACGAAGGGGTCACAACGGACCACAACTGATGTTCTTTACCGCGCTCAAGGACGGTAAGGACTGGGGAGCTGGCGTATCGGGCTCGCCGGTTTTTTCCGGTTCTTACTGGTTCCTATCGTCGAAGGAACCGCCCCAGGCGAAAGGGCTGCCGCGGATTCTTGTGTTCGCAGTCAGAGTTGCAAAGTGGTCCGTCGGAACGGTCGCATCCATGGATCAAGAGTAAATCGAGCACTACGCAATCGAGACATCCGACTGCGCTCCGAGATGGCAAACCGAGTGGTCTGCCCAGCGAATTGTCGGCAACCCTTCCCTTACCGGATTACGTCAGCAATTGGCAAAAATAGGCTTCTTTAGATGCCCAGCGGCTTCTGGCGCTTGCGTCTCCGAATAGCTCCGTGAGAAGCGCCGTACCACCAAAGCCTTGACGACTCAGACGATCGAGCCCTTCCAATGGCAATGCGTGACTGTCCCGCAAATCTGGAGTTGGGATGCCAAACGAGTTTTTTCTAGTCGCTTTCCCACCAAATAGCGGCTCCGCTGAACATTCGCGCCGTCACTGTTCGACATCCCATGGATTTGGGCATATGCGCCATGTGGTTATTTACCCCTTTAGCGCTCGGCTCGTATTTCACCCTGTCCGCCTTGTTTGTCTGGTGAGTGTCACTGCCTGTCTCGCGAGGCCGCACTACCAAGGCGAGTTCTCAAAAATCTGGACGGCGTACCAAAGCAAAAGCACCGCTCCAGCCAGAGAGAGTCCCAAGAGAACCACAAATTTCCGTGAAGTTCGGTGTTGGGTAGCTTCTGCGACGACGATGCCGGCGCAAATGACGATGCCCACGTACGCGACATAGCGCGAGACTTCGTATATGAACCATAGGCCGGAGAAAGGAAGCCACGGAACGTCGCGCACCAGCGCTAGCGCGCACAAGAAAGCCATGGTCGATGGTGTTGCCAGAATGAGCGTGGCCAGGAAAGCTCTCCAGTCATTTCTTGCGGGAATAGCACCATAGATCTTCATAGGAGTCTCGAATCTTCGATCGGCTTGCCGGACTTTCATCCTTCTCGGCACCTCCGGGAGCGCTTCACTTACTCCGTGGCAGATCGATACACCATGGATACTCTAGCTTCGTGCGCAGAGCGGTGATGATCGTCACAGAGGTAAGCCGAACAGCTTGCGCTGGGCCTCGGGCAAAACGCCAAGTCCCGTGTAACGGCAAAATCGTCCAGTACCTCGGCCTTCGGGTTCGTCTACCTCATCTCACGTCTTGTCCGTCATCAAGTACGTTTCAATCATGCTGTCGACGCGGCCATCTTCGTAGCGGTTCCTGCCCGGTCTCCATGTGGATTGGTCGCTGAACACGACGTAGTCCACAGTAAACGCATACTTGGTAGCGGGTTCGCCTGAGGCACTCGTCGGGAGACCGATGCTGTGGGATCAATGAAAGACTTCTCCCGGCGCGAGACACTTAAATCCGCCGTTTTTCGAGTGCAGAACGCTTGATGCACTCCCGGTCATTATTGTTCTGCCGTCAACATCAATGAACCGCTTGTTGATAACGAATCCGATTAAGCAGTTCTGAGACACGTTGCGGATATTGAGGTTCAGAGCCGGGCCTTGGCCCGAAACTGTTTTGTCAACCCGGCTGACCGTCAGTTCCAACGGAGAGATTTGCTCTGGCTGGAGAGGGCATGCTCTCGCGATTGGGCAGAGAGGACCGATGGGATTGTAACCGCCAGAGTCAGATTCAAGAGAGCGAAGCGACGCATTTCGGTTCTCCTTAGGAATCGCCGCGGAGCATACCGTTCTGCGAATGCGATGCTTGTCAAGAAACACGCATGTTGCCTCGTATCCATGCGGCCCGATGCGAATGCCGGTCGCTTCGAAGTTGATACGGGTCCGAAGCTTGCCAGTTTTGGTTTTCAGTTGCGGGAGTTTTTCTCTCCGGCGTCCAGCGCGGACTTCGCGTTTTGAAGAAATGTCTTGAGCTCATTGAGTTCGGTGGTTTCGAAGCGCGCGGTGACTGGGCTGCAGTAGCCGCTGGAGATGGCGAGATAGATTCCGCTGCCGGTGCTAGAGGTCGCCACAACGAGATCCCCACGTGTGCGGTATCCCCCTTCAAAGCTATTCATGGACGAGACGTTGCGGTCCACACCGGAGATGGAGTCGATGGCCTTGAGGAGAGAGTCAATTTCGTCGTAATCGACGAAAGAGGTTTTCTCATGGCCGCCGGTTTCGGCGTCCCGGACGGAGATGCTGAGACCGTTGGTCCCTTGCTTTGGGCTCGCATCATCCCAAAGATGCAGAGCGGTGATGGTGACTACTCCTTTGCCTCGAAGCGTGCCGACGCGGGAAGAGGCACGAAAGATTACCTGCCCGGGAAGATCTGAAAATTTTTGGAGGTAGGTGGCGGGTGGAGGCGCTACGCACTGTTCTTGCGGGCGCGTTTGTGGTGTCGGAGAAGAAATGCCGATCGAAGGATAAGAGAGAAGAGCGGGTGCGAGGGCGGCAACGCAAAGACGGCGGAATTGCATAGAGGGCTCCTGCAAAATGGGCAACGCTAAAGTTGCTAGCAAACAAGACGTAAGAGGAGTCCAGATGGTTTCAGTGAGGAGACAATCAAGGCAGAGGGCATGCGGTGGGCCGACAGACCTGGACTGACGGCCAAGCTGTCGGCACTATGAGCGACTTTACCGGTAACAAATCGGGAGTTAGCCGCAAAACTGCGATACATTTCCTCCGGTTAAATCAAAGAGCCAGTTCAAAGCTTACGGATGACGGCGTGAAATATTTCCTCGTACCCATCCGTAACACATAATGTCGAGGCAATACCTGGCAAACCTGAACAGGAGAGCATATGAAGGGCATTTCAGTTGTAACGTGCGCTCTCGTGCTATGCGTCTCAACGATCGCTTCGTCGCAATCGGGGCCTCACAAACCGGATGCTCAAAAGCCAGGCGCGCAACAGGCGGCCGCTCAACTGGCCTTTGCTCGACTCAAAACTCTCGCTGGAAATTGGACAGGCCAGGCAGCGATGGGGCCGCAGCCCGGAATGAACGCCCCGGTGCGCGTGTCGTTGCGCGTCACTTCCGGCGGCGCGGCGCTCATGCACGAGATGGTGCCGGAAGGAAGATCCGATGATCCGAGCAATGGAGAGGACGATCCAATTACGATGCTCTACATCGATGGCGATCGCCTGATCCTCACGCATTATTGCGACAGCGGGAAGAACCGGCCTCGGATGGTGGGCAAGTTGTCACCAGACGGCAAGACAGTGGAATTTGACTTTCTCGACGTCTCCGGCGGTACAAGGTACGGACATATGCACCATGCTGTATTCACAATCATCGATGCTGATCATCACACCGAGGACTGGACTTATATGTCGCCGGAGGGTAACCCTGACCAAGCGCACATCGACCTCGTGCGCGCAAAATGAGGACCACGGCTTCTGGATGATCAACAACCTCGCTTCTGTATTTTCCTTTTGCTCTTAGTTGAAACTTCTTGCCCGAGTCACTTCAGTTGAGGGCATTAAGATAAGAAAGGTCCTGCTAAACGGCAAAATCGGAAACTTAAAGTACTAGCCGGAAACTTTCCGGTTTCGCGACATTACCGGCACTATGACCTGTTACGCGCCTTGTTTCACAATTTTCCGGCGGATTGTGAGCGCTATCGCCTGGTTTCAACAATTACTTCCTGGTCGCCCGTCATCCGTGCAGTAACTTCGATTTCCGTGATTCGCCCTTGATCCGTGCTCAGGTTGACTTGAAAATCAAAGAACCTTAACATCAGCGCCGATGTCCGATTCCGACCCGCTTCTCGGAAGTAGTCTGTCGCACTACCGGATTCTCGAGAGAATTGGCGGTGGGGGAATGGGCGTTGTCTACAAAGCGCAGGACACGCGGTTGGATCGGTATGTCGCGTTGAAGTTCTTACCCGAAGACTATGTGAACGACGACCAAGCACTCGAACGATTTCGGCGTGAAGCCAAGGCAGCTTCAGCCCTGAACCATCCCAACATCTGCACAATTCACGACATCGGCGAACAGAACGGCAGAGCGTTCATCGTTATGGAGTTTCTTCAGGGCGCGACCTTGAAGCACCACATCGCAGGGCGGCCGATGGATTTGGCAACCATTCTCTCCATTGGCATCGAGATTGCCGATGCCCTGGATGTCGCCCATGCGGCCGGGATCGTTCATCGTGACATCAAGCCGGCGAACATCTTCGTCACCCAGCGTGGTCTCGCCAAGATTCTTGATTTTGGCTTGGCAAAGATTTCGACTCCCGACAGCGAAGCAGCCACTCAATCCGTTGAGCAGCAGCAACTCACCAGCCCTGGCACGGCGGTCGGAACGATTGCTTATATGTCGCCCGAGCAGGTCACGGGTAACCGCCTGGACGCACGTACCGATCTGTTTTCCTTCGGAGTCGTGCTCTATGAAATGGCGACAGGAACACTGCCGTTCCGTGGCAGCACCTCTGGTGCGATCCTCGCCTCAATTCTTCATTGCGCTAGTACGCCGGCAATTCGCTTGAATCCGGATATTCCCATCAGCTTGGATCAGATCATCAACAAGGCGCTGGAGAAGGACCGCAATCTCCGCTACCAGAGCGCGGCTGAAATGCGCACCGATCTGCGGCGCCTCCGGCGGGATTTGGAGTCGGACAGGGTTTCGCTAGGCGATGACCGAGAAAGACCCGACGCTTCCCTGGGCGTGGAGATCATGAACCAGTTGATCGAGCACCAGTTCATGCTTACGGAACGCGTTTGCCGCAAGCTCGACCGCGCCACTCTCGATCCTCGAATTATCGGCGATCGTTTGCACTATGTAGACAACCAGGTTGGCTCGGATGTCTTGGTCTTCTTTCTTCATGGACTCGGTCTTGATCACGGAGACTTTGAGCCGATCCTCAAGCGTTTGCCGTATCGCGGCCTAAGTCCCACGCTCTACGGATGCGAACCGGATCGTCGCAGACGCATCTCCCTGTCACTTGCGGATCATGTGGTGATCTTGCGCGAGTGGTTGTGGGAAATCTCTGAACAATTCCAACCCGAAATAATCGTGATGGTCGGCTTTTCGTTGGGCGCGGACATGGGTTTCGAGCTGCTTTTGGCGCCAGCTGACGAGCCGGCGCCGCGCATTGACGCTTTCCTGTCGCTGGAGTGCAATTTGTCCCTCGATACCTGCTTTGCTTCGCGGGTTCTGGCAGGGATCCCCCCCGACCGTCCGGAAGTATCAATTGCCGATCTGAAACGGCTGGGCGACTCAGCCGCCACTTTGGAAGACTGGCTCAACATGCAGGACTATTTGGTGAAAGTGCTGCGGAAGTTCCATGGCGATATTGGCGTGTTGCAGCGAGCTGCCACCGATATTGTCCGTCCATTCAGTGAAAACCCGGGATTCGAAGTGTTTGCGCGATGGTTCAAAGGCGCTCGCAAGCGCGTGCCGACGCTGCGACTGGTTATCTCGAACGATTCCAGCTATCAGGCTGCGTTGGCGCATTTGAAATTACAAAACCTCGACAATGGCATCCTCGGGGAGGAGTTCCCGGAAGACATGATTACTGTATCATGCAGCCCGGACCACTTTGGCTTGATGGCAGCGCAGCACGTCTTGCGCCAAGTGGATGAGCTTGTTGCCGAAACGCGCAAACGCCGAAATCTTTCAGGCAAGCCTGGCTAACGGCTTTCCTTTCAAAAATGTGTAGTCTCTTCACGAAGTTCACAAGTTACGCGACTTACCAGATGGCACTACCGAAGTGTTGGGTCTCGCCCCTTTTGTAAATCCCGCAGCGACGTCCATGCTGTCCAAGCAATTCCCCCACAAATGACCACAGGGAGAAGCAGAGCCATGGAAAGAATTAGCAAGTACCTTTCGAAAGACTCCCAATAAAGATGAAGTGAATTGCCGTAGAGGAACGGATACACGGACGCACAACTCATCACGAACGCTGTTGCAGCTATCAGAAATCTCTTCTTCCAGAGCGACAGGAAATCTCTGGCGCCAGCTATAGCCACTTGCGTCTCTGATTCGGTGAGTGGTTCGTCCTGTGATAGCAGACCGAGGTTGGGGTCTACCATGTGGGGAAGGAACCAAATATTTCAGCTGCGCGAGTGAGACTCCAAATCGTTTGTACCTTATAAATGGCGTTACTTTCCGAGTGAGTACTATGAGCAACCTTGGCCTCACGACGAGCCGAGTAAACTGTGTCGGTTCCACCGTAACAGCGCTCGGACCGAAGGAGGCCGAATGCGAATTATTGGATGTGATTTGCACGCTCGCCAGCAAACGTTAGCAATGCTGGACACGGAAACGGGAGAAGTGGTGAATGTAACGCTGATGCACGAAGGCAACGAAGTGCGGGAGTTTTATTCGAAGCTACCGCATCCGGTGCTGGTGGGCATCGAAGCCACGGGATCCATGCAGTGGTTTCTGAACCTCATGGAAGAGTTGGGGATCGAATGCCGAGTCGGACATGCTCCCGCGCACGCACAGGGGTGTGCCTGATGGAGAAGAAAAGATGCAGAGATTCAAAAAAAAGATCAAGAAAACTCTTGACACCGGCCGACCTTGTTAGCGATTCGCGACGCAATATAAAAGGGTGCCCCTTTTGGAGTAAGGTTTTGAGCGTTGGACTCAACCTCTCCGGAAAGGAGCACCCTATATATGGATAGCGTGAAGTATATCGGGATGGATGTTCACAAGGAAGCGATCTCCATCGCAGTTCTAAATTCCCCTGGCAAGCTGGTGATGGAATGCATCATCGAAACCAAGGCGGCCACGATCAGGACATTGAATTTCGATACGGGGAAATGTCCGGACAAGCCGTACTATCTTGTAGCCAACTATTCAGATGAACATCAATGAGAATCTCCCCAGGCAACCATCCGTCAATCCATTTCCTCTATATAGCCATGCCTCGGGTGCTCCTGCTCGCCGCATTGCTCATGGCCCCTGCATCTTCGCAGGCTTGTTCGTGTATCGGACCCCGGCCTGTCTGTTCCGCGTATTGGCAGAGTCAGGTCGTTTTTCGTGGGCGTGTAGTGGAACAGACACTCGTCTCTCCCACCAACGAAACAGTTAGGAATCTGGACGGCACCTACAGCACCATACAAGGCCCCGGATACTATCGAGTGCGTTTTTCGGTAGTGGAAATATTCAGGGGCGAATCCCAATCCCAATCCAAGGAAATTGACATTCTGACGAACGAGCAGAGTTCTGCCTGCGGCTTTCCCTTCGTAACGGGGGCCGAGTACCTTGTCTTCACGTCTGCCAATGAGAAGACAAATGAGCTTTGGACATCGTCATGCTCTCGTACGCACGAACTTGAACCCGGTGTAGAAGACCCAGACGTCGCCTGGATGCGTGCGCTGGCAACGGCACCCAAGGCCGTGACCATCTATGGCACTGTTATCCCGACTCCAAACTCAGCTGCACCTAATCCTGTTGCCACGATCCATTTGAGTGGCCCAGAAAGCCACAACGCTGTTCCAGATCAGACTGGAAAATACTCCTTCCCGAATCTGCCCCCTGGGGAATACTCCGTTTCTGCCACTTTGCCAGCGGGTTTCACGACCGACGCTAATCGAACCGTGACCGTGGTCGAGAAAGGTTGCGCTCAAATCGATTGGCACGTTCGATATGACGGTCACATTCGGGGGATTGTCCGCGACGCAGATGGTCGTACCTTGCCAGATATTTTTGTGGTATTACAACGCCGTGACTCTAACTCTGCCACAGGCTTTGCTGATATCGATATGAAGAATACAGGCCCCGACGGCCGATATGATTTTGCACTTGTCCCACCAGGAGACTATCTGGTTTCTGCCAACCACTTGGGCCCGTCACCGACACGACCCTATCCGCGCATTTACTATCCGAGCGCGGAGTCAGACAGCACCGCCTCGGTAATCCATCTAGCGGCTTCTGGCACCGCCGATAATATAGATGTAGTTCTTTCGAATGCCTGGAAAACGGTGACAGTGCATGCTCGAGTGCTGCTGGCCGACGGTTCACCTGCGATCGGTGCCGATGTAAACGCGTATGACATAAATTTCCTGAATTCCGGCGAGCCAAGCAGGGCCGATTCGGATGCAGACGGGCGTGCAACACTGTCAGTCTACGAAGGCCGAACCTACTATCTTGTCGCGACTATTTCAGGCGGAACGCAGCAGCGCTGCGCAGGCCCTCTGAGATTTGCCGCGAAAGATGGCGTTGTGGTTGAAACGATCATGATCAACCATAATTGGGGAAACTGCTTAGCTCAACTCAATCCAGAATTCCAAGCTCCCCGATAGAACTAGCGGCAATCGTGATCTCTCCGTTCGACTTCAAGTCCGCCGCCGGGCGGCTACGTTCTAACGGGGTTATCGCCGAAGTTGATTTTGGCGTCGGGTCCATGTTTCCGATTTCGACTTACCTGGAGTTAGGCCAACTCATTGCGTTGAATTTGTGCGAGATTTAGAGTTGTTCCAAGGTAGTGCCACAAGTACACAGAATTAAGGCAGGAATCTTAGTGCAATCGCCCCAAAACCAAATACAGCGACGAGTGTCGGCCGGACCGGTCGCCTTTGGAATCGTGGTTGAAGTTCTGTTTGCTGCAGGACTGTGCCTTCCCCATACATCGAATCCGCCAATTCTCGCGTTCTGCGTTGCGGAGGCTCCTTATCTGCTAGTCCTGTTCATGCTGCTGATCTCTGTGGCCGATACCAAACGGACGCAGTTTTGGGCCAGGGTCGCATTTGGGCTCGGACTCCTCTACGCAGTGCTTTCCGCCCCTGTTATTGTTGCTTACGGCATCGGTTTGGGCCTGAGCGACTATCCAGGCAAGTGGATGCAGGGAGTCAGCCTTATTGGGTTGATCCCTGTGAACCTTTACGTGGCTTTCGCGGCCAACGCGGTGCGCCAAGGGGGATCCCTCGCGCAGCGCATCGTGTATCCGATTCTGAAGACAGCCGGCGCATTCGTTCTGATTGTCTTGGGAGTGTGGGCACACGATGCGTACGACGAGAGCCGGAGGATACAGCGGCTCAACTCAATGCTCAACGAAACTCAACTCATCCAAGTGATGAACCATGTGCTTGCCTGTGTGCAAAGATATAAATTGGAAAAATCCAGCTATCCGGATAACCTCGCGGCGACTGCCAGCGTGCGGGGATGCAGTTCGCTTGATGCGAATCCGGGGAAAGTAGTGGGCTACACCCTAAGCTACGGACCAATCGGTCCGGCCCCTGGGAAGGCGGAATCATTCCGGTTGGAGGCGCACTCAGAGGGAGGGTGGTTCCAACATGCTGACCCGTATATTGCCGATTCCTCGGGAATCATTTACGGGCACACCCAGTTCGCAGTGCGAGCCGTGGGCGGCTCGGAGGGGGCGATGGTGCTTCCCGAGGTTCGGCGCTGTGTGGAGAGACCTGCATCCGCGGAGCAGAATCTTGACGCCGACGGGATCGTTCGGGATCTTCAAAACAGGTGTCCTTATCGACCCGGTCAATGGGAAAACCAGGATGGAGTCGTTGTGTTCCGAATGGCAGACAATACCGGGTACGTCTTGGAAATTCACCTGGTTTTGACGGGCGGGCAACCGGCGCTGAAAATATCCGGGTCAGGACGATGCACAAACTATGCGATGAACTGTGTCCGAAGCTATCTCATGGACGAGAAGGGCGCGGTGCATGGAACTCCAGAGCCCCGGCCGGCAACGATGGACGATCCCGTAGTGCTGGCGTGCGAATCGTCGCCTGCTCCCTGCGATTGGCCCCTGGTTAACTAGAACCGGCGCGCAACCAGCTGCCGCAAACAGCAGTCTCGGCCCGTGCACAAGGCGCTCCGTGGGATTCAGAGACGCATTACTGAGCGACTGATGGGAGCATGCGACTAAAGTCCCATCTGGTAAACGGCATACCTGTCCGTGTGGATTTCAAGTTTCCGGTTACGCGACAACCAGGAGTTAGCGGCGATTCTTCAGCACCGACTGCTGCCAACCTCGAACATCATGGGAAACAGAAGCTGCTTTAGTTTGTCTTCAACCTGCTTCAGATCGAAATCGAGCACTTGACCAATTTGCCGTTTACACCGGCTCTTATCGATGTAGCGAATTTGTTCAACTAAGGCAAATCCGGGTTCGCCTTGAGCAACCAGCACAGTGTCCTGCCTCAGCTGGAAATGGAGAAAGCGTTCGTCCGTTAAGATAACGGAGCGAACACATGAAGAAACGACGGAAGCACTACACGCCGGAAGAGAAGGTTGCCATTCTGAGGAGGCATTTGGTGGAAGGAGTTCCGATCTCGGACCTGTGTGACGAGTCGGGACTCCAGCCAACCGTGTTCTACCGCTGGCAGAAGGAGTTCTTCGAGAACGGAGCCGCGGCTTTCCAGCAGAGAGGCCGCACCAACCATCAGCCCGAACAGGAACGAATCGCGTATCTGGAAAAGAAGGTCCAGCCGAAGGATGAAGTGCTGGCCGAACTGATGGCGGAGCATGTGGCCCTAAAAAAAAGAGTTGGGGAACTCTGACCGGGGTCTGGGTTCCGCACGATACGCGGGACCAGATCGTGGACTTTGTCCGGCGCTGGTCGGAGAAGACCGAGATCAGCGCCGGGCGGTTTATCCGATGGCTCGGCATCTCGGGCAGCAAGTTTTACGGCTGGCGCGAGCGGTACGGCAGGGTCAACGAGCATAATGGCTGGATTCCCCGAGACTTTTGGCTGGAGGATTGGGAGAAGCGGGCGATCATTGCGTTCCACCTGAAGAATCCGCTGGAAGGCTATCGGCGGCTGGCGTTCATGATGCTGGACGCCGACATCGTGGCGGTGAGTCCGGCCAGCGTGTGGCGGGTGCTGAATCGGGCGGGGCTGCTGCGGAAGTGGAACGGAAGGCCGTCGAAGAAAGGGACGGGTTTTGAACAACCACCGCAGCCGCACCAGCATTGGCATATCGATGTTTCCTACCTGAACGTTTGCGCGACGTTCTACTACCTGTGCAGCATCCTGGACGGCTACAGCCGTTTCCTGGTTCATTGGGATCTTCGCGAGCGGATGTCCGAGGCTGACATCGAGATCGTTCTGGAACGCGCTAAGGAGCAGTATTCTGGCGTTAAACCGCGAATCATTTCCGACAACGGGCCGCAATTCATCGCCAAGGACTTCAAGGAGTTCATTCGCATCTCGGGCATGACGCACGTCAGGACTTCGCCGTATTACCCGCAATCGAATGGCAAAATCGAACGTTGGCACAAGTCACTCAAAGGGGAGTGCATCCGCCCCGGCACGCCCCTTTCACTCGAAGATGCGCGGCGTTTGGTGCAGGGCTACGTGGAGCATTACAACAACGTGCGTTTGAACAGCGCCATCGGATACATCACGCCGAAGGACATGCTCGCCGGGCATCAGCAGGAGATTCAGGCCGAGCGGGATCGGAAGCTGGAGGCGGCGCGGAAACAGCGGCAGATTCGTCGCCAGCAGGCCGCGTGACGGATGAAAACGGGTTACTTCCGGTTTGCCCATTATTACCGGCCAGTTCTTTGAATCACACCCGTAAAAGCTGTATGCGAGAAGGGTTATTCTCTTTCAGTTGGGTTTTTGTTTTCAGGAGGAAGGAGCTCCGCTTCCGGCTCAGATCTTGGCAGGTCAATGCCGGGGCAGAGCTCCATGAAGTACGATTCTGTTTATCCCACTTTGCGGACCGCCGCACAAGCTCGAAACGGATTGGGCCGCGAGCTGCACCGAGGTTATTCTGCGGCGATGCCCGGTGTGTGAAATTGACTCGATCATCGGCCACGGACGCCGCCGCAAGCAAGCGCACGATGAGTATCACGACTGGATTGGCATCCGGCGCGGTCGCTGTCCCGGTTGCAAGAGGACCTTCACCTTCCTCCCGCTGCTTTCTCTCCCGTACACGCACTACAGTGTGCTGACGCGCTTTCAGGCATTGCAGCGGCGCTTTTTGAAGCACTGCTCCTGGGAAGAGGCCGCACCTACGCTCAAAGATCCTAATCGCGTGCCCGATCCTTCCACACTTCGCCGCTGGGCCCACGGCCTGAACCACTCCCAACCGGCTCTTTCCTTTCTCCGTCAAACGCTCGCCCGCATGGCTCACTGGCTGGTGCGTCGTGATCTGACCGATCAACAAGCTGAGCCTTGCTCTTGGCTGACTCTGGTTCTGCAAATTCTTTGGCCACTGCGTCTCTGAGGAATTTTCTCCTGCCCACCATCCTTGCCTGGGAATGCTGGCCGCCTTCTCCTACGTTGGCTTCCAGAGGGGAAACTGCTCCGTGGGCGAGGATGTCGAAAAACTGAAACAACGTGTGCCGCTGCTCGATTATTTGCGGCAGCAGAGTTGGACCGCCCGGCCTATCGCTTTCGGCCCCGAGTTCGTTGGACTCTGTCCGCTGCATCCGGAAACCCGACCTTCGTTCTACGTCAACGCTCACAAAAATCTCTTCTACTGTCACGGTTGCGGCCAGGGCGGCGATCTCATTCGCTTTGTCCAGTTGTCCCGTCACCTGTCCTTTCGCCAAAGTGTCGCTTACCTCGAGCAGCAAAGCACTCTTCCAACCGACTCTGCCGCCGTATTCGAGCAAGCCGCCACTTTTTATCAACAGCAACTCGAACGCTACCCTGAGGCACTGCGTTATCTTCAGCAACGAGGACTGCACGATCCTGCTCTGATCAAAGAACTACGAATCGGCTATGCCCCTGGTGCGAGCTTGCGTCGTCATCTCACGGCGCTGGGCTATTCCTTTGATCTCCTGCAGCGTCTCGGCCTGCTCAACCCACGAGGGTGCGACGCTTTCTACCAGCGCATCATCTTCCCGTGCTGCCAAGACGGACGCATCGTCAACCTCTACGGCCGCAGTATCGCTGCCGCCTTCGCCCATCAATTTCTTTCTGGCTCCAAGGGTGGCTTGTTCGCCTGGGAATCGGTTCGCCAGTTTCCCATAGTGATTCTGGTCGAAGGTCTGTTCGATCTCGCGGTGTTGTGGCAGACGGGTTTTCGCCACACCACTTGTTCGTTGGGCACCCATCTCAAAGCGGAACAGTTTCAACAGTTGTGCGACCATCCGCGCACCGTCTATCTCGCCTTCGATGTCGACGAGAACGGCAGCGGCCAGCAAGCCTCGCAGCAGTTAGCACAGCGCCTGTGCGCGCAAGGCATCACCGCTCGCTGTGTGCTCCTGCCCGATGGCCACGATCCAAACTCCTTCTTCGCCCAGGGTGGTGATGCGCGACAGTTCCAATCTCTCCTGGAGGCTGCTCAACCATGAAATTCCGCCTGGTCCACCAGCAGATCTCCAACAGTGCACAAAGTCCAGTTCGTGTCGTCGAGCAGACCTCTGGCCGCGGGGTCAGCTGGATCAATCGTTATCTGGATCGGGAATATGTTCGTCGCTTGGCGAACACCTCCCTACGCACCTATGCTCACAACCTGCTGCACTTTGTTCGTTGGTGGGAGAGTGTTCACTACGCCAGCGACATTCGGGAAGGTGACCTTACCGAGTCCACGCTCCTGGATTATGTGAAGTTCCAATCCAGCCAACAACCTCGGCCTTCCCCTTCCACCATCAATGACCGCGTCGCCGTTGCCGATCGCGCCATCCGCAACGAGTTCCCCAATGCTCCCTGCCAGATCGCCCGCGGCTTTCATCAAGCGTTCTTGCAGCGAAAGCCCATGGGCCTTGGTCGGCCGTGGGCGGCCATGAGCCGGTTGCGAGTGAAGGTGCCCAAACGCAACATCGTGCCGCTCTCGGTGGAGGAAGTAGCGCGCTTCTGGTCGAGTTTCCGCACTTCGCGCGACTTGGCCATCGTGGGCTTGATGCTATTGCAAGGGCTCCGGTCCGTCGAAGTATTAGCTTTGAATCGGGATGACGCGTTGCTCTCCGAAGCACAGCTTCGTGTTCCTGGCAAAGGCAACAAATT
Organism: Candidatus Acidiferrales bacterium; assembly: GCA_963742325.1. Taxonomy (GTDB): domain Bacteria; phylum Acidobacteriota; class Terriglobia; order Acidiferrales; family UBA7541; genus Acidiferrum. The sequence goes on along the minus strand of CAVULB010000002.1, from coordinate 2,027,112 downwards.
TCGCTCCCTGCCGTTGGCGCCAGAAACCGTGCAACTGCTCGAACACTATCTGCGACTGGAACGACCGAATCCCTGTTCCGCCGCGCTGTTCGTCTCACTCAAAGGCCACGCGCGCGGAACACGCATGACCGCTGCGGGATTACGATCTTTATTCCGCTACCATCGCAAGGCCACCGGCATCCAGCTCGCCAACCCTCATCGATTTCGACACACCTTTGCTTCCGACATGATCCGCGCCGGTATGAGTCTGCCCGCACTCATGCAGCTGATGGGTCACGCGGATATCCAGACCACGCTGCTCTATGTGCTGGTCACCCCACAAGACGTCTATCTTGAGTATGCACGTGCCGTGGCGCAGCACGTTCGCCCCCTTCCGAAGGTCTCCTCATGAACCGCGCGCGACGCCCTCCGCTCCAACATCCTCTGGCTCCGGCCTTCGACCGTGCGGTTGATTCCTTCAGTGTTTCGCTTAGTCCCGAGACGACTCGTCATTACCGCGGCACGGTCCGCAATTTCCTGAGCTATCTCGGCGCTGATCATCCTGAGGTGCAGCACCTGGACCAATTGCGCCGCGAACCCCACATCCTCGGCTGGATGTCCCGCCTGCGTTCACAAACACCAGCGCTCACGACCGCGTCCTATGTCAACCTGCTCGGCGCTCTGCGCGGCATCTGCAACGAACTGGTTTGGACCGAACAACTTCCTGAACTCGCTCATCTGATCCGCCGCGAGGATATTCCGCGCCTCCCGCAAAGACTTCCACGCCCACTCACAACAGAACAGGATGAACTCCTGCAGCAGGAATTCCGCCTGCGCAATGATCTGGGCGGCAACGTCTTTCTGCTGATTCGCCACACTGGCATGCGCATCGGTGAATGTGCCGATCTATCCTTCGACTGTCTTCGCGCCACCGGCCCGAAGCAATGGGCAGTTCACGTACCGCTCGGCAAACTCAAAACAGAACGTATGGTCCCCGTGGATCTTTTTGTGAGTGAATCCGTCCGGCGCCTCCAATTCTTTCGTTCCATTGATCCCCTGCCTGCCGACGGACGGCTTCTGGCCCGTCCGCGCACCAAAGAGGCACTGGTGCGTCAACTTCGCGATTACTTGCATCAGGTCTGCCACGCGCTTGGCCTCTCCACCCGCATCGTCCCCCACCAATTTCGCCACACCTATGCCTCGGAGATGCTTCGAGCCGGCGTTGGCTTGCCCGCGGTAATGAAACTACTTGGTCACACCTCTCCCGAGATGACCATGCAATACCTTGATGTGACGTTGAATGATCTCCAGCGGGTATTCGAGCTGGCTCGTTCAAAACCTCGCCATCTTGTTCCGCAGCCGAAGGTGCCGTCCGTTCCCCGAGCGGGCCTTGATGGCCTGATCGATTCTTTGCTCGCTGCTCAACATGTGCTCGAGATGTTTCGCAGGACACTGCCAAACGACACTTCTCGGCACCACCTCGACCGCCTCTCCAACCGGCTCACCAAAATCGTTACCGAAGCGCGCAACCTCACGACGCCCTGAAAATGGGCACAGATTGGCCGGTTAAGCCGACCATCCGCCCAGTGAGCCGGATACCACTAACACCTGCCTGATCGAGAGCGGAAATCCGTTGGCGGGGTGCTCACCAAACGCGTGGTACCAACCGGTAACGCACCTTCTGGAGATATTCCTTGTAGCCCTCCAGATCGCGTGCCAACAGTTTCTCCTCGCCAAAAATGCGCACAACAAGCAGCCCGACCATGGCGAGGGCTAAGAAAAGGCCGGAAATGGAGCCGAGCAGCAACGCGCCACCAACGAACGCCAGACTTGCTCCAAGATACATGGGGTGTCGAACAAAACCGTAGACACCAGTATCAATGACGTGCTGGCCGCGCTCGGTCTGGATACGCACCAGCTGCGACGCATACGTGTTATCGGTGAACGCGCGAAAGAAGGGGAAACTACCCCCAAGGAGCAGGATGCCGCCGCATACTTCGCACCACAGCGGCAGGCGGGGTGTCCAACCGAAGCGCACATCCAGCGGCGGCACAATGAAAAAAGCCAGCCAACACAATTTGATCGCGATGAGGATTGCCACATCGGAGCGCCATTCACCGCCGGTGCCGGGCATGCGGAAGCGCTCGGCCAACAGTGCGGGGTCCCTGGAGCGAAGCCACAAGAGAACGGCGGAAGCGAAAGTGACAAACCAGACACCAAAGATCCAGCCCTCCACCCAGCGCCAATCGCCCGACAGCCATAGCAGCAGTCCAAGATAGACAAGGGCGAGACCGGCCAACAGGAGCCCGATGATGATCGGCGTGGGGCGCATCAGAAGCTGAAAACATACTACTCCCGAGACGTGCTGGCCTTCTACTGTCGGAGCGGATTGCCGCGTGGGTTTGACAGGAGGGCAAGACTCCTTCGGGCGGATCACGGGCTTAACCGGCCAATCTGTGCCCATTTTCAGGGCGTCGTGAGGTTGCGCGCTTCGGTAACGATTTTGGTGAGCCGGTTGGAGAGGCGGTCGAGGTGGTGCCGAGAAGTGTCGTTTGGCAGTGTCCTGCGAAACATCTCGAGCACATGTTGAGCAGCGAGCAAAGAATCGATCAGGCCATCAAGGCCCGCTCGGGGAACGGACGGCACCTTCGGCTGCGGAACAAGATGGCGAGGTTTTGAACGAGCCAGCTCGAATACCCGCTGGAGATCATTCAACGTCACATCAAGGTATTGCATGGTCATCTCGGGAGAGGTGTGACCAAGTAGTTTCATTACCGCGGGCAAGCCAACGCCGGCTCGAAGCATCTCCGAGGCATAGGTGTGGCGAAATTGGTGGGGGACGATGCGGGTGGAGAGGCCAAGCGCGTGGCAGACCTGATGCAAGTAATCGCGAAGTTGACGCACCAGTGCCTCTTTGGTGCGCGGACGGGCCAGAAGCCGTCCGTCGGCAGGCAGGGGATCAATGGAACGAAAGAATTGGAGGCGCCGGACGGATTCACTCACAAAAAGATCCACGGGGACCATACGTTCTGTTTTGAGTTTGCCGAGCGGTACGTGAACTGCCCATTGCTTCGGGCCGGTGGCGCGAAGACAGTCGAAGGATAGATCGGCACATTCACCGATGCGCATGCCAGTGTGGCGAATCAGCAGAAAGACGTTGCCGCCCAGATCATTGCGCAGGCGGAATTCCTGCTGCAGGAGTTCATCCTGTTCTGTTGTGAGTGGGCGTGGAAGTCTTTGCGGGAGGCGCGGAATATCCTCGCGGCGGATCAGATGAGCGAGTTCAGGAAGTTGTTCGGTCCAAACCAGTTCGTTGCAGATGCCGCGCAGAGCGCCGAGCAGGTTGACATAGGACGCGGTCGTGAGCGCTGGTGTTTGTGAACGCAGGCGGGACATCCAGCCGAGGATGTGGGGTTCGCGGCGCAATTGGTCCAGGTGCTGCACCTCAGGATGATCAGCGCCGAGATAGCTCAGGAAATTGCGGACCGTGCCGCGGTAATGACGAGTCGTCTCGGGACTAAGCGAAACACTGAAGGAATCAACCGCACGGTCGAAGGCCGGAGCCAGAGGATGTTGGAGCGGAGGGCGTCGCGCGCGGTTCATGAGGAGACCTTCGGAAGGGGGCGAACGTGCTGCGCCACGGCACGTGCATACTCAAGATAGACGTCTTGTGGGGTGACCAGCACATAGAGCAGCGTGGTCTGGATATCCGCGTGACCCATCAGCTGCATGAGTGCGGGCAGACTCATACCGGCGCGGATCATGTCGGAAGCAAAGGTGTGTCGAAATCGATGAGGGTTGGCGAGCTGGATGCCGGTGGCCTTGCGATGGTAGCGGAATAAAGATCGTAATCCCGCAGCGGTCATGCGTGTTCCGCGCGCGTGGCCTTTGAGTGAGACGAACAGCGCGGCGGAACAGGGATTCGGTCGTTCCAGTCGCAGATAGTGTTCGAGCAGTTGCACGGTTTCTGGCGCCAACGGCAGGGAGCGAAATTTGTTGCCTTTGCCAGGAACACGAAGCTGTGCTTCGGAGAGCAACGCGTCATCCCGATTCAAAGCTAATACTTCGACGGACCGGAGCCCTTGCAATAGCATCAAGCCCACGATGGCCAAGTCGCGCGAAGTGCGGAAACTCGACCAGAAGCGCGCTACTTCCTCCACCGAGAGCGGCACGATGTTGCGTTTGGGCACCTTCACTCGCAACCGGCTCATGGCCGCCCACGGCCGACCAAGGCCCATGGGCTTTCGCTGCAAGAACGCTTGATGAAAGCCGCGGGCGATCTGGCAGGGAGCATTGGGGAACTCGTTGCGGATGGCGCGATCGGCAACGGCGACGCGGTCATTGATGGTGGAAGGGGAAGGCCGAGGTTGTTGGCTGGATTGGAACTTCACATAATCCAGGAGCGTGGACTCGGTAAGGTCACCTTCCCGAATGTCGCTGGCGTAGTGAACACTCTCCCACCAACGAACAAAGTGCAGCAGGTTGTGAGCATAGGTGCGTAGGGAGGTGTTCGCCAAGCGACGAACATATTCCCGATCCAGATAACGATTGATCCAGCTGACCCCGCGGCCAGAGGTCTGCTCGACGACACGAACTGGACTTTGTGCACTGTTGGAGATCTGCTGGTGGACCAGGCGGAATTTCATGGTTGAGCAGCCTCCAGGAGAGATTGGAACTGTCGCGCATCACCACCCTGGGCGAAGAAGGAGTTTGGATCGTGGCCATCGGGCAGGAGCACACAGCGAGCGGTGATGCCTTGCGCGCACAGGCGCTGTGCTAACTGCTGCGAGGCTTGCTGGCCGCTGCCGTTCTCGTCGACATCGAAGGCGAGATAGACGGTGCGCGGATGGTCGCACAACTGTTGAAACTGTTCCGCTTTGAGATGGGTGCCCAACGAACAAGTGGTGTGGCGAAAACCCGTCTGCCACAACACCGCGAGATCGAACAGACCTTCGACCAGAATCACTATGGGAAACTGGCGAACCGATTCCCAGGCGAACAAGCCACCCTTGGAGCCAGAAAGAAATTGATGGGCGAAGGCGGCAGCGATACTGCGGCCGTAGAGGTTGACGATGCGTCCGTCTTGGCAGCACGGGAAGATGATGCGCTGGTAGAAAGCGTCGCACCCTCGTGGGTTGAGCAGGCCGAGACGCTGCAGGAGATCAAAGGAATAGCCCAGCGCCGTGAGATGACGACGCAAGCTCGCACCAGGGGCATAGCCGATTCGTAGTTCTTTGATCAGAGCAGGATCGTGCAGTCCTCGTTGCTGAAGATAACGCAGTGCCTCAGGGTAGCGTTCGAGTTGCTGTTGATAAAAAGTGGCGGCTTGCTCGAATACGGCGGCAGAGTCGGTTGGAAGAGTGCTTTGCTGCTCGAGGTAAGCGACACTTTGGCGAAAGGACAGGTGACGGGACAACTGGACAAAGCGAATGAGATCGCCGCCCTGGCCGCAACCGTGACAGTAGAAGAGATTTTTGTGAGCGTTGACGTAGAACGAAGGTCGGGTTTCCGGATGCAGCGGACAGAGTCCAACGAACTCGGGGCCGAAAGCGATAGGCCGGGCGGTCCAACTCTGCTGCCGCAAATAATCGAGCAGCGGCACACGTTGTTTCAGTTTTTCGACATCCTCGCCCACGGAGCAGTTTCCCCTCTGGAAGCCAACGTAGGAGAAGGCGGCCAGCATTCCCAGGCAAGGATGGTGGGCAGGAGAAAATTCCTCAGAGACGCAGTGGCCAAAGAATTTGCAGAACCAGAGTCAGCCAAGAGCAAGGCTCAGCTTGTTGATCGGTCAGATCACGACGCACCAGCCAGTGAGCCATGCGGGCGAGCGTTTGACGGAGAAAGGAAAGAGCCGGTTGGGAGTGGTTCAGGCCGTGGGCCCAGCGGCGAAGTGTGGAAGGATCGGGCACGCGATTAGGATCTTTGAGCGTAGGTGCGGCCTCTTCCCAGGAGCAGTGCTTCAAAAAGCGCCGCTGCAATGCCTGAAAGCGCGTCAGCACACTGTAGTGCGTGTACGGGAGAGAAAGCAGCGGGAGGAAGGTGAAGGTCCTCTTGCAACCGGGACAGCGACCGCGCCGGATGCCAATCCAGTCGTGATACTCATCGTGCGCTTGCTTGCGGCGGCGTCCGTGGCCGATGATCGAGTCAATTTCACACACCGGGCATCGCCGCAGAATAACCTCGGTGCAGCTCGCGGCCCAATCCGTTTCGAGCTTGTGCGGCGGTCCGCAAAGTGGGATAAACAGAATCGTACTTCATGGAGCTCTGCCCCGGCATTGACCTGCCAAGATCTGAGCCGGAAGCGGAGCTCCTTCCTCCTGAAAACAAAAACCCAACTGAAAGAGAATAACCCTTCTCGCATACAGCTTTTACGGGTGTGATTCAAAGAACTGGCCGGTAATAATGGGCGATCCGGAAGTTGAGACCGTTGGACATGTGGGGCTACAATGACCTTGCCCGAAAGGGCGGATTACTCACTAACGGAAAGCGCCCTCTCTCCATTTCCGGCTGAACCACTCGTGAACCCATGTCGGCGGAGCTTTTTTGAACTTCGCCAAGTCAACGTTGATGGCACTTATCATCGGCACGACGATTAAGCCGTTAGCCTGACTGTCGTTGAAGCCTTCGTGCGAGACCACAACACAGGGAGGCGAACCGTGCCGTTCAACACCATCCGGATGATGTACTATTCCGTCCGTTGTCTCAGTAACGAGTTGTGGCGGTAGGTCGCAGAGATAGATGCCCGCGTTTATACAGATCAGGCTTCTTCGGAATTCGTTTCGGCGACATAGATTAGAAGCCCCGAAGGAGAGGATTAATCAGCTAATGGCACAATTCGTTGGCGTTCCAAGATCTATGGCAAAAAGGGCGGCCCTTGTGAGCCGCCCACCGGTTGATCATAGTTTTTGTTAGTTGCTTGGTCCCTTGGCCGCTGCTTCCGCCTGGGCCATCTTGGCGGCCATTTCGGCTTTCAGGGCATCGAGGTTGAAGCTTGCGCCACGTTGCATCGGTGGGAATTCCAAGAAGGTCTGGATTTCCTTGGCCATCATTTGCTGGACGAAGACAAAACGCCAGAATTGATACATGTACCAATCGCCGAAAGACATCAGCGACCCATTCCTCGTCAGGTCTTCTGGAAAGCTCATTCTCTCATACGGATCGAGCCGCAGATTAATAATCGACGGCACGTCCGGATGATTCTTGACCCCCAGCCAGCCTTGGGGTTGATCGATGAAGCGATACTTGTAGTCGTCAATGCGCACCGCGCCAAGCGTGCTTTCGCCAAGGTAGAAGATTTCGTGGCGATTGGACTTGCCTTTGCCGGTGAGCATGGCGGTCTGATCATAGCCGTCAAGATGGTTCTTGTAAGTTCGGTCGCCGAGTTTTACCCCTTTGAGCAATTGGTCGGTGATGTTCGGGTTCCCGGCGATGGTGGCGAACGTAGGCAACCAGTCTAAGCCGGACATGATGCCGTTCTGCACGGAACCCGCCGGGACATGGCCGGGCCAGCGCACGATGCACGGCACGCGGAAGCCGCCTTCCATGACCGTTCCTTTTGCCTGTGCGAACGGCGTGGTGCCGCCATCGGGCCAGGTGAACGTTTCGGTGCCGTTGTCGGTGGTGAAAACGACGATGGTGTTATCGTCTAGCCCCGCATCCTTCAAGTGTTGCATTACGAGGCCGATGTCATCATCCAACTGCGCCATGCCGGCTTCTTCTATGCTCCAACCATTCTCCGAGTTCATCATTGCCGTGTATTTTGGCGATAGGTGAGTGACGACATGCATGCGCGTCGGGTTCATCCAGACAAAGAACGGCTTGCCATCGGCCTTGGCCTTGTCAATAAACTTGAGGGAGAGGTCGCGGATCGTATCGTCCACCGTCTCCATGTTGTATTTGATCCCATTAGTCGGGTGCGGCGGCAACGGGCCTTCATCTTCGATCTTCTGCTTGCCGATCTTGCCCCAGCGCGGCATCTCGGTAGGATCGTCTACATCAGTTGCCCAGGAATGAACTAGGTTGCGCGGCCCAACGACATTCAAGAGGTTCTGCGGATAGTTGGGGTGGAACGGGTCTTCCATGGCGTCCAGGTGATACAGATATCCGAAGAATTCATCGAAGCCGTGGACGGTGGGCAGGAATTCATTCTTGTCACCAAGATGGTTCTTGCCGAACTGGCCGGTGGCATAGCCCTGCGCTTTCAGCACGGTGGCAATCGTGATGGCTTCCGCCGGGATGCCGATCGGCGCGCCAGCCTGGCCAACCGTGGTCATACCCGTTCGGATCGGCAGTTCACCCATGATGAAATTCGCGCGACCCGCCGTACAGCTCGCCTCGGCGTAATAGTCGGTGAAGATCATGCCTTCCTTGGCGAGTTTGTCGAGGTTCGGCGTCTTGCCGGCCATCATGCCCAGGCTATAGGCACCGATGTTCGATATCCCAATGTCATCGCCCATGATCACAAGGATATTGGGCTTCTTTTCTTGCGCCCTCGCTGGGGGCACTCCAATCACTTCGAGAAGTGTGGCAACAGTCGCCAAAGCAAGGCTTACTCTCCCAGGCCAGTTCATAAATACCCTCCTGAATTTTCTTGTCGAATCGGAAAGCCGGAGCAGTCGGGTTTGAAGCCAAAGTCCAGACGTGGTTTCACGGCGGCGCGCAGTGTGTCATACGGGAGTACGGGGATTCTATTGTCAAAAGTACCAAGTCGCTCCATCCGGTGTGGACGATTTGAGCTGCTTTTTTCGTTCAATTCGTTAAGTCAGTGCCTGGTCAAACGGCATACACGTCCAGATGGATTTCAAGTTTCCGAGTATGCGGCTTACCAGATGGAGCTGAATGGGTACGCATACAAGTTTCGGCAATTACAATTGGCGAAACCCCATCAGCCAGTCAAACGTCTATTTACTAGTCGTAAATATTCCTCAATGTGAGAGTCCCTCGAAACACGTGTCGAGGGAGTGTTTCCATGACGAACATCGCACAAGAAACAAAGCGGCACAGAGTGATTAAACCGCCGTTAGCGGTCCTGGCTTGCCTGGGGGTTCTTGGGACGCTCTGGTGGTGCAGTTCACCCGTCGCGGCTAATGGGAATACCGCTGGCACCAAAAGCGTGAATGTGGATTCGCTGACCACACGATTCGACGCGGTGACAATATCCAAGGTGACCGTAGGATATCAGGAGATTCAGTCCGGAAGAAGCACGGCTGCGAGTGAGCTAACTCCCGGCGCGCCATTTCAGGCAGATGAGGACTAGCTGAAGAACATGTCGATTTTCATCAAAAACAGGACGGATAAGGAGATTGTTTACACTGAGGTCCAACTCATCTTTCCCGACCTCGGCGAGGGCTCGGAGGCCCGCGCTCGGTCTCCCTCGGTGGGATCAGTCACAAGTACTGGGAACAACATGTCCGATTACCGGACTTACCGAGGAGTGCGCCTGAAATTAGGCTAAAATCAGTTGTGAAACTGGCGATGAGTCTTCGAGTTTTCCAAACGATTTTTCTCGTGCTAGGGCTCGCGGTGATGGTCCACACGCGGCAGGTTGCTTTTCCCCTTACTACTTCGGCGCAAACTCCTCAGCCGATCCCAATCGAAACCGCGCTTCCTCCGTTTCAATTTCTTCAGAAGCCTGGGCCGTATCCTGTAGGCTTAAGGGTGGTGAATCAGTACGATCCCTCCCGAAAGTCTCCTGTCTTAGCTGGGGACCATTCCAAACCAGCTGAAAGCGACAAAGGCCGTCCTCTGCAGACGCTCATCTGGTATCCAGCACTGCCAAGTGGGATCAAGTCAATGAAGGTTGGCGACTATGTGGCGTTGGCAGATACCGAGATTTCTTTCGGCGCGCCTGATCAAGAGCACAACAAATGGCGTTCGCGATTAAAGAGTTCCTTCGATGTCCCGCTGTGGGCAGTGCGCGATGCAAAAATGGCGGAGGGACACTACCCCGTTCTCATTTACGCTCCCAGCGATTCATCCATTGCATGGGAAAATGCTGATCTGTGCGAGTACCTTGCCAGCCATGGCTATGTCGTTCTTGCCAGTCCATCGATGGGAGTGTCAACGCGAGATATGACTGACGACCTGGCAGGGATTGATTCCCAGGCTCTGGACATCTCATTCCTTGTCACGTACGCCGAAAAGCTTCCTGACACAGATTCGTCGAGGATTGCTGCAGTGAGCTTCAGTTGGGGAGGGATATCGAGCCTATTTGCGGCGTCGCGGGACTCTCGCATTCAGCTCTTGGCTGAAATGGATGGCAGCATCCGCTATTACCCAGGACTCGTGGCAAAAGCTGGATCCGTTCACCCGGAGCAATTGAATGTCCCACTTCTCTTCTTTACCTCAAACAGGGAAAACTTTATCGAGGACATCGAGCACTCCGATATGGACATGACAGGGCACAACGTGCTGAATGAGTGGACACATGCGGATGTCATGACCGTCAATATGTTAGGAATGTCCCATCCTGAATTCTGCTCGATGTGTGAACGCTTCAAGACACCCAAAGATTTCGCGGAGGAGGATCAGGTCGCAGATTATGGACGGAACGACGCCAATACGAGCTATTCCTGGGTTGCACTTTACACGCTTCAATTTCTGAATGCTTACCTAAAGCATGATGGCGCGGCGAAGGCATTTCTGGCGAGAACCCCCGCTGAAAACGATGTACCCAGGCACATCATGGGAATCAGATTCAGCCCGAAGTCGTTTGCCGAGATACTGCGATCCGCAGCCCGGATGGGAGAAGAGAGCGCGCGGAAGGCGTTCCAAAGCTTCACTGCCGATCCCATGCACCGTTACATGATCGGTGAAGAGAGGACGATAAATCGGCTTGGCTATGCTTTCCTTCAGGAAAAGGATCCATCGTCAGCCGTCGTGCTGTTCAAATTAAACACAAAGGCCTATCCCGATTCCGCGAATGCATGGGACAGCCTTGGAGATGGTTACGAGGCAACGAACGATATCCAAGATGCGCGTATGGCATATGCGCGGTCTGTCGAGTTGAATCCTAACAATGAGCACGCGAAGGGTGAGCTGGTTAAATTGCGCAAATAGCGTCTACGAGATAGCCTCCACACAGCTCCAACTCCATCTGATTAACGACTAATCGAGACTTTGGCAAAATTTGAGGGCAAAGTTCTCGACACGCCCAGACGCCATCCATTGCAGGCAGTGCGGCAATAAGAACCCAAAGGAAACTACTGCATCGCAAGTAAAGAGAAACGTGAGCGTCGACACGACTCCATGGAAGGGGTATTTATCGAAGTCCCCGATACTAAAGATGTGAAAAGTGGCAGGAATTTGAACCAAGATACAGAAGAAAAAGAACAGGAGCGTGAACACATGAAGCTGTCGCAGATTTCTCAGTCGTTTACGCAAAACTGCAACTGGATGTTGTATGCGTCCCAGACTCTCGCCCGCTTCGCGCCTTTTCAAAGAATGCAGAACGGAGAGCGCATGAAACGAAAGATAAACGGTATAGACGGAAACACCACAAAACAGGATGAAGAATAGCTTGTTGAACCCAGAAAGAGAGTAACAAATTGCCGTGAAGTCGAGGTTGCCAGTGGACGTATCCATAGGGATGATTAGACACCGCTTTGCGTATTGTAGTGCCTCGAACTTGTCCGGTTCTGCCCCCGCCGAATCTCATGTTGACCGCTATTTCTCGTTTGGATTTTGGCTCAGGATGGACAAGCACAACCTTAGTAACAGCCACGATAGGAAACGGAATACTCTCGAATCGAACGTGAAGTTCGTAGTTGCCGGCCTTCAACTGGTCGAAGGAAAACTTGCCGTCTTCCTTGGTTAATTGCATGGCAATTTCTTTGCTGTCCTGCAGGAGCGTGACCTTCGCGTTTGCAACGCGCTCGCCACTCTCAAAGAAGATAACCACTCCACAGATAGGTGGACTGGGTTGATAGGAGGGAGCTCCACGCAAGTGTTTGCGGGGAACTCTTTTCATCGACCGGCTCCTTCGCTTGTCGCTGTACTGCTTGTCTTCCGATTCGCAGCATAACCCAGGCCCGCGAATCGGAGCCGGTCATTCCATTGTGACTAACCAAGCATTAACTGACAACCATTGAGGAGCCCGCGACGAAGGATCCAACCGATGCGTCTGCCAACGGAAACACTGGCACGAGCCTCCACTCATTCAGGGACCCAACCAAGCTACCAGACTTAGGCTCTTCTCCGAACCGATACGGACGGTCTCAGTGAATCCCGGTCAACTTCGCAATTTGCGTTGCGCACTGAATGGAATTAGCGAGCCGCGCCTGGCTGCTCAAGTCTTGCTCGCTACTCTCGGCGAAAATGGTGCCCGCAATCTCCGCTACCTCATAGACGTGCTCGCATCTAATTTGAGTTTTGAGAACGGCCCGTACGATTTCTTCCGCTTTGCCTAGAGCGGCCGTGATCGGAGGATCGCTGCCACCGATCCTGGCGACAATCATTCCAGTGATGCGAGCGACTGCTTTCTTTGCGTCTTTGCCTTCTATTTTCATATTCGTTTCTTCCTCCTTATCCGCATCCTTTTCCGGTCTCGTCCCCCGCGCGGCGCGCAAACGGCAAGTTACAATTTCGCGGCGCTTTCCTCAAGTTCAAAAGACTTGACCCGCGCGACGCTTCGTCGTATGAGGTCTGTATTCTGTTGCATCTCTCAGGGGCTGCATTCGGCCCTTATCGGTTGCGGCCCCGCATCTAGCTTGCCCAGAATTTCATCCTTTTGTCGTTACACGATATTTTGTCTTTTGATTTGGCAGCATCAAGCGGAAACTACAGCCGGCTTCGCCCCCCCCCGTGCTGGGTGGCTTTTCGGCGGAGGAATCGCCCAGCACACTCCCTCCGAAGCCTCGCACCATAAGGCCTGGTTGTTACTAACAGTGATCGGCTCGACGAATTTCGTCCCGATTCGAGCCCGAAGTCGTTACACAGAAGACGGGCTTGTCAAGAGGGAGCGCGTATTGCCCGCCACGCGCGATTTGTTTGTATCAATAAGTTCTGAAATAGAATCTAAGGAGCAGTTGCGCTGATTAAGGAGTCCTGCGGATGTGGATTGTTCGAGTCGCTCTGGATCGCCCGTATACCTTCATCGTTCTGGCCTTGCTTATCCTTATTCTCAGTCCTGTCATGATCTTGCGCACGCCCACCGATATTTTTCCGAATATTAACATTCCGGTGGTCGCGGTCGCATGGCAGTACACCGGCATGAACCCCGAAGAGCTGGAAGGGCGCCTGACCAGCGTGTACGAACGGGTGCTGACCGCGGTCGTCGACAACGTCGAACACATTGAGTCAACCACCGTGAACGGCCAGGCCATCATCAAGATCTACTTGCAGCCGGGTGCCAGCCTGGATACCGCGAACGCGCAAGTGACCGCCGGATCTCAGACCATCCTACGGCAATTGCCGCCGGGCACATTGCCGCCGCTGATCATCAACTACAGCGCCTCGAGCGTGCCGATTCTCCAGCTGGGCATTTCGGGACAGGGCCTTTCGGAGTCGCAGCTGAACGACCTTTCCCAGAATTTTCTTAGGCCGCAACTCGTCACCGTTCCCGGCGCGGTGATCCCCTATTCCTATGGCGGCAAACAGCGTCAGGTCATGATTGATCTGAACGAAAGTCTAATTCAATCCAAGGGATTGTCGCCCCAGGATGTTCTCACTGCCGTACAGCAGCAAAATCTGATCTCGCCTTTGGGAACTGCAAAAATTGGCCTCTTCGAATACGACGTTCGCGCGAACTTCAGTCCCAGAACGGTTCCGGAATTAAACGATCTGCCCGTCAAGGTAGTTGGCGATTCCACTATCTATCTTCGGGATGTGGCCAACATCCGCGACGGTTTTGCTCCGCAGACCAACATCGTCCGTCAGGATGGCCATCGCGCCGCCCTGGTCACCGTCCTAAAGGCCGGCAACGCTTCCACCGTCAATGTTGTCAAGGGAATTCGCGACCTTCTTCCCCGCGTGGCGCAAACCCTCCCTCCTGAGATGAAAATTGTGCCTATTGCCGATCAGTCTATTTTCGTCCGTGGCGCCGTGAGCGGGGTCGTCCGCGAGGCGGTGATCGCCGCATGTCTAACCGGGTTGATGATTCTGCTGTTCCTAGGAAGCTGGCGGAGTACTCTGATTATCGCTGTCTCTATTCCCTTATCCATCTTGACCTCCGTCATTATCCTCAGCTTTCTCGGCGAAACCATCAACGTCATGACCCTTGGCGGATTGGCGCTGGCCGTCGGAATCCTCGTCGACGACGCTACCGTCACGATCGAAAACATGGAGCGCTATTTCGAAGAAGGACATGCTCAACGTGACGCCATCCTGCAAGGAGCCGCCCAGATTGCTGTTCCCGCGCTCGTGTCCACGCTTTGTATCTGTATCGTATTCTTACCGATGTTCATGTTAAACGGTGTGCCGCACTACCTGTTTGTGCCGCTTGCCGAAGCCGTGGTGTTCGCCATGCTCGCGTCGTACCTCCTCTCGAGAACCCTGGTGCCCACACTCGCAATGTATCTCCTGAAAACAAAACAGGACAAGTCTGCCCCGTCGCGGAATCCCCTTGTCCTATTTCAGCGCGCCTTCGAGCGCACATTTGAGCGGTTGCGGAATGCCTACCGGGGATTGCTGACCGTTGTGGTCCACGGGCGTGCTCTTTTCATTCCTGGTTTTCTTCTTGCGTGTCTCGCCACATTCCTTTTAGTTCCTTTTCTTGGCCAGGATTTCTTTCCAAGCACGGATAACGGTCAATTTATCCTTCACCTCCGCGCTAAGAGCGGCACGCGAATCGAGGAGACTGCGAAGATTTGCGACCTGGTCGAGGGCTTCATCCGACAACAAGTTCCCGCTGAGGAAGTGGACAACATTCTGGACAATATTGGCCTGCCCTACAGCAGCATCAATTACATGCACTCCACATCCGGCCTGATTGGAGCGGGCGACGCAGACATCCTTGTGTCTCTCAAGGAGAAACACCATCCCACCGCCGAATATGTTCAGAGCTTGCGCGAAAAGTTGCCGGGGCAATTTCCGAACACGATGTTTTACTTCTTGCCTGCCGACATCGTTACGCAGGTGTTGAACTTTGGCTTACCGGCGCCTATCGACGTGCAAATCGAAGGAGCCGATATACAGGACAATCGGGAAGTCGCCGCGCGAATGTTGCAGGAAATAACCAAGGTTCCGGGCGTAGCCGACGCGCACATACAGCAAGCCTTCGATTATCCGGCGTTTGACATCACCGTGGATCGCACCAAGGCAGCCCAGGGCGGCTATGCCGAACGCGACGTCGCCAATAGTACATTGAACTCCCTCAGCGGCAGCTTCCAGCTCTCGCCGATGTTTTTCCTCAACTGGAAGAACGGCGTCAGCTACAACCTGGTGACCCAGACTCCACAATACTCGGTTCAGTCCCTGCAAGATCTGCAAAACACCCCTCTGAATTCGGCCTTAGCAAAGCGCCCGGAAATTCTCGCGGATATCGCTTCGGTCCAACGCACAAGCGAAATGGAAGTGGTTTCGCATTACAACATCCGTCGCATCGTCGATATTTACGCGTCTGTCCAGGGCCGCGATCTGGGAGCGGTAGGCCGCGAAGTCACCCGCATCGTCGATGCCAACCGGAAGTACTTACCCCGCGGGAGTTTCGTAAGCGTGAAGGGCCAGCTGCAAGCCATGCGTAGTTCCTATATTGGTTTATTGGGTGGTCTCGTCTTCTCCATCATTCTCGTCTATCTCTTGATCGTGGTGAACTTTCAGTCCTGGCTCGACCCCTTCATCATCATCACCGCTCTTCCCGCTGCGCTTGCAGGCATCGTTGGCTTTCTGTTCCTCACGCACACAACACTCAGCGTACCCGCCTTAATGGGCGCCATCATGTGCATGGGCGTGGCCACATCCAACAGCATTCTCATGGTGTCGTTCGCAACCGAACGGCTGCAGCAACATGGAGATCCCCAGGAAGCTGCCATCGAGGCCGGCTTCACCCGTTTTCGGCCGGTCCTTATGACCGCTCTCGCGATGATCATTGGCATGGTTCCCATGTCGCTCGGCCTCGGCGACGGTGGCGAACAGAATGCGCCTCTGGGCCGCGCGGTCATTGGTGGCCTGTTGTGCGCAACTGTGGCGACCTTGTTCTTCGTCCCCACCGTTTTCAGTTTCTTGCACCGTCACGATCCTGCACAAAAACCTCAGAGCGACGGGCATGAGCCTGCTACCGCGTAACCGAAAAGGAAAACGCATGACGCCGAACGAAAAAAATGTGAGCTCCACTCCCAAGCCGGAAACCAGCGCACGGCAAACTACGGACTCCCCATCGCATGGGTACGCCCTCGGGCCGGGGGGGCGTCGAACGGCAATGGTGTTTGCCGCCATTGGCCTCGTCTTGCTGGCTACCGTTATTTACCTCGGAATCCATTCGCGGGCGGCCGCCGAATCACGCCTCAAGCAACGGACCGAAGAAGCAGCCGTTCCCCTCGTCACTGTAATTTTCCCGAAGGAGGGCGCGCCCACAGATGAAATTATCCTCCCAGGCGTTACCCAGGCCTTCACTGACGCCCCGATTTACGCGCGAACCAACGGCTATCTGAAGCAATGGTATTTCGATATTGGGGCGCATGTGAAAAAGGACCAATTGCTCGCGGTGATCGACACGCCGGAAGTTGACCAACAGCTCCAGCAAGCTCGCGCGGACCTGGACACCGCCCAGGCTAACGTCGCCATAGCCAAAATCACCGCCGACCGCTGGCAAGGCCTCGTAACTGACGGCTCGGTTTCCCAGCAGGAAACAGACCAGGCCGTCATCAACCTGAAGGCAACGCAAGCGACATCGGAAGCCAACGCCGCCAACGTGCGTCGCCTTGAACAGTTGCAGTCCTTCGAAAAAGTCTACGCCCCTTTTGACGGAATCATTACCGCCCGTAGCACAGACATTGGCGCGCTGATCGATGCGGGCGCAGGTGGAAGCAGCGCGACTTCTGGAGTAGCGGGCGGCGCCGGCGCCAGCAGCGAGCCGCGGGAGCTCTTTCACATGGCCGCCATCCGCACTCTCCGCGTCTACGTGGCTGTTCCTGAGGTTTACTCCCCGGACGTGCGGTCTGGTGGGACCACTACGTTGACGCTCGATGAATTTCCGGGCGAAACCTTCCACGGCACCATCGTTCGCAATACCAATTCCATTGACCTTGCTTCGCGCACACTGCTCGTCGAGGTCGATATCGATAATCCCAGCGGCCGGCTTCTGCCCGGCGCCTATGTCTTTGTGCACTTCAAGCTGCCCCAGACGGTGCACTCTGTTACCGTTCCCGCGAGCGCGCTGATCTTCCGCAAGGAGGGCCTGCAAGTTGCCGTCGTTCGCAATGGCAAGGCTCAGCTCGTTTCAGTGAAAATCAGTCACGACTATGGCAACAGTGTGGAAATTAATTCGGGCCTACAGCCCACCGATGCCGTCATTGCGGACCCATCGGATTCGCTCGTCGACAACTCACCCGTGCGCGTGGCCAGCAACTCAACAGGCGGTGCTGCGCGATGAAATACGCATCGGTTGCGTTTCGCTACATCGTAACAAGCATCCTCGCGCTGCTCCTCGTCCTGCTGCTTTTCGCGCTGGAGAGCTGCACGGTTGGACCTAAATATGTTAAGCCGAGCACCCCGACGCCCGCGGCGTTTAAAGAACAACCGCCGGCTTCCTCCCCGGGAGCCGAGCAGTGGCAGCCCGCGAATCCGGCCGACCAGGCAAACCGTGGGAAATGGTGGGAAGTCTTCGGCGATCCGGAACTCAACCAACTCGAAGAACAGGTCGCCACTTCGAACCAGGACCTGAAAGTGTACGAAGCGCGCTTCCGCGAAGCGCGCGCGGCCATTCGCTTCAATCGAGCTTCGCAGTTTCCCACCATCTCCACCGCACCGACCATTGCCTATACGAAAAGTACGGACTATTCGCCGAGCTTTCCGTCGAAAATCAATGAGACGAGCACCGGCGAATATGTGTTGCCCTTCGATCTTTCCTACGAGTTGGACCTTTGGGGCCGCGTGCGGCGAACGGTTGCTGCCGCCCGTGAAGAGGCGCAAGCGACTGCCGGCGATTATGAAGGTGCCAAACTCAGTCTCGAGGCGGAACTCGCCATGGACTACTTCGAGTTGCGCAGCGCCGATGCGCAGAAGCAGCTCCTTGACGATACCGTGAAAGCTTATAGCGACGATGTGCAGCTCACTACCCATCGCTTCAAAGGAGGAGCCGCGCCACGATCGGACGTTGCCCAGGCGCAAACCCAGTTAGACACCACGCGCGTCCAGGATACCGATGTCACCGTCCAACGGGCTCAATTCGAACACGCCATCGCCATCCTCGTAGGCAAGCCGCCCGCGGATTTCAGCCTGGCGGAAACGCCGCTCAACAATCATCCTCCAACGATCCCTCCGGGGCTACCTTCAGAGCTTTTGCAACGTCGTCCGGATATTGCTGCCGCGGAAAGGCGCATGGCGGAAGCCAATCAGCAAATCGGTATCGCCAAGGCGGCGTACTTTCCGACGGTCTCTCTCGAAGGAACCGCAGGCTTCGCCGGCACGCAAGGGTCAAACTGGTTTACCTGGCCGGCCGGATTCTGGGCTCTTGGTCCAGTCCTCGCGGAGACGCTCTTCGACGCGGGACGCCGCCGAGCCACTTCCGAATCGGCGCGCGCAAACTACGACGCCACCGTCGCCACGTATCGCCAGACTTCGCTGACCGCCTTCCAGGAGGTCGAGGACAACCTCGCTGCATTGCGCATTCTCCAGAACGAAGCACAACAGCAGGATCAGGCCGTCGCATCGGCAAAGGATTCCCTGCATCTTTTCACCAATCGTTATAAAGGGGGAGTGGACACCTACCTGCAAGTCATCACGGCGCAGACCATCGAACTGGCGAACGAACGGAATGCCATCGATATTCTCCGGCGGCGCATGGATGCCAGCGTGCTCCTCGTCAAAGCTCTCGGCGGCGGCTGGGACGCCTCCCAACTCCCAACCTTCGGCGCCCGTCGCATCAACGACTATTGATCTCCAGGGCCGTTGGGTGTGTAGCGCTGGCTTTCATGCCAGCTCTTGGCTTCCTCCCCACGGGCACCGCTGAACTCACTGGTGCAGGATGAGTCAGATTTGTCGACACTGTCGATGGGGCAATGGCCCCGATGGCTTGATTGTGTCCCAGGCGCGGGACGGAGCGGCAATACACAATCTCGAAGCTACTTCCTTTGGTCCTGGCTGCGGCATTGGCCGACTGATTGAGAAGGCGCCGCATGTGGCGGTTGCCCTTCGGGGACCAGTGGCTGTAGTTTACACCCGCGCTCTGTGGGAACTTGCCCTACGCTCAAGAACATTGTCGAGGGGGATGGACGCGGGGCAACAAGTAGCTCGCGCATTGCCTGAGACACCGGACTATAAACGTTTACGACGCGCGCGCTACAATATCGAAGCTTTGTTTCGCCGAGCTAAACCAGCAAATCAAGCTGCGCCGAGTGCGATCGCAAAGACTATGGAATGTCGGGGAGCAATTCTACCTGGCAGCGACAGCGCAAAACTTAAAAAGGCTGGTAGGTCACCTCGCCCAAAAACAGTTGCCAGCACCGATTATGACGGGAGGGCAATAGGAAAGGAGTCGAGCTCCCGAAAGTATCAGGTCTGAAGGAACACCGAAGCGCCCGATGAAGACTCTTAATGCGTTTCTAGCCCCGTTTTTTCCAACAGACTCAGTTGTTTTATGTAGGGCCTGACTCTAGGGCATTTGCCAGGAGCATGCTGAAGACCAAGGAGGCCGAAGTTGACGTGATGCGGAATTGCCGGGCCACTCCCGCCCGTCTGCGGCCGCCAACCATTGCAGCATGGGGTTGATTGACCGGGAAGGAGGGTAGGAATAGGATTATTTTCGGTGTGTCCCCATTGCTGTTATCACCTCGGTGTGCAGCTAGTTCTTCCGCCCATGAACCTTAAGCCCATCGGATGTTTGGCAACACTACTCCTAGCCATCGGTAAGATCGAGGCGAACGAACAGCCTGCTCCTTGTGCCGTGTATTTCTCAGTCCTCGAAAATGATGAAGTCACCGTTCACCGCTCGGTATTGAAGATGAATGAACCGCAGAGCAGTTGGTACGAGAAGTATGGCAACCGGGACAAGTATGCGGGAATTTGTTACGTCGAAAATGGCGCTCAAGCTCCAGCCGATGAGCCGCTCTACGCGATCGTCTGGGGCGAGCATTTGATGAGTGAATCGTACACTTACAGTTATGAAGCTACTGCGCGGGTCAACGGCGATGTGAACGCGACCACAACGGATCAAAATGGCAACACAAGTACCGTTTCAGGCACCACCAGTGCCAGCGTGCCAGTCAATCACTCAAACTCAAGGACGAAGGAGTCCTATGTGGCGGATGGATGGTTGGCAGTTTGGAATCCACAAACAAGTGAGGACAAGGGAAGTTTCCTGCCTATCGCACCTCTTCATAATCACAACCGTACTGATTTGACCTCAGCTTCCACGTCGCTGCTTAAGGACGCAATGGAACAGATTAGCCAAAGAGAGAAGGAAAGACTCGCAGCTAGAAGAAAGGGTTGGGCGGTGGTTACGATCAGGCCATTAAATAACGCACAATCGGCACGAAGTGAAACTTCCTCAAGCACAACTCAGAGTTCCCTCGACGCTGATCAGCCGACCGCCCCATCCGCAGTTCAGACGACCGCACTCAAACCCTCTCCGCCCGAATCCTCAGTGGTCACATCCACCGTGAGCGTAAGCTCCACCGTACCTGGAGCTGACATCTTCGTCGATGAGGATTTCGTCGGCAACACTCCCTCAACCATAAATGTCATGGCCGGAAAGCACATCATAACCATCAAGAAATTGGGGTTCCAAAACTGGACTCGCGTAGTGGATTTTACCGGTGGTTCGATCACCTTGAACGCCGAGTTGGCCGGGGGACCCAATGAAATGAGCACGGCAGACCCGCCAACAATCCCCGATAGGCCAAAAGAATCGGCTGCAGCTCGAGGTTCAACACGCTCGACACAAAAGCACGTCGGCTGGATAGGAGTCTCGACGAAAGACGATCGTGAAGAAGCGTTAGTGACCAACGTGACCGCGCAAGGTCCGGCAGCGCTAGCAGGAATACTCGTGGGAGACGTAATATTGACGCTCGATGGACTGCGGATTAAAGGCAAAGAATTTCAAACGGCAGTGGCAGCTCTTAAACCGGGAACGCGAGTTCCAGTCAGCTACGCTCGCGGTTCCTCGACTCATGAAGTCTGGATAACCGTGGCCTCTCGAGACTGAGGAGCATTCCCCTTAGCCAGCTTTCTTGTTCGGACGGAGATGATCTACAAGAAACCGGACGAATTGGTATCGCTTGCGAGAGGTCTCCCGGATTCGTGAGGCATTTGACAGCACGGCCTTTCAGGGTTTCCGAGTAAATGGGGGGCCGGAGTTCTCATCTTTCTGCACAGCCATCCGCGCTTTTCCGGCCATCGCGATACAGCCTCGCTTGTTAGCCTCTCAAATTCTGAGCGAACCCGGCCGTTCCAGATCCGCTGTTTTGTGTTCTCCGCAACGCTCAGCGAATACCCCGCAGCAAGAGCGGCATTCTTGTCATTCAGTCCGGCCAATTTCTCCAGAGTGAATATACGCTGTCGGCGTGTGAGCCCATTTCGCAGTTCCGATATTTTGATGTCGACCCTAGCCCTGTTCCATGACCTGGTCTGACGTGACCGCAGCGTCCAACTTCAAATCTTGCAAAGACGCTGTTCCTCCGCTGTTAGCAGCGAGCTCGCGCTCCGACGTTTTTGCAACACTGGTGCACCTCTGCAAACTTGGGCGCAAAATGGGCGCAAAACCGCCCACGCGAGCACAAATAAAAGGATGGCGTGATTTTTCAGGATCTATCGACCACCTAGGCGGTAGTTTTTCACCAACCTTCACCCATCCGTTTTCACTAACTTTCACCCACATTTTCAGGATCATTCACCCACCCCCGATTGCGGTTGAACGATCAGGTATGCCAACCAGTTCTCGAGCCACGGCGTCTCGCGCCCGATTCCCTCTTTCTCCGCGAAACGAACGATCCGCCGCACCGTATTCCGGTCCGCACCGGTCGATCGTGCGAAGGCAAGCTCCAAGTGATCCGGCAGCGTTCGGCGAAACATTTCGAGCACATGCTGCGCATCTGCTCGGTTTGCGGTTTCAACTGCTGTTCGGGCTCGCTGCTGGCGACAGCCGCATCCGGCCGGCCCATGCGTCGCCTCGACCGCCTCTCCAACCGCCTCACCAAAATCGTCACCGAAGCGCGCAACCTCGAGACGCCCTGAGAATGGGCAGAGATTGGCCGCTAAAGCCGACCATACGCCCGGAATCGGTGTGAGCCTGCAGGTCGAATACAAACAATTCATTGGAGATGGGCACCTCATCGGCTCATCGCTTAGGTGAACCGCATACTTCTTCGCCTAGATATGCAATCGGACGGGTTACCGCATTTTCTAAGAGTCCCACAGGAAGATCGATGTATCATTCGACATCTAGCTCGCGCACGTCACGTTCACCGTGCGAGGAATTATCGGGACCGAGGCGCGGACCTTCCGAGATTGGGTCGCCCACAAGTACACGAAATCCCATGGCAGATTGGCAAATGCGAAAAAAGCGGCCGCTCCGAGGACCGGTGCGCGAGGAAGCGGGGCCAACGCTCAAGAACTACATCACGCCCGCCGGGTTGCAGCGGCTGAAAGATGAGCATCTGTTCCTACTCAGTCGCGAGCGGCCCGCGGTGGTGGAGGTCGTAGCGTGGGCGGCTAGTAACGGGGACCGCAGTGAAAATGCCGACTATCTCTACGGCAAACGACGGTTAGGCCAGATCGATTCGCGGATTCGCTTTCTCACGAAACGCATTGACGCCGCCGTGGTCGTCGATCCCGCCGCTCCGCGGCCAGGATCAGCCGCTACGCGCGTCTTCTTCGGCGCAACCGTGACTTACAAGGACGTCGCCGGCCTCGAACACGTCGTCTCGATCGTAGGCATCGACGAGGTGGACCTCGACCGCGGCTACATCAGCTGGCGCTCGCCTCTGGCCAATGCGCTGATGAAGGCGAGCCCCGGCGACCGCGTAAACCTGCGCGCGCCAGCAAAGACGGAGCATCTCGAGATCATCGAGGTCGAGTATGCGCCGATTCCGATGGATCCTTTCCGCGAACCGCTAGGAGCTCAGTCGACGCCCAAGGTCGAACACCCCTAGACCAAGCCGCCCGAAGCCATCACTAAAAGCATATCATCGGACCAAATTTGGAAATTCCGATGCGGTACTAGCCACCACATTACCGGGAAAGCGTTTACCAGGCGCCAGGTCACTGGCTGACTGAGCGGCCCCAAGCCCTTTTGCCCGAGCCCTCTGCATGTTGCTTCTGACAATTCCAATCTGATGGAACCTGACGATAATAGTCGCGTCAATCGTCCTTGGTCGAATCGACAACTCTCGGAGCAAATGAATCGTCCTTATTTTATGTGGCCCGTATCTAGGAGCCCCAATTTAACGCGGAGGCACAGATGCACACTTCCAGCTGGATTCGATTTAGGTTGGCACACGCGCTCCAGCTATTCACGGCGCTCGCACTTGGATTGACATTTATGGTTATTCAGGGCTGCGGCGGGCCGCAGAAATCCGCTCCAGAGAGTCCAAGCACTACAGTTCAAAGTCCCACCCCGACGGGCCAGGTGCCCCGCGGTGCTCGGATTCCCAATCTGACACCGGTTCCCGGCAGCGTCGTAGGTGTTGTGCTTGGAGGCGGTGAACCGACCGCCAATGCGACAGTGACCTTGTGGGCGGCCAGCACAGGCGAACCCAAGCAAGTGGGCAAACACAAACTAGCGCTGATGATCGATTCGAGCTTCGTTTGGCTGGGAGTTCCGACAAGATACAAGTCTCTATCTCATTGCCAAGGGTGGCGAGCCAACAGCGAGCGCAGTCAAGGGCGACAACCCCGCAATCGCACTGATTACGGTCTTGGGTAGCACCTCCCCATCAATTGTCACAATTAACGAGATGACGACCGTAGCATCGGTATGGACAAACAATCAGTTCCGCAACGGAACTGCGATTAGCGGTACCCCACTCGGATTGCGCATCGCTGCGGGAAATGTACCCAACTTCGTTGACCGTGCACCGCAGATTGGCCCAGCGCGCCAACCTTAAAAAGTTGCTTTCGGCTATTGGGCGGCCAGACTACGGAAACTAAGTGAGCGTCTCTCTCTCAGATCTCAGTGAACGGGGAAACAGATGGAACGCTTTTTCGATCTTACCTTTAGGCCGTTCTTTGTTATTACCGGGATTGGAACGGCTTTAGCCGGTCTCTATGCTTTTTGGCCCCGATGGGCGGCGGAAAC
Organism: Candidatus Acidiferrales bacterium; assembly: GCA_963742325.1. Lineage (GTDB taxonomy): Bacteria > Acidobacteriota > Terriglobia > Acidiferrales > UBA7541 > Acidiferrum. The sequence continues at coordinate 2,002,745 of CAVULB010000002.1, read as the reverse complement.
GGCCGGAAAAATCCCGTTCGCCCAGGACTATACAATTATCATCCAGCACTGGGGGCATCATGGTGGGCCTGATGGGCGTCTTCATGATCGTCGCCGCATTTAAAGTCGAATGGCGGAAGCCGATTCTCATCGACAGCTTACTAAAAAGCCTTCATGGTTTATCTGGTTGTAGCAAACGGAAGCCACCCCTACTCACAGGGTTTCAAGGCCGGTGCCGCGATGGATGCGACTATGGCTCTTTACACGAAACCTATATTCAAGGGGACCGTATGAGAAAGATCAGGATCATGGAACATATCTCGCTGGACGGCGTGATCCAGCAATCCGCCGATGAAAACGATTTCCCCCACGGCGCCTGGACCGCGCCCTATCGGACCCCCGCTGGCAGAGATGCAATCCTCGCCGCGTATGGCGAAAGCTACGATCTGTTGCTTGGTCGTCGCACCTATGCTATGTGGTCCGACTTCTGGCCAAAGCCGCCGAGCAGTCCGATGGCGGACCGCCTCAATGCCGCAACAAAATATGTCGTTACCCACCGTCCGGAAAGTCTTGCATGGGGCCCGTTCGCGGGTCTTGGGCTGGACATCGTCGAGGGCATTCGCCGCACCAAGGCGCAGGACGGCTCGGACCTTATCCTTTCAGGTAGCTCCACGCTGACATCACCGCTGCTCGAGCATGGGCTTGCGGACGAAGTCCTGCTGGTCGTCTTTCCGGTCTTGTTGGGCACGGGGAAGCGCATCTTTGCGGCGGGAACCCCGCCACGCTCATTCCAGTTGGTCAGCACAAAAGCGCTAGTATCGGGCGTCATCATCAACACCTACAGGCCCGACGGACCTTTACGGACCTGCACGATGGGCGCATAGGCGTAGCGGCCTCAAAGGAAGGACTTAAATGAGAAAGTTAATCTTCGCGATCAACACGACCCTGGATGGCTGCGTCGACCACACCAAACAATTTGTCGATGAAGAAAAACTCGAATATTTTACTCAACTCACGCGAGAGGTAGACCTGCAGGTCTTTGGGCGCAAAACCTATCAATTGATGGTTCCCTATTGGCCTGAAGTTCTCAAAAACCAGTCTGAGACGAAAGCAGATATCGAATTTGCTCGGGCTTTTGATTCCACCAACAAAATTGTTTTTTCGCGGTCTCTAGCCACCCCTGAAGATAGAAATACCAGGATTGTTCGTACCAACCTTCGCGACGAAATACTTACGTTGAAGCATGAACAAGGCAAAAATATTTTGGTCGGTGGTATAGATATTCCTTCACAGCTTATGGAGCTTGGCTTGGTGGATGAATATCGTTTTGTCGTTGGGCCAACCCTTGCAGGAGCAGGGAGACGGCTGTTGGAGGGTGTTAGCCTGCCGGAGAAATTGAAATTAAAACTTGTTGAGTCAAAGTTTTTCAAATCAGGATCCGTTGCGCTTCATTACTCGAAACAGTGACAGAAAAATCTGCGACTTGCATAGTCCGCTGCTTTTGGCAATGTCCAGCAAGCTCGCACTGATGACTCTTTGCAGCAACTAGCCCAACGTTTGAAAGTCACTATTTGTTATGCACCGAGATGGACGCCAGGAGATTTGCTCGCGTGGCGCCCGGACCGGCTTCAGAGAGCCAAACAGAAGAGATAGACATCCTGGCGAAAGTGCCGAACCATCGATGCGGGTTTGGAATTCCCAATTGGATACTTGACAAGTGAGGTGAATTGGAACACCGTGATAGTGGGTCGAGTATGTCTCGGGCCTTGTGACAATCCGCCGGCTCCCGCCTCCCGTCCGTTAGCCACGTAACCAAGGTGAATACGATGTTCGCACGCAGCCTTTACATGTATTTGAAGAATGACGGTGCACTGTCATTCAAGCAGAAGATTGAGGGAGAAGTGGTTCCCTTGCTGCGGCAACAGAAGGGATTCCTGGAGCACATTGCCTTTCTCTACCTAAACGGCAGAGAGGTTGAGACTTTCAGTCTGTGGGCAAGTGCCGAACACGCGGAAGCGTATAACCGCACAACATATCCGAAAGTTCTGAGAATGTTGGCTTCCGTTATTGAAGGAAGCCCTCGCATTCGGACCTTTGCAGTCCTAAGTTCGACCACGCGTGCGATCTGTCCTGCAGTTTCGGTCCAGCCATTGAGCGTGGATTGCAGCATTTTGTAAAGCAATGAGCAACAAACTGGTCGTGAAACCAGTCAGCAGGTCGCATAACGGTCTAGAATTCGGGTCCGGACCGGTCATTATTTCTACAGTTGAAGGTCTACCCGACGGGCAGAATCTCTTGATTCGGAATGTCCGCCCCCGATGCGAAGATGGCGAATGGCAGGTCGGCGAGCGCTCCACCGGAATAGCCACAAAGTGGACGGGCGCTTTCAAGACGGCACAGGATGCCCTTCGCCAACTACAAAAGGAGATCGATCCGCGAATATTTGTCCAAGTGTAGGCGGCACCCGCTGGATTTATTACGACCAGAGACTTTAGCGAAACAGTCCTATGCGGTGTGTGCTTCGAATGCTTTGGAATCGGGTATCTGATTTTGTCTCGGCGTCTACCAAACGCTGGTAGCGCAGGTTTTTTCCCCAAGCGTCGCATTGAAGGGATGCTCTCAGAGCTTCGTCGGGAATTGTGCACACAGTTTATGGCTGAGGAGTCGCTTCCAATCCCACTCTGAGGGCATCGATCATTCGCTCATTGAAAGCTGTAGAGCCCGGCGCATTTTTGGCCAACAGGTTGAAGCCGTGGTAAGCGTTTGGCACGACATCGAGTTGGCAGCTGCCCCCCGCTGCCTGTAAGCCCCTACAATACTCAACATCCTCGTCGTAAAAGAGGTCGAGGTCTCCAACTCCAATCCATGCCGGCGGCAGACCACTAAGGTCTTTTCTACGCGCCGCTGCTGCGTAGGGCCGGTCGTCCTCCCAATAGGGCGTTTGACCCAAATAGGATTTCCATGCAAAAAGATTTAGCTCTGGAGTCCAAATCAGTACGCCACGACCGTTTGTTTCGCTCTTTAGCGTTGTGCGGTCATCGATCGTTGGATACATCAGTACTTGAAATACAGGTCTTACTCGACCTTCGTCATGAGCACGTTGGACAAGAGTAGCGGCTAGACCGCCCCCAGCACTCCCACCACCTATAGCGATGCGCCTCGAATCAATGCCCAGTTCATCCGCATGATCATGCATCCAGAGGAGAGCCACGAAACAATCATCCAAAGGCTGCGGGTATGGATGCTGAGGAGCGAGACGATACTCCACGCTAACCACAACGATATTGAGCGCACGCAGAATCAGTTGCAGGAATTCGGTGTCCGCCCTTGCGTTGCCTAGCACGAAGCCTCCGCCATGTATCCAAAGCAATGCGGCACTGTGTGGTGTCTTGTTCCTACTCTCGTATATGTAAATGCGCACGGATGCCTTGTCGATCCGTATATCTCTGCTAGAGATCGTGATGTCATTCGCAACGGAAAGGTCCGGTACGCTAGTGCGTTTTTGCAATGCAGAAACGGTTGATGCGTGGAGGTAATTCGTCGGTGCGTACAGCATAGCCACACGATATTGGTGGTCAACGCGGCGGATGTCCCACGCCTTCCCCACAAAATAAGTGCTGGCCAAAAACACCAAGACACCCGAGAAAACTGAAACGAGCCAAACCGCTCGGTTCATTTTGGTCTTGTGTTTAGAAATACTTTCACCTCTCACGACGAACCGGGAAGGAGGGCGCGCATCTTCGCGGCAACTGCTCGTGCCGCGTGAACGGGGCTTAGCCGGTATAACTTGTCCATCAGCATTGCATCCCTTCCAACAAATACGTGGTACGCGTCACGCTCGATGCCGCGAACTATTATTTCTGCGGCCTTGGCCGCCGATAGTGCCTTGGTGTCTGCGCTATCCACAATCTTTTTGGGACTGTCGACAGACGAGTTCTGTCGAATGTTTGTCGCGACAGCGCCTGGGAACACAACCGTTACGCGAACGTTGGACCGCGCAAGTTCGGAGGCCAGACCTTCTGACATGAGCTTCACAGCGGCCTTCGCCGCGCAATAAATTGTTTGACCCGGCACTGGAACAAAGCCACCCATGCTCGAGAGGTTGATAATGTGTGCTTCGGGGCGGCTTAACAGATGGGGCAGGAACGCTTTCGTGATAAACAACGTGCCATATAGGTTGACGTTCAACACGCGGTCGATGGTTGGATAGTCCAGTTCGTTCAGTGTTGAAAATGGCTGAATTATGCCTGCGTTGTTGATAATCCCGTCGACCGCGCCGAAGCGCGATAGTACATGTGAAGGCAGAACTTCGACCGCCCGTCTTTCGGTGATGTTGACAATAAATTGAGCAAATCGGCCCTCGTAACGAGTTGCAAGGTCCGCTGTTTCTTCAAGCGACTTTGCGTTTAGATCTACTCCCGCGACACGTGCGCCCTTGGAAAGGAGGAAGAGTGCGAGTTCGCGCCCAATCCCACTTCCCGCTCCCGTGACGACCATTACTTTGTCTCGAACCTTTATTTCTTCCTCCTGTCCGGTTGCCCGACACTAGGGCATGTTGGAGTGCTCCCCCTTTTACCGGAACGACCAGCTAGAACTTGAGGCACATTGTTGGATTACTGATACACCCTGACCCAGTCCACTTCGTAACGTGCGGGGAATTGTGTCTTGGACGGATCACCACCCGTGACCCCGCCAACGGCGAGATTGAGCAGAATGTACTGTTGTTGTCGGAACGCATTGGTTCCATCTCCATTGGCGGCCTTGTCGACGTCCAGCTCATTCAGCAATTCGTCATCCACCGATATGCGAATCTTTTCCTCATCCCACTCCATGCGCCAAACGTGGAACTTATTGCTCCAGCCGGGGTCTCCGAACAAAGCGATCGGCCTCCGCTTCGAGGAGGAGCGGCTATAGCCGGGCGTCTGTCCTGCCCAGATCACATTGGCGTTTAGCAACCCGCCCCACGACTCAAGAATGTCGATCTCTCCACCCCACGGCCATTCCCGATTCGTGCCCAGAGTCCAAAACTCAGGCCAGAGACCTGGTCGCGTATCGATGCGAGCTCGCATCTCGAAACGTCCATATTTCCAGCTTGCAAGACCGCGCGTCAGCAAGCTGGCCGACGTGTATTCGGCGTATTCCCGATTCTTTGTCCAATCACCGCTCCCCGCTACATAATTTGGATTTTTCTTTCGCTCGCTGCGGGCTTCGATGATCAGGAGGCCATTCTCACATCGAGCGTTGTCTGGCTGATACCACTGCAACTCCCGATTTCGCACAAAACCGGTCTCATAGGTCCACTTCTTCGGATCGGGCTTGCCATCTTGATTGAACTCGTCAGACCAGACAAGTTTGTATCGCGTGGCGCTGAATTCGCCCTCCATCTTGAATTCCTGAGCGTTGGCGATGCCGGTGATCTTATTTTCAGCCTTCAGCGCTCCGTGATAGGTTGCCGTGACAGGCCCTACCATCGTTTGAAACTTCATCGTCCACGTGATCTTGTCGCCGTCGACTTTTCCTGTGATTGGGACGCTTCCCGTCGCCTTTGAGGTGCAAGTGCCGGTCAGGTCGGACGCCTTCTGCGTAAACTCACAGGTTTTCACGCTGTCGCTTCCCCCGGCGCCTTCCTGGACAAACCACTCGCCATTCATGGATGCTGGCGCGGTTTGTGCATGAGCAAGTGGAGATAAAAGCAGAGCGAGCAGCAACAGGGTTTTCATGAGCCTCCTTACAAAATGGCACTGAGTGCCATTTTTAAGATACCCTATTTGAAGGCCAGCTACAACATACTTGAGAGGCTTGCCTGATGATGGCTGCGTTAGATTCCAGCGAGACGAGGTTACTGCGTTGAGAAAGAAACAATCACGGAAGAAAATTGTGCTTCGAGCGGTAGATGGGGAAAACACCGAAACCCCAAAACGGGCGCTCACCCGAGACGCGATCTGGAATACCGCTCTCGATCTATTTGCTGAAAAGGGTTTCGAGCAAACGACCGTGGAAGAAATTGCCACGGCAGCAGGAATTGCACGGCGCACATTCTTTCGGCAATTTGAATCAAAAAGCGATCTGATGTCCTACCCCGTCATCCGGTACGGCACGTTAATGACGAAGGCTATTCAGGAGTGCCCGGAAGAGCGGTCGTTGTCGGCTCTGTTTCGTTATGTCGTCGGCCACATCGCCCAGGAGACGACTGGCGATCCGCGCATTCGAAAGCTCATGGCAATCGCGGCAACCCAACGGTCCGCGCGTGAAGCGCAACTTTCAGGTGTTACGGACTTACAAGACCGCGTAGCCACAGCGTTCGCCGCAAGAGGCTTGGAGCCAATCACGGCGGGGGTAATGGCCGAACTCACGCTTTCTACCCTCTCCATGACTTATCGCATCTGGTATCGCTCGCAACGTCAGGATGTCGCCTCGGTAGTGGAACACGTCATGTCAACGCTCTCACAGGTGCTTTACCAAAGCAGCAAAAAGAGGCTCAAGCCCCAGCGACGGTATGCGCGAAAGGCTTTTGGTCCAGTCGTTGAACTCAATTGAACCCCTTCAGTGTTGTTCCGATGACTACAGTGTGTGCCAGGAAAATCTAAAGCGAGTCCTGTATCCTGCGATTAAAAGGACTGGTGGTAGCGTACCAAGATTGTCAGCTCATAAAGGAACTTGCCGTTGGAGTCCGTCGGCAAACGAGGCGCCATTGCGAATCCTGATAGTTGACGACCACGAGGTCGTGCGGCGGGGAGTTCGGTCCCTATTGCTAACTCGCGCAGATGTGGACATTTGTGGAGAAGCTGTTGACGGTCGAGAGGCCATCGAAAAAGCACAAGAACTCAGGCCTGACATCATCGTGATGGACATCAGCATGCCTCGAATGAACGGGCTAGAGGCGACGCGGAGTATTAGGCAGATTCTTCCTCAGACGAAGATCATAATACTCAGCCAACACGATATACCGCAGATGATGAAACAGGCGTTCTCCATGGGAGCCCATGCGTATGTCGTGAAATCGGCGATGTCAGATCAACTTATTACGGCGTTGGAAACTGTAAAACGTGGAGGTGTCCCGTCCTCGGACATCTACGGTTCAACCCAAGTAAATATTGATGTGCAAGAAATCCTTCAGCGGAGCGTGGTCTTTGAGCGGGCACTCCGGGAAACTGAGGAGCGTTTGCGTCTGGCGCAGCAGGCAGCTCGGGTTGGCTCATTTGAATTTAACTTCAAGACGGGAGTCTATCGGTGGACTCCCGAATTGGAAGCTTTGTACGGTCTCCGCCCGGGCACATTCTCCGGCACGTATTCCGCGTGGGAAATGCTTATCCATCCGGAGGATAGGCACGCCACTGTCACTGCCTTTAAAGAGAGTCCCGTGGGACAGGTCTTCGAAAGCGAATGGCGTGTGATTTGGCCGGACAGCTCAGTACATTGGTTATTGGGGAGAGCGTGGCTTTTCAGCGATAAAGACGGAAAACCGGAACGTTGGGTCGGAGTGAACATTGAAATTACCGAGCGCAAGCGTGCGGAGGCGGAGACGAAAAAGTTGCTACGGCTCCTCGATCTCAGCTTCGACGCAATCGTACTCCGTGATGTTGCCGACCGAGTCAGATATTGGAACCGTGGCGCGCAGGAACTTTATGGCTGGACCGCAGAAGAGGCGTTCGGCAATGTAACCCACAGCTTGTTGCAGACGGCTTTCCCCGAGCCGTTGGAGGAAATCTTTGCGGTTCTGAGGACCGAGGGCCGTTGGGAAGGAGAGCTGACGCACTCTACAAAGGATGGCAAGCGCGTGACGGTGCTGTCGCGTTGGGGGCTCTTTCAAGATTGGGAAAGTGGCGAGCCATGGGTTATGGAGACCAACACAAACATTACGCCGTGGAAGGCTCGGGAAGCGGAGCAGCAGTCGCCGTCGACGATGACCGCGACAAACCTCTCTTAATTGTCTGGTAACGGCTCGCAGTGCGAAAAACGCCACCAAGTCCCGGCAAACGTTAGCTTTGTCAGCGCCGGTGCAAAAATCCCCATAGTTCCGGTTGAATTTTCCCCACCCCTTGATGGGGTACACCGGAACCTACTCCGCATGGAGGAGGTTCCGAGACTTGTTAAGGGGGAGAGACGTGCAAGAACTAAAAGAACTGCAACGGCAAGGGATGAGCATCCAGGCGATCAGCAAGCTGACCGGCTGGGATCGCAAGACGATTCGAAAGTATATGCAAGCGGCGGGGGTGGCGCCGGAGTATGGCCCACGTCCAGCGCAGCCGAGCAAGCTGGATGCCTTTAAGCCGTATTTGGAAGAGCGGTTGCGCGCCGGAGTGTGGAACGCAAGGGTGTTGCTGCGCGAATTGCGCGAACGGAACTTTACGGGTAGCTACACGATTCTGACGGACTGGTTACGACCGCAACGCGGCGCGGCACGCGTAGTGGCGGTGCGGCGCTTCGCGACGGCTCCAGGCAAGCAGGCGCAAGTGGACTGGGGGCACCTGGGCACGCTGGAGATAGCTGGGCAGGAACAAAAGCTGCACGGCTTCGCCTTCACGCTCGGGTACAGCCGCAGGATGGTGGCGGAAGCGGCGTTGGATCAAAAGTTGGGCACGCTGCTGCGGCTGCACGAAACCGCGTTCCAGCAGATCGGCGGCGTGCCGGAAGAAATTCTCTACGACCGCATGAAGACGGTGTGGCGGGCACCGACGAGCGCGGCGAGATCGTCTGGCACCCGGTGTTTCTGGACTTCGCACGCTACTGGGGCTTTACGCCGCGATTGTGCATTGTTTAGGAAATTAGGTCTTTATCGTGTCGACTGGCGGAAAATTGGACTGACTTCTTCAGCCGCTATTTGGTCCTTTGTTCCAGACGGTCGCAACTTGCTTCACTTGCTTGCAATATTTGCCGTGGGTCCTTGGTTTGACGGTTCCCTCGGTACCTCGCTCTCGTCTCTCCAATCTTGATGGAGGCTTTGAATATCGCGCCGACCGGGAGTATGCCTCCCAATTTATGTGCAGCAACCGCTGTTAAGTACATGGATGCAACACACCCGCAGGCTGTGCAATCAGGATTTCCGCCAAACTGACAAGGGGTAATGTTGGTCTTCAGGTCCGCCGACAAGGTCTGCGTCGTGAGCGCGAATACACAATCCTGCGGACGGTGTGGTGGTGAGGCAAACTGCCGAATCACTGCCTCCGACATATCTAGCTTTGGGTATTGTTTTCGCAATTGCACCATGTCCTCGATGGCCCGTTGCCGCTCCTCCAGGCTCAGGATTTCCGGCATTTCATCTCCCACTTGGGGCGTGAACAGGCTGAACCATACCTTCTTGATCTCCGCGCGAGGTGTCCAGAATTCCAGGAATTCGGCCAGGTATCCTGGCCTCTTCATCATTTGACCTGTGATCGTGCAATGAACTGTGATCCGCTGGCCCTCAATGTTTCTTAGAATCCGGTCGTAGGTTGCTGGCGCCCTCCGGGCATCATGCTCAGGTTGCAAGCCGTCGATGGACACAGCTATGAGCAACCGCTCCAGGCTTGGCCACGTAGGACCCAATTTACGGAAGGCGCTGGTTACAATCTGCACGTGTATTCCGCGCGCCAACAGAGGAGGAATCATCAACTCCAATTCACGGTAGCGCACCAGCGGGTCACCGCCGACGATAGAAAGGTGCAAAGGCTTGAGCCGATCTACAACTTCAAGGACTCCATCTACCAGCGCCTGCCCGCGCCGATCGTTAAGGTCCCGCAATGTTTGTCCGCCACCCAGATGCGCGGCGTCATAGGCGTAACACCCCGGACATTTCAATGGGCATTCCTTGGTGATTTCTATGGAAAGAGCGGGTGGTTCTCCCATGAGGATTTTGCCCCATGCTTGAAAAATTTGAGACTTGTGCACGAGCGACCCTCCTTCGTACCGTACACGGCATGTGCGGTTTGTGAATTGGATGCGCGTCTAGGCAGAAGGATCTGCAATAAGTGATTTTTCCCGAAACTGATAAACGGCGTGAATCGCCGAAGTGTCCGGAACACGACGCATGGCATGGGCTGGGGTCTACCCATCGGGACCTAGTTTCGGTGTCGTCGAATTGGGGACGATTGTCGAACGTCGGACGTCTCCGGGACGAACCGCCACAAAAGCATCAGCGCGACACAGGCAATAAAGGCAAGTCCAAGAAAAGAAGCGTGAAATCCGTCGTGTTGCACCAGAAACCCGCCCACCGCATTGCTCAGTGCCGCACCAACTCCGAGCAATGTGGCGAGCGCTCCGGCTGCCAGATTTATATTCCCGCCGCAACGATTGAGCGCGCGATTCGTAAGAGTAGCATTAATCAAAGGAGTGTCCATACGCGGAAGGAGGGACACAAGTGCAAATATCTATCTGTTCCGTTCACCTCTCTAAAGGTCATCTATGCACTCCAATGATAAGTTCAAGTCCATCCGCCATTTGCCACTAGTCTGTCCGCTGACTACAGTGGTGTCAGGAAGATCTACGGTGACGGCTCCTGCACGCCACGATGCATTCAGAAACTCAGGCAAGGTGCTCTGACCAGCTTGATCGGTGCGCAGGGCGGGAGGGGCGTGCCGAGCTGCACGACCGGACCGTGTTCTCTCAGGTAGAGACTCTGACAAGCCGGGAGGTACCAGTCGTGTTACGCCAGCGCTTCGAAGAGTTTCGGTTAGATGTGGGAACCGCCAACCTTTGGTCGACCCTCCATGGCACGCGGCAACGCAGCTTGCAAGATTTTAATTGCTCTGCTCATAGCTTTTGCCCCTTCGCACCAGAGGGGTATCTCCTATTCGTGGGTCCTGATTTTTACTCGACGTGTTATGTCCTTCGGCGTGTTACAAACCTTGAATTACCCCAAGTGGCCGTAACGTTGTCTTGCTCTGGGCGGGAGCAAGCAAAGCTCTCGACAACATTCATAACTGATCCCGGTATTGTTCCAGGGCAACGCGAACCAACTGACTTCGCTTTCTAACACCAGTTTTGGTAAAGAGTTGTTGCAGGGAGGCTTTGACTGCCGTCTCGGAGACCCGCAAACGATCCGCGATCTGTTTGTTCGACAGACCTTCAAACACGAAGGAAAGGACCTGCCGTTCGCGGTCGGTGAGGCTGGGACGACATTGATCTGCAACGGGTGCCTGCGTTTCTTGCAAGGCTCTTCGCAGCAAATCCTGTGCAAAGAGTGCCTTTCCCTCCATCGTCTCGCGAATTCCCTGAATCAATAGCGCAGGAGACCCGTGTTTCATGAAGACACCCGAGATTCCTTTTCGGATCAAGCTGGAAAGCTCAGTATCGCCCACGTCGGCAGTCACGAGCAGGACTTTTCCATCGAAGTGTACCTCGCGAAGGCGGTCGAGAAAGTCCGTTCCCCGTTCCTGTCCAAGATCGAGGTCCAGTAGCACAACGTCGATTTCCTTGAATGACTGAACGACCCCGAGAGCTTCTGTGCCGGAGGCACACTGAGCGACTACCTCAAATCCAGGTTCAGACTGGAGGAGTCGCGCGACACCTTCACGGAAGAGGGCATGGTCATCAATGAGCAGTAAGCGGACGCTCTTCTGTTCAGTGCCATTCATCGGAAGAACCTCCCGTATGGGGTGCCCTCGTTAATCTGACCGCAAAGCAACACCCTTCGCTGCGCGGTTCAAATTCGAGCTCGCCGCCAAAGCTGCGCAGAATCGCGCGAGAAACATACAACCCTAATCCCGTAGCATCGGCACCCTGCTGAAAGGGCCGAAAGAGACCATCGGGGGCCGAGACTCCTATGCCCGTGTCCTCGAAACGAATCACGACAGAATCAGCTTCAACTGCGCTGCTGATCTTTAGCTGCTTCTTATCTGTTGTCTCCATGGCACGACGGCTGTTGAGTGAGAGATTCAGAAAAACCTGTGTCAATCCATAGCGATCACCGGTGACCAATGGCAGATCGTCCTGCAAGCGCCAAATGACCTCGATACCACCCTCGCGGTAGGACGGTTCCAAAAGAATGCGCAGCTCATCCAGGACGCTAGACAGTTCGATGGCACCCAAATGCTCATCCACCGCGGGCCTCAATTCCATGGCGGATAGCTTTCCGAGGCCTTCGATCAACGTGCCTAGGGCACGGAAATCTTCGTTGTTCTGCAACCCCTGCAGCCGCGAAAGATTCTTGTGCACGACACTTACGGCGCCGGATAGATTTCGTATTTCGTGCGTGATCGCGCTCATAAGAATTGTCGTATTTTTCAGAAGATGGTCTAGGCTCAGGTCTTCGCGGTCCCGGAGGTCCTCAGAAAGATCAACAATAATCGCGGCCAATCGTAACCCTCGAGCCGTTGTGTAGGTAGAGAACCAAACCGCAGCGAGGAAAGCCTCGCCACTCTTGCGCTTTCCGCGGCATCGCAGTTCCGTCCGGAATTGCCGCGACCGCTGGGCTTGTACCGCAACTTGCAAGGCCGGCAAAAACTCACCGATTTGTTGACCACCGACAGGGTCACTGCCCGGCGCCAAGAGACTCTGACTGGCCTCGTTCGCGAGGAGAATCACTCCTGTCGAATCGATCGTCACAATTGCCACCGGACTAGTCTCGACCAACGCCTGCAGTTGCTCTTCGATTTCCTTCCGAAGTCCAACTTGTGTTTCTACTTCTTTGAGATGCTCCAACGTCGCCTGGCGGCTCCGAGTGATTTCAGAAACAAAAAGACCAGTTCCGACAAATCCGGCGGAAGCCATCAAGAGCCGAGTGATCGCTTCATTGGGCGGGAGTTCGCTGTAAAGCTCCTGGAGTACTGCACAGACCAAAGCGACGAGAGTCATCTGCCATCGTGGAAGGAATCCCGCGACTAACAGAATCGGAAACAAATAGAGAAATCCGATAGAGATGAACGGCTTCGTCTGCCAGTCGACGACTGCGATCGCAAAAATCAAGATCACTGCAGCGATCAAAAAACGCTTGCGGTTGTCCTCCGAATAGATTGAGGAAAATTCCATCGTCAAAATCCGTGAAAAAAGAAACTTTCCGAAGGATTGCCAATCCAGTATAGGGGGAACAAGGAAAAAATGACCTATCCATGTTCGAAAGATAGGTCACGGCGGCCAAAAGATAGGCACTCTTGTCCCAAAGATAGGATTCTCTTTCCGGGACGTGCATTGGACAATAACCAATAGGCATGCGGCAAAGTCATGAGTAGAGACTTGCGAGGGTTAGCAAGCTGGGACAATTGCGGCCTCCCTCTAGAGCGAATCCTGTAAGGATGAGGTTTGAACGAAAACGATGCAATATCCGGTTCACATCAGCAAGAGAGTTGCCGTGGTGTTTGTGACGGCGGCGGCGATTGTTGTCGCAACGGGACTTATGGAATTTGGACGCAGTCGCGGCCGCGTTACAAACGCGAACGCACTGCAAGGATCTAGTGCAAATTCCGGCGCGCCCTCTTCTCAAACGGCCTTGGACCTGTCAACTAGTCAACTAAACACGATCAAAATCGAGCCGGTGAGAACACATCTCTTTCCCGTGGAGAAAGAGGCCGTTGGCAATATCAGCTTTGCCGACGACTTGTCGGTTCAGGTCTACCCGTCGTATCAGGGAAAGATCATCAAGAGCCTGGTGGAACTCGGCGACCAGGTTCAAAAGGGCCAACCGCTCTACACGATCGATAGCCCTGACCTGATCCAAGCCGAGTCCACTCTCATTGGTGCCGCAGCAACGATGGAACTGACCAGCAAGGAACTGGCGCGCGCCAAGGACCTGTACACGACGAATGTGGGTGTCCCTCAGAGAGAACTTGAGCAGGCGATTTCCGATGAACAGACTGCCGAGGGCGCCCTGAAAGCCGCACGCGATGCCGTCCGTGTGTTTGGCAAGTCCGATACAGAAATCGATCAAATCATCAGTTCGCGAAAGATTGATCCTGTGCTGGTTGTGCCCAGCCCCATACTCGGCCAGATTACGTCCTTCGATGGGCCGCCTGGGCTTTTCGTGCAGCCGGGGAACCCACCGGCGCCGTATACCGTTTCCAATGTCTCACTCAAATGGATGCTCGCGGACGTCGTCGAAAGCGAGCTTCCGCTTTTTCACCTGGGACAGTCGGTTCAGGTGAAAGTGATGGCCTACCCGGATCATGTGTTTCGGGGCAAGATTTCCAAAATCTACGCGGCAGTCGATCCGGATACCCATCGAGCCACGGTCCGTTCCGAGATTGCGGATCCCAAAAATGAGTTGCGCCCAGGGATGCTCGCGAACTTTGTGATTCGGGTGCAGAACCCCGTCGAAGAAATAGCCGTGCCCGCCAATGGCGTAGTGCGCGAAGCCGACGGCACGATGACCGCATGGGTAACAACCGATCGTCGCCACTTCGTGCAAAGAGTCGTCAAAACTGGTCTGCGAACGGACGGCCAGGTTCAAATTTTGAACGGTTTGCAGCAAGGAGAGCTCGTCGTAAGCGACGGTGCCGTATTCCTCAGCAACATGCTGCAAGCGCCGGCTAGCGATTAGACCAGATGCCCGGCCATTCCAGGAAAGACGACAAACTATGTTCAAGTCTCTGATCGCGTTTTGCCTGAGCCGCCGTCCGATAGTGGTGGTGGCGTTGATCCTTTTTGTCGGGGCCGGTATTGTCGCGTTTAGGCAGCTCAACATCGAGGCGTATCCGAACCCAACGCCGGTCATCCTGGAAATTACCGCGCAGGCTCCCGGCCTCTCCGCCGAGGAGATGGAACGCTACTACACGATTCCAACGGAGATTGGACTCTACACCACGCCCGGCATTGACGTGATTCGCTCGACTTCGTTCTATGGCCTGTCGTTTGTGCGCGTCACTTTCAAATATGGGGTGGACTATAACTTCGCTTATGCCCAGGCGTCGGTCGCGATGCAGCAAAACGTCAGTTTGCCAGGCGGGCAGGTTCCGAATATCCAAGCGAACAGCTCGACCGGGGAAATCTACCGTTATCAGGTTGTAGGGCCAAAGCATTTCGGAATCACCAATCTGCGTACGGTTCAAGATTGGATTGTCGCTCGCCGCTTGTTGACCATACCCGGTATCGCGGCCGTCAACAGTTGGGGCGGCCCCACCAAGGAATTCCAAGTCGAAGTGGATCCTCACAAGTTGGAAGCTTACAGCGTCACCGTGCCGCAAATCCTGACCGCGCTCGGCAACGCGAACATCAACGTGGGTGGACGCGAAATCCGCATCGGCCAGCAATCTATCAATATCCGGGGTGTTGGCTTGATCGATGATGGCGGGAACGATGATTTGGCGCAGGGCTACAAGGTTGCTGACATCGAGAATGTCGTGCTGAGCCAAGTTAACGGCGTGCCAGTATTGATGAAGGATATCGGGAAAGTCTCGGTGGGCTACCGTCCGAGGCTCGGTATCCTGGGCCGCGACAATCAAGATGACGTCGTTGGGGCAATTGTGGTGCAGCGGCGAACGGAAAAAACCGCGGACATGATTCCAAAAGTCGAGGCCGCCATCGATAAGGTAAATCGCGACGGGAGCCTGCCGCCTGGAGTCAAAGTGGTTCCGTTCTACGACCGCTCGTCGCTGGTCGCCCTCACCACGCATACAGTTCTGCACAACCTGATATTCGGATGTGTGCTGGTCTTCTTGATTCAGTGGATCTTTCTCGGGAACCTTCGCAGCGCGGTCATCGTTGGATTGAACATTCCATTCGCTTTGTTCTTCGCCACGATTCTGCTGGTGATTATGGGCGAAAGCGCGAACCTGTTGTCCGTAGGTGCTGTGGATTTCGGAATCATTGTGGATTCGGCCGTCATTCTGGTCGAGAACATCTTCCGGAATTTCCAACGCAGCCCGGAAGAACGGCAGGGGCTGCTGCAACGTCTCGCCGGAGGTTTCTGGGGACCCGACCCAACGCAACCGACCGAGGAGGTAACATCCGCGCACGGGTGGACGGATCGTCTGCGGCTCATTCTGGTCAGCGCGATTCAGGTGGACAAGGCGGTTCTATTTTCGGCGCTTATCCTGGTGGCGGGTTTCGTGCCGCTGTTCACGATGCAGGGAGTCGAAGGGCAGATCTTTGGGCCCATGGCGCGCACGTATGGATACGCGTTAGCTGGGGCCTTGTTGGCAACGTTCACCGTCACGCCCGTTATCGCTTCCATGCTGCTCCCTAAGCGCGTGAAAGAAGCGGAAACGATTGTTGTGCGCGTCTTGCACCGCCTCTACACGCCCGCCTTGCATTTTGCATTGCGACATCGCGCTCTCGTCGTAGGGGTCGAACTCGCCTTTACGGTCGGAACGTTGCTGTTCATCGCGCCACGGCTCGGCAGCGAGTTTCTTCCGCATTTGGAAGAAGGCAACTTCTGGATTCGCGCCTCTATGCCGACCACATTATCGCTCGAAGACGGCGAGGCAGCCTCCAGAAAAATGCGGGAGATTCTCCTTCGACATAAGGAAGTCATAACCGTGGTTTCCCAGCACGGCCGGCCAGATGACGGCAGCGATGCTTCACCGTTCTCGAACGTCGAACTATTCGCCCCACTCAAGCCATTTGACGAATGGCCGCACGGTTTGACTAAGGAAAAGCTAACCGACCAGGTCCAGGCAGAATTTAACAACGAGTTGCCTGGGGTCGTCTTCAACTTCTCTCAATACATTGAGGACAACATCGAGGAAGGAATCTCCGGCGTTAAAGGCGTCAATTCGGTCAAGATCGTCGGTCCCAATCTCGAGGTTTTGACGCAACTGGCCGAACAGGTGCGCGACCAGATGAATCAAGTTCGCGGTATTGCCGACCTCGGCATTTTCCCCGTCCTTGGCCAGCCGAACCTAAACATCAAGGTGGATCGTGCCAAGGCCGCGCGCTATGGCCTGAATTCCGGTGATGTGAACTCCGTGGTCCAAGCGGCGATGGGCGGGGCCGTAGCGACGTCAGTCCTGGAAGGTGACCGGCAGTTCGATCTGGTCGTCCGTTATACGCCCGACTACCGCGACAGCATCGAAAAAATCCGCGACATCAAAGTGGGCTATCAAAACAGTGATGGCTCGACTGCCTACATCCCGTTAAGCGAACTCGCGACGATCACGTTGGATACGGGAGCGGCCTGGATTTATCACGAGAGTGTGCAGCGGTTCATTCCGGTCAAGTTCAGTGTCCGTGGCCGCGATCTTGGCGGCACTGTCGAAGAAGCGCAGCAGCGAATCGCAAACAATATAAAACTTCCGCCAGGCTACCGGCTAATTTGGGCCGGCGAGTTTGGAGACCTTCAGGAAGCCAAGAAACGCCTGGAGATCATCGTACCAATTAGTCTGGTGCTGATTATTGGCCTGCTCTACACCTTATTCAATAATTTGCGCGATTGCCTTCTGGCGCTTGCGGGCATTCCCGACGCAATCGTTGGCGGCATCCTCGCGCTGTATCTTTCCGGTCTAAATTTCAGCATATCGGCCGCTATCGGCTTCGTCTCGCTCTTCGGTGTATCGGTCATGGACGGCATTCTGATGATTACGTTTTATAACCAGGAGAGAATGCATGGTTTCGCGCCAGAAGAGGCGATGTTCCGCGCGGCGTCCACCCGCATGCGGCCGCTGCTGATGACGGCGCTTTCGGCCTGCATCGGCCTTTTGCCCGCGGCAATTTCCACGGGTATCGGCAGCCAGGTGCAGCGTCCACTTGCCACGGTGATCGTGGGCGGCATGCTGATTGGTCCGTTCATGTTGCTTGTGGCCGTGCCCGCGCTGCGAATGATATTTCTGGGCCACGACAACCACCACTACCCCTCAGGGGAATCCAAATGAACGCCACTCGTCTTCTTTTCCTTATGAGTAGCTGCGCTACCTTGACGCTTGGCCTGACTTTCGCTGCCCCAGCCCAACAGACATCTCCCGAGAGTTCGACGAACACAGTTATCGCTCATCCCCACGATACGAAGCACGCCCCTCCGGGTGGCAGCGGGAACCGCCACGGGGTTGGCAGGAATGCTTCTGTGAGGAATCACGCGCAAGGCCCGACCACGACTATCAAGGTTCACCCCAAGCAACTCCCGAATAACCGAAAGCGCTCCCCATCCGGAAATCCCACGAATCCTCATCAGCCGGGTTTGGATAAATCTGATGCTCTGGCAGAAACCGGATTAGTCCACCAAGAAACCTTCAAGAGCGGCCGGGTTGTTCGGCCGGCAAGTGTTGCTCGATCCTCCGTATCATTGCGCAACGACGTGCGCCATCGCAGTGCTAACCCAGCGGTCATTGGAGGGCCGGTGAACTCAGCGAGCCGGAACACCGGGGCGATCAGCGGAACAAGTGTCCGCCGGAGGCCTTGAGGAATAGCTTCATATGACGCTCACTTCGAAATCGCGCCTTGCTCACTTCATCACGATCGCAGCCTTGCTGCTCACTGCGGGTTGCGCGGTTGGGCCCGAATTCAAGAAGCCTGCCGCTCCAGCAAATGCCGGGTACACGCCGGCTCCACTCTCGACGACCAGCAGCACGAGCAACGTCGCCGGTGGAGAGGCACAACAGTTTGTTGACGCGCGGGATATTTCGGGACAATGGTGGACCTTGTTTCACTCACCGCCGCTCAATGATTTGATCGAGCGCTCGCTTAAGGTGAATCCGGACATCAAGGCAGCCCAAGCGGCCTTGTTGGTGGCAAGAGAGAATGTGTTGGCGCAACGGGGTGCGTACTATCCGAGCGTTACCGGAGGTTTTTCCGCGGCCCGGGCAAAATCATCGAGCAACCTTTCCCCTGTAACCGACACCAGTAATTTGAATTACAGCCTCTACACCCCGGAGGTCAGCGTCTCGTTTGTGCCGGACGTATTCGGTTTGAACCGACGCACCGTGGAGTCGCTGCAGGCACAGGAGCAACAAGCGCGTTTTGCCCTGGCCGCGACGCACATCACGTTGAGCTCAAACGTCGCCGCTGCGGCCATACAAGAAGCATCCTTGCGAGGGCAGATTGCCGCGACCAACGAACTCATCACGATCAACACGGACATGCTCGAGATTTTGCGCACCCAGTTTGCGAAGGGTTATGTCGGCAGGCTCGACGTAGCGGCACAGGAATCCCAACTCGCGCAAGTTACCGCCACATTGCCGCCGCTGTTGAAGCAGTTGGCTCAACAACGTGACCTGCTGGCCGTGCTCTCGGGTGGGTTCCCCAACCAGGATCTGCCGGAAAAGTTTGAGTTGTCGAGTTTGCAATTGCCGCAGGAACTGCCAGTGAGTCTCCCTTCGCAACTCGTGCAGCAACGCCCGGATGTGCGTCAAGCCGAAGAGAACCTGCACTCCGCCAGCGCCCAGATTGGCATCGCTGTTGCAAATCGGCTCCCGAACTTTGCGCTGACTGCGGATGCAGGCAGCATGGCGCTAGTCTTTGGCAAGCTATTCGCGGGTGGCGCCGGCTTTTGGGATATAGGCGCTGGTGTCGCACAGCCCATCTTTGACGGCGGCACTCTCTTGCACCGAGAGCGCGCCGCAAAAGCCGCTTATACGCAGGCCTCCGAGCAATATCGCAGCACGGTGTTGACCGCATTCCAGAATGTCGCCGACACGCTGAATGCGCTCCAACAGGATGCCGATGCTTTAAAAGCCGCGTCAGCCGCAAAGGACGCTGCCGCCGTAACACTTGACCTGGCCAGGAAGCAGTTTCAGGCAGGTTACGTAAACTACCTGGGTCTCTTAAACGCGGAGCAGGCTTACCAGCAAGCGGTGATTAACCTCGTCCAGGCCCAAGCCGATCGCTATGCGGATACCGCTGCTCTCTTTCAAGCTCTTGGCGGCGGATGGTGGAACCGCACGGATATTCCCAAGAACTAACTAGGAAGGCGGTCCGAGTTTCAACTGGAAGGAGTTGCACTCCAATGGTCGCGAACCTTTTAGTTAGCACTGTCGCTATGGCACTCGGAGCTATTGTTGCGGCCTCACCCCACCGAGCGATGGAGATTTGGGGATCGTATCGACTCGGCAGGCGAGCTCCCGAAACAGAGAGCTTCGTTCGTGGGCGCTTCGGGATCCTTCTTTGCCTTGCAGGTGTGCTTATGGCAGTTGATCGCATCTTGTTTTCAAACTATCACCACTAGAATTCTGCCTTCGATTGACGCTCGAGAACACGGGAGCCGCAGATGATTCGAAAACTTGTCGATTTCTTGTTGGCCTCTTCTCCGACTGGGTGAGGAGGTGCAGCACGGTTGCGTGCTGTTTCCACGCTCAGGAGTACGTGCGGAAGCTGCTGACGCGCCGCGGAAAGACTCGGATTCATGAAAAAGAATGAAGTTCAGCGCATTGACACCAACGGAAGTCATCACCGCGTGGAAAGCCGGAGCAGACTTCGTCAAAATCTTTCCCTGCGGGCAGGTAGGCGGTGACAGTTATATCCGGGCACTGAAAGCGCCGTTGCCACAGGTTCCATTAATTGCCTCCGGGGGCGTCAACCAAGGAACCGCTTCGAATTTCATTTTGGCGGGAGCCACCGCTCTCGGCATCGGAGGAGAGTTGATCCCAAGAGAATCGGTGCAACACAGACAGGAAGATCGGATTCTGGAATTGGCGCGCAGGTTCAAAAAATTCGTGAAACAGGCGCGCAGCCACAAGTTGGCATACGGATGAACTCTGAGAGACTTACCTGCAATAGAGTGCGCAAATACGTTGCGGCCGACTGTCACGCGCCTGCACTCGACGGTCTGTGGCGACGCGTCTGCGTAGTTGCTGCCACTCTGTTGCTGCGGAAATGCCGATTCTACCCAGACAGGGAGACGCCCTCGCAAGTGAAGCGAGTCTATGTCCGATCGCGGGGAGACAAGCAGGGAGCGACTGAAGTTCGGGACAAGCTCCTAACGCGTTTATGAAACGCTCACGAGATTGCAGTCGTGGCAAATGCCCGGGGAAGTGGACGCAATGCTTAGAGGAACTGGTGAGATCTGGCTTCAAGGCCACGTTAGTAGCAACCGTAAGCCTTCTCCGTACAATCGACAGCCCGTATGTGACGGTTATCTATCGGTTGAATTGCGCGGCAAGGATAGCGCGATTCTATGGTCCGATCACGATACACCCGGCAGGTTGCTATGGAATGACGTCCCATAGGATCTGGTGGACCGATTGGTCAAACTTCTCTTCCAAGTTTCGTTTGAACCCGATCTCTATTTAAGGTAAGTACGAACGATTTGAATCATGTCGCCCGCAGCTTCCTCTGCGGACTTCGAATTCTTGGGCATGTGGTTGAGGATGTGGTCTTCCATGAGTTCAGCCATCAAACTGTTAATGGCGCCACGGGCAGCGGAGAGGCGATGAAGAATCTCCGCGCACTGCTCGTCCTTGTTAAGCCCCTTCAGAACAGACTCGAGCTGACCGATGACTTTTTTGGTGCGATTGACCAAATCCAATTTTTCCGTTGAGGTATGTGACATTTTCCTTGACTATCCTACCCTAGTAGGGTATCAGTGAAACGTGCCTACCCACTAGGGGTAGGGTATAAAGTATAGTGGATAAGAGAAAGAAAATACAAGAACCAGAACCTCCGCGTAGCGATGGCCGCGGGCTCCGCGGTTGGCAAGCCTAGCACGGTGCATTTCGGGCTCCACTCGCGCTCGCGGAACACAACTAAAAACACAGGCGAGTGGTGATCTCTGCACTCTCTGTAAAGATCTACAACTAACAAATTGATTTTAGCCGCGCGAGACGAATTCTTGTGCTGCGCAATCAGCGAATGAAGAGGAACGAGAGGAAACAATCGCTTGGCATGTATTTACGATTCGCCTGGTGGTCGCACTGTTGTTGGGGGCGCTAATCGGCGCGGAACGCCACTGGCGACAGCGCATGGCCGGGCTCCGCACAAACGCCCTGGTAGCCGCCGGTGCGGCGATGTTCGTGATGATGGGTGGATTAATCGTAGGTGAAGGCAGTCAGGGTCGCGTAGCCGCTTATGTCGTGTCGGGAATCGGCTTCCTTGGCGGCGGCGTGATTCTGAAAGACGGGATGACCATTCGCGGCCTGAACACGGCTGCAACACTTTGGTGCACGGCTGCCATCGGAACCTTGTCCGGACTGGGGGCAGCGCGCTTCAGTCTGGTTGGGATCTTCGCAATTATCGGCGCAAATGTCCTCCTGAGACCCTTAGGAAAAGCCATCAACCGAGAAACAACCGTGACCGACGCGGAAATTTCCTACCTTTTCCGAATCACGGCCCGGGCCGATCAGGAAAGCCATATGAGAGCCCTATTGCTCCAGTCCATTGGTGGCCAGCCGCTGCTGCTGCGTTCGTTGAAGAGTGAAGACGTCGAGCACACAGACAAAGTCGAGGTCTGCGCAAATCTGACGAGTACCGGCCGCCAGAACTTGCTACTGGAACAACTCGTGAGTCGTTTAAGCCTCGAGCCTGGAGTTACCGGAGCGAGTTGGGAAATTGTCGGGGAGCACGAATAACCAAGTCGGGAGTTTCTTTAAATAACCATGCCGCGTTTTCCTGTCCAACCGCTGTTGCAAATTTTCTGCGTCCAAATTGCGTGCCTTGCAGCGCCACTCATGACCCCCGCACAATCCTCGCTGTGGGCTCAAACCTCAACACAATCCCTTCCACAGAACATACAAACCGATCCGGCAAGTACGCAATCAATCACTCTCTCGGAGCCCGACTCGAGCGCAGACCAAGCGACTGGCGACGATTCCAATCCAAGCGATCTCTTGACAGTATTTCCCCATTCAGAAACCAGTCGCTATTGGATCTCGGGCCAAGCCAACGTCGTTCTCCAGTGGCATCCCACGTTCCCGGCGAAATACAGCGGGCCAAACAGCTTATCCGCGCCGGCGCAGAGCGCCACGACACACATTCTGACGCTTTACACCGGCTACGAGCTCACGCATACGACGGAAGTGTTCGCTGACGTCGAGTATGCGACGGGCGGTGGAATCGGGACCGCACTCGGTCTAGCTGGTTACACGAACCTGGATTCTGTGCGAACAGTACAAGGTGTGCCACTTGCAGAGGTCCCGTATCTTGCTCGGCTCATGTTGCGGCAGATCATCCCCCTGTCGGACGAAAGCATCCAGGTTGACCGCGATGAGCTTCATCTCGCCACATCTCTACCTGCACGACGGATCGAGTTCCGCTTCGGAAAATTCGACTTGGCCGATTTTTTCGACCTGAATTCCTACGGATCCGACAGTCACCTGCAATTTCTCAACTGGACCGTGGACAACGATGGCGCATACGACTATGCCGCGAATACCCGGGGCTACACCGATGGGGCGATCGTCGAATACGACGACCATTGGTGGACGGCACGGTTTGCCGAAGTGCTGGAGCCGAAAATCGCGAACGGAGACTACCTAGAAGCCGATATCGCGAAGGCACGAGCGGCAAACCTCGAGCTCGACGCCCACGGAAAGTTGATCGCAAATCAGCCTGGCGTGGTACGGCTACTGAGCTATCTCAACCAGGCCGATATGGGAAACTACAACGAAGCGATTGCCGAATTTCTCAATCACCAAACCCTCGCGCCCGACATCATCGCCACGCGGCGCCAGGGTCGCCACAGGTACGGCTTTGGGTTGAATTTCGAGCAGGACGTTACATCTGAGGTGAGCGTCTTCGGACGCTTGGGCTGGAGCGATGGCCGCAACGAAACTTGGGCGTACACCGAAGACGACCGCACGCTCGAACTTGGTGTCTTTGGAAAAGGCGTTTTATGGCACCGGCGCAACGATCGCGCTGGGGTGGCCTTTGTTGCCAACGGGATTGTGGCCGCCCATCAGCAATATCTCGCTCTGGGGGGAGTTGGCTTCCTCCTCGGCGATGGAGGCCTTACGTACGGTCCGGAAAAAATCTTTGAGTGTTTCTATACTGCGCACCTCTGGCGCGGCTTCTTTGCCGCCTTCGACTTTCAACACATCAACAATCCGGGCTACAACCAGGCTCGCGGCCCGGTCGCGGTCCCTGCAGTCCGTCTCCACGTCGACTTTTGACAAGGAGAAGAATTCAAAAGTAGCAGCACATCCTTCAAATCGGCGGGAACATAGATCATGGGGAATGGATCGATGAACAAAAAATCCGCTGGCCCCGAGTCGAACCTGAATCCACAAGAACGCAAGAGAATTCTTCGCATCTTGGAAAGTAATTGGCAGGCCGAGATGCGTGGGCATCAGACCTACGCAACTTTGGCGGAACGAGAAACAGACCCGCAACGGAGCAGCGCTTTTCGCACTCTTGCCGATGCAGAAAAACGGCATGCAGATCTTTGGGCCGGACGCCACAGTGCCCTGGGAGGCCCTCCGCTCACCTATGACGGACCCAGAACCGGCGAAGCCGACAACTTTGTCAATCGCATCGGGGGAATCAACATGGCGTTGCGACGTCTGGAACTGGACGAAACCCAAGACATCGCCAAGTACGCCAAACAACTCGAGGAGATCGGCGACCAGCCAAGCATCGTTATCCTTGGACAGGTACTCAAGGACGAACGTGAGCACTATCAGGTACTCAATAACCTCCTCCGAAATCGGCGTCCGCTTCCACCGTTTGCTCCCGATCAGGCGAGAAAAGCGCTCGACGAGCTTCTCGCTGCGAGGCAGGCGGGGAGCCCCAAAGCGGCAGGCTGGATTGGGGATGCGATCTACGGAATTAACGACGGCCTCGGTGCAATCTTCGGCATCGTCTCGGGAGTTTCCGGGGCAACGCTCGGCAACAGTAAAGTCGTGGTGCTCGCGGGGATGGTGGGCATGATTGCGAGCGCGCTTTCGATGGGTTCTGGCGCGTATCTCGCCGCCAAGAGCGAACGGGAAATTTATGAGGCCGAGTACGCGCGCGAGCGCGAGGCGGTCGAATATAACGAACCCGAGGCGCGGGAAGTTCTTTCGCTCAGCTACCAAGTCCGCGGGTTATCCGAGGAAGACGCCAACCGATTTGTCGACCAAGTGGCCCGCGATAAAACGCAACTTGTCCAGGCACTTGCACGCGAACGGTTGAGCACTAGCGAAGAGGGCCTCCGCAAACCCTGGACCTCCGCCATTTCCGGAGCTCTTTCAACAGCCCTCGGGGCAATGATTCCGATCGTCCCTTTTTTCTTCCTGACCGGCTATCCCGCCGTCCTTGTGGCGGCCGTCGTTTCTCTCTTGGCGCATTTCGCTGTAGGCGCCGCCAAATCCATCATCACGATCCGTCCCTGGTGGTCCAGCGGGTTTGAAATGACGTTTGTGGGAGCCATCGAGGGAGTTGTTACCTACTTGATCGGAATCGTGCTCGGACGAATCGGTGGAGCGGGTATCTGACTTGCCTCGACCACTGCAGCTTAACTGGTTTGTGTACTTTCGAGTGACCGCTTTCACGCCAGGAGCAGAGGTTTTGTGGGCGACGTTGCGCAGTAGGCCAGAGAAGAGCAAAAACGGGACAAGGCGCATCCTGCCTACAGCAAATTGCGGGTCCTGGGTGGACATATGCTCTGTTTACCAGACATCTTTATTGAAACTTGTGCTGCGCAATAATTCCGTCCGGCTTTGAAGTCTGGCCGATCTGGGCGATAAACCATCCCCTTAACTTTTTATATACAGATCGCTGTCTGACAAAAAGACGCCGTAATTGTTGGATTCGAGCCAGTGCAGGAGCTGAACTTTGTACCGATAGGGACCAACGAGTTCTTCCCCCAGCTCGTGCGTCTCGTTGCAAACGGACGGCACCGGCAGGCCCACCCGTACAGCTACCAGAAATTGGGGAGACGCAAGCAAAGCGGAGTGTCCACTGAGCTCTTTCTTTCCTTTACGCCGCGATCCTTTCCCACCGGTATTCGTGATGGAGGCCACCGAGAACCGCGCGAGCCGCGACCTTGCACTCTTGGGCGAAGGGGTGTCTGTCGTGACCTTGCAGCGGTAGGAATAGCGCGGCAGGTTCAGGAGTCCGGTCCGAGGCTCAAGTCCAAAAGCCTTTAGCTGCTGGTCCACCTCAGCCGAGAAGATCGCGTCACGCTCATGGATGAGGAAACGGTAAGAATGATCGCGCGGGATCGCTTCGCGAAGCTGCTGCAAGGTCCAGGTCGCCGTTGCATGTGCGGTGACGTTGCAATGCACGATGCGTCGTGTCCCGCCCTCCATCAGCAGGAACACATAGAGAGTTCGGAACCGGGCGGTCACTACGACCAGGAAATCGCAGGCGACGATGGACTGGGCGTGATTGCGAACAAACGCCCTCCAGCTCTGCGAAGAAGTCCTCCGGTGGCCTCGTCGCTCCGGTTCGGGAGGCCAATAGGGGCGCACTGTGCGTGGAGAAGCATAGATGCCCAACTTCGCCGCGAGATCAGCAAGGCATCTTTCCAATTACATAAGCGAGACCAGAGGATTAGAGAGAAACGAGTCGAGTCGTTCAATCGCCTCGGTTGGACCTGCCTCTCCTCAAAGAAGGTCAGCTGCTTCGCAGGAACAAGATTCCGCGCTCAGGGCTGGGCGTGAGGGAAAAAAGATACGGAGTAAAAGAAGCCCGTCCGCGGCCAGATCGCTGATCAAGTTAAGCAGAGAATCCAGTGAGCGCTTTGCGTTCGGAAAGAATCGAAGCATTAGCCTGGACGTAGAAACTCGGGCGAGAGTGAGCCGCAGATGCACATCAGCAAAGAAGGGGATGAGTATCTACGGGCGCTGTTGGTGCAAGAGGAATTTCGCAGAAACTCCGATGCGGGATCGATTTCGACCGGGGAGCGGACTAGTCAGGCTTTCCGGTGTAATGTTCGGTATGGTGAACATCGGCATGGTCGTCCAGCGATTCGAGATGAGTAATGATTTCCGCCGGTATCCCTAAATCCGTCGGTAAACGCTCTTCCAGAATTGTTGCTGAGCGATGTGCCTCTCCCACCGGAGTGCCGTGGGGAAATAGAAGGTGCACTTCGATAATCTGGCGGTACCCGGTTGTTCGGAAGCGGACTCCGTGATAGGTGATCCCCAGGTCGGAGCAAATTTTATCCAACTGTTGGCGAATCTTTCGTCCCGTGTTCGGGTCCGAGTAGTCCAGTAAACCCACGACCGAACGCCACACCAAAGGGCCGCCGGACCATAGAATGTTCACCGCTACCGCAATTGCGACCAAGGGGTCCAATGGTTTCCAGTGCGTCACCATTACTAAAGCTAGCCCAGTTACTACTCCGAAGCTGGTCCAGCTGTCCGCGAGGACATGCTTACCGTCGGCTTCCAGAATCAGAGAACCAGTGCGGCGCCCAACGTGTAAAAGGTAGTAGCCAAGGCCGAGATTGAGAACTCCAGCGGCCAACACTAACAGGGTCCCCATCCCCAAATTTGCTAATTGAAGTCCCGCTAGCCATCTCTGGATGGCTGCCACAAGAATAGCGATGGCAGCCAAGATGATCATCGCTCCTTCAAATCCCGCTGAAAAAAAAGTAATCCGTTCATACCCGTACAGGAATCGAGGGTCTGCCGGTTTGACGCTCAGTCGAAGGCTAAAAGCGGCGAACCCCACAGCCACCACGTGGACGACCGACTCTGTAGCGTCCGAGAGAATTGCTGTCGAATGGGTCATAAAGTAGGCAGCAAGCTTGCCGAACATCATAAGGAGACCGACAATCAGGGAGAGAAGAATTGCGAAACGAGCATCTCGCAGTCGTTTTGGTTCTGTCTGAGAGCGGGATGGATTTCCAGAGTCCAAGTGTATCTTCTGGAATAATTTTGATGGTTTGAGTGAAATCTGGTTGTGACCGCTGTCACGGAGAATAGGGAGGCTTTGTCCCTGCCATAATCCGAAAAGTGGGTACCAACTTCGGCGATTGATGTCATAACGTCGCCGGCCTCGGGACGGCCCGAGCAAACTGTCATTTAGCGCCTTCGGCCCGCGAAACCTCATGAAAATCACTTCGAGGTAAGATCGGAACGGTCCGGAGCGGCGAGGTCGACCGAACATTGGAGAAGTCGAGGTCGTTAAACTGTCTAATCCGGAGCGTGCGTTATTGAGCGCCATCATCAAACTCATACGCAATGAACGGCGTGACGCCGCCATCTGGCCAGGTGAAGCTTTCGGTGCCGTTGTCGGTGGTGAAAACGACGATGGTGTTATCGTCCACGCCCATGTCCTTGAGGTGCTGCATCACCAGGCCGCCGTCGTCATCGAGCTGAGCCATCGCGGGTTCTTCGATCGACAAGCCATTCTCCGAATTGCGCAGCGCTTGATATTTCGGCGAGAGGTGCGTCTCAACGTGCACGCACGTCGGGTTGATCCAGACGAAGAACGGCTTGCCGTCCGCCTTGGCCTTGTCCATGAACTGGAGGGCGAAATCGCGAATCGGGCCATCCACCGTCTCCAAGTTGTATTTGATGCCGTCCATCGGATGCGGCGGAAGCGGGACCGCGTCCTCAATTTTCTGCTTGGCGATCTTGCCCCAGCGCGGCATCGGCGTCCAAACCAATCGAATAAGCGGTCGTTCTCGGCGGTTTAATCGCGATTTGCCTGGTGTTCCCAGCGCAAAAACGAGTGTAAACAGGTCCACGCGTAAGTCGAGCGACTGAGCGGAATATTAACTCACCCCTATGGCTCCTGAATCAAACGAATCGCCGTCTTTGTTGGGGCACGCCCTAGGATTTCCAGACTAGGCGGCCGTTACTATTGGCAACTTCCTGAACGATTTTCGTAAACAATTGATCTTCCATGGCGGTGCGTTTTGTGTAGTCGACGACATAACTAAGGGTGAATTCGAGCGAGCCTGAATTAACGACGAGCGCGACGGTAGGTTCGAGGGGAGGATTCACGCTTTGATAATCGTCGCTGACGCTTTTCCAGGAAGCGCGCGCCTCGACAAGGTACTCTCCAATGGCTTCTTTGGCTATCCTGCAAAGCATGTCGCGGGCAAACTGGCAATCGCTGGTGACGGTTAACAGGACCTTGATCTCGTCCCAAATAAACTGGAAGCCCTGGGAGTAGTTGAAAACGGAACCTTTCAAGACCGCGCTGTTGGGGATACGAGCGATGCGTCCGTTGTATAAATCCTTTCCAACCCAGTTGCCGGTTTCGATCAAGGTGGTACGCAGGAGGCCGATGTCGATGACGTCGCCACGCGTTTCGCCGATCTGAATGCGGTCTCCGACGGCATAGAGCTTGGAAAAACCTATCGAGAAGGCGCCAGCGATGCTGGCCACGACATCCTGCAGGGCGACGGCTACACCAGCGCCGATAGCACCAATGGCAAAACTGAGGCGACCCAAACGGTCTTCAAAAAGAATCGCAACGAAAAGCAGAATCGAGAGATACCCGGAATAGGCGACGAATTTGCGGACTTTGTAGCGGGCATCGGCTCGACCAAAGCGGCGGGGAAGTGTCTGTTCGAGGAGGTGAAAGGTGGTGTGAATAAAGATGATTCCGATCGCCGCCGCGACACACTTCGCGAAGAGGGAAAGCGAAATGGCGTGTTGTAAGAAATCGTTCATATTGCCACCCACACGCTTGGCCAGAGATCTGTGACTATAAGGCCGCGCCATGGCGTGGGACAACCGGGATTTGTGGGAATTGGCTGGTGATTGAGGAGCGGGAAGGAAGAATGCGCCGCCGGGATTTGTGGAGTGGGCGGTGAGGAATGGAGCGGTGCGGGTCGAGGAATGAGGTTCATGGCGAAATCTGCAGTGCAACTTGGATTCCAGTTCGCTCCGTGAAGCCGCCTGCGTAATGACGAATCGCATCCTCTAATCCCGCTTCGTCCAACATCGGTGGGTGCAACAAATAGGAAAGAGTGCGAACTTCGCGCACGGACTGGTCTGCCAAAGCTTGACACCGCGAAGCAAGTTTCCTCAGCTTCCTGTTGGACGCAGGAATCGAAGCATGGAGTTGACTCAGGTCGGTTGCCAGCGCGACAAGAACCTGGCCCGTGGAGTCGTGCAAGTCCCTGGCAATCTTCCGCCGCTCTTCGTCCTGCAAGCGCAGGAGCTGGCCCGAGAGCTGCCTCAGCGTTACTTCTGCGCGCTTGCGCTCCGTGATGTCTTCACCCGAGCTTAGCGTCCCGGTGACGCGTCCTTCCTGATCTCGCAATTGGGTATTCCGCCATCCGATGACCCTCTCCTCGCCGGATTTGGTGAGGACCGGGTTCTCGACATAGGACACGTCCCCGGCCACCAGGTTGTGGAATGATGATCTCAGTTCCTTCCTGATTCGGACGGGGAGGCAGGCATTGACCCAATTGCGTCCTACTAATTCGCGTTCTTCCCAGCCCACCGTGGAACATCCTTTGCGATTGATGAGAGTGATCCGGCCCTCCAGGTCGAGGGCGAGTAAAATCACGTCGGCAATGTCCAGATATCGTTGGGCGCGGTCGCGCTCCTGGCGAATGGCGTCATCCGCTCGATTGCACTCGCCGATGTCCTCTACACTCCAAACCCGTCCCAGGCTGGAACGCTCGTCGAGATCCTCAACCCGCTCGCGCTCCTCAGGCCCGTTCGTTTGATTCATTGATTCCAACTCCCGTTCCTGTGTTCGAGGAACCGCGTAACGATCGTGAGACTTTGCAGTTCTGATAATACTCCAATGCCGGTCTCGCTGACACGTGCTTGCATGTGCTAGAGAATCAGCCAGTACATATTTCACGGTACGTACTTTTCGGCATTGCCCCCAGTGAACCGGATTTCCATCATGAGGATGTAAGGCTGGCAGACCGGCTCCCGAATCTCAGACGGGCCGAGGAGTTCTCGCGCGTGGAAGAGTTCTTGATTTGTGAAAACCCAAAATGCCGGTATCTGCTATCGCTTAGAACAGGTCGCAAACTCCTTAGTCGCGACGAACTCATACTCAACGCTTGTCCTGAATGCCAGAGCAAATGGTCAGGCCGCTGTCCACATTGTCTACAGTCGCTAGGTGTCGTTGCGAACAACGGAGCTCCCCGTTGTTCCCATTGCAACAGCACACTGGGGCCGAACGTACCCGGGGACAATCGTTAGGCAAAAGCTCGTCTACAAAGGAACAACATGAATAACGACGGCAAGTCTACGGTACTCATCATCGAAGACGACATCGCTGTGCGAAGAGCACTTCATTCGCTTTTCGGCTGTGGCACTGGCTTTGACGCCTGCGTGGACACCGGAAGCGGCGCCGACGCAATGACTGAGGCAAAGCAAAGGTCGCCGGGCCTGGCCATACTTGGTTTCCCGGTGGTTCAAACGAACGGATTGCTGCTGGTTCGGGATCTTAAAGCTCTTGCACCGAACTTGCCGATTTTCATGCTGACGCCGGACTACAATTTCGACACCGAGAAGGAAGCTCTGTCCTTTGGTGTAACCGCTGTGTTCGGGAAGCCCGATGACTTAGCGACTCTTGTCGAGAATGCTCGCGCTGTCTGTGGGATCGCATAACATCGCAGGCCGATGCCCCATTGACATCCAAGGATACTGTATCCCGCGGGGGTGCGTGCCTACTTGTTAGACGGTCGGCTCGTACGACCATTCCGGCGCCCGACGCTAAACTGAGCTGCATACGGTCTGCGAGGGTACAACGGCCTTTTAGTTGAGTGCCACGCCCCATCGAGTGGGTTGCGCTTGTAGCGACTTCTGGCTTACCTCTTGGATCAAAAGCTCTGGGAGGTTTTTGAACCAGCCTAGCGGCTCTCCCAGATGCGCTCTAGCTAAGTTTAAGGAGTCGACATCGCCCACAAATCAGTTCGGGGATAGGAGCTAGGAGGGGGTGAAACTGCCCTTTTTTGCACGCCCGGTGCGGTTGTTTGCCGATTGGGACGAACTTCAACGCGATGAAAATTTCAATTTTGTTTGCGGCATTCAATTTTACTGACGACGGCGGGCAATTGCGGCATTAAATCTTCAACACAGCTATTTCACATTGAGCGGCAATATTTCACCGAATTTAATGCGAAATCTCGTCTATCATTCTAGATATGGTTTCTGTGGACGATACGACTTTCTATCCTTCTTGTTTATAGCAACTTGCAACGATTTGGAACCTGTCAAATTTCGCATCTGCTTACCGCACCCTATTTCGGAGCATTTTCCGGTAGCCTTCGAGTATTCCGAATCGGGATTCTAGCTGCAAAACCGCTCCGACCCTACCCACAGTTGAGCCAGATCTCTGAGGCTGTGTTTGTATTTACGTGTTACCAAGTATTCCTTCCCACCCTTTACACGCAGCCTGTATTCCCCCGTCGGTAAAGGTTGGATCTTCTCCACGGCCGAAATATTCACGACGACCGAGCGGTGGATGCGAATAAAACCGTAGGGTTTGAGCTTCTCCGCCATAGACGAGAGGGACTCGTGCACCAAATAGGGATTAGTTCGGGGTCGCAACGAAACGTAATTACCTTCGGCTTGCACTACCAAGATGTCGGCTAAATCAAACAATAGGATGCTACCCTTTGCCTTGAACGCGATTCGAGGGTTAGCAGAAACGTCCGCATTAGCGCGAGCGGCTTGTTGAACAAACATATCGCGTGCAATGGCCTTCTGATCCTGAATTTCGCGGGCGCTCATGATGGAACCCCTTGCTCTCTCGTCTCGACGTCCTACTAACCGAAGTGAGATCACTTTTGCCCAGTGCTCACTGCTGACGGAAAGCTCGATTGCGCGCCGAAATAACACTCAATGGATTGCAACTTTCCGTTCTTGATTCGGAGATACTCCACGTTCCGGAGTGATTTACCGTTCGTGGTGTAGCAAAGATATTTCACAAAAGCATCATCCGGGCCAGTGGCGACTCGCTCCAGGTCAAAATGCCCAATGAAATTGATTTGTGTTTCCCAGCATTGCTTTTTGAAAGCGCTTTTGCTGATGTGGTCGTCGCCGGCCGCGCTTGAAAAGGTGAAGTCATCGGCGAGCAGGCTATCCAGTGGGCCCCAGTCTTTCTGCCCCCAGCCTGCGTACCACTTCCGGACTACCTCTTCGGTCGTTAAGTTCTGCCCGCCCAATGCGCTGGCACTTGCCAGTCCGGGCAGGCTTACGGCACCAACTAGCGCGCAGGCCCCCGTAGCGAGCAGATTCCTTCGCGACACTTCGATCCTTGTCATTGTTCGTTCTCCTTTTCAGGGATGTAGTTTGAAACGCTCGCCCGATTGCTGCCCAGCATACGAACCGCTTGGTACGTGACACTGCTGAACTGCTCCTTCGAGACGCCGCTGCGATCAACCTCGCTTGCGGTTGCCCGGTTGGCGCAGAGACCTCAGCCAGCCCACGATATTCTTGATCCCCGCCTTTATCACTTTCGGATCCTGAGCATTCTTTGCCAGCGAGCCGTAGCCTTCGACCATCGCAATCAGCAAGCCAGCGGCGTCGGTGGGTTCCACGTTGCGGCGAACGCTTCCGTGGATCTGGCCCTCTCGCAAAACGGAGGCGGCGGCCTCGCGCCACGCATCGAAGATTGTCTCCAGCCGCTTCCGGAATCCCGCGTCAAGAGGAGACATTTCCTGCGCCAGATTGTTCAATTGACAGCCGCCGCATACATCCTCGGGCCGAACGGATATACCTTGAACGATGCCGATCAAAGCGTCGATAGGATCCTTGACGCTCTGTAAAGGCCGCACCCATGTGCCGCGGACGTCGGGGGAGATGACCTCTTCGACGACGGCATATCCCAAGGCTTCCTTGTTATTGAAGTGGTAGTACAGCGCTCCCTTAGTGACGCCAGCAGCGGCCAGAATTGTGTCCAGGCTTGCACTCTGGAAACCCGATCTGTAGATCTCGCGAGATGCCGCTTGCAGCAAACGCTCTCGCGTGCGCTCGGGATCACGCAGCCTAGTCGCTCTACGTTTCGGATTCTTGCGTGCCGCCAGCATACCAATCAGTATGTATGGTAACTGTCAGAGCGTCAAGAGAGATCCAACACGGCGCTCAACAATATGAAAATCCATCGTGTTCCCCCACACCTATTGAATTGCGTAGGTAAGCCCTTGGATGATAATGGCTTCATGGTCTTGCCCCCCGCTCGATTATTAGATTGGCTTCTCCTCGTGACCTGCCTAACATACAGACCGATATGTATGTTGGCCATCTGAAAGTAGCAAGACCTGGTGCCCAATTGGAATGACGCTCAGTGAAGGCTCTATAACGGCGTCCAGACCTACCTCCTTTGACCTCCTTTGACGCTTGCGCTACAACAAGGCTAGCTCGCAAGTCATGGGAATAGCGATGTTCGTGGAACCTGCGAAGAACTGCACGCGTTGGATTGCCAGGGGCCCTTGCTCCGCCACATTGGCGAGGAGCTCGACGTGATCCTTAAAACGCTGAGCGGTGCGAAACGTCTTGCGACGTCGAATGCCGAAGCGCTTCATGGCCTCGGCGCTGCGACGCACTTTTTCCTCTTCCGCGGCGTAGTAAGCCCAGTCTGAACCGAACAGGTGGTCAAATACGACGACGTCAGGCGCCAGGGCTCTGGCATGCGCCAGCGCTTTCTGCGGATCGATGATTTCGTGCAAACAAAATTCAAAATAGACCACATCGCCAGAGAGAGTGACATCTTCGAAGTCCGCCCCGACAACTTCCACGGAATCCCTCATGCCCCTAGCGGTGATGTTCTTCTTGACTTCACCGAGATTTTTGACATTCCGGTCAATGCGGATGAGCTTCTTTGTAATGATGGACGGGTCGAGGAACTGCCTCCCCCCCGGACCGACAAAAAGCACTATCTTGCTCGTAAAGTCATAGAAACAGCGAAGGGTCGCAGTGAGCTCTTTATAATCAGCTGCCAAGTGAGAATCCTTTCTCGGGAGTCGGGAACGACAAACACGTCGATTGGTTGAGCGCCTTTGAATTGTGGATTCAGCTTCACCGGTGATTTCGGCAGATCGGCACCCCACGCCTTACCTTCCAGGCCCGTAGGTTACTTCTGCCCAGTGCTCACTGCTGACGGAAAGCTCGATTGCGCGCCGAAATAACACTCAATGGATTGCAACTTTCCGTTCTTGATTCGGAGATACTCCACGTTCCGGAGTGATTTACCGTTCGTGGTGTAGCAAAGATATTTCACAAAAGCATCATCCGGGCCAGTGGCGACTCGCTCCAGGTCAAAATGCCCAATGAAATTGATTTGTGTTTCCCAGCATTGCTTTTTGAAAGCGCTTTTGCTGATGTGGTCGTCGCCGGCCGCGCTTGAAAAGGTGAAGTCATCGGCGAGCAGGCTATCCAGTGGGCCCCAGTCTTTCTGCCCCCAGCCTGCGTACCACTTCCGGACTACCTCTTCGGTCGTTAAGTTCTGCCCGCCCAATGCGCTGGCACTTGCCAGTCCGGGCAGGCTTACGGCACCAACTAGCGCGCAGGCCCCCGTAGCGAGCAGATTCCTTCGCGACACTTCGATCCTTGTCATTGTTCGTTCTCCTTTTCAGGGATGTAGTTTGAAACGCTCGCCCGATTGCTGCCCAGCATACGAACCGCTTGGTACGTGACACTGCTGAACTGCTCCTTCGAGACGCCGCTGCGATCAACCTCGCTTGCGGTTGCCCGGTTGGCGCGCTCAACAATATGAAAATCCATCGTGTTCCGTCACACCTATTGAATTGCGTAGGTAAGCCCCCCTGGATGATCAGGGCTCATGGTCTTGCCCCCGCTCGATTATTAAATTGGCCTCTCCTCGTGACTGCCTAACATACAGACCGGTATGTATGTTAAAACAATCTGAAAGTCAATCGAAATGAAGCGTCCTGCTATTGACTGCTGATGTTCGCGGTTCATAACCTCTCGCTCGTGTGTATGAAAAGTTGGAGAAACAGTCACTCTAGCCGTTTTAGGATCGTCTTAGGTTTTTGTTAACTCGCCACTCGTTTTCGAGCTCTGAGATGTTGAGCCTGTTATGTCACGTAATCGTTGTGGACGTGGCATACCACATGCTCCCTCGGTTGTGACCCAGCAGGTATTTGTGGAGTTGTGGCCAATTCTGCTCTCAAGACATTGCTTGCATCAAAAGGAGAAGACATGAGCGCACTAAGACAGTTGCGGAATTTCTGGATACCGGGAGTTGCGACGATTGTTCTGGGTAGCTTCAGCAATGCGTTCGCTCAACAGAGCTACAAAATTACCGATTTGGGTATTAACAACAGCAAAGACAACTTCAGCATGGCCATGGGCCTCAATAATCAGGGTTGGACCGAGAACATGGATGGGACCGTGAACCCTCCCGAGAACAGTCTGTTTACATCAGTTTCAAGGGGCCGCGCGGTGATAAGCATCTACGGATTCAACATCGACCTGGGCACGCTTGGAAAACCCGACGGCAACAGTTGGATTAACTGGGGCGGGATCAACGACCGCGGGGAAGCCGTTGGTCAGTCCGAAACAGCTGATCCAGATCCGAACGGCGAAGACATTTGCGGCTTCGGCACACACCTTACGTGCGTTCCCTTTCTTTGGCGAGACGGCCACATGAGCGCTCTTCCGACGCTCGGCGGAAATAATGGGCAGGCCAGCGCCATCAATAACCGCGGAGAAGTCGTCGGATTTGCCGAAGACGGTGCCGTGGACTCCACATGCCCAGCCGGCACAACCAACAATCGGATTGCGTTGCCGGCGTTGTGGGAAACAGGCAGCGCCGAAGCTCTTCCTCTGGTGGGTAACGATCCAGATGGTTTCGCATTCGGGATTAACGATCGAGGCCAAGCCGTAGGCTACTCTGGAAACTGCAGCGCAGCGACGCACGCCGTAATGTGGAAAGACAACACTGCCTTCGTGCTTCAGGATCTCGGAGGTACAGGTTCCAATTTCGCCTACGCCATTAGCAACCGCGGCCAAATCGTCGGGCAAGTCGGCAGTGCTGACGGCACAACCTTCTATGCCGCGGTTTGGCAGAACGGCGCGGACGGCGCAGTCACAAACCTCGGCGCTCTGCCGGGAGATTTTGCCGCCTTTGCCACCGGCATCAACAACCGGGGCCAAGTGGTGGGAAACAACTTTGACCCCAATTTCAACTGGTCCCACGGCTTCATCTGGCAGGATGGAGTGATGACCGACCTTAACACGCTAATTTCCGCGGATTCCAACCTCTTCATAATCTCGGCTAGCAATATCAATGAGCGCGGACAAATCTCGGGTATGGCAACGGTGCAAACCGGGCCCCATGCGGGCGACATTCACGCCTATCTTTTGACCCCCCTAGACGGACGGATAGGCGCCTCGATGGCAGATTTCGCACGTACACACCCGCATTCCATTTTGCCCGCGAATGCTTGCAACCACTCTTTGCAGAGATTCGGACCCGGCCGAATCCAGCGTTAACGGGCATTTTCGGAGCTTCCGCGCCGTGTATTCCAGGCATACGCTGCGCGAAGGCGCAAGGGCACATGATGTACGGGACATTCTGGGTCACGCAAATATCGACGTGACCCAGAATGTTTACGGCAAAAACTGCTGGGAAGAGCGAGAGGATGCGGTCACCCAAGCTGTCGAAGCAATGACCAATGCCGCTCAAAATGCCGAGAAAGAAGAGAATCCGCCTGAATTAGCCCCAGCAGACGGGGCCAGAATTACAAGTTGATTCCACTTGCCCGCAGGTCGCGTTATCGTCCATTTGAAGTGGAGCTTCACTTCTCCGGTTTGTGCGTTGATCAGAAGTCTTGCGATTAGACTTGAGAACACTCCGTTGTCGCAGTTCATAAGTGAGCCGCGCTGGCCAAAAACGATTCGCACGGTTGAGGGAGACGACCCGATGCTGCGTCTGCTGATGTTGGCTTTAGTCTCTGCGTATGCGACTTTGCCGGCGGCTTCCGCTCAAACGACGGACGTTGGCTATGCCGATGAGTTGTCGCCCTCGCTGGCGGGCGGTGCCAAGGCGATGCACGCGGCGATTCGCCGAAATCTAGCGGAGGCGGCAGAAAACATGCCTGCGGATGAATACGCCTTTCGACCAACGCCGCAGGTCCGGAGCTTCGGTCAGATTATCGGTCACCTAGTCAAGGCGAACTTCTTCTTCTGTTCGGAAGTTGCGGGCGAAAAGTCGCCAGCAACCGTTGACTACGAGCAAATCACTGACAAGGCTGCACTCGTTAAGGTGTTGAATGATTCGCTCAGCTATTGCGATCGGGTATACGCAGCCACTACCGACGCGAGCTTCATCCAGCCGATGCAGATTGCGCACGTTGTTGGTACGGGGTCGACCAGTACCGTCCGGGGCGCCGTGCTGATGTACAACATCGCACATAACAACGAGCATTACGGCAACCTCGCCGTTTACATGCGGCTGAAAGGCCATGTTCCGCCCTCAACAGCTCGGGACGAGCAGCGAAAAAATCAGTAGTGCCTGGTAGGTCGTGCGGGTTCAGCCGGTCGGTCCATGACTCACGACGGCAGAACACTGCGGGCTGGCTCTGACGGTGTTTGACGCGTGGCGCTTCTTCCTGGTCCATCTGTCGGCCGAGAGACGGGTCTCTGTTCTGGAGGCTCGTATGTCAAAGACTCAACCCGACGCATTTTGCACTGGTGGCAGTTCCCGGCCAAATTCCCATCGTGATAGTCTTTCTCCGGCAACGCCGTCCATCGTGGGCACGAAAAGAGATCCAGTGCCTAAGAGACGGTTTCAGAAAGGAACGTTCGTAAAGCGAGCCAACAATTGGGTCGGGATGTGGCGTGTCGATAGGCTTCAACCTGACGGTACAATGAAACGGGAACAACGCGGCCAGACGTTCATCGGACTATCCGAAAGAGCCGCCCGTGCAGCGTTTCAACCAGTCCTTGATGCCGTCAACGCCGCTAACCAAGCGACCCCGCCGGTGCCCAAGACTTCCGACACCGTAACAAAAGCTGTCGCGGAGTGGCGGGAGCATGTGGCAGCATCGCTTAAACCCAGCACTCGCCGTTCGGTGGAATCACATTTGAGATGTCACATTGTGCCGCTCATGGGTGATGACGGAGTTGACGGTCAAGAAAATGCAGACCTTCGTTACAACTCTCAGTCGGGAAAGCGGAAGGCAAAGACCATTGAAAACGTCTTGCTGACGCTCTCCTCGATTCTGGGTTCAAGCCGGAAGTGGGGCTATAAAGTTCCGGAAGTTGCGCTTTCAGACCTGTCATTGCCTCGAAGAATCAAAGCAAAACCAAGGTGCCATTCGGCAGACGATATGGCACGGATTGTTTCGCACGCGGAAGAGCCACTCGGGACAATCTGTTTTGTGTTGTGCTCTACGGGAATGCGAATAGGTGAAGTTCTGCGCTCAGACTTGAAGATTTGGACTTTAAGCGTCAGCTGATTCACGTCCGATCATCGGTCTATGCCGGAACTTTGGGGACGCCGAAGAGCGAAGCGAGCACGGCATCTTTGCCGATGCCGCCCGTTTTAGCGACTCGGCTCAAGACGTTTCTGGCTTCGAAGCACTTCCGCCAAAACAGCCTTGGTCTCGTATTCGCAAACCGACGCCTTCGCCCATTCTCAGCGAACAAACTGCAGGAGAAGAAACTTCGTCCGCTGCTGACTTCGCTTCTATCCGCCCTCCGCGGTTATGACCAACAACCAATCGTACATTGATGTGCTATCCGCGGCCCCTCGCTTGGTTTTATTTGGCACTCTTGCGATGTTCGCAGGCGATATCGCCAACAATTATGTCCTCGCAAAAATGAAGGTCTGGACTAACGCGCGTCACATATCAGCGCGTTTCGTGACCGCAACCCTATGCGGGCAAATGGTGAATACCGCCGTCTTCTACATCTTCGGTCTGTGGAGGATGATACCGACGCGCGTATTAACAAAAAGTATTCTCGTTGCCAGCCTTGCAAAAGTCACCGTGGAGCTCCTCTTGCTCCCGGTAACACTCAAAATATCCTTGTGGCTCAAGAAAATCGAAAATGTCGATTACTTCGACAAAGCAACGGATTTCAATCCGTTGAAATTCTAGACTCGCCGTGCTCCCCGACCTGCGGTCGGAAATTCAGAACGCCAAGAGGTGCAATCGTCGCCAAGTCAGCCGAGCATTTTGGGTTGCTCGAACAGTTCGTCCGGTCGACAACCCGACGTCGAGCCGGCTCACAATCAGGAGCGGCTGGCGATCGCGTACCTGCGGCGACTCTGTGCCGCAGATACTTGAGGTACAAAGAGGGGTTCCACGGCTCATACGAATTGTCGGTCGAGCTGAGCGATGAACGCTATCGGTACCGTCAAGTTGGCCAGCGGATACCAATTTCTACGCCTGTTCCTCACGACGGCGCATCCGGCTCCAGGCCGGCAATCATCTCTCCGAGGGTCCATTGGATGTCCGGGAACCCGCTTCGCATCATTCCAATGATTTCGAGATACCCAGCCGGACCCTGCAGAGGTTCAGTTCGTCCCGGAACATGGAATACCGCGTTCGGCGAAATAAGCTCCACAGCTAGTTTCTCACTGGCGGTATTGATGAACTCCGTGAAACGGTGCATGATGCGCTTGTTCGTTTCGATGGTCACGCGGATCACCTTTCAAAACAAGATATGTGTCCGAATGACGGCAAATGCAAACCGTTGGAATCCGAATACATCCACCACTTTCCAGACCACTGGTCACGCTGTTTGGTCAACCACCTTCATTTGCTCTTCATTCATCCGGCCACCGTGCACCTTGATTTTAGAGACAGCCGTGTCGATCTCACGAAGATCAGCAGGCGAGAGCTGAATGTTGATGGCACCTAAGTTCTCGTTTAGGTGACCGATATTGCGTGTGCCGGGCATCGGAACAATGAACGGCTTTTGCGCAAGCAACCAAGCCAGTGAAATTTGAGCCGGGGTTGCATTCATCTTCTCAGCAAACCGTCTGATCAAGTCAATGATCGGCATATTTG
Organism: Candidatus Acidiferrales bacterium; assembly: GCA_963742325.1. Lineage (GTDB taxonomy): Bacteria > Acidobacteriota > Terriglobia > Acidiferrales > UBA7541 > Acidiferrum. Next base: position 1,962,163 of record CAVULB010000002.1, on the reverse strand, counting down.
CTGCTATGTTTTCAGGAGAAAAGCGAGGGAAGCCAGATCGCATGTCCATTTTGGGGTCGAACTTCGTCCCGGCATCTATTTTTTGAGTAAGATACCCTTGTCCGACCGGGCCCCATGGGACGAAGCCGATTCCTAGCTCCTCACAAGTTGCGAGCACGCCATTCTTTTCCGGGTCTCTTTGCATCAGCGAATATTCAGTCTGAACTGCGGTCACCGGTTGAACCACATGCGCTCGGCGGATTGTTTTGGCACTCGCCTCAGAGAGACCGAAGTGCAAGACTTTACCCGTTTTGATCAGATCTTTAATGACACCAGCTACGTCTTCGATTGGCACTTTTGGATCGACCCGGTGCTGGTAATAGAGATCGATGTGGTCGGTTCTGAGGCGCTTCAGCGATTCCTCAACCACTTTCCTGATGTGGTTTGGTTGACTATTAAGAGTGCCGCCATTCTCGTTGTCGAAGCCAAATTTGGTTGCGATGCCAACCTTGTCGCGAATCGGTGCGAGGGCTTCTCCAACAAGTTCTTCGTTTGTATATGGGCCGTAAACTTCGGCTGTATCAAAGAAGGTGACGCCTTTTTCATGGGCTGCACGAACGACCTCGATGCCTTGACGTTTGTCAGCAGCAGGTCCGTAGTTGGCACTGATACTCATGCAGCCAAATCCCATTTCTGAGACTTCCAAAGTTCCGAGTTTTCGTGTTTTCATTTGTCTCTCCTCTAGTGCTTACGTTCAGTCCATCTCTTTCACATCAACCCTAGCGAGTTTCGATGAATTGAGCGGTAGCCCGATCCTCACTAATCATTGCCTATTCGTCTTATCGTCACGATCGTGATCACAACTGTTAGCCCCGAGACGGTAGTGCAAGTCTCCGATACGCGGCTTACCGACTTCGCTGATGGATCTGAGCGCCCCGAGCAACTGCGCAAGTCCCTCATCGTGACCGGGACGGAAGCGCAATTCGCGATCGGATGGTGCGGTCTCGCAACGGATGACAGAAGCTACCGCACTGGGGATTGGTTATTCCGCGTGTTGTATGAAATGAGCGCTGTAAAACTCTCTCCCGATGCAGTCGTGGAAAATCTCGCCGAGTTGGCAACGGCGCGCTTCCGAACTTTGATCGTACGGGATAAGCGCTGCGAATTCGTTCTGGGAGGATGGGATCAATCCGGACTATTCGTTGGCGTAGTTTCTAACTATCATGTTTTGAATTCGCAAGGGCAGACCGACGCCAGTCGGAAGCGCCATATCCCTTCTTTCACCGAGGCACGCGAACCGGCTCCCAGATTTCAGGGATGGATCGAGCGCTTCCGCAATCTCACCGAACACGACTACGTTGTGGGAGTGATCGGTGACTGCAACGCCGCCAAACTCCAGACTCACTTCAGAGGACTCGAAGGTTTGCTGAAGAAACGCGCCTCTGCCACAGAAATCAGCAGCGCCTGCAGCCAAACTGTGCTCGAGGCGGGCGTCACACCAAGACCATTGGTAAAGATTTGATCGCGCTAGAAATGGAGCGCAACGGACGCTCACACTGCGCGTACTACTCGGAAGCCGGAACGGAAGTGATGCTCGTTCCGGACATGCTGGGCTTGCGAGGGGGTTCCACCCAAATGACCGTCCGGCCCATACTGGCAGAAGGTCAAGCAAAGATCCGGCTACAAGGCAAAATCATAAGATACCCTCAGGGACCGACTCCGGCGGCCGCCGAGAACGATCCGAAAAACGCTTCAGAAAATAAGTGAGCCGCAAGTCTGGCAATTTCGCTCCGATTCGCTATGACGTCCTCTGTCGCTTACTTCTTGTTCGCAAGCTCCCTCGCCTTCTTCAAATCCTCGTGATCGAACGCCGATTTCATGCGATCGATCTCACCCTCTGCGATCCCCAGCTTCTTTGCTTCCTCACGCCACCGGGAAACGGCGGTACCCACCTCGGCGGCAATATTTTTCGCTTCCTGAGGCCTGACGTCGAAATAGTCCGCCACGCTTAAGGCCACGTCGAGTGATGCGGATGTATTTTCGACGTCGATCGCCGTCGAAAGAATTCTCGGTTTCACATCCGTAGGCACCGGATTCAAATCGTATGCGGGCGAAAGAGTCCAACCGTTGTTCCCCTGATAGAGAAAGCCGTGGTTGCGTAAATGGTCGTCGGTGTTCGAGATCAGCACATTGAAAACGATTCTTCGCCACAGTTGCTTTAGGTCAGCCGAAGCGCTTGCGCCATACCGGCGGATCGCATCGGCAATTTCCATATAACTACGCTGCTCCCGATCGGCGGCGCCGAGCATGCTCATCGCCGACAGAAACGGAATTCTCGAAGCGCCCAGACGATCGAAACGGCGTAAAACGAGAACGGGTTTGTCGGCAACCATTTCAATGCGGGCTTCGGGAACCTTGATTCCCGCTTGGGAGGCCAAAAGCAATGCGACTTCTTCCCAGAGTTCAACCTTCGTCTCGTCGTTTTTGTGCGGAAATTTTGCGATGGCCAATGCACCATCCCGGTCTCGAACGGAGGCTTTTGGACGCGCCCCTCCGAGTGACGATCCGGGAGCCAGCAGAAGCCTGATGTCCTCCTCGGTTTCCTTGTCTTCCTCCAGATGCTCGGTCGCCGCAAGCAATTCTGGGATTTCGACGAGCGGAGGAACACGCATGCCACCGCTTTCGCGCAGAAATGGACCTCCTTCCCGTTCCGCAAACCGGAGCGCTCCTTGGCGAGCTTCATCATCCACCATCAGCAAGATATCGCCTTCATTGAGCGTTCGCGGAGGCCTGCCTTCTTTCTCCGCTTGCAACCGTTCCGCGCGGCCGATGAGAGCCCGTCCCCACCGGTCAGGACAAGAATCGCCGATTGCACCGAAAAGTGTGCGCCCCTCGGCTGTGTAGAAAGGGCCTGGCCCAATCGTAAGCGCGGGCTCCAGGGAGAAACGGTATGGACTCTTGATCCAATTCTCATCGTATTCAAAGCTGGCGCTTTCCTTGCCGCTGCGCACACGCGTCCATAAACGCCCTACAAGCACCGGCGCGTTTTCCATATCGACATAGACAAGAATTTCGCGGTTCATTACTTGCTCTCGTCTGCATTCGTTTTCCGATTGCGAAATGGCGACTTTTGCCGAATTCTCTGGGGCAATCGCTCTTCGTCGAGAGCCTTCCCCACTTCGTCGTACTTCCAATCTGCAATCTCCGCAAATCGGTCGATCATGCCTAGGACAAAGAGAACAGTTGCATAGGCACCCGTCGAAACAGTGGGGTCGCCCCGTTCGATTTTGTAAAGCGTCATGCGGTTGATCAGCGCACGACCTGCCATCACTTCCGTTGGGATCCGGCGGTAAATTCGTGCCTGTCGAATGTCTTTCCCTAGTTTTAGTAGCGCCCGCCGCACCGGAAGAGGCAGGGTGCCAAGACCGATCCTTCTGTTTTCGTCGCGTATAGGAGACATTATTCCTCCTTACGTATATTATAATAGACTTTAATATGAAATGCACAACCTGAATCCTGCAATTCTATATAAACGTCTACTATAATATACGTAAAAGCACCTAGCGTATACTATAATACGCTATATTATATGAGAGCGTCTAGACTGGAGTGGCGGCTAACAACTGGAATCTTGCTATATATAATGGATGCCCTGGACGGATCACTGCCTTGTGACACCGTCAAGGACCTGTCCCTCCCGAAAATTCCGTAGCCCAAGGCGGAAGTCATGCAGCAAACGGATCGAAGACCCAGCCAGTTCACGGCTCTACGTGAGTCTTGTGAACGAAAATTTGCCGATTTACGCGTGCAAGCGCGGACCGTTCGGGTGCAATTTCAAAGGTCTAAGAAGATACGGCGCGATGGATTCGGGTGTTCAGGCAGCCCGTCGTTCGTAGCCGTGATGTAGCCGACGGACCCCATTTCCGGCTGCTGAATCGCTCGTGGCTCCGGTGCGTCCTTCACGAAAGATGTGTTCTCGATCGGTGATAGTAATCGAAATAGGAATGGAACGTTCGTCGTAACGAGCCTTCGTGCAACACGATCACATGATCGAGGCACTCGCGACGTATAGATCCGATCACTCGCTCTATATAGGCTCGCTGCCAAGGCGATCGCGGTGCAGACAGAACTTCGCAGATGCCCAAGTCTCGCACCTGTTCTCGAAAGTCGTCGCCGAAAATAGCATCGCGGTCGCGCTGGGCGAAGGGAAAAGCCTCCCGCAGTTGCTGTCCGGTCCACTGCGCGGTTGGATGGGCGGTAACATTGAAGTGCAGAATGCGGCGGCGGTCATGAGCCAACACCAGAAACACGTAAAGAACCTGGAAGCGAATCGTCGGCACGGTGAAGAAATCGATCGAGACCAGTTGTTGGGCATGATTCTCAAGGAATGTCCGCCAGGTCTGAGAGAGCGGTGTGTCGCAGCGCAGCATGTATTTGCTGACACTGCTCTCAGCGATGTCGATGCCGAGTTTGAGCAGTTCGCCATGGATGCGGGGTGCACCCCAACCAGGATTCTCCCGGCACATCTTTCGGATCAGATCTCGAACCTCACGAGCGACGGCGGGGCGTCCCGGTGGGCCGTGCAGCACCCTCCAAGTCCAGAATAGTCGAAAGCCGGCCCGATGCCAGGCCAGGACGGTTTCAGGCTTGACGATGGCCAGTGCCGATCGCCAGTCTCGCCAGAGGTGGGAGAGATAGATCCAGAAGAGGCGGTCGCCTGAGGTTAATTTCGGGCGTTTTGCAGCGGACCTCTGAAGCACGCCGATTGGGTGGCGCAGGGCCAGATTCTCGAGCTCCAGGGCCGCACGCGAATGCAGGATCGAAGGCAAGATAGCAAGGAGTGTCGTAAGAAAAACACGCATCAGCGAGAATTATGAAGCAAGGATAAGCCGCATCCGCTCAGACATTTCGAGATTTTTGGGAGCCACAGGGTGGGCAGTTTATTTCTTCATGGCCAACAAGCACCTTCCGATAGCACCGCTGGTGTCCGCTCTTGTTCAGCTAACGTGTCCGATTTCGATTGTCGGCATGCATTACTCTTGCCCCTTGAGCATCTATTCGTCTCTCGCTGCAAATGTTGCTACGTATGCACTGGTCGGTCTCGTGGTGGAAACCCTGCGGCGGCAATTAAACCACTCAAACTAATTCAGGATGGTTCGCTCTGTTTCGGTACTGGGAGCAACTTGTCCGGTTTTGCAAATCGGGACTTGACTGGATTCCCGTGACATAATCTCAAATACGATGCGCAGGAAAGGCTTCAACACGTAGCCGATACGACGTCCCAGATGTTCTGTGCAAGAAGGTAGCTTGGCAAACCTATGCGATTGAGCTCGGGACTCCTTCCAGCTATTTCTTGTTCCTCTTTTACTTTGCTCGTAGCCTCTTGCCTCATGGGGCAGCAGTTACAACAGACAGCTCCGGTGGTCCGGTCGTTCACAAATGAAGTGCTTGTTCCTGTCGTGGTCCGCGACACCCAGGGCCACCCCGTCGGCAGTCTGAAGAAGGACAATTTTCTGGTTTTTGACAATGGTAAACCGCAGACGATCACTGGTTTCACGATAATCAAGCGGGCTACCGAGACCTCCGCAGCAAATTCTTCCGCTCCCAGTCCGGACGCTACCGACTCTCCCGCCGCTTCACAGCTGGTCTCTTCTCAGCGATTTATCGTCTTCCTGTTTGACGACTACAACTTGACTGTCACCGATCTTGCCCAGGCACAACAAGCCACGATAAGGCGCTCGATTCCTCTCTTGCACCTGCGGAAATGGCGGCCGTGCTTTCTACTTCTGGAAACAACAGCGGCCTGACTCACGACCACGCAAAATTAAAGCAAATGATTCTGGATTTAAGGGTTGAGGCTTTCTGGCGCCCGGGTGAGCACGAATGCCCCCACGTCGATCACTACCAGGGCGACCTGATCATAAAGAAAAACGACGGTCCGGCTCTTTACGCTGCCGTCGTCGAAGTCATGCATTGTTACCCCTACCATGGGCTTGGTGTGGACGAAGCGGAAAGCATCGCACGGACTGCTGCACAACGGGCCGTGGAATTGGGCGAACACAACTATCGAAGCAATCTGTATTTCCTGCGGTTGGTTCTGGACGGGATGGCGCCGCTTCCCGGACAGCACGTTCTCATTCTGGTCTCTTCCGGATTCTTCACACCTGACTCGGAGGCGATGACCATTAAATCTGAAATCCTGGATATCGCTGCCCGCACCAACACGGTTATAAACACTCTTGATGCGCGCGCGATCAGTGACGTGCTAATCCCTTGGCTCTTGCGGAAATCATCTACCGCCTGTCGGCACGTCTCGATTTCTCCGTAATCGTCGATGATCACGAAACCGCCAACCGACACCAGTCTATACAGATTGGTCAGCGCATCCATCGTCGATGCATACATGTCCCCATCCACTCGCAGAATCGCGAGCCTCTCGATTGGTGCGGTGGGAAGCGTGTCCTTAAACCAGCCCTTTAGGAACTGCACCTGCTCGTCCAATAATCCGTATCTCGAGAAATTCGCTTTCACTTGCTCGAGCGAAACACCAAGCACATCACTCTTCTTCCAGTGCCGATCGCCCTTGTCCTGCTCATACCGTCCATCCGGCTTCGGCAAACCCTCAAAGGAGTCTGCCACCCAAACTCGGCGCGTCCTATCGCCGTAAGCCTTTAGAGCCGCACGCAGAAAGATGCACGCACCACCGCGCCAAACGCCCGTCTCGATAAAGTCCCCCGGGACGCTCTCCTTGATCACCTGTAGAACGCAGTAGTGCAGATTATCCAGTCGCCGCAGTCCGATCATGGTCTCCGCATCCGCCGGCCAATCTCGCCCTTCTGCTCGCCTCATGAGGTCAACTTTTGTCTCCCGGTACACCATCATGCCGCGCTTCTTCAAAAATGCTGCGATCGGCGGGTAGGCGACCCACGCGAGATGCTTGATCGTCAGCGGCGGACGCCTCAGCGGTTCGTAGGCCTCAGGAAAAATGTATCGCGTCAAACACTTCTTCATTAAGTCTAAATATAACTCGCACGAATCGGTTTCGTTTGTCATGGTTGCCGTGCCCGAATTATATGACAGTTGTGCCTTCCCCTCCGATTTCGCGACCTTTTGGAATCGTAGTGAGCCCCTCGGTAAACGGCGGAATCGGAAAAGTTGGTTCCGGTACCCAAGGTGTACCTCGTTACGCACGACGGCCGCGCACTACACCGCGACTAAGAAGCGTCAGTCTTTCCAGCCGTACTTTGCCGCGCGCGATTTCCTCGCCGGTTTTCTTTGCGCTCTACCATTGCGTTGTGGATGATTTTCTGGCGAGCTGCCTCGTGTGCCTCGGCTTGCGCCTTCTCGCGCTTGACGGTGTCCGCCCACCATTTGTCGGTGCGGTCCATTTCCTCTCGCAGCGCAAGCTTCCGTTCTGTCTCGTCGATTAGCAATCCGGCAGCGACCGCCCGTTGCGTCGCCGCTACCAACCATGCACGCTGTTCCTCGAGTTCAATTCGTTTTACGGCCGCAAGAGCCAGCTCCATTTGTTGGCGGTGATACGCGAGCGCTCTTTCCTCCCACGTAGGTTCCCAAAGCTGGTCTTCCCACTTCACACCGTCGGGCAGGGCGAGCATTGTCGGTCGTCTGCGCATATTATCGGCCCGGTCCTTCGCGATCATCGCGCTTCTGGCATTTCCTCGAGCAGAATGGTCCCGGCTCATTGTGGTAGTGGATGCCGCGGCCAGCGTAGGCACACCGTTTCCTGCCGCGCGCCGATGCAAGGGTCTCGGCGGCGCCATGTCCGAGCTTAACCTGCTCTGTTTTGGTTTGAGTGCTCACGACTACGGGTTACGGTGTGATGGGTTATTAGCCAAACTTCCTTTACTACCCCTTACTACCCACACTACCCTTACTACCCACAGTTCAAAAATGGGAAGTAACGGTAGTAAGTATAGAAAGGGGTGATAGGGTAGTAAGGGTTAAACGTACAGTTCGCCGTCATCAACTGTGCTTACCGCGTCCTTTTCCGGCAAACGCGTATGCCAAACCCCGCTCATCATTACAGACGTTACTCCGAGTTCTTTCTTGGCCTCGACAAGTGTGTCCCATTTTATGTGCGCAGCCTTGCTGTCGTTTTGCAGCTGCTTGCTTGGTTTAGGACCGTCATTCAAGTAGGATCGCAGCCATTTCATCGCAGCTTCGCGTGCTACTGGTTTCGGTCCGCGTGGGGACTTCCCGGGCGACATCACGTCGCGGAACTCTTCGGTAGCGATGCCAAGCCACTCGATGCATGACGTCTTTGCTGGACCTTCTTTGGTAGGAATCTCCGCACCTACGATTCGGTACGTGAGCCCTTGCCGTCCCTGTCTCGATGCCGTATTAAGTTTGGCCGCGAGCATGAGGGATAATGGTTCGCCTTCCTGTACAGTACCTTCCTCGACCGGCTTTGGCACAAAGCCCCATATCGCACGAGGGACTTCACCCCATGAACCAGCACCCGCGACGCGGTGAATACTCTCTTGATCCGCGTTCTTATTGAAGTGCGCGATACCAATCACCGTGATACCGGCACGCTTGGCCATGTCCTTGATGTTCTCGAGTAGCGGCCGCATCTCACCGCTCTTGTTCTGGTTCAAGTCACCTAGGTAGGAACTGATCGGGTCGATCACCAGTAGCCGTACTGACGGCGTCTGCGCCAGTTTCGCCTCTACCGTTCGCATGTCCTCATCAAGCCGTAACCGTCGCTCCTCCTTGGTCGCCGTGTCCGGTAGTTCCCGGATCGTACCCGTGATGAACTTCACATTAGCCATGTTCGCTTTCGCGGCCATTAAACGCGGTACCACAGTGTTTGGCAAGTCGTCTTCGGCAATCAGCATCAGCACCGTTCCCGGCTCTACGTCGTGGTCTTTGTCCGGGAACCGCGTACCGGAGGACACACGAGCCGTGATGTCTATTGCTACCGTTGATTTGCCTTGGTCTGGTAATCCGCAGAACAGGGTGAACGTATTCAGTGGGATGCGGTCCTGCCAGAGCCACCTGTAAATCTCAGGCTCAATCTGGTCCGCACCCACGATTTGAAGTTCCCAGCTCTTCAGCTCTTCACGGTAGACGGTCTTACGGCAACTAGCGCTTTCAACGCCGTATCAAACGCCTCCGGCGCACCGAACACTTCAAGATGCATGGCGCTTGGATCCTTCACAGCCTCCGTGAACTTGATGTGAAGACGTCCCTACCCTCGAAGGACTTCGCGACGCTCTCTACAAACTTATTACCGGCTGCGTCCGGTTCCTGCACGATGAAGATGCGCTCCGCGTTCTTTAGTACGTCCAGTTCCGCAAACTCCGATCGCCAGCCGTTCGACCCGGATATGCCTAACGCGGGGATACGGTGTGCGAAAAGCGTTTGCGCATCGCTTTCACCTTCACAAATGACGACATCGCGCGGCCAAGACACTGATTCACTTTCGTCCCATTCGTTTTTCGCGTTCACCTTCAGTCCTCTGTTTGTGTTCAGCCAAAGTCCGTAAGGTATGTGTAGGTCCTTCCCTTTGAAATAGGTGTCGTGACTGTCCTCGGACTTACGAATTTTCGTGTCGAGCACCGTACCGTTCGCATCCTTATAAGGGAAGGCCACCGCCGTCTTGCCGTTACCCAGCTTCACTTCCGTCACGTCGAACCATTCAAGGAGGCCGCCGAGCGATAGCTGTTTCATCGCAGTGTAAGCTGCCAGTGTGAATCCGGGGTAGTCCGGCACGTCCGACGGCTTGGGTGTCTTCGGATCGTCCGGTGCAGGCGCACCGTCCCGCCAGAGGCCTAGGTGCTGCCGGATCAGTTTGAAAACTTCTTTGCTGTCGCACCCGTGCCAGCATTTGACGTTAGTGACGCCCTCCTTATCAAACACGGATGCACAGCGCTCACCGCACTTTGGACAGAGGTATTTACCTTCGCGTTTGTCGCCTAGGGTCTCAAGGACTTGGTCGCGAGCAAGAGGCTTAGCGGTAGGTTTTTGTGGCATGGGTAGTCCCTTGCGCTCCGTTCAATTTCTCGGTGGTTTCCTTGCGTAGATAGTCCGGCTCGCCGTCGCGGAACGCGATCGAAATCTGCCCGAACGCACGGTCGGCCTTCATCTGATCCACAAGTGTCTCAAGTCGCTTCAGCACTTCTGCTTTGTTCACTGCGCACCTCCATTCACCAATTAGGTTCACATCGACCGAAGGAGTATGGCTCCTGGAGATTTGGCTTAGTTAGCTTGCGCGGCCCAATACGGTTGAGCTAGCTGAGCTTAGGTACAGGTGTCGCCAACCCGTCACAGGCAAGCCGCGTGCTTCGATCTGCGCAAACGACTGCTAGTTATCGATTGAATGCCTACTCTCAAAGTGCAATTCGCCTACAGCTCCTCCCCCTGCCAAGAAGAACAGTTAACGTCTTGATTCACGCCGGCTCAAATTCAAGGGATTCACGCGGAGACGCTGAAGCACACTATGACCCATGGGATATCGCGATGGAGAATTCGTTTTTATTCATGGGTTCGGTAGCGGTCCTTTTGGGTTGCCCTATGACAGCAGTAAACCGCAGGGGCAGGTCTACGGTCCTGCGGGATGCAAGCCAGTGCCGTTCTGGTGCCGTGATCTCGAACGTCGGGAATTAACGTTGCTTCACTACATGGAGTGGAAAGCCAGAGTTGCCAAAGAGCAAAGCAGCAGTTATGAAGGGAGACTTTTCGTTGTAACACTCAAGCTGGCTGAAGTTTGGGTGAGAGGATTTCAAGCAAACGAAAAACGCCGCAATGTCCGCGCGTTCAATCGTATTCGCTACGTGAAGAAGGGCAAGCGCAAAAGGAAAGTTCCTATTCTGTCCGTTTACACGAGTTGCAGCGCGTGGCTTCGTGCTACAGAGGATTTCCCGGCTTTCTTAAAGAAGATCGTGGACGACTACTTCCCCTCAGACGACAATGGATTTCACTGGGACTTGGGTCAAATTGCCCACAATAAATGCGGGGGATCGGAAAATAAATCTCGAGTTCCCGCGCACGCACAGGGGTGTGCCTGGTGGAGAAGAAAAAGATGCAGAGATTCAAAAAAAAGATCAAGAAAACTCTTGACACCGGCCGACCTTGTTAGAGATGTCCGTTTACACGAGTTGCAGCGCGTGGCTTCGTGCTACAGAGGATTTCCCGGCTTTCTTAAAGAAGATCGTGGACGACTACTTCCCCTCAGACGACAATGGATTTCACTGGGACTTGGGTCAAATTGCCCACAATAAATGCGGGGGATCGGAAAATAAATCTCGAGTTCCCGCGCACGCACAGGGGTGTGCCTGGTGGAGAAGAAAAAGATGCAGAGATTCAAAAAAAAGATCAAGAAAACTCTTGACACCGGCCGACCTTGTTAGAGATTCGCGACAAATCGGGAGTTAAGCCGTTTGTGGCCCTTCTCGACACCCCATCCCTCGGAAGTACTTTGATTTAGGATTTTAGGCTTCTATATTGCCCAGTGATAATGCGACGCAAACTAATTCTCGTTCTACTTGTCCTTGCAGCTGCATTCGCGATTCTCGTTCGAGAATCCCGCCGTATCGACACCCCTTCGGAAGACCCTCTCCGGACAATCAGTGCGGCGCAACTCGTCTACGCTCAAACTCACCCGGACAAAGGATTCGCTTCTTCGCTTGCCGAATTGGGTCCCGCTCCGGGCGATGAACTTATCGACTCCGTTCTCGCTAGTGGGAGAAAGTCAGGATATGCCTTCACTTTAAACGCCGCTCCACCAGAGGCCAGCGGTCGCATAATCCATTACACGCTTGTCGCTCGTCCTGAAACGTACGGCAAGGGAAGTCCCAGCTTTTTCACGGATGAAACTGGCGTTGAGCACATCACGGTTGAGAACCGCGCTGCGACCGTCAACGACCCACTTCGCCGACACGACTAGGGGTACTGGGAGCAAAGTTACCGGTTTCGCGGTATCGGGACTTGACGCTCGCTCTGGTGGCTATCGCCCAGTTCCTTTCATGCAACAACCACTCTGGATTGCCGTTGGCGTACGAGTTGGTTTGATTAAGATGTTAGGAGTTGCAATGCTTCTGCCACGACCATGGCATATGTAACTGTTTTCGAGATTACTCAAAAGCACTTCCAGTGGTGGTTCAGTGGGTTCGGCCTGATCTTTATTGTCATCGGCATCGTTTTCATTTTGATCGGTAGAAAATGGGCATCGCAGAAGCGAGCCAAAATTACAGGCTATTTCATGCTGGCATTTGCGTCGTTGTGGACTGTCATCGCTTTTACTTCCACGTTCAGCGAATACAGCAGATGCATCAAGGCGTATCAAACCGGAGATTATGCCGTAATCGAAGGCAACGTTGAGAACTTCCACCCAATGCCTTATGAGGGACACCAGAGCGAATGCTTCACTGTACAAGGGGAAAGGTTTTGTTACTCAGACTATGTAGTCCAAGCCGGATTCAACCAATCAGCATCGCATGGAGGGCCAATACGCGAAGGCTTGCCTGTTCGTGTCGCCTATTACGATGGCCAGATTTTGCGTTTGGAAGTACGTGCTGACAACCTGCCTTCGTCCTCGGACCGCGCCGCATACTCGGGAAGAGAACAGGACAAGATGGTCCAGCGTGAACAGAACGACCCATTTCTACACCATATGAACCTTGGATTTGCCTTCGCCGTCGTGCTTATTACGTTGTGCTGGAACCTCGACTGGCAGCACTACATGCGATATTGGATTAGGCGCGGACCACCATATGGGCGCTACTGGGAGTTGGGATTCCGAGCATTCTTTCTTGCAAACTTACTCGGCTCCATTGTCTATCTGGTCCAAGAAATTCTGCATACACATCCAACGACAAGGGATTACGGACTGGGTGCCCTCAGCAGTCTCATTTGGGTTGGATTCTTCCTTGTTGCTGACGGGATTTTCCGGTGGTGGTTACGAAGGAAGAAGCAATCTTCTAAGCCCCTCCCTCAGATGGTGTGAGTCAAGGTCTTGATTAACGCCGTTCCCGTCAATGTGAAGTACTACTTTACTTTTCCGAGTTTGGCGACCAGGAGTTAGCAGGCCGTACTAGGGAGACGCTAAGCGCCGACCTTTCCTTCTAGAAACTTCGATAAACTACCTGCAAAATGCACAAAGTCGGCCGGGAACATGATCACCGTGGTGCTGTTGTTCTCCGCACCCACCTCAGCGACCATTTGCATACGCCGCAATTCCAGTGCGGCCGGGTTGCCTACCATCAACTGCGCGGCGTCGGCCAGTTTCTGCGACGCCTCCAATTCGGCATCCGCTTTGATGATTCGGGCACGCTTTTCTCGCATCGCTTCAGCCTCCATCGCCATCACGCGTTGCATGTCCTGTGGAATCTCCACATCCTTCATTTCTAACAGTTCGACAGTTACTCCCCAGGCAGCCGTATTCTCTAGCACATTCCTTTTTAGCAATGCGTTGATCTTATCGCGCTCCTTCAATACTTCGTCGAGATCGTGCTGACCGATTACATTGCGCAAACTGGTCAAAGCCACCTGTTGCACGGCCGCACGAAAGCTCTCGACCATAAGAACGGCCTTCTTGGGGTCGCTGACCCGAAACCAAAGCACCGCATTTACCTTCACAGTCACGCTGTCCTTCGTGATGGTCTCTTGCTGCTCAATTGGATTAGTGACGATGCGCAAATCGATGCGAGTTTCGTTTTCAATCCCGAGGGGAATCAACCAAAATAGCCCCGGTCCGCGTAGATCGTTGTAGCGGCCCAACCGAAATACGACGGCGCGTTGGTACTCCCTCGCAATTCGAAGTCCCGAAACGAAAATGCCGAATAGAACTACAAGAATAAGTATCATGATGAGGAACATCCTGTGAGCGTACCATGATTTGCTTGGTTTCCCGGCGAATCGCCGCTGCCGCTGAGGCTAATCTGGCAACACAGCACGACAGAGTCCTGATAACGGCCATCAATCGTCCATATGGCTACTGGACCGGACTTGTCGTTTGCCCAGGAACTACTCGCGATTCCCCCGTCCCAGCTTAAGGAGCGGACAGGAAACGAAGGATTTCAGTGCCTGAGACTCTCGCTAACGGATCATGAGTGCGGTAATTTGGCCTGGAGTGGGGATAGGTGTTGGGCCGTTGCCTGAAAGCTCTTTTTCGACGCGCCGGTACGCGCGATACGCTTTGGTCTTGCGACCCTCAGGGGTTGCATCCGTGTCGAAGAGTAGATCGCCAATCCATTGAAACGAGCGCCCTTGGCTTTTTAATAGCCATGCTTTGTACTGTGCTTCCCCGCACTTGCCCTCCACGCGCCACTTAGGAAATGCAGGATTTGAGCGGGCCAGTTCACGCTGTCTCACTCGGCGTTCTACGTACCCAAGTCCATCCTCTCGGCCATCGGGGAAGGCGTCGCGCCGCCACGCATGATCGTCGCCGTTTGCTTGGGTTGTAGTACTGATCGTGTCGCTGTTTCTCATACAAATCGTTACGGACTTTCCTGAGTTGAAATGCTACTCCAATGAGAAGGGGGCAGCAACTCGCATGAGACACCAGCTTTCCAAGGCTCAAATGTTGAGAGGCGTGCGAAAGGCTATCAGGACATTGCGAAAAAAGCGTGGAGGTCCGCAGTGGCTTCTGCCTTCGATGCGCCGTTATGAAAAAAAGCTTGCGGCAGAAGTTCGCTCGACAAGATGAGAAAAAAGTAGGCCGGGCGCGGTAACGCCCGGCGAAAGGAACAAAAAGTGAAATCAGCAACCGCAGTATCGGTAACAACTTCCAAAAAGTCAATACACCCTTTCGCGGCTCCGTTCTCGCGCAAGCGAATTGAAACCATGACCGAGGCCGAAAGGCGCGTGCCAGTTCTAACATCTCTGAAAACTCACATTAGACAATCGCAGCCGAGCTTGTTTGATTGGCCGATGACGCTGTGCTCGCAGCCGGTCGAGCGTGTCGCAATTGCGAAAGCGGGAGAGCGGCCTACTTGTAAGATTTGCCTCGTGAAGGCGGGAAAGGCGGGGCTGTTTTGAGAGCCGTGATCTCGGCTCCGCTTTCCGCCCGCGAGTTGAAGGCGCGCGTCAATCTAGTTTCTCTTGTCGGCAAGTTCACGCGGCTGGCCCGAGTGGGACGTCAGTTCGTCGGCCTCTGCCCGCTACATTCAGAGCGACACCCGTCTTTCTATGTCCACCCGGAGAAACAAGTTTTCAAATGTTTCGGCTGCGGGGCAGGCGGCGACATTTTTGTTTTTGTGGCTCTGAGCAGGAATTCGTAGAGACACAATAAAAGAGCGGGTTTCCGTCGTAGCGCCGGTTCGGCTAGACTCGACGGAATGCGCGACAACGAATTCACAAAAATCCTAGGATGGCCGGGCTACCGAGTCTTTCGGCATGAAATCGATGAAACCGCCAAGACGCTGCGTTTATGGGTACGGCGCAAGCGAGGAAACCGCAAGCTGATCTGTTCGGGGTGCGGAAGAAAGTTTACCGACGCCCATGACTACAACGAACGGGAAGTGCGTGACCTGCCGTGGGGCGAGTATCGGACGACGGTGATCATCGAAGTGTATCGGGTGTGCTGTCCGCAGTGTGGGGTAAAGGTAGAGAAGGTACCGCAACTGCCGAGTAAAGCGCCTTTTAGTAAACGCTTTGAAGAAGCCGTAGGGCTAGCGTGCGAAAGTGCGTCGGTGCGACAAGTAGCCCGGCAGTTCCGACTGGCAGCCAGCACCGTGCGAGCGATCGACCTACGGTATTTGCAGCGTTGGAGTGCAGCGCGCCGCAAGGACCGGTTAGTGCAAATGGGTGTGGATGAGATTTACTTTGGCAAGCACATGAAGTTCATCACCGTGGTCAGCAACTTGGATACCGGCGAACCCTTGTGGTTTGGGCAGGACCGCAAACAAGAAACCCTCGATGAGTTTTTCCGGACCCAACTAAGCGTTCGGCAACGAAAACGAGTGGAGGCAGCGTGCGTGGATATGTGGCGACCATTCACCAACAGCATTGAACAATGGGCCCCGAACTGTCGCATTGTGTACGACAAGTTTCACGTTCTGCAGCACGCCAATAAGGCCATCGATGAAGTGCGCCGAGCGGAATTCTTCCGCAAAGGCGGACGGATGCGCGGTGTCGTGAAAGGCAAACGCTGGCTATTGTTGACGCGCTGGATGAATCTGGACAGCCAAAAACGCCAGCAGTTAAACGAGCTGTTCGCCCTCAACCGGAGGGTGATGAAAGCCTACCTGCTAAAAGAAAGTCTGGAACGGTTATGGACCTACCGCTATGAAGGAGCCATGCTGCGCTATCTGCAAAGTTGGATCGATCAACTGCGCTGGCAACGGTTGCAACCCTTTCAAAAACTCGCTTTCATGCTGCTGGATCATCTCGACGGCATCCTCAACTACTGCCGCACCAAAGTACCTTTCGGAGTGGTGGAAGCCATCAACGGCAACATCAAAACCCTGCTTAGAAGAGGCCGTGGCTACAAGAATCTCGGCTATCTATTGCTTAAGGCCCAACGCATGGCGGTCACCAAGACCGAATCCATCGTTCTTCAGAAAGCAGCCTAAAATGCGGGTCTCTACGAATTCTTGTGCAGAACCGTTTTTGTAATGCGTGTGACAGGCTGCGACTTCCGCCGTGCCCTGGAAATTGTGGCGGAAGTCTCCGCGGGGGTAGCGACCGGCAGTGAGCCGCGAAGCGGCTCACGATTTGCCGCTCGCGTAGGGGCGGAGCCCCTCGGCCCCGCGAAGCGGGGCCTTCCCTATAGCCAGTCTACCCAAGAGTTACTACGCGCCCGCATCCTGACCTCGCTCGACGAGGCGAATCGGCGGCTTTGCGCTATCGAGGCGACGAATCGCGCAGCATCGGCGGCGCTGGCCACGGCATGCGAGCCGCGCGGGAATAGTGATGGTGGGCAGAAGCATACGGAGGCAATTGTATGACTGAGATAGAAAGATTTCGGGCTTGGGTTGCGAAGCAGTTGATTGTTCCTACTGGCCCACCTTGTGCGTGTGCGGACTGCATCAGGAGAAGAACGGCAGTGCGCCAGGTGACTACGCGCGCCGCATCGGCGGCGACAATAGCTCGCGAGGCCCAAAGGGTTGGCAAGGAGGATGCTTTTTAACTAGTACGCAACGAATAACTTTCCATGGCAACGACCTCAATCAGCTCTTCTAGAGCTACCACCTCCCCTTTCAACGGGTCTATTTTCCCCGACGTTCCACTCCCTTACTCGCCAACGAATGATTCTGTTGCTCTTGAATTGTTCCTTGGCTCGCACCGGAAGGCTCGTCTAAAAGAAAAATATGGATGGGGAACGGGCTTGCCGAAGCTCGAGCGCGAAGGCTGTCCCTCTGAGCAATTGAGTCGCGCTGATGCGCTGCGAGCCGTGGGTCTGGAAAAGAGAGCGGCTCGTGCGGAGATTTGCGGACGGGTGGCAGAATTGTTCGAGTGCCCGAAATGTTTTCGCACATTTAAGCGTGCGTGGTCTTGCATGCTTCGCTCTTGTCCGTTTTGCGCGAAGAAGATTTTTGATCGTGCGTTTTCGGAGCTACTTCCACTTGAGAATTACATTCCTTCTTCGCTCGCATCCATGCCTGGTTGGAACTGGAAAATCCTCGACTTTACATTCCACCACGACGGCGAGTTTCCGTCGCGTGACGAGATGAAAAGGATGCGCGCTGTAGTCAATTGCACTACAGATAGAGCCGTGCGAGAGAAGTGTGACGCGATGCATAGAGCCGGCAAGGGGTGTCGTCTTCGTTTCGACGGCGATTCGCCAATGATGTTCGAGGGATGGCCGGTAGCCAGCGCGCCAGATGGTTCGGCACGAGTTTTAGAGGGCTGGGTGGCTGTCCAGGTAGGCAAAGTCGAAAAATGCGCTGTTTGCGTCCGCTGTTCCTCCTGCGTCAAGAAAATCAAGGGGCAACACGACCGGTTCTGTCCAAACTGCGGGCCATCGGCGTGGCCGGATTGGGAGAATCGTGAGGTAGATCGTCGGCGTTGGCGGCTGCGCTTCGGTATTTTGCACGTTGCCGTCTCGGAGTTCGGCTACCAATAGGAAACCGGAGGGCCGAATTCCAACTATCACTTTCATACGTGTTTCTTTGGGCCGTTCATAGCGCAAGAGCGCTTAGTTGAAATTTTCCGAGAAGAGTCGCAGAAGGCGCTGGGCGTTGAGAGCCGTGGAATTTGGATTGAGACGGCAAAAAAAGGCTATCGTTCAACTTTGGCGCACGCCTTAAAGTACACGGCGAAGCTGCCCGCTACCACATCGGAAGGGCTCGCCTCTTATGAAAAAGTTCTTGTAGGTGTTCGACGCTATGCAGTGCGTGGCTTTTTGCAGGGCGTGCCATTGGAAGAGGAGAAAGGCCGGGAGCCAAAGTGCCCCGAATGCCGGGAACCTCTACGGAGAATTCCTGGTTTAGGCATTGTGCCTCTGTCGGAAGTTACGGACATTCCATTTCTGCCGGAAGAAAAATTGGAATATGAGGACAGTAGGAAGGACGATGAGTTTTGTTTTCTTGAACCAGAGGAGATGGCGTCACACGCGCCACGTGCACCGTGCTGAAAAGCTCGGCAAAATTCGCGGGTGGCATGGACCAGAACACTGAGGTCGAGGGAGATGTGTCGGCGGATTCTCTTTCTTTCGTTCTTTATGCGATTTTCTTCGTTCTTCACTCGGCTTTGTGCTCTGAATCCACTCGCGATGCGGTCTCGGATGCCGATTGTAGCGCTGAGAACGTGGCTTCGGACTCTTCTACTACAACTAACTGTGATAGGCTCCCCGCACAAGGGCAACGAGTCAGCGGGCCAGAGGCAAACATGGCTCGTCGACGTTACCAGAAAGGAAGTATTCGACGCAGAGGAAATCGTTGGGAACTCCGCTGGCGAGAAGATGTAGTGCTCGCTGACGGAACCATCAGACGGGAGCAGCGAACAACATTGCTCGGCACGGTCGAAGAATTCAAGACAAAGCGATCGGCAGAACGAGAGGCTGCATCATTTCTCGCTCGCGTCAATCGCCTTGACTATCGGCCGGTGAAACGGACGACGTTCGAGGAATTCTCCGAGAACTGGAAGAAACAAGTGGTTGGCTTACTTAAACCCTCGACGGCCAAAGTTACGGTGTCGCATCTGCGTTTTCATCTTGTCCCGGCGTTCCGTTTTATGCGGCTGGACGAAATAGGACAGGAGCAGGTGCAGGCATTTGTCGGCAAGTTGGCCAAGGGGCGCAGTCGGCACACGATTCTAAACGTTCTCGGCACACTCGCCTCAGTTCTCAAGATGGCGCGAAAGTGGGGCTACGCAGTCGCGGGATTCCAGCAACGTGATCTTGTCATTCCGTGCTCAAAGCCTGGCAAACCGGGCCGGTTTTTCACGGCGGAGCAGGTACGTTCAATTCTCGCGCTTGTTTCGGAGCCGTGGCGCACAATCTTCGCGCTCGCTGCCATGACGGGACTCAGACCTGGCGAAGTTCTTGGACTTTCGATTGATGATCTGGACTTCGAGCAGCGGCTGATCTTTGTGCGGCGCTCGGCTTGGTACAGCCATCTCATCTCGCCGAAGAGTAATCGCAGTGTGGCGACGGTGCCGATGCCTGGGCCGCTGGCGGAAGTGCTGACAAATTATCTTGCGTCATGGCGTCCCAACGAAAAGCGGTTGCTGTTCTCAAATCGCCGGGGCAATCCTTACAGTGAGAATAAAGTCGTACAGAAGAGGCTCTGGCCGATTCTGGACGCGCTTTCGATTCCTCGCTGTGGGATGCACGCATTCCGGCACGGGCACGGAAGTCTGATGCATTCGAGCGGTGCATCTTTGAAAGTTGCTCAGGCTCAGTTGAGGCACGCGGACGCGAGCACAACGTCGCGGTATTATCTTCACGTGATCGGCTCAGAGCAGCGCGATGCAGCGGAGAAAGTAGCACGGATTTTGTGTCCAGATGTGGCCAGGCCCGAAAGGAAGTCGGTTCATGTCAATTAGTTGTATGGTAGGGGCGGTGGGGATCGAACCCACGACCTTCGGCTTAAAAGGCCGCTGCTCTACCACTGAGCTACGCCCCTAAAGTCTTGATTTCATAATAACTTGCGCGATATCAACCTCTGAGCCGTTTTCGCTGGTGACAGTTGCTCCGAGCAGCGATACCACTCTATGCAGCTTGTTCGGACCCAGATGCGCGTACGCCGACTCGCAAACGTATCCCGCAAGTCGTGCCAATGAAAATTCTTCACCTTCGCCTCGACCACCGCATCTTCAAACCAGTGGCGCCCATTCTCCAGCGGATCGCCCGTTTTCTTCGATTTGAAGACGCGCCCTTCGCCGTTTCCTGCCGCAAAAGCCACCTTGAGCGCAGCCATAGCCGCATCATTTAACGGCACATGCAACGGCTCCCCATTCTTGGTTTCGGTATTCGGAATGTGAAGCTCTCGGGACTTCCAGTCTACCATGTCCCACGTCAGTGCGTACTGACTGCCCTTGCGAATACCGGTATTGATCGCCAGGTCCAATTCCGGCATGTGCGAAGCCCAGTTCGCGTCGATTACCTTGCGGAGATTCTTCTCTTCTTCCTCAGTCAGAAAGCGAACCCGGTTGTTATCCTCGCGCCGATGCGTAACCGAACGCGCGGGATTTGAACTCACTTTACGGTTCTGAATTCCAAGCCCATAGGAGAGCGACATTAGCGACCGGTAGTGGTTGAACGTCGACGCAGCCCATTCTTCATCGTAAGCGACGTCCGCATGCCGTTTTTCAATCTGCTTCGGAGCCAACTCTTCCTCCGGATCAGAACCGAACCACGCCTTTAGGCACGCTATCCGGGGAAAGTCCGTGTTGTAGGACTTCTTGTTCCTTTTTGAATACCCGAGCGCGTCGTCGAGCAGTTGGCCAACGTTCACGGACGGCTTGCGAAAGCTCTCCGGGAGTTTCTTGCCCTCGAAGTTGGCCTGGACTTCCAGGAGACTCTTCAGAATCAGAGGAATGGTCCGTGCGGATGGTTCTTTGAGCGTCAGGACCTTCACGTAGTAGTTGTCTACCCGCAGGAACCCGCCATGGCACTCGAGATGAGACTCACATAGGTAGTAATCGAGAAAGGTATCGTGCTTCAGCCGGGCATTCTCGATTTTGAGCGAAGAGAAATTCAGGATTTGCTTCAAGACACGAAACGCTTCCTGCTTAGGCAGGATGCGGCTTTCGACAGAGTCAGCAACCTGCATGAGAAAGCTCTTGGCCTTCGCCGGCAACACTGCCTTCGCTCGTTCCAACTCGCTGTCGAGCAAGAGGACCTGCTTGCGCGTCGAGAGAAGGGCCAGCAGATCGGAAACAACTTGGCGAGCTCTGGAGAGGAGATTCCGAGACTGGCGGCAATCGAAGTCTCGTAGCGGAATCCTTGAAACAGCACCACATAGTAGATTTGGAAGGAATAGATGAACTCGGCTTTTCCCTCGAGAAAGGCCATACGGTTCTCGATCGCTGCATTGACCACGGGATTGCTGTAAGTCTTAACCGGAATTGCTTCGCAGTTCCGTTTGAACAGGTATTGTTAGACCCGGCATTTTTCATCGAAGATGCGAAACGCGGCCGTAAGACGCCGCGTGATGTTTTCGACGGTATTGCTGTCCAAGCATTCCTAGTCGACGCCGTTGATGCCAACCACGATCCCCAGGTCTCCGCTCTTGGTGAGGAAGATTTGTTCGTCCACGAAGCCGAAGAGATATCTGAGAGCATAGGGCGGGCGCCTCGCAGTAGTCCTTCGTGATTTGCGACAGCCTAAACATGGCGAAGCTTCCGGACCTCGACCGGCTCAAATTTCATCGGGTCGTACTGCGTGTGAATCTTCGTCGAGTTCAACAAGAATCGGAGAATTTGCGGGTCGGTTTCGGTGGCCCACCGCGCAAAGAGGTACAGAGCGAAGAACATTCCTACTGCCCCTGCCAGACTATTAAAGAGGTTGAATACGCAAGCCCCCATCACTAGGGCAAAAAAGAAAAGCTTGCGTTCTGCTCCCAGGATGGTGAGCGGGCGATTGAGCGACCGGAATACAGGATGCGCTTGCACAGAAATCCTCCTAGACCCCGAACAACCAAGTAAGGAAATTCACCGCCAACACCGCCATTCCGAGACCAAAGACGATGCCGCGAATGTCCGCTTGCCTCCGCCTTCGCCAAATGCAAAGGTGAGGCCTCCAATGGCGATGGCCACAAGCGCGAGTCCCGTAGCGATGGTGCCGGTGCACGCCGTCTGCAGAACAGTGTCACCGCGTCTTCCCATGGGGAATTGCCCTTCGCTTGGGCACTACCGGCCATGGCGAGAATCATTCCAAGCGCGAGTGGCCAGCGTCGGATCCCGGCTGGGAGTGGGCTCCAGCACTGGACCTATGAGTTTTCTTCATGATTGCTCCAAGCCTCCTAATTTCGCGGCTAACGTGTTTTGCAAAATAGCGGGTGGGACCATTTCCGTCCAATACTTCGTTGTGTTATCGCTATAGTTGCCATCTATAAGTGGATCGATTACGGATAGGGCAATGGGGCCTTTCGGCGGGTGTTGTTGGGAGTCTGGCAAATAAAAAGGTGCCTCGGTTGTGAAGCCGAGGCGCTTCGGAGAATTAGTTTATGCGGCTTGTTATTGCGGTATCACTTCTAGCCCGTCGAGGATACGGGACCCAATCGCCTACATATACTTCAGGCTGCCCAAGAACAGCTTTGAATCTTGGCCACAGAGGCTCCCCGTCCCAGGATCAAGCCCAATGGAAGTCCAAACGACGTAAGCCACGCCCTCGGCCTCAGTCTTTCGAATTCGCTTATGCAGCTACAACCTGTCAGAACAGCACCATCTGTTTTTCACGATCCCAACCTTCTCTTAGTGGCTGAAACGTCTCCGACAAAAACTGCCTCAGTGACTTCAGAATCGGCGAGATGGGTTCTCCGAAATAAGCCAGCCCGGTGTCCGCAATCAGGATTTCATCAAGGAATCTGCGAAAAACAATACGATCATTTCCCGGATTCTGCGCTGCCGGCGTGGTGAGTGCCGCAACCCCGTCTTGTGAAGCGATTTCGAGAGCCTCCGCTTGTGTCGTTGCTTCGCGGAAGATTCGAGGGCGCACCCGGATGACTGAGAAAAGTCGCTTTATACTTTGGCCAAAACGAGGCTCGATATCCCCACGGATTTTTACCAGCGGTAGCTCATGCAGATCAGTTACCTCGATGTGCTTCTTGGTTGTCAGCAGGTGCTGGTGAGGTAACGCCAAGATCAGACGTTCCCGGTGCAAGCCTTCGAATGTGACGCGATTGTCGACCGGAGGCAGGATCACGAGTCCTGCTTGCAACCTCCCGCCCATCAGTCCGTCGATGTGTTCGGCGCTGTGTCCGCTCACAAACTGAACGTCCGCCGCAGGGTGCGCGTCCGACAAATAGCGCCGTGCCTTATAAACAATCCGCATATCGACCAACGGAGAATACCCCAGGCACCATCTGCTCGTTTGTCCCTTTGCCACACGCGCTGCCTCGACCGCTCGATCCCCATGGAGGAGCACGAGTCTCGAGTGGACTGCAAAGGCCTCGCCCGAAGCAGTCAGGACTACCTGTTGTCCCCCTCTTGTTCTCTCAAACAGTTTCAGATCGAGTTCTTTCTCCAGGTCACGAATCTGCGCGCTGAGGGTGGGCTGTGCGACATGTAACCGCATGGCCGCCTGAGTGAAATTCAACTCTTCCGCGAGCACAGCAACATACCGGTGCAGCCGGAGCTCGATTCCCGGGTACATAAAGCCTCTTTTTGGAGCGATTCGCTTTGCGGATGCCTTCTTGCGGGGAATGGATGAGAAGACCTACTGCATTATCCCAACCGAGTTAGCGGAGCGCAAATGTTTTTTCTCAAAATGAGAATAAATTAAAATTATTTATTTGATTTTGCTGGATACTAAGAATTTCCTAACCGGAATGAGTGCAGACATGAGCTCCGAAACGCCGGTCCTAGAAGAGCGGGTGGACCGAGACGGGCCTATCGGGCGTCACGTTGGACACCGCGATGCTTGGGTACGAGGTCTTGAGACAGGTTACGTACCTCATCGAAGGCGCACTCTGGGGTCAACAGTATGCCGGGACTCGTCCAGCCAAGAAGCAACAGAAGCTTTCCAAGGAACAACATTTACCCGAAGAACGAATGAATGACGAAGGACAAGCTGAGCGTGTCCGCCGAATCTGGATACCCTACTTATTCTTAGTATTGCCTCTAACAACGAATTCCAGCCATAGTTCTATAAATGAAAGCAAGGCCATGAAGAAGCAAGCACGCAATCACGTCAACCGCAAGCGAAGTGAGTCCGACGGAGCGCCCGTCAAGCCCACCGGCGCAGTCTCGGGAGAATTTGTCACTGAGACGTTCGAGTACGACGGTGGACGGCAGGTCACGGTATACGTTCCACGGGACCCGTCCGAAGCAATCGTCTTCGCCGGCGACGGTCAGGGAATCTCGAAGTGGGGTCGGTTGCTCGAGAAGGCCAACGTACCGTCCACAATGATCGTCGGTGTACATGGGCTGAAAGATGAGACGCTGCGGCTCCATGAGTACTCACCGGGCTTTGAGCCGGAGCGGTTCGCGGCACACGAGAAGTTCTTCGTAGAGGACGTTCGCCGATGGACAGAGTCGCGGTTTGGCGTGGCGCTGCCCACTGAACGTACCGCAGTGTTCGGCGTCTCGGCGGGTGGAGAGCTGGCCCTCGCTCTTGGGCTTCGGCATCCAAATGTCTACGGTGCGGTCTTCTGCGCCTCGCCTGGCGGCGGTTACAAGCCGCCTGGCGTTATGCCGAGTCCGCTTCCGCGCACATACCTTGTCGCTGGCACAGAGGAGCCGTTCTTCCTCGGGAACGCAAGGAGGTGGGCAGAAGCGCTGCGCGATGCAAGTGCGGACGTCGTCATGAATGAGCGAGCCGGATCGCACGGTGGCGCATTCTGGCGAGAAGAGTTCCCACTGATGGTGGCGTGGGCATTCGGACGATGATGCATTCAACTGTAGATGAGATGACCGGGACGCCAGATAAATACCTCTATTTACGACGGCCTACAAAAGCGAACGGCGAGGATGTCCGAGTTTTAGTTGATTGCCGCGACTCTCGATGTCCGGCACTGCAAGCCTACCTCGAACTAACTTCAAGCGACTTCTACTGTGCGCACCTCCTTCTGCTGAATGCGCGACGGATTCAGGCGTTCTTTCAGCAACAGGATTTCTTGATAATCCTTGATGCGCCGGAATTTCTTCTCCGCTTCCGAGAGTCCCGTAGCTGTCCATCGCAGTGGCTGATTTCCTTCGCACCAACGTTGTACGTTTCGCGCTGCTCGCTGCACCGTCGACAAACACGATTCGATGGGGTTCGTGGTGGCCAGTTTCCGGCGTAACACCGCTCCGACACCCAAGCGATGCACCGTCAGTGTTTCTTCCAGTTCTTCCTCCAGGCATCGGGCCGCGCTCGGATTGATCCGTTCCAGTTGTCGAAATATTTTCCGCAACGCCTCTTTGGCCTCCGCGTATTTGTTCATTGCGTACGCGTTGCGCATTCGCCGATCGTAGTCTTTCTGGCAGTTCTCCGGCAGGTACTCTTTACATTCCGTCGCTTGTGGATCTGACAACGTTGTACTTCCACTTGTTCACCGAAAACCCGCTCTACGAACGCTCGCAGTGCGTTCGACGTCGATCACCACCAGATACCGCCGCTTTAGATCCAGTCCTCGGTCCACCAGATCTTCCAACGGCCCTTTGACTACCGTGGTGTTCTCGGTGGCTCCTTGCCACACCCCCAACACGTGCTTTTCTCCCCTTTCCGCGAAGCCCAGGGCTATCACCAGCACCTGGCAAATGGCCTGCAAGTGGTCCAGCCGATGACGTTGATGAGCATCGGGCTTTACAATGAGCCAGCTGCAGAATATATAGAGACCTGCTGCAGCAACTCCCAATCCGCGAAACTGATCTGCGGCTTGGTAGCCCTGGGCACCTTTCGGCCCTCCGCTTTTTTCGAAGTCTTGTCCCTCTCCCGCTTCAAAGCTTTGACATAACGCGGTGCGGCTTGGTAGAGCAGATCCTCCAGAGCACGGGCAACATCGCACTCGAGACTAATCTCGTCTGATTCCCACCACCGATGAAGTACCGAAACCCACTCCGCGTGTTGTAACATGGGCTGGTAAGTTACGACAGAACCGAGTGGAAGTTGAGCACCCAGATCATCCGTCCTCCACTAGAGATAAATTCGGGGAGGAACAAGAATGCGAAAGAACGCGATCGCTGGTCCGGCACTCGCTGTGGTGCTGTGCTTGTCGCTGGCGGCCTGCCAGGATACAAAAGCGCGGCAAGAGAATGAACAGTTGAAGGCGCACGTGTCGGAGCTGGAGAAAGACAATGGCGACCTGCAGAATCGTATTGATGCTCTAACGCAGGAGAACGCCGACCTGAAACAGGAGAACGAAGGACTCAAAACGAAAAAGACTCGGGCGAAGAAAGCGGCAAGGCACAAGCATCGAGCCGGTTCAAAGGCCAGCAATCAGAATTGATTGGGGAATACGGAACCTCTATTATTTGAGTCGAAGTCTAGTGTACTGTCCCATAAATAAGTGGCAATAGTATTGCTGGGAATTTGGGCATCTCCAGTGCAGAATGGGGGTGTCTATGGCGATGGGACGACCGAAAGCGGCCTTGGTTTTAGCTCCGGAACAGCGCGAACAGCTGGAAAGCTTGGCGAGTTCACGATCCCTTCCGGCGGGATTAGTGACCCGGGCCAAGATTATCTTGTTGAGTGCTTCCGGCAAGACGAACCTGCAAATTGCGCGCCAGCTCAGACTGACCAACGCCACCGTCGGCAAATGGCGGCGGCGATTCCTGAAGCACGATGTGACCGGTTTACATGATGAGTTGCGCCCGGGGCGCCCACGCCCGATTAACGACGAGCGCGTGGCGCACCTGGTGCGCAAGACCCTGGAAACAAAACCAAAAGGCGGTACGCACTGGAGCATCCGACAAATCGCCGCGGAGACGCGGCTGTCGAAATCGACGGTACACCGCATCTGGCAAGCTTTTGGATTAGAGCCCCACCGTCAGAAACATTTCAAGCTCTCGACGGATCCATTTTTTGTAGAAAAAGTACGGGATATTGTAGGGCTGTACTTGAATCCTCCGGAAAATGCAGTAGTTTTGTGTGTGGATGAAAAGAGTCAGATTCAAGCGCTCGAACGCACCCAGCCGCTGTTGCCGATGGGACTTGGCTATGTCGAGGGTGTGACCCACGACTACCGACGGCATGGCACCACCACCCTGTTTGCCGCGCTGGACACGGCCAAGGGCAAAGTGCTGACGCAATGCCGACAGCGTCACCGACATCAGGAATATCTGGACTTCCTCAGAGAGATCGAGAAAAACGTGCCGGAATCCTTGGAGGTGCACATCATCGTGGACAACTACGCCACGCATAAACATCCACGCGTAAAACGCTGGTTCGCCGCACGGCCACGATTTCACGTGCACTTCACACCGACCTATGCCTCCTGGTTGAATCAAGTGGAGATTTGGTTCAACCGCATTACGCAACAGGCCATTCGTCGCGGCACGTTTCGCAGCGTCAAGGAACTGGTGGAGAAAATCGATCAATATGTGCGAGCTTCCAACACCCACGCGCAACCGTTCGTGTGGACCGCCACGGCGGATTCGATCTTTGCTAAAGTCCAGCGACTATGTGAACGTATTTCCGGGACGGCACACTAGCATTCCATCCGAATGTCCCTGTGGCTATACGATCATTTTTTGCCCCAAAAGCGCGTTGTACTTGGTGGCAGTTGGATTGTCTATTTCCGGCGAAAGGTGGCGTGACCAGGCTGACTGATCTTCTCGGATCTGATTGAAATGAGGCAGCGACACGACGGAGTGCAGCTTGTTTTAGTCTTGTGATTGTCAAACTCTTGTGCCCTAACAAATCGGGGATGTCTTCAAGCGGAGCGGCCCTGCATCATTCGGCTTGCACAAGTACGTCGAAAGCCGTGCCAGCAAAAATTTTTTATCTCCGCCTCGATCATCGCATCGTCGAACCAATGCCGCCCGTCTTCCAGCGGCTCACTCGTCTTCTCCGATTGGAACACACGCCCTTTCCCGTCGCCCCGGTCGTGCACAACCCTCAGGGCAGCAACAGCAGAATCATTTAACGGGGCGTGTATGGGTTCTTCGTTCTCCGCGGAATGTTCAACATCCGACCTTAGTCCACCATCTCCCATGTCAGGCTGTACTGACTGCCCTTTCAGAGACCGGTGTTGATTGCCAGATTGAGATTACCCGACCAAGAAACACGATCACTTTTCCACCGGGTTCGTCATCCTTGGAATCCAGTGAATGGCGTTATCATGGTAAAGCTTGCGGAGGACGGAGTCCGGCAACTGGAGGCCTTGGGCCTTTCGCCCTTGAAACTCGACCGTTTCGTTCGTAGAAAAAAACTTCCAATCCCGCAGGTATGTTGACTCCCACTCTTGCAGGCTACCTGAATTCCCTTTCCGCCCGTATTCTAAATCGGTGCCGTAGAGGACGCGATCCTGGTACTCCAGCAAGAAGGCCCGCACCTTGTCGCGCGGTTGAAGTGCGAAGTAGGCCACGCGGGCGGCCGTGTCGACGGCAAAGTTGGGGTAGCGATCGAGGCGCTTCGCCATTTGGTCTACATCCACTTCCATGCTGCCAAGATGCGCGCCTATGACACGCAACTTGGGATTCTCCGCGAGCAAGTGGTCACGAGCCGCGAGTATCTGCTCTTTGGAAGGGCGGCCGGTTTTGCCGTACATGTACCACTCCGAATGCTCTTTGTAGTAGTCGTAGTCCGGACTTGCCGGGTTGGGAGGCTCCCAACAGGAGTTCGGCTCCGCCAGGTGAGCGATCAACGTCATATTGTGTTCGGCGATGACCCGGTAAATGGGCGCAAACACGGCATCATCAGGCATCACAAATCTACCCTCCGGGGTTTTGACCTCCATGCCGATGTTTTTCCAGATTTTAACGGCGACGGCACCGTTTTTGGAATCTCGATCGAGCTGCCGGATGGTGTCCGCGGCAAAATTGGGAGAACGAAATTTGAATGGATCGAAAGTCGTGCAAAAGGACACATGACCTCTGGATGCGTGGATTACAGCTAATGCCGAGTCGATCTGGGCCTCCAAGGTCTGGAAGGCGGGCTCTTGGTCGGTGAAAACGCAGATGTCTACCAGATGCAGGTGCAACCGGTTCAGCATTGTATGGAAGGCTGGATCGTTCTCGAATACGTGAGTGTGCGTGTCAATGGGATCGAGTGCGGCAAAGTGTTTTAACTCATCGTCCAGACCCCGAGTATTCTGCTGGGCTAAAAGCGATGTGGATGCGGAGACACTCAGCAGCCAAGGCAAGCTTGAGAGGGTCA
Source organism: Candidatus Acidiferrales bacterium (assembly GCA_963742325.1). Taxonomy (GTDB): domain Bacteria; phylum Acidobacteriota; class Terriglobia; order Acidiferrales; family UBA7541; genus Acidiferrum. The sequence goes on along the minus strand of CAVULB010000002.1, from coordinate 1,932,816 downwards.
TCATTACGCCGATCATGATAAAGCCGGACAGTTTTTTCACGGTTCCTCCGTCAGTGTCTTGAGAATCTCGCGCCAGCAGATTCTAGCCCAGAGCTAACAAGATCAGGCTTGCTCTCCACCTGACCCAGCTGTCCTGAATGCTCAACGTCAACGATTAGACGCGTCCGCTCGAACCGGTAATTTCGATGTAATCATCCTCGATATTCAGATGCCCGAGATGGACTGTTTTCAGTCTGCATCCGCAATTCGTGAAGCTGAGCGGTCTAGTGCTGCACACGTTCCCATCGTTGCGCTGACCACCCACTCCATGCGGATCGGTTTTGTAACGTACCCGTCCATACCTGCGGCAAGGCAGCGCTCCTCCCTTGTGCGGCGCCCGTTATGACCGCTACGCGCCTCGTCGCAGACATCTGATCCACCTTTCCTCAGGCTAAATGATCGACCGCAGTTGTGCAAAGCTCTCTAGGTTCAACGTGTAGAACTTCATTTCCACAACGCTCGACTATTTCCATGGTAGCCCAAGCGGTGATGGAGACCCAGAAGGTGGCCTGCCCGTACCGGCTGTTGGGAATTGTGAGATTCCTCTGATCAACCTATTGCCAAAGGGCAGCGACTTGGATTCTAAAATTGAACGTAATAGTGCACGCTGAACGCCGGCGAGACGCAAAACGACTAAAGGAGCTCCGCGGGAGTCTCGGATGAAAATTAATCAGTTGTTGAGAGTGACGCTCATCTTCCTCCTTTCGATCTGGACTGTTACAGTTGCTCGCACCGACGACGTGGACACTACTTCGAAGACCACATAAAGATTCAGCACATCCCTGGCCTCTCGCTGCCGGTCGTCAAGGATGGCAGGATCATTAAAATCAAAGGGTACGGCTCGGCCAACCTGGAGACCGGGCCCCCGGTAACTGTCTACAAAACTGCTTCGATCGGCAAGCATTTCCTTGCCCCGGCTGTTGTTCCGCTCGCTACAGAAGGTAAACTTAGCCCGGATAGTCATGTGAGCAAATATATCGTCGGCACGCTGCAAACGTGGAGTCGTAGTACCACCCGTTGGGTCTTCGCGTATGAAGCGGATGCGGACGGGACGACACACGCAAGGTCTACTAAGCGTGGAAATAGGGATTCATCGAGTTGCGATGCGCGTTAGCCGGGAGTGACTCGCCCAGGCGGCAAATTGAAGATAAGCTCAAGTTTCAGTGACGCTTTGGTGTCACTACAGGCTGTTCGGCTGGATTCCGACGTGCGCCACAAACTCATCTGGTATTCCATTTTGGGCGGAGTTTTCATCACGCTTCTCGCGATAACGCTGCGATCCGCCGGAATTTACCGGCCGGTTCCCTATCTGACGTATTCCGGATCTTACCTGATGCAGGCTTTCTTTCAGAGATTCCTCGAATGGATTCCGTGGAAGTATGCGGACAACCTCGTCTCTGAACTGCTTTTGTTTTTCGTGTTGAATGTTTTGGGTTACGCCTTCGTGATTTTTCTTCTACTCCGGATCTTTTTTCCAGACCGTTCGGGCGAACTGCCTCCCTTGACCGGCAAAAAATAGCGGTCATTTTGGGCTGCCGAGGCGGAGTCCCTTGGCGACACGCCGGCTCAATATTAGACCCCAAAATGCTGCCCGCGTTGTGAACCGATTCTCCGCTTGTTGACATGCGCGTTGTTTACAAGGTGCGGCGGTATTTGTCGGACCCGCACCCGGCTGCAGACGTCCGCTTCGTCAGCGGCCACACCGCAGAACACATCAACAGACTGATGCGCGGGCGACTGCAAGCAGGCCTTGTAATTCTGCCGCCTATCGAAGATCGTATGATCTTCGAACCCTTGCGTCGAGAACGTCTCATCTTGGCGTTACCCAAACAGCATCTCCTGACGGCGAAAAGGCATGTCGAGATCACCGATCTCAACGAAGTGCCTTTCGTGAAAATACGGGGAGACATCGAACCCCGTTTTGGCCAGAGTCTGAAACGACTTTTCGCCGTCATCCGCGTGCGGCCGAGGATTTTCCACGAAGCGACGAACCCGCCGGCCGCCCAACAACAGGCAAATGATCGCATCTTGTTTCGGAAGTATTCGGACGAAATTCTAATGGCGGACACGGGGTTGGCCTATTTTGAAGAGCCGATCTCCTATTCTCAGGGCGCTAAGAGGATTTTTGGCGGAAACGTTCAGCCGCTCGGAGGGAGTCCCTGGGACCGGGAGAAGCAGATGGCGTTGTTTTGAGTCTCATGCCTCCGCAGGTATAAAAGGTAAGGGCGAAGCTGGCCCCCTCCCCAACACCTCCCACAATCTCGTTCCCATCCATCCACCAGCAGGCCGTGGTGCTCCTACTGCCTGCTGCGGTGGCAGTCAACAACCATGAATTCGCTCCATGCATTCCCGTCATCTGACTTCTCACCTCTCCAGGTGAAGTGCGTGTTGGAAATACTCGCGTAAGTAGCGCGCGTATACGCGTGCTCGGCATCGACCGGTGCCAGCTCTTTGAAGGCATAGGTGATTGATTGGCCATTGAATTTAACCCCGCCGAGCTCCGATGGTGCGAGGTTCACCCACGTTCCAGTCAGTGCGTTGAACCATTTAATGTTCCAGGTCTGTTTGCTTGCGTCATACGCGCGCAGATTCAAACCGAGCACAATCGGCTTTCCGGACAGATCGGCCATCCGGTATTCGTCTGCGATCGCATAGCCGTCGAGGATGTAGCGCCCTAGCCACGTTCCCTTGAAAGACTGCCATTGTCCGCCGGCCACCTTCACTTTTGCTTCGAAGCGCCAATTTCCGATGAGAAACGAGAACCGAGAGAGTTCTGGCGCATTGGGGTTGAGCTTGCCGAACTTCTGTTTGACTTGGTGCACGGAACGACCCTCCGTCGCGGCGGCCCCGGTCGCGCTGGCGCGTTCAGCAGAAACCGTGCAGCGACGATCATGCCGACTAAGTCATCGATCCGTATCATAGAGACCACCGTCAGTTGCAGCAAGACGGAAAACTGCAACGAGCGGTGCGGGAAGGAAGGGTCCACACGGCACTCGCTTCCCGCATTCTCGACGTGCTAGATGTCAAGCAGCAGCAAGCCGGATAATCCCATTGTCTCGAAGCGCTTCGACTTCACCGCCGAGGCGCTTTTTGGTTGGACAAGCCCGTAAATAACTCCTCTCGGCCCTCCTTATAGCTGGCGCCTATATCTATGAGCGTAGGAAGTATTGGACGGAACTTCATGGTCCGGCTACATTCCACGAACGTTAGCGTTATCGAATCGAAAGAAACAGGAGACAAGACGTTCATGCGCACGCACAAACTTCAGCACCGGTGGAACCTCACAGCCGCAACAACGAGGTGCTTGCTCATCGTTGGAATCACCCTTGCGATGGCCGGTAGCATCCGAGCCCAGGGCACTTCTCCTTGGGAGAACGCCGTCACCGTTCTGCAAACGGCGTTCACCGGCACTATCGCAAAGGGGCTTTCTCTAGTGGCGATTGTCATTGGCGGTCTCACGTTCGCGTTTGGTGAGGGGGCTGGCAAGCGTACCTTCGCCGGCATCGTCTTCGGTGTCGGGATGGCCGTGCTGGCGGTCAATTTCCTGACCTGGCTGTTCGGCGTCTGAGGATATGACGATGCACTATCACCCTGTATTCAGATCGCTGAATCGTCCGCTAACGATTCTGGGAGCAGAGCGAAAACTCTTCTTCTTCGTTTTGGTAATGGGCACCTCGGTCTTCCATTTCTTCGACAGCCTGGCAGGTGAGCTTGAAATGTTTTTTGTTCTGTACCTCTTTGCGCGTTGGGCGACCCAGACAGATCCGCAAATTCTTAGCTTCTTGCTCAATTCGAGCAAGAAGCGTGCGCAATACGACCCAATGAAATTCGAGTCGGTCGAAATACGGAGGCTTCGCGATGTTTAAGCTGGCGCAAATTATCAAAGATTATCGGGACGCTCCAGCACTTTGCTCTCAGATCAATCTCTTTGGTTTCCTGGATGAAGAAATCTTCCTCACGAAAAGTGGGGATTTGGGAATTGTGCTCGGCATCAAAGGCGTCGATTACGAATGCCTCGACAGCAGTACAATCGAAAACCTTACCAGGCGTCTCACGTCCGCATTTCGCATCTTCGACGAAAAGTGCCGAGTGTATCAGTATTTGTTTAAACGAAACCGAGAAAGCATACCTTTCAAGACCTACAGCAATCCGGTGGTGAATGCGGCAATCCAGAATCGTCTCGCGTATCTCGAAGGAAAAGCCGAGTCTCTTTATTCGCTGCAAATCTATTATGTCATCCTCTTTCAAGGATTCCGCTACGAAACGTCGATTGCGTCAAGTCTTGCTAAAATATCTTCCGAACCACGGCAAGCAGTTTCTCACCTGCTTGCACTTCTTTCGACCCGCAAGCAAACCCTTTTGATCGGCAGCGAACTTCAGCGCTCGAGAATTGCTCTTCGCGCCAAGGCCAGGAATTTCCTCCTGCAGGTGAGCGATTTCGTAGAGAGCCGCGTTCTTCCCAAGGACGAAGCCTTTCGCGTTTTGAAGCAAATTCTGAATTTTTCACCACTCAAAATTGAGAGCGCTCGCCTGAAACACGACACATTTCTCGATTACTACCTCTCGGAATCCCATCTTGAATGCCACCGCGGATTTCTGAGGCTTGATGAATATTACGTCAAGGTGTTGACGCTCAAAGAACCGCCCGCCCAGACGTTTCCGCTGATTCTCAAAAAACTCCTAGAAGTCCAGGCCAACTACTTCATTTGCAGCGAGTGGGCAAAACAGGACTCGGCGAGGAGTCGCAGCCAGATCCATTCCCGGCGGAGACATTTTCACAACACGAAGCGCTCACTGTCGAGCTATGTCACGACATCCGACCAGCTGCAGCACGGCGACGATGTGCTGGTGGACGAGTCGAAGGAAGCACAAATCCACGATCTCGGCGAAGCCCTCAAGGAACTCGACATCAAGGGGAATTACTTCGGGCATTATTCGCTGACGGTTGTCATCTACGACGAACAGTTGTCCAAGGTAGAGAGCGCCTGCGCTGATTTCTACAAGGCCTTCAATGTGCAAGATGCCCAGCTTTATCAAGAGAGATACAACCTGTTCAACGCGTACCTCGCGACCGTGCCTGGAAACTACGCTTTCAACCTCCGATCGATGCTGATCCTCAACACCAATTATGCCGACTGTTCGTTCCTGTTCACGCTTCATTCCGGTCACAAAACCAACAGTCATTTGAAACGGGAGTATCTAGCCGTCCTTGAAACCAACCATCGCACTCCGTACTATCTCAACCTCCACTGCAAGGACACTGCACACAGCGTGATTCTCGGGCGTACCGGTACGGGAAAAAGTTTCCTTTTGAATTTCCTCATCACTAACCTACAAAAATACGATCCCTATACATTCATCTTCGACCTGGGCGGTAGCTTTGAAAGCTTGACCCGATTGTTCGAAGGCACCTACGTCAAAGTCGGACTCCAGACGGCAGAATTCAAGATCAATCCCTTTTGTCTGCCTAACACAAAATCAAATCTCGATTTCCTCGCGTTGTTCGTACGAATCCTGGCTGAGGGGGGTAGGGACTCGCTTTCTCTGGACGAGGATCGCGAGCTCTACCAGCAAATTGAAAACCTCTATTATGTTGACCCGGGGCTGCGCACCCTCGGTGTCCTCGCGAACACGTTGCCGCGCAGCCTCGGGTCAAAACTCCAAAAGCGGACGGCAGGTGGACAGTTCGGATATCTGTTCGACAATGCCGAAGACACGGTAAGTTTTTCCCGATTCCAGTGTTTTGACTTTCAGGGCCTGGAGCAGTGCCCGCAGATCCTGGAGCCATTGCTTTTCTACATCTTGCATCGCGCCAATCACTTCATCACCAACAAGGAAATCACGCACGTTTTCAAGACCTTCTTCATTGATGAAGCCTGGACGTTCTTTCGCAATCCCCGCATCAAGGGCTACATCGTCGAAGCGCTGAAGACATGGCGCAAACAAAATGCAGCGATGATTTTGTCCACACAGTCGCTCGACGAGTTGCACAAGTCGGGCATTGCGGACGTGATTATCGAAACTTGCGCCACAAAGATTTTCCTAGCGAACCCCGATATGGACCACGAGCTCTACCGGAACCGATTCCATTTGAACGAAACGGAAATCGATCTCATCGCGGGCCTAATTCCGAAACGGCAATTCCTGGTCAAAAACCATGAGATTGCCAAGGTCGCGAACCTTGAAGTGGACGCAAAGAGCTATTGGCTGTACACGAACGATCCCTTTGACAATGGGAAGCGTGCTGCAGCCTTCGCAAAGCACGGTTTCGAAAAGGGGCTGGAAGTTCTGGCAGGGAAAAACGATGACGGTAATCCATCAGGAGGAAGAGATGCTCTTTAGAATCCGCTTCGTTGCAGTGACTTTGTTCATGGTGCTCGGTTGTGTCCCTACCGTATTCGCCGATTCTAGTGCAAGGAGGGTGAAATACGCCGAGACCGACATCATCGCGGTTCACGCAAAAATTCGGTTCTCGACACTGATCGTGTTGCCTGCCAGTGAGGAGATTTTGGACGCAACGACGGGCGATAAGGAGTTCTGGATCATCAACGGTGCGCACAATCTCTGCTATCTCCATCCGGCCCAACAAGGAATTCGAAGTAATCTCAACCTGATCACTTCCTCGGGCCATGTGTATTCGTTCCTGTTAACAGAAATCAGCAACGATCCCAAAGCGGAACCGGACTTGAAGATTTTTGTCGAACGCAAGGATGAATCGACACTTAACGGATCTTTGGGGGCAACACCACTGGCGCCTGCGTCAGAAGTCCAGGCATACAAAACGGCTGTGGACACGGCACGCGCAGAGGCGGCACAACAGGTGCAAGCGGCCGAAGAACGGGCGCAGAGGGAAATCAGCCAGTATCGCGAGCAGTACGCGGGAAAGCTGGCGTTCGATTACACGTACAACGCGAGCGCTGTGCGGCCGCCTTTTTCGGTCTCCGCCATCTACCATGACGACAAATTCACCTATATCAAGTGCAGTGCTCAGGAAAAACCAACCCTTTACGAAGTGAAGGATGGCAAACCCAACCTGGTTAACTTCGAGCTGACCGACGGAGTGTATGTCATTCCGAAGATCGTGGACCAGGGCTATCTGGCCGTTGGGAACAAAAAGTTGAATTTCGCGCGGCGCAGCGCGACTTCGTAAAATCCAGCCCGGAGAATTCCATGCAAGAACAAAATGCACAGCCGCAATCCGAACCCAACTCTCCGTTGCGTGGCACGGTTGAGAACAAATCCGCCAACCCTGCAGGGCTGCTACCAAGAAGCACTCAGCAGCTTGTCATTCTGGGTGTCGCCCTGGTGATGGTGGTCATAATGTGGCTGACGAGCGGCGCCAAGCACCCGCCTAAGACGGCTGCCAGTTCTGCGGGCGCGGCGTCTGTGCAGGCGCTCGATCCTGTGGCAGTCCAGGACTTCAAGCAGACCATTCAAAAGGAGCAGGCGGCGACGCGCCAGCCAATCTCGCCCTCCGACTTGGCACGGCTTCAGGCACTGGGACTCGCTGGAGATGTGCCGCCGGCCAGCCAAATCGTGCCACCGGAAGCTGGCGTGCCGGCAGCGGGTGGCGTTATCGGTGGCGCGGCACAGGGGCAGCCACCTCCTCCAGATCCGGTTAAAGAGGATAAGAAGAAGCGCCAGTACCTTTCCCTATTTGCGCCAAACGTCGCGTTCACCTCCAGGACCCAAGCTCAACGCGAACAGGTTGTCGGCCAGAATACAACTGACTCCGGGAGTGATAGTCCGGACCAACCTTCGTCCGCCGCGAGCGATCTCGATCACCAACTTCGCAGCGTCCAAGCTCAATTGGAGCAAGCGAATCGCTTGGTGGCCCAAGCTCCACCGTCGGGTCCACGCGTCGCCGAACCGTCACCTCAGGCGAAACAGGGGCCCGGCGGGTCGGAATCGTTTCCCGGGGAGAGGTTTGTGGCATTCGAGGGCACGGTCATTGAAACGCTGCTTATCAATCGTCTGAACGGAACATTCTCGGGTCCCGTGAATTGTTTGGTGACCAACGATGTTTATTCGCATGATCGCCAGCACATTTTGGTACCGGCCGGAACCAAGTTGCTCGGAGAAACGAAAAAGGTCGAAGCTCTCGGGCAACAACGCTTGGCCCTAGTTTTTCACCGCATGATCATGCCGGATGGATTTTCCGTCACCCTGGGTGAGTTCAAAGGGCTGAATCAGATTGGCGAAACTGCTCTCCGCGATAAGGTCAACAACCACTATCTGCAAATCTTTGGCGCGTCGCTTGCGGTAGGTATACTCGGCGGGATCGCGGAAGTTGGTACGGGCAACACCTTCACCAATTCGCCGTTGGACCAGGCACGCGCCGGTTTCGGCTCCAACTTGGCCACTTCCTCCATGCAAATTCTCGACCGTTTTCTAAATATCCTGCCCACGGTAACGATCCGCGAAGGTAATCGCGTCAAGGTCTATCTGTCCGGAGACTTACTCTTACCCGACTACACGCAGCACACCCTGCAACCAGGACTATGAAAAAGACTTATGCGGCAGTGAGAAGGATTGATTCAGGAAGGAGTAACACTCGAATGAAACGTTTCCAAATGAAAGGAGTGGCGACACTTGTGGTCGCCACAATATTGATACTTCCCGTTGTCTCTGAGGCTCAATTCGGTGGGATCGTCTACGACCCAACGAACTATGCCAATGCACTTCTTCGCTACAACCAACTCGTGCAGCAAGTTGCGCAACTCAGACAAACCTACCAACAGGTTTTGAACCAATACAACCTTGCCCTTCAGATGTCGCGATATCTTGAAAGCATGCCTGCCCGTTACCGAGCAACATTCTCACAATGGCGCAATTTCACCGCCACTGACCTCTACGGAAATACAGCCGGATGGGTAGGCGCCGCAAACGGTGGCGGCGCGCAGAGCGTGAGTCCCGCCTATCAGCGGGCGACGATCCCGCTGCTTACCTATAGTCAGGCAGACCTCAGTGCCATCAATCCAACCGACGCGGGCAATCTCCGATCTGCCTATGCATCCCTTGAACTTACGGACGGTGCGAACGTCTCGGCCCTCACGACCGTGGGCAACATCCGCGGAAACGCCCAGGCCGTGCAGCAGCAAATCTCGAATCTCGAACAGGACTCTCTTTCGGCTGACCCTGCTCTCAATACCGAGGTGGGCGTCCTTAACAAAATCAATGCCTCAAATGTATTGACCCTGCGCACCCTGCAGGACGCAAATAACCTCAGGCTCGCAGCTCTCGAGCAGCAAATTTTGCAAGCAAAGCAGCAGCGCGATTGCAACGCCGCCAACCTCAACTATGCCATCCAAATGCGGCAGCAGGTCACGCAAAACCTCACTCCCTTCAACAGCAACCTAACGCAGAGTCTCAGCAGTTATCGCCTGCCATAACGTTGCAATGCCGGGATCAAGAACCTATGGAGATGCCATGAACTTTTTCGATGCAGTGCTTCAAGCGGTCAACACGCTCGTCCAGCAAAACCTCGGGATCTTCGATGGCATGGGACAAAACCTCTTCCGTGCCTTCGCCACCATCCTGGTCGTTTGGTACGGCATCAAGGCGGCATTGGCCGCAAGTGAGCAGCTTGGCGGATTCCACTTTGCGAACTTCGTGAGTCTCGTTCTCATGATCAGTTTCGGGTTCGCCATGGTGAATTACTACGACACGCCCGTCCCCGGCTTTGGCAGAGATTTTCACCACCTGATAACCGACGAAGCCGCGTTCCTCTCGAACCAGATCGGCCAGTCGAATGCCCAACGGATCGCGGACGACACCGACTATGTATTGAGCAACCTGGAAGCGCCTGGGATCACCCAGCCCATCGCGACATTTCTCTACGCCTTGCTGTGGCTGGGAGCCGTGGTGACCGAAGCAATGGCTCTCATTATCGTAGCCTTTGGGGTGGTGGCAACGGCTCTGTGCATTTTGCTGGGACCCGTTTTCATTCCGTTTTTTATCGTCCCGCAACTCGACTGGCTCTTCTGGGGTTGGCTCAAGGCTTTCATCCAATATTCCTTCTATCAGGTGGTCGCCGCAGGCGTGCTGTACATCGTCAGCCAGTTCACCTACGGCATTATTCATGCCCAGATTACCGGTCTCATGTCCGCTACCGATTTGCTAAAGATTTCGCCTGTCCTGCTCGTGACTTACATCGCGGCGATCTACGCCATCATCAAAGTGCCCACACTCACAAGTCATATCTTTAGCGGCACCACAGGCATTTCCTCCGGCGCGTTGTTTGACAGAGTGGCCGTGGCTCTGACAGGTCGGTCATGAAAGACGACGCCTTTAGCGACGCCAAGCAGCTTTATTTGGAGCAATTCGCCTGGGCCATCGTCTCGGGCATATATCTTAAGATCGCCGTTGTCGTGCTCTCGTTCGTGGTCCTGGGCCTCGTGCTGATGAACCTGAAAGTGGTTCGAACGCTTGAGAATTTCAAACCGCTGGTCGTCCGCATTGATGAGCTTGGACGAGCTCAAGCGGTTGCCTATGAAAGTCTCTTGTACAAGCCCGAGTACAAAGAGACCAAGTATTTTCTCACCCGGTTTTGCCAGCTGTACTATCGCCGGAACCATGCAACCATCAACGATGATTTTAGCCAAGCGATGTATTTTCTCGATGGCAAGCTCGCCAGCGACACGATCCAGGAATTCAAACGGAAGGGCGTCATCAAGACGTTTCTCAGTGACAATCTGGCTCCAGAGCGCGACATCGACGTGCAGCAGGTGGTTATCGAGCCCATGGAGAAGGCTCCCTATAAAGCCACCGTTGATTTCTTCGAGATCGAATATTCACCGGTCGATCATTCGGTCACCAAACGGAAACTCTATACTGCCAGCTTTCTTTTCACATTCCGGGACCACGTCCCAAACGAGGAGATTCTGACGAATCCGCTGGGACTGGCCATCACCTACTTCCGCGAAGACGAGGGCTTTAGCAAGTGATTCGGAATTCCATCTTGGTCGCAACGACACTCGTGGCTTTGGGTTTGTTTGGCCTTATGAAACGGCTGGCGTTCCTCGCGCCGGCCAAACTCGCTGTCTGGTCGCACTGTGGGGGTAGCGTGGAACTTTTTGTCACGGCGCTGGGATTGAACCTCTTTGCCGCAGCACTGGCCATCAACCGGAAAATACTGCTCAAGGACACGGGTAGAAAGCTCTCCCATTTTGACAACCAGCTACAAGCGCAAGGCCCGGATGGTCTCACGCCGTTTCTCTTGGAGAGGCAACCGTGAGTCGCTGCGACATTCTGCGTCGTGATAACACCCGTGATTTGGAACTCGGACAACCGCGCAAAGATCGTCGGCAGGACGCGGACGGGGCAACTGTTTCCGTTGGTCGAGGCGCAACGGATAGCTCGCCGACAAATTCACCGGAAAGACCGGAACGAATCGGCCAGAGCATTCTGGACCGGCCGCAAGATCGCAGGTCACAGTACAACGATCGCGGCCGAACGTACTCTCTGCGCAGCTCAGAGATCGCAGCCATGAAGGACATCGGCCGGTTTCGGACTGTGGACGTGCGCGACTTGGCTCGATTCGTCTATGACGGAAATGAGGCGCGTCTGAACTACGACGTCCGAAGCCTTCGCGCGCAGGGACTAATCGAGGAAAGAGCGCTTTTCCGGGCGCACAAAAGTGCTCGGAAGCTAGTCACATTGACTGCGGAAGGACATCGGATGGCTAGGAAAGTGACTGGTCTAGCCAAGGAGCAAAGGATCTATCACGGTTTCGTAAAACCGAAGGAACTCGACCACGACACGGACCTTTATAAGGTCTACGAAAAAGCTGCCCAGGAGATTCGCAACGAAGGCGGAAAACCCCTACGAGTAAGGCTCGATTTCGAACTAAAGGAATCCGTGAATCTTGCGAGGGAAGCGGCAGGACGCCTCCCTGAAGAAGAACGTAGCAGGCTACTCCAAGCAGTGGCAGAACAGCACGGACTGACAGTCGACGGCACAACCATCCACCTCCCGGATATTCAGATCGAGTTCGAAAACCGGGGCGGCGGGATCGAGAGACAGAACCTGGAGCTGCTCACCCGGAACTACCGGGAAGCCGGCATTCGGGGCAAAGCAGCCGCAGGTTTCAAGATCTATGCCAGAAGTGGAGACACCAACCGCGTGCGTCGCGCTTTGCACGACACAGGCATGGTGCGCGAGGTGTTATCCGTATGACCATGACATCATTCCAGCGCGAAGGGCTTCATCTTTTCGGTTACACGAAGCGTGAGAGCGAATTTCTTTTCCTGGTGGCGACGCATTCCGGTTACTTCACAAATCGCCAGTTCAAACGCTTCGCGCAAACCGAATCAGGGTCGGTGTCGCATGCATTCATTCGCAAGCTTCTGGACCGGAAACACGTGAGTTATCAAGCCTACCGGTCCGGCGGACGCGTGTATCACCTCTTCGCACGGAAACTGTATCAGGCTATCGAGCAAGAGAATCTGCGTACACGCAAGAAGCACCAACTGGATTACGTCAAGACGCGGCTCGTCGCTTTGGATTTTGTTTTGGGGCATTCGCAACACCACTACCTTGAGACGGAGACGCAAAAGGTTGCGTTCTTCGAAAATGAGTTCGCGCTGAGCAGAGAGACTCTTCCGGTAAGGCAGTATAGGGCCAGAAGATCAGCCGATTTTTCACCCCGCTACTTTGTTGATGGGTTTCCGATGTTTGTGGATGGTCGCTCGTCGCCTCCCGTCGTCACCTTTACCTTTGTGGAAGCAGGAGCTGTCTCACTCGAGTCCTTTGCCACCCATATGCGCTCCTATCTCCGGTTATTCCACGCACTTCCGAAGCTCGAACTGGTCTATCTAGCTCCAACTCCCAGATTGTTCCACCGGGCGGAAGCGGAGTTTTACCGTCTGCTCTACGGGGCCAGCCATCGCACCCAGTCCGCAAACCCTTTAAATTACTTTCGGGTGCGCAAGGCCTGGGAAGCAAAGGAACGTGTGGCGAGCGCAGATGTGGTTTTGCTGAAAGAAGCTCAGGTCCGCTACGCCGCTCGCCCGTTCGAAGACCTGTACGAAAAGTGGCGCAAAGGAGCGATCGACGACACTGAAGTCACGCGGGGTTTGGAGCAATGTCGACCATCAACAAAAACTATTTTTCGAACGATGATATGCGGCTCATCGCTAAACGTGTTTGCGGACCCGCGTGGCAAGAGCGCGGAAAGCTGTCAGGAGAACGAAAGCAAAGACGGTTTACCTCGGATTTCCGGCAGCGCATCTATCGAATTTTCCGGAGGCTGACGAACGAACTGCCGTGAATTCAAAGAAATTTAAGCTAAGAGCGATCATTTGAGGTGGCGCAAAAGGATGCTTTGGGAACGAACGACGGTTCCGAAGCCATGATTCGTTGTATTTGCGGCCAGATTTCTGGTGACCATAATCTGAACTGCTAGAAAAAAGGACATAACCGGCGACGGAGCGTCGCAGCGGGAGCGGGGAGAAAATAGAATTTCGAGCAGATCTCCTCGCGCTGTCGCCGGCAGACAGTTGCAAGAGAAGTAGTCGGAAGCTTTGCATCATATCGGCAAGAGGAGAAGGCGAATATGGCTCTAATTCCGAAGGTCGAAACCAAGCAAGAAAAGAAAGTCGTCTCCGCACACCTCAACGAGGAAGGCCACACCATGCTTCAGCGTTATACGGCTTTCCTGGGACGCGCGACACAGGAGTACATCATCGGCGAATCCTTGAAGTGTCTCTTCCGGCGAGACAGAGAGTTCAATAAGTGGTTGGAGAAAAACCGCGCAGACTCGACTGCAATCCCGGAGACTCCGCAACCTCCAAGCCGGAATCCCAAGAACGCAACACGCATCCCTCCGACAGCAGCATGATCCAACGCATTCTCAGTTCCAGAGACTTCCTCGCCATGTTGCTGGCGATGCTGACAGGCACTCTGTTGTATTTCAAGATGCCTTGGCCCGTGACAGTGGCTCGCGTCTCTCAGAATTGGAATGAATACTTCCTCCGATTAATCGCGCTGCGAGATCCGTGGACCTATGCGGGCCTGAAAGCTTCCTATCATGTGATGCTGTTCACCACACCCTATATTGGATATTCCTTTTTGTTCTCGGCATTGTACATCTTTATGTTGCGGCCTCGTCGGCCCGGCAAGCCACAGGCGCTGCCGCCTTATCCGCTGGTAGAAACGCGAACCAGGTTGAGTTTAGTGTTAGGCGAGATTCATAACCCACGCCTTCCGATTCCCGCAGAAAAGCCTCATTGGCTCGTTATCCCGGAACGCGGGTTGTTTACCGGCACCATCGTCATCGGCGCTGTTGGCAGTGGGAAGACCAGTTGTTGCATGTATCCGTTTACGGACCAATTGTTGGGCTATCGGGCAGCAGATGCCGAAGGGAAACTGAGTGGCCTCGTCCTTGAAGTTAAAGGCGACTTCTGCCACAAGGTCAGGGAGATTCTGAGCCAACGAGGTCGCGAGCACGATTACATCGAAATTAGCCTGGACTCCAAGTGGGCCTACAACCCCCTCCACAACGACCTGGACGGCTACGCACTGGCTTACGGAATCGCGTCCTTATTAAATAATTTATTTGGCAAGGGCAAGGAACCCTTCTGGCAGCAGGCCTACACCAACCTCGTCAAGTTCATCATCATCCTGCACAAGGTTGGCTTCGGGTACGTCACTTTGTTCGACGTTTACGAGTCGGCTATCTCGTCGGAAGTGTTTGAGCGAAAGATGAAAGAGGCCGAGCAAAACGTCCTCGGGAAGTGCTTCCTCGGCGTCTCGCGAGAACTCTTCCAGCAGCATGCCCGAGAGCTTGCAAGGATTGGCTTCGAAGCCGATGAAACCGGTCAGATGTATCGCGTAGCAGATTCTTCCGGAGCAAGAGTAGCCCTTCAGAAACTGGCTGTCGAGCCAAAAGTCCTACACGACCGCGGGTCTACCAGCGCTGACGCGGACAGAAGGGAGCAGTTGGCGGCCGTCAAACGCTGGTACAACGGTGACTGGAAAAATCTGGACAAGAAGCTGCAAACGTCGATTATCGAGGGTATCTCCGTTTTCCTTTCCCTCTTTGACGACAATCCTCTTGTGAAGCGGACATTCTGCCCACCTGCAGAACTTTACAGGGAAACGCCAACACCGGCGTCTGGACGGAAGCCACTGCCCCCGACTGCAACCCTGTTGGATCAAGGCAAAATCATTGCGCTCAATTTTCCCGCGAGCATGAACCCAGGTTTGGCGCGAGCCATCGGCGTAATGCTCAAAATGGACTTTCAGCGGGCGGTCTTGAATCGAATCCCTTACATCGCCTCCGAGCCACAAAGAACGTGGCGACCCATCGTGTTCATATGCGACGAGTACCAACACTTCGCTACTGTCGGCGAGAACGAGCCGAGTGGCGACGAGAAATTCTTGTCGATGTCCAGACAGGCGAAGTGTGTCCCGATCGTGGCCACGCAAAGCATCAGCTCACTGAAAACGGCGCTGCCAGGGGATACATGGCGGACATTGCTGCAAACCTTTCGAACGAAGATCTTTCTGTCTCTCTCGGATGACTTCTCGGCCAAGATTGCCAGTGAACTATGCGGCCAGGACGAGAAGTGGCGAGTGAACTACAACATCTCGGAGAGCGGGCACGATTCTAGGGTCAGCTACCTGACAGGCAAGCCGATAGCCGACAAGGCCCACATCAGCACCTCCAAAACCTACAGCCAGCAACGAGACTACCGGTTCGACGTGAAAGCGTTCACAGAATTAAAGAACGCGCAATCCATCACCTTGGCTTATGACGGGCTCGACCCTTTGCCACCGATGTTCTGCCATTTGAAGCCCTATTTCAACGACGTGAACAAGTCTTACTTTTGCCAGCTTGCTGACGGAGAACTCTGATGAATGGATTCGAACTAATCCTACCGTTCCTTCGGCCAATCCAACATCTCATTCTGGACCCGGACATCAGCGAAATCATGGTCAACGGGCCGGAGCGGATCTTCATTGAAAAAGCCGGGTACCTGCAAGCTGTTCCGGGAGTGAAACTTACACATGAATCGCTCATCGTCGCCGTCAAGAACATTGCCAGGCGCCTCGGCGATGATATTTCCGAAACCAAGCCCATCCTTGACTCTCGCCTTCCCGATGGCAGCCGCGTAGCCGCTGTGATTCCACCCTGCAGCCTTCAGGGCGTCGCTCTTACAATTCGAAAATTCAATTCTCACAAATTTAAGATGAACGACCTTATTGAAAGAGGAACCGTTACCCCGGACCTCGCAAGACTTTTGGAAGCATTCGTGGTCCAGCGCAAGAACATCCTTATCTCCGGCGGCACCGGGAGCGGGAAGACGACGCTAGCTAATATATTGATGGAATTCATCGGAGACCAGGAACGAATTATTTTGATTGAGGACACCGCAGAAATCCAGATTCACAAAGAGAATGTGCTGCGCTTCGAAGCGCGCAGAGAACAAAACGGCTTGCCCGCGGTGACGATCCGCGATCTCCTGAAAGCGACCCTACGTCATCGGGCCAGATCGGATTATCGTGGGGGAGATTCGTGCGGGTGAGGCATTCGATCTTTTGCAATTACTTAACACAGGGCACAATGGAACTATCTCAACCGTACACGCCAATTCCGGTGTTCAGGGAATTTCACGTTTCACGACCTGTGTCCTGCAAAGCGGAATCGAAATACCATACAGGGCCGTAAAGATGAACATCGCCGATTCTCTTGACGTCATCATTCATGTGGAACGCAGATCGGGGACACGGTATGTCTCGGAAGTGACTGAAATACGGAAATATGATCCCGACGATGACAGATATGACCTCGGAACGATCCACGAACGCCCTGATCCTGGAGTCGGAGTGCCCAAACACATCTGATTTATTGGCGATTGTTCCACTGTCTGGCATCGTGATCCAACAGAAATCATGACCGCCGTTCAGTCTGGTCGATCCAGTCCGTGGGTTATGAAAAGCATTCACGCCTCCATTCCCCAACACGTGCGCCGCAAATCGCCCCGCGTGTAAACCACCGGGCCCTGAACGCACTTCACGATTGCGAAAAATGGACGGTGTTGCTTCAGGTGTGTGGGACTGCCAGCCTCTTCGCTGCGTTGAGCCCAGATTCCTGCCGAGATATTTTCTTCCCCGGAACAGGGATTACCGGGGGCTAGAGTCCACGAGCTTCACAGGTTGAGAAATGCTTCCCGGCCGCAAGAGCAAGCGATGTGCGCCCGACGACTGTCGCTGCCACAGAAGTCTTGCCGCAATCGTTTTGTGAGATTTGTGTGCGGCCGGTGACCGTACAGGGGATTTGAACCGCGGCGATTTCCGAGAGGCAAGAGCCATTGGCGCAGTCAGTTGCTCGGACGGCGGACCATCCTTAGTATATTTAGAGTATTGATGTTCCCGCTGTTCCCATTCAGAGTTCCAGGCATTCGCGTATGCCCGCATCATCCGTGGACGCTGAAGCGCCGCTTCCGGGTGCTGAATTTCCGAGGAGAATTCGATTATGCCCATTCTCACTGAGCCGATTGGAAGCATTCCGCGCTCGCCTGACTTCTTGGGCGCCATGAATGATTTTGCTTCCGGGCGGATTTCCCATACGCAGTTTCAAGCCGCGGAACAGATGGCCCTACGGGATACGATTTCGCTCTTCGAAGGGACAGGCTCCCCAGTCATTTCCGACGGTGAGCAGACCAAGCCGAGCTTCGCAACCTACCCGCTGTCTGGGCTGACCAGTCTCGCACCCGATGGTGTCATCATCCCTTTCGCTGACGGCCACACCCGCCAACTTCCCAAACTCACGGCCGGTCCTTTCCGCTATGGTACTCACGCCGTCACCTATCTCAACGCCGCACGCCGCTACACGCAGCGCCCCCTGAAACAGGCGGTCATCTCCGCATCGGCGTTGAGTTTGCTTTATCCGCAGCCGGGTATAGCCCAATACTCGCGCGAAGCATTTCTAGACGATCTCACTCGCGAAGCCGTCCGGGACATCCGCGAGTGCCTCGACGCCGGGGCTCACAACGTTCAAATAGATTTCACTGAAGGGCGCCTGGCGCTCAAGCTGGATCCTTCCGGCAGTCTGCTTAGTGCATTCGTGGCGCTGAATAACCGCGTCCTGGACCATTTCGCTGACGCGGACAGGGCAAAAATCGGCGTCCACACCTGTCCCGGCGGGGATCATGACTCGACTCACAGCGCTGACGTGGATTACGTCAAGCTCTTGCCGTTTTTGTTTCAACTTAAAGTCGGCCGTTTCTACATTCAATTGGCCAGTGAACGAGACCGCCCGAAGGTTCTCAAGACGGTCCACAAGGTCTTGCAACCTGGCCAGAAGCTCTTCGTTGGGGTGATCGACCCAATCAATCCCAGAGTCGAAACTGCCGGGGAGGTGCGCGACCGGGTACTCGAAGCGGCCGAGTTTATTCCTGTTGAGTCGCTTGGCACCACAGACGACTGCGGGTTCTCGCCGTTCGCTGACGACACTTCCACATCACGTGAGACCGCGTTCGCAAAGATTCGAAGTCGCGTTGAGGGTACCCGCCTGGCCAACGCGGTCCTCGGAATATAAATGGTTTTACGATGCCTCGGGAAGACTGCACAAAAAACCAAATTCGAAAGGAGTGAATTCTCATGCCACACATTAAATTGCCTGAAGGCTTTCCTGGAATTGTCGGGCCCATGGTGTACAGCCCCGAAACAGCGAAACCGCTTAACCAGTTGGCCGAAATATTGTTACGCGGGCCAAACACGCTGACTCCCGGAGAACGGGAGATGATTGCAACGTATGTCTCGTCTCAGAATGATTGCTATTTCTGCCAGACGGCTCATGGGGCTGCGGCCGCTCATCATCTGGGCGGAAACGAGGCTCTGGTGCAAGAGGTAAAGCGCAATTTCGAAGGGGCAGGCGTGTCGAACAAGCTCAAAGCGTTACTGGCGATCGCGGGGAAGGTGCAGAAGGGTGGAAAGCAAGTGAGCGGCGAAGACGTGGAGCGCGCGCGTGCGCAAGGTGCGACGGACAAGGAAATCCACGACACGGTGCTGATCGCCGCTGCGTTTTGCATGTATAACCGCTACGTCGACGGTCTGGCCACCTGGGCTCCAACGGATCCGGAAATTTACCGGGCGACCGGGAAGCGCCTAGCCGAGGAAGGCTATGTCCATTCGACGGATCGGCTCTCGATGAAAGCGAAAAGCTAGCAACTATCGAGATGCTGCGCTAGCAGTTGCCGCGAAATTTATTGGAGCGGCAGAAATGATTCCCTTTCCTTCTTGAATCGTTAGGAATTGGTTCGGCGCCACGGCGGTGATTGCATCCTTGCGACCACTCGGCCATACGATCTGTAGCTGCACCCTCGACACGTTGCCCGCCTTGCCCAACCCAAACGTCAAAGGCAATTCGCTTTGCGATAAGTAACTCGAGCCGCCTTTAACCATCCGCACCAAGATCGTCCCGGTATTCGTGGAGAGCGTAACCTTCGCTCCGATGGCGTCGCGACTGGACTTTGTGCCGACGAGCTTCACTCGCACGACATCGTTTTGATTGCCGTTCTCATTGCGAAGCAGACGCGCGGGACCATTGTTCGAAGTGATAATCAGGTCCAGGTCTCCGTCATTATCTAAATCGGCAAAGGCCAGACCCCGGCCGACGACCGGTTTTTGGATGGCCAGTCCCAGCTTCCCGGAAGCGTTTTCAAATTTTCGATTGCCGATGTTCCGGTAGATTCCCATCGGCTGCGCGTATCGCAAGGTTGGTTGCACGACCGCAATGTCATCCGACACATGACCGTTGGCGGCGACAATGTCGAGCCGGCCGTCTAGATCATAGTCGAAGAAGAAACAACCGAACGTGAGCGACTGCACGGTCATCTGTGCCAAACCGGATCGCATCGACTCATCGGTGAACAGGCCAGAACCGTCGTTCTTATAAAGCGACATGCTTTCATTTGTAAAATTCCCGATCACGAGACTGAAGAGGCCAGAATCGTCGAAATCTCCAGCATCGGTGCCCATCCCCGCGCGCACCCTTCCGGAATCGCTGAACGCCACGCCAGCATTTACGGCCACATCAGCGAACGTTCCGTCATGGTTGTTGCGATAAAGTTTGTTGGGCTCGGTATCGTTGGAAACGAAGAGGTCCATCCAGCCGTCGTGGTCATAGTCGATCAAGGCGACGCCCAGCGCCTTGTTCGTGGGATCGAACAGTCCGGCTTTTTTGGTGACGTCCTCGAACAGTCCGTTACCCTTGTTGTGGTAGAGATGGGAACTCTCACCCTTATACGTTTGTGGAGTACAGTAGGATTTATTTTTGTTGTCGAGTGAGCAGTACTGATCCTTTTCGATGGACCATTCGATGTAGTGCGTGACAAACAGGTCGAGCTTGCCATCGTTATCGTAGTCGAACCACACCGCGCTCGCGGAAAATCCGGGGCTTGCCACGCCCGCTTTGGCGGTAACATCGGCAAACTTACCATTGCCCAGATTGTGGAAGAGGTGGTTGGAGCCGACCGTGGTTAAGTACAAATCGTCGTAGCCGTCATTGTCGTAATCGCCGACCGCGCAGCCCAGCCCGTAAGTCTCGATCGCCAGACCAGCTTGCCGCGTTACATCCGTGAAAGTGCCATCGTGATTATTGTGGTACAAAGCTGGGTAAGACTTGCCGGTTTGATGCTCTGGCCAGTCCATCGAATTGACGAAGAAAATATCCGGCCAACCGTCATTGTCGTAATCAATAATGCACACGCCGCTTCCCATCGTTTCCGGTAGATACTTTTTCCCAAATGCTCCAGTGTTGTGTTTGAAGAAGATTCCCGCTCGTGCGGTTACGTCCACAAATTCAATCGGCCCGGAGGGCCTGGCTGCTTCGGCCCGAGCCGGCAAACGACTGTTGCTGGTTGGCGTGGCTGACGACGAAGGTGACGCCTCTCTCGATGCACTGCTCGCTCTTGACGAGCTCTGGCTCGCCTTCTCCGAAGTTTTGTGCTTGCAGCCAGCCATCAACGATGCCAGCAGCAAGAGTGAAAAGAGATAGCGCAGCGACCCTGCAGGCAAGGATCGCCGGGAGAACCGTGGCGAATTCATGCTGCGACGCTCGCCGGAACGGTCCGCCGCGAATCCCACCACATGTGGATGAGCAGCGCCGCGGGGCCGACAAGAAACAACGCGTAGAATGGCGCATAAACTACCTGCGACAACCGCAGAATCATTTCCACCAGCGCAATAATGGCAACCACAATGCACTGCCACTTTTTCGAGGGCACCGTGGTCTTCGGATCCGTAATCATGAAAAAAATAAAGAGCTGGTACATCGGCCCGGTCAGCGGTGCAATCTCCGATTGCCAAGGACTGCCAGTCAGAGAACTGCGCAGAAACGCAAATGCGATGAAGCAAGCGACGTACGTCCCGGTAATGTGGAAACGGCGCACGCGCCAGATAATGATCGACCCCAGAATCCAGATCACTACCATCGGCAAAAGGTAGTTGCCCCATTGAATGCTTAAACTGGCCACCGTTTCCGGGGCCAGAAACAACAGTACCGAAATGCCAAAATTAGAGGGATTCCAGATGTGGCGCCCCTTCACGCGAACGACGTACTTCGACATGATGGAAACGATGGCGCAGATCGCGTAAGGCCAGAAAGCGGGCGAGCGTACGAGAATGCCCACGCTGATGCCGGTAATGTATGCGCTGGATAGATTCGGCCACTTGCCCACGAACAGTCGCCCCAGAATCAACTCCGTGAGCAAACTCGAAACGATTGCGAGTCCCGTTTTCTGGTAACTCTCCAGCATACCGAAGGACAAATGGCCCACGACCAGGATGCACGTTATCAGTATCGGCGCCAGGTAGCGATTCTCTGGGCTGAAAAACCGCTTCCACGCGACCGGTTGGACTGTTTGCGGCGTCATCGGAAGGCTCTGCTGGCTCATGAGGGTTCCTTTACCTCATGGATTTCGTCAACGGCGGGATTCTGGATGATTTGGATTGTGCCGGAGGGCCAGCGAATCTGAACTTTCTCGATCTGCGAAGTCTTTCCCAATCCGAAGTGCAAGCGCCGCTGATTTTGCGCCGCGAAGCCACTGCCTCCAGAGACTTCCTGCACCTGCTGCTGTCCATTCCAAAACACCGTGACTTCTGCTCCGATTGCGCTGCGATTGCTCTTCGTCCCTTCCAGCGCAAACTCGATCCACTGGTTCTTCGGCGTGACTGTGTTCCTGTAGATCAGCAAGGGCCCGCGTTGGTTGGCCACAATCACATCAAGTACGCCCCGATTCCACAAATCCGCAAATGCCACCGCCCGCCCGTCGTAGGTATCCGTAACGCCGACGGCTTGCGCCACATCTACAAATTTTCCGCTGCCGTCATTCAGCCAAACGTGCTTTGTTTGATAGCCCGACAAACTCCGCCCTTCCATCGAGGGCCAATTCTTCGCATCGCTGATGATGGCGCTGTGACCGCCGGCGATTTTGGAAAAATCGTACCAATAGCTGCGGTCATGGTCGAGGGAAACATACCCGTTGGTCAAGTACAAGTCCAACGTACCATCGTTGTTCAAATCACCGAATTGGGCGCCGAAGCTCCAACCTCCTATTTCGACGCCAAAATCCCGCGCCAGGTTTTCATACTGCAAATTGCCGCCATTAGTCCCTTCCTTCGGCACCCACAAATTATTGCCCTGAATAAGCACGCCCTCTTCCGAAATATTAGAAACATACACGGAGTAGCGCCCCTGATTCAGAATATCGCCGAAACTCGCGTTCATCCCGCTCTTGGGGGCGAACCCTACGCCGGTCTGTTCGCCTACTTCATGGAACCGCTTGCCGTCATTGAAGTAGAGTTCGGAAACCCCATAATCATTTGCAACGAAGAGATCGGGATGGCCGGTGCCTCGAAGATCGGCGGCGGCAGCGGCCAGCGCCCAACGCCGGCTGTTGATCCCCACCTTTTCGCTGACTTCCTCAAATTGTCCGTTTCCGAGATTGTGAAACAAGTATTTGCGGCCACCATTTTTTGCATATTCGAAACTGTCCGGCATCATCTTTGTGTTCTTGAGGTGCCACAGATCAACGTCCTCGGAGTAGTAGCCGCCAATGAACAGATCGAGCAACCCATCGCCGTCGTAGTCGAACCACAGCGCGGTGTTCGCGTTGATCCAGGGAGGCAGGCCGACATGATCGGTGACGCGCGTAAAGCCGCGCCCGGCATCGTTGTGGAAAAGTTCCGGCCTTCCCCACTTGATCAGCAGCAGATCTTCGTAACCATCGTTGTCGTAGTCCCCCCACACGGCGCCCATGGAGACACCGGTGCCGGGCCGATTGACGTCGGCGATTCCCATTTCTTCCGCCACATCCTTGAAGGTACCGTCGTGCATGTTACGGTAAAGCGCGTTCCTTGTTCCTTCCCTACTGCTGGTCACATAAATATCCGGCCAGCCATCGCGATCAAAGTCGACGATGGATACGGAAGCTCCCATCGAGGCAACTTCCGGCATGATGTGATCCAACTGAGGATCGAGCGTCGGCCCTTGGTGAACAAAGTTCACTCCCACGGCGTGCGACACTTCCTGCAGATAAAAACCGTGGCGCGCCAAAGCATCCTGCGCGCTCAGGCGCGATTTCGTATGTTCGCCGCGAGAGGTAACTCGTTTAATGATCAGCGGAGAGGCCACCAGGGTTGCGAACACGATCGCCAGAACAATTCTTGCCGCGGGGCCTCGCATCATTGCGATGTCCTACTCCTCAACGAATTCTGGAACACATAAGGAGTGATGTATCGCGTGTGGTACTTCTGCCAATCTTCTGGGTGCTGTCGATAGACATACTCATCTTCCAGGCGACCGGGTCGGTCAACGTACTCATTCTTCGCGTGGTACGGCAGTGGCAACACGGTCTTGGAAAATGTGGAGTTGAAATCTCCATCCTTGATCCATCCATCGCCCACAAGAATGAAATCGCGCAGCCAGCCCGCAGGCGGTGGCGGTTGCTCCGGGAAACGCAGTGAAAGTTCGTCGCCAGAATCGACGATGACGTAGCGGTCATCGATGCGGTTCAGAAGTTCGCGCACGTCTCCGTAGCGGGTGTAATAGCCAATCAGATCGCGCCAGCGCTGTTTTGTGCCCAGGATCTGATAATAGTCGGGGATTTCGGGAGCCCCCGCGTCCGGCCGATCGATGACCGAATAGCCGCGATAATGCAAGTCCGCCGTCGATGAGTCCAGTGTCTGCGTTTTCACCTCAGCCTGTGGTTCACCTTGTGCCCACTCGATGCAATCCCAATAAATTTCCAGATTTGTGCGCAGGCGCACGTGACGGGGAGTGCCGGGACGAAAAATGTCAGTAAGGTTAAAAAGCACAGTCTTCTTCCGTCCCGCCGGAAAGCCAAGATTGCTTTGTGCGGTTACCCAGCCACCGTGGCCATCCGGAATTTCAACGCTCATGCCCTGGGCGCGCCAACGATTTCCCTGGGTAATAGCCACGTTGAGAGATGATTCTGTGTCGTGAATGGAACCCTGGGCAATGAGATACAGCGGGCCAGTCTTGGGTGCGTCTTTGCCGAGGTCGATCTCAACGTAGTGATCGCGTGTGATTCCCTGATACTGGCCGCGGCCAAAGCTATCGAGGGCATGCCCATCCAGTGTGCTCAGAATCGCCGTGACATCGTTGCCATTGTCATCCGTTGCGCGAGCGATACGGTGTGGCGTCGCGACAGTGGTGAAGCCCAGCTTCGCGGGCGGTATCACGAATCGTTCGTCGACGTAAATTTCCGTGCCAGTCGGATGGTCGACGCTCATCAGCGCAATGCGATCGTAATAGTAGACTTCCCAGAGTTCAGCAGTGATGCGCAGATCATAGTAGCCGTCACGAGGTACCAGTTGGTCGCGGCCAATCTTGTACCACTCACCGGTGGCGGCAATTTTCGCAGATCCGAGCGTGTTGATGCGCAACCCGATTGCGGAGCCCCAGGGAACGGCATCCTTAATGAATTCCATGCGCTTACCGTTCCAGGTGAACAGAAATGGGCAGGACGCTTTCAGGCGCTGTTCCGTGACGACGTCCTGGTCCGCCTGAACACCGAATTCCGCGCGCACGGTGCCGTTCGGCCAAACAACGCGCACGACCTCCGCGCTGGTCTGATTGCCGAGGCCGAAATGAAGCTGCGGGCCGTCGATAGGCTGCTTCTGGACGAGCAGTCCCGAGCGAATCTCAATTTCGCCACCGATGCCGAATGGATTGATGCGCTGATCACCAACCGCTTGTTTGGCGTGGGGCCGCACGATCTGCCAGTGATAATTCTTCGAGCCTTGGCTCATGGCCTGGCCGGGCTTGCCATGCGCATCAAATCCGAGCAGTTCAAGTCTGCCGCTGGCGCTTAAATCCGCGACATCAAAAACGGTGTTTAAGCCCAATGCATTATGCAAAGGTGCAAACTTAGAGGTCGCGCCTCCCAACCAAATGAGAGGTGAATTAGAATTCTGCCCGACCCGCGGTGCGACGGAACTGAGAATCAGATCCATGGCACCGTTATTATCCAGATCGGCGATCTGCAGCCTTACTGCCCCTGCCAGAATTGCGCTGGGATTCGGAATTTGTACAAGCGGCGTAACACTCCAACCACTCTTTTCGGAGTAGGAGACGCTGGAAATCGTGCCGCTGGACTCGACTGCCACTAGGTCCAATATGCCATCGTTATTCGTATCCGCAACGGCAATCGCTTTGATGGAAGCGAGGCCAACAGGCAGGCTGACTTCGCTGAACTGGCCCTGGCGTTCGTTGTGAAAAATGTGCAGGCGGCCGGAACCATCGACAATGGCTGCGTCCGCATTGCCATCTGAATCGAAATCCGCCCAGGCAAACGCCTGTAAGCCCGAGATGCCGGGAAATGGTTGGATCACCGTGAAGGTGTCGTCGCCATTATTTCGCAAAACCTCCGGAACACCTTGTTTTTTCCCGAGGACAACATCCAGATCTCCGTCGGCTTCGATGTCAGCAGCCCACGCACCGGTATAAGCCGCCGCGATGACCTTGTTCGGCAACTTCGTGTTCGCGGTCACGTCCGTGAACTTCTCCGGTGAATCCTGCCGCATGAAGCGCAAGCCCCCGGCACCAGCAAGCACAAGGTCGGTCTTGAAGTCGTAATTAAAATCAATTTGTAAAATTCCTTCCGGCAGCGGCGCAACCTCGGAAGGCCCGCCAGGAAACGGGAAACTCGCGCCGGTAGACAGGCGCACTTCGCGGCCGTTGGCCAATGCAGTCACGGGAGATCCCGCGCTGCCCAGAGCAACCGCGCCAATCCACGACCACGGCCCTGCGTCTCCATCCGCAACCGGCTTTGCGCTAAAGGCAAGAGTAGTGTCCGGAGGAGCGGGAGCGAATTCCGGAACCGGCAATCGCAGAAAATGAGCGAAAGGTTCCGCTTCCTCACCGGGCGGTGCTTTCAAGACGGCGAGGCTTTCGCGAAATTCAGGTACGCGCATCAGCGCGTTGTGAAGGAACGTAGTTCTGGTGGCCGCCGCATGCGGATCGGGGCCATTTGCGGCCGCTTGCAGCGCCGTCAGTTGATCCTTCACTTCGCTGGGCCAATTCCCGGAGCGCGCGCTGATTTGGCTTAACACCGATTTCAGGGTCGTGGTGTCTCCAATCTTCGCGGCAACACGCGCGAGCTCCAGTTGCGCGGCCAGATTGTCGGGCTGGGCGGTGAGAATCTTTTGGATCAACTGTTTGTAGTCAGCGTCGCTATTGGCGCCGCCCGCGCGCTCCACTTCTTCGGCAAGTTGGTAAGCGGCGCGGTAGTTGCCAGGGTTGATCTCGATCGCTTTCCGCCAATCCGCCAGGGCCGCTGACGAATTCCCCCGGCTGCTCTCGAGAAGGCCAAGCAGTTGATAAATGTGATCGTTATCGGGAGCCAGCCCACGGGCCTTCTCCAATCGCGCAGCGGCGACATCCAATTTCCGTTGTCGCAACGCAAGCACTCCCCAGTTCGCCCAACCTGCGGGTTCTCCTGGGACCAGAGTAGTTAACTCGGAGAGCTTGCTGTCGGCGTGGACATCGTCGCCAACCTCGAGCGCGCCAAGCCCGATATAAAACGTGGAAACAGCTTGTGCATATTCCTTTGTAGACTTGCCCGGGAGCTTGCTTCGACTTCCACAGGCCGACAATCCAACAGAAAAAGCGACACAGAGAAAAAATAACCCGAACGAACGTGCGGTGCGCTGTGATCCGGATTCGCTGCCAGCCATGACCACTCTTTGTCTTGATCCGTGGCAATTCGCAAATAACACGATGTTTTCACTCTCCCCTGGGAAACTTAACAGCAAAGGTCCGCGATCGTGTTTCGCTGCTCTCGGACGGTGGAATGGCTAGCCTTAAACAACTATTGACGAAACACGGCCTCATAGACAGGATATCTCCTCACTACCAGGACCGCCGCTTGTCTGGGTTGTCCTCATAACGTCCACTTGATCGCAGGAGGTTGCCAGCAAATGTCCGAACGCGAAGTTGTCAACAATCAGAAGCAAATTCTGAAGAACCAGAAAACCATCCTTTCGAACCAGAGTCAGATCAAAGCCAATCAGGACACAATCAAGAAAAACCAGGCTTCGATTCTGAAAAATCAGAACAGCCTGAACACCATCACTAAGAACCAGGAACAAATCCTCGCGTTGCTCAAGAAATAATCTCTACCAGCAGCCGCATGCAAACGAATCGATAAGGTCAGGCGGTCCGCTCTTCCGCCACCGTAAAGCCCATTTCGCTTATGAAGGCTTTGAGCTGGACCTCCGTGACTTCCTTCGGATCGAACTGGATTTTTGTGATTCCGTCCGGATAGCGGGATTTGGACCAGGCGATCCCTTTCTGCTTTCCAAGCATGGTGTCCAGTCCGACGGCGCAAGTAGCGCAGCTGAATCCCTTTAGTATATACGTCACGGTCTTCATTCCTTTTGCGTCGGCTGCCCCGATGGTGGCCACGCTGCTTGCTCCAAGCGTTGCCAGGAATTGCACAAATTGTCTGCGAAACATTTTTTCGCTCCTTTTTATCGAACATAGGCGAACACCCAAAAGACACTCGTTCAGTTCGCCGACGCAATTCCCGCCTCATACCTCCACGGCGCCTGCGTTGACGCGGCGTCGGAAAAACGCGTATCGGCATACTCGCCGAACTCAATCTTCTTGTCGAGGACACCGGTTTCGATCATCAGATCACGAACCATATCGAAATCGTCCTTGCGGGGAGCGAGCGGGCTATAAACAACACGATCTATGGGTTTCGTCAGAGCCCACCGCAGCAACGCAGGTTTTTGATGGTAGTAAAAGCGGCCTACGAAATCGGCCGCGTCTTCGCGATTCGGCTTGCCTTTGTCCAGCCACAACCCGGAGCGGGCGATTCCGTCGACGAGGGTCTGAACGATATCTGGACGCGAATCGATCAGGTCCTGTCTCACCACTAGAATGCAGGACATATAATCTGGCCAATACTCTCGCGCCTGAAACAAGATCCGCCCATAGCCCGCCATTTCCGCTTGCGAGGGGAAAGGTTCGCCCATGGAAAAGCCGTCTATCGCTTTGGCGGCGAGGGCGCCTGAAACATCGGGCGGCGCCATTTCCACCATCTTCACTTCACCTGGTTTCAGTCCCCAGACTTTCATAGCGCGGAACAGAAGCAGGCGCTCATCGGAAAACCGGCTAGGAATGGCAATCGTGCGCCCGCGCAGATCGGGGATTGTCTTCACCGGTCCGTCCTTACGAACAACAACAGCGCTCCCATACCGATGCCCAAGATAGACCACCTTGATCGGAACTCCCTGCGATACAAGCGCAATTGCCAGTGGCGCCACGATGAAGGCCGCCTGAACTTTATTCGAGATGAGTGCTTCCTTGATCTCCGGAAAGCCCTGGAACAAACGCGGCAGAAAAATCTCGCCGTTGTCGGAATACTTGGATATGTAGTCGGTCACAGGACAGGTGAGCTGACAGGTTACAGGAATGTAGGCGACGGTAATCTTTCTCTTCGAGACAGGCAGATGATCATTCAGAACCGCCGGCCAATTCACATTGAGGTAGCCGTGAAGCGCGGAGATTAACACCAGCCATCCTACTCCGAAGATCAGGATTTTTTTCTTAAAACTCATCGCGGAATCCCCAGCGGATCGATTTGAACCGTTCGAGCCGGCGAACGCCAATATCCAAAATCAGGCCGATTACTCCGATCATCAGCATAGCCGCGACAACGAGATCGTATCGTTTCCCCGAATTTCGAGAATCGATCACCAGATATCCAAGTCCGGAATCCACTGCCACCATTTCTGCCGCGACCACGACCAGCCAGGCGATTCCTAGCGCCAATCGCAGTCCCAGGATGATCTGCGGGAGCGCTGCGGGAAAGACCACCTTAGCGAGAAGTTGACTCGGAGAAAGACCAAAGTTGCGGCCCGCGCGTCGATATACCGACGGTACATTCGAAACGCCGTTTACGCACGAAACTACAATGGGGAAAAACGCCCCCAGAAAAATCAGGAAAATCGCCGCCTTGTCTCCCACTCCGAAAAAGATAATCGCCACGGGAATCCACGCGATCGGGCTGATCGGCCTGAGGATTTGTAACACAGGGTTCACGATTTGATTTGCCACAGGATACCAGCCAAGACTCAATCCCAGCGGGATGCCCAACACCGCTGCAGCGGCAAATCCTATCGCCACGCGGCGCAGGGAGTTCGCGATGTCCGGCCACAGGATATTTTTGTGGAAAAGCTCAACGATGCCACTTTTCACCTGAAGCGGGGCGGGGAAAACTTTCGTTCCAGACCAGATCACCATGTAGTGCCACAGCCCTAGTAAGACGGCAAGCGCCACCACCGGCCAGAATAGCCGCTCCCATCTGTTTGGCTCGGCAAGCGCTCTCATATTTTGTGTGCCAATCCGATTTGCTGAAGGATGCCGTCGCGAAGTTCCAAATAACGTGGCGAGCTGATGTCGCGCGGGTGCGGGACATCAATACTCACTATTTCCTGAACAACGGCAGGCCGCGCGCTGAGCATCACCACGCGATCCGCCATCTGTACCGCTTCGTCGATATCGTGAGTTACAAACACAATCGTTTTGCGCTCCGCCTCCCAAATGCGCAGCAATTCTCCCCGCATGATGTGGCGCGTGATGGAATCCAATGCTCCGAACGGTTCGTCGAGGTACAGCATGTCGGGATTGACTGCCAGGGCCCGTGCCACTTCGACGCGCTGTTTCATCCCACCTGAAAGCTCCGCGGGATAGGATTCCTCAAAACCCTGCAAGCCTACCATCTTGATATAGTGCCCGACGCGCTGTTTGCGTTCCGCGGCCGGCAGCTTGAATAGTCCGAAATTGATGTTGCCTTCAACCGTCAACCAGGGAAAAACACCGCGCTCCTGGAAAACGAAAACGCGGCGAGGATCGGGTCCACGCACGATCTCGCCGTCGATTTTGACCGATCCGCTTGTAGGCGGAAGAAATCCGCCCAACACGTTCAGAAGCGTCGATTTCCCACACCCCGAAGGTCCAACTACGCAGACAAACTCCCCGCCGGACACCCCCAGATTTATGTCCTGAAGCACAGGCGTGGTCTTACCGTCGCGGGTGAAAACGATATTCAGGTTTTGCACCTGCAGTTTCCTGCCCGGCGCCGGAAGTGCGCTTATGGTTTCACTCACCGCCATTCCTAATCCTCAGAATACGCCCACCGAAACGATTTGACCTTTTCCAACAAACGCATGGCGGTATCGAGCAGCAACCCAATGAGACCTATGATCACCATGCCCGCGACCACCAGGTCATACCGATTACCCGCGTTGCGGGCATCTACAATCAGGAAGCCAAGCCCTGAATCCACCGCGATCATCTCCGCCGCCACCACCACCAGCCAAGCCACTCCGAGCGTGAGGCGTAAACCGACGAGCAACTGCGGAACCACCGCCGGATACAGCACCCGGTAAACAAGTTCGGCCGGACGCAACCCAAAATTGCGCCCCGCGTTGATATACACGGAGGGAATGTTCCGAACCGCGTTGATAGACGTCAGAAGCAAAGGAAAAAAGCACCCCAGGAAAATCAGAAAAATCGCGGAAGCATCTCCCACCCCAAACCACAGAATAGACAGCGGGATCCAGGCCAAGGGAGAAATTGGGCGAAATACCTGCACCAACGGATTTAGTGCTATCTGCGCCCGGCGATACCAACCAATCGTAAGTCCCAGAGGAATCGCTAGAGCGGCCGCGAGGCTGAAGCCCCATGTCACGCGAAAGAGCGAGGCCACCACGTATTTGAACAAGAATCCGTGACGCACCAAGTCGGCAATCCCCCCGACTACGCCCCACGGGCCGGGCAAGATATAAGCCGGGTGGCGGCTCACGGCCACTTGCCAGGCAACAAGTAAAACCGCGATAAAAGCAATGGCCCGAAGGCGCGCCGTCAGTTTCAAGACCGCCTACCTGTTCTCTCCCACTTTCGACCTGACGGTCCACGTCCCGGTCGCATTTTCGAAAGGTCGCACGCCTTGCTCGAGTTCGCGCAAAATAAGGGATTTTGAAGCGCCCCGCGTCCCCAACAGGCTTGTGTCTTGTCCTGACAACACCATGACCGCCCGCTGCGACTTTCGATGAGGCGCGAGGTTAGCATCCGCTGCTGAAATCCAGCAATAATACAAAACCATTATGCCCATGGTGGTCTTAAAGGCCAATTCCGCTGGCCACGAGTCCGTCGCGGGCCGCACGTGAAAACCCTGCGCCCCGTTCCCGCTCGGACTTCACCGGATAGTATTTATGCAGTATGGTTCGGTGTTCTATGATCCGTAAAACTCCTCGCGTCTTTGTGGAATCGTCAAATCAAACCGCATGCTTATTGTCGCCCCAGCCTGACTCGCCCTGGGTAACGCTTCTGCCTTTGGACTCAGTGGGAAGGGGTTAATTTCCGATGGCGCATCACAGAATCATTCTGGTCAGTGCGCTGTTGCTGGCCGCCGCCGCTGGCGCCCGTCAAGCGTCGACGATTCGATTCGACGGGTCTTCGTGGTGGGGCTACGTGAAGGTCCTGGCGGACGACAACATGGAAGGACGCGAAACCGGCAGCGAAGGACTGCGTAGAGCGGAAGCATACATCGTCGAACAGTTGCAGAAATCCGGGCTGGAACCTGCCGGCGAGAACGGCTTCTATCAAACCGTGAAATTCGACCAGCGGCGGGTGGATGAGAAATCGTCTTTTGCAGAACTGATTCGCGATGGAAACGAGGTCCCCATCGTTCTGGGCGAAGACGCCTACTTCTCGAGCACGGTCGACTTGCCTTCGGCAGAAGTTACAGCCCCTTTGGTGTTTATCGGCTATGGGCTGAAAATTCCTGAAAAAAATGAAGACGACTACACTGGACTCAATTTAAAAGGCAAAGTGGTCGTTTACATCAGTGGTTCTCCGGGGGACATTCCTTCGGCTCTTTCCGCGCATTCCCAAACAGCAAAGGAGAGAGGAAAATGTTTGCGCGAAGCGGGAGCGGTCGGCGTGATTCGCATTTTCAACCCCGCGGCCATGGATGCCCCGTGGGATCGCATCGCCTTGAATCGAACGGCTCCGGCGATGCAGCTTGGCGATCCCAATATGCAGGATTTTGCAGGGATCAAGGTGGCGCTTACCTTCAACCCAGCGCAGGCGGACAAACTCTTCACTGGTTCCGGGCACACGTTTGCGGAAGTCGCAGCGCTGGCGAAGGATCGCAAGCGGCTACCAAGTCTGCCACTCGCGACCACGCTGAAGGCTCATGCCGCCATCGAGAGCAAGACGGTTCTGTCGGACAACGTCATCGCAAAGCTTCCGGGCAGCGACCCGGTGTTGAACAACGAGCATGTGCTTCTCTCGGCACACATCGATCATCTTGGAATCGGAGCCCCCATCAACGGAGATAGCATTTACAACGGAGCGCTGGACAACGCATCAGGTAGCGCCCTGCTGCTGGACATTGCTGCGCACTTGAAGGAACATCCGGAAAAACTTCGGCGATCCGTTCTCTTTGTTTTTGTCACGGCTGAGGAAAAGGGCCTGCTTGGCTCGCGCTACTTCGCTGCACATCCAACGGTTGACGCTCGCTCGATTGTGGCGGATATCAATACGGATATGTTTCTACCCATCGTGCCCTTGAAAACCCTGCTCGTCCTGGGGATCGACGAGTCGACTCTGGGAGCCCGCGCCGCCGCTGTGGCAACGTCGCTGGGCGTGCATCCGATTCCCGACCCGATGCCACTGCGCAATATTTTCATCCGCAGCGATCAGTATAGTTTTGCCCTGCATGGTGTGCCTTCCGTGATGATGAGCGTCTGAGCCGAACCGGGAACGCCCGAGGAGAAGGTGCTCGAAACCTGGCTCAGGACGCGCTATCACGCCCCCTCAGACGATGTGAACCAACCGATCGATTTTCAAGCCGCCGCACTGTTTGAAGAAATCGTCTTGCGGCTACTAGCAGACACCGCAAATGCAGATGCACAGCCACAATGGAACAAAGACTCCTTTTTCCGGCGCTACACGGTAGCGGCAGACTAACATTGAGATTTCAACCGTTCCGGCCGGCCAAAATTAAAGCACCCACTTTCACACAAACATGGGCGGGCTAAACGGGTCAGCGCAACGCCGCACTGGGCCGACAAATGCGTGAACTTTTTTGTGAGCAACTTATGGAAGTTTTCTCCATCCTCCGTAGCCTTCCTGTTTGCAGTTTTCAGACGAGAGCAGGACTATGGAACGGGGTTGTGCGCCATAAGAGGAGCTAGTAACCGCTGGAGCATGCATCGGAGTGACAATGTCAAAAGGAGACGGGAGGGCGGTGTCCATGAGTCGCCGCCAGCAGTTACCCACCAGAGGCGGGGGGAGCTGAAATTCAAGCGGTTTCCACCATGCATTAAAAATAAAATGAATCAGCCGTTCTCCGTTTGCGCTTTTTACCGTCACTGCCAGGCTGTGCGAGTCATCACCCCAATCCGGCTCATCCAGCTGGACACCGTGCCAGCGGATTTCCGCCTGGCCAAGAAACTCTGTAAGGCTGAGCGTTCGCTGCTCGCAGGCGGTCGCGAAACCCAAATGCAAGCGGGTCAATTGCTGAACAAAGCGGAAAATGTCGCTGTGTTTTTCGAGCAGAGTCCAATCGAACCAACTGACCTCATTATCCTGACAGTATGCGTTGTTATTACCCATTTGCGTTCGGCGCGCTTCGTCACCCATCAGAATCATCGGCGTACCCATGGCCAAAAAAACGATTGCCAGTAGATTCTTGACCTGTCTGTTCCGGAGACACTCGATTTCGGGATCCGCGGTTGACCCTTCAGCGCCGCAATTCCAGCTACGGTTCTCATTCGAGCCGTCGCGATTGCTCTCAAGATTTCCTTCGTTGTGTTTCTGATCGTAAGAAACAAGGTCGTTGAGCGTGAAGCCATCGTGACAGGTGACAAAATTGACGCTGAGATCCGCGGCGCGATCGTGATGCTCGTAAAGATCAGGGCTGCCAAGCAAGCGCTTGGCCATGCTTTTCGCCATCCCGCAATCGCCTTTGGTGAAGGCGCGAACATGGTCGCGGAACAGGCCATTCCATTCCTTCCAGTTTCCTCCGGCAAAACAACCCAGCTGATAGACCTGTAGATCCCACGGTTCGGCGATCAGCTTAATGCCCGCGAGCACTGGATCCGACTCAAGATCGGACAAAATCGGCGCATTGGCCATCGGTCGCCCGCGCTCGTCGCGCGATAAGATCGATGCGAGATCGAAACGCAAGCCATCTACGTGCATAGTGGAGACCCAGTAGTGCACGCTATCGTGAATCATGCGGCGTACCACGGCATTATTTGTGTTTAACGTGTTACCGCAGCCGGTGTAGTCGGCGTAGCTCCCGCGATCGCTTTCCTCCAGGATGTAATACGCGGCATTCTCGAATCCCCGGTAGCAAAGGATGGGACCGTCTTCTGGTCCTTCCGCAGTGTGGTTGTAGACGACATCCAGGATCAGTTCGATCCCCGCGCGATGCAACGCTTTTACCATATCCTTGAATTCGACCAGGCAACCGAGTGGATCGCTGCGCGAACTGTAGCCGGAATGTGGGGCAAAGAACGAAACGGGGCTGTATCCCCAATAATTCGAAAGGCCTGGCGCGGCGTGTTGCTGATCGAACTGAAAGACAGGAAGTAACTCGATTGCGGTCACGCCGAGACTCAAGAGGTGCGGGATCTTTTCGATGACACCTGCGAAAGTGCCACGTATTTTCGGATCGACACCTGAACTTGGATGACGAGTGAATCCAGCGACGTGCATTTCGTAAATCACCGACTGGGAAAAGGGCCGGTTGAGAGGGGTGTCCCCTTCCCAATCGTAGCTTCTAGATTCGGCGACCACGCTCCTGAGGGACGTGGCCGTGTTGTCTCCGGGGGCCATAGCGGCCGCGCGGATGTAATTGTCATCGGCCACGCACTTTCCGTACGGATCGAGCAAGACCTTTTCGCGGTCGTAACGGTACCCACGGCAAGGATCGAACGGACCATCGATGCGGTAGCCATAGAGTTGCCCGGGGGCGAGATCCGGAACAAAAACGTGCCAGTAATCTGCTGTGCGGTTGCGCTGCGGGTCAAGGGTGATGGCGCGCGCGGGGTGGCGGTCTGTCACGCTATTAAAGAAAAGCAGTTCCATTCCCGTTGCGCTCTTCGAGAAGACGCTAAAATTCACGCCCCCATCGTAGGGAGTAGCGCCGAGGGGGAAGCTCTTGCCGAGCAGGTGACCTTGCGTCATCAGTTGACTCCCGGGCAATGGAATGCATTCGAAGTTCCACTGCCACGCCTGCGGAGTCCTGGTGGTTCTCTGAATTGATCGAACAATGGCCTGATGATTGCTAGCGTAACGTTCGCTGGCGACAGTCGAGGTGCGAGGTTGTCCGAAGGTCTCTCCCTCCTATCTTGACGGAAAGCCGCAACTTGGTGGAAATCAGTAGTTTTGCAAACTCAATTCTGTTTCAAGCGATTAACGACGCAAAGGAGGCTCCTGTGACAAGGCGCGAGGTACTAACAATTCATGAAAATGAGAGTTCCATAATGAACCCACCCACCCAAAATGAAATCGCCATTCGTGCGCATGAGATTTTTCTCGCTCGCGGCACAGCACAAGGCAACGATTTAGAAGACTGGCTTCAGGCTGAACTGGAGCTGACCCTAAAGCCAACGAATGGAGCACCGGCAACAGTTCCCCTCCTCGATAGCCGCAAGAAGTCCTGAGATGCGACGGGGTTTTCGCCGTAGAAGATTCCCGTGCTCGAGAAATCTGTGTGGGCGTGGAGACCAATCGGAATTCATACCCATGATCGCTGCTTGGTTATAACGGAGCGTTCTGATGAGACCTATATCGACCTTCACGGTTAGACCTTCTCTACCCGACGCACTGCAGCCTTTATTGCGCATTGCCTACAATTTGCGATGGAGCTGGGATCACGCCGCAATCGACCTTTTCCGAAGACTCGACAGGGACGGTTGGGAAACTTGCAATCGGAATCCCGTCCTGCTGCTCGGAGCGGTGGAACAATCTGTTCTGGAAGCCGCGGCCAAGGATGAGTCTTTTCTTGCTCATTTGCGGGGTGTGGCGAGCAAGCTCGACCACTATCTTTCCGGGGAAGGGTCGTGGTATGGCCGCATGGATCACCCGGAAAGCGATGCGCTGATCGCTTATTTTTCCGCAGAGTTTGGAATCACCGATTGCCTTTCCATTTTCGCCGGAGGACTTGGCGTGCTTGCGGGCGATCATCTAAAAGCCTCCAGCGATCTGAACCTTCCTCTTGTTGGGGTAGGTCTGCTCTATCAGCAAGGTTACTTTCGTCAATGTTTGAGCGCTGCCGGATGGCAGCAAGAAGTGTTCGAAAACAATGATTTCCATACCTGGCCGATCGAGTTGGTTCCGAACGTGATTGTGCACGTGAAGCTTCCCGATGGAGTGGTTGCCGCGCAAGTGTGGCGCGTCAATGTGGGCAGGCTACAGCTTTTCCTGCTGGATGCAAATATCCCTTCCAATCGGCCGGTACATCGCAAAATTACCGACCAACTGTACGGAGGCGATGTGGAAGCCCGCTTGCGCCAAGAGATTCTTCTCGGAATCGGCGGGTACCGTGCGCTTAAGGCGCTTGGCTTGCGGCCTACTGTCTATCACATGAATGAGGGCCACTCCGCATTTCTGGGATTGGAACACATTCTTCGACTGATGAAGGATCAGCAGCTGTCTTTTTCCGAAGCGCGACAGTTGGCATCGGCTAGCCTCATCTTTACGACGCACACGCCCGTTCCCGCGGGTCACGACTATTTTTCGCCGGGGCTCATGGAACATTATTTTTCTGCCTTATACGACCAGTTCGGCATCAACCAGTCTGAGTTTTTGGGGCTTGGACGCCAAGACCCCGCAAATGAGGCTGAGGAATTTTGCATGACGGCTCTGGCTCTGCGCCTGGCGTCCTTTAGCAATGGCGTCAGTAAGCTGCATGGATGCGTCTCAAGACAAATGTGGAAGGGCATTTGGAGGAACGTCTCCGAACAAGAAGTTCCCATTGGTCACGTAACCAACGGCGTCCATTTCCGCAGTTGGGTCTCCAACGAAATGAACCTGTTGTATGACCGCTACTTGGGGCCGAAATGGCGTGAAGAGCCGGCCGACGCGGCGCTTTGGCAGCGAGCAGAGACCATTCCCGCTGCGGAATTGTGGCGCACCCATGAGAGACGCAGGGAACGCCTAGTTTCCCACGCACGCTCGTTGTTGCGTGCCCAGTTGATCAATCGCGGCGCTTCCAAGGCCGCGATTGAAGACTCAGAGGAGCTGCTGAATCCCGACGCGCTCACCATCGGCTTTGGCCGGCGCTTTGCGTCGTATAAACGCGCGACACTGCTCTTGCGCGACCCTGAACGATTGGCCCGCCTTCTTAATGACGCTGTGCGACCGGTACAAATCATCTATGCCGGCAAAGCTCATCCAAAAGACCAGACTGGAAAACAGTTAATTCAGACCATCATCGACCTCGCCGCGCGGCCAGAGTTTCGCCGAAATCTAGTGTTCCTGGAAAACTATGATATGGCGATTGCGCGGTACATGGTGCAAGGCTGCGATGTTTGGTTGAATACGCCGCTGCGGCCCCAGGAAGCGAGCGGCACGAGCGGGATGAAGGCACAAGCCAATGGCGCTCTGAATGTCAGTACGCTCGATGGATGGTGGGATGAAGCTTGGCAGATGGGAATTACAAACAAGAGTGACGTTGGTTGGGCCATTGGCAGAGGCGAAACATACGATAATCCTGGAGATCAGGACGAGGTGGAATCGAAAGCCCTTTATGATTTGCTGGAACGTGAAATCGTCCCGGCCTTTTACGAGCGCCGCGCCGACGGGCTACCGCGGAAATGGATCGCGCGGATGAAGACATCCATCGCCACGCTCTGCCCGGAATTCAACATGCACCGGATGGTCATGCAGTACGCCACCGAATACTACCTTCTCGCCCACCGGCGATCGCAACATCTACAAAAACAAAACGCCAGCAACGCACGGCAACTAGCCGCCTGGATGGAGCGGATTAAGACAGCGTGGCCACAGGTGTCGGTTGAGTCGACCACAGAAATGGTTGAAGAGGTTCGGCTGGGCGATCCGCTCACGGTGACCGCGAACGTCAATCTGAACGGACTGGGGGCAAACGACGTCACCGTCGAGGCCATAGTCGGAAAAATGAACGGGAATGGCGAGATGGTGGACGTCGCCATTGCCCCCATGAAACCAGTTGGATTTGATCCTTCCGGAAATTCCCGCTTTGAGGCGACCCTGCAACCTTCGTCCAGAAGCGGGTTGCATGGCTATGCGATTCGCGTCCTACCCCAGCATGCTGACGCGGTTAGTCCGTTTATTCCCGGTCTTATCACCTGGGCCAGCTCATCACCCATTCGCGAGTTGCAGTTGCAATGAGTTTATAGCCCGTATTTTTCAAGGGTCGCCATGGCAGATCTATTTAATGTAATTCGAAGCTCTAATTGAGGTTTCGCATGATCAGCACGTTTGCAAACAACGCCAGCAAATCCAGCATCGCCAGTAGCCTTCTGACGGGAGAGGAAGAGCGCAAAATCGATGCCTACTGGCGCGCCGCGAACTACCTCTCGGTCGGCCAGATCTATCTGTACGCAAATCCGCTACGTATAGCGAGTTCTATCCAAACATTCCACAAAATGAAGATGGTATGAGAAGGTTATTCAAACAATTCTCCTTCCCCGGCGGAATTCCCAGCCACGCAGCTCCGGAAACACCTGGTTCCATCCACGAAGGAGGAGAGCTCGGTTACTGCATCGCCCATGCTTATGGCGCGGCATTTGACAACCCAGACCTGCTCGTTTGCTGTGTCGTTGGAGATGGCGAGGCAGAAACCGGTCCGCTTGCAGGCAGTTGGCATTCCAATAAGTTCTTGAATCCTGCCCGCGACGGCGCAGTGCTTCCGGTGCTGCATTTGAATGGTTACAAGATCTCCAATCCTACAGTTCTCAGCCGCTTGTCCGATCGGGAATTGACGTGTCTTTTTCAGGGTTACGGCTATAACCCATGTTTTGTCACCGGCCAGGATCCTGCCTTGATGCACCAATCGATGGCCTCGACCATGGATGCGGCTGTCGATCAGATCCAATCCATCCAAAGGAAAGCTCGTGAGTCCGGCGACACCGAACGCCCCGTTTGGCCCCTGATTATCATGCGCACGCCGAAAGGCTGGACGGGCCCAGCGACCGTCGATGGCAAGCCCGTCGAGAACACCTGGCGCTCGCATCAAGTGCCCCTGTCGGATCTCTACACATCGCCCGATCATGTCAGGTTGCTCGAACAATGGATGAAAAGCTATCGGCCCGAGGAACTTTTCGACGAATCTGGCAAGCTGATCCCGGAACTCGCGGAAATCGCGCCAAAAGGCAATCACCGAATGGGAGCGAACCCTCATGCCAATGGCGGATTGCTGCTAAAAGATCTGGTTATGCCCGATTTTCGAGATTATGGGGTGGATGTAAGCAAGCCTGGAGCGACCAATTCTGAAGCAACCCGGGTTCTTGGCAAATTTCTGCGGGACATCATGAAGCTTAACGCGAGTTCGAGCAACTTCCGGGTGTTTGGTCCGGACGAAACGGCGTCCAATCGCCTTGATGCCCTGTATGAAGTGACTGACAAAATCCTGATGACTGAACTACTCCCTACCGACGAACACCTGTCAGTCAACGGGCGCGTAATGGAAGTGCTCAGCGAGCATATGTGCCAGGGCTGGCTTGAGGGCTATCTGCTTAGCGGACGCCACGGTTTTTTCTCCTGCTATGAAGCTTTCATCCACATCGTCGATTCCATGTTCAACCAGCACGCCAAATGGCTCAAGACCACTCGCAATATACCGTGGCGCCGCCCTGTGGCCTCGCTCAACTATTTGCTGACCTCTCACGTATGGCGGCAGGACCATAATGGTCTGAGCCATCAGGATCCCGGATTTATCGATCATGTGGTCAACAAGAAGGCCGATGTCGTGCGAGTTTATCTTCCGCCGGACACGAACACTCTGCTTTCTGTAGCCGACCACTGCCTGCGCAGCCGGCACTACGTGAACGTAATCGTTGCGGGCAAGCACCCCGCTCTGCAATGGCTGGATATGCCGTCGGCAATCCGGCACTGCAGCACGGGAATCGGCATCTGGGATTGGGCCAGCAACGATCAGGGCAGCGAGCCCGATGTCGTTATGGCTGCCGCCGGAGACGTTCCCACCCTCGAAGCTTTGGCTGCCGTCGACCTGCTGCGCAAGCATTTTCCAGACATTCGAATCCGGTTCATCAACGTGGTTGACCTGATGACTCTTCAGCCTTCGAAAGAACATCCCCATGGGCTGACCGATGCAGAGTTCGATTCCATGTTCACAGTGGACAGGCCTGTCATCTTCGCCTACCACGGCTATCCGTGGCTGATCCACCGCCTGACCTACCGCCGCAATGGTCATGCCAATCTGCATGTGCGAGGGTATAAAGAGGAAGGCACCACGACCACTCCATTTGACATTGCGGTCATGAATGACATGGACCGCTTCCATCTTGCGGGCGACGTTGTCGATCGAGTTCCGCGACTCCAACTGGTTGCCGCCCACTTCAAACAATTCCTGCGCGACAAACTGACCGATCACAGGCAATTTGTTATGGACCATGGTGACGATATGCCGGAAATCAAGAACTGGACCTGGCAACAGTGAACCAGTTTTTCTCTTCCATTCCCACAAGCAACATCTAGCCCATGAAGATCCTCACCTTGAATGCCGGCTCTAGCAGTCAGAAGATCGCACTGTTCGAGGTACAGGAAGATGCATGCTGCGATCCCGTTGCACCGCTATGGGAAGGGAAGCTGGAATGGATGGGGGAAAATGCAACTCTCACTGTCCGGAACTCCCACGGCAACAACATCAGTGGCACCGAGGACAGTCGGGGCCAGGACAGTCATCGAATCGTTCAGAAGATGCTGCAACACCTATGGAGCGGACCTGTTGCGGCGCTGAATTCCCCAGCGGAAATCGCCATGGCTGGACATCGCATCGTACATGGCGGACGAAAGCTGGCCGAACCAGCAGTAATCAGCGACGAGGTGAAGCGCGCTGTTACTGAGGCATCGGCACTGGCGCCGCTGCACAATCGAGCGGGGCTGCGAGGAATCGAACTGATCGAAGAATTGCTGCCAACTGCCAGACAGATAGCCGTGTTCGACACCGGATTTCATCGCTCATTGCCTTTGCACGCCAAGGTTTACCCCGGCCCTTACGAATGGTACGAGCGTGGAATCGAACGTTACGGATTTCATGGCATCAACCATCAGTACTGCGCTGATCGGACCGCGCGCCTTCTCGGGAGGCATATTTCTTCGCTGAAAACGGTCAGTTGCCACCTAGGAAACGGTTGTTCGTTGGCCGCCATTGACGGGGGACGGTGCGTCGACACCACCATGGGCTTCACGCCACTCGAAGGATTGATGATGGGCACGCGGTGTGGTTCTATCGATCCCGGCATCTTGTCTTATCTGAGGCGAACGGGTACGTATACCTGCGAACTTGATGATGTTCTGAATCACCGGTCAGGACTGCTTGGGATATCCGGCGAAACCAGTGACATGCGGGAAATTATTTCTTTGATGCAAAAAGGAAGCGAACGGGCGGAGCTGGCATTTAAAATCTTCGTACATCGCTTGCGAGCGGGGATCGCGGCGATGGCGGCTTCGCTTGGAGGCCTCGATGCACTCGTTTTCACTGCCGGGATCGGAGAAAACTCACCCGAAGTTCGACGCGCTACATGCGAGAAGCTGGGTTTTCTGGGAATTGAAATCGATGCGAAAAGCAATTTGAACCAGCAATGCGACCGAGAGATCTCGCTCGATACTTCTAAAGTGCGCGTGCTCGTGATTCGCGCCCAAGAACATTGGGTCATAGCCCAGCAATGTGTCCGCCTGAGCAGCAGCAGAACCTTACAACCTCACTAGACCATGTATTTCCGGTTTCGCGCCAACTGGACGATGCCCAGTCACAGCAGTGATGTTGAGCGAGTTCCACGACATCACGTCGAGCGCCAACCTGTCGAAGACTTCCTTGCGGGATCTCGTGGTGTTGTTCCTCATCTTCAACCACACGGCAGTACCTTTGCCCTTCGCACGGATCGGCGGGGACTCGGAAGGCGAAGCGAAGTAAACGCCGCCAGAAGAAATGTCGAACGATGACGTCCGCGGTGAATTTCCCCTTTGCCTAGTTCGAGTCTTCAATAACGCACGTTAGGAAACTTCATGGCCCGCTGAATTGTTTTGCAGATGCCGACAAGGTTATCGAGGATCGCAAGCTGCTGCGTTCTCCGTGCGCCGAATGTCCAAGAACTTGCTGATTCAGTCGGCCATGGCCAAGCCATAAGCTGTATTGACTGCCCGTACGTATTGCCGCGTCTTTGCGCGAAGCGCGAACAACCTCTTGGCGCGCTGCTTATCGAAGCTGTCGTGGATTTTTTCCCGAAGGGTTACACTAGAAATTCTGGAGGTCCTCATGAACAAGAATGAAATCTCGGCGGCGTTAGCAGGAACGATCAGGCTCGGAGATGAGCTTCCCGTCCATCGCGTGGGTTTCGGTGCGATGCGTCTGACGGGAGAAGGCATTTGGGGCGCTCCCAAGGATCGCAAAGCGGCACTCACGGTTCTACGGCGAGCAGTGGAGCTGGGCGTCAACTTTATCGATAGCGCCGATTCTTACGGCCCAAACGTAAGCGAAGAGTTGATTGCCGAAGCGCTGTATCCGTACCCCGCAGGCCTGGTGATTGCCACGAAAGGCGGCTGGAATCGGCCCGGCCCGAACCAATGGACACACGACGCCACGCCGTCGCATCTTCGCAGCGCCGTTGAGGGTAGCCTGAAACGCCTGCGGCTGGAAAGGATCGACGTGTATCAGTTGCATATTCCCGATCCGGTTGTGTCGTTCGACGATTCGGTCGGCACATTGGCCCAAATGAAAGACGAAGGGAAGATTCGCCTGGTGGCTTTGTCCAATGTCACGCAAGAACATATCGAGCGAGCGCGACGCATTGTCCCTATCGTATCGGTGCAAAACCGCTACAGCTTCGCCGACCGCGAGTGGGACTACGTCGTGACTTATTGCCAGCGCAATGAAATTGCGTTTATTCCATGGTTTCCGCTCGGCGCAGGCAGAGTTGCCGGCGACATTCTCGAGCAAATTGCGCGCGCACGGAATGCAACGCCCATGCAGGTGGCGCTTGCCTGGCTGCTGAAGCGATCCCCGCTGATGTTGCCGATCCCCGGCACATCCTCGACCGAACATCTCCAGGAAAACGTTGCGGCGGCAAGCTTGCAGTTAACGGACGAAGAATTCAGTTCCCTTTCGCGCGTTCCCCAGCTGGCAGCGAAGCGCTAAGAACAGCGCGGTCGCACCAGATAATGAATTACAGCGCGGGTCTGCCGATTCGCTTGACGGGAAGCGCCGGACAGCAGATCATTCCGATGCCTTGCGCAACTTTCAGGGATTCGCACGCGACTATCGCTTCGTCGTTCTGAAAATTCCGCGCACCGCTGCCGGGAGCTGCAGTGACTCGTTACAAAATCGCGGTAATTGAAGGGGACGGAATCGGACGTGAGGTCGTGCCGGAAGGTCTCCGTGTGCTGGAAGCCGCCGGGCGCCTCTTCAGCATCACTTTTTCCTGGCAGCATTTTGACTGGGGTTGCGAGACATATCTGAAAACCGGAAAGATGATGCCCGCGGATGGTCTCGAGCAATTGCGCGCGTTCGACGCAATCTATTTGGGCGCGGTCGGCTATCCTGGCGTCCCGGATCATATTTCCTTGTGGGGACTGCTGATTCCCATCCGGCGAGCGTTCCAGCAGTACGTCAACCTCCGCCCCGTTCGCTTGCTACAAGGCATCGAGTCCCCTGTCAAAGGGTTCCCGCCTGGCCACATCGACTTCTCTATCGTTC
Organism: Candidatus Acidiferrales bacterium; assembly: GCA_963742325.1. GTDB lineage: Bacteria > Acidobacteriota > Terriglobia > Acidiferrales > UBA7541 > Acidiferrum. Next base: position 1,888,300 of record CAVULB010000002.1, on the reverse strand, counting down.
GCGAAAATAATGAGGGCGAATATTCCGAAGTGGGCGGCCGCTTGAACCACAACACAGACGCGGAGATGGTGCTGCAGGAAACCGTGTTTACGCGGCGCGGGTGCGACCGCATCCTGCGCTACGCGTTCGACCTATCACAAACGCGCAAACGTCATGTCACGTCAGCCACCAAATCAAACGGAATTATTCACACAATGCCGTTCTGGGACGAGCGCTTCTCCGCGATGGCGCGAAATTTTCCCGACGTCCGCACCGACCAATACCACATTGATATTCTGACCGCCCACTTTGTTCGCCATCCAGACTGGTTTGATGTGGTCGTTGCATCGAATTTATTTGGTGACATTTTGTCCGACCTCGGCGCCGCGGTTGTTGGCTCCATCGGCCTGGCACCTTCGGCCAACCTGAATCCCGAACGAGAATTTCCCTCCATGTTTGAGCCAGTGCACGGTTCCGCGCCGGACATTGCTGGAAAAGGAATCGCCAATCCCATCGCGCAAATCTGGTCGGGCGCGATGATGTTGGAGCATCTGGGTGAAGCAAAGGCGGCGCGCGCCGTTGAAGAAGCGTTTACAGCTGTGCTGGCGAAGTCCGACGCCGCGACCCCGGATCTGGGAGGCACGGCGAGCACTCGCGACGTCGGTGACGCGGTCGCGCAAGAAATATCGCTAATGGCAAAACCGTAATGGACTTGTCTCCGGCGTTGGCCATTGAACACGGTGCCCGGCGCCGGATCGCAATTCGCATACTTCCCTTTCTCTGGTTGCTCTACGTAGTGGCCTTCCTGGATCGCGTCAATGTTGCTTACGCTGCCCTCGAAATGTCCCACGACTTGGGATTCGGCGACCGGGTATTCGGTCTTGGAGCGGGAATTTTCTTCGTCGGCTATGTTCTGCTGGAAATTCCCGGAGCGCTGATCGTCGAGCGATGGAGCGCGCGATTGTGGATTACGCGCATCATGATCACCTGGGGAATTATCACCGTGTTTGTGGGCTTTGTGCATACGGCGCATCAGTTTTACCTGGCGAGATTTCTGCTGGGAGCCGCTGAGGCCGGCTTCTTCCCCGGCGTCATCGTCTATCTGACGCACTGGTTCACGCGTCGCGATCTTGCCAAAGCGGTTGCGTCGTTCATGGCCGCAATCCCACTCGCAAACCTATTGGGCTCGCCGCTCGCGGGCCGGGTTTTGCGAATTCATTGGTACGGACTGCAAGGGTGGCGCTGGTTATTTATTCTCGAAGGAATTCCAGCTGTGGTTTTCGGCCTCGTTACCTACTTCTATCTCACGGACCGGCCCGGCCAGGCCGCTTGGCTGCCGGAAAAAGAACGCGAGTGGATCGCGTGCGAACTGGAACAGGAACGGAAACACAAGGTCGCGGTGCGCTCGTACACGATCGGGCAGGCGCTGCGGCAGCGAAATGTAATCCTGCTCACGTTGGTGTATTTCACGGGCAACACCGGCTTCTACGGCTTTACCATGTGGTTCCCCACAATTCTGAAGCGCGCGTCCGGATTAGCCATTGGCACCGTCACGCTGCTGGTGACCATTCCCTATATGGTCGCACTGGCCGCAACGTTGCTGAACAGCTGGCATTCCGACCGGACGCAGGAGCGCCGCTGGCACGTCGCCGGCCCTTTGTTCATCGGCGCAGCCGGCTTGTGGCTGGCCATTGCTTCCGGTTCGCACTTTTGGACGCAGCTGGCATTTTTCAGCATTTTTGCCGCATGCGTTCACGCGTTTCAGCCCTGCTTCTGGGCGCTCCCGACCCTGATGCTGGGTGAGGAGGCAGCCGCAGCCTCCATCGGTTTGATCAATGCGCTCGGAAATCTCGGCGGCTTCGTCGGCCCGTCGATCATGGGATACATGGTGGGCTTTACCGGCTCGTTCACGTCCGGATTAGTTTGGCTGCTGGCCAATCTCGTGGCGGGTGGAATTTTGGTTTTGTTGTTGCGCGGGATGCGCCTGCAAAAAACCTGAACGTACGCCGGTATGGAAGTTCATCTCAACGTTAGAATGAAACCTCGATCGGCTTGCCCTCAAATGTCACGCTCCGCGTTTCATCTCCCAACGTAACGTTGATCGCCCGTCGCTCGGGTGAAAGCATGCGCGAGCCGGGTGCCAGTTGTAGATGGAGCTTTCGCGCCGTTTCGTTCCAGGCCATTTGCATACCCATCCATTCGCCCTTGCGATAATTGAAGGAGCTGCCGTCGTCTTCATAAAGCAGGAATGAAGCATCGGCACCGGGATAAACCGATAGGGACAGCGGTTCGTCTACTTTCTCGGAAACGTATTGCTTAACGGGACCGAGAGGCAGAAGCGATCCTGCGCGCACATAAAGTGGAATCGTTGCCAGGTCCACCGGCCGATCGATCGCACGGCCACCATCCACTCGTTCGCCCGTCCAGAAGTCGTACCAACTGCCGCGCGGTAGATAGATCTGGCGTGTCGTTGCCCCTTTCTCGACCACGGGAGCGACAAGCAAGTTCTTGCCCCACATATACTCGTCGCCGCACGCAACCGCCTTCGCATCGCCGGAAAATTGCAGCCACAAAGCGCGCATGATAGGCATCCCCGTCGTAGCGCACTCCCGGACCGCGCTGTATAAATACGGCAGCATGCGATAACGCAATTCCAGATATTTGCGGCAGATCGTTTCCACGCGCTCATCGCGTAACTGGCTGGCATCGGGAACGGCCGCGCCCTTGTAATTATTTATTTCTGTGGGTCCGGGATCTCCGGTGTTCCATCCCCAGGGCAATCGCAGTTTCCATGCACGTCCATGACAGCGAAACAGCGGGCAAAACGCGCCAAACTGAAACCAACGCAGGTAAAGCTCGGCCGTAAATTCCGGCGTGGGAACAAAACCACCGATGTCCGTGCCCCAATAAGGAATGCCAGTGAGCCCGGTATTTAGCGCAATCGGAACTTGCGTCTTCAAGGTTTCCCAAGTGGAAAAAACATCCCCTGACCAGAGAAAGGAAGCATATCGCTGCATGCCGGCGTAGCCATTGCGATGCAGCGCGTAAGGCCGCTCATTCGGTCGGTCGATCTGCGGCCCTTCCCAATACATCCGGTTCCTCACCAACCGCGACGGGATATCCAGGGGGTCGCCCTCGTCCGGCCACCAGCCGTCGACCCCCATCGCAAAATCCTTGCGATGCGCATCCCAGTAGCAACTTGCTTCGGTTTCGTCGAACCGCGAAAGTTCGCACGGATCGTGCACGGTGCCACGAAGTTTGTCCGACAGAATCACCACGTGCATCACGGGATGAAAATGTTCTTTGCGCATCTCAGCGAGCATTTCTTGGGCATCGGGAAACACGCGCAAATTCCAGTCAAACGAACCGTTTTCCGTGTTCCACCCCGAGGGACAAAATCCGGTGCTCAAATAGATGAGCGCGTCACACGGCAGCTTTTTCTCGCGGAAGGTTTTTGCTATGCCGAGTATCTCCTCGCGGCTGGCCAATGTTCGGTGAGATTGCTGATAGCCGAAGCTCCACAGTGGCGGTATCTCGGCGCGACCGGTGATTCGCGCATATTCCGACAAAATCACGGCCGGATCGGGGGAACTAACGAAAAACAGATCCAGTGGAAGCGCCGAGTCCGCACTTGCAGGTTGAAACTTTGCTTCCGGCCCGCGGAGGTCGAACGTCCCGAATGGATTGTGAATGAACATCGCCCATCCGGAGGTACCGATGATCCACGGAATGCCGACACGTGCGCCGTGAGTGGCAAGCTTATAGCCGCCCTGCCCATTGCGCATCAGGTCCACGGAGCCGCGGCGATCGAATTGCGGTCCTCCCTCGCCAAGACCAAGCAGCGGCGAATTGCCGATCTGAAAAGAAAGCGCGCCGGTGCTGTCGTCCCACGCGAGTTGCTGGATGATCGTGCCAGCTTCGTCCTTTATGCTGACCTTCACCGGGTGGCACGACACCGTAAGCCGTGCATTCCCTACAGCAATCGTTTGCTCGGATTCCGTGCGCACCGTGGCAATCGCAGCGCCCCAGGATTCCTGAAGCAATGACCCGTTGGACGGTATCGACCCGAGTGATCCACCGGTACCGAGTGCCAAAAGTGTCAGTCGGAACGTGTGAGGACTGACAGGGGCAATTTGTATTTCCTGCGGCCGGCCGCCGGGGCCTCCTCCCTCCTGAATTGCAGCCAGCTTCGGTCGGACAACTATGGCGGCGGAGGCTGCAGCCAAGCCCTTCAGCACATCTCGTCGGTTCCAACGTGGACTCATCGCTCTTTTCCGTTTAAGCCGCGCTTTGCAATGGGTTCTGGCACAGCCGTCTCGCGGCGAGGCCTATATCGCGATTTTCCTTCGCATCTTCCGGCCAAGCCGCGAATCGTGGCCGGCACCGAGAGATTGTATCGGAACGCGGAAATGGAGTAAACGTTTTCTGCCCGCATGTGTATAATCGCCTTTTGCGTTTGTTTTATGCGATCCCGACCGGGAGGAACCTGATTGCGGTGGCGCATCGCCATTCTCATCAGTGCCGCGATTGCCATCAGCTATCTGGATCGCCAGACGCTTCCCGTGGCGATCAAAGCAATCAGCCGAGATATTCCGCTCACCAATGAACAGTTCTCCATGCTGCAGTCCGCCTTCCTGTTCGCTTACGCCTTCATGTATGCCGGCGGCGGCAAACTTGTGGACTTTCTGGGAACGCGGATTGCTCTTACCGTGATTATGCTTTTCTGGTCGTTTGCCTGTGCTAGCCACGCGCTTGCCACCGGATTCGCTATGCTGGCCGTTAGCCGGTTTCTCCTAGGCATGGGCGAAGGCGGGGGCTTCCCTGCCGCCACCCGAGCCGTCTCTGAGCTGTTTCCGACCAAGGAACGCGCCACGGCCATGGGCATCATCAACGCTGGCACTGCCGTGGGAGCCGTGCTGGCGCCTCCACTGATCGCAATTATTCTCAGCTTTGCGAATTGGCGTTGGATCTTCTTGCTGACCGGTACGATCGGTCTGCTATGGGTTGCCTGGTGGCGACGATCGTATTTTGCTCCGCCAGAAAATCCGGATCACGCTGGGGTCGATTCGAACGCGAAGTCGCTTGTTGCGACTGACTCTGAGGTGCGGTTCCGCTGGAGCAACCTTTTTCGCATCCGCGAAACCTGGGGACTGGTGACTGCCAAGTTTCTGAGCGACGCGGCATGGTTTTTCTATCTCTTCTGGCTCCCCAAATATCTTTATGACGCGCGCGGTTTTGACATTAAATCCGTCGGCCTGTTTGCCTGGATGCCCCATGCCGCCGCGGGAGTGGGCTGTCTCGTGGGTGGCGCTTTCTCGAGCTATCTGGTGCGCCGGCATTTCTCTGTGGGACTCTCCCGCAAAATTGCACTGGGCGCGAGCGCTATTGTCATGCCGTTGGTCATCCTCGTGCCGCATGTTACCGTGACATGGGCGATGGCGATCTTTTGCTTGGCATATTTCGGGCAGCAATCCTGGTCGACGCTGGTAATGGTATTGCCGACCGATCTTTTTCCGCAAACCATTGTCGGATCGGTCGCCGGCCTTGTCGGTTTCGGAGGAGCGATGGGCGGGATTGTCTTCGGACAACTGGTGGGGTACTTGTTGGATCACGGTTTTGGATACGGCACTGTATTTCGCGTCGCGGGCACACTGCACATCGTGGCGTTTCTGATTATTCTCGCAGCCGTTCCCGTCGTTTTGCCTTTGAAGCTGAAAGCGAATTTGAATTACGGGGTAGCTCGATGAAGATCACTGAGATTCGCACGCGGGTGCTGCGCTGGCGCTGTAAAACCGTTCCATTGCCTCCCCACTTTTGCACCAATCCCATGGATCTGCTGGAATTGCCCGAGGCGTCCATGCAGACGTTCACGTTTCATGGTTGGCTGGTGGCGGAAGTGTTCACGGATGACGGCCATGTAGGCTTGGGCAACGCTGCTCTCGCGCCTCAAGCCACAAAACAGGTCATCGATCTCTATTTAAAACCGCTGTTGATCGGTCAGGATCCGTGGGATATCGAGCGCCTATGGCAACAGATGTATCGCAAGACTTTGGCGTTCGGCCGCAAGGGCATCGGCATGGCGGCGATCAGCGCCCTGGATATTGCGCTATGGGATCTGCTCGGCAAATCCGCAAAACAGCCGGTGTTTCGTTTGCTCGGCGGCCGCACCAAAGCGCGCATTCCCGTTTACGCCTCTCGCCTCTACGCCACCAAACTGGACCAACTCGCCGCGGAAGCCAAGCGCTACAAAGAAGAAGGCTACCAGGCCATGAAATTGCGCTTCGGTTGGGGACCTGCCGACGGCGCAAGCGGCATGCAGCGCAACATCGAACTCGTTCGAACGGTGCGCGAAACCACTGGCGATGACGTCGATCTCATGGCCGACGCCTACATGGGTTGGACCCTCGACTATGCCAAGAGAATGCTTCCGCTGCTCGAGCCTTTTCACCTGCGCTGGCTGGAAGAACCTGTGATCCCGGACGATATCCACGGTTACGCGGAGCTGAAATCCCACCGGCGTATTCCAATCGCGGGCGGTGAACATGAATTCACGCTGTTTGGATTTCGCGACCTGCTGGAGGCTCGCGCGCTCGATTACATCCAGTTCGACACAAATCGAGTCGGAGGCATCACGCAAGCCCGCAAGATCGCAGCTCTCGCGGAGGCCTACTCTGTCCCGGTCATTCCTCACGCCGGCCAGATGCACAACTATCACGTCGTGATGGCCAGCTTTAATTCTCCGATCGCGGAGTATTTTCCGATTGTTGACGTGGAAGTGGGCAACGAATTGTTCTGGTACATTTTCGACGGTGAGCCCCGCGCGAACGGCGGCTACATCAACCTCGATGACCATACGCCGGGCCTTGGATTGACCATCAACGAAAGTGGATTGGAAAACTTCGAGGTATTCGAATAATCCTTCAACGACCGATCATCCAATGACACGACTCATTCAAATCAAAAATGGCAATAGGCGCCGGGTAGCCCTGGTGGAAGAGCCGAACGTACGTTTCCTGGACGGCTGTTCTTCGATTTACGAACTCGCCGAGATGGCGATTGGGCAAGGGAAGACGCTCAGTGAAGTTGCGCGCCAAAGAGCACAACACGACACGTACGACTATGACGGGATCTACAACGGCAGCTCCGAATGGCGGCTGCTTCCGGCGGCTGATCATCCGGAAGAACCCGCCCGCTGCCTGGTTTCGGGCACCGGACTCACGCATATCGGCAGCGCTCGTGGCCGCCAGTCCATGCACTCGACCGCGACCGAGGCCCTCACCGACAGCATGAAGATATTTCACAGGGGAGTAGAAGGAGGCCGCCCCGAAGCCGGTCGCATCGGAACTCCTCCCGAGTGGTTTCATAAAGGCACCGGCACTACGTTGCGCGCGCATGGCGAACCGCTCGATGTACCTCCCTACGCCGATGATGGCGGCGAAGAAGCGGAGATAGCTGGCGTCTATATCATTGCCCGCGATGGCCGTCCATATCGGATGGGCATGGCCGTAGGCAACGAATTCTCCGATCACGAGTTCGAGAAGAAAAATTATCTTTATTTAGCTGGCTCGAAGCTCCGCACCTGCGCTCTCGGCCCGGAAATCGTGCTGGATTGCGAATTCAATTCCATTCCCGTTACCGCCACGATCCTGCGCGAAGGCACAGTGCTATGGAGCAAAACCTTTCGCACCGGCGAATCCGAAATGTGCCACAGCCTGCAAAACATTGAGCATCATCATTTCAAATTTGAGGCGCACCGCCGGCCGGGAGATATCCACGTGCATTACTTTGGCACCGATTGCCTGAGCTTCAGCGATCACATCCGTTTGCAGGATGGCGATCTCATGCAAGTGGACGCCGAAGGCTTCGGGCGCGCTCTGATGAACCCGGTCCGTGCAGGCAAATCTACAGCGGAGCTTATCCACGTCACTCCTTTATTGTGAGCACAACTATGGCAAAACCTTCTGTCGCAATTCTTGGCCTCGGCATTATGGGCTCTGGCATGGCCATGCGCCTGCTCTCGGCAAACTTTCCGCTGGCCGTTTACAACCGCAGTCACGAAAAAGCGCACCCATTGGAAGCCGCGGGAGCTTTCGTGGCCGCCACTCCGCGCGACGCTGCTTCCCGCGCACAAATCATCATCAGCATGGTGGCAGATGATGCGGCCTCCCGCGATGTGTGGCTTGGGGAATCTGGGGCGCTCAGTGGTGCGTCGGCAAATTCGATCGTGATCGAGTCCAGCACAGTAAGCGTAGACTGGGTCAAGACGCTCGCCGCAAAAGCCGCGGAACGTGGCTGCCATTTCCTGGACGCGCCCGTAACCGGCACGAAGCCTCACGCCGCGTCGGGGGAGCTGCTATTCCTGGTTGGCGGCGCGGCAGATGCAATCTATCTTGCACGGCCGGTGTTTGCCGTGCTTGGCCGCGACGTGATTCATCTCGGCCCGATTGGCAGCGGTTCGCTGATGAAACTGGTCAATAATTTTCTCTGTGGAGTGCAGGCTGCATCCTTCGCCGAGGCGCTGGCCCTTGTTGATGCCGGCGGGTTGGATCGCAGCAAGGCCATCTCCATTCTCACGGGCGGCGCTCCCGGAAGTGGCATCGTAAAAAGGGTTGCAGAACGCGTCACGTCGAATGAATTCACTCCGGCTTTTGCACTTCGCTGGATGGCCAAGGATCTGACCTACGCAGTTGAAGGTGCTTCTGGCGCAAGAGTTTCTCTGCCCCTCGCCACTGCCGCATTGGGCGTATTTCAACAGGCACTTGCGGCAGGCTATGGCGACGAGGATTTTGCCGCAGTTACAAAACTGCCGCACACGCAAAGGAACTCCTAATTATGGGAATTTCGTTACTTGGACAATCTCTGATTGGTTTCAACCGTGGCGCGCAGGACGGCGCTTCGTTTCGAGCTGTAAATCCAGCAACCGGACAAGAATTAGATCCGCCTTTTTCTTCGGCCAGCCAGAAGGACTTAGAAAACGCGGTCGCGCTGGCGGAAGCAGCATTTACTTCCTATGGCTCGCTATCGGGAGCGCACCGTGCCGCGTTTCTTCGTGCCATCGCCGTTGAGATGGAAGGGGCCGCCGGCGAAATCATCGCCCGGGCTCACGAAGAAACAGCGCTGCCGGTCGCTCGCTTGCACGGCGAACTGGGGCGAACCTGCGGCCAACTGCGCCTCTTCGCCTCTGTGGTAGAGGAAGGATCTTGGGTATCCGCGCGAATCGATCGCCACGATCCTGCGCGTAAACCATCGCCAAAGCCGGGAATCCGCTCCCTGCTGAGGCCTCTCGGACCCGTTGCCGTTTTCGGCGCCAGCAATTTTCCGCTCGCGTTCTCCGTAGCGGGGGGCGACACCGCATCCGCCTTGGCCGCCGGCAATCCGGTGATCGTGAAAGCGAACCCGGCGCATCCGGGCAGTAGTGAATACGCCGGGAATGCGATCTCGCGAGCCGTGCGCATCTGCAAATTGCCGGAAGGAACCTTTTCCCTTCTGTTTGATTCTGGTTTCTCCGTCGGCGCCGATCTCGTGAAACATCCGGGAATTCGTGCCGTCGGATTCACCGGCTCGTTGAAAGGCGGCCGCGTATTGTTCGATCTTGCGTGCTCCCGGCCAACACCAATTCCCTTTTATGGTGAATTGGGGAGCTGCAATCCCGTTTTCATTTTGCCCGGAGCGATACGCGCTCGCGGTCCGCAGATAGCCCGCCAACTCTTCGAGTCGTTCACTCTCGGTGGCGGTCAGTTCTGCACGAAACCGGGAATTGTTTTTGTGCCGCCGCAGGATTCCATCGCTGAATTTTCCACTGCGCTCGACGCCGCCGTCCGACAGTCTCAGAATTTTGTACTGCTCACTCGGCGCATCGGTGCGGAATTTAATAATGCGATTCGTGGCCGCGAACACACGGCCCACCTTCGCGTCGCGGCCCGCTCGACCGCTTCCCCGGGCACTTCCGGAGTAATTGGTCAACCGATCCTCTTTGCTACCTCCGCAGAGTCGTTCCTCGCGAATCACGACCTGGAAAAGGAAATTTTCGGCCCGACGACTTTGCTCGTTCACTACGGCCAAAGCAAGGAACTTCTGGATGCCGCCAACGCGTTGGAAGGAAATCTAACCGTCACGGTGCATGCCGAAGACGAAGACTTGACGGAGTGTTCCGCACTCTTCTCGATCTTGGAGAAAAAAGCAGGGCGACTCATCTTTAACGGCTTCCCAACTGGAGTAGAAGTCTGCCACGCCATGGTCCACGGGGGACCGTATCCAGCCAGCACAGATTCGCGCGCGACCTCCGTCGGTTCACTCGCCATCCTGCGTTTTTCGAGACCTGTGGCTTATCAGGATTTCCCGGACGCGACCCTTCCACCCGAACTTCAAGACACGAACCCGCTCGGCATTTGGAGACTCGTGGATGGCCAACTGACCAAGGATTCGGTTTGAGATGCATTTGACCAAAAGCAGTGCCCATGAGCTTAGCTCAATGCGACGAAACGTTCTCTCGCGAACGAAGCTATTTCTAGCGCTGGCGTTGCTGTTGCTAGCCGTCTCGGGTCAATCTGCGGTGCACGCGCAGAATCAAGTCGCAGTTCGAGTCGACGCTGCACAGAAAATTGCCCCATTCAAGCCCATCTACGCCTTTTTTGGTTACGACGAGGCGAACTACACCTACACGGACAACGGCAGAAAACTCGTCCGCGAACTGGCGGCGCTGACAGATACACCTGTTTCGCTGCGAACGCACTTTCTTCTGGCGACGGGAGATGGAACGCCGGGTTTGAAATGGGGATCGACCAACGCTTACAGCGAAGATGCCAAGGGCAACGCGGCGTATGACTGGACCGTGGTTGACCGCATTTTCGATACCTATCTTCAGGCCCACGCAAAGCCCTTCGTGGAAATTGGCTTCATGCCCCAGGCGATTTCTTCCAAACCGGATCCATATCATTCGCCTTGGATCCCGGGCGCCCCAAACAAAGACTATGCCGCTGGCTGGGCTTATCCGCCGAACGATTATGGCAAATGGGCCGAACTGGTCTACCAGTGGGCTCAACATTGCGCGCGAAAATATGGCCAGGAGCGCGCCGAATCCTGGTATTGGGAAGTCTGGAACGAACCAAACATTTTTTACTGGCAAGGAACGCAGGAAGAATACTTCAAGCTATACGATTATGCGGTCGTGGCCGTTAAGCGTGCACTTCCAAACGCGCGTGTCGGGGGTCCTGCATCCACGGGCCCGGCAAACGAGAAAGCCGCCGAATTCCTGAAGAACTTTCTCACTCATTGTGCAGGCGGAACAAATTACGCAACCGGAGGCCAGGGCGCTCCGCTGGATTTCGTCAGTTATCACGCCAAGGGAAGCCCAAACACGGTCGATGGTCACGTGCGCATGGGGATCGCGCGAAATCTCCAAGATGTTGAGGGCGGATTGAAAATCGTTTACAGCTTTTCGAAATTCCGCAAGCTCCCTGTAATTTTGAGCGAGTCCGATCCGGAAGGATGCGCCGCCTGCTCCGCCAGGCTTTACCCGCAAAATGCATATCGCAACGGGCCTCTTTATGCGTCCTACACTGCCGCGGCCTTGAAAGGCATCCTTGAGCTAAGCGCCAAAGACCACGTGGACGTGGAAGGAATGCTTACATGGGCGTTCCAATTCGAGGGGCAACCTTACTTCGATGGCCTTCGCACTCTTGCGACCAACGGCGTAGACAAGCCCGTTCTCAATCTGTTCCGTATGGCAGGACTCTTGCGAGGCGACCGCGTTGCAGCTACAAGCAGCGCAGCGGTTCCGCTTGAAGCTATGCTCGCTAACGGCGTGCGCGAAAGTGCGGACGTGGACGTGCTCGCCACACGCGACGATCACGGCTTCTCCATTCTGATTTGGAACTATCACGATGACGACGTCGCCGGCCCGAACGCCGTGATCACGCTTTCCGTGCAAGGACTGCCAACCGCCGCTCAACGCCTCTTACTGACCCATTACCGCATCGATGCCAGCCACAGTAATGCCTACTCCGTGTGGCAGAGCATGGGATCGCCGCAGCACCCAACGCCCGATCAACAGCGGCAACTCGAAGCTGCAGGCCAACTTCAACTGTTAAATTCTCCAAGCTGGATATGGAATCAGTCAGCAGCGGCATCGATCGAGTTCGAGCTACCAAGGCAGGCCGTCTCACTGATCCGTTTAGAGTGGTGAGATAGGCTGTGACCTGATTAAATGTGGAGAGGGCAGGCTAATGAATTCGCGTTTCGTCGGCATCTCACATACCAGTCACACTGATCTGGATGAAGGCTTTAGGCATTCCTTAGGCATTCAAAGACCATCGCTCTGAAAGAACTGTTCCGCGAATGCGGCGACTCTCTCTATGTGCCTCCCGTCAAAAAACGGGAAAAATCTCCCACTCACTCGTGAACCGACCGCTTGCGCTTCCATTCGTGCTCGCGCCGCAGCAACGATTGGTGTTTTTTGATCTGCAATTCAATTTCGCTGAAGGCCTTCTTGCAACCAGCCAGAACATTTTTCCCATTTCCGGTGGCGCGCAATGTTCCAGTCGGCAGCGAAAGGGTTAGCGCCAACGACTGTTCCTCCGTTCGCTGATTCTTCGAGAAAACGCCTTTAATCTGCACTAGGTCCGGCTGATAAGTTTTCAACAGCCGTCCCAGCTTGTCCAAACGACGCGTAACTTCCAATGCTACAGCCTGTTGCGAATCGACGTGCCTATAGCTGATTGAGACGTTCATGGTTGCACCTGTAGGGCTGAGGCAAAATGAGGCAGGAACGCGACGCAGCGATTCTGCACCGCATGACAGTTTGAGCGTAGCACTCTGGTCAACCGAGCGCAATGCTGTGCGCGTTGACAGTCACCTTGGGAGTCCTTACTCTAGCCTCGCGTGCGACTGGCAACGCTCGCAAGCCTTCCATTCGTGATGAAAAAGTCCACAAACGCGAAAAGTCGCACGGAAAACTGCCTGCGCATCGGGCCGGCCGGCTGGTCCTACAGCGATTGGGGCGGGTACGTCTACCCTTCGCGGCGGCCCAGGGGTTTTCATGAAACCACCTACCTCGCCGAATTTTTCGACACCATCGAAATCAACACTTCGTTTTATCAACCGTTGCGCCCGGACCACGCCGCCCTCTGGCTGGAGCGCGTAGCCGGCAATCCCTCGTTCATTTTCACGGCAAAACTCTGGCAAAAATTTACTCACGACCCTTCCGCCACTCTCCAGGACGAGCGCGACGTCCGTGCCGGTTTCGATGTACTGCGAAAAGCCGAGAAGCTCGGCGCGGTACTGCTGCAGTTCCCTTTTTCGTTTCATCGCACTTCGGAAACTGTCGCGTATCTCACAGCGGCGCTCACTCGTTTTGCCGATTACCCCCTCGTCGTCGAATTGCGGCACTCCTCCTGGCAAATTCCAGACACACTCGCCCTCCTCGGCGATCATCTGGCCGGTTTCTGCAATATCGATCAACCAATTATCGGACGCTCCCTCGAGCCTTCCGCGAACGCCACATCGCAAGTCGGCTACGTTCGCCTTCACGGTCGCCGTTACGACACGTGGTTCGACGACAACCCGGCCACACCGGCGCACGAACGTTACAACTATCTTTACTCGGGAGCGGAACTCGATCCTTGGACAGCACGCATTCAAACTGTGCGCGAGCACACTCAGGATACATACGTGATTACCAACAATCACTACCAGGGCAAGGCCGTCGTCAACGCGCTGCAACTCCTTAGCCTTTTGAAGGGAACAAAGGTAAGAGTGCCGGAACCACTCCGCCAACACTATCCGCAGCTTGACCAAATCGCCGACGCCATGCCCGCGGCGCCTACACTTTTTCCCATGGGCTCCCGGCCGCCGGCAAAAAAATAAGAAGGGGATCTACTTCTTGAAGAGGTTCTCGAAGGCTTGGCGCGCATCGAGTGGCCGCCCGGGGGTAGGCGACTCCACCGGGACCTGGGCGGGCTGCATGTAAGAAGTGGGCGCCGTATCCTTCTCCACGGTGGTTCGGAACTCGTAAAACGTGCAATCGTTTTTTGTGTCCTTCGGCGAAATCCTTGCGGGTATGGGTTGCGTACACTCGAATTGCGCACCGGTGTCAAAGAAGCGGCACTGCTTGCAACAATGCAGTTCGAAATTGCACTTCGGACACTTCCCGCCAGGATCGAAACCAGCTACGAGAACCGCGCCGCAGTTCGAACAACGCGCGCGTGTTACCGTCCCCACCATCCTCGGCGTGCGTGGGCCGAGGTGGTCCGTCGCTCCTCGAGGGCCGCCCTGCGGCGGCTTGCGATCTCGGTCTTTCTTTTCGTGCCTTTCCTGTTTCTCGGCATCACGATAGCCGCGGTGACCGTACTTGCGATCCACAAACGCCTCCGTCCATCAGCCGCTCCGGACTGTAACTACAACTCGTTAACGACTGTTTTTAAACGTATCTATTCCCGATATGTATCCGATCGGAACGCTACAACTGCCAGCACACCAGTCTTCCCCTTTTGAAGTTATTCTCTGGAATGCTGCTTAGCGAGAGCAGAAGATGGGACATCTATGTTTGTAATCCTCTGGGAGTTCGAAGTCAAGCCAGGAAGTGAAGAATGCTTTCAAAGAGCCTATGGACCCAATGGCCAGTGGGTTCGGCTCTTCAAACGCGATCCCCATTTCCGGGACACGCAACTCCAGCGGGATCCCGCCCGCTCCCTCTTTTACTTCACTATCGACATCTGGGATTCCGAGAATGCCTACCAACAATTCCTCGAAGCGAATCGGACTTCCTATGCAGAACTGGACCGTAGTGGCGAAAGCCTAACCCTCAACGAACGGCGAGTTCTGTCATTCACCATTCCATTCACCACAGATTTTCCCGGTCCCGCCCCAAGCTAAACAAACACGCGTACCAACCCACCGGGCTTCAAGCCGGGTTGTAGAATCGTTTTCGGTGTACCCGCTACTCGCAACACGGCTTCGGCAGCCAGATAGCCGCTTCGCACGGCACCTTCCATGGTGGCTGGCCAACCGGTGTCTGTCCAATCCCCGGCCAGAAACAATCGTTTCACCAAGGTCTGTTGCTTTGGACGCCAGCGGTCCACTCCAGGTTGCGGAGAAAATGTGGCTGACGCCTCTTTTATTACCGTGGCCTTCACCAGTTTTGCCTCCCGGGCCGCTGGCAGCGCCTGGCGGACCTCCGCCAGGCACAGATCGATGATCTCCTGGCGTGGCTTCGGCAGCAGGTCATAGGATGCGCTGATGACCAGTTGCAGATACTGTCCTTTTGCCGCGCCGCTGCCATTGCTGCCTGCATACAACGCCGTCTTATTAAAGATCCACTGGGTTGTGGTTTCCAGCAGAGTCACAAAAGGCTCGCGCATCACTTCCCGGTCAAACCAGAAATGCACGCCGGTGATGGGCGAGGCCTTGATGTTCTCCAAATGCGCAAGTGACGGCTCCTGTCGCTTCACCTCGTCCGGCAACAAATCCGCCAAGGCGTCGTGCGGAATGGCGAACACGTAAGCCTCGGCCGTCTCCAGCCGCCCCCCGTCGAACTCAACGTCGTCAATCCCGCCATCCCGCAGGTGAATCGCGCGTACCGGCATCCTCATACTAACTTCCCCGCCGCGGCGTTCAATCTCTAGTTTGCATCCATCGTACAACTCCGCCAACGGGACGGCGGGAACGCCCATGCGGTAGCCCGTCCGGTTCGCCAGAAAACCCTTCCAAAATACATCCACGCCAAACCTGGCGTCGGTCTTGTCCAACTCCTCGTCCAAGGCGCTCACGAGCACCACGCGCCAGAATCGCTCAATGGCCCCCGCCGTCTGCTTCCTCTTACGCAGCCAATCCAACATCGAGATGCCGCCGGGAGTATCAAGATCAGCGGTATGACCTTTGCCACGGAAAATCTCCAGCATGGCCCTGGCAATGGACCGCTTATCCGCCCGGCTCAGGGGCGCAAACGTCAGAAATGAACCGGTCATATGCAGCGGCGCTGGCAACCATCCCGCCTGCATGATGCCCTGCCGTCCTTGCGGATCCTGAAACAGCAGGCGGTCAAAATATTTGATCTTGTCCTGCGCCCCGACGCGCCGGTAAAAGTCTTCTAGGTTTGTGCAGCAACCCAGCGTCACGTGTTGGCAGTTGTCCACATGCTCACCATCCGGCAAAACATACGATGTGGCCCGGCCGCCAAGAAACGGCCGCTGCTCAAACAGGCGCACACGCCAGCCGGCTTCAGCCAGCGATACTCCCGCCGACAGCCCGGCGAGTCCGCCGCCGATCACGATCACGTTTGGCAAGGATATTCTCTTTCGTATGGCGCCCGAACCGCGCCTTGGCTACCAACTTCAGCTTTTCCGCTTTCGTTAGCCGAACGCGCCCGCCGAAAACGGCAAAGTCCGTGGATTCAATGCGCGCCAGCAGCGCACTGTACGTATGCACCAAAAGCCACAAAGTCGCGCGGCTGTCTTCATCAACCATGGCCAGCAACTGCGCGCCATCCTCGTACAACCTCCACGCGCGGTCCGCCTCAAACCTCAGCAATTCCCGGATGCCCAGGCTGGCTTCCCCGCGGCCCAGATCTTCGCGAGTCACCCGGTAATGCGCCAGGTCTTCCTCCGGTAAATAAATACGCCCGAGCCCATAATCTTCCTGCACGTCGCGAATAATGTTAGTCAGCTGAAACGCCAGGCCCAGCTTCTCTGCCAGCTCCAGCGCCCTGAAATCGTGGAAACCAAAAATGTGCGTGCACGTCAGCCCAACCGTTCCTGCCACGCGATAGCAGTATTCCCTCAGCCGCTCAAAGGACGGATAGGTTTGAATGGTCAGATCCATTTCCGCGCCCGAAATCAGATCGTGCAGATAACGCGTCGGCATCTTGTAGCGTTCAATCGTATCCACCAACGCCGGCAGAATCTCCGCCGAACCCTTCAAGCCGATAAACGGTGACGCCATTGCCGCGGAGCCTTCGACCACTTGATCCTGTTTGGTGATTACCTGGTCGAGCGCCGCGCGCCACTGGGCCAGTCCGCGCTGCTTCGCCGCCAGATCCACTCCCTCGTCGGCCACATCATCGATTAGGCGCATGAACGCATACAAAGCCACGATTCCATCGCGTTTCGGCTTGGGCAGCAGAAAAAATGCAGGGTAAAAGCTGCTGTGCGCTTCGCGCGCCAGCCGGTGACATTCGTCGTACGACTCCGCCACGCTGAGCAGCTCTGCTTCCTTCGCCTCCGGAGCGCTCTGGTGACTCGGCGTTTGCGTAATCGGCGTTGGAGCCGCTCCCCACATATGCGCCACGAGCGCGCGTCCCAACAAGCGAACCTGTTTTCCTTTGCTTACTTCCGGCCGCCGGTTCAAAGTGTCGTAGCCAACCGATTCGATCGCGTCCAGCACCGCCATGCCGCCCTTGCTGAACATAGCCAGATCGACGCTCAACTTGCCCTCAACCATTTTCGAGAGCGGCATTCCCTTTTCGAAAAGCCCGCGTGTATACTCGATCAATTCCTTCATCAATGCCACATAGCGCTGATCGAACTTTTTCTCGGCGATGTCCTGCTCGCTGATCTCATGCGCCGCCGCCCGGTCGAGGGGAATATAGATTCTTCCCTTTTCGAGGTCACGCGAAACATCCTGCCAAAAATTCGCCAGTTGTAGCGCAGTGCACGTCGCATCCGACAGCCGCTGCCGCTCGTCGTCCCGGTATCCGCAAAGATAGAGAACCAGGCGCCCCACGGGATTTGCCGAGTACACGCAATAGTCCAGAACCGCTTCCCACGTGGCATAACGCTTTACAACCTGGTCTTGCCGAAAGGCCTTTAGCAAATCCGCGAACGGCTGCTTCGGAACATCCTTGGCAAGCACCGTCTCGCGCAGGGCCACGAACACTGGATGCGACGGCCCGCCTTCGTAACACGCTTCCAATTCCGTTTCCCACCAGCCAAGAAGTTCCAGCGCGCGTCCCTTCGCGGGAATCTCGTCCCCCAAGTCGTCCGCCCAGCGGCAGTAGGCGTACACATTATAAAAATGCTGGTGAAGCTCCTTCGGCAGCAGCCAGGAAACCACGTTAAAATTTTCGTAGTGATGCGTCGCCAACCACTTCGTATATTGCTGCGCCGCCGCCGGGCTGCACCCGTTCTCCGGCAACTTCTCCATCAGCGATAGCTCGCCTGGACGCAACATTACTCGGGAACTTCCTCTTTCGTAGATTTACACCAAGTTGGGCCAGTTGAAGATGTACTTGTCACCCGACTCCAGCCATGTATTGCTTCTACGGCCGCACGGCCAGTTTGATCTCTCCGCTGCGCGCTTTCATGCGCGCGAACGCCTGCGGCAGATCTTCCAATCGAATCTCTTCTGTGACGAATTCTTCGGCGGAAACATCGCCACGCCGCACCGCCTCCAGCGCTTCGCGGATAAACCGCGGCGTATGGTGGAACGGGGAAATCATCTTGATTTCGGAGTAGTGAATGGTCGCGGGCTCGATCTCGATGCGCGTCCCCGACGGCAATCCGCTGAAGAAGTTCACGACGCCGCCGCGTCGTACCATTTTTAACGCCTGCTGCCACGTGGCAGGATTCCCCGCCGCTTCGACCACGGAATCCGGTCCGCGATGCTCTTCCGTCAATTCCCTGACCACCGCGACCACATCCGGAACTTCCGTCACGTTGATGGTGACCGACGCTCCCAGCTTGCGCGCCACCGCCAACGGCCCTTCCCGCCGCGCCAGCGCAATCACGCGCACTCCCCGTCGGGACAACATGCGCACATATTTCAGTCCGATTGAGCCACAGCCAATCACTGCGGACGTATCGCCGGTCCGCACTTCCATCTCGTGAATTCCGCGCAGCACGCACGCCAGCGGTTCCACAAATGCCGCGCTGTGGTCGTCGACCGAATGCGGCACTTCCAGCATGTTTTCCCGGACGATACGCCCCGGAATCCGCATATATTCCGCATAGGCGCCGTTGTTAAAGAGCAGGTCGTCGCAAAGGTTCTCCTGGCCGCGCCGGCAATGATAACAACGGAAGCAGGGCGCCGAATTCGCCGCGATCACCCGTGTGCCCAAGCGCCATTTCGCGTCGACGCGCTTTCCCATGGCCACAATTTCGCCGACGACTTCATGACCGAACACCGCCGGCGGCTGAATCATCTTGGCGTGATAGCCGCGCTTCCAAACTTTAAGGTCCGTGCCATCGGTCAGCGCCAGGCGCACGCGCAGCAGCACTTCATCCGCGGCCAGCGAAGGCACTTCAATCTGCTCGATGCGCAGATCTTCGCTGCCGTACAACACCGCAGCGGTCATTTTCGATGGGACGGCAATCCGTGCGGGCGCAAGAATCTCTTCCAGTCCTGGCTCCGTCTTCTTTGTGGACGCTGCTCTCATGAGTGCGTTATCAGAATCTTCAGCGATTCTTCCGTCGGCCTGTTGGCCAGTTCCAGCCCTTCCTGGATTCTAGCTAATGGGAACCGGTGCGTGACAATGTCCATCACCGGCAGTTTCTTCTCCAGCACCAGCGCCGCCGCACTATCTTGGATGTCCACGGCCGCACTGTAGCTGCCCAGGATCTCCTTCTCGTCGATCCCTACGGCAGCTGCTGGAAACTCTATCCTTGTCACAGGGTCGTTCGCAGCGAATAACAGGACTCTACCCCCCGGTCTTGCCGCCGCCAACGCTTCCACCACCACCGCTGGATGCGCTACCGCGACCAGAACCGCATCTGCCCCGCGCCCCCCCGTCCGGGCCCGTATATCGTCTACCAGCTTACCACCGATGGGGTCAAACGACTCTATGGCACAAAGTCTCAGGCTGGTTGCCCTCCGGGTGGCCATTGGATCACTGGTATAGATGCGTGCCCCGGTTGTTTTGGTAACCATTAATAATTGCAATCCGATGGGGCCACAGCCGATGATCAGGACAGTCTCTCCTGCCACAACGCGCGCCTTTTGTACGGCCTTTACAATGGTGTTGATCGGTTCAATAAATGTGGCTTCCTCAAAGCTCACATTATCCGGCAACGCCACAATTCCGCGCTCCGCCACCCAGGGCATGGCCTTTACATATTCCCCAAATCCCCCGCCGTTGGGCGTGAAGCCAGCGGTCAGTCCTGTCGTCTTGTACTGCTTGCACTGCGAAAATTGCCGGTTTTTGCAATAAAAACAATCGCCGCAGGGGATATGGTGAAAGCTCATCACCCGGTCGCCCAACTTCCATTTGCTGACGCCCCGCCCAATCGCCACCACCGTCCCTGCCAGCTCGTGTCCCAGGATCTGCGGCGGCTCCACATAGCGCTGAAAAATTTTCTTGATGTCGGTCCCGCAAATCCCGCAAGCCGCCACCTGGATGAGAACTTCCCCATCGCCCACTTCCGGCACCGGCACTTCCTCCACGCGCACCACACCCTTGTCGCGATACACCCCCGCCCGCATGGTCTTCGGCATCGGCCGCAAAGTCCTCAGCCCTTCGATGACTGTCCCCGTTCCGCTCATTGGCTCGCGCCCTGCGCCGCGTGGACTTTTAATAGTTCCGGCGTGAGTGATTGAATGTACTCGTCCAAGAAACCCGCCAATCTCTCGGTCGCAACTCTGCTCTGTCGGCCAAACCGAATTAGCGCCGGGATTTTAGCGGGCTCTCTCATCAGACCTTTCAGAAGTGGCATCACCTTAATGGATCCATCGGCGGTCAGGCACTGTTCAAAATCAATGGGCATCTCTTCTTCGCTACCGTCACTGATCGCCCGAATCACAACAACAGGAATTTGCTGGTACTCAAATTGGCGAACTATGTGCAAGGATTCCATGTCGACGGCATCTGCAAATTGGGACAGGTGAGCCTTCTCTTCGGGTGTATCGATGATGTGATCTGTCGTGATCAGTGCGTCAATCAGATTTGCTCCTTTATTGCCGGCAAGCTCGAGCAAAACCTTCGAGATATTTGTCCCAGTTGCACCCCGCAGGCCTCCCACCCGACGTGGCGCAACAATCGAAAGGACCCCATATTTCGGATTCAATGACCCCGCGAGTCCCGACGACAGCACTGTGTCAGCTCTGGCTGCCTTCAGGCAACTGACCACCTGAACGTCAAAAGTATTGATCCCTATACCTGTGAGATACACCCATACCGTGTGACCGTTGATTTGCGCTTCCTGAACGCGCACACCCTTGCTCCCAGGCGATTCGCTCAACAATATTTCCCTGAATGCGCGCAGCTTCCGCCAGGGCGCAAACTCCGCATCCACCGCAAATGTCACCAGCACCTTCATCCCCGCTTTTTCCTTGTCTCATTCACTTCCTGAAACCTCCCCTACTTAGGCTGCCATCTTCATCTTCTTCACTCTTCCCGCCTTCACATACCCGTTTGCCTGATACCAACGCACGGCGCGGGCCAGCGCTGCCGCTACCGGCCCCGGCTGAAATCCCAATTCCCTTTGCGCGCGCGAGCTATCCACAAACATTTTGTGCTGCGCAATCCTCACGCCTTCCACCGGGATCTGCGGCTCTTTGCCGATCAGCCGCGAAAACGCGCTCTCCACATACGCTACACCCAAGGCCACCCCATGCGGGATTTTCATCCCGGGCGCCCGCAAACCGGTAATCCCTGCCAGCATGTCCAACAAACCCTTCAGCGTCAGATTCTCCGCACCCAGCAAATACCGTTCGCCAATCTTCCCCCGCTCGGACACGAGCAAATGCCCTGCCGCGCATTCTTCCACTCCCACGAAATTCAAGCCCGTCTCTACGTATCCCGGCATCTTGCCATTCAGAAAATCCAGAATAATTTTCCCCGTCGGTGTAGGCTTCCAGTCCCATGGTCCCACCGGAGTCGTCGGCATCGCCACCACCACCGGAAATCCCTGGCGCGCCGCCTGCAACACTTCTTGCTCCGCCATCCACTTGGAACGCTTGTAGTGTCCGATCATCTCTTCCAGCTTCGCGACCGTGGATTCGTTCGGCAACTCCGGCCGGTCCACGGCGATCGTCGCCACCGTGCTCGTATAAACCAACTGCTCGATCCCCCCGACCTTCTTCGCCGCGGCCAGCAGATTCTTTGTCCCCCCGACATTCGAATCGTAAATTTCCTGCGGATTTTTGGCCCACAGCCGGTAATCGGCCGCCACATGAAACACGCGCTTCATGCCGCTCATGGCTCGTTCCAGCGAAGCCGCGTCCCGCAAATCTCCCGTCACGTATTCCAGAGGCAAATCGCTAATCGCGCGATTATTGCTCGATGGGCGCATCACCACGCGCACCGTCTCCCCGCGCGCCACGAGTTGACGTGTCACATGGCTTCCCAAAAATCCCGCCGCGCCGGTGACCAGCGTGGTCATGCCTTACGCTTCCCTTCTCGCCTTTCTCCCAAACCTCCGCCCAGTTGCCAAGCCAGCATTTTGCAAAGGTCGCCTGCCTTCGGATTCATTCCCAGCAACGCGGCCGTCTCATACCCCGCGTGGCATTGGCAGTTTTCGCAGCGCGGATTCAACCCGCGCCCATAATTTTCCCATACCGTCTCTTCCAGTAATTTCTTGTAGCTGTCGGCGTAACCGGCGCTCAGAAAGCTACACGGGCCGGCCCAGCCTCGAGGTCCAACGACTGGGCCACCCCAAACGCTGCAATCGAGTTCGCGTTCGCCACGCAAATATTCCAGGTAAATCGGGGAAATCATCAGGTTATAGCCGCCCAGCTGCTCACTGGCTTCGCGAAACCGTTGATGCATCTTCTCATGAAACTTCGCGCTGCCGTCACGGCACATCTTTTGTTGCGGATAGTGTGGCGTCAGCAAATATCCATCCACGTGCATGGCGTGCAGTCGCTCATACAACTCCGCGACATCGCCCGTATCCGTGTCCGGAAAAATCGTGGTGGTCACCACCACAAAAAATCCCGCATTCTTCGCGGCCTTCACGCCATCCAGCGCTTCCACAAACAGCCCGCTGCGGTTCGCGCGCGTGTCGTGCACCGCTTGCGTTCCATCCAACTTCACGTTCCAGAAGAAATTCGTGAACGGCGGAATCATGTGCAGCCGCCGCCGGATCAGCATCCCGTCCGTGCACAGAAATAAGTGACGCCTGCGCTCCAGAATCCCACGTGTTAGCGCAGCGATTTCCGGATACTCCAGCGGTTCGCCTCCGCAAATCGAAACAATGGGTGCGCGGCACTCTTCGATAGCCGCCAGGCATTGCTCGACGGTGAGCATCGGCGATCCTCCATTGCCATTTCCCCGGTGCACGGAATCAGCGCCGCCCAATGGGTCGAGCGTCAGCATCACGGGAAACCTGCGCTGGCCGCGCAGTCTTTTACCCGCCACGTGTTTCAAGGAATCGAAAAACAGTCCGATGGGGTACCGCATCTGGTGTTTAGGAAGCGCGCCGTTCTCGCGCGGAATACAAGCCACTGCGTAAGCGGAAATCGCCCGCGTGGAACTTCACCGCGCAGTATTCCGCCGCCCGGCGCTCCTGATTACGATAACGAGCCAGCGCATACACCGGGAAGGAATTCTTATACAGGTGATACTTCAGATAGAACACGCCGGGGAATCCAGTTCCCGTAAAATCTTCTTCGCTCCACGATCCGTTAGCGTGCTGCTGTCCGATCAGGTAAGCCGCGGCGCGGGTAATCGCCGGATCGTTCGGATCCGCACCGGCCAGCAAGCCAATCAATCCCCAGGCCGTTTGCGATGGCGTGCTGGTGCCCTGCCCTTTGCTCGAAACCACTTCGTAGCTGTTCAGCGATTCGCCGAAGCTGCCGTCCGCCTTCTGCACTTCGCGCAGCCAATTTACCGCACGCACGCAATAATCCTGCGCGGTCATCGAGACCGTTTCCAGCGCGCGCAACACGCCACTCGTGCCGTAGACGTAATTTACGCCCCAGCGCCCGAACCACGATCCATCCTTGCTCTGATCCTCGGTCAGAAATCCCACGGCCTTGCGCACCACCGGATGATCGGCCGGCCAGCCAAACCGCCCCAGGCACTCCAGCACTCTCGCAGTCACGTCCGCCGTCGAAGGATCGATCATGGCGTTGTGATCTGCGAAGGGAATGTTGCACAGCAATTGCCGGTCATTATCGCGGTCAAACGCGCCCCAGCCGCCGTCGCGGTTTTGCATGCTCAGCAGCCACTGAATCCCTCGCCGCATCGCGCCTTCCATGCGTTTCTCGTCGGGAAACTTCACTCTTTGCAACGCCATCAGCACAAACGCGGTATCATCCACATCGGGATAAAAATCGTTGCGAAACTCGAACGCCCAACCACCGGGCTCGGCATCCTTGTTCTTAATCTGCCAATCGCCGCCGCCTAGAATCTGCTTGGACAACAGCCAGTCCGCCGCCTTCACCAGCGCCGGATGATCCGCCGGCAATCCCGCTTCTTCGAGCGACACCATCGCGATGCACGTGTCCCACACAGGCGAAACACACGGTTGCAAGCGAATCGTGTCGGCGTCTTCAATCTCAAATCGCGCAAATTCCTTGATCTCGCGGAACGTCAGCGGATCCTCGGGGCCATGCCCCAGCGCGATCAAAGCAAAAATAGAATTCATCATCGACGGATAGATCGCCGCCAGTCCCTCGGTGCGTTCCAGATGCTCGACCATCCACTGCTTCGCTTCACGGATAGCTTTCTGGCGCAGCGGTTTCCACGGCAGTTTTTCATACAGTTTGAATCCACGGTCGAGCGCCAGGAACAAGTTCTTCCAGGACAAAATTTGCTTGCTCCAGTTAAACGCCGCGGTCTTCTGGGACGGATCCTTGAACAGCTCGTCCACACGCGCATGTTCCGGCAAGCGAAATTCCGGCCGCAGCGAAGACAGGATGGCCATGGGAATCACAATTCCGCGCGTCCAGGACGACATCTCATAAATATTAAAGTAGAACCAGTTCGGCAGGAGCATCAACTCGGGCGGAATGGCGGGCACAAGCTCCCAGCCCACGGCTCCAACCAGCGCCAGGTAAAACCGCACGTAGGAATTAGTGTGTTCTAATCCGCCCAAACGATGAATCGTTTCCCGCGCCGTCACCATGTGCGGCGCATCCGGCGAATCGCCCGCCAGCTTCAGCGCAAAGTATGCTTTGGTGGTGGCGTTCAGTTCGGAAGGGCCGCCCGGATAGATCGGCCAACCGCCGGTGTCCAGCTGTTTGCGGCGAACGTAATTTGCGAGTTTGGCGATGCGCTCGGGCTCGGCCTGCCCCAGGACGTGCAGGTAATAAATATAATCCGATTCGAGAGTAGTATCGGCTTCCAGTTCGCCGAGCCAATATCCTTCTTCTGACTGCACAGACAGTAAATAATCCGCGCCATTTTTTACCGCGGTTTGGACGCTCTCGGCCCAATCTTCCTGGCGCCACGGAGCTGGCGCGGGCGCTACCGGCAGTTGCTCTCCGACTCGGACAAACGACGCCATTCCTGCTCCCTTAAGAAAAGCCAAAAATACCGTCCGGCTTACCTACACCCCAACCCATCCCTTAAGAAAAATCTAGCTAACTTGCGTATTGCGTTACACTTCCGTACGAAGTGCGAACCATGCGAGCTGGGGTACCCCCAGTACTTATTCATTATCGCCGCACCCCCAAAGAGGGTCAACGGATAAGATGCGGAATCTATAACCAGGCGTTGTCGGGCACGGTTACAGCGCGGAACCCGGTGGCCCACCCAGAATTCGATGCACCAACTCCCACAAGGGTTCGGGCAATTTCTCGCCTTCCCGCTGCCTTACCGACGGCTTTTCCCGCAGCAACTGCGCCGGCAATTTCATCCACAAGGGAGCGGGCGGCGCATCTGCTCCCACTTCCCCTCGCAGCACGAGCGCATGGGCGCGGTCGAGCGCCAGTTGTGCGGACGCCTTGAAATCCTCCTTCAAAGGATCGATCACCGCAAAATAAAGCGATGGCTTGACGAACTGCATTAAGGAGTTGCTTTCCACAATCACCGCCGCGTTCGTCAGATCAGTATGCACCATCGGTTCGCCATGACTTTCCGAACCGCTCCCCGCTCCCCCCTCGCCGCTGGCCAGTTCTCCCAACGCCCGCCGCAGCAGAGGCAAACCTTCCGCCAAATACCCCATTTTGGTCCGCAACCAGAAAGACCGTTTCGCTCCCGCCTGCAAAAACCGCGCGCTGTCCGTGCCGCTATCCGCCCGCGTCTCCCAATCGAGAGCGCAAACATGATCGCCGGGCGCGCAATCGCAATTCTCGCCATTTTGCGCGCACACTCCGTGGCCGTACTGCGTGATTTTCCCCGCAATCCATTGCGTTCGCGGAAATGCGCGGATCACGTCGCAAACGAGTTGTGTCTTCCCGATGCTGCGCGTGTGCCCGCCTACCACGATCAGCCTCCACAACGCTTTTTCTTTTACCATCGCGGCCGTCATTTCTGCTCCGCCTCTTCCAGCTTTTTGATTCGCTCGCCCAACTCCGGCAATCGCGCAAACCAAGCATACGCTTCCTTGAATTTGTCCAGCGGCCGCGCCGGCGTACCCCAAACCGTTTGCCCGCTGCGAATTGTTTTGCCGGTAGGAATACCCGCCTGAGCCCCGGCAATCGATCGATCTTCCAGGGTGCAGTGATCGGCGATGCCCACTTGGCCGCCGCACACCACGTGATGTCCCAGTTTGCTCGATCCCGAAATGCCGGTCTGCGCCGCGATCACCGTGTGTGCACCGATTTGCACGTTATGTCCAACGTGAACCAGGTTATCGATCTTCACGCCGGTCGCAACTCGCGTGTCGTCAAGCGAACCCCGGTCAATCGTCGCGTTGGCTCCAATCTCTACATCATCCCCAATCTCCACAATCCCTGCCTGCGGAAATTTCCAATACGCCTCGCCATCGAACGCGTAACCAAATCCGTCCGCCCCGATCACCGCCCCGCAGTGGATCTCCACCAAATTTCCGATGCGCATGCCGGGGTAAAGCGTGACGCGCGGATGAATGCGGCAATTCTCTCCAATCCAACAACCTGCGCCGATCACGCAATGCGCGCCGATCTCTGTCCCGTCCCCGATGTGCACATCGTCTCCGAGCACCGCATAAGGTCCGATTCCAACGCCTTCGCCGATGCGCATTTGCGGGGGCACGATGGCCGCGGGATGCACTCCAGTGGCTATCGGCGCGGGTTCCAGCAAAAGCGCAGCGGCCTTCGCGAACGCCACCTTCGGCTGCGCGCACTTCAAAATTGTTTTGCCCGGCAACGAAACTCCTTCGCCAGCCACCACGCACAACGCCGCCGAGCCCGCGGCGCGCTCCGCATGTTTCGCCGCTTCCACATAAATCAGATGCTTCAACCCCGCCCGCTCCGGCGCCGCGACGCCGACCAGTTCCAGCTTGCCGTCGCCCTCGACAGTTGCCCCGACTTTGTCAGCCACCTGCTTCGCCGTCAGATTCATCGCCAAACTCCTCTTCCCACTGCGTTCTCTGCGTGGCCACTACGATGAAAATTCGCTCGCTACGACAGGAAGTTGTACAGCGGCGTTTCGCCCTTTGGCCGGGCCTTCCACCGTGCGTGAATCCACACCCACTGTTCCGGATATTTGCGGACGATGTCCTCGATCACTTTTGTGAAGCGCTGCGTATTCTCCAGGATGTCGCGCTCCGAGTCGCCGGTACGAATCAATTCCACGGGCGGCTCAAAGCGTAGCCGGTATTTCCGCAAATTTTCGTCCCAGAACGCATAACCCGGCACCACCGCCGCGTCCGTGTGCAGCGCCACTCGCGCAATTCCTGTTGTCGTGCACGCAGGAACACCAAAGAAATCCACAAACACGCCCTCACCCGGCATGGTATTCTGGTCCGCCAAAATTCCCACAGTCCCGCCATCCTTTAGCACCCGCAACATCGTTCGCGCCGCTTCATTCTTATAGATCGGCTTGTTTCCGGACAGTCCTCGGTAGAGGTTCACGAGCGAGTCCAGCGGCGCATTGTCGAGCGGGCGGGCCATATAGTGCAGCGGAAATCCATACAACGCGTGCGCGTACGAAGATAGTTCCCAGGCGCCAATATGCCCTGTCAGGTACACCACACCTTTGCCGCGGCTCTTCCCGGCTAGAAAGTTTTCATGCCCGTCCAGCACCACGACATTCTCAATATTTCTTGCCGAATATTTCGGCAGCCGCGCGAATTCCGCCGCCATCCATCCTAGACTCCGCGTCATCTGTTTCAATACCACATCCCGGCGCGCCTCGGTCCAATCGGGAAATGCCAGCCGCAGATTGAACTCCGCCGTCCTCCGCAATTTCGGGAACAAAATCAGCAGCAGCCGCGTGGCTGTCGCGGCAACCGCTCTGGCCAGCGGGCGCGGCAAAATTCCCAGCATCTTCACGAATGTCCACGCCACCGCATATTGCAGCCGTTCAATCATTTTGGAGTGCGGCAACCCAACTGCCGCTTTTACACTCGCAGATCATTTTGCTCAACGCGATTGGCAATACCCTTTCGGGGGCATCTTACCCCGAGCAAAGCGTGGGACCGGCTTTTCTCTTCCTCACGCCCAAGGCGCCCATATCCACCATTCCAAGATACACTGACAATGCTAGACTCTTGCTTCCGTGACGCAACCCGACGACGCCACAACCGACACGCCCGCGAAATCTTCCGTGGCCCGACTCGCCTCGGTCCTCCTGATCCTGGCCACACTGTACATCTGCTATTTCCATAATCTCGGCGCCATCGGCCTCGTCGGTCCCGATGAGCCGCGTTACGCCTGGATAGCCCGCAGCATGGCGGAAACCGGCGATTGGGTCACGCCGCGTCTCTACGGCCAGCCCTGGTTTGAAAAGCCCGCCCTCTATTATTGGGGCGCCGCGCTCGGCTTCAAATTTTTTGGTGTCAGCGAACTCACCGCGCGCCTTCCCAGCGCTATCGCCGCACTTCTGGCCACGCTGGCATTGGCGTGGCTTGCCTGGCGCGTCTACGGCGCGGAAACGGCGCGCTGGCTGCTGCTTCTCCTGCCCACGACTGTCGGCATGATCGGCTTTTCTCACGCCGCCGCCCCGGACATGCCCTTCGCCGGCATGCTTACCATCGCGATGGTTTTCGCCGCGCGCCTTTTGCGGCTGGTCCCCTACTCCTCCGCCTCACTGACGTCCTCAACCTCCTTCAACTCCCTCCTCTTCGGCTTCTTCCTCGGCCTCGCGGTTCTCGCCAAAGGCCCCGCGGCCATCGTTCTCTCCGGTGGCGCTGTTGTTCTCTGGGCCGCGTTCAGCAAGCGCTGGCGCGACGCCTTCCGCTGTCTTCATCCCCTCGCCATCGCAACTTTCTGCCTGAGTGCGCTCCCTTGGTACATCCTTTGCGGCCGTCGCAACCCCGATTTCTTCCGCGTCTTCATCATCGAACACAACTTCAAGCGTTACCTGACTCCCGAATTCCAGCACATGCAACCCTTCTGGTTTTACATCCCCATCTTACTCATTGCTTTTCTCCCGTGGACCTTAGTCTTGCTCTGGTCGGCTCTCATCGGCTTGTTTCGTCGAGACCGCAATTTCGAATTTTCTCCCATGACGAATTTGTTGCTGTCATGGGCGATCTTCTGCCTGGTCTTCTTTTCCATCTCGAGGTCCAAGTTACCGGGCTATATCCTTCCCGCAATTCCTGGGCTCGGTTTGCTGCTGGCGAGATCCTATGTCGTTCTCTCGGCTCAGAAACAGCGTTCGCTACGATGGCTCCTCTCGACTTGGGCCATGCTGACTCTAGCAGTGGCTCTGCTGCTGATCGGTATGGGCCGACACTCCTCGCGAACAGGCGCCGAGGCGATGATGCTGGTGGCAGGATGTGTTCTACTCGCCTTCGCTCTTGCAAACCTGCTCCTTACTATCAAAAACAGCGTGCGTGGAGTTGCAATGGCGACAACTGCGGCTCTCCCCGTGCTGCTGATCCTGCTGAACTTCCAGACACTATTGCGCCCTTGGCTAGGTTGGGATCCGTCGGGCAGGACACTGGCGGCGGACATCAACGCTGCACAAATTCCTCCCAATCAAATCTATACCGCCTCGATGAAGAGAGGACAGCAATACAGCTTGAGTTTCTATTTGCATCACGAAGTTCAAACTTGGGAGCCTAATCAACCGGGCGATGGGTACTTGTTGGTCGATTCGCGCAGCTGCGACGCTTTCGTAAAGTCGTCTGCGGTTTGTGTGGGTGATCCGGTAGTTCTAAGGACCAGCCGGTGGTTTGCCTATCGTGTTGTGAAAAAGTGAATCACTGAACCGTCTTGGGACTCTTAGCGGGCTTGAGCGGAGCAACAGCGGTGGGCACGGCGCTGACCGGCAGCCGCGTTAAGAAAAACGTCACCACACGGTTCTCATACGTGCGTTTTTCTTCGTCAGGCAGATTCACAAAATTCCCGTGCGCGATGATGGCTTGTTCCCGCGGCTCCGGTGCCTTCAAGAACATATCCCGCGTGATCGAGCCTAATTCCGCATCGTCGGTGGCCTGAATGAACAGGGTCGGCACATCGCTCAGCGTTTTCAGCCTCGAAGAAAGCGGCGGATCATCCTTGTATCCATAGTTCAGCCACTCAAACGTCGTCTGCGCCGATTTCACCATCAACGGGAATCCGCCCACGCCTGTCTTTTCCACGCCGATCTTCACCATCTGCTTCGGCCGATCGTACACCGAATCCAGCACCAGCGCGCGCACACGCGGATCTTTTTCCGATTCCCGCAAAGCCGCATACGCGCCTAAGTTGTAGCCCCACAAGCCGAATCTCGTGGGATCGACGTCGTTGCGTCTGGCGAGCACGTCGATGGCCGCGCGTACCTCATCCGCTTCCCGGTAACCGAACGTGGTGATTCCGGCATTCGCACCGTGGGCCGCAAAGTCAAACACAAACACGTTGTATTGGTGATCTTGCAACGCGGAAACCAGCGTCAGCAATTCACCCCGGCTGGATTGGTATCCGTGACACAGAATAATCGTGGGAGCGCCGCGCAGCCCAGGGAAGAACCACCCCTTGCGATCCGAAGGCGTCAACCCGCTGACCGTAAAATCCACCTCATCCGGCCGACCCGGGAAGCTGGCCATGTTGATCTCAGAACTGGTGCGCTGGGGCTTGATGATCCAATAGGTCAGAACGCCGGCGACCGCTGCCGTCGCCAGGGCGACGAAAATGACAAGCGTCAGCACAATCACCATCAGCTTGGTGTACCAACGCCTCGGATAACGCAGCTCATCCACTATAGACATGGGTTTTGGGCTCTGATTCCCGCTTAGCCGCGCCTCCGCGACTCTGCCTTAGCTGGAACTCCTTTCAAGGCTAGCATGCGGGTTTACCAGGGCTTACAGGCTTCTCCGCGTCCTGTGCCCGATTTATATCTGCCTTTGGGGAATTTGGCAGTGGCTGGCGGGAATCGGCTATGATGGCATTGGCATCAAAACCCGTAACACCCGATCTATGAACATCATCGACCTTCGCCAAGCGACTGTTCGGCAGATCGAGCCACTCCTCCATGAGGAGGCTAACCATTGGCGCGATGAGCTCCATTGGGACTACCGCAGCGCCTTGGAACTGATTAAGCGCTTCTTAGACGCTCACGCCCTGTCTGGCTGTGTGGCTCTCGATGGCGGTTCCGCCGTCGGCTACTCCTTCTATGTCCTGGAGGATCACAAGGGTCTGATTGGCGGAATGTACGTCTCGCCAAAGCAGAACCAGGGTCCGATTGGCCGCCGGCTGCTTGAGGAAATGCTTCACGGCATGCGCGCCCTGCCGCAAATGCAACGCATCGAAGCGCAACTTATGCCCTTTGGCGGACCGGTGGACGAGGCTCTGCGCGCGCAGGGATTCCGCCTGTACACGCGGCAATTCATGCTGCTGGATTTGCAGAAGCAGTCCGATCGCGCATCCAGCATCAATTCCGGTTTGCGCGTAGATCGCTGGAATGACCGCTACTTTGAGCCCTGCGCCAAGCTGATCTACCTTGCCTACGCCAATCACATTGACGGCGACATCAACGACCAATATCGCTCGCGCAATGGCGCGCTGAAATTTTTGAAGAACATCATTCTGTTACCCGGTTGCGGGCAGTTTCAACCGAGCGCCTCGTTTGTGTTGCGGCATCCGGGCAGTGATGAACTTGTCGGAGCAGTGTTGACCAGCGAAGTTGCCGATGGCGTCGGCCACACCACGCAAATCTGCGTCCAGCCCGGCTTCCAGGGCCACGGCCTGGGCCGTATGCTGATGCGCACCGCGGCAGATGCGCTGCGCAGCTTGCACTTCAAGGAATTGTCGCTCACAGTGACCGCAGAGAATCGCGCAGCCGTGCAACTCTACGAACGCCTCGGATTCACCACCATCAAATCCTTTACGGCCGGCGTCTGGCCGCGCTAAGAACGTATCGCTTCTTTCGCCGCGGACTTTCGACGCAACCTTAGTTGTCAATTTCTCGGAGGCATATCCGAGAAATCAATAGCACTATCCTTTATTGCGGCATAGCGGCGATGTCTCGACGCTGTTCCTTGGTGAGCCTTTCATAATCTTTTTCGCCCTGTGTCGCGAGGGCGTTCCCTCTCTAATTAATTCCGCTGGGCTCGACAAGCGGCGCGTCTGCGGGGTTTACCGTGGGTAGAGGTTCTGCGACGTAATTCGACCGTACTGACTCCACGATCGGCAGAGTAAATTCGGGCTTCAATTTGAAACTTCTTTCCTTCCCGGGTGCCGAATCAAATATCCACCTCGACACGCGCTCCTTAAAGGATTCGGACAACAAGGCGTGCCCACTCAAAACGTCCACGTAGGACACACTGCCATCGCTGGCAACAAACACCCTCAGAACGAGCGCGCCCGAGATTCGAGTTTGCCGAGCCAGCGGTGGCTAAGAAATCGATCGCCAGCGAACGGGATGAAATTCTGGATGCCCGGCGAACAAGAGGCTTCCTAGGTTTTCGGCCGAAGCGTTATCTTGCGCATGCTCAAATTCATCTCCCGGCAGCCAGGCGGGGGCGGTAGGAGCGATGGAAGCTTTCTGGCCAAGTGCAAAACCAAACTCCGCCATCAGCGCGTCACCGCGAAAATCCATATCCGGTGTGTAAATATCCGTCGGCTGGTGATAACGATGCTCGACGTACTCTTTCGCTTCCGCCAGCCCCCAGGCGGTGTCGTGTCCTTGGTATTTCATTCCTTCGCTGACCGAGAACGCCGGAATTCCGACGCGTCCGAGGCTGAAATGATCGGAGCGGTAATAATGGCCGGCCTCGGGGCGCGAGTCCGGCCGGATCGTCAGGTGGAACTCCTTCGCGGTTTCTTCCACTGCGGGATAAAAAGTCGTGCGTTCCGCACCGACAACTTCCACTTCCTCGGGAATGCCAATCGGCGGTAGATCGTCATAATTCAAATCGAGAATCGGCCGTGCCGGCAGCTGTGCCCGGTGTTTGCCGAGATATTCGGAGCCAAGCAAACCCTGCTCCTCGGCAGTAACCGCAGCGAGCAAAATCGAACGCGCAGGCGCTGGCTTGGTGCCAGCCCAAACACGGCCAAGCTCGAGCAAAATCCCACAGCCCGTCGCATTATCCGCCGCGCCGTGAAAAATATTCGCGCCCGCGGGCTTCGTTTTGTCGATTCCGAAATGATCGTAATGTGCGGTGTAAAGAATCGCTTCCCTTGTTTTCGCCGGATCGGAGCCTCGCACCATGGCCAGCACATTGCGCGAAGTGAACGGGTGAACCGAACTTACAATGTGCGCTTTCAAATTCACCGGCAACGGGATCGGCTTGAAATCGTGCGACTGCGCTTGCTGGAACAACTTGTCCAGATCCAGTCCTGCCACGTCAACAAGCTTCCGCGCCACATCCTGCTGAATCCACGAAGCCGCCGCCAGCTTCGGCGTGCCATCCAGCTGCAGGAACGATTTTTCTCCGCCCCACGAATTACGCACCACCGTCCAGGGATAGCTGGCCAGATCTTCGCGATGAATAATGAGCGTCGCAAGCGCTCCACGCCGCGCGGTTTCTTCAAACTTGTAGGTCCAGCGTCCGTAGTAGGTGAGCGCCTTGCCCTTGAAAAACTTCGGATCGTCGGAAATGGGCTGGTTCACGAACAGCAGCGCCACTTTCCCCTTCAGGTCGTAGCCTTTGTAATCGTCCCACTGGTATTCCGGCGCGGAAATGCCATAACCAACAAAAACAATCGGCGCATCGATCTCCGCGGATTCCGTCTGCCTCTCATTCGTAGTGACGTAATCGTCCAGCGCTTTCAATTCCATTGGCGGTCCGGAACTCGGAACAAACGCAAAGGTAGTGTCCGGCAGCGTCTTCATCCCCACCATGGGCACCTTCTGGAAATAAGTTCCATTTTCCCCGGCGGGTTTCAGCCCGTAGCTCTTGAACTGCGCGGCAATATATTCCGCCGCAAGATCGCCGCCCTTCTGATTCATGCCGCGGCCTTCGAGCTCATCGCTGCTCAAATACTTCACATGTGCGCGAATTCTTTCAGAGTCAAATTTCGGCGCGTTGGTCTTTCCGGCAAACGCTGCCGTGGCGATTGCAAAAGTCATTGCGGCGATCCAGAGTCTGCGCATGCGGGCTCCTGAAGGGTTGACTGGACAATACCGGCAAAACTGTAACACGATTCCAAAATCCCATGCCGGATCCGCAGCCCGTGCGCTCCCCTAGGGAAACATGATCACATCGCGGGAAAGAGGCATACTGGAAAGCGGCTTCGCAATTTTCTTTCCCATCGGCAGTGGCGTTCCCTTGATCGAAAATTCCTCAATCTCATCCAGATTTGCCGACGTGCGGTTTTCCAGCTCCATGCTTTCAAACACGAAAGGCAGCGACGTCACATCGAGCGTTGACGGCCGATCGCTAATTTGAAAATGTAAATGGGGACCGGTGGTGTTCCCGCTGTTGCCTAGCAGCCCAAGCTTGTCCCCTGCCTTCACGCGATCGCCGACGTGTACAGTCACACTATGCGGCGCCAAGTGAGCGTACATCGCATAGTGCCCGTTGCCGAGGTCCAGGATCACGTGATTGCCCGCAATCTGAGGGATCGTCAGATTCGTAGGCGCCACGCCCGGCGGTTGATCGGGCAAGTCCCGCATCGCTTCAACCACTGTGCCGGGCGCGACGGCCAGCACTTCCGCTCCGTAGCATAGCCACTGCGCAGAAGATTTCCCGTCGCCTCGAAATGCTTTTCCTTGCGCGTCTACCTTGATCCAATCGATCGCAAACTGCTCCGATGGATCGAGCGTCCCGTTCATGGGATTGGTTACGAATCGATGCGGTCCGATTTCCACGCAGCATCCGTTCGCATCCACCCATCCTGCGCCTTTGAACGGTGGAGCGAGAACAATTGCCGGCTGCGAACTGATCTTCAACGGCGGGCTCACCACGGTAGATTCTGGCAAGCGCTTATTCTCTGGCTGAACAACGTGGACGCGCAGCGCGATCGTGCATGGCACGTCGTTGCTGTCGCCATAAGTCACGTCGAAAAACATCACTCCCGTCTCGCCCCCGGCAATGTTCGAAGAGTAACTCGCCTTATCCATGCTCGGCGGCAACGAGGACAGCTTCACCAGGCCGGTCACATCTTCGTCCTTGATGGAAATAACGCGGTCTGTGCCCGTCGTCTTATTATTTCGCGACGGGTCGACCACTTCGACAGACTGAATCGTCGCAGGAAGGTTCCACGCGTTCGTGAACTGCATCGCAAACGCCAGGTGCGTCAGCCCGTCTGACCCCTGCACCGGATACACACCGGAGCCGACCAGGTGCCACACCAGCGGCCCAATCTCAAGCGGATAGCGCTGCCCGTCGCCACGAATCATCGGCTGAAAATAGTCCGGAGCATTGCCACATCGAACCTGGCCAATCGCCAAGCGATTCATGCCCAGCCCCGCCACCACCAACAACAGGGCACGCAAAATGACTTTCATCGAAGTTCCTCATTTAATTCCAGAATCGAGCGGGGCGGTAACTGCGGGGAGAAATGTAGCATGAGAAGAGATGGCCATGAGCATCTCTACTACCTGCAAAAGAGAAGCACAGAGGCGCCGCGAGAAGTGAGCCCAACGCGTAAGGGCTGGGACACAATTCCGCGACACCAGGAAGCTTCATGGTGCGTCCTGTCCACACGCTGGGGTGCAGGTCTCGAATCAGGCGGGAACCATTGTGCCTACGGGTTCTTAATCGCCGCAGACGTAGCCGAGATGAGCCGAAGCAAGCCGCGCATGTCGAATCCATGGCTATGCGTCAAGCCCAGCCTCACGATGACCAGGCCCTCGGAGGGGATAATCACCACGCGTTGCCCCAGATTGCCGGAGCCGTAGAACGCGTCCGCGGGCATGCCCGCTTCGATGCGGTCCGCGGCGTCTCCATGCGCGCCGCGATTGGTCCAGAACCCGGCGCCATAATCCTGATTCAGCGTGGGCGCGGCGGAATAATCCACCCAACCTTCCGGCAAAATGCGGAGTCCATTCACCATGCCATCGTTCAAATAAAGTGCGCCGAAACGCGCCCAATCGCGCGCGCAAGCGAACACGTAGATTGAACCCACGGGCGTACCGGTGGAATCAAACTCCATGGTCGCCGTGGTGATGCCCAACGGTAGAAACAGTTCTTTGCGCGCAAACTCCCTTACATCCTCCGCGCGCCCCCCGACAGCATCGCGAATAATGCGCGATAAAATCAGCGTGTTACCGCTGGTGTATTCCCACAGCGTGCCGGGAGCGGCCTTCAGGCGCGCCCGCGCGGCAAAGCCCGCCATGTCCGGTTCCAGGAACAGCATCCTCGAAACTGGATCGAGGCCCGAGTCCGATTCCTCTATCGCCAGCCCCGAACTCATGCGCATAAGTTGATCGATCGTGATGGCGCGCCGCGGGTCGGAAGGATTTTGCCATTCCTGCACCGGCGCAAGCTGCTCGACGGACAATTTCTTCTGCCGCACCAAGATTCCGATCAACGCGTTGGTCACGGATTTGGCTAACGAATAACCCAGTATCGGCGTGTCCGCGCTGTAGCCGGGTGCATAACGTTCCGCGACAAGCTTTCCGTTGTGCAGAATCACAATCGCTTTGACGCGCCGATACGGCGGCTGCACCGGTTCGACAATGACATGATCCAACGCGGCTTCGAGCTTTGGCGACTGCGGCTGCACATCCAACGCCGCCGCAGACACCGCGGCAGCCGCGGTCGCCCTAGTGCCGCTGGGATTGCTGCCTTTTGGCGTGTCCTTCGGCTCGTCCGCGCGCGCGAGCACGCAGCCATATCCTTCGCGATACACAGCACGGCTCTGGAAGCCGCCCCACCAAGTCGCGGTAACCTGCCTCGCCTCTCTGTCCACATGGTATTTGAGGTGTTTCGCAAGCCGCGTTTCCCCCGGAATCGGCTTCACGGCTTCTGCATATAGAACATCCGGATCAACTCCAGACACGAACGCGCCGGAGCAAAGCGTTTTGCTAACAACCGCGGTTCCCACGCGAATCCCGCGTCCGGCGCGGTGCACGAACCAAGCGCACCCGCCGAGCAACACCACGCCACCGAAAATCAAAATTGCCGATCGGGATTGCCGAGTCATTTCAGCCTTGCGTGGCCACAGGCGAAGCCACAAGTCGGTCGCTTACAGTCCAAGCATGATACGCGTCGACGAAACGATTAGTTCCGTCCCAGTGTAGTTGCCGAACGGCAGATCGGCCAGCAGGAGTACTCCAGCCGATCCGCAATTATTTGGGCAGATCAGGGCAAACAAACTCGCCGTCAACAGCCGTAAGCGTGATGTCGCGAGTCTCCGCACTTCGAATCATCTTCTGACGCAAGTGCAAGGTCGCGCCGCTGACTTCCCCAACCGTTGCAGTGAACACCTGTTGCTGATCCTCAACAACACGCAAGGTATCCGGCTGCGCCTTATCTACCGACCAGACCGCGATTCGATAGGTCTCAACGCAGGAAGTCTCCAGCAAAGTGCCGTTCGATAGAAAAATATAAATGGCGCCAGACGCCGGGCCATAAGGCGAATTGGAAACGCGCCATATGCGACTGAATAACGGTGCGAAGAAAGCTTTGGAGTCGCCGGCAAAATTTTGTCCAGCCGCATCGGAATCCGCGTTCGCTGGAGTCGCGCCGGTCGTCCCGGTCTTCGAGCACGCCGCGAGACATACGGCAAGAACGCAAAGGACACGCAACGAACCGGGAGAAGACACTCTCACTCTCCCCGCGGCTGGCGGTAAATCGTGCCGCCCTTCATTATGAAAGCCACATGCACCAGCGCGCTGATATCGTCCACCGGATTGCCGGGAACGCCAATAATGTCGGCATAATATCCGGGCTTGAGTGCTCCAATCTCATTCTGCCAGCCAAGAAGCTTTGCGCCATTCAGCAAGCCCGCCTGTAACGCCTCGAGCGGCTTCATCCCGTATTTCACCATCAACACATACTCGCGCGCCTGCGTGCCATGCGGAAACGGCCCCACGTCGGATCCCACCGCCATGGGCACGCCGGCGGTAAGCTGCTTGTGAAATTCCTGAACGTGAAGGTCGAGCATCTCATGCTCGCGCTTCGCCATCTCGGGCGTGGCTGCATGCTCCGCGAAATATTCGGCAATGGCGAACGTGGGTACGGCAAAAATTTGTTTTTGCTTCATCAGCCGCATGGTTTCATCGCTCAGCTGATAGGCATGATCGATCGAAGCCACACCCGCCTGCGCCGCGTAAAGAGTGCCCGGTTCGCCGGTAGCATGGACCGCCACGCGCTTTCCGGTGCGCGCGGTTTCCGATATAGCTACGCCAAGTTCGGCTTCGGTGTATTGATACCGCGTAATGAGCCGCCCGTCGCGCACCGAATCCGGACCCGTTTCGTAAATCTTGATGAAGTCCGCGCCTTCTTTCA
Source organism: Candidatus Acidiferrales bacterium (assembly GCA_963742325.1). Taxonomy (GTDB): domain Bacteria; phylum Acidobacteriota; class Terriglobia; order Acidiferrales; family UBA7541; genus Acidiferrum. Next base: position 1,849,544 of record CAVULB010000002.1, on the reverse strand, counting down.
ACTGCTCGCGAATGGCACTGACCAATTGTTCGGGCGAATTGGCGTAGGTCGCGTTGGAGAGCACGTGCTGCTCCGGATTAAAGTAAATCGCGTCTTCGTGGCCACCAAGAATATCGATGGCATTTCCGCTGATGCGCAGGCGCGGCCCGGGAATCGATCCATCATTAATTGCATTACGCACCGCCGTGTCGGCAGAGCCGGCACCTTCCGTGCCCATATCGCGCTCGGCCGTGAACCCAGCCATCAGATCTTCGCGCGCTGCGAGCGTAGCCGTGATAGTGCGCTGCGGCACGGATTCCTCAACGGTTTGCAAATCCTCGGCGCCAGGGTGCAGAAACAGGTGAACGTGCGCATCGATGAGCCCAGGCAGAAGTGTCATATCGCCCAGATCAATGATTCGCCCACCGGCCGGATGCTTCACCATCGCCCCAACTTCAACGATCCGTTCTCCCTGCACCAGCACCTCGCCGGGCGCCATGATCTTTCCCGTATCGATTTCAACTAGCCGAGCGGCATGCAGGATGATGGCAGAACTCTGAGCGGGAGTTGTCTGCGCAGAGATGGAAAAGGGAGCAAGCAACGGAATCAACACAACCCACGAGAGGCTGAGCAGAGAAACGCGTTTCCTCATGGCCGGAATCATATCATTGCCGCGCCCCCTCTAATGGCCGTGCTTGGTCTAAATATCCACATTGAAGCAGACCGTCTTTCGCTCGTTCGTTTGTGGATCGACGTAGGTGATAGCGTCATAAACGTCGATGACCACATAGGCCGTATCCTCGGTCTTTGCCGTCGCCAGAGTCCATGATCGAGTCCCGCACCCCCGGCAGAACAAATTCGTGAAGTTCGATAGCTTCGGATTCTTTTAATTCCTTGTGAGCAACGTATTCCGCGAAGGGCGCGTCCATATCCGCATAGTTCGACGCAAGCACGGTGCCTGCGTTCTTGATGGCCGCGGCGTAATCCTTGTCGTCCAAGGCTTTCGCCATGGCCTACTTGTTTGCGTTCGTGTCCGCTTTGGGAGAGGTCGAGTCCGCGTAAGCAAAGCGTAATTGCCGAAAATCCAGTGTTTGATCTTTATTTCTTCCACGATCCCCAAGGCTTCGTAGCTGTTCGGATTCTTTGGCGTATTGAGCGGCCGCGGAGGCAGAGCCGAGCGCGCTTGCAAGCAGGAGCATCGTTGCTCGCTTAAAATCCATTGAAACCTCGATGATCGCGGACGTCCGAACGACAAGAGCTTATTAAGGAAGCAAAATACCTTAGCAGAAGGTTTTTGTCGGTGGTCCGGGCTGTGCCGTTAAAGACTCAGGTAGAATGCGCGGCGGAGGAACAATGGCCAGGAAAACACGAAGAGAGTTCTTGGGGGAAACCTCTTTGCAAGTGGTGGCGGGGGTGTTGGGCGTTGGCACGGCCGCAACGATCACCGCGGCGCGCGAGCAAGATCCATCGCCACAGGCTCCGGCGCAGCCACAGCCGGCAGGCGCGCCACCGGCCTTTGGCACCGGCCCCGCCGTGGGACCCGAAGTAACCCCGGAGACTTTCGTCGAGGCCGAAAAACTGGTGCAGGTGAAAATGAACGAAGGCGACCTCACGCAGGCCGCCTCCAGCTGGCGTGGAAACATGGCCTCGCTTTACGAACGCCGCACGGGCCCGCGCAAGATCACGTTCGGGCCAACACTCGCTCCGTTCTCCCGATACCAAAGCCTGATGCCCGGCCAAAAAGTGGTTGCCAGCAGAAATCAATTTGTGCGCAGCAAAAGCGATCCGGCACCATTGCCCACCAACGAGGAAGACATAGCGTTCGCTCCAGTAGCCAGGCTCTCGCGGTGGATCGAACACAAGAAGATATCCTCGGAACACCTGACGCAAATTTATTTGCGGCGCATCGAGCGGTACAACCCCAAGCTGCGTTGCGTAATTACCTTGACGCGTGAACTGGCGCTGCAACAAGCGAGGGAAGCGGATGCGGAAATTGCCGCGGGGCGTTATCGCGGGCCGCTCCATGGCATTCCCTGGGGCGGAAAAGATCTCCTAGACACCGCGGGAATCCCCACGACCTATGGCGCCGAGCCATATCGGAACCGGATTCCCGATCAGGACGCCGCGGTGGTGAAGCGCCTGAATGATGCGGGAGCGGTCTTGATCGCAAAACTAAGCCTCGGAGCCCTGGCGCTGAACGACATTTGGTTCGGCGGCCAAACCATGAACCCGTGGCTGCTCGAAGAAGGTGCCTCCGGCTCCAGCGCGGGCCCGGGAGCGGCGACAGCGGCCGGCCTGGTGGGCTTCTCCATCGGCAGCGAAACCGGCGGCAGCATCGTTGCCCCCAGCATGCGTTGCGGCGTCACGGGATTGCGTCCCACCTATGGTCGCGTGCCGCGAACCGGCGCGATGACGTTGTGCTGGTCACTGGACAAACTTGGCGCGATGACCCGCGGCGTGGAAGATTCGCTTCTGGTGTTGAACGCGATCTCTGGCCCCGATCCAGGCGATGTCTCGAGCGTTCCGTGCACGCTGGATTTTGACGCGAACGCCAGCGTGAAGGGTCTGCGCGTCGGCTATTTCCCCGCGTGGATGAAGCAAGCGCCGGCAACGAACGTGGATCGAAAAGCGCTCGAAACTGTCAAAAAGGTGGGCATGGAACCCGTGGAAGTAGAAATACCGGATTGGCCGTACGGCTCGCTGAATCTGATTTTGTTCGCGGAGGGCGCGGCCTCATTCGAAGAGCTCACACTGAACGGCGGCCTCAGCCAATTGCGCGAGCAAACCTACGATGCGTGGCCCAACATTTTTCGGCAGGCGCGGTTTTTGTCGGCGGTGGATTTCGTGCAGACCGACCGCTTCCGCCGCAAAATATGCGAAGAAATGGCGCGCGTCTTCGACAGCGTGGACTTGTTGCTCGTTCCCTCTCTGCGCGACGATATTTTGACCATCACCAACAATACCGGCCACCCATCCCTAACCATGCGCGCTGGATTCGTAGACGTGGCCCAGGCTCGCAGCGATTGGGCTCCCGATCCTTCACGGCCGTTGCCGAAATTTTCGCCGCCACGGCGGGTGCCCCACGGCGTCACGTTGATCGGCAGGTTATTCGACGAAGGAACCCTGGGCCGCGCGGGTATTGCGCTCGAGAACGCATTCGCCGTCGTGCAGGAACGCCCGGCAGGTTTTTAAACTCACGCCGACTTTTCCAACGCTTCGGCCATCTCACACAACTTGAGAACTGTGTTCCAGTTGCGGCCCGTAGACGGAGTACCCAGCGCCTTGTTGACGGCCGGCCACGGGAGTTTGCTTCTCCCCATTCCGTTCGGGAAATAAATGTAGAGTTCGCTTCCACGCGCGTGCAATTCCTCGCCGCGCATATCGAGTTTCGAAAGACTTTCGCGCGCCACCTTCCCCGGGATCCCCGCAAGAAAAGCAACCAGCAGTTTCGCCGGCTCGATGCCAGGCCTTCCGGCGAACGGATTCTTTGCAATCACGCGGCGCATTTCAGCGGCAGTCCGCAGAATCACCTCAGGCTGGAAACCTAGCTTCGCATGAATGGCGCCGCTGATCCGCCGCGAGAGACCATCCAGGTTTTTGTTGCTGGAAACGAAGACTACGTTGCCGCTCTGCACGTACGTTTGCACGCACTCAAGCTTCAGCGATTCGCACAACGCTGCTAGCGTCTCCATCTTGATCTTGTTGTGACCGGGGAGGTTGACGGCTCGCAGCATGCAGATAATCGCGGGCATATCGCCGTAAGTATAGTCCGGGATTGCAGCCAGCCGCCGTCCGGAACCCCTGGCCCGAAGCAACCCTTCACTACCCGCGGACCGAAGGTGCGTCTATACTTTTAGCATCAGCTGCGAGCAGTGTCTGCGTAGCGTGGGAGCCGACGAGATGAACCTTTCCGAAAACGTTTCGAAATTTGTGCTGGGCGGTGCCGCAATTCTCGCTCTGGCAGGTGTGCTTGCCGTTGCGCGCGCGCAGGAAACCGCAACTACGGACACGCACGGCATCCAACCCGCCAACATGGATCGCTCCGTGAAGCCGGGCGACGATTTTTATCTGTACGCAAACGGCGCATGGATCAAGCGCACGGAAATTCCACCCGATCGCTCCCGCATCGGTGTATTCACGAAGCTCGACGAACTCAGCACCAAACGCACCGCCGCGCTGATCGAGGAGGCCTCCAAGGCCAACGCCGCCCCCGGCACCGACACCAGAAAAATTGCGGACCTCTATAAGTCCTTCATGGACGAAGCGGGAATTGAAGCCCAGGGTTTGTCCGCGCTGAAGCCGCTTCTAGAAACCATCACCCGGATCAACGATAAACGCGAACTCGCCTTCGCACTGGGAAAAACGTTACGCGCCGACGTCGACGCCCTCAACAACACGAATTTCCACACTCCAAATCTTTTCGGACTTTGGGTCGCTCCCGGCTTCAACGACTCCGAACACTACGCGGCCTATCTTCTACAAGGCGGTCTGCAACTGCCCAACCGCGATTACTACCTGGCGGACAGCGAACACATGAAGCAACTCCGCGCCGCCTACGAAATTCACGTTGCAACGATGTTAAAACTCGCCGGCTTCACGGACAGCCACGCGCGCGCCAAGCGCATTGTGGAACTGGAACACGCCATTGCCGGCAAACACCTTAGCCTGGCGGACAACGAAGACATTCATAAAGCCAACAACACCTGGAGCCAGTCCGATTTCTTGTCGAAGGCTCCGGGCTTGGATTGGGCCCAGTATTTTCGTGGTGCAGGACTAAGCAACCAGGCCAGCTTCATCGTGTGGCAACCGACGGCGTTCACCGGCGAATCCGCACTGGTGGCTTCCGAGCCGCTGGAAACCTGGAAGGATTGGCTGGCCTACCACGCCATCGAAGCCTATGCTGGCGTGCTGCCGAAAGCGTTCGCGGACGAGCAATTTGCGTTTTTTGGAACGACCATGACCGGCGCGCAACAGCAAAGTCCCCGTTGGCAGCGCGGAGTTCGGGTAGTGAACATATTCCTGGGCGACGATGTCGGCAAAATTTATGCGCAGCGCTATTTCCCACCCCCAGCCAAAGCGCGAGCAGAGGCGATGGTCGCGAATTTGATCGCCGCATTCCGCAAGCGGATCGACGCCTTAACCTGGATGGATCCCGCTACGAAGGCGGAGGCGCAAGCGAAGCTGACAACTCTCTACGTAGGCGTGGGGTACCCGGAAACGTGGAAAGACTATTCCGGCTACGAAGTGAAAGCCGACGACATTTTCGGAAATCTCTGGCGCGGCCGCATGTTCGACTATCAGATGGATGTGGCGCGCTTGGGCAAGCCGGTAAACCGCCACGAGTGGACCATGACACCGCAGACCGTGAATGCCGTGAATTTACCTTTGTACAATGCGTTGAGTTTCCCGGCAGCCATTCTTCAGCCGCCGTTTTTCGACCCGAACGCGCCGGATGCAACGAACTATGGCGCGATTGGATCGGTTATCGGCCACGAAATCAGCCATACGTTTGACACCGAAGGCAGCGCCTTCGATTCGAAAGGCCGTGTGCGCAATTGGTGGACTGACGCGGACCTGAAACACTTCGAAGAAGCCACGGCGCGTCTAGCGGCTCAGTACGACACGTACAAGCCCTTCCCCGATCTTTCTGTGAACGGTAAACAAACGCTCGCGGAAAATATCGCCGACGTCGCCGGTCTCTCCGCCGCATACGACGGTTACCACTCCGCGCTCGCCGGCAAACCAGCGCCGGAGCAGGATGGCTTCAACGGCGATCAACAATTTTTCATTGCCTTCGCGCAAAACTGGGGATCCAAGTCGCGAGAAGCAGCGTTGCGCCAGCAGGTAGCCGCCGATCCACACGCCCCCGCGCAATATCGCGCCGACACCGTGCGCAACATCGAGGCCTGGTACGCCACGTTCGCCGTTAAGCCGGGGGAAACCCTGTACCTGGCTCCGCCCGACCGCGTCCGCATCTGGTAGTTTTTTGGAGTACCGTGGCCCGAACAACAATCGCGTCCAGTAAAACCAAAACCGCAACGTCCCGGGCACGAATCGCAAAACCAAGCAAATTTGGCCGGCCGGTGACGTTTTCGCAAGCAAAAGCAGCGGCAAGCCGCCGCGCTCCAATGCCTACTTCTTCACCGCGCGATCCTTCAGCAGATTCTTCAACTCAGACATAAACTCCTGCACATCCTTGAAGTCCATATACACACTGGCGAATCGCACATACGCCACTTTATCCAACTTCTTCAGCCGGTGCATGATCATCTCCCCGATTTCCGTGGTGGTCAGTTCCCTTTCCGTCGCTTCGTGCACCACGCCTTCGATTTCGTCGACGATAGATTCCAGTTTCGGCGTCGGTACAGGCCGCTTTTCGCACGCTTTCAACAAACCCTGAAGAATCTTCTGCCGTTCAAAGCGTTCCCGCCGCCCGTCCTTCTTGATCACCATGTACGGAATTTCGTCGATGCGTTCGTAGGTAGTGAAGCGCCGGGAACATTTTAAGCATTCGCGGCGCCGGCGAATCGTGTCACCAGTGCGGCCTTCGCGAGAGTCAATCACCTTGTCATCCAGATGCGCACAAAAAGGACACTTCACTCTGGGGATTCTCCTGTTACTTACGGAAGAGAATAGCAGATTCCCGATGACGGATGTTTGACTGCTGCGGCTGAACCGGCAAAAACCTTGGCCGGCCACCGCGCCGCAAATGATTAGGTGGCATTGGGCGGATGGTCTAGAATTTCGCCATCGATTTCTTCGTTTTCGTGTTCCTGCATACGCCGCAGTTCACCTAGCGATAATCCTTCCCGCAGCAACAGCGGCACACCGGCCAGAGAGCACGACGCAAACGTAATCAGCCACAACACCATGGCCGCGGTCACCGCCGCTTCCGGTCCCACTCCGTACAAACGCGTGAACGCCACAATCGACAGGGCCTGCGAACCACCGCCGACTGTGGGCAGTTGTACTGCCGATCCCACCAACGTGAACACCAAAACCAGCATCGCGTCGGAAAATGTCAGCGTTCCCAGCCGCCCTCCAAAACTTTTTATGATCAGGAAATAGCAGAACACCACCAGGAACCAGTGGAGCAGCGACAAAAACACCGCTGCAAACACATCGCCCCACGTGCGTATCGTCTGCACGCCGCGGGAAAAGCCGATAAGGATGCGCGCCACTTTCGCGCGCCAGCCGTGCGCCCTCAGCCAGCCTTCCATGCGGCGTTCCAGAACCGCCGAACCATGCAGCCGTAAGTAAACAAGCCCGGCAATCGCCACGATCGCGCCCATGGAAAACGCCGTGCCCGCCGTGCGCGCGGCTTTTTCAAACGCCGAACCGGTCCCTTCGGTGGTAAGATGCCCGGAGGATTCAAACACCAGCAATCCCACCGCGGCCAACACCGCGGTCGAAGCCGCATCGAGAATGCGCTCCAGGGCATAAATACCAAAGGTATCGGCAATGGGAATCTTGTCTTTGCGCGCGATCAGCAGCGGCCTGACGGGTTCCGCGGGACGGCCAAGCAGAAAAATGGCGGCGAACCCCGCCAGGTTCATCGCATAAATATTCCAAAACTTTGCTGGTCCCACATGCGCCTGGAATCGCTGCCAGCGCAAAGAGCGCACCGCATAGCATGCGTAGATGACGATCAACGCTAGGAAAAGGTAAACGTAATTCGCGCTGCGAATCGCGTCCCACAACTTGGCGCCACTGAACTGGCTAAGGTGCAACAGGCCGCGCGATCGATACAGCAAGAACCCCAAAACGAGCACGGCAAGACCAGCCAGCCACCACTTCCTCGACTTAAAGGACATATAAAGGCAGCGTAGCCAGATTCTCCCGAAGATGCAAACCTCATGGAGGGCCCACTCTGCGGGCCTTGCGCGCGAAGCTGGGGCTTGGATTTTGTCTTTGGTCGCTGCCCGTCTTGCCTGTGAGGGACCCACCCTTCGAGACCGGTCCATCTCCCATGCCGCTGACAAAATTCCCCCCTCACATCCACCATAAATTACGAATCCCTTCGTGGTCTTCCCCACCTTCAAGGTAAGCAATTCAATCGCAATGGCTTGTACCAGCACGCAGACAAAGGTAAGATGCCGCTCAGGTTGGTCGGTTGGGGTCGCCTGTGCAGGGGAACTTTTGCGGGGCAATTTACGTTCCATTAGATGACAGGCCGAGTAACTCTAATAAAGAGTTATGCCTGAGCAGGTTACTGGAGAATGGGGCTCAGAAAGCTTGGAGCAGGATGCCCAACTGGTCCAGCGTTGCCTCCAGGGCGATGGCTCGGCCTGGGAGGAACTTGTGCGCCGCCACTCGCGCCGCATTTTCAATGTGTGCTACCGCTTCGTCGGCAACCGCACCGAAGCCGAGGATATTTCCCAGGAAGTTTTCCTGCGGGTATACCGGACTCTCGGCAGTTACCGCTCAACGTACGGAGGATTTGCCACGTGGATGACCAGCGTCACAAGGAATTTGCTGATCGACCATTACCGCCGCACCAAGCGCGACCGGCAAACCGACTCTCTCGACGATGCCTTGCCTGTCGTGGAGAACAAGGAATCGGCGGCACGGCGGCCAGATCAGCAGGCGCTGTTGAACGAATTGAGCGGGCAAGTACAATCGGCGCTGACACGGCTTTCGCCGGAATTACGCGAGGCGGTTATTTTGCGGGACCTGCAACAACTCGACTATGCGGAAATCCAGCAGGTGCTGGCGGTGCCGGAAGGTACGGTAAAGTCTCGCATCAATCGCGGGCGCATCGAGTTGGCAAAGATTTTGCAGCAAATGGGCGTGAGGCCGTCATGACCGTGGCCGTAAATACAAAGGGTTTTGTAATTCTAGGGACCGAGGAAACTCTGTCCGTGGGGGTCGAACGATGACCTGGACATGCGACCAAATTGAAGCACAGTTTAGCGACTATCTCGAAGGGCTCTTGCAGGCGTCCGAGCGCGCGGCCTTTGAAGCGCACGCAAATAGCTGTTCGGAGTGTGCCCCGCTGCTGGCTGGCGTGCGAAGCCTGATAAACGAGTTGCATTCCATGGAAGAAATGGAAGCGCCTCCGCAGTTGGTGTACTCGATCCTCGACAAGACCCTAGGCCCGCGTGAAACAGTAAGCGGTTGGCAGGCTTTCCGGAAGTTCCTGGCGGGCTTTGCGACACCGAAATTCACCTATGGCGTCGCCAGCGTGATGGCCACCTTGATCATCGTGTTGGGCGCTTCGGGAGTTTCTCTGCGCAAGCCGAAACTGGCGGATTTGCATCCTGTCAATGTGTACCGCAACATAGATCGCCGCTACCATCTCACCAAAGCCGGCACTGTGAAATACTTCAGCGACTTGCGCGTCGTGTACGAGATTCAGTCTCGCCTGCGTCAGGATCAGAACGAATTGCAAGTTGCGCCGGAAGATACTACGCCGAAGGCTGCGCCGGAAAAGCAGAACGACGATCACACCCGCGTGCTGCCAAAGCAGCAGAATCGCGCCAATGAGCTTGCCCGTCAGGTCGAAATGCTGGCGGCAGAAGGTCCCCTGATGTTCGAGAGGAGCTTTCGATGAAATGTGCGGTGCATCCAGAGGTGGAGGCATCGGGTTATTGCCGGAACTGCGGGAAGCCGCTTTGTCCGGCATGTGTAAGGCAAGTGCGTGATGTTTTCTATTGCGAAGATTGCTTGGCGAAAGTCGTTGGATTGCCGTTGACGCCATCGGCGAACACAGTGGTCCCGGTGGTCTCCGCAGAAGGCGTAATTACCCCGCAAGTCCCGCCTGTCGGTGTGCCTGCTCCCGGTGCTACTCCCTCGGGGCAGCCGGTGCTCGCTTTCCTCCTTGGATTGATTCCCGGCCTGGGCGCTATCTACAACGGGGAATACAACAAAGCACTTCTGCACATCGTCATTTTTGCGGGCATCATTCTGGGAATCAGCCTGGATTTGGGAGACGGCGCGGAAGCCGTTTTGATCTGCGCGCTGGTGGTATTCCCCTTCTACATGGCCATTGACGCCGTGCGCACATTGAAATCCAAGCAGACTGGCGTCACCTACCAGGATCCGGTCGAGAACTGGACCAAGCAACGTTCGTTCGGCCCGATTTTGCTGATTGGCCTCGGCGCGCTTTTTCTTCTGAAAAATTTTGGGGTGTTCGATTTTTTCCGCATGCGCGAGCTGATTTTCCCCTTGATCCTGATTGGGCTTGGCGTGCTGCTGCTCAGAAATCGCGTGGGCGGACAAAGTTGAGGAAAGGAATCGCATGAGCGGGCAAACTCGATGCCGGTGCCAAAGCTGCACGATCCGCGGAATGATGGGTCCCGCGATTCTCATCACCCTGGGCATTCTTTTCCTGTTGCATCAGGTACATGGCGGACGCTTTGATTTCGGCAACACTTGGCCGGTGATCCTGATGGTGATCGGCGTGTTGCTGCTGGCGTCTTCCTTGGCTCCGCGCGACGGGCACAGGGAACCTCCGCCGCCCATCGCGCCGCAGCCGCCTCCTCCGGCGATGCCGCCAGCTGTTCCTCCACAGACTCCGTACAGCGGTCAGGGGCAATAACAGCACCATGGCGGGCACCCGGACGCGCAGCAGCGGCCTCTTCTCCGGTTTGGTACTGATCTCGGTAGGAATTCTCCTCCTGCTGCACAATTACGGGCATTTAAATTTGAGTGTGTTTTTCACGCGCTGGTGGCCGCTGCTGATCGTGTTCTGGGGCGTCGTGAAACTGTATGAGCGCACCGTGGGCCAGCGCTTCGGCGGCGGGAGCGGAGGGATCACCGGCAACGAAATCCTGCTGGTGGTGGGTATGCTGGTGCTGATGGGCACGGTCGTCGCCGTGGATATCGGCAAGGAAAAACTCGGCGGCCTGGTGGAAGTCCCCGGGGACAATTTTGAATACGACGTGGACGTCGCACCGAAAACGATTCCCGCGAATGCCCCGGTGACTGTCCGAAACGTCCGTGGCGATATTACCGTGCGCGCCTCGGACGACAACCAGATCGAAGTTTCGGCCAAGAAAAATGTGCGCGCCTGGCGCGACAGCGACGCCGAACGCATCGCCAAGCCCGTTGCCGTCGAGATCGGCCAGAATGGCGACAGCTTCGAGGTACGTCCCACCGGCTACGATACGTCCGATGCGCGAATCAGCGTGGACCTCGATGTCGCCCTGCCGAAAAAATCGCCGCTAACCGTGAAAACCGATAAAGGCGATGTGACCGTCTCGGGCTTCGCCTCCGACGTCAGCATCACCGACCAGAACGGAGACGTGGACGTCCGTGGAACCACTGGCGCGGTGCTGGCAGAGGTACGCAAAGGCGACGTGAAAATTAACGACACCACCGGCGACGTGAAAATCTCCGGCAAGGGCGGCGAAATCGAAGTGAACGACACTTCAGGCAGTCTGACGGTCGAAGGCGATTTCTACGGCCCCGTGCGCGCCGACAAAGTGACCAAAGGCGTGCGCATGGTTTCACCGCGCACCGATCTTACAGCCTCCGCACTGGCAGGCCACATGGAAGCCGGCAGCGGTAACCTGGACTTGATCGATGTGCCGGGAATCGTCAATCTGCGCACCCGCGATACCGAAGTGAACGTGGAGAACCCTAGTGGCAAAGTGAACATCGATAATCACAACGCGCAAACCACCGTCCGCTTTACGTCCGCGCCGAAAGATGACGTCACCATTACCAATTCGTCGTCGGGAATTTCTCTCTCGATTCCGGGCAGTTCCAGCTTTGAAGTGGTTGCCGATTGCCGAAATTGCGATATTGAATCCGAATTTTCCGGCCTGGATCAAACGAAGTCGGAATCCGGCGATTCGCACCTCGCGGGCAAATACGGCTCCGGCAAAGGCCCCAAGATCACGCTAAGGACCAGTTACGGCAACATCGAACTGCGTCGAACTTCCATTGAACCGAGGCCCATGCCGATACCCAAGCCCTTCTCTGTGCCTGCGCCACCTAAGCCGGACATCCCGCCACCGACGGAGCAATAAACAGAAGCGCAGAGCTTCCGCAACCAAGGCTCAGGATTTGAGCGTCTGCTCGCGCGAGTCGAGCGCCAGGCGCAACGGTGCTTTCTCCGCCGCGCTCACCAAAAACATCAATCTCGGCTGCATGCCAAACACGCGCGCCACCAACGCATCCGGCATTTGCTGCAGGCGCGTGTTGAACACAGTGATCGAATCATTGTAGAACTCGCGGCGATCGGCAATCTGGCTTTCCAGTTCAGAGATGCGCTCCTGAATCTCCAGAAATGAAGTGTTCGCTTGCAGCGTCGGATAATTCTCCGCTACCGCCAGCACTTTTCCCACAGAGGCGGACACGCTCTGGCTGGCTTGCACTTTCTCTTCCAGCGTGGCGGCTGACCCGTACCGCGTCCTGGCCTCGATCAGCGTTAGCAGTGTCTCGCGCTCGTATTGCATATAGCCCTTGCAAACATCCACAAGCCGCGGCACCTCATCGTGGCGTTGCTTCAACAGCACATCGATGTTCGCCCACGATTTATCGATGTCGTTGCGCATCGCCACCAGGCCGTTGTAAATCAAACCGAGATAGAGCAGCGTGCCCGCCACGACGAACAAGATCATCAGAGCAGGAATCAATCCCATACGCGCGCCTCCACGCGACTAAGCAATCCATCGTAAATAGAGCATCAAAAGCGACAAGCACAGCAGGGCTACCAGCGGTCCACCCCAGATGTACGCCACGGACTTCCATGCCAGCGTGCCCACCAATTCTCTCTGGCTGTGCCCGGAAATCGCGAAAGGTTCGTTGCGTTGGCCCTTTCCGATGGCCACGCTCGGTTGCGGATCAAAATCGCCAAACGCCGAATTATCCGAGGAGGGCATCCGAACCTTGGAGTCGGCATTTGTCGCGCGAGTCAGGCCGCCACTTGCCAGCGAGCCCTCATCTGACACTTGTAATTGACCAACAGCCGCCTGCACCTGTACGCCAGGAACATGGGTCAGCACTTTGGCGATCGTGGAGGCAGCTGCGGCCGGTATGTTCGTCGCCAGAGTGCCCCCACGAGAAAGGTCACTCACCGCTCCGCGAAACTGGATCGAAACATTCGCCAAGGTATTTGCGTGCGATGGCGCTAGGCCGGGATTCCGCCCGGCATTTTCCCCCAAAGTCCCAAATACGAACAGCGGCATGCCTTGCGGGATAATGCGTTCTTCCAGCTTCAATTTCTCGTAGGGAATCAGGCCGCGCTTTACCAGGAAATTTTGCAAATGGGGCGGCAAAAGGTCGCGGGTGCGAAAAAACGAAGCTCCGATTTCATCCGAAAAACTTCGATGCACATCCAATTCTGCGCCTTTCGGATCGATTAGAACTCGCCCGGTGCTGTCCTGCAGATAAAATGGTACGAACAAGCTTTCGTCGAGCACCGATTTCCAGGAATGTTCTTTTCCCGAATCCACCCATTGCCAAGCCCGGACGCGATAGTAGTAACAAGGCTCGCCGGTGACTGGCGCAGTGAGCACATGAGGGCCGACAGGTGTTCCCATAACTTCCACCAGTCCAACCGAGGCACTGTGAATTCGGGAGAGTGGCGTATTCAGAATCATTCGCTTGAACCGCAACATGCGGAAGCCCTGGTAGAAAGCAACCGAGCCGCCAACAAGCCCGCTGAGGCACAGCAGCAGAAACCAAAAGCTCAGCGAGTTCACGTAGAGCAACGAGCAAAGCAGTAGCGGCGACATGAGAATCACGATCCTGAACCGATTCGGGTCAACTTAGGTTCAGTGTATCTCGCGAGGAGATACGGCCGGAGGAAGCCTCAATCGTGGTTGGCTTAGTAGGAACGGGCGGTTATGCGGCTACGCTCGGTTCACTCGCCAGCCGTCGAAGCTCCTGGAAAAAAGTGGGGTACGACACGCCCGCGCAATCCGAATCAAGAATCCGCGTTTCGCCCGACGCTGCCAGTCCCGCCACCGCGAACGCCATCGCGATCCGGTGATCGCCCCGCGGATCAATTTCCGCGCCGTGTAACTGCCCTGCGGCGCGTCCTTCAACGCGCAAGCCATCGGCCCGTTCCTCCACCGTCGCGCCCATGCGTTTCAGGTTTTCCGCCAGCGCGGTGATGCGATCGCTTTCCTTCACGCGCAATTCGCCGGCGTCGCGAATCTCAATTCCCTGTTCGGTATACGGCCCAAGCACCGCAAGCATCGGCAATTCGTCAATCAGCAGCGGCACCAGGTCACCGGAAATAAGTCCTCCCTTCAATTGCGCGCCTTTGATCGAAAGGTCGCCGATGAGTTCGCCCTGCTTCGTCTGCAGATTCACCACCGTGACCGCCGCACCCATTTGCGTGAACAAATCAAGGATGGCGGTGCGCGTGGGATTCAGCCCAACATTGGCAATGTACAAATTCGACTCCGGCAGCAGCGAAGCAGCGGCAATAAAAAACACCGCCGAGGAAAGATCGCCGGGAATATCTGCCGAAATGGGCCGCAGCGCCGGATTCCCGTGCGCGCCGGAAGCTAATCCCTGAATTGAGACGGTACGACCTTGTTTGCGTATGGGCGCATCAAACTCAAGGAGCGCCAATTCCGTGTGATCGCGGGTAGCCGCGGACTCAGTAACCGAAGTTTCTCCCTCGGCGTACAGCCCGGCGAGCAGCACAGCGGATTTCACCTGCGCGCTGGCCATGGGCATTTGATACCGAATGGCCCGCAGTTTGCCACCGCGAATTTCCAGTGGCGGAAAATTTTCGTCGCGTCCGCGAATGTCCGCGCCCATTTCGCGCAGCGGGGTCATCACGCGCTTCATCGGCCGCTTCTGCAACGACGAATCGCCGGTTATCTTCGTGGTGAATGATTGTCCACTGAGTATTCCGGAGAGCAAGCGAATGGTCGTGCCGGAATTTTCCGCGTCCAGCGTGCGCCACGAACTTTTCAATCCGCGCAGGCCGTGCCCGGTGATCTGCACGATCGTGCCGTCCGCTTTCACACCGGCACCGAGCGACTTCATGCACCCAAGCGTGCTGTGGCAATCGCGCGCCGCCGCAAAATTGCGCAGTTCGCTCGTGCCATTCGCCAAGGCCGACAACATGGCGTAGCGGTGCGAAATGGATTTATCGCCGGGCAGTTCGAGCGCCCCGGAAAGTGCTTTGATGGGCTGAATGGTTTCCGATTTCACGGTGATTTCCAGTTTAGCATGCACCATTCTGCTGGCGCCGCGGTTGCCCCGGCGCTCGCCGACGCAGTCCGAGTCCAGAAAAACTTCCCTGTACTGCTGGCCAGTTTTCCACTGGGAACTTATCGGCAATTCCTGCGTAAGTTATCTCGAGCGCAGTCCGTATCATGAAATGGAAGGCCCGAACGGAAACCCAGGGCGAGTCTCGAAGCCCTGCTGGCCCCGAGCAGCAAGGGGCCGCCTTTTTGACGAAGGCCACACAGGCAACGAAACGAGGATGAATGTTCGCCCGTAAGACGTTACGCCAACTCTTCGCCAATGCCGCGATCGGCATTGCAGCGCTGTTCCTGGTGGGAGTATTGCTCGCCGCAATTCCCAACCATCACGCGCCCGACGTCGCGCTGACAAACGTAGCGCTGACAAATCCGCAATCTGCGCAGGATTCGCAAAGCGGCGCCGATCATGCCAGCATGCCTGGAATGACCATGGACGCCGACGACGCCTCCGTCGGTGAACACAACGCCATGGTCGACATGCAGCACATGCACTCCGGCGACACGCCGCACATGCACATGACCAAGCCGCGACCGGCCAGTGCCGAGGATCAGAAGCGCGCCAACGAAATTGTCGAACAATTGCGCGCCGGCATCGAGAAGTACAAGGATTACCGGGTCGCGCTCAACGACGGCTACAAGATTTTCATGCCCAATGTGCCGCAGCCGGAGTATCACTTCACAAATTACGAGAACGGTTTTCTGGAAGCATTCACCTTTAATCCCGCGCGACCCACTTCCCTGCTCTACAGAAAGACCTCCCGCGGCTACGAACTGGTCGGCGCGATGTACACCATGCCGAAGCGCGCCACGGAAGAACAGTTGGACGAGCGCGTGCCACTAAGCGTGGCCACCTGGCATCTACACACCAATTTGTGCATGCCGCCCAAAGGCGATCGCCGCCATGCCGACTGGATGAAATTCGGACTGCGCGGCTCCATCACCACTGAATCAGCCTGCCACGCTGCCGGCGGCGCCTTCTACCCGGTCATCTTCGGCTGGATGGTCCACGTCTACCCCTATGAAGACAGCACCGCTAAAATCTTCGCGATGCACCACCACGAATAAGAGAGCCGGCAGTTATTAGTCGTTTGGAAAGCAGCTCAGCTTTCTTTCAGCTTCAGCCGGTGCTTGTTCTCTTCCAGGAATTCGCGCAAGTCGCTGGACACATCGAGCAGCCGGATCCACTGTTCGTAATACAGCGTCACCGGGAAGCGACCCAATCCATACACGCTCACGCCGCCTTTTTCTCCGACGCGAAACTCCAATGTGCCCTTCTTCGGCCGCTCGGCTTTCTTCTCCAGCTCGGCAATTCTTGCCAACAATTCTTCTTTGGTAGGTTCGGACATGGCGCTTCTCCTCTTGGCCAACATCCTCGCACAGACCGGTTGTTGTGCGCTACAGGGGCACCCTCACAACCTCGCCCGGTTCCAGGACCTCTAAGACCAAGGGGCTAGGACGGTCTGACGAGAGGTCCAATTGCCCTCCTGCGCGCCGCCCGGTATCATGCTCCCTTCTTGTGGGGGTTACGTCTATCTGGCTATGGGCCAATACTTTCAACGCTTCACCATCCTTTTTCTCTCCGCTATACTCTGCGGCGCGTTTTCTCCTACGACCAAGGCTCAGCAATCCACCGAAATCATCCCTGTCGAGCAAATCCGCGCAGGCATGCAGGGCTATGCTTACACCATCTTCGCCGGCGATCAGGTTGAAAAATTCAACCTGCAAGTGCTGGGCGTAATGCCCAATTTCCTCGGGCCGAAGCAATCCATCATTCTCGTGGAACTAAAAGGCCCGAAAGTTGAGTACACCGGCGTAGTCGCGGGCATGAGCGGCAGTCCGGTGTATCTCGAAGGCAAACTCGCGGGCGCGCTCTCGTTGAAATTGGGAATCTTCACCAAAGAAGCCATCGCTGGCGTAACGCCCATCGAAGACGTCCTGCGGCCACCGCCGAACGCCGGAATCCAAGCCGGGCCGCAACAACTCGAATTGCCGAAAGATGCCGTCGCGCAAAATACTCTGCCGACCAGCTCGACACTGCAACCGATCGAAACACCACTGGTCTTTTCCGGTTTCCAGTCGGCAACCCTGCAGCAATTTGCCGGACAGTTGCAGAGTTACGGGTTGGTTGCCACGCAAGGCGGCACCGCAGCAGACCAAAAGGATGATGCGCACGCGCACCTGTCGCCCGGTGACATGGCAGGAATGGTTCTCGTACGCGGCGATATGTCTATCAACTCCGCGTGCACCGTCACCGCCGTGCAGGGCGATCGCGTATTTTTGTGCGGCCATCCTTTCCTGAACCTCGGCGACATTCAGATGCCCATGGCACGCAGCGAAGTGGTGACCACGCTCTCCTCTTCCCTGGCTTCCACCAAAATCGTCAACATGGGCGGCACCATCGGCACCATCACCAGCGATCATCTGACCGCCGTCACGGGAAAGCTGGGCGCGCCTCCGGAAATGATTCCGCTGGACCTTAGCTTCATCACTGGTTCCCACGAAAAGAAACTCCATTTCGAAATGGTGAATCATGCGAAGCTCACGCCGCTGCTCGTGGCTATGACCACCTTCAATGGCGTTACGCAAAATTCTTTTTACGGCGAAGGCACCACGCTGCACCTGACCGGCGAAATCCAGCTCAAAGGCCACGTTCCGGTAAGGCTGGAAAATACCTTCGCGCCATCGGATTCTCTATTGCCGGACGCGATGCCCATCGCCCTGATCGTGCAAAGTGTTTTTGGCCGCCTGTTCACCAATAACTACGAAATCCCTGACGTCGAGCACGTGTCCTTGCGCGTGGAAAGCCTGCCGGGAAGAAATTCATACACCATCGAAAGCGCCTGGCTCGAAAAGGGCGAAGCTTCGCCGGGCGAAAATCTGAAAGTACGCGTTCTCCTTCGTCCGTATCGCGGCGCGCCACAGATTGAAGAAACCACGGTGCACGTACCCGATCAGATCGTCCCCGGAACCACCTTGCACGTGCAAGTCAGTGAGGCCGACTGGATGAACCGTGCCTCTCGCGGTTTCAATTTCGCCGGTATGCCCGGCGGCAGCTCCAGCCCGGAAGGCCTGGACCAGTTGATCGGCGTCATCAATCGCGAGCGCCACAACGATCGGCTATACGTCGGCGTGTTCGTTCCCGCACCGACCATGGTTTGGGACGACAAGGAATTGCCCAATGTGCCGCTCTCGACAATCAGCGTCGTCGACGGCCGCCCCGCGCCAGGCAGCGTGCAAGTTCTGCGCGAATCATTGGCCAGCGAAGCCTCCGTTGTTCTTGGTGGCCCTGTGTCGGGACTCATTTCGCTCAATTTACAAATCCGGTGACCCTGTCTATGTCGAATTTGCGCAAGAAGCGTTCGCAATCCCAAAATCAAGATCACTTATCTTCCCGCGCGAATTCCGCGGAGCGAGGAACCTGCTTTCCCTGGCGCAACTACACGTGGCAACCAGTTGCGCTCGTGGTTCTGCTGTTTGGTGTCGTCGCCACTTCCGCCATCGCCGATCACACCCGCCGCTGGAAGCAGTCGAGCTATGAAGAATTCCTGAAGGGCAACGCGAAGGGCGTGGCCGTGCGCAGCGATGGGCACTTGGAACTTGCTCCGAAATTCACGCTGGTTGCCGATGCGGACGCGTCCTACTTGTGGTCCCTAAAGACCGACGCCGCCGGCGCGTTGTACGCCGGAGGCGGCTCACCCGCCAAGGTGTTCCGCGTCGCTGCCGACGGAAAGCTCAATACTATCTTCGAATCGAGCGATCTGCTGGCCCAGTGCATCGCGTTTGACGCCAAGGGCACGCTCTACGTAGGGACCTCCCCGGACGGCAAGGTCTACAAGGTTTCCGCAAATGGTGGAAAAACGGTCTTCTTCGAACCGAAAACAAAATACATCTGGGACCTGGCTTTTGGCCCTGACGGCACCCTCTACGTAGCCACCGGCGATAAAGGGCAGATTTACGCGGTGTCTCCCGATGGCAAGGGCGACCTCTATTACGCCAGCGACGAAGCGCACATCAAGGTCCTGGCCTTCGATGGCAAGGGCAGCCTGATCGCCGGCACCGAACCAAACGGCCGCGTCCTGCGCATCGGCAAGGCCACCGGGAAAGGCGCCAACAAACCTCCCACCGGCAACGGCGATGGATTCGTCGTCTACGAAACCTCGAAACGGGAAGTCACTTCCCTGGCGGTTGGCGCAGACGGAAGTATCTACGTGTCGGCGATCGGCGAAAAGCCGCGCGCCAACACCCAAGGCCAAACGGCCGTCATCTCCTCACCCCAGGGCACGACCACGATTACCAACGCGGGTCTACAGGCCGGAGCGATTGCCGCCCCCTTCGTGGCTTTTCCTTCGGCCATTTCCAGCAGCATTTACAAAATCGCGGCCGACGGCGTACCGGAAGAGCTCTGGGCGTCGCGCGATGAGGTCATATACGCCCTCGGACTCAACTCCGACGGACGCCTTCTCGCTGGTACAGGAAACAACGGTTCACTACTGGTGATCGACGGCCATGGCGTGTACGCACAATTGGCAAAGGCCGGCTCCGAGCAAATCACCGGAATTTCCAAAGCAGGAAATGGCAAGGTGTACCTGTGCACTGCGAACCCCGGAAAACTATTTTCGCTGGGACCGGAGTATGAAGCCGAAGGCACCTTCGAATCGCAATCCTTCGACGCCAAACTATTTTCGCAGTGGGGTCGCCTTGAGTGGTGGGGCCCACCGGCAACCACGACAAGCAAGACCGGCAAAGAGGGCAAAGAACCGCGCCTGGAATTTTATGTGCGGAGTGGAAACACCGAAGATCCGGGCAAAGAATGGTCGCCCTGGGCTGGGCCATACACTTCGAGCGATACGCCGGTACAAGCTCCCGCCGCGCGATTTCTACAGTGGAAAGCCGTAATCCACGACGGCCGCCCCGGAGACGGTATCGACTGGGTGAGTGTGGCCTACGAACCGAAAAATGTGGCCCCATTCATCGACGGAATCGCCATGCAGGAGCCGGGAGTACGCGCACAAGTGCCACTCGGGGTCATCGGCCAGCCCGGCAACGTCTCCCTGAAGCAACCACCCGCGCCCAATCCCAACCCCGGCATGGTCGTCATCAGCAACAATCCAGCGCCTGGGTCGAAGTTCGAACCACAGCCACAAGGAACTTTGCAAAAGGGCTACCAGTCCGTTCTATGGTCGGCACACGACGATAACGAAGACGATCTGAAATATTCCGTCTATTTTCGCGGAGAAAGCCAGCAAGAGTGGCTGTTGCTCAAAGACAATCTCGATCAGAAATTCTATTCCTGGGACACTACGTCCATGCCCGACGGCGCTTACTATTTGAGGATTGTTGCCAGCGATGCTCCTTCGAATCCGCCGGAGCTGGCGCTGCAGGCGGAACGCGAAAGCGAACGCTTCGAAGTAGACAACTCCACTCCCACGATCAGCAAAATCGAATCCAGCGCAACGGGCATGAACGCGGACCGCTCCAAGGGCGTCTCTTACGATTTCCAATTCACTGCCAGCCATCCAACCAACAGCATTGAGAAAGCGCAATACAGTGTCGACGGCGGCGAGTGGATTCTGGCCAGGCCCATCAAGGGCATCAGCGATTACAAGACGGAGACCTACACCTTCACTGTCCGTGGACTCATTCCTGGTGAACACACTATCGCCGTCCGCGCCTACGATCGTTTCGAAAACGTAGGGTCCGCCAAAACCACAATCCAAATCCCCAGCAATTAAACCTGGAGTGGGGAAGACTATCTCCCGCGGTCTCCCGAATACCCACAGCAAAACGACCAGCGGCGGGCCTGCGGCCGGCATCTCCAATCCAATTTACGCGACCCGTCATCATTCCGAACGGAGTCCGCGGCGTGAGGAATCCCTCCGGAGTTCTAGGAAACTCCGACCCGAGCAATTATCTTTTGGGGGGAAATCCGTACTACGGCTTTGGCGCAGCGGGCGCCGGGGGTTGCGGCACGCGTACTGTCGGCCCAGCGGGCGCCTTCTTCGGCTCGATATACATCTCGATTTCCGCTCCAAAACCCATCCTGCCATCGCTATAGGCATCCGCCTTGGCATGCACCAGCCGCGCCCGGCAGTGCGTCTCATCCGCCTTGCCGCCCGTCACTTCGCTCGGCATTACCAGCGTGGCCTCAATCGGCATTCCTACCTGCAGCGGTGCCGAAGTGACAAAAAAGAAGCCACCACGGGACAGATTCGTGGTTTCCGCGAAGTGCTCCGCAGGGCCGGAAGCCAGCCCGACGGGCCGAAAACGTAGGGGGACGCGGATACGAAAGCGCTCGAGCTGTCGACGTTCCGAGTTGGCCAATGTACATCTCCGTGCTGGGCTCACCCGAGTGACAAACCCGTGAAAGCTTCTCGGGACACTAGGTTAGCAGAGGCACACGCAGCGTCAAGACCCAGCGCTGCTAGTGCACTAGAGGGGGTACGCCCAGTATCAGATTAGGGTCCGTTACGCTGCTGGCGAATGAGATATTACGCACGAACGTCACCTCGTCGACTCTGGCGGCTAACCTGTCTGATTCTGCAAAAAGCAGGTCATAAACATTGCACATAGAATCCGCCCGAAGTACAGTAATGCCTTCCGGCGACGCACTGCGGTCGGCCGACTCGAGGTGACTCGAGGTCCCCGTTGCTCTCCTGCCCCCGCCAATCGAGCACTAACGCCGCAAGCGAATTTCTGCGATTCTATGTAGAGGCGCGACCCGGAGGCGAAGGAGCGGCTATGTCAGCCAACGCCCCCGCGAATGGAGGTTCAGTCCATGTTTCTCGATTATTACCAGCTTCAGGAGCAGCCGTTTGGCGAGCTGGCCAACCCGTCGCAACTCTATCCCAGCCAAACGTATTGCGAAGCTCTGGAGAGCCTGAGCGAGACGATTTTGGGCGATCGAGGAAATCTGGTGCTACTCGGCGAATCCGGCATGGGCAAGACCACGCTGCTTTTTCAGGTGCTCGAAGGTCTCCGCGAAACTGGTCGCGTCGCGTTCTTATTTCAGCCGCACTCCACCTCCCGCGACATCCTGCAATTCCTCCTCAGCGGCATGGGCGTGGATTCCTCCTCCATGGATCTGGCGTTGATGCGCAGCAAGCTGAACCAGCTCTGGTTCGCCGAAATGCTGGCGGGCAGGCGATTTGTCTTGATCTTCGACGACGCGCAGGATCTGCACGACGAAGTGCTGCAAACGCTGCAGTTTATTTCCAAGTTCGAAACTCCGAACAGCAAGCTTTTGCAACTCCTGTTGTGCGGCCAGCCGATCTTCCTCGAGAAGCTGCAACAGGAAAGCCTGGCGCAGTTCCGCAAGCGCATCATGCAATTCAAGGCTCTGGAAAATTTCACGCCGCTCGAAACGGTCGGCTACATCCGCCACCGGCTCAAGGTCGCAGGCTATCACGGCGATCCTATTTTTGACCCCGAAGCTTTAGCGCTGATCGCCGACCGCAGCCAGGGCGTTCCCCGAAATATTAATAAGATTTGTTCGCGAGCGATGCTGGAAGCCTATGCCCGCGGCCTGCGTTGCGCATCCGCGGAAATCGTGGAAAAAGCAGAGCGCAACTTGCACGCCATCAGCGAATCCGGAATTGCGGGCATTGAAGCGGCCGTCGACGAATTGCCCGAACAACAGGAACGGCGCGCGGCTTTACACATGGCGCACCAGGCACCCAGCAAGCTTGGCTTGCCTCGCTCCGGCTTGTGGGCCGGCGCCATCGTCGCCGTACTTCTCTCAGCCGCCTTGGCTCTTCCGCACGGCATGCTCCGAGGCATGACGCGGGTGATGCGCGGCAAGAGCACCGCCACCAACGACGCAGGGAGCCAGCCCGCCCCGCAATCACGCGCGAACTCGCTCACCGCGTCAACTCCTGCGAATCTTCCTCCCATGTCGCCTGCCGTTCCCGCGAAGCGCGCCGTAGACGCGGACGCATCGCACAACGGAATCGCGCCAATCTCGCGCGACTCCACCGTCAGCCAGAGCGGCCAGCTTTCCCTCACACGCGAATTGGGGCTCAAGATCAATCGCATCGTCATCGATCCCGGCCATGGCGGCTTTGACACCGGCGCCAAAGGGCCGCACGGCTTGCTCGAAAAGGATCTTTGCCTGGACGTAGCTCTTCGCCTGGGCCAGATGATCGAAGAAAATATCCCGGGAGCCGAAGTAGTCTACACCCGCAAAGACGACAGCTACGTTCCTTTGGAAGAGCGCACCAATATCGCCAACAGCGCCGATGCCGATCTGTTTATCTCCATCCACGCGAATTCGAGCGATGCCAGCGAAGTGCGCGGCGTCGAGACCTACTACCTGAGCTTGGCCACTTCCAAGGAAGCCAAGGAACTGGCCATCCGGGAAAACTCCCTCACGCAATCCTCGCTGCACGATCTTCCGGACCTGGTTCAGAAGATCACGCGAAGCGAAAAGAACGTGGAATCGAAGCAGCTTGCCGAAGAAATCCAGGGCATGCTCTCGGAGCGCCTCCAACTGGTCAGCCGCCACGAAAAAAATCGCGGCGTAAAGCAAGCGCCGTTCATCGTTCTAGCTGGCGCCAACATGCCGGCTGTCCTGTCTGAAATTTCTTTCGTAAGCAACGCCAGCGATGAAAGCTTGCTGCTCGAAGGCGGCCAGCGCCAGCGCATTGCCGAGGGCCTCCTCCGCGGGATCGCCGGCTATCTCGACGGGCTGCACGGCCAGCCGCAAATCCGCCAGAAGCTGGTCACGGAAAATCGCGCCAACAGCGTAGCCGGTCTCGATCGCTCTCTGGTCGAAGCCGGGCACAATCCACTCCAGCAGGCGGAAAAGCTTCGCTAATCCGCAGCGTCTACAGGAAGTTTTACCGCAACGCCAAGCTCACGGTTTGCGTCTCACTGCTGTTGGCCAGTCGGTATCTCGAAGCTTTTCTCCCAGCTCAACGTGTGCCAAAGTACAGGCCAACCTTACGCAACGTTATGGAGTCATACTTGACGGGGAGAAAGGGTGAAGCTGTAAACTAAGATACGTGCACCCCAATTGGATAGCCGCCACCGACGACCGTCCGTCGTGCCCTTGCGCCCAATTTTTCCTCCGCGCTAAAGGCATGCTCTTATGCCTTTCCCTCGTTATGCTTGTTTGCTCAATTCCTTCACATGCCCAGTCTCAGCAGTCCGCTCCCGTTGGCGGCACTCTCAGCGTAGGTGCGGCCACTACCGCCTGCGGCATCACGTCGCAATCGGATCAGCAAGCGCCCGGAAGCGTCAGCGGCGCCGTCGTGGACCCGGACGGAAAGGGCCTAACTGCCGCTCAAGTCGCGTTGGTCCGTGAAGATCGGTCTTCGAGCCAGGAAGCACTCGCGCAAGACGATGGGCAGTTCTCCTTCACCAATGTGCCTCCCGGACCATTTCATCTCACCGTAAATGCCACAGGATTCGCGGCGCAATCCATTGCCGGCAAGCTCGGCGCCGGCGAAAGCTGCGTCGTCCCCCGCATCACCCTCGCCCTTGCCACCAACCTCACGGAAGTACGCGTCGAACTCTCGCCCATCGAATTGGCAGAAGAGCAGCTTAAGGATCAGGAAAAGCAGCGCTTGTTCGGCGTCATCCCGAATTTCTACGTCAGCTACGCGCCCCATGCCATGCCGCTCACCCCCAAACAGAAGTTTCAGCTTGCCTGGAAATCCACCGTCGATCCGGTCTCCTTCGGAGTAACCGGAGTGGTTGCGGGCGTGGAGCAAGCCACGGGCACCTTAAACGGATACGGCCAGGGCGCACAGGGCTATGGCAAACGTTACGGGGCGGCTTACGCCGATCTCGTCACTGGCACTTTTATCGGCGGCGCTATTTTCCCTTCGCTACTGAAACAGGATCCTCGCTATTTCTACAAGGGCACCGGCAGTGTGCGCTCCCGCGTGCTGTATGCGATCTCGATGTCGGTCATCTGTAAGGGCGACAATGGCCACTGGCAGCCCAACTATTCCGGCATCATGGGGAGCCTGGCCTCGGGTGGTATCTCGAACCTGTACTATCCCTCCACGGATCGCAGCGACGCCGCGCTCACTTTCGAAAACATGGTTATTGGCATTGGCGAAACCGCCGCCGTCAATCTCCTCCAGGAATTCGTGATGCGCAAGCTCACTCCCAACGTTCCGAGCTACGATCCTGCAACCACTCCCTAAGCTCTATCGCCGCTACTCCTCAAACTCTGCCATCCTGGGGAGCGCCTTTTTTGACGAAGGGTCTCAACGTCAAGATCTTGCCAACCCCATCCGCCGATACCACCGCGCATGCCCGGCAGCATTGCCCCTCCGGGAAAACTCGCGCTAGACTCAGCTCATGGCCACCGCAAACCCGGCAAGCAATTCAGGCAGTTCTCCCATCGAATGGAAAACGATTGTCGAAGCGCACGAACGAATTCGCCCGCGTATTCATCGCACCTCCGTTCTCACCAGCGAATCGCTCGATCATCTCTCCGGTGCTCGGTTATTTTTCAAGTGTGAAAATCTGCAAAAAACCGGATCGTTCAAGATTCGCGGCGCCACCAACGCTATTTTTTCCTTGACCGACGAAGAAGCGCGCCGCGGCGTAGTCACACATTCGAGCGGCAATCATGCGGCGGCCGTGGCCTGTGCGGCGGCGTGGCGCGGAACCACCGCCGCGATCGTCATGCCGAACAATGCGCCGCGTGTAAAATGCCGCGCCGTGGAAAGTTATGGAGGCAAAATCACCTTTTGCGAACCGGTGGTCACGGCTCGGGCGGAAACGGCCGCGCGCATCCAGGCAGAGACCGGCGCCGTGATGATTCACCCCTATGACGACGACCGCATCATCGCCGGCCAGGCCACTGCCGCGAAAGAATTGGCGGAAGATGTTCCCGAACTGGACGCCGTCCTGACTCCCGTGAGCGGTGGCGGCCTGCTCAGCGGCACCTGCTTGGGAGCAAAAGGAACGCAGCCCACAGTGCGCGTTCACGGCGGCGAACCGGAACGCGCCGATGATGCTTATCGTTCTTGGAAGACCGGAAAACTGCAATCGCTGGAATCTAGCGACACCATCGCCGATGGCCTGCGCGCCTCCCTCTCGCCGCGCACCTTTGCCATCCTGCAAAAACATCTCGACGGAATCCTGCTCGTCAGCGAAGAAGAAATCCTCTCCGCCATGAAACTTATCTGGGAACGCATGAAGATCGTCATCGAGCCTTCCAGTGCCGTGGCCCTGGCGCCTTTACTTCGCCCCGGCGGACTGCGCGAACTCGCCCTGGCGGATCGTGGCACGCAAGGCAAACCAAGGATCGGAATTATTTTGTCCGGCGGCAACGTGGAATGGAAGTGGTAAGCGCCGGCCAAATAGCACGTACGAAGATTGCGGACCTATAGACAATATAGTTACGTAGTCGGCGGGTTCCTAATTTGCTACGAAACGTGGCGGTATGTAGACTTGGTAAGCAAAATTTCCTCGTAAAGGAATCGCAAACAAAGTATGTTTGGCCTGGGGCGCCCCAGCAACGCGTCGTGATCCGGCCTGTGCGCTTATAGGCGTTTAGGGGTGGAAAGAGTTGCCTTCTCTTCGAAAGAGCAGCATTCTGACTGGAATTCTCTCCTTAGCTGCGGCCTTCACCGGTCCCGCTCTTTGTGCCCAAACTTCCAGCCCGCACTTCGTCACCGCCGGTGAACAAACCTGGGTTCAATTGCCAAACACGCATCATCCTCTCGCCGTGGATGCCAACGCGGTTGGCCGTGTCGAGGGCGGCCATGCATTGCAGCGCATGGTGCTGGTGTTGTCTCCCTCGGAAGCGCAGGAAACCGCTCTCAAGCAACTCATCAACGACCAGCACACCCGCAATTCCCCGAACTATCACCACTGGCTCAGTCCCGCGCAATTCGGCGCCCAATTCGGAGCGGCGGATTCCGCTGTGCAAGCCGTCGCGGCATGGTTAGAAAGCGCGGGATTTTCTGTGGACCGCGTAGCGGGAGGCAAACGCTGGGTGGAATTCAGCGGCACCGCGGTGCAGGTGGAAAGCGCGTTTCACACCGTGATGCAGTATTACCGCGTCAACGGAAAAACCTTTCTCGCCAACTCCACCGACCTGGCCGTGCCCGCGGAATTGAGCCGCGTCACGCGCGGCATTCTCTCGCTGAACAGTTTTGGCAAGACTTCTCCCGTGCACGAAGTCTATGGCGCCGCCGGAC
The DNA here is from genome assembly GCA_963742325.1 of Candidatus Acidiferrales bacterium. Classification (GTDB taxonomy): domain Bacteria; phylum Acidobacteriota; class Terriglobia; order Acidiferrales; family UBA7541; genus Acidiferrum. The sequence goes on along the minus strand of CAVULB010000002.1, from coordinate 1,822,228 downwards.
GAACGGCCGATGGCGTCAAAACAAAGTTGACGCCGGATCTGACCGCCGCTGGCGCCACGAATACCTACTATGTGGCGCCGGGAGATTTTGCCGCGATTTACAACACCAACGGCTTGCTGAACAGCGGCATCGACGGCACCGGCATCTCCATCGCCGTCACCGCGCAATCACAAATCGAACTCAGCGATGTGCAGACGTTCCGCGAGATTTTCGGTCTCAAGTCTAACGATCCAAACTTTTTGCTGAGCGGACCTGATCCCGGCATAGCCAATCAGATCGACTCCGAAGAAGCCCTCCTCGATGTGGAATGGACGGGGGCCGTGGCTCCGGGCGCGACGATTAATCTCGTCGTCGCCGGCAGCACCGATACCACCAGTGGCGTAGACCTGGCGGCCGCCTATGCCATCGATAATGAAGTCTCGCCGATTCTTACCTACACCTACGGAACCTGCGAACAAGCCCTTGGTTCCGCAGGTAACGCCTTCTACAACGCGCTCTGGCAACAAGCTGCCGCCGAAGGCATAACCGTGGTCGTGGCCTCCGGAGACAACGGCGCCGCAGGTTGCGATAACCCAACTGCCGGAGTGCCCGCAACGCAAGGACTCGCCGTGAACGGCGTTGCCGCAACCCCGTACAACATCGCCGTCGGCGGAACAGAATTCGCCGATGCCTCGCAGCCCGCAACGTACTGGAGCGCCACAAATTCCGCGAACTACTCTTCTGCGATTGGCTACATTCCCGAAGCCGCGTGGAACGAAAGCTGCGATCCTTCCCAAGCCGCCAGCGCCACCAACTGCGTTCTCGGCAATTCCAATTTCAGCTTGCTCTCGAGCGCCGGCGGAGCCAGCACAATTTATCCCAAGCCCTCGTGGCAAACGGGCGCGGGCGTCCCGGCCGACAGCGCGCGAGATTTGCCAGACGTCGCCCTCGCCGCCGCAGCGGGACACGACGAAGCGGTTTACTGCACCAGCCTCGGCGGCACTCCCTGCCAGATCAATGCGCAACAAGAAGTCGTGGGGCTGACGCTGGTAGGCGGCACATCTTTATCTACTCCGGCGATGGCGGGTATTCTCGCGCTGATCGAACAAAAAAATGGCGCGCTGCAGGGCCAGGTCAACTACGTGTTGTATCCGCTCGCGCAGACACAGGGCAACAGTTGCAACTCCTCCACGCAAACCAATCCATCCGCGCAAACTTCGTGCGTATTTTACGACGTCACCGCCGGCAATAACGAAGTTCCCTGCGCGGGCGCGTCGCCGGGATGCTCTTCGACGCAAAGCGGCGTGAACGGCTTCACAACCGGACAAACCGCCGGCTCCGGCTACGATCTGGTCACTGGCTTGGGCTCGGTAAACGCCACCAACCTCGCCACGGCTTGGAAAACTTCAACGCTCGTGCCTTCGCAAACGGTCGTGGCAGCCTCAAGCACAGCCTTTGTGCATGGCACCGCCGTCACTGTCAACGGCACCGTTGCACCCCCGTCCGGCAGCGGCACGCCCACTGGCTCGGTCTCTATCAAGACCGATCTTTACGGCGATTCTCTCCAAACGCTTGCGTTGACCTCGGGGGCGTTCTCTGGAAGCGTCAGCGCTCTTCCCGGCGGGCAGTACGACATGCGCGCTTACTACGCGGGCGATGCCACATTTGCATCGAGCGAGTCCGCGCCAGTAGCCCTCAACGTCACGCCGGAAAACAGCACAACCACCGCCACCATCAACGGCTTGCAGAATGGCTCGGCAGGGTACGGTGCCCCTGTGCAACTAAAAGTGATCACCGCCGGAGTTTCCGGCCAGGGCATCGCCACCGGCACGGTCACCCTTCAGGACGGCACAAACGTTGTTGCCAGCTTAAATCTCGCCTCGGACGGCACAGCTTATCTTTTGACAGGTGGTGGCGCCTCATATGCCTTTGCACCGGGAGGGCACGCCGTCACCGCCGTATATTCGGGAGACAACAGCTTCAACGCCAGCACTTCTGCAGCGCTGCCCTTCAGCATCGCCAAAGGAACGCCCTTCGTTGTGGTCGGCGTAAACACGGGCGCTCTAACAACCGGCCAAACTTTGGGAGTCCACGCAGTCGTCGCCGGCCAGGGCACAGCAGCAGCGACAGGCTCGATCCAATTTACAGTGGACGGCACCGCATCCGGCGCGCCCGACACGTTGCAGACAGGCGGATATTTCGGCACGCAAGCGCAAGCGTCTGAGCTGATCCCCAACTTGACGCAAGGCACCCACATCATTGGCGCCGCTTACAATGCAGGAGCCGATCCGAATTACAACAGCGTCACGAGCGGCGATCCCGCGAACGAATTGACGCAGACGGTAACCATTGGCCCCGCGTCGGGAAACAAAACCACCACAAGCCTCACAATGAACACTCCGCCGGCGAATCTCGGCAATACCGGCGTATTCACCGTTACCGTCAGTCCCACCACCGCAACCGGAACGGTCACTCTGTGGGATGCCGTCGGCCCGCGCACTTCCGCCACTACGATCGGCAATGGCACTGCCACCGTACAGTTTGTTTGGCCGCAAGCGGGAAGCACTTCGCTCTACGCCGTGTACTCGGGCGATGCCTCCAATGCAGGATCGACCAGCGCTCCAGTTTCCTTCACTGTACAAAAAGGATTGCCGCAGGTGGCGTTAACGGCGCCAAGCAGCGACTCCGCTTCCGAACAAGTTTCACTGAACGCCACCGTCGCCGGCATTCCGGCAAATCCACAAATTCCGTATCCCGTGGGCGTCGTGCAGTTTTTGGATTCCCTGAACGGAGCTGCGGCGCAACCTATCGCATCGCAATCCCTCACGTTCGGCTCAGGCGGTGTCAGCGTCTCGTCAGCGCGCGTGAAATTATCCGCCGGCCTTCACAGCTTGTCCGTGCACTACCTCGGCGATACCAATTGGCTAGCCGCGAATTCCGCCCCCGCGCAGGTCGCCTCCACAACATTTACCCTTAGCGTGTCTCCCAATCCCATCGCCTTTGCCGGCGGCACCACCGGCAGCGGCACCGTCACCATCACGCCCAGCGGCGGCTTCTCCGGAAATGTCGCTTTGTCCTGCGCCACCGGCGGAACAAATGTTCCTGCGGGCTATTCCTGCGCGTTCGGGCAATCCAGCGTCCCGGTCAATAACGCCGTTGCAACTACCTCGATAACTTTTGCGCCCGCAACGACCGCGTCCTCGGCGGTAAAATCCGCAAGGGCCACGAAACCCAGCGGCAACCGTTGGGGCACGGGCTTCGGCGCAGCGTTATTGGTTTTCGCCATTTTTGGTTTGGGAGGCGCCAGTACAAAAAATACCCGGAACTTTTTGCTGGCCTGCGGGTTATTTATATGTGTAATCGGCCTTGGTTTGGGTTGCGGCGGAGGCAGCGGCGGTGGCGGCGGGGGTCCAGTAACAACGACCACCACGATTGTCTCCAACAATATTCATGCAGCCTTCGGTACGCCTGTCACCTTTACTGTGACTGTGAAGCCGAACGGCGCCGTAACTCCCACCGGGCAGGTTCAGCTCTATGACAATGGTCAAGCTCTGGGAAGTGCTGTGCCCGTGAGTGCAGGAATCGCCACGTTTTTGGCGACTTCCCTACCCGTGGGCGTACACAACCTTACCGCCTCGTACCTGGGAGATGCGCACACGCAGGCATCCACTTCCGCGGCCCTAGCCCAAATCATAGCCGGTCCGGTCGGTCTGCAAATTTCAGGTACTAGCGGCGGAGTAACGCAGACGCTAAATTTTACAATTAACGTGATTTGAGTGCTTCATTTCCGAGGGTATATTGGAACCGCCCCAACCAATGGGGAGTAAACCACTTCCCTAGCGGTTGCATCTGAAAAGTCAGGACCGTCACCGCGTCATGGGGGCCGGAGACGCGGTTCCTGCCGGGTTTATCAGTGTTCGAACGAAAAAACGCATAGTGGTTACGAGGTCAAAATGAAGAGAGCAATACAACTCTGGCGGGCTGTGTTGTGTGGCGTACTGGTGTCTGCGGGCAGCGCGGGTGTTTGGGCACAAGCGCAAAAGTCCGCGGTACCGGCGCGCGTCGTGGAAACCGTCGACGACACAAAAACCGTCACACTGAGTGGCAACGTGCATCCGCTCGCACGCGCCGCTTTCGATCAGGGCGCACTCCCAGATTCCCAGCCGATGACTCGCATGCTGCTGCTCCTCGAACACAGCTCCGCGCAGGAACAATCATTGAAGCAGTTGATCGATGCGCAGCAAACCAAAAATTCCGGTAATTATCACGCGTGGCTCACTCCGGAACAATTCGGCCAGCAGTTTGGTCCTGCGGATTCAGACGTCCAGGCGGTCACGGACTGGCTAACCAGCTCGGGATTCCAGGTCGCCAACGTCGCCAAGGGAAAGGGTGTGATTGAGTTCAGCGGAAATGTCGGGCAAGTCCGCAGCGCATTCCACACGCAAATTCACAAATTTGTCGTCAACGGTGAAGAGCACTTCGCCAACGTTTCCGATCCCGCGATTCCCGAAGCGCTTGCGCCCGTGGTTGCGGGGGTTGCCGCGCTTCATAATTTCCAGAAGTATCCGTCCATTGTAAAAAGCGGAACTTACCGCCGCTACAAAGGCTCGAACCAGTTGCAACCGCTGTTCACCTTCGGCAATCCCGCGCTATACGCCATCGGCCCCCAAGACTTTGCCAAGATTTATAACATCCCTTCCGGCGCGACTGGCGCGGGACAATCCATCGCGGTCATTGCGCAGACCAACATCAATACGCAGGACGTCGTCAATTTCCGCTCGATGTTCGGACTCCCGGCTTATTCTTCCGTTTGCACTTCGGCGCTCCCTCCAACCTGCCAATTTAGCGTCATTGTCAACGGTCCCGATCCCGGCATCGTGGGTCCGGGCACTCCCACCGATGACGAAATCGAATCGGACCTGGACGCGCAATGGGCCGGCGCCGTCGCGCCGGGCGCAAACATTAATTTGATCGTATCGGAATCAACTCTGTCCAATCCCATGCAGGTCTCGCAGGGCGTGGACCTTTCGGCTTTGTACGCCGTCGACAACAACATCTCGCCAGTCATCAGCGATAGCTACGGCAGCTGCGAAGCCGCTTTAGGCACAGCCGGAAACAAATTCTATAACTCGCTTTGGCAACAGGCCGCTGCACAAGGCATCACGGTCGCCGTAGCCGCTGGCGATGATGGTTCGGCTGGCTGCGATCCGATTCCATCGATCGATCCCGATGCTGCAACCCAGGGCATCGCTGTCAACGGCCTAGCGTCCACGCCTTACAACGTCGCAGTTGGCGGAACTGATTTCGACCCCAGCACCACCGGGAACGCCACCTACTGGAATACCACGAGCGACACGGTCACTTCCGCCCTCGGCTATATCCCGGAAATCACCTGGGACAATTCTGCTTGCGCCCTCGCTTATCCCGCGCCCTGCGGTGGTGTCGACACCAGCAGTTACGCCGCCGATATAAGTGGCGGCAGCGGCGGACCCAGCAACTGCATCACGTCTACCACCAACACCAACACTGGCGTGACCACCTGCACGAAGACCAACAATGTTTACGGTTATCCTAAGCCATCTTTCCAAGCGAGTCTCACTCCCGCCGATTCCGTGCGCGATATTCCCGACGTTGCTTTCTTTGCCAGCAACGGAGGTCCGCTAACAGGCGGCACTAACGTTACCTACGTCATCTGCCAATCAGATACCAATCCGCAGGGATCCACGACGCCTACGGGCGCTTCCTGCAACCTGAACTCACCTTATGCAGACTTCACGCTCGTCGGCGGCACTTCCGCTTCAACGCCGGCTTTCGCGGCCGTGATGGCCATGGTGAACCAGTCCACAGGACAGCGCCAAGGCAACGCCAACTATGTGCTTTACAATCTCGCTTCGGCCGACACGAATTACGCGAGCGGAGCTTGCGTCACATCGAATGCTGGCACGCCGCAACTGCCAAACGCCGCTTGCGTGTTCAATGACATCAACAAGGGCAACAACGCCATGGCCTGCGATTCCGGCACAGCGAATTGCAGCAATCAGACGGCGTTTGGCAGCGGTCAATTCGGCGTGTTGGTGTGCAACTCCGCGACAAACTCGAACACGCCTGCGTGGCAAACCTGCCCGGCAGCCGATAACGGCGTTCCCGCGTTTCAATCCTCGACGAAGTACGATCTGGCCAGCGGCCTCGGTTCCATCAACGTCGCCAACCTGCTGACCAAGTGGACCTCCGCCGTGCGCACTGCTACCACGACCGCACTGACTGCTCCTACCGGTGGCTCGCCATCCGGGTCGAACTTCACCGCGACCGTATCCGTATCTCCCGCGCCCCCGAGTGGCGAACCCGTTTCTTTGATTGCGTTGGGCAGCGGCGGCGCCGTGCTCGGCTCCTACGGACCGTTTGCAACCAGCGGCGGCTCGGCATCCGTAACGACCAATCTCTTGCCGCCTGGAACGACCAGCGTCGAGGGAAGCTACGGAGGCGACGCCACGCTCGCTGCCAGCACTTCGACGCCGGCCGCGCTTGCCAGCGCCGTCGCCGGAGCCGGTTACTCAAGCACGCTCACCGTCTACTTCGTTTCCCTCACAACCGGAGGCATCAGCACTGGCGCGCAAAACTTCCCGTACGGTTCGACGGGCTACATTCTGCGGATTGTCGTGACCGGCCCCAATTCCAGCGCCGGTTGCAGCTTCGCCTATCCAAACACGAAGCCCGCGTTTCCCTGCCCCACTGGAACCATCTCGCTCTTCGACAATGGCACTCCGTTGGCCGACTTCAAGAACAACGTGGCCACCCTTAATAACCAGGGCTTCGCCGAAGATCAACCCATCAATGTAAGTGCCGGGAGCCACAAAATCACGGCGACATATTCTGGTGACGGTAACTACGCCCCCACCAGCACCAGCAACACGTTGTCAGTGACTCTCACGCAAGTGGCCACGCAGACCGCCGTCGCCAGCAGCCTTTCTTCCATTGCTTCCGGCGCCAGCGTGGTTCTCACTGCCGTGGTCAGTTCCACCAGCGGCGGCAATCCACCGACTGGCACGGTCACATTCTCCAGCAGCACCGGGGGAACTCTCGGCGCACCGACCTGCACAGGCACCGCGGCAACGTCCACCACAGGTGCTTACTGCACCGCGACCCTGACCACCACTATTTCCGCGCTGTATCCGCCGCCCACGGGCAATCCCGGCGCGCCTAACTTCCCGCGCATACCCACGCTGATCGCGTTACTAAGCCTGATCCTGTTCGCGCTTGGCATGCGCTGGATTCCTCAAACGCGTCGTCGCGCCTACGCTTACCTTGGCCTGATCGCCATCGCGCTCATGGTCGGCGTGGTGGCCGGTTGCGGCGGCGGCAGTGGCGGCGGTGGCGGTGGCGGTGGCACCCGCACCATCACGGCAGCCTATGCCGGTGACACCAACTACACCAAGTCCAGCGGCACAACCACCATCACCGTCCAATAAGCCGCCAACGAAATCCAAAAAAAGGGCGCCTCAATCCACCGAGACGCTCTTTTTCATTTTCGACTCGGCGGCTCGCCGCCGCCGGCGGTCTAGTAGCATGGGCCTTGAGTTATTCTTTCTTCGACCCCTCCCTGCCTCGGGCAAATGGCGCACCCCAAACAAACTTAGGTTCCGCAAAGGGTAGGTTCGGCCCTTGGCAGCTCGCAATGATATCCTCCCACCGTGATTCCGGGTTCCATCAGGAAACTGCGCCAGCCACTTGAAGAGGGGATTGGGCCGCGAAACACATTGCGCATTACGTCAGAGAGAAGGCCTACGGACCACCATGACTAAAGATGACATCCAGCTGCTCTACGAATTCGACCGCTGGGCGAACAACAGGGATTTGCACGCGGTCTCCACTCTCAGCGTTGAGGAGTTCACGCGTGATCTGGGCGGCAGCTTCCGTTCTGTGCGAGACACGCTCGTGCACATCGTCGGCAGCGAGTGGAGTTGGCTGACATGTTGGAAGGAACCGTCCCCCAGCTCCGCCTTCGTCGCAGATGTGTGGGCGCGGCACGACAGCCTGTTTAATCCGAATGCGTTTCCTGACCTCGCTGCAGTGCAGTTAAAGTGGGCGGAAGTCGAGAGAGAACAAGTCGACTTTGTGAATCGCGTAACAGACGAATCCTTGCGAAGGATGCTTCCGGTTGGTGAAACACAAATCAGTCTGGCGCACCTGATGCAACATTTGGCGAACCATTCCACTTACCATCGGGGGCAAGTCGCGCTAATGATGCGGCAGCTGGCCGCCAAGCCGCTCGCTACGGACTTCGCGATGTTTCTGATGGAGGGCCGCGGCGGCAGAGCCGATGCGCAGTAGTCCAGTCAAAGAAAATTTGAGCGAGCCGAAAAAAACGGCTGGGTATCTTCGACCTTACCAATCGGGGGTTGGAGCGTGGGTCTTGGGGGTACGGTTGCTTGCCCTTTGCCCCGGGTCAACCACTGCCCTCAGCTGGCCGCCATCGGCGGGAAGAAAATATTCCAGAACTGCGGCGAAGGCACCGTAAACTCCACTGGTATCAACGATCCTTCCGGATTCATCTGCGGAGGCCGTACCACATGCGCCTCGACCTTCTTCTGCGTCTTCGGATTCTCGAGCGAAAGCTTCGTCCCCTGGGATAATCCTTCCGGCAGAATGATCATCGCGCCGCTGGCGCTAACCGTATGCGTAAAGCCATGAAGCGGGTTCGCCTTCCCCGGCAAGTGCACCAGGATCGGCATCCTCAGCAACACTCGTTGCGCGCGCCGCCGCTCTTCATTGGTTTGCGGACGTACGGTATTGGCGCTGCGCTTCACTTGCGCAGTCGGTGACGCAGCCGCCGCTGGCGGGTTTGCTTTCGTCAGTGGTGTCACAGTTCCAGCCCCCAGAAGTCCATGTCAGGCGCGATCAATTCCAGGCCGTATTCCCAACCCTCCGGCTGCTCATTCCCTCTCCACACCACCACAGCGGCATTGCTTGCTCCGGTAGCCAGATTCGTCAGCGCCATCCGCTGTTCCAATGCCAGCGAATCAGACAGCACCACCATGCAGCCGTAGGGATTCACAATTCTCGTGAAAACCTCAATCTTGTGCCGTTTCCCGGCGTCGCCTTCCCACTCGAGGCGCACCTGCACACGCGAATTCATGCGCCTTCCCCGGCGCTTTTCGCTGTACTTACCCCCTACTTCCTTCAATTCGCGCAAGTTAACAGCCATCTTTGCCTCTAGCAGGTCATGCTAAAGTGAGTAGGAATCTCGGTCAATGGTACGAAGATGGCACACCTGCGAAAGAAGTAGCTGGCCCTAGGGACAGGAGAACGACGCAATTTGAAAAATCTCATCGTTAACGCTGACGACCTCGGCTGGACAGGAGGCGTCAACCGCGGCATTGCGGAAGCCCACCGCAAGGGCTTGGTGACTAGCACTTCCCTGCTTGCCAATGGCCTCGCCTTTGATGCGGCCTTGGAGGTGGCGCGCGCCAATCCGGAGCTCGGCGTCGGCGTTCACCTGAACCTCAGCGAAGGCCGTCCCACCGCCAAACCGCAAGATGTGAGGGGTCTACTCAACTCCGCGGGCGAACTGGAAGGCAGCCCCGAAAGTTTGCTGCTCCGCATCGCCAGCCGTGGCCTGGAACCCGACGAAGTAGAACGCGAGTGGAACGCCCAGATCCAGAAGATTCGCAACGCTGGCGTTGTCCCAACTCATCTCGACGGCCACAAACACGTCCAGATGCTCCCGGGATTATTTGAAGTCGCCCTTCGCTTGGCCAAGAAGCACGGAGTCCGCGCGATCCGCGTTTCCCATGAAGAATCGAAGCTACGCGCTGCCTTATCCTCCGGCAGCGACCAAAATACGGGTGTGCTGCTGAAACAGGGTGTACAGGCGCGTGGCTTGAAATTACTGGCGCGGGACGCCCGCGAAATGGCCGACCGTGCCGGCGTGGTGACTACCAATTATTTCTGCGGCATAGCGCAAACCGGCGTTCTGACCCGCGAAGGCGTGGCAAATTTGCTGAAAAATCTGCCCGAAGGCGTCACGGAACTGATGTGCCACCCAGGTTACGTCGACGAAGATCTAAAGCGCTCCGCCACGCGGCTCCAGCAATCGCGCCAGACCGAACTGGAAATTCTGACCGATCCCGGCATCAGAAAACTTGTCGCCACGCAGGGTATTCGCCTGATAAGCTATCAGTTGATGGGGGAATTGGCCTAAAGCTGCGGCTGGGGACGCGCCGGGGCCAACATCCAACATTTCCACCATAGGGTTAGCGGCCCCCAGCGAGCAATAGAAAGGCGCGGAATACTGCGTATGCGAAGCGATACACCCATACACTATTCCATCGTTGTTCCGTTTTACAACGAGCAGGAAAACATCCCAACGCTGTACATGAAAATCACCGAAGTGATGGACTCCATCGGCGAGCCTTACGAGATGGTCTTCGTCGACGACGGCAGCAAAGACAATTCCTACCGCGTTCTTTCCGATATTTACGAACATGACCGGCGCGTCAACGTGGTCCGTCTGCGCCGCAATTTCGGCCAGACCGCTGCCCTGAAGGCGGCGTTTGATTTTGCGCGCGGCGATGTCGTGATTTCGATGGATGGTGACCTGCAGCACGATCCCGAAGAGATTCCGCGTTTCCTGGAAAAAATTGAGGAAGGATTCGACCTGGTCAGCGGCTGGCGCGCGAATCGCCGCGATCACTGGTTAATGCGCCGTTTGCCGAGCCGCGTGGCCAATTGGATGATGGCCAAACTTTCCGGAATCGAGTTGCACGATTTCGGCACAACCTTTAAAGCCTATCGCAAGGAAATCCTGCAGGAAATTCAGCTTTACGGCGAACTGCATCGCTTCATTCCCGCGCTGGCCAGTTCCACTGGCGCGCGCATTGCGGAAGTACCCATCTCCAATCCCGATCGCAAAAATGGCAAATCCAATTATGGAATCGGCCGAACCATCCGCGTATTTTTCGACCTGATGATGGTGAAGTTCCTCCTCGATTATTCCACGCGCCCGCTGCAATTTTTCGGCATGCTGGGTTTGGCCGGTACCGGCACAGGACTTCTGGTTGGTGGTTTCCTGGTCGCCAAGAAACTATTCTTCCACATTGATGTGATTGCCGAACACGGGCCGCTCATGCTGCTGGCCACCGTGCTCTTCCTTAGCGGCATTCAATTTATTTCCATGGGCCTGCTAGGCGAAATCAGTTCGCGCACCTACTACGAATCCCAGAACAAGCCGATCTACGCGTTGCGCGAAGTAAAAAGCCATCGCAAAGAACTCGGCGACTCCGCCGAGCCCGCTCGTCCCAGCGGCAGCTCGGAACGCTAAGTGAACCCTTAGCTCGTCATTGCGAACGAACTCCGCGCAGTGAGGAGTCTGTCTTGGTCCGCTGCGTCTTGCCCCCCAACGCAAATCCGCCCTACTCCCCCAACCCGCGATACTCCCCACGGTGATAGACGAGCGGCTTTCCTTCCTTCAATTCCATACTCTCCACCTCGGCAACAAAAATCGTGTGGTCTCCGGACATATATTGCGCCACCACGTTGCACCCCAGATGCGCGAGTGCGTCTTCCAACAGCGGAATCCCTGACGCGGTCCACCGGAAGCGCACTCCCAGTCGCTGTTCCTCGGCAACATCTTGATGCGGTTTGGCGAACAGTGCGGAGATTTGCCGCTGTGAGTCTCGCAAAATATTCACGCCGAATCGCCGCTGCGTCTTTACACAGCTCAACATGTGGGCACTTTGATCGACGCAAACCAGAATCAACAGCGGATCGAGGGAAACGGAAGTGAAGGAGTTCGCCGTCATGCCGTGAACCTGTCCCGGTTCACGCTCGGCGGTGATCACGGTGATGCCGGTCGGAAAATTGCCCATCACCCGGCGAAAAAATTCCGGAGAAACTAATTTCGTAGACATACAAGGCGTACTTCAAGATTATCACAGCTGGCGCAACCGTAGGAATCGAGCAGGCTTCAGTTCACAGCACGCAGAAAAATAAAGTTGTCATGCTGAGTAGCGCCTTCCGCGACTCAACGTCAGTCCAAGCACAACGTAAGGTTCGCGCACGACGCCGTCCTACTACCCGAAACCGCCCGCCGCCTACTTATGCTGCTTATCGTCACTCTTCGGCGCCTTCGCAGGCTCTTTATACGCCTTGGCATGTTCCGCTTCCTGCTTCTGTTTCAAGTTCTGCTGCTGTTGGTCGTGCTTCTGTTCGAGCTGCTCCAATTGCTGTTGTTGTTTTTGCTGCACCTGCGCCTGTTGCGCCGCTTTGCTGCTCTGCTGCTCTTGCGTCTGTTTTTGCTGCAGCTTTTGATATTCCTGATCCTGTTTCTGCTGCAGCTGTTGAATCTGCTGCTGGTGTTTCTGTTCCAGCTGCGGATTGACGTTCGAGCTTGCCGGCCGCGAGGTCGGCGGACGGTCCGTATATGTATGCGTGCTTGTGTTGTTGGGCTGGCCGCTATTGCCGGGCCTGCTCGTATTCAACGGACCAGGTTCGCTGTTCCCGCGCGCGCCAGTATTTACGTGCGGCGTTCCGGGACTCGCAGGCGGCGCTACTTTCACTGGCGCCATCGCGGCGTGAGATTGCGCAGGCGGCAATTGCCGTGCTTGCGTAATGGAGAGTGGCCTGCCCTCATTTTTCTCGATGGCCGCCTGCCGTACCGCAAAGGAAGGCGCTGGCAGTGGAGGTGTCGTCTTTGCAACAACCGCACGGTTTTGCACTGCCGCGGGCGGATGATAATTGCTCGCCGCACCTGCACCCAGAACCGCCTGCTTGGGCGGCACAATCGCAGGTCCGCGCACTGCGGTCGGAGCCGTGGCCACCTCGTGCGCATCCACCGCAGCCAAGTTGCGCCCCACAGGCTGCGCTGACGTGAACGTATGCGGAGACGTCGCTGTCACAGCGCCCGGCACACCCTGGTTGACGTAGTGCACGTTATTCGCGGTTACGTTCTTATTCACGACCGTGTTGTTGTAGTAGTTGTTGATCACCGTTTGGTTCACGGTGGTATTGGAGATGTTCACGTTGTTCACGTACACGCGGCTCACCGGATACGACGGCACAAAAACTTCCCGCGGGCCCAGCGGAAACCAGCCTACATTCACTCCCGCCGCAAATCCTCCGGCGGCGAATCCAACTCCTGCCACAAAGTGCGGTCCGCCAACCCACGCCACCAATGCTGGCGCATACACCGGCCGTACATACGCGACTGCGACCACCGGTGGCGGGCACGGCACCCAGCCCCACGCGCCGCCCACAAAAACCCAACGGCCGTAGTGAAACGGCGCGAATCCCCACGCCGCATCATCTACCCACGTCCAGCCCCATGGCGAAATCCAAACCCAATGTCCGAATCGGTATGGCGCCCAGCCGACCACGCTCACATGGGGAAACCACACCGAGCCGTAATTGGGCACCGGACGCCAGCCTCCGTAATCGTCCAAGTCCTCGTAGCCAATCACATCGTCGGAAACATAGCGCTTCGCCACGGAATGATCTTCGCGCAGGTCCCGCTCGTCGCACCAGGAATCGAAACTGTCTGCATCCGGCAGCGGTTCAATATCCGCGTTCAACGTATCGCTCCCGGTGAAAATTCCTTGTTGGCCGGGATGCACCGTATAGGACGAACCACCACCGGTAACATCGCCATCGCCGTCACGCACATTGATAATCGTGGTGTCGCCCGCTTCGTTCACATTGATCCGATAGCGACCGGGACCAAGAATTGAAAACGCAAGGTTGGGTGTATCGACTTCCACAGCTTCTTCCTGCGCCATACGCCGCACGCGAAGGCTGATCGTGCCCTCGGTCAGGCGAATCTGCATCATGTGATCGTCCAGATTCAGAAAAGAAAATCCCGTCTGGTCGCCTAGACGGATCGATGCGGAACCAACATGAAGTTCGGCGCGGCTGTTTGCGTCACTCCACAGTTTGTCACCGGTGGTAACCGGGCGATTCAACTCCGCCCCCACCCAGTCGTCGGTTCCCGCGGGACTAAAAGACACTTGGCCATCGGTGAAGCTGAGCCGCGCCACCCGTGACGGAGGATCATCGCCGTCGGCTACCGCCCGGCCCGGCGCAAGCATTGCCAGAGCCAACAGGGCGCTGAACGCCATCAGCCCGTACTGTGCAGGTGTTCTCATTTGCCTTGATCTCTCCTGGAAAACTCTCGCCGCGTCGCAACAAGAATCCGAAGCTGGATGTGCGAAGCACGTGGGAGAAGTTCGCGGTGCTTGGCCAAGAATGGTTTTCCTACGGCAACGCCTCGGCTGGTTCGGGAACCTGACCTGTTTCCCCGCCTTCCTCATATCTAACACGGCGGAAGCAAAACAGTTGTGACAACTGAGCTCGCAGTCACCAAAGAGCAACGTCCGCGAAATGAAAAGCCCGCCCCGATTCACTGGAGCGGGCTTGAAGTTAATTGGTCAGAATCAAATTAATGGTGTCCGCCGCCACCACCACCTGCGTGGCCACCGCCTCCGCCGCCGTGAGAGCCGCCTCCGCCACCTCCACCGTGGTAGCTGCCTCCGCCGCTCGGGGCAGAGCTGTGTGGCGCCGAGTAGGAACGTGGTGCTGGACTGTAGGAACGCGGTGCGGAATAGCCGCGGCTGCCGTTATACGCTGGCGGGTTGTACGAACGCCCGCCGTTATAAGACGACGGCGGACGATTCGCGGAACTGCCTCGGTAAGCCCCGGTGTTGCTGCTGCCCGAACCTGCGTAAGGCGGACGATTCGCGGAATAGCTGCGAGTACCGTTCATTGAGCCGTTCGGTGCACTCGCTGGGCGGTTGGAACTCCCGAAGCCTTGTGGAGCCCGGCCGGAATCTGTGGTGTGGCCTTGTGCGCTCCACGAGCGACTGGAATTTGCTGTCGCGCCAGACCGCGCGCCCGGTTGCGTCGCATATGGCGGCCGACTGGAAGAAAGTTCAGATTGACGGCTTGCGCTGAAGCCGCTCGATGTGTTTGACATCGAATGCGCCATGGTCGTCGTGCCGCTGCGCGCCAACGAACCGCTGTTCATGGTACGCGCTGGCGAATGTGCAGCGGCCGCAGCCGGAGTACTGCGCGCCATCACGCTGCGATTGGCAACGCTCGAAGAAGGAGTGGCCACATGACCGCCCATGTTCGCCGCGCCAAGTGAGCTCGCGCGCGTGGGAGAAGCGTGAATGCCGCTGGTCACTTGCGCTCCCCGCAAAGACGCTTCCGTCAAATGTTGCGAGCTGCGATTGATCGCTTGTCCATTCACGAACGCGCTGCGCGAAGCTGTCGTCACCGCGTGCGCATTATGCGCGTAGGCATAGTTGAAATTGTGGTAGCCGCCTGGTCCACCATTGAAATTGTGGAAGTAGGCATTGTGAACGTTGATTCCGCGGTAGTATCCCCAGCCGCAGTGATACCACGGATGGAACGGCTCGCCCCAACCCAGTGGAAACCAGCCAAATCCAAATCCGAAGCCAAATCCAAATCCGCCCAACCATCCCACGAACGCCGGTCCATAAAAAGGAGATGCGTAGATCGGCCCAGGCGCCCAACCCCAGTAGCCGCCAAAATAGTGCCAACGGCCGTAGTGATAGGGCGCGAATCCCCAAGGCTCATAACCAACCCACGTCCATCCCCAGGGAGCTACATAAGACCAATTCCCGTCGCTATACGGAGCCCAGTCCGGGCTAACATTATTCGGAACCCACACGTTGCCGTACGTCTCGTCTTGCTTCCAAGTCCCATAATCGTCGAGATCGCTGTAGCCAACCGTGTCACGATTCACATATTTCGCCGACGCTGAATTGTCTTCGCCCAAATCTCGCTGCTGCGCCCATTGATCGAACTGATCTGGCGCGGCCGCAGGTCCGGTAGAGACCTTTACGTTTCCGTCGACTCCGGTCACATCCACGCGTTCGCCTGCCTTCACCGGATACACTTGCCCGGAAGCGGCAATTTCGCCCGCGCCGCGAATCGCGGTCACGCTCGTGAAATCGCCATTCTCATTCACGTCAACGCGAAACGCCCCAGCTTCCTTCACCGTGAACGCCAGGTTCGGCGTATCCACTTCGTAGTTTTCGCCCTGGCGAATTTCCCGCACGCGGAAATTCATCTTTCCTTCGGGCAGCCGAATCTGCGTTACGTTTTGATCCAGATTGAGAAAGGAAAGCGCCGTCATCCCGCCAAGATGTATGGCGATCTGCCCGGCCTGCAATTCTGCGCGCGAATCTTTATCGACCCATACTTTGTCGCCAATCGTTACGGGCCGGTTTCTTTGCGCCGTACCCCAATCGCCCGTGCCGCCGGGTTGCAACGATACGGAACCATCCGCTAAACTGATGCGCGCGACGCGGGAAGGCGGATTCTGAGATTCATCCGCCGTAATGTTGTCGTCGACTGCCGGCATATCCGTCGCGTTCTGGTCGCCCTGCATTTGCCCTTGTGACTGCGGCTGTGCCGCTTCGGGTTGATCAACCCGCTGCGGTTGATCCTGAGCGCGAACGGCCGGTGCCATTAAGAAGAGGAGTGCGGCAAACCCTGAAAGGACTGCGCCTGCTTTGGAGCCTGTCGGTACGTTCATAGCCATTTCCCCTGAAGAGCCCCACTGCGACGTCCGGGCCCGGGAAGCCAGTCGCAAGTATGCCTGCAATTGGCCTCCTATGGGTAGAACACAACAATGGGAAAGAAGTTGCCATAGAGTTCTGGCACCATTTTGACACTAAAAGTACTAGTACGGAACCTATCTGTCCCCATTCTGGCCCATAGGACAGCACCTTTATTTATTCTGAGTACGTAGACTTCCTTCTTGTGGGCCTTGCTGCCCTTTGGGAGAATCGCACAATATGAAAAGAGCACTTCTCAGTCTTGGGTTCGCGGTCTTGGCCGCGACTTTCACGAGTTCCATTTCGGCTCAGGTTTGGCGTCAAGCTGGCCCCCCGGGCGGGACCGTTATTTCCCTTGCCGCGGACCCGAGCAATACCAGTCGCCTCTTCCTCGGCACCTCCGACGGCCACGTATTCACCTCCAGTGACGAAGGTTCGCACTGGCAGATGATTAGCCGCATCGGCACCGGCCAGGACGATGTGATCACGCACATCATCATTGACCCGCGCGACGGCAATCGCCTTTATGCCAGCAGCTGGACGCTCTATTCCGGAGGCGGCGGCGTTTATCGCAGCGACGATGGCGGCCACACCTGGAACGTCATCGGCTTGGCGCACGAAACCGTTCGCGCGCTGACGCAATCCCCGACCGATCCCAAGCTGCTCCTTGCGGGCTCCCTCACGGGCGTGTACCGCTCGCAGGATGAAGGCGCAAGCTGGACCAAAATTACTCCGGACAATCATCCGGATCTCAACCGCTTCGACTCTCTGGCCTTCGATCCGAAGGACAACAACATTATTTACGCCGGAACGTACCACTTGCCCTGGAAGACCACCGACGGCGGCAAGAACTGGTTCCCGGTCGTGAAGGGCATGATTGACGACTCCGACGTGATGAACATCATCGTTGATCCCGCGAATTCTGAAAACGTGCACGCGGTCGCCTGCTCCGGTATTTATCACAGCACCGACTCCGGCACCGATTGGGTGAAGTACAAGAGCATTCCCAACGTTTTCCGGCGCACACAACTCATTCGAATGGATCCCAGCGATCCCAACACCTTGTATGCCGGCACCACCAGCGGTTTGTGGAAGACCACCAACGAAAAGGATTTCCGCCGCATTACTCCTGGCGACTGGATCATCAACGCGATGATCGTCGACAAGAATAACCCCAAGAAGCTGATCATCGGCACCGAACGCGAAGGCGTGCAGATCAGCAACGATGCCGGCGAAACTTTCACTTCCGCGAACAACGGCTTCCACCACATGCACATTGAAGATGTTGCGGTTGACCGCGAGCATCCGGGCCGCGCGCTGGTCGTGCTCACCTTTGACACCAACGCGTTCATCGCCACCAACGACGGCGGCAATTCCTGGGTTACTCTCGGCGCCGGACTGAAGCGCACCGAACTGCGTCACGTCTACGCCACTCCCAACGGTTGGTGGGCTTCGCTCACCAACGGTGGCTGGTCCAAGTATGACGAAACCACCAAGAAGTGGACGCGCGCCGGACTCTACGTTCCAGAGACCACGGCCACGCCTGCCAGCGCAAAAACCACCTCGAAGTCCAAGCGCGCCGCCGCCCCTGTCGCCAAGAAGCCGGTGCCGACGCTTTCCGCGTTCCTCGTCAACGATATGGCCTTTGGCAATGATGCGTGGTACGCGGCGACAACCGGCGGCCTGCTCATTTCGAGCGACGAAGGCAAAACCTGGAAGGTCGACGGCAAGGATCCGCTGGTCCACAAGCTGGCGCAATCCGTGGAAGTTTCCGCCGACGGCAATCAGGTTTGGGCCATTGCCGAGCACAACCTGCTCTTCACTACCGACAAGGGCGCAACCTGGGATGCTCAGGAACTTTCCTTCGCCAACGCCGGCAATCTTCGCATTCACCGCGTCGACGATTCCGCACTGTTCATTACCACGAACATGGGACTGTACGGCACGCGTGACGGCGGCAAAACCTGGAATCGCCAGGATGTCCGCGAACTTTCCTTCCAGTCTGTAGCCGGAAACAGCACGGCGCTCGTTGCGGCTCTGCAACGGCACGGCATGGTTGCTTCCTTCGACGGCGGCAAAACCTGGCAGAAGCTGGATGATCCACTATCGCAATCCTACTTCCCCGCGGTTTGGACTCGTCACGATGGTTCGATCGTCGCCGTTTCCGCCACGGAAGGATTGCTAAGCCTGGACCCAAACGCTAAGTCCGCTGCCAGCGCCGCTTCCGGCACGGGCATGCGCTAGTCTAAAGCGTCACCCTTAACTCTTCAGCGGGCACTGCGAGCAATCGCAGTGCCCGTTTCTTTCCAGTGTAGTGGCCGAACTTCAGTTCGCGCTTCCTTCCTTCTAGAACCAGGCGGCCGGAGCTTCAGCTCCGACATCTCACCGACCGAAAATGAGGCTTTGGCCCTGGAGGTCTCCGCTCCCCGATTTTCCATTTCTCTTTTCCATTTTCAATTCTTCGACCACGGCGGCACCACGCCGGTCATGCGCGCATATGCCACCAGCTGCCCCATATGCTCATTCGCATGAACAATAATGCGCAAATACATTCCATCGACCGTCGCGTCGCGATCCTCGATATGCACTTTGCGCTGCAGGTCCGCGGGCGTCTCCGCCAGGTGCGCCTGTTTCACAGCGTCCAGCGAGCGCTTCAGCCACGCGATCACTTCCGCCTTCGAAGTGACTTTTGTATCCGCGTCTTCTCTCAAGTCCGGGGGCATCCGGGGACCGGTCACGCTCAGCAAATAAAAATTCGCTTCCACAATGTGCATGTACACTTCGCTGGTCGAACGCACTCCCGGCGCAGGCCGCCACGCGAATTTCTCAGCCGGCGTAGTCTCTGCCAGCGCCACCAACTGTTCGGACACGTGCAGCCATTCCCCGTCGTATCCTTCCCAAATGCCCTCGGGCATCTTCTGCGCAAACGCCGGCGCCGCCAACACCAGCGTCAAACAAATCGCCGCCAAGATTGTTTTCATGTGGCCGCCTCTCGGCGGACAGTATAGACCGGTTGGAATGTGGCGGAGTGAGCACGTGTTCCCTGACCCGTGACTCGTGCGGATGAAGCGCCGACTTCCTAAGAGGAGGGCCGAACCTCGCGAGCACGGCGCACCGCAACAACACAGGCTAAAGCGGCTGTGCCCCAGGTTGAAGCAAGATGCCAGGAATCGAAGCGAGATACCTCACTTCGCGGACTCCTTTCGGAACGACGGATTCATTTTGTTTGGGAGGGCGTGCCGAAATGGGATGGGAGGTTGCTATTGGTCCGCATCGAGGTTGTTGCGACGGAGGGTCCATTTGGTGAAATCGTGGGCGAGGGCGACAACTCCGCGAACCAGGAGCATTGCAAACACGGTACATCCGAGGATTTGGCCGGTCGAATTGAGGAGGTTGTTCATGGTGGCTCCATGGTGTGGCGTGGATTAGGGAGCAGGTTGGGGGCCAGGGAATGGGCAGCGGAGTCCTTAGGGTGAAGCCCTCCTGTGGGTTGCTGGGATGTCGGAGCTCCGACCCCTAAGGAGGGGAAGGGCGGACCCAAGAATACGGTTCACCCTAGTACCCGGATTACCCAAGGAGCACAGGCTGAAGCCACAGTAGCTAACACCAGCGGCAAGATCCACCCCAGCAAACCCGAGGATGGCGCATCCGGCAGAGTTGTGGGCGACGGCTTAGGTTAGGTGGAGAAGTGGTTGCCGCCGATTTGGTAGCCTATGCCGCGGACGGTCCGGATTAGGGGATGGTCGGAGCCGACGTCGATTTTGCGGCGTAGGTAATTGATGTAGACGTCGACTACGTTGGTGATGGCAGCAAAAGATCAGATCCATGCCCTTCATGAATAACATGCGGCTGTCGTCGTTCAGATTCAGACGGGTGAAGGTGATGCGCGCTTTGACTTCATCCTTCACTTTCAATTTGGTTCCATCCCCTGGAACAAAGTATTTTCGTTTGAACAGCTCCGGTGTGTTGCGAAGGGCATAATCGCCGTAGATGCCTGCACGGGCGGTGGCGACAGAATTATCGTTGAGATCGGTGGCCTGAATTTCGAAGGTCCAATCTTTAAGAAGCTTTTCCTGCTCTTCGAGCAAGAACATCGCCAGGGTGTAGGGTTCTTCGCCGGTGGAACAGCCGGCGCTCCAGACTTTCAGCCGTTGCAGGCCGATTTTACTGCGTTCGGCGGCGATTTCCGGCAGGATCACGTTGTGCAACGCATTCAGCTGCGCTTGGCTGCGGAAGAGGCAAGTTTCGCCGATGGTGATCTGGTTTAGAAGTTCGCGCGATTCCAGATCACGTGTGAGCGGGCTCGACAGGCGATCAAGATAGGCGCGGCCGCTTGTGACCTGGCTGCCGATTGCGGTCATGCGGCGTTTGCAGGCAGCGACGAGCAGGTATAGTTTTTCCTCGGAATGATAAATGCCGCAGGATTGGTAAACGAGATCCCGCAAGCGAAGATAAACGGGATCCTGGCTGTCGTCTTTCGCTTTTCCCTCGACGGCTGGGGCCTTTAGCGCTTCAGTGGACATGAGTGCTCGTGATGTTCATTTTTTCAGCGCTGCTTGCCGTTCTGTGGAGCATTGGGCACCAGCCAGGACGATGGCTTGGCCGCGATCTGTTTCTCAGCCGTATCCGGGTGTTTATTGCTGGAGAAAAAGGCGCGGCGGCCGGTGCGACGCTCCAATTCACCTGCAATTTGGTTTAGCGGAAAAATGGCTTCAGCCAGGCCGGCCGCGGCAACCTGGCCCGGCATGCCCCAGACGACGGATGTAGCTTCATCCTGCACGATGACGTGCCCGCCGGCTTCGCGGATCAACTGCGAGCCGCGCACGCCGTCGGAACCCATGCCTGTCAGTACGACGGCGAGAGTGTGCGCTCCATAAATTTCGGCGACGGATTCGAAGAGAACATCCACAGAGGGGCGGCAAGAGTTCTGAGGCGGGCTCTGGTTCATAATCAGGCGAGCGGTTTTCCCTTCCATGGCCAACTTCATGTGGAAGTCTCCCGGGGCAATCCAGACGTGACCGGGTTTCAGAACATCGCCTTCAGCTCCCTCATGCACGGCGATCGCGGATTGTTTATTGAGCCGGTCGGCGAGCAAACGGGTGAATAGCGGGGGCATGTGTTGAACGACGACAATGGGAACGGGAAACTCCTCGGCGAGGGCGGGTAAAAGTACGGCCAGCGCATTGGGACCTCCGGTCGAACTGCCAATCGCCAGTATGTCCACGCGGTCCGAGAGACCAGCGGTTCGAACGGGCAAAGTCGTTTTCCACTCAGGGCGAGGAATGCAGGGTAGCGTCAAGCCCCTTTGCTTGCGGCAGAGCTCTTTGATTTTGGGAATCAGTTCGGAGCGAATGCGCGCGCGGGTTTCCTCGACGCTTCCAGTCTTGCTGGGCTTGGTGACGCAATCGCTCGCGCCGAGAGAGAGCGCCTCGACAGTGGTGGCCGCGCCGCGCTCGGTGAGACTGCTGAACATGATGACGGGAAGCTTGGGGTACGTCTTGCGGATGGCAATAAGCGTTTCCAGGCCGGACATTCCGGGCATTTCCACGTCAAGCGTGACCAGATCCGGGTTCACGAGCGGAATTTTGTTAAGCGCGATGTTTCCGTCCGCCGCGACCGCGGCAATTTCAATGTCAGGATCCGACGACAGTGCTTCGCTCAGCACTTTGCGAATGACGACGGAGTCGTCGACAATCAGAATTCGTATGCGGGGCATGCTCGTTTAGTCCTCTTCCATTTGCTTCTTCACGCCGGCCTTTAGGGGGAATTTGTGTGGCTCATCGCGTGCGACTCACATTTCCTTCATGGGAAAAATGGCCGTGGTGTTTCCTCATTTCGTTCCGTGGGGCAATCTACGGCACGGGTAGAGACATGCTTAATCGCTGCTCTTCTGAGCAAGCGTGCTTCCAGCAACCGAGCCTTTTTCAAAATTCTTATCGCGTCGATGTCCCCTACATATTGCCCCATTGTTCCGCATGTCCTCTCTTTTCTGTGGCTCAAATGGTGAAACGGATTTTTTGCGCGGTGGTGCTGGTTGGTAAGGTTCGTTATGCGGTCGAAGCTGAGTTCATCTCGGGAGGGATTCGCCAAATTGGAACATTTGGCTTACCATTTCCTCATGAGCCAAGTCTGAGGCTCACTTGCGTTGACCTTCGCTCGCAAAACCGCTACTGTCACTCCGTCGCCCCCAGTACCGGGGGCACGCCTGTCTTGTCCGAATGTCCGCTCAGAACCAAGAAGTGGCCCACAGAGTTCATCGCTCATCGCTCGCTGCGGTTTCTTATTCGAAACTCCCTGTGGAACATGGCGGTCGCAATACCTTCTATGTCGAATAATATTGTGGTGAAACTGGAGGAATCCCCGAATGAACGCTAAAGATGGTAAAGACGAAGTATCACGCCGTAGCTTTATCCGAAGCGCCGCGGTCACCGGCGCGGCGGTATCGATTGTTCCGCGTCATGTGCTGGGAAGGGGGTTTACTCCGCCCAGCGACAAGTTCAACGTTGCCTGCGTTGGAGTTGGCGGAATGGGTCGCAGCAACTTGATCAATCTGGCCAGCCAGAATATCGTCGCTCTTTGCGATGTGGATTGGGGCTATACGGATAAGAATCTTTCCCGTCTGGATACGGACATTTCCAACTTGCAGGCGCACATCGACCATCCCGATGCGGCTCCGGCGACGGGCAAGCCTGCTCCTAAAATCGATCCGGAAAAATCGAAACAGCGGCTGGACAATATTCTTCACTTGAAGAATGACCTGATCCCGAAGGCCAAGCGCTACAGTGATTACCGGAAGATGCTGGATCAGCAGAAGGACATCGACGGTGTGGTGATTGCGACGCCGGATCACATGCACGCGACGATCGCGCTCGCTTGCATGGATGTTGGCAAACACGTGTATGTGCAAAAGCCGCTGTGCTGGTCTGTAGACGAAGCTAGGCGGCTGTCGAAGCGTGCGGCGGAAACGAAGCTGGCCACGCAGATGGGCAACCAGGGGCGGTCTCTGGATGACACTCGGACGGCGGTGGAATACATCTGGTCGGGCGCGATTGGCGAGGTGCGCGAAATTCACGTCTGGACCGATCGACCCGTGGGATTTTGGCCGCAGGGGGTGCCGAGGCCAAAGGCTGCCGTGGAACCTTTAGATGCGCTGAAGTGGGATCAATCCGGAGTGGACACACGGCTGGCAGCGGCGATGGCGGGAAATTATCCCGTGCCGGAAACGCTGTCGTGGGATTTGTTCCTTGGCGTAGGCCCGGAGGTTCCCTATCACCCGATCTATCATCCGTTCAACTGGCGCGGATGGACGGATTGGGGATGTGGAGCGATTGGCGATATGGGCGCGCATTTGCTGGATGTTTCGATGTGGGCGTTGAACCTTGGTTTGCCGACCTCCATCGAGGCGGTTTCGACTCCTTTCAATGGCGCTTCCTATCCGAGCGGCGAACTGATTTTCTATGAGTTCCCGGCGCGCGGTTCGATGCCACCGGTGAAGCTGACCTGGTATGACGGCGGGTTGATGCCGCAAAAACCGGAAGAACTGGGAGACGAGGAGTTGATCAAGGAAGGCGGCGCGATCATTGTCGGGAGCAAGGGCAAGCTGATGCACAACACGTATGGCGCGCATCCGCGGCTGTTACCGCAATCGTTGCAGGAGTCCGCTGGCAAACCGGCGGAGAAACTGGCGCGCATCCCGGGTGAAGCGCATGAGCTGAACTGGGTGGATGCGGCGAAGGAAAAAGGTGAGACCGATTCGCCATTTTCGTACGCGGCTAAACTTACCGAGGTGATGTTGCTCGGAGTGGTGGCGCTGCGCGCGGAGCGGAAGATTAATTATGACGGCGCGAACATGCGCATCACGAACGTACCGGACGCCAATCAATATTTGACGCGGCAGTACCGGCAGGGTTGGTAACCGGGGCGCATAACGTTCCAACAAGAGCCTTTGCGAATGGCCCATTCTTGTCCGCCGTCCGAGGAGAATGGGCTTTTCGTTTTGTGAAGAGTGCCGGCGCAGACGCTCCTACGCGGCGCGTTGCGTGGTGCTGTTTTTCGGAAACTACTTTTGTGCGACGCCGTGGACTAATTCGGGAACCGCTTGGGCAGCGACTGCGGGGAGCGCGGGCTTGGCGGCGAAGGCTGTGCGAAGGCTCGCGACCATGTCCATCACTAATTCGCGGATGCGCGGATCGCGGGTGATGGATTCGTGGCCGGCGCCGGCTACCCTTATATCGGCCACCATTTTCGTGTAATTGGGATCTTCGCGCTTCACGGTTTTGGTGGTCATGAACACGAGCACATCGTTTGCGTGAAATATCGCTGCTGACTTCACATTTCGCGGAATGGTGTGATCGGTGAGTCCGACACTATCGACCTGGATGGTCAGTTCCACGGGAATTTCGCGACTGCGCAAATCGCGCGCCACGCTTAGCATTGCCCATCCGCCCATGCTGTGGCCAACGAGAATTACTTTGGGAGCTTGCTGCAGTTCTTCAGGTGTCAGGGGCCCGTCGTGGGACGGGAAATAATGCAGAAGCCAATCGCGACCATCGGTCCAGGAGTAAGGGGAAAAGGATTTCGCGCAGACATCGGAATATTCCTTGGTCTGCAAGATGTCGCGAATCTGAACCACGCCGGAGTGTTTGTTGCCGGAGGTTTCCAAGGCGCCCACAAACCCCAGATAAATGATGCGGCAGTTCGGGGTTTTCTGGAGTGGGGCGATGGTTGCGGAAACGGGTGAGACTGGAGCTGCAACGGACTGCTGCGCTTTCGCGGCGGGTAGGCCATGAAGCGAAGCCATCAGAACCGCTAGTAAGGCAGTCCGCTGTAAAATCCGACACGAAAAACTGCCTGTAAAGGTAACTTTCACTGTTTGCTGTTCGATTAAACTTGCCGCAACGATAACCTGCGCGCATACCTTCGGTCAAGTTGACCGTGCATCAAAGAAAAGGAAATGAACCTAATAGACACCTCGCGAAGTCCTGCTTGCCCTGGATTCGTTAACGAAAAGCCAGATCGCTTCTTCGCCGCCGGAGGCGAAAACTAAAATAGACCGGGGGTGTCGAAGGGGAGGCCAACATAGTTTTCGGCGAGCGTGGTAGATGCCGCACGGGAACCTGTGACGTAATCGAGTTCGGCGAGATGAATGTGGCGGGAGAAGCTGTCTTCGTTGGGGAATCGATGGAGCATGGAGGTCATCCACCAGGAGAAACGCTGGCATTTCCAGACACGGCGCAGGCAGCACTCTGTATATTGGCGAAGTGCTTCCCGGTTTCCGTGTCGATAGAACTCCACCAAACCACGCGTCAGGACACGCACGTCCGCGACGGCAAGATTTAATCCCTTTGCGCCTGTGGGAGGAACGATGTGCGCCGCATCTCCGAGAAGGAATAGTTTTCCAAACTGCATGGGCGCGGCAACGAAGCTGCGCATGGGCGTAATTCCCTTTTGAAAAATCGGACCGTCTTTCAGTTCGAAACCTTCATGTGTGGCCATTCTTGTCCGGAGTTCGTCCCAGATTCGATCGTCTGGCCAGTTCTGTACGTCTTCGTCGGGCGCGCACTGGAGATAGAGTCGAGAAATTTCGGGTGAGCGCATGCTGAGCAGCGAAAAGCCGCGCTGGTGATAGGTGTAAATCAGTTCGTGGGAAGCGGGAGGAACGTGGGCAAGAATTCCGAGCCAGGCGAAGGGATAATGGTGCTCGTGGATTTGCAGTTGGTGTTCCGGGAGCGCTGACCGGCAGATACCGTGAAAGCCGTCGCAGCCGGCGATGAAGTCACAGATAATCTCGTGACTTTGACCATCGTGCTGATACTGGATTTTTGGCGCGGTATCGTAATTCTCGATGCGCATCGCTTCCGCTTGGAAGAAAAGGGGGGCCTGGACGGAAAGGCGAGCGGCGATTAGATCTTTCAAGACTTCCTGTTGCGCGTACACGGTGATGGATTTTCCGACCAGATTGTTAAAATCGATGCGATGGCCTTTGCCCCCGAAACGCAATTCGATTCCTTGATGTTCCAGACCTTCGCGCTTCAGACGGTCGCCTACTCCGGACTGACACAAAATATCCACGGTGCCTTGTTCCAAAACGCCAGCACGGACGCGGGTTTCGACATATTCGCGCGAGTGGCGTTCGAGGATGACCGATTCGAGGCCTTGCAGGTGGAGCAGGTGAGCGAGGGTCAATCCCGCGGGCCCGGCTCCGATGATTCCGACTTGTGTGCGTATTGTGGCCATCGTGAGCGAGTTCAGAGCTAGGGGTTAGGAGAACTTCTCGGTCACTTCTCTGGGGATGGCGTGGCCTTTTGCTTGCGGGGGATCGCCCGAGCGGACGGTCCAAACACGTTTTTCGATTCCTTCGACAGCCAGGGTTTCGGCGCGGAAAAGTTTGTGTTGCACCGTGAAGCTGCTGCGGCCCCATTCGGTCACACCGGAATCAACGTAGACAACGTCGCCAAATGAGGAAGGCACGAAGAAATTGCAACTGGCCTGGACTAGTGGAATGCCGGCGATTTTGTAGTGACGAAGCATTTCCGCCTTTTTTATTCCCAATGCGCGGTGAAAGAGGGCGTTCGTGCAGGCATCGAAATATTCAAAATAACGGGGAAAGAAAACAATCCCGAACGGATCGCAATCTCCCCATTCAACCTGGATTTCGCTTCGGTGGATAAGCATAGTTGATCTGCTGGAGCAACCTTGGGCGAGTCTACTGGCCCGTATTAAGATCCAAGATCGGTACGACTTCTTTCCTGGTTCAGATGAAGAATGGCCGCCCCGTTGAACCGCATGGGACGACTTCATACTATCTGCGCCATACCCAGGATGGCAAACGGAAGGTTGCAGCTGTTGGTAGAAACTTACAACGCGCTTTTGTCGTGTACCGAAGTCGTGGACTGCCTCACATCAGAAGCCGAACTGGTTTGCCGCCCGTAAGCGAACTTGAAGCGCGTTCGACTCTCGGTCGGATGCGAATCGCTGATTCCGTTTTTGCATCTACCTACCTTCAGATAAGGTGAAGTTGTCGTTGATTATAGCAAGGTGGGAATCGCGGAGCTTTTTCAAGGCAGCGCCGCCTGCCCGGCTTTTCCACAAGCCAACTTGCGGCCGCAAGCTATGTCTTCGGTATGGCCGGTTTTGGGTACTCCGATCAATACATGTCCCAAGGAAGGCCAATCAGGTGTTGATGTTGTTCCATAATGTCAGCAGGACTAATTTCCCCAAGCCCTTTTGACGAGGCGGATAATTCCAATCAGACCAGTTCCACCTGCGGCAACAGCGCACCCTAGCGCTAAGAAGTAGTAAAGCCAACACTGCCTTCAGGTCTCTTGGATTTAGTGATCGCATACTCAGTCGGGTGAGCGCCCAATGCGCGCTCATCCCACCTTATATGTCTATCGTCACCTGAACTCCGCCCACCGCGCCCGATTGTTCAGATTTGTTTTTGACATAATCGCCCACCTGGGGAGATTCGCCACTCGCGTAGGGCATGTTTCCTCTCCTACAAAGCCGCTTAAGCGTTTATAGAGGGCCGGTTTTTGCGGGCGCACCCTATCTTTGAATCTATCTTTTGGAGCCGGGTCGATTGCGTGCAGCGCCGGCCATCATAGCCAACTCAGTCTCTGCACTTCCAGTTCTGCCATTTTCCCAAATCCCTGTAACTTTTTAACATCTTCGAACGAATGCTTAACTAGAAGGAAAAGGGCCGCAGAGGGTTAGACCAGAAACCAGATTGGTTTCCCTCCTCTACGGCCTCTTATTTCCTTATCTTATTCGTCCCGTCCATCGAGCATCTACCCCATCATGGCGCGGCCCAAAAACTAGCCAAAGCGGCCTGATATTGAATGGTCGAAAGGGGCTACGGGAAGCTGAGCTACGTGTCTCTGGGCACCTACGCTGGGTTTCTAAATGGTTTCGTGGGACACAGTCATGCTCTCGTTATCGGGATACCGGATTTTTCAGCCACCCGGAAATCTCGTGTGTGTTTACGGTAGACTTAAACGAGGACGCCTCATACCCCATGATGAATGCTTACATCTGTGACGCGATTCGGACGCCGTTTGGCCGGTATGGCGGCACGCTTGCGAGCGTGCGAACTGACGAACTTGCCTCAATTCCGATCAAGGCTTTGGTGGAGCGCAACCCGCGGGTGGATTGGAACGCGCTCGACGACGTGATTTACGGCTGCGCAAATCAGGCCGGCGAAGATAATCGCAACGTGGCGCGTATGGCGTTGTTGCTGGCAGGGCTGCCAAAGGAAATTTCGGGCAGCACGGTGAACCGGCTGTGCGGATCGAGCCTGGATGCGCTGGCCGTAGCTGCGCGCGGCATCAAGAGCGGCGAAGTGGACCTGGTGATTGCCGGCGGAGTGGAAAGCATGTCCCGCGCGCCGTTTGTGATGGGGAAAGCGGACGCAGCGTTTTCACGCGGAATGAAACTCGAAGATACGACTATTGGCTGGCGGTTTGTGAATCCGGCGATGAAGGAAAAGTATGGAACCGACGCGATGCCGGAGACCGCGGAAATCGTGGCGGAAGAATATAAGGTCGCCCGCGGCGATCAGGATGCATTTGCGTTGCGCAGCCAACAGCGCGCGGCGGCGGGGATACAGACCGGGCGGCTCGTGGAAGAAATTGTTGCTGTAAACATTCCCCAGAAGAAGGGCGAAGCAGTTCGTGTAAGCGTGGATGAGCAGCCGCGACCGGATTCGACGCTGGAGGGGCTGGCGAAATTGAAAGGCGTGGTGAGGCCGGACGGAACTGTAACGGCGGGTAATTCTTCGGGTGTGAATGATGGTGCTTGCGCGTTGCTGCTGGCTTCGGATGAAGCGGTGAAGAAATTTGGACTGACGCCGAAAGCACGCGTGCTGGCTGCCGCGGCGGCGGGGGTGGCTCCGCGAATCATGGGCATGGGACCAGTGCCGGCTAGCCGCAAGGTGTTTGCGAAGGCGGGCATGACGATTGGGCAAATGGATGTGATTGAGTTAAACGAGGCGTTTGCGGCGCAGGCGCTGGCGGTGCTTCGTGAACTGGGCGTGGCGGACGATGCGGCCCACGTGAACCCGAATGGCGGCGCGATTGCGATTGGGCACCCGCTTGGCGCGAGCGGCGCGAGGCTTGCCACTACTGCAACTTATCAATTACTGCGCACGAAGGGCCGCTATGCGTTGTGCACAATGTGCATTGGCGTTGGCCAGGGAATTTCCGTGATTCTCGAACGCGTGTAGCCGAGGAGCGCAGCGTGGATCCACTGCGGGGATATAGAAAACCGGCGCCGGGAACGCAGCCGGAGTATCTCCATCCTGCTTATGTTTCTTCGATGAAACGGGCGCCTAGGCAGCCGCTGGTTGCGCTTCCCGATTCCCTTTCCGAAATCACCGGGCCGCTTTTTCGCAGAGAAGTTTTGCCCGCGAAGGCCTTCGACCTTACGCTGCAACATGGAGGCGCACCACTCGGTGAACGCATTGTGGTGAGCGGACGTGTGCTTGATGAAGATGGGCGGCCGGTGCGGGATTCGCTGGTGGAGATTTGGCAAGCCAACGCGGCGGGCCGATATTTGCACAAGTGGGATCAGCATGACGCACCGCTCGACCCGAACTTCACGGGCGTTGGGCAGACTTTCACGAATGAAGAGGGGCACTATCGTTTCGTTACGATTCGACCGGGAGCGTATCCATGGCGAAACCACCCGAATGCCTGGCGGCCCCAGCATATTCACTTTTCATTGTTTGGTCCGGCTTTTGCGACAAGGCTAGTGACGCAAATGTATTTTCCCGGCGATCCGCTGCTGGAATTCGATCCGATCTTTCATAGCGTGGCGGATGAAGCTGCGCGGAATCTGCTGATTTCGCGATTCGATTGGGCAACAACCACGCCTGAAGTTGCTTTGGGATTCCGGTTCGATCTTATTTTGCGGGGACGCAACGCTACGCCGATGGAGAATCGATGAGCGGCCGGAGTACGCCTTCGCAGACCGTCGGACCGTTTTTCAGTATTGGCTTTACGTGGCTGGAACGCGCAGATTTAACGGAAGGCGCATCGGGCGGAGCGCAAGTCAGTATTCGCGGGCGCGTACTGGATGGAGAGGAAAAGCCGGTGCCGGATGCGGTGTTGGAGATTTGGCAAGCGGACGCGGATGGCCGGTACGCGCATGACGAAGATGCGACCGAAGGGGTAGCCGCGGGCAACTTCTTCGGATTTGGGCGCGTGCCGGTGAATGATCGGGGCGAGTTTTTCTTCACAACGATCAAGCCTGGGGGCGTTCGAGGGCGCGATCGCACCACTCATGCCCCGCATCTGCTGGTGTCTGTGTTTATGCGCGGGCTGCTAAAGAGATTGGTTACCAGGATCTATTTTCCGGGTGACCCCGCGAACGATACGGATGACGTGCTTTCGTTGGTACCGGCCGCCCGGCGCGGTACTTTAATCGCACGCTCGGATAGTGAGTCGGGAAAAACCCTGGTGTGGGATGTACACTTGCAGGGCGATGATGAGACGGTTTTCTTTGACTGCTGAGCCGCGGAGTTCCTCGGGCAAATGACCCTCTACGACGAACTTTTTTCTTATAGCGCGATGGATGCGGTGCTTTCCGACGAATCGCGCGTGAAAGGGATGCTGCAATTTGAGGCGGCGCTGGCGATTGCGGAAGCGCGCACGGGAATAATCCCGGAAGGCGCAGCGCAGAAAATTGCCGAGCAGTGCCGGTCAACGAAATTTGATCTGGCGGCGATCGCGAAACAAGCGGCGATCGCCGGAAACGTAGCCATCCCGCTGATCAAAATGCTGACGGAAGCGGTTGCTCGGCAAGACCAGGATGCGGCGCGCTTTGTGCATTGGGGCGCGACGAGCCAGGACGTGATCGATACAGGTTTTGTGCTGCAGATGCGGGACGCGTTGGCGCTGGTGGAGAAAGATTTGGCGCGGCTGAGCGAGATGTTGATTGAATTGGCGAGTGCGCATCGCGCGACAGTGATGGTGGCGCGTACGTGGATGCAGCAGGCCCTGCCAACGACGTTTGGATTGGTTGTTGCTGGCTGGCTTGATGCTTTGATGCGACAGCGGCGCCGGCTGGGCGAGATCCGGCCGCGCGTTTTGTCACTGCAGTTTGGCGGGGCTGTGGGTACATTGGCGGCGTTGCGCGGCGACGGGCCGGAAAGTGCGCGTGCGCTGGCCGGTGAACTGTGTCTGACTTTGCCCGTGGCGCCTTGGCACGCGCATCGCGACCGCATGGCGGAGGTTGCTGCATTTTTTGGCGTTCTTACCGGGACGCTTGGGAAAATTGCACGGGATATTTCGTTGCATTCGCAGAGCGAACTGCGGGAGTTGTTCGAACCTGCGGGCAAGGAGCGGGGCGGTTCGTCGACGATGCCGCACAAACGGAATCCGGTGACATGCTCGGTTGTCTTGGCGGCGGCTGCGCGCGTGCCGGGATTGGTCGGCACGATGCTTTCGACCATGCCGCAGGAGTTGCAGCGCGGGCTGGGGGGCTGGCAAGCAGAATGGGAAACTTTACCGCAGATCCTGCGCCTGGCAGGTGGGGCGTTGCATCATCTGGCCGAGATGATGCCGGGACTTGAGGTTGACGCCGGGCGAATGCGACGGAATCTTGAGGCGACCAAGGGATTGATTTTTGCGGAGGCTGTCACCATGGCCCTGGCGGATCGCATGGGCAAGACTCCCGCGCATCTGCTGGTGGAAGGCGCTTGCGAGAAAGCGCTTGCGGAAGACCGGCCATTACAGGATATCTTGCGCGATGAGCCTGGACTGCGCGGGCATCTGACGCCGGCCGATCTGGAAAGCTTGTTCGATGCGCGAAATTATTTGGGCAGCGCGGAGGAATTCGTGGAGCGCGTTACGGCGCAAGCCCGCGAATTCTTGCCTGGCCGCTGAAAAAAGGATTGCTTATGCCATTTGCCAATTTGCCTGACGTAAAACTTCGTTACGAGTTGTCCGGAGCAGAGCATCTGCCGGTGGTGGTGTTTTCGAATGGGCTAGGCACCACGATGCGCATGTGGGAGTCCCAGGTCGATGCGTTTTCGAAGCAGTTTCGCATGCTTCGCTGCGATACGCGGGGGCACGGCCAATCCGGAGTTACTGCTGGTCCTTACACGATCGAGCAATTGGGTTGGGATGTTGTTGGGCTGCTGGATGCTTTGAAAATCGAGCGGGCCCATTTTTGCGGGTTGTCCATGGGCGGCTTGATCGGCATGTTTCTGGGAGCGAACGCGGGTGACCGATTCCACAAGATTGTGCTCTGCGACACTGCCGCGAAAATCGGCACGAACGACTCCTGGAATACGCGCATTCAGGCGGTGCAAAGCGGCGGCATGAAGGCGATTTCTGCTGGCGTGATCGAGCGCTGGCTCACAGCGAGGTTTCGCACTTCCCATCCGGAGGAGACACTGGCGATCCAGGCGATGTTGGAGGCTGCAAATCCACAGGGATATATTGCGTGCTGCGCTGCACTGCGCGACGCGGACCTGCGAAGTGCGATCAGTACAATTCGCAATCCTTGTCTGGCGCTTACGGGGACCCATGACACCACTTCTCTCCCCGAGGACGCCCATTTTCTGGAGAGGTCGATTCCCGGGGCCGCGTATGCCGAAATTTCCGCCGCTCATTTGTCCAATGTCGAGGCGGGCGACGAATTTAACCGCCATGTTCTGCCATTTCTGCTGGCGTAAAGGAGATTGCGATGGATGAGCGCAAGCGTCATGCGAAAGGTATGAAGGTGCGGCGTGCGGTACTGGGCAGCGCGCATGTGGATCGCACACGGGAGCAAGAAAACAGCTTCACGGCGCCTTTTCAGGACCTGATTACGCGATACGCCTGGGGAGAAATCTGGACGCGACCGGGGCTGCCACGCAAAACGCGGAGCATGATTACGATTGCGATGATGGTGGCGATGAATCGTCCTGAGGAATTGCGGCTGCATTTGCGCGCGGCGGGGGCAAATGGAGTGACTCGCAAAGAGATTCAGGAAGTTTTGTTGCAGACCGCGATTTATTGCGGCGTGCCGGCGGCGAACAATGCGTTTCATCTGGCGGAAGAAGTGTTCAAGGAGTCGGGGAAGTAACCGAGGGATCAAACGAGGACGGGAAGGTCCGCCAGCACTTCCGTCACCCAGCGCACGGAGCGCATGTACAAGTCAGGCAGGTATTCCTCATGCAGACCGATGTGCCTGGCGGAATGCGCCAACTGTTCCCACGTGCCTGATTCGTAGTCGAGGACCACTTCAAAGATCGGGCGGTAGCGGCTGGGTTTTCCCAATAGGGCGCGCTTGATGGCTTCGTCGACGGGAATTTCCGTCAACACGTCGACCATGCGCATGTTGAGGAGCGCGTCCATCACGGACAACAGGCCCAGTAGGAACAATTCATTGGTCTCCTGGATCAATCCGATTTTTTTGCCGATCAGTTCGCAAAACATGGCGCGCAAGAGCGGCAAACGAAGCAGCCCATCAGCGACTTCATCGCCCAGCCCGGCAACGCTGACCAGCGAGATCCACTTGCGCATGGGCAGCTCCCCCAAAAGCGTGAGAGCGTGCGGGATTGAATGGATCTGCGATCGGAACGCGAACGCTGCGGAGTTCAGATAGCGCAAGAGGCGGTAGCTTAGCGAGACATCACGCCGAAAAATCATGGAAATACGGTGGAGGTCGAAGACGCTGGCATTGGCAGCCTGAAGCAATTCCAGATAGACCACCTTGTTCGCGGGAACGCTGCGACGGCCGACAACCTGCGGACGACAAAAGAAATAGCCCTGGAAATAATCGTAGCCGATCCGGGCGCATTGCTGGAATTGCTCGTCGGTCTCCACTTTTTCGGCTACAACCGGGATTTTCTGTCTGTGGCAGATATCCACCAATCGCTTTTGCTCGGCAAAAGTCGTTAGGAGAACATCAATCTTGACAAAGTCCGCAATGGCTAGCAGGGGTTGCGCTTCTGGAGTATCGCAATAATCGTCGAGGGCCAAACGATATCCCTGATCCTTCAGGCGGCGGCACGCGGCGAGAACATCCTTATCTGAAGGAACATTCTCCAGAATTTCCCCGACAATCAGTTCCTTCGGCATCAGAGTAAGGAAATCGTGCAGCAGAAACTCCCGGGTGCAGTTCATGAACGCGGGAAGACCTTCCGTGATAGTCCGCACACCCATCAAAAAGAGTTCGTCCATAGCCTTTTCGGCTACGGGACTGCCGGGCGTCGGACAACAATAGTTTTCCGGCCCATAGCGTGACAGGATTTCATAAGCGAAAAACTTCTTGTCCCGAGTAAGAATGGGCTGACGAGCCAGGAAACGATTGCGTGTCTCTACCGGTGGCATAAAGTGAGAGCGCATGTCGCGCCCGCGGAGTAACCCTCGAGTGGAGCAAGCAGCGTGCCACACGACGGATGGCCTGACTCACTCTGGGAAGCGACTGAGAATCGTCTCTCATGTCCTTAAAGGCTAGAAGAAGGGACAAATTCTTTTGCCCAGAACACGGGAGGCAGATTTTACAAGGAAGGACGGAGGAAAGGAAAGTCTGGGTCGAAGAGGAAGGTATGTTCGAAGATGAAACAGTGCCCGCCCATCTTAATGCCACTTTCGCGCATTTATGACTGGAAGCCAGCATGCTCCATGTTGTTGTTTCGGGAGGCGCGTCTTGCAACCGGCTACCCATGACATGCTCGTACGGCGCGCGAAGCATCTGGGGGCTTTGCCAGCAATGCCGCAGATTCTGGCGACTCTGAACGAGAGCCTGGGCGCGAATTCCGGCATGGCGGACATCGATAAAATTGTTGAGACCATTTCCTACGACGAATCGTTGGCGGCACAGTGCCTGCGCGTGGCGAATTCGGCGCTCTACAGTCATCGTGGCCATGTCGCGACGATCCGCAATGCGGTGCTTACCCTTGGACTCGGGCGCATCCGGGACCTGGCATTTTCCTGCAACTTGCCGCTGATGTTTTCCGGTTTGCGGTGCGCGGTGCCCAAGGAAACGTTTTGGCGCCATTCCCTGGCCACGGCGTTTATTGCCGAAAAACTGGGGTCGGAATTTATGAGCACCGCAAGCCAGCACGTTTATCTGGCGGGACTTCTGCACGATATCGGTATCCTGATCAACGCGCTTCTGTTTCCGGAACAATTCTCTGAAGTTCTGGAGGAAGCTACGCTGGAGCACTCGATGGTGGCCTGTGTGGAACAACGCCTGTTGGGATTTACGCACGCCGATAGTGGCCGCATTGTGGCAGAGGAGTGGAAATTGCCGGATGAAATAGCAGAGGTGATCGAGTTTCACCACCATCCGGAAGCGCAGGTGAGCAACAACGAAGTTACCGTGATTGTGCAAGCGGCCAACCAGATGTGCTGGAATTCGGGACTGGGGTACGGGTATTCCCCGCAGGCGGAGGCGTTCTGCGTGCTCGAAAATCCGTGGCGAATCCTGAGTGAACGATTTCCGAAGGCGAATCGTATTCGTCCGGAGGATTATGTCGCGGTTCTGGAGGCGCATCTGTTGGGGGCGTACGAATTGGCGGATCGTGTCTTCAGATTGACGCCGCAGCGGGGGATTTGAGTAGATGGTTGGAAGGCGAAGAAGGATCTTTCCTTGCGCGAACTTTGTTGGGGATGACGGGTTCGGATTTTTTTGTGATCGACCGAAAAGCACCTGTGCCACTTGGGTGCGAGGCAAGACGCGGTGGTTGAGATGCTGCGCTTGGCTCGGCATGAGAGTTCCTGTTTTTGATGACTGGGGTTCGGTTTGGTTGCGCCAGTCGGAACAGAACGGTCCGCATCGGAACCCGGGCCCTACACGAGAATGAAAAACGACCTGACGTCGCAGCAAGACCGGGCTGAAAAAGGGCCGCGGCGACCGTTCTAGTCGTTGAAGACGTTGGCGCGCAGGGTATAGGAACTTAAGACTTTCATGTAGTTTCCGCGGTCGAAGGCGGAGGGATCGGGTACCGCTTCGTGGCTCATGCTTCCGCACATCTGTTGGACGGAATGGTATTCATGTTCATCGAGCCAACGATCCAATTCCGTTAAGACATGCGCGGCGTGATGTACACCATTGCGCAACAGCGCCGAAGTCATAAACGCGACCTTTGCGCCTGCCAGAACGGATTTAATCAGATCGCGCGAGCTGTGTACGCCGCCGGTGATTCCGAGGTCGGCGCGGACATGGCCGCAGAGAATGGCCGTCCAGTGCAAACGGAGAAGCAGTTCTTCGGGACGGCTTAACGAAAGATTGGGCGATATTTCCATGTGCTCGATATCGAAATCGGGCTGGTAGAAGCGGTTGAACAGAACGATTCCATCGACATGCGCTTCATCGAGACGCACACCGATATTGGCCGGCGCGCTGAAAAAAGGAGAAAGCTTTACCGCAAGAGGGATGCGAATACTGCGTTTGAGCTGGCGCACCAGGTCGATATATTCCTGTTCCACTTCGCTGCCGCGGATCGTGGGGTCGGTGGCGATGGAATAAATATTCAGCTCGATGGCGTCGGCACCGGCCTGCTCCATCAGCCGAGCGTATTCGAGCCAGCCGCCTTTCGACACGCCATTCAAGCTGGCAATAATCGGAATGCGCACGCTCTCTTTCGCTTCGCGGATCAATTCGAGATAGCCATCCGGGCCAAGGTTGTAGCTTTGCAGATCGGGGAAGAAATTCGCTGATTCGGGGAAGCTGTCAGAACCACGGTCGAGATCGGAATCTACGCTGAGGCTATCCAGCTGGAGTTGCTCTTCGAACAGCGAGGGCAGCACCACAGCCCCAAGGTTTTGATCTTCGAGGCGCTTGATGTTGTCGACCGACTCGCTGAGCGGCGACGCGGAGGCGAGCAACGGCGATTTAAGCTGCAGACCAAGATACTTCGTAGAAAGATCGCTCATTCCTCTTCCCCTCCCTTTTTCACTGGCAGTGGGTCGGTCTCCGTCATTTCGGGGGCAATGTGAGGCGATTCGGAGCGGCCGGCCATGGCGGCACGATTGGCGTACACGCGCCACTGGCGTTCGACATCATCCTGCGCGGCTTTGAGCAATTCGCGGGCGGCTTCAGGATCGCTGCGAACCAACATGGTGTAGCGCGCTTCCTGATAGGCGAATTGCTTCAGGGAGATGCTGGGCGCCTTGGAATCAAGAAGGAAAGGATTTTTGCCTTCGTTGCGAAGCGCCGGGTTGTAGCGCATCAATGGCCAATAACCGCTGAGCACGGCCTTTTTCTGCTGGTCCAAACCTTGGACCATGTCATATCCGTGCGCAATGCAGTGACTATACGCGATGATGAGCGAAGGCCCGTCGTGCGCTTCGGCTTCCAGGAACGCTTTTATGGTATGCGTGTCGCTCGAGCCCATAGCCACACGCGCAACATACACGTAGCCGTAACTGACCGCCTCCATTGCCAGATCTTTCTTGCCGGTGTGCTTGCCGCCGGTGGCAAATTTAGCGACCGCGGCACGGGGCGTGGCTTTAGACATTTGCCCGCCAGTGTTGGAATAGACTTCGGTGTCCAGCACAAGGACGTTGACGTTGCGGCCGGAACCGAGCACGTGATCGAGGCCGCCGAAGCCGATGTCATACGCCCAGCCATCTCCGCCGAGGAGCCAGACGCTTTTTTTCACGAGCGAATCCGCGACCGATTGCAAGGCCACGGACTCCGGAAGAGCCACTGCTAACAATTTCGTTTTCAGCTCGACTACGCGACGGCGCTGCTCTTCGATTCCCTGTTCTTTCGACTGATCGGCTTCAAGTAAGCCTTTGACGAGTTCGTCGCCGAGTTGAGCGCTCAAGCGCACCAGCAGGGTTTTCGCATATTGATGCTGCTGATCTACGGCGAGGCGCATGCCGAGACCGAATTCGGCGTTGTCTTCGAACAAGGAGTTCGACCACGTTGGACCGCGCCCGTCTTTGTTTTTTGTGTAGGGCGTTGTCGGAAGATTGCCGCCGTAGATCGAAGAGCAACCGGTGGCATTGGCGATCATGAGCCGGTCCCCGAAAAGCTGGGTTAGAAGTTTGATGTACGGTGTTTCACCGCAACCCGCGCACGCGCCGGAGAATTCGAACAGGGGCTCAAGAAGTTGCGAGTCCTTTACTTGCGAATGGGAAATGCGGTTGCGATCAAATTCAGGGAGACCCAGGAAATATTCCCAATTCACGCTCTCGGGCTGACGCAGCGCTGCTTGCGGCTCCATATTGATGGCTTTGTGTTTTACTTCGGTTTTACTTTTCACGGGGCAAATCTCGACGCATAATTTGCAGCCAGTGCAATCTTCCGGGGCAACCTGTAGCGAGTAACGCAGGGATTCGAACTCGCGCCAGCGCGGTTTGGCGGATTTAAATGTTTCCGGCTTGTCGCTGAGCAAGGATGAGTCATAGACCTTGGCACGAATCACGGCGTGAGGACAAACCAGCACGCACTTGCCGCACTGGATGCAAAGATCTTCGTCCCAGACGGGAATTTCCTTGGCAATATTGCGCTTTTCCCACATGGCGGTGCCGGTGGGAAACGTTCCATCGATGGTCATGGCGCTGACGGGAAGCGCATCGCCGTTTCCGGTAATGATGGCGCCGAGAACGCTGCGGACAAATTCGGGTGCTTGCGAAGCGACGGCGGGGAGCATTTCGAATGTGGCGCTGATTTTGTCCGGCACGTGAACTTCGTGAAGATGCGCGAGGGCCTGATCTACGGCGGAGTAATTTCGCTGGACCACCGCTTCGCCGCGCTTGCCGTAAGTATCCGCGATAGCTTTCTTGATGGCCGCAATGGCCTCCGCGCGTGGCAACACGCCGCTGATGGCAAAGAAGCAGGTCTGCATGATGGTGTTGATGCGGCTGCCCATGCCGGCCGCGCGCGCGACGGTATAGCCGTCGATTACGAAGAAGCGCAATTTCTTCTTGAGAATGGTTTCCTGCACTTGCTTGGGGATGTGCTGCCAGATCTCGTCGGGGCCAAAGGGCGCGTTCACAAGGAACGTGGCGCCCGGTTCAGCGGCCGACAAAACATCGATGCGATCCAGGAACTGGAATTGGTGACAGGCGACGAAATTCGCTTTGGTGATCAGGTATGTGGAACGAACCGGATCCGGGCCGAAGCGGAGGTGGGAAACGGTGACGGCGCCGGCTTTCTTCGAATCATAAACAAAATAGCCTTGCGCAAAATTGCTGGTTCCTTTACCGATGATCTTGATGGAGTTTTTGTTGGCGCCGACAGTGCCGTCCGAGCCGAGACCGTAGAACAGGGCCCGCACGGTGCGCGGATCTTCAGTTGAGAAATCCGGATCGTAGGTAAGGCTGGTGTGCGTTACGTCATCGACGATGCCGACCGTGAAATGATTTTTAGGTTCAGGCTTCGTCAGCTCATCGAATACGGCTTTCACCATTGCGGGTGTGAATTCTTTTGAGGACAGGCCGTATCTTCCACCGATGATGCGCGGGATGCCTGCGGCTGGATTCGCCGAATAGCGTTCCATGTAGGTTGTCAGGACATCCTGATAGAGCGGTTCTCCCAGAGCTCCCGGTTCCTTGGTACGATCGAGAACGGCGATGGATTTGACGCTGGAGGGAATCGCTTTCAGGAAAACGTCTGCGGCGAAGGGCCGGAACAAGCGCACTTTCAACAAGCCAACTTTTTCTCCTTGTTTTTGTAACGCCTCTACCGCTTCTTCCGCCGCGCCCACTCCTGAACCCATCAGGATGACCAAGCGTTCGGCATCCGACGGGCCGTAGTAATCGAACAATTGATATTTGCGGCCGGTGTGCTCGGCAAAACGATCCATCACGTCCTGCACAATCGTTGGGCAGCCGCGGTAATAGGGGTTGCACGCTTCGCGCGCCTGGAAAAACACGTCGGGATTTTGCGCGGTGCCGCGGAGGATCGGGCGGTCAGGAGTCATAGAGCGTTCACGATGTTGCCGAACGAATTTGTCATCAATGAGGGCGCGAAGATCGTCATCGCTCAGCGGATCGATCATGTTCACTTCATGAGAGGTGCGAAAGCCATCGAAGAAATGCAGGAAAGGTATGCGCGATTCGAGCGTGGCGGCTTGCGCGATACAGGCGAAGTCACTGGCTTCCTGAACCGAGTTGGAGGCCAACATTGCAAATCCAGTGGCACGCGTGGACATGACGTCGCTGTGATCGCCGAAGATGGAAAGCGCGTGAGTGGCCAGAGTGCGCGCGGCTACGTGAATTACCGCCGCGGTCAATTCGCCAGCAATCTTGTACATGTTGGGAATCATGAGAAGCAAGCCCTGCGATGCGGTGAATGTCGTGGCAAGGGCGCCGGCCTGCAGCGCGCCATGCAGCGCACCGGCGGCGCCGCCTTCGCTCTGCATCTCGATAACGTCGGGAATCGCACCCCAAATATTTTGTTTGCGTTCCGAATTCCACTGATCCGACCACTCGCCCATCGGGGATGAAGGAGTGATGGGATAAATCGCAATCACTTCATTGAGGCGGTAAGCGACAGCAGCAGCGGCTTCGTTGCCGTCGACAATTGACATCTTTCTGGCCATTGGGATCTCCGTCGTGCGCGTAACTTGATAAGAAAATGGTAGGCGGCGGCGGCGGTGAAAGCAACGAAAAGGTGCGAAAAATAAGGGTAAACGCACACCTGTGATGCAGGTCACTGCGTGTTGGTCATTCGATCAGGTGGATTCTTCCCACTCAGGATCGGCAGGCGGCAAGCGATCCGTGTCTCGCGCGAAAGTGGTGTACAAGGTTGGCAGCAGATAAATGCTGAGGAGTAACGCGGCCAAAAGTCCGCCGACGATCACGATGGCGAACGGCCGCTGAGAATCGGAACCGATGCCGCGCGACATTGCCGCCGGAAGTAACCCGAGGATGGCCACGAGCATGGTCATCATGATCGGCCGCAAGCGGAGAACGGCGCCTTGCACCGCAGCGTCTTCGACGGAACTTCCGGCCGCGCGCAAGTGATTGATGTATTCCACCATAATGACCCCGGTCTGCACGGAAACTCCGAAAAGCGCGAGGAAACCGACGCCGGAAGAGACACTGAAATGTTCGCCGGTAATCCAAAGCGCGAGGAAACCGCCGAGGGGAGCCATGGCCACGTTCGCTAATACGAGCAAGGCCCACTTGGGCGAGCTGAACATGACGTATAGGATCACGTAAATAATCAGAATGGTGATCGGGAGCACGAACATCAATCGGCGCTCGGAACGCTGCTGGCTGGCGTATTCGCCGGCCCAGTCGAGAGTGTAACCTTCCGGGAGCTTCACTTGCGAGCGAACTTTGCCCATGGCTTCTTCCACGGTGCTGCCCAGGTCGCGGCCGCGAACGCTGTATTTGATGGCCACATAGCGTGAGTTGGCTTCGCGATAAATTTCGGAGGCTCCGTCGATGGTTTCTACGTGCGCGACTTGCGATAAAGCGACGCGCTGTCCGTTGGGAGTGACAATTCGAATATTTTCGATGGCCTGCTTTGTATCGCGGTAAGGCGCCTGATAACGCACAACAAGATCGAAAACCTGCTCGCCGCGAAGGACCTGGGTGACGGCCTTGCCGCCGACAGCGGTCTCAACCGCATCCTGGACATCCGAGGCGTTCAAGCCATAGCGAGCCAGCGCGGGCCGATCGATCACGAGATTCAGATTCGGCTGGCCGAGCACGCGGAATACGCCTAGATCCTCTATGCCGCGCACGTTTTTCATGATGTTGGTAATTTCTTCGGCTTTGGCTTCGAGAGTGCGCAAATCGCTGCCATAAATTTTGACGGCGAGTTCACCTTTTACACCACTGACGGCTTCTTCGACGTTATCTGAGATGGGTTGGGAAAAATTCCACAAGACGCCCGGCATTTTGCTTACTTCCTTGTCCATGGAAGCGATCAGGGCTTCCTTGTCTTCACCGAAGACAGGACGCCATTTGTCCTTCGGCCAAAGATCGACAAAGTATTCCGTGTTGAAAAAGCCGGTGGTGTCCGTGCCGTCATCGGGGCGGCCCACCTGGGAAACCACCTGTTTGACTTCCGGGAAGGATGCGAAAATCAGGCGTGCCTGATCCATGACGCGCGTTCCTTCGGTGAGGCCGGTGCTGGGCGCCAGCGTGCCACGAGCCCAGATCGCTCCTTCGTCCAGATGCGGCAGGAATTCCGAGCCGATGACGTTGCTGTAGAGAATCACCGCGGCGATCAGTGGGGCGCAGGCGCCCAACGTGAGAGTGATGCGCCGGTGCTCAATGGCCCAGCGAAGTGAGCTGCGATAGCGATCGCGCAACAAATTCATCAGCGGGTTGTGCCACTCTTTGACTCCCTTGCGGAATAGCACTCCGGCCAGCACAGGAGCAATGGTCATCGAAAAAATCAGCGCTCCGAGTAGGGCAAAAGCGACCGTCCAGGCCATCGGCCGGAACAGTTTGCCCTCGACGCTTTGCAGCGTATAAATGGGCATGTATGCCGTGATGATGATCGCGATGGCGTAGAACACCGGGCGCTGAATTTCGTGGGCGGCATCGCGGATTCGTTCCAATGGAGTTTTTTGCGCGGCGCTTGGCAAACCAAAATGGCGCACGATATTTTCAATGACGACGACAGCGCCGTCGACGACCATTCCGAAGTCCAACGCGCCCAACGAAAGCAGGTTAGCGGGAATCTTGTTCAAATCCAGGCAAATTGAAGCGAAAAGCAGGGAAAACGGGATGGTTAACGCGACGATGAGCGCGCCGCGAACATTGCCGAGAAAGAAAAACAGAATGATGGAGACGAATAACACGCCTTCACCGAGGTTGTGAAGCACCGTGTGCGTCGTATAGTGCACCAGTTCGCTGCGATCTAGAAACGGAACGACCTTTACGCCCGATGGCAGAATATGTTCGTTTAGTTCCTTGACCTTGGCGTGGATGCCTTCGAGGGTGCTTTCTGATTCAGCCCCTTTTTGCAAAAGCACAATGCCTTCGACAACATCGTCGTCATCGACGATTGTGCCGTCGTCCCGCCGAACTGATTTGCCGATCTTTCCCAGGCGGATTTTGGGTCCCTGCGTCACACTGGCAATATCCTTGACGTGGATTGCCGTGCCGTTCTGCGTTTTCAGCGGCGTCTGCTCGATTTCCTGAACGCCGGTGAAAAGTCCCACTTCGCGCACGTTTATCTGCTGCGAACCAGACTCGATAAAGCTGCCCCCCGCGTTGACGTTATTAGCGGCAATCTGCTGCTCCACCTGCGGGAGGCTGATGCCGTACGAAACCAGTTTATTCGGATCCACCTTCACCTGATATTCGCGGGTAGTTCCGCCAAAACTCGAAACGTCCACGACGCCGGGCACGGACTTAAATTGTTTTTCCAAAACCCAATCTTCGAGGGCCTTCAATTCCATCAAGTCATATTTCGGATTGGTGCTTTTCAGCGTGTACCAATAAATCTGTCCAACGGGGCTCCAGTCCGAACCCATTTGGGGCGTCAACCCAGTGGGCAGTGTCACCATCGACAGGCGCTCCAAAACTTTCTCGCGATTCCAATCGTCGATGGAAGAATCATCGAAGATCAGCATGACGCTGGAAAGGCCAAACAAAGAGACCGAGCGCAGATGTGCGAGATGCGGCAGGCCATTCATCTGAATTTCGATAGGGATGGTTACCTGCTGTTCGACTTCTTCGGCGGCGCGGCCCGGCCATTGCGTGATGATCTGGACATAGTTATTGGCGACGTCGGGATAGGCTTCGACGGGCAAGTTATGAAACGAGACGCCTCCCCAGATCAGGAGGAGCACGGCAATCGCGAGAACGATAAAACGATTGTCGAGGGCAAAGTCGACGATAGCGCGGATCATCGGGGAATCCTTATGGTTTGGCGATGCGTCATCGGCTTCTTATTGCTCCACCGTGCTTTGCATGACTAATGCGTTGCTGACGACTTCTTGTCCCGGTTGAATGCCTTGGAGCACTTCCTGCATTTTGTTGGGAAGCATGCTGCCGGCTTTGACTTCGAGCCGGCGAAACTTGCTCCCACCCGCCGGAACGTAGATCCAGTCCCGGTCATGCAAATGCAATATGGCGGAAGCGGGCACGGCGGCATATTGCACCTTTTTTTGCCCGTGGAAGGTGGCGGTGACGAACATGCCTACGCGCATCAACATGTCCGGATTGGACACCTGAATGCGCACTTTAGCG
Source organism: Candidatus Acidiferrales bacterium (assembly GCA_963742325.1). GTDB lineage: Bacteria > Acidobacteriota > Terriglobia > Acidiferrales > UBA7541 > Acidiferrum. Next base: position 1,777,569 of record CAVULB010000002.1, on the reverse strand, counting down.
GTGCGCAGGTTCGGGTCGAGAATTGGCCCGATATTGCTGATTCTTCCGGCGTATGTTTTGTCCGGGTAGGCAACCAGGGTGATGTCCGCGTTTTCGCCGACATGGACATTCGCCAAATCGTTTTCATAGACGTCGCAAAGAATCCACACGCTGGAAAGATCCGAGATGGTGAAAGGATTTGCGCCGGATAGCCCCTGAACTCCTGCGGCATTGGTGACTTGTTGATCGGTAATGACGCCGGAGACGGGCGCTTTGATTTCCACGACGCCGCTTGGATGATCCTTATCCACTCCGAGCACGCGCAGATGCTCGAGAGTGGTTTCGACGTCCACCTTGGCTTTATCTTCCGTGTCTTGCGCCAATTGGAGGTTGCCGAGCGAAATGGCGCCTTTTTCATACAACAATTGCGAACGCTCCAATTGTTTGTTGGCGAGCATTTCGTCGGCAACGGCCTTACGGTAGTCCGAAAAGGCTCCGGCGATATCCGGACTCTGCACGAGCAACAGGATTTGGCCTTTCTTGACGGTGTCGCCCAAGCGTGCGCGGATTTCCACCACGCGCCCTGTGGCCAGAGAAATCACCGGAACTGTCCGGCTGATATCGGGATTTACCGTGCCAGTCACGCTGAGGGTAGGCGCGGCAGAATAATCGGTTGCTTTGACCAGCGGGAACTGTTCCGGATGGTCGACAGTGAGCAGGTTGACATCCTGTTCCTTTTCCACTTTTGCCGGAGGAGGCGCGCCCGCATTGCCGACGTCTTCGGATTTACCTCCGCACGCGTAAAGAGAAACACCGAGAATCGAGATGCATGTCAGGTGCAGAGCCAGTCTGCTTCTCATTGAAGGACCTCGCGTCCCACGGCAAGATTCAACTGGCCTGCCGCGATCAGGTAAGAACCGATCAGGTTCAGATAATTCAATTCCGTGTCCCGGTACTCCTTCTGAGCGTCGAGGAAATCGATGAGCGCGGCTCCGCCATGCTCGTAGGAGAACTTCATCGTGTCCCGCACGCGAGCTGCCTGTTCCAGGTATTGGCTTTTGTAAGGACGGAGAAGAATAAGGTTGCTGTTGACGGTGGCGTAGGCGGAATCTACGTCGCTGAACACCTGAGCTTGCGCGGCATCTAGCAATTTCTGATTGCGGTCTATATCAAGTTGCGTGCGCGTCTTTTCGCCCTGGTTCCGGTCGAAGATGCGAAGTGGGATTCCGACGCCAACCCCGACGTATTCACGCAACGGTGGCTGGTAGCTCAAATAAGCTTCAGAGATTGTGGGGAAGCCGGCGTCGACAGTGATTGTGGGATCGGTGGATCCGTTTGCGACGGCAAGCTTGTGGTCTGTGTTGGCCTTATCGACGGCTTGCACCGCGGCTTTGAGATCCGGCCGGTTGTCCTGGGCGATCTGCCGACATTGATCTAACGGCGGAAGTTGGTCGGTGAAGTCATATAGACCTAAAACATCGAATTGATCCACCGGAGTCTTATCGTTGAGAAGCATCAAGAGCTGAATCTTCGCGGTTCGCAGGTTGACTTCCGCGGTTTGCAGATCGGATTCGAACTGCACGCGCTGCAGTTCGAGACGATCAAGATCAATTCTCGCTATATCGCCGGCGTCGAAGCGATCCTTACTGATTTTCAACTCCTGATCCCAGTAGGCTAGATTGTCGGTCGCGACTCGCAGAATTGCCTTGGCTTGGAGGGTCCCCACAAATGCGCTGCGCAAGTTGAAGATCAGGCTTCTTTCCAAGTCTGACTGACTGGACACGGCTATGCCCGTGGCTTTCTGGGCGCTTTCCAGCCGCAGTTCACGTTTGTGCTGCCTTTCGTGCAGATAGCTGACCGAGGCGGTCAGCGTAGCGGCGGAAAATGGTTGCTTGGTGGTGTTCCCGATCTGATCAACTCCAACGGAAGCCTGCGGATTAGGACGGAGATACGCTGTGACCTCTTGCGCTTTCGATTCGTCAATTCCAATCTCGCCGGCAAGCAAGGTGGGGTTATTGGCTTCGAAATGTTGTTTCACTTCATCCCATGTCAGGGGCTTTTGCGCCTGTGCCGGGGAAACGATTCCCCACGCCAACATACTGGCTAGGCATACACCCCGAATAAAACGCCACATGACTCTACCCTCACATCGATTGAACTTTGGTGAATGCGGACACTGGCTGGGGTCAGTATTCCATCCGATTTAGAGAATTAGTGCAGCTACGGCGCCGGCCCCGTCGAATCCGCCCTGGCGACAATAGTCGCCCCGGCCTAAAGAATGTATAACAGCGCGATAAACGATTGGTTACGAAAATGTCTGCGACACAGGCGGAGAACGACCGAGGCGCGGCATCCCGTCCCTTTGGAGAATCGGCTGGTTTTGGCGGTGGGCGCCGCCGCCAGAGGAGTAAGGCGCGTCATGGATGTAGGAATCCTTAACCAGTACCTCGTCCAGCGGAGTGCGAGCCGAAGCAAACGTCACTCGATCCCTCTGCGGACCCGACGGAGTCTCCAGGACTACATCAGACACATTTTCCAGCCTGACCAAACGCGCGGACGGGGCTGCGGCGAAATTTCCGTGGCCATCATTTAACAACACTTCGACAAAGCTCGAATCAAGGTAGGAAGTGATGACGAGGTCGAGATTGTCGTCTCCGTTCACATCGCGGGCAGTAACTCTAAGACCGCCCATCGGCCCACTTACGCCAATCGCTGATTCCATTCCGGCGCTTAACTTCACATGAATAGAATAATTGGTATTGGCTGACCGCGGATTTTGCGATTCGACCTGTGCCAGATCGGGAATACGGTCACCGTCCAGGTCGGCAAACACAAAACGCGCACCAATGAGGCGAGTCGGCTGAATGCTGGGCGACAGACGGTAGGAGAGACTATGGGCCAATGGAAAAATGCCGGCGGCGAACAAGCAAACTAGCCCAATTGGGAACGGAAGCCCAAATTTTGCGGTGTTGCTATTCGTCATAGTGTTCGTCAAGCTCCGATGCGGCTTATATTGCACGGAAGATGGTGAGCCATCACAGGATACACGGCCCGTGGACGCAGGGAAAGGACAGGGGTGTGACGTAGATCACATAAGGTTGTGACGGGTGGCGCGGCAGGCGTGTGCGGCACGACCTACGCTGTACGGGCGACCCTGAATTCTTGTCTTTTTTACGCTTTCCTTGCCACGGCCAGTCCCTTTCGCCGGTCCGCATGATTTATGCAAGTTACCGGTAATGAATGGGTTAGATAAGTTTTCAGGCAAGAGAGCTAGATCGGGAGGAACTACTATGGCCAGCACTCCTCAAACGGGCGGCACTGCCGTCGACGCGGGTCTTCCGGCGAAACAGGTGTACGCAGCGGCCGGAAGTTGTCTGGTCATTGGTCTTGCCATTGGCTATTTCTTCCTCGGCAGCCATGCTACTCCCCGCATCGCGCGGTCTCACTCAGCGGCGAGTGCGCCGAATGCTGTTGCTACATACAATGGCGCCCACCCTCAATTGACGATCGAGCAGATGAAGCAGATGGCGGATGTACAGGCCTCCAGTCTGATCGAAAAGTCCAAATCCGAAGCGAAGAACGCCGGTTTGCTGGTGCAGATCGCGGGAATTTACCAGGCTTCGCACCAGTTTAAGGAAGCCGCGGCTTACTTTGAGAAAGCGCTGAGCATCGATCCGAAAAACGCGTCGGCTCGGACAGAGATGGCCTCGTGTCTTTATTATTCCGGAGACGCGGACGGTGCGGTGGCCCAGTTGAATCAGGTGCTGAAGTCCAACCCCAAAGACGCAAATGCGCTCTTTAATATTGGCATGATCAAGTATCGCGGGAAAAAGGATCCGGCAGGAGCGCTGGCCGCGTGGCAGCAACTTCTGAAGACGAATCCGAATCTGGACCGTAAGCCGGTGGTGGAACAGATGATTGCGGAAGCGAAAGCCACCGCGGAAACGAAGAATTGAGACGCCGGGACTCACGGGAGGGGCGACACGACGTGAACGAACTTAAGACAACCACGAGCAATTCATGGCTCGGCACTCAGGCTGCGGCGCTTGCTGTGTTCTCGCTGTTACTGGGCATTAGTGGCGGATGGCTGATACGCAGATCTTTCGCCGTGCAAGTACCGGCCAGTGTAGGAGTGGAACCGGCTTCCGCGCCGAGCGGAGTATCCGGCCAGCCGGCAGCGGCGAATTTCAATCCTGTGCCTACGGCGCCTTCCGCTGCGGAATTGAAGCAGGCTGCGGATGTGCAGGCGGCACCACTGCTCGAACACCTGAAAGCCGACCCACAGAATGCGGCGCTGCTGGCGCAGGTGGGTAACCTTTATTACGACGCGAAGCAATATCCGGCCGCCATTAATTATTATGAGCGATCATTAAAGTCGCAGCCGCCGGACACGTCGGTGGGAACTGATCTTGGCACGGCGTATTGGTACACCGGCGATGCCGATGGAGCCATCGCGCAGTTCACAAAGGTGTTGGCCATCGCGCCCAGCAAGCCCGACACACTTTTCAATCTTGGTATTGTAAAGTGGCAGGGTAAGAAGGACGCGCAGGGGGCGATCGCCGCTTGGAAGAAATTGCTGAACGCGAATCCGAATTATGAAAACAGGGAGAAAGTTTTGCAGTTGATCGCGCAGGCGCAGAATCGTTGAGGCTGCTCGTTTTGCGTCAGCTGCGTTGTTCCGTTGCAGTGCCCGCGAAAGACCTGGTTTATGAGTGATCGCCCGATAAAAGCCATCATTGTGGGTGCAGGACCTGCAGGGCTTACGGCGGCCTATCAGTTGGCCAAAGCGGGCCAGCGAGTGGTCGTACTGGAAAGCGATCCTGAATATGTTGGGGGAATTTCTCGCACGGTGAAGTACCGCGGGTATCGTTTCGATATCGGCGGCCATCGCTTCTTTTCCAAATCGCATGAAGTGGAAGATCTCTGGACGGAAATTCTGGGCGCGGATATGTTGCAGCGGCCGCGGTCGTCGAAGATTTATTATGGCGGACAGTTTTACGCGTATCCGCTGAAACCGTTTGAGGCGCTGTCGAAACTTGGGATCGTTGAGTCTTGCCTTTGCGTGTTTTCGTTTCTGGCAGCGCAGATTCATCCCACGCGGAATCCAAAGTCGTTTGAAGACTGGGTGGTAAATCAGTTTGGACTGAGGCTGTTCAATATTTTCTTCAAAACCTACACCGAAAAGGTGTGGGGAATGAGCTGCAAGGAAATTTCTGCGGACTGGGCCGCGCAACGGATCAAGGGTCTGTCGCTGGGCTCGGCGATCAAGAACGCTCTGTTGCCGAAGAACGGAACGAGGAATCGGACGCGGGTGGTGAAGACGCTGATCGACACATTTCGGTATCCGCGGCTGGGGCCGGGAATGATGTGGGAAACGTGCGCGGGAAAAGTGCGAGACATGAGCGGCGAAGTGCTGCTGGGGCGAAGCGTGAGCGGTTGTTGTTTCCATGCGGAGACGATGTCCTGGACCGTGACCGCGCGCACGGCCCGCGGGGGAGTGGAGGAATATCGCGGCGAGCACGTGATTTCGTCGATGCCGATGCGGCAACTGGCAGCGGAACTGATGCCACGGCTTCCGGATGCGGCGCTGCGGTCGGCGCAATCCTTGCGTTACCGGGATTTTGTGACGGTGGGTTTGATTTTGCGCGAGCGGAATCGGTTCAACGACAACTGGATTTATATTCACGATCCTAACGTGAAGGTTGGGCGCGTCCAAAACTACAAGTCCTGGTCGCCGGCAATGGTTCCGGACCCGGAATACTGTTGCTATGGATTGGAATATTTTTGTTTTGAGGGCGACGGGTTGTGGAGCGCGCGCGACGAGGACCTGATTGCGCTGGCGAAAAAAGAGTTGGAACAGGTGCAGCTGGCGGCGGCTGCGGATGTTGTAGATGGATGCGTGATCCGGCAACCCAAGGCTTATCCCGTGTACGACGACGATTACAAGAAACACGTGGAAGTGATCCGGCAGGCGCTGGCGGCGCATTGCCCCAATCTCCATCTTGTGGGCCGCAACGGCATGCACAAGTACAACAATCAGGATCACGCCATGATGACGGCGATGCTTGCGGCGCGAAACATATTGGCCGGAGAACAAAAATATAATGTGTGGGCCGTGAATGAAGACGGGGAGTACCACGAAGCCGGGAGAGCCGGTGCAAATTCCACTCCTGAATTGAAAGGCGTGGCAGCAACTTCTTTTTCAGCCGGCTCATGAACTTTCTTCGCACTCGCTGGGCCCAGCTTGCGGCGCTGACCGCCTTGCTCGGCGGGATCGGGATTTATTCTCTTCGCGAAAAATATGGCGTTACGGATTTTGATACCTGGTGGCACCTGAAGGTTGGCGACTGGATTATCCGCAATTCCGCGCTTCCGCATACAGGCATTTTGTCACGCACTGCGGCAGATCGCGCCTGGGTAGCTTACAGTTGGGGCTACGAGGTGCTGCTTTCGCTGGCTTACTCCGGGTTTGGGCTGGTGGGCATCGGTGCTCTTGGAACGATACTAACGGTTGGCGTTGCGTTTTCGATTTATTGGATGTTACGGCGAATTTCCGGGGGGTTCTGGCTTCCGTGTGTGCTGACGGGAATCACCTGCGCGGCATTCTTGTTCAGCGGGGCGCCCCGGCCAGTTTTCTTCTCTTACATTTTTTATTGCGTTACGCTTGCTCTGTTGTTGGAGACGCAGCGAACGGAGCGTGTGCAACCCCTTTATTGGTTGCCGTTCGTTTTCATGCTTTGGGCGAACCTCCATATTCAATTTGTTTATGGGCTTTTTGCGGTGGGGTTGTTTGTTGCCGTTCATCTCTTGCAGCAGATTCTTGTGAAGCGTGGATTTGCTCCCGACTGCCTAACGCGCTCCTCGCTTCCCGGAAAACCGCTGGTGGCGATCTTTGCCTGTTGCGTTTTGGGTACTTTCCTTGGACCGAATTTCTATCATCCTTATCTGGTCGTGCTGGCTTATGCCAAGGCGAAATTCACGTACAGCGTCATCGTCGAGCTGCAGCCGTTGTCTTTTCGCTTGTTGAGCAATTTCATTGAGCTTTTTCTGGGGGCTGCTGGTTTTTACGCGGTCGGCTGGCAGAAGAAGCTCGATCCTTTCAAGCTGGCGCTTCTCGTGGTTGCGAGTATTGTATCTTTTCGCACTATGCGCGATGCGTGGTTTATTTGTTTCACAGCCGCGGCATGCATTGCAGACTCGCGTAGTTGCGAAACTGCCACGCGAACCTGCGATTCGTGGCGCGAACTTGCGGCTATGGCGGGCGCGGTCGTTCTCCTATTGTTCGTTGGCGCAGGGTTTACCGATTTCAGTGCGCGAGGACTCGACCGAGCTATTAGCGCAAACTATCCAGTGAACGCAGTCAATTTCCTTCGGAGCAATTCATTTTCGGGACCCATTTATAACAATTTGAATTGGGGCGGCTTTTTGATGTGGTATCTGCCGGAGTTGCCGGTGGCAGTCGATGGACGCAATGATCTTTACGGCGACCAGCTGGACGAGCTTTTCTACAACTCACAATCCGCGTTTCCGGGCTACAAGACGGACCCGTTTCTGGATGAGGCTCGCGTGGTGGTGCTGGATTCCCGGCTGCCGCTGGCGAAGATCCTAACGATCGACCCACGCTTCAGGATGGTGTATCACGATGACATCGCGACGGTTTATGAGCGTCAGTGAGCAGTGAATGTTGCGGCGTTGGTTCGTTTAAAAATGAAATAGGTCTGACGGACGTAGACCCCGCGGCGGTAGAACTGGTAGCCGTCTGAGAAATGCACCATGGCGTAGCCGACCGAAGCGAGGCCATCGATCACGTGCAGATCGAGAATGCGCTGCGGATCTTCGTCAAAAATTACGATGTAACCCGGGGACACTTGCGCGATTTCCCCTAAATCCAGATTCTTGCCGTAAAGCGGCAAGCCATGATGAAAATAAGCGGTGGGAATATTCGAAAAAATGTTGTGGTCAAAGTATGCCTGGATTCCGGCGACGCCGTAGGAAAAGCCGAACATCGGCCCCTGTTGCGCGTTTTCGGATTTAAGGAACTTCGCGGCATCTTCTGCACCACTGTAGGGATAAAGATATTCGTGATGTATGGCCACAGCGGAATCCCAAATCTGGATTCCAGCAAAGAGCAGTAACAGCAAAACCATTCCTTGGGTTGCGCGGCGTTCGAACATGTTGCAAGCAGCGCGTTCCTCCGCAGTGGGCCAGGCAATCCAGAGTCCTGCGAGGGCGGCGATAGTTACGGTTCCCTGATGATGCGCGTAACCGTGGACTACGACATACAACGCAATGAGAGCGCCGACCGGCAGCGCGTACACCAGCAATTTACGGCGCATGGCGCAGTAGGCTCCCGCAAGGATGGCGAATAACACCGACGGAAGCGTGAAATCCAAAAACGCTCCGGAAAATACCGCTTGCAACTTCCTGGGCACTGTCACCACATTGGCCTTCAGCAGGGCGGCTTGCTGCGTTAATCCGTTTTGCGTGGCAAACTCCTGAACGTCTGGCGTGGGTTTCAAAATCATAAAAAGAAAGGCGAACGTCAATGCAAAGACGGCGGCACTGACTGCATAACGTTTCTTTGCCTCCGCGTTTAGTTCGCGCCACGACGTTCCGGCTTCGAGCAAATAGGCCAACGCCAAGCATCCCGCAAAAATCGCGCCGTGCACTGTGAGCAGAGCCAGAAGAACCAGCACCAGGGTAAGGCGTTCGGGGTGGCGGAGATCCTTGAACAGAATCGCTGCGCAAAAGGCCAGGAGCGGCAGAAGCGTGTACGGCCGCGCGATTACCGAATACTGATAAACGATCACGTAGCCGAACACTAGCAACCAGCGGATGAACCTGGGAAATGGCGCCTTGAAGAGCAACACTGCCGCGCCGGCGATGGCCAAGAACGCTCCGATGTAGCCGATAGCGCCATAGCCGGCATGAAACACGTGTTGGGCGATCCACAAAATCGTGTGCCAGAGAGCGGGAGTGCCTTCATAGCGCACCTCGTGGAACCAGATCGTTTTAAGGCTGAGATCACGCGCGATGAGCCAAGCCTGCGCTTCATCGGCCCATTTTTCGTGATACTGAAGGGTCCAGAGAACCACGGTGCTATAGGCAAGCAACACCAGACCATCGCCGATCTTCCACCAATTCGGCGTTGGCTGATTCCTAGCCGTTGTTGCTGCTCCGCCGGACACGGGACGCGCGACTCCTTATTCTTTCCGCTGCTGCAGAAGCACGATGGAAATTTCGTCTTCGTAAGCGACCTGGAAACCGGGGAGATCTCGCAGCGCTTCGCCCATCACTCCCGGTTTTTCGAACAGCAGCGTGCGGGCCAGCCGCATTGGCGGAAATGCTTGATACGGTATGTCCGCCTTCATGGCCTTGAAGTAGTCGGTCTCTTCCTGCTCGGGATAGAGGCCGCGACGCGAGTCGATTGCCACCGTTAATTCCGGCAAATACCAGGTGAGAAAGCCTCCCCAGGCATAAGAGTTGAACAGCGGCGCCGGCAATTGGTGCTGGCGAATGAAATCGCTGGCGCGCACCGGATAGCGCGTAGCGATCTTTGCCAGAAGTGCTTCCCGTTGGCAGGGTACCCGAAGCGCGAAGGGCAGGCACCCAAGCACGAGGGACGCTGCGACTGCGATTAGCGTTTGGCGTTTCCATAGCTGAGTGTGCTCGGCGGGCGACTCTGCGTTTCTTTGCGGGATGGCTTGGCCGATGCAGGTTACCGCTGCCAGCGCCAGCAGCCAATTGTCTCGTTGCGAGTGGAAGGCCAACGCAGAACAGCCGACCAGGAGACCGAACTGAAATAAATCGCCGTCGCGGCGTATGCCAAAGAACAAGAACGCGGTCATGGCAAGCAGCATCAACACGTAATCCTGTGGCTGATGGAAGGTCATGGAGGCATAACCGGGCAAATAACTGTTCACAACGCTCGTTTGGAAGGCGAAGAAGTCAGAGTAGGCGTGATATCCACAGGGATTCAGCAAGCTGGCCAACACACAGGCCATTCCCACAATTGCGGCGGAGCCTAGCGGCATCGCCGCATTCGGTTTTTGCAACCGGCGCCAGTTCCCCGCCCTGCCCAGGTGTTCGAAAGCCAGCGAGAGCAAGAACAAAATGTATAAGGCGATGCCGTAAATGAAGCCGATGTCCAGATTGGCCCAGAAGAAAAACAGCACAGGGAGGAAATACGACTGCCCGAGATTTTTGGAGTTTCGCGCATCGCAGAGCAGAAACAACTCAATCGCGAACAAGATCACCGAGACACAAACAGCGTCGGGACCCATACCCGCGAGAACATACTGCGCGATTGCAGACAGAGCCACGGCACTCCAGAAATTCCGCCAGCCTCCGGCCAGGAAAAAACTGACGGCGGCAAGCGCCACGCGAAACAACATCAGCAACGCCGGAACAGCGCGCAAACCCAGCAGACGATAGGTAATGGCCACCAGAAGGTCGTAGCCCCAATTGAAGTCGCGCCATGGTGTTTTGTGCGCTTGGGAGAAGAGTCCGAATTCCGGCCAGCTGCGGTTCTGTAGAATCCAGCTTCCCAGCCTGAGATGCCCCCAAATTTCCGGATTCGCCAAAGAATGAAGATTGCCGCTTTCCCAAATCGCGCCAAAGCTGAGGAGTAACACGATGGCCACTGCCCGGGGCACGCTTCCCCCGAACAGACCACGAGCATCGCTGGCAGAATCGCCCTTTTGCATATTCCACATTTTCGACTTACTCAGAAATTGTCGCTCAACTGCAGGTCATCGCCGAGATCCTAGTGCTTTTGGGGCATTCGCAGCGACGATGCGGCAGCATTCATCGTTACCGAGCCATTGGCATTGTGGGCGGCATTATGGCACGTCAGCGTGCAGGTGTTCGACGCTCGCGTGTAGGAAATGGGCGCTGTCTGATTTTGCCCGACGACAGCGATATCGAAATTCACGAGCCGCTCGCCGGAGACGGAGGGGTTGACTGCACCCATGCCATGCGAAGTGTGGCAGACAGAGCAAGAGAAGCCGTATTGAGAAACGTGGAGGCCGTGTTGCGTCCAGCTGGCATTGGACATGATGTTATTCAGATCGTGGCATTTCGCGCACATCGCGTACGGCCCTTGCGGGCTGACATTGGGCGTCGGAAACGTGTTCGTGACCGTGCCACCGGGCGTGGCGGCCTGGCTGAACTGATAATTCCGTTCCAGGATGTGCGGGTAGATCGAACCGTGGGGCCCGTTTGGCCCGGTGCCGCCAAATTCGCGGTTATCGTCGCTGGCGTGGCAATCGGTGCAGAAGATCTGGGTGCCCATGAGCCGCGCGGACACCGTACCATTCTGATTCAGCATATTCGCAAGCAAGCTCGGTTGCGGCAATGCGCTGCTGCGGGGATGCGCCACGGGATGACTTGAGGTGGCATTCGAGCTGAATTGTGGCACAAGGTTCAAAGGGTCGGCCGCGAAAACAAGTCGCGTCGGCAGATAACCGTACTTGATCAAAACTTGCTTTCCGACGCTGGTGCCATGGCAGCGGAAGCAGCTTTCATACTGGTTGACGGCCGGGCTGGCCACGGTGACACCGTCGATGGCGCTCACTCCGGTGACGTTTGTCTGCGGCGAGCGAATCGTGGGCGGCAAGGAGAAGGTGGTCATTTGATTCGCGGCGTGCGCATTATGGCAGTCCACGCAAGTGGCGTGGCGATTGTTATTGAGCACGGCGGTTTCCGCTTCGTCGTGGACATTGGCGCCGGCGGGCAAGAGGTGGGAAATCTTAGAGAATTCGCCGTAAACATTCGCAGCCACAGGCGAAATGTTTGTTCCACCGCCGTGGCAGGTGATGCAGTCTTGCGTGCTGGGATCGACGCCGGGTGCAGCGGGTGTTGCCAAACGCACCAGCCGCGAGGGGCCGTTGGCGTTGTGCTCGGTGTGGCAGGAACTGCAGGCGTTGACGGCGACGGTGGGGTAAGAGCCCACATTGGCGGTACTCGCCACTTGATTTGTCGCGATCGCATGGATGCTGGTAGTCCAGCCGGTCAACATATTGGTCTGTCCGGTCATGATGCGATTGGGATCATGGCAGGCCAGGCACATTTGTCCGTTGGAACTATCGCGAACAAGGAATTTTTGCGCCACTCGATCGATGCCTTGCACGTGCGCATTGTGGCAGCTGATGCATTCGACGTTGCCGGAAATCAGCTGGACTGCGCCAGTGGGATCCGCGGTCATGCCCCGGGCGACAAGCGAAGCGGCCATATCCGGCGCATCTTTCAGGGGCATGACCAGGCTGAAAGGATGCGAGCCACTCAGATTTGTGCCCAGCACATCCATATTGTTCATGGTGCCGGTGACGGGAATTTTTCCGTAGACGGCAGTTTGGCCCACGGCAACTGTGCCGTCATGGCAACTCAAGCAAAGACTGCTGGACTTTCCCAAGGTGGGTTGTGTGCCCTGCTGCTTGAAGGTGGTGCTGGTGTAGAGCGTGTAGGATTGGCTGGAAAGTGTTTGGTTCCACAGAGGCGTGACGCCGCCGATGCCGCTGTGCGGCGCGTGGCAGAAGGTGCAGCCGAGTCCGCCTTGGGCAGTGACCGACGAGCCGCTACCGGGAGACATATTGTGCATGCCCAAAACGTCGGCCTGAATTGGTGGCGGGGTCGTCTGGGCCAGCGTTGTGGGACAGCGCGATAGCAAGAAGAGTGCGAGGACGATCAGCGCGCGTTTCAGGGCGTCCTCCTTGCTGCTGTTTTCGCTGCGAAATAGTGGTAGACCTGCACGCGGCCGTTGAATGAATCCACAATATAAATGCGATCCTGGGCGTCGATGGTCAAACCGGTCGGCAGCTGAAATGCACCCGGCTCCGTGCCACGTTTGCCAAAGTAATAGAGGAGTTGGCCTTCGCGATTAAACACTTGAACGACCGCCCATAATCCGTCGACTACGTAGAGATGCCCTTCGGAGTCGAAGCCTACGCCTTTGGGACGGAACATGCCGCCGACATCGTCGCCAAGTTTCCCAATGGCGTATTGAAATTCGCCATTTTTGTCGAGGACCTGCACGCGGAAGTTCATGGCGTCCACAACGGCCAGGTTTTCGCCATACAAGCGCAACTCGGTCGGATAGTTGAACTCGCCGTTGCCAGTGCCGAGTTTACCGATCTTTTTCAGGACACTGCCTTGCATGTCCATGACAAAGATCTGATTGCGCAGGGTATCGGAGACGTAAATCCGCTGCGTGGCGGAATCAACGGCGATTCCCGTGGGCCGTTTGAAAAATCCTTCGCCATATTTCAGGCTGCCGATGGTTCGTTCGAATTTGCCGTTTGTATCGAAGACGAAAATCTTGCCGGAGTCCGAATCAGTGACGTAAATCTTGTCCTGAGCATCGACGGTGACGCATTGCGGGGAAACCAGCGGATTTTTGTCCTTGTCGTAGCGGGAGAGAAATTTGTACTTTTCCTTCGTAAAATCAAAAATGTGCACACCGTGCGCACCCGGATCGGTGATGATGATGCGTCCCCTTGAATCCGTGACGATGCTGTACGGGCGAATCATGTTTTTGTAATCGGGCGCGCCGATCATCACGTCAACGACTTTCGTCCAGAAGCCGCGCTTGGGCTTCACGTCGTGTTCGTTACTGAAGCTGCGCTCGTAGCTGAGCTTGCGGCCGCCGTCCATCAACAAGTCCGGCATCTCAATCTTGGTTGGCTCTTTCCTTTTGTCGCCGGCCGCGTGGACAGGCAAGGCAACAAGGCTCAACACGATTATGGCCAGGCACACGACCAGCCTCCTGCCGACGAGCTTCGTTCTGCTGTGCGCGCTCAGAAGAAGTTGAACCATCGCTGTACACCGATAAAGTAGGAATACGTATGGGCCGCAGGGGTTCCTGAAGCACTGATGCCCTGCAGGAAGTTGGTATAACCGCCCAGGATGCTGATCCTTCTCAGCCGATATTGAAGCTGGCCGTAAAAAATGTTGGTCTTGTTGTTGGAGAAAACTTCGCCGCTGAGCGTGTCACTGACCGCGTGTGAATAGGTGCCGGAAATCGACAGCCGCGGCAACGGCATGATCGTGACCGAGCCTCCGTAGCTGGTGCCATTGTAGACAATCAGCCCTTCCGGCAGCAATCCGGGGGTTGGAGGAATGGGCTGAATGCCGGTGCTGGTGAGGACAGCGGTGCCATTCGCTTTCGTGTAATTGGCACTGAGCGCGATCTGGCGCAGAGCGAGCGACGTGGAATAGCTCTCGCTGTTATTGTCGCTCCCCGGCTGGTTGGTCAGGCCATTGTGACTGCCATTGAATGCTCCCGTCCATTGCTTGCCGCGCCCAAGCCTACGGTGCACATTCGCGGAATAGTTGTAATACGAGGTGGTGTAGGTAACCAACAGGGTTTGCACATTTTGCGCGTAGCTGAAGTTTCCAGAGGTTTCCCAGCCGGCAAAATTGCGGAAGGCGCTGAGATTCAGGATGTAGCCCAAGGCATTGTTCGAAAATTGGTTGGTGCTTTCGATCACCGTGGCGGAAACCGTGAAGGTATCCAGAATCCGCTTGTTATAGCCGACCGTGCCGCTGAAATAGGTGCCGTTGTAGGTCTTGCCGAAATATGTCTGGTCGAAATAGGTGATCTGAGCCTGGCTGAAGAGATTGGGAGTAATCAGATAACTTGCCCCTGAGCTTAAGGTGTTTGACCTCGATTGAGAATTTTCCGGGAGCAGCGCGATCCCGGCGCCATTGCCGGCGAGACTCTGATAGAAGTAGCCATTGAGATTGTCAGTGAAGCTCTGGTCTGCAAACAGGGTCAGCTTGGCGGTGGGGTGAAAGTTCAGGAGCGCCGTTTCCGTGTCCGTGGTGAAATTTGTGCTGGAATTGCCCTGATAAACTTCGCCGAAATCACCGTCATAAGTGGAACGGTTAAAGCTCAAAGCGATGGAACCGTTCACCGGGAGTTTATGGAATCCATTGACACTGTAACTGTTGCCATTGAACTCCGAGGTGTCTGTGGCCGCCTCTCCACTTAGAAACGTCGGGATATTTGCGCTGTAGTTCAGGTGCTGATAGCTGGCGTTCAGGGTCCAGCCCGCCAAGCTATACGAGGTTCTGAGGTTCAGCGTTCGCGTGCTGGAGTTCGATTCCTCGTTCGTTCCGTACACGTTTCCGGCGCCACTTCCTTGTGAATAACTGACGGAAAACGTGGGCCAGTCCGGGAGCAGGGCACTCCAGCCGACACCAAAACCCTGTCCCGTGCCGACGGTGGTGAAATTGGGGGCGCCGGCGACTCCGTAATTCCCGGTGTTGTTGTACGCGTAGTGGTAATTCACGAATCCAGGGAACCGGCTTCCGCTAAAAAGGTTCGTGGTGGCGTCCACGCCGCTGGCATCGGTGAGGGATGAAAAGGTGGAGTTGGCACTGGAGCGGTTGTAGTAAGGCGTTACGGCGAAATTCATGAAATTTGCATTGTAATAATCACCGCTGAGCTGTGCATCCCCGCCAAAATTCAGGCCGTGGTCGGAAGGAGTCAAGTTGCCGTAGTCGCCCGCGTAGCCCGCGGTGATATTGCCATTCATGCGCATGGTGACGTCGTCGCCGACCTGCACCTGTGCCCGTGTTGCATTCGCGAGCAACAACAGGAACAAGCAAGCGGCGAATCTAAGAGTTCCTTTCACGCTGAATGGCCCATCCTACGGACAAACGAGTGTTCCCTCGTGGTACGACTCAAATCTTGTGATTGCACAACCCGTGCCAAGTGGCAGCTATCACAGAACTTTTTCATCCCCTTTCTTTCTCAGCACTTACGCGCGTTCTGGCGTTCCGCCATGACATCGATGCCGGTCTCACTGCGACATCTCACCCACTGGAAGTGCTTAATTCCTCAACGATTGGTGTTGCCTACTCGGTCGAACCACAGGCGTAGTTTTGCTGCAATTCCCGATAAGGAATCCTCTCGGCGTTTCACTTCATTGTTCTGGGGACAATCTCGAGATTACCGGGCTCTACAGCACTTCTACTTTTGCTTTTGCGTGCAGCCGTTTATCCAGTCCCTCGCGCAGACCTTCGTACTTGGCCTTTTGCAATTCCGTGCGGAGCCCGGCTTTCACTTCATCGAAGCTTTGCGTTCTGGCGAGAGGATGGGCGTTCAAGCGGATGATGGTGTAAGCCTGCTCGATTTGGATCAGGTCGCTTACCTGCCCGGGCTTCATCGCCACGAGCGCCTTCACAACTTGAGGCGGCAATTTATCTTCGGGCACGGCTTTGTGGTCGCCCATGTTCACGCGGAAATCGTCCTCGGATACTTTTTCCGCCAGCAGCCCAAACTCTTGATACGTTTTCGTTTCTTTGGCCTGGACGAGAGTGTCATGCGCGCGCTTCAATCCCTCTTTCGCCTGGCTGGCGCTGGGATTCTGGGGCGGAAGAAAAGAGATGGACTGAAACACAAAGGATTCCGGAACCTGGAAGCGCGCCTGATTCTTGTCGTAGTAGGCGCGAATTTCTGCCTGGGTCATGGCCGATCTTTGTTCGACGTCGCTCTTCAGCACTTGTTCGATCAGCAGCGAGCGCTTGATCTTGTCTCGCACGCCCTGTTCGGAACCACCCATTTCCTCGTGCAAATACTGTTGATACTCCTCGGGAGAGTGAAACTGTCTTTTGAAATCTGTTACGGATTGCTGCAGTTCCTGCGCGGGTACGACCAGCTTTCGCCGCTGCGCCTCCTGGTAAACCAGCTCTTCGAAAATGATCATTTCTAGGGCGCCTTTGCGGATGGAGGCTTCCTGCGCTTTCGGGAATCCATTGTGCTGGCGAGCGTACGGGAAGATCTCGAGCATCTCTCGCAGCAGGTCGCGATCGGTCAAAACGGCGCCGTTCACTTTGGCAACGGGCTTGTCGCTGATCTGGAATGAGGAGTGCGGGGGTACAGCAGAGGGAGTGGGTTGCTTCGCGGTGGCCGTTGGGGCGTGAGAGGAAACTTGCGCGCTGGCGTTTACCGCGGCGGCTAGTAGTAGAGCGAAAACTACCAGGGACTTCATGCACTGCCTCCAGACTCTTCTAAGAAAAAAGGGGAGAGAGAATTTCTCTCTCCCCCTGAAACAGTCGTTCTACTGGAATTGCGTGGTGACGTTGTTGGTGTTATTGCCCTCGTTCGATTCGCCGAAGTGACACTGGCGGCAGAACTGGGTCGAGGACGGAGCCTGGGCGCCCGTGTTGTTGACGAGCAGCGGGTTGTAGGGGCCGTTGATGAAGAAGAAGGTCGCATAGTACTTGCCGCCGCCATCGTTCCTGACCTGGCTCTTGGCCGAAGACGTGTAAACGGTCATGACGTGCTGGTTGTGGCACGTGGTGCAGACGACGTAGGGCTTGCCTGCGGCGCTAACGCCGTAAGGATTGCTGTAGGTTCCAGGCGCCAGCGCTGGCCAGCCGTAGTTTGCAACGAACTGGGCGAAAGGCGTACCTGCGGTCACGGTGAAGGCATTGTTGGCCCACACGAGACCGTTGGTGGTGGTGCTGATGGTGGCATTCTGTCCCACCGGGTGATCGTTGTTATAGTTGCCGGCGGTGGTGCCATCGTTGCCGAGCAAAGTCGGAATCGGTTGAGTGCCGTAGGCGGTCTGGGTAGACAGCAAACCGATTTTCTGCTCGTACGATGAGCCGGTCATCATGTTGTGCTGTGTAACGTTGCCGTCGTGGCAGCTGAGGCAGAGGAGAATGCCGCCGACTTCCGACCCGCCACCCGTGATGGTGCTGGGCATAACTTCGACGTATCTTCCGCTATCGCCAAACGCCAAGGACTTGCCGTAGAGAGGGCTGGCATCCTGTCCCCACAACGCGTAGTTACCGGAATCGACTGCTCCTCCGTGGCCCGAACCAAACGAGCCACTGTGCGGCGAATGGCATCCTGCGCAGCCGCGGCCGTTGTTGTTGTGTGCGCCGAGAACGTCGACAGAAGATGACCAGTTCTGACCCATCGCCAATCCGGCGGTGGCCAGGGCAAACACTGCTACTAAAATCGCTCTCTTCATAAAAGTCTAAAACCTCCGTTGGTCTTGCAAGACGCTATTCCCACTTCGTCCAGCCAGGTTGAGCGCCCCCGGCATGCGATGTCCCAAAGTGCACTCCGACTGCCGAAGAGGAACGGTTTCTTGGCGACTCTAAGAACAACGCAAGATACTTAAATTAAATGAGTTAGCAGCATATATGCGACATATTCGGTCCGCTATGCGCTTTGGTTTTTGCGTGATATGGCCCAGGCCTGATGCGAAATCACACAGGCGAGTGCTGCGAAAACGAACGGTCGTGCAGGCTGGCGGTCACAATGATTGCGCTTAGCTGGAAGTCGTGATGAGGATTTCATCGTCGACGGAGCTTGTTTTGGCGATAGAGGCTGTAACCAGGAGTTGTTCCGCGTTGCAACATCTGTGCGTTTGAGCTGCGCTATGGCTCTCAGGGCAGTGGTAAAAAAACGGCCTGCCCGCGGAAGACGGGTCCTAAACGAGCGTTAGTTTTGCTTTGGCGGAGTGGAAATTTGTTGAACTTCCGGGGGATTCGGGGAAGAGTTTCTCTCCGCGGCCGCTTTCTCTCGCTCTGCTGCGCGTTTTTGGTGCTCTGCGTCGGCTTCGGCGTCGCTGACATACTGAAACTGTTGCGCGCGTCCCGGAAAAATCTCGGTCGTGAACACGCGATCCCACTTGTCGATAGCGATGGCCACCAATCCCTGAAACTGGCCGGGCAACAATCCGTGTCCACCGATGGCGATCAGCAATTGCCCTTCTTTGTTGAAGACCTGAACGCGGTCCTGCATGCCGTCGGCGACCCAGATGTGTCCGTCGCTATCGATGGCAACGCCTTTCGGCCTGGAGAAATAGCCAGGGCCGTCGCCGTTCTTGCCGAAGGTACTGATGAACAATCCGTCCGCGTCAAAAATCTCGATGCGATCATTCATGGTGTCGGCGACGTACAGATTGCCTTCCGCATCCACCGCGACGCCGGCGGGCTTGGAAAAGTCACCTGGAGTGGTTAATTCGTGGTTATGCCCGGTCCTGCCAATTTTGCGCAGCAACTTGTAGGTGTCGGCGTCGTAGACCAGCACCTGGTCCAACGCGACATCGGCCACATACAAAAACCTGTTCTTGGTATCGATAGCCATGCCGCCAGGCTCGACCATGCCATCGGTGATGACATCTTCGGCCTTGTGGTCCTTGTTGAAGACCAAAATGTGGCGCAGGCCGGGATCGGAGACAAACAGGCGGTCGCTATCGTCCATTGCCAGCCCGATAATCCGCGCGAAGTGGGCGTGAACACCATTCTTGATCAACTCCACGTTCCTGGCTTCATCGGTACTGAAGATAAAGATGGCCCCGACTTTTTGATCGGCCACATATAAATGACGCGTGGAGTCCACAGCGATCCCGTACGGCTGGATCAACTGGAAGGGCATGCTGAAAACTTCATCGTTGGATTGCGTGCCAGCAAGGCGGTCCATCCATTTGTTCTTTTTCTGGGCATCGCCCTGGAGATTGCGCTGTTGTTTGTCCGCGGAATACCAGTTTGTATATTTAATGCGGGCGACAGCGGGGGGATTGGGCCAGACGATAAACGAATAATCGATGGGTTTTACAACGGCGGCGGTGTCGTCTTTTTTCTTCTTTTTGCCAGACTGCGCCGCTAGGGGAAACGCGGCTAGCATCGTCAGTCCTGCGAGTACCGCGAGCGTTCGCCGGAGCCTACGGAAATTTGTTGTGCTTCTTTGCATCGCAGCTTCTCCTGAACTCTTGGTCTTACCGTTTGGTCAGATCCTTGTGACACGAGGCGCAAAACTGCGCGTTGTTTTCCTGATCGTGGGCCAGCAAGTCCGAGTGCGCTGAAGCGTGCGGCTGGTGGCACGTCAGGCAGTTCAATTTTTCGCGGACCTTGGTGACGTCCTGTGGATCCATCACGTCGGAAACGGGGTGACCCATGATCGGGTGGCCTTTGCCGTACTGAATCGGCAGCACCACCACTTTATTCTTTTGGAAGTAGTCGTCCGGCAGGGTCACCGCGCCGCTAAAAATCTTCAGGACTCCCGCGCTTTTGTCTTCTTGCGGCGAAGCACCTGGGCCGTGGCACTCCAGGCACAAAGCGTTTCCGTCGGCGCGGAGAAGTTTGTCTCGCTGGCCACCGTGCGGTTCGTGACAGGTGCCACAGCCCTGTACAAATGCCGGCTGGTGGTGGGCCGGCTTTTTCGCCAGATCCGCGATGTCCGCGTGGCAGCCCAGGCAGATCTCTACGGGGTTCGTCTTCGGAAGTCCGGGATACTTGCTGGCATGTGGATTGTGGCAATCGGTGCAATCGCCGGCGGCCCCGGGATGCTGCACCTTTGCAGTGTCAATCTGCCTGGCTTTGTCGTCGTGGCAGGTAACGCAGAGCGACTTCGCGTCTGCCTGGGTCAGCACGACTTTCCCATCCTTTGCCGGGGCGTGGCAGACTTCGCATTGTTTGTCCGCAAAGGGAGAATGCGTGAAGCGCGCCATCAGCTTGGGCAAGGCGGATTGGTGCGGGTTATGGCACTGGACGCAATTGGCGCTGGCGAACGGCTGGTTCCGGTGCGCCTTCTGCAAGCCTTCGTCTTTCACGTCGTGGCAATCGATGCACAGTGCCGGAGGGCTCTTGGTGAGGTGGAAATCAAACTCAGGATTGCCCGGCTCGCCGGTTTTGTGCGTCACGTGGCAGGTGTCGCAGCCCATGTCCAGAGCGGCGTGGCGACTGCCCTTCTCCGGAACGTTTAACCCCGTGTTGTGGCAGCTCAGGCAGAGGTTCTCTTTCTGGGTGCCGCTGGCGGCCTTCACGAGCTGGTTCTTATTGTCTGATTCATGGGGATCGTGGCACTTCAAGCAATCCCGCACAGCCGGTGGATGGACCGTTCCCTTGAGTTCGGCGGCGTTTTTGTCCTTGTGGCAAGTCAGGCACAGGCCGTAGGGCGTTGCTGTGATCAACTTCACTCGAGTAACGTCCTTATTGACGCGGACTTCATGGCAACTGGTGCACCCCATGGAAACTGCCGTGTGCACGGACTTCCCTTTGGCCTTGTCCGCATGGCATTCCAGGCACTTTGCCGAATCTATATTTTTGTCGAGGGGAAGCGGATGAATGTCCGCGTGAACTTTGACTACAAGAACGAGGAGCGCAGCGACAAGGACCAGGCCAATTCCGATTTGTCTTTTGGACCGTGGCAGGCCATCAAACATTGGTCATTCCCCACAGGCAAACAACGCGCGGCGCGGGGACGGTGTTCGTCTGTAGGGAGCTTGTCTTGTTTCCTTCCGGATTTCTTTCGCCTGCCAGTACCAGTGCGGTGGTCAGCGCCACGGCAAATATCAGCAGCATGACTAAAAATGCGATCCGGTGGGAGCGATCCCTGGTTTTCACCGTTATACCCATAATTCCTGCTGGCCTCAGTGATTGGGTTCGGTTGAGATTCTGATCGGGCGTGCTAACCGTGACCCTGAAATGCGCTGTTTCTGAATGCACCTGCTGTGCCGAAAGAGAGGCAAGGACGCGAAAATTCGCGATGGGGCAGGCAACTCATGTCCCTGCAGAGACTTAGGGAGCGGCAAAAGTGTGACGGCGGACACATGGCGAACCGTCAGGTGGACGCGCTTTGGGTGATATAGCCCAAATGCAATGGGAAATCACACAGGAGCGGCAGCCGCTTTCGCCTGCCAAGCCGTTTTCCTGTAAACTATCAAGTGTTGGTTGATTGTTTGCTCGCTATGGCTTTGCCGTTAGGAGGATTGCTTGTTGAAAACCGTGGCCGCAAGCCTGGTTTTTTCGGGTCTGGTAGTGCTGGCCGTCTTCAGCCTTAGCGCTCCTCGCGTAGCGGCCGATTCCCCTGCCTCTTCGACGCAGGAACACCATCTTCGGCTTTACCATACGCACACCGGGGAGCGCATTGACATTGTCTACCGGCGCGGCGATCAGTATTTGCCGGGAGCGGAGGCGCAGCTGGATCATTTTTTGCGCGACCATCGTACCGGCGACGTGAAGCATTACGATCCGCATGTGTTCGACATTTTGTCTGACTTGGCCGCGGCCGTGGGCCATCCGAACGCGGAGATCGATATTATTTGCGGTTACCGCACGCCGTGGAGCAACGAATTCCTTCGCGCGCGATCGGCAGGCGTGGCGAAAAACAGCCAGCACATGCAGGCGCATGCGATTGACATACGCATTCCCGGAGTCGATACGCTCAGTTTGCGCAATGCCGCGCTGGCCCTGGGACGAGGCGGCGTGGGATATTATCCGCGCTCCGAATTTGTGCACGTGGATACAGGCCGCGTGCGCACCTGGTGTTACGGCTGTTCTTCTTCCAGTTCTCACGCAAGTTCCCCTACAAACGCAGAATAACTCTAACTGGCTGACGCGTACGCGTTGTCAAAGAGCT
This sequence comes from Candidatus Acidiferrales bacterium, assembly GCA_963742325.1. GTDB lineage: Bacteria > Acidobacteriota > Terriglobia > Acidiferrales > UBA7541 > Acidiferrum. The sequence continues at coordinate 1,755,209 of CAVULB010000002.1, read as the reverse complement.
TGCGCAGCGTTTTGTCGTAGCCGTAGAGGTCGTTGAAGAAAAGGACTGTGCCGTCCTCCTCGGCAATCGCAGTTCCGTAAACGATGAATACGGGAATGGCGTAAGTCAGATTCACCTGCTGTTGCTGCTGCGCTTTGAATGCGGCGTCGATGCGTTCCGGCGTCCATCCAGGATTATTTCGAAGTACCCATATAGCCAGCGCCTTGGGATCTTCCACACGGATGCAGCCATGACTGAAATCGCGGCGCGTCTCGCTGAACAAGGACTGCGCCGGCGTGGAGTGCAGATAAACGTTCTGATCGTTGGGGAAAATAAACTTGATCAGGCCCAGCGCGTTTTTGGGTCCCGGTTTCTGGCGCACTATGAGCTTGCCCGTGCGCAGTTGCGCGAGCACATCGTCGCTGACTACGCCGTCGGTCACTACCTGGCCGGAATAGGTGGCGACTTCGAACATGTTTTTCTGCAGATAAGCCGGATCTTTGGCGATTTTCGGGACGATCTCTCCGCGCAATATGCTTGGCGGAACATTCCAGTACGGCCAGAAGATTAGATATTTCATGTCTTCTTCGAGCACCGGCGTCTGCGTGCGCATGGCGCGTCCGACCACAACACGCATCTTGAGCGCTGGCTTGTCTGGCGCGTTATAGGCGCGCAGCACAAATTCTGGAATGTTCACGATGATGGGAGGCTGCGTGAAATTGTCTGGTAGCCAGCGCCAGCGTTCTAGTGTCAGCCGCAGTGCTTCCACGCGATCGCTGATCGGGCGATTTAGTTCCGTGATGGTTTGCGGTCCCAGTTTCCCTGCCGCGTCCAGGCCCTGGCGCTCCTGAAAACGCTTCACGCCGTCGACCACTTCGCCGGAATAGCTGTGGGAATTTTCGGGCACCTGAGCGGTGGCCGGCAGGTCGCCCAGGAACTGAAGGCGTTTGACCAATTTGGCGACGGCTTCGTAGGATTGGCCCGGAGCGATCGGCTTGGCGACTTGCGGCAAAGGATCGGGCACTTCGACGGAGGCCATCTGCGAATACTTTTGCAGCGCCGCGAGAGTGCGCTGGTAACCGGGATAGGGTGGTTCGATTGGGGCAAGGGCTTCTTTCACGCTCGCGGCGCTGACTACGTTTTTCCAAAGAAATTCTCCGGCATTGTGCTTTTCGCGATCCGGATCGAAGTCTTTGTGGAGAGTTTTGGGATCGACTTTGCCGAGATGCAGGTCGCTGCCGTAGCGGATGGCATCCACGGTCAGCGCCACATCGAAGTTCAGCAACGCAGACTCGGAAGCGGCGTTGGGGCTTTCCAGGGCTTGCAGACGGCCCTCCCAGCGCTCACCGTCGTAATCTCTTCCGTCCAGTCCTTTTTGGTTGGCGGTGCGCAGGATGCCGATCAGCTCCAGCGCTTGACGCGTTGGTTTTCCTCCACGAGTCCAAGCCACGCGGTAGCCGGCCTCGTCGTAAAATTCTTTGACGGCGGCGCTCTGTTGCAAAAAATTGGGCCACTGTAAATCGGGCAATCTACCGCGGTCGAGAATGGCATGCAGTTCCTGCTGTCCCGCGGGGCCAAGCGGTTCCGGCGCCAGCGCACCTTGCGCGGCAGCGGTTGCGGTCTGTTGCGCGTTTGAAGAGACCGTGCCGCGCGAGCAGGCCATAAAGCAAAAACCCACGCACACGAGCAGTACGAAGCGCTTTTCCATGGCTCATCCCTTTCTTAGGCAAGGTTTCAGGATTGTACTCGCAATACCGCCGCGCCGGATATGGCATCGTTCTTCAGCGAGTTCAATGCGCGGTTCGCTTCGCTCAAGGGAAACATCTGCACCTGCGTTCGAATCGGAATTTCGGTGGCTAATTTGAGAAACTCTTCGCCATCGCGGCGGGTGTTGTTGGCGACGCTGCGAATCATGCGTTCCTGGTAAAGCAGGTCGTATGGGAAGGAGGGAATGTCGCTCATGTGGATTCCACCCAAGATCAAACGGCCGCCTTTGCGCAGCGCTTTCAACGCGGCGGGCACAATTTCTCCAGCGGGCGCGAACACGATGGCGGCGTCCAACCGGGCCGGAGGAGCGTCGAGCGTACCGCCCGCCCACTTAGCGCCAAGCTGCAACGCGAATTTCTGGTGCTTGGCGTCGCGCGTTGCGGCGTACACTTCGACGCCCCAATCATTCGCGACCTGGATGGCCACGTGGGCTGCGGCACCAAATCCGTAGAAGGCCAGCTTCGCTCCACGCTTAACGTCAGCCATGCGCAGACAGCGATAGCCGATAATGCCAGCGCAGAGGAGGGGCGCGGCGTGTTCGTCCTCTAGTCCGTCTGGAATCGCATAGACGAATGCTTCCGGCGCCACGATCCACTCGGCGTAGCCGCCGTTGACGCTGTATCCGGTAAACAGCGGCGCGTCACAGAGATTCTCTTCGCCGCGCCTGCAATATTCGCAGGTGCCATCGGTCTGGTACAGCCAGGCAATGCCCACGCGCGCACCCTCGCGAAATCGCGTGGCGCCAGCACCCAGGTCCTCAATCCTTCCTACGACCTGATGCCCTGGGATGACTGGCGATAACTTGGGAGGCAGTTCGCCCTCGACGACGTGTAAGTCCGTGCGGCAGACGCCGCAGACCTGCACACGGACGAGCACCTGCCCTGGGCCGGGCTGCGGCTTCACTGCTTCTGCATACTCGAGCGGATGACTTTGGATTTTTGCGGGCGTGCGCAGAAGACAGGCCTTCATGGTTCAACCCCAGATCTCTGTCACTTCGCGCACACCCAAAAAGCAGGCGGCCAACACACGTGTTGCCAGCATGATAGCGCTAACTTCACAGCAACGAAAGGCAATTTCAAATGAATTTCGCCGCCGGGGCGTGGCACTACGCGGGGCTGCAGCCGCCACTGGGGCGCGTTGCAAATTTTCCACGGCGCGGCTTGCTTTCCGCGACGCGAAATCCTACCCTGACTTACTTATGCCGAGCCTCACTCCCCAGTTCCTGGCACTTGGCTTCATCTATTACGTCGTTTTCCTCTTCTCCACCACCTGCCACGAGGCGGCTCACGCGCTTGCCGCCAAAATGGGGGGCGACAATACCGCGGACCTTGGCGGCCAAGTTTCGCTCAACCCCATCCCGCACATTCGCCGCTCACCTTATGGGATGGTGGTGTTCCCGCTGCTCAGTTTTTTCCTACTGAACGGCGGCATGATCGGGTTTGCCAGCGCGCCGTACGATCCGAGCTGGGCGCGGCGTCATCCCCATCGCGCAGCGCTGATGGCTCTGGCGGGTCCGGCGACTAATTTTTCTCTCATGATTCTGGGCGCGATCGGCCTGCGCGTGGGGGCCGCGTACCACCTGATCGAGTGGGATTCATACCGGGGGCCGCATGGGTTCCTTGGCATACTACTTTTTGTGCTTTTCTCACTTAATCTTCTACTTGGTGTTTTTAATCTCTTGCCGGTCCCGCCGCTCGATGGAAGTTCGGTGATTATGCTGTTGATGGGCGAAGAGCGCGCACGTGGCTATCTGGATTGGATTCACACCGGGACATTTGCCATGCCGGGCATTCTGGTGAGCCTGATTATTTTTCGTTATATCTTTCCACCGGTGGAAAGCTTCGTGCAGTCGCTGCTGCTGTAGAGGGCAGGCTGCGCGCACACGCTAAGAGTTTTCGCATCCTGCGATGATTTGACTCAGAGCGGTACAGGGGTTTGCGTGTTGGTCTCTTTCCCGCACACTGCGCTCTTCTTTTTCTTTGTAGCCATCCGCTATCTCTTTTCTTTCCAGCTTCTTCAAATCGTTTAGTGGCTAAACAAGTGCTCTCCCTGAATGGGGAGCAGTTATGATCTTGGAAGCCTTGGAGCAATCTGAAGGTTATCGCGTCGAAGTCTCCGGCTGGGATGAGAACCAGTCCTTCTTCGTGGAAAAATCCGATCTAGGCTGGGACGATTTCGCTGGCAAGCATATTTCTTTGCAGCGCATGCTACCGGATGGCGCCATGGTGTTCGTGCGCGAGCTGCACACGCAGGGTCTCGTGCAATCGGCTCCGGTCGTATACAAAGTAGAGTTCATCGCTTGCGATCCTGACGGGCATCACCAATTCCGGTTGAATGAGGTCCAGCCGCGGTACAGTCGAGAGATCTCGCCAGTGAATTAGGGCATCATTCCCTCCCACTTCGGCACAAAGGTTCGATTTGGCAATGGCGACGGCTATAAGTGTTCTCTGAAGAATTTTGGCGTCACGATCTTTCAGGCTCCTTTTGCTTTTTGCGATCCTTCTATCGCGATGCTGTGATGCAACTTAGGAACAGCGCAGAATTCGTGTGCTGGACACTGGCCTTCTCGAAACATTCTCCATCGCATTTGGCACAGTCCTTGCCTGCCTTTTTCGCATGACTACTGCCACTTACAAACCCATCGAAGTCTCCACCCCGCGCACTTCCCTGACGCCCTGCATTTATGACGATGACCCGGCCGAGCGCGACGCGCTCAGCACACTCATCGTTGATATGGGATATGAACCCATTTCCACGAGCGATCCAGAGGAAGCTCTGCGGCTCATCCGCGTGGGCCGCTGCCGGCTGGTATTTGCCAGCATCCACCTGGAGACGCACGATCCTTATGAATTTCTTGCGCGCGCACTGCGGTGCGATCCGGGAATCCATCTGATCCTGATGGCCCAGGAATACACGCTGGACGCGGCGCTGGAAGCCATTCGTCGCGGTGCGTCCGACTTTCTTCCACGGCCGCTCGATCAGATTCGGTTGAAGCGCACGCTTGATGATGTTGCGTGTTTGTATGACCAGCGGCGGCGTGTGCGCGCGTTGGAAGAACAACTGCTGAAGGACCTGGAGTTTCACGGCATCATCGGTAAAAGTCCGGCCATGCTAGAAGTGTTCGATTTTGCCCGCAAGGTGGCACGGCACTACACCAACGTCTTGCTCATTGGCCCCACCGGGTCAGGCAAAGAACTGGTTGCGCGCGCGATTCACCAGATCAGCCCCGTCAGCCAGCAGCGGCTTGCGGTGTGCAACTGTTCGGCCATGGTGGACACGTTGCTCGAGAGCCAACTCTTCGGCCACGTTCGCGGCGCGTTCACCGGAGCTACGGACACGCGGCCCGGACTGTTCGAATACGCGAACGGCGGAACTGTTTTTCTCGATGAAGTGGGGGAAACTTCTCTGGCCATGCAGGCAAAGCTCCTGCGCGTAATCCAGAACCGGGAAATCCAGCGCGTCGGCTCGCCGGAAATCAAGCAGGTGAATGTGCGCCTGATTGCTGCAACGAATCGCGATCTTCGCGCCGAAGTTCTCTCCGGGGGATTCCGTGAAGACCTTTTTTACCGGCTCAGCTCGATCCAGATTCGCATTCCGTCTCTAGCGGAGAGATTGGAAGACATTCCTCTGCTCGTTCAGTTTTTCCTGAAGAAGTATAACGATGCATATGGGAAAGATATTGCGGGACTGACGCGCCGGGCGCAGACGGTCTTGCTGCAACATCCGTGGCCCGGCAACGTGCGCGAACTGGAAAATGTAATCTCGACCGCGTGCATCACGTCGACGGGAGACTTCATCGATCTGAGCGATCTTCCGGAGCAACTGAACCACCGTACTCCGCGGCTTGCGGGGGACGAAGATTGGCAACCGCTCTCGCTCGACGAGGTGCGTAAGGTCCACATCCAGAAAGTGCTGCAAATGTGCAATGGAAACCGGTTGCGCGCGGCGCAGATTCTCGGAATTGGCCGCACCAGTCTTTACCGTTACCTGAAGCGCGACGGATATGATTCGCCGCCGCGGCTGCGCACGAATGGCGCGGTCGCCTGATCGGTTCCGCCCGGTCAACGCCGTCCTGGTCGCCCAGACCACTTCGGCGTTGACACTTTGACCCGTTGAAGATCGCGCTGCAGAATATTTCGTCGCAGAGACATAGACAGCTCCACCTGTGTGTCTGGATTCCCGGAGTTACGTACGCGGGGATGCCACAGGCGACTGCGCGTTTACTTCCGCACCTGGGTGGAGAATTGGTTCTGGCAGGGTTCGAGGGCTTCGCCTGCGGGCACGGTCAGCAAGGTTCCGACGGAGAGATGTGTGTAATCGGTGATCCGTGAATTGGCGGTAGCGAGGCAGGTCCAGGCCGCTCCCCGGCCAAAATGTTCTTTAGCCAACGACCACAGTGTATCGCCGTGGCGCACTGCGATCACCTGCGCCGAGGCTTTTGCGTGATTTGCGGCCACGGGGACCACCACCGAACTGCCGGACTTTAGCAAGTCCGGCGAACCGCCCGCGGAATTCAGCTGTCTTAACTCCGGCCACCGCGCGCCGTCTCCCAAATAGAGTTCGGCCAGCTTCCACCAACTCTGCCCCCTCTGTACTTCGATACGCCGAGTTGCGGCGCTTATCGGTTCCGGCGAAACAGTTTTCTCCATGCCACGCATTTCATTCGACGGCCGAACGGGAACCGCGGGACGAGAAGCGAGCCCGGCCGGGGGAATGGGAGGCGCGGAAGCAAGCGGACGCGGCTGGAAGGGAGAAATTCGCGAGCGCAGACCGGTCGCCGGCGGATAAAAGTGCGGCACAACATGGCGCTCCGGAGTCAGGCTCGGATTTTCCATGCCCAAAGGCAAGCCAGGTCCTAGGTGCGGCGCAGCTTCGGGATTCGGCTCCGCCAGCGAACTTTCCGGAACCTTGTAGGGGAACGGCGTAAATTTCTTTTTCGCGGCCAGTTCCGCTTCGCGCGCGGCCTTCTCCTGGCGGTAGCGCCTGGCAATTTCGCCGAGCGATTCCGACTGTGGATTGCCGTCTTTCGGTTGTTGCTGCGCGGTTTGTTCCGTCGGCGCAGTTCCCGGTTGCCGTTTTCGGGCTTCGACGCGTGCTTGATCTTCCGGAGTCAGGATGATCTTTCGCTTCAGGTCTTGTTCGGTGTAGACGTGTTGCGGAGATTTCTGCACGGCGGATTTACGCGCTTTTTCCTGGCGCGCGCCTTCGGTCGCGTCCTGGCCACGAACTTGAATTGCGCACAGAGAAACCCACACTATGCCGCAGAACAGGATTGCGCAGCATACACAAGAGGGCCCCCGGGCTGGACCACTCGTTCTCATTCGCTCACACGCACCAATCGAGGAATTACCGGGGGGACGATTCCGGTCTACTAGAGAAGATTCTCTCTCTACCGGGCCAAGTGCGCAACTATCTTTTTGCGGTGGGCACCGAGCACAGGTTGCCCGGCGAGCGGTCCCGCCAACGGGCGCGCAGCAACATTTTCCACAGTGCAGAATTCTAACTGTTGACAGCGAATTCTAACTGTTGACTTTGTGGGAATCACTTGTAACAATCTACAGTCTGTTCCCGTTCCGCCAAAGGAAGTACCATGCGGGAACATTCAAAGCGGTCTTGGGTGAAGACGGTGAGCTCGACGCAAGTTATAACCGGCCCCTCCCGCAGGCGAACCTCCCGCATTTCCATAGTTGATTCGGTGTGGGTGTATTGGGAGTCCCCTTCTGGACGTGACGTTTCCCGCGTTAAGGATTTAAGTCCTTCCGGCCTGTTCATAGAGACGCGCGCCCGCAAGCGTGAGGGCGATTTGTTGAACCTGCACTTTCTCGTGCAGGAAGGGCAGATCCGGGCGGAGGCCGTGGTGCGGCACGCCACTGCAGGTCGTGGGCTGGGGATGAAAATTAGTTCTGTTCCTTCGCAAGATGCGCCCCACTTGCATCGGCTCCTTACGCGTTTGCGTGAGGTGCCCAAATTGCCTCCGATAGCCCCTAAACCCGCTGGATCGTAGGCCACTTTTTTTATGCGCAGTACCATTGACACCTCCGAGGCACGGGATTAACGTTTTCTTCGGCTCCCACCCTCGGCAGCAATCCTTCCAGCGAGGTCTCTAATGTCCGCTCCAACCATCGAACAACCAACGACGCTCTCGCATAAATTCGAAGAGCGGTGGGTGAGCATGCGCTCTCATAAACGTGCGATAGCCAGTCTGCGCTTCCTGCTTGAATGGGAAGATGGCGACAAGCGCCGTTGCGCCAATGCAGTTACCGTCGACGTCAGTCACTCAGGGTGTATGGCCGTGGTGGGGGCCGATCTACCGCTGCGCCACAAAGTGCGGGTTGTAATCCCGGAAACGGGCCGAATCGCCCAAGGCGAAGTTGTGTGGCGCGGTCACGAAGCCTGGGACGTGGGCATCGCGCTCACCGAACCGGACGCCTCCTTCTGGGGCGTCAAGATCTAGCTACTCGCTTTTTTAATGGATTGCTACCCGGGCCGGGTCTCGGCCCCGGTCGGATCGTCTATGGATGCGCACCCAGGCGCTTCGCACGAACATTCTGCTCCAGGTATCCATCCAGAGGCTGTCGTACTTCCCGCAGAGGGGATTCGTCTTTTTCCAGCCGGCTGATGAGCAGCGCGCCTTCGAGTGAGGCGATCACCACGCGCGCCAGTTTCTCCGCATCCACAGACGCCGCTTCCAGGCAATGGTTCGCGGATTTCGGCGCGCACAAGCCCAAGCCGGCCAATCCGTGCCGGGGATTACCTACGCTGGCGGGGGCAACGCAGCGACTCCGACCCGTACGACAAGACGAGCCCCGCGATTACCGTCGGACCGCACTGGATGATCCTGTGGCCGTTTGATGCAAAAACCACGGGTTTGCCGACGACGCACAAGCCAGCCGGTGCCTACATTATGTGGACTGGGTCACCCTACGCGCACCTGCACGTGATGGGACGACCATAACGAAGCAGGTAGGGCGACCGGCCCTTTGTTTTATTGGGTCGCGGCGGATGATTTGGCACCGGCATCGGCAGTGAACAGGGTGACTTCTACGCGGCGATTCTGCTGGCGTTCGTCGCGCGTCTTTTGTTCGTTTAACGGCTTGTCTTTGCCCAGTCCGACAATCTGAATGCGGTAGACCGGGATGTTGTGCTGCGCGACGAGATAGGTTTGCACGGCTTCTGCGCGGCGACGGCTGAGAGCTAGGTTGTATTCCGCCGAGCCGGTCTTGTCCGTAAAGCCCTGAATGGCGATGAAGTACCGCTTTACGCTGCCGAGCGAGCCGCTGGCCATCTGATCAATCTGCTGTTTGGCGTCATCGGAAAGCTCGGACGAATTCACTTTGAAAAGGACGGTAACCGGCGAGGCGGCTTTGTAATCATCCAGGTCGGCGATGCGATCGTTCAGCTCTGAATGCAGTTGATCGCGCACCTGATCTGCTTTCTTTGAAGCAGCATCGGCGCGGCCGATTGCGTCGGTTGCCCGGGCATCGGCTGACGTGGCTTTTTCGTCCGCGGCGCTGATGCGCGGCTCGGCCTCGTCCAGTTGTTTTTGTGTCTTTTGCGCGTTCTGGTCTACCTGGTTGACTTTGGCGTTCACGGGGTCAACGGTCTGCGCCACGTATTTTTTGGTAGCGCATCCGCCCAGGAACACCAGACTGAAGGCTAAACAAATTGCAATCGGCCGATTCATTGTGTCTCCTCACAAGTTGAATGGGCTGGGAGCGATTCTTGGCGGGCGGGGTTACCGGGGCTGGGAGGATGACGGCATCTACATTGCCAAAGGGCAATCAGCTGCCCCAACCCCCAGAAACAGCTTATTCGCTTTTTTCTATTTCCGCCACAGTTTCCTGAGCGACGGGCGCACGGTTGATGAGGAATCATTGTCAGGGTTGCCTGGGTAGCTCTGCTAGCTGGAACTCGAGGCGTTCCATTCTGCGGCGAATGCGTGACCGGTCTGGCGTTTTCTCCAACGCGGCCTTGCATTGTTCGATTGCTGCCCGGTAATCACCTTTCGCTTCGTAGGCCATGCTGCGGAGTAGGAGAGAGTCGACGGATGCATCCGCGCGTTCAGGTTCGGACTGGAGAACAGCGAGAGCTTCGTCCGGATGGCCAATTTCCAGCAATATTCTGCTCATATGAATTCGGCTGTCCATGGATCGTTCCTTCACCGGGCTCCAATGCTGGTACTCCGCCATCGCGCTTTCCCTCTGTTCAGGATTCACCCACTTCTGGAACTGGGGGCTTGCGCCGAGTTCGGCGTAATTTCCGTTGCCGATTTCGGTTTGAACCCACAACGGGTTCTGAGAAAAAGCCACGGTGAGATATTGCACTGCGAGCACGGGTTCTTCGATGGTTTCGGCGACGCGTGCCGCCCGGATCCACACGCGTGGCCAGTTGTAGGCGCGACCCACTGCCGCAATCAGTAAGAATCGCGCTGGTTCGAGTTGTCCATTGTGAGCCAGGGCGTTCGCCTGAATCACTTGTTGCCGTGCGAGCTGCATGTCCAGCAGCGTTTTGAGCTCGGCAACAGGATCGTTTGAATGATCGACGCGCAAATCGATATCGACCGGCCAACCGTCAGGCGTGCGTACAAGAAGCGCGGCGGATTCCCGGCCGGTTCTCTGACCGCCCGCCAAATCGCCCGCGAGGAGCGCCGCCATCAATCTTTCTGCCAGGGCTCCCTGCGTTGTCTGGAATGCTTGTTCCATAGCGTCGATGACCTTGACACCGACAAGCCCATTCCCCTGGATCGTGAAGCCTGGACCGGAGCGCACTCCGGCCCAGGCCGCGCGCTGCGCTTCGCCCCCGGTGTAAGCAGCGGTTCGCCCGTCGCTGCTGACAAGCGCCACTTGCCGCGCCTCCGGACCTTCGCCACCGAAATTGCCATCTTCCGCCAACAATTTGTTTAGCGCTTCTTCGGGACTGAGGCCCTGCGCAAGCAGCGCGAGCCCGCGGGGGCCATAGTGCGGGTTGGTTTCGAATTGCGAAACGAGCGCACCGACTCCCGCCTGAGCGTGCGACACGCTCGCTCCTACGGCAAGATTGTTGGTTTGCGCGGCCACGCCGCACGCGTGGGTTTTCGGGTCACAGGCGGCAATCGAATAAGTCGCTTGCGCGGCGCCGGCAGCCAGCAGGAATATGCTTACTGAAACTATCCAGCCACCGGCGAACCGTCGCTTGGGCATAATTCCCCCTGCCATGTGCTACGACGCGCTAGCGGAAAAGGTTCCCTGCTTGGGGGTGAATTGCGGGTGCCAAGCAGGCTACTGCGGGTACTGCTTGATGACGGTGACGTGCTCTCCGGTGAAGTGGATAAACACTGTTCTGTCGGGCGGGTGACCGTAGATCCAATCTTCGGTGTCGTTCCCTTGGGGGTCGCGCTCGCGGACTTTGCGGTCGGGTTTGCCGACCGCGGCCACCACTTCGTCGCGGTCCATGCCCAACACAGCGCGTCGATCGGTAATGGCCTTTTTCATCTCCGGCGGCAAAGTATCGATCCAGTGGACGGAAGCGGATTTCTCTTTGGAGAAATCCAGAAACGGCGCAAGCAGCTCTTTAAGGTCATCCGCACTGAGGTCCGGAATGTTCTTGGTGAACTGCAGGTAAATGGTTCCTCCACGGCCCTGCTGAAATCCCGCGGGACCTTGATCCTGGCCATCGGTTGTCGTTGTCGTCGTGGGAGGGGGTGTGCCGCCCATCCCGAATTGAATATGGTCCAGCCAGTTCTTCTTCGGGCGTCCACCGCCGTTGACGTCAACGATGATGACGTGCTCGTGGAATTCCAGTTTGGTGATCTGGACGGGATCGCCTGTGTTGACGGCTGCGCCGTGCATGCCGATGGCGCGATTCAGCGACTGCTCGTCGAGCGGTTTATCCGCGTAAAGCGTAATGCCATCCTTGCCGCCGGGCAGCGGCTTCCGGGCCTTCGCGAATTCGCCCGAGACATAGCGGATCAAGGAAAGTTTTGACGATTCCTGCAGGGTGTCACTCTTCGAGGGCTGCGACGGCGCAGCCTTTCCCTGATCCTGTGAATCTCCGTTGGTGATCGACGGGTAAAGTGGAATGCGATCTTCTGAGGTGAATGCATTGTTCTTGGCCGAATTTGCGGCGGTCGACGGCAGAGCGTGCGGCACGTCCGGTAAGTCGGCGTAGACGCAGAAAAGCAAGCTCAGCGGAATGGCAAATCGGAAGAACATAAGCTGCAAACACGGCTCTATCCCCGAGCCGCTACTATTTTATGATGCCGGGAGCGAGTTGAGTAGCGCTCAATTTCTGAAAAAACTACTGGGCCACCACCTGGACTCCCTGGCGGTCAATATGCATCGGCAAAAGCTGGCCCCCGGCCTCGACCACGGTTTTCTCGACGCGTTCGCGGGCTTCGGGCTCGATCAGCAGCACCACGCAGCCTCCGCCGCCGGCACCACAGACCTTGCCCGCCAAGGCACCCTTGCGACGGGTATTTTCGATGATGCGGTCGATAATCTTCGTCGATATAGTCGGCAGATTTCGCCGGCGGAACTGCCACTCCGTATGCATCAAGCGCCCGGTTTCCGTCCAATTCCCTGCCACCAGCGCGTCACGCATTTTTTGCGCTATCTGTGAAATCTTCTCCAAATTGCTGACTACAGCCTTTTTATTGTCGATATGGGCCTTGAACACACCCCAGTTATTGATGGCCGATTGCCGCGGCTTGCCCGTGAAGCACACCACCAGGCGGCGTTCCAGTTCGTCAAGGTTCACGTTAATTTCAATGCGCCGTTCACCACCAGGAATCAACTCAATCGCGGCCGCGCCGCCGAAGGCCGGAGGATAATGATCCTGCATCCCCGTGGGAATGTGAATCACGATGGCTTCGGCGTCGCGGCTGATATGAACCCAATCGACTTTGCTGCGTCCGGCACCGGTGAAGCGATCGAGCGCGGCACAGATCGCCACCGCCATGGCGCTTGAGCCGCCGATGCCCGCGCCGGCAGGCGCTTCGGAATTCGTGGTCAGGGAAAATCCGCCGGTGGGATGAAAGAATTTGACGATCTCCGCGAGGAGCGGCAAGCGGTAGCGCTTGGCTTTGAACAGGTGGTCCAACGACGTGAACGATTCCGAGCGATTGGTGTCCAGCGACACGAGCTTGATACGGTCGTCGCCCACCGGGTGAGTTTCGACCACGCAGGAAGCGTAACGGGAAATGGCGGCGTTGACCGTGACCGCACCGGGATGGAAGAGGTACAACGGCCAAATATCGAGGGTGCCCCCGGCCAGGTCTACCCGCGTTGGTGCTTTCGATTCGATGCGCATTGTGGTCCTAGAAGTGATGTGAACGAGCAGGTTCCGGTGCGAATTCTACTACGCGCCGCCAGAAATAACCCGGTTACGTGTGAGGACGTGGGGTCCGTTTTCCTTGCGAACGGCCTGAGCGGGATTGGGCTCAAAACAGCGGCGGCAGCGCGCTTCGTACGCATCGCTGGCGCCAACGACGATCAGGTCTTCGTTTTCCACGAGGCGCTGCGTGTGCACCGCTGGGTTGCCGCAGCGTACGCAGATAGCCAGTAGCTTGGTGATTTCTTCCGCGACCGCCAGCAGGCGCGGCATGGGTTCGAAGGGGCGCCCGCGAAAATCGGTGTCCAGGCCCGCGACGATCACGCGCTTGCCAAGATTGGCGAGCTTGGTGCATACGTCCAGGACTTCCTCGCCCAGGAATTGCGCTTCATCGATGCCGACCACTTCCGTGCGCGGCTGCAATTTCTCCAGGATTTCGGAGGCTTTGGAGACGTTGTCGGAAGGTATTCCCAAACCGGAGTGCGAGACGATCTCATTGGCCGCAAATCGTGAGTCGATGGCAGGCTTGAAAATCTGCACGCGTTGGCGCGCAATTTCCGCGCGACGCAGCCGGCGAATCAGTTCCTCACTTTTGCCGGAAAACATCGGGCCGACCACAACCTCGATCCAACCCATGTTGCCCTTCACGATATCCACGATGCACTCCTCCGTTTCGTCTGCCCGATCCTTACGAAGCCACTTCTTTTTCGTTCTACTTTGCTTTACAGAATACACCGTCGCTCAAGAGTTTCCCATCAGGCGCCGGACCGGCGGCTTTTCGGTACATTTTTGCATTGTAGAAGGGAGCGAAGGCGGCGATGGCCGCCAAGCGGAACGATTCCTGTCGCGAAATGAGGTTTCGCGAAAGGACGCCCCACGCGCCTTGTCCGTCGCGGATTCCCACTTCCCCGGCAAAGCGATCGATGGCCGTGGATAGCTCTGTGCCGCGAGAAAGAACTTCTTCGGCCAGCGCTTCCGGCAGTTCGATACTGCCTGAGCAACCGAAATGGCCGGTGCTGCCGTCGCTGGTGTACGCCCAACTTTCGAGGAAAACTCTTTTCAGGCCGTTTCCCACGACAACGTCCAGGCCGCCTTCGAGTCCTACGAAGTAGCTTGCGCTTGTTGCTCTGGCTTGCAGGCTTTGTTGCAGTGCCTCGACGCGCTGCCGAGCGCCCTGCATAAGTTCGTCGCGGGAAGCGGGAGTGTGGCTGACACCGCTCTCTACTTCGTAACCTTCAACTTCTAGGGAGATTCCTTCTTCAAACAATGGCGCGATCGCCGATGCCGCTTCCTTCACTGCGTTTAGTTTTGGGCGTCGAGTGCTACCCACAGCGATCAGGCAATGCTTCATGGATGGGAATATCCTCTGCGCGGATTTTAGCGAGAAATTGCGCCGCTGGTGAGCGTGATTCTCGTGAGCCTGAGGAAAATTTGTGGAGATGCGAGCTTTACCGAAAGTCGTTGATGGCAGCGATGCGAGCGGTGCTCTCCTTTATTCCGGGTTCGATAGCAATGGCGATATACAGGTCTCGCGCTTCTTCCCAGAGTGCTCTCGATTGTTCCCATCGCAAGACTGCCAGGCTGCGAACGGCGTTTGCCAGGTCGCCTGGGGAGCGGTCCTGATGCTTGCGATAGAGACTCAGGGCCTCAAGGTAACAGCTTTCTGCCAAGGCAGAGCGGCCCTCTTCGTGATAGACATCGCCAAGATGCCGTACGGTATGGGCAAGAAGCAATGGTTCTTTCAGTTGGCGAAGCAGCGCTACGGATTCCTCATAGTATTTTTGGGCTGTCGCACCATCCCGGCGCCGCGCCGATTCCCCTGTTTTCCGGAGTTCCCGCGCCCGCGCGAGCTGGTCGGTGAGATTCGCGTCTGTCATGTTCACCTCCTCTTTTCCTGAGGGCATTTTCAATTATCGACGCGGGTGTCGACATTTGACGGTACCATGTTGCCATAGTGATTTCGTTCGAAGGCGTTGTTTCGTGTTTGCCGGCAAGCCTCCTGTGGAAAGTAAGAACTGCCCTCGAACAGGTAAGAAAATATCCCATTTGGGTGGATGGCGTGTTTCCGATTGCATAGCCGCTGGCTTTAAGCCGAAAACAGAGTCTCTCCCTAAAGAGCGTTCCGCAACCACTGGGCGCGTGCCGATGAGTTGGTTAGATGCTATGGCAGGCTATCTGGCGGACTTAGCTCAAGTCCGTGGCACATTGGGTACGATGACAGCCATGAGCGGCTTTGTGCGCCACCGAGAAGCGCTCGCAGGCCCTCGAAGAAATTTGGGACGTTATTACGCTTTCATCCCGCCCGAGACGAAACCGCTCTTTGTTATCGCTGTCCTTCACGGCCGCCGCAATCGAAGAGTCATCGCAGCCATGTTGCGCGACAAAATAAAATCGCATAGAAAAAAAGGCGCTCGCTTTTGACGTACCATCCTGGGATGACGATTTTCCTTGAAGACGCTCTGCTGAGTGTTTGGCGCCAATCCCTCGTGGAAAACAAGAAGAGCGTTACGGTCGGAGACGCGAGCTTTCCGGTTCGATCGACTGCGAACAGAGGGCTGAAGCAGGTTGACTTTCAATTCGACGGAAGGGATTTGCGGGGACTGGAACAGAATCCGGATACGAAATCGCGATGGGCGGCGATGGCAAGGAACGGCGCCAAAGTGATGCAGTTTCTGGAATCCGGAGGGTACATCGCGGTTGTTTCAGACGGAAAGGTCCACGTGTATCCGCAGAAGAGGTGATGTGGGGGATTTGTCGGGTGAATATGGTATAGGCGGATGAGAGGTGAAATGATAGGTTGGCGGCTTCCGAAGCAGGGATTTTCAACTGCGACTGCGGGAAGGAACACGCCATGAGCGATAAAACTAAGACCTGCGCCCATCCGCCATGCAATTGTCCGGTGAAGGCCGGGGAAACGTATTGCAGCGCCCAGTGCGCGGCCATGGAAAAGACACCCGACTTGGCCTGCGAGTGCCACCACCCCGGCTGTAAGGGAAATATCGGTACTTAACTGCCAGACGATCCTTCGAAAAAGCGGCCCGCGAGGTCTCTCGTCAATTGGTCAGTGCGAGCACGGCATAAGCCGTAGCCGCATCACTCATGAAACGTCCCACATTGGAAGAAAGATCGCGGCGTTTGTTAAGGGAATGGGCAACCCAAAGGCCTTCCGTTTTGTTCTGGTTCCTCACGAGCCATTCCCTGCCTTGCTTGAGCTGGACATTTTCGTGAGAAACCCCGCTTTGTTGAAGAACGAAGATCGCAAGACCCGTCGCGTACCCATCGCTGCTCATCTCTTGCGTAGTTCCGTCCGCCCGTTTCCACGTACCCAGCAGAGAAGAAGGCCCCCAATCTCGCCAAGTTCTCGCGAGCGGAAACAGGCTCCAACCACCGTCCGCTTGTTGCTTACTCAGAACTTCTTCGGTGATTGACTTTTGGCGCTCCGGCGTCAGTAAGCCCGGGAATTTTGATGAAGCCCAAAGCAGCGCGAGTCGATTGACTAACGGCTGCGCAGAGTATTCGCGGTCCAAGTATTCGCAAAGCAACTTGAGGTTATTCTGAATTTCCGGTGTGGAGCGATAGTTCTCGGGAGCTATCCCCACGGAGATGGCCGCGAGTGTTGCGCCATAGTAGGAAGAGATGCTCCCTTCCCAGGGATTCAGATCGAACAACTGCCACTGCCACGCCCCTTTGTTGGCCCCCGCCGTTTGCTGCAGCTCCCAAAGATGGTTGAACGCGCTCCTTGCCTCATTGCTGAGCTTCCCGCTGTGCGCGTCATTGTTGGCGAGGACGAAGGCGAGGAGGACGGCTTCCGTCCCGCGAGACTCAGCACTCTTATTGGCTCCGTATTCTTTATCGTTGTAGACTGGCGCGATTTCTTTCCAAAGTCGAACGCGTTTTCTGACGTTTTCCAACAGCATGCGTTCATTCTCAGAAGGAGCTTGCTCCCCGAGCGCTTTGCGAAGAGCGGGCCGAGCTAAAGCATAGGGCACGGCTGTGTGGCAAGAAACACAGAAGGTGCCATTCTCGCGAGCGGCTTCTTGCCACCCCATCCACCACTGCTCTCTTTGATCGAGGTAAGCGGCGGCGGCCTTCGGATCCCATGAATTAGCTGCTGTTGTTCCTGACGAATGCGGCCGCGCGCTTGTAGAGCCTTCCCCTTGAGCAAAGGTTCTCCCCGAAGCAAGTAAAGAAAGAGCCGCGACCATTGTGGCGAACAGTTTCATGTCCGTCCTCCCGACTCAGTGAAACAAACTGCTGCGCTTCAACTTCTAGCACATTCCCCATTTAGTCAGTCCCAACCGGAAACTTGGGTACCGGGATCCGCATATCCGGTGGC
Organism: Candidatus Acidiferrales bacterium; assembly: GCA_963742325.1. Lineage (GTDB taxonomy): Bacteria > Acidobacteriota > Terriglobia > Acidiferrales > UBA7541 > Acidiferrum. The sequence continues at coordinate 1,737,820 of CAVULB010000002.1, read as the reverse complement.
TCACGGCCATTTTCTCAAAGCGATCGGCACAGAGCCACCAGACTACGCGCCACATTCTTTTTGCAGAGCAAGTCTATCGCAGTATTTATGGGGGACAAGCCAAGCTATGGGCAGACATGAAGCTGCCCAGTCACTCCCGATACGTTGAATGGCTAGCCCCGGGGGAAGAGCGCTGGGCGTATGGCAAATGGAAAGTCTGGTTCTCCTTCGTTACGTGCCCAACTTTGCCACAACGTACTGCCGCATTGGTACCTGAGTGCCATTCCGACCAGCATCAAGGTAAGTCATTGTTGGGAAAGCCGCTTCAGTCGAACACCTCAGAGCATGTTTGACCGGACGGCAACCGAAATTGGGCATCTTTAGCTCTAAATGGATGCCCTTTTCAATTTTGCAGTGCGTTCATCGTCGTTGATGCCAGGTCAATCCAAGGACTACTATGCCGAGCCAAACTCAACAAGCCGAGAAGCGCCTTAGCCGCAGGGCCAAGATAAACAAGATGTTGCGGGTCCGTCCATCGGAGGCGCGCGACGACCATTTTGCAGACCTTCCCCTCAGCGTCAACGTATCCAAAAGCGGCCTTTACTTTCATACTCACCGTTGCGACTACTACAAAGGCATGCGTTTGTTTGTCACTTTTCCGTTTACATTTACAAATGATCCGCTGAATTACGAATATTTGGCCGAGGTTCAACGCGTCGAAGTCCTACCCAACAACCGCTACGGCATTGCTGTCCATCTGATAATGACCGTGTAAGCTTGCCGTTCCGCATCTCCACACTCCAATTTGCATGCAGCTCGCAGCCCGGGTGATTGGAGATGGCTGGATCAACTTTGGCTTGATGGCGTAACCGATTCGCCGAAGTTCCCAGCACGTCAAATGAGAGCCAAGGCACCGGAAGCGTAGTTACCCTAACCGCGGCGAAAAATCCGTGAGCGTCAAAAATGTCGAGTCAATGTTCTCCACCAATTTCCCATTCTCTTCCGATTTCGCCTTAACGCTCTTCCACTCCGGGTCGTCCTGGAAGGCCTTCCAGTTCGCTGCCGCCGCTGCCCGGCTCGGATGCTCCAGAACGTAAAAAAAGGTGCGGCTTTTCACCGGTTCGTCCAGCGCAGTCCAATAAGCAACGCTCTTGATTCCATGGGCCGCAAAAAGCTTCATCGTGTGGTCCCGGAAGCGGGCCACCAGATCCTCCATCCTTCCGGGGACTACGTGATAAATACGCAGTTCATACACCACAGTTGATCCTCCCTTCGCGCCACCCTGCTCTCTTTCCACCCCTGCCAAACTATCATGCGCAACTGAAGCGATAGCCGACTTCATCGCTTCTGCTACCTCGCAGGGCGCCAGCACCGCCAGCGGCGCCGCCTTGAACAATGTTCGTCTCTTCATTCCGCGAATTCTATCAGATCGCTAGAAACAACTCCTCCTGGACTGGTTCTCACTGGGAACCGTGTCAATGAGTTTGGAAGCACGCTAGCCTGCTGCCGACGATGGCGCGACCAAGTGAAATCGATTTGCGGGTGGTCGGTGTTTCAACTGGCCCTCTACCACTTGGCGCACACAGGCGTCGCTCTTAGTCCGATTCTGATTTCACTTCTTCGATTGCCTCGTCGTTAACAGACATGTTCGTAACGGTACTCTGTAGTTCGCGGCCACTGTCTCCAATGATGAGTCAGGGACCAGCGCTTAAAGTTGCGTTTGGCGAAAGACAATGCCGTGCTCTTGGCACCATTGCATCGCGATCTGTCGAAGTTCGGTCTCTTTGAACTGATTCCAAGCGTCCCACAAGTTGTGTTCAGTAAGCAGATATTTGAACAGGCGGAAGGCGCCCGCGCCACGAATGGCCGCGTGGAGATCATTCCGCAACCGAGCCACTCTTAGTGACTCCGAGAAGCGGTCCATGATGGCCCACTCGTGGACATCAAACTTGTCGGGAAGAGCCAAGTATCGCTTGCCCTCGTGTTGCTGGATGATACGAGCAAGTTTGACGATATCACGCTGCCAGTCTGGCAAATCTTCGAAGTCTGTCTCCGGGTCCTCAGCGAGACCGAACTCCTCTTCTGTGATCGAGTGCACTTCGCCGGTTTCTCGGTCCAGAAAGCATGAGCTCGAGTCGTCGGCCAGTTCGAGTGCTTCGATGATCGTCTCGAGATTTACTTCAACCGCCATATTCAGCCAAGTTTAGCGCCCGTTGGGCTCACAGTCACAGGAATTGGCACGACCCCACTGCTGCCACCGACCGAATACTCCACCAGCACAGTGAGAGCGGTCGCTCATCGGACTGGCATATTCGTAGTCCTCTCCACCCTGCTGTCCGGAAATGCTCACCAGGCCAGTGTCGCCGAGGCTGGCAATTCGGAGCGAGCTGCGTCAAGTCTTTGTATTTGCGCCCGCTGCGCGGTAGTTTGGAAATAGCTCGACCTTCTTTATCCTCGGTGGCACGAATGCGACGGGTAACTATTTTGGAGATATTTTAGGCCGTTATCCCAGTCCCTACCTATATGGGGAGAATGCGATCGAGGAGTTTCAAGTCGCGGTCAGTCCATGCTCGTCAATCTGTGGGGGCAGAGAGGGCTTTATCAAGGTAACTCGGTCTGGAAGCAATGCTTTCCATGGCCAGACATTCTATTACAGGTGTTTCATCAGTTCTTCTGTGGCTCTGCACTGCGGGCACTTTTTGCGTTCGCCGGCTCGCAATAGCTCGCCGGACGCTTTTCGGTTTTGTTGCGCCGGTCGTTATCATCGTCGCCGCGGACGGGCTTGTTCTTGAGGGAGAGCGACGGGGGATAAGGCCTGTTGTGCATCATTCCTTTCCAGAGGATGCGGTTGTAGACCAGGGGATCGACGCGGTCAGCGTCGGAGAAATCGAGGCCCTTGCTGACACGCGCCCAATAGGCGGCGCCGTGCGTAGATTTCGGGATCTTCGTGCCAACGGGGGGAGCAGGCAGAGGGAGTTGGGTAGCGTAGAGGTAAGCGGAAGGCGAAGCGGTGAAGCTCCACGGCTGCGGTGTTGTAGTGAAGATGTCCGTCATCGGGTGGCCGAGAGCATCGTTGAGATTCAAGAATTGCTTCAATCCCAAAACCTCTTCCATCGTGCGGATGAAATCGATGGTGTTGTACGACGTGGAAACTACCGCACCCTGCTTCACATAGGCGCCTGCCACAAACGCAATCGTGCGATGAGAATCCACATGGTCCGCGCCATCTTGCGCATCATCTTCCACCACGAAAATCAGCGTGTTCTGCGCATAAATGCTGTTCGCAATCTTCTGGACGACCAGCCCTACGGCATAGTCGTTATCCGCTTGCATCAGCTCGGGCGTGTTCACCATGTCGCTTGCGGTAGCGAAATTCCCGGTGTGATCGTGCATGAGTCGAAGTAGGGTCAGCGACGGAAGCCCACCATTGGCGTAGTTGGTCGCGAACTCCCGCTCCCACTCCTGGAAGCGGTAATAATCTGGAAGGTTGTTATCGAATCCGCGATAGTAGGGATCGGTGTAGGGTGCAAGGGCTGCGTTATTCGGATAGGCGACCACTGTATTTGTTGCCGCCGGGTCATGAATCACTGGGATGGAATACTCCGCTGAGCCATAGCGAGTGGTATCAATGAAAAAGCCATAGTTCCTCACGGTCAGGCCCGCGCGCAGCGCCGCATCCCACAAATAGCCTGTGTTGACCTCGTCGTTCGGACCGTCTGGCGCGCCGACGTCGGTCTGGCCCGGGACAACATCCGGATCGTTTGGCACCAGCGGATTGGCGGCAATTCGCTGGGAAAGGGTCGGTATGCCTACATCCACGTTGCGATTCGCGCCCTCGGCTTCCAAGGCCAGCGCGCGATAGGCATAAGATAGTGGGTATTCGTGCTGGATGATGTCGGGGCACTGAGCGGAGGTGCTCCACGCCCATCCGTCATAGCTGACTTCCGAAGTGGCGAAGAACTGGTCGAGGGTGACAAAGGTGCGCGCCAGATTGTGCAGGTTGGGGGTTATCGCCTGGCCCCACTGCACCAGGGTGGGATCTTGGTCACCGATCGGTACGCCGTTCGCGTCGACCAAATCACCCAGCACCTGATCGTAGGTGCGGTTTTCCTTTAGGATATAGATGACGTGCTGCACTCCCTTGCTCACGGCCTCCATGATCTCTGCGTCGCTAGAACTTTCCGTGGTGGAGAAACGATTGTTCTGTGCGACCTGCGCGGTGAGCGATGACAGTTGTTCGGCACTGGGAATTGGGAAGCTCTGTAGCCCTGCCTTGGTCCGCTCCGGATTGTACTGATTCGTGGGAAAGCAATCCGGCACAAAGGACGTGGGACCATAGCCGTAGCACCAATCCGGATTCGGGCCCGTCGGCGATTTGGCATTGGCAACGTACATCCAAGTGCCAGTGGCGTTGGTGCTCACCGAGTTGGGGTACCACCCTGTCGGTATCAGGCCAATGACGGAGTCGCCCGAGTTTGTTCCCGTGAGCTGCACCACCGCAATATCATTCAAGTTTCCATTGGTGACATAGAGCTGCGTTTCATTCACTGAGAGCGCGAGGCTGTTGGTGTTCGAGCCCATGTAGATAGGGTTGGAGATCGCGCTGTTCGAATCCGAATAGTAGAACGAGGAAGGCAGTAGTCCCGCGGGCGCGAGCACCGGAATTGTTTCGATCACCGTGTTGACGGTCATGTAGTGTGTGGGATCCGGGTTGATGTCGATGACGTCGACGGTGTCGCTCTGATCTTCGGCGACATACAAAAGCGTCTGCGCTTTGTTCGGCATCATCTTGTTGGGCTGGCCCTTCACGGGAATGCGCGCGGTCACTTGGAGCGGTTGACCATTCACAGAGCTGAGCGGGACCACGTCGATTTCGCGATCACGAATACTCGATACGTACGCGACCGCGTTCGGCTCGCGGCCGGTAACAACTACCCAGAACGGATATTCGCCTCCCGGCAGTCCCGGCGCGGCCGCCGACGAAACTAGGCTCTTGCCTGGGCGCAGGTCGAGGTTTGTCACCGCCGGGCTACTTCCAGGAGACACATTCTCGAGCGACCAGTTTCCATAGCCCCCGGTCAGAATCGAAATCGAATCGTTGTAGTAGTTCGCCACCACCATAGTCTGCCCTGTTTGCGAAACAGTGATGCCGGCCGCACACGGGTAAACGCCCAAACCAACGCCGCTTGTGCCATGTCCCAGTGTCAGCTGCGGCACCATCTGCTGGGTGCTGGGATTCTGAACCAGATCCTCGGCCCAAAGTTGTGTCGTCGAGTTATAGGAGAAGATGTGCACATCGTCCTGGCTGCAACCGCTTACGTAGAAATGCGCCGTCGTGCTGTTGCTGGCGGGATCCCACGCAATGCCGAAATACGTCACCGGAACTTGCAGAACTTGTTTCTTGATGGGAGCGCCGCTCGAAATGTCGTATACGAACACGTATTCATTTGAATCCGGCAGGTAAAACGAAGTCAGTGAATCGCTGGCCTGTGTGAACACCCGGTTATACCCACTGGTCAGAACCAGCAGCGTGCTGCCATCCGGACTCACTGCGGTCGTAGCCGCATGCGTAGCCAGCCACGCCGGATTGTCGGCCAGGTCGGGGTTGAGTTGTTGGAATTGCGCACCGGACGGCGCTAGTGGAGTAATGGTTTGGTCCATGTTGGGGATGAACTGGGGCCATGGGGCCACAGCGTCAACCGTGATGCTCACTTTTGCCACAGCATTGGCGGTGCCGGTCCATGCGGTAACCGTGTAGGTCTCGGTTGACGCGACCGCCGATGGAGTTCCGCTGATCGTTCCCGAAGCGCCGTCCATACTTAGTCCCGGTGGCAACGCGGGGCTGACTGTATAAGCGCCCGCTACTCCGTTGCTGAGCGTCAGTGGTGTAGTGTCTCGGCTTACGGTGTACACCACGGTGCTGGGCGCGTATGTCATTGTCGTTGCCAGACTATCCACCGTGATTGTCACTGTCGCAATCGTGTTCCCAAACGCATTGGCGGCCGTGATTGTGTAAGCGGAAGCCGCTGCTGTCGTTGTCGGTGTCCCGGTGATTACGCCAGTTGTTTGGTCGAGCGTCAGCCCCGGCGGAAGGCTTGGGCTCACGGAGTATGCGGTCGCCTGACCGCCGGTGTTGCTCGGAATGTTTCCCTGAATCGCTTCAGTCGCGGTGTAAACCGCGGGGTTGCTGCTGTAAGTGAGATTCGAAGGAGCGCGGTTGGCCACAGTGATCGCCAGCGTCGCGCTAGCGCTGCCGCCCGAGTTGTAGGCCGTCACGGCGTAGCTCGTCTGTGGCGTGGCGACGGTAGGTATTCCGCTGATTACTCCCGTGGTGCTGTCCAGGCTAAGACCCCAAGGAAGAGTGGGAATCACAGTGTACGAGGTGGCAGCGCCACCCGCGCTGGTAGGCGTGTCTGGCGTGATAGGCGCGCCCACGTTGTAGAGAGCCGGATTGGTCGAGTACGCCAAGCCTGCGGGAGCGGCGGCGTTCACTATTATGGAAAGCGTTGCGTTTACACTGCCCGCTGCATTTGATGCGGTTACGACATAGTTTTTCGAGGAGTTCACTTGCGTCGGCGTTCCGCTGATCACGCCGGTGCCATTGCTGAGGCTCAATCCTGGCGGGAGACTTGGATTCACGCTGTACGAGGTCACTGCGCCGCCGCTGCTGGTCGGGATGTTCGGGGAGATGGGCAGTTCCACCTGGTAGACTGCCGCGGGCGTACTGTAGGTCACTCCCGTTGGCGGCTGAGGCGCGGGTGTCGGGGCCGGGGTGCTGCCTCCACCGCACCCACACATCGAAAAAAATACGGTCATCAGAAAGGCATATGTCCATTGTGTCGATCGCATCAAAGCGCTCCAGTTGGTTTGTTTATCGCCGCCGTGTTCCTTGCGCGGCCGTCCGCCATGCCGGGGCGAGGCAACCGTATCCCCCGATAGCTCAGCAGATCAGCGTATGAAGCCTCAGCACGGCTGAAGTCAGAAAGAGACGAGCAGATTGTGAGCCAAAGCCGACGAAAAGAGCCGTCCATACAATGGGGACGGCTTAACCTTGTGCGTTGCGTTGACCGAAAGCGATGCGCAGATTTGAGTACACTCGCGTAGGGAATCTCTGTAAATGAACGCGACAGCGCCTTCGGCCGCAACATTCGGAACCGCCACAAGCACGCGTCTCCGTTTCACTTCAAGCCGCTAAGTGCATTCCGGAACACTTTTCCTTACAGATCGGCTGAAGATTGCAAAGTCCCGTGCTGTGGTCGGGAGGGCGGACGGAAAGCCCGTAGTGTCCTGATCTGGTGTCCTAAATTTGGACTTAGCACACGAAGAAAGCCGCGCATGGTCAGTGCCTCCCGCCAGAATCGCAGGAACTGCGCGTTCATATTCGCCGCGCCTCAACCTGGCCCTGGACGTGCCGATGAAAGCGGTGTGGAGCGTGTCGATAACAAAACGGCACGTCAGCGCCGTCGCCATTTGTTCAGGGCCGTGCGGCTGTTGCGGATCCACTCCAAGGAAGGCAGGCTATGGCCAAGATTTCGCGGTGCTGGTGGTTGCTTTTGGTAATATCGGGCGTTTTACCGATGTTCGGATGCTCCGATTCGAACGCGCCGGGTCCGGATTCGAGCGTATATCAAGTGGTAACGATATCGGACCTGCACTTCAATCCGCTCTACGACCCTGCCTTGTATTCCTCGCTGGTCGCAGCCGATTCCAGCCAATGGGCCGGCATTTTTCAGAATTCCCAGGTACAGACTCCAACGGGAGGCGGAACGGATACCAACTATCCTTTGCTGTTGCTCACACTAAGGGATATGAAGCAGCATATGGGAGCCAGTCCGGTCGTTCTGTTTACGGGTGACATGTTGGGCCACTACATACCGGAGAACTTTTCCTGTGCGTACAATCACGTGAAGCGGCCCCCGGCGAATTGCCCCGTTCTCTCCCAAACGGCGACTGTGGCGATGCAGCAGTTCATCGACAAAACGTTCGCCTTTGTGGCCGCGCAGATCCGGACATCGGTGGGCAACGCTCCGGTAATCTACGTGCCCGGGAATATCGACACTTACCAACTGGCGGGAATGGGACCGGACAGCAACTTTCTGACGAACAACGCCGCCACCGTCTACAATCAGTTTTTGAACGCCAGCGTGGAGGAACCAACATTCTTGAGTACCTTCACGAGCGACGGATACTATTCGGCCGAGCCACTGGGATCGCAGTTGCGGGTAATCGGGTTGAATTCCAATTCGTTTGTGGCCACCGCGCCAAGCAGCACCGAGGCTATGACGGAGCTCGGATGGCTGAATTCGCAACTCGCCTCCGCCCAGAATGCCGGACAGAAGGTGTGGATCTTGATGCATGTGCCACCGGGCGCAAATTCCCAGGGCATGGCGGGAGATACACCAGGTCAACTGGCAGAAGACAACGTCTCCATGAATTGGGACCCGAATCTCCAGGCGATGTTCATGAAGACGCTGGAGAAGTACCCAAGCGTGGTGACCCTGATGCTCGCCGGACATACCCACATGGACGAGTACCGCATCTTGCCGTCGGGCAATGTTCTCGAGCAATTGCCGGGAATCAGTCCATGTTTTGGGAACAACCCTGCGTACAAAGTTTTGACGATCACCCAAGGCACGTTTTTCCCCAAAGATTACCAATCGTTTAGCTACGACCTGTCAGCCGTGCCGATGCCGGCACAGTTCCAGAGCCTCTATCAGTTTTCGACTACTTACGGTTCGCTTGGTACGCTCGACTCTTCACTGCAACAGTTGTATCCGCAGTTGCTGAGGGGCGGAAGCGAGAGTAACAACTACGCCTATTATTATGCTTCGGGAAGCACCGCCAAAAACCCCGAGACCAACGCGCCGTGGAATCCCATCAGCGCCGGGAACTGGCCGATCTTTTCCTGCACTATCGGCCAAGTGGACGGGCCGGAGTATGTCGCCTGTGTGGACAGCTACTGAGGCGCAAGCCGAGCGGGCATGCAATTATGACCGGGGATGTCGCGCCTCAGAGACGCAACGTCCCGGTATTTTCAGCGACAGCTCTGCTGCCACCCGCGCTTGTCCTCATGTCGAATTCCCTTGGGCCATCTGCACGATGAGTTTGCGGATGCTTTCAGGAAGTTCGGGCCGACCAGCTTGCCACTTCCATTTCCAAAACAACTGGAAGCCCTTGCGATGCCAGCCGATCAGGGTCGCCGGTTTGACATGACCGGGGCATCTCTCCAATTGAAGCGGAGTGATTCAATCGGCTCGGGATCACTGGCCAAAGATGGGTTTCTTTTTTTTGCCTTTTGCTCTGCTCGCGCACAGCCTTGAGCGCGGAAGTCCTGTTTCTGCGAAAGCAGCCGGTCTTCTATGAGGAGACATAGGCCGCTCCATTCAAATCAAACCAAGCGTGCGTAAAAATTCCATCTGGCAGAATTGTTGACACTTAATTTGTTTGGCTTCTCTCGCCTCCGAACTCCAAGAAATCATCCCGACTGGCAGAAAATACTTCTCAGCCCAACTGACCCTGTGCCACCCGGACAGCCCATATTTCGTTTCTTTCTGAAAACGCTGCCTAAACACGCGGCTGATTTTCTGGTTAACTTGAGAATCAAACTCACGCCTGAACCTTGGCAAGGTTGGTAGGTTACTTCAGAACGCGGGAAATGGCGGCATTTTCGAAGTTTTTGAAGTTCCTCAAATGGAAAATAAATGGAAAATGGAAAAAAGGATGAGGCTTTCCGCGATCACCCCGGTCCAGTCGCGGCGCAACAGAAGTTATTGGAGCCAAATGGAACAGCGGCAGCGGCGTGAACGTCTGAAAGTAGCCGATTTTGTGGTGTGAAGCCGGTGAACACGGCTGAAGCGCTCGGCGGTATCGTCTTCGGGCGGTGGTTTGGCGGAGCGTTTAGGCCATAGCGGAGGGGGTGGCCAGCGAGAGGATTATGCGATTGGCACTTCCAGCTTTTTCAGTACTTCACGAGCGTTGTCATTTTGAGGATTCAGATCGAGTGACCTTCTGTAGTTTTCGATGGCCAGCGTCTTGTCGCCTTGTTTCAGATACGCTTCTCCAAGTGAGTCGTATACGTTTGCATCCTGGGGAAATTGTTCAACGTTAAGGCGAAAAACATCTATGGCAGCAACGGTGTCGCCCTTGCGAAGCAAATCGTAGCCCATGGAATTCAACTGCAAAACTCCAAAATCATATTTGTCTGGCGCGTTGCGGCGCAGCTCGTGGTAACGTGCGATGGCCTCCTTTACTCCTTTCGATCGGTAAACTCCGTATAGAACCGCACGAATGTCAATCTTCGGGCACTCCACATCAGCGCTTTGGCCCGCCGCCCATTTTCGCCAAGAGCAGAGCAGGGATGAAATCACTGCGCTTCCGTTGGAACTGTTGGTCATAATCACGATACCGTCGCCCGTAGAGGGTACGATCTGAAAGAAACTCTCCCAACCGCGGTTCGACCCGCCGTGCCCTATTCCAACTTTGCCAACAAGTTGGGCGGGGCGAACCGTGTAGCCAAAGCCGTATTGCGGGTCGGGTCCATAAAGGTCGCGATCCGCCCAACGTGAGTCCGGCGCTGGAGTTTGCATCAACGCGACGGTCTGCTCTTTCAACACTCCACGACCAGGAGGCTCGCCGCTTGGCCCTTTTAGTCCCGCAGCGGCGAATGCCGCCAAGTCGCGAACAGTCATTGTGAGCCCGGCGGCGGAAAGCTCGTTGTACCGGAGAATCGGCAGTGCGCCTCCGAGTCCATCGTATGGCGTGGCCATCACCTCCTGAAATTTGGGCGGCAGCCCATACTGGCTATTAGACATGTGCAGAGGCTGAAAGACATTCGCCTTTACGTACTCCTGAAAGCTCTGGCCGGACACCTCTTCAATGAGGAGTTGAAGAATGGCATAGTTCGCGCCGGAGTAGTGAAAACCTGAGCCAGGCGTTGATACCACCCGCACCTCTCCGGTTCCAGTTTTTCCCGAGAGAGTGTCCTCAATTGGGGGTAGCGCGGTCTCCGGATCCCAGCCATGAAAATCATGATTTGAAATTCCAGACGTGTGGCTGAGCACCCGCCGCACGGTGACCTGAGTGTTGTCAAAGGTGGACGGTGGCAGGTGCCATCGTTTCAGGTAGAAATCGACGGGGCGGTCCAGATCTACCTTTCCGCTATCCACGAGCCGCATGACCGCCCACGCGGTTGGCGACTTCGAGATCGAGCCAACGTTGAACACCGTCTCCGGTGTGATAGGGGCTGCACTGGCAGCGTTGGCGAAACCATAGCCGTGCATCCAGACCACCTTGCCCTTCCGAATGAGAGCGACCGCACTGCCTGGTACCGCAAATTCCTGTAGGAGCTCAGGCATAACCGCGTCAGCAGTCGGCGCGAAACGATGGCCTTCCCGACGTTTCACCGTGTCAACCCTGGTCGATTGGGCTGACGAGATTGAGGTTCGCAAACAAGGGACCAACAGCAGAGCAATACACGAGACACACAATCGCTGAGCGGATATTCTCATGCTACCAATACGAGGTACGTATGAGTTTTGTTCCAATCTCAGGTCAAAGTCCCGTGTCAGGAATCGGAAAGGGTCGGGCTAGTACTTTAAGTTTCAGATTTTGTCGTTTCCCGGGACCTGCGGAGCAGTGTAGACCTCACTGGCCGCGGATATCGAAGCGCTTGATCAATCCGTTTTTGATTCGAAAAATATGACCGACCACTTTATCCGCGAGAATGGTTGCCGTTGAGATCGCGGACGACCTGATGCACTTCGACAACGATTTCACCCTCGGGTCCAATTCGAGAATTCGATCGGCTCGACACGCGGATCGATCATCGCCAACTGGCGTGTCCAATACTTACGCACCTCATCAACTCCGTGAACGTCGCCGCCTTCCATTCCATTTGCCCACATGACGTCCTCGTGCATGGCCGCGAGCACGCTCGCCATGTCGCGTGCGTTGAACCGAGCGAACGCGAGCCCAACAAGTCTGGTTGAGCAGGATTCAACTGGAAGAACTGTTTTGGGTCTGCTTTGAATTTCTCAAATCTGAACGACGCCGACGATAACCAGGAAGACTCTGCAGTGCCACATGTCTTTGCGCCATCGCCACCGCCGATCTTGAACGCGAATCTGTAGTGCACCACTCTGGGACAGCCGCAACGAAGGCGGCACAAACCTTCTTTCTGGCTCTGCTCCCTTCAAGTAAATCGACTGAGAGGAAAAGAGTTTCCAGTATCGCGGACAGGCAATCCTGGTATTGCGAATGCAGAAAAGGTACCGGGTGCAGTCGTGCGTTCAAACTTCGAAAACCGGTCGAAGAGCGTGCTTCCATTCGGGCGCGCTGCATTAGCAGTTCTACTGACGATGTTTTTTTTCCGCTGCGCCGCGTGGCCGCAGGCGCCCTCTGCTTCTCCTGCCTCTACGTCCACCCAAGGTGGTACTTCCAGCGAGGAACCAACCAAGGATCTCACCACAGTCAGCCTCGAGGACTTAATGAACATGGAGGTAACTTCCGCTTCGAGGACGGCGCAGAAGCTTTCAAGGGTCGCTGCGGCAATGTTTGTGATTACGCAAGAAGACATTCGGCGCTCGGGTGCGACCAACGTTCCGGACCTTTTGCGCATGGTGCCCGGACTGGATGTGGCACAAATCAACGGAAGCACCTGGGCCATCGGCTCGCGGGGTTTTAACGACCAATTCAGCACCATGCTGCTAGTCACAATTGACGGACGTATCGTGTACACACCGAATTTCGACGGTGTCTACTGGGACATGATAGATCTCCCTCTGCAAGATATAGAGCGTATAGAAGTGATCCGCGGTCCAGGGAGCTCGATTTGGGGAGCAAATGCGGTGAACGGTGTCATCAGTATATACACAAAGCGCGCCGGAGAAACGCAGGGTGGATTCGTCGAGGCGACCGGCGGCAGCTTGGTGCAAGCTGCTGGAACGGCGGAGTACGGAGACAAGATCGGGCAAAGCACAGATTTTCGGGTCTTCACGAAATACTTCAATGACAACCCTCTGGATGACCTGACCGGCCAAAGCGGAGATGACGGCTGGCACATGCTGCGGGCCGGATTTCGGACCGACAGCACGGTTTCGCCTAAGGATACCTTGACGTTCGAAGGAGATCTCTACACCGCCCGAGAGGGAGAGCTAGGGTTGTTTCTGCCCTCGGCGACTTCGCCAGGCCTCGTGCCGATCGCCGAAGAGATCAGTTACGCAGGAGGCTTTGTTCAATCAGACTGGAAGCACCGTTACAGCGATGGCTCCGACTCTAACCTACAGGTCTCGTTTACCCGTTATCAACGAGACGATCCGCTGGAGCCGGAGAAAAGAGACACGGTTTACGTAGACTATCAACACCACTTCGTTTGGGGGAACCGTCAAGATCTGATTTGGGGTGGAGGCTACTATTTCACCGGCGATCAGATTCAAGGTAGCTTCACTGTTTCCTTCAACCCTCCGAGCAAAACGCTCCAGGTCATCAATGTTTTTGTACAAGATGAAATCGCGCTGATTCCCAACAAGCTATATTTGACCGTCGGAACGAAAGTCGAACACAACGACTACACCGGTTTTGGATTGATGCCCAGCGTTCGGACGACTTACGCGGTAAACCCTCGACACATGTTCTGGGGGGCGGTGTCCCGAGCACTTGGAACCCCGTCACGAAATGATACAAATCTGGTGGTGCATGCGGGAGGGCTTCTGGGGCCCAACGGGATACCCGAGTTGGTGACATACTTTGGTAATCCAGCTTTTCAAAACGAACGGTTAATCGCTTACGAGGCCGGTTATCGAGCCACGTTTTCGAAAGATCTTTCCCTGGATCTCTCAGCATACATCGACGATTACGACAGCTTGCAATCTTTCGAGCCGTCTACGTCTTTTTTTCAGCCGACTCCAGCGCCCCCCCATTTGGTCGAGCCCATCGTTTACGGCAACCTGTTGTACGGAGAGACGGAGGGTCTTGAGGCAGCAGCAAAGTGGAAGATTTCTGATCGCTGGGAACTCAGTCCAGGATTCGCGTTCGAGGAAATACATTTGCACCAGGACCCTACCAGCCTCGATCGGGCAAGCATCCCGTACTTTCAGGGGAACGTGCCGGAACGCATGGCGCAACTGCGGTCGCACGTCGACTTAACAAACCGGATGTCGTGGGACCTGAGTGCGTACTACGTAGACTCACTGAGGGATCAGGGATCGATGGGTAATGTCCGAATACCCGCATACACGCGACTCGACAGCGGCATGACTTGGAGGATAGGGAGACATTGGTCGCTTAGCGTGGTGGGCCAAAATCTTGCCAAAGACCATCATCTCGAATATGACGACCTTTTCGGATCTATGCAATCCGGCCAAATCAAGCGCAGTGCGTACGTCCAGCTAACCCGGCGATTCGGCGTGAGGAATGAGACAGATTGAGTCTTCGGAACAAAATGAACTGTATGCGCCGAGACCCCCAGAGCACGTACCGTTGGCTTCGCAGAGCGCTTCACAAAGGAAAGCCATTTGTCGCGTGGATACTGTCGACGGTAGCATGCATCCTCTGCGGCGCCCACGTTTGCGCTCAGGGCGACGTCTCGAACGAGTACCAAGTCAAAGCGGCGTTTCTCTATCATTTTGCGCAATTCGTCGAATGGCCAGCCGAAACCTTCAGAGATGGAGACAGTCCAATCACGTATTGCGTGGTCGGGGAGGATCCTTTTAACGGCGCATTGGATGCGAGTCTGAAGGGAAAATTGTCCGGGACGCGGCCGCTGCGAGTGAAGCACCTCACTCAACCTAACGAGGCCCAAGGCTGCCAGGTTTTATTCATCGGAGGCGACAACAAGAAATCCATCATAACTGTCCTCGCGACCATGGATGGCCGCCACACGCTCACCGTGGGAGATGCCGAACACTTCGTGCAGGACGGCGGAATGATCGGCTTCTGTCTCGAAGACCAAAAGATCCGCTTTGAAATCAACCTAAGCGCAGCGGAACACGCGAGGTTGAAAATCAGCGCCCGACTGCTGGCGCTCGCTAGGACAGTAATCGGGGGTCCGAAAGGCACATGAAATGAAGTTATTTCGAAATGGAGCCATTCAAGCCAAGCTCACAGTTGTTGTCGTCTGCACCACCGCCATAGGTTTAGGCTTGACGTGTCTGAGCTTTGGCCTTTACGAAAGACGCAGCTTTCGTACCGCCATGACCGCTGAGCTTTCCGCCTTGGCAGAAACACTCGGCGCGAACACAGCCGCGGCTCTGACGTTTTCCGATCGAAAATCCGCGCGGGATATGCTCGGCTCGTTGAGCGTGGAAGAGCACATTATGGGCGCGCGCCTTTATGACAGCAACGGACTGTTATTTGCGCAGTATTGGCGCGACGGCATCGGCAAGGAAGTTCCCACGCCCGCCATGCACGGCAGCGAAGAGCAGTTTGAGGAAAACTATGTCGTTCTTTGCCGTAATGTCGCTCTGGGGGGTGAGCGCGTTGGTGCGATTCTGATCGTTTCAGACCTCAAAGCCTATCGCGCTAAGCTGCGTCAATATCTCGAGATCTCTTTCATCGTGATGCTCATCTCCGCTCTAGCAACCTACCTGGTTTCCTCACCGCTCCTGCGGGTGATCACTGAGCCCATCATGTATCTGGCAAAAGTCGCCACGAAAGTCACGCACGAAAAAGATTACTCGCTGCGTGCTATTCCACATGGTGGTGACGAAGTCGGAGTGTTAGTTGACGCCTTCAACCAAATGTTGGAGCGCATTGAGGAGCGAGATGAGCGGTTGTTGAAGGCTAAAGATGACCTCGAACTCCGCGTCCAGGAGCGAACAACAGAGTTGCAGTTCGAAGTCAACGAGCGTCTGCGGGCCCAAGAGACCCTTTCCGAGGAACGCAAAATTTTGCGGGCACTGATCGATAACATTCCAGATTTCATGTACGTGATGGACACGGACTGTCGTTTTTTGGTTGCCAACGTTGCGGTCGCTCGACAGATGGGATTGCGGTCACCCGACGAAATGATTGGCAAAACTCACTTCGACTTTTATCCTCGTGATCTCGCTACGGCCTTCTTCGATGCTGAACAAAGAGTGATCGGGACCGGTCAGGCCGAAGTCAACCGAGAAGAAGTATTCCCGGATTTACATGGAGACACGCGCCAAATTCTGACGACACAAGTTCCTTTGCGCGACAAGAACGGCCGTGTCGCCGGACTCGCCAGCGTTGGCCACGATGTTACGCATATTAAAAAGGCTCAAGCGGAGATGCAGAGAGCGCGCGAAGCGGCGGAGGCCGCGAGCCGCGCCAAAAGCGAATTTCTGGCTAACATGAGCCATGAGATTCGCACGCCGTTAAACGGCGTGATTGGTATGACGGATCTAGCACTCGAAACGCAGCTCACAGCGGAACAGCGCGATTACCTGGCCACGGTGAAAATCTCCGGCGATTCGCTGCTTGCGGTAATTAACGACATTCTGGACTTCTCGAAGATTGAAGCGGGAAGGATTGATCTGGAAGCCATCGACTTCAATCTGCGGGAGTTGCTGGAGCGCACGCTGAAATCACTTTCCTTGCGCGCGGACGAGAAAGGACTTGAGCTCTTGTGTGAAATTCCCCTCGACATGCCGGAGATGGTGCGGGGAGATCCGAACAGGCTGCGGCAAATTGTGGTCAATCTGGTGGGCAACGCGATCAAGTTTACTCGGTCCGGGGAAGTCGCGTTGCAGGTGCAAGTCGATTCCCAAGACGGTAAAGACATAGTTATTCATTGCACGGTGGCGGACACCGGGATTGGAATTCCGCAGAACAAGCAGAAACTGATCTTCGATCCGTTCGCGCAAGCGGATACTTCGACTACCCGTAAGTACGGCGGCACCGGGCTCGGGCTGACCATTTCCGCGCGCCTAGTGCGTTTGATGGATGGGAAAATCTGGGTGGAAAGCGAAGTGGGGAGAGGAAGTCAGTTTCATTTCACTGTCCGCCTGGGATTAGCCAAGGCAAGCGAAATTAAGATTGAGACGATATCCTCGCCGGACCTCTTACGCGACGTTCGCGTTCTCGTGGTTGATGACAA
Source organism: Candidatus Acidiferrales bacterium (assembly GCA_963742325.1). Lineage (GTDB taxonomy): Bacteria > Acidobacteriota > Terriglobia > Acidiferrales > UBA7541 > Acidiferrum. The sequence continues at coordinate 1,720,785 of CAVULB010000002.1, read as the reverse complement.
CCAAACCAACCGCCGCATCCTGGAAGGCATGCTGCTTCGCTGGGAAATGAAACCCGCTTGCGCTGAAGGAGGTCGAGCTGCACTGGCGACGCTATCGGCAGCGCATGAAGCAGGACAGCCTTTTGGGTTGATCTTGACGGATATGAGTATGCCGGACATGAATGGGTTCGAAATGATCGAGGAGATTCGCAAAAAGCCGGGATTGTCGACGGCGACGATCATGATGCTCACTTCGGCGGGCCAAAGAGGCGACGCTGAGCGTTGCCAGGCACTGGGCATCGCTGCGTATTTGTTGAAGCCTGTCAGGCAGTCGGAACTGCGGGAAGCAGTTGCCCGAGTTATGGGGGGGCGGCGGGAGCAGGACGGTGCGATTCCGTTGATAACACGGTTCTCGCTGCAGGGCGCTTGTGAACCGAAGCAATCTTTGAAGGTGCTGCTGGCTGAAGACAATCCGGTGAACCAACGGCTGGCGGTTAGGTTGCTCGAGAAGAGGGGACATCGCGTCGTCGTCGCGGCCACAGGCATGGAGGCAATTAGCGCGTTGGAACACGAAGAGTTCGACCTAGTGCTGATGGACGTACAGATGCCGCAAATGGATGGATTCGAGGCGACCGCGGCCATCCGGCAAGGAGAAAAGGGTAGCGGACGGCACCAGGTAGTGGTGGCGCTAACCGCCCATGCGTTAAAGGGCGACCGCGAGAAATGCATTGCATCGGGAATGGATGCCTACTTAACGAAGCCTATCCACGCGCAAGAACTCGATGATCTGCTGGACGGACTCAAGTCGCTTCATAAAGAGAATCAGTGGGACACGGGAACGGTGACGCCGAAGGCTTGAACGGATCCGAGGTGGCTGACAGCTGACAAAGCAGCCAGTTAGTGCCGACCGATGGTGGCTACGGGAATGTCAAATAATTTGTTACCGGATGAGCCGAATCCGCAGCGTGCCTAATGATAGACGGTCCTCGGCGCGGGCAGCGAAACCCAAGAGCAAAAGCTTGCGAATCCGGCTTGCTTTTAAAGACGCGGTCGGTTATTCGGATGACCAGTTTTATGCGTGCGCGGCATGGCGGTCAAGAGGGGACATCTCCAAACATGACGGGTTATCTTCTCGATGCCTATCCTGAATGGCCTGCAAGTTGCCTCCAGGATTTTCAAAACATCTCCTGAACGAATGGGCTTGGAAGCGGCGGCAAACGGGTCTCTCGTGGATTACGATCAAGGATCCGTTGCGGACGATGCAGCGGGTTCTGTCGGCGTTCTCGAAAGACAGGAAGCCTCCATTTTCGCAAGTCGGGTTGGCGATACCCGAACGAGACAAGTTGCAAATGAAGATTCACAGCCGACAGAAGGTGTCGTTCTCATGGGCGCAGGCGGTTCGGATCGCCGGGCACGTTCGCAAGATGAACGGTCTTGGCGACGCCCGGCGAGAACAATACGCGGCGTTGATCTTATTGGCAGCGGCGTCCGGGTTGCGGTCGAGCGAGTTGTTAGCGCTCAAGGCGAATGATATCGATTTCATGGCCCATACCATCCGCGTAGATGAGTCCTCAGATCAACGGAACAACGGTGTAATTGGCCCCTGCAAGAATGCAGCGGCATACAGGACCGTCGTTCTCGGCGACTCCGGGGGTCAAACGGCTATGCGGACGTTAAAGCGGTTCCTTGGAGCTTCCGAGCCTGACGATTTGGTGTTTCACTCAACATCAGGTGGACCGCTTCTTGAAACCACGATCCTCAGTCAGGGGTTGCATGCTGCGCTAAAAGCGCTCGGCCTGCTACGGGTTGGGTTGCACGCTTTTCGAAGGGGCTGCAATCGACGTTGGGAACTTCGGGGTCTCAATCCGCCGTTCTGCGGCAACTGATGGGGCACGCATCGCAGCGGATGACAGCGCTCTACAGTGGTGAAATTCCAAATTCCATTAGATCAGGTCGTGGAAGCATTCTCCAAACAGTCCAAAACTGGCACTAAAAATGTAGTATTGGAAAATATGGAAAATGAAGCTGCGGCGTAACTGCTTGATTTTATGGAGCGGCCTATGAGAATCGAACTCACGCCTGAACCTTGGCAAGGTTCCGTACTACCATTATACTAAGGCCGCTCTGGCCGTTTATTTTTATAGCACGCTTACGCAGGAAAACCAAACTGCTTCGCTTACGGCTGCGGGGAATATCTTAACGTTCAGGAAACCTGGGTGACCCGTGCCGACTTGACGATGGGGGAACGGCGCTGGCGTTCCGCGAAACGATTGGCTTTGTCCTTGTCTGTATACACCCGCCCGAAGGTTTCCCCGTCCGCATAGTTTACTGTTACCAGAAAGTGATGATGCCGCCTGCGCCTATCCTTGCCGAACTCCGATTTCTCATCCCGCACCGTCTTGCGCGGGGATTTGGACAATGATTTTGCCACGGGATTTTCCTCAGTCTCTGTACGGCTCGAGGCCGTTACTATCGCAAGAATTTTTCGTTTGCGCAAGTACAGGGGAACCGGCCGCTCACTTCATCCATAAATTTTGGACGAAAATTCTTACCACCAAGTTACGCGCTTCTCCCCAGGAAAGGCAACTGATAACGAAAACATAAGCAAAAGTTAGTGTTCCACTGGTTGATCTTGACGCCCTCGCATTCTGGCCCCTCCGTTTTTCTCTCACCGGGGTATATTTCATGAAACATTTCGCGATCCTGTGCGTCTTTAACTATGACCGTTGGTTATGATTCTTAGGGCGTAGAAGGACGCTACCATGATTGTTATTGAGAAACAGCCGCCCCTCCTTGAGGACCTCCGCAAGCACACACCGGAGCAGATGGCGGAACTGCGCGCGCTTTTGAATATAGGCATCTACGGACGGCCCGACGTCCGGCGGCCGGGATTTTACGAAGTCGATGGAATGAGCAACGTGTATTACATCTTCCGTTACCCCACGGGGCATAAGGTGCTACTGGTGGCCGCGTGGCAGAAGGAAATCGACCCCGTTGCGGAGATGGTTGCCTACAGCGGCCATGCCGCCTAAATCGGCAAGCCCGCCAGACCTTGCATTTTGATGCGGACCTTCCCTGGTGCGCCTTATTTTTTCTCCAGCTTCAACGATGCGGAATTGATGCAATAGCGCATGCCAGCGGGATTTGGGCCGTCATCGAAGACGTGGCCGAGGTGCGCGCCACAGCGGCTGCAGGTGACTTCGGTCCGTACCATCCCATGCGAGGTATCTTTCGTCTCTTCTAAGACTTCGGGATTGGCCGGGTCATAAAAGCTGGGCCAGCCGCAGCCGGAATGAAACTTTGCTTCCGACCGGAAAAGCTCCTGGCCGCAGCAAACACACTTGTACGACCCCGGCGTTTCAGTGTTTTCATACTCCCCGGTAAATGGCGGCTCCGTTCCCTTTTGGCGGGTCACGTAGTATTGATTCGGGGTAAGAACCTTCTTCCACTCCGCGTCCGTCTTCTGGATCTTTTCTGCCATATTGCCCCCAAGACTCAATCTTAATCTTCTAACCAGTATCAGATTCAGCGCATGGTCTTGACGTTTCACCGACGCCCCCGCAATGATGATAGAGGGCCAAGCTTTCTGAAAATGCGGCCCCTCGTATGCCCGACCAGACCGAAATTCAATACGAACAAAAACGGCGGAGCCGGCGCGCGAAGATTGCCAAGCCCCTGCGAGTGCGCCCCTCCGAGCCTCGGGATGACCACTTCGAAGACCAGCCAATCAGCATAAACGCCTCGAAAGAAGGCATTTATTTTCACACACGGCGGAACGGCTACTATAAGGGAATGCGCGTTTTTGTGACATTTCCTTTCACCTCTGCGCATGACCCGATGAACTGCGAATATGTGGCGGAAGTTGTCCGGGTTGAGACGCTCGCCAATGGCCGCTTTGGCGTGGCTCTACACCTGAAAATGACCATGAACTACAGTTCTGGCGCCCCGCCGGGTTCTGTCTCCCACGCCTAGCATGCAAAGTTTTGCTCGCAAAGATTGGAAATTTGAATTGCCTGTTCCCGCGTTGCTCGTGTATCTTCGGCTTCTCATGATCGTACGGGCGCATCGACACCACCACCATCAGCACGGCTTCCTGCCGCGCCCGCTCTGGTCTGTCTAGCGCTTACTGAAATTCAAGCTCTACTCGACCCGCTGGCGCGAATCGCCCGGCGGGTTTTTTGTTTTGAGGAGGCTTTTGTGCAGCTGGCATTTGAAAAACTTGGCGGGCTGATCCCCGGGATCGTCCAGGATCACGAGACCGGCGAGGTGCTGATGCTGGGATATCTGAACGCGGAGGCGCTCGAGCAGACGAAGAGCACCGGCGAGGTCCATTTTTTCTCGCGCTCGCGCAAGCGGCTCTGGAAAAAAGGCGAAACGAGCGGTCATGTTCTCCGCGTGCGCGAGGTACGCGTCGATTGCGACGCCGACGCGCTGCTGTTCCTTGTGGAAGCCGTTGGACCGGGCGTTTGCCACGAAGGGTATCGAAGCTGCTTTTTCCGCACCCTGGAATCGGACGGCAGTTCGCTGGTTGTCGCCGAACGCGTCTTTGTTCCCATGGACATCTATGGCAAAAAGGATAGTCAATGAGTGTCCTCAAACTCGGCATTCCCAAGGGTAGTTTGCAAGACGCGACGATCGACCTGCTGGCGCGCGCCGGTTGGAAAGTCACGATAAGCTCGCGCAGTTACGTGCCGGGCATCGACGATCCGGAAATTGATTGCTTGCTTGTGCGCGCCCAGGAAATGGCTCGCTATGTGGAAACGGGCGCGCTGGACGCGGGCATTACCGGCCACGATTGGGTACAGGAGACCAGCGCGGATGTACTCGAATTGGCCGAACTGGTTTATGCGAAGCAGCGGCTGGCACGTGTGAAATGGGTGCTGGCAGTTCCGGAGGATTCCGCGATTCGCACACCGCGTGACTTGGAGGGCAAGGTCATCGCCACTGAAGTTGTGGGCATTACCCAACAATACCTGGCGAAGCATGGCGTGAAAGCGCGCGTGGAGTTTTCGTGGGGTGCCACGGAAGTGAAGGTTCCGCAACTTGCCGATGCCATAGTAGAAGTGACCGAAACGGGATCATCGCTGCGCGCCAACCGCTTGCGCGTCATGGATACTGTGCTGGAATCTGCCACGGTGTTCATCATGAATCGCAAGTCCGCCGACGACGCGGCCAAGCGAGAGAAAGCCGAAAACCTGATTTTGATGCTGCAGGGCGCGATCGCGGCGGCGACACGCGTGGGGTTGATGCTGAATGTGCGCCGGGACGACCTGGCCACGGTGCTTTCGGTGTTGCCTGCGCTGAAGAATCCGACCATTTCCGCGCTGAGCGATTCCGATTGGGTGGCGGTGAATACGATCGTCGAAGAGGCGGTCGTTCGCCAGATTTTGCCGCGCTTGAAAGCGGCGAAGGCGCAGGGCATCGTGGAATACCCCCTGAACAAGATCGTGCTGTGATGCGCATCCTCGAACTCACTCCACAAATGGAAGCAAACTTGGTGAAGCTTCGCCAAGGGCAGGATCGTGCTGCGCACCGTGCGGCTGCGCGTATTGTGGCGGACGTGAAGCGCCGGGGTGATGCGGCGCTTGATTATTGGGCTCGCCAGTTGGATGGCGCGGATATTCGCGGGAAATTGGTGTGGGTCGCTCGTGAGGAAATGACAGCGGCCCGCAAGAAGGTCAAGCCTGAGTTTCTTCGCGCCGTCGGCCATGCCACAGCGAATGTGCGCCGCGTAGCCGAGAAACAGTTGCCCCGCGAATGGTCAATGAAGGCGGAGCCCGGAGTGAACGTCGCGCAACTTATACGGCCCATCGAGTCCATCGGTTGCTATATTCCCGGCGGACGGTTTGCCCTGTTTTCCACGATGGTGATGACGGTGGTACCCGCGAAAGTAGCTGGCGTGAATCGCATCGTTGTGGTTTGTCCGCGCGCGAATGACGAGCTCCTCGCCGCGGCCGATTTGCTCGGGGTCACGCACTTGGCGCGCATTGGCGGGGCGCAGGCCATTGCGGCGCTGGCTTACGGAACAAAACGCGTTGTGCCGGTGGAGAAAATTTTCGGGCCTGGCAATCGCTATGTCACCGCGGCCAAGCAGATCGTGAGCTCCGCTTGCGCGATTGATCTTCCCGCTGGCCCCACGGAAGCCATTGTTCTGGCTCGGCGGGGCAATCCTCGCTGGATCGCCGCGGATTTGCTGGCTCAAAGTGAACATGGCCCAGATGCGGGCAGCTATCTCGTTACAACATCGTTAGGTCTAGCAGAACAGGTGCAGCAAGAAGTGGCTGCGCAATTGAAGCTTCTGCCCGATAGCAATCCCGCACAGACTTCCAGTGAAAAGACGGGCGCTATTTTGCTGGCGCGCGACTGGGGCCAGGGCATTGCGTTCGTCAATCGCTTTGCGCCGGAACATTTGTCTTTGCCGGAAAGTTCGCCGGCGTTGCTGAAGAAAATCCGTTCTTCAGGCACGATTTTTGTTGGACATCTCAGCGCGCAACCTTTCGGCGATTATGCCAGCGGCAGCAATCACGTTTTGCCGACCGGCGGATGGGCGCGGCGGCGCGGCGGACTAAACGTGAATGACTTCGTGAAACAGATCAGCGTGCAATCCGTAAGCCCTGCCGGATTCCGGCGGCTTGCACGCGATGTGCAGATCATGGCGCGTGCCGAAGGATTACTAGCGCACGCCAACGCGGTGGAGGTGCGGAAATGAAGGTTCAGCTTCCCGTGCGAAAGGCGATCCTTCTTCGCCGCACTTATGAGGCGCCTGCCGAAGGCCGTGCCGGCAAAATTCGTCTGGACTTCAACGAGAACACCAGCGGATGCAGCGCGGCGGCACGCAAGGCGCTCGCGCGGCTCACGGCCAAACAGATCGCGACGTATCCAGAATACGAACTTTCCACGAAAAAGTTGGCGCGTTATTTCCGTGTGCATCCCGGCGAGTTGCTTCTCACTAACGGTGGAGACGATGCACTGCGGGTCCTCTTTGACACTTTCGTGGAACCCGGCACCGACGTGCTGATTTGTGAACCGACGTTTCCGATGTATCGCTACTACGCGGAAATTGCAGGAGCGCGCGTGAAGGTGTTGCGCTATGGCGCCGACATGGAGTTTCCCTTAGCGGAGGGGCTCGCAGCGCTGCGCAGGAAACCGCGGTTATTTTTCCTCGCCAATCCCAACAACCCTACCGGCACGCTGGTGCCGCCAGGCGCAATTCGTAAGTTGCTGCGTGCCGCTACGGAAACGGTTGTGGTGCTCGATGAGGCCTACGCAGAATTTTCCCCGGAGTCGGCAGTGCCTTGGGTGCGACGTTATCCGCATCTTTTTGTGACGCGAACGTTTTCGAAGGCGGAAGGAATGGCAGGGCTGCGCCTTGGCGCCGTGATCGGTCAGGGCGATTCCCTTGCGTTTGTACGCCGGGCCATGCCGCCGTATCCGGTGAACCTTGCGGCCCTGGTTGCCGGCGTGGCGGCGGTTGAGGAACGCGAAACCATCGCCAGGTACGTGCGCGATGTTAAACGCCTGCGCGCGTGGTTTGCAGGCGAACTTGGCCGTCGCGGCGTCCGCGTTTTTCCCAGCTCCGCCAATTTCTTGCTCGCCGATTTTGGCCGGGGCGGCCCAGCATTTTTCAGGAAGCTGGCTCGTCACAATATTCTGGTGCGCGAACGCAGCCATGATCTCGGGCCCGGCTTTGCCAGAATCACTATCGGCACGCAGAACGAACTCAACAAATTGCTGAAGCTTCTCGGCCCCGGCCGCCAGGATTAATCATGCCGCGAACCTCACGCGTTCAACGCAAAACTAAAGAAACACAGATCGATTTGCGCCTAAATCTAGATGGGCGCGGGAAATCCGAAATTTCTACGGGTATCGCCTTTTTTGACCATATGCTCGATTTGGTGGCGCGCCACGGCGGATTCGATCTTCGCCTGAAGGTGAAGGGCGATCTCGAAGTCGATCAACATCACACCGTTGAAGACGTGGGCATTGCGCTCGGGGAAGCCGTTAACGCCGGGCTCGGCAACAGACGGGGCATTCTCCGGGCTGGATATTTTCTGATGCCGATGGACGAAACTCTGGCCGCCGCTGCGGTTGATTTTGGCGGCCGCGCGTTTTGCGTGATCAGGGCGAGATTTTCCGCGCCCACCGTTGGAGGCTTCCAGACCGAGTTGGTGGAGGATTTCTTCCAGGGCTTCGCACAGGCGGCTCGCGCCAACGTTCACCTTCGCTTGCTGTACGGGCGCTCTTCGCACCATCAGGTGGAGGCGGTGTTCAAGGCGTTTGCGCGCGCGCTTCGCTTCGCCGTTTCGAAAGACAAACGCTTGCGCAAAGTGCTGCCCAGCACCAAGGAACTGCTGTGATCGCCACTCTTATTGATTACGGGGCGGGCAACGTCACTTCTGTCGCGCGCGCGCTTCGCCGGCTTGGCGCCGAAGTCCGCGCCACCGATCAGCCCGAGGACCTTACTACAGCTACTTGCTTAATTCTTCCAGGCGTCGGCCACTGCGCCGCGCTGCTGCATTCGCTGGATGCCCACGGACTGCGCCAGCCGCTTCTGACCGCAATTTCCCGCGGCACGCCGTTTCTTGGAATTTGCCTCGGCTTGCAGGCACTGTACCAAAGCAGCGCCGAAGCACCAGAGCTTTCCGGCCTCGGCCTCCTGCATGGACACGTCGATCAACTGCCGTCGACTGTGAAATTACCGCACATGGGATGGAACCAGGTACGACCGCTTCGCGATTGCCGGCTGCTCAATGAAATTCCGGCTGAAGCTTATTTTTATTTCGCGCACTCCTACGCCGCGCCTGCGGGAGGGCCAGCCACGGCAGCCACCTGCGCGCATGGCCGAGAATTCACCGCGATTCTGGAAACCGATCGCGTTTGCGGGGTGCAATTCCATCCGGAGAAAAGCGGTGGTCCCGGGGCGAAGCTGCTCGAAAATTTTCTGAGGATCGCGGTATGAGCCTGGCGCACCGCATCATTCCCTGCCTCGATACGGATGGTTCGCGCGTGGTCAAGGGAGTGCATTTCGAAGGCTTGCGCGACGCAGGCGATCCCGTAGAACTCGCCGCCCGCTACAATCACGAAGGCGCTGACGAGCTGGTGGTGCTGGACATCGCGGCCGCGCGCGACAATCGCCCTACTTTCCTCGAAACTATTCGACGTGTTGCCGAGCAACTCAGCATTCCACTTTCCGCAGGCGGAGGTATTCGATCACTGGATGACGCACGCTCCGTGGTGCGCGCGGGGGCGGACAAAGTTACCTTGAACACCGCCGCGGTCGACCGCCCCGAGCTGATCAGCGAGCTTTCGCGCGAATTTGGCGCGCAGGCGGTGGTGCTGGCCATCGACGCCAAACGCGAAGGGCAAGATTGGCAAGTGCGTGTGCGCGGAGGACGCATTCCCACAACATGGAACGCGCTGGACTGGGCGCAGCGCGGCGAGGAGATGGGCGCGGGAGAAATTCTGCTGACCTCTGTGGATCGCGACGGCACACAGTCTGGCTTCGATCTTGCGCTGACTGCTGCCATCAGTCGCGGCGTCGGTGTGCCCGTGATCGCTTCCGGGGGCGCGAAACTGCCGCAGCATTTTTTCGAAGTGTTCACGGAAGGAGCGGCGGACGCAGCGCTGGCAGCTTCTATTTTTCACGATAGGGTGCAATCGATTCGCGCGCTGAAATCGTTCCTGCACGCGAATGGCGTGGAAGTGAGGGTGCCGTGCTGATCCCGTGCATCGATTTGCAGCGCGGGCAGGCGGTGCAGCTCGTTCACGGTCGCAAGCGGGAGCTCGCCGTGGCCGACGTGCGGGGCTTGCTGGAGCGCTTTTCGCGTTATGAGTGGCTGCACGTGATCGATCTGGACGCTGCCATGCGCAAAGGCCACAATGATGCGCTCGTGCGACAACTGTGCGTCGAAGCGCGCCGCAAATACAAAATGAAGTTGCGCGTGGGCGGCGGCATTCGCACCGTGCGCCGCGCTGTAAGCCTAAAGAAGCTCGGCGTTCAGCAAATCATTGTTGGCAGCGCGGCATTCCGGAAAGGCCGCCCGAATCTGGCCTTTCTTAGGAAACTGGCCGCGGGCGTCGGCAAAAAACACATACTTATCGCGTTGGACACCGCGAAGGGCCGCGTGGTCACGCATGGCTGGCGCACTGCGCTTGCGATTGAACCGAAAGATGTTTTTGCGACGTTGGCACCATACTGTGGCGGATTTCTGTGCACAGATGTGGACCGCGAGGGGACCATGAGCGGGGTGAATCTGAAATGGTTCCGCGCCCTGCGCGATGCTACAAATCTGCCCATCGTTGCGGCCGGCGGTATCACCTCGACTCGTGAAATTCGCGCGCTGAAAAAAATCGGCATGGACTCGGCGGTGGGCATGGCACTGTATAGAAACCGCGTGTCTTAAAAGTGTGCGTTACATAACAAAGGGATTTCTCACTGCACGGTCTCCGTTCGGGACCACGGAGAAGACGGTGCGACGGAATGCCAGCTTGATATTTTTGGCCGCTGGTTAAATCCTTTTCGCAGGAGAGCAGCTGCAGTACGATAGTTTCATTGCGAGGTCTTATGCTGATCACCTTCCGCCCCTGCGGCCCTAAAGATCATAGAGTGCTGCTTAAGTTGATTGTGGCCTACTACCGGTTCGACAAGATCGCTTACAACCTGCCATCGCTTAGCCGCGGCCTTGACACGCTGCTGCGCAATCTTTCTCTTGGCCAGGCTTGGCTGATGGAAACGCACCGCAAACCTGTCGGGTACACACTGCTCACTTACAACTTCGATCTCGAATATGGCGGCGTGGAAGGCATGCTCACGGAAGTGTATGTGGAGAAGCCTTTTCGCAATCGCGGCGTGGGGACTTTGGCTCTGTATGAGGTGGAAGATTTCTGCCGAGAGCGCGGCATTCGCAACGTGGAACTACAGGTCTTGAATCGCAACAAGCACGCAGAAAAGTTTTATAGCAAAGCCGGTTTCCACATCCTGCCGCGGAAAGTGATGCTCATGAAAGTGCGCTCGGAGGAGACACGGCCGCCGCGGCGCCCTATCGCAAATACGCATCCGTAATGTACTGCTGCACCATGCGCTGCGTGTTGAAGAAAGAGCCGTTGATGGCGATGGCGTGTTGCATCACGGAAAGATAGCGGTTGCGGTCTTCATAGAACATCGGAAGGATCACGGTTTCCAATTTCGAGTACAAACTCTCCGCGTCCAGCGCGTTGTCCACGACCGCTTCCGGCGAAGGATCGCGGCGGTGGGATTCCCCAATTGACCAGCCGGTTACTCCCTCGATGTGCCCTTCCACCCACCAGCCATCGAGAATGCTCAGGCTCGGCACGCCATTCAGCGCCGCTTTCATACCGCTCGTGCCGGAGGCTTCCAACGGATATTGCGGCGTGTTCAGCCACAAGTCGACGCCAGAAGTCAGTTTGCCGCCGAGGTCGAGATTGTAATCGTCGAGAAAAACAATATTCACGGCTTTCTTCAGCGCCTTTTTGGCTTTGAAAATGCGACGTATAATGTCTTTGCCGCCGCCGTCTTTCGGATGCGCTTTTCCGGCGAACACAATCTGAAAATGGCCGACATTCTTGGCAATCCGGCGCAAGCGGTCCAGATCGCTCAGGATGAGATCGGCGCGTTTGTAGCCGGTGGCGCGGCGCGCGAAGCCAATCGTAAACGCTTCCGGATCGAGCTTCAGTCCGGTCTTTTTCCGTACCGCTTCGAGCAAATCGTATTTCGCCAGCAGGTGCGCCGCCCAAACTTCTTCAGGAGGCAATCCCAGCGCGCCGCGCAGACTGTAATTGTCTTCGCGCCACGAAGGGATGTGCCGGTCAAATAAATCGCGAAAGGGCGGCGAACTCCAGGTCGCCGCGTGCACTCCGTTTGTGATGGCCTCGATCGGCACGTTAGGAAACATGCGCCGTGAAACTTCTCCGTGCAGCTTGGCCACGCCATTGACGTAATTGCTCAAGCTCAATGCCAGGTAGGTCATGTTCAGGGAAGCGCCATGCTTTGCGGCTTCGGTTAAATCGGAATAATCCTGCTCGACCTGGAGGATACTTTTGATCAGTTCAATAGAGGCAGCATCTTTCTGATCGAAAATGCGCGTAATGTCGGGATACAACCGCGTCAGATACTCTACTGGAAATTTGTCGTGACCTGCCGGCACCGGCGTGTGCGTGGTGAAGACGCACTTGCTGCGCACCCGTTCTATGTCATCGCCTTTAATCGAGTTGCGGCCGGTGCGCCTGGCTTCTTCCTCCAGTAGTTCGATGGTGAGCAGCGCCGCGTGGCCTTCGTTCATGTGGTAGCGCATCAATTCGGTGTGGCCCAGCGCCCTCAGCATGCACACTCCGCCAATGCCCAGCAGCATTTCCTGCGATAGCCGGTAGTAGGGATCGCCGCCGTAGAGCGAGCCGGTCAGCTCCCTGTCGCGCGGGTCATTGTCGGTCAGATCGGCGTCCAGAAAATAGATAGGCACCTCGTAACCGCGCACGCCCTTGGCCATGTATCTCCACGCACGCAACTCAACGCGCCGGTCCTCCAGGGTCACAGTTATGCGGGGAGCCTCTTCGATCAGGAACTTCTCTACATCCCATTCCACAGGCTCTTCGGTTTGCGAGCCGTCTTCGGACAATCTTTGCGTAAAAAATCCCTCTCGATAGAGCAGTGACACCGCCACCATCGGTAGCCGAATATCCGCCGCAGCGCGAATCGTGTCGCCGGCGAGCACACCGAGACCGCCGCTGTAACTCGGCATGGAGTTTTCCAGCGCGATTTCCATCGAAAAGTAGGCAACAAATCGTTTTGGTACGTGTGCCAGGTTGGCCATCTTTTCCTGTGTCTCCGTCCCGCGCCTTGCTCAGGCCTTCTACTGTATTTCCAACGTCTCCCGTGAACTTCATATTGTCCGGGAACATCCCTCCTCAAGCAAGGGAAGTCGCCTAGTTGTGTGTTTTCCCGTGGGTGCGCGACTTACAAGTGGAACCTAAGCCGCCCGACGTAACTCCCAGTAATTTTCAAACTCGCCATTGAGATGGCAGCAGCGTAGAGCCAGGATCGCGTTCGCTCCTCGAACGGTCCAGAACATGCCTGACCTCTTGAGACGAAAAGCGACTACCGTCTTGCATCCGGCTTCAATGACGCCCGAACCAACAAATAGGTGTTGGCGGCGAAACTTAGGGTATCGCATGCGCTCTGCATTCCGTTCAAAATAATCTGCCTCGGTGCGAATCTTCTCCGTTACTTCGGGGTTATCGGATTCGATCGAGCGGAGTGCACCAACCAGCTTTTCGATTTTCCCCCGATCCAGCAGGCGCTTTGGTGGATCTTCATCCAGGCTTTTTGTTTCCCTTCGTTATTCGGGTACAGCTTGCGCACGACCTCCCAAAGATGCTGGCGGGCGTGGTACAGATCGACAATCTGAATGGCCTCGGAAAAATGCAGGGCCACAAGATTCCAAATCCATTCGGCACCGTCGCCGATCACGACCTTCTTGCGTGCACGACTCCAGCCGCGTCCACAGGTTTGCGCATAGATCCGCCGGCCAAACTCTTCCGCACTCTCGATGGCTCCGGTGTACGTGGTGGAATCGGGATCGCGGATGGGATAGCCTTCCTGATCCCACGTCGTCTGGGTGAAGACGCATCCCAGTTTGACTTCCCGCGTATGGGCCGGCTGGCCTTCCGTCTTGCCCTGCCGACCGACCGTCTCTTTCTTCACCACCGGAACTCCCGTCCCATCCATCTGCACATACAGGACGGGAATCGGCTCGCCGGCAACGACGGGTAGTTCCAACTGCAGGGCTTTGTGAATCTCGTTTTGCTCGCGCTGAGCGATGTCGGCTCCGATGGCCTCTGCGGTACGCTCTACGGATTTGGTGGTCACTTCCAGGCCGGCCAGAACCTTCATCTGTTCGCGGCCGTGATCGAAGGGTGCCTCTTGGCCCACCATCGCCTGCATGCGGCGTACGCCAGGAGAAAATTCTGTATTCGCGACATCCAGTTCGACATCCACCGGAAATTGGCCGACGCCGCAGTGTGCGCATAAATAATAGGGACGTAAAACTTCCACCGGACCCACGACGGTCAGCACGGGCTTGCTGCGTTGCTCGCGGTAGTAGGCTTGTTGGCCGCAAGGGCAAGCCAGCCTGCGCCCTTCCTCGCTCGGAACTGGGAATTGGAGCAGTTGGCTCAACGCAGTGGCGCCCGCCCGGTGTAAAGCCGAGCGCATGGCCATCTCGGTCGCTTCCAGATCGAGGCGCCCGGTGTTGCGCCGCTCCTGGAACACCACCCGCAAGAACTGTTCTATTTCGCGCGTGATTTCTTGCCGGATCGCTTCGACCGTTTTTTTTTCCGCTCCGTTTCTGCCTTCAGATCGAGAGGCCGCAAACGGCAGATCTCCGCGTTGGTTCCCAGAAAGTCACGAGTGAGCTGCTGGAATTTCCGGAATTCCTCCACTTCTCGCTCGGCTTTCTGGATCGCCGCAGGGGTGGGCAACGCTTCCGAGATGGTCTTGCCATCGACCTTATAGGTGAGCCGGAAATTGGGGCCGTGACCCGGCTGACCGGGTTGATGGCAGTGACACTCTGGCTTACCGCACCGACCCGAGGTGCCTGTAATGCTGCCGGGGCGAAGGTCCCCGAGCTCTGCGATGCACTGAGCAATCACTTCACGTCGTTGTTCTAAATCAGAAAGGGAATCGGGCATGTAGTGGTCCTCCTATTCCTAGCGTATACTATACGCAAGGACATGGCCACCCGAAAACGATATTAGCCCCTTCTCCCTTTAAAGTCGCCCGCCCTTTTCCCGTTCCCATCGCCCCCGCGCCGGCTGCTTCCGCTATAATTCCGATTCATGTCCACGCTCCTTGACGGAATCCAGGTCGTCGAACTCACGGAAGCCCTTGCCGGCCCTTACTGCGCGATGATATTGGGGGATTTTGGCGCGCAGGTAATCAAGGTGGAGCGTCCGAGCGTCGGAGATCAGTCGCGCACTTGGGGGCCTCCGTTTATTGGAACTGAGTCTGCGTATTTCCTGGCGACCAATCGCAACAAACGGTCTATCACCCTGAACTATAACGATCCCACCGGCGCCGAAGTGCTTCATCGCCTCCTGGCCAAGACCGATGTTTTTATATGCAACCAACCTTCCCTTGCTTCCCTGCAGCGGCGCGGCATTGATCCCGCCACTGTTCGCAACAAGCATCCCCGGTTGATTTACTGCGCCATCAGCGGCTACGGCCATACGGGGTCGCGAGCCGGCCAACCGGGGTACGACATCCTCGCGCAAGCCGAAGCAGGAGTGATGAGCTTTACCGGCGACCCGGGCGGCGCACCCATGCGTTTTCCCGTCGCTATTGCGGACATGACCACCGGGATGTATGCGGCCATGGGGATTCTTGCGGCGTTATATGCGCGGGAGCGCTCCGGCAAAGGTGATTTTCTGGATTTGGCTCTTTTTGACGCGCAGCTGACGTGGCTGATCAATATTGGCAGTAATTTTTTGAACGCCGGAGAATCGCCATCGCGTTGGGGAAACGCCCATGGAAGCATCGTGCCGTACCAATTGTTCCAAGGCGGCGACGGACGGTCGTTTGTGCTGGCCGTGGGAACAGACACGCTGTGGCAGCGCTTGTTGCAGGTTCTGAGCTTGGAAAAGGAGCTCGGGTCCGATCGGCGCTTCGCGACAAATGCGGATCGCACTCACCATCGCGACGTGCTGGTTCCGCTGCTCCAAAAACATTTTGCTTTGCGTCCGGCCGCGACGTGGGTCAGACGGTTCACGGCCGCGAATATCCCGGCCGCGCCGATTCAAACGGTCGGCGAAGCACTCTCCGATCCGCAAACTCTTTCGCGCGCGCTGGTGGTCGAGATGGAACACCCTACGCTGAAAACCGTTCGGAGCATTGCCAATCCCGTCCGGGTGGAAAATCAACCGGTGGTGTATCGATTTCCGCCGCCGTTGCTCGGCGAACACAATCGGCAGATTCTCGGCGAACTTGGTTTTCGCGATGCCGAACTGGAACACGCGCTCCAAACCGGTTGTTCGTCACGCAAAACATCAGGTTCGGCAAGCTAGATCTTCACAGTAAACCCAGAGTTATATAACTTGACATTTAATATGCTTAATACTACTTCTATAACAGCTCGGGCCCGCTCCTTCTCGGTGGTACGCGTCCTCGCTACGGCGGATCTTGACCCTTGGAGTGGAGGATGACATTGACTGTCGACTGCTTCCCGGTGGAACAAACAGCCTATCGGAACTTTAATCTTTGCCCGCATTGCGTTGTCAATGGCCAGCAGGCCTTGCTCTGCCGGCTTTGCGAAGGATTGCCCATGATTTCGCGGTCTGACGGAGAATCCTTTCATCTTCTCCTGGCGGACCGGCCGCTTCCCTATCCCATCGAAAAGGCCTCCGGCCCAACAAAGAAGATTTCCGTCTGTTTCTGGTACGCCCACGTTCGGCAACCAAATCGTACGCTTTCCTGCATTGTGATTGTACCGGGTTCGCGCACGAATCATCCTGCGCTGTTTCGGCAGATTGAATTGATTGCCGACCTATTGACGGAAAAGCTTGCAGATGAAGGGCAACTCGACGAATTGTACGAGTTCATCCAGAACGATTCGGTGGCAGTGGCGTGAAGGAGGCTCGTTGAGCTTTAGCGCAGGCGCACAGCGTACAGGGAAGTGCGCGCGGCAATGTACAGAGTCTTGCCGTCTGCGCCGCCAAAGACGAGTTGCGAGGGCCGCTCGGGAACATCGATTGTGTCAATCAGTTTACCGGCAGGATTAAAAACATAGATTTGACCCGCGGCAAGATACACGTTGCCAGCGCTATCTTCTGCGACGCTCTCCCCGCCAACATCCACGAATAATTTAACGTTTATCAGCGCGCCATCCTGATCCACAGTGGCTTTATAGGTCATTTGGGCGTCTTCATCGGAGACGTACAAGTTCTTCCCGACGGAAACAGGCGTCAAACCGAACGCGCGCAGAACGTCGTGAATTTTTGATCCGTAGTAGAGCTTGCCGGTGACGAAATCTTCTCCTGCCGGAAGGAATGTGCTGCCATCTGGAGAGACAAATTGGTAAGGCTTTTTTTGCGTCACGGCTTCGGGGAAATCGTTCTCGTTGCGCCAGTAGTCCACGGGCAGCACCGCGGTCATGCCCGGACGTGGTTGACTCGGTTGCGGCTTCAAGAGCGTCAACTGATCGAAGTCCGTGCCGGGTTTGAGCGCGTAGACCGTGCCGTCGCCCCCGTAGGAGACCACCATCAAGTTGCCGGCCTTATCAAAAGAAAGTTGAACGGGGTCGAGCGGATTGTCGCGGACCGTGGAAAGTTGACGGGATACCGACGACCACCGATAAATCATCTGCCAACGAGCGTCGACGAAATAGTAATCACCCGAACTGTCCACCGCTCCGCCGGAAATATTGAAAAAGCCGCCAACCAGTTTTTCTACCTTGGCGCCGGCGGCCAGCACCGGCGATGGCTCTAAGGGGTGAGTTTGCGGCGCGTTCCCGGAGAGTGTCAGCCACGCAAATTCCCGCTGGCGCAATGCAAAATTGTGCGTTTGATCAAAAAGCGCGTTGTCGAACGAGGCTTTGCTGTCACTGTAACAATGCACATTGCGGAAACGGATGTCTTTCGAGTCCGTCACTCGGATGGCATACGGGTAGGGCTGGCGGCTGCCAACCACACGGTACATATGCAGGTTCACAATCGTAATATCGCGGGAATTGCGAATCTCCAGAGGCAGGGCAAAGCCTCCCTCGCCCCACTCCTCTTCCGTCTGCAGCGCATAGATCTGCCAGTGCGAGGCATCGTGCAAGACAATCTCGTTACGCACGTGATGTTCGCTGGACAATTCATAGACGCGTCCGCTCGTGGAGGTATTCGAAATGTACATACCGGCTTGCGCGAACGTGCTGGGAGTCCAGATATCCACGAACGTGCCTCCACCGCCATCGGTGATCCACAAACTGGGATACTGGGTGTCCCAACGGCGGAGGATGTTGGCATCCGCCGTGTGCGTGTTGTTATAAATCTGCTCCCAGACCATTCGATTCTGCTCTGGTGTTGCGCCAGGATTCACGGTGCCGTGGCCGCCGAGAAAACGCACATCGTCTACCATGGAACTGGCGCCGGCCATCCATTTCAGGGCGACAGCGCGAGGATTGACCCCGTTGGTGTACAACCCGATGCCAGAGACGATGTTGTTTCCGCCTTTTGGCGTTTCGAGCATCGCCTTGGGACTTCCCACGCCTTGAAATGCCGGCGTGCCGTCAGCCAGCAGAATGCGCGTTACACTGGGATGCAACCCGATCAGAACGGTGTCGGGTTTGAGCCGGATCGTGTCGGTCACGCGATATTGTCCAGAGGGAAAATAAATCGTCTGATGCTCCGCGATTGCCTTTTGCAAAACCGCAGTGTCGTCCGCGGAGCCATTGCCGGCGGCACCTAGACTGCGGATATTGACCCAGGTGCTCATCGGGGGAAGATCGCGGATGTCAGATTTTACTGGCGGCGAGAGCGCGGTCAGTGGCGCGGCGTCGAAGACGTCTTGGATCGATGCTATCGCGCCGAGGTCGTCATAATGCAAGCCATGTGAGAAAGTTTTTACCGCATACATTTCCCCCGGGCCGGCAATCTGTTTGCCGCTTTCACGGAATGAAACAAAAAGGGGAACATTGCGGCAGACCACATTTTCCATATTGATTTCCGTGCGCCGGCCATTTTCGGCGCTGATGATGACGGCAGGGCCAGTGACATTCTCCAGGCGAGCGTCTTTCATCCAAAACTCATCGGAATATCCGGGATCGATGGAAATCGCTGTCGGAACATTTTTGAATTGAGGGCGGATCAGCGTTAATCCCGCTTCGTGTTCGCGGATTGCCGCTTCGGCTTGGCCTTCGAACGTACTGTCGACGATCGTGTACTGCCATCCGGGGGAAGGCTTGCGAGTCCAGATGCCATATTTGCCGCCCCAAAAATGCAAATCCACAGCAACGTTGCCACCATCGTGAATCCCCGCTAGCGCCGACCCCAGATGAAAGCTCATGTGGGCCAGGTAGCAGTGTTGGGCATAGCGTCCACGGATTCCGACGGCGCCGGGATTGCCCCCCTGAATTTCGATGTCGACATTGCTCATAGCAGAGTAAAACGTTCCCGGACTGGCGTCGGGAGGCCGTAGTTTTGTCGGTTCGCCGGAAGCCTGCTTCGGCCGTCCGCCTGCAAACAAAATCATGTACGAAGGGCCCTCTTGAAAGTCCGGGGTGTTCGCGCCTAAGACGAGAACAGGCCGTGTGCTGCCGTAGCCAAAAACGCGAATTCCCGGCCAGATATAAACGGTTCTTGTGATGCGGTAACGGCCCGACGGAAGAAAAACAATGCCCTGATTGGTGGTTTCCTGCACTTTGTCGATGGCTTGCTGCAGCGCCTCGGTATCGTCGCCAACGCCGTCGCCATGCACGGGAAATTTGTCAGCTGTGACATAAACGGCCCGGCTATCGTCCAAGCGGTCGGTGAAGTTGGAAGTAGCCAGCGCGCTACCACAACAGAACAGAAGAATCGCTAACCCGCCCAATGTTTTTTTCATGGTCGTAGTTTGTGATTTCCCGAACTGTTTTGCACGAAAAAAAAACGTTCCCCGGCGAGAAAATACTTTTCAGAACCCACAACAGGTTGGAGCTTCACCTTTTGCTTGACTCGTACGACAACGATGACCTGACGGAACCTCTGGTCGCTATGCTCCGAGGTCGCCCGCCAAACAGGTGTTGTAAGGCAGGTACCGAGCGGAGGACAGAAGCCGGAGGGCACAAGCAGTCCAAAGTGGCTGGTTAAGCGTGGTTGCGAGTACGCGCCGCAGTGATATGTGTCACGGCAATGCGTGGCTGGAGAGTATGTAATGACGTTGTACTGCGCTCAGCCCCACCCGTCGGCTCCATGGCGGCATTACGTCATGCCAATCCAATTCGCAATTTCGATCAGGAGGATTAAATCATGGGTACACTTACGCATACTCCTCCGGCCCTTAAACAGACCGGGGAGTACATCAAGGAAGTTCTAGCAGTTGCACGAGCGAAGAATCCCGCAGAACCCGAATTTCTCCAGGCAGTGCAGGAAGTCCTCGAAACCCTCGGCCCCGCAATCAGCAGACATCCCGAATACCAAAAAGCGCGTTTACTCGAAAGGTTCATCGAGCCGGAGCGCGTGCTGATGTTCCGCGTGCCGTGGATTGACGATGCCGGGCAGGTGCAGGTGAATCGTGGATTCCGCATTGAGATGAACAGCGCCATTGGACCCTACAAGGGCGGCCTGCGGTTCCATCCTTCCGTGAACCTAGGCATCTTGAAGTTCCTGGCGTTCGAACAGGTGCTGAAGAATTCGCTGACCACCCTGCCTATGGGCGGCGGCAAGGGCGGATCGGACTTTGATCCGAAAGGAAAGAGCGACAACGAAGTGATGAAGTTCTGCCAGAGCTTCATGAGCGAACTGTATCGCCACATCGGCGCGGACACGGACGTACCCGCCGGCGACATCGGAGTGGGCGGACGTGAAATCGGATATTTGTTCGGAGAGTACAAGCGGCTGGCGAATTGCTTCACGGGCGTGCTGACCGGCAAAGGCCTCAATTGGGGCGGGTCGCTGATCCGGCCGGAAGCGACGGGCTACGGCTGCGTGTACTTTGCGAACGAAATGCTGAAGACAAAGAAGCAGACATTCGACGGCAAACTGTGCCTGGTGAGCGGAAGCGGCAACGTATCGCAGTACACCATCGAAAAACTGCTGGAGCTTGGCGCGAAAGTGATCGCGATTTCCGATTCCAACGGAGTGATCCACGATCCGGAAGGAATCAACCGCGAGAAGCTGGCCTGGGTTCTGGAGCTAAAGAACGTGCGGCGCGGACGGATCAAGGAGTACGCGGACCAGTTCAAGACGGCGAAGCATATTCCGGTGGATGCACGGCTGGATCACAACCCACTTTGGACGATCAAGGCGGATTGCGCGTTTCCGAGCGCCACGCAGAATGAAATCAACGTGAAAGACGCAGCAACACTGGTGATGAACGGGTGCAAGATGGTGGCGGAAGGCGCGAACATGCCCAGCACGCTGGATGCAACGAAGTTGTTCCTGGAAGCGAAGATCCTCTACGGGCCGGCGAAGGCGGCAAATGCCGGCGGAGTGGCCACGAGTGGATTGGAGATGTGCCAGAACAGCATGAGGCTGGCGTGGACGCGCGAAGAAGTGGACGATCGTCTGCACAAAATCATGATCGCCATCCACAAGAATGCGTTCGAGACGGCGGAAAAGTACGATCATCCCGGAAACCTGGTGTATGGCGCAAACATCGCCGGGTTTATCAAGGTGGCGGACTCGATGCTGGATCAGGGCCTCGTTTAAGGCACCAAGTAAGGACTACACTTGCGGCGGGGTGGTTTCGAGCTGAGCCACCCCGCCGTTTTCGTGTGCAGCAGGACTCATCCATGAAGCAGCAAAGCCTAGCGATTCCCTTTCCCGATGTGGAGATGCAGTTTGAAGGGTTCGACAACCTGATGCCCTACCGCGTGCAGAACATCCTGCTGGTGTCGAGCTTGTATGACTCGTTCATTCTTCGAGAAGACGGACGGCTGAACGAATTGTTGATCAGCGAGTCGCAAGACCTACACTTGCAGCAGATTCCGCAAATCACACACGTGTCGAGTTGCCGCGAAGCGCTGGAACTGGCGAAGGTCGAGCCGCGCTTCAACCTGATCCTGACGAATCTGGCGGTCGGGGACATGAACGCGGCGCAACTGGCGAGAGAGACCAAGAACGCGGGATTGCAGGTGCCGGTGGTAGTGCTGGCGTATGACTATCGCGAGATCAAGAAATTTATCGCGAGAAATCCGCTCACCGACATCGAGAGGATTTTCCTGTGGCAAGGGACACCGCGGGTGCTGATTGCGATCGTGAAATACATCGAGGACCGCCGGAACGTGGAGCACGACACGTCCATGATGGGCGTGCCGGTGGTGCTGGTGGTCGAGGACAACATCCGGTACTACTCCTCCTTCTTGCCGCTGATCTATACGGAGCTGATTTCGCAAACGCGGCGAGTCATCCAGGAAGGCGTGAACTTGGCGCATAAGTTGATGCGCATGAGAGCGCGGCCGAAAATCCTGCTGACCTCGAATTACGAAGAAGCTTACGCATTGGCTGTCCGTTATCAGGAACACTTGCTGGGAGTGGTGAGCGACGTGGAATTTCCCCACGCGGGAGTGCTGAGCGCGGAAGCGGGATTTGATCTGGCCCGGGGCGTGCGGGAACTGGTGCGGGATGTACCGGTGGTTTTGCAAACCAGCCGGACCGCGTTTCGGCATCGCGCGTACCAGGAAGGCTATTCGTTCCTGCGAAAAGGGTCGCCGACATTTCTGCGGGACCTGCGGAAAGTGCTGACGCAGCAGTTTGCATTTGGCGATTTTGTGTTTCGCACCCCGGACCGGGCGGAAGTGGCGCGGGCTACGGACCTGAATTCACTGGAAGAATGTCTGCGTACGCTGCCGGCGGAGAGCATCGCGTATCACGGGGAGCGGAATCATTTTTCGCACTGGCTGACGGCACGGACAGAATTTGCGTTGGCGCAAAAATTCCGGCCGCGCAAGGTCTCCGATTTTCCGACGATCGAGGATCTGCGGCGCAACTTGATCGACTCCATCGCGGAATACCGGCGCGAGCAAAGCGATGTATTGATCGGGGACTTCAAGCCCGCGGCCTTTCAGAGTGGCGGCTCTTATTTTCTGCGGATTGGTTCCGGGTCGCTGGGCGGAAAGGCGCGCGGACTGGCGTTTGTGAGGCACCTGCTGCACAAGCGGCGTTTTGCGCGGCGATTCCCGAATGTGCATGTGAGCGTGCCGGCGGCGGTGGTGGTGGCCACCGACGCGTTTGACCGCTTCCTTGCGGAAAACAACTTGCTGGACTTTGCCATCCATGCCACGGACGACGGAGAAATTCAGCAGCGATTCTTGGAAGCGGCTCTTCCCGCGGGATTGCTGGAGGATTTGCGGGCGTATCTGGCGGAGGCGCGCTATCCGCTGGCAGTGCGTTCCTCGAGCTTGCTGGAAGACTCGCAATACCAGCCGTTCACGGGCGTGTATGAGACGTTCATGCTTGGGAATCAGCACGAAGAGGCGGGACACCGGCTGAATCAGTTGAGCGAAGCCATCAAACTAGTGTACGCGTCGACCTTCAGCAAACACGCGAAGGCTTACGTGCGCGCGACACCGTTCCGGCTGGAAGAAGAAAAGATGGCGGTGATCCTGCAGCAGGTGGTGGGATCGTTTTTTGGTGCGCGATTCTATCCGGACTTTTCTGGAGTGGCGCGCTCACGGAATTTCTATCCGGTGCCGCCGATGGCATTTGAGGATGGCATCGCAGCGGTAGCGCTCGGACTAGGTCGCGCGGTAGTAGATGGCGGCAAGTGCTTATCGTTTTGCCCGCGTTATCCGGCGCATCTGGTGCAATTTTCGTCAGTGGAGGATTTTCTGTCGCAATCGCAGACCGATTTCTGGGCGCTGTCACTGGATCACGCGGCGCAGGAGACTTCGCCAGCGGCCCTTCGCGAACTACGATTCAGCCTGGACGTTGCGGAAGCGGATGGGACGCTGGATGCTCTCGGATCCACATATTCCGCTGACAACGATCGCATCACGGATGGATTGAGCCGGCCGGGCATGCGCCTGGTGACGTTCGCACCCGTGTTGAAATACGGCGTGTTTCCTCTGGCGGCGCTCCTGGATGAACTGGTGAAGGAGGGGGAAAGCGCGTTTGGACAGCCTGTGGAAATCGAATTCGCGGTGCGGCTGGCGCGACAAACGGGAGACAGCGCACAGTTTGGATTTTTGCAGATCCGGCCGCTGGTGCTCTCGCATGAGACAGAGGAATTGCATATGGAGGCCGTGGGGCGCACCGGCCTGTTGGCGCAGAGTATGAAAGTGCTGGGTAATGGTCGTGTGGGGAATTTGCTGGATGTGGTGGTCGTGGATGGAAAGAGGTTTGAGCGTGGGCAGAGCCAGGAAGTGGCCGGGCAAGTGGCCTATTTCAACGCAAAGCTCGCTGGAGAGAACCGGGCGTATCTGTTGGTGGGCGTGGGGCGTTGGGGATCGAATGATCCTTGGCTGGGAATTCCAGTGGAATGGGACGATATTTCCGGGGCGCGAGTGATCCTGGAAGCGGGCTTTCGAGATTTCCGGGTGACGCCATCGCAGGGCAGCCACTTTTTTCAAAACCTTTCTGCGTTTCAGGTAGGGTACTTCACAGTGAATCCCGACGTTGGCGAAGGAATGGTGGATTGGGACTGGCTGGCGTCGCAGCCTGCAGAGGAAGAGCGTGGATGCGTTCGCCATTTACGATTCGCGGAGCCGGTGACAGTATTGATGAACGGACGCAAGGGCGCGGGAGTGATTTTGAAACCGTCGAGTCTGAGGGAGACCCACGAGATGGGAAGCAGCTAGAACGTCGGCTCATGGAATTGGGCCTGCTCGTCCCACCACATACTCCTGTTACTCACGACTTAGAACTTTAAGCCGAGAACCTCAAGCGCCCCGATACGGCCAAGCGTGAGGTACGCCCTTGACGACGACCCAGCCCGGGAGGAAGATGTGGCAGACCACGCTCCTGGTCGGAGGTGGTTTGTGTTTGATCCAAAGCTTACCGACCCCCATCCGGAAGAAGCAAAAACTTACCCGCAAACCGTACATTGTTCCGTGCACCACCGAGACGCGCGAATTATTGTTGCCAACTGGTCTATGAGTGAAGAGGGCTGGAGCGGCTGGCGCGTAGTCGATTGTTCCCTGATGCCTCCGGGAACAATCCACTGCGGAATGGACTGCCTGTCTCAGGCCAAGCTACAGGAAGAATAACGGGCGGCTCACGCGAAGGGCCGTCGAGAAAGTCATAGGGAATTTACTGTGTTCGCGTTGGAATGCTTGGTGCAAGGCTCAGATGGGTACGGCGTTTCTGCAGGCGTTCCGCATCTTTAGCTTGTTGCTGTAGACTCGAGAAAGCTCTCTGACAGCTAATGTGCAACGCTAGCTCTCTGTCGAAGGAGGCCGTGCATGCCTGTGATCCGCGTTTGCAGTAATTGCGGACAGAAGAACCGCGTCCCCGCCAAATTTCTGGCCAGCACCGGCCGTTGCGGAAATTGCAAATCGCCTTTGCTGCCGATTGCGGAACCTCTTGCGGTCGACGACGCGCTGTTCGATGAAATCATTCAAAATACCTCCGTTCCTGTACTCGTGGATTTCTGGGCGGAGTGGTGCGGGCCGTGCCGCATTGCCGCGCCCGAAGTGGCGCGAACCGCGGAAAACCGGGCAGGCAAAGCGGTCGTCTTGAAAGTAGATACGGAAAAATATCCGCAGCTTGCGGGACGCTTTAACATACGTGGAATACCCAACTTTATTGTGTTCTTCGGTGGCCGCGTGGTGATGCAGCAAGCCGGCGTGGTAAACCACGATCAGATGGAACAATGGTTAAGGACGGCGGCGCCTGTGCCCTCTTGAAGATCGAGATTGCACGATTCGCTTACGCGTTTCGACGCAACAATATGAGCGTGATCAATACGAGCGCTGCTCCGAGCATTCCTAAGACCCTGAAGTGAAGAACCATCGTGGCTCCACTGCCGGCTCCCAAAACGAAAGCGACCCAGATTCCGCAGAGAACGCCTATTTTCGGATTGGGAGTTCCTCCAGGCTTGGGAGGCGATCCAGAAGTGTATTTTTCGGCCTCCGTGGAGATCAGGCTGGTGAGCATTCCTGTGAGATATGTCGTGTGCACGCTGATGCCGCCGACTCGGCGAAAGGCCCCGTTTTGCAGCCCCAGCGCCAAGGAGACGGAGATCACAAATATTTCGATTCCGCGAGCGGCACCTGCCAGCGCAGAGGAAGCGGCCACGATCAGGATCACTTCGATCGCCATAACGATGGGGAGCAAGGGCAGCGATGTCCAGGCCTTCAGGTAGCGCGCCACCAGCGTACTCAACACAACTCCGACAAAGAACGTGGCAATGGCTGCCAGGCTTCCAAGCGCGGCGTGCCAATCGTGAGACGCTACAGCTATGGCTGCCAACACCAAATTGCCGGTTACGTGACCAGTGAACGTTTTCGCGAGAACGAAGCTCGCCGCGTCGCTGTAGCCGCCCACAAAGGCCAGGCCCAAAGAGAGCCCTGTGTCGGTCTGACGAATGTTGGAAGGCACGATTTCCCTTTGCCGTAGCGCAGCTTCGCCCTGTGATTTACATGGGAGGTGGATAGGACGGAACCCATTGGGTCGCCGTCACTTTGCGGCGAAGATCGTCTTCAGCAAGTTTCGGGGCAACGCCGCCTTTTTGTGCTTCCACACTAACGGCAGTCGCGATTTCCGCAGCTACCCTTCGAATGTCAGTCAGGGG
The DNA here is from genome assembly GCA_963742325.1 of Candidatus Acidiferrales bacterium. Taxonomy (GTDB): domain Bacteria; phylum Acidobacteriota; class Terriglobia; order Acidiferrales; family UBA7541; genus Acidiferrum. The sequence goes on along the minus strand of CAVULB010000002.1, from coordinate 1,694,384 downwards.
AGGCAGCAAGGAAGCAGAAGAGTCCTTGAGCGCAGGCGAATTCTCGCCGAGTGTGCGGGCCGCCGTGACCATCATTGCGTCTGTGACGCGGCGAGCACCAGAGGCAACGACTCCAAGCCCTATGGCAGGAAAGATGAAAACGTTGTTGCACTGCGCAATCGGAATTATTTTGCCGTGATAGTGGACAGGAGGGAACGGCGACCCAGTCGCAACCAAGGCGCGTCCCTCGGTCCATTGAATTAAATCGTTCGGTTTCGCCTCCGATTTACTGGTCGGGTTGGAAAGCGGAAAGATGATGGGACGCTCAACCTTGCGCGCCATTTCACGGACAACCGATTCAGAAAAAGCCCCGCCGACCGTGGAAAGCCCGATAAGGATTGTCGCATCGATCTTTGCAATCACGTCGGCAAGTCCGATTTGGCCGTTGGAATTCCGCGGCCAGCCAGCGAGACGCTCCTCAGGCTGAGCATAGACGGCCTGTTCGAGGGTCAGGTCTTTCCGCCCTGAATGCAGGAGACCGCTTCTATCAACGACCCAGAAGCGACTGCGCGCTTCTTGTTCAGACAAGCCTTCTTGCTTCATTGCGACGCGCAACCCGTCCGCGACTCCGATGCCGGCTGAGCCTGCTCCCAACATGACAATCTGCTGGTCCTTCAAACTTTTTCCGGTTACTTTAACCGCGCCCAGAACGGCTCCCAAGGTGACAGCGGCAGTCCCCTGGATGTCGTCATTAAACGTCAACAATTCGTCGCGATAGCGCTGAAGAATGGGTCGCGCGTGCGGAGTCGCAAAATCTTCCCATTGCAAACAGGTTTCGGGCAGCTCTTGCTTTACAGCCTGAACGAACTGATCGACGAAGTCGAAGTATGCCTGACCCGTAATCCGTTCGTGGCGCCAGCCGATGTATTCAGGGTCGGCCAGCCGTTCCTTATTGTTGGTTCCCACATCCAGAACCATCGGTAGCGTACGTTGCGGACGAATCCCGCCGATCAGCGAATACAAGGATAATTTGCCGATGGGGATGCCCAGTCCGCCTGCACCCTGGTCGCCGATGCCCAAAATGCGTTCGCCGTCCGTGACCACGATTACATCGACTTCGCGATTGGGACGATTGCGCAGGAGTGCGGGGATGCGGTCGCGCAGCGGATAGGAAATGAACAGGCCGCGCGGCCTGCGGTAGATGTGACTGAACTGCTGGCACGCGAGCGCGACCACAGGCGTGTAAACAATGGGCGTCATTTCTTCGATGTGATCAAGCAGAAGCCTGTAGAACAGCACTTCGTTGGTGTCCTGCAAGGCACGCAAATAGATGTGCCGCTCCAGGTCTTCGTCCTTTCGCTTATAAGCTTCGTAAGCCCGCACTGTTTGCTCCTCCAGGCTCTCGACCTGGGGCGGCAGAAGTCCGTGCAAGCCGAGCTTCGTTCGCTCTTGCTCCGTGAAAGCCGTCCCTTTGTTCAGTCCCTGGCAGTTAAGGAGATCCATCCCGCGCGGAATATCCGGAAGACCAGACGGCTGCGTTTGTTGTTTCGTACCCATTTCTATTCTCCTTCCTCTTTCCCTGTTTCCCATTTGATGCGACTGGCGGCAACGGACACAAGTAGTTTTATCCTTGAAGAAGGACACGCATATCCGGCGCGTGCCGCCCCCTACATTGACCTCTCCTTTCCGTGCCACGATGATGAACGTGGCCTAAAATTCTACCTTTGTTCTGAATCCAAACACTACGGCGCTGTGCGAGCCTCCGCCCACATTCGCGTAGTACTGCACCACTGGCTGCAAAAGCAGCATTGGCAAAACGTCCAGCAGTGTATTGAACTCAAATCCCTGTTCGGTCTTCCAGGGGGGCCCGCCCGGCGGGACAAAATTTGAGCTGAGACTGTTTCGCACGTAGCCCCACGACATCGTGTTATGAATCGGCAAAGGCAGCGGCTCATTGAAGCGCAATCCAGCGGTCAGCAAAGTGTTATTGCGGTTGATGCTCGCAGGACTCCAGTCGTACGCCAGCGTCCCATCCAAGCCCCTTGCTTCTTTAGGGTTCACGCGCCAGAGAGCCTGACTCGCCATCCAGTACAAGAGGTAGTTCCCCGCCCGCAGTGCCCCGGTCGTTGGCGAGAAAAACTTTCCAGGATTGTAGGAAGCGCCAAATTGATAGAGGCCCGCATATCCCTTGCGGCTTTCGACGTTGTCGAAGGCGCGCACGGACGAAGACTTCTGCCCGGGCGTAAATCCAATCTCCGAAACACTCACGGGAACTCCATTAAACTGCGGAACCAGGCCGGTCGGGTTTTGTAAGAACGGCTGGGGCACCGCCGCCATCGCCATCGATTTCACATAGAAGTTGTGCGTCGGCGCAACGCGGACCTCCACTGCGGGGGTTGACGGAGGATCGAACATCTCGAGAGTCGTAAATAAATTCCCCAACGCATAGCCCATCGGCTCGAAGATGAAAGACGCCGCGTAGTGCTGCGCTCCGTAGAAGTCTTGACCCGCGAACTGCCCCACACGCACGGTGATGCGTTCGTGCAGCCAGCGCTTTTCGATCCACCATGAATCGAGGCGACAGGTGTTCGCGCTGGACATCCCGCTGGGACTGGTCAGCAGACCCAGATAGGCTCCGAGATTGCCGCCGCCCTGCCAAAGCGCTGTCGCATGGAAATACAAACCCTGCCGGCCGGTCAACGCGCCAAAGTCGATATCGACCGTCCATCGGAATCGGTTCCAGCTTGCGAAACGCTCTTGCTGCTCGCTCTTGAGATTCCAGAGAGAGTCGCTAACGTATTGAAAATCGAAGTTCACGCCACGCTCTTCCAAGCGAGTCCGCTCGCCGCCCCAGGTTCCCAAAAGATGGCCGTGCGGACCCTGCCCCGTTTCGTGGCTGTCCGGGCCGGGAATTTGTTCCTGTTGGACCGCCTGGGGATGGACCGGAAATGCAAACGCGCAAAGACCGCACCACAATAAAAACAAAAGCTGTAATCGTCTGCCGTGGATAAGAAAAGTGGAGGTCCGATTCCGTAAGCGCGACTGCGCGGATATTTCCTTCGCTTCGGAATGCCGAGGAAGCGACGCACCGGAATCTAAAAGGGACCTCTGCATATTCCTTCGCCCTTCAGGACTTCGCCTGAATCAATTTTCCGCTGAAATGATCAATCATCATTTTGGGGATGAGGAGACCCAGGCTCATCGCCAAAATGATGCCGAGAGCGGTTGTGCCGTCGGCGATTGTTGCGTTTAAGAGTTCCAGCGTCGTGTGCGAGCCTTCGGCGAGTTGCACAAGGCCACTCGCCATCCTGAATAGAAAGACACCCGGAATCATCGAAACCACGGAAGCGAACCCGATGGCCGCGAAGGGCATGTGGTAACGGCGCGCGACAGGCGTGAGGATCAGGCCGACGACGAGACAGGCCACCGAAGCGCCGATCGCCGCGCTGGCGCCAAGGTCTGCAAGCAACCACCACCTCAGAGCGTGGGCCAGCATGCCAACCGCGACCGGCCACGCCAGCATATGCAGCGGCATGGAGAAAAAAACGCCGTAGGCGGCAACAGCGATGCCGGCGGCGATCACGTCCTGCCACAAGGGCACGGCTCGGCTGACCTGATCTACAGGCAGGGAAACTCCGAGCAGGGTGAGTCCAACGAGCAATCCAGTCGAGATTGCCATTACGACGAGTCCTGCATAGATCACGCGTGCGGCACCCAAATGCACGCGGCCCTTGATGAGATCCAAAGCGCCATTCAGCACGGGAGGCCCCGGCACCAGGACCATGCACGGGCAAACCGCGATAAGCCGGAGTGACGAACTCAACTGGTAGCGCACCGCCAGCGCGCCGATCACGCCGGCGAGCAGCGACGCACAAAATGGCTGCAGAAAGATGTTGGCGCTGCAGTGCGCCAACCCGCGGCGAAGAACGGCGCCGGCACCTGCGCTGACGAATATGAGAACTGCTGAGGCCAGATGCTGGACGCCGAAGATCACCGCTAAGGCCGCAGCGCCCGCGGCAGCCGCGAAGGTGAACTGCCAGGTCGGTGCGGGTGGTGCTTGTGAGATCGTGCGGATCGTCTCCCCTGCGGATTCACGCGTGATCTTACCGGCGCTAAGGTCCTCGATGACACGCATCGCGGAAGCCACACGACCCATGGCGACATTGGTGGGATCAGCCGCCACTGCGGAGATTACTCTGGCGTCGCCCTGCTGTATCTGAAGTAGCAGCGCACCCCAACGCGGCAGAATCTTGGCGCGTACTCCCAAAATATCGCCCAGCCGTTCGGCCGCAGCCAAAGTCTGTTCCGTGGATTGACCGTTGACGAACAGAACCTGGGCAAGGGCGAGGACAAGATTGGCACGCTCCTCGAGCGTCATACGGTCCACGGCCTACGCGGCAGCGCTCGCCACATAGGGCTTGACCATTTTTTTCGGATCGACAACCCGATCGAAGTCGGCTTCGGTCACGAAGCCGAGCTTCAGCGCGGCTTCTTTCAGCGTGAGGTCGTTGTCCAGTGCATAGTGGGCAATCTTCGAAGCTTTGTCATAGCCAATTACCGGCGACAGCGCCGTGACCAGCATCAGCGAACGCTCCACGTATTCACTGATCTTCCTCACATTGGGTTTTGTCCCCTCGACCAGGAACTTGCGGAAGTTCGTGCAACCGTCGGCCAGGATCGTGACGGAGTGGGAGACGTTGAAGATGATCAGGGGCTTATAAACGTTCATCTCCAGGTAGCCGCCGGCGCCGCCGAAGCCCACCGCCACGTCATTAGCCATAACCTGCACGGCAATCATTGCCAGTGCTTCGGATTGGGTCGGATTTACCTTTCCCGGCATGATTGAGGAGCCTGGCTCGTTCTCTGGAATTTTCAGTTCGGCAAACCCGGCGCGTGGTCCACAGGACATTAGCCGAATGTCGTTGGCGATCTTGTAGAGTGACACGGCCAGTGTGCGCAACGTGCCGGAAAGTTGTACCTGAGCGTCGTGAGCGCCTTGCACCGCAAACTTGTTCGGCGCGCTGACGAAAGGTAGGCTTGTGAGCTTGGCGATCTCGGCCGCCACAGCCTCGCCGAAACCTGGCGCTGAGTTGATGCCGGTTCCCACCGCCGTGCCGCCGAGCGCCAACTGGTACACACCCTTCAGCGCATCTTCGATGCGGTGAAGATCATCCGCTAGCATGCCCTCATAGCCCGACCATTCTTGCCCGAGTGTAAGAGGCGTAGCATCTTGCATGTGCGTGCGGCCGATCTTGACGATAGCGCTCCAGTCGTCGGCTTTCGAGGCGATTGCATCGCGGAGCGCCTTCACCGCAGGGATGAGCCGCTGCTTCACATTGACGGCCGCCGCGATATTCATTGCGGATGGAAATGAGTCGTTCGACGATTGCGCCATGTTGACGTGATCGTTCGGGTGAACCGGCGTCTTGCTACCGAGTGGAGTGCCGGCGAGTTGGCAGCAGCGGTTGGAGATTACTTCATTCACATTCATATTAAATTGCGTTCCACTGCCGGTCATCCACACGTGCAGGGGAAACATATCTTCGTGCTGGCCCGCTAGGATCTCGTCGCAGACTTGAACGATCAACTTGTGGCGCTGCTCATCGAGCCGGTTGCCTGCGTGGTTTGCGCTGGCCGCTGCTTTCTTCAGAGTGGCGTAAGCGGCAATCATCTCGCGCGGGATAAGGTCCTGGCCGATACTGAAGTGCTCAAGTGACCGCTGGGTCTGGGCGCCCCAGAGCTTGTCGGCAGGAACATCGACTTCACCTAGGCTATCGGTTTCCTTGCGAGTGTCTGTCATTTTGGTTCTCCTTCACTTCCGTCACCGAACGTCGATAAGTTAACGAGCCGAAGAAGCTGCAACGTCAAGCCAATCGGCGACTTCGTTGCAACTGTCTCGTTCCGCGCATGCTCTCATATGGACGCCGTCGAACCTTCATGCACCACCGAGACAAAGAGCAGTCTATGCGTGATCAAAACAGTGCGCATCACGCAATAGAAAGTTACTTCCATACCACTTTCGGGTCATACAGGTATCCCCTATCGGGGAACACTGCCGATAAAGCCCCACCTTGACGGCGATGGGAACCGCTTGCGTGCGATCGCGAACCCCAAGTTCTCCATGTGCACCTTAACCGTTCCTTCGGAGACAAAGAAATTCGCGCCAATCTCCCAGTTAGGGTTTCCAACCGCTGTCTCCCCCGAGATGTCTATCTCGCGATTCGTAAGCTTTTCCTCACCGAGATATTCAGCAAGTCTGACGGCTATCAACTGGTGGCAAGCGGTTTCTTATCGGCAGGAACATAACGATCGTATCGAACATTGCCCAAGGCTTCGCGGGAGATTCCACGTACGCCCAATTTATGTTCGAAGCGTTTCACCGCCCCGCGGCTGGCTCTGCCAGACGCATGGCCGGCCGCCCGCGGGCTTCGAGTCAACAAGGTACCTCCGCTGTCCCCGCCATTCCAGTAACGCCTTGAGTGTTTAGCGCGCCAACCACAATGCATATCGCATGGCCCGGAACATCGGCCACTGGCAGTGCACTCGGAGGACATGATACCAATGAAGGATCGCATGCTGCTTCATGACGCTCCCCCCGGTCAGAAATAACGTTCTCGATTGCTTGGTCTAACCTTCCTTTTTTTGATTTACACGGCGGACAGGATTGGCGCATCACGAGATGGAGGGATCTTTAACTACCCAAGAATTAAATTTGCCTGCACTATTGCAATCGGGTTAGTAACAGGGAAAGGGTGTTGAACCGCGCATGCGAGGTTTGGTTACATTTTTTTTGCGATAGAAATCAGCAGTTGGGAGAGCGAGTCTTCGTTTTGGGCAGGATCTTGCTTCGCGCGCATACCGCGAAAGTGGTAGGTCTGTATTCCGAGCAATGGGGACTTTATATTCCACGGCTTTTGTTACTTTAGGCCCAACAGAAGTTTCGTTCTTCGGAAATTCAGCAGACGACTGGGCCGCGCACTCGCGGGAAAGGCTACCGTGAAACCGGGTCTGTTCGGTGCATTGATGTTTGTTCTGATTTGTTTGCAAGACTCACCGCGGAATGCACCAAGGTCCGTGTCGCCATCGGGATCAAAAGAAACCAGCTACGGCGAATGGGTGTTGAGCTGGAGCGACGAGTTCAACGGCCCCAACGGGTCTCCACCCGATCCGGCCAGGTGGACGGTCATGGACGGAGGCGGCGGCTGGGGAAACAATGAGTTGCAGTACTACACGGCCGATTCCAGGAATGCCCGCCAAGAGAATGGAAAGCTCGTAATCGAGGCCCGGAAAGACAATTTCCAGGGGCCCGACGGCGTTCGTCGCAGCTACACTTCCGCGCGACTCTCGACATTCGGGCATTTCACCCAAAAATATGGCCGATTTGAAGCGCGGATCAAAGTTCCCAGCGGACAAGGCGTTTGGCCTGCGTTCTGGCTGCTCGGTGGGGACTTCCCCAGCGCAGGTTGGCCTGCTTGCGGCGAGATCGATATCATGGAAAATGTTGGCGAAAAACCGGCAACTATCCTCGGCAGCTTGCACGGGCCCGGTTATTTTGGCGAGAAACCAATCACGGCGGCTTATACGCTTCCGCGCGGGCGCTTCAGTGATGCTTTCCATCTCTTCGCTGTCGAGTGGGGCCGGCAAGTCATTCGCTTCTACGTGGACGGAGTACTGTTTGCGACAAAGACGCCCGCCGATGTCCCGGCTGGCAATCGCTGGGTCTACGACCATCCTTTCTTCATTCTCCTGAACCTGGCTGTTGGCGGGAACCTGCCGGGCAGCCCTGACAACTCGACAGTTTTTCCGCAGCGAATGCTGGTGGACTATGTGCGCGTGTACACACGTAAGTAAGGGCGAAGAAGTTCGGTGCGAGGGACTTGGAGATTTCTTCGGCAGACCTCAAGATGCAAATCGGCAAGGATTGCTGTAGCCTCTATTCCTCAGACGGGAGCGCTCCAGGCCGCATTCCTGTGTGTGTCGCCGTGCATTCGGAGCAACACGAAGCGGGCGGTATGGTCTTCATGGGGTTTTGGAGGGCCACTGCGTAAATGAACTGGCCTGGGCAGTACGTTTCGCGTTGTCGGGACAACGCTCGCGCGATCGCGACCGACCGAACCTTCCGAGCTTTTCTGATCGTTACGCTCGCCCTGCTTTCTGGCTGCGAAACAGAAAAAAAGACCGCCGGTCTCACCGGGCCGGTCATTGAATTCTCGAGCGTTCCCCACCGAGCGGCAGGCAATGCTGACAAGCTGACTACCATCGCGGGACGCGTCTATGGCGCCGAGCCAGGGCAAAAGATCGTCCTGTACGCCAACAGCGGAGACCAGTGGTGGGTACAACCGTTCACGGATCAACCCTTTACCAGGATAGAGGCGGATTCGACGTGGAGCAACCTGACACATCCAGGAACAGAGTACGCGGCGCTACTGGTAGGCCCGACGTTTCATCCGTCGCCGACAACCGATCGTCTACCGATTCAAGGTGTAATCATAACGGCCGTCACGCAGGGCGAACTTCCGGTCTGGCGTAAGTGGTGGTTTGCGTTTGTCTATGTCATCGCCGGCATATTGAGCGCATTTGGATTGTATCGACTGAGGTTGTACCAAATGACCAGGACAATGAATCTTCGTTTCGAAGAACGGCTTGCGGAGCGTATGCGTGTGGCGCAAGAGCTCCACGACACATTGCTGCAGGGGGTCATAAGCGCATCCATGCAACTCCACGTCGTGGTGGAACAGCTTCCCGCCGGCTCGCCTGCGCAACCGGCCATGGACAGGATCTTGCAACTTATGGGAGAGGTAATTGAAGACGGCCGGAACACTCTACGGGGCATTCGCTCCTCCAGTGAAAGTTCCGGCCAGTTAGAACAGGAATTCCTCCGAATGCACAAGGAGCTTGGCATGGACGAAAAGATCAACTTTCGCGTCGTTGTGGAAGGTTCACCAAGGCCATTGCAAAGCCTGATCCGCAACGAGATTTACAGCATCGGGCGCGAAGCCATGGTCAACGCGTTCCGGCATTCCGGCGCGAATAACCTGGAAGTAGAACTCGAATATGCCGCGGATCAGATGACGCTGGTGGTCCGCGATAACGGCTGCGGAATCGACCCGCAGGTGCTTCGTGCAGGACGAGACGGGCACTGGGGACTGTCTGGTATGCGCGAGCGGGCAGACAGAATTGGCGCATCGTTTAGAGTCCTGAGCGCCGCCTCAGCCGGAACACAGATTGAGCTGTCCATTCCCGGCCGCGTGGCATTTGTGCCGCAAACCTTGGATGACCGAAAAGTCTGGTTTTCCAAGCTTTACCCAAGAAGGATGAAAGTAGCAAAATCTGTGGCGGAAGGCGGACGGCATTCATGAGCGCATCAGCCGGCATTCGAATCCTCAGCGTGGACGATCACCCGTTGCTGCGCGAGGGCATCGCTGCGGTCATCAATAGCCAGCCGGATATGCAGGTGATAGCGCAGGCCTGCAACGCGCAGGATGCCATTCAGCTATTTCGCAAGCATCAGCCGGATGTCACGCTGATGGACCTGCGCCTTCCCGACAAGAGCGGAGTCGACACGATGCTCTCTATTCGCGCGGAGTCGCCTGAGGCGCGCGTCATCATTTTGACAACCTTTGAGGGAGATGTTGAAGTTCAACGCGCTTTGGAAGCCGGTGCGCGCGCTTATTTGCTGAAAAGCATGCCTCCGAAGGAATTGGTCGAGGTGATTCGGCAAGTTCACGCTGGCAAGAAACGGATTCCGCCTCAGATCGCGGCACAACTTGCGGAACATATGAGCGATGAGTCATTGACCACCCGGGAGATCGAGGTTCTTACGCAGATCGCGGAAGGCAATCGCAATCGCGACATCGGAGAAAAGCTTTTCATAACAGAGGAAACGGTGAAGGTGCACGTCAAACACATCATGGAGAAACTGAGAGCAAGTGATCGCACGCAAGCGGTTGCGATCGCGATTCGGCGCGGGATTATCCATCTGAAATAGATCCACCGCAACGAGGGATACCTCGAAAGCGTTACCACAAGATACCGGAATGTCGGGAATCGCCAGCAGGCTTGGTCGCCTACGCTAGCGATACAGTATTTAAGCGTCTGTTGGGGAGATGCGCTCTGCAAAGGCTATTCTCGGCATTTCCAGGCGGCCCTCCTGGAATCGGGCTGTTGATCTTGCGGGCAGCCACCGGCGCCTTATTGGCGGCTCAAGGACTGATCTGTCTGTTGTGGCGTTCCCCGGCGACGGTGGGACTGCTTGCCGCTGGAGTCTTGCTGGTAGTGACAGGCCTCTTCATTTTGATAGGGTTTCTGACGCCAATCTTTAGTCTTCTGGCCGCTGCGGAGTGCGTAAGCGTAGCGGCTTTCGGGATTTCCCATTCTTGGAGTTTGCTTCACCCCAAATTGATCGTGCTCCAGGTAACCGCAGGCTTGATCGCTATCGCTTTTCTTGGTCCGGGAGCTTTCTCTTTCGACGCCCGTTTATTTGGCTGGAAGGAAATTGTGATCCCTGCCGCGCCGCACAAGCCGGAAGAGTAGCTTCAGCAGTTCCGCGACGATTTGACTTGGATTCCCCCCGTTTCGAACAGGTACCAGGACGAGCGAATCCTCCAATCGAGGTACACCGTCCCCCCTCTAGTGAAGTAGCGAAAAACCATCACATCCCGTGATGCCTTCGTTTTTTCAGTCTGGCAATGTGGGCGTGACAAGGCAATCCACCAAGCCTTAGATCATCCAAGTGTTAGCGATCCAGGAGGGTATGGTTTTGATGCGCATGCTATCTGAGTCAGCAAGCACCACAGACATTTTTGTTTCCAACCATGAGGAGCAGTCGGACGAACGGCTGCTGTCCAGCGCAAAGAAAGGAAATTCAGCCGCCTTCGGGGAACTTTGCCAGCGTCACAAGAAAAAGGTTTTTCAGGTGACGCTTCGGATTACCCGAAACCGGGAGGACGCGGAAGATGCGCTTCAAGAGTGCTTCTTGAGCGCTCTAGTGCATTTAGGGAATTTCGATGGGAGGTCAAAGTTCGCAACGTGGTTGACTCGAATTGCGATCAATGCGGCGCTGATGAAGATCCGGCGAAATCGCAACTCTCGCGAAACACCACTGCAAACCATCGATGAGTTTGGAGAGGAAAGAGAGTCTATCCATCTCGTCGACCGATCCTTGAATCCAGAAGACAGTTATTCCGAGCGCGAGCGCTCGAAACTTCTCAGAAATTTGGTCGGCGCGCTCCGGCCACGAATTCGAACGGCAATCGAAATGCGTCATTTACAGGATTGTTCCTTAAAGGAGACATCGGAGAGACTGGGCATTTCCGAAGCCGCGACCAAGGGGCGGTTGTTCCACGCTCGGTTGGCTTTGCGGAAGTCCTGGCGTGTGAGGGCGAGGGGACAGGCGCGAGTTCAACGGGCGGCGTAGGGCGTTACGGGCGGCGAGGATTCTAGGTTTGAGCGGTAAATCAGAAGGAGAAAAAGATGGCGACGATGACTACTAAGGATGGGACGCACATTTACTACAAGGACTGGGGAAATGGGCAGCCGATTGTGTTTTCGCATGGCTGGCCGCTGAGCGCTGACGACTGGGACGGCCAGATGCTGTTCTTTGGGCAACGTGGATATCGCGTCATCGCTCACGACCGGCGGGGGCATGGACGTTCCGACCAGACTTGGGACGGCAACGAAATGGACACGTATGCGGACGATCTGGCGGCCCTATTCGAAAAACTCGATCTGCAAGACGCCATCATGGTGGGGCACTCGACCGGTGGAGGCGAAGTCGCGCGCTATCTCGGCCGCCACGGCGCGAAGCGTGTGGCGAAAGCAGTGTTGATCAGCTCCGTGCCGCCGCTCATGCTGAAGACCGAAAAGAACCCGGCCGGCTTGCCCATGTCTGTGTTCGACGGACTTCGATCCGCGCTCGCAGCCAACCGGCCGCAGTTCTACAAGGACATTACGCTTCCGTTTTACGGATACAACCGGCCGGGCGCAAAGATTTCAGACGGTATCCGTGAGCACTGGTGGTTGCAGGGGATGCTCGGCGGTGTTAAGGCTCACTATGACTGCATCAAGGCATTTTCGGAAACCGACTTCACCGAAGACCTGAAAAAGATCGACATCCCCGTGCTGGTGATGCACGGTGACGACGATCAGATCGTACCGATCGTTGCGGCGGGACTCTTGTCTGCGAAGATCCTCAAAAATGCCACGCTGAAGGTGTATCCAGGTTTTCCACACGGGATGCCCGCAACCAACGCCGACCAGATCAACGCGGACTTGTTGACGTTCTTCAAAGGTGCTGCCACCGCCGCTTCGTCCAAATGAGGAAGTTATCGCACCGGGGTCCACTCTGCGAGCGGGTTCTTTGCACAGCTTCATCTTCGGAACACAGACCAGAAGCGGAATCGCGTGGGCCCCGGCGTGGAAGGCCAGAGCAAGTTAATTTGAAAAGATGTTGAATTCGCAGGGGGGAACGATGCGTACAGGTCTCTGGGCATTCACATCGTTTCCGCTGCCGATTGCGATTTACGCGCGATATCGCAAAAAGCTGGCGGGCGCGTGGAATCCCGTTTTCAGTTAGAGCGGTACTAGCCTTGTATCTCAACTTTTTCGTAGCAGGAGGGGCGCTGGCACGGAAGTCGAAATTACAGTTTCAGCCAGCCACGCAGAGAGAGCAGCCTAAACCGGGCGGACGCAATTGGTAAGCGACTCGATCGCTCAGCGGCAGACAGCAGGTCATAAGTCATGGTCTCCTGAACTCCGGAAACCTGCTCCAGGCGCTCGCGCAAGACGGAAACATCACCGGTGATCCTGAAGCGTTAGCAACGAGGCCGCAGCGACCAGGTTTCTCGTCCCCCTCCGAACGTGGTACATCCACACCCCTCTCTCGATATTTAGAGCGCCACCTTTTTACATGAACAAAGCAAGCAAAAGTCCGCTCGGGCGCCAACGGGTCTGGCAGCACGGTGCTCCGCAGGCCAAACGGTCGGCGGTGATTTCTATGATTTCTTCCGCTACCCCGGCAAAACCATTACCGCCCAGGCGCTCGGCGATGCCAGCGGGAAAGGAGCCTCGGCAGCGATTTATGCAGCTCTGGTAGCAGGTATCCTTCGCTCCCTCGCGCCTCTCGAACTCCGGCCTGCCGAGATGCGTTGGACCTTGAATCGGTCGTTGCTGAAGCGTCCGATTCGAGGGCGGTATGTATGCATGATCTGCGACACTTGGGATGAACGAGATCGCCTTTTTCGCGTCGCAAACGCGGGCTTGTCGTATCCTATCTGCGTCCAGAACGGAGAACCCTTTTCATTGAAAGCCAGCGGGCTTCGGCTCGGGCTCTTTGAATCTGCGGAATACGGAGAAGCATGCGATCTGGTGGTTTTCTTGGACGGTTTCACCGAGGCGGTCGACCCCGGCAATGAGGACTCCGGACCGGACAGACTCGAAAAGATAGTTGCCGCAAATGCTGAAGAAACCGCTGACCGAGTAGTGAATTCCATTTGTTTTCTTAGCTGTTTCTTCTGACTGTGGGAATTGAATGCCTTCGACGATCAAACCAGGACGTGCCGTCCGAATATGAACCCGCAAGAGAGGATGTGGAAGTTCTCGGGGAAAATTAGACGGGAGAAAACGATGAAACAACCAATCTCAGGAATTCACCACGTCACCGCCATCGCGTCGGACCCGCAGCGGAATCTGGATTTTTATACGCAGGTTCTTGGCCTGCGACTTGTCAAACGCACGGTCAACTTTGATGATCCGGGAACCTATCATTTCTATTTCGCCGATGAGGTCGGCTCGCCAGGCACAATTCTGACGTTTTTCCCATGGCCTGTAGCTGCCCGCGGCCGTATCGGAGTGGGCCAGGCTACGGTTACTTCTTTTGCTGTCCCCGAGCGGTCACTGAGGTATTGGGAGGAGAGACTCGTAGGAGCAGGCGTGCCCGTAGAGAAGTCAGGAAAGCGTCTGGGAGAGGAGCTGCTCACGATTGCCGATCCCGATGGCCTGAAGGTCGAACTGATTGCCAGTCCGTGGGCAAAGCCGAGCCATGCGTGGGCTGGTTCTTTCGCTCCTCCGGAGCACGCAGTCTACGGCTTCCACTCCGTTACTCTTTCTGAGGAAGGATATGAGCGCACGGCGGAAACCCTCGGCACCATGGGCTTTCGCAAAGTTAGCGAGGAGGGAAACCGTTTTCGTTTCGAGGTCGGAGATGGTGGAGCAGGGGCGCGAGTGGATGTTTTGTGCGCCTCAGAGGCACCACAGGGCAGAATCGGAGCGGGTACAGTGCATCACGTGGCCTGGCGCGTCGCTGATGACGCATCACAAAAATCCTGGCGAACACATCTAGCGGAAAGCGAATTTGATGTTACGCCGGTTATGGACCGCTGCTACTTTCACTCCATTTATTTTCGAGAGCCTGGCGGAGTTTTGTTCGAGTTGGCCACCGATCCTCCGGGCTTTGCAATCGACGAGCCTGTCGAAACACTTGGCGAAGGCTTGAAGCTCCCGGTATGGCTGGAGCGCTACCGCAACGAGATTGAAAAAGCGTTGCCTCGCATTGAATTGCACAAACCTCGAAAGGACGATTCTCGTGGAAAGTCCGCATCGTAACCAGTCCGTAATTCAGCGAGGCACAGCGATTGAATCGGCCAACGCAGCGATCATTCTGTTGCATGGCCGCGGGGCGTCTGCCGAAGACATTTTGGGCCTGGCGAATGAATTTCAGATGCCCGGGATTGCTTACCTCGCTCCCGAGGCCGCAGGACACACCTGGTATCCTTATTCGTTTCTTGCGCCCATCGACCGGAATGAGCCGTGGCTTACCTCCGCTCTGGATTTGGTTGTTGCGATTGTGGAGAAACTGAAGAGTTCTGGAATGCCAAGCGAGAAAGTGGCGTTGATGGGATTTTCGCAAGGCGCTTGCCTGGCCACGGAATTCGTCGCCAGAAATCCCAGAGGCTATGCCGGGCTTGTTGCGTTCACCGGCGGCCTGATCGGTCCCGAAGGAAAAATGTTTCCCTATTCCGGCGATCTCGAAGGCACACCTTGTTTTCTGGGCTCCGGCGATCCTGATCCACACGTTCCCTGGGAGCGGGTCAAGGAATCCGCATCGGCCTTGAGCGCCCTGGGCGGAAAAGTGACACTGAAACGCTATCCTGGAATGCCACACACAATCAGCGAAGATGAAATATCGGAAGCCAGGAAGCTGCTGTCAGGCGCTTTTTAGTCTCACCAGTTTCGGCAGTCGGAATGGCGTTTGGTTGCTGGCCGAGTACGTGGCCTTTAGAATTAGAAAGAAATGATCAAGGCTGCGATCGGTATAGATTTTGGCACCACGAACAGTTCGATCGCTCGCGTGAATGATAAGGGCGAAGTGGATCTCGCCCAGTTTCCCTACATGGGCGAAATGACCGCGTCCTACCGATCGCTTCTGTATCTCGAGCAAATGAAAGAGCGCGGTGTCAATACAACCAAGTCCTGGAGCGGACCGGAAGGCATCGAACACTATTTGTCCGCAGACCACAAAGGCCGGCTGATTCAATCGCTGAAATCCTTCCTGACCAATCGCAACCTCCAGAGCACCGACGTTTTCGGCCGGAAATATACGCTCGAGGAACTGGTCGCGCGAATCCTGAGAGACCTGCGTGAAAAGGCCGCCCATCAGTTCGGTACTCCCATCACGAAAGCCGTGGTGGGCAGACCCGTAAGATTCGTGGGGGCTGAGAACGAGGAACAGGATCGCTATGCGGAAGCGCGTCTGCGAAGCGCATTCAAGATTGCTGGATATGAGTCTGTACAATTCGAATTTGAGCCGATAGCAGCCGCGCACTATTATGAGTCGCAACTTGATCATGATGAACTAGTTCTCATCGGAGACTTCGGAGGGGGCACAAGTGACTTTTCCTTGATCCGAGTTGGTCCCGGGATCCCCCGTCAAGGCAGAAGTACGGCCGACCTGCTTGGCAACGCGGGCGTCGGTGTGGCGGGCGATTCGTTCGATGCGAAGCTAGTTCGGCATCTTATGTCACCCGCGCTGGGCGCCGGCACGGACGTGTACTCGATGAAGAGACTTCTTCCGGTGCCCGCCTGGATCTACGGCAAGCTGGAACACTGGCATCATCTCTCTTTTCTGCGGGCCAAGGACGTAATGGACCTGCTCACTCGCATCAAGACCGATGCGGTTGAGCCGCAAAAAATAGCTGCTTTGATCCATCTCATAAAAGAAGACCTTGGTTATCAATTGCACCAGTCCATTCAGGCGGTGAAGTACGATTTATCGAACAACCTGGCGGCAACGTTTCGTTTCTCAGATGGCATCGTCGATCTAACGGCCCAGGTGAAGCGCTCTTCGTTCGAAACCTGGATCTCCGAGGAGCTGAAGCAGATTGAGACGTGTCTGGACTCCTTGCTTAAGACGAGCGGGGTTCACCCGAGAGAAGTGGATGCAGTGTTCCTGACCGGCGGATCGTCGTTCGTACCCGCGGTAAGAAAAATCTTCGCGGCCCGCTTCGGCGAGCAACGGATCAGGACTGGAAATCAGTTTACCTCCGTAGCGTGGGGACTCGCTCTCACAGCGTAACGGAGCTGGTTTTAGCCACTTTTCGACAGGAAATCTTTTCCCCTCTACTCCTTCACATGCGCCAACGGAATCTGCGAAAACAGTTGCAAATCGACGATCATGGACAGCCGCCGATCCAATTGAAAAAACGTCGCTGCCTTCTTTCCCGGCAAGACCTTGATTACCGTTGGCACGTACTTCAACCGCAACGCCTGCGCCTCAGCGTCCACTTCCATCCAATGCCGCACATAAATCAGCGCATCCTGGTCCGTCATCGTTGCCCACGTCTCCGCATACTGCTTCAAGAGTGCATACTTCGAGTTGTTCACTTCATGCAAGTCGTCCGCGTAGTGTTTGTAGATAGGCCAGAACTTCTCCGCCTCCGCATCCGACAGCGACATATTTTGCCCAATCACCTGCATTTTCATTGCCCGCACATCTTGCCGGAGCAAAGCAATGTCCTCGTCCGTCACCGTAGGGGTGAAGACCTGCTGCAGCGTAACTTGTTGCCCCTGCGCTGCCCCCAGCGTCTTAGCTCCAGCCGCAGCCATCCCTCCCCACAACGATGTCGCCACCACTAAGCCCGCAACAAACGCCCCAGCCAATCCCGCCGCTCCCGCCAGTTTGCACTTCATAATCTTTCTCATTACCTTGGCCTCCTGCCACAACCACTGAAAACAGCAACTCTGAGTCACTGCATGTTAATACAGTTGGGCGCTAATGGCTTGCTATCACCATCAAACGAGAATGCGCCGGGCGCGAACTATACTCTCGGTCGGTTTCCGTCAGCCGTTTGTAGATGAGGTCTCCCGCGACGTAATCTCATACTTGAAGTTATCCGGATCGAGGCTGTCGAGTCGGCCTTCCGTCGTTTCCGCTTGCGGGTACATGAGGAAGCCCACCGGGCCGTTCTGCGACCCGGGTAGAGCGACATCGTGCGCGAAATTGTACGCCATCCAATTCATCTCCCAGGACCCGAACAAACACGTGCGGGCGTTCTTCACCATGTTGTCCTCGAGAGAGCGATTTCCAGGTGGTTCTTCGAGCACGACCTTCCGCACATCTGCAGGGTCAACGGGTACCCAGCCGTAGCCATCAAGATAAACCTCAGCGCGGCAGTGTTGCGCCTTCGTAACGTTCTCTGACGAAGTCCCAAGGCTCTTGTATCCCAGTTCGGACTTGGCAACGCGGATCCCATAAACATCGCGCGCCGGAAGCCCGGCCGCGCGGGCGAGGCCAACGTAGAGCGAGTTAAGATCTGCGCACTTGCCGCCCAGGTCTTTGGACTCCAGCATGAAGCGGATGTCGCCGACGCCGCAGCCGCGCGTCTTCGGATTTCGAAAGGTGTTGCCGATGATCCACTCGTAGATTGCCTGCGCCTTCTCGAGATCCGTCCTCGCGCCCTTCGTAATTTCGGTGGCTGTCGCTTTCACGATGCCGTCGGTCGGTAGGAGCTTAGTGGGCCGCAGGAAATGCTCCAAGTCCTCGCGGCTCTCCTTCGGCGCTGTGCCCCTTGCGGCGAGGTCGACCGCACAATCCTTCGTGGCGATCTGGCTTGTCACCGTAAGAATCGGCTTTACCTGAGGGGGAAATTCCGCAGCGATGATTCCGAGTGCATCGGGCTTGCTCTCGATCATCTTTGCTGTACCGCCTTCGCAGTTGAAGGCGTTCGCGAGCGTCTTCTGGAAGGGTGCTTCACGAATGAGTGCCGCCGGCACCCATATGCGCGTCGTCCCCGAAGGCTTCAGCACTTCGACACGGGTCGTTACCTGAAATGTGCGCCAACGGTCGACAGCGGCGACCTGAGAAAACAAGTGTCTAGCCTTGGCAAAGGTGAGGCTTGCGGACAAAATGCCTCCTGATTGCAGAAAATGGCGACGGTTCATGATTCCCACCTTTGCACCATGGCTTTCTGACTTCTCTTTTGGCGAATACGGTACATCCGACTCTCTCCATACCGGGCGGCGGCTTCCTCCTAACGGGAGAACCGGAACAAACGCGCCCCCTGAATTCAGGTTGTATGTTTATTTTGCTGCTCTTGGCTAGGTGACCGCAAGGGCGGCCAAAACTACATGCCGCTTGGTTTCTTCTCTCGACTATCCTCACTCTTTTGAGTCGGGTACTGATTCTTGCGAGCGCTTGCAAGCAAAACGACTTCGCTTGAGAGTCGCAGCAGTTGAAAACGGCCGGCGGGTTTGGGCGTGGGCTCACCAAGTAGTGCAACCTCACTAGACGACTCCAAGACACTCGGATAATGTCGCCTCGACGGCTCCTTAGACTCAGTGACGAGGGCTGCGGATGGCTTGCTAGGCGGCGGATCTACAACCGCAGCCCATTCTAGGTAAGGACCCACTGCAATGCCCGCAGCTCCAAGAATCCTGCAGAGAGAAGCATCCAAGCAGGTCATTCCCCTCAGAGCCCTTATAATGCCTCTATGATGGATTCCCCCGCACAACACATGCAGTGCATGGAGGTCTGGGGAGGTAGCCAGCTCACGTCCAGTGGAGTCGAACTGCCCGGTCTCGATGTCTGGGTCTATAGCAAGCCGTTTCGCCAAGCTCAGCATGGCGGCGATGTTTACTACGTCTCTAGCTGCGCTTCCGGGCGCATCAGTCGCCTGCTCCTCGCAGATGTTTCCGGCCACGGCAAAACCGTCGCTTCCACGGCAGCCGACCTGCGCACCCTGATGCGCCGCTTTGTGAATCGCCTCGATCAGAAAGAATTCGTGCGACTCCTAAATGAACAGTTCACTTCGCTCTCACGCCAGGGCACGTTCTCCACGGCGGTCGTCACCACCTTTTTCGCGCCCAGCCGTCGACTCACTCTTTGCAATGCTGGGCATCCCCGCCCGCTTCTCCTTCGAGCCCTCGACGGCCGTTGGTCTTTCCTCGGCCAGCAGGACAATCCTGAAAAGAAAGGACCGCTCAACATTCCTCTCGGTATCTTCCAACTAGCCGACTATGAGCATCTCGACATCGAACTGGACCCCGGCGACTGCTTCGTGAGTTACACCGACGCGCTCATTGAATCCTGCGATGCCGATGGCGAGATGCTTGGCGAAGAAGGCTTGCTACGCATCGTCAATCTGCTCGGCGACATCCCTGCGGAGAAACTCATCGTCTCACTTCTCCAGGAAATCGCCGAGCGTTTCCCTGGAAATCTCTCTGCCGACGACGTTACCCTAATGGTGGTTCGCGCTAATGGCCGCTCGCTCCACTTTAGCTTCCGCGAGAAACTTGATGCAGTGTGGCGCTTCTTAAGAGCTTGCTTTAGCTCTCTGAACCCTCGCGCTGATCGCGCGCCCTTCCCCGACGCAACCCTTGCCAATATGGGTGGCGCGATTATTCCCGCGCTCGGTCGTCGATGGCGTGCCCCTCGCACGCCCAAAAAGTGATTTCCCGATGAGTTCGTATACGAGTTGGATCGATCCGTAGCCGAAGCGCTTAGACCTTCAAAAAGATTTTCTTCCGCCACAAGAACCACAATGTCATCCAGCAGATCACCATCGCTACCAGCGAATAAACTAACGATGCGTTCGCCGTGCTAAGTCCAGCACTTTCCAACCACGCCTGTGCGGCTTCGTGCCAATTCATCTTTGCTCCGCTCGGTCCTCTGGTTGTGAACGTGTACCCCGGCCCATAAATCAGCGAATCCGCAACAAATCCCGCAATGGCGTTCATGCCAAACACCAAAATCGGCATCGTCCACGCCCCGCGCCATCTCTTGACTTCGACCATCCAATACAGGAGTGAAACGAACAGTAGTGCAAATCCTCCGCTGAACATCACAAATGAGCTCGTCCATAGGTTCTTATTGATGGGAAACCACCGATTCCAAATCTCCCCACCAACCATCCCAAGAACCCCAAACAGCACCATTCCCCCGATCAACTTGCGGGCATCCTTCTGGTTTCTTAACCAGTGCCCCGTCAATACTCCGATCATCGTCGTCCCGATTGCTGGGATCGTATGGATGACCCCTTCTGGATCCCTGGTTCCGTCATATAAATGCCCCATGAATAATTTTCGATCAAGCCATGCAGGAAGATTTTGCACCTGATCCATGAAAGGAATGTCTCGACCAGGAATTCCTGCCCCCGGTACCGGCACAAAGCGCAAAAGCGCCCAATAGCCCACCACGCACGCTGCCAACGCGATCCATTGATCTCGAGGCCCGGCCCACAGTTCCAGAATCGACGCGAAGAAGTAGCAAATCCCGATTCGTTGCGTGACCCCTTCAAATCGCCAAGTATGAACGTCCAGCCCGATTATCGGGGATGCGTTCACAAGCAATCCAATCGCGATCAGGATCAGACTGCGCTTGATCGCGTGTAGGAAAATCTGCCTCCTTGTCTCGCCGCGCTTCCGTCGCGCCGCGAATGAATAAACCATTGAAATTCCCACGAGAAAAAGAAACGAAGGGAAGATGAAGTCGGCAGGAGTCCATCCATTCCACTTGGCATGCATGATGGGCCAATACGCTTTTTCGTCACTGCCGGGGTTATCCACCAGGATCATCCCTGCTACCATCAATCCCCGGTACACGTCCAAGCACATGAGCCGCTGCGAGAAGTCCTTCGGATCATCCACAAGTTCCTCCGTCTCCCTGGCAGATCCTCTGCCACTATAGTCCCCCCGGTCGCAGGATATTCCACCTTTCTGAAACAGAGGCTCATCCCCACGACAAGTCCGCGGTCATTCGCATCCTCCCAAACGGGCAGTCTGGGGCATGACGTGCGCCATGCATCCATCACTTCTTCGTAGCTTCGATCGCGTTTTGTCAGCCAATCAAGAAGGTCTAGGATCAGGTTTTCTGTTACCGAGTCGCCCAAGACTAGCTCCCCTCGTCCTATCCAACATATCGGACCGTCCTCTGAATCTTCATTTTGTGCGTTTAAAATAAAGTGAAATGCTAACCCTTACGGTCGTCGGGACCGAACTCGATCCAAAGGGGCGCACCAAGAAAGCTGTGCCCACCCAGGATGATCCGCCAGAGTCCTCCGCGCCTCTGAAAATAACGACGGAGAACGTGACCGGATAACGGCCACCCGCTTGCCACCACCTGCCCGAGCCAAGTCGAATTCAGAGCGGGAAGGATAGCTGCCCGGGCCTATCACGACCTCGGCATAAGAGAATTCCAATACTATTCCGCTAGTGCCTACTTGACTGCTTTACATGTTGCTGATGCGGGCCGCGCTCTCGCTGCTAAAGTCGCGTGGCTCGGCGTGGGACGCAGGCTCGTCATGGTGGTGTTTCGAATGTCCCCTCGTAGTCCCAGAATGGCCCTCTTTATCCACAGGCCCACACACAGATAGCCATGAAGTATACACAGCGTACTATATACTTATTCGTTCTAGTATGTCATAGATAATCCTTGATTTCGCTCCTTCGCGCTACAACAGCGTGGAACCCCTCTCAGAGCAAGGAGCTGCAGTCGTGCCAACACAAACCTCCGTCGACGGACGTCTATCTTTTTCCGCCGGAATTACCGCAAACCTCGGAATCTTAGCGGAACTTTCAATTGGAGAACCTGTTTCCAGACAAGACTTTCCACAATCCCTTCCAACGCCACCTACGATTAGAGCTTTGCAATATGTGGCGCGCATGCACGGAGGATCGCAACCCCAACTGATGAAATGCTCTGACGGGCACTATTACGTCGTAAAATTCGGCAACAATCCGCAGGGCAACGCCATACTCGCAAACGAACTGCTGGCACATCAACTGGCTACTTTTCTTGGCTTGCCTATTCCACCGTGCGCTGTCGTTCAAGTGAACGCCGATCTAATCGCGCTTTCGGAGGAAATGGTCATTGAAACCAAACGTACCAGGGTTCCGTGCCGGCCAGGCTTAGCATTCGGATCACGCTGTCGTCTCGATGCTCGGAGTCCGTCCCACGTTAGGCAAATTTCTGCAATCGAGAATCGAAACGACTTTCTGGGCATGCTGGTATTCGATAAATGGACCTGTAATGCCGATGGTCGCCAGGTCTTATTTGTGGGTAAAAGCTATCCTTTCCGAGTCGAAATGATCGACAACGGCTTCTGTTTCAATGGAGAGCATTGGAATTTCCCGGATTCTCCGGTCAGGGGTCTGTATATTGATCAAACTGTTTATGATTGGTGTCGTGGGATAAATTCCTTTGACCCTTGGCTAACTCGAATTGAAGAAGAATTCGATTCCACGATTTTGGAGCGATTTGCGAGTCACATTCCCTCCGACTGGTATGCTGCGGATAACGAGCATCTTGCCTTTCTACTACACAGATTAGACCGCAGAAGGTGCCGCGTCAGAGAGTTACTAGCCGAAACCATGAGATATGCGGAAGCGGGCGTTCCAAGGCGTTCCTTACGTCGTGCCGAAGCCGCATGTCTTTGATAAGTGCACCCTATATTCCCCAGACAGTTCAAAGCCAGTGGTCTCGTACGCGAACCTTATTGGGCGAAAAAGCGGCTGACTGCAACTTTGACACTGTTCATCGCCTCCGCACCGGGTCCGGAATGCTTACCTACGAGCGGCGACGGCTGAGTCAAGCTAGATTCCGCGGGCCAGGTGAAGACTGCCGGAATGATTTTCATTTGGCGATTGCGGGCTCAAGTCCAGGATATCGGCAATCTTGTATCTCAGGACTTGCATCTCAACCGGCTTTTGAAGGAACACGCCTGGAACTGGCACGCCAGTTAAAATATCGTCCGAATATCCTGACATATAGATAACCTTCATGTCTGGCCGCGACTTATGGAGTTCGACCGCCAATTCCGTGCCGCGTAAGCCCGGCATCATAACATCCGTGATTAGCAGGTGAATCGGCTCCGGACGCCCCTCGGCCACTTGCAATGCCGCGACGCCATCAGCCGCGACCAGCACATTGTAATCCGCTATCTCTAAACCTTGTCGCATGATTTCCCTGATGTCCTCAGAGTCTTCCACCACGAGAATGGTCGCCTTCCTTGTGCGGGCCCGCGGACACACGGTGACGGTCTCCTGCGGCACATTTTTCTGCTCAACTTGCGGCAGATAGACCCTGAAGGTAGTTCCTCGTCCGATTTGGCTGTCCACACAGATATCTCCACCGCTCTGCTTTACAATTCCATAGGCCGTGGCCAAGCCCAACCCTGATTTCGCGCCTTCCAATCCAGTGCCAGCAGCGACATTCCGAGCAGCGTCAACGTGAATGAGGCAACTAGCGGAATGAGATCAGGGCGGGTGCCTCCAACTTCTTTTCCCGCTAGCGCTATGTGGAGCAGCTGATCGATGTGCAGGTCCCAACCAAACAAGTTTTCCAGCAGCGACAGCAATCCCGCCAAGGTGGCGATGACGACGGCAATTTGCGAGGCTACGCGACTGGTCTTCCAGCCCGACCCGGCCCACTTCTCCTGCGATCTCCAAAGAGTCATCCCAAGCAGCACAAGGCAAACAGCAGTATTAACCCGCACAGAAGTCTGTCCGGAAAGCCAGCTCTTGAGGATGGGGTTACCGAGAACCCATCCCAATAAAACGGAGAGCCCGGTGGCGATCGAGAATAAGCTCGCAGCGGCAGAAAAAATGTTCAGCCGGCGTACCAACTGGGGATCGTCTTCGGCCTGAGACGACGCGAGCACAGTTCCTCCGGCTAATCAATCGACTGGTACTCGCAGAGCAAACAAAGGACCAGTCGGAAACATGTTCACTTGGGCACGAGGAAACGGATGCTGTTTCAATTAGGAGCGCGGGTTGCCACCGATGCGTCAAATTTATTATCACCAATAGCTTTTGACTCCGGGCGTGCGCCGCATTGGTAAAACACGCCGATGCACACGGAGCGTTCTGAAGCTCGATGTGGTATATGTTTTTGCCTGTGCGCGAATTTCCCCAATACCGGCCATGTCTGCCATGGTGGAATTGCTTCGAGCGCGGGCAACGGAGAAAGTTGAATCCACCTTAATTTCTCAGAAGCGGACTTGAACGAAGCCACCCGGCGACGGACGCTGCAGGTGAGGTAGAGGAGCGTTGGTTGCTCGACTCAACCCGTTCCAGTTCCACTTTACCGGTCATTACCGGAAAGTTTGTAATGGAGCATTTGTAATGGAGCATTGACTTCCCTCCGACCTGGCCCTTAATATCCGTGCGCAAAAGGAGCCCCATTGTGTCCAAGAGATTGCGCCTCGCCGCCGCGGCCACCTATCTGTTCCTTCTTCCTCTCGCGAGTGTCGCTCAGGAGAACGCCGATCTTCTGGAACCCATCGATGTTTTCCACATTCAAGTTGCTTCAGATCCGCGAATCTCTCCCGATGGGAAGCGCATTGTCTACGTTCGCCAGTCGGCGGACATATCTTCCGATCGACGAGTCTCCAACCTTTGGATCGTCAATGTTGATGGCTCCGAACATCGCCCCCTCACTACCGGCACATATGGGGACTCTTCCCCGCGCTGGTCGCCCGATGGCACTCGTATCGCCTTCGTTTCCGACCGCGAAGGTAAGTCTCAGCTCTATGTTCGCTGGATGGATACCGGGCAGACCGCCAAACTGACGGACCTCGAAAATCCTCCTGCTGGCATCTCTTGGTCTCCCGATGGAAAGCAGATCGCCTTCACCTCGCTCGTCTCTTCCACTCCCGCAAAAATTGGCTCGCTTCCCGCCGCACCCGAGGGCGCCAAGTGGGCCGAGGCCCCGAAGATCTATGAGGACCTAATCTATCGCTTTAATGGACCCGGCTACCTGAAACCCGGCTATTCACAAATTTTCGTTATCGCCTCCGACGGCGGCGCGCCGCGTCAACTCACCACTGGCAATTTCCCCCATGGTCCAGGCGTCGGCGATTTTGGTGGCTCCTATGCGATCTGGGCGCCGGATGGAAAATCTCTCATAGTTGCGATGAATGGCACTACGAACTACGAGTACGAACCTCTCCATACCGAACTGTACGAACTCGGTGTGGCAGACGGTTCACTCAAGCAACTCACTCACCGCAACGGCCCCAACGAGTCCCCAGATGTCTCTCCCGACGGCAAACTAATCGCATACACTGGCTTCGACGATCGCTACCAGGGCCATCAGACGACCTACATTTACGTCGCCAACCGCGATGGTAGCAATCCTCGCGTAGTCACTCCGAAACTTGATCGTGATGCTTCCGCCCTCCATTGGGCCGGTGACGGCAAGGGTATCTTCTTCGCATACGCCGATCAGGGCGACACGAAACTTGCCTATCTTCCACTCGGGGGTTCCCCCAAAGTTCTCGCCGACCATGTGAGTCTCGGGGTGAATTTCACCGTCGCTCAAAACGGCACCTTTGCGATTCAGTACGACACGCCTTCCGATCCGGGCGACGTCGCGGTCGCGTCTCTTACGGATCCCAAACTCAGCGTCCTCACCGCTCTCAATCGGGAATTCTTCAAAGCTAAGAGAATCGGTGCAGTCGAAGAGCTATGGTACGAATCCTCTTTAGACAAACGCAGAATTGAAGGGTGGATCATCAAGCCGCCCGATTTCGATCCCTCCAAAAAATATCCCCTCATCCTCCAGATTCATGGTGGTCCTTTCTCCAACTACGGTGATCGTTTCGACCTACAGGCGCAAATCTGGGCTGCAAAGGGCTACGTCATCCTTTATACCAACCCGCGCGGCAGCACGAGTTACGGCGAAGACTTCGCCAACCTCATCCACCACTCCTACCCGGGGGACGATTTCTACGATCTTAATTCTGGCATCGACGCAATGCTCGCCAAGGGCTACATCGACAAGGATAACCTCTTCGTGACCGGTGGCTCCGGTGGCGGTGTTCTCACTTGCTGGATGATCGACCGCACCGACCGTTTCCGGGCCGCCGCTAGTCTTTATCCTGTAATCAACTGGTACAGCTGGGTCCTAACCTCCGACCTTCCCTCGTTCGGTGCGCAATACTGGTTCGGCTCCAATCCGTGGGACGATACGGACAACTATATGAAACGCTCAGTGATTTCATTGGTGAAAAACGTGAAGACGCCTACGCTGCTCATGACCGGCGAAGAAGACTTCCGCACTCCCATCTCCGAAGCCGAGCAATATTATGCCGCCCTCAAACTGCTAAAGGTCGAATCCGCCCTCGTCCGTTTCCCCGGCGAGCCCCACGGCCTAGCCCGTCGCCCCAGCCACCAGATCGCCAAAACCGTGTACACCCTAAATTGGTTTGAAACCCATCGCAAAATTCCCTAGCCCACCCAACTTTCTTTCTGTTGTTGTGGCAGTGTTAGTCCTCACAAATCCGGTTGGTACGCACACGGACGGTTAGCACTTCTCGGTATTACGCGAAGAACTTTCGTCTCAAATCCGCGCGGAAGCCTCTTGTTCGGGTATCGAATTCACGGAACCCTGCAACCTCAATCTGTGCTGCATCCTCGAGTAACCCCAAAAATAGTATGGGAGTACCCGGCGTCAATGTTGGAAGCGTCCGACGAGCGTTGATAGTCGGCCCAGACATTGGCCGACAGTATCTGAATCTTCAAAGTCACCAACCCGCACAATCGCGTGGGCGCGCAGGCGTTTCTGGTAAGCTCCACCGCTACCAACACCGGCCAGCCATTTTTCTGCGTGCAGTCTGCTGAGCACTACCGGACTTCTTCGTACCGCGCGTAAAGGCCGGGACCGGCAGCAAGAACGACCGTGCTGAGCTAGGCCGCATGGGTTAACGTCTGGTGGCTTGTTGTATCACCCAATCTGTACCTGTCGCGGTAATTCCGCTGGAGAGCAACGGAGTATGCTCCAGCACCGCATCCACGAAGTTCTCGATACAGGGAAAGTGCAGATTGGAATGGGGAGGCAAATTTTCCTCGCCGGCAGGAGAAACCAATCGAGGCCCGTTCAGCGGCGTAAGGTCCAACGTCCCTTTACTGCCTGCGATTCGAAGCTCATCGCGAGCAACCTGCGAGTTCCACCGCACGTCCACCATCGCATGCACGCCGCTCGCATACTTGACTAAAACCGTGGCGGAATCCTCCACCGCGAAATGGTGGACAACGTTGGACAAACAGGCTTGAACCTCCACTGGCTGGCCAAAGAAATAGTTCAACAGGTCAATGCGATGGGAACCTATATCATAAAGCGGTCCACCTCCGGCTTGAGCCGGGTCGAGCAGCCATGAACGATGCTCGTTTGGCGGCTGACTATGGCAGGAGGCAAACGCCATGAGCGGCCTTCCGATCGCTTCCTGGTGGATCAATTCCAGAGCGCGCTGTACTTTCGGATAACAACGCCGGTAGTACGCTACTCCGAAGCATCGCCTGCTTTTTTCCGCAGCCTCCGCCATGTTCAACGCTTCGGCGTGGTTCATCGCCATAGGCTTTTCGCACAAAACGTGTTTCCCCGCATGCAGAGCTTGCATGCTTTGCGGGCCATGCAGAAACACAGGCGTGGCGATGTAGACGGCATCAAACGTCCCGTGGCGCAACGCTTCCTCCAGGCTGGAAAACGCGGGGACTTCATACGACACGGCTTTGTTGGGATGCCGTGTGACCACGGCGGCAAGCGAGCTGCGCGGCTCCGCCTGAATTGCGGGGATCACCCGCTTGGTTGCAATATCCCCTACCCCCACCACCAGCCATTGCGGCATAGGAATCTATCTTACAGCGGCGCACATTTCTGGGGGCGTGTGGCTCGTCTCTGTTTTCCAGCGGGACGGACCTGATTTTTCCTGCCGGCAAATCGGAAACGCAGTATAAAGGGCGCCCCTTGTGGAGTAGGGTTTGAGCTCTTGAGCTCAACTGCTCCAGAGGAGGAACGCCCGTTATGACCAGCACTATTAAATATGTCGGGATGGATGCCCACAAGAACAGCATTTCGAATGCGGTCAGGAATGCTGCCGGCAAGATCGTCATGGAATGTGTCATCGAGACGAAGGCCAGCACCATTCTGCAGTCGATACGGCAACTCTGGAGCGATACCTATTGCCACGGGGTTAAACTCCCTATCGCTTGCGACTGATCCTGCGCGAAAGGCGGCTCGGTCCAGAGAACCGGAATCAAAAGGACTACAGCAACGCGGATTGTTGAATAAAGGCTCATGCCAGACCCCGCCTCATCTGCAACGATTCATTGTAGGTCATTTAGGTTGTCTAATTCAGTGGCACGGCTAGAACGGTGGAACGTAACTCCCGTTTGCCAAATCGGAAAGGTTCGGGCTAGTAGCTACTTCGGCGGTTACGACTTATCCTTCATTGCCTTTAGACTAGCTTTCAGCAGTTTCTTCACCAATGTGATTGGTACGGGTTTACCGATTGGGAAGCTAACAATGGCTTTGGTTGTAGCATATCCTGCAAGTTCCTTCCTATGTTCTTGTATTACTGGAGGGCGTACATGTAGGCGTATGTGTGGTTCCTTGAAGCTGAACCAAGCAAACATCCCGTCATAATCAAATCCTGGATAGGAATATCCGGGCATTTGGAAATAATCGGTGCGTTCAGTGGCACCAGGCGCTGCCTCCCGTATGGCCGCTCTGATCTTCGCCAAATTGCCTTGCGCCGCTTTTGGGCATCTTGCTATGTATTCATCTACTTCAGCACTTTTGCGTTTTGTCACGGTTGCGTTCTCCGCTTGTTGCAGTGTTTTTTTTCATTGTAATCGACTGTTGTGATTTCACCGGCAACTCTCGCCAGCACTTATTTAGCCCGCTTGGTTAACACGACATGAGTAGCCTTTGGCGTTGCCATATGTTCTGTGCATTGGCAGTGCAGAGGAAAGAGCGCAAGTCCAATCACAAGTTCGAGGTTGCGCGAGGGCAAGAGTTGCCGGTGTGGACCAAATGATTTAAGCACGATGTGACTCTCAATTATTGCAACTGCGCATATTCCGCTTTGGCATCGATGAGAATGGCTCAGAGATTGAGGAAATCCTGATCTGCCGCGTTAGCTTTTTTGCCGTGTCGCCTCGTAGAACGTAGCGTGCACCACTGCTATCAAGAGTCGAAAGCTGGTGAGTCATCTCTGGCTCAAAAGATAAAGATCGGCGTGACCGCCGGGGCGAGCGTACACCATGGTTGAAAGGTCTTTGGTGAAATCATAGGCGGCGCCGGAATAGCCCTGGCGAAACGCAAACGGAAGCCTGAAGGCAACTTGCGAGGGCCCGGTGAGTTTCCCGTCGTGCCAGGGCTGGCGATACAGGGTGGTCTCACCGTGCGAGGCGGCCAGGTACAGTATGAACTTGCCATCAGAAGAAAAATGCACGACCAGTGTGCTGAGTTCCGGCAGCAACGATATACATTTTCGCTCCGCCAGAGAGAATTCACTCACACCGATAGCTTCCGTTCCCGTGTTCATCGAGGAAAGCAGATACCTTTCATCCGACGAAGCGTCCCAGATCGCTCCGCAATTGCCCCCAAGCTTCTCGATCTTTGAGCCGTCCACCGGCACTTTCCAGATCGAGAGCTTGGATAAGTCCGTCTCCTGGCCCCCCAGATAGACATAATTCGGATCCGGGCTTGGCGAGCCCCACCCACCCGAAGAACCCGTCCAGGGAACTTGACGGAGGCCCGTGCCATCAGCGCGAACGATGTAGACCTTCTGCGCACCACCCTCTCTGTCGGCGAACATGAACTTCGCATCGTCGGAGGAGAATGCAATGGTGGTTAGCGCTGTGCCGGAGGCAATTTTGACGCGATTGCTGCCGTCCAGGTCCGAAATCCAAAGAGCTCCCTGCTGGGCATTTCCAGAAAGAGTGATGTAGGAGACGCGTCGGCCATCCCAGGAGATCGCGGGCTGTGTGGCCTCCTCTGCGACCAAATCCCGCGACTGTTTCGTCTTTGGGTGGTAAACGGTGAGGAAACCCGATCGCTTGCCATTTACAAAATACATTTCCTTTCCGGAAGGGTCGAGCATGGGAGACAGATCCGAACCAGCGCCGAAAGTCACCTGCCGGATTGCGCCATCGGCTAGACGGTACTCCCAAATATTGGTGACGTCGTTGACTGTCCGGCTGCAGAGCAGGGTTTTGCCCGGCTCCTCCCAGGCAAGGCCCGTGGGGCTTCCGGTCAATTCGCCGATTTTCTGCGAAGCATGAGTTTCCCCGTTGACTCGGAAGAGGGTCAGGCTCGTCGAACCGGACGCTACGTCATTTCCCGTGGTGACGACCAGATCCTGGCTGTCCGGGATGGGCAGGAGATCCGTCGCGCTCAAGCCCGCGGCCGCTTGAAAAATCATTTCCTCCGCGAGTCCCGCCTTCGACCTGCGGAAGACGGCGTTTCCATTGAATTGCCTGATGAAATACAGAAAGGAGCCATCCAAAGAGGGTTTCAGGCCTTGTCCGGAGACGACGATCGTGGAGGCGCCACCAAGCGTCGGCACACTGCGGGTTTCGTCTGAGAAACCGACGTCGTAATAGATCTGGGTGCCATCCGGCGAAAAGCTGCTCACGACTTTGTTTGTCGAATCATTCGTGAGTTGCAGCGGTTCTCCGCCGGAGGCTAGCATTACAAAGACCTGATCAATTTCTGCGACCGTGGAGGTGAAGGCCACCGTGCGCCCGTCGGGAGAAAGCACGGCGCTGTTCATCGGCTTGTTCCAATGACTGATTTGCGTGACCTTCCCGCTTCCGGCGACGCCGGTCGAGCGGGGCCAAAAGTGATATGCCGCAAACCCTACAACGAGTGCCAGTAGGCCTGCAGCGACGAGAGCGTAGCGCTTGCTCGCAATACCTGCGGCCGTGACAGCGCCGACCGAACTAGCTTGAGCGTCCGCAGAGCCATAGCCAGCCGTGGGGCTCGCGCCGGTTGCCTCGCCGCTTCCTCGCCTCACTTTCTCGGAACTAGTATCCCGTTTCAGGCGCTTCAGGTCGGTACGCAATTCTGCGGCCGAGTTGTAGCGAAGGTCGCGGTCCTTCTCCAGGGCCTTGTCGATAATGCGTTGCAGTTCTGCCGGCAAAGAGGTGTTGAGCCTGACTGGTTCGATGGGCGTCTTGTGGAGTATCGAATCGAAGACGGCGCCAGTGCTTTCTCCGGCAAAGGGCAGGAAGCCGGTGGCCATTTCGTAGAGAACCACACCGAAAGAAAAAAGATCGGTTCGGCGGTCGAGCGGTTTCCCCAGCACCTGCTCAGGAGACATGTAGACGACGGTGCCGAGGGTGCTGCCGGGGCTGGTCAGCTGATCCGACTGCACTTCTAGAGTTGCGAGTGTAGCTGTGCCGCCGTCTCCGGCAGCCACTTTCGATCCGCTGACTTTGGCCAGGCCGAAGTCGAGAATTTTGGCATGGCCTTTCTTGGTGACG
Source organism: Candidatus Acidiferrales bacterium (assembly GCA_963742325.1). Classification (GTDB taxonomy): domain Bacteria; phylum Acidobacteriota; class Terriglobia; order Acidiferrales; family UBA7541; genus Acidiferrum. The sequence continues at coordinate 1,662,647 of CAVULB010000002.1, read as the reverse complement.
AAGATGTTCGCGGGCTTGATGTCGCGGTGGACGATGCCTTCGGCATGCGCGGCATCCAATCCCTCCGTTACCTCAATCGTCAGATCCAGGAGCCGCTCCAGCGCTATCGGCTTCCCACCAATCAAATGCTTCAGGGTCATGCCATCCAGGTATTCCATGGCGATGAACGCTTTCTGGTCTTGTTCCCCGACGTCATATAGCGTGCAGATATTCGGGTGGTTCAAGGCCGACGCCGCTTCCGCTTCTCGCCGGAAACGGGCTAGCGCTTGCTCATCTTCCGCCACCTTGTCTGGGAGAAATTTCAGCGCTACGAAGCGATGCAGCCGGGTGTCTTCGGCCTTATAGACCACACCCATCCCTCCACCACCGAGTTTTTCAATTATTCGGTAGTGCGAGATGGTCTGACCGATCAGTGATGAGGAATCCGGCATTCGGCGCACATATTAGGTTGGGGCAGGAGGCAAGTCAACGAATGGAACTCTCAGGAGAATCGCTTGCTCGTAATAGGGCTCTGCGCTGGAAACAGTCATGGAAGAACAGCGGAACTCGGACGAGGTAGGTTCAGCGCCCTCACTATCGAGGCAGCATTGGGCTGTGCATCTTGGCGTTTTAGTACCGGCCGGTAACGATGCCCTAGCGGCTATGCAAACTGACGATCCTGTTTTAATCCGCTCGTTACAGCAGCTATGGGAGGCCAAGGATTCCTCCGTTCGATATTTTTCGTGTCTTCAATGGGGAACCCCTCTGGATCGAAGCGGCGGTAACCTTGGACAATGCAATCGCCCGACTAAGACAACTCGCTGCCGCACAGTCACGTGAGTATTTCGTTGGCTCTCAAAAAACCGACGTTGAAATCTCCGTGACCATGCGACGTTCGGAGCACGTGGAACCCGACTTCGGTAACGATATTCGCGTCGAAAACATTCAGATGAAGGCAGGTCAGTGGGACAAGTTACTCGCGAGAGTGTGGCCCCTAGGAACGAAACCCGTTTCTTGGCCTCCGCCACTTACATTCGAGAACAGCGGCAAGTATTCTATAGCCTCTCTTTTTGCCAGATGGAGAATTGGCAAAAACAGCGCCACATACGCCAGCCGCGAAGGCAGGCGTTACTCTTTACACTAGATCTCCTGGGCTGTGTAGACTCTGAATGGCTGGCTGCTCGGAGGTGCTCATGGAAGCACGAAGCAATGCGCGATTCGGGGCGGTAGTTCTTGCGGCGGGGATGTCTTCGCGAATGGGAGAAGCGAAGCAGCTCCTACGGCTAGGAGAGAACACACTTCTCGGACAGGTTTTGGAAAACGTGCGCAGCTCTCGGGCGAAGGACATCGTCCTTGTGCTTGGGCACGAAGCTGAAAAGATCAAGGAGCGGATTTCTATCGGGAATCTGACGGTAGTGATCAACGAATCCTATCAGCAAGGAATGGGAACTTCATTGCGTACGGGACTTGCTGCATTGCCTTCTGGCGTGGACGCTGCGCTGATCGTTCTAGCGGACCAGCCGTTCGTTCGCGCCGGGACGCTCGACCTGCTGATGGATCATTACATGCGATCCGGCGCTCAGATTGTGATCCCAACGTATAAGGGCTTCCGCGGCAATCCCGTTCTTTTGGATCGCTCTGTTTTCTCCGAAGTCATGTCGCTCAAGGGAGACATCGGCTGCCGGGCCATATTCGGGAATCACCTGGAAGGGATCGTCAAATTCCCGGTGGAAGACATCGGAATTCTGCTCGACATGGACAGCAAAGATGATCTTCAGTTGCTGCGCAATTTCGGTAAAGGAGAGGTGAGTGAGAATGTGCTGATCGAGACTGCAAACCGGGGGGGACGAGAAACCCCTGGATTAGCGGAGCCTCCAATGGGACGCGAGCTCATCATCGTTGGCAGAGAGCCGGTGGCGATCGCGCTGGCAAAATTGGGGAAGTTGCTGAATTTTACCGTGACTGTTGTGGATCCCCTGGCGAAACCCTCCGATGTGCGCGATGCCGACAGATTGCTGAATTCCCTGGATTTTTCACACCTGCCTTCAGCCTCTGCGCGATACGTGGTGGTGGCCAGCCGAGGAAAATTTGACGAAGAAGCCGTGGAACAAGCTTTGCACGTGAACTGCAGCTACATCGCGCTGGTGGCGAACAAGAAACGAGCGCAAGAAATTCGCCGCAGCCTGGTACTGCGGGGCGAGTCTGCAGAACGACTAGCAAGTGTGCGGGCGCCTGCTGGACTCAACATCGGCGCGGAAGGGCCGGAAGAAATCGCTTTGAGCATCTTGGCGGAGATCGTGGCAGAAAACCGGCGCAGTCGGGAAGGCATGTCACTCGCGGGGTAAGCTTAATTTCAAAAAAAAGGGGAAATCGGCAGAAAGCGTCAGCGAATCTTATCGCTATCGCACTGCTGAATTACCTTGTCTGTGGGGAAACTCTTGGGGGCCGACTCGGATTCTTTGAGGGCTTTGACGCTGCCGCCGCGGCGTAACGCCACCATTTGACTAACGATGCTTAGCGCGATCTCCTCCGGCGTGGAGGCGCCGAGATCGAGTCCTGCCGGCGCCCAAACCCTTTCGATCTTTTCCGCGGACATCCCCGTCGCAAGAAGATAATCGAGCACGAGCCGAGAACGATGGCGGCTGGCGATAAGAGAAATGTATCCAGCATTGCATTCCAAAGCCTTTTGCAGCCACAGATGATCCTGCTTGTGCAGCGTTGCGATGACTACAAACGTTCTGGAATTGATGGGGGTCTGGGTGAGATCGAAATCCTCTGTCACAAGACGTGCGGCTTCGGGATAAGAGGTGCGGTCGGCGGCGGGATCGTTGACGGTGACGGAAAAATTCATCAACGCGGCAATCTTTGCCAGCACTTCCGCGATCCGGCCGTGCCCGACGATCAACAACTCGGGCTGCGGAAGAACGGGCTCGATATAGACATCCATTTTGCCGCCGCAGGGCATTCCCACTCCGAGCAACTCGTCGGTCATATCCAGAGTAATCAGCTCGGGCTTGCCCAAGTCGATGCATTTCAAGACTTCGTTTCTGACGGCGCTCTCTGCGCAGCCGCCCCCGACCCATCCCAGGACGATCTTCCCCTGCTCGTCGATGATGGCTTTGGAACCAGGCTTCGCCGAAGAGGAGCCCTCCACTCGCACGATAGTAGCCACGGCGAAGTATTTCCTCTGTGCCGCGAGTTCAGCCACCTTGGAGTAAAATTCGGCAGACATAGACAACGCTTTATCATATACCTGTTTTTCATGCCGGCACGGGGAGTAGCCTTGTATAGCGAGCAGATTCGGGAGCATTTTGCCAACCCGCGTAACGTGGGCAGCCTGGAAAACCCTTCCGGCAAAGCTATCGTCCGCAGCCCGGTGGATAGCGACACGGTCCTAATTACCCTCCGAATTGAGGATGACGTTATTCAAGATGTGCGATTTAAGTGTATGGGCTGTGCCGTGGCAATCGTCTGCGCCTCGATTGCCACAGAAATGGTTCTGGGCAAGAGTGTCGTCGAAGCTTACGAAATAACCAAACAAAGCGTAGCCGACAGTTTGGGAGGAATTCCGGAATACAAGATGCTGTGCAGCAACCTTGCTCCGGACGCGATTCGCATGGCCATCGACGACTGGCGACTGCGCCAAAGCACGAACAAGAATGCAGCGCAGTAAACAGCTGTCAAACCCCTTGCTCAAGCCGAGACGACGAGTTGACAAATTTCAAACTGGACAAAGACAGATTCGGAGGACTATAAGCTTCGTTGGGAGCCGGTTCTTTGGGTATCGGGGAATCCCCAATGCAGAGCGCCTTTTTGTCCCTGAGATCGCGAGAACGGAACTCCCGATTGCCGCGATAACGCGGTGAGGGTGATTTTAGGGGAGTAGTCACGCAAGAGCGAAGATTGATTCGGTCTTCGCCGTGCGGCGGGGAAGAAGGGCAATCGTCAGGACGTTAGAGCGGACAACCCTCTTCAAACACAATCGGGCTCCATGATGCGCTTGGGTTATGAACGGTTCAACACGTGCAGCGGACTCATCTGGAACGGGCAAAGGCATGATCAGGGTCACAAATCCCTTGTTCGCTTGCGAACCAGCGTTTTCTCAAACTACATCCTACTTGAGCTGAGAGGCGAGAATGATCCCCCCATCCTTTGAATACCTACGGCCAAAAACGATTCCGGAAGCGGTGGCCATGCTGCAACAGCACGGTGACGAAGCGAAAATTCTAAGCGGTGGGCAGAGCCTAATTCCCATGATGAAGCTCCGGTTGGCCCGGCCGGGCTTTCTGATTGACATCAATCGTATTGCGGGACTGTCGTATGTGAAGGAAGAGGGAGGTTATTTGAAGATCGGCGGGTTGACGCGAGAAGCGGAACTGGAAGTTTCATCTGTGCTTCGCTCCAAGTATCCAATCCTCTTGGACACCGCACACGTCATTGCCGATCCGCAAGTGCGCAACTTGGCCACAGTCGGCGGCAACCTGGCTCACGGCGATCCTGCCAATGACCATCCAGCCACGATGGTGGTTCTCGGCGCGCAGATAGTAGCAACTGGACCAAAAGGCGAGCGAGTTATTCCGATTGAGAATTTCTTCGTGACTTTATTTACCACTTCACTGCAACACGAAGAAATTCTCACCGAAATTCGCATACCGGCACCGCCTCCACGAAGTGGAGGTGCCTACCTCAAGCTGGAGCGCAAGGTTGGAGACTTTGCGACAGCTGCCGTAGCCGTTCAACTGAGTTTGGATGACAAGGGCATCTGCGAGAAAGTGGGTATCGGCCTCACAAATGTGGGCCCGACCCCGGTGAAGGCCCAAAGCGCCGAAGCATTCTTGCGCGGCAAAAAGCCGGATGAAGCCAACATCAATCACGCGGCGCAGCTTGCCGCTGACGCGGCGGACCCCAGTTCCGATTTGCGGGGCCCGGTGGAATACAAGAGGGGTTTGGTCAAAGAGCTGGCGAAGCGGTCGCTATCGCGTGCTGTTGAGCGTGCTGGTGGCAAGTAGAAGTCTGAAGCGATCGGGAGAATCGAAATGGCAAAGAAACAAACAGTACGCGTCAATATCAACGGCCAACAGCGGGAAGCCGACGTAGAACCGAGGCTTCTACTCGTTCACTTTATCCGGGATACGCTAGGGTTGACCGGCACGCACGTCGGTTGCGACACCAGCAACTGCGGCGCTTGCACGGTCCTTCTGGACGGAAAGTCCGTGAAGTCGTGCACGCTGTTTGCAGTGCAGGCGGACGGAGCGGAGCTTCTTACGGTGGAGGGACTATTAAGCAACGGAACCCTTCACCCGCTGCAAGAGGGATTCAAACAAGAACATGGTTTACAATGCGGCTTCTGCACACCGGGCATGCTGATGTCGAGCTACGCGCTACTGAAAAAGAATGCACAGCCCACGGAGACCGACATTCGGTGGGGAATCTCCGGTAATTTGTGCCGCTGCACCGGCTACCAAAACATTGTGAAGGCGGTTCAGTACGCCGCCGGCAAGATGGCGCAAGGAGGGGCTAAGTGATTGCGAAAACATCTCCCGAAATTGGCGGAATGGGTCATTCGATCAAGCGCAAGGAAGATTCGAGATTCATTCAAGGCAAGGGCAATTATGTGGACGACGTGCGGCTTCCGGGCATGGTCTACGGCCACATGGTGCGCAGCCCTTACGCACACGCTCGGCTGAAATCCATCAACACGGAGAAGGCGAAACAACTTCCTGGCGTTCTAGCGATTATTACGGGCGAAGACCTTGCCAAGGCAAACCTCGCCTGGATGCCGACGCTCTTCTTCGATAAGCAAATGGTGCTGGCGACTGGCAAGGTGCTCTTTCAGGCGCAGGAAGTCGCATTCGTGGTCGCCCAGGATCAATACACCGCTGCCGACGCCGCGGAACTGGTGGAAGTGGAATACGAGGAACTTCCCGTCCTGGTTGACCCTCATAGAGCCACAGACCCAAGTTCTCCCATCCTTCGCGAGGATCGTGAAGAAAAGTCCAATCACATTTTCCATTGGGAAGTCGGCGACAAAACGGCCACCGACAAAGTGTTCCAAAACGCTGCGGTAAAGGCCAGCGTCCACGCCATCTCTCAGCGATGCCACCCTGCGCCGCTCGAAACTTGCGGCTGCGTTGCGGACTTCAACAAAGCCACAGAAAAGCTGACGGTTTATCTCACATCCCAAGCTCCACACGCTCACCGCACGCTCTTCGCGCTCGTGGGTGGCATCCCAGAGCAAAATATCCGCGTAGTCTCTCCGGACATTGGCGGCGGGTTTGGCAATAAAGTCCCTATCTATCCCGGTTACGTCTGCGCAGTTGTCGCTTCCCTCACACTCGGCCTACCTGTGAAGTGGATTGAGACGCGCTCCGAGAATCTCCAGTCCACCGGTTTTGCCCGCGACTATCACATGACGGCGGAAATTGCCGCCGATCAGAACGGCAAGGTGAAAGCCTTGCGCGTGAAAACGCTGGCCGACCACGGAGCGTTCAACGCCGCGGCGCAACCCACCAAATTTCCCGCTGGATTGTTCAGTATGTGCACTGGTTCTTATGACTTCGGCGCTTCGTTCTGCGAAGTGGACGGAGTGTACACCAACAAAGCACCGGGCGGAATCGCTTACCGCTGCTCGTTCCGCATCACGGAAGCGGCTTACCTGATCGAGCGAGTGGTCGACATCCTGGCCAACCAGTTGAAGATCGATCCGGCCGAATTTCGCCGCAGGAATTTTATCCAGCCTGACCAATTTCCCTACAAGACACCGTTGGGCTGGACCTACGACAGCGGAAACTACGAAGGGGCTATGAATAAGGCCCTTGAAATGGTGGGTTACACCCAACTGAGAAAAGAGCAGGAAGAGAAACGCAAAAAGGGCGAGTTCATGGGCATCGGCATCTCCAGCTTCACGGAAGCGGTTGGTGCGGGTCCGGCACACACGTTTGACATTGCGGGAATCAAGATGTTTGATAGCGCGGAAATTCGCGTCCATCCCACGGGAAAAGCTATCTGCCGCATGGGAACCAAGAGCCAGGGACAAGGCCATGAAACCACTTACGCGCAAATCGTCGCTCAGGAGTTGGGCATTCCCGCTTCCGATGTAATAGTAGAAGAAGGAGACACCGACACCGCGCCCTACGGGCTTGGAACTTACGCCAGTCGTAGCACTCCCACCTCTGGCGCGGCCACAGCCATGGCCGCGCGCAAGATTCGCGACAAGGCAAAAAAGATTGCTGCTCACCTACTGGAGTGTAGCGAAGCGGATTTGGAATGGGAGACGGGCAAGTTCTTCGTAAAGGGCGCTCCGAGTAAATTCAAGACCATACAGGAAATCGCGTTTGCCGCATACACTAATATCCCGGAAGGCCTCGAAGCGGGGCTCGAAGCCGTGAATTATTACGATCCGCCGAATCTCACTTTTCCGTTTGGCACTTACATTTGCGTGGTTGACATCGACAAAGGCACGGGAGAAGTGAAGGTCCGGCGCTTTGTGGCCGTGGACGATTGCGGCAACGTCATCAATCCCATGATCGTCCAAGGCCAGATTCATGGCGGCCTCACGGAAGGTCTGGCCATCGCCTTCATGCAGCTGATTGATTACGACGAAAGCGGTAACGTGCAGGGTGGCACTTTTATGGACTACCTGATCCCGACGGCAGTCGAGACGCCGCATTGGGAAACGGGCAGCACGTGCACGCCATCCCCGCACCATCCCTTTGGGGCCAAGGGGGTAGGCGAATCTCCCAACGTGGGCTCCCCGGCTGCTTTTGTGAACGCGGTTGTGGACGCTTTGTCGCCTTTGGGTGTGACACATATTGATATGCCTATCACTCCCTGGAAAGTATGGAATGTATTGAAAGAGAAAGGTGTGGTGAGTTAAGGCCGTGGCAATGCAGATCGAAAAAATCTTCCAGGTGAAGGAATCCGTGGAAAAGGTCTGGAGCTTCCTGAGCGATCCGCGAAAGGTTGCGGGATGCGTGCCTGGCGCACAGATCACTGAACAGGTTGATGACAAAACCTTCAAAGGTGCGCTCAGCGTAAAAGTTGGACCAAGCGTGACCGATTACCGGGGGGAAGTACAGATCGTCCGCCTAGACCCGCAGAACCATGAAATCGAGATTCTCGGCAAAGGCCAGGACGTGCGGGGGCGCGGCAGCGCTTCCATGAGGATGACCGGAAGACTTCGCGCGCTCACCGACGGCGGGACTGAAGTTACCGGCATCTCTGAACTAACCGTAGTCGGCATCCTGGCGCAGATGGGTTCACGGGTGATCGGTGAAGTTTCCAATATTATGTTTGGCGAATTCACCAAGAACTTTCAGGCTCGGCTTTCCCAGCCTGAGGATGCTGGGGAGTCACCCGCGGATGTCGCTGCTAAACCCATCATTGCAACTTCTTTGGCTTGGCAGACGGCAAAAGGCGTTTTTCGCCGGGATAGCTGACCATTGATTTCTAATACCATTTTAATTTGACTTAACAATGGCAACATCTCCAACCTCTCCGCAGGACAAGCAAATCAAAGATGTAGATAACCTAATCCTGCGCTTCGAGCAGTTGGGATACGTCACGGACCGCGCGCTGGCCACCGCCATTTTTCTGGTCACTAAACTAGGGAAACCTCTGCTGATCGAAGGCCACGCCGGATTGGGCAAGACGGAAGTGGCCAAAGTGCTCGCGGCCATGCTGGGCACCCGTTTGATACGTCTGCAGTGCTACGAGGGACTGGACGTGAACTCCGCCGTTTACGAATGGAATTACCAGAAGCAGTTACTGGCCATCAAGATCGAGGAAAAAATTGAGCGCACTGTCGAAGAGAAGGAAAAGCATATTTTCGGTAGGGAATTCCTTCTCCAGCGCCCATTGTTGCAGTCCATTCTCGTCGAAGACGCTTCACCCGTACTTCTGATCGACGAAATTGACCGCGCGGACGAAGCCTTCGAAGCATTCCTCCTTGAGTTGTTATCCGATTTCCAAATTACGGTGCCGGAGATGGGAACCATAAGGGCCAAACACCTTCCCTACGTCATTCTCACCTCCAACCGTACCCGGGAATTGAGTGATGCGTTGAAACGTCGCTGCCTCTACCATTGGATCGACTATCCCAGCTATGAAAAGGAAATGAAGATTGTTCGAGCTCGCTTGCCCGGTATCGAGGAAGATCTCGGCGGCCAAGTCGTGCGTTTCATTCAGTCCGTGCGGCAACTGGATCTTGCAAAGCCTCCAGGTGTGACGGAAACGCTTGATTGCGCGCAATCCGCAATGGCGTTGGGAAGTCATCACCTGGATGTTCAGTCGGCTGAAGAAACCATCGGTTGCGTGGCGAAATCAATGGAAGACATCGCCAAACTCCGCGCCGCGGGCATCGAGAAAATGCTCTCGTAGCCGCCGCGAACGGAAGGAGTCCATGCCACAACTCGCATATGACCGCTCGGCCGCCACCATTACGGCATTCTGCCGTTTCGCCAGAGAACATGGAATGCCAAACGGCTTGCAGCAGACTCTGCTGGCTCTCGAAGTCGCCAGGACAATGGAATTTTCGGACCAGCAAACGTTCGCCTTCGCTCTTCGTGCTGTGCTGACTTCTTCAAAAGAGGAATGGGACCTGTTTAATCAGATCTTCGAACTGTTCTGCAACGCATCGCAGAACGCCTTGGGTCCTGGTTCGAACGAAGCCAAGGATCCCAAATTCAGCACCTACCGGCCGGCAGCTAGCCCGCAAGCTCTAATGGCGTTGTCCGCGATTGACTCTTCCCAAGGGGATCGTGAGGGAAAGGCGGTCTCTGGCGCAAGTGCCCAACAGCGGTTGCAGAAAGTAGACTTGGCAGGCGTGCCGCAGGACGACCTGATTGAACTCGAGCAAATTTCCATGCGCCTGTTCCGCAAAATGAGCCGGCGGCTTTCGCGAAGACGGAGGATCAGGAATCTCGCCGAACAAGTCGACATGCGCAGAACCATCCGGCGCAGCATTTCCCGCGGCGGCGAACCTATCTCTCTATCATATCGGGCGAAAAAGCCACAAAAACAAAAACTAGTGATTTTCCTCGATGTCAGCGGCTCCATGAACTCCTACAGTTTGTTTCTTGTGAGATTCGCCTTCGCCCTGCAAAAATCCTTCAGACATGTGAATACGTTTCTGTTCAGTACAAATGTTCTGGAGATCACCGATCTGCTTCGCGCGCAGGATTTACCGGACGCATTGCGCGGACTATCACAAAGGGCCGCCGGATGGGCGGGGGGCACTAAAATTGGCGATTCTCTGAAGGAGTTTAATCGTCAGGAGGCAAGAAAATTGCTTTCAAAGAGCACGACGTTCATCATTTTGAGTGATGGATGGGACACGGGCGAACCCGAGAAGCTGGCTGCGGAACTCCGCGACATCCGGCACCGGGCGCGCGAGATCATTTGGCTGAATCCGCTCCTAGGACTGGAGGAGTATGCGCCGGTTACCCGCGGCATGAGCGCCGCTCTTCCCCACGTCGATGTGTTTGCTCCGGCCCATAACTTGGAAAGCCTGTTAGCGTTGGAAAGATATCTTTAGTTTCGAGAAAAGGTGATTCGGAATGTTCGATCAGTTCCTGAGTAAAGCCGAGGAGCTCGTGACCAGCGGCCAATGCTTCGCCGTCGCCGTTGTCGTGCGTTATGAAGCGCCCATCTCCGGCAAGCCCGGCAACAAAGCGATCATTTTTCCCGACGGCAAAATGTGGGGCTGGATTGGCGGCGGATGTTCGCAACCGGTTGTGATCAAAGAAGCTTTGAAAGCCCTGGCAGATGGTCAACCCCGTTTGATTCGCATCAGTCCTTTCTCATCTCCTGAAGAAGGCATCGTGGATTACACCACGACCTGCCACAGTGGAGGCACATTGGACATCTTCATCGAACCAGTCCTGCCCAAGCCGCACATTGTTATCCTCGGCCGCTCTCCAGTCGCAAAAACATTGGCGAAGCTCGCCAAGGCAATTAATTATGCGGTTTCCGTTGTCGCTCCAGAAGCAGACCGCGAGAGTTTTCCAGATAGCGACTTGGTGCAAGCCGATCTGGATTTAAGCCAGCTCAAAATCACGCCGCAAACCTTCATGGTCGTATCCACGCAGGGAGAAGCAGACGAGGAGGCGTTGGAAAAAGCTCTTCGCACAAATGCGGATTATGTGGCCTTTGTCGCCAGCAAAACCAAGGCGAGCAAAATCCTGGACGCTTTCAAGGAGGAAGGAATGCCCGCTGATAGGCTGCGCCAAGTCCGCGCTCCCGCCGGTCTCGACATCCGTGCCGCCTCGCCGGAGGAAATCGCCGTCAGCATCCTCGCCGAGATAATCCAAGTGAATAGAACGAGGTCCGTCGCGTCAAAGGCACAGGCGCAGCCGCTTGCTCGGAAGCAGGAAGCCAACGATCCGATTTGCGGAATGCTGGTGGATGTAGGCATAGCAAAATACAAATCAGTGTTTCGCGGAAGCTCCTTTTACTTCTGCTGTTCCGGTTGCAAGCAGAAATTCGACAAGCAGCCCGAAACTTACGCTTGTCTATAGCCAATACCCAACTGCCCGCGCCCTTAACAGCAATTGCCCAAAAACATGTGAGTCTGTTGAAAAAATCGACTCGGAACAGATTTTATTTGCCGAGACTATCCCCTGTTGTGCTACTGGGTACCGCAGGAAGGAACAACGCCGATGATGGGTCTGCAAAAACCGGACAGAGTCGTTGTTTTATTATTTCCGTTTGGAAGAGCAAATCCCTACCGATCACTTGCTGCGACTGATTGACAGCCATGTCGATTCCAGTTTCGTGCGAGAACAACAGAAAGACTTTTACAGCCCCACGGGCCGACCCTCGATCGATCCAGAAGTTCTATTGCGACTGCTGTTGGTTGGCTATCTCCATGGGATCGCCAGCGAACGAGGTTTAATGGATGAGGTGCGCATGCATCTGGCGTATGGTTGGTTCACTCGTCTCGGTTTTGAGTAAGCAATTCCCGACCACCCAACGTTCTCTAAGAATCGCCACGGTCGATTTCGGCAGTCTGGGGTATTTCGGAAGGTATTTGAGGAGATCGTGTGCCGTTGTTTAGCGGAGGGTTTGAAGAGATGAATCTTACGCATTCTCACCTCTCAAGAAGTTCCAATTCTAGGCGAAAGAAACCTTGCGCGTCATCAAAGCAGCTTTGTGATAGTGCCTGACACCGTCGTTACCGTCACGTCTTAATTGGCTTGCCAGTAGGCGGCGTACTCAGGCGTCACGGGTATGAGAGGTGGGAATCGCAGTGGCGGCGCTGGCATGTCCATGACAATGGTCGTAGGACCCTCTTCTGTGCGCTCATCCGCCTTCACCGGTGCCAATTGTCCTTCGATGCGATTCAGGATCTCCATCAACAAGACATCGCTGTGTGCCATTGCGCGATCGAACCACTCACGAATGAGCTGTTGCGCGAACTGCCGTCCCTGTTTGTCGTTGGAATCTACCTGCTCGAGGAAACGTATGAGCATATCGGTGAGCGGTTTGCGCTTCGGCCGCCAGGCTTCCCGCTTTGTCCCGGCTTGAACTGGAACCCGTCTCCGAATTTCTTGGCACGAACTTACGAGGTCGATGAGGCAAGGAAGTTTCTGATCGGGTGCGGTTTATTGCTATGTACAAACAATTTATCAGATTTAACAGGCTTTCATTCTATCCGTAGGGTACAATCCAGCGCACTTGGTCATACGAGAAAAGTTTTTGTTCCGCAGGAGATTGTGATGAGAACGAACTCGCTGATGGAAACGTTTGGGATAGTTCTGACGCTATGCATCGCATTATTGGCTCCTGCGCAAGGCGTGGCGCAGGAGCCTGCACCACCTGAGCAGGAATTGAAAGATGTCTTTCCCAAGAAACCGCCCTACTCTCCAAATGCAGATCGCCAATTCCCCGAGCGGGTGTACTGGGGTGACACGCACCTACACACTTCTTTTTCCATGGATGCAGGTGCGTTCGGCTGCCGTTTAGGGCCACGAGAAGCTTACCGCTTCGCCAAAGGCCACGACGTCACAGCTTCCAGCGGTCAGCGGGTCCGACTCGCACGGCCACTCGATTTCCTGGTCGTAGCTGATCACTCCGACGGCTTTGGATTGTTTCCCATGCTCCTAAACGGTGATCCCTCAGTTTTGGGAGACCCACAGGGTAGGCGCTGGTACGACATGATCCAGAACGGGCAAGGGGCGGCAGCAGCTATTGAAATCATTACGAACTTCGGCAAAGGGACTATCTCTAAAGCTTTTTTCCCGGTGCCAGGCACTCCCGCTTTCCAGGGCGCGTGGGAAGAGATCATTAAGGCAGCGGAAGACGCAAATGAACCGGGACGGTTCACGGCTTTTATCGGTTACGAATGGACGTCTAACACCGGAGGGAACAATCTCCACCGCAATATTCTCTTTCGTGACAATGCCAGTAAGGCCAGTATGGTTGAGCCGTATACCACGCAGAAACCTTTGGGCAGCGACAACCCACGTGACCTGTGGAAGTGGATGGCCGCCTATGAGGAGAAGACCGGTGGACAAGTGCTTGCCATCGCTCATAACGGCAATCTGAGCAACGGTCGCATGTTTCCGATTATTGAGTCGTTCACAGGAAAGCCGATAGACCGCGAATATGCCGAGACCCGCGCCCAGCGCGAAAGAATTTATGAGGTTACGCAAATCAAGGGTGACGGCGAAGCTCATCCCTTTCTCTCTCCCAATGATGAGTTTGCGAATTACGAAAGGTGGGACAAGGGCAACCTCGATCTCACCGAAAAGAAAAGGCCGGAAATGTTGGAGTTCGAGTATGCGCGTTCCGCTCTACGAAACGGATTGAAACTGGAGCAGGAACTGGGCGTGAATCCTTATAAGTTCGGCATGATCGGCTCAACCGATGCCCACACCGGATTAGCCACCGCTGATGAAGACAACTTCTGGGGCAAAACCTCCAGTTCCGAACCTAGCCCGGACCGCGCCACGCACCCGTTCGTTAAAACTGAAAACGCCACAATCATGGGTTGGGAACAGACTGCTTCCGGTTACGCTGGCGTGTGGGCGACCGACAATACCCGCGAAGCACTTTTCGACGCCATGCAGCGGAAAGAGGTTTACGCCACGACTGGTCCGCGCATGATCGTACGTTTTTTCGGTGGCTGGAACTTCGATGCTAACGACGCTAACACCCGCAATCCGGCAGTCGCTGGTTACGCCAAAGGTGTCCCGATGGGCGGAGACCTCTCCAACGCACCCACGAATAAATCGCCGACTTTTCTGGTAGCCGCTCTCAAAGACCCGATCGGTGCGAATCTTGACCGCATTCAGATCATCAAGGGCTGGCTCGATGCTAAGGGCGAGACGCACGAAAAGATCTACGATGTGGTTTGGTCAGGTGACCGTAAGCCAGACCCCAAAAATGGAAAGGTTCCTCCGGTCGGTGATACCGTTGATGTCCCAAATGCCACCTACACGAATACAATCGGTGCCTCGGAACTGATTAAAGTCTGGAAAGACCCGGAGTTCGATTCATCGCAGCGTGCGTTCTACTACGTGCGTGTGTTGGAAATTCCCACACCCCGTTGGACCGCTTACGATGCCAAGTATTTCGGCATCCAGATGCCGCCGGAAGTTCCTATGAAAGGCCAGGAACGGGCCTACACGTCGCCCATCTGGTACACACCGGCCAAATAATGCAGGAGAAACGATGAGATTACTGCGCGAACCGTTGCTCCACTTTCTTTTGCTTGGGGTCGCGATCTTTGCGGCCTTCAGTCTTCTTTCCAAACACAAAATTGGCAAACCCGGCGAAATTGTCATCACTCAAGGAACATTGGAAAACCTCGTGACGGGCTTCACCCGCACGTGGCAGCGTCCGCCAACACAGGAGGAGCTTCAGGGCTTGGTGACCGATCACGTGCGCGAAGAAGTAGCGTATCGCCGAGCGGTTGCCATGGGCCTTGACCGGGACGACACCATCGTGCGCCGGCGTCTTCAACAGAAGCTGGAGTTCCTTTCCGATGATCTCTCGGCTCGGGTCACGCCCACCGATGTCGATTTGCAGGCGTTCTTGCAGTCACATGCGGATAACTTCAAGACAGAAACTACTCTCAGCTTCCGGCAGATTTACCTCAATCCACAACTGCACGGAGCCAATCTCCACCGAGACGAGGCTCGCCTTCTCGCTCACCTGCAACGTTCTGGCCAGCAGTCCGATCTCAGTTCTTTCGGCGATCCTTTTCTCCTGCCACAGAGCTTCGAAAACATTTCGCTCTCGGAAGTAAAGAAAATGTTTGGTGAACAGTTTGCTGCCGGAATTTCCGCTGCCGCGCCCGGCCAATGGCGGCGGCCAGTCGTTTCTGGCTATGGCGCACATCTGGTCTACGTTGTCCAGCGCAACGAGGGACGCGTTCCCGGGCTTGCTGAAATTCGCGATCAAGTCCGTCGACAGTGGCTTGACGCCAAGCGAGGTGAAGCCACCGACAAACTTTATCAGGCATTGCTCAAGGGCTACACGATCAGGATTGAGCCACCGGAAGAAAAGAAAGTCGCACAGGTGCATTAATGCGGCGTACCATGCAGTGCTTGTTATTTCTCTTTATTTGCGGAACTGGTGCGTGTGCGCACGAAATGCGCCCCGCCTATCTGCAAGTGCATCAGACCGGGGACAACACCTACGATGTGTTTTGGAAAGTTCCGGCTATCGGCGATGGTATGCGTCTCAGCCTTTATGTCCAATTGCCTGACACTTGCTCCAATTTCACCCAACCGAGTGGATTATTTTCCAATGGCGCTTACACGGAACAGTGGAGCGTTGTCTGCCAAGGTGGCTTGAGCGGCTCCACCATACGGATCACCGGGCTCACTGCTACTCTCACAGACGTCCTCGTGCGCATCGAGCGCCTCGATGGTTCTTCTCAGATCACGAGACTTACCTCTTCTTCGCCATGGTTTGTTGTGGAAGCCACTCCTCGCCGCTTCGAAGTCGCACGTACCTATCTCCTGCTGGGGGTCGAACACATACTAACTGGTATCGACCATTTGCTTTTTGTCTCGGGCCTTTTGCTGTTGGTGACTGGCGTTCGGCGGCTGCTTTTTACCGTCAGCGCCTTCACCCTTTCGCATACCGTTACCCTAACGCTCGCCACGCTCGGCTTTGTTCACGCTCCGCCAGCTCCGGTGGAAGCAGTCATTGCGCTAAGTATTCTGTTCGTTGCCTATGAGGTCCTTCGCAAAGCTGACAACCCAAACGGCCTCGCGCAACGCAAGCCTTGGTTCGTAGCCTTCTCCTTTGGCCTTCTACACGGACTCGGTTTCGCTGGCGGACTCAGCGCTGCAGGCTTGCCAACAGCGCATATACCACTGGCCTTGGGTTTTTTCAGTGCGGGAGTCGAAGTCGGCCACTTTACTTTTGTCGCCGTCGCATTGACCCTTATCGCGATCGCACGTCGATGGACGATGAAGCTCCCTACATGGTCGTGGAAGCTTCCACCCTATGCCATCGGTGGTATGGCTGCCTACTGGCTCATTGCACGCCTCGCTGCATTTTGAAAACGATGCTATCGGAGTCTGCCGCTAGCTTGGGCACATCTGCCTGTGACATGCCTCCAGCGGATCCACTGGCGGTTTCGCTCGACGAAGTCAGCTCCCGCAGTGCGGATGAGATCGGCAATCTCGAGCGCTGGCGGGGTCACTGGAGCACGTCCTCCGATGATCTCTCTTTCTCAAAACATCGCAGATTCGGTTTGTCCGACTCGAGCGTTTCGACTTCCGCGTGGTAATCCGGCGATCATGAGCGGGGAAAAGCGAAAGAATAAACAGAAGGCGACGCCAAAAGTCGCGAAGGCCAAGAAAATGCTTACCCTAAAGCAAGCTCGCTTCGCTGCTGCGCTCATGAAAGCGCACACCAAGAGAGGCCGCAATCATCGCTGGCTACTCCCGAAAGAACATCTACCAATCCGCGAATCAGGCCTACAATGCGATCCTGATCAAGGCCCCAGAAGCCATGCGGCAGGCCGGACTACCGCTCCTAGTGATCATCGAGAAATATGTAGTTCCACTGCTTCACGCCAACGAGGCAGAACTCGCCCAGCACAAAGGCCAATTCACCGATTTCGTGGGGCTCGCGGACAACGCGTCAGGCCCGGCGCAGTCGAGAAAGCTTTTAGACTGCTGGGCGCACATCCGCCGGAAGATCCAGTGCTCGCCGCGAAGAGTACCGTCGACGTGATCATCTGCGACATGCAGCAGCCCAACTACGATGAAGATCCCATCGACGTGGGACCAGGGCCATTGCCGGAGAAGAAGGAGCTGGTTGTCGCCGGGCCAGCTGAAGAAGAAAGACCCGAGTCCGAAGGATTGAGGCATATACCATGCACATTTGGAAATCCGGAACGCTGGCGCCAATGCCGTTGCGGTTAGGTTCAACCCGGCAACATTGCCCCGCCACGGGGAGCGTTCTGGTATCATGTTGGCCTTCGAGAAGTAACGTTCAAGGGGGCAGCCCAGACCGCCTCTGCCCCTCTTCACTTTGCCGTGAAGACATTTACACGCTGCCGATCAGATCGGCGATCACGAAAGAGCTCGGCCTGCGCCATGCTCACTCCAAGGGAAAGCAAATCGGTCGACCTAAGAAGCCCGTCGATGTTCAGAAGTGAGATCGTTGCGCGCGGCGGGATTCTCTTGGCATATTATTTGCGCTGAAGTTAGGTCTTTCGGTCGCAACGGTCTTCACCGCTGCGCAGCAAGAATCCTGCGGGGCAGTAGTGAAGGCATCTCCCTCTTTTTTTGAGCACCGGAACCATACTGTCACTTTTGCCAATTACGGTTATCAGATGCTGAGAAGAGACTGTCCCCGCCATACGGAACCACGTGCCGCCCCACAACCTATTCCGTTATTGCTTGATGTTCTGTTGCACAACTGGGTGTTGTTGCGTTGGGCCTAAATAGGAGTTTTCAGTTGAAAGAAGAAACAGGAGGATGCCGATGAAGTGGAAAACGAGATTCACCTTAGCGCTTGCGGCCGTTGCCGCACTCTTTGCCGCAGCAGTCTCACCAGCAGCCAAGGCGCAGGAAAAGAAGCCCAATATTTTGGTGATCATGGGAGACGATGTCGGCTGGTTCAATATCGGCGCGTACCATCAGGGGATTATGTCGGGGAAAACGCCGAATCTGGATAAGCTGGCGGCAGATGGAATGCGATTCACCGATTATTACGCTGAGGCAAGCTGCACCGCCGGGCGCGCTAATTTCATCACCGGTGAAATTCCTCTTCGCACTGGGTTGACTACAGTTGGTCAGGCTGGTGCCGACGTAGGCCTGCCCGATCAAGCAGCGACTATCGCAAGCGCTCTCAAAGAGCAGGGGTACGAGACCTTCCAATTCGGAAAGAATCATTTGGGCGATCTTAACAAGTACCTCCCCTGCGTTCACGGTTTCGACGAATTCTTCGGTTACCTTTACCACCTCGACGCGATGTCCGATCCCTACTGGTTCGACTATCCCCAAGACTGGCTCGACAAAACCGGTCCCCGAACACTCACTCACTGCTGGGCTACCGATACTGACGACGCAACGACGATGCCGCGCTGGGGCAAGGTCGGCAAACAAAAGATCGAAGACGATGGGCCATTGGCTCCTTTCCCGGACATGAAAGATATGCAGAATTGGCAAAAAGGCAGGCCAGCCAAGTACGACATGGAAACCTTTGACGAGGTCCTGGTAGGGCACACCGCTGGCGCGATGGACAAGGCAAAGAAGGATGGTAAGCCCTTTTTTATCTGGCACAACACTACCCGTATGCATGTGTTCAGCTATCTGCCTCCCAAATACCAGGCCATGATGAACTCCACTAACAACTACAACCTGGAAGAGGCAGGCATGGCGCAGATGGACGATTGCATTGGCGCCATCCTGAAGCATCTGGAGGACATCGGCGAAGCCGACAACACCATTGTTATTTTCACTACCGACAACGGCGCTGAAGTTTTCACCTGGCCCGATGGCGGAATGACTCCTTTCCGGGCCACGAAGGGCACCGTTTTCGAAGGCGGTTTCCGTGTTCCCGCCATCATTCGTTGGCCCGGACACGTAAAGCCTGGCTCGGTTGAGAATGGTATCTTCTCGGGTCTCGACTGGTTCCCCACGCTTTTGGCCGCTGCTGGTAATCCCAATATCACCGACCAGCTTCTCAAAGGCGTGAAACTCGGCGACCGCACCTACAAAAACCACCTGGATGGCTATAACCAGATGGCGCTCTTGACGGGCACCGGACCTTCCGTCCGTCATGAGATTTTCTACTTTGGCGGACCTCATTTGGGTGCTATTCGCATCGATGACTTCAAGTATCAATTCATCCAACAGCCGTGGGGTTGGCCGGGTGAGAAAGTCACCACCGACATGCCTACCATCGTGAATATTCGCCAAGATCCCTTCGAGCGCACGCCGTCGATCCGTGGCGAGAGCTTGAACGAAATGGGGGGAGGCTATATGAATGACTTCTATGCGCGTGAGTTCTGGCGCTTCGTCGTCGTTCAGCAGATTGTGGGCAAGCTTGCCCTGACCGCCATCGACTATCCTCCGATGCAGGATCCGGCTTCCTTCAACCTGGAGGCCATCAAGGCCAAAATCCAAGAAGCAATCAAGGCCCACGAAGGTCAGTAGTTCAACCCCGAACGTTGGGCGGCTCGCAAGGGCCGCCCTTTTCTTGTTTTAGCTTCGATTCTCAAGTACTGGTTAAAAGCATTACCGCTAAGGTTGGTACCAGCACCCCCTGACGTGCTCGGCGAACTCACATCGGTTTGGTTTCACCGAGATTCACTTCCATCGATTCCCAACGCCTAGACCTGGAAACTTCGGACTCGCGATCATGGACGACGCGCAAGGTGATTTCCTTGCGCTCTGGTCCCGTAATTTCGAGACGCTGTGGCGCTTCGCCACGCCGACCTGTTGGCGGGGCAATGTCGCCGGGCGATTGCCGGTTAACCGCAAGGGCATGGATGGCGTATATCGTGCGGGGTATCCGACTGTGAATGGTATATGCCTCAATCCTAATTTGTGTGCGCAGTGTATACCACGCTAGCGGTCCGGTCGAGGATCTTGGGCTCGACGTGGGCTCGACGTGGGCTCGACGTGGGCTCGACGTGGGCTCGACGTGGGCTCGACGTGGGCTCGACGTGGGCTCGACGTGGGCTCGACGTGGGCTCGACGTGGGCTCGACGTCGTAGCGCGGCCTGGGCATGTCCGAAATGATCACGTCGACGGTACTCTTCGCGGCGAGCACAGGATCTTCCGGCGGATATGCGCCCAGTAGCTTGAAAGCCATGTTTGTCGCAGCCAGCCTCGTCGTGTTGTCATCGAGTTCCACAAAATCTGTGAATTGGCCTTGTGCTGGGCGAGTTTTACCTCCATGGCGTGGAGCAGTGGCACTAAATGTTTCTGAATGACGACCGGGAGCGGTAATCCGGCCTGTCCCATCGCTTCCGGGGCCTTGATCAGGATGGCATTGCCACTGCGGAGGGAGATCGACGCACTGGCTCTTGACCGTAGCGGGGGCGTTTCACTAGGCTTGACTCTCTGCAATTCCAGGTGGATCGATCATGAGAGTCGGCGTAATCGTGTATGGCCTAGCGTCAGCGGCTTGCGGCGTTATGGACTTCATCTGGGGCGATTTTGACGCATCCCATCAACCGATTCAGGCCTTCGGTGACCACATTCCTGGCGTTGAGATCCTGGCGTATATCACCGCCATCTGGATGATCGCCGGGGGCGTGGGGATCCTGTGGCGTCGCAGCGCTCGCGCCAGTGGGGCGGTGCTGGCCATCATCTATTTCGTGTTTGCCATATTCTGGTTGCCTCGACTTTATACGGCGCCCCACTATCTCGGGTTTCGAATTCCCGTCCTTATTGGTGTGTCGGCTGGAGTGGGCATAGAACTCATTGCGTTCGCCGGTGGAGCACTGATTTGCACGTCGCTGACAACGCGTAGTTCTTGGTGGCCGCGAACGATTTTTATCACCCGCTGGATATTTGGACTCTGCTCAATCAATTTTGGCTTGAACCATTTGGATGCCGTTGCGGACAACCTAGTTTATGTCCCCAAGTGGATGCCTTTGGGAAGAGAATTCTGGATTATCCTGACCGGAATTAGCTTCGTGCTCGCAGGTCTCGCCATACTTTCTGGAATTCAGGACGTCCTGGCGGCGCGTCTGCTTGCCGTGATGTTTTTGGCCTTTAATGCATTCGCATTGCCGCCTTTCATCTTTGCCAATCCCAAGGACCATGCGGCCTGGGGCGGCAACGCGTTCAATCTAGCTTTAGTGGGCGCCACCTGGATATTCGCAGACTCGATCGCGACTCGCCAGCGGCCGGTTCGGAATCAGCAAAGCGCAAAGCCGTCGCTGGCATAGGATCGCGAGTTGTCGGCGTACTCGGATTTAATCCACAAGCTAAGTCCAAATTAACGCTGTTACCGACGACCGACGTCATCGGTTAGCGGCCTGACCGAGTTTCTGTCAATTGCTTTTCTGCGAATTGGAAGCATCGCTAGCCTGGCAAATCGATATTACAACTTTACCGTTGACGCTGGCATCGAAACCCTTCAAGTTCGCGTCCAATTGGCCCGATGATCACACGAATTATCCTCGTTGCCTTGCTGAGCCTCCCCGGTTCGCTCGGTGGATCGCCTTGGGACAAGGTACCGGCAAAGTGGAATCTGGCGGATGTTTCTCGGATTCTGCAGGATTCCCCGTGGAGCCCTGCGGGAGTCACGCTAGAGCGAGAGCATACTTCACGCCACACTGACCCTCAGACTGGCATGGTGACCGATGCGCCTGTGCGTGCCAATAACGCGAGTCCAATTCCCGGCATTCAGATCAGTCGAAGCAAACCACAACCTAAAGTTCCCGTGATTTGGTGGTCATCGAAGACGATCCGTTTGGCACAACAGCGTCTCCGCCAGTTGAGTAATCCCGCGCTGCCCACGGAACCACTTCGGGCGGACGAACTGCCAGATTATGTTCTTGTGATTGAAGGAAGCGAGCCACTGCGCATTCTCCAGGGCGCAAAGGAAGACTTGCACGACACAGTGTTCCTGGAGTTAGCGAGCGGTACAATGCTCGACCTGGAAAGCGTGCGGTTTTTCGACGGTAGTGAGCAGGAAGAGCCGCGTGTGGAGTTTCATTTCCCCAAGCAAATCGAGGGTCAAGCAACGCTCGATCCGGAGTCGGACAGGATCGTCGTCTTCCACTGCAAAGGCTCAGCAAAAGTGCCTAGTCCGGGCCACGATAATACGCTCGCACTTCACGCTGAATTCAAGCCGCGAGCCATGCGCGTTCACGGTGTGCCTGACCTTTGAAGCTGAAAAGCTGGATCATCGCTGTGAGAAGTCTTGTGTTGGCGATGTAGGTCCGGCAGGGCCGTGGAACGATTCCACGGACGGCGTTTAGTACCAAGTTGACTTTGGCCTCGACCAGACGGCGCCGGTCCAGCAGTGGCAAATCGCCAGAGACTTTAGAAGTCCCTGTGACTGATAGAGGCGGTTACCTTCGATGTGGGTACTATGCGGAACTTTCCCGGTCTATGCGACCGGGAGCCACACTCTCAACGCAGTAATAGAAATCCTTTCGGTTCTATGTCACATCCCAATTCGAGGGGCGCCCACATGCACAAATCGATGTTCGCTCGCATATTCATTTGTTTAATGTCTCTCGCTATATCTGCGGTCGTCATGCTCGCGCAAGATGCCGGTTCCAAATCCGCCAAAACCGACCATCAGCCTGACTTTCTGCAGATAATAACCCCGCACGAAGGCGTGGACTTCACGGGTTTTTCGGCTGATTTGGTGCGGGTAGTCAAACGGAATTGGTACGCGAGAATGCCGTCGGAAGCGAAGCAGAATATGAAGATAAAGGGAAGAGTTGTCGTCGGCTTCGGAATTCAAAACGACGGGCAGCTGAGCAACGTGCCAAAGGTTGAAGTTAGCTCCGGGAACAAAGCTCTTGATGAAGCCGCAGTTTCCGCCATCAGAGCCTCTGCACCGTTCGAGCATCTACCTGAGGCCTTCAAGGGGCCGAATATCGATCTACGCCTTACGTTTCTTTACAACCAGCCTCTCTCCGCGCCAAATCCATAATCGGTTCGCCACCAAACCTTCAGGTTGGGCCTGAGTAGGGCCAGTCTTTGGGACGCGGATCGCATTTTCCCCCATTACTGAACGGTTCTGCTGCCTTTTCTGTTGGTCTGGCATTAACGATTTCCTCCCGTGGCGGCTGACTGTCGGCCTGACGTCGATGGGCTCCTTGTCGTACTTCGTCTCCGGCATATCGCAGATGATCACGTCGACGGTAGTCTTCGCGGCGAGCACCGGATCTTTCGGCGGATATGCGCCCAGTAGCTTGAAAGCCATGTTTGTCGCAGCCAGACTCGTCGTGTTGTCGTCGAGCACCACGAAATCCGTATACTGGCCTTCGTACTGCGCCAGCTTCGTTTCCTTCGCTTCCAAAAGCGGCCGTAAATATTTGTCAATCATCACCGGAGATTGAGCCCAGCCTCGCGCATTGCTTCTGGACCCTTACTGAGGATCTGATTGAAGGCCTGGTTGGCAGACTGGCGTGCATTCCTGAGAGAGTAGCCAGCTAGGATCGCAGCTTGAGTGCGTGATTTCACCTTGCGGTCCATTAAAGCTTCAGCGAAACGCGACTGGCGCGGCGTCAGCGTGTTCCGGAGCTTCGCGACCTTCGGATTCGCCTTCTGTTTATTCTTTTGCTTTTCCCCGCTCATGATCGCTTAGACTACCACGCGGAAGCTAATCGATCGAACTGGGCAAGCCGAAGCTGGCGAAGCGATATTTTGTAGAAAAGGAGATCAATCAGGCTGCGGTTGTAGAAGACAGGTACTAGCCGCAGGATTTGGCTGCCTGACGCGAAACAACTCGGCACTTCGTGCGTATAGTAGATTGCAGGTGTTCGGAAGGAACGTCCTTTATGACCCGAAAGGTGGCACGATTCCCTGAAAGGAGTTTTATGAACAAAAGACTCGGATTTGTGTTTGTTGCATTGATGGCAGTTCCCGTTGCTCTGCTGGGGCAGGAGAAACCACCGGCGTCGTCCGCTACGCCGGCGCAGTCCGCTCCGCTCGCGAACCCGATTACCGCCAGCGAAAAAGGCTTTTACTCGTTTGTAAGTAGCGCGGTCGTCGGTGCGGCGCAGAAAATGCCGGAAGAAAACTACTCCTTCAAGCCGACACCGGAGGTTCGCACTTTTGGCCAGCTCGTTGGCCATGTGGCCGACGCTTCGTACATGTTCTGTTCGCAAGCCATAGGTGAAGCAAACCCAGCAAAGGATATCGAAAAAACGAAGACGTCAAAGGCGGACCTCGTGGCTGCGCTCAAGGACGGAGTGGCGTACTGCAACAAGGCATTCGACAGCATGACCGATGCAAAAGGCAGCCAGATGGTGAAATTCTTCAACTTCGACCTGGCGAAGCTGACGTTGTTCTCGATCAATACGGCGCACACGGATGAGCACTATGGGAACATGGTGACCTATCTGCGACTGAAGGGGATCGTGCCGCCGACAAGTGAAAACCAGTCCGCACAGCCACCGAAGTAAATGAAAAAAGAGCTGATGGACCATCTGCGGTCGAAGCGGCGCGTGCGCCGCTCGCGTCATGCCAGCGAACATGGACATCGCCGGGGGCAGATCGCGGCTCGAACGAAAATACGAATCTACTTCTTAGGCAATACTTCCCGAAGGGAACCGACCTGTCCTCTATCACTCAAGAGCAGCTCAACCAGGTCGAGCTGCTCTTGAATCAACGTCCCAGAAAAACTCTAGGAGTCCAAACTGCGAGTAAAGTCCAAGCAAGTGTTGCATCGACCCTCTGAGCCGGCACGACTTACCAGGCAGTGAGAGGATTTTCCACATCGATATTCAATCGACCTACCCCTTGCCACTCAGCTGTCTTATCCTCGAAGCATCTCGGGCAGGAGGTGCGCCAAACAGCCTCGAATATTCGCGGTTAAACTGCGATGTGCTTTCGTAGCCAACTTTAAAGGCTGCGTCCGATACGGAATGACCGCTGAAAGCCAAAAGCTTTCTTGCTTGAAGCAGCCTCAATTGTTTTTGGAATTGGATTGGACTGAGGCCGGTGATTTGCTTGAATTGACGGTGAAATGTGGTGACGCCCATCGCAGATTTTGCCGCGATTCGTTTTATATCGATGGATTTCCCATAATTGTCGCGAATCCACTGAATGGCTTGACGTATGCCTGGAGCCTTGCCGCCTGCAAAGCATAGCTGCCGTAGGCGCCATCCTTGCGGACCAAGAATTACCCGATAGAGAATTTCACGTTCGTAGACTGGGGCGAGTGCGGGAATGTGTTCTGGAGTCTTCAGAAGGCGTAACATCCGTAACCAGGGATCGACAAAATCCGCTGTAGCAACGCAGGCGGAAAACTTTCTGAAATCTTTTCCGTTCCAAAGATTCTTGGGAAAGTCCTTCAATAAATCCAGTAGAGCGTTTTGATTCAGCCGAAGACCCACTGATAAATATGGAAGCCCGTTTGAACCCCGATGCACACGTCCTGTCGCGGGAAGTTCTAAGGGAATTACGAAATAGGCTGGAGCCTTTAAATCGATAACTTCGTCACCAATCGAAATGGTTTTTCTTCCCTGAACAATGAACCCAATCATGGGTTCGTAGATTGCCGCGAGTTGATGTTCAGGCACCTCGCCCTTGATGATGAGCACTCCGGGCAGTTCCGTTTGTGTGGGCACACTCGTGGCCTTGCTAGTCAGCTGAGCGATCTCGTTTAGGGCATCTTGCATTGTCCTCTTATAGCACGTAAGCGCCTTTTGGGCATTTCTCAAGCGCGAAAACAAACGAATCTCCATTTGATCTCTAGATTGAACGGTATTTTTAGGCAATAGAACGGCATTATCCGGTCTTCACTTGACCCTGGAAAACCCCCAGACTTAGCGGCTAGACACGGCTGACTCAAGGAGGAGCAATGAAAGTAGCAATCGTCACGGGGGGGAGTAACGGAATCGGGAAGAGCACTGCGCTAGAACTTGCCAAACGTGGAATCGCGGTCATCCTTACGTATCACTCCGACAAAAAGGGTGCTGAGGATGTCATCCGAGAAATTGAACAAAACCCTGCGGTCCGGGCCGTAGGGCTGAAGTTGGATCTGAGCCAGAAATCGACTTTCAAGGACTTCATGCAGCTTGCAAAAAAGAACCTCGAAGAAATCTGGCAGAGAAAGACTTTCGATTATCTGGTGAATAACGGCGGCATTGGTGGTGGGATGATGTTCACGGATGTGACTGAGGATTACTTCAATCAGATATTCGATACGAACTTCAAGGGGCCGTTTTTCTTAACCCAACAGCTGGTCGGGCTGATGGAAGACGGTGGCGCAATCGTGAATAACTCAAGCACGTCGAGCCGAATTGCTCCCCCGGGATATTCCGCGTATGGCCCGTCGAAGGCGGCCCTGTCATCTTGGACACGCTATCTGGCCAAAGAGCTCGCTCCGCGAAAAATCCGCGTGAATGCTGTATCTCCCGGCCCCGTTCACAGCAATATTGGGGACGGAGCCTTCGATAAACACCCTGAATACATCAAACCCCTGGCGGATCAAACTGCCCTCGGACGAATTGGTGCACCGCAAGATGTGGCGAATGTCATCGTCAACCTACTGTCGGAGGAATTCGGCTGGGTCACCGCTCAAGACATCGATGTATCGGGTGGCTTCTTATTGTAGTTATAGATGTGCGACTATTTGAACAAGGGTCCCGGTAAACGGCATACCCGTCCACGGCTGGAAGTCTGGCGGGTACACAGCTTAGTCGAGCCGTTTGAAATGACGAGCTACGACTTAATCCTGGAGCCTGCTAGTGCCGGGGTTCGGTGCAAACACGATTACGTCTATCGAAACAGCAGCGGCGCAAACTCCGCCAGGTTCCGCCGCCATACCATCCAGGTGTGCATCCCTGGCGTCTCGATCTCGGTCACCTTCACTCCCTTGGTCTTGAGCCACTCCCGAAGGTCACGGTTGACCTTAATCAAGCGATCCTCGGTGCCACACGCGATCCATAGCAGATGCAGTTGCTGATTTGCCTTTGCGTCGAGGGCTGGGAAATCTTTCTGAAAGTCGTCGGGGATGCCGCCCGAACTGAAAGCGCCGATCCACGAAAACTTGTCGAGATCATTCAGTGCGGTGAGCAGAGACTCTGAGCCGCCCATCGAGAGTCCGGCGATTGCGCGCGAACTCCGACCTTTTGTGATCCGGTATTCGCTCTCGACTCGCGGCATCACTTCCGTGAGCAGCGCCTCGCTGAACTTCTTAAAGTTGGTATCGCGCAACGCCGCGTGGCTCGAGTTCCAGGCATTCCGTCCCAGCTCAACGAACTCCATCGTCCCGTAGCCCAGCGGCATGACAACGATCATCGGCTTGGCTTTGCCCTGCGCGATCAGATTGTCGAGAATCACGTTTGCATGCCCGACTGCGGTCCAGGCTCTGGCGTCGTCGCTGTAGCCATGAAGGAGATAAAGGACGGGATACGATCGCTTCACGGCGGGATCGTAATCCGGAGGAGTGTATACGTAGTAGTCGCGGTCATCGCCCGCGACCGCTGACTTGTAAAAATGATGATGAATCACGCCGTGCGGCACGTCGTTCACTTCCCAAGGCAATGACAAGGGCCCGGGAACATGCACGACATTCCCTAGGTAAACCAGGTTGGGCACCGGTTCGTGGTTGGAAGGGTCAAGCAAGTCCACGCCGTCGGCAACGAGCGTATAGGTGTAGAAGTCTGGAGCCAGGGGAGGAGTGGTGATGCTCCAAATCCCTTGATCGTCCTTCCGCATGGGTACAAGGTCCGCACCCTCACGCCCAAGTTTCACCTCTGCCGCATTCGGGTCACGGAAACGGAAGGTAACGCTGCCGTCGGTATGCACCTCGGGCGAGACAATCGGCGCTGGCGGTTGAGGGGGTGAAGTCTGCGCCGGTTTGTCCTGCGCAGGAAGGAGCAGGGCAGAAACGAAAATAAGCACGGCAGAGCAGGCAATAAGAGAAATTGTCCTTTTCACGAAGCGACCTCGCAGGGCGAGAAGTGCAGAAGTGCCGAAGCGGAGAGTGTGCATCCGATGGCGCGATTTCGCAACTCGCTGTGGCCGCGTCAGCCCGGACGGACACGAGATTGTCATTGATTTTGAGGAAGAGAAGTCCGACCTGTGGTTGATGGAAAACTTTGATCCATCGCCGCGATAGCTCAACTCTTCGAGTAATTATTCCAGGCTTCTGACAGAAAGGTCGTCCAAGTGGTCTTTGGTTTTCTGCAAGCGTCCGGGACGATGCCTTACAGCTAGAGGCGCTGAGCAGATATCGAAATCGGGTTCCACGTTCTCCGAACGTCGGATGGTCACGGAGATTTCGACGTCGGTTTTTTTAGAGCGAACGAAATACTCACCTGACTGTTCTGCACCGAGTTGTCGTACGCGGGCAATTGCATTGTCTAAGGTCACCGCGGCTTCGAGCCAGAGCGGTTCCCCATTGAAGACGCGAAAAATATCGAACGGAGGAATCATACTTACCTTCCGCAAGGCATCGATATCGCCCGGCGTCGCGAGTCCTAGAACGACACCGTAACTGGCTTGCACGTACGGCACATCACTTCTTTGTGAAATTCACGTTAGAGTGGTGTTCGCCTCTGTTATCTGTCTTTTGCAAGATGAACAGGCCATGTGATGGTTCAATCGTGGGGGCGCTGAGCTCCGTTCGTGTCGTTCGTTGACTTGCCTTCAGTCCCAACCTAATATGTGCGCCAAATGCCGGATTCCCCATCTCTGACTGGGCAGACCATCTCGCACTACCGCATTATCGAAAAGCTGGGTGGCGGCGGTATGGGTGTGGTCTATAAGGCGGAGGACACACGACTCCACCGCGCCGTGGGCTTGAAATTCCTGCCAGACAATGTGGCGAAAGACGCACAGTCATTGGCGCGTTTTCAGCGAGAGGCGCAAGCGGCGTCAGCCTTGAACCACCCGAACATCTGCACGATTCACGACGTCGGCGAAGAAAATGGCAGGGCCTTCATCGCCATGGAGTTTCTGGACGGGCAGACGCTGAAGCATTTGATCAATGGGCAGCCGATAGAGCAGGAGCGGCTGCTGGATCTGGCGATTGAGGTTACGGAAGGATTGGATGCGGCGCACAGTGAAGGAATTGTCCATCGTGATATGAAGCCAGCGAATATTTTCGTGACGAAAAAGGGGCACGCGAAGATTTTGGATTTTGGGTTGGCGAAGGTAAGCACGGCGAAGGCGCAGGGTAGCGGGGAAGGAACGGTGACGATTGACACGGACCAGTTGACAAGTCCGGGGAGCACGCTGGGGACGGTGGCGTACATGTCGCCAGAGCAGGTCCTGGGAAAGTCGCTGGATGCACGCACGGACCTGTTTTCGTTTGGCGTTGTGCTGTACGAGATGGCGACGGGATTTTTGCCGTTCACGGGAGACAGCACGGGCGGGATTTTTGACGCGATTCTGCACAAGGAGCCGATGGAAGCTGTACGACTGAACACGGCGGTGCCAGCGGAATTACAGAGAATTATCGATAAGGCGCTGGAGAAGGACCGGGAGCTGCGCTACCACAGCGCGGCGGAACTGCGGAGCGACTTAAAGCGTTTCCAACGTGATAGCAGTTCGGGGAAAGTGACGCGACGCAGCAGCGAGGTGAGTGTTGGGACGGCCGCGGAGGCGGGGTCGGCAGAGCCGCGAACGGCCAGGGTGCCAGCACCCACCGTACAGAAGCACTTTCACTGGTTGCCATGGACTCTAGTTGCGTTGCTTGTGGCCGGATTCGGAGTCTGGATCGCCGCCAATCGCCGCAGGCCGTCAGTTCGGGATCCACTTTCCAATGCGCAGTTCGCGCGACTGACCAACTTCAAAGGAGACGAAATCAACCCTGCCGTCTCACCGGACGGAAAATTCGTTGCCTTCCTCTCCAACCGAAGTGGCACCTTCGACATCTGGGTGGTTCAAGCAAGTGGAATTGGCCTAGCGAACCTGACCCAGGGCCGGAACGGAGATATGCGTGCACCCCTCCGCTCAATCGGATTTGCAGCCGATGGATCGGAAGTGTGGAGCGCAGGAACGGAAAAGAGAAGGCTCATGCTATGGCCGCTGATTGGGGGAACGCCCCGCAATTTCCTCGACGAACGTGCAGCAGAGGTTGCTTGGTCACCTGACGGCACACGGGTGGTGTATCACACGTGGGAACCGGGCGATCCTACCTTTGTGGCGGATCACAACGGAGCCAATCCACGCAGGATCGTGCAAAGCGATCCAGGAATGCACAATCACTATCCAGTCTGGTCGATGGATGGGCGCTGGATTTTCATTGTGCGCGGCCGGCCAGCCACGCGTGAAATGGACCTATGGCGGATTTCGCCCGATGGGGGAAAAGCGGAACAACTTACCCATCTCAACATCGACATCGAGTATCCAACTCTAGTCGACGCGCGGACGGTTTTGTTCGTGGCCCACAACGAATATGGGGCAGGTCCATGGTTGTGGGCATTCGACACGGAAACCCGAACTTCCCGTCGCGTGAGCTCGGGTCTGGAACAATATACGGCCCTGGCAGCCACGGCCGATGGCCAGCGTCTGGCCGCGACCGTCGTGAATGCTGAAATCAACCTTTGGAGCGTTCCGATTTCCGATCGCGTGCTCCTGGAACAGGACGTCAAGCCCTTTCCACTACCGACTGTGCGTGCTCAGGCACCACGTTTCGCGGGCGGATTGCTGTTTTACCTATCTTCTCGGGACGGGGCAGACGGACTGTGGAGCTATCGCGATGGACAGGCGCAGGAAATCTGGAAGGGTTCAGACGGCGCGCTACAGTCGCCTCCAGCCGTCTCTGCCGACGGAGCGAGCGTTGCGTTTGCGCTAAAACGAAATGGGAAGTATCAGATGCACGTAATGGGTGCCGATGGAACGCGACTTCATCCCCTTTCGAGCGACGTCGATGTTCGGGGCACGGCTTCTTGGTCACCCGACGGCAAATGGATTGTCGCCGCCGGAAGCGACCGCGAGGGAACGGGGTTGTTCAAGTTACCGGTAGACGGCGGCGCGCCGGTTGAGATCGTAAAAGGGCCGTTCCTCGATCCCGTGTGGTCGCCGCGCGGTAACCTGATTGTGTATTGCGGTACGCAGGTGTTCACGCGAACGCCGCTGTTGGCGGTACACCCGGATGGCACTCCCGTGAAGCTACCAGAAATCAACGTGCAGCGCGGGGGCGAGCGTGCACGGTTCTTACCCAATGGCACAGGTGTGGTTTATATGTCCGGAGATACCCTCGCCGGGCAGGATTTCTGGCTGCTTGACCTGAGTACCATGGAATCACGGCGGTTGACCCGGATGAACAATGTCGCCGTAATGCGGGCCTTTGATATTACCGATGGTAACAGGATTGTGTTTGACCGATTACGCGACGATTCGGAGATCCAGCTCATTGATCTGGCGACGAAGCCAGCTCGGCCACAAAATTAGGTCAGTTAGATTCCCTAAAGGTCGGACGACTCCCTTGGCTCCCGGTTGCGTGCTTGAACTTTAGAACTTTATGCCGTTTACGAGGAGTTGACCGTGTCTGAGATAGATTTCACTTAATTTATAGAACTGCTGATGTTGGACTGTTCTTTGGTCGACGATAGAAGAACTGGCGCATCCTCAATTGTGTAATTCCTTGGCACACCAAAAAGAGAAGCATTAGGTTCAGTCCGGTCCAAATTCGTCGTTGCGCTCCTTTGGAAGCCACCCGAGCCTGTAATCGTAGACTCTCGTTCGGCAAACTGCGGGGCCGCTGTTTACTTTTCCACTTCTTCCGCGTTATACGAGCAGGGGGGAACTTCGTGGACAAACAGCAGCTAGCGATCATAGGCGTTTTCGCAGTCGGTGCGTGGGTGGCATGGTTGATCTTCAGTGCCTTGCGCCAGTATATGGCGGTTCGTGTACAAATCGCCTCACAGGACAAGCTGCTCTTACGCTTAAACTCCCCGGAGAGTCTTCAGGTGTTTCTCGCCTCCGAGGTTGGACGGAGCTTCCTCCGTACGCTGGAGGGAGATCCGAAGGAGCCGTGGCTTGGCATTATCCGCAACGTACAAACTGCCGTGGTATTCGGTGTGGTCGGTATTGCGATGCTCTTATCGCATCTACTTTACCGCGACGTCACTGGCCTGTTGCCATTCGGTTTGGGCGGCTTAACTGCTGCATTAGCCTTCGGTCTTTCTGCGGCGGTTTCGCTGTGGATGCATCGGCGTGCAGGAATACTTCCAGCCGCTCACGACGGGGCTAGATAGATTGCGTGGACGAATCAACCTTTAACGCCTTGTACGCGGCTATCGCCAAACCTCTCTGGAAATACGCAGCGCGCGTTTCGGGACGGCACGATGTCGCGGACGATGTGCTGCAGGAGTCGTTCTTTCGTTTTCTGCGTAGTGCGCGTACGGAGCTGTCAAATGTTGAGGCGCGGTTGTATCTCTTCCGCATCGCGACCAATCTTCTGAATGACAGATGGAGGCGGGGCGACGGTGTCACTGGAAGTGAAGCCGAAGAGACTGTCACGGAAACTCCTTTCGACACAGCCCTCGACGCGGCGTGGGTACTTAAGCAGCTCAAACCTCGAGCTCGGCAACTATTGTGGCTCGCCTACGTCGAAGGCATGAGCCATAGCGAGATCGCGCAAGCCACCGGTCTTAATACAATGAGCGTGCGTATCCTTCTTCTGCGTGCGCGACGCCAGGCAAAAACCCACCTCGCACCGAAAGGACGCAGCGATGGAACATAAACCTGACCAACAATTAGCGGATGCTCTTCGTCGGCTCGCCATGGACTGGCCTGAGGACGAAGTTCCCACAGCAGCGCAAGTGTGGTCACGAAGCCAAATCCGCCAGCGCTATCAATCGCACAAACGTGGCCATAGTTACGCGGCTACCGTGTCCACGGTGGCGGTAGCTCTCTATGCGCTTCTCTTTCTGCTTTCGGCCATACGACAAGAGCCTCTCACATTAGGAGTTTTATTCACTCTTGCCGTTGCAATCTTAGCGGCGTTCCTGTTGTATTGGATGAGTCGCCGCGCAATACACAGTTAACCATTTCCTCCAGCACCCGTTATACAAAGCAGAGAGTTCTCCCATGCCGCATCGCCTCTTCTGCACTGGAAGAGACCGCCACAAGTATGGGAGTTCACCCGGGTCCTGAGCTGTGGCCCTCACTTAGGATTAATCTACCGAGGGAGCTGCTATGCACCTGAAGAAATCGCTGGTCTTTTGTTTGCTCGTGTTTTCCGTCCTTTTCGTGCCGCCGAGCCATGCTCAAACAAGTGTGGAGCCCGATCCTCTATTCAAGACGATCGAGAGTTTGGATACCAAGCTCTTCGACGCGTATAACCATTGCGACCTTACGACTCTCGGTGCAATGGTATCGGATGACCTGGAGTTTTATCACGACCAAACAGGGCTGTCCGTCGGGAAAGCACCGTTTCTTCTCGCCATCAAGCAGAATATTTGTGGAAAGGTGGAACGGGCACTGTTAACTGACACCTTGGAGGTGTATCCGCTGAAGGGATATGGAGCGGTGGAGATTGGGATCCATCGCTTCCACCACCCCGGACGTCCAGAGGACGGTATGGGGGATGCTAGATTTGTGACGCTGTGGCAAAACAAGAATGGTGAATGGAAGGTAACGCGTGTCATCAGCTACGAACACAACCATGGATTGTTAGCAAAATAGGCCCTAGCCCGATGAACCTCAACGATGCGTTCGTCCGGCCCCTGTGACTTTATCCCCGGCGAGCGGGGAGAGAACGACAATCATACCAGATGGGATGAGAAGGCCGGTCTCCGCGGGATGCGATTCGCTCCCAATGTTCGACGCGCTCGAGGCGCAATAGAAAAGGAGACCGGCTATGAAAAAGACTAGCACTGTTCGGGTAAATGGAACCTACTTTTTCAGCCGGTATCGGCTTCATGTTTGGTGGGGCTCCTATCGGGTGTATTTCAGCATGTGTGTCGTCCTTCAGGGTCACGATGAATTCGACGGGTTCGTTCCCGTCCCCGACTGTGACGTGCAATGCAAAACCTTCCAGCTTCGCCTTGGTGATTAGGGACGGCGTACTGTCTTCGGTCGGATCAGCCCGCCTTAATCCTCCGTCATCATTCAGCGCAATTCGAGAAGGGGTGACGGACCCCGTAAAGCTTGATCCGTCGCGAACTAAAATCATCGTGGCGAAACTTTTTCCGTTGAACATCCAGTGCCAGGTTCCTGCGAACTTTTCTGCCGAGTTAGAAGGCGCAGAGCTTGCTTGCAGGCTCATCGCGCGTGACAGCACTGCGCCTGCGCCTAACGTAATGCTCGTTGCCAAAGCCAGTCCAATCATTCATCGCTTCCGGTGTCATCGCCACTTTCTGTTCCAGAAGGATTTTCCCCGCTTCATCTAAAACGCAGTAGCAGGACGAGTAGTCGCCGAGGTCTACACCAATCGTGAGCTTGTGCCCTTTGAAAATCATGTTTCCATTTACCCGAACAGTGCTAGTCTTTTTCATTGCCGGTCTCCTTTTCATTGTGCCTGGAGCACGTCGAACATTGGGAGCGTATCGCATCCCGCGGGAGACCGGCCTTCTCATCTCATCTGGGAAGTCCGCTTACCGGTAGCTTGAGTCCAGAACCTTTCGTTTCTGGACTGCGCCCAGGCTACTTCGCGCGCACCAGAAAGACGAGCCCTACTCCCA
Source organism: Candidatus Acidiferrales bacterium (assembly GCA_963742325.1). Lineage (GTDB taxonomy): Bacteria > Acidobacteriota > Terriglobia > Acidiferrales > UBA7541 > Acidiferrum. The sequence goes on along the minus strand of CAVULB010000002.1, from coordinate 1,627,912 downwards.
TTACCAGGAGGGCCAACCCCAATATCACCAAGACCAGTTTCCAGTGTTGCTGCCTTTTGGACTGACCCGAAACCACGACCTCATCTAGCGAGGAGACAAAGCTCGGCAGCGCATTCTTATAGGATCTCCACAAAAAGAAATAGGGCAGTCCCGTGACCACGCAATACACTGCCAAGGCAACGCCTATATTTCGCACCATGTGCTCAATCGGCCTGCCCATTCCTTCCTGATGCACGAAAAATGCCGACCAGGATGTGCAGGTCACTCCACAAGAAGTCCATCATCCTAGACGCCCTGAGAATGGGCAGAGATTGGCCGGTAATGTCCTTCGGCATTCAGCCCAACTGATTGGACGTAGGCTTTGCTTCCTCTCTCCCGTGGTGCCCATTTCGCTGTTGTGACGGCGCCCATCTTTTCTGAGACTACAAGCCGGACGATTGTCCACTCGAAGAGTGGCAATGCATGGTCCTATCGGAGACTCTTGGCCTATGGCTTTCTTCGATTGTCCGGGAGGGCATAGGGTGGCGTCGGAGACTCGCGTGTTTAAGCACGGGCCTGACTTTACCGGTTGCTACTTCCCCCCGAAATCGAGCGTCTCAAAGAGCCCGACGGGTGTGGGTACTGGATCGCCCTTGTCCGATTAGCGCCTCGGAAACTCGAATTGTGGGGCTGACTCGTCCTTTCGGCGACTTCACCGCAAGGTGCGTTGTATTCGGGGTACGAATCGTCCGTCGCTCATATGAAGATTTCGCGATGAATCTATTCCGTAGTACACATGATCTGCAGGATTATCAATTCGCCTCTCGCACCGCCCCGTGCCCCACCATCCATTCCACAAAACCGCTCGGCGCATTCTTCACTCCAAATACATTCGTGCCCTTCACGTTTTGCAACGACCCCCACTTCACCCCCTCCAACTCCGCATTTCGTAAATCAGCATTTTCCAAACTGGCCCCGCTCAAATCTGTATTCTTCAAATCCGCCCCTGTAAAATCCGCGTCATTCAACACGCTCCTCTCAAATGACGCTCCTTCCATCCGCGCTTCTCGAAAATTTGCACTTCGCAAACTCGCATCCCGCAGATTCGCTCCCGCCATCACGGCGTCCCGTGCATCCGCCGCATCGAAATTCGCCCGCGCCAACTTACCCTTGGGCAGTCGCACTCCCATCAAAAACGCGGAAGACAAATTCACTCCCACCAACGACACGCCATCCGCATTTAATTCTTCCAACGCCTCAATCCGTCCTCCATTCCCACCTTTTCCTTCCGCCGAATTGATCACCTGCCACGCCTGGTAATGTTTCTGCTTCAAGCGGTCGCCCGATTCGGAAAAATAGAAAATCACCGCCACGAGCACCCCAAACCGCCCCAGATATTCCAGCAACTCCAAGAATCGCCATTGACTCAGCGCATATACCATCCAATCGAGCCCATACTCCACCAACGCAAATGGCATCAGCCACCCATGCCTCCGCTTGCTTCGCCAATCCGCCCAGCTCCCCGGCCTATCCCTCGGTATATGTACCTGCATCTCTACGCTCCTCTGCCCATCCGATCCGCACAGTGCGGCAACGTTACACTTTACCTTGACCATTGAAAGGTTAGCCTACCGGTGAGCAAAAACATTCCTAAGTCCTAGGTGAGTAGCCCCGGGGAGTCGCACCCCGAGGCTACTCACCCGGGCACTAGGCTAGCCTAGGAGCGTGTCCGAGATTTAGCATTTTATAGCGTCGGGCTGGAGGATGCCCCGGGTTTAGTTGAAACTTGAGAACAAGAAGCAGCGGCTCTCGCCCGAACTCAGATAGAGTTCGGGTTGCGAATCCCTTTTAAAGGAGAGAGCCGCCGTGAGAAACAAATACCAAAGGAAAGAGCGCAAGTCCAATCACAAGTTCGAGGTCGTCGGTGGAGAAGAGTTGCTGCGATGTTACCCAATCGGCGGAAAGTGGGGCTTAGAGCAGGCAGTTTTTATTGAAAAGAAAGGGTTTGGTGAACCGGGGAGGACTCGAACCTCCAACCCGTTGATTAAGAGTCAACTGCTCTACCATTGAGCTACCGGTCCACGGGGTAATCCATTATTTTACATAGTTCTGAAATTTCTGTCGACACGAAGGCGCTTGCTTACTTTGCCCGGAGCACCGCCGTCAGATCGCGTGCGGCTTTGCGAGCACGTTCCAAATCTTGCGGATCGAAGGAAATCGCGGACACCCGCTGGTGACCTCCGCCGCCATATTGCTCCGCCAAAGTCGCTAGGTTCTTATCCGCGGTGGCCTGGTTCCATGGGTTTGTGCCCAGCGAAATCTTGGCCCGCACCGGCGAAGCGCTGACACTAACCGAATACACCCCTTCCGGATGCAAGAGATACGGAATAAATTTGTTGTACCCCTCCAGATCCAGATCGCTTACGTCAAAGAAAATCACGCCATCTTTCGATTCGATTCTCTGCCGCAAAATTTCGATCGATTTGCGATGGCGCTCCAGCAATGGGCCCAAATATTTCGCCACAACCGGCAATTTCACCATCTCCGACAACGGCCGGTACGCCAATTGGGGGATAATCTGCGCGGGAACATCATTTTCCGGCGCGGCCTCAATCACCAGCGCCAATTGTGTGGCCGGTTCAATCAGTTCCGTGGCGGATTCCGGCGTGGGAAACTGCGCCCCATCGATAATGTCGCCCCAGTGGATCAGATCTGCCAGCGGCTTGGTGTCGAAGCCGAACTGATCCTTGGTCACCGTGGCGATCAGCTTGGTACAGGATTTGTAATCCGGTTCGTAATACATGTGCTTGCCGGGAAATCGTTTGAAGTACTCCGCATCCGCCGGCGTCAGAAACGCGCTCTGGTGATGGTCAAACCACCAGGTCACCTTCGGCGAATTCGAATACTTGAAATCGACAATGACGTTCTCATCCCCGTCAAACAAGCCGTCTTCCCAAGGGTGTTTGGCTTTGTGCGTCATCCCGCTCAGGTGGAATTCGGCCTTAGCGTCGAAGCGTTCCCGGTAAAACCGGTAAAACAGCGCAGCCGAAGCCGCTCCGTCAAAACAGCGATCGTGGAAACACAGTCGAACCGTCGTCATAGACCCGGGTAAGCTTGCCCTCCTACAGAGTGACCGAACACAAGGAGCAAAGCCAATAAAGATGTACGGGTCTCGCAAGAAAGTCAAGTCGAATCCGGTCCTGGCGGCAAACTGCCTGCGCTAAACCCTCTCTTTTGTTGACTTGTTGTGCTTTAGCGACCTCTCATCCCGATCCTGCCCCCATGGCATCTAATTCAGTGTAACTTCATAAGACCGCCTGACTCCTATGTTGAGGCGGCATTAGGCCGACGAGGAACAGAGTCATGGGCAAATTTGGTGATTTGACTGAGGTGGATATCACCCCAAAATCCGTCTATCTCAATCGCCGGCAGATTCTGCGCGCCATGGGGATAGCCGGAGCCGCCGTGCTTGGGGAAAAGGTGTTCTCTCGTTTCGCGTTCCCTGCAGCCGCGGTGCAGGCGGGAACCAAGCTGGATGTCAGTGTTCATAGCGCCTTCAGCACGACGGAAAAAATAAACACCTTCGAAGACGTCACTCACTACAACAATTTCTACGAATTCGGAACAGACAAAAGCGATCCATCGCGCAATGCAGGCAAGTTTCGCACTTCGCCCTGGACGGTTTCCGTCGAGGGCGAAGTGAAGAAGCCCGCCAAGTACAGCATGGACGACATCCTGAAGTTGGCCCCGTTGCAGGAGCGTATTTACCGCCACCGGTGTGTGGAGGGCTGGTCCATCGTCGTTCCCTGGATAGGCTATTCTCTGAACACGATTTTGCAACTCTCCGAGCCTACGGAAAAGGCCAAGTTCGTCGCTTTCCAGTCTTACTACGACCGCAGCCAAATGCCCTGGGCCGAACATTCCGGCATCGAACTGCCCTACGTGGAAGGGTTACGACTTGATGAAGCCATGAATCCGCTGACGCTTTTGTGCGTCGGCATGTATGGCGAAACGCTGCCCAACCAGGATGGCGCTCCTGTGCGGCTGGTGGTTCCGTGGAAGTACGGCTACAAGAGCATCAAATCCATCGTTAAAATTCGATTCGTCAAGGATACGCCTTCCACGACGTGGAATATCTACGCGCCGAACGAGTACGGTTTTTACTCCAATGTGAATCCCAACGTCGACCATCCGCGCTGGAGCCAGGCCACCGAGCGGCGCTTGGGCGAGATCCTGAGGCGCAAGACGCTGATGTTCAACGGCTACTCCGAACAAGTGGCCGGCATGTACGCTGGCATGGATTTGAAGAAGTATTACTGACGTGCGCGAATCCCTGCGTGGCCTCCTGCTGAGCACGTGGACCAAGGTTGCGGTGTTTTCGATTTGCCTCTCGCCGCTCGCCTATCTGGGTTGGCGCGCCTATCACGGCGATCTCACAGCCAACCCCGTGGAATTCATTCAGCACTTCACGGGCAATTGGACGTTGCGCTTTTTGTTGATCACGCTTTCCGTCACACCACTGCGCAGGATCCTGAATCTTCCAGACCTTATTCGCTTCCGGCGCATGCTTGGCTTATTCGCGTTTTTCTACGTGTTCTTGCATTTCCTCACCTATATCGGCCCCGACCAGTCTTTCGATCTTGGCGGCATGTGGAAGGATGTCGCCAAGCGCCCGTTTATTACCGTTGGTTTTCTGGGCTTCGTGCTGCTGATTCCACTGGCGTTGACTTCGACTAAAGGCTGGATCCGCCGCCTGGGCGGCAAGCGCTGGCAAGCGCTGCACCGGCTTATTTACGTCAGCGCGCTATGCGGCGTCGTTCATTACTACTGGCTGGTTAAGTCCGATCACCGGCTGCCGCTTCTTTATGGCGTGATCCTCGTGGTTTTGCTGCTGTATCGTTTGGGCAATTCCCTGCTGAAGCCTCGCCCTGCTGTGGCAGTTTCCACTGCACCATAGTTACCCACTTACGAAATAAACCAATCAGTATTTCCGCATCGGAGCGCGACCGTGTTCACTGTGTGGGTACGGAATCGCGCAAGAGAACTACGTCGGAGTCCGTATGTTGGCGAAGCATCCCCAACGATTTACCGTCAGTAGGGAGATATAGGCAGTGAATTGTTCGGTTGGGAAGTTTGTGATTTGGCGGCCTGCGGAGCCGTCGAGAGGCTGGAACCAGAGATTGTCGACTGCGTCGTCGCGGACGTTGTACAGGAGGGATTTCCCTGTCGGGTGTAAAGAGCGAAACACATGGATTGGGCTGAAGGAAACTTGGTCGAGAGGCCCGAGGGCGATGCGTTGCTGGCTGGAATTTTCAGCAGTGCCGGAAGAAGTGACGAGAATGACGCATCTCCGGCGTGTCGTCACGGAGTGCGCACTTCGTGTTTTTCAAGCTGTGAGACTTAACCATCCGACCTGACCGACGCGGAGAGCATGGGGAGGCCTTCGGCGCCTCCCTGACTAACAATGTTTCGCTAATTGCGCGGGAAACTGTGTCACAGGAAAGCTCCACGGTTAAGCGCGCGCAGAACGCATCTGAGCGACACGCTCGTTGAACTGCCGCGTGATGTGAGGAACGATGCCGAGTTGCCGCTCGATCAGCATTAACTGGGCGCGATGGTGCATTTCGTGTTCTTTAGTCGCCAGAAGCCGTTCGAAGCGCGACTTTACCGCTTTGCCGTCGGGTTCGCTTACGCCTTCGCCAAGAAATTCCGGCGTCAATGTTTCCAGCCACGACGCGAATCGCTCACCTTCGGTCTTCAGCAGGTTCACGATTTCAGCTTTCGATCTGGATTTGGCTTCCTCAGCCTGGAAACGATCCAGAAGTCCGAAGAAATCGAAGCCGGCGAGAGTCGTTAGCCCCTTTTTGTGAATCTCATCCGCGATACGAGTGCTGATCGCGATATGCGTCAACATGCGCCCAACCGAACGTGCGTCTGGTGCCGCAATGTACCCGTACTGGTCCTCCGGAATGTCCTCGGCAACCTGAATTGTGTTCTTTCTTACAGTGCGAAAGGAGTCGGCCAGCTGCTTACCGCCATAATAAGACGTCATGAAACACCTCGTTGGACAGCCTCGACCACTGGGGTAGGCTGAGGTTTCGATGCGCCATGGGCACACTTCGTCACACGCATTTTCTCCGCAACGGGAGCGCGCCATAGACCGGTTTGGTGGGTTTACCTACAAAATCTGTTCTGCGTCGCCACTGACAGCAGGCTCTTGAACCTTAGCCTTATTCAGTTGCCCCAGATTGCGACGCAAACGGTTTTTCGCGCGGAAAATGATGGTCTTGACCGTCGGGATTCGCCGGTTCAGCGTTCGAGCAATGTCTGAGTAGCTCATGCACTTGTAATAGCGCAGCTTAAGCGGAACCTTGTAGCACTCCGGCAAGCGTTCCAGTTCTTCCCTCACCTGGCGATGCGCTTCATCGAGCAGAACTTGAGAAAGCGGTGAAGGAGCCACGGTGTCTGGCACAGCGCAAAGATCATTGCCCGCCACAGCAGTGCATTTTTCGCGTTTGCGCCGTCGTAGTTTGTCGATGCAATGCCGCCCCGCCACCTGACATACCCACGGCCGGAACGGATGGTGCTCGTCTTTTTTCTCCAGCACAGTATGCAATTTCAAAAACACTTCCGCTGCGGCGTCCTCCGCGTCTTCGGGGCGACGGAAAAACCGGCGGCAAACTTGCAAAACGTGCTGATAGTGCGCGGTGTAGACCCAGTTCAGAACCTCCGGGCAGGTCTGCATGGACTGACGCCACACATTGCAGAATCCCGCTTCTTCGAGAAGGATTGAGGGAGATTGCGTTGCCATAACTGCTCCTTTACAAGGCATTACGTGCACGCGATCGGGCACACCGCCAGCTACGGATCCGTATACCGCAAATCCCGAGTCCGGGATGTACCGCCGCTAACTTTCTGAACCGGTGTCCTCCCTCGCCGGCGTTTTCCGCCCGCGCAGGCCAAACCGCCGGTGGTGAGGAGCCGAAGAATCTTTTGTGCGCGACCGCGGCTGTTCGTGGTTGACAGCGTCGCGCCGGCGAACGACCAACAGCATTAAGTCGTCGTTCAACGAGCAGGTGTCTGCAAAATCAAGAACCGTGGCCAGCAAGGAGAACAACGCTTTGCTTGCACTGGCGCCGGAAACAACTTTGGCCGCCGTCGCCAAGCCATCGGTTTCAAACTCCTGGTCATCCGAGTTGCGGCACTCCGTCACTCCATCGGAGTAAGCGATCAGCATATCGCCCGGGTTGAGCAGCACACGTCCGGATTGGAAGCTGGCTTTCTTCACCGCCCCTAACATGGGACCACCTTCTTCCAGGCGTTCCAGAGCCTTTTTGTCTCTCAGCAGTAGCGGGGATGGCAAGCCCGCATTGCAATAGAGAAGTTCCTGCGTCTCGGGATCGATCCTCGCGAGGAACAGCGCCGTCAGCGGCGGCTGGCTTTCATCGTGGCAAAGTTCGTGGTTCACTTCCGCAACGGCTTCGCACGGGTCCGCGTGCCTGCGCGCGGCGCGCTGGATCAGACCCATCACGTGCGCCTGCCAAATTCCCGCAGACAATCCTTTGCCGGCGATATCGCCCAACACCAAACCCAGCGAGCTGGGGAATTCCATCACTTTGAAAAAGTCACCGGAAAGATGGCGAACCGGGAAAATTTCCCCTGCGATTTGAAACTCGCCCCAGCTGTGTTCCCGCGGCGCGCAAAGCCGGCGCTGGATCTGTGCGGCTTCGAAGATGGCCTGCTGCAACTTGGCGTGAGCCTGCTGCAGTGCGAGGAGTTCCGCCTCGGGCGAGATCGCCGGAGGGAGCCGGCTGCCGATTGCGTTTCTCCGCGTATCCGTCGTGTTTTCTGTTGAGACCATCATGGTCATCTCATCCTACGAATTTGTATCCAACTCCATGGACCGTTAGAAAATACCGGGGCTCATCGGGAACCGGCTCAAGCTTTTGCCGGATGCGGACGATATGCGCGTCCACCGTTCGGGTCGTTGGGAAATTTTCGTAACCCCACACTTCATCGAGCAGGCGGTCGCGGCTGAGCGTTTCTCCGGAATGACAGAGAAAATGTTTCAGCAGGTCGAACTCCTTGCCGGAAAACTCAATGCGCTGTCCCCCGCGCATGACCTGGTAACTGCGCAGGTTGACCTCCACGTCGCCGAAGGCATAACTGTCCTTGTCTTGCGGCAAAGTATGCGCGCGCCGCAGAACGGCTTTCACGCGCGCCAGGAGTTCGCGAATCGAAAACGGCTTCGTCACGTAATCGTCCGCCCCCAGCTCCAGACCCACGACCTTGTCGACTTCCTGACCGCGCGCGGTCAGCATGATGATGGGAATCGACGGGCGCTTTGCCTTCAGCTGCTTGCAAACATCGAGCCCGCTCATGCGCGGCATCATCACGTCGAGAACGACCAGGTCCGGAGAATCCTTCAGCGCGCGCTCGAGCCCTTCCACTCCGTCGAGCGCCGTAATCACCTGAAAGCCTTCGTATTCAAAGTTGTCGCGTAGACCGGCCACCATGTTCGGCTCATCCTCGACGATTAGAATTTTGCTGGTGCCCATGACCTCTCCCTTGTAGCCTTCATGCCATTGCTGTCCCGGCTGATGACGCTGGATCCAGGGGCAGCGCAATCGTGAACTTACTTCCCTGCTCCGGCGCACTTTCCACTTTCACCTCGCCACCGTGGGCACGCACGATATGGCGCACCAGCGACAAGCCCAAACCCGAACCCTTGATGTTGTGCACCAGCGGGTCGCCGCAACGGTAGAACTTCTCGAAAATTTTCTCCTGCTCGCCGGCCGGGATACCGATGCCGTGATCTTGCACTTCCAACTTCACGCTGCCGTTGGCGCGGTAGAGGCTGACGCCGATGAACTTACGATCCTTCGAATACTTGAGCGCGTTGTTCACCAGGTTAAGCAAAGAGCGCGCGATGGCTTCGCGGTCCACGTTCACCGGCGGAATGTCTCGTGCGATATTTTCTTCCAAGGCGAAACCGTTCTGCTCGATCTGGAAGCGGTAGGAATCCAACGTGGAACGCACAAGCTCGGGAAGATCGGTTTCCTTGAACTCGTATTCCTTGCGCCCGGCTTCGATGCGAGAGAAATCCAGGATATTGTTGATCAACGCGCTCAGTCGCTCGCTCTCTTCGCGAATAATGCGGAAATATTCCTGATATTTTTCCTTGGAGGTGATGCGCCCGAGCTCGAGCGTTTCCGCATAGAGCCGGATCAGCGCAAGAGGCGTACGCAATTCGTGGGAAACGTTGGCAACGAAATCCGATTTCACACGCGCCAGATCCATTTCCCTCGAGATGTTGCGATATGTCAGGAATATTCCGCCAAGCATCAAGATGGAGAGCGCACCCAGAACAATGAAATTGGAGCGCATGAATCTAGCGCTGATGTCGGCGATAGTTGTGCCGGGATATTTAATGGACCACACCATGCCCTGGAAAATATCGGAAAATGGACGATCCACTTCACCTTTGCCATTGCCCCAATTGGGGGAGACCAACCAGGCCGTGCTCTCGTGCAGCGCATGGATCATCATGGCTGGTGGATTGGCATCGTTCCGGAAGGCGTTGCTCTTGCTGTGCAATACGTCTTTTATGATCTCGGGGAAGAACGTCTTTTGAAGATAATCCTGATTAAACTGCACGATACCAAGCGCTATTTCACCCTTCGGGGTGCCCGGCGGTAGAAAGAAGGCCGCGTTGGAATATATGTGCTGCTGCTTCTTCCATTCCCAACTCCCCCAAAACACTGTTGGATCTTCCCCTTCTTCCTCCATCATCCGGATGCGATCTACGAACATCGATCCTTCCGAGGGCATCCACTGTTGAAAATCGTTGAAGTCCGACTGCACAAAGGAGCAGAAATCGGCGCTGCGGGGGGCCGTTGACTGCATCCTGCCGATGTATGTGTTGGATTTCTTGTCGTAGAGGATCGCGTAATCCAGCTCGGGATGCTCAGCCAGTATCTGGTCAAGCTTTCCTTCGATGTCTTTGTCTTCCGCAGTGGGAAATTCCTTGCGAATGGGCGCGAGGTACTGATTGGCTTTTATCCAGCTTTTCGTCTCCGCGATTTTCAGGACATGAGTAAAGTCGCGTTGAATGGCGGCTTCAATCGCTTGATCGCGCTGAAAGTGCCGGAGATTCCAGATGCTGAACGCCATGAGCGCCACTGCCGGCAGAGTGATGGCCAACTCCAACCGGAGGAGCATGCGCGTGCGGTCCGTCAATCGCCACTTCTTGAACATTCCTGAGTCTCTCCCTCGGATTACCACTTGCGAGCCTACGCAGACTATAAAGACCCGCAGAACGGGATGTGTCAAGCGGTCGCAAACGATTGTAAAAAGTTGTAAAAAGGGTGGTCCCGCCTCCATTGCACTTACGGGCTTGACTGCGGCATCATGCCAATTTATCAATCACTTATCGCGAAGGCGCTCTGTTCGTGAGAAGATCGAGCCACTGGACACATCGACGGACCATCGAATCAGGTCAAGTCGCTCCTTCGCCGTTCCGCTGGTGAATCAGGAGGACGTGTTCCTCCAAGCGACGTCACACGGATTTTTGATCATGAAGCATATCCCCAATGTCCTCGCGGTCCTCCTCCTCTTGCTGATGGCCTTCCTTGCCGGGAGTGCCGCGCTTCGAGAGTCCATTACCATCGATGAAGTGGCGCACCTCGGCGCAGGCGTCAGCTACCTGCAGAAGCTCGATCTGCGCATGAATCAGGAGCATCCCCCGCTGGCGAAAGTTGTGGCGGCCATCCCTCTGGTTTTTCGCGGTGTGCGCGCAGACTACTCTGACATTTCCTGGATATTTAGTGGCAACAGCCTTTTCGGCAGCTTCCTGGGAGAATGGCCATGGGGGCATGCGGTCGCTTTGCGTTGGAATGATCCTTATTCCACGGTGTTGTGGGGACGCGTCCCCATGCTTCTGCTCACACTGGCGTTGGGTGCGTCCATCTACTTGTTTGCGTCCAAACTGGGCAATCCGTGGGGCGGCGTTTTGTGCCTGGCGGCATACGTCACCACACCCGCCTTCCTTGTTTTTGGGCCACTGATCCTGACGGATATTCCCGTCGCCTTTTTTTCGCTTCTCACGCTGTGGAGTTTCGCTTCGCTGTGGCGTTCGCCTTCTCGGGCCGCCCTCGTGCGTTTTGGTCTACTGTTTGGCGCCTCCATCCTCTCCAAATTTTCCGCGGGTGCACTTTTGTTCTGCTTCCTTGCTTTTCGCCTGAGTCTTCGTGTTGCTCCGGTTTCCGAAATGCCAGCGGCGCAGTCCGATCTCAAAGAATGGCGCCGCCTCCGTGCGCGTTATTTATGGAAAGGCATTCTTCTAGCCGCTGTCACAGTCTATGCGGTGTATTTCCTTCTTTCGTGGAACCAATCGTCGGACTCGCTGTCCGTCCTCGGCGATAATCCTGCTGCGCTGCTTCTCCGCCGGCTTTTGTTGCCCGCGTGGCTTTTCCTGCGTGGTCTCGGCATGTTTGCCCTTAGCTCTACGAGGCCAACTTTTATTCTTGGCCGCGCGTACAGCCATGGCGTGTGGTTTTATTTTCCTATCGTGTTTTTACTGAAGTCCACGCTGTCTTTTCTGTTCATGCTGCTGCTCACGCTGCTGGTTGGTGTCGTGGCCAGGCGCAAGTTAAAAAGCGCCGGATGGATCCGGGGTGAAATGGAATTTCATTGGCGCGCGATATGGACAGGCCTGCTGGTGTTCATTGCGTTTTGCATGCTCAGCCGGATGACCATCAGCATTCGCCACTTCACGATTCCACTGATGCTCCTGATCCTGCTCATGGCCCCTGCCCCGCGGGCGCTTGCATTGCTACGTCAGAACGGATGGCCCGCTGCTCGATTTGCTATGGCCGCATACTTCGTTTTAGCACTGGCGTCAGTTGTCACGATAGTCCGCGCGTATCCTTATTTCTTTCCGTTTCTCAACAGCTTCAGCTTCGGTCACCCTGCCTACGCGCTGGTTAGCGATTCGAATCTCGATTGGAATCAGTCTCTGCCAGAAGTGCATCGTTTCGCAGAGCAGCGCGGGCTCTCTCGCATATTGATCGACGAATACGGCTACAACGATCCCAACGTGTACGTGCCACAAGCGCAATTCTGGGATTGCCAGTTGCCTTCGCCGTCTGACGCCGGTCAATGGGCCGTGGTCTCCGCCGACATGATCGAAGATAGTCACAATTGCCTGTGGCTGATGAATTTTCCCCACATCACTCTTGCAGGTGGCAGCATGTACGCGTTTCAACTTCCTCCCGTTCTACCTGAGGCCGGTGAACCGAGTGGTCCGCCTCCTGCCTCTGCGCGACGCAACTTCGGAGGCTTCAATATGGGCGAGAAAGATCCCCGGCTGATTTTCTTGGACTGTGTCCGTGATCCAAACCTGCTTCAGCCTACCCTGGACGGGTTGATGGCCGCATACAGATCCAGACGCAAATAGAACTGATGTCCGCCGCGATTACTGCGGTTGAACTATCACAAAGTGCGTCGTACCGGCGCGATTAATGAGCAGCAACACGGATTGATTCGCCGTTCCCGCGAGCGCTTGGTGGTATTGCTCCAGGTTACGGACAGGCTTGCGGTTCACTTCCAGAATCACGTCGCCACGCTGTAGCCCGGATTCCGCAGCGGCGCTGGACGGATCAACATTGGCAACAACCACGCCCGCCACAGACGCGGGCAGTTGCAGTTCGTGAGCGATGTCCGGCGTCAAATTCTGCACCTGAATGCCCTTCAGTCCAGACGGTGCCGCTGCTCCGGGTTGCTCGTTGCTGGCGGTTCCCTTCTCTGGAAATTCGCCCAGGGTTACGTCCAGATTCTGTTCCTTGCCGTTGCGGAATATTTTCAGTCGGGCCACCGTGCCCGGGGCCATTTGCGCAACACGGACGCTGAGATCGTCTGGTCCGTCGACCACTTGACCATTCAATTCAAGCACGACATCCCCCCGTTGCAATCCCCCCTTGGCCGCCGGACTGTCTGCTGTGACATCGCCAATTAACGCGCCGCCACCCCGACTCAACCCAAAAGCTTTCGCCATATCGGGATCAACGCCCTGGATACTCACCCCTAGATAGCCGCGGATCACTTTGCCGTGTTCGACAATCTGGTCCATCACGTTGTGCGCCATGTTGATGGGGATCGCGAAGCCCACGCCTTCATTGCCGCCCTCGCCACCGCCTCCCGATAGGATCGCGGTGTTGATGCCGATCAAGTTTCCGCGAAGGTCGATCAAAGCTCCGCCGGAGTTGCCCGGGTTGATCGCCGCATCGGTTTGAATGAAATCTTCGTAGCGTTCAATCGCTTGACCGAGGCCGCGCCCCGTCGCGCTCACAATGCCCATCGTCGCGGTTTCGCCAATGCCGAAAGGTTGGCCAATCGCGAAAACCACGTCACCCACTTTCAATGCGGAGGAATCTCCGAGCGTAAGAGTGGGTAGGCCAGTCGCGTCGATTTTCAGAACGGCTACGTCCGTGAGCGGATCGGTGCCGATCACTTTCGCCTTGAACTTCCGCTTATCCACCGTGAACACTTCTACGTCGGAAGCCCCGGAGACCACGTGGTTGTTCGTCAGAATATATCCATCGGGATTCACGATGACGCCAGAACCCAATCCGAACTCGCGTTCCGATTGCGGCCCTTGAGACATTCCAGGAGGCGGCTGATTGCCAAAGAATTGCCGGAACATCGGATCATTGAAAAAGTCCGGTGTGTTTCCCTGCGACTTCACAATTTTTGTGGACGAGATACTCACCACTGCCGGCAAAGTCGGAACGAGCACGGAGGAGAAGCCATTCTTGAAATCTCCCAGACTGACTGGGGCGACATTCTTGGCGACCGACACTGCCACTTTTTCCGCGCCGAACACGGAATGTCCGGGCATACGTACTATGCCAGCGCGAAAGAAACCGCCCACCAGCAGGAAAACCAGAGCGAGCAAGAGCACGAAGTAAGGAGCTTTTCTTGTTGCGGGACCCATGTGTGAAACCTCCCTTTGTGAACTGGAGTGCCTTCCGCACCCGCGGGTTCTACGCGGCGAATGCTTGCAGCACGTGCAGGTAATGCACAACATCTTCGCGGGAAAGCATTCCGACCACGCCGTTTCCCTCGACCACTGGCAACTGGTTTACGCCATCGCGTCCCATCTTTTCAAGCGCGGACCAGAGAATGGCGTCCGGGCTCGTGGATGCCAGCCTGTGCAATGGCACCATCACCTGCGAGGCGTTAGTCGTGGGCCATTCGGAACGCGGCACTTTCTGTACACAAGCCAAGGTGACAAGCCCGGTCGCGCCGCCCTCTCCATTCACAACGAAATAGCGCACGCCTCCCGGCAGTATGTAGTTGTCCACCAGTTTTTGCAGTGTGATGTCGCCGGAGATTTGCGGAAAGTCACGCTGCATCGCATCGTGCACCTTGTGGTCTCCGAGCATGCTCTTCAGAACTTCCTGTTGCAGTTGGCTGGCCGCGGCACTCTCCAGGAACCAGCCAATGAATGCGGTCCATAAACCGCCGATAAAATTGCCACGAAGTGCCTGCCACACACCGAGGAAGATCAGCAGGAAGCCAATGAAGCGTCCGGTCGTTGCCGCGATGGCCGTGGACCGGCGGTATTTTCCGGTGAAGTACCATAGGATGGCGCGCAACACGCGGCCTCCATCCAGTGGAAACCCGGGGATAAGGTTGAACACGCCGAGAATCAGATTTAACAACGCCAGGTATTTTGCTAAGGCGTAGAGCTGTGGCCACGAGTAAAGAAGCGGTTCGACTTCCCAAAAGAAAGCCGCCAGGACAAAACTGACGATCGGGCCAACAATGGCGATCCAGAATTCCGCCGAAGCGCCCGGAGGCTCGCCCCCAATCTCGGAGACTCCGCCAAAGATAAATAGCACGATGCGCGGGACGGGCATCCCGTACTTCCTGGCCACGACTGCGTGCCCCAGTTCATGCATCAACACGCTGACGAACAACATTACGGCGGTCGCCAACCCAACAAACCAGTAGTCCGCGGCACCCCATCCCGCGAATTCCGCGGGATAATAACTGACCGCCAGCATCCACGTGAGCAGACCTAAAACTAGAAACCAGGAATAGTCTAGATCAACGGAGACGCCAAAGATCCGTCCGATCGGAATGGTGTGACGGAACATTTCATTTGGCCAAGACGCTCGCCGCCACTGCGGTCAGCAGGCTCACCGGATACAAAAGAGTTAACAGCGTGGCACCTCTTAGGTCCATACGCAATTTCACTGACTCACTCACAATAGATGCACGAGGGCGGGCATTTGATCCATTTTGTAGGCGACAATAACCTGGAATAAGGAAAGAATATCCCCCGGCGGATGATAGCCAGGGCAACATTCAGTTTTTACCGAAGGACCTACAATATGTTTCCCGCGGCATTACCAGTTTCTTTCGATTCTGGACGGCGGCCCACCCGTGTTTTACTCCACTAGAGACAATTTCACCGAGAGGTTTTAGAAAATGAAATTTAGAATCGCGATAATGTTGGTCGCCTGTATGGGCGCGTTTGGCATCGCCCGTGCGGATCAAACCAAAACAGACGTAGAGGATCGCCTGCAGAGTTCGACCACCACGATCCAGCAGATCATCGATGCTCCCGACAAAGGAATTCCCGACGAAGTTTTGAAAGGCGCGAAGTGTATCGCCATCGTGCCCAGCATGATCAAGGGCGCGTTCATTTTTGGTGGCAAGCATGGCCGCGGTTTGTCGACCTGCCGTTTGCCTGATGGGCGTTGGAGCGCTCCTGCCTTCTTCACCATTACCGGTGGCAGCTGGGGCGCGCAAATCGGCGTTGAAGATGTCCAGCTGGTGATGATGATTATGAACGACGACGGCATGCGAAGCCTTCTATCGAACAAGTTTCAGATCGGCGCCGGCGCTTCCGCCGCTGCTGGCCCGGTCGGACGTCACGCTTCTGCGGACACCGATTGGAAGGCAAGCACCGAAATCCTGACCTACTCTCGCGCGCACGGCTTGTTTGCGGGAATCGACTTGGACGGCTCCTGGATCGAGCATGACAAAGATTCCACGATTGCAATGTACGGACAGGACTACACCAGTACCGAAGTCTTGACTGGTAAGGTTCCTGTGCCCGAAGACGCCCGGCAGTTCCTTGCAGAAGTGCGCAAGGCAGAAACTCGCGCCATGACCAGCCAGGCCGATACCAAGTAAATCGGGCGAAATTGATTTACGTCTGCTGCGCCGCTAACGCCGCCAATGGGAGCTCCTTCCTGTTGGCGGCGTTGCTGCATTCGGCTGGCGCAACACTGCGTTCTATGCCGGGCTCTCGGCCTTGCTACATCGGGCGGATCTACAGCAAAATGAGCACGCAGGCACCCGGAGCCCTTCCTATGAGCGAGCGCAGCGTCCGCGAAATCCTGAACTTATACAATCCGGCCAATCCACTGGAAAAAGCCTCGACGATCCCCGCTGCGTGGTATTTTGACGCGCGCATTGCGCAATTGGAACGAGACAGCGTCTTCGCTTCTAACTGGCAGGTTGTGGGCCGCCTAGATCAGGTAAAGGAACCTGGACAGTTTCTCACCATCGATGTGAACGGAGAGCCATTGCTCGTGGTGCGCAGTGACGACGGCCAGCTCCGCGCCTTTTACAACGTGTGCCGCCATCACGCAGCTGCGGTAGCCACAGAATCCGCTGGCTGCGCCAAACAATTCCGCTGCCCGTACCACGGATGGACTTATGGAAACGACGGATCGCTGAAGGGCATGGTGGAGTTTGAAGGTGTGTGCAATTTTGATCGCAGGGATAACGGGCTAGTGCCCATCCGCGTGGGCAGCTGGGAAAATTTCGTTTTTGTGAATCTGGACGGAAAATCCGCGACGCTAAGCGATTTCCTGGGTAAAGTTCCTTCGCTCACGGCGCCGCTGAAACAGGCAGAAAACCTGCACTACTTCGATCGCCGCATTTACACCCTGAATTGTAACTGGAAAGTGTACGTGGACAACTACCTCGACGGCGGCTATCACGTGCCCCATGCTCACAAGGGCTTAAGCAGCGTGGTCGAGTATACGAAATACACCATTCAGAATTTCGAGCGCTCTTGTCTGCAATCGAGCCCGCTGGACGCTTCGGCGGCGGCCGACTCCGCGATTGGGGCCACGCGGCAGGGCCATGCGTTTTATTTGTGGGTCTATCCCAACTTTATGATCAATGCCTATTCCGGCGTGATGGACACCAATCTCGTTCTGCCACTTGGCGTGGACAAATGTGCCGTGATTTTCGATTACTACTTTGCGGATACCAGCGCCGCTGCCGCGCAGCAGCATCATGACAGCATCGCCGTCAGCGAAAAAGTACAGGATGAAGACATGGCCATCTGCGATTCCGTGCAGCGCGGCCTCGCTTCGCGCGCCTACGTTGCCGGCCGCCTGTCCCTGCGCCGCGAAACGGGAGAGCATCTCTTCCACCGCCTGCTGCATGAGGATCTGACTGCCGCACTCGGGCGGCCGCTGGCCGCCGGATAAAAAATTCTGAAACACAAAAGAAAAAGGCCGACGCAATTTCCCGTCGGCCTTCTCATCTCTGTGTGATGTAGCGCCCGCCCTTTGCTGCATGCCGTTTCTTCTGCTTAAGAAATTGCTCCTGCTTTACAGCTTCTCGAAGAAATGCGCGACTTTCTTCCCGCCTTCTTCGCTGTAGTAAACCGTCACTTTGCCGCTCTTGTCCGCTGCCTTGCCAATGCCTTTGGCCACATCGGCGGTGTCGTGCCCGGCCACATCAAAGGTATGTTCGGTGCCATCAGCGGATTTTACTACCACGGTCTTCCCGTCTTTCCCCACTTTGGTGACCGTGCCGTCCACATACTTTAGGCCGTCTTTGCCAACTTTGTCGACTTCGACGGCACTCTTCTCCGTGCCTTTCGCAGTGTAGTGCACCACGACTTCGGAGCCTTCGGATAGTCCTTTAAAGGAATCCTTCGCACCGGCAGCGGTTTTGTCAGCTCCCCAAACGGCGGTCTTGTCCGTAAAATGCACGGTATGTTCCGTGCCATCTTTGGTTTTGACCACCATTGTTTTTGTCCCGGCGTCCAGTTTGGTGATGGTGCCATGAACGGCGGAAGCTACATCGTCGGCAGCGCGTACGGCAAACACCAGCAACGCGGCGACCATAAGAAAACGAAGCGCATTCTTCATTCCTGAAGCCTCCTTTAATTCATCGAAATCCTGAACGATGTGCTGTCAAGATTAGCCCATGCTTGCGGCAAATCACAGTGGAAATCACGATTTGCTTGCCGTCATTTACGCGTTCGAAACTCTTCATTTGATTTCGCGCAACAATCCGCTCGAAACGTCGTAGACAAATCCGCGAACCGCGATCGTATCCGGGACCCACGGGTGGCTGCGCAACTTTTCCAATTGATGACGCACATTCTCGTCGATATTCTGGAACGCGTAGAAGAATGCAGGCGCAATCGCGGCGGTCCCGGTGCGGTTCTGGATCCGCGTACGCAGATCCTGCTCCGTGGTGTGCATCAACCCGCAATCCGTATGGTTGATGATCATGAATTCTTTGGTACCCAGCAGGTAATGCGAAATCAACAGCGACCGCAGCGAGTCGTCGGTGACGATTCCGCCGGCATTACGGATGATATGCGCGTCTGCGGCTTTCAGGCCCAGGGTGAGGATCGAGAGGCGCGTATCCATGCAGGTCAGCACCGCCAGCTTGCGCTCCGGCCGCGGCGTTAGTTTGCGCAATTCATGCGTGCGCGCGTAGATTTCGTTTGCGGCGAGTACTTCGTCGATTACGCTCATGGCCGCAACAGTGTAGCGTAGCTTTCTTCCTACCGCACACCCGCTCTGCGTGGCGGGCGCAGCCGGTCATTTTTGCTTCGCTTGCTCAGCAGCGTAGTAACCCTGCGGTGCCTGGAGGTGGACCCCCTTGCGGGGGCATTCCACGCGGACTTCGTGATATTTGCCATCTGGCGTGGGCGCGTCATAGCTAAGCTGGTATCGCGCGCCCGCCTCCTGCAGCGAGTCCGTGATCGCTTGATCGATTTCGCCATGCAGGTACACGCGGCCTCCGGAAATATCTGCTAATTGCAGAAGCGTGTCTCTCGATCGTCCGCGATCGGCAGGCCTTACCCCGCCTCGCAGACTCAGGTCCACACTGTTAAAGATCGTATCGGTTCGCGCCAGCCGGTCGCCGAAGTGCATCAAGAACGGCGTGTAATCGATGCACCTGACCACTCCTGGCCTACGGCTGCATTCGTTCGTGCATCTGCCTCCGACATAGTTTTCCGACCCCGTCGAGAAAGGCACGTCCTTACAGCCATACGGATAATCCACCCAGTTCGGAGTTCCCCGTGTGAGCCACACGATAGTCTTTGGGCCAGGAATTCTCATGAATGCGTTTCCCAAGTCATCCAAAGCCAGGAAAGTTGCTGCGACACGGACTCCCTGGTCCTTGTAATCCTGTATTCTCAGTGCATTTACTTTTTCGATTTCTCGATCAAGTAGCGGGCGCACTTGTTGCGTCCATGGCGAGTCGGACGATTTCTGATCGCCGGCACCATGTCCGAGAACGGTCGTCTGCTGTGGCATGGCCAACGCATGGACGGGTGCAAGGTCACCGCGGTTGGTCAATAGATAGAGGAAAACGGAGTTGCCCATCTCCACCGGTTGCAGCGCTTGAACGATCAGTGTGGCGGTGTTCTCGCGCTCGGTGAATAGGGAATTAAGTAGGTCGAACAGGATCAATGTCGTCGACGCGGTCGTCCCCGGCGTGGAAGGAAACGGCGGGAGGAAATCCGCGATCTTCTGCTGCTTCCCGTCGTCGAAGATCTGGAAATCGGCGCTGGTCAGGTCCGTAACTGGCAGGCCTTTCTCGTCGAGCGCCGTAACATTCAGAACTCGGTTATTCGCTGGTTGAGCGCTGACAGTCGACTGCCGGGCCGCTGTCTGCGCCACAATCGCAGAAGCGACCAGAGCCATCCCGCAGAACAAACAAATTCCCTTTTTCACGTTGGACAGGTAGCGGCGCATTCCTGCTGGCCTCCAGCGCATGCTATACCCGACGGTACCTGCACGAAAAGTTTATCTTTAGATTAGACCGGGCAAGAGGAATTAGAATGAGCACGCGTCAAATCAAGCCGCTCTCTTTGGCCAGTTTGAACGCTTCGATCGCCGCTCCTCGCGCCCCGGCGGTATCTCCATTGGGGATGACGTAGATCGGGATGCTGGCCTGCTCTTCGCGCTGCGTGGGCATGCCTGCACGGATCTCTTCAATGAACCAATGTTGAAACTCGGGACTTGCTTCAATCGCGCCGCCGCCCACGATCAGCGCGTCGGGATCGAAAGTGTTCACCATTTCGTCGAAGAAAAGACCCAGCGCGTGCGCCTGCACGCGAAATACTTCCCGGCCAAGCGCATCGCCTTTGTCCGCCAGCCCGCGCACCAGTTTCGCCGCCTGATGAATATCGACTTTGGCCAACTCGTGCTCCGGGTAGCGCGGAAGAAAATACGGCAGGATGGTTTTCTCGATCGCGGTAAGCGAGCAAAGCGATTCCAGATCTCCGATGCGCCCACAATTGCAGTGCGGCACGATTCCGCTGGTTCCCGCGATGCCCTGATACGGAATCAACACGTGGCCCAATTCTCCGCCAAATCCATTTTTCCCTTTCACCACATTGCCATCCAGGATGATGCCGCCGCCGTTCCCGGTGCCGATAATGATGGAGATCGACGTTTCCTTGCTGTTCGCGCCAAAGATGGCGTAGTGCCCCCAGAGTGCCGCCGCGTTGGCGTCATTGAGATAGCACACCGGCTTTCCGATCTTGCGAGCCAAGCCTTCGCGAATGTCGTAGCCCGCCCACTGCGCGTGAACGAAATTTGTCGAGCCTCGTCGGCTGAACTGTCCCGCCGCGCTCGCCGGGCCCGGCGTATCCAGGCCCACCGCAACCACGTCGACAAGGTCCACACCCACTCGATCCGCAGAGATCTTCAGTCCATCCGCGATCTGTTGCAGACAAACGTCAGGCCCTTGTTTGGAAAGAGCGGGATGCTCGCAGAGAGCTTCAATCAAAAACCGTTCCTGCTGGTCCAATAAGGTGTAGTTAACGGCGGTCCCGCCAAGATCCACTCCGGCCACTACTGTCACGCTGGTTCTCCTTCAAAATGGTTGTTTCCTGGCCCAGCCTAACAGAAACCCGCCAGCCCGGCCGTCAAATTCGCGCAATTGCTATCGGATGGATCCTGCCGCCTGCGTGCGTCGATGATACAATGGAGCAGAGGCCGATCATGAGCAGATCAGACCTGGTTGCCTTAGCCTGTAGTTCGCTTCTTGTCATCGGAATCATCGCTTACCGGTTGCTGTGGATGGCGTCAGGAACCGCCAGCGCCGCGGGACTTGGCCGCCTGCCGATGCTGCCGAAAGGTTTGCGACGCTTGCTGTTTGGCGAGCGCCGCGATAGCCGCGTTTAGGGCGTGGTTACAGAAACAGCCGCTCCACGCTGGAAACGGCGCCATCTCCCGAGCTTCGTTGACCCTCGCGGGCTGCTAACTTATAATTTCTATGCAGGTTATACCGAGATAGCCCGCCGGATTACCGCAGGGTGATGCCAGAAATTTCCGCAAATGGTGGTGCGGGGTAAGAATCGCAATTCGTGTATCTTGCGCGCAATGGCCGCGGTCGTCTGACCTTGAATGAGTGTGGATCTGCAAAAAGGGAGAACCTGAGATGGCGGAAGCAACGTGCCGGAAAGAATTGGACCTGGAGATTCCGGCTGAGGAAGTAACCAAAGCCACGGAGAAAGTCGCAAAGGATTTTGCCAAGATCGCGCGCGTGCCCGGCTTTCGTCCGGGGAAAGCGCCGATTTCGCTGATCAAAAAGCGGTTCGCCAGCGACATCAAGGGCGAAGTGCTGCAGACCCTCGTGCCGGAACACGTGGAAAAGGCCGTCGCCGAGCAGAAACTCACGCCCGTTTCGCAGCCGCAAGTGGACAAGCTTGAATACAACGAAGGCCAGCCCCTGAAATTCCGTGCTTCGTTTGAAGTGCTGCCGGAATTTGCGCTGGGCGACTACAAGAACATGGAAATCGAGATGCCCGAAATGGCCATCAGCGACGAAAGCGTTGCCAACACCCTCGCGGAAATGCAGCAGCGCGCCGCGACGTTCGCGCCGGTAGAAGGCCGCGTGGTCCAAAACGACGATTTCGTCCAGCTGAAACTGCTCGGCACGCCGGAAGGCGGCGGCGAAACGCTCCAGGCCGAGAGCGTGCTATGCCACGTGGGCGCGGAAGAGACCATGGAGCCCTTCAACGAGAATTTGCGCGGCGCCAATATCGGCGATCACAAGAATTTCGACGTGGAATATCCCGTCGACTATCCTGACGCCAAGCTCGCCGGCAAGAAATTCAACTACAGCGTGGAGGTCCTCGAAATCAAGACCAAGAAGCTTCCCGAACTGAACGATGAATTCGCTAAAGATGTCAGCAATACCACCTCTCTCGACGAATTGAAGACCAAAGTCCGCGAAGGCCTGGAGCACGAACGCGATCATCGTCAGAAAGAACTGCAGCGCGAGAAAATCATCGCCGAACTGGTCAAGCTCCACGATTTTCCTGTGCCGGAATCGCTCGTTGAGCATCAAATGGATGTGCGGTTGGAGCGCGTAGTCCGTTCACTGGCGCAACAAGGCGTAGATCCAAGAGCGGTCAATGTCGACTGGGTTAGCCTGCGCAAACGCCAGGAAGAGCGCGCCAGGGATGACGTGAAGGCTGAATTGGTGATCGATCGTATCGCCACCGAAGAAAAGATCGACGTCACCGAGGAAGAGCTGCAGCACGAACTGGAGCACGCCGCCAGCCATAGTGGCGAATCCGCCGAGGCGATTCGCGCCCGTTTGACAAAGCAGGGTGCGCTCGATAGGATGAAAGCGAAGCTGCGCAGTGACAAAACCGTGGATTGGCTGGCGCAAAATGCGCGGGTCAAAACAGTCGCAGCCAGCGCTAAGTGATTCCAACCCCGGCTTTACAGGCAAACTCTCTCACATGAAAAACTTCGACGACGATCCGCAATATCGCGCCACCACTCTAGTGCCGATGGTTGTAGAACAGACCAGCCGCGGCGAGCGCGCCTATGACATTTACTCGCGCCTGCTGAAAGAGCACATCATTTTTATTGGCACGCCTATCGACGACCACGTTGCCAATCTGGCCACCGCGCAGATGTTGTTCCTGCAGGCGGAGGATCCGGAAAAGGACATTCAGCTGTACATCAATTCGCCGGGTGGCTCGATCACCGCCGGTTTCGCGATTTATGACACTATGCAATTCGTCAAGCCGGATGTGGTGACCACCTGCGTGGGCCAGGCGGCATCGATTGCCGCGGTTTTGCTGGTCGGCGGCGCGCCCAAGAAGCGCTTTTCGTTGCCGAACTCGCGCATCTTGATTCACCAACCGTGGATGAGCGGACTCGGCGGGCAAGCTACCGACATCGACCTTCATGCCAAGGAAATCCTGCGCATGCGCTCAACCATCAACCAGATCCTGTCCAAACATACCGGTCAGCCGGTAGAGCGCATCGAAAAGGATGTCGAGCGCGATTACATTATGAATCCGGACCAGGCCAAGGATTACGGGATGATCGATGAGATCATCTTCAAGCATCGCTAGGAATTTCTGTATTAGTTTTTTGCAATAAGCAAGACAGGTCGTTCGCCCGGGGTGGTTTCTCCTGATTCAAAGTTGTCCACAGCGAGTTCCTGATAGACGGCATAGGGTGCGATATTCTGTTTCGCCGGAGATAATTTCGGCCTACAATGAGGTTTCGTGGCTTCAGGGAACGACCTTGAGGAGAGGCCTGCTCAAACGTGAAAAAATATAGCCCAGACGAACCGCTTCGCTGTTCCTTCTGCCACAAAACACAGGAACAGGTAGAAAAGCTGATCAGTTCGCCTTCCGACTACCCGCGCGCGTATATCTGCAACGAGTGCGTGGGCGTTTGCCAGACCATTCTTGAAGACGAAAAGCGCGAGCAGGCCGCCGCGCCGGCTCGTCGCCTGCCGCGTCCTCCCGAGATCAAGCAGTTTCTAGACAGCTACGTCATTGGGCAGGATCGCACGAAGAAAAAGCTGGCTGTCGCCGTCTATAACCACTACAAGCGCATCTTCCTAAACAAGCAGCCGGGCGAAGTGGAACTCAGCAAGTCCAATATTCTCTTGATCGGCCCGACCGGCACTGGCAAAACCCTCCTGGCGCAGACGCTTTCGCGCATGCTGGATGTTCCGTTTGCCATCGTCGATGCCACCACGCTCACCGAAGCGGGTTACGTTGGTGAAGACGTCGAGAACATCATCCTCAAGCTGCTGCAAGCGGCTGATGGTGATGTGCAAAAGACCCAGCAGGGCATCATTTATATCGACGAAATCGACAAGATTGCCAAGAAAGACGAAAACCCGTCCATCACCCGCGACGTTAGCGGCGAAGGTGTGCAGCAGGCTTTGCTGAAGATTCTCGAAGGCACCATTGCCAACGTGCCTCCCCAGGGCGGCCGCAAGCATCCGCACCAGGAATTTACGCCCGTTGACACCACGAACATCTTATTTATATGCGGCGGCGCATTTGTCGGTCTGGAAAAAACCATTGAGCGCCGAGTCGGCCGCCGGTCCCTCGGCTTCCATACCGATGCGGCTCCGACCACCGCGCAGCGCCGCAACACGGATTTGCTAGAACAAGTGCAGCCAACCGATCTGATCAAATACGGGCTCATCCCGGAATTTGTGGGCCGCTTGCCTGTCGCCGGCGTGATGAGCGATCTGGATAAGGGCGCGCTCATGAAGATCCTCACCGAGCCCAAGAACGCTTTGCTCAAGCAGTATCAGCGGCTCTTCGAGTTCGAAAACGTCCGTCTGCGCTTTACCGACGACGCCCTAGAAACCGTGGCGGAGTTGGCACTTCAGCGCAAAGTTGGCGCGCGCGGCTTGCGTATGATCCTCGAAGACCTCATGCTGGAACTGATGTATCACCTGCCGATGCAGAAGAGAGTGCGCGACTTCGTGGTCACCGCCGATATGGTGCGCGGTCGCGAGATCAATTGGACTTTGCTCGAAAAGGCCGGATGACGGCCGCTTTGGGCAACTGAGGGAGTTTCAGGGGCCTGCATGTTCAACCGGGAAAAACAGGAATTGAAGCGCGTACCAATGATGCCGGTACGGGACATGGTCATCTTTCCGCAACAGATGACGCCGTTCATCGTTGGGCGGGAAGCCAGTGTGCGCGCGCTCGAAGAAGCCCTGGCGGGTGACAAGAAGATTTTCTTGTCCACTCAGCATGACGCTTCGATCGATGATCCCAAGCCCGAGGAAATCTACGCGGTCGGCACTTTGGCGAATATCGTCCAAAGCGTGAAGCTGCCCGACGGCAATATAAAGGTTCTCGTCGAAGGTGTGGAGCGTGCCCGCGCCGTCTCCATCAACACGGAAGAAGGTTTCTTTCGCGCCAACCTTCGCCTTCTGGCTGCTCGCATCGAAGTAACTCCCCAGGTCGAACAGCTTGTTACGAAGGTCACCAACCTCTACGAGCAGTTCATCAAGCTTTCCCAGAGTCTGAATTACGACACCATGATCGCCGCGGCTCGCGTAGACGATCCCGCGCGTTTGTCGGACACCATCGCCGCCAATCTGCAGCTTCCCGTGGACGAGAAGCAAGATCTGCTGGAAACCGCCGATCCCCTCGAACGCCTTAACCGCGTTGCCGACATTCTAGAAATCGAACTGGAAAAGTTAAACGTCGACCGCAACATCAATACCCGCGTGAAGCGCCAGATGGAGCGCGCGCAAAAAGAGTACTACCTCAACGAAAAGCTGAAGGCCATTCAGAAGGAGCTGGGCCGCGGGGAAAAGAACGAAGTTGAAGAGCTGAAGAAAAAGATTGATGCCGCCGGCATGTCCAAAGAAGTGCACGAGAAGGCCATCGCCGAGCTGAAGCGCCTGGAACTCATGCCGCCGATGTCGGCCGAATCCACTGTCAGCCGCAATTACGTCGACTGGCTGATTGCGGTGCCCTGGAAAAAGCGTTCCAAGGAAATTCGCGACATCAAAGCGGCCGAAGAAATTCTGAATAACGAGCACTATGGCCTGGAAAAGGTCAAGGAACGCATCCTCGAATTCCTCGCCGTGCGCCAACTGGTGAAGAATCCCAAAGGCTCGATCCTGTGCTTCGTCGGACCTCCGGGCGTTGGCAAAACTTCGCTTGCCATGTCCATCGGCCATGCCACTGGCCGCAAATTCGTCCGTGTTTCCCTTGGCGGCGTGCGCGATGAAGCCGAAATTCGCGGCCATCGCCGCACCTATATCGGCGCCTTGCCCGGACAGATCATTCAGATGATGAAGAAGGCCGGCACGGTGAATCCGATTTTCGTCCTGGACGAAGTTGATAAAATGTCCACCGACTTCCGTGGCGATCCGTCCGCGGCGCTTATGGAAGTCCTCGATCCCGAACTAAACCACGCGTTCACGGATCATTATCTGGACGTCGAATACGATCTGTCGAAAGTCATGTTCGTGTGTACCGCCAACGTCCTGCACACCATTCCGCAGCCTTTGCAGGACCGCATGGAAATCCTGCGCCTGCCCGGCTATACCGAGCAGGAAAAGCTCGAAATCGCCAAGCGCTTCCTGGTAAAGCGCGCGCGCGAAGCTACCGGCTTGACGGAGAAAAACCTTACGCTCACTGACGATGGCTTGCTCCACCTGATCCGGCACTACACTCACGAAGCCGGCGTGCGCAACCTCGAGCGCGAAATTCAGAATATCGCGCGGAAGATGGCGCGCCGCGTGGTCACCGATGGGCCCGAAACCGTGATCGAAATTACTCCGGATAACGTTAAGGACTACCTGGGCGTCCTGAAGTATCGCGAAATGTGGCTGGAGAAGCAGAATGAAATCGGCTTGGCCACCGGTCTTGCGTGGACAGAAGTCGGCGGCTCGGTGCTCGCCGTCGAAGCCACGATCATGGAAGGCAAAGGCCGCCTCACGCCGACCGGCAAACTCGGCGAAGTGATGCAGGAATCCGCGCAAGCCGCCATGAGCTATGTTCGCTCGCGCACCGGCCAGTTCGGCTTGCAAAAAGATTTCTATCGGACGCTAGACATTCACGTTCACGTGCCGGAAGGCGCCATTCCGAAAGACGGCCCCTCCGCCGGTATCACCATCTGCACTTCCATCGTCAGCGCGCTTACCCGCAATGCAGTGCGCTGCGACGTGGCCATGACCGGCGAAATTACCTTGCGCGGCAAAGTTCTGCCCATCGGCGGCGTCAAAGAAAAGCTATTGGCGGCCCACCGAATGGGCTTGCGTACCATCATCCTTCCGAAGGATAATGAGAAAGACCTTGCGGAAATTCCCCAGGAGATATTCTCCAGCCTGACGATACACGCCGTGGAAACCATGGATGAAGTGTTGCAGATTGCGCTGGAACGGCCGATTGTGCCGCTGGAACACCCCGGGGTTGCGCCTGTAACCGAACCGTACACTGGCGCCGATAAAGACACGAGTTTGACCAACTAAGCAGTCTTTCAGGCACGGCCTGCACCCGCGGGCTGCTGATTGGTTCAGGTCTGGAGCTGCTTCCGGTTGAAGACAGTATGGTTTGCCCGCCCTGGCGGCGTGTCGGTGCCGCTGGAAGGTATACCACCACGCGGTCCAGTTCCGGAAAAATACGGTCAAGTTCCATCATCACCACATCACTAAAGTCAGGATATATGGCAAAAGAAACCAACTCCGAAGCAAATAAAGAAGTGAGCATCAGCCTTGCTGAACTCAAGGAAAAGAACATCACCGATCTGGCCAAGATCGCCAAGGAATTGAATATTCCCGGCGCCAGCGGCATGCGCAAGCAGGAGTTGATCTTCCAGATCCTCCGCGCGCAGACGGAGAAAAGCGGCTTGATCTTTTCTGAAGGCGTTCTCGAGTGCCTCCCGGACGGCTTCGGCTTCCTTCGCGCCCCTGAATATAACTATCTTCCCGGCCCGGACGACATTTACGTCTCTCCTTCGCAGATTCGCAAGTTCGATCTGCGCACCGGCGACACCGTTTCCGGCCAGGTGCGGCCTCCCAAGGATGGCGAGCGCTATTTCGCGTTGATCAAAGTGGAAGCCGTCAATTTCGAAGATCCCGAAGTTGCGCGCAACAAGATTTTCTTCGATAACCTCACGCCGCTCTACCCCCAGGGCCGCCTAAAGATGGAAACCGTGAAGGAAAACCTGACCGGCCGCGTCCTCGACCTTCTCTGCCCTGTCGGAAAAGGGCAGCGCGGTTTGATCAACGCGCCGCCACGCACCGGTAAGACCATGATGCTGCAGTCTATAGCCAATTCCATCACCGTGAACCATCCTGAAGTCGCGCTCATCGTTCTCCTCATCGACGAACGCCCTGAAGAAGTTACGGACATGCAGCGCACCGTCAAGGGCGAGGTGATCAGTTCCACCTTCGATGAACCCCCGCAGCGCCACATTCAAGTGGCGGAAATGGTTCTGGAAAAGGCCAAGCGCCTGGTGGAACACAAGCGCGACGTAGTCGTGCTGCTCGACTCTATCACCCGTCTCGCTCGCGCTTACAACGCGGTCACGCCTCCGTCCGGCAAAGTGCTCTCCGGCGGTATTGACGCCAACGCCCTGCAGCGTCCGCGCCGCTTTTTCGCCGCCGCACGAAATGTCGAAGAGGGCGGCTCGCTCACCATCATCGCCACCGCATTGATTGACACCGGCAGCCGCATGGACGACGTCATCTTTGAAGAATTCAAGGGCACCGGTAACATGGAAATTTATCTGGACCGTCGGCTTGCCGATAAACGCGTCTTCCCGGCTATCGACATTCAGCGTTCCGGCACGCGAAAGGATGAGCTGCTGCTTCCGCCCGACGAGCTCAGCCGGGTATGGGTGTTGCGCAAGGTGCTGAGCCCGCTTTCGACCGTCGAAGCCATGGAGCTGCTGCTCAGCCGCTTGACCAAGTCGAAGTCCAATAACGAATTCCTCGGCTCCATGTCAGCCCCGGCCTAGGAAAAAAGCAGTTTCGTACGGCACCCACCCTTTCCCCAGCGCGTGTCTGCCTTGGCGGTACCGTATCGTGAAAATACGTCGATAGATTTCGGGCGAGGAGTGTCCGAATGCACGAACGGTTTATTGCGCGCCAACCTATTTTTGATAAACGCCTGCAGGTGTTTGCCTACGAACTGCTTTTTCGCGGCGGTCCAGAGAATTATTTCCAGCCTTACCGGAACGCCTCTTCGAGCGTCATCGCCGATTCGATCACACTTTTTGACCTGCAAACTCTCACCGGCCATGCTCGGGCATTTGTGAATGTCGACGAACTCGCGCTGCGCCTCGAGGCTGCCAAGCTTCTGCCGCCGGACCGTATCGTCGTGGAAATTCTGGAAACGGTGAATCCCACGGAGGAAATCGTGGCTATCTGCCGCGATCTCCGCGCCGCCGGCTACACCTTAGCGCTCGACGATTTTGTGGACCAGCCGAAAATGGCTCCCCTGGTCGAGCTGGTGCAATTTCTTAAAGTCGATTTCCGGTTGCTGGACGCGGACGGGCGCAAACATCTGGCCGCGAAATATGCCGGCGGGAAAGCTTCTCTGCTCGCTGAAAAAGTGGAAACCGAACAGGAACTGGCGGAAGCCCGCCAACTTGGCTTCTCTTATTTTCAGGGCTATTTCTTCTGTAAGCCGTCCATGATCGAGACGCGAGAAATTCCTGGCGACAAGCTGCTGCAGCTCGAACTCTTGAACGCCGTGGCCGCTCCCGAACTCGACTACGCGGCCATCGAACAATTGCTGAAGCGAGAGCCTTCCCTGCTCTATCGCCTCCTGCGCTACCTGAACTCCCCTTTGCTCGGTTTGCGCTCGGAGATCCAGAGCGTTCGCCACGCACTTTCCATGCTTGGCGAAGATGAGTTTCGACGCTGGGTATCGGTCTTCGCGGTGGTGGCCATGAGCGCAGGCAAACCGCCGGAACTGGTGCGCACCGCTCTCACTCGCGCCTATTTTTGCGAGGATTTCTCCGGCGCCGTTGGTATGAATGCGAAAAAATCCAGCCTGTTTCTGATGGGTTTGCTGTCGATCACTGATGCCTTGCTGGACAAGCCCATCGCTGAAGTGCTTCGATCGTTGCCCGTCGCGCAGGAAGTAAAAACCGCACTCAATGGCGGCAAAAACCGGTTCCGCGATGTTTACGATTTGCTTCTGTCGCTCGAGCGAGCCGAGTGGTCGCAGCTTTCGGGCCACGTCGAACGTCTCGGTTGCACCGAAGATACAATCCCCGGCTCTTACGAATCCGCCCTTCAGAAAGCTTCCGCTTCCGGCATGTAGCTTCTCCTGCGGACTGCGACGGCGCGCCGCCGCTTTCCCAAGCAGTCGGAATCGGCCAAATAATCGCGGCCCTGTCCTAGGCCACGTCCAATCCTTTTTGCCCTCCGGCAATTTCTCACTTGCCTGTCGCCTTCCTGTGATTTAGTTCACTGGCCTCAGAATGCTTGTCTGAATGTGAAATTTGCCATCCGCATTATGGACACAGACTAAATCTCCTTCTTCGATGCGAAGCATCCCAGCCAGCCACTCGGGAATGGCGATCTTCAGGAACTCGCCTTGCACCTCGGAGATGCCACGCGAACATTCCACCAACTGCGCGCCTCCGCAGGCGAGCGGAATCAACAGCATGAGTTGTCCAGCCACTTTCAACACTTGTCCCTCGAGTGACACTTTCTCTTCCATGTTCTGGCCCTCCTTTCTCGCATTCGTTTAGCTCAAACAATGCAAATTCGAACCGGGAGGAAAAAATGAGCAAGGTTGCGAGGCTGATGGCCTCGCTTCGTTTACAGTCGACGTAACCCTACTCTGCACCATCCCGGTATATCTGCCGGTGGGAACCAGCGGCCTGCGTTTTTGTTTGAGCTACAGTTTTTGTACTGACGGTCTTCGAAACCGTACCTCCCTGACGCGCGTCAGGACGCTCTGTTGGGTCGAAGTAACGCGCAGCTTTCACCACACCGGAAACTTTTGTAGCGGGAATCCTCGGCCCGAGACTGACCAATGCAGTTCTCTCGACTGGCAGGAGTCACCTGCGACATTTTGGTGCCGATGTATCCCGTGCCTTCACCACGCCGCAAACTCCCCCACCCTCCTCGACAAGGCGGCATCTGGCTGCATCAGGCACTACGGAACAATCCCGGGAGGAATAACCGTTCACGGAACCGGGATTTGTACCCGAGCCTTGCGGCCTCTACCACGAAGTAGCCGTGAACTTCACCGTCCCGGACAAACTTTCCCGTAACAGTGGCCTTTGTAGCGAGTGACTTAAACGGGGAGTTTTAGAGTCGCGTGTTCGGGCAGACCACGAGACCGGTTCGCCGCGTCATCTTGTTATCGTGACTTGGTTGGTTCTGTCTCATCTTCTGCTTTTCACGCTCAGTGAGGTTCTGCCACAAATTGCAGCAGACAATTTCTGAGGTATCTGCAAAGTAAACGGAGTTCGGAATTCTGTCAAGCCCTATTTGCGAAAACCCTCATTTTCATTGGCTATTTCGAGTTAAGTGATTACTTCTCTGTATCTTAGTCCTTCTTCGGAGGGCCGCAGTGCTACAGCGTAGCATTTTCTATTTTTCCTCTTCTATTTTCGTTTTTCAGACCGGCACTCTCTCTTTCGCCAGAAACACAATCAGTCGCGCGGTCTCTTCAATGCCCATCGCCGTATTATCGATCAGCACCGCATCGTTCGCTTTCATGAGCGGCGACACTTTTCTTTCCCGGTCGCGCTTGTCTCTCTCTCTCACTTCCTGCAAAACTTCCAGCAGCGTAAGGCTCTCTCCTTTTTCCGGATGCTCTTTCCACCGTCGCTGCGCGCGAACTTCCGGTGAAGCTTCCAGAAATATTTTCAATTCCGCGTTCGGAAACACCACCGTGCCGATGTCCCGCCCTTCCATCACGACGCCGCCGCCCTGCCCCGCGCGCTGTTGTTCCGCCACCAAGACTTCCCGCACGCCGGCAATCGTTGCCAGCCGCGAGGCCGCCTGTGCCACTTCTCCCGTGCGAATTTCTTCCGTCACTTCCCGCCCGTCCAGAAAAACGCGGTTCTTTAATCCCGCCGCTTCCTGCTCGGCCGTAGGCGCCTTCAATTCGATATGCGTTTCGCGCGCCAGCGATTCCAACTGCGCATCATTTCCCAGTGGAGTCCCACGCTCCAGCGCCTTCAACGCCACCGCCCGGTACATCGCCCCACTATCCAGGTACAAATATCCAAGCATCGCCGCAACCCGGCGCGCTACCGTGCTCTTCCCCGATCCCGCCGGCCCATCAATCGCTATCGTCAACGGTTCCGTCATTCCCGCTCTTCCCATCATTGCCTCAGCCTTCGCCAACGTACCAGAGCGGCAGATTACTTCCGATACCCGACTTTCCGTTTTCGCGCTTGCTCGTCACTCGCCAGGTCTTCAGAATCCCATGATGTTATATCCGCAATCCACGTAAATCGTTTCGCCCGTAATACCCGAGCCACCCTCGGAAAGCAAGAAGGCCGCCGTGGCGCCCACTTCCCCCGGATCCACATTGCGTTTCAGTGGCGCTCTCTCCGCATGCGCCTTCAGCATCTCTCCCAGTTGCGAAACTCCGCGTGCCGCCAGCGTCTTGATTGGCCCCGCGGAAATAGCGTTCACGCGAATCGCCTTGGGTCCCAGCTCGTTCGCCAGATAACGCACTGTCGCTTCCAGCGCCGCTTTCGCCACGCCCATCACATTATATTTTGGCACGACTTTTTCCGCGCCATAGTAGGTCATCGTCACAACGCTGCCGCCTTCGGTCAGCAACGGAGCCGCTGCACGGGACACCGCGATCAGCGAGTACACGCTCACATCGTGGGCGATGCGAAATCCTTCCCGCGACGTGTTCAAGAATTCGCCCTTCATGTCCTCGGCCGGTGCAAAAGCCACGCTGTGCACCAACCCGTGCAGTACGCCATACCGCACCCGCAGCTTCTCAAACAAGCTTGCGATCTGGTCGTCAAAACTCACATCGCACATGAAGCCGTCCGCCCCCGGCAAGTCTGTGATCAGATCCTTGGCTTCTTGTTCTAACCGCTCGTTCTGATAGGTAATCGCCAACTGCCAGCCCGCGGCATGCAATTTCTGCGCAATCGCCCACGCAATACTGCGCTTGTTTGCCAGCCCGAAAATCACCGCCGTTTTTTTTCCTTCGCTCACGGTCCCCTCGATATGTTGAAGTAAGAATCCTGTCGATTGGGTGAACAATCGGTCCAACCGATTCAAATTCTCATTTTTGCTTTTTCCAGTCGACTTCAGATTCGATGAAACGCCTTCTCGATTTCTTTCACCGAATACCGCAGCACCACCG
This sequence comes from Candidatus Acidiferrales bacterium, assembly GCA_963742325.1. Lineage (GTDB taxonomy): Bacteria > Acidobacteriota > Terriglobia > Acidiferrales > UBA7541 > Acidiferrum. Next base: position 1,594,539 of record CAVULB010000002.1, on the reverse strand, counting down.
GGCGCCCGTGCGGACAGCTCATCGGGCAATCCGTTTTCGCCAATGCCGCCAGCAGCCATTCCATTTTCGTCTGATCCAACGGCATGTTCACCTTGATCGCAGCATGGCACGCCGTCGAAGCCGCAATCTTCGACTGCAGCGTATCAATCGAAATCGCCGCATTCTCGCGGTCCAGCCCATCCAGAATTTCCATCAACAAATGTTCCGCGTCATTCGCCGCGATTCCCGCGGGCACCGACTGGATCGCCACGCTCTTCGACCCCATCGGCTCTACTTCAAATCCATTCGCCGTCATTTCCTCGGCAATTTTTTCGTAGGTCACCAGTTGCCGCGGCGAAAGCTCGATCACCAGCGGCATCAGCATCCTCTGCGCTTCGACTTTCCCCGCGCGACGCGCCTCCAGATGCTGTTCGAACAGCACGCGCTCGTGCGCCACGTGCTGATCGACGATCCATAATCCTTCGCCGTTCACGGCCACGATAAAACTCGAGCTCACTTGCCCGAGCGGCTTCAAATCTGCAATCTGATCCGGCCGAGGCAGCGTCGCCGGAGCTTCCGTTCCCACACGCGAAAAATTCTCCGCCCAGTTCGGCTCGCGACCGGTTGGCCCAGATACTCCTCCGGGCATGGCGCCGGGACTGAAACCTCCAGGCTCGAACGGGAATCTTTGCGGCAGAGGCTGCGTCGTTGGGACTGAAGCAAGTTCAAAGCCATCGGCCGGAGCATACTTCGAGGCCAGGCCCGATCCAACGCTAAGTTCCTCGATCTCGGGAATGATCGCCCGCGGCACGCCGCCATTGGTATTGGCCGCGATGAATCCGTTGTCGAAGGAGGCGGGCGGCGAGGCCGGATTCACGGCAATATTTCCTGCAGTCGCAGCGGCCGCAAAGCTCGCAATCGGCCGCGTGCTTATCAGCGCCTGACGAATCGCGTCGCGCGTGAAATCGTGCACAAATTGCGATCGCCGGAAACGCACCTCGATTTTCGCCGGGTGCACGTTCACGTCCACCTCATCGTATGGCATTTCCAGAAACAATAGCGTCGCTGGAAACGCGTTCGGCGGCAGAATATTCCGGTAAGCTTCGTGAATCGCGTGCAAAATCAGCCGGTCTCGCACCAGGCGGCGATTCACAAAGACATAAATCCCATTGCGATTCAGCCGTTGTACCGCCGGCCGTGAAGTGAATCCAGTCACCGTCAGCGTCGCCGCTTCTTCCCCGGCTTCCATTTCCGGCTCGCTAATCGCCGCGCGAAAGGCCGCTGAAGTGGCCGGAATTTCCACCAACTCTTCCAACGCCTGCCGCCCGAACAATTGATATACGCGGTCCGACAATTTTTCCGCGGGTGGACAGTTGATAATTTCCTGCGTCGGCGTGGTGAGTGTAAATTGTTTGCCAGGATTCGCCAGCGCGTAGTGCGTCACCAGCGAAGCGATGTGGCCAAGTTCCGTGGTGTCTGATTTCAGAAATTTGCGCCGTGCCGGTACGCAGTAAAATAGATCCGCTATGCTGATCGTCGTTCCCGGCGGCAACCCCGCAGGCTTTACTCCCACTAGCTTGCCGCCCGCAAATTCCACTCGCGTGCCCTCAGCTTCGTTCGAGTCGCGCGTTTCCAGCAGCAGCCGCGAAACCGCAGCGATCGATGGCAGCGCTTCTCCGCGAAATCCCAGTGTCGCTATGGAAAGCAAATCGTCCGCGGTGCGCAGTTTACTCGTCGCGTGCCGTTCGAACGCCAGCAGGGCGTCGTCGTGGGTCATGCCATGACCGTCGTCGTTCACACGGATGGTGCGCTTCCCGCCCATATCCGTTTCAATCCGCACCGAGCGCGCGCCCGCATCCAGCGCATTCTCCAACAATTCCTTGACCACCGACGCAGGCCTCTCCACCACCTCGCCTGCCGCGATCTTATTTGCCACCGCTTCCGGCAATATCCTGATCCTACTCATTTCCGCTTAATTTGTATCCCCAACTGATCCAGCTGTTGGTCATCCACATCGCTGGGCGATTCCGCCATCAAGTCCTGTGCCGCGGTGGTCTTTCCAAACGCAATGACCTCGCGAATCGACCTCTCGCCAGAAAGTAACATGGCAATCCGATCCACGCCGAGTGCAATACCGCCATGGGGAGGCGTCCCATATGTCAGCGCATCCAGGAAAAATCCGAAGCGCTTCCGCAATTGTTCTTGCGTCAATCCCAGTGCCTTGAACACGCGTTCCTGCACGTCCTGCCTGTGGATTCGAATGCTTCCCGATCCCAGCTCATAGCCGTTCAACACCAGGTCGTAGCCCTTTGACCGCACTTCCCAGGGTGCGCTCTCCAGCTTTTCCAAATCCTCATCCACAATTCCCGTGAACGGGTGCTGCGCGCTCACCCAAGTCTTATCGCTCTCGCTCCATTCAAACAGCGGAAATCCCGTCAGCCACAAAAACTTCCATTGCGTCTTGTCGATCACACCCAGCGCTTCGCCCAACTGTAGCCGGAGTTGCCCGGCCACCAGCGCCGCCGCTTCCGTGCCTTTGATTTGCTCCTTCGCCGACACCGCAACGACCAAATCGCCCGTCTTCGCTTCGCAGGTCTTGGCAAGTTTCTTCACGTTTTCCGCGCCGATCAGCTTTTCCACCGTCGACGTCGTACCCTCGGGCGTCAGCTTCACGAAATATGCCCCGCGCGCCCCCGCCGCCTTGGCCTTCTCGGTCAATTCGTCCAACTGCTTGCGCGAATAGCTCGCCCCGCCCGGCGCTGCCAGCGCAAACACGTTCCCTTCGATCTGTAATTTCTGGTTGGCCTCAGCTGGAAAACAATCCGTAACCTCGTGCAACTCCATCCCGAAGCGCAAATCCGGCTTGTCGCTGCCATATTTCCGAAGCGCATCCTTGTACAGCATGTGCGGAAACGGCGCAGGCGCTGGAATCCCCGCCACGCCACACACCCGCACCATCACGTTTTCAATCACATTAAAAATGTCTTCCGGCTGGGGAAACGACATCTCCAGATCCAACTGCGTAAACTCCGGCTGCCGGTCCGCGCGCAAATCCTCATCGCGGAAACACTTCACGATCTGGAAATAGCGGTCCAACCCGCCAATCATGAGGATCTGTTTGAAGATCTGCGGCGATTGCGGCAGCGCGTAGAATTGCCCGTGATGCACGCGGCTCGGCACCAAATAATCGCGCGCTCCCTCCGGCGTCGAACGCGTCAACATCGGCGTCTCCACCTCGATGAACCCCATTTCGTCCATTGCCTTGCGCATTTCCAGCACGATTTTGTGGCGCAATGCCAGGTTTCGATGCGGCTTCGGCCGCCGCAAATCGAGATAGCGGTAACGCAGGCGGGTTTCTTCCGCCGCGTTGATCTCGTCTTCAATCGGAAACGGCGGCGTTTTGGCGGTGTTCAAAATATGCAGCTTTGACGCAACCAACTCGATCTCCCCCGTAGCAAGGTCGGGGTTCGGCCGCTCGCGCTTGACAATTTTTCCTTCCGCCGCCACAACATACTCGCTGCGCGCCTGTTCCGCCTTCGCGTGCGCTTCCGGTTGCGTCTCTTTGTTGAACACAACCTGCACGATACCGGAACGGTCACGCACATCCAGAAACAGCAAATTCCCGAGGTCGCGCCGTCGATGCACCCAACCCATCACCACCACATCGCGCCCCCCATCGGTCGCCCGCAGCGCCCCGCAATAATGCGTCCGCTTCAGATTTCCCAAAAAGTCCAGCACAGTCGTTTCCCCTCAATCCCAAAATAAAAAAAACTGCCGACACTAACCCGCGCCCTCAGACACCAACATGCAAAACGTGCGGTGCCATCTTGCGGGGCGTCTTTTGCGAGGAAAGATCCCAACGTAAAGTCTATCCGCAAACTCAACGTTCTGCCTGGACGATCCGTTGAGATCTTTTGCTTCGCTTCAGGATGACAAACCGTTGCTTTTCAAAAACTCCAACAATTCCGCCTCGCTATACTTCGCCTGCGAACCATCCGCTAGCGTCTTCAACGTCCACTGCCCGCTAGCCACTTCATCTTCGCCCAGAATCAATGCATAGCGCGAGCCCAATCGATCCGCTTGCCCCAACGCTTTCGCGAATTTCTGCTCGACCGCCGGCAATTCCACACGCAACCCCGCTTCGCGCAATTTCCGCGCCGCCGCAATTGCCGGAGCTTGCGCCTTCTCGCCCAGCCACGCGATGTACACGTCGCGTCCCTGCACCGCCTCACCCTTCCCCGCTTCCTGCAGCGAAAGGATCAGCCGGTCCTCGCCAATTGCAAATCCAATTCCCTTCGTCGGCGGCCCGCCTAGCAATTCCACCAATCCATCGTAGCGCCCGCCGCCGCACACTGCATTCTGCGAACCCAATCCCTGCGCGGTTATTTCAAACGTGGTGCGCATGTAATAGTCCAGCCCGCGCACAAGTCTCCAATTTTCGCGAAACGCCACACCGCGCAATTCCAATTGCCGTTTCACTTCCGCATAATGCTTCGCGCAATCGTCGCACAAGTGATCGGCAATCCGCGGCAACGTCGCAATGATGGCCTGCTCGTGTTCCAGCTTCGAATCCAGCACACGCAGCGGATTCGTCTCCATGCGCCGCCGACTGTCTTCGCCCAGCTTGTCCTTCACTTCGAGCAGCGCCACACGCAACTTCTCCACATAAGCCCGCCGGCATACAAGGTTACCTTCAACAGGAGCCGCACTGTGCCCGATCGAGTTAATCTCCAGTTGCACGCTCGACAATCCCACTCGTGCGAACAACGTCATGACCATTTGAATGACTTCTGCGTCGATTCCCGGCGCATCCGACCCGCCGAGCACCTCCGCATCAATCTGATAAAACTGCCGGTATCGCCCCTTCTGCGGCCGCTCCCTCCGAAACATCGGCCCCATGCAATAAAGCTTCACCGGCGCCGGCAACTGGTTCATATTGTGCTCGATATACGCCCGGCAAACCGAAGCAGTCGCCTCGGGCCGAAGACTCACGGAGGTCTCATCCCGGTCCTCAAAGGAATACATTTCTTTTGAAACAATATCCGTCTCGCCTCCCACCGCTCGCGCAAATAATTCCGTCGTCTCAAAAATCGGGGGACGAATCTCCCCAAATCCGTATGAAGCAAACACTTCGCACGCTGTCTGCTCCACCCGGTGCCACAACTCCGTCTCCGCTGGCAACAAGTCGCGCGTACCTTTAATCGCCTGGAATTTCGCTTTATTCGCCATTCCGTCCTGGGTAATCCATAAAATTGATTTTAGGGGGTGGCAGCTTCAGTTCCGAGATCATGAAAGCCGCAAAATGGGCTTCCGCCCATGAGCAATCCGATTCGCTACAAGTCATGAGAGCCCACTCCAATCGATCCGCTCGCCGCGCTCCACGGCCTCTGCACGATAGATTTCCCGATACCCCGCGTAGCGCAGGGCATAATCTCCGATCGACGCCAATTCTCCCGCCGACACCGGCCGCTTTACCTTTCCTGGCGAGCCCATCACCAAACTCCCCGGCGGTATCACGGAGCGCTCCGTAATCAACGTCCCCGCCGCAATGATGCTGTTCGTTCCAATCACCGCGCCATTCAGGATCACGCAGCCCATGCCGACCAGCACGCGCGGCTCAATTGTGCAGCCATGGAGCGTCACCGAATGCCCCACAGTCACTTCGTCGCCCAGCGTGAGCGCATACTGATCTCGCATCACGTGCAGCAGGCATCCATCCTGAACATTCGTGCGGTTCCCGATGCGAATCGAGTGCACATCGCCGCGCACCACGGTCATCGGCCAAACACTCGACTCTTCGCCAATCACCACGTCCCCGATGATCGCCGCGGCCGGATCGATATACGCCGACGCCGCAATCTGCGGAAATTTGCCGCGATACGCTCGAATGTCCGGCTCGCGATTCATGGGGTTCTTTATCCCTGTAAGTGGTTGCAGGGCTTGGATATAGCTCACCCTGCCGGCTTCGCTGCACAAGCTGCGAATATCCCAAGATAGCACCCGCTTACCCGCCTGACAAGGAATGTGCCCTGCGCCCTGCCCCTTTGCGATCTAAAACCCGTCAAAAATTTCCCCAGCACTGGTCCGCGGGTTCCGTCATAAAATTACCAGCGACGCGGGAGGCTTATCGTAGCGTCCTCTGCCCTTGTCCGGCGAACTCTACGGCGCTTCTCTTCTGGTCGGTGTTCGCCTTCTGGATACAAGAGCACGGTCAGCAGGCTCATCCCGTGCGTTTTCTGATTTGTTCAGGCTCTGCGGTTTGCGTTGCTTCAAACAAACCGTTGTACACCAATCCTCCGAGCGGCCCCGGCAACAATCGACGCCAGCAGCTGCCAGCCGCCCACAAAAATCGCCAAATGAATCAACGTCCCCTCCGCCTGACAAGGAATGTGCCATTGTCTCTCAAAAGGCGCCATTGTTAGACTGGTATCGATGCGCCTTTCCCTAATTCTTCTGCTCTTGTCGATCTCCACCAGCGCCCAAACCAGCTTTCAGCAGCAGGTCCGCAGAATCGCCGCTGACGCGCACGGCAAAGTCTCCGTCGCCTGCTCGATGCCTCACGCAACGTTCAACTGCGATCTCGATCCCCACGCACATCCACCAATGCAGTCCGTGTTTAAGCTCCCGCTGGCCCTGACGGCGCTGCATCTTGTCGAACAAGGCAGATTTCCCCTAGACCAGCCAATAAATTTCTTCCTGGGCGACCGCATCCTGCCCTACACCTACAGCCCTTTGCAGGATAAATATCCAGACGCGGGCGTCGAGGTCCCTCTGCAGGAACTCCTCCGCCTCTCCACCTCTCTCAGCGACAACGTCGCGGCAGACATTGTTCTGCAAGTGGTCGGAGGTCCGTCCGCCGTAAACTCCTACATGGCCTCGATAGGAGTCAGTGGTTTTCATCTGGAAAGCAGCGAACACGCCCTCCATTACGACCCCAGCGCCCAATATCGCAATTGGTTTGAGCCCGCGGGCGCCGTTCAGATGCTGCGCCTGATCAGCGATGGGTCAACGCTCACACCCGCCCACACCCAGCTTCTTTTGAAATGGATGCAAGATACGCCCCATGGCGCACATCAGCTCAAGGGGAATCTGCCCGCAAGAACCATAGTGATGCACAAGACCGGCTCTTCAGGCCCTGCGAACGGAATCACTCCCGCCACCAACGATATCGGCCTGATTACTCTTCCCGATGGGCGCCGCCTGGCCATCGCTGTGTTCATAACGGATTCCTCCGTCGAGGATGCCGCCCGCGATGGTGTGATCGCCCGTATCGCGAAAGCCGCCTACGACGAAGCTTTGCTCCAGTGAGACTGCTCGATCACCTGTGTTGTTGAGTCTGTCGTCCGCTACTTCCTTTCTTCAAACAATCCGTTGTATACCAATCCGCCGAGCGCGCCGCCAATAATCGGCGCCACCCAGAACAGCCACAATTGCGCCAGTGCCCAACCGCCCACAAAAATCGCCGGCCCCGTGCTGCGCGCCGGATTCACCGAAGTATTCGTCACCGGAATGCCGATCAAATGAATCAACGTCAACGCCAATCCAATCGCAATTCCGGCAAATCCGCCAGGGACGCGTGTGTCCGTCGCGCCATGGATCACCAGCAAAAAGAAAAACGTCAGCACCACTTCAGCCACAAAGCAAGCCAGCAGCGAGTAGCCACCGGGCGAGTGAACGCCGTAACCATTAGACGCGAACCCTGCAGTAAGCGAAAATCCATCTTTGCCACTGGCGATCAGGAACAGCACGCCGCTCGCGGCCAGCGCACCCACCACTTGGGCCACGATGTAGGGCAGCAATTCCGACCACGGGAACCGTTTGCCGAATGCTAGCCCCACCGAAACCGCAGGATTCAAATGGCAGCCGGAAATGTGCCCGATGGTGTAAACCATGGTCAACACCGTCAGCCCGAACGCGAAGGCCACTCCCAAAAATCCAATTCCCAACTGCGGGAACGCCGCGTCCAGCACCGCCGCGCCGCATCCTCCGAACACCAGCCAAAACGTGCCAAAAAACTCAGCCGCCAACTTTTTCGACAGAGGCATAGTCAAACTCCTTTTAGATTGCACACCAATTCGATTGCGGACCAATTCTGGGCGGCCTACGAGGAACAAATTGCTAGCTTGGCGACAGATTCTACTCAATGCCTTATGGCAACACAAGGCTACTTTCGAACCGCGCCGTTTGTCTCCTTGTCCGCGTTCGTTTTGAGGCGGTCGCCAGGCAAACTCCCTTTACCGGCGTCCTGCGTAGCGCGATACTTTCTCTATGCATACCAGCTGCGCCAAATGCGGCTCTCCCATGACCTGCCAGCCCAAAGGCGGCTGCTGGTGCTTCGAGCTTCCGCATGTTCCGATGCCGGCCGATGCGCAAACCGCCGGCTGCCTCTGCCGCACTTGCCTGCTGGAAAAAATAAAAGCCGCCGAAGCAACTGCCCCCGGCGGCCCTCTCAATTCCATTTCTCCCGCGCCCCGCTCCTAACCCCAGCGTTTTACCTGTGGCCACAATTCTTCGAGCGTGCCGAATTTTGGCTTCCGGCAAACGTAAATATCGAAATGCTGGTATGGCATTGACAGCGGATTATCCACGGTCCCAGCATATTCCACGCTCTCATACAACTCGTGCAGTCTGTCCGGGCTGTCGTTCAGCACGATCATGCATTCACCCGTAAAACCGCGCGGCCCCCAATAATAATAACTCTGGTGACCGGAAATTGCCGGTGGCAGTCCCATCTTTGCGCCAAAGAAATCGATAGCGCCGGCCTGCCCATAATTCTGCCCGAAAATCGCGCAAGACTTCTGCTCCTCCGGTGGCAGCTTGTGATACGCATCCGCCACCACCTGCGCCATTTCCTTCCAGCCAAACTGATCGGCATAAATCTGCGGTAGCGGGCCCAACTGGTTGTTTTCGATACGCGGCGGCCCGAAATGCCAGAAGCGCGAGTACGCCAGATACTGGTTTACCGTCAGCATCGGGAAATACGCGAACGGCGCAAACAGCGCTCCTGCGATAAGCAGCAAAGCGATATACGCAGGCTTGAGCAACAGCGCGCTGTCGATCTGCCCGAGCCAGCGCTCAAACGCCAATCCCCCGGCGGCAAACAGCATCGGATACGCCGGCGCGGGATAATACATTCGCCCGTGCATCGTCAACATGCAGGCCATGATCACGATCCATGTGATGCCGAGTGCCCGCCAACCCTTGCTTTCGCGGTCGCGCAACAATTCGACCAGCCCCGCAATCCACACCGGCGCCGTCAACGGATTCAGAATCACCGCCTGCAGCACCAGGAACATCAGCGGGCCCACTTCCGTGTTTCGGCCGCTTTGCTGCACGTTACGCAGAAGCTCAATCGTGGGGAAACCGCGATGAATTTCCCACATCAGATTCGGCAAGAAAATCAGCAGCGCAATCAAACCGCCCAACCACAGCCACGGCGACGCGAATTGCCGGCGTTGCTTCGTCAGCACCAGCCCTACAACCAACCCAAATCCAAAAAACAGCACCGAATGCTTGTTCAACAAGCCCACGCCGCACACCACGCCAAACAACATCCACAGCTTTGGGCTCGCCCCGTTGAATATCTTCAACGCAATCAGCGCGGCGCCCATCCAGAACAGAGACTCAAACACGTTCATGGTCAGCAGCGAGTCCAGCCCCAGATAAATCGGCGCGACCATCACGCACACGCACGCGAGCAGCATCCCAAATCGCCGCGCGCCCAGTTCCCGCGCGATTAGCCCCGTCAGCAGTACGCGCAATCCCGCCGCCACAGCCGGCAAAAACCGTAGCGCCGTCATCGAATCCCCCAGGGTCACGCGTTCCAGCCACGTGATCACCGCGATCAACGGCGGCTGATCCACATAACCCCACGCCAAATGATGGCTGCACGCCAGGTAATACAGCTCATCCACAAAATAGCCGTAGCGCCCGCTCACCAGCATGTGCGCGGCGAACACCACAAAAGATAGCCCGCCCAGAAGTGCCCATTCTCCCGGACGGGGCTCTCGGGTACGTTCAACTGGTTGGGATTCGACCGGTTCGGATCCACCCATGAAAACGCCCTCACTCCAGCAAACGCGTAAACAGAGACAAATGTTCCGCGCATATGAATATCACATACCGGCGGAGAAATGATGTGGCATCTTGAGCGAAAGCGAAGGATCTCACGAGGGTGCTCCACACGCCGACGTTGCGTGCGGGATCTTGGCTTTTCTCAGATCGCTCAATCTTTGGTCGGGTTAAGGAAAGGAAACCACTCAATCAATCTGTACCGTCGGGCCGCCCGACGTTGCCGCCACCTCTTGCAACCGCGCACTCACTGCTTTCGCCAAACGATACAAGCTCTGCGCTGCGGGACCGCCTTCACCCTGCGCGGCCACAGGCTTGCCCGTGTCGCCACCAACGCGTATCCGCGGATCGATCTCGATTTCTCCCAACACCGGCACGCCATATTCAATCGCCGTTTTCGCCCCTTCGCCGTGCCCAAAAATGTCCACCGGCTCGCCGCAATGAGGACACGCGAAGGTGCTCATATTTTCCACTACACCAAGCACATCCACATTCACTTGCCGGAACATTTCAATTGCCTTGCGCACGTCGGCCAGCGCCACCGCCGACGGCGTCGTCACCACCACTGCCCCGGTCACTTCCACCGTCTGGATCAGCGTCAACTGCACATCGCCCGTTCCCGGCGGCAGGTCAATCAGCAGATAATCCAGCTCGCCCCACTCCACGCTGCGCAAAAATTGGGTAATCACGCTGTGCAGCATCGGCCCGCGCCAGATCACCGGCTTGTCTCCCGGATTCAGCAGCCCCATCGAAATCATTTTCAAGCCCTGTGCCTGCACTGGAATAATCCGCTGCTGTGGAGTGGCCATCGGTTCAGCCGTCGATCCCAGCATGATCGGCACATTCGGCCCGTACACATCGGCGTCCAGCAATCCAACCTTATTCCCCATTTTCGACAAGGCCAGGGCCAGGTTCACCGCCACCGTAGTCTTTCCGACACCGCCTTTTCCGCTGGCCACCGCCACAAGATATTTCACTCCCGGAATCGGTTGGCGCTGCGGCATCTGTCCTGGCATTGTTCCCGGTGGCATATAGAGATTCCTTCCCTGTTCGAAAGCAATTCTTGGACCGCATCGCAAAAACAACGTGGATGGTCACCCGAGCGTTAGCGAGGAATATGCTTTGCGCTATGCGTTCGCCCCATGGCACTTCTTGTATTTCTTCCCCGACCCGCACGGGCAAGGATCATTTCGTCCCACTTTCGCGCCCGCACGCACCGGCTTCGGCGCTTCCGCCTGTGCTGCTCCGGCCTGAAATTGCAAATCCTTTTGCTGCCGTTCCTGCTTGCGTTCGAGCGCCCGCGCAAAGTCCGGCAATTTCGCAGGCGCTTCTTCCGCCCGAGCCGCTGCACTCGCCACCGCCGTCGCCGTACCATGCAGTTGCCGTGGCGCTGGCGTCGCTTGCGCCGTCTCTCGAGTCGGAGGTGCTGCGCCCTCTTGCTGAATCTGCACGTGGAACAGGTAACGAATCGTTTCGTTGTCGATGCGCCCCATCATGTCTTCGAACAACACGAACGCTTCCTTCTTGAACTCCACCAATGGATCTTTCTGCCCGTAACCACGCAGCCCGATTCCTTCCTTCAAATGGTCCAGCGACAGCAGATGGTCTTTCCACTGCGTGTCGACCACGTCCAGAACGATTCGCCGCTCCAGCCATCGCAGCAGATCCGGGCTGAATTGCTTTTCCTTTTCAGCGTAACGGTTCTTTACCGCTGCAACGGTCGCCTCCAACAACTCATCGTGATTCAACGCCGCCGGATCGGCACCCGCCGCTTTGGGATCGATCCCGAATTGGCTGTTCACTTCCGCCAGAAACGACGCCGTATTCCACTGTCCCGGATGCTGCTCCCTGGGACAATATGTTTCCACCAATTCGCCCGCAACTTCCTCCGCGATGCTCATTACGTATTCGCGCTGATCTTTCCCTTCCAGCGCAGACCGGCGAATCGCATAAATAGTCTCGCGCTGTTTGTTCATCACGTCGTCATACTCGAGCAAATGTTTGCGGGCGTCGAAGTTCTGCCCTTCCACCGATTTCTGCGCGTTCTCAATGCGGCTGGAGATCAGCTTCGATTCGATCGGCACGCCCTCGGTCATGCCCAGCCGGAACATCAACTGCTTCACCTTTTCGCCGCCGAAAATCCGCATCAAATCGTCTTCCAGCGACAGGAAGAATCGGGACGATCCTGGGTCGCCCTGGCGGCCTGCGCGTCCGCGCAACTGGTTATCGATGCGCCGTGCTTCGTGCCGCTCTGTGCCCAGAATGTGCAGCCCTCCGAGAGCCACCACTTCGTCGTGCTCCGCCTTGCACTGCTCGGCGTACTGGTCGTATACCGGCTTCCACTGTTCCTGCGGCACTTGGAAGATTTTCCCCTCGTGCTGGAACAGCACCATCGGCAACGCGGGTTGCACTGCGTCCCCGTTGCTGTCGGCCCCAATCACAGCCGGCGCCGCGGCATAGGGCATCGCCAGCTTGTTCTTCAAAAAGTGCTCGCGCGTCAACGCTTCCGGATTGCCACCCAGCAGGATGTCCGTCCCACGGCCGGCCATGTTCGTCGCCACGGTCACCGCGCCCTTGCGTCCCGCCTGCGCCACAATGCGCGATTCCCGTTCGTGCTGCTTGGCGTTCAACACCTGGTGCGGAATCCCATGCTTTTTCAGCAAGTCCGCGATGGTCTCGGACTTTTCGATGGAAATCGTTCCCACCAGCACCGGCTGCCCGCGCTCGTTGAACTGGCGGATTCCGTGCGCCAGCGTGTTGTCTTCCTGCAGGATTCCGTTCACCACCGCCTCAAATTTTTCCCGTTCCGTGCGGTACACCACGTCGCGATTTTCGATACGGATCAACTTCCGATTCGTTGGAACAACCACCACATCCAGTCCATAAATCTTGCCGAACTCCGTCGCTTCCGTTTCCGCGGTACCGGTCATGCCGGACAACTTCTTGTACATGCGAAAATAATTCTGAAAGGTGATCGTCGCGAGCGTCTGGTTTTCCCGCTCGATCTTCACCCCTTCTTTCGCCTCTACTGCCTGGTGCAAGCCGTCCGACCAGCGCCGCCCCGGCATCTGCCGTCCCGTAAACTCGTCGACGATGATCACTTCGCCGTCTTTCACCACGTAATCCACGTCGCGCTTATACAGCGTGTGCGCTCGCAAGCCCTGGTACACGTGGTGGATCGTCTCCATGTGCGCGGGATCGTACAAATTCCCCAGGCTCAGCATCCGCTCGCACTTGCTCACACCTTCTTCCGTCAGTGTTGCCGTGCGGTGCTTTTCATCTAGCGTGTAATCGATCTCCTGAATCAGTTTCGGGATGATCTTGTCGATCTTGAAATATTTGTCCGTGGACTCTTCCGAAGGCCCGGAAATGATGAGCGGTGTGCGCGCTTCGTCGATCAGGATGGAGTCGACTTCGTCCACGATCGCGAACTGGTGGCCGCGTTGCACGCAGCTCGCCAGGTCATACTTCATGTTGTCGCGCAGATAGTCGAATCCGAATTCGTTGTTGGTACCGTAAGTAATATCCGCGCCGTAGGCCGCTCGCCGCTGTGCATCGTCCAGATCATGCACGATCACGCCGACCGATAGCCCCAGCCCCTTGTACAACGGGCTCATCCACTCCGCGTCGCGCCGCGCCAGGTAATCGTTCACCGTCACCAAGTGAACGCCGCGCCCTGCCAGCGCATTCAACGATGCAGGCAAGGTGGCTACCAGCGTTTTTCCTTCGCCCGTTTTCATTTCCGCGATTTTCCCGGAGTTGAGCACCATTCCGCCGATCAACTGCACGTCGAAATGCCGCATGTTCAGGAACCGCCGCCCGGCTTCGCGCACCAGCGCAAAGGCCGGCACAGTCACCGGATCGAGCGCCCGCGCCAGATCGTCCCTATAGGTCGGCTCCGCGGGGTCGCTGTCCTTCAGCGCTTCCTGCACCTGGGTCTTCAGCTCGGCAAAGCGCTCCTTCAACTGTTCGTCGCTGAGCCCTTTCATCTCCGGTTCAATGGCATTGATGGCAGCCACGACGGGCTGCATCTTCTTGATGTCGCGGTCGTGTTTCGTCCCGAAGAAGTGCGCGATTATTTTGTCAATGTACTTAACTAAATCCATGAACCGTCCGTCGCTTCCTGACTGTGGCGCCGTGGCTTCAGCCCGGCATCGGCAGCACCGCGCCTGCGCCCGCCGTTCTTTGCGCGCTTACGCAGACCAGTACTGCAGAATAAGCCAAACATCTAATTGTAACTTGTTGCATGCGCCCCCGCCAACAATCGCCACTAGCGTTGCCCTACCTCGGTTTCCGCTCAAATCGGGCTTATACTGTCGGCATGGACAGCCCAAAGCTTGTCGTCGCTTATATTTGCGCCAGCCGACCTGCGGCGGACTTGGCCAAAGGCGAACTGGAATCTGCTGGCATTCCCGCGATGGTCCAGGCAGACACAGCCGGCGGAATGCGCGAACATCTTGCGTGGTCCGGCGCGGGTTTCAAGATTTTAGTGCGCGAAGAAGACTTGCTTGCCGCACGCGGCTTGCTCAGCCCGCCGCCAGGCGGCCTTCTAAAGGAAGGCGAAGAAATCCCCGAAGACGATCGTCAAGACGACCCCGGCCCATCATGGCGCGATTCCGGATGAAGAACCGCACATCACATCCGTCACCCCTCCCCTTGACAACTTAGGAGAGCATACCTTACCCTCCTAATTAACTTAGGAGGCATCTTGGCCGCACAAGCTGAACTTCTGCCCGGCACTCTGGACCTGCTGATTCTCAAGGCCGTTTCGCTCGGCTCCCTCCATGGCTATGGCATCCTTCTCCGCATCGAGCAAATCTCTCGGGGTGCGCTACTCATCGAACAAGGCGCGCTCTATCCCGCCTTGTTCCGCCTGCTCCGCCAGGGCCTGCTCAAAGCAAGCTGGGGCACATCGGATAACAATCGCCGTGCCAAGTATTACGAGCTCACGACCGCCGGTCGCAAACGCCTTCGCGAAGAACGGGACGGCTGGAACCGCCTCGTCACCGCGATGGGCTCGGCCCTTGGCGCGGAGCCGGAGGAAGCGTGAGACTACTCGAGTATCTGCGTTGGCTGGCCTCCACGCTTTTTCAGCGCGCCAGTCTCGACGGCGAATTGGACGAAGAGCTTCACGCGCATATCCAGCAGCAAGCCGACGACCTGGAGCGCTCCGGCCTTTCACGGCGCGAAGCCGAACGCCGCGCGCGCATCGCGTTCGGTGCCTACGAAAAGGCCAAAGAAACTTGCCGCGAACAGCGCGCCGGATTCTGGCTGGAAATCCTCTGGAGCGATGCGCGTTTTGCCCTCCGCATGCTGCGCAAGAATTCCGGCTTCACCGCGGTCGCCATTCTCACGCTGGCGTTGGGTATCGGCGCGAACACCGCCATTTTTCAACTTTTCGATGCGGTGCGTCTGCGCGCGTTGCCTGTGCCCAACCCGCAGAATCTTGCAGAAGTTCGCATCGCCGGCGGCAATCACGGTTTCGGTCTCAATCAGGATCATGGCGAATTGACCCGCCCCCTTTGGCAAGAAATTCGCGATAAACAAGAGGTTTTCTCCGCAACGTTTGCCTGGAGCGTCAACCAACGCTATGTCGGGAAGGGCGCGGACCTCCGCCGCTTCAAAGGTCTTTGGGTCAGCGGCGATTTCTTCCAGGTGTTGGGCGTGCAGCCCTGGCGCGGACGATTGCTGATGCCCCAGGACGAAGCGGCATGCCCCGTCACCCATGCCGTCGTGAGCTACGGCTACTGGCAAAACGCGTTGGGTGGCCGCGATCTCCGCGAAGGCATCAAGCTCTTCGCCGACAACGATCTCGTCGAAGTCGTCGGCGTAACTCCACCAAATTTCTTTGGCATGATCGTTGGCGACAACTTTGACATCGCCCTTCCCTTCTGCAAACCGAACCAACCGTTGCGCCGCGACGTATTCGAAGTCACCGTGATGGGCCGCCTGAAGCCCGGTTGGTCCGTTAAACGCGCCTCCGCGCAAATGGCTGTGCTCAGTCCAGAAATTTTTGAAGCTACGGTGCCACCCGATCGCGGACCCGAAGCCGTAAAAACGTATAGAGACTTTCGCCTTGCGGCTTATGCAGCCGACACCGGCGTCAGCGCCCTGCGTGAGTACGATCGTTCCCTCTGGCTCCTGCTGGGCATCACGGGGCTGGTTCTGTTAATTGCCTGCGCGAACCTCGCGAATTTATTGCTCGCACGCACCAACGCCAGGCAACCGGAAATTGCCGTGCGCTTGGCCCTGGGAGCCTCGCGCAGCCGCGTATTCCGTCAGTTGCTCATGGAGAGCTCCCTGCTCGCCGCAATCGGAGCGGCGCTGGGGATCGCCATGGCACAATCTCTCGGCCGCGTACTTGTGTGGGAAATTTCCACTGTAGGTAACCCGGTAAATCTGCAGTTGGCGACGGACTGGCGCGTTTTGCTCTTCGTCACTGGCGTGGCCGTTCTCACGTGCATGCTATTCGGAACCGCTCCCGCCTGGCATGCGATGCGCACCGAACCCCTCGCCGCGATGAAGTCCGGTGGACGCGCTACCGCTGGCCGTGATCGGCTCTCGCTCCAGCAGTTCATGGTTGTCACGCAAATCTCCATCTCTCTGGTGCTGTTGGTCGGCGCTCTGCTCTTCGTGCGCAGCTTCCGCAACCTGATGACCTTTGATCCCGGAATGCGCGAAAGCGGTATCACTGCCGCTTTCCTGGGATTCTGGCAATCCAATGTACCCAAGGAGCGCTGGGCGGATTTCCAACGCGAATTGCTGGAAGAAGTGCAATCGACCCCGGGCGTGGCAAGCGCTGCCATCAGCACGAACGTTCCGCTATCGGGATCAAGTTGGGAACATGGCCTTCAGATTGGTTCCGAGCGTGGCACATCGAAATTTACCTGGGTAAGTCCCGACTATTTCAGCACCATGGCGATCCCAATTATCAAAGGTCGCGGCTTCACGCCAGGGGATACCGCCTCCTCGCCTCGCGTGGCGCTTGTGAACAACACGTTTGTCCACCGATTTCTGTCTGGCACCAACCCGATCGGCCAGACGCTGCGCACCGAGGCCGAGCCCGGCTACCCTTCGACCGTTTTCGAAATCGTCGGCGTCATCGCAGACACTCGCTACAGCAACCTGCGCAATCCGACGCCGCCAATGGCCTTCGTGCCCATCGCGCAATCGCCCAATCCCGGCCCATGGGCCACGATGATGATCTATTCGAACACCTCGACCCCAGCGGTAGCCGCCGCGGCAAAGCTTCGTATCGCCGAAAAGCATCCGGACGTCATTGCGGAATTTTTTGATTTTCAGACCGCAATTCACGACAGCCTGATCCAGGAACGCCTGATGGCCACGCTCTCCGGTTTCTTCGGAGTTTTGGCCGGACTGCTCACCATGATCGGCGTCTACGGCGTTATTTCTTACATGGTCGCCACGCGTCGCAGCGAGATCGGCATTCGCATGGCTCTGGGCGCTGGTCGCTGGAACGTCGTGACTGTCGTCCTGCGCCAAATGAGCATCGCGCTCGGCATGGGCATTGTATTTGGAGTTTTTCTCGCGCTTGTGGCCACGCACGGAACCGGAGCGCTGCTCTACGGCTTGCAACCCAATGACCCGCTCACTTTCGCGGCCGCAATTGCGCTGTTGATCCTGATCGCGCTCGCCGGAAGCTTGATCCCCGTGCGCAGGGCCGCCACGGTCGATCCGATGGTCGCGCTGCGCTATGAATAGCCGCTAGCCCTGCCAACTTTCGCATTCGCAAAGAGCGGCAACGAGCGCGAGCTTCACAGTAATAACTCGCGCAGGCTCTCTTCTAGCGCGCCACACACCTCATCCAGTTGGTAATCTGTGATGGAGTTAAGAAATGGAAGCGCCAGCGTGCGACCGGCCAGCGATTCCGTAACCGTCAACGGCATACGAACGGGCACATCGCCATAGGCCCGTTGCTGATGAATCGGCACAAAGTATCGCCCGGTTTCAATATCGCGTGACGCCAGCTTGCGAATCAACTCTTCGCGCTGCTTGGCCGTTGTTCCTTGCGGTAGCCGCACCACGTAAACAAACCAACTGATGCGCCCACCGGGAATTTTCTGCAACGGTAATTGCAGGGCCGCAACCTTCTGGAGCCGCCGCTGATAGCCGAGCGCAACGGATTCGCGCTGAGGCAGAATCGATTCGACTCGCTTCAGTTGTTCTATACCCAGCGCGCAGTGCAATTCCGAAAGCCGGTAATTATAGCCAAGCTCGCTATGTTCGCTTCCGTTTGCGGAAGCGGACCGCCCATGGTTGCGCAGCGAACGAATTCGCGCGGCGATTTCCGCATTCTCTGTAACCACCATGCCGCCTTCGGCCGTAGTAATTTGCTTATTGGGATAAAAACCAAATACGCCAGCATCAGCAAACGTTCCCGTTTTTTTGCCACCTAACTCTGCGCCCAATGCTTCGCAAGCATCCTCGATCACCAGTAGACCGCGCCGACGGGCAATCTCCAGAATCGGCTTCATCTCCGCGGGCACCCCGAAAGTGTGCACCACCAGGATTGCGCGTGTACGCAGCGTGATGGCATCCTCAATCCGGCCGGGATCCAGATTTAAAGTGCGTGGATCGATATCAATGAAAACGGGCGTGGCGCGCTCGTAGCGCAATGCGTTCGCAGCGGCGATAAATGTAAAGGACGGGAGAATAACTTCGTCGCCCTCCCCAATTCCAAGTGCGCGGATCACCAGATGCAGCGCGGTGGTTCCTGAACTCACCGCTGCCGCGTGGGGCACGCCGGCATAACCCGCGAACGCTGCTTCAAACTCCTGCAACTTTTTCCCCAGGCTCAACCGTCCGCTGCGCAGCACAGCCACAACAGCATCGATCTCGGCCTGCGTGATGTCGGGTGAGGAAAGCGGAATCTTCATGGACGATCGTTAGCCACTCCGAAGAAACTTTCCTCGTTAAGCGGCACAGCGCGCTTCATTAGCAACTTTGGCCCGAGCGGCACAGTAGCCAGGACCTCCGCGATTTTTTCCGAAGCTGCCCCGTCGCCATACGGATTGCTCATACCCTGAAGCGACGCGTGAAACTCCTGCCGGCACACCGCCGCAATCGCCGCAAGAATCGCCGAAGACTCAGCCGGAGCATCAACCACATTTTTCGGCTGTTCACGCCCTTGTTGGCGTATGCCGATATTCACCGTAGGCAGCGCAAACGAAGCCGTTTCCATAATGCCGCTGCTCGAATTACCTACCAACACCTTCGCCTGTCGCAGCAAACTCCAATACGTAATCGCATCCAGGTTCACGAACACACGGCCGTTCCCGCGCGCGCAGAGAAAAGCTCTCGTGCGTTCGATGAGCGCGCGGCTACCCGCATCAGCGTTCGGATAACAGAACAGCAGCTGGCCGGGAACTTCTCGCAACGCGGAAAACAGTGCGTCCGTTTCCTGCAGGGTGTTGTCCGCCAAGGTAACCGGGTGATAGGAAATCAGAACCGGCGGAATCTCCAGGTCGCAACCAAGCTTTTCCTCAAGCTCCCGCCGCGTCGGCAATGTAGACCGCCGCAGATGATCGAGCGAGGGCGCGCCCGCTCGATGCACACGCCACTCCTCTTCCCCCATCGCAATCACCCGCCGCCGCGCCGCAAACGTCGACGTAAAGTGAATGTGCGCTATCTTCGTCAAAGCGTTGCGCACCGCGTCGTCGATCGCTCCCTCGCTCGTTTCACCACCCTCGATGTGCGCGATGGGAATGCGCAACGCCAACGCCACCGACGCCGGCGCCAGCATCTCGTAGCGGTCGGCAATCAGCAGCAGAATATCCGGCCGCATTACCCCCAACTGCTCAGCCAGTCCCAACGCGGCAATGCCGATGGTTTTCGCCATACCCACATCCGAATCGGAGCTAAGCAGGCACTCGATTCGCGCTGCGATTGGAAAGCCATCTTTTTCGATCTCGCGAACCGTGCAGCCAAATTCCGGGGAAAGATGCGCCCCAAGCGCGATGATCTGCAGATCAACATTCCCGCGCTCCGCCAATGTGCGCAATGGCCAGTAAAGATGGCTGTAATCCGCGCGAGAACTGGTCACCACCGCGATTTTTCTGCGTTGCTCAATCATCCGCCATCTGCCCCGCTGCTGAGGAAAGCGTGCGGCCAGGTTGGTAGTCCGGCACCAACTCGCAAAGCGCCTGCAAAAGTGCGGAGATATTCCGCCGTTCGACGATATCCCTTAGTCGCACGAACCGCGCGTCAAGCGCTTCTGCCGACGCCTCCGGAGCGATCACAACATCAATCGCCGCGCTCGCCGTTGGCCGGACGGTTTCGTTGGTCGAGACCAAATCTTCCACCAGCTTCTCGCCCGGCCGCAACTCCGTGAATTCCGTGAGGATTGTATGCAACGCTCCATCCGCCGCATGTTGCAGAAGCAATCTTGCCAACTCAACGATCTTCACAGGTTCAGAAAGTTTCGGTACATATACTACTCCGCCTTTCTCAACCGCCACCGCTGCCAAGATGAGTCTCACGGTGTCTTCAAGCGTCAAAAAATAACGCGCTGCATCCGGGTGAGTGATCGTCAAGGGTCCGCCGCGACGGATTTGTTCCAGGAACACCGGCACGACGCTCCCGCTCGATCCGAGCACATTCACCAGCCGCATCGCCGCATAACGTCGAGTCGCCCCGCTCCAGCGAAGCACCGCCTGCTCCGCAAGATGCTTCGATGCGCCCAGAATGCTGCGCGGGTTCGCCGCCTTGTCCGTGGAAATCAGCAGCAGTTGCGGCGCGTCGTGCTCTGCGGCGGCCTTGGCCAAATCCCAGGTAACCATCGCATTGTTTTGCACTGCCGCAAACGGATTCGCTTCCATCAACGGAACATGCTTGTACGCCGCCGCGTGCAAAATCACGTCGGGCCTGTGCTTTTCGAGTAGTGCTGCGACTAACGCTTTGTCGCCCACGTCGCCAGGCACCAGGCGAAAAGGCGCGGATCCCTTGGTACACGGAAGCGATCGCCCGAGTTCGTACAGCGCCTGCTCAGAGTGATCGAGCAATACAGCCTGTCGCGGCTTACCGGAAAGAATCGCTCGAGCGCAAGCGCCGCCAATGCATCCGCCTGCTCCCGTAAGCAGAATCGTTTTCCCGGCCAGATGGTGGATTCCTATCCGTCCGTCAACGGCAATCTTTTGCACCGGCAATTTGTCTTTCCAAGCAAAGTGGAGATCGGGATCCACGGTTTTACCCGACTCTGATTATACGGTGGCTTTGCCAGGCTTTCCTTCCGCCTCGGGCACGCCACGTGATTCAGCGCTCCACAAAAGCCTTCAGTCGGCCCAAGGCCTGATCCCACTCCTCGGACACTCGATCCAGATATTCCCGGATTTCCTCCATTGGCTTCGGATCAAGTTCGAACAGGCTTTCTCGTCCCGTGCGCGCGCTATGCACAATCCCTACATCTTCGAGCACGCGAAGATGCTTGGTGATTGACTGCCGCGTTAGCTGCGACCCTTCGGTGAGCTGCGAGATGGAACAAGGCCGCCCTCGGCTCAACTTCGCGACCAGCAACAGTCTCGTCTCATCGCCCAGAGCGGCAAAGATAATCGCTCGCCCGCGCCAAGTGTTCGTCCCACTCTTACGGGTTCTTCGTGACATAATTCTCGATATTCTTCATTTGCGCTGTCCAACCACCGTCATTCTTCCGGAGCGCTTCGTCTGTTCGATCGCTAGGCAGTTTATCAAAGCCCGACTCGGTCAGCACGAGTAGCGTCCCAGTGGCCGTCTTTTCCAGCCGGAACTCCACGAGCGTGGACGCCTCCTTCGAATAATCCTTGTCCGGATCAATGGCGTACGGATGCCAGCTAAACGAAAAATACTTTTCCGGGTCCATCTTCTGCACCACGGCTTCCCACTTCACGTGCTCGTATCCGGGATGCAGGATCCGCCCGCTCGAAACCTGCCCCACCATGAACGGCCCGTCCAGCTTCACGCGGAACCACTCCCCAAATTCGCGATAGTCCGTCAGCGCCCGCCATACGCGTCGAACCGGCGCCTTCAACTCGATGCGCTTCTCGATCTGCTCCGTTGTCATACGCAACCTCCTGGTTGCATATTAGAATAACCCACCGATAAAAGCAACCTCTCGGTTGCGCTTCCTCAGTGCCGTTTCTTGGCCGTGGCCACCATTCGCCCTACCAACTCTGCCGGCGCTCCCTCCGCCTCCACTACAATCCAGGCGTCCCCGAACGTCAGAATCCGGCGACTGCCCGCGCCCAAACCAACGTAACCACCGTCCCGGCAATAAACGCGCCACGCCCGATCATCCGCAGTCAGCACGGTCATTCCTTCCTGCTCGGCGGCAACAGCGGCCTTGCAATCGCCAATATCCCGGCCACACTTACAACCGTAACCGTAGATCCATTTCTCGCCACATTGCACGACGTCGCTGGTCGCATTATTTGCTTCTGGACCTTGCCAAACGCGGATCTCATACTCGTCGTAAGCCATCAGCGATGCATCCGGGCATGTGAACGTGATGCTGCCGTCCGTGGCGCTGACGTGCCACGACGCGGGATAGGAAAATGTGATCGGCCAATGCGCATCGTGAAAATTCTTCCACGGCTCCTTGCCGTCGCACTTCGGCTGCGCAGCCTCCTTCAAGCGGAATGAAAGGACAGTCTGGTCCCCTTTTGCAGTCCACGCTCCAACGAGCTCGCCCTCATTGAGCTGTGCATTCACCTCGCCGATTTCGAAATCGCGCTGGGTGCGCGCCGTCAATTCAATCGCGCCGGGCTGCCCGGTGGTCCACTTGCCGCCAACAAATACGGGCACCCAACTTTCGGTGTCGTAGAACACACCGACCACCCCTTCTCCTCCTCGATTCAAGTACAGGCGCACATGCTTCTTCCCCAAAACGCCTTCAAACCAATATTCGCCACGAGGAACAGGCCCAAGTTCCGCCGTCTTCGGACAAAGCCCGGTTTGATATTGTTTTGGGGGCGGCGTCTGAGCCGATACTGTGGCCATTACAAAAAGTACGAGCAGCACCAATCGCATGACATTCAAACTATCACACGAAAACGCAAAATGACCCTATACACCCATTAGAAATTAAATAATCTGAACAAGATCCGGCGGGCATTCGCGCAAAGTTGCCATGGAAACACTTTTCTCAGATTTGTAGACCTGCGCCGCCGGTAGCATTCCGTAACTCCTGTTTCGTCCCTCGCGTTTCGCAAGGTACAGCGCTTTATCCGCGAGTTCAATCACGTTTTCGATCGAAAGCAGCCCGACATCTTCCTTGGTCCAGGGAAAGGGCGCCCAGCCGATTGAGCAAGTCTTGTGAATTTGCACGCCATTCCCGACATCGAACGGCACTTTGCGGATTGTTTCCAATAGCCGGTTGCACAACAGCGACGCATTTTCGCGGTCCGTCGTGCGGCAAACCAGCAGGAATTCCTCGCCGCCCCAACGCACCAGGTCATCTGATTTCCGCATGACGGATTCGATCCGTTTAGCCATTTCCCGCAGCAGGCGATCTCCCGCGGTGTGTCCCAGATCGTCATTGACGCGCTTGAACCGGTCTATGTCCACCAGCAAAAAGATCAATTCTTGCCCAACAGGCGCGGCCTCACCCGGCCGGGGCGTTTTCAGGTAAGACCGCGTTGACTGCGCATAATCCTTCGAGATGGTCTCGTAGAAATATCGGCGGTTCCGCGTCCCCGTCAGCGGATCGGTCAGCGATTGATCTTCCAATTCTTTATTCTTCTGCATCAACTCCGCGTTGCGTTCCGCCACCGCCTGTTCGAGTTCCAGCCCTCGTCGGTTCAACGCTCGCGTGCGCAAAGACACGTAGCCCCAAAAACATCCCAGCAGCACAAACGCTCCGGCCACGCGCGCCCACCAGGTCTGCCATAGATTCGGCAAAACTTCGAAACGGAAAGTCGCCGCTTGTGCCGGCACCATGATTCCCGGCTGGCGGCATTGCACCCGGAATTCGTAATTTCCCGGTGGCAATCCTCCGTACTGCACTTCCCGCTGCTGCGTTTCCGTGGCTTGTTGTTCCAGACCCTTCAGTTGATAGACGCAAGCCACTCGTTGCGGGTCGCCCAAAATCATTGGCGCGAATTCGACCGTCAGCGATCCGTCCGCGGACCGCACCTTGGCCTCTTCCCGCACCTGTCTCTGTTGTCCGCCTAAAGTCACATTGGTCAACACCACGTTCATTTGTTTCTGTCTCGGCGTGTCCGCTTCCGGCCGGTATCTCGCCAATCCTCGCGATGTAGCAATGATGTAGCTTCCGTCTTGCTCCTCGCGCATTCCGGTCCACGGGCTCACGTCATCCCACAACAATCCGTCCGCGTGACTGAGCGTCTCGAGCGTTCCGTTCGGCGAATGAATCGCCAAGCCGTCGGGCCCGTCAAACCACACTCGCCCTCTTCTATCGTGTCCCACAATCTCCCAATCCCATGGATAGTTTTCGAACCGCGCCTTCCCGGAATCGTCCACGACGATGCGCGTCACTTCCACCACATCGTTGTAGGCAACCCAAGCTTCTTTGTCGCTCAGCGCGGCGATGCTGGTGATTGCCTGCCCTTGCAGCCCTTCTTTCATCGTCAGCGTCAGCCAATTTTTCCCGTCGTAGCGATACACGACCGCCGTGCCCGAAAGCCACAACGCCCCTTCTGGAGAAAATTCCACGTAAAACAGCTCGGCTCCCGAACTCAGAGGCAGCGGCACATCCTGCGGCTCCGCGCCGGGATTTTTCGTGT
Source organism: Candidatus Acidiferrales bacterium (assembly GCA_963742325.1). Classification (GTDB taxonomy): domain Bacteria; phylum Acidobacteriota; class Terriglobia; order Acidiferrales; family UBA7541; genus Acidiferrum. The sequence goes on along the minus strand of CAVULB010000002.1, from coordinate 1,569,754 downwards.
CAAAACGCACCAGGTGATCACGCGTGGTTGCCCAAATTTCTCCCGCCGGCGAAGTGCGCACCGTTTGGTACGGTCTGCCGCGATAGCTCGGCTGCACCGTGCTTGAAAAATCGTCCGGGTTAATCCGCACCAGCGCTCCGGTTACCGTTAGCGCCCAAATCGACCCATCGCCTGCCACCTGAATTTGCCGCACTTGCGCTCGCGCGTTTCCGCTCAGCGAACGTACTTTCTTCCACTGCTGCTTCTGCTCGTCCCACACGGCCACGCCGCGTGCCGTGCTGACCCACAGCCGGCCGTGACGATCCCGCTGCGTGGCCCACGTGGTATTATCGGGCAAGCCTTCGGCGGTGGTCCATCCGCTCCATTCGTGTACGCCCGGCAACCGGTCGAGCCCCGTGCCCGATCCGCCAATCCACAACGTTCCTTCCCGGTCCTCCATTGCGAATTGAATATCGTTGCTGGAAATTCCCTGCTTGTCCGTAATCACTTGCCAGTGCCCGTCCATCCCTTGCCAATACAATCCCGTCGAAGACGGCACCAACAACTTCCCTCTCTGATCCAGCGTTGGCTTTCCTTCGATTTCGTCCGCTGGTCCGATGGGCATTTTTTCTGGAATCAGTTTGTGGGTTTCCGTATCTACGCGCTCGAGTTTGGTGACCGTCCGCAACCACAGTGTTTTTGTCGCGTCACACACGAGCGCCAGCACGCGTTCTTCCGGTATCTCGATCCTGCCGTCCACTTCCACCATATTGGATCCTGATTCCACGTGCGCCAGATGCCGTCCATACGTAAACCAGATTGTATCGTCCTGCGCGCGCACGATTCCCGTCGCCGTTTCGCTGATGCCTTCCGCTTCCCCCAGGACGACGCTCTGCGCGGGGTCATGCGAATTAATCCGCACTACTCCGTGGTTAAACAGCAGCGCATACACCATGCCTTTGCTGTCTACCGCAAACATTTGCGCGGCACTGGCCAGCGCCATCGCGGTCGCCGGAATCGGCAGGCTCTCGAACCGCCCATCCTTGTAACAGGCAATCCCGCGGTTTCCCGCAAACCAAGGCGTGCCATCGGGCGCGATCAGCATATCCACAACGTAATGCCCGATGAGTTCTTCCACTTCCGTCATCTTCTGGGCGTGCGCCCCATCGTAGCGGTACAGGCCAGTCTGCGTGCCGATCCACAGGAATCCCACGCGATCCTGGCCCATGGCCGTCACCGTCACCGCGCCCAGCCCAAATTGGTCGGACAGTCTCTGCACGGCAAATCGCGGATTATCGGGGAAGCTGACTTTGCGAACCTCTGTGGCAGCAGCGCCCTGCACACACGCGAAAGTGCATAGGAGCAGCCAGGAACGGATTTTCCACGCTTTGCACACAGGTTTAGTTAGTCCACGAAGGATTTCTGGCGCACTTGGGCGGTGAGAAAAGCCAGCGCTTCGCGATCAACTGAGGTTAAGCCATAGCCTTGTCTAGGGTAAATCCAACAAAGGTACTCTGTTGTAGTACGAGCGACTCGTTACTACTTCGGTACTCGAAGACTCTGCGCCCTTTGCCCTGCTGTGGTTCCTTGTGCTTCAGAAAGCGCTGCCTTCCCTTCGGCCGCAGCTCGCGCTTCTTTGTTCCGCGCCCCTTTCACCATATTTTCCAGGAGAAATTTACGGAATTTGGTGCGCTCTTCCATACCGATATCCACAATCTCAAAGGACATGTCCTGCGCGCGGTAATCGCGCATCAGCGCGGTCGCCTGCAGGTTGCGCAAGCCCAGTTGCAAACGCAACTGCACCTGCGTACCGGGAGCCAGGTGCATGTCGGTTGTCGCCAGTCCGCCGCTCAGGCTGGCGGTTTTAATGTCCAGGTGGCAGTTCTGCTTCAAGTTCGTGCTCACCGCAGAAATGGATTTCTGCAGCCGCACGCGCATATGCCGGCGATGGCGCACGAACTTCGAATTGTGCGGCACTTCCAGCGGTGCCAACTTCATATCGTCCTGCGCGATGCCGCTCTTCGGCAAAAATTCCTTTACCCATTGCGGATCAAGCTTTTCCAGCGCCTGCAGCGCCGCGATTCTCAACTCCTGTGGGTGCACCCAGCCAAATATCTTGCGCGCTTCGAGGATCCGCTTCAGCGCGTTCGCCGATTCCGGCGCTTTGATCCTGCCCAATCCTTCGATCGCCTTCACGCGCAAATATGCCGCGGCGCCCGCCGGCAAATCGCCGTCCGCCAAAGTCAGCAGCCGTCCTAAGGCCTCGCGATCTTCCGTCATCCCCGCTTCATCCACCACCAGCGGCATGATCAGCGGATCGACGTGATCCAGTACCTTCAGCAGGATTCGACAGCGTTCCGGCGCGCCGCACGAAGCGATTTGCCTGACCATGCGGTCCTGCCCACCCCGTGGAAAATCCTTAATGCGCGCGGGCAAATAAACTTCTGCCGCCGTCGGATCGAGCCTCACCAGCAACCCGACCATTTCCACGGCATCTGCGTGAGCCCCGCCGCGCACCGTGCTGCGCAGGTACTGCAGCGCTTCCTCGCCCAGATCGTGCGCCACGTTCGCAATATTTTCCAGGTCGTCGCGATACTGGCAGCGGTTGAATCGCATCGACAGCTGTTCCACGGCGCTCTGCGGGAGTTGCCTCAGCACCCCGGTAAGTCCCGCCGAGATCTGACGTGCACGCAACGCTTCGTCCACAAACTCCGGCACGCGGTCTTCAATTCCCATCTTCGACCGCAACGTCTTCGCAATTCCCGGCCGTTGCGCTTCCACGCCGGCCAGCATGTTGAGCGCCTGTTCCATTGCGGGGAAGCAGCGTTTTGCCGCGGCTTCCTGCGTCAATCTCACAAACGCAGCGCTCACCAGCGATTGCAAATCCTGGTCCTGCTCCACACTCAGCCGCACGCCCACATGCCGCAATGCCTGAACCAGCAGACGTGGATCGGCCTTCGCGTACAGTTCCGCCAATTCCGAAAGGCCGGTGGCCGCCCGCTTGCGCGCGTCTGGTTCTTCGCTGTCCGCGCAGCTCGCATAGTTCTGCAGAATGCTGATGGCTTCGGCCACGTTTCCTTGCTCGATCAGGTTAGCCACATAGGACTGCACGTTTTTCGGCGGAATGCACCAGGCTTCCGACGACAACAACACTTCCCGCTTCGCGCTCTCCGGCACGCTGGCCCAGAATTGACGGTCCAGCAACTCCCGGTGAGACTCCACCAGCAGCCCGGCTTCCGTCATTTTGTCTTCGTGTTGTCCCAGTATTTTTCGCAGCGCTTCGATTTCTTGATTCATGCGGTCCAGCATTTGCCGTACCGCGTTTACTTTTACTTCGCCGCATTCGAACCGTTCCAGCGCGAAGCGGATGGACAAATGCTCGGCCAGTTGCACTAGCATGTTTTGATCGAGCTTTGTATGTTTCCCCTGCTCGGCGATTCCCGCTAGCGCCTCACGCAGCAAGTCCTGTGCGCGGCCCGGCAATTGCGACACTTGGCCCTGAAATTCCACGGCTGCCGCCGCCGGATTTGTGCCGCTCCCCACTTTTCCGAAGGTCGTCAGTGCATGCAGAATGGCGTAGATTTCTTCATCAGTCGGCTCGCCAAGACCTTCGCTGACAGCTTTTCCACCGCTTCCGCGTTTCCGCGATCCAAACCCGGCCCCGCTTTTTATCCCACTTCCCGTTCCGCGGCCCGTGCCTATGCCTGTGTCAATCCCAAAGCCCGGCCCGGGTCCACCTCCAGCGCCTGGGGCCACACCAGATCCCCGACCCGCACCTGTCGGCATTCCAGTTCCCGCGCCTGTCCCCGAGGTCACTGCACCGCCTGAGCCGGACCCTGCCCCAGCATCTCCGCTTGGCCCAATTCCGCTGCCGGTCCCGCCACTTCCTGCGACACCACCGCCGAATCCGCCGCCCTCCGCTTCGCTCGCGCCTGTTCCTGATCCGCCCGACTTGGACCCTTCCGCAGCCGCGATCAACTCCAGCAACTTCTGCGGGTCGTTCAGCATTTTCTTAAACGCGTCTTGATCGTCGCCGAATGAAGCCGCCGCAAGCTGCGCCGCAACGCTGGCATCTTTCAAACGCGCATCCGTGGCCACAAAACAAACTTCGTTGACGTGGATGCCCTGAGCGCCCGCAATCGCTTCCTTCAATTGCTGCGCCAGTTCCGCCGGCTTCGCTTTGCCCGTGGGGAACGCGTGGATCAGTTTGGCCAGCTCTTCCTGCGTCACGTTTGGTTGGAACTGGATGCTCGCCAGTCCTGCGGCGCTCAACAATTGCGCAAATTGTTTTTCCGCTGGCGCCCCTTCGAGCGGCACACCATCCAGCAGCAGCTGTGTTCCCGTCGCGCCCAGCAACAAGCCACTGTCCGCATTTTCCGGCACCGCCGTGCGCAACTCCTCCCAAGCAATTTCTAATTGTGCTGTCGTGCGTGTGTGCTCGTATCCGTACAGGCGGGCAAACTTCAATAAAATGTTGAGGCTTCGAACAAAGGCGCGTGCCGCTGTCGTCTTTGGATCGCTTTTCATCCCAGGTCCGTACCTTCGCTCCGTCGATAGTTTTAACGGCTTGCTTACCAGTACACCCTTTCTAGTACGGTAGGCCTGTTGATTCAGTCTCACAATGGTACAGTCGTCCCATGTGACCGGCACGCTATCTCGCCTTCTGGACAGTCCTTCCACCTGCTCTTTTGGACGGTTTTGCCCGCGCGAGTACAGGTCGGGTTTTTGTTCAATCGCGTTTTGAGGTTATTAGTTCGAAGTTTACTTCGACATTGCCATGCGGCTTTGCCGCCGGCTGCGGTTGGTCACTTGGGCAGGTTGCGGCAATCCTCCCAACTCCATCAACAACTTTCTCAGCCGCGCTCTTTCGTCCAATTCCATATCCACAAATTCAAACGTCATGGCCTGCGGCCTTGCGCCGCGCACAATCGCTTGTGCGCGGATGTTGCGCACGCCATGAGACATTTTCAGCGTTAGCAGCGATCCCGGCGCCAGGTGGCGGTCCGCGGCTCCGATCGCTCCGCCCATATTCAGTTCGGCGATCAAGCTCCGCATGTTTTCCCGCAAATTTGTGGTCACAGCGGGAACGTGCTTCGTTAATTTCAGCCGCGCATATCTCCGCTGGCGGATCACCGAAGCGTTTGGCTCCATGTCCGTTGGTTCAAGCACCAGATCCTTGCGATCCAGACCGCTCGAAGCAATCTTCTCCATTGCCACGGTAGGTTCGATTTTCTGCAGTGCTTGTGCCGCAGAAATTCGCAACTCGGCGTGATACGCCCAACGCCAAACCTGCTTCGCATCCAGAATTTTTTGTAGGATCGGGCTTGCGGCGCTCGCTCGCAACCTTCCCGCCGCTTCAATCGCTTTAATACGAGTAAATCCCGGCGTGTCGTCGTCTTCGAGCAACTCCACAATCCTCGGAATGCACTCGGTCCTTCCGCTCATGCCCATCTCATCGATGGCCAGGGGCCGAATCAGGGGATCGAGCGTGTCATACAGCGCTACCAATAATCTCGCTCTCTGTTCCGCGGGCGCGCTTGAAAGCTGCCGCACGGTGCGGTCGTGCGAGGTCCGCGGCCACTGCGCCAGCCGCACGGGCAGCGTCTTCTCCACGGTCTCGGGATCCAGTTGCGTCAACAGCCCGATCACTTCCGTAGCTTCATTGGCCGGCGCGTTTTGCAACGTGTCCGTCAAGCGCTGCACCGCTTCTTCTCCCAATCCGGAGATCAGCGAGCCTAAGAGCTCGCAATCTTCGCGGAATCCACAATTTGCAAATCGCGTGGTCACATAATGCAACGTGGCTTTCGGCATCAGCGCCAGAATGTCCAGCAAGCCGTCGGGAATCTGGCCCGTCCGCATCGTATCTTCCACAAATTCAGGCACGCGGTCTTCGGCTCCAAATCTCTGCCGCAGATTATTTGTCGATCCCGGGCGCAGCGCTTCCACGCTGTCCAATGATGCCAGCGCCTGCTGCATAGCGGGATAAAACCGTTTTGAGCCGGCTTCCTGGCTCATGCGGACAAACGCCGCACCCAACAATGTCTGCAAGTCCGATTCGCGCTCGACGGCCAACTGGTTCCCCAGCCTCTGGATAACGTCGATCAGCGCGCTGCCGTCGCCGCTGCCATAGAATTCCGCCAGGTCCGCCAGTCCGATCGCCGCGGTCCGCCGCGCTTCGGGCGCTTCCAAGGCCACGCAAGCTGCATACTTGGTCAGGATTTCGTTGACGGTCTTCAGTTCCCCTCGACGCAGCATCTCTTCCAGGAACGCGCGCACATTGCGCGGCGGCACGCACCAGGCTTCGTCCGAGGTCAGCACTTCCTTCTTGTTTTCTTCCGGCACTTGTAGCCAGAATTCCTGGTCGAGCAATTCCGTGTAAGACTGCACAGAGATTCCCGCGTTGGCCATGGTCTCTTCTTGCTGGCCCAGAATCTTTCGCAGCGCTTCAATCTCCGCGTTCATGCGGTCCAGCAGTTGTTTGACGGCGTTCACCCGCAGCTCGCCGCGCTCATAACTGTCTAACGCAAACCGGATCGCCACATGTTCCGCTAACTTCAGCAGCATTGGCTTGTCCGGCTTGTCCATTGGCGCCTGCGCCGCAAGACCCGCCAAAGCTTGCTGTAACGTGTACTGCGCGCGTACCGGCATCGCCGTCAATCGCGATTGAAACGACTGCGCGTCCATCCGGTTCTCGGGATCCTTGCGCGACTTCCCCAACTGCGCGAACAATCCGATCATCGAGCGCACTTCTTCTTCCGCGACAGAATAATTTCCAGGTTCTGCAGGACCGCCGAGACCGACGCCGCCGACCATCGCTCCGCGCAACATAGCCGAAGCGCTCATCCATTTTCCCGGTTCCGTTCCCCCGCCACCGCCGCCAGGTCCACCACCGCTGCCGGCTCCCGCACCAGGTCCGCCCGTTCCTCCGCCACTGCCGGGCCCGCCAAATCCTGTTCCTCCTCCGCCACCGCCCGGACCTCCGCCACTGCCGGTTCCACCGCCGCCAGGTCCTCCGGTTCCTGTGCCGCCGCTCGTGCCGGTGCCAGTCCCACCTCCACCGCCAACTCCTCCCCCACCGCCGACGCCTGTACCTCCGCCCCCGCCACCGGGGCCGCCGCCAAATCCAGGACCACCACCACCCGGTCCACCGCTGCCTGATCCTATGCCGCCTCCCGGCCCGCTTCCGCCACCGGAGGCTTTCCCCGCCTCCCACAAGCTTCCGCTGCTGTCGGTTCCGCCACTCCAACTCGAGCCACTGCCGCTGCCGGACCCACCCGTCCCGCCGCCAGAACCCCCCGATCCAAATCCCGGACCGCTGCCCCCGCCTCCCCCACCTGATCCGCGGCTGCTCTCGGCAGCCAGAATTAATTGCAACATTTTTTGCGGATCTTCAAATACGTCGCGGTATTTTTCTCCCGCGCCGCCCAACATCTTGGCGGTCAATTGCGCGGCAACCTTGATACCTGCCACGGAACCATCTTCCGCCACGTAGCGAATCTCGTTAATCCGGATGCTGCTTTCCCCAGCCAAGGCGGCCTTCAGCTGTTCGGCCAGCATGCTAGGTTTATTGTTCCCGCTGGGAAACGCGCGGACGAATCGCGCAAAGTTGCTTTGTGTGGTGTTGGGGGAAAAATGGATGCTGGCAATGCCCGAACTTATCAGTAATTGTGCGAAGCTTTTCTCGGCAGCCGCCGCGCCCAGGGGCACGCCATCGAGCACGATCTGGTTTCCAGAGGCGCCCAGCAGCAGCCCCGCATCGCCGCCGTAGTCCAGCGCCGAGCGCAGTTCCTTCCACGCCGTCTCAAATTGCGCAGCGGTGCGCACATGCCCAAATTCGTATAAGCGCGCAAACTTCAACAGAATATTCAAACTGTGAACAAACGCGCGTGCCGCTTGTCGTGTATCGCCGGCCATTTCTGCGGATTTCCTCAGGTACGTCTTCCTTCTACACTAGGCCGCTCACCCCTGCAAAAACAAGTGCTCCTCGCTTGCTTGTAGCCTTGTTAGCAACCTGAGCCCATTCTGACGGTCGAGGCCCTCAGCGCCCTGCCGTTGCCTTTTGCGGCGCCTTGCGGCTTCTTTGCCTTGCTCATTTTGCCATCTCGTCAGTACAATGCAAGAAGTTGGTTCGATTCGCTGCTGTGGGATTCTCTTTTGGGGACTTCATCCTTTCCCGGCGCAAGCTCTTCTTGGCCGGTTTTCTGCCCCTGAAGATGACGTTTTCCCGCGTCTCGATAATTTTCGTCATTCGCTCACCCTTTCCGAATGACGCAGCTTTAGCTCGTTCTCAGGGTTCGCGACCATGGATGATTCTTCAGCTCGCTTTAAAGCCGAGATGCCGCAAATCCCGGGGGTTTCGCCCTCGTCACGACGGGGATCGCGATCGAACCCGCTTCTGCCCCTGATTGCTGGCGTGATTGTTCTGGGCGTTGTGCTGCTTTTGGGGGTGCGCTGGCTTGGGCGCTCGCATCCGGCACAGCCCGCCCGCGTTGAGCCCGCTCCCCAACTCGAAGTTCCCGCTCCTCCGCCCGATCCTGCGTCTCTACTTCCGCATGCCGATCAGGCTCATCCGGTGATCGCCGATCTTGCCGAGTTGTCCAAGCCCTGGTCTTCCGCCGATTTCTTCATTCGCAATTTCACCACCGGCGAAAACGTACGGGCCACGGTCGTCCGGCTTCCTTCCGGCTCGGCTAACCTTCGGGATGGCTATTGGGCGTTTTCCCGCCAGGCTCCTTACGGCAACTGCCAACTGGAATATATTCGCGATCTCGATGTCCTTCGTAACCAGTACGACTATCATTCCGCCACGCATCCACTCGTTGGCAATCCCTGCTCTCACACGCTTTACGATCCACTCAAGACTGTCAACCTCCCTGGCAACATCTGGATTCGAGGTGCTATCGTCCAGGGCAGCGACGTGCGCCCCCCGCTTGGCGTCGAAATCCAGATTCACGACAAACAAATCCTAGCCATCCGCACGGAGTAGTAGCCGTTGGTCATTACGCCTGTTTATGTGAGCAATGCCAGTTCCTCCCGCAACGTTGTCCCTGCGAATCTTGATCAGTGGCTAGTCCTCTGGCTCGTTCATGTGGTTGCCTGCGCCAAAGGAGCTACAGTCAAACTCACCAGCCAGATGGCATCGTTGGATTTCGCTTTTAACCGCTCGGCGGTGCCTGGGCAGGACGGGGTCCAAGCCAAAGCCAAATGCAAATAAATAGGGCGGCCACTTGGGCCGCCCTACTCCTTCGCGTTTTCGCGAATTAAGTTAGAAGGTCAACTTCAGCGACAATTGCACGACGCGCACGGAAGAGTCAAACCCGAGGAAGTTTCCGTACGGGCTCGTCGGCACGCCTTGCATCGTCCACTGCTGGCCGAAGAATGGCGCCGCAATCGTGTTGCCGGGCAGGTTGAAGTTCGGGTGGTTGAACACGTTGAACGCCTGCGCGCCCAATCCGAAGTTCGCCCGTTCCTTGATCGAGAACGTCTTGAACAAGGCCATGTCGAAATCAACATAGTTGGGGCCGCGGAACTGGTTGCGGGTCGCGTTCGGGAATGAGGAGTAGGCAAAGCCAGCAGCATTCGTGTTTGTGAACGCGTTGATGTTCAAGCAGGAGTTGCTGGTTGTATAGTTCACGGATTTGCCGCATGACGAGGACTGGCCTCCGGCGTAGATGAGGTTTGCAGGAGCGATGCCTGCGCCATTCACTAGACCGGCTTCTGCGTAGCCGTCCAGCACGGTGAAAGGCAGCCCGGTGCGCGCGAACACTTTGCCCGACCATTGCCAGCCACCGAGCACAGCCTTCGCAAACATGTTCTGGAAGTGCGTCGGCGGAGTAACAACGTAGTCTGCGTTGAACAGGTGGCGAATGTCGTAATCCGCATTGCCGTAGTTGTTCGCCCGCAGGCTGCCTGGATTCATCTGCGTCTGGATGTTCGCGTCGAAGTAGTTGCCTCCGATCGGGAACAGGCCGCCGTTGGACGTCTCATCTAGCGCGTGCGAGAACGTGTAGTTCAGGTGACCCATGATCCACGAGTGATACTGCAGGCGTACCGACGCAGTCACGCCGTTGTAGTTGGACACCGCTCCGCTCTGTAACGTCCGGATGGTGCCATAGTTCTGATACGGCGATGTGGGCAATATGTTGGAGAAAATGGAGTTTGCCGCGTACTCATTCCACCACGAATTGAAGTAAGGAATATGGATGGAATGGTTCCCGACGTAGTTCACCGAAAGCGCGGCATTCTTGTTAATTTCCTGGTCGATCTTCAGGTTCCACTCCTGCACCTGCGGCGAATGGATGGTGCCCTCGATCGCTGTGAGGCTGAGTGGCGGCGTGTACCCGATAATCGGGTTCAGGATGCTCGACAATTGGTTATAACTGTCATGAATGTTGAATGCTGCGGATGCGGCCGCAAACGATACCGGACCCTGCGTGAACGGTGCAATACCAATCGTTCCAGGGGTCGAAGTTGTGTCCAGCGGAGCAATGTTAAACAGAACGGAGTTCGGCGGGTTCGAAAGCAAATTGTCCAACATGCCCGCCGCCGGGTTGTCGTAGAAGATACCGATACCACCGCTGATTACCGTCTTGTTTCCACCGGGGAAGAAGGGGAAGCGGTCGCTCGCTTCAGGTGACCAGCTGAAGGCCAACCTCGGCGACACGTTTATACCGTCGACACCAGGATATGCGCTGTGCAAGCCTGTCGCGATGTCCGAACTATAGGGTACATCGGCTGCGCCTGTCCTGCCCGCTGAAATGCTTGCCAAGCTGTTGAACGGGGCATCAAAGTTCGCAAAACAGCTCGTCTGGCAGACTGGATTTGCGTTTTTCTCAAACCGCAGCGCAAAGGTCAACGTGAAATTCGGCTTGACCTTCCACGAGTCTTCACCGTAGAAACCCAATCCCCAAAGGGCGATTGGCACATCCGTGGAGACGCTGGACTGCTGTGTGTAGTCGTTTGCAAGCCCGTTTGCGAACGCTTGCATGCCGCTGACTCCTGCACCGCCGCCGAGGGTCGTCGAGGTCAAATCGGCGAAGAAGCTATACGGGTTGACATTAAAAAAGTTGTGATCGCTGACGTCATACCTGCGGAAGTTCGCCCCAAACTTAAGAGCGTGCCGCCCCTTGACGATCGAAACGTCGTCCACAAATTGATACTGGGTAATGTTGCGGCCCTGTGGGAAATAGCTTGCCTGGTAATTGAGGTTCGAAAAGCCTACGTCACTGCCGAAAGCTATCCCGCCGTACGGGAAGAGCGCTTTCCACGCCGCTTCATCCTGCGTGAACTGCGCAACATAATGGCTCAGCGTTGCCGTGAAGCTATTGGTCATATTGGCGCTGAATACGTGGCGCCAGTTGGCTTGATAGTCCCATGCCGGCTGATTGGAGTTCGCATCGAACGCAGAACTAAGAGGATCTACTGTGGTTGGCTGTAGGCCGTGATCAATCTTGAAGCGGAAGAAGATGTCATCCTTCGACGTCACTTTCTGGTCGATGCGGCCCGCCAGGATCCATTCCTTGGCGAACGATGTTGGGGTAGCGGTGAAAGTTTCTTGGCAGGGCGAACCGGCTGCAAAGCCCGGCACAGAAATACCCTGACACTCCGTTCCCGTCGGATCAACTGGGGACACTTGCTTGCCAGCAGCGGCCTTCGCGTAAATGTTAAACATGGACTGATAAGCCGTCAACTCGCCGGGCTGCAGGGTTGCAACGTTGTTCTCCACCGCAGTCGCAAACGCCGGAGTCGGTATAACCTCGCTGTCCACGTTGGGCAGAATGAATCGCAAGCCTTCGGTATCCACGAAGAACCATGTATGGTCTTTCCAGACTGGTCCGCCGACGGAAGCCGCCCACTGGTTGGCATTCGAGAACGCCCGTGGCGTAGCCGTTGCATTTGAGAGAAAGTCGTTCGCATTCATTTCCCGGCCATTCCAGTACCACTGCGCGTTTCCATGGAAAGAATTCGTGCCGGACTTGGTCACATAGTTGATCTGCGCACCACTCAACTGGCCGTACTCACCAGAATATGGGTTCGTTACGATCGTTGCTTCCTGTACTTCGTTGGAGCCCAACGTCAGGTTCGACGCGCCAGAGTTGTTGATGTTGAAGTACGGATCCATGTCGTTTTCGCCGTTGACGGTGTAAAGATTCGAGGTACCCGGCAGACCATTGACAGTGAAATTTCCATAACCGCTGCCCTGCGCCACGACAACGCCAGGGGAGGTAAATGCCAGCGTGGTGATATCTCCACCCGCGGCGGGAAGCAACGCCACTTCTTCAGGGGTGTAGGAGGTAGCGCTGCCTGGTTCCGTACTGATCAGCGGCGCCGCACCAGAGACTTCAATCGTCTCGGCCGCCTTGGAGATTTCCAAGGCCATGTCCACTTCGGTCGTCTGTCCCACCGCAACCGAAACGGTTTGGATTGTCTTTGCGAAACCGGTCACGCTGGTCGAAACTTCATACCGCCCCGGTTTCAACAAGTTGAACCGGAAGGTACCTTCGGAACCCGTCGTGGTCGAGTGCTCTTCGCCTGTATCCAGACTCTTCAGCCCTATTGTCGCGTTCGCGATCACGGCTCCGGCTGGGTCCGTTACTCGTCCAGCAATACTCCCTAATGTCAACGATTGGCCCGCGGCGTTGCCCGCGAAAACCAACGTTAGAAGGAAAGCCACCACAACTCCCATTCTAAACAGCTTCATTCAAACCTCCTTGACGGTTGAACGCTTCCTGAAGACAAAAAAATGACGTCGCGTGCAATCAAAAACAGAAATAAAACTGCCCCGGGGCTCGCCCAACGAAAGGGAACCCTGAATCCCCTGATTTTTCGTGTAAGAACCCCCACCACAGGGACGAAACAAACACTCGGTTCTCTATTGGCAATTGACCGACCAAACTGGCACGGTTTTATTGCTTTTATTTACTTGATGTTACAGAGAAGTACCAGCATCCACTGGACTTGCACCTATAAATTTATGTAGAAACCGACTTCGCCTACCAAAAAACATATGTCGTTCGCACCTCTTATCCTCCTATCCGCCCTTAGATGTCCCCGCTTTACCCCACCTCATGAGCCGTCGCCAAGCTCGCTTTGCCAACGCCCTCGCTGTCCCATGGCGCAACCCTTTCACCCAGGCTCCGCGTCCCATGAATCGGGAGGAATCATGCACCGCAAACGGTCCATGTTTTCAGTTTTTGTGTTTATTTTGTTTCTCGCCGTCGGCTGCAATAAGGCGAATGACGACGACATCGCCACACAGATTAAAGCCAGGATGTTTTCAGACCCGTTGCTGAAGTCAGCTTCCGTCAACGTCACTAGCAAGGACGGCATCATCACGCTCACAGGAGAAGTTCCCGGTCAGGCCGCCCGGCTTGCGGCGCAGACCATCGCTTCTGAAACCGATGGCGTCAAACAAGTGATCGATTCTCTCTCCATAGCCGCTCCTGCGCCTCCCCTTGCGGCTGCCGAACCCGCACCTCCTCCTGCCACCGAACCCTCGCCGGTTATGCCGAAGACCAAGCCTAAACAGAAGCCGGTAGCCCCGCAGCAAACCTCGGACACCGCTCCCACCCCTCCAACCGACTATCAAACTACTTCAGCTGCAAGCAGTCCGCCAGACGCTCCTCCTGACAATCCTCAGCCCGCAGCTGCGCCTGCTCCTCCAACTCCGCCAGCGCCTCCGCCCCCTCAGCCCATCACCGTCACGATTCCGGAGGGTTCGATTGTCACGATTCGAACCATCGACGCCATCGACTCTTCTACCAACTCGACAGGACAATCCTTTCGCGCTTCACTCGAGGCCCCTGTGGTTGTCAATGATCGCGTCGTGCTTCCCAGAGGCCTCAACGTCAAATTGAAACTTGTCCAGGCAGATTCAGCAGGCAAATTCAGCGGGCGCAGCGAACTCACCGTTTGCCTGGACACTGTCACTTACCAGGGCAAAACATATTCACTGGAGACCAGTGACGTCAAGCAACAGGGTAGCTCCCGCGGTAAACGCTCCGCGGCGGTCATCGGCGGTGGCGCGGTTCTCGGAGCGTTGATCGGCGGCCTCGCCGGAGGCGGTAAGGGCGCGGCCATCGGTGCGGGAGTTGGCGCGGGGGGAGGCACTGCCGTTCAGGCCACCACCATGGGCCAGCAAGTGAAGATCCCTTCCGAAACTCGGCTTGATTTCACTCTCCACGCCGCCGTGCCGGTGACGTATCTGCCGCCCAAAACGCATTCGCAGCCTGCCATACAGAACACAGACCAGGCGACTCCTGCGACCCCGGAGCAGACGCAAGCGCCGAACACAAATCAAACTCCGTCATCGGGTCCAGACCAGACCCAATCGCAAAATCCCTGAGATCGCCCTCCTCTTAGTAGGGGAGCAGCACCGTTGCGCCCACAACGGAAAGCACCTGCCTTTTTTGCGTCTTTCCTTCTTTCTTGGCATCCTCTTACGTCATGACTCCGCTAAACTCGCTGTTTTGCCGCCGTCGTTTCCTGCAATCGTCCGTCGCGATTTCCTCACTGGCACTCGCCTCGTCGTCTTCCGCGGACGCGCAAACACAACTCCCTTCGTCTTTTGCCTCTTTGAAGCCGCTCGGCGACCGCGTTCATCCCATTACCCCCGAGGAATTCCGCGGCCGCTTGCTTCACGCTCAGGAACTGATGGCTACGCTTGATCCGAAGTTTGACGCCATCCTCCTCGGCCCGGGTACGTCGCTCTACTACTTCACGGGCATTCGTTGGGGACTCAGCGAGCGCCTGCTTGCGCTCGTCATCCCGCGCATCGGCCCGCCGCTGCTTGTTTCTCCCGCGTTCGAGGAAGCGCGCATGCGCGAACTTATGCGCTATCCGATCGAAGTGCGCGTCTGGCAGGAAGACCAGAGCCCCACGCAGCTCATCGCCAATTCGCTCGCTGAACGCAACCTGCGCACCGGCCGCCTTGGCCTCGACGAAGCTCTGCCCTTCACCTTTTACGATCACCTCCGCGCCGCCGCTCCTGGACTCGACTATGTTTCCGCCGATCCCGTCACCATCGCCTGTCGCGCGCGCAAGTCCGCGCACGAACTCGAACTCATGCGCCTCGCTTGCGAAGCCACGTGCGACGTCTACCGCCTGGTTTTTCAGAATTTGCGCGTTGGAATGAGCGGAGAACATATCAGCCGCATGGTTAGCGCGGCATATGCGAAAATGAATCTGCGCGGTGATGCTATGGTGCTGCTGGGCGCAGCCGCAGCGCTCCCGCACGGCACCCGCGAGCCGCAAAAGCTACAGGAAGGCGACGTTGTCTTGATTGATGACGGTTGTCTCGTCGAAGGCTATTGGTCCGATATCACGCGCACTGGCGTCTTTGGCCGGCCCACCGAACAGATGCAGCGCGTCTTCGAAACTGTCCGCAAGGCTCAGGACGCCGCTCTTGCCGCCGCTGGCGACGGAAAGCTCGCCGGCTCCGTGGATGATGCGGCGCGCGCAGTGATCAATTCCGGTGGTTTTGGCCCCGACTACAAATTCTTCACGCATCGTTTGGGCCACGGCATCGGCCTCGACGGCCACGAGCATCCTTATCTCGTGCGCGGCAGCAAAACCGTCCTCGAGCCCGGCATGACCTTCTCCAACGAGCCTGGCATCTACGTACCCGGCAAATTCGGCATCCGCTGTGAAGACCTGATGGTCATCGCCCCTGAAGGGCCGGCGCAACTCCTGACATCCGGCTTCCAAGTCTCTTTGGAAAAACCTATGGGTTAAGCGCGTTTGCAAAAATGTCGCGGTAAGAAAATTTGTCATCCTGAGCGAAGCGAAGGATCTCAACGTAAGCTATGCAGCAAAGCTCAATGACGAAGCGCTCTACGTCGCCGCTTCCTCTGCCACAAACTCCACAATCCTCTCCTCCGCCCAGAACCGCTCTTTGCCTGCAAAGCGCGACACAAACCCGCAATGCCCGCCGTGCTCCGTCGCCACCAGCCGCACCTGCGCATTCTCTTCCGCTCGCGCCGCCAAAAACGATGCGTACGGCACAAATGGATCGTCGTGCGCGGTAATTAACAACAGCGGCGCTGCCACTTTGCCAATCACCTTCTTCGCGCTCGCCGCTTCGTAATATTCCTCCGCATCCTTATATCCAAAGCACGGCGCGGTAATCTCGTCGTCAAACTCCCGCACGGTCCGTATTGGCCCAAACCCGTTGCGCGAATATCGCCCAGGAAACAGTGCGCATTTCCGCCGATACCGCTCCATCAACCCCCGCACAAAATGCCATTGATACAAATAATTCTGCCTTTCCTCCAGTGCGTCCGCGCATCGAGACAGATCGAGTGCCGGGCATACCACCGCCAAACCGTACAATTCTTTCGGTGCAGACTCGGCTAACTCGCCGGCCATTTTTGTCACCAGGTTTCCGCCCATCGAATAGCCGGCGAAGAAAATCTTCTGGAAGCCTTCTTCGATCAACTCCATCAGCACCGCGCGGTAATCGTCGCTCAGTCCACTGTTATATAAGGTTGGCGTCAGCTCCTCCGTTCCGCCGCAATTCCTCTGGTTCAGCCGCACCGCGTGAAATCCCCGCGCCCAGGCCTTGTCCGCAATTCCCCACGCGTACCCCGAGTCACACGAACCCTCCAGCCCGTGCACAATCACAATCACTGGCAAATCCCGCCGCTTTCCCGGCTGCCAATGGCACACACCCTTTAGTTGCGAATCCTCATCCACGCGAAAGAGTCTTTCTTGACCCACAGGCAACACAAACGCCCGCCGGGCAAACGCCGCGCCAATCGTCTGCGCATGCCCGCTCCTCAGCCACCGGTGCGGCTCAAATTTTCTTATCTCTGTCCCCATTCCTCTACTTTATCAGTTCCGCCAGCTCCACCGAGCTCGGCCCTTGAGGAACTGGTTTTTCTGCGATCTACCCGCGTATTGTTAACACTTGCCCGCTTCCCGGCGTCTACCTTGGGAGACGCAGTTTGTCTCGATGGACACAACGTGGCGGCACTCTTTGAACTCCATTCTTCCCGCTCCGGTTTCCCTGCCGTGAACGCTCCCTTGGAGCACGGCAGCCCCGACGATGCGCTCGTCCGAGCCGCGCAGCACGGCGATCGCTCGGCCTTCGGGCTTTTGTACTCCCGTTACGCGCGGATGGTGCACGGCATCCTGCTCTGCCGCGTGCCACACGCCGATGTCGACGATCTGGTCCAGGATGTTTTCCTGCAGGCCCTTCCCAAGCTCACTTCGTTGCGCGAAGTCTGCAAATTTCCCGGTTGGCTCGCCGCGATCGCCCGCAATCGCGCCACGGATTTTCATCGCCGCAGCAAACCGGCCGACGAATTTTTCGAGGAAACGACGGGCGTTGATGCTAACCCTCCCGTTCCCTCCACGCTTCCCGCTTCTCATTCCAACACGGAAGCGCACGCGGCTCTCGACGCTATCCTTTCCCTGCCCGAAAGCTACCGGGAAACGCTGATCCTACGCCTCGTCGAAGGCATGACCGGTCCCGAGATCGCCGCGCGCACCGGCCTCACGCATGGCTCCGTGCGCGTCAATCTTCATCGCGGCATGCAGCTGCTCCGCGAAATTCTTGGCAAAAAGGCCGCGCCGCTCACCGGGGGTGAGCTATGACCACACGCCCAAACGATCCTGAGAAAGAAATCCCCATGACCGACGATTATTTGTGGGACGGCTCCGGCACGCCCGATCCCGAAATCCAGCACCTTGAAACCATCCTCGTTGAATTCCGCCATGCGGAGCGCCCGCTCGTTCTTCCTACAATCGAAAATCCGGTTGCCATACTGCAGCCGCACGGTGTGCGGCTGCAGTCGCCGTGGCTTTCGCGCTGCGTCGCCGCTGCCGTCATTCTTATTGCGCTTAGCCTTGGCATTTTCTTTTCGCGTCGAGCCGGCTACGGCGCGCCGGGCATCGGCCCCGGCTGGAACGTCGCCAATCTCGAGGGCAACCCGCAAATCGGCTCTCAATCGGTATTGGCGAATCAATCGACAGCCAGACTTTATGTGGGCCAAACCCTCACCACCAATTCTTCTTCCCGGGCCACACTTTCCGAAGACGATCTCGGCCAAATTCAGATCGATCCGAATTCGCG
This sequence comes from Candidatus Acidiferrales bacterium, assembly GCA_963742325.1. Taxonomy (GTDB): domain Bacteria; phylum Acidobacteriota; class Terriglobia; order Acidiferrales; family UBA7541; genus Acidiferrum. The sequence goes on along the minus strand of CAVULB010000002.1, from coordinate 1,551,702 downwards.
CGTTCGCCTGCTCCGGACCGATCCCCATCATAAGCGCTTGCAACTCGAAGTCGGCACCATTCACGCCGCCATCTGGGCGCCTCCCGGGCAGTTTATTGTAGACACGCCGTCCGCCATCGCCATTGATCTCGGTTGTGCATACACGCTGCAGGTCGCGCCCGACGGCTCCGGCACGATTCGCACTACGCTTGGCTGGGTTGGCTTCCATCTCAACGGCCGCGACTCGTTCATCCCTGCTGGCGCCATGTGCTCTACGCGCCCGAAGGTCGGCCCGGGTGTTCCCTATTTTGAAGACGCCAGCGAATCGTTTCGCGACGCTTTGCATACTTTCGATCGAGCAGAACCATCGTCGGACGATCTTTCGCGAGCCCTCCCCACAATTCTTTCTCAAGCGCGCCCACGCGACGGCCTCACGCTCTGGCATCTTCTCTCCCGCACTAGCGGCTCGGAACGCGCGCAGGTGTACACCCGCTTCGCCGCTCTCGTGCCTCCTCCACCCGGCGTGACGCGCGAAGGCATCCTCGCCCTCGATCCATCCATGCTCGACCTCTACTGGAACGCGCTCGACCTCGGCGACATTTCTCTCTGGCGCTTCTGGGAACAATCGTCCGACCCTCACGCCACACCGCCGCCCCAACGAATCCTCATGAAGAAGGAAGCACTCCTAAAGAAAACTCAATAAGCCACGATCTTCTGGCTCACCCCTCCCATTAACACTTCCTCCCGGCCCGCGTCTCCTTAGCGACCGCGGACCTCATCCGCAAGGAGGCAACGCATGATCCGTTCCGCAAATAAATTCGCCGTAACACTTCTCTTCGCACTTCTGCTGTTCGCCATTTCCGCCGTGGCAGGTCCCCCGCTCGTCTGCCACAGCTTCGACATCGGTACCGCAAAGTCTCTTCCCTGGATCAGTCACAGCTGGGATCTAACCGGCTCTGAATCCTTCAACCTCAACGATCTCGTCTCGGACACCACGTCTATCCTCGACGCCGACTCCACCGTCCTCGTGCACATGGAGACTTTGCGCCGCGCCACGCTCTACGCCGGGAAAGATCCACTTGTCGCCAAGCGCTTGCTCGTCGCACTGGTCGCGCGTTCCAACGCCGCCGCCAACACGCCCGCAGCCGCGCTCGCGAGTTTCGACGCCGGCTATCTCGCTGAGACATACAAGCAATATGAATGGATCAGCAAATCTGGCAACGATCCCGCGCACAACGTCGACGGTTACGCGCTTATCAAGAAGGCCATTCAGAATCGCGGGAACGATCCGCAAATGGAATTCGCCGCTGCCCTCATCACCCTAAGCGGTCCGGCCGGCGAACACGCGGGTCACGCACAAAAAGCCAAAGCCGGCGCGAGTGCTGACGCGTTGCTCGCGCGCAATCTGGCCACGCACTTCATGAGCCTACAATCGGAAACCATGGCCGAAATGATTTCCCGCAACTCCTTTGAAAAGGTTGCGCGGCAATGAATCCCGCAACAAAAGAAGGAATCGTCTCCTCGCGGCTCCTCTCGCACTTTGTGGCGTTCTGCCTTATCGCTGCAGCGATTCTCTTCATGCTCGCTTTTTCGCTGCGCCACGCCTCCGCGAAACAACTCGGCGCGAGCGATTTCACGGTTCACGAATGGGGCACCTTCACTTCCATCTCCGGCCCCGATGGTCGCCCGATGGATTGGCTCACCCTCGGCGGTTCCACCAACCTTCCTTCATTCGTCGAGCATTTTCGCGATGTCAAATTCAAGGGCGGCCTGCGCGGCACGGTGCGCATGGAAACTCCTGTCCTGTACTTTTATTCGCCGCGCGAAACTACTGTCTCGGTCGATGTCTCTTTCCTACGAGGCCTCATCACGGAGTGGTACCCGCACGCAGATTCGGTCAATCCTACTCTCACTACCCGAGATTTTTCTCTCTATAACTTAAAAGCTCCCGGCGCTATCTTCTGGAACTCTGTCCACGTCGATCCTCGCGCTGCATCCGATTTTCCCTCGGACAAATCTGAGAATCCGTACTACGCCGCGCGTCAAACCTCTTCCGCTCCACTCTCTGTCGAGCAGCCCGGTGAGCAACAGCGCGAAAAATTTCTTTTCTATCGCGGCGTTGCTGCGTTCGCTCCTCCGCTCTCCGCGACGCTGTCCTCGGACGATACGGTGCGTCTACAAAATGCTTCCGCCAATCCAATTTCCGACGTCATCCTCTTCGAGCGGCGCGGCGAAAAAGTAGGTTACCGCGTGCTCGGCCCTCTGCGTGACGAAGCCTCTCTCTCGATGCCCGCTCTTGGTGGTTCCCTTGATTCGCTGGCTAGCCACCTGGAGGGCGTACTCATCTCGCAAGGGCTTCACCCCGAGGAGGCTCACGCCATGCTGGAAACCTGGAAATCTTCCTGGTTCGAAGAAGGCGCCCGCCTCATCTACATCGTTCCCCGCTCGTTCGTCGATTCCGTTCTTCCGCTCAACATCCAGCCCGCACCCGCAAAAACCGCGCGCGTTTTCGTTGGCCGCCTCGAACTCATCACACTCGCCACGCAACAGGCCGTCGAGTCCGCCTTCACAACGGGCGACAGAGCAACCCTCGCGAAATATTCGCGCTTCCTCGATCCTATTCTGGTGTTCATGCTGCAGCAATCGAACGACCAAGCTCGCCAACAGCACCTGCTTGGTTTTCTAAACTCCTTGCCCATCGATGCTCGCTGAAGCGGGCGCTGTTTCTCTCTGAACCAGCGCTCGCTCACTCCTGCTTCCGGCTTTGTTCAACGTAGGTGGACGTGTATCCCTCCCATTCCCACGGTGTGACATCGTCTCCAAAGACTGTCTCGAGCAGCGGAGGAAACGCCAGTTCCCCGTTGTCGCTGTTGGTCAGCAGAATCATGCAACTTTGCCGCTTCTCAAAGCAGATCATGTAATTCTGCGCGCCGTCGCCATGACCCTCCTTGAAGAATGCCGGCCCATATTTCGTGTGCGTCAGCAATCCCCATCCCACGCCGTAGGCCAAACCCACGTCCGCCGGCACTTTTCCTTCGCCTTCGTTTGCCGCCAGCGGAAATTCGTGCATCGACCGGATCTTGATCACCGGCTTCAGCATTTTCTTCTGCGCCGATTTCGTGATGATCTTCCCGGCAAACAGCGCTGACGCGAATCGCGACATGTCCTCTGCGCTCGTGGTCATCGAACCGGCGGCTCGCGCCGGAAACCGCTTCGTTTGCGAGCGAAACTTCTCATTCAGGTCATAGCGGTCCGCGACATTCGTATCAAATTCCTGTCGGTATATGATCCCCGTCCGTGTCATCCCTAGCGGTCCGAAAATTGCTTCCTGCATCAACACATCCAACGGTTTTTTCTTTTGCTCTTCGATGACAAACTGCACCAGGTTAATGCCTTCGCCCGAATATAAAAACTGCGTCCCCGGCTTGAAATGCAAATGCATCTTCTTGTCCGGTTCGATGGCTGCGAAGTTTGCCAGTCCCGAAGTGTGCGACAGCAGCATACGCGGCGTCACCGCCGGCCACATCGGGTCCTTCACCAGTTCCGAAGCCTTCTCGCGATAAGCCTCATAGTTCTCCAATGGCAGCGGCAATTGCTGCGCGACCGGCTTGTCCAGATCGAATTCGTGGCGCTCCACCAGTTGCATCACGTAGGTGGCAAACACACTCTTGGTGATCGATGCTGCCCAGGTGGTTGTATCGCGCTCCATTGGCAACGGCGGTTCGCGCCGCCGCAACCCGTACGCCGCGCTCCACACCAATTTCCCTTTCACGAGTACCGCGATTTGCGCACCTGTAACGTGGGCGTCCTCGAGCGTCTTCTTGGCAAACGCGTCCGCATCGACCGTCGATATTTTTGATCCATCCAGCCGCACGATGGCAGGCTCGTTCTGGGATTGCGCGCTACAGGTGGAAGAAGCGGCGAGAATTAGGGCACAACGAACGAGGATTTGGCGTCGCATCCATTCATCTTAGCGAAGTCAATGTGGTCGCCAAAATACCACAAAAGCCGGAGCGCTCGCCGATTTCCCGGCAATCGCCCCGGCTTATTTTATTGCCCTGATTCCGCCGTTCGCTGTGCTACCCCGAGCAGCACCACGCACCCGCGGTCTTCACCACTTGCTCTTTGCTGTCTGCCGCATTCGCGCTGTCCGCATAGTAATCCTGCTCATACCGGTCATGGTGCCTTACCCACATCATCGGATGGGCCAAGCCTTCTTCATTCCGGCCCTTCGGCGCTATGTCCAAGTAAGTATAGACACCCATCATCGGTTCGCCGCCGCGTCCATAGGTCGAATAGGTATGGAACACTTCCCCGTTTTCGTTTTTGTAGAACACACTGATCCCCGGCCCTTCTTCGCTGGGGAAAAATTGCCGCTTAAAGTTGTAATACATTTCCTGCTGCGCTACTTCGTCCTTGGTGAAGGAAACGTGGAAATCGCGATTGAAGTCGTTCCCAAACGACGAAGCCCACTTGAACCGCCAGCCCAGGCGCTTCTTGAACTCTTCGATTTTCGCTATCGGTGCGCGCGAAACCGCCACTAGGGTAACGTCCCGGTTGGCCAGGTGCTGGGCGCTCCCGTCAATGTGATCGCCCAGAATCGAACAGCTCGGGCAACCCTCGTTCCACTCCGGCCCAAACATGAAGTGATAGACGATGAGCTGACTGCGGCCCTCAAATAAATCCGCCAGAGTTTTCTTCCCCTTCGGCGTATCGAAGACGTATTCCTTCTCCACCTTCACGTGTGGCAGGCTGCGCCGCTCCGCCGCGAGCGCGTCGCTTTGCCGCGTCAAGTGCTTCTCTTTTTCCAGCAACGCTTTCCGCGCCGCCAGCCACTCTTCCCGCGATACAACTTTCCGATGTTCCATCGTGCTTTGCGTCATGACTGCTTCTCCTTTTCTTTTGGACTTTCAGACTCTTTCCCGGCTGGAATCACTTCGCTCCCATTCGGCTCTTTTACATTTTTTCTGTGCAGCATCGTTTTGGCCGCCAGCGCGGTGGCGCCTCCTGTCGAAATCATTCCGGCAACGATCATCGAAAGTGTGGCAAGGCATGCAGGGCACATGGCTCCTCCTCTGGCAATCCTTAGTGCTTATGCGGTGATTCCGCGCGTTCCCGAATGCGCTCCATCATGTACGTCCAACCCTTGTTCACGCCCATGCGGTGTTGCTCTTCCATGAAGCCGAAGGCGCTGTGACGGAACTTGATCAGCGTTCCACCCTTTTCTTCGCTGAGCCGGTATTGCACGTTGGAAACCAGCGGAGTGGACGAAAACAGCGGACCGCACATCTCGAGCAGCGTGGGCCGCTTGATCGCCTGAACCGTCCCCCAGTAATGGCCGTTACCATCGCCCAAATCGCGATACCACCGGCCGCCGGGCCAAGCCTCCAGTTTCATCTTCAGCGACACGCCTTCGGGCGTCTCGTTCAGCGGTCCCACCTGATCCAGCACTGCCGCGAAGGTTGCTTCAATTCCCGCCTTCACGAAAGTCTCGAGCGTTACTGTCAACGTGAAATCTTCAAGCTTCTGTGCAGTTCCAGCCATGTTTTCTCCTGAAATAAATTTCGAAATTTTATTGTTTCCCGTTCTTGGCTTCCGCCTGCTCCTTGATACGCGCCAACTGGTGCCGCCAGATACGCTCAAACGTTTGCGTCCATTCATGCAGCGGCCGGATGGCCTCGGCATTGGTGCGGTAGAGCATCTGACGCCCGTCGCGCCGCGCCGCCACCAGCCCCACTTCCCGTAGCACACGCAGGTGTTTCGAGACGGATGGCTGTTCGAGCCCCAGACTGGCTACGATGTCCCCCACTGGGCGCTCTTCGAAGGCCAAAAAGCTCAAAATATCGCGTCGGCGAGGCTCGGCGACGGCGTTGAAAGCGTCCGATGTTGTTGCTGCTCGTGCCATGGGCAAACAATACATTCCCATATGGGCATATGTCAAGACTTTTTTTCTGCCGACCCTTTGGTAGGAATTTCCTGGTCGGCCGCGTCATAATATCGAGAAGGATTACTTCAAGGCAGAATGTTCGCTTCCACTCTCTGGCTCATTGCGGTTGCCATCACTCTTTTTGTTCCGGCATTGCTGATCTGGGGTTGGGTTCGCTGGGCCAAGAACGAAACGCCACGCTCGCGCTCCTCGACGCTGTCGTTGGTCGGCTTTGCTCTGGCCACGGCGTCGGCGACGCTCGCGGTCTGCACTCATCTGTACGCGGTTTTCGTCAGCAGCTTTCCCGTTTACGATCCAACACTATTGAAGATCTACGCGTGCGGGTGCTTGCTGTCGGTGTGCGGAATCGGTTTCGCCTTCGCCGGCACAGGGCGACCGAATCCGGTTCGTTGGTTGGCGCCCGTCTGCGCCGTGGGCACTTTGGTTTTCTGGTTGCTCGCGATGGGCAGCGAGTAGCCGGCCGCTTATTCGATCTCTCCCACCCACGCGCCATACGGTTCGACTGAAATTTCGCTAAGCTCCATTTTTTGCGGTGCGGCAAAGGATGCCAGCAAGGTTTTCGCGCTCTTTGCCTTCGCGCCAGTGCCTTCCAGGTTCAGCTTTACTTTTTCCGGCGCGCCGCTCATGTTCAGCACCACCAAAACGTTTTGTCCCTTGTAGCTTCGCGCGTAGGACAAAACATTGGCATCCTGCTCGTTTAATGCAACGTAGTTCCCTTCGAGCAGCGCCTGGTTCGTGTGCCGCAGCGCGAGCAACGCGTGGTAGTAATTCAAAATGGAGTGAGCATCTTTCTTTTCCGTTTCCACGTTGTAGTTCCGATAGCGCTCGTCGACAGGCAACCACGGCGCTACGCTGCTGAACCCCGCATTGGGGCTGTCGTTCCACTGCATCGGGGTGCGTTCGCCGTCGCGGCCTTTTTCTTTCGGCCAGCCCAGTTTGCCCATGGAATCTTTCACGTCCTCGGGGCGTTTAGGATCATTATTCTCCATTCCGATTTCTTCGCCGTAGTACATCACCGCCGTGCCACGCAGAGTTAGATACAGCGTCGCCATCATCTTCGCGATCTGATCGTTGTGCCGGCCGTCTCCGTAGCGATTCACCAGCCGACGGATATCGTGATTGCTGAGTACGTAAATGGGCCAGCCGCCTGAGCCGTCCACCCACGCGATTTGCTGGCGAAATGCTGCGGGCGAAAGCTGGTTGACGGTGGTAAACATGAAATCCATGGGCATGTTCACTTCGTTACCGTTTTCGCCGTAATAGGCCTTCAACTGCGCGATATCATTCGTCCAGGTTTCGCCGATCAGCACGGCGTTGTATTCGTCCGCGACTTTGCGCAAGCGCCGCAGCACGCCATGCAGCTCCGGTTGGTTCTTGTCGTAAATTTCGTGTTCCAGCGGATCGCCGAAGGCATTTTTTCCGTTTCCCATCACTGGGTTGTCGCGGAATTTCGCGTCGACAAACATCACATCCACGGCGTCCAACCGGAATCCCGCCACGCCACGCTTCAGCCACCAGCGCGTCACATCAAACATGGCCTTTTCCACTTCCGGATTTCGCCAATTCAAGTTCGGCTGTGGCGGATAAAAGTAGTGGTAATACCACTGGTTGGTGGGCGCCTCGAATTTCCAGGCAGACCCGCCGAAATTTGATGTCCAGTTATTCGGCGGCCGCCCTGACGCTTTTCCGTCGTGCCAGATGTACCAATCCCGTTTCGGATTCGTGCGCGAACTCTTCGATTCCTGGAACCATTTGTTCTGGTCGGACGTGTACGTCAGCACCAGATCGAGCAGTACACGAATATTTCGCCGTTTCCCTTCCTGCAGCAGCGCGTCCATGTCCTTCAGCGTTCCATATTCCGGGTTCACGCCGTAATAGTCCGAAATGTCGTAACCCCAATCCACTTGGGGCGAAGGATACATCGGGGCAAGCCAGATCGCGTCGACTCCGAGCCAGCGCAGATAATCGAGCTTCGAGGTGATCCCGGGGATGTCGCCGATGCCATCGTTGTCGCTGTCGGCAAAGCTCCGCGGATAAATCTCATAGAACACCGCGTGCTTCCACCATGGATGGCCCTGCGCATCGAGCGCGGTCGTTTGCGCCCTAGCCCCCGCCACAGCCAACGCCAGCCACAACACCACGCTTCCGCTCAGCGCACGGATTCGCATCGCCTGCCCTCCGCCTACACGCAGTCCATCGTCCGCCCGCGTAAAATCCAGCTTTTCATGGCCAACTATACCCTGCTTTGCCTACGTCTTCTTCTTTCGCGCTTGTGCTTTTCGCGCATCGTCATTTTATGGAGTGGCCGGAGGACTCGCGGCAATGTTTGTCAGCCGATTTCGCCCATCAACAGTCGTCGCAAAAATTGCCGTCTCCCTCTGGGTCGGCTTGCTCGTTGGCATCGGCGCTTTGGCGCCGTCTGACCGTGCTGACAGTTTTGCTTTGCCTCATCGGCGTGTCTGTTCTGGCGGTTAGCGAGTTTCTGCGCAGGTAGCGCGCGGATGGGCAATCCTTAGAGCCCCACGCGGTCAAGCGGCCGGCGCGGACTTGCGTGCGCCGTCCACAGCGGATAGCCCATCTAGAAAAGGAAAGTTGGTTGCCAAGCATCGCTGCTCAGAATTTCTGCAAGCATCGCCGCGTGCTTTGGCGGTTTGCCTCCTGCCCTTTCGTGGTCGATCATTTCCGCTGCTTCGTTGCACGGGCGGCCTGCCAATCCCCTGGCGGTCGCCAGCAGATGAGCGCGCTGCCAGAGGCGCCCTGTGCGCAAACAATCTTCCTGGTCCATGGTCTTGGCAATGGCCGAGCCGATCGGTGGCAGCAAATGGCCGCTTGAAATCAGCCGCCGGCAATCGCGCCGATGATCAGCAGGGGCTCTTCGCCCATGGCGACCGCCTCGGGTAACGGCGCGTCCGATTGCTCATGCGAAAGATCTTCCTGGCACGCAAAGAAACGCAAAAACGGTCGGCGCTGGCGGGTTACGTGATCGCGAATCGTTCCCTGCAGCATCGGATACTGCGCCTCGAGCGCATCCAGCACGGAACTCTGCGTGATCGCTCCCGCGATCTCGAGTTGCACTTCGCCATGCACGCGCGCCAGCGTCCGCAAGTGTGATGGCAGCAGCACGCGAATCATGAAAGAGTTTGTACCTCGATTGAGAGCACGGCAGGCAGATCGCGGACAATCGGCATCCACGTATCGCCGGCATCGGCCGATGCATACACCTGGCCGCCGGTGGTCCCGAAATAGACACCGCATTTATCCAACTGGTCTACGGCCATCGCGTCGCGCAGCACATTCACGTAACAATTTTTTTCCGGCAGCCCCTTCGCGAGTTCTTCCCACTCGTGCCCGCCAGAGCGGCTGCGATACACGCGCAATTTTCCATCGAGCGGAAAATGTTCGGAGTCACTCTTGATTGGCACCACGTAAACCGTTTCCGGTTCGTGCGCGTGTATATCGATCACAAATCCAAAATCGGTCGGCAAGTTCCCGCTGATCTTTTCCCAGGAGTCGCCGGCATTGTCGGTGCGCATCACGTCCCAGTGCTTCTGCATAAAGAGCACACCCGGCCGCGTGGGATTCATGGCGATGTGGTGCACGCAATGCCCCACTTCCGCCGTGGGATCGGGAATATATTTCGAGTACAGCCCTTTGTTGATGGGCTTCCAGTTTTTCCCCCCATCGTCCGTGCGAAACGCGCCCGCGGCAGAAATCGCGATGAAGATGCGCTCGGGATCGCTGGGATCCACGATGATACTGTGCAAGCACATGCCTCCCGCGCCGGGCTGCCAATGCGGACCCGATCCATGTTTGCGCAACCCTTTCAACTCCAGCCAGCTTTTTCCTCCGTCCGTCGTGCGAAACAGCGCGGCGTCTTCGACACCCGCGTACAGCGTATCCGGGTCGTTCAACGAAGGTTCCAGATGCCACACTCGCTTGAATTCCCATGGATGCGGCGTGCCGTCGTACCACTGGTGCGTTCCCGCGTCGCCGTCATACACAAATTTATTGTCCACCGGCTCCCAGGTTTTCCCTGCATCGTTGGAGCGCTGGACCAATTGGCCAAACCACCCGCTCGTCTGCGAGGCGTAGAGCCGGTTCGGGTCGGCGGGCGATCCCTTCAAGTGATAAATTTCCCAGCCCGCGAAGTGCGGCCCGGCCACGTCCCATTTTTTCCGCGTGCCATCCGACGTAAGGATGAACGCGCCTTTGCGCGTCCCTACCAAAACTCGCACTCCGCTCATCCCTTCTCTCCTTAAAGGCTACCTTTAGGTTCTCATAGTATTCAAGATTTGACCGGGACCCAGACTTCCATGCCACCCATTCCGCTATGTGGATTGGACTGTTCGCCATAGCGTTCAAAGAAACACGGTTCACCGCCTGCTCCGGAAAGTCTTTGATTACTGTGTTCCTTAAACCACTGAAAAATCGCCGTGCAGGTTTCGTTGATCTTTGCCAGCTGTCCGCGATGCGCAAACACGGCATACTTTTTCGCCGGCAGGCTCACCACAGCAAATTCAGCGGGCAGACTTTCGCATGCGGAAACCTCCATGCCGGCAAGATAATCGACGCCTGCGTCAGTCGAATTCCAGCACATGCCATAAGCGACCTGCTCGACTCGCTTAGAAATTCGGGGCATGTGCGGCACGAAGCGCTGCCACAGGGCCGGCACCTGGCCAATCGCACCGGGCGAAAAATCACTTCGCAAACCTGCGATGGGTAGCGCGCGACCGTTTTCAAATCGCGGATCTACGAGTTTCGCCGGCTTCGGTCGTTGCATCTTTGTTTCAGCCATGGGTTCTCCGCCAACAGGCCGGGCGGGGCGCAATCCCGTCAACGCGGCCAGTGTGCCACATAGCTTGCGAAATGCAAGTGAAAAGTGTTATTCTGGGGCGGTGGTGACCCCAGCTACAAAACCGGCGTTCAAGCGCCGCTCCGGGTGTCCGCTGAATGCTTCGATCGAGATGCTCGGCGACCGCTGGTCGCTGCTGATCATTCGAGACATGATGCTGCGCGGCGCGTCCACCTTCAAGGAATTTCTGAATTCTTACGAACGGCCTGCCACCAACATTCTTGCCGACCGTCTGCGCCGCCTGGAATTCTACGGAATCATCCATACGCGGCCGGATCCGAACGACGGGCGCAAACTCACTTACCTGCTCACTCGGAAGGGGCTGGACCTCGCGCCGGTGCTCACCGAGATGGTTTTGTGGGCCGCTGCTCACGAACGCACAGAGAATCAAGCATTGGTGCGAGAGATGAAAAAAAACAAGCAACGTTTTCTGGCCGTAGTCCGCCAACGCTGCGTTGCGGCGATGTCCTCGCGGAAAAAGACCGGTTTCAAGCAGGGATGAAATGCGAAACGATGGACTCAACCGGCGCGGAAGCCGTTCGTGCCGATCCAGAGCGGCGTTATCGAATGCAGATTTTCCTTGTAGGTGCGGGAAACCGGAAACTCCATGCCTCCCTTGATGCGCACCACACTGTCTCCGGAGTTCATGGTGAAGATTTCTTCGATGAACGCTGCGTTGATGATCACCGAGCGGTGAACACGCACGAAGCCATAGGCCCGTAATTTTTCCGTTACCGTGGACATGGATTCGCGCAACAGGTCTGAACCTGAGGTTCTTCGCAGTAACACGTAATTGCCCTTCGCTTCCACGGTCACGATCTCGGCAGGATCGATGAACAAGATTCTGCCCTTGGCCTTAATCGCGATGCGCGAGCGCTTCGCGAGGATTCCTTCTAGCTGAGGCAAAAAATCGAACGAAGTTGCTGAAGTTTTCTCAAACATGCACACCACCTTCCCTTGGCAAGGCGTCGGCCAGAAGCAGAACGGCTCCGGCAAACGCCAGGGTATCCACGAAATAGTCCAATCCGCCGCCAATGTCAGAGAATTTTGCGCCCCACATCGGCAGATAAACAAACAATTCCAACAGAAGCACCATCACCCCTACGCACGTTGCCGCGAGGCGCGCCTTGCGGTTCACCAGGATGCACGGCCCGGCGACGAGGAAAACCGCGCCCGCAAGATAGGCCCATAGCAAATGGCCCGGAATCCACGTTGGCGTAGGCTTCTCGAGCGGTACGCCAGGAACGAAGTCGGGATGGAGAAGTTGTTCTATACCGAAGAATATCGTAGCGATGGCAATGAAAATCCGACCGGTGGTGATAAGCGCGTTCTTCGCTTTGGCTTTCCATTCGTTGATTTGTATTCCCGCTAACGCCAGCGCGCCACCGCTGAACGACAGATCGCGCAAAGCCACCGCCCACAAAACCCGGTCGCTGGGCTTCGCCACTACATTGGGAATGTGCATGAGCACCACGAACAGGAACAGCATCAGCGCCAGGAGCGATGCCGCCAATCCTGACTGTTTTTTCGCCACGATGCTCAGCGCCGCGGCAAGCAGCGCTGTGCCCACAAAATAGGTCCAGAACCACGCCCCCGGAATCCACGCAGGCACCAACTGCACTATGAATTTTGCTTCGGTAAAGTGTTGCGCGCCGAATACCGCCATGGGCACCGCAAGAAACAGCCGGCCCATGGACAGGACTTTGTCCGTGCCCTTTGCCAATAACAGTTCGCCCTTGACGGCGAGCGCCCCCGCCATCGAGATGGAAGCGCCAGCAAAATAAGGCCAAAACACTTGCGCAGGTATCGAGCCAAATAGCATCGCCAAATTCTTTGCCGCCTTTCGCGCGCCGTCCTCGGGCGCACCAGTGAGCATCGCGCCATTAAGGACACTCACGGATGCCTTCGAGGGTTGGGCAAGTCTGAGGCAGGAAAGTGGTCTGCAGCAATATCCACTTGACGCCATTCTGATATGACCACTATAGTTTGCCCTATGAGAAGGGCCGCCGCGGCATTTTCGCCACTGATCGCTATCAGCCGCAAGGCGACGCGCCCGCTACATAGCCAGATCTATGACGCGTTCCGCTCCAAGATTGTGGGGCGCACGTTGAGTTCCGGCCAGCCCATTCCCTCCACGCGCGCGCTGGCGGCGGAATTGGGCATTTCGCGGATCCCGGTGCTCAACGCTTACGCACAGCTTCTGGCCGAAGGCTATTTTGAATCGCGCGTGGGCGCAGGCACTTTCGTTTCTCGTTCCATGCCGGAGCAAGCAACGTCGGCGGAACATTCACGCACCGCCCTGGGCGAACTTGATTCCGGGGCACGCCGTGTTTCCCAGCCAGCATTGCTGCTACCGCCTTACAAAAGGGAGCCATGGGTGCGGCACCATGGCGCGTTTAGTATTAGCCAGCCTGCCCTGGATGCGTTTCCGTTCAAGGCGTGGGGGAATCTGGTGGCGCGCCACAGCCGCAATCCATTGGTGAGAGGTCTGGAGTACGGCGATCCCATGGGGCTGAGGCAACTGCGCGAAGTGATCACGGTTTATCTGCGGACCTCGCGCGCGGTGCGCTGCGAGCCGCAACAAATCATGATCGTCAGCGGATCGCAGCAAGCGCTCGATCTTTCCGTACGGGTGCTGTTGAATTCCGGTGACGCGATCTGGATGGAAGAGCCGGGCTACTGGCTGGCGCGCCACATTTTGACCGCTGCGGGCTGCCGCATCGTTCCCGTGCCGGTGGACACGGATGGACTCGACGTCGCCGCTGGCATTAAACTTTGCCGTTCTGCGCGTGGGGCGCTGGTGGCGCCCTCGCATCAGTATCCCCTCGGCGTAACCATGAGCGCATCGAGGCGTCTGCAGTTGCTGCATTGGGCGCGGCAGGCAGGATCGTGGATCATCGAAGACGATTATGACAGCGAGTATCGCTTCGAGAGCAAGCCGATCGCGTCGCTGCAGGGACTAGACGACACTTCGCGCGTGATCTACATCGGAACGTTCAGCAAAGTACTGTTCCCTTCCCTACGTGTCGGCTATTTGGTGATTCCCACCGATCTTGTGGATCATTTCCTGGCGATGCGGCATGCGATGGACGTCAGTCCTCCACACTTGTCTCAGGCAGTACTGGCCGATTTCATCGCGGAAGGGCATTTCTCGCGGCACATTCGCCGGATGCGCACGCTTTACGCCGAACGGCGTAGTGTGCTCGTGGAATCTCTGGCGCGTGAGTTCGGCTCGCAGTTGCAAGTCATCGGTAACATGGCAGGAATTCATCTGACGGTGACACTGCCCAAAGGTTTGGACGATGTCGCGATCGCAAAGCGCGCCGCCAAAGAGTCCCTGTGGCTCTGGCCGCTTTCTCCCACATATATCGGCAAGCCGTCGCACCATGGCTGCATCCTGGGATTCGGGAGCACTACGGCTGCGGAAATACCCGGCGCGGTGCGGCGTTTCCAAATGATTCTCGAGAACGCAGGAACAACGTAATTCGCCCCACGGCTCGCGCTGAAGCTGGGCCATTTTGCGAATTTTACGCAGCTTTACCGCCTGGACGTCCGGTGTTACCTTGCTTACCACACGGACGGCAGACCGACTCCATCGGGCCCGATGACCGCGAAGAACAAGACGCTCGCTCCCTACCTGTGCCTGGCCATATTGTTTGCGATTTCGGCTGTCTACCAAGTGCGCGCCACGCTTTATTCGTTCCCCTACTATTTTCATGTTTCGGCAGTTGCGTGGCCTTTCTATCCCAACTACTCGCATGGGGAGCCGCACCTCTCCTTCGTCGTTCCCGCGCATGGCGAAGGGGGAGTGAGAGAAAACGACATCCTGGTCGCCGTGAATGGACGGCCGTTCACGGGACTCGCGGTTTTCGGCGAAGCGATGCGCCACGCCAAGCCTGGAGACACTCTGAACGTCTCGGTGCGTTCCCCGGGAGATTCCATTCCTCACAGCGCATCGATTCTGTTGCAGCAGCGCACGGCCGCGACCAACGGGTTGGCCAACATTTCTGTGATCAGCGTGAAATTGGTGATGCCGCTGTTCTGCCTGCTGCTTGGCGTTTGGGTGGTGGCGGCACGGCCGCGGGATATTTCCGCATGGTTGCTTTTCCTGACGCTGCAATTTTTTTCCACCTACTTCAGTGCCGGCATTGAGAGCTGGGGCCCGGTCCTGCGAGACGTCGCGCAGATCTATCGCATCGGCCTGACCAGTGCATGGCCCATTTTTATGTTGCTGTTCGGCTTATATTTTCCTGAGCCTTTTCCCGGCAAGGAAGCGGCTTTCTGGAAATGGGCGAAGCGCATACTGATTCCCGCCCTGCTGGTTTTCTCTCTCGCCGCTGTCATCGAATCTGTCGGCGAACTGGAAAATTTTGCCTCGGTCGCAGGGCTTGCCGCGGCACTCGAACGATTCTCGAAGATTTCGTTTGCGTTGAGCTTCGCGGCCACCGGCTGCTTTTTTGCCGCGATCTCTGCAAAAACTGGCGCGGCGGTCACTCCCGATGCCAAACGGCGGCTGCGCCTTCTGCAGTGGGGCACCTCCATCAGCATGACCCCGGCGTGCATTCTGTTTGTGACGCAAGCCATTAAGCGTGGGGAGATAGAGAAAATCTTCCCCGAATGGTTCGTGCTGTTCGCGCTTGTGCTCATGCTTCTTTTCCCGGTTACGCTCGCTTACGTGATCGTTGTGCATCGCGCCATGGACGTGCGTGTGGTGCTGCGCCAGGGATTGCAATACACGCTGGCCACCAAGGGCATTCGTGTGCTGCAGATCATTCTGATGGCGATCATGATTTCCATCGCCATCAACTTCATGAACCGGCCGGATGTAAGTAACCCCCACAAACTGACCATCATTTCGCTTTTCTTCGCAGCCGTTTTCTCGTTGCGAAGAATTGCTCTGAAGGCTCGCGCGTGGACCGACCGGCGCTTTTTTCGCGATGCGTACAACTCTGAGCAGATCCTTTCGAGCCTTAGCGACGAGGTGCGTTCGATTGTGGAGACGCGGCCGCTGCTCGAACGCGTTACGGCGAAAATCGCGGAGTCGCTGCACGTGCCGCGGGTGGCCGTGTTCCTTCCCGAAGGCGGCTTCTATCGCCCTGCCTATGCGCTCGGCTACGACGCCATTCCTCCAGTCGAGTTTGCGGACTCGGCTGCCACGATTGAGCGGCTGCGCAAGGAACCCGAACCAGCGCGCGTGTACATGGACGACGAAAAATCCTGGGTGAACACGCAAGTGTCCAAGGAAGAACGGCAAAGCCTGGAGGCGCTCGGCCCGCGATTGCTTTTGCCGTTGTCAGTTAAAGACAAACTGCTTGGCCTGGTCACCCTTGGCGAGAAACGTTCGGAGGAGCCGTACTCCGGCAACGATCTTCGCCTGCTCAAATCCGTCGCTTCGCAGACCGCCTTGGCGCTTTCCAACGCGCAGCTTTCGGCTGTCATCGCAGAACAAGTGGCCCAGCGCGAAAAACTGAATCGTGAGATTGAAATCGCGCGCGAGGTGCAGGAACGACTGTTTCCGCAACGATTGCCTGAAATTGCCGGGCTTCGCTACTTCGGGCAGTGCCGCACCGCGCTAGGTGTCGGCGGCGATTACTATGATTTTCTGGCGTTGCCGGACGAAAAGCTTGGCGTGGCTTTAGGCGATGTCTCCGGCAAAGGGATCGCGGCCGCGCTCACCATGGCCAGCTTGCAGGCTTCGTTGCGGGCGGACGCCATGCGCGCCGGAGACGATCTCGCCGGGCTGATCGCGCGCGTCAACAACATGGTCTACGACGCTTCGACCGAAGACCGCTACGCCACTTTGTTTTACGCGCAATTTGAACCGGCTTCGCGGCGGCTTACCTACGTCAACGCAGGCCATTGCCCACCGATGCTGTTGCGCGGCGCGGCCGGCGGCGGTCACACCGTCGAGCGACTGGACAAAGCGGGCGGAACCGTCGTTGGGTTGGTTCCCGACGTAAGCTACGAGCAAGCAGAGGTGCAATTGGCTGTCGACGATTTGCTGGTCATCTATACAGACGGTTTCAGCGAAGCGATGAGCCCGCAACTTGAGGAATGGGGCGAAAAACGGCTGCTGGAAGCGGTTACATCGTGCGACGACCTGAGCGCCAAAGACGCCATCGGCAAGATTATGAAGGCAGCCGACAGCTTCGCCGCCGGAGCGCCGCAGAGTGACGATATGACGCTGGTGGTTTTGCGCGTTGTGTAGTGTGAGGGGTGGTGGCAAAAGCGGCGGCAAGCCAGCACGCTGCAGAATGGGTAGGGCCCTAATTTGGCTGTTTTGATGTGGCGATTGGACCCGTGCGATCCGAAGCTACCGCGAGAATTTGGTCGCGAATACCATCATAAGCAGGCTTGCCGTCGAAAGTACCTAGGAGTCCTTGCGTGAAGGTCGCAGTTCCGTCCGGGTTTTTCTGTGTCCGGGAGTATCCGTCGAGAAAAAATACACGCTCGCCCGCGGCGGCTTCCTTGGCATGAGTTTTTGCCCACAGTGCTTGATCAAGGTCTGAGCTATCGAGGGCTATGTGGTAGATCTCATCGCCTTGCGCGTTGTAGATTCTGGCGAAAAGATAGGTATTAAATTTGCCCCAAGGCTCCAGCCCATACCAGATGCGTACGGAGCCGTTAGGAAGGACCCGGCGTTCGAGCTGAAACATTTGTAATTGCGCAATCTTGGGAGCAAATTTCGCATCGTGGAGCTGCTTCAGGTTTGCAATCTCCGCATCGCGCTCGGTATCACGATTCGACTCAGCGTAGGCGCGTGGGAGGAGTGCGGACGCTTGCCAGCGCTCGGGCGATGCCTTGCGGATAGGTTCCATTAGAGATATGGCTAGCTCCGTCCTTCCTGTATTGAGGGCAGATTCTGCAAGATATTCTGAGATTTTGGCGTCCGCAGGATATTGCCTGTGAAGCTCGTTGAACTCCCTGAACGCCTCGGACCATTTCTCTGCAGCAAAATCTTGCTTCGCTTTGTCTAGCACCTGCTGTCGGTCAGCAGCGGAGATGGATGGCTGGTTGATCGATTCTGGAGATGCTGTGCTCTGCGCGAAAGCGGGAACGGCAATGACTCCACAGGCAAATGCCAAAATAACATTGCGGTACATTTGCGGAATACCTCGAAATCCGTTCCCGTCACATAATACCCCCTGAAATCCTCACCTTGTCAAAAGGTATGTCCGGATCGTTCAACGGTAATTTCGGTCAGGGGGACCCTGAACGCCATGAGCGGAAACGGTCAGGCGGCCAAATTAGGACACGACCTCAAAACGGCTCAACTTGACCCAATTTCGCGGCAACCCTAAAATAGAAGATTCACCGTGAATCAATTTTTAGATCTATTGCATTTATCTGCCGGCCCAGCGGCCACCCGCTGGGCTGCGTTGTTTGTGGGTCAGCAGCGCCGGTCTAAAGACTGGCCGCTACCAGAGCGCTCCCGCGCTACATCCTTCACCGCGAGGTTTCTATGATTGATCGTTCGATTCCGGAAGGGTTGACGTTTGACGATGTGTTGCTGCAACCGGGAAAGTCTTCCGTGCTTCCCACGGAGGTGGACACCACGACGTGCTTCACGCGGAAGCTGCCCATAAATATCCCGCTAGCATCGGCGGCGATGGACACAGTGACGGAGTCGCGGCTGGCCATTGGCATCGCGCGACAGGGCGGCATCGGGATCATTCATCGAAACATGTCGTTGGACCGGCAGGCGGAAGAAGTCGACCGCGTAAAACGCTCGGAGTCCGGCATGATTGTGGACCCCGTTACGATTTCGCCGGACATCACTATCCGGCAGGCGCTGGAGATCATGACGAAGTACCGCATTTCGGGCTTGCCGGTTACGCGGGGGACGCGCCTTACGGGCATTCTGACGAACCGCGACTTGCGATTCGAGAAAAGCCATTCGCAGCTGGTGGGCCAGGTGATGACCAAGGACAATCTGGTCACCGTGCCGGTGGGGACGACGCTGGAACAAGCCGAAAAGATTCTGCAGAAGCATCGCATTGAGAAATTGCTGGTGGTCGATCAGGACTTCAACCTTAAAGGTCTGATCACGGTTAAGGATATTCAGAAGAAATTGGAATACCCGCGTTCGGCGAAGGATGATCACGGACGGCTGCGCGTGGGCGCCGCTGTTGGAGCCACGGGCGACTTTCTGGAGCGTGCCGTGGATATGGCCAAGGTTGGCGCGGATGTTCTGGCGATCGACACGGCGCACGGACATACCGAGCGCGTGATGGAAGCGATCAAGGCGATTCGCCACCGGCTGCCGGAAATGCAGATTATGGCGGGCAATGTGGCTACCTATGACGGTGCGAAGGAACTGATTTCTCTTGGGATTGATGGGTTGAAAGTTGGCATCGGTCCCGGTTCGATTTGTACGACGCGCGTGGTGACTGGCGCGGGCGTGCCTCAGCTGACTGCGGTGATGGAAGCGGCGCGCGCGGCCCAGGGTACCAATGTTCCGATTATCGCCGACGGCGGGATCAAATATTCGGGAGACATTACCAAGGCCATCGCGGCCGGCGCGAGCGCGGTGATGATCGGGAGCTTGTTCGCGGGGACGGAAGAGGCGCCTGGAGAGACGATTCTGTATCAAGGGCGCACCTTCAAGTCTTATCGCGGCATGGGTTCGACCGGAGCGATGGAAGCGGGATCGGCAGACCGGTATTCGCAAGAAGGCGCCGAACGGGGAAAATCTGTGCCGGAAGGCGTGGAGGGCCGCGTGGCGTACAAGGGCCCGCTGTCGGGATTGACGGATCAACTTGTCGGCGGGTTGAAGAGCGGCATGGGTTATGTGGGAGCAAGCACGCTGAAGGAACTGACGGAAAAGAGCCGGTTTATTCGCATCACCGCGGCGGGCTTGCGCGAATCGCATGTGCATGATGTGGTGATAACCAAGGAAGCGCCGAATTACCGCATGGAGTAGCTTTCGGCCTACATTCACTCGACCAAGCGTTTACGAATAATTCCCCATCGACCTGCACTTCTTTTGTTCTTCGTTTACAATGGTAGTGGAAGCTAAATTGTAAATGTCCCCTACGGAACCCCGGCGCGATCCCAACCTCGCCCATCAAATTGACGACACCCAGTCTTCGACGCCCCGCCGCTTCGCCATTCCTCAGTGGTTGCGCGCGTGGTGGCCTGCGCTGCTCTGGGCTACGATCATTTCTGTGCTCTCCACGGATTCTTTCTCCTCCGCGCACACCAGCCTGATCATTGAGCCAATTCTCCGCTGGCTATATCCCGCGATCTCGGAGGACACGCTCGATCTGGTCCACCATTTGATCCGCAAGTCCGCGCATTTCACGGAATACTTCATCTTTTTCCTGCTGCTGTATCACGGATTCCGCGCCTCTCGTCAGAACGCGCGGGCCTGGAACTGGTCCTGGGCGCTGATCGCCTGGTTGATCGCGGCCGTGTATTCCTGCCTGGACGAGATTCATCAGATTTTCGTGCCTTCGCGCGGGCCTTCGGCGTGGGATTCTTTACTGGATTCGACGGGCGCTTTGTTTGCGTTGTTCGTACTGTTTTTGTTGTACCGACGATTGTTTGGTCCCCGGACGGAGTGAGGTTTTAAGTTTTAGACTTTAAGCTTTGCGTGGCCTGCCGGTAGTGGATCCTTCCTTCGCAAGCAAACCATTCCCGATCCCCTTATAATGTTGCTCGATGGGCAACACTCCTCGCGAAATGGGGAACGGCGATGCGGTGCGACTGGACCGCCAGAATCCGTATTTGCGTCTGCAGCACGTCACCGTTTTTGTGCGCGATCTGGACCGCAGCCTGAATTTTTTCGTCAACCAATTAGGCTTTCACCTGATGTTTGATGGACGGGTGCAGGCGGGGCGGCCGTTCGTTGCGGTGCATCCGCCGGACGGTACGGCGAACCTGACGCTGATGATGCCCGAACCCAATACCGAACAATACAAATTGATTGGCCGACCTACGCAAATCGCTTTTATCACCGAGGATGTGCTGGCGAAGTTCCGCGACTGGAGCGCAAGGGGGGTTGTTTTTCAAAACACGCCGCGGCTTCGCCGGATGAAACATGGCACGGTGGCGGCCGCACAAGCGCCAGAAACGCCTTCGACTGCGCCCGCGGAAGCTGCGCCCATTTGGGGCGGAGTATTTGCGCGGTTTAAAGATCCCGACGGGAACATATATTCGCTGGTCAGCTTCGATGAAGTGACGCAACACATTGAATCGCAGCGACGCGCGACCACGGAGAAACTGGAAGCGGAACGTCGCGTGGCGCAAGAACTGGAAATCGCCAAGCAAGTGCAGGCGCGCCTGTTCCCGCAGACGCTGCCGGCGCTGAAATCGCTGGAATTTGCCGGGGTGTGTTTGCCGGCGCGGCACGTGGGCGGGGATTATTACGATTTTTTGCAACTGGGGCAGGACCGGGTCGGGCTGATTGTAGGCGACATTTCCGGCAAAGGTATCGCGGCCGCGCTGCTGATGGCCAATCTTCAGGCGAACCTGCGAAGCCAGTGCGCGACTGCGGTCGATCAGCCGCAGCGGCTGTTGTGTTCTGTGAACCAATTGTTCTGCGCCAACACCGCCGATGCGGCTTTCGCCACTTTGTTTTTCGCGGAATATGATGACGCGACGCGGCGGCTGCGTTACGCCAACTGCGGGCACTTGCCGCCACTATTGTTGCGGGCGGATGGTTCGCTCGAACGGCTGCAGGCCACGGCGACGATTCTGGGCGCGTTCAAGGAATGGGATTGCGAGCTCGGCGAGTGCCAGATTTCGGCGGGGGATACGCTGGCGCTGTATACCGACGGAATTACGGAATCGTTCAGCCCCGGCGGCGAGGAATTCGGAGAAGGGCGGCTGGTGAGTTGCTTGGAGAGGCATTGCGCGCTTTCGTCGCAAGACTTGCTGTCGGCCGTGGTCGACGAAGTGCGGGGATTCAGCCCGCACGAGCAGCACGATGACATCACGCTTATCATCGCGAAGTGCCTGCCTGCGTGATCAGTGCTGTGATTCCTCGCGGCACTTTTCGATTGACGGAGGGGCAGCCCGGCGGTACCTTTTGTTCGTATTGAACCGATTTAATTCAAGATTGATTCACCGGCACCCGTAATGCCGGCCCAAGGACCCAGCCATGACCCGAATTGCACCCCTGCACCTATGTTCTTCGCTTGTTGTGCTGCTTGCGGCGGTTGCCCCTGTCGCGTTCGCGCAATCCATTCACGTGGACGCCACGCCCGCTCACTCTACGAATACGATTCGCCCTAGCCAAGCGCTGGGGGCGGGCATCGATCGTTTACCTTACGGCGCGGCGGACAAACTATATGTGCCGGACACCATCAAGCAAGTGCTGTCGGCGGGTTGGCAGACGATCACTTACCGGCAAAATACGGAACTGCACATGGAGGCTTGGCACTGGAATCCGAATGGAACGTGGAGCGATCCGGCCGGAAAAGGTTATTTCGTGGGTGACGCGATTCCCGGCGCCGAACCGATTCGCCATTCCTATGGCTACCCGCTGCCGCATCGCGGCGTGACACGCGACGACGGCACCGACACTGAGGGCTATTCGCGGCTGACTGACGGCGATCCCACTACCTATTGGAAGAGCAATCCGTATCTCGCCGAACCATACACGGGCGAATCCGATACCCTGCATCCGCAATGGGTGATACTCGATCTTGCCAAGCCGCGCGAAATTTCTGCGATTCGCATCGATTGGGCTGCGCCCTACGCGACGCACTTCGTGGTGCAGTATTTCACGGGGGAAGACGGCATTCGCAAGCCCACTTCCGGGGTGTGGGAGGCTTTTCCCGGCGGCGCGATCACCGACGGCCAAGGCGGCAACGGCGTGCTCGAACTGGCAACTGCGCCGATCACCGCGCAATACATTCGCATTTTGATGACCGCTTCGTCGAACACGTGCGACACGCATGGCTCGGCGGACAAGCGCAACTGCCTGGGCTATGCGATCCACGAAATTTATCTGGGAACGACGTCGTCCGACGGCAAATTTCACGATCTGGTGCGCCACACTCCCGATCAGGACCAGACCATGACGTATTGCTCGTCGGTCGATCCCTGGCATGAGCCCAGTGATCTGGACGAACATGCGGGCGAGCAAGTGGGGTTTGATCTTTTCTTCATGCCGGACGGCTATACGCGCGGGCTGCCGACCATGATTCCCATTGCGATGATTTACAGCACGCCGGAAGATGCGGCCAACGAGCTTGCGTATCTTGAAAAGCGCGGGTATCCCATTTCACACGTGGAGATGGGGGAAGAACCCGACGGGCACTTCATGAATCCCGAAGATTATGCCTCGTTTTACATCCAATTTGCCGCGGCGATCCATCGCGTCGATCCAAAGCTCAAACTTGGCGGACCGATTTACACCGGCGTGAATAAGGACATCGAAACGTGGCCGGACGCGAGCGGGCAAACTTCGTGGACTCGGCGCTTCGTGAATTATTTGAAATCTCACGGGAAGATCGATAAACTCGCTTTCTTCTCTTTCGAACATTATCCATTTGAGCCGGGGAAGATTCAGTGGAGCAATTTGTATGACGAGCCCGCGCTGGTGACCGGCATCATGAAGATCTGGCGCGAAGACGGCGTGCCGGGCACTGTGCCGCTGCTGATTACGGAATCGAATCTTTCATGGGTGGATTCGGAAGCGTTCCCGGATATTTTCGGCGGGTTGTGGCTGGCGGATTATATTTGTTCATTCCTGAATGGCGGCGGGCAGGCGGTCTATTTCTTCCACTACATGCCGGAACCGATTGGGCGAGGGATTAATAATTCGCATGGGACATTTGCGATGTTCTCAGCGGATCGCGACTACAAAATATTGCAACCCCTCTCGCAGTATTTTTCGAGCCGGCTGATCAATCTAGAGTGGGTGCAACCGGGGAATGGCGAACACCATTTGTTCGACGCGGTGAGCGATATTTCCGATGGCATAGGCCATAAGCTCGTGACTGCGTACGCGGTGCATCGTCCGGATGGGGAATGGTCGTTGTTGCTTATCAATAAGGATCAGGAAAATGCGCACAGCGTGAAGATTTCTTTCGACGATGCGGCAAAAACGGGGGCTGGATACTTTTCCGGTCGAGTAACGGTGAAAACGTTTGGGAAGGCGCAATACCAGTGGCACCCTGGGACGCTCAGCGCCGATCCGGATGGGCCGATTGCGGAGTCTACAATTACCGGGGATGCGAGTAGCGCGGTGGAATTGCCTGCGTCGTCTATTGTTGTGTTGCGGGGGAACGTGACTTGGCCTGCGGCGGCGGAGAATAAAGCGCGGCGGTGATGTTGCGTTATTGAAGAACGAGGTTTCGAACTTTTGGCTTGCAGACATGGGGGGCTGCAGTTCAGGGCCCCTACGAAGACGCGGCGCGCCTTCCGGATGAGTAGGGCTGTGGCGTTTTTCGAGCGTTCCGCGGGCTTGGCCTAGAATATCTTCGATTTTTTTCAATAGGGCCTGGCGCGTGAATGGTTTTAGCAGGAACAGGCGCCCGACCTGATCTCCTAGCATGGAGCCGAAACCCTTATCGAGCTTGCCAGACATAAATAAAATTTTCATCTGTGGGTGCGTTTTATAAAGCGAGCGCGTCAGTTCCTGCACTTTCATTCCCATGGGCTCCGCTTCTGTTACGAGGAGGTCGATGCGTTGCGCATGGCGGCTGGCCATATTCAGTGCGGCACGGCCCGTCCTCGGCGCTCATCAGTTCAAAGCCCTGCCCTGCCCCTGCAGCATTTCCAAAATCAGCTCGCGAATATCTGTTTCTTTTTCCACCACGAGGATTTGCGGCCGCTCGACGAGCCGGAAACGCCTGGTCGTCGATCGTTCCGGTGAAGCGGTCATCGTTTCGCCTCGCAGGCGCCGGCCTGGCGTGCTTTCGATGGCACACCCAAACCCCAAAAGTCTTCCTTGTTGAGGATCTCGAGGCCGATTGCGAATCTCTCCGCTGTGATTGGCTTGATCCACGCGACGGTTGCGCGCGCGCACTCATTCGTGCCTTCTTTTTCGAGCATGACGGTTTGCCCGATGCGCAGGGGCTGGCGGATTTCCAGGCAAGCGCCGCGCTGGCTGACATTCAGGGTGTCGCAGCGCTCAGCGATTTCCGTGGAGAGTATGCCGGTTCGCACGCGGCAGCGCACGCGCTTCATGACCCGAGGCGAGCGCTGGATCTGTCTGTAAATTTCGGCGGCAGTGGTGGACAAACGGATGAGATTGTCCCGCTGATGAGGGGACAGCAGCCGAGTCTCTGTGGCCAGCGTGGTCGTTCCCGAGATGACTTCGGACAGGAATGTCTGCATTTCGGGAGACAGATGACGTTGTTCGGGCCTGCCGGCGAACATCTGCTGGGCTTTCGCCACGCGGCTCTGGGAATATTGCAGGAAATGCTCGAGGCAAAATGCCCGGCCACTTATTTTTGCGCGAGGCGTTTTCTCACACCCCGTCCAGTTACACTGCTCCGCCACTTTTTCGGCCATCGAGGCGTCCCTGTAGCCAGTTTGAAATAGAGTTCAGAAGGCGCCGGAGCGGGCGCACCTGGTCGGTTTCGATTATTGTGACATGGAGAGCGACGCTGTCAATCACGCATGGGCGGCTGGGTTGTAACTGTGGTTACGACCCGCGCCACAATGTGTTTTTACTTACGTGCGGATTCTGGATGGGTTGCAAGCCTTTTGTTTTGATAATGATGCGTGAGTTTTATAAGTGAGATTGACGCGCGGATGAAGGCTTTGGGAAGAATGCCGCCGCCTGCAATGGCGGCAAACAGGCGACCCAGAGGACGGTTGCGGGCCGAAGCGGAAACGAAGTTGTTGGTGACATGTTCGGAAACATGGTTGCTGGTCCAGTCGGCTTCCCGAAGTTGATGGAGCTTGCGCCGATGATGGAAGCAGTAAGGGACTGGTGGCGGGGGAGCGCGCGGCACTGGTGGCCATCTGAATAGACAAACGCACACGTAAACGTGCGAACTTCGGAAGATAGTTTCCTCATGAAGATCTCCCGAAAAACTTGGATTGTACAGGGGAACGCCCGCGGGATGCGCGGCGGCACTGCTCTACATGGCGGAGTGAAGATATTATTTTTGGCGCGCCCGCTGGCGCGGTTACTGGGGGCCGTATTTCTTGGCTTGCTGGGTTCTGGAGTTGAATACCTCAAACTTGCCGTCGGGCCAGGCCGTCAGTTCCAAATCGAAACCGGCATCGGGCCCCTGGGGATTGGCGATGAATTCCGTGGGAACATTGTGGCTGGCGCCTCCCTCGTCGGAGTAATGGAGCTGCCAAAGATCATCGAGGCGGGGAGACTTCTCAATGATGCTCCAAACTGAGGGTGAGCCACCCTTTTTGGCGCCGTTGTCCATGATTGCTACGCGGGGAGAGATGGCGTTGACGAAAGCGGGACCGTCGCTTTGTTCCCAGCCATGGTGAGAGACGACAAAGATATCGATGGGACCGATTTTATTGCGTGGGCAGACCAATTCCATTTCTTTATCGTGCGTGAGATCCCCTAAATCCAGGATGCGGAGCTTCCCGAAGGCTATGAAAGTGCCAAGGGAACGGGCGTTTTCGGTCTGGTCGGCGGGATAGCGCTCGGCAGCCTTGCAGCCGGGATTGTCCTGGCTGGCGCCCGGTAGCGGATCATTGATCACCGCGCCATCGGCACTGAGAATGGTGGCCTGGATTCCTCGGATGGGCAGGCTGTCACCGGGTTTGAGGGTGAGGCGCTTTACTTTCTTGGCGGTCACCAATTCCTGGTAGGCAGTCCAACCCTGAACGGTGGGCTGGTCTGTGCTTTCGCGATTGTCGCCGTGATCGAGAACGGTGCCTACGGGGATGCGCGCGACCAACTGGGGCAGGCCGCCGACGTGGTCCTCATGAAAGTGGGTGATCAAGACGTAGTCAATCCTCGAGATTCCCGTTCTTCTAGCGGCGGCCACGATACGATCGGCGTCGCGACCGTTATTGCCGGGCCAACCGGTGTCGATGAGGAGGGATTCGCCGGCGGGAGTGACGAACAAAGTGGCCTGGCCGCCTTCGACGTCGACAAAAACGATGCGAAGAGGCTTGGCGGCATCGGGGGCAGCCCACGTTGACACGCAAGAAATGAGCATGATCCCGAGAATGGCCGGCAAACCTTTTGGCAACGGATGGATTATTGCGGCGCTCTGAAGGAAGGATCGAGTGCGGGACATAATTGGCCCTTTCGGTGGAGGAAAACCATAAAATCATCGTTCGCTGGCTCGCGTTTCGTCAAGAGAATCCTTTGCGCTGTGATCACGTTTGCGGCTCGATTTTGCGTTATCATCCGGCGGGTGGGAACATTGATGCGAAGATGCCGGAAGTTCAACCCGAGGACAGACTCATGAGGAAGCTGCGCAGCCAGGAATGGTACGGACGCAAGGATCGCGACGGATTTTTGTATCGAAGCTGGATGAAAAATCAGGGCTGGCCGCCGGATCTGTTCGATGGGCGCCCGATCATCGGAATTTGCAACACGTTTTCGGAGCTGACGCCGTGCAACGCGCATTTCCGGGAGCTCGCCGAATTCGTGAAGCGCGGCGTGTGGGAGGCAGGAGGGTTTCCACTGGAATTTCCGGTGATGTCGTTGGGAGAAACGCAGCTGCGGCCAACGGCGATGCTGTTTCGCAACCTCGCGAGCATGGATGTGGAAGAATCCATTCGCGGGAATCCCATGGATGGCGTGGTACTGATGATGGGTTGCGACAAAACCACTCCTTCCCTGTTGATGGGCGCGGCTTCCTGCGATCTGCCGACCATTGGCCTTTCCGGGGGACCGATGCTTTCCGGTAAATTCCACGGTAACGATTTGGGATCCGGGACGGGCTTGTGGCAAATGACCGATGCGTTGCGCGCGGGCAAGATGACGCAGCAGGATTATTTTGAGGCGGAGAGCTGCATGCATCGTTCGAAGGGGCACTGCATGACGATGGGCACGGCGTCGACGATGGCCAGCATGGTGGAAGCGCTGGGGATGAGTTTGCCTGGAAACGCCGCGATCCCCGCGGTGGATGCGAGGCGGAACACGCTGGCGCAGTTGACGGGGCGGCGGATTGTGCAGATGGTGCTCGAGGATTTTCGCATGTCTCGGATTCTGACCCGTGAGGCGTTTGAAAATGCGATTTTTGCGAATGCGGGGATTGGCGGCTCGACGAACGCGGTGATTCATCTGATCGCGATTGCCGGACGCGTCGGAGTGCCTTTGCAGCTGAGCGATTTCGATCGCCTGGGATCCACGCTTCCCTGCCTGGTGGATATTCAGCCTTCGGGGAGACACCTGATGGAAGATTTTTTCTATGCCGGCGGCTTGCCTGTGGTGCTTCGGGAATTGGGAGAAGCGGGCGTGTTGCATCGCGAGGCGCTGACCGCAAACGGGATGACGATGTGGAAGAACGTGACGGAGGCTCCGTGCTGGAACCGGGAAGTGATTCGAGAATTTGCGAACCCGTTTAAGCCGAGCGCGGGGATTGCGGTGCTTCGCGGGAATCTTGCGCCGGACGGGGCGGTGATCAAGCCGTCGGCCGCGAGCCCGCAGCTGTTGCAGCATCGCGGGCGGGCCGTGGTGTTTGAGACGATCGAGGATTATCACGCGCGCGTGGACGACGAGAATCTGGACATCGACGAGAGCTGCGTGATGGTGCTGAAGAATTGCGGGCCGCGCGGATATCCGGGGATGGCCGAAGTGGGCAACATGCCGTTGCCTGCGAAATTGCTGCGCAAAGGCGTGAGCGATATGGTGCGAATTTCCGACGCGCGCATGAGCGGGACAGCGTATGGGACGGTGGTGCTGCATGTTGCCCCGGAAGCTGCGGCGGGCGGTCCGCTGGCGCTGGCGCAGTCGGGAGACAACATTACGCTGGATGTTGCGCGGCGATCGCTGCAGCTTGAGGTGGATGAGGCAACCCTGGCGCAACGGAGGGCGCAGTGGAAGGCGCCGGCTTTACCGGAGCGCGGGTGGGTGCGGCTCTATACCGAACATGTGTTGCAGGCGGATAAAGGAGCGGATCTGGATTTTTTGGTGGGGCGGAGTGGGGCGGCGGTGGCGCGGGATTCGCATTGAGGAGTGGGCGGTGGGGGAGAAATGGGCGCGGGGATCGCGGAGTCGCTCTGCGTTACGGGCCTACGCAAGGAGATTGCGGACGACGCCAGGATGCCGGCCTGAGGCACGGCGCCACGAATAGTGGTAAATTATAGTTGATCCGGCGGCGGAGAATCTTCGAGGTATTTCCCAACATGAATGGTAGGAATGTGAACGATCGCAGCGGCATGGCTGTGCTCGGCGGCTTAGTTGCGCTTGGACTGATGGTGGCCGGCTGGTTGCTGGGGGTGCAGATTAAGAATACGCGGCTTGCGGATCGCTATGTGACCGTGAAGGGCCTAGTGGAACGTAACCTAAAATCCGATCTGGCGATCTGGCCGTTGAGTTACAAAGAGACGGGCGACGACCTGACGGCGTTGTATGCAAAGACAGAGGCGGACAAAAAAGTGATTCTGGATTTTCTGCAGCAGCAGACGATCCAGCCCGGCGAGATTGAACTCGGCGTTATTCGCGTGGTGGACATGCAAGCGAACGAATTTGGCGGGGAAAATCGCGCACCTCACAGGTACATTGTCGAACAACAGGTTACGGTACGGACCACGCGCGTGGATGCGGTGGCGGCTGCGGCGCAGAAAACCATGCAACTGCTGCAGAAAGGCATTGTGCTTAGTGGAAATCCGGGGCAAAGCCTGGCGTACAAATTTACGGGTCTGAATTCCGTCAAGCCGGACATGATTACGGAAGCGACTCGCAATGCGCGGGCGGCGGCCGATCGATTTGCTTCGGATTCGGGGAGTAAAGTGGGCACGATCCGCCAGGCGAATCAGGGCGTGTTCTCGATTCTGGCGGCGGATCAGGGCAGCGCGACGGGCGAAGGCGGGGATACTAGCTTTGCAGGGGACTCGAGTTTGATGAAGACGGTGCGGGTGGTCACCACCGTGGAATATTATCTGAATCAATGACGCGGTGGCGAGCGTTGCCGGAAAATAGACAAGGGAAAAGGGGAAATAGGCAGAGAGGAAACCTCGCGCCTGCCTCTCAAACCTGTTTCATGAATGGATCGGTGGGAAGTTAAGGTTTACTCAGGGGCTAAAGCCCACCTTTCTTGGCTAATGTCGGAGCTGAAGCTCCGACCCCTTTGACCGGCCTTCCCCCTAATCTGCCTTGGTGAGACGGGGCCTCTGTCCTCCGCCTATTTTCCACTTTCTCTTTTCTATTTCTGATGTCTCCTCGGCGGCAAATTCGCCTCAACGGGCTGTCCAGCCTCCATCGATCAAGAGTGTTTCACCGGTGATTAGGGACGCGGCAGGTGAGGCTAGAAACACGACTGCGCCTGCTACTTCCATGGGTTCGCCGATGCGGTGGAGGGCGGCGATGCGTTCGACCGTATCTGCGTGGGCAGCGGGATCGGCCAAATATGCTTCCGTGCCTGGCGTGTGGATGAAGGTCGGTGCGACGGCGTTTACGGTGATATTGTGCTTGCCCCATTCGATGGCGAGGCATTTGGTGAGGTGGGCGATGGCGGCTTTGGTCATGCAATAGACGGATTCGGTGGGTAGCGCGGCGAAGCCTGCCTGGGAGCTCATGTTGATGATGGCGCCTTTTTTCTGGCGGATCATGACGCGGGCCACAGCCTGGCTGGTGAAGAAAGTTCCTTTCAGATTTACGGCCAGGGTATCGTCAAAATCTTTTTCGCGGACGTTTTCGGCGGGATTTTCTGGGGCGATGCCTGCATTGTTCACAAGGATGTCCAGGCGGCCAAATTGCTTTACGGTGTGATCAACGGCTTCGAAAATTTGCTTCATGTTGCTGACGTCCATCTGCAACGGCAGAACTTTTCTGCCAAGCTTGCGGATTTCGGCGGCCATACCGGCGTCGGCGTCCACGTCGCGCAGGCCGAGGGCGATGTCCGCGCCTGCGTCGGCGAGAGCTAGGGCAATTGCGCGACCAAGGCCGCGGGCGGCGCCGGTTACCAGGGCGACCTGGCCGTGCACGGTGAAGCGGGGATATTCCATTGGTGATTCTCCGTTGGTTGTTTGAAGACGAGCTATTGTAGCTTAGGAAATTCGGCGCGCACGGGTATTAGCAGCGCAGGATCGCCGTTTATTGCCCGGTCGCGAGAGAAAAGCGACCGCACCCTGGGAAAGGCTCGGACTGCGATTGGCGGCTGCGAGTGAAGAGACACTCTGCAGCGACGGCTGGAAAGCTTCTCTAGCTGGCGAAACGCTGTACCCATTGCCGGCGTGGGCACATCTATTGAGCCATGGAATACAGACAACTTGGCTATTCTGGATTGCAAGTGCCCGTGCTTTCTTTCGGCACCGGCACGTTTGGCGGCGGAAACGAATTTTTCAAGGCGTGGGGCAGCAGCGACGTTGCGGAAGCTACCCGGCTCGTGGATATTTGCCTGGAGGCCGGCGTAAATCTTTTTGACACCGCGGACGTTTACTCGCGCGGGATGTCGGAAGAGATCCTGGGCAAAGCGATCGCCGGGAAACGGAACCGCGTACTGATTTCCTCGAAGGCCACGTTTCGCATGGCGGATGGCCCGAACGAGCTCGGATCTTCACGGTATCACCTCATTCAAGCTTGCGAGCACAGCCTGCGCCGGCTGGGCGTAGAGACGATCGACATCTACCACATGCATGGCTTCGACGCGTTGACACCGGTTGAGGAAACGTTGAAGACGCTGGACACGCTGGTACAGAGCGGGAAAGTGCGGTACATCGCGTGTTCGAATTTTTCGGGCTGGCACCTGATGAAATCGCTTTCGGTTTCGGAGCGCTACGGATGGGCGCGGTACGTGGGCCATCAGGTTTACTATTCGCTGATCGGCCGCGAGTATGAATGGGAATTGATGCCGCTGGGCCTGGATCAGAAAATTTCCGCGCTGGTCTGGAGCCCGCTCGGTTGGGGTCGGCTGACGGGGAAAATCCGGCGCAACGCGCCTCTACCGCAGACGAGCCGCCTGCACAAGACGGCAGATTTCGGGCCACCGGTGCAAAACGAATATTTGCACAAAGCGGTCGACGCTCTGGATGAAGTGGCGAAAGAAACGGGCAAGACGGTGCCGCAGATTGCGTTGAATTGGCTGTTGCGGCGGCCGACGGTGGCGAATGTAATTATCGGGGCGCGCGACGAACAGCAGTTGCGGCAGAATCTGGCGGCGGCCGGATGGAGTTTGACCGCGGAGCAGATTGCGAAGCTGGATGCGGCGAGCGACGTGACCCCGATTTATCCCTATTGGCACCAAAGGCAGTTTACGGAGCGGAACCCGTTGCCGGTGGCGGCGCGGTAGGCGTTAAATTCGGTTGCGGTGTTTGGCGCAAAATGGAAGAGCTACGACTCCGTTCGGAATGACGGGGCTTTCTTTTGAGTTGGGTTGAAGTTTTTGAATTGGGAATTGGGTCAAGGAGAACGGACCGCTTCGGCCTCTCGCTTTGCTCAGGGTCAAAGGCGGCCCCTACAACGGCAAATACGGAAAATAAGAAAGCCCGCGACAGGTTTGCTGGCCGCGGGCTTTGGTTTTTTTGCGGAGGCGGGGTTAGCTTCTGGCTTCGACGGCTTCCTGGACTTTGCTCTTTTCTTTCTTTTCCTTTTTCTTGAATTCGTAGCTGACCAGTTCCAGGATGGCCACCTTGGCGCCATCGCCCACGCGGATGCCCGCGGGGATGATGCGGGTGTAGCCGCCGGCGCGATCGGCAAACTTCGGCGCGATTTCGCTGAACAGCTTTTTTGTGACCGCCGGGGTCATGATGTAAGCGGCAGCCTGGCGCCGCGACTGCAATGTGTCGCGCTTGCCGAGGGTGATCATCTTTTCCGCCACCGGGCGCGTGGCTTTGGCGCGCGTGAGCGTGGTGGTGATGCGGCCGTGTTCGAGCAGATTGGTGACAAGGTTACGCAGGGTGGCGCGGCGGTGCCACGGGTTGCGGCCTAGTTTAGATCCTGACTTCAGATGTCGCATGGTTGGTTCCTCGAGAAATTGTAAGTTAAAAGTTTTCAGTTATAAATTTTAAGTCAAACCCGCAGAGCTTCCGACTACCGGAGACTTAAAACTTAGAAATTGCCCGGAAATGGCCCGCCTCGGAAGGCGGGCCTACCAAGGCTTTGACCAAGGCAGCAACGGCCGGTTACAGGCCGATGGTTTCGTCGGAGCTTGGCGGAGCGGTCTGGCTCGGGAGCGGCGGCCAGATGATGCGGCCGTGCTCGTCGAACTTCATGCCCAAACTGAGGCCCATCTTCACCAGTATATCCTTGATCTCATTGAGCGATTTGCGGCCGAAGTTCTTCGTCTTCAGCATTTCGTTCTCGCTCTTCTGCACGAGCTCGCGGATGGTCTGAATGTTGGCGTTCTTCAGGCAATTGTAGCTGCGCACGGAAAGCTCCAGCTCTTCTACGGAGCGATCCAGGTGCTCGAGGCGCGGATCGTGCACGGTGTCTGTGGGCACTTCCACGTTCTCGACAGGCTCTTCGAAGTTGATGAAGATGCTCATGTGATCCTTGACGAGCTTGGCGGCGAGGCCCACGGCATCGGACGGCGTGATCGCGCCATTGGTCCACACTTCGAGCATCAGCTTCTCGTAGTCGGTCATCTGTCCCAAGCGAGCGGACTCGACGGCGAAGTTAACCTTGCGCACGGGCGAGTGGACGCTGTCCACGGGGATGTAGCCGATCGGCAGATCCTCGTCATAGTTGCGGTCCGCGGCCACATAACCACGGCCGTTCTTGACGCGCATCTCGATACGCAGCTTGCCGCCTTCACTGACGGTGGCGATGTACACGCTTTTATCGAGAACGGCGAAGTCCGAATCTTCCTCGACGTGCGCGCTGGTGACCACGCCCGGCTGCTCGACGTTGAGATAGATGGTTTTCGGCAGATCGTTGTTCAGCTTGATCGGGACCTGCTTGAGATTCAGGATTATGTCCGTGGCATCTTCGACGACACCCGGGATCGAGGAAAATTCGTGCAGTACGCCCTCGATTTTGACCGCAGTGATTGCCGCTCCCTCGATGGAGCTGAGCAACGCGCGACGCAGGGCGTTCCCCACCGTCGTACCCCAGCCGCGTTCGAAAGGCTGAGCGGAAAACCGCCCGTACTTTTCTGTCAGCGATTCAAATTCTGGCGCAAGACGCTTCGGTTTCTGAAATCCCTTCCACATCGTGTTCCTTCCTTCTGGGCTGCCCAAAACAGCCCGCAAAACCCTATGAGTAGTGGCCGCCCTTCAGACCGGTCAGTCTAAAGACTGGCCACTACAAAAACGAAAGACTACTTGGAGTAGAGTTCGACGATCAATTGCTCGTTGATAGGCGGCGTCTGCACGTCATCGCGCTTCGGCAACGCCACAACTTTAGCCTTGAACTGATCGCGTTCCTGCTCGAGCCATGGCACCGTGCTCTGGCTCTGGGCAACGTTGCGCGCTTCAAGAACCATGGCGTTCTGGTGCATCTTTTCTTTGATGGCGATGTCTTCGCCGACGTTCACCTGGTACGACGGGATGTTGACCTTCTTCCCGTTCACCCGTACGTGTCCGTGAAGCACGAGCTGCCGCGCCTGGGACCGCGAGGACGCCAAGCCGGCGCGCCAGACAACGTTGTCGAGGCGGCGCTCAAGCATGATGATGAGGTTTTCACCAGTGGGACCCTTGGAGCGCTCCGCCTTTTCGAAATAATTGCGGAACTGGCGTTCCAAAAGCCCGTAGGTGCGCTTAACTTTCTGTTTCTCGCGCAGTTGGAGGCCGTAGCCGGCAACCTTGGCGCGCCGCGACTGCCCGTGCTGTCCCGGCACAAAATTGCGCTTCTCAATCGCGCACTTGTCCGTGAAGCACCGCAGGCCTTTTAGAAATAGTTTCTGCCCTTCCCGGCGGCACAGGCGGCAGACTGCATCTCGATGTCTTGCCAACTTCGATTCTCCCTTCGCGATTCTTTCCAAGTCCTCAGTGCAAATTTCTTAAATTAAAAACTTCTCCAAATCCTTTCGATTCAACGGCCCGCTTTGCAAGGCAGGCGCCAAAAAACCTCACACACGCCGGCGCTTGGGGGGGCGACAGCCGTTGTGGGGAATCGGTGTGACGTCTCGAATCACCACGATGTGCAGGCCGGCGGCGGCCAACGCGCGCACAGCAGATTCACGGCCGGAGCCTGGACCCTTGACGCGGACTTCCACGCTCTTCATACCGAACTGGTCGCGGGCGGCGCTGGCGGCAGCCAAAGAGGCCTGCTGCGCGGCGTACGGCGTGCCTTTGCGCGAACCCTTGAAACCGATCGCTCCCGCCGACGAATTGCAAATCACGCGGCCATCGGGATCGGTGATGGTGATCTGCGTGTTGTTGAAGGAAGCGGACACGTGCACGAGACCGTGGGGAACCGTGCGGCGTTCCTTCTTCTTCTTGAATTCCTTCTTCTTTTTTGATGCCGCGGCCGGTTTGCCTGGCGCTGCTGCGTCCGGTCCGGCGTTCTGCTGCTCTTTAGCCACGTTTCACTCCTCGAAGTACTAGGGTTATCAGTCTTCAATTTTAAGTAAGACCGGCCCTTT
The DNA here is from genome assembly GCA_963742325.1 of Candidatus Acidiferrales bacterium. Classification (GTDB taxonomy): domain Bacteria; phylum Acidobacteriota; class Terriglobia; order Acidiferrales; family UBA7541; genus Acidiferrum. Next base: position 1,516,349 of record CAVULB010000002.1, on the reverse strand, counting down.
TGCCTTCGCCTTTCTCGAAAACTTTTTTTGCCTCAACGGCCTGCCTCACAAGCGGGCCCTACAACGCCTAGACCGTTTTAGCCCTTCTTGCCCTTGATCTGTTTCTTGCCGGCGACGGCGCCGCGTCGCGGACCTTTACGGGTGCGCGCGTTGGTGTGCGTGCGCTGACCGCGAACCGGAAGATTGCGGCGGTGACGAATGCCGCGATAAGCCTGGACTTCAATCAGGCGACGGATGTTCATCTGGATCTCTTTGCGGAGATCGCCTTCGACGCGGCCTTCCTGCTCGATGACGGTACGAATACGGTTCACTTCGTCTTCGGTGAGATCGCGAACTTTCTTGGTAAAGTCCACATTCGCCTTTTCGGCAATACTCTTCGCACGAACCTGTCCGATGCCGTAGATCGAGGTCAACCCAACCCAAAGCCGCTTCTGCGGCGGAAGATCAACACCTGCGATACGTGCCATGGTTTCTCCTCGCTCCCCTTATCCCTGACGCTGCTTGTGTTTCGGATTGGTGCAGATTACCCGAACCACGCCACGGCGGTGGATGACTTTGCATTTATCACAAATTTTTTTCACGCTTGCCCGAACTTTCATACTGCTTCTCCTCATCTGGCAGCCGGACCGTCGCCCGGTACCACAAACTCTACTTGTAGCGGTATACGATGCGGCCGCGGGTCAGATCGTAGGGGGAAAGTTCTACGGCTACTTTGTCCCCCGCCAGAATCCGGATGAAGTTCTTGCGCATCTTTCCGGAAACGTGGGCCAACACCTTATGCTTGTTCTCCAGCTCCACACGGAACATCGCGTTGGGCAATGGCTCGAGAACAGTGGCCATTACCTCAATCGCGTCCTCCTTGGGATTCCCGGAGTCGCCCTTGTCGTTCTTCTTTTTGTCTTCAAACGGCTGCTTCGCCATATGCTCCTGTACTGACTGCAAGTTCCAAGTAATCAGTTTTAGGTTCCAAGTAAATCCGTTCTCACTTGGTACTTAAAACTTACAACCAAGAACTTTCCTCACCAGCTGGGCCCGGTCATTTCCCTTGGCCGGGTCAAAATCCACGGGCCACTGGCGGTGACCGCTACGGTGTGCTCGAAATGCGCCGAAGGACTGCCATCGGCGGTTTCCGCCACCCATTCGCCGCGCATCTGCACGTCGGGCCGGCCCGCATTCACCATCGGTTCGACGGCGATGACCATGCCTTCCTGCAAACGAGCGCCGCGCCCTGGCTCGCCGTAGTTCGGAAGATTGGGTTCATCGTGCATCCTGGTTCCGATGCCGTGTCCCACAAACTCCCGCACTACCGAAAAGCCATGCTGCTCGACCCAACTCTGCACCGCGTATCCGACATCGCCCAGACGATTTCCCGGACGCATCTTGTCAATCGCGCGATCCAGCGATTCGCGGGTCACATCCAGCAGTTTCTGCAGCTCCGGCCGGATCTTTCCCACAGGCACGGTAACCGCCGAATCGCCATAGTAGCCGTCGACTTCCATGCCAAAGTCGATCGAGACGATGTCGCCTTCGCGCAGCTTGCGCTTGGGCGACGGTATCCCGTGAACGATCTCGCTGTTCACCGACGTGCAAAGCACGCAAGGATACCCGCGGTATCCTTTGAACGCCGGCTTTCCACGACCCTTGGCGATCAGCCCTACGGCGATCTCCTCGAGATCCATGGTGCTCAACCCGGGCGCGACCTGCGCCCGAAGCGCGTTCAAAACCTCATGCACGGCCTGGCCCGCGCGGTACATCTTTTCCAGCTCAGCGGCGCTGCGTAATTGAATCGCCATCTCTTTCAACGCGCTCCGCTTATGCTTGCCACGGCCTGCTCAATCTCCTGCTCTACTTCCTTCACGCTCTTGCTTGCATCGACCTCATGCAAAGCGCCGAGGCGGCGGTAGTAGTTCACCAGCGGCGCGGTCTGCTTCTCATACGCATGCAGCCGCTGGATGATGACTTCCTCGCGATCGTCCGGCCGCTGGATCAACTCGCCGCCGTCGTTATCGCAAATCCCCTCCACTTTAGGCGGGCGGTCGTAAATATTATAAATCTCGCCGCCAACCTTGCAGGTTCTCCGGCCGGTCAAGCGCCTGAGCAACAGCGCTTTCCCGATGACCATGTGAATCACGAACGGCTGCTTGAATCCCTGCCTCTTCAGCATTTCACCCAGATACTTCGCCTGGGCGACTGTTCGCGGAAACCCGTCAAACACAAAACCGTGACTGCAATCCGGCTGCTCAATGCGCTCGGCGACCATACCCAACACCAGCGAATCCGGCACCAGCTGGCCGCGCTCCATGATCGGCTTGGCTTTCAAGCCGAGCGGAGTGCCCTTGGCGATATGCTCGCGAAGCATATCCCCCGTCGAGAGGTGCGGCACACCGTACTTGGCCGCCAGCACCTTCGCCTGGGTTCCTTTCCCGGAACCCGGAGGTCCAAGAAAAATTACCGCGCGGTCGAGTTTTGCAACAGGACGCTGTTCCAGCGCCACGTTGTCGTCTCCCTTAGTCTAGCGACGGCCGCGCACTCTTCCCTTACGCGCAAAACCTTCGTAATTGCGCATGACGAGTTGTGCCTCCAACTGCTGCACGGTATCCATCGCCACGCCCACCACGATCAGGAGCGAAGTGCCACCGAAATAAAACGTCACACCCAGACCATGCAAAATCGCATTCGGCAAATGCCGATCAAACCAGTCGCCACCCAGCCATACGGGCAAGTGGTTCAAAGCAATACCCGCAATCATCCATTCCGGCAAAATACAGACAATGGCCAGGTAGATGGCACCGATGAATGTCAAGCGCTTCAGAATGACGCTGACATATTCGGAGGTGCTGCGCCCGGGACGAATGCCAGGAATGAATCCACCATTCTTGCGCATGTTGTCTGCGACTTCCGTGGGATTGAAGACGATACCCACATAAAAGAACGCGAAGATGACAATCATCGCGACGTACAGCAGGGTGTAGAGTGGCTCGCCCCACTTCAACTTGTCCGCGATGCCCTTGACGAAGGGCCAACGAGTGCCAAGAACCAAAGCCGCGGTGGCGGGAAACGCCAGGAGTGAGCTTGCGAAAATTGGCGGAATCACGCCGCCGGAATTGACGCGCAGCGGAAGATATGTCGCCTGGCCACCCATGACGCGGCGGCCGACTACACGCTTGGCATACTGCACTGGGATGCGCCGTTGCGCTCCTTCGACGAATACGATGAAGGCCACAACTGCGACCATCAACGCGAGCAGAAGCAGCACAGCCATGGGAGTAAACGCGCCCCAAGCCTGCGTCTTCACCTTTTCATACAGGTCGCCGATGGCGCGGGGCAAACCGACGACGATACCAACAAAGATGATGAGCGACATACCGTTGCCGATGCCGCGTTCACTGATCTGCTCGCCGAGCCACATGATGAAGGCCGAACCAGTGGTGAGCGTGAGCACGGTCATCAGCCAGAAAGCCAAGCCCGGATGATAGACGAGCGACTGGCCGCCGATGTTGCGCGCGGACAGGGTGGTGGCGATCGTGGACGCCTGGATGATGCTGAGGACGATCGTCAAGTAGCGCGTGTATTGCGTAATCTTTTGCCGGCCGAGTTCGCCCTCTTTTTGCAGGCGCTCCAGGTACGGGAAGACCACCTGCATCAACTGCAGGATAATGGAGGCGGTGATGTATGGCATGATGCCCAAGGCAAAGATGGTCATCTGGCGGAAAGTGCCGCCGGTAAACAAGTCGAAAATGCCGAGCATGGAGCCGGAAGCGGTCTGCTTGAAAATGTCTTCGAGCAGGGCGGTGTTGATGCCGGGCGTGGGAATATGCGCACCGAGGCGATAGACCGCGAGCAACGCCAGGGTAAAGAACAGGCGGTTGCGCAGATCTTCGATCCGGAAGAGATTCGTAAATGCTTGCCAAAAACGATTCATTGCATTTCCCCGATACGACTACGCTACAACTTCAAAAGTACCGCCCGCCTTGGTGATCTTGTCCTTGGCCGTGGCGCTGAACGCGTGGGCGTGGACCGTCAGCCTGGTCTTCAATTCGCCATCGCCGAGGACCTTGATAGGATCGGTGGCGCGGCGAATGAAACCGTGGGCGCGCAATAGCTCCGGCGTCACTGTTTCTCCCGCGGGGAACACGTTCAGTTCCTCCAGGTTGACGACGGAAAACTTTACGCCGAAGGGGTTGTGGAAGCCGCGCTTCGGAATGCGGCGATGCAACGGCATCTGTCCGCCTTCAAAACCGCGGCGGCGCGAATAACCGCGCCGGGATTTCTGGCCCTTGTTACCGGAGCCGGAAGTCTTGCCGAGCTTGGAGCCGATACCGCGGCCGACGCGCACTTTTTTCTTGCGCGAGCCCTTGGCCGGTCCCAGCGTCGAGAGCGAATACGTGTTGTGTTCCTTCTTCTTGGTCTTATCTGCCATCGCTTACTCCACCACTTTCACGAGATGCCGCACCTTGTGAATCATGCCGCGGGTTTCCGGCGTGTCTTGACGCTCGACCACCTGATGCATGCGGCGGAGGCCCAGGCCACGAATGGTGGCGCGCATATCGTCGGTGCAGCCAATGAAGCTGACCACCCACTTGACCTTGATTGTGCCGGCGCTCTGCGCGCCCTTTTTCTCTGCTGCCATGATTATTCCCCTGCTGCCCTTTCACCGGGTTCCGGCTTCGGCGCAGCCGGCGCCTTCGGCGGACGGCCAGTCATTTCCTCAACGGTTTTGGATCGCGTTTCGGCCACTTGCGCGGCATCTTTCAGACCGAGCAGCGCGGCAAACGTGGCTTTGATCACGTTGTGCGGGTTGGACGTGCCAAGCGATTTCGTGAGCACGTTCTGGATTCCCGCCACCTGCATCACTTTACGCACGGGACCGCCGGCAATGACGCCGGTGCCTTCGGGCGCGGGCTTGAGCAGCACTTGCGCCGAACCGTACCAGCCAGTGACCTGGTGCGGAATGGTGGAACCCTTTAGGTTCAGCTTGATCAGGTTTTTCTTGGCCTGTTCGATGCCCTTTTTGATGGCCATGGGAACTTCGCGGGCTTTGCCCATTCCGAAGCCGGCATGGCCGCGGCTGTCACCAACAACGACGAGAGCCGAAAAGCTGAGATTCTTGCCGCCCTTTACCACCTTGGTGACGCGGTTGATGGCGATGACGTCATCCTTCAAATCCGAAGGATTAACATCCAGGAGGCGCCGTACTGATAGACTGTCACGTAAAAGTTGCTTGGACATAAATTAGAACTGTAACCCCGCTTCCCGCGCCGCATCTGCGAGCGCCTTCACCCGGCCGTGATACTTGTACCCGCCGCGATCGAAAACCACTTTGGAAACACCGGCTCCCTTGGCGCGATCGGCGATGAATTTGCCGACCGCTTTTGCGGAAGCGATGTTGCCACCACCTTTTAAATTCTTTTTCGATTCCTTGTCGACGGAGCTGGCGGAAACCAGCGTGCGCCCGCTGCGGTCGTCAATAATCTGCGCGTAAATGTGTCCGAGCGAACGGTACACGCACAGGCGCGGCCGCTCCGGCGTGCCGGTTACGCGCTGCCGCACACGCGAGTGAACCCGGCGGCGTTGCTCGTCTTTTGATAACTTTCGAACTGGTACCGATGCCACGTTGTTTCTCCCTTAAAGTCGTAAGTAATAGGTTGTAAGTTCTCAGTCCGAAACTTGTTACGTAAAACTGACAACTTAAACCTTTAAGCCGCGCCAGCCTTGGCTCCGGCCTTGCCCGCCTTCTTCTTCAGGCGCTCGCCGGTGATACGGATACCCTTCTGCTTGTAGGGGTCGGGCGGACGCAGAGAACGAAGATCGGCAGCAACCTGGCCGACTTGCGCTTTATCGGCGCCGCTGACGACGATGTGCGTCTGCTTATCGACAGAAATCTGAATCCCCTCGGGGATCGGAAACTCGATCGGATGGGATTTGCCGAGCGCGAAGGCCACAGCTTTGCCCTTCACTTCGGCGCGGTAACCGACGCCGACGATGTCGAGCTCTTTCTTGAAACCCTGGGTGACGCCGAGAACGGCGTTGGCCAGCAGGGCTCTGGCGAGTCCGTGGAGCGCGCGGTGTTCTTCGTTGTCCCGGACAGCCGTGAGCACGCCGTCTTTCTGCTCCAAGCGAATCTGCCGGGGCACAAGCACATGAAGCTTGCCCTTGGGGCCTTGCACTTCGACCTGGCCGGGCGTGGTGTTGATCTTCACGCCGGCGGGCACTGGAATCGGTTTGCGACCAATACGTGACATCTTCGGTTCCTTGTCTTGATCTGTGCTACTAAAATTCTCGTGCTAACCTGCAACATGCTACCTTGCAAAAAACTGACGACTAAAAACCTACAACGAATAACGCTCTGCTCTACCAGACTTCGCAGAGGAGCTCGCCGCCTACGTTGGCTTTGCGGGCGGCCCGTCCGGTCATTAGGCCTTTCGGCGTGGTGAGGATGCTGATGCCCAGGCCGCCGACGACTGGCTTGATTTCCATTGCGCCGCGGTAGTTGCGCTGGCCAGGACGCGAAATGCGCTTCATGCCGGAGATGACGCTGCGGCGGTCGGGCGTGTACTTCAGGAAAATGCGCAGGGTCTTGCGGGCCTTGTTCTCCTCAACCATTTTGTAGGTGGAGATGTAGCCCTCTTCCTTGAGGATGCGGGCAATCTCCGTCTTTAGCTTGGAGACAGGAATGTCCACACGCTGGTGCTTGGCCGCGGCGGCGTTGCGCACGCGGGTCAAAAAATCGGCAATGGGATCGGTCTGCATAATTTTTTCTCTAGCTCCTACCAGCTGGCTTTCACGACGCCGGGGATCTCTCCCTTGAGCGCCATGCCGCGGAAACAGATGCGGCACATCTGGAACTTGCGAATATAACCACGGGCGCGTCCGCAAACGCGGCAACGATTGCGCACGCGAACCTTAAACTTGGGCTTCTTGAGGGTTTTGGCGATCTTAGCGGTGCGTGCCATTTATTGTGCTGCTCCTTTTTCGCGCAACGGAACGCCGAGGCCCTTGAGAAGTTCGCGGCCTTCTTCGTCGTTGCGGGCGGACGTGGTCAGGGTGATGTTCATGCCCTTGATCTTGTCCACGCGGGTGTAATCGATTTCCGGAAACACGAGCTGATCTTTCAGGCCCAGGGTGTAATTGCCGCGGCCATCGAAAGCGTTCGCGGGCAATCCGCGGAAATCGCGGACGCGGGGCAGAACGACGTTGCAGAGGCGATCGAGGAATTCGTACATCTTTTCGCCGCGCAGCGTGACCGCGCAACCGATGGGCATGCCTTTGCGAATCTTGAAATTCGCGATGGATTTCTTGGCGCGGGTGATCATGGCCTTCTGGCCGGTAATCTGGCCGAGCTCGACGGCCGCAGTGTCCAGCAATTTGGCGTTCTGGCTGGCTTCGCCGAGACCGATGTTGACGGTAATCTTCTTCAACTTGGGTACGGCCAAGCTGTTGGTCCAGTTGAAGCGCTTCATCAGCGCCGGCACTGTTTGCTTGCTGTATGATTCGTGCAATCGACTCTTCATCTTCTTCCTAGTCCTTCTGTGTAACCAGTTTTGGGTTTTAAGTTATAAGCTTTAGGTACAAGCCAGTTGAACCTATTACTTACGCCTTAAAACACTCCTTTACTTGTCTAGCGTCGTGCCGCAGCGCTTGCACACGCGGACCTTGCTGCCATCCGGCAGCAGGTTGTGACCGATGCGCGCGTGCTTATTGCAATTGCTGCACACGATCAAAACGTTGGAAACGTTGATAGGCGCTTCGCGTTCCAGGATGCCGCCCTTGATGTTTTTCGCCGGGTTCGGCCGGGTGTGGCGCTTGATCAGGTGAGCGTGCTCGACGATCACGGTGTTCTTGCGCGGATTGACGCTGAGCACACGCCCGCTCTTACCCGCGGACTTGCCGCTCATAACGCGAACGGTATCGCCCTTGCGAATGCCGATGACGTGGCGCTTCAATTCTTTCTGTGGCATGACTACCAAACCTCCGGGGCCAGCGAAACGATTTTGGTGAATTTCTTTTCGCGCAGTTCGCGGGCTACCGGCCCGAACACGCGCGTGCCCACGGGCTCGCCGGCATCGTTGATGAGCACCGCGGCGTTATCGTCGAAGCGGATGTACGTGCCATCCTTGCGGCGCGCTTCCTTGCGCATCCGCACGATCACGCACTTCACGACTTTGCCTTCCTTGATCTGGCTGTCCGGCGTGGCTTCCTTCACCGAAGCGGTGACAATGTCGCCGAGACCGGCCTTCAATCCCGCATCGCCGCCGATCGGCAGGATGCACATGAGCTTGCGCGCACCGGAATTGTCGGCCACCGTCAGCCAGGTTCGCATCTGAATCATAATTCGCTCCCCTGTCCCTTCTTACTTGGCTGACGCTTTATGCGTCAGCACTTCCTTCAAGCGCCAGCGCTTGAGGCGCGAAAGCGGGCGCGAGGACACGATGCGTACCGTGTCGCCCTGCTTGGCTTCGCGCTTTTCGTCGTGCGCATAGAACTTTTTCGAAATGCGGATCACGCGGCGATACTTGGGGTGCTGCACCAGCCGCTGCACTTCGACCACAATCGTTTTTTCCATCTTGGCGCTGGTAACCTTGCCGATGAGCTCTTGCCGCTCACCGCGTTCGGCCTGCGGCGCCGCCTGCGTTTCCGTTGTCATTACGCCTTCCCTGCCTTCACCGGCTTACCGCCGGCAGTCAATTCCTGCGCGCGAATCAAAGTTTTCACGCGCGCCAGATCTTTTTTCGCTTCGCGGAGACGCTTCAGCGCTTCCGCTTGTCCAGTGCTCAACTGAAAACGCAGCCGGAAAATCTGTTCGGTCAGATCCTTTTCCCGCGCCGCCAGTTCGGTGGTGCCTTCTTCACGAATCTTTTCAATGCGCCGGGCCATGGTTTAGAGACCTCCCGTGCGGCTGACAAATTTCGTGGGAATCGGCAGCTTGTGCGACGCGAGTCCGAGGGCTTGCCGCGCGGTCGCTTCGTCGATGCCCGCCATTTCAAACATGATGCGCCCGGGCTTGACGACCGCGACCCACTTTTCCGGAGCGCCTTTGCCTTTGCCCATGCGGGTTTCCGCGGGCTTTTTGGTGTACGGCTTGTCCGGGAAAATGCGAATCCAGAGCTTGCCGCCGCGCTTGATGAAGCGGGTGATGGCCACGCGCGAAGCCTCAATCTGGCGGTCGGTGATCCAGGCATTCTCCATGGCCTTCAGGCCATATTCCCCGAACGCCAAACTTCCTCCGCGCCAGGCCTTGCCTTTGCGGCGGCCGCGCTGTTGCTTTCTGTACTTCACTTTCTTCGGCATCAACATCGTTTTGTTCTCGCGTTCTTAAATCTAAGTTTTCAGTTCCTAGTTTTAAGTTCCAAGTTACGCTTCTCGAGCGTTCCGACTTAGAACTTAATACTTCCTACTTATAACTTTCGCTCTCCAACGGCCGGCCCCGGAAGGCCAACGCTACAAAACCTTTACGCGACGGATACGGCCGCGGGACGGTCGTCTTCCCGCTTGACGCGCTTCGGAACGTTTTCGCCCTGGTAGATCCAGCACTTCACGCCGATCACGCCATAGGTGGTTTGCGCTTCCGCGGTGCCGTAATCGATGTCTGCACGCAGCGTTTGCAGCGGCAGGCGGCCCTGCAGGTACCATTCTTTGCGGGCGATTTCTGCGCCGTTCAAGCGGCCGGCAACGCGTACCTTGATACCCTTGCAGCCAAAACGCAGTGCCGAATCCACGGCTTTACGCATGGCGCGGCGGAAGGCCACGCGCTTTTCCAGCTGCAGCGCAATCGATTCCGCCACCAGCGTGGCGTCCAGTTCCGGACGGTGCACTTCCTGAATGTCGATATGCACTTCGCGCTTGGTGCGCTTGGAAACTTCCTGCTTGAGCTTGTCGATTTCCGCGCCCTTGCGCCCGATGATGATGCCGGGACGCGCGGTGGCGATGCGCACGACGAGCTTGTTGGCGGCGCGCTCGATATCGATGGAGCTGACGCCAGCGCTCTTGAGGCGCTCTTTCAATTCCTTGCGGAGTTTCACGTCTTCGTGCAGCAGATCCGCATATTCGCGGTCGGCATACCAGCGAGACTTCCAGGGCTTGTTGTAGCCGAGGCGAAACCCGTACGGATGTGTTTTCTGTCCCATAGTCTGTCCTTGTGCGGCCCTCACCGGGCCGACTACTTCTTCCCCTTTTTTCCTGGAGCCTGCTTGCCGGTCAAAGCCTTGCGAACGCGGCGAGCTGTGCCACGAACGCCCTTCTGGGCTTCCGCTTCGGCAAGGTTGGCGGCAACGCGTTCCGCGGCCGCCACATGATGCTCGGCAACGCCCACCCAGATGTGCGCGGTGCGCTTCTGGTAGCGGAAGGCGCGGCCCATCGGCGCGGGACGCAAGCGCTTCCAACGAGCACCTTCGTTTACGAAACACTTGTTCACGAAGAGCTGGTCGACGTCAAGCGGCGAGCCGGAATCTTCGGCCTTGCGCTCGGCGTTGGCGATGGCGCTGCGCAACACTTTTTCAATGTGTTTCGCGGCGCGCTTCGGCGTGTATCGCAGCGACTGCAAAGCATCCTGAGCTTTCCGTCCGCGGATCAAATCGATCACCAGACGGGCTTTTTGGGGCGACATGCGCACATGGCGCGCAATCGCGTGAGCTTCAATCGAACTTGGTTGTGTTTGTACGTCAGCCATTTCTTATGCCTTCGGCGCGGGCGCCCCTGCTGCTGGCGCGGCACCGCCTCCTGCGGGAGCTGCTCCGGCGGCCTTCTCCAGAGCTGCCTTGACGGCGTGGCCCTTGAACGAGCGGGTCGGCGCGAACTCTCCGAGCTTGTGACCAATCATCTGCTCGGTCACATACACGGGAATAAACTTCTTTCCGTTGTGGACCGCGATGGTGTGACCGATCATGTCCGGCACGATCGTCGACCGCCGCGACCACGTCTTCAGAACCTTCTTTTCATTGCGCGCGTTCAGTCCATCGACCTTGACGCGCAGGTGGCCATCGACAAACGGCCCCTTCTTCGTTGAGCGTGCCATGCTTCCTTATTCCTCCACGCGGCGCAAACGGCCCCACTGGGCATGCCGCATTTTCTTAAACCCACGCACCGGACCAGGCACACGGTGTGACTTCGGACAGAACGGGCAGACAAAGCGAGTGCCTAGCGCGTTCGGTATACGTTCCACAATTACCGCCCAGCCGGGCTTGCACAGCTTGTACAGCACCGGTTCGGGCGGCACGATCACTTTAGCCGCCGGCTTTGCGACCGGCTTCACCGCTGCTGGCCGCTTTACGCGCTTCACCGGGCGTGCCCGGCGTCCGCTGGAACGTGTTGTTCGTGTCGCTCGCATGGTTTGCACCAGTTATGAGTTTTCAGTTTTAAGTTCGAAGTAGAACCACTCGGAACTTAGGACTGCCACCGAAAACTCCGCTTATTGCCTGCTACTTACTGCCTCCCAATTGTCAGTTCCTGGCGACTGCCGCGAACTTACAACTGAGAACCAAAAAACCGTTTACTTTCGGCGCTCCACGATCATGCGATCGGTGCGCTTGTTCCCACGCGTCTTCTTGCCAAGCGTGGGGAAGGCCCACGGGGTTTGCGGGTGATTGCCCTTGACGCGGCCTTCACCACCACCGTGCGGGTGATCGACCGGGTTCATGGCCACGCCGCGAACCGTCGGCTTCTTACCGCGCCAACGAGTGCGGCCAGCCTTGCCGTAGTTTTCATTTTCGTGGTCAAGATTGCCGATTTGTCCGACGGTGGCTTTGCAATCGACGGAAAACTTGCGAACTTCACCGGAAGGCAGTTTCACCAGCGCCAAATCGCCTTCCTTGCTGAGCAGCTGCGCGGAAGCGCCGGCAGTGCGCACCGCCTGGCCGCCGCGGCCGGGATAGAGCTCCAGGTTGTGCACCATGGTGCCCGGGGGAATGTGGCGGATCTTCAGGCAATTGCCGGGAAGAATGTCCGCGGCTTCACCGGTCGAGACCGTGGCGCCGACTTCCAGGCCCACGGGGTGAAGAATGTAGCGCTTCTCGCCATCGGCATAGTGGAGCAGCGCGATGTTGGAGCTGCGATTGGGGTCGTACTCGATCGCGGCCACCTTGGCGGAAACACCGTCTTTGTCGCGGCGGAAGTCGACCACGCGATACTGCTTCTTGTGGCCGCCGCCGCGGTGCCAAATGACGATCTCGCCCTGATTGTTGCGGCCGCCGGAGCGCTTTTTCGGCTCGAGCAAGCTTTTTTCCGGCGTCTGCTTGGTGATTTCGCTCTTATCGAGCACGGTCATGAATCGCCGCGACGCCGTATATGGATTAAAACTCTTGAGTCCCATCTCTGCCTCTTACCTTCTAAATCTTCCGCGAACTTCGCGGTTCAAATGTAACCAGCCCAGGTCTTACAAATTCTCCGAATACTCGATCATCTTCTCGCCTTCGGCGAGCTTGACGTACGCCTTCTTCCAATCCCGGCGGTAGCCTTCGTTCTGGCCGCGCCGGCGCATCTTGCCGTGAAAATTGGCGGTGCGTACACCGTCCACTTTCACTTTGAAGATCTGCTGCACTGCTTCCTTGATCTCCGTCTTGGTGGCGGCCGCGGCAACTTCAAAAACCACGGTGCGCTGCAATTCCTTCACGCCCAGGCCCTTTTCGGTGATTATGGGGCGGCGAATAATCTGATAGTGCGGGGCTGCCATGGCTTACTCCTTGCCCTTCTTGGCGGCCGGTTTTTTCTTCGGCGCTGCCGTTTTCTTGGCCGCGGGCTTGGCGGCTGCCTTGGGGGTTGCTTCCTTTTTGGGAGCGGGCGCGGGAGCGATGGTTTCAACCTGCGGCGCGGTCGAAGGATCGTGATTCGGATCCAGAGTGCGGATCAAACGGGCGGCGGCATCCTTGGAAACCACCACGCGATCGTGACGCAACACGTCGTAAGGCTGAAGAACATTGGACGCCGAAAGCTTGACGCCGTCGAGGTTGCGGCTGGCCAGCTCGAGGTTGCGGTTTTCACCGTAAGCCACGAGCAACGCGGTTTTATCCGCATTCAGCTTGTCCAGCGCCACGCGCAAGGTTTTGGTCTTGTGCGTGTCGAGCGACCAGGTATCGACTACCGTGAGCTTTTGCTCCGCGAGCTTGGCCGAGAGCGCCGAACGCAGCGCGCCGAGCACCATCTTTTTCGGCAACGCATATGCGTACGAGCGTGGCTTCGGTCCGTGAACCGTTCCGCCATGGCGCCACAGCGGCGAGCGGATGGAACCGACACGCGCGCGGCCGGTGCCCTTCTGCCGCCAAAGCTTGCGGCCAGCGCCGCTGACTTCACTCTTATCCTTGGTCTTGGCCGTGCCACGGCGCAAACCCGCGAGGTACCAGCGCGAGGCTTCGTGCAGCAGATGCGCATTGATCTCCGCGCCAAAAACCGCGTCCGCCAGTTCGACCTGACCGACTTTCTTGCCATCCAGATTGACTACATCCACCACTGGCATAACTTTGCTCTCTCTCGTGACTTTATTTCTAAGCTCGTCCGTTGCTTTAAGTGCAACTTCGGACTTACGACTTGAGACGAATGACTCGCTTACTTCGACCTCTTGGGCGCTGATTTCTTGGCCTTGTGGATGAAAATGTACGTTCCACTGGGGCCTGGAACCGAACCGCGAACCAACAGCAGATTCTCGTCGGTGTCCACCTTGATCACTTTCAAATTCTTCGCGGTGACGTTGGCATTGCCCATGTGTCCCGGGAAATGCTGGTTCTTCCACACGCGCGACGGAAACGAACTGCCACCAATGCCGCCGGGCGCGCGATGGAACATCGAGCCGTGAGTTGCATCGCCGCCGGCATAGTGCCAGCGCTTGACGCCGCCCGCGAAGCCGCGGCCTTTGCTGACGCCGGAAACATCGACGAGCTCGCCCGGTTTGAAATTCTCGACCAGGATGCGATCGCCAACCTTGGTTTCGTCCTTCGATTCCGGCAAGCGCACTTCGCGCAGAATCTTCATCGGTGCGACGTTGGACTTCTTGAAGTGCCCGGTCATGGCCTTGTTCACGCGCTGGGGCTTGACGAATTCCACCAGGCCGAGTTGCGCAGCGTCATAACCGTCTTTTTCCTTGGTGCGGCGCTGCACGACGACGCAGGGGCCCGCTTGCAGAACGGTAACCCCGACGAGGTTGCCGTCTTCGGCGAAGATCTGCGTCATGCCCAGCTTGATTCCGATAATTCCTTCGACTGCCATGTTCCTTTTTCTCTCTCTCGCAGCTTGCCTTAGGGGTATTGGCTGCGTGATACGGGTTCTACGTCCTTAGTCATAAGTCCTACGCTTCGACGTTACTCAGCTTGGCCACTTATTTCGCTGCGTGGCCAAAGGCCTTGATTTCCACGTCCACGCCCGGGGGAAGATCAAGCTTCATCAGCGCGTCTACAGTGTCCGGAGTGGGTTCGAGGATATCGATCAGGCGCTTGTGCGTGCGCATTTCAAACTGTTCGCGGGACTTCTTGTCGACGTGCGGCGAACGCAGCACGGTCCAACGGTTGATCGTGGTGGGAAGAGGAATCGGGCCGGCAACATCGGCGCCAGTTCGCTTCGCGGTTTCCACGATTTCGCGCGTGGATTGATCGAGAATCCGATGATCGTAAGCCTTCAAACGAATGCGAATTTTGTCACCTTGTCTCATAGGATTACTCGACGATCTCCGTGACGGCGCCGGCGCCGACGGTGTGGCCGCCTTCGCGGATGGCGAAACGCAAGCCCTTCTCGAGAGCGACAGGGGTGATCAGCGTGACTTCGCAGCTCACGTTGTCGCCGGGCATCACCATCTCGACGCCCTGCGGCAACTTCATGTCGCCGGTGACGTCCGTGGTGCGGAAGTAAAACTGCGGACGGTAACCGCTGAAGAACGGCGTGTGACGACCACCCTCTTCCTTGGTCAACACGTACGCTTCGGCCTTGAACTTCGTGTGCGGCGTGATCGAACCTGGCTTGCAAACGACCTGGCCGCGCTCCACATCTTCTTTTTCCGTGCCGCGCAGCAACAGCCCAACGTTGTCTCCCGCAATCCCTTCATCGAGCAGCTTGCGGAACATTTCGACGCCGGTAACTACTTTCTTCTGCGTTTCGCGGAAGCCCACGATTTCGATTTCTTCGCCAACCTTCACCTTGCCGCGTTCCACGCGACCCGTGACTACCGTGCCACGACCGGAGATCGAAAAAATATCTTCGATGGGCATGGCGAACGGGCGGTCGATATCGCGCACCGGCAGCGGCACATTCGCGTCCACCGCAGCCATGAGTTCCAGAATCTTCTGTTCCCACTTTTCATCGCCGTTCAGCGCCTGCAATGCCGAACCGCGAATCACCGGTACGCTGTCGCCAGGAAACTGGTAGCTCTTCAACAGTTCGCGAACTTCCAGTTCCACGAGTTCCAGCAGTTCCGGATCTTCCACCATGTCGCACTTGTTCAGGAACACGACGATGTACGGCACCCCCACCTGGCGAGCAAGAAGAATATGCTCGCGGGTCTGCGGCATCGGTCCGTCGGTGGCGGCAACGACAAGAATCGCGCCATCCATCTGCGCCGCGCCGGTGATCATGTTCTTGATGTAGTCGGCGTGGCCCGGGCAATCCATGTGCGCGTAGTGGCGGTTGGCGGTTTCATACTCCACGTGCGAAACCGCAATGGTAATGCCGCGCTCGCGCTCTTCCGGAGCGTTGTCAATCGAATCAAACGCGCGGAACGCCACCTTGGGGTTGTGCTTCGACAGCACCTTGGTGATCGCCGCCGTCAGCGTGGTCTTGCCGTGATCGATGTGACCAATGGTCCCAATGTTCACGTGTGGCTTACTGCGCTCAAATTTCTCTTTCGCCATTGCCTCTTCTGCTCCTCAAATCGATAATCGTAAAAACTAAAAATTTCTTACTTCTCGCCGCGATGCTTCTTGACGACTTCCTCGGCAAGCGCCGCGGGCAATTCCGCATAATGCGAAAAATGCATGGTGAAGGTAGCGCGACCCTGGGTGCGGCTGCGCAAATCCGTGGCGTAACCAAACATCTGCGCCAGGGGCACTTCGACGCGGATCACATTGCTGCCGGCGCGGTTTTCCGTGCCCTGAATCGCGGAACGCCGCGAGTTCAAGTCGCCAAACACCTGGGCCATGTATTCTTCCGGAACCACGACTTCCACTTTCATGATGGGTTCGAGAAGAACGGCCCTGGCCCGGGCGCAAGCTTCCTTGAAGGCCATGGAGCCCGCGATTTTAAAGGCCATTTCGTTGCTGTCGACGTCATGGTAGCTGCCGTCGATGAGCACCACGGCAACATCCACCATGGTGAACCCCGCGAGGATGCCGTTGTCCAACGCTTCGCGAATACCGGCTTCGATCGGCGGAATAAATTCGCGCGGAATCGAGCCGCCAATGATTTTGTCGATGAAGAGGAAGCGGTGTTCCTTGTCGAACTTCCACTTGCCGGGCGTGCCGCCGGTAACGGACTTAGCGAGAACATCCAGATCGTCGGTGGAAAGTTCCTTCATGTTTTCGTGATCAGCGCTCGGCAGCGGATGCAATTCAATCTTGCAGTGGCCGTATTGACCCTTGCCGCCGGTCTGCTTGATATATTTGCCTTCGGCAATCGCCTTCTTGCGAATGGTTTCACGATAGGCGACCTGCGGACGGCCGACATTGGCCTGCACGTTATATTCGCGCAACATGCGGTCGACGATGATTTCCAGATGCAGCTCGCCCATGCCGGAGATCAATGTCTGGCCGGTATCGGGCTCGGTGGAAACGCGGAACGTGGGATCTTCCTGCGCTAAGCGCTGGAGAGCAACGCCAAGTTTGTCCTGGTCGGCCTTCGTTTTCGGTTCGATAGCAACGGAGATAACGGGCGTGGGAAACTCGATGGATTCGAGAATGATGGGCTTGTTTTCGTCGCAGAGAGTGTCGCCCGTGTTGACGTTCTTCAACCCGACGCACGCGCAAATATCGCCCGCGCAAACTTCGTCGATTTCCTCGCGCTTGTTGGCATGCATCTGCAACAGCCGGGAAATGCGTTCGCGGGAACCTTTCGCGGCGTTCAATACGTAGCTTCCAGATTTCAGAACGCCGGAATACACGCGGATATAGGTGACGTGTCCGACGAACGGATCCGACATGATTTTGAATGCCAGCGCGGCAAACGGCTGATCGTCGGCGGCACGGCGAAGAATGGGCTTGTCGTTTTCCGGATTGATGCCTTCAACCGGGGGAACATCGATCGGAGACGGAAGGTAATCGACGACCGCGTCCAGCAACGGCTGAATACCCTTGTTCTTGAAGGCGGAGCCCGCCAGCACAGGAACAATTTTCAGTGCCAGCGTGGACTTGCGGATGGACTTGCGCATTTCCTCGACCGACAAAGTGCCCTCGGTGAGGTACTTATCGAGAACGGAGTCGTCATACTCGGCGATGTATTCGACGGTCTTGTTGCGGTGTTCGTCATAGAAGGCCTTGTCAATCGCAGAACCCTTTAACGCCGCAGCCACATCGGGGCGACTGGCAACGAAGGCCGGATCCCACAGTTTGGCCACATCAAAAATTTCGAACTTGGCGCCCAGAGTTTCTTCGAGCCACACGATGACTTTTTCTTCGATGAAATCGATGATACCGATGAAATTATCTTCGCGGCCGAGGGGAAACTGCAGCGGCACGGGATGAGCGCCCAGGCGCTGACGAATGGTGCGGATGACGTGATCGAAGTCCGCGCCCATGCGGTCCATTTTGTTGACAAAGCAGATGCGCGGCACGCGGTACTTGTCCGCTTGGCGCCATACGGTTTCCGATTGCGGCTGCACGCCGGCGACGGAGTCGAACACGCAGACCGCACCGTCCAGTACGCGCAGCGAACGCTCGACTTCCACCGTGAAATCCACGTGGCCCGGAGTGTCGATAATGTTGACGCGATACTTTTTGTCGAACCGGACCCAACTGGCGGTGGTGGCCGCGCTGGTGATGGTGATGCCGCGCTCGCGCTCCTGCTCCATCCAGTCCATGGTGGCAGTACCCTCATCCACCGAACCGATCTTGTAGGTCACACCCGTGTAATACAGGATGCGCTCGGTCGACGTGGTTTTTCCGGCGTCGATGTGCGCCATGATCCCGATGTTGCGAGTATCTTCAAGTTTGAATACGCGACTCATTGGTCCTGGAACAGCCCTTTTCTCCCCTGTACGTGTTGCAACTGCTTCACTCACGGCAACCTCAAATTCAGTTTCAAGTTCTAAGTTCGAAGCAAAAAAGCTTTACGTTTGCCACTTAAAACTTATTGATCAAAAACTTTTACCAGCGGTAGTGGGCGAAAGCCTTGTTGGCTTCGGCCATGCGGTGCACATCTTCCTTTTTCTTGATGGCGCCGCCCCGCGAATTGGCCGCGTCGATAAGCTCGTCGGCGAGCTTGTCGACCATGGTTCTACCCGCGCGTTCCCGCGAATACTGCAAGAGCCAGCGAATCGCCAGGGATTGCCGGCGGAAGGGATTCACTTCCACGGGCACCTGGTAGTTGGCGCCGCCCACGCGCCGGGTCTTCACTTCGAGAATGGGCTTTAGGTTCTCGATGGCCTTCTTGAAAATCTTGAGCGCGTCGTCGTTGGTCTTCTTGGCGACCTGATCCATGGCGCCGTAGAAGACACGCTGTGCGGTGCTCTTCTTGCCTTCCCACATCATCGAGCAGATGAACTTCTCGACGATTGCTTCACCGTAAACCGGGTCGGTCGCTTGAACACGCCGGCTGACTAATCCTTTACGAGGCATTGCGTTTCTTTGCTCCTTCTCAACTGCTGCAGGGCTCGCAGACTTGCCCGGCGCTACAGAACAGGTTTAAAGACCAGCCACAACAGAACTCTTGAAACGGCCCGCTTCACAAGCGGCCCTAGAAAACCTTACTTCGCTGCGGCGCCTGCTTTGGGGCGCTTGGCACCGTACTTAGAGCGGCCCTGCTTGCGGTTTTCCACGCCAGCCGCATCCAGAGTGCCGCGAACAATGTGATAGCGAACGCCGGGGAGATCCTTCACGCGACCGCCGCGCACGAGCACGATGGAGTGCTCCTGCAGGTTGTGGCCTATTCCCGGGATATACGTGGTTACTTCGACGGCGTTGGTCAAACGGACTCGCGCAACCTTGCGCAGCGCGGAGTTCGGTTTCTTCGGGGTCTGCGTGTACACGCGAATGCACACACCGCGCTTTTCCGGGCAGCCCATCAGCGCAGGCGACTTGGTCTTGGAGAGAACCCCTTCTCTTCCCATGCGTACAAGTTGCGAAAACGTCGGCACAGTCGTTCCTCGTTTCGAAAATACTTAGCCTTAAGTTTCAAGCCGCAAGCAAAACCGCCACTTCTGGCTTACTACTCAAGGACTAATGACTACAAACTTTTCTGCGCGCACACATCCTGCGAACTCTCGCACGACGCGCAGACAAAAACGCGAGAGCACACACTAACGCTGAAAGGTACTGCGAATCCGGAGAGAACCAGCAAGAGACTCCGTGCACAATCCAAGAGACAGACTTACGACTCTCGGTGTCGAATCGGAGAGGCTTACTCGGCTTTTCGGGGCTGGCGCCCCATTCCGGCCGCTCTTCCGTCCCATTCCGTCGATCTTTGTTCTGGGACCGAAGACTTTCCTTCCAACCAGCCTACCCCCACTAAGCAGAAGGCCGTACTACGCGGGGAAAACCCCCTGACAAAACACAAAGTATAAAGAAGTTAAGGCATGCTGTCAAACTTCTTTCGATACATGGCAGTGGAAAATTTTGTGGAAAAGCTCGAAATGGCATCCGGACTGCTCGAGGAAGCGCGTTTGGGCTCCCCGGCCGGACTCGGGCCATCCAACTAACTTCCTTAAATACAATAGCATGTCTCAATTCTGGTTGTCCAGACCCAGGTTGCCGAAACTCCAAAGGTTGAACGATTTCAGCATGTCGTAATCGCCCTTTTCGCGCAGCATTTTGGCGGTGCGTTCCGCCGGCCATGGCGTGGCAAAGCGCTCCGGGCGGTCAGCGATCCAAAAAGCGGTCAAAGCCATGATGGTGGCGTCTTGCGTAAGCACGTCCGGCTTCACTTGCTCCAGCGCGTCGGCGGCAGAGTGGTGTGTGTACTTGTAGTCGGGAGAATCCTGGTCCAGATTGATGCCGGGAAGGCCAGCAAGAATGAACGGGCCCGTGTCTGTGCCGAACTCGCGCTTGTCGCTGACGGCGATTTCGCGAATGTTGTCGAGGGAATCGGCAAAGGCCTTCATGGAATCGATCAGATCGTTGCGGCCGCCGAGTTGGAATTCCTTAATGGGTCCCTGACCATCATCGAGGACGACACAAGCGACGTGATTTTTCATTTCCGAGGCGTGTTGTTTCACGTAAGCCAGCGAGCCGAGCAGCCCCTGTTCTTCGCCCGTGAACAGCACGAAGCGAATGGTGCGGCGCGGGCGATGGCCGCTTTTCAAGATTGCTTCCGCGGCGGCAAGAACGGCGGTGGCGCCGGTGCCATTGTCTGTGGCGCCTTCACTTAAATCCCAGGAATCGAGATGCGCGCCGACGACTACGATTTCTTCCGGATGTTCGCGGCCGAGGATATCGCCGACAACGTTGGCGGACTCCACGGGACCTCCGGTGAAAGTATTCTGGACGTTGATGCGCACTTTGACCGTTTTCCCAGAGTCGAGCAAACGTTCGAGTTGGCTTTCGTCTTCCATGGTCATGTCGACGACAGGAATATCGAAATCCTCAGCAAAACCTAGGATTCCGGTGTGCGTAAGGTGCATGCCTTCGGCTTTAAAACCGCCCTGGCCACCGATGACGGCCACGGCGCCCGCTTTGTGAAGAGCTTTAAGGAAATCTCCATACTGCGCAAACAGCATCCAGAAATTTTTTCGTGGCACGCCTTCCGGCTTCATGAGCACGATTTTTCCCCGGAAGCGCGAGCTGTGGGCGAGTTCCGTATCCATATCGAAAAGATTTGCGGTGACAACTTCGGCTTCGCAGCCCGCTTCGGGTGTGGAACCGGTCCAGCCCATGGCGTCTACCGTAAGGGTGCGGTGCAGGGGTTCGAGCAATTCGGCCGAAGCGGTGCCTCGCGTCCAACCTTTCCACATCGACCATTTTTCCTGTCGTACGTTGACCAGGCCCATGGAGGTCATTTTGGCGGTGCCCCAGCGAATCGCTTTCTGGGCTGAGGGCGAGCCGGTGACGCGAGCGCCAACATCGTCGCTGAGTTCGGTCAGGTAGGCGTAGGCGTGGGAGTCGTAGAACCCTTCACCGGCAACGCTGGTAAGGGCTGGCTTGGTGCCGTCTTCCTCCGGCCCTTTTGGCTTGACGGAATCTTTGGCCTGCGCGCTACCGCCCGCCAGCGCCAGCGCAAACACGATGCCCAGGAACCGATTGTTCATGCCCGCTCCCTTGTTCGAATACTGGAAAAATCGCAAACTGTGATTTTACCATGCTGTTAGACGCGATTCGCGCGGCATTGGTTCGCATCGGTTAGCGGTAGGGGCTGAGCGTTGCCGGGGCCTTCCGTCACGGAGCGTTGCTCCAGGCGCGGAAGAATTCGAAGGATTCCTGGGTGGTCCAGACGGTGGCGTCGCGGGAGGCGACTTCGGCAAAGGCTTCGTGGGCAGAGAACTTGTCGTGAAACGTGGCGGCCATAAGAGCAAAGCGATTGGCGGTCAGGTTCGAAGTACCGTAAAGGCGCGAGAGATTGAAGTAGCCGTCGCGAAGTTTTTGGTAGGAGGCCTGCGACAGCCCTTCCATGGAGTCCTGACAGTAGCAGGCAAGCGAACTCATAATCTGGAAGTACAAGATGGAATTGTCGGGTGACGGCAGCTGCGCCGAGGTTTTTTCCGCGAAGGCTTGAATGTCGCCTTTTTCGCCGTACCACTGGGGCAAGAGATAGTAAGCATAGTCCACATAGAAGTGGTAATAGCCGGGCTCGAAAGCAATGGCCTGGTCCAGCAAATCGCGAGCCTGTTGTTTGCTCCATCCTTCGTGATGAGCAACCATTTGCATGGCGGCGTACCAGTAGGGATCGCGCTCGGGAAAAGCGGCGGCTTCGAGAAGGGCTTGTTTGGCGAGGGCGGTCCTCTCGTGGAAAAGACTCCACTGTGAGTCGGACACCGAATCGGCGTAACCGGTGCCACGAGCGAAGTCGCCGTAGTTTACGTAAAACTCAGCCAGGGAAATTCGGGCTGCCGTAGATTTCGGGTAAGCGGCAATCCATTTGTCGAGCATTGCCAGCTGATTCTGGTAGTCGGCGTCGTTGAGTGCCTTGGGCGAGGACGGATAGGAGGTGGCAGCGAAAAATTCATGATTTTTCCAAACAGCAGCGAGAAGGCGCCCTTTTTCCGTGCGGTTTTGTTGGGCAATTTTTTCAAGCTGGCCGAAATCTCCCTGAACCAGAAGGTTGTTGACGTGGGCGTTATAGAGGTCGCACGGTTCGTCTGGTTTAGAAGAGTCGCCAGGGGAAAGAAGTCCGGCGTGGTCACTACCATAGTTGTGAATGGTTTTCATGACGACGTCCATCGGAACTCCAGGAGGAGAGGCCTGGGCGTGGCCACAAGAGCTTGCGAGCAGGACTATAGAGGATAAGCAAACGACATTACTGATTCGGGATAAACCCTTGAAACGCTGGGGAAGCATGCGCAAATGATATCGAGGCAGATACGGTATGGATACTGTACCAAGGGGCTGGTGCGACGAAGAAGAAACTTCGACGCTGATTGGGCGGTTTGGGCGCCGCAATTTTTATTTCAGGGGCTACGTCGAGGATTTCTGGTTGGTGCCTGCTCCGAAACGTCAGGCCACAGGTGGCTTTACCGTATGCGGGGGTCGCGCCTACACTTCCAACGTGACACTTTTAAGGCGAGCTGTAATTTTTGGCGCAATTTTGAGTTGGTTCGCCTGCGGCGTTGTGGGCGGGCAGGCGCAGGAACCTGCGAGCAAACCAGCGGCAAAGGTACCTGAAGAGAAACCGGCGCCGAACGACGAGAATCAGGTTGCGGATAAACCGCAACTTCCCTTTCAAATACAGCTGCTGGAAACGCAGATGCGTTTTGAGGCAAACGGGGATTCGCGCAAGGAAGTTCATACCATCGTCAAAATCATCAATATTCTGGGAGCGAGGGAGTTTGCGCGGATTTCGTTCGATTACGACCGCGCGTTCCAGCAAGTGGAAATCCCAATGGTGCGTGTGAACCACGCGAATGGCGGCACTTCCGAAGTGTTGCCGAGCGCGGTGACGGACACCCCGAATGCCGCGGTGGGGCCATTTCCCGTGTATCAGGATGTGCGCGTGAAATCCGTGCGAATACTCGGGCTGCAGGAGGGCGATACCGTGGAGTATCGCGTGATCACCACAACGACGAAGCATCCGCTGGCGCCGGATTTTTGGCTGGAACATACGTTTGACCGCTCTGGGCAGGTGCTCGAGGAGCATTACGAACTTGATCTGCCCACTTCACGGAAAGTGGAGCCGCGAATCAATCCAGACGCGCCGCCTACGTCGAAAGAAAATACGGGAGTGGGAGAAACGGCGTTCACGATTTACCGGTGGAAGCAGTCGTATTCAGCGGCAAAGGATGGCGCGGCGAGCGAGGAGGTTAATCCGGATGCGGCGGCGGCAGACGTAGCGGTTTCGACGTTCACGTGGGAGCGATTGTCTTCGCGCCTGGCAGAGATGCTGTTTCCCGGCGCGCGGCCGATGGAGGGCATGCATAGTCGCGAAGAAGAGACGAAAGAGCTGGCGCGAAGGCCGGAAGCGGCGGCCGCGGTAGGAGAAAAAGCGCTTTCGCTGACGCAGGAAGCGAAGAGCGACGTGGAGCGGATGAAGGCGCTTTACGAATTTGTGGCAACACAAGTCAACACGGTGGATCTGCCGCTCGGCACCACGGGATTTCGTTCGCGGGCTCCCGCGGATATTTTGATTTCGAATTATGCGACCGGGGAGGATAAATATGTGCTGTTTTCGGCGCTTGCCGCAGCCGTGGGTTTGCGCGCGGACGCGGTGCTGACGGGCTTTTGCGACAAGAAGGCGCTGGCCGCTCCCTTAGCTTTCAAACACCTGGTGATTCTTGCTTCGACAAAGGAACGGCAATACTGGTTGGACCCGGCAGTCGAAGTGGCTCCGTTCGGAGTGATTTCGCCGACGGAGGCGAAGTGCGCTTTTTTACTGCGACGCGATTTTTCCGTGATGAGTGCGGCGGCCGGGCAGGAATGGGTGGCTCTGCCGACTGCGCTGCCATTTGCCGCGTTTCAGAAGGTAAGCGTGGATGCGGCGATCGCAGAGGATGGGCAACTGACAGCAAAGGTGAAATATGTTTTGCGCGGGGAAAATGAATTGTTGTTGCGCGTGGCGTTTCACCAGGCGCCGAAAGACAAGTGGCAGGATATTGCCGCGCTGCTGGCGATTTCTGATGGCTTCCGCGGGCAGGTGACCAGGGCGCAACCTTCCGACCCGCTATCGACGGAGGATCCGTTCACGGTGGAATACGATTTGACGCAACTGAAATTCGTGGACTGGTCGAAAAAACCAGTGCGCATTCCCGCGCTGTTGCCGCAGATCGGTTTGCCGGAGATGCCGCCGCCATCGGCAGAGAGCAAGGGGGCGCCGAAGATCGTGCTGGGTACGCCGCTGGACGTGCAGACATCTATGACGCTGAAGTTGCCGGAGGGGATTACGGTGCAGACGCCAGCGGGGTCGGCGGTGGCGCGGGATTATGCGACGTACACTTCGAAATATTCGAGCACGCTGAATACGGTGGTGGCGTCGCGGCGGATTGATTTTTTGAAACGCGAGATTTTGGGTGATCGGGCGATGGATTACAATGCGTTTTCACGGGTGGTGCAGAATGATCAGGCGCAGCGGCTGATTTTGATTGCACCGGCAAAAGGCGATGAGAAAATAGAAAAGTGAAAATGGAAAACGGGTTGCAAAGGCCAAAGGCGGCTGAAGATCGTGCGAATTCTTGCGATGGAGAAACCAGGGTGCCGGCCTAGAGGCAACGCGCTAGGGGTGAAACTTGCTTCGGGGGAGTCGGCGCTGAGATCGAAGAGGGATTCCTCACTCCGCGGACTCCGTTCGGAATGACACCAGTTTCTATTTTCCATTTTCTGATTTCGGATTTCTGAGGCGGATCAGCGGATTTCCATTACTTCCTTTTCTTTGGTGGCGCAGAGATCTTCGACTTTTTTGGTTTCCGCGTGGGAGAGCTTGTCCAGCTCGTCGAGGGCGCGCTTTTGTTCATCCTGGCTGATCTTTTTATCTTTTTCGAGTTTATCGATGGCTTCTTTCAGGTCGCGGCGAATGTTGCGAATCGCGGTGCGGTGATTTTCGAGCGCTTTGTGAATGTGTTTGACGAGCTCCTTGCGGCGCTCTTCCGTGGGCGACGGAATAGGGATGCGAACAACTTTGCCGTCGTTGGTGGGGTTGAGGCCGAGATCGGAGGAGCGGATGGCTTTATCGATCAGCTGGACGGCGCTGGGATCCCAAGGAGAAATAACCAGCATGCCGGGGTCGGGAATAGTGACACTGCCGAGCTGGTTCACGGGCATGGGCGTGCCATGATAGTCGACACGCACTTGATCGAGAATGGCGGCGTTGGCGCGGCCGGTGCGAACGGAAGTCAACTCCTTGCGAAAATCCTCGACGGCTTTTTCCATGCGAGTTTTTGCAGCAGCTTGCGCTTCTTTGGTGGTGCTTATCGTAGTCATCGTGTCGATCCTCGAAAAATATCAGTTGTAAGTCATTCGTTGTAAGTTTTGGTTCTGCGTTTCCAGTCTTGAGTTCCAAGCGCAACGTGCACGCACTGTTTCAGTCTCACTCTTGCAATATGCCGGTGCAAGTGCGGCTTAGAACTTATTACCTAAAACTTAGAACTGTAAACTGCTTCTTTGTCCGTAACGGGCCTGCCTAAAGACCGGCGCCTAGGAACTCTCACTCGGCAGCACGGTTGAGCCGACGCGCTCCCCAAGAACCGCGCGGCGAATGTTGCCAGGCTTGTGCATATTGAAAATCACGATGGGCATGCCATTGTCCATACACAAGGAAATGGCGGTGGAATCCATGACTTTCAGGTTCTGGTGCAAAACTTCGCGGTAGGTAATCTCCGCGAAAAATTTGGCGTCGCTGACTTTTTCGGGGTCGGCGTCGTAGATGCCGTCAACGCGGGTGGCCTTCAGGATCACGTCGGCCTTGATTTCCATGGCGCGGAGTGCGGCAGCGGTGTCCGTGGAGAAATAAGGATTGCCGGTGCCCGCGGCGAAAATAACGACGCGGCCTTTTTCCAGATGACGCGTAGCGCGGCGACGGATAAATGGCTCGCACACCTGATGCATTTCGATGGCGCTTTGCACGCGGGTGTGCACACCGACTTTTTCGAGGGCGTCCTGAAGGGCAAGGGCATTGAGAACCGTGGCGAGCATACCCATGTAATCGCCGGTAGCGCGATCGATCTCGAAGCCTTTTTGGCGGGCTCCACGAAAAATATTGCCGCCGCCGACCATGATGGCAATCTGCACGCCAAGCTTGTGAACGTCCCGCAATTCCTTGGCGATGGAATAAATGGTGTGGCCGTCGATGCCGTAGCCCTGCGGTCCCTGTAGCGATTCTCCGGAAACTTTCAGCAAGAGGCGGTGATACGCCGGGCGTTTTTTCTCTTTTTTCGTCGATGCTTTCGCTTTCGGTGACATGTCTCTCCGTGGGCTCTGGGGGAAACCTTGGAGATTGTAGCAAACAATGGGCAGATCACGTGTGCTGTGAGCACCCGAGAAAGGCTTCATTTGCGATTCGACAAATTACCAGGCGCTAATCGTGATTACATTGGTGGCAGGCGAGAGAAACGGCCCGCTTCGGAAATCGCGCCCTACAACAGCGAACCCCAGCGCCCACATGCAGAAGCGGCATGTCGGGCACCCGGGAAAGTGGGACTGGGGGGTTGTGCGGGCCGCAGTGTTATTGGTTGGAGCGATAGATTACGTTTTGGGGGCCGTCTACGATTTTGAAATCAGAGGGGACGGTGAATAGAGAGGCGTCGGGCTCGGCGCGGACGACGTTAGTGAGCTTGAAGGTTTGCTCGCCCATGCGCGGGTCGGTGCGTTTGCTGTAGACGATGGTCTTGAGGTCGGGCGAGGTCCAGACTTCGGTGACGATGCTGATAGGCTTGTCGTTTCCGATTTGACCTTCGGGAATGGTGCGCGTGGTGCGCACTCCGGTGACCGTCAGGCCTTCCATCGTTTGGGTTCCGAGATCTTCCGTGTTCACCTGGGGCTGCTCATCCGCCAGGTCTCTCTGCATGATGATGGCCGGCGGAGGCATCGGCGGCGGCGTGCCACCCGGAGCGACGCCCATGCGCGCAACGAACACTCGATCGGGGCCCGGTCCACCCGACGGCCCTGCCGCGCCGTTCGAAGGCATGGACATTTTCTGCGCAGTTTTGTCGGTCAAGTTCAATGTGTACGACGTTTGCGCCACAGGATCCATGATGAACACCAGATGCGGGGCGTCGGCTGCAGACATCACGCCAATCGTTGGCAATGCGGCGTCCTGGCGCGTGCGACCCTGTGAATCGCGCGCGGTGCTTCCGTTGTTGCCTTGAATGATGTGCGTGCCATCGGCCAGGATTTGGATCGATTCGTTGGTGATCGTGGCGGAATAGGGCGCGCCTGTAACCGGCATACCTCTGCTGATTGCATCGGCGGTGATTACACCGGTGGCCGCGCCTTGATGGACCATATTTGAGCTCTGTATGTCTTGTGCAAATGCGCCGGAGCACGTTGGTAAAACTAACGCGAAAATCGCGAGGATGTATTTCATGGTTGAACTGGTCTCCTCTCAAATCCGATCATTCGCGGCCGCAGCTGGATTTGTTGCGCTGAACCATCCGCTGCGATGCTCACATCCGCGGTGAAGCTGATGCCTTCAGGAACAGCGCCCGGCGCAAACATGGATTCCACCGGAAGGCTGATCTGGATAGCAGGTTCGGTCGGGGCCAAGTTGGGGGCTTGTGCTGGCGCCGGCGATGACGCGCGGCGGCGGTGAATCGTCTTGCTTCGGAGCGGCACTGGCGCTTTTTCCAAAAGAGCAGCGGGCGGAGCCGCTTGCACCGAAAGGGGCGGCGCGAGAGGCGGCTCCACGCGCGTGCTGTGGAAAAACAGGAACAGCGCGGCGGCAGTGGCAAGAGCCGTGGCGGCCGACAGCGCGGGCACCCATCGCGGCATCCGGCGTGGCGAGTATGACGCCAGCACGGCATCGCGGTACGCACTGAATGCGCTGCTGGCTTGGTGGAATGCGTCGAGTTGGCACTGGCATTCGGCGCATGCCTCAATGTGCTGTTGCACGTGAGCCATCTGATCGTTCTGAAGTTCGTGATCGAGCCATGCCATCAACTTTTCCGAATGTTCACACATTGCATTTCTCCGCTAATTTCTTGATCGCGCGCATTACGGTTTCGCCGACAGTGGACGTGGGAATTCCCAAGACATCGCCGATTTCGCGATAGCGCAATCCTTCGGAGCGCAGTAGCAGGCATTCGCGCTCGGAATCCGTGAGCTGGCGGACGGCCTTGCCGAGTTCACGCCGCTTTTCTTTCTCCGCCAGCACGCGCTCCGGGGTCGACTGATCCGGCATAGCGTCCACCCCTACGTCCAGCGGCTCGGCAAAACGGCGAGCATAGCTGGCCTGCCAGTTTCTGGCCTGGTTGTGAGCCACGCGGAAAACCCAGCTGCGAATATTTTCCTGCGACCCACTGGAGGCCAGATGCTGATGCAACCTGAGAAACGCATCCTGCACGGCATCCTGAGCCTCATCGGTCGAGAGGCCAAGACAAACGAGGTAGCGAAGCAGAGGCTTGCGCAATTCGCGATACAGAACGGTAACCTCACAGCCGTCACTCGCAAGGCGCGAGAGCGGCAAGGCTATCGGTATGGAATCGCCGCTCATAAGGTTTCCTGGCTCGTGCCCCTATTGACAGAACAAGTGGGGGACGTGATTTTCCGGGTCGTGGATGAAAAAAGGAGCGGCACATCGGAAAGAGTATAGGCGGAGAGGGCGCGTGGGAAGAGGCATCGGGCGGGTGGGGAGTTGCGGGGGAGTCGCGCGTCGCGTGGAAGAGGGGGAGGGATTTCCTCACTTCGCGGACTCCGTTCGGAATGACGGTTTTTTATATCGGGTGGAGGGAAACGGCCGGCTTCGGAAAGCGGGCCTACAACAGCGAACCCAAGAGCCCACATGCAGAAGCGGCATGTGGGGCACCCCGGGGGCCGAAAGTGAAAAAACACGCCCCGGGCGCCCGGGGCGTTCTTGGAGGCTGATGCGCGGGTTGGGCGCGCCGGATTTGGTTAGGCGTTTTCCGGGGCCGAGGTTGATTCGGACTCGGGGGCGGCGGAGGAGGCGCTGGCTTCGCCTACTTTGAAGCGGGCGAAGCGACGAATGGTGATGTTCTCGCCGAGCTTGGCGATCGCGGCGTTGATCATTTCGCCGATGGTCTGGGTCTCGTCTTTGATGTAGTGCTGTTCGTAGAGGCAGGTTTCCTCATAGAACTTTTCCATCTTACCCTGGACGATCTTCTGAATGACCTGCTCAGGCTTGCCGGTGGCGCGGGCTTGCGCCATGTAGATTTCCCGCTCGCGGTCGAGCATTTCGGACGTGACATCCTCGCGGCGGACGTAGCGGGGATCGACGGCGGCAATGTGCATCGCCAGATCGTGAGAAAGTTGCTGGAAGGCTTCGGTGCGCGCGACGAAATCGCTTTCGCAATTGATTTCGACGATGACGCCGATCTTTCCACCGGCATGAATATAGTGGCCGATCAGACCTTCCGTGGCTTCACGCGTAGCTTTCTTTGCCGCGGCGGCCTGGCCCTTCTTGCGGAGGATGTCGATGGCCTTTTCGATGTCGCCTTCGGCCTCGACGAGGGCAGCGCGGCAATCGCTGAAGCCGGCGTTGGTGCGCTCTCTGAGTTCCTTTACGAGCTTAGCGGGAATTTCCATGACTGGTTTACTTGTACTCATCCTTTTTGTAGTTCTAAGTTATAAGTCCTAAGTCTTAAGTACGACCTTTCGAACTTATTACTGGAAGCCTATAACTTTGAACTTCCTCTCTGCTAAATGCCCGGTGGTAGCGGGCGATAAAAAAATTAGAGATGCCGCAAGGCTCGAAGACTCACCCTGCGGAGGACCGATCCGATCTTAAGCCCAGTCGCTACGAGAACTGGCCGCTTGAAGCGGCACGCCTTGGTGGGCGGGCTCGGCGACGGTTAGCGCTTTTCCTCGTCAGGAGGAACGGTGGTTTCAGCGGCTTCGATGAAAGCTTCGGAGCCATCGACGAAATCGCCTTCCTGCTTTTCGTATTGCTCGTAAGCGCTGGTGTCCACATAGTCGGGGTTGGCTTCCAGAGCCTGATCGGCGGCGACTTTCTGGTCAACGACCTGAGATTGCTCGTAGACGGTGCGGCCTTCAGCGACGGAATCGGCAATCTTGGTAGTAAACAGGCGAATAGCGCGCAATGCGTCATCGTTGCCCGGAATAATCCAGTTCACCATGTCCGGATCGCAGTTGGTGTCCACCACGCTGACGACCGGAATGCCCATGCGACGGGCTTCCTTGACAGCAATTTCCTCGGCGTTCGAATCGATGACAAAGAGCGCGTCCGGCAACTGCGCCATGTTCTCGATACCGGCAAGGTTCTGATGCAAGTGTTTCATTTCGCGGTCCAGGCGCGCACGCTCTTTTTTCGAGAGCTGCTCCATGCGGCCGTCTTCGGTCATGGCCTTCAGGAGTTTCAGGCGCTTAATGGACTTCTGAAGCGTGGCCCAATTGGTCAGCGTGCCACCGAGCCAGCGGTGATTCACATAATATGCTCCGGCGCGCTTGGCTTCTTCGGCGATCGCTTCCTGGGCCTGACGCTTGGTGCCGACAAATAAAACTGTTCGACCGTGGCTGGAGATTTCGCTGACGAAGCGGCTGGCTTCGCGGAACATCTTCAGGGTTTTCTGCAGGTCGATGATGTGAATGCCATTGCGCTCCCCGAAGATATATTCCTTCATCTTGGGATTCCAACGGCGCGTCTGGTGACCGAAATGAACACCGGCCTCCAGCAGCTCCTTCATGGTGATTTCTACTGCCACTTTTCCTCCTTAGTAGACAGCTGCTTGTTCGCGCTCGGAGCGAGACGCTAGCATAAAAGCCAACGTCACATTCGGAGCTACGCAGCAGCCTTCTTGCCGGCTTCTTGCCGGCCATGATCTTGGCGGCTGGCTTTCGCCGGGCCGCCAGAGCTCATAAAATCTTGGCAAGTACGTTCGGTTGAGATCCTTCGTCGCAGACTACGCTCCTTGGGACGACAACTCCCATGGAGCCGGATGACAACCCAGAGCACACCGCGCGATTAGCGCTTGGTGAACTGGAAGCGCTTGCGTGCGCCCTTCTGGCCGTACTTCTTGCGTTCCTTCATGCGGGAATCGCGAGTCAGAAAACCGTTCTTGCGCAGCGCCGGACGCAGTTCCGGGTTGAAGCGGCTGATGGCACGAGACAATCCCATGCGCACCGCTCCGGACTGCCCGCCGACGCCCCCGCCCTTGGCGGTGCAGACCACGTCGACCTGGTCCACCAGGCTGGTGAACTTCAGCGGCTCGGTGGCGTCATGCTCCCAGGCATGATTCGGAAAATATTCCTTGGTGGTGCGGCCGTTGACGGTGAACTTGCCGCTGCCGGCGCGCAGAAAAACGCGGGCAATGGATTCCTTGCGGCGGCCCGTGCCGTGAAACCATGTTTTATTGCCAAATGCTGGCGTGCTTCCAGTACTCAAAGATCCTCCTCCGAAAATCGAACCAAAGAACGGTTACAAAAATCGACAAAATGACGAGACGAGTCCGCTGCTTTCTTGAACTTCACGCTCGGAAGGCTCCCTGCTAAGGCACCACTTAGAAAGGAACGGCCAACGTGCGGAAACTCTCGTGCAAACTACCAACCCGGCGACGCCGGGGAAACCTCAAAGCGAAACGTGCTGCGGCTTCTGTCCCACGTGACGCGCCAAACCGGCGGCATCGCGATACACGCGCAACTTCTTGGCGCGGCGGGCGCGCAGCTTGTTCTTCGGCAGCATGCCGACGATGGCTTCGCGAACCACCCATTCGGGTTTGGCTTCGCGAACGCGCTTGGCCGGAACCGCTTTCAAGCCGCCGGGGTATCCGCTGTGGGAGTAATACACTTTCTGCTCCACCTTGTTCCCGGTCATCTTAATCTTGTCGGCATTGATCACGACGACGTGATCGCCGGAATCCAGATAGGGAGTAAAGCTGGCCTTGTCTTTGCCGATCAGAATGCGCGCGGCTTTGGTCGCCAGGCGGCCAAGAGCCTTGTCAGTTGCATCCAAAACGAACCACTGCGCGCCCAATTTAAGGGCTTCTGCTTCTTCGCCTTTGGCTACATACGTCCTCATTGCAATCAGTCACACCTTTCCCTGTAAAGACAAAAACCAAGTTTAGTGGGTGTGGGAGGCTTTGTCAACGAAGTGGTTTGCGTGGCCGTGTGGTCGTGCAGGGCTTGTGCACTTCAACTGGCGCAGTGGAGACCGAATGCAAGGTGGCTATCGGCACGAGCCTCAAACACGCCGGGATGGACCGGACCGTCGCTGGCTCTAACATCATCATCACTCTCCGCTGTGCCAAGCTTAGCGGTCGCTTTCAGGACTTCTGGGAGCGCAGAACCGAGCAGAAGGTCGCTTGACTCATCAGAAGGATCCTTTCCGCAAAAGGCGCGGAAAGGGACGGCGGTCCTCACTGCGCGTACTCCGTTCGGAATGATGGAATTATGTTTCTTGGCAACCCACAGGCTCGGTGGTTAGAGGATATTGACGGCGCGGGCGGCTAGTAGGGCGATTATGGTCAGGGAGATCAGGGATTGCAGCATGGTGCCGAGTTTGGCCCAACGGGAGAGGACGGCGGTGTCTGTGGGAGAGAAGGCGGTGCTGGTGTTGAAGGCGAGGAAAAGGTAATCGATAAAGTGCGGCGTCCAGGACGGATCGGGATTATCCCTGAGAGCCATTTGGGGGAAAAGAAATGAAGTGTGGGCGAGGCCACCGGAGCGTTCGCGGACGAGCGGGCCGCCGCCATCGAGCTTCCAGTACCACAACGCAAAAATCAGGATGTTGGCGACCCAAAGCGCGCCCGCCGAACGCAGCAGCGATTTCGGAGATTCGAGGTGCTGCGGAATGCCCTGGACCAGATGAATGAGCGCGGCAATCATCGCGAGGGTGATGATGCCGTTGGCGGTGAAGGTGAGAATACGGGTGACGTGATAATCTCCGCGGCTAGTGGAAATCACCAGCGGAATCATTAAGAACAGCATGATGGCCAGCAACGACCAGCTTGGACCGAAGGAGAGCGGCTCTGGCAGGGCCAGGTACACGCCGCCGGCGGCCAACATGGCGATGAAGGCGGGCCAGCGTGGTTCGCGAAGGATTTGAGAGCTCATGGATCGCAAGCGAATGTGAACGGATAGTCTAATACAGGGAGGCAACGGGCAGGAGACAAGACTTCGTTTTCGCGCGCTTCGCGAGCCATGAGCAAATTCTGAGAAGGTTCGCGGCACGGCATTCGCGAGAGCACGTCGCGCAGGAAATTCGTTGCCTGATTCGCGTGGGTTTCATTAAGATAACCGCAGTTGGCAGGCGGCCCTCAGGTCCTCGAAACCATCCGCAAGCACCGCCTGCGGCAAGGAGCCCGTATGTTGTTTTCCCGGATTACGCGTATCGGTTTGTCTCTTGTGGCCGCCGCGTGGATGTGCGCGCCGCTACGAGCCCAAGAGGCAGCGCCGACGCCCGCCAATGGAGCCGAAGCCCCCAAGCGGCTTGTGACGATCATGAATTTTGACTATGGAACCGTGAAAACCTACGTGGCACAAATTTTCGGTTCCGATCAGGACATCGGCAAGGGCATTTCGGACATGCTGGTGGATAAATTGTTGAAAGACGGCAAATACCGGTTAGTCGAACGTTCCGCGCTGGACAAAATCCTGGCAGAACAGAATTTTTCGAACAGCGACCGCGCGGACTCCAATACCGCGGCGAAAATCGGCAAGGTTTTAGGGGTGGATGCGATCATCATCGGCTCCATTACGCAGTTTGGCCGCGACGACCAACACACGAACGTGGGGGGAGGCGGATATGGCCTCGGCCGCTTCGGGCTGGGCGGGGTGGGCACGAGCAAGGCGAAGGCGGTGGTGGGAATCACGGCGCGGGTGATCAATGTTTCCACGGGAGAAATCCTGGCATCGGTGCAAGGAATGGGCGAATCGACGCGCTCGAGTACTTCGCTGATTGGCGGAGGTGGCGGGTGGACGGGCGGCGGAGCTGGCGGCCTGGACATGGGCAGCAGCAACTTTGCCAACACGATTCTCGGCGAAGCGACACACAAGGCCGTGGACGATGTCGGCGCAAAGCTCGACGATGAAGCGGCAAAAATTCCGGAACGCACGCTAGCGATTTCCGGGCTGGTTGCAGATGCCACCGGCAACACACTGATCATCAACGTGGGCAAGAAAGCAGGCGTGAAGGTTGGCGACAAGCTTTCGATCATGCGGCAAGTGCGCGTGGTCAAAGATCCGGCGACGGGCAAGGTGATCAAGTCCGTGGAGGACAAGGTCGGTGACGCCACCGTGACGGAAGTAGACGACGATTCGGCGACCGCAACATTTGCCGGCGCGGGGGCGCCGAAGGTCGGAGACGTCGTCAAAAACTGAATCTGTCTGGAGCGATTCGATTTCCAAGTCACTTGCGATGTGGCCACCGTCGACGCTGAGATCCTTCGTCGCAAAAAACACACCTCAGGATGATAGGAGCGTGTAACGCGATTGCAGGGACCAGATGACACTTTGTCAATTGCAAGACTTCCGCCAGCCCGCAACCGTTCGCGCGGGCTGGTTGTATTTTGGGGCATGCTTTTGATGTATTCTCGCAGGGCGCGGCGCAGACCGCTGGAGGATCTATGACCGAATTTAACGTTGGCCAACGCGTTGGCGACTACGAAATCCTCTCCATCCTGGGCATGGGTGGCATGGGCAAGGTTTATAAGGTCCGCAACGTAATCTCTGACCGCGTGGAAGCGATGAAGATCCTGCTGCCGGATTTGACCAGCAACCAGAGCCTGGCAGATCGTTTTTTGCGGGAGATCCGGCTGCTGGCGACGCTTGATCATCCAAACATCGCGGTGCTGCGCACGGCGCTGACGTACGAAAATCAACTGGCGATGATCATGGAATTCGTGGAAGGGGAAACGCTGGCGAATCGCGCGGCGCGCGCGCCACTTTCCACCGCGGACGCGGTGAATTACTCCGACCAGGTGCTTTCGGCGCTGAGCTATGCGCACAAGCAGAACATTATTCACCGTGACATCAAGCCGGCAAACATGATGCTGACGCCGCAGGGAGTGGTGAAGCTGATGGACTTTGGCATCGCGCGTTCGTCAACGGACGGCTCGTTGACCACGACGGGAACCACGCTAGGCTCGCTGAACTATATGCCGCCGGAACAAGTGCGGGGCGAATCGGCCGACGCGCGGTCGGACATTTATTCGTTTGGCGTGTCGCTGTATGAAATGCTGACGGGCAAACTGCCATTTCAGGGCGACTCGCAATATTCGCTGATGACCGCGCACCTGAACCAAATACCGGCGGAGCCGATCACCCTGCGCGGAGACTTGCCGGCGGGATTGAATGAAATCATCATGATGGCGATTGCGAAGGATCCGGCGAACCGCTTCCAGACCGCGGATGCATTTCGCGCGGCGTTGAGCAGCGTGGAGGTAAGCCCTTTACCGGCGTCGAATACGACGTCTGTGACGCCAGCGCCCATGCCGTCTGGCGCGACGACACTGGTCGATACGCCGCACACACCTCGTATTCCCACGACGCCAGCGCCGCCGCGCACTCCGGCGCCCGCGCGCATCGCCACGCCCGCACCTGCAACGATTCCGGTGGCTCCGCCGCCTGCCGGTCCGATGCCGCAACCGGCTGTTGCGGCGTCGAGTTCGAGCCGGAGTTTGTGGCTGGCGATTGGCGTGGTGCTGGGCATTGGAGTACTGATCGCCGCGGCTGTGACGATACCGCGGCACTTCGGCACGCATGCGGATCCGAAGAAAGCAGTGTTTCCGAGTGATGCGAAGAGCACGACGACGGCCGGCAATTCATCGGCAACGGCTTCGAGTGACTCGACCGGTACACCATCGAAGCCACTGGTTTCGATCCAGAGCGATCAAGGCAGTTTGAAGGTAGACGCGAACGGAAACGTTTCCGTGGACAGTCCGAAAGGCAGCATGCACGTGGACGCGCAGACGGGCGCGGTGACCATGTCCGACAAACCGGCAGGGCAGGCGAATAAGGCCGCGTCGGGCAGCAGCCCGATTCCACCTCCCGCGCATATGGATGCGGCCCCGGCGGTCCCGGAACCTCCGCCGGGACCTTCGCCGGAACAGATTGCGAAGGCGGAAGACGAAGCGGACAAGTTGAACGTGCGCGCGGAGACGGCAACGCAAAGCGTGGAGACATTGCGGAAACAGCAAATGGCGTCGGGCTACAATCTCCGCGCGGACATTGCGTCATCCGAAGAACGCATGCAACTTTACATGAGCAAGGGCAACAGCGCGCTGAAGGCGCAGGATTTGCAGAACGCGCAAAAGTATTTCGACATGGCGGAAAAGGAATTGTCGAAGATCGAAAAATTCTTAGGGCATTGAGCGGTTCGCGTGAGGCGGGCCGGTGGGCTTTCTTTGAAAAGTGAAATTCACAGTGTTGCGCGAAATCGCCGAGGGCGGGATGTGCGTGCCATTTTGCTCTGGTTCGCTGGGATACTGGCATGTGCTATGGCCCCTTCGATGAGCCGGGCGCAGGCGCCTGTGTTCGTGATTGCGCCGGCGGACAGCTGGATCAAATTTCATGTGAAGGCTTCGACGAACCTCGCGGGGAAATTTGATAACTGGGATGCGAGCTTGACATTTACTTCGCCTGAGGAAGATACGGGATCGTTGAAAATCACGATTCAGGCGGACAGCGTGGATACCGGAAGCGGGCTGAAGAACGGGAAGCTGAAAGGGAAGGATTTTTTTGACGTGGAACACAATCCCGTGATCACGTTTGTGTCCACGAAGTTCGTAAAGACCGGGCACAACACGTACGAAGTGGATGGGGACTTCACGATTCGAGGCGTCTCGAATGCAGAGAAACTGACACTGACGGCAGTGGGAAAAGGGACGGATTCGGAAGCCATCAAGGGAACGATGGTGTTCAACCGCAAGGATTACGGCATGAATAAGGGGATTCCGTTTATCAAAATTGCGGATCATGTGGACGTGAGTTTTCATTTGAATGGGAAACGTGTCAGCGGGCCACCGCT
The DNA here is from genome assembly GCA_963742325.1 of Candidatus Acidiferrales bacterium. Taxonomy (GTDB): domain Bacteria; phylum Acidobacteriota; class Terriglobia; order Acidiferrales; family UBA7541; genus Acidiferrum. The sequence goes on along the minus strand of CAVULB010000002.1, from coordinate 1,479,002 downwards.
GGTCAGCGAGTAGGGTAATCTGCAGGACCATCCAACTAGCTAATGTCCGGTCAATGGTGACTTGGTTTGTGGCCGCGTCGTGCGCACTGCTGCGAACGTTGTTCTGCACAGGCTGAATCCTGTGCTACTGGCGGGTTGTAGTGCGGCGTGGGTTAGGGAAGAATGGGAAGCGTTGAACAGGATGGCGTGATGAACATGCGAGGTTGGCTGTGGTGCGTTTCTGTGTGCGCTGGATTGTTTTTTCCCGGAGGCCCCCGCGTTTCGGGGCAAGAGGCGCGTCCTGATGGAAATGTGGTGTGGCAAATCGGGGAGTTCGATCAAACTTCGCGGGAATTCGGGCACGATTTTGATCTGGACAATGCCACCCTGAAGCCGGTCTTCACTGTGGGGGAGAGCAAAACGGCGGAGTGGCCGGCGTCGCAAATGACATCGGTGAACGGAAGCGCGGGAAAGCAGCCGGTGCCGTACACGATTCTGTTTGAAATGGGGAAACCGGAAGCGGGAAATTACCGGCTGACAATTGCGGCGCTGTTGGTGAATCCGGCGGTTCCGGATTTGCTGGTGACCATCAATGGACATACGGGGCGTTACTTTTTCAACCGCAAGATCAGTTACTACGCGGGAGACGATCGCGTGGATTCGCCGATTTATGGAGGGGACAGACTGCAGATCGACTTTCCTGGCAAATTTTTGAAGGCCGGGGAAAACAACGTGGTGCTGAGAGCGGTGGAGGATGCAGAGAATCCAGAGACGCGGGCATCATTGATTTATGACGCGTTGCGGCTGACCAAAGAACCGGGCGCGAAGCTGGACCCTGCCGCAGTGGTGAAGCCGACAGTGTTTTTTCGGCACAAGGGCGGGCGAACGGTGGAGATTGTGGATGTGACCGTTACCTCCGCGGATAAGCTGCACGGAAAAGTGGAGCTTGCGATTGGCAAGGAGCGCTTGCAGGCGGAGATGAACGGCACGAACGATTTTGGGCAGGAGCGATTGGAATTTGAAGTGCCGGAATTCTCCGGGACTATTGCCGCGAGCGTAGCGATTCATGCGCAGGGACGAACTTTTCATTCAAATGCAACCATCAGCCCGGAACGCAAATGGACGATCTATTTTGTGCCGCACGCGCACCTGGATATCGGCTACACAGATTACCAGGCGAAAGTGGCGGATTTGCAGAACAGGAACATCGATAAACTACTGCAATTTTTGCCGGCAAATCCGGAGATGCGCTTCAGCCTGGACGGATCGTGGGTGGCGCAGAATTATTTCGCGACGCGCGATGAAGAGGCAAAGAAGAAGTTTCTGCGATACGTAAACCAAGACAAGATCGGGGTGCCGGCGCAATACGCGAACCTGCTGACCGGTTATGCGAGCCTGGAAGAATTGATCCGCTCTCTTTCCTATACGCACGAGCTGCACAGGAAAGACGGCATACCTTTTGATTACGCTAATCTCACGGACGTCCCGAGCATTACGTGGTCGTATCCTTCGGTGTTGCGCGCGGCAGGAATCAAGTATTTCGCGGAAGCGACGAACGTCGATCGCGGACCGATTGTGCTGATCGGAAAGTGGAACGAGAAATCGCCATTCTGGCGCGAAGGGCCAGACGGCGCAAAAGTTCTGATGGCCCACACGCGGCAATATTCGCAGCTGTGGTTTGTGTGCGACTTACCGCCCGCAGCAGGCAATTGCCGGCAGGGGCTTCCCGCGTTCCTACAGCAATTTTCGGCGCCGGAGTATAAGCCGGACGCGGTGCTGATGTATGGTAGCCAGCTGGAAAATACGGACGCGCGGCTGAGCGAGCCGGAGTTTGTCGCTAAGTGGAATGCGGTGTACGCGCATCCAAAATTTATTCTGAGTACGTTCCCGGATTATTTCCGGTACATCGAGCAGCACTACGGTTCGCAGCTTGCGACGGTGCAGGGAGATGCAGGCCCTTACTGGGAGGATGGCGCAGGATCAGACGCGAAGAACACGGCGATCGATCGTGGCAGCCAGTCTCGCGCGGTGTCGGCGGAAGAAATGGCAACGGTATCGAGATATTTGAATCCCTCACTGGGCGTACCGAGAGAGTTGCTGGACCGCATCTGGAAGAATCTTTTGTTATACGCGGAGCACACGTGGGATTCGTGGGATTCGGTATACCGACCGGACTCAGAGGAATCCGTGGGGCAACTGGCGACGAAGGATGAATATGCGGCGGAGAGCCGCCAAGCGGTGAACACACTGGCAAAGGCTTCGTTGAGCCAGATTGCCAACCAAATTCACATGCCGTCATCGTCGCTGATGGTGTTCAATTCGTTGAGTTGGGCGCGCAGCGGGTTGGTAGAAATGGATCTGGGGAAGGACGCGATCATCACGGAATATCCCGGGAAGGCAGCGGTGGCATTTGAAATTTTGCGCGAAGGGCCTGGCTACCGGCACGTGCGGTTCCTCGCGAAGGATGTGCCGGCGATGGGATTCAAGTGCTATGCACTGGAAACGCGGCAGGAAAGCGGGACTGGCGCACCGGCACAAAAGACAGCGACCATTGCGGGGGGCGATATGGTCGAGAACGCGTATTACCGCGTGCAGGTGGATGCGGCGACGGGCGCGGTGAAAGGTATTTTCGACAAGCAACTGAATCGCGAGTTGGTGGATGCGAATAGCCCGTATCGCTTTAACCAGTATTTGTATGTGGAAGGGGGCGGGAAGCCGGCCACGCAAATTGTTTATATGCGGAAATCGCTGCCGCTGGCGCAGCTGAAAGTTACCCCCTCGAATAGCGGGCGGATTGTTGGACTGAAGAAAACGCCGTTCGGGCAGACTCTGACCGTGGAGGCGCAGGCAGTGCACACGCCGTTGGTGCGCACGGAAATTCTTTTGTATGACGGGGAGAAGAAGATCGAATTCGTGAACCACATTATGAAGGACCCGGTGCGCGACAAAGAAGCCGTTTACTTTGCGTTCCCCGTGGCCACGCCGAAGCCGTCATTTCAATACGAAATACAAAATGGCTGGGTGGATCCGAGCAAGGATATGGTGAAGGGAGCGGGGCTGGAATGGTTCACGGTCGGACATTGGGTGAAAGCTTCCGGCGCGGATTGGGATGTGGCGATTGTGCCGGTGGATGCGCCGCTTGTGACGCTGGGCGATATCAACCGAGGCGTGTGGCCGGAAACATTTACGCCGAAACGTTCGACGATTTTTTCTTACGTGTACAACAATTATTGGCACACGAATTATCGAGCGGAACAGGGAGGAGAGGAGACGTTTCGTTACGTGATGACCAGCGGTACGGCGCTTGCCCCGCAGGATCTGGCGCAACTAGGACGCTCAGCGATGACTCCTCTCGAGACGGACGAAGTGATCGACCAGGACAAAGTGGGCAACCCGGAACGGCCGTTGGAACCGGCGCCGGTGAGTTTTCTGCAGGTGGATGGCTCCGGCGTGGTGGCGGAAAACTGGAAAGCGGCTGAGGATGGAAACGGCACGCTGTTGCGCTTGCTGGAAACGGCGGGAGCAGAGAGCACGGTAACCGTGCGTTTTCCATTGTTGAGGTTGCAGCACGCGTGGTTGTGCACGGCGATGGAAGAGGATATTCGAGAGATCCGGGCAGGGGGATCGTCGGTCGAAATTACGTTGAAGCCGCACGAAATTGTGACCTTGCGCATTTTGGGGGATTTTCGGGGGAAGCTGTAGTGGTCCCGGGGGCGCTGCGCATTGGAGTTTGCGTGATTTTGTAGGTTGAGTTTGCGCTTGGGTGGAAATTTGGGTTGGCCGGTCTGAAGACCAGCACCTACGTGAGGATCCGTGAAAACTAAGGTTGCGGGGTTGTTGATTTTTGTGGCGTTGCTTTGCGGCGAATTGCAGGCGCAGAGCCGTAAGGTGATTATCGATCAGGATGCGCGTGGCCCGGCGACTACAGACCAGCAATCGATGTTGCTGCTATTGCAATCGCCACAGGTGGAGGCGTTGGGGATTACCGTGGTGAGCGGCGACCAATGGCGCGATGAAGAAATCGCGCACACGCTGCGCATGCTGGAACTGACGGGCCATTCGAACATCGGGGTGTATCCGGGCGCGGTGTTTCCGCTGATCAACAGCAAGGAGGAAATCGCGCGCTGGGAAAAACTTTATGGAAAGGTGACTTACCAGGGCGCTTGGAACGAACACAAAATTCATTCCGCGACGGGCTCGACGCCGACAGGAACCTGGAATGCAGGCGCTTATCACGACCCGTTTGTCGTTCCCAACCCGCTGCCGGAGGGAAATCCAACGTTGAAGGCACAGAGCGAAGATGCGGCGCACTTTCTGATTCGCATGGTGCACCAGCATCCGCATGAAGTGACGATTTACGCGGGCGGTCCGCTGACGAACCTGGCGCAGGCAATCAGCATCGATCCGAAATTTGCGGAGCTGGCGCAAGAGCTAGTGGTGATGGGCGGGAGCATCGCGCCGATCGAGCCGATGAGCTGGGCGCAATCGAACCGGCGCGAGTTTAATTTCTGGTTCGATCCGGAAGCGGTGCACATTGTTTTGCGCGCGCCGTGGAAAAAGATTACGGTGACGACCGTGGATATTTCTGTGAAGACGCACATGACCAAGGCGATGATCGAGCAAATCGCGAAAGCGGGCACGCCGGCGGCGAAATACATCGGGCAATGGGCGGACGAAGAATATTTGTGGGATGAGCTGGCTGCGGCGGCGTGGCTGGACCCGAGCATCATCACGAAAGAAGAGACGCTGTACATGGATATGGACATCTCGCATACGGCGGGATACGGGAACACGCTAGTGTGGGAACCGGGAAACCAGCCGGGGCTGGGAGAGCAGTTGGTGCATGTGCAGGCAGAGCTGGACGTGGAGAAATTCAACAAAATGGTGATCGACCTGCTTTCGCGGCAGGCAAAATAACTTGCAGCGCGACTCGGCGATCGGTGAATTGGCGCAGGAAGGTGCGTCTAGACTCGCGGTGCTGCGTAAAAGCTAGCTTGTAGGAACATCACTGTTTTCGTAACCCATTTGGATTCAAGGTCTGTTTGCGTTCCGTTTCTTTCTTGTCGTGGACATGCGCCTGCAAATTCATTTTTGGGGGGAGTCGGCCGGAGGAATCGCCGAACGAAGGAGGGGCCATGGTCAACGTCGTATTTGAAGCGATACTGGTGCTGCTGATCGGCACCATGGTATTCGGCATGGTGCTGGCGTTTCGAACGTACTGGCGGTATCGGGGGCAAAGGCTGGTTACTTGCCCGCAGACACGGCAAGCCGCGGCGGTACATGTGGATGCGGGAAGAGCCACGCGAGCGACACTGATCGGGAAGCAGGAAGTGCGGCTGGACCAGTGTTCACGATGGCCGGAAAAACGGAACTGCGGACAGGATTGTTTGAACGAAGTGAACGCCGATCCGGCGAAGTGTCTGGTGTGGAATGTTGTGGCCGGCTGGTACAAGGGAAAGTCTTGTGCTTATTGCCACAAACCGTTTGCGGAAATGCACTGGCACGACCGGCATCCCGGGGTGCTTTCACCCGAACATATTGCGACGCAATGGAACGAAGTGCCGGCGGAGAAATTGCCGGAGATTTTCCAGACGCATTTGCCGATCTGCTGGAATTGCTACATCGCGGAGACCTACCGCCGGTTGTATCCGGATCGCATCGTGAACCGGAATTGGGAGCGCGGAGTCGGCGGCGAGTACCTTCCAAAAGAAGAGGAACAATCCAAGGAAGAGAAGCGCGGGGCCGCACGCTGACTCGTCTAACATTGAAGCCCGTTTCGTTCTTATGGCCTCCGATGAAAGAGCGAAGTCTCCGAACACGTAGTTCCCTGCCCTGACGTTTTCCAGAAACCGCCTTGAGCCGAATTCACCTGAGAAAATGGTAGAGTCTATTCCCTGTTGGAGAGGGATCATGGACACACAGGAACCGGAAAAGCTGGGGACCCCACAAAAGGCGCTGTTAATCAACTTGAATGCCGCGGTGTTCGGGTCGTTCGCGGAAATCGGCGCGGGCCAGGAAGTGGCGCGGTGGTTTTTGCGCGTGGGCGGGGCTTCCGGCACGGTTGCCAAAACCATTTCGGCGTACGACAAGGAAGTGAGCGACGACTTGTACGGTTCCGGCACGCGCTACGTCAGCAAGCCGCGCCTGCAGGCCATGATGGAGAACGAATGGCAACAGTTATTAGGGCAATTGACGGTAACGCGCGGGGCAACGACCAAATTTTTCTCGTTTGTGGACACCATTTCCGCGAGAAATTTTTCCGGAAGCAATGATTGCCACGGCTGGATGGGACTGCGTTTTCTGCAACAGCCGGGCGGCAAGCCGAGCGACGTAATTCTGCACGTGAATTTGCGGGATCCCAGCAACGTGCAACAGCAGGAAGCCGTGGGCATTCTGGGCGTCAATTTGTTATATGCATCGCAGCACGATATGAAAGGTCCAGGGCCGTTCCTGGCGGGCTTGCTGGAAGATCTGAGCCTGGAGCGTATCGAGCTCGATTGCGTGGAGTTGAAGGGTCCGGCATTTGAAGACTGGGATTGCGCGGAGGTCCATGTCCGGCTGGTTACAGAAGGGCACGCCGAAGCGGTAGCGTTCCCCGCCGCCGGCGATCCGCTTCCTCCAAACGAATTGTTGTATAAGCGCGCGCTGGTGCTGGCGCCGGGAGCCTTCGGCAACCTAGAACATCTGCCCGCGGAGTTGCTGCGGGTCACATTGGAAGAACTGCCCGCCGAAGAGTTGAAAGAGAGCAAAGGGGCATTGGGACTGTTTTCCCTGTCGCCCGCGGCACCGGGAGCGCAAGGGATGGCGAGTTTGCCGGCCACGGAAATTGTGAAAATTGTCGATGACCTGCGGAAGACGGGCTATGGCGTGGTGCTGTTCCGCTCGCCGGAACTGTATATGATGAGCGCGTTTCTGACCCGCTACACGAAATTGCGGATTCATTTTGCGATTGGATTGTCGGTTTTGGTACGGGTGATGGAAGATCGCTACAAGAATTTGCCGGGCAGCCTGCTGGAAGGGATCGCGCGGCTGTTCACGCAGAATGTGAGGCTGGTGGTGCACCCGATCAAGGTGGAAGAAGTGGAAGAATGGGTGAAGCAGTCGGGGACGGCGGGATGGAAGTGGAAGAGCACGAACGGAATGGTGTATGCAAACGATTTGCATCCGGCCGAGCCGCTGGATTATCTGTACCGGTATTTGTTGAGCGAGTTTTGGATTTTGCCTAGCCGGAGCGCGGTACCGTAGGGGCGGGGCGATTCGTGCGGCAGAGTGCTCACAGGGTAGACGGTGCACCGCAGGCAAATGCAGGCTCGCGCAGTCTGCGTTAGTGGCAGAATTCGCAGGCGCGGCCTACTGTGCCCATGCCTAGCAATTCGATCTGGGGCGAGAGGTAGCCGGGCTTGGCTGGTTCCTCGGTCATGAGCGCGGTGCTGAGATATTTCTTGTTGTCGTCGCAGAAGACGGTGGCGACCACGGCGTTAGGCCCAAGTTTTTCCTGAGCTTGCACGGCGGCCAGAAAATTGCAGCCCGAAGAAATGCCGACCGCGAGTCCGAGAGTGGTGGCCAGCCGTTGCGCCATCTGAATGGCATCGCCATCGGAAACGGCGATGATTTCGTTTAGTTCCTTCAGGCGGACAATTTCCGGAATAAATTCATCCGAGATGCCCTGAATGCGGTGATTTCCTACTTTGCAGCCGGTGGTGAGGGTAGGCGATTCGGCAGGTTCTACCGGGTGAATGCGAATGGACGGATCCTGCTTACGAAGATATTTTCCGACGCCCATGACGGTGCCGCCGGTGCCTACGCCCGCGACGAAAGCCTGGGGACGTTTTCCAACAGAGAGGAGCTGAGACCAGAGTTCAGGGGCCGTCGTGTCTTCATGGGCTTCGCAATTGGCGGGGTTGCAAAACTGGCGCGGCAGAAAAACGTCGTTGCGTGAGGCGGCAAATTCTTCGCACATGCGGATGCTGCCGAGAAAGCCGCCGTCACCCTTGCTGACGGACACAACTTCTGCGCCATAGCTGCGGATCAAGTGAGCGCGCTCCGGGCTCATCCAATCGGGCATAAAAATTTTAACGGGATGACCGAGCATACGGCCGATGGCGGCGAAAGAAATACCGGTGTTGCCGCTGGTGACTTCGGCAATGGTGTAGCCTGGCGCGATTTTCCCTTCGGCGTAGGCTTTTTCCAGAATGCGGACGGCCATGCGGTCTTTGATGCTGCCAGTCAGATTCAAATACTCGGACTTGGCGAATAGGAGGCGATGGGTGCCGTGGTAGCGGAAATGGATGGAAATCAGCGGCGTGTTGCCAACGAGCCGGGTGAGGGCCTTGAATTTGGAAGTGGGTAGATCGAGTGTTGTTGTGGTCATGATAGATCCTTCGTGTCCTTTGTGGCATGTTTGGGCGATTTGGGCAAGGGCACGGCGCACAGGCGGGGAGAACGCGGCGTACAGACTCCGACGGTTGGCTTGGCGCTTGCCGGATGGTTTGCTCGAGGCGTCTTGTTTGTAAAGGTGGCAACCCAAGATGCCGTGCGGAAGACACGGCGCTACGTTATTCGTGGGCGGACACGGCGAGGATGTACCAGGTGCCATGGGGGAGCCACTGTTCCTGCCAACGCCAGTCGTTGTCCGCGCCGGTTTGTTTATAGGTGAGGTTGTAGTCGATTCCGTCTTCGTCTTTGAAGCCGGCGGTGATGCCATTGGAAATTCCGCCAGGTGCGTTGGTGAATTCCCAGGAATCGAAGAAAAGATATTGCGGATTGTTGCGGCCGACGCCATTCATCATGGAAGAGTCAAACGGATTCAGGCCGAGGATCCAGTTGAGCTGGCTGGTAGCGAAGGCGCGCAGCTGCTTTTGAAAATCGGAATCGTCGGGGAATTGCCGCGCGGCAAGTCTGGCGGCGGTGGCGAGAGAGGCGAGACGCGCGTTTTCGCCCTGCCACCAGGGCGCGACTTCGGTGTTGTGCGGGAAGAAGAATGTTGTGTGGCGATTGCCGTCCTTGTCTTGCGTGAGCTGGCGCGCGTACGCGAAGGGATTGTTGACTTCCTGGTTGATGGTGAGCTGGAAAGCGAGCGACCTTTTGACGGCGTTGCGAACTTTTTGCTGAACTTCGGGGTTGGCAATCTGCTCGTAGTAGAGAAGGCTGACGACGGGAAAGCCGGCATCGGAAGCGTGGAAAAAGGGACGAGTAGCATCATCGGCACGCCAGTAATTGGAGTAACCGCCGTTGGTGATCAGGCGATTCATAAGGCCGTGGGCGCGCTTGTCTGCGGCGGCTTTGTACACTTCCTTTTTCGTGGCTCGATAGAGTTCGGTGGCGGCGACCAGGGCGCAGTACTCGTCAACGATATTTTCCTTGCCATCGTTGGTCAGCTTTGGATTGTTCTTCTCCAGAAAATCGAAGGAGTCTTCCGCCGCTTTGAGGTAATCGGAGTTTTTGTAATCGCCGGAGAACGGATACGTGCTGGCGATGGCCAGAGCGGCAATCGCGACACCACCACCGGAGCGATAGCTGACCTCGTACTCAAGGTCGTTGTTGGCTTCTTCGACGATGCCACGGGGAGACTGGTCGCTGGATTGATAGATGCCGAACTTTTTCATTTCACCGGCCACTTTGCGGAGCTCTGGAAGCTGCTTCGGGCCGCCGGTGGAAATGGAGCGGTAGAACGATCCATTGGGAACTTTCACGCGGACAAGATAATCGGCGCCGAACATGGCTTCGTCGAGCATGCGGTCCTGGTAGCGGATCATTTCCGGCACCGCGCGCGCGGTCAATAACTCGGAACTCTTGAAGAAGCTGTAAACGACGAATGGAATTTGCTGCGGATTGAAATATGTGGAAAAGGAAAGATGCGACAGGTGCTTGCCGTAATCGCCGGTGGCGTCCCACCAGCCGCCGTGGGCGTCCAGAGTGCCGGTTTTCTTCCCGTCGAAGTGGAGATGGCGGTCGGCTTCGTCCATTCTGCCCGAGCTGCGTTCTTCCTTGAAGAAGTAGATGGCGTCGGAGAGCGTGTTGCGCTCTAGCACAAGACGTTCGATGAGGAAGGGGTACGACTGAACCGTATGATCACCGGAAGCGCAGGCCAGATAGTACGTGCCTTCGGTCGAAAAGGAATCAAAGTCGATGGTCCAGAAATCCCAGTCGCGCCATTTCTTGACGGGTCCGGCGTGTCGCGCGGAAATATCCAGTACTTTGCTGTGGTCACGGGCATCGTTTAGGGTGCAGGCGGCGAAGCTGTCTTGCGCACTGCCGAGAATCACGGCGTGCTTCGGGCCAGCGGTGTTGTAGCCGACCTGATTGGTGAGAATTTTTGCTTCGTCGGCGCGAGAGGCGGGAAGGAATAAGAGCGCGGAAGCGGTACATAAAACGATTCTGGAGAACAAAGGCATGGGGCCCTCGAATCAACGCTGTTGAATTGGCAGCGCCTCAAGGATAGCGCAAAATACTGCAGAACAGTCGTGATGGCGAGCACCCGGACCACAATTAAAACGTTTCAAAAGACATTTCGAGAAGAGAAGGGACTTTTATTGACAGGGCTGCGCGAGGCTACCTACAATGGCCGCGGGTTTCCTGCCGTGTGCCTTTGCCGCTTAGCTCGCGCCGTGGCTTGCCTTTTGGGTTCCTTTTTCCTATTTGCACCGAAAATCCTTGCCCAGAATTTTTCTGAGATTCAGCCTAGCCCGCAACAACTGGCTTGGCAGGACCTCGAAATTGGTGTGATCTTTCACTTCGGCACCAACACATTTCTGGACCGCGAATGGGGAGATGGCACGGCGGAGCCCAGCGTCTTCAATCCGGGCAGCGTGGACGCGGAACAATGGATTGCAGCGGTGAAGGCGGCGGGAGCGAAGTACGTGATTCTGGTGGCCAAGCATCATGACGGCTTCTGCCTGTGGCCAAGCGAACTGACGAATTACAGCGTGAAGAGCAGTCCGTGGAAGGGTGGAAAAGGCGATCTGGTGAAGGAGGTGGCCGAGGCCGCGCGCAAGAATGGATTGAAGTTTGGAATTTATCTGTCGCCCTGGGACCGGCACGATCCGCGTTATTCCGATGCGACGGCATATGACAAATATTATTTCGGGCAGTTGGACGAACTGAGTTCCGGCTACGGCGAGCTGGTGGAATTCTGGATGGATGGAGCGGGCAGCGCCGGACACACGTATGATTTTGACCGCATCGTGCAAGAATTGCGGATGTGGCAGCCGAACACGATGGTGTTCGCCGATGTGGCGCTTTATAAGTATGCCGATCTTCGCTGGGTGGGAAACGAAGACGGGCGGGTTCGCTATGAAAACTGGAACGTGGTGGACCGCAGTGGTTATTTGCGCTGGCGGCCAGTGGAGGCTGACACACCGCTGCGAAAATTGCACTGGTTCTGGCATCCGGATGACGAAGCGAGTTTGAAGAACGTTGCGGAGCTGGTGGACGACTACGACCAGACCGTGGGAAGAGGCGCGCAACTGATGTTGGGGATTGCGCCCGACCGGAACGGGCGTGTGCCGGATGCGGATGTGGCACGGCTGAAAGAATTTGGCGAGACGATCCTGAAACGATATAGCCATAACCTCGTGAAGGCCAAGGAACGGTTACCGGGACCGTTTTCAGAAGCGTTAGACGGCGATCCGGAAACATTTTGGTCCGCGCCGGAGGGCTCGCACACCGCGGTGATTGAGGTGAATTTCAAAGAGCCGGTGACGTTCGATTGCGCGCTGACGATGGAATGGCTGAACAATGGGCAGCAGGTACAGCAGTATGCGATTGAAGTGATGGACGGCGGAGAATGGAAGCGCGTTGCGGAAGGCCACGCCGTCGGCCACAAAAAGATCGATCATTTCGCGCCGGTAACGGCGAAACGCGTGCGGCTGAACTTGCTGGAGACTACGACTACAGCACACATCCGGGAATTCCAGCTTTACAACACGCAAGCGTCGCGATAGAAAGTAGGCATCAAGGTATAAAGCCGTCCTTCGGCCAAGTTAGCCAGGAACACAAAAATCACAGGATCACGTAGCTCTGCTCTACAGTGATCAGCAGGTTTAGCGCCCATGACGTTAGCGGACAAACGCCGCAGCCGGCGCATCCGAATAGGCCAGCCGCTCAAGATACGCGCGTCCGATCCTAAAGACGCAGACATCGAAGAAGTCAACGTCACGAGGAACGTGTCTCGCGAAGGCATCTATTTCGTCAGCGCCATCCGCACATACACCGAAGGCATGCGGTTGTACGTCACCGTTCCGCATCACAATCCGCCCGATCCGAAAGACCGCGAATACCTCGGGCAAGTCGTGCGAGTTGACCGGATGGCCGAACAGCAGTGCGGCGTGGCAATTCAGTTCCTGGCGGAAGTGAAGCCAAAATAGTCTAAGGTTCAAGAATTCGCAGGCAGCGCGACGACCTGCGTGCGGAGTTTGTCGAATTGCAACGAACCTAGACCGCGGTCGGCGGCCATTTGTAGATACGGCAACGCGGGCGGATCAAGATTCCAGTAAGCCTTGGCCACATAGGCATCAAGAGCGACAGGATCGGTGCCGGCAACCAGCGTTTTTTTCAGCAGCACATCCTCGAGATTGCCACCCGTAGGACCGTTGCGCGCCAGGACGCGGTAGGAGTCGATCAGCGTGAGCGTGGGGCGAACGAAGTCGGCGAGGTCCACCAGACTTTCGTGGATGCGCTGATGCAGGCGGTGACGCTGGCCGCCGAGGATGCCGTACCAGTTTTTCATGCCCAGAGTGGTTCCGGTGAGGCTGTGGTGTTTGGCGATGGGAACATTGATGATCTTGTCGGCTTCAAGGAAAGGCTGAAACACCGGCCATTCCTGGAGGAGATCGCCGCCGAGATTTACCTCTTTAAATTTTGAAGGATCAGGGAGCAGGATTTCAGCGCCCTCTGAGCGCGCGGCGGCGGCAATGCCGGAACGCTGGAAGCAGCGGCGCGGATCATTGCAGCTCACATCCGTGACGATTACTTTTTTCGCGCCGGCGGACCAGCACTGGCGGACCACTTCCGCGACAACTTCGGGGTTCGTGTTGGCGGCCTGCTCCGGCGTGCGGTCCCAAGCGATGTTGGGTTTGACGATGACCACGTCGGCGCGGGAGATAAAGCGCCGAATTCCACCGAGTTCCTGCAACGCCCGCTGAACGAGAGCGCGTGGGGAATCGCCGCTGAGCACCGCGAGATCCGGAAAGGATGGATTGGGCATGACAGTATGGTCTCGGCGAACGACGGCAAGCAATTGTTCGGCAGGACGAATGCTGCGGGTGGACAACCAATAGCCTGCGGCGGCAGTGCCTGCGCTGAGGCCGGCGAGGCGCAAAATGCGAAGTAGTGCATCGCGACGATTGAGCGAACTCGCCGGCGTGTCCGAAGAAGTTGGAGTTGCCTGAGGCAAAGGACTAAACCTCCACGAGATCGATGCGACTGGGGATATTGGTGCCGAGCCGGTGCTGGGAATCGGCCGCAACAGCGACGTAGTTTGGCGGCATGCCCGCTTGCGCGAGCGTATTCAGGCCACGCTCGGCCCGCTTCTTTTCGATAATTTGCCAAGCCGTGTAATCGATGGCGACGGGATCGCTGGCGACCATCAGCCCGTTATATTTCCAGGCGTATTGCGGTTTGTAACCCGGGCCGCCCGCAAAACAAGCGGTCATGGCATCGGCAACGACGAAACGGAATTTGCCGCGAATCGGCGACAACAGGTTGAGATCGGCCACGCCGGGGCAGCAATTGTTCGAATGAAACTTGTTGGGATTGTCGTTAACGCCGTACATGTTTTTCAGCGCGAGGGTCACGCCGGCCATTTCGTGATTCTTGAGGATGGGCACATTGATCATGCAATCGCAAGTGCGGGTGAGCAAGTTCGAGAGGCGCGTTTGCACGGAACCGGCAGTGAAGACGGTGTCGTCGTAGCCGACTTGCCTGGAATCTGTAGCGACGAAGCGGATGCGATCCGCGCGATCGGAAAGGTTGAAGCCGGCGCGATCGAGTTCGTTGGCGGTGCGATCCCACACAACGATGTTGCCGGCTTTCACTCCGGCCTGCTGCAAACGCTCACAGATCGCTGCAACCAAAGCGGGATGAGTGGAAAGACCGGGGCCGGCGATGGTGTTGACCTTGAGGCCGACGACTTCACCCGGACGAACGATTTTCTTCCAGGGACTGACCGCATCGGAAGCTTGGAAAAAGTTCTGCATGGCCTGATCGAGAAGTTTTTGGACGCGGGCAGAATCCGGAGCGGCGCTGGTGGCATAGAGCGACGGGTCGCGGGCAATCACGACTTTGGATTTGGAAGCGGTGGCGGAGCTGGGATTAACTTTACCGTCCGCAAATGTATAACGGCTGGCACCCACAGCCAGCGCACCCAACGCACAGTTCCTGAGAAAGTCCCGGCGAGTGCTTTCTGTTCCATTTTTCATAGCGACGCCTCTCACTAACGCTTCTAATGCGGCAATTTCTTTCCCACGGCTTGGCCTAAATTGAGCAGGGCCGCGGACACTTCGGGGGAATCCTGGAAAGCCACCAAGCGGACGAGATAAGGACCATTGCGGAACGTCAGGCTCTGTGAATAGAGGCGCGCGGCGTCGCCGATCGCTGGAGTCTGCGCACCCATGGCAGGCTCTGATTCGAAAATTGATTTCGCCCCAGCTGTGGTGGACATGGTGTAAACGTCGACCGTGACCTGGATCTTGTCCTTGAACTTGTAGTCCGCAGTGGAAGCGCTGCGCACACCGGCTTTGAGATATATTTCGGCGTCGCCATCGATGTAATCGGAAAGCTTGTCCGCGGGAAATGTGCGGACCTCCGAAGACACGGTCCAGCCGGGAGCTTCCGCGGAGTCCGGAAAAAAACCATTTGCGGAGGCCGCGCCACGCTGGCAGCCGGAGGCCATGCAAAGAATGGCCGGAAGCAGAACGCCGAGAGTGAAACGTTGCAAGGAATGATTCATGGGCGCGTGGTTTTCCTCCGCGAGTTCAAGAGAATCTGGTTGGTGGAAGAACGCTCTTCGCCGATGCATGTGACATATATGGCGGGATGGTCCTGCAGCGGACAGGCATACTCGCAGGCGCCGCACCCAACGCATTTTTCCGGGTCGATGCGGGGCTGCTTGAGGATTTTGCTCTGGCCCTTGGCGTCGATAACTTCCGCGGGCTGCAGATAAATCGCCTTCGGCGAGGTGGGACACCATTCCTCGCAGACGATGCATTCCGTGGCCATAGCCCAGGGCAGGCAGCGGCCGCGATCGTAAAACGCGGTGCCAATGCGGATGGGCTTGCGGTCATTCGAAACACCGACCGCCCAAGCTTTGGCCTGCGCGGTGATTTCCCAAATGGCGCCGGTGGAGCAGGCTTCGGAGCAAAGAACGCAACTCGGTTCGCAATAGCCGATGCGGGGAACGAGAACGGGCGTCCACAGGCCTTCCAGTCCGGCCTGCGAGAACGACGGGTGCAGTGCGTTGTTGGGGCAAACTTTCATGCACTCGCCGCAGCGAACGCAGCGAGCGAGGAAGTCTGATTCCTCGAGGGAACCGGGAGGACGAATGCGACGATCGTCTTTTTCCGCGGCGAAGGAAGTGGTGGCGCGCATCAGAGGAAGGACGGCGACGCCGGTGGCGAGCGCGGCAAGCACCTTGCGGCGCTTCAGACTGGGGGCTTCGCGGGTGCTGCCGTTGGGAAAGAACTTAAATTCCAGGCCATCGTGAGGACATTCGCCGATGCAATTCAAGCAGAGCAGGCATTCGGATTTACGCCAAGGCACGCCGCCGATCGGATCGTCGCCACCCTGACAATGCAGTAGGCAGCGATTGCAATCATCGCAGGATGCGGGATTTTTCTGAAGTCCGAGAATGGACCAGCGCGAAACAAGACCGAGCAGAGCGCCTAACGGGCAAAGCGCACGGCAGAAAAAACGCGTAACACGAAGATTTAGGGCCAGGATGAGAATGAAGAGACTGCCCAGGAAAAAACCCTGGCGAAAATGGGATTGCTTGAGGCTGAGAATGCTGAGGTTCAGCGCCGCGTGAATGATGCCGCCAACGAAGCGCACGATTGAGAAGCTGCTGGACTCCACAGCGTGCAGGATGGAGTTGGTGAGGTAGCCCAGGCCCGGAAGAATCGAGAGGCCCAGCGAGCGTGTCAGCAAAGAAAAAGGATCAAGCCATCCGAGGAGGCCGGCGCCGAACAGCGCGGCCGCGAGAACCGCGATCAGGATGTAATATTTCGTGGCCTGCCAGGGCTTGTAGCGATTGGATTCAATGAGCTGCTTTCCGCGCTTGGATTCGGATTTCCAGCTGCCGAAAAAGTGATTGAGCGAGCCCATGGGGCAGACCCAACCGCAGAAAAAGCGCCCGAAAAAAAAGGTAGGAATCAGGACGACCAGGCTGCAAAGCAGGCCGTGGTACAGGGCGTGACTTGCAAGCGCATTCGAAATGGCGACCAGGGGATCGATTTGAAAGAAGAATGAGACGGGAGAAGTGAGACGCAGGTCATCCGGCAAGGAGGAGGGAATAGCGCGAAAGTCCGTGCGCGGAATCAGGAAAAAAAGGAACAGCAGAAAAAAGCCAATCTGGGATGCAGTGCGGAAGCGGGTTACAGAAGGAAAACTCACAGCGCCATTGTGACAAGCCAACGGCACAAGCGGATGTGACGAGAGTCACCAGCGTTGGCGCTTTGGGAATGGCCTGGGGCAGCGAATCGGGGGTTTCCGGTACAATGCGTTGAGTGGTCCTGTGTTGGCCTGTAAAGACCTGCGCTGACCAGGGACAGGGGATTCCGTGATACATCGTTACGTTTTTCATAATGAAGAATTGCGGCCGGTGGAGAAGACCCGGTGGTCGCCAGGACAAGCGGGGCTGATTTGCGGTTGGGGACTGTTCACCACGGTGCGCATCGTGCGCGGGGAAGCGTTCGCATATGAGCGACACTGGCGCAGGCTGGAGAAGGACGCGACACTGACGCGGCTGCCGCTGACGTATACGGGCGCAAGAGTGCGCGTGATGCTGCAGGATGTGATCCGGGCGAATCACGTGAAAGAAGGATGCGCGCGAATTTATCTGGTGTGGAATACCGTGGGCAGCTGGAAAAGCGACGAAAAAATGCCGGAAGTCGACCTGGTGATCACGAGCTCCGATCTGCCGCACTATCCGGAAAATATGCGGCTGACCGTGCGCGCGCAAGGAAGACATGCGACGTCACCCTTGGCCGGAGTAAAAACAATCTCCTGGCTCGACAGCGTGTGGGCCATGGGAGAGGCGCAACGCGAGGGATTTGACGAAGTGATCCTGCTGAACGAACGCGGCGAAGTAAGCGAGTGCACGGCGGCAAACATTTTTGCGGTAAAGGGCGAGAAAGTGATCACGCCACCTCTCAGCTCGGGATGCCTGGAGGGCGTGACTCGAGGCGTGTTGATGGAAATTGCGAGTGAAGCTAGCGCTACCGTGGTTGAACAAACCATGCAATTGGAAGACTTATACGGGGCGGATGAAGTGTTTGTGACGTCCACGAACCGCAACGTGATTGGCGTGAAAGAAATCGCCGGACATATTATCGCGGACGGAAACACAGGGCCGATCACCAAGAAGCTGGATGAAGCGTTTGATTCCTATATCAACGATTACGTGGAACGGCGCCTGGCCACCAGCCGCTACCAGGCGTAACCCGGAGCTTCGAGCGATCACTTGTTCACGGGCGCCAGATTTTCGAGTGGAGGAATCGAACTCACCGCCGTAAACACGCGTTCCGGGAAAGATCGCTTCTTTTCGAAAGCTTCCACGAACATTTCAATGGCCTGGCCCGTATTTGGCGGGGTTAAGATCGTGGCGGTCAGCAGCCCGCTGCGCACCCAGGACTGACCTGTTTTGGGCACGCCGTCGCAACCGAGATAAGGAATCGCCAACCAGCGCTCGCGTTCCATCTCGTTGGTCAATTCCTGAAAACCTTTGCGCGCTCCGATCGCCATCGCATCGTTCTGCGACAAGACCAAATCGATGACCGCCTTCTTGGAGGTAGACAGGCTGAGCCAGGAGCGAATGGCTTTCATGGAGCTTTCCTCGGTCCACTGCCCGCGGAGGACCGTAATGTGAATGTTCGCCGGGATTTTTTCGCGCAGCCCCATTTCCCGCTCTTTGGCGACACTGTTTTGCGAAGATCCCGCGATGTACAAGATCGAGCCACCCCGCGGAAGAAGCGCAGCGCACTGGCGTGCCTCGATGCGGCCCACTTCCACCTGATCAGAGCTCACGCCAAAAATAGGAACTTTGCTGGTACGGCGGATTTCGGAAATGTAGGGAGCGTCGCGGTTGACCAGCGCCCATCCGATTCCCGAATCCACTGCCGCGCGGGCCACTTGCGGTAACGCCGTAGCGCCAACGGGCTCCAGAACGATGGCGTGCGGCCGTTCTTTCTCCGCCACTTGAATCGCTCTCAGAAGCTGCGTGCTCTGGGTGATGGCGTCGTTGTCCGCAAACAGGATTTGCGCCTCGACGCCCAATCGGTGAGCCGTGACCTGAGCGGAGTTGGCCTGTTCGAGCTGATAATCGTTGTCGTTCGTAATCAGAGACACGAGAAATTTAAGATTTCGCATGAACTCACGTTACCTCGGGGATTTGGACACTTCGGCGATTATAGGCGCAATCGACACGACACACGGATTTTTTGAGGGAAAGCTGCTCAAGGCGGCACGGGGAGCGCTTGGTAGAGAGCGATAGCACCGCGGGTGACCAAAATATAGTCAGTGGTGGGACGCGCCGGGAAGAGGCGAGTGGGTCTGGTTCGAACCAGCGCCCAGGGTGGCACGGAGCAGAACCGGCGCCAAAACCGTGGTGACCATCACAAGGAGGACGATAGCAGAAAAAAGCCCTTCGTCGACAACGCCAATTCCTCTGCCAATTCCAGCGAAGATCAAGCCCACTTCGCCGCGTGGCATCATGCCAAAACCGACCGCCAGGCGATTCATGGTGGGAGGACAGCCCCAGCCCGCGGCGACCTTGCCGACAATGGCCACGATGGTGAGGGCAAGGCCGGCAATCAGAACATCTTTGCTGGCCATGGTCTCCAGCTTGACCTGAATCCCCATCCATACAAAAAACAGCGGCACCACTAGCGATTCGATCGGCGAAAGCAATTCGTGCAGCGAGGTGCCTTCCACTTCCCTGTCGAAGAAGCTGTTGAGCACCATACCTGCCGCGAACGCGCCGACAATGGTGGCGAGCTGGGCGACATTGGCGAGCCACGCAAGTAGGAGCGCGAAGCTTACGCCAAAAAGAAGTTTCAGATTGCTGACGCCGAAATTGGCAAGGTGCCGTACGAGCTTGGGAGTGAGCCAGATGCCGATGCCGAGGGAAGCGACGAGGAACAACGCGGCTTTGCCGGTGGTGATGGCGATGGAAACGACGCTGATAGTTCCCGTGAGAGCGAGGCCGCTGACGACGGCGAGAACAATGAGGCAGAGAACATCATCGATCACGGCAGCACCGAGGATGATGCGCGCTTCTTCGGTGGTCTCGCGGCCAATGTCGCGCAGGACGCGGGCGGTGATGCCGACGCTGGTGGCGGTGAGGATGCCACCGACGAACAAATCGCCGGCCAAAGCATTATTCGGATGAAGCAGTTTCATCACGCCCATCCCCAGTGCCATCGGGAGGACAATGCCAAGAACGGCCACGTAGCTGGCATATTTCCCGACGCGCTTCATTTCCACCAGGCTGATTTCCAGGCCGACCATAAAAAGAAGGATCAGAATCGCCAGGCGCGAGATGATGTCGATGAAGCTGTAGACCGAGATGAACGATTGCCCTTGCGGACCGGAAAGGAGCTGCGCCAGATAGTCTGTGTGCGGGCCGGGCGGAAGGATTCTCAGAGTGGCTTCGCCGATACTGTACTGGCTGGTGAGAGCGAGCGAGGCGATGCGCGAAAGGTTGTCGCCCTCGCGAAGCACGGTGACCGTGGAATTGCCGAAGTAGTAGCCGAGGTTTCCGGCGAGCAGTCCGACGAGCAGTTCACCGAGAACGGCTGGCTGCTTGATCCATTTCATCAGGAAACCGCCGAGGGCGGCGCCAAGGGTGATAAAAATGGAAGCAATCAGGATGGGGACGATTGGGTCGGCGTGGGAGATACCTTCATTCGCGGCTAAAACGGATAAAACAGCCAACATCGCCATTCGCAAAGCTCCTGAGAATCCCATCGGGCAGTGCCGCCGGAGGAGACGGCGGGGGTATTGTGGCGGGGATAGGGACAGTTCGCAAGGGGGGAAGGCATTTAGCGGTGCTGGCGTGTTACAATTCGCCGTTTGGCGGGGAAGGCAGGGCCTAACGAGCATGACGGAAACACTGGCACAAGCTGAAGCAGTGCTGGAGGTAATTTCACCGGACGGCGCGCGCAAATATGTACGCGTGACGCAGACGCCGTTTCTGATCGGGCGCGGGGCGGAAACGGGCAACCATCTGCAATTGACCGACCGGCGTATCTCGCGCAACTGCGGTGCGATCGTCACGGAAGCGAACCGCTACTATCTGGAGGATCGCGGGCAGCGCCGTGGCGTCTTCGTAAACGGCGAAAAAGTGGAGAGCCGCGCGCTGGCCGACGGCGACGTGATCACGTTTGGGTTGGAAGATTCTTACCAGGTGATTTTTCGCGCCGCGAGTGGCACTTCTGACGAATCCATTCCTCAGTTGTTGACGCGTATCGATCACATGACCAGTTCCGAGTCCACCGGCGGCGGACTGCGCAAGTTAAACCTGCTGCTCGAAGCGACCTCCCTGCTGCACTCGCAACTGCCGCTGGACTCCGTGTTGGCGAAAATGATCGATCACGCGGTGGCGGTGACAGACGCGGATCGCGGGCTGCTGGAAGAGGCAGTGGAGAGTGTATCGTCGGCGAGCCCTTCGGAACGCTTGCGTGTGCGGCTGGCGCGCCGCAGCGGCGGACAGCGGTTGCCCCCCGAGAGCATGACGCCGAGCCAAACGGCAATTCAGTTGGCGATGAAGAAGCAGCTGCCGGTGATCACGGAAGACATCGAGCAGGCGGAAATGAACCTGCAGGCCGCGGCGAGCATCGTTGCGCAAGGATTGCGCGCGGTGGTGGTGATCCCGCTGTATGCCACTTCGCGTGCCAGCAGTGAATCGGCCACCAACGTGACGCGAGGAGAATTTTTGGGCGTGCTGTATCTGGATTCCAAGCGGCCGACGGCATTTTCGAAGCTGGACCGGCAAATCCTGGATGCGTTGGCAGCCGACGCGGCCAGCATTTTGGACAATGCGCGGCTGGTGGAACGCGAGCGCGAACGGCAGAGACTGGAGCAGGAAATCGGTATCGCGCGGGACATTCAGCAGGCGCTGTTGCCGAAAAATTTCAGGGATTTTCCGCACCTTGCCGTGGTCGGTGTGAATTTTCCCTGCTTGTCGGTCGGGGGAGATTACTTTGACGTTTTCCCGCTGGATGACCGGCGCACCGCATTTCTTCTGGCCGACGTGAGCGGAAAAGGATTGGGCGCGGCGCTGCTGACCACGATGTTGCAGGGCGCGCTTTCCGGCATGACTCTGGGTACGGACCCGGCGCGCGTGTTCAATCACGTGAACCGCTTCTTGTGCGATCACGCGGAAGTGGGCCGCTATGCCACGATGTTCTTCGGAATCCTGCACGATTCGGGGAAATTGGAATATATCAACGCCGGCCACCCTTCTCCGATCCTGATTCGGGCGGCGACGGCGGAGGAAGCGTTCACGGAAGGTTCCTTCCCGGTTGGGCTGGTGCCGGAAGCGGAGTTTTCCACGACAACACTGCAACTGGAGCCAAACGACACGCTGGTGCTATACAGCGACGGCGTGACGGAAGCTATGGACCCGGACGAGCAACTCTACGGCAACGGAAGATTGCGCGCGGTTCTGCTGGGAAAAAACGAAATGGCGCTGGATGAAATTCAGAAAACCGTCCTGGAGTCCGTGGAAAACTTCGCTCGGGGAGCGCGGCAGGCGGACGACCTGACCATCCTGTTGGTGCGATTCCGCGCGGTGGGAACCTTGGTGACGGAAACCGACGTGTCTGGGGCGCGAAACGCGGCGGAAAGCAGCTAGGCGTTCCATAATTTCGGCCTGACGGAGAGAAACAATTGGGCGAGCTGAGAAAAATCGGCGCGCCTATTTTGTTCTTGTTATGGCGTGCAGGCGGGGGCCGGGGCGCTAACCGGTGTGTAGTTGAGCGGAGCGAGTTTTTGCGCTTGCAGCAGTTTGTTGACAGCGGGCAGAGTTTCGTTGGCCAATTTCTGGCTGGCGGCCACGCCTTTGTTATAGGCATCGCAAGAGATCTGATACAGCTTGCCGACAGCCGGCGTCGGCGCCATGTCCGCCGCCTGAACCATTTCCAAATAACGGCCGGCGTCACGATTGATTGTGCCGAAGCCCGGCGCCATTTCCGTGCCGGTCACCAGCGCATCCACTTGCTTCTGCGCATCGGCGACGGCATCGGTTAGTTCTTTCGCAGCCGGGGCCGGCAGCGCTTTCTTGCGGTTGGCAACCTGATCGGCGAGCGGATCGACGCCATAGAATGCCTTCGCGGAAGCTTCCATCAGATCGCAAAGCTTGCGAGAAAGTTCGAACTGGGCCGCATAATCCGCGGCGGAAATGTGAACGCGCGGGTCGGGATCGACGCGCAACTGCTGGCGATAGGACTTCCCTGCGACGGTTAGAACGAGAGTGTAGGTGCCGGGAGAAACGAACGGACCCGTCGGCTGGAAACGCGGAGTTTCGCCGGGGACGGCATGATCCGGAAGCGTGTATTCGGTGTAGTCGAGGCGTTCGCCGAAAAATCCAAACGGCAACGCGGTCGGGTGGGGATAGCGAAGATCCCAGACAAAACGATTGATGCCCGCCGTGGTGGGCAAACTTGCGGGCGGATAGAACCAATATTCCGGCACGTTGGCCGGGGGCAGCGATTCCTGCTGCGGGATGCTCGAAAAATGAATGACACGATTCCCTGTTTCATCCAGAACATCCAGGGAAATTTCGCCCTTGGGCGGGGCATTGAAGAAATAGTAGAGCAGCGCGCCGTCTGGGGGATTCTGCGAAGCAGGTGTGTCTCGCTGCAGCGGCGTGTCCGGATGATTGTCCCAGTGGACGCGCAGGGCAGTTTGCGGGCTGAAAAAATGGACCGGGGATTTTTGCAGATCGTTGTTTAACTGGCGCAAGGGAGAAATATCATCGAGGATCCACAGGCCACGGCCAAACGTAGCGGCCACGAGATCGTCGCCGTGAATGTTGAGGTCGCGCACGGAGCTGGTGGGCAGGCCGAGCTGTAGCGACTGCCAGTGATCGCCACAATCGAAGGAGACGTACACGCCGGTTTCGGTTCCAGCGAACAGCATGCCTTTGCGCACTGGATCTTCGCGAACCACGCGGGCGATTCCGGCGTCCGGGAGCCCGCTGACGATTTTTTCCCAGTTTTTTCCTCCATCGTGGGTGCGGAAGAAATAAGGATGGGTATCGCGGCGCGCGAATACGGCGGCAAACGCCATGTCGGGATCGTGGGGAGACGGATCGATGGAATTGACCGTGGCACGCTCGGGCAGGCCCGTGGGAGAAACGTTGGACCAATTGGCGCCATCGTCGTGCGTCACCTGGATCATGCCAGTGGACGTGCCCACCCAAATCAAGTTGGGATCGAGCGGAGACGGAGCGATGGCTTGAATGAAGCCGCGATTGGCGGCGGCTTCGGCATCGTCATCGCCATGATCGTCTGCAAAGAATCCGGAATCCTCCAAATCGTCTTTCGCAGGAATGTGGCCGGCCGCGTCTGACTTAGGTGGCACGGATGTGCCGGCGGGCTTCACGGTAAGGTCCGGACTGATCTCTTTCCAGCTGAGACCGTCGTCCATCGATTTAAGGAGGAACTGCGAGGCGTAAAAGAGCGTGCGCGGATCGCGCGGGGAATAAAGGATGGGGGTTTCCCAACTGGCACGATAATTTGGCGGCGCGATAAAGAGCGTGGCGATCTGGCCGGTCTTGCGGTCCATGCGAATGATGTTGCCGTACCAGCCGAGGGAAAAAACATAATCGGGGTTCGACGGATCCGGAGCGATCAGGCTGCTTTCAAAGGAACCACTGGAAAACCAGTCGCGATAGGTGATCATGCCGAAGTCGGTGCGGCCGGGAACAACGATCGAACCGGAATCCTGCTGCGCGGCGTACAGACGATACGGAAAGCCTTTGTCCGTGGAGACGCGATAAAACTGGCCGGTGGCCTGATTGAGCCAATCGCTCCAGGTCTTGCCGCAATCGTAGGTGATCGCCACGCCCTGATCCGTGCCTTCGACGATGTGATTGGAATCCTGGGGATCGATCCAGAGAACGTGATCGTCTTCGCCGCTGGGAGTTCCCTTCCAAGAAGCAAACGTGCGGCCACCGTCGTCGGAGCGATACGTGGAGGTCTGCATTACGTAGACCACGTCTGGATTTTTCGAGTCTGAAAACACGCGGCCAAAATAATTGGAGCCGAGGATGCGCGGATCTTTGGTGATTTTCTGCCACGTCGCACCGGCATCATCGGAACGAAACAGTCCCTGATCCATCAGCGCGAAGATGCGTTTACCGCCCGTGCCGGGCGCGACAGACAGGCCCACGCGCTGGCGGTGCGCCGCAGGAAGGCCCTGATCGCCCATGGGCGCCCAGGTCTCGCCGGCATCGGTGGAGCGAAGCAGTTGCGTGTCTACATCTTCGGCGGGCTTCTCGCCGGGAACCGGAGGAATGTGCCGAATGGTCGCAACGATGGTGCGGGAATTATTGGGATCGAAATCGAGTTCGGTGGGGCTGGTGTGATCGTCTTTGTAGAAAACCATGCGCCAGGTTTTGCCGCCATCCGAGGATTTGAAAATTCCACGCGCTTCGCTCGGCGTGAAATTACCTGCAACCGCGACGTAGACGAGGTTGGCGTCCTGGGGATCGACGAGGATCGAGGGGATGATGGGAGAATCGCCGAAGCCGAGGTTGGTCCAAGTGGCGCCCGCGTCGCTGGACTTCCAGACACCATTGCCATCGGTCTGCTCGCCGGTGGCGACGTATATTACGTTGGTGGCGGACGGGGCGACGACGAGATCGCCGATGGAAGCCACGTGCGCTTGATCGAAAATAGGGACCCAGGTTCTGCCCGCGTTGATGGATTTCCAAACGCCGCCGCCGGGGGTTCCCATGTAGTATGTTGTGTTGTTTCCGGCGATGCCGGAGACCGCCGTGACGCGTCCGCCGCGATGCGGGCCGATGAGGCGCCAGCTAAGTCCGTGAAGGAGTTCCGGAGAAACCTGTTGCGCGCTTAAAGCCGGTAGAACCGTCAGCGAAAGCAAAATCAGGAATGCCAGGCGCAAGCGCAGGGCAACCGAGGGGCTGAATTGACTCATGCAAACTCCTTCGCAAACGGGCAGTTTAACATGTACAGCGCGGAATTTCCGGGAGGCCGAATTGGGGAGGAGGCGACATGAATGTTGAAGAGGTGTTTCAATTCATGAATCGCGAGCGCCTGGCAGTGCTGGCCACGGCGCGCGAGGACGGGCGTCCAGAGTCGGCGCTGATGGGCTTCGCGGTGACGCCGGAATTGGAGATTGTCTTCGACACGGTCAAGAGTTCGCGGAAATATCCGATCTTGAAGAAGAATCCCGCGGTGGCTTGGGTCATTGGCTGCACGACCGAGGTAACGGTGCAGTACGAGGGCGTGGCGCAAGAGTTGGAAGGGGAGGAACTGGCGAAATATAAGAAGACTTACTTTGCCACGTTTCCGGATGGGCCGGCGCGGGAGAGTTGGCCGGGGATTACTTACTTTGTGGTGCGCCCGACGTGGTTGCGATATTGCAATTATGATCCGGGCAAGCGGCGTATCGAGGAGAAAGAGTTTTAGCGGGGGATTGTGAGCCTGCCGATGGGCGATGCTGCGGTTGGCAAGAGCCTCCGCTTTCCAAATTAGAGTTCGCGCAAGGCTACCGAGACTGGTTGAATCGCGGCGCGAATGGCAGGCAGCAACCCACCTAGAACACCCATCACCAGAGCGAACAGAACGCCCATCACCAGAAGATCGAAGGTGATTTTGAAGGCGAAGGCTACGTTGGAGAAGGTCTGGAAATTCATCGTGCTGGTGGTTAGACCGTTGAGCGGCAAAACCGCCAGGCAACCGATGAGCCCCCCGAGGAACGAAATCAGAAGGGCTTCGAACAAAAATGACAGGATAACGTTCCACGAAGAGAAGCCAACGGCGCGCATGGTGGCGATTTCTCGGCCGCGTTCGGCAACGGCGGAATACATGGTGTTAAGGGCGCCGAAAATCGCGCCGATGGCCATGATGGCGGCGACGAGGCCGCCGAGAACGGTGATGAGCCTGGTCATGGTGGTGGACTGCTTGGCGTAATAATCAATCTCGCGATAGACATCCACGTTCATGCGGGGATCGGCAGTGACGGCATCCTTGAATTCCTGATAGGAAGAGGGCGAGGCGAGGTGAACTGTTGCGGACTGAAAAATATTGGCGGGACGCTTCAGCACTTGATTGAAGATCTGAGAGTCGCACCAGACTTCGGAGTCGAATGCGGAACCGCCGGCGTCAAAGACACCTACGACATCCCAGTGGCCCCCGGCAAAATCTATTTTGTTGCCCACAGTGAGTCCCTGATAGGTCTTCGAAGCGTTCTTGCCGACGACGAGTTCGTTCAAGCCGGGTTGAAACATGCGGCCTTGCACGATCTTCACGAACTTGCGGACTTCCAGCACGTTCGGCGAAACGCCTCGAACTTGCACGTTGGCATCGGTGCCTGTAGAGATCAAGGGTACGGGGATAACGCCGACTACATCCTGGGTGATGATGGGAGCCCCCGAAGCATCGCGCGCGACGCCGGGGGCATCCTGAAGAACCTTAATGGAATCAAGCGTGATGCCGCCCATCATTTCCGAGGACGAACCCGCGCGCATCACAAGAGCATTGCCCGGCGAGCCGGAAGCGACCAGCGTGGCCTTGAAGCCGCGAGCCAGCGAGAGCATGGCCACAAACACGCCGACGGTGCCCGCGATACCGAGAATAGCGACGATCGTGGACGTCCAGCGCGCGCGAATGCTACGGAAATTGTAGGAAATGGGAACGGAACCGAGAAACGGCGCGAGCAATCCGGCGAGGATCCCGAATACCACCACCAGGATGAGCACCAGTGCGGCGATGGCCGCAATCGTTATGAAAAAGAAAAATACAAGTTTTCCGGCCATGTCAGACTCTCCGCAGCGCGTTCACGATGCGCAAGTGCATCGCGCTTAAGCCGGGCAGCAACCCACTGAGAATGCCAGTGAAGACAGCGACCACCAGGCCAAAGACAAGCATGGGTGGAGCAAGAACAATGCTGGGCAGCAGGCCATTGAGCGCTTTCGCAAGGGCCGGAACAGCAAGCACGGCAAAGAGCATGCCGAGCGCCCCTCCGATCAAAGCGATCGTCAAGGCTTCAGCGAGAACAAAGAAGAGGACAGAACGATCCGAATAGCCGATGGCTTTGAAAACGGCCAGTTCGGCAGTGCGTTCACGGACGGATATGGCCATGGTGTTGCCGGTGACCAGGAGCAATGTGAAGAACACGACCGTGCCGATGCTGACAATCAGGGTCTGAATGTTGCCGAATTGCTTCACCCAACTGGCGGCGAAAGCGGACTCAGTTTGTGTTTTGGTTTCGTAAGGCGAATTCGCGAACTCGTCATCGATGGCCTTGGCGATGCGAGGAGAGTCATCGGGATTGTCTACGCGAAGGACATACCAACCGATTTGACCCTTCACGGCTTCCGGAACTTTTTCTTCGAAATAGTCCCACTGAAACCAGAACTGGGTTTCGTCATCCTGAGGGCGCTTGCCGTGATAAATGCCGACCAGATTGAATTCCCAGGCGCCGCCACCGTAGAGCGTGGTTTTGATCGGGATGCGATCGCCGATCTTCCAGTGGAAGCGGTCCGCCAGTTGTTGTCCTGCGATGGCGCCCTGACGCTCATTCACAAAAGCCTTCCATTGATCGTCGGGAACCATAAGTTCGGGAAAAACCTGGCGCTGATATACCGGGTCGATCACGAATTGCGGGAAGAAGTTTTTTTCCTCGATATAGGTGCCACCAAACCAGTTGTTATGAGTGACTGCCTTGACACCCGGAATACGCAAAATTTTATCGCGATACGAAAGAGGTATGGTGTTGATGATCGAAGTGCGATTGATGACCACCAGGCGATCCGCGCCGGCAACATCCGCTCCACGGTTGAAGGCATCCTTCACTACGGCCAGAAACACAAACAAGAAAAGCGCGACGGCGAAAGAGCCAATGGTGAGCAGCAGTCGAATCTTCTTACGAGTGAGATTCGCCCAGATGATGCGCGCGAATTTCATGCAACACCTCCGGCGGGCACGCTGTGAGGAAATTTCGAACCTTCCACGAGAACGCCTTTGTCCAAGTGCAGGGTGGTCTGGGCGCGCGCCGCAACCACCGGATCGTGAGTCACCATCAGCACGGTCTTGTGGTGGGACCCGACGAGTTCCTCGAGCAAGGCCATGATTTCATCGGCGCTTTTGCGGTCCAGGTCGCCGGTGGGCTCATCGCACAGTAAAAAGGTGGGGTCAGAGACGATGGCGCGAGCGATAGTGACACGTTGTTCCTGACCGCCGGAGAGTTGGCGAGGAAAGTGGTTCATGCGATCCGAGAGACCAACTATGGACAGAGCGGCTTCCACGTGCGAGCGGCGCTCTGCCTTCGAGAGTTTGGTGAGCAAAAGGGGCAACTCCACGTTCTGGAACGCGGTGAGTACGGGAATCAGGTTGTACATTTGAAAGATGAAGCCGACATGGCGGGCCCGCCAATCCGTCAATTTGCCGGAAGACATATGGGTGATCTCATCGCCGGCAACGGTGATGCTGCCTCGCGTGGGAACGTCCAGGCCGCCGAGAAGATTCAGCAACGTGGTCTTGCCCGAGCCGCTGGGGCCCATGAAGGCCACGAATTCTCCCGCGGACACATCCAGATTGAGTCCCTGGAGGACGTGGATTTCCTCACCGCCGCGGCGATAGGTCTTATCGAGGTCACGAACCTGGATGAGACCGGACTGACCATTACTGCCGTCGACTTTGACCATTGGGAGTGCTCCTATTTTTGGATCTGGACCGATTGACCGTCGCTCAGAGTATCGGGACCGTTGACGACGACAGTAGCTCCGGGCAGAATGCCCGCGAGAATCTCGACGTCAGAGCCGCGGGCTTCGCCGGTGGTAACGGCGCGGCGTTCGATGGTGTCACCCTTGAGGACAAAAACATACTTCGATGAATTGTCCTGACGAATGGCTTTTTGCGGCACCAGAGCGACCGCGGGTGTTTTGTCCTGTTTGGCGCCCGGCTTCGCCTCGTTCTCCAAGAAGGTGACCTTCACGCCCATGTCCGGCAGGAGGCGCGGATCTTTTGCCGGGTCATAAAGCTTCTTGTGATCGGGTTCTGTGACGGAGATGCGAACCTTTACAGTGGCTTTCTGCCGATCGGCCGTGGGAATCACCGTGCGAACCTTCGCAGGAATAGTCCAGTCGGGGTAAGCGTCGAGCACGGCGTTGACGGCCTGATCGTCATGTACTCTGGCTATATAGGCTTCGCTGACGTCCACTTCAAATTCGTTGGAGTGAAGATCGACGATGGTGGCGATGCCGGTGCGCGTGAAACCGCCGCCGGCGGAAATGGGCGAGACCATTTCACCGACCTGCGCGTCTTTCGAAACCACGATTCCGGCGAACGGAGCGCGGATGGTGCAATTGTCCACGGCCTGCTGCTGCTCGCGGATGCGGGCATCGGCGGCGACCACTTGTTGCTGCGCCAAAGCGATTTTCGCGCGCAAGCTGTCGGCGGTCATGACCGCGGAGTCCAAAGCTTCCTGCGTCGACACGCCCTCCTTGACGAGCTGCTGGGTGCGGTGCAATTCAATCTCCGCGTTTTTCAGCTGGACCTGATAGTCGAGAATGGCGGCTTGCGAAGAATCGCGATCGGCTTTCGCGGAGTCCAAGGCCCGGCGGGCATCGGAATCATCCAAAGTGGCCAGGAGTTGCCCTTCGGTCACACGGGTACCCTCATCGAAGAAGACGCCAGTCACGCGTCCGGTTATCTTGGCGGCGATAGTGGCGCGACGGCGAGGGGTGACGTAGCCGCTAGCGTTGAGCACACCGGCCGGGCCAGTGGCAGGCTTGCTGGCGGCGGCAACCTCGACCTCGGCTTTGCGGTTGCGATAGGCAAATGCAGCGCCACCCACAAGGCCTGCGAGAATGACAGCCAAAACGATCCAGATCCAGCGGCGGCTGCGGCGCAAGTTGGTGCGCTTCGTGTCGGAAATGCGCAACGAAGACAAATCGGGCTTCAGGGTTTTAGGTGGCGTCGCCATGCGGCGGCTACTCCTCGATTGTTCACAACGGTGCCTGGCTTAGATACGCATCCACACTGCTAAAAATATCGATTCTGTAGCGGGTGGATTCGGTACATGGCCATTTTACCGGAGAAGTCGGGCTGTGGGAGAAAAATGGTGTAAGGGAAAGGACTGGAGGGTCTAAATGCAGGAACCGCGGGAGAAGAAGCGGTCCAGACAAATTCTCAAGATACGTTACCAAACGGGCTATGGCCCAGGCAGGCGACCAGCAAAAAGCCAGAACGCCTGCCGGTTAGGGCGAACAAAGCGAATGTATCAGGAGCTAGGCTTTTTATCGACGATGACGGCGCCGGGCCCGGACGATTGCCGCAAGGTATTCCGGAGACTGTTCACGGCCGACTGCGCGCGATGAACCTGCTGGCGAATCAGTTCTCCATTCGCGCGATCTTCCGGAGTGAGCGTAGGGATATCCGTTAACAGTTCGGAGTAGCCGAAGATGGCCGTGAGCGGATTGCTGATTTCATGCGCGGCGCCCGCGGCCAGGCGTCCGAGGGCCACGAGCTTTTCCGAATGCGTGACCTGCTGCTGAACCGCGCTGAGATTTTCGATGGAGTCGCGTGTGAGTTCGACCGACTGGCGCAGCTCGAGCGCAAGCAAATTGAACTTCCAGTAGACCAGCGCGCCCAACAGGACCATGGCGCCAAAGACCAGGCGCAGGCGAAACATGGCGACGCCGGCGGGAATGTCCTTGGCGAAAAGTCCGAGCAGCGCGATGACCGGCAAAGAAATCATGCCCAGCATGGCGAAACGGGCAGTCCACACGCTTTGGATCAGTTCGCGGTTCGGTCGGCTGTCCGGCCGCGGCTGCAACGTTGGTGCGAAGGCCGCGATCGGCACGAGAAGATAAATCGCGCAGAAGAAGGGTGTGTCGTAGAAGCTCCCTGAGTAATACTTGCCGGAATCGATGGCCACGCTCAGCATGAAATTTCCCGCGCCGATGCAGGCAAAGACCACGAGCAACTGCAAATAAAATCTGCGCCAGGAACCAGCATTGCGCGCGGCCAGGATCGCCAGCACAACAACGATGACAATGTGCTGGCTCAACGCCAGATAGTAGTACGACGGATTATAGTTCGCGAAGTCCTGGCGGCCAATCTGCCACGGCAAACTGAAATAGCCATACAACAAGAGCCACCAGAGGCTCAACAGAATCAGGTCCAGAAAGCGTATGCGAAGATTGCGTCCGGCCGAGAGCGAGTGCGGACGAAGCGCCAGGGCCGAGAGGAAGAATACGTGTGCCAAAATAAACAACGAGTCGCCGGGAACGGGGCTCGTGGGTACGCTTAGCCGTCGCCAGTCAAAGTAAAACCAATACGCTTCCGAACCAAACATCACCGCCAAACCGACCGTGAACAATTTCCAGAAAAGAGGAAGAATTCCGGCAGACCCGCGAAAATTTTCGCGCGCTGCCAGAAAGGTGAGAATCAGAAACGCGCATGAGTTGGCGTCGCCATACATGGTGAGCGCAAACGAAGGCTTGGCCACAGCGGCCACCACCAATTGCGCCAAAAATATGGCGGTGGCGAGAGCGATATAAAGTTTCTGCCGCGGAGAAAGTCTCACGACACACCTTCGGTGAGCAGGTTTCCGGCTTCCTGGGTGGTCCCCGCCGCAGTTTCCAGCGTAAGCGGAATTCGAATAGTGAAAATGGCGCCGCCTTCAGGGCGATTGCGGCAGGAAATGTCGCCATCGTGCTGTTGAATGATGCCGTAGCAGGTGCTGAGTCCCAAGCCAGTCCCCTTGCCCACCTGCTTTGTAGTATAAAACGGCTCGAAAACGCGTTGCGGTTCCTTCAGGCCAGGTCCGGAATCGGCAAATTCGATAAGGAGTTGCGAGCCTGACGAGCGTAGCTTGATGTCGAAGCTTCCCCCACCTGTTTCTTCCAGCGCATCCATGGCGTTGGAGATCAGTTCCAGGAAGACATGAAGCAGTTGGCCGGAATCCGCATGGACCTGCGCACAGTCGCCTTCCTGCGACAATTCGACGCGCACGGCCCGCAGTTTGGCAATGCGGCTAAGGTGCAGCGCGCTTTCCAGGAGCGGTTTGACGTCCAGTGGCGCGAGACGCATCGGAGTTTCCTGCGCAAAATGCAGCATATTGTCGACAAGGCCATCGGTGCGCTGCGCATACTGGCCAATTTTTCCGGCCATATTCTGCACGCGAAAATCCGCCCCGGGCTGCGAGGTGATGCGAGAGACCGCTTCGAGAATCGATGCCATGCATAGCTTGATCTGCTTGGCCACTTCGGCGACCAGTTCCCCCAACGACGCCAATTTTTCGCTTTGCGTCAGATGGTTCTTGAAACGCTCGATGCTGCGGTAATTTTCCGAAAGACGCTGCAGCGATTGAAACAGACCAGTGGCCAAAATATCTTGCTTAATGGAAAGCAGAAGGGTGAGCACGAGAATAGCAAGAAGCGTGATGGCCAGGCGAAAGGTACGCAACTGTGGCGGATCGGAAGTGCTGAACAGCAGCCAGATTCCAATCAACGGAGTGGACAGGGCCACCAGCATCGCCAGATGCTCGGACAAAAATGTGGCAGGGCTTAGCGAAGCGTCCGCTAAGTTCGGATCAGATTCCGGGAGTTGTCCTTGCTCTGGCGTGCGGCGCGCCAAAGTGAAACAGAGAAACGCAGCCAGCGACGCGATGAGAGGGACATCATAGAGGCTGCCGGTGTAATAGTGTCCCAAATCGATGGAAACATTGATGAGATTGGAAGCGAGCCCATAGCAGACCGCGGCAAGAAAGTAGAACCGGTACAGAGCTCGCCAGTGGTTGCGCGCACACAAGACCGCAATGCCGGTGGCAATCACAAGAGTTTGATTGCTAAGCGCGTCGGCCAAATTGAAGTAGAAGTTGTAGCTGGCCTGTGCGCCCGGCAGCAGACGGTAGGCGAGAACTCCGAAAACGAATAGATAAAGCGCGTAGACCATCAGGACGAACACGTCGAGCAGGCCGAACACGCGGAATTGCGCGTCGTTCTCTCGATCCGGTGCAATGGCGATCGCCGCCGTGAAAGGCACCACTTTGAGGAACAGGAGAATGTCTACCAACGGCAGGTCGGGCACCGGCTTGGCGAGCACCACTTCGTATGTGGCCCAAATCGCGTTGCTGAGCGTCCACTGCAACGCACCCGCGAAGATCAAAAACCAGAAGATGCGCATCCGCGAATGACTGCGCAGGAAATTCCGAAAGGCGAAAAAGGTTGCGGCCGCAACAAGGACTACCTGCTGCGAATCTCCAAATGCGTTCAGCGCGGATCCTGCGGGAACGTACAGTGCCGCAAATAAAGAGGCCAGCAGCGCGGCAAAGCCAAAATACAATCCAAATCGCAGCTCCCTGGAAATCGGGGCCGGCGGCACAGCTCGAGCTTGCGCGTACTGGAATTTTTCTTCCATAGGAACAGGCGCGGACCCGGAGAAAAAAACGGCAGACCGAAGCGAACCAGGAAGCCGTTCTCAGCCTTGATAAACGAGCAGGCCGAACGACGGAATCCACGCGCTCCCCTATTTTTGGGCATACGGATGGTTCTGGGGCAGGAAATCTGGGGAGTGTGCCGCAGCCAGAACTGGCACTTTGGTACAGCAGGGAGCTTCTTTCCCGTGGCAGGGGCAGTGTCCGGTGCCCTTGCAAAAAAGCGAGAATGTGGGCCAACTTGAACGTATCGCGGACACGCTCGCCGCAAAATCGATCGATCAGATCAATCCAAAGAGGTTCCATGGGATATCCAGCACCGAATGAGCAGTACGCGGCGAAGCTAACGACGCCAGCAAAAGCGGTAGAGTCGATCAAAAATGGCAGCACCTTGTGCCTGGCGCTGGCAGTCGGGATGCCGCAAGGCCTCGCGAAAGCGGTGGCGGACCGCATTCTGGCGGACGATTTGACAGATTTGAATCTGTATTACCAGCACTCCATGAAATACAGCGAAGAGACGCTGATTTGCCCGGAAGTGCTGTATAAGGTGAATTCCCGCTGCTTTTTCATGGGCGACGCGGATCGCAAGATGGTGGCTTACGGCATCAAGGAAGCAAAGAAGAATCTCAGTTATGTGCCGATCAATTTCTCGAACATACCGCGAGTGTTGACCGAACACATCCACGTGAACACGTTCGTGATCACCGTTTCCCCGATGGACAAATCGGGCCACTTCAGCCTGGGGACGAATAACGATTACGCCTCGATCGTGCTGCGCCACTGCGACCGCGTAATCGTGGAGGTAAACCGCAATATGCCCCGCGTATTCGGTGATTCGCTGGTGCACGTTTCCGAAGTCGACGCCATCGTGGAAAACGATGTGCCACTGGTGCAAATTCCGTATCACGAACCTGATCCGGACTCGATGAAGATCGGCAAATGCATCGCCGAACAGATTC
This sequence comes from Candidatus Acidiferrales bacterium, assembly GCA_963742325.1. GTDB lineage: Bacteria > Acidobacteriota > Terriglobia > Acidiferrales > UBA7541 > Acidiferrum. The sequence goes on along the minus strand of CAVULB010000002.1, from coordinate 1,444,218 downwards.
CCGACGGAGCCACTTTACAGTTGGGCATCGGCAATCTGCCGAACTCGGTGGCCAAGTATCTGACAAACCACAGTGACATGGGCATCCACTCGGAGCTGTTCAGCCATGCATTCGTGCACCTGATAAAAAGCGGGGTGGTCAACGGACGAAAGAAAACGCTGCACCCGCGCAAACATGTGTTCACCTTTGCGATGGGCGATGACGAAGTCTACGAGTTCATCAACGACAATCCGTCGATGGAGAGCTATGCGTCTTCCTACGTGAATGACATCCACGTCATCAAGGAGCACGACTACATGATGAGCGTGAACACCGCGATCGAAGTGGACCTGTATGGCCAGGTGAACGCCGAATTCATCAACGGGCATCAATACAGCGGGTCGGGCGGACAGTTTGACTTCGTCAAAGGCGCATCTTTCTCCAAAGGCGGAAAATCCTTCATCGGCCTGAAGTCCGCGGCCAAGAACGGAACCATTTCCGGGATCGTTCCGCGCGTGCAGATGGCAACGGACACGCGCATGGACGTGGAATACATAGCGACGGAGTATGGCTGCGTCAATTTGCGCGGAAAATCGACGCGCGAACGGGCATTGGAGCTCATCAGCATCGCGCATCCGAACTTCCGGGATGAGCTGCTGGCCTATGCCAAGTCCATCGTTTTGATTTAGCTGGGACCAGTAAATATTACAGTTATGTGAAAAGCGTGCCCTTCCCAGCTTTTTGGTTGCCACTTGTCCCTCAGCCGCATCAATAAACTTGACAGATATGCGTCGGCAAGAATAAAAAGGGGTCCGTGCCGCTGTTCCCATAACGGTTCTCAGGGAGGCTTATGGAAGCATCACGCCGGGATTTTCTGAAGCTTACAGCGGTTGGCGGCGCAGCTGCCGCGGTCTTTGGATTCGATCTACAACCTGCCTACGCCGAACTTAGAGTTCTGAAGATTGCCCGCGCAAACGAAACGCGGTCCACGTGTCCTTATTGTGCTGTGGGTTGCGGGACGATCATCTACACCATCGGAGATCGCGCAAAAAATGTCACGCCTCAGGTAGTTCATGTAGACGGCGATCCGGATCATCCCACCAACAGAGGCACGCTGTGTCCCAAGGGCGCTTCGCTCGAACAAGACATCCTGAATGATCGCAGGCTCTTAAAACCGCAGGTGCGCCGGCCGGGCGGGACGGAGTGGGAGGATATTTCCTGGGACGATGCACTCACCGAAATCGCGCATAGGATCAAGAAAACGCGTGACGAGACGTTCGTGCAGAAGGATGGCAAAGGAAACACCGTCAACCGGCTGGAATCAATCGCCTGGATTGGCGGCTGCACGGATACAAACGAGTTCAACTTCCTGGTGGTCAAAGCGATGCGCGCCCTGGGGGTCGTGCATATAGAAAACCAGGCCAGGGTTTGACACGGCCCCACGGTCTCAAGTTTGGGACCAACATTCGGACGCGGGGCAATGACCAATGGCTGGGTCGATATCAAGAATACCGACATGATGCTGATCATGGGCGGAAACCCAGCGGAGAATCATCCGTGCGGTTTCAAGTGGGCGATTGAAGCAAAGCGCAACCGCAGCGCCAAGCTTATCTCCGTGGACCCACGCTTTACGCGCACTTCGTCGGTGGCCGATCTTTTCTGCCAGATTCGCGCCGGCTCGGACATTGCCTTCCTCGGTGGCATGATCAGCTACGCGATTGAAAATAACCGCATCGCCAAAGAGTATTTGATCAATTACACCAATGCCGCGTTCATTATCGAGGGCGACTTCAAGCTGCCTGCCGACTCGGACGGTGTCTTCTCCGGTTTCGACGCAGAATCCAGAAGTTATAACCGCGCCAGCTGGAATTATTCCGGCGGAAAGCCGGCAATGGCTGTCGGGTCACTGCCTCCTCTGCCGGAAAAGGTCGATTACGACCTAACGCTGCAGAATCCGAATTGCGTGTTTCAGTTGTTGAAAAAACATTATTCGCGGTACACACCAGAGATAGTTGAACGCATCACGGGTATTCCCAAGGAGCAATTCCTCAAAGCTGCCGACCTGTACACTTCCATTCGTAAAGACGGCGATATGAAAAAGGTCGGGACGGTTATTTACGCGGTCGGATGGACGCAACACAGCTTTGGCACTCAAATCATTCGCACGGCGGCGATGCTGCAACTCCTGCTGGGCAATGTGGGTCGCGCGGGCGGCGGCGTCAACGCACTTCGCGGACACTCCAACATTCAGGGCGCCACGGACATGGCGGGCCTGTACGACAGCTTGCCGGGATATTTGAAGGTACCGACGCCCGCGGACACGTCCTTTGATGCATGGATAAAGCGCACGACGCCCACGGCTTCGAAACCAGCGCCATGGGAGTCCTTTAATTATTACAGCAACACGTCGAAATTCGCGGTCAGCCTCATGAAGACAATGTACGGCGACGCCGCCACCAAACAGAACCAGTGGGCCTTCGACTATCTACCGAAAGTGGATAGAGACTACTCCTGGGTGCATTTGTGGGACGACATGTACAAGGGCAACGTGAAAGGCATGTTGGCCTTTGGAATGAACGGCGTTGCGATCGGCCCAGATTCCAACAAAAACATTGACGCGCTGAAAAAGGCGGAATTCCTCGTGGTTGGGGAAATTTATCCTGACGAAACCAGCGAATTCTGGCGGTCGCCGCGCGTGGTCCAACAAGGCGACATGAAAGAGATTCAGACAACGGTCTACCGCCTGCCGTGCGCGGGTTTCGCCGAGAAAGATGGTTCCTTCACGAATTCCGCGCGGTGGCTGATTTGGAAGAATGCGGCCGTTCCGACACCGGGAGACTGCCGTCTGGACCAGGCCATCCTTGCGCAGATTTTCCTGCGTGTCCGTGATCTGTACAAGAAAGATGGCGGCAAGTACCCCGACCCGATCGTTAATCTGTCCTGGGGTTATACGGATCCTCAAAATCCGTCGCTCCTCGAAGTGTTGAAGGAGCTGAACGGCAAGGCGCTGTCCGATTTGGAAGATCCGGTCACGAAGACAGAGATCAAGCGCGGTCAGCAACTTCCTGGCTTTTCCTGGCTGAAGGACGACGGCACAACGGCGTGCGGCAACTGGATTTATTCGGGCGCGTATACGGAAGCGGGAAACCAGACGGCCCGGCGCGATCCCTCCGATCCTTCCGACATGGGCGTACATCCCGGGTGGGGGTGGAGTTGGCCGGCCAATCGCCGCGTCTTGTACAACCGCGCGTCTTGCGACGTGAATGGGAACCCATGGGATCATTCGCGGCGTCAAGTGTGGTGGAACGAGGACTTGCAGAAGTGGGTCGGCAATGACGTGCCGGATTTTAAAGTTGATTCCAAGCCGAAGGATCACATGGGCCCGTTCATCATGAATCCGGAAGGCGTGGGACGGATTTTTGGTCCTCTCTCAGCCTTCGCGGACGGGCCGTTCCCGGAATTTTACGAACCGTTTGAAAGCCCCGTGCAAAATCTATTGCATCCGCAACAAACGCATAATCCGGTGGTGGCGGGCTTCTCTACGCCTGACGACAAATACGGAACCGTGAAAGATTTCCCGGTGATATGCACAACGTTCCGCCTGACCGAACACTATCATTACTGGACGAAGAACAATCCCATGAACGTGCAACTCGTGCCGGAGCCGTTCATCGAAGTAGGCGCGGAGATGGCCGACGAAATGGGCATCCGGGGCGGGGAACGCGTGAAGGTTTCCAGCGCACGTGGTGAATATGTTGCTAAGGCGATGGTTACCAAGCGCATCAAACCGATGATGATCGACGGGAAAAAAACCTATCAGATCGGCATTCCGTTTCATTGGGGATATCGCGGCATCGCCGAGGATGAAGGTAAGACTTCGCGCATGGTGGTGAACGCACTGACGCCGACCGTCATCGATCCAAACGCCCACACGCCGGAATTCAAGGGCTTCCTCGTAAAAGTAGAAAAGGTCTAGGGGTCGCGCATGAGCCAAGCCACGTTACGCATTCAGAAAATGTCCGGCCACGCCGGTAGCGTGCCCGGGCACGACGCGCAGCGCGAATACACCGTTTGTAAGCTGATCGACACGACCACGTGCATCGGATGCAAGGCGTGCGAAGTGGCATGCATGGAGTGGAACGATTTGCCGTTTGGCGAGACGGTTTTTGACAATACCTACCAAACGATGCCGGAGACGCGCTGGAATTACTGGAACCTGATTCTGTTCAACGAGCATGAGAAAGAAGACGGTTCGCTGATGTGGTTGATGCGCAAGAACCAGTGCATGCACTGCGCGGAGCCCGGCTGCCTGGCGGCTTGTCCCGCCGATGGCGCCATCGTGCAATACACGAACGGGGTGGTGGATTTCCAGCAGGATCACTGCATCGGCTGCGGATACTGCATCACCGGCTGTCCTTTCGACATTCCGAAGATGAATCCGAAGACCAATCGCGTGTTCAAGTGCACGCTGTGCGCGGACCGCGTGAGCGAAAGCCTGGAACCGGCGTGCATCAAGTCTTGCCCCACGGGCTGCCTGCATTTCGGGTCGAAAGATGACATGAAAGACCTGGCCGAGAAGCGCGCCAAACAATTGAAAGACGACTATGGCTTTGCGAATGCCGGCGTTTACGATCCACCGGGAGTCGGCGGCACGGGCGTAATTTACGTACTGCATGACGCGACGCAGCCTGAACTGTACGGCGGGCTGCCGAGTAATCCGAAGATTCCGCTTTCCGTGAGACTCTGGAAGCAACCGCTAAAGTGGCTCGGCAATCTGGCTATCGCGGGCGGCCTGATTGGCTTGTTCGTGCACTACCTGCGCTTCGGACCGAAAGCGCGTGAAGAAGAAGACATTCGCCCGTTCGGAGGAGAGCAATGACGACGCACCCGGAACAGCTTACTCCTCACGGGCACGTGTTGCGTTATACGTTGAAGGAACGCCTGACGCACTGGGTTGCCGCGGGCTCGTATTTATATTTGCTGGCAACGGGATTGGCCTTCTGGTCGCCGTGGTTGTTCTGGCTGGCATGGGTGCTCGGCGGGGGACAGATTTCGCGGATGCTGCATCCATGGGTAGGCCTTATTTTCGTGGCCGCAGTCACCGATATGTTCGTGATGTGGTGGCGGCAGATGGAATTCACGGCCGTGGACCGTGCGTGGTGGAAGTCGCTGCACTATTACATCACCAACCAGGATGAAAAAATGCCGCCGGCGGGCCGCTACAATGCCGGGCAGAAGCTGCTGTTCTGGTCCTTCTTGATCGCAGGCTGGGTTTTGCTCCTCAGTGGATTGCTGCTGTGGTTCAGCGATAGGCTTCCGTGGAGCTGGCGCTGGCTGCGCTATGCCGCTGTGCTGATTCACCCCATCGCGGCGCTGGTGACCATTGCAAATTTCATGATTCATATTTACATGGGTGTCTTTGCGGAGCGGGGCGCGTTCGGCTCCGTAATTCGCGGAGACGTTTCCCTGGCGTTTGCGAAACGATATCATCCGGGCTGGTATGAGGAAATTGTCGGCTCGTCCGAACCGCCTAAATGACCCTTCTCGTCACCGGAAAATTCAATTATCGTTCCCGCATCGAACGCGCCGCTTTGCTTGGCGAACGCTTTTCTTTTGCGCAGCAGATCCTTGGCTTCTACGGCCGGGTGGCACAATTCCAAAAAGAATTTTATGAGCAACTGCCGAAGCTCTGGGGTAAGCGACCAGTTGCGCCGGCGGGCAGCAATCTTCGTTCGGCATTGAATCTGGATATACTACTGCAACCCTTCGCCGGATTGCTTTTCCTGATCGAATCTAATGGCCCCGATCCGCTTTCAGCGGGTTCGCGACAATTGCGTTTGCAGGGAGAGACTGCGTGGGTGAATGCGCTCACAGACTTTTGGAAGACGGGAATGCTGGAAGCAGCCGCCAGCGAACCGTTGACAGAATTCCTGGCACGTGCGTTGTTGCAACCCTATGCCGAGTTTGTGACCGGGGCGCAATTGCCACCGGTCTTGACGATGACCGTTTGCCGCTGCCCGCGCTGTAATTCCCTGCCACTGCTCGGAGTGCTACGGCGCGAAGGGGATGGCGGAAAACGATTTTTGCAATGTTCTTTCTGCTCGCAGGAATGGGATTTTCGCAGGATTCTGTGCGCGTACTGCGGCGAAGAACAGGAACAGAAGCTTCCGGTGTATGTTGCCGAGCGGTTTCCGCAAGTGCGCGTGGAGTGCTGCGACACCTGCAAGCATTTTCTCCGCACCATCGATCTCACCAAAGATGGCAACGCCGTTCCACTGGTAGACGATCTGGCGGCGATCCCACTCAGTTTGTGGGCGCAGGAAAACGGATATAGCAGGGTTCAGGGCAATCTTTTAGGAACGTGAAGGGGCGTGTTCAGCGTTTGCCAGAGAAGCTGATCCAGACGCGGTGAAGCAATTCGCCTAGCGTCTCTGGCGCTCTGGCGGAGTTGTCCTCTGCCTCCGTCGCGGATTGATTCATCAGTGGCGCGAGAGAATGCGTATGCGCAACGGCTGCGTGATATTCGTGGCTCGTGCCGTACATGATTCGCGCGAGGCTGAGGTTCGTCATGGGTTGCTCCTCGCTTCCACCGGGAAGCTGGAATACATTCGTCCATTGTGCGCCTCCGCAGCGGGACTTCAGCGTCGTCGCAACCGGAAGTTGCCATTACGATACCTGTCCCGACGGGTAGGTCTGGTAAGATGCGGCTCACAGGAGGAATCTTCGAAATGACGGAACAGAATTTTTCCAATCATGTGCGATGGGTGCCCGCGTATCACTTTTTTGTGCTGCCGGTATTTATATTGAATTTTGGATGGTCCATCTTCCGGTTGATTCGTCCCGGATTCAGCTGGGATGGCGTGCTTCATCTGCTCACGGCGGCGGCACTGTTTGTGTTTGCGATTAATGCGCGTGTGTTCGCGCTTGCCGTGCAGGATCGCGTAATCCGCATGGAAGAGCGCCAGCGCCTGACCAGGCTGCTGGCGGAGGATTTGCGGCCGCATATCGGTGAATTCACGAAAAGCCAGTTGGTGGCGTTACGCTTTGCAAGCGATGAAGAACTGCCAGGGTTGGCGCGCAAAGTGTTCAACGATAAAGTGACGGACATCAAAGCCATCAAGCAGATGGTGAAGAACTGGCGCGCGGATTATATGCGGGCGTGAGTTGCTTCGCGATTCCTCACGCGCTTGACTAAAAGATGCTTTGCACTACGCCGCCTTCGGCGCGCACGGCGGCTCCATTGATGAGGGCAGCTTGATTGCTGGCCACGAAGGCGACGATCGTAGCCACTTCTTCTGGAGTTTCGAAACGTTTCAGAAGCGAACTGGGTCTCGCCTTGGTAAAGAACATTTTTTCCATCTCTGCGGGACTCAGCCCCTGTTGCCTCGCGACCTCACGCAGAAAATTCCCCGCTCCTTCCGAAGCGGTGGGACCTACCAAGATCGAATTCGAGGTCACGCCGGTTTCCGCAACGGAACGCGCGATGCCATTGGCGATCGCGACCTGCGCGGTTTTGGTCATACCGTAGTGGACCATCTCCATCGGAATCTGCTGCGCCGATTCGCTGGATATAAAAATGATGCGGCCCCAATTCCGCTTGAGCATATTGGAAAGATAATGGCGACTGAGGCGAACACCGCTGAGAACATTCACTTCGAAGAAGCGCTGCCAGTCCGCATCGGGAATTTCCAGAAACGGCTTCACCTCGAAAATACCGAGATTGTTTATGAGCACGTCGGCCACCGGGACCGCCTGCACAAATTGCTCGACGCCCGCGGCAGTGCCCAGATCGGCGGCCACACCGGTAAACTCCGCGCCGCGGTTGCGCATGCGCAATTTTTCCAGGGCTCCATCCACGCGCGCCTGCGTCCTGCCGTTGATCACCACCCGCGCTCCTTCTTCCGCAAGCGTGGCGGCAATAGCTAGCCCGATACCTGCGGTCGAACCCGTGACCACGGCCAGTTTCCCCGAAAGGCCCAAATTCATTGCGAATTCTCCTTCAACAATTTTCTACCTGCCGTCAGGACGCACTCTTCGTTTTGGCAATGCCCGCGGAATAATATTCGATCTCCGCTATCTCCTCTGCATTGAGGCGAAAATCGCCAGCACGCATGACGCTGGCGGCCTGATTCGCGGTGCGCGCTCCGACAATCGCGCCGGTGATTCGCGGATGACGCAAGGTCCAGGCGATGGCCACTTCGCCGGGAGTACGTCCATAACGCGCGCCAATTTCTCCCAGCCGCTCGACCAGCTCCAGATTCTTCGAAAGTTTGGGTTCTTGAAATTCCGGGTTGCGTTTGCGGAAATCATCGGCCGGCAGAGCTGCGGAGCGTTCGCGCGTCATTCCTCCGGTCAACATACCGGAAAACATCGGCGAATAAACGATCACGCCGATGTTGCGCTGTTCGCAATACGGCAAAACCTCTTCCTCAATCTGGCGGCGCAGGATCGAATAGGGCGGCTGCAAGGAGGTAACCGGAGCAATCTTTTCGGCGCGCTTCAATTGCGGCACGTCAAAATTCGAGACGGCGATCCAGCGCACTTTTCCCTCCTTTTGCAACGCGCTCAGAGTCTGCCAGGCTTCCTCCAACCCAGGTCCGTTGTCCGTGGGCGGCCAGTGGATCTGATAAAGATCGATGGTTTCCGTTTGCAGACGCAACAAGCTGTCTTCGCATTCCCGGCGAATGGAACTGGCGCTATGGTCAGGTGAGATTTTTCGCGTGGCGTCCCAACGCAGCACGCATTTCGTGAAAACATACGGACGCGACCCGTTCCATTTCTTCAATGCCCGCGCCAACACTTCTTCGGAGTGGCCCAACCCGTAGACCGCTGCAGTGTCAATCCAATTCACGCCAAGTTCCAAGGCTTTGTGGATGGCGGCAATCGAATCCTGGTCATCCTGCGGTCCCCAGGCATACTCCCAACCTCCGCCGCCTGTGGCCCACGCGCCAAAGCCTACCGGGGTGATGTGCAGATCGGAATTTCCGAGTTTGCGGGTCTTCATAGGTCTCTCTGACAGGGACGAAGTCGCCCGCGAACAGCGCGGCGTGGGCCGCCCTCATGAGATGAAACGGGCCAGGGAAAGGTTAAGACAGAATCATTGCGCCGTAAAGGCGTCGTCGAGGGAAACTGTTTCGCCATTGGGATTCCTCAGCACGAGCTGCTGCAGGCTGGGGGCGACCGCCGGAGTGGCGAGAACCGGCGTATTCACATCAACGCGCCTGGGATGAATCGCAATCCCCGGCGCGGTTACGCGGTTCGGAATGTTTTCCGGTTTGACAGTGGGAGCGGCGAATAGAGATTCGGGCCGCGAATTTTGCTGGTGCTTGCGAGACGGTGGCGGAACTCGTAGACCGGGCAATTTGGGCGGAGCAGGCGATTGTGGAGCCCACTGGCCCCGCCATCGCATCCTTCACAGGTCGCCACTGAAAGTAAAAGGGCGATAAGGATTACCCGGACTTTGCGGACTTTTACAAAGTTAATAAATGCAGCGGAAATATGGACACGGCGCCCGAACGAATCGGGGCGCCGTGTGGGGAGGACAGACTACGCGTCAAACAAACTTAAATGGTCTTGGGGCCGACGCCGGCGGGCGAAGCGGCGCGCGCGAACGCGCCTGCTCCGGTTTCCTTTTCGGCGCTCTTGTCGATCTCGATCGAACCCTTGAAGTATGCGCCGTCTTCGATCATGATGCGGGCGGTCGTGAGATCCCCGTTGACGGAGCCATCCTTCTTGATTTCGATGCGGTCCTTGGCACGCAAATTCCCTTTCACGTTGCCGTAAACCACGACTTCCCGGGCAATCACATCCGCGGTCAACTTAGCCGTGGCGCCGACAGTTAGTTTGCGCTCGTCCAGTTGAACCAATCCTTCCACCGAGCCCTCTATCACTAAATCTTCATTCCCGGAGATTTCACCTTTCACGTGCAAACTGGGACCGAGCCGAGCCGTGGAACGGTCAGCGGTTGCTCCCAACGGACGCATAGCATCTGTACTCATTGCGGTAGTTCCCTCCCAAGTTGCCGCAGCTGGCTTTGGCGGCGGATTGACTGGAAAATTTTTCGATTCCGGCTGCGCTGGTTGAGGCGTATCCGGTTTTTTATTCCCCCACATCGGTCCTCCCAAGGGACAGCACACCCCACGCAGATTTCCGGCCCGGGGTAGACAAACAATAGCCCGCGGGGAACCGCGTATCAAACACAATAATTCATTATCTCACCTGAAAGTAACTAGCCTCAAGAACAGGATCCGGGCTGTACCAAGGGGGGAGAAGCGCAAGCGAAACTGAGAATGCGCTACTTGTTCTCTTTTGATTAGATGATTAGATTCGGACAGCCTTCTGCAGCGTCGCCAGGGTTTTCTCCAGCTCACGATTCCGGGCATAAAACGAACCGAGGAAGTACATGTCGATCATGCTGCTATGGGCTTGCGCGATTCCGCAGCGATCCAGGCGAACCCTGCTTTCGCTTCCCTGCGGGATGACCCAGGCATTCAGCAGATCGTTGGCCGCTTCGCCAATAACTTGAGCCGGCAAATGGGACTAGTTGGCGGGCGCCGGATTCGACTCAGCCTGGCGCAAGGCGGTGGCACGATCGAGCGCGGCTTTGCGCCATTGCTCGTCGGCGGGTTTACCGGCAAAGTCCGCAGCAGCCTGCTCGTATTTCACACGCGCTTCCTTCGGCCGACCCGCAGCTTCTAGCGCCCAGGCATACAGAGAACGGAGCTCTCCACGTGCCACTGCGTGAGGTTCAGCGGCGGCGAACTCTTCCACGGCCAAAGCCGCTTGCTGGTGATTCAGGTACCACCAACCGCGCGATGCTCTCCGTTCCGCCGCAATTTCCGGCAAGTCGAAATCACCGTGATAGACGAGGATGCTTCCGGCAACAACATCGTCCGGTGGGCGCTGCAGAAAATATAAGTAAGGGTACAAATCGTAATCGACGAGCGTGTTGCTCACAAAAACAGTGCCGGAAAATTTCTCCGGCAGTATTGGCAGTAGCTCCGGATCCACCGCTTCCACATAGCTGGGCGCGGCCAGCAGGCGGCACGGCAGTCCATCCACGGTGGGTTTGCGTGCGCCGAACCACGCGATCCAACAATCGGAAATTCCCCGCCTAGCAATGTAGTCCTTCACACGATATAGCGCTTGCCCCCAATCCACGCTGGAATCGCCCAAGTACTTATATAGATGTTGTGGGCCTCCCCACGCTTCATTGGCATAGGCCATTTCGTTTGGATAGCTGCGCGCATCCGATACTGCCTGGAACACAAGCAACGCTACGCAGAGGGCTGCTGCAATTCTGGAGCGCCCGGCGTAGTAGGCAATCGCAGAAGCGGCAAGCAAGATCAGGAAGGGGTAAACGGGCAAAATATGGCGGACACCGAGATTGATCTTGCTGCTCATGGCAGAGGACAGAAACAGGACGATGGGAATGGCCAGGACTACAATTTCGCGCTTGTGCTTCCGCCATTGCGCCGGGGAGACCACGGCAAGAATAACCAGGACAAGAATCGTAAGCGGGGTCTTCACGAGGATGGTGACCGGGAAGTAGTACCACACGCCGGTGTCGTGGCGTTTTCCGAAAATGAATGAGGGCCGCGTGCTGTTTTGAATCACATAGAGAAGACCGGCAACATAGGATTCCGGCAACAAGTGGAAACGTGTGATGCCCAGGATCGCGCGGCCGAGCATTGTCGGCGACTCTCCGTGGTTTTCTAGTGTCGCGGGGATCTCAAATGCCTGCACGCCCCCGGGCAGCGCGGAGTAGCGGAATTGATAGGTGCCCCAGAGAACGAAGAGCGCAATCAAGCAGGCTGCGAACCAACCCAAAAATAACCGCAACAATGAAAAGCGCGGCGAATCCGCATGCGTAAGCCGGTAGTAAGCCAAAAATTGAACAAGCAGGATGATGGGGACGAGGACAGCTGTGTGCTTAGAAGCAAGCGCGAGACCTAACGTGAAGCCCAGCAACAGCAATCGCCATGTACACGGCCTGCGCAAATAGCGGTCGGCAGAAAACACCGCGGCAAACGTGGTTGCCGCGACCGCGATATCCGTTGTTACCAAGGGGCCGTGCGCGGTCAAGTTGGGTTCAAAGACCGTCAAGATCACCGTGCAGCCGGCGGCGAGTGGCCCGAACCACGCGCGCGCCGCAAAGAACATCGTAACCAGCAGGAGAATCGGAAAGAGCATGGCCGCTGCGCGTGCTTTTGCGAGAATTTGGTCGGCGCCGGCACCATTCATCAGGCGGTAGCCCGCGCCGATCAACTGCATATTATTCGTTACGGCGGTGCCACATGCGGAACTGTAACCGTCGAATTGCCAGCGCCGCAGCGCCATCGCGGCGACGAGCTTCAGGAGCGGTGGATGCTCCGGATTGATGGCATAATCCCCACACTCCCAATAGCGATGACCGGCCGCAATGTGCATGCCCTCGTCAAAGGTCGCGGAGTTTGCGCGCGTGTAGTGCAACAGCAGGAGCGGGTAAAGAATGAGCGAAAGCGCGAAGGCGCCCCAGGCAAAAGTGTGGTGCCATCTCCGATCCTGGTCGACAAGGGCTTCCCCGGTGGGCATGTGCATAACGCTTCCCGATCGCTTAGGCTCGTTCGTACACTGGTAGAGACGATTGAATTGGGGAATTTGTCACGCCAGCCATTACCGCTAAGCTTCTGAGCGCGACGCCGGCGCGTGACACTAGGAGGATGGCTTGTCGGGTACTGGCTCGCGGGCTAGAAAATCGCTGTCGAAACGTCGGGAATAGGACGCTAGCAGGGCTTCGATACGTTCCGAGGAGGACGACTTCAGAATAAATCCTGCGTGGTGATACTTCTTGATGCGATCGGCAATTTCGGGGTCATTGTAGGAAGAAGTGTCCGGCTCCGGCTGGCGCGCCAGAGAAACAATTACGCCGGCGTAATCCTCGCGAGCTTGCGGCAATTGATAGGGCATCTTCCCCGCCGTCACTTCCAGGTGCGCCCATTCGCGCCACAAATTAATTCCGGTGGCGGTTTCGACCATATTGGAAATATACGCTCCGCCTACACGAGCGGCCACTTCGAGGAAGTAGAAGCGATTGTCACTGTGAGCTTTCAGAAATTCCGCGTGGGTCACGCCTCGCACCAGACCTAAACCTTGGATCAGCTTCAGGTTGATTTCCTTCAGCGCCAGCGTGTCGGCCGAATCTCGCGCCATGGTACGCGTGGTGAACACCCCGCCCTGGTGCGAGACGTCCAGCGGCGGCGCGCCATACGTGTGCGCTTCGGCGAACAGCACAGCGCGTTCGGAGACTACGCCGTCCACATGGGACACGCTGCCGGGAATGAATTGTTCCAGCAGATATTCGGATTGACGGTCACCCAATTGATCGAGCCACGGCCAGAGCTCCTCCGGCGATTGAATTTTTCTCATGCCGATGCCAGAAGCTTGCGAGCGCGGCTTCAGGAGCCACGGGCCGGGTACGTAGCCCATGAACTCGCGCAGGTCATCGTAGTTGAGCACATGAATAAATTCCGGCACGAGGATGCCGGATTCGCGGGCTTGTGCGCGCATGGCGAGCTTGTCGCGAAAATAGCGAATAGTGGTCAGCCCGATTCCGGGGAGCCGCAGGTGCTCGCGCAGCGCCGCGACATTTTCCATATCGAATTCGTCGAGGGCGACGACACGATCGATGTGGCGCGTTCGCGCGGCATAGCTGACCGCGTGAATAAAGTCGGCAAGCGGGAGTTCGTCCGGCATGAAAAACATTTCATCGATCACATCGCGCGGCCAGTCCGCGTTGCGCAGTTTTTCCACGGTAAGCAGCAGCACCGTGCAGCCCAGGTTCTTACAGGTACGCAGGAATTCCTGCCCTTTTTCGTAGGAAGAAACGCAGAGAATCGTGATGGGTCTCGCCGCGGCCATTGCTTCTCCCAAACGCGCCCCGAAACAAGATGCCGGCCTAAAGGCACAGCGCTAAAGCACGGCAAAGCTGCGCGAATTATATATGGGATTACGGGAGTTTTGTAACGCCCCGGAGTTGCACCTGTTGGACCTTTGCCGTGATAGAACGGCGGCCAATTCGGTGACCTGCTATCTTTAATACCAAAAAAGCGCTAGAAGAAACTATACCATCTGGTAGCTCTAGCGGGCGGGAAATAGGAATCGCAGGAAGGGGCCGACACGCAGGGCCCAGGCGGCTTCGTTGTGCTCGGCGCCTTCGACGCGTTCGTAGTGCAGATTCTGATCGAGCTGCCAGCCTTTGCCGATCAGGATGTCGCGGAAGCGTTCCACATCGTCCACGATGCGCGGGCCTTCGCGCGTCCCGATGTCCACCCAGATGCGAGGAAGCGGCTTCAGCGATGCGGTGGCCGCAAACCGCAAAATCACACGTTCGTTCCACCACACGGATGGCGAAAGGGCGGCAATTTTCCCGAAGATCCGCGGCTGCCGCAGGCCCAGATAGAGAGAGACCAGCCCGCCGAGCGACGACCCGCCGATCCCCGTATTCTCCGCTCCATCCTGCGCGCGATATTGGCTGTGGATAAACGGCCGCACTTCTTCCAGCAAAAATTTCGCGTAACGGTTCGCGCGGCCACCCCCGAGTTTGCGCGCACGCGTCGGCGTGTATTCGCCCAGACGCTGCTTGCCTGCGTTGTAAATGCCTACGATGATCAGCGGCTCGACGCGGCCTTCTTGAATCCACTGGTCCGCGGTTTGGCCGACGTGCCAGTCCATGCCAGGAATAAAGGATGTGGCACCGTCGAAGAGATTCTGGCCGTCGTGCAGGTAAAGCACGGGAAAACGCCGCAGCGGCTGCGCATCATAACCGGGGGGCAAGTAGACAATCAGATCGCGCTGGTTGCGCAGGAATCGCGAAGGAAACTGCTCATGTTTGACGAGATTTGGGGAACTCACGGAGCGATGATGACCAGAAGATCTTTGGCTTCCACGTGTTGCCCCGGCGCGACCAGGAGTTTGCTGATTTTTCCGCTGATCGGCGCATAAATGTTAGATTGCATCTTCATGGCCTCCAGTGTCAGCAGTTTAGCGCCGCGCTCGACGGGATGGTTAGGCTGGACGGCAATGCTGCTGATCAAGCCGGCCGTGGGCGCTCCGACGTGGCCGGGATTGGCGGCATCGGCCTTCGGATGGCTGCGTTCGACCACGCGCAAGGAGCGGTCACGGACGTTGACTTCGCGCGGCTGGCCGTTCAATTCGAAGAACAGAGTGCGGGTGCCGTCGGGATGTGCGTCGCTTATAGTCAGAAATTTCACGATCATGGTCTTGCCGGATTCAATGTCGATGGTGATCTCTTCGCCGGCCTTCAGGCCGTAAAAAAATGCCGGAGTCGGCAGCACGCTCACATCGGAATAAGCCTGGCGAAATGCGCTGAATTTCAAGTACACATCGGGATACAGCAGGTAGCTGAGCAGATCGTCGCGCCGCACGTGGTGCGCCACTTTCTTTTCCAGTTCCGCTTTGGCTGCTTCGAAATTCACCGCGGGCAGGCTGGCGCCGGGCCGTCCTTTCAGCGGAGCCTGACCACGCAAAATGATTCGCTGCAATTTTTTCGGCCAGCCCCCTGGGGGCACGCCGAGTGCGCCGGAAAACATTTCCACGACGGAGTTTGGCAGCGACACATCGTGATCTTCGCTGAGCTTCAACAGGTCCGCCGGCTGGATTTCGTTGGCCAGCAGAAACAACGCCATGTCTCCAACTACTTTGCTCGATGGGGTAACCTTCACGATATCGCCGAAAAGCTGGTTCACTTCCGCATAGGTTTTTTCCACTTCGCGCCAGCGATGGCCCAGCCCCATGGCCGCCGCCTGCTCCCGCAAATTCGTGAACTGTCCGCCGGGAATTTCATGCTCGTACAAACGAGCGGAGCCCGCTTTCGGTCCGGAATCGAATGGCGCATAGTAACCGCGCACGACTTCCCAGAAGTCCGAGCACTCGTTTACTGCGTCTATATCGAGCCCGGTGTCGCGCGGGGTGTTTGCCAGCGCTTCGACTACCGAATTGAGATTCGGCTGGCTGGTACCGCCGCTCATCGAAGCGATCGCGCCATCCGCCACATCCACGTTCGCGTCCGCTGCTTTCAACAGCGAGGCGGAGTTGATACCGCTGGTATCGTGCGTGTGAAAGTGAATCGGTATGCCAATCTCCTCGCGCAACGCTTTTACCAGCGCAAACGCCGCGTATGGCCGGCACAGGCCCGCCATATCCTTGATGGCCAGGAAATGCGCGCCCAGCTTTTCCAGGCGCTTGGCCAACTGCACATAATATTTCAGCGAATATTTGGGACGTTCCTTGTCGAACAGATCGCCGGTGTAGCAGATGGCCGGCTCGCACACCGCACCGGTTTGGAGGACTGCGTCAATCGAAACACGCATGTTCTCGATGGAATTCAGAGAATCGAAAATCCGGAAAATATCGATTCCCTGCTCGTACGCTTCGCGCACGAAATCGATAATCACGTTGTCTGGATAGGAGGTATAGCCGACCGCGTTCGCGCCCCGCAGCAACATCTGAAAACAAATATTGGGGACGCGCTGGCGGAGTTCGCGAAGCCTTTGCCACGGATCTTCGTGGAGGAAGCGCATCGAGGTGTCAAACGTGGCGCCCCCCCACATTTCCAAGCTGAACAGATTCGGCAAGCGCTGCGCTACCGCGTCCGCGGTGGCCAGCAGGTCGTAAGTGCGCACACGCGTGGCCATCAACGACTGGTGCGCATCGCGGAAAGTCGTGTCTGTCACCAGCAGGCGCTTTTCTTTTCGCGCCCACGCAGAAAATTTCTTTGGCCCAAGTTTTTGCAAAAGCTGCCGCGTGCCCGCGGGCGGCGCAATAGCAGGCACGGCCGGCAACGGGGCTTTTTCGGTGGAAGCGGGAAGATTCTTCCCCTTCACTTCGGGATTGCCATTGAGGATTACGTCGCCGACATAGGAAAGCAGCTTGGTGGCGCGATCGGCGCGACCGCTGAAGCGAAACAGTTCCGGCGAGTCGTCCAGAAACGAAGTGGTCACTTTGCTGGCGCGAAAGTGCGGATGGTTCACCACGTTTTCCAGGAACGGAATATTCGTTTTCACCCCGCGGATGCGGAATTCACGCAACGCGCGATCCATTCGCTGGCAAGCTTCGGGCAGGTTCGTGCCCCAGGCAGTGACTTTTACGAGCAGCGAATCATAGTAAGCCGCAAGCAACGCGCCGGCATACGCGGTGCCGCCATCGAGGCGAATTCCGAATCCGGCGGGCGAGCGATATGTGGAAATGCGACCGTAATCCGGCGCGAAGTTCTTTTCGGGATCCTCGGTGGTGACGCGGCATTGCAACGCGGCGCCGTACAGCGGGATTTTTTCCTGGGTGGGCAACGAAAGCGGCTCTTCGTGCAGCTTATGCCCCTGGGCCACAAGGATCTGCGCGCGCACGATGTCGATGCCGGTGACGACCTCCGTGACAGTGTGTTCCACCTGGATACGCGGATTGACTTCGATGAAATACCATTTCTCCGCGTCGACGTCGTACAGAAATTCCACGGTGCCGGCGTTGCAATATCCGGACTGGCGGGCAATCTTCAGTGCCGCGTCGCAAATTTCCGCACGCACGCGATCGGGAAGATTTAGCGCGGGCGCTACCTCGACGACTTTCTGGTGACGCCGCTGCACGGAACAATCGCGTTCGTACAAATGCAGCAGGTTGCCGTGCTCGTCGGCCAGAATTTGCACTTCGATGTGCCGCGCGTGTGGAAGAAATTTCTCCAGAAAAACGGAAGCATCGCCAAAGGTGGATTTTGCTTCTCCCTGTGCTTCCTCGAGCCTTGCCGCCAACTGCGCGGGATCGTGGACCACGCGCATGCCGCGCCCGCCGCCGCCCATTGCCGCTTTCACGATTACGGGAAATCCGATTTCGGCCGCGATTTTTTGCGCTTCTTCCGGCGACGAAACTGGATTTTCGGTTCCCGGCAACACGGACACGCCCGCGGAAGTAGCCAAGCGACGGGCCGCCGTCTTGTCCCCCAGCAATTCCAGAAGCTCGGGCGTCGGACCCACAAACGCCAGGCCCGCCTTGGCGCAAGCACGCGCAAGCGCCGGATTCTCCGACAGGAACCCGTATCCGGGATGAATGGCGTCGACGTCATGCGCCTTCGCGATGGCTATGATTCCGGCGATGTCGAGATAAGCCTCCACCGGCCCTTTGCCCACGCCCACCTGGTAAGCTTCGTCGGCCTTGAATCGATGCAGTGCGAGGCGATCTTCCTGGGAATAAATGGCAACGGTGCGCAGGCCAAGTTCGTTCGCCGCGCGAAAGATACGAATGGCAATTTCGCTTCGGTTAGCAGCCAGGAGCTTGCGAATCGGTCGATTTTTCTTCATGCGCAGGCGTCAGTCCGTCTCCAAAGGGCAATCCGAAATTCTACATGGTTTCGCGAGAAAAACCACGCAAGCACCACAATTGGCATGGGTCTGCTCACGAATTGCGGGCGCTAACGTCAAGTATCGAGTGGTGGTTCGCGGGCCGGTTCTATAGGCGCCGGACATCATGTCAGCGCCCTTCATTTCCGCATTATTGACAACGAAAACGGTCTTAGGGATACTGTCGCTCGCTACGGCAAGAGCGCTGACTAATCCTTAGCGTCTTTCCCTGGCATCCCGCGGCTAGGCATGCGGCGTCTTAGTTTCTGACCGAGTCAGTTTTCGGGAATAATTCCTGGCGACGGCAACCGGATTTGCCTCGCCTCAAAAGCCAAATCCTATGATTACTGTAGAAAAGCTTACCAAGAGGTACGCTCGCAACACGGCCGTTGATCACATCTCCTTTGAAGTGCGCAAAGGTCAAATTGTCGGCTTTCTCGGCCCCAATGGCGCCGGGAAAACCACAACCATGCGCATGCTGACCTGCTTTTTGCCGCCGAACTCCGGGACCGCGACGATCTCGGGTTTCGACATTGTCGAAAAGCCGCACGAGGTCAAACGCCACATCGGCTATTTACCCGAAACGCCTCCGCTCTATCTCGAAATGCGCACCACGGAATATCTCAATTTCGTCGGGAAAATCAAGGGCCTGGCCGGGCCGCACCTTGCCAAGCGTGTCAGCTACGTCCTCGATCGTTGTGCACTCCTGGACGTAAAGGAAAAAGTGCTCGGCAAGCTCTCGAAAGGCTATCGTCAGCGCGTCGGGCTTGCCCAAGCCATTATCCACAACCCGGATGTGCTCATTCTGGACGAACCTACGGCAGGTCTCGATCCCAAGCAGATCAATGAGACTCGCGACCTCATCAAAAGCCTGGCGGGCGATCACACGATTATTCTCAGCACGCACATTCTGCCGGAAGTCGAGCAAACCTGCGAGAAGGTGGTCATCATCAACAAAGGAAAGCTCGTCGCCACGGATTCTGTGAACAATCTGCAGAATCGCGCCCGCGGCGCCAGTTCCCTGATGGTGGAAGTCGCGGCCCGCAATGGCACTCTGGATTCTTCGCTCGTGCAGCATCGCCTCGAACAAGTGTCCGGAGTCAGGCGGGTACTGTTGAAAGAAACCCAACAGAATCGCTTGGTCCTCGAAGTGGAGGGCCTGGACGATCGCAATATCCGTGGAGATGTGGCCCGCAGCATCGTGGAATCGGGTTGGGATCTCAACGAACTGCGCAGCGCCGCTGTCAGTCTCGAGGAGGTCTTCCTTCAGCTTACGGATTCAGACGCGGTGCACACGTCCAGTCAAACGGCCTCGCCAAATTTGCAATCGGCGGTGGCCAAGGCACAAGGATAAATCCAATGCGAAATATAGGGATCATTTGCTGGAAAGAGCTTCGTAGTTATTTTGTTTCACCGATTGCTTATCTCCTGCTGGCAATGTTTGCCATTATTTTCGGCTTCTTCTTCTGGAATGTGGTCGGCTATTTCGTTTTTGCCGGGATGGAATCGCAAATGCGCGGTTCTCAGTTCCCCATGAACCTGAACGAACAGGTCATTCGTCCGTTGGTTTCCAACGTCAGTGTAATCGGCCTGTTTCTGATTCCCATGATCACGATGCGGCTCTTCGCGGAAGAAAAGAAAAATGGAACCATCGAGCTTCTGGCCACGTCTCCGATTCGTGATCTGGAAGTTATTCTCGGCAAATGGGGGGCAGCGGTCATCCTCTATGCCGGGATGTTGCTCCTCACGGCTCTGAATTTCATTTGGTTGTTCAAGTACGGCAATCCGGATTGGAAACCTCTTGCCATCGCCTATCTCGGGCTTCTGCTGCAGGCTGGAGCGCTACTCGCGGTTGGCACCTTCATCTCCACGCTGACGCGCAACCAGATCGTCGCCGGAGGAGCCACCTTCGGCGTTTGCCTGCTTCTGTGGGTGCTCGAATGGGTCAGCGGCTATGACACCTCCAACTGGGCACGCGTGCTGGCCTATCTTTCGGTGCTCACGCATTTTGATTCCTTCTCGAAGGGCGTGCTTTACACGAAGGACGCTGTCTTCTACATCACCGTGATTTTTCTGGGGCTCTTTCTGACCGCGCGGTCCATGGAGTCCCTGCGCTGGAGATCATAATGAATATCCCATTGCTACATGCGCGGCAAACCAGGTATGCCATCTACGCCGCGAGCTATATCGTCATCGTCCTGGCCGTGCTCGTTGTGGCCAACGTGTTAGCCGATCGCCATAACAAGTCTTTCGATTCCACTGCGAACAAGCGCTACAGCCTGTCCGATCAAACTGCCAAAATCGTAAAAGGATTGAAGCAGCCGGCAACCATCACCTACTACGACCAGAGCACGCGATTCGAACAGGCCAAGGACCAGCTCGATCCGTACGCCGATCTCTCTCCTAAAGTGCATGTGAAGTACGTCGATCCCGATAAGAGCCCCGAACTTGCCGCCGATGTGAGAGGGAAGCCGTACGGGACGACCATCGTCCAGATCGCAGACCGTAAGGAAGAAGCGAAGAGTTTGAACGAAGAAGGCATCACTGGCGCGTTCATTCGCGATCTGAAGACGACCGTCCGGACGGTTTGCTTCGTGGAAGGCAGCGGTGAGCATCAGATCGAGGATAGCGACCGCAACGGCTATTCTCACCTGAAAGATCTGCTTGCCGAGGACGACTACCAGGCGAAATCCGTCAATCTGGTGAGCCAGGCCGAAGTGCCGGGCGAATGCACTGTCATTGTTGCCGGAGGCCCGGAAGCGGATTACCTGCAACCGGAAGTAGACGCTATCAAGAAATACGTGGAAGACGGCGGCCGCGCGCTCATCCTGCTTGATCCGCCGTTGAAAATGGGTCGCCTGGACATCTCCGATAATAATGCGCTCACCAAAGTGCTGGAGGATTGGGGCGTGACGCCGGAAAAAAACCTGGTGCTCGACATGAATCCCATCGGGCAGATCGCCGGACTTGGACCGCAGGTTGCGCTCGTCACAAGTTATGATTCGCATGCGATCGTGGACGACATGAAGCGCCGTGCTACCGGCTTCCCGCTGACTCGCTCGCTGGAGATCAAAAACGGCGGAAAAACCACGGTGCAGAAACTCTTCAGCTCATCCGAGACCAGTTTGGCTACCACTAAACTAGACAGCCCTTCCATTGACCCGCGCGATCCGCAAAACACCAAAGGTCCTCTGTTGATCGCCGCTGCCGGAACCTACAACACTGGAAAGGAAAATTCCGAAGGCCGCTTTGTGGTCATTGGGAGCTCGGCCTGGGCGGCGAATTCGTTCATCGGGTTTAACGGCAATCGCGATCTGGCACTCAATGCCATTAATTGGCTGTCCTCTGATGAGGACTTGATCTCCATCCGGCCAAAAGAGCGCGAGGATCGCCGCATTACTCTTACACAGGTGCAAATGCGCTGGCTCCGGATCAGCAGTCAATTTCTGCTGCCACTGATTGTGGTGCTGGGCGGAGTGTCGGTATGGTGGCGCCGGCGCTAGAGGTCCGGTAATTTCGCCTAAACGTCAGCGACAAATTCTATTTTGGAAGAAATGCTATGAGACCGCGTGGATTACTTATTGCTTCTTTGGTTCTTGCCGCTCTCCTTGGCGCGCTATATTGGTCGAATCATCATCCTTCGACCGCAGACACCACTGTCAAGGCTTCGCCCGACGCTCCTCCCAAAATCCTCTCGCTGAGCCAAGCGGACATCACGGGGCTCGTCCTTCATCATCAGGACCAGCCCCCCGTCGACCTATCGCGCGACAGTTCCGGCGCCTGGCAAATGACGTCGCCCCGGGCCTTCGCTGCCGACCAGGATTCTGTTTCGAGCGTTCTCGCGACCCTCTCTTCCTTGAATGCCGAGCGCCTCCTTGATGACAAAGCGTCGAACCTGGCTTCTTACGGTCTCACAGCACCCCCGCTCGAAATCGACGTCACCCTGAAAGACCACAAAACGAAAAAGGTGCTCATCGGCAACCAGACTCCTTCGGGAAATGCTTACTATGTGATGCTTGCGGGCGATCCCCGTCTGTTCACGGTGGCCAACCTCAATAAATCCAGCCTCGACAAAACCGCCGATGATCTTCGCGACAAACGCCTGCTCCCCACGGATTTTGACCGAGTAAGTCAGATCGAACTGATCACCGAAAAGCCGGAGAAGAAACAGGACTTCACTTTAGCCCGAAACAAAGATGCCTGGCAGATTCTAAAGCCTGCGCCTTTCCGGACGCAGAGCACGCAGGTTGAGGAACTTATCCGCTCGTTAAAGGACGCAAGAATGGAAACCGGTTCCACCTCCGACGAAGCCGAAGCCAAAAATGCCACGGCCTTCAAATCCGCTGCCCCATTGGCGATCGCGAAAATCACGGGAGCTTCCGGCACGCAAGAGCTGGAAGTGCGCAAGACTAAAGACGATTATTATGTGAAATCCACGGCGCTTTCGGGAATTTACAAAGTACCGGCCAGCGTCGGCACAAGTCTCGACAAATCTCTCGACGATTTCCGCGACAGGAAGCTCTTTGACTTCGGCTATGAAGATCCGAACAAGATGGAAATCCACTTTGGCTCGAAGTCGTACTTTCTGACACATTCCGGGTCGGATTGGTGGGGTCCGGACGGCAAAAAACTTGACGATTCGACTGTCTTGTCGCTCCTTGGCAAGATCCGTGACCTGACCGCCACCAAATTTCCCGAGTCAGGGTTTGCGTCGCCCGAACTCGAGCTCACCGTGATCTCGAACGAGAGCAAGCGCACGGAGAGGGTTTCTGTTGCAAAACATGGGGAGGCGTATATCGCCAAGCGAGAGGGTGAAGCGGAACTCTATGAACTTCCTGCATCGGCCGTTCAACAATTGGAGCAATCAGCCGAGAACCTCAAACCCGCCGCTACTCCAAAGAAATAAAATCTCGCTCCTGCGCGCCGAGCGGTCGGGACAGGTTAAAATTCGACGGCTGCAGCAGCATTGGAGATATGCAAAAGAGGAACCGCGGTTTTAAGCATTTGGCACCTGGGACCGATGAGCGGATTGGATCAGCGCTTCAAGAGCGGGGACGCAAAGCGAATCGGCACGCCGAAATTTGAACCGCCAAAGCCTTTCACCACGGCAAAGGTGACGCCAATCACTCCGCCTTCCCGGTTCATTAATGGGCCGCCGGAGCCACCTGACGTGGTTTGCGCGTCATAGACAATCTTGTCTTCGAGCACGTCGCCTATATGCCCCTGCGTAACCAAGGGCCGGATCAGTTTCCGCTTGGCCAATTCTTCCATAATTAGTTTGGGATCCCCGCCGCTGGTCTTCACGATATCGCGGACCGCGTCGTCGCCCGCTCGCGCCAGGATCGCATCGATACCCGTGGCGTATCCGAAGCTGATCAGCGCTTCGCCGCTGACCGCCGCCGCTTTGCGGCCGTCGAGCTTCAGCACCGGGCGCTTCAGGTCTGAAAGGTCACCGTGGACGAGCGCCAAATCCGCTTCCTGCGAAATCTGCGAAATCCCAACGGGAATACCGGCAGAGGATCCCGGGAAATAGGCGGTCATTTCGGCAATTACCGGTTCCAGCCCCTGCTTCAGAGCGCCGCTCAATTCGTTGTCTCCCCACCAGGGTTGCACAACGTGGTGATTTGTCAGGATTTTTCCTTCGCCGGCAATGAAACCGCTGCCGAAAAAGTCTGCGCGCACTTCCGGTGCCCGGCCCTCGGTGGTGTACACGGTGTTGCCGTCGCTATCTTTCAGCGGCGATCCATCGCTATCGATCCCGCCATAGCGCAAGCGCCTACCGGAATCTTTTTCGTTGAACGCCACGGAAACGTGAAGCAAGCAAACGCTGGGAGCATAATCGCGGATCACCGCTTCCGCCTCCTGCGAACTGTCTTCCAGCTTGGTCAAGCGGCCGGTGGCCTCGTCCAGCTGGTGGCGAAGTTCGGTGACGTCGGCGCCATCGGGCGCGGAGATTTTCTTGCGTAACTCGGCGGTCTGCTGCTGGAGCTGTTCTTTTTGCTGCAACATGTCGGCATTGGCCGGATCCTGGCGCAGGCGCCGCGCCGAATCCAGCAACTGCTCTTCATTCTGCGCGGTATTTTCGAGCTGCGAAATCAGGCTGTACGCGCGCTTGGATTCTTTATCCGCCTTGTGAGAAAACACGAAGAAAATACCGGCAATCACGATTGCCAGGCCCAAAAGCGCGCCGACGCCGAACTTCAGAATGCGTTCGAGCGAGAAGGCGTCCCGTGTCATCTTTTCCGTGACCGCGAGTGCCTGGAAAGCTGTCTGCGAAACTTGATAGCTTTCCTCGGCGTTGCGCACGCGGCGCTCCAGTTCGCCGAGAGCGCGCCGTTGCCGCAATTGAGCGCGTAAGCGGGCCAACAATTCCCGGTCGTCCCAGGGCACAGGAAGCACATCGTCGACACCTTGATCCAGCCACTGCGCGCGCTGGGACGAATCGCCATGGGCCAGCAAAAGTGTGCGTGGATTGCCGTTGACGGAGGGGGATTGCAGCGAAGAAAGCAGAGCGGGAAGCGTGTCGTCGGGCAGTCCGTCGGCTGCAACGACGATCTGGGCTATTTCTTTTCCCCGCAAAATCGCAGTGGCATCTTCCGCTGAGTCCGTGGTGATGATCGCGTAACGCTCGCCCTCGAGCAGGCTGCGCAGAGATTCCCGCAAGGCCGGATCGGCGGCGACCAGCAACAGATTTTCCAAGGCAGGAGCCAAGTCGTACCCTCCCACACCCAACGAAACAAACTGATGCCGTTCGGGAGCCGGAAGTTTACATCAAATTGGTTAGACGTGTGCAACAAAGCAGGTGGGCACAAAAATTTAAAACAACGGGTCGTTGGCAATAGTAATTTCAGTACTTGCGCAAAACTCCGATGACCCGGCCTTGCACTTTTACATCGCCGGCGGGCAGAACAAGCGGGGCCATCTCCGAATTCGCGGGCTGCAGGCGAATCTTGCCGGGGCCTTCGCGGTAGAACCGTTTCAGAGTGGCTTCATCGTCGGCCACCAGCGCCACCACAATGTCTCCCGCATTCGCCACCTGCGTCTGTTCGCAAACGACGTAATCGCCGTCCATGATGTGATCTTCAATCATGGAGTTGCCCTTTACCTGTAACACGAACGAATTGCCGCCGCGCGCAAAATCCCCCAACGAAATGGTTTCGCGTTCCTCGACGGCTTCCAACGGCCGGCCGGCCGCGATCCGGCCAACCAGCGGCAGTTCCTGAACGCGCCGCTCAATCACCTGCTCTTTCGGCGTTTTCGGCAACTGCACAATTTCAATCGAGCGGCTCTGGTTATATCCCCGGCGAATGAAGCCCTTCTTTTCGAGCGTGGTGATGTGCTTGTGTACAGTCGCAAGCGAAGTAAGCTTCAATCCTTTGCCGATTTCTTCAAAACTCGGGGCATACCCGTGGCGGGTTTCAAAGGAAACCAGGTAATCGAGAACTTCCTTTTGCCGCTTGGTGAGAGCCATGAGCGCCTCCACTCGTCTGCTGCCGCGTTGTAACTAATCCCGCCGGGGGCAGGGTGTTGCATTCGGAGCTCCCCTACTCTAGGCGAAAAGAAAGCGAACGTCAAGTAGGGTTTCCGATACGCAACCACTCCGCTCGTACTATTCACACCCTGCACCTCGTGCTGTCATCGTCTCGACTATGACTGCGCGTCCCCGTTCGGCCGGCGTAACGGCCGCTGCCACGCTTGCGTTGCTCGGTTGCGGCACCGCTTTCTTTTTCTGGGCTTACTTTCTCCTGACACTTCTGAACTTGCCGGCCAACACGAATGGCCAGCATCCCTATCAGCTCTTTCCCGTTGCATTTCTGCTGATTGCACTGGTTCCTCCGGCGGTGATTGCGGTCGGCATTCGCACCGGAATTGGTTTATTCCACTTGCGCCCGTGGGCCCGCGTGTCCGCGATGATTTGGGCGGCTTTCACACTTGTGTTATGCCTGGCGTTGATCGCCTTGCGGCCTTTTGAGACATTTTTCATTTCCGATCGTTTCGTAGGGCAGCTTGAATCACTCAAGCAACTGATCGCGATTGCCTTCGTGATTCTGCTTCTTCCCGTCAGCGTGTGGTGGCTGTTCCTATTTCGCACCAAGGACGTCAAATTGCAGTTTCAAGTGGCAGAGAACCGGGAGCAGAAATCCGCGATCACAAGCGAAGTGTGATTCATTCGTCAAGAAAGCCGGATATCGGAACGCTCGTCTGTGTTCGCCATCACATTTGTTTTCGCGCTTTTCTTTAGGCTCTTCCGCTAACTCCTGTTCCTCCTTCCACTTCCTCGCTCCCCCTGTGTTATTCTTAGCCGGATAGCTCCAGGCGGTCCGGCGCGCTCGCTCCCGATCTAGACATCACCGAACCGCTACATTCAAAGGGGCTGCTCTCCTCTTGTTAGTGCCGAGGAGTCGCCGCACGACGGGGGTTAACAAGCACTATGTCCACACTAATGGAAGTTCCCGCAGGCAAAACAAAACGCGAGATTATCGACCAGGCTGTGATCCGTTTCGCCGGCGATTCCGGCGATGGCATGCAGGTGACGGGCAGCCAGTTTACGAATACGGTGGCGCTCTATGGCAACGACATCGCCACGTTTCCCGATTACCCGGCGGAGATTCGCGCCCCCGCGGGCACGGAACCGGGAGTCAGCGGATTCCAATTGAATTTCTCTTCGGGAGAAGTGCACACGCCCGGCGATGCGGTGGATGTGCTGGTGGCGATGAACCCCGCGGCGCTCAAAGTGAACATCGCCGACTTGAAGGCCAACGGCATCCTGATTGTCAATTCCGACAGTTTCAAGGAAAACGATCTGCGCAAGGCGCGTCTGACCAGCAATCCGATGGAGGATCATTCGCTGGATAAGTTCCGCTTGTTCCCCGTGGAATTGCAGCGGCTGACGCGCGCCTCGCTGCAACACCTGGGCCTGGACGCCAAGGCCATGGATCGTTGCAAGAATTTCTTCGCGTTGGGCATGTGCTACTGGCTGTACAACCGCTCGATGGAGCCGACGGTTCGCTGGATCGAAGACAAGTTCAAGAAGAAGCCGCTCTTCGTGGAAGCCAACAAGCTTGCGCTGAAGGCCGGTTATTCCTATTGCGAAGCCACCGAAGCGTTCCAGACGAGCTACGAAATTCCTCCGGCGCAGCTGAGTCCTGGCTTGTACCGGAACATTAGCGGTAATCAGGCGCTGGCATTAGGATTTGTTACCGCGGCGCAGAAAGCGGGACTGAAACTTTTTCTGGGAAGTTATCCCATCACGCCGGCTTCGGACATCCTCCACGAGCTTTCGCATTACAAAGAGTTCAATGTGCTGACGTTCCAGGCGGAAGACGAAATCGCGGCGATTACTTCGGCGATTGGCGCTTCTTATGCCGGCGCGCTGGCCCTGACCACCACGTCCGGTCCTGGCATGGCGCTAAAGACAGAGGCGCTCGGCCTGGCTGTTATGACTGAACTTCCCCTCGTGATTTGCGACATCCAGCGTGGCGGACCCTCGACCGGCTTGCCGACCAAGACGGAGCAGGCCGACCTGTTGCAAGCGCTCTTCGGACGTAATTCGGAAGCGCCGATTCCGGTGCTCGCCGCGGCGACGCCCGGCGATTGCTTTTGGGTTGCCGTCGAAGCGTGCCGCATCGCGTTGAAGTACATGGTGCCGGTGATCGTTTTGTCCGACGGCTACATTGCCAACGGCGCGGAACCGTGGCGCATTCCGAACCTCGACGAAATCCCCGGGATTCCGGTGAAGTTTACTACCAACCCCGAGGGCTTTCAGCCTTACAGGCGCGACCCCGATACTTTGGCTCGCCCCTGGGCCGTGCCCGGCACGCCAGGACTGGAACACCGGATCGGCGGCCTGGAAAAGCAGGACGTGAGCGGTAATGTGAACTATGAACCTCTGAACCACGAAAACATGGTCCGCATCCGTGCCGCGAAAGTCGACGCTATCGTACAGGATGTTCCCAATGTTTTGCCGAACGGCGACCCCGATGGCGACCTGCTCATCGTGTCCTGGGGTTCCACGTTTGGATCCCTCACTCAGGCGGTGACCGGCCAGCGCAACAAAGGCCGCAAAATCGGCCATCTCCACTTGCGCTATCTAAATCCGCTGCCTGCCAATCTGGGCGACATCCTGAAACGTTACAAGAAAGTTCTGGTGCCAGAGCTAAATATGGGCCAGCTGCTGTGGGTGCTGCGCGCCAAGTATCTCGTCAACGCCGTCGGCCTGAACAAGATTCAGGGCCGGCCTTTCAAGCAAGCCGAACTCGATCAGAAGATCGAAGAAATGCTGGGGCTCTAGGAGACCGCCATGACCACGACAGCTCTTCCACCACTCACGAAAAAAGATTTTCAGACCGACCAGGAAGTTCGCTGGTGCCCCGGTTGCGGCGACTACGCGATTCTCGCCGCGGTGCAGGCGGTCTTCCCGGAACTGGGCATTCCCCGCGAGAACTTCGTCGTCGTTTCCGGCATCGGCTGCTCCAGCCGTTTTCCGTATTACATGAACACCTATGGCTTCCACAGTATTCACGGCCGCGCACCCGCCGTCGCCACCGGCATTAAGGCTATGCATCCGGAATTGGAAGTGTGGGTGGCGACAGGTGACGGAGACGCCCTCTCCATCGGCGGCAATCATACGATGCACATGCTGCGGCGTAACGTCGGTATCAAATTGCTGCTGTTCAACAACCGCATTTATGGCCTGACCAAGGGACAGTATTCACCGACCTCGGAGTTTCACAAGATCACGAAATCCACCCCGTACGGGTCGCCGGATCGTCCTTTCAACCCGGTTTCGCTGGCGATTGGCGCGGAAGCCACGTTCGTTGCGCGTTCCGTGGATGTTTTCCAGAGCCATCTGAAGGATACCCTCAGGGCTGCTGCCGCCCACCGCGGATCCGCTTTCGTCGAAATCCTTCAGAATTGCAATATCTTCAACGACGGCGCCTGGTTTGCTTTGACTGAAAAAGAAGCGCGCAGCGAACATGTACTACAACTCGAGCATGGCAAGCCACTGGTGTTTGGCAAGAATCGCGACAAGGGCATTCGCCGCAAACCCGATGGCGACATTGAAGTCGTGGCACTCGGCAACGGCATCACTGAATCCGATCTGATCGTTCATGACGCGCACCACCCGCGCCCGTCCTACGCTTTCCTGCTTTCTCACATGGAAGGCCGACCAGGCTTCCCGACTCCCATAGGCGTTTTGCGCGCTTGGGACGATTTGCCGCGCTATGAAGACGTGCTCAACGAACAGATACAAGAAGTGCGGCAGAAAAAGGGTCCCGGGGACTTGTCCAAGCTGTTGCGCGCTGGCGACACCTGGGAAGTGAAGTAGCGTCTGGCGCGATTGTTGGGATCTGCGCGACTTCTGCACGGTGATTCATCGACAGCGTCCCAGTTCGAAGCGAAGATCGCGCGGTCCCGCGACCGCAAGGACGATAGGAATTTCCAAAAAAAAAGTAAAACTCCCATTTCTTGGTGGGCGGAAGAATGCTGTTGTCCTTCACGGTAAGCGAATTATCGCGTTTCCACAGTAAAGTCGCCGCGCCGAACGCCGAGGCCTGCTCCTGAACCTTCCGCCATCGTGCAACTCATCGCGGTCTCTCCGGAATTGCGCTTTTGTTGAAGTTTCGCCGTCCCTAAATCCCGCAATCGCCCGTCCGGATGGGCCTGCCTATCGAAAAAAGGAATTTGCCAGGTGAGGTAAAACTTGCTTTTCCGATGAAACCAACTTTCCCGAACTACATCCAACAGATGCAGTTAAAATCGTTCCCATGGATTCGAGCCCCAAATTAATACCGTTCTCCTTGCTAGGTGACGCTGATCCTGTGCCTCCGAGCTTCTATGTCGAGCAGCCCGAGCAGGCTCAAACACTCTCTCTTCTCTATGAGATCAGCCACGAGCTCACCTCGATCCTCGACCGCGAAGAACTGCTGCGTCGCATCGCCGAACGCGTCAAAAAACTGGTCGATTACCAGGTGTTTACCGTCATGCTCTGGAACGAGGAAGAGCAGATACTGGAGAGCGTTTTTGCCAAGCGCTTCCAGCAAGCCATCCCTTCGCGTTTCAAAATGCCCCTAAACCAGGGCATCACCGGCGCGGCCGCCGCGGAACGCCGGACAATCCGCGTAGTCGACGTTCGCCTGGACCCGCGCTACCTGCAAGGCGGAAGCGACGTGGAAGTGCGCTCGGAGCTGGTGGTGCCGTTGTTGCGGCAGGATCGCTTGATCGGCGTGCTGGACCTGGAAAGCACGAAGCCACACGCGTTCACCGCGGAGCACGAACGCCTGCTGAACATCCTTGGCTCATACATCGCGGTGGCACTGGAAAATGCGCGGCTGTTCGAAGAATCGCGGCTGAATCAGGCGCGCTTGCAGGACGATCTGGAAACCGCGCGCGAAATCCAGCGGCAGCTGCTGCCTTCCGGCGCCCGCGAAGTGCCGGGCCTCGATCTGGCCACGGCGTACGTGCCGGCGCGCGAACTGGGAGGAGACTTTTACGATTTGCTCCCGTATGGCGTCGGCCGACTGGCCATCGTGAATGGCGACGTTTCCGGCAAAGGCACGGCCGCGGCGCTGTTCGGCTCCCTGGCCATCGGCATTCTTCGCGAACTCGTCCACGAAAGCGAGAATTCCGCCGCGGAAATGCTGCAAGAATTGAATGGACGCCTGCTGGCGGCGCGTCTGGATGCCCGTTTCATCGCTATGCAATTTGCGATTTATGACGCGGCGCTGCGCGAATTGAATGTCGCGAATGCGGGCGGCACGCTGCCGTTGCTGGTGCGCAACGGCGTGGTCACCGAAATCGACGTGACCGGTATGCCGCTGGGGCTGCTGCCGGAAGCGGAATTCGAAGAGCAAACCCTAACACTCATTCCCGGCGACATCGTGGTGTTCGCCTCGGACGGCATCCACGAATCCATGAACAAGGATCTGGAAGAATTCGGAAGCGACCGGTTGAAGGCATTGCTGGCGACGGTGGTGCCGGAAGATCCTGGTTACACGGTGGCGCAGCGCATCGTGAAAGCTACCGACGAACACGCCGGCATTGGTCGCCCGCCACACGACGACCGTACGCTGCTGGTTCTGCGCGTTACTGAAGACTCCGAATCCGACTTTTCCAAACTGCCCATCATCTACTAGCAGGCTCCTACTAACTCGTCGGCGCTGCTCGCGCTGGCCTCCGTGCGCTATCATCGCGTTTTTACCCAGTGTGCGGGAGGAATCCGTGAACATCGATCCAGCAAACATGGTGCCGTGGAGTTCGGATTGGCTGTGGAGTTTGCCCCTGAGCGTTGCGGCCGTGGTCGTTCACGTCATGGGGCTGTATCTGATTCGTCAGAGATTCGACCGCGCGCTGGTGAAGGCGCACGCGCGAAAAATGAGGATCGTGGCGCTGACGTTTATGGTCGGAACAACGGTCTCTGTCACCCTTTTGCACGGCCTGGAAGCGTTGATTTGGGCCATGGGGTTTCGCTTGCTCCACGCGTTGCCGGACAACAAGTCCGCCATGCTGTATTCGCTGAGCGCCATGACCACTTTCGGTCATTCCGGCGCCACGCTGGAAAATCACTGGCAGCTTATGGGAGCGCTCGAAGCACTGAATGGTTGGATCCTCTTTGGACTGTCGACCGCGTTTCTTTATGCCATGGTCCAGGATGCCTGGACGCGGCTGGACGATCCGCTTATGACCAAGCCCAGTCTCGTTCGCGGTTGATCTTTACTTCGTCTTAAGGAACGTGCCCTTCTCCAGATCGCGGAAGGCATCGCGGAGTTGTTCCTGCGTGTTCATCACAATCGGCCCGTACCACGCCACCGGCTCTTCCAGCGGCTTTCCGGACACCAGCAAGAACCGGATTCCGTCGTCGCCCGCTTGCACCATCACTTCATCGCCGCGATCGAACAACACCAGCGAGCGATTGTCCGCTTCCGACGGCGGATTCGTGTCCGCCCAACTCACGGGCTCCGTGGGAACCGCCAGGGGATCGGACGCATTGCAGAATTTTCCGGCTCCTGAAAACACGTAGGCAAACGCGTGGCGCGTCGTTTCGACCGGCAATACCTTGCGCTTGCCCGGCGGGATTGAGACGTCCAGATAAATTGGATCCGCGGCGATTCCGTCGACCGGCCCTTTCGTGCCCCAAAAATTGCCGCACACCACGCGAACGTGCGTCCCGTCGTCGTCCGTTACTTCCGGAATGTCCGGCGACTTCACTTCCTGGTAGCGCGGCGGGCTCATTTTCATGGAAGACGGAAGGTTGGCCCACAACTGGAATCCGTGCATTCGCCCGGCTGGATCGCCCTTGGGCATTTCCTGGTGAATGATACCGCTGCCGGCGGTCATCCACTGGATGTCTCCCGATGCGATGGCGCCGCGGTTTCCCAAGCTGTCGCCGTGCTCCACCGTGCCCGCCAGGACGTAGGTGATCGTTTCAATTCCTCGATGCGGATGCCATGGAAATCCCGCCAGATAGTCTTCCGGCACGTCATTGCGAAAATCATCCAGCAGCAAAAATGGGTCGAAGTCCGAGGTGTTGCCGAACCCGAAAGCCCGGCGCAGATGCACACCCGCGCCTTCGCGGGTTGGCTTCGATTGAATCAATCGCTTCACGGGACGTATAGACATGGGAACCTCCGGGATAGCAAGTCTGTCGTCGAATGGTGGCGACCGTCAACAGCAGTAGATGGCTGGAAGGGTTCAAAGGATACATTTGCCTGGGGTGCCGTTTTCACGATCCTAGTTTGTTTTATCTTATTCTGTATTATCATTAGCTGGGCTTATATCCCCATGACAAACCAAAGCCTTTCCGTTGCCGCCGCTCGGGCCAAACGTCCCCGTCGCTTCCTGCTGCTCGACCGCGCGGTCCTTGTGCTGGTCCGGCGCTTGATTGGTCCATTCGTGCTGTTGCTGGTGTTCGTGCTGTTTTGCGTATTGGTTTACATGCGCCTGGAACATCTGTATTTCTCCGATGCGCTGTTCTGGGTAGCGCATCCGCACGCGATCGATTATCTCCAGGTGCACAGGGCTACCAAATATTTTTCGCTGTCGGTGGCCATCGGCATTTTTGCGTTCGAAATCTGGTTTGCGGAACGGATCCTGCTGACGTTTGTCGGTCACCAGGGCCGGGAGGTCTGGAAATCCATGCTGAATGAAATGAACCTCGAGCGCGTGCGCGATCACTTCATCATTTGCGGATATGGCCAGGTAGGCCGTACGGTCATCGAGCAACTTAATCGCGCGCAAATTCCTTACGTGATGATTGAAACCAACGAAGGTCTTTACCGGCAATTGCTGCAGGAAGGCGTGCTGGTTCTGCATGGCGACGCCAAGCGCCATACCGTTCTTCAGGAAGCAGGCATCGCGCGGGCGCGCGGACTTTGCGTGGTCATCGACAACGATGCCGACAACCTGTACATCACCATCACCGCGAAAGCCCTCAATCCCAAGTTGAAGATCATTACCCGCGCCGGCCAGGAACGCTACGCCGAAGCCATGCGCACTTCCGGCGCCGACGAAGTGGTCATTCCGGAATTCGAAGGTGGAAAACTCGCCGGACAACTCATCCAGAAGTATGTGGGACACGGCAGCTAAGATTCGCGGGGGTTTTAATCGCTCGCGGCCTTACTGCAACGGCAAGCGCGCGGCTATGAACTCAGACTCGTGTTCCGCCGCCGGCGGATCGCCATTCGCCAGCACTGCAATGACGTAACCCGACTGCGGACAAATCTCGAGATCTCCATTCATCCCGGGCGCGCCGCCGCCATGACCAAAACACTTCAAGCCGCCTTTTTCGTGCGCGAAGAATCCGTAGGCATATTTTTCGCCGCGATCCGTATCCACTTTGCCTGTGGTCAACAGATCCGTGTTCGTCGCGTCCAACAGCTTGTGGTCGTACAGCGCAGTGGCAAACCGGAAAAGATCCTCAACGGTGGAATAGCCGCCGCCCGCGGAAGTGCCGCGATAGGGTAGCGTGTCCGTATTCGGCTCCCACGGACCGGGGCCACGCCTCATGTAGCCAACAGAACGGTCGGGCACGGACTCATTCTCCGGCAGCGAACCGGTGGCAATCATTCCCGCGGGTTTGTAGACGTGATCGCGGACGTAATCGTAGTAGCTTTGTCCGCTCACCTTTTCGATTACGACGCCGAGCAGCAGAAACCCGTAATTGCTGTATTCGAACTTCGAACCGGGTTCAAATTTCACATCGCGCTTTTCGTACAGCTTCACGTAGTCCTCGAGCGTTTTCAGTTGCAGGCGATGCGCATCGAACTCCGGGCCAAAGAAATCTCCCGTGCCGCCGGTATGCGTCAGCAAATCGTGAATCGTCACTTTAGAGGCGACATTCTTGTTGGCGTAGTCGGTAAGGTATTTGCCGAGCGGGTCGCTCAGCTGAATCTTCCCGGCCTCCACCAGTTGCAGGATGGAGACGGCCGTGAACATCTTGTTCATCGAGCCAATGCGAAATTGCGTATTCAGCTGGTTGGGGAGTTTCTTTTCGCGGTCGGCCATGCCATAGGCTTGTTCGAAAATCACTTTTTCGTCCTTGGCGACCAGAATTGCGCCGGAAAATCGGTCCGCGGCCGCGTCGTTCTCCAGATTTTTCTTGAGCGCGGCAATCGCGTCCGGCTGGCTCAAGCGGGTTATGGCGAATTCTGCCGGCCTCTCAATGGCCCTCAATTCGAACTTGGAAATACGATGCGGCGGATCAGGCTCGACTTCCACCGTCATGCGAGCCAGCTGATCGCTGACCTTCTCTTTTACGACGGCGACAAAGCGCGCGGGCGTGCTCTGTTCGGTCTTTTCCAACTCGAAGCCGCCGGTCATGACGCGAAATCCGAGCAGACCGTCGATCTGTTGCACGTCCTGCGGCCTGTTTATTTTGAGATAGGCCAGGAAAGTGTCTCGGTCACCGGAATTGAACGCAGCGAGCCAGGCCCTGCCTTGTTGTTCCGGTGCCGGCACAGGAGCCGCAGCTTGCGCGCAAAGCAGCCGCACCGCGGCCAACAACAACGCCAATAACCAAATGGATTTCCCGAGGATTTTTCTGTTCATGGGTGCCCTCTTCCGCACTTAGACGCGCGTTCGCGAGGTTCGTCAGCTACCGAAGATTGCCGTCGAGACGCCCACTGAGCCCTACGGGGTGATCGTGCCTTCCGTCAAAACAAACAGCAAAGGATCGCCGGAATTTGGAATCGCGTAGAGAACCGTCCCATTCGTGACGAGCGGGAAATTTCCCCCGTCCAGGTTCCCCGATCCATCGGAATTCACGAGAATCGCACCCAGATTCGGCACATTGGTCACTTTTCCGGTCGTTTGCGGCGTGACGGTGTAAGAACCGGTTCCCGAGAATGAAAATGCGCCGAGAAAAGATCCGTTGAGTCCGTCCACATCTTCGGCGGTGCTCGCCGCATAACCCCCGGTAACACTCCCAACGGTATAGCTCGGTGCGGCGGTTGTTTGCGTGACGATCAGGCCGGAACTTGCCTGCGCATCCGTGCCCACCAGGAAACCGGCGATTCCGTCATCGGCGCTCAGGTTTGTCAGATAAACGACCGGAGGGGATGTCTCAAGTCCGGTGATAGAAACGCGTCCGGAGGCGGCTTCCACAGAGTAGCTGCTGCCCGGATACTGATTGCTGAGATAGGTTCCGGCAAAGTTCGAATAGAGCGTGGCGATCGGAATGGTGCCCGCGGAAGTGGCGTTTAGCGTACCGATCTGCGCGATGTTGCCTGTGCCGATGCCGATCGTCTGCAGCCCTTCGGAGGCCAGGAGGTAGTAGCCGTTGAGCGCTGCTGCGTTATAGTTCACGGTTGAAACCAAGGCGCGGCCCGCAAGTAATGGCGTAGTGCTGTTTGACTGAGCCATGTCGGTCGAGAGCAAAATCAGGTCCGATCCATTCAGTACATAAAACGCAAAGTCGAACGTGAGCCTGCCAGTCGAGGTGATCAGGAAATAGCTGCCGGTTCCCCGGCCGGTGGTGCTATCGATGGTGCTGCTCAGCGTGCCATATCCGCCGGTAATTTCGCCCGATGCGGCGCCTCCGGCGTCCACGTCGGCAAATCCCTGCGAAATCACGCCAGCTGTATTTGTGAACGATCCGGCCATGGCCGTCCGCAAAGTGCCCGGGGCCGTGGCCGTCCATCCATCCACACCAAACGCATAATTTGGCTGCAGCGATCCCAGTGTAAATGCACTGGGAGTCTGCACATGAAGGAAGCCAGAGGCATTCGTTCCGCTTATGGACGCGTCAGATTCGATGATTCTACCGGTGTTATAAACCGTTCCGTCGTAGCCGCTCAGATAGAAACTAAACTGCACATTGGAAGTCGGCACAGCCACCAGTTCCGGCTGGGCCGTTTTTCTGGTGCGCGCTTGGTTTGCCGGCTCGAGCTTTGCTGTCGTAGTTCCCTCACGCCGTACATTCGCGTTCGCCGAGGCAAGTCCGGAAAACGCCAAGTACAAGCAGCCTTGCGCGGAAGTATTGAACGAATACGAACTTCCGGCCAGATTCACCTGTAGCGGCTCAGGGCCGTTGGTGAATCCGTTGTAGTCCGTGGCAGCGGCGGAGATTCCCCCCTGGCCATCCGGTGTGAAGCTGCCCGCGATGTCAATCGGGTTGCCGCGGCTGTCGGTTCCTTTCACCAGGAAAGCGTAGGGGTTGCCGGAAGTGAGCGCCGCCTCGTTTCCGGCCGGCGTGCAAACCGCCGAGGCTGTTCCGGTGATGGTGATCATCAAGCTGGGAGAAACAGCGGTGGTGCTTTTTGTATCAACCACGGTGAAAACATAAGGGCCATAGCTGCCCGCGGTCGTCGGTGTTCCGGTGATCGCTCCGGAGCTAGCTAACGACAGTCCCGGCGGCAATACGCCACCGGTAGTCTCCGACCAACTGTAGGGAGAGCTGCCCCCGCTGGCCGCGAGCGCACCGGAATAAGCCGTGCCGACATTTCCATTGGGCAAACTCGTGGTCGTCACCGAAAGAGTGCTGGAGGCGATGGTGATGCCGAGGCTGGTAGAAGACGCAGTCGTGCCTGTTGAATCCGTAACCGTGAACACGTAGGGGCCAAAAGTGCCCGACTGCGTCGGCGTGCCGGCAAACGTACCCGAGCTATTCAGCGTTACGCCTGGCGGCATCGCTCCCCCTGACGTTTGCGCCCACGTATACGGCGCCGTTCCACCGATAGCCTGCAGCGTGGAGTAGTAAGGCGTATTTACGGAGCCCTTGGGGATGGAAGTTGTGTAAACCCCCAGGGGAGCCGTCCCGCTGCCGCCACCGCAGGCCGCGAATTGCATCACAGCGAACAACACACCCAGAAAAACCGTGCAGGAGTAACGACGATCCATTAAGCCTCCTCAGGCTTGGCAACGCAAAATCTCTCATTTGGCCGCGGCGGACTGTTGGTCGACTCTGTCTGGCCATGCTTGGACACAGAAAGACGACTGGCCGGCAGCCTATTTACAGGACACAACGCATTGGAATGGTTTTCCTGCCCTTTGCGTTGTCCGCTGGTATGCAGCGATTTTTCCTACGGTTGGCAGAGTTCGCCGCCCTGTGCCGCTGGCGGATTCCTTCCGTAGACCCCATTTCCCGACCACACACCTGTTCCGCGCGCACTACGGGTGCGGCGAGATTTTGCCGCCGAACCCAAATCCAAGCGCCGGTTTCGACCGTTTATCTTACCGTTTCCCGGCATCGTTTGCTGCCACCTGCCCCTGCACTTGTTCCGGATGCTCCAGCGCTGGCAGCCACTGTTCGCGCAAGGAGGCGAACTGCGGCCAATCCTTTTTCGAAACCGGGTCCGACGGCGGCAATCCAAGTTTCTCGAAATTCAAAAATTGGCCACGCTGTGAGATGCGGAAATCGAGATGAGGACCGGTGGCCAAGCCGGTCATGCCGACCAGCCCAATGATTCGGCCGATCTCAACATGTTCGCCGAAGTGCACCAAAATTTTCGACAGATGCATGTACATGGTTTCGTAGCCCTGAGAATGGGCGATCTTTACCATGTTTCCGTCGCCACCCTTATGCCCGGCAAACTCCACGCGCCCGCTGCCAATCGTTTGCACCGGCGTTCCGATGGGCGCGCCATAATCCGTTCCGAGGTGCGGCCGGTAGACTTTCAGGATCGGATGAAACCGCGCTTTGCTGAAGTGCGAGGTGACCGGGGCGGCAAACTTCAGTGGCGACCGCAGGAACGCTTTCTGCAGCGACTTTCCATCCGCCGTGTAATACGCGGCGTGGCCCTGATCATCGCGAAACAGCAACGCCTGATACTTCCTTCCGCCGTTATCGTATTCTGCCGCCAGGATTCGTCCATAACCCGCGGTTTTCCCGTTGGTGTATTTTTTCGTTTCGAGCACGATGCGGAAGGTGTCGCCCTTTCGCGGATCGGTATAAAAGTCCAAGTCGTAAGCGAAGATCTGCGCCAACCGCATGGCCACTTCCGCGGATTCACCAGCGTCTTCGACGGCTTTGAACAGCGAATCATCCAGCTGCCCGCTAACGACGCTCACTTCCAGATGCGATGGAATTTCCTGCACTTCGGCCGAAAAGCCATCCGTGGCGGGGACAATATGGAGCATGCGGTCGGGGTCGATCTTGTAGTTGATTTCGCGCAGTTTGCCTTCGACCGAGCGGCCCACGATGACAGGATTGCCCGCGCGCAACTGCCGCAGATTAAAGGCGCGCTCTGCCGCAACTGTGGCTGCGCCCGCTTCTTGCGAACTTAGCCCGAACCGCTGCAGGGCCATCGCGAAATTCCGGCCTGCCGGCAATTTGTTCGCGGTTGGAAGCACGATCTGCTCGCGAATGCGGTCGGCTTCCGCGCGCGCCCGGGCTACCTGATTTTGGAATTCTTTCTCGACTTCACGGCGCTGGCGCAGGACGTGGCCATCGACCGCGACTCCGATCAAAATCACAGCAACTAATGCGCACAGAAATCCACGGCTCACTATTTCCCCCAGACGATTTGGCTTGGCGCTGCTCCCGGTTCGCGGCCGGGGCATTCCCCCATTCCGTATTCAGGATACCGCACGCATCTCTTTTGTCCCAAACCGTTGCGGCCGTCAATGTTTGTGCCGTCGGATGAGCTCAATGCAATACGGGGCCGGCTCGCGAGTTTCCGCAAAGATCTGCGTCAATTCACTCACTCAGGAAATGTGTCATCCTGTAAGTCCCCTGTCTTCAGTGTTGCCGATGCATAACTTCCTGGCACGCCACTTGCCCATTCTTTGTTTAGGGGAGCTGCTATGATTACCTCCGAGGTTCATACCGAAGTTCATGTGCGCAAGCAATTCCAGGGGCCGGCGTACTCCACCTGCTTTGAATGCCATCGCAGCTTCCACGCGAAAAGCGAAGACCAGCTTAGCCTGCAGCTGTGCGATTCCTGCTTCGACGCCGCCCGCCATGTCAGCGAGCCGGTGGTGAACATTCACGTAAAAGTCCGCCCGCACCGGGCGCATACGCTGTAATTCCTTTTTTCCGTCATCGATTGGTGATCCCGTCCGCGCGCACGACGATCCACGGCCAAACCAGGGAAAAGCGATCGCCTGCGCGCGCTGTCTTGTTTTCTTTTCTTAGGATGGCTTACTTGCCGGAAGAGACGTTCGTTGTCATCGCCGTGGCCTTCACAGGCTCGGCAAAATAATTCTGTTCGCGCAGACGACGGTAAATCCCGCCCGCCACTTGTGCCGCGGTGGGGCCCTTCACGCGGCGGGTATTCCCGCGCAGGAGCACGGCCAAAGCGATTTTCGGGTGCGCTTCGTCCGCGTAGGTGACGAACCAGCCGATGCGCGACGGATTCGTGTGATC
Organism: Candidatus Acidiferrales bacterium; assembly: GCA_963742325.1. GTDB lineage: Bacteria > Acidobacteriota > Terriglobia > Acidiferrales > UBA7541 > Acidiferrum. Next base: position 1,404,051 of record CAVULB010000002.1, on the reverse strand, counting down.
GTCGCACGTTCCCGTCTTGCCCAATGGTGTCTCGTCGCCGCCCGCATCGTAGCTCAGCCGCCCGGTACCATACAACACCGCCGCTAGCATTCCTTCGCGAACTTCCGGCAACACGCTGGCGATATTCAGATCGCGTTTCACCTTCGGTTCAAAGTTCTGCACTTCTTCCTGGGTGTGCGGATACTGCAAATAATAAAGTGTGCCGCCGTTGGCGAACGCAACTGCAATGGCTGCAAGCTGCAACGGCGTAATCTGAATTCCTTCGCCGAAACTGGACATTCTGGCCACGCCGCCGAGCGCAGGAGGTGCCGTCGGGAACGACCCCGGATGTTCGTCGGGCAAATTGTATCCGGACAGTTCGCCCAAGCCGAGCAGGCGGCCATAGCGGGAAACCGTGTCAAAACCCATGCGCCGGCCGAGTTCTTCGAAGAACGCGTTGTTGGAATGCGCCAACGCTTCGGTCAAATTCATGTATTTGCGCCGGCCCACTTTCAGCATGGTGTCATTGGAGATGACGTTTTCTTCCAGTGCGGCAATGGCAATCGTTGGCTTGATGGTGGAGCAGGGAATGTATCCGTCACTGAAGGCGATCTTCTGATTTACAACTGTCAAAATGCGGCCGGTGTTGGGATCCACAGCGACCACGGAGCCGTTGTAGCGTCCGAGCGCCTCGACGGCGGCCTGTCGGACGATAGGGTCATCGTATGTGGGGTCATCGGCGCTGACGGAATCCGCGTATGTGGGTGCGTAACCGCGGTAGCTCGAGGGAGCCAGGCGCTTCTTCGATTTCGTCTTTTTCTTGGAGGTTGCGCTGACGATGGGCTTGCCGGCCGGTTCCGCAGCCGTCACAGGCATTGCGATCGATGCGATGAGCAACGCCGCGGCAACAGTTCTTCCCAGGTCCTTAATAATCATTGAGCCCCTGACCCGAAACAACCCTTGAATACCTACACGATACGAATTTTACCTATTCGATCGCCAGATGTTCTAGGACTGCATTCCGTGTTCCACACTTCTACTGTTTCATTCGACGACACTTACAACCGTCTCAAGATGTCCATGCAACGTCACACCGAACGGACATTTTCAAACTGAGACGTAGTGTAACGATTTTGGTCCTACGCTGACAATAGCTAAGTCGGGCCAGTACGCTTTATGTGCTTTCTTTTAAACGGTTGGACGACCGTACAGCTTGTCTCGGAACCTGTCCGCAGGTTCTAATGGACTTTTACGGCTGTTTCCCGGGCCTGCTGATCTGAAGGCCAACGCGTCTCAAAAACAGAAACGGGCGGGGTCACCCTTCCCCGCCCCGCCCGCTCCCTTCCTTCGAAGAAATCCGCAGTCTTAACGCGCCGGCCGCGCTTTATTATCCGCGGCTCCAGCGGCAGCTGCTGCTGCCTTCAGCGAAGGCTTTTCTGGGGCTGCTACGTTCGCGTTTGCATGTCCATTTGTTCCCGCAGCTGCCGGGTTCTGGCCGCCCGCCCCGCGAACTTCCATTTTCTTCCGCAAAGCGGATTCAATTTTGTCGCGAATATCCGTGTTGTCTTTCAGGAAGACGCGCGCGTTCTCGCGGCCCTGGCCCATTCGCTCACCACCGAAGCTGAGCCATGTGCCGTTCTTTTCAACTACGCCATTGTCCACGCCCAGGTCGATCAAATCGCCTTCACGGGAAATGCCTTCGCCATACAGAATGTCAAACTCCGCCTCGCGGAACGGCGCCGCCACTTTGTTCTTCACCACTTTCGCGCGCGTCCGTGATCCCACCACGCGATCGCCTTCCTTGATCGACTGAATGCGGCGAATATCGACGCGCATCGACGCATAAAACTTCAGCGCGCGCCCGCCGGTGGTTGTTTCCGGGTTGCCGAACATTACACCAATCTTTTCGCGAATCTGGTTGATGAAAATCAGGCAGGTTTTGGACTTAGAAACAATCGCCGTCAGCTTCCGCAGCGCTTGCGACATCAGCCGCGCTTGCAAGCCCATCTGCGGATCGCCCATTTCGCCTTCGAGTTCCGCCTTGGGCACCAATGCCGCCACGGAGTCCACCACGACCACGTCTACGCCGCCCGAACGGATCAGCGTTTCTGCGATTTCCAGCGCCTGTTCGCCATGGTCTGGCTGCGACACCAGCAAATTGTCCACATCCACGCCCAGCTTCCGTGCGTACGACGGATCGAGCGCATGTTCCGCGTCGATGAAAGCCGCTTGCCCCCCCAGCTTCTGCGCCTCGGCAATGATGTGCAGGGTCATGGTTGTCTTACCGCCCGATTCCGGCCCATAAATCTCAATCACGCGCCCACGCGGGAATCCGCCCACGCCGAGCGCCGCATCCAAGGACAAGCATCCCGATGGGATCACGTTCACCGGCACCAGCACATCTTTGCTGCCCAGCCGCATGATTGAGCCCTTGCCATAGGACTTCTCGATTTGCGAGATCGCCGCTTCCAACAACTTCGCCCGTTCATCTGTCATTTCTCACCTCGGTGGAGGAAATTAGGAATTTCACAATCGGGCTTTCAGACTCGCTCTCGAAGCGGCGCCGGGACTGCGCCGTGTCTTCAGAACATTACGAAATGATGACTACACCATCTCGTACTTGAGAAAGCCAGCCTTTTTTCCCTTTCGCTTCAAACTAAATTTTCAACGCCCGCACCCATGTTCGAGCTCATGATCGACCAGCCGCGATAACGCCGCACGCTCCCGCCGGTCCCACTCTGCCTGCTCTTGCCGGGTCAGCCCGCGCAAACGGAGCAAGTACTGGCCCCGGGTGCGAAGCTCCCGCACTTCAAATGCGAGTCTCTCATGTTCGACGCAGCTTAGAACACTGCTCCGCAGATCGCTCACAGGGCACCTGTTGAAAACTTACCGGCCCACAATACCCAAAAGGCGAACAAAAAGCAAACAATATTTTCGCCTCACTTTCGCCCTTAGGGTTCTCGGCGATCCAGGCTTCTCGTCCTATACTACTCCTCCGAATGTGGACCAACTTTTTTATCGCTGCGGCAGGGGCATCTGCGGCACTCGCCGGCCTGGCCATCGTGGCTATTTCGGTGAACATCAGCCGAATCCTGGAATTTCCACATCTGCCGGCGCGTTCCGCCGCCACCGTCGCGCGACTGATCCTCATTTTAGTATGCAGCATGGCGGCGCTAATCCCGCAGCCGCCGCTGGCCCTGGGCGCGGAAATCATCGCTTTTGCGATGGCCGGTTGGCTTCTGGAACTTCGCTCCAACCGCCGCGCAGTTCGCGCGCATGCGGACCTTGGCCGCCCGCGTTTTGAATCCCTGCTCGAATCAGTGGTCGGCGAGGTTCAGGTGCTTCCTTTTCTCGTGGGAGCGATTCTGCTTGTCGCCGGCCGTACTTCCGGCTACTACTGCGTTGCAGCTGGCGTCATCGCCATCTTCATCTTCTCGACGCTAAATGTCTGGGTCCTGCTGGTCGAAATCCTCCGCTAGACTCACGGTCTTTTCCGGCCGCGCCAGAAATCTTCCTGAGTCTGCGGAGGGTCAGGTCCGTCCTCTCGGCCATTTCCTCCGGTTTTTTCGCCGGTGGTACAGACAAAATGAGCAAAATCATCCAAGCCGAGGGCGATCTCGGCAGGCTCGACATACAGTCCGTACCAATCTGTGTCGTCCTTACCCTCAGGCTTGGCTCCATGCAATTTGGCGCCACCCTCAATGAGCAGGATCGCATTTTGCGAGAAAGGAAAGCCCAGCTCCAAGCCGTGTAAGGTCCATGATTGGGTTGATTAGGAATTATAATTGTAGAATCCTCTCCCGCTCTTGCGCCCCAGCCAGCCTGCGGCAACATATTTTTTCAACAGCGGGCACGCGCGATATTTTTGATCGCCAAGGCCTTCGAGGAGTACATGCATAATATCCACGCACACATCCAACCCGATGAAATCTCCCAATTCAAGCGGCCCCATCGGATGATTCATTCCGAGCTTCATCACCGCGTCGACAGATTCTGGAGTCGCCACGCCTTCCATGACCGCGTACGCCGCTTCATTGATCAGCGGCATCAGCACGCGATTGGACACAAAGCCCGGCGCATCGTTCACCGCGACCGGCGTCTTACCTAACTTCTTCGCCAGTTCCATTGTCGCCGCAAACGCTTCATTGCCCGTCTGCAATGCACGAATCACTTCCACCAGCACCATCATCGGAACCGGATTCATGAAGTGCATTCCCACAAAGCGCTCGGGCCGCTTGGTCATGGCGGCCAGCGTGGTCACGGAAATCGAAGACGTGTTGCTCGTCAGGATCACTTCCGGGCGCAGCAAACGGTCCGCCTCGGTTAAAACCGCGCGCTTGATCTCCAGCTTTTCCGGAACCGCCTCCACCGCGAAATCCGCCGCCGCAATGGCGCTCATGTCCGTCACCGGCTTCAGCCGCGCCAGAACCGCTGGCTTCTCAGCCTCCGTCAACTTCCCTTTCTTCACCTCGCGATCGAGATTCTTGCCGATCGTGTCCATCGCGCGCTGGAGAAATCGCTCCTCCACATCGCGCAGAATCACGCTGTAACCGGCGCGCGCGAACACGTGCGCGATACCATTCCCCATCGTCCCCGAGCCCAGCACCGCTACCGTCTTGATGGAATCAATCGACACGCTTTACCCCTCCGTAGGACAGGTGGGCCGATGCATCTTCCCAGTTTTTAGACCCAACGGATTATATCGCCTGGCCGGTGTTTTCCGCATCGCGCCGCGCTCCTGTGGCTGCTGTCCCTTCTCCCTTTAGTAGCGCCAGCCACGCCATCAGCGCCGCATACTTTTCGTCTTGTGACCACGGCGAGCCCAGTGGCTTCCCCAGTTGCGTGACTCGTTTCAGCAGCGCCGCGTCTTGCAGTCCGAGCGCTTGCGCCGCGTCACGAACCAGTTCGCGTTCGCGCACGCGCAACACGGGAAGTCCGCAGCGCGCGCTCGCGTGGGCCAATACGCCCCGGAACAGCTCGCCATCGGCGGTGTGGATCAGCGCATGGGACGCAAGAATGTTCTCCAGCTTAGGTAGCGGCCTGCCCGAGGCGAGGAGCAGTCCGCACGCAGTCAAACGATAGCCGCGTTTTGTTAACTCCGCCTGCGTAGCGCACATCGCCCGATATGCCAATTGCCGCGCCTCCGCATGCACTTTGGAAATGAACTCGCGTCCACGCGCAAAAGGCAATTTTTCCGCGGTGTGATACGGTTGCCTGAATTTGTAGCTGAACGTTTTCACCAGTTCCACGCGCTCCCGCAGAAGCACCACAGGTTCGCCCGCTTCCACGCACATGGCTACCAGCGCAGTCCAACCGGAATGCACACGCAATCCTGCCGCCGCATTTTTCATAGAAACCTCCTGGTAGGGGAACGGAGGAGCCTCAACTCTCCAAGCGGGCGAAAAAAATGTCAAGCTCACAACGCTCAGGCCACAACGGCGCGCTTAATCGGGCGGCTGGCCTTCCACGATCTCGCGCACAATTTCCCGAGCGCGCGTCTCGTCCTCCGGCAGCACATACAGTTTCGCGTGCTGCCCACGCCTATCCACGCGGCAGCGAATTTCATTTTCATGGAGCGCGGCCACCAGGAAATCGCTGGGCTCGGCCGATTCCGTCGACCACACTTTTACGGTAGCGTCTTCCGGGAACCAATCTGTTCCCTCTGCCGTGCTCGGCGGTCCCGGAATATTGTCTTCCTCGGGCGGTGTCAGGCTTTCCGGCAATTTCCGGATCGAAGGTATCGGCCGGTCCGGCAGAAGTTGCACTTCCTGCGCTCCCACGTCCATAACATCATCCGTGCCATACGCTTCCTTCACCACGTTCTCCGCCCGCCCGTACATCGAAAAAGGCACGCCAACCTCAAACGCCGAATAATTGCGCAGGTTAAACAAATGGTCGCGCCGGTACACCGTGTTGTGTGGAATCCCCGCCTCTTCCAGCACGCCGCACAATTCCGCGTGCACCCGCGGGTCGTCGCCCTTCCAGAACGAACAGAACGGATCCTCGTTCGGATCGCCCGGCCCGCCGGCCACGCGATATTCGCCGTCGTCGCCCGTTTGCCGCATCTCAATCGCGTGCTTCGGCAACTCCCACACCAGATCCACGTCGCAATCCGCGCAACGCGTGAATCCCGCCCGATACTCCGCCCCGCATCGTGGACAAAACATTGGACCCTTCCGATCTTTCATGAACCCGAAACAAGAATGTAACCTGTGGCATTCTCCCCTGCCTTCAGGCTGCCTGAAGGCAGGGGCTTGTCAAGCAACGGTAGCTAAGTGCCTAGCTGTTGACGCTTGAAGGCGCAGTCCGCGCCCTAAGATCACCAATGCAGCCGCATGGTCACGACCGATCCTCAGGCCACAAGCGCAACGATGGACTCGTTCCGACAGCGGCTGCTTGGCGATGGCGTGACACTGTGGGCATTCTTGGCTTGTATACCTCGGGTCTACTTCGATCAGTTGGCGACCAGCGTTTTCAGCTTTGTAGCGCAACCTGGCAATGAAGGAAGACCAGCCTACATCGTGAACCGCTTTCGAGAGCATCCCACCCCACAGGCCTTTTACGTGCAGGTCTTCGACTACGATGGTGCCGAAATTTCGCACAAGTTTGCATGCTTCCTTGTGCTGAAAATCTTTGCGTTGATTGCCTAGATGCTGATGGGCTTTCTGCAACAACAGGATTGCCTTACGACGACGCTTTGACTTTTTATTCTTACGACGCGCCACTTTTCGTTGCGCACGACGAAGTTTCGCTTGCGCCTTCTTATAGAATTTGTGATTGGGAATCGTTTTGCTATCGGAACGGGTGGCAAAACTCTCTAAACCCATATCAAGACCGATGCTGTCACTGTTTGCCGCCCAGGCCTGCGGTGCATATTCGACGCAGAAGCACGCGTACCAATTTCCTGCTTCACGGCGAATCGTCAGTGTTTTGATATGGCCTTCGATATCTCGGTGCGGTTTGATCTTGATGTTGCCAATTTTCGACAACTGCAATTTCCCGTTCAATTTAAATCCGCTCTGTGGATAGGTGAAGCTGTCGTAGCGATTACCGCCTTTAAAACGAGGAAACCCAGCTTTCTGCCCACGCTTCACTCTGGCGAAGAACCCCTGGTACGCCTGGTCGAGACGACGCAAGGTATCCTGCAACACTTGGCTGAACACACCAGCAACATCGGGCCGAATCTCTTTGATGTCGGGAAGCTGATTGATTTGCTCGAACACTTGAACAGGAGTTCTATTCTTCCAGGCTTCTATGCGTTCTTGCAGCCCAGCATTGTACAGTTCTCGACACACATCCAGTGTCTGTGTCAATCGCAGCTGCTGTTGGTGATTCGGGTATAGGCGAAATTTGAAAGTCTTTCTTGCCATTTTGCTAGCCCCAGCATACACTTGGTCTATGGTGGTATCAAGTGAGATTCGTCGCGGTAGACACTGTGTTGTTCAACTTCATGTTCACTTGGTCTTTGTCACAAAGTATCGCCAGAAGATATTTGACGCCGACGCGCTCGAACGACTCAAAATCATCTTCGAAAAGGTTTGCAATGACTTCCAAGCCCAGCTCGTTGAAATCAATGGCGAACCAGATCACCTTCACTTGCTTGTGAACTATCCTCCGAAGCATTCCATTTCGACTCTGGTCAACAGCTTGAAAGGCGTATCCAGTCGCCTGCTCAGGCTGGAACGTCCTGACCTCGAACCCAAGTATTGGAAAGACGTTCTCTGGTCGCCATCTTACTTCGCTGCCAGTTGCGGTGGTGCACCAATCAGCATTCTCAAAGAATACATGGAGCAGCAGAAAACACCGCTCTAACTTAACCGGGCCTTATATCCCCGCCCTAAAGGGCACGCGAGGTTTTACGGCCCCACGGATAAATCGTCGCTAGGGTTCGACGAAGCCCAGAGACAGGGCCAGAACTGTTGACGGCCGATGTCTGGAGACCGTTCGCGATCTGATAGAGAAACCCGTGCCATTTATACTAAGTCACAGTAAATAAAGGGTGTTCTCCGTTCACATTGACCCAATATGCGTATCCTTTGCTCCCCTCATTGCGTCTTTTTACCCACCTGGTCCGTATCCAAGATAGTATGAGCGCACAAGCATTCAGCTTTACGATGGCAAGGTCCCCGGTACTGTTCACCGGGCTCATGACTGACGAACGCCAAATCCTGGCCAACGGCCTCCGCCAGCGCGATCCGGACGTTCTCGATCGCCTGATCGAGCAGCACCAGCAGCGCCTGTATCGTTATCTTCTCTTTCTCACCGGCGACCCCGCGTTGTCGGAAGATCTTTTCCAGGAGACGTGGATTCGGGTGCTCGAGCGGGGCCACCAATACAACGCCAAATCCAAATTCGAGTCCTGGCTGCTTGCCATCGCACGCCACCTGGTCATCGACGTTTCGCGCCGCAAGAAATTCAGCAGCCTCGAAGAACTGGCCGATCCGGAATCCCATCAGCCCTTCGAGCCGCCCGACAATCACGCCACTTCGGCGCTGCAGCTTCTGGTGGCGCGCGAAGACGAGCAAGCCGTGCAGCTCTCGCTGTTGAAAATTCCCGCGTATTATCGCGAAGTGCTGCTCCTGCGCTTTCACGAAGAGCTCGGGCTCGAAGAGATCGCCACGGTTCTCGCCACTCCGATATCCACGGTCAAGTCGCGCCTCTATCGCGGGCTTGAAGCGCTGAAATCTGCTTTGCCGGAAGGTGCCGCATGAGTGCAAACCTCCACCATCGCGCGAAACAACTCTTTGACGAATCGCTCGTCGAAGGACTTTCTTCGACGGATCAATCCTGGCTCGATGCGCATCTTCGCGATTGCGCCGAGTGCTCTCGCGAAATCGCGCGTACCCAACAATTGCTGCGTTCGTTCCGCAACGTCCCCGTGGCCATTCCGCGGGACCTCGCCGCGCGCGCGCAACTTCGCGTTCGCTTGCGCGCGCAGGAATGGGCGCAAAGCTCGCCGACCAGCGCGCTGCTGTGGGTTATGACCGCCGCCAGTTGGGTGCTGGGCATTCTGAGCGCGCCGCTCGTCTGGCGTGTTTTCGCCTGGGTTGGCTCGCAACTCAACCTGCCCAAACCGGTTCTCGAATTTGGGTTTGTGCTCTGGTGGACCGTACCGGCCCTGATCGCCGTGGCCGTCATTCTTCACCAGCGCTCTTCAAGCCACGGCTTGGCAAAGCGCACCGATGCGTAGCCCACGTTACAGACATGCGCTTTGGGCTTTAGCTGCTTAGGAATTGTTTTCTGGGTTCGAAAGGGAAATATGACTGACACATTCAATGAACGCCTTCGCCTGATCCGCATTCGCCGCAAGCGTGAGAGTACGCGGTTCCGCGACGAGCTCCGCATTATCCCGCGCTGGCTCGTCTGGACCTGCCTCGCGCTCTACGTCATCGCGCTCATCATCGGCATGTTGGTGAACCTTCATGGCTTTCAAAACAACGGACAGGTTTTCCCGGGAGACGAGAGCATGCGCAGCGAGCCGGCGTTGTCGTACCTGGCCCTCGCCGGAGTCATCACCTTCGCTGCGTTGGCTTTTTCCGCAATGCTATTTATGCTCGGGTATGTCTATCGCGATGCCAAACGCCGCGGCATGCACGCCGGCCTGTGGACAATTCTCGTCCTCATTCTTTCTTCCAGCACCTTTTTCATCGGCCTGATCATCTATCTCCTGGTCCGCGAGCCGCTGCCCTTCAATTGCCCCAAGTGCTCCACGAGCGTCAACGCGCGCTTCAACTTCTGCCCCAACTGCAAATACAACTTGCACCCGGTCTGCCCGGCCTGCCAGCACGAAGTCGCCGACGACGACAAGTTCTGCCCCTATTGTGCCGCGGAACTTTCTCAGGCACCGAAGCCGTCGACGGACGTTGTCCCCAACAGTAATCCGCTCCCTTAGTTTCGTAACCCGCAGGGCCTCTGGTTCGCCCTTAATATACAGGACCCGAGAGACAAGCTAAGTGCGAGGGAGGCGAGCGGTGGGCGAACGTCACCCAGCATGGCAAACGCGCTATCAACGAACCGCCTGTGTACCGGCACTACTTCTTCCGTGCCCAGCCTGGAGTTACGATTTTCCTCTGTCCTCTTCCGTTATCCGCGACGCTTATTTTCTGGGTACGCGGCAAGCCGGTATGGGAGACGATTTTTTGTCGCAATACCGCCACACCATCCCGACCCTTCGTCTGAGCGATAACCTGATAACCCCGCATTGAGACGCCGTTTCTGCAAGTTGCCGCGCATGCCGCGAAGACTCTGAATTACAACGCCCAGGACGCCGTCAAAGACTTTTACGATAAGCCCGCGGTCGTTCGCATGTCTCTTGAGATTTGCTAGATAGTTGCCGCGCCCGCGCCCAATTCCGTCAAAATCACCGTGTCGCAGAACGGCAAACAAATCCTGCCGCAGTCCGATGAGCGTTCCCCCTTTTTCCCGGCCACCGACCCCTACACGCCTGCCGTTGATGTCGGTGAGCTCGTCGAAATGGAGTTCGATGCGCGGAAATTCGACTCCGCGACGCTAACAATTCAGATCGATACTCCGGACATCAGCACTCCAAGACGGAGTTCGACCTGCAATCTCTACGATAGGTTTGCGAATTGTGCTACTTTTTCGTCGCGAATTATGGGCCCGCGGTTCGTGGACGCAGCCGTCAGACGCGCTCGACGGCCAGGGCTACGGCATTTCCTCCGCCGAGGCACAGCGCCGCGATGCCGCGTTTCAGATTGCGCCGCTGCAATTCGTAGAGCAGGGTGACCAGGATGCGCGCACCCGAGGCTCCGATGGGATGGCCCAGGGCCACCGCGCCGCCATTCACGTTTACTTTTTCCGGATTCAGCTTGAGCTGCCGGGTCACCGCGATGGCCGCCACGGAAAACGCTTCGTTTAATTCCACCAGGTCTACATCCTTGTCGCGATCCCATCCCGTCTTGGCCAGTAATTTCTCCACGGCATCGACCGGCGCCATCATCACCCATTTCGGTTCCACGCCGCTGACGGCCTGCGCCACGATCCGCGCCATCGGCAGCTTCCCCAGGTTCGCCGCCACGCGTTCACTCGTCACCACCAGCGCCGCAGCACCATCATTTGTGCCCGGCGCGTTGCCTGCGGTCACCGTGCCGTCTTTCTTGAATGCCGGTTTCAGTTTCGCCAGCGCTTCCAGCGTGGTGTCTTCACGCGGCGATTCGTCGTACTTGATCACCAGCGGCTCGCCTTTTTTCTGCGGCACTGCAATCGGCAGAATCTGCGCCTCCAGGAAGCAGGATTTGCGCGCGCGAATGGCCTTCTGGTGACTCTCCAGCGCAAACCTGTCCTGCTCTTCGCGCGTGATTCCGTATTTCTCCGCCACCAGTTCCCCGGTCATTCCCATGTGAAAATTCTCGTAGGCGTCCCACAGGCCGTCGGAAATCATCGCATCGACAACTTTCTGGTCGCCGATGCGATAGCCGGTGCGAGCGTTGGGCAGCAGGTACGGGCAGTTGGACATGGACTCCATTCCGCCGGCCACCACAATTTCGCTTTCGCCGAGTTGCACCGCCTGGGCCGCCAGCGCCACCGCTTTCAGCCCGGACCCGCACACTTTATTGATGGTCATCGCGGCCACGCGCGGATCGCAACCGCCTTGCAACGCCGCCTGCCGCGCCGGATTCTGCCCAAGCCCCGCTTGCACCACGTTTCCCATGATGGCTTCGTCGATTTGTTTGCCCTGAAGCCCGGCACGCCGCACGGCCTCCCCAAGCACTTTGCCGCCAAGCTCAGGTGCGCTGAACGACGCCAGGCCGCCCTGAAATTTGCCAATGGGCGTGCGCACAGCAGACAGAATCACGGGGGAATCCATAAACGTACCTCCGGTGGGACTAACACCTAATTATACAACTGCACCGCATCGCGTTCCTGTAAGGCGCTTGGCACGGCCCGCCTTCCGAGGCGGGCCGTTTCCCTAGAAAATGCGCGGTCGCACAAACACAGACAAGGGTGGCTGTGCCACGCTCTAGCTGAACGTCTGTTCGTCTTTGCTCGGCCCGTACAGCGACGGCACCGGCACGCCCGCGATGCGATAAAACGCCGCAAGCTGCCCGCGATGGTGAATCATATGGTTCATCACAAACGTCCGCAGCACTACGGCCTTGGGCATCGTAAATACTTTGTGCCCGCTGACGACCAAGCTCCATGGCTTCATCAGCGCTTCATCGCTGGCGCCCGCAATCGCCGCGCGCGAGGACTTCACGGTTTCGTCAAATTTCTTCAATACTTCCTCGCGGGATTTCATCACCACGGGAACGAACGTGCTGGGATCTAACTCCAGTTCTTCCTGCGAAATCGTTGGAACGACCCAACCCAGTAATTCCGAGACGTGTCCGGCCAGCCTTCCGAGCGTCATGCACGTTTCGTGCGGCCGCCATTCCACCTTATCCTCTGGAAAACGTTCCAGCATTTTGCGCGTGGTGGCCATCTCGTGATCAAACTCGGGAAGTAATGCTTGTGCGATTGCCATATTGATCTCCTGAGAGAAGTCGTAGAGGTAAATTAGACGGGCGCTTAGTGTACTACGGTTCTCCGCCCGTTGTGTTACCGCTCCCTAGGGACGAAGGAACGATCGGTTTCGATTCACCTCCAAAAGGCCTTTTTGGACCTTGCGCACGAAAAAAACCCGGCTCACAATTCCGCCATGGCACTCGAATTCACCACGTCTCACCTTAAAGATTCCATCGACCTGTTCCGCCATTACAAGCGCCTCACCGAGCACGCCCTGGAACAGTGCCCCGACGAAGGCCTGTTCACGGCGCTCGATGGTGAATCCAACTCTATCGCGATCGTCGTCAAGCACGTTGCCGGGAACATGCGTTCGCGGTGGACCGACTTCCTGATCACCGATGGCGAAAAGCCCGACCGCAACCGCGACACCGAATTTGAAGAGCCCCCGAAAACCCGCGCCGAGTTGCTGGCGATGTGGGAACAGGGCTGGAAGTGCCTGTTCGACGCGCTGACGCCCTTAACCGACGCCGACCAGTCTCGCACAGTATTTATTCGCACCGAGCCGCATTCGGTGACGCAAGCCATCAATCGCCAGATCGCACATTACTCCTATCACCTCGGCCAAATCACGTTCCTCGCCAAACATTTTGCGGCCAAATCCGGCAAATGGACCGCCATCACCGTCCCGCGCAAGAAATCCGCGGAGTTCAACTCCAGAGTCGCCTCGGGACAAGCCTCCCAGCGATGATCGTCTTGGGCGGGATCATCTTCGGAATTGTGGGTCCAGTACAAGATTCTTTTTCCACAGGGCACATTGCGCAATCGAAGTCGTTGCCTATGGGCGCGGCAAGTTTCCTCTGCTTTTTCACCGCGATCGCCACCTTCCACTGGTTTCACCTGTGCATTCGCAGGTAAAGTAAGAGGTAGATGCAAAAAACGCTATTCGAAATGGGTAAGCCGGAAACCGGCGGCCCGCAACTGAACGAAGCGCAACAGCGTGCCATCACCCACGGTAACGGCCCCCTCCTCGTCATCGCCGGCGCGGGCACCGGCAAAACCCGCGTGATCACCGAGCGCATCCGCCACTTGCTCGAAACCGATTCTTCGCTCCTCGGCGAAAACATCCTGGGCCTCACCTTCACCAACAAGGCCGCCGGAGAAATGAAGACGCGCGTGGTCAAGGCCGTTGGCGAACGCGGCAAAGACGTCGTCCTCGCGACCTTCCACTCGTTTTGCGAAACGATCCTCAAAGAGGTCGATCCGAATCGACTTGCGCTCGAATCCGTGGACCATTGGATCCTTCTCCGCCGCAATCTCGCGCGCCTGAAACTCGAAAAATATCGCCGACTCGCCGAGCCCGGCCAGTTCTTGAACGATTTCATCCAGTTCTTCTCGCGCTGCCAGGACGAACTGGTTTCCAGCGAAGACTATCAGGCCTTCGCCGACCAGCTCGCCGCCGAGTTGCAAGCCGAAAAGCATCTTCTCGATGACGACACCGCCAAAGAGCGCGCCGAACAGGTAGCCCTGCAGCAGGAAATCGCCAGAGCCTACCGCGCCAGCGAAGAAATCCTGCGGGACAAACGCGCCATCGCTATCAACGGTTCCATCGCCGAAGCCGTTGCCGTGCTCAAGAGTGATCCCAAACGTCTGCGCCAACTGCGCGAGCGCTACAAACATATCCTGGTCGACGAATTCCAAGACACCAACATCGCACAACTTGAGCTGCTGCACCGGCTCAGCGACGGCGCTCGCAATATCGTAGTCGTCGGCGACAACGATCAAGCCATCTACCGTTTTCGCGGCGCGTCCTTCGGCAGCTTCAAACTTTTCCTCCAACGCTTTACGGGCTGGACCGAGGGCGAGGATTCCACACCGTACCGCGTATCGCTCACTCACAATTACCGCTCCACGCCAAACATTCTGCGCGTGGCCACTCAAGCGATTGGCATGAACGAGGTCAGCCCGGAATTTCCGAAAAAGGTCCTGTATCCCAATCGCCCCGACGGCGAAAAAATCCGTATCGTGGAACTCGACTCCGCGGAATCCGAAGCTACCTGGGTTGCCGACGAGCTTGAGCGCCTGCACAAAGCCGGACGCCGCTGGCGGGAATTCGCCATTCTCTACCGCCAGCATGCTCACCGCGATCTGGTGGTGGAACAGCTTTCGCGCCGAAAAATTCCCTTCGTGATCAGCAGGCTTTCCATCCTGGAGCATCCACTCGTCCGCGACGTGCTTGCGTATTTGCGCCTGATCGCGTTTCCTTATGACGATATCGCTTGCGCCCGCGTGCTTTCCGCGCCGGCATGGCATCTTGCGGCCAAAGATCTGCTGCGCTTGACGGAGCGCGCTGCAAAAAAGCGTGCTACGGCCCTTTACGATGTGTTGCAAGCTCCTCAGGGAGAACTGCCCTTCGATCCTTCACCCGCTGCCTGCAAAGAGCTTTTGGAATTTCTCGCAGGGCAACACAAAACCATAAGACGGCGCACCGCGCGCGAAATACTCGGCGATCTGATCGAATGGCTGGAAGTTCCGCAGCGCGCTGGGGCCCAGGACCGCAAGTACGTGAATCAGCTTGGCCAGTTCGTGAAAGACTGGGAGCCGAAGAGCGACACGCGCAGCCTTCCCGAATTCCTGGAATATCTCGAATTCTTCCAGCAGGCTAATGGCACCGTCAGCCTCGAAGATGAAGTTCCTGGCGACGCCGTGCAGCTCATGACTGTTCATGGCGCGAAAGGCCTGGAATTTCCTCATGTTTTTCTTTTGCGCGTAAATTCCCATGCGTTTCCTGCGAGGGATCGCGCGCCGCTATTCGAATTTCCCGTGCGCCTGATGAAGGAAGAATTGCCGCAGGGCGATTTTCACATCCAGGAAGAACGCCGGCTGTTTTACGTGGCGCTGACGCGGGCCGAACAACGTCTCACCCTCACCACGATCACCGAGAAAAGGAACCGTGTGCCCGTCTTTATCGAAGATATCGTGATGGATCCTACCCTGAAGCGCCGCGACGTTTCCGTATCCGCGCCCAAGGTCAAACCAGCGGAACCGCCCGCGGATCAAGCGCCACAAACGGAAACGGATTTGTTCCCCTCCGGCGAGGCCCCGGCAAAGATTTTTGCGCGCATCGCGCAATGGGCGGAGGTGTATCACCCCTCCGTTCCCGAACCACTGAAGCTAAGCAGCTCCGCCGTCGAAAATTACCGCAAATGCCCGCAGCAATACGCCTTCAGCTACCTGTGGTCGCTCAAGGAAGGCCCGCGCGCCGCGCTCAGTTTCGGGAGCGTGATGCACACCACCGTGAAGCGCTTCCTGGAGCAGCTGAAAAAAGGCTCGCTGCTGCCCTTCGAAGAAGTCCAGCGCATCTACGAAACCGAATGGAGCAGCGCCGGTTATGAAGACGCCTACCAGGAGGCTGAATACAAAAAGGACGGGCTGGAGCAGCTGCGAGTCTTTTATGCCTCGATCGTCGCCGAAGCTCCCAACATTCTGGAGCAGGAAAAAGCCTTCGAACTGCCCCTGGAAAACGATGTGATCCTCGTCGGCCGCATGGATCAGGTGAATTCCCTGGGCCGCGGCGACGTAGAAATCGTGGACTATAAAACTGGCAAACCCAAAAAAGAAGCCGACGTCCGCAAGGGCTTGCAGCTAAGCATCTACGCGCTTGCCGCCAGGGAAATCTTCGAATGGAACCCGGTGCGCCTGGTGTTCCACTACCTGCAGGATAATTCCGCCCTGGTGACCACGCGGGACGCCAAACAGATTGCCGACACCGAAAAGATCATTCAGGAAATCGCAGCTGACATTCGCGCCAAGCATTTTCCGGCCAAACCGGGATTTGCGTGCCGCAGTTGCGCCTACGCGCTAATTTGCCCGGCCCACGAAGAATCCCTGACCAGCGCTGCGAGTTAGAAACCGCCACCAGGGCCGATAAAAAAAGGCGCCTCGACAGAATCGAAGCGCCTCATCTTGCAAAATTCGCTCGGGCCGGAACTACTTCATCATCATTTTCTTTGCGGCTTTCTTCGCCGGTTTCTTCGCTTTCTTTGCCATGGATGGTTGCCTCCTCAAGTTTGTCGCTCGAGCGCGGAGTGCTTGTACGGCGTGCAATCCCGCACTGGTAACATCCGTATACGAGCGCGCACGCCCAGTGTCAAGAAGATTTCGCGCTTCGCGGGCATTTTCCGGATTATTTCTGGGGAGCGCTGGCGAACGTTCCGCCGTAGTAGCCGTCGCGCGCTAGAACCGTCAGCCCTTCGCGCCGCACGCGCACCTCGATGGTGTGGTAATCGACCTTTTTGTCGCCCCGCGGATAGTAGATTAGGGTGTACTGATTGCGCGCTTCTTCCGTGATGCGCGAGTAGAACTCCGAAAACGAGTCGGCCTTCGCTCCGTAGAAGACGTCTCCCCCGGTATCATGAGCGTAGCTGACCAGACGACTGAACTTGCGGTCAAAGTAGGCACTGCCCGTGGCCACGCAGTACACCGTGATGTCTTGCCGCAGTAATTCCTCGCGCACCACATCGTACTTGTGGGTGTTGAACTTCGCGCCATTCTGACCGTCCGAGATCAGCAGGATGATCTTGCGGCGCTTGCGGCTGTCGCGGTCCTTCAGCAGCAACGCGGCATCGTAGACCGCGTCGTCCAGCACCTTGGTGGGCTGGCCTTTGATCGCCACCAGCGACCCGTTCGCTGCCGTGTCTGGAGCTCCGGGGGCCGGGGCGTTGTTGATGGTTGGACCGTTAAAAGGGTCGCCGGAAGGCGGGGCGGAGGATTGGGAGGCCAGCACGGTGCGGCGCAATTGCGTAATCAAGGCGTCCTGATCGGCCGTGAAACCTTTGCCTTCGTGAAAGTTCTGATCGAAGCGGCAGATGGAGGCTTCGTCGTCCGGGCTCATGCCTCCTACGATGGAAACCAGGCTGGGTTCCACCTGCTGTTCGTCCTTTTGCTTCAGATCGTTGTCGATCAGCACCACCATGGAAATCGGCATGGAATCTGTGTTCAGGCGTTGGATTTGCTGTTCGATTCCGTCTTCGAATACGCGAAATTCATCTCGTTTGAGGTCCGCGACCAGGTTGCCATTTCGATCTTTCACGGTCACGGGCACCACGACGATCGAGGTGGTGGTCGAAATGGTTCCCTGGTGCGGAAGTTGCGACGGAGCCTGTGTCCCCGGTGCGGGAATCGTCGGCGCAGGACTCGCCGGAGGGGGAGGAGTGGGATTTTGCCCCTGCGCGCGGCCGGCGCTGAAAACCACGGCCGCAGCTGCACCCAGGAGCGCGATTTTTCGTAGACTTTTCATAGTGATCAGGCCAAACTTTCCATGGCCAGAATGTTCGATACCACTCCGGCTGCATTAGTAAGACGCATCCCCGCGGGCTGGTCGTTGCATCGAACAACTGCAGAGCCGGCACCGTGAAACGCAGGATCAGGACCTGGCCAACTGAATCGGTCGAGCCAGAACTTCTCTAAGGATACCCAGAAACCGTGACATTCGGGAATGCGAAGATTCAGTTTCTCCACAGAACAGGACCGCGAGCCTTGGCGTTTGCCGCTGCCCTCTCTTTAGCCGTTCCGGTGTTGCCGCAGCAGGCTCAGGAGCCGGCTCAGGCCCCCACTATCAAAGCCGAAGTAAACCTGGTCAACATTTTCGCCACCGTCCGCGACAAGAACAAGCGCATCGTCACCGACCTGAAACAGGACAATTTCAAGGTTTTCGAGGATAACCACGAAGAGACCATCTCATTCTTCTCCAAAGAGATGAATCTTCCCATCACCCTGGGTCTTCTTCTGGACACCTCGGGCAGCGAGCAATATATGCTCGGAGCCATTCAGGACGCCGGGGCGCGCTTCCTGCATCGCGTGCTGCGCAAGGGCGACGAAGCCATGATCATGTCGTTCGACACCGACGTCGACCTCCTCGCCGATTTCACCGATGACCGCAGCATACTCGACCGCGCCATCAACAAGGCGCGCATCAATACGCCTGGTGGTGGCTACATTGCGGGAAACCCGGGGCCGGTCGGCGGGCAGGATATGGTTGGTACCGCGCTGTACGATGCCATTTATCTCGCCTGTGGTGAAAAGCTGAACGGAGAGGCCGGCCGCAAAGCCATCGTTGTGGTTACGGACGCGGAAGACGAAGGCAGCAAGGTGCGACTGGAAGAAGCCATTGAAGCGGCGCAAAAGACCGACACCGTAATTCACGTGCTGTTCGTCGCGGATCGCCATTTCGGCGGCGGCCGCCCCGACGTGGCTCACAAATTGGCCGAGGAGACCGGCGGCCGGATGATCGCTGTCAACTCCGACAAGAAGTTCGAAGAAGCTTTCGACCAGATCTCCGAGGAGCTGCGCAGCCAGTACACGCTCGGCTATTACCCGAGCAACACCACCAAAGACGGCAAGTTCCGCAAGATCCGTGTCGACGTGGATAATCACGAATTTAAAGTGCTAGCGCGCAAGGGCTACTACGCTCCGAAGGCCCGCGGCTAATCCTGCTCTCTAACTATTCGACGACGCATTCGACAACATTCGACAACGCAACGCATTGACCCCAAGCCATGCGTTGGCTAGTATCGCAAGGCGACACGTTTCCATCTCTTCAAGCGCCCCTATGATCAACGAAGTCGTCGGTCACTATCGAATCCTCCGCCCGCTAGGCAGTGGCGGCATGGGACTCGTCTATGAAGCCGAAGATACGAAGCTGGGGCGCCGCGTAGCGCTGAAGTTCCTGCAGGACAGCAGCCTAAAAGATCCCTCCGCGGTGGAACGCTTCCTTCGCGAAGCACGTTCCGCCTCCGCCCTGAACCATCCCGGCATCTGCATCATCCATGCCATCGAGGAACACGAAGGCCAAACCTTCATCGCCATGGAACTCCTCGAAGGAGAGTCGCTCGAGAAAGTTCTGTCTCGCGCGCCGATGCCTGTCGCGCGCACGATTGCTCTCGGCGTCGAGTTGGCCGATGCTCTGGATGCCGCGCACAAAAAAGGCATCATCCATCGGGACATCAAGCCCGCGAATATCTTCATCACCGATCGCGGCAACGCCAAGATCCTCGACTTTGGCCTCGCGAAACTTCTGGAACCTGAGGGCTCGATCGAAGGCGAAACGATTGCGCCCTCGCAGGACGCCTTTCTCACCAGCCCCGGCACCACGGTTGGAACGATCGCCTACATGTCGCCCGAGCAGGCTCGCGGCGAGCCCCTCGATTCCCGCAGCGATCTGTTTTCCCTAGGCTCGGTTCTCTATCAGGCGGTCACGGGTGCATTGCCGTTTCCCGGTTCCACCAGCGCCGTGATTTTCGGCAACATTCTTCATAGCGCGCCGGTATCTCCCGTACAGCTAAACGGCAACGTGCCGCCAGAACTCGAACGCATCCTGAGCAAGCTGCTCGAGAAAGACAAAGATCTGCGCTACCAGGTGGCCGCCGAGGTTCGCGCCGACCTTAAGCGCCTGCAGCGCGAACTCGATCCCGGCCGCGCGAGTTCCGATTCCACCGTATCCGCCGCTGCTCGATCCAGTACTAGCGTGCGCCCTGCCATCGGGGCTTCCGCCGTGGCTGGTTCAGCGACGGGCGTTGCTGAGAGCAAGGCGCCTTCAGGAAGCGGGAAAGTATTGGTGGAAGCGGCGCAGAAAAACAAGCTTGGTGCCGGAGCCCTTGCCTTCGGGTTCATGGTGCTGGCAGCCGCGGCGGCATACGGCGTTTATACCTTCATCAGGATGGGAGAAAAGCCCAGGGCACTTCCCTTTTCAAAATTTTCCATCGAAAACGTCACCAACAACGGGCACATCTCCCAGGTGGCCATTTCGCCCGATGGCAAATATCTTTTGCAGGCGCTCGAAGAAAACGGCGAGCAATCTCTCTGGCTGCATCACATTCCTTCCATGACCAACAAGCAAGTGTTGGCACCGGAACGCACGCGGTATCAGGGACTTTCCTTCTCCCCTGATGGCAATTACATCTATTTCCTGCGCCGCGATGAATCCAACGAATCCGAATCGCAGTTGTACAGCGCTTCGGTTCTGGGGGGCGCCCCGCGCGTCATTGTGGAGGACGTGGACAGCCCCATTTCGTTTTCGCCGGATGGCTCACATTTTGTTTTTCTTCGCGAATTGCACGACTCGCCCAACTGGGATCTGTGGATGGCCAAAAGCGACGGAACCATTGAGAAGGCCATCTTCCGCAACCACATCTTGCTGAGTGACAGTCATGTCCCGGCATGGTCTCCCGACGGAAAGGTCATCGTCATTCCCATCGTGCAGCCAACCAAACAGGCGCTGGGTGGGTTAATGGCAGTCGACCCGGCGAACGGGACAGATCAATTCGTCGCGATTTCCCCGGATCACATCTACCACGGGCCCGTTTGGGTGCCCGATGGAAGCGCGTTGATCGCTACTGCCATGCAAACCGACGTCGAACACCTGCAGGCACAAATCGGCTATCTAAACTATCCGGGCGGCGAATACCGCCAGATTACTTCGGAAACCAACGACTACAGCAATGTCGGCATGGCGAAAGACGGCAAGACTCTTGTGGCTCTGCAGAGCAAACTTCGTTTCTTGCTCGCCATTGCTCCCGCGAGCGATCCCGATCAATTACAAGCGATCCCTCTGCAATCAGAAGTGCCCGTGTGGACCTGGAGATGGATGCCGGACGGACGCTTGCTCGTTCCTCAGGCTGGAAGCCTGAAGGCCATCACGCCGAAAGGCGAGGAGAGCACACTTTTCTCCGACGGCAAGCACCTCGCCGACCAGGTCGCGGTCTGTGGCGAAGGAAAATTCATTGTTTTCCGGCAGATTGGGCGTCCCGGAGAACTGGCGTCGGCGAACCTGTCGCGCATGGATCTGAACGGTGCCAACGTCAAGCAATTGAGCAACGGCCGGAATGATCGCGAACCGCTTTGTTCGAAAACAGATAATTGGGTCTATTACATAGACAACGCCGACAATCGGTATGTGAAGCGTATCCCCATCGATGGTGGCGCGCCGGAAACCGTCTTGAAATACGCAGTGGGCGCTTACGCGCTTTCTCCCGACGGAAAGGAAATCGTCTCGTTTGAAGTGCGCGAACTGGACCACAAGTTGATGTTACGCGTGGACAACGTCGAAACCCAGAAGCTGGCCTACAGCGATATCGACGCACAGGCGCTTCCAGGCAACCTGGCTTTCGCGCCCGATGGCAAGGGCGTTTACTATGTTGTTCGCGAAAAAGGTGTGGACAATCTCTGGCTGCAACCGCTCGACGGCAAACCTCATCGCCAAATGACGCACTTCAAGAAAGACAAAATCTTCCGATTTGCCTTTTCGCAGGACGGCGCACAAATTGCCGTGCAGTCTGGCAACGTCGAATCCGACGCAGTCCTACTCCACGACGAATCCAAGTAACACCGTCTGGCCCTACTGTGCCGCGCCCGCAGCCTTCGTGCCGGTATTATTCACGCGCGCATAGTAGCCGCGACGCGCACGCACCTGGTATCCCTTGTGTTCTGGAACCTCAATCTTGATGTTGTGGTAGCGCCCATCCACCGAATGATTCGTCGGGTTGTAGGCGATGGAATATTGGTTACGCAATTCTTCGCCGATGTCCTGGAACGACTGGTCCAAGTCGTCCACGTGATACGGATAAAACGCCCGGCCACCGGTTTCGTCGGCAAGGTCCTGCAGAATTTTGTCGCCTTCGGTCAGGTGATATTTGCGGTTGCCAGTATTTGTCTTGCTCGGATCGTCGAGCGTCACCCACTGCGTGCTGGTGCTGATCGTGTAGATCACCACGCTGGTACGCTGCGCCATCTCGATGGCTTCCGCGCGCGTGTGCGTCGACAGGTTATCTTCGCCATCGCTGATCAGGATCATCACGCGCCGCACCACGTCTGGCTGGTCGCCCGGTGGCCGCGGCGGATGGCTGAGTTGCTTGAAGCACGCGTCAAAGATGGCGTCATAAACCGCAGTGCCGCCTCCTGCGCGGGTCCGCAAAATGTGATCGCGCAACAGGCCGGTGTCTCCGGTGAATCCCTGCACAACCTGCGGCTCATCGTCGAAGGTCATTACAAACGCTTCATCTCGATTCCGCCGCAGCACGCTGTATAGAAAATTGTTGGCGGCATCCTGTTCAAACTTCAACCGGTCTCGGATGCTGTTTGAAGTGTCCATGAGCATGCCGATGCGCAAAGGCAGATCGCTTTGCTTGCTGAAATAACGGATGTCCTGCGGAACGTTGTCGTCCAGCACCCTGAAATCCTGTTTTTCCAGGCCCGCAACCAGCTTGTTTCGCCGGTCGAGCACCGTGAATAACACATCCACCAGGTTGACCGTCACCGGAATCGTGGTTTGGCTCTTCTCGATGGGCTGCTGTTCCGCGGGTTTTGCCGCAGGCGGCGTGGCTGGCGTGGGAGGATTCTGGGGCTGCTGCTGCGCAAAAAGAGGTGCGACCCCGCAGAGCAGCAGGATCAACAACAAAGCGAGTGATTTGGTTCGCATGTGCTCCGATTATAAGAAGCCCTGCAGTGCAGCGTCAATTCGACCCTGGCTCTCGCCAGTAGCAGTGAGTAGTTTCGTCAGGTATTCGCGCAGTGCAACGGGCAAAGGCGCGGACAATTCAATGAGCTTGCCGCTGTGCGGCTGGGTGAAGCCGATCTTCGCCGCATGCAGAAAATTGCGGCCCAGCGCGGGGAGCGTCGTGCGTCCGACGTGCAATTGACCCGTCGCGCCGTACAACGTGTCGCCTACCACTGGATGGCGCAGCGCGGAAAAGTGCACGCGAATCTGATGGGTTCGCCCGGTGTGCAGCTGCAATTCCAGCAAGCTCGTCGCATCGATCTTCGCGAGCACGCGCCAGTCCGTCCTTGCCGGACGCGAATTGCGCAGCAACAGCGCGCGTGTCGCCGTCATGCGCGTGCGCCGGTCGGGATCGCGCGCAATCGCCAGCTCGATGCGCCCGCTCTCTTCCTCCAGGATTCCCTGCACCAGGGCTATGTAGATTTTCCGGATCGCACGCTGCCGGAATGCCTCGGAGAGTTTCGCGTGCGCAAAATCATTCTTCGCCACCAGCAGGATCCCGGAGGTTTCTTTATCCAGCCGGTGCACGATCCCCGGGCGCACTGGATCATCGTTTTGCGAAAGCTGCTGCCCGCGTCCCAAAAGCGCGTTTACCAACGTGCCGTGCGAATTTCCTGCTCCCGCGTGAACGCTCATCCCCGCCGGCTTGTTGATGGCGATCACGTCGTCATCCTCATACAAGACGTCGAGCGGAATCGCTTCGGGTTCCGCTTGTAGCGGCGGCCTTTCCTGCGGCACCACGCGAATCACGTCGTTCGCGTGCACTTTGTGGGAATCCTTCGCTGCCTTCCCGTTCAGAAGCACCAATCCTTGCTCAATCAATTCCTGCACCCGCGTCCGTGAAAGCTCTGGAAAATGCCGCACCACCAAGCGGTCCAGGCGCAGACCGGCCTCCTCCATGGTCACCGCAAATTCCTGTTGCAAGGGTTCCGTCACGCCGAAAAGTGTACCGCAGGAAACGCGGTCGGCGTTTACGCAGTCTGGCTCTTGTGTTTCTCTGCCCTTTGTAGCGCCGCGCCTTCAGGCCGGCATCTCGCGGGTTAGTCCATCTACGCCAGGCTACCCGAGCCGGCGAGCTTTCCATACCAGTAGCCGGAATCCTTGATGATCCGGCGCTGGTCGCGAAAATCGATGTACGTCAGACCGAATCTCTGCGCGTATCCTTCCGCCCACTCGAAATTGTCGAGCAGGCTCCAATGATGATACGCACGCACATCGGCTCCATCCTTTTTTGCGCGTCCGAGCGCGCTGATATATCCGCGCATGAACTCGATCCGGCGCTGGTCCGGCACCCGGCCGTGGACGTCCGGCTCATCCAGATACGAGCAGCCATTCTCGGTAATCTCCATCACCGGCTTGTTGTATTCGCGCGTGAAACGCATCAGCAACTCGTAAAAGCTGTCCGGCCACACTTCCCATGCAAAATCCGTGAGCGGGCCTTCCGTAGCGTCAAACGGAGACGCACCAAACACCGCTTCTCCCGCGCCCGGCGGAATGGCCGCCACAATTTGCCGCCGGTAATAGTTGATCCCCAGAAAATCCAGGGGAGCCTTGCAACCCTGCATGTCTCCCGGCTTCACGCCCAGGATTTCGTCCAGATTCCCGGCGGCGAGCGCTTTTGGATATTCGCCTTTCAACGCCGGATTCACAAACCATACGTTGCCGATCCCATGCGCGCGATCGACGGCAGCTTTGTCTTCGGCGCTGGAAGTGGCTGGTTCAAAGTTAGACACACTGTAGGCGCTGCCCACCTGGAATTTCGCGTTGACTGCCTTGACCGCCCTGAATGCCGCGCCCTGCGCCATGTTCACCACGTGGCTCGCACGCAACGCCGCCGCCGGATCTTTCAGCGCCGGCGCATGAATGCCGCGCGCATAACCCAAGAACACGAACACCCACGGCTCATTGAAAATGCACCAATGGGAAACGTGATCGCCCAAAGCCTTGGTGACGATTTCCGAATAATCCGTGAAGCGGCCCACCATGTCGCGATTCGGCCAGCCACCGGCATCCTGCAACGGTTGCGGCAAGTCCCAGTGATACAAAGTGGCCAGGGGACGGATGTTCGCTTCGCGCAGCGTGTCTGCTACGCGCTTGTAATAATCCAAACCGTTCGGGTTCGGTTTGCCGGTACCGTCGGCTTGGATGCGCGGCCATGAGATCGAAAAGCGGTAACTCTTCACGTTCAATTTCTTAGCGATTGCGATGTCTTCCTTGTAGCGATGGTAGGAATCACAGGCGACATCGCCGGTATCGCCGCCCTTCACTTTCCCCACCGTGTGAGAAAAACGATCCCAAATCGATTCGCCCTTGCCGTCTACGTTCCAGGCGCCTTCCACTTGATAGGACGCCGTCGCCACCCCCCAGAGGAAATCCTTCGGGAATTGGTAAGGCAGAAAAACATTATGAGTATCGGCTGCCGCGGCCAACAGGCGCGATGAACCCGGCAACGCACTTGCCGCTGCAACACCAGTCAAGCCGGCCAAAAAATCGCGGCGCGAAAATCCGGACGTACGAGGAGCCATGCGCACCCTCCAACTTAATCGATATTTTATTGAGAATCCACGAGGTCTTGCCGGGAGAATAATACATCAATTACCAGCAGGATGGCACCAATTGTCACCGCGCTGTCGGCAATGTTGAACGTCGGCCAGGGATTGACGATGTGCCACGGCAGGAAGCGCAGCCACACCTGCAGAAAATCCGTGACCGCGCCATGAATTATGCGGTCCGTAACGTTGCCCGTGGCGCCCGCCAGCAGCAGCGCCAACCCCGCAGCGCTCGGCGCGTTCAGATGGCGGCTGGCCACCAGAAGCCAGGCAATCACTCCGATAATGACCACGGAACCGAGAATCAGCAGGTAGCGCATGGCCGGCGAAGAAGCGTCGGCGAAAAAACTGAATGCGATTCCCGGATTGTGCGAACGGATTATGTCGAGAAAGCCGAAAATCACCGTATGCGGAAAATATTCTTCCGGCCGCGAATCAATCCATGCCTTCGACGCGCGGTCCAGAAAAACCACAGCCAGCGTGAGCCAGAGCCATCGCAAGCGCCGCGGAATGATCATAAAGCGCGGGAGGCCGAGGAGGCAAAGAAATTACAGGAAGCAAATGAAAACCAGGATCCGAGTCCTTCACTACTACCTTGGCCTCCTTTGCATCCTCTACTTCCCGTCATTTTCCGCCTCAATCTCGGCGATCGCTTCCGTGCAGCGCTCGCAAATCGTCGGATACCGCAGATTCTCCCCCACATGGATCGAATAATTCCAGC
The DNA here is from genome assembly GCA_963742325.1 of Candidatus Acidiferrales bacterium. Lineage (GTDB taxonomy): Bacteria > Acidobacteriota > Terriglobia > Acidiferrales > UBA7541 > Acidiferrum. The sequence goes on along the minus strand of CAVULB010000002.1, from coordinate 1,377,788 downwards.
AACGCTCGCACTTCTTGCCGTCCGCGCGCTGCACCGTCACTTCCAGGCTTGGCACCGTTTCCGATTTAAACTCCCCTGAGCCTGCGTTGATCAATTCCACCTGCGACACGATGAACAAACCCGGCAATTGCGCAAGGTAATGCTTCAATTTGGCCTTCAGCTCGAGGTCCGCATTGAGAAGCACCTTCGCTTCCAGGCCGGAATTGATCAGCTTCTTTTCATTCCGCGCAATTTCCAGGGCTTTCAGCACTTCGCTGCGCACGCGGCCCAGCAATTCCCAGGTGTCCACCTTTGCAGGCGCAATTCCCGTTCGCAATTCGGCTTCGTCCGGGAACAGCGTCATGTGCACGCTCTGCGGCTCGCTCGCCATCTTCGGAAAATATTTCCAGATCTCCTCACCCGTGAATACCAGTATCGGAGTCGCCAGCCGGATCAACGCGCTGGTGATTTTCCGGACCGCCGTTTGGGCGGACCGCCGAGACTTGCTATGCGGCGCCTTGGTGTACAAACGATCCTTGAGCACGTCGTAATAAAACGCGCTCAGATCCACCACACAAAAATCGTGGATCGCATGGTAAATCCGGTGGAACTCGTACGTCGCGTACCATTCGCGGCAGCGCTTCAGCAGGTCTGTCGTGCGCTCCAGCATCCACTGATCCATCTCCTCCAGTTGCGTGTTCGGCAAAGCATCTTTGGCCGGATCAAAATTGTTCAGGTTCCCCAGCGCAAAGCGAAACGTGTTGCGAATCTTGCGATACGCCTCGCTGAGCTGCGTCATCACGCGATCGCTCATCTTCACGTCGGCCTGGTATTCCTGCGCGCCCACCCACAGCCGTAGCAGGTCCGCGCCCCACTTGTCGCAAATCTCCGTGGGCAGCACCACGTTGCCGAGCGACTTCGACATCGGCCGGCCCTGTTCGTCCAGCGTCCAGCCGTGCGTCACTACGCCTCGATACGGCGCTTTATCCCGCACGCCCACGGCGATCAACAGCGAACTATGGAACCAGCCGCGATACTGGTCCGGCCCTTCCAGATACACGTCCGCGGGCCATTCCTTCCCCTTCAGCACCGCCAGATGCGATGAACCGGAATCAAACCAAACATCGAGAATGTCGTTCTCCTTGCGCCATTTCGCACCGCCGCAATGGCACTTCGTTCCCGGCGGCAACAATTCCTCGGCCGAGTGCTTGTACCAGGCGTCCGCGCCTTCTTTTTCAAACCACTTCACGACGTTACGCAGCGCGGCAAAATCCTCCAACCGGGTGCCGCAGGCATCGCAGTAAAACACGATGATCGGCGTACCCCAAAACCGCTGCCGCGAAACACACCAGTCCGGCCGCTTCTCGATCATTTCATACATGCGATCCTGGCCCCACGCCGGCAACCACTTCACCGTGGGAATCTGCGCCAGCGCTTCCTGCCGAAATGTTTCCGTCGCGCCCTTCTTCGGCTGATCCATCTTGATGAACCACTGCTCGGTCGCGCGAAAGATCACCGGGTTGTGGCAACGCCAGCAATGCGGGTAGCTGTGCTTGTAAGGATGATTCGCGAGGAGCGCCCCGCGATCCGCCAGCAACTTCACAACGATTGGATTCGCCGTGAACACATCCTTGCCTTTGTATTCCGGAAGCCCTTCGAGGTACACGCCGCGATCATCGATCGGCGCGTAAATTTCCAGGCCATACTTTTGCCCCGTGACAAAGTCGTCCGCGCCATGGCCCGGAGCCGTATGCACGATACCGCTGCCCTGATCGAGCGTCACGTACTGCGCCAAAACACCCGGTACCTGAATCGGCAGGAAGGGATGGTGAAACTTCATGCCTTCAAATTCCTGCCCCTTGAACCGCGCCAATTCCCCGGCTTGCTTGATGTCGCAATCTGCCTGCAATGCCGCCACGCGCTCGGCCGCCAACAGCAGCTTCCCTTTTTCGGTCTGCACGAGCACATATTCAAAATCCGGATGGAACGCCAGCGCGCGGTTGTGCGGAATCGTCCATGGCGTGGTTGTCCAGATCACTGCAGAAACATCGGAGCCAATTTTCTCGGCTGCGCCCGTGCCACCTCCCACGACTTTGAAGGTCACCCAGATCGACGGGCTGGTGTGGTCTTCATATTCGACTTCCGCTTCCGCCAAAGCGGTGTTGTCGTAAATGCACCAGTAGACTGGCTTGCGCCCGCGATACACGTAGCCCTTTTCCATGAAATCCAGAAACGCGCTGGCAATGGTCGCCTCGTATTCATGGCTCATGGTCAAGTAAGGATGGTCCCAGCGGCCGAAAACGCCCAGGCGCTTGAAGTCGCGCTTGTGTTGCTCCACGTATTTCGTCGCGTATTCGCGGCAACGCTTACGGAATTCCGCCGGCGGCACTTTTCCCTTGCCGCCCAGTTCCTTTTCCACCTGCGTTTCAATCGGCAAACCGTGGCAGTCCCATCCGGGCACGTACGGAGCGTAATGGCCGGCCATGCTCTTGGACTTAACGATGATGTCTTTCAGAATTTTGTTCAGCCCGGTGCCCAGGTGAATCGTGCCGGTGGGATATGGCGGTCCATCGTGCAGCACAAACAGAGGTTTGCCTTGGCGCGCCTGCAGGATGCGCTCGTACAATTTCGACTCTTGCCACACCTCCAGCTGTTTCGGCTCATTCTGCGGCAGGCTGGCCTTCATCGGAAAGTCCGTCTTCGGCAAGTTCAGCGTCTTCTTCAGTTCCAGCGGTTCACCCATGACGATAGCTTGTGTATCCCTTCTAACGCCGCCACTCCCCTGGGGGACCGGCCAAAGGTCGCACGCCTCTGTTGTACGGCGGGAAATTACGGAAAGCAGTGTAACCACGTATGTTACAATACTTGCTGAAGCTGTGTCAGCCGTGGGGGTCGCGCAACCTTTCCCGGCCAGCGCGAATCATAACGGCAGGTGCGAACATTTAGCGGCCAAACCGCGTTTAAATGACAGAGGGACAAAGGTGCCAGGATTCATTAACCTCCTTCCCGACGAATTAAGTAAGCCCAAGCGCACAGGGCCAGAAGAAGTCATTCCTGTGCCCAACTCCGCGTTGCCCGATTTCGGCACGCCGGAGATCCTCATTCCCGACAATTTCTGGTCCAACCTCAAGCAATTTCTGTTTGAGCGCCCGGTGAAGGTCATCGAGCGCGCCGACGTTCCCTTCACGAAGAACTCGTTCGGTTCGGGAATGAAGGAAAATCTCAAGTTCTTCTTGTCCGCTCCCGCTGCTCCCAAGGGAGTCGTCAACAAGCGCCTGGAAGTCGACTGGGGCGGTGCTTTCGGTGGCTTCGGTGAGCGCATTAAGGACTTTTTCAATCCCCCGAAGCCGGCGGCGCTTCCTCCGGGAATCAAGGCGGTCAAGGTCAAGGATATTTGGTCCAAGGATGAGAACTTTGGCTGGACCCAGGCGATCGCTTTCGCCGTGCATGCCGGCATCATCGCTCTTCTGGTAGTGCCGTTCGTCCTGTTCACTACCCCCACTAAAGCGGTGAACAAACAGGTTACTGTGACGCCTCTCGATATTTCTCCGTACATAGCTAAATTGCCTGCCGGTGCGGACAAGGCTGGTGGCGGTGGTGGTGGCGGCGATCGTTCTCCGCTTCCTCCGACGAAAGGCAAAGCGCCACGCTTCAGCATGACGCAGTTCACTCCGCCAACTGCGGTGATCAAGAATCCCAATCCGAAATTGGCCATGGATCCGACACTACTCGGCCCACCGGACCTCAAAGTGGCCAACCCGAACCTTTCTAACTTCGGCGATCCCATGGCTGCCGCGGTAAATATGTCCAATGGCTCGGGCGGTGGCGGCGGTATTGGCACTGGCGAGGGTGGCGGTATTGGCAGCGGCAGCGGTGGCGGTCTTGGTCCTGGCGAAGGCGGCGGTACTGGTGGCGGCGCGTTCCATGCTGGCGTGAACGGCATTGGTATGCCCAGCTGCTACTACATGCCCAATCCTCCGTACTCGGAAGAAGCGCGCAAGGCTAAATATTCCGGCATCGTGCTCGTCGAAGCGGTCGTGAACACCGATGGCCATCTCTCTAACATGCGCCTGATTCGCAGTCCAGGCCTGGGCCTCGACGAAAACACCCTGAGCACAATGAAGACGTGGCGCTGCAAGCCCGTCACCGGTCCCGGTGGCAAACCCATCCCGGTCATCGTCCCCTTCGAAGTGAACTTCCGGCTGTACTAAATTGAATTATTTATCCGTGGGGCCGTAAAACCTGGCCGCTTCTCGTTGTTGTTGCTGATTACTCCAATCGAGGGGATTGCTCCAGCGCAACTGTTTAAATCGCCAGAAGTCGCGGTCGGTCGAGTAAAGCTCTCCGCCATTTTCAAGAGCCAGAGCCGCTAACTGGGCATCTGTCACCATCGCGCTACGCACTTGCCCCGACACCAGCAAGCGGCGCAGCACAAAAAATACTTCTGCAGGTGCTCGTTGGTCCCGACGGCAAGGCCACGCGCATTCGCCTTTTGCAAGACCGCGGCATGGGCCTCGATGAACGCGCCATCGAGGCCGTGCACGCTTGGCGTTTCTCTCCCGGCCGCGACGCCGCTAAAAACCCCGTCCCCGCCTGGGTCACCATAGCAACCCGCTTCCAACTCTTCTAATTCCGTTTTTCTCGGCTGGCCCATTCTGAATCCTCGGACTAGGCGGATTGGACAACCCGCATTTGTTTCCCGCCGCCGTGCAAAATCAATCTGCTAGGATGAGGCACATGCGAAATTTTCGACGCGTTCTTCTGACGCTCGCAGCCTGTTCTTGTTTCCCCGCGTTCCTTGCCGCTCAGGCCTCCACCGGTTCCATCGATCTCACCGCTCAAGTCGCTCCGACCGGCGCGCAAGCCGAGCCTGTCCGCCAATTTACTCTTTACGTCCTTACGCGCAGCTACGCCGACGTGGTTCAGGAAGTCTCCGGGCAAGATGTTCTGCCCACGCGCGAGCAATTCATCGAAACGCTCACGGTTTCTCCTGAGCTGAAAGAGTGGTTGAAGGCTCACAAGACCCTTGACCTTACCACCACCGACCTCGACAAATTGCTCACCACCGACGACATCATGAAAACCCCCGAATTTTTCGCTGCTTATGAGCGCTCCAACGCCGGCGGTGTCACCAAAGGTTTCCCTCTTCCGAAATACCGGGATTCCGACAAAACCGCCAATCCCGACAAGTACGCAAAACAAAAAGAGGAATTTCTCAGCGAGACCAAGAAATTCATCGAAACTCATCCCAGCAGCGTCCAGGGCGTCGAACTCGAACTCACCGGCGTCAATCCCAAAGTCGCCTGGGATAATTTGCACGTGCTTCATGCGGCTCGACTCGCTCAAGCTGCACCGGACGCCGCCCAGGTGAAATATCTCGCTGCAAAGGTGCAAACCGATCTCGACGGCCGCGCTTCCATCTCCGGCCTTCCTCCCGGCAATTACTGGGTCAGCAGCCTGGGCGAGGAAGCCAGTTCGGGTGACCGCCGACTGATGTGGGACGTCCCGATCACCATCCAAGCCGGCAAAACGCTTCACCTGAGTCTGAGCAATCTCAACGCCAGCAATAACCTTAAGCTCACCGACACGCCGTAACCGATCGCGGAAATCGCCGATCCCGGTGCCGTCTCGCAACCGGTTAGGGCATCCCACCGACTTACGCTAATATCTCTGCCAGCATGGGCACTCCGCTCCTCTGGGTTGGCTTTAATTTATTCGTCCTTATCGCTCTAGCCCTAGACCTCGGCGTCTTTCATCGCAAGGCCCACAAAATCAAAATTCGCGAAGCGGCTTTCTGGAGCGTGGTGTGGATCGGCGTGGCCATGGCTTTTGGTTATTTCGTGTGGCACTGGCACGGGTCGCAGCGCGGCTTGGAATATTTCACCGGCTACGTCATCGAAAAAGCGCTGAGCATCGACAACCTATTCGTTTTCCTGGTGATCTTCCGCACTTTCCAGGTCGATGAAAAAGTGCAGCACCGCGTCCTCGAGTGGGGCATCCTCGGTGCGCTGGTTATGCGCGGCATCATGATCGCCGCCGGCGCCGCGCTCATTTCCCGCTTTCAGTGGGTTCTCCCGGTCTTCGGCCTGTTTCTCGTCTACACCGGGCTGCATATGATCTGGAAGCACGGCAAACAGGTCCATTACGAACGCAATCCCATTTTTCGTTTTGCCAGCAGCCACCTTCGCATGACCAAGGAGTATCACGGCACCAGCTTTTTCGTTCGCCAGGCCGGCCAGCTCTTCGCCACACCCCTGCTTTTGGTTCTGCTCGTCGTGGAAATCAGCGATGTTACCTTCGCCGTTGATTCCATCCCGGCCATCTTCGGCATCACGCGCGATCCGTTCATCGTGTTTACCTCCAACGTGTTCGCGATTCTCGGCCTGCGCTCCCTGTATTTCCTTCTTTCCGATTTGCTGCAGTATTTGCGCTACCTCGGCTATGGCCTGGCTGTGGTTCTAATTTTCATCGGCGTGAAGATGGTCGCCGAACCGTGGGTGCACATCTCGGTCCACGTCTCGCTGGCGGTTGTGGGAGCGATCCTGCTCGTTGCTACGATTCTGTCGCTGTGGGCGGGCGCGCCGAAAGATTCGGGCGCGATCCTGCCTTAGCACGCGTGGCGGAAGCCGTCGTTTACAACGCAGCGCCGCGGCTCGTTTGAAGCTTCACGGTTGTTGCTTCAGCCGGCGCCAGCGCTGCGCTCAGAAACTGCCACGCGCGCACCACTTCGGCCACCGTCCAGGCCTGTGCGATTGCTCCTGCCGGCGCAAATGGAGGATCGCCGTCGTAAATTTCGCCGAGCGTGCCGAGTCCCGCGCCACAAATGCTTCTTCCCAACGGCTCCAGAAAACTTTGTGCCAACGCCGCATCCTTATAGACGCGATAATGCGCCAGCGCGAACGGACCCAGCAGCCATCCCCACACGGTTCCTTGGTGGTAGGCGGTGTCGCGTTCCCGGGGCCCTCCGGCGCACCGGCCTTTGTAACCTGGCTCGTAGGGTCCCAGGCTGCGCAATCCATAGGACGTCAACAATTGTGCTGCGACGATATCCACCACGGCTTTTTGCTGCTCCGGCGTGAGCGGACACGCCGGCAGCGATAACGCAAAAATCTGATTCGGCCGCAGCGAGCCGTCCTTGTCTCCCGAAGGCGTATCGATCACGTCAAAGCAACAGTTTCTCTCCGCGTTCCAGAACTTCTGGAAGTTGCGCGTGGCCTTCTCCCCCAGGCGTTCGTAACCTTCGCCCGGCCGCACCAGCAAGCGCGCAAATCCCGCCATCGTATCCAGCGCGTTGATCCACAGCGCGTTGATCTCCACCGCTTTCCCGGTCCGCGGCGTCACCACCCAATTTCCCACTTTTGCGTCCATCCACGTGAGCTGCACTTCAGCGGTTCCCGCGGACAGCAGCGCATCCGCAGGATCCACTTTGATGTCGTATCGCGTGCCACGCACGTGTGCGTCGATTATGCCTGCCAACACCGGGAACAACCGCTGCAGAATCTCCAGATCCTGCGTGGCCTCAAAATATTGCCGCAGCGCCTCAAATAACCACAGCGTGGCGTCCACGGTGTTATAACCGGGCGTGCTGCCTTCGTCCGGGAAATTATTGGGAAGCATTCCCTCGTCTACATAGCGCACAAGCGAAAGCAAAATTTTCCGCGTGGTTTCCCGACGCCCCGTCGCCAGAGTCAGGCCGGGCAGAGCGATCATCGTGTCGCGGCCCCAATCGTTAAACCACGGATAACCCGCGATTATGCTTCGTCCGTCCGCCTCGTCCGGCAATACCCGCCTCACCAGGAACTGGTCCGCCGCCAACACCAGTTGCCAGAGCCAGCTCGGCTCTTCTTCCGCGGGATTGCCGCAAATCTGACCGTGGTGCGCCTGCCATTGTTGAAAAAGATTCAGCTCGTGCGCAGACTGCGACGTGAGCGCGTCTTCGCCATCCAGCGAAGCATTCTCCTCCGTACTCAAGACGATGGTCACGCTTTCGCCGGCATGCAACTGGCAATGAAACTGTCCCGCAAACAGCCGGTCCTCGTCGTCATCCAGCCCGCGTTTCAGTTCCATGGGGAGAAAATAATCCTTGTACCATTCCTGGCGCGCGTCCCACGTCCCCACCGCGCTTCTCAAATAAAACGGCGTCGCGCCATCGAACGCGAGCACACGCAAGCCATGTTCCACCGGCTGCGTGCGCGTCTGCCAATTGGGCGCATGCGTCGTCAGATGAAAATCGCGATAATTCACCAGCGCTTTCGCGTCCAAATCGATCGTCGGACCGCCGCGCACCAGGCTGTACCGGATATATGTGGTGTTCTCGCCCTGTTTCATCCACACACGCTTTTCGAGCAGCACGTCTTTCAGCGCGTATCGCCAAACGGGCTTCGAACCTTCTAGGTGGAAACTTTCAATCTGCAGATAGCCGCTCGGCGAAACAAATCCGCTCTTCCAGCGATTTGTCGCGAGAGAAAAACTCGTGCCACGGTAACCAACAGTTTCGTCCAGGGCATTCACCAGCACCGTGCGCTTCACCGGCGGCTGCAGCGCGGCCACCAGCAGCCCGTGGTACCGGCGCGTGGTCGATCCCGCCACGGTGCCGCTGGCATAGCCGCCCAGCCCGTTGGTGACCAACCACTCGCGCATCTCCGCGATTTCCAGTTCGCCGCAGGTTTCCCTGCCGAACTGCACTTCCGCAAGCAGGGACATAGTCACTCTCCGCTTTGTTCCAGCAGTTTGGCCACCAAACCGGTCCAACCGGTCTGGTGGCTGGCGCCAAGGCCCGCGCCATTGTCGCCATGAAAGTATTCATAGAACAGGATCAGATCACGCCAGTGTGGATCCTTGTTGAACAAATCATTGTTGCCGCTAAACGGACGCCGGCCATCCTTGTCTCGCAAGAACAGCCGCGTTAACCGCCGGGAGATCTCCGTGGACACCTGCCAAAGGTCGGCTTCCTTGCCGGAATACGTCGGGCACTCCACCTTGAAATCTTCGCCATAATAATGATGGAACTTCTGCAGCGACTCGATCAGCAGGTAATTCAGCGGAAACCATACCGGCCCTCGCCAGTTCGAATTCCCTCCAAAAATTCCTGATGACGATTCCGCCGGCTCATAGTCCACCCGGCTGGTATGGCCATTCACCTGCACTTCGTAGGGATGATCCTGATGGTAGCGCGAGAGCGCGCGTATCCCGTGCGGTGAGAAAAATTCCGCCTCGTCCAGCATGCGCTTTAGCATGCGCTTCAGTTGCTTACGATTGGCCAGCGATAGTTGCCGCCGCACTCCTCGCGGCGACCGTTGTGTCATTTCAATGTGTTCCGGCACGTCGGCGTGATTGTCGATGAACCACTGCATGCGCCGCTTGAACCCCGGCAAGCGGTCGACCACTTCCGGCTCCAGCGTCTCCACCGCGAATAATGGGATAAGCCCGACCATCGACCGTATTTTCATGAACTGGTCTTCGCCGTCCGGCAGATGCAACAAGTCGTAATAGAAGCCGTCTCCGTCGTCCCACAGCGACCGGCCATCCGTGCCGATGTCGTTCATGGCGTGCGCGATGTGCACAAAATGTTCGAAAAATTTACTGGCCACGTCTTCGTACGCCATATCGTCTTTGGCCAGTTCCAGCGCAATTGCCAGCATATTCAGGCAATACATGCCCATCCAACTCGTGCCGTCCGATTGCTCCAGATGGCCGCCGGTCGGCAGCGGCGCCGAACGATCAAACACACCGATATTGTCGAGTCCGAGAAAACCTCCCTGGAAAATGTTGTGGCCATCGGGGTCTTTTCGGTTCACCCACCACGTGAAATTCAGCAGCAGCTTGTGAAACACACGCTGCAGAAATTCGCGGTCCGCCACGCCGCGCATGCGCCGGTCGATCTTGTAGACTCTCCAGGCCGCCCACGCGTGCACGGGCGGATTCACATCACCCAACGCCCATTCGTACGCCGGAAGCTGCCCGTTCGGGTGCATGTACCATTCGCGCAGCAGCAGAATCAGTTGCTCCTTCGCAAAATCGGAATCGGCAATCGCCAGCGGGATGCAGTGAAATGCCAGGTCCCACGCCGCATACCACGGGTATTCCCATTTATCCGGCATCGACAGCACGTCGTCGTTGTACAGGTGCGCCCAGTCCTTGTTTCGTCCCCGCAACCTCCCCGCTGGCGGTGTCGGGCCCGCGGGATCGCCCCCCAACCACGTCTCCACGTCGTAATGATAGAACTGTTTCGACCACAGCATTCCCGCATAAGCCTGGCGCGTCACCAGGCGCGCGTCTGGCGAAAGATGGCGGGGAATGCGCGAATCCCAGAACTCGTCGGCTTCTTTCCTTCGTTGGCTGAACACCTCATCGAACCCCTCGCCAAAGTTTCCCGGCGCCAGTGCCCCGGCGCTCGGGGTGTGTTGCCCCGCGGCTCCGCTCATCCCGATCCACGGCAGTTCCGGATCCATACTTCCCAGTGGATCCAGGTCTGTCAGCCTCAATCTCGTGGTCGCGGCTTCGCCGGGTGCCAGACGGAACGTGGAATAGGCCGCCATCTTGGTCCCCGTCAGCGCCGGATTCACCGCCAACTTATTTCCGTGCACCACATATTCGTGGAAAGCGTCTTTTACGTAGGGCACTCGTTCGCGGTAGTTGAATAGCTTTACGTAATTCGTTTCATTTTCCGTGAACAGCAGTTCCGGGCGGCCCGCGGCCAGCATCCATCGTTTGCCATACTGCCAATGCTCGACCTCCGCACAAATCGCTCCCGGTAAGTCCGCAGCCCTTCGCACCACTGGCCGCCGCAGGTCTTTTCCCCAGGACCAGGTGTTGCGGAAAAATAACGTCGGCAAAAGATGTAGCTCGGCCGCTTCCGGTCCGCGGTTGTACGCCGTAATCTTGATTAAGATGTCTTCCCAATCGCTCTTGGCGTACTCGATGAAGACATCGAAGTAGCGGCTTTCCTGGAACACCCCAGTGTCGAGCAGCTCATACTCCGGCGCGCTGCGCCCTCGTTTCCGGTTTTCTTCGAGCAATTGCCGGTAGGGAAACTCCGCCTGGGGATACTTGTATAGCATGCGCATGTAGCTGTGCGTGGGCGTCGAATCTAGGTAGAAATACTGCTCTTTCACGTCCTCGCCATGATTGCCCTGGTTGCCCGTCAGCCCGAACAAGCGTTCCTTCAGAATGGGGTCGCGTCCGTTCCACATCCCCAGCGCAAAGCAGATCATTTGATGGCGATCGCTGATGCCGCCAATTCCGTCCTCTCCCCAGCGGTAGGTTCGCGCATGAGCGTGTTCGAAGGGAAAATATTCCCAGGCCGTTCCGTTGGCGCTGTAGTCCTCGCGTACCGTTCCCCACTGCCGCTCCGACAGATACGGTCCCCATCGCTTCCAATGCTTCTTGCGTTGCCTGGACTCTTCCAGGCGTAGATCTTCAGTGGTGAGCGCTCTCGGCATGGCTGGGACCTTGGCCCAAAACAGGCATACATATTCGCATCTTTCTGGATTCCAGAACCAGCGGCATCTGCGGGCGGCTTCCCGCGGCACGCAAGTCGATAGCAAAGCGGGAGGCGGGAGCAGGTTCTGGCGTTGCTTTGTTTATCACTACATCACCGGTGACAGTAAAGCTACTTTAACAACCTCCTCTATTCAAGTATCGTTCCCAGGTACAGAGGCATCTTGGGGAGTCCTACGACGAAGGTTGGGTGTGTGGATACCTCGCCCGCTGATGCAGCTTTGCCGCCCTTGTCAGTCAAGGTAATTGTCGTTCGATCCTTGTCTCTGCATTACGATTTTGTTTGTTTTAACGCTGAGGAGGCGTCATGAATAGAAAGACCAGTGGATTGACACTAGTGGCGGTTTCGCTGGTGTGTGTCTTAATCCTGGCCGCGTGCAATTGCGCTCCAACTTTGACGTACATCACCATCAGTCCAGCCACCAGCTCAATCGGGGCTGGCACCACAGAGCAATTAACCGCCACAGGCTACTACAGCAACGGTTCGGTAACCCCGAATATCAGCGCTTCCTGGACCAGTTCGAATGTGGCGGTTGCCACCGTCGGTGGCACTTCCGGCCTCGTGTCCGGCGTGGCAACCGGCACGGCGACGATCACCGCTACGGCGATCGGCATCAGTTCCTCCACCGCCACCGTCACCGTCGCGCCCATTACTTCGATCGCCATTACTCCGGTCAATCCCACTATTCAGTCAACGGCCACAGAGCAGTTCGACGCCGTCGGCACTTACAGCGGCGGAACCCAAGACGTTACCGCCTTCGTGACCTGGACAAGCAGCAACACCGGCGTGGCTACATTTAGCACCACCACCACGGGTCTCGCCAATGCCGTCACCGCCGGTTCAACTACGGTGACCGCCACACTCGGCAGCGTTTCTGCCAGCACCACTCTCACGGTGACCAATGCGGTCGCGTTAGTCGTCACACCGGCCACGGCCACGATTGCCGTCGGCGATTCCACGGCCTTCACCGTTCAAGAACAGTGGGCGGACATGTCCTTGCATCCGGTCATCGGCACCGTCACTTGGTCTTCGAGTGCGTCGGCGCAGGCAAACGTTGTGCAGTATGGAACTGCTGGCGGCGCCCTCGCTGCCGGCTTCTCTGCGGGCGCACCGACGATCACCGCAAATGAAGGTGGCGCCACAGGAACAGCTACGCTGACTGTAACCCTTGGCACCACTCACTACGGGTACGTCACAAACGTCGGCGACGAAAGCGTCAGCAGCTACACGGTCACTCCAGCCACTGCTCCTTATCTGACTCCCAATGGGGCGGCTTACACTGCTTCGGGAATCCTCCCGGTCCAGACGTTCATGAACCCGACCGGCAACCAAATGTACGTCATCGACACGACCAGCCACCTTTGGGTCTACAACGTCACGGCCGGTGTACCAGTTAACTCCGGCCAGCCAGCTGTGCTCGCCGGTCAGGGAGACGCAAATTACGGCATTGTTGATCCTTACGGCCGCTTCCTCTACGTCGTGGACCTCGGCGGGTCCAGCGCGCCAAACACGACCGGCACGATCTATGGGTTCACCATCAACCAGACGACCGGCGCGGTTACGCCGATCAGTGCTGTCACGGCCTACACGACCAACGTCAATGGACCGGTCGATATAGTGATTGACCCGACGGGGACCTACATGTATGTCACCAACTCCACCCCCAGCAGTGGGAGCGCCACGCCCGGCACGGTCAGCGAATACTCGATTGACCCCACCACGGGCAATTTGACTCCGCTCTCGACCCCGACCATCGCCACTGGAGTTGACCCGCAATTTGAAACCATGGATCCCACGGGAACTTACCTGTTCGTTGCCAATGACGGCGACGGCACGTTCTCGAGCTACACCCTAGGAACCGGCGGCGTGCTGACGCAAACTACAAATGCGACTACAGTCACCGGCGCTCAGTCCGTGCTCAACCTAGTGGTTTCGCCGAATGGGAGTACCCTCTATGTTCTGGACGCGGGTGACTCGGCCGCAGTGGCTCCCGCCTCCAACACTGGCCAGGTTTTCGGCTTCACGCTGGCTGCAGGCGTGCCAAGTACAACCCCAATCAGCGGAACACCGCTCCCGACTGGCGTCGCTCCCAAAGGTATCGCCATTGACGACAGCGGCTCGCTCCTTGCTGTGGACAACAGCAACCTTGGGGTGAGCCCCGGCACCATCTCTCTGTTCACGATCGGTAGCGGAGGAGCGCTTACAGCTGCACCGGCTGTGAACGCTGGGACTAGTCCCCAGTTCGTGAACTTCTTCAATCTTCCTTAGGTAAGGAAGGTTGCGGATAAAATCATCAACGTCTGGGTCCCTTCCCTAGGAAGGGACCCAGAAAAAAAGCAAATAAAAACGGGGTGGCGCAAGCCACCCCGTTTCTTTTTCGCACCATAGGTCAGAGCATGGTTTCATCCGGGCCGAAGCTATGGAGGTTCCGGCAGGCCTCTATCGGCTGAACGGTTCTTCCTTATTCCCCATATGGCACCCAAACATTCTTCACCTGGTAGGCACGCTCCAGGTACCAGGGGCCTTCGCCTTCACTCGCATCAAAGAAATCAATCTCGCGACCTTCATTCGTCCACGCCTGTTTGAGGTTTCCGGTCGAGAGCGCCTTCGCCGTCGCACACGCCTCGGCGTCTGCGTGGCACCAGATCGCATCGAGGTCGTCGTGCTCCGCCAACACCTTCAGCAATTCGCTCACGCGTCCCGTCACCAGGTTCACGACGCCCGCGGGCAGATCGCTGGTCTCGAGCACCTGGTAAATATCGCCGGCAATCAGGGGGTAACGTTCTGATGGCACCGCGACCACGGTATTCCCCGCTGCAATCAACGGCAGCACCAGCGAGAAAAATCCGAGCAGCGGCGTCGTGGCTGGACAAATCACGCCTACCGTTCCCACCGGCTCATTCATCGCCATCGAAATATTCCGGAACGGCGGATTGTGCACTGCGCCGTCGAACTTGTCCGTCCATCCCGCATAAGAAAACAGCCGCTCCACGCTCAACTTCAATTCCAGCGCTGCCTGCTTCTTTCCCACCGCTCCGGCCAGACGGGCGGTAATCTCCGCCGAGCGCTGCGACAAATTTTCCGCAATGTAATAAAGCACCTGCGCGCGATTATGCGCCGTGCTTCGCGCCCACGATTCCGCCTTGCGCGCCGCTTCCACCGCATTTCGAACATCCTTGCGATTGCCCAGTGGCGATTCTCCCAGCAGCTTTCCGTTCTTCGCGCGAACTTCCACGCTATAGCCCGAGTCCGGCCTAGCCTGCTTTCCGCCGATGTAAAGTTTCACGGTACGGTCCACTGAGGGATTCGCCACTTCCACTTCTTTCCCGCGCTTCGCCGAGCCGCCCTTGCGCAGAGCCAGCGCCTTGCGAAACCACGTGGGCTCCAGATATTCCCGCAGGCCTTCCTTGCCGCCCTCGCGCCCGTACCCGCTCTCGCGATAGCCGCCAAATCCGCAAGTTGCATCGAACAAATTCGTGCTATTCACCCACACCACGCCGGCCTTAATTTGCGCGGCCGTCTGCAGAGCCACGTTGATGCTCTCGCTCCACACGCTCGCCGCCAGTCCGTACACCGTGTTATTCGCCAGCTCCACCGCTTCCTTTGGCGTACGAAACGTCATTGCCGCCAGCACTGGCCCAAAAATTTCCTGCTGCGCCACAATCGATGTCGGGTGCACGTTGCTCAGCAGCGTCGGCTTGTAATACAACCCACGCCCCGGCAGCGCCAGGTCGGGCTGCCAGCACGTCGCGCCTTCCGCAATGCCCTGCTGCACCAGGCGGTCGATACGCTCCAGTTGAACGCGCGCCACGATCGCTCCGACATCGATGGCCTTGTCGAGCGGCGCGCCAATTCGCAGCGTGCTCATCCGCGCCTGCAATTTCTTGATCAATTTTTCCGCAACGCTTTCCTGAACCAGCAAACGCGATCCCGCGCAACAGACCTGCCCCTGGTTGAACCAGATTCCGTCCACCAACCCTTCCACCGCCCCGTCGAGATCCGCATCATCAAAAATAACGAAAGGGGACTTTCCGCCCAGTTCCAGTGACAGCTTCTTGTGCGTCGCGGCCGTCGCCCTACGAATCGCGCGGCCCACTTCCGTTGATCCTGTGAACGCAATCTTGTCTACATCGAGGTGCTTCACCAGCGCTTCGCCCGTCGATCCGTCGCCGGTGACGATATTCACCACGCCCTTGGGCAGGCCCACCTCATTGCAAATTTCCGCGAACGCCAGCGCCGTCAGCGGCGTATATTCCGCCGGCTTCAGCACCACGGTATTTCCTGTGGCCAGCGCCGGCGCAATCTTCCACGCCAGCATCAGCAAGGGAAAATTCCACGGAATGATCTGTCCCACTACACCGCAGGCTTCATAGCCCGGAAATTCCCGTTCGACCAGTTGCGGCCAACCGGCGTGGTAATAAAAGTGCCTCGCCACCAAGGGAATATCGATATCGCGGCTCTCGCGGATGGGTTTGCCATTGTCGATCGTCTCGAGAACCGCCAGCCGACGCGAATGTTTTTGCACTTGCCGTGCCAGCGCGTACAACAATTTCGCCCGCTGGTGCCCGGCCAATGTCTGCCAACCCCGCAAAGCTCCGCGCGCCGCCGACACCGCCGCATTCACGTCCGCCGGGCTTCCCTGCGCTATTTCCGCAATACGCTCGCCGGTCGACGGATCGCTCGTCTCAAAATATTTGCCCTCGGCCGGAGCCTTCCATGTCCCGCCAATAAAATGCCCAAACTTCCGCTTGTGCTGGTCGAGCCATTGCAGCGACTCTTTCGCATCCTCGGGCGCCGGCCCATATTCCATCGTCCTGAATTTTTCAGCCACACTCATCTTGTCTCATCCACTCCAATCGACATGCAAAAAAAGACACGCCCGCACTCCTGACCGGCTCTCTCACGCGTCCGCCGCTTTCGCCATTCTCTCCCGCCACTCCGCCATTCGCTTCACCATGAACTTCAAGCGCTCGCGTCCCCACTTCGAACCCAAAATCACGGTCTCGACGTCATGGAATACCTTCGCGTCGCCCATCTTCTCTCGCAATTCCGGCAGAAATGGATACACTTTCGCGAAAATCGCAAACATTTCCCCGCTGAATGCCGGCCGCAAGAACAAATCCTCGTGCAAGACACCTTCCAGCACAAACGAAGCTGCAATTCCCCAATAGCTTTGCACCTGCCGCAGCCAATTATTTTCGGGCGCCCCGGTGGCGATCGCCACCTTCAGAAAATCGTCCACGTTATTTGGCCAGAATTCGGTCATCCACCAATTGCGTGCTTTGCGCAACTCCGCCTCGCGCCGCAAATCGTAAAGCTGCAAAATCAGTTGCGCGTCTCGCGCCGTAGCTTTTTTCCCCATCTGGTCACCTTGCCAATTCGATTCTCCGCCCGCCACGAGCCACCAATCACTTGCCAGCGCTTCTAAGCCACTGGATGCCGGTATTCCGCCGCATATCTGCCTGTGGCGTGAAATTCCAATTGCCGCTCGATATCGCCCAGCATGCTGCTCGCTCCCAGCCGGAACAAATGCGGCTCCAGCCAGCTGTTACCCAACTCTTCCTTCATCAGTATCAGCCATTCCACGGCCTGCTTGGCGGTGCGAATTCCACCCGCCGGCTTGAAGCCCACCGCCATCCCGGTTTCTTCGGCATATTCCCGGATCGCCCGCGTCATCACCAATCCCACGGGCAGGGTGGCGTTCACGGTCTCTTTCCCCGTTGACGTCTTGATGAAGTCCGCGCCCGCCATCATCGCCACCAGGCTGGCCTTGGCCACGTTGCGCAGCGTCATTAGGTCGCCCGTTCCCAGAATCACTTTCAAATGCGCCGGCCCGCACGCATCCTTAAACGCTACGATTTCGTCATACAACCGGTGCCACTGGCCCCCGAACACGTGCGCCCGCGTGATAACGATATCGATTTCCTGTGCGCCCGCCTCGACTGAGCGCCGGATCTCCGCCAACCGTTCCTCAAACGGATTCAGTCCCGCCGGAAATCCCGTGGACACCGCCGCCACATGAATTTTTGTGCCTTCCAGTGCTCGCCGCGCCGTCTCCACGAACAAGTGGTAGACGCACACCGCGCCTACCTGAATCTGCAACTCCGCAATCCCCAGGTTCTCCACAATTTCCTGCTGGATCGGCTTGCGCGCCTTGGCGCAGAGCCGTCTCACTCGCTCGTCGGTGTCGTCCCCGGACAGCGTCGTCAAGTCCATGCAGGTAATCGCGCGCAGCAGCCACGCGATCTGCCAGTCTTTTTTCACCGTGCGCCGTGTCACCAGCGTCGCCGCGCGTCGTTCGACCGCACTGGTGTTCACGCGCACGTTCTCTACCCAATCCAGATTCAACGACGTTCCGCGATTGCTTGTCAGAGGACGCGCGCCTATCGCCGCAATCGTGTCTTGCGGTTCTCGCGCCTCCACAATCCGATTTCCGTGCCGGTCCGTAATCTCCAATCGTGGTTTAATTTCCCCGCTCATACTCTCTGTCCCCCGCTCTTGAAGACTCGCCTTCCGAGCCGAACGGTCGCCCGCGGCCAAGCAGAGCAAAAGCATATCACTCCGCTACATCCTCGAGCGAGCAGCCAACGTCTATTGAAATCTAGCGATGGCCGCTAGTGTTCACAACGCCTCCAGCAGCGCGTAGCCCGCCACTTTCTTCAGCGCCTCGCGGCGCGCCTGGGACGCCAAGAGCGTCCTCAGCTTCATCATCACCCTGAACGAGGCAGGCGCCCGCACTGGCCTCTTGAGCCTTTCACCCTCCTTATTGAAATAGCGCATCTCTTTCACTCCCCAGCCATGCTCGCGGAAAAAAGCAAACCAGTCGGCTGGCTTAAATTTGAACGGTGCATTCTTCGTTTTCCGCGGTATGCCACCCCTCTCCCGGAACTTGATGGCATCCGGCGAAAGGTATTCCGTAATCCAGTAGCGCACGTGCAACATCGCCTTCAGGTCATCCGCCAGCTCGCCAACTTCTCCCACGCTCAAATAGACAATCACGCCTTCGGTCAGGATCAGCAGCTTCAGGCCTCGCGCGTCGACATCTGCCAGCAACTTCCGGCGCTCGGCTGGATTGGCCAGGTCCACCGCTACGCGTTCCAGAGTGCAATGCGCCGTCTCGCTTCGTAGCCGACTTTCCTTATATTCGACGATTCGCGGATAGTCGGCCTCAATCCACAGAAACGACTTGGGGAGATCCATGCGGTAAGGCCGCGTATCAAGACCAGCGCCCAGATTCACCACTGCCTCAACTCCATCCGCTATGGCCATTTGAATGTACTCATCAATGATTCGCGTGCGGATGGCGATCAGCCAGCTGGTCATAAATCGCATGGGCATGGTTTCCGCGATCTTCTTGCCCTGCTCCCCTGCCAGCACGCCTGCCAGCGGATCCTGAAACAGCGCATCCGGCCGCCGCGTTTCCACGGCGCGGTAATACGCCACCCAAAACGCAGTATCGGAAACGTTCTCGATCAAGCTGTCAGCCATAGGCGACCTCTGCACATCTCTTTGACTTTGATGAGGATGCCCCATCTTCCGGCGCAACCGGAATCGCACACACAGCGCCTTTGTACAATCGTTCCCTCGCGCAATCTCCCTTGCTTACCCTATTTCCTCAAGCGCAACGGCTCCGCCCTTTGCGCCGATACGGCCGCAACAACATTTCCAGATCATGCCGCAACCAGGTGCCAAGCGTTCCTTCGCGAAAAACCGCCCAATCCAGCATCGATCCCCTGTTTACCTGCTGCATCGACCGAGCCAGCCCAGCCGTATCGCACTTCAGCAATTCCCCCGCAGCCACCGCTTCGTCCAGAAGCTTGCGCGTTTCCTCGCGCATGCCCTTGAACAACGCCAGCGTCACGGCGCGGAAGTCCGCATCGGTCAGATCGTTCTGCAGGTACGCCAAGCTGTTCGCCATGGCTTCCGGCGTCGCGGCAAATCCGCTGCAGTCCACGTACAACTCCAGCAGCACCTTCAACGGCGATTTGTATCTCCCGCGTGCCGCCGAGAATTGCAGGGCTACCTGGGCGGCTCCGCTCTTGCACGTGGCCAGCAGCAAATTGCGTTTGCTGCCAAAGCGCTGGATCAGCGTTGCGGGAACCACACCCGCTTCCTTGGCCACATCCGCCAAGGTCAACTGCGCCGGACCGCGACGCTGCATAACGCGCGCGGTGGCGGCAAATAACTGCGCATCGGATGTTTCTCGTGGACGCGGAGACATAAACGGCCTTTCCTCCCGCCGCTGCCGGCAAAGGCAGGCCATCAGAATAACTGAATGACCATTTACTTTCCACTTGACATTAATGAACGTACGTTTATTATCGAGCATATCTTTCCAGAAAGGTGCCTGCTCATGGCTACGGGTTCTGCTTACCGGCCCCCCAACTTCAAGGACCGTATCGCCCTCGTCGCCGGCGCGACGCGCGGCGCCGGTCGCGGTATCGCCGTCGCCCTCGGTGAAGCTGGCGCCACGGTATACTGCAGCGGACGAAGCACGCGGCGTCATCCCGCGACGCCCGGCCGCCCGGAGACCATCGAGGAAACCGCGGAACTCGTCACCGCCGCGGGTGGACAGGGCATTCCCCTCCGCGTCGATCACACGGACCCGTCCCAGGTAAAAAAACTCGTGGCCACCATCAAGAAGCGTCACAAAGGCCTGGACATTCTCGTCAACGATATCTGGGGCGGCGATGCCCTCACGGAATTTCCCAAGCCCTTCTGGAAGGTGAACCTCGAAAAAGGTTTGTTGATGCTGAAGCAAGCTCTCCACTCTCATATCATCACGGCGCATTTCGCCGCGCCACTGATGCTTGGCCGCCAGCGCGCGATCATTTTCGAAATCACGGACGGCGATGCGTTCTACTATCGCGGCAACATGTTTTACGACCAAGTCAAGACTTCCGTGATCCGCCTGGCCTTCGCCATGGCCCGCGAACTGCGCAGGCGCAATGTCGTCTCCGTTGCTGTGACTCCGGGGTTTTTGCGCTCGGAAGCCGTCCTTCAGCATTTCGGAGTCAGCGAATCAAATTGGAAATCCGTGGGAAAAAGAAAAAATCCCAATGCAAATTCTAACGACCAGAACGACGCGCCCGCAGATTTCATGGTGTCGGAATCGCCTCGCTACATCGGCCGTGCTGTCGTCGCGCTGGCTAACGATCCCAAAGCAAAAGAAAAGACCGGCCGCGTTTACAGTTCCTGGGCCCTGGCGCGTGAGTACGGCTTCAGCGACCTGGACGGCACGCGTCCGGATTGGGGCAAATATGCCGTCAAAAAATACGGTAAATACAAAATTTGCGACGACCTTTTCTACTCTTACTGGTACCCCGGCTTGTTCGATCTGGTCTTTCCGGACTGGTTTTGAACCGCTGTCCCTTTTCGGCACATCCTCCCCATCGAACCAAGCCTCTTTTTGCCAAGACATCATATGACTAACAAGGTACACTAGCACTTTCGAGGATGGCCTCGGTCATTCTGGTATTCCCTCTTCAGACGGGGACCTCTTTTCGCTTTGAGGTCGTATGGTCTTCGATTTCCAAACTGTCACGTGCGATTTCCATGCCGAGTCCTGAAGCGGTCCGCGCGCGACGGTACCTTTGGGTGTTTGCTCGCGTGGCCACGGCCCTGTCGTTCCTGGCGGCGGTGTTGAATTTGCTCGGCTGGAATTTCGGCGTGGCCATGCTGATAAGCTTGGTTCCATCTTTCGTCAGCATGAAGCCAATCAGCGCCATTTGCATTCTGGCATGCAGCATTTCCTTGTGGTTGCATCTCAGCGCGAATAATGGCCGGCCAGTCGTAAAGTCAATCGCTAGACTTTTGCCTATCGTCGCTGTGGCTTGCGGCGCCGCTACCATTTTTGAATTTCTCACTGGGCGAAATCTGGTTTTCGAGGAAGTTGTTTTTCAACGCGCGATTTTCTCGACAGGGATAGCTCATCCTGGCCGCATGCCCCTCGCGACTGGCGTTTCTTTCTTGGTTCTCGGTTTAGCTCTATTGCTCTTCGATCCGCATTCCAAGGAGGAAAACAGCGCATGGCAACCGTTCTCTCTTGCCGTCGTGGTTTTCTCCCTCGCGCAGTTCCTCGGCCACCTCTACGGAGTCAGCGATTTGTACAGAACGTTTCACCGGAATCCCATGCCCGTCGAAACCGCCAGTACTTTCCTTCTCCTCGGGCTCGCTATGTTCGCCGCGCGCCCCGACCGTGGCTGGATGGCCGTGTTCACCAGTCCATTGGCAGGCGGCGTCATGGCGCGGCGCATACTCTTGGCTGCCGTCTCTCTGCCCGTCTTTTACAGATGGGTCCGTTTGCTCGGCCAAGCAATGGGCTGGTATCAAACAGAATTGGGCATTGCGCTTTTCACTTCCTTGAACATCGCCAGCTTCGTGATCGTCACCTGGTTTGGCGCGCGCTCCCTCAACGCTTCCGCCCGTACCCTGAAAGAAGCCCATCTCAATCTGGCGATGAGCGAGGAGCGCTTGCGCATGGCGTTGACCGGCGGCGGCATCGGCACCTGGCGCTACGAGATCGACTCTAAGCGTGTTTTTTGCTCCGATTTGTTCTGCGCCCTCAGTGGAATTCCTTTCGCACCCGTCTTGTCCTTGGAGCAGGTCCTATCCACGATCCATCCGGAAGACCGCCCGATGGTGGAAGCGACCGTTCCCCGCGCGTACGATTTCGACACGCCGTATGGCTGGGATTACCGCGTTCTTCTTCCCGACGGCAAGCAACGCTGGCTTGCATCCAGGGGCAAATGCTTCGCCGATGAACACGACGGAACCGTTCGCCTCGAGGGTATAGTTCAAGACGTTTCCGAGCGCAGATTCTCCGGAGTGCAAACGAAACTGCTCGCCGCCATCGTGGAATCTTCCGACGACGCCATCTATACCAAGGATCTCAACGGCACTGTTACCACCTGGAACCCCGGCGCCGAGCGTATCTACGGTTACTCCGCCGATGAAATCGTCGGACAATCCATCCGCATATTGGGCGTGTCTGGCCTGCAGGATTTCGACGAAGTCATGGAAAAGGTCAGCCGTGGCCAGTTCATTGAGCATTTCCAGACGCAGCGCCGCGCCAAAAATGGGAAGATCATCGACATTTCCCTGACGGTCTCTCCGATTCGCGATCAAAACGGAGCAGTTATCGGCATCTCTTCTATCGCGCGCGACATCACGGAACTCCGTGCCGTCGAAAACCAGTTGCGCCAGTCGCAGAAAATGGAAGCGGTCGGCCGTCTTGCCGGCGGTGTCGCTCACGACTTCAACAATCTGATCATGGTCATCAACAGTTACGCGCAGCTCATCAAGGACTACCCCTCGCTCGATTGGAAGCTGGAGCAATACGCCCAGAATATTCTGGAAGCCGGCACCAAAGCCGCCGCCGTGACCCGTCAATTGCTGGCCTTCAGCCGCAAGCAGGTGCAGGATCTCAAGATCATCGATCTTAACGACCTCGCTCTGCGCTTTTGCGAAATGCTCCCGCGCTTCATCGGCGAGGATATTCACCTGGAGGTCAGGCCCCACAAGGAATCCGTTTTCGTCTTCGCGGATCGCGGCCAGCTCGAACAGATCTTGATGAATCTGGTGGTCAACGCGCGCGATGCCATGCCCAAAGGCGGAAAACTCACCATCGCCGTGGACACCGCCACGATCGCGCCAGATTCCAATTACGGCCACGCCCTTAGCCTCTCGCCGGGGGCCTACGCCACACTCTCTGTCCGCGACAATGGAATAGGAATGACAGCGGAAATTCAGGCGCGCATCTTCGAACCTTTTTTCACCACCAAAGAATTGGGCAAGGGCACCGGTCTGGGCCTCGCCACCGTTTACGGCATCGTCAAACAACACAAAGGCATGGTGTGGGTCTACAGTGAACCAGGCCTAGGCACCGAATTTAAAATCTATTTGCCATTCCGCAGCGGAACGGCTGACAGTGTTTCCACTCCTCCCACTGCATCCAAGGTGGGGGGCGGAACGGAAACTATCCTCCTCGTCGAGGATGAAAAGGCCCTTCGCAACGTCATCGGTGAATACCTTCTGTCGCTCGGATACAACGTCTTGTCCGCAGAAAACGGCGATGTGGCCCTGCGCCTTTCCGCCACTTGCAAAGGCGACATACATCTTATCCTCGCCGATTTCATTCTCCCCGGCCTGCGTGGCCTGGAAGTTGCCGCAAAAGTGCTCGAGATTCATCCGAATGCCCGCGTCATCCTGATGTCCGGCTACGCCGACCGCGATCTGACCTCGGGCAATGAACAGCCCAAATACCGCTTCATCCAGAAGCCTTTGGAGCTGCGCCTGCTCGCTCAGCAAATTCGCATCTCCCTGACCCAGTCTGCCGAACACTTTCCATAACTTTGCTGAAGTCTTTCGGGCGTTGCGAACTCGGCGTTCGGATATATAATGGCCGCCGCTTTCAAAAGCCAGGATTCTCGGTCCAGGCAATCGGAATCATCGCGACTCTGCTGTTTCTTCTGTGTCTGCAGGTATGCTGGCCTGGTCTGCCGAAACGCAATCGTGAAACCGCTCAAAAATCCCAATGAGGTGCTCGTCGTGCATCAGCTCCAAACCAACCTGGTCTTCGCTCTTTCCTGCGCCGTGATTTTCAGCGCGTGCCCTCCCACGCCTTTGCAAGCTTTTCCCGCCGCGCCCGCAGCCGCTGCTTATGCTCCTCCATGGCCCAAGGTGTTCGATCGCAATGGAGCACACATCATCGTCTACCAGCCGCAAGTCAAAAGCTGGCGCAACTATCGCTCCTTGATTGCGGATACGGCCGTTTCCGTCACGCAGCCCAATTCCAAGCCCATCCTCGGCGTCATCTCCTGGCATGCCGACACCATCACTAACGTCACCGCACGTAACGTCTTCGTCGACAACATCGTGGTTGTCAGCTCGCGCTTCCCTTTTCTCGACGCCATTCAGGAAGCCGCCATGCAGCAGCGCGTCCGCCAGGTCTATCCCACGATGACGTTCAACATCAGCCTGGATCGTATGCTCGCCATGGTGGAAAAGGCCAATGCTCCCGTTCAGACCATCACCGCCAACACGCAGCCGCCTGCGATTTTTGTCAGCAACTCCTCGGCGATTCTTCTCCTAGTCGAAGGCAAGCCTGTGCTCGCGCCCATTCCGGGCACGAAGCTGCAATACGTCGTGAACACAAACTGGGATCTCTTCTATGACGGCTCCAGCTATTTCCTGTTGAATGGAAAAGCCTGGTTGAAGGCGAAGGAACTCAGCGGACCATGGACCGTCACGACCAAGCTGCCACCGGAAATGTCCGAGCTTCCTAACGGGCAAAATTGGGATGACGTCCTCAAAGCAATTCCGCCTTCAGCCGGAGCTTCCCCCGCTCCCAATGTCATCTTCACCGACAAGCCAGGCGAATTGATTCTCTTCCGGGGTGCTCCGGCCTACGCAGCAATTCCTGGCACCGCGCTGAAATACGCCGCCAACACGGAATCAAATGTGTTTCTCCACACGCCGGACAATCAATTTTATGTGCTTCTTTCCGGCCGGTGGTTCCGCGCCGCCACGTTGCAAGGCCCGTGGACTTTCGCCGGGAACGATCTCCCCACGGATTTTAACCGTCTGCCGAGAAAAGAACCGTATTCCGTGGTTCTTTCCGCCGTCCCGGGAACTCAGGAAGCCAGTGACGCTGTTCTGCTCTCGCAGGTTCCCACCACCGCGATCGTGAATCGTGCGCAAGCGGAAGCTCAGGTGAAAGTCGCGTATGCAGGCGAACCGCAATTCGTGCCCATCGAAAGCACTACGATGTCTTATGCCGTCAACACTGCCAACAAAATTATTCGCGTCAACGATCTTTACTATCTCTGTTACCAGGGCATCTGGTTTGTTTCTCCCGCGCCCAATGGCCCGTGGAAGACCGCCGATTCCATCCCCACTGTGATTTACACGATTCCACCCACCTCGCCTGTCTACAACGTCACCTACGTCATCGTGACCAATCCTACGCCCACAACGGTCGAAATGAGTTACTCGAGCGGCTATCTCGGCGTGTTCGTGATGGGCATGGCCGTGGGCGCCACGATTGTCTACGGTACCGGCTACTATTACCCGCCATACGTGTATTGGGGACCGCGCCCGATCTACTATCCCTACCCTTGCACCTACGGCGTCGCTGCGGTCTATAACCCGTACAGCGGCGGTTATGCTGTGGGCCGCGCGGTTTATGGGCCGTACGGTTCCGCGGGAAGCGCCGCATGGTACAACCCAGCGACGGGGATGTACGGACATGCTGTTACCACCCAGAATGCTTACGGCGGCCACACGTACGCTTCCGGCTACAATCCCTGGACGGGAACTTCATTCGCCACTTCACAGGGCCACAATCAATACAGTTCGTGGGGCAGTACCGTCGTCACGAATGGCAATCACTGGGCTGAAGCGCAGCACGGCTCAAACGCCAATGGCAGCGCGGGTTCGTTCCAAACATCAAAAGGCAGCGCTGGCGCGGGATTCTCTGGGGCCAATGGCAACAGCGGCTTCATCGCCAGGGACGCCAACAACAACAACGTCTACGCTGGCGCCGACGGCAACGTCTACAAAAAAGATTCCAGCGGAAACTGGAGCAAGTGGGACAATGGCAGCTGGACTCCCGTCGATCCTTCGACAGCTGCGTCGCAGACCAGGAACAATTCGCAAAACCTCGGCGGCTCCAAACAATTGCCCAGTTCCACTAACCCGCCCAGCAACGCGAACAGCAACAGGCCCGACTCCAGCCTACGTGGCCAAGGTGCTGGGGGACAATCACCATCCACAACCATTCCTACGCCGAATCGTCCTGCCGCCGCAGCTCCCGGCTCTACAGATACGATGGGTCAACTGCAAAATGACGCCAACTCCCGCGCCCGTGGCGATCAACTGGAACAAAACAACAACCGCGGCACAGGTACTGCTCGCGGATCCGGCAGTGGCAACCGCCGCCGCCCCTAATATTTCATGCGGGACAGGCGCTCTTGCCTGTGCTCTTGAGTTTTCTGGCGCCGTGCCTTCAGGCCGGCATCTTGGTTTACTCTCCTAGGCTTAGGCTAGGCCGATAGCCGAAAAACGTCACCCCGAACGAACGCCGCGAACGGACAAACTCTGCCCCGCCACACGGGTTCCATGCCATGGATCCCGTTTCGATCCCGCCACCGCTCGCGTGCCGGCGCAGATCTCCTGCGCACCGGCGGCTGAATAAAACTCCTCCACAGACGTCAACAAATAAACCGTCGCATACGCCCGCCAAGGCCGCCAGCCTAGCGAATGACGCTCTAATTCCCGCGAACTCCCCAGTCCCAACGCACGCACCAGCCGCAAATCCGCAGACGGAAACGCATCCGGCTCACGCAACGCGCACATCGCTACATATTGCACCGCGGCCGCGCTCGTCCCCGGAATCGCAGCCAATCGCTTCAGAAGCGCATCCCCATCCACAATATTCTCGAAGTTGATTTGCCCGTCCCGCACACCACGCGCCAGCAACTGCATCGCCTCGGCCCGCGCCGCAGGTAATCCCAAACTTCTCAGATCGGCATTCGCCAAAATCTCGGCTGTCGGAAATACATGCGTAAGTCCATCACCAAAGGAAACCGGCTGCCCGAATGTTTTCGCCATACGCCCGGCCAGCGCCGCCGCTTTCCCGCTGTCGCGTTGCGCCTCGAGCATGGCTCGCACCGTAAACTCAAACCCATTCCAGCATCCCGGCACTCGCAAGCCGGGATTGCATTTGATTCGCGCGCCCAAGACCGGATCGGAACGCAAAATCCGTGCGATCGCCGGCCAATCCGCGTCCAGATCAAACATCGCCCGGATGCGCTCAATCACGAAAAACAGCGCTCGCGGTTCCGGGATCTGCACGCGCACTGAAAGTCCATCCGAATCCTCAGTGCAGGAAACCTCCAAGTATCCAACATTGCCATGGACGCTAATCGTTCGCCGGTAGCTGCCGTCCTTCACCACATCCACTCCCGGCGTCGCCCAGTGCGCCAGAAACGCGAGCGTCCGCCTCCAGTCGTATGGCGCGCGAAAACTCAAAAGGAACAAATATTGATTTTCCGGCTGCCCTCGCTTTTTTCGAGCCAGCGCTCGAATCTGGCTCGGCGTCCGCTGATACACCTTACGAATCGCCGCGTTGAAACGCCGCACGCAGCCAAATCCTGCCGCCATGGCGATCTGCGTCATCGGAAGGTGGGTCTCGTCGATCAGCTTCTTCGTAAAGTGCAACCGCCGCGTTTGGGCAACCGCGCTCGGGGTTGCGCCCAGGTGGCGCAGAAACAGTCGCCGAAGATGCCGCGAGCCCACGCCCAGGTGCGCGGCCAAGGTTTCCACCCCGCCGTCCTCGAACCCCGTCTGGCTGATCAACCGCAGCGCGCGTGACACTGTGTTCTTCGTTCCGGCCCAGGCCGGTGTTCCCGGAGAGCATTCCGGCCGGCAACGTAAGCAGGGACGAAAGCCCGCCTCTGCCGCCGCGGCCGCGGTCGGAAAGTAGCACACATTCTTTTCTTGGGAAGTGCGCGCGCGGCAGATCGGCCGGCAATAGATATGCGTGGTCAGCACGCCAATGAAGAACTTGCCGTCAAAGCGCGCATCGCGTGCCAGACGCGCCCTTGAACACACCCGCCAATCCAGGGTCATCGCGTCATCATAAGCAGTGCGCCATCGCATACTAGACGTTTTCGGACCTTTATTCTAACTCCACCCAACATAACTCCGTCATCCCGAAGGATGTCCGGGGCGTGAAGAATCGCTATTCGATCCCGCGCTCTATCTGCGACTCGCGCCCCAACTCCAGGTCCGCAAACGTCCAGCCCTGCCCTTCGAATCGTTCTACAGTCTCAAGCGATCTTGGAGTAATCGCCTGCTTAACGAATGCCAATTCCTCGATGATCTGCGCTCAACAGCAAGCCGCCGCTCTTGTTGCGTGAACCCGTCACTCACATCGCGCAACGACCCGAACGAGGGCAGTACACCCCCTGCCCTCGTTTTCTTTCTCAGCCAAACGGAGGCGGAATGAAAACGATTTCGCAACGCTGGAAATTCGCTGTGGTCCTCGCACTGTTCGCGGCCTTGTTCGTTGGACGCGCTCAATCCAACGACGAAGACGCAAAAACTGTCGCTGCCCTGGACGCACAATATCAGGCTGCGGTGAAAATAAACGACGCAGACACCATGGATCGCATATTGGCCGACGATTTCGTGCTGGTCACCGGCTCCGGCAAAACTTATAGCAAATCCGATCTGATCGCCGACGCGCGCAGCGGCAATTCGACCTACGAAAAAAACGATGAACTGGAGAAAAAAGTGCGCGTCTGGGGTGATACCGCCGTTGTCACCGTCAAATTATGGGAAAAAGGCAAGGACAACGGCAAACCCTTCGAGCACCTGTTCTGGTACAGCGACACCTACGTTCGCACGCCGTCGGGCTGGCGCTACGTGTTCGGCCAGTCTTCCCTGTCGCTGCCGAAAGCCGCAGACACCCAGTAACAACTACTTGCCCGCTCCCTTCGCTCCCGGAGTCGCGCGGGTCAACAGCTCCACATATTCCTTATAGAATTTCGCTTTGTCCAGATCGTCCTGCACGTCCACCAGGATTTCTCCGGTGCCGGGCTGGCTGCCCGGTTTCCAAACCAGTGTCGAGCCGTAGCCCGCTCCATGATCGGTATTCACGTCCATGTATAGCTTCCTCGATTTTGTGATGATCGTGGGATCGAGCCATGCCACAGCCGCCAGCTCATCCCACAGATAATTGGCGTGCGCGTACTTCGCGACGTACTGCGCCGCCGGCGTGGGACTCTTCCGGATCTGCTCAATCAGGTCTTTGTCCATGCGCGTCTTCACGGAAATATCTACCGTGGTGATGACCACGCGCGGCCACTGTGCGTGCAGGACCGCGCTCGACGCTTCCGGATCCATCCAGAAATTGAACTCATGAGAAGGCGACAGCGCAAACTCCGGATCGTCTGTGCACGGATTAATGCTTCCGCCCATCACGATCAATTCCTTACTCAGCTCAGGGAATTGCGGATCGAGCGCAACGGCCATCGCCAGGTCGGTCATCGGTCCCGCAGCATAGATCGTCACTTCATGGGGATACTGCCTCACCATCTTCACCAGAAAATTTGCCGCCGTCTCCGGCGACGCCTTGATCGTGGGCTTCCCTTCGGGCATCTCCGGCACGTCGTAAGGACCATGAACCTTGCCACCAGGCCCGAAGTTCCAGGCACCCTGATACACCAACTTTCCGTGCATCGTTTCCCATTTGGCGATGTACTCTTTGCGGTTCACCAGGGGAAACACCGCGCCCGGCACCACCGGAATATCCGGCCGGCCGACAATTTCCATCAGCCGCAGTGTGTGCTGCACTTCCTCGTCGCGCCACGCGTCTCCCGTCAGCACGGTAATTCCCAATACGTCCGTGTCGGGCGAATTCACCAGCGCCAGGATCGATTGCATGTCCGTGCCGCCCGGCCCGGCGGCATCCTGATCGATGATCACCTTTCGCTTTCCTTGCCCCTGTGCTCCCATGCAGCAAACACCGAACAACACCAACAAAACGCACAGTCGATAGCGCCAGTTCATAGCTGTTCCTTCCCCTGGGTTTAAATCGCAAAAATTCACAATCCAAGACTTCGCCGTAACCTTAATACATAATCGTCCGCGTTAAATGGTGCGGCCACGTCGTGGTATGAAAGTGCGTCCAGAACCGCGCATCGATCTGCGGAATGATCACCTGCAAATCCGCCGGTCGCCGCTTGTTGATCTCTTCCGTCAACACGGCGGTCGCGTAAATGCAATGCGCGCGAATCTCAATCTCCCACCGCGAATCACGCGGAATCAGCTCGTAGGAATGAATGGCCTTCTCGAGTTTTTCGGAATAGCTGGTGATGCCGTGCAGGCGCAACGCCAGCGGAACGATGTAATCCGCGAACGCCGTCATCTTCTGCGGATCATCCAGGCGGAACTTCCCCTGCTCATAGAGCGTGGCATATAGCATCCAGACTCCAAGCTGCGCCAGTTTATAGAACTTGATCTCATGCCCGTCCAGCATGCTCACATCGTTAAAACGCGGAAATTCCTTCACCAACCGGTCGATCAACCCGTTTCCGTTGTCATACAGTTTCGGCGAGCACGATTTCACGAAGTTATGGAACCGACCGCGGTACTTTTCCGCCAGCACCGCGCCAACCTGATGCAACACCTCGAGCTTTTCATCCAGCATGGGCATTGCAATGTTGCCCTCGAACACTTTGTTCAGGTCCGCGCGCGTCATTTTCGCCAGGTAGCCGCCGTCCAGAAATGGCACTCCATTGTCCACCGCGCGTTTGATGCACGCGAATTCCGCATCCGAATCCGACCAGTGCTGCCCCTGGTAATCAACCTGGAATTTTTCATGCCGCGTGAAATCCGTGAACGCCGTATCGATGCTGTCCGCCACCATCACAAAATCGATAGCCTCATCCGCATCTTTCTGGCCCACGCCGAATGGCAACGTAAACTCCGGCATGGGTAATTCCTCATATGCCATCCACGAGGCCACCTCTGCGATTTTGTCGTAGTGCGTCTGCACATCGCGCGAGGATTCCACCGCATAGCGCACGCTGTCCAATACCGGACTTCCAATCGATTTCGGCCAATACATAGTAAAGTGTCCCAAGAACAGGGATCCTCCCGGATAAATTTGCGAATTAAAATTGTCAGGACGTTCTCGCCAGAATGATCAGTGCCAGTCCCACAACGAAACAGCTAAACATCGCCGCGATCAATCGCGAAGTGCCCGCGGGCGCGCTGCGAAATTCTTTCCAGATGAACACGCCCCAGAACGCCGCCACCATGGTCGCGCCCTGCCCAAGCCCATAGGAGATAGCGAATGTCGCCTTGCCCGCGGCAATGATGTTGAACGACATACCCACTCCCCAAATGATTCCTCCCAAAATTCCCGTGAGATGCGTGCTCAGACTGCCTTTGAAATAATCCGCAAAGGTTACCGGAGCACCCACGAACGGCTTCTTCATGATGAAAGTATTGAGAATGAAATTGCTGAGGAGGATGCCGACGGCAAAGACAAAAACCGCCGCGTAGGGGCCGAGCTCCCCGGCTTCAGGCTGGGTAAAATCCGGATACATGGCAGCGGCAACAAATCGATAGAAAAAACCCATCGTGATTCCGCAAGCAACGGACAGAACCAAGCCCTTGGTGCTCAGGCTCGCCGCCGTGCCGGGTATCTTCCTATAAGCAACCGCATCGAGCACGATGGCCAGCACCACCAGAAGCACGCCGGCGAACAACAACGCCGCGTTGCCACCGGGATGTTCGCGATAATTCACAACCACGCCGAGAACCAAGGCGAGCCCGATGCCCACCGGAAACGCCACGGACATTCCCGCGATATCGATCGCCGCCACCAGGAGAATATTCGCCAGATTAAAAATTGCCCCGCCCACTAATGCCGAGTACACGCTGGCATGGGAAGCTTGCGCCAGATCAGCCAGGAACGGTCTCCCCACGGTTCCGTTGCTGCCCAGCGTGAAACCCAATATTACCGTCAACAACAGCACGCCTATCGTATAGTCCCAATAAAACAGCTCGAATCGCCAACCCTTCTTCGCCAACTTTTGCGTGTTCGCCCACGAACCCCAACAAAACATCGTAATCACGCAGAACACCACCGCCCACGGATAACTTTGCAAAACAAACATTGCGTCTCCTTTGAACTCTTGCCGTCAGGGCATGGCTTCGGCCGTGCCGTAACGTCGAAAAATTGCCTCAGCTGTGGGACAACGCTTGCCCGAACTTACGGCTTGCCGCCGCGACGGCTCCATTCCGTTTCAAACTCGGCGCGCTTCGGAAATGATTTCTGCGTGCCAACGCGCATCGTCGACAATCCCGCATAAAGATTCGCCCGCAGCAGGGCGTCCTTTTCCGGCAAGCCTTCCGCCAGAAACACGGAAAAGCTTCCGATAAACGCGTCCCCAGCGCCCGTTGTATCTTTCGGCGTCACCGCAAACGGTGGAATCAACTCCTCCAGGTCCTTGCCCATAATCAGAGAGCCGCGCGCACCAAGCGTCAGAATCACTTTTCCGAAGCCTTTCTGCAACAAAGAGGCGGCGCAGCGTTTGGCTTCCTCCAGCGAATGCACGGGCAATCCGGTGATCAGTTCCGCTTCGGTTTCGTTGGGAACAAAATAATCCGCGGCGATCAATTCATTGATTTGCACGGGCAGGGCGGGGGCCGGGTTCACGATGCAGCGGATATTGTGCTCGCGCGCGAATTCGACCGTGTAATAGACCGTCTCCAGCGGAATTTCAAACTGCAAAATAATGGCATCCACGTGGCGCAGCGCGTCCGATGCCGCGTCCACATCCGCGGGCTTCAGCGTGTCATTGGCGCCCTTCACCACGATGATGCGGTTCTGCCCGTTGGGCTCAACAAAAATTGGCGCAACGCCGCTGGACACGCCGTCCACAATGCGCACATGGGTAGTGTCGATCCCCATGGACCTAAAATTTTTCACGGTTGCTTCGCCGAAAAGATCGTTGCCCACCTTCGCGATCATCACGACGTCCGCTCCGCAGTATCGCGCCGCCACGGCCTGGTTTGCTCCCTTTCCGCCAAAACCAAGGTCGAAGCTCTTCCCGAAGATAGTTTCTCCTGGCCGCGGAAACACGTCGCTAAAGGTTGTCAAATCCGTGTTGGCGCTTCCGACCACAGCAATGCGGGGTGACCTGGGCATACGTTCTCCTCTGTAAGTGGCAAGCCGCGAAAATATAACAGCGCGAGAGAATGAGCAAGTGTCGCGAGACGAGCAGGTAGAGTGGAACTGACGGCCTGCCCGCACGGTTCGTTGACGGCCCTATCCGCGGATGTTAGTCTCGCACTTCATCACTGCATGCGCGCCGTCGACCTCATCCAAAAAAAACGCGATTCCGGGGAACACACCCGCGAGGAAATCAAATACCTCGTTTCCAGCTATACCGGGGGCGAAATTCCCGACTATCAGATGGCCGCGTGGCTCATGGCCGTCTGGATTCGCGGCCTGACCCTGGCTGAAACCGCCTCTCTTACCGAAGCCATGCTACATTCAGGCGAAGTCGTCGATCATTCCTATTTGCCCATGAAGAAGGTGGACAAGCATTCCACCGGCGGCGTTGGGGACAACACTTCGTTGATTCTCGCGCCCATCGTTGCCGCGGGCGGCCTCGCCGTTCCCATGATCAGCGGCCGCGGTTTGGGTCACACGGGCGGCACCCTGGATAAACTCGAGGCCATCCCCGGCTTCAACACATCGCTGACACTTGCGGATTTTCGCCGTGTGCTGCGGGAATGCGGCATGGGCCTGATCGGGCAAACCGCTGAAATTGCTCCCGCGGACAAAAAAATCTATGCGCTGCGTGACGCCACGTCAACGGTAGAAAATATCGGCCTGATTTGCGCCTCGATCATGAGCAAGAAACTTGCCGAAGGCATCGATGCGCTTGTTCTCGACGTAAAAACCGGTTCCGGCGCGTTTATGGCCAAACAAGAGGATGCCATGCACCTCGCCGAGGTCATGGTGGACACCGCTCGCCGCAGCGGAAAAAAAGCCGTCGCGCTGGTCACGGATATGGGCCAACCACTTGGGCGCATGGCCGGCCATTCCAACGAAGTGATCGAAGCCATCGATGTCTTGAAGGGCCACGGGCCGGACGATTTGCGCGATCTCAGCCTGGAACTTTCTGCGTGGATGTTTTATCTCGGCGAACGCACGCCATCAGTTGACGAAGGTCGCAGCCTCGCCGAAGAAATGATCGCCTCAGGCAAAGCTTTGCAACGATTCCGCGAGTGCATCCGCCTACAAGGCGGCGAGCAACGCATCGTTGACGACACTTCTCTTCTGCCCATGGCCAAATCGCAAGCAATCGTGAGCAGTTCCAAAACTGGCTACATTGCCGCCACCCGTTGCAGGCAGTTCGGTGTCGCCTTGGCGCTGCTCGAAGGTGGTCGCAGCAAAAAAGAAGATCGCATCGACCATGGCGTCGGCCTGGAATTCCATAGGCGCATTGGCGACAAGGTGCAAGCGGGAGAAAAACTCGTCACAATCCAATACAATTCCAGCACAAAGCTTGCAGAGGCCCGCGAACTGATCGCTTCGGCTTTTGAAATTGGCGATATTGCCGTACCATCGCCGCACTTGATCAGCCGCATTATTGGCGGCGAGTCGCCATGAGTTAGGGAGCACGCAGCGTGAAACGCGCTTCAGGGTCTGGCCGAGCAGCGCTGCCGTCAACGCAGGAAGGGAGTCAGGATGGGCAGATTCACAGGTTTGCTGGGTATGGCTGCGCTGGTAGGCCTTGCCTATCTGTTTTCCACTTCGCGCAAGTCGATCAAACTTAAAACCGTTCTTTGGGGCCTGGGCCTGCAACTGGCCTTCGGTATCTTCGTGCTCAATTTCGGGCTGGGCCGCAGAATTTTTCAGTTTCTGGGTGATGTCGTTAATAAGCTGCTCAGCTTCGCGTTCGTTGGCTCGCAATTTGTTTTTGGCGGACTGGGCATGGCGCATTCTTCTTTCGGCTTCATCTTTGCGTTTCAAGTGCTCCCCACGATTATTTTTATCGCCGCCGTTTTTGCGTTTCTGTATCACATCGGCGTGATGCAGGTTTTCATTCGCGCGTTTGCATGGGTGATGACGCGAGTGATGGGCGCAAGCGGCGCGGAATCCCTCGATATCGCCGCCAGCATCTTCATGGGACAAACCGAAGCGCCGCTCACCATCCGTCCGTTCCTGAACAGCCTGACGAAATCAGAACTCATGTGCGTGATGACCTGCGGGATGGCACACGTCTCCGGCGGGATCATGGCCGCATACATTGCTTCCGGTGTGGAAGCCAAGCACCTGTTGACCGCGGTGATCATGACCGCTCCCGGCACATTGTTGATGGCCAAAATGCTGGTGCCGGAAACGGAGCAGCCGTTGACCGCGGGAAAAGTGCAAATGCCGGCGATGGAAAAGGAAGCGAATTTCCTTGGCGCCATTTCGCGCGGCACGGCTGACGGCCTGCAACTCGCCATCAACGTCGGTGCCATGCTGATTTCCTTCATCGCCCTTTTGGCACTCCTCGATTATTTGATTGGCGGCACGCACAACTGGCTCGCGCTGCATCATTTCCGATTTTTCCCGGGGAGCCTCGAGCAATTCTTCGGCTGGATTTTCGCTCCTATTGCCTGGCTGATCGGCATTCCCTGGAAAGACGCGCCGGTCATTGGCAATCTTCTGGGCACGCGGATGGCGATCAATGAAGTGGTGGCTTTCGCCAAGCTGGGCCAGATAAAAGACTCGCTGGACCCGCGTTCCTTCACGATCGCCACCTTCGCCCTTTGCGGCTTTGCAAATTTCAGTTCCATCGGTATTCAGATCGGTGGAATTGGCGCGTTGGCGCCCGAGCAGCGCGGCCAACTGGCCCGGTTCGGCATCCGCGCCATGCTCGCGGGTACCATGGCAAACTTGATGTCTGCCTGCATCGTGGGGATCCTTTCATGAGCATGCTGAGCAGGCAAAAATCGGGACAACTATTTTCGCGCGCTGAAGCCGCTGCCAAATATATCCAGAAGAAAAGCAAGCTGCTGCCGAAGATTGCGCTGGTTTTGGGCTCAGGACTTGGCGCGTTCGCCGATGAATTTGCAAACGCTGTGCGCATTCCCTACTCCAAGATCCCCAATTTTCCGCAATCGACCGCCGTCGGCCACGCGGGACAGTTGGTCATCGGCAAAGTGGACGGTGTCGACGTCGTAGGAATGCAGGGCCGCGTGCATCTTTACGAAGGCTACTCTGCGCAAGAGGTGGCTTTTCCGATTCGCGTGTTTGCGCGCATGGGCGTGAACGCGGTGGTTCTGACCAATGCCGCGGGCGGAATCAAAAAAGACTTTACGCAGGGCCGCCTGGTAGTCATCCGCGATCACATCAATCTGCAGGCCGCGAATCCGTTGATAGGCCCGAATGACGAACAGTTCGGTCCTCGCTTCCCGGATATGAGCACCGCCTACGACAAGAAGTTTCGCGACTTGACGCTCGCCGAAGGGCGCCGGCTCGGCATCAATCTCGACGAAGGAGTCTACGCCGCGCTCTCCGGCCCAAGTTATGAAACTCCCGCAGAAATTCGCTATTTGCGTACCATCGGTGCGGATCTTGTCGGCATGTCCACGGTGCCAGAAGTCATCGCGGCGCGGCATAGCGGAATTCGCGTGCTCGGCATTTCTTGTGTCACGAACGCGGCCGCCGGAATTCTCGACGAACCGCTCGATCACCATGAAGTGTTGCAAACGGCGGAACGCGTGAAAGGCCAATTCATCGGCCTTCTTCGCGCCGTAATTCCGGACATTGCTTCCGCCCTATGATGGCGGCGGGCATAACCAATTACACGGCGTTGCGAGCGAGGCGAGGCCTCGCTCATCGATGCCGGCACAGGAGGAAAGTTTCCTTACACCGCGGACTTCGTGGCGAATGACGACCGAGGAGTGAAAACCAAATGTCGGACTACGATCCATTAATCGCAGTGGCAAAGAGCGCGTGGAAAAATGCACACGCGCCGTTCTCGCATTTCCAGGTTGGCGCCGGACTGCGCGCCGCCTCGGGAACAATCTACGGCGGCTGCAACGTGGAAAACGCCACTTATGGCCTGACCGTGTGCGCCGAGCGCGTAGCTATTTTCAAGGCCATCAGCGAAGGCGAACGCAAGTTTGACGCCATTGCCGTAGTCACGGACACGGATGGATTGACACCTCCCTGCGGCGCGTGCCGGCAATTGATCTGGGAATTTTGCGGCGATGTGCCGGTGGTGATGACAAATCTTAAAGGGAAAGTGGAACTAGTTCACATGCGCGATCTGTTTCCGAAGCCGTTTGACGCATCCAATTTTTAGTCCGAATCACGGAAGGAATTACTGATGGACAGCAAATATTTGCAGTTCATGCGAGCCGTAGCCATCCTGTGTATGGCGATTGCATGCGCGCGCTTCGGCGTGCAAGCGCCGCTGCTGGCCCAGACATCGCCGAAAGAGGCCGTAAGCTTCGACCTGCTGGTCACACACGCGACTATCGTCACAATGGATCCGGGCCGCCGCGTCATCGAAGACGGCGCTCTCGGCGTGAGCGGAGATTCCCTTGCTTTCGTCGGAAATTCGTCCGATCTTCGCGCGCAAACGATGAAAGGACTGACCGCCAAAGAAACCGTCGACGCCAAGGGCAAACTGATTATTCCCGGGCTTATCAACGGCCATACGCACATTCCCATGGTGCTGTTGCGGGGACTGGTCGACGATGTCACCCTCGACGATTGGCTGCGTAAATTTATTTTTCCTGCCGAAGCGAAAAATGTGAATGAAGATTTCGTGCGATGGGGTTCGCGGCTCGCTCTGGCGGAGATGATTCGCAGCGGCACCACCACGTTCGCGGACATGTATTACTTCGAAGACGCCGAAGCCGAAGAGACCAAAGCCGCGGGCCTGCGCGGTTTTCTAGGGGAGACCTGGATCGATTTCCCGGCGCCGGACAATAAGAGCGAAGCCGAAATGATCGCGTACACCGAGAAATATCTTACAAAGTGGCAGGGTGATCCGCTGATTCATGCTTCCGTGGCCCCGCACTCGATTTATACCTGCTCCGAAAAAACACTGAGAGACGCCGCTGCGCTTGCCCGCAAATATCACGCCCCGATCCTGATCCACGTGGCCGAAATGCAAAAAGAATTGATTGACAGCCTGGCAAAAAACGGAACAACCCCGGTGCAATATCTCCGCCGCATCGAATTTCTCGGCCCGGACGTGCTCGCGGCCCACTGTATCTGGGTCGACTACACGGACATGAAGATTTTGTCGGACTACCAGGTCGGGTGCGTTCACAATCCCTCCAGCAATATGATGCTGGCCAGCGGCGTTGCGCCGGTGGTCGATGAACGCGCCGCCGGCATGCGCGTGGGCCTCGGCACCGATGGCCCAGCGGGAAGCAACAATGACTTGGACATGATGGAAGAAATGGATCTGGCGTCAAAGCTGCAAAAAACGAACCGCGTTGATCCACGCGCGTTGGGAGCGAAGGGCGCGTTGGAAATGGCAACCATCGAAGGCGCGCGCGCTTTGCACATGGAAAAAGAAATTGGTTCGCTCGAAACCGGCAAGAAGGCGGACTTTGCCATCCTGACTCTGGATGTTCCGAATGCCGTGCCCATGTACAACGTGTATTCCCAAATTGTGTATGCGTTAAAAGCCAGCGAAGTGGAAACCGTTGTTGTGGGTGGCAAGATATTATTGAAAGACGGGAAGGTATTGACCGTGAATGAAGCCGCTGCGATGGCTAAGGCTAAGGATTTCGCCAAAAAGGTGCAGGATTCGCTGAAGCCATAGCCTTGCCGCGGCACAATCACTCACAAAGTGTGACGAGATGCACGTCCGCACGTGATGGGCGTCACAATTCACTCCAAATAATTGTTTTGTAGTATTGCCGCGCGCGTGCGTCTCTGGCTAATTGGATGGCAGAAGACGTTTCGCTCCTCTCACAACGCTGCGTATTGCAGAATTTCAGTATTCGCGAAGTGTGATCGTCTGGTTGCATACCGAACGCAAAACCCCGAACGGAGTGAGTTGGTGGGCCACGGTCTGTGCAGAACATGGGGTCGCACGTCAGCTCGGACGATACTCATATTGGCGATTCTTGAGTTCGTCTCCGTTCCTCCGTCCGTTTCCGCGCAAACGGTTCCGGAGAAACGCAACATGGCTTCTGCCACAACCCCTCCCGAAATTATTTTCGTTCAAACCGCTCAGTTCCTTGCAAGCCCGCTAGCCAGACGTTTTCCGCAAGGCTCTGGGATTGTCTGCTTCTATCCAACTCAGCGCCTGCAGCGCCTCACCGAGGATTTTTTTGCCGCGGCCGATCCGCATGCAAGCTTCGACGTTACGAGGATACTTTTCTCCGCCGCAAAAGCGCCGGGCGATCGCTGGCAGATATGGGAAATGAACCTGGGCGGTTCCGGCAAACACCAGGAGGAACCGGCAAAGGCCAAACTGTAATGACCGCGGCGGACAAGAAAGTTACGAAAATTGAAACGCCTACGTCCCTCGCGCACAACTACATCCTGAATCTGGCGTTTCAGGGCGACGACATTTGGGTGGCCATGGCCGCGGGGCTCAGCCACGGAATCCATCAATCCTACAAGGAAGGTACATCCCATGAGCAAGCAAGAAGTCGTCATTGAACGCCATCTAGCTCTCGAAAGCGCTGCAGTCTCCATTCGCAAGAAGGCCATCGAAGCGCCAAAAGTGTTAAACGAAGCGCATCAATATCCCAGGCCATCTTCGTTTTCTCGCGGAATGCGACTGGATATCAATGGTGTCACCACGCTTCTGATCTCCGGTACGGCCAGCATCGATGAAAACGGCAACTCGGTTCACATCGGTGATTTTCGCTCCCAGGCTTTGCGCACGTACTGGAACATCACCGGCCTGCTGGCCGCTGAAGGGGCTACCTGGAAAGATATCGTGCGGACCAGTTGCTATCTCCGCGACATCGAGCGCGACTACGCCGAATTCAACCAAATTCGCACGCAGTTTTTCCAGGAAATGGAGCTGGAAATCTTGCCGGCGTCCACGGGAATCCAGGCGATTCTTTGCCGCCCGGAATTGCTGATCGAGATCGAAGCCATCGCGATATTTCCGACCGATCGCACGCTTTGATTCGCGTTGGCGATCCCGACTTCGTCGTCGCCCTGGTTCTTCCGGTCTTTGCAAGAACCGGATAAAGGAAGGGGTCCATGAGCATTGCCGGGAATGTTGGTCTGGAAGATTTGCCGCGGATTTGTCCCTTGATCAGCCGGAGAATGCAATCGTCTTCGGAGACCCGCGAAACGCGAATTGTCAGCGTGGGGAAGGTTAAGTTTGGAGGCGCGCGGCCCGTGGTGATCGCCGGCCCCTGCGCGGTGGAAAGTCTCGAGCAGACGCTGGCCATTGCTCGGGCGGTGAAAGAAGCGGGCGCGGAGATGCTGCGCGGTGGAGCGTTCAAGCCACGCACTTCACCGCACGATTTTCAGGGGCTTGGTATCGAAGGACTGCGCATCCTCCGCGAAGTCAGCCGCCAAACAGGCCTGCCCGTCGTCACCGAAGTGATGGACCCTCGACTGGTGGAGACGGTCAGCGAATATGCGGACATGCTGCAGATCGGCTCGCGCAACATGCAGAATTATCCACTGCTGATCGAAGCGGGAAAATCCGGCAAGCCTGTTCTGCTGAAACGCGGCATGGCTGCCAGCCTGTGCGAGTGGCTGGGAGCCGCGGAGTACATCGCAACAGAGGCAAATTTAGACATCGTGCTGTGCGAGCGCGGCATCAAGGCTTATCCCTGCGGCGAATATTCACGCAATGTGCTGGACCTGAACATTGTTCCGGCCGTCAAAGCAGAGACGTTTCTTCCTGTGATCGTTGATCCCAGCCACGCGACGGGAGTGGCCAGTATGGTCGAGCCCGCCAGTTGTGCGGCCATTACATTTGGCAGCCACGGACTGATCGTTGAGGTCGCTTGTGATTATCGCGGAGCAGGGAAGCCTCGATGCGATGCGGCGCAGGCGATTTCTCCCGCCACGTTGAACAATATTGTCCGCTTCGTCGACATGCGCGTGGAGCAAAGCGCGTTGCGCAAGGCCCATGTGGTGTGATTCAGCATGGATTCGCAGGATTCGGCAGCAACGATCTGCGCAAGTTCGCTCTCAGCAAATTGCAAAAAATTAGGCCGGCTAAGCCTTGAGCTGTCGATAGCGGCGAATCACGGCATTCGTTGAACTGTCATGCTTCAGCGCCGGCTCCGTTTTGCTCTCCAACTCCGGAATGATCCGCTGCGCCAGCACTTTGCCCAATTCCACGCCCCACTGGTCGAACGAATCGATGTGCCATATCGCGCCCTGCGTGAACACGGAATGTTCATAGAGGGCGATCAGTTTGCCCAGCGCTTCCGGCGTCAATCGCTCCAGAAGTATCGTGTTGGACGGGCGATTCCCTTCGAACACGCGATGCGGAACAAGCCAGTCCGCCGTGCCTTCCGCCTTCACCTGCGCCGGCGTTTTTCCAAACGCGAGCGCCTCGCTTTGCGCACACACGTTGGCCACCAACATGTCGTGGTGCCTCCCCAGCGGATTCAGCGCCTTTCCAAAAGCGATAAAGTCGCAGGGGATAAGCCGCGTGCCTTGGTGAATCAACTGATAAAACGAATGCTGGCCATTCGTGCCAGGCTCGCCCCAGAAAATCTGGCCGGTATCGTAATTGACTTTGGTCCCCTCCAGCGTTACGTGCTTGCCGTTGCTCTCCATAGTTAATTGCTGAAGATAAGCGGGAAAGCGCTTCAAATATTGCTCATACGGCAGGACCGCGATGGTTTGCGCGTCAAAAAAATCCGTATACCACAGTGCGAGCAGTCCCAGCAGTACCGGCAGGTTTCGCTCCAATGGCGCGGTGCGGAAATGTTCATCCATTTCGTGAAAGCCGTTCAGCATGGCGCGAAAATTGTCCGGGCCAATAGCGATCATTGTGGAAAGACCAATTGCGGAGTCCATCGAATAACGGCCGCCAACCCAATCCCAGAACCCGAACATGTTGGCCGTGTCGATGCCGAACTTCGAAACTTCCGCAGCATTGGTTGAGACTGCTGCGAAATGTTTGGCCACGGCCTTTTCATCACCGCCCAGTCCCTGCAGCGCCCAATCGCGCGCCGTGTGGGCGTTGGTCATGGTTTCCAGCGTGGTGAAGGTTTTAGACGAAATAATGAACAACGTTTCAGAGGGGTCGAGATCCACGACAGCTTCGGCAAAATCCGTGCCATCGACGTTAGAAACGAAGCGAAACGTCATGCTGCGCTCGCTATAAAATTTCAGAGCCTCGTAAGCCATGACCGGCCCCAGGTCCGATCCGCCGATGCCGATATTGATCACATTGCGGATACGTTTCCCGGTGTGGCCCTTCCACGCGCCGCTGCGCACGCGATTGGAAAATTCCGCCATCTTGTCGAGCACCGCATGGACGTCCGGCACCACGTTCTTTCCATCCACCAGGATGGTGGCATCCCGTGGAGCGCGCAGCGCGACATGTAATACCGCGCGATTTTCCGTGATGTTGATTTTTTCACCGCGGAACATCGCGTCCCGGCGTTCCTGCACACGCGATTCCCGCGCCAGATCGAGCAGCAGCTTGACGGTCTTCTCGGTAATCAAGTTCTTGGAGTAATCCAGGTAAATGCCGACCTCCTCAACGGTGAAGCGCTCCGCACGCTTGGGATCGTCCGCGAAGAGCTTCTTCAAATGAGTTGCCTGAATCTTCTTGTGGTGCGTCTTCAGTGCCGCCCACGCTTTGCGCTTGGTCAATGGCTTAACCGGCAAAGCCTTCGCGGTGCTGTTTGTGCGTACTGCCATGGCAGGCTCCTTGTATTCCAGATTTATCGCGGACGGGGATTCTTGGGCAACGTCGGTGGCAACGTCGAGCCTTTGGCGACCTCGACATTCCAGAGACGGAAGCCGCCAAGAAACGCGTTGAAGTTGTCTCCCGCCCGACAACGCGGCGGAAGCACTTTCAATTTTTTCACGTTTCCCCCGCCCAACACCACCTCATCCGGCTCCAGTGCTATCGTCAACTTCTCCACCACATCCGCCACATTCTTGCGCCACCTCTTCTTGCCGTACTTCTTCAAACCACGCAGGCCCACATAATCCTCGTACGTAGCTTTTTTGTACGGAAGATGCCCAAGCTCCATCGGTTCGACCACACCGTCTACCACCATTGCTGTTCCCAATCCCGTGCCCAGGCCCAGGAAGAGCATGCGGCCCTTCTTGTAACTTCCCAGCGCCTGCATGGCCGCATCGTTCAAGATTTTGATGCGGCAACCGAACGCTTGTTCATAAGAAAATCCCACCCAACCCTTTCCCAGATTGTGCGGCTCCAGTAGAGGGCGGTCGCGCATCACCGGGCCCGGGTACCCCATGGAGATGGCTTCGAATTTCCAGTCCTTGGTCAGTTTCTTCACGCCTTTGACCATTTCGCTCGCGGTCATTTTGGGGCCGGATTCGAATTTGCGAGGCGTGTCCGCACCGCTGAGAAGAACCTTCACGTGAGTTCCGCCGACATCGATGGCAAGCACCTTCATTTTTCAGCGTCTCCTTGGAACGAACGCACGGCTGTCCAGCAAGGCTATAGAAAGCCCCCAAGAGTGTACCGAAAATTGTCGCATTTCGGTTCTCAGGATGGTAAAAAGTCAAGAAACGGGAGCTCGGGGACGCCGAAACAGTGGGCACATGCCCAAAGCGGAAGGAATTACACACGCCAGCAACTCGGCATCCCTTTGCAAACCAAATCATTGCCATTCAAAGTCTTGCACAGGGTTTCCTCAACATCCGCTTGACACCGCTAGCAATGCGAAGTAATTTTTCCTCCATGTTTTTTACTGGAATCGTTGCTTGATTCCTGCCGTTGGGGTGTTTGCGGGCAAAGAGCCTGAGTACGAATAACTGGTGCGCTTCTCCTAATTTCGGGCCGTTCCGGAACCGGGAGGGCGCTTCGTTGTTTTTCAGGCGCTTCATCGGGAAAGTCCGTTGGTCGGTTATGCCGAGAGGGGTGAGGAGAATGTGTAAGCGATTGTTATTTGCCATTGTGGCCTGCTTTGCAGTTTTGTGTTTCTGTGGACAGC
Source organism: Candidatus Acidiferrales bacterium (assembly GCA_963742325.1). Lineage (GTDB taxonomy): Bacteria > Acidobacteriota > Terriglobia > Acidiferrales > UBA7541 > Acidiferrum. Next base: position 1,333,630 of record CAVULB010000002.1, on the reverse strand, counting down.
TCGCCTACAGTCAGGCCGTCGGCAGCTTTCAGGGAACGGTGACAGATAAATCGGGCTCTGCCGTTTCTGGGGCCAAAATTACCGTCACGTCGCAAGCAACGGGAGCGACGCGCGAAACCGAAACGGACGATTCCGGTCATTACACCATCAATCTGCTTCCGGCCACCACCTACATCGTTCGCGTGGAATATAAGGGGTTCCAAACAACGGAGTCGAAGGACGTTAGACTGCAGGTCGACGAGGCGCGCGAACTGGATTTCAGCCTGTCTCCCGCTACCGTCAGTTCCTCGATCGAAGTGTCGGCCGACGCCGTGGCCGTTGAAACCGCGAATCCGACGCTCGGCCAGGTCATCACATCGCAGCAAGTCTCGCAACTGCCCTTGAACGGGCGCGATTTCGTGCAACTCGCCACGTTGACGCCCGGCACCACGCAGGAGACCAACCCCAACAGCTTTTTCACCAGCGGCTCGAGCAGCGAAGTGGCAGCCCGCGGTTCCTACTCTCTCTCGGTTGGCGGTTCTCGTCCCAATGCCACGGACTGGATGCTGGACGGCGCGGACGACAACGAATTGACGGCCGGCGGCGTGGCCATCTACTCCTCGATCGACTCGATTCAGGAGTTTAAGGTGTTGACCTACAACTATTCCGCCGAGTATGGCACGCGCGCGGGACCGACAGTCTTGCTGACTACCAAGTCCGGCTCCAACGATTTCCACGGTTCGCTGTTTGAATTCCTGCGCAACACGGATTTGGACGCGAAGAGCTTCTTTGCCACTTCCACGGAAAAGTTCAATCTCAATCAATTTGGCGGTTCCATCGGCGGTCCGATTCGGAAGAACAAGACGTTCTTCTTCGTCGACGGTGAGCAGAAATATCAGCTCCATGGCATCACCTTCGAAGGTTTGGTGCCCACGCAAGCGATGCGTAACGGCGATTTCAGTGAAGACGCTTTCGGCAACCCCATTCCTCTTCCAACAGCCGCCAACCCACTTCCGACGGGCGCCATCGTGAATCCAAACATGGCTGGTACAGCCACCAATCCGTCCATTTCTCCCACGGCCGGTTACTTTCAGTGCGATGCGAGCGGCAACCCATTACCCGCAAATGCCAATGGAAGCCAACCCACAGGGACACCTTGCTACAAGGTTCCGTCGAGCCTGCTCAATCCTCTTGCGCAGAAAATGATCAATCTGTTTCCGCTACCAAACTTGACCGGCAGCACAACGGCCAACTTTCTCTCCGAGCCGGTGCGGAGCCTGGATGAAACCAAGTTCGATATCCGCGTCGATCAGAACTTCTCCAGTGCCGATTCTCTCTTTGCCCGCTTCAGTTACGATCAAGCTGGCTCTTATGTGCCTGGCGGTGCGCCGGGATTTGCCGAAGCCAATGCGTTCGCCAGTAATCAGGGCATCCTCAACCATGCACGCAGCGTAGCCATCGGCGAGACCCATGTCGTTAGCCCCACCACAGTGAACCAGTTTACATTCGGCTACAGCCGAATCTTCGACTACATCACTTCCCAGGGCACGGGCACTTGCGAATCCACGATCCTTGGCATCCCCGGCGCCAACACCAGTTGCGCAGGTTCGTCGGGTACCACCTGCCAGGGTTACAGCTGCGGATTGACGTCCACGGAATTTGAGGGCGGCTATTGGTCATTGGGCGATCGCGGTTACGCCCCATTCCAAGGCGGCACCAACGTTTTCTCCATCAACGATTCGTTTGACATGATTCGCGGCAAGCATGACATCAAGATCGGCGGCAACGTTCGCGCCAACCAGATGAACGTAGGTGCGGAGGGCTTCCAGGACGGGTTTTGGGTCATCAGTGGTGGCTTCTCGGGTAATCCCGTGGCCGACTTCATGCAAGGCATCACGAGCCTTGCCATCCACGATCAAACCTTCCCGACTGACAGCCAGTATCCTGGCGGACCTGTGACCGGCCGGCGTTGGAAGATTTATCGTCCGTATATCCAGGATGATTGGCGCATAACCAAGAGCCTGACACTGAACCTTGGGCTAGCCTGGGATCTGACGACGCCTATCTCCGAAGAACACTGGCGCCAGGCAGATCTGGTTGCCGCAACCGGACAACTGTTGATCCCCGGCGAGCCCGGAATCGGTCCGGACGCTGGAGTCCAGATGAACTGGACGGCGTTTGAACCCCGACTGGGCGCTGCCTGGAAAGTATTTGGCAGCGACAAGACCGTGATTCGCGGTGGCTATGCCATCTTCCACGATTCCGCCTGGAGCATGGGTGCGCAGGGTTTGTGGCAGAACCCGCCATTTTTCGCTGAATCCGACGCCTTCGCTGGAGAAACGACCTGCGCCTTTGCGACTTCCTATTGCGCCTCGGCTGCGGGTGGATCGGTGTCGCCTTCGGCGCTAAATATCTCCGACGGATTCCAGGTCTTCCCAACGCGACCGAATCCCTCGACCTTTACCGGTTCGTTGAACGCCCAGGATACGAATTTCAAGCTGGGCAAAGTGCAACAGTTCAACGTAAACGTCGAACGCCAACTGCCCGGCCAGATCGTGCTCACGGCCGGGTATGCCGGCTCACGCGGCAGCCACCTTTTGATTTTTGGGAACGACCTTAACACCAGCAGCCCAGGCGCTTGCGTCGCGGGCGGTTCCTACACGCTCGGTTGCCTGCCGGGCGGTGCGCCGTACATTCCGTTCCCCTCGACTTATCCCTATGCGTTCAACACGATCTATTGCGTGTGCGACACCGGTAAGACCAGTTACGATTCTTTCCAACTGAAGGCGGAAACCAAGTCCACACGGTACGGCATCTACGCCTTGATCGGTTACACCTACTCGAAGACGTATGACAACGGCCTATCCGACGGCTTGGGAACAAACCTTGGTGCGAGCTACTTCCCGCTGCCGAATTGGCAAAATTTGGATTGGGCGCTATCGCAGATCAACCTGAACAACAGCTTTACCGCTAGCGTGATCTACGACTTGCCCTTCGGTAAGGGAAAGAAATTTGGCAGCGATTGGAATAACGTGACCAATTCCCTTCTCGGCGGCTGGCAGGTTACCCTGATCGAAAAGATCACTTCCGGATTCCCGGTTCCACTGATCGACAGCAACAACACTTCTGGCGTTTTTTTCCAGAACGGAAACGGAAACAACTACAACCGCCCGAACTACGTGGCAGGCTGCAACCCGACTGCCGGCAATCACAGCCAGCTCGTCTGGATTAACGCGGCCTGCTTCCCGGCTGCGGCTCCCGAAGAACTTGGAAATGCCAGCCGTGTTCCGGCCACCGGCCCGGATTTCGTGAATACAGACTTCTCCCTGATCAAGCAGTTCGCGCTGCCCTGGGAGAACATGGGCCTGAACTTCCGAGCGGAGTTTTTCAACCTCTTCAACCACGCCCAGTTCGGTATGCCGGTCAACGACCTGAATGCGCCGGGCTTCGGCACCGTGAACTCGACTGTGAACAACCCACGATTGATTCAGTTTGGGTTGAAGCTCACGTTCTAACCACGGCTCGCAACTTAACCTCATTCGCCGCCCCACCAGACTTCTGGCGGGGCGGTTTTCTTTTGCGGGCTGATTTATCTTCCGCTCAGTGGGAATCTGGCGGGACGGGTGGAGCAGCAGGCGCTTGACCTCGCAGCGTGTATACAAATTGCGGAATCTCGTGACGTTCGCGTTCCGCATCCTCGTTGTTTTTTTCCGAGAGCTGCTTGAATATCGCAATTTCCCGCCGGGCTTTCTCGGTTTCGCCCGTACGCCGGTAAACCTGCGCCAGCCGGTAATGCGCATCATCCGGGATCGGCGTATTTTCGACGGCTTTTTGCAGCGCCGCGATCGCTCCGGGAAAGTCTTCGCGGTCCGTCAGGACAATGCCGAGTTGCAGGTACGCGTCGCCCAGATGTGGATCAAGCTTGAGCGCAGTCTTCAGCTCCGCCTCTGCCACATCCGCATGATCCGGAGGCCGCCCCTGCTTGAGCAGCGTGGCGCCATAGAGATAATGCGCCATGGCCATTTCCGGATGCAGGCTGGCGAAACGCTTCATGCGATCCATCCACGCCGCCGGGACAACTTGCTCCGTGGCCTGCAGCTGGCCGAGGAAAAGATAAGGAGTCGGATCTGCTGGGCTTAGATCGCAAGCCTCAAAAAATATTTGTTGAGCCTGATCCTTGGAGCGCTGCGCATACCATGCCGCGCCCAGCCCCAACAGCATCCGGCTGGATTGCGGATATAGCCGGTGCCCCTTGGTGAAAACCTCAATCGCCGGCTCAGGGGCATGATGCAAGAGCAACTCCGCGCCCCATGCAAACAAATGGGGTTCCGTGGGGTGCATATCCGCGGCGCGCTGATAGTCAAGCACGGCATCGACCGGATGGCCTTCACTTTCCTCGATCTCGGCAAGCTGGGCGCGCAAGTCCGCGTTGTCTTCTTTCGCAAGCGCGGCGCGAATCGCGGCTTTCCGCGAACCAGCGGCTTGCGCAGAAGCGCTCGAGGCTGCGCCTTCGCGGGCGAGCGACGCGGTTTCCTTTGACAACGCATCGCTGTTGCGAACGATGGGACCAGAGCCGTGCCCGCCGAGGGCCGTGGTATCGGTGACGCCCGCAACGGTGAAGCCGGGTTCGTCCGAAAACGCCATGCCGCTGGATGCGTCTGTCGCGGATGGAAGAGCGTTTTTCTTCGTCAGAAACAGCACGATGGACTTATTTTCCTGGGCATGGAGAATAAACGGTCCCTGCATGCAGTCCTCATACCCTGGCAGCTTCGCGCGCACCGTGTAATTTCCCGCCGACAAGCCTTCAAAGCGAAATTGCCCCTGCGCATCTGCCGTGGAGGTAAGCGTCTGGGCAGCATCGGCTGCCTCCAGGGTGACCGCGGCGGCGGCAACAGGATGGTTTTGCGAGTCTTTCACTTTGCCAGAAACGACGGCTGTGGCAGTCTTGGCAGCGTCCTGGGCGCACAGCTGTATCGCGCACAGCGCCAACAACACGCCGAGAAAGCCTGCCATGTGAATCGTTGTTGATGAAGATGTACGCATGAACGCGGGAATACGCAAAACCTTGGCGAATCTCCATTCTAACGGTGGATGGCGGCACAGGCAATCAACAGCGGGGACTGGCTGCTATTCCAATTGCGTTAATTCGGCCTTTGCCTGCGCATGATCCGGATGTTGCTCCAGCAGTTGCCGCAAAACCATCTTTGCTTTTTCTCGGTCGCCCCGGATGGCATAAACGCGCGCCAGGTTCAGGTACGCCTGATCGTACTCCGGCGCCAGGCGTATGGCTTGTTCGAAACTCTGCATCGCTTGGTCGGATTTTCCTGTATGCAAATAAAGAATGCCAAGATTATTGAGCGCTTCCGGATAAACGGGACGCGCGGCGATGGCCTTTCGCAGATACTCGTAGGCGTGCTCGGTGTCGTTCTGCTGCGCATACACCATGCCGAGGCTGTAATTCGCCTCCGCGTCATCCGCATTGATGGCCAGTGCGCGCTCCAGCATGGTTTTGGCCTGCGCCCAATCTTTCTTCTGGCGGTAGGCACTGCCGAGATTCCCCAAAGCGACCGAGTGATGCGGGTCGATCTGCAAGGCGTGCTGGAAATATTCGATCGCCTGGTCGTAATTTCCTTCCCGCGCCGCCAAAATCCCGAGGTTGTTCCATGCATTGGGCAGGGTGCCGGGATAGCTGGCATGGAGCTTAAGTACGCGCTCGAAACAATCGCGCGCTTCCATCGTTTTTTGCAGCTGTAAATAAGCGCTCCCTAATCCATAGAGCGCTTCGCCGCTGCTTGGATCGTCCTTGAACGCTTGCGCAAAAAATTCCTGGGACTGCTGGAAATAGCCGCGCTCGTAAAAGACGAAGCCAAAAGAAAGATAATTGCGTTCGAACTCGTAAGTCTCCTGCCGCCCTCGGAACGGCAACGCTTTTGCCATGCGCTCTGCGTCGTTGTTCGGAATACTCTCGAAATCGCTCTCGAACTTTTCGGGCGAAAAGGCGCCTTGATAAATCTTCACGATATTCCCCGCCGTATCGACGAGGAAGGAAATCGGAACGCTCATGTCTCGATGGCGATCGAAGATCTGCCGGAACAGAAGATTGTAAACGGCGATGATCTCCGGGGAAGCTTGCAGCACCGGGAACGCATACTGCTGTTTGGGCAGCGACGAGTCGTTGGCGTCGACGTCGATCACCAGAAATTGACAGCCTTTCCTGGCCCAATCGCCCTGCACACGCTCGAACTCCGCGAGTTTTTCTTGTGCGCCTGCCACGGTTGCCGACCAGAATTGCAGAAGCACTGGCTTGCCGCGGCGCGACAGAAGGCTTTCGCTGCGTCCGCCAACGGACGGAAGAGAAAATTCCGGAGCTAGGACCGGAGCGAGCAGCCACGTTTCCACGATCTGCGGCAAAACCTCCTGGGCTTCTGACGTCCCCGCAATCGCCACTGGATTTGCGGGTTTGCGATAGGGCTCCATGCGCGTGGGAACAAGCCCTTCCTCGATCCAGATTCTTTGGTTCATCGGTAAATCCCGCAGCTGCTGTGTGAATCCGCTCGGCCATTGAATCGTGGCGTGAATGGGAGCCGGCGTGCTGCCCAAACCAAAAAAAATCTCTTTCGTGTGTTGCGCCAAAAATCCGGAGCCGCACCGGACGGTGCGCATCTGCTGTCCAGACATCGTTGTGATGGTGATTTTGGCACCGATGGCGTCACGGTTGCTCTTCTTGCCGGTAAGCCGAAAGGAAATCGCCGGCGGCAGATCCGGCAGTACATTTTTCAGGTAGCGCAACTGTGGACCATTGCGATTCTTCAGGACAACTTCCACCCGGCCATCCAGATCAAAGTCTCCGATCGCAAATGAGCGCCCATCTTCCAGGAAATCTGTTCCGGCAACTCCGGAAATGTCGGAAAAGGTTCCCTCGCGATTATTGAGATAGTGCACGTTGCGTTCAAAGCCGCTCCAGGTGCGATCGGAACGGATCAGATCGTTTATCGCGTTCCAGGCTTGTTCGTACTCGTGGCTGGGCCGGGATTCATTTGGAGAATTCGCCACAATCTGGCGCCAGAAAAAACTGTTCAGATCGTCGCGCGTCGCCCCTGTCACCATCCCGTTGGCAATATAAATGTCGGCAAATCCGTCGTGATCAAAATCCCAGGCATCGCTCGACCACGCCCACCGTCCCATCGTCGTTCCGGAGCGCAAGCCAAAGTCTTCGAAGCCATCGCCTTTATTCCGGAATAGGCTATTGCCCATAGCGTGCTGCCGATAAAGCGCACGGACCGAAGCATTCGCTCCTTTCTGAAAAATGGCTTGTTCAGAGATGCGCAGGCCGGCGGCCGTCCACATATTTGCAACGTAGAGATCTTCCCTGCCATCGTTGTCGAAATCGCCCCACGCCCCGCTCATCCCGGCCCCCACATCTTCCACTCCGGCTTCGCGCGCCACGTCCGTAAACGTGCCGTCGCCATTATTTCGATACAGGTTCTTGCGTCCGAAATCGTTTACAACGTACAGGTCCGGCCAGTTATCGCCACTCGAATCACCCCACGCGCAACAAAAACTGTAGCGCGTGTTGTTCTGCTCCAGATGAGACTCCCGAGTGACGTCACGAAACGTTCCATTGCGATGATTGCGCATCATGAAATTGGGAGGCCCATTCTCCGCGTCGCAATAAGGCGTGGGGTAACGGTACTGGTCCGCCCCCTGATAGTAGGAATAAAGGCAAAAATAAATGTCCAGCCAGCCATCGCGGTCATAATCGGCAATGGCAGCGCCGGTGAATGTGCCCTGCGGAGGATTGGCAAACTGAAATGCGTCAGGCTGTAAACGAAACTTTCCGCCACCTTGATTAAGAAAGAGGAGCGGGCCGGAAGCGCGAACAACGATCAAGTCTTGGCGGCCGTGGTTATTTATATCGGCAAACAAGGCACAGGCGGAGTTTTCGAGCACTCCCACTCCGGCAAAGTCTGTGATGTCCTCAAACGCCCCGTCCCCGCGATTGCGAAACAGCCGGTTGGGAAGCCCGGAGGGTTGGCAAATATAAATATCGTCCAACCCGTCGCCATCCACGTCGGCAACCGCCACTCCATTGTGGCCATAGATATCGATGCCGCTGGCGCCGTCAAGAACCGTTCGCCAATAATCCGTGCCGGGAATAAACTGCGCAGCGTAGGAGGGATTCCCGGCGAAGGCGTGCGCGGCAATGTCCTGGAAGACAGGAACGGAAGCGCGGCAGCGTTCTTCCTCCCGCGTCGTCCATTTCTCGAGGCGCATTTCGCCGGACGCCAGGCGTTCCCACAGCAATTCCCAATAGCCAATGCGCTGCTCGCGATGGAACCCGCTGCCCGTGCCCACGAACTCGAAACGAACGATGGTAGCAAGCGACACGGGACGGGAATTGCCATCCGCTGAAACCGCACCTGCATGGATGCTGACCACCTGAAATTCGGCGGTAAGGATTTTTGAAAAGGTAGCGAGCGAAGAACGCAACGCCGCGAGAAAAGCTTCAGCCGCCAGTGCAGTTTCTGGCGCATATTGAACTTTCCATACTTTGAGGAACGATGTTTCGCGAACCGCGCGCTCCTGAACGGGTTTCTGGGAGTTGCCCACAAATCCGGGCGCAAGTGCCCTGCGTAAGGCATCCGCCGCTTCCGGCGACGCCAAAAGCTCCGAACTCCATTCGCGAAAAATCGCGGCAATCTGATGCTGATATTTTTCCGTGACAAAATCGTCAAAGCCGGCGGGAACTTTGCTCAGTATCGCTGCGATCCCACTTGTTGCGCGGTATTCTGGGTGAAGCTGCAACTCGAGCGGCGCGATGGCTTTCTGTTGTGAGATAGAACGAAGGAAAGGCGAAGCGAAACCCGCGGGCAAAAAAACGAGCGAAACTCCCTGGCAGTATTGAAGAAATCTACGGCGGCTCAGATCGCTGGGACGGCATTTCTTCGACGACCGGCTCAGACAGATGCTCCCTCGGGTGCGGCTGCAAAAACGGCAATGTAGCATCGGGGCTGGAACGCGTCAAGTTTGCGCGCGGCCGCGCGGCTCAAAGATCCGGACATTTGGCTATGATACTCTTGCAAATGGTTCTCTGGCGCGTTTGAATCGACATGAATTTTCCGCAATCCTGCCGAACGTACCTGCTTTTATCTGTTCTGCTGCTTCCCGGAGGTGTCGCCGGACGGCAGGCCACCGGCCAAAGCCCCGATTCGTTGATCGTTCGCCTGGGCAACGGGTACGAAGCACTGAAACAGGAGCAATACGAAACGGCGGAGAAGGAGTTTCGCGCCGCGCTGTCCATCGACCCCAGCCTGGCGATGCGTGCCCGTTTCCCTTTGGCAGTGGCCCTGTTCGAGGAACACAAATTCCCGGAATCTCGCCAGGAATTCGAAGCGGTGCGCCGAGTTATCGGCGAGCAGCCTGGAATTTCGTACTATCTCGGACGCCTGGGTCTCGAAGAACGCAACTACAAGAGCGCCATTGAGAATCTCAGCAAGGCCAGCGCGCAACCTCCCTTCCCGGATACTGCCTTCTACCTGGGCCTCGCCTATTTGAAACAAGGGTCGGACGGCGACGCGGAAATATGGCTGAAAAAAGCAATTCAGGTGAATCCCGAAGACTCTCGGGCGGAATACCAGCTGGCCACGCTCCTGCGCAAGCAAGGACGACAAGAGGAAGCCAACCAGATTTTTGAGCAGGCCAAGGACGCGAAAGCCCGTAGCGACAAGCAGAGCCAGCTGAAATTCCAGTGTAATCAGGCGCTCGATCGAGACCCGATTGAAGCCGCTACTCCCCTCTGCGAACAACTTTACGATCCAAACGATGTCGACAAGCTCACCGCATTGGGGATTCTCTACGGTCAGCATGGCTATCTGGAAAAGGCACTGAAACCGCTTCAAAGGGCCGCCGCGCTGGCGCCGCAATCTCCTCAGATGCAGTACAACCTGGCCTTCACCTATTTTCGCCTGAAACGTTTTGAAGAGGCGCGCGGCCCACTCGTGGGCGCGGTCCAGCGCTGGCCTGATCTTTTTCCCTTAAACGCGCTTTATGGAAATGTGCTGTGGAACCTGGGTGAAATGCTGCCCGCCTATCAAGCCCTGCACCACGCGCATGAATTGAATGCTCAAGACGCGAACACCACCGCGCTGCTCTATCAGTGCACACTGGCATTAGCCGGCCGCTCAGAGAGCGCCGGGAACAACCTGAAAGCATTGGCGTATCTGCAGGAAGCCGCGTCGCTGAATCCCAACGCGGCAGAGCCGCACCAACAATTGGCGGCGATTTATAGACATATGGACCTGCCAGAGCAAGCAAAGGCGGAGGAAGCAAAGTCCGAAGCGCTCGCGAAGCCAACCAAGGACTAGGACTCGCCTGAAATTTCGCTGCATTCTTCCTCAATAATTATCTTTGACTTGCAACCCCGGAGAGTATAATGCATCCCGTATAACCCGCCCCGCAGTCCTCACTTCACAGCAGACAAACATAGAGGGAGAACGATCTATGGCTACTTCGATTTTAGACGGGGTCCTGAGCATGGTCAGCCCGGAAATGAAACAGGCCCTTGCATCACGGCTGGGCGAGTCGCCAACGGCAGTTCAGTCGGGATTGGGCACAGCGGTTGCGGCGACTTTGGGAGGATTAGTCAGCAAAGCCGGCGACAGCAGTTTTCTCAATCAGATTATTGGTTTGGTCAGCGGCTCTTCGGGACAAAACATTCTCAGCAATTTGCCGAGCATTGCCTCCACAGGGACAACCAGTGGAATGAGCGATATCGTCAGTCGCTTTTTGCCCATGGTGTTCGGCGGCCAGCAGAATCAAGTGACGAGCTTGATGACGCAACGCGCCGGCCTCAGTCCGACTGCGTCCAGCAACCTCCTCCAGACCGCGGTTCCACTTATCCTGGGCTTCTTTGCCAAAATGCACGCTAGCGGTTCTTTGAACACCAGCTCACTGGCGAACATGCTGACGGCAGAAGGGCCCAATCTGCAGAAGTTTCTTCCCACCGGCTTTCTCAGTAATTTTTCCTCAGCTACAGCGGGAGCGAGCAACCGCGTGGTTGCCGCGGAACATCGCGCCGAGGAAAAAGTAAAAGGGATGAACTGGATGGCCGTTCTGGGCGTACTTGTAGCCCTGTTCGTCGTATGGTTTGTGTATCGCGCTCTCGAGGGGTCAAAGACGAGCACCACCGCCGCGGTCGCAAGCAACGTGGTCGGCAATGCCGCCAGCAACGCTGCGACTACGGCCAGCAACGCCGCGAATGCCGCATGGGCGTCTCTTGGCTCCTTCTTCAAAACCACATTGCCGGATGGCACGGAGCTCAACATTCCGCAATACGGCGTCGAGAATAAACTGCTTGGCTTTATCCAGGACAATTCCAAGCCCGTCGATACGACCACCTGGTTCGATTTCGATCGCCTGTTGTTCGATACCGGCAGCGCAACGCTACAGCCAGCCTCCGACGAGCAACTCCGCAACATTGCTGAGATCCTGAAGGCCTACCCGAACGTGAAAATCAAAATCGGCGGCTATACGGACAATACCGGCGACAAGGCGGCCAACCAGAAGCTGTCCGAGGATCGCGCCAATAACGTCATGGCTGGACTGGAAAAGCTGGGCGTTGCGCCCGATCGACTGGAAGCACAAGGCTACGGAGAGGATCATCCGGTTGCCGATAACAGTACGGAAGAAGGTAAGCAGAAGAATCGCCGCATCTCGCTTCGCGTGACGGCGAAGTAATATTCGAATCATCGTATGGGGTAGAGTTAACCGGGGGAACAAGAGCTGGTCCTGTCGTTGCCATTTGAGATTCACCTTATGCTTCCGATCCAAATGAGCCCACGCATAGGTTAGCTGCGAGCGGTTTGTTGCGATCGCCGGTCAAATGAATCCGTGTATTCATCGTGCCTGGCGGCTGATTCGAATTGCGATCATCTCGTCTACGACCGCCGTAGCAACCAATGGCCCCACTTTGGCCAAACCTTGGTGCCCGACTTCCCAACAGCACAACTAGGGAAATCCCTAGCAGGGCAGGGAGCGGGGGTCTCTTACTGGCAGAGTGGGAACTAAAACGAACCTGGCGATGCGCCGGCAGGGAACAGATCGAATCGATGGGCTTGCGGTGAACCTAACGTATGCTGGTCTTTGACCTCTACAGATGAGCGCGCAATGAAAAAGACGCCGACTCCTGACAAGGCCGTTACTGCTGCCAACCGCCTCCGAGGGCTTGGTATAACTGCACATAGTTCAGTAATTCCGTGTACCACGCCTGTTCCAGGTTTAGCACCGAGACAAAGTATTGCTGTTCGTAATACTGCACCTCGAGAAAGCTGGTGACGCCTCCCTGGAAGCGGACGTTGGCAAGGTCTGCCATTTTTTTGTATGTCTTCGTCTGCTCCTCCAGCTTGATTCGGTACTGGCGCGACTGGCGGTAGCCCACCAGACTGTTGGAAACGTCTCCAAAGGCCAGCTGCACGGTTTGCTTGTAGGTCAATTCCGCCTCGTCGCGTTGCGCCCAGGCCAGCCGATAGCCGCTCATGATCCTGCCTCCCTCGAAGAGGGGTTGAACGGCCTGTCCTCCCAGAGACCAGAAGGTCGCGGGCCCTTGGAGGAAACTGGTTATGGAGGTGCTTTGCGCGCCGAAGGCGCCGGTGAGTGAGATCTGCGGAAAGAAGGCGGCCTTGGCCACGCCCACGTTGGCATTGGCCGCAACCAGGTTCTCTTCGGCTTGGCGTACATCCGGCCGACGCTGCAGAAGCGCTGAAGGCAGCCCAGCCGGCACCTCGGGCAGATGCGGTTGGTCCACCAGATTGAGCCCGCGCGCTATGTTTCCCGGGTTCCTGCCGAGCAGGATACTGATGTTGTTCTCGGCTTGTTCGATCGCCTGTTGCAGACTTATGACTTCCGCTTCTGCCTGCTGCACCAGGGTCTCCGCCTGGTACACATCGGTAATCGCGGATTCGCCACCCTTGAACTTGATGTTGTTGAGCTTCAGGATTTCCTGGTCGGCTTTAACCGTGTCGCGTGAGTATACGAGCTGGGCGTCATATTGACGCAGCAGAAAGTAATTGCTGGCCACCGACGAAATCAAGGTGACCTGCACCACATTCTGTCCATACTGCGCCGCCAGAAGCGTGGCGCGTGCAGATTCGGTCGCCCGGCGGTATTGCCCCCAGAAGTCCACGACGTAGGACAGTGACAATGTTGCGATGTCGAAAGTGGGCGCTTTCGGATAGAACGCATTGCGCTCGTTGGTGATGCCATAGCTTCCGTTCACCGATGGAAACAGATTGGCGCGTGTGATTCCCAGGTCAGCGTTGGCCTGCAAGACACGTGTGGCGGCAATCTTCATGTCGTAGTTATTGGCGAGCGCTTCCTTGATGAGCCCTTGGAGGGTCTCATCCTGGAAGACACCCCACCATTTCATTTCGGCAAACTGCTCGCCGCCCTGCTCGGTTGTGGCATCTGGCGCCAGCCCGCGATACTGGCCAGGGACGGTCACTGTGGGACGTTTATAGTTGGGACCCACTTTGCATCCGCACAGCGCGAGCAATAGCACAAAAACCACATACGTTCTCATGCTAGTCATCCCCGGCTCCCTCCGGGACAGGTCCAAGTCCCTGCTTTGGCGGCTTTTTTTTCTCCCCTGATATCCACATGCCAAACCGCTCCACAACATCGAAGCTGACGGGAATGAAGAAGATGGCCAACAGCGTCGCGGCCATCATGCCACCAATCACGCAGGTGCCCAGCACTTGCCGCGAGATAGCGCCGGCGCCCGAAGCCCTCCACAGAGGCACACAGCCGAGAATGAAGGCGAAAGCAGTCATGAGGATGGGGCGCAGTCTCGACCTCGCGCCGGTGAGAGCAGCGTCAAGGATGCTCTTGCCTTTCTCGTATTCCATTTTGGCAAACTCTACAATCAGGATGGCGTTCTTGGCTGACAGGCCGATGAGCATGACCAACCCGATCTGCGCATATACGTTGTTATCAAGGCGACGGTAGAAGAGGGTAATGAACGCTCCGAAGATGGCGATCGGGACTCCCATCAGTACGCTGAAGGGCAGCGTCCAGCTTTCGTACTGGGCCGCCATGATGAGGAAGACGATAAAGAACGCCAGCCCAAAGATGGTGCCAGGCGAAACGCCTTGGGCCGCTTTTTGCTCCTGATAGGACATGCCGCTGTAGTCAAAGCCCATCTCGGGGGGCATAGTTTTGTGGAAGACGTCCTCGAGAGCGGCCATGGCCTGAGCGGAACTGTAGCCGGGCGCCGCCGAAGCGTTGACCTGCACGCAGTTGAACAGGTTGTAGCGCATAACGAACTCAGCTCCGGCGCGCTGGTAGGTGCTTGTCAGGGTGCTCAGGGGAACCATATCGCCCGCTGCGTTACGAACGTAGAACTTGCCGAGATTTGCGGCCTGGGTGCGAAAGTCGCCGTCAGACTGCACATATACCTGCCACTGCAGGCCAAAGCGGTTGAAGAAGTTGATGAGCGAGCCACCCATAAAAGTCTGGATGGTCTCGTACAGACTGCCCAACGGAATCTGCTGGGTCATGGCCTTGGCGTTGTCCACCTTTACACCGACCTGGGGAACGCCGAACAGGGCGGTAGTTAACACGCCCGATAGCTCCGGGCGCTTGCGGGCTTCAGCCATGAAGATTTGTGCGTTCTTGGCCAGGAAATCAACGCCGCTGCCGGACCGGTCTTCAAGAATGAAGGTGGCGCCTCCCGACGTTCCCACGCCCGGAATCGCGGGTGGCGGAAACGAGAACGCAATTCCATAGGGCACTCTTGAAAGCGCCTGTTGCAGGTGGGCCTTGATCCCAGCGTAGCTGGTCTCCGGAGTCTTGCGTTCTTCCCAGGGCTTCAAGGAAATAAAGAAGAAGGAACTATAGGTAGCGTTCACCCCGCTCAACATGCTATAGCCCATGACCGAGCTCACGTATTGCACGCCGGGTGTGTCCATGATGATCTTTTCGACCTCCTGCGCAGCTTCAGAAGAGCGTTGCAGTGAGGACGCGTTGGGTAGTTGCAAGCCGCCATAAATGTAGCCCTGATCTTCGTCAGGAAGAAAGCTCTTCGGCAGGCGCTTGCCGTAGAAACCGGCACCCACAGTCAACGCCCCCAGTAACAGAAAGGCGACGCCCGCCTTGCGAATCAGATGATGACACGCGCCGACATACCCGTCCGTGGCCTTGCCGAAAACATTATTGAACCAACGGAAGAAAGCGCCCAGGGGTCCTCGTGCTGGTTTCTTGGGGCGCAGCAGTACGGCAGAGAGGGCGGGGCTGAGCGTAAGTGCGTTGAACGCGGAGAACAGAACCGAAATCGCGATGGTAACAGCGAACTGCTTGTAAAGCTGTCCGGTGATGCCGGGAATGAACGCCGTGGGAACAAACACCGCTGCCAGAATGAGGCCGATGGCAATCACAGGGCCGGTGACTTCCTCCATGGCTTTGATACTGGCGTCGTGAGGCGACATGCCCTCTTCGATGTGGTGTTCCACCGCCTCCACCACAACAATGGCATCGTCCACCACCAAACCGATGGCCAGCACCAGTCCTAATAACGAAAGCGTGTTGATGGAGAACCCCAGCATGGGGAAGACCATGAAGGTAGCAATCAGCGCGACCGGAACTGCGAGCAGTGGGATCAGCGTGGCTCTCCACCCCTGAAGGAAAATGTAAACCACGAGAATGACCAGGACCATAGCTTCGCCGAGGGTTTTGTAAATATCGTTGATGCCCTCGCTGACCGCCAGAGTGGTGTCGAGCGCAATGATGTACGCCAGCCCCTGGGGGAACCTTCGTTTCGCCTCGTCCATAAATTTGAGGACATTGGCGCGGGTTTGCAGAGCATTGCTTCCGGGAGTCAGGTAAAGCGCCACGAGTGCTGCTGGCTGCGCGGGTTTAGCTGGCTTCCCCTCCTCCGACGCGGTTCCCAGCCGTGCCAAATAGGAATAGTATTGCGATCCCATTTCCACGCGCGCCACATCTTTCAGGCGCAGGATGGAACCATCGGGTTGGGCGCGGACGACAATCTCGTCGAAGTCCTCCGGTTTGGGCAGGCGTCCGGGAGCGCGAACGTTATAGGTGAACTGTTGCCCTGACGGAACGGGTTCACCGCCGACCTGGCCTGCGGCATTGACCTTATTCTGCGCCTTGACCGCATTGGTGATGTCGGAAACCGTCACTCCTAGGCTGGCCAGCCGGTCAGGATTTACCCAAATACGCATGGCATACGGTCCGGCACCAAATATCTGCACTTGTCCAACGCCAGAGATACGGGTCAGCGCGTACTGCAGATTGATGATGGCGTAGTTGGCCAGGAAGACGTTGTCGTACGCTCCGCTGGGAGAATATAGGTCGAGGAGCATGAAAGGGGCGGTCGTACCCGGCTGTACGATGACCCCCTGCTGGTTAACCTCGGGGGGCAGTTGCGAATTGGCTTGCCCGCTCCGCATCTGGGCCAGAATCTGGTCGGTGTTGCTGTCGGTCCCGAGCTGGAAATCCACGTACAGCGTCATGCCTCCGCCGGAGCTGGCGCTCAACGAGTACATGTAGTTCATGCCGCTGACGCCCGACATCTGTTGCTCAATTGGCGTCGCGACAGATTCGGCTATGGTCTGTGCGTCCGCACCGGGGTAAGTGGCCTTCACCTGGATCATGGGGTCAGCGATGTCAGGAAACTGGGCGGTAGGCAGACTAAGCATGGCGACTACGCCGGCCAGGACCATCAGAACGGCGATCACGATGGCGACGATGGGCCGGTTAATGAAGAATTTCGACATGGTCAGTTGCTCCCTGCGGTCTGGGCGGGGGGCACATAGGGCTTGGCACTTACCGGAATGCCTTCTTTGGCCATCTCCGGCGCTGCCGCCGCAAACTGCTGGACTTTCTGGATGCCTTCAACGACCACTTTCTCGCCTGCCTTCAACCCCTCGCTGACAATCCAGTTCGTGCCGACCAGCTCTCCCATTTTGACTGGGCGGAACACGGCCTTGTTCTCAGGGGTAAGCACAATAACCTGGTATTGCCCCTGTATCTCGATAACTGCAGGCTGCGGCACCAGCAGCGCGTTCTTGTTCTCACCGATCGCGATCCGCACCCGTCCAAAGCCGCCGGGACGAAGCACAGCGTCGGGATTTGGGAATTCGGCGGCCATCTGAATGGTGCCGGTCTGAGTGCCGACCTGCCGATTTACGTAGATGATGACGCCCTTATGGGGATAAAGAACGTCATTCGATTGAACGAACTCGACTGGCGTCTTTTTTAGCGAGGCCTGGCTGACTTTGCCGGTAATAATCCCCGTGACCTTAGGCGCGAAGCCGAGAAAGATGCTCTCGCTGACGTTGAAGTAGGCCCAGATGGGATTGACCTTGGAGACCGTCGTCATCTTCGTAGCAGTCCCCACCAAGTCGCCAATCTGAGAACTCGACAAGCCCGCAATGCCGTCGATGGGTGAATTGACCTTAGTCCAAGACAGATTCAACTGGGCATTCCTTAGGGCCGCCTCTTGGGCAAGAACTTCGGCCTTGAACGCAGCCTGATTGGCAAGGTCCGTATCGAGCTGCTTTTGCGGGATGGCATTTTGCGCGGCCAGCGGAGTATCGCGGTCAACATTCGTGGTTGCCTCGGCAAATTTCGCGTGCGCCACCGCTACTTGCGCCTCGGCCTGTTCCACCGCGGCCTGATACTGCCGCGGGTCAAGCTCGAACAGAAGCTGGCCCTCCTTCACGAAGTAGCCATTCTGGTAATCCTGTTTAAGCAGGTAGCCCTGCACCTTGGGGGTAATATCGACGTTCACTGGGCCGTTCAGTTGCGCCACCCACTCATTGACGAGGGGTACGTTCTGTTGCATGACGTCGGCAATCAGCACCTCGGGCGGACCGGCCTTGGGCTTCTCTTCCTTCTTCTTGCACCCGGCGAGTAACAACAAGGTCATGGCAAGCAAGCCCAGAATCAGCGTGTTTCGATTGCATTGGCGTATCGGCGCTGATTGTTTGCTGAGGCTTGCGTTCTTTGGTTCCGGCCCACAGCCTTGAAACTCAGATCTGGCTTGCATCAGTGTTCTCCTGGAATTACGTCGCGCAGCTCGACACTGTTCTCGCCTAGGAGTTCGCCCCACCGGCGACCGACTCGACGGTCATGCACAACGGTACTCTCTTTCCGATTAAACATTTCATCATGGATGCCGTTATCTCAGTTCGGCCGGCCAAGACGTTGTTTGTCACTATCGCCGAGATTCTTTCCGGGCGACGCCTTGCGACTGGCAGATTATTTCTAATGCAATCTCTTTAGTCAATGATGGTGATAGGCTGCCTCCAGCTGTGTCTTCGCGGCCTAGATTCATTCTTCGTCCGGCTTGATGCGAAGCACAAGTACTGCAATTCCTCAATACTGAAGGGCGCTACGAGCGTCCGGAAGTCGTACCCCGCGCTCGCAGATCGTTCAAAACTTCCGAGGGCACAGACTCGACTGTGAGCACGACCCTTGTCTCCGGCGAGTCCTTTAACAATTCGACTCCAGCTTTCGCTCCGTCCATTCCGGGAGTTTTGAAGTCGAGGAGGGCAACAATGCAGACGCCCAACGGATCGCAAGCTTTGCCGTCTGCTCGACTACTACGTCGCAGTCCCATCGATTCAAAATCGTCTCGATATAACGGCTCAGACAAGGATCGTCCCTCGGCGAGGACGATTTTAAGTTTCTTCGACATGCGCCGCGACGACGGGCACTTCTAGGGGCACCGTTATTGTTCAAGTGTGACCTCGATGAAACCGTTTCAACTCGTCCTAAAGGGGCGGGTAGGCGGAACGCAGATCGAGTTTCAAGCGACGTGCAATTTCTCGGTGACGGGAGCCTAAAGAAGTTGCGCCGGGCGCGGGACGCTGAGCAGTTCGGGAATGCAGTTGGATACTGAGCCCTGAGAGACCAGTACCGCATTTTGTGGGCGATTAAGATGTCGCGAACCTCTTGCACGCATGGTTTTTCGACTTTCCTCCGCAGAACTCGCCCGGGGTTCTCCCCTTTATCTGGGCGTTCGACTACGCAAATCCTCAGACACCTAATACTCGGTTGCGAGATTTCTTAGGATGTGCTCTTAGGAAGGAATCTAAGCCGATGATTCTAAAGAGTTGGCTGGGAGGCCTGGACTCGAACCAGGATAGCCAGATCCAGAGTCTGGAGTCCTACCAATTGGACGACCTCCCAGCCGATGGGAGACTGCAGGAAGTAGCAGAGCAAGGAAAGAGTTCGCACCCGCACTTCAACCTTTCTAGAGTAAACGGGACTCCGCGCTCCGTCAACTTGCAGCAACCCCGCCGCGATCCGTGCGGCATCCTCCTGCCCAAAAGCCGCTAAACGCCATCAAAGTTGGGCGTTGCAGGGATCAGTGCGGCCATGGTATTTTCGCCGAACCCAGGAGTTCCGAGTGTCTCTGGGTGGCAATTCCGATCGCCGAAAAAGGGGCCCTGAACGTATCCTTTCCAGGCAGAAATATCTCTAAGGGTAGGGGAAAAACTTGATTAACTCGTGCAATCGTAAGCTTTGTCCCCGCAGGCGAATCGGTCGGGCTCTGCTCGTCGGCGCGTGTCTTTTGGTGCCAAGTGCGGCTCTGGCGCAAGCGCCGGCGGGCGCAGGCACGGGAACCACGTCGGCCCCGGAATCGCCACAGCCTAAGCAGGCTGGAAGTTCCAATGCCGCCGTCGACACAACCACCCGCTTCGTCGGCTACATGACCAACCGGTCGATCGTCTTCCCGGATATCGCCACCAGCGAGGGTCCGATGACGACGGGCGAAAAATTCCGGCTGTTTGTAAACCAGAGTATTTCCCCTCCCTATGTTCTGGCAGCCGGAATCAGCGCCGCTTACAACCAAGCCAGGAATAGTCCTGCAGCCTACGGCCAGGGCTGGAACGCTTATGGAAACCGCTACGGTGAATCCATCGCGCGGGCTGCCTCCAACGCCTTTTTCGGTAATTTTGTATTTGCGTCGATGCTGCATCAGGACCCGCGGTTTTATCCGCAAAACCGCCCCAGTTTTTGGGGCAGCGTGAAGTATTCCGCGCAACGCATTGTTGTTACCCGCAGCGATTCTGGAAGAGACACGTTCAATAGTTCCGGTATTTTAGGCACTGTCGCGGCAGAGGGACTGGCCAATGCGTATCTCCCGGCCTCCGAACAAACGGCCGCAAAGAATATCGAGCGCATAGGGACTGACCTGGCTTGGAGATTCGCCGGGAACATGTTCAAGAACTTCTGGCCGACCATCTTTCACGATCTGGAATTGAACCGGCTGAGAGTGATTCCCGATCCAGGCGCGCCAGGGAATCCGGCAACTGCGCCAAAAGGTTAGGCAGACCGGGCTTCTAATCGCACTCACTATTCCCTTTCCAGGTGTTTCCGAGCGACTTCTAATTCCTTAAGTTCCTGGGGCGTCAATTTTGGGTACTCGAGGTCCATGCGATCCAGGGTGTCCACGATTGTGGCCACCACCAGAAGCCGGCTGAACCATTTGTTGTCCGCGGGCACGATCACCCATGGCGCATGTTCGGTGGCGGTGTTGCGAATCATCTTTTCGTACGCATCCTGGTAATCGTTCCAGTATTCGCGTTCGTGCAAATCGGCCGCCGAAAACTTCCAGTATTTATCTTTGTTGTTCAAGCGCTCCAGAAAGCGCCGCTTTTGTTCTTTCTTCGAAAGATGAAGGAAAAATTTGCAGACGGCGATTCCGTTCCGCGCAAGGTAGCGTTCGAAAGCGCAGATGTCCTCAAAGCGGCCGCTCCAGAAGTGATTTCCTTGCACGGAATCCGGCAAGCGCTCTTTTTCCAGATACTCCGGATGAACACGAACCACCAACACTTCTTCATAGTAGGAGCGATTGAAAATGCCGATTTTCCCGCGTGGCGGCATGCAGCGATTGGTCCGCCAGAGAAAATCATGCGCCAGCTCCTCGGTCGAAGGAGATTTGAAGGAGTGGACATCCACACCTTGGGGATTCACGCCGGACATTACGTGTTTGATGGTACTGTCTTTTCCGGCCGCGTCCATCGCTTGAAACACCAGCAATAATCCCCATTGGCCTTGCGCGTAGAGCACCTGTTGAAGATCAGCAAGCAGGGATACGCCCTGCTCCAGCCATTTCTTGGCCTCTGGCTTGTCTTCGGAATTGAGATGGTGCGTGTCGTCCGGACGATAATCTTTGAGGCGAAATCCTTTTCCCGAAGTGACGACGTACGGCTGGATGAATTTATGGACGTTTTTCAGCTTGGGTTTTGCCATTACCGCTCCTGGGAAGAATTGGTTTCCTCGCGGAGAAAGACGAAGGGCAGAGACCGTGCGAGGCCAGTCGAGGCGCAGCCCGCATGATGACATCGAAATCGCGCTGGACACAAGAGGGGTCCGTTGCCCAGCGTCATTTTTGCTCGACGGCATGAAAGCCAAAAATTTCCCACTTTTTCCCGGCCCTGAATCGTGATGCGGTGTCCTCGACTTTAAAACCGCCAGTCAAAAATCGCCGGATCTTTTGATGAGTGGAGTTAAACTTCGCGCTGAATCGCTTTCTTTCGCGCGCCCAATTCGAAAGCATTGCCTCTCTACGATGTTTCTGCTGGCAGGCACTGTTGCGTTTGTCGGCGGCTGCGGAAAAGAAAATCCCGTCCGAGCCGCGCCCCCGATCGTGCAAGTCGTCGAGGTCCAATAGAAGCACGTGCCCATCAGCCGGTAATGGGTGACCGCGCTAAATGGCAAAGTGAACGCCCAGATTCGCGCGCAGGTTGCCGGCTATTTGTTGAAACAGCGGTACACCAACGGCGCCTACGTAAAACCAGGGACGCCTCTGTTTCAGCTCGATTCCCGCACATCCATTGCGGCCGTCGATCAGGCGATCGGGGGCTCGAACAGGCCAAGGGTGATTTGGCACGCACCCAGGCGAACCAGGTGAAGACGCAGCAGGACGTCGACCGCTAAACGCCCCTGGCAAAAAACGGCGCCATCAGTCAGCAAGAACTGGACAACGCGACTCAGGCGAATCTGGCGGACCAGGCGCAAGTGGAATCGGCTAAAGCTGCGATCGCGTCGGAGCAAGCGTCTCTCGAAACGACAAAATTGAACCTGGGATTCAGCACCATCACATCGCCCATCGACGGTGTTGCGGGAATCGCAAATGCCGAGGTGGCGGACTTTGTCACCCCGCAGAATATAAACCCGCTGACCACGATTTCTACCGGGAACCCGATCCTTGCGAATTTCACGCCGAGCGAGCAGGAATATCTGAAATCTATGCGGCAAATCGAGAAAGCGAGTGAGACCGGCGTACAAGCGCTGGGCAGAATGGAGTGGCATCTCGAACAGACGCCGATTGGCAGAAATACACGGTAACTCCCACCGCTACGAATCCCCCGAGTGCACATCCCTGATTTTGCTTGTTGTTCCCGCGGCTAGCGTGGAATTTTCTTCATTCTGCCGCGATCGATCGCGTACTCATCGCCGCCCCATTGCACACGGTTGGAGCCAAAGCTCGCGAGCCACACAATAAAATGAATAGCGTCGCGCAGCGGCACCAGCCACAACTTGCGCCGCACAACGTCGTCACCGGTACCCCAAACGCCGACGGTCCATGCAAGCGTCAGCCGCAACACAAGATACGCGACAAGATAGGCGCCCGCGATCCATCCGCTGGGCGCCACCAGCGCCGCCGCAACGGCCCAGGGCAGGCCATGGGTGACGATCAAACCAAAAAACGAAGCTGGACGCACGAGCCGCACCGTCCGCGCCCAGCGCAACTGATGCTGCCAGAAATCCCGGAAGCGCTCGGCTGGATACATCGTCCATACCGCTTCGCGCGACAGCAACACCTTGCCGCCCGCTTTATGGACGCGATTGCCGATTTCGTAGTCGTCGGCAAGATAATCCGCCAGCCCCTCGTAGCCGCCGATTTTAGCCAGCCAACCCTTGCTGGTGGCCACGGACGCGCCCAAAGCGAACGTTATGCCTTCCATCCAGTCGGCTACCAAGGCCCCGGCAAAAAAATCGCTCGCCGCCCCCACAGCCTCAAGCTCCGCCGGCAAATTCGCCTGCGCGATTGCTCGATAAAAACAGCTGACAACTCCGACGGACGGGTCGGCAAATGGCGCCAGTACTTCGCGTAAGTAATTGGGCCCGACGCGCACGTCGCCATCGCTCTGCACCAGAAAATCGTTTTGTGCCTCTTTCGCCAGTAGGGCCAGATTGTTGACTTTGCGGTTTGTGCCAAGCTGCGGAGCTCCGGACAGCACGCGGATGCGCCGTTGGGGAAACTCGACAATAAGTTGCTGAATGACGGGCACTGCCGGGTCTGTCATTTCATTTACGCAAAATAGAATCTCGTAGTTTTCGTAATCCTGACGGCAGAAACTGCAGAAATTCTCATAGGATGCAAAATCGAGTCCGCGCACGGGCTTTAATATGCTCACCGGAGGCCGGAAATCCGCAAGCGTCTTTTTTCTTTCTTTAGTGAAGAAGCCGATAGCCGCCGCGATCGCCACAACATAATAGGCAAGCGGTGCAACCGCGAGCAGCAGAACGATCAGGCGCCAGATGGCGATATGCAGCATCATTTTTCGTCAGCCTACACTGTGGCATCACCTGGACCGGAACGCGAATAAACACCGCGAAGGCTCACGACGAGTGTCCTAATTCCCTCCGGTAAGCAGCACCAGCATGACCCCGACACACACCATCACCACGCCCAGCCAGCGCTTCAAGGAAATTTTTTCTTTCAACAGGTACTTTGCCCCGAACGTTCCGACTACGTAGTTGAACGCCGAAGCGGGAATCACAACGCTGAGCGGCGCCCAGGAGAACAAAATCAACAAGGAATAAAATGATGCCCCGAGAAGCGGCACCGCAAACCACACCCAGCCATTTCGCATGGCCTTGCCGATAAAACGCAGCAGCGCCGTTGGCCGGAAGCTTTCCGGCGCTCCCACCCGCTTCATCCCGTAAGTCATGGCGATTTCGCCGCCCGTGCTGCAGCAGATAAGGAACAACAGCATCATGCCGACTTTGATCACGGTGCCACCGGCTGCGGCTCGGTGGTGCTCGGATGCGTCTGGCCCACGAGCAGTACGCCCGTCACGATCAGGACTACACCGATCCACCGCTGAGCATTGACCGCTTCATGGAGAATGGCCACAGCAAGCACCGTCTGCAGCGCGTAGCCGAATGCGCCCGCCGGCATGACGTAGCTGTAATCCGCCCAACTCACGGCGGTCATATAGCAGAACGTAAATCCAATAAGAAAAAAAATGCCCAGCCAGATCGTGCCGTTATGAATGGTAGACAGTAAGGCGTGCCAGATCCCGGGACCGGAGATTTGCACCGCACCAATCTGCAGCATGCCCCGCTTCAGCATGAGGTCGCCGACATTGGCACACAGCACCATCAGCAAGACCATCAAGAGGGTCTTGATTCTGAGCCTGTGCTCGTGACTCATTTTTTCTGGCTTAATCGTTCCCGCTGGCGGAAGAAGTTCCAGACACCGCCACCATGGTCTTCGGTGTATCCCCGCCGTTTTGCACCCACTTCAGGCGTTCCGCGCGCAATTTCAAGAAGTCCGTGGCCTCATGGTACAAGCGCTTCCGTTCATGGCTGTCCCACAGCGCGTCCTTGACGATGCGCCACACGACCTTGGGACGGAAGTAATATTCGTCGTAGAAGCGAGTCACACCCGCCATCATGTCCGCCTTGGAGAGATGCGGAAACTCAATGTGCGGCAACTGGTGTCCCCCCTTGTCCGCCAAAGCTTCCACGCGCAAGAAACCTTCCTTGGACATCTGCTCGTGAAGCTCTGTGCCGGGCATGGCGTGCGCAAGGGAAACCTGGATCGTTTCGCAATCCAATTCCTTGGCAAAGTCGATGGTCTTGTTGATGGTGTCCTTGGTTTCCCCGGGCAATCCGATGATGAAGTCGCCGTGCACCTTGATGCCGACTTTCTTGCAGTTCTTCATGAACTCGCGAGCCATCTCAATCGTGGCGCCCTTCTTGATGTTCTTCAGAATCTGCGCGTCGCCGGATTCGAAGCCCACGATGAACAGGCGCGCGCCGCCATCGGCCATGGCCTTCAATTCTTCATATTTGCTGTGGCAACGGGCCGTGCAAGACCACTGGAACTTCAGCGGCTTGAACTTCCGGCTCATCTCGATCGCGCGATCCTTGCGGATATTGAAGGTATCGTCGTCGAAGAAAATTTCTTTCATCTGCGGGAAGTAGCCGAGCGCGTTCTTCACTTCCTGAACCACGTTGTCTACCGAACGCACGCGCCAGGCATGTCCGGACAGCGTCTGCGGCCACATGCAGAAGGTACACAGCGCCGGGCAGCCTCTCGAGCTATAGAAGGAAACGAACGGATTCAACAAGAAGGGAACGTTGTAGCGTTCGATCTGCAAATCGCGCTTATAAATGTCCGTGGCAAATGGCAGCGCATCCAGCTCTTCGGTATGTAGCTGCGGCCGGGGGGCGTTGTGGACGATCTTTCCATCTTTCTTGTAGCTGGCACCCAGAATCTCGCTGAGCGGCTTCCCGTGGGCGTATTCGGCCACTGCGTGGTCAAATTCACCGCGCACAATGAAGTCAATGTCCTCACTGGCGTTCAACGTCTCGTCCGGCCGGATATGGCCATGCGGCCCGACGAAGGCCACCTTCATCGAAGGATTCGATTCCTTGATCTTGCGCAGCAGCTTGACGTCGCTTTCGAAGCCAACCGTGGAGGTAAACAGAATCAGGAACTCATAATCCTTGGCGATCTCGACGGTTTGCTGCCAATTGATCTTGTGCGGAGAAGCATCGAGCAACCGGCTGCCAGGAATCAGTCCCGCGGGGTAGCTCAGCCAAACAGGAAACCAGTAGGATTCGATCTCGCGGGTGGCCGGCCACCGTGAACTCGCTCCGCCGTCGAAATTCTCAAAGCTCGGCGGATTCAGAAGCAATGTCTTTAATACATCAGGCATTCGTCACCCTCAGAGTGAACCAGCATTCCATCCAACACTTTTCCGGGTGGCCACACAATGGCACGCGGCCCGGTTATCGCGACCCATCAGGTCTAGCTACTAGTCTACCGGAGTTGCTTGCATCCGGTCACGTCTTTCTGCCAAAAGCGTCAAAGATGTATCCAACGGTTAAATCATGCATTAAGTGGTACTTGCGAGACACGCGTCGGCGCCAAACAGAGGCTAGGCCCTCTCGACCGAGGCCGTGGCAGCGGACAAGATGTTCCAGATCCGCTCGATCCAATCGCGGTGCTCGGGCTTCATCAGAACGGAACGAAGGCATGTCAGACTTGTTCGGTCCTCTTTCATGGTCCCGCCGCCAGCCGCAAAAAACTTCACCGGCAATTCCGCGACGGCAAGATGCAAATTCCTGCTCGCGGCGGCATCGAAGATCTCCCTGCTGAGTACAGACGATCGGCTGACACTTTCAGCTCGCGGCGCAAAAATAACGATGTCCAGTTGCGGGGCGAAGCCGGCGACAAATCGATGGTCGTTTATAATTCTCGAGTGAAAATCCAGCGCTGCTTCCCGGCAACGTTCGAGCCCTTTTGCAAACTCTCCGCCTCGTTCCAGCGGCAAAAGCGCCTGGGTCGCCCACAGCGCAACGGCTGCTGCACCGGGCCGGGAACATTCCAGGCTGATCTCGCCAAGATGCAGTTCCTTCGAACTGAAATAGGTATAGGGCGAATCGTGGCGATAGAGCTGCCCGACGCTCGGATCGCGAAACAGCACGCACCCGCAGCCATACGGCTGCAAACCATGCTTGTGGGGATCGATCACGATCGAGTCCGCATCCTGCAGGCAAGCGAACGCCGCGCGCGCCTCCGAGGCAAGATTTCCGGCCAACCCAAAATATCCGCCATAGGCAGCATCGCAGTGCACGCGAAATCGGTGCATCTGGCGCAGCGCAAGAATTTCCCCGAGCGGATCGACGGAACCGGTGGCGGTCGTGCCCATGGTGACCACGACGGTTCCCACGTCACCTTTGCTTAAGCGTTTTTGCAGCGCGTCCGGATCCATTCGCGCACAGGCATCGCAGGGAATCGACTCGAACGGAAGTTTCAACACGCCGCTGATCCGCCGGTGCGTGTAGTGCGCCTGCTCACTGGCCAGGATCGTTTGTCCTGGCCTCAACTGCCCGGCCACCCAGAGTGCTTCGAGGTTGGCCATTGTGCCGCCGCTTGTCAGGTGGCCAAGATGCTCGTCCCAGCCGAACATCTTGGCCAGTGCCTGCACGGCTTCCTTTTCCATTGCCGAAGAAGCGCGCCCGCCATCGAGGGCATGATTATTCGGATTGATGTACTGCGCCAGGGCATAGGCGAGGTGCGCCACGGGATGCGGCGGCTTGAGCATTTGCCCGGCATAGAGCGGGTGAAAGTAAGGATAGTTGTCCTGCAACCGTTCCGCAGTGGCGGTGAGCACTTCGGCGATTCGGGCGTTCGCCGAGCTCGCCGTATCGGTCTTTGGGAGCGAACTAAACCCGGCATCCAGCTTTTCTGCGGCGCGCCGAAGAAGCTCTAAACTATCTTTCTCGAGCATGCGTTTTTATTCCAGCGCCTTTTCCAGCTGGCCCGCGGTGCGCAAAAGTTCCAACTGGGCTTGCTGGCGTTGAAAATTCGCGTCCAGAAACGCCATCCACTTTTCGTTTTCGTCCAGTCTGGCTCTTTCCACTTCGCGCAAATTCGCTTTGCCCTCGCCAAATTGCGACTGCAACACTTGCAGGTTTTGCTGTGCCAACTGCAGTTCCAGCCGCGCCACTTCCTTGGCCGCTTCCATTTCCTGCACTTTCTTCGAGCGCTGCCGCACTTCCGCGCTGACCTGCGTGCGTTTGCTGGCAAGATTGATTTTCGCGGCGTCCAGGCTGGCTTGGGCCAAAGCCACGTTTGCGCGCGTCTTGGAACTGAAGATCGGCACGTTGACATTGATGCCCGCGTTCAGGTTGTTGATCGTAAAATTATTATAGATTTCCGAATAATTCCGGAAATTGTACTTGGCCAGGATGTCGTAAATGGCCACCAGCTGCAGCGTCGGCCAATAACCCTTTTTCTCGCCTTCCAGCCGGAATTCTTTCGCTTTTACGTCGGACTCGGCAAACGCCAGGCTGGTGTTTCCCTGCGAAGCGAGCGCAATCAGGTTGGCGCCTTCTTGTTCTGCGGAACCGGGCAAATCTTCTGACGTCACTTCGAAGGGTTGGTCCGGTGCCAGTCCAAGCTGGTCGCGCAGGTACACTTCCAGTTCGTCCTGGCGCCCTTCCAGTTGCAGAATGCGCTGCACAACCTGAGCCCTGGTCAGCTGCGCCTTGGTCACCTCGGTAGGCAGTTCAAAACCTTCGCCCCGGCGCTCCGCCGTAACGTCCACAATTTTCTCCGCGCTGTCCTTTTCCTTGCGAAGCAGGTCGAGAGAGTGGCGCACTTTCACCAGTTCCAGATAGGAGGTCGCCACATGAACGATCACGTTGTTGCGCGTCTCTTCCAACCGGAAACGTTGCGCCTTCGCTTGTTCCTGCTGTTCTCTTGCTAAGCCACGCAACGGCCCGTTGAACACCTCTTCCGTGTAGGTGAGATTGAAAATCGAAGGAGGACGCCCACCTGGAGTTTCCGGCAAACCATACGTATATCCCGCACCGGAACCGGCGTAAAGATTCGGCAGAAACTCCGCCTTCGTGAGATTCGCGGAATTATCCGCCACACGCGACTGGATCTTTGCCAGCTGAATATCCTTGCTGTTTTGCAGCGCCAGATCGAGGCTGCGCTTCAACGTCAGAATTATCGGCGCGGACGCTCCCCGGCTATCTTCCGCGCTCTGCGCCCGCAAGGGCGCGCAGGCCAAAAAACAGAGAAATGCGCATGCCGCACAACGTTTCCAAGGCATAGTTCTCCTCCTGCCCTCGCCGCTACTCTGGCTTTTCTCACTCGTACCGAAGAGATTCCACCGGGTCCAGCTTCGCCGCCTGATTCGCCGGCAACCACCCAAAAAACAGACCCGTCAGGCTCGAAACCAGAAATGCCACAACCACGCTCCATCCGGCAATGGGCACACGCAGATTGCCCGGCAAAAGTTGCTGCACCCCCACAGGTATCGCCAGTCCAATTAAAATTCCAATGACCGCGCCGCCACCGCTGATCAGGAACGCCTCAATCAAAAATTGCGCCATGATTTCTTTTCTTGACGCACCGATCGCTTTTCTCACGCCGATTTCGCGGGTTCGTTCTCTCACCGTAACCAGCATGATGTTCATAATTCCCACGCCGCTGATCAACAGCGCGATGCACGCGATGACCAGCAGCATGATCGTCAGCCCGAGGGATATGTTTCTTGCCGCCGCCAGGATTCCCGTAAGGGTCTGCACATTCCACTCCGCTTCGGGAGGGTGCCGGCTCTTCAGGAGTTCTCTGACGCGTCTCTCCACTACGGAAACTCCTTCCGGCGTGGCAGCGGTCGCCTGCAAGGTTCCCACGTGATAATCTCCCGTGAAATATTTAATCAACGGGAACGGGATGATCACCGTTTCCTTTTGAATTTCAGACATGCCATAGGTGGAGCTGCGCTCGTGAAAAACTCCGACGACTGTAAAGTTCATGTCGCCGAGCCGCAGTTCGCTCCCGATCGGATTCTCCAGGCCAAACACGCGGATCGCCAGATCGCGGGTAATGATGCAGACCTTGTCTCGCGTTTCTATATCGCCGGAATCAAAGTAACGGCCTCGCGTGATCACCAGGTGCCGGATTGCCTGGTAGCCATCCGTCACTCCAATCAGGGTGACCGGGCGTTCTTGTCCGTTCACGACCACAATCATGGGAATGTCGGTGAGTCCGGCGCTGGCGACCAAGCTTGGAACGGTGGCCCGCACTGCGGAAAGATCTTCGAGCGTAAGCTCGTGGCTTAGCGGCTGCGCCTTGCCCGGCCGCTTTACCAGTTCCACCCAAACCAGATTCGATCCCACCGCTTCGATCTGCGAAATCACGAATTTCTGGCTGGTGAGCGCGACAGTCACGACGAGAACAATCGAGGCGCTTCCAATAATGACGCCGATTGAGGACAGAATGGCGCGCAGCTTGTTAGCGCGCAGTGCGTCGACGGCCACCGTCAATGTTTCCTTGAATTGCATTCCCGGTTGCTCCGCCAGAGCGGGATTCAGTGCCCGCCCAGCTGCTTGAGCCCGTCCTGAGCCGGCTTGTACTTGGGATTCAGCTTGAGAGCTTCCTGATATTCGTTTCTTGCTTGCGCGGTATTTTTCTCCGCGTCGTAAAGGCGCCCCAGCCAGTAATGCGCTTCCCACGGACCCGGATAGGTCGCGCGCATCGGCTCCGCGGCTAAATATTGTTTCAACAATTGCTCTGCGTCGGAATATTTTTGCGCGGTTAAAATCCAGCCGAGGGAGCGGTAATATTTCACACGAGGATCGTTCGGCGCTAGGGCCTCGCCCGCTGCGGCAACCTGCAGTAGCTTGTCGCCTTGCCCGCGCTGGCGAAAATAGTCGCCGATATCGAAGATGCGGTCGGCGGTCTTCGGTTTGCTCTCCAGGGCCTTTGCGTATTCCACATCCGCCGCGGCGTAATCCTTCTTCACCGCCTTGCACACGCCTTCGCCGAAGTGGCCTTCGGCAGGGTCCAGAGTCATCAGCTTCTGGACGAGCGCCTGTCCTTTATCCTCTCCTCCGCCAACGATGGAGGGCGCGGTGCAATCGTATTCGATCAAATCCTGCTGCGCGTCGAAATTTCGTTCGTTCAGCTGTACCGCGGTCTCGAATTCCTTTTGCGTTTTTCGCGCCCAGGAATACGCGCTCAGCATGCCCGCATGATCGGCTTTTTCTCCGTACGCCTCGCCCAACCACTGGTGGTAGACGGAATTTTTCGGATCGATGGCCACCGCCTTTTCGGCGGCACTGACAGCGTTGTCGTATTGTTTGGATTCCAGGTAAGCCTTGGCCAACAGCAGCTGGATTTCCGCGTTCGAGGGTTCCTTGGCCGAGGCGGCCTTCAGGAGTGCGATGGCCTGACTGTATTCGCCCTTTTCGTACGCAGCTCGCGCGTCGTCCGGCGGACCCGTTTGCGCAACATTCGGCGTTTGCCCGACAAACAGGCAAAGCGCCGCGGCCAAAATCGTCTTAAAGCCCCGCATCCTTCTCGCCTTTAATGTTGGAGTTGTCCATGTTCACCACTTTCACCAGCATTCCGTCCTTCAGTTCCACATCTCCCGGCAGAGCCACTACCTCATCGGTCTGCAATCCGC
Organism: Candidatus Acidiferrales bacterium; assembly: GCA_963742325.1. Taxonomy (GTDB): domain Bacteria; phylum Acidobacteriota; class Terriglobia; order Acidiferrales; family UBA7541; genus Acidiferrum. Next base: position 1,302,398 of record CAVULB010000002.1, on the reverse strand, counting down.
TTAGAACTTCAAAATTCGTGACATCCGCAATTCCCACCTGGATTTGCCGCTTTTCGAGCCTCGCGGTGCCCACCCCGCTCTTGACCACAAATACATAGCGTTTTCCGTTTTCCGTTTCGACCGCTCCGCGCGGAACCGTGATGACATCCTTTCGTTCCTTAGAATTAATTCTGACGTTCACGTTGGTGTTGGGTAGAAGCTGCAATTTGTCATTGTCCACGGAGCACAACAGCTCTCCCACGCTGCGCGATCCGCGCGCGACCACTTGCTTGGGAATGATTTCGGTTCTTCCCTGCCACGAGACATTCGGTAGCGCGTCCCAGGTGATTTTCACCGGCAAGTCCGGCTCCAGGCCGCCGAGATCAGGCTCATCGACAAACGCCCGCACCCTGACCTTGTGCAGATCGGCCATTCCCGCCAACAGATCGCCGGTCTTCACGTAATCGCCCGTTTTCACCGGCAACGAATACAAAGTGCAATCGACCGGCGCGGTGATTCTTCCCTGGCGCACTTTTTCCTCGAGCGCGGCCACATCACTTTGCCCCTGCTGCACGGCCAGCACGGCCTGCGAAGCGTCCAGGCTCACCTGGTGCGAAAATTCCTGCTTCGCGGCGGCATATTTCTCCACATCGGCTTTCGCTTTCGCAAGCAACAAATCATTCGCCGCCAGTTCGTCCGTGGTGGCCGCACCGTGCGCAAGCAGGTGCTCCAGGGAATCGTGCTGGTGCTGCAAGCGGTCCCGGTCGGCCTGGGCCTTCGCTAAATCGCCGGCGATCCGCGCCGCATCGTCGGGTTTGCCGCCAGTCTGTGCCGCCTGCAGGTTGTGTTGCCATTGCAGCAACTTCACCTTGGCCGCCGCAAGTTGCGCCGCGGCTTCTTTGACGTCGAGCGTAATCAGCAACTGGCCCTTCTTCACATTCTGTCCTTCCGAGGCATAGACCTTTTCGACGAACGTATCCGCCCGCGCCAGCACGATGTATGGCGAGATAGGCTCAACTTTGCCGTTGCTGCTGATCGAAGAAGTGATGCTTTGCCGCACCGGCTTGCTGGCCGAAATTTTCGCCACCGGCTGCCGTCCGCTGACGCGAATCAGCACAAACGCAACTACCGCCGCCAGGGCGAGCAGCAACAGCGTGCGGTTTCGCAACTTCCTATCCATAAGCTTCGTTAATCTTTCCTTCGCGCACAGAAACGCCGCGATCCCGCTTCGGCGGAGATCCAGCACCGGGAAAACTCTTGCGTTGAGCGAGCTTGCTGGCCGGTTTCTGGTGGCGGAGGCCTGCTAACCTAAAGTCTATCAGGAGGTTACTCCATTTCTCTACACACTTCCCGCCTGCGGCTGCACTTTCTGATGCCAGCCAGGATGCGCCGGATGCCGTCTGGCGGGCGCGCCACGCATGGTAGAATGCCGCCATGGATCAGGCCTCGGGAGCCCCGGCGAAGATCACAGAAAAGGATGCGGCAACGTCCCGCGGGCCCGCCCCGGGTTACGTCCACCGCGTCTGCACCCAGTGCAACAATGTCTTTCGTGTGCCCGCCGAGAAGTTCGATGCAAAACAGTGCCCAAAGTGCCACAAGGGATAATTCCCGAGCGCGCACTGGTCCGATCGCTTGTTGATATTTCGCTGGCCGGCTTTGCGTACTCAAAATTAGTGGCCGCTTTCGCTTTTGTCCGTTCTAACTGTGAGAGGAAGATTCCATGATTGAAGCGCGTGGTCTGGTCAAGGACTTTCAGGACAAGAAACGCGGCAAAATTCGCGCGGTAGATCACGTGAGCTTCACCTGCAAACCGGGCCAGATCTATGGCTTGCTGGGAGCCAACGGCGCGGGAAAAACTACTACGCTGCGCATGCTGGCCACGATCCTCGAACCGAGCGACGGTACCGCTGTCGTTTGCGGCCACGATGTGATTGACGATCCGGAAAAGGTCCGCGCGTGCGTGGGATTCCTTTCGACCGCGACTGCGCTGTATCCCCGGCTAAGTTCAGAGGAAATGGTCGAATATTTCGGCCGGCTCAACGGCCTGGACGAAGCCACGCTGAAGAGACGAGTGGACGACATTTTTGCACGGCTGGACATGAATTCCTTCCGCGACACGCGTTGCGACAAGCTTTCCACGGGAATGAAGCAGAAAACCTCCATCGCGCGCACGCTCATTCACGATCCCGACGTCATGATTTTCGATGAACCGACCAGCGGCCTGGACGTGATGACCGCCCGCACCATCATCGCGTTCATCCGCGAGTGTCGCCAGCGCGGCAAAACTGTGATTTTCTCCACGCACATCATGAGCGAAGTGGAAAAACTTTGCGACGTGATCGGCATCATCCAGTCCGGCAAACTCCTTGCCGAAGGCTCCCTCGCGGAACTTCGCGATCGCTACCAGGAACACGACCTGGAGGAAATCTTCGTCAAGATCGTCGCCCCGCTCTACGCCGGCCAGGAGGACAACTGACATGAACCTCCGGAACATCGCCACCGTCTACCGCAAGGAACTCCGGGAAGCGCTGCGCGACCGCCGCACGCTGATTTCCACGCTGATCGTGCCGCTGATCATTTTTCCCCTGCTCAGCGCCGGGCTGGGCGCGGCGATTTCGACTTTGATCGGCAAGGCCAAGGAGGAAATCCCCTCGGTGATGATTCTCGGCGGACAAGATTCGCCGCAAATCCTCGCGGAGCTAAACGAGTCAAGCAAGATCAAGATTGTCGCCTCAGCGCCCGACTGGAAAGACCAGATCATCAACAAGGAAATTCGCGCGGCCGTCGAAATTCCTCCCGGCTTCCAGAACGACGTGGCGCAGCAAAAAGCCGCGACCATTCTCATCCACAATTACCAGGGCGACCTGAAATCCGGCATCGCGACCGATTACGCCCAGAAGGTCCTGGAGGCTTATCGCGATCGCGTCGTGCACGAGAATCTTTCCGCGCGCAACATTCCCGATTCCCTGCTGAAACCGTTTGAGGTAAAGGAAAACAACGTGGCCCCGCTCGAAAAAGTCGGCGCTGCGGCATTCGGCGGCCTGATCGGTTACATGGTCATCCTGCTTTGCCTGGTGGGCAGCATGTATCCCGCGATCGACCTGACCGCGGGTGAAAAAGAGCGCGGCACCATGGAAACTATCCTTTCGAGCCCGATCGACCGGGTGGATCTGGTCTTCGGCAAATTTTTTCTGGTGCTCACCGCCGGCCTGGTCACCGCGGCGCTTTCCGTAACATCCATGGGCGTGTCCTTCGCCGTGCTTGAACACCTCCACGCATTCGACAGCGCGGGTGCCGATGCCGCCGCGCAGATGCAACTGCACATTCACTTCGCGACGGTCATCTCGATTTTCGTGATGGTCTTGCCTGTGGCCGTGCTGTTCGCCGCGGGGCTGATGACCGTGGCGCTTTTTGCCAAAAGTTATAAGGAAGCGCAGAGCTACATCAGCCCGCTGATGTTCGTGGTGATCATTCCCGCCGTAGCCGCCATGTTGCCGATTGACCTCACCGCCAAGCTCGCGCTGATTCCAATCCTCAACGCCAGCTTGCTCTGCAAAGAACTCGTCACCGGTACCTATCACTGGAATTTCATCGCCATTATTTTTCTGTCCACGTGCGTTTACGCCGGCGCCGCGCTCTTCCTGGCCGTAAAAATGTTCCAGCGCGAAGACGTGCTTTTCCGCTCCTGATCGCTTTCGCCGTGACTCTTGCGGAACTACACTAGGCGGAGATTTTCGGTTTTTCCCTTCTCTTCGCGGACGGAACGAAGCCGCCCGATTCTTCGTATCCTAAATAGAGACCCATGCACCCGCGAATCATTCGCATTCTCCTGATCCTTTTTCTCTCACCCTCCCTTATTGCCGTCGTGATGGGCTGGTTGGTGGCGCCCGCGTTCCTCCATCCCCTACGCCGCCCGCTTACCCCTGATCTTGTCCAGCAGGCCGACGCTTCTTTCGCGCAAATCGGCGTGGCGCGGGAACCATTTGACATCCGTGCGCCCGATGGCGTGCTTCTTCGCGGCTGGAAAGTCCGCGCCGCAAATCCCAACGGTTCCTGGGTCCTGCTGTTTCATGGTGTCGCCGACAACCGCATGGGCGTGCTGGAACATGCGCTGATCCTGCTTCGCGCGGGTTACGGCGTCACGCTGATGGACGCGCGAGCACACGGCGAAAGCGGCGGCGCGATGGGCACTTACGGCTGGCTGGAGCGCAACGATACACGCAGCATCCTCGACGCGCTGGTGGCCGAGGAGCATCCGGCGCATATTTTTGCCTTGGGAGAATCCATGGGCGCGGGAATCGCGCTGCAATCGGCTGCCGCCGATCCGCGGATCGAAGCAGTAGTGGCGGAAGCCTCGTTTGCCAGTTTGCGGGAGGCTTCCTACGACTACGCCGGACTGCAGAAATATCCCTGGCTCGGGAAAACACTGTTCGCTCCCGGCGCGCGGGTCATGCTGTACCGCGGACAATCGCTCGCCGGATTTTCCGCCGCGGACGTTTCTCCCGAACAAGCCGTCGCCGTACGGGCGTTCCGCGTTCTACTGATTTGCGATGCCGCCGATACCACGCTACCGTGCCGCCACACGGAAAAAATTTACGTTGCCGCGCGTGGACCAAAAACAATGTGGGTTGTGCCACGCGCGTTTCACACCGCTGCGCTCAGTTACCAACCGGTGGAGTTCCAGTCGCGCGTGCTGCAGTTCTTCGGCAATCCTGCCGGCCACCGGTAGTGCGCCAAGACGCGCTGCGCAGGCCGATACACGGTACGATCGCGCTAGGAAACCCGTCCGGGAACCGCGTTGCGGTCTGCTCCGCGCCCACGGTCTTGGACCTGCGTCTGCCACTCCTCGCTGAGCCGCCGCACCGTATCCCGCATACGTACCGCCAATTCCGCGATGGTTTCCAGGCGAATTTGGGCCTGTTCGGGCAGATCCAAACTCTTGCGCCGCAGTTCCGCCAACAGCAACTCGGCGTTACCCAAGATCCCTGTCAGCGGATTGTTCAATTCGTGGCGCAAGACCGCTCCGAAATCCATTTGCTGTTCTGCAGCAACTTTTTCGTCAGTGGCTCTGCCGTGCGTGACGAGATCGCGCGTGATTCCTTTGTTCGCTGCTTCCGGTTCTTTCATGACTCTTCCAGTTCCCAAGCCCGTTTCTACGGCGTTTCCTGCTATGACCCGGCAACTTGCACATTTCCCCGCAACATCTCGCGTACCGCGAGCGTGAGTTCTTCGACGCGGAACGGTTTAGGGACATGGGGAAGGTGCTGCCGCTCCAGAAAGTCGCGCGTGCGTTGGCCGATGGCGTCGCCAGTCACGAACAGGACATGCTCGCTCAGGGGATTGTGAAGCTGTTCGAGTGCCGCAAAGAAGTCCTGGCCGTCCATCCCGGGCATGTGCACGTCGCAGATCGCCAGGTCGTAGATCGCCTTCTGCGTAGCCTCCAGCGCTGTTTGCCCGTCGCCGAAGACGTCCACCTCCATGCCCTCGTCCCGCACGACGTCGGCAATCAACACCGCCACGGTAGGTTCGTCTTCGACCACCAGCACGCGCGCTACCTTATGGTCCGCTTCCGCGGAAAAAACGTCACCCGGCGGAACCGAAACGGGCGGCGTGGAGGCGCGTTCCTGTTTGCGCGACACTTTATTGTGGAGTGCGTTGTTATATAACGCTTCGCTGCTTGCTACTTCCCTTTGCGGCGCTTCCCCTGCTTTCTGGCCCGTGGGCAGTTCCACCATGAACCGCGAACCGCCTCCCGGAAGAGAGTCCACGCTTATGCTGCCGCCATGTTTGCGCACAAAGCCGCTGACAATGGCGAGCCCCAGACCGGTACCCTTGCCCGACGGCTTGGTGGTGAAAAAAGGATCAAAAATCCGGGGCAGCAGCGCTTCGGGAATACCGGGCCCGTCGTCCTCGACTTCCAGCTTCACGTGACCGGGGCGCGCGATCCCCGTGCGCATGGTCAATAAGCTTCCTTTGCCGCTCTCCTGCATGGCCTGCTGCGCATTTTCGAGCAGGTTCAGCAGCACCTGTTGTAACTGCCCGAAATCGCCATTTATGCGCGGAAGGTTTTTCTCGGTTTCGATCTCGATGCGCAATCCCCTTGCGGCCAACGACGCTTTCTGCAATTCCGCGGTATTTTCCACCAGCTCGTTGAGGGACATCCAGCGCATTTCCGCGCAGGTTTCGCGCGGAAAGTCCAGCAACTGGCGTACAATGCCCGCGGCGCGTTCGGCCTCCTGCAGAATCTGCGCGCCTTCTGCGGCACAGCTGCTTCCCTCGTCCCGCTGCGCCATCCGCTGCGCATTGCCGAGAATGGTGGTCAGCGGATTGTTCAACTCGTGGACGATGCGCGTCACGCGTTGCCCGAGCGACGCCAAAGTCTCGGTCCGGGCCATCCGCGACGGGAAGGAACGCCACGCAGAAGCGATGCGATAAATTTCCACGCGGCCGAGAGGTTGGTCCAAAGATTGACCCTGCGTTGCTGCCGGCGATGCCCCTGGCGGAGCGGCGATCGGGCGCGTGTAACGCTCGATTGTCTGCGGCACCGGCCTGGCCATCTCCCACTCATCCTGCCCTTCGTGTGCGTGGTCCTCTCCGAGCGCGCGCCAGGCCGCCGCGAACCGCTCCGGCTCGACCGCATTCTTGGCCGCCGCCTGGATGAAATCCCGCAGCGTGCACAGGCCTTTGCTCTGCTCTTCGCCGAGGCCCAGAATGCGCAGAAACCTGGCGTTTCGCGTCAGAATTTCTCCGCGGCCATCGAATACCGCGATGCCTTCCTCCAGGCATTCGATGGCCTGCTGCAAAGCCAGAAACGTCTCCGTCATGGGCCGGCTGTTCCTTTGCGTTTCCACGCGTTCCAAGGTCACGGCCGAAAACTCCCGCGTTGCCACGGGAAGTTTCCTTAGCACCACGTGGACTCCGCCTTTCAGCTCCGTCTCCAGAGGCTTCTGGTCTTTTTCCGAAATGTTCTCGGCGCTCCCTTCCATCCAGGCCTGCAGTGCTTCGCGGTGCGCCGGCACGAACAGATCCGCAAAACGCGCCGGTTCCTGGCTGGACGCGAAACGCCCGCGCGCACCTTGCAGCAATTCTTCGGCGCCGTTGCTGGTCCTCACGATCATGCCGTTGCCATCCACGAGAATCGCGGGTTCCTCGCTCGATTCCACAAACGCGTAGCGCGAGAGTTGCCGCAATTCGGCGTGCCCCTGCTGTTCCTGCAGCAACACTTCCGCAGCCAGCGCGCCGCGCCACTCCAGGCGCTCGAGCGTGTCGATCGTGGCGCGCACTTTCGGCAAGCCCGCCAGCAGCACGCCGGCAAGCTTGTCTCCTTGGGTCACTGGAATAGCCACGATCCTTGAAATGTCTTTCGCCAAGGGCTGCCGCTCGGCTTCCATGCCGGCTACACGCCGGTTTTCCATCGCCTGCCGCCAGAGCGATTCGAGCGGTCCACCGTTGACGCTGTGCGCCCAAGCGGCGTCTCCGCTTTGCGCGCGCACCACAAAATGTTCCAGGCTCTTCGCGGCCGGGGGACCGGCAAGCGCCGCACCATTCTTCACTTCCCCAATCAAGGCGAACACGGCGCCCGCGCCACCGGTCGCTTCGCCACGCGTGCAGCTTTCGGCCAGCTGCGCCAGAATCATGTTTACGCTTTGCTGCTCGGCCAGCAGGCGCTTGATGCGCAGCCACAAATCCTGGTCGGCTTTCCTCGCCGCGGCCAGCTTGCGCTCTTCTTCCAACTCCAGCAGCAGCCCCAGTTCGTCGGCGATCTTTTCTGATTTCGCGGGCAGCAGATGTTTCCTTGGCTGCAGTGTTCCCTGCATGACCAGGCCGCGAAGCGTGCGCCGCACCATCACTGGCACCCACAATACGCGCCGCAGTTGCAGTTCCGGACCGCAGATCGCACCGGTCTCCGGGTGAACAATCTCGTACTCGCAGCTCAGCCCATCCTTGAGCGTGGTCATCGGCAAAGGCGCGTCGAGCGTAAGTTGTGTCCACTCGGGCACCGCGCCCGGAGTTCCTTCTTCCCAGACCTCGCCGCGAAAAACCATGTGGCCCACGGGATCAGGCGCAGCGATGATTCCCGAGTCTTCCAACCACACACCAACGCGGTCCGCGGCTCCATCGCCCTTCAGTTCCTGAATGGCTTCAAATATCCATTCGGCATGGCTGGCCCCGGCGCGGGCCGCCTTCAACGGAGATGCACAACAGCCACCGTTGCGTTTATTGGTGGTTTGCCTTTTAGCATGCGTCCGCCTGAACACTTTATCCTCCCCTGCGTGCAATTCACGCATTTTCCTGCATCGCCGCTTCCAAAGGGCAGGCCGCCTTATGTATTGAAAGGAAATAGGTTAAAAATATAAAGAGGCTCCAGAATGAGAATCGATCTGGCTTTCTTCCCGAACTGGACCAATTTGGATTTGCAAGCGCTTAGGAATCCGGCCGCTCGATCTGGTATTGCTTCAGCTTGCGGTAGAGCGTGGTCTTGCCGATTCCCAGGGCACGCGCCGCCGCTTGTTTATCTCCGCCGGTCTGGTTCAGGGTGCTCAGGATCGCGCGCCTCTCCAACTCTTCGAGCGGCAGCATCTCTTCTCTCACCGGGGCGCGATCGGACGTCGGGTACTGCAGGCTGCTGGGCAGGTCGTTGACGCTCACATAGGGACCCGATCCCAGCGCGACCGCGCGCTCGATGGCATTCTCCAACTCGCGCACATTCCCAGGCCAGTCATACGCCATCAGGCGGCGCATGGCGTCCTCGGTCAGTTCCCGCGGCGTATCGGAAGTTCTCAACAGTTTCTCCAGAAAGGTGGTGACCAGTAGGGGAATATCGCTCTTGCGTTCTCTGAGTGGCGGAAGCTTGATTTGCACCACGTTCAGCCGGAAGTACAGGTCCTGCCGGAACAATCCGTTCTTCGTGGCCCACTCCAGGTCACGGTTGGTGGCCGCCACAATCCGCACATTGATGGGACGCCGCTCCGTGGAACCGACCGGTTTGATCTCTTTCTGCTGCAGGGAACGCAGCAACTTCGCCTGCATTTCGAGCGACATTTCGCCAATTTCGTCCAGGAACAACGTCCCGCCATTGGCGGATTCCATCAAGCCCTGCTTGGCCTGTAAGGCTCCGGTAAAGGCCCCTCGCGTGTAACCAAACAGCTCCGATTCGACTAGTGTCGGCACCAGCGCAGAACACTCCACGGGTACGAACGGCTTGTCTTTGCGCGGTCCGAGATAGTGAATGCTGCGGGCCACAAGTTCTTTTCCCGTTCCGCTCTCTCCCAGAATCAAAACCGGATGGTCGCGCTGGCCGACCTTTTCGATCATTTTGTAGACGCGTTCCATCCGCGGGGACATGCCGACCAGTCCGCCAAAGCCGGGACGCGTGCGGACTTGTTCGCGCAGTAGCCGGTTTTCGCGTTTCAAATCCAGCGCGTGAGCAACTTGTTCAAGGCGTGCGCGCAATTCCTCGACGCGAAACGGTTTCGTGACGTAGGCAATCCCTGACGTTGGGAAGGAGTAGAACGCGTGTCGATACGGGAAACCGTGTCGTTCCCTTTTAGTACAACCTTCCAATATTGTCAAGTATGTAAATTAACGCAGAAGGCTTCTCTTGTGCCGCGTGCCAGACAAGAACAGTTGGTTACGGTTTGCTCGCGCCTTCGGAAATGCCTTTCACTTGCAACTGCAGCAATCCTTCGCTTTGCGAACCGGCCAGCAGCGCGCCGTCCGGCAACGCCACCAGCCCCGTGAACGTCCCGCGCTCGGAATCGCGGTCGACGCGTTTCCAGGAATTTCCAGCATCTTGCGACACGTAGAGTGCGCCGTCGCCTTCGCTGGTGGCCCAAATGCCCGGCTGTCTCAGCCATTGTTCCACGCGACCCGCTGGCAACCCTCCCACCAGTCTCTGCCATAAACCTTGCGGGCGTAACGAGAAAACGCCTTCGTTGGTGCCAAGATAGATCGCTTTGTCCTCGGACTGCGCCACGTCGAGGCACAAGACTCGATCCGTTGCCACGGGAAGATCCGTCCACGTCGCTGTGTTTCCACCGTCCGAGGAAAGTCCCAATTTTCCGCCCGTTACCACAGCGATCTCAGAACCTGCCGCTGAAATCCACACGGCGGGGATTTGCGCTGCGGAATCGAATGCTTTAAGCCTGGCGCAACTTCCCGATTCCTGGCAACGCAGCAAACCTGCGTTCGTAGAGACGATGGCGTCGTTAGAGGAAAACGCAAGCGTTCCGCTTGGCTTCAACTTCACCGGTGCCGCGTGCTTTGCCGCCACGGTGGCCCCGCCTTTTGCAGATCGTCGCACCGTAGCTGGGAGGGACAACTTCCATTCCTTCCACAATTTCTTGTCTTCCTGGCGAATCCAGAACTGCCCGTTCTCCAGCCGGATCGTCCAACCCCACGGGCTTGCGAAGACCGACTGTATTTCGTCCGCGTTCAAAGTAGCGGTTTTGCCGCGTTCCCCTGCGGCATCCAAGGAAAGAGTCAACCAGGTTTTCGCATCGTCGCGGCTCTCGAGAATTTCCGTGACGCTGCGATCCAGCAACAGCAACAAGTGCCCGGCGCTTTGCCTGCCGGCAATCAGTTGCTTGACGACGACGTGAGTGAACCCGCGATTCGCCTCCCTGAAGTTGACTCCAGCGTCGTCGCTCACCTGCACCCCGCGTCCTTCTGTGCCCAGCACCACGCGCCCCGGCGCTCCTTTCTTGCCGGCAAGGACGACGAGGCTGTTCACAACCCATTCCTTCGACGTCGTAAGCATCCAGCTTTCTCCACCGTCGTCTGTCACCCACAATCCCGCGGTTGTTCCGGCGTAAAGCGTCTTCGGGTTTGCAGGATCCTGTTCAATCACCTGGGTCCTGCGCGCGGCGTAAGGAATGCCTTGCAGCTTCGTCCAAACCCCGCCCTGATTTTCGCTGCGATAGATTCCGGAGCAGGCGCTCATATAGACGCGGTCCGGATTCGTGGCATCCAGCCGTAGGCTCATGATGTCCGAGTCGTCGATAATTCCCGCGATGATGGGTTTCCAACTCTTGCCACCGTCTCGAGTGAGCCAGGGCAGATGGTAGGTTCCAACATAGATGACGTTCGGGTCGCGCGGATCAATGGCCAGCGAATCTACATTGCTGAGTTCCTGGTCGCCAGGGGGCGAAATCAGCGTCCAGTTTTTGCCGCCATCCGCGGAGAGAAACACGCCGCTGCGTGTTCCCGCCACCAATTCTTGGGGCTTCGTTGGCGCGACTTCGAGCGCGCGTACCGTTTCCTGCTCCAGTCCCAGGAGCTTCCAGCTCCGCCCCTGGTCCTCGCTTTCAAACACCCCGCCACCCGCGCCGGGAGCCTGATACCACACGGCGGCGTACAGGCGATTCTCTTTCCCGGGGTCGCACACAATCCGCGTGACCACCGCGTCCAGCCTGGGCCCGACGCGTCCGCGCATTTCCCAGGACTGCGCGCCATCCGTGCTGGCGAAGACATGGCCATCCGCCGTGCCGAGATAGATCTCGTTTAGCGCACCCGCTCCGCTTGATCCCAGGGACACGACCATTCCGCCTTCCGGCCCGAGCCGTTCCCACTGTTGTGCGCGAATGCTGCAGCAGAGACTGCACGCCACGAGCGTTGCAACCAGGATCTTCAATCGCAAACCACGGCCTCCCGCACGCCTGTCGATACCGAACGTAAAACGGGCTCCCCGAAGCTTCCCTCGGAGAGCCCGTTGCTGTTCCGAAATTACGCCCGCGACGAGTGTCTTCACACTCGTCGCGAACATCGGTGTTTAGTAGGTCGCCCCTTCAGGCACGAAGATGAATTCGACACGGCGGTTTTCCTTCTCCGTGCCCTTCTCCGTCGAGGCCGTGCCCACGCGTGTCGAGATACGCGAAGCATCGATGCCCTTTTCGCCCAGGTACTTTGCGGCGCCATCGGCACGTTGCTGTGCGAGCTTCGCCGCCCTCGGTTCCTTACCGTCGGCGTAGCCAACGATCACAACCTTGGCGTTTGGCTCGTTCTTCAGGCGCAGGGCCACGTCGTCTCCAACGCGCTTGCAAGCGTTGTCAAAGCGGGCTGCTCCAACCTTGTTGTAGCCGCAATCGCCGACCTTCGCTGCCTGCGGAGGAGGCGCTGGCTGCTGCACGTCCACGCTGGTCGTGGCGCTGGTGCGGCCGCCTTGGCCATCGTCGGCCGTGCACGTAACGGTGTAGTTGCCGGCGGAGAGACCGGTCGAATCAAACTGCGCCACGGGACCGTTGCCGGAAATCTGACCACCGGTTGCCGAGTAGCTGTAGGTCAGCGGATCGCCATCGGGATCGCTGGCTGTGGAGTTGATCGCCACGCGTTCGCCGGCGATGATCGGGTTGCGTTCCGGCGCGCAGGAAATCACGGGCGGCCGGTTCGGACGCTTGGCGACGGCCACATCTGCAGCGCAGGTTGCCGTGCCACCGCGGCCATCGTCGACCTTAGCGTTAACGGTGTAAGAGCCGATCGCCAGTCCGGCAGGGCTCCAGCGCACATCGGGGCCGGTTCCATCAACCGATCCACCGGTCGCGGTGTAGCTGTAGGAAAGTGTGTCGTTGTCCGCATCCGTCGCCGCTACGTGAATGGCCACAGGATCGGTCGAGCCTTGATAGACCGACGTCGGCGTAGCCGAGCAGGACGCCACTGGCGGATGGTTCGGCTTCGGCGGTTCCGGTGGATAACCCCAACGCAGGACTACGCCCGTGCCGATGCGGAAATTGTTCTGACGGCCGTTGGGGCTGAGCAGCGGCCCGGTAAAGTTGGTCATGAAATAGTCCGCTTCGAAAACGCGCCAAGCCAGATTCTTGATGATGACCGCATCCACACCACCGCCGGCAGCCAACGCAAAGGAAGATTGCGCGTTGCTATTACCCGTCAGCTGGATTCCGGAGCGCGCCGCGCCGAACAGCACTTCGCCAAATGGCACGAAGTGATCGAAATGGCGGAAATTGATGCGCGGTCCGAACATATAGGTCTGGATGCTGCCAGAGGTCGACGACACCGGATAAGCGCCGGTGGAAGTCGGCGGGCCGTAGACCTGCCGCTTGAAATAGAATCCACCGACCTCGGCCGTCAGACCCAACCATTTATTTGCGTTGTAGGTGAACGACCCGGTCGCGCCAAAGTTATTGAAGTTTGGAAACGAGCACGGGCAGAAGTTCATGTATTGAAACAACCCGGCCAGTTCGAACTTCGGAGTCAACAAACCCCAAGCATGACGGTTCCATGGATTGTTGTCCCAATCTGAAAAAATATCCGCCGGAGCTGCGGCGGCGGCCGCTGGCATTGCAAACAGCGTGGACGATGCTGGAGCGATACTGAAATCGCTCGCTGCTGCGTTGCTGGTTGCCGTGCTATCGGTCGTTCCGTTCGTATTCGTCGCTGTGCTCGCATCTTTCTGCTGGGCACAGAGGGGCAGGGCTAACAGCGCTCCCATTGCCACAGTCGCACACCATTTGCGCATTGTCTCTTCCTCCCTAAAGTACCTAAAGAATCCCGTATATTTCACTTAACTTGTCTCTGGACCACCTGCCGTGCATGACGGAGATCTCAGGACAACCCTCAGCGTAGTCCTTGTTCTGCTAACCTTGGGCGGTTTCCGCAAAGGACACAACTCGCTCAGCGCGAGACGGATAGAACAAGTCGCTGTGCTGCAAAGCATATTCTATAAGTTCATCAATCTGCAAGTACTTCCTCGCAGGCTTCGGGTGCCCCGGAGGGGCCGGGCCGGGATGCCCGTTGCGCTTGATTTTGCAACCTACTTTTTTGGCGGCGTGCGTTAAACTCGAACCATCCGTGAACGCAACGATTGCGATTGATCTTCAGTGGGCCGGCCATCCTCGCTCGATTGCCTGTGCGCTGCTGCGTTCCGAACATTACAACGCGCTCATCGACCCGGGACCAGCTTCAACTCTCGATACGCTTCGCCAACAACTGGAACGGGAAGGTGTGCGCGTCGCTGATCTCAGCGCCATCCTGCTGACTCATATTCATCTGGACCACGCTGCCGCGACCGGAGCACTCGTCCGCGAGAATCCACGCTTGAAAGTCTATGTGCATGCGCGCGGCGCAGAGCACCTGGTCGACCCGACTAAGCTTTTGCGCAGTGCTTCGCGGCTCTATGGAGAAAGCCTGGAGCGTTTGTTCGGCGAGTTTCTGCCGGTTCCTCAGTCGAATCTTTCTGTCCTCCATGGAGGAGAGACGCTCACTCAGGGAACCCGCCAAGTCCGGGTACTTTATACTCCGGGGCATGCGTCGCATCACGTTACGTATTTCGATCCCGCAGACGGCACCGCGTTTGTGGGAGACACTGCGGGGATTTCTATCAACGGGCATCCCTTCGTTCTTCCGGCCACTCCTCCGCCGGATATTTCCATCGAACTCTGGGACGCTTCTCTCGATGCCATAGCCGGCCTGCATCCGGAAAAGCTGTTCCTTACGCACTTCTCGTTTTCGGAAAATCCTGACGCTCATCTCGCCCGTTACCGGGACCGTCTCCATCGCTGGGCTGATCTTTCAGGCAACATCTTGGGCCGCGGGCTCGACGAGGCCGCCTGCATGCAGGCATTTGCCGAGGAGAGCGCGATGGAAGCAGCGGAATTCCTCTCGCTTGAGGAACTCTCCGACTACGCGTTCAACGGCGCGTTGCCTCTCTCATGGTTGGGCCTGGCGCGCTATCACCGCAAGCGCGCGGAACAAGCCGCACAGCACGCCTCATCGTGAGCTGGCTCGCTCCGGTCGCTTTTTATCCGGTTTGGGAAATCGCGAAAAATTCAATCAGCCGATTTGTGCAGACCGAATTCGCGGTGAAGGCTGCGCAGCGCAGGCACGACGGATTGTTCTTCGATCACGAAGGAAATATTGGTCTCCGACGACCCTTGTGCGATAGCGATCAGGTTTACACCTTCTTTCCCCATGGCATTGAATGTCTTGCCCGCAATCCCCGGGGTACCGCACATGTTCTGTCCCACCACGGCCACGATGGCGATTTGCGGATCGACACGAATATGCTCCACCTTGTGGTGCGCCAGGTCCTGCGCAAACTCCTCGCGCAAAGCCTCGACCGTTCTTTGTGCATCCGCCGAAAACACGCCAAAGCAAATATCGTTCTGCGAAGACGATTGGGAGATCAGCAGCACGTTCGCGCGAACCTCCGCCGTCGTCGAAAATGTTCGCCCCACAACATCGGGCAGTCCCACAATGCCCGGGCCCCCGACGCTGATCAGCGTCACATCGCGGATGGCCGTCAGCGCCTTCACTCCGCCGCCCATTTTTTGTCCTTGCGGCGTGATTTTCGTTCCAATCTTCTCTGGCGCAAAACTATTGCGGATCCATACCGGAATGCCCGCTTCAACCACCGGGCGCAGCGTTTTCGGATGCAATACCTTCGCACCGAAATAAGCAAGCTCGGCGGCTTCGCGATAAGAAATCTCCGGGATGGTTTGCGCTTCCGTGACCAGTCGCGGATCGGCGGTCAGCACGCCATCCACATCCGTCCAGATGATCACTTCATCCGCGTCCAGCGCCGCACCCAGGATGGTGGCGGAATAATCCGAGCCTCCCCGTCCTAGCGTGGTGAGTTCCCCGGCTGTTGTGGCTCCGAGGAATCCCGTCACCACCGGGACGATCCCCCGATCGAGCAAAGGCAGTATCCGCCCGTGTGACTTCCCGCGCGTCTGCTCCATCCGCGGTTCCGCCCCGCCGTGAAATTCATCGGTCACGATCAACTCCGTCGCCTCCACCGCTTCGCTCTCGAGGCCCAGTGCCTTTACGGCAGCGGAAACCAGCGGCGCCGACAACCGCTCCCCCAAACTGGATATCGCATCCATGGTGCGGGGAGAAAGTTCCCGCAGCAGCGCGGTTCCTTCGCAAAATCGCAAGCCTTCTGCAATCACCGCGTGCAGTTTCTCGCGGACCTGCGCGCTTTCGTTTTCATTCTTGACCAGGCTGGCCAGCGCCGCTTCGTGCTGCGAGCGCAATAGTTCGAGCATGGTTGTCGCGCCGCCGCTATTTCCGGTTTGCGCCGTCTTGGCGGCATCAATAAGTTTGTTGGTCACGCCACTCATGGCAGAGACGACCGCCACGCAGCGACCTTCGCTTGCGCCTTGCGCGATAATTTTCGCCGCGCGGGCGATGCATTCAGCATTCCCGACCGACGTTCCCCCAAACTTCATCACCTGCAACCGAGCACTCATCGCTCTCCATCTTTAGACCGAATTTTTTGCCTGACCCAATCGTTCACGGGTGGTCCTTCCATTCTATCGGCTGCCGCCATCAGCTTGCAGCACTTTCGAATGGGAGAAATCGCCTGCTCACGCTTGCAGGGATACCGATTGCAGGCCGACTGCGGGGGAGGGTCTAGCGATTCAGAGCGTTGGCCATGCTCTCAAAATCCAAACCGCCAACTTTTGAGATGTATTGGCAGGTCTGGCAGCAATGCTCATGGGATTCCAAAGAGGCGCAGGCCCGGGAATATTCGTCCTCGAAGCGCTTCAATTGTGCGCCGTGTCGGTCACCAGCCATCGCATCGCGTTCGGCACGGGTGCGTTGCTGTTGCCACGCAGCCAGGAAACCTTGGCAGGAATGAAGAAGACGCTGATACTCGGGGCAAACCGCTAATCGGGGCGCAACTGCTGTCGACATAGAGTCCCCCTGCAGCAAAGTGTTAGGAAGATTAACACAAGAGCATGGCGTCCGCCAGGGGCACAAGTTAGTTGTTTTCAATATGCGATTTGAGTTAACAGAGGCGAATAGTACGCAGAATTTCCACAGTGAGTGCCGCTCTTGCGTAATCCTTACCTGCTCACGGTTTTCGTCTGTGTCACGCTTTCAGGCCGTGGCCGACGAGGACGGCTCAGCTGCGCCGGAAGCCATGTCGGGCGCAGCCGGGGCTGGGGGCGGTGCCAGGTGAGTCAAGCGTGCGGCCAGTGCTTCGACTAGCAGATCCACTACTTTTTGCGCGCCCGATCCATCGGGATCCTTTTCCGGATTGTATTGCGCGATATCCAGGCCGAGAAGGTTTTTCTGCTTCGTGAATTCGATGAGCGAAGCCTTAACTTCAGCGTAGGAGAGCCCACCGCTGCTCGGCACATTGACGGCGGGAAATTCTTCCTGGGCGATCACGTCCATATCGAAGTGCACCATAAATTCACGCCCGTCGGTATGGAGTTGCGCAAGTGCATGCTGGGCCGCCGCGGTCGCGCCTTTCAGCGCAATATCGACCGCATACATATAGCGAACGGGAGAGCGCGTCAGGAAATCCTGCTCTGCGGGATCTACTTTTTCCAGCCCGTAGAGGAGGGTGTCCGGCTCGCGCACCAGTGGCGGCTCTCCCCAAAAGCGCACCAATTCCGCCGATCCCCGGCCGTGAATTGCCGCCAGGGCCATACCATCCAGGCGACCCGAAGGCGTGCTGGCGGGGGTGTTCAAGTCCGCGTGGCGATCGAACCAAAGAAGGCTGATGTGTTTGTAATAGCGTCGCGCGCCAGTGAGAATGCCAACGCTCTGGATGCAATCGCCTCCGAGCACAAGAATCAGCCCGCCGGACTTCGCAGCCAATTCCGCGCGAGGCTTTAGATCGTTGAGACCGGCCACAATTTCTGGAATATTGCGCGCGCGTTTGTGTTCATCGTCATCGGCGAACAGGCGCGGAGCGCAATCGCCCAGGTCCGTGACTTCGTAGCCAATGGATCGGAGCTTTTCGACGAGACCCGCGGCACGCAGCGCGGCAGGCGCTTTTTCCGTGCCGGGAGCGAAACCCGCGGCACTGGAAGGCGCGCCGATGAGGGCAATCTTGTTCGGCTGACGGACGATTTTGACCGCCAAGGTGCGCTCCTCTAAAGCGATTTAGAATGCGCCGGTCACCGGCTACGACGCCGGGAAATCCCCTGCCCGGCAAAACAAACTCTTCCATTGCCTCGCGCGCGTCAGCTGGCCTTAGCGGCGCGGCGCCGGAGCGATGGACGCCAGCTCCGAAGGCAGCGTGAACCGCACGTCTTCGCGAATCAGGTCCAAATCCCGCTGGTCCGTGAACCCGAATTGCGCCAGCCGTTCGCTGACCTGCTCGACCAACACCTCTGGCGCGGAAGCCCCCGCGGTCAAGCCAATGCGCCGCACGCCATCCAGCCAGACCGGATCGATATGAGCGGCCGAATCAATCAACCGCGCTTTCACGTTCAGGCGCTCTGCAAGTTCCACCAATCGATTGCTGTTCGAGCTGTTTTGCGAACCAACAACCAGGATCAGATCCACGTCTTTCGCCACATGCTCGACGGCTTCCTGGCGGTTCTGCGTCGCGTAGCAAATATCGTCGCTGGCCGGTCCCAGTATTTTGGGGAAGCGCTGGCGCAGGCGTGCCACGATTTCCTGGGTATCGTACAAACTCAGAGTGGTCTGCGTGAGGAACGCCAATTTCTCCGGGTCCTCGACTTCCAACGCATCCACCGCCGCAATCGAATCCACCACAAGGGTGCGGTCCGGAGCCTCACCCGACGTGCCAACAATTTCCTGGTGGTCCTTGTGACCGATCAAGATAATCGTGCGCTTTTCGCGAGCAAACTTTAGCGCTTCCAGATGTACCTTGGTCACCAGCGGACATGTCGCGTCAATCACCCGTAGGGACCGTTCTTTGGCTTCCAGGCGAACGGTCGGCGGCACGCCGTGGGCGCTGAACACAAGCACAGATTCAGACGGCACCTCTGCAATCGTTTCCACGAAAATCGCGCCGCGGCGGCGTAACTGCTCGACTACATACGTGTTGTGAACGATCTCATGGTGGACGTAGACTGGCGCTCCATAGGCTTCGAGAGCTAATTCCACGATGTCCACAGCGCGGACCACTCCGGCACAGAATCCGCGCGGGCGGACTCGAAGGAGGGTTTTTGTCTCGGTTTGAGTTTCCATCAGTTCCCTAAGCTACTGAATTTGCAAGATCCTATCATACCAAAGTCGCTCTTATCGTGCTTGCTTTCTGTAAGATCACCGAAAAACGGAGTCTACCTGCCTGACCGGCCAGTCGGCCGGGTAGCGAATCACGGTAAAATACCAGGGGAAGGGATATCTTAGCGCTATGGCCCCTTTCGAGAACCGACGTAGAAGCGAACGCGTGGTCTTACGCATGAGTGTGCTGCTCGTAGCCGAAGACGAGGAGCGCAAGCAGATCGAGGAAAAGGCGGAGACGCAAATCGTCAACGCGCATGGTGGCCTTCTCCGCATGCGCCAACACCTACACGTAGGACAGTCCTTCCACTTGACCAATCCTCAAATCGGCTCCGCAGTGACGTGTCGTGTGGTCCGCACGGAGGAAGAAGGCATGGAGTTTTTCAGGGTGGCTTTCGAATTTGACCGCCCCGCTCCCGATTTCTGGCCGATTGTGTTTCCTCCCGCCGATTGGACCGCTGCCCCGGTTAAGTAATAGCTCGAAATGACAGCCAACTTTTTGTCACAATTGGTGTTTGCAATTACGTGGAGGTATGTGACGTGGGGACATCGAGGGTAAGTGCTGGTTTGATGGCTGCCGTGCTTATGGGGGGCATGCTGGCCAGCGGTTGCAACGACAACGTCGAGGTGCTGCGAGATCCGGATATAAAGGTCGCCAAGGGCATGACCTGGGCTTGGCGCCCAATGACGCCGGCGCCACAAGCGCCGCGGGACGCGGACGGTCGTCCGGTGGTCTCGCGCGACGTGATTACGCAGGCTCCGCCACCGCAACAACATTTAGAAAGTAACCGCGACTGGAACACGGAAACCAATCGCGATCGACTAAAGGCAGCGATTGAAAAGACGCTCAAGTCCAAGGGCCTGGTGCAAGTCAGCGACCCGGCAACTGCGGATTTCCTGGTTGATTATCACGTGGCCGTTAAGACGCAAAGGACCACGGTCGGAACCGTCTATCCCGGCTATCCGGGTTTGGCTTGCGGCCCTTTCGGTTGCTGGTCAGGTTGGGGTTGGGGACCGCCGGAGGTCGAGTATCGGAACGTAGCGTGGCACGAGGGAACGTTCGTGCTCGACGTCGCGTTGCGTAATCCCAAAAAGCTGGCCTACCGCGCGATCAGCCAAAAAGAGTTGAAGAACAAACCGACGATCACGCCGTATCAGGCGGAAGAAGCGGTGAATCACCTGCTGAAGGATTTCAAGGTAAAGTAACGGCGACAGGCGTTTCTTGAAATGCAAAAGCCGGGAAGGGTCGAGGAGACGGCCTATCCCGGCTTTTCGTTTGCCGGCGCATCGGCAGGATAAGGTTATCGTTGCGGCTTTGCTTGCGGCTCGGCCTGAGGTTGCTGTGGCGATTGCCCTTCCGGCGCCGGCTTGGCTTCCGTCTTCGGCTGGATGGAAATCAATTCGACTTCAAAAACCAACGTTTCGTTGGGACCGATCGGACCACCGTTCGGCGTGCCGCGTTCGCCGTAAGCAAGCGTGGGAGGCAGATACAAATCCCACTTCGAACCTACCGGCATCAACTGCAGGGCTTCCGTCCATCCCTTGATAACTTGCCCAACCGGGAACGTGGCAGGTTTGCCGCGCTTGTAGGAACTGTCAAATTCGGTGCCGTCGATTAACGTGCCCTTGTAGTTGCAGACGACAACATCGTTGGCCGTCGGCTTCGGGCCGGCACCCTGAGTAACAACCTTATATTGCAGGCCGCTCGGCAGTACCACCACGCCCGGCTTCGCCTTGTTGGCCGCCAAAAAGGCCGTGCCTGCGGTGGAATTTTTTGTCGCTGCTGCCGCCAGTGATTCCTGCTGGTGCTTCCGCAGATCCGTCTGGAGACTGGTCAAAACCGCTTGGGCTTCTGCGTCCGTCAGCAACGGCTTGTTGCCGGCCAAGGCGTCCCGCATTCCGCGCAGAAGGATCTCTGAACTGACGTCAACGTCATCTTTCTTCAAGCTTTCTTTCAGGCCTTTGCCGATATTCATGCCGATGGCATAACTGGCCTTTTCCTTCTGGGTTTTCAAGGTCAGTGGAACCGGAGCCTTCTTGGCGGCGGTGGCCGTGCCAGGCTTCGTGGTTGTCTGGGTTTTCGGCGTGGCAGGAGCTGGGGAGGAGGCCGCCGGTGGATTTGTGGGAGGCGTGGAAGACTGCTGAGCAAAGGCGATCCCGCAGAGCAGCGTTCCGGCCAGGGAGAGTGTCAGGGCGCGATAAGATGTTTTGCACATCTTTTGATTGTCACACCGATGCACACCTCGCGCAAATGAAGATTCGGACAAGAACGTAGCGGGTAGCACATAAACCAAAAAGGCTGATATTGTCTGGGGATTATGCTCCTCAATAGCAAAGTAGCTTTGATTACCGGCTCGGGTCGCGGCATAGGGCGCGCGATGGCCAGTCTTTTCGGGCAGGAAGGCGCCAGCGTTTTTCTCGCAGCGCGAACGGAAGCTCAATTGGCGCGCACCGCCAAAGAAATCACCGAAGCCGGAGGTAAGGCTGCCTATGTCACGGCGGATTTCTCGGGAGAGTCAGACTGTTGTCGGGTTGTGGCCGCCGCTCGCGAAAAATTCGGGCGCGTCGACATTCTGGTAAATAATGCCGGGCATTACGGTCCGGTGGTTCCGGTAGAGGAGTATCCGCTGCAGGAATTCGACAAGGTAATCTCCGTGCATTTGCGCGCGGCGTTCATCCTGAGCAAGCTGGTTTTGCCGGAAATGTATGCGCGAAAGAGTGGAGTCATTTTGAATATTTCCAGCTTGTCGGCGAAATCGGCGTTTGGTTGGGGCTCGGCCTATGCCGCGGCCAAGGCCGGGCTACTTGGACTGACGCGCGTGATGGCGGCTGAAGCTTCGCGCCAGGGTGTGCGGGTGAATGCCATTTGCCCCGGACCGGTGACGGAAACGGAAATGAGCAAAGAGCTCGGAAAAACGTTGGCGGAGAAATTGCGAGTCAGCCCCGAAGAACAATTAAAAGGCTTCCTCAGTTCCCTGCTGCAAGGCCGTGGTCAAACCGCCATGGAGATCGCGCAGGCGGCCCTATTTCTTTGTTCGGACATGTCAAGCGCCATCGTCGGCCAATCCATCAACGTCGACGGCGGGGCCGCATTTTTTTAGCGACCTAGGTTCTCTGTGCGCTATGGAAACCGGTATAGCGCCAAAGAGGAAGGCCAGCCGCTCTCCCAGTGCGCTGATCGCGTCGCACAAGTAAGCACACGAAAAAGTACGCTGTGCAAGCACCGGGCGTTCACTCTGGGCGAAGCACGCCCGGTTTTTCTTGTGTCCTCGAGCTGTGTCAGCAGCTCGACAGCACCCAGATAGCATTTGACGAAAAGCCTCAGATTTACGATCGTACAACTTACGTAAATTTAGCAGGTTACAAACGAAGAAAGTAAAAGGCCAGCCGCTCTCTCAGGACGGCTGGCCTGTATTCAAGCGGGTTCGGGATCAGCTCCACTTTCCCAAGTTCAGATCCAAAACCCGCTTGCTCTGGCTAACAGGCAGGGAAGCAGAAATTCGATTAACGCGCTGGCTCCGAATCCGGACGACGCAGCGGGCGCCGAGCCAAATCTTCGATCGCCCATACGCTCCGGCGCACGGCGAGGATGACGGGGTGCTGGCTAGCCATGGCCCATGCGACGGCGGCCTCCCATGTTTTGTGCAGGAAGTAGATCGAACCGACGCACAAGGCAATGGCCGCGAAGCCAAAAACAAAGATGGCAAAGGCGGCAAGCAGTTCACGCACGGCGTAAACCTGGTAGGCGGCGAGGACGATCAGAAGCAGCCACATCCATTTGCGAAGGTTGTCTTTGACATTCATGTCCGGCTTAACTCCCGTGTTCTTAAGGACCCTTGCTGGAGTCGAGTGCTCGGGAAACCTCAACCGACCGGGCTTGCTCGACCTGACCCATTAGACAGGTAGGTGGGAACAAAACCTATGGTACAGGAGCACTAAATTGCGCCTTAAACGATAGTTCTAGTACATCTAACAGACAAAAAAATGGATTGTAAATCATTTATTTGATGCAGGTTAGCTTGCGACCCAAACCGAGCAGAGGGACCACGGGAACTGCCGTTACCTGCACTGTGGAAAACTTGCCCCAAAGTACAGGGTACAGGTACGGATTCCGGCCAAAAAGGAACCGCGCTGGGACCTTTTTTTGCGGCTTCCCAGCGCGGCCCAATCTCCGTAAATTGCCGATTTCAGGCTTTCTTGATTAACCGGGTGATCCAAACCAGGATCACCGCCCCAATGAACGCCACGATGATCGAACCGATGATTCCCCCGCCCGGCCAGAGGTGCAACATCCCGAAGATCCAGCCGCCAACCAACCCGCCCAGAATGCCGAGGATGATATCTACGATGACACCATAGCCGCCACCCTTCATCACCTGACCCGCCAACCAACCCGCGATTAGCCCAACAATAATCCAAGTGAGAAAATTCATCAGTGTTGCCTCCTTTTTGAGATATTCCGGCCCGTGGGATTGCAGTTCAGTCCGATAAAAGCGCTACAGCTTGGCCTTTCCCCAAGTGACACGGAAGCCCGTTGAGAGCACCAGGTCGTTGCCCTTCAGGCCTGGCGGCGGGTAGCTGATGTACTGGTCGCTGAACGATGTCTGCCAGCTCAGCCAGGTTTTCATGATCACGGCGAGCGAAGCGTTGAATTGCATGCGGTAATCGCCGGTATGGGAAATATTAGGGAAGAACTGGAAACGCTCGAGCAACGTCACACGCTTTGACATCTTCGTGTCGAACTCCTCGCCCACCACGGCTTCCGCGCTGTTCAGCGTGTAGGCGGCGACAGAAAACGTCGGCGGGGGAGGCGCGGTGTTCAGGTAGGAATAGCTGCCAAATTCGTCCTTGTCATAATCAAAGCCGCCAAAAATATCGAACAGGGTATTATCATTTTTGATGACGTGATAGCCGGCGCCACCGCCATAGACCTGCCGAAGAGACAGGTGCTGAAGTTGGTTGGTGGCAAAGTCTGCAGTAGCGTAAACAAAGACGCGTGGCGTAACGTTCAGGTCGCCGCGAATGCCTGCTTGGAACAAGTTGGCCGTGGTCGTGGCCGGAACGGTTACCTGGTTGTCCGCGAAGATATAGTTGGCATACAGAGTAAGTTTGTCGCGCGGCGTTTCACGAACACCTTTGCCGTCGAGCGTATAGCTGGCGGTCGACGAGTTTCCTCGCGTCAACGCCAGGCCGGTATCGAACAAGCCGCTCCAGAAATAAGTGAATTTTGGATGCGCCAGCTTCTCGGCTTCGATGTCATAGGTTTTTTGCGTGGCGTCATTCCGAACGGCGACGATCGTGTCCTTCGAAGGCGGCGCCGGGGGCGCTGGCGTGGCGCCGGCCACGACAAACTTCCCGTCCGCAGTAGTTGTGATTTTGCCGGAGAGTTTCGTGCCATCTTTGAGCGTGAGGTTAAGATTCTGCGTGGACTCGATCCCGACGATGGCGTCCCACTGAATGGTAACGTCGCCGGCAAACTCCGTCTTGATTAACAGGTTTTTGCCGTCGCCGGAAACAATGGCGCCGCTGAGGCGATCTCCGTTCTTCAAGGTAATTTGGTCGGCGAGCGCCGCCGACGCGAATACCGTAATTAATGACAGACACAAAAGACTCCGACGCATCTGCGTCCTCCTTACCATTTTCCGTACTGATTGGACAAGAGCTGGACTTCACGCGGGCGAACGAGAAGCGACCCCAGAACCCACTTCGTAATAAGCGGGATCATTCTAGTGAATCCCCGCACTCCTCGCAACCGGCGATATTTCCGGACAAGGTTGCCGTAAACTTGGCGCGAGAGGTTGACCTTAGCCGCGGGCTATCCCCTATAATGTCCAATCCAAGGGGGCCGCGTTGAAACGAACTGTGAAGATCGGTGCTTTTTGGGGATGTTTGATCCTGGGCTTGCTGTCGGGATGCTCCAAGCCACAGGTGGAAAGCTACAGCTCAGCGACAACCGCGACGCGACCGGCGATTGTCTTCATGACCGACTTCGGGACCGCGAACGATGCCGTGGCCATCTGCAAGGCGGTAATGATCGGGATTGTTCCCGATGCGCGCATCATGGACATCACCCATCAGGTCACGCCGTTTTCGATCGAAGAAGGAGCGCGATTCTTGAGTGGCGTGACGCCATATTACCCCGCGGGAACGGTGTTCGTCGTTGTGATCGACCCAGGAGTCGGGACGTCTCGCAAGGCTGTGATTGTGAAATCCAAGAAGGGACAATATTTCGTTTTGCCCGACAATGGCTTGATTTCTCCGGTGATCTACCGCGACGGTCTGGAGTCTGCTCGAGAAATCACCAATCCTGGCTGGATGATCGGCGACGCGGTTTCTTCCACGTTTCACGGCCGCGACATTTTTTCTCCTGCCGGGGCGCATCTCGCGGCGGGCTGGGACTATACGCTCGCTGGGCCCGAAGTTGCGCAACTCGTGCGCCTGACTCCGAAAATCGCCAGCGTCGCTGATCAAGGCATAGAAGGCGAAGTGATTGCCCTCGACGATCCGTTTGGCTCCCTGATTTCCGATATTCGCGGCGACGACTTCAAAAAGCTCGGTTACGTCCTCGGCGACAAGGTGACCGTGCAATTGGACAAGAAGCCGTTCACGCTGCCCTACGCGAAAACGTTTATGGATGTGCCGGTCGGGGAGCCGCTGCTGTACGTCGATTCGCGTGGCCGAATCGGCCTGGCGATAAACCAGGGCAATTTTTCGCAGACGCACAAGATTCTGCCGCCCGTCGCGCTGTTCATCCCCAAAAAGGGCGCGCCACGGAAAGGCAAATAAAGAATTTCCACGGTAGCCGGGCCGTTTTCGATTTTGCGGATCAGCCCGAAACTACTTCGCCAATTCTTTCTGCAACGCCTTCCCCATTCGAAACCAGGGTCGTTCCACCCTCTGCATGTATCTCGGCAGCGTTCTCTTTTTCGCCACCAGCTTCTGCGTCCACTCCCTCGCTTCTTCTTTCTTCCCAAGAAGTTTCAGATAGTTCGCGTAGTTGTACAACGTCTCTGGCGTGGTCGAATATTGTGCGGCAGGCGCAAAAGACGTGGCCGCTTTTGTCAATTCTCCCGTCCGCGCGTACGCGTCTCCCAGCAATCCCGTTGCGCGGTAATAATCGAATTTCGCGTCTTTCCCCACGACATACTCGAGATCGGGGATGGCTCCCGCGTAATCTCCCATCGCCAGCGCTGCTTTTGCCCGGAGATAAAATGCATGTGGCGAATCGCTGCGCGCCGCAATGGCCCGGTCCAGTGCCTGCCGGGCTTCCCGATACTTCTTCTGCTCAAAACACAATTCCGCCAATTCTTCCAGATTTCCCGCCGACGGATTGTCCAGTATCTGCGTTTCCAGCGCCTGGATCCGCGACCGCCTCCCGAAGCCCTGGAACACTCCGCGCAGTAGCCCCAAGTCCGGAATGATCTCTACCAGCACATACACTGCGGCTCCCAGCACACCTCCGAAAATGATGATGAATATCCAATAGTTCGCCGGGCGCCGCTTCACGAAGTGCCACAGCGCGAGTCCTTGCACGATCAATCCCCATGGATAGATGAGGAAACTGAGCCCCGCCATGCCGGCTACCTCGCGTATTCCTCTGAAGATAACGACTTGGCCACTAGCATCCTGTTTTACCTGCCTGGCGTCAATTTCAACCTTTTCCCATTTGAATCGAGAGTTACTGTCCATTCCTCCTTCCCAACCCCCCTGGCGCTCTGGGATTTGCTTTTTTTTCGGCAGCGGCCGAAAATCGGGTGAACGCTCGGAAAAGAGGTTGTCATGCCAGAAGCCGTCATCGTTTCCTCCGTCAGAACACCCGTCGGACGCGGATACAAAGGGTCTCTGCGCACCAGCAGGCCCGACGATCTGGCCGCACTGGTTATCAAGGAAGCGCTCGCGCGCGTTCCCGGACTGGATGCTAAGGAAATTGACGACGTGATCCTCGGCTGCGCCATGCCGGAAGGCGAACAGGGGATGAACGTGGCGCGCATTGCCGCTTTGCGTGCAGGTCTGCCAGTCGAAACTTCGGCCATGACGGTCAATCGTTTCTGCGCCAGCGGCCTGCAGGCGATTGCGCTGGCCGCCGAACGGATCCGGAGCGGCGCCGCGCAGGTGATCGTGGCCGGCGGCACGGAATCGATGTCGCTGGTGCCCATGGGCGGAAATAAAATCTCGCCGAATCCGTGGCTGGTGGACCATTATCCGGATGCGTACATCAACATGGGCCTGGGAACGGAAAATCTTGCCCGCAAATTCGGGATTACACGAGAGCAGGCGGATCAGTTCGCCGTCGACTCGCACAAAAAAGCCGTCGCCGCCCTCGCCGCTGATAAATTCAAGGACGAAACCGTTGCCGTCGAGGTCAAGATCACGTCCCTCCCGAACGGGGCCGGCACTCAAGGAAAGCCCGCGGCGAAGCCCGCCACACAATCATTCGTTTTTGACAAAGATGAAATGCCGCGGCCGGAAACCTCGATGGAAATTCTGGGGGGATTGAAGCCCGCGTTTCACGTGAAGGGCACCGTGACGGCCGGTAACAGCTCACCGATGAGCGATGGAGCCGCGGCGGTGGTGGTCATGAGCGATAAAAAAGCCGCGCAACTTGGGCTCAAGCCGCAAGCACGTTTTGTTTCCTATGCAACCGCGGGCTGCCCGCCCGAAGAGTTCGGCATCGGTCCGGTCTACGCCATTCCGAAGGCGCTGCAGCTGTCCGGACTAACATTGAATGATTTAGCCATCGTGGAATTAAACGAAGCGTTCGCCGCCCAATCGCTCGCCGTCGTAGAACAAGCAAATCTGGATCCCCTGCGCGTCAATCCCAATGGTGGTGCCATTGCGCTCGGCCATCCGCTTGGCTGCACCGGCTCCAAGCTCACCGCCACGCTGATCCGCGAGCTCCATCGCCGCAACGCCCGTTACGGCATGGTTACCATGTGCATCGGCGGCGGCATGGGCGCCGCCGGCATTTTCGAACGCCTCTAGAAGCCCTCACCCGCTGTTTGCTTTTTGCTCTTGACGCGTTTCCTTCATTGCTGCAATATGGCGCCTGACGACATGTCGTCGGTGGACATATGGAAACCTCGCCCATGACCGAACCTGTTCTGCTGATCCTCCTCAGCCTCGCTTCAGAACCCCGCCACGGTTACGCCATTCTTCGCGATACAGAACAGTTGAGCGGCGGGCGCGTCCGGCTGAGCACCGGCACGCTCTACGGCGCCTTGCGGCGTTTGCTGCAAGATGGCTGGATTGAGCGCTTCAAGGAAGAGGACAACGCGCGAGGGAAGCAAGCCTATCGCCTCAGCCCGCTGGGCCTCCGGAATTTGCAGCAGGAAGTAAGCCGCATGAAGCATCTCACCCTGGTCGCGAGCCTCCGCGTCGTCGCCCGGAAGGAAGCGTAGTCCATGCTGTCTTTGTTCCGCTGCCTGCTGAATCTATACCCTGTTTCCTACCGCCGCGAATATGGCGAAGAAATGCTGGGCGTGCTCATCGCAGTACATTCAGATGTGCACCAGAAAAGTTCGCGCGCGCGCGCAATTTCTTATGCGCGCGAAGCGGCCGGATTATTGCGCGGTGCGTTGCGAGAACACGCGCGAACTAACTTTTTCCCTCAAGGTTTTCCAGTTTATGCGCAAAGGAGGCTCACGATGCGTTCCGAATACAAGTTTCCAAAGGCCACGGTCGGCCTGATGACCGTGATCCTGGGAGTCGTATTGGTGGCGATTGAAAAAGCAAAAGCCATTTCCGAATCGGTCGCGCCCACGAATCTAGCCGTCGGTCCCATTCAACCCATGCATTTCTCGGTCGTGTCCGCCTTGGAGTTGCTCGCCATATTGTGCGTGGGCGGAGCGCTCGTCTGGGCGGTCCTGTTTGCCCTGCACCGCTCTGGCACACAGCGTTTTTCGGACCTGACTCCCTCCGCCAGACCGCGCTCGAACGGCGGCTCCCCAGGCTGAGTGCGAGTCTAGGGCTTGGCCTTCCACAAACCGACGGTATTGCCATCAATGTCGGCGAACCAGGCGAACGTTCCTGTGGGAATCTCGACCGGCGGCACCAGCGTCTTGCCTCCAAGCGATTCCGCCTGCTTTAATGACGCGGCTACATCTTCCACATCCACATAAAACGTTGTGTAGTGAAACGGCTCGTGTCCGAGCTCGGTCATGTGCCCGCCTATGCCGTCCGATTCGGGCGCGATCATCGCGGCCGGACCGAACTGTTCGATCTTCCAATCGAAAAGCTTCTTATAAAACTCCTGGGTCTTGGCGGAATTGCGGCATCCAATTTCAAAGTGCACCACCGGGCGTCCCATAACGTTCCCTCCTTGGCCTGAAAAGACCTGTTCACGCGAAGCAGTCTGCCACACGAACCGTAAATTTGCACTGCGGGCTGCCCGAAAAAACGAATTCGTCCTATTGCGAAATGACCCCGCCTGAGGGTAGAATTGCGCGATTGAATGAATTCAAACGGTCGTTTGAATTTTAACGCCGCGCCGGCCGGCGAGGAGCACATCATGGCCACCTCCGTTCTCACCAAACCCGCTGCAAAGGGCGGCAGCTTTCTTCTGGAGTCCCCTACACCGCAAGACATCTTCACCCCCGCGGACCTCAGCGATGACCAGAAGCTCATCGGTCAGACCGCCGAAGAATTCGTGGTCAAGGAAGTTTTGCCGGTGGCCAAGGACCTCGAGGCCAAAAAGCCCGGCTTGATGGCGGAATTAACCCGCAAAGCCGCCGAGCTAGGCCTGATGAGCGGCGGCACTCCGGAAGAATATGGCGGCGCGGGGCTGGACAAAGTGGCAGCCACGATGCTGACCGAAAAAATCTCCATCTACGGCGGTTTTGCCACAACCCACGGCGCGCATGCCGGCATTGGTACGCTTCCTCTGGTTTATTTCGGCACGGAAGAGCAGAAGAAAAAATATTTGCCAAAGCTCGCAAGCGGAGAATTCATCGGAGCCTACTGCCTTTCCGAACCACAAGCCGGTAGCGATGCACAAAATCTTCTGACCCGCGCCGAGTTGAATAAAGAAGGCACGCACTACATCCTGAACGGCCAGAAAATGTGGATCACCAACGGAGGCTTTGCGGACCTCTACATCGTATTCGCAAAAGTGGACGGCGAGAAGCTCACCGCGTTTATCGTCGAACGCACGTTCCCCGGCTGCAAGCCCGGCAACGAAGAACACAAGATGGGCATCCACGGCAGCTCCACGACTCCGATTTTCCTTGAAAATTGTCGGGTGCCCAAAGAAAACGTGCTTCACGAAATCGGTCGCGGACACATCGTCGCCTTCAACGTCCTGAATGCCGGACGTTTTACGCTTGGTGCTTCGTGCGTGGGTGGTTCCAAACACGTGCTGATGACCGCGGCTAAATACGCCCGGGAGCGCAAGGCCTTCGGCAAGCAGATCGGCGAGTTTGGCTTGATCAAGGAAAAGCTGGCGGAGATGGCCATCCGCATCTTCGCGGTCGAGTCCATGATTTACCGCAGCGCCGGATATATGGAGGCGGCCATGAACGCCGCCACTGGCTCCGGAAACAAAGCGCAAAACACAATGAAGGTGCTCGAGGAATATGCCATCGAAAGCTCCATCGCCAAGGTGTATGGCAGTGAGATGCTGGATTTTGTGGTCGACGAAGCCGTGCAGATTTTCGGCGGCTACGGCTTCCATGAGGACTATCCGGTTTGCCGCGCTTATCGCGATTCCCGGATCAATCGCATTTTCGAAGGCACAAACGAAATCAATCGCATGCTCATCATCCAGATGTTGATGAAGCGCGCCATGGGCGGACAACTTGCGCTTATTCCCGCGGCCATGAAACTCGCCGATGAGATCCTGGCCGGGCCTGCCTTCGAGGAAGCTCCGGAAGGCGTGCTCGCCGATGAAGCGAGAACCGTTGCCAACGCAAAGAAAATTTTCCTGCAATCGGCCGGCGGAGCGCTGCAGAAGTACCGCGAGAAGCTGGCCGACGAGCAGGAGCTCGTGGCTGCCCTGGCCAACATCGTCATGGAAATCTATGCCATGGAATCCAGTCTGCTTCGTGCGCAAAAAGCCGCGGCCACCAAGGGCGAAGCGGCGGCGGCGCTGATGATCGATACCGCCCGCGTATTTATTGCCGACGCCGGAGAACGCGTGGACCACGAAGCCAAGCGTGCCATTGCCGCCGTGCACGAAGGCGACATGCTGACCACACAAATGGCCGTGCTGAAACGGTTTAGCAAGCGTCAGGTGGTTGACACCATCGGCCTTCGCCGCCGGGTGGCCGCCGCGGTCGAGTCCCAAGACCGCTATCCCTTCGAAGGCCGCTAAACACCCGGGGGACTCGAGGCCCGCGGCTGGTCCCACCCATGACGTGGGAGAGTCCAACTTTGCGACAATAACAAGGCAGACACAGTTGTCGACAGAGTCTTTCCTCGACGTCAGAAGGCTCATACACTTGTAACTATCAGGTACTAGGACGTTGAGCCTTAAGCCAATCCCTCGCTCCTTGGCCTATGTGGCCATACTTGTCGTGACCCTTCACGTGTGCTCCGTCGTGTTTCTCGGAACCTCCCCGGCCGGCGCTTTGATCGGAAATCTGCTCCAGATTTTCTGCAGCGTGTTGGCGGCCGTTATGTGTTTCCGCGCCGCCCGCAAGTCCTCAGGCTTCCGGCAATCGTTTTGGACCCTGGTCGGCTTTGGCATAGGAATCTGGGGTGTGGGGGATCTCGGCTGGACCTATTACGAAGCCCTTCTGCGAAGCGAACCGCCTGCGGGCTCGTTGATCCGTTTCCTGTTCGACACTCACGGAATGTTTTTCGTGATGGCCATCTTCTTGAATCAGGAGAAAACCGATTCCCGCGTGGAAACGGAAGAGACTCTGGATTTTATTCAGGTAGGCATTCTTTTCTTCCTCGTTTATTTTGGCACGTACTACCTGCCTTCCCTGACCCTGTCGCAGCAAACGGCGTTCAACCGGGAAATGATCGTGGCCTTGTGGCGCGACGTCGGCATCATTCTTCTGTCTCTGTTGCAGTGGCGGCGCGCGCGCTTTCCCGAAGTGCGGAAGCTCTATGGAGGCCTCGCGCTTTACTACCTGATTTACGCCGTCGGTTCGCATTGCATCGACGCGTATCAGACGCAACAGGAAGTTCCGACAGGCACCTGGTACGACCTGGCATGGTCTGTGCCCTTGCTCTACGGCGCGTTTTGGGCCGCCACGTGGCAGCCGGATTCCCCCGGCGAATCGCAAGCAAGCGTTCGCAAGAAAACCCTGACCAGCATTTTGATCACCAATGGCATGTTTGCCTTTGTGCCGCTCGCGATCCTGTTTATGGTGGCAGAATTAGGCTCGGGCTGGAAATGGTTGCGTTACAGCCTTCTGGGAGTCTCTTTCGCGTGCTATGCGTTACGCATCGCTTTGGGCCAGTTTCGCCAGCAGCGAGATGAAGACATGGTGCGCAGGCAGACGTTGGCCATGGATAACTCCGAGGATGGCATTGCCTTGCTGGACGAACGCGGCATCCATATCTACGCGAACACAGCCTTCGCGACCATGTTTGGTTTCGAGGGCCGCGAACGGATCGTCGGGCAGACATGGCGCACTGTCTACGCGTTCCAGGAGGTCAGCAAGCTGGAGTCGGATGTGCGCCACTCGCTCGCGCAATCCGGCAAATGGTCTTCTCCCATCTCGCTGCGTCGCCCAAATGGAACCCAAATTCCAGCGGAATTGATGGTGTACCTGATGCCCGATGGCGGAACGGTCTGCACCTGCCGCGACTTATCGCAGCGCGAAGAAGCGGAGAAGGCGCGCCAGCAAGCGGAGGCGAAATACCGCACGCTGGTCGAACAGGTGAACGCGATCAGTTATATCGCGGAAATTGGGATGGACGGGCAATGGCATTACGTCAGCCCCCAGGTGGAACCGATTCTGGGTTATACGCCAGAGGAATGGCTGGCCATCGCGCACCACTGGGCCGAGTTTATCCATCCCGACGATCTTCCGATCGTGAAGGCGGCGGAAGAGTCCAGCGAGAAGGGCGAACCCTTTCAGGCCGAATATCGCGTGAAGCGCAAGGACGGCCGCGAGGTCTGGCTGAATGACACCGGTGTTGTGGTCAAGGGCGGAAATGCGCGTCCGGTCATGGAAGGAATTATTGTAGACATTACGGAACGCAAGCTGCTCGAGACGCAGCTGCAGCAATCGCGAAAAATGGAAGCGGTGGGAAGGCTGGCGGGCGGAATCGCGCACGACTTCAACAATTTGCTTACGATCATCACAGGCTACACGGATTTGGCGCTGAGTCGCCCGGCAGTACCGCTGGACCTGCGAAACGACATCGAGCGAATTGAAAATGCTTCGGCTCGCGCTGCGGCGTTAGTGCGCCAACTGCTCGCCTTCAGCCGCAAGCAAGTGTTGCAGCCAAAAACGCTGGACCTGAATGCGATTGTCGTCAACATGGACAAGCTACTGCGCCGTTTGATCGACGATCACATTGAGATGATCACTCGCGTGCAAGACAGTTTGGGCAAGGTCAAAGCCGATCCGGCGCAAGTCGAACAAGTGATCATGAATCTGGTCGTAAACGCTCGCGATGCGATGCCGGATGGCGGACGCCTGGTGCTCGAAACTTCCAATGTGGATCTGGATGCCGCCTACGCGTTCGATCACGTTTCCGTGAGGCCAGGGCGGTACGTAATGCTGGCAGTTTCTGATACGGGCGTGGGCATGGACGCGGGTACCCTCGCTCACATCTTCGAACCTTTCTATACAACCAAAGAGAGCGGCCGCGGAACGGGACTCGGGCTTTCCACCGTATACGGAATCGTCAAGCAGAGTGGCGGCTACATTTGGGTCTACAGCGAAGCTGGAAAAGGCAGCACGTTTAAAGTTTATCTGCCGCGCGTGGAGGATTTGGTCGATCCGCCGGAAGCAAAACCTGTGCCCCTCACCGACCACCGCGCCACGGAAGTGGTGTTACTGGTCGAAGATGAAGAAGCGGTTCGCGATTTGGTGCATACCATTCTGGTCGGCCAGGGCTACGAAGTGATTGTTGCGCTCGATCCTCCGCATGCGGAGGCCATCGCCAGCAAGTTTCCAAGAGAAATTCATTTGCTCCTGACAGACGTCGTCATGCCGGGCACCAGCGGCCGGGAACTGGCTGCGCGAATTATGCTCAAGCGTCCGGGCATTCGTGTTCTGTACATGTCTGGCTACACGGAAAATGTAATTACCAGCGGCGGAATGCTGGAGCGGGGATTGGCATTTCTGCAGAAGCCGTTTTCGCCGGCGGTCCTGGTGCAGAAAATCCGCGAGGTCCTCGCGCGCGCCACGCCAGCCACAGATAAATGAAAAAGCCATCCGAAATGGATGGCTCTTCGAACAATTCGATAAAAGAAAACTGCTACTTGCGAAGCTTTAGCAGCCCAAGCCGAACAGTCCGGCGCCCGGAAGACAAAACGTGCTCGATTAAGAGCGAAAGTGTCCCTAAACGTGCGTGCGTTTCGATTCGCGCCAGTCACAAAACCGGGATCGGAAGGATGTGCTGTTCGTTGAGATTTTCTTATGGCTTCGCGGCCGGCGTTTCGGCCTCATTTGGCTTTTTGATTGTCGACAAAGTTTCCACGTTAAAGCGCTTGTAGTCCGAATATTTCGTGGTCACATTCACCTTGATGCCCTTTACCAGCAGGAAGCGCACGCCCACATGCGCCTCAACATACGTCGGCAACCAAACCTCGTTATTGATATAGGCCTGTTCGAATGTGAAGCTGGTTCCCTTTTGCAAGTTGGCCAGCACGCCGCCGGCTATGTGCACGTCGCCCACAAAATAAGCTTCCAGGCGCACCACGTCTTTGGCCTTCTCGTCGATCCAGATCACACCCGCCAATTCCTTCACAACGCGCTCTTCCAGGTTTTTCGGCTTGTACTCGGGATTTGGCTCAAAGTCGAACACCAGTACGTCTTGACCGCGGAATCGTTCCCGGCGCGGATTCACGAACTGGCAAACGCGCAGAAACACTTCGATGCCCGGGTCTTCATTGTCCTTAGACTCCTTTCCTTCTTCTTTTTCCTTTTCTTCCTTCTCCACTTTTTTCTTCTCGCGCTTCTGCTCTTCCTCAATTCGCTTCTGTGTCTTCTCGTTTTCTTTCTTCAGTTCCTCTTCGCTGAGAGGCTTGCCGTCCTTTTTCACCAGCGTGGTGATCTCGTCGCCATTCAAATAGAAGAACGTATACTCGTTGATTTCCTTTTTGCTTATCTTCCCGGACTTATCGTATTCGGTCTCTTCCTCAACCTGCGTCCCGGCGTAGTTTTCTTTGACCTTGTCGATCTCTTTCTGGTTGGCGTCGATTTCCTCGAACAGTTTTTTCAAGTCGGGAAGCTTTACTTGGGATTGCATGGGAAAATCGAATACTCTTTCTCCGATGGTCTCGTTGGTCTCGGCTCGCGTGACGTTCACGATATACACTTCCGAGCCACGGTGAATTTCGATCTTGTAGGGCAATTTCACGCCGTTCGTTGCGCGGTAGTCTTCGTAATCAATCTCTCGCGGAACGCCCGCCAGGCTCGCTTTTTCGGCTACGATCAAATGGCTCTGTTGATCGAAGAAAATCTCCCATTGCACTCCCGTGGCGTAGGTAAGTTCGATTTGGTAGGTTTCGTGGCCGTGCACGGTAGCGGTTCCCTTGAACGCAACTCCGATTTTTTTCTTCGCAAGCCCCAGCAAACGCGAATTGTAATATTCGGCAGCCGCTTCGATTTCGAGCGCCGGCTGGCCGAGCAGGGTGGCAATCTGCCCCGAATCGCCCTGCTGCCACGCCGACTTGCCGTTATAGGCTTCAATCTCGGTCTTCCCGCCGTTTCGTAGCTCACTGTAATAGCGGTTCGGCAATTTGATGCGAAAACTGAAGGTGCCAGACTTCTCGTCGCCGCGCGATTGCACGGCCCCGTCGATCAGAACCGTCTGAACCTTAGCCAGGGCCTTGCCTCCCCCGACAGCTTTCACATACTGGTCGATGATTTTTGAAGCGTCCTGGGCGCGACAGAAATCTGGGCAAACGAGTGCCAGTCCCAAAAGGCTAGAGAGCAAAAATAATCGTCGCATGGCTTCCCTCTAGGATACGCAAATCGGCCCGAAAAGTTGCGCCCATCCCGGACAACTCGGCCAGCGACGAGTACGAATGTGACTGAGGATCTAGTTGATGGAATGCTTACTTCCCCGGTCCAAGGCAGTACTTTTTAGTTCGACCGCGGGGGCTACGGAGAATCAATCTTCTCGAACTCTGTTACTCTGGACCTTAAAGTCAAAGTCGTTGACACGGGCCGATTGAGGAATGATAAACTGGCCGCCTCCGCGGATGAAGGTTTCTTAGACGATATTATGGCGAATTCAGGTAAACCTCCCGATCCAGGAGTGCCCGGGAAACCATCGGGCGCGGAGGAGCTTCCGACGCTTGACGGGTCTGTTCGCCCTAATGTTCCAAAGCCGGTGTCCCCGCCGAATCTCGCAGCCAAACCGACGACTCCCGCCGAGCCACCTAAACCCGCCAATTCGCCAACACCACCCAAGTCGTCCACTCCGCCCAAAGCACCTGCACCGAAGCCTTCTGTCACACGTGTCGATCCGCGAGCCCTGAATACGCTCGACTCGGCCGTAGCCCTCAAAACTCCGATGCACGGCGTATCGTCGGGCGCAAAGCAAACACCTCCAGCAGACAATGGCACGGTCTTTGGCGACGCGACGTTCGGCGGCACTCCTGCCTCACCTCCAGACTCTGGAGAAGGTGACTCCGCCGACGTGATCGGGCCTTATCGGCTCGTCAAGATGCTGGGCGAAGGTGGCATGGGGCAGGTATGGCTCGCCGAGCAAACTTTCCCGGTAAGACGAAAGTTGCTCTCAAGCTCATCAAGGGCGGCCGCTACGACAAATCCGTAATCCAGCGATTCGAGGCAGAGCGGCAGTCGTTGGCAATCATGGACCATCCGGCCATCGCCAAGGTCTTTGACGCCGGAACCACGTTCGAGGGGCAACCGTTCTTCGTGATGGAGTATGTTCCTGGCTCCCCCATCACAAAATACTGCGACGAAAAGCGGCTCAGCACCCGCCAACGCCTGGAACTGTTCATCAAGGTTTGCGAAGGCGTGCAACACGCCCACCAGAAAGCGATGATTCATCGCGACCTGAAGCCTGGAAACATTCTGGTCAGTGAGATCGACGGGAAACCCACCCCGCACATCATCGACTTCGGGATCGCCAAAGCGACCGAGAACAAGCAAGAGGGCGAGACGCTGTTGACGCAGGCCGGCATGCTCGTCGGCACCCCCGGCTACATGGCGCCCGAACAGACCGATCCGAGCTTCCCGGATATCGATACGCGCGCCGACGTATACGCTCTCGGCGTGATCCTCTACGAATTGCTCACGGGCAGTCTGCCCTTTGACCCCAAGCAATGGCAGACGCAGCCGTTGTACGAAGTGTTACGCCGAATTCGCGAAGATGATCCTCCCGCCCCAAGCACGCAGTTAATCAAGCTTGACGATACAGCAGCAGCAAACGCGGGGATGCGGCAAAGCGAGCCGCGCCAACTTGCGAGCCTGCTCAAGGGTGACCTCGACTGGATCACCATGAAAGCGCTCGAAAAGGATCGAGCGCGCCGCTATGACTCGCCCACTTCACTGGCCGCCGACATCACGCGGTATTTGACGGATGAACCCGTTCTCGCCTCGCCGCCCTCGGTCTCCTATCGCACGGCCAAATTCATCAAGAGGCACCGTGTGGGTGTGCTGGCCGCCACTGCGGTTTTTCTCATGCTGATCGCGCTCGCGATCTCCATGACTGTAGAAGCTGTCCGCATTGCGCGAGAGCGAGACCGCGCCAACCGGGAGGCTGCGGAAGCAAAAAATGTTTCCGACTTTCTCACTCACTTGTTCAATGTTTCCGATCCCAGTGAGGCCCGTGGGAGTACCATCACCGCCCGGGAGATCCTGGATCAGGGCGCAAAGCAGATCGAGACAAATCTCTCCAGTCAACCGCAGGTGCAGGCACGGTTGCTCGCGACTATCGGGACTGTCTACCAAACGCTTGGGCTTTATCCCCAAGCTCAAAAGCTTCTCGAGAAGTCGATCGAAATTCGTCGGGCCGTGTTAGGACCCAAGAATCCTGAACTACTCAGCTCGCTCAACGAACTAGCTCGCGTGTTGCGCCAGCAAGGACAGTTAACTGCGGCAGAGAAGGTACTCGCTGACGCGTATGCAACGGATGTTAGCGCCCTCGGACCAGAGCATCCCGTGACACTCGCGTGCATGATCGAGATGGCAGATGTTCTGCACGAACAGGGTCGCTTGTCGGAATCCGAGAAATTGCGACGTGAAACACTCGAGATCCAGAAGCGCGTGTTGGGGCCAGAACATCCGGATACGTTGACCACTATGAGCAACCTTGGCTCTGCGCTCGGCGAAGAAGGTCGGCTGCCCGAGGCGGAGGCACAACTGCGCGAGACGCTCGACCTCAGGCGCAAAGTCCTGGGTGTCGACCATCCGGAAACCCTCAGAACCGCATACGTTCTAGCGTCGTATCTGGCAAATGACAATCATCTTGATGAGGCCGAGAAGCTGTTGCGTGACACCCTTGAGCTGCGCCAGCGCGTCTTGGGGGACAAGCATCCCGACACCCTGAATACGATGGATAGCCTCGCTAGCATCCTCCAAATGGAAAAGCATTATGACGAAGCCGAGAAACTGCGCCGCACCGTTCTGGAGGTGCAAGAGAGTGTCCTCGGCCCAGAGAATTCCTCGACGCTTTTCACCATGAGTGAGTTGGCAAATACCTTGAGCGTGCAACACCGCAACAAAGAGGCCGAGCAGTTACTGGAACAGACGCTTGAGATACAAAAACGCGTGCTTGGAGAAAATAACCCAGACACGGCTATGACGAAATACAATCTGGCCTGCAACGCGGCCTTGGCAGGGAACCGGACCGAAGCCCTCGGGTTCCTCAAGGATGCGATGGACCATGGGTTGTCTCCTCTGAACCGGGAACACATGGCCGAGGATGATGACTTAAAATCGTTGCATGGCAACCCCGAATTTGATGCGCTGGTGGCCGAAGGCCAAAAGAGCGCTGCCCCGGAGAGAAAGGCGGATCCAGCCCACTGAAAAGCTAAGCCAGCTGTCGCCTGGAAGCCTCTGGGAATCAGCCTGAAAGCCTTGATTCAAAGTGGCTTGCTTATCCTAAGGGAATTCAAAAAAGTACTTCTAGTACCCGAATTAGTCCTTGACGGAATTGCGGTAACGGGTAGGATATCAGTTCGAGGCAGTTCAACCGTCCCCCGAATGGCTATCAGCAGCTAATCAAAGACTAGAGGCACGAAAGATTATGAAACTCATGCGTTGGGCGGCAGTGTTCTTCCTGATTGGTTCCGTTAGCGCGATTGCTCAGGCGCAAGTTCCCGATGGAGGTATCGGCGTCCACGGAAGCTTGAATAGCGTCGAGATTACATCGTTGAGTTCGCCCCTGCTATTCTTAAACTGCAGCAGTTCGGGCCTCCCTGCAGATGTTGCGGCAGACTGCAAGAACTATGGGGCACAAGCGGTTTTTTCCGGGATCAATGCGACAGGCCAAGGTTGGGGTAACCTGTCGGTGAGCTTGCTGGGCTATGACCCCGCGACGGATCCAGTCGTGGGTTGCAACGGTGACGGATTTTTCGAGAACTGTACGAACACGGTGAGCCATTGCAACTCAGGGGACACGAGTTGCACTCTTACCGTAAGCTTTTCGCAAGGAGATGGATCCGGAATCGGTTGCTACGGTTCGAACTTAACGAGTTCTCAAAACGCGACCTGTGTCGCTAACGGCATTGCGGAAGGTTTAACCAATATAGCGGAAGGTACAAGCTCGCCCTACTTCAATCCCTTTGCCACCTATACTCCCGGAGTCGGTTGCACCTATACTCCCACCCCGGGTACGCCCGCGTATCCCCCGGGCGCTGTTTGCGGAAGTAACGATTTTGCAATTACGATCGGTGGTCGCCGGCATAGATTTCAATGTTCTGCCTGACCTCTCTGCCTCGCTCGATGCGAACAGCCCGGAACCGCAAACGCTGTTGCTTGTAGGATCTGCTGTTTTGGGTATGATGTTTCTTGCAATGAAGAAAAGAATCTTGATCTAGTCTTCATTTTATTTTTTTTCGAAAACGTCGGAGCCTCGCTCCGGCGTTTTTTTTGTCCTCCGCTTCATACAGGAAGAAGTAGGCCGGAATGACCCTCCATGTCGAGCGGGTCGAGCTTCGATGTTCGACCGCTAACGCGGGATGTAGTTATCGAGAAGGGGTAGCGTGAGTTGCGCGAACGAAACTGCTCTGGCCTCCGCGTTGGACGCACTCTCGCCGTTCCTAAGGATCGTGGCGATGCGTATGAGAGCCCCATCCGAGCGGTTCATCATCAGGGCGTCCGCAATTAGATGATATTTCGCCCGATACTCGCTTGGTATTACTTGCCCGTGTGCCTGATACCAATAGAGGACCAGTGCCCGTTCCCCACCTTTCTCCACAAGATACCGATTGACCTCAATCTTGCGTCCGTCTCGACCTTCGATCCAGATGCGACTTGATTCCGTCGGGACCCACCCCGCCCCCGGCAAACAATTCTTTGGAGAGTGAATGGTGTCGCCTTGACGCTGACTGGGGAAAAACGCAATAAATAAATTGGCGACTTCGCGCTGTGAAGGATTGAAGTAGTCACGCACCAGGAAATCACCTGGACCCAGCACCTCCCGGGTCTCCGGACTGAGAGGCAGGTCCTTCCCGCGCCACTGCCCGAGCTGCAACGGGAACTTGCTCAAAGTCTCATGGGTGGGCAAGATCTCTTCCCTGTCCCGGGCTCTGAGCAAACCAAACGTTGCCGCCAGTAACACCGCCAGTACAAGAAATCGTGTCCAGGAGCGGGTTACGGCACTCATGTCGCCAGGCGCCTCTGGGCAACGAGATTTGCTAACGCGTGTAAGCCTGCAAGTACCGTCAGAGAGAGCACGAAGAGCAAAAATCCAGAGAACTCATGGAAAAACCCTTCGGCAAGCTCGGGGTTGAAGTATTCTGCTAAAAGGGCGGAAACAGTAATTCTTAAAGCATTGGTCAGCACCGCGACCGGAATAGCCATAAGCACCAACAAGCAGCGCATCCACACCCTGCGTTCAAAAAACAAGCCGTAGAATACAGCAACCGTGATAAGGGACATCAAGGATCGCAAGCCACTGCAGGCTTCCACAATGTCTAGAGACATGGAAGAGAGGACGATGATGTTGCCCTCTTGCAACACCGGAACGCGCAGCAATTCGAGTTGCCAACTCGCCAGCCGTGAAGCCAGGATTTGCAGAGGAAAAGCAATCTCGTTGAAGATTATCGAGGGCAGAGGAACCATCAGGAACAGGGCGAGCCACGGCCCCGAAACCGACCCCTAACATCCGCCATCCAGCAAAATAGACGACTAATCCCCCGAGCAAGATGCACAGTGACACGCGCTGCAGGAAGAGTTCTGCTCCGAGCGCGCCTACCACCAGCAGGCCCATAGCAGCAAATACGAAGAGCAGTCCGGCACTGGAAGGCACGAGAGGCTCTTTCATCCACGATTTCCGTGTCATCCACAACAGCAGCCCGCAGCAAAGTGGAACAAAAAAGCCATGCGAGTAATTGGGATCATCCATCCACTGCCGGGCGAGTTTCGCAACCACGGGGCCATAGAGCAGGGTGATCAGGGCGAGCAGAATTACGGCCTGTAGAAGGAAGGTTTCCTTGCGGGATATCCTTTCACGGTTAGGCGAGAGCTCAGAGGCTTTTTCAACCGGCTCTGTGTTCAGATTCAAGCACTCCTGGAGAGCTATTCCCGTATCCTACCAAAGGAAAGGGCCTTTAGGTCTTACCGGCTTTCGGGGGTGTGTCCATCCGATAGATTTCCACAGCTTGTAACGGAGTGTTCACGTTTATTTCATGTAAACCCGGTCTTTTTGAAGTATACTTTGGATCCCCAGTCGCTCAGGATTTAAGTTGCCTGTGGAAAGTTGTGCAAGCTGTAACGCGATTCGTGATCCCCTCCCTGTGCCTGATGATTCTCGGCACAAAAGTCGGAATACTCTCTGTCCCGCCCAAGACGGTAGTAAACCTATGTCTTTCGTAAGGAGGCCCCTATGCAATTCTTAAGAAGCGGTGCGAGGATCTTCCTCTGTGTGATTTTCGTTTTCGGTTTCGCCACCTGTGCTTCCGCCCAAGTCACTTGGACCCTTAACGACGTAACCTTCAACAATGGCAATACGGCCAGCGGAACGTTTACGACCAATGCTGCGCTGAGCGGTTTCCTGAGTTTTTCTATCACTGTGACGGGTCCCGCTACGGCCGCAGATTTCACGGCTGCGAAAATGGTCAGCTCTTACCTGCCTAGTGAAATCGGCATTGCCAACACAGACTTCAGCGAGTATGTAGACCTGTTCACAGCTTCGCCTCTAACGAACGCTGGTGGTACAATCCACCTCGTCAATCCTTCGGACACTCTACAATCAGTCGATTGTCCGGGCTGTGGAGTGCTAATAATCAATTCGGACACGGAACTCATCGGGACAACTCCCGAACCACCCGCTGGTGGCCTCGTGCTCGTTGGAGTCGCCTTGCTGACAGGAGCCTGGTTCTTCCGCCGGCGGTCGGTAACAAGGATCTCCTAGCAAGCGATGCATACCCGCTCCTTATGAGCGGAATCTGGTCAAATCATGCACCTGATTCATGGTAAGTTATTCTATCGAATAAGCTTATACGAGTCCGCTTTTGCAAATCGAGTATCTCATCGTGTTGCTATCCACCGAGGTGACTCCATTGTCTGCGTGCCTTCTCTGCGCACAACGGGATCAGGGCGTGTTTCGGGGCGGCCCTATGGAGCTAGGAATCTCGCTACGCCAGAAATCCTCACTTAGTGGCGAGAATTCAAGGCCCGCGAAGATTCTTCCCCCTGGCTGGCGCCACGTCGAAACGACTTTACCTCGAATCGACTGACCCGTTTTTCTATTCGTCACCTCCAGCGTCTGGTCCACAAAGAGAACCGTGTCCACGTGAATCAGACATCCCGAATTGCTGACCGTATGCGTCTCGGCTTCGACCGTGAATTTTTCGCCGGTCCGAGTTTGCCCATGGACATGTATAGGCACAACAAGCTGGGTTCTTACCGAACGGCGCCTCTCTGGCCCGGGAAATTCAAACAGTGTCATGGCAATCTCCTCGCTTTGTTGCACAATCCTACCGAATCTCTCGCCAAAATGCTTTTCATTCGTTTGCAATTCAGCATCACGGGCACGGACGTCGCCGCAGTCCCTACATGGTACCGGGGAGTCCTTTATCTCGTACCTCGCGTCGGCTGCGAAACAGAACATAGATGCTAGAGATGCTCTGGTGTGCAGACTTAACACCTATTCCCAACCCGTGAAGGCAAGATAATGAGGCGACATATTCCCGCTCTGGATTCGGGTCAGCAAGATCTAGTAGGCATTCTCGACGGTCCGGGTCGAACGAGCGTCCATCGTTCGCATCCGCAGAACCCTTTCTTTTCCTTGCGCTTCGGCATCCTGAAGCCGTCTTCCCATGAAGCAATTTCTTCGCGGCCGCCTGTACTGACCTGAGCGCGCGCTTCGGAAACTCCTTTGGCTCCTCCACAATTTTGGCTACGACAGCTACGACAGCGGCCCACTTTCGCGTGACCAGGTGGAGGAAAATACGTGGCGCGCTGGGTCCTCGAGACCGACTTCAAGAATGCTCAAGAACACAGCCTGGTTACCTTCGTTTTACCAGACGACAACGCACAATAGCTGTTGTAAATTCGCGCGTTAAGCGATTGTGGATATTTTTTAGCTTCTTGATGGGTACAAGTTCAAGACTGGCGAACTTGAGGGGACTATCGGCTACTAACTCCTCGAACTTCGCTATTGTCATTTTGTTCAGGCCCCCGGCGACCTCGTTGAATCGCGTGGCTCCATCCGTCTTAAAGGTGGAACGCCAACGGATAAGGGCCCTCTCGCTGAATACGAGGTGTGCCCACGGAAAGACAGAGAATAGATGACCACCTAATGGGTGAAACCAAGTCGGGCCAAAGCTGACGAGCACCTCACCTGACGGCTGCAAAAGCGTGTTCATGGCATGTAGGACTCCGGCAGGGTCTGCGAAATGCTCAAATGCATCGACGGAAATTACAACGTCCGCAACCTCGATAGTTGAGGATGCGAAGACACAAGTATCTTGAACGCCCACGCTGAGCGCCTTCTGTCTTGCCACCTGGAGAATGTCCTCCCGAATATCAATACCAATCACCCGCTTGGCTCCTCTTTCAGCCATTGCTACGGCATCAGCACCTGCTCCACAACCGAAGTCGATGACAACTTTCCCCGCAATCTCCGTAAAGATCTCACTCCCCATTAGAACCGCGAGCTTCGACTTGTTTTCGTAGACTGATCCGCTACAGCAATCTGGGGCTTCCGGAGAGATCCTCTTTAGAATTTGATATTGAAGGTTGGTTAGCATTTCGCTTTTAGTCCCCGGCCTTTTTGGTAGGCACTTCGTCGTGAAAATGATCGCGGGATCTACGCTTCCTAAGCAATCATTGTAACCTTAAGATCTTGCTCCAACTGCTCTTCGCACAATTGCCACCAATGGTTTGTACAGAGGGACGCTGTCGTTGTAGTCACCTAGATACTTTTCGTCGTAAATATAGGGCATCGTGGTTGTTTGTAAACTCTCGTTCATCGATACAACGTTGAAAATGTAGCTGTTCCTGTTGATGCCGCGTCTGAAGAAATTAAGGCGCAGCGTCATTCAACTTCGATATTGACAACCAAGTTTATGGGACAGCGGACTGGCGCGGTCGACATCGGCGTCTGTTCGGGCGTGCACCAGGAATAGTCGCCGCCGACGCGGGGTTCTACAGCAGTGCGCGGATAAACACCCGCAGAGAACGCGTTGGTTCCGAGCCGGGCAGCACTGGCGGACCGGACGCGAAGGCCG
This sequence comes from Candidatus Acidiferrales bacterium, assembly GCA_963742325.1. GTDB lineage: Bacteria > Acidobacteriota > Terriglobia > Acidiferrales > UBA7541 > Acidiferrum. The sequence continues at coordinate 1,257,475 of CAVULB010000002.1, read as the reverse complement.
AATCAGCGTGTTCGAGCGTCGTCATGGATTGAATCGATGTCGTGAAGCTTGGAAGGTACGCAGCGATGGGTCGGCCTTGGGGTGATCGCGGACAACATCGTTCAGATAGGCCGCTGTCTCGTATGCAACGGGCCTGAAACTTGTAGCTGCCTTGGCTTGAGACGCGAACGGGTCAAGCGATCGAAATCAGCATACAAGCCGATATACGCGACCTTTAACGATTGATTGGCTCACTCAGAATCGGCTATTTTGCCGACCGAAAGTAGCTGGCCCAGAATCAACTTACGAGAGCTGTGTTCCCGGCCGAATGGATTACCCCTAAACCTCCAACGAAACCCTGCATGGAAGGAGAACAATCAGAACAAGGCATGCGCAGTTCAGACTCCAAACACTTCTGCGAGTCCGGCAATTCCTCTATCGATTTTTGCAAAGATCCGAACAATCTGCGGAACGTTTGCACCGTAGGGATCGGGAATTTCGCCGGGTGGCGATGCAAACATGCCCAATAGAAGCACCTTGTCAATTGCGTGAGGAAATTGTCGAGTGAAGCTCGAGAGATTGCTTGCATCCATTAGCATGACGATATCGGCGGCATCTACCGCCTGCCGAGAAACTCTTTTGGATCTTAAACCAGAGAGATCAACTTCAAACGACCGAGCGACCGCTTGCACGCTTTCGGGGGACAGACGCCCTGATAGCGTATGAAAACCGGCCGAAAAGAATTTCCAGTCTGGTATCTCCCGCCGCGCGACTAGTTCAGCAAAAGGGCTCCGGCAAATATTGCCGTGACATAGAAAAAGCACATGCCTGTGACCTTGATGCTCCGACAGAAGGCGAGCTAAGTTCTTACGGTGTAGTCGCCTGATACTACGCAGCCTAAATTGCTGGCCGAGACGGTTGCTCATAGAATGGAACGCACCAACCAACAATTCGCGGAGAATTGTTGCGGTAACTCCCAAATCCTTCCAGTCAAAGTGGTCCCAGCTTTCGCGGCCAACAATCACTCGACCTAGGCGCATGACTTCCTGGAATCCAGTCACCGGCTGCAAGCGAAGACATTCAACTATCCATCGAGCGTCTGGCACAATGTCGCGGGTATAGTACGGGACGCGATAAGTTGTCCGCCGTGGGATCCGCTGGTCTGTGGCCATAAGAAAAAGACCCACGGGAAAATCCACACCGGCATCGATTGCCAACGCAAGCGATCCCCATAACCGAGGATTGATCTCCATCAGAAAATAGCGTCCATCGGGCGTGACCAAGAACTCCACCATCGCAACGCCATGCCAGCGGATTCGATCCAACATCGTCGTAGCATACCCTAGCAATTCGGGCGTCGTCGTCATCGAGCAGCGGTAACTGCTTCCGCTTCCCAGCCCACCTCCTCCGGCTCCCTCGTGCAACCGTCGATGGCAGAAGTGCCAGATCATCTGACCATTCTGGTACAACAATTCGACGCCCACTCCGTGACCTTTCAAGTACTGTTGCTCAATAACAGGTGTTAGCGGCAACAGGGAGAGAAGCGATTGTTTCCAATCTGCGTGATTCAGGACCAGACACGACTGCATCAGTTGAACTCTGTCCTCGATAGGAATTAGGCTCCTTGTTGCCTTTAGCACAACTGGAAACGATTCAGGGGGTGAGAAGTCTGATTGTGAATCGTGGAGACGAGATGGGGGCGTGGGCACGCCGCACGAGCGAGCGAGCTCTAGGGTGGACCATTTGTCTAATGCGACGTAAATCGATCCGCGAGGAGCAATTTGGATCGGCCCCCTCAGAGGATCATCTTCTTGAAGATCGGCCAGGGGAGCTAGTGAGTACTCGGTGCTTGGGACAATCAAACTATAGCCATGTTGAGCATTAATTTGACGGAGCCACGGTAGTAAGGCTCCAGCCGACGCGCTCGTTGGCTGCTCCAACCTTTTAGCAACATACCGTGAGCCAAACGCTTGGCAATCGGACGGGGAGGAAGCGTGGACGATTACGCCGTGGCGACCTAGTGATTGAATTGTCTCCAGGCCGGCGCGAGAAAATGCATCAAGAACGAGAGCTTTCAGCATCGGTGAAACCGGCCCGTGTGAGTCGCAAGGAGCCAACTCACCCAGCTCAAATCCAGAGTAGCCCCAACTCGTCTAAGCGAATGTAGAGAGTCGCCGCTTCTCACACTCCCACACACCGTAGTCACTGCGGATCGATAAATACTTGCCGTTGCTCGGATCACGGCATCGTTATACTTTCCATCGGGATAACAAAAATCCGGCACTGGCCTTCCCAATCGCTGCTCAAGAACTGTGCGCGAGACTTCAAGTTCCTCTACTAGTTCTCCGAGGTTCAGCATCGGCAAATCGGAGTGCGTCATTGTATGGGAACCAATATTGATTAATGCGGGATCTAATGTTGCTAAATCTTCCCAACCCATCAATTCATAGAGTCCGCGCTCACGATCGGTGAAAACAAATCCCGGAGTCTTATGCCGGATGGTGTCCTGGACGCGTAGCCGCGTTCCCAATGGAAGGGTTTTCATCCACTCGAGGACGGCTTCTCGGGCGGTCGAAGTCGTAATACCAAGCCGCGTTTGGAACTCACGCAAGTCGGCTTCGGGCAACCACGGGATGCGGCACCAAAATTCCCAGCTCCAGGTGGTCGTGCTATGCTCGATTAACCCGGGGCAGACGTAGAAAGTCGCTGGAAGCCGCAGATCAGCCAACACGGGATATACGACGGTCCGGTGATTGCGCAATCCGTCGTCAAACGTGAGTGCCAAGACTGTGGATTTCTCTCTTCGACCCAGGCTGGCCCTGTTGATGATACCCTCCAGAGGGACAATGGCAAATTGTCGCGACAACCGTCGGACGAGATCGTGAAATTCTTCTGAAGTTTCCTGCGGTACCCCATGAAACATCAAAATGACGCTGCGATTGGATTGCTGTGCGATCCACTCAAGTAGGCCCGACTGGAATAGTGCCCAACGAAGCAAGCCCACAGTGGAGCGTCTGGCCGCCTTCGCGAATTGGTTATGAGACATTTCTATCGTACCTCAGCATGAATGTCCGACTTTAATCCTGTCCAACAAAGTTCGCTGCCATACCGCTCTCCCTGCTCCTAGCATAACTCCTCGGCACTCGCCGAAATCAACAGGATTCAGCCGCGCTTTCAACATCGCATGGAATCTCTCGATCTTTCCCTTCGGCTGCGAGACACAGAGGTCATATCTGTCTTTCATTCGCACGTAAGGATGATCCTCGTGGAGATTTCCAGCGACAAGATTAGGTAATTTCAGAATATCCAATCCGTATTAGCGGGCATTTGGCGGCTGGAGCTAAAGCAGGTGCTGGATGTGTGAGTCGTCTTTCGGAGTGATATTCACGCAGTTATCCGGATGTGAAAAGTCGTGCATGATGTACATTTGATCGTTCCATGCCGCGGGAATTAGGCGCATGTGCCGCAGCAGGTGAATTGGGCACAGCTTGCGGTCCGTGTTAACGTCGTTGAATTCACGAATCGCGAGCAACTCCCCCACAAACTCGTTGTGGCCGGCATGTTCGGGCCAAATGATGTCGTCAAAGTAGCAGTACACTCTAGGCAGACGCGTGCCTCTGGGGCCATCGAACACGCGAAACGCCTGGATGGTCGAGCTATAATAGTCGAGATCGAACGCAATGAAACCGATCGGTAGTATGTCTGTGCGGGTTGTCCACTCTGGCACCGTTTCGGCCACATCTCCGATCACTAGGTGCGCCAATGTGAGTCGTGTTTTCAGAGATTCGACATCAATTTTGTAGAAGCCCTTGGCCCATACATGTGGCAGATCACGATAGTCCACGGGGTCGGGCATACCTCCGCCGCTATCGAACCCGAACACATCGATGCGGATGCCTAACGCACGGCTTATTTCGCAAGAAGTCTGCTCCAGCGCAAGAAGCCCGCGTCCTCCGGCAACTCCGAACTCAGCGACGGAGATGCCTGTCAGACCTAAAGTTTTCGCTAATTGGGCGGCGGAGTAAACTCCGAAAGCGTAGTGGGGCCGGGACCAAGCGTCGAATGCAACTCGAGTTTCGATCGACCCGACGGGCCATCGCAGCCACAGCGAGCGCGCGCCAGGTAGACGTACAATTCTTGCCATTATGGTACTGAGCGACATGCTCGTTCTCCCACGAGTGACCAGTGTTTGTTGAGGGGCAAGCAGAGGTGGCATCTATTGACATGCAAAATTAAATTTCATCCGAACCTAGACTTCCGCCTCCCACTGGAGGGGATAGTTGTACACCCGAGAGCCTTCAGAGTGCACAAAATTGTTCTTGTGTGCATTGTCTTCCAACCCGGGAGCCCGCGAACCAGATTGCGGCGATACAGACCCGATTGGAACTCCAGTTTCTCTAGACATTTGCCGGATACCACTCGACTCTCATTTGTGGACCGCTTCTGCATTGCGACTCGTCCTCTTCTCTTCCCCCGCATGCCGCTCAGCACACGTAGCGCCTGAGTAGAGTGGAACTGGCTTTTCTGAACCGCTGGCGATTGGTATATTGTCCAAGAAGCGCATCTTCCACGACGCACCTGGCAGCCACTGAACTGTCGAAGCTTCGCGAGTTCTCTACCGATAGATGGAGAGAAGTTCTCGGCCGTCTGGTGGACCGGGGCGATTACCTAGCACAGTGACCGGATGGAGACATCACTCACACTATTCGAAACCATTGATTGCCCCATCTGTGGGAGCATGCACGTAGATATTGTTCGGTCTCCTCGATATCCCAAGGGAATCAGCGCGGCCGAACTAAGCAAGCTCTATTCCGCATCGAGCGCCCACATCTTGATGGATCAAGTGGTCCGTTGCAGGTCCTGCTCGCTGGTTTTTGTTAATCCGCGGCCCAGTCCTCAGTTGATCCTGAGATCTTACGCAGATAGCGAGGACCCGACCTTTGTCGCCCAGAATGATGAGCGCATCAAGACGTTCGGAAGAACAATTAACCACGTCCTCGGGAGAATGGGCAAACGTTCGGGCGAGGGAATGCGCCTGCTTGATGTGGGAAGCGCGGGTGGGGCATTCCTTGTGGCAGCCCGAGACGTCGGTTTTGAAGCTTTGGGCGTCGAGCCCAGCCGTTGGATGGCTGATTTTGGCCGCCGCACTTATGGGCTAAACATCCAAGCTGGAATTCTGCGCCCGGGGATGTTCCCGTCCGATTCGTTCCACGTCGTCACCCTATGGGATGTGATCGAGCATGTTCCAAATCCTCATGAATTGCTCGAGTTAGTTCATCACGTTCTAAAACCGGATGGGTGGCTGGTCGTCAATTTTCCCGACATTGGAACCGTCGCAGCAAGAATGCTGGGAGCGCGTTGGCCATTCTGGCTCAGCGTCCACCTTTTGTACTACACACGCGTCACGATGGAAAGACAGCTCACATGCGCCGGGTTTGCATCGGAGAGCTATGAGCCCTTCTGGCAGACGCTGCAATTGGGTTATGTTCTGACCAGGGCGGCTGCCTATGTCCGCCCCGCAGCTTTAGTTTCGCGCGTTTTTGAGGTGCTGGGCTTAAGCAAGCTTCCCTGCACTTACAACATGGGGCAGACGCTAGTTGTTTCGCGAAAATTGCGCGACCAACGTTGATGCATTACGTTTTGTAGATCCAGTTCCATTTGCAGATGTCCTGACGGTTGGTTTCTTGAGCTCCGAGTCACTGAAGAACTGCGCTGGTAAGCTCTATCGCCAGAAATCGAAACCAAGATAAGAAGGGGTGATTGCAAGTTGACACGAACCTGACAAGTACGTCTCTGGCGCTGCAAGCAACGTGTTGATGGGGCGCAAGATTCCATCCGCAATGGAAACTATAATCTCTACAAGCTCCTCCGTCAAGAATGGGACTGCGGCTAACGCCGTCTGGCTTGCTGTCTCCAGAAAGTCTTCTCGGATGTCCATACTGATTACCCGAGTCCCCGATAAGCCGAATCCGTTCCACGAGCAACGCCGAAGATCATGCCACCCGGCCGTCTGTCGCCGATGACGGCGGCTCGTTCCAATTCTCTGCTTGCCCGTTTCGGAAGCGGGCGTACGGCGCCGCCCGCAGCCCAACCCCCTGCGCCGACATTTAGGTTCTGATCATTACCGTTAATTGTGTGCGGCTGGATTACTGTCGTTAGCGATACAGGCTCGGCACTCGAAGACCACGAGGTGGGGTGTGCGGGCGGCGAGTGAGAGCCAAGGTGGGACGATTCCGCCGGCGAGGTTGCGGAGAAACGGAATTGCCGCCTGCTCGGGCACATCGGCTTTCGACGCGCCGGGCATGACCACCAGATAGCGGACGTGGTGCACGCGCATGAGCATCTCGAAGGCCGCCTCATCCGTCGCGCGCTTGCTGAAGGATGGTTCGATGACGGAGATCACTGGGCGTTGGACGAGATAGTGGAGCATTTGTCCGTTTACAGACAGGATCGAGTCTTCCGGCCCGGCGTTTGTCCGAAGCCATTTGCCGATGGCAATGTCTGGTGCGGACTCTTGGGCCAGGATTGCGCACAGCTTATCCTTCGCGGGTGGTAGCGGCGGCACTAGCAGGTTTCTGACCTCGAAGACCGCGAGGGTGGTAACAAGCAACGCCACGGCAACGTACTGACGGCGGTTGCGGACTGGGGACAACGCGGCGGCCGTCACCAATACCACAGGATAGATGGGCAGATAGTAGCGACCAAAATCGGCTGCGATCGAAACCATCGCCGCCAGCATGATACCGCCTGTGTAAGCGGCGAGGAGCAAGCCAATCCAGGCGCAGGCCGCGGGCAAGTGTGCTGGGACAGTGGCGCACCTGCTTGCCCAGGTTTGCACGGCGAGATACGTGGCGGCTGCCAGGCAGACGAACACGAGCGCGGTCCAGGCATCAATGCGTGTCGCCAAACGGTCGCCGAACGAAAGATGGTAGAAAGCTTTCACGGATTCCGCGACCACCGTCCGGAGCGAGTGATTGGCTCCAGCCATGAAGCCCCCCTGCCAGTATCCCATGTAGTGGATGTTGCGAAGCGGAATCGTGACGGCGAGCAGAGCGCTTGACAGGCAGGCGAGGACAGCCGAAAGCAGCGTCCGACGGGTTCGCAAGCCGCGCCAGACGATGTAGAGCAGCGCCACGGGCACCAGAAAGAGACCGGCATACCGCACCCAATACGATGCGACCGCGGCACCGCCGACGGCGAATAGAAGTTTTGGTTTTGTTCCGGATGTCCGCTGGTCGCGCACAATTAGAGCTACCATGCCTAGCAATAGTGCGGTAAAGAGAGGTTCGGTGGCCGCCATGGACGCGTATGTCAGGCCCGCGGGATGCGCAATCCACAGTAAGGCGAACAGCGCCACCACTCCTGGGCGCGCGCCAAGTCCAATTCCGATGTCCCAGATCAGCCAGATGCATGCCAGAAAGGCTCCTGCTGAGATCAGCCATGCCGCGAATTCCGGCGTCATTCCTAAAAGCGAAACAGCAGCGATTAGCAACGGGTAACCAGGCGCGAAGTGCGTGAAGGGGACGGGAAAGCGGCCATAGGACACCTGCTCATCGAAGTGGGCGAGCGTGGTGGCCAGGCCCCGGCCGGCGCGAACGTTGGCGGCAGCGTCGAGATACTGGCATGAGTCATCCGAAATAACGGGAGTCCCTATACCATGGGACAACCATAGCGCCAGACTGCCCGCGATCAGTAATAACGGGAGAGTGAGTCGGCTACTCAAGTGGGCTCTCAGCCACGCCTTCAGATAGACCGAGGAGAGACACGCAAGAGTTACCTGATCTGCAAATACGGTAACTAACGTCGGATGACGGTAGAGTGCCCATCATGTGTCGTGCACCTCCGTCAGTCGCTGAAACGGAACTTGAGGAGCGTCCAAAGTGCGATCAGGCCGTCGCGAGGTCTGATTTTCTTACCAGCTTCGACCCCACGCGGATGATACGCGATAGGCACTTCGACGATGCGATGACGCCCACGAATCAATTTCGCAGTGATTTCATGGTCGGTTTCGAATCCGCTGGTTCGAACGCGCATTTTTTTGATTACGGCCGTGGGATAGAGCTTGTACGCCGTTAAGGTGTCGGTGATCCACTCCCCATATAAGATGGCGGTCCACAACGTCAGTATTTGTCCCGCCAGCCAGGGACCGAATTGCTGTTCGGGATGGCGGCCGGGAAAGAGAGCGAAGCCAGATGCCCGGCGTTGACCGAGCGTGCGGCTGCCGTAGACGGAGTCGACACCCGGCGTCAGCGCCGCTATCAATGCCATATAATCGCTGGGGTCGTATTCTAAGTCGGCATCCTGTACCAGTACGTACTCTCCAGACGACTCGCGGATGCCGCGCTGAACGGCTCGGCCCTTACCCTGGTTCGTTACTTGCGTCAGGACCTTCACGCCGGGAAATCTTGCAGCGATCTTGCCTGTATCGTCGTTGGAGCCATCGTCAACGACGATAACTTCCTTGGCATAACCGAGCAGTTCGGTGGGCACGGCCGCGATGCGTTCCAGCAGAGTGCCGATGAATTCCACTTCGTTATATGCTGGGATCACGATCGAGAGCAAGGCCATATCGACGTGGCTCACGGGCGGGAGCTGCGGTTTCTGGCGGAGCCCACCTTGCCGGACCCGGGATCCGCCTCGGCCGTCAGAAAACCCCCCGATTGGAAGCGGTGTCGGATCAGCGCGTACAAGGCATCGAATCCGTCAGAGATCGTGATCTTCTTGCCCTGCAAGCGGGTGCGGGGATAGTAACTTACCGGGAACTCCGATACGTATTCGTGCAGAAGTCCTAGTTTCGAGCAGATTTCGGTCTCGAGATCCCGGCCGTTCGATTCTAGGCGAAGTTTCTTCAATAACTGCGCGTCGAAGGCTTTCACACTGCTGAGCACGTCCGATATGTAGCGGTTGTATAGCAAGAGCGTAACGATGCTAAGCAGCATGCCTCCGTACTTACTAGTTAGGTAGAGGATGCGCCTTCCGGCGTAGATATCTCTTAATTGTTCGGAAAGGTCGCGGACCTTGACCGCGCGAGTGCCAAAAGCGACGCGGAAACCGGATTTGAACATAGAGCTTACGAGCGAAAACAGATCGCGGGTGTCGTACTCCTGGTCGGCCGGGAAGAATGCTATGATGCTCCCGCGCGCCTTTTCGATGCCGCATCGAAGGGCTGCACCACGTCCGGCGGTCGGTGATTGGCAAAAGCGCACGGCGCGCATGGACTGCGCGATATCGCACGAGCCGTCGGTCGATCCACCATCCACCACTACAATCTCCTTGGACATGCCGAGCGGCTGGAAATTCAAGAGCAGAAGGGATTTTAGCACATCCTGGAGGGTCGCCGCCTCGTTCAGCACGGGCACGACGATGGAAACCATGTGCTGGATGCGTTCGAGTTCGATGTCGATGCGCGACTGCACGATCTGCTGCAACTCATCGAGCACGAATCCGCCACCGTGCTGTCCCTCGACCGCCTCCCAGTCGCGCACCCGAACACTTTCAGATGAGAACATGAACTTGGCGGGGTCGAAGGGAATGTAGCGGGTATCGCCACCGGCGCCATCTGCGGTCCGTTGCACGAAAAAGTGGCTCACGCAATCGCCCCAACCGATCGAAAGCTCACCCTTGCGGGTCATGGCATGCATGAACTTGCGCGCCAGATCGTTGATGTCATCCTGCTGCATATCGAAGTCACGGACGATGTTGCCGACGAAGATCTTGTCGGCTGTGCGATTGGCGGCGATCGCTTCTCCAACGCCCGCCGTGAGGTAGGAGGGAAACAAAGAGGAGTGCTGCGTGCCAGGGCCGTAGACGATCACGTCGGCCTGCGAGATCGCGCGAGCTGCCGCCGGGTTCACGCTGGGCGTGCGGGTGGCTTCACGGATGAGAGGTAACCAGCCGCCCGTCGGTTCGCTTGCTCCCTCGATCTTGTCGCGGTAGGTCCGCTCGTCGATGAGATAGAGCTGGGTGATCTTGGCCGGACTCTGAGCGGCCACAATGTCGGCCTCTCTCAGCAGAAAGCTTCCATCCTCCTTCTCCGCGACTAGGAATAGGTTCTGGCCGAGTGTGACGTTGAGCAGCGCGCCGGGCTCGATCTCATAGATCCGGCTAAAGGCATCGACGCTACGGTTGAAGTCCCGATCCTCGCGCAGGAAGCAGCCGGCGAATAGAAGATTTCCGATGGCGCAGTCGGTGAACTCGAAGGTGTTACCGGCTTCCTCCTGCGCGTGAAAGTAGGCGAGAAAGATTTCGAGCAGCGATCGGAACTCCAGAGCTTGCTTCATGTTCAACTGAAAGAAGTCTGCGGCCAGCTTGGAGGGCAGGGCAGCGCAGTCCCCCGCGATAAGTGCTTTGACGGTAGCCAGGGCATCGGCGCGTGCGATGCCAACCCCCAGCCGATGATTGGAGAGACGGCTCAAGCTCTGCTGGCATCGCTCGGTCGAAGGCATCAGGCGATTGACGTTCTTGCGCACATCCGATGGGCCTAACATCGACGGTATGAACTTGCGCAGTCTACCGGTCGAGTGACCGTCGTCATAGGCGTTGATCAAGATCTGAAGGTGAATCTGCGGGTGCCGGAGCAGGGCCTCGGTGATGCTAGTGGTGCCGCTTCCCCCCGAGAAAAGTACGACCTCTATTCGCGTCCGCGTGCATTCCTGTAACGCGACTGTGGAAGGGATGTCAAGCATTGTCCCGCCGGAGAAAGGGCTCCAGAAGCTCGACATCGGACGGGGAATTGATTCCTATGGTTTCCTCCACTTCCATTATGTGAGGGGTGAGAATTGTCTGGCCCTTATTGGCGGCAAACGGAATCACCGGGAGCAGGTTGAAGTCGGCTGTACATGAACCGAGTGTGCCGGCCTGTTCGCAGACTTGCGCCAGCAACTGGCGCAGCACGGAAGTCCGGAAGCAGAAGAAGCCGGCGTCGCTCTCTCCACGAGCTGGCATTGCATCCCCTTCGCGGGCCTGCAATAGGCGCGCGATGCGGCCGTCCGGATGACGCTCGAAGTGAATGTAGGGGGCGTCGCGCAAGACCGTCGGTACCGTAAGATGCGGTTGAAGGGGCCCGGCGTGCAGCCTAGTCACTGCCGCCACCGAATCGGCGCGCAGCGCGACTTGGTCTCCCCACATGACGGCGGTGTGTAGCGTGGAAACTTCGGCCGCGCCGATCTGGATAGCGTCGCCCATGCCAATCGGATGAGGTTGTATTGCGATCTTGTAGCGTCCCGGGATGAGCCGTTCGAGGATCGGCTCTACATAAGCCCGACCATCCAAAGAGAGAACCAATACGATGGTCTTGCAGACCGGAACAACAAGTTCGAGCAGCCACTCAAGGATCGGCCGCCCGGCAACCGGAAACAAAATCTTAGGCAGATGATAGCCCAGGCGTGATCCCTTGCCGGCCGCGGCGATAATCGCCGTCCAATCCGTGGGGACCAGCGCAGTAGCCGCGTAGCCGCGCCAATTGTCGCGATCGATTCGTGGTAGTGGCTGGGGTATCACGGACCTGATCAAGCTAGCAGTTGTACGAGTTCGCCGAGCGATTCGACGACCCTGGCGGCGCCGGCGGCCAAGAGCCGCTCTGGGTGTTCGGTTGTTACGCCGAGCGCGTGCGCGCCCGCCGAGCGCGCTGCCAGCACACCCGCGACCGCGTCTTCGATCACGACGCAGTTGCTAGGAGGAAGCCCGAGCGCGTCAAAGGAGCGGCGAAAGATTTCCGGATCGGGCTTGGCACGCTCCACGTCATCGCCGCTTAGAACGGAACGGAACGTCACACGAAGACCGGTTCGGTCGAGGAAGGCCTGCACCGTGGCGTGGGATCCCGAACTCGCGAGCGCGACACTGAACTGGTGGGACAATCGTTCGATCGCCGGAACGCAATCGGGTACAATTTGACAATCGGAGGCTAGCAATTCGCGGGCGCGTTCGCTCTTGCGGCGAGAGAATTCGGCGATAGTTGCTTCAGCAACTGACAGCCCAGGGCGTTCGGCAATGACCTCGCGAAAAACATCCCGGGTTCGCCATCCGGCGAAGCGGTAATAATCAAAACCGGTGATTCCCAACGTCACCAGCACCTCCTGAAAGGCCTGAGCGTGGGCCGCTCGGGACTGGATGAGCACCCCGTCGAGATCGAATACGAGGCCTTGGATCGTGGCCCCACCTAGGACTGCTATCACATTCATTCGCGACATCGTACACGGATCTTGGCCATATCCGCAAGCTAGTCAGGCAATGTCAGGCAGCATCGAAATGATCCAGTTGTTCGGGATGTAGGCGAATGTGCCGCTTCCGAGCTGGGCCCAATATTAGTGCCACAGAGATCGTCACGAGCATGGAGTGATCGGCGTCTGGGTCTTGCGGTCCGCTGGTGGCGTTCATCTTCGCGGTCGTGGCACTATGTACTTGGCTTATCGACGTTATCCAGATCCACTATAAAGGACGAGTCGCCGAGATCAAAGGCACCGGTTGCTCGTCTTGACATTGGCGGCGACAAAAAATCAGCTACCCATGGTGTGCCTGATGCACGACGTTTTCGAGTATTTGGCCGAAATCGTTGGAGACTTTGGCCCAACTGTAATTCTGCTCAACAAGGTCGCGTGCCGCACGTCCGACCTGCGCGCGGTATGAAGGATCGCTAAGCAAACGGAGCGTGCTTACGGCGAAGCCAGCGGGGTTATCTGCTACCAGGAGGTGCTCGCCGTTTTTGATGGGTAAGCCCTCTGCCCCGATGGAAGTCGAGACGACGGCCTTTGCCATACTCATCGCCTCGTAGATTTTGAGGCGCGTACCCCCTCCGATGCGAAGGGGAACAATGCATACCGCACGCTGTGCTAGGTAAGGCCGCACGTCCTCAACCCAGCCCGTCAGCTGAACGTTGGGAATACGGGCGGTAAGATTCTGCATACGCTGCGAGGGATTACGTCCCACCACGCACAGCGTGGCATCGGGGGCCTTGGAAAGGATCAGTGGGAAAATTTCGTTGACGAAGTAAAAAATGCCGTCTTCGTTGGGAAGCCAATTCATCGATCCAATAAACACCAGCGAGTTGGGAATCTCTGATTCCGCCCTCGGCTGAAAGAATTCGGTGTCAGCACCAGTCTGGATCACCGACAGTTTCAGCGGATCGAGAAACTTCGCAAACATGTCGCGATCATTGTGCGAAACAGCAAATACATGGTCTGCTTTTTGCAGGTATCTGCGTTCCGCCACCTCCATTCTCTTCCATTCAACCCACGATACTGCCTTCCAGAGTGGATTTCGGGAGACTTCATGGTGGCGCTGCCAAATGGCCGCTTCAACATTATGGGTAAAAAGAATCTTGGGACAGGGCCAGTCCCAAGGAATGACTCCAGCTGAGGCGAGGAAATCACATAAAATAACATCGTACGTTGTTTGCCGCAGCAAAGCGCGTAGCTTTTCGCGGACGATAGGCCGGCAATACTTCGTCAAGTTATAAGGCTCTCGCGAGAGAAGATGGGCGGCATAGTTCAGTAGCTCGCCGGCGCCCTTAGGCGAAGGCAACTCCAAAGGAATACAAACCACTCGATGGAAGGTTTGACCCAGTTCTTCATGGACATCATTAGCGTGAGCCGCATAGAACGAAAAGAACGTGATTTGGTGGTGCTTGGCCAGTTGGCGAAGAATGTTGTAACTACGAATTTTCCCTCCGATATCGGGAGGAACCAGTCCGCCAGCCTTGACCCAAAGGATCTTCATGGAGGGGAATTACCAGCAGATTCCTTTATGCGCCGCCGCAGATCCGATACGGCGGGCTTTCTCTAGATTGACCAAGTCGATGACTACTTGGTCGGGGCGAATGTTCCTTTGGAGAACGTCCGTGTCGAGGCCGCGCGTCCCAACCACCACGACTTCTGCGTGCTTCACCACTTCCTCCAAATCTGCTTTGAGAAGAGACCCGATGTGGGGGATAACCTGTTCGATATAATCGCGGTTCGATCCGATCAGCCGGCCGAGCGAGACATTATCGTCCCAGATCTGTATCTCACGCCCTTCACCGAGCAACCGCTTTATCAGTTGGACCTGTGGACTCTCGCGGAGATCATCCGTGGCCACTTTGAAACTAAGACCAAGCATGGCTATTTTGCGCTTGCCTGTTTGCAATACCAAGTCCACCGCTCGATCCAAGTGCTTCTCATTGCTGGGCATAATGGACTCGAATAGTGGCAGCTTTAGGTCGAGTTCCTTCGCGCGATAATTCAGAGCGCGTACATCCTTGGGGAGGCAGGATCCTCCGAAAGCGAATCCAGGCTTCAAGTAGGTCGACGAAATATTGAGCTTAGTGTCTGAGACAAAGATCTCCATGACGGATTCGGCATCGACTTCCAGTTCGCGGGCCAGGGTGCCGATCTCGTTGGCGAATGCCACCTTCACAGCATGCCAAGCATTGCACACATATTTCACCATTTCCGCCGAACGGAACGAGGTATCGAAGACGGGGCCCGGCGTCCAAGCATAGAGATCGCGAACGACAGCGCTGTGCGTCTTGTCGGCAGCGCCAATGACGGTCATGGACGGCTCCAGAAAATCCGCGACAGCTGTTCCCTCGCGCATAAATTCCGGATTGACACAGACGCCAATCTCCGACCCCATGCGTTTGCCGCTAGCCCTTTCGAGTGCGGGCACCACAATGCTTTCGGCAGTCCCGGGCAGTACAGTGCTCCGCAGGACGACAAGATGAAAGGAATTCTTTTTCTTCAGGATTTTGCCAATTTCTCGACAGACCGGTTCGATGTTTCCAATATCGAGCTTGCCATTGCGTAGGCTCGGTGTACCAACACAAAGAATGGAGATATCGCTGTTTAAGACTGCTGTTTCCGCCGAACTGCTAGCACGCAACCGGCCGGCAAGGTGAGACTCGGCGATGATTTCGCTAACTCGTGGTTCGACGATGGGGCTTTTTCCCGAGTTCATGGTCGCAATCTTGGTCTGGTTCAAATCCACCCCGACGACATCGTTGCCCCGGTAGGCTAAACACGCAGCGGTGACCGTGCCGACATATCCCAAACCGAAAACGCTAATCGAGTGACTCATGCCTTTGCTCGAATCTCCTCAAACCGTGTCCCTCGTTAGTAAATTAGAACCGGTCCGATTGCCCCATTGTATCCATTAACTACTTATTTTCAGCAAGTTCCCACACAAAACGCAATGACCTACAGGACACGAGAACATCCCACCGCCGCCCGCATCTTGGGAGCCTTCCTTATAGTATAAGCATAGAGGCTTGGCTGATGCGCCTTTTGAGCTTAGCGGACTGGTTCACAACGGAAGGCTCGTGTAAGTGAAGCCTAGGATCGTGCATGTCGGATGAAAAGCAAGTGAAGAGAAATCCATTCGAAATCTTAGGCCGTATCACCTCGATGGGTGGGGTGGAACTTAAGGATCGGATCCGTCAGGAAATGCAAAAGCATTCGGATGCACTCCTGTTCGGTCTTGGTATCGATCCTTCTCGCGGGGAGATTCGCCGCATAGAAGTCATATCTCGGAGATTCTTCTTTCGGAGCGCAGACATTCCACAGTACGTGGATTTGTTGCGGCAGCGAATACCACAGCAGGCCGAAGCGATTATCAAAACTGCCGAGAAGATTTGCACGCATCATTTCGACTTGCTGGGCTATGAAGGCCTGTATTACGGTCAGGAAATCGATTGGCATTTGGACGCTGTGCATGGAAAGCGAGCGCCGCGCGACCTTTGGTTCAAAATCCGATATTTAGATTTTGCTTCGGCAGGCGATGCAAAAGTCACGTGGGAGTTGAACCGGCATCAGCACCTGGTGACATTGGCGAAGGCCTATCGGCTCACCGATGACGATCGGTTTGCCGTTGAATTACTCGCTCAGTGGCGGCACTGGCAAAGACAGAATCCGTATCCCCGCGGCATCAATTGGGCAAGCAGTCTGGAGGTTGCCTTTCGCAGCCTTTCCTGGTTATGGATGTATTTCTTGCTGGAAGGAACTCCCTCCTTGACTCCAGAGTTCCGGGAAGAATGGCTGCGTGCAATGGCGTTGAGTGGGCGCCATATTGAACTCTATCTTTCAACGTATTTCTCACCCAATACGCATCTGCTTGGCGAAGCAGTCGCGCTGTTTTTCATCGGCACGCTCTGCCCCGAATTGCGCTCTTCCCCACGTTGGACGAGGCGGGGCCGGGAAATCCTGCTACGAGAATCGGGACGGCAGGTAAGGCCTGACGGATTCTATTTCGAACAGTCTACCTATTACCACCTCTACGCTATTGACTTACTATTACACGCCACCGTACTAGCATCACTCAACAATATGCCGTTCCCCACCGAACACCATTGTAGGCTTGAGCAAATGATGGATGCGTTGGCGGTGTTATGCCGACTGGGATCTCCCCCGCGATGGGGTGACGATGATGGCGGTCGCGTCTTTGATCCGCGCCGGAACCGTGCCGAACATCTCTTTGATCCTTTTGCTACAGGCGCTGTATTGTTTGGCAGAGGCGATTTCAAATCGCTAGCCGGAGGATTGCGCGAAGAAACGCTTTGGCTGCTCGGAGAACAAGGGGCGGCAAAATTTGATAGCATTGACACAAAACAGCCGGACATGAGTTCCGCAGCATTGCGAGAAACTGGTCTCTATGTGATGAGCTGTAGTGAGAGGAAACTGCAGGCGGTTATCGATGCCGGCCCGCAGGGTGCACTTGGGGCTGGGCACGGACACGCCGATGCTTTGAGTGTCACATTGCATGCCGACGGGCACGAATTGCTTGGAGACCCTGGCACTTATTCGTATGTGAGCGCCGGAGCGGAGCGAGATCAGTTCCGCGGAACGGCGGCACACAACACGATTCAAGTTGATGGACACAGTCAGTCGATCCCCCGAGGGCCGTTCGGATGGGAGCGATTGACGAAGGCCACTGCTGAAAGCTGGATAAATGGACAGACATTCGATTTATTTGTGGGAAGTCATGACGGTTATGCCTTGCCAGACAATGCGGTCGTGCACCGCAGGTATGTATTTTTTCGGAAGACGAGGTTCTGGCTGGTACGCGATCTTCTGTTGGGAAACGGCAAACACGAAGTCGATCTGCACTGGCATCTCAGCCCTGAGCTTCTGCCTTCGAACACAGCCGAAGGACAATTCAGCTTTTCAGGGAAAAGCGGAGGAGTCGTTTTATTTTTTGCCGAAGGACAACTGTGGTCTAAAGCCGTTGTGCAAGGTGCATGGTCTTCCGTCTATGGAATAGAACAGCCGGCGAAAGTGGTTCAATTCACGAATGCAACAACCCTCCCTACCGAATTTGCCACACTGCTTGTACCTATCGGCAGTTCGCCAGAAAAGGTAGATGCGCAAGCCATGCTGACACAGGTATTTCCATCTCATGGTGTCAGCGCTTATCGTTTCATCGAAAATCAGGACGATCATTGTTTCGTTTTTGCGCAGGACACCAGCTGGACTTTCGATGAATGGAAGAGCGACGCCGAGTTTCTGTACTTCTACAACACGAATGGAAAACTGAATCTTCTCGTCTTCTGCAATGGTACGCATATTGATTTTTGTGGACAGAGCATTGTGTCTTCGCGCAAACGAGTGTCCCGCTGCGAAATCATGTTTATCGACGGTCAGACGCAGGTGGTCTGTCCGGAAGACGAAGTTCTGGTGTCGCAGGAAGGCATCGGCAAAGCATTCAACTTCAGACAAGCGATTTCTCGAGAACGTGGAGAGGTTAACCACTGATTATGTGCGGCATCTGCGGCATTCTCTATCCCAACTCAACTCAAGCGGTGGACCGAATTTTCCTCGCGAACATGAACCGCCAAATTGTGCACCGCGGTCCGGACGACGAAGGCTATTTCGTTGAAGCCAATGTAGGTCTGGCCATGCGCCGGCTAAGCATCATCGATGTGAAGACCGGACACCAGCCCATTACAAATGAGAACGAGAACCTTTGGATCGTCTTCAATGGTGAGATTTATAACCACGAAGAGCTGCGTGCACAATTAGAAGTCCAAGGTCACCACTACCGCACACGAAGCGACACAGAAACGATCGTCCATCTATATGAACAGTACGGCCGTCACTGCGTGAAGTACCTGCGAGGGATGTTCACCTTCGCTATATGGGATCGCAACAGCAAAACTCTTTTTGCAGCGAGAGACCGATTGGGCATCAAGCCCTTCTATTATCGATATGATGAGAAGACTCTGCTGTTCGGATCTGAACTCAAGACGATACTGGCGTACCCGGGAGTGCGGGCCAAACTGAATATTGGTGCCCTCTCCGAATATCTAGCCTTTGGTTATTTATCGGGTTCCCGAACTATGTTTGCGGGTATCAGTAAGCTTTCACCCGGTCACACTTTGGAGATAGATGCTGCGGGAAAACTGAAACTCGACTGCTATTGGGACCTGATAGTGCCTGCAGATGAAGAGACTCATCCCCGAGAATACTACGTCAAAACTTACCGTGAGTTGCTCGAATCCTGCGTTTCGAGTCACCTAATGAGCGATGTGCCTCTGGGGGTGTTTCTCAGTGGGGGACTAGACTCCAGCATCATTGCGGCCTTGACGACAAAAATCCGTCGTGAACCGATTGAGACATTTGCCGTAGGCTACGACGAAGAAGCGTTCAGTGAACTACCCTATGCGCGCCAGGCTGCCCAACACATCGGTTCCCGGCACCATGAAGTCCGGCTCAGCCGAGAAGAATTTTTCGCAGAACTGCCTCGGTTAATTTGGCATGAAGACGAACCGATCGTTTGGCCTTCCAGTGTGGCGCTCTATTCTGCGGCCAGGCTGGCGCGGGAGCAGGTAAAAGTGGTGCTTACCGGCGAAGGCAGCGATGAGACGTTGGGCGGATACCTGCGCTACGCCTGGACGTTGGCTAATTCGCGGGTGAACCGAACCTTTCGTTTCTTCACACCGGCTTTCTTCCGTCGATGGATTCGTGACGCTATCGGAAGTGGCGTACTACCTTCGCACTTGCGCCGCAAATTGGAGCATACATGCTTGGGCAGAGATGGCGAATCCTGGTCATCGCTTTATTTCGACAATTTCTATTCCGCCTTCTCAGCTTCGGAGCAAGAGCAACTGCTCACCTCAACTGCTCTCGAACAGGGGGGTGAGGCCTATGCCGGTTCCTTGGCTCATTGGGAACAGTCCTCAGGCGATCTGCTGCACCGACTGCTGAACACGGATATTCACACGTACCTGGTCGAATTGCTCATGAAACAGGATCAGATGAGCATGGCGGCGTCCATTGAAAGCAGAGTGCCTTTCCTCGACCATGTCCTCGTCGAATTCACCGCGCGAATCCCCGCGAGGTATTCGATCCGCGGGCTTACCGGAAAACACATTTTGAAGTTAGCGGTGGAAGATCTTCTTCCCCACTCCATGATTTATCGAAAGAAAATGGGTTTCCCTACGCCTTGGGCGTATTGGTTAGCAGGACCGCAACTGGATGAAATAGAAACCATTCTCTTGGAACCGCGCTCGCTGGAACGCCAGTTGATCGAACCCGGTGCAATCAAGAGATTATTTGTCGAGCATCGCGAGGGTCATCGAGACAATGGCGACCGTATTTGGCGCTTGCTGAATCTCGAAACTTGGCACCGCGTTTTCCTCGATGGCGACTTACCCACTCCCAACCCGATCTTGCCACACGCCGCAGTTGCAGTAACAGACTCACATTCAAGCAAGAATTGAGCATTGAGCCACTACTTTATTATTGAGGGCAAAGACAGGTCGCAACGTTGAGGCTGCTTCAGATCCAGGCCAGTTTACGTGGAATGTGGTGAGGTCGCTACCGAGCCTTGTCGGAGGCCCTTCTTGGCGAGCAAATTCAGATAAAGCTGTTCGAAAAGTTCGCGGGCGTGATCAAGAGTGAAATTAGCGTGGGCAATCCGTTGGGCTTTTTGGCCCCATTCCTTTGCGAGACCGGGTGAAGCAAGCACAGTCGCGAGCGCATTGGCGAGAGCCGCTTCATCTTGAGGAGCAACGAGCAAGCCAGTTTCCCGATCGCGCACCAGTTCTGGATTACCCCCAACGCGTGTGGCGACAACGGGGCGACCAGCAGCCATTGCCTCGATGATCGCATTAGAAAGACTTTCGGTGCGCGACGGACTCACAACCACGTCGAGCGCCGCGAGAACCGCGGGGATATCGTGCCGCTCTCCCAAAAAGCGTGTTCGTGCACCTATACCAAGCTGTCGCGCCAAATTCTCCAATTCCTTGCGAAAAGGACCGTCGCCAACCAGGACGAATTCGGCGCGGGGGAATTGATTGGCAACGGTGGCAGCTGCACGCAGAAAGAGGGCATGGTTCTTTGCGCGCTCGTTTATTCTCGCGATCAGGCCGATGCGCATGACGCCCGGCTCTGGCGTTAAAGCTGGCGCTACCGTCTCAAAGGCCTCGAGCGGAATGCCGTTGAAGATGACAGCTAGTTTTCCTTCGGGAACTCCTCGTCTCGCGAGTTGATCCGCTGCCGCCAATGAATTGCAGACAACGCAGTCCGCTATCCGAAACGCAACATTTTGGACGCGACGTTGCATCGGTGTGAGGAGGTCGCCGAGCTGCCTCTGACTGGCTACGACGGCAGGTACGCCGGCGAGCCGCGCCGCGGGAATCAACATCAGATTTGTGTAGAAATCAAACGATTGCGCGACTTCAATGCGAGTACGACGCAAAAACCTCACGAGCCTTACAAAGGAGTTCTGCGCACGTAGATTCAGAAAGCTGCCACCTGTAGGATATTCAGTAATCTCTCCGAGATCATCCAGAAATTTTCCGACGCGCTGTAGGCAGCCCAAGTAGAGATCGACCGCTCGGCCCCGAAACGCACTAGCCATGAGAGCAAACTGGCGCTCGCTACCACCCGTTCGCAGACTATCCATCATCATGAATAGCCGGAGGTCCGTTTCGGCTCCATGATCACGAGTGGGGTTGTTACGTGCGCTCATCATTGGAGACAAGTCAGGATATACCTTCGGAGCGATTCGTCTCGCCGATAAGAGCACCCGGCGGAATTTCAGTGCCATCACTGGAGACTGACGACGCCGAAACGACATTTGAATGAACAGGGATTCTGCCGCACACTGAATCTAAATAGTTTCTGTGCCACAACTCGAACATTAACAGAATCCATAGAGACCCGGAATGATCGCGGCGTCCCTTCCAGTGTTCGTCAAGCAACGTTCGTACTCCCGAAGGATTGAAATAGCCGCGGGAGAGAGCGCGCGGTTCGAGTAAGATTTGCCCTATCCCGACCTTCAGCTCCTTCCGGAACCAGTGAACCAAAGGCATCGCGAACCCTTGTTTAGGTCGATGGATGGTTCTGGCAGGAACGCCAAGCCGCACGGCAAGCTTCTTAAGGGCGTACTTAGATTGGCCCATACAGAGCTTCCAGTGCGGCGCAAGAGAAGCCGACCATTCAACAAACTCGTGGTCGAGAAATGGACACCGCACCTCAAGAGAAGTAGCCATACTCATCCGGTCCACTTTTGTGAGCACATCCGCTGTCAAGTAGGTCTTCGTGTCAAGGTACTGCATGCGGCTGAGATCGTCTTCTGCAGGCGCTCGATCGTAGTAGTTGCGAAATAGATCCGCAGGGGACGGGCTATTCGATGCGAAATTCAGGAAATCATCCGAGAAAATAGACCGCTCACGCAGTTTCGGAACTAGGTACGACATACTGTCAATGTAGCGATCGCGTGTCCGAAGCGAGACGTTATAGGCGAATTTGCTGCCGCGCGTACCATGAGGCAGCAAAGGGTAAACTACGTTACGATAGGTACGACCAAACCAGGCGGGAATCCATTCAAATGCGCGGCGGTTCAGGTTGATTCGATAACGGTCATACCCGGCGTAAAGCTCATCGCCGCCGTCGCCCGAAAGTGCAACCGTCACGTGCTGACGGGCCAACAGTGATACGTGGTAGGTGGGCAAAATCGAGGAGTCAGCGAACGGTTCTTCAAGCATGTGTGTGAGCTTGTCGAGACTCTCACTGAAGTCAGGGTCGATGTTCAGCTCGTTATGATTCGTGCAGAAGCGTTCGGCAACGGCACGGGCATGTATGGTCTCACTGAAATCCTCTTGAGGAAACCCAATTGAAAAGGTATTCACAGGACCTGAATTCGCACGTGCCATCAGCGCGACAATCGTCGACGAATCAACCCCCCCGCTTAATAGCACGCCGAGTGGCACATCGCTGATAAGGCGAATTCGCACGGCTTCGTCTAGCCGGCGCTCGAGTTCATCCAGACACTCCTGTTCGGAATGCGGATCAAAGGTTCCATAATGGGGAATGTCCCAATAGGATCGAATCCTAATTTGACCGGCCTCGAATTCGAGCAGGTGACCTGGCGGGAGCTTGCGGATTGAGCGAAAGGCAGTGAGCGGATCGGGTATGTAGCCAAATTGAAAGTAGGACAGCAGCGCTTCGCGGTCAACATCAGCCAACCCTGGTGCGACAGCTATAAGGCTTTTGATCTCCGAACCAAAGAAAAGATAGCCGTTCTCAAACGCGTAGTGCAGAGGCTTCTTACCGAGGCGATCGCGGGCTAGCAACAGAGTTTTACGGCGCTCATCCCAGAGGGCGATGGCGAACATGCCACGGAGTTTTTGGATGCATTCGGCCCCCATCTCTTCATAAAGATGGACGATGACCTCTGTGTCGCTCTGGGTGTAGAAGCGATGCCCACGAGATTCGAGCCCACGACGTAGTTCTGGAAAATTGTAAATTTCTCCGTTGAAAACCAGCCAGACGTTTCTGTCCTCGTTGTGAATCGGTTGGTGGCCACCTGCTAGATCGATGATACTTAGGCGGCGCATGCCTAATCCTACACCCTCGCAAACGTAGAAACCTTCATCGTCCGGACCACGATGAACAATTGCATTACACATGAGACGGACGGCTTCAATGTCATGCCTCAAACCGGGTTGCGTGCTTGCAATACCCGCAATTCCGCACATATAGCGCTCAGGACTCCAATTTCGACCAAGGCTCTAGCCTTCGGCCGTTCGAACTGATCCCCCCGCACCGCTACTACTGCGGAGCGGGAAGTGTAATTGACGCGAATCCGTACCTATCGTACTTCCAGACGCAACGACTGAGTAGCAAAAACTGGCGGCAGCCTCTGCAAGATCTTTACACAGGTAAACCATCTCCGCGAAGCCTGAGTCTCATGGCGACTCCCCTCCAGGAAAACGGGGTGACTGCGACAACCAAGACGAACATAGCCCTTCGATGGCGCTGAACACGGTTGCCAAACTATGATCATTCCAAACTCGAGATATCGCGAAACCGCACACTATGGCTTAACATCAAATAAAACATGAGCTCATCTAGAAGAATCGAATATCTTGTAAGTCAATACCCTGCTGTCAATCACACCTATATTCTCAGGGAGATCCGTGAGCTCCGGAGATTAGGCTGGGAAATTGATGTTGCGTCAATCAGTACTGATACACGACCTACCTCACTCGTTACAACAGAGGAACGTAAAGAATTGTCTCAAACGTGGTATGTGAAAGCGCAGGGCATTCGCGGAGCATTGCGGGCGCATTTCAAATGCCTGACAGAAGAAACCCGGTCATATCTCCGAGGAATGTTGACCGCTTTTAGCCTCGGAGGGATGGATGCTCGCAAGGCCGTTCGAAGCTTTTTTTACTTCACTGAGGCCTTGATTGTTGGGCAGCGGATGCAGAGCAAACTTCTCAAGCATGCACATATTCATTACACCTCTACTGTAGGATTGCTGTTGGCTAAAACATTCCCGATAACAATTTCGATGACTATTCATGGGCCTGCAGAATTTGAGGACCCACCGGGTTTTCACTTGCGAGAAAAAATCGAGGCGTCCAAGTTTATTTGTGCGATAAGCAGCTATGGTCGAAAGGAATTGATGAAGGCCTGTAATCCCGACCAATGGGGAAAGCTAGAGACGGTGCCATTGGGAATAGACCCTGATGTCTTCACACCTGGCCCAGCTCCATCGCTTGAGGACTCTAGTTTTACGGTGATATCAGTAGCCCGACTAAGCCCGGAAAAAGCACAGCGAATTCTTATTGATGCAGTCGCCAGACTCGTCAAGGAGGGACGTTTGGTGCGCTTGCGATTGGTTGGAGAAGGCCCAGATCGGCTTGAGATTGAGAAACACATTGTAGCATGTGGCCTCTCTGATAGCGTGCGACTCGAAGGGGCTCTTGACCAGGAAAAGTTGAAAACGCTGTACGGAGAAAGCGATGCTTTCGCACTGGCTAGCCTCGCCGAGGGTGTCCCGGTTGTTCTAATGGAAGCAATGGCAATGGAAATCCCGTGCGTGGCCACCCGCATCACCGGTATACCCGAATTAATCCAGGACGACATCGATGGTTTGTTAGTAGATCCGTCCGACGTTGGTCAACTTTCCACGGCAATCGCACGTCTAATCGACGATCCCGATCTTCGCCGGCGAATCGCTGTAGCAGGACGACGCAAGGTGATTCAACAATATAATCTGTCCAAAAATACGGCACTACTGGCGACAGTATTTGAAAAGTGGATCTCGAATCCACGACCTTCGCCGGAGGACATCTAACAACGAATAAGAATCTGCGGGTTCCGGGTTATACAGTATTTTCATCCTATAATATGATGAATAATCGGTTTCAGACGCTTTGGGATCAACACTATTATGCTATCCATTTTCTTTTTCTTGGCGGCCACGTCTTTTGCATTCTATGTACTTTTGGGCTATCCACTGTTGCTTTCTATTTTGGCTCGAGTGCGGGCGAAACCAGTCCTCAAATGTAGTCAAGTAAAATCTGTATCAATCATTATCGCGGCTTACAATGCAGAGCAGTTCATCAAAGAAAAACTAGAATCCATCCTCAGCCTTGACTATCCAGTCGAATTAATCGAAATCCTTGTGGTCTCGGATGGTTCCACGGACCGGACTGTTCCTATCGTTGAAGAATTTGTACCCAGGGGAGCACGACTGATTCAGATCCCTCACAGCGGAAAATGTGCGGCACTCAACAAAGCTATTGCACAGGCCAGAAATGACATACTTGTATTAACGGACTCGCGCCAGACTCTCTCTGCCGATTCTCTACAATTGCTCATCAAGTGTTTCGCTGATGCCTCGGTTGGAGTCGTGAGTGGGGAGCTAAGGATTCGCAAGGGAACGAACCAAGACGAGGCGAGCACAGGATTATATTGGCGCTACGAGAGTTGGATACGTAGAGGATTGAGCAGTATTGACTCCATTTTTGGTGCCACCGGACCTTTCTATGCTATGCGGCGCGAATTGGCGGTACCACTGCCATTACATATACTTTTGGACGATATGTATCTCCCGCTTGCGGCATTCTTCCGTGGCTATCGTCTTATCTCCGAGCCGCGCGCCGAGGCACTCGACTATCCTACTTCCCGAAAGGTCGAGTTCAGGCGAAAAGTTCGAACACTCGCGGGCAACTACCAAATTCTCCTTGCTTACCCGGCTTTGCTTGGACCACAAAATCGTATGTGGTTTCATTTCATATCATACAAGTTCGCAAGGTTAATGCTGCCATGGGCTTTTGTAGTCGCCTTCTTGAGCAGTTTTTTTTTGACGGCGCCCTGGAAGTGGGCCGCTTTGGGCGGACAGGGCGTTATTTATTTACTGGCCGCGCTCGATCCTCTGATACCAGAAGGAGTGCTGCTTAAACGGATCACTTCGACGATTCGGACTTTCGCAGCGATGTTGATTGCTGCACTCTGCGGGCTCTCTGTATTCTTTGTTCCTCCGAAGACCTTGTGGAAGGAAACTAAAATTGAGGCGTCGCATCTGTGACCCTCAAAGCGGGATTCTCGCGTCAGTAGAAATAAGCTCGACTATTACTCACGCGGTATCCCGAGTCTTCCTTCGTGAGTGTCACCAAATACCCACATCAAGTTGTCCATCCAGCCTGTCTCGAATCTCCTGGGCGCTGGTGCGCGGCGCATGTTGAGAGCGCCCGCCGACGGTGAAACCAACCCAGCAGTTCTGGCCGCCCTCGGCGCGCGCACAGATCTCAAGCCCCTGTACCGACGTCTGCTGAAGATGGCACTGGAGCAGTTGCAATTCCTTGAGCAGCAGATCGGCCAACTGGACTAGGAAATGGCCAGTCTACTCAGTGAACGCTAGGATGCCGTCCAGCGGCTGGCGGAGGTGCCGGTCTGGGAGTAAACTCCGCACTACAGATCATTGCCGAAGGCGGTCCCACGGCGGCGACCTTTCCTTCGGCCAGGCAGCTCTCCTCGTGGGTGGATGGGTGGACGCGTGCCCTGGCGACGACGAGAGTGCAGGCGTAAACTCAACAAAACTCTCGGTTACATTCCAGCTTGTGAGATGCCCCTATTACAACCATTTTCTACAACCTAGCTCTAGAGACTGGCTGCTGACTCTAGCCGCCGCCAGGCCGTTTCAAGAACAGCCGCCGCACTGTACCCTGCATGTCCAAGAATTGCCCTCTTTGCCAGTTGGCCTGCCCTCCTTGCGTTTGATAGACTCACAAGGGTTTAAGACAGACCGACAAGCATGAGATCCGCATAAGTGGATGATCCATCTTGGTTGAAGCCTGAGATTCGTGGGAATCTAACCCACTGCGGAGCGCGGAATTTATTTGTTCATGCCTAGGAGCGACATTTGAGACATTGGGTCGCACTCATTCTCTTTGCCATGTTGCCGTTTGGTTCATGGGCCCAGTACAACGCAAACACGAGCACAGCGGTTATCTCTTATCCGAGTGCAATTCCCTGCCCTGCATCCAGTTGTTCCTCTGGCGGGTCGCTCACGGGAGCGAACACGATACTTACGTTATCGGACTTCGGCAACACGGTTACCCGGGTGACGGACATCAATACATATTCGCCCGGCTCCTACGATTACCACTGGAGTCAATCTGGAGGTGCGTTCCTCCTGCCGATGGACATCTCAGACACGCGGTTCGTAGTCTGGACCAGTGGAAACGCGGGGATCCCCTTTGCATGGAATCCAGTGACGCTACAAGCGACGAGGTTATACGGCTCAAACTATTGGATTCTCTACAATTACACAGACTTGGTGTGGAGCTACACCCAGCCCTACGTTGCTTACGGCTTGGGATTCAGTGCCAGCTACGGCGCCGGAAATCCTGTAATTAACTCGTTTAACTTTTCAAGTACCGCTACCGCGCCAACGCCAGTGCAACTCGTCGACCTGTCTACCTGCGTTCACGGTCTATCTGGATTGGGCTATAAATCCAGCGGCTCGTTGGCCGTAAGCCAAGATGACCAGACTTTTATGGTCGCTCTCAGCACGACCAGCGGCCAAGGCAGCGCGGGAATGGTTTATGTGGTTGTCTGGAACCGGGCAAACGGTTGTAGGGTATGGAATACGTCCACTGGAGCAGTGACCGGGAGCTGGGGCACTACTGGAACTGTCAGTGTGCCTGACGAATTTACTCTCCATAATGCCATTCTCGGGGCCGGTGGGACATGGGCGTTGGTCGCTGCCGCGACTTGTCTGAATAACGGATGTGCTGCCAGTCCACTCCCAATACAAGAATACTTCTGGAACATCGCAACCCTGACGGTTAACGGCATTTCTACTTCCTCGAACGCTTGTGGACATATGGCCATAGGTTTCAACAATGCTGTCAATTCATGCGATGTGGGTGGTCCTCTTTACCAGAAAACTTGGTTTGAGCGCACCATGGCATCTCCTAATCAGACTTATATGCAAGGGGCAATTACTTCGGGCGGCATTCCTGATAACGGTACCAGTTTTGACCAGCATCCTTCCTGGTCGATGGACAACTCAACGGACACAGCTCCTTTTTGTACAAGCACGTTTACCGGAGCATTTGCCGAGCAATATGCTTATGACAATGAGATTTTGTGTATTTCACCGACCACCGGAACAGTTTCGCGCATGGCGCATACATACAACAGCACACAATCACAAGAATTTTATGCAAAACAGGCCATTGGAGCTGTGTCCGCAGACGGTAAATGGTTCCTGTGGACAAGTGATTGGAATGGGATGCTCGGCAATACTAACGGGGCATCGAACACATGCACGCTCGGGACTAACTGCAGAAGCGATGTTTTCATTATGGCGCTACCCCAATCGAAGATAATCTTGGCCCCTCCATCTGGACTCGCCGCCGTTGTAGAATGAGTTCACGCTCATGGCATTATCTGGACTCATTTTCGCATAACGGAATTCTGATTTTCTTGCGAGGTCGAGCTGGACATCGATCCCAACCGAGATTGCCGTGCAAATTGCACAATTACATGTAGGTAGTTGCGATGCAACAGGACCAAAGCGATCCCATAGGTAACGAGTCCGATAGTGATTTCGGAAGCCAAACGCACA
Source organism: Candidatus Acidiferrales bacterium (assembly GCA_963742325.1). Lineage (GTDB taxonomy): Bacteria > Acidobacteriota > Terriglobia > Acidiferrales > UBA7541 > Acidiferrum. The sequence continues at coordinate 1,229,158 of CAVULB010000002.1, read as the reverse complement.
TACAGAGGCCATGGTTCAGTGGAGAATGCCTTTAAGGCCTGGATAGCTACAGCCATTAGAGCGCAGCCACTCAGCGCGGGCCACAGTGCTCTCAAATATTCAGAACCGGGTAAGTTGATTCTTCGAAAGATGCGTGAAAACAACGGAATTTGTATTAGGGGATATATAACAACCCAACCAGCGGCGATCCCGACCGCTCCCCAACGGCTACCTATAACGAATGTGATCGGAAGGATAATCATTGCGGCTAAGGAGTTCCACATTACTAAGCGTTCCTCACCGATCACATTGAGAAGAGGGGTTAGCAAAACGACGTTAGAGCGGACCAAAGCATGGAGCACAAGCACTTCAAGCGGAAGCGTGACTCCACTCCATTTGGGACCCAGAACCAATGGGACAAATTCAGGAGCAACTAATGCCATGCCGATCGTGGCGGGAAAAACAATCAGTGCCATGACACTCGTAATATTCCGGAGGTAGCGACGTAAGGCATCCGGATCGGTCTGAATAGTAGCAAACACAGATGGCGTTACCCGATTAATGAGGGTAGTTAGTTTCTCGAGAGGAGTATGAGCTAATGTCCACGCGAGCGTGTATACGCCTAACTGTGTTTCCCCTAGTATCCGGCCTGCAACGATAAAATCGGAGTCATTGTAAACCCCCCATGACAGTCGCCCGATTACTATGCGACGGCTGTAATGTATCGCTTTCCGAATCGATGAGAATCTAGGGATTGCAAAGCTATGTCGACGCCAGATCAATACTAGGAACGTTGGCGTGAAGCTAAAAGAGAGCATGCCTAAGACAAGAGACCAATACCCAACGCCCAGAAGGGCAAGGACAAGGGTCACCAGTCCCTGAACGACTCCTTGTAAGCCTTCGATCATTGCGAGAAGTTTAAAGCGTAATTCCCTCTGCAAAAGGGAGTATGGAACTGTTCGAATGCCAGAGACAATAAAACCGACGCTCAGGACGGTCACGATTCGCGGAAGATTGGGGGAATGAAAGAACTTTCCCAAAGGAATTGCTGCAGCTGCAGAAACGAGAAAGCCCAGAACGCCTAAGAACAAGGACAGCGTGTTAAGCTGTGAGACTTGGTTTTCGGTTAAATCTTGCAGAGTGACAACGGCAGTTCCGACGCCAAATTCACTAAACAGTGTAAACAAATTGATATAGATTGCCCCCATTCCTACCAAGCCATAGTCCGATGGAGCTAACAGGCGCGCAACAATGATGGTCGTGCCCCATGTGACCACTTGGGTAAGCCATTTAACAACCGCTGTCCAGGCAACTCCACGTATGAGCACTCTGTCGAGATTTCTTAAATCCGCTGATTTTGTCAGATCAGGAGCTTCGTTCGGGCGATTCAGCACCGGTTTTTGGGCAGCGGCCTTTTGTAAGTGCTGTCTGTCGTGATCGGACACTCGTTCACCGTGGCGAATCTATTGTCCCGCTCCGGTTCTCTCGCTTATCGGAAATGTACGTCGCCCATACCTCTGCTCTCTACTGACAGAGGGCTACGGAGCCGGGAAAACTGGGCGCGTGTTGCCGTCGCGGGACACCTCAAAACAGGTGTTTGGAATTCCGCATGAACGGCTCATCTCAGAGGGAGAGACGATGATAACCTTTAGTTTGGAGTTTCCGGTCACCATTTGCAATGCATCTTGCGCACCATGCTCGACGGTCGGGTCGTTGGGATCGATTGTAGCGAGGCCTTCATAGTTATAGATTCCATAATGTGGCGGCAATGATTGACCACTCGAAAGACGGATTAACTGGTCTCCATACTTCCAATGAGAAACAGGTAAACTCTTGAGGATGTCCTTCGCAACATTGCCGCATTTAGTGACTCTCTGATTCCGTATCCAGGTTCCAGTTCCAAACGAGAGCAAAAACATCGCTACCGTCAAGCGATAAGCCGTTTTTGTAGGCAGAAAAGCCCAGAGCAACACGCTCAAGAGAATAGAATACAATGCACAAGGAAGATATAAATAAGTCTCCGATGCATGGGGCGTAAACAAGAGAAAAGGCGATAGAGCAATCGGAATAGAAAATATTAGGTAAGCGATTAAACCTTTGTCCAACCGTTGCATTCCTGCTTGAGCCTTTGGAGTCTTTAGAAACGCAATTGATCCAACTGAGAGGACCGCGATGGTAATCACGAGCAGTGCGAGAATCTTTTCTCCGAGATGCGTTACGGGGGGCAGCGGCAACCGAAAGAACTTATTAGCAGTGACCACGTCGATCGGTGACAGAAGGCCACCGGCATACAGAATCGTGTTGTGCAGCATGGTTAGAAATGGTACGCGGAAACTTTCGCCGCGGACAAATAGATGACGAGTAAGAGCGTAAGCCAATAGCACGGCTGTTGATCCCCCGATCCAGGCCACCATTTCCTTTAAGGTAGGCGCTACACTGTTTCTATATTTCTGGAGACATAGATAACCTATCATCATCGGGAAAACTACGATCACTGGTTCGTAATAGAACATCCCGCAGAGCACCAAAAGAAGCGAAAAGGCAAGAAAGATCGTTCGCTTCGATTCCGACCAGATCAAGAATGTTAGTAAGCCAACTAGCAGGCAAGCATACGCAATTGTATTCGTAAATATGGCCGCTACAACCGTCTGATTTGCAACTGGATCGAGACAAAAAAGCAAGCCGGAGACAAGTGCAGTCGTATGCTCTCGCGTCAAGATCAGCGCTAGGCCATAAACGCAAATCGCACAAATCAGGTGAAACAGCAGATTCCGAACCCGAAACGTGAAGGCACTCCCCCCCCCGATCCTCCAACATACATAGGTAGTCAAACGATTCAGGGGCCGATACTTCGTCGTTCCAAAATGAGAAGATGTAAAGACGCGAGACAGATTGTCCGCATCCTCAAATTGCGCCCGGTGTATTTCGCCAAAATCGTCGTAACCACAAAAGTAGGCGGACGAAACCCTCGCAAAGACTGCTATACCAATCACTAGGATGAGCATGATACCCGCGCCAGTTCGTTTCATCATCTGTTCAATGATAACAAGGGTGATTGGATTCAAGTGCTAGGACTGCCGCTGAGCCCGGAAACCTGGGGTCCCGCGCAATCGGGTTATCTCAATTACCTCGCCCGAAGCAGCAGCGCGTTCAGTGTCAGGTCTGCCGCAGGCCGACCCAGTGACTGTCCTTACCCGTCATCAATCAGGCCTCGCCGACGCCTCCGAGTTGGATTTACGACTAAACACCCTCATCACTCCCGAACCTTGGCATCGCGCGTGCTATTTCTCATTGCCACAATGTAATTTCTTCTTGGAACGTTGTCGAGAGTGATTTCCGTATCCGAATCGATATTGCTCGATCCCTTCGAGCAATTAACAATAGCGCACTCGTATATGCAACCAAACAGTACGGAAACAATTGATACGAGTCACTGGTAAACATGGATCCAACCAGATAAGCGGCAAGACTGGCTTCAAGCCCCATTGAAAAGAAGTCGATTTCGCTATCCGGTTTTGAGAACCTTCTAAGATTTCGTAGGTTGGCTAAACCACGGTAGAAGATAAGTAAGTATAAGAGAAATGCCGGAATGCCGCCCTCAGCACTGACCTGCATATAAGAATTATGGGCAACACGCCATACTCCAGATACTATCCGAAAATTTCCTGGTCCAACCCCGAAGAGGGGATGTTGTGCAGTCACTCTCAGGCTTTGATAAAAAAGCTCTTTGCGCTGCTCCGCAGATGTAGAGGCCTCGGTGCCTTGATTAATTGCTGTAGAACTGTTGCCCGTTTGTCTGAATCGTTCTCGAAGAAAGTTGCCGCCATATAGCCAGATAACCGCCATCGTCGCTGGCAGGAGCAAGAGAAGATACAAACGACGACTCTTGACACCAATTCGCCAAAGGCATACTGACGCGCCAAGAAAGAGTGCGATAGCTCCCCCACGGGACGCCGTTAGAAAAACGGCATAGATCATCGCGAGCATGGCAACGGTCCATGTGAGCTTTTTCAAATAACTTCTCGTTGTAAGTGCGAGCGCTAAACAAAGAGGAAGGCTCAGGTCGATGACAAGCGCAAAATCATTCGGATTACCATACATCCCTGAAAGAACTCCCTGCAGGCGGCCGCCAGATATGTGTCGATCGACGATGCTCGTGATTGTGATCCCAGCGACTGAAGCGGCTTGGACAAACAAGATCCAGCGTAGCCTTTTCATCGAGCGGACTGCCGCGTAGATTACGATAACCAATGGCAATACTTTCGAGAAATCCAGCACAACCCTGAACGCGCCCCCACTCCAGACAGGAGAGAAAGGAACAGTGAGCCAAAGTTGGGTCACGAGTAGACTCAGAAAGATAACTTCCGGCGGCATGTGCCAATGGATGTTGCTGAACGAGAAAAACAGGGCCAACAGAATAAGGATGCCTGTTATTTTTGCGAGAGGCACGGCCGCTAATCCAGGTAGCCAATCCTCTGGGCGCACGAAGTTCAAAACCATGAAGATTACTAACCCGAAATACACAAGTCGCAGTTGCTCGCGCCGGCTCGAGGACTTGACGTCCGATTTGAAAACTTGTTCCACGAGTATTAGATCTCGCTCCACTAGGCAACAATAGCCCGATTGAGTGGCTCAACCATTCCGCCCTCCATTGGCAGGCTTCACCGCGCTCCTCGTCCCAGCAAAATGATTTTTATAGTGTCGAAGAAAGATCAATGCGTCGAGTCCTGGCGACATGTGCTTGATATAAAAAAGATCATAGCGAAGCTTTTCCTTGGCATCGTCGACCGAGCTTCCATATTTGTATCGGATTTGTGCCCAGCCCGTGATTCCCGGTCGGACGGTGTGCCGAAGGTCGTAGTACGGAATTTCCTGTCTGAGCATTTCTATAAACTCGGGACGCTCAGGGCGCGGGCCAATCAGGCTCATCTCGCCTATGAGCACATTCCAGAGCTGTGGGATTTCGTCGAGCCTTGTAGTTCGGAGGAAGCGTCCCACGGTAGTGATTCGGGGATCGTCATCGTCAGCCCAAGTAGCACCGGTATCGGCCTCCGCGTCTGCCCGCATGGTGCGAAACTTGTGGCAATAAAAAATCTACGTCGTCTTTTCCAACACGCTTCTGGTGATAGAGAAGACGTCCGGGCGATGTCAGTTTGATCGCAAGGGCCACAAAAGGAAGTAAAGGCAGAGTGAGGATGCAAACCGACAATCGAAACGAAGATGGAGGCAAGACGCTTGTAAATCACGAGGAAGCGCGAAAGATGAAAACCAGTCGAAAAAAGAAGCGTGCCCAGGCGCAGCGATTCGATCGGGATTTTCCCAGTAATCTGTTCATAGTACTCAATCCCATCCTGAACGAGCACACCTCGACTTTTCAGGGAAAGTAACATTTCCACCGGGAGCCTTCCGCGACGGTCATCCAGGGCAATAATGATGCGATTCACTCGCTGTGTCCCAATCGCTGTTGCAAGATCCATGTCGGTTACCGGACCAACGGAGGAAACGACAGGGTTGCAGCGCTCCCAGTCGAGCTGGTAACTCCCACCTTCAGCAACCAAAACACGACCAATAAGACTCAGACCCAAGTCTGGGCGAGATTCAAGCTCCCGTTCGAGCTTTGCCGCAGAAGGCGCGTCCCCAAAGATCACCGTACGTTCCGCGAACCGCGGCCGGCCACTTATGGCAAAAAACAGTCCCCGCCACAGCACCAAAAGGATCACCACAAACACCAAGCCAATCAGAACGATGCCGCGGCCCAATTCCAGTGGTGGATAAAAATAATAAACAATGGCTAAAAAAATACACATGGTGCCCAGAACCTGGATCAGACGACTGATCACCTCACGTTGGTTGCTAAATATGGAAGAATCGTAGAGATCGAAGTAATACATGCAAACCATGAACGCGGCAGAAAGCATGAGAATTTTCAAGAAACCGCGCTCGTACTGCAGCATCAGGGAGGCATCGTTCGTTCCCAGACGGACAACGGTAGCCACGACGAAAGAAAGTATGATCAGGCACGCTTCCGACGTACCAAGGACGAGGGTACGGGCAGGAAAATAAGCATTAAAGAGCCGGATCAAAACACCACCTCGAGATTGTTATTCCAAGGGCCGTTTGTTCGTTTGCGAGTTTAAGGCGTAGTACTGATCCGCGTAATTCGTGCGGTCGAACTCGGAAGCTTCGTTGAGTACCATTCCAATCAACTTCGGATTGTCCAGGCTATCGAAGCTCTTCTTTAGTCGCCCGGATCGGCGTAACGCCCTCCCGGACAACCAGAAGCATCCCATCCACCAGGCGGGACCACAAACTGGCGTCGACCAACGGCGAAATTGGCGCGGAATCCACCACCACCCAATCAAACCAGCTCGCTAATCGAACAAAAGTCTCAGCAAAACGGGCCGATTGCAGGATCTGCGAAGGCGGGTCGGACACCACGCCGGCACCGAGAAACCAGATCGGTATCTCATTCAATCGATAAACGTACTGAGAGATCTTTTCGTTCTCCTCTCGGGTAGACCACCATTCTCCCAAGCCCTGCAGTTGGCCCAAGCCGAAAAGCTGGGCCAATTTGGGGAGATGTAAATCGCCTTCCACAATGAGTACACGCGAGGCCGTGTGCTTCGCGAGGGTCACCGCCAGATTTCCTGCAACCAAGGTCTTACCTTCACTGCCGACAGCGCTAGCGATCAGCAAGGATCTTAACTCGCGCTCTTTCCGCTGGTGTTCCAGGCGCGTTACAAGGGCGCGGAATTTTTCTGCGCCGAGACCGCGCGGATCGGACAAAGCCACCAAACGCGCCTTTGGAGAGATATTCACCTTGGCGGTGCGAACTCCTTCGAGCTCGGAGGGCGCGGCCATCGCCGTGTTCACCAACTCGACTGGCTGCAGCGATGCGATCTGAATGGGGTCTGCGTTGCCTCGCTGCAGTTCCATTCGTCGCAAGGTGTCGTAGAGGCGGCTCATTCCGATTTCACCCGTGGCAAAAGGTCGAACAATCGAGATTGCTCGGTCGAAGGCCGACTGGACTCTTCATTCTTCGATTTGCGCAGAAAATTCAAACCTGCCTTTGGACCGTCTAGATCTTCCCGCCTGTCGGGCCGGGTCGCCGAATAGTCCAAACGAAAATCGGAGGCAACCTCGCGGACAACCGCCAATGTGATCTGTTCGAGTTGCAGACCAAATCCTAACATCAAAGAATTCTCACAGAGGGTATTGATCAATCTGGGAATTCCCTTCGAGAAGAGATGAATCTCGATGATGGCTTCGTTAGAGAAGATGTGCTTCGCTCTCTCTCCTGCCCCCGCCAGCTCCAAACGCCGATGAATATAGCCTTCTACCTCCTTGAGACCAAGGGGCAGCAGACTGCAACGCAACCCCACGCGCTGCTTGAGCTGCCGCAGCTGATGGGAATCGAGCTTGATATCCAGTTCGGGCTGGCCTGCCAATACAATCTGCAGGAGTTTGTGACTCCTGGTTTCGAGATTCGTGAGTAAGCGAATTTCTTCCAACAACTCCGAACTCAGCAACTGGGCTTCATCGATCACCAGTGCCGTGATGAGATTGTCACGCGCGCGCGTCATCAGGTAGTTGTTCAACCGGGATAGGGCTTCACTCTTTGACCTTGCGGCAGCCGGCAGCCCCAGATCGGCCAGCACCTGCTCCAAGAAGCTTTGCACGGAAAGGATCGGATTATTGATGTAGGCAAACGATACCTTATGCATTGACAAGGAATCCAGCAGGCAACAAACCAGCAAAGTCTTTCCGGTACCGACTTCCCCGGTTACGACTACAAAACCCTTGTGGCGAAGCACTCCGTAGTTCAGCAGGGCAAGAGCCTCGTTGTGCCGCGGTGTGGGATAAAAAAAATAAGGGTCCGGGCTGACCTCAAACGGATTTCGATTCAGGTTATAAAATTTTCCGTACATCCGCTCTAACCCTTATATAAGGCATACAAATTGCCCGCCACCATCAATAAAATCATTACAGTAAGAGCACCGATTTCGAGCCTCTGAGCCATAGCCTTAACGCGATCTTCGCCGGGAGCGTTCAGGTGCGGGATTCCGACTAGGACACGCGTGGGGATCAATCCCTCGAGGTCTTTCTCCTGGCGCACAAGCGTATTGCTCAGTTCCAGATAGGCCGTCAGTCCCAGGCCTAACCCTGCTCCAGCCAGGAGTCCTCCGAGACTCAATAACAAATGGTTCGGAGCCGAAGGCCGTACGGGAAGATTTGGCGGATCGAGGATCCGGAACTGTTGGCCCTGCTGGCGTTGTTCGAGACTTGTCGCCAGTTGCGACTGATTTTGTTTTTGCAGCAGCGAATTATAGTTGGCCTTTGACTCCTCATATCCTCTCGAAATATCCGCCAGTTGCTGTTCCGTTTGCGGAGTGAGGTTGAGTCGCGAACGGTAACTCGAGATCTGAGATTCCAAATCCTTCACACGTTGACCGTCATTCTCAATTTCGAGGTTAATCGCCTTAATTTGGCTCTGTACCTGCATCATCGGTGTCGTGGAGCCTCGCTGCACCTCGGCCGCCATGGTGGGATCCGCCCCGTTCTTCGCTTTGTCGGCGTCCGGGTGCGAAGCAATTTCCGCTTCCAAATCCTTTTTGAGCTTCTCGGTGTTCGCGATCTTTTCCTTCAACGCGATGACGTCGGGATGTTCCTCTGTCAATCGAGAGCGTGCATCTTCCAACTTGTGTCGCAGATCCACTAGCTCTGTCGTAAGTGTTTGCAGCGAAGATGGCGAAGAATCGTCATTCCCCATGTTGGCTTGCGCGGTTTGGTACTGCTGTAATAAGGATTCCAGATAGAGCTTCTGCTGTTTGGCGCCGTCCAGAGCTCGCTGCGTGCTCAACAACTGATTTTGCAGTCCGGACAGGATTTGCACGTTCGTTTCCGTCTGGCTGGGCAAGTCCCCGAAATGCTCAGCCTTGAACTTTCGCACTTGGGCTTCTTGTTCCGCCAGCTTAGTTTTCGCCTCTTCTAATTGACTTTGCAGAAACGCCGTTGTGCTTTCCGACAACTGCTGCTCGTACTGCAAATTTTCTTCAATGAAAAGAGACGTCAGTTCCGTGTTGACGCGTTGCGCCAATTCCGGGGAGCCCGCGGAATAGGCAATCTTGAACGCCGTGAGCTGTCCAGGCCGCGCCGCAGAATCGACCAAGTCGATCTTGATGTCTTTGCGCATTTGATCTACGGGGTCAGCGGACTGCGTCACACCAGCGAGGTTGTGCCGAGTTTCGTAGAGATGAAAACGGTCAATCGTCTTCTGCAAACGCGTTCGACTGAGGATCTGTTCTGTCATGCTCTGCAAGCGATCCTGCAGGTTGACAGTCACGTTCGGCACCACATACTGCTCTGGAACTTTCTGTTGCTCTACGAGAATCAGGGCTTCGGACTTGTATGTCGACGGCAAGAACCAGCTGACAATCCAAACGAGTGCCCAGCAAAGAAAAAGAGGCAGCAAAAGCACCCAACGTCTCCGTACAGCAACAGCCCAGTAGTCCGCAGGCGTCCGGGAGGACGGATTCTCAAATTGATCCAGATCATCAACCATTGCGCAATTATCTAACGACCAAAAATCCTCGGTCTAAAGACACACATGCAGAACCGGATTCGCACCGACTTGATATCGTTGCACGGTCGAATCCATACGACAAGCAATTTCCGCGTCTCTCGGAATGCGCGTAACACTATATTATTAAATGGTTTAACATACATACATGCGATCATTTCCAGTGCCACTTGGCTTCGGATCAAATGCACTCGAAAAGGCTTGAGCGGTGGATTTCGCCACAAAAGGGAAAGAATTTGCCCACGTTGCCTCACGACCCGCAAAAGGGCACGTCCGCTGTGTGCCATATTCGCCCTAACGCGTTCCGCAACGACGAAGGGGTAGACTCTAACTGCTGTCCTTTGAATAGGTAACCCTTTGCTCAGGGACATGCCTGCAGGATGATTTTATGGCCCTTTGGTCGCCGCCTTGCTACTCAGCTGTGCGTGAATTGAGACATCAATTGAGTGAGGCGGGTTACCCCCGGTCAGAGTTAAGATTTTGCCTCAGGTCATCGCCGCCATGCGTCCCGAAAGGGCGTTTGGATGATCCCGTGGACGGGGCCCAATTTCGGAGGACGTCGAATGTTGGTTCGTGCAAGTCGATTCAGGACCGCGCTGCTTCTCGGCGCGGCGGCACTGTTGCTGAGTGCATGCTCGAGCGATCCGCAGAAAGCCAAAGCAAAATATCTGGCCTCCGGCGAAAAGTACATGCAGCAGAAGCAATACAGCAAGGCGGCGATTGAATTTCGTAACGCCATCCGCATCGACCCGCAGTTTACAGATGCTTACTTCCAGTTGAGTCAAGCGGCCATCGCACAACGCAACTGGCAGGTCGCTTACGCTTCTCTCGAGAAATTGATCGAAATGGACCCCGGGCGGTCAGATGCTCGATTGGAGCGCGGTCGCCTTTATTTGGCAGCGCGCCAATTCGATAACGCGGCACAGGACGCAAACGCGGTTTTGCAGAAAGATCCGAAAAATGCCATGGCTTATGTGCTTCTCGCCGCCGCAAGTCTCGCGCAGCAGAAGCCCGAACAAGCCCTCGATGCCTTTTCCAGGGCCGCAGAATTATTACCCAACGAGGCCAATTCCTACCTGAACATGGCGATCGTCGAAACCATGTTGCGGCGTTTTCCAGAGGCGGAAGAACATCTGAAAAAGGGCATTGCCGTTGATCCAACGTCTCTGCGCGCCTACACGGACCTCGCCAATTTCTATCGCATGCGAGCTAACGTTCCCGCAGCTGAGGAAGTGCTCCAGGCGGGAATCCAGAAGAATCCGGATGCCACTCAGCTGTATATCGCTTGGGCCAACATGGTCTCAGATACTGGGAAACCAGGCGACGCAGATGTGGTTCTCGACAGACTCAGGAACCAATTACCGAAGTCCCCGGATGTAGCCCTCGCCATCGGCGAGTTTTACCTCCGCAACAAAAATACCGACAAGGCCCTGACCGAGTATCGCCGTGGTCTTGTCGCGTCTCCCGGCAACATCGAACTTGAGTCACGAATGCTAGATCTTTACCTATCGACGAATCAAATTGACCAAGCCGTGAAGCTCGACAGCGAACTCCTGCGCCGAGCTCCAAAAGACTCCTTCGTCAACGTACAACATGGACGATTGCTGCTGGCCCAGGGCAAAAAGGATGAGGCCATCATTGCTCTTCAAAACGCAGTGAAGAATGCTCCCGAATCCGCAATGGCCCACTATCAGCTCGCGATGGCCTACTGGCAAAACGAGAATTTGGGACAAGCCAACAGTGAGTTGCACGAAGCCCTGAAGGCCTCGCCTTCAGACTTGCCCATCGTGCTACGCAGCATCGTCCAGTTGAACCTTTTGCAGAATCGTCTTCCAGACGCGCAAGTCTACGCCATCGAATTGGTGCAAAAGAACCCCGCCGATGCAAATGATCGGCTGTTACTCGGTTCCATCTATTTGCGCCAGGGCGCCCTGCGTCCGGCCGAGGAACAGTATCAGACCGCCGATCACCTGGCTCCGAACCAGGCGAATGTTCACCTGAATCTGGGAATCCTGAAGGCGAAGCAGAACAAGTGGAAAGAGGCCGAGCAGGAATTCGAATCGGCTAAGCAACTTGACCCGTCTAACCTAGGGGTCGTCTCGGTTTACGCCGATTACCTGGTGTCACGCCAAGAACAGCCCAAGGCGCTGGCGCTGGTCCAGAAATTCGTGGATTCCAATCCAAACAATTCGCAGGGTCACGTGGTTTTGGGGAATTTGGAATTTGCGTCAAAAAATGCGAGCGGGGCCCAAGCCCAGTTTGAGCAGGCGATTCAAATCGACCCTAAGAACGGTCAGGCGTATTTGCAGCTAGGCGGACTTTACCGAGCAAACGGTCAAGTGGACGCTTCGCTCGCACAATACGAAAAAGCCCTGGCGTTGCAACCAAACTCTGCGCCGTTGCTGGCCTTGGTGGGGAATGGTTACCTTGGGAAGAACGACCTCGAGACAGCCAAGAAATACTATGCCCGGGCTCTCGAAGCGGACTCCAATTTCCCGGTAGCAAATGCCAACATGGCCTGGGCGGATGCCGAGGAAGCTAAGGATCTCGATTCCGCGTTAGCAATGGCCCAAAAAGCTAAGTCTGCGGCTCCCGAGATGCCAGCCATTACGGATGTCTTGGCTTGGGTGATGTACAAACGAGGCAATTATACCGGCGCTATACCCCTCCTCGAGGATGCGGTAAAGAGGGCTCCGGACTCCTCTCAGTATCATTACCACCTCGGCCTCGCCCTCCTTGCTGCCGGTCAAAAAGAGCGTGGCAAGACGCAGCTCCAAGCCGCCCTGCAGATAAATAACCTGCGCCCCGCCGAGAAGGAACAGGCGCAACAGGCGCTAGCGCAGCACGATTAGCCCCTTGGCGGCCAGCGTTCCGACACCCTAGTTTCATAAAGGCGTCCTGCCTCTCCGACAGCGTACATCGCTGCCGCTTCCGAGTGTATAATCCGCTGGCGTAGGTCGCCCCTTCTGGGTTTAGGTCTCCTGCTTCGCAGTCAGGGCGCGCCCAATCTGACATCCAGCCGTCGATAGGGAGGTTTGCATGAAGCGATTCAAGCGGGGCGCCTTACTAACAACACTTCTGGCTTTCTTTCTCATAAATCCTGCTGCTGGGCAATCGCTGGTCACGGGAAGCATCCTTGGAACGGTCAGAGATCCCTCCGCGGCGATAGTCCAGAATGCCCCCGTGGATCTAGAGAATATGCAAACCGGTGAGAAACAATCGACAATCTCGAATGCAGACGGTTTATACCGCTTCGCGCTGCTAAAGCCGGGCAGCTACGAGGTTACGGCTGCCGTAAAAGGTTTGGCTAAGCGCTCAGCGTGCACTGTAGGAGTCGGACAAACCATAATAATGGACATGCTGCTGGTGACTACCATTTCCGTCGAGACCGTACTGGTCACGAGCACGGCTCCCTTGATCACTCCCGATCCCGGAACTGTCACGAATTACAGCCAGAAGGAAGTTGAACTTCTGCCGAACCCAGGTCAGGACATCACCACCATCGCCTTCACGGCTCCCGGCGTTCTTGTCTCCTCGGGTGCCGGTTACGGAAACTTTTCGGCGAACGGGCTCCCGGCCACGTCGAATCTCTTTACCATCAACGGCGAAAACGCCATGGACCCCTATTCCAATGTGAATAATGCGGGCGCCACGAATCTTAGTCTGGGAAACAACGAAATTCAGGAAGCCTCCGTCATCACCAACCCCTACTCCGGGCAGTATGGACAACTCAGTGGCGCGCAAGTGACCTATGTCACAAAGTCGGGCACCAACCAGTTTCATGGCAATGCCGAGTGGTGGTGGAATGGCGATACCATGAACTCGAATGATTTCTTTGCGAATGCCACCCAGACACCGCGGCCATTCTCGAACGCCAACCAATGGGCAGCGTCCGTCGGCGGCCCTATCGTTAAAGACCACACCTGGTTTTTCGTGGACACCGAAGGCCTCCGCTTTGTGCTACCAAACGTATACACGAATGTCATTCCCACCCCCGAATTCGCCTCGGCGGTCCTTGCCAACATCCAGGCACTCGAGCCAAACGAAGCGAGTGCGTACCAGTCGATGTTCAATGTGTATGCCAACGCGGCGAAAGGAAAGGTTGCGTCGGTTCTCCCCTCGGAGGGAACGGAGTGCGCGCTCGTCACTCTACCAGGTTGGACGACTGGCTCGCCGTGCAACGAGACCATCGTCACGACACCAACATCGTTTGCGAAAGAATGGATTCTCGCCGGGCGCGTCGATCAAAAGCTAACTGCCAAGGACGATCTGTTCTTCCGTTTCAAGCTGGATTACGGTCAGCAACCGACGTACGTCGATGCTCTCAACTCGGCCTTCAACGCGAACTCCAATCAGCCTCTTTACGACTTTCAGGCACAAGAGAGGCACATTTTCAGCTCCAATATGACCAACCTCTTTACCGCCAGCGTGAGTCATTATGATTTCCTTTTTTCACAGAACGTCGCTGCGTGGCAAAACGTGTTCCCCGAGGGGGGCGTGCTCTTCTATAATGCGGACGGCTTCTCCGGTATCAACCCCAATATTTCCTCTCTGCCGTCAGGCCGCAAAATTACCCAATATCAGTTCATCGACGACTTCTCATGGATGCGTGGGCAGCACACGTTGAAGTTTGGTGTCAATTTCCGTAGGTATGATGTGAGCGACCATAACTTCTACTCCATCTATCCGACTACGATCTTCAACGATCTCACCACAGGCGCGGGGACACCTGGACTGCAAGCCTTCGCGAATGGCGTCGCCTACGCTTACTACCAGCAGGACAATGCCTCGACCGACGTTCCGATTGCTTTGTGGGGTATCGGCTTTTATGCAGAGGACAGCTGGAAAGTAAGATCGAACTTCACGCTGACGGGCGCTCTGCGCTTCGAACACAACTCGAATCCCGTCTGTCAGACCAACTGTTTTGGGAATTTCACCGGGCCCTTCCCGACACTGGCTTCTGTTGAGGCAGGCGCTGACGCGGGAGATGTGCCCTACAGCAGTGATATCCGTACCAATCTGCACCAGGCCTACATGGGTACCGACGCCATCAACGTGTCGCCGCGTCTGGCCTTCAGTTGGGCGCCCGGGAGAAGTGAACACTTCCCGTGGTTTGGTGGAAATGAGAAGACACTAATCAGCGGGGGCGTCGGGATTTTCTACGACAATCCTGCAGCCGGCATGGTCGATTATCTTCTGATGAACCCACCCTCAGCCGTCTCCTTCTTCATCTCGCCTCTGGATGCAAATTTTGCTACCACCGGGATTCTGCCGTTCGACAAAACGAATGGGGGCCCGGCTGCCTATGCGGCGGCGAGTTCCGCGTTCAGCATCAACAAAAGTTTCAATCAGCTGTCCAATGAACTCGATCCCATCATCGGCTACAATCCTCCCTTCAGTTTTGCGTCGATCCAGGGCACGATCCACTCACCGCAGGTGCAGGAATGGAACCTGAAAGTAGATCAGCAGATTGGGCAGAACACCGTCTTCACCGTGAATTACGTGGGAAACCACTCGATTCATATTCCTTATTTTAATGGATGGTGGAATGCCGCCGCCTCAGGCCCAGTCTTCGCTGGTGTTCCTGGCATCAAGTCTGCACCCGTGGTGCCGAACTATTATACGGTCGCCACCTTACAGAGCGGCGCGGTGTCGAATTACAATGGCGTGACTTTTTCCCTTCGAGAGCAATTTCACAGCTGGTTTACGGCACACGTCAACTATACGTTCTCCCATGCGCTCGACGAGATATCCAACGGCGGGATTTTCCCGGCTAACAAAAACTCGCTGTTTTCGTTTCAGTACCAGGTCAATCCTCTCAGCCTACGAGCCAATAACTATGGAAATGCCGACTACGATATCCGCAACCTTTTCAACGCGGATTATGTCATTACTCCCCCGGTCCACTTCAGCAACAACTTTCTGAAAGGTGTGTTTGGCGGATGGCAGTGGTCCGGCAAAGTGTACATCCGTTCCGGCCTTCCGTTCACGGTAATGGATGGAAACGCAAGCGGCGCCATTGCCCAAGGGGGTGGACCCGTCATCGCGCAGCAATCATACGCCGGTGCGTCCGCTTCTTGCGGCCGAAGCAGTGCCTATACCAATGGAAATGCAAACTTTGGCACTACTGCTTGCCTGAATCTTTCGGCGTTTGTGAACACGGCAGATCCGAACTTTACGGGCTACACCACCTTCCCCACGCAAACGAGGAATCAGTTTCGGGGTCCCGATTACATCGACTTCGACATGAGTCTCTTCAAGACGTTCCAGATCAGGGAGAAGCTAAACCTCGGCATCGGTGCTACCGCCTACAACGTCTTCAACCATCCAAATTTCGGTCTGCCAGACAATCTTCTCGGCGACGCTACCTTTGGACAGATCACGAGCATGCAGGGCACTCCCACTAGCCCCTATGGAAATTCGTTGGGTTTCGACTCTTCGGTGCGTGTGGTACAGCTGTCGGCCAAGCTTAGCTTCTGAATCCAAGCTACTACAATTGCCACAGCCGCCATTGCCGGATACAGGATGCGGGGGCATGTGCCACTAGATCGCCCCTCATTTCGCAGTTCGTTAGGTTCTTTACTGTTTCTTCTTGCCCAGCAACCCGCCAAGTTGGTTAATCGTGTTCGTTGCGCCACCCGCTCCGGTGCCGGTCAAGCCCTTCGCCAATCCTTCCACGTTGCTCGCCCCGCCGGCGCCGCAAGCAAGTTGCGACTTCAGTAAGCTCGCTGCAGCTCCGCCAACGTCCGGCACAAATTGTGGATTCGACGTGGTTCCATGAACCTGTAACGGAACCTTAATTCCGCCGTTCTTGCAATTGCTCCCGCCTCCCAGGGCCGCGCCCGTCAATCCACCCAGCGCGCCCCCTGCCGCGCCTGCAGCGGAACCGGCCGCCCCTGCCAGCGATGCGTTCACCGTCGCCACCAGCTTAAAGTCCATGTTGTTTTTAGAGTCCAACGTCCCTCCGCCAACAACCGTGCCCAGCGAAGGGACCACCAGGTCCAGATTGTCTGCACGCAAGCCGGTCGGGGCCATGTGCACGTTGCTTGTGAACTTCTCAATGTCCAGGTCCTTGCCGGTTTTCAGGCCCGCCAGTGACGCCACACCGGACATTTTCTGGCCAAGGTCAAAGCCGGACAACTTCGCGCTGAATAGGCCAATCGTTCCGTCAGTCACCAGTTTGTTCGTTGGTCCAGTGACATGCAGGTTCGCGCTGAGCGTCCCCGCAGTCAGCTTCGAACCAGAGGGAAGATTAATCGCCAGCGCCGGCAAAAACGTCTCCAGATCCGTCGCGGGCAGTCCCTGCCCATCTACTTTCATATCGACAACAAATTCATCACCCACAGATTTATAAGTCCCGTTCAAATTGGTCTTGGCGTTGCCGATTTTCAGCGTAGAAGGATTCAGCACGCCACCGCCCGACGCCATGTCGTAGTTCGTGTCGAAGTCGATCACCGCGGGAACGCCCGACGGGCTGCCACCCGCAACCAGGACGGATTTCGTGAGTGTCAATTGTCCCTTGGTAACCATGTGGCCGCCCTGGCTCACCAGATTCGCATTCACGTCGACGATTCCTGCCAGGCCGAGGCTGGGATCGAGAAAGCCGGTCTTCGCCAGATCGAGCTTGTCGACCGTCAATTTCACGTTCTGCGGGGTGAAGGCGGCATCGGTCTGGTCCACGGGCCCCACCTTGCCATCGATTTTCAAGTCACCGCCTCCAGGCAGATCCATGGAGAGGGTCACGGGAAAATTATTGCTCATGGAAACGTCGGAAGTGGCCAGGTCCACGTTGTTGTACACACTGCGCTTTTGGGAGTTGGTAGAGCCCAGCGTGATCTGTCCGTCGACGAGCGACAGTTTTTTCACGGACACTGATTGCGCCGAGCTGCTGCTGGACGACGGCGTCTTTGGCGCCGACGTCGAATTAGCGCCGATCGAGGAAAAATTCCACTTGCCGCTCGGGTCTTTCAGCATCATGACCTGCGGCTTCACGATCGATATCTCGGTTACGTTGAGTTCTTTCGAAAAGATCAGCGGCATCAATTCCACGCCGACTTTTACTTCTTTCGCCGTCAAAAACGGCCCGGAACTGAATTTCGGGTCGTCACTGATCGTTAGATCGTCCATCCCCAGCGATCCACCCAGGATCGAAAGACTCAGATTGCCGACCGTCACTTTTCGGCCCAGGGCTTGAGAAGCCTGCTGCTCGATGGTCGGACGGAACTTGTTTACGGGAATCACAAATGGCAGCACCAGTAAAATCACGATGACCGCAAGGATAGCGATACCAATCCATTTCAATTTGCTGTTCATATTGGCCTCCGGGAGGCAAGGCGTAGGCGGGCGCCCTACTATAGTGCGAGGCTGGATAATATCACACTAACTTCTCTTGGAGTGCGAAGCCTAGCTCGTCCTGAGCTGTTTGGCGAAGGGCTTCGGCCTTCCTCAGCCACCATCATACTCCCAACGATCAGGGAACGCCGCCGCTTTGTTAGAGCGCCTCGAGTGCCTCAACGAGGCACTTGCGGACCACGCGCCGCGCGCTTCCATCACGAAGATCTGCATCTTTTCCTCTTCACGTTCATCTAATGGTGTGAGAGAAACAATCGATTGGCGGCTTTACAGCCGTCAACGAGCGATGTAGGGAGTAATGCGATGATTCGGGCCGAAGAAACTCGAAAAGGCGACAGCCAAATTCAATTTTCACTGGCGGTTCTCGACTACCCACAGCTGCAGCCAAAACCAAGACTCGAGGCTGTCGACACCGCGCGTTCGGCCGAACAGGAAGGCATCATTCTATCCGGTTCCCAAGTTCTCGTCGGATTCCTCACTGCGCTCTGCGGGGTGTCCCTTTTGTTCTGGGCGTTTCTAAGACTCTGGCTCTTTGAGTAGCCGGGAAACCGGCCTGTGGTTGCCTGCCGAACTTCCGCCGATTCAGGCTTGTCACTGAAAGAAACGATGCTTGGTTTTTAGAGGAAATCGTGCGAGTCTTCTGGGGCCGTGTCCCTGCAGCACCTGCGGCACCTTTTTATGTCTCGGGATGACGAAAAGCAAGCCATAGCGCGTGCCAGCCTTCGCTTCGTGAGCGACGGCAATATCGTTGGACTCGGTTCAGGATCGACCGCGACCTGGGCTGTCAAATTCCTCGGCGAGCGCGTGCAGGCGGGCCTCAAGATCACAGGAATTCCTACATCGAATGCCACCAAGGAACTGGCCACCAGTTTGGGAATCCCGCTCACAACCTTGGATAAGATCACGGAGATCGACGTTACCATTGACGGCGCCGACGAAGTCGACCCGCAGCTCTCGCTCATCAAAGGCGGCGGTGGCGCATTGCTTCACGAAAAAATCGTCGCATCCGCCTCGCGCAAGTTTGTGGTTATTGCAGACTCGAGCAAGCAAGTGGCGGCGCTCGGAAAATTTCCCGTTCCGCTCGAAGTCATCTCGTTCGCGCAAGCCCTGGTCAAAAGAAAAGTAGAAGCCTTGGGCGCCTCGGTCAAACTCCGCATGTTAGGCGACAAGGCTTTCCTGACCGACGAAGGCCATCACATTCTCGATTGCCACTTCGGCGCAATTCCAGACGTCCCCGCACTGGCCCGCAAACTAAGCGACATGCCCGGCATAGTCGAACACGGCCTCTTCGTCAAAATGGCAAGCGTAGTGCTAATAGCCAAAGGCGCCGAAGTCCTCGAGCTACCTTTGTAGCGACGTGCCTTCGGGCCGGCATCTCAGGGGTTTTCCTCTCCGGGCAAGTCCTCACCCCCAAAAGCCCAGTAAAATCGCGGCTTTATGCCTATTTCGTACTCGTTAAACGCAAAGGCAGAAGTGGGCAGGTAATGGTGGTGTTGGTGTTCATACTTCTCCTTGCAACTATCCCGGCTGTAAATTCAAAAACTCCAAGTCCTTCGATGTTAAGGATCTCGTGACCGTTTTCTGTGGCCCCTATTTCTTTGTCGGATTGCGTGCTGTCCATTTACAGATTAACAGCGTATGCTTCGTTTCGACGGTTGGTGGGGTTGATGACTGACGTTCCTAACCAGGTTACCGTTGCCAGTCCGCCACTTCTTTTCGGCCCCATCTTTTCTTGACGCTCACCAGACTAGAAATGGTATTTCGACTGCCGGGACCCGTACCCGTGCGAGTCGTCTTTGATGAGTTGCCGGGCAACCCGCCATCATTTCTCAAAAATCTCGGGACCTTCTTCGGATTGGGAATGTATAGACAGATGAAAATGATGTCCGCTTGCCCACCTCACAATTTGAGCTAGTCGCGAATAAGGGAGGCGGGAAGACCTGGCCTGCCTGATCTAATTTGAACCGCACTAATCCCGATCTTCGTGCGCTCTCGCTCCGGCTATTTCGAGCGCTCCTTTTCCGCGAGCTGTTTCGTTTTGAATGGCTTCGACCGAAAAGTGATCTCGCCATCGATGTAGTTGTACGGCAGCCACTGCACAACGGGTTTGCGCACCCGAAATTCATAGCATGGGCGCGGGACGAATTGCTGACATGCGCCAAGACATGGCGTATGTTGGGTACAACTCCTCCAGTCCCAAGGAGGCCCAATGGCCGCGCGCTTCGTTCATATGCTTCTGTTTGTTTGCCCGGAATGCAATCTTCCTGTGGCAATCAGCCGCGTCAGCAAAGAAAAGAATTTGGAAGGCGTTGATGCCGAACAACTGCACATAAGGTGCAGCTACTGTGAAAAGATGTCAGACACAACCGCCGTGATGGCTAAGAGGCACTACGTCGAGGAGTGGCCGGATTAAGCGTATATCAGTGGGCAGGACCTTCATCTGACTTGGTTTTAGACTCTGTCAAGGCAAAAACGACCCAACGAACGAACCGTGCCCAAGCGACATCCTAATATTGCTACCACGCGGCACCGTAGGGTGGATCATGCGACTGGAGCGCTGTACCCAAATCGTATCCATGATACGGGTCCATAAGGACGTCATCAGGCCCTAGGTGTGGTACAGTACGCTTTCACAAACGTCCTGCTTGTCCCGTACGACGAAGTTCATTTCGCAAGTGGCGAAGGTGCGTGGCAATGGCTCGCAAGTTGGTCTGGATTGAAAGCCAGAATTTCGAGGGCTTCGGTTGCTCTGAATGTCAGTGGGTGTTCAAAACTACTGGTCCGTTCATTGGCAAGTCACTGGATAAAATGAAGCAGGCTTACGAAGTCGAGCGCGACAAGCAGTTCGCAGCGCACATCTGCGTCAAGTTTCCAAAAGCAAATCCACAGAAACCGTAGATGCGGCAGGTGAAAATAAAAGGTGGGAGGCTGGTTTGCCTGCTATGAACAAACCAGCCTTGTTGGATTCAGGGACATTGAAAAAAACCTTACCAGGGAGATTTCCGCCAAACTGTGCAAAATTGGACAGCGCGGAGTTTTGCACAGCCATAGCATGCGCCAGTGAACGGCGGGAAAGAGCGGCATTGTCTGGTTCTGGGCGGGTCGGACATCATCGCTTATCCCGCCGTTCTTTTTGTTTTGATCTACGCTCGCGGGGTCGCCTGTGGCCGAACAATCATCCAACTCCGGTAGTAGCGGCCTTTTTTTTTCTAGTGCCGTCGTTGGCATCGCGGCGTCCTACCCGTACTTCTTGCCAAAAAACGAAAAGCTGGCTACTAAATACCACGGCCCGGTAAAACGCATTTACGTAGGATTGACGAGAAGTGGCGCTCGCGTTGAAGGAGTTATTCAAACCTCTTCATGCAACTTTGAAACGCTTCCCCATGCGCATCTTGCCCCGTCTCCTCCACAACTGCGTGCGTGTAAACGTGGCACGCGTCGTGTTGCACAGTCTTCACAAGCTGTTCTTCGCTGGTGACCGACGCCCTATCGATCTCAATCACCTTGAGTCCCTCTGAAAATTGCGTTTCGCCGTTCGCGTCTTTCAGGCTGCCCCACTTCACTACCACATCAGGTAGCGCTCCGTCGAAACTCTCCAAATTAATTTGCTGATACAAACGCACAAGGTCAGTTTTGCGTACTCTCTCACGCCCCAAGGCATATCGCGCCCCGAACAAAACGATGGCCACACAGGCCAGCGAGACCGTGATTTGGATAGCTCGCCGCACCCACTATTCTTTCCCGCTACGGGTGCAGCGGGAATGGTACTTGTGGTCTAGGCGGCCTAACACTTACAGCACCCCCCGCCTAGAACCACGACAGAATAAATCCCGCCGCCAAATATCAGTGTCGTGATGAAGGCGCACTCTGCGCAGACTTGCAGGGGATAATGTTTCACGCGAACCACACGGGTGACCATTGGGGCGATGTCGGGTCGAGAAGCCCGGGGTTCGGCGCGCTTCTGCAGAATCAATGCTCGAGAAGATCGCGACGAGTTCGACGTAACGGTGAATAAGAGGGTTGAGAAGTTGTTGGAGGAGCGGGACGCGTTGGAGCAAAACAAGGCGTGATACGATGATGACGGGGGCTGTAGCTCAGATGGATAGAGCATTGGTTTCCTAAACCAAGTGTCGGGAGTTCGAATCTCCCCAGCCCCACCAGAAAACGGAGGGCTTATAGCCAAGTTTTATACCCAAAGCTATATGCAAACTGCCCGCCAACACCCAGAATCGTGTGCTATCCCCTCTCACAGACTCTTTAAAATGCGTACGACGGCTCGGTTTCGCGGTTTTCCTAAACCTATAATCCCGGTTCAAGTCCGGCGGACCTATCATTCGGTTGTCAAAGCGTATTTCTGTTTCAGGCTTTCGTTTCCGGCAGTGGCGGGCAGCCCGGGAAGGAGGCCAGGGCCGTGTTTCCGATGTATTTCAGGTCTTCGATGCCAGCTTTTGCGGTGTAAAAACCGTCACAGGTCATCAAGCGGAGCTTGGCGAAAAACGCGATGCCCTGGCTGAGCGTGGGATCCTGCTGCGCATTCTTGCGATACGCGATCAGGTTGAGCAATTCCACCCGCTGCTGCGGAGTGCATTCGAGAAAGGTGCGCTGAAAGCGGTCTGCACAGAAATCATCCAGCCACATCAACCCACCACCCAACGTTTCCTGATATTCCTCGTTTTCGCTGCTCAGCAGATCGATGAATTCCGGCGCGCCCGCCGCCACGGCGCCGCCGGACACTTCATCTTTGGGAATAATCGCATCGCAGAGAACCAGCAAAGTTTGATACTGGTGCGCCGGGAAATACTTAGGAGTGTACTTCCCTTCCGAAGCCGCTTTCTCTTTCTGGATCAGTTCGTGTGCGAACCCGGCGGCCTGTGCCGGAATCATTTGCAACACAGACCCGCCCGCCGCGCCGATGGCGAGATTCCTCAGAATGTCCCGTCTGGAAAGTCCGTTAGCCATCCTCAAAGACTTCCCTTCTTCGCTTGATCCAGCAAATATTCCGAGGCGCGCCAGGAAAGCGCCATGATCGTCAGCGTGGGATTTTTGTCCGGGTTGGTGACCAGCGGCGCACCGTCGGTAACAAACAAATTCTTCACATCGTGCGCCTGACAATACCCGTTCAACACGGAAGTTTTGGGATCGGCCCCCATTCGCGCGGTGCCCACTTCGTGAATGATTTTGCCTCCGGGCTGAATCCCGAACGGATACGGGCCATGCGATTCCGTGTGCGTCGTATATTGCCCGCCCGCGGCCTCAACGATGGCGCGAAACGTCTGCTGCATATCCTTCGCCTGACGCAGCTCGTAATCGCTCCACTTGAAGTGAAAGCGCAGCACGGGAATTCCAAATTGATCGACAACTTCGGAATCGATCTCGCAGAACGTGTCCGCATTCGGTACCATTTCTCCGCGCCCGGAAAATCCGATCGTGGTTCCATACCGGCTACGGCAGGTGGCCTTCAGGCTCGCGCCGTATCCTTCAACTTCCTCGCAAAGATCGTGGAACATTCCCGCGCTGGGCATTTCGCGCCCGCCGCCCAGTTCAATGTGATAGCCGCGAGGAAAATCATTCGTGCGATCGTATTTCCACCATGGAATATACAAATGCATGCCGCCCGTTCCGTCATGATTGTGCGGGGGCATTTTTTCCAGCTGCGGGAAATAACCTTCGCCATCGCTGCCCACCGAATCCGTCAGATTGCGCCCCACCTGCCCGGAGGAATTGGCGAGTCCATCGGGAAACAAAGACGATTTGGAATTCAGTAGCAACCGCGCCGATTCGCACGCGCTGGCCGCGACAACCACCGCGTGCGCTGCAATTCGCTTTTCAGTGCGCGTGGTCTTATCGATATAAGAAACGCCGTTGGCTTTTCCGTCGGGTCCCACGAGGATTTTCCGCGCCATCGCTTGCGGAATCAGCGTGAGCCGCCCGGTTTCCAACGCGGGAGGAATCAGCACCTGGCTGGAACTGAAATTCGAACCCGTAGCGCAGCCACGGCCGCACTGCGCGCAATAATGGCAAGAAGGCCGGCCATTCAATGGCTTGGTGAGAATCGCCAGCCGCGAAGGAATACACGCGATATTCAGGCTATCGCAGGCTTTCTTGATGATCAGTTCGGTGCAGCGCGGTTTGGGAGGCGGAAGAAAAATCCCATTCGGGGCGCTGGGAATATTTTCGGGCGAACCGAAAACGCCGATGTACGATTCCACCTTGTCGTAATAAGGAGAAATATCGTCGTAGGTGATTGGCCAATCGTCGCCGATGCCATCGCGCGTTTTGGATTTGAAATCGATGGGAGAGAAACGCAGGGCGATTCTTCCCCAATGGTTTGTGCGGCCACCCACGATGCGCGAACGGAACCACTGAAAATTCGCGCCGGGAACCGAGGTATACGGCTCGCCTTCAATTTTCCACGCGCCGTTGGGAGCCAGGAATTCGCCGAAATTTTCCGCCGCCTTGCCGCCAACGCCCACTCCCCTGTGCGGCAGGTCGTACGGCCACAGAAACATTTTGTAATCCGTGCCCGGATTCAAAGAGCCGCCGGCCTCCAACAAAGCCACGGTGAGACCGCCCTCGGTGAGGACTTTCGCCGCCATCCCGCCGCCGGCGCCAGAGCCGATCACGCACACATCGTACGTTTTCGGCGAACGAATGACTTGGGTCACGTGGATATGCTCCGCGGGCGCCCCGCTACAACGCAACAATCCCGGCGGCGATGGAGGGAGGGTTGCGTAGGTCAGCCGCCGAGTATTTCGTTGCGGACATTCTTCAGCACGTAGGCGGCGCGTTCCACGCCGACTTCGCCCGACAGGATCGGATCTTCATTTTCGATGCTGAGAATGCCTTCGTAATTGATGTCCATGTACGCCTGCAAAATGGCTTTCCACGTAGACGCGCTGTGGCCGTAGCCGACGGCTCGGAATGCATCCGAGGCCATGGGCAGGTCTTGCTTCTCAAACACAAAATTGAGCACGCCGTATTTGGCCACATTTTCCGGATACAAAACCGTGTCCTTCATATGCGCGTGATAGATCATGCCCTGTTTGCCAAGGAAATGGATCACTTCCACGGGATCGCAACCCTGCCAGAAAAGGTGGCTGAGATCGCAGTTCGCGCCAATTTCCTCGCCCACTGCCTCGCGTAGCCGCAACAATGTACGCGGATTATAGACAACAAAGTTAGGATGCATTTCAAATGCTAAACGATGGATGCCGTGATCCCGGGCGTATTTGGCCGCATCTTTCCAGTACGGCACAACCTTCTCTTTCCACTGCCACTGCAGCATCTGGTCATATTCTTCCGGCCAGCGGTACGTAATCCAGTTCGGCTGGGTATCCGTGGGAGAGCCGCCGGGACAGCCGGCAAAGCCCACGATAACTTTCACGCCGATTATTTGCGCAAGCTGTACGGTCTTGCGGAAGCTCGCGTCATCGCGCGCAGCATGCTTTGGATCGGGGTGGACGGGATTGCCGTGACAACTCAGCGTGGCGACCTGAATGCCACGGTCCTCGAACCTTTTCACCCAAGCCTTGGCCTTCGCGGGATCGGCGAGGAATTCGTCCACCGGACAATGATTGGACCCCGGGTAACCGCCCGTTCCGATTTCTACGGCTTCCAGGCCAAGCCCGCTGATCTTCTCTATCATGGCGTCCAGCGAGAGATCGGCGTAGACAGGATCAAACACGCCGATGGGAATTTTCTTTTTTGCTCCGGTAGAAACTTGAGAAGAACCAGACAAGGTGTCCTCCTTGGAAAAGAAACCGCGCGTTTCCGCAAAATGCGATCCACCTGGCACCGCTGCCGCGAACAGACCTGTGCTCGTGGCGGCGAGAAACTGCCTGCGATCAAGACCAGCGGATGAATCCGGACGATTGCTACGGCCTGCGCTCATGCGAGAACCTCCAGGGACTCAATAAAAAGGGAGCGAGTAGACGAGAAAATTATACGCCCTGCAGCGGGGTGAGGAAAGGAAACTGGAAATTACTTGCGTGGACGCAAAGCTTCAAGCACGGGGACGGAAACGGCGTTGGTCAAGGCGCGCTCGGGCTGCGCTTTCCCGTTTTGCAGCGCGTCCACAAGCATCTCCATGGCTTGGCCGGTGTTTGGAGGAATAAAAATAGTGGCGGTCAACAGGCCGCTGCGCACCCAGGATTGCCCCGTGTTCGGCAGACCGTCGCAGCCAAGAAACGGCAGAGCCAGCCAGCGGTCCCGTTCCACCTCCAACGTCAATTCCTGGAACGCTTTGCGCGCTCCGATGGCCATGGAATCGTCCTGAGCCGCGACGAGATCGGTAGTGGCCTTTTGCGAAGTGGAAAGCTTCAGCCAGGATCGCACGGCGCGGCGCGAGCTTTCTTCAGTCCACTGTCCCTTGAGCGTGATCAGATGAATGTTGGGGGGCTTGGCTTCCTGCATACCCAAGGTGCGTTCTTTTGCCGCCGAATTCTCCGACGGTCCCTGGATATATAGCACCGTCCCGCCCGTGGGGAGCAGCGCGGCGCACTGGCGTCCCTGAATCCGGCCGATCTCCACGTGATCGGAGCTGACCGTGAACACCGGCGCCTTGCGGGCCTGGCGAAGTTCAGGAACATAATTGGCGTCGCGATTTAGTACCGCCCAGCCGATGCCCGCGCTGACGGCAGCGCGTGCGACTTGCGGCAGCGCCGTTCCGCCAACGGGTTCAAAGATAATTGCGGACGGACGATCGTCTGGCGCCGCTTGCACGGCCTTCAAAATTTGTGTGCTTTGATTGATCGCGTCGTTATCGGCGTAAAGGATCTGAAGATCAACATTGAGTTTCTTCGCTGCCGTCTCGGCGGCCCGTGCTTGTTCAATCTGATAATCGTTGTCGTTTGTTGTTAATGCAACTAAAAACCGTAGCTTTCGCATGGACTCCCCAAGTTCTGCTTCTTTTTCTAACGATACACCCCGGGCCGCGGGAGTGGGCACAATCCTTGCGGAGCGTTGCGAAGCAGAAACCCATATGGAGAAGGTAAGACTCCGCGGACATATCAAAAAGACATTGTTCGTGCGCAGCCTGTTTCTGGTGACCGAAACACCCTGAGCAAAGCAGCGCAGCCGAAGTATCCGAGATGGGTCAAAAGGCGCAACCCGCACTATAAGCAAAACTTTTACTGCTCATAACTTATTGCCGCATAAGGGGTTAGTCCTGGCGCCTGGCCTTCGCCATGGTAAGCCGCGTGCACTTGCCAACAGGGAGGCAGCGTCTGTGGAGATGCTGACGGAACCCGCCGCGTGTATTCACTGGGGAAGCGATCGCCGCCCCCATTGCTCAATCCCTGATTCAACGTGTGAACGCTTAGGAGAAAACGGTCTTCGTTCTACACATTTGGCGCGACGCCGATAAGTCAGTCGTCCTGGGAGCAACTATGAATTGGCAAGACGAATACCGCAGAAAAACTGTCACCCCGACCGAAGCCGTGCAATGCATTCAGTCTGGCACGCGCGTGTACATTCACCCGGGCTGTGCCGAGCCGGAAACGCTGGTGGAAGCACTGATGGCACGCGCGCCCTTCGTGAAAAATGTGGAAATCCTGCACCTGATGACCACCGGCCGGGCGGACTATATCGCGCCAGAGGTAGAGGGACATTTTCGGCACAACGCCTTGTTTATAGGCGGAAATGTGCGGCAGGCCGTCAACGAGGGACGCGCGGATTACACGCCGGTATTCTTGAGCCAGGTGGAGGAATTGTTTGAGAGCGGGCAATTGCCGATCGATGTGGCTCTGATTCAGGTTTCGCCTCCGGACGCCCATGGCTTTTGCAGTTTTGGCGTAGGTGTGGACACCACATTGACAGCAGCCAGATTCGCCAAGTTTGTGGTGGCGCAAGTAAACGACCAGATGCCACGCACCTTTGGCGATTGCTTCCTGCATATCAGGGACATCGACGCCGTGGTCGAAGTCTCCCGGCCGTTGTGTGAATTGAAACCTATTCAGATCACTGAAGTCCATCGCGCCATCGGCAAGCATGTCGCGGCTCTGATTGAGGACGGCGCCACGCTGCAGTTGGGAATTGGCGGAATTCCGGACGCGGTGTTGCTCGAATTGACGCATTACCAGGACCTGGGCGTGCAGACGGAAATGCTGAGTGACAGCGTGATTCCGCTCATCGAGTGCGGAGTGCTGAACGGAAGCCGCAAGAGCGTTCACCGCGGCAAGATCATTCTTTCGTTTGTTCTCGGCACGAAAAAGTTGTTCGACTACGTGAACAATAATCCGATGTTTGAATTTCATCCTAACAAGTACACCAACGATCCGTGGGTGATTGCGCAGAACGACAAGATGGTGGCGGTGAACTCGGCGCTGCAGGTGGATATCACCGGACAGGTTTGCGCCGACTCCATCGGCACTTATTTCTACAGCGGTATCGGCGGGCAAGTGGACTTTATTCGCGGGGCGTCGCATTCGAAGGGCGGCAAACCCATCATCGCTATTCCGGCTACGGCAAAACACGGAACGATTTCGCGGATTGCGCCAATGCTCGATCCGGGGGCGGGTGTGGTGACGTCGCGCGGCGCCGTCCACTACGTGGTGACGGAATTCGGCGTTGCGTACCTGCACGGACGCACGATTCGTCAGCGTGCTGAGGCCCTGATCCAGATCGCGCATCCGAAATTCCGCGACGAATTGTTTGCCTATTGCGAAAAGACGCGCTGGCTGCAACGGCCCGCGCTTCAGGAGAGGTGAGCCATGGCAGCGCAAGCGCGAGGCAAAGTGACTATCGACAGCGAGGAGTGCAAGGGCTGCGGCATCTGCGTGGATGCTTGTCCGCCGAAGTGCCTACTTCTGTTGGCGGAATTGAATGCCTACGGCATTCACCCGGCACATTACACGGGCGAGAACTGCTCCGGCTGCGGCATTTGTTTTTATGTTTGCCCGGAACCGGGGGCCATCACGGTGTTCCGGTTGATGGTGCCAAAGGCTACGAATCCGCGAATGGAGGCAAACCATGCGGCAACTTTGTAAGGGCAATGTGGCGGTTGTGAAAGGGGCGTTGCTGGCGGGTTGCAAGGCGTATTACGGCTACCCGATTACCCCGGCGAGCGAAATTGCGGAAGCTGCCGCGGAATACTTGCCGCAAGTGGGCGGAACCTTTTTGCAGGCAGAGAGCGAAGTTGCCGCGATCAATATGGTTTATGGTGCGGCATCCGCGGGACTGCGCGTGATGACTGCTTCGTCGGGTCCGGGCTTGAGTCTCATGCAGGAAGGAATGTCCTATCTCGCGGGATCCGAGCTGCCTTCTGTCGTTGTCGATGTGGTGCGCGGGGGGCCGGGGCTTGGAAATATCGCCCCGGAACAGAGCGATTACTTTGCCGTGGTGAAAGGCGGGGGACACGGAAACTACAAGAATCTGGTGCTCGCGCCGGCGTCCGTGCAGGAGATGGCAGACCTGACCATGCTGGCATTTGAATTGGCCGATCGTTATCGCAATCCGGCCGTCGTGCTGACCGATGGCTTTATCGGACAGATGATGGAGCCTCTCGAGTTGCAGGTACACGAAATCCAGCAACCGGAAAAGCCTTGGGCCGTGCGCGGAACGGCCGAAACGCGTAAGAATCTTATCTCTTCCATCTTTCTGGAGCCGGACGAACTGGAAGCGCACGTGATGAAACTGGACGCCAAATACAAAAAAGCTGCCGAGCTTGAAACACGACATGAACTGTACAACGCAGAGGATCCCGAAGTTCTGCTGGTCGGCTATGGAATCACGTCACGCGTGCTGCGAACCGTGGTGGATGCCGTAAGGAAGGAAGGACTTCGCGCAGGGCTCTTCCGCCCGATCACTTTGTGGCCTTTCCCCGCGGAGGCGTTGAGGAAGGCGGCGCGGCGGGCGCAGATGGTGTTGGTGGTGGAAATGAGCACGGGCCAGATGGTGGAAGATGTGCGGCTGGCGCTGGACGGAAGAGTGGATGTGGAGTTTTACGGGCGGGCGGGAGGTAACGTACCGCTGGCGGATGAAGTGCGCAAGGACTTGTTTGAGCGCATGGGAATGGTGGCGGAGTGGGGCGTTTGAGCTGCAGCGGAAGAACTTGAGAGGTGGCATTGTGGACGAATACAAAGTGATCGAGTCTAAGTCACCCGTGTTTTACGAGAAGTACGAGCGCAAGGGCGAATTGCAGCAGCAAACGCATTATTGCCCCGGCTGCGGGCACGGCGTGGTTCACAAGCTGATTGCCGAAGCCATTGCGGACATGGGCACGCAGGACCGCAGTATTTTTGTGAGCCCGGTCGGTTGCTCGGTGTTCGCCTACTATTATTTTGATATGGGCAACGTGCAGGCTGCGCACGGACGCACGCCCGCGGTGGCCACGGCACTAAAGCGGTCGCATCCGGAAAGCATGGTGATTGCTTATCAGGGAGACGGCGACCTGGCGGCGATTGGAACCGCGGAAATTATTCATGCGGCGAACCGCGGGGAAAAAATCACGGTATTTTTCGTCAACAATGCGATTTATGGAATGACCGGCGGGCAGATGGCACCGACGACGCTTGTGGGACAACCGAGCACGACTTCGCCGTGGGGCCGCCGTCCGAGCAACGAAGGTTATCCGCTGCATATGGCAGAATTGCTTGCCACGCTGGAAGCGCCGGTGTATGTGGAGCGCGTGGCGCTGAATGATAACAAGAACATTATGAAGGCGCGACGGGCAGTGAGGAAAGCGCTGGATTTGCAACGCCGAGGCGCGGGATTTACATTCGTGGAGATTTTGTCTCCGTGCCCGACAATCTGGAAAATGACGCCGCAGGAATCGCGGAAGTGGATGGAAGAAAAGATGCTGGCGGTGTTTCCACTCGGCGTGTATCGTGACCGTGAGCTGGCCCCTGTGAAGGATGCCGTACCGCAGGTGACGGTGCGGAAGTTGCTGGGGCTTGAAGAGGCGAAGAGCGAAAAAGCCGTGGGCAGCGTTGTTCCGGCTGAGGCCCATCCTGATCTACGCGTTAATATTGCCGGATTCGGTGGGCAGGGCGTTTTGTTGCTTGGGCAAATCCTGGCGGAAATGGGTATGCGCGCGGGACGAGAGGTGAGCTGGCTGCCATCGTACGGGCCGGAAATGCGCAGCGGCAGCGCGCATTGTTACGTTTGCCTGGCGAGCGAGCGCGTGGGCTCTCCGCTGGCGGAGCATCCGGACGTGCTGATCGCCATGAACGAAATCTCGCTGCACAAGTTCGCGAAGCATGTCGGGGCGCACGGGACAATTCTCTATAACAGCGCGAAATTGCCGGACGGCTTCCCGCCGCAAGAGGCGATGATTTATTGCGTACCGGCCGCCGAGATCGCAGACACGCTCGGCACTACAAAAGCGACCAATATGGTAATGCTCGGGGCTTTGCTCGAATTAACGCACACGCTGCCGAAGGAAAGCGCCGTTACGTTGCTGCAAGCAAAAGTGCACAACCGGCAACTGCTCCAAGTAGATTGCCAGGCTATCGACGCGGGGATAGCGAACCTGCGGCAACAACGGGAAGGCGCTCTGGCCAGCGCGCCGAAACACGAAAACGAATTGACGCACAGCCGCTAACGGCGGCTACTTCCAGTTCCCTTCGCCTTCCACAATGGTGAGGTAGCGATCGATGGGAAGATCCGTGAATCGTTCCGTCTTGCCGCCAGGCATTGGCCATTTGATTTCCAGCCAATCCAGCTTTTCGTGCGCTCCCAGACCAAGAACAATTCGAGGATCGTGAGAAGAAAGATAACTTCCACCCCCCACCTTCATGCGACTGCGTTGCAGTGCCCCCGCCTGATACGTGACGCGCGCACCGATGGCATCGGGGTTGGACTTTTTTCCAATCAGGCGCACACCCAGCCAATGGTTGCCAACCGCGGCAGTATTCTTGAGAAAGAGCGGCGCGGCGTTGTTGACAGAAACAAGCACATCGACGGCTCCATCGTTGTCGAAATCGCCGATGGCGAGCCCGCGGGCACAAATCCCGTGCGCGAAAATCGGCCCGCTGGACGCGCTCACATCCCGAAAACCCTTCGGCGTTTGTTGAAAAAGCATCAAGGGCTCCTCGTACGTGACTTCGCCGTGGAGTGAATTGATGAGGTCATCGGGATTGCCGTTGGCTAGGAACAAATCCAGATTGCCGTCGTTATCGTAATCGAAGAATTTCAGCCCCCAACCGCTCATATATTTTGTGGCTTTGCCGATGCCGGTAGGTATCGCCATATCGTCGAACGTTCCGTCGTGATTGTTCTTATAGATGGCGAACATTTCGCGATCGATGTTGGCTACAAAGAGATCCATCCAGCCGTCGCCATCGAAGTCGGCTGAGTCTACTCCCATGCCGGAACGCGGGCGCCCGCTGTCACTAAAGGCGACACCGGCCGCCGTAGCTGTTTCCTGAAATTTTCCGTTGCCCTGGTTCACAAAGAGAAAATCGGCCAGCGTATCGTTGCTTACCCAAAGGTCCATCAAGCCATCGTTGTTAATATCGGTTGCAACGACGCCCCAAACTTTTCCGGGATGACCAGCAATTCCCGATTCTTTGCTGACGTCCGTGAACGTGCCATCTCCATTGTTATGGAAAAGCCAGCTGGGCATCGGAGAGTACAACTGGGGTATGCAATAGTGGCGACGACCATCCTCGTTGACGCCACAAGGTTTGTTCAGTTCTTTGCTGAAGTCAACGAAGCGCCCAACGAACAGGTCGAGGCGTCCATCGTTATCGTAATCAAACCACACGGCGCTCGAAGCCCAGCCTGGAGCGGACACGCCCGCTTTTTCAGTCACGTCGGTGAAAGTGCCGTCGCCATTGTTGTGGTAAAGAATGCTGCGGCCGTATTGTGTGACGTACAGATCGGGAAAGCCGTCGCCATCGTAATCGCCAACAACAGCGCCCTGCCCAAATCCACCGCCCGCTACCCCGGCCTTTTCTGTTACGTCAGAAAAAGTACCGTCACGATTATTCTTGTACAACGCGTTGCGCAGGGGCGGATCGGGATTGAAGAAATCGCACTTACCACTGTTCACCAGGTAAATGTCCATCCAACCGTCATTGTCAAAGTCCAAAAACGCGCAACCGGCACCGGTGGTTTCCGGCAGAAATTTTTCTGCGGACTTTCCATTGGCATGCGCCCAGTGGATGCCGCTCTTGTCCGCGGAAATTTGCTCGAACGGATAGCGCCCCGTATCGGGGCAAGCCAGTCCGCGCCATTTCGGAAAAGCCAACGACCCCGCTGCTAATCCGGCAAGAAAATCACGCCGGCACATGCGCCGCCAAATCTGCATTTTGTTCGGAACCTGGAATGACCGGTGACCATTCTCCTGATCCGAACGGCGGAAATCAACGAAAAAACGGAGTTATTGGGGCTTTTCGTTCGTGGCCGGGGCGTTCGCGGTTGTGGTGAGGCTGCGGTGAAGTGCGAACTCTTTCTCCGCCTCTTCCTTCTGGCCGGTGCGGATCAGAGCCGTGCCGAGAGAATAGTGGACCGTGGGATTTCCCGGCGTGAGGCGCTCGGCAATCCGTAAGGGGGGAATGGCCTCCTGGTAACGCTTTACGGTGACGAGCGAAAAGCCCCAGCCGAGGTACGCTTCCGCGAAGTTGGGATCAAGTTTCGCGGCTGCGGAGAATTGCGCGATGGCTTCGTCCCAATTCTCTTCCCTCCTGGCCAATTCTCCCAAGACGTAGTGGGCGGCGGCATTCTTCGGATCGATCTCGATCTCTTTCTGGAATTCCTGCTTAGCCCGATCGGTCATCTTGGCATCCGCATCGGGACGCGAGAGCAAAGCCCTGCCCAGCAAGAAATGCAGCCCAGGGGAGTTCGGCTCTTTTTGGATCATGTTTTCGTATTCGTGTTGGGCTTCGTCCCACTTGCCCTGCATTTCCAGGGCTTCGGCATTCAGCTTATGCGCCGCGATCGATTGTGGGGCGGTGCTGCCGAGATCCTGGGCGGTTCGCGTGGACAGGTCGGAATAGGCGTGCACCAGGACGAAGAGCACGTCGGGATCCTGAGGGAATTGCTTGCTGAGCGCACGGATAAAATCCATGACTGAGTCGCGATTGTCTGTCGTCAGGGAGCAGCGCAGCCCGAGGATGCCGATTTTTTTCCTCGTCTCGGCGGACGCTTCATTGCTCATACCGCGTTTGAGAGTGGGAAGAGCTTCCTTGCAATGCCCTTCTTCTCCGAGAGTGATGGCTTTGTCGACGGTCAATGACGAAGTCGCCTCAGCGGGGTGGGTGGCCTTGGGAGCCTGAGCGAGGAGTGGGTCGGCAACAGTGAAGAGGCTGAGGGAAAGAAAAAGTGAGGCAATACTTGTGGTTCTGGACATTCGCTTTGTTGCCGTTGTGTTCCCGGACGAGGATCTCGGTGGCTGCGTCTCCACTAAATAAAAATGAGGCAGGCGGGGGTGTACGCCTGCCTCATTATACGTTGTTCGCAGTTAGAAGTAGAGCTTCAAGGCAAACTGGACATTTCTCGCAGGTTGCGAAGCATTGATGACGCCCGTGGTTGATGTATCCACCGTGGTGTTGGGGGCGGCAAGGTTGACGCGGTTGAACGCATTGAGGAAGTCAGACCGGAATTGCAGCCTGAAGCGCTCGGTGAGCTGGAAGTTTTTCAGCAAACCGATATCCCAGTTGTAGTATCCGGGACCGCGCAAACCACTGAGTTGCGGAGCGCAGGTGCCGAAGCCGCTGGTGTTGTTTGTATAGTTGCTTGGGTCAAACCAGAGGAAGCCGCCACCCTGAGCCGCCGTTGCGGGTTGACGACCGTAAACATCGTTCTTGCCGTCGCAGTTTGGACGGATACCGCCGGAGAGCGTTCCCGTCGGGTCGCCAGACAGGTTATACATCGCCATCGGGAAACCAGTGTGGAGAGAGAGGATCGGGCTGACCTGCCATCCGCCTACCACCGCGTTGGCAACTTTGTTCATGTTGCTGCCGAACTGTTTGCCTCGTCCGACTGGCAATTCGTAGACGGCATAAGCGGTGAGGGTATGAGTAGCGTCGTAGTAGCAAGGCGACCATTCTGCCCCTGGATCATAAACGTTCTGCCAATAGGGCGAAGCGGTGTTTGATGCTCTCGCGGTTGACCAAGTGCCGTAATAGCCGGTGTTGTTGGACATGCACTTGGAGAATGTGTAGGACACTTGACCTTGCAAACCCTTGCTCATGGTTTTTTGCAGCACGGCCTGCAGGGCGTTGTACATCATTCTGCCGTTAGACTGTGTACCGGACACGGTGCCGCCGGACGAGTCAATGATCGAGGCCAACTGTGGGCCTATACCATTCTGGAAGTACAAGCTCGGCGAAGTGCAAGGAGGAGTGCTGCAGGAGCTAGAAGGCTCCGCGACGAGCTGGTTGTATTTGAAGGGCACCATAAGGTGATAGGCTACCTGGCCGACATAGCCAACCTGGAAGGTCAAGGAGTTCGAGAACTGATGTTGGATCGTCAGGTTGACCTGGTCGTCGAGGGCAGGCTGCACGTTCGCGTCCCACAGACGGAAGGTTGCGTCGGTGTAGCAGGAGAGGTTCGGGCAAGCAAGTCCTGTTGCCGGCGGAGCAATAATACCCTGCGACAAATTGGATGTCGGAAGAGCATATGAGGTGCTGCCGGTTGTGGTGTAAAGGGTCTGGAATTCGCCCCCTGCCGCCGCTCCGCCGTCAAACGGTGGATTTAAAGGCAGGCGAAGGTTGGTTCCGGTTCCTTCCAGATAAGACGAGATAGTGAAAGCGCCGCGCACTACAGTTTTTCCACCGAACCGTCCCCCCGGGGTGTAGGCAAAGCCAAGGCGTGGTTGAAAGTCCTTACCGCCGTAGACTCCGTTGTAAAGGGCTCTGCTAGCTCCACCTTGGTTGGCGTATTGAATCTCGCCCAGCTGGATGTTGTAGTTTGCTTGCTGATCGTTTCGCTCAATCCACGGCGTGTGCGCTTCGTAGCGCAAGCCGAGGGTCAGAGTGAGGTGATCGGTTGCGCGCCAGGTATCCTGGCCGAATCCGGAGAAGATGTTGGAGGTCTGCACCCAGTTGCCACCGCTCAGGCCGCGACCAAAGCCGCTGGGCAAGCCGAGGAAGAAGTCTCCCATGCCGTTGCCGCCAACCGGAGCCGCGCCACCCGTGGTGGTCGTGGCGGAGGAAGCGGTAAAGTTGGGACCAAACACGATGTTCCCCAACTCTCCGCTGTTGCCAGAGTAAAACACGGTAATGTTGTCGAACATGTATTCGCCACCGAACTTGAAGGTGTGGCGGCCATGTGTCCAGGTAACCGAATCATCGTACTGCCACACTTTGCTGTTGAAGCTCTGTGTGACCATGCTGTTTCCAATGTTGTTGATCGTACCGGTGCCAGGGCTCGACGGCGTGCCGCCGCCAAAGGTAAGGCCGAGAAGTCCGATCAGCGCGCCTGGATTCGAGTTGGCAATTCCGATGGCTTGTCCAAAGGCGCCAACGGAAGGATCCCAGGCTGTTCCGGTATTGAGAACGATATGGTTCCAGCCAAAGCGCATGTCGTTGACCAGGACCGGCGAGATGGCGCGAGTCCAGTCGCCGACGGTGCTCCAAATGGGGGCAGTGACTTGGCCGTTTCCGAATAGGGCCTGATTGTTCGTCGAAGGATCGATCTGGAAGGCGCGCGTGAAGCGACCAGAAATCTGGTCCTTATCGGAGATTCTGTAGTCGACCTTAATGTCGCCTTGGTCTGCGTTGTATTGAGTCGAAGTTTCCTGCAGAGCGTTACTGGTGAGGTTGCCGTTAATCGTCTTCGGGTAAAGCGACGAGGCGAACAAGGCAGCCGCTACCGGACTGATCATGCTGGTAGGAATTAGGTTGTTCAGGAAGGCCGGGCGGGCGGCGTTGGGTGCCGCGGACGCTGTGCAAGGCACGCCGCTGATACCGGTTCCTGGAGCGCAGGGATTGAAGAGTTGGTTGGTAACCACGCAGTTTGCACTGGTCGATCCCGCGGCGCACGTCGTACCTGCGGGCGCTGTCGAGCTCGGGGTGCGATCATTGCAAATACCGCTGGTAAAGCCGGATGTGCAAAGTGCGCCGAAATTGCCGGCTTGTTCCGCCGGAGTAAACACGGAGATCGTGCTACCGGCCGGCGGATGGTCGAAGCGTTGCCCTTGATAGTCAACGAAGAAGAAAAGTTTGTTTTTGTAGATCGGGCCACCGAGCGTGCCACCAAACATGTTCCAGCGGAGTGGCGCTCGAGGAATAATGCCAACTGCCGGATTGATCTTGTTTTCCCACTGGTTGGCGTTCAGAACGTCGTTGCGGAAAAATTCCCAAATATCACCGTGGAAGCTATTGGTGCCCGACTTCAGGGTCGCGCTGACGATGCCGCCCATGTAGTTACCGAATTCGGCGGGGGCATTGTTGCTGATAAGGTTGAATTCCTCGATCGCGTCCGGCGCGGGAGTGTAGCCGAGCAAGTTGTCGGAGACTTCGTTATTGTCCATGCCGTCGAGGATGAAGTTATTCGACTGTTCGCGGTTACCGTTGATGAAGGGCCGCGCTCCGCTGTTCACATTGTCCCCGTTATTAAAACTGCTGGGATCGGGATGGATCGAACCAGGCGCAAGAAGCGTCAGTTCCACATAATTGCGGGTAGCGAGGGGCAACGCATCATTCGTGGCGGAGTCAATGATGGTGTCGACTTGCGTGGTTTCTGTCTTCATCAATGGGGCTGCGCCGGTGACTTCGATCGTCTGGCTAACTTGGCCAACCTTCAACTGCACGTCGACGCGCGCAACTTGGTTCAGCACTAATGTAAATGTCGGGTACAAGCTGCTTTGAAAGCCGGTCTTTTCGACCCGGAGATCGTAATCCCCGACGGGAAGAAGCGGGATGCGGTAGATACCGGCATCGTTCGTAACCGCGCTATAAGATTCTCCACGCGCCGCAGACTTCGCGGTGACCGTGGCTCCAGCAACAGCTGCACCGCTTGGATCGGTCACGGTTCCCGTGATCGTGGCAGTGACTTCTTGAGCTAAGGTGGCGCTCGCCCCGAACAAAACTACAATGAGCGCGAGGCAACAAACTGCCAACGCCACAGACTGCAACTTTTTCATAAAGATCCTCCCATACTGCCCGTGGTCCACGAGCAGTCTCTCCCCGGCTTATTCTCGACTGAAAACAACGACAAGCACCCCAACTCAGCGATACAAGCTGATCCGTTGACATGTAGCTATATAGCACCAAGAAACACTTGTCAAGCAGAAATTCTTAATTTATAAGAGAAACAAGACGCGTGCACTATAGCACCCAATGAATTCCGAGTTTGTCGAGCAAGTGGCCAGGGAGGGGGTGCACCCTACCCTGGCGGAACGCGCACGATAGAGACTGAGGTCGCGCCATGGGTGTGAACCACCGGGTCGGGTGTATAGCTACAAGTATCGATATTGTAATCGGTTTCGCACACCTCTGCGCATTGTCGAGGAAAATCCTATGCAGGTAAAATCTCGTAACGGCGTCCCCGCTTACCAGCGGATCCAAGGGGCCATACGGAAAATTATAGATGCCGGGGGACTGCGTCCGGGAGATGCCGTGCCCTCGGAACGCGAACTGGCCCGGATCCATGATGTGAGTTTGATGACGGCGCGACATGCGCTTGCCACTTTGGAACAGGAAGGCGTTGTGGAGCGCCGCCGCGGTGTGGGCACTTTTGTTTCTACGCCCAAAATTCATTTCAACAAGTTGATGAGCTACACGGAACAAATGAGAAGCCGGAGCTTGACGGCCGGCTCCAAAGTGCTTTTTGCCGAAATTGTAGACGACGAACCGGAAGCAACCGCGCGGCTTTCGCTTTCGCCGAAGAGCCACATATTGAAGCTCGAGCGCTTGCGGCATACGGCGGGGGAACCCTTTGCGCTGGAGACCTGCTATTTTTCGGCAAAGCAATTCGCAGGACTGCTTTCCGAACCGCTCGAACATGAATCGCTCTTTGGCGTCCTGGAGCGGCACTACAAAGTTGTGCTGGGCTATGCGGACGAAGAAGTCGATGCAACCGCCGCCGACCAACGCACGGCAGAACTTCTGGGAGTGCCGAAGCGGGAACCGCTGCTGAGAATCAGGCAAGTGATCTACTCTACGAAGGGCACGGTGATCGTTTATGTGCTCGGAATGTACCGCTCCGACCGACACAACCTGGTAATTCGTCGTTTTCGCTGAACGATGCGCCGGGCCTGGTCATCGTTCCCTTCATCGAGTCTCCCTCCATGGTTCCTTTGTAATCGAGCCGAACCCGCATGGAAACGTGAAATGTAATGACTTTTCCAGTAACTGATCCTGCCAGCGGGCCAGACTGACGAGCTCCTTTGAAGGTTCCGGTGATTTTGCTTCCATCCTGCTCGAGGATGATCATCTGTTCAGCATTACCGGCGGCGCGGGAAACAGAGATTGTCCACGTGCCAGCCACATTTGCGGCATCCTGTGCGGCCACCGCGATAGTGAACGCGGTAACAAAGAGGAGCGCGGCACAAGCCGCACACACATTTCGATTTTTACTTTTCATAAGAATCTCCCCGGTGCGATTTTGGGTGAACGCAAATCCGAGGCGTGCATCAGCACGGAAACTGCCCGCGCAAAAGTGGTTAGACAAATTTCCGGCTGACAGATTTCCAAACAGGGCGGACCGGAAGTCGTTGTTGCCGGAGCAATCCTGCTTGCGACCCACGGACACGGCCAATTTTGACCAATTTTGATTGACAAGACCGCAACCCCGGTTATAAAGTCCGGCGCATTACTTGTCGAGCGAACGCCACCTCTCGGTCGCCGCTGTTTACTGCGTCGCGAAAAAAAGACGGTTCACACACGAAGTCCTTCGGGAGCATACGGTTGAAAATCCCTAGCCTGATCGTCTTATTCCTTGGCGCTTCATAGTGTGCAAACGCGTGGGCCCCGGAGGCAGCCACTCCGTGACTGCCCGTACTCTATTCGATCTTTGTGCTGGACGTGAAGATGGTGAAGTGGGAAGGTCCCAGTGAAATGAAGGCCAGCGACACCACCGCTCGGAAAGGCGACTTTCGTGAGATCCAAGCCGATTCATAGTGGTGCCCTTCTGCGCACGCTTTCCGAATTTGTTCTGATAGCGGCTCTCGGCGCGTCTCTCCTCGCTGGCCGCGCAAATTCGCAAACGTCTCCCGCCCAAGCCGGGGTCGACGTGATTCACACGATGAGTGCGGCCTTCGAGTCGCTGGTGAAGCGCGTTTCTCCGGCGGTAGTGGAAGTGCTGGTGACCGGCTACGGATCCGGGGACGAAGATGATGATGACAAAGGACCGAGCCCGTTTGGACGGGAACGCAGCCTGGGATCGGGCGTGCTCATCGACCCGGACGGATACATAGTTACGAATTATCACGTTGTCAAAGGAGCGGATCGCGTCCGTGTTGTACTGACGCCGCAAGTGGGTGAAGAATCGCAGGCGCCAGCGATGCTGAAATCCAAAGGGCAAGTGTTGAATGCGCGCATCGTAGGGGCCAGCAAGACGATCGACTTGGCTGTCTTGAAAGTGGAAGCGACGGGATTACCGACGCTGCCCTTTGCTCGCTACGACCAGCTGCATAAAGGTGAGGTAGTTCTGGCATTTGGCAGCCCGGAAGGCCTGGAGAATTCGGTGACGTTTGGGCTGGTGAGTTCGGTGCTACGCCAACCCGATCCAGATGATCCGATGGTGTACATC
This sequence comes from Candidatus Acidiferrales bacterium, assembly GCA_963742325.1. Lineage (GTDB taxonomy): Bacteria > Acidobacteriota > Terriglobia > Acidiferrales > UBA7541 > Acidiferrum. The sequence continues at coordinate 1,188,609 of CAVULB010000002.1, read as the reverse complement.
CAGACCGACGCAGCCATTAATCCGGGAAATAGCGGCGGGCCGCTGGTAGACGTAGACGGCAACGTGGTCGGGATCGATACTTTTATCTATACGAAATCGGGTGGAAATGAAGGGATCGGCTTTGCCATTCCAAGCGGCATTGCGCGCTATGCGTATGAGCAGATTCGTAAGTATGGGCGCGTGCGACGGCGGACTATTGGGGCGGATTTGCAATCGCTGACGCCGGATCTGGCGGGCGGGCTCGGCTTGACGGACACGCCGGGAGTTGTTGTAGCGGATGTAGACGAGGACGGTCCCGCAGCGCACGCGGGGCTGAAGGTTGGGGACGTGATTGAATCGATCGACGGTATGACGGTCGACAATGTGGCGCTGTTCACCCTGAGTCTTTATTTGCGCACGACCGCTGACAAAGTGAATTTGCAGGTTGCGCGAGGCAGTAAACGGCTGAGCATCGACGTTCCCGTGCTTGAGCCAACACATGATCCCAGCCGGCTTGCCGATCTTTCCAACCCAACGACGGACCTGATCCCCCGGCTTGGGATTATTGGAGCAACGATTACGCGGGAAATCGAGGAGCTGATAGGACCGCTGCGAATTCCGTCTGGCGTACTGGTTACGGCGACGGTTGCCAATCGGCTGGCGGTGGACTCCGGTCTGCAGGAAGGCGATGTGATCCACGCCTTTAACCGCGCGCCGATCAAAAGCATCGATGAGTTGAGGACGGCTTTTGGGAAGCTGAAGCCCGGCGACCCTGTAGCGCTGCAGGTGGAACGGGGCGACAAGCTGACGTTTGTCACCTTTGAAATGGAATAGGCAGGTTGGCTGAGGACCCGTGGATTGCCCCGCGATGCCCCCGCGTTTTATGCATTTAGGCAGCCGGTTTTACCGGCCAAGTGTCATAAAATCGAAACACGCCCCTTCCAGACTGCATTGCTGTCCAAGCGGCGGGATCTTCGGGAGCAACTTCTCTTGTCCAATCGCCGTGTGTAAGTTCCCTGGATGGATCGTTTTCCTGGTTCAACCCAACTGGGTCTTAGGACTCGGTAAGCACACGTGCCGAGAACAGGAAATTTCTTGCACATATCTGCCCTGGACGTCGCTGTTGAAAACGCGACGGTTCCCATGCACCAGCCCTGCCATCTTATAAGCCGAGGAAACGAAGGCCCTTGGAGTGAGAATAATGCGGGCCTATAGTCCGGTGATTGGCACGCAACTCGCAAGAGACGGCTAGGGGCATTACGGGACCGATGAGGGCATGACCAACGACCTGGCTGAAAAGTCGAACGGGCGCAAGCTGGATACGTGGAAAGAGATTGCTGGGTTCTTTGCGCGGGATGAACGTACAGTGAAGCGCTGGGAGAAAGAGCGCGGGCTTCCGGTGCACCGGCTGCCGGGAGGACGGCGCGGGACTGTTTATGCATTCAGCGAGGAGCTGACGGCTTGGTTGCGGTCTTCGCAGGATTTGGTGAACCTGGAAGGCCAGATCACCAAAGAACATTCCGGAGTGCTGCCTGCAGCTGGATCGCAGGCGGCGAAGGCTTCGACCTCACCGCCATGGTGGCAGGGCTACGGCCTCGGGCTTGCTGTCGTGGTGATGGTACTTTTCGGATGTGCCAGACTTTTTAAGCTGCATGAGGTTCAGGGGCGACTGCTCCCGACCCTCTCCGTGCGCACCAGCAGCGCGACGCATAAGCAGGCCGAAGACCTCTACCTGCAGGGCCGCTACCACTGGAACAAGAGGACGCCGGCGGATTTGACGCTGGCGCTGGACCTGTTCGCAAAGGCGATTCAGTTGGAGCCGAACTATGCCCTGGCATATGCCGGAAAAGCGGATTGTTACAATCTTTTAAGAGAGTATACGGGCATGCCGCCCAGCCAGGCTTTTCCGCTGGCCATCGCCGCGGCCAAGAAGGCGATCGCGTTGGATGACAGCCTTGCGGAAGGCCACCGTGCGCTGGCGTTCGCATTGTTTTTCTGGGAATGGGATGTATCCGGCGCGGAACGGGAATTTCAGCGCGCCATTGATCTGAATTCCAAAGACGCGGAAGCGCATCACTGGTATGCAACCATGCTGATGAGTCTTTCCCGCTATCCGGAAGCGACCAATGAAATTGATCAGGCGCGGAAGCTCGATCCGCTGTCTTCATCCGTTGCCGCCGACCGGGCCATGATTCTTTACGACAGCGGGCGCAGAGGCCAGGCCATCGCGATTCTGCAGGAATTGAAAACGGCCGATCCAGGATTTCTTTCACCTGCGCGCTATCTTGCCAACATTTATTTTGAGCAGCGAGATTTTGAAAGGTATTTCAACGAGGCGGAGATAGCCGCGAAACTGACCGGTGATGAACACGAGGTCGCCCTGATCCAGGTGCTGCGCCAGCAATTCGCAACTGGGGGCGAACAAGCTGTACTGCGAAGCGTTTTGGAGGACAGACTGCTCGACCTGCAGCGTGGCCGCGGGGATGCACTTTCCGTGGCGGAAAGTTACGCCGATCTCGGCCGCAATCAGGAAGCGATTGAATATTTGAACAAGGCTTTCGAACGGCATGACTACCCGTTGATCGAGATGGTGAATTCGAAGACGTTCGAGAAGCTGTTCCGCGAACCCGAATACCAGGATATTGTCAAGCATGTGTACGCGCGCGAAGGCAGCGCCACCTAATTGAGATTGTTTTCATACCGCACTGCGCGGAGCAGTTTTTAGTCCGGCAACTCCCGCCGTCTCTGTCGGGGAAAACTTTCTGAACAAACATTAATTAGTGCTTGAAGTGCCGCTAGTTTGTTGATACTTTCGCGACGATGTGCCTTGCAGCGGACTTTCGCGTGTTCTACCAGCCGAATGCGCGACGGGCGTACGTTTCTTCGTGATGTTCCTTGAGGGCTTTCCTTCCCTGTTCCAGCGCGAGGCGCTGAAGATGCACGTGGCCGCGACACGCAGGAAGGATTCAGGATGCCGCCAATTCGAGGATGTGCCGTAAACAGGTGTACAGCGCCCTGTTTGTTTGTTGCCATGGTGCTTTGTTTCGTAGCAAACCCCTCCGAGGCGCAGGAAAAAGCATCGCGTTTCCGCGTGGTAGCCCTGGCGGAACATGGCGGAATTCACCAGCCGTTTGTGGACGCCGCGAAGATCTGGCTGGGGAAACTGTCGGCGGCGAACAATTTCACGGTCGACTATATTGAAGACACCACCAAGATCGATGACGCGTTTTTGGCGAAATATAACCTGTTCATCCAACTGAATTATCCTCCGTATAACTGGACCGACACGGCAAAGGCCGCTTTCGTGAAATACATCGAAGGAGGAAAGGGCGGGTGGATCGGGTTTCACCATGCCACGCTGCTCGGGGAATTCGATGGCACGCAAATCTGGCCGTGGTTTCGGGATTTCATGGGAGGAATTCGGTTCAAGAATTACATTGCGACGTTCGTCACAGGCACGGTCACAATCGAGGACAAGGATCATCCGGCGATGAAGGGCGTGAATTCCCCGTTCGTTATCGAAAACGAAGAGTTTTACACGTACGACAAGTCGCCGCGTCCGAATGTGCATGTGCTGGCGAGCGTCGATGAGAACACTTATACGCCTGTGACGGAAATTAAAATGGGCGATCATCCGGTGATTTGGACGAACGAGCACGTGAAGGCGCGCAACATTTATATATTCATGGGCCACCACCCGGAACTGTTCCAGAATCCTGCCTATACGCAGATTGTGAAGAATTCTATTTTTTGGGCCGCGGGCAAATAGGAAAGGTTTTCTTTAAATCGAACCATGACGGTAAAACCCTGCAACCATCCGCTTTATGCTGGCGCAATGCTTCGCAGCCTTTGCGCGTGCGCATTTTTACTTATCTGGCTGAACTCCCGCGCGGCGGCACAGGCGCCGGCTTTCCGGGCACTGGCTTTCTATTCGACCAATGTGGAACCGGATCATGTGCGTACCGGCAATGAGGGGCTGGCTTTTTTTCGCGAGATGGCGGCAAAGAATAATTTCGTTTTTGACACCACGACCAATTGGGACAAGCTCAACGATAACGATCTGAAACCCTATCAGGTGATCCTGTGGGTCAACGATTTTCCGCACACGGAGGCGCAGCGGGCCGCGTTTCAAAGATACATGGAGCAAGGGGGTGGGTGGCTGGGACTGCATATCGCCGGATACAACGACGAATCCACGAAGTGGCCTTGGTTTGTGGATTTTCTGGGCGGCGCGGTGTTTTATACCAACAATTGGCCGGTGCAGAAGGCGAAGATGATTGTCGATGACCGGACGCATCCTGTCACCAAAGGAATGCCGGAGACCTACGTTGCGCCGTCGAACGAGTGGTATCAATGGAAACCAAGCCCGCGGCTCAACAAGAATGTTCGTGTGCTCGTTACCCTCGATCCTTCCAACTATCCCATTGGCGTTAAGGATGTGATCACAACCGGTGACATGCCCATCGTGTGGACGAACACGAAATATCGCATGGTGTATATGAACATGGGCCACGGCGAAAACGTATTTGGCGACACCACGCAGAACAAGCTGTTCGCCAATGCGATATTGTGGCTGGGGAAGAAAAAGTAGAGGGCGGCAGCGAGGACAATCACCAATGAGAATGTTTCGAATGGCGTTGTTGGTGCTGGTTGTGGCGGTTAGCGCGCGCTGCGTGGCGCAGACCGAGGCTCATCCAAAAAAGCACTTGCTGATTATCGGCGAAGAAAAGGGATACCGGCACGAATCGGTTTCCCACGCGATGGCCACAATTGAGAGGCTGGGGCGCGAATCCGGGTTGTGGGATACCACTATTCGAACCGACACGGAGCCGCTGACCAAGAAGAAATTGGAGTTCAATGCCAAGAATTTGAACGACTTTGACGCCGTACTGTTTTATACCGGCGGCAACCTGGAAATGAACGACGAGCAGAAAGCCGCGCTTATTTCGTTCGTGCATGACGATGGCAAGGGGTTTGTCGGCGTGCACAGCGCAACCATCACCTTTACCGACTGGCCCGCGTTTGGAGAAATGATTGGTGGTTATTTCGACGAGCACCCGTGGGGGACGTTTGACGCGCCGATTATCGTGGAGGATACGGATTTTCCGGGCATGCAGCAATGGCCAAAATCGTTTGTGTGGCACGACGAAATTTACCAGATCAAGGATTTTTCGCGGGACAAGGTGCGCGTGTTGATGCGCCTGGACGCTTCGAAACTGGATCTGAATAATCCCCGCGTTCATCGCAAGGACCACGACTTTGCCGTGACCTGGGCGAGACAGTATGGCAAAGGGCGTGTCTTCTACTCCACGCTTGGCCATGTGGATCAAAACTGGGACGACCCGCGGATGCAAAAAATGTACGTGGAAGCGATCAAATGGGCCATGGGGTTGCTGGACGCGGACGTGACGCCGCGACCGCTTGCGAGCCAATCTGGCGCCGCGCCGGACGGCGCCGCACGCCCGGCGCGATGAGCGTAAGATTGAATTTGGCTGGGATTGCCGACGGCTGGCGTTTCGTTTGCCAATCGCGGCATGGAGGTTAAAGGGAAATGTGGCGCGCAATTCTATTTTTTCTGCTGGCATCCCCTACCTGGGCGCAGACAGCGCATCCGATCCTGGCGCTGGGATCTTCCGCGCCGGATTTTGCGCTGCCCGGCGTGGACGGAAAGACACATCGCCTGAGCGAGTACGCTTCCAGCCCGGTACTCGCCATCGTGTTTGCGTGCAATCACTGTCCCATCTCGCAGATGTACGAGCAGCGGATCCAGCAAATGGCGGACGATTATCGCGACAAGGGCGTTGCGGTTGTGGCCATCGAGCCGAATGATCCAAAGGCGATTCGCATCGATGAGCTGGACTCTTCCGACATCAGCGATTCGCTGGAAGAAATGAAGATTCGCGTCGCGTACAAACATCTGCGCTACCCGTATCTGTACGACGGAGAAACCCAATCGGTCACACGCGCGTACGGTCCGCAGGCTACGCCACACATTTTTATTTTCGATAAGGGGCGCAAGCTGCGGTACGAAGGGCGCGTCGACAATAGCTACCGCAGCGAGCAAGTGAAAATACAGGACGCTCGCAACGCTATCGACGCGCTTCTGGCCGGGCGTGAGGTGGAAGTGAAGCACACCGGCGTTTTTGGTTGCTCCACAAAATGGCAGGAGAAGGCGGCTTCACGCGTCGAGGCGCTGCGAAAAATCGAAGAACAGCCGGTGACGGTGGAACTGGCTTCGGCGGACGATCTGAAGAAACTGCGCGCGAATCCGACCAAGCATATGCTGCTGGTCAGCTTTTGGGCAACGTGGTGCGGCTCCTGCATCGACGAGTTCGCTGATTTTCAGGATACGTTTTTAATGTACAAGGTGCGCGACTTCGATCTCGTTACCGTGTCCGCGAACATGCCTGACGAGAAAAACAGCGTGCTGAAAATGCTGCAGAAGCAACACGCGACCAGCCGCAACCTACTGTTTGACTCCGACGATACGGCGGCGATGCAGAAAGCGTTTGATCCCACATGGGAATCCGCAGTTCCCTACACCATTCTGATCGATGCGGACGGAAAAGTTCTGTACCAGCGGATCGGCAGCGTGGACATTCTGGAGTTGCGCCGCACGATTCTCGCGTACTTGCCCTCTGACTACATCGGCTTCAACAGATATTGGCAGACCGGATCGGCGCAACCCGAATCAGCAAAGCCCGGCGGCAGATAAATCTATTTCTTTAGTTTTTCGAGCATCCCCTCTTTAGCTCTTTGGAGACTCTGTTCGAGCACGGCGGCCTTTTCCACCGCCTCGCGCAGAGCTTTGCGCCATTCATCCGGGGAATATAAAGGATTGCGGTCGTTGCGACGGCCGACTTCCAAACCGAACGTGACACCTGCCGCAAAAATTTCCACGATTTCCGGATCAGCAACGGCCCAAGGCTCGCTCTGGCGCCCTTCGGCTTTCCAACTCGCAGTCATTCTTCCTTGCTCGGCTTTCATGTCGGCGAAGCTGCTTCGATGGCTCATTGCGCCTCCCGGTGGATGATTGCAGTGTGGGGGGAAACGCAGGGAGCGCCCACCGTCCCAAAGGACAGGTGTGCCGAATTGATCCACTTCTCGTTCGTCGACGGTGCTTTCCGCCAGGCGAAATTGTGGCTGGGTGCTGTAAGATGTCGCCATGAAAGATCAGCCTAATCGCCGTAGCTTTCTTGTGGCCAGCGGACTTACCGCCCTTGCCTCAACGCGAGCTCTCGGCGCCAACGACACACTGCGCGTCGGCGTGATTGGCGCCGGCGGCCGCATGGGCAGCCTGCTCAATGCCGCCGACCAGGTCGCCGGCCGTTATGAGATTGTTGCCGTGAGCGATGTTTATGGACCGCACTGCGACGCGGTGAGATGGCGGTCGAACAATGTCGCGACCGCTTACGTGGATTATCGCGACGTGCTTGAGCAACAAATCGACGCCGTCTTTATCGCTTCTCCTGACCACTGGCACGTGCGCATGACGGTGGACGCCGTGAAGGCCGGCAAAGACGTGTATCTTGAAAAGCCGAGCACGCACAGCGTCGAAGAAGGCGACACACTCATCCACGCGGTTCGCGGCAGCAAACAGATTCTGCAGTGCGGCATGCAGCAACGCAGCTGGAGCCACTTTCGCGATGCCGTAGATCTGATCCAGGGAGGCAGCCTTGGGCGCGTCGTTCAAGTCCGCACGTATTGGTGGCAAAATTACAATACCTTTCTGGCGCCTAAGCCGATTGACACGCAGGCGCTAGATTGGAAACGCTGGCTCGGGGGAGCACCCGATCGGCCGTTCAGCGAAGAAGTTTTCTATCGTTGGCGGCAATTCTGGAATTTTGGTGGCGGCACGATGACCGATCTTTTCACGCACTGGATCGACGTGGCTCACTGGGCCATGAAGTCCGACCAGCCGCGCGAGGCGCAGATGCTGGGCGACAAATATGTGTTTGAGAGTTGGGAGTGTCCCGACACGGTTCAGGCTGCTTTGCGCTATCCCGGATTTGACGTGGTCTTCGAAGGAATGATGGCTTCATCGATCGATGATGGCGGCCTGGAATTCCGCGGCACGGAGGCAACTCTGAAGATAAACCGCAGCGGATTTACGGTTCACCACGAAGGTGTGCCCATGAGAGAGAATCCGGTGATCAAGGCGGACAGCTTCCGCGACGGCACCATCGACCACGTCCAGAATTTCTTCGACTGCGTCAAGGCTCGCAAGGAGCCTAATGCCACGGTGGAAGCGGGGGTTTCCGCAGCGCGCGCCGGGCATGTCGCCAACCTTGCGTATCGCGGTAAGGGGCAGATCGCGTGGCCGCCGAAGACACAGGGTTAAACCAAGCACAGCTCGGAACCACGGCGCATACAAACAACGACTCGATGCCGTGGACCTTTATGTGGATTCCTGTCGTCGTTACTGCTGGCCTGTACATTAAGTCAGCGACCTGAAGCTTGCGACGTTTCATCTGCTGGGAGCCGAAGGCCAAGTTCACATCCATCGCGATCACGTCTGGCATATGAAAAAACTCGCAGAGGTCTGCAAAGCATGCGACAGGCTACAGCTCGGTCACCATACAAGCAGGTGGATGTAGCTGATGCTGCGAGAGTTGCTGAAGCTACCCGCTTTTTTGCCTTAGCGTTTTGCGGGAATACCGGTATCAGCCAAGCCGGCGAGCCGCAGCACGTCTTGAAAACGGGGGTCGCTGCGCAACGGGTCATACATGGGATCTACCTTGATAGAGGTGACGGCGTTGGAATGGTCGGAGACCGCCTGTTGCAGAACGGCGATCGTTTGGTCTCTTCGACCCATCGCCGAATAAACCTGGAGCAACACCGGGATCCTCTGTTGCGGTTTCCACGCAAATTTCTCCACCTTGGTCGATGCTTCTTGCGCTTCAGCCGCGCGGCCCCAGTAGCCGTAGACAACCGCTTCTTTGACTGGAAGCCATTGGTTGTTGAGCGTGGCCTCATGCTCGATGAATTGTTGAGCTTCTGCGAACTCGTGCTGCTGGACATAGGAGAGGATCAAGATGGATGCAGCGCGCGGGGCGCTCGGGTCCATGTTGAGCACGGCCTGAGACTGCGCGAGGGCGCGATCGTATCGCCTGGCGTAGTAGAGGATCGTGGCGTGGTCCGCGGCGATAATCATCGATAATGGATCCAGTTGGCGAGCCTTCTCGCTTTCCGCCAAAGCTTCTTCAAAACGGCCCAGCCACGAGAGGTATTCGGCGTACCACTGATGCGCGGTGGCGTAACCTGGATCCAACTGAATCGCGCGTTTGAATTCCTTTTCGGCAGTTTGCCAGTCGTAATCGTAATTTTCTTCGATCAATGCCAGCGAGGTATGCGCTTCGGCCAGGGTATCGTCCAGTTGCAACGCCTTCAGCGCCGCGGCACGCCCTTTGGGCATAAGCTCGGTTTGGGGACCGATATACCAGGTGCTCATCAGCCCGTCGGTGTCAGCCAACCCTGCATAGGCGGGCGCGTAGTTGGGATCCCGCTCAATGGCCTGCTGAAAATAGTCCGCAGCGCGCCGAAACCCTTCCTCCGTGCGTTTGTTCCAGAAATAACGGCCTTGCAAATAAAGGTCGTATGCCGCGTAGGAACTCGGAGAAGCTGCTGGTTTCGCGGCTAAGGTGCCAGCCGGCTTGGGCTTCTCCCCCAAAGTGACGCGCATTTCGTTCGCGACTTCTTGCGCCACTTCGTGCTGAAGCGTCAACAGGCCAGCCAGCTCGCGATCGTACTCGCGCGACCACACTGGTCGCTGATCCTTCACGCGCACAAGCTGAGCATTGATACGGACTCGGCCGGAATCCCTCCGCACGCTGCCTTCGAGCACATACTGAACTCCCAGTTCGTCGCCGATCTGAGGCAACGGCTCGGAACTGCCTTTGTAATGCATGACCGAGGTGCGCGCAATCACGCTCATGCGGTCCGGGTCCATCTGGCCGAGCTGGGCGATCATTTCTTCCGTCAATCCGTCGCTGAAATATTCTTGGCCGGGGTCTCCGGTTAGATTGGAAAAAGGCAGAACCGCGAGAACCACCTTTTCTCCGTCTAATCCCGGGCGAACGTCCGCCCTCCGCCACGCGAAAGTTGCGACGACGGCCAAGGCGACCAGTGCCAGGCCAACTGTGACGAGCCGCGGCCAGCGCGAGTGTGAAACCTGCGGTGCGGATTGTGCTTGCGATTGGCTAGAGCCTGCCGAAACTTCCGCCGCCGGTGCTCCTGGCAGGGGTACTTCTTCGACCGGGGCAACAAACCGGTAACCCACGCGGGGAACTGTTTCGATATACCGCGAATTGTCCGGCGAATCACCCAGCACGGCGCGCAACTTCTTAATGGCACTGTTCAAGCTGTGTTCAAAGTCGACAAAGGTATCGGCAGGCCACAGCTTCTGCCGCATTTCATCGCGCGTAACTACTTCGCCAGGCCTCTCCAGTAGCATGGACAGGATACAAAAGGGCTGGCCGCGAAGCCGCACATGGGTCCCGTGTTTTCTCAGCTCCCGCGCAAGAATATTCGCTTCAAAAACACCAAAACGGAGGACCTGGCTTTTGCATTCTTGCGGCATTTCGACGCTCCAGGGCGGACTGAGAGAAAGGCGGCGCAGGCTTCCGGTCATCTGCGAAACTAACCGCATTTGTATCAGGGAAATGGGCGGTCATCAACATTTCATGCTTAGAGCATTGCCCGATCCTCATTAATCCTGCGACAGTTCACGACACTTGGCGCTTGTGCGCTATTCAAAGAGCCATCGACGACGACACTATCCTCGAAAGGAAAACCATGGTGACCTATACCGATACGCCGATAACGCGTAAAGACGCCCCGGCTAAGCAGCCAGGAGCGAAAAGAAACCCTATCCGCAGGCCATTGCGCATCGCTTCGGTGGTGGCGTTGCTCGTGGCCACCGCGGCGGGGCTCGCCTTCAGCGATTCGTTCGGCTTGGTCATTCCTAAGCTCCAGGTATTCGGGGATCCGGACGGCGCCTTTGCCACCATAAACGTCGGGGGTCCGACCGACACCTCCACCAATCCGTTTTTCCTGGACATGGGCACGAACGGCCGAAGGTGCGTCACCTGCCATGAACCCAGCGATGCTTTCTCGATTACCCCGCCACATCTGCAGCAGCGTTTTTACGCTACGGGTGGGACTGACCCCATTTTCCAAGCCGTGGACGGCGCGAACTGCTCGACGGCAGATGTCTCGACCGTGGAGAAACGGCGCGAGGCATACAGCTTGCTGCTCAGCAGAGGCCTGATCCGCATTTTTATCACCGTTCCCGCCAACGCCAACTACCTGGTCATGAGCGTCAACAATCCGTATGGCTGCAATGCCACCGATGTCATCTCCATGTACCGGCGGCCACTGCCAACCACCAACCTTCCGTTTCTCAGCGCTGTGATGTTTGACGGCCGGGAATCCACACCGGCCACAGGAACCACAAAGATCATCTTCGGCAATTATCCCTCTTCCTTGCTGAGCGACTTGGCCCACCAATCACTCGATGCGACGGTCATCCACGCACAAGGCGACGGAACCCGGCCCACTCCTGCAGAGCAAGAGCAAATCGTCAATTTCGAGATGCAGCTTTTCACCGCGCAGGTCCTTGATTCGCGCGCCGGGCTGCTCAACCAGGATGGTGCGAACGGCGGACCAGCGCTTTTGACCACTCAGCCTTTCTTCATAACCATCAATTCCAGCGTGCACGCGCTCGTACCCACTTTGGAGCAGCCCGGCGGGCTCGTCACTCCAGGAGACGGTCAGTTCACTCCCGACATTTTTAATCTCTACGAAGCATGGACGCAGCAAGAAGGCGAGCATTATGGTGGTTTCGCCGAAGCTCGCCAGTCCATCGCCCGCGGCGAGGTCCTTTTCAATTCTTTGCCCATTGCGATTAGCGGTGTGGCCGGCATCAATGACGATGTTGCCGCCGGAGGGCTTGTCGCAGGGGGAATTCCAGTGCTGCAAGGTACCTGTGGCACGTGCCACGACACCCCGAATGTGGGCAATCACTCCTTCCCCACTCCCTTGAACATTGGCACCGGAGACCCGAGTCCCACATCGTCGTTTGTCAACCTCGGCGGACTGGATTTGAGCTACTTGCCGCAGATTACGGTGTGCCAGAAAGATCCCACCACAGGCCTGCCGACCAACAGCTGCAAGACGACCACGGACCTCGGACAGGCTCTGATTGATGGGCAGTTTGACCACGTCGGCAAGATCAAAGGGCCAATTCTTCGCGGGCTCGCCGGACGCGCGCCGTACTTCCACAACGGGTCGGCAGCCACCCTTCTGGACGTCGTGAATTTCTACAACACGCGATTTACGCTGAGTCTCACGGACCAACAGAAGACGGACCTGGTCGCATTCTTGAAGACTCTCTAGCGGCAAAACGCAGCATGTGAGAATGGCGGCAACTCGGGAACATAGGCGCCAGTACTTCTTCGACGGCAACGCCGCTTCCCAAGACCTAATTGCCTCGTTTTTATTGGACGATTAGCCTGGCCCACCCTCTCACATGCCCGGCCGCGGCGATAATGATGACGGTTCCTTCATTGATGGCCAGGCCCACTACGCGATTGCTCGCATCGTTGCTGATCTCCGCTACGGCCGGATTTGACGATCTCTAGGTTCACGGAGGCGAGTTTCTGTGTACTGCCGTCGCGGAAGGTGCCAGTGGCTATAAAGTGCTGGGTTTCCCCCGGCGACAAAGTGAACCTTGGAACAGCTCGGGCACCCTTCAGGCGGCGACGCTGCTCGACAACGGCTTAGTGCTGATTGCGGTGGCGTGGTCTTTGACGTCCCTCGCCTCTCCGAAGAGCACTGCCTGTCCCGGCATCGGGCCAGCAAGTTAAACCAAGCTCATTTGCACGGAGGCAAATTACCTGTGTAGTGAATATAGATCAAGTATGCAAGGGCGGTAGATTCGCGGACTGTGAACGGTCGCGCCTAAGCGCCTTTTGGACGCGTAACCGAAGAAATTTCTACCGGAACTGGTTAGTGTTGCTGGCAATTCGGCGTTAGACTTCGGGCCGGGACAACGAATTTTGTCCCACAAGGGTGCAGACATGAGTCAATGCCAGAAGCCGACAGGGTGGCCGGGGCGGTTCATTTTGTGGGCGATGAATTTGGGTCATTCCAAACTAACCGACTGGGGCCTGGCGCACACTTCCGTCGAGGAGCACTACATCATCCTCGACGTGGGTTGTGGTGGCGGCAGAACAGTTAACAAGTTAGCGGATGCTGCCGCGCAAGGAAAAGTCTATGGCATCGATTTCTCCGAGGAGAGTGTCGCCGCAAGCAAGAGAACAAATGCGAGTTGGATAGATATGGGTCGAGTCGAGATTAATCACGGCTCTGTGTCTCAGCTCCCGTACTCAAACGCGATGTTCGATCTTGTGACAGCTGTGGACACGCACATCTGGTGGTTAAACTTGCCAGGGGACATGCGCGAAATCTTCCGAGTCCTGAAGCCGGGAGGGAGGCTCATCGTAACGGCGGAAGTCTACAAGGGATCGACAACGAGGGTGTCCAAGCTGCTTGCAGCCGGCTCGGCCATCCGGCGACGATTCGAGCCGCGGAGCCTCGGAAGCGAAAAATACTCGGGAAAAACTGGCATGAAGCTCTTGAGTGTCGACGACCATCGCGAACTCTTTACGACAACCGGCTATTCGGATGTTCAGGTTATTGAGGAACGTACCAAAGGATGGATTTGCGCTGTTGGGAAGAAACCGTGACAAGAACGGCGCACCACGAAACTAGCGACTGGTAAGTCGAAATCGGACATCTTCGTGCCGGGACTCTAATCGTCTTTCCTGACGACGATCGGAGTTTGCCTGCCTGAACGTACGCCATTACAACCAGCGGGATGGCAAGAGCGGTGCAAACATTTGGAGCCCGTCGTCCATCGAGTCCACAACCAGCACGGCCAGAATGACCAAACACCCTCTGGTATAAAGCTGTTTTCAAAGGTGGTGTTTCATCCGCTCGACTGGCTTGATGCGCAGGACGGCCAGCACCCCATCTCAAAATCAAGAAAGATTAGGAAAAATCCTCCACGCGTCTTCCTTCGAGATATGATCAAGTCCAGATTTCATGTCAGAGGCCCACGGACTTTCGCCATCGAATCTCCGCCTTTCCTGCAAAAGACATTATGCAAGTTGAAGCGATCAAAAAGGCCCAAAGGCAGAAGAGGCTGAGGTTCGTCGGTCAATGCCTATGCATTCGGAGACTCTTGTGAGTAATAGGAAACCCCCAATGGCAAGTGCGCTTACGAGGAGTTGGCCCAATCGAATCACAAGTTGATTAAGTTTCTGGCGATAAGATCACAGGCAAGTGTTGCGTCGACTATTTGAGCCGGCACGACAAACGAGGAGCTGGAACGATAGCGGACTCATGCATGTCAGTGAACCACTGCGGCAACCAACGTCACATCGTCGCCGAACTCACCGCCGCAGAATTTCATCACCTCTTCCATCACTCGCCGCTGGCAATCCGCCGCTGACGCTCGCGCCGACGCAGCCGCTGCGGCGATTCGCTGGTACCCGAATTCCTCCGCAGCTTTGTTCGCCGCTTCGCTCACTCCGTCTGTGTAAAGCAACAACCGGTCGCCCGAAGCCAGTCGAATCGTGAAATCCTGATACGTCCACTCCGGCTGCACCCCAAGAACTCCACCTTGTCCTGATAGCAGCTCCGTTTGTCCTCCAGCGTGTACCAGAATCCCGGGACAGTGTCCCGCGTTTTCGTACGTAAGCGTTTTCTTCTGTCCGTCCAAAATCCCATAAAAAAAAGTAATAAATTTTCCGGGCGCCACATTCCCGCAAACGAACGCATTCAACTTTGCGCACACCACTGCCGGCGAGGTGTCCGGCATGGCATATGCCCGGAAAGCGGCTTGCAGATTCGCCATCAGCAGAGAAGCAGTCAGCCCTTTTCCCGAAACGTCGCCCACACAAATTCCAATGCGATTGTCGTCCAAGCGCAGTACATCAAAATAGTCCCCTCCCACGGTCCTCGCCGGTTGCCACGCGCCCGCCAACCCGATGCCCGGAAGTTGCGGCAATTCCTTCGGCAGCAAGTCCTTCTGGATCTCCAGTGCGCGTTTCAACTCCTGTTCCTGCTGCTGCAGTTGCAGCGTTCCGCGCTCTACGGCTTTCTCCAAAAGTTTGTTCTTGGCCTGCAATCTTTCCTGAATCTGCAAAACGGCGTATCCGGCAATACCCCCCACCATGCACGCCACCACGACGAACTTCCAACTCGCGCGAAATACTTGCCCGTAGGGTCCGACTGACGGGTGCATCCAGCGAAGCAGTTCCACCGACGCGAGCGCGCTCAAAAATGCGCCAACCGCTAGCAGGGGTATATAGAGAACCCAATTCCACGGGAACGGTCGGTGGTTATAAAACCGGCTGCCGAAAAGCAGCAACGCGTACATGGCGTTCCCAACTACCAGAATACAAACACCCATGAAAAGAAGGGGGGTGCCAGGCATCACCACCGCGAACAGCGCGGAGATCATTACGCCCCCGAAAACGATCCGCTGCTCCGCCCGAAGTACCTCACGGAGAAGCGGCTTGACTGCCAGTTTCCAGGAACCTCGCTGAGTAGACAAGGGAGCCTCGAACCTAGCTCCAACTTAACTCACCTGCCTATCCGCAACAACCCCGCGCCTTGCCTCCCAACCCCCGTCTCTTGACTCCAGGTTCCAGGTTGATTCACACCGGGCAATTCGTGCTCATGGCGGCGATTCGATTCTGATCCGCACGACCAAAGTTGTCGCACGTTCCACTAGACAGGCCCGCCGACTTCCAAATCATTGGATCCTCCAGAGCAGCGGGTAAATCCAGGACGGTATTCGGCGCGGCATTCAAGGGCAAAACAGTTAAGGAGGTGATGATACCGACACTCAATTGATTAAGAAGTTTCTGGGGAGTCGGGAAAGCGGAAGGTTCGGGTTAGTACTCTAAGTTTCCGATTTTGCCTGCCGGAAGCCACCTTCTTTCTGAGAAACTCGATTTGTCGTTGGCGGTTCTTCGTTGGTAGTATTCCGCCCCTTTGTCTACGTATTGCTGACCGTAATTCGACATTCGATAGACGAGTCGGGCCGACCGGTGAGCCATGGCAGTGATTGCTTTCGGGGTGCCGGGTTTGCTGCGCAAGCGCCGATACTGCACCCCGAGGTATGTTTGACTTTTCAGTAGGGTCGAGGCTCCCGGTTTAGAGCTCCTCGTCGTAGGGTCAGGCATCGCTACGGCGCTCTGCAGCCATAAGCCACGGCCATGTTGGTTCCTGCTTGGGACCGGATTCGGGAGGTATCTACTTGAGCGGAACATATCGGTGTGCACGGCGCCAGTCGCGCACACGACAACTCGTGCGATCAGCTATTGATGAGAACGGAGACCTCGAGCGTGAAGCCTAATGAACCCAGCCGCACAGCCCTGATAATTGCCCGACAACGAGCTGCTCATCAGGTGCTCGATCATGGCGCAATCCTCTATGACCCATTTGCCATGAAGATTCTTCGTGAAGACGAAAAGGACCTGCTTCAATTTGCGAACGAACACCCCCTGGCCAGCATCGGACGTTTGTTCACGGCCGCGCGAAGCCGGATTGCGGAAGATGCATTGTCAAGAGCTGTCGAAGGAGGGATTCGGCAGATCGTGATCCTTGGCGCCGGACTCGACACTTTCGCCCTCCGGAATCCCCATGGCGCACGACAGATCCGTATCTATGAGGTGGACCACCCCGCGACGCAGGCATGGAAGCGCCAGCGCTTGGCCGAAGTTCAAATCGCACTTCCGCCATGGCTTGTTCTCGTGCCAGTCGATTTCGAGCGGGACGATGTGGGAGAGAAGCTCGTCGCCGGTGGCTTTCAGCAGAACTCGCCCGCATTTTTCACTTGGCTCGGAGTTGTGCCATATCTGACACAGCACGCTATCGGCCGCACTCTGGACTACATGTCGTCAATCCAGAACTCGGAGGTGGTGTTCGACTACGTGGAACCTCCCGAGGCATTCTCAGAAGCCCTAAGGCAATTGGAAACGGAGCGGACCAAACAGCTTGAGAAAATTGGTGAACGTTCGGTCAGCCGTTTCGAGCCGGCTGGCATTGCAGCGATTCTTCGCTCGCACGGATTTTGTGCCATCGAAGACATCAGTTTCCAGGAGATCGCGTCCAGGTTCGGCCGCGCCGTTCAAGGACTCGCGCCCGGACACGCTGGCCTTCATGTTGTCCACGCTAAGCACTAATTGAACTCGGTGCGGCCGGTCATCGAAACCTGGCGGAGCTCTCCAAGGACTCCTCGCCGGATGCCGAACGGAAAGGGCATGCGGTTCCTCGCTGGGGAAAGAACTTCCTCCAGCGGCGCACCCGTCCGGTTGCCAGGAAGCTCGATCGGTCGAGAAACAGAGCGCTGCCCCGCTCGAAGAACAGCAATCTAATTCACGGTAATTGTGGCCGCCTTCGGTTTCCACGCATAGCTCGGAGTCCAGAGCGCGCCATACGCGGCTATGTTGATCGTGTACGTGCCTGCTTTGGTTGGAGTCCAAAGAAATGTGTAAATGTTTGTCCGCCCGGCACTGAACTTTCATTTTGCTTGTCCTGTTTGTAAAATCTGATCAACGTCCATCCTCCTCACCTCCCGGTATGCCATCCCTTGTCCTCATGGAGAACTGGTTGGCATACCTGCTCGTTCAACCGCAATCGGGGGTGGGTGAATGATCCTGAAAATGTGGGTGAAAGTTAGTGAAAACGGGTGGATAAAGGTTGGTGAAAAACTACCGCCTTAGCTGGTCGATAGATTCTGAAAAACCACCGTAACCAGGCTCCTCGATGTTACAGAGAACTAGCGTTGCGAATTCTGGTTCCGCAGCTTGTATTCGAGCAGAACTATGCGGGAATCAAGGATTCTTGAACCAATCAGTTCGAAGCTTGTCTTCTCATACTCGGCATAGACGGATTCTCTGCCGGCTGTACCAAGCACCACAGGGAAAATCATGAGCCGGAGCCGATCTACGAGGTGAAATCGAATCATATTCCTCACCAAACTGATGCTCCCGATACAACGAAGGGGGTCGCCGCTTTGCTCTTTGAGCCTGGCAATTTCCTGCTCCATCGAGGTTTTCACCAAGCGTGTGTTTTTCCAAGCAAGCGGTTCGTGAAGGGTTCGTGAGAATACAGTCTTGGGCAGCGCGGTCATTCTGACGTTTAACTCGTCCGTGGAGTCAATCGCAAATTGCGCCAGGGCCGCGTAAGTGATCCGCCCCATAATGAGAATATGAGGTTTTTCCAAATTCTCTTTTATCCACACGCTGAGATCATCACCGAAGTATCCGAAGAAAGGCGGTTCATTTACACCTGATGCGAACCCATCCATCGACACGAACAGGTCTGCAGTTAACTCTCTCACAAGCCCTCCTCGCCCCCCCCGACGCAATGTTACACGAGCGGCTAGCCCGCATTGAAGTCGCGAAGCCGCCAGAAATTCATCCAAAGTCCTGATGAGTCGGGGTAGGAATAACCTTAAAGGCAGGAATTGACGACTTACGCAAAAAGCACAAACGGAACTGCCACGGGCTGTATAAATCAAAGGTCATAGAAACGCTCTCGCCAGTGGACACGCGGAATCCAAGCCGGGCTGGTGTTATCTCGACTTAACACCGCCGACGGTGTTCTTGTAGACCTTGCCGTTTTTCATGATCACAACAAGATTCTTCCCTGTGATTATCCACATACTTATCTTATTCGCGGCAGTCCCCACAGATAACAGCTGAAGGAAACGCTGCCAACCGTACAGTGCAAAGAAGAATTGGGGGTACCATTCAAACCCTTCATACCGGGAGTAATCAAGGGCTATGAGTACAGCAGAGTTGGCGAAGCTTGTGCTGGCAATGTGGTTCGTGCAGGCGCATGGGATGGATTCCATGACGAGAGGGATCGGAACCTGGAGGAGGCGCGGAAACGGCGCCATGCGCGCTCCGGCAGAAGCCCCTTGAAGAAAGACGAGTACCCGTTCGGAGTCGCGGGTGAAGTGGATAACTTCCGCATGGTCGACAAATCACCCGAAACCGTGCGACCTACGTTTCCGAAGCGCTCGTGCTGGTTGTCCAAGGAGACCAACGCGTGCTACGGACCGAAGCCGCGGTTCATGTCCCAGAGCGGATAATGCGGCAGAGTGCCAGCCGGATCGCGCACGAATGCTTCCGTCTGAATTATCAAATCCCGCCTGCGCTGGCGTGCCGCAGGTCCAATGTCCACGCGGCCTAGGGCCGGTGTCTGGGCACCGGCGCGGGTCGTTCCGGGAGGCGGTTTTAGGCCGTCAGACAGTTCGCCTCTTTTCAACAGAGTCGTCAGCGATTCCCGAATTTCTTTCGTTGCGGTGCGAAAGCGCTTCTTCCACTTTTCCTCAATTTCGCGCGTGCGACTGTAATACTCTTGCTGCGCCTTGATGCCCGCTTCGGACAAGCGCACGAACTTGCCGCGGCCGCGCGCAGGGTCTCTTTCAACGATGATGTACGGCTTGTGCTGCCAGCCAATGCCTGCGGTCTCTTCCGAACAGCCGGTTCTTTTGGGAATCTCCGTTTCAGGGATCGGCTCGTCACTGAGAACGCGGATCGCGTTTGCGCATAGCGAAATCGGCGTTTGGGACTCACGTTCGAAATCGAGCGCGAACGCGAGCAGAACTCGGGAAAGTAGCACCGGCAGCGGCAGACCGTGTTCCGCAGCCGATTTCCGGGGCCCGAACTCCGGCAGCTTCAGAATCGCAACGGGCAAGCCCTGCGGCAATTCGAGGTCGATCTGGTGCTCGATTGCTTCTAACGAGCGGCGCAACCTCGTCGCGTCGTCGCCGAAGCGTTTCGACCAGCGGGCGTCGATTTCCGGGATCAGGTCGGGCCAAATTCTGACGGCTGTTTCACCGCTGGCCGTGAGCCGAACCGGCCAATCGGCGCGGATGCCTCGGCCGCTACCGAAACCGGCCCGCTTTCCGGGCTGCAGCGCAACGAAGCCCCATCGTTCGAGGCAACCAAGCCCAGCTGTGGCGCCAGCCTCGGCTGTGAGCGCGCGCGAAGCGAGCGTTCGAACCGAAACTGGTCCGTCGGCCAAAAACTGCAGCACATTAAGCCAAATGACCAGCGAGAGGCGCGCGCTACGGCTCTGCGTTTGCAGCATGCGGCGCTCGAATTCGCAATCGAGCTCCACACTATAGGCCACCAGAATTTGAGAGAGAAGGGCCGAAAGCGGCTTGTGCGGCGCCGACATCATTCCATAGCCAAGTCTATCACGGGCCGGACCTGCGAATCCCTAGCAAATGGCTCAAGCGCAAAGTGATTTTGACCGGAGAACAGCATCAAGCAGTGGATTTTCGCGGCGTTCCGCGAGGTAACCTCTTATAGCTTGGCCAAAACTACGGCAGGGGCGCTTCATGGTTTAGGCATCGGCGAATTTTATCACGCTGCCTCCACTGAGCTCCATAATCGGAGCGGATATTGTGGCAGTTTAGGGTTTAATTAGCGGAATCGAACTTGCCAGTTGGAGGTCGATCATCATTTGAACACGCCGATCGAGTTGGAAGAACATCGCCGTGCTTTTCGCTGACAGGACCTTGCGGAATATAGGAACGTATTTGAGTCGTAGTTGGACCACCGATGCATCCACATCAATCCACCTCTTCGAGAGACCATCGGCCTGCTCATCCGTCATGTTGTCGTTATTCAGATACTCCTTGATAAGCGCATATTTCGCGTTATTGATGTTCACCAACTCATTGATGTATTGGTCGTAAGTCGGCCAGAACCATTCCGCTTCGTCGGGGGCCAACTTCATGTTGGCTGCGATAATCTTCTTCCGGTTGGACCTAAGGTCGGACCTCATCATTGCGATCTCTTCATCTAAAGATGCTGGCGTCTCGCCGTGGGCCACGGGTTGCGCGGTCTGAGGCGCGCCGTTCTGAGCGAATAACGCCTCTCCAGCAAACAATAAGCCGCTTAGCAACAGAACCGCTACCGTGTTCTTGATCATAATGACCTCCAGCTCCACGATGAATTGGTGTTCACTGTCTGGCTTTCTGCGGGGTGACACGACAAGGAATCTACGCCTATCGAGGGCATAGTTTCAAGGCATGCGCGTTTGGGTACAACCGCCTCTGTGGTGACCGACCCACTTATCTTAAGTTTCATGGCCTCCTCTGAATAAGGTGGATTTGGAATATAGGTACAGCTTGGCATCGTCGTTCCATTAATTCCCGCTCGTTCTAGCTTTTCCCCGCTAGAACTTGTTGTAAGCGCCGGTAAGGGCGCGAATGGTTCGATGGGCTCGAGGTCTTCCGCCGAGCTCAGGGGACCGAGATTCACAATCGCACTGTACACAGGCCAGTCCTTGCTGTTCGTATCGATCAGTTGACCCGATAGGCGAACGAGACCGTCGCCAGCTTTTTCGGTTGTGCCGAAGACTACGAATCTTGCGTCGAGTTCATCAGAAATCCAGTGAATTATTGCTCGATGTTGGGATTGCGCAGGGACGCGTTCCTTGGCTAGGAGGGTTTGGAGAAGCCTCCGGTCAATCACCCCGAGTTTGTACTCTTTGTTCGTCAACTCACGCGAAAGCGTGTCCGCAAGCTGCATTCCATATGCCGAGGTATTGCCGTCCGGCAATGTGAAATCTGTAACCAGAACGGTGCAGCTCTTCGGCTGGCGGCCTGCAACGGAAATATATTTAGCCACAGAGGTTGCTAGGGCCGAAAGGTCCGCAACAGTTTCAGGTTCTCGACCAGGTTTTTTCGGTTCCGAATCGGCAGGTGAGTATTTGGGTAGAGGAATCGATGACTGAACTGTTTTAGGTGTTGGAACTTCAGGCTTGCCGCTTGATTCTTGCGCACCACTGACTTGGAGACAGCCTAGAGTAAGCAGAAGACCGCATCTTATGCATAGCCCTAACATCCGATATGCGTCGCCTAACCGGAGGAGTCAAGTTCTCTAGAACTTTATAGAACTTTATATGGGCGATTATGCCGTTTCCGAGGAGTCAGTGCTACTATCAGCGGCTGCCGCCAATCGGAAGTCTGACCTTATTGTTCGCGGAGTGCGTCCATAGGTTGCAGGCGAACGGCAAGCCAAGCCGGCCACAGGCTTGCCAGAAGAGAAACGCCAACCAGAGTGATACTTGCGACAAATATGGTCCATGGATCAAGAATCGAAATGTTGTAGAGGAAATCGGCTAGGGAACGCGAAACGATCCAAAAAAAAAGCAAGCCGATCAACACCCCCAGAGTCGCCATCCATAAAGCACGCTTTAGAACCAACTGAAATATGTCGATGGGCTGCGCTCCCAAAGCCATACGCACACCAATCTCGGAAGTGCGGCGAGCAACCATTTGGGAAAGAGTGGCGTACAAACCGATGGCCGCCAACAATAGCGCGGCAGCCGCAAAATAGGTGAGCAATTGAGCTTCGAAACGCGCGTAGGACATGGATTGCGTCACTCGGTCATCTACGGAGCTTACATCGAAGAGCGGCACGTCGGGATCGAGGCTGGCGATGGCCGAATAAACAGCAGTGATATAGCCGTCGGGATTGCGTGGCACTCGGATGATAATGCCTTGTGCCCAAGCGGGCCACTGCTCAAGCGGAAGGAAGAATTGAGGGTCGGTTGTCGCCGTTAGGTCCGTCATGCGGGTATTGGCCACGACGCCCACTACTTGATACCAATCCTGGGAGTCTTCGTCTTCTAGATGCGGCTGGATGGATTTGCCTATGGCATCGCCATTGGGAAAGTAGCGACGGGCAAATTCCGCATTCACCAGGGCGACACGGGCGGATTGCGCATTGTCGCGGTCTGTGAAGGTGCGGCCGCGCAACAAAGGGATTTTCAGAGTTTCAAAATAGAGAGGCGCGACAACCGCAACCTTAGAGGTCAAAGGATCCGTGGGGTCATAGGGGAGGCCTTGGACACGGAAGTTACTGAGCTCGTCGTACGTGAATGGGATCGGGTACCCGCTGGTCACCGATTGAACGCTGGGCAGGGCAGAAAGCGCGGAGGTGACTCGATGGAGAAAGGGCAACGTTTTTCCGGGCGGATACTTCACGTGAGACATGCCGAGCCGTAAGGTGAGCAAGCCATGAGTATCAAATCCCGGATGAACGCGAATGGTTTCCACAAAGCTGCGAATCAGCAGACCTGAACCCGCGAGCAATACGAGACTGATGGCGATTTCGGCAATCACAAGAGCAGTATGCACGTGACCTTCGTGGCGTCCACGAGTGCTGGAGCGGTTGCTTCCGATGGCCAAGGAAGTGTCGGAACGAGAGGCGCTCCAAGCCGGGAACAGGCCAAAGCCCACGCCAGTAAAGAGGGAAACGACTAGAGAGAAAAGTAAAGTAACCGAGTCGATGCGTAATTCCTGGATTCTGGGCAGGTCGCCCGGGACGATGGCAAGAAATGCGCGCAGAAATACGAAGGCCAGGGCTACGCCTGCGATTCCAGCTAGACACGACAAAGTCACGGATTCGAGCAGGACTTGCCGGATGATCTGGTGACGGGTAGCACCTAATGCAATGCGGACGGAGAACTCGGTTCTGCGGGTTACGCCGCGGGCAAGCAAAAGCCCGGCGACATCTACGCAAGAGATGAGCAAGACGCCAGTAACCGCGGCGAAGAGCAAGAAGAGCGGCCGCCGTTGGTCCACGGTAAGAGTTTCCAAAAGTGGATTGACGGCGACGGCACCGAAGTTTCGATCATCGGGGAAACTCATAGCCAGCCTGCGTTGAATCGAGCTAACGTCCACTTCCGCTTGAGAAACTGCGAGGCCATCGCGCAAACGGGCAAGCACGTGAGTGTCGCGATAGGCGCGTCTGGAGAGAACGGTGTTTACGGAGAGTGCGGAAAAGGTCCTCCAGAACTCTGGAGGACGGTCTTGATAAGGGAAGTTGAAACCGGCGGGCATGACTCCGATGAGGGTGCAGGCGTTGTCGCTCAGGACAATCGGTGCGCCAATGCTATTCAACGAGCCGCTGAACTCGGACATCCAGAATTCATGGCTGATGATGACAGAACAAGTTCCTTGCCACTCATCTTCGGAGGTGAAGGAACGACCATATTCGGGAAGGACACCGAGCACTTCGAAAAAGCCTGACGACACTTGAACGCCTTCGATGATCCGGGCTTTTCCTGAGTTTTTTGACGTGTATTTGCGGGTGGTGCCCCACGAGTAAGACGCGATACTCGCCAAGGAATGACTCTGACTGCGCCAGTCGAAGAAGTCAGGATAGGAAGTATCCGTCAGAGAACCAGAGGCAGGGTTCGCTCCGAGAGGCAATCCTGGAGGAAATCCCAGCGTATTGATGGCAACGAGGCGATCGGGGTGAGGAAACGGAAGGGAGCGGAGGAGTACGCCGTTGACCAAACTGAAGATGGCGGCCGTTGCTCCAATTCCGAGGGCCAGAGTGGCGACGACCAACAGGTGGAAGCGCGGGTTGCGCCTGAGTTGCGTTAACGCGAGGTTCAAATTCTGAGTCATGGCCCCGTGTTCTTGTTCGAGGCTACCGAGATATCATAAATGACGCGAGAGCTCGGAGTTGTCGAGAGAATATCTGCTCGGACTCGAGAGAGAGTCACTACTCACGTTCCGACCCTAACCGTGGCTGACATCGGGGACATCAGAAATATCGACACTTACAAATAGCGTTAAGTCCCGGGAATCGCATCAATCAGGCGTACCCGGCTGCCCTTAAGCATTCACTGCGGCTTGGAGGGGCGACATTGCAATTGTAAAAGAAGGTCATACGCAGCTCAATGAATGGCTGGGAATATGTTTCGGGGAGATGGCTGAAGGGAGCTGCTTTGCGAACCGCTTGAGAGCTTGCTTCATCCAAGTCTTTCTTCCCTGAGCTATAAACGAGTTTCAGAAAATTCTTAGGGATTGTTCCATCCCGCAGGACGCGGAATTGAACTGCGTTTTTTCCCAGTTGCCCTTCTCGACCGATGGCGGCATGTTTGCGAACCATATTGGACTGTATAACGAGCTGAGACATAGGAAAGTGGCGACGGTCCACCTTTGAATTTCGTCGTCTTGCAGTGAAGGCCCGCACTACACAAGAATCCAGTTCGCGGGCAACTGGGGTCAGAAACGGTCCTTTGGGACGAAGAAAGCTTTTCCGAGCGAGAGTTGCCTCAAGGTTTGCCATCACCAGGGACGACACCTTCAACGATAAATATGCGGCTCTTCGCTGCGCTTTGCCTGATCGGCTTGATCGCCTCATAGGCTGTCGAGTCGTACCACTCCCGCGCTTTCTCCGCGCTGTCGAATGCGATTATCACGATCCCGCCCTTTGGCGGTTCGCCCTCGACAGCCTGGGGCTTGCCGCCAAGAACGACATAGTGGTGATTGAAGGGTGCCAACGATTCCGGTATCTTCTCCACATATTTCTGCATGGTCGCGGGGTCCGTTACCTCGACTTCCGCGATCACATAGCCAGGCGGCGTCTTGATTTGTTGCGCATGAATCGCCTCGGCCCCAGCAACGCCGATCGAGACACCAACCAGCAGCGCCACCCCCAGTTTCCGGTTCGTTTTCATAGATTCATTCTCCTTTGTGTCTTTGTGCCAAGCCATCGCTCGTTCGCGTGTCCACGTTAGATGAGAGTCCCGGAGTCCACACCTCACATAGACGATGAAGCGAGAGAAATGTTTCCGGTGATCGAACGTGGTAATCCCGCGATTCGATAAGCGTGACCCAGCGAATGCCTTCGGGCCGGGGAGTGATCGGCGAGGAGCAAGTCGGCCCGCTTCGTCTCAGCAGTCCTGACGCGATTATCCGTACTCGACGCACGAGAACCCTGCCAATAAGGGCAATCGTGTATGTTGAGCTGGTCTGGGTGGCACCTAACTCCTTCCATGAGAAGGCCGGTGAGTGTCAAGCCTTTCTTTGATTGTTCCCTTTTTTCTTCTGCCCCAACTTCAACCGTGACGAAGCACGGCGACACAATTTACGTCACAGGTGCTCCGCCGTTCGGCCCCAAAACAGGAGAAATCTTCAAGGGACCAATTGAGCGTCAGACGGAGATCGTATTGGATCAACTCAAGCTCTGTGTCGAAACGGCGGGCTCTTCTCTGGAAAACATTCTGAAGCTGAATGTTTACGTCACCTCAGTGGACATGTTTCCTGCGGTGAATGCCGTCTACCTGCGTTATTTCCCGGCAAACCCGCCGGCGCGCATTTTTATCAATGTTCCTGCTTGGAACGGCGGGTTTGATATTGAAGTGGATTGTATTGCCGCTGTTCTATAAGAATACTCTTTAGCGTCGACGACTCCTCCGTAGTTCTCAAGCCTGAACCATCCTTAACGGACATTCTCTTGGTTCAGTCATTGCGAGGATTCGCCAAGCCATCTGCAAGCCACTGCACCCTTCGGGTGAATTCACCCGCATACTTTTCGGTCGGTCGCGTTCCGATAGAGGAAATATAGCCGTCGGGCCGAACCAGGATGCGCACATCCTCCTGTGTCCCGACCTCGGTGGCGTGGATCCCGCGCATCTGGTCGAATAGATTTGTTCCATCGGCGAGCCGCAGGTTCGGCATCCTGTCTCCAGGATGCAATCTCCCCATTCGCGTACCTGAGGACAAGCTGCTCATTCTGTAGTGAAGGCCGAGTTGATTCGTGGCATCTCCTCGTTTCAGCGAACGCGTTTTATATAGCCGACTGCTCAGGCCGAGCACAGCAGCCGCAACTGGCAAGCGTTCTTCCTGGTAGGTGTCGAGTAGCGCCTCCGGACCGCCATGGAGAACGTATGCAAGTTTCCATCCCAGATTGTAGGCATCCTGTACGCCGGTGTTTAAGCCTTGACCTCCGGTCGGAGGATGTACATGCGCCGCGTCACCAGCGAGGAAGATTCTTCCGACTCTGTAACGATCGACCATACGCATCGCAGGTCGATAGGTCGAGTTCCATCCGATGCGCATAACGCGTGAGTTGGACACCTTCTGAAGGACTTTCTCAATGCCTGCTGCTGGCACTCGGGGCACTGTCATTTGAAATAGAGACTGCTCTGGTAAGGGACAAAGACCGACAGGTCCTCCGCGTGCCAGCGGCCACACGTGCCAGACCGTGTGGTCCAGTTCCTCAATCTCAACATCGGCGACAAGCAAGACCTGATCAGCGAGTGCCTTCCCGTGCAGGCTCAGCCCCATGGCTTTTCTGACTGTGCTGTGGCCCCCATCGCAACCGACCAGATATTTCGCTGTGAGCGATCCTCCTGTTGCAAGGCGAACTCTAACCCCATCCTCATCCTGGGAAAAGGATTCGAATGTGGTTCCGAAGTCGAATTTTCCACCCAACTCGACCAATCGTTCCCGCAGAATCGACTCTGTGCGATTTTGCGGAACCAGCCACAGATTGGGGTAGGGAGTGCTTTCCGTCGCGTGGCGTCGCCCGCCCATAGGACCGAACCGCAACGAAAACGGTCCAAGGTGTACGCGCAGATGCGGGTAAGGCATGCCGGAATCCAGAATTTGTTTGATAACGCCGAGGTCATCGAAAACTTCGAGTGTCCGCGGCTGGATGCCCTTTCCGCGCGATCCGCCAATCGGCGTGTTCGCCGCGTCGATGAGGCGACAGTCAATCGACCGGCGCGCAAGCTCAATCGCCAGGGTTAATCCGGTCGGACCGGCTCCGACAATCACGACTTCTGTATCGTGCATTCGGCATCTACATTTCGTACAACGTACGATGAAACAACAGAAGCACGGAAGTTCTTGTCATCGTATATTATTGCCGAATGCGAGACCAGTACGGGTCTCTGTTTTCAGGCACGCAGTAAGTTCCGAATTTAAGAGTGCAGCGACCGAAAGTGACGCGGTAGGGACGACCATCGCTGATCGCCCCCCGCACAGAACCGTACGAGCGCGTCTACGCATACGGCTCCCACCTTGGATGAGTGGCGAGGAAGCGTGCGATAGGATAAGGATGCAGAACGCGGGGAGCTGGAATCCACTGCGGGAAGACGCGGGCGACCCGATCCCACGACGCGCGGCGTTGACTGCGCCGGCGTAGAATGAGCCACCACAATCGCCGCAACCGTTGTCCGAAGACACTCAACCGGTCGATGTTTCCCGGGATCGCATGGTAGCGGTAATAACCAGACGTCGGCAACCGGCTCGTGCATGCGAAGGCGCAGCTCAGCCTTAAGGGCTCGCAGCTTCGCCACCATGCGCTTCTTCGCCGTTTTCCGCCACACGATGAATGTTCCGTTGCTCCTTCGCTTCCCGCAGTAGTGCGTGAAACCCAGGAACCGACTTCCCAGGAGTTGAGAAATCCCTCTGCCATTCTGCTATATGATTGCTATCACCGTTGTCTCCCATCATCGAGAAAAAGGGGTAGCCATGAGGGACAGCACATCTGAGCTAATGCGCCTCTGTATTGAAAAGGTCGAACTTGAAGGAGAAGATGCGGTGTTCTTTCAGAATGTGATGAACGCCCTTTTGCACGCAGAGACGAAATCAGAATGTCGAGCGCAACTTGAAGAGGCGCAAGTGTGGTTCGATAAATGGCGTCCGCTCGAAACGCGTGACCTTGATTGGGCATCGGACAGGCTCGCCAAACTTCATCAGAGCATATGTTTCCGTCGTACATGTTCTTCGGGACCATCGAAACTGTATGCACCTCGGTCATCATCTGGCGGGCGTACACTTGGTCCGCGTTGAAGCCAGCAGTTAGTTCGCAGCGGGCCGTCGGCAACCCGGAACTAGTGGCCTAGACTCGCACGGTTTGACATGGAGAATAGCCAAATGAAGAAAAACCTCTTGTTAACCATCACGTCTCTGCTCTCGATCCTCTTCATTACGTTTCACCTGACCGACGACATCGTCCGCGGGTTCGAACAGGGGGGAGTCTCAAACCTAATCGCTGTGCCTATCTTGGTCATTTGGCTTTACGGAGCGCTAGTGCTCGCTGGGCGACGATCGGGGTACGTCATAACTCTCCTCGGATCTCTCCTTGGGTTGCTTGTCCCCATTCTCCACATGACGGGGGCACATTTCGGCGAAATCGCCAAGTCCAGCGGAGCCTTCTTTTTCATCTGGACGATGATCGCGCTCGGCGTGACCGCGCTCATCTCCGTCATCCTCTCGGTGCGCGGACTGTGGAGCCTGCGACGGACAACTCCTGATTGATCGCCGAAGTACGTACTGGAACGTACCTGGTTTTCCCGACGCAAATCGGGACTTCATTCGAAAGCAACGTTGTGCTTGATTCAAGAATGGCAGCGCGTATGATCCCTTCAGGTACCGCAGAGCCAAGGCGAGCATCGGGAGAAAGGAAACTGATGACTCGTTCTCGGTACCAGAACGGAACTTTGACCCTACGCGGTAGACGTAACAAGGTGTGCGTCGCAAGGTGGAGAGAAGATGTATTGGGCTCAGACGGTAAACTGCGACGTGTTCGACGGTCTATCGTTCTCGGCACGCTCGGCAAGCATACCAACGCGCCGACGAGCACGCACGCTTCTCGATGCCAAATTATGCGACCTCAATGCCGGCCGGCGTCAGCCGCAATCAGCAATGTCGTTCGAGCATTTCATTGAGGAAGTATGGAGGGCAACCATCCTTCCCACAATGAAGTTCTCAACCCAGCAACTCTACCCAAATCTTCTCCGCAAGCATCTGCTGCCAGTCTTCGGGGATCGCCCTCTATGCGACATCCGCCGCGTAGATATACAACGGTTCATCACCGAGAAAATGACACGGCAAAACCTTTCCTGGCAAACAGCTGTTCATCTACGCAATTTGATGAGCGGCACGCTTGAAAGGGCAGTGGAGTGGGGTTATTTGGAGGCAAACCCCGGTCGAAGGATCAAAATGCCTCCCATGCAGCGCCGGCGTCCAACCGTCGTGCTGACACGCGAACAGTTGGCCAAACTACTAGAAGCCCTAGAGGAGCCGGTGAAGACGCTCGCGATCACCGCCGCCATGACGGGCCTACGAATCGGCGAAGTACTCGCCCTGCGCTGGAAAAATCTGGATTTTGAGAAAGGCATCATCCAGGTTCGCCAAGCCGTTTACAGAGGTGATGTCTCTTCCCCAATATCGAAGAGCAGCATCCGGGATATTCCTATGGGCCCTTCGTTGCAGAGTATCCTAATGGAACATCGGAGAGCGGCCACTGCGGAGGCTTTTGTTTTTGCCAGCAGGAACGGCACGCCACTGGACTCACACAATCTGTTGGGACGAGTCCTCAAGCCCGCCTGTAAGCGAGCAGGCTTGCCGTTAATCTCATGGCATAGCTTCCGGCACTATGCCGACTTCCTGACTATGCCGGGTAGAACCCCGATTGACCCATCCATGCATGTGAGGGTGTAGATTCACCCGGCATAGTCCGGGCGGTGCGCTCCTGACACACTTCTCCGCAAGGAGAGCGCCGATGAACCTATTTTTTGGAGATCCCAAGACGTGCCAGCGTATGCATGAAGGGCCCCTGGGCCAATATATCGATTCCTACGTCACTGAGATGTGCGAGCAAGGTTATTGCCAGGCTGCAACGGAGTCGCAGACCCGCCTTGTATCTGACTTAAGCCGATGGCCAAGAGCTAGCCTGGAAATTGTGCTATAAAAAGTCCCGCGCACCCGCAACGCGCCGGGAGGACCGCAATGGGGAACGAGCTTCAGTTGCTCGTCGAGAGCATTCCGGCCCACGTCGTGGTTACGACACCCTCTGGCGATGTCGAAACCGTGAGAACTTTCCTTAGTGAGGTTGTGGCCCACACAGACCAGATAGGGTAGCCAACTCGGCGACCGCCCAGAAGGCGCAAGTGCGCGCAGCCCAGAGCGGGTCACACTCCTCAACGCACCAATTTCTTCCCGAAGTAGAAATTCAACGTCACTCCTCCCACATTCCAGTTTGTGGGATTGCAGGAATCGCAGTTCTCTCGCCGGTAGTAGATGTCGACCATCAAAAGCCGCTTGTACGGCCACTGGATGCCACCGGTGTACCATTCCTGGTTCCATGAATGTTTCGATCCGTCATAAAAAACCTCCGCGGAACCGTAGGGAGTAAAACGAAAACCGTTAACGAGAAAGTCGTGTTCGACCGCCACCAGGTTCCGATAGGTCGTGGAGTATGCTCCGTCTATCCAACGGAGTTCGACCCAGTTCCTGTCGCGCACCAAAAATCTCGCGGTCGGACGAAAGCCGAATGTTCCGTCTAGAGTTATGCGATTCTCGTCAGTTAGCCTTCCCGATTTCACCGTTCGAAGGAACTCGTAGCCACCGCCAAACAAGAAATACCGCTCTTTGTCTGGGTCGATGTTCTCTAAGTGCGGCCTCAAAATTGGCTTGAGTTGATAGCCGAGGGCTGCCGCCGCATACCATTGCTGGTAGGGAAAATCGACTCCTTGCTCCAGTCCGGTGAACGCGAGCACCCGAAGATTAGACGGCAGTTCGTAGTGGGCATCTACTTCCGGCCAAACTTGAGTTTCCGTGCCGGATGTCTCTGACTGTGCCGTGGCCCGAGAGCAGAAAATCGCAACCAGGGCCGACGTCAAGACAACGTTGAGAAGGCTTTTGCTTGTCATGCGGCGTAATGGTGTCCTCAGGGAACTCTGGTTCATTCACGTCGTGCATCGGTTGACGACGGAATGTGTAGTGGCTTTCCCATCGCCGCTCTGCTCACCGCCAGGCGGTTCTCCATGATTGATTGATCCTGATCAACACTTCATTTCCGTTTGAATCTTTTGCGTCGCAATGATCCCAGCCAGCAATCTTGAGCACGGCAAAATTCGCATGCGTCGTATCCGCAGCCTGCGGTGACAGACCTGGAGGCGGCGGGGCTTCAGCCATCGACAGGGCCGCGAGGGTTGGAATTGCGGCAAGAAGTGCTGTACGTTGAATGAAGGTTCTGCGGTCGATTGTCATGTCACTCACCTCGTCATTCCTTGAAAAAATCAGTACAGCATCCAGCCAAGACTGTTGACTACCAACGCTCATCGGCGGCGGCTTGGCGCGCTGGGAATTTCGCAACGGATTGTTTTACTGCGCTGTCAAAGCCCTCAACGCCAACCAGCCAAACAAAAATCCAAAGATCAGGTCACCAGCTCCATAGATTGCATAAAACACTGCGGTAAGGAATGACTCAGACGCGATCCTCGGTAGGGTCTTACCGTGTGCGATAAGCCAAACCAACCATCTGCCACCGTAGATCATCTTCTCTACAAAAAACACAACCAAAAGCCATGGGACATACGGGTACGACTTCGCAACCGACCAGTACGCAAGCCCCCAAAGCACTACTGCTATCTGTCCGAGCCATGAAAACACTGCCGGATCAAGAGATGCGAGCAATCGGTTCGTGAAGAACTTGGAAAACGCCAACATGCCCAAAACGTTCCACGCAGCAGCGAGCAGAAAGCCGACGGTCATCATTGGTTCTAGATGATTTCCGTTCGGAATCATGATTTACCTCACCTAGTTTGGGGGCCTGCTCCGGTTGCAGTCTTACGGGCCAGTTTGGCTGCACGGAGCGTCGGACGGTTTGCGAGGTTGATGCTCGCTAGTTCAAAGGCTCTCCTGGCATCGTTGCCGCTGCCGGAATAGAACTCAGCACCATGGTCCGCAAAGGCGAGCAGATGTTTTTCAAGGAGAGCTTCGAAGCCCGATCGGGAGGCCTGTATCTGAACTTCCGCTTCGGCGAGTCTTCCCATTTTGTCGAACAGGTCGGCGAGACGCCAATTTACTTCAGGATCACCACTGTGAATCACCGCAAGCAACAAGACTTCTGCCTCCTTCTCGCGCCCGGATCCGAGATAAATCTCCGCGAGATGGACGCGTGCCTTTACATAACAGGGCAAGCATTCGATGCCTTTCTGATACCAGTACTCGGCTCGACTCGATTGCGCTTCCGGAACGAGCTCTCCCCACAAAACGCCCAATTGAAAGCAAACCCATGCGACAGCGAACGGAGAAGTGTCCCGGTACTCCCTCAGCGCCTGTCGATAAATCCTGTCGGCCTCGTCGAACGCACCAAGGTCAGCGTGCAAGGCAGCTAGCGGCACCAGATCTTCCAAGCGCTTGGACTTCGCAGCCATGGACTCTCTTGCAGCCAGCACGGCTTCTAAGTCGGTTCCACAGGCATGGTCGATGCTCAAGGAGAGGCGATACGCAGCCTCGGCTAACTCGCCGCAATCTACGATTCTTTCGAGACATCTCCGCGCTTCGGCAAAACGATGCGCCGTCGATGCGACCTTCGCATGAGTAAGGGACGTTCGGGGCGAATCCGGGTCAACGCGATCGAGGTGATTCACCAGCGTCTCAAGGCGGTCGAGCGCACCCAGGTCGCCGAGAAACTGCAGTCCCATTTGTTCCTGCTCTACGATGTACTCTGCGATTCCCGCCCGTAACGGCTCTTGCCAGAATCGGCTCCAGGCATGTCGGCGTGAGCTTTCGAGGTTGTTAACGGCAATGCCTACGTCAGTCAACGGATAAGCGAGACCGATTTCCGGCGCTGCGATCATTTCAGGGCTCCAAAGCGCTTCTGAAGTGCTTCAAATCCCGTCTTCATCAAAGTGGCAACGATGGTGCTTACGACAATCGTGGGTTGGTTATCGGCTAGAAACTGCACGCGCCACTCTACCGAGCTACCGCTTCCTTTTGGCTTGACGTCAAATGTTCCGGTGTAATCCACGACCCCGAGACCGCTGACATTCGTGTAGCGATAGAGCGTTTGCGAATTGTCCATGAATTCAAGGCGTTCGATGATCTGCTTGCCGTCGATCGTCTCGATTTTGCGCAACTGCCCGGCACCTTCTCCCGTCAGCTGAATGCTTGCGATCAACGGATGCCACATGCCGCCGAACGGCCCTATGACAGGCCAGACCTGATCCGGAGAGGCTGTCAGGTCGACACTGTCGGCGACCGTCTGCAGCTCGGTATTTGGCGAAGCCTCGTAAGGAAACGTCGTTGTGCCTGGCTTTGTTGCACTGGCCGAACCACCCTGCAGGAACTCCCGGTCGTTATTCACCATCCAGGTAATCATGATGTCGATGACGTCCGCGTTGACAGTGCGGCCTCCGCCCGTCTGGTAAGGCTGGCCACGAAGCGTGCTCTTTTCGATCTCGAAAAAACTGGTGTCGCTTATCGGCTTCGACACATCGAACAAAAGGAAGTCATCGAGGTATATATTCGTGACGGCCTCGAGCGCGGCGGGCGACCAGTCAACCTTGCCGTCTCGCATGTCCCAGTTAGTCAGACTATCGATCAAGCGTTTGTGGAACACGGGGCGGAAATCTTCCGGAAGAGCGAACGGCGGCAGCTGATTCCACAGGTCGCGGAGGTCATCTATCCCTTTCAAGCCATTATTGTTAAGGCGCATGTTGGTCTGTTCCGGACGGCCAACCCAATCCAGACGCGGCGGTTGTTGGCCGATTAAGGCGGCTGCTCCCAAGATGGGTGTGGTTTCGCCGATAACCCCAAACAACGAGCCTTGGCCTGGATCGAGCACGCGGCGAGTGTCGAATTCAATGACAATCGCGAGCACATTGTCATGCTGCAATAGGTTGCGAAACGGCTTCGTTTGCTCCACGATCCATGCAAGAAAGAATGGATCGGAACGCAAGCCCGCAAATACTCGAAATGCCCCGTCAGGCGTCGATGCACCCTTTTCGTCATTCACAACGAACTGCAACGTCTGGCCATCTGGACAGGTCAAGGTGCCGCGCTGAATCGGCTTCGAGTCTGTTCCATGTTCGAGCACACTGAACCGCGTGTTAAAGCGATACTCTTGATCACCCGGCTTAAACTTCGCGGCGTCGCCAACGCCGGCCACGGTCATTCTGCGCGCCACGATCGAGTAGTTAATCGCGTTCGAAAAGCTCGCCGTTATCCCTGCCGAGCAAAAGGCATTCAAGGCAAGCACCGTGTGGGCCGGGTTTTCCGGGCTGGTGAACGCGAACAGATCGGTTACGTCACCTGGAGGATCGCCGATCTGACGCGGCCCGTCTACGTGGTCGGACATCGCTATTCTCCTGTTATCGCAATGTTGCGCTGAGTTTTACGGTTCCTTTGGTTGTTCTGCCCATTTCGCATGGCCGTTGAGCGCGTTTGGCGGACCGCCAAATGGTGTGACCCGGCCTGCCTCTTCAGGAATGGATTTCAGATACTCGACGATCGCCCAACGCTCCTCCTCGGTTAGCAGAGGGCCAATGACTCCATTCCCCAGCGGGCCATTCTCAAACGAGTGGCCAGCGTTCGAACTCCCGACCAGTGTTGTATCCACCATGTAGGTTCCGGATTTCCCGGAGGTGTCAACTCCGACCTTTACGGGATCGAAGTCCCTTCCCAGATAGAACTTCTTCGTGCGCTGCGCTGCCGGAACGAGCATTTCGTAAAGATTGGGCACCGAGCCGTTGTGCATGTATGGCGGAGTTGCCCAAACGCCATCACGCGGCGCTGCCTTGTAGTGGGGCACCTCCGAGGGACGCTGGACAGGAAGCTCCCGATAGCCGTGCATCTTCACTGCCTCCTCTTCGGTCTGATTGATCTTTGCGAGCGCGACATGCAGAATGCTTTCCGACAATCCGTAGTAGAGGTAGCCGCCTGGAATGAGAGCCTTATCCTTGAGCGGTCCCGGTAGATACGGGGCCAAATGAGCGGTCTGCACATACGGCCTGATGTCCTCGAACTGCATCCGATCGGTGCCCACATAGCTTTGCGGTACCAGTCCAACTTCAAGGAAGCGCTTGCCGTACTTGTTGGGTGCGGTCCACGTATAGGGATAGGAATTATGGCACCCCGCACAGTGGCTCTCGAATAGCCGTTTGCCCTGCGCCGCTTTAGAGCGGTCGATCTTTCCAAACGCCTCTTCCGGCCATTTCGGGGGCGCCAGGTGATTCAGCCAGCCCTCAATCTGTTCAAGATTCTTCAGGCGGGCGTTCGAATCATAGAGGCCTTGTTCAGGCGATTTGGCGGTCAGATCCATTGACATGAAAACGCCCATAGTCTCGATCAGATTGCGTTCGATCGGATCCTTTTGGACGCCGCGCCATTGTGTCCACGTTCCCTGCGGGGAATTCCAGAGGAACGGAGGCTTGGTAGGCGCGAGGGGAGCAGACCAGTTTTCGGGAATCTCAGGTGCTACGGAGGTCACCCGGTCGACGATCAGAGCGATGGCGTCCATTCGCGACGGTCCCCAGGGGTAGGGAGTGAGCAGAACACGGGCCCGAAAACTGTGGATACGATCGGCGTTAATTTCGAATCGTTTGTGCAGTTCGCTCTTTGCATCCGCACTCGAAGCTCCCATTCGCGCTGCCAGGCGATCGAACTTTGCTGAGTCCGTCAGCGTTTCTTGCACGGCGTCATCGAGAGCAAATACATACGATTCAAGGTCGAAGTGATTTCCGACTCCTCCATCAATGCGGACGCGTTTCCCCTGATAAAACAACTCTGTGTTATGGCAAGTCGCGCAGTTTATCCCGACGTCTTCACCCTTCCATGGACCCTCGGTGGTCACGGTCTTGCCAAGGCCGATCGGCAAGCCATCGGGATTCCATTGCGGATTTGCCGGGTCGGGCGTCAGGCCATACCGTTCGCTGTTCGCGTCCGAGCGAAAAAGTTCCTGGCTGCCGGCGGCCTCCAGGTTGAGAAATATGTCGTACGGCATCACCGATGAGCCTTGCGATATGTGATAGTAGCCCTCCCGAACCTCCTTCGACCACCCTTGATCTAGATAAATCACCTGATCTTTCGACGCTTGAGCCGCTGCCCGCACTGGCCCGAGGTGCCGGAAGGCATCAACGCCCGACAGCAAAACTACCAACGAAGCAAAACCCCAAAGTGCAATTTGCTTTCGCTGCATGAGGGACCTCCGAGTAAACGAACCAAAACTACCCACAGGGATTGCGAAGCCTCCTGGCCACGTGTATTTGCCAGGCGCAACGCCAAGCAACGTCGCGTCATCCCGCCCGAGCCACTGTGGGACGTTTCGATTCCGGGGATCCTTTTATCGCAGGAAGATAGACCCGAACATTGTCAAAAGTGACAAAGCTGACCCCCATCTTCGAGGTCAAACTAAGCATGGGAGTTGGGGACCGCTTGGATCCAGGCGTCGAATTTGAAACCGAAACCTGGATGCCAATACTCGGATGATCTGACTGTCAACTTTGCCAATGTACGGACTGCTTTAGATCACGTACATAAACGCCGGAGGCCGCTAATCTCAGTGCCACTCCACGGATCCCGATCGGGAAAGGGTCGAAATGAAAAAACTCTCATGGGTCTCGCAATTGCTCGTGTTGAGCATCACATTTTTATATCTTTGCGTGTTTGCGGTGGCGCAATCGCCGCCCATTTCGGGCGGTTGGTACACAGCTGCGCAAGCAGTAAACGGCGCCAAGGCCTACCAGAAGACCTGTGCCGGTTGCCATGGTGCCGAGCTGCGGGGTGGCATGGGTCCTGCCCTCGTCGGCAAGCAATTCTGGCTCACCTATGGCGGCAAGAAGGCCTCGACTTTGTGGTCCGCCGTTCACACACAGATGCCGATGATGGCGCCCGGATCGGTCTCGGCGAAGAACTCGATCAATATCATGGCGTTTCTCCTACAGAAGAACGGCGTACCCGCAGGTATCAAGCCGCTTGACGATACAGTCGATTTGTCCAAAGTGCTTCCATCGAACTAGTGGACTACCTGCGAGAACGCTTATTCTCAATTCAAATCCAGCCTCAGAATGAGCCGTTTTCGGATGAACAGGTCCTGTGATTTTTGAGGAGCCCTTGATGCCCAAAGACAACTCGGTAGGGGCGAGCCAATCTGAGCCACGAAAGAATAGCCGTCTGCGCAGCTTTCTCTGGATTTTTTCGTGCGCTTTGGGTTTTGTATTCCTGGGTGTCGCGCTCGTGGCGCTAACAAACCATGCCGTTAACTGGTCAAGCTCCGACATGTATTGCGGAACGGCGTGCCACTCGATGAGCTGGGTCACCGCGGCGTACCACCGCAGCCCTCATTACCTAAATCGCGTGGGAGTTCGCGCTAGTTGTGGTGAATGCCACATTCCCTATGACTCAGGCCATGCCACCGCACCGGAATATGTGATGCTGCTTTTGTTCAAGGCCGACCGCGGGGCCAAGGATTTCTGGTACGAAGTGAACAAAAGTATTGCGACGAAAGAGGAGTGGGAGAAACGCCGTCCAGCGCTGAGCAGCGGTTTCGAAAGCTATCTAACAAAACACGACTACATTACATGTCGCGGCTGCCATTCTCTGTCTTCCTTCGGAGGCCCACGCAGCCACATGAAGCTAGTCATTCATCAAGGTATGGTGAATGCAGATAGCTATGATTGTCTGCAGTGTCACGCGAACATCGGGCACGCCTATGAACAGCAGTCGGCAAAAGCGGATGGTTGGTACACCGTGGAACAGGCGGCGGCCGGTAAGAAACTTTTTGAAGATTTGTGCTCGAGTTGTCATGGCGCAAAACTGGAAGGCGGTGCCGGACCGGCGCTTAACGGCGTTGCCTGGGCGCGGAGGTTCGGAGGCACAAAACTTTTGACGGTATGGGGGGAAATTAAGGGCCCTATGGCGGTATATGCTGGGAGAGTCTTCACGACGCAGGAGTCTCTCGATATTCTTGCCTACCTGTTACAGCAGAACGGGATCACCGCTGGGAAACAGCCCCTTGCTGACACCCGGCAGCTCTCCGACACTGTTCCGGAGAAGTAGCGAAACATCCATCGGACGAGTTGGTCCTGGTGTACGTTGACCAACAGCCCATCTATACCTTCATCAGATATCGTACTTCTTTGGAAAATTTATCAGTTTTCTCTTCCACTCGCTGCAAGTTTGCAATTCATAATTCTCCTTGAGTTTGAATCACGCCGTGGGTACAAACAAAAAGCCGACAACGATGAAGCCCTACGGCAATTGTGGGAAGTGTTCGATCAGATTTTCAAAAAGCGTGGTCGCGATATCAAAGGATTTCTTGACGGTTGGACGCAAAAGCAATCGGACAAGCTGTCATCGCCCGGTGCGCGAGCGGATTTTGAAGAGTTATCCGCCGAAGGATGCGTTCCACAAGTACTTGCGGTTTTATTAGCTCTTCTCAGGTGGTCTCCACATCTAGAGCAGTTTTGGAAAAGATTTTATGGAAGTTCTAAAGAACGGCGCAAGACCCGGCAAGCTCTACTAAAATCGGCCGGGGCACACCAACAGTTACTCCGCCTCCCTATATCTCTTGAAGACGTAGAGATTGCAGCTGAATTCGCCAAAATGGGACACCTTTAGCAAGATGGAGACCACGGCTGTCCCTAAGTGACGCGGTAGGGACGACCATCGCTGATCGCCCCCCGCACAGAACCGTACGAGCGCGTCTACGCATACGGCTCCCACCTTGGATGAGTGGCGAGGAAGCGTGCGATAGGATAAGGATGCAGAACGCGGGGAGCTGGAATCCACTGCGGGAACACGCGGGCGACCCGATCCCACGACGCGCGGCGTTGACTGCGCCGGCGTAGAATGAGCCACCACAATCGCCGCAACCGTTGTCCGAAGACACTCAACCGGTCGATGTTTCCCGGGATCGCATGGTAGCGGTAATAACCAGTCACAACCTTTCGTAGCCATGCACCGACGTCGGCAACCGGCTCGTGCATGCGAAGGCGCAGCTCAGCCTTAAGGGCTCGCAGCTTCGCCACCATGCGCTTCTTCGCCGTTTTCCGCCACACGATGAATGTTCCGTTGCTCCTTCGCTTCCCGCAGTAGTGCGTGAAACCCAGGAACGTAAAGGTCTCCGGTTTCCCTTCCCCACGCTTCTCCCGATCTTGTGCGGCAAACCGCCCAAACTCGATCAGCCGTGTTTTCTCCGGATGTAGTTCCAGTCCGAACTTAGCCAATCGTTCCCGAAATGCTTCCAGGAATCGCTCGGCCTCCCTTCGGTTTTCGAAACCCACCACCAGATCATCGGCGTAACGGACGACGATCACATCACCCGTGGCCACTTTCTGGCGCCAAGCTTCGATCCACAGATCGAATACGTAATGTAGGTACACATTGGCTAGCAATGGAGAAACCACTGCTCCTTGCGGTGTTCCTACCTTACTCTCCGACCACTGGCCGTCTTCCGATACTCCCGCCTTTAACCATTTCTGGATCAGGCGCAGAATCCGGCGATCAGCCACGCGGTGCTCAACAAACTTCATCGTCCATTCGTGACTCATGTTGTCGAAGAAGCCTCGAATGTCGGCGTCGAGCACCCAATTCACCCGCTTCCTTTGGATACCCACCGTCAGCGCATCTAGCGCTTGATGCGGGTTGCGACCGGGTCGGAACCCGTACGAGAATCCTTTGAAGTCCACCTCATAAATCTGATTGAGGATGGTCACCACGGCTTGCTGTACGATCTTGTCTTCCAGCGCCGCTATGCCCAACGGACGTTGCCGTCCGTCGGCCTTCGGTATATAGACTCTTCGTGAAGGTTGCGCCCGATAAGCTCCACGGTGTATCCGATTGTGCAGGTCGGCAAGCCGACCTTCCAATCCGGTTTCATACTCCTGCCACGTCACGCCATCTACTCCCGGTGCGGCTTGCCGCTTTAAGGCGTAGTAGCTGTCCCGGAGTAAATCCACGTGCACATGGTGAAGCAAAGCCGTGAACCGTTCTTGCCTCCTTTTCTTTGCTGCTTCTCGCACACCGCTCAGTCCCTGGGACACTCGTTCCCCGCTCTGTGTCGGGTTGGTGTTGCATTGAACGATGTTCTCCTTGGCCCGCACCCTTTTCTCCCCAGGCTCCGCCGAAGATCGCTCTTCTTTGTTCGTCTGGTTCATCGATACTATGGTGCGGTCCGACTCCTCCAGAGCGTGCGCGTCTGCCTTGTGGCTTGGGGCCTTCGCAGACCGGTCTCGTTCCCTTTCGGGTCGAGGCACTCCAGAGGTCTCCCGGTTCTCGTGCATGTTGTTTCTCAGCGTGCGCGGGTTCTAAGACTACGCAGGACCGTCTGCTCGCTCGCGTTATTGCAAATCAGCCGTGTTGCCTTCCTCCAATCAGGAGGGAGTCGGCGTCCTGATTTTCCGTTTTTCGAAGCTCAATAGCCCGGCCCACCGATACCCCTGTCTACGCTTCAAGCGGCATCTCGCGATGTCTCCTTCCTTGTAGGACTCTTTCATTCCCTACAACATGCCGGTTTAACCCGGCGCTCCCCGATTAACGGGGTGGTCTCAATGGGTCGACGCAACACTCCGGGCCGAACCCAATTTGCATTGGAAACAAAGGTTAAATCGCTCGCTGAGGCTAGAACAGCCAGAGCACTACCCTGGCTAGGTTTTGAGCGAGTCTAGCCAAACAGATGGAGTCCTCCGGGGAAGCATTGTCGAATCAAAGTAATAGATAGTGTTGCATCGACCGTT
Organism: Candidatus Acidiferrales bacterium; assembly: GCA_963742325.1. Taxonomy (GTDB): domain Bacteria; phylum Acidobacteriota; class Terriglobia; order Acidiferrales; family UBA7541; genus Acidiferrum. Next base: position 1,147,254 of record CAVULB010000002.1, on the reverse strand, counting down.
TGAGCTGGCGGGGGTAACCGCCGAAGTGGTCCCAGTACGATAATGTGCATAAGCGAGCGTTCCAGTTTTGGGAAGATACTCGCGGACGTTTATCACGTTTTTATCACACCATGGCTGTTTGACGGCAAGACAGCCTTCAAGGAAAAATCGCTAAACCGTTTGCAATGAAAACTATTGAATGGTGCGCCCAGGGAGATTCGAACTCCCGACCTCTTGCTTCGGAGGCAAGCGCTCTATCCAGCTGAGCTACGGGCGCACGGTTAAGGGACGACTTTGATTAGTTTAGCTTGTCTGCCGTGGGTTCGCTAGTGGCCTCTGGCGGGCAATTCGGTTGTGTGGCGATGGTTTAGCCCTTCGAGCGGTTACGGATATCGTGGGCCAGTTTCTCGATTTCTTCGGTTTTCTTAAGGAGGTTCAGGCTCAGAACTTTGGTGGAATCCGTCTTCTCTACTTCATCCTTTAGTTCCTTGGCGAGCTGATAGAGCTGCTCGACCTTTTTCTTCATGTCCTTTTCGTTGTTTTCCAGGATCTTCTTGTCCAGGTCAGGCACGGTCGGCGCGTCTTTATCGGGCGACTGGCCGGAAGAAGGGTTCTGAGGCTGCTGCGGCGGCCTGATTACGGGACTCTGTGTTGTGCTTGCCGGGATCGCTTTGCCGGCCAGACCGGAAGCGCTGGCCACCAACAGGCCTGTCAAAAAGACTCGTCGCGATTCCATAAGCCTTCTCCTCTCCGGTATGTGTCCGACAAGGCTGCGCGCTGCCCCCACCAATGTTATACTCGCCTCCCGATAACACTATGTCCAGTCTTCTATCGGAAATCCCCACGCTGTCGGTCTCAAACCTGTTACACCTACTCGGCATCGTCGTTGCCGCGATCTTGCTCAACCGCATCCTTCGCGTGTTTGCCAACCAGATTGTGAAACCGCCGGCGGCGCAAACACGCGCGGCGCAGGCCCGCGAACAGCAAACGCGAACGCTGGCGGATGCGACGTATAGCGCCGGCAGCCAGGTTGTCTGGCTTCTGGCGGCGCTGATGGCGGCGCAAGAGTTTGGCATCAACATTACACCGATTGTGATTCTTGCTGGGCTTGCCGCGCTGGCGATCGGATTTGGCGCGCAAAACCTGGTGCGTGACGTAGTATCCGGCTTTTGTATTGTTCTGGAGGACCAATTTACCGTTGGCGACACCATCCAGGCAGCCGAGACAACCGGACGGGTGGAGCATCTAACATTACGGCGAACTGTGATTCGGGACAGCCGAGGAGCGTTAGTGACGCTGTCGAATGGCGACCTACGGAGTGTGGGGAATCTGAGCCGCGACTGGTCGCAGGCCTATGTGGACGTGGCGATTGCGCCACAGGTTCCGCAGGAACGCGCGTTGCAGGCGCTGGACGCGGCGGCGACGGAATTGCGCAACGATGCTTCGTGGTCCCAGGCGCTGGTGGACGGGCCGCGGATACTTGGCTTGCAGTCCTACGACCAAATGGGTTCCACAGTGCGGCTGCAGGTGCGCACCGCGCCCGCGCGCCATGAAGATGTCTCGCGAGAATTGCGGCGGCGGATTCAACTGGAGTTTCAGCGGCAAGGCATCGCCCTGTCGAACGTGCAAAGAGTGGAGCTGATCAATCCTTCCGGAGCGCCCCCACCGGAAAGACCCGCTCAGTCCGTGTGATGGATCGAAGGAGAATTTCTTATGTCGCCAGTGAACTATGATGAAGTAAACCTGATGCTGCGGCTGTACGATCTGCGCCGTGAGTCACGCCTGAGGGAAGCGCGGGCGTGGTTTGTGGAGCATTTTCATGCAGGCTCTCCCGAGGAGTTGATGGTGAAATATCCGCAGGGCAGCCAGGAAAACACCTATATCCGGATGGTGATCAGTTATTGGGAAATGGTGGCCAGTATCGTGAATCGCGGGCTGATCAACGATGAATTGTTCTTTGAAAGCAACGGCGAGATCTGGGTGGTGTGGGACCGCATGCGTGTAATCGTACCCACGTGGCGCGCCGCGTTCAAGAACCCCACCCTGTTTGGGGGCATTGAAGAAACGTGCAAGCGGTTGGAGGCTTGGCGGGAAAAACGCGCGCCGGGTTCGACGGCGGCGATGCGGCAGATGATGGAACAGAGCCGCACAAAGTTTAAGTAGCCTTGGAACGCGGAGTGGCTCAGGTTCTTAGGCTTGTGGTCTCTCGTTGAGGAACTGCACTTAACTTCGTGCCCTTGGCTTGAGCTATTCGTACGCAATTCCGGCCAGCGCTTTTGGCGCTGTAGAGGGCTGCGTCGACACTGGCAAGAAGTTCATCGACAGTCTGTTCCTCAAAATCGGTGGATAAGCCCAGCCCGATGCTGATGGTGATAGCCAGTGGTTTCGTACGTGTTTGAAAGGCTTTCTGGGCGATCATGGCGCGAAGATTTTCCGCTCGAGCGGGCGCGCTTTCCGGTTCGCATTTATTCAAGATAACTAAGAACTCCTCTCCGCCGAGGCGGCCCACCATATCGTAGGAGCGCACGGAGTGCTGCAGGCGCCTTGCAAGTTCTCTCAGGACATCGTCGCCCGTGTTATGACCGAACTGATCGTTGACCTGCTTGAAATGGTCGACGTCGCAGAGCATGACCACCGTGCAGCTTTTCTCGCGGTGTGAACGAAGGACCTCTCGCCCCAGCAATTCCTCGATGACCCCGCGGTTCCATAGTGACGTGAGCGGATCGTGAGTGGCTTGGAACCTCATAGTTTCCCGAGCTTCGACCAGGTGGTCCTCGAGTTCCAGGATGCGCTCTCCGGCACGCAGGCGCGCCTTTAATTCCTCTTCGTCATAAGGCTTGGTGAGATAATCGTCGGCTCCAGCTTCGAGTCCCTGAACAATTTCCTGTTTGGATTCTTTCGAGGAAAGCAGAATCAGGTATGTGTAGGCTTTGCCGTGACGGCCGCGAACCTCACGGCAGACTTCGATGCCGTCTTTCTCAGGCATGATCCAATCGAGCAACGCTAATCGAGGCGGATCGTCCGAACCCAAGGTCGCGAGGGCTCGTGCTCCGTTGCTCACGGCGGTAACGTCGTAGCCCGATCGCTGCAGACACTTCTCGAGCATCATGCGCGAGAGCGTGTCGTCTTCAGCGACCAAGACTTTCATGCCTTCACCTCGGCGAGTTGCGCGTCTACCTCGGGTAGCAACTCCTCCATTGCTTTCTCGAGCTGTGCCAATAGGGCCGCTGCCTGCTTGGCCTCACCCTGACGAGCGGCAACCTCCAAGTCGCTTGCCGATTGTGCGGTTCGATTCATCAAGAGATTCTTCATCATGCCCTTCAGGCCGTGGGCCGTTCGCTCCAGCGCAGCCAGGTCTTGGCTGGCCAGCGCGTTTTTGGCACCCTGGAGGCTCGTTTGGCTGTCATGACGGTAGACTGCAAGCAGCTCGCGGAGAAATGTGTGGTCATTGTCGAGCCGTTGCAGCAGTTCGTGGACGTCCCACTCCGGGTGCAGTGAAGCAACATGTTCCGAGGGAACGAGTTCCGTTGCTAATATGTTTTTCATGATGACCCAGTCAATTTCCTTTGCTCATTGCAAGACACACACACCTTTGGGCGATGGCCAGGGACGAATACCCCGACTTGGGAGTTGCACGCTATACACCAATCTTCCTGCGTGCACCGTTCCATCCATCGGGAATCACTGCACTTCTGGATTTTAGTTTTGGCGCAGCGGGAAGCGTGTTTCGAAGCGGAACATAGGTCGATATTTGGTTCAGTTCTGCCAATGTCTCTTCCCTTTTGAGTGGCTAGCTTAGCTAGTCCAGGTTACGGGAAAAGGTACGCGATTATTTCGTTAAATTAATTGCCGCATTGGCGGCCAGGATGAACGCGCTCGCGGTATCGACGACGTATTCGTTTTCGTACCAGAGAAAAGGCCAATCGCTTTTCAGTTCGGGAAAGTCCGGCTGAAGAATGGTCACTCCGGGAATGACGCCACCCGGAATGAACGTGTAGTCGGCGCGATTATTGCCGTAACCAATCAGTTTCGACTGCGTGCCGATGCCGGATACATAAGAAACATTCGATGCGGGATGCCTACCGAGCAGATAATCGAAACTGCGAAGCGTGTATTCCGGTCCAATGATGTCCGGGAAAGCCCGACGAAGAAAATACATCTGTGAGGCGAAGACGGCCACGACTCCGGAACCACCCCACGTTCCCATCGCGATGGGAACGCCGTAGGGATTTTTGGAGAGGTTGTCGTCGAGCTGCGCTTTGTAAGTGATGAGCGCCGACTGGAGAGCGCTCTTGAAGTGCGCGTCCATGAACGGGATCGCGCGGACGGCCGTGCCGCCCAAGGATCCGAACCGCTCCTGGATTGTGGGAACCATCTCCGACAAACGCTTGCGATAAACATCTTTTCCCTTGGTTGCGATCAGCAGCTCGACGGCGGCCATGGTTTCTTCATCGCGCAAGTCGCCGCCAGTCGTGTTGAAGGAATGGAAGAGCGCGGGCGGCTGTTTGTGTTCTTCGTTCCAGACATTCTCGGCTGTCTCGAGACACTGTTCCGCCATCTTGTCGTCAAAACCGCGGAGTGCGCGGCTCGCGGCCGCGAGAGATGAAGCCGCGCCGTAATTCAGCGGGGTCGTGTGAGTGGTGAAGGCCCAGCGGTCGTCCGGCACACCGGAGTAGATGCCATCAGACTGCCATGGGGACATTTTCTCGGAATAGATTTTTCCGTCGGTTATTGAAGCGGCATCGCCTAGGTGTGTATATTGCTCTAGCGTAGGAGCTATCACTCCGGGAATGGCATGGCCAAATGCTTTATATTGCGCAAGCAGAAACAACACACCGTGAATGACCTGCTGGATCGCATCGGGTACCCCGTCCGGCTTGCGGATCTGCACGTAGCGTGCATTTTCGTCGACAGTGGTGTCGTCCCAATCCAGTCCAAAATTTTCGCGCGCCAACGCCAGATCCGTAATGACGCGGGAGTGCGTCTGCGTGCGTAGATCAAAATCGCCAGCGTCAAACCATCCGCCCACATTGATGCCCGGAATATGCTGGCCTGGAGCAAAAGGAGAATCCGTTGTAGGACCTTGGGCGTAGCCATCGAAGTGCGTGTAATTTACGGGCGCCTGACGAGCGTCGTCCATGTGCGAAACGCCATGCCAAATCCGGTAGCCCTCGCGCACTTTGACGTGATCCATTTGCTCGACGAGGTAGGTGTCCAGGCTGGCGTGCCAGATTCCATCGTATACATTATTCGCGATACGGAATGGAGCGTTTATCTGCCCAGCGTATTCGATGGCATACATTCCAGGCGCGCGGACGGAGGAAAAATCGAAACGGGCGTAGTCGTAGCGCAGCCACTTGCCCCAAGGCTTCACTTCGCCGCGAAAAACTTCCTCGTATTCGCCATCCGGGCTAAGTTGCAGCACGCGCGCGGTTGTGGCGGCGTGGAATTGGGGGTCCAGCTCCAGCACTGCTATTTTTGCGCGGTCCGGTGTGTAGCCAACCTGGTTGTAGCCAACCACCGGCGGACGCGTCCAGCCCTCGACGACTTTAAGGTGGATGTGCCAGACCACAACTTCTCCGGTCTTGCCGGGAGGGATCAGGCTGCGAAGTACAAACCAGCCATTTTGCGCCTGATTGCGACCGTCGAATAACTGCAGTGTCGCGCCGTCCGCGGTAACGCTCACGCGAGTCAGCGGATCTTCCGGAGAAAGAACGATTTGGCGGCCACTCGCTAACGCCAGAGGTTCGATCGCGCCACTTGAATTTTTCTCCATCGGACCGCTGGGTAGGCGAGGAAACATGCCTGAAGAATCGTCCACGAGATACGATTTTCCGAAATATGCGGTCGGAAGGAATTCGAGATTGAATCCCGCTTTGCCGGCAAGTTGTTGCGGAAGAGCGCGATCGAGGAGCACGACAACGCGGATACCGCCGTCTTCCGGCTGAACGTCAATACGGTAACTCAGGTCCTTATCAGGATACCTAAGCGAAGCAACCAACTCGTTCGGGGACGCGGCCCGCTTGCGATCTTTGAACAGCGGAATCGGATCCCACTGCGCGGGCGTCGGCGACAGACGCACATCGCCATTGGTGGCAATGCGCTGCTCGTGAAAAATGATCTCGAGCCCGCTCATTTTTTCGTCTCCGAACACGCCGTGATAAGAATTGTGAAAGAGGAAGACGCTGAGGCCGTGAGTCTCCAGGACATCCTGGGGTGTCAGTTCGAGCAGCAACGAAGGCGAAGGTGGATTGGCGGTGACTAACCACGCGACCGAGAGGATCGCGACCAGGGTGGCCACGCTTATTCGGAATCCAGTTTTCTTCAAGGTCTCACCTTCGATGGCCCCATTGTTCTCGCGGCAATTGGGGGGGCCTTGAGGTAGCGGCTCGCGAACATTATAAAGATGGGCCAATTGGGGCCGGTCGTGTGTCCTCCGCTGTGTTGGCGGAAGGCAATATCGCCCGCGATGAAGGGAGTTTCGACGGGAGGGAATTCGATTGTACTGAGGCTCTTTTTTCCTAATAGCTCGTAGACTGGACCAGCGCCGACGGCTCCAAGGAACATGCCCTTGGCGTCGACCCAGCCGCCCTCGACTTGCTGCGAACCGCTGCTGATGAACACCGGGCGCCGTGCACACAGAGCGATCAGTTCGTGGGAATCGACGGGCAGGTCATCCGGCGTCAAAGGGCCGGCATATTTTAGAAAATTGCCAGCCATCCAATGGTATTCACTGGTTGAGGCGAGGTTCTCCACCTGTTCGCCAAATTTGCGCCGAAATATTTTTGCGCCGCCTGCGCCCGAGGAGCCGATAAAACCGATTGCGAAGCGCTGGTCGTATGCCATGGTAACGAGTGCGGCCTTGCCATAGCGGGAGAGGCCTTCTACTCCCACCTGTCTGGCATCCACCGTTTTATCCGTCGCGAAATAATCCAGGGCCTGGCTTGCCCCCCACGCCCAAGCCCGCAATGCGCCCCAATCATCAAGCTTGCGTGGCTGTCCCTTATTAACCAGCCCGATGATTCCTTCCGTCAGGCCGGCGCCGTTGTCTGCCTGCACGCTGGTGGGAATGAGGGTGGCATAGCCCCAGCCTTTCGCCAGGATTTGCTGCTGCCACGTCGGGCCACTGCCGGCCAATGCAGCACGCTGGGCTTCTGAAAGGCGCTTTCTCAGGGCCTCCAGCGCTTCGGGACTGAGGCCGAATTCCATCATTACGGGTACAGGGCCAGTCGCGTTCGCCGGTGTGCTCAGGGTCAGTTGAATGTCGACCTGCATGAGCGGATAGGCGGAATTGTCCACGTGTCCGACAAGCTTCTTCGTGATCACGGGAATTCCGGCATTCTCTTCGCTGACGCTACTGGCGATCTCCCATTTTACTTTTGGCGTGTTCTTTGGGACGCGCCCATAAATCTCGCGATCGAAGTCTTCGACGATTTCGGGTCGCCGCAGCTTCCACCATATTTCCGGGCTGGTGACCTTTTCTCCGTCGTTCAAGCGCAATGGATCGGGGAGCTTGAGGTCGGGACTGACTTTCGATTCATCGAAGTTCGCGGCGTTTGGTGATTTGGGATCACCGTCGGGCCCGCGCCGCAACGAAGTAATGTGCAACAGGTCCAGAAGGCGTTGATGGTCCTGTTCGGCGGTCAAATGCACGGGAGGAGGGAGATTGGTGTCGTGCGCGGGACTAAGAACCAACGTAAACAGCAAGAGACAGGACGGCCAACGTGTCAATCGACCGTGTTGGATTGATTTCTCGGCTGACCTCATCTATTTGCGTCTCTGGAAGCCTCAAGGTCTCATAGTCGCTACCGGTAGAGCAAAGAAAAATGCGGCGTGGCGGGGGGTGATCCGCCACGCCGCATGGGTTAACGGCTACGGGAACCGCGGCTAGAAGGAGAACTTCAGAGCCAGCTGGATTTCCCGGGGGTCATACGCACTGGTAACCGCGCCGAAGTTGCTGGCGCCGAGGTTGGTGCTGACGCCGCCGTTGAGGGTGTCTCCCTGCCATTGCGGATGGTTCCACAGGTTAAAGAACTCCGCGCGGAATTGCAGGTTAGTGCCGCGTTCTTCGTTGAACATGAAGTTCTTGAAGAACGACACGTTCCAGTTTTGCCGCCCTGGCCCGCGCACATAATTGCGGGGGGTATCGCCCCACAAGGTGCTTACCGACGTCGCTGTCGGCATGGTAAACGCCGCCGTATCGAACCACTCGTTGACAGTATGCGGGTTGTTCAGCGGCCCGGTGACGTCGGGACGGTTGGCGCAGTTGGGAACGACGCTGCACACGTTTTGGCCGGTCACCCCGATATTCAGCGGTGCCCCGGTGATGGCCGTGACGATGCCCGAGACTTCCCAGCCGCCGAGCGTCGTCTTCAGCAGTTTATTGCTGCTGTTCTTCAGCAAGGGAACCTGATACACGAAGTTGGTAAAGAAGTTGTTGCGGATGTCGAAGGCCGACGGTCCGTAGTCATACTTCCATCCCTCGTAGGGGTCGGAAACGGGATACAGATCCCCACCGCTTCCCGAACTGTTGAACGAATCGTTCGTGTGCGAATAGGTGTATCCCACCTGATAGGTCAGATCGTTCTTCAGTGTGCTGCCCCGGAACGAGAACTGCACCGAGTTGTAGTCGCTGTTGGCCTCGTTCAGCGCCATCTTCACGCTGTTATAGCCGAGGTATGGCACGTTGGCATTGTAGGTCTGCGCCAACGCGCTGCTCGTAACCATTCCCGGCAGTAGGTCTTCCGGCACCAGGTTGGTCTCCGTGTAATAGTTCTGGTGACGATTCTGGGTGCCTACATAGCTCACCGACAGCACCGACTTCCCGATGGAGTGCTGGATGCCCATGCTGAACTGCGTGCTTCGGGGGGAAGCGTAATTATTCTGGTCCATGCCCACAATGCTGCTCACCGGGGTCGATGCCGACACCGTGCTGCCCGTCAGGACGCTGGTGCCGGGATTCGACAGCAACACGTTGGGGAAGCTCACGCCCGCTGCGAACGGAACGTTGCCCGCCATGTTGTACACGTCGTTGCCCTGCACGCGCTCGTACATGATCGCGTAGCCACCACGGATCACCGTCTTGCCCGAGCCCGTCAAATCGTAGGCAAAGCCAAGACGCGGTCCAAAGTTTTTCCAAGCGCCGTTCACGCAGCCGGAGGGAAGTCCACCCTCCCCGCAGGTGCCAACGCCGTTCAAATACAGAGGCAGTCCCGCCAAAATCGGGTTCGGGCTGGTGCCCAGTCCCGGGCTGCTGGGACTGATGGACTGGTCCCCTGGATTCAGGATGGCGGCATTGGCCGGGTTATAGAGGTTCGGATAGAAATTGGACATGATGTTGTTCGCTTCATAGGTATGCGGAATGCCATCCCACCGCAGTCCCAGGTTCAAGGTCAGCCGGTTGTTCACGCGGTAGTTGTCCTGTATGTATAAGCCCACCGAAACGTTGTTCCAGTGTCCGGAACTCTTGACCGCGTTTTCGTTGTAGCTGTTGGCATAGCCCAGCAGGTAATCGGCAAAGTCATTGCCGGTGTAGAAGCCGTTGAAGTTGTAGCCGCCTTCCGTGTTCTGGAACCAGTCTTGTACCTTCTTGTACAGCAGCCAATCACCGCCAATCTTCAACTGGTGCCGACCCTTGGTCCAGGAAACGTCATCGCGAAGCTGGTAGCTGTTCGCCACGTTGTTCCACGGCGTCCAGTTGGCCGTGTATTGCGATCCAGTGCTGCCACCCAGCTGGATCGAGGGGATGCGGTTGTCCACGTTCGGCCCGTCAAAGTAACGGTTGAACGTGAAATCGCTGGGTGCCCCGACCAGACCAAACGGTGTAATCGCGATGCGATTTCCGTTGTAACTGAAGGAAGCTTCGTTAACCACGTTCGGGCTGATCACATACGCCGCGTGTACCACCGCCGCGTAGGAAGGATTCCCGAAAGTGTTCCCGATGGACGGCACATTGTCGCCGCTCCACATCGTCGTGCCATAGTTCTGGTTGACTTGCTCGGCCACGAAATGACCGAAGATGGTGAACTTGTCCGTGACGTTTTCATCGATGCGGACAATTTCTTCCCGCACGTTCGTGGGCAAATTGTTGCCGCCCTGGAACTGCGTGCCATTGTTCGGCGCCGGGAAGATGCCGCCATATTTCCCGCCGGCCGTCAACAACGACTGCGCGTTCGGGTTCAAAAGGCTCGCCGGAATCGCGTTGTTGTTGAAGGCTACTTCCTTCGTGGGATCCGGTGCGCCGGCCGTGCAACCGCTGAGCGCCTGGCCTGCCGCGGCAAACTGTGCCTGAATCGCTGCTGACACCTGGCAAACCGCGGGGGCGTGCAGTTGCGAAAGGCTGTATCCGGCGGTAGAGAAATTACCGCCATAAAAGGCTGCCTCGGGCACGGTCACGTTCAGGGTCTGCCCCTGAATCAGGCTGCGCCATTCCATGTTGTAGAAGAAAAAGGTCTTGGTCTTGTTCGGGTTGTACAGCTTCCCGAACGTTACCGGACCGCCCACGTTGAAGCCGTATAGGTTGTAACGCAGCTCGGCCACCGACTGCGGCACGGGGTTAAAGTAATTGCGCGCGTCCAGATCGTTGTTGCGGAAAAATTCCCACAACGAAAAATGGAACGCCTTGGTGCCCGACTTTACCGCCGAGCTGATCGTCCCCCCAGAAGAAAGTCCGTAATCGGCGCTGTAGTTTGAAGTCAGCGTCTGCGTCTCGGCAATGGCATCAATGGATGGCGCGATGCTCGATGTGCCGCCCGACCCGCGATCGTAGTTCTCGCCCCCGTCCAACAGGTACAGGTTGTGCCCCGGACGGTTCCCGTTAAAGCTCACGTTGGCGTTGGCGCCCACCGACGTCGGTGCCTGGAACGATGGCATCAGGTTCGCCGCGCCCGGCGTCAAAATAACATAGGTGTAAATACTTCGACCGTTTGTCGCCAGTTCCGACATCTGCGTACCGGTCGACAGCGAACTCACTTCGCTGCTGTCGGTCTGCACGGCAATGGCGTTCGATTCGACCGAAACGGTCTCCGCCTTCGTGCCCATCTTCATCTGAAAGTCCACGCGCACGCGATCGTTCACGTTCAGCACTACGCCCTTGGATTCTTCCACCTTGAACCCGGAAGATTCCGCCTTCAAATCGTATGTGCCATTCGCCAATCCCGGTGCCACGTACTGACCAACATCGTTCGTGGTCATCGTACGCAACGCCCCGGTCTTTGTGTTCGTAATCGTAACGGTTACGTTCGGAACCACGCTTCCGCTTGGGTCCGTCACCGTCCCCACGATCGTCGCCTCTTGGGCAGCCGCGAACAAGGGCAACCCCAACAACAACAGCAAAATAAAAACTCCATGGCTAAGCCAATTTCTCTTAGCAATGAAAATGGAACAGAAAACAGACGAGGACGAAGAATTCATAGACATTGTCTCCACTCCCCTCGACCAGCTCAGGACACCGTTAACGTACACGCAGCATCCTCTGACTATTCATGGGTGTCAAGCGTTTTTTCGATCACGCAAACAGAAATTACAAATACTTGACAAACTGGATATCCCCTAGCAAGGCAAAAAACCTCTCTACGCTACACATTTAAAAAGGGATAGTTTACTTTCGGGGGTGTCGGTCCGTCGCTCAGAGAGTGCCGGCAACGACAATACTCGACTTGCATGCGCGTCTCGGGGAGAGTAATGGAAGGGCAGATCTGAAATGGCACGGAATTTGCTACTAGGAGGCGGCACTGATCGCGACGCTAAGTCTTGCCGCGGCTTCGCTTGATCTCGCATCCGTGACCCTCATCTCTCTGAAAAGATGTAAGTTCGAAGACATAATCACACCAGGGCTCAGGTGCACCGCAGGCGGAAAATTCACTTTGTTGGTGAGGCTGTCTGCCAAAACACGCACCGCAATCTGACCTTGGCGATAAGGTTGCTGGTAAATCGACGCGGCAATGGTGCCTTTGCGGAAATAGGGAGCCATCTCCGCGAAAAGATCAGTAGTGATCAGCTTTACCTTTCCCCCGAGGCCGCGTGCTCCAAGGGCACGACAGACCGGCAGACAGTTCACGGTGTTCACATAAATCCCGGCAAGACCAGGGATGCGCTGCAGCAGATCGAACGTTTTTTGAAAGCTCTCGTCTTCGTCTTCATGCCCTTCAATCACAGCGGCAATCTTTCCGCCCGGGCAGTGACGCGGGAATGCATCGGAAAAACCGTCGGCTTTCTTGCGATGGTCTTCCGCCATCAACATACCGGCAACCACGGCGACCTTTGAGCCCGGCGCAACAAATTTACCCATCAACTCCCCTGCCAAACAGCCGTTCAAGTACGGCTCAACGCAAACGACGCTGGAACGCTTGCTTTCAGGGGCGTCGGTCGAGACGCACACCACGTGAGTGCCCTTTTCCTCCGCGGCGTCAATGAGCGGTTTTAACTCCTTAGGGTTTCCAGCTGTGAGAATAATTCCGTCGACACCACTATTCATCAAGGCTTCGAATGCCTGGGTATCACCTTCGCCGAGAACCTGCACGGGACGATTGATGAACTGCACGCCAAGTTGCGACGCTCGTTTTTCCTCATCAAGCACACCACTCCAAAGTTGGTCGTAGAAAAAGCGGATTTCGCGGGGCATGCAGACACCGATGCGGGCATTCGCTCGGGCAACAGACAAGGCACGCGCCGCCAAATTCGGGGTGTAGCCGATTTGCCGGGCGATTTGCAGAATCCGCAGGCGGGTGGATTCCTTGATCCCATCGCGCCCATGAAGGGCGCGGTCGACGGTGCCAATCGACACTTCCGCCATCTCTGCGATCAAATGGATTCCACGCCGCTGTTTTCCCATCTCCTGGGGCTCCGCTTGCTTCGACGCAGGCTAGTTTCCTGTCCATCCTACTCCCGGCACGGCGCGGGAGAAAAAAACACAACAACACGATTTCCGTGAACGTGCACGTACTGCCGTTTCGTCAGGTTTTTTCATGGCGCCACGCCCCCGCGGTCATTTCTCCACCACATTCAGCTTGCTGTCGATCAAGTCCACGGAATTGCCGCCAGCCATTATGGTGAAAGTGCCGGGCTCCACAACGCGGCGCATATCACGATTCAAGAAAGAAAGTTCATCGGGTCCAAGCACAAATTCCACCGTGCGAGTTTCGCCTGGCTTCAGGTTGATGCGTTGAAAACCCCTCAGCTCTTTCACCGCACGCGTGACAGAACTGACGTCTTGCCGGACGTACAGCTGCACAACCTCCTCACCGGCCAACGCGCTGGTGTTGGTGACGTCCACGCTGACCTTCGCTTTGGCCTGAGGACCCATGGCATCCGGGACGGCGTGAAGATTCGCGTATTTAAACGTGGAATAGCTGAGGCCCCATCCGAACGGGAAAAGCGGCTTCACCGTACTGCCCAGGTACTCACGTTTTGCGGATGGTTTTTGATAGTAGTAGTCGGGAAGCTGGCCTACCGAGCGGGGCACGGTGATGGGCAACTTGCCACCGGGGTTGTAATCACCGAAGAGAACATCAGCCACGGCGCTGCCTCCTTCTTGGCCCAGATACCAGCCCTCCAGAATCGCAGCGACATGTTCTTCGACGTAATTGATGGAATTGGGCCGGCCGTGCTGCAGAAAAACAATCGTGGGTTTGCCGATGGCGAGCATGGCCTTGACCAGATCGTCTTGATTGCCGAGCAGGTCCAGATTGTCGCGATCGCCTTCGTGCGTAACCGCCCAGGCTTCCCGTGAGGTCTGCTCGTTTCCGCCCAGCGCGAGAATGATGATGTCAGCGTTTTCAGCCACTTTCACGGCTTCGGCAATGCGCTGGGTATTAAGCGCAGGATCACCGAGGACGACCTTGTCGGCATCCCAATCCGGCTCCGTTTCCGTGATTTTGCATCCTTCGGCATAAACAACATCCGCCGACGATCCCACCTTATCTTTTATTCCCTGAAGTACGCTGACGCCACGCCCCGGCTTGTTGCTGTAGCCGCCGAGATGCACTGCGGCCGCGTTCGGGCCGATGACGGCAATGCGCTTGTACTTCCCTTTCGCAAGGGGCAACAAATGATTGTCATTCTTGAGAAGAATGATGGCCTCGTGTGCGGCTTTTAGGGCCAGTTCCTGATGCTCCAGGCTATTGGTTATCTTTTCGGCGTAAGCTGGATCGACGTACGGATCATCGAACAGGCCGGCGAGAAACTTGGCTCGTAGAACGCGCGCTACAGACTGGTCGATTGCGGATTCCGCCACTTTTCCCTGCTGGACGAGCGGGACCAGGTTGGAATAGGTGCCGATGAACGGGAGTTCAACATCGACGCCGGCTTCGAACGCCATTCTCGCTCCAGCTTCGTCGTTGGCGACGACGTGATGCACGGTTCTCAGTTCCGTCGGGCCAAAATAATCCGACGTGATTAGCCCTTGAAATCCCCATTCCTGACGCAGGATGTCCTGCAACAAGTGACGGTTGCTGTGCGACGGTATGCCGTCAAGTTCGTTGTAAGAGGGCATGACGGCGTCGACGTGTGCTTCCTTCACGGCGGCTTCGAACGGCTTTAGAAAATATTCCCGAACGACGCGCTCGGAATAATTTCCCGGCGCGACGTTGGTGCCGCCTTCGGGCTGGCCGTGCACCGCAAAATGCTTTGCCGTGGCCATCACATGCGACTTATCCACCGTGGCACCTTCACCCTGGTATCCGCGAATTGCCGCAACGCCAAGCCGCGTAACAAGGTAAGGATCCTCTCCGTAAGTTTCTTCGGTACGTCCCCAACGCGGGTCGCGAGCCAAATCGAGGACCGGGGCCAGGCATTGCTGCACACCGCGGGCACGAGCCTCAGCAGCCGTGGCCGTGAAAACTTCGTGAATGAGCCCCGGGTCCCACGTGGACGCGAGTGCAATTGCCTGGGGATAGGAAGTTCCTCCGGCGGCGACATGGCCGTGAAGACATTCGTCATGGAAAAGGACGGGTATGCCCAAGCGTGTGTTGTTCCTTACCCATTTCTGGACGGTGTTGGTAAAATCCGCCATGGCGCGTGGTCCGCGACCGCCGTCGCTGGGCCTTGAGAACTCGCCAAGGCCATCCTTTAAGATCACCGCGGCGCGCTCCGGCAAGAATGCGCCCTTTTCATCGACGAAAAGCATCTGGGGGTCCTTGAAGAATGTTGAGTTCTCCCAAGCGCTCTCCAGTTGCGCGACTTTTTCCTGAAGAGTCATGCGCGATAATAGGTCCTGAACGCGTTTCTCGACCGGAAGTTGGGGATCCTGATAAGAAAGGGCGGCTTGCCCGAAAACGTTCGGAGAAATCGACAGAGACGCGGCCATCAGAAGGACCACTGGTAAGGCGATGCGAGCAAGTGCGGGGGACGGCCGGCACGGCTTCATAAAACCTCCCGGGGCATCAAAAATTTGAATTCTTGCAATGCGTAAAATGCATGATAGTATAAATCGTCGTTAACGTACACGGCCTTGTTTTCTTTGGTTTGGCAGTACGCTTGAGGGCGAGTCTCGGGTCTCCCCACACACTCCGCCGCGCGCTTTGGTTGGTTGGTGTTCGTTACGTGCAAGCGTTCGCTCTCCTGGTTCTTGGTCGGGAATGACCTGATGCGCCCACATCGGTTCGCTCGTCTTCGTAAGCCGGCGCGGTGAAGGAGATTCCCATGAAAAGCAGCGATCCGTTTCAGCCTAAAGCAGAAGATAAATTTTCGTTCGGACTGTGGACTTTGGGAAACCGGGGCCGCGATCCGTTCGGGGATTTTGTGCGACCGGTCATATCACCCGTGGACATTGTGGGCATGCTTGCGGAAGTGGGAGCGTGGGGCGTCAATCTGCACGACAACGATTTGGTGCCCAGCGATGCGACGCCCAGCGAGCGCGACGCGATCGTGCGGGAATTCCGGAAGGCTTGTGAGCAGAACGGCCTGGTTGTTCCGATGGCCACGGTTTCCTTGTTCTTTCATCCGATCTTTCGTGACGGTGCGTTCACCGCAAATGATCCGGAAGTGCGAGCTTACGCATTGCAAAAAACTTTGCGCGCCATGGACCTCGGGGCTGAATTGGGCGCGAGGATTTTTGTGCTTTGGGGCGGCCGCGAGGGTGTCGAGACCGATGCCTGCCGGCGCCCCGAGGAAGCCGTGAAGCGCTTGCGTGACGCGGTAAATTATTTGTGCGAATACAATCTGGACCGCGGATATGGTTTCCGGTTGGCACTTGAAGCGAAGCCCAACGAACCTCGCGCGGATATCTATATGGCCACAACGGGCCACTATTTGGGCTTTATTCCAACGCTGGCTCATCCGGAAATGGTGGGAGTGAATCCGGAATTTGCTCACGAAACCATGGCCGGATTGAATTTTCTGCACAGCGTGGCTCAGGCGTGGGAGGCAGGCAAACTGTTTCACATCGATTTGAACGACCAGATGCCGGGACGTTACGATCAGGATCTTCGCTTCGGTTCGGCGAATTTGAAGTCATCGTTCTGGCTGGTGAAATTCCTAGAGGACGTTGCATATGCCGGCCCCCGCCATTTTGACGCGCATGCGTATCGCACGGAAAACTGCCAAGGCGTAAAGGATTTTGCGCGCGGCTGCATGCGCACCTACTTGATCCTAAAGCAGAAAGCCGCGCAATGGAACGAAGACAAGGAAATACAAGCGATTCTGAGCGAAGTATCAGGCAATGGGATTCACGTTTCTGGAAGTGGGAAGTTCTCGAAGGACGGGGTCCGCGCGCTGCTGGAGCATTCCTTTAATTTAGACGCCATGCTGCGGAAACCCCTGCCCTATGAGCGGTTGGATCAGCTCACCGTTGATGTGCTTGCCGGAGTCCGGTAGTGTGACCGTTTCGCGAATGTTGCCACAGCAAGAGCGCAAGGAACCGTGACAGGTCCGCGACGCGAATTTGTTAAGATTAGGCCGCCAGGATATTGGCGGAGTTTGCATGGATTTTATCCACGAAGATTTTCTGCTGGGGTCTGCCGCCGCGCGTCGCCTATATCACAGCTACGCGTCCGCGCAGCCGATTCTGGATTATCACTCGCACCTTTCGCCTCGCGATCTTGCCGAAAATCGCCGCTTCCACAATTTGTTTCAAATCTGGCTGGAGGGCGACCATTACAAGTGGCGCGCGATGCGGGCCAACGGGGTTGCGGAGCGTTTCTGTACCGGCGATGCGCCGCCTTATGAAAAATACCTGGCCTGGGCGCAAACGGTTCCCGCCACTCTGCGGAATCCTCTTTATCACTGGACGCACCTGGAACTGAAACGCTACTTCGCCCTGGGAGTTATGCTGGATGAAGATTCCGCCAAGAGCGTGTGGGACGCGGCGAATGCGCGTCTGCAACAGGAGGATTTAACCGCGCGCGGGATTCTGAAGAAGTTTGATGTTCGCGTGCTGTGCACGGTCGACGACCCGTGCGATGACCTGAAACATCACCAGGCGATTGCTGCAACCCGCGAGAACTTCCGCATTCTTCCGACGTTTAGGCCGGATAAGGCGTTTCTGGTGCATTCGGCGAGCGAATTCAATGCGTGGATTGAGGGCCTGGAAGCGGCCAGTAATGTAAGCGTAACCACGCTGCACGATTTTCTCAACGCTCTGAGGCAAAGGCATGATTATTTCCATGCGCAGGGCGGTAGGCTTTCCGATCATGGATTGAACCAGAGCTTCGCCGTGCCATGCAGCGAGCGAGAGGTAACTTCCATCTTTGCGAAGGCACGAGCGGGGAATTCCGCAACCAAGGAGGAAGCAGAACAGTACTCCGCGTACCTTTTGCTGTTCTTCGGCCGGCTAGATGCGGAAAAAGGCTGGACCAAGCAACTGCACCTCGGCGCTCTGAGGAACGTCAATTCGCGGATGCTGCACGCCATCGGACCGGACACAGGCTTCGATAACATTGGGGACTGGCCTCAAGCGGCTTCGCTCTGTGCCTACCTAGATCAACTTGATCGCGAAGGTGCGCTGCCAAAGACAATCGTCTACAACGCGAATCCTGCTGACAATTACGCCATCGCCACCGCGATTGGAAGCTTTCAAGAGGGACCGATAGCCGCAAAAATTCAATTCGGTAGCGGTTGGTGGTTCCTGGACCAAAAAGAAGCGATCGAGTGGCAGCTCAATGCTCTTTCGCATACGGGACTGCTTTCCCGCTTCATCGGCATGCTGACCGATTCGCGGTCGTTTATGTCCTTTCCGCGTCACGAATATTTCCGCCGCATTCTTTGCAACCTCCTCGGCGAGGAAATGGAAAACGGTGCACTGCCGAATGACGAACGCCTCCTCGGCTCGCTGGTGCAAAACATTTGTTTTGCGAATGCTCAGCGCTATCTGAAGTTGGGGTTGTCTTCGGTTGCGGCTGTGGAACAGTCCGCTATCTCCACTCCGCCGAAGTCCAGTTGATGTTGTCCGATGTCACCAGCTGTGCAGAGTGCCGTCCAATTTGCGATTGATCGGCAGATACGCTCGCTGGTAGGGATACCGCGCCGCCAGTGACTCGTCGATCTCGACGCCGAGGCCGGGCGATTCTCCGGGATGCATGTAGCCATTCTCGAAACTATAGGAGTGGGGGAAGACCGCGTCCGTCTCCGCTGTGTGGCGCATGTATTCCTGAATTCCGAAGTTATGGATGCTTAGATCGAAATGAAGCGCCGCGGCCATGCAGACTGGACTTAGGTCAGTAGCACCATGCGACCCTGTGCGGACGTGATAGATTTCAGCGAGATTGGCGATTTTTCGCAAGTGCGTGATGCCTCCGGCGTGAACCACGGATGCGCGGATATAGTCGATCAGCTGTTCCTGAATCAGCGTTTGGCAATCATAGATGCTGTTGAACACTTCGCCGACCGCCAGGGGCGTTGTGCTGTGTTGGCGGATGATGCGAAAACTTTCTTGCAATTCTGCGGGAACGGGATCCTCAAGCCAAAACAAGTGAGAAGACTCCAATTCCTTGCCTAGCCGCGCGGCTTCGCTGGGGGTCAGGCGGTGATGCGCATCGTGCAGCAAGTGCAAATCGGGTCCGAATTCTTTTCGCAGCCGGGCAAAGAGTTGCGGCACGAAGTTCAAATAGTGTTCAGAAGACCATTGATTTTCCGTTGGGGCATCTTTTTCCGCTGGTTCGTAGTGCATTCCGCCGCGCCCAACGCCGTACGTGCTGTTTAGGCCGGGAATGCCGGACTGCGCGCGGATCGCTTTGTAGCCGAGCTGCACATAGCTCGCAACCGCTTTGACCGTCTGCTCTATATCGCTGCCGCTAGCGTGACCATAGACTAATACAACGTCGCGCGATGCCCCGCCGAGCAACTGGTAGAGCGGCACGTTTGCGGTTTTGGCTTTGATGTCCCAAAGCGCGGTGTCGACCGCCGCAATGGCGCTCATGTTGACGGGCCCGCGCCTCCAATACGCACCTTTATAGAGATACTGCCAGGTGTCCTCAATCCGCCGCGCGTCGCGGCCTTTCATCAGCGGAAGAACGTGCTCGCTCAAATAACTTGCCACCGCCAGTTCGCGGCCGTTCAGTGTGGCGTCGCCCAGACCGGAAACGCCATCCTCCGTAGTGATCTTCACGGTGACGAAGTTGCGCCCCGGGCAGCAAACAATCACCTTGGCATCCACGATCTTCATTACCGATTTCTCCTTCGGGTTGTGGCCGAGCTCTGGCAAGACCATCGATTAGTGTTTTGCCGTCTTCTTCACGACATGCATCTTCAGTTCTTGTCCAGTGGCGTCGAGAATGTACGCGTGTTTGCCTTCAATGGCAATTTTCGTTTCCACATTTGCTGTAATGCTCGGCGCGTGGCTATTCTTCTGGCCCGGTTTGAATGAATAATCGACAAAATAAACCATGTCGTCGGTCTCAATCGTGTAGTGCATAGTGATTTTTTCGGCGCGCATTTCGCCGGTAACATCGGTTTCTGAATCGTTTACAACCCTCGCGGGCTTCCAGTCTCGCGTGCTCGCCAGCAGCGATGTGGCGGCCAACAGCACCAGTAGCAAAAGCCTGAACCTTTTCATGGGGACTCCTGAGCGGAGTATAACGCCACTGGCAGCTGTATCCGGGAGCAATTTCCCCCGTCGTGTGCGAGATGAAAAACGCGAAAGTTACGAGGCCGGACCGCTAGTGGATGAATCCGAAGTCGTGTTTATTCAATATGAGCTGGAGGCTGCCGTTCGAACCTACAGCGCAGCTCGCCGAACAGAGAAATAGACGGAAGGCTGCGTTTCTCTCAATGTTCCCCCGCATCCTCCCAATGCGCCTGAGTCCGTCCCAGCACAGACATGGACAGTTTCGGACGTTATCAGTTGCGGTTCAGTCAAACTCGCACTGTGCTCTCAACAATCGCGCCCATGAAGGCACTGGGGAACTCACGCCTTTCCAGCGTGGTCGCCATATTCCCAGTCATACGGCACGCCGGTTTCGCCGAGTATGAACCTGACCAGCTCGGGGAAACCCGCCTCGGAGCGAACATCGTTCGACAGGATGACCACGCAACGCTGACTGGTCTCGATGCAGACGATGGTGTTTGCGGTCTGACCGTCGTGGCCGCCTTTGTAGAAGCCGTGGCCCTGCGGGCCGTCGAAGACGACGACGCCTAGCCCCGCGTACAAATCCTTGCGCTGCTCACTCACCGGCAAGTCGGGGAGGAACGGGGGAAACTGATGGGCCGTGGTTAGATGCAGCAGCGGCTTGATCATCTCGGCGCGTGATGCTTCACTCAGGCCATCGCCACGCACCAACGCGGCGGCGAATTTCGGGAGGTCGGAAATCGTAGTGTCCATCGAGCCCGCCACGCGCACTTTCTTGCGATGGTCATGTTTCTGCGGCTGGCCCTGATCGTTCCAGCCATCGGCAAGATTGGCGGCGAAATCGTCACGCCACACCAGGCTTGTGCGGCGCATACCCAGCCGGCTGAAATTGCTGTTGGTGAGATCGCCGACATCGAGCCCCAACCCCTGGCTCTTGCGGCCGTGCTCGATGACGAATTGCAGCAGGATGAAACCTTCGCCCGAATAGCTGTAGCGCGTGCCAGGTTCGAAATGGATGTGCAGTTTTTGGTCGGGTTCGATGAACCAGAAGTTGCTAAAGCCAGTCGAATGGGTAAGGCACATACGCGGTGTGAGCTTTTCCCAGCGCGAATCGTCGGCTAGATCCTTGTACGGCCCGTGCTTGTCCGGAAAAACTGGATCGGGGCCATAACTCGGCAGCGGATTGTCGAGATCGTCCTTGATGGGTGTATCGAGCTTGAGCTTGCCCTGATCAATTAGTTGCATCACCGTGTAGGCAAAAACCGTTTTGGTGAGGGACGCGCCGTACATAACGGTGTCCGTGGTGAGCGGATCTCCCTTGGCGTTACGGATGCCGTAGGCGTGGACGTAACCGACCTTGCCGTGATCGACGACCGCAACGGCCATGCCCTTGGCGTTGGTGCGAGACATGATCTTGCTGACTTCGGCGTCGATTGACGCGCCGCTTGGTATGGTTTGAGCGACAGTCCCGACGGGAAGGCAGAAGGCCGCAAAAAGCACTAAGAGGGGAAGAACTTTTTTCAGCATTCTCAAGGTGAAGTCCTTTCAGAACTGGATGCCGACTGATCAGCTTTGGACGATAGCGTAAGCTCGGAAACCTGATTAGAGTTACTCACAGGGCTCTAGAAAAATCCGTCCGTTTTTGGACATTGGCAACGCTGAGGGCCGACTTCTTAAAATGTGTGGCGGCAAGTACCGTGTCCGGATCATGCGACGACGGATGCTTGGAAACCGACGCGAATGCGCACTGTTCGCTTTTGAACAGTCTGGTCAAAATTCTTTTGCTAATGAATAGAAGCTATCCGAGACAGTTAGGCCTGACTAGAATGACGGCCAAGCAGGTCAGGGAGGAATGATTCATGGGGCCATTACGATCGACCAAGATTATCCCAGGAGTGGCACTCGCGGTTTTCGGCTATTTGTCTTTGGGAAACCGCATGCCCCAGAGTGAGAAACCTGCCGAAAAAAATGAGATCGAAAAGGGAAGATACCTTGTGGAAGAAGTAGCCAAGTGCGGCGAATGCCATACGCCCAGAAACGCCAAGGGAGAATTGGACCAGCAAGCCTGGCTGCAAGGTGCCTCGATCTGGATTGAGCCAGTGCGGCCGATTCAGAATTGGGCCGATCGTGTTCCGCCCATTGCGGGGCTGCCAGGTCTAACAGAGGAACAAGCGGAACGAGTACTGGAGAAAGGAATCGGACCACAGGGTGAAACCTTGCGACCGCCGATGCACATCTACCACATGAAACACACCGACGCCAAAGCGATCGTCGCATATCTCAATTCTCTTCCGAGATCCGCGCATTGATTCGGACGAGCCGGAACGGAGCTACCATTCGTTGGGAAATGTTCCTAGCTATAGCGAGGCGACGTTATGATATGCCGGACGAACAATTCCGGCAACGTTTAAGCCCGAAGTCTTCGCAGCGGAAGGACGGCACGATTTGATGAAGAGGGCTAATCGGCAGCGCTATTCTTTCGTAAGCGCCCCAGTGACGGACTCATTCGGACCGTAGTTCATCACTGTAACCGTCAACTGTGTCGCCGTAGGATTCAGGTGGCCGTTGAAAGAGAAAGTGTCCGAACCGTTCACGTTCTTCGAAGAACCCTGCAGGTACACGGTTGCACCAATAACGATATTCGACATCTGCTGTGCGTTGGGGACTAGCGTGGTAGTGACGCCATTCTCGACCGACGTTCCCGCAACGTTGAGGGAGAAGTCTGGGTTCTGCGTAATTGTGAGGGTCACGACGTCGGCGCCGTATAAATTGCTGTTCAGGGTTCCCGTGAATGTGCCGCTCACCGGGGCCACCGTATAGCCTGTCAATCTTCCCTGCACCTGCGGGCCGCCGATTCCCGGTCCAGTATCGTCCAGACAAATTTCTCCGGTATAGGTGCCTTTGGAAATCGATTGGCCGTTCGCCGCCAGTTCACCGGAAAAGTTGGCGAAATGCGACGCGGGTTGGCCCCAACTGAATTTGCCGTTCAACATACTATCGGTAATATTTGCGTTCAGATTGAAGTCGCCACAGTAGATTGGCCCCGTTTGGTTGGGCAGATCGATCTCCGAGGGCTGAAAAATTACCCCATTGCTGGCTTCGACGGCTCCATTTGTTTTCGGAAGATTCACATCAATGTACATGGGAATCGTGCCGTTTTCTGGGACCACCACATATTCCCACTGGCCCCCTTGCATGGTCACGCTATTGAGGTTGGAACCCGAACCACCCGACCCACAACCCGCGAGGAATACCACAAGACAAACCACCAGTGTCTGAATTCTCATTGAGAATCCCCCATTTCGCTTCGAGCGGGCACTTTGCACGATAGTAGATTATCGCAATCGTTAACTTCGCCCGCGGATTGGGATGCAAGACTCAAGTGCCGCGATGCCTGCGAACGCAGCTCTCGATTTCGCATTTACGATGTGGGCCCGGGTACCTGACTGGGGTACCTGACTCCAGCTTGACGCGCTCGACGCCTCGGCCATAAGCTCCTTCATCTGCCCGGCATGGCTGCGTGCCGTCTCCGGGAGAGAAGCCGTGGACCGCCTCACCTCGTGACTCGATTACTTTGGTAAAATCTCAGCATCCCACTCCTCTACCGGAGGAGCGCTCAATGGCTGTCGGTGTTGAAATCAGCGGGTTCAATCTCGAAAGTCTCCGTGAACAACTAGGGGGGATGTCGGACGCAGAATTGATTCAGTTCGGCAACTTTCAACGCAGTGTAACCGGTCAGTCTCTCGCAATTAACGTCCTTCGGCCAAGCTAAAGCAAAACGACGAAGTGATTTCTCGAACCAGGAAGCTCTTGCCCCCGGCTGGGTGCCCGGTCTCAGGCAGTCTCCAGGTTCTTTGCTTTTGAATTTTGCATGCACGCCATCGGTGCAATTGTTTCTCGGCGTTTTTTCCACAGTTCTACGCTCTTTTTCTGTGAACGCACGCGAGAAACTTGGACTTCACCATGGCGGAGCCCATGGTTTCGTGATATAGGTTTTCGCCAATTCAGACAGTCGGTTGTCGAGAGTCGGACTTAGCAAGCCCCGATGGTGCGAGTTGTATTTAGTAGGCCCTAACTGGACCGTTAAAAATCAGGAGTGTGCCATGAAACGTTTTTTCCGCCTGGCATTTGTGGCCTGTCTGTCTCTCTTTATTCTTGTTCCTAATTCCTCCGCGCAGCAAACACTTGGAGCCATTACCGGCACAGTCGTCGATCCCTCAGGCGCGGCGATTCCGGACGCCATGGTAAAGGCCGTCAACATTGCCACCAACCTGGAGGTAGACGCGCACACGAAATCGAACGGTTCCTACGTGATTCCGCAACTTCCCGCGGGGACCTATAAGCTGACGATCCTAAAGGATGGCTTCAAGACCGAAGAACACACGCAGGTTCTTGTGAATGCCGATCGTACGACCACAGTGGATGCCAGTCTGGCGGTGGGCGCGGTCAGCTCCATTGTAGAGGTGAGCGCGGTGCCGTTGATGAATGAAACGGACACTACGAATGGTTACGTGGTGGATTCGCAAACGATCCAGGAGACGCCGCTGGGCACCGGGAGCTTCACGCAGTTGGCCATTCTTAGCCCCGGTGTTCACGCCGATTTTCTGGGCGGCGCCGGCTCGAACTCCGGCCTCGGCAATCAGGCGATCTTCGCGAACGGCAATCGAGACACCAGCAATAGCTTCTCGCTGAACGGCATCAGCACGAACAACCTGTTTAACGGAAACTCCACCAGCCAGGTCGGCGAAAACCGTTTCGTACTCAATACCGGGGAAAACTTCGGCTCGGGCGGAACCATCCAGACCAGCACGTCTGTCTATGGCGCGATCGGACAGGCCCTTCCCACGCCCCCGCCGGACGCCATCCAGGAAATCGCGGTCAATGCGTCCATGTATGACGCATCGCAGGGCAACAACAGCGGCGCGCACATCAGCGTGCTCACCAAATCGGGCTCCAACGCAATCCACGGTAGCGCGTGGGAGCAGTTCCAGAACAGCGTGATGAATGCCACGCCTTTCTTCTACAATGCAGCAGGCATCCCAAGGCCATTCCTGAACCGAAACCAGTTTGGCGCGACGCTGGGCGGTCCCATCAAGAAGGACAAGCTCTTTTACTTCCTGTCATACCAGGGGGTTCGCGTCTCCGACCAGGAAACTTCTACAAAAGACGTAACTGTGCCGCTCGGCCTGACCAATGATCGCAGCGTGCAAGGCATTACCAACGCGATCAACTCCAGCTTCTGCATCCCGACCAATTCGAATCTTCCTTCATACTGTCCGTTCCAGCAGAGCATGGTGAGCTCGCAAGCGATGAAGCTTTTGAACGCCAAGCTTCCAAACGGCCAATATTTAATACCGAGTGCGCAAATCACCAATCCAGTCACAGCCACCACCCTGAGCTATGACGCGGTGGTACAAGGGCCGAACTCAAAGTCCAACGTCGACCAGGGAATCGCCGGCATCGATTATGTGATCAGCCCTATGGATCGCTTGTCTGGAAAATATTACGTGCAGAACGATCCGACAACGAATCCGTTTGGGGCGGTCGGTTCGCTACTGGGATTCCAACAGCAGCTTTCCGCGGGCAGCCAAGTATTTTCCCTCACCAATACGGTTGTCCTCTCTCCCAATGTCACTTGGGATCAGCGGTTTGGGTTCACGCGCTTGCGGGCTTACGCCAACACGCAACAGGGTTTTACCGCCAGTGAGATGGGCATCGGTCTCCTCGGTTCGGCCACGTTCCCGGACATGCAGATCAACCTTTCCGATCCGACCATCGCCGCCGGCCTGGAATACGGCCCCAGCACCAGCTTTGGTGACGCCGGCATGTTCCAGAACCAGTGGGAATACGGAACCTCGATGAACATGGTGAAAGGCAGACACACGATCAGCTTCGGCTTGATGTGGGACCACACCCAGCTCAACGTCATCAACAACAACACCAACACGGACACGTTGAGCTTCACGGACTTCGGTACGTTTGCAGAAGGAGACGTGCGAAGTGGAACGGCATTCTCCGGTTCGGCAAATCGCTACTACAGATCCGATACCGTCGGCGTCTATGGCAACGACAATTTCAAGCTTCGCAACAATCTGACATTGACCGTTGGCTTGCGCTGGGACTTCGACGGGCCGCTCTCGGAAAAGTACGGCAAGCTGACTGCGTTCGATCCTTCGAAGTACAGCTACGTGCAATGCCAAGTGGGTGGAGTTCCGAGCGATCCCGCGCTAAGCACATGCGATCCCGGGACGGACGTAATTACCAATTCCGGCCTGCTGATCGCCGGCAACAACCCCAAAGGCGGCACGCCAGGCGCCAGCAACTCGCTGATGGATGGACGTCAATGGGGGTTTGCGCCGCGCATCGGTATTGCCTGGACGCCTTTTTCGAAAATAACGGTCCGCACCGGCTACGGCATTTACTACGATCGCGGTGAACTTTTCAGCTATCTGTCGCCGAGCGCAGGCTCCGGCTTCAATGGCCCGTTCGGCGTAACGCTGGCCCCGCCGTTCGTTCAACCGATTTCTGCGGCGCAAGGAGCAACCTTGGCGGCGCCCTTCGGCACGACGCCACCGCCGCCGCCACCCGACAGTGCCGCCGGTTTCCAGGCTCTGCTGCCGAACCTGGCGCAAACCGCGTGCGGTTATCCCGGATGTTGGCCGACCGGCAATCTATATGGGCCTTTCCTGTTTGGCGGTTATGACATCCACAACAAACTGCCCTACACGCAGAACTGGACACTCGATCTTCAATATCAACCCACCAGCAGCTGGCTGTTCGATGCCGGGTATGTGGGCAACCATGGCAACCATCTGGTGCTGCCGATTCCGTTCAACCAACCGCTCATCGCTACGCCTTCAAACATCGTCAACGGCCAGATGTATTCCTACGGAGGTACAACCCCGCTGTATCTCGCCAACGAACCGGTGTCCACAAACCAATACGCGGGCAATGCGCCGATCCGGGTGCCCTACCCCGGCTACGATATGAATTCGGTTCTGTTCAAGGCCGAAGGCATCTCCAATTACAACGCCCTGCTGCTTCAAGCGCGCAAGCGCCTCTCCTTCGGGCTGCAATTTACCGCGTCCTACACGTGGTCCCACTCTCTGGACGAGCAGAGCGGCCTCGGCTTGTTTTTCACCGGGAACAATCCGCTGGTGCCGAGATCCAACTACGCGTCGTCGGATTTCGATCAGACCCATGTGTTCCTTGTGAACTATAGCTACCAGATTCCGAATGCGACCAAAAGCAAACTGCTCGGTGAGTTCGTCAATGGCTGGATCCTCGCCGGCCAGACCGTTGCGGAAAGCGGTGAGCCGTACAGTGTGTACGATTACTCTGGCTCGGTAGGCAGCTTGTACTTCGGCACCAGCAACTATATTGGCAACCCGCTCGTCCCGCTCAAACCCGGTGTAACTCCCAAACAGGCACAATTGCAAGGCACCACCGGAGTGAACGCGGGCAAACCAGTGCTCAATGCTCTTGATTTCGAACCGCAGTTTGTTGCGCCCGGCACGAACGGCGTTCCTCCGTGCGATCCCGCTCCACCACAGTGCGATTATTACGAGTCTCTCTACGGCAGTACCGGCCGAAACGTGTTCCGTGGTCCTTTCCAGGTGCGCTTCGATATGAGCCTGGCAAAACAGTTTGCCCTCACGGAGCGCTTCAACTTGCGCTTTCAAGCTGACGCGTTCAACATTTTCAATCACCCCGATTTCGACGCCCCGAACAATAACGTGGACTTCTTCCCGAATTACGCCGGACCGCCCGCGAACCCACCTCAGGGCAGCCTGGGGATTATTCAGCACACAATTGGAAGCCCGCGCTTTTTGCAATTGGGCTTGCACTTGACCTTCTAGCCCAGACACATTTTTTCTTCGAGGGCCGCTCCGGCGGCCCTTTCTTATCTGCGGAACCGCTTGGACATGAGGAGTAGAATCTGTGGCCATGCGAACCGGGCGCATGTCGATTCGGTTGCGAACGTAGACCGTGTCCACGCTCCTGCTGCTTTCGTCTCTATCCGCTCCTACCTTCCTGCAGCCGTTACATTCGTCCAGGCGAGCAAGGATTTAAGAGGCTCTGCCTGTGCGGAAAATGTGGCGTTGGGCCTGCAGTAGGCTCTGCAAACCTCCCATCCCCTGCCGGTCTCGCAGGCTGCAAAGAAAACTTCGGCAACGTCGGTGATTGCTGGCATGTATATTCCCCTTCTCGATTCGGAGAATATCACAGGACGAAGTTTACCATCGCCACTGCGCGGGGAGATTGGGCGAGCGGAGCTGTGTAGTGGCATCGCGCATTCTCGAATACTCGGAGTTTACTTTCGGGCCCGGTAAGTCGCGAAATGTGAAAACGGATAAGTGTTGCGGAGAGCCGTGATTTCGGCAAATTGCTAATTCTCTGCTAAAACGTGTTCATGAAATGACTGCAGAACTGCTGTTGACAAGGTGCGTCTTCCATTCGGGGGGGCCGCGCGAAGATTATAGGCCCAGCATCAGCTTTTTGGGCACGCGGTGGTTGATGGACGCTCGACGGGCTTTGCTTCGACTACCATGCAAAAAAGCTGTCATAAATCTGGATTAACGCGGAATATACTGTTCGCGACGTCGGAGGTCGATATGCGCGTCCGGAGATTTCTCTTCATCATCAGCATCCTGTTTTTTCCGCTTGCGACAAATGCGCAGACCCCATCGCAGCCTGCCGTCGTCCGCCCAGATGGAGGTACAAGCGGTCGCATGGAAAGCATCTTCATCCCGCCTAAGGCAGGCGCTCCTTTCAGCCTCACTCTCGTCACAGAGTGGTCGCGCCCGCTTGGCAATGGCGGCACCTTTATTCTCACAAACCAGCGGCGGATTGTGCGCGACAGCCGGGGAAGGATCTATCAGGAGCGCTGGATTCTTGTGCCCAAGGGCGGCGACATCAAATCCCGCATGGACGTCTTCCAGATCACGGACCCTGAGCAACACACCTGGTACAACTGCGAGACGGCAACCAAGGTCTGCCAACTGCTCAAGTATCATCTCACCACCGAGGACAACTTCCAGCCTGCAACGGGAACTTCAGGTCCGCTCGCAAACGGCAAAGGCTCTCGCCAGCATGAGGATCTCGGTGTGAGCAGCACTGATGGCGTGGATACGCACGGTTACCGCGAGACGGTAACCATCAATCCCGGCGTTATGGGCAATGACAAGCCTATGGTAACGACACGGGAATTCTGGTATTCGCCAGAATTAGCCATCAATCTGATCTCGATTGTTGATGCTCCCCAAAGCGGAAAGCAGGTCTTCACAGCGAAGGATCTGGCGACCTTGGAGCCTGAGCCCAACCTCTTCGTTGTCCCGGATGAATACAAAATCGTTGATAAGCGGGATGAGTAACAGTTTGTGAATAGCAGACTAATTGCACTCGACTTGCCGTAGGCCGCTGAGACAGTCAGCACAAGTGCAAGCCAGAACAGCGCACACTGAATCGTCAGATCAGCCACCGTGTTCAAGCTCATTGCGACGTGAAGAACCATAAGTTGACAGCAACGAGACCTAGCCGTGACAACTTCGCTTGCCGTGAATCCGATTATCAGTCAGGACCACTTCAGTTCCTGGGAGGCGTGGCCGTCCTGACCAACCGCGCCTCCTACCCGCCGAAGCGAAAGCGGTTCACGATCTCATCTTCTTGTTCAATGAGTTCGCGCCCCTCGCCATCCTCGACTGCGAAGACGTACCAACCACACCCGTGCGGCTTCGCGCATTGTGCTGCTTCGATCAGCGTCCGATGTCTATGCATGCAACGACGATGATGCCAGGAATCTGTCCAGGCGGCTTCATAGTGAGTGTTCGGATTTGCCGGTGGTGCCGGTGCTGGCGGTACGGGTGGTGGAGGAGGAGGCGCGGTGCGTGTTGTCAGCTTTCGCTTCGCGCGTCTCTTCTTGCCAGGGATATCATCGTGGTTGTGGGCGTGGGCTCTCATGTTCCCTCTGGTCGCGAAAGCATAACACGAGACAAGATCGGCAACCTGTCCATTGGGACAGGTTGCTGTCCTTTCTCCCGCTGAAACACGAAATCAGACTGAACGCATAATCCTAATTTCCAAATCCATATTTGACTCTCAGTCTTTCCCAGCATTCCTGACAGACTCCAGTCTCGAATTCTGGACCAAACTGCTCGGGTTCAAGCTTATGTACGCTTTGAGTTTGATGGTTACGGGTTGTCCACACTCTCCCGCGTGCCCACAATCTTCCTCTGTACGCTCGTCGAGAGTGCTTATCATCCGGCGGACATTTTGAAAACGGAGTATTGTCATGACGACGGAGAGTCGTGCCTCGGCAATGGACGCGCGCGACGCTGCTTGTCCAAAAGCGAGGCCTGCGACATTGTTAACTGGTCAGGGTCAAACTGTCGCAGGCCGAGAGGTAGAAAAATTACTGTCGATTGTGGCAAAGAGTATCCTTCTGCGAAGATCGTGTCTGTCCACAATTGCACACTTCCGACAAGATCAAGAATCCGAAGTATTCGCAGGCGGAAGGGCGGCGCCAGTTGATGACGAGGGCCAAATCGTTTAAGCAGCGCTTGTTACTGGCTCGGACTCAACGGCGTGTGTTTGCTCCGCGTTGGAATGCAACCACGCTCTTTGAACTACGGTAAAAAGAAATGCAGTGGTGAGACCAAATAAAATCCAACCATTCAACGCTTCCAAGGCCCCCATCATTTTCCAATGTGGCGCTAGATGGAGTTCCTCGTGCCCATAACTCGTTAGGGCGTTGAGTGAGTAAAGCATGGCAGATTTGTTGTCCACGGATGCTCCGAGAAGACGGTAAGCCGTCGCCCAGATAGCGCCCTCCGCTCCGTGCAGCAACGTGAGTAAAAGCGCGGTTCCCCCGATAAGAAAACTCGGAATAGGTACGGGAATCCGTATCAGCCGTTCCCTGCGGTTCAGCCTCGCGCTGACCTGTGCGTTTAGCAGACCAAGGCTGTAGGAGTGAAGAATCACAGTGAATACGATCAGCGGCAGGCCCCAAGCCCAATTCGCGGTCCAACCACCTATATTCGCGAGATTATCCATATGAACCTTTCTTTGCACATCCTCGTCGCCCGGGTGTGCCAATCTTGTTCGAGAGGGTAGCACTCGATTCGAGTGAGTCACGTGAAACCCTGCGAGCGTGTGCCTGTTCGTTCACCTCATCCGAGTCCGCAAAACCTAAGCGAGTAGACACGTGCCGAAAACCCGAGGTATTCCTAGGCGGAAGGGCGGCACGAGTTTGATGACGAGGACGAAATAGCTTAAGCACCATTCATTTCTTTGAGGATCAGCTACGGCAACTTCGCATATTCCGCTTTCGCAGCGATGAGAATGGGAATGTCGGGGTCGGCGTCTTTCCAGAGCGTGAGGAAATCTTGATAGGCCGCCTTGGCTTTGGCGGTGTCTCCCTGCATGGCATAGGAGCGGGCGAGACCAAGATGCGCCAACACTCCTGTCGCACAATTCCATAGCAGCCCGCGGTGGTCGAGGATTTTCTGGAATACGGCGGCTGCGGCCACACCTTGTTGCGCGCTCAGGTGAGCCTCGGCGCGAACGTACACGGGATACAAACAGGAGTTAACAGCGCTCACACTTAGCATGCCTAGCTCATAGGGTGCTGCCGCTTGAAGAAGCTCAAGGCTGCGGGCTGCATTCCTGCGGCTCACCTCTATTTGAGCGCGGATGGTGGGAAGCCAGACTGATTGGACAGCAGTGTTCTCCGGGAATCGCTTGGCGAGGTCATCCACAAGCGACTGGGCGTGAGTCGCATCGCCCGCCAAAGCATAGGCCAGCGCCGCCTGTGCCTCCGCATCCCGGCTCCCTGGCGCAATCGCTGCTGCCGCAGCAGCATTCTGACGGGCCGCATCTGTGTTGCCAAACAGCGCTTCGCGTATCGCCGCGTTCGCTTGCCATAAGGCGGCGGGCTCTTTCTCGTCGCTGCGGCGAGCGCTCTCAATAGCTTGCCGCGATAGCTCACGGGCTTTCCCGAGCTTCCCAGACCAAGCTTCGGTGTCGGATTCGAGCGAAAGCATCTGGTCTTCCGCAACCGGTTATCGAGGACCTTGGCGTTGCCTAGCTTGGTCAGAAAAACATTTGCTGGCTTGATATCTCGATGGATGATGCCCTGGGCGTGCGCTACCCCGAGCGCATCTGCAATTTGAATCGCCAGTTCCAGCATCTGGTCGAATGGAAGTGGCTTGCCAGAAATGCGGTGCTTCAGCGTTTCGCCGTCGAGGAACTCCATCGCAATGAAGTGCTGGCCGTCCTGCTCGCCGATGTCGTAGATGGTGCAAATGTTTGGATGATTCAGGGCAGACGCGGCCTGTGCTTCGCGGCGGAAGCGTTCGAGAGCAACGGAGTCGTGGAGCATTTCGGCAGGCGAGAATTTTAGGGCCACCACACGATGGAGTCGCGTGTCTTCGGCCTGGTAGACCACACCCATCCCGCCGCAGCCCAGCTTCTCGACGATGCGATAGTGCGAGATGGTCTGGCGGATCAGCGCATCGGACCCCGCCATAGTGCGGCCATCTTAGCACTTGCGATCTGAGGCAAGTCAACGAAAGGCGAACGCCGTGTCGGTTGCGGCCCCACTTCATCTCGCGGAATCACCGCTGTCGATCTCCTCTACTCTGGTCACCCGACCAGCCACAACCATCGCCGCAAAATCCCAGCCCCAAAGCTTGTCGCCCGTCTTCGCGAATTCGAATAGGCAACTCGGACATTCCACATGGACCACATCCGTCTCCTCGAATTCCTCCACACCCGCTGGCCACTTCAATCGAAAGAATCTCCCGCACTGCAAACACTCGGTCACGTAGCACAACCACTGGGGCGAAGTCCCTTTGCGGACATATTCCTCATGCGGCGCTTTGCGCGGGACGACTGCTGGTTTGGCTTGCACGGCTGATCTCCACGATGAATTCGTAGAGGAAAAGGAGTGGTCAGTCTAGCGCTATACTCTACCGATGGCAAATTCCGCCGAAGCCCCTTTCCTCTACCGGGAGGGACGACAACCATGCAGAGTGTTGGTACCAACGAGTTCAGCTTAGAAAATCTTCGCGAACGATTACAAGACATGTCAGATGAAGAATTGATTCGCTACGGAAAGGCTTGCCGGGACATGTTGACGCCGCAAGCGAATTTGGGCAGGCCGCCGCGTGAGGTATACGTTATTCAGCTACAGGAAGCACGGAAAGAGTGGAGAAGGCGGCGCCCGAAGAATGGCTCAACAACATAAAGTTGGTGACAAAATACGACGATGATGGAGGGTATTTTAGTTTCTCCTCTGTCATCGGCCCTCGCGCCGAAAATTGCTATTTTGCGCAAAATGGCCGCTCAAACCCCAAGCAGTTCGCCAATTAAGTCGGCTCGGCGTTGCTGCTGGATCAGGATAGGCTGACTCGATCCGACGCCAGACGATATGCAGAAAAATCCAGATGCGCGCCCGCTTCGGCAGTAACGCCGTTTTACCTGGACCTAGCGCGGGAAGATTTTTTGAATCTTTACGTCTCTGGAAAGAACCTTTTCGGTCTTCTTTTCGTAATTAAGTTGTCGCCCCGGCGAGCGTTGTAGTTTTGACAGGAGGCACGCATTGTGCCTGCGACTGTCGAGGCGACGCTGTAATTTTCGCGGAAACGAGGAAAGGGCCGGTGAAGAGAATGTATGTTTCGTTCGCTGTGGATGTCCGCACAATTGGTGTGCGCCAGCTTATTCGCAGTGTGTGGGTCGCGGTGATTGTTGTGACGGCGGTGTTTTGCCTCAATCCATTAGCCCAAGGGCAGGAGTTGCCTACGGTTTTGCCGACGAACGTGAGGATCGTACATTTTCCGAGTGCCACGCTGGCAGAAGAACGGACGATGTTGGTGATGCTGCCAGTGGACTATGACACGGCAGTGCGACGTTATCCCGTGCTGTACCTACTACACGGGGCCGATGCGGATATCACGGATTGGGCGCGAGGAACGAATCTCTCGGACTATGCGATTCGGCACCAACTCATTATCGTAACCCCGGACGCCTCGCACAGTTGGTATGTGAACAGCGTGTCGAATCCTAAAGCACATTATGACGACTACATTATGAAAGACGTGATCGCTTACGTGGACAAAAACTTCCGTACGATTCCGGAACCCTTTGCGCGGGCGATCGCTGGGGTTTCCATGGGCGGATTTGGTGCGATGTTTCTCGGGTTGGAGCACCGGGACCAGTTTGCGGCAATCGGCAGTTTCAGTGGCTCGGTTGGTTTCGGTCACATCACCGCGCCTCCGCTACCGGCGAACGTTACGGAAGAGGAAAAGAGAGAGCGCCAAGACTATGTAGCGCTGATGGGTACACCGGGCTCGAAGGAGCAGAAAGCCCGCGACGTGTTTGAACTGGCGCAGCAGGTGCCCGTCGAGGAAGTACCCATGCTATTTCTGGTTTGCGGCGGACAAGATGGAGGCGTCGACCAAACCCATGCTTTCCTGCAGGTGCTGGCCAAACGCGGCATACCTTATGAATACCGCGAAATCTCTCCTCGTGGGCATGAATGGAGAATCTGGAACGAGGAAATTCCTGTGTTTCTGGACAAGCTTGAAAAGTTGGACGGTTTTGAACCGGCGGTAAAGTAGCGTCTAGTACGCGTCCGGCACACGCCACCACGGATGCTAGAATCAGCCGTGCTCCCTCGAATCCATCCGATGCGCCTCTGCATCGCCAAGCGTTCAACGACCCCCGACCACATCTTCGAACTGAAATACGACAGCTTCCGAGCGCGTGCAGACTGGTCAGCCGCAACAGCAACTTGTTCAAATCGTTCGCATCCCTGAAGGAACGGAGTTTTAGTCGATCCCGCCTGAACAAATAATTGCACTCACGGAACACGTCCATAGGTACCCGTTTTCTGGGCCGCGACCCGTCTCATTGAGTTCACCTCCGGCGGGGCCGAGAAACGGAATCTTATTTGTGGGCCATGCGGTCGTGGATTGCTGATTGAAGGAGCTCATGACTTGCCTTGCAATTGGGGTCATCAGGCGAAGTGATCAGCTGGGGTTGAAGTGCCGTGCGACCTTTCTTGTCCGCGATGCTTGGATCAGCACCGGCCGCCAGGAGAGGCTTGATGTGCCAATGCCGGCACAGATCGGAGGCGTACATCAGCGGCGTATCCCCGGAGGGATCCTGCGCGTTGACGTTTGCGCCGTGCTCAGCAAGGAGGGTGATCATCCCGCTGTTCGTTTGCATGAGGATGGCGAGCCGAAAGACGCCGCGGCCGGAATTGTCGGTGGCATTGGGATCGGCTCCTTTTGATAACAGATATCCGACGTTGTCGAGCGACCCGTTTGAAACGGCGGTGAGGAGGGGCGTCTCACCCGTCTCTGGATCGCGGGAGTTGACATCACCGCCCTTCTCCAGAAGTAGACGTGTGATATCGTCGCTACGAGCACCGGTCACAAAAAGCTGCTTGGCCTCGACGGACTTCATGTCCGTGTTTCTTGCGGTAAGCAGGAGCTTCACGATGCCAACATTGTTCGAGTAAGCAGAATCCAGGAGCGCTTTCTTGCTGACACTGGCCCCGTGTTGCAGCAAGAAACGGACGGAGTCAAGATCCCCATAGACTACCCCAGATGTAAGCGCGTTTTCATGGTCCTCGCCCAACGCGTTGACGTCCCACCCGGAGCCAAGTAGCTGCTGGTATAAAGTGATTGTGGGTTTCAAGAATCGATTAACCTCCGCCGCATCGCGGAATTGCTTTTCTAATTGAGTCAATCGTGGAAGGTT
The DNA here is from genome assembly GCA_963742325.1 of Candidatus Acidiferrales bacterium. Taxonomy (GTDB): domain Bacteria; phylum Acidobacteriota; class Terriglobia; order Acidiferrales; family UBA7541; genus Acidiferrum. The sequence continues at coordinate 1,111,511 of CAVULB010000002.1, read as the reverse complement.
GCGACAGACATCCACGGTTTCGTGGATGCGACGCTCATCTTTGTAGGTCAACCTGACGGTGCTGGCGTCGATAACGACAGGCCCTATAGCGAAGCGCGGGATAATCGGCCATCCTTGGGACATGGGAGGCGTCATGAAAACATTCGCGTTCATACTAAGTGGAGGCGCGGTCGCGCCCTTGGTGGGCAATAGATAGCCGAGATTCTTGTAGCCAAGGCAACAAGGCCGTCGCAACGATCGTGGTAGCGAAAAATTTCATGCTTCCTCCTGTTGCGCCTGCGACACGCGTCGTGACTTTGATCCACGACGTCTCCACCCATGTCGGCAAACTTTTTCTCCAACCTCTCCTTCGCAGTTTTTCATCGCATATCCAGGCTCACCCAAGACCAATAGCGCACGAGGCCTCGCAGGGAGTCGCGCCTGCTTTGCACGGCTCAACGGCCGGAGTTTGGTGGGCTTGAATTTTTTGTCTTTGCCGTCGTTGAACTTGCCTCCGTGGATCAATTCGCGCGAATCAAAAAGGGCTTCGCGAGTCCCCACGACATCCGTCATGTCGCAGCGATTGCTCTTGCGTCCGAACTCCGTGGCAAGGAAGTCTGCGCCGCTCACCTTGGCTTTGACCAGGCTGGCCCGAGTGAAATCGCAATAGCTGAGGGTGGCTTGTCGAAGATCGCAGCCGCGCAAAGATCATCCAACAAATTTCGCCCCGGTGAAATCTGTGCCGTGGCGGACGGCGTAATCCATCTTGATTCCTCGAAGATCAGCGTTCTTGAGGACCAGGTTCGAAAGATCCCGACCCTCGAGACTGGGCCAGGGAAATTCGCAGATGACCTTGCCGTCCAGGTTTCGGATCTCGATCTTTGGCAACGACTCTGGTGTACCAAACAATTCTGAGAAGAATCCCATTACGCTCCGCCTCCTTCATTTTTCTCTGGAAACAGCCCGGGCATCCAGCGTGGTGCTAAAGCTGCCGGAAAATTAATACGAAGCGGCCCGTATGGAGTATTGGACCGGACAACATTCTGCTTCTCCAGGTCTGCAACCACGCTTCGAGCGTAACGCGCTTTTGTGTTCACGATTTGTGCCACTTCGCCTCGAGGTACTTCTCCTCGATACAGGATTGCGTCAAGCAGCAGGATCGCTTTTGGAGAGATGCTTTTTAGCCGGACTTCTTCCTCAGACCACACGTGAATGCGGGTACGCAAACGCTCTGGCTGAACAAGGCTTGCCATGAAATTAACTTGATCAATACATTTTTCTAGGAAAAAACGCGTGAACTCGACGAGAGCTTCTTCGCTGAGGTGGCCGCGTCCATCCAGATCATTTCGTCTGGTCCTATCGCAATTCGCCAGAAGCTCTTTGTATCTCTCAACGTCTCTCGCCAGCCCCCGAGAAATGGACCAGATGGCTCCTGTGTCTAAAGTTTCGAGCAGCATCGCGTGCGACATCAACCGAATGACCCTGCCGTTCCCGTCGAGAAAGGGGTGGATCCAAGCCAACCGATGGTGTGCGGCGGCTGTCCCTAGTATTGATTCAGTTCTGCCGAGAGGCGTGTAGACGTGTTCGAACCGGTCCACGAACCTTGGTACCGCACCGGGGCTGACAGGAATGTGCCGCCCAACCGCAACATCGTTGTGCCGAAACTCTCCCGGCACGACAGGCAGGCGCTCATGAGTTTCCGGATTGTCCACCCACAGCAATTCGTCCGGCAATTCTTCGCAAAAGCGGCGGTGTATTTCGCAGATACCGGCTTCCGTAGTGGCGCGCGCGCGCAAGTTGCCAGCGTCGATCCAACGCTGCACCGCGATGTGAGCTTTGGCTTCCAGTTGCAGGTTTCGTTTGCGCGCGTCGTTGCTGTATTCGTTCTTGAGCGCGCGCTCTATATCGACTGGATGAGTGTCGTGCCCTTCGATCAGGTTGCTGTAGTAGCAGTTTATCGAGCGAACGAGATCAGCAAGGGCTTCCACGATCCCTGGGGGTAGACTCCGACGAAATCCTGCCGAACGACCGACAAGTTCAACAACCAAGTCGGTGAGCTCGCCGCGAAAACGCGAGCCCTCGGTAATTAACGTCGGCTCCATCAGGGCAGGGTCTTCCTTCCGGTCAACCACATTTTGTGCCACTTTTACTGCCACTTTGTTGGTCGCTTTTGTGCTCATAATAGTATCTTTTGTATCATATATTTACATGACATTCAAGCGTGCCAACTGCCTCTTTTAGTGCCGCTTAAAGTGCCGCTTTTCCTGCCACTTCTACTCTGCCACCTCATCTGCCACCTAGAACATTTCCGCTGGAAGGTCATCGTCCGTCGCGACGTACGGCTCCGCGGATGTGGAGGAGGTGGTGGAGGAGGTGGAGGATGGGGATGTGGATGAGAGGCCACATCGGCAAGCTTTGGCTCGTCCACACCGACGGGGTCCAACCTGCTACCGCGGTTTCCTCGATTTTGGGAGACCCAGGCCGCGGATCTTTGCGGCGAGATTTCTTTGTGCTTTGTGGAGCTGTGGCGTCGCCCAGGTTCAAGCCAGTACCAATGCGTTCGACTTGCTTACGACGAAACTCCCGATCTTCCGCGGATTTGATGTATCTGTCGGTGACGTTGCCGTTGCTGTGACCAATCCACGCGTCGAGCAAACTGCGCGGCGTTCCCTGTTCTTCACACCAGGTAGTTCGAAATCTCCGGAGAACGTGAGCTCCTTGGATTCCGTTCGGCAGCATGATGTATTTGCGCACGTGCGACGGCTCGAGTGGCTTGCCGCTTCGTGTGATGAAGAGAAGCTCCCCTGGCTGACGACCTCGGGCAAACTCTGCAAGCATATTCTGCAGCGGGGTACTGAGGTCAACGTCCCTTTGGGAGGATTCCGTTTTGGGCAGCTGCAGCTGGCCCCGATAAATCGATATTCGAACCCGGGTCACATTCTCGGCCGAGACCCAGGAAGTGTCGTCCTCCCCGCCGTCGATCTTGAGCCCAAGCAACTCGCCGACGCGCATCCCCGTACTCGCCGCAAGCGCGATGAAGACGCGGTCGCGTACCTTTATGCTGCGGTTGCGAATCACGGCATTCAGGGCATCCCTGGTGATTGTCGGCTGCGATTGCCGGCCGACGTTGGCAACGTTCTCGAAGATGAAACCGGTGCGCCACTTCAGATCAAGGATAGGCTCGCCGTCTTCATTTACGTGGCTCTCGAGGATCATCTTCACGAGGGCAACGACTTCGCACGTTGTCTTGGGCCCGAGCTTCTGCGAGATCGTTTCAGCGAACTGCTTCACCACCCCGTTTCGGACGGATTGCATCTCGAGTTCGCCCAGATGCGGGAGGATCCAGGTGCTGGCACGCGAAGTGCGGAGTATCCCCACCAAAAGGACTTCCAACCTTCCAGACAGTGATCTCATTTTCCGCTGAGCCGGATGGCGTAGGCTGCTCTTGCGACTCCGCACCGGTCGTAAGCATCGCGGCGGAAGCCAGTAAAGCAAATACGAAGCGGTACACAAAAGCATGGGGCCGCGAGGACTTGTGAGGTGGTTGCAGATGAGCGACCATAAACGCCCTCCTTTTTCTGCGACGTTGACTCCGTGCGCTGGGTTTCAGGATTTCTGCAAGGTTACGTATTTCTTGCTTAACCTTTGAGGCCTGAGCCCTGATAAACGGCATAATCGCCGAAGTCGATTTTTGGCGTCGGGTCCTGTACCTATGTTTTAGATTTGCCGACGCAATCAGGACTTTGGACCTTCAAGAACCCGGACGGCTGTCCACGTGCCGCTTGTTCCGTTGCCGTCTACAAATGTGCCAACAATTTTGCTGCTGGTCATCTTCCCGACAAAGAATGTCTTTGTGTGCTGCCCGTCGGGTTGGCCAAGCGTTACGGTGAAAGCCAGGAAATCTCCTTCTCGGTGGCCAAAATCACTTTCTTCACTCTCACCCTTGGAGTTCACTGTTCTCGCATTCAGCCAGTCCCCATCTTTGCCGGTATACGACAATTCGAACACGCGTGAATAAATGCCGTGAACACTTTTTATCTGGGCTCTCCATGTTCCAAGCCCAACGTCGGCGTAATAGATACTCGTTTCGGGTGGGGACGCCAGTATTTCGACAATGTTAGTCGATTCGAGAAACTCCACGTCCGAATTGCTCTCCATCAACTTATAACGGAAAGTCACGTTGAAGGTGTCGGGAGTGTGGGAGGCGAATTTCCACGTTTTGACATTGTCCTCAGCGGCCTTACGCAGAAGAGGATGCCCCGTTTCTGCTATAGCCTCACGGACAGATTCACCGTCGGTCGTGACCTTAACGAGTACTTCTCCTTGGATGCGTGTTTGGCGAGCGAGGGGAGGATAGAGGGGTTCGCTGTGTTGCACGACCTTTGGCAACGTTTCCGCAGACTTCTGTGCCAATACTCCGGGCACCATCACGAGCGAAACCGATAGAATCAGGGCCGTGCAAGCCGACCGCATGGAATTTCTCCGTCTCGAAATCAGTCTAACGCACAGTAAAATCTGAGATTCTGTAAAGGAGTTTCTGTCTGCCTAAGTTAAACGCGCGACGACGATTCCTACGTTGTCATTCGTTTGAGCGCCATGCGTCCAATCTACAAGGTGTCGTTTAGTCTGACAACGAGCTCTTTTTTGCAACGCCGAAGCACGAGCGTCGTGGAGCCTGGGAGATAGCTCCCGAAACTTACTCGGGGCGGATCACGGGCTTAACCGGCCAATCTGTGCCCATTTTCAGGGCGTCGTGAGGTTGCGCGCTTCGGTAACGATTTTGGTGAGCCGGTTGGAGAGGCGGTCGAGGTGGTGCCGAGAAGTGTCGTTTGGCAGTGTCCTGCGAAACATCTCGAGCACATGTTGAGCAGCGAGCAAAGAATCGATCAGGCCATCAAGGCCCGCTCGGGGAACGGACGGCACCTTCGGCTGCGGAACAAGATGGCGAGGTTTTGAACGAGCCAGCTCGAATACCCGCTGGAGATCATTCAACGTCACATCAAGGTATTGCATGGTCATCTCGGGAGAGGTGTGACCAAGTAGTTTCATTACCGCGGGCAAGCCAACGCCGGCTCGAAGCATCTCCGAGGCATAGGTGTGGCGAAATTGGTGGGGGACGATGCGGGTGGAGAGGCCAAGCGCGTGGCAGACCTGATGCAAGTAATCGCGAAGTTGACGCACCAGTGCCTCTTTGGTGCGCGGACGGGCCAGAAGCCGTCCGTCGGCAGGCAGGGGATCAATGGAACGAAAGAATTGGAGGCGCCGGACGGATTCACTCACAAAAAGATCCACGGGGACCATACGTTCTGTTTTGAGTTTGCCGAGCGGTACGTGAACTGCCCATTGCTTCGGGCCGGTGGCGCGAAGACAGTCGAAGGATAGATCGGCACATTCACCGATGCGCATGCCAGTGTGGCGAATCAGCAGAAAGACGTTGCCGCCCAGATCATTGCGCAGGCGGAATTCCTGCTGCAGGAGTTCATCCTGTTCTGTTGTGAGTGGGCGTGGAAGTCTTTGCGGGAGGCGCGGAATATCCTCGCGGCGGATCAGATGAGCGAGTTCAGGAAGTTGTTCGGTCCAAACCAGTTCGTTGCAGATGCCGCGCAGAGCGCCGAGCAGGTTGACATAGGACGCGGTCGTGAGCGCTGGTGTTTGTGAACGCAGGCGGGACATCCAGCCGAGGATGTGGGGTTCGCGGCGCAATTGGTCCAGGTGCTGCACCTCAGGATGATCAGCGCCGAGATAGCTCAGGAAATTGCGGACCGTGCCGCGGTAATGACGAGTCGTCTCGGGACTAAGCGAAACACTGAAGGAATCAACCGCACGGTCGAAGGCCGGAGCCAGAGGATGTTGGAGCGGAGGGCGTCGCGCGCGGTTCATGAGGAGACCTTCGGAAGGGGGCGAACGTGCTGCGCCACGGCACGTGCATACTCAAGATAGACGTCTTGTGGGGTGACCAGCACATAGAGCAGCGTGGTCTGGATATCCGCGTGACCCATCAGCTGCATGAGTGCGGGCAGACTCATACCGGCGCGGATCATGTCGGAAGCAAAGGTGTGTCGAAATCGATGAGGGTTGGCGAGCTGGATGCCGGTGGCCTTGCGATGGTAGCGGAATAAAGATCGTAATCCCGCAGCGGTCATGCGTGTTCCGCGCGCGTGGCCTTTGAGTGAGACGAACAGCGCGGCGGAACAGGGATTCGGTCGTTCCAGTCGCAGATAGTGTTCGAGCAGTTGCACGGTTTCTGGCGCCAACGGCAGGGAGCGAAATTTGTTGCCTTTGCCAGGAACACGAAGCTGTGCTTCGGAGAGCAACGCGTCATCCCGATTCAAAGCTAATACTTCGACGGACCGGAGCCCTTGCAATAGCATCAAGCCCACGATGGCCAAGTCGCGCGAAGTGCGGAAACTCGACCAGAAGCGCGCTACTTCCTCCACCGAGAGCGGCACGATGTTGCGTTTGGGCACCTTCACTCGCAACCGGCTCATGGCCGCCCACGGCCGACCAAGGCCCATGGGCTTTCGCTGCAAGAACGCTTGATGAAAGCCGCGGGCGATCTGGCAGGGAGCATTGGGGAACTCGTTGCGGATGGCGCGATCGGCAACGGCGACGCGGTCATTGATGGTGGAAGGGGAAGGCCGAGGTTGTTGGCTGGATTGGAACTTCACATAATCCAGGAGCGTGGACTCGGTAAGGTCACCTTCCCGAATGTCGCTGGCGTAGTGAACACTCTCCCACCAACGAACAAAGTGCAGCAGGTTGTGAGCATAGGTGCGTAGGGAGGTGTTCGCCAAGCGACGAACATATTCCCGATCCAGATAACGATTGATCCAGCTGACCCCGCGGCCAGAGGTCTGCTCGACGACACGAACTGGACTTTGTGCACTGTTGGAGATCTGCTGGTGGACCAGGCGGAATTTCATGGTTGAGCAGCCTCCAGGAGAGATTGGAACTGTCGCGCATCACCACCCTGGGCGAAGAAGGAGTTTTGGCCATCGGGCAGGAGCACACAGCGAGCGGTGATGCCTTGCGCGCACAGGCGCTGTGCTAACTGCTGCGAGGCTTGCTGGCCGCTGCCGTTCTCGTCGACATCGAAGGCGAGATAGACGGTGCGCGGATGGTCGCACAACTGTTGAAACTGTTCCGCTTTGAGATGGGTGCCCAACGAACAAGTGGTGTGGCGAAAACCCGTCTGCCACAACACCGCGAGATCGAACAGACCTTCGACCAGAATCACTATGGGAAACTGGCGAACCGATTCCCAGGCGAACAAGCCACCCTTGGAGCCAGAAAGAAATTGATGGGCGAAGGCGGCAGCGATACTGCGGCCGTAGAGGTTGACGATGCGTCCGTCTTGGCAGCACGGGAAGATGATGCGCTGGTAGAAAGCGTCGCACCCTCGTGGGTTGAGCAGGCCGAGACGCTGCAGGAGATCAAAGGAATAGCCCAGCGCCGTGAGATGACGACGCAAGCTCGCACCAGGGGCATAGCCGATTCGTAGTTCTTTGATCAGAGCAGGATCGTGCAGTCCTCGTTGCTGAAGATAACGCAGTGCCTCAGGGTAGCGTTCGAGTTGCTGTTGATAAAAAGTGGCGGCTTGCTCGAATACGGCGGCAGAGTCGGTTGGAAGAGTGCTTTGCTGCTCGAGGTAAGCGACACTTTGGCGAAAGGACAGGTGACGGGACAACTGGACAAAGCGAATGAGATCGCCGCCCTGGCCGCAACCGTGACAGTAGAAGAGATTTTTGTGAGCGTTGACGTAGAACGAAGGTCGGGTTTCCGGATGCAGCGGACAGAGTCCAACGAACTCGGGGCCGAAAGCGATAGGCCGGGCGGTCCAACTCTGCTGCCGCAAATAATCGAGCAGCGGCACACGTTGTTTCAGTTTTTCGACATCCTCGCCCACGGAGCAGTTTCCCCTCTGGAAGCCAACGTAGGAGAAGGCGGCCAGCATTCCCAGGCAAGGATGGTGGGCAGGAGAAAATTCCTCAGAGACGCAGTGGCCAAAGAATTTGCAGAACCAGAGTCAGCCAAGAGCAAGGCTCAGCTTGTTGATCGGTCAGATCACGACGCACCAGCCAGTGAGCCATGCGGGCGAGCGTTTGACGGAGAAAGGAAAGAGCCGGTTGGGAGTGGTTCAGGCCGTGGGCCCAGCGGCGAAGTGTGGAAGGATCGGGCACGCGATTAGGATCTTTGAGCGTAGGTGCGGCCTCTTCCCAGGAGCAGTGCTTCAAAAAGCGCCGCTGCAATGCCTGAAAGCGCGTCAGCACACTGTAGTGCGTGTACGGGAGAGAAAGCAGCGGGAGGAAGGTGAAGGTCCTCTTGCAACCGGGACAGCGACCGCGCCGGATGCCAATCCAGTCGTGATACTCATCGTGCGCTTGCTTGCGGCGGCGTCCGTGGCCGATGATCGAGTCAATTTCACACACCGGGCATCGCCGCAGAATAACCTCGGTGCAGCTCGCGGCCCAATCCGTTTCGAGCTTGTGCGGCGGTCCGCAAAGTGGGATAAACAGAATCGTACTTCATGGAGCTCTGCCCCGGCATTGACCTGCCAAGATCTGAGCCGGAAGCGGAGCTCCTTCCTCCTGAAAACAAAAACCCAACTGAAAGAGAATAACCCTTCTCGCATACAGCTTTTACGGGTGTGATTCAAAGAACTGGCCGGTAATAATGGGCAACTCGGAAGTTGCGCCCGATTAGCGATGACCTCGGAGGGGCGATTGATTTCTTTCGCGAGCTCGGCCTCGATCGAGGGAGTCCGGTTAAACAAAAAATCAAGATCCAAGCTTCATCCATTGGCATACTGGGGAGCCGTTGGTCTCTTTCCAGCCTTCTTTTTCCTTTACCAGCAAATGATAGGAACCGCTGCCGCAATCCGGACCGCAGACTGCCCCAACATAGACGATGGCGTGAGTTCGGGACGCGTCAAAACCGACAGCGGACACCTGATACACGGAAGTCTCGAAGAGCGCGGGAGGAACCTCTTTATTGTTTTGCGTCGGGGCCAGCCAGGCATGTTTTCCAGTGAGATTCGTAAATTTGTAGCGAAACTTCAGATTGATTTCCTTTGTTAAGTTCCAGTTTTGCTTATTTTTGTCGCGAAAATCCGCGGCTGCACTAGCAAACTCAGTTGGAACTCTGTTACACGATTGAAAAGAGTCGGCGTTTATGCCCGATACGGTTAAGGGAGAAAGTAGAAAATGGGCAAGTAAAAAACTTGGATCCATCTCCGAATGAGCCTGGCTCAGAAGGATGGAAAGAACGACGTAACCATCGGCGTCTTCATAATCGGCGGCCTTGGGAGGTTCGGGGGTTTTCTGGGCGAATAGGGGTACTGCGCAAGAAAGAAAGCACAGGACAGCCAGGATGAGTTCACTGCCCGTCAAGAAACTCAAGTCAACTTCCTTTTTCAATCCGTACATATGACGGAGCATATCATCCTCAAGCCCTGGGTTGACGGCCTTATCGTACAAGTGGTAGCGACACCGAAATTTAGGGATGTAGTCGTTCTTTTTGCTTGGCGTATGATTTTATCGCGATTCGAGGTGTGACATGGATCGGAATACGCTGGCCGCCCGGATTTTGAAGATCGATGGAATTTTGTTATTGGTGGTGGCTGTCATTCATTTCACTGCTACCCCCCTGGCCTTGCACTTTGTTTCGAGCCAATCGACTCCTGAAGCATATGCGCAAATCAAGCCTCCGTTTTTGCTGAGTTTTATTGTCGTTGGCGTGCTCCTGCTCCCCCTTGGCTTGAGCAGCTTCTATTGTGCGGCCGCTATAAGACGTGGTGAACGTTGGGCACGCACGATCTGCAGCTTCAACGCAATCAGCGTGCTGCTATTGCCGCTCGCACTGGTCTTGATTATGCCTGCCAGATATTTCCGAGCAATTCCGTTCGTAATTGCGACGACCTTGGTTTGGATCGTTGCCCTTTCGATGGTGGTTCCGCTAATCCTCGGCGCAGGTCCACCACCCAAGTCCTGATCCTAACGGCAATATTGCCGAGGTGGATTTTGGCGGCGGGTCAGTACGCATGTTTCCGATTTGGCGACGAACCAGGTAAGTGAAAGTCAATCGGTAAACACAAGCGCGTTTACCGAGACTAATCTAGCCATTTCTCCCGCGCATTTCGACGGGTTTAACAGCAATGAATCCGCGCTGCGCGCTTCGGACTTCAAGCGACCGAACTTCTGGCAAGAGCTGCACATCAGCCACAAACTTTGCGAGCGAAAGAGAGGCGAGTATTCTCAGTCCGCGATCCAGTTGCCATGGAATCCGTACGGGACGCGCCGCGGAAGTTGTACTCGAGCGACGGGCTTGCCTTGGAAGTCCGACGCGTCGATTATCACCAGATCGCTGCCGTCCCGGACCGGGTCATAGACATAAGACAGATACCAGCCGGACAGTTCGCCCGCCTCCGAATGGGCCGGAGCGAATACAGCCTCGCCAGGGCCACCGGGCTGGGTTGCCGTACCGAAGGAATGCTCCTCGGCAGTGCCGCGTTCAAGGTCGTAGCGCACGAGTTTACCCATACCCACGGTAACGCCGAACCGCGCCGGTAACCCAACCAGCCGATCATCGATGCGCGGAAACTCCACAGCGCGCTCGTCGATCTGCTCCTCTGTAACGGTGCCGCGGGTCAGATTGATCGTCCAGGACCACATCACGGCGTCAGAACCAGGCGCCCCGTCGTCGCGCCATAACTCGGTATACCGAGCTGCTTGCAGGACAATGACGTGGCCATCATCCGTCGTCTTATCAAAGGCATTGAGGACGTGAAAAACGTAACACGGGTCGATGTTAAACCACTGGATCGAACCGTACGGGTCATCGCGGCGCAACACTCCGAGGCGCGCGCCGTAGTCGTCACTCCACCGGTACGGAAGGTCAAGCGTACTGTTGCGCGCGATGTCGAGCCTAAACACGATCGGCAGGTCCATGAGCACCACGTGCTCGGCGCTCAGCGCGAAGTCGTGCATCATGGTCAACTTGGGAACATCGACGCCGCGATCAATGATCAGTTCCCCAGACGCGTTCGCGCGGTGGTAGGTAACATACGGCTTCGTCAGGCTGCCATAGCCGATAAAATGTAGCTCGCCGGTTCGGGGGCAGATCTTCGCATGTGCACTCATCGAGTCGGCTAGTTTACCGCCGAAATCGTAAGCGCCCAGCGTTTCTAGCTCGTTAGTGATCTGATACGGCAGCGACGACTCTACCAGCGCGAGCGTCTTGCCAGCGTGATTAAGAACATGAGTATTGGCAACGCTGGCGTGCAGGTTGCGAGTCCCGTCACTGTTGTAGAGCAGCAAAGGTTTATCAAAGCTGTCGGTGCGCACCCATCGATTGCGGTACCAGGCGGCGCGTCCGTTTTCTAACCGCACTCCGTGGATCATCCCGTCGCCCGTGAACCAGTGTGGAGTGTCGTGTCCCTGTCTAGGGTTGGGCCCGTTGCGCAGATACCAGCCATTGAGCTCTCTCGGGATCGCACCCTCAACTGGCAGATCGAATGCGGTCAGCTCGTCGAAGACGGCTGCGTAATTTCCAACGCGGAAGAACGGAGTGGTGGATTGGCTAGACCAAGCCTGGACGATCGCAGGTGCTGCTTGCGCCATAGACGTCTCCTTACTTTTCGGTCATCGATTTTACCTCGTCCTGTCTGCGTAGATTACGCTTTCTCTGTTTAAGGGTGCAACCAGCGCCTCTCCGCAGGTGAGCATTTGCGGAGAAAAGGAATGTTGATCGACGGACTTGGTGCCGCGGGCGCGGCGTTCGCGCTGAGCTCTGAGGAGTGTCAGCGAGCTGACGTGAAATCTACTCATGCCGCCATACTTTGGTTGTAGCGTTCAAGCTCGGCCTCTGTCGGCCCAGTCAGTTCCGGTACCCAACGTTACCGGTTTTGCCGTTTCACAGGACTTGGTCGCCTCTATACACGAAATCCCAGGCAAGACTAAGGTGAAGAACCCATTTTTCTATTGGTTTTGGTGTGGTAATTGCAAAATGATTGCCCGGCAGAAATTGAAAACCTGAACTCACAGGACAGAGGGCAATAGTCGCGCCTCCGATTATCCCGCCATTCCGGACAATGATGTGCAACACAAACACAAAAATCCAAAACTATTCAAAAGGAGGACGCCATGACCCAATCCAGTGCTACACAGCGAGGCAGCGAACTGAGCAATCTCGACCGCATGTTACAACGCAATAAAGAATTTGCTGCTCGGCAGTCTGCTGAGGGCACACTTATGCCCTCCCTTCCGCAGGCGTTGCCCAATGTAAAGGCGGTCATCATCGCCTTGTCGGCGACACCGACATGCTGACGCACCATTTTCAAATACAGGAAGCGGAACTCAAGACAAAAGCGGTCAATGATCCTCGGGCGGCAGTCGCCATCGACGTTGCTGAACTCCGGGCGATTCCCCATTGCCTGGCGCTTGGCTTATATCAGGCCTCGTGTACGACGTGGCGACCGGACTTGTCGAGATCGTCGTACCGCCAGCGCCGATTCGTACTGCGCATAACTCTTGATTCACGCCTTATATTGACTGGTCTGGCCAACTTTCGCGTGGTCGGCAAACCGGAAACAATCCTGAAAGTCACAAATTAAGCGGCCAAGTCCTGTGTAACGACGTAACCGTCCATATAAAGTTCTAGGACTTGACTTGTCCGGTTTTGCGACATATCAGGACCTTGCGTAGTGATCTAGTGAAAACTTCACCGAACGGTGCCGTGATCATGTCGGGTGCGGCATTAACAGACATCAAACGCTAGATATTCTCATTAGGTGTAGGTCAATTCCGGCTCAAATGCCGCTCGTTGCCCCGCTATGGACAACCCAGCTCGACGTCATTAACCTCATACCTATGCGCCGCCCTTCTAGCCCGCACACTTAGAGGGGACATGAGAAACATAAAAGCCTTTGTCTCGATCGTCGCTCTGGCGAACCTCGTGATTACGGTCTTGCACCTCTATCTGGCCGGAGAGCTCAATCCCACATTAACGCTAGCGAGTTCGGTGCGCATCGGTGCCATCGCCGGCGCGCTTACGGTGGCAGGAGTGGGACTGGTATGGACGCGACGAAAGAGGATCGGGGCGTTCGCCTTGATTGTTATGTTCGCGATTGGGCTGGTGATCGGTAGCCTCGAGCACTTTGTCGTCGCTGGCCCGAACAACGTGTTCGACGCCGGGAATAGCGGCTGGGCAATACTGTTCGACGTCAGCGTGGCGCTTCTTGTGGCTCTGGAGATCATGGGCCTGTGGAGCGCCGGACGCATTCTCGTTGCGCGCTCGTAATGAGCTTCGCGGGGCGCTTTACGGGGCCTTCGGCCTCGCCAATTCGGACGCTATAAATCGGTGAAGGCATCGAAGCACACACAGGGCTTTTCGACAACCAGTCTGGTGTTCCGGTCGATCTACCCTGGCGAGTTAGCTTTTGTTATCACTGCAAGTTGGGTTCGAGCTGAGTGTTGCGTCGGCCCGTTGAGACTACCGAACAAATCAGCGGTTGAGCTGATCTGGGTTGCGGTTGCTCGCAATTTTAATCCATCGATCCTCGGCAACAATCTTTTCTTGGACTAGAACCCATCTTTCGCGAGGTGTTGCGATGAGTCCCGCTTGCCAGAAGATTTATCCAGTTCGATCACCGGCAACCCAGTGGCATTGCCCAAGCGTCTCGCCAGAGTCACTTTGCCACTTTGCCACAGGCACCGCGACCCAGAATGACCACGCGTTTCATCGCTTTAGTTTACTGTGATGTCAGGCGGCGGGTACTAGCCGGAACTTTTCCGGTAAGGCGACTTACCAGGGCCTGACATGCCGCACCTCCTGTTGACATTCTATATGTCGCCCAATATATTCCCTATAGAACGACTACAGGAGTAGAGGGGAGTACCCGATGTCGCTCTTTGTGAAAGCCCGAAGCTTCCTGCGCAATCTCTTCTGGTCGGGTCGCGTGGACGCGGACCTGGACGAAGAAGTTCACTCCCACCTCGAAATGCTCACTGCAGAAAATCTCCGTGCTGGCATACAACAGGGCGAGGCCCAACGCCGCGCCCGCATCGAACTCGGTGGAATCGAGCAAGTCAAAGAGCAAGTCCGCGAACAGCGCGTCGGCAATTGGCTCCATTCCATCTACTCCGATTGCCGCTTCGCCCTTCGCCAACTCCGCAAATCCCCCGGCTTTACCTCAGTCACTTTGCTAACCATTGCGCTGGGAATCGGCGTCAATACCGCCATCTTTAGCGTGATTGACGCGGTTCTGCTGCGGCCACTGCCGTTTCGTGATCCTGGACGCTTGGTCGCGTGCAAATCGGTGGACCTAACGGATCCCACACAAGGCGGCGACATTTCTTACCCCGCATTTCTGGATTGGCGAGCACAAACACATTCCTTCCAGGCGATGTCCGTTTATAACGTCACTAGCTTCACCTACACCGGCGGTTCTCAACCGGAAAGTATTCGAAGCGCCGTGGTCTCCGCGAACCTGTTTTCTACTCTTGGGATCTCGCCCGCTCTGGGCAGAACCTTCGCCGCCGAGGAAGATCAGCCCGGAAAAACTCAGCCTCCAGTCATTCTCAGTTATGAGTTTTGGCAGAGCCATTTTGGTGGCGACCCCAACGTATTAGGCCGGGTTCTGACCCTAGATAGCGAACAATGCGCCGTGGTCGGCATCATGCCGCCCAGCTTTCAATTTCCAGTCCAAAGAGAACGCGTGCAGTTGTGGGTCACCATTGCGCACGATTTAGAGGCAAAGCTCGGCATGGCCACGCAGCGCGGCGCCTCGTATTTGGACGTAATCGCGCGCCTCAAGCCCGAAGTGACAATTCCTCAGGCGCAAACTGATGTTGAGCTGGTTCAGCAACGGCTCAACGGTCAGTACCCGGGAAATCGGCCGCGTGGGGTGGAGATCGAATCCGAAGCCGACGACATCTCCGGCAAAATACGGCCAATGTTGATGGTGCTTCTGGGCGCAGTTGCGTTTGTGCTGCTCATCGCCTGCGCAAACGTGGCCAGCCTTTTGCTTGCTCGGGCCACGGTGCGGCAAAAAGAGTTCACGGTGCGCCTGGCTCTGGGCGCGGGACGAGCCACCATCGTTCGCCAGCTACTTGTCGAGAGTACCTTGCTGGCACTTTTGGGCGGAGCGTTCGGGTTGTTCATTGCCTGTTGGTGTACGAATGCGCTGGTGGCCATGACTCCCGAAGGATTGGCTCGCGCGTCCGACATTCAACTCGACTTCCGCGTACTGCTGTTCACCTTCCTTATCGCGCTGGTCACAGGCGTATTTTTTGGATTGGCGCCAGCGTTTCAAGCCTCTCGCCTGAACTTGCAGTTCGACTTAGGTGTCAACGCTCGCGGCGCCAGTTCGGGAACCGGGACAACGCGCCTGCGCAGCGTCCTGGTCGTGTCTCAGGTGGCCATATCGTTTGTGCTCTTGATTGGCGCGGGATTGTTGCTGCGTAGTTTCGACCGCCTGCTGCAGGTCGATCCCGGATTCCGCGCGGATCATGTGCTGACATTTCTGCTCGACGTACCTTCGGATCGCCACCCGCGCGCACAGCGAAGCGCGTTCGTCGAACAGCTTTTGCAATCGACCAGAGCGTTGCCAGGCGTGAAGTCCGCCAGTGCCGTGTTTGGCTTGCCGTTGGACGAAGGCCGTAGCGCCTTCACCACTCTGGAGATCGAGGGCCAGCCGGTTGCCCTGTCGGAGCGGTCACGAACCGCGTTCCGCCTTGTCGAATCGCAATACTTCCAGACCATGGGCATTCGTCTGCTCAAAAGCCGCACATTTTCACCGGAAGATGGACAAGGCGGACTGCCGGTTGCAATTGTGAATGAGACGCTGGTGCGCAATATGTTTCCCGGCGAGAGCCCGATCGGCCACCGCATCAAGGCGAACATTGCTTTCGGGGAAAATGAGAAGCCATCGCTGCGCCAGATTGTCGGCGTCGTTGCCGACGTAAAATCCGAAGGAATCGGCGAAGCCGCTGTGCCGGAAGTGTACGCCCCGCAAACCCCTGCGGATTTTATTGGAGAAACCACCATCGTGATGCGCACGGAGACAGATCCGAACGCCCTCGTTTCCACCATGCGTTCGCTGGTCGCCTCCATGGACAAAGAGTTGCCCTTGCGCGATGTCAAAACTCTCGATGACTACGTGAGCGGTTCCATCTCAGCGCCGAGGTTCCAAGCAACTCTGCTGGCCATTTTCGCGGCGTTGGCGTTCGTGCTGACGGCAATTGGGCTGTATGGCGTGATCGCCTACTCGGTGGCACAGCGCAGCCGCGAAATTGGCATTCGCATTGCCCTTGGCGCTGAGCAGCAAAGCATCTCGCGCATGGTTCTGCGCCAGGGCGGGTGGCTGGCGCTGATTGGCGTTGTTGTGGGGTTGGCGGCTTCACTCTTCGCCGCTCGCTTGATTCGCGCGCTTTTGTACCGAATCCAACCGATAGACCCGATCACATTTGTAGTTGTTCCGGTTTTGTTTTTCGCGGTGGCGCTGTTCGCCAGTTACATTCCCGCCCGCAGAGCCGCGCGTGTCGATCCCATGGTCGCTTTGCGCTACGAATAACGTTTAGTTCGCAGCGTAGTCAAACACCTGAACGCGGAGATCCTCGAATGGGCCTGATTAACGCTAGTGATTAATCGGATGCGCGTTTTCGCGAACGGTCGAAATTCGGCACGGTGCTCTGCGCGCGTTCGATTAATCCGTTTGAAGGTGGGCGCTGGCGGTTGCGGCGGATGCGGCCTAGTGGCTGGACCCGGTCTAACGGCTATGGGAATTGAATCTTTTTTCGTTTGCAGCCTATTGATTTTGCTTGGCTTAGGAAAATCAGAGAAAACCGAAAATCGCAGTTAAAAGCTCTATGCTGCGGCATGGCGTGAGGAGCATAGCACGCGAAGCGTCCGTCGCGCCAGCGACTACGTTCTAACGGCATAACCGCCGAAGTGAGTGGGAAATCCGGCACTATCCTAGCAAAGGCCACCGGCCTCCACTCTCCAGGTATTCCAGGAGTCGGCGACGTTTCTGGGCACACGTTTTCCAGCAAAGGTCCCCGATGGCCTGGGCAAATGAACTCTCTGGATCGACTGGCGCGTGAATGGTAAGCGGATCCGTAAGCCCCTGGGAACCGCGTCGTGGCAAGTAGCCCAATTGAGGGCCAGAGAGATCGAAGCAGAAGGTCTGCAGGCTAACACGGTTCCGTTAACGATCAAGCAAGCCACAGACCGTTTCATAAATGATGCCGAGAACGGCCGCCGGTTGCGTGAGCCCACGATCCGCAAGTACAAGCTTCTTTTTCGTAGGCTGAACGATCACTTCAACAATAAGGGCTACGTTTTCTTGAATCAGATCACGCCAGATGATCTGCGGGGATTTCGCAACACGTGGACCATGTCACCGCGCACGGCTGGTAAACACATCGAGCGCATGAAGACGTTCTTCAAGTTCGCTGTCGACTTCGAGTGGATCAGGACGAACCCCGCTAAGCCGATCGCTATGCCAAAGGTGGAAGACTCGGATGCCGTGCCGTTCGCCGAGGCAGGTCGAGAAGATTCTCAAGGGATGCGACCGGTACGAAGGCAACGGGAAGCGCCTCAAAGCCCTGGCAGAACTGATGCTGTGGTCAGGCCTGCGCGTGGGTGACGCGTCAACCATTACTCACGAGGCTTTTGTTAAGGACAACGCAGGCTGGAAAGTGCTACTGAGAACAGCCAAGACGGGTACGAGTGGTGTCTCTTGCCCGATCCCCGCCGATGTGGCTGAGAGCATCGTGTGCATTCCAGGCAAGCACCCATTCTGGTCCGGAGAATCAAATGCGGAGGACTGTGCAGCCACCTGGCGCAAGGCCTTCGCCCGGTTATTCAAACAGGTGGGGATCCAGGGGTACATCCACCAGTTCCGGCACACCTTCGCGAAGCGCCTGCTGCTCAGCGGGGCCCCCATGGACCTGGTCAGCCAGCTGCTGGGCCACAGAAAGATTGAAATCACGCAGCGTCACTACAACAAATGGGTCCCGGAGCGGCAGAAGCTCCTGGAGGACTCGGTGCGCAAACTGTGGAAAGAGACGAAAAGCACGGTCACGTACAGGTCACGTGGGAAAACTGGCCTCTCAGAAGCCGCATAAACATTGGGGATTTGTTGGAGGCGCGGGTGGGAATCGAACCCACGCATAAAGGTTTTGCAGACCTCTCCCTTACCACTTGGGTACCGCGCCTCAACCTTACTAGTATAGCGGACTTATGTAATGACTGTCAGTGCTGCCCCGGGTGCCTTTTTAAAGCAACGATGCCGTGTGGATCAATCCGCCGCGCACAATCGGCCCCGTAACTTTATTTCTTCGCCGGTTCCTCGATTTGAGCTTCGCGCAAGAATCGCGCGGACTCTTCAGGCGGTGTCGGGTTGATGTAAAAGCCGGTGCCCCATTCGAATCCGGCCACCTTGGTCAGCTTCGGAATGATTTCCATGTGCCAGTGATAGTGATCGTTGATTTCTTCCCCGATGGGCGAAGTATGAATCATGAAGTTGAACGCCGGCCGGTCGAGAACCGCGTCCATGCGCATCAGAGTGTCTTTTAGCATTTGCGCTAGGCTCACGTAAATGGAGCTCTGGTTGTTTTCGTACGCGGAGCCGTGGACTTTTGGCAACAGCCACATCTCAAAGGGAAAGCGCGGGGCATACGGCGCTAGAGTGATGAAATGATCGTTTTCGCCAATTACGCGCTCCCCGGTGTCACGCTCCTGGCGCACGATGTCGCAAAAGATGCAGCGTTCCTTTTCGTCGTAATAGTGCCAGCAGTTGTCCACTTCCTCGCGAACGCGACGCGGCACGATTGGAAGGGCGATGAGCTGTGAATGCGGATGCTCGACGGAGGCGCCAGCCGCTTCTCCGTGATTCTTGAAGATGAGTACGTAGCGAAAGCGCTTGTCGTTCTTTAGGTCCAGCATGCGATCGCGGTACGCCCACAGCACGTCCTCGATGGACTTCTGCGGCAATTGCGCCAGTGTGGTCTGGTGCTGCGGCGTCTCGATGATCACTTCGTGCGCGCCAATCCCGTTCATTTTGTCGAACAGACCTTCGCCTTCGCGATCAAGTTCCCCTTCGATTCCCAGCGCAGGAAATCGATTTGGCACCACACGGATGTTCCAACCGGAGGAATTTGCGCCGGTGCCATTGCGGCCGTAGGCGAGAATTTCCGGCGGGGTTTTGCCTTCGTTTCCGGGACAGAACGGACAATTCCGCGGTGGCCCGGGAAAAACGCTTTCTCTCAGAAAATCCATCGGACGCTTTCCACGATCCGTGGAAATGATCACCCAACGTCCGGTAATCGGATCCTTGCGCAGTTCCGGCAATGCATACCCTCCGGGCTGATGCGTCCACTGGAGTACTAAACGCGGCCCTTACGGTATTGTATTGTACTCTTCCCCGCCCTCAATGGAAGCGAGTCGAGGAACTCGAGGAACTCGAGCAGTTTTCCTATCGGAAACGCGGCGGTAATTGTGGGCTGAGCAACCGCTTTGTGCAGGCGCCCGACCGGAGGCGGTCGGGGGTAGTTTCCATGGCGACGACGTCGAAGCGTAAAAGACAGTTATGGATATGGCCATCGCGCAGGAAGTGGTGAGGCGTGCGCATCAGAACTTCGTGCTTCTCTTTAACGATGCTGAGCTCCGGCAAGGCGGGTTGCCCTTTGAGGGCATGGCCAGTGCGAACTTCGACGATAGCCAGGGTATCGCCATCGTAGCCGATCAGCTCGAATTCGCGCTTTACGCGCAATGGCATGTAATTCCGGCAATGAAAATGTAGCCGAGGCGCCGCAGGTACCAGTAAGCATACGTTTCCCCTCGCACGCCCATCTGCAGCGCCTCGTGCTTCTTCGCCTCGGCCGTGGCTTCTCCCTGAGTCGCGAAATCCTTGCCGCGACTGCCACTTCAACCAGGCAAACCCGATGCGGGCGATCCAGTGCATTATTATATTACCCTGTAATAACTAACCTGTACAGTATAAACACGGCGAAGGCAAGCTGGTTCACCCTGTGGAGTGGAGGTGCGTTCACCCCACAGGCTCCCAGCCGATCGGTTTGTATATGGTTTCGAAGTTTAGATGCTTCGATGCAAATGGCTCGCCTCAGCATGACCATGCGGCTGGTTGCTGATGACGCGATGGTCGTCGGTCGTCGTGGGGCGTGCGAACTACAGCGTTTTTTCGACTTCCCGCAGAGACTCTTCCAGGATGCGAATTGCGCAGAACGCTTGTTCTTCGTCGATGATGAGCGGCGGGGAAATGCGAATGGAGTTTTCGCCGGAATCAAGGGTGAGCAAGCCTTTATGGAAGGCGTTGACGACCACTTTGTCGCGCAGATCTTTCGCGCGCTCCTTCGTTTGTTGGTCACGGACAATCTCCACGCCAATCATCAATCCTTTGCCGCGCACATCGCCGACGATCTTGAAACGCTTCGGCCAATCGGCAATCTTGTTGAAAATGTAGTCACCCATTTTTTGGGCGTTGGCCATCAATCCCCCTTCGATCAGATCGAGCGTGGCGAGAGCGGCCGCGACGCAAACGGGATTACCGCCGTAGGTCGTGCCGTGCGAGCCGGGCTTCCATTGCATCACGCTATCTTTGGCGATGAACGCGCTGATGGGCATGCCGCTGGCAATGCCCTTCGCGGTGAGAACGATGTCCGGCGTGATCCCCGCATGATCGTAGGCCCACATTTTTCCCGTGCGGCCCATGCCGGCCTGCACTTCGTCGAGAATCAGCATGATTCCGTGCTTGTTGCAGATGCGCTGCAGTTCTTGTAAGAAGGACGCCGGCGCGGGAATGAATCCGCCTTCACCCTGGATCGGTTCCACGATGATCGCGGCAATTTCTTCCGGTGCGAAGAGCCGTTTGAATATCTGCTGTTCGAGCAGATCGATAATCTCGCCACCGCACTGTTCGGGGCCGTGGCCCAGAGCGCAACGGTACGCGTACGGGTAAGGAATATGCTCCACGCCGCCGAGCAGCGTGCCAAAATTTTGGCGCTGCGTGTTTTTGGAGGCAGTGAGAGATAGCGAGCCCAGCGTGCGTCCGTGGAAGCATCCGTAGAATGCGATCAATTTGTCGCGCTTGGTAGCGTAACGCGCCAGCTTGATGGCGCCTTCCACTGCTTCCGTGCCCGAGTTGCCAAAAAATACTTTCCACTGATGGGACTTCGGCATCGTCGCCACCAAGCGTTCCGCCAGTTGCGGCATGTGGCGGTGATAAAAATCGGTTCCCGCAATGTGAATCAATTCCGCGGCCTGCTTCTGGATGGCTTCAACCACTTTCGGGTGGCAATGTCCCGTGGAGCAGACGGCGATGCCGGCGCAAAAATCGAGAAATGCATTGCCGTCGGGATCTTCGACGATGGCTCCACTGGCGCGTTCGGCAACCATCGGATAGACGCGCGAGAGCGACGGCGAGATATATTTGGCGTCATCGTCGATCACTTGCCTACCGTGGGGCCCGGGCAGCGCCGTTTTGAGGAGGGGCAGTTTGGTTTCCGCGGCCGTAATCATAATTCCTCCAAATCTCTTTTCTTGGTTGGCATGCATAGGAACTGCGGAGGGGGAAAACGGAGACGCACCCCGAGATCCCTTTATCGCCTCAACTTACTGTAAACAAGTTACTTAATCTACGCTAAAGAGGCTCGGTCGAAGACTGCACGGTCGAAACTTCCGCGGGACGCGGGGGCCAACGGCTACTCGATCGTGCTTCAAAAAGTGGAAGTACTTCATTTGTGTTTCCAGCGAACGCCACCGTCTTTCGTATCTTCCAAAATTATACCACGCTCCGCGAGTAGTTTACGGATGCGATCAGACTCCGCAAAGTCGCGCTTCTGGCGGGCTGCCTGGCGAGCGGCCACCAGCTTTTCGACCTCTGCATCATCGGGTCCGCCGGAATCGCCGGCGTAACCGAGAGCCCTGAGTTTTTCGTTGTCGTTGTCTTCGAGCACCGCGAATACTTTATCGAACGTGGCGAGAAAATCCTGCGCGGCTTTCACTTCGTCCTGGCGGAATTCCCCTTTGTCCATGGCAATGTTGGCGTCGCGCACAAAATCAAACATGGCTGCGAGAGCCTGCGCGGTGTTCAAATCGTCGGACAATCCCGCATCGAAATCGTCGGCAGCCTTGACGATGCGTTCGGCCATGGCCTTTTGTTTCCCCGCCGGAAATTTTCCGTTCTTCACCCGCGCTGCAAAATTGCGCAACCGCTCCACGGAACTGGTGGCTTGCTGAAGCCCATCAAACGTGAAATTCAGTTGCCGGCGATAGGGCACACTGGCCAGCGCAAACCGAAGCGCCGAAGGTTTGTAACCTTTGGCAAAAAGATCGCGCAGGGTGAAAAAGTTGCCCAGGGATTTGGACATCTTCTCGCCTTCGACGAGAAGGTGCTCCGCATGCAACCAGTAACGCACGAAGGGTTTCCCCGTTGCCGCTTCGCTTTGCGCAATTTCGTTTTCGTGGTGAGGGAAAGCCAGGTCGATGCCGCCGGTATGAATATCGATGGTTTCGCCGAGGAACTTCATGGCCATGGCGGAGCATTCGATATGCCAGCCCGGGCGGCCCGGCCCGATGGGCGTTTCCCAGAAATGTTCCCCGGGCTTTGGCGCCTTCCACAAAGCGAAATCCCGGGCGCTTTCTTTTTCGTAGCGATCGTTGTCCACGCGCGCGCCCGCCTGGATTCCGCTCAGGTCAATCTTGGATAATTTGCCGTAGTCCTTGAACTTTGTGATGCGGTAGTAGATCGAACCTTCCGAATCGTAGGTGTACGTCTTTTTCTGCAGGCGTTGAATCAGCTCCACCATGGAATCGATATTTTCCGTGGCGCGAATCCAGTGCTCGGGCGATTCCACGCTGAGCGTTTTGCAATCCGCGAAAAACGCCTGCACATACTTTTCCGTGTATTCGCGGATTCCTACTCCGGCTGCGGCGGCGTTGGCGATGATGCGGTCGTCGACGTCGGTCAGATTCATGACGTGCGTCAGCTGGAAGCCGCGTAACTTCAGGAAGCGGCGCAAAATATCCTGAAAGACGAACGTGCGGAAATTGCCGATATGCGCGAAGTCGTAGACCGTCGGGCCGCAGGTGTACATGTGCACGACGCCCGGCTTCAACGGGACGAACGGTTCAACTTTTCCTGACAGGGTGTTGTGGACCTGGATTTCGTGCATGGACCTTCCAATTGTCCCTTTCGACTCGCCTGCAAACTTTCGATTGTATCTGACGATTTGCGGGCGCCGCAAATAATGGTGCCGAGATTGTGTCCTGGCCGGTCCTGACGGACGGTTTGTGGGACGGAGCGTCTTGGTGGATGGGAGCCTGCCAGACCGAGGACCGTTCTCTTTTGGTTTTTTTGTGGATGGTCGAAGCGCTCCGCACTAGCGCTTGCTGCCGCCCAGGAGAGAACCGAGGACGCCGCGCACGATTTGGCGGCCAAGTGAACTGCCCATGGCACGGGCGGCGCTTTTTGCAACCGCGTCGGCCAAGTTATCGCCACGGCGGCCGTGGCTGCTCATTCCTGGAATGCTTGCGTACCAGGGCGGCGACGTCGGCGCCTGCCCGGGGGCCGCTGTAGCCGTGCCGCTCTGGGCCGCTCGCGCGCGCAGCACTTCGAAGGCAGACTCGCGGTCCACCGGATTCTCGTACACGCCCGCGACCACGGAAGTCTTGATGAGCTCCCGGCGCTGCTCTGGGGTGATCGGACCGATCTGGCTGTGCGGCGGGTAGATCAGTGCGCGCTCGACCACACCGGGCGTTCCATTCTCATCGAGAAACGAAACTAGCGCTTCGCCCACGGCCAATTCGGTGATGGCTTTTCCAACGTCCAGTTTTGGATTCGATCGAAATGTTTCCGCGGCCGCCTTCACGGCTTTCTGGTCCTGAGGCGTGAACGCCCGCAAAGCATGCTGCACGCGATTGCCGAGTTGGCCAAGCACGGTTTGCGGGATGTCCAACGGGTTCTGCGTGACAAAATAAACACCCACACCCTTCGAGCGGATAAGCCGCACAACTTGCACCACTTTATCCTCGATAATTTTCGGCAAGTCGCTGAACAGCAGGTGCGCCTCGTCAAAGAAAAACACCATCTTCGGCTTTTCCAGATCGCCCACTTCCGGCAAATGCTCGAACAGCGAAGTCAACATCCACAACAGGAATGTGGCATAGAGTTTCGGCGACTGGTTCAGCTGGTCCGCCGCCAGAATATTTACAACGCCGTGGCCCTGCGCGTCAGTCTGGATCAGGTCGTCCAGGTTCAACGCCGGTTCGCCGAAAAATTTCTCGCCACCCTGCTGCTGAATGCCGAGCAATCCGCGTTGGATGGCCCCGATGCTGGCGGCAGAGATATTTCCATACTGTGTTTGAAAATCTTTCGCGTGGTCGCCTACGTACTGCAACATGGCTTGCAAATCCTTCAGGTCCAGCAGCAACAGTTGATTGTCGTCAGCGATCTTGAAGACCAGCGTTAAAACCCCTTCCTGCGTGTCGTTCAGGTTCAGCAGACGCCCGAGAAGCAGCGGGCCCATCTCCGAAATGGTGGCGCGCACCGGATGGCCCTGCTCGCCAAACACATCCCAGAATGTTGCGGGGCATCCCGCGAACGAAAAGTCTTTGAGCTTCAACTTCTTAACGCGCTCGTCAATTTTGGGGTTGTCCGTGCCGGGCTGGCTGATCCCGGAAAGATCGCCTTTGATGTCCGCGGCGAAAATGGGCACGCCAATGCGGCTGAATGCTTCAGCCATCACCTGGAGCGTTACGGTTTTCCCGGTACCCGTGGCGCCTGCGACCAAGCCGTGGCGGTTCGCCATCTGAGGCAAAAGAAGGAGTGGCGAAGTACCCTGCGCAATAAAAAGTGGTTCCACCATGTCCGCAAATCTCCTTGTTCGGAAATGAGGCCGGTGGTGGCGGTCCGCCGGCATGCCCGAACGATTTTACCCGGCTTTCTCTCGGAGCAGTAGTCGCGTAATGATAAAGTCCAGGGAGAATCCAGAAAAGGGCGCGGTGAACTACGTTTGGACACGCGACTGATGAACACCGTCTATTCGGCTGGCCACACGAAGCGCCGGTACGAGGTGTGGTTTCTGCGCTTGGGGCTGGCCGATGGCAGTGGGGCCTGGTGGTTCCGCTATTTGCTGCTGAACCCTGGGCGAGATGGCTGCAGCGCCAATCCCTCAGGCATGCCTGTGCAGGTTTGGGCCTCCTGGTTTCCGCGGGATGGGAAGCCTCAGACTTTCATTCAGGGTTACCCGACCGACGCGCTGGAATTGAGTGAGCGCCGCCAGCTGCCGTTCCATTTCCGGATCGTGGAAAGCGGCGTCGCGGAAAGCGCCTGCTGGGGCGATCTCCATGTCGATGGCCATGCGATCTGCTGGAAGCTCGGGTATCGCTCGAACTTTGGCGTGGTGCTCAGTGACAAGGGCTGGATAGGCTTTTCGAAATCGCCGCACTCTAACGCACAGTTTTCCGGGGAAATCTCGTTTGACGGCGTGAAGTTTTCCGGCGACACCCTCGGCTTCGGCGTCCAAGGCCACAACTGCGGCTACCGCCACCGCACGTATTGGCGCTGGATGCATGCGTATTTTCCGCATGCGCAAGGAGGGTCGAGCACCCTTGAGGCGCTGGTTTACGACATGCCCTTCGGCTTGGTCTTTCGCAAAGCCATCTGGTGGCACAATGGCACGCCCACAGTGCTGAAACGATTCCGGGAGATCGCGGTGGAGCGCAACCCGTCTCGCCTTCAATGGAGATTCACGGCTCTCGATGCGCAGGGTCTGTCGGTCGAAGCCAGCATCGAAGCGCACGCTCCGGGCATCCACGTGCTTCCTTACCTCAAGACCGATTGCTCCGGCACGTTTCCGGTATCGAACGCCAGCCTGGCGGATGCTGTAGTACGTTTTGGCAAGAATAAGGGCGAGATTGTCGAGACAATGGGAGGGGCGGTTCTTGAATTGGGAGGGCAAGAGCATGGCAGCAGAGGGCTCAAATTGGAACGCAGACCTTTACGATGACAAACATTCGTTCGTCTGGAAGATGGCGGCGGGCCTGCTGGACCTGCTGGAAACGAAGCCAGGTGAGCGCATTCTCGACGTGGGCTGCGGCACCGGTCACTTGACCGAGCAGATCGCCGGCCGAGGCGCCAGGGTGGTGGGCGTCGATAAGTCTCCGGAAATGATTCGACAAGCTCGCGCGAAATATCCTTCATTGCAGTTTGAGGTGATGGATGCTCGCGAGATCGCCTTCGCGGAGCCATTTGACGCGGTGTTTTCAAACGCCACCCTGCACTGGATCAAACAGCCCGAGCAAGCTGTGGCCGGTATCGCCAGGGCTTTGCGGCCTGAGGGTAGATTCGTGGCTGAATTCGGCGGCAAGGGCAACGTTGCGGGCCTGCTGGCGGCGACGGAACGGGCATGGTACAAGCTCGCTCTCCCGGGACCCGCACCAAGTCCTTGGTATTACCCCAGTGTCGGAGAGTACTCCACTTTGCTTGAGAAACACGGGTTAGAAGTGACCTTGGCCAATCTCTTCGACCGGCCGACGGCGCTTGAAGATGGAGCGCGCGGGTTACACAACTGGCTGCAGATGTTTGGTGGAGCGTTCCTCGACAAGTTGCCGGCCGACCAGCGCGAAGCCGCGCTGGTCGCAGTCGAACGCGAAGCTCGACCCACACTGTTCCATGGGGATGACCACTGGGTGCTCGATTATCGCCGACTGCGCGTGGTGGCCCGGAAAGCTCGTGGCTCGGCGGCGACGTAATTGCTCTTGTGGCATGGGGAAAGGGACCACTACAGCTTGAGTAGGCCTTTACAGCTATGCCCTCCCGTGTTACTCTTTCTTCCCGTACCGCCATCCTTGCGCCAGGCGGCTGGGCCTCTGACTGAGAACCTGCCAAACGTGTGTGGTTTCTGTCTGTTACGGACAGAAATGTCGTGCCGAAGAACCTCCCCTCGAGGAAAGGAAAGTCGTCTCTCTTCGCGCGCTATCACCCTGGTCCCTTTGTTGCCTGAATCAACCCCAGGCGGAGTATGTGCGGTAGTGCATCGCGAAGCGGATGTTTACGACAAAAGGGGACACCTTGCTTAAGCTGCGAAAAGTGGAAATCGTAGGCTTTAAGTCATTCTGCGAACGCACCGTAGTCACTTTCAGCGGCATCGGCACCACCTGCATCGTGGGCCCCAATGGCTGCGGGAAGTCCAACGTGGTTGACGCCATCAGCTGGGTGCTCGGCGAACAGAGCCACAAGTCCCTGCGCGCGGAACGCATGGCCGACTGCATCTTCAATGGCACCGCCAAGCGGGCCCCGATGGGCTTGGCCGAGGTCACCATCACCATGGAAGACCCGGAGCTGGCCGAAGCGGCCCGGTTCGTGATTGAAGGGGCTCCGTCTGCCGCGGAAACCTCCACGGAATCCCCGGCCCCGACAGATACTGCTGAGTCTGCCGAACAGCCGGTTTCCGATGAGTTGAGCGCCTCCTCAGCTGACATAGCCGAGGTTACGATCACGGATCAGGCTGAGTCCGCTTCGGAGCAATTGGCTGCGCCGCCTGAGTCTGGTTTCCTCGCAAAGAAGAGAAAGAAGGCGGAAAGGGCCACTATGGTCACCAAGCCGGGCGAAGTGGTGGTCAGCCGCCGCTTGTACCGGAGCGGACAAAGTGAATACCTCATCAATGGCCGGGTGGCTCGCCTGCGCGATATTCAGGAAATGTTCATGGGTGTGGGGCTCGGGCCGGATTCCTACGCCATCATCGAGCAGGGCCGCATTGGACAGATCCTTGCTACGAAGCCCATGGAACGCCGCGCCATTATCGAAGAAGCTGCCGGCGTTACGAAATTCAAGACCAAGAAGCGCCTAAGCGAAGCCAAGCTCGAATCGTCCAAAGTGAACCTTTCCCGCGTCAATGACATCGTTGTTGAGGTAGAGAAGCAGCTCGGTTCGCTGAAGCGCCAGGCTGCCAAGGCGCGCCGCTATGCGGAGATTCGCGATCAAATGCGCGGCATCGTGCGCCAAATGCTGGCAGGCAAAGCGCGCGAGCTGGACGCGGAAGCCGAGCGCGTTGGTCTGCGCCTGAATGAACTGACCGCGGCGGAAACGCAACGCGCACAGGCGATCCACGAGCAGGAAGGCGATCAGGATCGGCTCAGCCAGCGCATCTATTCGATGGACGCGGAAATTCGACAGAACCAGAACCTGTTGAACCAGACCGCGCTCGAAGTGGACCGCTGCGAGAATCGCATCACCTTTAATCGCACACGCAGCGCGGAACTATCAGGGCGCAACGAGCAGCTTGCCGTGGAACGCCAAACCGTCACTGCGCAGCACCTCGATTGGGATTTTCGCCACGTCGCGCAGCAACAGGCCGTGGACGCTGCACGCACAGAATCTGTAACCGTCAATATCCGCGTGGATGAGCTGGCCGCCCGTGCTACCACGCGTGCGTCGCAAATCACCGAATCCGAGACACGCATGGAAGCTTTGCGCCGCGCTGCGTCCGAAGCGGGCGAAAGCGTTCTGCGGCTTCACGGCGAACAGAAGCAGGCGGAAGAAGCGCTGGTGCACCAGAAAGAATCGCTGCAGAAGCTGGAGACGCGCGAAGCGGAACTGCTGGAATCTTCCCTTCGCGTGCGCGATGACGCGGAACAGGCCGCGCACACTTTGCAGGCTGCGATGGCTGAGCTGGAGCAACTGCAAACGCAGGCGGCGCAACTGCAGGCTCAGCTGTCGGCATTGCGCCAGAACCGGGAACGGACTGCAAAGGAAGCGGATTCCCTGCGCGATTTGCTTTCCGGCATTCGCGCCCGCCATTCCACGCTGAACCGCATCCTCAACGACCATTCCTATACCGGCGAAGCGGTGCAAAAGCTTTTTGCCGCCAACGAACGGCACGGTGGCCAGGATTTTCGCGCGGTCGGAGTGCTGGCCGATTACGCCGAAGTACAAGAGCAGCACGAAACGGCCATCGAGCAATATTTGCGGGAGGAACTGGAATATGTCGTGGTGGAAACCTACGACCACGCGCGAGCGGGCGTCAGCATGCTGCGCGAGGAAGTCGGCGGGCGCGCAACATTCTTCGTCGATTCTCTGCGCAATCTAAAACTCGATGAATACGAGCCCATCATCCATTTCAGATCCGAAGACGGGGTTATCTCTCGACTCGATAAGCTTGTGGAGTTCCGCGATCCTCTCGGGCCGGCCGCGAAGCAGTTCCTGCCGCGCTTGCGCAATGGTTATCTGACCGAAACCGTGGCTGCGGAAAAACTGGCTCGCGAGTATCCGCAATACGCGTTCGTCACGCCGGAGGGCACTTGCTACCAGGGCCGCATGGTTACAGGTGGCCGTCCCGATGAAGCTGGGCCGCTCGGAATGAAACGCGAACTTCGCGCTGTGACTGCGGAACTGATTCATCTCGAGCAGCGCTGCAATTCGATTCAGGCGGACCTGGAAGCTATCACGGATAACCAGCACGCCACGGAGAAGGCGCAGGAGGAATTGACGGCTCGGCAGCGCGAATCCGAACGCGGGCACTTTGCCGCGAAGCATCGCCACGAACAAACACAGAGCGACCTCGCGCGCCTTGGCCTTGATCTGACCGGTTGCCAGAACGATTTGGCGCATATCCGGAAAGAAATGGATGCCGCGCAGCAGCGCGCACTGCTGGCACAGATGCAGCATCAACTCGCCGCCTCCAGCCGCGCCGAAGCGGAATCGGAAACCGTGCGGCTGACGGAAGAAGTGGCGGAACTGCGCAACGCTGTGCAAGCGGAGCGGGATGAGATTGCCACCGCAAAAGCGGACCTGGCAACGATGAACGAGCGGCTCGCTTCAGCCGAAGCGATTGCCCAGCGGCTCCAGGAAGAGCGCGCGGAGCTGGACCGCCGCGAAGCCGCTTTGCGCCAGCAGGAAGCATCGATCAGCGAAGAAACCGCCGCGATGGCGAAGCAGTCTGAAGAATTGGCGGTGCAACTGGAAACTCTGCGCATCGAAAAGGCGAGGCTGGCGGAGTTGCAGACACAACTCGAGCAAGAATGGGATGAGGCGCGGGTTCGCGTTGCGCAACTGGAGGACCATTTGCGAATGGCGCGTCAAGCGCTTCAGGAAATGCGCGAGGAACGTGGCAAATTCGAAATTGAGAAAGCGCGCAACGATTCCGATCGCCAACACCTGCGCGAGACTTGCCTGACGGAAGTGAATGCCCAGCCTGAGGATCTGATCGCCTCTGAAACTGCGTTCATGAGCGGCGAGGAACTCGCCACCGCCGAAGCCGGGTATCGCGAGATGAAGCAGCGCATTGAAAACATGGGCGCGGTCAACATGATGGCTCTCGAGGAATTTAACGACTGCGAGCAGCGCTTTACGTTCCTCACGCGCGAACGCGACGATCTGTTGCAGTCCATCGCCGATACGCAGCAAGCCATCAAGGAACTCGACCAGATCACGCGCGATAAATTCGAGCAGGCTTTCGCTTCGATCAACGCAAACTTCACCACCGCGTTCCACACCATTTTTGGCGGCGGCACGGCGGAAATGCGCCTGACCGAACCGGACAGTTCCGGCGATGCGGGCATCGACATTGTTGCTTCGCCGCCGGGAAAACGCCTGCAAAACGTACTGTTGCTCTCCGGCGGCGAAAAAGCCATGACCGCGCTCGCGTTGCTGATCGCTATCTTCCGTTATCAGCCGAGTCCGTTCTGCATCCTGGACGAAGTGGATGCGCCGCTCGACGAGGCCAACGTCGGGCGCTTTACCCGGCTCATCGGCGATATGAGTGCCCAGACGCAATTCATCGTGGTCACGCACAATCGCAAGACCATGGAAACCGGCAGCGTTCTCTACGGTGTGACCATGCAAGAACCTGGCGTTTCGAAAATCGTCAGCGTTCGCTGGGAGGGCGAAGAAACGCCGCGTTCCAAGCAGCGTGCCGCCACCGCCGCATAGTTGTAGGCTTTCCCCACGGAGCAGTTTCCAACGTGTGTGTGTTTTTCCAATGAGAAATCGAAATACGTGCAATAAGAAATCGCGCACACAACTTCCCCACGAGCCACATTGACATCGCCGTGCGGTGCGTTAGAATGCTCCACGCTTCCTCAGGGGCAAGTTCACGTGAGCACAACTTCAGCAGCAAAAGTAATCCGCGAAACGAGTTTCGCGGGTATAGCACCCGTTGCGCGCGGCAAAGTCCGTGATATCTATGACCTGGGCGACCGCCTGCTGATCGTCGCGACCGACCGACTGTCGGCGTTCGATGTCGTGATGGCCACGCCCATTCCGGACAAAGGGCGCGTACTAACGCAGCTCTCGCTTTTCTGGTTCAATCTGCTTAAAGACGTCATACCCAATCACGTTTTGAGTGCAACGCAATTCCCTTCTCCTTTTGATCGCTACGCGGAAGACCTGGCCGGACGCTCCATGGTTGTGCGCAAAACGCAGCCTGTACCGATTGAATGTGTGGCCCGTGGCTATCTTTCCGGCTCCGCCTGGAAGGAATATCGCGCAACAGGAAAAGTTTGCGGAATCGCGTTACCGCCAGGACTGAAGGAATCGGACAAACTGCCGCAACCCATCTTTACTCCGGCCACCAAAGCCACCAGCGGCCACGACGAGAACGTATCCTTCGAACGCGCCGCGGAAATGCTTGGCAAACCTCTCGCCGAAAAGGTCCGTGACGTAACACTTGAAATTTACCGTCGCGCCGCCGCATACTCCGAGCCGCGCGGTATTCTTCTGGCCGACACCAAATTTGAATTTGGCCAACGGGACGGCGAATTGATCTGGATCGACGAAGCCCTTACCCCAGACTCTTCGCGATTCTGGCCTGCCACGGAATACAGACCCGGGGGCTCTCAGCCCTCTTTTGACAAACAGTTTGTTCGCGATTACCTGGAACGCATCCGGTGGTCAAAAACTCCACCCGGACCCGACTTGCCAGCGGATGTGGTTGCCGGTACTCGCGCCAAATATCGTGAAGCCTACCGCATTCTGGTCGGTCACGATCTGGAGTAGCCATTCGCCCCGTTCGAGAATGATTAATCTGCTGCGGAGAGTGCCGACGTGAGAGACCAACTGGAAGGCCTTGTGTCGCAAATGGTGGAGCGAGGGATTTTATTCGATGAAGCAGTCAGCGAATTTGAGAAACGCTTCATCAAACGAATGCTGGACCGCACGAACGGCAACCAGTCCCGGGCCGCAGAGCTTCTGGGGATTCACCGCAACACGCTGAGTCGCAAAGTGGTGCAGTACAAGCTGGATCATCGCCGCGGACGCACGCGCTGACGATTTTCGTTCTCCGAAAAACCAAACGACCCCGGTTTCCCAGGGCCGCTTTCGATTTCCGCACCTATTTCGATTGCGGCTTGTGGCCTAGTGCTTCTTCGGCGCAGGTTTCTTGCCGGCCTTCGGCAGGTCTTCTTCGTTCACCTTGGCCTTGTCCCAGTGCAACATAAACGCAGGATCAGGGTCGTAGGACTCCAGCGTGCCGGTGAAGCGCACGGCATTGCCCTTTTCGAGCTTGGCAGCGTCCGGCTGATCCGCGATCTTGATGATCACGTCCATGTTCGGCGTGGTGGCGGCTTCAAACTCGGCATCGCTGGTCACAAACGCATTCTTCAGCTGCACTTGGTCCGCTCCCGCCACGACGTCGATGATCTTTCCCGGCACATCGGGGAATTCCAGGCCGCAAGCGGCCGTCCACGTCAGTTTCGCCTTGTCTCCGCCGGCTTTCAGGTCCGTCACCACCGAAGCGATGGTCATGTCCTTGCGCGCCGCGTCCAGGTCCGCAGCACTGTAAAGTTTGTAGCTCGCCGGGCGATCGGGTGAGCTGGCTGCGAGTTGCAGCAATTCGTTCAGTTCGGCTTGCGTCAGCGCGTCACACACGGTGCCACCCTGATAAGCCGCGATCACTTTGGGCATATACGCCTTCACTGAGTCTGACTGCTTCGGGGTGGCGCTCTTCGACGTCGCCGCTCGTGCAAACGCCCATAGCGCATCGAGTTGCTGCGGCGGAGCCATCGCCAAGTAAGCGCGGCCGATATTGAAGTTGGAAATGAAATCGTCGGGATTGCTGGCCAGGATCGTTTTATACATGGTAATCGCGTCGGGATAATCCTTGGCGGCGAATGCGGCGGCGGCGGCGGTGCCGTTAAAACTCAAAACGGCCTTCTTTTTGTCGTCGTCGAATTTCGCCGGATCGTAGCCCTGGGGCAGCGGCAGGTCCGCGACGGACTTTGCGCCATCAAGCGCGGCCTGATAAGCCGCCTTCGCGGTGGCAGGATCCGGATTCGGTGTGTTGTTGAAGGCGAAGGCGCGCGCCGAATAAGCCTGGTATTTCTCGGTGGGGGTGAGTTTGCTGTCCAGCGACAGCTCCTTATCCGCGTATTCGATCACCTTCGGATAGTTCTTTTGTGCGGCATAATTCTGGTAGTAAAGAGGGTAGACGTAGTTCAGCAGGTTTGAAGTCGGATACTTCGCCACAAAATCATCCAGCGCTTTCAGCTGTGCCGCCGGATTCTTCTCATTCGCCGCGGCCGTGTAGGCATTGTATTCCGCCATGGTGTACTTCTGGCCACCACCGCCGGCATCCTGTGCGGCCACCGGGATTGTGTTCAAGCAAAACAGGCAAAGCGCGATCAGGACCGCCAGGCTTGCCATCCGTCGTGTTGCATTCATTCCGTTATCTCCTCGCTCTCACCGCTCGTGTCTAGAATAACGCAATCCGGCAACCGCCAAGACGATCACCAGTTCTACTACTCAGAAGAATGGCGCTCTCAGAACCTACGAATTATAGGGGCGGCCGCCGCCCGTTCGCAAGTCACTGACTAAATCACTCACTTACTCGTTGAGTATAGGTACACCACCATGGTTTGAATGAACCTCATACCCTGCGCACCGATGAGGCATCCAAAGCCGGGCGGCTCCTTGGGAGTAACATGAGTTTCGCACAAAAATCGTAGCTTCGGCGAGGAAGAAATCAAATGACCAACATAAGCAGCGCAAATACCCCGACACACTCCGAAAAACCTCTATCCGGCCACGTGGCGCTGGTTACCGGAAGTAGTCGAGGCATTGGCAAAGCCATCGCCATAAAGTTCGCGCAACTGGGAGCCGCCGTCAGTCTGTGTGGACGCGATGCCCGTGCGCTGGAAGCGGCAACGCGGGAAGTGGCGGAGATTTCCTCCCGTGTTCTGGGTATCCCGGCGAATGTCACCAAGACGGATGAAATCTCGTCACTCGTGAAGGCCACGGAAGAGAAACTGGGACCGATCACGCTTCTCGTGAACAATGCCGGGATCGGCGATCCTGGATTTGGCCCCGTGGCGGAAAAAAGCGAGGCGGACTGGGGCCTAGTTCTGGACACCAATCTCAAGAGTGTGTTTTTGGTTTCACGCGCCGTTGCTCCGCTGATGATCAAGCGACGCCGCGGAGACATTATCAATATCAGTTCGCTGGCGGGCAAAAATACTTTCGCCGGCGGTGGACTTTACTGCGCGTCCAAATGGGGCTTGCAGGGTTTGAGCGGATGCATGGCCGAAGATTTGCGCGGGTTTGGAATCCGCGTCAGCGTTATCTGCCCCGGGAGCGTGGCCACGGAGTTTTCCGGGCGGGGGCCGAAGGATGCCTCCAAGGTGCTGACTGCCGAAGACGTGGCCCACGCGGTGGCCATGGTGGTTTTACAAGGGCCGCACAGCTTC
This sequence comes from Candidatus Acidiferrales bacterium, assembly GCA_963742325.1. Taxonomy (GTDB): domain Bacteria; phylum Acidobacteriota; class Terriglobia; order Acidiferrales; family UBA7541; genus Acidiferrum. The sequence continues at coordinate 1,076,834 of CAVULB010000002.1, read as the reverse complement.
ATCAGCGAAGTGCAGATGCGTCCGCTGGCGAAGCCGTAAAGGAACTGGTAACATTTTTCCTCTTGACGATAGTCGTTGCAACGCGTATATTGTGGACATGGATTTGCACCCCATTCCCGATTGCCCCAGCGGTCACCTCGAGGACCACGTCTTCGTGACGCTCCTGAAGGCCGCGGATTCCCTTTCCCAGGAAGCAGAGCAGCTCATCAAGGCCGCCGGGCTCACCCCCGCTCAATACAATGTGCTGCGCATTCTTCGTGGCGCCGAACCCGACGGCCTGCTTTGCCGAGGAATCAGTGATCGCATGATTTCGCGCGATCCGGACATGACCCGGCTTCTCGATCGCATGGAAAATCACAAACTCATCACCCGCGAACGGCAAAAAGAGGATCGCCGTGTGATTAACACCCGCATCACTGCGAAAGGGCTGAAGCTGCTGAAGAACCTGGACCGGCCGGTCCACGAACTGCACAAGAATCAGTTTCGGCATATATCCCCCGCGCACCTGAAACAATTGGCGGAATTGTTGGCCGAAGTGCAAAAGCGCGCACCCGGCTAGCGTTTCCGGCATCCAACGAACGATTCCAAAACGAGCAAAAGGAGAGCAACACATGAAAGGGTATTTTCGTCACATGGCAGTAGCATCGGCCGCGGCAGCGCTATTCGCGCTTCCGGCCCGGGCCACCACGACCACTTATAAGATTGATGCAAAGCACAGCGACGCCCAGTTTGCCGTTACACACTTAATGATTTCCACCGTGCGTGGCGAGTTTCACGGCATCAACGGCACCGTGGTTTATGACGATGCCGATCCTTCCAAGTCCTCCGTCGAGGTCACGATTGACGCGACCAGCGTGGATACTCGCGAACCCGATCGCGACAAGGACCTCAAGAGCGATCATTTCTTCGACGTCGCCAATCATCCCACGATAACTTTCAAATCCACCAAGGTCGAAGCCGCCGGCGATGGCAAGCTTAAAGTCACCGGCGATCTCACCATTCGCGGCAACACCAAGCCAGTCGTACTCGAAGTCACCGTCCCGAAGCCGCCCATCAAGGATCCTTGGGGACTGCAACGCACGGCCGTCTCCGGCACGACAAAAATCAATCGCCAGGACTTTGGCGTCTCCTGGAACAAGACGCTCGATTCCGGTGGCGTGGTCGTTTCTGACAACGTGGATATCACTTTGGACGTGGAGATGGTCATTCCTCCACAGGCAAAGTAATTTCAGTTTCGATTTGCCGCGCAAGCAAGTTGATCTGCGAGCGGTTTCCGGCCACCGCTCCTCACTTTCACGCGCCCTTGAATCAGTTGATATGAATCTGGGAGAGCAACAATGCACAATCCTGCTGCTTCTGATCATCCGGTACATGATTTGATCCGCCACCGCTGGAGCCCGCGCGCGTTCGCGGACAAACCAGTGCCCCCCGAAGTACTGCGCAGCCTTTTCGAGGCTGCGCGCTGGGCGCCTTCGAGCAGCAACGAACAGCCGTGGGCTTTCCTTGTTGCGGCAAAGGGCGATCCGGCGTATCCCGCGCTGCTCAGCACGCTTGTTGAATTCAACCAGCTGTGGGCCAAAAATGCACCCGTCCTCGCCATTGCAGTCTCTAAGCTTTCCTTCGCGCGCAGTGGCCACCCCAATCGCAACGCGTTCTATGACACCGGGGCGGCGGTTGCTCATCTGACGATGGAGGCCGGTGCTCGAGGGCTGTTCGTTCACCAAATGGCCGGGTTCGATCCTCACAAGGCGAAAGAACTTTTCTCCATTCCCGCCGACTGGGAAGCCATTGCCGCCTTCGTGATCGGCTATCCTGGCGATCCGCAATCCTTGCCGGAAACTCTTCGTGAACGCGAACTTGCTCCGCGCAATCGCAAGCCATTGTCGGAGTTCGTTATGTCCGGCGCTTGGGGCCAGCCGGCTTCCTTCCTTAAATAAACGGCGGAAGATTCATGGTCGCTGCACATGCCATCGCTTCTTGAAACCCTTGTTCATCACGGAAACTGGCTTTGCCGCGTCTCTTTGGAGCCGGACTCCTGCGTTCGCCGCACGGAAGGGCTTTTCGAGCAGCAAGGCGCAAGATCGCTGCTGTTGGCAAAGTTTCTGCCGGGCTTGAACGCGGTAGCCACACCGCTTGCCGGCATTTTCCAGATGCGCTTGCACAAGTTTCTGCTGTTTGATTTTCTTGGCGTACTTATATGGCTTTGCACCTATCTCGGGCTTGGTTATTTCCTCAGCAGCCAGATTGAGGCCATCGCTCGCGACGCGGGCGCGCTGGGCAGTTGGCTCGTAGTGCTCTTGCTTTCCGCGCTGGCTTGTTACATCGCCTACAAATACATCGCGCGACAGAAATTTCTTCGCGATCTTCGCATCAGCCGCATCACCGTGGATGAGCTAAAGGTAAAATTGGATGCCGGCGAGCCGGTCTCCATCGTAGACCTGCGCCATAACCTGGATTTTGAAGCGGATCCTGAAACTATTCCGGGCGCCGTCCATCTGGATTCCAAGGAACTGACGGAGAAGAGCGGGCTTTTGCCTCCCGATCGCGACGTGATTCTTTACTGTACTTGACCAAACGAAGCCACCAGCGCCCGTGTGGCGCTGCTTCTTCGCCGTCGAGGCATCCGCCGCATTCGCCCGCTGCAGGGCGGCTTGGCAGCGTGGCGCGAACGCGGCTATCCGCTCAGCACGATTTCGTCGTAGCAAGTTTGCAATACAAAGCGTGCCGTTTGGTTAAGGAGAGGAACAATGAACATCAAAGTGCAGGTAGTGTTCTATAGCATGTACGGCCACGTCCATCGCATGGCCGAAGCGATAATGGAAGGGGCGAAGCAAGTTCCCGGCGCGGAAGTGTCGCTGTACGAGGTTCCCGAGCTCGTTTCCGACGATGTGCTGGAAAAGTGCGGAGCGAAGGCCGCCAAAGCGACATTGGCGAAAATTCCCGTGGCGAAGGTCGAGCAGCTCGCGGATGCCCACGCCATCATCTTCGGCACGCCCACGCGTTTCGGGAATATGGCGGCGCAGATGCGTAATTTCCTAGATCAGACCGGCCCGTTGTGGATGACGGGCGCGCTCATCGGCAAAGTGGGTAGCGTATTCGCTTCTACTGCTACGCAACACGGGGGGCAGGAAACTACGATCACGAGTTTTCACTCTACGCTGCTACATCACGGCATGGTGATCGTCGGTGTGCCTTATGGCGAATCCGGTCTCACGAACATGACGGATATTTCCGGTGGCACGCCTTACGGCGCAACCACTCTGGCGGGGGCGGATGGTTCGCGCCAACCCAGCGAAAACGAACTGAAGATTGCGCGCTTCCAGGGCAAACACGTGACGGAAATTGCCGGCAAGCTCTTCCGCTAGTTTTCGCATGGAGAACGAGTTGTTCGTTGAGATCATCCCCGAGGGGCGCAAACTACGCGTCCCTCCGGATGACGAGCTTTTGGGGAAGCGTCGCCTACAACCGCGGCAACACGATGCCGCCTTGCGATTGATACTTCCCCTTTTTGTCCTTGTAGCTCACTTCGCAGGGCTCATCGCTTTCAAAGAACAGCACCTGGCACAAACCTTCGTTGGCGTAAATCTTCGCGGGCAAAGGAGTGGTGTTACTGATTTCCAGAGTTACGAAACCTTCCCACTCCGGCTCGAAGGGCGTGACGTTCACGATAATTCCACAGCGCGCGTAAGTCGATTTGCCCAAGCAGATCGTCAGCACATTCCGCGGAATCCGAAAATATTCAATCGAGCGCGCCAAGGCAAAGGAATTCGGCGGCACCAGACAATATTCGCCGGTATATTCCACCAGCGAGCGCGGATCGAAGTGCTTGGGATCCACGATCGTGGTGTTCACGTTCGTGAAAATCTTGAATTCGTCAGCCACGCGGATGTCATATCCATACGAGGACACGCCATAGCTGATCACCCCTTCCCGGACTTGCCGGTCCGTGAACGGCTCGATCATTTTGTGCTCCAGCGCCATGCGGCGTATCCAGCTGTCTGGCTTGACGGACATCCATATCCTCCTGTAAAAATCGCGAAAAACGTGTACTCTCAAAAGGTTACAGTGTAGATGAGGGGCCACGTCTTGACAACCTGGACGGTAGCCTCTAGCATCGGGCCACGGATTCCTGGAGGGTGGTGTGATCAAGCTCGACATCGTAAATGCTGTGGTCGGCAAAACAAATATCAGCCGCACGAAAGCAGAGCAGGCCGTCGAGACCGTTTTTGAATCGCTTAAAAACGCACTGGGCCGCGGGCAGCGCATCGAACTGCGCAAGTTCGGCGTCTTCAGCGTGAAGCCGCGCAAAACCGGCATCGGGCGTAATCCTCGCACCGGCGAAGAAGTCAGCATTCCTCCGGGAAAAGCTGTGCGTTTCAAGCCCGGCAAGGAACTGCAGGGCCTGGAAGACACCACCCCTGCCCCGGCCAAGTAAAACCTAGTGAATCCCCAGGAACCAGAGCAGCGCGCTCCCGCTATTCTGCAATCCCATGATTGGTTGCGGTGGCCAGATTCTGCAGGGTATTATCGCGCGGCGCGCTCGCACCCTTCCGTGCGCTCGTTGATTCTCGCCACCGGATTGTTTTTTCTGACGTTGATCACGTGCTTGCTGGCGGGCGCGCACTTTGCCGCGGCGTATGCGCACAATCAGACCGTTTCGCTGGACACTTTTTTTGAGACGTTTCCGCTGGCATATCATCACCCTTCCCTGCTTCTTTCAGGGCTACCGTTCGCGTCGACTTTGCTGACGATTCTGCTGGCTCACGAGCTCGGCCATTATTTCGCCTGTCGCCATCATCATATCCAGTCCACCTATCCTTTTTTTATTCCCGCTCCCACCTTGATCGGGACGTTTGGTGCGTTCATCCTGCTCCGTTCTCCGATTCGCTCTTCCCGCGCACTGTTTGACGTTGGCGCTTCCGGCCCGCTGGTCGGATTTTTGTTCGCCATTCCGGCGCTGGCTTATGGAGTGCTTCATTCGAAAGTAATTCCTTCGATTGGCACGGATGGAAGCGCGGACATCATTTTTGGCGTGCCCCTGGCCTTGAAGTTGATGACGGCGATTCTGCAACCGAATGCGCAGGCCACGGATTTGCTGCTGCATCCGGTGGGGCGAGCCGCGTGGGTAGGTCTTTTCGCCACGGCGCTTAATCTGCTTCCCGTCGGACAACTCGACGGCGGACATATCGTGCGCTCCGTCAGCCCGCGCGCGCATCGCTGGATCTCGTTGCTGCTTCCGCTGGCTTTGATTCCGCTTGGCTTTTTTGTGTGGAAGGGATGGTACTTCTGGGCCGCACTCCTGATCGGATTGCGCTTCTTTCGCATGGCGCCGATCTACGATCCCACCCCGCTTGATCCGGACCGCCGGTTTGGCGCGGTGATCGCGCTCTCGGTTTTCCTGCTTTGTTTCATGGCTAATCCGTTGCGGTAGTCCGCCTGTTCAGACACGCCATGGTACCCACACAAAAGCTGACACGCACTCTCAGCGAACGTGATCTTCTGTATCTATTCGTCGGTTCGGTGATCGGCTCGGGTATTTTTCTTACGCCGGGTTTGATCCTGCGCGAGCTTGGTGGCTCGGTTGGTTATTCCCTACTCGTTTGGCTGTTGGGTGGCGCTCTTTCGCTGGTCGGCGCGCTGACTTATGCGGAATTATCGGCAACCAATCCCGAAGCGGGTGGCCTGTATTGCTACATTCGCGATGGATTCGGACGGCTTCCTGCATTTCTTTATGGCTGGTCGCTGCTACTTGTGATCGCCAGTGCGACCATCGCGGCGCTCGCGCATGCGTTCACCGCGTATCTTCAGGAAATCATCCCGCTCTCGCGCGCTGGGGAATTCCTGGTGCCGGTCTTGATGATCGCGGTGGTTACGTTCGTCAATGTTTGGGGAACGCGCAAAAGTTCCGACCTGATGAACATCACTACCTTCCTCAAGGTGGCTATTATTGTTGTTCTTGGCAGCATTCTTGTGATCCTCGGCTTGTGGCATGGCAGACACGCAGCGGAAATTCCCGCTGCCATGGACTCGCCAATCTCCGGCTATGCACTGCTGTCGGCGTTTGGGTTCGCCATGATTACTGTGCTGTGGGCATACGAAGGCTGGCAGTTCGGCACCTACAGCGCCGGCGAGGTCGAGAATCCGCAGAAAAGTTTCCCACGCGCGTTCTTTGCCGGATCGCTTCTTCTGGCCGGGCTGTATCTGTTTGCGGTGGTTGCTTATCTCGTTGCGCTCGGGCCGCGAGCAGCCACGGCCAGCAATACGATTGCTGCCGCTGCGGCCAAGTCGCTGCTGGGTCCTTGGGCCGGCATGCTGGTCGCCACGACGATTTTGCTTTCCACGTTCAGCTCCACTAACAGCGTGATGCTCACGGCCCCGCGCGTGTTTTTCGCCATGGCCAACGATCATCTATTTTTCAAGAAACTCGCGGAAATCCACCCGCGATTTGGCACGCCCGCTGCAGCGATTTTCATTCTTGGGATTTGGTCATGTATTTTGGCGCTGCTTGGCGGCTTCGAAAAACTGACCAATGGCGCAATTTTAATCGGCTGGATTTTTTACGGATTAGCTGCGGCAGCGATTTTTCCCAACCGCGCCGCGAATCGCGGCAAGTCGATTCCCTATCGCGTCCCCGGCTATCCGGTGACTCCCCTGCTCTTCGTGCTGGCGGCCCTGGCGATCGTGGGCAACGCAATTTATCGTGCACTCGAAGATCCGCGCCAGTTCACATATCTTCTCGTGGCCCTAGCCATCATGCTCCTAGGCTTGCCCGGCTACTTTTTCTGGTCCCGCCACAATCCCCGTAATGATGATGCGCCATCCTGAGTAGTGCGCCCTGGCTCCAGGATTTCAACGTAAACCTCATCACGCTCACAGCAACGTCAACGGATCCATATCCACCAGCAACGCAGTGCCGGGAATTTCGTTTGCTTCGCAGAATGCCAGTGCGCCGCTCAGGACTTTTGTGAGTAGCGATTTCTTGGGCGACTTCAGCAAAAACTGGTAGCGGTGTTCTTTTTTCAACCTGGCCAGCGGCGCAGATGCCGGTCCGAGGATGCGCAGGCCTTTCCCGTCATGAGGCGCAAAGTATTCAGACAGGCGCCGCGACCATTGAATCGCGTTTTCCAGATTCGTGTGTCTTACGATAACGTTGGCGAGCGATGTGAACGGCGGATACATCATCATTCGCCGGAACTGTAACTCCCGCTCGTAGAACGACACATAATCCTGCCGCACGGCATCCTGCACCGCATAATGCTCGGGGTAGTAGGTCTGAATCAGCACGCGTCCCGGCAATTCGCCACGCCCGGCACGGCCCGCCACCTGCGTCAGCAATTGAAACGTGCGCTCTGCCGCGCGGAAATCCGGCAAGCTTAGCGAGGAATCCGCCGAGATCACACCTACTAATGTTACGCGCTGAAAATCGTGTCCTTTCGCGAGCATTTGCGTGCCCACCAGAATGTCCAACGCTCCGCCGGCAAATGCACCCAATGTTTCCTGGTACTGCCTCTTCGTCCGTGCCGTATCACGATCGAGCCGGGCAATGCGCGCTCCGGGAAATTCTTTTCCTAAGCGTTCTTCCAGATGCTCGGAGCCTTCCCCGAAAAAGTACACATACTTCGATGCGCACTTTGGGCAAACTTTCGGCACCGCCTGAATCGACCCGCAATAATGGCACTCCAGCCGGTTACGGCTTTTGTGATACGTCATGGAAATGCTGCAATTGACGCATTGCACAGAGGCTCCGCAGCTGCGACAGAGCACCGACCAGGAATAGCCGCGCCGGTTGATCAGCACCAGCGCTTGCGTTTGGAACGCCAAGCACTCCGCAATTCCGGCGTGCAGCGTTTGCGAAATGGGATTGGCCTTTTGCGTCCGCTGAAAATCGCTGCGCAGATCCACTATTTCGACCGCGGCCAGGTTGCGATTCTCCACGCGTGACGCCATCGTCAGCAATTCGTATTTGCCATTCACCGCGTTGTGGTAGGTTTCGAGCGAAGGTGTGGCTGAACCAAGCAGTGCCAGCGCATTTTCCAGCTTCGCGCGCACAATGGCCACATCGCGTCCATGATAGCGCGGCGTCTCCTCCTGCTTGTAGCTGTTCTCCTGCTCTTCATCCACGATCACCAGGCCGAGATTTTCCACAGGCGCGAAAATTGCCGAGCGCGTTCCCACGACTACGCGAGCTTCTCCACGCCGCACGCGTTGCCATTCCCGTGTCCGCTCCACATCGCTGAGCGCCGAGTGCAGCACCGCAACTCCTTCGAAGCGCGCACCAAACCACGCGCGGCATTGCCGCCCGATCCACAAAGTCAGAGCAATTTCCGGAACCAGGATGATCGCGGTTTTGCCGCGCGCCAACACATCTTGCACGCTACGTAGGTACACTTCGGTTTTTCCGCTGCCGGTCACGCCGTGCAACAACTGCACGCCAAATTCGCCCAGCTCAAATCGCGCGCGGATCGCGTTGAATGCGCTGTCCTGCGTTTCATTCAGGGTGTGCGCCGGCGGCGTGTAGCCCGTGTCGAACGGATCTTCCACGGGATCAATCGGTTCTTCCCAGCTTTCCAGCAATCCGTCGCGCAGCATGCGGTCGATCAGCGCGCGTGAAACTTGCGCCAGCTTGAGCAATTGCGGCAGGGGCAGTGGTCCGCGTTCCGTCTCCAGCAACGCGCGAATCCGTCGCTCTTTTTCGCCCTGCCTCTCCGCATCTTTCCCTTTCCACGCCACCACGTTCTGCATCTTGCGCTTGCGGCCCTCGATCGTCTCTCGGATTTCCAGGTAGCCGCGTCGCAGCATCCGTTGCAATGTTTCCGGCGGCATCGCCATCCTGCTGCCAGAGCCAAGCGCGAGTCGGCCTTTTTTCTCCAGGAGTTTCTGTAGAAATTCTGTCTCCGCACCGACAAGATCGGTCAGCGCGGTCCCTGCTTTCAGTTTTTCAGCGAGTAGGCGCCCTGCGTCGGTCAGCACGATCTGTCGCTTCAGGGCCACATCGGTCGCGGGGGGAAGCATCGCGCGAAACACTTCACCGACCGGCGCCAGATAGTAATTCGCCACCCATTGCCCCAATTCCAGAAGTTTCGGCGTGAGTACGGGAAGCAGATCCAGCACTTTCTGGATTTCGCGGATTTTCGTTCCTTGCGGAGCTGTCGCGGTCATCTCTACGACCACGCCGACCATTGCTTTGTTCCGGAATGGCACCAGCACACGGCTGCCGGGCTGCACCTGCGCGCGCATGGCGTCAGGCACGGCGTAGGTGAAGGTCGTGCGCAAAGGCACCGGCAAACTCACATTGCAATAGAATTCGGTCATTTCGCGACGATGTGTTGGTCGAGCAGTTTCATTCCGCGTGTAGTGTAGCAGCACCTTGTAACGCCGCGCCTTCAGGCCAGCATCCATCGCGCCAGCGCACATTGCTCCGGAAGGCGTCGCGCCCACGGCGCTTCGGAGGTTCCGGGTTGCTGTCCCACTCCTAACGGGCTGGGCTAACTTCGGCCACGACCTCCGGCGCTGATTGGGCTGCCCGCTTCACTATCCCGGCGAAAATTGCCACAATTCCGAGCCACTGCGTTTTCGTGATCAGCGCCAACGTGCCGCACGTGTTCAACACGCCGACCAAAATTCCCCACGCCCACGGGCGAAATCCCGAGCCATCCGCCAGGCGTCCCCAGCCGCCCAGCCAGTGCAGCGCCACAGTCAGCAACAGCAAACCCGCAAGCTCTATATACAGCATGGTGCGCAAGATTCCGATTTTTCGGGTGGCAAATCGCGCCAGAAAATCCGCGCTCCCCCAGGAAAGCGCGGTCAGCAGCCCTAGAACAATGCCCATGGCGGGAAACTAAGAGGACTTCTTCTTCGGCAGTTGCAGGCCGAGTTCGGCCATCACCTTTTGCAGGTCTTTCCAAACGTCCGCTTTGGCTGGCGGATTGCGCAGCAAATAGGCCGGGTGATACGTGGCCAACAGCCTGCGCCCGCGCCACTCCTGCCATTCCCCGCGATATTGCGAAATGCCGCGCGTGGTTTGCAGCAACGTTTTAGCCGCCACCGCGCCCAGGCAAACAATCACTTTGGGATCGATCGCATCAATCTGGCGCAGCAAGTATGGCGAGCAGGTCTGTACTTCGTCGGGCTCAGGCGTGCGATTTTCCGGAGGGCGGCATTTCACTACGTTGCAGATGTACACATCTTTTCGCTGCAGGCCCATAGCCTCAATCATCTGCGTCAAAAGTTTGCCGGCGCGTCCCACGAACGGCACGCCCTGCGCATCCTCATCCGCTCCGGGCCCTTCGCCGACAAATACCAATTGAGCTTTTGCGCTGCCGTCGCCGAAGACAAGCTGGTTTCTTTTTTTATGCAGTTTGCAGCGCGTGCAGTCGCCGAGGTCCTCGCGAATCTTCAGCAGCGAATCGTCCTGCACCTTCTCAATCGTTTCGAATAGAGAGGGTCCCGACGGCGCCACCAGAGGCATGATTCTCGGCGCCGGCTCTGCACTGACTGGCAGGGCCACTTTGCTTTTGGGCTTAGGCAAGGAACTCTCCTGTGAAATGGAAACGGCAGGCGCTTCCGCAACAGCCCGCGACACGCTCAGCGCTGAAAGGTCACCCGCCGCGCGATCCCGGTAGAACAAACGAATCCCCAGGTCCTCGTAATAGCGGAGGCGCTCTTCGATTTTCTGTTGCAAGGATTCCGGAATCGATGCGGGCATGATTATTTAGTCGCCGGCCCGATGAGATGCGGGCTTGCTCTTCAACGCGCTTCGAAGCCGCACCGCCTCGTCCAGTATGCACTGCGCCACTTCGGCCTTGCTCAATCGAGGCAAAAGCCGGTCGCGTCCATCGCGCGAAAACAGCGTCACGATATTTGTGTCGCCATCAAAGCCTGCGCCTTCGGCACTGACATCGTTCGCCACGATCAAGTCCGCGTTCTTCTGCGTCAACTTTTTCCGGGCGTTCTCCGCCATATGTTCGGTTTCCGCCGCAAATCCCACCACCAGGCGCTCAGCTTTGTCTTTCGCCGCAGTCGCCAGAATATCCGGATTGGGTTCGAGCCGTAGCGTCAGCGCATCTTCCTTGCGCTTGATCTTGTGCCGGGACTTCTCCGCCGGCCGGTAATCAGCCACCGCCGCCGCAAACACCGCGATCGTGCAAGCCGGAAACTTTGCCTGCACGGCCCGCTGCATCTCTTCGGCGCTGCGCACGTCCACCCGCAGCACTCCCCGCGGCGTCTCGAGCGCCGTCGGTCCGCTTACCAACGCCACTTTCGCGCCCCGGCGGGCCGCAGCCGCGGCAACGGCATAACCCATCTTCCCGGACGAACGGTTCGTCAGAAAGCGCACAGGATCGATATCTTCGCAAGTCGGCCCGGCGGTCACGAGAACGGTTTCACCGGCCATATCCTGCGTCGCCTGAGACGCCTTGCCCACCGCCTTTAAAATTTCTTCCTGTCCCGCGAGGCGTCCCGAGCCGGTCATCCCGCATGCCAGATATCCTTCGCAAGGCTCTACAATCAGCACACCGCGCGCGCGCAACGTCGCCACATTTTCCTGCGTGGCCGCATGCTGCCACATGTTTACGTTCATGGCCGGTGCGATCACCATCGGCGCGGTGGAAGCGAGATACAACGTGGTCAGAAAATCGTCGGCTACCCCGCGCGCAAATTTAGCCAGGATGTCTGCCGTCGCCGGCGCCACGAGCAGCAGATCCGTTTTCTGCGCAACGGCAATATGATCGATCGCGGAATCGAGACTGCCTTCCCCGCCGGGTTGATTCGTAAATAGATCGCTGATGACCCGTTGCCCGCTGAGCGCGGCAAAGGTAAGCGGTGTGATGAATTCGCGCGCCGCCCGCGTCATGACTACCTGTATCGTGTGTCCCTCGTCCTGAAGGCGGCGCACCAGTTCCGCAGATTTGTACGCGGCAATTCCGCCCGTGACCCCGAGGGTGATGCGCATAACTGCCTCGCGGGCGCGCTACTTGCGCCGCTTCGCTTCCTTTTCCTCTTCCGTCGCAGGTACCTCGGAAAAGTCATATTCAATGAGCCCGTTGGTGACCTCTTCGCACGCGATCCGTGTAGCTTTTTGGGTGCGCGTGTTGTCTACCATCGGGGGCGCCCCCGCCATGATCTGCCGCGCTCGTCGCGCGGCCAGCACGACGTAAGCAAACTGGCTCTCGGGAGCTTTTGTTTGCACGGTCATGAGTATCTTACCCTCCAAACGATGCCAGGACTTGTCTTACGCGATCACGGCGACGTGCGCTGGAGCAGCGCAAGGCAAGTACAATCGCCTGCGCTTCTTTTCCCGCACGGTCCACGTCATCGTTCACTACACAAAAATCGTAAAATTTCTCGCTCGCCACAATCTCGTCGTGAGCCTTCGCCAGACGCCGCGCCATCTCTTCGTTCGCGTCCTGGCCCCGGCTGCGCAGCCGCCGTTCCAACTCTTCGCGCGAGGGTGGAAGTATAAAGATTGCCAGCGATTCCGGCAACTTCTGCTTCACCTGCTGCCCGCCCTGTACATCGATCTCCAACACCAGATCCAATCCCCGGCGGCGAGACTCCTCGAGCCACTTCATCGGCGTCCCGTAGGAATACTTGCCAAAGACCTGGGCGTACTCCAGAAATTCGCCCTTGGCTACCATTGACTGGAACTCCGACTCAGTGACGAAATCATAGCATTTTCCTGTGGCCTCAGTCGCGCGACGGGGCCGAGTAGTACATGATATCGAGGGCATGGTCCCCGGCAGCTCCAGCATCCTTTGCACCAGCGTGCTTTTGCCGGACCCCGACGGCCCGGAAACAATCAAAATCAGCGGCTCTATAGCTGTTCCCGCGCTCATTCGATGTTCTGGACCTGTTCGCGCAATTTCTCGATGTCCGACTTGATCTCCAGCGCCAGACCCGTGATCGCCAACGCTTCGCTTTCGACGCCGGGCGTTTTCGAAAGCATGGTGTTGGCTTCGCGGTGCATTTCCTGCAGCAGAAAATCCAGTTTCTTGCCGAGTTCCCCGGCGCCGTCCAACAATTTCGTGAACTGTTCCAGGTGGCTTCGCAGCCGGTCCAATTCTTCGCTGATGTCACTGCGTTCCGCAAGCAGAGCGGCCTCTTGTGCCAACCGCGCGGGCTCAATGTTTGTGCCGTTCAGCAATTCCTTCAGCCGGGCTTCCAAACGGCGCGAAAACGCCGGCCGCAGCGTGCTCACCAACTCTCGCACTTGCCCGGCGTCGCTAGAGATTTTCGCAACGCGCGCGCGCAGTTCGTCGGTCAGCTGCCGCCCTTCGTTGCGGCGCATTTCGTCCATCTTCCCCAGCGCTTCGAGGAGATACGTTTCCAGCGCCTTGCCCAGTTCTTCCTGGTCCTCTTCCGTTTCCGGCAAGGCCGATGCCAGTCCCGTGATCACACCCGGCAGACGCAGCAGTGATACCGTGTCCAATTCCGCTTTGCCGCCGGTCTGCTTCTGCAGATCGGTCGCGGCGTTTACATAAGCCTTCAACAATTCCCGGTTCACGTGCACCGGCGCCGCTTCGCTGGGATCCATGCTGACGTGCACGTCCAGATGCCCACGATGAATTCGCCCACGCACCGCCTGCCGCAGCCTATGCTCGTAGGGCTCCAGCGAATCCGGAATCCGCAGCTTCACATCAAGAAAACGGTGATTCACGCTCTTCACACTCAGGCGCACGGTCCATCCCTTGAATTCGCCGCGGACCATCGCATACCCAGTCATCGAACGGCATTCTGCCTTGCTTGGTGCCATGCTTGTGGCTTCGCTTGTGCTTTTCGCCGTCATCCTTCCTCGCTGGACCTCACTACTTTGGGATGCGCCAGGTCCGCCGGAGTCAGCAGATCCTCTTCCGCGAATTGCAGTTCATGCAGCCGCGCGTAACTCCCGCCCTTGGCTAACAACTCTGCATGCGTGCCGCTTTCCCGGATACGCCCATCCTCTAACACAAGAATCTTATCGGCTTTCCGCACCGTACCCAAGCGGTGGGCAATCACAAACACGGTTCGGCCGACCATCAGGTTTCCCAAAGCCTTCTGTACAAATTTTTCGGATTCAGAGTCCAGTTCCGAAGTAGCCTCGTCCAGTATCAGAATCGGCGAGTCTTTCAGGATCGCGCGGGCAATGGCGATGCGCTGGCGCTGGCCGCCACTGAGGCGCGTTCCTCGCTCTCCGATCACGGTGTCGTAGCCGTTCGGAAGTTCCTGGATAAATTCATGCGCCAGGGCTGCATGCGCCGCGTCCTCCACCTTTTGTTTTGGCACCGCTTCCATGCCATAACAGATGTTGTTCATCACCGTATCGTGAAACAAAATATTTTCCTGGGTGACCATGGCGATCTGATTTCGCAACGAACGCAGGTTCATCTCCCGAATGTCGGTCCCGTCGATCTTGATCTGTCCCGTGGTCACTTCATGAAAGCGAGGAATCAGGTTCACCAGCGTAGTTTTTCCCGCGCCGCTCAATCCCACCAGCGCAATCACCGATCCTTTGCTGGCCGTAAAGCTCACGTGCTGCAGAATGGCGGCACTCTCGGACTCGTAAGCAAAGGTGACGTCGTCGAACGCGATGTCGCGCGAAAACCCGCCCAGAACTTTTCCGCCCTTTTGGTCGAGCACTTCTTCTTCGCCATCGAGATAGGCAAAAACCTGCGTGCTCGCGCCCTGTGCCGCCTGGAATTGCTGGTACACGTACCCCAGCCGCTTTAGCGGCATGTATGCGTTGAACATCACATACAAAAACGAGATGAAACCGCCCAGCGTGATCTGCTGGTGCTGAATCTGCACGCGGGCATACCACAGGAGGAGGGGGATAATGATGGCGCTGACCATATCCATCAGTGGCGAAGTCAGGATCGCCGCGCGCACCCACCGCATATTTTCCCGGAGCAATCGCCGCGCGACTTCGTGGAATTTCTTGACCTCGGAATCCTCCATTCCGAACGCCTTGACCACGCGATTTCCGCTCACGGTCTCTTCGAGAATCTGGCTCAAATCGCTCATCCTGGTCTGGCTGCTTTTTGCGGATTGCAGTATCTTCTTTCCGAGTTTATTTACGGGAATGACCACGGCAGGCAGCAGCACGGTGGTGGCCAGCGCGAGTCTCCAGTCCAGAATCAGCATCGCTGCAACGAAAGCCACAAAACTAAAACTCTTCATGAACAGGTCGGCAAGATAATCGCTCAGGGCGAAGCGCACTCGATCGATATCGTTAGTGGCCACGGAAATGATTCTTCCCGTGGCGTTGCCCTGGAAGAATCCCATCGGCTGCTTGATTACTTTTTCGTAGAACGCGTTGCGCAGATCGCGTGTGGCCGCCAGCCCGACGTACTGGATTTCCGTCAACCCAAGATATTCCGCAATCGCCTTGCTGACATACAGCACCAGGAGGGTAATGGCAAAAATTGTCCAGACGTTATGTATGCTCGACGGGAAGAATTTGTTGAGATAAATCACTTTCCCGTTCCAGGGCAGCGTGACGAGCGGCAAGCTCGAGCCGAATTTGCCTGGGTCCAATACATAGTCGACGGCCGGCTTCACCATGAATCCGATGACGGCTTCGACCGCCGCCACGTAGGCAACCAGCAACACACCGGCTGCCAGCCGCACACTGTAGGGCTTCGTGTAGCTTAACAATCGCTGCAGATGTGCTGAAATCAGGGAACCCACCCACCTGTCCTCTACTGGCTTGTCTTACCACCTAGTACGCTATTCGCCCCTCAGCCGGCATGTCAACCAAGCATGACAGCACCTTATCTGCTTTTCAAATTCAGGCGCGGCGGCCGGGGCCCCGCGGCAAGCCGCTCACTTCGAGCGCGTTGTATTCCAGGCCATCCTGTAATAGCGCTGTTTGGATTTAACGCGCTCAGAGGCGCTAAACAACGAACATAGCCCATAAAACAACCATTTGCGGAGGATGCGCGCGCGATCGAGGAAATAGACAGCCCGGGCATGGAACGGGCCGTAGAATTTTTTCAGATAAAGATATTTGGTTTCGTAGAAGGCCGAAACGGATGCCGGCGATCTGGATTGTCCGCCGATATGGATAATCTTCGCACTGGGAACGACGAAGCACGGTACGCCACGATTCAATAACGTGTGAGCCAGCGCGATGTCTTCGTGAAAAAAGAAAAAGTCCTCGTCAAACAACGCCGACTGTGGAATCACCGATCGCCGTAACAGGAAAAACGCCCCCATCACACCTTCGACCTTTACCGGCTCGGTGGCTGAGGCTAAGTTCTGCTTTCCCAAAGCGGCGAGGATCTTGCTGTACCAGTTGGCGTACTGCGAAAAAAGAGAGCGGTAAAACAGCATGCCCTGGTCGCGTCCATTCTCGTAGGTAATCCGTGGTGCGCAAACACCGGCGTCGGGCCGCCCTTCCATAAAACGCCAAAGTGCGATCAGGGCGTCGCGGTTAAGGATCACATCTGTATTCGTAACGCAGACGTACCTGCTTTCGGTCGCCGCCACCCCCCGATTGACCGCGCGGCCGTAGCCGATATTTTCACTTGTTTGAATGTAATTGATGTCAGGCGACGATTGCAGGAATTCCTGCGAACCATCGCCGGATTGATTGTCTACAACCGTGAAGAAAAACGTGAAAGGCACATTCAGGCTGTGGAAGAAGGCGGCCAACTCCCTCACGCACGCAAGCGTGTTGTAGTTGACGGTGATGAACGCGACATCAACCGGCACAGCGGGACTCTCCTGCCTTGCATCGTGTGAGCTACTTACTTATATCCCGGTGCACCACGCGTGTAGCAAAGCCCTTCTTGCTCAGCGCGTGCTTCAGCCATTCTGCCATCATCACCGAACGATGCTTGCCTCCGGTGCAGCCGAACGCGATGGTCAGATAGCTTTTCCCCTCTTCGATGTAGTGAGGAATCAGGTAGGTCAGCAATTCCTGGATGCGCTTAAGGAATTCGCCCGTTTGCGGGAACGACTGGATGTACCGCCGAACCCGCGCATCTTTGCCCGTATATTTCCTGAGTTTCGGCACAAAATGGGGATTCGGCAAGAACCGCACGTCGAACATCAGGTCCGCGTCCGTGGGCACTCCAAACTTGTAGCCGAAACTGACCAGTGAAACCAGCAGCGGCCGCTTGCTTTCCAGCTTGAATCGTTCGTTGATGAAGTGCCGCAACTCGTGCACGTTGAATTGCGTGGTATCGATCACCACATCTGCCAATTTGCGGATGGGCTCCATCAAAACTTCTTCATGGCGCAGGCTTTCGCGCACGGAATAATCCTTGCCGAGCGGATGAGGCCGGCGCGTCTCGCTGTACCGCCGAAGTAGCGCATCTTCGTGCGCTTCGATGTACACGAGGATGATCGGGTGATCGCGCCGCAAGTGTTTCAGCAAACCAGGCAGCTTCGCCAGTTGCAGTCCTTCGCGCGCGTCCACCAACAACGCCGCCCGCTGCAGGTCACCCTCGCCCGCGGCATGCAACTCCGCAAAGATCGGAATCAATTCCACCGGCAGGTTGTCCACGCAGTGGTAGCCCATATCCTCAAATGCCTTGAGGACCGTGCTCTTCCCTGACCCGGAAAGTCCGGTAAGGATGACAAGTTGTCGGCCTGGAGTACTCGCGTTTCGTGAGTTGCTCTTGGTGCGCTTCACGGTTTGCGCGGGCTCAGTTCTTGACCCGGCGCTGGTGCGTGCTCGGGATTCTCATATCTTCCCGGTATTTTGCCACGGTTCGCCGCGTGACGTGAATTCCATTCTCTTCCAGTTTCTTGGCGATCTGCTCGTCGGTCAGTGGCTTGGCGGTGTCTTCCTCGTCGATCATCTTTTTCACCAGCCGCTTCAGGGTCTGCAGGGACATACCGCCGCCCTCGGGCCCGTTCACTGCTTCGCTGAAAAACGACCGCAGTTCGATCACTCCCTGTGGGGTATGCGCGTACTTGCTGGCCACGGCGCGGCTCACCGTCGAGGGATGCACACCCACTTCTTCCGCCACTTCCTTGATCATCATGGGCTTCAGCGTGTCCGGTCCGTGGTCCAGAAATTCGCCTTGGCGCGCAATGATGGACTGGCAAACCCGCAAAATCGTGTGTTTCCGCTGCTCGATGTTTTTCATCAGCTGGATTGCGGCGGTGAAACGTTCCTTTACGTAGTTGCGCACATCTTTGTCCGCGGCATCCCTCACCAGCAGCCGGCGATATGTGGGGCTCAGCCGCAATTGCGGCATGTCGTCTTCATTCAGGAACACCTGCCACATGTCGTCCACTTTCCGGAAATACACATCCGGTTCCACAAGCCGCGGCTCCGTCTTGTTGTAGCGAAGTCCCGGCCTTGGATCGAGCTTCTTGATCGCGTCGATGGCGTGCTTTACGATGTCCATCGGACGATTCAGAGCCCGGGCAATTTCTTTCAGCTGATTGGCTTGCACCTGCTTGAGGTGGTCCGCGACGATCTGCTGCGCCAGAGTGTTCTGCGGATCAAAAGCTTTCAGTTGCAGCAGCAGGCATTCCCGCAAGTCCCGCGCGCCAACTCCGATCGGATCGAAGTCCTGCACCACGGCGATCGCGTCTTCCAGGTCGTCTTGCGAATATTTTCCATCCTGCGAGAGTTCTTCCACGGATGCGGTCAGATAACCATTCTCATCTAAGTTGCCGATGATGTTCTCGACGATTTCCTTCACGTTTTCCGAGCAGATGGTCACGCTCAGCTGCCAGGCCAGGTGATCGGTCAGCCCGGCTGCGGACGACAAAAACTTTTCGAAGGACGGCCGTTCGGAAATTTCGCGTTCCTGGGATTGCCCGCCATCGCCGCCTGTATCCAGGTACTGATTGAAAAAGGAACCGACGTCAAATTCGTCAAAGGGATTGGCTTCTTTTTTCTCTGGAACTTTTTCCGTCTCGGCTTTCAGGAAGGTTTCGTCGCTGTAGTTGTCGGTAACGGTAGGCTCTTCGCTCAGTTCCTCAAGGACAGGGTTCGCGATCATCTCTTGATTGATCATTTCGCGAAGTTCCAGACGGTTCAGCGCCAACACGCTGACCATCTGAACCAGCCCCGGCGTCAGAATCTGCTTCTGCGCCACACGGAGGTTAAGTTTGAGTCCCTGCCAGGCCATGGCTTGATTCCAGGTGCTTAGGATAGCCCTAATTCAACCGGAAATTATCTCCCAGATATACTCGGCGCACTTCGGGGTCGCTGCTTAATTCCTCGGGCGTACCCTTCTTCATGATTTTCCCATGATTCACGATGTAGGCGCGATCCGTTACGCTGAGTGTTTCCCGCACGTTATGATCTGTGATCAAAACGCCAATCCCCGAGCGGCTCAACTCCCGGATCAAATCCTGTAAATCCTTTACCGTCAGCGGATCAATCCCGGAAAACGGCTCGTCCAGCAGGATAAAAGACGGCTGCAGTGTCAGTGATCGCGCAATCTCCAGCCTTCGGCGTTCACCCCCTGACAACATGTATGCTTTGCTGTGCCGCACCATTTCCAGTCCCATCTGCGCCAGCAATTCCTCCAGCCGGTCCCGCTGTTGCTCCGGCGTTAACGGCAGCGTCTCGAGCACCGCAAGCAAATTCTCCTCACTTGTCATTTGCCGGAAGACGGACGGTTCCTGAGGAAGGTAACTGATTCCGCTCCGCGCTCGCAGGTACATTGGGAGGTCCGTAATTTCTTCGCCGTTCAACACCACACGTCCGGAATCGGGACGCGCCAATCCCACGATCATGTAAAACGTGGTCGTCTTGCCGGCCCCGTTCGGACCCAGCAATCCCACGACTTCACCCTGCCCAATTTCTAGTTCGACGTTATCGACTACCTTGCGTCCCCGGTAGGACTTACTGAGATCGACGCCTTGGAGTGTCGGCATTCCGCATTCACGCGGGATCGCAACGCGGTCCCCTTTATTTCTGGACCCGGTGCCTGGTCAGCGTGCGCGGGCCGTTTCCCGAATCCACGACGATCGTATCATCCGCAATATTGAAGGTCAATTCACGTCCCGTGGTCATTCCACCGTCTTCGTCGTAAAGAGTTGGCGTTCCGCCGCTGAGGACAAAGCGATCGTTGTCCGCCGTGTACACGCCGCGCTCGGCGGTGCCGCGTTTGTCTCCCTGCACAACCTCAACCCCTCCCGTGCCGACAGCCCGGCTGATCTTGGAAGTGCCGGCGCTGCCCTGTTTGCCGTCCGGTTCGCGCGTGAAGTACAAATCCAGGATCGGCCCCTTCATCCGTTCGTCTTCCGATTGCACCACCACGTTTTTTTCCAGGTGCGCGCGATTCTCCAAATCCCAATATTTCAGGGTGCCCGACGAAATGTGCCACACGGCCACTTCTTTCGCTTTGTTGGCGGCCTTGTCGTTGGCAGCCTTGGCGTCGCTGTCTTGCTTTGGAAACACCGCGCGCACATTTCCATTGGCGTTCAGGATTCGCGGATCGCGCAGGAGTTCGATCGCGTCCGCTTCCAGCACCGACGGCCCCTGCCACAATCGCGCATGCCCGGTGTAGAGCGCCCGGCCAGTCTTCGAGTTTCCCACCATGTGATCGGCGATGACGTTGGACGGCGAAGAGCTGAACTGGATGGCGCCTTGCTTCGCTCCAAGGTCGGTGGACCGCACGCTGCCTTCCGCCTCGATCCCTCCGGTGTCCTGATTGAAGGTGATTTTGTTGGCCCTGGTCACGCTGCTTTCGTCGCGCGCAACCGCCTGCCCGCTAAGAACCGTCGTCTGCGCTACTCGCGCGAACACCGCTTTCTGCGCATCCGCGCTGCGATCGCCCTCGGTCAGATGCACATTGCCGCGCAGGGTCATCTGCGTCCAAGCGCCGCCGGCGTCGAGTTGCGCATCTCCGTTCGTAGCGCTGGCTGTCTGTAACGGCCGCCCTTCGAGATGGCGCTCCGTTTCCACGTTTCCGGTAGCCACCAGATCCTTGGCTTTGCCGGCGGCCGCAAAGTCCACTGCCAATTTATCCGCGCTCAGCTTGGATTGCGATGTAGGCGTGTCGCTCCACTCCATCACTCCCCGGTCCAACGTTTCCGCGTGTTGCATGGGGTTTGGTTCGCCCGGCTTTCCACCCGCAAAATTCAGTTGCAAGACGTTCGTTACCAACTTTCGTCCTGTTTGTGTCTTTGGATCGCGCTGGTTCATGTGGACATTTCCATGCAATGTCATCAGTTTTGCTTGATTCACGCGTGGCCACATTTCGACGTGCGCCGCGTCCGCCTGCATGTCTCCGCTTTCCGATTTGCCTTGCACGTGGCCTTGCACTTCGATGGAGCGGACCCAGCCTTCGGGCGCCAAGTCGGCGGTCATCAGGTCCGCGTGCAGCGTTCCGTCTCCGGTCGGCCCTTTCCCGCCGTGAGTCACCACCACCGGCGCTTGATTCAAGCTGCCCGGTTCTGCAATCAATGTCTGCGCGCGATTCTCTTCGTCGAGCAGCACGATCATCTGGCCCGCGCTCAGTTGCTGCGTGGCCGTGGTCGCCGTAGCTGGTCCGGCCAGCACCACTTTCCTGGCTTGTTTGCCCATTTCCATGCTGGTGCCGCGCAGCACCACATCAGAGGGCGGCGCATCCTGCTTCTTCCCGACGGCCAGCGCTCCGGTCTCCCGCAGCGTCACACGCACATTTTTTTCCAGCCGAAGCACGCCTTCTTCGGACAAATATGTTGCTCCCAATCCTTCGCCATTGCCGTTGGGCATGGTAAATTCTACCGGCTGCGTTGTGTTTGCCTTGCCGGATTTGGCGTCAAATGTAACCCCGCTGGTTTCGACATGGATCAGGTTCGGCTTGGCTGCGCGATCGCTTTGCGTGCGCGCAGCGTCGGCAGCGCTTTCCAGGTCAAACTGCACGTCGCCGCTGCACTCGATTCCGCCATTGGATTTCGCGTAGCGGCAGCTGTGCGTGTGGATAATATCGTGGCGATCGGCCAGCTTGCCGAACACCGTAACCTTCACGTCCTCGAGCAAGCTAACATCCTGTCCTTTCAGGTCCGTGGACTTCGAGGCCTGCACCGTGAAAACCGTGTGTTCCCCTTCATTCTTCGAAACCGTTAGCCCGATAGATTGCCGCTCCTTATCTTCCGTCAGAGGGGGAGGGGCCTTGGTTCGCTCCACATGCGCTACCCATTGGCGACGCAGGTAGATTCCGCCTGTGCCGACCGCCAGCAGCAGGGCGGTAAGCGCAGACCAGCGCGCATATCGCGCAGCTTCGCTTCGTTTCATGTTTTTAGTTAATCAGAATTCCCGGAAGCTGTACATCTCCCGGGCTTATAGTGGCCGATATTCAGGTCGATTATTTTCGCTTGGGTTTGTCAGCGACTAGCCCGCGGCCTCACCGGCTGCTTCCGCCGCCGTTTGCACGGGCAAAATCCCGATGTTTGCCGCAGCCACATTGTCGCGATTCGTGTTCTTCACCAAATACATCGCCTCGTCGGCCAAGTGCAGCAGACCCTCTTTCGTCTTCGAATCCGCCGGATATGCTGCCAGGCCCACGCTCGGGGTAATCTGGATGTTCAATCCGTCATTCTTGAGCCAAACGCTCTCACGGATGAGTTTGTGCAGGCGTCGAGCCACGTTAATCGCGTTCTCCTTCGAGGTTTGCGGCAACAGAATCACAAATTCATCGCCGCCGTAGCGAAACGCAAAATCGATCAACCGGCAATTGGTCTTCAGCGCCTCGCCCATTTCCGCTAGCAGCCGTGAACCCACCAGGTGCCCGTGCGTGTCATTGACCTGTTTGAAGTGGTCCAGATCGATGAAAACGATCGAAAATTCGTAGTTATAGCGCTGCGAACGGTAGATTTCTGTATCGAGGATAAAGCCCATGTGTCGCGCGTTATAGAGCGAGGTGCAGTCGTCCTTGATGGTCAGCTCGTGGATGCGCTTAACGTGCCGCGCATTCTCGAGCGCTATGGCGGCAAAGTCCGAGAGCGCTTCCAGCAGCTTTAAATCTCGCGGATCGAATCCTTCCACCCCCACGCAGTTGATCAGTTCGATGACGCCCAGGCAGGTGTCCCGGAATTTCACGGGCACAGCCACGATCGACCGCGTCTCCATTTTGGTTTTTTCGTCGACCTTGCCGAAAAAGCGAGTGTCTTTGCTCGTGTCAGGCACGATCACCACTTCGCCGTGCTGCGCCACCCATCCGGCGATGCCCTGGCCCAGCTTGATGCGCACGTCCTTCAGCGCCTGCGAAGCTTTTCCAACCGCCAGTTCAAAATATAATTCCTGTTTGGCTTCATCCAGCAGCAGCAGAGACCAATTGTCCGGCCGCAAGAACTCGTCAATCTTCTCCATGATCGTCCGCAGCACCTGGTCGAGCTGCAACGACGAAGTCAGCGCCTTCCCCAACTCCTGGAAGACGGCCACCTCCCCTGCTTCGCGTCGTTCCCCGGGCACGGCTGTATTTCGCCGGCGTTCCACGGTCGGAAACCGCTTGATTTCGTCAAGGCTCACGAAAGCACGTCTCTCCGCAGGATTGGAGACTCCACGGTCTCCACCGAACCCTTCAACCCAGAGAGGATACACACCAATCCTCCCAGTCCCGGCCAGTATAGGCATCTCTGAAAATGGTAAGCAACCCGGACGTAGTACAGGCGTAACCATCTCGCCAATCAGGTCGGGAGGCTCGGAGACGGTGGATGGGGTTGGGCGTGCCAGTCATAAGCACGGCCAAACCGGCTTGCAACCGCGTTCATTTCGAGTCTTTTACAGTTGCAGGGAAAAACCACAATTTGAGGGCGAAGAAAAAAACACGGCTGCAACAGGATTCTGTGCTGGAGCGTCCCTTGAACCAGCACCCTGCCACCGTAGCACAAGTGCGGTCGAATCCTGTGCAGCCGTAAATTGCGCCTATCTTCGCTGCATTTTCGCATCTCAGCAAGAGACAATTCGGGACATTTGGGGACATTGACTCGATTACGGCTGTTCGGCTTCCCAAGCATCGCGCGAGGCTAAGTACCGGAGCCTGTCAAACGCAAGAAGGTTGCGGCGGCCCTCCTCAACCACTTGAAACCACTGCGATTTCGCGAACTACTGTTACACTGAACCATTGCGAGCTGAGGCATGGCCAGGGGAAATTTCGGAGAACGGCTGAAGCGCGAGCGGGAATTGCGAGAGGTAACGTTGCAGGAGATAACGTCCTCCACTCGCATCGGACCCCGTTTTCTGGAAGCCCTGGAGAACGAAGATTGGGAAAAACTCCCGGGCGGGGTGTTCAACCGCGGTTTTGTGCGTTCTATTGCGCGCTACCTCGGGCTGGACGAAGAAGCCTTGCTCGGAGAATACGACCTGGCACATGGCGCGCAAGTGGCAGCCGAAGAGCTTCCAGAACATAAGATAATCTCGTCGCCACGGTGGATGCCGGCGGCGATTGTGCTTGGCGCCTTGGTGTTGCTGGCCGCGCTGCTTGCCGCGGGCTTTTTCGCCTGGCGACACTTCAGCGCGCACCGCAGCGCCGAGCTTCAAACCTCCGCGAGCCCACCCTTGCTGCCGCAACCACCGTTGCCCGTGCTGCGCCCCGCCTCCGACGTCCCTGTCCCAACCTCAATGAGGCAAGCTCACCGACGACAGCGCTAACGACGGCGCCGGTCAAGGCCGCCTCTTCGGGCCCTAGGGACTCCCATTTCACCGTCAACAGTAGTTTCGAAGTGACCGCCACGGACTGCGGGGGCGGTGTTGCTGGAATTGAACTCTCAACCACTGCCTCCCCTTGGCGTCGCCGGTCTGTCCGGTACAATGAAGTTGAGTCATGACCTAAGGCGGACAACCAGTGGAAACGCTAAGCCCTGAAGTTCTGGATGATTTACGCCACGGCCGCGTGCCGCGCGAGCGCAAGTTGGCGGTATGCGGCGCCGGCGGCGCGCACATTCCTGCGCCCGAACGAGTCGAAATTTTGACGGTTCTCAGTCACGATCAGGACGAAATGGTCGCCCAACGCGCGGGCGAGGCGTTGCTCGGCACGGCCACGGAGCTCTTTGTGGAGTCTCTCAAACGCGACAATGTGCTGCCGACTCTGTTTTCATACGCAGGTAAGAATCTGGGTAAGAATGCCGTCGTGATCGCAGCCATGCTGGCGAACCGCAATTGTGCCGGAGAGCATCTGGTGCCCCTGGTTCCTTTTCTTTCCGCCGCACAGGTTCATACTTTAATGGATGAACTCGACCGTGTTTCCGCGTCTCACGTACTCGCGGCCGCGCTGGAACATTCTCCTCATCTGAGCGCGGAACAGAAAAACACGCTTCACGAACTGACCAGTACCGCCGTCTCCGATGACTTGAAACATCTCGCCGACGCCGCCGCGGAAGCCGAGCCCGATGTGCAGCGCCGGCAAACGCTGCTTCAACAGATTTCGAAAATGACCGTGGCGCAACGCGTGCAATTCGCCATGAAGGGCGCGTCCGAGGCGCGTCGCACACTCATTCGCGATTCGAACAAAGTGGTGCAGCGTTCGGTGTTGCAATCTCCACGGCTCACGGAACAGGAAGTGGAATCGTTCGCCGCGATGGCTAACCTGACCGACGAAATTCTGCGCCTGATCGCCGGCAATCGCGTATTCCGGAAGAACTATGTGGTGGTTCGCAACCTGATGAACAATCCGAAGTGCCCTTTGGATCTGACACTGCATATGTTGCCGCTGCTCAACGCTGTCGATCTCAAGAAGCTTGCCAATAACAAGAACGTCCCGGAAACCTTGCGCACCGCTGCCGCTAAACTGATCCGCACGCGCGCCGATCAAAAGAAGTAATCCCTCCACTAGTTCCCTTTTCACTCTTCCCTATGGCCGACCGCTCGCCGCCTATTGCGCGTCCACGCCTGGTTGGAATATAGTCCTGGCCAACAACGATTCCTCGCCCTGGCATTTCCCTGAAACCGCTCCGCCTGCGCGTTTCCGCAGCGATTTTGCCCGTTGACTGCGCGCGTTTTGCAAGTTCACGAGTTTCGTGCCGCCCTTCTGGAAAGGGGATTTTTATATTCACACCTTTGACTGCATTGATCGGCTTGATTGTTGGCGCCATCACCAGACTCCGCATGTCCAGGGAGGATCCCGGTGGATCGATCGTCACCGTGCTGCTTGGACTGGCGGGTTCATTCGTCGTCGAATACCTGGGAAAGATGGTCGGATGGTATGGCGACGGACAATCCGCAGGATTCATCATATGCGTTCTCTTTGCGGTCCTGCTGTTGTTTTTGTACCGCCTTTTTACTTCCAGGAAGACGGCCTGACGCACGTGGCGCAGCCATCTCGCCTGCAGAAGGAAGCACCGTGAAACCACTTTTTCTGTGGCTGTTGCTCGTGGCAACCACGTTCCTCGCGTCTTGTTCTTCCAGCCACAAACCAGCAACAAGTGGTGCGATACCCCCCGCTCGAACACCCATTTCTCTCGCTGGTACGGGATGGGTGCTGACCGATCTGGCGGGCACGCCCGCTTTGCCCGGCGGAAAAGCTACGCTTGTGTTTCCCGAATCCGGCCGGGTGGCGGGCAGTGGTTCGTGCAACCGCTTTACGGGCGTTGTGACTATCACGGCAGACGCCTTGAAAATTGGCCAGTTGGCTTCGACGCGGATGGCTTGCGCGGACGAAAGTGTCAGCAAACAGGAGGACGCTTACCTGAAAGCGTTAGGCGGCGCTACACGCTACTCCTACCAGGATCCCTACCTGCTGATTTACTGTGAAGGATTCGACAAGCCGCTTCGCTTCGTCCGCGCCACCCCCAGCAAACCCTAACGTGGCCGGCCGAAGATCGGGAGTACAATAGCGCCGTTCGTTTGATGCTCACCTAATCCTTATAAGGAGAGATTTCCGTATGACCCCGGTTCGTCGGTCCGTCGCCTTCCTGGCCATGCTGGCGGTTCTATTTCCCGTTCTTGCGGTGTCGCGGGCTTGCGCTCAGACGCGCCTGAGCGACAAGGACCTCGAACAGCGCATCAAGAACATGAACTCCGACATCAAACAGTTCCGATCGATGTTCAACTCGTCGGTTTCAAAGAGCAGCATCCGGAAAACCACGCAGGAAAAAGAGGGCAAGGCGCTGGTCGAGCAGTTTCAGCAAGCGTCCAATTCGCTTTACCAAACCTTCAAAAAGACAAGAAAATCCGATCCGTACCTTCAGAACTGCCTGAATCTCTCCACGCAGATTGACCGCCTGCTGCAATCGACCCAGTTCGATTCTGCAACTGTTTCCGAATGGACCAAGATAAAGCCGCAACTAAACGACATTGCCACAGCTTTCCACGTGCCTGGCTATTGAGTCCTATATTTATTTTCCCTGGAGGATTTGTCATGTCATCGCGCGGACCGCTTTCCGCCTTTCTGCAAATCGTTTTATCGTTGCTACTGTTCACTCTGCTTTCTATTGCGGTGACGCACGCTCAGCATTCCACAGATCCTTGGTCCACTCCGCAGACCGTGCAACCCGCTGATTTTGCGAAGGAGCTTTCAGGCGACAAGTCCTCGCCGACAATTTTATTCGTGGGCTTTCAGCGCCTGTATACCGCCGGCCATATCAAAGGCGCGCAATATCACGGTAGCGGTGGCCGTCCGGAGGGTGTGGCGGAGATCAAAGCCTGGGCTGCGCCACTTCCGCGTTCCACGAACTTGGTCATCTATTGTGGTTGCTGTCCCATGGAAAAGTGCCCGAACACCCGGCCAGCCTTCTCCGCGCTTCACGACATGGGTTTCACAAACCTGCGCGTGCTGATTCTTCCCACAAGCTTTGCCGTCGATTGGGCGGACAAAGGCCTGCCATACGATAAGGGCCAGTAGTGGTAGCTTGCGGCAAAGCCCGCACCGTCTCTTCGCCGGCCAAGCTATCGGCATCCAGCGCCAATTTCTGATCCTTCGGCCTCGGAGGTTCGCTGCCACCGGCGCAACCACCCACACATACTCCAGTATGTTCGCTCCCGGTATTTCTGACGTTATGCCGCGTTGCCGTTGGAATATACACGAGCATGTCGGCCTGTAGGGGGACGTCAGCATGTCCTGCAATATTCGCGGTTCCGCTGCCGTGCAAAATCGTGAGCGCTTCTTCGTTCTGCCCTGTCGAGTGCCAGCCGACACTCTCTCCCAGCTTCAATCGGACCGATCCGCCGCGCATCCGGCTAGTCTGTGGCGCACCTTTCAGCAGGGGGCAATCTCCCCCTGCGCATCCCACAGCGAACGTCAGTGGTTCGCGTTTTGCATCATTTTCCGTTGCCGCAACGTGATATCCCATGAGCAATGCCGGCACGAGGAAGCAACTCTTTTTCATAATTTCTCCCAGGTCCTCTTCTCACCTTAATCCTAACCGCAATCGGCTTCCCGACGGAAAGCCTACGCGATAGACTAAGTACTTTGGTGTCGCTCGAACTGTCAACCGGCCATGAACATTGATCAACTGCGGAAAATTTGTCTGGAATTTCCCGGCGCGACGGAACAAATCCAATGGGAAGACGACTTGTTGTTTAAAGTGGGCGGCAAGATGTTCGCCGTGATTCCACTAGAGCCGGCGCGCTTGTGGCTCACCTTGAAAGCGGACCCCGAACAGTTCGCCGAGCTCACCGAGCGTCCGGGGATCATTCCAGCGCCTTACTTGGCCAGGGCCAAGTGGGTGGCCATCGAAACGGCGGATGCGCTTCCGCAGGCCGAAGTGGCGGCGCTGCTTCGCAGATCGTACGAACTGGTTTCCGCTAAGTTGCCGCGAGCAAAACGCGCATCATTGATCGCCAAGGGCAAAAGCGTGCGACGCCAACCTCCCAGAAAGAAGCCAGCAAGGCAAAAAACGCGCCGCTGACACTCCGTATCGGCGCGACATCCCGTCAGCCTGTCCTTGGGGACAGGAACCGATAGCTCACATCCCGTTCGCCTGGCGCAACTATGGTCCCTTCCCCCGGGTTAGATTTGGTAAGTGCCGAATGTGTCGAGCCGTCCAGGCCTTGTCGGCTTGCATACATCGGCCTGGCTCTAACAAACTTAAGGAGAACTCATGACGATGAAGTCGATCGCCCGTGCCGTCGCTTTCGTGTTCTTGTTCGCCCTGTACCTCACGTTGGGTCCAGGAAATACCTTCGCTCAAGGCAAGCATCCTGCCTATCTTCACGCTCTGACGGATCTCCGCGCCGCCCGCGCCCATCTGGAAGTTCACGATGGAGGCGAACTGCGCCATGAGGAGAAAGAAGCCATTCATGCCATTGACGACGCGATTGCCGAAATCAAGAAGGCGTCCATCGATGATGGCAAAGACCTGAACGACCATCCTTCGATTGACGCTGGACTGGACCACGTCGGACGCCTGCATCGCGCCCGACAGCTGCTCGAGAAGGCTCATCAGGACATCGCTCATGAGGAGGATAACGGTTTTGCCCAGGGCTTGCAGCAGCGCTCCTTCGGCCACATAGACCGGGCCATCCACTCGGTCGACGATGCCATTCGGTTGGTCGGATAACCGAGGTATCGCAATTGTTTCCGTGGCGCCGCGGCTAAACAAGGCGGCGCCATTTTTCTTTGGCCATCCTGATATCATCGCGGAGAACAGCAGGAGTGAAACTACAGCTTAAAACCGAAGCACGAACCCAACCTACTTCGCCCCTGAAACGCGCCGGAGCGGCCGCGCCCCAGGCAACGGAAACGTCATCATCCAGAAATTTATTTCGGGGTTCACAAACTCCAATCCCACATACAGCTTGCCGTCCCGCTCGCGCCGCACGTGGGCTACCCGAACTTCCGCCGACCGGCTGGTATTCTCATTCACGATCAGCAGCGGCTGTCCCGGCACCACGATTTCGTCCATGGTCAGCAGCGCTCCCTGCTTATTGATCGAGCGGGTGGTGGCCCGCACACAAAATTTCTCGCCGCCATCGTTCTGGCCGTGCACAACAACGGGCAGAGCCATGGCCACACGTAGCGTTCGCCGCCGCTCCCGATATCGAAAGTGTAAAACGCCCATGGGGACCTTCTCCTCAGCTCCTGCGGTCCGCTTTCTACCATCTGCCGGAATACCTACGGCAGCGCATGTCTGGCACGGGGCAAGTTGCCTTGAGCCGGGGACGACTCACATGCGATCAGGTCGACGGAACATTTTGCCCGGAAGGCTGGCTCCGAACAATAGCTGAGGGGTACTAATCTACAGCCTTCGGGTCCGGTACGCTAGTACTTCTCTAACAAAATTGTGATGAATCTAGCAAGGGGCGGAGGTGAGCCACCCGGCCAGCTCGTCGCCGGGGCCTGGCAGGCGCGATTCAGCTGACAAGCTTTACAAACTGGGCGCTCCAGGGCCGCTTGGCCAGGTCTAACAAGGCCAGCGTTATAGGAAGATTGAACCGCCTGGGTCCGGCGCTGCCTGGATTGATGTACAGGACACCGTTTTTTTCCGTTTGTTCCGGCTGGTGCGTGTGGCCACTGATGACAAAATCGAAATCGCCGACCGCACGGCGCAAGTCCAGTTCTCGCAAATTGTGCAACACGTACAGCCTGGCTCCACCTGCCTCTACCACGGCGGTCAGAGGCAATTCGAGGGCCCAGGGAGAGACATCCACATTGCCGCGCACCGCAAACACCGGAGCGATGCGCTTTAGTCTGGCCAAAATTTCAGGATCGCCGAGGTCGCCTGCGTGCACGATCAGATCTGCCCCTAGCAGTGCGTTCTCAGCCTCCGGGCGTAACAGGCCATGGGTATCCGAGATGATTCCAATGCGCATTGGAGGTCTCGCAAGCTGTCAAACGGCGATGCCGCAGTTTAATTATCCTTATCGCGATATTCCTCAGGCACGTCATCCTCTTCCACTTCCCGAGTGCGTAGCTCTCCCTGGTCCGGATCGGGAGCATTTTCCACGCCTTCGACGACTTCTGCTTCGTAGGATTGCCCCTCTTCCAACAGCTCTTCGACGCTCTCGGAGTCGACATCGGGCCTGGCAGCAATACCCTGGGTGTCTCCAGACTGCCCTCCGGAACGCGCTCCCAGTCCACGCCGTTCGTAAGGGACAAGCTCACCGGCATTTGCGCGGCCACGGGGTTTACGCCGTGCTGGCTTTGCCTTCGCTTTGACTGTGGCCTTCTTTTTCTTCGGGGGTTTGCTGTTGACGGCCGCCTTGCCCTTCACTTTCTGGATCCGACTGGATCTTGCCGGGCTCTTCTTTTTGCGTGCGCTCTTCTTCTTGCCTTTGCTTTTCTTGTTTGCCATAGGTCAACCTTTCCGGCCCCAAGTTTACCACCGCCCAGCTTCCGCAATTCACTTGTCCGTGCCTCTGGAAATTATCGCGCCGGGCACTATAATGCTGGCAGATGCAGTGTTGACCGCCGCCGCGTTCGTCCGCCTCCGGCGCCCAAGGGGTCGTTCGGCTATGAACAAGAAACAGTTGCGAATACGCATTGAAGAGATAGGCCTCGTTCCGGTCATCAGGACTTCTTCTGAAGCGGACGCCCGTTTCGCCGTAGAAGAAGTCGCGCAAGGCGGAATCCCCATCGTCGAAGTCACCATGACCGTTCCCGGCGCCATCGATGTGATTCGCGAAATTGTCAGAAGCGTACCGAAGGTGATTATCGGCGCTGGCACCGTTCTCGATGCAAGCACGGCGAGAGAATGCATCAAGGCAGGAGCTCAATTTATCAGCAATCCGGTGCTGGATATTCCGACCGTCCACCTTGTTGCGGAGAATCCGGATGTTGCCATGATGAGCGGCGCGCTGACACCCACGGAAATCCTGGCGGGCTGGAAAGCGGGCGCTGATTTGGTGAAGATCTTTCCCTGCTCGATGATTGGGGGAGACGCGTACCTCCGCGCGCTTCGCCGCCCCTTCCCGGATATTCCACTGATTCCCGGCGGTGGCGTCACGCAACAGAATGCCGCGCATTATCTTCTGGCCGGCGCTTGTGCGCTGAGCGTGGGTAAAGAACTCATTCCGCGGGAGTCTATGCTTTTGCACAAGCCCGACCGCATTCGAGAACTCACGCGCCGTTTTGCCGGTATTGTGAAAAGCACACGGGCCCGGCTGGCCGAAGCGCAAACGCAACTCGCGCAGACCATGTAACGTCCGGAAATTGTGTCCTGCTAGAACTCCAGGTGCAATCGTAAGCTCGGCACGATCACCGGACCGCGATCGCGGTTATAACCCGGGTTCCACACGTATTGCAGGTCGAAGGAAGGATAAACCCCTCGCCACAAGTGCAGCGTGTAGTAGCTCTCCAGAATATTTTCACGGCCATAATTCAAACGCCCGTCACCCAGCAGGAACCCGAGCCCACCGTAGCCGAGATACAAAGCATGGTCGTGGCTGATGCCGTTGCTGACGAAAACCAATCCCATGTGGTCCGCGCGGCGGCCCCAGCCTGAGCCGTTTCCTCCCAGTCCAAATTGCCAGGTCTGATCCACTTCGGTATACGCGTAGGATTCGTGCTGCCCTTCGTTCCAGCCCCAGCGGCCAAACATGCCGAGCCAATCGTTAAAGGGTTGCTCGAAATTCACGCCGAAGCCGTACTTCACGGTGGTTTGCAGCGGATGATCGGTAATTTGCGGCGTCGGCGTGCTGCGCGTGGCAAGCCACTCGTTGATTTGCTGCATATAATCACCCATGTTCGCGTGATTGACGTAAGACAGCAATCGCACCACACCTTGCTGTTTCCCCACGACGCGGCCATGCAGTTCCAGTTCGATGTTTTCGGCACGGGCGCGCGCCAGGTCCGCATCCAGCTGGATTCCGTTGGCCACCTTGGGCATCAGCGCTTCCGCGAATCGCACGATGTAATGGTCGTCGTGATATTCGAACATCGCCGCGAACGTGAAACCGCGCGTGTCCGCGGCATAGTCATAGGCGCCGTTGTTGTCCACCGTCCAGTTCATGAATTGAAAATTGCTGTCCGTACCGTAGGTGTTGACGTCGAAAAAGTCCGCTAGGCTCATTTTCCCGAATCGTATTTCCAGCCGCCGCTCCGGCAACTCCTGAAAGAGGGAAAATGGCCCGCGCTCGGCCACCACTTTCTTGCTGCCCAGGGGAATAATTTGATGCCACATCAATCGCGCGATATACGGAGCCTTGCTCAGGCTGGGGTTTCGCACCACGTCAAGGTTGAAGAAACCAGCGACCCCCAGAGCTCTTCCGAGGCCATCGCCTCCTGTTTCCTGCACATCGCACAGAAATTCTGTCGAGTCCGTCAGCCGCAATCCCGTGAAGAGCGTCAACACCCGCGAAGTGGCGTCTTGCGCTTGGGGAGAAAGGCTATTTGGTCCCTGGTAGGGAGAATAGAATGTCGGATGATATTGCGAAATAAAATTCGCCTGCCCCGACAGCCACAAGCGGCTCCAATCGGCATGCGGGAACATCGTGGTCAGAGGATCATTCGCGACTGCGGCTGCATCATTGTCCGGTGTCTCCGCGGGGGCGCTCGCCGCGGTGGGTTCTTGGGCGTAGAGAACAGCGCCGGAAACAAGGCCGAGAAACACGGCCAGCCACAGCCGCCCAACCAGTGGCCCGTAGCGGAAACTTGCCGCTATTAAGAACTTCAGTTTCATGAGCGATTGCTTGGGATTTCGCTAATGCCAGTGCATCTCAGCGTGGGAATGGTCCAAGCACCGCCAGGTTCTGTAATCGCGTCCTGGCACAACTCTTCATCGTCGCCATGGGACACGAATTCCTGCTCAAAACAGCGCATCTCGTTGTCCATCCACACGGCCACCAGGCTCACACATTCACCCCGTTCTTCGCGAATCCATCGGCAGTAGATTGAGGATGCCCGAGCAACGGTCTGTTCTTGATGAACAGCCTGTAACATCGTCTTTCTCGTTTCTTTTGTGGCCTTGCCCTTTCGCTGCGCCGCCCTTCGGTCTTACCCTAGGAAGCGGCGGGATTCCGTTTGCAAGCGAGGCCAGTCCCTTGATACCATACCCCCCTAGGGTAGTCAAGGGCTATGACGCACATTATTCGTGAAAAAATCGGACTCGTTTCCCGCACCAAGAAAGTCATCGGCCAGCTGGAATCCGTCCTTCGCGGTCTCGAAGAGGATGCCCACTGCGCCGACATCCTGCAGCGGCTGGCCGCCGCCCGCGGCGCCATCAACAGCCTGATGGGCAAACTGATGGAAGACCACATCCTGCATCACATGCCGCGCAAAACGGAATCCTCGGCAGAGGCTGCCGAAGAACTCATCGAAATTGTGCGTACGTATTTGAAGTGAGCGCCCCGTGCCGGTAGTCCGGACTCAGGGCTCGCGCTCGGTGATGCCCATGGCGTTGACGCGCGCGTGATCGATGGTCAAACCCCAATGCAGGTGCGGCCCGGTTACCCGGCCGGTGGATCCCACCTTGCCGATTTCGTCCCCGGCCTTCACCGTTTGATCCGGCTGCACGGCGATTTTGGACAGATGCGCGTACAACGTGTAGATTCCGTAACCGTGATCGATCACCACGGTATTTCCGGAATAATAGAGATCCTCCGCCAACACTACTTTGCCCGATTGCGACGCGAAGACCGCCGTGCCAGCGGCGGCGGGAAAGTCCACACCGGCGTGCGGTGAACGCGATTCCCCGTTCAAGATCCGGCGGCGACCAAAATTTCCTCCCGTAGTTACATCTTTCAGCGGCAATCGGAACTTGCCTTCCCACAACCGCTCTGGCGTCACCGTATCGTAGATCGCGCGCATTTTCTTCTGGTCTTCCTCGGCGCGCTTTTCCTGCTCGGGATCGGGCTGCACAAACTGCTTTTCCACCGTCAGCCGCTCCGTGGCGAATTTTCCCGCATGCACGGTCACAAACAAGCTGCAGAATTGCGATTCGCCATCTGGCCCCGGCCAGGAAACTTTCCATTCGTATCGGCCGGGCGCCTTCTCGAGGTCCACGCCCAGCAAGCCGCGCCATACGGCTGATTTTTCGTCTTCGTGCCACAACGGAATCGCGCGGCCATCCCATTCACTGCTGAATTTCGTCACGCGCTTGGGAGCAAGGACCTCGGTTTGCAGCAGTGAACCCTGCGAAGCATAGCTGGCACTTGCCTTGAGAACCACCTCGCCGGGGCAGCTTTTGCGAATTTGCGCAAAGACTTCGGGCGGTCCAACTGCGACGCAGAGCCCCGCAAGCGCGCAGGGAAATAGCAGTTTTTGCAAGCGCTTATGAGCCATGGTGACTCGCTGTAGGATACCCGTTTGCCGGGCTATTGGAAAAAGGAGTCGGCCAAACAGTCAATGGTGACGAGAGTCACAGAATTCCTTCGGTAGGGATCGCACAATGATCTGGCAATGGCCAGACGATCTTTTGGAGTGGTTTTGATCGTCGCGCTCCTGGGTTGGACCGTCAACCAACCTATTATGGGGTGTGAAGGCCAACACTCTCGGGCAGCGGTTGTGGTGCTGGCAGGAGCTTCACCTGCCTACCAACCTGAACCTTCCCCTACGCGCCACAGCTGCTGCCCACGCGAGAGCCAGCACGCCGCCGTTTCTGCTCTAGGCATCCCGAGTTGCCACCCCTATTCCGCTTCCGATTGCTGCTCTGTTTCCAAAGAATCACAAAGTGGATGGCCTCCTGTTCTCGCAAAGGATTCCGCGTCGCCACACTATGGCCTCGCTTCCCTCGGTTCATCCCGGCTCATCGATGCAGTCGGTCAGCCGGCCTCCGAGGTAGCCGTTCAGGGATCTTCGCGATTAGCGATTCCTTCCTTTACCGTCCTGCGCCTCTGAGATCATTCCTTCCTTTGCCGGCTATCCAATACTGTCTCCGCGTGGGACGCGCCTCCCATTTCTACAAGAATAAAAACGAAAAGGATTGATTCAGGTGAACAAAATGAAAATTCGAATGATTGCAGTACTCATGATCCTGGCGTTGGCTGCATGGCTTCCAGCCATGGCGCAACAGGCCGCCTCACCCAACCAGCAAGCGCAAACCTCCGCTCCACGGGTGGATTCCGCAAAACCTGTCGCAGCATCCGCGTGCGCCTGCTGCGACAAAATGAATGACCAGGGCAAAGATGCGAAAGCCGCATCTTGCTGCGCAGGCGAGGAAATGGCGTGCTGCAAGAAGGACAGCAAGGCCGCGCAGTCCGCGATGAATTGCTGCGCCGGCAAAGATGGCAAACAGTGCGCCAAGAAGGACGGCAAAGGCTGCTGCGGAAAAGACGCGGTGGCATGCAACTCCGCGAACGGGAAGCATTGCTGCGCAGGTCAAGACTGCTCGCACAGTTCGTCGCAGAGCTGATTGCACTTCAAAACGAAAAGGGCTCCGGCGTTCTGTCCGGAGCCTTTCTATTTGTTGCCGAGATCGGGGAGCGTGAGTAGCCCAGCGCTAGATTTTCAGTCCCATCACACGGACCAGTTTTTCTTCCAGCCGCTTCAATTCCAGTTCGCGGGCGTGTTCTTCGCGCGTGCGGTCGTTCAGCGCGTCCTTCAGAAGCTGCAAGTTCATCCGCAATTCCATTTGCCGAAGGGCCAAGCGGCCAAGCGCGTTAATTGCTTCTCGCTGTTCCGCATCCAGTTCCCGCGGTTCTCGGTCCACCACGCAGAGCGTACCCAGCGCATAGCCGTCTTCATTAATCAACGGCGTGCCCGCATAAAATCGTATGTGCGGCTCCCCGGTCACCAGGGGATTTTCCCGGAATCGCGCGTCCGCCAAAGTGTCGGGCACAACAAAAAGATCGCCCTGCTGGATCGCGTGCGCGCAAATGGAGACTTCCCGCGGCGTCTCGCCCGCCTGCACTCCAAATTTTGACTTGAACCATTGCCGGTGATCGTCCACTAAAGACAGCATGGCCATCGGCACCTGGCAAATGTGCGCGGCCAGGATCACCAGGTCGTCAAAGGATTGTTCGGGTTCGCTGTCCAGGATGGCATAGCGGTTCAGCGCAGCCACGCGCGCCGTTTCGCCAGTCGTCGACGGTGCCGCCATACGCACCTCCGTGATTCCAATCAGGGGGACACACCTGTTCGCGCTGAATCATACTCCAGAGCGCCCCGCAGCAACAGTGTCCCCCACAAACCCTACAAACTGCGCCCCGGGCGCCCCAAAATTTTCGCCCCGGCGACCGCAACCTCCTATTGACACTCTATAGGTCGCTTCGTATTATCCCTATAGATTATCGATAGGAGTTGTCCGTGAGTCCGGAACCCACCACCCTTCTGCAAGGAACCCTCGACCTGCTCATTCTGAAATCCCTCGTTGCCGGAGAACTTCACGGCTTGGGTATTTCCCGCAGAGTCCAGCAGATCACGTCCAGCACCTTCGTCGTGAAACCCGGCTCGCTGTTCCCCGCCCTCCATCGCATGGAAGATGAGGGCTGGATTTCCTCTTTCTGGGGAGATTCCGAAAACAATCGCCGCGCGAAATACTACCGGCTGACCAAACCCGGCCGCAAACAGCTGGAAGTGGAAACCAAGCGCTGGAGCCGCATCTCCTGGGCCATCGGCCAGGCGCTCGAAACATCCTAGAGCGGAGTACCCCATGCCACTGTTCGCAACAGTCCAAAGCTTTCTGCGCAACCTCTGGCTGGGTGTGGCCATTGGGCTGACGGCGCTTGCGCTGACGGGGCTCCTCGCAAACCAACCTTACGAGGTAAGCGAAAAGGACCCTGTCACTTTTGCCGGACTAGCCTGGTTGCTGATACTTGTGGCGCTTGCGGCTTGCGATATTCCCGCGCGCCGGGCGACGCGCGTCGTGCATTACGAATGGAAATGGCCAACTGCGTTGACGATCGAAAGGAGCATGCCATGCGGTTCTTTATGAAGGCTCGAAATTTCCTGCGGAATCTCTTTGCCAGTCGACGCGTAGACGTAGAGCTCGATCAGGAAGTTCACTCTCACCTGGCGATGCTCAGGGACGAAAACCTGCGCACCGGCATGCAGGCCGACGAAGCGCAGCGCGCCGCCCGAATCGAACTCGGCGGCATCGAGCAAGTGAAGGAGCAAGTTCGCGAGCAGCGCCTCGGCAGCTGGCTGCAGTCGGTTCTGTGCGATTGCCGCTTCGGCTTGCGGCAGTTGGGCAAATCGCCGGGCTTCACGTTTATCGCGGTGCTGACGCTGGCGCTGGGGATCGGTGCGAACACCGCCCTGTTCACCGTCGTCGAGAGCGTCTTGCTGCGGCCGTTGTCTTATCCTCATTCGGACCGGCTTGTGTTTATCGCGCCCAAGACGGACAAGGTGCAGTTCGCAACCACTTCCTGGCTCAATTACCGTGATATCCGCGAACAATCTCACAGTTTTGCCGACGTCGGCCTCTATGCCAGCGATGTGACCGTTGTTGAAACCAAGCAAGGCTCCGTAAGCGTCAACGCTCCTCGCGTGACGCCGAATCTCTTCGCCATGCTCGGCGTGCAACCCTTGATGGGACGTACGTTCACGGACGCGGAAGGCCAACCAGGTGGCGCGCCGGTGGTCGTGTTGGCAGAAGGACTTTGGCGCGAAAGCTTCGGCGGTGATCCCGGAATCATTGGGAACACTGTCAGGATGGGCGGCCTCACGCGAACCGTCGTCGGCATCATGCCACATACGATGCGTTTTCCCGAAGAGACTGGTCCGGATATACAAAAGGCGGTGTGGCTGCCGGTGCAGGCGACGCCCGAAATGCAGAAAGAGAGGGGCTATAGCCTTTTTAGCATTGTAGGTCAGCTGCGTCCAGACGTGCGTCTGCTGCAAGCGCAAGTCGAACTGGACACTATTGCGCAACGCATCCTCCACGACACCGGGGACCCAAGCAATTCCGATTTCGGGTTTCGCGCCACGCGCTATCAGGATTTGCTCACTGTCTCGGTCCGTCCTGTGCTTCTCGCGTTGCTCGGAGCGCTGGGTCTTGTGCTGCTGATAGCCTGCGCCAACGTCGCCAATTTGCTGATCGCGCGATGCATGGGCCGCCAGCAGGAATTTGCGGTGCGCGCGGCGCTGGGCGCGGGCCGTTCGCGCTTGATTCGTCAATTGATTGCCGAAGGCGCGGTGCTCAGCCTGCTTGGTTGCAGCGTCGGACTGCTCTTGGCAAGGCTCGCGCTGGAAGGCATCCGCAAGTTGCCGGAAGGAACTATTCCGCGCGGAGAATCGATCTCGATGCACTGGCCGCTGATCCTGGCGGTGGCCGTGATCGCCGTGCTGACAACTCTGTTTTCCTCGCTGCTTCCGGCGTTCCTGGTGGCACGCACGGACCCGCAAACGGGTTTACAGTCCGCTACGCGAAGCGTCGGGACGCGCTCGGTCCGCGGGCGCATTGCCGGATTGCTGGTTGCCGTGGAAGTTGCACTGTCCACGGTCTTGCTCATCGGCACTGGGCTGCTGTTCCACACGCTTTGGAATTTGCAGCATGCGCCGCTGGGCTTCGCCGTCACGCGGGTGACCACCTTCACCGCGATGCCAGAGGACGCTGCCGGCTTTTCCGGCATGGCGGTTTCCGAAGACCCCGCGAACGCTCCAGCTTCGGTCGGCACCTTGATCTACGCCCCGGTGCTTGAACGCATGCGCCACGTGCCCGGTGTGGAGAGCGCCGCTTTGATTACGATGCCCCCTCTATCAGACATGGACATGAATTCGGACTTCAACATTGTGGGACAGCCCAAAGATCCGAAGGTGAAACCGCGAAGCAGGGTGACAGCCGTGAGCGGACAGTATGCGCTCACGCTGGGTACAGCCATCGTGCGCGGAAGAATGGTGGACGATAGTGACGTCGCGCAGGCTCCCAACGTCGCAGTGATCAATGAATCGCTGGCGAGAAAATATTTCGCCAACAAAAACCCGCTGCAACAGCAAATCATCGTCGGCGGCAAAGAGACAGGAATGGAGAAACCATTCACAATCGTCGGCGTTTTAAGCAATCAGGTGGATTCGAGCGTCGGTGGCGCGCCCGATCCCATGGTTTTTCTCCCTTATCAGCAAGTGCCCACGACATCGCTATTTTATCAGGCTCTTCTGCAGACGTTGGTCAGTTTTGTCGTGAAGACACACGGCGATTTGCCGGTAGCATCGGCGATGCGTTCCGTGTTCCACGAAGCGGCCCCCGGCTTTGCGCTCGACAGTTTCAAGACCATGCAGGAAGCCGTGGACGAAAGCATGTTTAGTCAGCGCCTGGGTCTGTACCTGACCAGCGCGTTCGCCGGACTCGCGGTGTTGATGGTGATGGCCGGGCTATACGGTGTGCTGGCGCAACTGGTGAGCTATCGTCGCCACGAAATCGGGATTCGCATGGCGCTCGGGGCGACGCGCCAGCGTGTCGCTGGCATGATTTTGCGCCAAGGTGCAATCCTGATCGCGCTTGGGCTCGTCGCCGGCGTCGTGTTGGCGCTGGCCACCAGCCAACTGGTGAGAAGTTTCCTGTATCACGTCCAGCCGACGGATGTGCTCACGTACGTTGCCGTATCGCTCAGCTTGCTGGCCGTCGGCTTGTTCGCGTCGCTGCTGCCCGCGCGCAAAGCAGCGTCCATCGAGCCCATGCAGGCCCTGCGCGAAGATTAGGCGGCAACACCCCGCGCGGCGCCAAGTTTTGGCGCGCTGGCAAATTGGAGTTCACTATGCCCCTCTTCACAAAAGCCCGAAATTTCCTGCGCAACATATTCTCTTCGCGAAGTGTGGACGCGGACCTCGACCAGGAAGTCCACTCTCACCTCGAAATGCTCACCGAAGAAAATCTGCGCGCAGGCATGCCGCGCGCATCGAACTCGGCGGCATCGCGCAAGTCAAAGAACAAGTCCGCCAACAGCGCCTCGGCAATTGGCTGCACTCCATTCTCTCCGATTGCCGCTATGGTGTCCGTCAATTCGGCAAGAACCCCGGCTTCACAACAGTTGCCGTGCTCACTCTCGCTCTTGGCATCGGCGTGAATGCCAAGATGTTCAGCCTCGTCAGCGCTTTCCTGCTGCATCGTCCGCCGGGTCACGAACCCGAACGCGTCGCCGTGCTCTCCACCGTTAATCCAACAAAGGATATGCAATCCGACGCAAACCCGGTGTCGGTCCCAAACTACCTTGCCTGGCACCATCGGTATAGCTCTCGGCATTCTGGCTGCCTCCGGGCTGACGCGGTTTCTCGAAAGTCTGCTCTACGGGGTTCGTCCAATTGATCCGCTCACGTTTGTAGCCGTCCCACCATTACTGATGCTGGTCGCGCTGCTGGCAAGCTACATACCCGCGCGGCGCGCGGCCTGCGTCGATCCGATTATTGCACTACGCTACGAATAGGAGCTCTGTCGCTTGCCGCGTATTGTGAAAATCCGAAGCTTTCTGCGGAATTTTTTCCGCGTGCGAGCTATGGAGGCGGACCTAAACCAGGAAGTTCGATGCCATCTCGAAATGCTCACGGAAGAAAATATTCGCGCTGGCATGGCGCCCAGCGAAGCGCAACGCGCCGCGCGCATCGCACTCGGCGGCGGCGAGCAGGTCAAGGAACAAGTCCGCGAGAAACGCCTGGGGAACTGGCTTCCGCAGCATTCCTCGCAAGCTATATTCCCGCGCGCCGCGCCGCCCGCGTCGATCCCATGGTCGCCCTGCGCTACGAATGAATTGCCGCAGCCGTTGGAATAACGGACCGGGGAATGTCATCATGCAAACGATGCGGATGCTGGCAATTTCCAGGGGACGGTGATCGCATGATCGCGAAACAGAAAGTGGCGGCGTTGTTCTTACTTTGCGGTGTTGTTGCGTTGTCTACCGCGCGTGCCCAGAGGCAACCTTCGCCCACCGCACAAGACCGCGATCGCGAGCGCCGCAGCCTGGCCGTCAACATTGTCCGCGCCATCAACACCGCGGAAGCACATTACAAACAAGCTCACGGAGTCTATGCGATCTGGACGACGCTCATCGGCAATGGCGACTTCACCGATAGCGGAACAAAGTGGGCTCCCGCCTCCATGCCAACCGTAGCCCATGCCATGTACGGGCCCGGCCCTGAAATCGTCCCCGGATGGAAACTGCGCCTTACCGTATCTAAAGATGGCTCCGACTACGACCTCCTTCTGGAGGACGTAAACGATCCAAAGTGCGGCTATGCAGTGATCAGCGACGACCGCGGGCTGATCCGCCAGGGAAAAACAATCGATTGTCCGTTGTAATGCAGGCCGCAGTTGGCTAACGACCCGGCACCCAGCAGAACTTCAATCCGCCGAACTCATGTGCGCCAATTCTCTTTCCCTGGAGCGGTACGGGAGAAGCGAAAAATATTTGTGCCGGCAGGGCTCGCAACGATACGCGGGCACAGAGCACCAGCGCCACAAAAATGCGGATGCGCCGCTCACATGCTCCGCCGAAATTCGTTTGAGATCGTGATTTCCGCAGATCGGACAATGCGCGTGGAGCGAATCGCTCAGCGTCATCAGCCGTGCGAAAAACCGCGTTTCACACTTGCGGCAACGCCAGGGATACACCCCGAATACGCTGAAAACATAGTCCGCAGCGTATTGCCTACGCGATCGGCGCGCGTCTTTACTCTTACAGACTGGGCAGTTCATCTGGGCGCTGACAACCTCGAGGGACGGGCAAAGGATAGGCTAATGCCGCGCGGTAGGCAAGACCCATGACCACCCCGTTAGCAGGTACAATAAATACTGGTGGAAAACTCCCCATAACCGAAAGGAACCCGAATGCCGCAGTACACCGAACAGCATGCAAAATCCGGCATATCCGCCAAGTTGCCCCAGCTGGAAGCGTGGCCGAACCAGTACCCGGGCTACGTCATCACCACGCGCTATCCGGAATATACTTCTGTGTGCCCCAAAACGGGATTGCCGGATTATGGCACCATTACTCTCCAATATAAGCCCCGCAAGTCGTGCATCGAACTGAAATCCTTGAAGATGTACCTCCTTGCTTACCGCAGCCTCGGAATCTTCTACGAGAACGCGGTCAACAAGATTCTGCACGACATTGTCGAAGCCGTTGGCCCGGAATGGTGCGTCATCAAGGGTGAATTCACACCTCGTGGAGGGCTGAATACCACTGTCGTCGCACGGTGGCCGGAAAGAAGCATCAAAACCCGCCGGCGCGCCAAGTAACGGAAGGGCACATTCATCCTGCAACCCCATTGGACATGCAACCCCGCCCGTTGGATAATTCTGGTGTCAGAAATAGGTCAAACCCGTCTTTCTGAGGAGCAAGCAACATGAGCATTTCCCCTAACGTGCCCAGCCCACACGAGTCCTATCAGTACGAGAGCTCGGGAACCCCGCGCTGGATTGCGGTGCTGTTCGGCTTGCTGATTGCCGGCGTGGCGCTGATCGCCTACGCGGGACACTCGGTGCAGACGCGCGTTGAGCAGGAGCTCTCGAAGAATGAGGAGCAGAACAAGATCCTTACCGCTCAACTCGAACAGGCCAACACTCGCATTGCAGACCTGAAGGGCCAGCTTGAAGTTACCTCTCAGAAAATCGGCATGACCCAGGCCGAACTGGCGGAAGCCCGCAGCCGCGCCGAATCCATCCGCAAGCAGCAGATGGCCTCTGACCAGAAGCTCTCCGACCAGATCAGTACCGCCCAAAAGGAAGACGAAGCAAAGATCGGCGCCGTTGCCACCGACGTGACCGGCGCAAAGAAGGATATTGAGGCTACGCGCACCGACCTGGAAGCCACCAAGACCAAACTCGAGCGCGCCGCCGGCGACATGGGCGTGATGAGCGGCTTGATCGCGCATAACCACGACGACCTGGAAGAGCTCAAGCGCCGCGGCGACCGCAACTACTACGAGTTCACCATTCAAAAGTCCAAAACGCCTCAGCGTGTCGGTCCCGTGCAGATTGCCCTCAACAAGACCGATCAAAAGAAGTCCCGCTACACCATTACGGTTTTGGCCGACGATAAGTCTATCGAAAAGAAGGACAAGACTTCCGGCGAACCGGTGCAGTTCTACATGAAGGGCAGCGCCCGCCTCACCCCCTATGAAATCGTGGTCTTCGATGTGAACAAGAACCAGATTACCGGGTACCTCTCGGCGCCGAAGGACACTTCCGCGGCTCCGGCGAAATAGCAGCCTGACGGCTGGCCGGCGAATCGGCTTTCCCTGACTACTCTTTAAGCCCTGCTCCCTGTTCTGGAAACTGCCAGGGGGACAGGGCTTCTTTGTTCCCGCCTCCGACGCTACGATTTTAGTAGCCCTAATCAACGGAGGATTGCTCGCCATGTTCGATGCCCGCTCGTTCCGCCACTTCACACTCCTGTTACTTGCGTTCCTGGCCTGCTGCTCCTCGGCCGCCGCGCAATCCCCCGTGGACCCCGGCAATTTGCCCGGCCGTACCCTCTTTTATCTCTATTGGCATGGGACTCCATCCGGCGAGGTTCGCAAAACCAATTCCCTGTTCGCACTCTGGGACGACCCGGAATTGGCGGCGACGCGCGACTCGTTGATTCAGTCACTCCTGACCGATGCAACGAATCCAAAAAACAAGCTGCCCGTGAACCGCGAAGAGCTAGGACAGAACGTCACCCTGCTGGATAATCCCTTCGTGATTGGCTACGTGCGCGAACCGGAATCCCACGCCGCGGCGAAGACACCTGCGGCTCCAACGGCGAAGACCACGCCTCCGCCCTCCTGGCACGGCTTCTTCTTCGTCTACGATCGTTCGGGAAAAGAGGCATTGCTCTCCAAAACGGTCACCCATCTGCGCAGCGCAGAAAAAGACATTCCCAAATTGACGGAACTGACGGTGGCCGGCGTCTCCTCCCTGAAGATCGAACGCACAAGCGGCACTACCTATTGGGCGGAGTTCGGGAAATATGCGGTCAGCGCCAACGAATTGTCGGTCTTCGAAGAAATCCTGAATATTGCGAATGGTAAGATCGGCGCCAGTAAGTTGTCTCAGGCAGCTTCCTATCAGGAAGCCAGGCCGCTGCTCGACGGCGGCATTATGGAATTTTTCCTGCGCGTACCCACGGCGGACGAAATCGTCGCCAGTTCCCCGGCCAGTTCCACGGCCCAAATCAAGCTCCTGCTCTCCGCCCTTAAATTGGATTCCGTTCATTCCGTGGCGGGGCGCGTTTCACTGCAAGGCACAAAGTCTCGCCTTACGGGTGCGGTTCTGGGCGACACCGCACCGGGCGGGCTCTTTGACATCTGGGCCGACGGGCAAGCCAATCCGGTT
This sequence comes from Candidatus Acidiferrales bacterium, assembly GCA_963742325.1. Lineage (GTDB taxonomy): Bacteria > Acidobacteriota > Terriglobia > Acidiferrales > UBA7541 > Acidiferrum. The sequence goes on along the minus strand of CAVULB010000002.1, from coordinate 1,031,900 downwards.
TCCATGGGCTATCTTTCGTCGGACACCGTATATTACGGCGAATCACAATTTAATCTGCTGGGCATCTACAACACGCTGAAGCGCGCGTTTTCCACGTCGCCCACCGGGGCAGCCGGTAATCCGCTCGAACAAATGGCCGCAACCCGCCTGGGCATGCCACTACCAGATGCATTGGGCCTTATTACCGGCGAGTTCGCCTGGATCCAGACGAGCCCGACGCTCGACGACACCCAGAAAGTGTATCTTCTCGGCATTCGCAACAAACCGGATGCGCTGAAATTGACGCGCAGCCTGATGGGCGATCAGATCACCTCGGAACGCGCCGAAGGCGACGCCACCTACATGAAAATTTCTCTTCGTGGCGGTCAAAGTTCCGCCGGCCTGGCGCAGTGGAATTTCTATTACCTGGCCATGACTCCCAATCTGCTCTTCGGAGCTAGCAAAAGCGACGTCTTGCACAAATATGTCGGCCAGGCGGCGGCGACTCCGGATTGGCCGCAATTGAAAAGCCTGCTCGCTGCCCGCGCGCAATATCCGGAAAAGCTCAACGGGTTTTCCTATTTCGATTTTCAGAAGCTGGACTGGCCGGGACTGCGCGCAAAATGGGTGGCGGACGCCAATAAAGCGGTGCAAACGGCAAAAAGCACGGACGCCGCGAACACGGACAAGAAAGTCGCCGATTGGCTCAGCCAGGTTAACCCCGACGTCTTTTCGCGCCATCTCCACAGCATGAGCGGCGCATCGTGGAAAGACGCCAAGGGAGTTCACTTTGACGAATGGCTGGACTGACCTTCGTCGCTTGTGGTGGCGCGGGTGCGGTGTTTGCGCGTGCGTTCTTTTTGCGCTGGCGCTGCAAGGAATATCTGTCGCGGCGCAGGAACAGCCCGCTCCCGCTGGCCAAAGTATTCGCGTGGATGTCGAGCGCGTAAACGTCGGCGTCATCGTCACTGATTCCAAAGGTAATTTTGTGGAAGGACTGCAACGCGACGATTTTCAGATTCTGGACAGCGGGAATCCTCAACCGATCACCGATTTCGCTCCCGTCGACGCGCCTGCTCAAGTATTGCTGCTTCTTGAAGCCGGTCCCGCGGTGTATCTCCTGCAGGATTCGCACCTTTTCGTGGCGGATGCTTTGCTCACCGGATTGTCGCCGGGAGACCGCGCGGCAATCGCCGTTTACAATAACGCGCCCACGCCAGTGGTGGATTACACCACCGATAAACGCGCCGTGGAAGCAGCGCTGGACACCATTCAATTCAATCTGGGCTACGGCAACCTGAACCTGGCCCAGAGCCTGACCACGGTGCTGGATTGGCTGGCGCGCATTCCAGGAAAAAAATCCATCGTCCTTATTTCTTCCGGTGTGGACACTTCTGCCGACGCTACGATGCAATCTTTGCTGCCCCGCCTGCAAACCGGAGACGTGCGCATCTTCGCTATTTCTATGAGCGGGCCTTTGCGCAATGGGAAGAAAGGCACGAAACAGCAGATTGTTCAGACGCAGCAGGCCTTCGATCAAGCCGATGCATGGCTGAAGGCGCTGTCGGACACCAGCGGTGGCCGCGCCTATTTCCCGCTTAACGCCAAAGCTTTTGCGGAAACGTACCGGCAGATCGCGCAACTCGTGCGCCACGAATACAGCCTGGCGTTTGCTCCTCCATCCGCGGACGGAGCCGTTCACTCGATCGATGTAAAGGTAATTTCTAACGCTGACAAATCGAAAGATTCTCGGGTCGAATATCGTGTGGATCACCGCAGAGCGTACCTCGCGCCAAAACCGCCGCGATAGCCCGAAAATTCTCCGGTCTTATTCGAAGTCCTTCATCACCCGCGCCATATCGCGGAGCCTCTCGTCCACTCGCGCAAAGACGCTTCCCGCTTCAAACCCCTTGCCGTCGCCATCCCGGTAGCCTGCTTGTATGCCGGTAAGAAGTTCCACGCCTTGCTCTACTCGGGCAATCGGCCAGATGTGAAACTTGCCGCTGGCCACCGCCTCCAGCACGTCTTCACGCAGCATCAAATCGTCTACGTTGGCCTGTGGAATCATCACACCTTGCGTGCCGGTCAGCCCGTCGATCCGGCAGGTATCGAAAAATCCTTCGATTTTCTCGTTTACCCCGCCGATCGCCTGTATGTCGCCGCGCTGGTTCATCGAGCCGGTAACGGCAATGTCTTGTCGCAACGGACAGTCGGAAAGAGCCGAAATCAGCGCGTAAATTTCCGTGGAGCTCGCGCTGTCGCCATCGACTCCGGAATAAGATTGCTCGAAACAAATACTTGCCGTAAGCGAAAGCGGCTTATCCTGCGCAAACGAAGACCGCAGATAGCCGGCGATAATGTGGACGCCTTTATCGTGAAATCGTCCGCTGAGATTCGCTTCTCGCTCGATATTAATCAGCCCTGCTTTTCCAAGCCCTACACTCGCGGTAATGCGTACGGGCTTTCCGAAGGCGTATCCCCCAATTTCCAGCACGCTCAAGCCGTTCACCTGGCCCGGATGCGATCCGCTGAGGTTCACCAGCAGCGTGCCTTCCTCCATCATTTCGCGAATGCGCGTTTCAATCAGATTGTGCCGCTCCACTTTCGACGCAAGCGCCGCGCGCACGTGCGCAGCCCGCACCACATTTTCTCCGGCGGCCGCCGCGGCATAGTGCGCTTCCCGCGCGAGATCGGCAATATCCACAAATCTTGCCGTAACTTTATTTCTGCGACCGGCTTTACGCACGCCGTGTTCCAATATCGCTGCGAACGCCCCGCGATCGAACGGAAACAGGTTCTCTTTCTCGCTGAGTCCGCGAATCCGCCCGGCATACTCTTCGATCACGCCGTCGCTCATGGCCATTTCTTCGTCGAACTCGACACGCACCTTGAAAATCTTACGGAAGTCTTCCTCATATTCGTAAAGAAGCTCGTAGAGGTTGCGGTCGCCGATCAGAATCACTTTCACGTTGATTTCAACCGGCTCCGGCTTCAATGCTGTGGTCGCGAAGGGATAAAACGTCTCAAACGGCTGAATTTCCAACCGGTTATGGTTCAGCGTGCGTTTCAGAGCGCGCCACACGCCCTGCTCCGATAGCGCCTCAATCGAATACATGATCAGAAAACCGCCATCCGCGCGCAGCAACGAACCCGCTCGCAGATCCATGAAATCGCTGGTCCATCCCCCGCGCGCATCGTACGCGCGTTGAATATTCCCGAATAAATTCGTGTATGTCGGTGTGGTTTCGAAAATCACCGGAGACGCATCTTCGTCGTTGTGCGCAAGAATCACGTTCACGCCGTACACCCGGAAGGGATCTCGCTCCGGCATAGGGCCTTTCTGCATGGCCTCAGGGGGCGCCTCCTGAGCGTGCTCGTCCTCACCTTCGCGCTCTTTGAACGGCCCGAGATTGTCCAGCAAGTGATGCCGTACTTCTTCCAGGAACTCCGTCACGCTCTGGCCCGGGTACTTTTCCTTCAACTCTTCGATGACACCGTCCACCAGTACCGAAGCCGCTTCCTGCTCCAGATAACTCAGCTCGCTGGCCAATTCCCGGGACAAGGTCAGCGTTTTGCGATACACCACCGTGAATTCCTGCCGGAACTGTTCGTACTTCCGCTCGATCTCCTCGGCCACTCCCGTTTCCAGCTTGCCCTCGTGCACCATCTTGGTGATGTCTTCGATCGGCACCATTTGCCCTTCGAGCACCGGAAAAATTTCCGGCAATGCCACGGCTCCCACTTGCATGTGCCCCAGCGCAAACTGCTCGCGAGTGATCCGGCGCGTGAAATCGTCCATCAAATCTTTCTCGCGCACGGAAAACCGTTCCACGATGCGCCCTTTTTGCCGCTGGAACGGCTCGCCTTCGAACACCTGGGGAATGCGCCGTCGCAAAAAATCGATTCCTGCCTGCATGTCTTTCTTGAAATTGTTGGCGGAGCCTCGCGCCAGCGTCAGCAAGCGCGGGCGGTCCGGCACTTTGAAATTATTCACGTAACAACGATCGAGGGAGGGTTTCGTGATCGGGTGCAGGTCTTCAATCATCTGCGCGATGGTGCCGCCACGGCTCGTCCCGGCAAGTCCGCACACAAACACGTTGTAGCCCGGGGCCGAAAGTTCCACGCCCATCTTCAGCGCGCGCAGCGCTCGTTCCTGTCCCACGAAACCTTCGCGCTTTTGCGCCTGCGCCGTGGTTTCAAACGGTATGCGCGACAGTTCGCAACGCCAGCGCAGTTTGTCCGCGCCAAGCTCCGTCAATTTCGTTTCCGCTTTATCCGTATTGATAGCCATTCGAGGGCGTACTGTAGCATACACGGCTGTTGGCGGCGGTGAATTTAGTCCGCAAGTAGCACTAGAAGTTACGCGGTCTCCTTCTCTAACTCTTCCTGATGATCCATGTACACGCGGAAAATTCCCAGCGCCGCTGCCACGATCGTCGGGCCAATAACCAGGCCGAGCAATCCAAACACATTCAGTCCACCCAAAATGCTGATGAACAAAAGTAGGTCGTTTAGCTTGGTGCGATTCCGCAAAAGCAGCGGCCTCACGATATTATCCGCCACTCCCGCCACTCCACCGCAAATCGCCAACACGATCAGTGCTTTGCCCCAATGCCCGGTGATCACCAGCCATACCGCCGCGGGAATCCAGATCAGTGACGAACCCACCACCGGAATAATGGAGCAAAAGGCAATCAGCACGCCCAGAAACACCGGACCGCGCACTTCCGTCAGTTCGAACGCCAATCCCGCGAGCGCTCCCTGAATGGCGGCGATCAGCAGCGCCACTGCCACGCTGGCGAAGATCAGGTCGCGCGACTCGTGCAGCATATCTTTCTGAATTTCGGGCTCAAACGGGATCAGGTGCCGCACCGCGCGCAGTATTGCTTCGCCATCTCGAAACATGAAAAACAGTGCGAACAGCAGAATGAACAGGTTCACGATAAAAGAGAACACGTTCTTCACCAGCGGTCCGATGCTGCCGGCCAAAAACGACGCCACTCTTTCTATGCCCTGCCTCAGCCCGCCCATCAAGTCGATCCCCTGCAGGGATTCGGGCAAATGACGCCGCACGGTATCGAAGAAATCCTGGATAGCGCCCGTGCCATTGGCGCTCAGGTTTTCTCTCACGCCCGCGCTGGCTTCGATCGCTTCGCGCGCGGCGTACAGCATCACCGTTAGTACCGGCACGATCAGCAGAAACGTGACGCCCAGCGTGCACAACACCGCCGACCAGGTTGGCGAAAACCGCCGTTCCAGCTGCAGGTAAATCGGATAGAAAAAAATGGCCAGCACCGCCGACCACGCCAGCGGAATCAGGAACGGAGCCACGATCAGGAAGACCAGATAGCCCAGCAACAACAGGGCTCCATAGGACAGCACCGTGGTCAATCTGTCACTCGTTGTGGTCTTTCGGTTGGCTTGCGTCATGCGCGTTATATAATTCATCCAGTCCAGGCGACATGGGGCACTGCCGCGCCCCGTGAAACCGCGCCGTCTGCCCAGGGGAAGCCACGAATCCATGCCCTCATCGAAAATCCCATTCAATTACGAGCAGGCGCGCCTACTTGCTGTACTTGCTTTAATCAATTTTGTCAACTTCGCCGACCGTCAAGTGCTGAATCCTCTGGTACCGCTTCTGCGCCAGCATTTTGGCGTGACCGATACTCAGCTTGGTTCTTTACAGTGGGTGCTGCTCGTGGTTCTCGCCCTGGCCAGCATTCCTTCCGGCTATCTGGCGGACCGCTTCAACGAACCTAAAATCATTTCCGCCGGCGTGTTGTTCTGGAGCCTTGCCGCCATTGCCAGCGGCCTCGCACCTACCTTCGCGTTTTTATTTATGGCTCGCGGGCTCGTGGGCATCGGTGAAGCCGCTTACGCCCCTGCCGCGCAATCGCTCATTTCCGATTCTTTCTCGCAAGACAATCGCGCCATGGCGCAATCCATCTTCGCCGCGGGCATGATTCTCGGCGGCGTTGCGGGGCTGGCCTTGGGCGGAATCATGGGCGAACGCCATGGCTGGCAGCACGCGTTCTTCATCGTGGGCATTCTTGGCGTGATCCCTGGCTTGACGGCGCTGCAACTGAAGGAACCGCCGCGGCGCCCGCGCTCCGAAGTCGTGCCCATAATGCAGTTGCTCCGCGTCCCGGCATTCGTCGCCATGATCGTCGCCGGAATTTGCATCACGTTTTCCAGCGTCTCGTTTGTTACCTGGGGCATCGACTACGCCAAAAGCTACAAGGATTTCAGCACCAAGGAAGCTTCGCTTTCGCTCGCCGTCATCGCCCTGTTTTCCTCTGTCCTTGGCGCACTTGCGGCCGGATATTTCGCCGACCGCCTGCAGAAACAAATTCCCTACGGGCGCGTGCTGGTGATCGCCCTGGCGTTTCTCGCCGCCGCCCCTTTTTTGCTGGTTGCCATACAGGCCGATGAGAAATGGACAGTACTCGCCGGTTTTCTTGGTTCCATGTTTTTCATGTCGTGGTATCACGGGCCAACCACAGCCATTCTCCACGACCTCACGCCACAGCGCGCTCACGCCACCGCCATCGGCGTCTATATGTTCTCAACGCAATTGCTCGGCGCGCTCGGCCCGCTGCTGATCGGTAAAATTTCAGACATGACCGATCTGCAAATCGGCTTGCAAGCCGCGACCGCGGTCATGGTCTTCGGCGCACTTTTGTTACTCCTGGTGATCTATTTCATTCGCCGCGATGGTCTACACCACCCCTGCCTTGCGCAATTCCGCGCCGAAGACAAGGCAATCCCCATCCAAAAACCCAGCGCAGTGTCATCCCGAGCGCCAGCTAATTGATAGGATTTTGTAGGCATGGCCCGCTGAGGCCGTCCGTTTCCGAAGCAAACTGAAACACTAGGGCAGCGTCATGCTGAGGAGCATCCTGGGCGACGAACGATCTCACCTATGCGAGCAAGCGCGATGCCCTACTTAACCCCCGCCACCGCGATCAGCCGGTTCACTTCATCGTGGTTCACATCATAGAGCGGGCGCTCATCTTCTTCTTCCAACCGCTCGCGCAAATATTCTGCCGCCACATAGCTAGCTTCGCGGTCGGTCAAGTCGCGCCCGGTTTTCTCGCGAAAATCGACAAACGCGGTGTGCGCCAGCCCCACAATGCGCCCTTCGCCATCCACGTTGAACTTCGCATCGATGGTGTCGGCGTGGCGCGTGGCGATGGCGTTCCAGATGTGCGAAAAGCGGCAATCGTAAACGTGACCGCTGAGTTTCGAGGTGACATCAAACGCGCCAATGAATTGATGCATGGCGCCGTTGTTGGCTAAGACCGGAAGTGAAGGCACGGTGTAATCCTCTTTGCGTCCTGGCAAGTCGCCTAGTTAGTGTCCAATTTCCCGCGCCCGGCTGTCAATCCGCCAGCCAGACCAGAAAAGGCCACGATGTCGTCCTCGGATGCGCCTTCCGGCTGCCAAGGACCTCAAACGATCCCCAGCGCAACCCCTACACCGCAATCCTGGGCCGCTGAATCCCGGCCGCCTCCGCGGTGATATCCGTATACTTCAGGCCCGATCCCGTATTGAACAGCACCACACGATCCTGCGCTTTGAGAAACCCGGTATCCAGCAAATGATCGTAAGCCGCCGTGGCTGCGGCACCCTCGGGACAGAGAAACACCCCTTCGTTTTGCGCCCAGTCCCGCAGCGAAGCGAGGATCTGCGCATCAGGAATCGCCAAGGCAACGCCACCCGATTCGCGGAGAATATCCATGATGATGTAATCCCCGTAAGGTTTGGGCACGCGCAACCCCGCGGCAAACGTAGCGGCGTCCTTCCACATTTCGCTCACCTTTTCCTGCTGCTCGAATGCCCGCACCACTGGCGCGCATCCGGCCGCTTGCACCGCAATCATGCGCGGGCGCTTTCCCGGTTTCACCCAGCCTAGTTCCTCGATCTCCTCGAACGCCTTCCACATGCCAATCAGGCCAACGCCTCCTCCCGTGGGATAAAAAACGGCGTCCGGATATTCCCAGCCGAGTTGTTCCACCAGCTCGTAGCCCATGGTTTTCTTTCCTTCCACGCGAAAGGGCTCCTTCAAGGTGGAAACGTCAAACCAGCCTTCCTTGTCTTTGCGTTCGGCAACGATGCGCCCGCAATCGGAGATCAATCCATCAACCAACGTGATATGAGCACCATAGAAAAAGGCCTCTACATAGTTCGCAAACGGTACATCCTTCGGCATAAAAATGTGCGCTTCGATTCCCGCCGCAGCCGCATATGCGGCAAGCGCTCCCGCGGCATTTCCCGCCGACGGTGCCGCAAGTTTCTTCAGCCCATAATGCTGCGCCATGGTTACGGCCATGGCCATGCCTCGCGCTTTGAAGCTCCCCGTGGGATTCGCGCCTTCTTCCTTCAGCAGCGCATTGCGATGCCGCCGGCTGCGGAGCAACGGCGTCCAACCTTCGCCGAGCGACACGGGTACCACGTCGGGCAGAACGGATTTGTAGCGCCACATGCCGGCCCAGGGCTGTCTGGCAGCCGCCCGCGAAATTTCTTCGCGGTGCGCAAGCCCGCGCCAGGGCCTCAGGTCATAGCGAACGTAAAGTGATCCGGCGCACTGCCGGCAAACATTTTGCGCCGATTCCGGCGAAAAATGAGCTTTGCAACGCGAGCACTCAAAATGAAGAATTTTGGCCATTTCTGGACGATAGCAGCGAGGCGACGCGCACGGCAAGTCATGGCCTCAAAGCCATGGCCAAGGAAGCGCTATTGCCACGCTCAACAGACAGGCTATGATGTCGCAAGCGCGTCCGCCTTAGTGAATTCATCAAGGAATATCTTTGCCGAGCGATTCCTCCAAGGCCACTTCCCTTTCCACCATCACCGGGATATTCCTTTTTGCAGCAGGCGCTCTCCTGCTGGCAGTTTTTCCAGGGCATTTGTGGATCCTCGTGCTGCGCTGGACCGGGCTGTTCGTGCTGGTCTACGCTGGACTCCGAAAACGGTCGCTCACCTATTGGGTCTTTTTCTCCATGCTCGTCGGGCTGGAGATTGGCCTGGACTGGCCGCAATTTGCCGCGCATTTGCGCATTCTCAGCGACATTTTCCTGAGGCTTATCAAGCTGATCGTGGCTCCCCTGATCCTCGGCACGTTGATTACCGGAATCGCCGGTCATGGCAACGTCGGCAAGATCGGCCGCATCGGCCTGAAGAGCCTGATTTATTTCGAAGCCGTCACCACCATCGCCTTATTCCTCGGAGTAGCCGCAATTAACCTGACGCGCGCCGGAGTGGGACTGTCACTACCCGCAATCACCACCGAGCAGGCGCCCCAAAACATCCTACCGCTGCGGTGGGATGATTTTCTGCTCCATGTATTCCCCGAAAATATCGTAAAAGCGGTGGGCGAAAACCAAATCCTGCAGGTCGCCGTGTTTGCGATTCTTTTCGGCATCGCGCTGACCCAGGTTCCGGAAAAAACGCGCTTGCCCATCCTGAATTTCGCCGAATCGCTGACGCAAACCATGTTTCGCTTCACCAATATCGTCATGTACTACGCGCCCGTTGGCGTAGGCGCTGCCATGGCATACACCGTCGGCCATCTTGGCATCCTTATTCTTTTGCCTCTGGGCAGGCTGGTGCTGACTGCCTACGGCGCTTTGCTCACCTTCGTGCTTTTTGTCCTGCTGCCCATTGCCCTGCTCGTGCGCTTGCCGGTGTCGCGCTTCCTGAAGACCATTGCCGAGCCGGCCACCATCGCGTTCGCCACCAGCTCGTCAGAAGCAGCCCTGCCGAGGGCCATGGAATCGATGGAAGCTTTCGGCGTACCTCGCGAAATCGTGGCCTTCGTGATTCCCGCGGGCTATAGCTTCAACCTGGATGGGTCCACGCTCTACCTGGCCATCGCTTCTGTCTTCGTGGCGCAAGCGGCCGGAATGGCGATGACCTGGCCGCAGCAACTCTTCATGGTGTTCACGCTGATGCTCACGAGCAAAGGTGTGGCCGGTGTGCCGCGCGCGGTTCTCGTTGTGCTTCTGGCAACCGCCGGCACTCTTCATCTCCCGACGGAGCCGATCTTTCTGATTCTGGGGGTAGACGCGCTGATCGATATGGCCCGCACTTCGGTCAACGTTACTGGCAATTGCTTGGCCAGCGCCGTCGTCGCCCGCTGGGAAGGTGAATTGGCCCAGCCGGATGCCAGCAGCGCGGCCACCGCTTCCTCGCAAGTTGGCTAACATTCCCCAACCTGTCATCCCGACGGCGCTGTTCGCCCCAGGGATCTGCTTTCTCCCCCAGGCAGGCAAAACAGATCCTCGCTTCGCTCGCAATGACAGTGAGGCGACACAGTTTGGCGCGAATGCCGCCGACTACGCTAAACTTATAAGGATATGATCGCTGTCGATAACGTCACTATGCGCTTTGGCTCCCGGATCCTCTTTGAGGAGGTCACGACGACCTTCATGGCCGGGCGCCGCTACGCGATTTCCGGGCCCAATGGCGCCGGCAAGTCCACCTTCATGAAAATCCTCACCGGCGAGCAGGAACCTACGACCGGAAACATTACCCGTCCAAAACGCATCGGTATCCTGCGCCAGGACCAGTTCGCCTTCGATAAATTTCGCGTCATCGACACGGTGATCATAGGCAACGGGGCGCTGTGGAAGGCCCTCGAGGAGCGCGACGCGCTTTACGCCAAGTCGCATGACGAACTCACCAACGAAGACGGCATGCGCCTCGGCGAACTCGAGGGCATCGTCGGTGAAGAAGGCGGCTACACGGCCGAAGCCGACGCCGGAGTCCTGCTCGATGGATTAGGCATCGACGCTGCGTTGCACGAGCGCAAAATGGGCGAGCTGCAGGGCGGTCAAAAGGTGCGCGTGTTGCTGGCGCAGGCGCTGTTCGGCAATCCGTCGGCCTTGCTGCTTGACGAGCCGACCAACAACCTCGACCTCGATTCCGTGCACTGGCTGAAGGAATATCTCTGCGAATATCACGGCGTGCTGATCGTGATCTCGCACGATCGCCACTTTCTCAATAATGTCTGCACGCATACCGCGGACATCGACTACCAAACGATCATCATGTACCCAGGCGGCTACGACGACATGGTGCTGGCGAAGACGCAAATTCGCGCGCGCATGGAAGCGGACAACGCCGTGCGCGAGAAAAAAATCGCCCAGCTGAACGACTTCATCGCCCGCTTCTCCGCGGGCACGCGGTCCGCCCAAGCCACTTCCCGTAAAAAGGAAGTCGAGCGCCTGCAAACCTCGGAGTTGGCAAGATCCAACATTCAGCGACCTTATATTCGCTTCCAGACGGAATTGCCCTCGGGCCGCGTGCCATTGGAAATAAAGCGGCTGGCCAAATCCTACGGCGATCTGAAAGTATTTGACCACTTCTCCGCCCATGTGACGCGCGGAGAAAAAATCGCTTTCACGGGCCGCAACGGAGCGGGCAAAACTACCATGGTGAAGTCGCTGATCCGTAACGCGGGCAAATTCATCGGCGATCCCGAACGCGAGTTCACCATCGACACCGGAACAGTCGCCTGGGGCCACGAAGTTTCCGTCGGCTATTTCCCGCAAGACTTCTCCTACACAATCGACAAAAGCAAAGGCATGAACGCGCTCGACTGGCTGTGGCAATTCAAGCCGGATGCGACGCAGGAGGAGATTCGCGGCTTTCTCGGCCAGATGCTGTTCAGCGGCGAAGACGCGTTGAAACCGACTTCAGGACTTTCGGGCGGGGAATGCGCTAGGCTGATTTTCTGCCGCTTAATGATTCAGAAGCCGAACTTCCTAGTGCTCGACGAGCCGACGAACAACCTGGATTTGGAAGCCATCAACGCGCTCAATATCGCGCTGCAAAAATATGACGGAACGCTGCTGCTCGTCACCCACGACGAAGACGTGCTCGATGAAGTCGCCACGCGCATCTGGAATTTCCACGACGGCAAGGTGGAAGACTTCAAAGGCACCTATGAAGATTTCCAGCACACCGCCGCCAAGAATGCAGCGCCACAAAAAACGACGGCGCAAAAAGCACGCTAGCGCCGCGGCAGATTGACTTCCGTCCGGTGCGCTTCTAATATTGCTCGGCGCTCTCACCCATGCTCGGTCAGACTATTTCTCATTATCGAATCCTCGAACGGTTGGGCGGAGGCGGAATGGGCGTGGTCTACGAGGCCAAAGACACCCGCTTGGGCCGTCACGTGGCCCTGAAATTTCTTCCGCCCGAAATGGCCGGAGACCGCCAGGCGCTCGACCGCTTTCAACGCGAGGCCCGCGCCGCATCCGCCCTCAATCACCCGAATATTTGCACCATCTACGATGTCGGCGAGGCTAAGGATCAGCCGTTCATCGCCATGGAATTGCTGGAAGGGCAGACGCTGAAACATCGCATCAACGGCTCGCCTGTAGACGTGAGCCTGCTGCTTGATGTGGGTATTCAGGTCGCCGATGCGCTTGCCGCGGCTCACGCCAAAGGCATCGTCCATCGCGACATTAAGCCCGCGAACATTTTCCTCACCGCGCGCGGCCAGGCAAAAGTCCTGGATTTCGGATTGGCCAAAGTCGAGCCCATGGCGCGCAGCGACGGTGAAACCGTGAATGAAGCCGCGCCCGGCATGGGCAAAACGCAAGGCGTCACGCAAGCGGAACTGACGAGCCCGGGAAGTTCCATCGGCACCATCGCGTACATGAGTCCCGAGCAGGCTCGCGGCGAAGAATTGTGCACGCGCACGGACCTTTTCTCGTTTGGCGTGGTGCTCTATGAATTGGTCACGGGCAAAGTACCTTTTCCTGGATTGACCACGGCGACGATCTTCGACGGCATCCTTAATAACGCGCCTGCGCCGGTGACCAAGTCCAATGCCAAGGCTCCCGCGGAGTTAGATCGCATCATCATGAAGGCGCTCGAAAAGGACCGCGATTTGCGCTACCAAACCGCCGCGGAACTGCGCGGTGATCTAAAGCGCCTGAAGCGGGACCTGGATTCTTCGGGCCGCGTGGAATCCGCGGCGCAGGCCCACGCGTCAGGAACCGCAGTGCCTGCCATCGTCGTGCCCTTGGTGGCGAAGAAGAAGAGCGTTGCGGTTCTGTACTTCGAGAACCTCAGCGGCGCGAAGGAAGATGAATACTTCCGCGACGGGATGACCGAAGACATCATCACCGAACTTTCCAAGATCGCGCGCCTGCAGATATTTCCGCGCTCGGAAATGTTGCCATTCCGCGATAAACCTGTGACCGCGCCGCAAGTCGGCGAAAAGCTTGGTGCGATGTACGTGCTTGAAGGCTCGATTCGCCGTGCGGGAAACCGTTTGCGCATTACGACGCAACTGGTTGAGAGCAGCACGCGCCATTCCGTTTGGGCCGAGCGCTACGATCGCCAGATGGAAGACGTTTTCGCGGTGCAAGAAGAAATCTCGCTGAGCATCGCCAAGGCGCTGGAAATCACGCTTTCACCGCAGGAAGAAAGGGTGATCGCGCGAAAGCCGACGGACAATCCGCAGGCTTATGACTTCTTCCTGCGCGGCCGCAATTATCTGCGCCAGCGGCAGTTTGAGTATTCGCTGGCGATGTATGAAGAAGCCGTGAAGCTCGACTCTAAGTTCGCCCTCGCCTATGCGGGAATGGCGCACGTTTGGGGCGGAATGCACGAATTCCGCACGCCGAATCCGGAGTTTATCGAGAAGGGTTTGGAAGCTTGTGCGATGGCCAGCAATCTTGCGCCGGATTTACCGGAAGTGATTTCAGCGCGGGCGCGCATTCACTACGCGCAACAGCACTTTGACGATGCCATCCGCTTGTCCAAGCGCGCGATCGAGCGACAATCGGATTCCGAAGGCGCGCATGATGTTCTGGCGCGTTCGTACTTTGCTTCCGGGCGAGACGACGAAGCCGCGCAATTGGCGCAGAGCGCGATGGAAATTGTGGGCAACGATTACAACGCGCTCATTCCTCTGATCAATTCCCTCGAACGGCTGGGAAGAATTGCGGATGCGGAACGATTGCGAAACAGAGAACGCGAAGTGCTGGCGGAACAGTTGCAGCGTTTTCCGGATGACGTGCGCGCGCGAGTATTATTGGCTTGCGATCTGGCGATTCTGGGTCAGCAAGATGAAGCCGTTCAACATATTAAAATTGCGATGGCCATGCGGCCGACCGACGCGAACATACTTTATAACGCGGCTTGTGCTTACGGCGTGCTGCGCATGAAAAAGGAAGCGCTGGACGCTTTCCGGCGGTGCGTCCATGCGGGTTACCATAACGCAGGCTGGGCTACCAAAGATCCGGACTTGACCGTTCTTCGCGAAGATCCGGAATTTCTGCAGCTGGTGGCCTTTAATCAGCACGCAGCCAACCAGGAGTCATCCTGAACAAGTTCAGCGCGCGACGGCTGCTGGCGCGGCGGCCTGTTCGTAACTGCGGATTGCTCCGCCGACGCCGGCGCCTGCCGAATGGCGATGGCCCCGATCGATCAAGACTTTGTCGAGCGCCGCGAGCAGTTGCAGCACAAACCCTTTTTGGCTGCAATAGCCCATGGTGCCAAGTCGCCAGATCTGGCCCTTCGTTGCGCCGATGCCTCCGGCAATTTCAATGTTGAATTCGTTCAAAAGCTGATCGCGCACTTTCGCATCGTCGATGCCCGCGGGAATTTTCACGGCCGTTACAGTCACCAGCCGGTCCTCTGGCTTTTCGACGAACATCTTTAAGTCCATGGCTTCGAGCCCGGCAATCAGCGCCAATTGATTCACGCGATGACGTTCCCAGCGATTCTCCAGTCCTTCTTCGAGCAGGATGCGCATGGCTTCGCGCAGCGCGTAGATCAAGGAGATTGGCGGAGTGTGATGATAGAGGCGGTCTTTGCCCCAATAGTTCATCGCGGTGGAAAGATCGAAATACCAGCTCTGCACTTTGCTCTTGCGATTGCGAAACACTTCTTCGGCGCGCGTGCTCACCGTGATGGGAGACATTCCCGGGGGTGCGCTGATAGCTTTCTGCGAGCCGCTGAAGCAAATATCGATCCGCTGCTTGTCCACGTGCAATGGAACTGCGGCCAGCGACGCGACGGTATCGACAACCAGCAGCGCTCCGCACTCATCGGCCACTTTGCGGAACGGGTCAATGTCCGTCAAAACGCCGGTGGACGTTTCGCCTTGCGCCAGGCCAATCATTTTAATCTTGCGGCCCTTAGCCACTTTGCGAACATCTTCGGGATCGACAGGCTTGCCGAGCGGCGCTTCGACAAGGTGCGCGGTCACCGGCGCGTGTTGCGCGATGACGTGCATGCGCTGCGAGAACATGCCGTTCACGCAGCAGATGGCTTCATCGCCAGGCTCGAGCGAATTCATCACCGACGCTTCGATGCCGCCAGAACCGGAGGCCGACAGCGGAAACGTGACGCGATTTTCGGTCTGGAACACCTGGCGCAGCAGGGTTTGCGTTTCCTCCATGCAGCCACGGAACCACGGATCGAGGTGGCCGACGATGGGCGAGGCCAGGGCGCGATAGACGCGGGGATCGATGGAGCATGGCCCCGGCGTCATCATCAAGCGCATGGGGGGATTTAGATCACCAATTGGATGGGTCATGGGAGTTCCCTTTCAGGGGTCCTTGCGGACCGTTGAGGACGTCCCGCCAAGGCGTATTCGGGGGAAGCGCGAGAGCGCGGCGGGAAAGAGTAGTTTGGCGTATGGCCAGGGGCAGGCGCAACAGTCAAATTGGATGGCCAAACTGCCTACGTCGAATCCCGCGTAGTGACCTTTGAAATAATTTTGTTCTTCACTCACCTCCATGCCTGTTCGCATTTATTTGCGATAACCAACAAGGATCGTCATCTCTTCCATGTTGCGCAGGGGCTCGAAAAGTTACCCCTCGCAGACGACGTGAGAGACGCCGGCCAAGAGCTCACAGTGCAACCCCGCCGTCAGCTTCTCTCGCCGTTCTAGGGTCACGAAACACGGCCTACAACCGCTTCTGCAACCCTATCCCCCGCGGTTTCAGTGCCTTGCAGTCCGCACAACAAAACAAGGGGGTGTGGAACACCATAAAATGCACTTTTCGACCGAACTACTTATTACTTATGCGCGGCCTCGGGGTAAAGTGGAGAGACCGTTTCCCGTTTTGAATTGGGAGAAGCGATGAACCCTGTATGGATGATTGGCGCGCTGTTTGGGCTGATATTGATCGGGCTGGTGGTGTGGGTGCTGGTGCAGAACACGCAGGACCAGAAGAAAAATGAAGCGATGGAAACGCAGATGAACGAGCTGCGGCGGGACTTGCTGGGGCTGTCCACATCGCAAGCGCAATCGGCGGGGAAGATGGAGACGATTGCAAACGCAGTAGCTTCGCGCCTGGAGGCGGTGACCATGGCGGTGCAGCAGGGCGCGAAAGATTCGGCGGAAATTACGTCGAAGATTACCGCGCAGGCGCAGACGGCGATGTCCAACGAATTGAAAAATACGCGGGATCAGATCACGCAGATCCAGCAGCAACTAGGGCAAGTGCAGGAATCGGGACACTTGATGCACGAGGCGGCTTCGCGGCTAGAAAATATTCTGGGCGGAACGAAATCGCGCGGGAACTTCGGGGAAACCACGCTCGAACGGCTGCTCGAAGATTGCCTGCCGCGCACGCAGTACACGCAGCAGTACCGCTTTCGCAGCGGGGAGGCGGCCGACGCTGTGATTCACCTGCGCGACAAGAAAATCATGGCCATCGACAGCAAGTTTCCGTTGGACGCGTTTCAACGGCTGGAGAGCGAGGGCGACGAGGCGCGGAAAACGTTCGTGAGCGCGGTGAAGCTGCACGCCGATTCCATCGCGAAGAAATATATCGTGCCGGACGAGGACACGCTGGACCTGGCGCTGATGTTTGTGCCGAGCGAGGCGGTGTATTACGAATTGCTGCGCAGCTCGGACGGGAAGGGGTTGGCGGTGGACGCGTATTGCCGAGGGAAGAAGATCGTGCCGGTGTCGCCGAACACTCTGTACGCGCACTTGAGCGTGATAGCGATGGGGCTGCGCGGGATGCAGATTGAGGAAAATGCAAAGCGGTTGAGCGCGAACCTGGCGGGGATGCGCAAGCAACTCGATACGTTCAACGAGAGCTTTGACAAGGTAGGGACACATTTGAAGAACGCGCAGTTGATGTATGCGGAGGCGGATAAGCGGCTGGATAAGGCATCAAACTCGCTGGACAATTTGTTGATCAGCGGAGAAGTGGGGGAGTTGGTGGACGAGCGGCAGGGGACGTTGGCGTTGCCGCCGGCGAGCGGGGCGGCGGCCAAGAAGTCAGCGTGAGAGGAGCATATGATTTCCGGGGCTCACGTTATTGTTTATAGCAAGGATGCGCAGGCGGATCGCGTTTTTTTTCGCGATGTGCTGGGATTCAAGGCTGTGGATGCAGGGAATGGCTGGCTGATTTTTGCTTTGCCGCCCGCGGAGGCTGCGTTTCATCCGGCCGACGAGAATGGGGAGCACGAACTTTATTTTTTGTGCGACGACTTAAAGGCCGAGATGGCGGATCTGGCGAACCGGGGCGTGACGTGCTCGAAAGTCGAGGAACAGCGGTGGGGCACGATTACGAAGATGGCGTTGCCGGGCGGTGGGACAATTGGGCTATATCAGCCAAAGCATCCGACGGCGACCTGATCGTTGGTCGGATTCCTCGGGGACTGAAGCCCATTTTATCGGATCCTATGTATGTCGGAGCAGAAGCTCCGGACCCCCTAAAGAAAGGACAGAGCACAGGTTGCAGTGCCTGCGCCATTGGATTCGTGTGCCAAAGTCCGGTCGCTACTTGGGCTTAACCGAAAAGCACGGAGATTATAGTTTTGGGGTGGATAGCGGGGAGAGAAGGCGGATGGACACCGTGAAGCTGCCGTGTTTTTTGCCCACCAGCTCGAATTTGGCGGTGTTGTCGGGGCCGCCGGTCGACGTGGCTTTGACTGCGGCGCCGCCAACCAGGTCGGCTACCTCAGGCGCGAGGTTGTGAGCTTCGAGGTTGACCCTGGCCGTGGTACCGCCTACGCGGACGATCAGGGTGCGATGCTCGCCGGGCGCCAGTGGGGCGTTGCTGGCCTGCAATTCTAGGCTGACAAAAACAATTGTGAAGGGATCGGGGGATTTTTGACCGCAGCTGACTTTGACCGCGGCGGGACCAGGATCCATGTCCGTAGGAGGCAGCACTGTGAGTGAACCGGGCGAAGCGGCGAGAACGAGTCCGGGCAGCCCGGCGACCGTGACGTGATTGGCGTCGGCGTCGCCGCAGAAGCCGTGGCCGAGAAACTCGAAGCGGTCGGCGACGGAAGCGATGCGCGGGGCTTCGGTGACGGCCTGCGTGGTGGAAGGAACGTCTGTGGCCGGATAGATTGTGCTGGTGACGCGGCCGCTGCGGCCCTGAATGGTGGCGGAGATTTTACCGAGGATGAGCGGGGCGACGAAGAGGGCGCGGCCAGTGGCGTCGGTCGTGACTTTGTCGCCGTTGGAGAAAACAACGGTGGCGCCGGGAGTGAGACGCCCGGCGACGTCGAGCACGGCCAAGGTGGCACGCTCGCCGCTGACCAGCTTGCGCGGCAAGAGGAGTATGCGCGCTGCGGAGGCGGCCGGGGCTTGCTGAGCGGCGGTGGCGGTGGCATGGCTGAAAGAAAGGATGGCCAGGGCCAGCAGCGCGTAGGTTGGGCGACGCGAAGAGATGCGCACAAGAAGATTGTAGTGGAGTTTGCGACGGCGAAGAAGTGCGGCGTGGGTTGCGGAGCAGACGTCACACGAATCCGTCCTATGGGACACCCGCTACGGAGAAGAGAAGAGTCTCCAAAGGGACTCGAGCCCACGGGTTGCATGGCATGGTATGTCGGAGCTGAATCCGGCCCTCTAAGGAGGGATTTAGTCGCCGGCTAGGCGGACGCGTCCGTACTCGACCGATTCGGCCAGGCCGCGGCGGACAGGGCCCAGCACGAAAGCGGGTACGTCGCGTTCGGGTTCGAGGGAGAGGCTGGAGGCTTTGCGGGGAAATTCGAGGCGGCGGTCAAGAAGCAAGCCGATTTCCTTGAGGAACTCGGCGGAAAAGGCGATGTCTTCAGAACGATCGACGCCCCAGAACCAGAGCTTTTCTTCGTTGCGCTGGAGGAAGCGAAGGCATTCTTCGAGTTTCTTCATGGAGCGGTCGAAGGAGGACGCGAGGAAGAACACGCCGAGGGTCCACGCGTGGCGTGGGTACTGCACACGGATGCGGACGCAGTACTTGCCGGCTTGATTCAACTCGATGCTGCAACGGTAGGCATTGCGAGTGGTGCGGACTGGCGCGGATTTGCCCATGATCGAATCCTAATCGTAAGAAATGAAAGAGTGGACTGGAAGAGCCGCGTGCCTCGAGAGATCTCCCATAACCGGAGTGCAATACCTTGGAAATTCTCCCATGAAGAGGGGCCCAGACCAGACAGAGATAGGCTAGCGGTTCGTGGGGAACAGGGCAAGGCCCGCTGCGTTAAAATATAACTACTTTATTTTCTAGGAATTAGGTCGACCTAAGGGCAAGCTCATGTCGCCAAAGCTGCGTAGCTTATCCGTGGAAATCTTCAGTTTCCCTTCCTGCTTCAGACGGTCTTCGAGGGCGATACGGAAGGCATCGAAGGCCATGTTGCGCTTGGATTGGAGCAGCGTGTCGGTGATTTTCTGCTTCTGGGCATTAAAGTCGGCGGGGTTGGGCTCGACTTTGTCGAGAAGCTGGTAGGCGACCCATGAAGAACCCATGTGAACGGGGCCACCGACGTCTCCCTGCTTGAGGGAGAAGGCCGAAATGAGAAGTTTGGCGCTGCCGAGGCCAGCGATGTTGCCGTTGCGAGCGAGGAGATCGGAGGTTTTGGTCTCCAAGCCGAGGGCTTTGGCAGCGGCATCGAACTTTTCGCCAGCTTTGACGCGCTTGAGGAGGTCGTCGATCTTGGATTGCGCGAGCTGTTCGGACTTGGTGACGCGAAGTTCGGCGACGATCTTGTCGCGAACCTCATCGAGAGTGCCGGGGTGAGCCGGGAGAGTCTGCTGCAGGGAGAGAACCACGTAGCCGCGATCGGTGCGAACGGGAACGCTCAACTCATTGGGGCGAAGGCGGATGATAGCGTCTTTAATGTCCTGAGAGTTGCCAAGCTCGAGTACCGGATCGTTGGGCGCGAGAGGGCGCGTTTGCGAGACGGTGAGATGATATTTCTGCGCCAGCTCGTCGAGAGTGGTCTTGTTGGACTGGCGAATCTGGCTGGACATCTGATCGGCGATGGAATTTGACTCCTGATCGGCCTTCTGGAGGAGATAGGGGGTGCGGATGGAGTCTTTGACTTCGTCAAAGGGCTTGGTATGCGCGTTCTCTTTATCGAGGACCTTGATGATGTGGAAGCCGTATTGCGTCTTGACCAGGTCTGAAATTTCGCCCTTGGGAGTGTTGAAGGCGGCTTTGTCGAATTCCGGAACGGTTTGGCCGTGAACGAGCCAGCCCAAGTCGCCACCCTTGGCCTTGGAGCCGGGATCGTCGGAGTACTTTTTCGCGAGATCTTCGAAGTTGGCGCCTTTTTTAACCTGGGCAAGGATGCTTTCGGCTTGCTTCTTGACTTCGGCGACTTCGGCGTCGGTTTTGCCGACGGTAGTGAGGAGGATGTGCTCGACATGAACGCGATCTGGGACTTCATACTGCTGGATATTTTGCTGGTAGATGACCTTTAGCTCGTCATCGGAGACGGTGGCGCTTTGGCGAATCTGGTTTAGGTCAAGCAGTCCGTAGCGGACGACGCGCTTCTCAGGAATCTGGAATTTGGTCTTGTTCTGCTCGTAGTAGGACTTGATTTCGTTGTCGTCGGGGTTGATCTTGTCGGCCAGGGTTTCAGGATTGGCGGCGGCGTAGTCGAGCTTGACCTTCTGGTTTTCGTATTGAAATTCTTGCTTGATTTCGTCGGGGCTGACGGTAACGCCGTCGGTGAGCAGCTTGTGGAACTTTTCCTCGATCATGGAGGAGCGGATCAGTTCTTCAAAGGCAGGCACAGTCATCTGGAAACGCTGCTGCACCTGCTGGGAATAAGCGTCGGTGCCCACGAAGGTATCGCCATTAAAGGCGGTGGGGAGAATCTGGCGAATGCGATCGGCGCGCTCCTGATCGCTGACGGAAATACCGAGGCGCTTGGCTTCGTATTCGACTTCCTTCTGGAAAACGAGCTGCTTCAGAATCTGATTGGCGTAGAGACCTTCGAGCTGGCGCGGGATAGGATTGTTCTGGCGAATTTCGTTCAGGCGCTGACTGATCTCCGACAGGGTGACGGATTGATCGCCGACTTTGGCGACCACGTCACCGGGGGTTTGCGCGCTATCCGGGCCCTGGGGCACTAGGTAGAGGAGCATGCTGAGCGCGAGCATGCCGATAATGATGCCGAAAAGAATTCGGACGCCAGTTTTCTGGTTATCAAATGCTCCAGCCATTCCAGATGTCTCCTGAGTGTGTGACCAAACTTAATATTATAAGGTATGGAAGGAAAAGGCCCAAACGGAATACAGGACGGTTGGTCGCGGCCGACTATCCTGTTTGTTTTTCGGCCCCTTCCCGTTGGTAACGTAACCGACCTCGTCCGCTAGTCTGATACGGTGAACTCGATTTCTTTTTGTGGCGCCCTGTTGTTTGCCGCGTCTACCGCCTGCAAGACCAGGCGGTAAGATCCTGGGGGCCAATCGCTCACTCGAAGTATCAAGGTAAACGGAACTACGGTATTCCCCTTCTGTACGAACTCGTCGAGTGGAATTGCGCCGGTCGAGGCAACTTCCTTGTTCGTTGCTTTGTCGAAAACAGCGTAGCCGGCGCCAATTTTGGGAGGATTTAGGTTTTTCAGTAAAGGCTCATACAGCTCCGAGTACAGAACAACCTTGTCTGATTTCTTGAACTGATATTTTGCGGCCGGTGTAATTTGTACTCCATTGGCGACCAGGGGAGTACGGTCTTCGAGCAGCATGGCGTCTAACTGGCTGGAATCCGCATTGAGCTTCTGGAAATCTGTCGATAAGACTACGCCGCCGAGAGTGAGTGTGTTTCCAAGATAGGGAGCAATCTGAATCGGCGTTTCAAATTTGCCGAAATGATCGCCACCTGCACTGAATACAACGGTGAGCTTGTAGCCGCCAGGGGCCAGGTCAAACTGATTTTGGTAGTGATACGGCTGCTTGGTGAACGCTTTCCATTCGTCTTTTTGCAGGTTGAGTTCAAGAGTGTCGCTGAATCGGGCAGCGACTGTTCCATCCTGTTTGTAGGCAATACCGAGGACGTTGACATCGGAGTGGTAGTCCCCTTTGTCCTTGCTGAAGTTGAGGGAATCGCTTGGAACGTCGATAGTCACGTTAACACGGGCAATGTTCGGACCATTGTAGAAATAAGGAACTTGCATAGAACCCTGGATGGAGCCAGCGGGTCGACCGTTGGCCTCATTTTCCAGTTGTTGTTCCAGTGGCTTCCCTTCCAAGGGATCGGCCGAGCGAGTGTTGCAATAGCCGCTGCGTGAGCGCACTTCCGCTCCGCTGCGATCGAGTTTCAATTTCAGAGTGTGGCAAGCGCCTTCTTGGGAATGTGGAGGGACGTAGCCGAGAATATAGAACTCGTTCATTTCTCGAGCGATGCGATTCAAACCGTCAAGAAGGTCGTTGGTATTGTAAATGACAAAACCGCCGGTGCCCTCTGCAATGGCCCGTAGCAGATACTGGTTTACATCGACCGAAGCGGGAAGTTGCGGAACAATGCTACGCGGTCGGTTCCCGGAAATGCTGTATCGTTTGCCTCCGTCTGGGGCGCCTGGGATACCACTGCCGCCCGCAGAGCCACCGCCACCCGGCTTCTGCGGATTGCGGAAAGCGAGAGAGTACCTGGCCATCACAATCCTGGGGGGGCCTTGCCGAGCTTGACCGGGGGCAAACGCGCTCGGAGTTGTGTGCGCGTTTAGGGGGGCAAGAGCGCTGCCGCTCGAAACGGAAGCTGCCAACGCCCGAACGTCGAGCGAATAGACGGTGACGTTCGCCTTGTTGCAGGTGTCGATGGTAGCGGTGAGTTCCGCAAGCCGTGTGGGGTCAGACATCACCGGAAAGCCCGCAGAAAAAAGAATTAACGTTTTGCGACCGGGAAGGGAGCGGAGATTCATGGCAAGGGTACGAATGGAAAGAAACATGGAACGCGCACCGAGGTCGCTGGAGGCAGCTGCAAGGCTGAGCGGGCTACCCGAAATACTTGAACTTTGCGGATTGGTTTCCCTGTGCGGAGTTCGCGAAACGGTGATAGCCGATTTGAGTAGTTCAGGATTCGCAGTGAAATCCTGCGTAATCTGAAGAGTGCCGCCGAACTCAGCGATGGCCATCACCCGATCGCCGGCGGCATTTTGCTCGATAAAGCTTGCGGCGGCTTTACGCGCTTGTGCTTGGTCAAGCCGCTGCATCGAAGCGTTGTCAAAGAAGAGGATAACGTAGTGGCTCTGTCCTCGATTTTCTCCAGCAGGAACGTCAGAGCCGAACGAAAAACTGGTAATGGCTTGCTCTTTGTTGTCTTCGTAAACCTTGAAATCCTTCTGCGTCAGATCCCGAAGGTAATTGCCTTTTTTATCGGTCACCACGGCATCGACAAGAACGATGCGTGATTCTGTCTTTATGACAGGTGAAGGAGTGTTGGAAGCCGACTGCTCCTTGGAGGCGGGAGGTTTGGGAGATTCCTGTGTTGTGGCCATCCGTGGAAAAGAGCAGGCCACGAAAAGAAGGGCAACGGCCACGAAGAATGTCCTAAGAACGCCAAATTGGCCGCGAAACTGCATGTGGCCTCCTCCATTCGCAATTTCTACGCCAGCGTTTTTAATTCCACCCCACGCCCTTTCCGAATCCCTGCCCGCTGCCCTTCTTGCCGGTTTCCCGGGTTAGTTCGGGATGACCACAATCGCGTTACGCGCCGCCATCTGCGCGCCTTCCGAGTCCCTCGCTACTTGCCGCACCGTGTATTTGCCTGGCTTCAAATCGAAAGTGGATTTGACGACAAATCCAGTGTGACCGTACCTTGCAATCGAGGAATCCAGGAAACGCATCTTCACGAACTTCTCGCCGCCCATGACGAACTTGCCGTTATCGTCAAAGATGACCGTGGCGACCGTCAAATCGTCAAAATTCCTTCCATCCGCCTTGTGGAATTGCATCCTTTGCACGTCAAGATGCGAGACCACACTGAGCCGCGTCGCGGTATCGTCCAATTTGAAGTACTGTATCTGCAAAGTCAGCGGGAGATCAACAATCTCATTCTGCGAAAATACGGCATCCTGAATCTCCTGTTTGGCCGCTTCCCGCGGGTCGTCCAACTTTTTGGGGGCAAAGTAACCGCGCCTGGCCTGGATGGCATACTCATTCGGTCCGGATAGCGTTACCTTGAGCGCATGATATCGCCCGTCCATCTTCTGATTTTGCGGCGAAAAACCCAACACATAGGAAACCTCCGGCGCACTTCCTGCCTGGTTCAATGCAGCCTCGAAATCATTGGAATGGAAGAACGTGCCGCCGGTACCATAGGCAAAGTCCATCAGAACGAACTGTTGTTCAGACTGCTCAGTAACGCGAAAGCTTGTCTTCAGTCCCGCAGTTGACGGGGCGTCCGAGAACGCCTCCGAGATGTCCCCTCCCGGTGCCAGCGCGTACAGTCCGCGCGCATCAATTGTGTTGATCACGATGCTTGCCCGGTTCGCAAGGTCCACAACCCCCGACGCTTCCTTCGTCAGCATCGCCAGGGGGAATCCCGGGGATGCGAAGAGCAGGATGCGCGTGCCAGGTTTCGAAGACAACGTCCGCAGCACGCTTCCGAGTTGTCGATAGGTCTCGCGGTTCTCTGCTTCCCCGGTATCCAGAGCGCTTCTTGCCGCGTTTATCACCAAAGTTCTCGCGGTTTTGACATTGATTCCAGACATGCACCGTAATGTTTCTTGGACGAAGACTTCAAAATCCGGTGGACCGCTCTGGTCCGGATCTACTGGCCATCCTTCCCTTTCCAGTCGATCCGCCATGTAAAAGGAAATATTAGGGCATGCGCCTGTACTGTTGCTTATCCGCCCTCGCGGCACCAGTCCCAACAACTTCTGCTTCAGCGCTTCCTTCTCGTTGGTGAAATCGAGCGTGAATTGCCCAGATGTCGAGAAGATGCCCACGCGGTCGGCCGGCATCATGGCATCCACGAACTTTCCCGCGGCCACTCGCAGAGGACCTGCATCCTCCATTTTGAGATGGACATCATCAAACGTTAGCGCCACAAAGCGTTCCGGCAGGGCCACAGAACCGCCAGCGCCGTTTTCCCCCTCGCTCTCCTGGGTTTTCTCCTCTGCTTCGCCGCGTTGTTTGCGCGACTGCGCGGACTCGACGGCAAATGTGGAAATGGGTTGCGGTTTGCCATTGTCGAACAACTGAAAATCTTCCTTGCGTAGACCTTCCACCGGCTCGCCGGTGTTGTTTCGCACAACCACAGGGACCTGGACGAGGTTCACGCGGAGCTTAAACGTATTGCCGGTGTCCTGTACGGACACTTCCGTCTTCGCTTCGGTGTCTGATTTTTGGGATTGCATTGCGGGGGCATCTGTCACGGGCTGTGGTGGAGTGGGTTCCTGACTGTATAGAAGGTGTGCCGTCGCGACCGCGAGGAACAATGCCCAGGCGAATTTCATATCCTTGGCCATAACTATTTTGCAGACAAAAGGCAATAGCGAGCAGAATATCTGAAACGACCGACCTTCTCCATGTCCTTGCCAGCTTGCTATTGTGACGTGTTCCTCAACGAACGGAGGCACATGATTGTCATTATCGCTACGGTGAAAGAAGGCTTATAGGGTGGATTGCGGGGCGATCTCCGCAATTGATCTCGTTCTGGCGCAAGCACAAAATACCGCGGAGACAGCCGGCAAGGACGATGCGGAGAGTCTACTTACCCTGAATTTCTACCCTGCCTGAGGTGAAGGGACCTGGCGCAACAGTTCGCTAAAGGCCACCGAGACCGGGTAAATGGATCTGCCGGCAAACCCCATCCAACCGCCTGAAGTGGCATAAGTCGCATTACCGTAGATGTGCCCGGCCAGCTTTCGGGCCGGATTAAGCAGGCAGGTTGGCATTACCACTACAGGATGAACCCAACCATCGCGTCTTGCCATAGTCCGCGCACCGATCCGCCTTGCCAATTCATCCAACGTCTGGCGCAAAACTCCAGCGAGAGGACACCACCATGCCACAAAAATCAACGAAAGAATCGGACGCTTTCCGCAAGGAACTAATCTCTCTTCTAACCGAAGAGAACGCCCACGCCGGCTTCGATGCCGCCGTCAAGAACTTCCCCGTCAATCTCCGCGGCGAACGCCCCCGCGGTCTCCCGCACTCCGCCTACCAGCTTGTCGAGCATCTTCGGATTGCCCAATGGGACATCGTCGAATACGCCCTCAACCCGAATCACAAATCTCCGAATTTCCCGGACGGCTACTGGCCGAAATCGCCCGAACCTCCCCACGCCAAAGCCTGGGACGAATCGATCGCCTCCTTCCGCGCCGACCGCAAAAAACTGGTCGCCGCCCTGGAACAATCCGACATACTCGCCCCGATCCGGCACGCCAACAAGCAATCACTGGCCTCCAAAACCATTCTGCTCCTTGACCACAACGCCTACCACCTCGGCCAACTCATCCAGCTACGTCGCCTGCTCAACGCGTGGGCCAAAAAATAAAAAGGAACGAACCCGCCGCCGATACCATATCTCCAATGCTGTATCGTTGTTTCGACGTTTGCACTCTTAGCTGCAGATTATCTTTCGCGATTGGCGTCTGCCCCCAGACGCAGTAGGGAAGGCACGAACAAACCAAGCTCACCAGAAGATGAAATCGCAAAATACAGCCGACAAATATGGGTTGCGGTCTCGCAAGTAAGCTCCGCCAGCATGTGGTTCCAAACCATTGCGGCGTCGTTTCAATGGGGTTTGAATGTCTTCCCGGTCTCAAGGAGCGTTTTGAGGCGGGAAAGAATACGTGGCCATCCATCGGCGCAGGCAGCGTATGTGGGGTCGTTGTCGGCCCACTCGTCATGCCTCACCGTTACTTTTGTGGCTTCGGTTTCTGGCAGCAGCTCGATAGTTGCCCGTGACTCCTTATCATTTTGGCCCATTGCGAAGGTGTACTGAAAGACTTTTGGCGGCTCAAACCGAAGGACCTTTCCGCGGACGTATGAGATGGGCTTGCCATCGGGGCCCGGGCCGACCCATGCGAGCAAGCCACCCGGCTTGAAATCCGATTGAAGTTCAGCACCAGAGAAGAGGATGCGGTTTGACTCCTGCGACACAAAGCCCTCCCACACCTTCTCCGGGGTGGCGGCAATGTAGAAGATAAACTCCAGCGGTGCTTGATGGGCCATGGCAGTTAGGCCAAATATTTTTGGAGCTGGTCGAGGCAGCCCATCCAGCCGTGTTTGTGTTTATCGCACGTTTCGGCGTCTGGGAATTGGCCTTGCGAGAGAACGATCTCGGTAGCGTCGCCCAGGTCGAGAAATTCCAGGCTGACGAGTGTTTCCTGGCCCGGAGGATCGGTCGACCAACGCCAAGTGAAGGCAAGCTTTTCAGGCGGCTTGATCTGCTGGTAAGTGCCGCTGAGCTTATCGACATTGCCGCTCTTATGGTGCATTTCCAGGGTGTAGTTGCCGCCGACCTTTGGATCAAGACGTGTGATGACGGTCGTGTGGTCCGCAGTGGGGTGGAACCAGAGCGCGAATACTCTGGCGTCGATCCAGGCGCGGAAGACTCGTTCGCGTGGCGCGGGGAAGGTGCGTCTTAGCTCGAGCGCATTCTGCGGTTGCGATTGTGGAGTGGCCATTTTTGATCCTCCTTCGTCGCTGACGGATCTGGCTGGCAGACGAAGGACTCAGATGCCGGCGTACCAGGCGTAGCCGGCTTCTGGGGCCGCCGATCCCAGGCCTTTGCCGAACCCTTTCAGGCTGTCGGTGACTGTCATGTGGGTGATAAATTTCACGCTCTTGTAGCCGAGTTGGCGGGGGAGCCGCAAGCGAAGCGGGCCGCCGTTGCCGACGGGAAGTTCATCGCCATTCAAGCCATAGGCGAGAAATGTCTGCGGATGCAAGGCATCGGCCATGTCTATGCTTTCCCACCAGTCGGGATCGAAGGAAAAGTACACAACGTACCTGGCTTGCGGTTGCACACCCACGATGTCCAAGACGTGAGAGAGCGGCACGCCGGTCCACTCGGCGATATACGACCAGCCCTCTTCGCACGCCAGTTGAGTGATCTGGCTGCGCGACGGGTAGCTCTTGAGTTGGGCAAGCGAAAACGTCCCAGGCTGCGCGACCATGCCGTCGACGGAGAGCCGCCAGTCTGCGAATCCGCCAGCCTGAAGGCGCTTGAAGGCATCATGAAGAGGGGGCATTTCGTTCGGGACTGGACGCTTCGAAATTTGGCTGCGAGAGAATTCACGGGCCAAGGAGTGCCTGATCAGCAGGCGCTGCGACGCGTAGGTCAGCGTTTCGCCGAGGCCGAAGATTCCGCCGTGATCGGGCGGAACCAATCCATAGCTCTGCGCAATGCGCGCGGCCACGCCCAGGCCGGCTACGCCCGCCGCGGCCGCGAGCCCGGTGGTGATCAATTTGCGGCGCGAGAGATCGCTCATGCGGGCTCCTTATCTGTATCTGTGGCGGCACGGCCGGTGATCATGGCTCGCATGCGGCTCCAGAATCCAGCAAACCAAACCATCACGATGTGGACGACCAGAAAAAGGACGAGGGCCACGGAGACGAAGAAGTGAATTGTACGCGCGGATTGCTGGCCGCCTAACAAAGTGACGCTGGCCGGAAACGCCGAAACAAAGGCCAGGGACATGGCCAGGCCCGTCCAGATGACCAAGGGGACCAGTACGAAAATAACGAAAAGGTAGGCAAGCCGCTGCAGCACGTTATACGACCAGGCTTCCGCCGAACTCGGGCGCTTAAAGCGCAAATGGTCTGCCATTGAAGCGGAAAGTACGCCCCACGAGAGATCGGCCTTTCTCGGGAGCAAGTTTTTCCGGAAATGACCGGTGAAGAACGAGGAGAGTAAATACAGCAAACCGGTTAATCCGAGGATCCAGGCAGCTTGGAAATGAAGCGCGCGGCTCCAACCGTTCTGGTCCGGCAACACGTAACCATAACCTGTTGGCACAAGTGACCTTGAGGAGGGAATGGGAATTATGAATAAAGGTTCAGTCAATACATTGCCGGTTTCGCCCCAGTAGAAGCGTGGGTGAGAGACGAGAACTTCAATCCCGGTGACGAGCAGGGCGATGAAACACAGGGCGGTAATCCAGTGAGTGACGCGGACAAGAACGGAGTGACGCGCAGGAGCTGCGGTGGCCGCGACGGCTGAAGCAGAGCTTGGGATGCAAACGGAATCGCTCATGCGGGCATGGTATCACGAGGCGCAGAAGTTGCGCAGGATGCGTGGGATTGCACTGCTTGTTAACTGATGGAATTCGCGCCGGCGATGAAAATCTTGGACAGGGGAAGGCCAGCAGCTGCTGACGCTGACGACAATCTCGTTGCAGATTTGCGCGAATCAGTGGGCGAACAGGGTTAGGGGGACTGCGTTGCCCATGGCTTTGTAGCCGGCGGGGGAGGGGTGGAGGTGATCGCCGCAATCGTAGCTGGGCTGTAGATGTTCGGGGTTTTGCGGGTCGCGGAGGATGGCATCGAAGTCGATCACAGCGTCGAAGTGGCCGGGGGCGCGAATCCATCGATTTACTGTTTGGCGGTCGGACTCGCTCGGCGGGCCGGGATGATAGTAGGTTGAACCGACGTAGGGAGTGATGGTGGCTCCGTAAACGCGAAGACCGTGCGCATGGGCGCGTGCAATGATCTGCTGATAGGCAGACAGGATGCGTTTTACGTGGGCCCCGTGGTCGGCGGGCGACACTTCGCCGTTGCGAGCCAGTCCACCGAGATCGTTTACACCTTCGAAGACGATGACCCAGCGCACACCTGCTGGCGCGAGCACGTCGCGGTCGAAACGGGCCAAAGCATTTTGTCCCAAGCCGTCTGTCAGCAAGTGATTGCCACCGATGCCCTGGTTGGACACTCCAATGTTGCGCGTATCCGGCGAGCCCTGCAGGCGCTGTGCGAGTACGTCGGTCCAGCGGTCGTTGCCGTTGGTGGTGGCGCCGTGTCCGTCGGTGACGGAATCGCCGAGGGCCACGACCGCTGCTGCGCCTGATCGAGCTTGTACGTCGATCGCTGAAATCTGATACCAGTGGTCGACGTGCTTTGCGCCGGTGAGATTCGCGGCGCTTACGGCGTCTCCGAGTTGGTAGTAGGAAGTGGCGCGCGAACCCGGATGGCCCGTTTCTGTTGCCGGCGGCGAGTCGAGGTGAAACGTAACGGCGATGTCGGACAGAGGAGCCGCGGGAAACTCGAGAGGGTCTGAGAGAAACTCCGTGCCGGGAGGGACGGTTACATCGACAGCATCTGAGAATGTGAGCGGGCGATCGCTGGCGGCGTCGATGGCCGAGGATGAAGGCGAAACTGGGCACGCAACGTGAACGGATGTGAAGTGCAGTGGTTCGGTCCCGAACGCGTTCGAGAGATGCACGCGCAGGGCGGGACCGCCGACGGACAAGTGGAAGATCTGCCGCACGGTGGCATCGCGCAGACTGTCGGACGGTAGGGCGTTCTGCGGTTCGGGGATCTGCTGAGAAGATCCCCAACTGGCTACCCACACGTTAAGGGTGGCGGCTGGCTGGGCCAGAGCCGAAAGCCAGAGGCAGTTCGCGAGGAAACCGGCGATCGCGAGAAATTTTAGTGTTTGTTTCATGGGAGAAAGCTTACGCCTTACGATGAGCGCCGCAAGTAAACTACTTTTCAAAACGAAGCCAGCATATCACTCCGCTGGTTGTTCGAGCTGACGGTGCCCGAAGCAGAATCGGCACGACCGAGGGAAGGGAACTTTATCAATAGCATGTGGGCAATATTGGTGCACGGAATAGCACCTTCGAAATACTTGGGAAGCAGAATCGATGGTATGGACATTGCGGGCGGAGTGGGCGAGACTGCAGGATTCTGCATCGAAGCTGTGATGTGAGGCGGCGATGGACGAATCGGGGGAATTGAACCGGCTGGTGCGGGAGCTGAATGAGGGGCGCGGGTCGGAACCTGCCGATGCGGCAGCGACGGCGCTGCTCGATCAGTGGCTGGAAACACTGGTGGCGAAGGGCGGTAGTGATTTGCTGCTGGTGGAGAATGCGCCGCCGTGCATGCGCGTGCAAGGGGAAATTCGAAAGCTCGAAGCGAATACGCTGGACGGGGGGGATATTGAGGCGGCGGTTCTGCCGGCGCTTTCACGACATGCGCTGGAGGTTTACCGCGAGTCATCGCTTGCGGATGCTTCTTACCGGATAGAGGGCGTCGGGCGATTCCGGATTAATCTGCACCGGGAGCGCGGGCGCGCAGCGGCGGCGATTCGTGCGCTGCCTGCGCGGGTGCCGGGGCTGCAGGAATTGCATCTGCCGGCGGCGGTGGCGAACCTGGCGCATTTGCCGCGTGGCCTGGTGCTGATTGGCGGGCCGGCGGGCTCGGGAAAATCGACGACGCTATCGGCGTTGATGCACGAGATCAATGCAAAAGAAGCGCGGCACATCGTGACGATCGAGGATCCCATCGAATACGAGCACACTCATATTCGAAGCGTGATCGAGCAGGTGGAGGTGGGAACGGACGCGCCGGATTTTCCGACGGCGTTGCGGGCAGCGCTGCGCCAGGCGCCGGATGTGATTGTGGTGGGAGAGATGCGCGATCCGGAGACGATGCGGATTGCGGTGGCGGCGGCGGAAACGGGGCACCTGGTGCTGTCGACATTGCACACAACCGACGTAGCGTCTACGGTGGGGCGGATTGCGGATTCGTTTCCGGTGGAGAGGCAGAATTCGATCCGCCAGGAATTAGCGATGGCGCTGGCGGCGGTGCTGACGCAGATTTTGTTGCCCAGCAAACATGGCGGGCGATTGCCTGCGGCGGAATTGTTGATGGTGGGATATGGGGCTCGGCACCACATCCGGCGCAATAATTTACAGCATTTGCATCAGGAAATACCGCTGACGAAGAGGAAGGGATCGTTCACGTTGGAGGAGTCGTTGGTGACGATGGTGAAGAATGGGGACATTGAGCGGGAAGAGGCGGCGTTGTGCGCGATTCATCCGGATGATTTGGATATTTTGTTAAAGGGGGCAGCAGCGGCGTCGGCATGAATGAGCTGAAGGAAGTTTGGGAAGTTGAGGAACTACAGGATGAAGCGGCGAGGACCGGGATGGTGAGTGCGGAGCAATTAGCGGGTTTGTGGGAGCGAAAATATTTCGCACCTGCGGTACTCCCAGCCCTTACGGGCCGGGCAAGCGTGTGCCATACCTCCGGCACTGGATTGATATGAATGTTGTGCCAGCAAATCTTGACTAAAGTTCTTAAAAGCAAGTCAAGAGCGCCCGAGCGGAATTTCCTCTTTTTCTTTCTCTTGTTACTGACAACTGCGCTGACTATGGCCCCGGGACAAAACGGTCCGTCTGCGGCTCAGAAACCTGCGTTTTATGGGGAGGTTTTGCCCATATTGCAGGGGCATTGCCAGGTGTGTCATCGCGCTGGGGGGATTGCGCCGATGGCGTTTGAGACCTATGAGCAGACGCGGCGGTGGGCTGGGGCGATTCGGGCGGCTGCGCAGAACCGGACGATGCCGCCGTGGTTTGCCGAGCGCGGCATCGGGAAATTTTCGAACGATCCTTCGTTGAGCGATGAGCAGATTGCGGTGCTGGCGGCGTGGGCGGACGCCAATGCGCCTGCGGGAAATCCGGCGGAGGCGCCCGCGAAACGGAAATGGTCCTGGCGATGGACGATGGCGGAGCCGGCCTTGGTCGTGACGATGACGGAGGGAGTGAAAATTCCGGCGGATGGCGAAGTGGATTACACCTACGAAATTGTGCCGACGAATTTCAAGGAAGGGCGGTGGGTGCAGGGTTCGGAAATTTTGCCGGGCATGCCGGAGAATGTGCATCACGCGGTGGTTTACGTGCGGCCGCCGGGATCGTCGTGGCTGCGGCACGCGCCGGTGGGGAAACCGTTCACGGCGGGCATGATGACGAGCGAGAACGATCGGCGGGACGCGATGTGGACAGACAGCGACATTCTGCTGGTGTACGCGCCGGGAAGCACGCCGGACGATTGGGCGGAGGGGATGGCAAAATATGTGCCGGCCGGATCCGACCTGGTTTTTCAGATGCATTACACGACGAATGGAAAAGCAGGGACGGATGTGACGCGGATCGGATTGCGGTTTGCAAACAAGACACCGGAAAAGCGAGTGTTGACGCTGCAACTGACGAACGACCATTTTTTGATTCCGCCGGGAGTGCCCGATTATCGCGTGGAAGCCTGGGGAACGCTGCCGAATGACGCGCTGTTGCTGAGTTTCTTTCCGCACATGCATCTGCGGGGAAAACAGTTCGCGTACAACATTGTGGAGAAAGACGGAAGCATCGAGCCGCTGCTCCGTGTGCATTATCATTTTCACTGGCAGATGAGCTACCGATTGGCGGAGCCACTGATGTTGCAGGCCGGGACAAAGTTGCAGGCGGTGGCATGGTTCGACAATTCGCGGGGCAATAAGCATAACCCGGACCCGGATGCAGCGGTGCGATGGGGAGAGCAGACGTCCGATGAGATGATGGTGGGATTTTTCGATGTCGCGGTGCAGAAGGATTTTGACAAGACCAGATTTTTTCAGCGAGAAAATAGAAATTAGAAAAGGGGAAATTGGAACAGGGGTCCGGGCGCGTGTAACCCCAAGAGCCGACACGCCCGTTCACTGTATGGGCACCCGGACCGGGTCACACGAAAATCGCCGCGGGATTGATCGCCCGAAAGGCGTGCGCCGCGCCGCGTTCCTCACTTCGCGGACGCCGTTCGGAATGACCGGGCCGCGGGCAGCGTCCAGGGTTGCGGCAATCGTGGAAAAGCAGGATTCGGACAGCCTCGACATGCTAGAGATTGCGTAGAGAGGGGGCGCAAGAGGGCTGCGCTTCTACGCGAAAGGGGCTGGCCTTAGGGTCAGTGTCTGCAAAAGAAGCGCAAACGCTATTTGTAGATTGACCAACGTGAGTTGGGGTTTCCGTGCAGGTGGGACAGGGTGTGCTAGATTGCAAAATTGGAGCATTCGCAGCGCGCACAACTGTGAGTACGCAAACACCCACCGATCCACGCCGTCCCACGGCCCCGCCGGCGCCCCAACAGGTACCGAAGATACGCCATGTAGAAGTTTACTGGCACACGGTGTCGTACAAGACGGTGGGACTACTGATCGTGTTGGTGGTAGTAATCATCGTCGCAGGGATGTACGCGACGATGCCGAACTGGACAGATATTGCCGAGAAAAAACTGAACAATGCGCTGGGAAATCAGGAGTCTGAAATACTGACGAGCGCGCAGACGCAGGCGAAATTCGTGAACCTGGACGGCCGGGTGCAGGTGAAGAAAGTGAATTCGGTCACCTGGGTGGATGCGGATTATCACACAACGCTGGACAAGGGAGATTTGGTGCAAACGGGATCGGATGGCGCGGCACGCGTCACGTTCGCGGACGGCACGGAGTACACAGTTAATAAGGAAACGTTGATTACGGTGGAAGAAAACACCGTTACGCGCGACCACTCGAACACCGCGGTGCGCATCAATACGGGCGCGGTGGACCTGGCCACGCCGACATGGACATTGCGCGACGCGCAAGCGGCGGTGAGCGTGGAAGACGCAACCGCGTACATGAAGCAGAACAGCCGGGCGACGGTGAAGAACGATCCGAACCACAACGAGCACGAGATCGTGGTGGCGAACGGCGGCGCGGAAGTGAAACGCGGAAACGAGACCATCGAGTTGACGCAGTGGGAGAAGGCGAGTTTCCCGTCCGGAGGAGCGACGCAGAAGTCGAACGTGCTGGCGCCGCCGGGGCTGGTCGCACCGCTGAACCTGGCACCGATTATTTCGGAAACTCCGAAGACGGCGACGATCCGGTTTGAGTGGCAGCCGGTGGATGAGGCCGTCAGCTATACACTGCGGATCAGCCCGACCACGATGTTCACGAAAATGGTGAAGCAAGTGCAGGTGAGCGGCTCGAGCGCGGAGATAACGGGGCTGGAGGCTGGGGACTATTTCTGGAATGTGACCGCGACGGATGCCAAGAAAGAAACGAGTGAATTCAGCGAGACCTTCAAATTTTCGCTGGTGGCACAAGGCAAAATGCAGGGCATGTTGCTGGAAATCGAAAGCACCCAGATGCACGGGCGCGTGGCGGAATTGATCGGCAAGACGGAGCCGGGTGCGGCGCTGATCGTGAATGGCCAGCCAGTGGCAAATATTTCGCCAGACGGAACGTTCCGGCACTTCACGGAACCGCTGGAACCGGGAGAACACACGCTGGTGGTAATCGGGTCAAACCGGCGCGGGGGAACGGCTACACAAAAAGTTTCCATCGTTGTGCCGAAATAGATTTGGGGAACAGCAGGTTGTGATTTTGCGTGTGCCGCCGAATCCAGCGACAATGGTAAGTCGAACTGGCGGTGGGCGAACGCGGAGATCCTACCGGGCAGGACCCTCTCCGCAGGGGGAAAGCAGTAATGAATAAGAATGGATACAACCTGAGGTCGGTGTTTAGTTTGTTTTCCTCCGATCTGGCAATCGATCTGGGAACGGCAAACACGCTGGTGTTTTCGCACGGCAAAGGCATCGTGGTGAACGAGCCGTCGATCGTGGCGATCAACAAAGCAAGCGGCGAAGTGGTGGCGGTAGGGCGCGAAGCGAAGGACATGCTGGGACGCACGCCGGGAAACGTGGTGGCCATCAAGCCGATGAAAGACGGAGTGATCGCAGATTTCAAGGTCACCGAGAAGATGTTGACGTATTTCATTCAAAAAGCGCACAACCGGCGGGTGCTGGTGCATCCACGCATCGTGATCGGAGTGCCCAGCGAAATTACGCCTGTCGAGAAGCGCGCGGTGCAGGATTCGGCTTACCGGGCAAGGGCCAGCGAAGTGTACCTGGTGGAGCAGGCGATGGCCGCGGCGATTGGCGCCGGATTGCCGATTGAAGAGCCGAGCGGAAACATGGTGGTGGACATCGGCGGAGGTACGACGGACATCGCGGTGATTTCGATGAGCGGCATCGTGTACTCGCGGTCGGTGCGCGTGGCCGGAAACGAGATGGACGAAGCGGTGATGCAATACCTGAAGCGGAAGTACAACCTGCTGGTTGGGGAACGCACCGCGGAACAGATCAAGATGGAAATTGGATCGGCATATCCGCTGGAGAAGCCGCTGACGATCGAAGTGAAGGGACGCAACCTGATCGAGGGCGTGCCGCGGACGGTGACGATCGACGACAGCGAAATTCGCGAAGCATTGAGCGAATGCGTGGCGACAATTTTGAATGCCGTACGCGTGGCACTGGAACGCACACCGCCGGAACTTTCCGCGGACATCAGCGACCGCGGCATTGTGCTGACGGGCGGAGGCGCGCTGCTGAAGAATCTGGACAAGCGCATCCGGGAAGAAACCGGATTGCCGGTATCGATTGCCGATGATCCGCTGGCGTCGGTGGTGCTGGGAACGGGAAAGATGCTGAGCGATTTTAAATTGTTGCGACAGGTTTGCATCGACTGAGGGAGCGCCAAGTTCTCAGGTCGCAGTTCTAAGTTTCAGGTTTCGGAACAGGAAGCGGCGGGTCGGTTGGCTTAAAACCAATTGCGATTTGGGCTGATCTGAAAAGAGGAAACCCACCTTCCTGTCCGGGGCGGTCACAAAACAAGAGTTACGGTTCAGAACATGGTAGCGATTCCATCCAAACACCGGTCGTTGACGCTGCTGGCAGCGGTGCTGCTGGCGCAGATGCTGATGCTGGCGGTGCAGATCAAGGTGGACTCGCGCGGACGGTTGATCCGGGTATGGGCGATTTCCGCGGCGTATCCTTTCGAACGCAGCGGAGCGTGGGGATTCGGAAAAGTGAGCGGCGTATGGAACCATTACTTCGCGCTCCGCAATACGGTGCAAGAGAACGAAGCGCTGCGAATCGAAAACGATGCGCTGAAACTGACGATTTCGCAATTGCAAACCCGCGCGGCAGAGGCGGACCGGCTGGCAGGAATACTGGGCTTCCGGCAGACGCACGCGCAGGTGCCGATGGTGGGCGCGCGCGTGATTGCGGCGAGCGCGGGAACGGCAAGCCGAACGATTGAAGTGGATCGCGGGGAACGGGATGGAATTCGGCGGAACATGGCAGTGATTACGCCGGACGGAGCGGTCGGGAAAGTGATCGAGGTATATGGAGACACCGCGCAAGTGCTGCTGCTGACAGACAAAGAGGGCGGCGCGGGCGCGATGCTGGTGGATTCGCGGACGCAAGGAGTGGTTGGCGGAACCGGGGAACCGATGATTCAGATGAAATATGTGGCCAACGAAGACACCGTCAACGTGGGGGAAAAGATTGTAACCAGCGGGATGGACAAGATATTTCCTCGAGACATTCCGGTGGGAACCGTGATCGAAAGCAAAGCGGGGAACACGTTCAAGCAGATTCGTGTGGAACCTGCAGCGAACCTGGACCGGCTGGAAGCAGTGATTGTGCTGTTGTCGCAGGAGCCGGTGGAATTCAAGAACAGCGTTCAGAGCACGCAGGGCGGGCCGGCCAGCAATGCATCCAGCGCTCAGGGCACCACGCCAGCGGCGGCGGAGAAGCCATGAACGACGCGTACGAGCTGCGCAGCGGCGAAACGCACATCGAAGTACACAAGTTTTATCCGGGCGCAGTGGTGTTGATGGCCGCGGCGGCGCTGGTCTTTCAGGCAACGGCGCCGGTATATTTTCCGCGTCTGAATATTCTGGATTTGCCGCTGCTCGTGACCATTTACTTTGGATTGAGCCGGCGGAATCCGTCTACGGGTTTGTTGCTGGGCATGGTGATTGGGCTGGCGCAGGATGCGCTGAGCGGGCCGACGGTGCCGCTGGGATTTTACGGGATCGGGAAGACGGTGATTGGATATTTGGCGTCGTCGATCGGGGCGCGGCTGGACACGGAACATCCCGCAGCGCGGTTTGCGCTGATTTTCGGTTTTTTCGTGGTGCATCAGGGAATCCTCGTGATTGTGCGAAGAGTGCTGCTGGCGCAGCCGGAAGCATGGATTAACGCGCATCTGGCGATTGCAGCGGCGGTGAATGCGCTGCTCGGCACGGTGCTGTTTATGGCGTTGGACCGGCTGAGACGGTCGTCGTAAAGCCTGGGTTAAGTCTCAAACATCAATTCATCACGAGGAATCGGTTGGACGAGTTCCGGCGCAACACGTAGTTTTCCCGATCGAGCTAGACGCTTCCTATTGACATTGCGGGTGGGAAGCTTCTTCTTCCCGGTTTCGGCTCTCTCGATACTTAGCGTCGTAAACAGCATCGCTGGCCGCAGTGCTACCTTCCACAGGACCAGTCGGGATTCCTTGAGAAGCGCCGTTTGTTGATGACGATGCCAAATGTTGCTGACTGCCGCCGGGCTTGCCGATTTGTGCCACTTCAATTAGTTAGACGCGAGGATGGCCGGGAGGAAATTTGTTAGTGGCTTAGGAGGAATTGTTTGAAGGTCGGGTAGTCGTTGGACATGGGTTGCGAGAGTTTGGGTTGGTTCAGGTGGCGGGCGAGGCGTTCGGGAAGTGGAGGGGCTTGGCCGATCGCTTTTTCCACGATGTCGGCGAATTTGGCGGGGTGGGCTGTGGCCAGAACGAGGCCCTGGGAATCTTCGGGGTGTTGTTTTCGGTAGGCTTCCCAGGCATGGATGCCAACAGCGGTGTGCGGGTCGGAGACGTAGCGATAGCGATCCCAGACGGCATGCATTTCGTGGAGAGTTTGTTCGTCGGTGGCGCCGTGTCCCCAAATTTCCTTGCGAACATTTTCCAGGCGATTGCGGCAGAGATCGAGCAAGCGTGGAAAATTGTTGGGATTGCCGACGTCCATGGCGTTGGAGTATGTGGCGACGGCGGGGCGCGGATGATATTCGCCAGACAACAGGTATTGCGGGACGACGTCGTTGGCATTGGTGGCGGCGATGAAACGGGAAACGGGAACGCCGACGCGCTTGGCGAAAATGCCGGCAGTGAGATTACCGAAATTGCCACTGGGGACGGCGACGACGAGCGGAACGGAAGCCACCGGCAACTGGCGATACGCGGCGACATGATAGAACATTTGCGGAAGAAGGCGGCCAACGTTGATGGAATTGGCGGAAGTGAGGAAGGCGCGCTGGTTGAGCTGTTCGTCGGAGAAGGCTTGTTTAACGAGGCGCTGGCAATCGTCGAAGGTGCCGCAGACTTCGAGGGCGGTGATGTTCTGGCCCAGGGTGGTGAACTGCTTTTCCTGGGCTTCGCTGATGCGCTTGGAGGGATAAAGAATGACGACGCGAATGCCGGGAACGCCGAGAAAGCCGTGAGCAACGGCGCTGCCGGTGTCACCGGAAGTGGCGACTAGAACCGTGAGTTGGCGGGATTCGCCGCGCACGAAATAGCCCATGAGACGGGCCATGAAACGCGCGCCAAAATCCTTGAAGGCCAGCGTGGGGCCGTGGAAAAGTTCGAGGATGTGGAGCGCGGGGGAGAGAGAAACGAGCTTCACGGGAAAATTGATGGCTTCGGCGACGATCTGCCAGAGAACTTCTTCGGGAACATCAGGAGTGGCGAAAGGACGCACGAGGCGGAAGCAGACTTCGGTAAAGGGCAGACGGCGAAATTCCTCCAGCTCTTCGGGAGTGTGGCGGGCAATTTCCGCAGGCATGTACAAACCACCGTCGGGAGCCAGGCCGCGGAGAACCGCGCCACGAAGAGAGGTGAGCGGTGCTTTGCCGGCGGTGCTGCGGTATCTCATGACAAGCGTCTTGAACCGAATCCAGTTGTTAATAGTGTAGTGCGACGGGGGGCTGACCGGCAGGTTGGGATTGAACTGTATGTGGAGATCCATCGCTCGTCCTTGTCAGATGAGCTCAAGACGACAGGTTCGAGGAGTGGAGGAAAGCACGCGGTGGTCAGAGGTAAGCCGATCATCGGCGGCTTTCCTGCAACGCGGCCACTTTGTCGAGGAAGGCCTGGCCGGCTTGCGCGTCGCGATTGGTGCCGGGCGGCGATATCTCGTGCAACTGCAGAGTGGGAAGAGTGATGTGAGCGAGCGCTTCGTAGCTTTGGCTGCGCGCGGCGATGAGAACCGGGTAGCAGCGGATGACGGTCTGCTGCGGCGTTTCTCCGGGACGCGGACGAAACGCACCTTGCCAGAGCACGGGCTTGGGATCCTGGAGATAACGATGAATAAGGAGCTCGACTTCGTCGCCGGATGCAGCGAGATAGACGACCGTCGTCTGGCGGCGAAGGCGATGGAGGGTGTGATTGCCGGTGGCGATGACGCTGCCGCTGGTGTCCAGAATGAGATCGCGCTTGGGATCCTTTTCGAGACTGCAAAGCACTTCGTCGAGCACGGCGATTTCTTCGGTAAGGTACTGATTTTCGTGCAGGGAATAGGTGGGTGCGTCAGGCCAGCCCATCCAGGCCGCGACGCCGTTAATGCCAGTGTAGCCGCCGGTCTTGAGGACGGGAGAGAGGCGAGCTTCGATCTGATCGTCGCAACAGACGGTGGGACAGCCGAGGGCGGCGAGATTCTTGGCCCAGTGAGATTTACCAGAACCAGACATACCGATGAGAGCGAGGCGTAAAGGCTTGTCAGAACGAGGAGCCATAGGGAATTAAAAAGTTTAAAGGAAGAGGCGCGGGCAAAGAAATAAAAAAAGAGATGTGTTTCGTGAGGACGGGTTCCTGGGTGGGAAGCTGCGCGGGCGGCAAGGACAGAGGGATTCCTCACTGCGAAGAGTCCGTTCGGAATGAGGATGTTCCTTCGCTCGGGTAAGCGCGTGGTTACTTTATTTGCAGATGCCGGTAGTGATGCCAGGAAGACATGTCCGAGACGATGATGCGATCGAGAAGAGCGAAACGAAAAATGGCAGAAAAAAGCATCAAATTAATCGATTTAGGGCGAAGAAGCTACCGGAAAAAAGGATTGCAAACGCAGTAGTTAGACCCGTACACCAGGGGCAACCTGTCCTTTGGTACGAGTTGCACGGGCAAAGACCAGGTGCTACTTTGAGAAGACTTCACGAAGTTGGCGGCTTCGGAAGGAAAGCGGCGATTCGGGAGCTTCTGACGGAAAGTGGAGCGAGAAATGTGCTCCACGAGACGAAGAATTCGAAGGCATTCGCTGCCGAAAGAATTGAGAAATTGCGTGGGCGGGCCCGCTTAGCCCTGAAAAAGAGAAAGCCCCGCGCGCAGGTCCTTCGTGTCGTACTGGTT
The DNA here is from genome assembly GCA_963742325.1 of Candidatus Acidiferrales bacterium. Classification (GTDB taxonomy): domain Bacteria; phylum Acidobacteriota; class Terriglobia; order Acidiferrales; family UBA7541; genus Acidiferrum. Next base: position 990,528 of record CAVULB010000002.1, on the reverse strand, counting down.
TCGTGACGATAATCGATTGCCGCAAGAACGGCTGGCGGCGGCGTCCTACGTGATCGTGGGAATGATCGCGTTGCTGCTGCTCGGATTCTGGAAACTGCAACTCATCGATTCCGATAAATATGGGCAGATGGCGGAGCGCAACCGCGTCCGCTCGATTCCGATTATTGCGCCGCGGGGACGCATGCTGGACCGCGACGGGCGCGTGCTGGTGGACAACTACCCATCCTTCAGCGTGCTATTGCTACGGGACGACCAGGCGGAGATCGACAAGAACCTGCCGGCGATCGCGGATGGATTGGGATTATCCCTGGACGATATTAAAGAGCAGTTGAACAACACCGAGAAGCTGCCGAAATTCCAGCCCATCGTGATCAAGCCCGAAGCGTCGCCGGGAGATGTGGCGTTCATCGAATCGCATCGCGCGGACATACCGATATTGGAAATGCTGATGGTGCACCGGCGGAGATACTTGCCGGGCGGGTTCATGGCGCATGCCAGCGGGTATGTGGGAGAAGTCAGCGAAAAGCAGATTGAGGCAAGCGAAGCGACCGGCGGGAAACTGCGCCCCGGGGACGTGGCGGGGCAGAGCGGATTAGAGCGGGAATATAACGATCTGCTGGTGGGCACGGACGGAATGCGGCGCGTGATCGTGAACAGCGTCGGCAAGGAAATGGGCCACCTGGACCAGCAAGAAGCGATTCCAGGAAAACAGATTCAGTTGACGATCGATTACGACCTGCAACAAGTGGCGGAAGCGGGGCTGGGAGACAGGCGCGGAGCGGTGGTTGCGCTCGATCCGCGGACCGGAGAAATTCTGGCGTTCGCAAGCCATCCAGCGCCCGATCCAAATGATTTCGCGGTGCGAATTACCAAAGAAGAGTGGCAAAGACTGAATGAGGACCCGGGCAAGCCGCTGCTCAATCGCGTGACGCAAGCGCAACTGGCACCTGGTTCTGTTTTCAAAATCATCATGGCGACGGCGATGTTGGAATCCAAGGTCCCGCCCCCGAACTTCACGGCATTCTGCGCGGGTTACGGGGTTTTTTACGGGCAGATGCACAAATGCTGGGTGTACGGGAAGAAGACCCACGGTTCGATCGGTTTACATGAAGCGATTGTGCAATCGTGCGACGTGTTTTTTTACAACGTGGGCATGCGCATGGGCATCGGGACCATCGCGAAATATGCCAAGATGCTGGGGCTCGGAGCAAAAACCGGAGTTGACCTGCCTTCGGAGGAACCCGGACTGGTGCCTTCCGAAGAATGGGTCCAGCGCGTGTATCACCATAAATGGTATCCGGGATCAACGATTTCGGTTGCCATTGGCCAGGGCTCGGTGATGGTGACGCCGATGCAAGTGGCTTACGTGATCGGAGGCATCGCTTCCGCTGGCGACTTCAAACAGCCACATTTGCTGAAGGATGCGCAAAAGGTCGGCGAGATGCATGTCGATCTGGCGGAAAACACGGTAGAGCAGGTGACGCAAGGAATGTACGGCGTGGTGAACGAACCCGGAGGCACGGGTAATTCCGTGAAGTTGCAAGGGATTGAGTTTTGCGGGAAGTCCGGCACCGCGCAACTGATGAGTTACAACGCGGCGAGCCGGCTGGGCATGGGAAAAGGCAAAAATGACGGATGGTTCGTGGGATTTGCGCCGCGACGCGATCCGGAAATTGTGGTTGCCGCCGTTGTTGAGGATACCGCCGAGCACGGAGGCACCGCTTCAGGGCCGGTGGTGCGCGATATCGTGAAGGCGTATTACGACAAGAAGAACAAGAAGACGCCGGGACAAGTGACAGCGGGAAACTTGCCACCGCAGATACAGCGGAGCGGGGTGAATGCAGCGGTCGTGTTAGCCCCTAAGGCAGTGTTGAAAGAGCGGGAAACGGCAGAGGTTGTGCCGGCGAGTGTGAAAAAGAAGGCGCGCGAGGAGTAGTTTTATTTGCATGGCACAAAACCCGTGCGATGGCGCTCGGTTCCTCACTGCGGGGACTCTGTTCGGAACGACGTAGCTTTTTATTGTTTTTTATTGTTAAGGATGAAGATGAAGGACGCGACGGGAGCACGGGATTACGACTGGTGGCTGCTGGCGATCATGACGGCGATATGCACGCTGGGGGTGATCGAGATTTATTCGGCGACACACGGAAGCGCGCTGACGGGAATGCACATAAAGCAAATCCGCTGGCTGGTAATTGGTTTCGTGCTGATGTTTGCCCTGTCGCGGCTGGATTATCACGTGATTATGGATCAGGCGCCGTGGTTGTACATTGCGGCATTGGTGGCGCTGGTGGCGGTATTGTTTGTGGGCCACACGCGATTTGGCGCCAAACGGTGGATTCCCGTGCTGGGGGAATTCTTTCAGGTGTCAGAATTCGTCAAATTGATTATAATCATAGTGTTGGCGCGCTTCTTTGCGGAAGTGCGCACAGACGAGCTCAGCCTGCAGGACTTGATTAAAGCAGGGCTTCTGGTAGGCTTACCACTAGCATTAATTCTGAAGCAGCCCGATCTTGGCACCGCCCTTGTATTAATGCCCATGCTGGTCGTCGGAGCGTTTCTGGCGGGGCTGCAGTGGAAACATGCTGCGGTAATTGTATTGTTAGGAGTATTAATGCTGCCCGTCGGGTGGCATTTCCTGAAGCCGTATCAGAAAGAAAGAGTAACGTCGTTCAGGCACCCTGAGGAGGACGCCAAGGGTTCCGGCTATCAGGTGTTGCAGTCAAAGATAGCGGTGGGCTCGGGCGGATTCTGGGGGAAGGGATTCGGCAACGGCACGCAGAATCAACTGGGGTATATTCCGGTCCGGTACTCCGACTTCATCATGTCGGCTTGGGCGGAAGAACAGGGATTCAAAGGAGTGCTGGTTGCCTTGGGGCTGTACATGGCGTTGTTGTTGCGTTTAGTGCAGAACGCCCAGCGGGCGAAGGATCGCGCGGGCATGTTTCTGGTCATGGGCGTAGCGGCGGCGCTAGGGTTTCACGTGTTGGTGAATGTGGCCATGGTCATCGGGGCGATGCCAGTAACAGGTATCCCATTGCCGTTGATGAGCTACGGAGGATCGGCCACATTGTTTGTATTCCTGGCGATTGGACTAGTGATGAATGTCCGGCTGCGCCGATTCGTCAACTGAACAAGAACCAGAACCGAGCGCATAACTTCATTTCAGGGAGGCTGCGCCGGATGGGCGGACCCATTGAAGCGGGTACGCCAGTAGAAAAAGGATTTTTAAGAGTGAGGATAGCAACGTCCGCCGTTACCCCGGGAGTCTCCCGGCAACGGACCAGCCTCGAAAGCAAGAGGTCAAGGAAGTATGAGGGCCGTAGCGCGGCCTCTCCCTCCGGCTTCGATCGCAATGCCATAACAACAAGATTGGTGTGGCCAGCGTGTCCCGATATGAATCGGGACGGCGCCTTGCCCTGGACCTCCCCTGGAGAGGTTCCTGCGGCGGTGCATCCCAAGGAGTTTTCATGTCAAAAGAATTGGTCATATCGGCATCCTCGCATGAGCGCAGGGTCGCCATTTTGGAAGAAGGACAGCTAGTCGAAATCTACATTGAGCGCGAGAAAGAATTTGCGCTCGTCGGCAGCATCTACAAAGGAAAAGTAACGCGAGTCCTGCCCGGCATGCAATCCGCATTTGTGGACATCGGCCTGGACGGAGACGCCTTCCTGTACGTCAGCGACGTTTTCGAAAATCTGGAAGACTACGATCACGGACACGGAGAAGCACCGGTTGCGGCGGCGCCGCCGAACCGCGGTAGCGCTGTGCCGCCGATCGAAGTGCTTCCGGGCGAGTCGCTGGGGGCTGCGGCAGGCATTCACGAGCAGATTTTGCATCTGGATGACGCGCCCGGCCACGAAGGTCATTTGGGCGAAGAGCGGCACGGCCTCGATCATGGCGAGAGCCAAGGTGAAGAACCCGAAGAAGGCGCGAGCCAAGAGGTTTCCGAGTTAGAGGAACGCCAGCCGGAATCGAACGCTTCGGCACCGCAGAATTTTGCTCCCAGCTACAACCCGACACGGAATTATCCGCCGAGAGTGGGTGGAGACCGCGGGCCGGGACATGATCGAGGCCAAGGTCACGATCGCGGCGGCGACAGAGGCGGGGATCGTGGACGCCGAGGACGCGGACGTTGGGGACGGCGTCGCGGAGGAAGCGGCGGAGGCGGAGATCGCCGGCATCCGGGTGGCGGACGCAATTTGCCACCTTCGAAGTACGCTTCACCGCAGGGCGAGCGAGATTCGCGCGGTTACGACAACCGGCGGCCATCAGGGGATCGCAGTCCGGGTCCTTCGGCGCCTGTGGAACCGCGGGAAGATGACATCGTGTTGCCGGGTGAGTCTCTGGCGAAGTATCGCGGGAGACCACAGCAGGAACCGGTGAAGCCGGTAGTGGAGCAGGAGCCAGAGGAAAGGCAGCCGGATTACGAGCAACAGGTGGCGCGTCCGGCATTTGGCGCGCAGCCGACGACCGGCGGACCGCGACGGTTCTCGGGAAGCTTGCCGCACTGGGTGCTGGCAGATAACGAGACAGCAGGCGAAGGAGGCGGCGCGGAAGAAGCGGCCGAGGAACACGCGTCGGAAGGCGCGGGAGCGGACGCGCGCGTTGCCGAACAGCACCACGAGACGCCCAGCGAAATGCAACGCAACGGAACCGCGGGATTAAGCGAAGAGGAACTGGCGGCGCTCTCGGCTCGGCTGGTGGAAGCCAAGCACGAAGAGACACAGGCGCGCGCGGATGCGGACACCCTGGCGGGCGGACCTGACTTCGACGAAGAAGAAGCGGAAGAAGGAGCCGACGAGGAAGGCGAGGAAGAGGGGCTCCACGAACAGCATCACGAGCACGAAGAAGAAGCGGAAGAGCTTCACGAGGAAAGCCACGAAGAAGTCCACACAGAGACGGGCCATCCCGGCGAGACCAGCGAAGCCGAAGAACACCACGCAGGTTTGAGCGCAGGGGAACGCGCCGATCTGGCGCACGACGAAGCGCTTGAACATGTGGAAGCCGAAGCAGCGATGGTGTCCACGGCGGAAGGAACGGTCAGCGAAGCGGTGGTGGAAGACGACGTGGTTCTGCTGCCGGGCGAAACACGCGGCCCACGAAGCGGCAGCGCACCGCGGGAAGAATTTGTGCGGCGGGATTCCGCGCGAATCGGAAGCGATCCGCGTTCCCGGTTTCAGCGGCCACATCGCGGCGGACGGGAACGTGGCGGACGAGGCCGATTTGACCGGCGCGGCGGGAGCGGCGGTGGCGGTGGAGACCGCGGCCGCGGGCGATTCGAGCGGCGCACCGGTGGCGGCAGTGGACCGCATCGCGGACATCATGGCGGGCACGCACCGCAACGGCGCCCACAACTGATTTCGGAGATGTTGAAGGCCGGACAGGAAGTGGTGGTGCAGATCGCCAAAGAGCCTCTGGGCAAGAAGGGCGCGCGGATCACGAGCCACGTGGCACTGCCCGGACGCTTTCTGGTGTACATGCCGACAATCGACCATATCGGAGTTTCGCGGAAAATTGCGAGCGCGGAAAACCGTTCGCGGCTGCGCAGGCTGGTGGGCGAAGCGCGCGGCAGCTATCCGGGCGGATTCATCGTGCGGACAGCGGCGGGCGGAGCGACCGACGACGAAATCCGGACGGACATCGAATTTCTGGGGAAGACCTGGAACGAGATCAAGCAGAAAAACGAAGAACGCAAAGCTCCGGCGCTGTTGCACCGCGACCTGAACCTGGTGGAACGGATCCTGCGCGATTACGTCAGCGACGATTTCACCGGTATCTGGATCGACAGCGAGGAGGAATTCGGCAAGGTGGTGGAGTTCGTCAGCCGGTTCCAGCCGAAACTGGTGAGCAAGGTGAAGCTGTACACGAAAGAGCAGCCGATCTTCGAAGAGTTCGGGATTCAGCACGAACTTGACAAGGCCCTGCGCGCCAAGGTTTGGCTGAAGTCCGGCGGGTACATCGTCATCAACCATACCGAGGCGCTGGTGGCGATCGACGTAAATACCGGCAAGTTTGTGGGCAAAGGCTCCACGCGGCTGGAAGACACGATCGTGAAGACCAATCTGGAAGCGGTAAAGGAAATCGTGCGGCAAATCCGCCTGCGCGACCTGGGCGGGATTATCGTGGTGGACTTCATCGACATGGAAGAGCGCCGGAACCGGGAAAAGGTTCTGGGCGCGCTGCAGATGGCGCTGGAGCAGGACAAGGCACCGTCAAAGGCACTTTCGTTCAACGAGTTTGGGCTTGTGTGCATCACGCGGAAACGCACGAAGCAGGCACTGGAACGTGTGCTGTGCCAGCCGTGCCCGTATTGCACGGGGTCGGGGATGGTGAAGTCTATACCGACGTTGTGCTACGAGATTCAGGCGGAAGCGCGGAAGATGGCTACCGCGGAACACGAAGGGCCGAACCTGACGCTGCGGGTGCATCCGGAAATTGCGAAGGCGCTGAAGACGAGGGAGTCGATCTTGATCGACGAGCTTGAGCAGAACGCGCACAAGCACATCATTATTCAGTCGGATGCGACGCTGCATTGGGAGCAGTACGACATCTATTAGTTCCAAGTTGTAAGTTTTAAGGAAGGCAAGAACGCCTGGGCTTTGCGGCCCGGGCGTTTTTGTTTTGCTCTGCTGTCAGGCACGTTTTCTTGTAAATTGGCGAAACATAAGTTGCGTGGGGGGCATCTTTCATTCGGGAGACGGCATGGGGGGCTGGTTTTCGAAGAAGGTGTGGGCGGTTGGGCTGCGGCCCTGCTGCCTGGCGGCATTCTGTGGTGGCGTTGGCGCTTCTGTGTGTTGGGCACAGACGCAGAGCCCGTTTGCGATACGGATAGAAGCGCCGGAGGTGGTAGTGCCGGTGGTGGTGATCGACCGTTCGCACCGGGTTACGACGCAGGCGGGTTTTGCGGAGATGGACGAGGAAGTCACCGATTTATCGCCGCGCGATTTTCGGGTTTTCGAAGATGGGGTCGAACAACCGATAGACAATGTGGCATTGGAGTTGCCGCGCATTCGCGAGGTTCAGGACAACGTTTCGCATCATATTGAAGATTCCTTTACGCCACGGGGGATCTGGGCCAGTCCGGATTTGTGGCCGCCGTCTGGCGCGGGTCCAAACCTCTCTCCTTTGGGGACCTACCTTATTTCTTATGCGCCACCGGCATCTTCCGGTGACGCTTGCCATCGCATCCGTGTGCAGGTGAAACGGCGCCATGCAGTTGTGTATGCGCGAGAGGAATATTGCAATACGAGGCGTCCACTTTCCGACCCAGTTGGCGGGACGAAACTCGGCAAGCGCATGGAGGAATTCGCCGATGCGGGCGAGGAGGGAGAGATTCCCGTGGCGGTGCAAGCAGGTTTATTCGAGGGGGACGCGGGCCGCGGGCGAATCGACGTGGCGGTGGAGTTTCCGTGGCGCGCGCTGAAACGGAAATGGGTGGGGGTGAATTTGCATGCGACGGTGACGGTGATGGGCGTGGTGCGGGATGAAAATGGAAGGATGGTGGCGCGTTTCAGCGATATGACGAGCACTTTGCCGTGGAACTTTTATCGCGGTCCTTTGCCGCCGGACCGGGATTTCCTGAGGCAGTGGGAACGCGCGGCGATACCCTCGCGGTATGAAACGCAGTTGGAGTTGGCGGCGGGAACCTACAGGATGGAGATTGTGGTGACGGACGGCGAGAAATTCGGGTGGAAGGAGGTGGCGGTGAACGTCGATGGGAAGCATGCGGGCAACATCGGCATGGGCGATGTTGTGCTTTGCAAGCGGTTTCACAATGTGCTGGAAGGGGCACAAGCCGCGGCGCGCGCGCCCAACTACGTTCCGTTGGTGAGCAACGGCGTGGAGTTTACACCTGCGGGGGACACGCGGTTTCACGGTAACGAACAACTGGTTGGTTATTTTGAGATTTACGCGCCGTTGATCAGGGGCACGGCAGGGGCAAATTTTCAGATGAGAGTTATGGACGCCAATTCCGGCGAAGTGCGGATGGATACGGGCTGGCACGCTGTCGACGCGTATGCGCGGCCCAAGGATCGGGCGATTCCGGTTGCGGCGGAGATGGCGATTGATACGTTGTCGCCGGGGGCTTATGTGTTGGAGGTTCAGGTCGCGGATGACACGGGGATAGTGGCGGGGAAGCGGGTGAGACCGTTTGTGGTGGAGTAGTCGGGAGTTGGGAGTATTTGTTCTAAAATCATTAGTAATCAATGCGGGCGTTTTTTGTTACGTGTCCATCGAAGAGGGATTCCGCACTTCGCGGACCCGTTCGGAATGACGGAGCGGATTCTTTCTATTGGCTTAGTCAGTCGGTATCGCGCGTGGATTTGGCGCTGGTCGATGCGGGGAAGACGTTGTGTTGCGGTGGGGGCAAGGGGGAGTTGGGCTTGCGATCTTGCCAGAGGAATTTGTTGAGGATGACGTTGTTGGCGGCGTCGGCGTGGCTGAAGTCGAGGTTTTTTCCTTCTTTCCACGATTTGGTGTTCATTTCATAGAGCAGGCCGTTATCGCGATTGCGGTAATCGGCGGTGAAGGGTGGCTGCGTGGCTGGACCGCTGAACAGCGGAGCCATAACGGCGGCGCGGGAATCGTTGGCGTTCATGGGAGGAACGCCGAGAAGGGATTCGAGAGTGCGGACCATGTTGACGGTGGTGTAGAAGGTGTGTTCGACGAAGGGATGCGGCTGAGGGAGCGGGGAATATTTGCTGACGACCAGCGCGATGCTGCGATGGGAGTCGACGTGGTCGGGACCGTCCTGCGCGTCGTCTTCGAGAACGAGAATGGCGGTATCGTCCCAGTAAGGGCTGTGGGAGATGGCGTCGACGACGCGGCCAACGGCAAGGTCGTTGTCGGCAACGGAGGCTGTGGGACGCGGCTGGCCCTTTCTGCCGCCGGCGGTGTGATCGTTGGGAAGGCGCAGGAGAATGAATTGCGGGAGACTGTCTTTGCCGGAATCGCGAGCAGCTAGGAAGCCGGAAAACTCGTTGAGGAACTCATCGACCCGGAGCTGATCGGGATAGGAAACTTCGAAATCCGGGAATCGTGGATCGAAATGTCCGCGTAGTTCGACTTGCGAAGCAATATTTTTGGCGAGGACAGGAATATCCCAAGGATAAGGGCTGGGACCGCCGCGAGGATCGCCGACATTTGATTCCAAGGCCTCGCCCTTTTTGATGACGGCGCGCTTGCAGGCTGCGCCCGCGAGCTCGGGCGGACCGGTAGCGGGAGAAGCTTCACCGCCGCGGGCATTGCACCATTTTGTGACGATGAACTCGCCGTAGTGGCGATAGCTGATGCCGTGCTTGGCAAAATTCTTCCAGAGAAACCCCCCAGTAGGTTCGCCGGCATAAGGCAGGTCATCGTCAGCGGAATTGCCGGTGAGAAATTCGCCTTCGGAGTCGTAGGTATGCTCACGGCCGCGATAGCCGATGGGCCAGGTTTTCTCCACGTAATCGGAGATGGACGCGGAGGTGGACCAAATGTGCCCGTCGCCGGAAACATCGCCGCTATCGTAGAAATTATCGAGAATGCCGAACTGGCGCGCGAGCTTGTGTTGATTGGGTGTGATGTCTTCGCCGTACATGGCGAGATGCGGATCGCCGTTGGCTTCGGAGAGATCGCCTAAGATCTGATCGTAGGTGCGGTTTTCCTTGATGATGTAGATGACGTGATGGATTTTATTTTCGCCGGTGGTGAAGGGGATGTGGTCGACGTTGCCCTGTGCAGCGTTGGTTTTGGAGACTTGCTCGGTATAAGCGGCGAGATTTTCTTTCAGCCCGCCGAGCGGGATGCGGGCTAGCGAACCGTTGGTCATCGCGGGGTTGTAGGGGAAGCGAGGCTGGTCGTTTTCACCAACTTTCAGCGCGACGGGATTGGGGCCGGAACCGCGGCCTTTGGCGCTGGCGATAAGGAGATCGCTGCCGGTGGCAGCGACCACGGTGGGATACCACTCCGTGGGGATGAAGCCGGCAGCGCGCATGGGTTCGCCGGAGGTGGGATGAGAGAGATCGAAGACCGCGACGGAATCGGAGATGGCATTGGCGGAGAAAAGAGTTTTCTCGTCGGTGGACAGCGCGAGGGACTCGGGATCGCTACCGCCAAAGAGTTGGCGGGGAAGCTTGGTGGAAAGCGAGTAGATCAGCTTGCCGGAGTTGGTGTCCAGGACATCGATTTCGTCGCGATTGGTGAGCGCGACGAAGAGGTGGGAATTATCGCGCGAAAGAAGCAACGCGGTGGGATGAGAACCGCCTTCGAGAGTTGCCGCGGGTTTGCGCAAAGGGAGGAGCCGGACGACCGCGCCAGTGACGAGATCGAGTTCGGCAACGGCGGAGGCATTCCAGAGAGAAACGAACCCGCGCTTGCCGTCAGAGGTGATTACGGTTGTGTATGGCAACGATGCGGGGATGCGCTTGAACGTGGAGAGATCGAAGCGCCGGATGATTTTGCCGTCGGCCGTGCCGAGCAGGAGGGCTTCGTCGGAACTGTTGGAAGCGATGAGGAGGGATTCGACGTCGTCGCAAACAGCGATGCTCAGGCCGGCGGGATAGGTTACGTCTCTAAATTCGTTGCGGCGGAGTTTGCCGCGAGGGATTTTCGCGCGCGGCGGAAGCGGGAGAAATCGTTCGGGCGTGACGTCGCCGTTCTGAAAAGCGTAGACGGCGATTCCGTTGCCGGTACTTCCCTCCCCTTTTCCCAGCGGATCGCTCAGCGAGGCCATGGAAGCATACAGGTGCTTGCCGTCGAGGCTGAAGACCAGGCCGAGGAAATAGGTTTGCTTGGCCTCGATGCCCAGGCGACCGTCGGGGATATCGCGAATGGTGTTTGCTTCCAGATCGAGAACCGTGAGCGATTGCTTCCGGCCGGAAGTGTAGGCGCCGAAACCGCTGTGGAGGAAGACAGCGTAACGCGCATCGGGAGAGACCGCGGCGGCTGTGGGGAAATTATTGATGCGGCGAGGATTGCCAGGGAGTTCGCCGAAGATTTTGCTGTTGGGAATTTGCGTGGGCGTTTGCGTGGAGGGATTTTGCGCGAGCAGAGGAAACACAAACAGAAAGAAGCAGACGCACGATTGCGCTAAGACGCGGCAGAATCGCATGGACGCATTATAGGGGATTTGGCGAAGGGCAAGGTGAACGGAAAATGAAATGGCGGCGCGTTTACTGACTGGAATGGCGCTGCTCTTTCCAGAGATCGCCGTAGGTATCTCCTGGCTCGGAGTACCGCGAGAACAATTGGTTTCAGGGTTGTTCGCAAATCATGCCAATTTGGCAGCAGACAATACGGCTGTTTCGTTAGGGAGCGGGGCGGGTATGGTTACCGCCAGGAGGCCACATGGCGATTAAAGCAAACACAGGCAGCGCTGATCTCGGAGTGAAGGCACTGCAGGACGCTGAAAGGAGATCGCAGACGTACTTGCGGGAACTTTCGCATCGCAAGGTGTTTCCGAGCGAGGCCGCGGTGGCTGGGCTGGCTCATTTTCGCGAAGCGCTTCCTGAGCGCCCTTGTGCCCCGGAAGATGTGGTGCGGATGCTCGATGAGTTTGGTTCGCCGGCTACGGTAGCCAGTGCTGGCGGGCGTTATTTTGGATTTGTCATCGGCGGAACGCTGCCTGCAGCTTTGGCGGCAAGCCGGCTTACAAGTACGTGGGATCAGAATGCGGCATTCCGCGTAATGTCGCCGGTGACGGCGGAAATCGAAGAGGTAGTGCTGCGCTGGGTCTGCGAGATATTCCGATTGCGACCTGATTGCGAAGGTGGGATCGTCACGTGCGCGACAGCCGCAAATTTCACGGCGCTGGCCACCGCGCGGCATGCACTGTTGGCTCGAAGCGGATGGGATGTGGCGGCGGATGGAATGTTTGGAGCGCCGCCTATTGAGGTGGTTGTCGGTGAGGAAGTACACGCTTCGGTTCTGAAGGCCTTGAATCTTGCGGGATTTGGGCAGAAGAGAGTGACCGTCGTTCCAGCAGACGGGCAGGGGCGGATGAAAGTGGACAAGCTGCCAAAGCTGAAGAAAAATTCGCTGGTGTGCCTCCAGGCTGGGAATGTGAATACGGGAGCGTTCGATCCGGCCGAGGAGATTTGTCGTTGGGCACAGGAGAGCGACGCGTGGGTACACGTTGACGGCGCGTTTGGGCTGTGGGCGGCAGTTTCGCCGAGGTATGCAAGTCTGGTGAAGGGATTCGAAATGGCAGATTCGTGGGCGACAGATGCGCACAAGTGGCCGAACGTGAATTATGACTGCGGCATCGTGCTGGTTCGCAACGCCGCTGCTTTGCGTGCCGCGATGACGATCAGCGCCGCTTATCTACAGCCCGGCGCACTGCGGGAACCAGCCAATCAGACTCCGGAGGCTTCGCGGCGGGCGCGCGCGATTGAATTGTGGGCGGGACTGAAATCGCTCGGGAAGCAGGGGCTGGCGGAACTCGTTGAGCGGACCTGCGCCTATGCGAGGCGATTCGCGGAAGGATTAGGCAAGGCAGGCTACGATATTTTGAACGATGTGGTGATCAACCAGGTGTTGGTTTCCTTTGGATCGGTAGAAACTACGCAGGAAGTAATGCGGCGCGTGCAGGAAGATGGCACGTGCTGGTGTGGCGGCACGGTGTGGCAAGGAAAAACCGCGATGCGGATCAGCGTTTCCTGCTGGGCCACGACGGATGAAGATGTGGAGCGGAGCTTGGCCGCCATTCTACGTATCGCGCGGCAAGTTAACGGCTGAAGCGTCGATACCGGCGCAAATTCGAAGTGCGGTTGCGCTGTGTTATTCTCTCAACATGGCGGCACGAATCCTCGATGGCCTGAAAATCCGCGATGAAATCTTTGCTGAATTGAAAGGAGAGATCGCAAAACTCTCCGCACAAGGCATCCGTCCGGGACTGGCGGCGGTGCTCGTCGGAGAAAATCCCGCCTCGCAGCTGTATGTGAAAAGCAAGATCGCGGCGTGCGAGGAATTGGGGATGGCGAGCTGGCTGCACACTCCGCTGGCCAGCGTTTCGACGGAGTACTTACTGCAGATGATGAAAGATTTGAACGAAGATGACAATGTGGACGGCATCCTGGTGCAGCTGCCGCTGCCGGCGCAAATCGCTTCGAAGAGGGTGCTAGAGGCGGTCGATCCCGCGAAAGATGTAGACGGATTTCACCCGGTGAGTTTGGGGAGGTTGGTAAGCAACCGGCCTGGGCTGGTGGCGTGCACGCCCGCGGGCTGCATGGAAATGCTGCGGCGATACAACATTGCGATCGAAAGCGCGAATGCGGTGGTGCTGGGGCGCAGCGACATTGTAGGGAAACCGATGGCGCTGCTGTTGATGCACGCGAACGCCACGGTGACGATTTGCCATTCGAAAACGCGGGACCTGGCGGAGGTGGTGCGGCGCGCGGACATTGTGGTGGCAGCGATGGGCAAAGCGGGGTATGTGCAGGCGGATTGGATCAAGTCGGGTGCGGCCGTAATTGATGTGGGAACGAATCGGGTGACGGACGCGGCGGAGGCGGCGCAGTTGCTGAAGAATTTCCCGCAGAGATTGGAAAAGTTTCGCGCCAAGGGGAATGTGTTGATTGGCGATGTGCATCCGGATGCGGTGTTTACGGCGGGAGCGCTTTCGCCGGTGCCGGGTGGAGTGGGGCCGATGACGATTACGATGTTGATGAGCAATACGTTGAAGGCGGCGCGGTTGCGGCGGGGGAAAAGTTCGGTGGTGGGGCAGTAGGGATTTTCCTCGAGCGCAGGAGCAGCCCGCAGGGCCTAAAGCGCGTGGAGGTTTAGGTCAGTACGTCACGACTGAAGTCGTGCCCTCCCGCGGGCGCGCGGATTCCGTCGGACGAAGACGAACACAAAAACATGCTGAAAATGGGATTGACTGGCGGGATTGCTAGCGGGAAGAGCGCGGTGGCGGCGCTGCTGCGGGAGATGGGTTTTGCTGTGCTCGAAGCGGATGCCGTGGGGCACAAGTTGTTGGAGCCGGGCCAGGCTGGGCACGACGAAGTGTTGCGGGAATTTGGCGCAGACTTGGCGGATGCGTCGGGGAAGATCGATCGAAAGAAATTAGGGACGATGGTGTTTGCCGATCCCGCAAAGCTCGCGAAGCTGAACGCGATTATTCATCCGCGGGTGGAAGAGGCGATTTTGCGGCAGTTTGCGGAATGGCAGCGGAGCGGGATGCACGACGCAGGATTTGTGGAGGCGGCGCTTCTTGTGGAGGCGGGGATTGCGGCAAAGCTGGACGGACTGGTGGTGGCGTATTGCAGGCCGGAGCAGCAGATGGAACGGTTACGGGCGCGAGGGATGAGCGAGATCGAGGCGAAGCGGCGATTGGCGGCGCAGATGCCCGTGGAAGAAAAGTTGAAGCACGCCACGGAGAGGGTTGATTGTTCGGGGGCGCTGGAAGAGACGCGATCGCAGGTGAGGGCATTGGCGGCGAAGGTGAGGCGGAGGGCGTTGGGGTAGGGTGGCAGATGAAGGATCGGTTGCGGTAAACGAGCGGTTGAGATCGTTCGTCGCAACAGACGCAGGATGACAGGCATTTATTATTTTTAAATTTCACACCCTGTGCCTTTCTTGATTTCAGCTGAGGTTTGAATTTTTGCGGACATGAGGCGCAGCGGTGCGGCGGCCCTACACGGAAGTTCGCGAATCAGGCGCGGGTTAGGGTGGCGGCGCGGGCGGCTTCCAGGAGTTTGCAGGCGTTGGCGCGAATGTCGCCGTGGCCGAAGACGGCGTTGCCGGCGACGAGCAGCTCTGCGCCTGCTTTTACTACATCGGTTACGGTTTCCAGATCTACGCCACCATCCACTTCAATGCGGAAATCCAGTTTGCGTTCGGCGCGCATGCGGGCAAGTGCGGCAATTTTGTTCAGGGAATTGGGAATGAATTTTTGGCCGCCGAAACCGGGATTCACGCTCATGACCAGCACGTGGTGAACGAGATCGAGAACTTCGGTGAGCGTTTCGACGGGAGTGGCGGGATTGAGGACTACGCCGGGCTTGCATCCGTGCGAAGCAATGAGGTGAAGCGTGCGATCGAGATGGATGCAGGCCTCCTGATGGACGGACATCCAGTTGGCGCCGGCTTCGGCAAATTCGGAGACGAAGAAATCGGGATTTTCGATCATCAGGTGGCAATCGAAAGGGACTTTCAATTGTCTACGCAGAGAGCGCACGACAGGCGGGCCGATGGTGAGATTGGGAACAAAGTGGCCGTCCATAACATCGAGGTGCAGAACGCTGCCGCCGCCATCGATGGCTTGTTGCGCGTCGACGGCGAGTTGCGCGAAATTTGCGGAGAGAATTGAGGGCGCAAGTTCGATGTTCATAGTTGTCCTTCCCCGAAGATGGAATTATACGATGGGCGGGGCGAACTTCCTCAGCTATTGACCTTTTTTTGATGGTTTGTGCGGCTTCTTGGCTTTACGTTTTTTGAAGAAACGAAGAGGTGTGGCTTCACAACAGGGCACGACATGAACGGCAACACCGCCCTGGTGGCAGGGGCACGTGCAATCGCTCCTGTTTTTCAACATGTGACCTCGACTGGATGCCAGGGGATGGTGCGGTGTTGGGAACTGCTTTCGAGGGTTAATTCGAGGGATTGCATTACGTTGAGGATTTGCTGGGGCGTTACGAGTAAGGGAACCTTGCGAAGGATGGCGTCGCGCAGGTTGGCATAGAATTCGCGCCAGTCGCCGGTGGAGGGAATCTTGCGCGTGGTGGCGTTGCCGTTCTCGATGAGTGTGAGTTCGCCGTAGTTTTCTGGTTTTTCTACTACCCAGGAAGGACCGGCAGGAATTTCGCCGTTGCGAAGGGAGGGTTCGAGGGGATCGAATTCGCGTTTGAGGTAACTTCCCTTTTCGCCGAGGACAACGAGGCGGGGGCGCGGGACGGCGGACATCACGGTGGCGCGTAGAAGTGCGCGGGCGCCTTGCGGGTATTGGAGAAAAATGTCAAAGGCGTCATCGGTGGAAAGACCGTTGCGCTCGGTGCGGACGTCAGCGACGATGGCATCGGGAGCGCCGAGAAGAGTCATGGCTTGATCGAGCAGGTGGGGTGCGAGATCGAAGAGTATGCCGCTGCCGGGACCGGGTTTTTCGCGCCAGGCGCCGGGCTTGGGCGTGGGACGGAAGCGATCGTAAGTAGATTCGAAACGAATGATGCGGCCGAGAGTGCCTGCGGCGATGGTTTGGCGGAGAGCCTGGAAATCGGCGTCGAAGCGGCGGTTATGGTAGACCGAGAGCACGCGGTTTTGTTGCTTGGCAAGGTGGAGGAGCTCGATGGCCTGGGCGACGGTGGTGGTAAATGGCTTATCGACGACAACGTGGCGACCGGCTTCGAGACAACGTCTGGCGAGCGCGTAGTGCGTTTGATTGGGAGTGGAAATGGCGATGAGCTGAATGGAATCGATCGCGAGGAGGTCGTCCAGGGTGCGGACGATGCGCGCATCGGGATAGAGTTGCGCGGCGGTATCGCCGGTGCGTTGCAAGATGGCAGCCATGCGCAAGCCTTCCACGGCCCGAATAACGGGAGCATGGAAGCAGCGGCCACCAAGCCCGAAGCCGATGAGGCCTACATCCATCATGCAGTGTCCTTCCCAAAAGCTGTTAAACGTAGTTTCCATCGTACTTGTCGGTTGGAGATCGTATGGAGCTGACGAATTGGTGCGGCAAGTCCTGTCATTTCAAGAAACTCCGAGCCACCCAGCAGCATTTGCGCAATGATGCGTTCGGAAACTCACAAATAATCTAACTCAAATGGCTTAAAGTTGTTTGGCCTCACGCAAAATGGGCCACTCGTCAGGCGCAGTTGGTTTGTGGCGTGGGGACGGTATATCCTTCTTGGCGTGGAGAACAATTCGGGGACACGGCTGGGGCCGGCGCGGGGATTGTATCTCGGGCTTGCGGTGACGATTCTTGCGGTGCTGGTGTATGCGGCGTACATTACGGTGCAATTCGCGGGATTGCGAAAATTGCAGAGCGAGATGGTCGACCGCAACCGGCGAGACTCATTACAACTCTTGCGCATCCAGAACGATCTTAATTCTGTGGGCCTGGCGATGCGAGACATGCTGGACGCCAGCGAACCTTACCCATTGATCGCGTGGACCGCACAGTTCGACCGCATCCATGCTGATCTGGATGACGCGCTACGGCGGGAAGCGCCACTTTCAGACACCGCTCCGACGAGCGAACAGCGGCATTACCTGTTCCAGGCCTTGACGCAATTCTGGGACACCAGCGATCGCATGTTCACGCAGGCTGGCTATGACGAAGGACTAGCGCGGGAGCAGATTCGTGACACGCTGCAACCGCGGCAGGCGGCGCTGAGTTCGGCGGTTTCCCGGCTGCTGGTTCAAAACAACGAAGCGGAAGAGTTGGCCGCCGGACGCATTGCGGAAATCTACGGACGAGTGCAGAGGCAGCTTTATTTTTTTCTGGCTGGGATTCTGCTGGCGATCGTGGTGACCAGCCTGTATCTGATCCGCAATAACCGGCGGCTGTTTGCGCATGTGGAGGAGCTTTCCTCGCAGCGAAGCGACCTGGCGCAGAAGCTGATTGCGACGCAGGAATCGACACTACGGCATATTTCGCGGGAATTGCATGATGAGTTTGGGCAGGTGCTGACAGCGATAGGATCGCTGTTGCGTCGAACCGACAAGCAGATACCGGCCGATTCACCTGTGCACGGCGAACTGCAAGAAGTGCGTGAGATCGCGCAAAATACGCTGAACAATATTCGTAGCCTGTCGCAGGCGCTGCATCCGGTATTGCTGGACGAGGCGGGGCTCGAGAGCACCCTCGACTGGTACATCCCGACGGTGGAGCGGCAGAGCGGGCTCCTACTGCACTATGAAAAGTCCGGCGAACGTTTCGCTGTGGGAACGAGCGCCGGCGTGCAGATTTATCGCGTGCTGCAAGAAGCGCTGAACAACGTAAGCCGGCATTCGGGAGCGAAGGAAGCGTGGATCCGATTGCGATTTCAGCTGGCGGGCTTGGAACTGGAAGTGGAGGATCACGGCAAGGGACTGGCGCCGGCGGAAGGACAGACGGGAATTGGGCTGGTGGCAATGCGGGAACGCGCTGAAATATTGGGCGGAGCGGTTTCGGTGACGGCTTTGGGAACGGCGGCGACGGGAAATGGCACCGGGACGCTGGTGAGATTGCGCGTACCGCGAGACAGGGTGGAGATGCATGGCGAATAAGCTGAAGGTGTTGCTGGTGGACGACCACGCGCTGGTGCGGCGAGGGTTTCGCCGAATGCTGGAGGATGAACCGACGATCCAGGTCGTGGGTGAAGCGAGCGACGGGATGGAAGCAGTGGAGCGCGCGGAACAATTGCAACCGGACGTGATCGTGATGGATTGCGCGCTGCCGCAATTTAACGGGATTGAGGCTTCGCGGCGAATTCTGGCAAAGCGTCCGGAGACCGCAATCCTGATGTTGAGCATGCATTCCGAAGACACTTTGATCCGGCAGGCGATGGAAGCCGGCGCAAAGGGCTACGTGTTGAAGAACGCGATGGACCTGGACCTGGTGAGCGCGGTCAAGAAAGTGGCAGAAGGAAAAATCGTGCTCGATCCACAGATCACGCGGGGCGGAACGCTGAAGGGCGAACGGGATACCGGGCTGACGCAGCGGGAGCTGGAAATTCTGCAGCATATCGTGGCGGGAAAATCGAACAAGGAAATTGCCAGCGAGTTGAGCCTGAGCGTGAATACCGTTTCGGTGCACCGCGCGAACATCATGGATGCACTGGGAATTCACAAGACGGCGGAGCTGGTGGTGTATGCGATCCGCAACGGGCTGGTCACTTTACCATGATGCTTCCGCAGGGGCTTTCGTGAAGCGACGCGAGTTTATCCGGGGTGGGGTTGGAGCAGGTCTGATCGTGGGCGCCGGGGTGCCGGTGGGGGCATCCGGAGCGAATCCGGGATTCCGCTTTGTGGATGTTACGGGTGCGGCGGGAATTCGCTTTGCACATAACAGCGGGGCGTACGGCGGGAAGCTGCTGCCAGAAACGCTGGGATCGGGTTGCGCGTTTCTCGATTACGACGCCGACGGCTGGCAAGACATCTTGCTGGTGAATTCGATGGACTGGCCCGGACATAAACGCCAGCGCACCACACTGAAGCTTTACCGCAATAATCGAAATGGCGCGTTCACGGACGTGACGAAGGCCGCGGGGCTGGATGTGGAGATGTATGGAATGGGCGTGGCCGTAGGGGATTACAACAACGACGGATTCCCGGATATTTTTATTACCTGCGTGGGACAAAGCCGCCTGTTTCGAAACACCGGCAATGGCACGTTTGTGGACGTAACGAAGGCCAGCGGGCTGATGGGCAAGCAAGGGCTGAGCACTTCGGCGGTATGGTTCGATTACGACCGCGACGGTTACTTGGACCTGTTCGTGTGCAATTATGTGCGATGGTCGGCGGAACATGATGTGTTCTGCAGCCTGGATGGAAAGAATAAGTCGTACTGCACGCCTGAAGCGTATCGCGGCGACACGTGCTGGCTATATCACAATCGCGGGAATGGAACGTTCGAAGATGTCACGGCCACCAGCGGAGTGTTTGACAGCAGCTCCAAATCGCTGGGCGTGGCGATGTTGGATTACGACGGGGACGGCTGGCCGGATTTGCTGGTGGCAAACGACACTCAGCCGAACAAACTGTACCGCAACCTGCACAACGGAAAATTCAAGGACATTGCAGTGGAAGCGGGGCTGGCGTTCAGCACGGAAGGAAAAGCGCGCGCGGGCATGGGCGTGGACGTAGCGGACTTTGACAATTCCGGGAAGCCGGGAATCGTGATCACGAATTTTGATAACGAGATGATCGGTCTGTATCGTTTTTCGGGAAAAGGCTACGACGATGTGGCAATGCAAACGGGGCTGGGCGCTGCGTCGCGTAACACGCTTGGATTCGGATGCGTGTTTTTCGATGTGGACTTGGACGGCTTGCAGGATATTGCGATCGCGAACGGACACATCGACGAAACGGTGCGAAACATCCGAGGAAACGTGGGCTACGCGCAACCGGCGCAACTTTTCCATAACCTGGGGGGCGGACAATTTCGCGACGTGGCCGACGAAGTGGGCGGTGGCTTTGACAAGCCGAAAGTGGGACGCGGGCTGGCGGTGGGCGATTTTGACGGGGACGGGGATTTGGACGTGCTGCTGACCACGAACAACGGCGCGGCGTTCCTCTATCGCAACGATGTGCAGAATGGCAATCGCAGCATTCGCTTCAAGCTGGTGGGGACGCAATCAAACCGCGATGGGATTGGAGCTGTGGTGAAAGTCTTTGCGGAGGGGCAGCAGCAGACGCGAATGGTGAGAAGCGGGTCGAGTTATTTGTCGCAATCGGAGCTGCCGGTGACGTTTGGGGTTGCGCGGAAAGAGGAAATCGAACGCGTGGTGGTGGAATGGCCGAGCGGGAGGAGCGAGGAATACAAGAAACTGAAAGTCGGAAAAACAGTCCAGGTCACTGAAAGCAAGGGGCTTACTGAATATTTTGACCGGTAATGCTTTCCCATTATTGCCAAGCGTTCGAAGGGAAACTATAAAGGGTGCACTAAGCATTGCTTCTCATAGTCCGCATACCTTCGCCGACTCAGGAAGCACCCCAACAAACTTTGCGGCCGGGCCTCGACCCCCCGGCCGCATTTTCATTGAGGAAGCTAGCTCGAGAGAACAATTCGTACCGGGGGAAATTGGATGAAACGCTGGGGCTCCCTGAGCGTTTTGATTCTCGCGCTCACGGCTATTTCTCTGTACGCATTTCCAACAGCAACAATCAGCTATGCGGTGACGGTGCTGCTGCACACCGGGCTGGGTGTGGTGTTGACGCTGGGGCTGGTGGTGTACCTGTTTCGCGGGATCGGGAGGTACTGGAAGTTCCAGTGGTTCAACACGGAGTTTGCATTCGGCGGAGTGCCGGATGCGACGAAGCCTCAGGGAGAGCACACTCCGGATTACGACGATCGCAAGTTTGCGTTTAGTGGCAGTCTGTCTGACGTTTCGAGCAATAAGAAAGAGATACCGAACCTGCCGATCATTGTGCTGGCCGAGGACATGAAGCCGCTCAACGTTTTGCCCTATTCCGCGCCGGCGCCTGGGCCAACGGTGGAGTGGGCGAAGGAAGACTGGACGCGGTGGAACGATCACGGAATCGGATTGTTCCTGCAAGGGGATTGCAAAGGGGCGGAACAGGCGTTCACGGAAATTACCCAAATGGCCCCGGACAATGCGGACGGGTGGACAAACGCGGGACGCGTGCGCGTTCAGGAAGGCAACACGGAGGGAGCGCTGGTGGTGTTAAAGAAGGCGCTGGAGCTGACGCCGGGACTGCCACGCGCGAATTTCTTCTATGCCCGCGTATTGAAGGAAGAAGGAAACTACGACGAAGCGGCCAAGGCTCTGCAGGAAGTCCTGGCGCAATATCCGCAAGACCGCGGGGTGCGCGATGAACTGGGGCCCATATTTTTTCTGCAGAAACGCTATGCCGATGCGGTGAAAGAACTCGAATTAACATTGGCCAGCGATCCGGAGGACCTGCAGGAGAACTACAACCTGATACTGTGCTACACCGGGCTGGGGGACGACACGAAGGCCGAGCAATTTAAGGAGCGCTATCTTCGGTTCAAGGTGGATGAAGCATCGCAGGCGCTGACGGGGTATTACCGACAAGCGCATCCCGAGGATAATAACGAGCGGCAGGCGGTCCACGAACATGTCAGCGTGGCGCTGGGGCCGAAACCCGCAACGAAACCGGCTGGTGCAACGGCAAGCGCGAAGCAGCGGAAACCCTTCGCCGATGCCGGCCGATGAAAGAATCTAGAACGCACAAATAAAAGGAAGGAACGCATACATGACCTGGATCAAAACGATTCGCATGGAAGATGATGAGCGCGTGCGCAACGCGGTGATGGAGGAACGGAAACTGTACCCCGTGGAATACGCAACGCCGGTGCCCATCGTGGATCACGGATTCGAGAACAGCATCGTGGGATCGCACAGTCTGTTTCCGGACGTGATGTTTCATTCCTTCAGCGCGTTTGGAGCGATGATGTCACCGGAATTGCCGCTGAAACGAGCGCAACACGAAATGATTGCAACCATGGTTTCGCTGACAAACCGGTGTTTTTATTGAATCGAATCTCACGCAGAGTTTCTGCGTCGAGCGAGCCTGGACGATGAAATGGTGGCAGCCTTGCGCAAGGATTTCCGGACGGCGCCGATCAGCGAGCGGGACAAGGCGATGCTGGAATACGTGGTGAAGTTGACGCGCGATGCGACGCAGTGTAGCCCGGAAGATCACAAAAAGCTGCGGGCCGTTGGATTTGACGATCGCGGGATATTGCAGATTACGTTAATTGCATCATGGTTTAACTACATTAATCGGGTCGCCGATGCGCTGGGCGTCGGACGCGAGGGGAATGCTGAGAATCCGTGAGAAAAGCGTTGGGGATAGTACCTCGCGTTGGTGTGCGGCGCACCGGTGTTGGCGCAGGCAAGGAAGACGCTTTCCGAGGGATCCGCGATCACGGTTAGGGATATTGCGGAGCGCGCCGGGATACATTTTGTTCACAACAATGGTGCATACGGGAAGAAATATTTGCCAGAGACGATGCGGCCGGGCGTGGCATTCATCGATTATGACCATGACGGCTGGCCGGACATTTTTATTTCGAATGGGCACATTGACCGCGACATCCAGCGCGTGCAGCCCAATGTGAAGTATGCCATACCGCCGCACGTGTTTCGGAATATGGGCAAAGGCAATTTTCAGGAGATGACAAAAAGCCTGGGAGCCGCGTTTGACTCGCCGCGTGTGGGAAGAGGCGCGGCGTATGCGGACATTAATAATGATGGGCGGCTGGATGTGCTGGTGTCCACAAATGGCGGGCGTGCGTATTGGTTTGAGAATAACGCCGCTGCAGAAGGGTTTGCGGATCAAGCTGGTGGGAACGAAATCGAATCGAGATGGGATTGGGAGCGGGGTGAAGTTGACGGCGGCGGGCGAAACGCAAACGGAAATGTTGCGCAGCGGATCGAGTTACTTGTCGGCGAGCGAGTTGTGTTGACGCTTGGGTTGGCGCAGCATGACAAGGCGGACGCGGTGGAGATCCGCTGGCCGAGCGGGCAAGTGGATCGCATGGCTAATGTGGCGGCAGGAGAGACGATCATTGTGACCGAGGGAGAAGGGATTACGGGGGGCAGGAAGTACGGGGACCGGTGAGTGGTGCTTTGCGGCGGAGCTATTCGCAGATCAACCGTGTTGGGCTTAGTTAGGTTGAGATCCTTTGTCGCGCATAAAGCAAAGGCGCGCTCCTGAAGATGACAACACGTTTTGGCTAGCGTCTTGAACAAACTTACGATGATTGCAGGCGGTGAGCAGCGATCAGGGCTTGGCCGAGGCTGATGCCGCCGTCTCCGGCGGGAACTTCGGAGTGGAAATAGACTTCGAAGGATTTGGCGCGCAGGCCATCCAGCAGCAAACAAAATAACAGCACATTGTGGAAGCAGCCACCGCTGAGGCACACGCGGTTGAGTTTGCTTTGCTCGCGGATTCTTTCGGCGAGTTCAACGAAGAGCGCGGCGAGCCCGCTATGGAAACGGCGGCTGATATCGGCAACCGGTTGCTGGTTGCGAAGATCGCAGAGCAACGCCTGGAAAAGGGAGAATGTGCCGATCTGCCAGTGCGTGCCATCGGGAATCAGATCGAACGGATACGCTCCATCGTCGGTGGAATCGTGAGCGGCCATTTCGAGTTCGATGGCGGCTTGCGCTTCGTAATTTACCGTGGAACGAATCCCGGTGAGGGCGGCGACGGCGTCGAACAGACGGCCGCAACTGGAAGTGCGCGGGGAATGGATCTGGCGATCGATCATTTGTTGGATGACGTTGCGGCGGCGTTCATCGATGCCGCGAAGAAATGGCAGATCCAGGCTGTTGAGATCCTTGACGTAGTGCTTGACCAGATAGCCGAGCGCAACGCGCCAGGGTTCGTGGATCGCGGCGGCACCGCCGGGCAGCGGAACGTATTCGAAATGCGCGGCGCGCTCGAATTCTTTGTAATCCGCGAGGAGCACTTCGCCGCCCCACACGGCGCCATCGGTGCCATAGCCAGTGCCATCGAGAGCGATGCCGATTACTTTTCCATCGAGGTGATTCTCGGCCATGCAGGACGCGATGTGGGCGTGGTGGTGCTGGACGCCGATTAGTTGCATGCCTTCCAGAGCCACGGCCCATTTGGTGGAGAAATAATCGGGGTGAAGATCGTAGGCGATGACGCCGGGATGCACTTCCAAGATGCGTTGAAGGTGCTGGACCGCTTCGCCGAAGAAGCCATAGCTTTCCAGATTTTCCAGGTCGCCGATGTACTGGCTGAGAAATGCTTCGCTGCCGCGGACGATGCATATGGTGTTTTTCAGTTCGCCCCCGACGGCCAGAACCGGTGGCGATTCGTGTTCCAGGGGAACCGGCACGGGAACAAACCCACGGGAACGGCGCAGCATTTGCGATTGGCCGGCGGCGATGCGCACGACGGAATCATCGCAGCGGCGCAGGATATCCCGATCGTGTACGAGGTAGGCGTCGGCGATGCCGTGGAGTCGAGCGAAGGCTTCGGCGTTGTCGATGGCGATGGGCTCTTCGCTGAGGTTGGCGCTGGTCATGACGAGCGCGTCGAATTTTGCGCCGGCGAAGAGGAGATGGTGGAGCGGGGTGTACGGCAGGAAAATACCCAGAAAACGATTGCGCGGAGCGATACTTTCCGCGAGGCCGGACTCGCGTTTGCGCGGAAGCAGGACAATGGGCCGTTCGATGCAGAGAAGGAGTTTACGGGCGGTGTCATCGAGTATGCAGAAAGAGTCCGCGTCTGCGACGCGACGTAGCATGACGGCAAAAGGCTTTTCGACGCGGCGTTTTCGTACGCGGAGCAACTGAACGGCGGATTCAGACCGGGCATTGCAGGCGAGATGAAACCCGCCAAGGCCCTTTATGGCAACGATGCGGTCTTGTTCGAGGAGACGAATGGTTTCGCGCAGCGGCTCCGCGACGTCGAGCGGCATACCATCAGACGAGCAGAACAGCAATTGTGGGCCACAATCCCAGCAGGCGTTTGGTTGCGCGTGGAAACGACGATTGGCGGGATCGTCATACTCGGCCTGACAGGCGGCGCACATCTGAAAAGAAGACATGGAAGTGCGCGCCCGGTCGTAGGGAATACCGCGAACGATGGTGAAGCGCGGGCCGCAGTTGGTGCAGTTGATAAAGGGGTAGCGGAAACGGCGGTCGCGGGGATTCATCATTTCGCGCAGACAATCGGCGCATACGGCGACGTCCGGCGAGATGAGCGCTTTGGCGGGCGTGTCGAGGCGGCTGGAGAGGATGCGGAAAGCGCTTTCGGATTGCCGCTCGGCATCGCGGGGGAGAAGCGAAGTGATTCTGGCCAGCGGGGGGAGTTCCGAAGGCAAGCGCTCGAGGAAACGATCGAGGAGAACGGCCTCACCCTGGACTTCGATGGTCACACCGGCGGCAGTATTGGCGATGAAGCCCGTGAGATTGCATTCCTGAGCGAGGCGGTAGACAAAAGGGCGAAAACCGACACCCTGGACGATGCCGGTAATGTCGATGGCTTTGCGCGCAACGACCGCTCGTGCCGATTCGTCCATGAAAGAATTATCGCAGAGTCTTCAGGAATTGATAGCTGCCGCGGGCTCCGAGACTTTGTGTTGAAGGGCGTTTAGCCAGCGGAGCCACTGATCGAATCCGTCGCCCTTGCGAGAGGAAAGCGCGATGTGGTCTGTCTCGGGATGGACCTTGCGTGAGTTTTCAAGGGCCAGCGCAGGGCTGAAATCGACGTGGGGGAGTAGATCGGTTTTGGTGGGGATCATCAACGAGGCGCGATGGAAAATGCCGGGATACTTGAGCGGCTTGTCTTCGCCTTCGGTGACACTGAGCAGAACGATTTTCGCAGCTTCGCCGATATCGTAGCTGGAGGGGCAAACGAGATTGCCGACATTTTCAATGAGCAACAGGCCCGGGCCGCGAAAACCCATGGAGTTCGACACTGTCGCCCGAGAAGTTCGTCGATATCGTAGCGCACGAGAGTGTGCGTCTGGCCACCGCAAATCTCAGGACTAAGGGAGCGATGGCATCGTCGACCATCAGGTTGTTGCCGACGCCGAGGACGCCGATCTGGAGGGAGGCGGTCATGAAGACTGGCTTTCTTTCTTGCGGAGAAATTCTCCGAACACCACGTCCTCAGAGACAATGTGATGAAGCAGCCATTCGCGCAGTTCCTGGACCATCTGCAAGCTGGGCACTTTTTCGCCGCGAACAATGCTGTCGCGAATTTCGCGAACCTTGTTCATCAGCCAGGTGTGCTCTTCGAGATGCGCTTCATATCCGGGATAACCGTGCAGGCGCATGATCAACTGTTCGGAGAGGAAGTGCATGTCCGAAAATTCGATGAACTGTTCTAAGATATGGCGCGTGGGGGTGAATTCACCCCCCTTGGATAAAGCGTGAGAAAGTGAATCGAGCAATTGCATCTGCAAATCGTGTTCGGCGTCGATGGTTTTATCGCCGACTTTGAACGGCGTGGAATTCAGAGTGTTGTGCATAAAATTCCCCCTTCAGGAAAGCTTCAGGAAATGTGAATGAGCTCTTTTCCTTCTGGATCAAACGTGTGAATGGCGCAGGCGAGACATGGGTCGAACGAATGCACGGTGCGCAAAACCTCGAGTGGTCGTTCCGCATCGGCGACGGGATTGCCGAGGAGCGAGGCTTCGTAGGGCCCGTGTGAGCCATTTTCGTCGCGCGGGCCGGCATTCCAGGCAGTGGGCACGACGGCCTGGTAGTTGGCGATTTGGCCGTCCCTGATGACCACCCAGTGAGAAAGCGTGCCGCGCGGGGCTTCGTGGAAGCCGACGCCATGCAGTTCTTTTTCTCCGAACTGCGGTTTGTTGAAAATCTTGGCGTCGCCGGAAGCGATATTCTTTACGAGCAGGTGCTTGACGATATCCAGGCCAGTCTTCTGGGCAATCTGCATGTAAACGCGATTTTCTTTTGTGGGCAATGCGCCTTCGACCACGAGAATGTATTTACCAGCGTTCTTGTTGATGGCTGCTGCAAGTGCCTCTTCAGCCTGGTATCCGGCCGCGGCCATCAAGGTTGCGTGGTAATCGAGGGAAATCAAGTCCAACAGGACCTCTGCCAGGCTGGGAAGAGAGGTGCGGAGAAGCGTTTCGGTACAGCCCGTGCATTCTTGGAAATGCAGCCAGATGACCGAGGGACGCGTCCCCTTTTCGACGGCAGCGACAACTTTGGCGGCGAGACTGGAGCTGAGTCCGGTGGCGGCGGTGGCTTGGGCTACGACCTTGAAGAAAGTGCGCCGGTCGACGCCATGACGAAACATGGGGGGAGCTAGGAAATTTTGGTGTTGTAGCACTTTGCATGCCTCCGATAGGAGAGGAGCCTGAAACTCAAAACCCGACATTGGCGCCAGGAGAGCGATGCAGGAGGCAAAAGAGAACAATTTACGCAGGAGTGATTCTCGCCCGGTAAGCGGAAGACGGGACGGAAGCATCCTGGTTTTAGCCTGGCTTTGTCTCGGGGGAGACAAAAAGCATGTGGGGAGCCAAATCGAAGGCCTGTTCAAATGTGCGGATGTCACTGATATGAGGACCGTTAGCCTGGAAACGCGGTCTCGAGGAGCTATCATCGTTGTGTATTTCAGCGCACCTTGCGCTGTGATTTTCAGCAGCGCATGCGCGAATTTGTGCCACAAATGCGGTTGGGTCGAGCTTAAGGAAGTTGCCTATGCTATCGTCGGTTTCTCCGAAATGTTCGCCCAGCGCACCAAGTGGAAACTTACGCCTAACAAATATGCGAGAGCGCTCGAGGAGATTCGCTCCTCCGGCCGAACGCTGATCGACCTGACGGTTTCAAATCCCACGGAGTGCGGGCTGCAGTATGACTCGGCGGCGATTCTGGGGGCTTTTCAGAACCCGCGAGCGTTGAGGTATGAGCCGGAAGCGAAGGGATTGCTGGCGGCGCGAGGAGAGGTGGCGCGCTATTACTGGGAGGATCACGGAGAGAAGGTAGACCCGGAAGCGCTGCTGCTGACGACCAGCACGAGTGAAGCGTATTCGTATGTGTTCCGGCTGCTGTGCGATCCACAGGACGAAGTGCTGGTACCCAAGCCAAGCTATCCGCTGTTTGAATTTTTGGGGGATTTGCAGGATGTAACGCTGGTTCCCTACTCGCTGCAGTACGCGCAGGGTTGGTTTATTGATTTTGCGTCCATTGTCGGCGCGCTGACTCCGCGGACGAAAGCGATTTTGCTGGTGCATCCGAATAATCCGACAGGATCGTATGTGAAGCCGGAAGAACTGCGGCGCCTGAATGAAATTTGCCGGGGGCGCGAGTTGGCGCTGATTGTCGACGAGGTGTTTCTGGATTATGGGCTATCGCCGGGCGTGGCCCGGAAAAGCTTTGTGGCGAACCGTGAGGCTTTGACGTTTACGCTGAGCGGGCTTTCGAAGATTGCGGCGCTGCCGCAGATGAAGGTGGCATGGGTGGCGACGACGGGGCCGGAAGAGTTGACGCGGGCGGCGCTCGAACGGCTGGAAATTATCGCGGATACGTATTTGTCCTTGAATGCGCCGACGCAGTTGGCGTTTCCAGAATTGTTTGCGCAGCGGCGGCCGCTGCAGGCGCAACTGTTGCCGCGGATTCTCGAGAATTGGAACTATCTGCTGGGCGCAATTGCTGAAAGGCGCGCGTATGAGTTGTTGCATGCGGAAGGCGGGTGGTATGCGGTGCTGCGCGTTGCAGGTGATACCTCGCGCAAAGATGATGAGGATTTGGCGATCGAGATTATGCAGCAGGCGCAGGTGCTGGTGCATCCCGGGCATTTTTACGATTTCGCAGGTAGTGATTGTCTGGTTCTAGGGTTGATCACACGTCCTCGCGATTTCCGAGAAGGGATTTCCGCGATGCTGGCTAAAACGTGAATTTTGTGGCGAGTTGAACCAAGCGCGGGGCGGCGGCACTGACGATTTGGCCGAAGTGTGGGTCGTTCACTTCGCCGTCGATGGAGGCGGGGCCGTAGAACTGAGCGTGATTGAAAACGTTGAATGCTTCCAGGCGAAATTCCAGGGATTTGGATTCGGTTAAGCGCAGAAGCTTGTTCAACGTCATGTCGAAATTGCTGATTCCCGGACCATAGAAGAATCTGCGGCTGGCGTTTCCCAAATGGCCAAGAGTCTCGGCGCTGAAATCAGCGGTGTTGAATGCGGCCTTGCCGTTTCTGGGGTTGGTGTGGATGTCCAGTGGCCCACCATTGTAATTGGGCGTATCCAGAAGATAGTTGTTGATACCGTTTCCCAAGGTGCCGAGGAGCGAATTGTCGGAATCGTCGTAAAGAGTGACGGGAAGGCCGGTGCTGAAACGCGTTGTACCGGAGAGAGTCCAACCCTCGGTGAGGCGATTCTTACGGCGGAAAAGCACATCGAAGGGCAAGTTGAGCTGATAGCTGGCCACAAAGTTGTGCTTCATATCGAAAGCGGAAATGGCGCGGGTGGCGCGAAGATTCAGGGGATTGAGCTGTTCGCCTAGATTCGAGCCTTGATCGATGGACTTGCTGTAGGTGTATCCCAACAAAAAATTGGAGCGCTTCCCGACGTAGCGCAGATTGCTTTCCAGGGCGTTGTAATTTGAATTCGCGATGGTCTCTTGCGCGGTATTTTCGCCGTACTCGGAGCCCAAACCAACGCGCGTTCCTTGATAGACCTGCCCCGTCCTACTGGTGATCACAGCGTTTTCGGCGAAAGGTCCGCAGGTAGGACTACCGGGCGCAACTTCACTCGGTTGGCTGAGGCTGAGGCAAAGCGCCTGGTTGCTGGGGTTCGTCGAAACTACCGCAAGAATATGGTGGCCCTGATTTCCCACGTAGCTCATCGTCAACAGCATGCTCTTCGTGATCTGGCGTTCGAACGAAAGCATATAGTTTTCCGTGTAAGGAACGCTGTTGCGATAGTAAAAATAAGGATCGGCGCTGATGGGGATGACGCTGGGCCAATCGAAAGACGTGTACGGATTTTTGGCGGAGACATTGTGCGGCGGAAACGTCAAAGGAAAAGGATTGGTATTCTCGGCGCCGTTTTGCGCGTTGATGAACGGCGTCGCAAATAGTGGAGGTTCCGGACTCAGATAGTTGTAGCCGAAGGGCGGCACGGAATACATGACGCCCGCCGACAGCCCGGGAAACGCGGTGTAAAAGATGCCGTAACTCGCGCGAATGCTGCTTTGGCCGCTCTCACCAAAAATTTTGCGCAGAATTCCGTGATCGAAACCAGGAGCATAAGCCAGACCCAAACGCGGCGCAAAGTTGTGTCCTTTGGATGATGAAATCGTACTCGGAATTCCCGGATCTTCGGGAACCACAAGACCCGGTGGTGCACCAGGATAGAGGACGGACTGCCGCCCGGGAATGATCGTCTGAATCTGGTTGTACTTTTCCCAGAAGGGCATGATGTATTCCCAACGCAAGCCGAAATTGATGGTTAAGTCGCGTCTCACGCGCCAGCTATCCTGCACAAAGAGCCCGGCGTAGCGGTCGCGCAAGTAGAAGGGTTGGCCCGATGATTGCGTGAAATTGCTCGGAACGCCGATCAAGAAGTCGGCAAAGGCGTTTCCTGTTTCCGTGCCGTCGATATTGAAAGTGCCGTTGAATGTGGCGTTGGGATGCTCGTTGACCTGATCTAAATGAAACTGGCCGCCGAATCTCAGGGTATGCGAGCCGATTACCTTCGAAAAAGTGTCGTTGAGATACAGCGTGTTGTTCACCTGCGTTTCATTGGTGATTGGAACGCCCATGACGAACGAAGGAAACGTGATGTTCTCCACGCCTTCAAATTGCGCCGCCTGCACGAGGATGCCTGTGGGCGGCGGCGCGAAACCTTGCGATGCCAGGCTCACGCCCAGGCCACCTTTGGGTTGTCCGATTACATTGGCATTGCGGAGAAAGCCGGCGTGGGCTTCGTTCACGCTGCCGGAGCCGAAAGTTTTTGTGTCTCCCAGGCTGATGAGCTGGGCCTGGCCGAATGTGAGCGCGTCAAAGCCCGGGATACTGGCTCCGCCCTGCTGGCCGGGATAAGGATTGTCGAGACGGTAGTTGTCGAAGAAATAGTAGGCGGAAAGCTGGCCCCAACGGGTGATGGCGTCGCCGCGGCCAGAGGCTTTATCGTCGCGCACCGTTTCCGGATAAGCCGAAGTGGAGAATTGATCTGCGCCGGTGTTGGGCGAAGGAATGTATTTAATCAGATCGATTGCGGGGGTTGACCAGGCAGACTGCGGAATAACGGCGTTGGGGAAAATGCACGTCGCTGCGGTCGTACAGCCCGGAGTGTAATAAGCTTCTCCCGAGGAAACGGGATAACCCAGTTTTTGCGAAAGCAAAGTGGCCAGGTAGCTTCCACTTACGGTGCCCGTCAGCGAACTGGCAGCGTCGGAAAGATTGCCGGCGCGGTCTTGCGCGGATGGAACCGAGATGAGGCCCGTTTCCACTCCTTCAGTTGATCGCGTGCCTTGATAATCGGCGAAGAAATAAATTTTTAGATGCCTGACGGGACCGCCGAGCGTCCCGCCAAACTGGTTCTGACGGAAGGGCGCGCGGGCTAGATCGAAGTAGCCGCGCGCGTCCAAGTCCGTGTTGCGGAGAAATTCGAAGGCATTGCCGTGGAACGAATCGCTTCCGGACTTTGTGACGACTGTCACCATGCCGCCGTTGTAGTTGCCATATTCCGGTTCGAAATTATTCGTCAGCACTCGAAATTGGTCGATGGAGTCCAGGTTCGGAACAATGGATGTGCCGCCATTCATGTGTTCTTGCACGTCGATGCCATTCACCAAGAACCCGTTGGAGCTTTCTCGCTGGCCGTTGATTGACAAATTCCCTGGATTCAAATCACCCGACGGGGAAAGGCCTCCAGTCACTCCGGCCATGATTACGGAATTGGACAACAACGTGGTTATCGGGATCACTCCCGGTTGGATGGAAAGTAAATCCGTGTAACTTCTTCCGTTCAAGGGAAGAGCGGTCATCTGCGACCCGGTGACGAGTTCGCCCAGATGTGTCGCCACCGTATCCACTTGCACTTCAGTAGCAGTTTCGGTAGCCGCAACAATAACCGTTTCCGATTGCTGGCCCAGAGCGAGAACAACGTCGAGTTTCAGCGCCGCATCAGTATCAATCGTCAGATTCATTTTTTTCTGCGTTTTAAACCCGGCGGCCTCGATGGTCATGTCGTACTGGCCAACCGGTAGCGTGGGGAACATGTAGAAGCCCTGGCCATCCGAGGTTGTCTTGAATGCGGACCTAAGTGCAGAGTTCACCAGCTTCACGGTAGCGCGAGGGACAACCGCGCCGCTCGGATCCCTGAGCGTTCCGGAAAGGCTGCCATTCACAGCAGCCCAGATAGAAAGCCCGAACCACACACAGATCAAGAAACCCACAAGCCATCTGTTGTAGTTGAGGATTCCTGCTGTGATTCCAGGAGGTCGGGCTGTTGAATGAATAGGCGTACAGCTTTTCATTTGTGCGAGTGTTTTTTGGGGGAGGAATGCGCGATTGCGGGGGAGCTCATGACCAGGCGTCCATGCTGCACGCCTTTAGTACTGGTCAGCAGATCGGCCAATTTTTGAATACGGTTGGACTTCCCTTTTACCACGACGACCTCAAGGCATGTGTCGTGGTCCAAATGCGCGTGGACGGTGGAGATGATCTCTGCATGGTGCTGGTGCTGGATGTCCGCCAATCTTTCGGGAAGGAGGCGGCTGTGGTGATCGTAGATCAGCGTGACTGTGCCGACGACATCGGCGTTGGGAGCGAGGACGGAGGTGGTCACAAGGTGATCGCGGATAAGGTCGCGCAGCGCTTCCGACCTGTTGGTATAGCCCTGGCTTTCTATGAATCGATCGAATTGTTGCAGCAGTTCCGCGTCGATGGAAACGCCTGTGCGGCTCAAATCAGCCATGAATGTCTCCTTGCGGCGGCACAGAGCGCGCAGACAGAGTGCCGCTCCATCTTGAAACGCAAGCGAGTGTAACACGAATGTGAATATCGTAATACTAGGTGCACTCTTGGATCAGTACCTGAGTCTTCCGTCTTAACCGCCGATAGAATTCGCTCTCGACAGGTGCAGAAGAACATGGGTTCAGCGCTGACGCTAGAATCGACCGATCGAAAGGAGTGGTGCTGGAGTGCGGCTTACGCCCAGCGCAGCCGAACAAGCTCGACGCCTTTAAGCCGCCGTATTTGGAGGAGCGACTGCGCGCCGCGTCTGGAACGCGCCCAGCCGGGAGCGATCACTAGACGCCACACGAAGAATTGCAGCAGCCAATTGGCCAAATCAGCGATTCTAAATTGAATTAGTGTTAACGCGTTGAGCGAGGAGCCCGTAACTGTCGTTGACATGCATGGACATTAGTTCACAATTGAATTGGCCGATTCCCTCCCCTCCTTCGAAGCTCCTTCCGAATCGAGCTGATGATCGTACGAAGGTAGTTTCCAAGAAACGTCACCTCTTGACTGTTCAAAAAGCCTGACGAGGCACATTCGTTTGTCAAAATCATTTGATAACGCTGTTGCGGGAGATTTAAGAGAAGCCGAAGATTTGATTGGCAGCATTCTGGAATCGTCGACCGAATACGCGATCATCGGCAAGGCCTTGGACGGGAAAATCCTTCTCTGGAACGAGGGCGCACGAAGGATCTACGGATACGAACCCGAAGAAGTGGTAGGAAAAGCAAATTCCACTATTCTGCACACGGCAGAGGACGTCGCTAGCGGCAAGCCCCGCGAGCTGCTTGACGCGGCTCTGCGGGACGGAAAATGGGAGGGAACCATCCAGCGGCGGCGGAAGAACGGAGAACAGTTCACTGCCCGTGTGGTGATCACACCGCGTCTTGATCCCTCCCGAAAGGCCATTGGGTTCCTACTTATTTCCAAGGACATTTCAGATGAGATCCGCACAGAGGAATTGCGGATGAAGCGCGAGTTCGAATTGGCCGAGGCGCAGCGCCTAGCGGGAATTGGGAGTTTTCTTTGGACGCTGGCAACTGGCACTATCGAGCCGTCTACTGGGTTGAAGCTCATTGTTCGCGACGATCCCGACCGTCCGACTCCGACCATTGAATCGCTGGCACGGCTTTACACACGAGCGAGTTGGAAAAAGCTAATGGCCGCGGCAGCAAGGATCATCGCGACAGGCGCCCCTGAAGAGATCGAAGTCGAAATGATCCGCGACGACGGCACGACGTGCTGGACATCTCAACGCGGAGAAGCACAGCTTGGGCCGGATGGCTCACTTGTCGGAATCCGGGGAATTGTCCAAGACATCGACGCGCGTAAGCGGGCGGAGGACGAGTCCCGCCTCCAAAGCGCTGCTCTCAACGCTGCGGCCAACGCGATCGTTATCACCGATGCTCACGGCACCATTCAATGGGTTAATCTAGCCTTTATTCAACTTACTGGCTATCATTTCGAAGAAGCTGTGGGTCAGAATCTACGTATTCTGAAATCCGACAAGCAGGACCAACCATTTTACAAGGATCTGTGGAACACCATCATCGCAGGGCAAGTCTGGTCCGGAGAAATCACGAATAAAAGAAAAGACGGGCAGCTTTACGTAGAGCACATGACTATTGCGCCCGTTCGTTCCGTGGCTGGTCAGATCACTAACTTCGTTGCCGTCAAAGAAGATCTCACTGAACGCAAACGAGCCGAGGATTTGCGAAACGAAAGTGAGAGAAAGCATCGCGCGTTGTTCGAGAACTCAGCGGATGCGTACTTGGTCTCGGATGACAAAAGCTTCCTAGACTGCAATTCCGCAGCGCTGGAGATGTTCGGGTATTCAACGAAGGCCGATCTCATCGGCCTGCATCCATCCGAATTGTTACCCCCGAACCAACCTGATGGCACGCCCTCTCGGGAGGGGGCGGAGCAACACATGGCTGCCGCATTTCTGAATCGCAAGAATCGTTTCGAGTTCTTTCACCGGCGCAAGAACGGCGAGATTTTTCCAGTCGAAGTGTGCATGTCGGCGATAACCTTGAACAACGGGCCGGTGCTGCTCGCCATTGTGCGCGACATCAGCGAGCGCAGGCGCGTTGAGGAAACACTGTTATTCAGGACTGCCCTTCTCGAGGCAGAAGCCGAGGCAACAATAGAAGGCATTCTTGTTGTCGACGAACTCGATCACATCAACCTTGTAAACAGGCAATTTGGGCTCTACTTCGAAATCCCGGATGCATTCCTTGGCACACGCGACGATCTTATCGTGCGCAAGCATGTGATGGATAAAGTCGAAGACCCCGACGCGTTCATCGAAAGGATCAAGTATCTCAACGCCCACAGGGACGAAAAAAACAGGGATGAGCTGAGATTAAAGAATGGGAAGATCTTCGACCGATACTCTGCGCCGCTTATCGATTCAAGAGCTCGGTATTGGGGGAGGATCTGGTACTTTCACGACATTACGGAACAAAAGGACATGGAATCAGAGCTGATAAAGTCGAAGGAAAGCGCCGAAGCCGCAAATCGTGCAAAGAGCGAATTCCTGGCGAATATGAGCCACGAAATTCGCACGCCAATGAACGGAATCATTGGGATGACCGAGCTTGTGCTTGACACCGAACTGAACCCCGAACAACTCGAATATCTGAACATGGTCAAGTCCTCTGCGGATTCGCTCCTGTCCCTGCTCAACGACATACTGGATTTTTCTAAGATGGAAGCAGGCAAGATGGAGTTAGACCATGTGAGCTTCAACTTGCGAAAGAGTTTGGGTGAAGTCGTTAGAACACTTGCTGTAAAGGCACAACAGAAAGGTTTGGAGCTCGCCTTCGACGTGGCCCCTGAAGTCCCGAACGCCGTCATCGGGGATCCCGCCAGGCTTCGTCAAGTCATTGTAAATTTGGTTGGCAATTCGACCAAATTCACCGAGAAAGGGGAGATAGAAGTTAGTGTGCAAGTCGAGGCAGCGAGCATCGAGGGCACAATCTTGCGCTTCAGCATCCGCGATACTGGAATCGGAATCCCGGTGGATAAACAACATAAGATTTTCGAGGCATTCTCCCAGGCAGATTCTTCCACGACGCGAAAATACGGGGGCAGCGGGCTCGGTCTGACGATCTCGGCTCAATTGGTGGGTCTGATGGGCGGAAAGATTTGGCTCGAGAGTGAAGCTGGAAAGGGTTCAACTTTTCACTTCACAGTTCAAGTTAAGCAAAAAGAAAGCGAGCTGCCGTC
Source organism: Candidatus Acidiferrales bacterium (assembly GCA_963742325.1). Lineage (GTDB taxonomy): Bacteria > Acidobacteriota > Terriglobia > Acidiferrales > UBA7541 > Acidiferrum. Next base: position 954,213 of record CAVULB010000002.1, on the reverse strand, counting down.
GGAACCGCTCGATGTGCCCCGACTCGTCGGCGTGCCGGTCTTGGTGGTGGATGATAATGCGACAAACCGCCGTATTCTGGAGGAGTCGGTCTTGCGTTGGAAAATGGTGCCGACCGCTGTTGAGAGCGCAGCAGCGGCGATGAAAGCCCTTCAGCAAGCACACGAATCGAAGGCGCAACTTCCTATTGTTTTGACTGACGCGAACATGCCGGAGGTCGACGGCTTCAGTCTTGTCGAAACAATTCGAACGAACCCTCAATTTTCCGAGCTTAAGATCGTAATTCTTACCTCGGGGGGCAAACGAGGAGATGCGGTCCGGTGTCAGAGCCTTGGAATCGCTGCATACCTGAGCAAACCCTTCGACAGGTTGCAATTGCGTGAGGTCTTGCTTCAGGTTCTTGCCGCTGACCCACCGAAATTGCATACCGCACCTTTGGTGACTAGACACGCCCTTCGCGAACAACGGCGCACGCTCTCATTTCTTGTGGCGGAAGACAACGCTGTAAACCAAAAGTTAATTGCCCGGCTTCTGGAGAAGCGGGGACACACTGTGGTATTGGCAGAAAATGGCCGGGAAGCTTTAGAGATGTTGGAGAAACACCACTTCGACATCGCCCTAATGGATGTCCAGATGCCGGAGATGGGTGGATTTGAAGCCACGAAATTGATCCGCGAGAAGGAAAAGGGCCGCGGCACCCATTTGCCAATCATTGCGTTGACGGCCCACGCCATGCAGGGTGACGAAGAGCGCTGCTTGGTCGGAGGAATGGATGGCTACGTGGCGAAACCGGTCAAATTAGAAGATCTCTTCTCAGTGATAGAAAAATTGGTTCCTGGGATGAATCGGCGTTCAGATACCAAAATCCCATCGTAACGAGCTGAGCGCAAAACTAGGAATTAAAACGCTGCCAAACGCTCAAACCTACGCGCCTGCGACCTTGGCGCGGTCCTCGCCTTCGGCCTCGATATATCGGGCATTGAGTGAACTCCAAGCGCCACTCGAATCCGTAAGAATCCTTTTTTTGTCTGTCATTGGATACCTCGCAGATGATTGTGACACTTACTACGGAACGGAAATTACAAACGTGGGGAGGAAGGTGGGCTGAAGTGACGCGACCTGCCTTCACGACTATGGACTGGTCAGGTTTGTATTTCGCTGCCATGCTTTGGGTGTCGTCTCTGCTACCCTGCGTGCTTCCTCCAACTGAATTTTGTACTATCGCACAACAAGATATGCAACGAACACTACAGCCAAGATTCCATCCATAATTGCGATGGCTGTCATGGCGACCGTGCGTTTCAGTGGGCCAAAGAAGATGAGAGCAATGATGACAAATTTTTCTATCACGGAAGCCGTCAAGATTGGCACGCGAGTCGCCGGGAAGTACGCGCTATAAACGGTGAGTGCGCAAACGACACAGAGTAGCGCGCCCCAGTGACGGACGAAGAACAACGTCAGGCCGTCGGTGCTCTTAGCTCCAAACACTAATTTCAAAACCGGGCGAGGAAAAAGACATGCGGCAAGACCGCCCGCAGCGGTCGCAGCCCCAGAAAGGATGAGTATCAATCCGATGGACGATGCCAGCATGTGCTCCTCCAACATCGGCGGAGTCTATCACGCACACCTACTTATGTTCCTTATCCACTTTTCGGATATCGTCTCCGCCACTCTTTGCGTGCTTCCTGCAACTGGATAACGAACACTTCACGCGGCGGTCTGCCTAGATTCGCTTGCGGCGTCAACATGTCCGGGCAAGCCTTTCCATAGCGTCGTTCTCGTTCTTGAGACAAGTTCCCGGCTCCAAGCGATGATCCCGGCAATCCATAGTATTGGAAGCATTTTTACGGAAACGGCGATGGCGCTCGACGGTGAGGCTGCTGTCGTGACTAATGATTCGACTGTCAACGTTTGCCAAACATTCACGCAGGACCACAACGCGGTCCAGAAGGCGATTGCCAGGACTACATTTGAAGCGCCAGAAACGAATCTATACGACGCTATGGCAGCTGCCGTGGAGCTATTCAAAACGCATCCGCCCCTCACGGCGGCGCATTATGCTCATCGTTGGCGAATCACAAGATACAGGCAGCACCGCGAAGCTCGGCCAGGTCGTGCGTGATCCGGAGAACTCGAACATTTCGATTTACGCGGTAGGTCCTAGCAGCGCGGCGGCGGACCTGCGAGCCAATCGAACGGGAGTCCAGCCTCTCAAAGTTCCTGGCCTTCCCCCTGTCGACATTAGCGCGCCGGAGAAAGATCATTTGGGGCATACGTTTTTCGACGTGACGACGCCAGCAATCTGGCTCCTTGAGCCATAATCGGCAGTATCGCACTTTTGCCCACGATTGTGCTTGGTTAACGCAGCCAAGGTGTTCTTCGAGGTCCACTACAGGCTCGGAGCCTTGCACTGCGGGCCGGTGAGCACGATACGGATCGGGCCTTTCGAGACTGCTACGGAATTCCATGATCCGTCTTCCGTGTTGAACGTGAGTTGTTGACTCGTACATTGGATAGTCTGGGGTTGAAAGAAAGATGCGGCGACCTGGAATTCCATGTTCTCCGGTACGGGTAGAGTCAGCTCGCCATATTTGTCGGTGTGGAAACCGCTCCCAAAGTAATACCCGCCGATTTTTCCCGAGATATCCACGCTGGCATTTTCGGCTGGACTTCCGTCGGGAAAACTAACGGCGATTCTCACTTCGCTGAATTTGGTGTTGGGGGGCAGCTCGGAATGGAGGTGCCCGGTAGCTTCGACGTTGAATTGAAGACGACAGCCTTCTTCAGAGTAGACCACATGGAGTATTTCCGGGTAATTTGTGGGGCCAAGCTTAACCGGCGACAGACACCGCATGTCTAGTTTTCCCTGATTGTACTCGCGAATGGGAAAACCCATCACGTAGAATTCCTCACCGCTCTGGGCGGAAAGATAGGCGATCCCCTCGGAATTAGTCTTACTTCCCGAACCTAGCCCGATCCCTAAATAGCTCATGCCCACAAATTGATCAATCACCGGGTTTCCTTGTTCAAAGCGGGCTTCGACCGTGAAATTCACGATTTTCGAGGCGCTGGGAATTTTTATATCGACGTTAGTAAAACGATTGGGGCCGGTAACTACGAATTTCTTGGCTTCCTCGAGATTCGCCGTGCCAGGAAAATAGGTTGTCGCATACGGAGCGCCGATCTGGGGGGCGGTATTCTTTATGATCCCGACGACATACTCGCCCTGCCCGACGCCTACGATTTCGTAGTGGCCTTGACTGTCCGCCTGGGCACCATTATTGGAATGGTCCGATAAGTTCACAGCCGTGACCTGTGTCCCCTCCACCTTGACTCCCGGAGGGAGCGTGATCTGCCCGCTGATGATGGCGTTGTTCTGGGCGAGGAGATACACAGACGCGCATCCATGGGAATAAACCGTGAGGTCTTCGTTTTCCGCGAGTCGCAGCGTATCCGGGAGTTCGACGGAGACATGATAGGTACCGGCCTGCACCTCCGGAATCTCAAACTCACCCCCCTCATCGGTGATTACGGAATAACTTTTCACGCCGCTCTTAAAATGGATGGCGATTCCCGGCAAGCGATTCATGTCGACAATGCCAGGGGTTGTCGAGAGATTGCCGGAAATGCTTCCGGTCTTCGGTGCGCGGGCAAGATTGCTTAAGAAAGAGAGTTCGTCCGGCGGCACAAGCGAAGCAGGCTCCGTTATGCATGGTTCGTTGCCGCGTGGCGAATCGGGATCAGTGCCGTCTCGGGCGGTAAAAAAGAGGTAGGTTTCACCCTCTTTGAATTTCTGCCAAATCGGGGAAACGGCAACGGGAATTTCTCCAGAGGCAGTGCCTCGGTAGCGGTGCAAAACCCGCACCCGGATATTTCCGTCTTTGTCCATCTTGGACACCACACGACCCGTAAAGATCTCGTCATCGGAATCAACGAGCTGGCAGACTCGGTCCACTGGCCCTGCACAGTCTTGTGCCAAAGCTCTGCAGAAAGGCAGTGTCAACGCAAGAGCTAAGAAAAATGCGATAAGGTGAGACCGGCACATAGTTCGGACCGCTTCCGCGAAGTAGGCACAATTTTAGCAGGCAAGTTCCGCTGGGTTCGTTTTATGAAGTGGGACGTATACAGAATGCAAACCATAGGCAAGCTGATCGGATATTCTCATCACAGACTGGTCAACCTACCGAGGAAGCTCACAAGACAATTACAAGGATTCAGAGTTCGAGTTTCGTCCCGCAGCCGGTGAGTGACGCCTTTTGTATTTTTTGAAATTCACTTTTCTTGCAAATACGCAAATGCGTGAAATTGCGCGCAAATCACCCTTAGGGGACGCAGGGGTGTATCACTTTTGCCCCGCCTAGATACCTATACACCCCAACCTATTGATGGGTTAGGTGGGCTCCGTCTATACTGCCCGGGTGGGGTACTGGTGCGATTTGCTGACATATTCTCCAACGCGCAGCTCGTATTCTTTCAGCATTGCAGCCGGTAGCAATTCTCTTCGGCAGATCCTCTCCAGGATGCGTCTGCTGCATCCGTATCGGATCAGCTTTCGTATTCTTATTCTCTTAATTTTCCGTATTAATCTTTCCCTTGTACGACCGAGATGTTGCGGTCTCTTGTTGCTCAGCCGGGTGTTCGTATTCCACAGGCACATACATAAGTGACTCCAGATCGTCACCTTCTTCCCAACGGCGATCCGTCTCCTTGCCAATCCGGCGATGTCTTCCCGCTATGATGTGCGCTCGCCCGAGTAGGCCCCGGGTGTCGGCTTTGCAGGTCGTTCGTCCGGGCTAAGGCTCTTAGCTTCAGGATGCAGCATATAGCGGGTAAATTCCTTGCCGTTCTCTTCAAGAACCCCACGATGACCAAGGGTGTCTTCGACATTGCCTGCAGCTGACCTACTCTGAAGCCACCCGGAAGGAATTGCTCTTTTCCATTTCCGCACATCGCGAAAAGCCAGTAAATGCGCGGTTGAAACGCATGTCATAGCGCTCGGACCCGCATAAACACTGGGGAAATCGAGAGGGCGAAAGGGAGGGTGTGTACATACACGCAGCACTCACACACTATCCCCACAGAGTGTTAACACGGTCAATGCTTGAGACTGGAAGCGTAACCGTAGATGTGGCTACTGGGACGGCCTCAGGCGAATTGGGTGGATGCGGGAACGCAGTTCATCTCTATATCTGCCCGTGCAAGACGGGAACGGCTTACCATCTGCTTCCAACGGAAGTACGGTGCGATGATCTCTCTGCTTGTAGGTCGGGGCCGACCGGCTCGATGCGCTGCTTCCCGCTCTGGCTGTAGCGCAGATAATAGCATGTAGGCTCATCCGGCTCGACAGGATTGCCATTTTTCATTTTTACAGCTTCAAATAGGTACCGCTTACCCACCTTCACCCGAGCCCATAAAGCGACCTCGGGTCTCATCGAGCGGCTTTATATCACGGACGGAAGGGCCGCTTAAGAAAAAATTGTTCTTAATGTGTTCTTTAAAAGCCCGGTTTTAGACTCCCAACCACTCCCAGCGACTCCCAACCGTTCTTTCGAAAACGTGCTTTTTATTGGGGAAAATGACGATTTCTGCGTAATTACTGCCAATCGGGATTTGTTTGGTAGCGATACCGGGATTCAATATGAACCAACTAAATCCCAAGCAATTTGCAGTTTTCTCCTTTGTTTCCAGTAGGGCCATAGCCTTTGGGCGCCCTCGGACGCCCTTGACGGCCCTGATTACCTATACCCAGGAGTGGCGCAAGAAGCTACGGCAAAAGCATGCGCAAAAGCATGTCAGTACCCACAAAAATAGCACCTGCGTATAGTTTACTCTAGCGTATTAATGCCTTATGGTTAGGGCCAGTCCCAGTGCGCGCCGGATGGTTTCTATTGATGCCAGGTGGACGCGGTTCTACTCAGCCTTTCGCGGTGAGACCGTTTTTCAAGTCAGTGGCATGGGACCAGGGAAACATATTCCCGTGAAAACGAAATAGCGATGAATTTCAAAACTGACTGGCGCCCTCAGGACGGTTGGCTTTTCAGTCCAGCTAATTGCACCGTTTGCTGGACGGGAATTGGGTATTTGGACGCATACTTGAGGAGCTTCGTCCTGTCCGTAACTTTGAGGTCCAGTTCATCAAGCGCCACCGGTAAACCTTCTTGTCTCTGCAAATAAATCCAATCTAGGAGCGCCTTCTCCGGTTCAGCAATTTTGTATGAACCGTGTCGGGTTCGCTTTTCTTGGAAGCCCCAATACAGATGCTCCCCGATATGACGATAAACAATCCGAACGCTTGGCGTACGAAATCTTCGAGGAAAGCCCGTTGTGACACATGTCAGGCTCGATGGACTTTGCGTCGATATTCCCCATTCCGCGAGTGCCGACTCGAGCGAAATATATGCGTTCGGCCGCAAGACACCGACTAGTTCCCGAGGTGAAAAGTCATGGGCCAGCTTATTTATGTAGACCTTGTTTGAGACGTGTTCGACGAGCCCGCGCCGTTCCTGTCGTCGCAGGGCACTCCCAACGGTGGTTTCGGCAATGCCGTAGCGTCGCGCAATGTCATCAGACAGAAGGATCGCCGATCTTTGTCCTTCCTTTCGAAGTGTAGCTGCCCAGTCCAAAACACGCTCCGTTCTTCTACAACCATTCGGCGAACAGACTTTTAACTGCTGCTCGCAAGCTATCGAACTCCTCTGATTCGAGTTTTTCGTAGAGCTCATCTGGCAACATTGATTTCAATTCCGCACGACAGAGCTTCGGAGTGATCTGCTTGATCCGCTCGTTGATCTGCTCCGAATCCAGTTCACGCCACATGACCAGATCATTCAAATGCCCCTTTAGCATCCCGTCCAGCACCGCTCCTTTGCCAAGTAGCAAACGTATGTCGAATGCGTCTCTCGTTTTCACGATCCTTCGCGCGACAAAGGATTCCGCTTTTTGTAAGAGCTGGTAGTTTCGCGAAACACAAGGGATCAGTGCAGTATTCTTCTCCAGCACAATTTCTTCTTCCACAATCTCCTTTGCCAGCACCGAACCTCCAATCCGGGTCAGGTCGACTGTGAAAAGCCGTTGCTTCTTCGATCCGATCACCCACAGTCGGAGAAACTGCTCGCCATTCTGTTCCGGCTCAAACGTCACAGGACCGACGCCGAAAATTCTCGCGACTTCTTGCACACGTTCTTCCAGCGCGTTTTGAAGTTCCTCTTGACTCGGGAGGTGATCGACTCGCGCGAGGAGATCAAGATCCTTGGACAGACGCGGGCTATTGCGAAAGAGCACAAGTGTCGCGCCACCGAACATTACAAAGTGTTCGGGTAGAGCTGCGAAGAGCGCGATCGCCGCTCCTCCATAAGGACCAAGGTCTGAGCCTGCTCAAGACTGAAATCGCGGTCCAAATATTTGGCAAGGCGGTCCTCGAAGTTCATTTGCAAAAGCTACCATAAATAGCTGTTTTTTAAAACATATTATAACTTGTTTTCAGAAACGCCCCTATATAGCTGATATTGAAAATATAAATGATTGTACACACCTGAATAGGTGGGACTTGCGGGCGCAACAAACTGCCCTGTGATACGAACCTGTCGTCGGCGGGACGCGAGGGTGAGGGCGCAATGCGGTTGACATGGGTGCAGAATCCAACCGGGCTTCATACAGCGCGGAAGCCTCAGCACATACAAGAGAGGCTCTTGAAAAGTGACAGCCCCCAGCGAAAAAGAAGCGCAGTCAGCCATACCGCGCTGAAATGAATCGCTTAGAAATGCTTGGTAGCGATACCGGGGTGAGGCTCTAGCCCGTTGGATTTTGCTGAAAAAACTGGGTTTTTATTAACCTTTCTGCATGTTGAACTTACCACCATGCAATGTTCCCAGAATTTTGACGATCCGTTTTTTACACAATTGAAGGGAGAATTCAACACCCATTTTCGAGGAGTTTTTGGGACAAATTGGGACAAACCTGCTCGCGTTACTTCACCGTACCTGCGACGCCGAGGATCTGTTTGCCGATGGACTCACGCAAATCCTTGGGAAGGCTATCCGCCTGTTCGAGCGTCTTCCACGCCCCGGCTGCGCGTTCGGCGGTTTCGACCGCGATTTGCCATAGGGGGCTTGCCGGAATTCGCGCCGTGTCGGCGAAGCGGCGCATCTGGTCCTTTGTGATTTCGGAAAGGCTGCGGCTGCCGCCGAAATTCAGGCCCAATTTATCGTTCGGAATGTAAGACAGTGTGGCGACAAAATCGTAACCCGGCGACAGTGCCGGCATGCGCTGGTCGGGGTAGAGGAGGGACCAGTTCTTAAGGTGCATGTCGGCGTTACCGATGACGACAGAAAAGACGAGGCGTCGAACGAATTCGATCACGGCGTCCTCGCCGATTTCCGCCCATAGCACGTTAGCGATGTTCGCGTAGCTGTGGAACTTGTATTTGTTGTTGGGGTATTCCCCGAAGACTTGTGCGAAATCCTCCATGTGGACGGGCTTGCCGTCCGGCAGCCGGTCGAAGCGCTTCACGGCAAGCGCCTTACCTTCGGCCGTATGGGCCTGTTGGGGCAGGCCTTTGATCCCGGCAATATCTACGAGCTTGTTTTCGGGAACGGCGATGCCGACTCGCCGGCCCAGTTCGAGCATGGCGAATTCGTTCTCGGGAACCGCCCTGTAGCGTGCGGACGGGAGCTTGACGATCCAGGATCCGCCTAAGCCGTCCGCGGGAATCGTGAGGCCGCCGGAAGCCTCCATAAGCGCCGAGAATTTCAACTGGACGCCGGCGAGCGAAAAACGCAGCGGTTCTTCGTCGCCGTGATCGTCGTCGCGGCTGTCGTCGTGATCGTGGTGAGATTCGGATGGCTCCTCGTCGCCTTCAAGCGGCGCAACGACCAGGGCACCGGGCAGGTCGGCGCCGAGGACGGCGAGAAGGAAGAATTCGCGTTCGGGATTGACGTCCGCGCGCTGAGCGAGATAGTCACGGAGGTGGCCTTCAGGCAGGAGGTTGGAGAAAAAGACCGGCACGCGGCGCCCCACCGGGCTGAACTTCGTCACGAGCCCGCCGGTGCTGCCCTTGAAAGAAAGGCTCAGGGTCGGGCGGTGCTGGTCGTCTATATAGTCCTGCTCGAACGCGAAGAGCTGCCGGTCGCCCGCGAGGCGGGTGATGACGCCGATTTGCTTCCCGTACAGGCGCACCGAAAGCGCGTTGAGTTTTTTCGGGTCAAACTTCATCACGTGGTTCCTGCGGATTGTCTTCGTCGCGGTCGGCGGCATAAAGGGGGCGTTCCTCGCCTTCGCCCGGCAGGTCCTTCACGTGGTCGCGCACGAGGGACTGGACCACGGGCACGAGCGCGCGGGGCACCATGATGAGGTCGCGGTCGAGCATGCGGACGATTTCAAGCAGCGTGTCGTAGCGCGGCACGATCTTCCCCGACTCGATGCCGGAGATGTGCATCTGGGGCAGGCCGATACGGCTGCCCAATTCCTTTTGGCTCCAGCCACGCTTCTCGCGCGCCTCTTTCAGAGCCTGGCGCATTTCGTCCGGAAGTCCTTCAAGGCGCAATGGTTTGATATGCAGTTTTCTATTGTTCTTCATGGATAATATAATAAAGCATATCAAGCCTAAGTCAATCGATATGCTAAATTAAATCAATATCGATCATCGATATAAGAAAGCATATCACACAATAGAGGAAACGCCCGGCGAACGCAGATGTCGATTCTACGCCCAATTCGCTGTCGAGGATTTGACTCGGCAGGCGCATGGAATTTAGGCCGCCGATTAACGGCAGCTGAGGACGTGGTTCGATCCCACCGCCCTACGCCAATCATCAGCCCCGGTGACAACAACAATAGCAACGGCAAAGCTAACGCAGAGCCGAAGCCCGGCGACAAAAGTTCACGACCACGCTGCTGAGATCCAGAGAGTTCAGCGTGTTTTGTCCTTGGCGACCGTATACCCAAGCGCTGAGTACCCGGCCAATCGTTTCCTGTACATTCGGGCCAGCATCGGCACGAGCACGTCAGCGTAGTCGTACACGAGCACTTCCCTTTTGTTTTCGTGCAGCCGATGGAGCCGACCAACGTATTGCTGAAGCGTGCCTCTCCACGAAATCGGCATCGTAAGGAACAGGGTGTCAAGGCGGGCGTCGTCAAAACCTTCACCGAGATAGCTCCCTGTCGCCAGAATCATTCGGGGCTCGTGGGGCCCAACGCGTGAAAGCGACTCTGCGATTTGCTTTCGTTGCTTCGTTCCCATACCGCCTTTCAAGACAAAGACGTGCTGACACATTCCGCGCAAGCGTCCTGCCAGATAATCGAGATGTTCGGTCCGGCTGGTCAATAGGAGAGGCGACCTCCCGTTCAGGAGAGCTTGCTCGACATCTTCGATGATCGCGTCGTTTCTCCGACCGTCTGTAACTAGCGCGCTATAAATGTCATGGATCGCCGTTTCGTCCACCGGGTTGTTCCAGGTGAAATCGGTGAATCTGGGGATTACCTTGTGCTCGAGCGGTGAAGATTTGGCTGCCTTTTTGGGGCTGAGGAAGAACCGAACCGGGCCACATTGCATGTAAATGATCGGGTGGTGACCATCTTTTCGGGTGGGCGTGGCAGTTAGTCCCAAAACATACTTGGATTTGATCTGGCGAAGGACACTCTCAAACGTGAAAGCAGACAGATGATGGCACTCGTCAATAATGACGTGTCCGTAATCCGCAACAAAATCTTGAACCTCGCCCTTTCGGTGCAGGCTTTGGATCACGGCAACGTCGATGGTCCCCGTTCTCTTGTTCTTGCCTCCTCCAAACTGCCCTATGTCGCTGTTTGACAAAGAGAGAAAGGCCGCGAGCCGATCCCGCCATTGGTCCATGAGCTGCCGACGATGTACAAGCACCAGCGTGTTAACGCCTCTCTTTGCGATCAAGCAAGCTGCGACCACCGTTTTTCCAAACGCAGTGGGAGCAGACAGTATTCCATCATCGAAATTTTCAATCTGCCGTACCGCGTCCTGTTGCTCAGGCCGCAATTCGCTGGAGAAGGAAGCGTTAATTTTGTGGCCTTGATTTCGTTCGTCGCAGATTTCACTTTTGACCCCATTTTTCTTGAATAAGTCAACGACCTCCTCCAAGCAACCCCTGGGAAGGCCTATGTGTTCAGGGAAACTCTCACTGCATGATATGACGCGAGGTTTACCGTAGGTCGAAAGCCGCATGGCCTGGGCCTTGTAGAATTCCGGGTTCTGAAAAGCGGCGACGCGAATCAAACGATCCTGCATGGATGACGGGAGGCCGTTCTTTTCCACATAGAGCAAATTGCTTCTGATTATGCGAACCGTGTCCGGCAACGGCTCCGTGATTTTTTCTTCTCTCCGCGCCCGCGACGGACATAACAGCCACGGAGCTTCGGCGTTCTGTTCCTCTGGCAAAATTAGCCGCACTCCGAGGGCGTTTCCTTCAGGAGCGAGGTCGCGAATCAGGCTAGAGAGCGTCTCTATTTTAATGCGTTGCACTGATTCTAGGAATTCCCATTGGCTCGGATAGGGCTCGAAGAGCTCATTCAGGAAGACGCTATTCCCATGTCCCCTGGGACCTTTCTGTAACGGCAAAGCGATCAGATTGCCAAAGCCGCCTTTCGGCAGGGTGTCCTGGCTGGGGAAAAGACGGTCGTACGAATCAAGGCCAATTTCGTGTCTCTTCTCCATAGTCCGCGTTAAAAGGGCACAGCCAAGCTTTCTTGCGTCAGCGGCGAGAACTGGTCGATCAAAGAATGTCCATACATGCGCGCCGTTTCCTGACCGCGATCTCTCAACGATTGCCGAAAGATGAAAGCGGTGGCACGTTTGAAGAAAGGCCGTGGAGTCTGCCATCCAACACTTTTTGTCAAAGTCAACCGCGAGGAACCAACAAGTTTCGTCCGGGAGCAGCGGATATATTCCGACAGTGTGTTTCCCTGTGAGGTGCTTCCGAATCACCTCTTCCGTCAAGGGGAGAAGGATACGTGTCTTTCGAGCGATGCACTTGCGTTCTTCTGGCCGGGCGGCATTTATTGCTCGCCAATCCATGGCGGCGGCTGGTGAATAGCCTGATTTACCGGCCTTCCCCTCCCATCGAACTGCGTATACATCCTCTCGCCCACGAAAAAGGCTCCGAAACAAGGCGATCTTGCCTGCCGGAGTGGTGAGGTCGCCGCCGGATTTTCTCAAGTCCGGCGTTGATGCCTCAGGCCGCGAGGCGGCTCCCGAATCTGGAATGCCTAGCATCGCCCTCAGCCGTGCATTTTCATCTCGAAGCCGTTTGAATTCGGCATCCATAGCCTCAAATGGATCTGTCGATTTCTTGTCATCAATCATAGGAGTGCGCAGCTACCCATTTTGTAAGATCTCGCTCCTTGAGAATCATAAAGTACTGATATGGAATGACCAGTCAAGTACTACTACTATTTTCTGCTTCTGTTTTTCTCATCTCCTTTGGAAGGCAGCGCAAGTCGCGGTCGAGGCGGCTATTGCGACGGTTGATCACTCTGATATTCGCGGGTCGAAACCGCATAATCGTGATCCGTCGGGAGCTGCCTCGGACTAGCCTCGCGGGTTCGGTTCGAAAACCTGCCGCATAGTACTTCCGAGGATTCTCCTTTCCATGCGCAGCTCGACCGCTACTCACGCTGCCTCCTGAGAAATATTTGCTGCACCAACGCTTAATCTCATGCCGCTCGTTGTTCGCTCGTCTTCTGCGCTGCCTCTGCTGCTACCCCAATGGCCCAGATAAAACCCAACAGCTCGCGTCCGATCGCGGTCACTACCTTCCCTTTTTCCTTACCCCGTGCCATCAACTTCCGATAGCGCGTATGCAGCCGATGCTGCGCTTTCCAGGCGATCTCGCGGACTTCTTCGCTGACCACTTCTTGTCGCTTCCGTAATGTTTCCCCTACATAGGGTCGGTGGCGGTACGCCCAGGCTGCCTCCACGACTACTCGCCGCAAGTGCGCATTCCCCGTCTTGGTGATGCCTCCTCGCCAGTTACTTTCTCCACTGGAATGTTCGCTGGCTACGATCCCACCATAGCCCATCACTTGCCGAGCTCTTGGGAAGCGTGAGAGTTTTCCCACTTCGGCCACGATCGTCACTGCCGTTACTTGAGCCACTCCTCGCAGGGCCTGCAAGGCCTCGATCACCGCGCGCATCTCCGGTGGTGTCAGCTTCACCGCTTCTTCGATCGCCCGATCCAGCCGTGCGATGCGCCCTGCCACGTGTTCCACCTCATGCAGGTAATCCAGCCAGGTCGCTTCTTGCGCCAGTTGCTCGAAGTGTACTTCCTGCTTCACCCACGTCAGGTAGTTCAAGGTCCAGAGCTTTACACCCGTTGGCGGCCGCCGGCCATGCCGCAAGAGGAACTTGCTCAGCCGATGTCTCGCCCGTAACTGGTCTTTCTTCGCTGCCTCCCGCGCTCGCACCAGATCTCGCAAGGCCTCATGGGCCGCATCCGGCACCCATACTGCGGTCAACTCTCCGGCCCGATGATTCCGCGCCAACTTCAGCGCATCCCGCCGATCGGTCTTCACCCGCTCTCCCGATTTCACCGGTACCAGCGTGGGCGCCACCACTTCGCACTTCGCTCCCAGTGTCGTCAGCTGCCAGTACACGACGTATCCGGTGGGGCCTGCTTCATAACAGAACCGTAGTTGCTCTACGGGTCCCAGCTTCTTAACCAACTTCCGAATCGACTCCTCCCGGTTCGGTATCACCCCAAGTGATCTCACCTCTCCGCCCTGCTCGGCTACTGCCACCGCAATCGTCTCGGCATGGACATCCAGACCGACGAATCTTATCCTCTTCATAGACCGGCTCCTTCGCTTGTGGCTCTGTACTGCTTGTCTTCCGATTCGCAGCATAACCCACGCCTGCGAATCGGAGCCGGTCATCCCATTCTGACTAGTTTTAGAATGCTCATATGCGCTATATCGCGAGAAAACTGGCGGACGTTCTTACGGGAGCCGCGCGTCACTTTCCGGCCGTGGTCGTAACAGGACCACGTCGCGCGGGAAAAACGACCTTTTTCGTCAACTGTTTCGCGAAGCCCAATACGTCCTCCTTGAAGATCCCGACATTCAAGGGCGCGTGCGCAGTGACCCCCGCTCTTTATCGAAGGACTTCATCCTCCAGTCATCTTTGATGAGATTCAGAATACACCGGGAGTTGCTGAACTACGTCCGCACACTTATTGACCGAAAGCCCCGCCGTATGGAGCAGTGGCTCTTCACCGGATCGCAGGAAGCTCCTTTGATGCGCGGTAGTCTACCGTAGGCCCCGTGCGTCTATGATCACTTCCGCGATCGGCAGGGGAGTAGGAGCCTTTCCCCTGGAGCATTTCATCAAAGAGCTTTCGCGCGGGGTCAAACAAACGGAGCAGAAATCGAAGCGCTATTAGTGAGCAAGGATCGGCTCACCCTCATGTCTCATTGGTGCGCGCGTCTGCTGCTCTTGAACCTCAGCAAGTCCCCTCGGGTCGAGCCAGTTGCAGCTGCATGATGAGGAAGACGATGAACCGACCATTTGATCCGATGGACTGATGGCCGTGTCTGGTGTCGGCTGCTGCCCGAGCCCTCGGTGCGAATTCGCCCGTCCTGAAAGATCCTCCGGCATCTCTACTGCTCCGTTGATGGATACCAAGGGTCGGGGTACAAATCGCGGTCGCGGTTGGCATGGAGACACAGAAGACCTTGCTTGAAAGACATCCGAAGAGGAACTGCGCCTGAGAGCGACTGCAACTTTAGTGGACTTATCCGTCCTTCGCTCCTGCCGGCGGCTAGGCAAGTTCGCGGAGACGTTCCTTGGTGTCGAGACATCGCGATATGCGAAAACGTCGGCATGTTTCGAACCGTTGTACCGTTCGGGTTGCACGATAGTTGCACAATCGCTCCCAAACAGCGAGCAAAGGCCTCGATTGTTTGGGACAAATTTGCGAAGCAAGCTATCAACCGCGCTGGAATGAATTACTTAGGAAGGGTTGGTAGCGATACCGGGATTCGAACCCGGGTTTCCGCCGTGAGAGGGCGGCGTCCTAGACCCCTAGACGATATCGCCAATTGAGCTGTTTATCGCACCCGGCGGAATGCCGGGCACAATCGACAATTTTCAATTTTCCCATGCCCGGGCGGGAGTGGCAAGCAGATACGTCCAAAGCGGGTTCACTCGTCACAGAGGTTTAGAGAAGGCCCGCGCTAATATCAGTGCTTGCCACACAATGTCACAATTCCTCAGGTGATGCCGAAGCACCCGATGGGCACACGCGCCCGGGTGTTGCTGACGTCTTTATTTGGTCCTTACGCCCGCGACGACGAAATCGGCAGCCGGGCGATCAATCCGATGGAGCTGTTAGCCTGACCAAATTTTTCCCACCATTCCGCATCTTCTTTCGCTTGCTTCTTTGGCTTCGTCTTGCTGTTTAGACAATTCAAATTGTTGCCTGCCATAACTAATGCCCCAGATGGCGAGTCCGATTCCTACCGCTGCCAAGAACGTGTTGATGATGTTCCAGAGCATTACTAAGTTTTCCTTGTCGCCCTTACCTTCCCATCTGGCCTTCTGCGCAGCATTTGTCAATGCCAATGTGATGAACATTGATAGGAAAAGTTCGTATGGCCTCGCCTCCGGGAACGGACGCCGGTCTAGTATTATTGGTTGGAAGCTGAGGCACCGGCGCGGGAATTACCAGCCGCAACGAACTCGGGCGATGTTTCTCGTCGCAAAATAGCATGAACCCTAAGGGAAGATCAGCATCGCATGGTCGGCATTTGAGATTACTGCTCGCGAGTGCGTTCGCTCTAATTCTTCTTGCGGCAAGGAGCTTTGCACAAGCTCAGAGTGAGCCGCGCTCCCCAGTCGAACCAAAACCAAATGAGCAATTACAAGTGAATTGGCTCTACGGCGCCTATGTGCCGAAGGATGTGCCTTTGCAATCGCTGTCCAATCGCCAGCGTTTTCAGCTCTTCTTACGGCAGAGCTTTACGACGCCCGGCGTGTACGTCAAGACCGCGCTTTTTTCATTGTCCGATCAGGCCGCGGACACTCCGCCGGAATGGGGTGATGGCGTCGGTGGCTTTGCGAAACGCGTTGGTTCGCGTTACGGACAATTTGTTACACAAAACGCTTTGTCGGGGGTGGGCAATGGTCTGCTCGGCTTCGAGGCTCGATACGATCGATGCAAGTGCAATGGTTTTTGGCCGCGCACGCGACACGCTCTTATCCGGAACTTCGTAACCTACGACCGTACCGAGCAGCACATCCGTCCTCAGCTTGCCATGTATGCCGGAGCATTCGGCGCTGGAGTTATTGCCGGAACCTGGGCACCGGACAGTCCGAATCTGCTCGCCAGGGGTTATCAAGGCATGATCACACAAGCTGCCTTTGGTGTGGGTGCCAACTGGCTGGGAGAATTCGCACCAGACTTGAAGCGGATGCTGCAGAAAAGCAAGTCCGGAAAATCCGAGAGGGATAAAAGTTCGTCTCCCGGCCGTTGAGACATGCTTCTTCGCTATCGAGTTGGCTCGCGAACCTCGGGCATCGATAGATGTTGAGAAATCCTCTTCCCGCAAGCGATCGGCCCCGGCAGCGGCCGGCTAACTCCTGGTTCGCTAAATTTAACCGGTCCAAATCCGTTTGCACTTGAATCGCGCGTAAGCGCCCTATGATCAAACAGTTATGTCGGGTAGCCGGACAAATAGGTATCACTACTGAGATCTTCGCGTGAGAAGCCTACGCCGCAGCAGCGAACCATGTCATCCCAGCGTCGAACCGAGTCCGGTGCTCGCTCGCCCGTTGTGCACGACGCGTAGTCCGGGCGAGCTGCTGATGGTGCGCCATTTTTTACCGCCTTTACTTTCAATCAGATCACGCGTTACCCTTCACTCGTTTAGAACCTACTCCGCGGTGAAGGAAACCACAAATGCCGAATAACATTGGCAGAGTGATTGTGCTTGCTGCGCTGTGTTGTTGTGTGATGAGTGGCCAGGCAAAGGCACACCAAGCACCGGAGGATCCGGAGGACGATAAGAAGTTAGGGCTCTGGCTTGATCAGGGAATTTCGAATGATCTCACGGCTAGCAAATCGCTGGAACTCGAATACTATGAACGGTTCGACGAGGGAATCTCGAACCTATACGAGTACTTTGTTCAAGGCGGCGTTGCGTTGCGTGTGCGGCCGTGGCTAACAGTGACTCCGCTGTATCGATATCAGCGCTTTCCCGGGAATCCCGCAGTCGCTTATGAGAACCGGTTACTACTGAGTGCTACGCTGAGCACATCGCGTGGCGCATGGCGGCCGAATCTGCGGACAATCGTTGAGGGGCGGTTTCCCGACGATCGCACAGCCTCGGCACGTTTTCGTTTTCGCCCCGGGGTTGACTATACGTTGCCGTTGCGAATGAAACGGCGCCCGGTACTGGTCGTGAGCAACGAGTTCTTTATTGTCCCAGGAACTAATAGTTTTGCTGCCGGTGGCAGTTTTACCCAGAACCGCTTTCAGGTGGGAGTCCGGCTGCCAATCACCGATTCGTTTTCGATACGACCTTATTATCTACTGCAGTCAGTAAATCTGCCCACTGGGTGGGAAACCAACGAAATTATTGGTCTCTCGTTGGCCATCAAATTCTTCAATAATAACAAATGACGATTACAGCCGATTCGCTTCGAGCTAGCTCACTGGCACCGTTCTATCGCGCGTCAAATCACCGGGGCGCCCCGAAACTCCCCACCTGTCCCTATTTGCACAGTTTGAGGGCAACATAAATAGATTCAAAGCTTATTTAAAGCATTCCTTGTGAGGTCATGCTCGACCCAAAAAAAATGGTTACGGTTGAGAGTGCTTGGCAAACATTCACTAGACATTGGGAAGTTTCGCTACTAGACTCCCGCGATATCAACGACATGACACTGAAAGCGGCTCAGGTTTTGAAACAGTCGAATGGGTTGTGGGGTGTCGTAGCGCCGCCATTCAGGGCTGGGCCACATTTAAACTCAAAATCCTGCAGGAGGAGATCAATGAGAAGCCGTGCGCTATTACGCGGACTGCTGGTTGCATCTTGTGTGTGTGCTTGGAGCGTCTCGACTGTGTTTCCGCAAGAAAAGGCGGCTCCTGGAGCGGTTCAGGTTCACGTGGTAATCACTGGTGAAGCACAGCGGGAGGACGGTGAACTTCCGGCGCTCCGACAGGACGATGTAAAAGTGAAGCAAGGCAAGACTTTCCTTCAAGTGACACAACTGATTCCGGCTCGCGGAGATACCGCCGCCCTTCAGTTATTCATTCTGATCGATGACACGCTCGGCTCGGGTGTTGGAAACAATCTCAGTGACATTAAGGAATTCATAAGCGCTCAACCTGCAACGACGTTGATCGGTATAGGTTACATGTCGAACGCGACAGTCAACATTGTCCAGAATTTTACTGCTGATCACGCGCTCGCCGTTAAGGCGGTGCGATTGCCTCGTGGGAATACGTCGACCATGGATAGTCCGTACTTGTCACTCATTAGCCTCGTAAAGGGGTGGCCGCAGCAAAACGTCCGGCGTGAAGTCTTGATGGTGACCGATGGTATCGATCGGCTACGAGGGGAAAAACCCACCGGTTCTCAGTTAGGGCCAAACTTCGGGCCTGTGTACCACAGCATGCCAAGCATGAGTCCCGACGTGAACTCAGCTAGCGAAATCAGCCAGCGCTATAACGTCATCGTTCACTCGCTCTACGCGATCGGTGTTGGTCGAGCAGCGCGAAGCTCTTGGGACCTGCAGATTGGTCTCTCCGGACTTTCCAAACTGGCGGACGAAACCGGTGGAGAATGTTTTTCGCTAGGCACCTCGAATGCGGTTAGTTTTAAGCCTTACCTGGAGCGATTGCAGAAGATTTTCGACAGCCAATACTATCTGGTCTTCCTTGCCACCCCAGGCAAAAAGCCTGGTCTCCAACGGGTCAGGATATCGACGGAAGTGGCGAATGTGGAGATAGCTGCTCCGGACAACGTCTGGGTGGCCGCTGGAAAGTAAATCATTGGCATTTCTTGCAGGATCGACCCTTCGGCTTGGACCACAATTTGTCAGCAGCAACAACTTGAGCAAGTGTTTGCAGTCGATAAGGATCGTCTGCGTGGCATGCATGGAAATGCCGTACTCTCTCGTTACCCAATCCGAGACGTAAGGCTGGTGCCGTTCACCGTGGGTTATGATTGGTTCAAAGAGAGCAAGATCCGGCCGCTCGAGAAAGGAAAGCGCAAGGCGGCCCGATTGATTGGCGAAGACCTGCTCCGTGAAGTGCGCCGCGGCCAGCGGACTACGTTATATGTGGACTTGGACGTCCCCCGAAGCTCCGGCTCACCGGGTCACGATTG
Source organism: Candidatus Acidiferrales bacterium (assembly GCA_963742325.1). GTDB lineage: Bacteria > Acidobacteriota > Terriglobia > Acidiferrales > UBA7541 > Acidiferrum. Next base: position 934,862 of record CAVULB010000002.1, on the reverse strand, counting down.
CGTGTACCCATCTCGAAAACCGAGCGAAGCCGAAAATCCGCCGCCAACAAATGGAAGAGCTTTTAAGCCAGGTGCGCGAAATCCCCAACCCGGTAATTATCGCTGGAGATATGAACACCACGGGCGGAGATTCGACGCCAACTAGCGTTGAAAACATGCTGTATAAACGGTATGGTAGCCTCGATTTCTGGACCACGAAAGGGGTCCAATGGGCCACCGGAGTTGGCATGATTTATTCCGGAGCGCGAGCGGCAATGAAGCTCTCCGGGATTCAGTACCGGATTGACCCGACGTCCGCGAACATTCCAGGAGCGTCGCCCAATTTGGAGCGCGGATTTTTCACGACGCTGGAAAAATTCCGATTTGCCGACGGCAGGGCTATCGATTTTCGAGGCATTCCGGAGCGCACCGTAAACGGGACTGCCGGAACCCTGGCAGACTCTAATCAGAGACAAGGCGCGGGATTCAAACCGACGTTTGTGGCGGAACTTATTGGGGGAAACGTCAAACTCGCCAAATTCAAAGATTGGTTCTTCGTGAAAGCCGATATTGATTCGCCGCGCGACGCGAACGCACCATATCTGTTTGCCCCGCACTTTGCGCGAACGCTTGTTAACCTTAACAACTTTCCGCCGGAGCCGATTGCCGATCATAGCCCCATGACCATCGACCTGCCCTTCAGTGAGCCCTCTCAACCGTCAAAACAAAGAGAAAACGCATTGAAGCTAGGGGCGGAGCTTCATGCGAGAACGAACCCCTGGGTCTGGGTTAGACGTATGGCTGTTTGCATTTTCCTGGCTCCCCATGAAGCGCAATCGTGATCCAGTGACGACTGCCGCAGACCGTGGAACAAGATCCACGCTGCTCGGCATCGCCGTGAATTCTGTATTGGGCTTGGCGAAATGCTTCGCTGGTTGGCTGGGAAATTCCTTCGCACTCGTTGCTGACGGCCTCGAATCCATGACAGATGTGCTGAGCGGTTTAATAGTTTACTTTGGCCTGAAAATCGCCGTTAGGCCACCGGATGCAGACCATCCCTATGGCCACGGGAAAGCGGAACCCATCGCTGCCGTTGTTGTAAGTCTGGCCTTAATCGTGGCTGCATTCGGCATCATTTATGAAGGCATTCGCGAAATCATTGCCCCGCACCCTGCACCAAGGCCATACACGCTTGTCGTGCTGGCGGGGGTGCTAGTCATCAAGGGACTGTTGTTTAGGCAGGTTCAGTCCGTGGGGGAATCCATCGGAAGCCTCGCGGTCAAAAGTGACGCCTGGCACCACAAAAGTGATGCGCTCACGTCTGCATTTGCTTTCATTGGCATTTCCATCGCCATACTCGGAGGGCCGGGCTGGGAAGCAGCCGATGGGTGGGCAGCCCTCTGTGCTGCGGTGATAATTCTTTACAGCGCGTGGAAGCAATTGCAACCCGCGGTCCTTGAACTTGGTGACATTGCACCCAACACCACTCTGCAAATGAAAGTAAGAGAAGTAGCTGCACAGGTCCCAGGCGTTCTTGGCTTGAACAAATGCGTCGTTCGCAAAATGGGATTCACATTTTACGGAGACCTGCACATTGTCGTCAAAGGCGACATGACCGTGCGCGAAGGACATTTGCTAGCGCACAAGGTCGAGGACGAAATTCTCAGAGCTTTGCCGCAAGTGGCAGAGGTTCTTGTACACGTGGAACCGGAAGAAGAATTGCGTACCCAAAACTAACCTAAGCGTACCTTTTCCTATTCCTAGGTCGGGAACGTTTGCATCAATGTCCGACGACAGTTAATCAAGTTCGGGAATATGCTCGCAGCTTATGCGGACTTCGCGTCTCTGGCACAGGCGACCGGTGGAAGCCCCAGCTTGAGGAAGCGCAGCGAGAGTGGCGGAGACGATACCCAAAGAATGGCAAAGGATATTCGCAGGCGGAAGAGTGGCATGAAATGATGACGAGGTACTAGTAGTCAAGTTTCTGGTGGATACCCGACGCAATCAGGAGCTACCCTGCGGATATTGCTTCCGCTACTGCGATTCTATCTCGATGCCTGGCAGCGTCCACGTCTCGTCAAAGATAGGCTTCTGGGTCCGTAGAGGCGGAACCACACGAAAAAATCGTCGCCGGTTGGTATCCAGTTCGAGGCCAGACCGTCTGGCGGCTTTGGACCGAAGTACCACAACCAGGTGACCCGGGCGCAGGGAGCGTTCTCCCTGCGAATGTTCCACCGCTCGTGGGCATCATGATGATCCAGGCGAATATGCGCTGCGCGAGTGCGGGAGCGCTTTGAACCGGAAATGAGCAAGCTGCGCATTGCCTATAACGCGGCGCTGTGGGCGATGGAACGGCAACTCCGCGAGTGGAATGAAAATGTGAGTGCCCAGATTAGAGTGCTGCGCCGCGAAGTGGACAGAGTGTGTGGGTTTGCCGCCAAGCTGAACGCGCGAGCGCTCGGGCCGCTGTTGTTGTGGACTTCGCGGCGCGAGGAGCGGCGGTTGGCGACGGAAAAGACGTATGAACCGCCGACGTATCTGGAACGGGCGAACTGGGTTCGCGTAAGGTGTAGGCGCGGTTGAAATCGAAAAAAGGTTGCTGCGGCTCCGTTCGGAGTCCACAGGGGCTGAAGCCCAGTTCATCCAGCGCTTAAGCCGGGGCCGCGGCCCGGGCCCTCTAATAATCGCCAGAAAATCCTCGAATCGCTAGAACTTCACCATGATGGCCATGTCGATGAAGGATTCGTCTTTGCGCAGATCGGGAAACCACACGCTGCTGGGTCCGCCGCCGCAGGCAGACTCGGCTCCAGCTAACGAAGTCTGGCCGGAGCTGGCGCCGCTGCTGCAGGCAAAATATTGCGGGAAATTGTTGTTTCCGCCGGGAGGCGTGATGCCGCCGGGTCCGCTCCAGTACGGCACGTTGGCGTGGCGATAGTCATATTCCCAACGGAACGTGATGTATTGCTTTGGCATGTAGTCGAACGTGATCGAGGAGTCCCACGCCTTGAAAGGATTGCCAGGGTTCTCCGTGAAGTACGGTGAATTGGTGGCCGCGGTGACGGCGGTTTCTCCGTTGATGGGAGGAAGCAGCACAAGATAACGGCCGGGATTGTTGATCTCGCCTCCGCCGATGGTGACCGCGAACAAATCCCTGTGGAACCAGAAGCGGTTATAGCCCATCCAACCGACAAAGCTCTGTTTCGGACCACCGCTTTTATCGCTATAGCAGCTAACGCCGGCGCCGAATTCGCAACCAAGGTCACCGGTGAGCGAAAACGCCATCTTATCGAGCGTGTTGTAGGGCTTGTCGAAATATTTCACTTCGACGCTGTTGTCGGTGTGAATACGGCGGCGCCCCGGAGTGAAGAGGTCGTCTTCGCCGACGCCGTAGTTATTGGAGATGATGTTGAGCCACGGCTTGGGCGTCCATTTGATCTGCCCTCCGACGCCGGGGGTGTGATTGGCCGAAGCGTAAGATTGCCAACCGTTGATGAACCAGGGCTCGATCTTTAAATGCGTGGTGGGGAAGATTTGCACGCGAACGCCGTTGAAGAACCAGGGCGTATTCGAAGAGACGTAGGAAGGCTGATAGGCCCAATTGTCGAAATTATAGTAGCTGAACAGGCCGATGTAGGACATGAAGATGCCGGCATCGACGTTGATGCCGTGCAGTACGTCGAAGTGATAGCCGCCGTAGGCTTCCGAGACGTAGCGGTACGCATCAGCCAAATCCCACTGGCCGTGGCCGGGACTGGGATCGTTGCGCGGCGTGGTCACAGAATACATGCCGAACTGAGTCATCAGGCGGCCACGGACGTTGTCATAGTGGAAGTCGCCGCCGACGCCCAGCTGTTCCAGTTGTACTTCGTAGGAACGGAAAAGTTCGCTGGAACCGCCGATGGTGTGATCCGTGGGATGATTGAAGTCGGCAACATAGTTCGTGTCGACACGGATTTCCGGAGTGAAAAATTTCGTGTCCCAATAAATGTCTTTGGTGCGGGCATTGCCGTTGAGCCAGGTCCAATCCGAATCGGAAAAGGGCTCGACGACCGCGGGTTTTGCATTGGCGGCAACGGCGGCATTGGTGGGCGCGTTTTGGTCCTGCTTGGCGTTGACGCTCGAAGAAGAGCCCGGATCGACGGGCATGGACGTAGCACCGGGTATGCCGGGAACTCCTGACGCAGCCTCCGAAGTGGCCACCGAGCCGGCGCCCGATGTGGCGGAATTGCCTAAAGCGGTCTTGGGTCCGGCGGTCGCGGTGGCATTCGGTTCTTTGGATTCCAGTTCGGCGACGCGCTTTTCGAGTTGTTCGATGCGTTCGAGCATCCATTGTTCACGCTCTGTCAGGCCAGTGGCCGGGGGAGCATTTGGTTTCGTTGGGGATTTCGCGGCGGACTCGCTATCTTTATCTGTTTTGCCATCGCCTGTGCCATCAGCTGAATAAACTGCCGGGCTCAGAAGGCAGACCACGACCCATGCCAGAAGCACAACACGTCCAAACAAAACGCGCATAGTTTCACCCCCGAATAACTACGGGCAACGAACTTTTTGGAGAATGGCAGTGAACCACTGCCCTTGGCGGTCCAAGCAGGCCTGTACTCGTTGCCAAGAGAGGATACTGCCGGGGACATAAGAATTCTGTGAGGCCCAAATGAGCGTTCCATAAAGCGTTGGGTTAACGGAAAGACAGGCGGAAGGAAAAGCGTCATAAAAACTCTCACGCCGGGGTTTTCGGCGGCGTCCCAGCCAGGTTCCCCGGAGGACAGCGGATAAATTCACAGCTTTAGATTACGAACGGGTAAGATTCGGTTCCTTGAGGATCGACAATAATCCCGTCTCGCCTGAACTGGCGGTAAGTAACTGAATATAATGGAGCACCCGGTCCGTGTCTCGCTCGGCAGGAGATTCGCTAACGATATGCCTACTCTTGCGATAACGTGTGCCCCGAGACTTCGGCGGCTACCTGGATCATTTCCCCATGAATCAATCCGTTCGAAGCAAGGATCGATGGTCCTCCAAGTGGATAGCTTTGCCCCTGTATATCAGTAACTTTTCCGCCGGCTTCTTCGACGATCACGACGCCGGCCGCCGTGTCCCAGGGATTGAGTCCAAATTCCCAAAAGCTGTCGAAGCGGCCCAGAGCAACATAGGCCAGGTCGAGTGCCGCCGACCCGTCGCGGCGGACGCCATGAGATCGCAGCGTGAAATCCCAGTAGAAGTGAAAGTTGGGATTCGCCTGGCGATTGTGATTGGGGAAGCCGGTGCATAGCAGGCTGTTTTTCAAGGCATCAATTTTCGAGCATTGGATTTTCTTGCCGTTGAAGGTAGCGCCTTCACCGCGGGCGGCGACGAACAGTTCGTTGTGAATGGGATTGTAAATCACTCCCAGGAGCAGTTCATTTTTGCGCGCCAGTGCCATGGAGACGCAGAAGCAGGGATACTTGTGGGCAAAGTTGGTTGTGCCGTCCAGGGGATCGACGTGCCAGCGATATTCGGAATTTGTGTCTTTGCCGGTGCCTTCTTCGGCGGCGACGGCGTGTTCGGGAAAATATTTCTGCAGGCGGCTGACGATGAGCGCTTCGGAGCGGCGGTCGGCTTGCGTGACCAGGTCAAACTCGGTTTTATGGGAAATGGAGGCAGGCCGCTCCACCTCTTCGCGCAGGATGGCGCCCGCTTCCTGGGCAACTTCTACGGCGACTTCCAGAAAATGTTTGAGCATTCGTTTTCCGGGTCCTCAAACGAATCACTGAGGACCATTGAGATAGGTCGTCCGGTGACGCGCGGTATAGCCGGGCAGGACCTTCACCTCAATTGTACGGTAAGTGTTGGCGGGGCCGCGCGGGTTAGGATAATAGGCGAGCCGGTATTGGGTGCGTAGTTCGCTGTTAATACGGTCGAAGATGATGGGAAGCTCCTGGGAAGATACGGGAAAAAACATGGCGCCGCCGGTGGTGTCGGTGATGGTCTGAAGGGCGTGCTCGCCGGCGGTGTTGCGGCCATTTTCATTTTTCACCGGACGGATGACGATAGTGTAGAGCAGAATCCCGGCGCGAAGAGCGGCTTTGCGAGCAGCCTCAAAATCGGAGCGGCTGGTGGTTTCACCGGCGTCTGTGAGCATGATGATGACGCGGCGGCGCTCGCCACGGCGCTTCTGCAACGCGTCGGAACCCAGCAGCACGGCGTCATAGATTGAAGTGCCCGCACCGTCTGGGATCTTGTGGACGGCTTCCTGAAGCGCGGAAATTTTATCGGAAAAGTACGGCGGCAGCTGGCGAACCTGCTCGTCGAAGGCGAAGACGCTCAGGCGATCCTCCGGGCGCAAAATTTGTTGAATAAAGTGAGAAGCGGCGTCCTGCTCGGTAGCCTTTTCGATGTGCGCGCTAAGGCTGGCATCGATCATCAGAGCAATGTCCAGCGGTTGGTGGGTTTCAGCCTCAAAGATATCGATCTTCTGCGGCACGCCTTCTTCAAGGATCTGAAAAGCCTCCAGGGGCAGATTGGGCGCAGGGCGATTGTGTTCGTCCAGAACGCTGACCAGCACGTTCACAAGATTTACGTTGACCTTGACGGTGCCGCGCGACGGTGGCGGAGACGGCGGCTGTTGCGCGCTGGGCTCGTCGGTGGGGTTCACCGGACCTTCCGTGGGTGGAGTGGCGGGCGGGCTTGGCTGGGGGGAGGAAGGCTGCGCCCAAGGCGGGCGGTCCGGCTTGTCCTGTGCAGCGAGAAGCATGGGCAAGGCAAGCAGTGCGAGGGCGGCGGCAAATGGCTTGTGCATCATCCGTTGGCTAAGATGCCGTCCGGGGAGCGGAAGGTGGTGCCGGCGGCAATTCCCCGTCTGCCCAGACAGCACCGTCTTGAAAATACTCCTTTTTCCAGACAGGCACGGTGCGTTTGAGAGTGTCGATAGCCAGGCGGCAGGCGTCGAAGGCGGGGCCGCGATGGGGGGCGCTGACAGCTATGAATACGCTGGTTTCCCCGATCTGCAGGCGGCCGAGGCGATGAACGATGGCCAGGCGATCGATGGCGAATTTCTCGTGGAGCAATTGGCCGATTTCGCGCATTTTGGCAAGGGCCATGGTTTCGTAGGCTTCGTAGTCGAGATACAAGGTGCGGCGGCCATGGGATTCGTTGCGCACGAAACCGTCGAAAGTGACGATTGCGCCGTCGGGGTCGGCGCGCAGGTCGCGAACGATAGCGGCTGCGTCAATCGGCGAGCGAAGAAGCGCGAAGAGGTCATTCTCTGTGACGGTGTTTGGCATGGCCAGATTTCAACCTCCGCTGACGGGAGGAAGAAAGGCGATCGTATCATCTTCGGCGAGCGGCGTGTCCCAAGAGGCGAATTCTTCGTTCCGAGAAGCGACGAGGGAGACGCGATATGCGGCCAGATTCGGGAAGCGCTCGGCGTAGCGGTCGAACAACTCCGCGAGGGTCAAGCCTTCGGGAATCCCCACGACTTCCTCGGCAATTGCGGTGAGTTCGCGCAAGGGGCCGAAGAAGAGAACTTTGATGCGAAGATTGGGTAAGACGTCAGGCACGGGAAAATTGTACCCTGAGGTGGCGCGCCCTGCCAGTAAGCCCGGGCAGGATACGACCTGGGCCAAGGAACAAAAAATATCATGAAGATTCTGGTTACAGGCTCCACCGGACTGGTGGGAAGCGCTTTGGTGGGCGAACTAAAGCAGGCAGGGCATACGGTGTGCCGGCTGGTGCGGCCAGGGACGGATGGCGAAGCGCTGCGTGGCAGCGAGGGATTCGACGTGCGATGGAATCCCGCAACCGGTGAACTGGGCGCGGCGGCCGTAGGTGCGGAGGCGGTGTTGAATTTGGCGGGCGCGTCAATTGCGGATGGACGATGGACCCCCGAACGGAAGAAGGTATTGCGCAGCAGCCGAGTGGATACGACGCGCGCGCTCGTGAATGCGCTGGCGAAGATGGCGGCGCGGCCACGGGTTCTCGTGTCCGCGTCTGCGATTGGCTTTTATGGCGACCGCGGCGAAGAAATTTTGACTGAAGATAGCGCAGCGGGCCCCGATTTCCTGAGCGAGATTGCGAAGGAGTGGGAAGCGGAGGCGGAGAAAGGCGCGGCGCTAGGAATCCGCGTGGTGCGCGCGCGCTTTGGCGTCATCCTGACGAACAACGGTGGAGCTTTGCCGCGGATGGCGCGGCCGTTTCGCTTTGGCGTAGGAGGAAGGATTGGCTCCGGGCAGCAATGGATCAGCTGGATCAGCCTGGAAGATGTGGTAAAGATATTGCGGCTGGCGTTAGAGGACGGCACGGTGCGCGGAGCGGTGAACTTAGTGTCTCCGCAGCCGGTGCGCAATGCCGAGTTTACTTCGGCTCTTGCGAAGGCGCTGCATCGCCCGGCGCTGTTCCGGGCTCCGGCATTTGCGCTGCGGCTGGCGCTGGGAGAAATGGCAGACGCGCTGCTGTTGGCCAGCCAACGCGTCGTGCCCGCTCAATTGGACAAGCTGGGCTACGAGTTCCTGCATTCGGATTTGGTGACAACCTTGGCGCGCATCTATACGTGACAGCGCGCCGCGGACTTACTTCACGGCGTTGATGGTGACGGAGATGGTCAGCACTCTCCCGCTCAGAGGGTCGGCAGCCTGCGTAGTTTGAACTGTTTCGCCATCGCGCATAGTGAAGGAAAGTTCCGTCCTGAATTGACGGATGATCGGCTCGCGGAAGTGCCCGGTGCCGGGATCGCTGGGAGTGCTTGAGGCTTTCTCCATGGGCACGATGACGTCACCTTCTACCCAAGAACGTTCGAGATCGACAGTAAGGTCGAACCGGCCGTCATCCCTAGTGAAGCCGCGCGCATCGATATTGGTGCCAACATCAACGTACTGCATACCGCTCTCTTTGCCAATGTAGACAGGAACGCGGCTTCCAATGCGCACTTTGGCCCACGGGGGAGGGCTCGTACTGTTGTCGACGGCTTTCAGAAAAAACATATAGGGCAGATTCGCCAGTTTCTTCTCGCCCTCGGTCTCGGTGAAGGTCACTTGCACTTTGAGGGTGACTGGGGCTTTCTTGCCGTCCGTCTTGGCGCTATCTTGAGCGGCCAGATGCAGAGGGACAGCGGCTACAGCGAAGAGCACTGCCAGTGCGAAACGTAGTTTTCTCATGCTTTCCTCCGTAAACCTTGGTGTCGTGCGTGCCTGCAGGAAGCTGTGGCGACGTTTTATTTGTCACTCGCTTTCGGTCGTCTCCAAAGGCTTCACTTCCAGGCGCGCGATCTGGAGCAGCGCAATTTCCCCGGGATCTTCGGCTGCTTCTGGAACTGGTTGGCCGGGCGGCGCTAGCGCCAATGTGTCTGCTTCCTGCTCGGGTGCCTCTGCGACGAATTTGGCATAGGCCTGACGCTCTTGTGCGGAAACGATGACTTGCGGCACGGCTGGCGAGGACCTTGGGCGAATGACCCGAGCCGCGGCCGGCGGGGTAAACCGCGTTGATGATTCGCGGAGCGAAGGCGCTGAAGGTTCCGGATTTGCCGCGCTTTGCGGAGCGGCGGTGGAAATCGACAGCGGCAGATGGAATTGCTTCGCAGGGTGGCGCAAAGCGTAGGCAGCGCTCACGGCCAGGATCGCGGCGGCAGCCACGGCAACAAAACTCCAACCTGGCATTACCGCGTAGCGCGAAACAGCCTCTTGATCCAGCCGGGCTCGCACAGCGGGAAGGAGTGTCGCAGGGACCGCCGCATTGGCGATCGTACGGAGCTCGATTTCGAGGGCGCGAAACAAACAAAGCTGTGCCGCGAGGAACTGGCTGCAGGCTTCGCAGGAGTTTTCATGCGCGGCAACCTCAATGGCAAGCCGGGATTGACCGGCCGCCAGCGAATCACAGATTTTCTGTTGGCATTGTTGGCAGTTCATCGCAACTTCTCCGCCAGTTGTTTTCTGGCAAAAAATAATCTCGACTTCACGGTTCCCATGGGGATGCCGAGCATTTCGGCCACTTCCTCGAGCGTGTAGCCCTCGATGGCTGCCAGCAGCAACACCATGCGAAACTTTTCTGGCAACTGCTGCAGGGCTTTTTCCAGGCGCGCCTGGAATGCGTTGGCGTCGGCAATTTCTTCGGCGGTCGGTGGCGCAGGTCGCAAATCCGGCAAGGCCCATTGCGTCTCGCGCTGCTCGCGGCGCCTCGCCGTACGCCAACGGTCCAACGCCAGGCGAAACGTGATGCGCACCAGCCATGCGCGGAAGCGGGTAGCATCACGCAGACGATCGAATTTCTGGTAGGCGCGTAGGAGCGCTTCCTGGGCCACGTCTTCGGCATCCGCGGCATTGCGCAAGACGCCATGGGCAACACGGAAGGCCAGCGGGCCGCACTCCGCGAGGCGGGATTCAAACTCGCGACGCAACCGGGATGGGGAAGTCTCCCGTGCGGATTCGGCCTCGAGCGTTCTTCCCGGCTGGGTCAGAACCAGCTCCTGCATTCCTGAGCTCCCTATCACTCAACTAGACGGCGCGCCCCGGGTTTCGGTTCATCGGGAAACGCGATTCGGATCAAATATTGAGCGTATGCAGCAGTTCTTCGAGGTTGCTTTCATCAACCAGGAGGGAAAGACCGGTGGCGCTTTCGGCGGTCACAGGGACCTCGCCTTTATCGAAGGCGCGGAACAGGCGCATCTTGGCTACGGCGTACTCCTCGCTGCTCGTCAGTGGCCTGCCATTGGCCTGCGCCCAGGCCTGCAGGGCGTATTGCCGCACGACAATGCGGAGAGGAAAGGTGGTTTTGCGGTCGGCCGAGACGGCGTAGATAAATTCGCCGGCAGGACCGCCATTGTTGTGAATGCGGTTCACTTCATAAAAACAGTACTGATAGACGTAGCCGTTCTCCGCGGAGTAGCTCTTGATCCGGCGAATCGCGTCTGGACGAGGCATGCGCGGATTATTGGAGCGGGATGAAAGAAAGTCAATCGAGGCGAGACGCGAGAAGCGATTCAAATTGGGATGGACGAGGGTGGAATTCCGTGCCGATTTGGGACGGTGACGAAAGAGTTCCTCCGTGTGAGCCTGACGCCGAGCTCCGTGACAGTGTTGTTCGGTGAAACATTAGATTTCAGCGCCGCCGTTTCCAACACGAGCGTGACCTGAAGCGTTAACAGAGTAACCGGGGGGCACCGCTCAAGCGGGAACGATTTCCGCCGATGGAGTATATACAGCGCCTATCGATCTACCCACGGGCGGGACGGTACAAGTGACAGCCACCAGTCAGGCCTACGCTTCCAATCCGCAAGCGAAAGCGCGGCGGTTACGAGCGATATTGCCGTTTTTTTAGGTTCCGCGGGCGAGGGCGCCGGGTGCGCGAACACATCGGCGTCCGGTGTTCTGGACGTGCGATGAGTTGCTGCAATGAGTTTGGGAGGAAGCAATGAGTTACCTGCAACGGCGGCGCTTTCTCTGGATTTTGTTCCTGGTGGGCGTCGCGCTGATTGCCACGATGGCCGATGCCACAACACTGGCGCGCCTGCAGTTTTATCAACTGGTACAGCATTCCACCGCCATCGCACGGGTGCGCTGCCTGCACGCCGACACGCGGATGGAGAACGGCGAAATCTGGACGGACACGGTGTTTGCGGTCGAGCAGCGCGACAAGGGGTTTCTGCCCACACCGATCGTGGTGCGCATGCCGGGAGGAAAGTTTCAACATTTGCATTCGCACGTGGATAGCGTTCCGGAATTTCTGCCCGGTGAGGAAGTCTATCTGTTTCTTACCGGTCAGCCAGGAAGGCAGTTTCGCATCGTGGGCTGGGCCCAGGGCACGTTTCGCGTTCGCAAAAACGGGCGGAACGGTGCGGAAACCGTCACGCAGGATTCCGCGGATGTGCCGGTGTTCGACCCAGAGGTAAATCAGTTTACGAAGTCGGGCGTAAAGGGATTGCCGGTCGATCGCTTCCTGGAAAAGCTGACTGCAGAGATTCGTCGGCAGTCGCTTTAGTTTCGGCGCTTTGACCTGTAGAACTGGCCCGGAGCCTGCGGGGCAATCCGAGAAACACGATCGAGGGGAGCCAAACAGTTTGAAGCGAGAGAGGCCGAGGCCATGCGGGAAACAAATCGAAAAATCAAGGCAACCGGCGTTGCGCTCTTCTACGGATTGTGGTCCGTGGTTGCCGCCCACGGCTACTCGTTCAACGAAATTGTGCCGGACGTGCGCGAATCCGCGAGCCTGTCTGGAGATTCCACTTGCCCCATACCGTCTCATCAGGTGGTCGCGACAGGCGGCATCGCCGTGCAGTGGAGCACGGCGATAGGCAGCAATCCGCAAACCATTTTCACCAGCAGTCAGACGTCCGCGGGGGGCTTGAACGAAATTGAGGCGGTGATCGAACAGTCCGAACGTGTGTGGAGCGGAGTGGCTTCCACTTCCCTGTCGTCAAGCACGTTTGCGCCAGTGACGCGCGTGGCCACCCCAAATATCTGCGGTGCCGACGGCGTCAACTCCATCTGCTTCGATCAGCCGGACAAGGGATTCACTCCCGGCGTTCTGGCATTCACACGCGTGATCACCGCGGACGCCATCGGCATTCAACTGGGAAACGTGGTATCGACCCAGGTTGGCCAGATTCTGGATGCGGACATTTATTTCTGCCCGGGCAATTCGAGTGTGACGTTTGCGACACCTTCGGCGTTGAGAGCCAATCTAAAATCGTATGACCTGGAATCGCTGATGATTCATGAGTTCGGACATCTGCTGGGTTTTGGGCATTCGGCGGTGGGGAGCGCGATCATGTTTCCGTTCGCCGCGGCGCCTGGCACCTTCGCGGGAGAGCGGCCCACCGCGCTACAACCGGACGCGCCGCTGGCCGACGACGATCGTGCGGGATTGCGCACGCTGTACACCGACACCGACGACACAACCTACGTCGGTTCCATACAAGGGCGAGTTTTGCGCGAGAATCCGCTCTCGCTGCCCTCCAATCCCGCGGGTGTGACCGGCATTTTTGGAGCGCATGTGGTTGCCGTAGATGTTTCTACGGGAAACGTGATCGGCACGTTGGCGGGCTGGAGCTGCTTGGCGCCGGGGCCTGCGCAATTCGACGGAAGCTATTTGATCGAGCATCTACCCGTGGGCCATAGTTATACAGTCTACGCAGAGGCTTTGGACGGGGCGGTTGCTCCCGCGAATGTTAGCACTGCGCTGACCACTTTGTGCCGCAACTCCACGACCGCTCCGGGTTGGCCCGCGTCACAGGCTTGTGTGGTGCCGGCGGTGGACCTGCAATTGTCGACGCGCACGCAACCCTCGCCGTAGGCTCGCGTACCTTTCTTACAAACCGCAAATCACTGGCCTGGATGTGCTACCAAGCTCAACTTATCTGTTGCGGGAATTGAGTTACGCGATCGCGTAAAAAACTGGCAGCAAAATAATTCAAACGCCGGCAGGAACCATCCACCCGCCGCCAAAAATCAATCCTGGGCCTAGCGAAGCAAGAAACACCGGCAAGCGCTGTTCCGCAGGCTGCTCTGCGGCCTGATGCAGAGCAGCATGAAGCGCCGCACCACACATGGAGGCGCCCAGGTTCCCACGGACGCTGCCGATGGGCGGAAAATGCTTGATGGACACGCCGAGTTGCTTGGCAAGAATCGTGACCAGGCGCGGATTCGGTTGGTGTGTGGCAAACGTTCCCACATCGTCGCGGGAAATGCCGCTGCGATGCTCCACTTCATCGATCACTTTTTCCATGCGGCTTACGGCTGCGCGGGAAAGCGCATCTCCATCGAATTGCACGTCCAGTTTGCCTTTGCCGGATTCGCTCACCGCGATGGCTTCGGCATATTTGGAAGCGCATCCAAAGAAAAATTCTCCGAGCCGGTAAGCCAGGCCTTTTGCATCGCGTGGCTTGTTGGACAAAAGAAAAGCGCTGGCGCCGTCGCCAAAGAGCCCGCCAAATTCCCCGTCGGCGCGTCCCGGGCCCAGCGTACGGCTGTGCACATCGGCTGTGGCGACGAGGATTCTTTTCGCGCGGCCGGAAACCAGCAGCGCCTGCGCCACGGCAAGTGTTTGCAGCAACGCAAGGCAACCGCTACCAACATCCAGCGCATTGCAATTTTCTCGCAAGCGAAGCTTGGCGTGAAGAATCGCGGAAAGCGAAGGATAGGCGTGGTGCGTTTCGCTGGCCGCCAGAATCCAATCCAGATTTTCCGTGTCCTGGCCGGTCTCCTGCAAAAGTTGCCGGCAGGCCTGATGGCCCAGCGTGCCTTCATCTTCATTTTCTAGGGCATAGGCTACGGAGACGATGCCGGCGCGGCTTTTCAATTTTCCCGCGGGCATGCCAAAGGCGTGGTCCACTTCCTCGGAAGGGACAACTCGCGAGCCAAAGGCACTCGCGGAACCGATAACATAAACTTCGGTGACGGTCAAAGCTGGAACCTCATTCGCTCAAGACGACTCGGCGGCGCAGAAGGAGCAGTTAGTGTAGCCCATTTGAGGGACGCTCTCTATCATCCGGCAGAAAGTCCGGTTTTCCAATCGAGAAAAAGTGCGGTAGTTCGAATTTGTCAATCAGAAATACTCGATTGCTTCCGGAGAACTTCGGAACCCATATTGTTCCGATTGCAGGCGCAAGGCGTCTTCCAATGCCGCGGCGCGGCCTTGGGAAAACAGAGAGTTGCTGGTGACGTCTGCGAAACCATGCAGCTGAAGCAAGCGATCCTCGGCATCACGTTGCGTTTCGAGGGCCGCCCCACGTCTTAGATGCGAAGGCACGATGCCGCGCTGTACCAAAGCGGGACAGATCAGCAGAAACCTGTGGCAATGCAGGGGATCTTCTTCGGCGCACATGATGACGACGTTCTTGGTTTGCACGAAACCAAGCAGGCGATCCAGCGCTTCCTCAAAATCGGGCGCTTTGCGGCGCGCGGCGTAGTCCACCAAACCGTCGGGCAGATAATAGCGGGGATCGAGAGGGCGGCCGCCAAACTGGTCACCGAAAAACTGGTAGATGATTTTCGCGCTGGCCAGCTGGGCCATCAGCGGTTCGCGATTGAATTGCGGGAAACGGAAACTTCCGGGCCGGCTGCGCACATCGCAAACCACGTGGATTTCGTGGCGGATAAGCGTGCCGAGAAGGTCTGACATTTCCTGGTTGGAGTGACCGATGGTGAACAGCCGATGCGGCAAATGGTTGGATGAGCTCATGGGCAGGGGCTGCGCAAGAAGGAATTGTAGCGCGTTGGTTGATTAGCGCAAATCGGGCCGGGCGCATGCATTCCGTTATGGCTTCGCGGCGCTGGCGAGCGATTCCAGTTCGCTAACCACGCGGTCCAGTTCTTCCACCAGGGGATTACTGCCCGCTTTGCGAATTTCATCGACCAGCGCGCGGTAATACCATAGCGTGCCATTTTTCTTGCCCTGGAATCGTTCGAACACGCTTTCTCCGCGCACGCGAAAATCGTGCAAAACTTCACGCGCATTCGAAAGCTTGTCCGCCGCGGAGACCAGTTGAACATCCTCCGACTCGCCGGCCACGCGGGCAACATAGGCGCGCTTACGCTCCATCCATGGCGGCTTTGGTTCGGTATACGAGTCCGTGCAGCCCTCGACTATGTGCGCCACGCGCTTGCCGAATTTCCTGCGAATTTCGCGCAGGCATGGCATTCCACCCTGGTCCTCCACGGCGTCGTGAAGCAATGCCGCAATGGCCATTTCTTCGTCTCCGCCGTACTCAATGACGATGGAAGTGACACTGAGAAGGTGGCCGATGTACGGACGATCGGTGCGTTTGCGAACTTGCCGCGCATGCAGTCGCGCCGCATGGCCGAGAGCCTGGATAAACTTCGGCGAAAAAATCCGCTGTGCAATGCGTTTTGCGATGGACTTGGCTTTCTTTACCGGCGGCGCACTTTGCTCAGCAGCCGCAGAATTTCCATGTACAGCCAAATCAGCGTGACCATCAGGCCAAACGCTCCGTACCATTCCATGTATTTCGGCGCGCCCATGCGCGTCGCGGTTTCGATCATGTCGAAATCGAGGATCAGGTTCATGGCCGCGATCACCACGATGAACAGGCTGATGCCGATGCCCAGCGGCGAAGCGCTATAGAGAAACGACATACTGGAATGGAAGAAAACGCGCATTATCATATTCACGACATAAACCAGCGCGATGCCGCCGGTTGCCGCGATCACTCCCAACTTAAATCCACGCGTGGCGCGAATAATTCCGAATTTATAGGCCAGCAACATCACGAACATCACCGCAAACGTCAGGCTAACTGCCTGAACGGCAATGCCGGGATAGGAGCGCTCCAGCACAGCGGAAATGCCGCCGAGAAACAGTCCTTCGAGCAAGGCGTAGATCGGTGCGCTGATCGGTGACCAGTTTTTCTTGAAAACGGTGACGAGAGCGACGATGAACCCGCCGACGGCACCGCCGATCATCCACGGATAAGCCGCTTCCGGTGTATCGGAGTGGGCCATTCCCCAGGTCCATGCCGCGCTGACCACAACAAAAAACAGCAACAAGCCGGTTTTGTTGACAGTGCCCTGAATGGTCATCGCCTCGCCGGTTATCGCCTGACCGGTGAAAGCGTTTTCTTTCAATACAGGATTATTTGAACGAATCAGATCTGCCATGACCGTATCCTCCGGCCCAGTCGGCCTGAACCGTAAGAATATCATCTTTGGGACGTGGAAGCCTTGCGCGCGCATCGGCGGAGTGATTCTGCGGCTGCGAATTGTGACGGCGGTTAGCGCGCGCGCTTTGGGATGCGAATCAGAAAAAAGTTGATAGCGCCAACGGGAAGCCTGGGAAGCACTGAGCGGCCCGCTGCCGGCGTTAGAAAAGAACAATCCACAACACGAACAGGCGGGGCCCTGACTCAAATGACCAAGGTTTACTGAATGGCGCCGGTAGGATTAGGCGGCGCGAATAAAGTCGACTCTGCATATGTGGCTGGCGCCCTTGATTGAAGACCATGTTCCAAAAACCCAGTTCACGTTGTCCCTCTAAAACGGAGAAGCGAAGGTTGCATGGACCAGAAACCACCAATCCGTTGAAATCTGCAACAGCACGTGTCGATACACGTTGTGAAAAATTGTTAACGGGACCCTGAAATAATGAACGATCCCCTCCTAAACTGGCACTCCGCCCAGATAAGTCCCATCTGATTTCGGCGATGCCTCCGTTATCGACAGTACGTGATCGAACCGCACACCATAACCCTGATGCCCATCTGCAAAGTGCCTCGAGTGGACGACGCGTCCGGTGCAATGGAAGTGCAACGGATAGCTCCCGGAAATCGATGGTGGAATTTGCAGTGACAGCGCCAGTGGAGTACCTACCCTGAGTGACACGCTTGTCTCCATGAACATACCGGATAATGAAACATCCGCGGTCTCGGAAAATAGTACTTCGGAACTGTTTTCACTGAGAACGCGGAACTGCACGGGAATTCTGAGCGGGAGCGGTGATTCAGAACGTATGCGAGTTGTTAATAGCACGATGACGCCCCTCCAATGCCTTTTCGGAAAGGGCGAATTGGCATCTTTGTTCGAGACTGAGTTACAACTCTAGGCTACATGGTTTGAGCGAAAGCAGACTTCCTTTTCGCAATCTAGGCGGGCTCGTAATCACAAAACCGTTGTGAAAAATGCTTGCGACACTAGCCGAATACTCTGTCTTCCCTGAATTCAGCTCCAAACAGTGAAAACTGCTGGGACTGGTGAACTGTTCCAGGACAAATTGACGGTTTCGGTGTAACACAGCCCTTTAATCATCATCTCTGCCATCGCGGCTCGGTCTCGCATAGCTGAATGCTTTCCAATGGCCACAACACAAAATCGTAAAGAATTGAGTTTGCGCGAGTTCAAAACTGATAGGAGACTTCCATAGCAGAGAACTGAGTCAGATGACACATCTACTCCATGAAATCACTCAACACATTTTGGATTTACATCGGCACTTCCACCTGTTGTCGGAAGGAGTCCGTTACATCTGCCCCAAGTCGGTTCAGTACTTCTACGACATCCCTCTGAACAGTCGTGCATGAAATCACTGCAGACTATAAGCCAGAAGCCGATATTTAAGTCAGCATGACTACGTTGCAAGCATTTCAGACGGCGATAAACGAATTCGGGTTTAGTCCGACAAAAACATGTGCGGATGGAACCGTTCTCTGGTTCAAGAAGGCGGCTCAGAAGACCGCAACAAAGCCTGTCCCACTAATCTGTATCGACTGGTTAACCAATAGCGCTACCGTTTACTGGCAGACCTCATCCGGTCGCATGAAAACCAAGGCGTTTCGCAGCGTTTCCGAGTTCCAAGCGTGGTATGCGGTGCACGAAAATGACAACTCGTGAAGCCCTTTGTCGTCTTGTTTGCGGACGAACTTGCTTTTATTCCTGAGAGTAAACGCGAATTGAGCCTTCGACGAAGAGGGGGCACAGCTGAGGTTCGCCCGCCTCTCTTTTGTATATCCAGTTTAAGCACATCCAACGAGAGAGTCTAAGTCTTCCGCAATGAGCCTCTGCAGTCCCGGCGAAGGATCAGTTTCTATTCCGTACGCTATAACGCGTTCTGGGAGCAGGTATTCATGTATGACGCGTCCCTTACAAAGGTGTTGAAACAACTGAACACCGACGGACGTGCGTGGTTCGCTTAATCGTATGTGCAATGTGGTTCCCACCTGTAAACGCACAGAGCTTTCAAGGAGCATTCCATGACGAGAAATATTGACCGTCCAAGCCGACAGTTCAAGGTCAAGAAATTCTTCTCGGGAAAGACGGAACTTGACAGGGATACGAATGGCGTAACGGATATTTGTGCGCTGTTCCAGGAATGTCATAGCCAATTCGTAGATGCCGCAGCAGTAAGGGGGTCGGGACTTGCAGACATGTGGAGCGCAGCGAGAACTTCTTTGAATCGGACTCCATATCCTTTCCGTCCGTCTGGCAAATGGTGTTCATGGATGACATGTCCTGTGCAGTGTATATACAAGGGGACATGTCTAGATAGTTCCTTAGGGATCTGAATCGAGAGTTGAACCGGAGCGCCAACTTTGATGCGAAGATGTGTGTGCATAAAAAGCCCGGACTGGGAGATATTCAGCGTTTCGGCTGAGACTTCCTCGTCCACCAAACCTTCTTGCTTGATAATCGCAAGGCGTAAGGGGACCCTGAGTGGCCATCGAGGACTTAGCCGTTTCTTGGCGTCTTGCATGACATTCTCCTAGCGCACTTTGGGCGACTCAGACGTCGCTTAGGACATGACGTGAATGAAGACCGCGCCGGGGAAATGTGTTTTGGCGGGCTAGATATCAACAAAGTATTGCGCCGATAATTATCACTGTCAACTAAATTGTCACAAGTACTATAGGGTACTTATGGCAGCGACGCTTCGAAGTAGCAAGACGTGATGGGGTGCCTATCTCGGCGCTGCCGGTGCAAAAATCGGGTAATGCACAGAGGAAGACCGGATGGAGCAGAAGGCCGGTCTCCCGCGGGATGTGCGATACGCTCCCTTTGTTCGACGTGCTCGAAGCACGATGAAAGGGAGACTGGCGGAGCAGAAGATTGGCACCGGCCCCACAGGAAATAAATGATGGACACATAATTGCTCCGGTGTCTCTGCGGCTACCGCTCACGAGCTATTGAAGAATCGGAAAACGTGAGTTTTTCCACATCTCAATTGAGCGGCAAGAAACCAATTCGGAACCTCGGCTCCAAGCTGAACCAGCTCTAGGAAGTCGCAGAGAGGGAACCATTGAACGACGAGTCCTTTGAACGTTCCATTTTGGAACACCCGGCTCAAACTCTAGATTTCATCAAGAGTATCCTCGAGTCTTCTACAGAGTATTCCATCATTGCGAAGAATTTGGACGGAACGATCGTATTGTGGAATGAAGGCGCTCGCCGGATATACGGGTTCACACCCGAAGAAGTTGTTGGAAAGCTAAACGGAACAGTCTTACACGCTGATCCGAGTGCAGCGGCCTGTACGCAGCGGGAAATCATCGAAAGCACTCTTCGCGATGGGAAATGGGAAGGGACTCTACGTCGCCGCCGCAGAAACGGAGAGGAATTTAACGCACGTGTCGTAACCACTCCTCGCCTGGACGCCTCGGGAAATCCAACGGGAATCCTTTTAATATCCAAAGACATTTCAGGCGAGATGCGTTTGCAGACCGAACTCCAGCGCTCGAACGATATACTGCTGCAGCAAATTGCGGAGTCCAATCGTGTGGAGGCGGCTCTCAAACTTCGTACCACAGAATTGGAACAAACCACTAGCCACATGAGTTTCCTTTCGCAACTCGCCGAACTTCTGCACGCTTGTATTAATATGACTGAGGCCAGGCAAGTTGTAGAACAAAAACTGCCACAATTATTTCAGATTGAATCAGGTGCCATCTATTTGCACTGCGACTCCAGTGGGCAGGTTGAGCGGTTCGCGAGTTGGAACGGAGACACTCGCGCTTCCAAGGAATCATTTGATCCCACAGACTGCTGGGCGATTCGACTTACTCGGCCACATGTGACTCGCCCGGGGGACGCAATAACAAGGTGCGCCCATACGCAAGGCGAGGCTAATCATGTTTCCATTTGCGTGCCTCTAATTGGACAAGCTCACTCGTTCGGTTTCCTCAATCTCACCCGGCTCGATGGCGACTCGGCGGCAATCGGCCGGGAAGACGCTTGCCTAAAATTCGCGATAAGTTTGGCCGACATGCTCGCCATCGCTCTATCCAATATTCGCCTCCGTGAAATGCTCCTGGAGCAATCTATCCGGGATCCACTCACGCAACTCTATAACAGGCGTTACATGGACGACGCGCTGAATCGCGAGATTTATCGCGCGCGACGTGCCGGCTCATCGATCGGAGTCATCCTACTTGACGTCGATAATTTCAAAGAATTCAATGATTCCTTCGGGCATCCTGCAGGTGACCAATTGTTGCGCTCCTTAGGCAACTATTTGAAGTCACATGCTCGTTTAGAGGACATGGTCGCACGGTATGGCGGCGAGGAATTCATTCTTGTTTTGCCTGGAGCTTCCTCAGAAATTGCTCTCGCACGCGCTTTGTCGCTGCAAGAAGGGTTTCGGATGGTCAGTTCCGTTACACACGGACAAATTAAGCCACCTTCGTTTTCTTGTGGAGTCGCCGTCTTCCCGCAGCATGGCTGCAGCAGCGAAGAAATACTTGAACAAGGCGATCGCGCTTTGTATCGCGCAAAGGAACTTGGTAGGAACCGCGTGGTTTCCGCTTGTCAAAGCGAAGGAACACTCCTCGCAAGAGTGCGCGCTGTCTCTGAGGGAAGGTAGGACAGCAGCGGCGCAACACGTTATTTTATCTTCCCGCCCGACATATTTTCCCTCGGATAAGGTCTTTTCTGCGCATCGGTCCGAGCAACCGTGAGCACGGCTTGCATGTGCTGAGGGTGGCGAAGGGTAGCCCGGATCACCAAGCTACGCTCTGCGGCTCGCACTTTCGAGCGCGGAGCCATTGTGCACGGTTCGATACCAAGGGCAACGGGTAAAACTAAGGTAGGGGCAAAAATCTGCGCTGAAAGCGGCAGTGTAATCTTTGGTAGCCCGGACGGGAATCGAACCCGTAATCTTCACCTTGAAAGGGTGACGAGTTAACCTGTTACTCTACCGGGCCACTGTTTTATTATACCGCTTTCACTTCCCGCTGCACATCCTGCCCGCTTTCACTGTCGCTTCGCGGAGCCGTTTGACACCCGTGAACATTGTGATTTTCTTCGCGGCTCCGATACGGCAAGAGATCGCATGAAGGAATTGGAAGAACGGGTGCAAGTCTCCGGCAATTCCGCCAGAATCTTGTTAAACTCCGCGACCGCCACATATTCTCCGGCTGGGTCGCTGTCCTCTGGCAACGGGAACCACGGCACCTGATTCAGTTCTAACTTCTCATGACCGTTTGCTGGCTCGAAAAGCGTCAACGCGGGCGAGTTGCGTAGAACGCCGAGGCCCTCCGCCGCTTGTCCACCAGAGAATATCGCTTCGGAGGCGCGAAGCACGACGGGTAACTTCGCCCAACGGCTGGGTGTACGATCTCCATTTTTATCCGGATGCTCGGCTTCCGGCATGGCCACGGTCAGTCCCATAACCAGCGTCCTGCCGTGCGAGGGTTTGCCTGACAATGATTACTGGGGAACGCGAAAATCACTCCGATAGAATTCAGTTTGTGCCACAGTGCAACCATCTCACGGTGCTAAACTTTTGCCACACTCAAATTGTCAGGAAGAGGAAAGGACAGGGACGATGGACGGCACGGGCGAGTTTGCAGTTTACCCAAGCTTGCGGGATCGGGTTGTTGTCGTCAGCGGCGGGGCTAGCGGCATTGGCGAGGCGATCGTGGAGGCATTCGCCATGCAACACGCTCGAGGGGCTTTCCTGGACATTCAGGATGCAGCCGCCGAGGCACTGATTAACCGAATCCGCTCGTCCGGATTTCTCGAGCCGGCCTACTTTCACTGCGATCTGACGGATGTCTCTGCGATTCATGAGACGATGCAAAAGATCTTGGAACGGTTCGAGGGCGTGGATGTTTTGGTGAATAACGCGGGCAACGACACGCGCCATAAGACCGAGGAAGTTACCTCAGACTTCTGGGACAAGACTATCGCGGTTAACCTGAAACACCAGTTTTTTCTTAGCCAGGCCGTAATCCCGTCGATGCAGAAGGCCGGCAGAGGTTCCATCATAAATATGAGTTCCATCGGCTGGGTGATTCCCTCCGCAGGAATTCCCGTATACGTTACAGCGAAAGCCGGCGTTGTCGGAATGACGCGCACTCTGGCTCATGAGCTTGGAGCGAACGGCATACGGGTGAATTCTGTTATGCCAGGCGCTATCTTTACCGAGCGGCAAAAACGGCTATGGTTTACAGAGGCTTACAAAGCGGAAATTCTGGCGCGGCAGGCGTTGAAGAGAATGATCCTTCCGGAAGAGGTCGCACGACTGGTTCTGTTTCTCTCGGCGGACGACAGCGCTGCCATTACCAACCAAAGCTACGTCATCGACGGCGGCTGGGTCTAACAAAAACGCCAGCCTTTGGAATAGAAAAAATCCGGGGTAAACGGGGCTGTTTGCGTGCATACTAGTTTGAGGCTGGGAGGGGAAATACATATTCCTGTTCACGCTTGGTCCATTCTCCGCAGATGGTGTGCCCCACACCCTGGCACGTCAGAACGAGGGTACTTACCTGCCCTGAAGACGCATTTCCCGGCTCGAGACGTCTGGAACCAGCTCATATTCATCTCAAAGAGAATCGGTAACGGGCAGTTTCATGCGATCAAGTTGCAATTCCAACAACGGATTTACCCGTACCATACATCTTATATACGGTCAGCAGAAGGCTAACACCTGTGTACGCAACTCAAATTATTCGTGCTTGGGGCAAGATACTTAGGGGTGAATATCCCTCTCTTTCGTTGGAAATCACGAAAGAATGCCCGTTGCGGTGTCCGGGGTGTTACGCGTACGAAGATGGGCATCTGGGAGGCGGGCAGACGCTGCGGGAGTTGAACGATCGAAAAGGGCAGGCGCTGGTGGATGGCGTGCTTGAAGTTGTAGACCGGCTGAAGCCTTTGCACCTGTCGATTGTCGGCGGCGATCCGCTGGTGCGCTACCGCGAATTGGAGCAGATGATTCCGCTGCTGATGGCGCGCGGAATCCACGTGCAGATCGTGACCAGCGCATTCCGCAAAATGGATCCGACGTGGCCGAAGCTGGAGCGGTTGCACGTAGCCGTGTCCATCGATGGGTTGCAGCCGGAGCATGACGTGCGACGCGCGCCGGCAACCTACGAGCGCATTTTGAAAAATATCGAGGGGCAGAAGGTCACTGTACATTGCACGATCACGGGCCAAATGATGAAGCGGCCCGGATACCTGGCGGAATTCCTGGAATTCTGGACTCCCCGGCAAGAAGTGAAAAAAGTGTGGTTCAGCCTGTTTACGCCGCAGGTCGGCGATCAAATGGCGGAAATCCTGACTCCCGAAGAACGGAAACGAGCCATCGCGGAAATGGTGGAATTGCGAAAGCGATATCCAAAGCTGGATATGCGCGAGGCGGCAATCCGGCAGTTCGCCACGCCGCCGCAGAGTCCGGACGATTGTGTTTTCGCGCTCACCACGCAAACTTTGTCGGCGGATCTGCAGACAAAGATTACGCCCTGTCAGTTTGGCGGAACTCCCGATTGCTCATCCTGCGGTTGTTTTGCGTCAATGGGCCTGGCCGCGGTCGCCGCGCATAAAATGGGGGGGATCGTGCCGATCGGGCCTATTTTCAGAGGTTCCATCAAGATCGGCCAAGCCAGGGCCAGACGCCGAGACAAGCCCGGCGGGAAATTTCCAACCGGGAATGCGCTCCCCATTTTGCAAAAGTAGATCGTGCAGAGCTAAATCGTGACGCACGCGATTCGCTGGTTATTGCTGGCGGTCTTGCCACTCCTCGTGCCAGGCCATCTGGATGGCTTCGAGTTTGTTCTCGTTGGATTTTGCGGGATCGCCGGCGAAACCGGGAAGTTCGGTAATCCATTTGTGCATGTCGGTGAAGCGGACGGTCAAGGGATCGACGTCCGGAAATTTATCCGTCAGGCCGATGGCGATGTCATCAAGACTTTCCCAACCGAAAGTGTGCGGCATCGGGGGTTCCTCAGTGGTCCAGTTCTTTCGCGTAATTCTTGTTCCACTCGGGAATTTCCACCACGATGTCCGTGGTGCCGTCGGGCACGGTCTGGCAGCCCAGGCGCGACTTCGGCGTGATTCCCGGCGCTTCATCGAGCTCGTCCAGTTCCGCATCGGTGGCTTCGTTGCAGGATTCCAGCCCTTCTTTCACGACGACGTGGCAGGTGGAGCAGGCGCACACGCCCCCGCAAGCGTGATCCAGGCCCATCTTGAAGCCTTCGGAAATGTCCAGGATGCTGCCGGGCAAACCATTGTGGCCGTACGGAAACTTTTCCGGATCGATCTCGACAGTTTTGCCGCTGGGAAGAAACGTGACCTTGTACTTCTGCGTCGCCTTCTTGTATTTCACTTCTTCGATATAAGGATTGCTGCCGCCCATATGCGTCTCCCTAAACTTCCGCGAGTTTCTTGCCTTCGAGCGCGGATTGCAAAGCCGAATTCATCAGCAATTCCGCAAGGTGCTCGGTGGCCTGGTTCAAATCGTCGATCTGCTTACGAATCTGTTTGTAGTCGGTTCCCTTCGCCGCTTCTTTCAGGGCCGCGACAGACAAATCAACTTTGGCGCGTTCCGGTTTGGAGAGATTCGCGGCATTGGGGTTCCCCAGCGCTTTCGCCGTGGCCGTAAGAATGGCTTCCGCTTCGGTGCGGGCTTCAATCACCTGGCGCTCGGCAAAATCCTGTTCCGCATACTCGATGGATTCTTCCAGCATGCGTTCAATGTCGTTATCGTTGAGGCCGTAGCTGGGCTGAACTTCGATAGTGTGCTCGGTGCCGGTGCGAATATCCTTGGCGCCTACTTGCAGGATGCCGTTCGCGTCGATCAGGAATTTCACCTCAATGCGAGGCAGCCCGGCAGAAGCTGGAGGAACGCGCAGGGTGAAACGCGCGAGTGAGCGGCAATCCCTGGCCAGTTCACGCTCGCCCTGCAGCACATGGATGTCGATGCCGGTCTGATTGTCAACCCCGGTCGTGTACAGCTCCTGGGCGCTGGCGGGAATGGTGGAATTGCGCGGAATCACTTTGGCGACCGCACCGCCATAGGTTTCAATGCCGAGCGAAAGCGGCGTGACGTCCAGAAGCAGCATGTTCTGCACGCCGTGCGCAAGAATATTCGCCTGCACCGCCGCGCCGAGCGCAACGACTTCATCGGGATTCAGTTCGGTGTGCGGCTTGCGATCGAAATATTCCTGAACCGTGCGCCGGATGAGCGGTGTGCGCGTGGTGCCGCCGACAAGGACAACCTCATCCATTTCCGTGGATTTCAGGTGCGCATCGGCCAGGGCCTGTTTCACCGGCACCATGGTGCGATCCACGACTGGCTGGATCAGCGCCTCGAACGCGCCACGCGTGAATTCGTGGACGAAAACTTTACCGTTGGGTAACGGAAAACGCAGCGTCGCGGATTCGGCGTGAGACAATTTATGTTTGAGTGCGATCAGTTCCTTGCGAAGCTCCTGGGCCAATTCCCCGTGCGGCGAAAAATCAATCTGGTCGGTCTGCAGAATTTCTTCGTGGACGAACGCCTGGAGCAGATTATCGATATCGTCGCCCCCGAGGTGCGTGTCGCCGTTGGTGGACAGTACTTGATAGATATCACCATCGCTCGTAGAAATCAGTTTGAGGACGGAAATGTCGAAGGTCCCGCCGCCTAGATCGTAAACTCCCACTTTACCGCGCTGCTTTTCGTGCAGGCCATAAGCCAGCGCCGCCGCCGTGGGTTCGTTCACCAGGCGCAATACTTCCAAGCCCGCCAACTTGCCGGCGTCCTTCGTGGCCTGGCGTTGCGCATCGTTGAAATACGCGGGAACCGTGATCACCGCGCGATCCACGGTTTCGCTGAAAAACGCTTCGGCCCAATTTTTCAGTTCGCGAAGAATGAAGGAGGAAATTTCCGGAGGCGTGAAAACCTTGTCGCCCAGCTGGACGCGAATCACATTCTTGCTCGAGGGATCGATGCGAAACGGAAACAGTCTCAACTCGCTCTGGATATCCGCGGGTCCACGACCCATGAGGCGCTTCACGGAATAGATGGTGCGCTCGGGCTGGGTGAGCAAACGGCGGCGCGCCGGTTCACCCACGATAATGCCGCCGTCAGGGTCGTGGCTGACTACCGATGGGCACAACGTGCTGCCAGATGGGCCCGGGATACACTTCGGCTGGCCAGTCGCCGCGTCCAGATAGGCAACCAGGCTGTTGGTGGTTCCGAGATCGATTCCGACGATTCTGCCCATTACGATTCCTTCGTGTCCCGTGGCCGGTGTTCCGTGACTCGTCAAGACCAGGTCAGGTTCCGGCCAATTCCTTTTGTACGTTTATGACTAGATTTCGGATATAGGAGCGGCGATTCAGCAATTCGTTCAGTTTGGCTTTGGCCGTGTCGCGTGGAGTTTGCTCCGACGACTCTAAAGCTTTGTCCCACTCTTGCGCTGCACCCTGCAATTGAAAGTCGACTTCGCTCAGTTTCTCTTCGAAATTCTTTTCGGCGGTTCGCAGGCGCTGTCTCAGCGAAGCAGTGTCCGCCCCGGATTCTCTGGCTTCGCGCAATTCCTCCAGAGATTCATTCAACTCGAACACTTCCTCGAGCAACTCCGGCGGAGCCTGCTGTTTTGTCTGCCCTTCCTTGCGAGCGCCTTCGATGGCCAGCAGGTATTCGACGCGCCCGACAGGATCGCGCAAGGCACGATATGCGTCGTTCAGTTCCGAGCTGCGCTGCAGCGAAATTTCGCGTTCTTCGGGTGTAGCGTTCACAAAATTGTCAGGGTGAAGCTTCCAGCTGAGTTGAAGGAATTTCTGCTCCAGCGCACCCATGTCAATCCAGAGCTTACGCGGCATTTCAAACATCGCGAAATAATCGCTGTGCTCCGCCGCTTGCAGCACTTTCCCGCAGGACGAGCAGAAGTGCGTTCCCACTGTCCGCTCGTGGCAGTTCCAGCACACCAGCGGACCCTCCATGATGGGAAATGAACTGGCCATAAGAGCTCTCTATCGATGCCCGCAAACACAAAAAAAGTGGCTGGCGTTTGCGGTAGCCAACCACTTGTCCGACCGATTCCGTACCAGTCAGGGCACAGACCGAATCCGCGCCACCGCTACGCCGTAAATGAACTCCCACATCCGCAATTGCGCGCGGCGTTGGGATTCTGGAAAACAAAGCCCTGGCGCATGAGGGTTTCCTCGTACTCCAGGGTGGTGCCATTGAGATACAACAGGCTCTTGGGATCCACAAAAATGCGCGCCCCAAATTCTTCAAAAACCTTGTCGCGGGCACGCGCTTGCATATCGAGCCGCATGGCATAGGAAAGACCGGAACATCCGCCACCCTGTACGCCCACGCGGAGTCCGCCGGATTCGGCAGAGACGCCTTCTTTAGCGAGCAGTGCGATGATTTTTTTCGCCGCACGCTCCGTAAGATGAATCACCGGGCCAGCTACTTTTTCGGCGACCTGACTTGTAGTTTCCATTGCCATCGCAAAATCTCTCGACTTACAGGAGACCAAAAACTTTGGACAGCATCCTCCGACAGCTCGATGCAACTGCCGGAAGACGCCACTAACGCCGCGCCAGCTTCGCAAGGGCTCAGTGCGAAGACTTTTCGTGCGCGGGAACTTCTACTCCGTGCTTTTTCTTCCAATCGCCGATGGCAGCCTTAATGGCATCCTCGGCAAGGACGGAGCAGTGAATCTTTACGGGAGGAAGCGAAAGCTCACGGACGATGTCCGTGTTTTTGATCGCCAGCGCCTCATCGACGGTCTTGCCCTTGACCCATTCCGTCGCCAGGGAAGAGGAGGCAATGGCGGAGCCACAGCCAAAGGTCTTGAACTTGGCTTCTTCAATGACCCGCGTTTCCGGATTGATTTTCATCTGCAGCTTCATGACGTCGCCGCACTCCGGAGCGCCCACCAAGCCGGTCCCGACATTGGGATCTTCCTTGGGGAGACTGCCAACGTTCCGCGGATTATTGTAATGATCGACTACCTTATCGCTGTATGCCATGACCCCTCTCCTTCAAATAAATTCGTATGTACTTAGCCCCTCGCCGCAGCAAGGAGGTTGCCAAAACCCGCATTCTTCATGGCCTTTTCCGTCAAGGCGATGTTGGTCAGAAACGCCGAACGTCCCGCCGTGAGTTCCCGCAGCGCGTCACGGACGAACTGCGCGCCGATTCCCAAAACATTCAGAAATTCCCGAACATCCTGGAGGTGATAAAACGCGCGCTCCGCCGCCGGGGCCGGTTCATCGCCGTCCTGATACGCCTGATAGGTTACGCGGAACGGAGCGGACGTGCCCGCGATAGACCTGTGAATCCGAAGTGTTCCTTCACTTGCGATTGCGCTTGCCATTTTGCCTCTTCTCTTCATCCTGTAAATTTACGCGGTCTGCCACTTGACTTTGGAAATATCGATGCCTTCCTTGGCCATTTCATAGAGCGGCGAAAGCTCGCGAAGCTTGGTAACAACCTGCACCATTTTGTCGATCACGTAATCGACTTCTTCCTCGGTGGTGAAACGCCCCAGGCCGAAGCGGATCGAAGTATGCGCCAGATCTTCACCTACGCCTAAAGCTTTGAGTACATAGCTGGGCTCCAAGGTTGCCGAGGTGCACGCGGAACCGCTGGAAACCGCCACATCGTTGATTCCCATCAGGAGCGATTCTCCTTCAACGTAAGCGAAGCTCATGTTCAGGTTGTTCGGGAGCCGGTGCTCCAGCGAACCATTGATGAAAACTTCGTCCAGCTTGGCTTCCAAACCGGCCTTCAGGCGGTCGCGCAATCCTCGCAACCGAACAGATTCGGCGGCCATTTCCTGCTGACAAAGCTCGCAAGCCTTGCCGAGACCCACGATGCCAGGGACATTCAACGTACCCGACCGCATACCGCGTTCGTGGCCTCCGCCATCGATGATCGCGGAAAGTTGTACGCGGGGATTGCGGCGGCGCACATATAGCGCCCCCACGCCCTTCGGCCCGTATAGCTTATGGGCCGAGATAGCGAGCAGGTCGATATTGTCTTTCTGCACGTCGACAGGAATCTTGCCCACGGCTTGCACGCCGTCGACGGCGAAAATCACGCCGCGCTCTTTGGCAATCTTGCCGATTTCCGCGATCGGGTTGACGGCGCCGATCTCATTGTTGGCGTACATCACCGAAATCAGAATCGTTGTGGGCCTGATCGCCTTGCGCACTTCTTCGGGATCGACGCGGCCATCTTTGTGCACCGGCAGATACGTCACTTCGAAGCCGTGCTTCTCCAGATTCTTGCAGGTATCGAGAACGGCTTTGTGCTCAATAGCCTCGGTAATGATGTGGTTGCCCTTTTCGCGGTACATTTCCGCGACGCCCTTAATCATCAGATTGTCGGACTCCGTCGCGCCGCTAGTGAAGATGATTTCCTTCGCGGTGGCGTTGATCAGAGACGCAACTTGCTGGCGCGCGTTCTCCACGGCTTCCTCGCCCGCCCAACCAAACGAGTGGTTGCGGCTTGCGG
The DNA here is from genome assembly GCA_963742325.1 of Candidatus Acidiferrales bacterium. Lineage (GTDB taxonomy): Bacteria > Acidobacteriota > Terriglobia > Acidiferrales > UBA7541 > Acidiferrum. The sequence continues at coordinate 904,742 of CAVULB010000002.1, read as the reverse complement.
CATTGCCGAATTTTTCGGTGAAATAAGGCAGCATGGCCTCAAGTACGCGCGGATCAAGCGGCGTCGTAGCGTGATTGTCCATGTAAATCGGCAGTTTGACCGCCATTTTCTTCTCCCCCTCGGACCAGACCTCGCTCAGCGGGTTACCGCCAGCCGGTCCATGCCCTTCAATTCCACGAGCGACGGCTCCTGCTTGTCTTCGCTCAGATGAGCGATCGAGACCGTGCTCAATACTTCCAAAATACTTTCATTGACGCGCTGCAAAGGCTCCTTCACGGAGCACCGTTCCGTGGCGTCGCAATTTCCATGGCTGGTCACGCAGGAGGTGATCAGCACCGGACCGTCGATCGCCGTCAGCACATCCAGGGCGCTGATGCGATTCGCCTGCTTCGCCAATTGGTAGCCGCCGGTCGAACCGTGCTTCGCGGCTACTAATCCTTGCTTGGCCAGCTTTTGCAGCACCTTGGCCATCAACGTCGCAGAGATGCCATATTCTTCGGCAATCTCGTTCGCGCTACAGGAATGATCTTGGCGGCTGATGGCCAGGTGCTTCATGGCAATTAAGCCGTAATCCGCTTTTTTGGATAACTTAAACATATCTCTCTCTGAGCTCTCGGCACTCCATTAGATGCCAATACGACTTAATTGGTCGCACTTAAACTATATTCCCACGGGCTCCCGATTGTCAACTAAAAGCGGCGCATAACAGTGCGCAAACCATTAATTTCGCCAGACTTACAATGAGACTAAACTGGTCTTACATCAATGGCTTTGTCTTACACGGGCAGCTTTCCTACACTTTAATGGACAATCAACCACGGTATGCTGAGTAGGCCCACAAGCGCAGCTGCGCGAGGCCAATGTTGAAACTTAGGATTCTAATGTTTGTTCTATGTGCGCTCTCCAGTGCCACCGCTTCCATCGCTCAAGACACTGGTGTCACTGCCCGGAAGCAAAAACAGCCCAAGGCGACGCCCGGCAAGGATCCCAACACATTCGTTCTGGTCGGCGCTGGAGATATTGCCTGGTGCGGCAATCTGACAGGTGCCGAGGCGACCGCGAAGCTAATCGATAAAATTCCCGGAACCGCGCCCCAGGACCCAACGGCCAGGCTGATCCACAGAACGGCATCCGGCAAATTACTGTTCGCACGGGAGGAAAAAGCCACACGTTGCTGGGATTCGCGCAACCAAACAGCGAAGTCCGCAATGCGGACACTTTCGGCGCGCTGAAACTGACGCTTTCTCCCGGAAAATATAAATGGGAATTCGTGCCGGAAGCCGGAGACACGTTTCAGGATTCAGGCCAGGGCACTTGCCACAACGCGGCCGGGTTAAGTCGCTGAAATTGAGTTGGGTTTGTGAAAATTATTTAGCCGCGGTGCAAGACCCGCCGGTGCCCGAGGCGTCAATCAACTTCTGAAAGGCTGTGAGTGCTGGAATGGTGAGTTGAGACTTGTGTGCCTGCGTTTCGAAAGCTGCGAGCGCGTCGGATTGTTGCTTCTTCAGCGCGTCCGGCAGCGGCAGTCCCTGAGCGATGCGGTCCAGCGCCGTCAGCGCCAGTTCGGCGGCTTGCGAAAATGCTGCGGAAGCGGGGGCAGCGTCCTGCACAAGAATCGAGTTTTGCGCCAGCAGCTGTACTTGGCCATCGATCGCGGCCCATTGCGTGAGTTGGGCGTGCAGAACCATGGCTTTCGCGCCGTCCTTGCAGGAGCCCGCGACGAACTGATCCACGGCCGCGGAGAATTGCCGAGACACTTCGCTCTCCGGATGCACCGAATCCACCATGCGATTTAGCGGCTTCAGTTGCGTCGGTTCGTCTCCGCCCTGAGTAGTCTCACGGTTGTAATCCTTCACCGGCTCCAGCGCTTTCGCCAGCGCAAGCAAGGCGTCGACCTGAGCGGCGGGTGCCGACCCAGCCATGCGGCGAATCATTGGTGGTTGATAGGAACGCTGCGCCAGGCCCAGCCACTCCAGGCGCGTGCTTTGAGACTCCATACGGAAATACATCGAAGCAACATCCGTGGTGCTTTGCGGAGACCAGTAACGCTCGGCAATCGCCGCCGTTCGCGGCCAGATGCGCGAATCGATATTTTCCCAGTTGACGTATTCAGACCACATCGTGGCTTCTCCACCGAGGATGCGGTCCTTTTCCTCCGCTGTGAGATTCGCAGCGGCTCCGCCCATGGGATCGACGGCGTAGTGGCGCGCTGCGCTCCAACCCAGATCGATGTAGTAGCCGTTGGAAAGAATGCTCCGGTAACCCTGCTTGGCTGCCGCGGACAAAGAATCCGCTCCCCGCCAGGATTGAATCACAATATTTTTGGAGACGCCCGGCACAAGGATCTCGTCCCAGCCTACCGGGGTCTTGCCGTGTTTAACCACAAACTCCTGAACATGCTGGCTGAAATAGGCTTGCAGTCCCTCGTTATTCTTGATGTCGTGCGACTTCATAAATTCCTGAATCTTTGCATTGGAATCCCATTCCTTGCCATTTACCTCGTCGCCGCCGATGTGAAAATATTGATCGGGGAAAAGTTTGGCCATTTCCGCGATGAATTCGTTCAGGAACTTGTAGGTTTTTTCGTTGGTGGGATCCATGGCTGGATCGAAAACGCCCCACTTGCGTTCCAACTGGTACGGGCCTGCGCCGCTGGCGAGTTCCGGGTAACCTACGAACCACGCCGTGCTGTGGCCGGGCATATCGAATTCGGGCACAACGCGAATGCCGCGATCGCGGGCGTAAGCGATCAGATCGCGTATTTCTTCCTGCGTATAAAACTCGCCGTCTGCACCTGCTTCCTGCAATTTCGGAAATTTGTGGCTCTCCACCCGGAAGCCTTCGTTATCCGAAAGATGCCAATGGAAAACGTTCAGCTTCACCGCTTCCATACCGTCTAAATTGCGCTTTAACACTTCGAGAGGAATGAAATGGCGGGCCACATCGATCATTAAACCGCGCCATGGGAATCGCGGCTGATCCTGAATGCTGACGGCCGGAACAACGAATCCATCCGCGGTGATGGAAACTAACTGGAGAAAAGTCTGCAGGCCGCGCAGCGTGCCCAGCGGATTGGCTGCGTGCAGCTTGGCGCCAGATGGTGTCACTTCCAGGGTGTAAGATTCGTCTTCTCCAAGTTCCTGGACGGGCTTGCTCTCATGGTCGGTAGTGACGACGATCGAGGCGCTGGCGGAATTGGCGGGCGCGTGATCGAAAACGATGCCCGTCTCATGGTTTAACGTGACCATGAATCTTTGGCTGGCGCGGTCCAAGCGCGCTTCGCGATATCCCGCCAATGATAAGGTGAAGTGGCCATCAATTTTGAGCGCGCCGCTGGCGGTCTGTACTTTTGCCGGCAGCGGCATCACGTTCAATTCCACCGGTGATTGCGCGCGCACGGAGCCGCTGACGCTCAGAAGCGCAAAGAGCACAAGCAGATACGGGCAATGCTTCAGAGCCTGGTCCATGGAAACTGCCTCCCGTGGTATACCTGCGAAAGTCCAGCTATTAAATCGTTACAACTCAGAACAGATGAGAGTGGCACATCCCTCACGCAGCGTCCAACATTTTTCCGCGGGCAGTGGCGCGCCGCCGATGGCGGCTTCCCTTTCCTTTGCTCTTTTGGGTTAGAATGTGCCGCGGAGATCCCTCAAGTCCACCATGAAAACTTCCGTGGCAATCTATCCGGGCACATTCGATCCTGTAACCAATGGGCATCTGGACCTGATCGGGCGCGGCGAAAAGATGTTCGACCACCTGATTGTGACCGTGCTGAGAAACGTGGAAAAAGAGCCGCTCTTTTCTCTTGCCGAACGCGTGGAGATGCTGCGGGAAGTGACCAGCCAGTGGGACGCGGTGGAAGTGGACGTGTTCGACGGTTTGCTGGTGGACTATGCGCGCAAACGCGGAGCAGGCGTGATTTTGCGTGGCATACGGGCCATATCCGACTACGAATACGAATTGCAGATGGCGCTGATGAACCGCAAATTAGAGCCGCGCCTTGAAACGGTTTTCATGTTGCCGGGAGAAAGTTACAGTTATTTGAGCGCCAGGCTAGTGCGAGAGATCGCCCGCCTGGGCGGGCCGTTGACGGGCTTGGTGCCGGCGGTGGTGGAGCAGCGACTGCGTACGAAGATTCCCTGAGATTGCGGCTCTCTGAGGCCTGCCAAATTGTCCCGCCTGATTCGCGAATCGCCGCGCTTCCACATTGAATTTCTTGGCGATTTCCCTAACACTATATTCATCCCCCCTTGCTCCAAGGAGAGGTTGTGGAACTAACCAATCGCATTAACAGGATACAGGTATCGCCGACCGCTGCAGTCATCAGTGCCGCAGAACAATTGAAGGCCAGAGGCGTGGACATCGCCGATTTCGGTCCCGGCGAGCCGGATTTCCCGACGCCGGAACACATAAAGAAAGCGGCGATCAAGGCTATCGAGGAAAACCGGACCAAGTACACACCGACGGGCGGAATCATGCCGTTGCGCGAGGCGATCTGCGCGTGGCACAAGCGCGAATTGGCGTCCAACTACATCGCGAAGGAATGCGCGGTCAGCGTTGGCGGAAAGCACGCGATTTTCAACTCGATCAGTGTGCTGATCCAACATGGCGACGAAGTGATTGTCCCGGCACCGTACTGGGTTAGCTATCCCGACATCATCAAGTACGCAGGCGGCACGCCGGTGATCGTGCAAACGCGACCGGAAGACGGATTCAGCGCGAAGGCGGCGGCGATCGAAAAAGCCATTACGCCAAAGACGAAAATGGTGATGGTGAATTCTCCCAGCAATCCCACGGGAGGAGTCGTCGACGGCGAGGAATACGAGCGCATCCTGGCTCTTTGCAAGAAACACAATCTCTGGCTGATGGGCGATGAGTGCTATTCGCACTTTGTCTATGAGCCGCACACGCCGTTTTCGATTGCCAGCGCGAAGGATTCGAAGGATCGCGTCATCATCGTTGGCTCGGTGTCTAAAACATTTGCGATGACCGGATGGCGCATCGGCTATACGCTCGGGCCGGAACAGCTCATTCAGGCGATCATCAAGGTGCAGAGCCAGTCCACGTCGAATCCAACTTCTATCGCGCAATACGCCGCCCTGGAAGCGATGCGCGGCTCGATGGACACGGTGCCACCGATGTTGGCGGAATATGCCAAGCGGAGAAAACGCATCGTGGAAGGATTGCGCGAGATTCCGGGTATCGAATGCGCATGGCCGGGCGGCGCGTTTTATGCCTTTCCGAATATTTCCGCACATCTTCAGGGTCCGCATCGGCTGGCGAAAAGCTGCACCGACCTTGCGAAAGAGCTCCTAGATAAGGCGCACGTGGCGTTGGTGCCAGGGGAAGCCTTTGGAGCGCCGGGATTTCTGCGGCTGTCGTATGCCACGTCGATTGAAAGGATTGACGAGGGACTGCGGCGGTTGAACAATTTCTTTGCTCGTGTTGAAGCTGCGTCCTGATTGTGGCTGAACCTGTTCTAACACGCCTCGAGCCAATCTTTAGTCCACGCCCATGGGGAGCCCGCTCGCTTGCGCCGCTCTTCCCGGAAAAAATAAATTTGCAGGAGCCCATTGGCGAAGCATGGCTGACCGCGCTGGAATCGCGCGTTGCCACTGGGCCGTTCACGGGAGAATCGCTGGGCGAAAGCTGGCGAGGGATGCCTGTGGATTGGCGGGGAACGCGTTCCGGCGCCTATGCGGATTTTCCCGTGTTGGCGAAATTCCTTTTCCCGAACGACAAACTCTCGATTCAGGTTCACCCCGACGACGCCTTCGCCGGCAAGTACGAACAAGCCGCAGGCGGGCGTGGCAAGACGGAGATGTGGCATATTGTCTCGGCCGAGCCGGGCGCAGAATTGCTGATCGGACTGAAGCCTGGGGTCACCCGGCAGGATTTTCTGAAAGGCGTGGCGCATCACACCGTTGAAGAACTTTTCCTGCGATACCCGGTGCGCGCCGGCGAAACGTATTTCGTCGAAGCAGGCACGCAACACGCCATTCTGCCGGGCATGATCGTTTGCGAAATTCAGGAATATTCCGATTTGACCTATCGTGTGTACGATTACGGCCGCGTGGATGCCCACGGCACGCAGCGGGAATTGCACCTTGAGAAGGCCATGGAAGTTACGCGCTTTGCTGGCACGCGCAGCGGAAAAGTTCCGCCTCTGCCGCTGCACTCGCCCGACGCTAACAAGCATCTGCTGGCCGCCTGCGAATTTTTCGCCACCGAGCGATGGGATTGCGACCGCACCACGCCGATGGAAGGCGACCCCTCTGAATTTCAATTGATCATTATTTTGAGCGGGCAAGGCAAGCTGCACGATGCGGAGTTGTCGTATCCTTTCGAGGCAGGACAGGCGTGGTTTGTTCCCGCCGCGTTGCCGTTGGTGCTGCTCCAGCCGCAAGAGCCGACTTCGCTTTTGAGGGTGACCGTGCCGGACACCGAGTCGTTGGACGGCCAATTGTTGCGGCTGGGATTTGAGCCCGAAGCGATTTCGCACGTTTTGATGGTGTAGCGTTCATGCCCGAGAAAGAGCTTATGGCGCACGCGGTTATCCTCGCCGGAGGGCGCGGGACGCGTTTCTGGCCGCGCAGCCGCACGCGCACTCCGAAACAACTGCTCAACATCGTCGGAAAAAGCACCATGCTCGAGCACACCGTGGCGCGCTTACGTCCGTTAATCCCAGCCGAGCGCATCTGGTCAGTGACAAACGCAGAGCAGGCCGCCGCTGTTCGCAAACAATTGCCTGCGTCGGCGCGCAAGAAAGTTCTGACGGAACCTTGCGGACGAAATACGGCGGCAGCCATTGCGCTTGCGGCCGTGCACATTCGTCACGCGGCCAAAGGCGATGCAGTGATGGCGGTGTTGCCCGCCGATCATTACATCGCGCAGCCGGAACCCTACCGGCAAATCGTCAACGTGGCGTTGAAAGTAGCCCGCGTAGAAGGACGCATGGTGGTTCTGGGAGTTCCCCCGACACGCCCGGAAACCGGATACGGCTATATAGAACGCATCGAGCAGCCATTTCGTGCCGATGGCTTCACCATTTATCCCGTTCGCCGCTTCACGGAAAAACCGGATCTTGCCGTCGCCCAGAAATATGTCGGCTCCGGGACGTACCAGTGGAACGCGGGGATGTTTTTCTGGCGCGTTTCGACGTTTCTGGAAGCGCTCCGCGAATTTCTTCCGAAAACGCGTGAGGCGATCGAATCGCTGGCCATGCACATCGGCAAACGCAGTTACGGATCTCAACTGAAGAAAATCTATGCAAAGTTGGAAAACATTTCCGTGGACTATGCCATCCTGGAAAAAGCCGCTACCGCCGGCGGGAGCGTCGCCGGAGAGACCGCCGGTGTTTTTGTGATTCCCGCCGACATTGGCTGGAGCGATATCGGCTCATGGGCAGCGGTGTACGAGTTGCTCGCTCAGTACCCGGGCGAAAATATTCTTGCCGGGCCTGGGGAGACCTTGCATGCCGCGGGTAATTTCCTGTGGAGCCCGGACAAATTTATCGCCGCCATCGGAGTGCATGATCTGGTGGTGGTGGAAACGCCGGACGCGCTGCTGATTTGCCCGCGTGATCGCGCGCAAGACGTGGGGAAAATCGTAAAATCGCTGGAGCAGCGCAAGCTCAAACAGTTGCTCTAAAATTTGTACGGGGCCCAATTGGCGTAATCCACGGAATGCCTGCCTGTCTTCAGCGGCCTTCGTCCTTCGCGTATACTCACAGTTGCATGCAAACAATAAAATTTGGGACAGACGGCTGGCGCGGTATCATCGGCGAAGATTTTACGGTGGGCAATGCGCGCGTCGTGGCAAGCGCGATTGCGCGCTATATGGTGCGCTCGGAAGACGCGCGCAAGGGAGTGTTGATCGGTTACGATCATCGCCGCGATTCCGATCGCGTGGCCGCCGCCATCGCGGAGGTATTCAGCGCAACCGGCACGCCTGTGTGGTTGACGGATAAACCGTGTCCCACGCCCGCTATTTCCCTGCTGGTGCGCCAGCGCAACGCAGCCGGGGGGATTGTGGTGACCGCCAGCCACAACCCCCACTCCTGGAACGGCATCAAGTACAAAGCCAGTTATGGCAGCAGCGCGTTGCCGTCCATCGTCGCGCAGATCGAAAGCGAACTGGCGGGGATTCTTTCAAATGGCGTTCCTGCATTGCCTGCCCGCAAAGAATTGATCCACGCACTGGAACCGCGCGCTCCTTACTTGGATACAATCGAAGGGCTTGTTGATTGGCAACGCCTGCGAGACGCGAAATTCCGGTTCGTGGTCGATCCTATGCATGGATCGGCGGCCGGCCTGCTGTACGAGCTTTTTTCGCGCAATGGAGTTCACTCCGAGGAAATTCGTGGCACCCGCGATCCGCTGTTCGGCGGCGTCCATCCGGAACCCATCGAGCCGCATATTGACGCGCTCCGTATAGCGGTGCTGCACGGACAATTTGACGCGGGCTTCGCCGCCGACGGCGACGGCGACCGTATCGGCGCCATCGATCGCGGCGGCACCTTTGTAAATCCGCATCAGATTTTTGCTCTTCTCGTGTGGCATCTGATCGGCACGCGCCAGCTTCCTGGTGATATTGCCAAAACTTTTTCCGTCACGAAGCTCATCGACAAACTTGCTGCCAAATACGATCGCCAGCTTCACGAAGTGCCCATCGGCTTCAAATACATTTGCGAGCTGATGCTGGAGCAGAGCATCCTGATCGGCGGTGAAGAAAGCGGCGGCATCGGCACCAGCCTTTATCTGCCCGAGCGGGACGCCACGGTGTCCGCGCTTTTGCTGGCGGAACTCATGGCCTGGCATGGTAAGTCCCTTGGCGAATTGCTGGCCACGCTTCACCGAGAGTTTGGCGAATTCCATTACGGTCGCGTCGATCTGGACGTCACAACCGCGCAAAAGCAAGAGGCTATCGAGTACTTCTCAAGCGAGAAACTGGAACAGTTCGAGGAATGGCCAGTGGTGCGGCGAGAGAACATGGATGGCATCAAACTGTATCTCGGCAATGTCGGATGGGTCATGGTGCGCGCTTCCGGCACCGAAAACCTGCTGCGCATTTACGCCGAAACCTCAAAAGAGGCCACCACCCAGAAGGTTCTGCGCGCAACCGTTGCGGCATTTCAGAATCTTTAGGAGGAGCGTATGCATACGATCAACATCGCGAGTAAATTCGGCGCCATCCAGGATTACTGGAATCCGCGGGTGGTCGGCGAACTCAACGATTTCGCTGTGAAAGCGGTTAAACTAAAGGGCGAGTTTGTCTGGCACCACCACGACATCGAGGACGAGCTGTTTCTTGTTGTGAAGGGCACTCTGTGCATGCGTTTCCGCGACCATGATGCAACCGTGCGCGAGGGCGAGTTCATCATCGTGCCTCACGGTGTGGAGCATATGCCGGTGGCGGACGAGGAAGTTCATCTTTTATTGCTGGAACCGAAGAACACTTTGAACACGGGAAATATCACGAACGAAAGGACTGTTCGCCAGCTCGAGCGGATTTAACCGAGACATTCGTTCCGCCGCGAACGGCAACGGCACTGCCATGGATCATCGCTTCTACACACTGGATGTTTTCACCACCACACGTTTTCAGGGAAATCCCCTGGCGGTCATCACCGATGGTGACGGGCTGTCGAACGATCAGATGCTGGCCATCGCGCGCGAAATGAATCTTTCCGAAACGGTCTTCGTGCAGAAGCCCAGCGACGATCGCGCGCTGGCGCGGTTGCGTATCTTCACCACCAAGGAAGAATTGAAACTCGCTGGCCATCCTGTGATCGGCACATGGTTCCTGCTGGCGGAACTGGGAGTGGTGCCCGCGCAGGAAGGCGGCGTGCACATTTTGCAACAAACCGGCGCAGGCGTCTTGCCGGTGGAAATTCGCTTCAAAAACGGGCGCCCGCAGCGCGTGACCATGACGCAGAAGGAAGCTGCCTTCAAGCCGTCCAAAATCGATAAGAAAAAGCTCGTTGCGGCTTTGGGGTTGGCGCCGAAGGACCTGGATCCCAAGCTCGCGCCAGAATATGTATCTACCGGAATTTATAATTTAATGGTGCCGCTGAAGAATCGCAGCGCGCTGGGCGCAATTCAGATGAACATGGTCGAACTGGCACGACTGCTCGGCAAAGACGGCGCGCTGGCCTACTGTTTTACCGCCGGATCGAATCACAGCGTCTGGGCGCGCGGGATGATGCCGTGGGAATTGTATGAAGATGCCGCCACCGGTTCCGCGGCCGGATCGCTTGGCGCATTCTTGGTAAAGCACGGGCGCTTGGGCGCGGGCCATATGCTGAACATCACCCAGGGCGTGGAAATGGGAAGGCCGAGCCAAATCGAAGTGGAAGTCACGCAAGCTGGAAAAAGGCTCACGCCAAGAGTGAGCGGCGCGGCCGTTAAAGTTTTCGAAGGCGTGATTCGCACCTGAGCGGCGCGCGAGCGAGCGGCTTCCAGGAATCATTCGACGTTGAGCGATTTGCGATACGTGTCCAGGATGCCGTTCACAAAACCGCCGGCCTCTTCCGACGAGAATTTCTTCGCCAAATCCACGGCTTCATTGATCACCACTTTCGCCGGCGTATCCGTGGCGCGCATCTCGTGCATCGCCAGGCGCAGAATGGCGCGATCGATCGCGGAAATTCGCTCCAGGCGCCAGTTTGCTGCGTGTTTCGTGATGATTTCGTCCAGTTGCTTGGCGTCGTGGGCGGCGCCTTCGAATAACTGATTCGCGAAAGAGCGCGTTTGCGCCGCGGCCTTGGCGCTTTTCCAGAACGCAGTTTCCAGACGTCGTGGATCCTGCTCGCTCATGTCCCACTGAAAGAGCATCTGCATGGCAAATTCGCGCGATTTCGTGCGGAGGGCCACGTTATTTCCGGCGTCCCTTCGCAGGCGCGGCTGGCTGCTTTGTGCCGGAGCGCAATTTTCGGGAAAGATGCGCCATCTCCACCGCGCCCAGTCCCGCCTCGAATCCCTTGTTGCCACCCTTCAACCCGGCGCGATCGATGGCCTGGTCCAGCGTGTCGCAGGTTAAAACGCAAAACATCACGGGGATGCCGGTGTCCATCTGCGCGAGCTGCAGCCCGCGCGCGGTTTCCGAGCAGACATAATCGTAATGCGCGGTTTCTCCGCGCAGCACGCAGCCAATCGCAACGACGGCGTCATAGCGGCCGGATTGCGCCGCCTTCTTCGCGGTCAACGGCAATTCAAACGCGCCCGGCACATGTACGACATCGACATCGGTATTAGCCGCGCCGCTGCGTTCGAGAGCGTCCACCGCGCCTTGCAGCAATCGTTCGGTGATAAAACTGTTGAACCGGCTGACCACGATCGCGAAGCGCAGGCCAGCAGCATTCATTTCGCCGTTAATTTTTCCTGGTTGGAGTCTGCTGGGCATCACTGCGCTCATTTTCCCTGGAATTTCGCCGCACGCTTTTCCAGGAATGCTTTCGTTCCTTCGCGCATATCTTCTGTGGCGCAACACAAACCGAAGAGCGTTGCCTCCAGGAACAACCCTTCTTCCAGCGGCATTTCCACTCCGCGCTCGATCGCTTCCATGCAGTACTTCACCGCCAGCGGCGCTCGTTCGATGATCTTTTTGGCCATGGCCTCTGCCGCAGGCAACAATTCGGCCGGCTCGTAAACGCGATTGACCAGCCCGATTCGCTGCGCTTCTTCCGCGCTAATCATCTCGCCCGTCAGGCAAACCTCGTGTGCGATGCCTTTTCCGCAAAGGCGAGCCATGCGCTGCGAACCGCCGTAACCGGGCAGAATCCCCAGCTTCACTTCGGGTTGCCCGAGCTTCGCGGTTTTGCTGGCCAGGCGAATCGAGCAGCACAAAGCCAGTTCACAGCCGCCGCCGAGCGCGAATCCATTGATGGCGCAGATCGAAGGCTTGCCCATGGTTTCCAGTAAATGAAAAACACTCTGGCCGAAGAGCGAAAATTCCTTCCCGTTCACAGGCGTTTGCTGGGCCAGTTCACTGATGTCCGCGCCCGCCACAAAGGCTTTTTCTCCGGAGCCGCTCAGAATCAGCACGCGGACAGCAGCATCGTCGCGCACGTCCGTAAGCACCAACTGCAACTCTTCCACAGTTTTGCGATTCAGCGCGTTCAACACCTTGGGGCGGTTGAAGGTGATGTACGCGATGCCTTCTTTTTTTTCGTAGAGCAAATTTTCGTAGGACATTTCCGGGTCCTCACAAACTCATGGGCTTCGGGTTGGCCGGATCGGCGTAATCATAAAATCCGCGGCCGCTTTTCTTGCCGTGCCAGCCCGCCAGAACCATGCGCTTCAGTAACGGAGGCGCGGCGAAGCGCTTCTCCTTGAATTCATCGAACATGATCTGCGAAATGTAATATGTCGTGTCCAGCCCCACAAAATCCAGCAGCGTAAATGGCCCCATGGGATAGCCGCAACCCAGCTTCATGGAATTGTCGATGTCCACAACCGATCCCACGCCTTCTTCCAGCGCGCGAATGGCATCCAGAAGATACGGCACCAGCAAACGGTTCACGATGAAGCCGCCGCTGTCTTGGGCGCGCACCGGGGTTTTGCCCACTTTCGTGCCGAAACTGACCATTTCTTCGTACACCGCAGGATCGGTGGCGATTGTCCTCACCACCTCGACAAGTTTCATCACCGGAACAGGATTGAAAAAGTGCAGGCCAACAAAGCGCTGCGGCCTCTTCGTTGCCGCCGCGATTTCCGTGATTGTCAAAGAAGAAGTATTGCTGGCAAAAATGGTGTGCGCGGGGCAGAGGGCATCGAGCGCAGAAAACAATTCGCGCTTGGCGGGCAACTGCTCGATGATCGCTTCGACGACCAGGTCGCAGTTCTTCAACTCGCCGAGGGAGGTCACGCCTTTCAAGCGGCCACGAATTTCGTTTTTCGCGGATTCCGTAATCGTGCCTTTTTCTACCAGTCGCGCGAGATTTTTCTCGATGCTTTTCAGCCCCTTCTCTGCCAATTCCGGGCTGACTTCCCGCACGACGGTCTGAAATCCCGCTTGTGCGCACACCTGGGCAATTCCCGCGCCCATCAAACCACACCCAACGACTCCAACTTTTTCAATCGCCATCCGCAATCCTCACTTCAGAAGAACCATTTGAAACCGGCGGGAGAGTGCCACCCGTCAAAGTGTACCAAAGACGGGGAACTCGTGCGGTACGGCTGGGCTGCGTTCATCACCGTCCCCAGGCTAATTTTCAGCCTCCGAGCGCTTCCACGATCATGGCGATACCCTGGCCGCCGCCGATGCACGCGGTCGCCACTCCATACTTCAAGCCCTTGCGCCGCAGTTCGTTCAAAACCGTGATCACCAGCCGCGTGCCGGATGCGGCCAGCGGATGCCCTAGCGCGATGGCGCCGCCATTCACGTTGGTTTTTTCACGGGGCAAGCCGAGTTCCTTCTCGACGGCCAGGTACTGCGCTGCAAACGCTTCGTTCACTTCCACGCGATCGATTTGCGACAACGAAAGTCCCGCCAACTGCAAAGCCTTACGCGTCGACGGCACCGGGCCGATTCCCATGATGCTCGGGTCCACACCCACGGCGGCCCACGATAGGATTCTTCCCAGCGGCTTCAGCCGGCGCTCTTTGGCCGTTTTTTCGCGCGTAACCACAAGCGCCGCCGCTCCATCCACAATTCCGCTGGCGTTCCCGGCAGTGACGATCCCGTCTTTATGGAACGACGGCGGTAACTTCGAAAGCGTCTCCATGGTGGTTTCCGGGCGCCGGTGATCATCCGCGCTGACCAAAATGGACTTTTTTCCCTGCTTCACTTCCACCGGCTCGATTTCTTCCTCGAACACACCCGCTTTCGCCGCCGTGTCCGCAGCCTGCTGGCTACGAAGCGCGTAAGCATCGGCATCGGCGCGCGTGATTCCGGCTTGTGCCGCCAGTTTTTCCGCGGTCATCGCCATAGGCAATCCGCAGTAAGAGTCCGTGAGTCCGACGAAAAGAAAATCTTCCAGCACGCCGCTGCCCAGTTTCAGACCGGCGCGCGCGCCACGAATCACAAAGGGAGCCTGCGTCATGTTTTCCATGCCTCCGGCGACCACCATACTGGCTTCGCCCAAAAGCAGGCGTTGTGCGGCTTGCGCGATGGCTTCAATGCCAGAGCCGCATAACCGGTTTACCGTGACGGCCGGAGTTTCCACTTTCAATCCGGCCTTTAGGCCAACGTGCCGCGCGCCATAAATCGCGTCCGAACTCGTCTGCAACACATTGCCGAAGACCACATGATCGAATTCGCCAGGATCGACTCCCGAACGCGCCACCGCACCCTTGGTCGCGTGCGCTCCTAATTCAATCGCGGATACTTCGGAGAAAACGCCGGTGTAGCGCGCCATGGGCGTGCGCGCACCCGCAACAATCACCACATCGTTCGGAAACATCGGATTCCTCGCTTATCTGAAGCCTGGAGTTAGATGCGAAACGCCCCGGGAACGTCGCGCAGAACAGTGCCGTCGCGCTCCTACGGAGCGCAAATCAATGCTTCGCCGCATCGGCCACGACAACTGTGTCTCCGCCAAGCTTGCGTGTCTCTTCCATGGTGAATTCCGCGCGGTTGATCAGATCGGTTACAATATCTTCGCTGTCATAATCCTGGCGCGCCACCGCTTCGACAATTCCCGCGCTCAACGTGACCTGCGTGGAATCCCACGGCGGGCGAACTCCGGCGGCCGCGCGGCGTAATTTCTCCACCAGGTTCTGCGCGCCGGAAGTAGTGGTGTCTGGCAGTATGAACGCCAAAGCCCACGAAGTGTATTTCACAGCCATATCGTTCTGGCGCACCATGGGCTGCAAGGACCGCGCCAGTTGTTCGAGAAACTTCTCTAGTGGCGCTTCTCCCTGCTGGCGTAACATTTCCGAGCCACGATCGATTTGCAGGATGGCCAGTGAAAGCGTCGTGCCTTGCGTGCGGGCGCGATCTGCTTCATTCAACAAGCAGCCGACATAAGAGCTGCGGCTCAGCAAACCGGTGCGTTCGTCGGAAACTCCCATACGGCGAACGAGCGTGCGCAGGCGCGTGTGACTCACACTCATCATCATCTGGTCGCCAATCGCCTGCAGAAAATAAGTCTGATTCGGCTTCCATACATGAGCGGTAGCCTGGCCAACAATCAGCATCGCCGCCGGCGCCTGAGTTTCCTTGTCCGTCAGGGTTACACCCAAGGCGGTTTCCAGCCCCAATTCCGCAAGGATCGAGCCTTCCGTGGCATCGACCACCATGCCGCCCAGCGCATCCGGTACGGCCTTTTCCATTTGCGCAAGCAATAACACAACCTGCGAGCCGGGCGCTGGCTTCAATCCTGATGCGCAATACTCCGCGGCCATCTCTGGCGGCCGTCCGGGCGCGCCAATCACCGCCAGCGTGCGCGCCGCTTTCAGATACGTACCCACTTCCGTCACGGTGGTGTTCAGCATCGCGCGCGGCGTCTGCTGCCGGAAGGTTTTTTGGTTAATTTCTGAAATCTTGGTCAGGTCGCGCAGCGTGTCCGCGGTATAAGTTCCGGTGCGGCCCGTCGGCGGGGTTGGCTGCGCCTCCACAACCGGAACACTCGGCGCTTTCGAGGGCGCTTCTTGTTTCGATTGTGTCTTGGGCCACCAGTTTGCCATCTGATACAGGCCTTGCAAACGCGGATTGCGTTCTTCTTCTCCTGGAAACATGGCGGCGATTTTCTGCAAGCGGTCGATCGCTTTTGTTTGTAACGAATATTGCAGGAAAATCTCGGTCTGCACGATGAGATCTTCGAGAGCTTGCAGTTTCTTGCCTTCTTCGGTGACCGGATTTTCCGAAGCCAAATCGTGAGTGGATTCGGTTTTCGGGGGCGTAGCCGGGTTTTGCGTTCCCACCGTCGTTTTGGCCATGCGCCCGGCAACTCTGCGAAGAAAGGTTTCGTCGACGCGCCCGCGCAATTTTTCCATGCGTTCCTGGTTGCGGTAATCGTAGGAATCGATGTCCACGAGGCGTTCCAGCACCTCGCTGGACTTGCCAAAATTTCCGGAATTGAAGTTGGCATCAAACAACCGGATAAGCACTTCAAAATATTGCGATTCGCGGTTCAATTCGTTGTACAGCGCGGCCCAGAATTCCAGGATGGGCAGAGACTCCGGATGCTTCGCGCCCAGTTCTTCGACCTGGGTCGTAAACTCGTTCTGTTTCTTGTCCGCGAACATTCTTCGCTTCAACACCACCAGAATTTCCACGGACTTGGCGTCCTGTGCCAGGTCGGCGAATGCATCGGCCAGCCCGAACAAACGCGTGGCGCCTTCATTTTTTTCGCGTAGAAGCTTTTCCAAGACGGTGCGCGCGCGATCAAGTTGCCCTGCTTGTTGCAGCGCGTCTGCGAAAGTTTCCAGGAACAGGGTGTCGCTTTCGCTTGCGGCGAACGGTTCCATCAACGCCGCGGCCTCGGCCGCTTCGCCACTTCGCAGTTTGGCCTGGGCATATAGCAGCGCAACGCTGCGTTCCTGCGGCGCAAGCGCATAGGCGCGGCCGAGGAGTTTCATAGCCTCTTGTGGCGAGCCAGCCGCCGCGGCCAAAGTGCCTGCGCGCAGAAAAGATCGTGCCGCCAGCGCATTCTTGCCCAGTTGCGAAGCGGTTTCCGCCACTTTCAACTGGCGATTTAAATTCTCCGGCTCCAGCTGCGCCGTGCGTTCCCAGCAAAACAGCGCGTCCTCCATGCGGTTCGCCTGGCTGAACAGCTCCGCGGCCTTGAGGTATTGATCGATGGCTTCTTCGGGATGATTCTGTTTTTGCTGCAAGAATGCGTAGCGTGCAATGCGTTCGGGAGGCTGCGGGGCCAGAGAATTCCGCAGGAAGCGATTGTAAATCGCCATGGCCTTGGATTCATCGCGCGGGTCTACCAGCAACTCGAAAAGGTGGCCATAATAAACGGCGGCGCGGTCGGGATGATCCAGGCGGGTGTAGAGATCACCGAGCATCTGGGCAGCTTCCACGTTCTGCGGCGCTTCTTGAATCACCGCCAGATAAGCCTCGATGGCGTCCTCGAAACGGTTCTTATCGAGGAATTTCTTCGCGCGCTCCAGATTCTTGTTAACGTCGGCGGCCATCTGCCAGCTTGATCCTTGGGTGCTGCTTCATTGTTGGAATTGATTGGCTCGCGGGTGGTTCGAACCACCTACACTATATACCGCCGCGTGAGACCCGGCCAAACCGAGTCGCAACCGCGATGTGGAATCGGACAACGGGGCACGCTTCAGCATTGCGGCCGGGATCGCGGGCGTACTCAGAGGATTTCGGCCAGGCGGCGGACGAGCCGGTGACGCCGTCAAGGAAAGGAAGCTGGCTTTGGCCGTGGCCCGGGACGATTCGCGCAAATCGCAGTTCACCACCCTCGTGGTGCGCCTCGAAAACAAGGAAGACATAAACCGCCAAACGAGAACATGAAACCGCCATAACTGCTCCCTCGGGGCTGACGGCTTCTCACACTTATGGCAAACTAGAGGTTTGCACGGCATGGTTTCCGCTGAGTAGGCATGCGCTGCCGCAGCGAAATAGCAAGTCGTACACTCTACGCACACCCTCAGGTAAATCCTGCGGAACGGGAAGCGAATGGACCCGAAGTTCATACGGAATTTCTGCATCATCGCACATATCGATCACGGCAAGTCGACGCTGGCGGACCGGCTTCTGGAGATGACCGGCGCGCTTTCGCAGCGCGAAATGCACGAGCAAGTGCTCGATTCCATGGATCTGGAGCGCGAGCGCGGCATCACCATCAAGGCCAAAAGCATTCGGCTGCATTACAAAGCGAAAGACGGCAACACCTATCGGCTGAACCTGATCGACACGCCTGGCCATGTGGATTTTTCGTACGAAGTATCCCGCGCGCTTTCCGCGTGCGAAGGCGCGCTGCTGGTCGTCGATGCCAGCCAGGGCGTGGAAGCGCAAACCGTCGCCAACACATTTCTCGCGGCTTCCCATAACCTCACTATTCTTCCCGTGATCAACAAAATTGATTTGCCTGCCGCGCAGCCCGATTTCGTGAAAGAGCAGATCGAGAGCGTGCTGGCGATTCCGGCCAGCGACGCGCTGATGATCAGCGCCAAAAGCGGCATGGGCGTGGAAGATGTGCTGGAAGCCATCGTGCATCGTATTCCGCCGCCCAAAGGGAGCGCGGAAAATCCGTTTCAGGCGCTGGTGTTTGACTCCTGGTTCGATATTTACCGCGGCGCGGTGGTACTGGTGCGCGTGATGGAAGGGCGCATCACCAAACATATGAAAATCCGGCTGGTGGCCACGAACGAAGTCTACGAAGTGGAGCAGCTCGGCACGCTGACACCGAAACCCATCGCGCTCGAAGAACTCGAGGCTGGCGATGTGGGCTTCATCGTGGCCAACATCAAGCGCGTTGCCGACGCGCGCATGGGAGACACCGTCACTGAAGCCGCGCGGCCCGCACCGGCGCTTCCTGGATTCGAAGCCATCAAGCCGATGGTGTTTGCCGGAATTTTCCCCGTCCTCGCGGACGAGTACGAACCGCTGCGCGATGCCTTGGGCAAGCTGCAATTGAACGACGCCGCGTTCTTCTACGAACCGGAAAATTCCGTGGCGCTGGGCTTTGGTTTTCGTTGCGGCTTTCTCGGGCTGTTGCACCTGGAAATCGTCCAGGAACGACTGGAGCGGGAGTTCGGTTTAAATCTGATCACCACCGCTCCCAGCGTGCGTTACCGCATCACGAAAGTTACCGGCGATGTCATTGAAGTAGACAGCCCGTCCAAGTTCCCCAATCCCGGCGATATCGAAAAAATCGAAGAGCCCATCATCACCGCGATGATCATCACCAACGATGATTCCGTTGGAGGCATCCTGCAACTCTGCCAGGACAAGCGCGGCACGCAGAAGAATTTCGAATATCTCTCGCCGACGCGCGTGATGCTAACTTACGAATTGCCGCTGAACGAAATCGTTCTGGATTTTTATGACCGCCTGAAAAGTGTGTCGCGCGGTTACGCTTCGCTGGATTACCACCTCGCCGGCTACGTGGAATCGGATCTGATCAAGCTGGATATTCTCGTCGGCGGCGAGCCCGTGGACGCGCTGGCCCTGATCATTCACCGCGAATTCTCCGTCGAGCGCGGGCGCGAGCTGGTCACGCGACTGAGAAAATTAATCCCCCGTCAAATGTTTGAAGTGCCCATTCAGGCCGCGATCGGAAGCCGCGTGATTGCGCGCGAAACCGTCGCCGCTATCCGCAAAAACGTTCTTGCCAAGTGCTACGGCGGAGACATTTCTCGCAAACGCAAACTGCTCGAAAAACAAAAAGAAGGCAAGAAGCGCATGAAGCGCGTCGGGCAGGTGGACATTCCGCAGGAAGCGTTCCTGGCGGTCCTCAAAGTGTCCGGCGACGAAGACGACTAGCTCCGTCGAGCTACGCCATCTCTTTGTCTTTTACTTCGGCGGCCAGGCGTCCGCGGCGGAGCTGGATTTTTACCGCGTCTCCGATCGCAACTTGCGTGGCGTCGCGAAGAATATTTCCATTCGCATCAGTAGCGATCGCGTAACCGCGTTCCAGCAGTTGCCGCGGACTACGCTCCCGCAATTGCAGCTCCAGCCGTTGCCAGTTTTCCTGATTCCGTCGCAAAAGTTGCCGCGTGCACGCATCCAGTTCGTGAGTGCGCTTTTCCAACCGCAGGCGCAGCGCCGCCATCTTCATGCGAAAATCAAACGAAGAAATCCGCAGATGGGCGGCAACGAACCGTTTGCGCATTTGCTCCAGCCGCGCGCGAAGGTCCACCGCCAGCTTGGACTCCAATTCGGCCGCCCGCTTGCGAAATGCACCGACACGTGCGCGAAGGTCGAAGCGAGCCACGCTAACCTGTGCCCTCGTCAGCCGCTTGTGCGATTGGTTCAGTCGCGCACGCAAACCGAGCGCCAGCCGCGATGTCATTTCGTCGGACCGTTGCCGTGTCTGGCGCAGCATATCCTGCGGACGGCGGAACCCACGCCGGCTGGCCAGCTCATGCACGCGGCGCGAAAGTTCCAGCAACCTGTATTGAATCAAGCTTTCCAGGGTGCCGCGCAAATCGGAAACGTGCCTGTCGAATTCCTTGCGCGTCTGTACCACCAATTCCGCGGCCGCCGATGGCGTGGACGCACGTACGTCCGCCGCGAAATCGGCAATCGTAAAATCTGTTTCGTGGCCGACCCCGCAAATCACCGGGATCCCGGAAGCGGCGATGGCCCGCGCCACGATTTCTTCATTGAACGACCACAAATCTTCGATGGAACCGCCGCCGCGCACGAGCAAGATCACATCGGCCCTGCGTTTTCGGCTGAAATACCGGAGCGCCTCCGCGATCTGCATAGCTGCCCCGTCGCCTTGTACAAGCACCGGGTACAGCGTCAAATGCACATTCGGAAAGCGCCGAGTAAGGATGCGCACCACATCGCGTACCGCCGCGCCCGTCGGCGAGGTTATTAACCCGATGCTGCTCGGCAGCAATGGCAGCGGCTTTTTGCGCGCCACATCGAACAGCCCTTCGGCTTCCAACTGTTTCTTCAACTGTTCGAAAGCCAGTTGCAGCGCGCCCCGCCCCAGCGGCTCCAGCGATTCCACGTAAACCTGGTATTCACCACGGGCCTCATACACGCTGATCGATCCGCGCACGCTAACCTTCAAACCGTCTTCGGGCCGAAACTTCATTCCGCGCTGCTGTTGCTTGAAGAAAGCGCAGCGAATCTGCGCGCGATCGTCCTTCAACGTGAAATAAATGTGGCCGGACGCGGCAGGGCGGCAGTTGGAAATTTCGCCCTGGACCAAGATGTCCGTGAAATTTCTGAACAGCAGATCGCGAATGCGCGCCGTTAAATCGCTGACGGTGTAAACGCGCCGTTCCGGCTGCAGATTAAATTGCAATTGGTCCATGGCCATTGATTAGCGCAGATGCTCCGGGAAATTCCAGCAGTCGGCCCCGACGCGCGCGTCCAGCTACTCCTCTTCTTCCTTCTCGCCCATCTGCAGATTCAGAGTTCCTTGATCTGATGAGCCTGCGCTTCCAGCCATCCACGTGGCTCTCTTCGTCCTTCAGCAATTGTAGGAACAGGTCGCGAGAGCCCTTGTCCTTTTCCTCCACAGCAATCTGAATGGCGATGTTGTAATCCCGCGGCGCACCCACCTCAAGGTCGTCGCTTTGCAACATTTCCCGGACATTTTTCCCCACGCTGAGTTGCAACGGCTTCACGCTGGGCGATTCGTCGAGAAAAAGAATTCGCTCCATCAGCGCCTCTGCGTGTTTCATTTCGCCGGTAGATTGCATTTTGATGTACTCGGACAGCCGTTCATAGCACCGGTTCCCGAACATTTCCGCGAGCAGAAAATACTGGTTGATGGCCGTGAATTCCTCGCGACGCTTTATTCAATTGTACGATGACTTTCTGGGAACCCTTCATGCTGGCCTCCTGACGGACTTTGCAAAACTTTCAGCCACAGTAACACCATTTAGCTCTCAACGACGGAAGCGCGAAACGAGCCAGAAGAGCAGGCTCAGTCCCACGCTGAGCACTAGGCAGGTGACAATAGGAAAGTAAAAGGTGCTGTGCTCGCCCTGGTGAACAATATCTCCGGGCAAGCGTCCCAATCGAAACGGCAACTTGCCGCCAAAATAAAAGAAAGCTCCGACCAGGAGGATAAACACGCCGAGCATCAGCAGTGTGCGGCCGAGTTCGCGGCAAGCGTCCATACCTGGGGGAGTCTAATTCATCGCGCAAAAGAAGCAAGCCCAGCACGCAGCTGCCGATTTTCAGTACTTAAGCGACTGCGGCAATGCGCTTCATCAGGTCAGTTTGCTCGTTGATGGACTGGGCGCCGATCGTAAATGCATCCAGGAGTCCGAGGCCCAGCGCAAAGCGAATCGCTTCGTCCTGCTTGTTCCGCAAATCGCCCTGCCCAAGAATTTTCATGCCTACAATTCCCTTGCCCGCCGCGCGCATCTGGCGAATCACGACTGCGACGGCTTCCGGATCGCCATCCATGTGCGAACCGATGGGGTTCATGCGAACCAGATCCACTTCCACCCAGGGAGATTTCGCCGCGGCCTGCAAAGCCTCGATGGAGTGGCAGGAGCAACTATGTGCGCGAATCACGCCTTTCTGTTTCGCCTCGGACAACACATCCATCGCCGGCTGAAAACGCGTGGTCCAATCCGCTTCCGTGACGCAGTGCATCAGGCAGATATCGAGATAATCCGTGTTGAGCTCACGGCGAAAGCGGTCCAGGTCCGCGCGCATCTCCGGGGCCGTGCGCGCCCAGGATTTCGTCATCACCGTGACTTTGCTGCGATCCACATGTTTCAGCGCGTCCGCCACATGCGGATGGCTGCCGTAGGAGTCGGCGGTGTCAAAAAAGCGCAGTCCGTTGTCATAACCGTTCTGCAGCAGGCGCGACAAACCCTCAAGGCCCAGCGCGGTTTGATTCGAGTGGTGCCCCGACCCCACCGTGCCCGTTCCCATCGCAAGCAGCGAAGTGCGAATTCCGGTTTGTCCGATCGTTACCATCTCCGTGGCCACAAACTTCCGGTCAAGCCTCGGCAACAGCGCCAATCGCGCAGCCATCGATTTCGGGACAAACCATGCGGCGGCTGCCGCGGAGGCAGCACGTTGAAGAAACTCGCGGCGTCGAATACCAGGCATAAGCACCTCCTGGGCCAGATCGTTATCGGTCTGATTTTACTCTCGTGCGTTGGCGATGCCAGTCACAAAATTAGAGGCGCGGTCGTGAATCCGCGCTCCTCTTAAAATCAAATGCCAAATGCTCAGATCAACTCCATACCGGAAAAGAAATAGCCAATTTCGAACGCTGCCGTGTCCGGTGCGTCGGAGCCGTGCGTGCAATTGGTGCCAATGCTCGTTCCCAGGTCGTGGCGGATGGTGCCAGGCGCCGCTTTCTTTGGATCGGTTGCACCCATCGTGTCTCGCCACTTCGAGATGGCGCTATCGGCTTCCAGCACCATCGCTACAATCTTCCCGGAACTCATGAAATCGGTGAGTTCGCCAAAAAATGGGCGTTGCCGGTGTACCGCATAAAACCCGCCGGCTTCTTCCTTCGTCAAATACATCGATTTAATGGCCACAATTTTGAATCCGGCCTTATGAATGCGCGACAGGATTTCTCCCTGTTGACCGCGTTCGACCGCATCCGGCTTGATAATTGCAAACGTACGTTCAATCGCCACAAGGTTCTCCTCAATCAGCGTGAAGTGATAGAAACTTTCTGTTGACTCGCTTACTTCAGCGCGGCTGCGACCGTCGAGCCCAGATCCGCCGGCGTTTCCACGGTGCGAATTCCTGCGGCTTTCATCGCGGCGTACTTATCTTTTGCGGTTCCCTGCCCGCCGCTGATAATCGCACCGGCATGCCCCATGCGCCGTCCCGGAGGCGCGGTCTGTCCGGCGATGAACCCGACGACCGGCTTTTTCACGTTGGCCTTGATCCATTCCGACGCGCGTTCTTCCGCGTTCCCGCCAATTTCTCCGATCAGGATGATGGCGCGAGTGTCGGGATCCTCATGAAACATTTTGATGGCGTCCAGAAACGTAGTCCCGATAATCGGATCGCCGCCAATTCCAATGCAGGTGGACTGGCCAATTCCAAGCTGCGTCAGCTGGTGCACCGCTTCGTACGTCAACGTTCCGCTGCGGCTGACCACGCCAACGTTTCCCTGCTTGTGAATGCGTCCCGGCATGATTCCGATTTTGCATTTCCCCGGAGAAATGATTCCTGGGCAGTTCGGGCCTATCAGCCGCGTCTGCGATTCGCGCAGCACTTCCGCCACGCGCACCATGTCCAGCACAGGAATGCCTTCCGTGATGCAAACCACCAAGGGTAACTTCGCATCCACGGCTTCCAGAATGGCATCGGCCGAGTACGGAGGAGGCACAAAAATCACGGACGCGTCCGCGCCAGTAGCCTTCACGCCATCGGCAACCGTGTTGAACACCGGCCGCTCCAGGTGCTTCGTTCCGCCCTTGCCCGGAGTGACACCGCCAACCACGTTGGTCCCATAATCAATCATCTGCTGCGCGTGAAACGTTCCTTCGCGCCCGGTGAAGCCCTGAACCAGCAGTCGAGTCTTTTCATTAACCAGAACGCTCATCGAGCACCCCCGGCCAATGCAACGACCTTCTGAGCTGCATCTTTCATTCCATCGGCGATGGTGAAATTCAATCCGCTGTCTCGCAGAATCTGTTGCCCTTGCTCCACGTTGGTGCCCTCCATTCGCACTACGATCGGCACTTTCACGTGCAGATCCTTGGCCGCCGCCACCACGCCCGTGGCCAGTACGTCGCAGCGCAAGATGCCGCCGAAAATATTGATGAACACCGCTTTCACGGCAGGGTCACTCAGCAAAATGCCGAACGCATTTTTCACCTGATCGGCCGACGCGCCGCCGCCCACGTCCAGGAAATTGGCCGGCGAACCACCCGCATACTTGATGATGTCCATCGTGGCCATCGCCAACCCCGCGCCATTCACCATGCACGCCACGGTGCCGTCCAGCTTGATGTAATTCAGCCCGTATTTCGAGGCTTCCACTTCCAGCGGATCTTCCTCGTCCAGATCGCGCAGCTCCCGCAAATCTCTGTGGCGGAACAATCCGTTGTCGTCGAAGGTCATCTTCGCATCCAACGCCACCAACTTCCCGTCGCCCGTCAGCACGCACGGGTTGATCTCCAGCATCGAGGCGTCTGTATCGATGAACGCGCGATACAGTGCCTGCAAAAATGGCGTTGCCGCGGTCACTTGTTCCCCGCTCAGTCCGAGTCCGAACGCGATCTTGCGTGCCTGATAAGGCTGCAAACCAACCGCAGGATGAATCGGCTCCCGCAAAATGGCGTTGGGATTTTCCTTCGCTACTTCTTCAATTTCCATGCCGCCTGCCGAACTGGCCATGAACACCGGGCGCCCTGATTCGCGATCAATCAGCAGCCCCAAATAAAGTTCGCGCCGGATGTCCAGCCCTTCTTCGATCAGCAACCGCTTCACCGTTCGCCCTTGAGGACCGGTCTGCGCGGTCACCAGGTTCATTCCCAGGATGTGCGAAGCAATCTCCGCCGCTTCATCCGCGGACCGCGCCAGTTTCACGCCGCCGCCTTTGCCGCGGCCGCCCGCGTGAATCTGCGCCTTCACCACCACGACCGGGGATTTCAGCCGTTGCGCCGCCTCGCGCGCTTCTTCCTTGGTGTACGCCACTTCGCCGCGCGGAGTGCTTACGCCATAGCGCGAAAGGATAGCTTTAGCTTGGTATTCGTGGATCTTCATGTGCGGTTCTGCCTTTGTTAAAGCCCGCGCTGCCCGGGCCGACATCCTGTGCGACGATGGGACCGTGCACAGATGTTAGAATTTGAGGCTCGTAAAACAGTCAAGTTTACTTGAGAGGCGCATCCCGAGCAAGGTTAAGCGGCCAAGTCTCTGTGACAAATTCATGAATCCCGCTATTTCTCTAATCGCAAAAACCGAGCGCCTGGAAGCGCTGACGCCCGCCGAAGCCGAAGCTTTGATGGAAGAGCTGCTTTCGGGCCGCATCAAAACGCCGGAAATCGTACGCCTGCTTCTGGCCCTGAACCGCCGTGCGATCAGTTTCGCGGAGCTTGCGGCGTTCGCTCGCGTCATGCGCCGCCATGCCGCTCCGGTTTTTGCCACAGAAGATGAGCACCCGCAGCACATGGTGGACACCTGTGGCACCGGTGGCGACGGTTCCGGCACATTTAATATTTCGACGGCATCCGCGTTTGTCGCCGCCGCCGCGGGAGCCCACGTCGCCAAGCACGGCAACCGTTCCGTCAGCTCGAACAGTGGCTCAGCAGATGTACTGGAAGCTCTGGGAATTCAAATCGATTTGCCATTGCGGGAATCCGGGCGGGCCATTCGCGAAGTCGGCATCGGCTTTCTCTTTGCGCCTGCCGCTCACTCCGCCACACGCCATGCGAGCGCGGCGCGCAAACAGATCGGCGCACGGACAGTATTCAACCTCCTGGGGCCGTTGACGAATCCCGCGGGGGCACACTCGCAGATCCTCGGCGTTTTTTCCCCTGACCTCATCGACCTGGTGGCTGCAACACTGGCGGAACTTGGCGTCTCGAGGGCCTTGGTCGTGCATGGGCACGGAGGATTGGACGAAATTTCGCTGGCAGGGGAAACGCTGGTGGCGGAAATGAAAGACGGAGCGGTACGGCGTTTTACACTTTCGCCCGAAGATTTCGGACTGGCGCAAGCCCCGCTGCACGCCCTTCGCGGCAGCACTCCGCAGGAAAACGCGGCAATGATTCGGACACTGTTTGAAGGAGCAAGGGGGCCGCGCCGTGACGTCGTGCTCATGAATTCTGCAGCGGCGTTGGTAGTCACTGGCATCGCCACAAACTTTCGCGAAGGTGCGGAGTTGGCTGCTCGAGCGCTATCGTCCGGAGCCGCGCTTGAAAAGCTCGAGCAATTGAAGCGTTTCACACTCGAAAGATCGTAACTAGCTTCAGGGTTCTGCCGGGCTGATCGACGCGTTCGAAGATCTCAGTGCATCATGAATGATCCATGCCGCCACTCCGGCCACTCCTCTGTGTGAAGTTCTGGCTGGCCAGGAGCTACGGGGGGTCGGTTACTTCATTGTAGGCAATTCACAGTGACAGGAAATTTTTCAGAAGTTGCTTGCCGCACTCCGTCAGCACCGATTCCGGATGAAACTGCACCCCTTCGATCTTTTGCTTGCGGTGACGCAAACCCATGATGATGCCGTCTCGCGTTTCCGCGCTGACTTGCAAGTGCCGCGGCAGCGACTTTTTCTCGACAATCAGCGAATGGTAGCGCGTGGCCGTGAACGGATTGGCCACCGACCGGAAAATACCTTTGCCGTCGTGCTCGATGTCGCTGGTTTTCCCATGAAACAATTTCGGCGCCCGCACGATCTTCGCGCCAAATGCCGCGCCAATGGCCTGATGCCCCAGGCAAACGCCAAGGATGGGAAATTTTCCCGCCAATTTCTGGATGAGCTCCACGGAAATGCCAGCTTCCTGCGGCGTGCAAGGCCCCGGCGAAATCACGATGCGCTCCGGCTTGCGCCGCTCGATTTCTTCCACGGAGATCTTATCGTTTCGATGCACTTCCAGCGTGCACCCCAGTTCACCCAGATATTGCGCCAGGTTGTAGGTGAACGAATCGTAGTTGTCTAGCAGCAGAATCACCGCTTCCGCCTCCCTTCCTTGGCCGTCTTACCAGGCTGCGCCGCTTCGAGCGCGCGAAGCAACGCCATGGATTTATTCACGGATTCGTCGAACTCTCCCACCGGTGTGGAGTCGGCCACAATTCCCCCGCCCGCCTGCACGTGTGCCACACCATTCTTGATGACCATGGTGCGCAAGGCGATGCATGAGTCCAGGTTGCCGGCAAAATCCAGATACAAAATCCCGCCCGCGTAGATTCCCCTCCGCGTTTTCTCCAATTCCTCGACGATTTCCATCGCGCGCACTTTTGGCGCGCCTGATACCGTACCCGCCGGGAAACAGGCCATCAGCGCATCGAAACAGTCCACATCTTCGCGCAACTGCCCGTGCAGGCTGGAGACGAGATGCATCACATGGGAATAACGCTCCACGGTCATCAGCTTTTCCACTTTCACGCTGCCGTATTCGCACACGCGCCCCAGATCGTTCCGTCCCAAATCCACCAGCATGATGTGCTCGGCGCGCTCTTTCTCGCTCGCCAGCATCTCGCGCTCCAGCCGTGCGTCTTCGGCTTCTTCCCTCCCCCTCCAACGCGTTCCCGCGATCGGCCGGCAAAACACATCTTTACCCTGCACCTTCACCAGCATTTCCGGCGAGCTGCCGACCACGTACACATCGTTCAATTGCAGGTAAAAAAGGTACGGCGAAGGATTCAGCGCGCGAAGTTCCCGGTAGACATCGAACGGCTGGGCTTTGGTCTTCGTAGAAAATCGTTGGCTGATCACCACCTGGAAAATATCGCCCGCCCGAATGTATTGCTGAGCCTTGCGCACAGCTTGCAGATACTCGCCGCGCTGCATGTTCGAGGTGGCCTTTGGCGCGCGAGCGCCATTTTTCGGCGCTTTTCGAGGCTTCTCGCCCTCCACCGGCGCTTCCAGCAGCGCTCGTGTCTGGCGAATCTCTTCCACCGCGGCGTTGTATTTGGCGCGCAGCGAGCCTGGTCCGGCAGTGTACACATTGCGTACGATCCACAGCCTGTGCTGCACGTGATCGAAGGCAATCAGTCCGCGATAGAACATCAGCACTGCGTCGTACAGCCCGATCTCGTCCCGCAACCGCTTGGGCAACCGCTCGATCAGCCGCACCATGTCGTAACTGAAATAGCCGATGGCGCCCGCAACCAGCGGGGGCAAACCCGGCACGCGCACCGGATGAAACTTCGCGATGTGTTCCCGCAGGAATGAAATGGGATCGCGCTCCTCCCAGATCATCCGGTTCCGGCTTTCCAGCACGCAGGCGCCACCGGCATAGCGGAACACCTCTTCGGGATTGGCACCAGCAAAGGTGTAGCGCGCGATCTTTTCTCCGCCCTCCACGCTATCCAGCAGAAACGAATATCTGGCCCCTTGCGCCAGGCGTAGATATGCGCTGACGGGCGTCAACAAATCCGCCGAAAACGTGTCGTATACGGGAATCAGGTTCCCGTGCTTGGCCAGCTTTTGAAATTCCCTAAACGATGGTTGGATCATCAGTTCACTTTCGGGCACACCGTCAAGACCTGAAAGTATATCGCGACTGCCCGGCCGAGGTTGTTACGCGCAAATTTCGGCGCGCAACCGGCTGCCTGTCTTGGCGTTTTGCTATTGACAACCGGCACACTGTCGACTATATGTCGAACCTCTAGGCATCGACATGAGCGAAGAGCAACTCGAACTCCTGAAGGGCACTCTCGATTTACTGGTGCTCAAGATCGTCGCCCTTGGCCCGAGCCACGGGTATGCCATCGCCCAGCGCCTACAACAAATCTCCAGGCACTTCTTCCAGATTCATCAAGGTTCGCTCTATCCCGCGCTCCATCGTTTGGAAGACCGTGGCTGGTTGCAGGCCGATTGGAAAAAATCGGAGACCGGCCGCGAAGCCAAGTTCTATTCCCTCACCAGGAAAGGCCGGAAGCAGCTGCAGGACGAGGCCCACAACTGGGAGCGGCTTTGCGCGGCCGTGGCGCTGGTACTGAACGCTCCGGAGGAGGAGTCCTAGCGATGCTGCACCGGCTTCGCCGCTTGTTTCACAAATCTCGCGCGCAAATCGAACTGGATCGCGAACTTCGGTTCCATCTCGACCAACTGATCTCAGACAATCTCGTCGCAGGCATGACTCCGGAAGAAGCGCGCCGCAACGCCTCAATCAAACTCGGCGGCGTCGAACGCGTCAAACAGGAAGTCCGCGACAATCGCTGGGAACTGCACCTAGACAACTTTGTGAGCGACGTCGCTTACGCCCTCCGCAACCTGCGCAAAGACCGCCGATTCGCCCTCATAGCCACAATCGTCCTGGCTCTCGGCATCGGCGCGTCGACCGCGATTTTTTCCGTGGTCAACGCGGCCCTTCTTCGCCCGCTTCCCTATCGCGATCCTTCGCGACTCGTCTGGGCCGATGAATTTATGCCGCGTTTCAACGATTGGGGCGTTCCCAATCCGGAATTTAGTAACTGGAAGACAAACAATCGCACCTTCGAAGACATGCTCGCCTATAACGAAGGCGCGCAATCCAATCTCACGGGCGCAGGGGAGCCCGAACGCATCGAAGCCTCTCGCGTGACCGCCAATTTCCTCACCGTCTTGGGCATCCAGCCCGCGTTGGGCCGCACGTTTCTTCCCGAAGAAGATAAACCCGGCGGCCCTCCGGCCGTCATTCTCAGCGATTCGCTGTGGCGCCGCAAATTCAGCGCCGACCCCGCCATCGTAGGAAAAGCCATCGAACTCGATGGCGATGCCTACACTGTCGTCGGCGTATTGCCCGCGAGTTTCCGATTTCCGGACAAAACCCTTGCTCCCGAGTGTCTTTACCCTGCTCACCTTCCGCCGGAAGTCGACTGGACCTCGAAAACGCTCAGCGTAACTCGGATCATTGGCCGCCTGGCGCCTGGCGTCTCTCTTAACCAAGCGCATGCCGACCTCGCCATGCTCGCCGCGCAATCCGACCCGGAAATTCCGCCGGCATTCGTCCATATGCGCCAGGGCTTGAAAGTGCAAGTGACACCGCTGCACCAAAAGATTGTCGGGGATGTTCGCTCGGCCCTCCTTGTTCTACTGCTTGCGGTGCTTTTCGTCCTGCTGATCGCGTGCGTAAACGTCGCCAACCTCCAGTTGGCGCGCACCGCCGGACGCAAGCGAGAGTTGGCCGTCCGTGCAGCCATCGGCGCAGGTCGCGCACGCCTCCTTCAACTCTTGCTCAGCGAAGGTCTCACGCTGGCGGCTATTGGTGGCGCCGCAGGACTGCTTTTGGCGTTTATCGGCGTTCGGCTTTTGCGCGTTTCCTTGCCTGCCGCAATCCCTCAGATTGGCGCGATCTCGATCGACCGGCGCGTGTTGCTATTCACGTTCGCCACCACCTGCCTAACCGCCATCCTTTTCGGACTTGCCCCTGCGCTGCGCGCTTCGCAGCCAGACCTGAACGATGCCCTCAAGGACGGCTCGGGTTCCACTGGTCTTTCCCTGCATCGCGGGTATCGCGGCGTTCTCGTAGTAGTGGAGTTCACGCTGGCATTTTTATTGCTGATCGGCTCGGGCCTGCTCATTCGCAGTTTTGTTCGCTTGTCGAGCGTCGCTCCGGGGTTCGACCCGACCAATGTGCTCACGGTAAACACGGAGCTTCCGAGCACAAAATATTCCACCGACCAGCAGCGAATCGCCTTCTTTGTGGAGATTCTGGACCGCCTTGGCGCGCTTCCCGGCGTGCGCTCCGTCGCCGTGACCACTCAGATTCCCATCATCGGACAGTGGGGCTCGTCTTCCTTCCTCGTCGAAGGCCAGCCCGAACCTCCGCGCGGCACCGCGCCGGCCGTGTTCGACGCGGAAGTCACCTCGGATTATTTTCAGACGATGTCCATCCCCCTCATCACTGGACAAACCTTCACGTTCTCAGACATCGCGTCTGACTCCAACAAGGTGATCGTAAGCGCCCAATTCGCAGAGCGCTTTCTGCCCTTAGGCGCTCCACTCGCAAAACGCATCCGCCTCGGCGCCGCAGACGCCCCGTGGAGCACAATCATCGGCGTCGTAGGCGACGTCCACAGCCAGGGGCTCGATCATGCGTCCGATCCCCTGGTCTACGTCCCGTATTCCGGCAAAATTCACGCCAGCCTGGCCTCTGTCGTCCTGCGCAGCAACCAGGATCCTCGCAGCCTCATCCCCGCGGTTCGCGCTCAGTTCGCGGCCGTCGACCCTTCGCAACCTGTTTTCGACGTGGCCACAATGCCACAACGAATCGACGATTCGATCGAAAACCCGCGCTTCTATATGACGCTGCTCACCTCCTTCGCTTCCCTCGCCCTGCTCCTCGCGACCGTCGGCATTTATGGCGTGATCTCGTACTTCGTCTCGCAGCGCACGCACGAAATCGGCATTCGCATGGCTCTCGGCGCACAGCCTGCTGACGTGGTCCGGCTGGTCCTAGCCCAGGGCTTTGTAATGATTCTGAGCGGCCTTGCGTTGGGTGTTTGCGGCTCTATCGCTCTTACGCGCTATCTCGCAAATCTCCTCTTCGACATCAGTCCCACCGACCCATGCACCATCATCAGCGTCGCCGCGCTGCTCGTGCTAGCAGCGCTAATGGCCTGCTACGTCCCCGCGCGCCGCGCCGCAAGCGTCGACCCTCTCGTCGCCCTCCGCTACGAGTGATCTTGCCTGTGTCTTATGAGCTTCAGACAGGAGCGGGTTATCTGTTCGCGTGTTCCTCGGCTCGCAACGTCTTCAGGATCGCTTTGCGCATAGCCACTTCCGGCGCGCGGCTGCGCATCCAAAGTTCCCATTGCGCGACCCCTTGCGCCACGAACATTTCCACACCGGATACCGTGCGTATGCCTCGCGCCGACGCCATGCGCAGAAGCTTCGTCTGTAACGGGCGATAGACCATGTCCATCACCAGGTTGCAATTCAATTCACCCGCTTGCAAAGGCGAACTCCCCGGGTGCGGATGCATTCCCACGGGCGTTGTGTTGATGATCGCGTTGAATTTTTCTTTCCGCAGCGCCGCGCGCCTGATGACCCCGCCGCCCACCGCACCCACCAACTCCTTCGCCGCATTCTCACGGCGCGCGCAAACCAGCACCTCCGCGCCTGCTTTCGCCACCGCGAACGCCGCCGCTCGTGCCGCGCCCCCCGCGCCAAAAATCAGGATGCGGCTGTCTTTGATCTTCAGCTTTCCTTGCAACGAGTGCAGCACGCCGATGTAGTCGGTATTGCTCCCTGCCAGTTTTCCGTCTGGGCGCAGCGTCACCGTATTGACCGCCCCGATCTCCTCGGCCAGCGGCTCGCACTCCTCCAGATAATCGAAAATCCTCTTCTTGTGCGGAATGGTCACGCAGAATCCAGCCACACCGAATTCCGGGATCGCCTTCACAAATTCCCGCAAATCCTCAACCAGGAACGGCAGAAACACGGCATCCTTGCCCGCAGCCACATAGCCGGTGTTGTGCAGCAGCGAGGAAAGCGAGTGTCGGATGGGATTGCCGATCACGCCATACACGCGGGTTTTCTCCGTCAGCTCATGCGCACGGTAAAGTTCTTTCAATTCCTGCAATCGCACTTGCCCTGGCGCCGTCGTCGTCGCCACCGGCGCGTACAGCAGGGCGCTACCGTCGCGTAGCGCCAGAATCCGTGCCGGTAGGCCAATCTCTCCCATTGGCACGGCCACCACTTTTTGCGAGCCGCGAGCCAACCGCAGCAGCCGCGTGCTATCCGACAATTTCCGCGCCATCGCCGCCACTTTCACCGCGGTGACTCCGCCGCGGGCAGCCAGGTGCAACTTTGCCGGCAACTTCGGTGTCCGCCGAAAGTCATGGATCGACAGCAATACTTTCCCCGGCAATCCACACGATTCCACGGTCTTCCCCGGCATTTCCTGCAGCGTTTCGATTTCCAGGTCGCACCACGCGCAACCGGCCTCTTTCGCTTTCCTCAACCAGTACAATTCCGCTTCCGCCCCACCGTCCAATTCGCCTCCGCCGACACGCCTCCGGCAAGTGGCAAGCAACACGGCCTTGTTCGGAGCAAACTTCTTGAGCCAATTCAGAGCGTTCTCGCGTTCCGTATCGGTCGCCAACCAGTCCAAGCGCAGCTCGACGGTGGGCGTTTCCCGCAAAGCCGCCCGAACCAGCGCCCGAAATTCCCTTGCCGTAGAGGCTGCCACTACGGCGCAGATGCGAGCCACCCCCGTTCCGAAGATGCTCATAGCCCTCAACACGCTCCAATCTATTGAAAATACGGCTTGTAGCACGTCTTAGCTAAAGTGTAAAGTCGCCCCACCCAATTTGTTGACGCGCCCCGGAGCCCTTGTTAGTTTCAAGTATGCAAGTCCCCGCACGGCCCTTTTTGGCGTGAGTCGAAGGAGTCTTCTAATGCGCGCAATTGCAGCAGGTATGGGTCTCGGCATGTTATTGGCAGGCGCAAGCGCCTGGACGCGGAGTAACCCACAGCAGCAACAGATGGCCGCCTCCACGGGACCTGTCGCCAACGCGACGTCCCCGGATTACTCGGCGGTCTATTGTTCGAATTTTGTTACGTCCGATCGTGGTGGCGATGACTCGCGCCTCATTTCCGGCGAAGAGTCTAACTCCAAGCTGATCTTCGCCCTTCGCGACGTCGTTTATATCAGCAAAGGTTCCAGCCAGGGAGTGCACGTCGGCGATCGCTACTCTGTTTTTCGCCCCGAGAAAGATCCCCTGGAATATCAATGGTTCAAATGGCAGAACAAACTCATGAAAGCCATGGGCACCTATTATGAGGACGTGGGCCAGCTGAAGGTGGTGAACGTCCAGGCGAACGTCTCTACGGCCGAAGTCACCTTCGCTTGCGACTACCTCCAGCGCGGCGACTTCATCCGGCCTTGGCAGGAACGCCCTTCGCCGCCCTACAAACCAGCTGACCAATTTGACCGCTTCGCGCCGGTGAACGGCAAATCCGTCGGCATGATTGTGGTGGGCAAAGACTTCAGCCAAGCGTATGGAAAGTTCAATACCGTCTACGTCAATCTTGGCGCCAACCAGAGCGTGGCTGTGGGCGATTACGTCCGGTTTTTCCGCTACCAGGGCGGTAATGCCCAGACCGCCGGGAATTTCGACGACTACCAGTACAAGATGTATGGATTCGGTAGCAATCCCGTGAAGTACCAGTGGAACGACCTTCCCAGGGAACTTCTTGGCGAAGGCATCGTGCTCAATGTCAGCCCCAATTCCTCGACCGTTTACATTACCTACAGCCGGATTGATATTTATGCCGGAGACTACGTGGAGCTCGAGTAGCGACTCCTCCGATTTCGAATCGGCGCCCGCGTCTGCGCTTCAGGCGCGGGCTTTTTCTTGCGATGCGCTAAGTCCCCGTCGCTTCACTTCCCTCGCGGCTTTCTACTATCCTTCTTCTACGATTTCGCAGGTAAACGCATAGATAAGCGTGTCGGCAGCTTTCCACGCATCCCACGGTAAACCGGCCTTTCTGCAGGTTTCTTGCAAAAACTGTTCGCGGTCCAGATGGTGCTCCACCGCCACTTGCGGCAGCAACAAGCCGCGCCGCATACCTTGTTCCACCAATAATCCATGCTTTCCGATTTCAATTGCCTGCGGCTGAATTCGTTCCAGCGAAGACAGGAGTGATATTTCGATCTCCAGTCCCGGCAGTTCTTCGGACTGCATCGGCGAAAATCGTGGATCTTCCAGGGCCGCCTCCGAAGCGCATCGCGCGATGCTTTCCCCCAGCGGCTCTTTCGCCTGGATTACCCCGATACACCCCCGCAAGCGCCCGCGCACGTGCAAAGTCACGAACACACCGCAGCGCGACTCAAAAATCTCTTCTTTGGGGATTTCTTGCAGCAGGCGCTCGTGGGAAACGGCTTCCACCACAGCCCGGCGCGCCAGTGCCAGCAGGCATTTCCGGTCGCTCTCAGAGAGGCAGTGCATCCTGCGGTTTCTTGTGTACTTCCAGCAAGCTCAGTTTACGGCGCTGTTTTACTCGATCGTCCAGTTGATTCCAGAAGCGGTAAAAATATTGCCCGGCGGACACCAATGCGCTGATCACCACAAGCCACAGCAACGCCAACCCCAGCGTTCGCAGCGAAGGATGCCGGGCACCATAAATCAGCACCGCCGCCGCGCAGACTTGCAGGACCATTTTGGTTTTGCCCAGGGTCGACGCGGCAATCGTGAATCCTTCCGCCGACGCGATATTGCGCAATCCCAAAATCACTAACTCGCGCCCGATGATGATCACCACCATCCACGCTTTCGCCAGGTGCATGTCCACCAGGGAAATAAATGCGGCGCAAATCAGCAACTTGTCGGCGATGGGATCCAGCAATATTCCCAGCGTCGTGACCTGGGAATTGCGGCGCGCGAAATATCCGTCGGCCCAATCCGTGGCCGCCGCGATCAGCAAAATCAGCACACCCCAGACCTCGAAGTGCATCGGAAATCCCACAAGTTCCACGTTCGGGCTGCGCGTCAGCAGCACCACGATCAGAACAGGCACGATAAATATCCGCAATAACGTCAATGCGTTCGGCAGGTTCATAAGGGCGCGGAGGGGAGGGCTTCGTTTGCTCCTTCTCTGGACACTCCGCTCACTATAGTCTCCGCCATCCCAGGCGTCAACGTGGCCAAATGCGTGGCCAAATGCTGCTTTGCTCGGGTACTGCAACGTTACTACTCTTCGTTTTTACTGGGTACTTTTTCGTAACATTGCTGCTGCAAACCTGTGCAAATCCATATTTCCAGACTTGACCTGATTTTACGCGGGGCTGGTACGGTCGCTCCCTTGTGACGCAAATAAACTACTTATTTTCTACATGATACGGGTACCAATTCCTGACGCCAGAGATTGGCGGGAAAACAACCCGCCTTTCCGTCCCCTCTACACCCTGGAGGTTTCCACAGCGTTTTCCACAAGTGCGGCAACACTCCTTTGTGCCCGATGTGACGCGTTCTTATGTCAAATTCTATTCATATTTAGCGGATTTTTTCCGAATTACTCGAAAGTTATCCTGAGTGTTTCTCGAATTGGTCAGATGGCGTGCGGGCCGCGCAGAATGCGCACGGGCAGGAACAATAGCGCGCGCAACAACTCAAAAACGCCGGTTACCGCGATGCCGACAAGTCGAAACGGCAGCAGCAACAACCACACGATCGGATACAGCACCAGCGCTAACAGCGCAATCGGCCAACATACCACCAACAGGATGCACCACAACAAAAAGGCGCCCATCTTCATCCCCTCCTGGTTCACTGCTCCTACTTAACATACGACGGCGAAGGCCGTAATGTTTCCTTCGCCTCGAAGTCCTTCAGCTTCAATCGCCGTGCGACCGCTTCCGGGATTTCCGCCTGCAGGTCCATGTGCGAACCGCTCACCTGCGACTGCAGCACCCGGCCCAGCGCGTGGATCAACGCGAGAGAGCGCCCTTCCGTCAGCGGCATGTGTAGCGAGAGTTGCACGATCGGATCGACGGGAAGCGCCGCGTCAATGCGCCTCAATAGTTCATCCAGCCCCTCTCCCGTCAGCGCCGAAACAAATACCGGCGGCTCTTCTCCGTTCTTCGTGCGAGACCACGCCGCGGTGAACCCTTCCCGTTGTTCCCGTGAAAGCCGGTCGATTTTGTTGAACACGCGAAGCCTCTGCCGGTCCAGCACTCCAAGTTCGCCCAGAATTTTTTCCACTTCTTCTTCCAACTCGTCGTGATACGGATTCGAAATATCGCTGACCTGCAAAATCAGCGCCGATTCCTGCACCTCTTCCAGCGTGGCGCGAAATGCCGTCAGCAATCCCTTCGGGAGCGCGCGAATGAATCCCACCGTGTCGGACACCAGAATCCTGCGGTTCGATGGCAGCCGCAGCGCCCGGATCGTCGGATCGAGCGTCGCAAACATGCGCGACGAAACCAGCACTTCTGCCCGGCTCAGCGCGTTAAATAACGTGGATTTTCCAGCGTTTGTGTAGCCTACCAGGGACACGGTTCCCAGGGGCACGGCGTTTCGTGCTTCGCGCCGGAGCGCCCTCTGTTGCCGCACTTCGTCGATGCTATTCTTGATTTTGCTCACGCGGTCGCGAATGCGCCGGCGATCTGTTTCCAATTTCTTTTCACCGGGTCCACGCACGCCGATGCGGCCCGCCCCGCCGCCCGCTCCACCAGAGCCGCCTCCGCCGCTCTTGCCGCCCAACCGGGACATCGTCGTGCCTTTCCCGGTTAGCCGCGGCAGCATGTAATTCAGTTGCGCCAGTTCCACCTGCAACTGCCCTTCGCGGCTGCGCGCGTGCTTCGCAAAAATGTCCAGGATTAGCTGCGTGCGGTCGATCACCCGCCGCTCCGTCACCGCTTCGATATTTCGCTGCTGCACTGGCGTAAGTTCACTGTCGAAAATAATCAGCGGGGCTTGCCGTGCTGTGGCTTCGGCTCGAATTTCATCGAGCTTGCCTCGTCCAACCAGCGTCGCCGGATCGGCCGCGTCCCTTAACTGGAATATCGTGCCGGTAATTTCTGCACCGGCGCTTTTTGCCAGTTCCACAAGCTCGAGAAGCGATTCTCGGCC
Source organism: Candidatus Acidiferrales bacterium (assembly GCA_963742325.1). Classification (GTDB taxonomy): domain Bacteria; phylum Acidobacteriota; class Terriglobia; order Acidiferrales; family UBA7541; genus Acidiferrum. The sequence goes on along the minus strand of CAVULB010000002.1, from coordinate 866,984 downwards.
CTGTTCTCCGGCCGGCATCCCCGGAATTCGCGGCGCGCGCTTCCAGCCTACGCCCACCAGGAGAGCGCGCTCGGAAACGGACGTGTCGTGTTGTGCTGTTTTCATGGATGGATCAAAGCCAGTCTTTGCGCGGAAACTTTGCGTTGCGTGGAGAGAAACTCCTCATCGCCTCGATTATACGTCCATTCCGTTCGCCCCGGATACCACGGTGCCAAGCTCCGCCCGAACGATCTCCAGCGCTTCCTTTTGAATTCCCGGTTCGTCGCCGAATCCCGCGAGCCAGTACACGCCTTTTTCACGCCGGAACCACGTCATCTGCCTTTTCGCATAGCGCCGCGTGGCCTGCTCGATCGCGGCGCGTGCCTCTTCCAGCGTTATTTCTCCGCGCAACACTTTGCGCAGTTCGCGGTAGCCAATAAAATCGAATGCTTTCGCGTCGTCGGGAACTCCGCTCTCGATCAGCCCGCGAACCTCCTGCATCCAGCCCCGCGCGAACATCGCGTGCGTGCGCCCATGCACGCGTTCGTACAAATCCTCGCGCGGCGGCATCAATCCGATCTTCACGGCCCGCCAGCCTTCGAGCGGCTTGCGGCCGCTCCGGTGCACCTCAGACAGTGGCTTCTTCGTCAGCAGGCATACCTCGATAGCGCGGATCAGTTTCTGCTCGTCGGCCGGCATGATTTTCCCCGCCGATTCCCGGTCCAACCGTCGCAGCATGCGGTGCAAATAGCCAGGCCCATGCTCGGAAGCCGCCGCCCACAGCCGCTCTCGCAGTTGGTCCGACCGTTGCGGCACCTGCGCCAAGCCCTCCAGCAAGGCGCGAAGGTAAAGCCCCGTACCAACCGTTAGCACAGGAATTTTTCTGCGCACGCGAAGATCGTTCAGGACCTCAATCGCCCGTTCGCGATATCCGCCTGCGGTCGATTCGTCTTTTCCGTCCAGCACGTCCAACAGATGATGCGGAACACCGCGGCGTTCTTCGTTGGCAGGCTTCGCGGTGCCAATATCAAAGCCGCGATGCAACTGCGTGGAATCACACGCAACCACTTCTCCGTCCAGCCGCGCGGCCAGCCACACTCCCAGCGTGGATTTTCCCGAAGCGGTCGGCCCCACGATAACCAGCAGCGGCAGATCGGCAGGCACATTCATTTATGGAACTAGGATAGGCCACGAGCGGATCAACAGGACAGTCAACACAACCAGCGCCAGCAGCAGGCTGCTCAGCACTTGTTGGCGCGCAATTTTCATATTTGGAGTGCGGCGATTTGCTTGTCCTGAGTTGTCGAAGGGCCGCCGCTTTTGCAGCTTCAACCCTACCACCCATCTGCCCAGCAGGTCATCCCTTTGCGCGAGGATCTCAACGCAAAAACCTATCGAAGCACTCTAATTCGAGGGAACCGGCATGTTGTAATAATACGTAAAACGCAGCTCGATGTACGGCCCTTTGAACTGCGCCGGCAGAGTGGGGAACGGATTCGACGCGCGAATCGACGAAATCGCCGCGCGGTCCAGCGGTTCCTTACCGGATCCAAAAACGCGTTGCGGATCGCCGTCAGGCACGCCGCCATCTCTCATGATTTTGAATTGCAGCGAAACCACGCCCTGATCTCCCAACTGCACCGACGCGGGCATTACCGCGAACCAGTTCTGCTTCACCGTCAGGTACACGCGCCGGAGGTAGTCGTTGAAATCGACTCCTTCGTTATCGGTGAGCATCTGGATCGCGCCGCCCGCAGACCCACGTCCATTGCCTTGGCCGCGTCCCGCTCCCGGAATCGGACTACCACCGCCGATTGCCGCCGGGGTGTTCATCTTCTCCGTGGCGCGCGCAGCGTCACGAATCATGTCGCCCGGCGAAGTCGACTTCGGCAAGTTCAGCCCGCTTTGCGGCACCGGCATGCTGGGCTGCTCCAATTGCAACTGCGGCTTCGGTAAATCGCCTTTGTTGCCTTCCGCCGGTTTCGGCGTAGGCGGAACGATATTGGGTTTCGGTGCAGGCGCGCTCGGCAATTCTTTTCTTGGCGGCTCCGGCTGCGGTTGTGGCGGCGGCTGCACCGGCGGAGGGACGGGCGTCGGCGCCATCCTGCGTATTTCTCTTGGATCCACCTTTACCGCGGGTCGCGGAGCGGGCGGGGCCGACGGCTTCAACGATTCCAGCGCGCCCGGCGGCAACAATACCTCAATCTGTTTCCTCCCGATCTCATCCACTTCCTTCGATCGGGCGTGATAGGCAAGGATTTCCACGAGCGCCACGACGAACACCAGATTCAGCAGCAGCGAGACGATCGCCACCACCATTTCTCCCACCGGCCTCTTCTGCTTTTCTTCCGATGGCAGAAACGATAATTCGCCGGTCTGCATAATATCCGGTTGCACCAGGTCTTCGGACACATACAAATTTTCCGGCAACACTTCCGGCGGCGCCGCTCCTTGCGGCACGGTGATGCGCTCGTCCATTTCCGTCGGCTGCGCCGGCAAATGCGAGTCGTCGGGTTTCTGCAGTTCTGCGATATTCACATCGCGCGGCACCACCACACGTGCGGCAATCGCTTCCAGCGGCAAATTGTTGGGAATGGTGGAATGCCCGTCCAGCGCCACGATCGGCAACGTGGACGGCACCAATGTCCGTTCGTCGAGCGAAGTCGGGCGGCGCCGGGTCGAGGGCTCGACATTGGCCGGTGGGCGCGCGCCTTGAGGCACTAAAATCCGTGGGATCATTGTTTCCTTTTACGGTTTCCCTTTTACGAACACACTTGTCGCTACCGGTTGGACGCGCGCGCTGTGCTCACGGATGCTTTCCATTACGCGATCGGCCAACTCCAACGCGGCTCGCCCCGCAGCCCCATCCGTCTTCGGGGGCACCCGGGTCTTCACCGCTTCCTCAAACGCTTGCAACTCGGCGCGCAACGGTTCCGTTTCCGGCGCCGGCAGTTTCTCAAATCCAAACTCCGGCTGCGGCCCAGGCTTCTTTACGCCCACGCGCAAGGCGTCGCGCCTGGCATAATCGAGCGAAATATATTCGTGCTGCTGAAAAAAACGCATTTTCCGCACACGCTCGGTTGACACCCGGCTGGCCGTCACATTGGCCACCGCTCCGCGGTCAAACTCCAGCCGCGCATGCGCGATGTCCACCTTGTCGGTCAGCACCGGGATCCCTACGGCTTTCACTTCCATCACCTGTTCCTTCACCAGCGCCAACAGAATATCCAGATCGTGGATCATCAGATCATAGATTACGTCCACATCCAGGCTTCGCGGCGTAAACACGCCCAGCCGGTGTACCTCAAAAAACAAGGGGCGGTTCACCACCGGCTCCACGGCTCGCACCGCCGGATTGAATCGCTCCACATGCCCGACCTGCAGTATGCGTCCATGACGCTTGGCCACGGCGATCAGTTCGTCGGCCTCTGCCAGCGTCCGCGCCATCGGCTTTTCCACCAAGATGTCTATGCCCATCTCTAGCAGCACGCAGCCAACTTCCTTGTGCGCGATCGTCGGCACCGCCACGCTCGCGGCATCCACCTCGCCACGCAATTCCTCTAAACTGGAGAACGCTCGCGTCTGGAATTCTTGCGCGATCGTTGCGGCCCGCCCGGCATCCGGATCAAACACGCCCGCCAGCTCAACCGTCTCAATTTCCCGGTACACTCGCGCGTGATTGCGACCGAATTCCCCACACCCGGCCACCGCCACGCGCATCTTGTGCGTTCCCACACCCGCAGTCATGCTCACTCCTTACTCATTCCCTGGGAATCCCGGATCGCTGCCGCGTCCTTCATGGCAGGAAAAGCCTGAATCGCAATGCCCGCGGCGTTCGCCATTTCCAGCAGTTTTTCGCGATCAAACAACAGCGTCCGCGCCGCATCGATGGCCAATGCCGTGGCCCCCGCCTTCGTCATAGCTTCGACGGTCGGCAATCCGACCACGGGTACGTCGAAGCGCATGTCCTGTTTCGGCTTACTCACCTTCACCACCACCAGCGGCTTTCCCTCTGCAAAACGAGCCGCACGCAAAATCGTTTCGTCCGTGCCTTCCATGGCTTCCACGGCCACGCAGGCGCGATCCGCGATCACCACCGTTTGCCCGATATCCTGGCCCGCAATGTGCCGCGCCATGCTCAATCCGTATTCCATGTCCGCGGCCTCATGCTCGTTCGGCACGCGTCTTGTCAACACGCCAGCTGCCGGCAGCAGCGGCTTCAGAAACAGCGTGGAATCCACCAGTTGAATCCCTTCCTCTTCAAGCACCTTCGCCACCGCGCCAATCAACGAATCCGTATTTTTCTTCGGCAACGAAAACAAAAGCTTAGCCAGCTTCCAGTCCGGCCGGATCGCGCTAAAAATCTTGTTGTGCTTCACCTGCCCGGCCATCACCGCGCGCTTCACTCCCTCTTGTTGCATCAGCGCGATGGCTTTGCTCAACTCGCCCAGGCTCACCCAGTGCAGCCGCTTCGCCAACCTTTCCAGTTCCGGTGAAGCTTCTTCCTTCAGTGCGATCACGGTCATCTCGATTCCCTGGCTACGCGCTCCTTCCAGCACCAGAAACGGAAACCGCCCGTTTCCCGCGATCAATCCCCACCCTGCTGTGCTGTGCAATGCTTCGGACATGAATCGAAGTCGTTCCTCAAGTGCGCTTTCTGGACAGCTTATTGGCGCTTAAGGCCCTCGTTAGCTGCCGCCTTAGGGGCCGGTTTCGATAGCACCTTAGGGGGTCGGAGCTTCAGCTCCGACCTACAGCGACCAGACAATCGGGCTTCAGCCCCTGAAGAAACTCCTTTCTTACTTTACAATCCCGCGCTCGGCCTTCTGCACAAATGCGATCATTTCCTGCACGTCCCCGGAATTTCCAAACATCTTGCCCATCTCCTCGAGCGCCTGCGTGGTGTTCTTCTTCGACCGCACCAGCAGCTTAAATGCGCGCTGCAGCACCTGAATGCGCTCCGCCGAAAATCCCTTGCGCTCCAGCCCAATGGTGTTCGCCCCGAAACACTTGGTCTCGCGTTCGGTCACAATCAGTGAAAACGGCAGCACGTCCTGCGTGATCACGGTACACGCCCCGATGTAGGCATATTTCCCGAGCCGGCAATATTGGTGCACCGGCGAGAACGCGCCCACGGTCACAAAATCCTGCACGGTCACGTGTCCCGCCAGCGTCGCGCCATTCACGAACAGCGTGCCACTTCCAACCTGGCTGTCGTGTCCCACGTGCGAGTATGACAAAAAGAAATTATCGCTCCCGATGCGCGTCACACCGCCGCCTTTTTTCGTTCCGCGACTGACGGTCACATGTTCCCGGAAAATGTTTCCGTCCCCGGCCAAAAGCTCGACGTGGTCTCCCCGGAACGTGTAGTCCTGCGGATCGCCTCCGATCACACTGAATGGGTGGAACACATTGTGCACCCCGAACTTCGATGGCCCCACGATCACCGCATGCGCGTGCACCACGCAGTCTTCGCCGAGTTCCACCCCGTCTCCCACGCTGGCAAAGGGGCCGATTTCCACTCCACTCGCAATTTTCGCCTTCGAGGAGACGATGGCCTGCGGATGTATGTTCTTTGCCGTCATTTCGCTGCGTTGTTTGCCTTCTCGCGGTCCACCATCACGCACATCAGCGTCGCCTCGGTCGCCAGGTTTTCTCCCACGAATGCTTTCGCGCGGATCTTGCAGAGGTCACCTTTCCACGCCAGTATGTTGACCTCCACGCGCAACTGGTCTCCGGGCACCACCGGCCGCCGGAACTTCACGTCGTTCATCGACGCCAGGTACAGAAGCTTCTGATCGCGGTCCGGAATTTCCTGCAGCAGCAACAACCCCCCCGCCTGGGCCATCGATTCCAGGATCAGCACTCCCGGCATAATCGGTTTCCCGGGAAAATGCCCCTGAAAAAAACTCTCGTTGATGGACACGTTCTTGATCGCCACGATCCGCTTGTAGCGCTCCATCTCCACCACTTTATCGATCAACAGAAACGGGTACCGGTGCGGCAAAAACTTCTGTATTTCGTTGATGTCCAATTCCATGCCCGCTCCTGTGCCGCACAACGCCTTTCGGCGGCACGCACTCCATATATCGCAAACTTACTATTATAAGCAATCTCGCGGCCCTGCACAGCACATCTTCTTTCGAAGCCGCTATTTTGCGCTCTGCAGAACGCTGTTGTACGGGGCGCAGTTGTACCGCGCCACCCGCGTTGCTACCATTTGCTTACTATGGAAACCCAGGCTCTTCCCCAGTCTCTCCTCGCTCACCTTCGCAAACTCCTGCCGCGGATGACGGACACTCTGCGTCAACTCACTCTCATCGAATCTCCCAGCCTTGACAAAAAGCACGCGGATCGCTGTGCCAGTTTTCTGGCGGACGAATGGCAGCTGCGCGGAACACGCGTGCAGATGTTGCCACAGAGGAATCGTGGCGATCATGTGCGCGCGGTGTGGACCCCGTCCTCCCGCCCGCCAGAGTCGCAACTCCTGGTCCTCGGCCATTACGACACGGTTTATCCGATCGGCACGCTTTCCAAAATGCCGTTTCGTATCGTCGGCGGAAAAGCCTATGGCCCCGGCACCTTCGATATGAAAGCCGGCATCGTTCAGGCGCTGTTCGCGCTCGAAGCTCTGCAGGAACTGGAAGCATCGGTCTCCCAGCGCCTCGTGTTTCTGTGGACCTCCGACGAAGAAATCGGCAGTGAATCCTCGCGAAAGCTGATTGAAGAAGAAGCGCGCCGCAGCGACGCTGTGTTTGTGCTCGAACCGTCGCTCGGCCCCCGCGGAATGGTCAAGACATCTCGCAAAGGAGTGGGCGAAGTCAAACTCATGGTGCACGGCCGCGCCGCCCACGCGGGACTCGATCCCGATCAAGGCATCAACGCCATTCACGAACTCGCCGCGCAGATCGCTCGCTTCGAAAAATGGAACGATCCCCGCCACGGCGTCACCGTCAATGCCGACATCATCGATGGCGGCACGCGCACCAACGTCATCCCCGATCGCGCCAAAGTGAATGTCGATCTTCGCGCCTGGCGGCTGTCGGACATGCGCGCCCTGGAAAAGCGCTTCCGTTCGCTGAAGCCCATTCGCCGAGGCGCAAAACTGGAAGTCCGCGGCGGCTTTGACCGCCCGCCGCTTGAGCGCAAGCACAGCGCCGCGCTCTATCTGCGGGCCAAATCGCTGGCGAAGGAAATAGGATTTTCGCTGGGCGAAGCCGCTGCCGGTGGCGGCTCCGATGGCAACTTTACCGCCGCTCTCGGCATTCCCACGCTCGATGGCTTCGGCGCCGTAGGCAACGGCGCCCACTCCGCGCAAGAATTTGCTTTCTACAAAACCATGCCTCAGCGCGCAGCCCTGCTAGCCGCCATGCTGGCCACTTCCTGACCTCGGCTTCGAATGAGGGTAAAGCAAACCTAGTGCCCGTAATTCTTCTTCAAATATTCCGCTGTCGATCGCGTCAGATCGCCGTAATCGTCGTGCAACACTTCCTTCAACGCGTCCTCCGTCGAGCCGCCTGCCGCAATGCGATCGAGGATGCGCTCCATGTCTCCCATTCCCTGGGTTTCCACGATGTATTCCACGTTCGCGAGCGCCCACGCATAGGCATAGCGCGCCACGTCGGCCGGCAAACCCATCCACGATCCTTCCAGATGCCCCAGCGATGCCGCCTGCCCCGCGTCATACACCTGCAGCAGCACCGGCACATTCTCGTCGCTACGTTTGCCTTCCATCCACTGCGCCACGCCTTCCTGAATCCACGTTGGCGCGCGCCCACGCGTTTTCTGCTGGATAAAACTGTGTGTCAGTTCATGCTTCAGCACGCGCGATAATTCCGAATCCACGCCGGTCAATCCCTGCACCGGCACGCGGATTCTTCCGTCGTTCAACGCGCCCACCCAACCCGGCGCGCGGGTAATGTCCGCAAATTCCTGCTGCGTATACAGCACCACGCCAATCGGTTCTGGCGGCGTGTAGTTTAGTTGCGATTCGATCGTCGAGTAATGCGTTTCGAGCACGCGCAACACGTCGCGCGCCAGCACCGGCTCCGCGTTTCCGTTGTATTTCAGCTGGAAATGCGCGCTTTCGTTCTCTTTGTAGTTTTCTTCTTCCTCTTTATCGCGAACCGCTTTGTCCAGCGCCGCCTGCGTGTCGCTGTCCGGCTGCAACCCTAGCGATTTCTTCCACTCCGCCACCGCCTGCTCCGGCCGGTTCATGCCGTAATACGCCCAGCCTTCCAGCTTATAGATTTCCGCATTGTCCGGAGAAACGCGCTTCGCCCGCTCCAGATACTCCACCGCCTGCTTGAATTCGCTCTTTTTCAGGTACAGATACGCCACATTCATCAGCAGCACCGGCTGCTCCGGCAGATACGTGATCGCCGTGCGTTCGTCGCCCAGCGCGTGTTCCATATCGCCATGCGCCAATTCAAACTGCGCCGCTGCATGGTGCGCCAGCGCTGCCTTCTCGTTCGCCTTCGCGTTCCCGCCGCGCGCTTCCCCTTCCAGGCGCGCAATGTAAACCCGATCGACGGAGCCGTCGTGCACTGCCGCCTGGTCGATCGCCGCCGCGTCCGCGGTTGCTTCCATCAGGGGTGGGGAAAGATTCAGGCTGGACGCTGCCGCCGCCGGAGATTCACTCACCGGCATCAATCCGCCCTTTTCGATATGGTCCACGATGCTCTTGGGGATCGAAAGCTCACCCGCGGCGGTTTGATAACGGACTTTGTCGCCGTCCTCGACAACGTTATACGCCACGATCTGCCGACCGTTCTTCAGCACGATCTTGTCCGCGAAGGCCGCGCCGGCGCACACCAGCATTCCCGTCAACAACAGGAACATCCGCGCCACGGCTCCCTGGCCTTGCATCTCTTTATCTTAATCCGCCGAACTCATCCGTTCCCCGCTGCCTTGTCCCCGCATGCCGAAAGTGACTACACTCAATGGATGCGTCTTCGTTCCGCCCTCTTTGCCATCGTTTTCGTGTGCGCTCCGGCCCTGTACGCCGCGGATTCTCCGCGTGACGTCCTCGCTTCTCTCAATGCCCTGCGCCTGGATTCCGACCACGTTTACACCGTCGCGGCCACGAACCGCATCGAGCTCCATCAGGGCGATCTGGTCCTCGCATTCGAGCGCGGAAAACTCGTGTTCTTCCAGCCCTTCGAAGGCCACATCACCGGTTTTGTCTTCTCCGGCGTCGGCCACACCCTGGCCCTTCCCCGAGACCAGGCCGAAAAACAGCAAATGGCCCGCTTCCTTGGCGCCCCGGTTCTCGATGAACAATTTGTTTCCATCTACGCCCGCTTCACCGACGACACTGCCAAGGATCTGCTCTCCCAACTCACCCAGTCCTCCGTTCAACCCGCCACGGACGCCGCTTTCACCTCTCTCTGGCTTCCGCAGCTCGAGCGCCTGAATCCCACACATTCCCTGCGCATCCTGTTCGAGAAATATACCTCCTCGCCGCGCCATTTTTTCCACGCGGGCATCGACGGGATTCTCTCCGGCCCCTTCGACGTGCTTATGGACGACATGCGCCACGAAAATTTCATGCTTGGCCAGCCCCGCGTCGTCAACAAAATCGGCTACTACGATGTCTGGACCTCGTACCCGCTTCCCGGCTTCACTCCTCCCCCGGTTCTGTTTCACGCCGTCCATTACCAAGTCAACACCACGATTCACACGGACAACTCACTCGAAGGCGATGCCTCCGTCGATTTCAACACTGCCACGGCCGGCGAAGGCGTGCTTTTCGTTCAGCTTTCGCGCGTCCTCAAGGTGGATTCCATCTCCATGTCCAACGGCGAAAATCTCGTCTTCTTCCAGAACGAGGGCATCACCGAGCAGCAACTGCGCACCAAGGGAGATGACACGCTCTGCGTTTTCTTGCCTCGCCCGTCGCGCGCCGGTGCCACGTTCTCTCTGCGCTTCCACTATCGCGGCAACGTCATCGAAAATTACGGCAATTCCGTCCTCTTCGTTGGCGCCCATCAGAGCTGGTATCCGCATTTCGGTGACGCCTCGGAATTCGCCCCGTACGACCTAACCTTCCGTTGGCCCAAGCACTTGCGACTGGTCGCCACCGGAGAAAAATTCGACGAACACGAGGACGGCGACGACATGGTGGCCCACTGGAAATTCAAGATTCCCGTGGACGAAGCGGGCTTCAACCTCGGCGAGTATGCCTTCATGTCGCAGCCCTCCGGCAACCATGTCGTTGAGGTCTACGCAAATAAACTCCTCGAGCAAGCCATCCTGTCGCGATTGCAGCGTCCTGCGGTTGAGGCCGTTCCGTTCCCGCACGTTCCGATCGCGGAGAGGGGCTTGCCCTCCGGCATCCTTCCGCCGCCGACTCCAAGCCCCGCGGATGCTCTGAATTCACTAGCGCGTGAAGTCAATTCCTCCATCACCTTCTTTGAAAAATACAACGGCCCGTTTCCTTTCCCGCGCCTTGCGGTGGCGCAGATTCCCGGATCGTTTGGCCAGGGTTGGCCCGGCTTGCTGTACCTATCCACTTTCGCATTTCTTCCTGCAGAGGCGCAGGAACGCGCAGGCCTCAGTTCCACCACCCAGGAAGCCTTCACGGATATCATGCCGGTTCACGAGGTCGCGCATCAGTGGTGGGGCAACGTGGTTGGCTGGTCAAGTTATCGCGACCAGTGGATTGACGAGGGTCTCTCGGTTTATCTCTCGCTGCTCTACGCCGACTCCCAGAAACTCCCCGACCATGCCGTTGCCTCCTGGCTGGCCCGCTACCGCAAGCAATTGATCACCAAGCCCACGGATTCCGATCTCGCTCCCGGCGATATCGGTCCGGTCACCATGGGCACCCGTCTGTCTTCCTCGAAATCGCCCGACGCCTACGACGTGGTGGTCTATTCGAAGAGCGCCTGGATCTTCCATATGCTCCACGAAATGCTTCGCGAGCCGAACGCTCACGATGCCGATGCGCGCTTCATCGCCCTGTTGCACACGCTGGTAATCAAATACGGGCAAAAAGCGCTTTCCACGGATCAGTTGCAAAAAGAAGTGGAAGCTGTGATGACGCCGAAAATGGATATGGAAGGTGGCCGCTCGATGGAATGGTTTTTTGCGGAGTATGTCCGCGGCACGGGCATCCCGCGCTACAAAGTGGAATTCACCACACGGCGCACCGAAAAGGGCTATCAGGTGCGCGGGAAGCTGTTTCAGTCCGGCGTGCCTCGTTCGTTCATCGCGCCCGTGCCGCTTTATGTCGGCTCCGCGGCAGGCCGCAGCGTTTTCCTGGGCAGGGTGCAGGCTGCCGGCGACGAAACGTCTTTCTCTTTCAATACCGCCAGCGATCCCCACAAAATCTTGATCGATCCGCACATGACGCTACTTTGCGCAGCCGAGTAGCGGAAAAATTCCGGCGTAAACCCATCTAGCGGTTCTTTTCTAGCAACTGTTTTTCGAGCATCGGGCTGTCCAGATTCAGCTCCGCTTTGCCGCCCTCGCCCAACACGTACCGATATCCTTCAGGATCGCTCGGCACGTCCTTCAACAGCCCGGCCTGCACCAGTTCGCCGATCTTCGTTGCGCGATGGCCGGATTGCTTCTCGTATTCGTCCGCCAGCCGGTTAATTTCCTTCAAGTCGAGTTCCACCTTCATCAGTTTCAGGTGTAACTCAGCATTTTGCTTCACCATGGGATCGGTCGTTGTCTGGTACACCTGCAGCCACAGGAAGTAGGAAGTTTCTGGCGATTCGCCCTCGGCCGCGATCTTAGCCGCCATCACTTTCATCCAGATCATCGCGTTCGGATTCTTGCTGCCTTCGGCGAACGCCGCGGACGCCTTCGGATAATCCTTGGCATCGAAGTAATACACGTTTCCCAAATCCTGATACAACCGCCACTGGTCCGGGTTCTCCTGGATTCCCCGCTCCAGCAATTTCACGGCGAGGTCTGGCCGTCCGGCTCCTCGCGGCGGGCTATCGCTTAAAAACACGGATCCGAACCGGTACGCGGGCATCAGATGGGGATCCAAGGTTGTGGTGATATCCAGAAGCGACCACAATAACTCCAGGTTCGTTTGGTGCAGTCGGTGTTTTTCTCCGAAATATTGCACCACGCGCGTCCAGTAAATCGCACCGACCAGCGGCGCATATTCCAAGCTCAGCTTCTTTACCAGGTTTCCGGAACGGAATGCCAGCTGATCCTGCTCCACGTCGATCGAATTTTTCATGTGGTCGATGTTCCGCTGCAGTCGCCACACCCCTGCAAATCCAACAAGGACAACGGCGCCCAGCAGCCAACCGGCAATTTTTCCGGATTTCATTTCAGGTTCCGGCGCGAAAACACCATTGTTGCGCCTACTAATACGATGCCCGCATAGACGATCGCGTACGCCGTGTCGTGCCACACCAGGCTTCCCGGTACGCCCCGCCCATGAGACACCGCTCCCATTACGTTGAAATTCTCAAAGTTCGGCAGCACATAAGAAGTCCCGCGCAGCAACTTCATCGTGGCCGGAGTGATATCCATCGCTTGCATGGTTCGCAAATCTTCCGCAAACACTCCCGCGATGTAGATGCCCACCGTGAACAGGATGGCCAGGAATGGCGTGGTAAAGCAGGAAAACAACATCGCCAGGGCCACCACCAGCGCAAGCTTCAGCAAGATCAGGTACACCGCCACCAGCACGTACCAATCGCTTCTTTCGAGCGGATGCTTCACGCTCCATAGCACCACGTACAATCCCACCGCCATCGCGGCCGTATTCACCGTCAGCGTCATCACCAGCCCGCCGTATTTGCCCAGCAGGAATTGCCAGCGTTCCACCGGCTTGGCGAGCAGCGCGTACAGCGTGCGCTTATCCATCTCCTTCGAAACCAGTCCCACGCCGATGAACACCGCGATAAAAATTCCGATCACGGAGATCGCCGTCAGCCCCAGGCTCACGATCACGCTTTCTTCGATGCCGATCGATATTTGCCCCACCAGAACCGCGGCGCCCATCATCAGCAGCGCGAAAAACACCAGGTTGTACAGCACGCGGTCTCGCACTGCTTCGCGAAACGTGTTCGTCGCCACTACCCACACGTTTCTCATTGGCTGCCGACCTCGACCGCATTCGCCTGCGCGCGGTCGGCCTCCACCAGGTTCATGAAAAACTCTTCCAGCGTCGGCTTGAGCTGGGCCACAGACAGGACTCGTGCGCCTGCCGCCTTCAATTCGTCCAAAGCTCCGTAAAGTTCCGCCTCTGACAACTGCACCCGGTAACGCTCGCCCGTTTTCGTGGCCTTCTCAAGCAGCGCCAGCTTCTTTTCGCTGCCAGAGCCCGGCAGTTCAAACAATATCTCCATGCCCTGCGCCTGAATCCCCACGATTTCTCCGGGCGTGCCTACCCCGCGCAGCTTGCCGCCAACGATTACGCCCACGCGATCGCAAAGCATCTCCGCGTCGGACAAAATATGCGTGGAAAACAGGACCGTTCGCCCTTCCTTCTTCAATTCCAGAATGATGTCGCGCACTTCCCGGCGCCCCAGCGGATCGAGCCCGGACATCGGCTCATCGAGCACCACCACTTCCGGATCGTGCAGGATTGCCTGCGCCAGCCCGGCGCGTTGCAGCATGCCTTTTGAATATTTCCTCAGCTGTAGCTTTTTCGCCGTTTCGAGCCCCACCTTTTTCAGCATTCGCTCCACGCGCTCTCGCCGGTCCGCCACTTTCAGCCCGTGAATGCGCGCAAAATAATCCAGCAGCTCCGCAGCGGTGAGGTAATCGTAGAAATACGGCTGCTCCGGCAGGTATCCGATCTGCTGGTGCATGGACACGTCTTCAATCGATTTCCCCAGGATGCGCGCGGTGCCGGACGTCGGAAAGATCAGCCGCATCAGCAACTTAATGGTCGTCGATTTACCGGCCCCGTTCGGCCCTAAAAATCCAAACACTTCGCCCTGCTGCACTTCCATGTTCAGATTCTCAAGCGACCGCTTCTTTTTTAGGTGCAGGAACCCGAACGGGTATTCCTTCGAGAGATTCGCGATCTCAATAGCTGGATTGGGCATGTTTCTATTCTTAGAAAAGCCATAGCGCGCCGTCAACGCACTCCCCGCCTCACTGTTCGCCAGCAGCAACGCCCACAAAAACAAAAAGCGCGGCTTGCCCGCGCCAACTCTCGTTCCAGCTCCTTTGCTTCCTTAATCTCCTTTGCTCCCTTTATTTCCTGGACCTTGTTATTTGCTAATCTGCACCAAATCGCGCTCCCCTGCCGGCGCCACCGGTTCCAGCTTTTGTCCCGACCGCCAATTATCCAGTATCCCCACCTGTTGCACGCAGCTCACCGTGCACCGTAACGCGCATCCTTTGTGAGTGTGGAATTCCCGGCGCCGCATCTCCGCCGTGTATTTTTCCAGCGGCACACCCGGATACCCGCGCTGCTGCGAGCACCAGTGCACCAGCCCATCCTCGCAAATGTAAAGGTACCGCGATCCAGCGCGGCACTTCCAATCGTGCTCCCGGCCCTTCGCCACATTGTGCTGGAACTCGTTGAAGCGCGAGTACGACCGTTTCCCCAGCGCCATGATCTCTTCAAAAATTTCCTGGTCCCTCTGCCCCAGCGGCTTCAGCTGGCCATCATGGTCGTGGATAATCCCCACCGTGCTCGTAAATCCCAATTCCAGTGCGCGGTGCGCAATCTGCAACGCATCTTCGGAATTCTTTACCCCGCTGCCCAGCACGGAATTGATGTTCACCTGAAACACCGCCCACTCGGACAGCATTTCCAGCCGCCCGTCCAGCGTCTTCAGGCTCTTCTTTGATACTTCATCCGGCACGGCATTATCGATGCTGATCTGCAAGTGCTCCAGCCCCGCCTCATTCAGCCGCTCAATGCGTTCTTTGTTCAGGAAAAATCCGTTGGTTATTAGTCCCGCAATCATCCTTCGCTTTCGAATGTGCCGGATCACGTCGTCTAGGTCCGGGTGCATCAGCGGTTCGCCCCCGCTAATTGTGATGATGGACGCTCCCATGTCCGCCAGCGTATCCAGACGCTTCTTCATCTCTTCGAGCGGCACAGGCTTCGACGTGTCGTCAAACTCGTTGCAATACGTGCAATCCAGGTTGCACCGCCGCATCGGAATAATGTGCACCAGAAAGGGATGCTTCGTGGATACCAGCGCCTTCCCGATCCGCAACAGTTCTCTCACCCGGGTGCGATAAAAACGACGCCGTCTCCGCTTCCACGTTTCCGCGGACGCCTTCCCTCGTTGCCTCGCAATCGCCATCTTTTGCTGATTTCCCCCGCCTTGATTATACCTTAGCCTTCCCGCCTCTCCTTTCCGGCGCGCCACTTGTGCCACTTATGCACCCTTGGCACGCCGGCAACCGCACGGCGTACAACAGAACAGCCGGGGCCACTCGCCGCCCCGGCTGTCCCTCTCTCCTGGTTTTATGTTTCCGGATGCCCGCTCGCGCAAGCCATTCCGCGATTGTTTTGTTAATCCTTATACGGCAGATACCGCCACATGTCGTTGAGGTAGCCGTTCCCGGTCGTGCTGGTGGAATCGTATCCCTCCCCGCCGAAGAGCCACAACTGCCCATTGTGATCGACCCAGTGCGTGGCGTTGCTGCGACCACCCGGGGTCCAGATGTAATAGGTATAATATGGGCGCGTCAAAACGCCGTAGCTGCCGTTTTGCCCCCCAGTGTTGGAGCCCTTGACCCAAGTCCACGTGCCGGGCTGGCCGGCGACCGCGTTCGGTGTGTAGACCCAAAAGTCGTTCAGAGCGCCATTGCCATTCGTTGCTGTCGAATCCAGGCCCCATCCGCCGAAGAGCCACATATTTCCACCGGCGTCGATCCAGCCGCTGGCTCCCCAACGCGATCCCGGGAATATGCCGGACGTGGCACCCGTCAGTCCTACCGTACCCGCGGCATTGTTCGTGTCGGGAGGACCAACCAAAGGCGCGAGCCCATACACGCCAGTCTGGTTTGCCACCGTGGATCCCATAACGAATGTCCATTGCTTGCTGGCGATGTTGTACACCCAGAGATCGTTGAGAATTCCGTTCGTTGTGCCCACGGAATCTTCGCCTTCTCCGCCAAAGAGCCAGAGGTTGCCGTTCGCATCGGCCCAGCCAACGGCTTCATGACGGCCACCCGGGGCATTGGAAGCTGAGGCAGTCCCCGCCGTGCCGTAGATCCCGTTCTGGTTAGCCAGGTTGGTGTTGCCGCCCGAAACCCATACCCAGGCGCCTCCGGTGTATTCCCAGAGATCGTTGAGATAGCCGATGGTCCCGCTGCCGTCATAACCGTATCCGCCGAAGAGCCAGAGGTTTCCGGAGGCATCTGTCCAGTAGATTGGGTTGACACGAGATCCAGGCGTCAGCCCAGCACCCGTATAGACGCCGATCACGTCGATCCCGCTGCCCATCGCCGCCGGAAGAACTTGAGTCCACACGCCTTCGGTTGTCGTGTAGTTGGACGGGTTCAAGCCACTGGTATTGTACTCCCAGAGATCGTTAAGGAAGTGAGCTCCCGGAGTCTTGCCGCCGAACATCCAGAAATTTCCGGCGTGGTCGGTCCAGGTTGCCGCGCCGACGCGAGCGATGGGCGTAAGTAATGTACCCGGATACGTCCCAAGTTGGCCCTCGCTCTGAGCATTAAGGATGATTTGGGCGCCAACCGTCGTGCTGTTTCCGTTCACAGTCTCCGTGGTAGGGTCATAGCCACCGGCCAACTGCCATTGACAATAATCTCCCGTCATTACGCAGACCCACATATCGTTCATGGGTGCGTCGAGCGTGTCTGGTTGTACGCTACCTGTTAATTCCCAGCCGTCTCCCCCGAACAACCAGAGATTGCCGAAGTTGTCGGTCCACCCAGCACCTGAGTATCTCGCGCCCGGAGTGTTCGTAAACGGGTTGGGAATCGTTGTCGGCGCCGCGGAGGGAAACGCTCCGTATGCAGGCTTGGAAATGGTCCCTGCCGTATTCGTTCCGTCTATCCAGGTCCAATCATCGTGGGCACAATCAATGATGATGTTTGTAACGTTAGCAGTCACGACGCCCTTGTAATTCCACAATGAGCAACCCTGTGGCTGGCTGCTGGCAGAGTGCAGCACCGACGCCTCGTATTGGTCGCTGAGGGCGTAGGGCGTAGCAAACGTGAATGGCCCATTTTCCGTGATTGTCAAGGTGTTACCCAAGGTGTCCTCGATAACAAAGGTGCCGTCCGTGATGGGGCCGTTACTTGTCGGAACACCCGCCAGCCCTACGATCGTTCCGCCGACGCTGTAAGTTACTGCCGGACAAGTCACCACCACGCTGGTCACATTCGCCGTCGCCGTTCCGCTCGCTGTGCTGGGTGTAACAACACAAGTCTGCACCGGCCCAGTCGGCTGCGCTGCAATCGTCACCGTGTAGGCCGTCCCCGTGGGAACAAAATTCTTGAACGTGAATGCCTGATTTCCATTCGCGGCGCTGATCGGAAGCTGTTCCGAATCGCTACTGTTTTGCAGGATCAACCCGGTACCGACGAGACCCGTCACCGTGCCGCCGATGGTGTAGCTCAACACGCAGCTCACTCCAACATTAGTGACATTCGCGGTAGCCGTCCCGCTTCCGCTGGTTACCGTGCAAATCTCATTGGGGCTCGTGGGCTGTGTGTTTACCGTGACCGCATAAGCGTCGGTCGGTCCCGTTACAGGAGTCTTGAACGTGAAAGCTCCGTTCGCGGTAAGCGTCAGGCTATCTCCGCCGTTATCCTGCAGGATTACACTCGCGCCCGGCGCAAGCCCGGAAATCGTGCCGCCGATCGTTGCGGTAACCGGATTTGTGGTGCACGTCACTGCGACCGTGGTGACATTCGCCGTCGCCGTTCCCGTGCCGCTCGTCACCGTGCAGTTCTGTGCCGGACTAGTCGGCTGCGCGGTCACCGTCACGGCATACGTTTCGCCGCTTGGCACTGACTTCGCGAACGTGAATTTCGTGCTCGTCGCGGTAACTGACAGGTTGTCTGGCGTCGTGCCGTTAATCGTGTCCAGCAATTCCAATCCACTGCCGGTCAGCCCCGAAATGCTGCCACTCACGGTGAACGCGCCTGTGCCTGTGCCGCCGCTCGTCGAGTTGGTCTTCAGGCCGCTGCACGCGCTCATCAGGAATGCCATCCCAATCAGGAGAGCTAATGTCGCTTTTTTGCTGGGGATCATGTTCGTCCTCTTCTCCATCTCACGCTCAGGTGGCGCGGTCCTCATTGGGCCTGTCGCTCCTCGCAGGCAGCCTCTTCCCCTACCCAATCGTCTCCCACCCGCCGCACGGAGTTTACTGACCGCTGCGAGTTTCCGGCCCGGTTGAACAAGCTCCCAGAGGAGAACGACAAACGAGGTATAGAAGTACTAAAACCTGCATCCCTAGATTGCCGCTCGTTCTTTTGCAGGGCAACACTCCGCGAAAGTACCTGTGCTGTACTGACTAATAACTTGCCAAATTCAGAGGTAAAGCCCGCCCGTCCCTTCGGTCACCGCCAAGAACTGTCCCTGTGGCCAACTTGTCCTGTATTGGACCTTAACCTACCCTTTTCCTCACCCCAGCTTCCCAAGACGGTCCTTTCCATCAGGCGAACACATGGTCACTCTCACACGCCGCACCCTGCTTTCCGCGTCGCTGGTGGTTCTGTCGGCGATCCTGCTGGTGGGCTGTGCCGCCAGCACCAGCAGCCCCGGTAATAGCGGAGGCAACGTCACCGTCCCTGCCGCTCCTTCGGGCCTCGCCGCGTCGCCCGGGGATGCTCAGGTTAGTCTTTCCTGGTCAGCCTCTTCCGGTGCCACGTCCTACCACGTGAAGCGCTCCGCCGTTTCCGGTGGCCCATACGCGCAAGTTGCCGCGCCGAGCGGCACTACGTATCTCGACGCGTCGCTGACCAACGGTACAAAATATTTTTACGTTGTCTCCGCCGTGAACGCCGAAGGCGAAAGCGCAAACTCCTCCGAGGTCAACGCTACTCCCACCGCGCCGGCGAATGCGCCGGCAACTCCCGCCAATCTGCAAGCCACCGCTGGAAACGCGCAGGTCTCTCTTACCTGGTCCGTCAGCACCGGCGCTACCAGCTACAACGTAAAACGCTCCACAACTTCCGGCGGCCCGTACAGCAAAATCTCTTCGCCGACCGCCGCGAACTACACCGACGCCGGCCTCACCAACGGCACAAAATATTTTTACGTTGTCTCCGCCGTGAGCACCGCAGGCGAAAGCGCAAATTCCGCCGAGGTCAACGCCACTCCCACCGCGCCGGCGAATCCGCCAGCAACTCCCGCCAATCTGCAAGCCACCGCTGGAAACGCGCAGGTCTCTCTTACCTGGTCCGTCAGCACCGGCGCTACCAGCTACAACGTAAAACGCTCCACAACTTCCGGCGGCCCGTACTCACAAATCGCCTCGCCCTCTACCAATTCCTACTCGGACATCGCCCTGACCAACGGCACCACCTACTATTACGTTGTTTCCGCCGTCAATGCGGCCGTCCAAAGCGGCAATTCCAGTCAGGCCAGCGCCACTCCCACTGCTCCCGCCAGTCCCGACGTCACCATCACCATCAATCCGGCAAACACTCATGCCATTTCGCCCTACGTCTACGGGATCAATTTTTACTCCGGCATCACCGGCGCGCCGCCCGACCTGACTTTTGATCGCGCTGGCGGCAACCGCTGGACCGCCTACGATTGGGAAACCAACGCCTCTAACGCGGGCAGCGACTACCTCTACGAAAATGATGACTACCTCAGCAGCAGCACCGTCCCCGCCGAAGCCGTCCGCAGCTTCATCGCGGGAGACCAATCGCTGGGTATCGCCAGCCTGGTCACCTTCCAACTGCAGGGGCTCGTCGCCGGCGATGAAAATGGCCCGGTCAGCGTCGCCAATCCTCCCGATCTCAGCCGTTTTAAACAAGTCGTGTACATGAAAAGTATGGAGTCGTCCGCGCCGTTCACTCTCAATCCGCCCACCTCGGACGCCTATGTTTATATGGACGAATTCATCTGGGCGCTCGACCAGAAATTTTCCGGACAATCCATCTTCGGCACGAATCCCACCACGCACCCCGTCTTCGTGCAGCTCGATAACGAGCCGGAACTCTGGAACTCCACGCATCTTGAAGTGCAGGGCCCCAACCCCATCACCTCCGAGGCGTACATCTCCAAAACCATCGCGCTTACCGAATCTCTAAAGAACCAATTCCCCGATGTGGTCATCTTTGGTCCTGTCCATTACGGCTTCGAAGGAATTTACAATTGGCAGGGCGAACTCAGCGCCACGGCTACCGGCAACAATTGGTTCCCGGACAAATATCTCCCCGCCATCAAAAGCGCGTCCGCCACTTACGGCAGAGCTCTCGTCGATGTTTACGATTTCCATTGGTATTCGGAAGCCACCGACGGCAACGGCAACCGCGTGATCAACCTCACCGGGGCCACTCTCACCGATGCGCAGGTGCAGGCCATTGTGCAGAGCCCGCGCAGCCTCTGGGACACCACCTACACGGAAAATTCCTGGATCACGGCCGACGTTCTCAACGGGCCGATTTATATTCTTGGCCGCTTGCAATCGCGCATCGCCGCTGAAAATCCCGGCATGAAAATTTCCATCACCGAATATAACAACGGCGGCGGCCAGCACATCGCCGGCACCATCGCGCAAGCCGACAACCTCGGCATTTTCGGCGCGCAGAATCTTTTCGCCGCCAATCTCTGGCCTCTCAACGACACGTCTCCCTACATCCTCGCTGGCTATCGCGCCTTCCGTGATTTCGATAACGCCAATTCCAATTTCGGCGACACTTCGCTGCAAGCGACATCCAGCAACGTAGCCAATGTTATGGTCTACGCGAGTACCGACACCGCCGTCCCTGGTCGCGTTGTCTTCGTCGCCATCAACCGTTCCAGTTCCACGCAAGTCACCGCCATCAACGGCCAGACTCTCTCCGGCACGGCGCACCTCTACCAAATGACCGCCGCCTCCGCCCAAAGCCAAAGCCCCATCGAACCCGTCCCCGCCGGCACACAACCCGCCGCCGGCACCTCGCTAACCCTAACCCTTCCGCCACTAAGCGTCACCACCATCGACATTTATTAATCCACCAAAAAATCACCGTCATTCCGAATGGAGTCCGCGAAGCGAGGGATCCCTGTTCGATCGGACCGTCGAGCAAACTCTCGTTCCAATCAACAAACCCGGCAAGAACGAAGTCGCGGCCAATCGCCCAAGGAAGCGGGAAACGAGGGATCGCATAGGCACTCCATTTGCAACCCAATGCAAGTATTTACATGCAACGACTTTCAACTGGCCGTGACGCCCGTCTGTGACCTCCATCGCCCCCTCTTTCCCTTATTTCCTCCCTCTCCTTTTCCGTCAACTCTGCTTCCCCTCCCCCACTTCTTGCTAAACTAGGTCATCGCTCCTCAGGAGACCTCTCATGTCCGACGCCACGCAATTCGCCAAGACCGTTCCGTCCCGTACCGAATCCGACAGCATGGGCAAAATTGAAGTTCCGATGGACCGCTACTACGGCGCGCAAACTGCCCGCTCCCTGGTCCACTTCGCCATCGGCAAAGACACCATGCCTTCCGAGCTGATTCGTTCCTTCGGCATCCTCAAGAAAGCCGCGGCACTCGTCAATCGCGACCTCGGCAAGCTCTCCGAAGAAAAAGCCAATCTCATCACGCAAGCCGCCGATGACGTCATCTCCGGCAAGCTTCACGAGCATTTTCCGTTACGCATCTGGCAAACCGGCAGCGGCACGCAGACCAACATGAACGTCAACGAAGTCATCTCCAACCGCGCCATACAGATTGCTGGCGGCGAAATGGGGACCAAGAAGCCCATCCACCCTAACGACGACGTCAACATGTCGCAGTCCAGCAACGACACCTTTCCCGCCGCCATGCACATCGCCGCCGCCACAGAAACTTCGCGCCGCCTTCTTCCCGCGCTGAAAAAGCTTCGCGATGCCCTCGACGCCAAAGCAAAGGAATTCGCCGGCGTGGTCAAAATCGGCCGCACGCATCTTCAAGACGCTACGCCGCTCACCGTTGGTCAGGAGTTTTCCGGCTGGGTAAGCCTGCTTGATCGCGATGGCACCCGCATCGCCGTCGCCCTGGACGGCCTGTTCGATCTGGCGATCGGTGGCACAGCCGTAGGCACCGGCCTCAACGCTCACCCCGAATTCGCCGAGCGCGCCGCAAAAAAAATCGCCGAACTTGCCGGCCTGCCGTTCCGCTCCCACCCGAACAAATTCGCCAGCCTGTCCGCTCACGACGAAATCGTCTTCGCCTCAGGAGCATTAAAAACTCTGGCCGCCTCGCTCATGAAGATTGCCAACGACATTCGCTGGCTTGCTTCCGGCCCGCGCTGCGGTCTCGGCGAACTGATCCTCCCCGAAAATGAGCCCGGCTCTTCCATCATGCCCGGCAAAGTGAATCCCACGCAGGCCGAAGCCGTGACCATGGTTGCGGTTCAAGTGATGGGCAATGACGTCGCCATCGGCTTCGCCGGTTCCCAGGGTAATTTCGAGCTCAACGTCTACAAACCCGTGATGATTTTCAATTATCTGCACTCAGTCGAACTTCTCACCGACGCCATGAACAGCTTCGTCGAGCACTGCGTGGTCGGCATCGAACTAAACCTCAAAACCATAGACCACTACGTCAAAAATTCCCTCATGCTGGTCACCGCCCTGGCCCCCAAAATCGGCTACGACAACGCCGCCAAAGTCGCGCACACCGCGCACGTCCAACACATCAGCCTGCGCGAAGCCGTCATGCAGCTGGGCTACCTGACCCCCGAAGAATTCGACCAGCTAGTAAAACCCGAACAAATGACCCACCCGTAACCAGCGTGAACGGATTAGCGGGCCCGAGCTTTGGCGAGTGCTGCGTCCCCCGAGGCTCCCCTCTGTCGGGTGCCCATCCTGAGCGACTTTTGCGGAGGGTGGGTCCTCGGTCCTGTTCGGTGACCGTTCGAACCCGCCAACCCACGCCCATCCCAGCACCCCAAAGCAAAGCGCGCCGTCCCCGCGCCGAACTAAGGCTTTTTCCTTGTTTTTCCCCGCCCCTTGAAGAGGTAAAATCTCCCGCAGAACGGAAACTCTTATGTCTCGCCGGCGTCCAGTTTCCCTGATCCTCGCAGTCCTCCTACTGCTTTACACCGCCGCGCCTGTTCTCCTCGCGCAACCCGATCGCGAAAAAACCGTCTGGAATTATGACGGCGGCCTGCAGATGATGACCGACGGCCAAGTTGCCTCCGGCCCCTGTTTCCGCATCAATGGCCGTGCCACCGCGCACGACTACTTCGCGAACCTCAAGCGCGTGGACACCAATGCCGGCACATTCTTTCGCCGCGGCAACGAGATCGTCACCGAATTTCCCGCGGTGCTCCATCTCAGCTTTCTTATGTACGATTTTCCCTGCGACATTCAATTCGAAAACGCCGGATCGCGCGTCTATCTGACCAAAGCCCTCGTCAGCACGCTTCGCCTCAGCTTTTATTGGAAGCATGGCCTGGCCATGCGCCCCGCTCCCGGCGTCGTGCCCAGACACTATGAGACCCGCCAGGTGCTGCCCTACGCCGCGGCCATCGCCGACCAGATCCCCGAACGTTTTGAATGGGAATTCGAGTTCGACGTGCCTTCCACCGGTGTCCCCGTCAGCGATAGCCTCGTCATGGTCGTGCGTACTCCCGACGGCCACATAGCCGCCCGCGCCGCCGCCCGCATGTAAGCTACCCCAGCCGCATGTCCTCAACCTTGCTCCGCACAATCAGCTTCACCCCCGTGCGCTCTTGCACCTCGTCTGCCGTCCACCCCGGCGCCACTTCTCGTAGCTCCAATCCTTCCGGCGTCACATCGATCACCGCCAAGTCCGTTATAATCGTGTCCGTGCACGCAATTCCCGTCAGCGGATACGTGCATTCCTTGACAATTTTGGGCGCTCCATCTTTCGTGTTGTGTTCCATGCACACAATCAACTTCCTCGCTCCCGCAGCGATATCCATTGCCCCGCCGATTCCGCCGCTGCCCTTCGACCCCGGAATCTTCCAGTTCGCCAGATCTCCTTTTTCGGACACCTGAAATCCCCCGAGCGCTGCAACATCCAGATGCCCACCGCGCGTCATCAGGTGCGCCTCGGCCTGGCTGAAGAAAGATGCGCCCGGAATCAGCGTCACCGGCACTTTCATCGCATCCACCAGGTCGGAATCTTCTTCGCCCGCTTTGGCCCGCGGACCCATTCCCAAAATTCCATTTTCGCTGTGAAAATAAACGGTGATCCCCTTCGGCAGGTAATCCGACATCAGGTTCGGTATGCCCCAGCCAAGATTTACATAAGCGCCATCCGGTAATTCTTGCGCGGCGCGCTGCGCAATTTGTTCCCGAGTAAGACGCGGCTTATCCGGCATAGTGCATTCCCTTCGCTTGCACGATCCTGTGCACAAAAATCGCCGGCGTAATCACGTTCTCCGGCGGAATCGAGCCCACCGGCACAATTTCATCCACTTCCACGATCGTTGTCGTCGCCGCTTGCGCCATGATCGGATTGAAATTCCGCGCCGCCAGCCGGTACGTCAGGTTCCCCAGTTCATCTGCCTTCTGCGCCTTGATCAGCGCAAAATCCGCATGAATCGGCGATTCCAGGATGCAGCGTTTGCCGTCAATCACTCGCTCTTCCTTCCCCAAACTCACTTCCGTCCCCACGCCAACGGTGGTGTAGAACCCCAGCAATCCTGCGGCGGCAGTGCGCATGCGCTCGCACAGGATCCCTTGCGGCACCAGTTCGCACGTCACTTCGCCCTTAGCAAAGCGGTCCTGAAAATAATTCGCGTGCGGCCCCGGAAATGAGCAAATCACGTGCTTCACTTGTCCGTTCTTGAACATGATTCCCAATTCGCCGTCGCGCGTCCCGCAATTATTGCTGATCGCGAATACATCCTTGATCCCTTTTCGCGACAATGCCTGGATCAGGTTGTTTGGAAATCCCGCTCCGCCGAATCCTCCAAACATGATTCGTGCGCCGTCGGGTATATCCGCAACCGCTGCCTCCAGCGAACTCACAATTTTCCGCTTCATCGGATTCTCATCAACACTGGATTAATAGAGCCCATCGATTGTTCCCGACCCGGCGCCATTCCGCAACCCGCCGCCGCGAGTTGCTTCGGCTTTTATGCCGAAGTCTCAGGCCCACGCAGCCCCGTAGCGCGAATTCCCTGCAGCACCATGCGCAGGAAAATCTGTTTCACCTGCTCTGGATCGGGAATTTCGTCGGTGTCGTACCACCGGTACAGCCAGTTACACATCCCCAGAATTCCATTCACGATAATCCACGGCTCTCCCGGCCCCAGCTGTCCCTGCTCCTGCCCGCGCCGCACCAGGTCCACAAAGCGCGAGTTATAGCGAGACATCACGGAGATCAGCTTGTGCTGCCTCTTTCCCGGCAACGAATCAAATTCGTGCAGGAACAATCCAAACTGCACGCGCTTCTGAATGATGTAATCGATTTGCGCCCGGATGGCCCGCTCCAGCTGTTCCACGGGATCGCCCTGCGGATCGATCTGCCGCGCGATATACGCATCGCCGTCTTCAATTCCCGCCAGCAGCAACTGGAACAGCAAATCATCCTTGGATTTGATGTAGTAATACAGCGAGCCCTTCAGCATGCCCACGTCGCGGGCCACATCCTCGATGCTGGTCGCGTGAAATCCCTTAGCGAAGAAGATATTTGCGGCGCTCTGCAGAACTTCTTCCAGCCGCGTGGCCGGTTTCGCTTGTTTGGTGGCGCGCCTGCTTTTTCTGGGCCGCAGCGGTTTCGGGGTACCTTTCCGCTTTTGCAGTTTGTTGGGCACGGGGTTCCTCGCCGGGAGTACTTTCCATAGTAGCAGAGCGTCGGAACGAATCAGAACGCCATCGGGAAGCCAAACAAGTCTGCGCGGGCGGAAAGAGGCCAGTATTTAGTTTGAGGCAAGTGAAAACCTGTTATACCCCAGAGAAACACGCGTGTTATGCTTGCGCAAAGTGCAAATATTCTCTTTCTTCACAAAAGAAGGGGGACTTCGATGGTCAGTCCACAACTAAAGGAGACTCTAGATCGCTACCACGTTGGCGACAAAATCAAGCAGCTTCGCCTCGGCCGCAAAATGGGCCTGGTGGAGCTCAGCCGTCACACCGGCCTGTCTCCCGCTCTGCTCTCCAAGCTAGAACACGGAAAACTTTACCCCACGCTTCCCACACTCTCGCGTATCGCCATGGTCTTCAGCATGGGTCTCGATTTTTTCTTCACCGATGAACGCCAGCGCCACACGTTCGCGCTGGTACGCAAAAAAGATCGCCTGCGCTTCCCGGAAGCCACGGAACTCGACAACGCCTCTTTTGATTTCGAATCGCTGGATTTCCTGGCCACCGACCGCAAATTCAACGCGTACCTCGCCGACTTCCGCAACGTGCCCGCGTCGCAGACCCACGTTCACCAGCATTCCGGCGTGGAATTTATTTATGTACTGAAGGGGAAACTTGCTCTCAAGATCGGCACGGAACAGGAAATTCTCGACGCCGGCGATTCTCTCTATTTCGATTCGCAATTCCCGCACGGGTACTCGCGCGCCGGTAGCAAACCTTGCAGCGCCCTGGTGATCACCGCGGAGTGACGAGGTGGCAGGAGTGCGTCTTCACCACCAGCCACACCACCGATCCTGCCTCCAGCTCGAGCGCCCTCATCGCTCCCGGCGTCACATGCGCCACGAATCGCATGCCCG
This sequence comes from Candidatus Acidiferrales bacterium, assembly GCA_963742325.1. Taxonomy (GTDB): domain Bacteria; phylum Acidobacteriota; class Terriglobia; order Acidiferrales; family UBA7541; genus Acidiferrum. The sequence continues at coordinate 840,255 of CAVULB010000002.1, read as the reverse complement.
CGTTCACCTGGAGACTCACGATCGTTCCCCGCGTCTCGATCGATTCCAGCGTTCCCGGCAAAACATTTCGCGCGCTCAATCCATACGGCAATCGCGTCGCTAATAAAATATCGCCCGCGCGGATCGCCACTTGCACAACGTCGCCTGGTTTTTGCGGCCCCAGCGGTACCTCGAGCTCGCAATCGTTTCCATCCAGCGCAACACGCATCACGCCATCTTCCACACGGTGTTCGAGCACCCGTCCAGCCAGCAGATTCTCAAACCCCGCCGCCTGCGCCAATTCGACCGCCCGCGGCGCGTCCAGAACTTCCTGCGGCATTCCCCTTGCCCGCACGCGACCATCCACCATGGCCACCACGCGGTCGCCGATCGCGTCCACCTCGTCCCGATTGTGTGTCACATACAGAATCGGAATGCGATGCTCCGCGTTCCAGCTTCGCAAATCCTCCAGAATCGATTGGCGCAACCCGCCATCCAGTCCCGTCAGCGGTTCGTCCAGCAGCAGCACCCGCGGCTCCGTGATCACCGACCGCGCCAGCGCCACCCTCTGTTTTTCTCCCCCGGAAAGTTCTCCTGGCTTGCGGCCCAGCAATCGGTCGGCGTGGAATATGTCCAAAATCGTCCGCATTCGCGCGGTTCGTTCGGCAGCCGGCACTCCGGAAAGTCCATACGCAACGTTGTCTTCGACGGATAAATGTGGAAAGAGCGCCAGCGACTGGAACACGTAGCCAAGCCCGCGCTTTTGCGGCGGCAGTGAAAACCTGCTTTCTGCGTCAAAAAACACTTCCTCCCCAAATTTGATAATTCCTGTGTCCGGCTTCAGCAACCCCGCAATGCTATCCAGTAGCGTGGATTTCCCCGCGCCCGACGGTCCGAACAACACCGTGAAACCGGACGAAAACTCTTCGCTGATTTTCAATTGAAAGGAAGACTTTCCTGCCGTTCTGAATTCCTTGTCGATGTGTACGGAAAGCATGAAGCGCTTACCGGTTGCCCCAAGGCGACCACACCCGGCGGTTGACCCCATAAACAACGGAAAGCACCGCGAACGAAATCACCAGCAGAAACAATGCAGTTTCGTGCGCCCCGGCATAATCGAGCGCCTGCACGCGATCGTAGATGTCGATCGAAACCGTACGAGTGATTCCCGCCAGATTTCCGCCCACCATCAGCACCACGCCAAACTCCCCCAGGGTGTGCGCGAAACTCAGCACCACTGCCGTGATCACTCCCGGCCACGCCAGCGGAAGCACAATCCGGAAAAACGATCGCGCGCGACCGGCTCCGAGCATCGACGACGCATCCAGCAATCGCCGGTCCAGTGACTCAAAGCTCGCCACCAGCGGTTGCACCGCAAACGGAAAACTGTACAGCATCGACGCCAGCACTAATCCGGCAAACGTGAACGCCAGCGGATGCCCGAACATGGCTTGCCACGCTCTTCCGAGCAACCCGCGCGGCCCCAACGCGATCAACGCGTAAAATCCCAAAACCGTCGGCGGCAGCACCAGCGGCAACGCCACCACCGATTCCAGCAAAAATTTCCCCCGCCACGCCGTGAACGAAAGCCAGTACGCCAGCGGCAGCGCAATCACCAATAGCAGCGCCGCAACCATAAAGGCCAGCCTCAGCGATAAAAGAATCGCCTGCCCGCTCATGGCTTGGTTGCAGTTTCCGGCGGAGTCAGTCCGTAGCTCGAGAGAATCTTTCTTCCCTCGTCGCTCTTTACAAAGTCAAGAAATGCCTGCGCCGCCGCTTTGTTCTTCGAAGCGCTCACGATCACGGCCTTTTGCAGAATCGGCGGATAATACGACGCGGGAATTTCCCAGCGTTCTCCGTCTTTCATGCTCTCCGCATGGGTCAGCGACAGCGCGATAATTCCCACCTGCGCACTCCCGGATTGCGCAAACTGCGCCGCTTGCGAAATGTTTTCCCCAAGCACGAGTTTCGGCTTCAATTGATCGTACAGTCCTGCCTTCTGCAACGCCGCCACCGCCGCTCGTCCGTACGGGGCGTGCTCCGGATTCGCAATCGCGATTTTTGCCACGCGTGGATCCTTCAACGTGTCGAAACCTCTTTGCGGAAGTTGCAGAAATTCGTTCACCGACGCCCACAATACCAGGTGCCCCTGCGCATACACGCACAGGGAAGCCGCATCTGCAACTCCAGCCGCGACCAGTTGCTCTGGATACTGCGAATCCGCGGAGAAAAACACGTCGAACGGCGCTCCATTTTCGATTTGCGCCCGGAAATTCCCGCTGGACCCGTAACTGGCCTCCACCTTCACGCCGGATTTTTTTTCGTACTGTCCGCTAAGATCCTTCATCGCAAATTGCAAGTCCGCGGCCGCCGCAACGCGCAGAGTCTGCGTCTGCGCATGCACGCAAGACGCCAGCATCTGCAAACCAAGCAACAACGAAAATAGGTGAACTGGCTTCATGGGACCTCCGTTGACTTATACCCGCAGAATCATCACTTCGGTGGATTTAATCAGCGCCGCCGCGCGTTCCCCCACTTTCAGTCGCAACTCCCTGGCCGCATCCGCCGTAATGATCGAGGTAATGTGTTGCTCGCCGATCGCTAGTGTCACCTGCGCCAGCAGCCCGCTGAATTTCAGCGCCACTACCCTGCCGATCAACTGGTTTCGTCCGCTGATTTTCCGGAAGTTTCCCCTTCGCGTGGAAATATCCCCGCGCTCCAGCTTCTTCGGAATCAGGCGGTCGATTTCCGATTCCGGCACGCGATGGTGTCCGCCGGGCGTCTTGGCCGTCTTGATTTTATTGTGATAGATCCATTGCTTCAGGGTTGGATAGCTGATGCCCAGAATATTTGCGGCTTCCCGCGGCGCAAGAAGTCTTTGCATGCGTTTTCCTCGCCAACGAGAATAAACATATTTACCGCCTACCGCAATACGGTTTTATACGATTCCCATGGGATGCGACTGGCCCCGGGCATCGAAGGGGCGCTGCGCTTACGGAGCAAACACTTCCGCAAGTCGCTCTCTGGGCGACCACCTCTAATTCCTCAACGGCTTCCCCGTTTTCAAGGTGTGCGCCATCCGCTCCTGCGTCTTCTTTTCCCCGCACAATGAAACAAACGCTTCGCGCTCCAGGTCTAGCACGTACTGCTCGCTCACCATCTGCGGCGCAGACAATGCCCCGCCCGCCAGAATATTCCCCAATTTCCGTGCCACGTGCGCGTCGTAGTCCGACGCGTATCCGCCCCGCACCATCAGGTGTATCACCATCTTCGCCGCCGCCAGGAACGATTCGCCCAACACCTTGATCTGCGTTGCCTGCGCACCTTCTTGCCACGAGGATGCCGCCGGCCTCCATCCGCCGCGCGCCAGTGCCAACGCGGTTTGCTTCGCGTCCCCTACCAATCGCTCGCGATTCATGGACAGGTTGTCGCTTCGCCGCAAATATCCGAGGTCCCGGCATTCTTCCGCGCTCGTGCCCACTTTCGCCATCGCAATATTCTCAAACACCGGCTTCAACGCGTGAAACAGATCCAGGTCGTCGCCTGACGCCGCATTTTCATTGGCGTGAATCAGCATTTCTTTCGTTCCGCCGCCGCCGGGAATCAAGCCCACTCCCGTTTCCACCAGCCCGATATACGCTTCCGCCGCTGCTTGAATCTTCGCCGCATGCAAACTGATTTCGCATCCGCCGCCGAGCGCCATTCCCTGCGGCGCCGCCACCACCGGCTTTTGCGCATACTTGATCGCCAGGTTTACGTTCTGAAATTGCTTCACCGCCATGTGCAGCTCTTCCCACTCCTGTTCCTGCGCGCCGATCAGCACCAGCATCAGATTCGCGCCGACGGAAAAATTCGTCGCCTGGTTGGCGATCACCATTGCATCGAAATCCGTGTCCAGCCGCTTCAGCCCTTTGTGAATGATGGCGATGAGGTCCGCCCCGATCGCGTTCATCTTCGCGTGGAATTCGCAACACACCACGCCGTCGCCCAGATCGATCAAACTGGCGCCGGTATTTCGTTCCACCTCGCGCCCGGCCTCCTTCAGATTCTTCAGGATCAGGATTCCCGCCGGCTCCTCCACTTTCTCCGTTGATCCGCTGCCAAAATCAAAAACAGAAGTCTCCCCTTTTTGCGATTCGTAAAAACTCTTCCCTCGGCTCGCCAGCGCTTTCGCAAAAATCGGCGGCAGGCTCCGGCCTTCTTTCTTGATGTGCTCCGCAAACGCCTGCAGCCCAATGGCGTCCACGCTCTCAAACGGCCCCAACTCCCACGCAAAGCCCCAACGCATCGCGCGATCGACATCCACAATGTGATCGGAAATTTCCGGCAAGCGCCGTCCCGCGTACAAACACATTTCCGACAGCCCGCCCCAGATGAATTCCTGCGCCTTGTCCGTTTTCTGCCCTTCGAACAGCGGCGTCAGCAGCGCGCGAAGCCGTTCGCGCGTATCGTCGATCGTCTTTCCCGCTTCGATCGAAGGAAATCTCGCTTTCTGCCGTGGCCGGTATTCCATCGTAGCGATATCCAGCGTCAAAATTTCCTTTTCCCCTTCGCCGCCCTTCACACGTTTATAAAATCCTTGCCCGGTTTTGTCTCCCAGCCATTTGCGCTTGGCCATCTCCTCCACAAACGCCGGTACTTTGTAGGCCTCGCGCGATTCATCGTTCGGAGCGTTCTCGTAAATGTTTTTCACCACATGCATCAGGACGTCCAGCCCGACAATATCCGCCGTCCGGAACGTCGCAGACTTCGGCCATCCCACCGCAGGCCCCGTGCACGCATCCACTTCCTCAATCGTCATACTCAGCTTGGACATCAGGCGCAGCGCGTTCAGCATCGAATACGTTCCGATGCGATTTGCGATAAAGTTCGGCGTATCTTTCGCGATCACCACGCCTTTCCCCAGCCGCCGGTCGCAAAAATCCGACAGCGTATCCAAAACCTCCCGCGAAGTCTTCGGCCCGGGGATCACTTCCACCAATTTCATGTATCGTGGCGGATTGAAAAAATGTGTCCCCGCCCAATGCTGCTGAAGTTCCTCCGGCAATCCTTCGGCGATCAGATGCACCGGTAATCCCGATGTATTCGTCGTAACCAGCGCGCCGGGTTTCCGGAATTGCGCGACTTTAGCCAGCAACCCGCGCTTGATCTCCAGATTCTCCGCCACCGCTTCAATGATCCAGTCCGCATCGGCAATCCGCGCCATATCGTCTTCAAAATTCCCGATGGAGATTTTCCCCGCCAGGCCAGGCGTGAAAAACGCCGCGGGCTTCGCTTTTTTTGCCGCTTCCAGTCCCGCGGCCACAATTTTGTTTCTCTCTGCGGGAGCGGCATCTTTGGGAGCAATGTCCAGCAGCAAACAAGGCAGCCCGGCATTCGCGAAATGCGCGGCAATACGCGCGCCCATGGTCCCTGCGCCAAGAACCGCAGCTTTCTGAATTCGTAGCGTCATGATCGGCCTTCAAGGAAGAATTTGTGACTGCAGAACAGGTTACAAAATGGAATCGTGCCGGTCAAACAAGTGTTTGGTAAACTCGCTCCGTCGTAAAATAGGGGATTATGGCTTCCGAAAAGAATGGGGACACGCAGAATTTTCTGCGCATGGCCAGGGACGTTTTCCGTTCCTTCGCCTATGGCGGTTCGCCCAAGGGAATCCGGCGTCCGCGTGTCGGCATCGCGCTTGCCGGCGGATTTGCCCGCGGCATCGCCCACATTGGCGTACTGCGCGTCCTCCGCGAAGCTGGCGTCCCCGTTGATGTGGTTTCCGGCACCAGTGTTGGCGCGCTGATCGCCACGGCCTATTGCGCAGGGGCCCCGCTGGAAATGATGGAGCGCATCGCCCACGAAACAAAATTCACCGATTTCGGCCGCTGGACTCCCTCCTGGCTCGGCCTCGCCACCAACCATCGCCTCGAAGAGTTCATCGCGCGCTTCACCACCATCAAACGCTTCGAGGAATTGCAAAAGCCTCTCGCCATCGCCACCACCGATATCAATCTTGGTTTGCCGGTTTACTATCACGGCGGCCCGCTGGCTCCGCCGCTGCGCGCTTCCTGTGCTTACCCAGGATTATTCGTTCCCGTGAAATATGAAGGACGCACTCTCGTCGACGGATTTCTCACCGCGCTGGTGCCCATCGAGGGCACACTCCTGCTCGGCGCGGAAGTTGTGATTGCTGTTTACCTGGAAGCGGGCGCGGTCGACGAGCCCCGCACCTTTACCGATGTTCTCAGCCGTTCCTTCACCATTATCCAGAAACACGCCGATCTCGAATGGCGCAAGGAAGCCGACGTCATCATCGAACCGGACGTGACTCCGTTTCTCTGGGATGATTTTTCCAAAACCAGCGAACTCGTCCGCGCCGGCGAAGAAGCCGCGCTCAAAGCTCTGCCGGCCATCCGCGTCGCCCTCGAAAGCAAATCCGTCGTTGAGTCAGAACAACCCGAAACCGACAACTCGTCTTCCGAATAGCGCCACCACGGAGCCGCAAAACCGAAACAAGGACGCGTGGTCATCCTAACTAAGGAGCGCCTTCCGCGACGAAGGATCTCAGCGCCAGTTCCCTGCAAATTCTCTCTGCCGGGTACCGCATCCTTGGTTTCAAGGGTGCCGGTTTTCTCTTGATTCTGTCTGCGGGTACCTCACATGCCGGCGTGGCATGGCGGTCTTGGGCCCGGCCACCAGCCAGTTCCACCAACCCTAAATCCTACGCACTTCCACCCGCACCGGCTCCCCTTCGCCCTTACCGCGCTGCGTCAGCCACGCAGCCAGTCCCTCCGCAAAGCGCTCCGGCGTCAGGCGAAAGCTAGCCTCAATCTGTCCATCACTCACGGGCAGCGTATCGTCAAAATCCGCCGAATTCGTGAAGTTCCTCATACAAAACTGGTCCAGCCATTCCACCGGACAGCTTTTTCGCTCTCCACGAATCCAAACATCCACCTCAAATTTCTGCGCGTACATCGCCAAAGCATACCACCACGCCTTGGGCGAAACCTTATCCCGGGGTTTCGCCCAGAGTTACTGAGATAATCACCATCGTCAGAGTCTCGCGCAGGGCTAGCGGGCACACTGCACAATCCGAGGAACGCGGAATGACAAACCTGAAGCTCAGCGCTTCCCCACAACTGTATGCAAGAATCGGCGGCGTGTTGTATTTGTTCAACATCCTTGCCGGTATGTTCGGCGAACTCTTCGTTCGCGGCCATCTCGTCATCACGGGAGATGCCGCGACCACAGCCCACAACATTAGCGCCTCCAACTTCCTGTTTCGCAGCGGGATTGCAGGCGACCTCCTCATGCACGTCTCTGACGTCCCTCTCATCCTCATCTTCTATTTGCTGCTCAAACCGGTCAGCAAAGATCTTGCTCTACTTGCGGCATTATTTAATGGCTCTGGACGAGAATTCGGAGGCGAGCGCATTTTAGGCGGCTTTCTGAAGAACGATGAATTCGGTCTTGGTGACCGCCATGCGTTGGGCCTTGAGCAACAAATAGCCGAGATTCTTGTAACCGCGACCCCTTCTAAAGAGAGTTTTGATGTTGCCGTTGATAGCTTCGACCACTCCAAAGCGTACTTTCGTGCGGCAGTAGTTGAGGATGCCGTCCAAGTGATCCAGCAGCATAAAGGCGAGATTTTGAAAGGGCTTCAGGCGTTGCCAGCGCAACTGGTCGATCCAGCTCTGAAGGTAGCGCAGCATGGCTCCTTCATAGCGGTAGGTCCACAAGCGCTCCAGACTTTCCTTTAAAAGGTAGGCTTTCATCACCCTGCGGTTGAGGGCGAACAACTCGTTTAGCTGCTGGCGTTTTTGACTGTCCAGATTCATCCAGCGAGTCAGCAACAGCCAGCGCTTACCCTTCACTACACCGCGCATGCGTCCGCCTTTGCGAAAGAACTCCGCTCGGCGCACTTCATCGATGGCTTTATTGGCATGCTGCAGAACGTGGAACTTGTCGTAGACAATGCGGCAGTTGGCGGCCCATTGCTCAATGCTATTGGTGAACGGCCGCCACATATCTACGCAAGCGGCCTCAATTCGTTTCCGCTGTGGGGCACTCAATTGCGTTCGGAAAAACTCATCGAGGGTTTCCTGTTTGCGATCCTGGCCGAACCACAAGGGCTCCCCGGTCTCCAAGTTGCTGACCACGGTGATGAATTTCAGGTGCTTGCCAAAGTAGATCTCATCCACGCCCATCTGTTTCAACGGTTCCTTGCGCCGTGTGGCGCTCCAGCGCTTCAGATACCGCAGGTCGATCGCGCGCACCGTGCTGGCCACCAGTCTGAACTGCCGGGCCACCTGGCGAACTGATGCGCTTTCGCACGCCAGCCCCACCGCATCCTCAAAGTCTTTGCTGAACGGCGCCTTCCCCGGCAGTTGCGGAACCTTCTCGATCTTTACCCCACACTCGGGACAGCACACCCGGTACAGTTCGATGATCACCGTGGTCTGATACTTCCTCCACGGCAAGTCGCGCACCTCGCGCTGGTAATAATCATGGGCTTCGGTAAACTTCCTTCCACATCCCGAACAGATTAGTTTGCGGTTGCCCCGTTTCCGCCGCACCCATAACCGCAGTGTCATTGCGGTTTCATCGATTTCATGTCGAAAGACTCGGTAACCCGGCCATCCTAAGATTTTCGTGAATTCGTTGTCGCGCATTCCCCCGAGTCTAGCCGAACCGCCTCCTCACGGAAACTCGCTCTTTTATTGGGTCTCTCCAAATTCTCGCTCAGAGCCTATTTAATCTGGTGCAGACCGCGGTGCTGGTCGCCAACAAACTGACTCTTCTCGCCGTACTCGTTTTCCTGGGAAACGCGGATTACCTTAAGGCATTTGACCCACATCAGCTTCAGGCTCTCGCGAACGCTTCTCTCACGCTGCATGAATACGGCTTCGCCATCGGCCTCGTGTTTTTTGGCTTTACCTGCCTCGTGACCGGCCATTTGATGTTCAGGTCGGGCTACTTCCCCAAAACTCTAGGCGTGCTGCAGGGCATCGCCGGCCTCTGCTATCTGATCAACAGCTTCGCCCTGTTACTGGCTCCCACACTCGCCGCCAAAATGTTTCCAACCATCCTGCTCCCCGCCTTCATCGGAGAGCTGTCCACCTGCTTGTGGCTCCTCATAAAAGGGGTGAACCTCACAAAGTGGAATCAGCGGTTACATTTGGGATCAACCCTCAACAACACTGCAAGTTGATCCACCTTACGTCCGGCGCATTTGCCACCGCCAACCTCCGGATTGCTGGTTACCGCTAGGATCAAGCGAACAAACTGCACGACATGCTTTTTCCGTCCATTTCACCCAGAATTTTTTTACCTCTTTCAGTTCCGTCAGTTTGCGGCGCCGGAGCCAAGCGGCCCCGTACCAGAGCACCGGCCCGCACAAAAAATAATCCAGCCGACAGACCAAGCCTCCAAAGCTGGAATGCGACGGTCGGATTTGCGCTTCGTGTTCCCGGCCGGCCTTGTTCAGGTAGTCTCAGGTAGGCAGAAAACCTCACAAAAAATCTTGCCGCGTGCCAATTCTGCGCGGATTACAAGCGGCTCGGAAACTCACAATCCGCTGTGTCCCCCTACCTTGCTTCCCCACCGACCCGTCCCGTAAACTTGTGAATACATACCGGAGCCGCATTCCGCCTGGCTTCGCTGCATCCTGGCACTGCGGGGATCAAGGCTTTTTGATTTGGTTTTTGCATGCATTGCATCTGTTTCTTTGGGGGTAGATCGTGGGAACTCCGATAGAAGCCTGGGTGGACCAGGCTGCCGAGCTTACCAAGCCGGATCGCATCGTGTTTTGCGACGGCTCCGAGCCCGAAAACCAGGCCGTTCTCCACGAAATGCTCGGGCACTCCGACTCCTTCCAGCTGAATCCCCAAACACATCCCAACTGCTATCTGCATCGCAGCAATCCGAGTGACGTCGCCCGCACCGAGCACCTCACCTTTATCTGCACTCCCAAGAAAGACGACGCCGGTCCCACCAACAACTGGATGGATCCCGGCGCCGCAAAATATAAAGTCGGCGCGCTGCTCAACGGTTCCATGCGCGGCCGCATCATGTATGTCGTCCCATACATCATGGGCCCGGCCGATTCCCCTCTCAGCAAAATTGGCGTCGAAGCCACCGACAGTCCGTACGTGGTCGCAAACATGCGCATCATGGCGCGCATCGGCAAAGTGGCCACCGACCGCCTCGGCAATTCTTCCGACTTCGTTCCCGGCCTTCACTCGCTAGGCGATCTCGATCCCCTGCGCCGCTACATCGCTCATTTCCCGGAAGAGCGCCTGATCTGGAGCGTCGGCTCCGGCTACGGCGGCAACGCACTGCTCGGCAAAAAATGTTTCGCCTTGCGCATCGCCAGTCACATGGCCCGCCAACAAGGCTGGATGGCCGAACACATGCTCATCCTCGGCCTCGAATCGCCTGGCGGCAAAGTTACGTACATGGCCGCCGCATTTCCCAGCGCCTGTGGCAAAACCAATCTCGCCATGATGGTCTCGGCCCTCGAAAGTCAGGGCTACCGCGTCTGGACTGTTGGCGATGACATCGCCTGGATGCACATCGGAACCGATGGCTATCTGCACGCCGTCAATCCCGAAGCCGGCTTCTTCGGTGTCGCGCCCGGCACCAGCATGAAGACCAATCCCCACGTCATGCGCGCCATCAATCGCAACACCATCTTCACAAACGTTGGCGTCACTCCCAATGACGAGCCGTGGTGGGAAGGCATCGGCGGCGAACATCCAGCAGGCTTGATCACCTGGCGCGGCGAAAAGTGGGATTCTTCTAAAGGCCCCGCCTCTCATCCCAATTCCCGCTATACCGTGCCCGCGAAACAAGCGCCCAGCATCTCTCCGAATTTCGAAGCGCCCGAAGGCGTGCCCATTTCCGCGTTCATCTTCGGTGGACGCCGCGCTCGCTTGGCTCCGCTCGTCTTTGAAGCCTTTGACTGGCAGCACGGCGTATACGTCGGCGCGACCATGGCTTCGGAAACCACCGCCGCCGCCACCGGCGATGTGGGCATCACTCGTCGCGATCCGATGGCCATGCTTCCCTTCTGCGGCTACAATATGGCGGATTATTTCCAGCACTGGCTGGACATGGGCAAGCGCATCCCCCACCCGCCGAGAATTTTTCATGTGAATTGGTTCCGTAAAGACGCCGACGGCAAATATTTGTGGCCTGGCTTTGGCGACAATGTCCGCGTCCTCAAGTGGATTCTCGAGCGCGTCGAAGGAACCGGCCAGGCGGAGGAAAGTCCGATCGGCTACGTGCCCACGCGCAACGCCCTCACTCTCGACGGTCTGCAGCTCTCCGCTGAAACTCTTCGCGAACTTTTCCGCGTTGACGCCGACGATTGGGAACTCGATCTCGCTGACACGCGCGAATTCTTCGCCAAATTCGGCAACCGCCTCCCGGCCCCGCTACGCGCAGAATACGAGGGCCTGATCCGCCGCTTCGAAGAGGCCATGCCCGCCTACTGACTCCCTGGCCGCACACGTAAGCGCAGTTGTTCAGCGGCACATCTTGCCGCTTTTGTAGGGCGCGCTTTGGCGAAGCGGGCCGTTTCCGGGTTCCGCTCTCCGCGTAGGGCCCCGCACCGCCGCTTCCGTTGTCCGCATCACGCAAAATTTCGCAATTTGTGGCGACGAGCCTTCAGGCCGGCATCTTCTGCGGGCTCCGCTACGACTTCGACCCCGTCTTCGTAGTGGCCGACCTTCAGGTCGGTAGGGGTCGCCCCAAAATCCGCCGCGCACCAGCCCCGCCTGCAATCCCCAAAAAACATTTTCCTCGTTTTGCACAGCCTTGCACAGAAATGCACAGTCAAAGTCGCCGAGACCTCTTGCCAACCCGCATTTCCAAGCCTACAGTGGTCTCAGATTGAGCCGGGGAGCCTCAAAAACTTCGCGGCACAATTGAAAGAGGGCGCAAGAACCGCAAGGTTCGAGCGCCCTCAATTTTTTTTCGCCCGTCGCCGCTCACTCCGACCAAATAAAAATTACCGTGATTCCGTTCGGAGTCCGCGTAGTGAGGAATCCCTCTTCATATCCATCAGCAATAACCGCGCATGCGTGTACAAAAAACAAATTTGTACCAGTCTCCGTCCGCGCCGCATCGAAACTGCCGCTTGCATCGATCCGAGCAAGTGGCGCTTAGCGCAATCAGCTGAGCTTTGATTTGCGCGCACGAATCCAAGGGAGACCCTTGTCTAAGCTAAGCAACAAAGTGGCGCTCATTACCGGCGGCTCGCGTGGTATCGGCGCCGCGATTGCAAAACGCCTCGCCGCGGACGGAGCAAAAATCGTTATCACCTACACGAAAGGTGCGGATGCGGCCGCCTCCGTCGTCGAAGCCATCGAGCAGGCTGGTGGAAAAGCCCTCGCCATTCAAGCCGACGCCACCGACGCCGCTGCCGTGAAGAATGCCGTTGAGAGAACCGTCAGCACTTTCGGCGGACATCGACCAGATGTTTAACCTCAATGTCCGTGGAGTCCTCGTCGCCACGCAGGCGGCTCTGAAGCACATGAAAACCGGCGGCCGCAGCATTACCATCGGCTCCTGCGTTGGCGAGCGCATGATGACCCCCGGCCTTGCCACATACTCCGCCACCAAGGGCGCCGTCAAGATGTTCACTCAGGGTTTGTCCAGGGAGGTCGGCAGCCGAGGCATCACGGTTAACAATGTCCAGCCGGGTCCAATCGACACCGACTTAAACCCCGCCTCCGGCGATTGGGCCGCACCCCAAAAAGCTATGACGGCGCTCGGCAGATACGGCAAGGCCGACGAAGTCGCCGCACTGGTAGCCTTTATAGCCGGCCCCGAAGCCTCCTACATCACCGGCGCGAACCTAACCGTAGATGGCGGCACCAACGCCTAGCTGCGTTTCGTCAGGCCATGGCTGCCATTCCGCAACCGCCGCACAAATCATCCGTGGTTAAGCCGCTGAGGGTCGAGGTGCCTTCTCGAGCGCCCTTCGGAATTGCTTCTTTTTCTCGCCTGTTTAGTGGCCGACCTTCATGTCGGTCCCTTGTGGGGTTACTTCACTAAATCTGGTACAAGCACTCCTCCGTGTGTTTTCCTTCTCCTTTATGGGGTCGGAGCTGCAAGCTCATAGGAATCGCCCGCCACATTATTTCGCCAAGCGCCCCTAACGCCCGGCAGCGCCACCCTGGCCGTCCGCCTTTTTTTGGGCGTCCCCATCGCTCCTCGCTTCCGCCTTCTGTCCCGGCTTACCCGAAACGGAGGTCTCTACTCCGAGTAACGCCTCTTTGATTGCTGGCGGCTTCGAGTACGTCTTTGATTTCCTATTCCCGGCCGCGTTCGTACCCGTCGCAGCGCCTGTCCCCATCTTCACACTCGCGGCAGAATTGCTCTGTTGCATTTTCGCCGTCTCCATTTTCGCGGACTTCTTCGATGCACTCTCAAATCTCGCCAGCTCGGCTGCTGTACTCTGATCCGGGCAGCACTCCTGCGCCTTCACGGGCGCGGCCTGCCATAAAAGCAGCGCCAGCCCTCCCAATCCCATTCGCAATATAAGCCGTCCTGCGGAATTGCGCCGCGCAGCATTGAACCCCGTTGTGTGCTCCTTCGCCGTCATAGCAAGTGTGCTTTCCATGATGTCTTCCTCCCATTCGAATTCACTATCCACATTCGGACGGTCGCCATCGTCGCAGACCTTACCCGTTCTGACCATGCACGCCGTGTGGAAAAGTGGTGAACTAAAGGTGAACCACTAACTCACGCGTTCCATAGGAGATTTGCCCCAACAACCTGGCGCTCGCCAGCCTTTTGTTCGGCCACGCGGAGATCATACGCGGTTTGCAGATTGAGCCCGAACTGCGCAGTCGTGCCGAAGAAATGCGCCAGGCGGAGCGCGGTGTCGCCGGTGAGGCGGGTTCCGTTCAACATTTGCGTGACGCGACAGGTGGGCACATTGAGTTTGCGCGCCAGTTCGACGGAGCTCGGCTCGAGCGCTGCGAGTTCCTCGGCCAAATGTTCCCCGGCGTGAATTGCAGCGATGCGCATGACGCTTCTCCTGGTGAGAGACAACACGAGTCACCAGGAACCGGCCTGAATGTCGGCCACCACGTAAGTGAGGATGCGGTCGAGTCTTGAACTTAGAACTTAAACTACAAACTCAACCCCGCTACAGGATCGAATGAATCGCGGGATCGATTGCCACATGCGTCACCGATTCGCCGCTGATCTTGTAGGTTTGCCCCTCGGCGTGCGCAAAGTGCAGGAAGCGGCTGATGTGATAATCCTCGTCGAAGCCGGAAAACAGGTTTTGCGTTTCTTCGGTCAGCAGCCCGAACGCGGAGAGCGCCACTGGGTTGCCGAATGTGCCGGCTAGCGAGGCATAGCGTTTCACGATTTCGCGAAGCGTGATCTGTGGCGCGCGTTGCGGCGATTCGGCGGACATAACCTTCACGCGGAGTGTAACGCGGCTCGCCCGAGCACGGAAGACGGAATTTGGCGCGCGGCTGGTCGATTCGGTAAAATGCTCTGCGGCAATTCATTCAACCGGAGGAATGCATCATGAGCTTGAGCGTGGGACAAGCGGCACCGGAGTTTGCACTGAAGGACCAGCACCAGAAGGAAGTGAAGCTGTCGGACTTTGCCGGCAAGAAGCGCGTGGTGTTGGTGTTTTACCCGCTGGACTGGAGCCCGGTGTGCACCAACGAACACGCCTGCTTTGTGAACGATATGAGGAATTTTGACACGCTGGACGCGGAAGTGCTGGGCGTTAGCGTCGACAGCGTGTGGTCTCACAAAGCCTACGCGGAAAAAATGGGCATCAAGTATTCGCTGCTGGCAGATTTTCAGCCGCGCGGTGCCATGGGAGAAAAGTACGGCGTGTTCCTGCCGGAAAAGGGCATCACCGGTCGTTCCATTTTCATCCTCGACAAGCAGGGAAAAGTCGCCTGGCTGAAGCACTACGATATTCCGGTAGTGCCCGATCTGAAGGAAGTATCGGCGGCGCTGGCAGCAGTGAAATAAAAAGGCCCGGTTGTCATGCCAAACTCCCACGTCTTTTGCGGGGTGAGGGATCTGCTTTTCGTCTTGGCTAATTTGGCTTCGTGGCCGGCGCCGGCTGCGCAGTCGGCGCCCCGGCTAACGAACGCACAAAAAGCACCAGCTGCCAACGCTGCTCATCGATCAGTTTCTTCCGGAACGACGGCATCGGCTTGCGGCCTTCCGTGATTTGATAAAAAATTTCGCCGTCCGTCAGCTTGTTCATTTTCGCGGCGTCGGTCAAATCCGACGGACTTGGATCGTACATCATGGCATCGGGTCCATCGCCTTTGCCTTTTTCGCCGTGGCAATCCTCGCAGCGGGCGTCATAAATTTCCTTTGCGGCGGCAAGATTCGCAGCGGTCGCAGTCAGTGGATTCTGCCGCAACTTCTCGGCGGGTGGAACGATCCACGGCTGCCGGTGAAAAATCGCCAGGCCCGTCGCTATAGCTATCAATGCGAGCGTGCAGATGAACAGAACTAGCCGCAGATGGCGGCTTTTGCGGGAAACTGGCGTCATAGGCACTGAAAAGTCTCGCACAGGCGGGCGTTTTGCGGAAGGCGATCCCGCAGCCTAGCGGCAACCCTTCATGCGTCAACTGCTGCGGAAAATCAGCCAAAGCAATTCAAAATTGAAAAACAGAATCGCCGCCGTCACGATCCACGCAACGGCCCAATTGCCAGGATCCATGGCAGGTCTCCCATGAGGTAATTAACTATGGTACACTGTTATACTAAACTATACTTAATGCGTGTGACCGTCAATAGATCTTTCCGCCGGGGTTCAGTGTGTTCGGACTTTCGCGCGCCCTACCTTGCCGTGAGCCGGGTTTTTAATGTGGTACCTTGGAGGGGAATTTCCAGGAGACGATCATGGACGAAAAACAGGGACCGCAGCAGCCGCCAGTACCGGGGCAGGTGCAGATCAAAGCAGACGAAAAAGAATTGCAGGGCATGTACAGCAATCTGGTGATGATCCAGCACCACGCGGAAGAGTTCACACTGAATTTTGTCTATGTATTTCCGAACGCCACACAGGGAAAACTGCTCAGCAGCATGATTGTCAGCCCAGGCCATGCCAAACGGATCTGGCGGGCGTTGGGCGAAAACATTACGCGGTTTGAAGCCCTCTACGGGCCGATCAAAGAAGGGCCGGAAGGCACACCGGCGCCAGGGGCGAATATCGGTTTTGTGCAATAACACGGAGAAGCAGCGTGAGATTTTGTGCGGCGAGCGACCAGGCCATCCTCGTTTACTTGGGGGAACAGATTGGATTGCCGGCGCACGAACGCGTATGGAAATTGTTGCGGCTGTTGCAGAAGGAACCACCGCAATGGTTGCGCAACGTTCAGCCCGCCTACACTTCGTTGCTGGTAACGTTTGACGCTTGCCAGGTGGACCACACCGTGGTGGAAGTGGTGCTGCGTCAATATGCGCAGCGCGCCAAAACGGCCCGCCGTCCGAGACCGCACGCGGTGGAAATTCCCGTATGCTACGGCGGACCTTTTGGACCTGATCTCGAGGAAGTGGCCGAGCTTCACCGGTTGAAGCCGCGGGAAGTCATTAACCTTCATACTTCGCCTTGTTATCATGCGTACTTTTTGGGATTCGCCCCGGGATTCGCCTATCTCGGCGACGTTCTCGACGGGATTGCCACGCCAAGACGGGAGAGTCCTCGTAAGAAAGTGGCTGCGGGAAGCGTGGGAATCGCAGGGAAGCAAACTGCGGTGTATCCCTTCGCAACGCCGGGCGGATGGAATGTGATTGGACAAGCGCCGGTTGCGATTTTCCGGAGCGATCGGATACCAATGGGGCTGGTATCGATTGGCGATCAGGTGAAGTTTCGGGCGATCTCTCGCGAAGAGTTTCAGAGGATGAAAGACGCATGAGTTCGCTGGTGGTGCAGTCGCCGGGCCTGCTCACCACGGTCCAGGATTTGGGGCGGGCGGGTCACGGAGCCCTGGGAATTTCGCCATCGGGTGCGGCCGATCCTGTGGCGCTGCGGTTGGGAAATTTGTTGGTGGGAAACAACGCGGGTGCGGCGGCCTTGGAAATGACACTACTGGGCGGGACTTTCGTTTTTCCCGAGGGCGCAGTCGTTGCCGTGACGGGTGCCGATTTTGGAGCCACGTTCGACGGACGCGCGGGGGAGATGTGGACGACGCAGACGATTGCGCCGGGAGGCGTCCTTGCTTTTGGACCTACACGCAATTTTGCGCGGAGTTATCTGGCGGTGGCCGGCGGGATACAGGTCGCGCCGTTTTTGGGAAGCGCGTCCACGCACTTGCTGAGCGGATTGGGCGGGCTGGAAGGAAGAGCGCTGCGCAATGGCGACGTCTTGCGGTTGGGAAAACCTGCCGCGAAAATTCCTCAGGGCAGAATTTCGCTGGCTGCTCTGCAAAGCATCAGCCCGCGGAAAGTTTTGCGCGTCACCGCAGGGCCACAGATCGATGCATTTTCCAGGGACGCCAGAGAAGCATTTTTTCGCGGCACGTTTCGCGTTAGCGAGGCATCGGATCGCACCGGTTTGCGCCTGGACGGTCACAGGATCGAATACAAATTCGCAGATGACTTGATTACTGAAGGCGTGCCACTCGGATCGATTCAGGTGACTCCTTCCGGCCAGCCGATTGTGTTGTTTGTGGAACAGCAAACGACTGGCGGCTATCCGAAAATTGCCAATGTGATCGGAGTGGATCTGCACCGCGTGGGGCAGCTGCGGCCGCGCGCGGAGGTGCGGTTTGAGCCAACGTCGTTCGAGGTGGCACGGTCGTTGTGGATCGAGCAGGAGCGCTTGCTGAACAGCCCAGGACAGCTTTTATCATGAAATCGATCGACTTGAATTGCGATATGGGCGAAATGCCCGAAACTGTGGCTGACGGCAGCCAGGAAACATTGATGCAATACGTCAGCTCTGTGAATGTGGCCTGCGGCGGACACGCGGGAGATGCAGCGGCGATGCGCGAGACCGTGCAGCAAGCGCAGCGGCATGGAATTAGCGTTGGCGCGCATCCCGGGTACGAGGATCGAGCCGATTTTGGCCGGAAAGAGTTGCAAATTGCGCCGCAAGAAATCGCGGAGATGGTTCACCGGCAAGTTTTAGCACTGGCGAAAATCGCGGAACAATGTGGTGCGAGGATTGCCCACGTAAAAGCCCACGGCGCGTTGTATAACCGGGCCGCGCGAAATCGAGAGATCGCCCGGGCAATTGCCGAAGGAGTCCGGCGATGGAAGACCGATGTAATTCTATTTGGTCTAGCTGGATCGGTAATGCTGGAAGAATTTCGCTTGGCCGGATTTTCCGTGGCGGCAGAAGCGTTTGCGGACCGGCGCTACGAGCCGGATGGTAGCCTGCGCACGCGCAAATTTGCGGATGCCATCCTGCGCGTTCCAGAGGAAGCTGCGGATCAGGCGTTGCGCATCGTGAATCAGGGTTCCGTGCTGACGAGTGATGGCAGCGCGGTTCCCGTGGTGGCGCAGACAATCTGCATTCACGGCGATACTCCAGGTGCCACGGAAATCGCTGCGATGGTGAATCGTCGTTTGCAACAGGCTTCAATCCGCATCGCTAGCCTTCGCTCCACAACTTAGGCAAGGATGACGGTCACGGCGCTTCAGCCCGGAATTTCGCGGCGAGAATTGCCAGACGTGGGCGCATGACGGTAGAGTAAAACAGTTGTTGCCACACGTTTCCGTCGGGCCTGTGGCTCAAGAGTCTGTTGTTGATTCTGCGTTGCTTGGGTCCAATTTTCAGGCCCTTCAAAAGCGTTCTTGTACACAAGTTGTACACTCCGCGACGAACCTGTGATCCCCATGGCGCAGTGGAAACAACTCCTCGCAACGTTCGCGTAAGTGCGACGTAAAACAACAACATCGAGTTTTTTGGATTCGCCTACGGTGATTTCGTAAGCGGGCCAATGTGCAAACTAGAGATGTCTTGCAGGTACATTCCCGTGGCCGCTCCCCTGAGGCGGAATCCCGAGGGGAAGTGAACAGCAACCAGTGTCCATCGGGAGAAACAAAGGGGTAACCGTCAAACGCTTCGTGGTACGTTTGGCAGACCTGTTCGTCGCCGTTCAAGTCTCCGGGAAAATCTCAAAGTTATGAGGAGGCAGAACCTGGGTACGAATCCGAATGGAACGACACGGCAACTTTGTAATATTCTCTACGGAACTTGGATGGCAGCTTCAATAATCTGAAGTGCGGTTGCTGAGGATGGTTGCAGAGTGAATATCATTTGAAAAATGAGGGCCTGAAATGAAGAGATTGAGCTACTGTTTCGTCGGTTTGTTGTTGCTAACAATTCTTTGTCAGGCAGCATGGTCGCAGCAGCCACCGTCTGAGGTGCCTCCGGCAAATGTTGCCGGCAAATGGATTCTCTACTGCAACGATCCAAACGGGAGTACATCGTCGAAGTATCTTGTCCTCGAGCAGAATGGTAGCGACATTAAGGGCCACTTCAAGGGCCCCAACCAGTCCGGCGGAGTAGAAGGCACAATCAACGGCCAACATCTCGTGGTGCGCACCAAGACGCGAGGCGTGCTGGTCTTTCGCGGAAGGATTGATGGACCAAGAGTGAACGGGACTGTGCAGGGCAGCACCTTCAACGGGACGTTCCACGATCGCGGCGGCACAGGATCGTTTCAAGGCCGGCGTCAAGAGTAACCGTCGCGACGTCTGATCAATTTTGCTTATGCCAATTCACACCTACACTCGCAGAACGGTTGTGGCCAATCTGTTTCGGACGGCGGCCTCCTCGGCCATTGGTATGCCCGCGTTAAGCGCCCTGGCGCAGTCATTCGGCCGCCAGAAGCAACGACCCGGCGGCACCATGCAATACACCGAGCCGTTCCGGCAGCAGTTCCGTGTACCGGCCATGTCGATTGCGCTCTCGAAGAACGGACGTTTTGTCTATGATCGTGCCGGCGGCATGGCCGACCGTCAGCACCTGGCACTGGCACAGCAGAACAGTCTGTTTCGCATCGCCGACCTTTCGAAATCGATTACTGCGGTGACGATCTTCTCGTTGATGGAAGCCGGCAAGCTGAACCTTGCGGACCATGTGTTTGGTTCTGGCGGAATACTTGGCACGAAGTATGGCAAGTCTCCCTACAAAACGTATGTGACGGACATTACCGTGGATCACTTTCTTACCCATACGGCCGGCGGATGGGCCGCTGACGATAATGATCCCATGTTCCATAACAACGGCTGGGATCAGGCAAAGCTGATCAGTGAGACGATCGACATTGTGCCCTTGACTATTCAGCCTGGCACCCACTGGGCGTACTCAAACTTCGGGTATTGCGTGCTTGGGAGGGTTATTGAACAGATAAGCGGCCAGCCTTATGAGACCTATGTGCAGGGGAATATCCTCGCTCCGTGCGGAATTACTACGATGCAGATCGCGCAGAATAGTGAGAAGCACCGCGCTTCGGACGAGGTCGTCTATACCGGTCAATACTCGGAAGATCCTTACAAGATCAACATCAATCGGATGGATTCGACCGCGGGATGGATCGCTTCCTCGACCCAGCTTGTGCAGTTTCTGAATCATGTGGCCGGAGCGCCCGGAATTCCTGCGCTTCTTAAACCGGAAACAATCCGCGTTATGACCACTCCGGCACCAGCCTACCCCGACGGTGATGCCCGCGGCGCTCGTGGCTGGATGGTCTCTGATAATGGCCTCGGCAGTTGGTGGCATAGCGGAAGTCTGCCAGGCTCAACGGCCCTAATGATTCGTAACCCGAATGCGTCGTGCTCGGCTGCGCTTTGCAACACGCGATCTGAGCCTCACCAGGAAATGGACACCGCCTTGTCCGAGATGCTGCGGAACATGGGAGGCGAACACAATCTTTAAAAAAGAGCTCCTCGTTGTAACGGTACGATGCTCGAAATTCTACTTTCGGCAACTCGGGTCGTACGAAAACCAATTTCTCTCGTGAGAGCGTTTATCGAGATTTGTCTTTCCAGACAACGACTTCAACAGTATCGCCGGGACCTTTTCCAGTTTGCTCGCGTATGGTCTTTAGCATCCCTACCATATGAAGTGGGTTGGAAGCGCGGAAGGCAAGAGAGAAACTGCTGGAACTGCGTCCCGATTTCGCGACCGCGGCGAGGCACGAATACCGTAAGTGGCTCGACGACGAATACGTCGACCTGGTCATCGATGGCTGCGCAACGGCGGCGTCGACATTCCGGAGCCACCCAGGCAGTAAACCCATCAGAAAGGTCAAGTACCCATGTACAGGCGCGGTTTTTGTCGCTTGGCTCTGATATTTCTTACACTAAACACTTCTTGTAGATCTCAGGAAGATTCGCCTCGACTTCCCTCCAGGCTGCGCTGAGCATTCAAGACTCTTTGAATCAGCTTTCATCGGACAATTCTTGAATTTTGGATTCTAGTACATTTCGTTCGGAACAGCGCCGGGACTCAGTACCAGTTGTTGCTTCCTCGCAGGCCGTAAGGCAGGAAGGGTCTTCCAGTCACGGGTTGGAACACTGCTTGAGAGCCGTGACATTTGCAGAAGGGTTTAACGCCAATCTGCAAAAAGCTGGGAATGGAACCTGGTGGGATGCACGCCTTCAGGCATGGTAGAGTCAGTCACATGCAAGCGAGTATGATGCCCGGCGACTTCATGAAGAATCAGATTGGACATTCCAGTCTGAGAATCAACGAGCAACTACACGCACTTTGAACACGGACAGAAGCGAGAGATGGTAGAGAAATTGCTGTCTTGTACACAAAGTGCGGATTTGCACACAGTTGCGAATCACGCTAAGGCATCGTAAACTGAATAAGTTGTAAGAAGTTGCCACAAGGTTTTGTAAGGGCCTGTAGCTCAGGTGGCTAGAGCGCGCCCCTGATAAGGGCGAGGTCGGTGGTTCAAGTCCACCCAGGCCCACCATAAATCCCCAATAAATATGCGGTGATTCTCACTTTTCCTCTTATTGGCCCGTCGCAGAAAAAGGGATTTGCCAAAAATTTGCCAAAAGTTCGGGGTGTTATGCGCTATCGGTGATTCGGGGCATACCGGCACATCAATGCACCCTTCCGTCGTGGATTCCCAGAAGACGCTTGTGAAGTACCCCAATCCCAAGGCGGTCAATCTGAGGGAATTTAACAAATAATTACGATAAGACGGCGTTAGAGTGTGAAGGCAGCACAACAGTGCAGTTCCGAACCACGCTTCGAGCCGCTAGTCGCGTCGCCTGGGTTTCCTGTTTCTTCCGGTGCATCTCTTAAACATCAAGCATTATCCATGTTGGCGCATGGTCGCTTGCGTTTGCCTGTCCGCGCACCCATCGGTCAACACCACCGTCCACGAGCCGCTTCGCAATCCTCGGCGAGAGCAGAAAGTGATCGATTCGCATGCCTTTGTCCTTAGGCCATCGTTCATATTTGTAGTCCCAAAATGTCCAGAGTGGTCCTTCCGGATATAGCGCCCGCATTGCGTCGGTCCAGCCTTGCGCCAGCAGACGCACAAAGGCTTGTCGGCTTTCCGGTTGGATCAAAGCATTATCATCCAACGACCGCGTGAGATAGATGTCTTGCGGTGTCGGGACGACGTTGTAATCGCCGGTCAACACCACGGGGGCGCCAGTTGCCATGAGTTCGGCGGCATGAAGAATAAGGCGCTCGAACCAGGCCAACTTATAGTTGAACTTCGGTCCAGGCTGCGGATTTCCGTTGGGGAGATAGATGGAAGCGATCAAGACGCCCTGAACAGCAGCCTCGATGTAACGAGCTTGGTGATCTTTAGTGTCTCCCGGCAAGCTTGTACGCGTAAGCACGGGAGCTTGCTTTCGTGCGAGGATTGCTACACCGTTCCAAGAACGCTCGGCTTGCCAGACTGCTTCATATCCGTGGGTTCGAAGAGCATCCACGGGAAAGGCTTGCTGTTCCACTTTGAGCTCTTGAAGGCTAACCACGTCCGGCTGAGCTTCGGCTAACCAAGACAACAGATTAGTTAGCCGCTTATTGACATTATTAATGTTGAAGGTCGCGACTTTCATCAAGTACCTTTCTGTCAGCGTAATTTTTGGCGACCTCCAAATCGCCAGTTACCAGAACGGACGATCTATTCAGTCTTCATATCCCGGGAAATAGCTTCCAATAGCGGCATCAAATCCGTTGCGAGCTTGGATTTGGCAACGAAGTGCTGTACTGCAAGCGATTCCGCTAAGAGTCGCACAATCGACGGCTCTTGCTCACTCATAATCACGAGGGCCATGAGAGGAAGCATGCCCTTCAAAGTTTTGACAAACCCAACTCCAAAGGGTCTAGCCCCAGAGAAATCGAGTATTAGGACATCGGGTTACAATTCGACGGAGCGGGCAATTATTTGCTCGCCATCCGCCACCTCCCCGCAAATCGCCCATTCTTGTGAACCGGAGATGAGGATGTCCCGGATCCCGTTCCGAACCACCTCCGAGTCATCCACGACTAAAATTCTAAATGCTGTGCACACCAATGCCCCACCTTAACGAAAGAGCTCCAATACAGAAAACACTGTATCCGCTTCCGGGTTCGGGCGTGCGACTATCTGTCGCCAATATCTAGCTCGGACGCGTATTCACTTATATTTTAGCTCTGGTCCGACGATATAGGGAGTGAGCCTTGCCCACCCTTCGGGTCCTGCTTGTAGACGATCACGCCGCCATCAGGCAGAGCATGCGAGATCTGCTGTCGCCGCGCTCTGATTTGTCCATTTGCGGGGAAGCTGCCGATGGAGTCGAGGCAGTTAGAATGGCGCAGGACCTTCGGCCAGATTTGGTGGTTATGGACATCTCTAACAATGTCGGCTCTGTCAAATCCTTTTTAGACAGACTCCCCCCTTCACTCTCGGGAGTGGTCTTGTTTGCTCCGTTAGCTTCTCGCTCGACAACCACGGCTCGCTTGTAATCTGTCGGTCGGCTTCAGTCCGACCCAAACATCTCTTCGATCATAACTTTGACCATGATTATTTCTTCGAACTCCCTTTGCAGGGAGCGGGATGCCCAATCATTTCTACGGTGTTCTACTTCACACCATGTCCGCTGCCGAGCTGTCCCACGTACGAACCGCACTTCACTGACTGCGAATATTCGCAGCCATTCCGCCACATCCAATACAGCTGAACCGCCAACCTTCGGCCCATCGCTACTTTCGCAATGCTCTTGTGCCGACGCATCGCTAAACGAATGTAACGACGTCTCCATTCCGGATGGCTTCGTGCTGCTGCCTGTGCCGCCTCCACCAGCAAGAAGCGCAACAACGAACTGCCTTGCTTGCTGATATGTCCCAACCGTTGCCTGCCGCCGCTGGAATCCTCACTTGGAATTATCCCCACGTAGGCACCGACCTGCTTGCCGCGAGAAAAGCGTGCCGGAGTTCCGATGATCAGCACGTAGGCGAGTGCCGTAAGCGGACCTACACCGGGATGCGTCATCAACCTTAGCGCGTCGGGTCTCTTCTTCGCCTCTTGCTCGACGGCTGCGGTTAACTCTTCGATCTTCGGATTCATCCGGTCCAGGAGCTCCAACAACTCTTGCCGGCGCCGACTGGCCCAGAAACCTAAAGGGAGCTTTTCAAATTCCGCTCGTCCCCGTTCGCTCCACAGTTTTTTCTTCCGGCACTTATTCTCGTTCATCGCCAACGCCTGCAGCTGACTCATGATCCGCGTGCGCATCTGCACCAGCCGATGCCGATGCCAGAGTAGTTGCCGCAGATCCCGATTCTCGGCACTCGGTACCCAGATTTGCGGGAAGTTATTCTCCCGCATGAGCCTGAGGAGGAGTCGGGCATCCTCGCGGTCGTACTTCTGCTTCTTTACTCGCTTTGCCTTGATTTCCGCGGGATCGCCGATCCACAGCTCGAAGCCTAATTCAGCGAGTAGCCGCTCGAACCATCGTGAATATCCGGTAGCCTCCATGCCTACACGAACGCTGATTCCTCTCGACTTCAGGTCTCGATAGAATCGTTCCGCTTCTCCATCGCTGTGGTTCAGCCGCAACTCGTCGTACTCACCTGTCTCCTGATCCGAAAAAGCAACCTGCTGAAAACTAGGGTGGTAATCTACGCCTATCAGTAACATGTTCGGCTCCTTCCGCCCGAACCTCTGGTCGTCAAGCAACCAAAGTTTACACGGGTCGAGGGAGCCGGCATTGTTATGCAATCATTTCTATGCCACGCATGAACGGACTAGATGCAGGCCGTTTGATTCTGCGGGACATTCCGGAATGTGCCATAGTCATAGTTACCCAAAATGAAGAGGCCGTAGCGCGGCGGCAGGCGGAGGCCATCCATGCCGCAGGGTTCGTCCCCAAGGCTGACCTTCACAAAGAATTACTCCCCACTCTTGAAACCATAATTTCAAGTCGAAATCCTGCTACGAACCTCGTGCCAGAGAAAACTACTTCTGACCAGTGGCTACAGAGCGGCGAATTAGGTCGGCTTATCCATGAATTCGATTGGGCAAGTACACCGCTTGGTCCGTCCGAACGATGGCCCCAGAGCCTGAAAACGGTGGTTCGGATTTTACAAACTTCTCGGTTTGCCATGTGGATGGGATGGGGGAAGGATCTCACATTTTTTTACAATGATGCCTACGCGACGATGACCCTTGGAAAGAAACATCCTTGGGCCCTGGGACGACCATCTCAGGAAGTTTGGGCCGAGATTTGGGAGGACATCGGCCCTCGGATTCGCAAGGTCTTGGAAAGTGGCGAAGCCACATGGGATGAAGCGCTGCTCCTCTTCCTTGAACGAAGCGGATATCGCGAAGAGACCTATCACACCTTTTCGTATAGTCCTCTGCCGGGCGATGACGGGAAGGTTTCGGGACACCTTTGCGTTGTCACGGAAGAAACGGATCGAATTATTGGTGAACGCAGGCTGAGAACACTGCGTTCCCTGGCGGCGGAACTAAGTACGACGATTACCGAAAATGATGTTTGTTCCTCGATAGTTCGTTCTCTAGCTGAAAACCAAAAGGATTTGCCGTTTACTCTCACCTACCTGTTCACGCCAGACGGAAAGGATGCATACCTTGCCTGCCGGAGTGGAATCGCGGAAGGCCACCCGGATGCGCCTGAAATAGTTCCGATGGCGATCTCAGACCAGGTTTGGCCACTCAACGACCTGTACAATGAAAATGTCTCTGTGATAACTGAGGATTTGGCCGGGCGTTTCGAGTCTATTCCTTCAGGCTTTTGGGACAAGTCACCCACTCGAGCGCTATTGGTCCCCATAACGAGCCAGGGGCAAGAGACTCCCGCAGGCGTGTTTATCGCTGCACTCAATCCCTATCGCCAGCTCGATGGGGAATACAGCGGATTTATCAACCTCATCGCCGGACAAATAGCTGCGAGCATCGCAAATGCGCGCGCCTACGATCAGGAGAAAAAACGGGCAGAGGCTCTGGCCGAGATTGATCGTGCCAAAACGACATTTTTCAGCAACGTCAGCCATGAATTCCGCACACCGCTCACCTTAATGCTCGGCCCCCTGCAAGATTTGCTCTCCCGAGGACAGTCCTATCTTTCTCCCATGGTCAAAGAGCAGCTGGACCTTGCCAGTCGCAACGGCGCAAGGCTGTTGAGACTTGTCAATACGTTGCTCGATTTCTCCCGTATTGAAGCAGGAAGAGTGCAGGCCGTTTATGAAGCTACCGACCTTGCGGCCTTTACGGCCGAACTCGGCAGCGTATTTCGTTCGGCAACGGAAAGAGCCGGACTGAAATTGGTTGTCGATTGCCATCCCTTGAGCGAGACAGCTTACGTTGACCGTGAGATGTGGGAAAAAATTGTCCTCAATCTAATTTCTAATGCTTTTAAGTTCACGTTTGAAGGACAAATCAGCGTCAGTTTGGAACAGGTGGGAGATAGCGCAGAACTTCGTGTTCAAGACACGGGTGTCGGCATCCCTAAAGAAGAGATTTCCAATCTGTTTGTGCGATTTCACCGAATTCCGAATGCCCGCAGTCGTACCCATGAAGGGAGCGGGATCGGTTTATCCTTGGTTCACGAACTCATCAAACTACATCGTGGCTCGATTCGCGTCGAAAGTGTAATAGGGCAAGGCAGCACTTTTATCGTAACTATCCCGCTGGGCCAAGGGCACTTGGCAACACTTCAACCGGGCGGAAGCCGCCCTTTGTCTTTGACAACTACTCGTGTCACTCCCTACGTTCAGGAAGCACTCCGCTGGTTGCCGACCGTGGAACATCCCGATCCGGTGCCCGAGATCGTCGCCGATCTCGAAATGTTATCTGTCCCCAGCGATCCAATCTCGGTCGGTTCCTTCTCCTATCGTGCGAGCGTCCTCGTCGCTGACGACAACGCCGACATGCGGTTGTACCTCGTACGTTTGCTCTCAGAACACTTTGACGTAACCGCCTTGGCGAATGGTCAAGAAGTGCTCGATTCCGTTCGACGCAGATTGCCCGACTTAATCCTCAGCGACGTGATGATGCCGGAACTCGATGGCTTTGGATTGCTTCGCGCATTACGGGAAAATCCAGATACAAGAACCATTCCTATTATTCTGCTGTCGGCAAAAGCCGGCGAAGAATCACGAGTCGAAGGTCTTAGCTCCGGGGCTGACGACTATCTGGTAAAACCGTTCAGTGCACGCGAGCTGATCGCGCGAGTGCAAACACACATTCAACTGGCGAAGGTCCGAGCGGAAGCAGCCCGCAATGTCCGGGAGAGCGAAAACAAGCTGCAATTGTCGCTGAAGGCTTCGGCGATGGGAGTCTTCTATTGGTACCCGGAGGAGGACCGGACTGAGGCGGATACCAGAGTGCTTGAGATCTTCGGCCTTTCCGCCACCAAGGACTTGTCGCTTGCGAGCGCTCTTGCAACGATGATTCACCCTGACGACCGCGAAAGGTATGCGAGCAGTGTCGCTCGCTCACTAGACCCTAATCTTGACGGCAAGCTCGAAGAAGAAATCCGGATTCAATTGCGCAACGGATCAGAGCGTTGGATCTCTGTCACGGCACAACTACAATTCCACGGAAACCCTCCTCGAGCCACTCGTATGGCCGGACTGATCGGGGATATTACGGATCGTAAGCGGACAGAGGAGGCCATCAGGCGACGGAGCGCACAGTATCAGACTCTTCTAAACCAAGCTCCCCTTGGCGTCTATCTAGTTGACGCAGAATTTCGCATCCTAGATGTAAATCCCACCGCGGTTCGTGTTTTTGGCGAGGTCTCAAATCTCATTGGTCGAGACTTCGATGAAGTGATTCGTCTCTTATGGGACAAGAAGTACGCGGACGAAGTAGTGGCAATTTTTAAACACACATTAAAAACTGGACAACCTTATCAAACGTCTGAGTGGAGCGAACGTCGCATCGATCGCAATGTTATCGAATACTATGAGTGGCGTGTGGATCGGATTCCCCTTCCCGAGGGCGGCTTCGGCGTGGTCTGTTATTTTCGAGATATATCCGAACAAGTGCGAGCGCGCATGGCCATCTCCGACTCCGAGGAACGATTTCGCAAGCTAGCGGAAACGTTGGAATCCGAAGTCCACATTCGAACCCGCGAACTCGAAGCACGCAACGCGGAGTTGTCGGAGCAGGCCGGAATCGTTCAGTCTCTGTCGCGAAGTCTCATGCACGTGCAGGACGAAGAGCGACGACATATAGCCCGAGAGCTGCACGACAGCGCCGGTCAGACGCTTACGGCCCTAAACCTGAACTTGGCGAAGGTGATGCAGCTTACTCAACAAAACGACGCACAAGCGCTAAACCAAATAGCCGAAGCGCAAAAAATTCTACAACAACTGACCCAAGAAATACGTACAACGTCGTATCTGCTACATCCCCCGTTGTTGGATGAGGTCGGCCTGGCAGCAGCCCTGAAATGGTATGTTGAAGGGGTGGAAGAACGAAGTGGCCTAGATATCAGTTTAAATCTGCCAGACGAATTGGATCGATTTTCTCGCGAAACCGAACTTGTGATCTTCCGCATTGTCCAGGAGGGCCTTACCAACATTCATCGACATTCTGGAAGTCGAAGCGCGACAATTAGCTTCAACGTTTCAGAAGACGCCATTTCGATCCAAGTAGCAGACCGCGGCACGGGTATGCCCCCCAAAAAACTCGCGGAGATTCAATCAAACGCATCAGGCGTAGGAATTCGCGGTATGCGTGAGCGCATCCGTCAATTGGGTGGCCAGATGCACATCGCCTCAGATGACTCCGGGACAATCATATCCGCAACATTGCCCGCCACACTCGCGGCTTCGGGAGTGCCTCCGCAGTAGAGCGATAATGGAATTTTCATCAAGCAGGATGTATCGGTGCCGTCCTGCCTGCAATAGGTAGGTTAATGTTGCTAAATACAGTTTGCGGTGAACCTAGGTTCGAAGAGAGAAACTAGTACCCGCATTAATGAAAGCGCTCCCAGACTGTGCTGGCGATAAAGAACAGAGAGGCCATAAGCATTGCCCCCGTGGCGATCCATCCTGTGATTCGCAGATAGGCAGGAAGACGGAATTGCTGGACGATTGCAGAATTCGCGGACATGAACATGATTAGAAACATAAGCGGGACCGCCACCACACCGTTTACAACGGCCGACCAGAACAAAGCCCGAATGGGGTCGATACCGACAAAATTGAGACAAATCCCAGCGATTGTGGCGACCACCAACACCCCGTAAAATTTTGGAGCTTGCGCTGGCTTCTGCTCCAGACTGGCACGCCAGTGGAACAACTCCGCGACCGCATAAGCGGCGGATCCCGCGAGGACGGGCACGGCGAGCATGCCCGTCCCGACAATTCCCAAGGCAAACAGCAAGAACGCCGATTTTCCTACAAGCGGTTCCAAAGCCTTCGCGGCGTCCGCTGAAGATTGAATGGCAGTCATAGTTCCCGATGCATGGAGCGTTGCGGCGGTGGTGAGGATTATGAAATATGCGACCAAATTCGAAAATCCCATTCCCACGCGCGTATCCAACATGATCCGCCGAAACTGGGTTACTGCTTGCCACGGCTTCTTCTTGAGCGGTGATTCCCCGGCCCGAACTCGAATTTCTTCTGCTTCCTGGGAGGTTTGCCAGAAAAACAGATAAGGACTGATGGTTGTTCCCAGGACGCCCACAAGCGCCATCAGATACTTGGCATCGAATGAGACGGAAGGAACGAGTGTGTATCGAAGCGCAGTCCACCAAGGCACGTGAACCAGAAAAGCAGTCACGACGTAAGCGAAAAGACTCCACGTCAGCCACCGCAGATAGCCGACGTACCTCCGGTATGGAACGAAGACTTGCAGCAAAAGGGACACCAGTCCGAAACCTAGCGCATAAACGGTAGCCGAGCCGTGCATTACGAGTTGGGTAGCCGAAGCCATCGCCGAAATGTCCGCGCCCAAATTGAAGAGGTTGGCTACACACAACAAAAATACGACGGAGTAGGAGATATACCGCGGATAAATGTTTCTCAGATTACCGGCTATTCCTACTCCCGTGATGCGCCCCAATCGAGCGCAAATTTCCTGTATCGCGGCCATCAGCGGAAAGCTGAAAAGCATCGTCCAAAGCATTGCGAAACCGAATTCCGCGCCCACTTGCGAATACGTTGCGATTCCGCTCGGGTCATCATCTGCCGCCCCCGTGATCAAACCCGGTCCCAAACGGCCAAGCAAGGTTTCTGACTTCGATTCTTCCTTCATACGATGTTGAATGTCTTTGGCAGGTTCTTGGGATTTCGGCATACACTAGCTTCGAAATACTCTTTTACTCTGTTCATCTCCTCGGAGATGCCTAGAAAACCCACGTCCCAGCGGGAGATTGTGATGCTACAACTTGTCCTTCGATTTCTTGCCGGTGGATTGATTGTTTCTCTCTTCGCGTTGCTAGCCGACATTTTGAAACCCAAGAGTTTTGCCGGACTTTTCGGTGCCGCTCCGTCCGTCGGACTTGCCACGCTCGCGCTTACCGTAGCAGCTAATGGAAAAGCATATGCGAGCATCGAAGCCCGCTCCATGGCTACCGCAGCCTTGGCTTTTCTCGCATACGCGTGTATCGCTTGCCGACTCATGATGCGATTTCGATGGCGGGCACTTCCCGCAAGCGTTGTCTCACTCGTTGTCTGGATGGCCATCTCTTTCGGATTGTGGATTGTCGTACTGAGATAGCTAAATATGCGAGTCTCCATACAGTTGTCCGCGCTCCTGAAAACAAAATGGTACGAATATCTTGTGCGCTTCGTTTTTGGCGGGGCAGTCACCGTTCTTGCCGGACTTGTCGCCAAGGAATACGGCCCGGTCTTGGGCGGCCTTTTTCTGGCATTTCCCGCCATCTTTCCCGCCAGTGCCACGCTCGTCGAAAAGCACGAGCGGGAAAAAAAGAAGAAAGCCGGGATTACGAATACGATTCGCGGAAGGCAAGCCGCCGCGCTGGACGCTTACGGAGCGGCGCTTGGCGCGGTGGGATTATTCTTCTTCGGAATCATCGTGTGGCTGTTTCTGCGAGAGCATACTACCCGATTCGTACTCTTCGCTGCGACTGCCGCATGGACAATCGCCTCCCTCGTTCTTTGGCGTGCGCGAAAGAGTCCGTACTGGCCCTAAATGGTTTCTGAAACAGCGTTTAACTCTTATTCCTTTTTGCTCCCCGCATTCCATCCTTGATCCTTTTTTGTGCTTCCCCCGGACCGCGCACGTCCAAAATCCGATATTCCTTTCCACTTAATTGGTGATAATTCACGAAAAACTCCTCGAGTTCTTCAACAAACTGTTTTCCCAAATCCTTAATGTGCTTCACGTGGGCGTAACTGTGATTCTCTTCCTCTACTGCCACCACCCGGTCATTGCGCTCGCATTTTTTCTTCTTGCCTTGTTCTCCTTCGATGATGCCGATCAAACGGCAGCGTAGCAGGCATCCTGGAAATGCGGGTTCGTCCATCAAGACCAGAACATCGGTCGGATCGCCGTCTTCGGCTACAGTTGAAGGAACAAAACCGAAGTCGTACGGAAATGCCATTCCAGCCGGCAAGACTTTCTTTAGCTCGAATATTCTTTGTTCTGGGTCAAAAGCGTACTTGTTGCGACTTCCTTTTGGCGTTTCGATAATCACTTGAATGATATTTGGATCGTCGGGGTCGCGAGGCGAGAGACGAACCGGATTTGTGAGCCCTTTGCCTTGCTTCACGCGTTTGGCCATCTCATTTTCACCATTCCTTTTGTGGTCGCAACTTAATTCGTTATGGAAGATTTCCCTTCAATTCATCAATCGACTCAAAGAGCCTGCCGTGTAAAGTCTGTTTGGCAACATAGAGTCCGTAACCAGCCACCTCTTTCGCATCAATCTTTGGCGGCAGAGCAAGTGCATTTGGATTCGTAACAACGTCCACCAGTGCAGGACCGCTGTGTCCCAGTGCGCTCGAAAGAGCGTTTCTGAGGTCGCCTCCGCCCTCGACCCGAAATCCTCGAATACCCACGGCTTCCGCCACTTTCGCGAAGTTCGTTGGCGGCACGTCCACCCCAAAATCCTCAAGGCCCGCGACGCGCATTTCGAGCTTAACCATGCCCAAGGTGCTGTTGTTGTAGACCACCAACTTTACGGGCAAATTGTATTGCGCAATCGTGAGCAGGTCGCCCATCAGCATGGCGAACCCACCATCGCCACTCATTGAAATAACCTGACGTTTTGGAAAGGCGAGCTGTGCGCCAATGGCCTGCGGCATGGCGTTTGCCATCGAACCGTGATTGAAAGATCCGATCAGACGTCGCCCCCGCTTCATCCGCAAATAGCGTGCGGCCCACACTGCGGTCATGCCCGTATCTACCGTGAATATGGCGTCGTCTGCAGCGACTTTACTCAAGAGAGAAGTCACCAGTTCAGGAGCCAGAGGTTCAGACCGGGTATTGGTTTCGCTCTTTCGCTCGAGAGACTTCTGCGTCTCCCGACTCTTTTCAAGACATGCCTTCAAGTGTTTGTCGTTCTTTTTCTGCCTGAGCAAAGGCAATAGTTCTTCCAGTGTTGCTTTCACGTCGCCCATCAATCCGAGCTCAAGTCGCGACCGTCGACCCAAATGCTCGGCCCTAATATCGAGTTGCACGATTTTAGGTTTCTTCGGATACCACGCCGTATAGGGAAAGTCCGTGCCGAGCAAAAAGACCAGGTCGGCTTTTTCGAGTGAATAGTGACCGCTTTCCGTCCCGAGTAAGCCAGTCATTCCCGTGGCATAGGGATTGTCATGTTCCAAGAACTCCTTGCCGCGGAAACTGTAAACAACCGGAGCCTTGAGGCGCTCTGCCAGCTCCAGGACTTCGCGGTGGGCGCCCGCGCAACCAGCGCCCCCGAAAAGCGTCACACGATCAGACTCGTCGAGAAGCGTGAGCAATTTTTTGAGATCATTCGGCGATGGACGAATGGCCGGATGTGGCCTAAAGACTCGGTGCTCCAATTCTTTGGAGGTCATCTTTGCCGAGGCCACATCCCCGGGCAATACCAGTACACTCACGCCGCCCCGCGAAATGCTGGTCTGCATGGCGATTTGTAGTAAACGGGGCATCTGCTTTTCAATCCCAACAAGTTGGCAGAAATGACTGCATTCCTGAAAGAAACGCTCGGGATGAGTCTCTTGAAAGAAATCTGTCCCGATTTCACTGGAAGGGATTTGCGCCGCAATCGCTAGCACTGGAGCGAGGGTCTTGTGCGCGTCGAACAAACCGTTGATGAGATGAAGATTGCCTGGGCCGCAACTCCCTGCGCATACCGCGAGCGTTCCCGTCAATTGCGCCTCGGCACTTGCCGCAAAGGCAGCCACTTCCTCGTGTCGCACATGAATCCATTCGATTTTCTTGTTGTGATGAACCGCGTCAACAATGCTGTTCAGTGAGTCTCCCACGACTCCATAGATTCTGCGAACCCCGGCATTCGCCAGAGCTTCGACGAGATGTTCTGCCACTGTGGTCATCGTAATCTTCCCTCTCTGCCGGCTGTTCGCTTTGCTTTAGGTTTCTGCCGAGCTTTCGCTTGCGGATCTCCCGTCGAAGCTTTCACTACATCTCCGCCTTCTTCAGTCGCGATTCCAGCAAGGAGACGATTGCTGACTACCGATCGCGGCTTTTCCATAGTGATGTCCTTCGTGGACGCGAAACGATCCCGATGCTTGATGAGCAACCAGGATTTGTCGGCTTTGCTGCCAAATCCTCGCGTTCGCACCAGGACCCAAGAACCGTGTAGCTTTTCCCCTTGTAGCTGGAATTTAAGATCTCCCTTCTCCAGAGCAGTTTCGATGTCCTCGCTCTCCGCAATCCATGTTCCACGGTCCCAGACCATCACCGTTCCACCGCCGTATTGGCCCTCCGGAATGACTCCTTCAAAACTGGCGTAATCTATCGGGTGATCCTCGACCTGCATCGCCAAGCGTTTGATCGATGGGTCTAGCGAGGGTCCTTTCGGGACCGCCCAGGAAAGCAAGATACCCGCAAACTCCAACCGAAAGTCATAGTGCAGCTGCGTAGCCCGATGCTTCTGAACCACAAAGATCAATTTTCGCTTTCCGGCCTTGTTCGCTTTCACATTTCCGGCCGGCTCTGAGGTACTTTTGAAATCCCGCTTTTCACGATACTTAGTTAGAGACACGGTTTCCTCTTCTGAAACAGTTTTAGAGTCGTTGCAATTCTTTCTCGGCTGTCTTCAGATTTTCGCGACTGGCGAAGAAGCGTTCCCAAGGATCTGCCCGCTTCCGTCGATTTTTGAAATTGCCGATATTGAATTCCGCCGGATCAAGCGATGTCTTCACTTCGGACCACGCCAGGGGCGTTGAAACCGGTGCATGTGGCTTCCGACGTACAGAATAAGGACTGACCACGGTCTGGACAGACCCATTGCGGAAGGGATCCAGATAGACGCGCTTGCCTCGAGCGGCGATTGAGTGTTCCGTGGTGAGGAATTTCGGATGGTCGGAAGCCAGTTTTGCTACAACTCTTTCCGCGAACTTCAGCACTTCGTCTGCGGTCGGGCCAAGCCGAATCGGAACAAACACATGTAGTCCTCGACTCCCGGAAGTCTTCGGGAACGATTTCAGCTTCAACCTGTCCAGAATTTCCTTTACGAGGAGGCCCGCTTCGGCGGCATCCCGGAATTTGCCAGAGCCTGGATCAAGGTCAAAGCAGACCCAGTCGGGCTTCGGAAATGTCTTCCCTCGACTTCCCGTGACATGCACCGGAATGCATCCCAAATTCACCAGCGCTAACTGCGTTTCCAAAGATCCGCCGATGACATAATTCGTGGCTTTCCTTTTTCCAGTCGCATTCGCAATTGGCTTGGTCAACGTTCCTTTCGGCATGCTTGCCGGTTTTTCCTTTTGATAAAAACACTGGCCATCTAGGCCGTCGGGGCATCGTTCGAGCGTCAAGATGCGATCTTCTACATACGGTTCGAGGAGATCGAATACATCACGATAGAAATTTGCCAAGTCAAGTTTTGTGTAGCCTTCCTGCGGCCAGAAAACTTTCGTCGGATTTGAAATTCCTGCCGAATGCTCTCTCACCTTAGTTGCCATTAAAAACTCCTCTATTCCCGAACCTCACGGACGGATTTGTCGTCGCGAAGCCCCAGATAAACGGGATGCCGTAACTTACCTTCCTTAGTCTTTTCGGTGAATGCGATCTGCGCCAGGAGCTTCGGCGAAATAAACGTGGCCCTCTCTTCACCGGTGTCGGACGAAAAGGGAGAGCTTGTTCGTCGAAGTGTTTTCATCCGCTTGTGAAGTGAACTAAGGCTCTGTTCATTGAACCCGGTTCCTACCTTACCAACGTACCGTAGCTCTCTCCCTCGAAACACACCAAGAAGTAGCGCCCCAAAATAATGCCGGCTGCCTGCTGGCGCTGTGAAGCCGCCTATCACAAATTCTTCCTGTTGATTAATTTTGACTTTGAGCCAGTCGCGTGATCGGCTCTCCGCGTAGCTGGCCGAAGAGTCTTTTCCAATTACGCCTTCGAGCCCAAGTCGCGTCGCTATTTCGAATGCCTTGATACCGTCACCGGCGAGGCGTTTTGCAATGCTTACGATGGGCCTCGGTTTCAGAACCTTTTCCAGTGTCCTTCGCCGGGCAGCCAATGGCTTGCCACGCAGGTCTTTTCCGTTTTCATACAAACAATCGAACACGGCATACTTCACCTGGCCCCATCCCTGCTGCAAAAGCTGGAAACGAGATACTTTATGGGAATCGAACACTACGATCTCTCCATCCAGTAGGAGTGTCTTTGCTGCGACTTTTGCAATTTCCGAAGCTATTGTCGGATAACGCTCCGATCGGTCAATTCCATTCCGAGAAATCAGCGATACCCTCGACCCCTCCTTGTAGGCCAGCATCCTTACGCCATCATATTTCTCTTCGAAAACCCATCCCTCCCTCGAAAAGGGTTGGTCAACGAGAGTCGCCAACATCGGAGAAACACGAAACGGGACTTTATCCATATCCCCTCTATAAATAGTGGCAGCTGCCAATGAACTTCAATTGCGCGCGCCTTTTCGGCGGTGCACCTGCGCGGAAGCATAAGCAAGCTCCCGGTTTTCTCTGACGGAACGCAAGAGAAGCCCACCCCGGCTCATATCGCCACGTCCTATGAAAGCAGTGGGAAATACCAAACGTCTTCCAAAAACTTCTTTGAGCGGCGCAACGTATTTTTCGGTCGCGACGCTACCTAGCAGAACAACCTGGCAATCCTGGGGTAGCGTCGTTTCCAGTCTCGCTGCATCGCGGAGTAAAGGAATCCGGTAGCGATCATCCTCGAGATCGATTTCTGCGCCCGAGGCCAGTTCCTGGATCGTTTCCATATCCACGACAGTATCCGGGCCCAACAGTCCTCTAGAAGACGTGATGATGTGACAGCCTTCAAATCCTGTGGGGGTTCGTGCAAAAAAACGCGCATAGGCGAGCTTTCCCCGAAAGTACAACGAACTCGTGTGGCAGAAGAGTTCTGCCAGAGTTGCCCCTTGAACGCGCAAGCGATCTCCCAATTCCGAATGTGTGCGCGAGTGCAACAATCGTTGCCCTCGAACTCCCTTAAGATTCGCCGGCGACAACAAAAAGATTCGATAAGCGGCCGAGGAAAGGCTGGCCCCCGAATCTCCCCCACTGGGTGAATTCCCGGCAAACCTCACTCTCTTTTCCATCGGTCCGCCCAGAAGTTCCTCTATTCCGGAGCACGCCACTACCTAATTTCATAAGCGCGTCCGTTCTAATCTTTGTCGTCGATGTCATAATTTCGAATCTCGACGGATCGGAATTCCTTCAACCGCTTTCACTTTTCTCTCTTCGATGAGCCCGCTGATTTTCGCCATGTTAGCTCTTATGTCTGAGGGTTATAACCCAGCCATTCGGGATGGGCAGCGGTTGAATCGAAGATCGGTGTGGTTTTGAACGGCTCGAACATTCCCTCGGAGGCAACTGGTTTCGTTTTTTCTAGAATCGCTGCCAATTCTTCCTGGGTGACACTCGCAAAGGTCTTCGCAGCCTCGAATGCCTGGTCGAGTACTGCTTTACTGTCAATTCCAGTGATCACTACCGAAGTTGGCAGGCTGAGCGCGTAGTGCAGGCAGTCGAGAGCCGATACTGTCTTGCTACGCAGAATGTGGCCGCTGGCCATGGATTTCATTCCCAGCACCCCAATATTCTTCTTCACGAGAACTGGCAACACTTCCTTCCCAAAGCTACGAAAATGCGCGTCCATGACGTTCAAAGGCATCTGAACTGTATCAAACTCGAATTTATATTTTTCGGCGAGCTCGAGCATGCGCAAATGTACGCTAGGATCTTTGTGTCCGGTAAATCCCAGATACCTCACCTTTCCTGCTTTTCTTGCTTCCAGCATCGCCTCATGTGCGCCCCCATCGGCAAAGAACCGATCCGGGTCTTCCAGCCGAATGTTTTCGTGAAACTGCCAGAGGTCAAGATGGTCGACTTCAAGTCGTTGCAATGACTCATCGAGTTGCTTGAGCGCGGATCCTTTTGTGCGCCCGTCAAACTTCGACATTACGAATACTTTGTCGCGTCGTCCTTTGAGCGCCTTTCCCACTCTGCGCTCGGACTCTCCTTGGTTGTAGTCCCATGAGTTGTCGGAGAAATTTATTCCGCGATCTACGGCTGTTTGGAACAGTTTCACGGCATCGGCTTCCTCGAGCCTGGACTGCCCGAGATGAAATCCTCCCAAGCCAATACAGGAAACCTTTTCGCCGGTCTTGCCCAGGGTGCGATACGGCATCTCACCTTTTTCCGTGCTTCGTTGTTGCGAAGAATTCGCCATGGACATCCATCCTCCAGTCATTGCACCCGCCAAAACGCCAAAAAAACCCCGCCGCTCCATCATCTCAGTCATCCCTTTGTCTTCCTCGTTATTTTGAAGACACCGGCGGAAAGCCCAATTGTTCCAGGCTCTCGCTCAATTCAAGGGGATCTGCATAAACGCGGTAAGCCCCCGATCCCTGCAATTCAGCGACGTCAAACCCTCCAGTTCGTAAGGCAACAACGGCCGCCTTCATGCGGCGGCCCGCCAGTACGTCCCATACGCTGTCGCCCACGACAAAACAGTCGGGGGGTTCTTTTTCGAGCTTGCTTGCGGCTTGCTCAAACAGGTCGGGAGCCGGTTTCGCGGAGACCACATCGTCTGCCGTTATAACGGGGAAGCCCGGCAGCCCAACGATGCGGCTGAGCAAACGAGTTGTCTGCTTCGCGTTCCCGCTCGTCGCGATAGCAAACGGAATCGCTCTTCGCTTCAGTTGTTTTAGCAATCGTAGTGTTCCAGGCAAGGGGGTGATTTGCCGGATCATCCTATTGAAATATTCGTCATGCGCTCTTTCGAGCCGACGAATCAGTGCTGTTGAACAGGGGTGACCTTCGTCTTTCAGAAGTTTCGGAAGGAACAAATGACCGCTCATTCCGATCGCATGATGAATTCTCCACTGCGCTGCCGCAACATGCTGTCTTAGGAGCGCCTGTCGCCAAGCCGTAACGTGTTGATAGACGCTGTCAACCAGCGTGCCATCCAAGTCGAAAATAATTCCTGGTTGCTTCATGGATGGCATGCTGGCCGACGTTATTTCCGCCCAGCGCTGGCGGAACGAGACCGCTCAGGTCCCAGTCCTTCATTGGCCTGCTGGTTGATCGTTTCCGCGAGCTTGTTGAGCTTTTGATCCGTCTCTTTTTCCTCAGACAAAGTCTGATCGAGTAGCGCTTTGGCTTCGGAGTCGCCTAGAAGTCCTGCCCATGTCCTCACGCATCCGTAGGCTGCCATTTCATAGTGCTCAACCCGTTGGGCGGCAGAGATCAAGGCAGCGTCTTTTACGCCGTCCTCATAGTCTTCGCCCATCAGGTCGTCTCCTTCCTGAATAAGCCCGACCATGGCGGCGCACTTCTTCCGCTTTGGTTCCTCCCCCATACGCTCGAAAATCTGTTCCAGACGCAAGGCATGTTGTTTGGTCTGTTCAAGATGGCTTTGAAAACCCTGCCGGAGTTCGGCCGATTCTGCGGCTTCAGCCATTTTCGGAAGGGCCTTGATCAAACGATTTTCTGCATCGTACAAATCTTTCAGTTCCTCAAGGTATAAATCTTTAAGGGCTAGCGTGCTCATAGACTGTCTCCGTATTGAAGTTTGGCTGGAGGGGTTAGCCTAGAATTCGGAGCGACGCTTGTACATACAGAAATGCACTGATTTCAACCTTAGCAGCCCGGCTCGCGCCAAACCTTACACGCGTTAGATTGCCAGAGGGTTCCGACCGACGTTGATTTTACGAATCCCTTAGAAGCGTCTACATATCAGCCGCTCCTCCTATACGCAAATCTGAGTATTTGCAAAAAATAGCAGGCTCTTTAGTGTCGGAAGACGCCACCTCTTTTTTTTTGGCGATTTCGCGAGAATTTCGGAGAGTGCCTATGTCTCGTGCCCTCGCATTGGTAACTGGAGCTTCCAGTGGAATCGGTTTGGCACTAGCCCGTGAATTGGCGAGCAGAGGATATGACTTAGCTATATGTTCCTCGGGCGAACGGTTGGCAAGTGCTGCAAAAAGCATTAGAGCAACTGGGGTAGAGGTTGTCGAATTCCGAGCCGATCTGGCCACTCGGGACGGGGTAAAGCGTTTCTGGGATGAAGTTACTTCTCTCGGTCGCGACATCGACATCGCCTGCATCAATGCCGGCGTTGGTGTAGGAGGCCTCTTTACCGAAACCAACCTAGATGAAGAATTGAACATGGTAGCGCTGAATTGCGCCGGCACGGTGCAGCTTGCAAAGTACGTCGTGCAACATATGACTTCTCGTAATCGAGGACGGATCCTATTCACAGCGTCGATTGCCGGAGAAATGGTGGCACCCCGGGAGGCGGTCTACGCGGCGACCAAAGCGTTCGATCTTTCCTTGGCGCATAGCATTCGCTACGAGTTGCGAGAAACCAATGTGTCAGTTACTGCTCTGCAGCCGGGGCCAACGGATACCGACTTTTTTCACCGAGCCGGAATGGACAACACGCAAGTTGGCTCGGAAGGCAAGAAAGAAAGTACACCTGAGGAAGTCGCCAAACAAGGGATCGAAGGACTCATGGCAGGCAAAGATCATGTTTACGCCGCGTCCGTTAAAACTAAGATCGAAGGGATGTTGGCGAACGCCGTTCCCGGCAACGTTAAAGCCGCGATGCACGAGAAAATGGCAAAGCCCAAGACAGCCGGTTCTAACTGAATTTGCACCTTCATAAAACCCAGAATGCCGAGGCTCTTATGTCAGATCCAGCTATCAAAGAATCCCAAGCAGAAATTTCCCAGCTTTCTAGTGCCGGGATCGTCGTCAATGGTAGATATCTTCCTCCGCCCGAAGACAAGGATGGGAAAATCTGGGTGCGGACCTCGGCTTTGATTCATGCCGAACCCGGGAAACTGTATCGGATGTGGCGTGATGTTGAAAATGCGCCAAACTGGCAAGAGCAGATCGAACGCGTTACGCCCACCGGCGAGACTACTTCTCACTGGGTTATGCGTTCCGGAAAAGAGTCCATCGAATGGGAGTCTGAAATATTGGCCGTCGAACCCGATCGTCGTATTGTCTGGAAGTCGATTGCCGGAGACTCGCACAATGCCGGCGAAGTCATCTTCGATAAGGCGCCGGGCGATCGAGGTACCATCGTCACGGTCCTTCAAGAATTTCGGATGGGCAAGCTGACAAGCGCGTGGGAAACATTGGTAGGACGAAATCCAAAGCAGGCGGTGATTGAAAATCTTCGCCACTTCAAAGCCTTGGCGGAAACGGGGGAGATTCCCAGAACGCAAGGGCAACCCCATGGGCCCCGTGGAACTGTGGCCGGGTTCAAAAAAGCGATGTACGGGGAAAAGATCCTCACGCCACCCGGAGAAAGTCACGCTGCAAAAACGGCGGGAGGGAAGCAATGAAAGCGCTCTGCTGGATGGGCAAGGGGAAAGTGGAAGTACATAATGTTGTAGATCCCATCTTGTTAAACCCGCATGATGCCCTAATAAAGGTCACACGCACGGCGATTTGCGGCTCAGACTTGCATCTTTTTGACGGCTTCATTCCCACAATGGAGGAAGGCGACATCCTAGGCCATGAATTCATGGGGGTCGTGGAAGAAACCGGTAAGGCCGTCACGAATCTTCGCCGCGGCGATCGCGTGGTCGTACCTTTCA
Organism: Candidatus Acidiferrales bacterium; assembly: GCA_963742325.1. Classification (GTDB taxonomy): domain Bacteria; phylum Acidobacteriota; class Terriglobia; order Acidiferrales; family UBA7541; genus Acidiferrum. The sequence continues at coordinate 798,621 of CAVULB010000002.1, read as the reverse complement.
CCATCGCCTGCGGGAGTTGTGAGTTCTGCAGAAAAAAGCTGTGGTCAGCATGTGATAATACAAATCCGAACGCGCATCTGATGGAAGCGGCGTACGGGTACTCCGGTTCGGGACTTTTCGGATATTCCCACATGATGGGCGGCTATGCAGGTGGGCAAGCGCAATACGTTCGCGTACCCTTTGCCAACGTAGGGCCGCTCAAAATCGAGAGTGACCTTTCGGACGAAAAGGTTTTATTCCTGTCTGACATCTTCCCCACCGGATACATGGCCGCAGAGAACGCGCAGATTCAAGAAAACGATACCGTCGCTGTCTGGGGTTGTGGCCCGGTCGGACAATTCGCAATCGCGAGCGCATTTCTCTTAGGCGCTGCCCGCGTGATCGCCATCGATAGATTCCCGGAAAGGCTCGCGCTTGCCCGTTCTGTTGGAGCGATAACGGTAGACTATGCGGAAGAAGATGTGAGCGTGCTAACAGCTTTGAAAGACCTAACCGGCGGCATCGGGCCGGATTCGTGTATCGACGCTGTCGGACTCGAAGCCCATTCCACAGAACTCCAGGGCATTTATGATGTCGTCAAGACCACTTTGCTTCTCGAACAGGATCGTCCCAGCGTCTTGCGGCAAGCCATTCAGGCGGTGCGAAAGGGCGGCACAGTTTCCATTCCTGGTGTCTACGGGGGCTTGTTAGACAAAGTCCCCTTTGGCGCGGCCTTCGGCAAGGGCATCACCATGAAAATGGGACAGACCAACATGCACAACTATATGAAGCCCTTGCTTGCACGAATTGAAAAGAACGAAATTGATCCGAGCTACATCATTTCCCATAGGATTAGACTCGATGACGCGCCTGATCTGTACAAAATCTGGCGCGATAAAAAGGACCATGTGACCAAGATCGTTATCGACCCATGGGCGGCCTAGCACCTATCCGCGGTGCAGCGGGGAATCCTACGAGACCAGTTACCCTTTTGCTCAGCCGTTTCATTGCCCGGGGGGACTCATGCTCGCCGGCCAAGTACCAACGCAAAAGGTTCAGATAGCGGATCGCTCCGTTTCGACCTTTCTTACGCGCGAATCCGAAAATCGCAAATAATCAGATCTGAGTTGCAAAGTGAATTATATCATCGCAATCACGGCCCATTCGCGAGCGCGTGATGCTCGATAACGCGGCGATCGCCGAGTTACTGTCTCTCGAGGCAGAGAAATCTGACTATCCTTTAAAAAGAGCTTATCGGCGCGCTTCGCGCAAAGCACTGCTTTGGGAAATCGAGGCTTCAGAGCTCGTTCAGGCCGGGCGGTCATTGATCGAGCTTTCTGGCATCGGTCCTTATATCGAGAAGCGGATTCTTCGCTGGATGGATGCAAAGCCCACGATTTTGGAAATTCCTGTAATTCGAAAAGGTTTTCTTACCCTGACGCAGGCACGCGCCGCGTTGAAGAAACAACCGAAGTGGCTCAAAAGCATCCGAGGCGACCTACAGATGCACACAATCTGGAGTGATGGCTCCGCGTCCATCGCGGAAATGGCCCGGGCAGCCTCGGAACGGTCGTATCAATTTTTAGCCATAACCGACCACTCAAAGGGCCTTAAAATTGCCGGCGGGATCGACGAAGCCCAACTGCAAAAACAATCAGCCGAAATCAAAGCCTTAAATAGGAAATTCGTTTGCGGGGGAACGAATTTAACCCTTCTGCGATCCATAGAACTTAATTTGAATCCTGCAGGGCAAGGCGATATGTCATCCGCGAGCCTTCGGACACTCGATTTGGTTCTCGGTTGTTTTCATTCTTCGTTACGCAGGAATGCCGATCAAACTCCCCGATATTTGGCAGCTCTACGAAACCCGGACATTCAGATTCTTGGTCATCCTCGTGGCCGAATTTACAATTTCCGCGAAGGACTTCTCGCCGACTGGCAGACGGTGTTCTCATCCGCGGCGGATCTAGGCAAAGCCGTCGAAATCGATGGTTATCCTGATCGCCAAGACTTAAACATCGAGCTTCTTCGCCTCGCGAAGTCCACGGGCGTACGTATTTCTCTTGGCACGGATTCGCATGGGCCAACGCAACTTGGTTTCATGGAGTTTTGTGCTGCCGCTGCGCTTATTGCTGAGATTCCAGCCGAAAGGATCCTGAATTGTATGGATAAAGATGCGCTGTGCGGGTGGGTCGACGACTTACGCTCGAAAACGCAGCCCTCGGTCATGCCGCGCAAGAAAACGAAAATACGCTTGTTGAAGAAGTGCAATCGCTAGACCCGGTTCGAAGATCCTCTACGACCCTCGATACCCGCAGACACTAGGCCTTAGTACCCATTTCCCCCGATGGCAGTTCCTGAATTTTCCTTCAATCTGAGAGCCGCGTGAAGCCGAGGAAAATACAATGAAAAAAAAGAAAGTGGTAAAAATAGCCAAGGTCAAAATTGGGGGTGCAGCGATACCCAAGAGCAATTCGGCCGATAGGGCTGCCAAGCCCTCACGATCCAGTTTAAGCAAATCTCTTGACCAACGGAAGCAAGGTGGCGAGACGCATCAACAACCAACGGCACCGGAAGCATTCCTCTCTACAAACCAAGGTTTACCAATCTCTGATAATCAGAATTCGCTGAAAGCCGGGAAACGCGGCCCCACGCTGCTCGAGGATTTCATTCTCCGCGAAAAAATCACGCACTTCGACCACGAGCGGATACCCGAACGCATCGTACATGCCCGTGGAGTCGGGGCCCACGGTTATTTCCAGCCCTACAAGTCCATGAAAAACGTCACTAAAGCGGCGTTTCTTGCCGACCCAAAAGTGAAAACGCCCGTTTTTGTTCGCTTCTCTACGGTCGCTGGGGAGCGTGGCTCGGCCGACCTACCGCGCGACGTTCGAGGTTTTGCCACCAAGTTCTACACCTCCGAAGGCAATTTCGATCTTGTCGGCAACAACATTCCGGTCTTTTTCATCCAGGACGCGATGAAGTTTCCCGATCTCATTCATTCCGTAAAATCAGAGCCGGATCGCGCGTTTCCGCAAGCCGCTTCCGCTCACGACACATTCTGGGATTTCATCTCTCTTATGCCGGAATCCCTTCACATGATTATGTGGGCCATGTCAGATCGTGCAATTCCTCGTTCCCTCCGCATGATGGAAGGTTTCGGCGTGCACACGTTTAGACTCGTCAATGAAGGAGGCGACGAAACATTCGTGAAGTTTCACTGGAGGCCTAAGCTCGGCAATTGTTCGGTGCTTTGGGACGAAGCCGTAAAAATCAACGGGGCTGATCCCGACTTCCACCGTCGTGATCTCTGGGAGGCCATATCGCAAGGGAATTTTCCGGAATACGAGCTTGGCTTACAGATTTTCGATCAGGAATTCGCGGACACATTCGAGTTCGATGTCTTGGACGCCACAAAACTGATTCCCGAAGAACTGATACCGCTCGATTTCGTGGGCAAACTTGTCCTTGATCGCAATGTCGATAATTTCTTTGCCGAGACCGAGCAAGTGGCCTTTTGCCCGAGCCACATCGTCCCTGGCATCGATTTTTCGGAAGACCCACTCCTGCAGGGGAGACTATTCTCCTATCTCGACACCCAATTGAGCCGATTGGGAGGTCCCAACTTTCACCAAATTCCCGTGAATGCCCCGAAATGTCCTTTTCATAATCTTCAGCGAGATGGCCTTCATCAAATGTCCTTACAGAAGGGACGCGTTGCCTATGAGCCAAACTCTCTTGACCCGGATGGACTTCGTGAAACAGCTGAGCGCGGTTTTCGAACCTCCGACCGACCGGTCGAAGGAAGTACGGTTCGGCTACGCCCCGAATCCTTTTCCGATCATTACTCGCAAGCGCGGCTCTTTTATCGCTCGCAGAGCCAGTCGGAACAGAAGCACATCGCTCAAGCGTTGATCTTTGAACTATCGAAGGTCGAGACGGAGGCCATCCGCTTTCGCATGCTTGGACACCTCACTTGGATTGACGAAACGCTTGCGGAACAGGTTGCTCATGGTCTCGGTGCGGAGGGTCGCGCGGAGAAAATCACGCCTGCCCGCGAACCCATGGACTTGCCTCTCAGTCCCGCTCTTTCCTTGTATTCGCGCAAACAACCCAACCTGGAAGGCAGAAAAGTGGGAATTCTTCTTGGCGCAGAATTTGACGCGAAGATAAAGAAGGATTTGTTGGCCCAGCTCGCCAAAGAAAAAGTCACTGTTGCGGTTATCACCACCAAGGCTCAGGGCGAGCGCGATTTTTCGGGAACCATCCAGCCGGGCGAAATGGCCCTGCGAGGCGCTCCATCCGTTTTATTCGACGCCGTTGTAGTGCTTTCTGGTCCGCGGGGCGACGAAGAACTGGTACAAAACCCAAATGCGATCTCTTTCCTGATGGACGCTTTCCGTCACGGGAAAGCAATCGGCTGGCAAGGAATTCCTCAGCTGAGCAAAAAGGCGAATCTCCGGACGGGAGATGGGCTCATAGATTTCGGCCATGACGCCACGATCACAACGTTTATCACCGCCGCGAGAAATAGCCGGTTTTGGGAACGGGAAAATGAAACCCCCAATATCGTGTAGAACGCTTCAAAAAAAAGCAAACAACTTCGGAAAGTGAACTTTCACTCCGCATAGTATGGAAGCAAGCCCACTCGCGCAGCCATTATTGCGCCAGACACTTTCTCAGACTCAAATGGCCTTCCCAGCCCACCATAGGACTTTACCTTTAATGCGCCACGACGAGCCGTTAGCGAGTGAAACCGACCGATTCTCGCGCTGATCGGAAACGAGTGCGTCCGTATGGTCCAATCTGATTAACCGAGACAAGAGCAATCGCTTGTCCACAACGTTCCACGCCACAACAATCTTTCCAACTAGCTCGTCGCGAGAGACCACCGAAGTATCGACCGCAATAAGGTAGCCATCAAGGATGAGCGGTGACATGGAATGGCCTTTGACTCGAAGGCTAATCGTGGCCTTCGGATTGGGACACCACTCCGCAGGGGCTGCCCACATCGCTTCTGCCGTCAGCTGTTCAAGGTCGGCGACTTCATCCCCCTCGGCATCAGGCGTTGCCACGTGCACCGGAAGAATGGGAATCGCAACGAAATCTGTGGGCCCCAATAACTTGGTGCTACCTGCGCCAGCTTGAACTACTCGCACCGTTGCTATTCTATCTTCGGCCAATCGCAGATGAGTTCCCGGCAAAACCCGCGTCAGATCGGCCGTGCTGAGACCGGCGCGGCCCCAGAAGAACCAGCAGAGTGGGTCGCCTGCCATGCGACCGAGACGAATGTAAGCATCCGCCGGCGGTTCAGACTGCCCCCGCTCCCATCTTGAGATTGCCATCGCTGACGCTCGGATTTTGAGGCCCAGTTCCGATTGAGTGAGGTTCAGATTTCTGCGGAAAGCTTCGATCTTGTTGGACCAATCGGGGAGTACGGATTTGACCTTGCGGCGGATGGTTATTGCTCCTCCTTCCGGTGCGCCTCTTCTGGCTATTCTAGTACCAAAGGCCACAAGTTTCCTAGCTTTCTGTTCGGCCAAGGACTACCGAGCGAGGGTCGAGGAAGAACAGTCCATTGGCGTGGACCGTAATGCTCGATAACTCCCGCGTATACAGCACTTACGCGCTTTTTGCCCGCAGTGCCGTTCTTATTGGAAGGCACCATCGGTTTCGCGCCATCCCACCTATTCTGCCCGTTGACTTTTCAGATTTATGTGATGTATTTTCTAACCCCAAAGATAATCATTTGGGTTAATTCTAGGGGTTGAGGTGATGCGCAAAACCCATCCCGCATTTCGGTATGCCCTGGCTGTAGCAGCGGCGATTGTGGCTCTGCTTCTTCGCCAACTCCTCGCACCTCTGTACGGAAATCAAAACCCTTACCACACGGTTTGGCTGGCAGTCGTGTTCTCTGCGTGGTATTGCGGCCTGGGCCCTTCGGTCGTAACAACTCTGCTATCGACACTAGGAGTTTGGTATTGGTTCCTACCGTCAACCCATTCATTCGCATTGCAAGATCGAACTGAGGCGTTCGGACTGCTTGGTTTTGTGGCTTTCTCGGCTGGCATTATTGCTCTTGGCGAATCAAATCGGCGCGGAACTATTGTCAAGTCGAAATTGGTTGCCATCGTCGAGTCCTCCGCCGACGCAATCATTAGCCAGGATCTAGATGGAAATATCACCAGTTGGAATGGTGCAGCTGAGCGCCTCTTTGGCTACACGAGTGCAGAGGCCATCGGGCAGCACATGGCAATTGTAGTTCCGTCGGATCGTCGAGAAGAGGGAACGAGAATTCTTGAGCAGCTAAGGCGCGGAGAAAGGGTCGGTCATTTTGAAACTACTCGTGCCCGCAAAGATGGTACAAAGTGCGATGTTTCTCTGACAATCTCGCCGTTAACGGACGTCGGGGGACATGTGGTTGGCGCTTCGACAGTTGTGCGGGATATTTCTGAAAGAACGCAGACCGAACGAGCGAAAGGCTTGCTCGCCTCGATTGTAGATTCCTCTGAAGATGCAATTGTTAGTAAGAATCTTGAGGGGATCATAACTACTTGGAATAGCGGCGCGCAGCGTCTCTTTGGCTACACACCTGAAGAGGCTATTGGCAAGCATATTACATTAATAATTCCACCCGATCGTCAAGACGAGGAAAAAACGATTCTTGCGCATATTCGGCAAGGGGATCGGGTAGAACATTTTGAAACTGTTCGTCTGCGCAAAGACGGCACGTCTCTCGATATTTCGCTTATGATTTCGCCAATGCGGGACTCCGCCGGGCAAGTCGTGGGAGCATCCAAGATCGCCCGCAATATCACCGAGCAAAAGCGCATGCAGCAGGCCTTGCGCGAGAGCCTAGAACGAGAAAAACAGAAAACGCTTGAGGCTACGGCGGCCACAGCCAAATTCGAAGCAATATTCGAGCAAACTTCCGTTTTTGCCGGCATCATGACTCTTGACGGTCTGTTTATCGACGCAAATCGTTTGTGCTTAGAGGCCGGTGGGTATCGAGCCGAGGAAGTGCTTGGGCGGCCCTTCTGGGAAACCGCCTGGTGGAGAGGTTCCCAGGAAGTTCAAGAGAAAATTCGCGTCGCAACAACACAAGCAGCGCAGGGAGCAGCCTATCGGGAGGTGCTTCCGTACCATTGTGCTGACGGAACCGAACGGGTTATGGAGTTCGCTCTTCATCCGATTCGAGATGTTCAAGGCCAGATCCTCTTTCTTCATCCAACCGGGGTGGATATCACCGATCTGAAACGCGCCGAAGAAAAGTACCGGACACTGGCAGAAACGCTCGATGCGCAAGTCCGCAAACGGACTCAGGAATTGGAGGAGCGAAATGCTCAGGTTCTGGAACAATCGGAAAGCCTGCGAGACTTATCCATCCGTCTTCTCCAGACGCAAGATGACGAACGGCGACGCATAGCGCGTGAACTTCATGACAGCGCCGGCCAGATTATCACGGCCCTAGCCCTGGGTCTGGCCAACATAGGTCATACCTTGAAACAAGATCAGCTATTAGCTAAAACGGTTCAAGAAAACCAGGAATTGCTACAACAACTGAATAAAGAAATAAGGACAATGTCTTATCTTTTGCACCCGCCACTTTTAGACGAAAACGGTTTACCCGAAGCGATTCGTTGGTACATTCAGGGATTCTCGGAGCGCAGCGGGATAAATATCGAGTTTTCTATCTGTGAGTGTTTTGGGAGGCTTCCTGACGAAATGGAATTGGCGATATTTCGGATTGTTCAGGAATGCCTGACAAATATTCATCGCCATTCCGGAAGTAAGAAGGCGATGATTCGAATTTCGCGTGACGCCGAAAAGGCGAGCTTAGAGATTTGTGATGATGGGAAAGGCATAACGGCGGATAAACTGGGGAGTATTAGGTCGCAGCGATCAGGCGTAGGCCTCGCCGGCATACATGAGCGCGTTCGTCGCCTTCATGGTGTGATGGACATTAATTCGGATGCCAGCGGCACGCAAGTATCCGTCACTTTGCCCGTTCCGGCGGCCGACAGTGTGGGACCAAGCAAAATACTCGAATCTGCCCACAACTCCCAGCAAGGAGCCGAGAATTAGCAGGAATTGACTCGACCATGAAAATTCTTATCGCAGACGACAGTGAGATCGTTCGCCGGGGTGTGATAGGACTATTGTCATCGGAAACGCGTTGGGAAGTCTGCGGCGAAGCCAAAGACGGCCTCGAGGCTCTTCAAAAGGTTCGTGAGCTTTCACCCACCTTTGTTCTTCTGGACATCAGTATGCCAGGGATGAACGGCTTAGAGGTAGCCAGGCGTATTCGGCAAGAAGCTCCAGCGACCAAGATCATATTGATGAGCCAAAATGATTCAAGCCTGATGTTCCCGGGGATCGTTGCGGCAGGAGCTGACGCTTGTGTGGACAAAGGTCGTCTTGCCAGTGACTTGTTGCCTAGTATCAAGAGTATCCAGCTGGACGTCTGAAGCGGCGTGAATCTGAGGCACTGCGACGAGTCTAATAAGACACCGCTCATGAGGCGGCGGTTTTCCGAGGTGCCGGGCGAAAGCTCTACCGGTGCAAAATTGACGTTTGATGCCGCGGCACCGTCTACAACGTAGGTAGTGAGACATACCTGGTCAGCGAGAGGTTTCAAGCGCAGCTTCCGTTTTTCGCTCCAGCCACTCACGCAAGGCCTTTTCGGTTATGAGGCGGCAACGGCCGACACGAATTGTTGGCAAGTCCTTGTGCTGAATGGCGTAGTACAGAAATCGGAGTGAGAGGCCCGTCACCTCAGCAGCCTCTCTCGGGCGATACGCTACTCTCGGTAGATTGCGGTTCATACGACTGTCCTTCTTATGGCTTACCGCCTAGCTCTGTTCGGTTCGCCATTCGGCCTGTCAAGACTTCCTCACTGGCATCATACTATACATATAGCACCATTGAATGCAAGGGGCATTTTTACCATGCGTATTCCACTAACGAGAGCACGGAAGAGCAGTGAGGACCGGGGTTGTAAGGAGACTTAAACATTCTTAAAGCGCGGACAATAAAAGGCGAGTAACCGCGATTTCGTCAAGCGTCCTAAAATCTCCGCCCGTTCTGTACAAAATATACAGCGATCAATCACCCGATATCGTCTTCAGGTTTTTCAGCGATTGTTGGTCTTTTTGAAATCCTCGTGATCGAAAGCCGAGGACATCTTCTCGATTTCCGTTCGTGCGATACCAAGACCGGCGGCTTCGCGTCGCCACGTTCCCACGACCTTAGCGACTTCCGCAATGACTACTCTGGCGCGATTTGACGATAAGCCGAAATACTCAGCCACGCTCAGCACGAGCTCAATCGATGCAGTTCCGTCATCCAGGTCGATATTGGTTGTAAGCACGCGGGGCTTTACTTCGACAGGCACTGGATTGAGATCGTATGCCGGGGCGAGAATCCAGCCAGCGTCGCCGGAATAGAGGAAACCCAAGTTTCGAAGGTGATCGTCCGTGTTGGAGATAAGGACATAAAACACGATGCGCCGCCATAACTGCTCGAGATCCTTCTCGACCTGCGCCCCGTGCTGTCGAAGCGCATCGACCAGTTCAAGATAGCTGTGCGTCTCTCTGTCTTTTGCTCCCAACATGCTCATGGCGGATAGGAATGGCAGCCGCCGCTTCCCGTCGCGATCAAATCGTGACAAAAGCAGTGTCGGTTTCTTAGAAACCTGTTCCACTCTCCAGGACGCCGCATTGATGCCGGCTTTCGCAGCCAATTTCAAGGCCAGCGCTTCCCACAAGACGGCGTTTGTTTCGTCCGCTTTGTGCGGGAACTTGGCGATGAGGAGTTGGCCATCCGTGCCGCGCACCGAAGCTTTAGGCCTCGCTCCTCCGAGCGAGGAACCCGGAGCCAGCAACAGCCGGATATCCTCTTCCGTATCGTTGTCTTCTTCAAAGTGCTCTGCCGCCGCAAGGAGTCGTGGTAAGTCGATCAGCGGCGGAATCCGCGCCTCTCCGCCTTCGCGAACGAACGGCCCACCCTCGCTCTTGGCAAATCGCAATGCGCCTTGCCGCGCCTCATCGTCAACCATTAAGAGGTAATCTATCTCGCGCAACGTGCGGGGAGCGCGGCGTTCCAGCTTCGCCTGACGGTTTTCCGCGCGACGCATGAGCACACGTCCCCAACGGTCGGGCGCGGAGTCGCCGAGAGCGCCAAACAGAGCCTTTCCTTCTTCGGTATGGTACGGACCAGGTCCCAAAATGAGGGCGGGCTCTAGTGAGAAACGTTTCGGATTTTCCAACCAGCTCTTTTGGTATTCAAAGCTGGCGCTCTCTTGGCCTTTGCGCGCTCTGGACCAAAGGGTGCCCACCAGGACAGAAGTCCCGCCAAGATCGACATAGACGTAAGTCTTTTCTTCCATCCGTTATTTTTCCGTACTAGTCGAACCAAGCCTCGACACGGAACGAATCCGCTTCGGCAGTCTTTCTTCTTCAAGCGTCAGTCCAATCCTGTCGAACCGCGCATCCGCCAACTCGGCAAGGCGGTCGGTCATTCCGAGTACAAAAAGAATGGTCGCATACGCCCCTGCGGAAACGCCTGCATCGCCGTTTTCTACTTTGCGAAGCGTTTTTCGATCGATCAACGCCCGGTTGGCCATGATCACGGTCGAGACGCGACGGCGAAGCCGAGCGTCACGGATGTCGCGACCCAGCTTACGGAGAGCGGTCCGCACCGGTATGGGCAAAGCGCGCGAAGACTTCTTTCTCATAATGACCCTAATTATACCCACTATAACTTGTACTGTCCATATCTAGGCTCATTGCGGTTCGATGCTTTCACCCCCTTCCCTTAATCGTCCGATAGAACTCAGTCATCGGCGTCGTCTTGTTTGAGCCCTTCTCTGCCGCTTCGCTCTCAAGCACCGCGAATGCAAACAAGGCAGCGCCCTGCGGCGCGGCGGTCTTCTGCTTCGCCGGAGCGCCCTCTCAGGGGGTCTTGGTTCCTCCCAGTGCCTGGGCCCCTCCAAGAAGCAGACCTTGGCACTTGGGAGCTGCCTCACACTCGCGCCCTCCGGGTGGTGAGCCTTGAGAGACTCAGGGCATCAAAGGAGCTCTACCGATGTACGTATATGTTAAGTGGAATAGCTTCGGGCTGAGGTTTGCCCGCCTACGTTTCCGACATTAGAGCGTGGTTTGTCTTGAGCTGGCCACTCCCGTAGCGTAGACCTGCGACGCCGGAGACGGCGCGCTTAGGTCGTAGCGGAGGGAGTGGCCAGTGGCGGCTTATTTGGCGAGTCTCGTCCTAACGGGTAACCTTGCGAATGTCGCCGTCTGCAACATTTGCTTTACTTCCGGCTTGCTCGTGATCCGGGAACAACCTGCCGGCGAATCGTGACTCTGCGAATTGCCGACGATCGGCTGTTGAAACTCTCATCGGGAATTGCTAATCCATGTCGATGAAGCAGGTTGCTTAGCCGCACAGACGCAAATGACTAAAATCACGCCTACGAAGCTCAACGGAACGTCATAATACTCGGCGTCTTCATGCGGAAGTAACTACTGCAAGCATCTTTCGCAACACTAATAGTGATGGCGATCTAAATTCACTTCAGCTTCTCGATGTCGCCAGGCTTCCAGCTCTTGTCTAATGCGGCTTCGGTCGCGCGCCGTAAAGTCTGACTGGAGGGTTCCTCCTGTAATAGATCCTCAGTTGATCGTAAACTTTCCCTTGATAGGTGGATATTTCTTCGCGCATTCCTGAAATTCAGTGGTGATTTATTCGTTCATTTTGCTGGTGAAGTCGCGGACCGCCTCACGTTGAGGCAGCCCGCGTATTTCACAATCGAATCAACCGGTTAGCCCCCGCCGGGCACTGCCTTCGGCATTTTATTGGGATCCAGCGCAGGCACCGGGTTTTCCGGGTGCTGAAGATTCGGTAACAAGTCGTTCGAGGCACCGCCGGGGGAGCGCTTGATGCTCGGATACTTCATGATGGACTTGTCGAAGTCGACCAACACCGGCGCATACAGCGCCCCAGCCCAGGAGTTTTCTTCGCCGGAATATCTTCCCGGGGAGGTGGTAATTCCACGGGTTGGCGTGGCCCCATTCATGACCATGTCGTATTTCTCATAGGGATCCATGGTGAGGTTATAGAACGCCGGTAAACTCAAGTTTTGATCGGGTCCCAGCCAGGATTCCTTCGCCGTCCACATGAATTTCCAGGCGACGTTTACCCACGGCTCTTTGGGATCTCCAGCGAGGTCAACGCGGATGGCATTGAGATTTTCGCCATCGATAAAGACCCACGACCGACGTGCGGAGTGCTGTGTCTTACCTAGGATGTAGGCGCTGTTGTCAATACTGTCGAAGTAGATGGGCTTGCCGTTGTTGTCGTGCCATTCGCCATGGGGCGGTGGCGCGAGGCCAGCCATCTTGGCCAGTGTTGACCAGCAGTCGATGTGCGACATCATTTCGTGATATTGCACCCCAGCGGGGATGTTGTTCGGCCACCACATAATGGCCGGGACACGCCACCCGCCTTCAAACGCGGTGCCTTTTTCGCCACGGAATGGCTGGGTTCCAGCGTCGGGATAGGCGTCTAGCCACGCGCCGTTGTCGGCTGTCAGGATGACAATCGTGTTGGGCGCATCCTTGCGGATTTCATCGATGACTTTGCCGATGTCAGCGTCCATTTCCATGAGCGAATCGGAGTAGTCACCGAGATGCGACTTCCCGGCAAAATCCGGGGCCGCATGGGTCGGGTTGTGCATTTTGATCCAGTTAATGTCCATGAAGAAAGGCTTGTTGCCATTCGCGTGCTGCTTGATGTAATCCACGGCATAGTCGGCCTGCCGTTCGTCCATTGTAGCCATGTAGGCGTAGTCAATCGTGGCGACCCGTTTTGCGGGCTGTCCGGCCACACCTTCCCACTCGCTCAAGTTCACAATGTCATCAAACATGGCGTTGAATTCCGGGTTATAGGACGGGAACCACGGATGAAACCACTTCGAGGTGTCTTCCCAGGTGTAAGCGCCGGCATAGTAGGCGGCGAACTCTTTCATCTCGTCGAAGCCATGCTCGATCGGGTACGACGCCGGTTTGTCGCCCAGATGCCATTTGCCCGAGAAATAGGTCGAGTAGCCGTTCTTCTGGAAGTATTCGGCGATGGTCGGCGTTTCCTTCCGGAGGTAGTTCTCGTCACCCGGGACCACCACGACGGAGAGCGCCGAGCGGATGGGAATGCGCCCGGTCATGAACGAAGCCCGGCCCGCCGTGCAGCTCGCTTGGCCATACCAGCTCGTGAACACCGCGCCCTCCTTGGCGAAGCGGTCGATGTTTGGAGTCGGGTGGCCCAAGGCCGCGCCGCCCCCGTAAGCCCCGAAGTCGCCCCAGCCGGTATCGTCCGTCATTAGCACAACGATGTTGGGTTTCTTGTCTTGCGCTTTGGCAATAGGGGCGGACACTGCACCTGCTAGTGCCGCGACTCCCGCGAGAGCGACTGCGATTTTTCTAGACCATCTCATTTGCATCGTCCTTTCCTCCTCTTTTGGTACGAAATAATAATTTCCACACTGACCAGGACCGAATCGGCGCTGCCCCACAAGTTCATCGCACCCGTTCCACGTCAGGCATCTTGAAGATCTTATCCCAGAAGGCCGCCTCCGGCGCGCAAAGTCGGAGCCATGGATAGGGTTCTTTGTCCATTGTTGGAATCCAGTTGGATTCCAGACCGTCCGGTGCTTTTGGTCCAAAATACAGATCAACGCTACCGTCGGCGTTTTTTTTCATTTGGTCTAAGTTGATCCTTCGCCTTTGTCGAGTCCGGACGGTCCGACATCGGCAATCGTGGCCTGCCACGCTCTTCGAACCGCGCTAACCGTTGTCCGGATCTTCTCTTCTCCGTGGTATTCCTGAACTAGGGACATTTCCTTTCTTTCACTCCCCGATTTTCTTTGGGCTCACCGCTCGGGTAATTCCTCTCCGCTCCGGCCTACTCGTCTTCTGCTTTCACGGCTCCTCGCCAAAGAGCATGGGTCCCTCCCATAAAGCAGACGCTAGCCTGCGACTCCACGCCCCCTCGCTCTCTCTCGTGCCCCAAAAAAACGGGGCAGAAAGAAAGGTAAAACAAAATGTCCTATCTCAACTCCATAACTCTCGTCGGGTTTGTTGGTTCTGATCCCGAGCAACGTCAAGCGAAAGGCAACGGTTCGAAGTTCACCGTGCTCTCGGTCGCTACACAGCGCTCGTGGAAAAACGCCGATGACGAGTGGAACTCTAAAACAGACTGGCACCGCGTGGTTGTGTTCCGGCCACGCTTGGCTGAGCGGATCGCTACGACTATCAAGAAGGGCGCTCACGTACTCGTCGAAGGCTCTCTCGTCAGCTCTACCTACGAACAACCGAATGGCAAAGGCAAGAAGTCGAAGACCTCGAAGATTACGTCGTGGTCCGTCCGCGCCGATGTCGTGCGCAGGCTCGATCGCGGCGAACCGGAGCCCAACGCTCCCGCGCAAGCGTCGGAGTCCAACGAAGCTTCGCTCTGATGCGAACAGCCCGAAGGCCCTCCGGCGTTGCCGGAGGGCCTTTTTCCTTTTTCTTTCGTTAGCGCATCAGTCCGCGGCTTCGATTTGGACCAGCGCTGCTCACCGCAGCTGAAGAGGCGTTGGACCAGCCGGTGTCGGAATATCCGCAAGACGGCTCATCAACGACTCAAGCGCAGATAGGCTTCGATCGTGTTCGCGGCTAGACCGCGCGCGGCCTGAAACTTTAGCCACTCCCTTGCGCGGGGATTCTCTGAAACCCTCCGATATCGCTCCCAAGAACTTCACAAATCGAAAAGCGCGATCCCCGCACAGAGCCTCCCGAGCTGCCCTCGAACGGAGAAGAAGCCCCTTTCTAGGGGCTTCTTCTTTCTTGAGGGACGAGTGCCCGCTCGTCTCTCCCAATGGCCAGGGCTTTGCGTTGGACATAGACCGAGAAGAGGAAGCACGCCGCCGAGAACACCGAAAGCATCACGACCCATACAATGCTCGCCGTGTGCCCGTCCCTTCCGGCAAAAGCCACCCAAACGACCGCCGCAGTCACCGCTGAAACAATCGCCGAGGATCTGCACGCAAATAGCAACCGCACGGTCCATCTCTCTCGAACGTCGTGCCGACAGGGATTGTGGCGGGTCCTCCACCAGAGCGGATAGGCCACGCCGATCATCACCACCGCGCCAATGGTGAGGAGCAAGACAAGCGGGGGCGGAACGCCCAGCGTCAGCAACAGCAGCGGAACGGGAACAGAACAGAGTAGGTAGCTGCCAAGGCGAGCATTCAGACGCCGCCGTACGCGTTCGTACTCGCCACGACTCAACTCCAAAATTTCCACCGTTGCACCTCGACACCTTCCGATGGATTTGACCGTCTCCAGTTTCCAATCCGACGATCACCGATTGCTTTCATGCTGCTTTACGTATCGTACCATAAATAATTGCGGCACAGGAAGTCTTCAGCGAATCCATAAAACCACAACCCTTCAATGCATAGGTGTCTATCTCTTCAATTCAATTGCTCTTCCGACGCAAAGCATGCGCCTGCTCCCTCCGCTTGTTCTGTCAAGGGTCTTCGCTGCGCTTCGATGAACGGCACACCCCGCCGCCCTTGACAGCGCGGACGGCCAGGCGCAAAGGCGCGTCTAGGAAGAGCATTTGCTTTTTAGCGCGGCAAAGCGCGCCGCGCTAGAAGCAGAAATGCACATCAAGATAAGGAGAAATATCAAGATGGAAAAAATTCCCAAACTCGCGCTGTTTCGATTGGGACAAGTCGTCGCCACTCCGGGCGCTTTGTCGGCCTTGGAGCGGGCCGGGGACACTCCGCAGAAGTTTCTGGAGCGACACAGGTGCGGGGATTGGGGCGACCTCGACGAAGAGGACCGACAAGAAAATGCCCTGAGCCTCGAACAGAGTTTCCGGCTCTTGAGCGCCTACCAAACGACCGCAGGCGAAAAACTGTGGGTCATCACCGAAGCCAATCGTGAAATCACCACGATTCTTTTGCCCGAGGAGTACTGAAACAAAGAAGAACTTCAAAAAGGAGAAGGAAATGAACACAACAGCAACAAGTCAGAATTTGAAAGAGTACGCGAGTGTCCCGATTGCGGAGTTGGTGGAATCGAGCACCAATCCGCGCAGAGCCTTCGACGAAGAGCAGCTGGAGGAGCTTGCCGGGAGCATTCGCAGCAAAGGCATCCTCTCACCGCTTGTCGTGCGGCAAGTGAATGGCCATTTTGAAATCATCGCCGGAGCCAGGCGCTACCGCGCCGCACAAAGAGTGGGCCTCTCAGAAATTCCGGTTCGCATCGGGTCGATCAGCGACGCCGAGGCGCTGGAAATTCAAATCATCGAAAACCTTCAACGGGCCGATGTGCATCCGTTTGAAGAAGCGCAGTGTTTCCGCGCCCTACTGGACCGGGAGGGCGCAGAGTACACCATTGAAAAAATAGCGGCCAAGACAGGAAAAGCGGCGTCATTCGTCGCCAAGCGCTTGAAGCTCTTGGACCTGACTGAAGGTGCCGCGCAGACCTTTACCGCCGGACACATCGGAGTTGAGCACGCAATGCTGGTCGCCAAGCTCACGCCCGAGATGCAAGAAAAGGCTTTGGCCCATTGTTTTGACGGATACTTTGCAGCCAAGGACGAGGAACGCAGTCTAGTGCCTGTGAGCCGATTGCAGGCGTGGATTGAACAAAACGTGTACCTCAGCCTCAAATCGGTCCCGTTCTCCAAAGACGACGAAACTCTTCTGCCGGAGGCAGGCAGTTGCACGAACTGTCCGAAGAGGACGGGCTTCAACACGTTGCTCTTCAGCGAAGTCCGCCAAGACTCGTGTTCCGACGCTGAATGTTTTAATCGCAAACTCGACCATCACATTGCCCAACGCATGGAGCAAATGCCGAAGCTCGTGATGATTTCGGAGAAGTACAACCTCACGGAAGAAAGCCCCATCCTTCCGCGACGGAACTATGTCGAAGTCATTGCACGAAAAGCGCGAAAAGGAAAAGAAGCGAAGCCTGAGCAGCGCCTATGTAACCGGCTAACCCCGGCGATCTACGCGGATGGCCTGGAAAAAGGCCGGCTCGTGAAAGTTTGCGCGGACCAGACCTGTAAGGTTCATTTCCGGGAGCAACAGCAGGCGGAAAAGCAACAGATTCAGTGGAAAGCCGAAAAGAAGGCGGCCAATCGGAAAGCAAAACAGACCGTTTCATTTCGGCATCGTTTGCTGGCCGATGTTCTCAAACGCGTTAAGCCGCACTTGGGAACCGAAGAAATGCGCATGGTGGCGGCTTTCACGCTGCGTTCCCTGCCGCATGAACAGGCGTGCCGTGTTGCGAAACGGCATGGATTGGAAAATCCGAAGGATCCGCGCGATTGGCAAGCGGCCCAAAAAGCCCGAATACTCTACAAAAAAGCCGACGCTGCCGGATTGGCATCGCTCATTTTTGAGACCATCCTGCTCGGCTGTGTAGAGACCACCAACGAAAGCAAGGACGACGACCCACTCATCGAAGCGGCTGCTTTGTTCAAGGCGGACACGAAGGCTGTGCGCGCCGCAGCCGCAAAGGAAGGGAAGGAGAAAACCGAAAAGAAAAGAAAAACGAGCGGCGGCCATTCAAAGTCGAAAGCCGCTTGATGCGTGACCAGAGTTACCTTAAAAACCGGACGGGGCTGCCTTTGGGCAGCCCCGTTTGTATTTCATCAAACAAGGAACGGAAACAAGTTAGCGACCGTGGCCGGGCTTGGCGTGCGGCTTCGCCGATTGCAGTTGTTTACCAAACACCCGTGCCGCCCAATCCGGGATCGTTTGCGCGGCCTTGCTCAACTCTCCGCCCGCAAATTGTGCGACCACTCGGTAGCCACGGCGATGCGCGGTGTTGTCATAGACGATCAGATCATCGGTATGGTTACGAACCTCGGGAAGGTTGTTCGTGGCTTCCGTATAGGAAGCGATTACGCTCGAAATCGGTACCGCCTGGCCGCCTCGACTCATGCGCACCAGAACCCGCCCCACATTCAAATTCGCATCTTCGGTGGATATAAAAAGAACCTTGGTATTGTAACCGGCCGCCTTGGCCTCATCGAGCAGGTGCGTGTCCACACGGATGTCTTCGACCGCAAAAGAGCGACGATCATTGAGAAAGGCTTGCTGCTGGTGTCTGACGGGAGGAACGAGACTGGGGAACGCCTCTTTTAGATACGCTTCATAAAAGGTCGTCTTACCGGCGCCCAACGGTCCCGCGATGATAAACAAAGTTGGTTTCGGCTGGCTCAGGGTCGGGATGCCTCGTGTGTGGTTCTTTCCGGTCCCTTCAACGGACCACGGTCAAACTGCGTTTCAGGCGTCGCCACCGGAGTTCGCTCTCCGTCCGACGTAACTTTCACCGTCGCCTTCAGATTGCGATCGTATTCGTAGTACGTCCCGTCCGGTTCTTCCACTTCTGAGGAAACCGGCTGCACAGCGGAGAGTCCGGAGAGCATCTGGTGAAGCTCTCGGCGCTCCAATTCCGACATGGTGTCGTAGGATCGCATGGCTAGCCCCCGTCCCTTGGTTGTTTTCTTGAGTTTGCCGTCTCCAGTCTTCGAGTAGTGCGCCAGAAGAGCGCTATTCACGAGCTGATTCATCGAGCAGGATCGCTTTTGCGCGACTTGCTGAATGCGCTTGCGAAGTCGCCGCAAAATGACGACTTGCGTTTCTCTTCCGGTCTGCTTTTGTCTGGATTGAAGATTGACAAGCTCGACGGTATTGAGGTCAACCGCGAGAAGTGCATCGTTGATCGACGTCGACAATTCCCCCATGTACCGAGGTTTGTCTCGGAGGAGCTTGTCGAGAGAACTCAAGAGTCTCACGTTGTAGACCCCGAAGTTTGCGCTTCGCCGCTTTGCCACGATTCCTACCGTCTTGGGACTGGGCTACCGCAACTCAACAACGCCGCGGTTTTGTACATGAGATATATACATGACCCTCAGGAGTTGTTCAAGTCTCGCCTAAAGTTCGGCGGGAACGTAGGGCGCGTCGAAGAGGATATCCTTGTTTACCCTGACATTGAAGAGATAGCCGATCGGGATTTTCACCGTGGGTTGGATGCTCAAATTCTTGCGCGTAATCTCCGTGCCCAGCTCCCCGAGTTGTTGGCCAAGGGCGCTGGTTGCCGTTTGACCGGCGGTCGGAGTCGCGAGCAGTGAAGTGTTCTGCCTTTGCGAGAGCGAGATTCCGGCTACGAAAGCACTTGTCAGCAGGGCGGAACCAATCAAGCGTTTGTAGTGATTGTCGACCTTGTCGTGGAAGCCTGACATTCCTTGACTGTCCTGGCCCATCATTCCATCAAGGTTGATGGAGCTGCCATCGGGGTAGATGATCCGCGACCACACGACCTGCAGCCGATTCTGCCCATAGGCAATCTGCGAATCGTAGATTCCGACGAGGCGTGATCCTTGGGGAATAAGAAGGTATTTTCCAGTCGCCGTATCGTACACATTCGATCGGACGAGCGCTTTGACCTCGCCGGGAAGATCTGAGTTGATTCCCTGCTCGAGAATGGCGGGAATATCCCAACCCATTTTTATTTCATATCGTCCGAGTTCCAGCGTGCGCGTCGATTTCAGATAGTTGTCGAACGCGCGTCCGCGCGCTTGTTCGATAAAAGCTTGTTTCTGCTGCTGTTCGTTCTGCTGGTCGTAGTCATTTCCCCCTTGCTGATGCGAAGTTCGAATCGCGCCGTTGATCGAGGAATCTGAGGCTGTCGCAGGCTTGCCAGCGCTCAACAAAGAGGCGAATTGTTGCAGCGGGTCGCTAACAGCGGGAGTCCCTGTAGAACTTGGACCCACAATGCCAGCGCGAATCGGCGTGGGAGCAGCCATCGCTTCCTGTTCTTGGCGGAATGCCGCCAGGCGCAGCTTTTCTTCCGCAGACAATTCGGTTTGTGCATTCGAGCTAGAACGACTTCTGTCAACCGGTCCATAGTTGCCGGTTGGCGCTTCCTGGCCGTCATCGCGATAAACCAGTCTCGGAGGCTGCGGGACACCTGAGTCGGACGACGGAATTCCTTGGCTCGCATCTTCTGAACGACTGGGAAATACCGGGGTCGGATTTGCGACGGCAGGCGGTGCCAATTCCTTGACCAATTGATCGCCGATATTGCGAGCAGACTCCGGGTGCTTTTCGGCACTTTGGGTTTGGGCAATTTGTTGCTGCTCACGTCGCGCGTAGAGCCCGTAGACAACCAGAACACTCACGACGAGCACGATGCCGAGGACTGCTATTCCAACTTTCTTGCTGATACGCGCCGTTGACGGCGGCTCTGGGTTCAATTCCAAACCCGACGGAGATTCCATTGTTTGGCTTGCGTCCATCATGGCTGCTTCCCCGCTTCAGCGACGTTCGAGACCGGCTGAGTCTCCTGCGCTCCGTTGGGATTTTTGCCACTGCTCAATTCCGTTTTTCGGAGCAGTTCGATTTTGGTCTGGTGCTTTCCAGAACCGAGAAGCAGGGCGGCGCGGTCAAAGAGGCGATCCACGATGTACATGTTGTCTTTCACCCGGTAGTTCACCATCTCGGAACCATTTGGCCCTTTGATTACCAGCACTGGCAACTCGCGATGGATTGTTTCGACCGGCATCTGGATGTATGTTTTTGCGCCGTCGTCCATCACGTGTAGCGGTCGGGTTGAAGCGTCACCCCCTTTGATCTCGTAGTTCCAAAACATGTTTTCGAGCGCTGTGTTCGGCAATTCGGCCACACGGTCCGCGGCAGTCTTTTCCCGTTGTTCGGCCTCGCGCTGCTTGGCCAAGTATTCCTGCCACTTTTGCTTACTGTCTTCCGGATAGGAAAACGCCACGCGTGCGACGTAGTCGTTGGGTTTTGATTCGAGTCGAACGTAATAGGCCCGCCGATCCGTGGGCACAACCATGGTTGTGTCCAGACCGGCAATCCGCGGCTTAATAATGATGAGAGGAATAGCGTCGGCTCCACTTCCCGATGCAGAAGGAGATATTTCCCAGCGGATGCTATCGCCAATGTGTGGTTCACCCAGAATCTTCTCTCCCGGTTCGAGTTCCAAAATGCAGACACGCAAAGGCGCACATATAAGGACCGGAAGACCGCCGCCGTAGACATAGACCACACGGCCATCTTTGCCGGGTGCGGGTGCATTGCGACTCTCCGTCCATTCGCGGCTTAACACGACTGCTTCGCCTCCCGTCGCATTTAGGGCTACGTCGCGCTTCGGGTCGAACGCGCGGGGAACTTCGGGGGACGCCGCAGAATTAGTGTGGGGTGACAAGGCCGGCACCGTTGGCAGGCCTTTCGCGGAGTTTTTCTTGGGTGCGTCCCCTGTCTCCAACACTCGCACGGCCTCGGCGAGAGGATACTTTTCGAGCGAAGGCACGGGCTCTTTTCTCATCGCCGTCGTTGGCGGTTGCACAGTCGCCGTGTTCGGGGTTGGCGGGCTATTGGCTGGTTGCTGCGCCCGCGCCGCTCCGAATCCACTAAATGCAAAAGCTAGCACTGCCGCTGCCACGTAGTTCATCCTCATGGTGTCCCTCACAAAACTTTCGACCACGTAATGTCCATGATATAAATCCCGAACGGATTCACGCGGAGAATCGCTTCGTCCACCGGTGGGTTGATCGCGAGCGTGAAAATTCCTTTCCACTTGTCCGAGGACACCGGCTTGCCGTCCAGGGCCCGCCTAGTTTCGGTCCAATCCACTTCATAACTATGCGGTGAGTTCGGAAGGATCGCGTTGACTTCAACCTGCACCGTTTCGCGCGCGCCGCGCTCGAAAGGTTGATTGGCGCGGAAATAATCCGTGACAATGGTTTGCGCCGCACTCTGACTGCCGATCATCGAGTACACGTGGTCGATGGCTGCGCGCTCGGCTAAGCCGTCACTGGTTACGCTGCGCATGTCGTGAATCCATTGCGTTACGGCGGCTTGCTTCATCCGCTCATCGACGGGCGACGTCCGATCGATCGCACCCGCAGCCGCAACTCGACCGAGGGAATCGACGGCAACGACGTACGGAGCAATACGCGGGCGTGTGGCTACTCCAACAATTACCAGCGCTTCAGCGAGTGCCACCAGGAGGGCGAGTACCGCAGCTCCTCGCCACTGCTGAGCGCGTTTGATTAGTCCACCGTAGCGTTCATCCCACTCTCGCCGTGCAACCAAGTAGGGGCTGCCGAAGGATTCTTCTTTTGAACTCGGTTGTGTCAGTACATTTGACTTGGGCATCGTCCACCTCTCCCCATTAGCTGTCGCCGTGTCCAATCGAACTGGATGGCGGCGCGTGCGATGTGCCGTCATGCGGAATCCGAACGCTGTTCATCGCGTAGTGGGCACGTGCAGTAGTCCGCTCGAGTGCATCAAGGAAAGAATCGCTGGTGCGATTTTCGGATGGTCGCGGAGGACTCGGTTGCTGGCCTGATGCTCTAGACGCGGGTGCGGGAGAAGGAGGCGCCGGCTGTGTTGCTCCTCCAGGCATTCCACTTTGCATCGCAGCCGATCCGCCTCCGGCGCTTGGCGAAGTTGGGCCACTTCCTTTCCCGCCACCGCCAGACCTTGGCGGCGCGCCGCCAGCTCCTGCCGAGCCTCCTCCTGACGTTCGAGAGCCCGCGGCTACCGCTTCTTTCACTTTCGACAACGCATCCGAGCCACGCGTTGCATATTGTGTCGCAACCACTCCGGCACCCGCGGCGGCAAGGCCAACTCCCATTCCAACACTCGTTAAATCGCCGCCGCTCATCGAGGCAACTCCGCCGAGCATCGCCGAAGAGATCTTTGGAGACATCCAGCAGACGCAGAGGAACATGACTGCGGCTGCAGCCAGGTCAAATCCAGTGCGAGCAGGGTCCGATGACGTCGCGGCGTTTTGTGCGACCAAAATCCAACCCTGGGAAACAGTCATCCCCGCTCCGACCAACAAATAGAGGACAAGGATCTTCATACCGACCGATACCGCATAAGCGATGTATCGCTCTACATAGGCCGCAGTCCACCGGGAACCACCAAAGCCAAGAAAAATCACTCCGGCGCCGATCACCAAATAACTCTCTATCATCGCCACCACGAATTGGATTGCGATGGCGAGGTAAGCAACAAAAATAACAACGGCGCAGAACACAAGCGCCATGCTGCTCGCAAAACTGGTTAGGAAATCTGCGCCTTTCAGTGAATAAAGAAGATCGACGCACATGTTGACGCCAAAACCAACGATGGCACTAGGGCCGAGCGGACCAACTGCCGACGCGTTTTGGCCGAGGATATGAAAGCTTTCTATGATGGCGGGAATCCACCCGCCCCCGCCCGGAGTCACTCCATAGAGAAGGATGGCGTAAAAGATCCCAATCCACATGATCTTGCGAACGATTGTCGCAGTAAGGGCTTGGAAATCGGCTTTTTCGATGGCTAAGAGCGTGAAGCTCCAGGCAACCTCGATTCCGGCAAGCAAAAAGAAGAGTCGCTGCGCGGCACCCAACAACTTTGTGATCCAACCGTTCTGAAGACCCTTGTATTCGTCGAGGATGCTAGACGGGCCGTTTACCGAGTTAGGCCCTTGCGCATGCGCAATAGCGGCGGCTGTTAGGAGAAATACTCCGACCACGATTACGCTGCCTAGAATCTTGCCTCTGCGCCTGCCACACATGGCCCCACCTCAATACTTTTTGTCGTCCGTCTTTATTGGTTCGTTGCCCATCATCGTCGATGACACGGCCGCCGTGCAGACTCGGCCCTCCGTGGAATCCCGCCAGGTTGCTGGCTTCGAATCTCTTACCGCGAGGCAATCGTTTTTGACTTCCTTTGCCAACGCCTGATGTTTGTTAAACCAATCGGAAATTGATTTTGTGCTGGATTGAGACAAATCCCCAGATCCCGCGGCCTCAACCTTTTGCACGATAGGACTTGGCGGCTCGGCTTTTTTGCAACCACCAAGGTACATAGTGGAAAGCGCAAGAATCGCAGCCGCAACAAATTCTCGTTTCATGTTGTCCCCCGCGGAGCTAGTATTTTTTCTGGTCGGTCACCAGCGGGTGCGTTCCGAACACCTGCTCAAGGGCCGCATTGTCCGCCTGTTCCTTCTGAATCTGCTCCGCCTGATATGCTTGTTTACTCTGTAGATCGGCTAACATCAACTGCCGAAGTGACATCAGTTGCTCCACCTGTTGTTCGGCGATTTGATTCCCCACCTCGGCCGCCTGCATCTCCCCACCCGCTCCTAACGACATCGATCGCAATTGGGCGAGAACGGATTGTGCGCTGTTCAACTGCTGGCCCTGCAAACCTACTGCGCGCAGCGTGCTCAGCGTAGTATCGAGCGAGGTCTGCGACCATTTCTTGTAGTCGTTAAAGTACCCAGACGTGCGCGAACCGTAGCCTCGGAACGTGTTCCGAAACTGAGCGTCGAGATTGCCCATGGAATAGGCCAGGGCTTGGCCGCCTTGCACAATTTGCGAGAGTTCTCCCAAGTCTTGTTGGATGGAACCAAAGAATTGTTGAGGCGATTTCACTCCTTGTTTTAGCTGCTCGGTCAGCTGCTTCATCTGAGCTTCGAGTTGAAGCCCCTGGCGGATATAACCCATGACCAGCTGGACGTGATTCAGAATTTGGGTCCATTCCGTTGCGACGCCAGCTACCACTCCCGCGTCGGTGGGCGCAGGAACGCTCAAGGACACCAGGCACAACGCCAATACGAACACCGTTACTTTTTTCATGCTGATACTCTCCTTTCGAGAACACCTTCCACTTCACGCCACCAGTCCGCCCAATCCGAGCGTCCTCGTTGACGCAACCACTCCGCTTGCCAACTTCGGGGATGCGACCGCATTACTTCAGTCGCCTTTTTACGATCTTCTGGGCTGTTCACTCCTACAAACGCTAGCGCAACCTCACCAAGTCCCAGTGATATCAGGCGACGCCCTTCCGGGGAAATCACGTAGTACTGCCGTTTGGGAACGGCGCTTTGAACGATTTGGATCTCGCGGTCGTTCAGGCCCACGGCTTCATACAGGCGACGCGACTGAATGTTGGCGGCTTCCGCGTTCGCGAGCAGAATTTTTGTTGGACATGCCTCCATGACCACATCACTGATTCCTGAACTGAAGATGTCAGAAAGGTTTTGCGTGGCCAGAACGACGACGGCATTGAGCTTGCGCAGTGTTTTCAGCCAGTCGCGCAGATATTCGCGGAATAACTCATCCCGCAGATAGACCCATGCCTCATCCAGAACGATAAGCGTTGGACGCCCGTCGAGTTTTTTCTGGATTCGGCGGAACAGATACAGCAACACGGCGACCGTTGCTTTGTTATTGCCATCACCGTATCGCATGAGCTGGTCCATTTCGAACACCATCAGGCGTCCGTCCCGCAATCCGTCCCTATCGGCATCAAGCAGCCGTCCGAGCGAGCCACTTAACGTGTAGGCTTCGAGTGCGGCACGCACTTCCTTGTCCTGAACTGTCGCAAGAAAATCAGTGAGGGTCCTCCGCGTCGAACCCTGCGTCAGCTTCATAGCGTCTGCGACCGCGTTGCGGTGGTGCGGTTTCACGTCGAGACCACCAAGCGTACAAAGCTTTTCGATCCAGCCGTTGGCCCAGGCCATGTCACTGTCGTCCGTCAAGTCGGACAACGGATAAAACGACAGCCCATCGCTCTCACCACCCAGATCGTAAAACTCTCCACCACAGGCCCGCGTCAGCACCGCGAGCGAGTACCCTTTGTCAAAGGCAAAGACTTGTGCGCGGGGATACCTGAAGAACTGGGCGACGATGAATCCGAGGAACGTTGACTTCCCGGAGCCTGGCGGACCGACCATAAAGGTATGTCCGATGTCTCCGCAGTGCAGATTGAAACGGAATGGAGTCGCTCCGGTTGTCGCCGCGTAGAGGAGCGGAGGGCTTTTCGGAGGATAAAACGGGCAGGGGTTTTCACGGTTTCCCGCCCATACCGCGCTGATCGGCAGGAGATCTGCGAGATTCAGGGTGTGCAAGACGACTCGTCTCACATTTCGATAACCGTCTCCGGGGAGGCTGCCCCTCCACGCCTCGACGCTGTTGACATCTTCGATCCGCGCCGAAAAGCCTAAGTTTTGCACCGTTTTTGCGACCAGTGCCACCGCTTCTTCTACGGAATCTTCGCGGTCATCTCCGCAAATCACGGTGGTGGTGTACTGCGCGAATAGAACGTCGCCAGCCGCCGCGACACTCATCGCTTCTTCCGCATCGATGCTCATCTCTTGCGCATGCAGATTCACGGCGCCGCTCTGGGTCTGCATGATTTGATCCTTTAGACCGCGCATCTTCGAGCGCCATTTCTTCCGGACCTTGTCGAGAAACGAACGCGCCTCCTCTGGGTCCATTAGGATGGCCCGAGTGTTCCAGCGATATTCAATTGGCAAAGTGTCGAGCGCCGCCAGGATGCCGGGCACGCTGGCTTTGGGAAAGCCATCGATGGCTACAACGCGGAGGTGTTTGCGGCCAATGCGCGGCGTTAAACCACCGACGAAGTCTTCCGTGGCCAGCAAGTCGTTTAGATAGACTGGAAATTCAGGAAGCTGAAGGGGATGGTCTTTCCACGACACGCAGCGGTGGACATAACGCAGGAGTTCGTCGCAGACGAGTTGATTGCCAACCACGTCGCTGGTGCGCACCGCTTTCAGTCGTGTCACCGCGAACAACGACTTGAAAACGTCCTCGAAACTCGCGATGCGGTTCTTGAAGTAGTCAACGATTCGAGCGGCGTCGCCTCTCTGACCCTTCATGCCTTCAAACATCCAGCCCTTGATTTTTTCTTCCCGAGCTACGGGGGGAAGGTACGTCAGCGAAAGATAGTAGTCACTTTCGAAATGCACCCCCTCGGACATGAATTGTTCGCGACGCTCATCGTCAATGATCTTGGTGACTGAGTCCGGAAACTCCTGACGTTCTGGATAGCCTGGGGCTGGCGCCCGAACGCTGTCGCATTGCACCATCCAGCCACCGCCAAGACGCAGCAAGGAACCCAAACGCCCACTCAAAGCGGCCATTTCTCCGTTTGTGGCCGAACCGAGGTCCGGTCCCTGAAACTTCCATGCCGCGAGCAGTCCGCCGTCTTGCAACAAAAGAATTCCATCCTCAATCAAGGAGTCATAGAGGAGTAGGTCGGCTAAACCGATTGCATGGCGGCGCTGTTCAACCAATGGCATCGTTCACCTCCACTTCGCTGGTGTCGTCGTCGCTGGTGCAGACATCCGACTTTTCGCGGGATAGAAGTCTCGATAGCGGATGTGTCTGATGTAGACGTGGCGCAGAAGCGGATCGACCTTCGCCATCCGCGCGAGAACTCCCACCGCAATCAGCCACAGTACGAGGCCGGCAAGAATGCTCCACCACTTCATGACGGCAAACACCAGCATCGCCGCTAGGATAGCGGAGACCAGAATTAGTTCGCGGTCTCCGCCCATCAACAGTTGCGGACGGTTTGCCGATTCGTGAAATGGCACCTCGCGTGGCCCATCCATGGCTAGATAGCCGCTGCGCCTACGGCGAACAGACCACCGAGCAATGCGGCAGCGGAAATGATGAAAGCAATCGCGCAGACCGCATACACCGCGCGCCGAGCGAACTCATTCCATTCGCCGCCAAAAACCAGCGTTACGCCGATCGCGACGAGCGCGATGATCGCAATCGCGCCCGCAACAGGGCCGCTCAATGATTGCTGTAAGCGAGTCAGCGGTGCTTCCCACGGCAATGCCTGGCCTCCTGCAGCGGCGGACGCCGGCAAACTGACGAAGACGGATGCCAGAGTTAGCAAACCCGCGTGGACTGCAAGACGTTTCCATTCAACTTTTCTTCCAAAGGTTCTCATTTCGTTTTTTCCTTTCGTGTCGAGATTCACAACCAGCCACCACTCGCTCCACTGACGGCAAACCAACCGACCAGAGCAACGAATCCTGAACCCAGCAGTGCAGCTCCGAACAGCACGGCCAAAACACGCCGAAGCCTCTCCGACAAACCCAGTAATGCGGTTAACACCAGTCCGCAAAAACCGAGCATCATCACGGCGGACACCAAGACGGCGCGGGCCTTTGCAAGCACAGCGATTTGAGGGAGTCCGTAACCGGAAAGGATTGACACCATCGCCGCCAGGACAATTGCAGCAAACAAAACTAGTGCCGCAGGAGATAACAGCCCGACGCTGAATCGAGAATCCGTCCCATCCGTCTGGCGTGTGTTTTTCATACTCTCTCCTACACGTACTCCAGCCGGTATTCGCCGTCGCGATATCCAGTAACCACCGCGACTTCCCTTACCTTGCGGCCCGCTTGAATACTTGGTTCGCCATCGACAAAGACCACGACGTTTACGGCTTCGGCGATTAGTGATTGCTGGGGTGCCGCAGTCGCCTCGGCGACCAGGCTTTCGAGGCGAATCAGTGCGCCGTAAGCATCGTTCGCGTGCACGCTAGCCGCTCCGCCCGGGTGCCCGGTATTCCAGGCCTTAAGCATGCTCAACGCCTCAGCGCCGCGAACCTCGCCCACAACAATCCGGGTTGGCTTCAACCGCATACTGGCGCGCAAACAGTCCAGCATCGACACGCGCCCAACTGCCAAAAGAGCAACGGAATTTGTCACGTTGCACTGCAGTTCCGGGGTGTCCTCAATGATGAGCACCCGATCATCTGGAGAAATGTTCGCGAGTTCGTCGAGAATGGCGTTGATGAACGTCGTCTTGCCGGAGCCGGTAGACCCGGCCACGAGAATGTTTTTTCGATGCTGAATGGCCGCTCGTATGACCTCGACGTGGCGCAGGCCACGAACCATCTCCACGAAATAATCGTGGTTTCGGTGGCGGTTGAGGGGGTCATTTTTGTTCGTCAGAATTCCCGCACATTCGTAATCGCCCAAGGTGAAGACGCGATGAGGACGCTGTCGGATTGCGAAAACCGGCCGCCGTACAACCGGCGGAATTAGACCTTCGAAGCGGCTACCATCCGTAGGGAGCTCGGTTTCGAGAATTGGACTATCGTGATTGATGACCGTGTCGCGAATCGCGGCAATCGTGCCAAATGCGCTTAGAGCTTGAGCAGGAAGCATGGTTCCGACGGCCTCGAAATCGGCGTGCGTTCGCTTAACCCACACGCGGCCGTCCGGATTTAGCAGGATATCCTCCGTCCGAGGGTCTTCAAGACAAGCCGAAACCAGTGGGCCGAGTTCCCGAACCAGTTTTTCATTTCGCCGTTCGGTCACTTGCTGAAGCTCTTGCATCCGTCGCCACCGCTCCTCAAACGTCTCGCTCTTTATGTTGCTGTACGCCTATCTATGGTGCTATACGTACAGTGTTCGTATCGCTAGGCAAGGTATTACGCTTCCTGCGAATGCTTGTCAAGCGCAAAAAGAGAATGGGGAACAACTACACCTCGGAAGCTGTCGAAAAGCAGGCCCGCGCCATGGGCGCCGCAGCCTTCGAAATCGGTCTATTCGATCCACGCGCCACGCGAGCGACCATGCTCACGCGCGAATGGGACTTAGACACGTTGCTCAAATCAGTGCGATGGTTGCGTCTGAAGAATGCTGAAGGCCGTCACATTTACATCCGGCCTGCCGGAGAACATAGCCTTTCCCTGATCGATGACCTCAACGCGCAAGTTATTGAACGATTGAAAGTAGAGCGGTTCTCACCAGCTGTGGTTCTCGAAACTTCGCCCGGTAACTTTCAAACATGGCTGAACCACGGGCACGTACTTTCGAGAGAGGCGTCCACATGTGCGGCTCGACGTCTGGCGGTACGTTTCGGCGGGGATCCCGGGTCGGCGGACTGGCGCCACTATGGGAGGCTGGCGGGATTTACGAATCGCAAGGATAAGTATCGCCGGCCCGATGGTACGTTCCCGTATGTACGGCTGCACGAAGCCAACGGGACGGTGTATGCGACTGCGGCTGCGTTTTTACTGGAAGTCGAGGAGTCCCTACAAACGCAAAACTCGGGCTCGCGACCTGCGCGATGGAGAACCAATACCCTGTGCAGCTCGGAAGCGAAAAGTATCGAGGATTTTCGGAAGAGGACAATTTACGCGGGAGACCAGACTCGGGTGGACCTCGCTTATGCGATCTATGCCCTATCTCATGGTGTTTCAGAGAACGACGCACGAATCGCGATTGCCTCCCGGGACCTCGCCCATAAAGGAAGCCAGAAGCGGCAGCAACAATATGTCGATCGCACCATCGCAAAAGCTTGGCGCTTGGTTCGGACGGAAACCGCTTGTCTGTCCTCTGGACGCTGATCTGGTGTTATCAGCGCCGGTGGCTTGCATCAGCTGATGGAACCACCGGTCTGGGCTGCTGGTCCGACTTCGCTGGGGGACCGGAGCACCCACCCAGTGTCGAGCAGAGCATCGGACGCCACGGCGACCACAGCAACAACAGAAAGATCAAGGTCAACAATAGAAGCGTTCGCCGGAATCGCGGTTGCGTGCGGCACTGATAGTCCACGTAGAACAATAGGACGAGCAGCGATCTCATTTGAGTATCCTGCTGAGTGCGAATCCCAAACCGATTCCCAAAACCAAGAGCCCACCCGCAACAACTACACCGAACACTACCCAGCGGCGCATGGCAGATCGCGAGTACGTGCGATTTAGCTCCACAATGAGCTCCCTCGCATGGAGGTGGCCACGATCAATATCCTTCTGAATTTCCTCTCGAACTGCGATGCCCGCTTTCCGGGCCTCGGTTTCGATGCCTTTTAGTGCTTCGACCTGCGTTACGCGGAGCAACGACACAAGTCTTTCGGCCGTTTCCACCGCGCGAGCTTCGATGTCCCCGGCTAGCTGTTGCAGTACGACTTCATTCATCGTAACCAGCAGCATCGCAGGATCATCCGGCCTGACAAGCATCCCGTGACGCGCGGCAACCTCCGCCGTCACGCGTTTCAGGTCCAGGGCAATCCCCTGTTTGGTGGAGCTAGACATTCAAAGTCGTCCTTCAACTAAATGGAATCGCGTCCAGCTGATCGAACAGGTCGCGCTGCACTACGCGTAACCGTTGTTTGGCCATGATCGTGAACCCGTCTCCGTTTAATGCTTCATCAAACGTCATCTTCTGGCAGACCATTTCCTCTACGTCCCGACCGAAGGTGTCGGCGGTACGCCTCACAATCGCAACTGAGCCATGCACCTTGCCGACGTGTTTCTTGAACACGGCCATATCTCTAAATGACGATCCGTCCTGCAAAACAGCGCCAAAATATTCGTTCAGCCATACGACGATATTCTTCTCCTGAGTCGTTTCGGCGAGTTGCTCGAATCCTCCAAGCGTATCGTTCAAAGATTGACCGCCCGTTATCACCGAATGGATAAAGACACGCTTGCCCCGCTCGCGTAGGTAATCGAGCGCATGATTCTCCAGAAGGTAGTGCCAAAGGGGAATAAAAGTGGAAGCTCCCGTATCCACGACGAAGGTGCCACTCTCTGTCAGAAACCTTTCCATAAGCAGATCGAATTCACGTGGGTTAACGCTTCCCTCCCGCAACAAATTAAGCCGGCAAACAGCCAGAGCTCTGTATTCGGACATGGTTTGATTCACGGGGTCGGCATCGATGCCGTGCACATCCTGTCCTCTCGACACCAGATACTGCGAGAGAATTGTGGAGATCAGGCTCTTTCCTACGCCACCTTTTCCCTGCAATGAAATATGGATCGTAGTTACCGCATTCTCACTACCGTTCGCTTTTGTCATTGGAATTCTCCGTTCCATGTACAAGTCGTTGCAATTTCTGTGTGCCTCGCCACTGAAATCCTGGCCGGTCCTCTTCCAGCCGTTTCAAATTGGCCAAAGGATCTCGGGTCTCGGCCATTTCAGCCATTGGTCCACCGTGCTCTCGTGATGGGGCGGTTTCATCCTGTTTTTCCAAGGTGTTGGGTGCGGTTGGCTTTCTCCGAGCTCGCCACACGGCCATGTGGAAGGTGTGATAACTCACTTCGAGCCCCTCCGTTTCGAGAGCCTCCCAAATGTCCTTCAGTGTCTGCCCGGACTTGAGGGCTGCTTGTATTTCAGGGAGAAGAGAGCGAATGAGTACGGCTTTCCTTCTTGGCGCCTCGGCAGCCAAGCGTTCCAGACAGCGGCGGTAGTCTTTTTGCGTTGACATGGTTTCTATGGTGCTGTACATATAGCACCATGATTAGAGATTGTAAAGCCCGAACTTTCCGGGGACAAAGATGCTCGATGGAAGGGCTCGACTCTCAGCAGACTCACGCCGGACGTAGCGTGGTTCATCACTTCTCAGCGGTACTTCACACTTTTTAACTTTGATAGGAGCAGCGTGCATGAAATGCAGGCGAATCATCAGCGGGAAAAATAGGTATTGGAACATAAAGGGTTGGGGCCACTTTGTGGCGAGGATCTGCGGTAAGTGCCTGCCTTTCCATCCAATTGGAGAGGGCCACTTGCCGAGAACTGCGGCACCACTTCGGTACCGCTCCGAAATGGTGGTGCGTCGTGGGTAAGAAGGCTATCTCTCGTAACTTTCGGTATCCATCCGCTGAACTAAGGGAACAAGTGCGTACGGCTGTGCAGGAACGTGGCTTCCGCTCTGAGCAGGCCTTCCTCATTGCCGCGTGCGAACACGAAATCCGGCAGGGCGCGAGTACCGAAGCCACGGAGCAGTTCGAGGCGCGAGTCGCCGCCACGCTGACAAACCTCGCCAAGCAAGTCCAGGGTCTGCAAACGCTCGCCCATGCGCAAGTTGCCTTGACGGACGTTTTTCTGAAATACGTCATTACTTGCGTCGTGGAACCACCCGAAGACGCACTGCCGGCGGCGCGCGTGCGGGCACGACAACGTTACGAGAAGTTGGTACGCGCCGCGGCCGAAGGAATCTCCAACAAGAATAGAGACACTCTCAGAGGGATGATCGGCGATGAATGACGAACCGCTCATACGGCTACGGCCTAGAAAGTCAAAGCACGACCCAAACGACAATCCGCGCAAGTACACCGGCGTTCTGCGGTCCATGCTTCGCTTTGTCCAGATGTCGAAACGCGGCCGAAAAGTCCAAGGCGCACAGCATAGCGGGAAGAACTCTCGCCTGTTCAACCAGCGCGTGGCTGTGCGCGTCAGCTATTCCGCAAATAAGAATCCCGGCCAATGGAAGGCACACGGGAAATATGTGGCACGCGATAGTGCGACTCAAGGCGGAAAACCTTCCGAAGCTGGATTCAATGCAGCCGAGCGAAATCTGAATATCGCGGTGATTCTCGACCGTTGGCAGAGAGCCGGCGATGAGCGTTTGTTTAAAATCATTCTGTCGCCCGAGTTTGGCGACCGCCTGGATCTCCAAGAACACACTCGGGAACTTTTGCGGCGAATGGAACGTGACCTTGGCAAATCCCTCGAATGGGTTGCCGCTATTCACCGCAACACGGAGCACCCGCATGTTCATATAGCGTTGCGCGGCCTCGACCAGAATGGGCAATCCCTGCGGCTGCCACGGGAATACATTCGTTCAGGCATCCGCGAACGAGCCGAGGAAATCGCGACCGAGTTCCTAGGTTATCGTTCGCCAGCTGATGCGCAAGAGGCGCGGCGCCGCGAGACGCTGCAAAACCGATACACCTCCCTCGACCGCATCCTGCAACAGAGTAATCACCGGGCACAGTCCCATTTTGCAGTGGTGGTCAATGCGGATGATAAAAAGCTCTCCGAATCCGCGCAGGCTCTACAGAAACAACTTGTCGACCGGCTCAAGCACCTCGAAACCATGGGCCTCGCTCAGTTTGCCGCTCCTCACGAGTGGCGCGTGCAGAGCGACTTCGAGAAAGTGCTTCGAACGCTGCAACAAAGTAGAGACCGGCAAAGAATGCTCGCGGCACACGGAGCCCTTGTTTCCGACAAGCGTCTTCCGATTCAAGTCACCACTCTGCGTCAATTTCAGTCCGTCGCAGGGCGCATCCTTCTACATACAGAAGACGAACAAACTGGAAAACGCTACATGCTGCTCGAAGGCACGGACGGCGTCGTCCACTTGATCTACCACACGCGCGCAATTGAAGAGGCCCGTCGACAGGGGAAACTCGGCACGAATGGATTTGCCCGGATCGAAAAGCGCTTCATTAACAAGAAGCCTGATTTGTCTGTCGAAGATCTTGGAAACGCCACCGAGCTCCTTGCGAACGGCGCTCATTTTGATCGGGAAGCAGCGCTCCTACTACGGCGGGGTATTCGTGACGTTCCGCCCGTCTGGGGTGGATGGCTAGGAAAGTACCAGTCGAGACTGCAAGCCGCGGTTCACAATCCATCCAAGGCAAGGCAAGAGAAGTCCAAAGGCGACGGCCGCTCCATCTGAACCCTTGACATCGGCCAGTCCAATGGTGCTATATGTGTGCTATACGTATCACTACATGGCGTTGCGAGCGCCACTTTCAAAGCCGCGGAGGGGAGCCGTGATATGAATCCTAAGAATTCGACCGTTCGGCAAGATGTAGTCGAAGTATCGGTGAATCACCAAATCTTTTGCCTTGCGAACTCGGCAGCTTCGCCGTCCGACCTCGAAACCTTGCTTGCATCTCAACTCGACCACGATCTGACCGCGTGGCCAAGACAGTACCTTGAGTCCTATCTCGATTCTGATGTGGCGGGAAGAATCCCGCTGGACCCAGAGCAACTTCAAGACGTTCTCGAAGCGGCCTTCGATCGCGATGCCGAACTGGCGAGCGATTATCTGGAAGAGTTGAACGCTCAGGGCTCGCCCAAGCAACTTGGAGAATCCACGCTTGCACTGATGCTCGCCCGCATGCAGACCGATCGGCTTGAATACGAATTGCTTTTCGATCCTAGCGCCAACGAAGATCTCCGGCATCTCACAGACAAATTGGACAAGCACGCCTTAGAGAACCAGAAGGCCTCCCCTCAGCCAACCTTTAAGTCAAAACCTGACATTGACCGGCGCGAATCGACAACGTTATCGGCGGTCCATCAGCCAGGAAGCGGGGTCGTCGAACTCCACGAGAAGGCCACGGGGGCCGAGGTGCGAAAACTGCTGGGTGGCGCATCGCCACTGACTCTCCAGTCCGCGTTGCACCAGATGGCTCCGAGCGCGCGAATGGAAAGCGCGCAGACCGATAGCGGAACGTACCGGGGCGACGTGCTCGCCGAAACCGAGAAAAGTCTCATCCAGCAAATCACTCCGCACGCTGCAATTGTTCATCGCAAGGAACTTCTCGACAGTATCCCGGCTGTCGGCGAACACGTGCGGATCATCTATAGCAGCGAAGCCGGCAGGGTCGTCTCCGTCAGGGAAAGGAGCAAATCGCAGGAGCTGGGACGGTGAGGCAAAGCAGCGCTTATCGGAAACCGAAAGATCCCGGTTTTGTCGGCGGTTTCTACTGGACTCCGACCATCGTGGGCTTTGTCGGACTCTTCTTTACCAATGTTCTGGCCACACAGTTTATTGCCTGGCGTTTCAAGTATCAGCCTGCGCTCGGTGTTCCTCTGATTCGAATCTCATCCTTCTATCTTTATGCGCCGTACAAATGGCTTGTATGGGTGTGGACCCAAAGTAATTCCGACGACGTTCGCGTCAGACTGTCGTTACTACTCGGCGCGGGAATCATCGTGGGCGGGGCGTTTGCCTCGGGCGCCGTCTTCTTTCTTTTGAACTTGGCTCGCACCAAGGCACTCTCCATGAATACCGAAGATCTGCACGGCTCCGCGCGCTGGGCGACCAAAGCGGACATCGAAGAAACAAATCTCTTGCAGACGACTCAGGGTGTTTATGTCGGAGGCTGGCACGAACAGCCCATCGGGCGTCTCCACTACCTGCGTCACAACGGTCCGGAACACATTCTCGCTTTTGCCCCAACCCGTAGCGGCAAGGGAGTGGGGATTGTTATTCCGACCCTTCTGGCCTGGCCTGAAAGCACGGTCGTGTATGACATCAAAGGCGAGAACTGGGCGAAGACCGCAGGCTTTCGCAGTCAGTCCGGCCAGATCTGTTTCAAGTTCTCTCCCGTGGAGCCAGAACACTCCTCGCGTTTCAATCCGCTCGCGGAAATCCGGCTCTTCACAGATCGCGATGTTTCGGACGCCCAGAACATCGCCAACATGCTCGTGCGCACGGGAGAAGATAGCCCGCAAGAACGCTACTGGCAGGATGCTGCGGCGTCCATCACTGCGGGAATGATTTTGCATGTCTGCTACGCAGCTGCTCTCGAAGGCCGCCACGCTTCGTTGAGCCTGCTTGCCGGTGTTTTCACACGGCCCGGCTTCACCTTCCGCGAGACCCTTACCGAACTGCTCTCCTATACCCACGACAAGAACAATGCCCACAACTGGCGGCTTCCCACCGGCGAGCCAACGCGGACCCACCCCGTGGTCAAAGAAAAAGTTCAAGAAATGCTCGACAAGGAAGACAAAGACTTCTCGGGCGTGCTCTCCACCGCGAAAACGGCATTAACGCTCTACAGTGATCCCCTCGTCAGCCGGACGACCTCCGCAAGCGACTTCACAATTCAAGACCTTGTCAATCATGAGAGGCCCGTCTCTCTCTATCTTGTCGTGCCGCCCAGCGACAAGATTCGGCTTCGTCCGTTGATGCGCCTCATCTTCACCATGATCGTGAATCGCCTTACGGAAAAACTCGACTTCCAGGGTTCTGAGCAACTTCGTAACAAACACCGTCTGCTCTTCCTGATCGACGAGTTTCCCTCTCTCAAGCGGATGGAGATTTTCGCGGACGCCCTTTCCTATATGGCCGGGTTTGGACTCAAGGCGTATCTCATCACGCAGGACATTCGCCAGATTGTGGACGAATACGGCCGGAACGAAAGCATCGTCAGTAACTGTCAGGTGCGCGTCGCCTTCGCTCCCAATCAATACGATACCGCCGAGCTTCTCAGCAAGATGACAGGTACGCAGACCATTCGAAAAGCATCGTTCAACTTTTCCGGCTCACGCATGTCACCCGTACTCAATAACGTGAGCACCCACATGGATGAGATCGAGCGTCCGCTCATGACGCCGGACGAAATCATGCGCCTCCGGCCTCCGAAAAAAGACCGCGCCGGCCACCAGGAAAAAATCATCGCCCCCGGCGATATGCTCATTTTCGTTTCTGGCCATCATCCGATTTACGGCACACAAATGCTGTACTTCTCGGATCCAATCCTCGGTTCTCGAGCCGCAATTCCCCCACCTACGAAACTTTATTCCATTCATGAGGGAGGCCTTTTGCCACAAGATCCGCTCCCGGACTTGACGGTACGGCCAAAGCCAACCACGGGCGCACCGCCTCGCCGTCCGTCGCCGGTCTCCAGCGGAACTAGTTCAGGCGGTCCGATCGAGCAGCCTCCCCCACCCGCAGGTGCAACCCTGCATCCCTCACCGGGTCTGCTCGAACGGTTGAATCTCGACTCGGAGCGATAACTCATGCAAGAGAACCGCTTTCAACTCGCCGGATACCTTGCAGCAAAACCCTCGCTTCGCTACTTGCCTTCCTCCATGCCCGTGGCCAACGCCCGTCTCGGACAGACATATCGCTTCAGCCGCCAAGACAAACCGTCCGAGCACACGAATTGGTTCAGCCTCGTCTTTTACGGCGATTTGGCGATCCTGGCAACCGAACTCGAGAAAGGCACGAATCTTTATGTCGAAGGAACGTTTGACCAACGGCCCTACGTCGGTCAGGACCAATACAAGCGTTATATCTACGAAGTCAGTGTGCACAAGTTTTTTGTCATTGGCGGGGTTGCGCACGATCCACCTACGTCGCCACCAGCACACGCAAAATTCACTGACGAGGTCATGACCGATGGAGCTCCCGTTCTTGAATCTGCCGAAAGTTCGGACACCTGGCTCCTATGAATTTCGCCAACGACTTCGTCGCGCCGTTTTATGGGCCTGCCTACTGGCGACTCCGCTCTTCCTGGGGCTCGTTGCAGGCTGGGCCTTTGGCGTCCGTATTAACTTCACGCCGTCCCTGCCACGGGGTTTTTACATCGTCAGTCATTCTCCCAGTGCAGATCTCGCGGAGTTTTGCCCCCAAGGTTCGGCTGCATCCCTGTCCCTCAGCCGCCGTTACCGTACCCTCGGGGCTTGTCCCGATGGCGGCGCTCCGCTTCTCAAACCGGTCGTCGCTCATCCCGGCGACACGGTCCAGGTGAATGCCGATGGAATCCGAATCAATGGAAAACTACTCCCGAACAGTGCAGGACGATTCCGCGACCATCAGCAGCGTCCCCTCGACCCCTGGCCTTACGGGGTCTACGAAGTTCAACCGGGAACCATATGGGTCATCTCCACGTTCAACCCCTATAGCTTCGACAGCCGCTATTACGGCCCTATTCCAGACTCATCGATTCGACACTATCTCCGTCCGCTCTGGACCTTTGCTACGGAAGTTCCTCGGGAATAGATATGCGCTTCCGGTCGTTGCCGGAATCGCAGCGACAATCGCATGGAACGGAGCGTTCGCAACAATTCCGCTCTCGCTCATTGCTCCACTGCTTGTCTACCATGCAAAGTCCAGATGGCAGGCGTATGCCTTGATGTTCTGTTATTACGCGGCGGCAGGTGCGCCGCTAATCCGTGGTGCGCGCGCATTTTTTGGAGACCAAGGCACGCCGCTCATTGGCGTGTTTCTCTGCATCGCTGCAGCGCTGCTGTTGGCCTTGCCGTGGGGTTTGTTTTTCAGCCGTTCCCGAAAAATCGCGATGTGGCTCGTACCGATCTGCGTTCTGTTCGCGGCGATTCCACCACTCGGTATTATCGGTTGGGCTTCGCCACTGCTCTCCGCGGGAGTTTTGTTTCCGGGCACGGGATGGCTCGGTTTGGCATGTGTTGTCATTTTCCTAAGCCTCTTCCGCCTTCGGCCCAAGTGGAGCGTTGCAGTTCTTATTCTGTGTTCCGTTGTCGCTCACATTCGCTATACGGAGCCGCTACCACCGGAAGGGTGGGCAGCAATCGATACACACTACGGAGGTGCGGGACAAGGCGAGCCCAATTTCCACACGGAGTTCAGCACTCACCAATCGATTCAAGAAACGATTCTTAATTCGAAAGCTGTCGTCCTGCTTTTCCCGGAACATCTCGTTTCGCATTGGAATGAAGCAACGGAAGCCTTTTGGGAAAGCACGATTACAACCGCAGCCGCTCAGCATCGAACGGTATTGATCGGGGCTGGCATCAGCCTCCCGGCCACTTCCAGAGACCCATTCGCTCAGAATCGTTTCCAAAATGTTCTGCTCGCACGTGGGCAAGTAACCGATGCGTTTTATCAGGAACGAATTCCCATTCCGATCGGTATGTGGAAACCCTTCGGAACGGATGGTGTTCCGCTCAATCTTTTGGGGCGCGGGACGATTCGCGTGCGCGATCAAAAGGCCGCCGTGCTTATCTGCTACGAACAACTTCTCGTATGGCCTTTCTTATCTTCCGCTCTCGAACATCCGACAATTCTTCTTACCAGCTCGAACGACTACTGGGCACGAAACACTCGCATCCCCGAAATTCAGAGATCGAGTGCCGGGAGCTGGGCCAGACTCTTTCATCTTTCTATTCTGTCCGCCACTAACTTCTGATGCGAATTTCAAGAATCATTGCTGCTTTGCTGCTTATCCTCGCGAGTATTAATTGTTCCGCGCAAACACCGACCTCGAACGCGAACACGAAACTCTCGATTACGGCGTTCGAGAGTCTGGCGCAATCATGCGGGGAGAATGTCCCGGTCAGTACCCTTGAAGCCATCGCTCGGACCGAGTCGGCGCTGCACCCTTACGCCCTTAGCATCAACCGCCCCCACCAGCTTGCCCGGCGACAGGGATGGAGTCGCGGCACGATCACGCTCGAACGGCAGCCCTCCTCACTTGCCGAGGCAATTGCATGGACCAAATGGCTTCTCGCTCAAGGTCTCACCGTCAGCATTGGTCTGTTGCAGATAAACAGCGAGCACGCTGCGATCTTGCATATCTCCCCTGAGCAATTGTTTGATCCATGCACCAATCTTCATTCGGGCGCAGCATTGCTGTCCAACACCTACGCAGCAACCTCTCGCATCCACGGCGAGGGATTCGCCGCCCTCGATTCTGCTCTTTCTTACTACAACACCGGCTCTCCCACAGCCGGACTCACCAACGGATACGTGCAGCAGGTCAAGAGCCACTCAAAATCTCCAGAACACCAACACTGATCCACCTCCGCGATTAGAACAGTTCCACCGCAAATTCCCTTCTCCGCAAGAGGCTGCGCCCCGTCCCGCGCTTCTTCCGTCAAGGGTTTCCGCTTTTCTCCAATGAACGGCATACCCCGCCGCCCTTGACGGCGCGCGCGCCCGTTCGCAATGAGCCCGCTATGAAGGGAATTTGCTTCTTTTTTCGAGCAGCAAAACCGGTCGAAAAAGGAAAAAAAGGAGAAACGACAATGACGAATACAAACAATCACGAAACTTGGGCACAACTGCTTCACAGCGCGGTCCAGACGCCGGGAAAACTGTTGGCGGCTTACACGGCTTTCCATAACTACTCATTTGGGAATGCCTTGCTCGCTTTTACGCAATGCCGCCGCCGTAACTTGGAGCCGGGGCCACTCAATACCTATCGCGGTTGGTTGGAACTTAAACGCCAAGTGCGCAAAGGCGAAAAGGGCATCACCCTTTGCATGCCGATGCAGTACAAGAAGCGCGTTCCGAAGGATAACGACCAAGACGAAGAGAGCGAAGAAACAACGCGTTCCACTTTCGGGTTTCGCGCTTATTGGTTTCTCTTGGCGCAAACGGATGGGGATGCAATGGAAACCGCACCGATTCCGGGATTTGACCTAGACACTGCGCTCCGTACGTTGAACATCACGCGCCTGGAATTTGATGAAATGAACGGCAACATTCAGGGATTTGCCATCGGACGAGAAATTGCCGTCAGTCCCATCGCAGCAATTCCGCACAAGACCACGTTTCATGAAATCGCGCATTGTGTTCTGGGCCACACCACAAGAGAAAAACTCGTTGACTCCGAAGCAACACCGATGAACCTCCGCGAAGTGGAAGCAGAAGCGGTTGCGCTCATCTGTTGCGAAACTCTCAGCCTCGATGGGGTGGAATACGCACGCGGCTATATCCAGCATTGGCTAAAAGGCGAAAAAGAAATCCCAAATCACAACGCGGCCCGCATCTTCACTGCGGCGAGCACAATATTGAAAGCAGGCAATCCAGCGGCGGGGAGTCAGTAGGCTCCCCCTTTGCAAACTTCCAGCTTTCCGGCACGTCGAAGAATCGCTAGGTGAAGGAACTGCCCGACCAGCCCTCGTGTTCCCGAGGGTCCCTTACGCCCCGGATCATCCCAAATCGGCTGGTACAACACGCTGCACCGCGATCAAGCGAAGATTATTTTTTCTGGAATGGTAAGTCGACAGTCCGCAGCTCCAAGGGGAAATGGCAACGCCGGCTGCAACGCCTGTTTGAGTTAGCCAGGGTATCGGCCTGTGCACGCCCATCAGTTTCGTGACTGTTCGTACCGATAACCTAATACGGGCGCGAACGCCTTTGAAGTCAACGACATTCAAGAACATGAAACTGAAGTCCGCGAGTCAGGCCGAATTGCAATGTAACAATGTTACACTGCGTTGAAGCTTGCCACCGTAGCAATTCGCCAGGGACAGGTTCATCGTCAGCCAGATACCCTGCGGCCGAGGTTTAATTTGTGACGACACCAAACCAAAATCCCGAACAGATTGCCCGCGACCAGATCGACAAGCATCTGGTGGAAGCCGGCTGGATCGTTCAAGACAAGACCGCCATCGATTTCAGTGCTGGACCTGGAATCGCCGTCCGCGAATACCAGACAGACATCGGCCCGGCCGATTATGTTCTTTTCGTAGCCCAGAAAGCAGTTGCCGTCATAGAGGCCAAGCCTGAAGAGTGGGGCCACAAGATAACGACGGTTGAAGAGCAATCAGGAAGCTATGCGGCCGCCACGCTGAAATGGGTAAACAACAAGGAACCGCTGCCCTTCGTATACGAGAGCACGGGCATCATTACGCGTTTTACCGATGACCGCGAC
This sequence comes from Candidatus Acidiferrales bacterium, assembly GCA_963742325.1. Taxonomy (GTDB): domain Bacteria; phylum Acidobacteriota; class Terriglobia; order Acidiferrales; family UBA7541; genus Acidiferrum. The sequence continues at coordinate 756,623 of CAVULB010000002.1, read as the reverse complement.
CCAAAGCCCCGCTCCCGCGAAGTTTTTAGCTTCCATCGGCCGGAAACTATGGCCGAGTGGTTATCGAAGCCGGCCTCTCTACGCGCACGGCTTCAGACGATGCCGCCGCTCAACCCTTCTGGCCTGCGCGATTGCCAGATCACGGCGATCGAAAATCTGGAAAAATCCTTCAAGGACGACCGGCCCCGCGCCCTCGTGCAAATGGCTACAGGCTCAGGCAAGACTTACACCGCCATCACATCGGTCTATCGTCTTCTCAAGCATGCCGATGCCAAGCGAATCCTTTTCCTCGTAGATACGAAGAACCTCGGAGAACAGGCAGAGCAGGAATTTATGGCTTACCTGCCGAACGACGATAATCGGAAATTCACAGAGCTTTATAACGTCCAGCGCCTCAAGTCATCCTTTGTTGCCAAGGACAGCCAGGTCTGTATCAGCACCATTCAGCGCATGTACGCCCTTTTGAAGGACGAACCGCTCGACGAGGCAGCCGAAGAAACCAATCCTGCGGAATCGATGGTGAAACCGAAGCAAGCCCTGCCCGTCGTCTACAATGAGAAAATTCCGCCCGAGTTTTTCGATTTCATCATCATCGATGAGTGCCACCGTTCGATCTACAATTTGTGGCGCCAGGTAATTGAGTATTTCGATGCCTATCTGATCGGCCTGACGGCGACGCCCGATAATCGGACCTACGGTTTCTTCCGGAAAAATGTCGTCAGCGAATACAGCCATGAAAAAGCGGTCGCCGACGGCGTGAACGTCGGAAACGAAATTTACGTCATTGAAACGGAACGCACCAAGCAGGGCGCCACGATCAAGGCGACCCAGCAGGTGGAGAAGCGCGAGCGATTAAGCCGCAGGAAGCGTTGGGAAACGCAAGACGAAGAGGAGGCATATGCCGCGACGCAGCTCGACCGCGATATCGTTAACCCGGACCAAATCCGTACTGTCATCCGCACCTTTCGGGATAAGCTGCCGGAGATTTTTCCCGGGCGCCAGGAAGTGCCGAAGACTCTCGTCTTCGCCAAGACAGACAGCCACGCGGACGACATCATCCAGACCGCGCGCGAGGAGTTCGGACAGGGTAACGATTTTTGTAAGAAGATCACCTACCAGTCCAAGGAAGACCCGAAATCTGTCCTTGCCCAATTCCGCAACGATTACAATCCGCGCATTGCAGTAACTGTCGATATGATCGCGACCGGTACTGATGTCAAGCCGCTCGAATGTTTGCTTTTCATGCGCGACGTGAAGAGCCGGAATTATTTCGAGCAGATGAAGGGACGCGGGACGCGCGTTCTGGATCACGACGACCTCAAGAAGGTCACTCCCTCTGCCGCCAGTGCGAAGACGCACTATGTCATCGTTGACGCCATCGGTGTCACAAAGTCCCTGAAAACCGCGAGCGAGCCGCTAATCACCAAGCCTGCTATTCCCCTAAAGGACCTTGCCATGGGCGTGATGATGGGCGTCCGAGACGATGACACAGTCAGCTCACTTGCCGGGCGCCTTGCGCGCCTCAACAACCAGCTTGACCAAAAAGATCAGCAGCGTATCAAGGAGAAATCCGGCGGTACGGCACTCGCAGACATCATCGGCGGCTTGCTGGCGGCTATTGACCCTGACCGAATTGACGATAAGGCCCGTGAAATCTCAGGCTCCCCGGCGGGAGTGGAACCGGATGATCAAGCGCGCCACGCCGCGCGCGAGCAGCTCGTTGGAACCGCTTCACACGTCTTCAACGGACCGCTCATCGAGCTGCTTGAGTCAATCCGTCGTGAAAAAGAGCAGACCATCGACCACGACAACCTCGACAAGGTTTTGCGGGCTGAGTGGGAGGGCGATGCGGCAGAAAATGCGAAACAGGTTGCGAAGGACTTTCGCGAGTATCTTGAAGCCAACCGCGATCAAATCGAAGCCCTGACGATCTTTTACAGTCTGCCGCACCGACGATCAGAGCTGACTTATGACATGATCCGAAAGGTTTTCGACAAACTCAAGAGCGACAAACCTCGCCTCGCGCCACTGAGAGTCTGGCAGGCTTATGCGCTGCTGGACGAATACAAGGGAAGTCAGCCAAGCACCGAATTGACCGCGCTCGTAGCGCTCATCCGCCGCGTCTGTGGCATCGACGCGAAACTGTCGCCATTTTCGGAAACGGTACGAAAAAACTTCCAGCACTGGGTCATGATGCGCCACAGCGGCGGCGGCGAGAAATTCGATGAAGCGCAAATGGAGTGGCTACGGATGATTCGCGACCACATCGTCAGTTCATTCCACCTTGAGAGAGCGGACCTTGACATGGCGCCGTTCGACGCAAAGGGCGGTCTTGGGAGAATGCATCAATTGTTCGGCGACCGTATGGACAAGGTTATTCAAGAAATGAATGAGGCTTTAGCGGCATAGATGCAAGACGCTTGGACAAATATTCAAGTTCCCAATGGCTGGGAGGTCGTACGCCTCAACAAGTTGTGCAATGTTGTGCGCGGAGGCTCGCCGCGTCCGATGGGAGACCCCCGCTATTTCGGAGGAACCATCCCGTTTGTCAAGATTTCCGACGTGACGCGGTCAGACGGATTTCACCTTTACGACGTTGAAACGAAGGTTACAGAGGACGGAGCAAAAAGAAGCCGCCTCATCAAAAAAGGAAGATTGATACTTACGAACAGTGCGACCGTCTGTGTTCCCATTTTTCTAGGTGTAGACGCGTGTATTCATGACGGTTTTGTCGCCTTTGATGATCTTCCGCATAGCATCGATCAGAAGTATCTATACCATTTTTTTAAATACATCCGCCCTTTCATCCTCGATAAGCACAAGCAGGGGGTCACTCAGGTAAATCTGAATACCCAAATCGTCGGCGAAATCAATCTCGTGCTGGCACCCACTAATGAGCAGCATCGAATCGTCGCGAAGATTGAGGAACTATTTTCTGAGCTGGACAAGGGGGTCGAGAACCTGAAGATCGCGCGCCAGCAGTTGAAAGTCTACCGCGAGGCCGTCCTCAATCATGCCTTTGTAGGCAACGCCACTACGCAATGGCGAAAAGAGAATAAAAACAAGCTAAAAACCGCGGCTGACCTGATCGCGCGAATCAAGAAGGAGAGATTGTCCCACTATGAGTCAAAGATTTCTGCGTGGAATGCTGGGCCTAATGAAAATGGCGGTAAACCGCGTCCGCTAAAAATCTTCTCTCCCCTCGGCAGGCAGGAGTTAGACGAACTGGCAACTTTGCCCGATGGCTGGATCTGGGAAAAACTCGGCTGGATGACTTGTGGCGTCGAGTATGGAACAGGCGCGAAATCGTCACAGGCCGGCGAAGTCTCCGTTCTGCGCATGGGCAATATCCAAAGCGGCAAGTTTGATTGGTCGGACCTAGTTTATACATCAGACAAAGAAGAGATCCTCAAGTACTCGCTCACAGAGGGCGATGTTCTGTTCAACCGCACAAACAGCCCGGAATTGGTCGGCAAAACCGCGATCTATCGTGGAGAACACCCCGCTTTGTTTGCAGGCTATCTGATACGAGTCAACCAGCTCCCCACTATCGTAGACAGTCAGTACCTAAATTTATTCCTCAATTCACACGTCGCCCGGAAACACGGTAATCGCGTGAAAACAGACGGCGTGAACCAGTCAAATATCAACGGCGAAAAGCTTTCCAATTACCCCTTCCCGTATTGCTCACTCCCCGAGCAGATTGAAATTGTCAAAATGCTCGAAGAGAAATTGTCGCTCGTCGACCAAATGGAACAGGAGATAGGGTTCGAAATTCGAAAAGCCGAATCACTCCGTCAAAGCATCTTGAAAAAAGCGTTCTCCGGCAGGCTTGTCGCTCAAGACCCGAATGACGAGCCCGCCCGGTTGCTGCTTGAGCGGATCGACGCTGGGAAAGCCAGCGGAGAGCACGGGAAGACGAAACTCAGAAAAAGGAACGCCGCATGAATACCGCATCGATCGTTTCCAGGGTATGGAGTTTTTGCACGACGCTTCGCGATGACGGCGTGAGCTACGGGGACTACCTCGAACAGCTTACTTATCTGATCTTTCTCAAGATGGCAGATGAGTACGCGAAGCCACCGTATAACCGAAATGTTGGCATCCCCGCGAAGTACAACTGGCAGAGCTTGAAACCCAAGCGCGGCGCGGAGCTAGAAATACATTACGTTACGCTGCTCCGCGAGCTTGGCAACCACAAGGGAATGCTCGGGCAAATATTCACGAAAGCACAGAATAAGATTCAAGATCCGGCCAAGCTCTCTCGCCTCATCGACATGGTCGATGACACCGAATGGGTAACAATGGGCGCGGATGTTAAAGGCGACATTTACGAAGGCTTGCTGGAGAAAAACGCCGAGGACACCAAGTCGGGCGCAGGACAATATTTCACACCCCGCGCACTAATTCGAGCGATGGTGGAGTGTGTACGCCCGGAACCTGGCAAGAGCATCGCCGATCCTGCGTGCGGCACGGGGGGGTTCTTCCTCGCCTGTTACGACTTCATCACCAACTCGAAGAACCATGAGCTCGACAAGAAACAAAAGGACTTTCTAAAGCACAACCACGTTTAGCGGAAACGAGATCGTCGCTAACACTCGCCGTCTCTGTCTTATGAACATGTTTCTGCACAATATCGGCGAGATCGATGGGGAGGCGATGATTTCCCCCAATGATGCGTTGGTTGCACCAGCCGGAAAAACCTTTGATTACGTGCTGGCAAATCCGCCGTTCGGCAAGAAGAGCAGCATGAGCTTTACAAACGAAGAGGGCGAACACGAGACGGACGACCTTACCTATAACCGTCAGGACTTTTGGGCGACGACAGCGAACAAACAGCTCAATTTCGTGCAGCACATCCGCACGATGCTGAAAACGACCGGAAGAGCGGCGATCGTCGTCCCCGATAACGTCCTTTTTGAAGGCGGCGCGGGAGAAACCGTCCGCCGCAAGCTACTTGAGAATACTGAGTTGCATACCATTCTGCGGCTTCCGACCGGAATCTTTTATGCCAACGGCGTCAAGGCCAACGTAATCTTTTTTGATAACCATGAGGCGAGTCCGAAAGCCTGGACGAAGGATGTATGGTTTTACGATTACCGCACGAATGTGCATCACACTCTGAAGAAGAAGACGATGCGCTTCGAGGACTTATCGGACTTTATCAAGTGCTATAACCCCGAGAACCGCCATAAGCGCAAGCCGACGTGGGATGCGGACAAGAATCCGGAAGGCCGCTGGCGGAGGTTTAGCTACGACGAGCTGAAGGCTCGTGACAAGACGAGCCTCGATGTGTTCTGGCTCAGAGACAAGAGTCTCACCGACCTCGACAACCTTCCAGAACCGGATCAACTTGCCGAGGAAATCATCGAGAACCTCGAGGCGGGCCTGAACAGCTTCCGCGAGGTATTGACGGCATTGAATAAGGTCGCATAAGAGCCTTGCGGCTTCAGCCTAACGGACATGCCGTTGAACGGCTTCCGTGCCTCGGAACCACACGATCGTCCCGTGCCGTAGGAAGAAATGCGAACGGCATCCCTTCGTCCGCCACACCGAAGGAGAAAGTGTCGGCAGGCCGTCGCGGTCGAAGCTAACCATCCAACTCGGTGAGTCATCGGCCAGCAGACTGAGCTGAATTACTTCTCCGCAACCACACGGACAAAGCAGCGCCGCAGACCACGGAACTCCACTACCAATGAGGTAGAGACTGCGGCCAGCCACAGAATCCGGAAGTTCATCAACCGCCACAATGCGCAGGCGGTCTCTGTGAAGCCACGGCTGCAACGCTTTTCGTACCGCGTCGCGCGCTTTCTGGATGAACTTTTTCAAGAAAGAGACGCCCTTTCCAGCAGCGGAACCACGTCGCCCCTTCCAACATGCTTTTGCAAAACTTGGCATGGTGCAGTCTCACCCTCGGGGTACAGCTGCATTTCCGAAAGATTCCCACCGACATACGCACATGCGCCGTTCGGCTGATTTCGGTACGGGTGCAAGCGCGCGAGAAATTCGTTAACGACGAGCGCCGCGAAGAATGTGTTAATGCTGACCACCGCCGGGCGGTCTTCATCAACCCCGCGTAAATAACCTTCCCTGACCAGGCGACGATACATTTCCGGATTCGTCCGGCGCATCGCTTCTGCGTCTACTCGTCCCATGTTATATACACCGCGGCTGAGAAGGCTCGAAAGACCCGGCTGAAGATAGTGGACCGCGCCGGCAATCCGGTCTATGCCGCCGGCGCCGTCAGCATCGAGCCTGACGCCGACATCAAAGTACGGCATCAGATAAAAAGTTGCGAGCCGGTTCAGCACGTGCCGGCCCTCTACGCCATCCATGCAGCCGAACACAACGTCGCATTCAGCGACAGCTCTAACCGCCTCCGGCGTGAGGAGATTTTTCTGAATAGGAATCACTTCCTGCCCGAGGCCCATACGTGCGATCGCGGACGCCAGGACATGCACCTTGGGCCGCCCCAGATACACATCCTCCTTGCCGCTATTCAGAATCCGGTTGAGATTCTTCTCTTCCACAACATCCGGATCGACGAGCACGATGCGGCCAACTCCCAGGCGTGCTAACTGCTCCACCACCACGCTGCCCGTGCCGGAACAACCCACGACAGCAACCGCGAGTGTGCGGAGAATCTCGGTTGTTCCGCTTCCAAATGCCTGAGCGTGACGGACAGAAAAACTCGCAAGCGACGGGCGATACTCCGTCCATATCCGGAGATCGTCCCCGACTGCCATGATGGCCGCAAGCGGTGCGAGGATTGCGCCGTCTTCACCGAGCACGCGCCCGAAAAGCTCTCCGTCAGGAAGCATGATGACGCTCGCGTGAGCCAGCTCGTCACTCAAAAGGCTCGTGACGGCAGAAAACAGCGATTTATCCGACGCATCATCTGTTGTCGAGAACCGATGATAATCGCCGCCATGGCAGTGAACTTTCACGATGGCATAACCGCGCCCGTATGCTTCTCCTAAAAGCGGGTCGACAAATTCAGTTGGCCAGGTTACGCGGTCGTGCCTGCGGTCACAGACATCATGAGGGATGGGGACCACCTTCTTGACCGTGAAAATGTGCCGATCAACGCCTTTTCGGCGGCCGCAAAGCAACAGCGCGACCGCCTCCTTGCCGTCCCCGGGAAAAAGGTGAGAACGCAGCGCGGCATGGTGCGCGTCCGTCATGCGCAGTGTGTATTTCATGCGGCTTTGGCAAACTCGCGCCGCAGCCATTCATCGACTAGCGCGAGGTGACTGGCGATGTCATCAACACCGATGCGCCAGGGATTCGCGCTTGTCCGATGCCGGGACCACTGCTGCCATTGAATGCCGCCGATAGTGATCGTCGAAAGGGCTCCAATTGCGCGGCCATCCGTCCGTGCGAGAGCAGGTTTGAAATACACCATATCGACCTGGCTGTCCGAATAATTGCTAGGTATGAGAAGTGCCAGACTAACTTGTCCGTGGTTATATCCGGCAGGAACCTTCCAATCGTGGACGATAAGCCAGCGCGTAGCCCCGTCAAGGAGCGTTTCCCACGGAAGACTTAGACTCTTCAAATAACTTTCATCCAATTCCGGAAGCCGGAAATCCTGCCGCAGACAGGGGGCTTCCAGCCCCTCTGTCGTGTCCTTCGGCATGGTGGTGAATCTTTCGACCCCAGGTTCCCGGAGATCGACGACTTGGTCGGGACCGATCAGGATGGGCTGGTGTCCCCGCTTGTGCTGATAAAGCTTGAACGCTTCGGGCGTTTTTCCTACCTTACCAAGGATCTCCCGGCCGGTAATGGTGGGTGTATCGACGACGATGCGGTCCTTGTCAACGCGGAAGGCGTAATGTTTGGCGTGCGGCGCAGGCTTGTCGGGATGCTGTTTCGAATGCTCCTCAAGCTCCACAATCTCGATAATCACTACTTCAATTTGCTCGTTTTCCATGTGTGGGCTCCTCCTAACGGGCCCTCGAATCTGGCCTTGACGCCGATTCTTGTTTAATGATAACATGATGTTGTTTAGCAAACAACCGTTTTATACTACACATATGAGGATGCTGTTTAGGGGACCATGCAATATCTGACCGAAATCCTGAATCTCGTTGAAGCCGCTGTGAACGGCGACCGCAAAAAAGGGGCGTCGTACGCCCAGCTGCTGGCGGACAAGCTGGAGTCCACTGGCCAGGCCAAAGCCGCCGAACGCATCCGCCGGACTGTCGTTTCCAATCCTCTGTCCGCCGTATCAGCCGTGGGGATGGCCGCGCTGCAGGAGCGATTGCCCGTCGATTCCGAATCCCGCCTGTCCCTCGCGGACGAAACCTTCGTTTCGCCCGACGATGCAGAAGTGTTTCTTGAACCGCATGTCGCAGCATCTGTGGACGAGTTTGTCCGTTACGTTGCCGCGTCGGACAGGCTGGTCGAGGAAGGAATCGGCATATCCCCTTCCCTCCTCATGTACGGCCCACCGGGATGCGGAAAAACCGAACTGGCGCGGCACATCGCGGCAAAACTCGCTCTTCCGCTTGTTACCGCCCGCGTCGATACGCTGATCTCTTCTTTCCTTGGCAGCACATCGAAGAATCTGCGGCTTCTCTTCGACCATGTCGCGGGACGCCCATGCGTCCTCTTCCTCGATGAATTCGACGCGCTCGCAAAACTGCGCGACGACAAACAGGAACTCGGCGAATTGAAGCGAGTTGTGGTCAGCCTTTTGCAGAACATCGATTCGGTGCAGGGACAGACTGTCATTCTCGCGGCCACGAATCACGAACACCTTCTCGACCCCGCGATCTGGCGCCGTTTCGCTTACCGCGTCCACATCGAACTGCCGACAACTGACGCGCGGCGGCAGATGTTCGAGAAATTTCTCGGACATCCCACATCACCGCGCTCGCTTGAGCGTTACTCGAAAGCATCCGAGGGCTTGTCTGGATCTGACATCCGTCAACTCTGTGAAGGCGCCCGACGCGCCGCCGTGATCGACAGGTTGGGCGATGTGCCCGAAGCGGAAATCCTGCGCCGTCTGCTGATTCGCGATGCCGAAGGGCTTTCTGTTCCGCAATTGATTGCAAGGGCAAAAGAACGGCTTCCCGGCGTCTTCACGCACCGCGTCCTCGCCGCCGCATTTCAAATGAGCCCAGGGAATGTCACTCACATCCTGAAAAGGCTACAGGAGGCTCAGAAATGAGTGAAAGCAAGAGACTCCCGCTAAAAGTTGTTCCGCCGCTTGAACGTGATTTTTACCGGCCGCATGTCGGCGGCGGTGCCAAGAAGGTTTTTGTGCCTGTCGATAAGGAATTTCGCGGCAGGCTTTCCGCTCAGGTGATCGAGGTCAGGGACCACTTTGTAGCCGCCTTCAAGGAATTTCCCGCCGTCCCGGCGGTTGCCCGCGCAAAGGTCAGGCCGGACGCGATCGCCAAGAGCCACCGTCCGGTGAACGTGCTGTCGGAAAAAACCTGCCCGATCATTGGCGCGGAGGGCCTCGGTGAGCTGCTCCTCAGCGTCACGCCCCAGGGGCTTGAAAATCTGGCGCGCCGGATTGAGTCCGACACGACGCAGGATGGAATTGCCAACCTTTCAACCCTGCGGTCGTTCGAGGTCTACCGCGCTCCTGTCGAAATGCCGCAGGACGCGATTGCAAAAGTGAAGCTCTTCCGCCACAACAATGCCAACTTCGATAAGGCGGTGGACGAGAGTTTTTTCCACGTCCTGCGGCGCTTCGGCATCAGGGAACCGCGCGAACTTCGCTACGGACGCGGTCTGAAAATTTATCGCCTCGAATTGAGGCAGCCCGACCTTATCCAGGCACTCAGCGGTTATGTCGGCACGCAAAGTGTTGGTCCCTTCCCCGTCTACCAGCCCGTTCGATCGACTGCCGTCGCGGTGCGCAGCGCCGTGCCTGACGATTTTCCCGTCCCGGAGCCGGGCCTTGATTATCCCCTTATAGGGGTCGTCGATTCCGGCACGGCGGCCGGCGACCCTTATCTTTCGCCGTGGCGTCACGCCCGCGAAGTCTATGTCCCCGAAGCCGACCAGGATAACTCGCACGGGAGCTTTGTTTCCGGCCTGATCATCCACTCGCGCAAGCTCAATCACGACGACGGACGCTTTCCTTCCTGTTCCGCGCGCATCGTTGATGTCGTGGCGCTTGCCAAAAATGGCACGACGGAAGACAAGCTGCTTTCGACCCTTGAGGACGCCGTTGAAAAATTTCCCGAAGTAAAGGTCTGGAATTTGTCCCTCGGCACAGAACGCGCCGTTGACAACAAGATGTTTTCCGATCTCGGCGTAGCGCTCGACCGGCTGCAGGACGAGCACGACATTACATTCGTTCTTGCCGCCGGAAACTACCGGGAAAAACCCTATCGCGGCTGGCCTCCCAATGATCTCGGCGAAAAAGATCGCATCTGCGCGCCCGCAGATTCGGTGCGCGCGATCGTCGTCGGCTCCGCCGCGCACCGCGACCATAGTTCATCGCGCGTAAAAGCGGGTCACCCATCGCCGTTCTCCCGCCGCGGCCCCGGCCCGCTTTATCTGCCGAAACCCGAGCTTTCACACATTGGTGGGAACTGCAATCCGGCCGGAAGCTGCAATCAGATCGGCGTCCTCTCGATCGACGGACGCGGAAACCTCGCCGAAGACTTCGGCACCAGCTACGCCACGCCGCTTGTCTCTACGCTATTTGCCAACGTCAGTCATCGCGTGGTCGGCGGTGCTTCGCATCTGCTGAGCAGGGCTCTTCTCGTCCACTCGGCGGCCATGCAGGGACAAAAACTTGATTCCACCCTACTGAAATACCAGGGATTCGGAATGCCACCCGACCTTCCAGTGGTCTTGGGATGCGAGCCGTGGCAATGCACGCTTATTTTCGAACTGGAAATCGCCCCGTCCGTCGCCTACGAAAAAGCAGAGTTTCCCATGCCCAAATGTCTGTGCGTGGACGAAGATACAATCAAGGCCAACGTCCTGATGACCCTTGTTCACGAACCGGACCTGGATGCTTCCTTCGGCTCGGAATATTGCCGGAGCAATATCGAAGTCTCACTCGGGACGTACGATACCGGCGAAGATGGCAAGTCGCATCAACAGAAACAAATTCCGGAAGACCCAAAGCTCACCGGCAGCGCGTACGAAAAAGACCTGGTCGAACATGGCTTCAAATGGTCGCCCGTGAAAGTCTACCGCCGCGAAATGTCGAGAGTTCAGGGAGAGACATGGCGCCTCGCCCTTTCGGCCGAACACCGCAGCGGCCAGGCCACCATTGAGCCGCAGAGGGCCGCACTCATTATCACGGTCGCTGACCCGCTGAAAAAAGCCCCCGTGTATGACGAGATGGTGGTTCAGATGAACAATCTCGGCTGGACTGCAAACGATCTTCAGGTACGGACGCGACTGCGGCAGTGATTGCAGTCCCGCGATAAGAGATCGCCTCTCAACCAATATTTCCGATTGGTCCTGCTTGTGCTGCCGGCGTCGCATGCACCCATAACTCGATGGGAGCAAGATGCGGGACGTCAACACCTAGTTCCTGCACTCTGGCGAGGATGTCGTCGGGACCAGCGCCATACAGGAGATAGATAGCCCGCTGATATCCGCATGCATTCTTGAATACTGAGAGAGTGTGAAGGTCTTTGCGGATGCCATCGGCCGCGGCGGGCGAAGATTTAACTTCGATGATGGCGTAATTGTTGCGGTGGCCAGGTTGATGCACAAGCAGGTCTGGCTTTGGTGCGGCGCCATCCTGAAAATACGGATGCCCTATTTTGTCCACCTCGCCGTTCAGCCGGTAAACGCAATCGGCGGGCCACCGCAGTCTCATCTGGTGGTAAAGCTCGTAGCAATAGACGCGCTCCCGGTAAACAGCACCGGCACCATGGATAGGCAGGAGGAAATACTCGGCGCCGATCGCCGCCGTTGCGTCCCGCAAAATCTGTGTGAGCTCTTCCATCTCTGTCCTCAAAAAAAGTACTGGAGGTCCCTTCCTCTAGGTGAAATCAAAAAAATCCGCCAGCAGGAGGCCGTTCACCGTTCGGTTCCGCGCATCGATCCAGCAAACCTCCACCGAAGGAATCTCCCGCAACCGATCAACCAGCCCCATATGTTCCGTCTCCTGCAGCGATCTGCCGTGCCTGTCCGGACTCAGGAACACAACCCGCGTCCGTTCCGGTTCGAAATATCTGACGAACGCCCGGCATGTCTTTACGACATCCGGCATATGCTTCCTGGCACCGGGCTGAATCGCACCGGCGAAGTTCCATCGCTTCCCCATCCTGGGAGTGTTCTCCTCAATGGTTTCGACTGTTTTTTTCAGGAAATTCGTTCGTCCGTGACGATTCCTGCCGATCGTTTCCCCCGCTTCGTGAGGTGAGGTCAGGCGGAGGTACAAGCATCGCTCATTGGACAGGCGGTAGAGTTCGGGAAGCCTTCTTTGCGTCGGGATATCTCCGCCCATTCCCAGGCGGATATCCCGAAACATGCATCGCAGCTGGTTGCTTTTCCCGGAATTCGGCTCACCTACGACAAACAGGGCTCTTTCGAAATGATAAGAACGCATCAGTTCTCCTCTTCTATGACACCGACACTCTTTTTGTCCGCAGGACCGGGTTTCGCGGTTTTGATGGCTGTATGAACCCGCCGAAAAAGCAGAAGACCCGTCCGGTCTTCATAGACCCAATCCTGTTTTTCTTCCGAATAGTAGGACTGAAACACGTCATTGTCGCGAAATATGTCCTTGTTCAATTCGTGCGCCGCATTGGGGTTGTGATAAACCCTCAACCCATCGAGAAGACTCTCGTGATAATCAGATTTTCTCGCCTTCGTGACGAGTGGATTGACGTCACTGAGGTTACGCTTCAACGCCTGAAATACTATGTTGGGATTCGGATCAGACGACAATGCCCTCACCTTTCCCCACGACGCGGTGGAACTGAAAATCACGGCGCTGAGCCACGCGAAATCCTCGCTTGCGAATATTCCAACAGGCACCGGGCTCTTGTTGTCCTTTGTCACGGATTCGATGTGCTTGCCCTCAAGGGTTCCGCCTTCTTTCAAATACCGCTCTTCGTCAACGTAATACCCAAACAACACGGCCTCGATGGCCCGCTGACAGGTCAGCATCGCAAACGGCCTGTCAAAGGCACTGAGTGCCAGGACGAACGGACGGTTTTTCACATGCGGCAGTCCCGCATACGATTCGATGTACTTCCCGCGTTTCGTAGCGAAGCTGTTGCTGATTCTAATGATCGTCTGCCGGTTGAATTCATTCAGATCGTCCGGAATCGGGGCACCGGACTGAACAGATTCAGGGGTTGAACCTTGTGCATGGGAGGCCACAGTGGCCTCGACATTTATTCCGCCGTGATTGGTGATGACAAAATCAGGAGCGTTGAATGAAAAATCCACCTCCAGCTGGAAATGTTTCATGATCGCGAAGAGGTAAAGCTCCCAGAAACTGGAATCGAACGTCGTCTGGAACTCTTTTACGAGCTTTCCGTCACGGTCCTTAAAGCCGCGTGCCCATTCATTCAACACATCTTGATTGAATGTATTCGCGTATTTCGTGATCATCCGAAAATTCGGGTGCTGCGCTTCTTCGCTGACTACCGGCGTGAACAAGTCCATAAAATCCACCTTCAGCTATTCGCCCGCCAACCTCGAATCCTCATGCTCAAAAGCCGACGCCATGCGACCGATCTCCGCTTTGCTGAGACCGTGTCGCGCCGATTCGTCACGCCACTTCGACACAGTCTTGCCGACGTGAGCCGCAATTTCGCCCGCTTGCCCAGCGTCCAACTCGAAATATTCGGCAACGTCCAGGGCGCCAGAAAGGCGCCGAGATTCTCAAACCGTTAAGCGCTTTTTGAGGTGGTAACGTAGCACTCTTACAAAGATCTTGCTACCGTCATCCAAGCCGAGCCAATGACGCATTCGGCTGGACCTTGGGATGAACGACCAGAAACTACCCCTTACCATTTATTTGATCAAGCCCGACCGTGTGGCTACGTTTGAGAAGGAAATCTCTGCGCAGAGCACCTTCCAGCTGGCAGCTCCACTCGACGGCTACGTCCTCTCCTTCCCTATAAGTAGTGGTGAACCAGCTTGGGCCGCCGCGATCAAGGAGTCGCTTCAGGATGCGACAAGCTTTTCGGCGTTCGGACAGTCACCGTCCGCGATGATGGTGGTCCGGCAGGACGGAAATACGTTTGCGCTGGCGTTCGGTCACGCCGCAGCCCGCCTCGAAGATGCGTGGCTCGAACGCGATTTTGGCAGACGCGTCGCACTCAACTCGATACCATCGAACAAGCTGATTGAAATTCACTTGGAACAAGTCTTCGCAAAGTGGCATGTCTCGCGAGAAAGAGCCCCCCGCGCCACTTCGGTCGAGGAGTTCGGCGTCGAGTTCGACCGGGATCTAGTCGCGAGAGTGGAAGGAATCCCGAAAGACAAGAGCCTTGGTGCCACGGTTCGCGGAAGCACAAGCCTTCGTCTAAAGATTCCGTTTTCGGAATTATCAGCGATCCTCACCAAGGCGACCGGCCTCTACACCAGTAACAGGTACAAGAAGAATTGGCCTGATATCGACAACATCAACCCCATCTCCGACGAGCCCCTAATAACTCGACTCGACCTGCAACTCGAGAAAGAGATGGCAGACCCCAAGGCGATGAAGCAGATGGTTATGCTCGTACCACTGCACAGACAAGAAGAAGATCTGTCCGCGGATTCATATGTATTCGGACGTCTCGGAAAAAACCCCGTAATGGCTCCGTATCTCTTGTTCGAAGGCTGGAGTAGCCACGTGAAGAGCATCGGACGATCCCCGGACTTGAGCGAGGCGAAAAAGACGGCAGTTCACCTTCTCGACGGCGAAAAAAACGAATTAGGAAAATGCTCGGTGTATGACTGCTTTGGCTACGAGCTCGCGCTGAATCAGCGCCAGTATATTTTATCGTCCGGAGTCTGGTATGAAGTTGCCATCGACTTCATTGCAAGAGTCAATGCGCTGGCCAAAAAGTTGCGCCTTCCAAAGGAATTGCTTCCAGCATGGGACGGAAGGTTGAGCGAGGGTCAGTACAACCTTATGTGTGGTGAACGGGCTGGCTTCCTGAACTTCGACGCGAAGAACATTCTGTACGGTGGCGGGCAATCCAAATTCGAGATTTGCGACGTTCTCCATTTCGCCAGTAAGACACTCTATTTTGCCAAGATACCTACTCGATCGAGCGGGGTGAGTCACCTTGTTGAACAGGTTCGAAGAACGACCGAGCTTTTGTTTGGCGAGGACGGTGAGTTCCGGAAGTCGATTCAACAGTCCATGAAGAAGCACCACAAGGGACAAGATAGTTCTTGGCTCGAGTCGCGCCCTAAGAACAGCGAATGGAATCTCTGCATGGTTTCGTTGGGAAAATCCGCCATGGACCTACCATTCTTCGCACGCTGTTCTGTGCGCAGGCTGTATCTTGAAATGCGCAAGCGGGGCTTCGAGGTCTCCTTCCTCGCCGTCTAACGAATTATCCGTCAAGATCGATGCTAAGGGTCGTGGGCTGCTTGCCTACCGCCCATGGGATTTGCTCCCGCCATTCCCCCTCGAAAATGGCGCCGCTGAGTTCATAGCAGTTGGATTGGTTACTCGACCTCAGCCGGAGACCAGAGGCTGCTTGGGTCCACGACTGAGTCCATTACTGAGTCCAAAACCTCCACAACCATGCCCGAAACCACCCAATTGTACCCAACCGTTGGCCTCGTAAGTCCTTGAAAAACGTAGGAGGCACCGAGTGCACAGAGCATTATGAGTCCGCTGATCTAGGCGCTGCGCTTGATGGGCATCGCTACCACAATCTCGCTCTTCACCTTCGCCGCCTTGTCCAACCCGACTCCGGGTAGTGCCCTGAAGGTTTGTGCTATGTGGCCGCTTGCTAGATGTCCGTAATATCGTTCGACCATTTTTGTGTCCACATGCCCCAGTTGTTCGGCGACAACCTTCAACGAAACGCCCAAGGTGATCCACCGGCTCGCGGCACTGTGCCTCAGTTGATGGAATCCAAACCGTTGAATCCTTGCAGCCGCACATCCACGTCGCATCGGTTTCTTCTGGCTGTCTTTGGCCCACGGCTTTCCAATTTTTCGTAAGAACATCGATTCGCCATGAACGCGATTGACACACACCTCTCGAAAAAAACGCACCGCTTCCGAGTCGAGATGGATATACCTCTGTTGACCAGCCTTGGACTTTGCGATGAATATGGTACCAGCCGATGAATTGAAATCGCCGACGCTCAACCGACTCAATTCGCCATACCTTGCACCCGTATAAAGGCCAGCCCGAACAAGACGCTGGAAATCTTTCTCTTTCGCGCATGCTTTGACGAAAGACTGTTGTTCCTTTTCCCCGAGAAAGACTGCGCGCGCGACTTCGACGTTTTCGAAAGGTGAAATTCTCCAGGCCATCGGATTCGCATTCACCCGTCCCTCGGTGAGGGCCAAATTTAATGCCGCTTGTAGACGACGCATGATCCTGTTCGCGCTCGCTCGCCGCTTTCTGAGATCTTCTTCGCTTTGGACGTGTACGTCTTGTTCTTTTTCCATTTTTCGATTCGTTCGGCGCGGACTAGCGGCAATATCTGCGCGCCACTGTTCAAGCTTTGGACGGTTCAGCTTCGCGACCTGCCAAGTGCGGAGCTTGGGGATCACATAGGCATCCAAATCGTATTTCGTATGGCGATGATCGGGAGCGCCACGTCGCTCCAAATGTTTCAAATAATCGAGACAGCACTCCTCCACCGTGTAACCGCCCGGCTGGATGACGTGCTGTCCAGTTGCCATCGCGGTTGCTGTCAAAAACCAGCTTCGAGCTTTTTCTTGCGCTTGCGCGAAGTCCAATACTTGGACACCTTCGGCATCCAGAATGTCGTCAGCCAATCCAAGTTTCTCTTCTTTCCGAAAGCCCGCTTCATAGTAGCGAGCTAGCCATGCTCCTCCCTTACTTCCTTTCCTATATCCAAGCGTTCGACCCGCCGACAACCGCAACCAGACTCTTTCTCCAGTTGGCAGCGATCGTCGCGCGGTCCTGCTCGCAAGTTCTTTGCTGCCTACGGTTCGCGCCATACGTATCCTCCACCTTGGAAGCCGGGCATAGAAACCTGTTTACCACATTTTTGCCAAAAATTTGCCAAAAATCCGGGCAAAAAAAGCACCTCAGTGCAGGGTCGTGCATGACGGCGCAACACCTACGTAAAATATTCTTAATACAGCACTTAGATTGATTGTTTAGGGTTAAAATTGAAAGACTTAAAGTGGGCTGACGCGCCCCTGATAAGGGCGAGGTCGGTGGTTCAAGTCCACCCAGGCCCACCATTTATTTTCAATAGTTTGCCTGGCTTCATTCCCGAAACCTCAACCCACAACTCAACCCACAACTTTACTGCACCATCTCTGTCGCCACGCCCAGCGCCGTCAGATATTCTCCCTGCGCCGCTCGTGTTTCATCTCCGTCGTCCTGGGTATAGAGATCCAGCGTCGTCTGAATCTTCGCGTGACGCAGGATGCCCTGCACGGTCTTGGGTTCGACTTTCGCTTTGTTCACCAGCCAATTGGAAAGAGAATGGCGAAGATTGTGAAGTCCAAACCTCTGACCGTCCTCGATGTACACTCCGCTCTTCATCGCGTAAGAGCTTTGATTTCGCACGAGCGCAGGTGAGCGGCCAGAACCGGGTGCAGCGGAACAAATCCGTCCGACGCCACGGTTTTGGTCGCACCATCTTTCCCATGCGACCATCGCTTTGAAATCCGGATCCTTCCCTCATTCCACAGCACATCTCTCCAGCGCAGCGCCAGCAACTCCGAAGCACGGAGCGCCGTGGCAGCGCAAGTGAGCACCAGCGTGAAATGGAGCCGTGAGGGGAGGGCCTTCAGAATCGCAAGCGTTTGCGCTGGCGTGATGACGATGGCCTTGTAGTCGGTCTTCGATCGCGTCTCTGCGTGCATGACGGGATTCTTCTGGACGTGCTCGTGCAGGATGGCAACTTTGTAGACGCGACTCATGACACCCCGCATCTTCGCAATCGTCGTCCATGCAAGACCGTCCGTATTGCGGAGCGACTTAAACCATCGCTGAATATCGAGCGGCTTGATGTCTTCCGCGATTTCGTTTCCGAAACGCGGAACGAGGTAGGCACGCACAATATGCTCCACGTGACTGACGGTGTTCACCGATTTCGGGCGCATCGAGTCCTCCCCGAAATCGGCTTTGAGATAATGCTCCGCAAGAAAGTGGAATGAAGCGCGACCGTGGGCTGGAGCGTCGTTGATTCGCACTCCGAGTCCGAGTCTGTCGACTTCGCGCCATGCGTCCTTATCCTTCGGAAATTCCCGGACAAGTCCGATAGTCGCGATGTGTTCGACTCTTCTTCCGTCCGCGCTTGTGACCCGGAATCTAAGCACCCAGGTCTCCCCTTCCTTACGTCGTACTTTCTTTAGTGATCCTCGCTGATAAGCCATGACTCCTCGCTTTCAGCGGGGACTGCCGGATCCGATCGTACACGGTTTTTGAGGTTTTGGAATCGAGGTTTCATTCCGTACAACGGAGGCCGCGAGTTCCGAGAGTCGAAACACCCAGATTTTGCGCTTGCCCCCTGTGCCAAGCGCATAGGCTCCAGCGATGCCTCTGCGAGAAAGCTCCAGTAGGTAGCGACGCTTGACGCAGAGAAACTGCGCTGCCTCGTCAGACGAGACGAATGGCTCCGGCGTCACGGGCACTCGTCTCGACTCTATGGAAGCGCTAACCGTTGTAGGAGCGCAGAAAGCATCGGCACCATCTCCCGTTATTCCCCCTCTGGCCGCGTCCAACGGGATACTAGCTGTTGATTCGTCCCTCTCGCTTGCACGGGAAGCCAAAACTGGAGTCGGCTGTCGATACTGCATTCCTCTTGGGCGAGGTTCGGACATCGAAGGCAAGGAATCCACTGCAGGATGCGAGGCATGCCGTCTTGACGACGCTGTGTTCTCGCGCACACCGAATTGTGTTGAACGGGTCTTCATGATTGTTACGCGATCTTCGTGAGAGCCTCTCCTTGCCGCTGTTCTGAATTCCGACCGTCAGCCTGTTGGCCTAGCCAGGCTTTGAACTCGTCATCGCGTTTGAAAACCACTCTAAGCGCCTCTGTAATGACGTAGGACGGAGTGGCGTCGATGAACTTTGTGTATTGATCAAGCTGCGTTTTCACCGACTCTTCGACTCGCGCCTGAATTGTTGTCGACTTTGGTTGTTTGGGTGGCGCTTTGATGATTGCCATGGTGTCTTTCTCTACCTCCTAATTGGTTTTGTATTACGCCGTGTATTACGCCCTGCATTCTCCGACTCCTGCACGCGGACAAAACACGTTCACGCTTCCTGCGTGATGGGCGGGAGCGACCAACTTTTTGGGCGGCTGGAAGCCGAAAAAGGGGGGTCGCTCCCGCCCGATTTGAACCTTTTTTCCACGGTCACTTTTCCATTCCTCGGCTTTGTATCTTTATGGCTTCGGCGGACTTCTCGACTTTCATGTATGAAGTAGTCTAAATTTCAAAAAGTGAAGCGCGTAATTCTTACAATCTTCATTCGGACTTCGCAGTGTCTTCACAGGGAGCAATTCGTTGCAGTAAGAATGTGCCGAAGCCTATGGTGTGTTCTCTTTCATTTGTTCCAACCTCCTGACGGATGCCGAGTTCACTGACACGACCGTTTTTCCATTTTCGATACAATCCTTCGAATCTCTCGCCTGCGAATTTGGCCCGCACCTGGTTGCGAAAGATCAGGTCTGCGTCCGTTACCGCCCCGCACTGTTTCTCCTCCCAAGCCTTGCGCACACCGAACTAGTGAAGCAGATCGCCCGCGATGTTGGATTCGAGAGGAATCTTCACGAGTGAAAAGCAGATCTCTGTGGCTTTTTCGAAGTTGGAATCGGTGCGCGAGGCGTACACGAACTGGAACTCAGATAGTTGACGGACGAGCGGCAAGTAACTCTTTAGATGGCGAACAAAATTCGTGAAAACTACCGCACCTTCATGAATGTAGGTGAAGGTCACCACAAGTGAGGAAGAACAGAAGAACATGGGAAATTTATCCACAAAATACTGGACGGAAGCGCGAGGGGTCTTAACGAAGTAGAGTTTTGCCGGAAAATGGTGGTTCGGGATGTTCAGAGTCCCGGAGAAGAAGCGCACTTTTTCGGGCTCGGTCTCAAGGTACTGATACCCTGGGTTGAAGAGAACGAAATCGAGCATGGCGATGCGTCGCCGGATGAATTCGATCTCATGTTCCCGGCGATTGCGGATGTTCTCGCGTTCGATCTGCCGATAGAGCTGGCGGGAGAAGAGATGATAGACCGTTCCGCTCTTTGGAAAGCGTTTGGCCCGTGCGTGGTTTTTGGCGTGCAGTTTGTTCCAGAAGGAGGTCGTGCGGCCGCCCCAGTGAGCATCGGTAAAAGCAAGGAATTGGCGGGCCACAAAGTAGCGGGAGTGCGTGGCCACGATGTAGAGAAATCGGTCTTGTGCTTCGGTGTAGCCAAGGACCTGGAGGGCATCGATATGGGCTGGGGCGATGTTCATAAGTGAGGATTCCCGCGGTTTTGATCCTGAATCTGACAACTTTCGAGAGCGGAGCAGGGGTGCCAGGTGGTTGACCGAGATGGGTCTCTGGCCCGTTCAGGGGATGCTGCAACGAGAACTCCCCTCATCCATATTGAGGGGGGAAGAATGAAAAGGCTCACACCCGGAACTGATGGGATCGGTACCTGAATTCGCCGCGATGCATCGGAGTTTCCGCGATTGAGGCTGCCTGTAGGTCCACGAAGGACCTGCATGAAGCGCATTCCTGCGAGCTGTTCAAACCGGCCACGGCGAAAGCTGAAGTACGATACCCACTTCGGCGGTTATGCCGTTACTCAGGACTCAGTGTTGAAGTTTGCTTGGGTTCAGTGCTTTTAGGCTGGGTCGATCACGTCGTTTATCAGGACTGACTCAACCTTGAGAATTTTAATCGCGGTGAGCTATGCTTCGACTACCATGCGCATGTGGGCCGGAGAAGCACTCTTTCTACTGACCGCTGGTTGTTCTGGGCCGCATTTTTTGGCGCAGATGTGGTCGCCGGTTTTCTGATGGTGTTCGCACAACGCGAATGCAGGCCGACGTTCGCACGTGGCAATATCCGGTACAGGTTGCGTGCTTCAGTATTGGTGCCTTATTTTTTGGCATTGCAGGCGGTTGCATGATTGGGATTTTCACGTACCGGCGTGGCGTTAGGAATGAGAACCCACCCCAGTAGCCAGTACCCACTTTTCCGCCTTTGCCGTTAATCAAGACCTTAGCGCGGAATCAGACAACTTCACAGATTCGTCAGCCATCTATATCCAGCAAGGACAGTAAGGAATCCCGCAGTTCTGGAGTTCTGAAATGACACGCCGTTCTACGGTTTTGCGGTTCTCCATGATGTTTCTATGCGTCGCCCTTTGCGCTTCAAGTCTCGTTAAGCCGATAGCATCGTCATCGCAAGGCTCGTGCTCAGAAAAGCGAGACGATTGGATCCGGGACACCTTGTCGAAAATGGAAACTATCCGGCCGGGCATGACACGCGAACAACTCATGAAGGTTTTCCGAACCGAAGGCGGGCTATCGACTGGATTAAGCCGCACTTTCGTAAGTCGAGATTGCCCTTACTTCAAAGTTGACGTTCAATTTCGAGCGGTGGGTAGACCAGACCGCGACACCGATGGACGAGTCACTCTAGAGGAAGATGCTAGTGACATTATCGTCCAGGTCTCGCGGCCCTATTTGCAGTTCAGCATCGGTGACTGATTCTGTGCTCAGCTCCTGAATCAGTCACGTAACCGGACATTCCTGCTTCCAGTACTTGACTTTACCGGTTTCGTTTACCAGGACTTAGGGCCGTGACGCACGATGAGTGCTAATCTGTCGTTGCGATGCCTTCCGAAAATCGTTTTAACGTTATCGATCTACATTCCCTGGTTTGGCCTTCCGATGTCTTAATCCCAACAAAGAGATTTCGTTTGTTCGTTGCTGCCGATATCCACGCCACTACCGTCGATGCGGTATCCGCATTCGCTCGCGCCGCGTTGGAAAAAGGGATGGTTTACTTCTGCGGTTGGGGGCCTAAGTGCGAAAGATTTCACGACATCGTGGATGAGGTCATTCTGGAGGATGATTTAGGAGCGAAGCGGTTTGTAGGGCCGGACGATTCGGCATTTGTGATGACGACGTGGCACGCGAACGACAACTTGGATGAGGCCCTCGATTTCTTTGCCAGATTAGCTCATCCACCTGGCAGTTTTGAGCCCGGCAGCGACCACTGGCTGGCAATCAGCGTAGGCAATTCTGAATGGGCGACCTTGATTCGCCAGATACTCAGCCATGCGGAGTTTCTTTGAGCTGATGTCACTTGTACGGTGACCGCGTTTACTAGAAGACCTCGAAAGGGACGTTGCCTGATATTTCGGCATAGGCTGCATTCAAGCCAGTTTCACCGGCAGACGAGTTCGCTTCAGGTGCATTGTCAGCCCAAAAAAGCTCCGAGTTCTTCCAGAAACACCGACCACGCCGGTTCTTGAGCGAGAAGAATATGGTTGCCCGTGTTGAGCGGAACAAAACGTGCGTTTGGTATTTCGGCAGCCAGAATGCGCCCTTCTTCCGCCGGTATCACCTTATCGCGGGTGCCATGGAAGATGATGGTTGGCACCGAAACTTCGGGTAAGAGACGCCGTACGTCGATCTCATCAATCAGCGCCATGAGACGGGCCGCATTCTCGGGTGTTGCAGATATCTGCTGAAGATCGTTGAACCACTGCTGCTGTTCAGGCGTTGCGCCATGTGGAATATAAAATCTCGTAAACATGGCCTTGAAATCCGGATTGTTCTTGCCCCAGTCGAGCCGCACGAGCGTCTGCAAGGCGCGCCGCGCTGCGATTTGTTCTTCTGTTCCGCGCGCCATCAAGCCCCGCGAGAAGGAACCGATGAGCACTAGATGGCTCACTCGCTCGGGATGGCGTACAGCATAAGCAACGGCTACTGGCCCGCCCTGTGAGATGCCCATCAAGGCAAAGCGATCAACACGGGTTGCTGCAACTACTGCCTCCAAGTCTTGAACCCACTGCTCAAACGACATTTCCTTTACGTCTCGTTGCGAGAGACCATTGCCGCGTTCGTCGTAGCGAATCAGGCGATGGTGTTTAGTCAACTCAGCGAGCCAGTGTTTCCAGAGTGGGCTATCCCATTCGTAATCGAGATGATTGAGCCAGTTGGCTGCCTTGACCAGAGGGTATCCCGCGCCAGCCGAAGCGTAGGCCAGCCGGACGCCATCGCTCGTGACACAAAACTGGATATTTTGCCGCGTCGTGCCACGCTCCGCGTGTGACGGGCTTTCGGTCTGAGGTTGCAGTCCGGGATTTTCTCCCAAAGCCTTGGCGACGCTACGAAGCTCGCTTGCCAAGATTCGTGTAGAGGGGTATCGCTGAGCTGGGTGTTTTTCCAAACAGCGGTTGATGATTTCACGCATGCGCCCCGGAAGTTGGAGGCTTTCTGGTAGTTGGGGCGAAGCCTCGATGATCGCAGAGAGGGTTTGCACGGCACTCGCGCGTTGAAACGGTCTCTTGCCCGATACCATTTCGCAAAGCAAGGTACCGAACGAGAATTGGTCAGATCGGAAATCAACTGACGCGCCGAGGGCTTGTTCAGGCGACATATAGTCAACCGTTCCAAGTATCCTTCCGTCCACCGTTAAGGGACCTTCGGCAGCGATGGTTGTGCACGAGGTTGCTGCAAGGTGCGACAGATCATACTTGCCAAGCCCGAAGTCCAAGACCTTCGCTAGACCATCGCGAGTGACCATAACGTTCTCTGGCTTGAGATCGCGGTGCACAATTCCTGCCTCGTGCGCCCTGGCCAGACCTCCGGTAATTTGTGCCGCGATATCCAGTGTTTGCTCTAAGGTAAGCGGACCGCCGCGCAGAAGTTCGCGGATGGTCGAGCCTTTGACCAACTCCATGGCGATGTATCGGACATTTCCACTGGACCCGATGTCGTAGACCGTGACAATGTTCGGATGATTGAGCGCCGATGCTAGTCGAGCTTCTTTTTCGAAGCGGCTTAGCCTCTCGAAGTCATCCGCCATCTCCGCTGAGAGGATCTTAACTGCCAAGTCCCGTTCCAGCCGGGTATCGCGAGCTGCATACACCTCACCCATGCCGCCCGCGCCGAGGGGCGCAGTGATCTCGTAGGGACCCAATTTCGTGCCAGGCTCCAGGTTCATTTCGAGTGAATTATAGGCCAAAAGAAAGTCTTTCTGGCTAGCTTGCGTCCAATTAACTAGTTTACTGTGATCATGCCTTCCATGGGCGGGATGAATGCGAGCCTTTCTCTCGACGTGCATTCTTGCCCTTTCTTCACCTCGGCTTTAGCCCGATCGTCAGGTCCTGGTAAGTCTTAGGGTTGTATCGGAAGCGCGAAGGGCAAAGGCGCCTGCACGAGCACGGTGTGTTCGCGCGCTTTCGATACAACGACTT
This sequence comes from Candidatus Acidiferrales bacterium, assembly GCA_963742325.1. Lineage (GTDB taxonomy): Bacteria > Acidobacteriota > Terriglobia > Acidiferrales > UBA7541 > Acidiferrum. The sequence goes on along the minus strand of CAVULB010000002.1, from coordinate 732,087 downwards.
GAAGGAAGCCGCCCGCGATTTGCGGCGGACGCGGTCTCTATGCAAATTCAATGGTGGGAAGGAGCGGCGTTGGACTGCGCCGAGGCTGTGCTGCAGAGCGCGACACAGGACTGTTTGAGGCCGGAAGTTGGCCGAATGCGAAAAAGGATCGTGAGTAACGTGGTCGAAGGGCTGGAAAGGACGTCCGTTCCGAGGGAAGGCACAGAGATACGGAGTGAGTGGAAAAACACTTTCGAATTGGAGAGAGTCGCTTCATGCCGCAGCCGTGACCAGCGGTGGAGAACGAAGTTGGATTTCAGCAGCGGTGAGTCTTTCGACGGCCATCATCGGTCCACCACACTTGGGACAAGACCAAAGATCGCTCGGACTCAAGAACATGAGGAGCATGAAAAACTCCATTTGCATCACCGACTTTGAGGGCCTTCTTCTCCATGATCGGTGTGACTCGCCTTGAATTGGTGCCATGCAAGCGTGTCCAGCCTTGAGCTCGTGAAGGAAGTTCATAGGTCAACACAGCCTCAGAAGTGCAGCTTCAGTGCAGCTTGGGCGACACGGCCAGGTTGTGATTTCAGGATTTGTCCGAATGTGGCGTCGGCGATATTCCCATCAACGGAGTTGGCGCCGTCGAATTGGGCATGGTTGAAGGTGTTGAAGGTCTCGAAACGGAACTCGAGCGAGGACGACTCGTTAATGCGAGTCGTTTTTAGGAGTGCAATATCGTAGTTGTCGATGCCAGGTCCGTAGAAGAATCGGCGGTCTGCGTTGCCGAACGTACCGAGCGCGTTCGGGGTGAACAGCGCAGTGTTGAAGGCCAGCGGATTATTTCGCGGATTGTGATTGATATCGAGCGGGCCGAGACTTGGTTTGTAATCCTGTAGATCGATGCTCACGCTGTTCACGCCGTTGTTCTGGACTTGCACCAGCGCGTTATCACCAAAACGCTGGAACGTAACCGGCAATCCGGTGGAGAAGCGGGTGACTCCGGAAATGGCCACCCCTTTGTCAAACGATTTGAGGAGCGGAACAGTTTTTCGATGGGAATCTCGTAGTTATAGCTGACAACGAAGTTGTGCTTCATGTCGAATGCAGAAATGGCGTATTCCTTGCGGAAGTCGAAGGGATTGACCTGTTCCATCCGCCGCGAACGCTAACGTCCAAAGACATTCGTCCTTATGACATTCCCCATTGACTGGCGTTAAGCGACTTCAGGTAAGTCACGACTACTTCGGCATCGGAGCGTATCATGTGAAACCGAGGCATCGGGGCGCGAAGAGGCTTGCCACTTCGCGAGATTGAGGTCGTCGGCAGCGTAATCATCGCCACGTACTGTGCATATAGCACCATAAAAGCCCCTTCCATGAGTTGGCCAGTGATTCTCACTCCAAAACCTTTTGCCAACCATTGGGCTCTTCCCATTCGGGTCTATTCATGGCTATAATAGCCATGAGGAAGGAGCGGCCAAATGCGCAGTGTGAATGTGGCGGAACTGAAGAACCGGCTGAGCAAGTACCTTACATTCGCCAAAGGAGGCGAAGAAGTGGTAATCCGAGACCGTAATCTCCCGGTGGCCAAACTAGTTCCGTTTTCGGCGGAAGGTGCCGACGATCAGGAACTCGTGTTGGTGGCGGCGGGAAAACTGCGGCTCCCCAAGGTACGACTCGATGTAAAGGCGCTCTTGAAGATTCCAACGGGAAGCGTTGCAGGGAACAAGGCGATTCAAGCCGTTCTCGCCGACAGAGAAGAAGAACTGTGAAAAAAACGGCAGCGTTTTGGGATGCCAGCGCGTTAGTTCCCTTGTGCGTTCACGAAGCCGCGAGTCGTCACGCTCAGTCCCATCTGAGGAGATTTGCGCCCGCAGTTTGGTGGGGAAGTCTCGTAGAAGTTCACAGTGCTATTTGCCGCCTCCACCGGGATAAGGAGATAACCGATCTCGACAAACAAGGTGCGGTGGCACGACTGCGTTTGCTAAACCGTGGGTGGAGGGAAATTCTTCCCGGCGATCAGGTTCGTGATTTGGCGACGCAGTTGTTGGATAAGCATTCCTTGCGGGCGGCCGATAGCTTGCAACTTGCCGCGTCGTTGATCTGGTGCGAACAGCGTCCCTCCAGGAGGAGCTTCATCTGCGGGGACCAGCGATTGGCCAAGGCCGCTGAATCAGCTGGATTCTCAGTTCTCGAACTTTCAAGAACTGTTCCCTGAACGAAATATCACGCTTGATATTTAGCAGTGCCTGCTCAGACCTTCCGGCAGGAGATGGGTCTGTATTCCTAGGCGCGGGACCAACGACCTCGATAAGGGCGAGGTTGGTGGTTCAAGTCCACCCAGGCCCACCAATCAAACCAGTATTTATGCGGCGATTCTCACTTTTACCTTTCTCTGGAATTTCCCATAAGGCCTTCTTGTCAACGATTTGTCAACTTCCGATTGGCCAAATTATACAAGCTCCGGCCACTACTACTGTCCACGGTTGCCCGTTAAGTGCATATCCAGTAGTGAATTCGACTCAAAGGGTGGTGGTTCCAAGGAAAACACTGATATGGAATGACCTGTCAACTACAAAGAATTGTTTGCCTCCCGGGCTCGCACCAGATCTCGCAAGGCCTCATGGGCCGCATCTGGTACCCACACCGCCGTCAACTCGCCGGCCCGGTAATTTCGCGCCAGCTTCAGCGCATCGCGCCGATCGGTCTTCACCCGTTCGCCCGATTTCACCGGTACCAGCGTGGGCGCCACCACCTCGCACTTCGCTCCCAGGGCCGTCAACTGCCAGTACACGACATACCCCGTTGGGCCCGCTTCATAACAGAACCGCAGTTGCTCCACGGGTCCCAGTTTCTTGACCAGCTTCCGAATCGACTCCTCCCGATTCGGAATGACTCCGAGCGATCTCACTTCCCCGTCCTGCTCGGCAACCGCCACCGCAATCGTTTCGGCATGGACATCCAAACCAACAAATTTTATGCTTTTCATCGACCGGCTCCTTCGCTTGTGGCTCTGTACTGCTTGTCTTCCGATTCGCAGCATAACCCACGCCTGCGAATCGGAGCCGGTCATTCCATTGTGACTAGCCGTGGCTGCGGCTCGCCAAAACTTGAGCCGAGACCGAAGACGAGAAGGTTCTTGGTAAGGCAGACGTGAATACGATTATTGCCTCGATACAACATCAAGACTCTGGAGGGCACGATCCGGCACGTGCAGCGCACATATGTAAAGGGACGGAGGGGAGCCGAGCCGCTCGATTGTAACGATGGTGCAGCCCTCCGAGTCGCTCCTGTGAATGGGCCCGATCCGAAGTTACAGAGCGAATCCTGCTGACAGGTGTCCCCTTCTCAAGTCCGAGATACGTGCGGTTCTCCGGTCGGTCTCAACGAACCGCGAACCTATGGTGAAAGATCGTGAAAATCAGCTTGTCATCGAACACATCAACAAGCTGAGCACTCAGGAGCGATAAGACTCATCGGTCTCATGCGCTCGCTCTAATGAGAAGAGTTTCTCTCAACTCCATTGCCAAGTGTCGTCCTCGCGCTCCCGGCCGCGCGAGTGGATGGGATGGCCGGGGCTTTGTGGCGCGATGTGTGTCGGGTGATCAACAGAGAGCCGCACCGGGCGTTCGCAATCTCGGGAACTTTCGAGCCCTAAATGGCGACGCCCCGTGGCGATAACCCCTCCGCGGTCCATTTCCCCCGGGGCATCTTATTTTTGGAAGCATTCCGCGAAGCAAGTCAGGGCCGGCAGATTACATCCGCGTTACACCGAGACGAATTGTTCAAGGATTTCCCTTCCGTACAAGGCCGGGGTCGCGACCTGCAGCCGGTCCGAGTGCGGTTGTGATTTAAAGAGAATGTGAAAGAATGAACTTGGTGCACTGTTTGCGAGAGTGATCGTAGCGTCATTCTTGAGTGAATAGCAAAATGCAAATACGGCATCTTCAGACATGCCATCTACGCGCTTATCAGAGCGAAGCGCTGACGGCGGTTCGAGATGCCTACATAGCCGGCAAACGTCGTGTGATCGTTTCATTGCCTACGGGTACCGGGAAAACGGTGGTGTTCGCTCATTTCCCCCGCGTTCTCAACATGAAGAAACGATTACTCGTGCTCGCACATCGGGAGGAACTGCTGCTGCAAGCGCGGGATAGATTTAGATCCGTCGACCCCGAATTGAAGGTGGAGATTGAACAAGCCGGCTCCCACGCCGCTGGCGATGCGAAGGTGGTCATTGCTTCCGTCCCAACGTTAGCTCGCAGCGGCTCTCGCTTGTCGCAACTACAGCCGGATGAGTTTTCCATCATTGTCGTCGATGAAGCGCACCACGCGGTCGCACCCAGCTACCGGCGCATCTTCGATCACTTCGGCCTGTTCGAACCCGGCGCTTCCCGTTACCTGATCGGCTTCACTGCCACGCCACGCCGCGGTGATAAACAGGGGCTGGGCGAAGTATTCGAAGACGTCTGTTACGCGCGCGATATACGCGAGATGATCGCGGGGCGTTACCTCTGTCCCATTACAGGCTGGCGCGTTGACACCGATCTGTCCCTTGATAACGTGAAGGTCCGGCATGGCGATTTCGTCGAAAGGGAGCTTGCCGGCGTGGTGAACACCCCATTGCGCAACAATCTCCTGGTGAAAGCCTACAAGGACTTTGCCGCAGAAAGACGCGCCATCGTCTTCTGCGTGGATGTGGCGCATGCCAAGGACGTGCATTATGCGTTTGTCAATGCCGGGATTCGCGCGGCGCCGGTCTGGGGCGAACTTTCAAGAGATCAACGCCGCAGTACACTTGTCCGGTTCTCCACAGGAGAAATCGATGTTGTTACCAACTGTAATTTGCTGACCGAGGGTTTCGATGAACCGCGCGTCGATTGCGTGATCATGGCGCGGCCGACCAGATCGAAGCTGCTTTACGCCCAAATGGTCGGACGCGGCACGCGGCTGCACCTCGCTAAGAAGAATCTCATGGTCATCGACGTGGCCGATAACTCTAGAACGCATCAATTGCCGGGCTTGCACAGCTTGTTCAATTTGCCCCTCAACATGAATCTGAACGGCGGCAATGCGTTGGAGATCGAACGAGGGATCGAACGACTGAATCGCACTCGGCCGTGGGTCGATATATCGCGTCTTCAGACACCCGAAGACCTTAACATCGCCGCCGAACGCATCGAGTTCTTCAATTTCGAGCCGCCCGCGGAAATCCGGGCTTCCACTCAGAACACGTGGCACGCCGTCCCCGCCGGATACCGCCTCGGTCTTCCCGATGGCGAATGGATTTCGATCGAACCAAATCTACTCGACTCCTGGGATATTCGGCTTTCCACGGTACGCCACGGCCAAACATTATTGAGTCACACCGAGAGTCTGGTCGCCGCTGTTCAAGCCGCGGACAGTTTTGTGGCCGTCAACCGTCCCGATGCGCGACGAGTGGTTGAACGCTCGGCCCGTTGGCGGGACGAACTTCCCAGCGATAAACAACGCGAGGTTCTTATACGTAACAAGATTCCCGTGCCGGCAGGCCTTACACGGGGGCAGGCCGCTCAGATGATATCGCAACTTGTGTCTGCGCGAAGCCTCAGGAGCTCGCGCTGACCACGCGGAGGCCCTCATTTGAGGGTCGGTGCGACCTCGCGCGAATCAGCGAATCAGGTGCAGGGTTGTTACCCGAGACAAATTTGGGTGAGATTGTCTTACCATGGAAACGAAGGTTTCAACGAAAGATACTACGAACTACGAAACGGCCAACAACAAATTGAGTTTCTCAGTTCCTCGGTGCCGAGCATCTTGATTCCCTGTTCCGAAACTGACCCTTTGACCAGTAGCATCCGTTCACGCAGAATCTCATCATTGGTCTCCCAACAAATCAGTTTGCTCTTTGTTTTCGTCCAACGTGAACCGGGGGGCGACGAAGGGGGTGCCAAGATGCCTCGCAGTTTACCCTCCCAACGAAATTTTGAAGATATTAGGAAGGAAGCAAGAGAACTGTTACATGACTTGCGACGACGAGACGCCGACGCACTGAGACGCCATTATTCGCTGGATTGCGAAGCTGGAAAGTTCCCTGCAAGGCTCGCCGACGCACAGTACATAGTCGCACGGGAATACGGCTATAGGAGTTGGCAGAAACTGAAACAACGCCTGGAAGCCAACCTCCAAGACATATCGACAAGCGTCTCCGAGTTGCTGACGAGGACAAAATAGTTCAAGCGCGATTTGAGGCTCAGTTATTGCAGCTTGGCCTACTCCGCTTTCGCAGCGATGAGCATGGGGATGTCGGGGTCGGCGTCTTTCCAGAGGGTGAGGAAATCCCGATAGGCTGTTTTGGCTTTGGCAGTGACCGTCCTGTTCGCCGATGTCATAGATGGTGCAGATATTCGGGTGATTCGATGGGGATGCGGCCTGCTTCGCGGCGGAAGCGTTCGAGAGCACCGGAATCATGGAGCATTTCGCTAGGCAAGAATTTCAGAGCTACTGCGCGATGAAGCCGTATGTCTTCGGCCTTATAAACAAGGCCCATACCACCGCCACCTAGCTTTTCTATGATGCGGTAGTGCGAGATCGTCTGCCCGATTAGAGAGTCAGTGCCTGACATTTCGGCACATGTTAGGTTGCGCCAGAAGGCAACTCAACGAAGAGGGACAGCTTGCGCGCTTACCGGAGAAGGAGTAGTAGGATCGAGACCTTCTATCTTCACCGAGAACCGGCCGCAGTCGCCGCCCGCGAGGGAACGTTTTTGTCAGTTTCCTTCTCCGCACCCCTGTCGATTTCGATCGAACCTCTGAAGTCCGCGCCGTCTTCGATCAAAATCTGTGCTGTCGTCAAATTCCCATTCACCGAACCGCCCTTCTTAATCTCGATCTTTCCGGTAGCGTGCACGTTCCCCTTCACATAGCCGTACACAACTACGTCGCGGGCTTTGATGTCAGCCGTGAGTTTTGCCGTGGTTCCAACCGTCAGCTTTCGTCCATCAAGCTGGATTAGTCCTTCAATCGCGCCGTCGATCAGCAGATCCTCTGTGCCTGAGATGTCGCCTTTAACACGCAGGCTTGACCCTAGCCACCCATTTTTGGGGTCACTCGTCTTATCCATACTCTTCATTTTTGTCACCGCGTCTTTCGGTTCTGGAGCCGCAGTTAGCGGCGCACCCTGGTCCTTCTTACCCCACATCGGACCCTCCTCATTACAGTACATCCCGTATAGATTTCCCGACGAAGTGCATCAGACTCGATCCGTTCGACTCGCTTGCAGAAATTCCCTGCGAGTGTTGGCCGATAGAGAGAGTCGATGCCCCGTACGCAGCACATATTAGGTTGGGGCAGGAGCCAAGTCAACGAATGGAACCTACACGAATGGAACCTACAGGAATGGAACCTACAGGTAGTGTCCATCCGTGCAACGTGTTGCGTTATAGAAATCACTGAGGAACTAGGCCTGCAGAACGTTGATTTCCCCAGGTGTAATCTGGACAGATCCCGACCATTCCAAGCCGCCTCTCGTCACTACTCCCCGTCTCCAGAACTGACCAAAAATTCAAAAATAAGGAGCCAGTCTCCGTGTTCGCATCGGTCCTATGGCCGGACAACTGAGGCCTACCTCGGCAGTACGGGACCGCGCCCAATTTTGTGCCCACGCTAGCCATCTTTTCTCCGGTAAGGCGAAGCAATCAGGCACTACAACGCAAATGATCACTCGAGCTTGATCCTTACAACGATTTCAACAGCGACTGGAAGCGGGGATTGCTACGGAGAGAATCTAAGTCTGAATCCTGCTCGGCCCATACCTTGTGGAGAGATCCGGACGAGCTTTGGGCCATAACTTTTTCGAGACAGGCGATGGCCTCATCGGCCAAGCCTTGGAGAGCGTAACTGCAAGCCACGTTATAAAGAACCATCGGGTCATCTGGATCCACAGAGAGGGCACGCCTCGCCCACTGCAGAGCACGCTCTTTCTGACCCACCTGGAATAACCCGGCCGCGCCCAAGTAGAGCGCCCGTGCATCGTCAGGGTGCAGTTCCAGGTGTTTTTCAATGATTCGCAAGGCGCGTTGTCGAACCGCTTCACCCTCCAACTTTCGCCCCAAAGCAAAATAGGTTTGCCCGAGAAGCATTGGGGCCTGAAAGTCTTCTGGATTCGCCCAGCAGGCCTTTTCATAGAGCTGCGCCGATTCTTCCATTTCGCCCCGCTGGTAGCGCAAACGAGCATAAAAATAGTAGGCGTCAAATATCTTGGGATTCAGTTGAATGGCGGTCTCAAATTCCTTGTGAGCCTCGTCGTACTTCTTCGTCATCTGAAATGCGAGTCCACGAGAGACGTGAGCCTCGGCCAGTTCCGGGTCGAGTTCCACCGCTTTGCGGCTGGCGATCTCCGCTTCTTTGCGGTTGTCGTCGTTGGCTTCCCACCAAAGGTAGATGAACGCACAGCAGTCAGCGACTCCGGCATAGGCAAGCGCGTAATTCGGATCGATCACAATCGCCCGTGCAAACAACTGCCGGGCAAAATCAAAACTCTTGCGTCGAAATTGGTGGAAGAACTGCCGCCCCTTCAGGTAGTAGTCGTAAGCTTGTACGTCCGTCGTAGGAGCTTTCTCGATGGCTCGTTTCTCCTGCTCAGTGAGCACGAGCTTCAACGCCTTGGCAATGCTCTGGGCGATTTCATCCTGAATCGCAAAAACATCCTCCATCTGCCGGTCATAGCGCTCAGCCCAGACCGACCGTGCCGTGGCAGTTTCCACCAGCCGCGCGGTGATGCGCAGCCGCTCGCCAGAACGCCGCAAGCTTCCTTCGAGGACATAAGCAGCATTTAATTCACGGCCAACATCCGGAGCTGTTACCGGTTTGTCACGATAGGCCATGACCGCCGAGCGCGTCAGCACCCATAGTTCCTTGATCTTGGAAATCTCCGTGATGATATCTTCCGTGATGCCGTCGCGAAAGTATTCGTCCTCCTTAACACCACCGGGATTCTCAAAATACAGGACCGCAAGGGATTTTGCTGCACCCTTTTCCACCTGTAGTTTGCCCGAGTCCGAATCCTGTTTCAGTCGCCGCAAATCCTCCAAAAAGTTCGCCGCGGACTGATACCGCACCTTGCGATTTTTCTCCATTGCAGTGCTTATGACTTGGGCGAGTTCCGGGGGGATGTTGGCGTTCAAGCGCAGGGGTGAAGTCGGGGTGCGGTTCAGGATAGCTTCAAACACGAGAGCCGACGTGTTCCCCGAAAAGGGTTGCCGGCCAGTGGACATTTCATAGAGCACCACGCCAAGTGAGAAGATATCTGTCCGCATGTCTACCTCTTCACCGCGCGCTTGCTCTGGAGACATGTAGGCGATAGTGCCCAGGGTTGTCCCCGGACTCGTTAGATTGTCCTCTCTGCCGAAGCTCATTGTCTGTCCCTCGGGTAGGTTTTCAGCCAATGTATGTTCTTCCCGTCGCCGAGCCAACTTTGCCAGTCCAAAGTCTAGTATTTTCACCTGTTCTCGCTGCGTTATGAAAATATTGGCTGGCTTTATGTCTCTATGGACGATTCCCTTCGAATGGGCGGCGTCGAGCGCATCGGCGAGTTGAATCCCCAGAGTGAGAATGGTTTCTGGATTCATGGCCTTCCCTGTAATCCGGTGCTTCAAAGTCTGGCCTTCGAGAAATTCCATGGCGATGAAATGGCGTCCGCCATATTCGCCAGTGTCGTAGATAGTGCAGATATTGGGATGGTTCAGGGAAGAGGCGGCTCGCGCTTCGCGACGGAACCGCTCGATTGTCGCTCCATCCTGGGCTGTTTCGTCCGGTAAGAACTTCAATGCCACGCTGCGGTCCAGGCGAGTGTCCTCCGCCTTGTAGACCACACCCATACCTCCACCGCCGAGTTTCTCGACGATTCGGTAGTGAGAAATGGTTTGGCCGATGAGCGAGGAGGAATCCGTCACAGGATCGTAATTTTAGATTTAATGAGACACCGAGTCAACAAAGCGAGACAGATTACGCGCTAGCATTGGTACAGGATGGGAAATCCAGCGGATAATTCATACGAACTGCGTGCCGCCACCATATTCCCTGTGACTGCGTGCTCATAAAGGGAGGTGATGCGGAGTTTTTCGCGCGGGCTCGCGTCATCGCGCAGTTCGTAAGCCTTGCGTGTATTTTCGGCAGCCAGGCCAAGCTCACCGAATGGCAGGTAGCTTTCGCCAAGCCTCAAGTAGGCCTTAGCGAAATCAGGATCCAAGCTGACGGGCCTTTGCGACTGCGGAATCGCCGCGGTGAAATCGTTGGTAACGTCATAAGCGCGGATACCGAGTGTATAGCCTTGGAGCGCCTCGGTGGCAGGAAACAAGTCAACGAATAGAACCCAGGGTGGTACCCTCCATCCGTGCAGCGTTTTTGCCTTATAGCAATCACTGAGAAACTAGGTCCGCATGAATGCTAGCTCTGATCTGGACAGGTCGCGAACATTCCATGCCGCCTCTCGCCACCGGTTCTCCTGTGGACAGTGTTATGTCGGACGGAGTATTCCCAAAGAATTTGTCGTCAAACTATTTTATCTGCTGCTCTCACTGTTCTCCTTGCTGGCTGCGCTTCCCGTTGAAGCGCAGACGGCTTGGCCTATTCGAGCTAGTGCCAATGGCCGCTATCTGGTCGACGCGAACGGCAAGCCTTTCTTTCTAATGGCGGATTCGCCGTGGGCCATACTCGGTGTGATGGAGCCGACACAAATGGCGGCGTTTTTTCAAGACCGCGCAAACTACAACTACAACGGCGTTATGTACGATATTTTGTGTGGGAGCTACAGCAAATGTGGTGAGACTCCATCAAATGGTGCAATTTTGGACGGACAGAAACCGTTTACCGTTGGCACGAATGAGGACAATTACACCTTCTGCGCAGGCGGGTATCCGACTTGTTCCAGCATCAATCCAACGTATTGGGGCGAAATAGACGCTTCCGTGAGGGAAGCAGCGAATGCTGGCTTAGTAGCCATGCTGAATCCGCTAGACACCGGACTTACCCAAACGATTAATCCACCAGACGGTACCACAGCCTGCAACACGGCGGGGGATGGATGGCTGACGGCTGCAGAGGCGGCTCAAAATGGCACAGCTGGGATGTTCGCCTTCGGTGAATGGCTCGGCAACCGCTACAAGAACTATGCGAATATCATCTGGTACTTGGGAGACGACACCCAGACCATCAACTGTACGACCGGAATTCATGCGCCGGATGCTGCGTTGATCGCCGCCTTGATGCGAGGCATTGAAACCACCGACACGATTCACTTGGTCACCCTCGAAACGCAGTTCAATGCCAGTTTCGCCACGCAGAACGCGACGGTAGCACCATACATCACCCTGAACGGCGTATATGAATATGCTGGCTACCCCGAAGTCATTACAGCGTACAACGCCGTCGCGAAGCCACTGATTAATGTCGAAGGCAACTACATGTACCTGTATTACCCGATGGATTGGGGAGCTGGGAAAACCAGCGGAAATGGGATGACTTGGCCGCTCGCCACGGACTCGCAGAATCCTTGCGTTCCGAACACTACGCCGACTGCACAGGTTGACCCGCCCTGTGCGCAGATGAACAACGTGGTCTTCGATTATATCGAGCGCGCGCAGGATTGGTTTCTACTTACCAGCGGCGGCACCGGAATCGTAGAGGGTAACGCTTATGACGAAACAGGCGGTTACGACTGGGGGCGATGCGCGGGATGCGCTGGCGTTGGTTCAGCGAAATGGTATCTCTGGATGCACGCCGACGACGCCATCCAGAAGCAGTACTTCTTTAAGTTTCTAAATACCTATCCTTGGTGGACTTTGATTCCGGACACAACGCATTCCGGCGATGGCGCATTGGTCACGGCTGGCTATGGCACCTACGTGTCGATTCCAACGGATGCGAGTCCCCTTGTAAATTTCTTGGCGCAAGATTACGCAACGTCTGCCATTTCAGCGGACCACACCTTTGCTACTGTCTACGACCCTTACGGTGTAGGGTTGACCGTTAACATGGCGATATTTGCGAGGGCTGTGAATGCCCAATGGTACGACCCAACGAACGGCGTAATGACGTCGTTGGGTCAAATCCCCAACACAGGCACGCATGTTTTCACTCCGACCGGGAAAAATAGTCGCGGCGTGTCAGACATGGTCTTGATTTTGCAAGCTGCGACTCTAGGAGATATCTGTCCGACACGGGCGAACTACTATAGCAATATCCGGTAGCCTCCATTCCGAGCCACTCTGCTTCACCCATCACGGTGGTCTGAGCGACCGTTACCGGAGGCTGGGGTTGATTGTACAAGTCACGGCTCTGTCGGGCGGGGCTGCCGTGGATTTACCGGTGTGGACCAAGAGCCGTATCCTAGTTTTTGTCACGGAAAAATAGGTCGGCCCAGAGCGGCCCGAAGAGCTAAAAGGGGGGCTGGAATGAAACTTGGATGGAGGGAATAGTTTCAGAATTGCAATCTTACGTCTAAATTGAAACCACCCGGACTTAAGCCTTCTTGCAATCCTTCACAAGCTAAAGCATTTAGTACACCTCCTGGAACGGCGCATGGCCTTTGGCGTGCCTGCTTGTATTCCAGGAATATGGGAACTTTGCATGTCCGATCTTGCCAACAAGGAACTCTATCGCATGGCACTGGAAGCGTTGCCGGTGGCCGTTTACATGGTGAACCGAGAGGGGAAGGTGAACCTGTGGAGTGCCGGGGCCGAGAAGTTGTTGGGCTATTTGCGGCAGGACGTTTTGGGGCGATTGAGCGATACGGAGCTTCTGGTGGTGCCCGAGGGCGAGGACAATCCGGCGGAAAATCCGGCGAGGCAACCAGGTGTCGCCGTGGTGAGGCCAGTCTCGATTCGTTGCAAAAACGGTCACTATCTTACGGCGCTTCTGAGCAGCGCGGCCTTGCGGGATGAAGACGGAAAATATCTCGGTACCATCCGCGTGTTCGAACCAGGATCGTCGGCGAAATTCGCAAACCGCAGGCAAGACAAGCTCGGTGCGTTTGGTTGCCTGGACGCGGTGACGGGCGTCTTGAATCACAGCATGATCCAGGCGCACTTGAAGGAACACCTGAATCTGTATGCCTTGTATCCCGTGCCCCTCTCCGTGATGTGCTACGGCGTGGATGACCTGAACAACCTGGGCGAGCGCTACGGGCGCGCGGCCATAGATGCCGCGCTGTGCATGACGGCAAACGCGTTTGCAAGCGGACTGCGCCCTACAGACATTTTGGGGCGGTGGCTGAGCCAGGAATTTTTGGCCATTCTGCCGGAGTGTGGGGAAAGCGACGTGATGAAGGTTGCGGAGCGCCTGCGGAAGTTGGTGGAAAAGGCGGGCGTGGAGTGGTGGGGAGACACACTGCACGCGACCGTCTCGATCGGAGCGGCGGTTGCAAACGACAGCGATTCGGTCAGCGCGCTGGTAGGCCGGGCCGAACAAGCCATGCGCGAAAGCTCGGAAGCCGGAGGAAATCGCGTTGTTGTGATCGGTTCTTCCGGTGTTCGGGCAGCGTAAGGCAGTTTTGAGGCCTAGAAAATGTTCGTAATCATCGGAATCGTGGTTGTGATCGGGGCCATCCTTGGCGGATACCTGATGGAGCACGGAAGCATCAAGGTGCTGGTGCAGCCCGCGGAACTGATCATCATCGGAGGCGCGGCTATCGGCACCGTGCTCATCGCCAATCCGCTGCACATCCTGAAAAAACTCGTCGGCGGAATTACTGGAGCTTTGAAGGGATCACCGTACGGCAAAGCGAAGTACATGGAATCCATGAAAATGCTGTTCGAACTTTTTTCGCGTGCCCGCAAGGAAGGATTGATGGCGCTCGAAACCGACAGCGACAATCCGGAACAAAGTCCGATTTTCAGCAAGTATCCGGCGTTTTTGAAGGATCACCACGTGCTTGAGTTTGTCTGTGACACAGTGCGCATGGCCGCCGGCGGAGGTATAGAACCGTTTGACGTCGACCAGATGATGGAACTGGACATGGAAGTGCACCATCATCAGGAGGGCTTGCCCGTCGCCGCGCTGGCGACGATGGCGGACTCGCTTCCTGGTTTGGGTATCGTTGCCGCGGTGCTCGGCGTGGTGATTACGATGGGCGCACTTGGCGGCCCGCCGGAAGAGATTGGCCACAAAGTGGCGGCGGCGCTGGTCGGAACCTTTCTTGGCATCCTGCTGTGCTACGGCTTCATCGGGCCGGTCGCTTCCAACATGGCAAAAAACACGGACGAGGAGCATTGCTTTTATCATGTGCTGCGCGTGGTGATCGTCAGCTTCATCAAAGGATCGCCACCCACCATCGCCGTGGAATTCGGGCGCAGGGCCATTCCTGGTCATCAACGTCCGTCGTTCCAAGAACTGGAAAAGTTCATCAAGGATAAGGGAGACGCGCCCGCAGCAGCAGGGTAAGTCAGAGAAACGTATGCCTTCGCCTCCGCCCATCATCATCAAGAAAAAAGTAAGCCACGGCGGCCATCACGGCGGCGCCTGGAAAGTGGCTTACGCGGATTTCGTCACTGCGATGATGGCGCTCTTCATCGTGCTGTGGCTGATGAACAGCAGCAAACAGATTCAGCAAGCAGTCGGCGGTTACTTCAAGGATCCCACGGGAACGGCGAACAAGGTGGGTACGGACATGAAGGGCGCGTCGGAAAATTTCTTTGTCTCCAAGGACAACATGAAGGAGTTGAAGGAGCAGCTGCAAAAAGCCATCAAGGAAGTTCCCAAATTTAACGAACTGCAAAATCACATCGACATGACCGTGACGAACGAGGGCCTGCGCATCGAACTCACGGAATCGGCCAGCGGAGTCTTCTTCCAAAGCGGCAGCGACAAGATGAGCGACGATGGCGCCGGGCTGGTGGACTTGCTGGCGAAGGAATTGGGCAAGCTTCCAAACCCGATCGCCATCGAGGGTCACACGGACTCCAAACCCTATCCGCCCGCCGCCATGTACACGAATTGGGAACTGTCAACGGACCGCGCCAATTCCACGCGGCGAATGATGCAGAGTAACGGGATTCGCCCGGACCAAATCACGCAAGTCCGCGGTTTCGCGGACCAGAGCTTGCGCAAGCCGGACGCTCCGTTGGACCCATCGAACCGACGCATCTCCCTGATCGTGCAGTATCTGGACAAAAAGCCGGAAGAGCCGGCGAGACCGGAAAAAGGAGACGCGGGGACGGCCAAGGGAGAGGGCCAGCCCGCGGATTCTAAGCAAGAGGGTGGCACAAAACCACCCGCCGTAGTAAGTGGCCCCGCGCCACAACCTGCGACCGCGCGGATAAAGTAGGAGCCCAAACGCTGAAAGCACTGCTACAGTACTCACTGTATTTTCAATTACTTAGAGAGGAATCTCCGTGCAACTTGTTTTCCCTCCAGCCCGTCCAATGCACAGGGCCCGAACGCGCGGGCGCTCAAGGAAACTTTTGGGAGGTTTCCGGGTTTCTATAGAAGAGCGTGGGCTTAGCGCGTTGCCATACTGTTTGAGTCCTGAGATGGCCGGCCTTGATCTAGGATGCGTGCCGAGGGGCATCTGTCGGCGCCTACCGTGGGCATTTCCAATGGGGCTAGGGTCATGGCCGCAGTGCAATCCAGAGTGAGTGGTCCAAAAGGAGAATTCGATCCATGAAGATTCGTACGATGTGGTTTGCCGCAGCTGCTGTTTTCCTGGTGGCGGCCATTCCTTCTCATGCCCAGGCAAAATTCGAGCTCGACCCGTTTGTGGGTTATGAAACCAGCGCGTCGTATCCCATCTCGCTCACCAACGGTCCGCCGGGATCGCCGGTGGGCTCTGCTCCGATTGACGCTCTGCGCGTGAATGGATCGACGGCGTTTGGCACATTCATCGACTACAGCCTGACGGAAAACTTCCAGCCGGAATTCATGTGGAATCGCAACAACACCTCTTACAGCGCGCAAGACACACTCACCGGCACGTACCTCGATGCGTATCATTCGATCATCGACCAGTATCAATTCGGCGGCTTGTATATGTTTCGCAACAGCGAAGTGAAACTGCGGCCGTATGTGGCGGCCAGCCTCGGCTTCACGCATGACGAGAACGGCAGCAGCACGCCGAACCGCACCGCGTTCTCTTTCAGCTTGGGCGGTGGCGTGAAATATTACTTGAACCGTCATGTGGGCTTGCGAGGCGACCTTCGTTACCTGCCGACATACGGAAGCTCATCGAACGAACTGTATTGTTATTTCGGGTGCTACTACGCGACGGTGCGCAACTTCCTGAATCGTGGAAGCTTCACGGGCGGGTTGGTGTTTGCGTTTTAAAGTTCGTTTGCAAGTTTTTAAGGGGAACCAGGGTCGCGGTTTTGCCGCGGCCCTTTTTCTTTCGCGGGTGTCCACGTTATCTGGCGGGAGGAAGAGGCTCGCTCGGCGCCACAAAAAGCTTCTGATCGATCGGGACGTTTTGCCGCACTTGGTCGATCTTGATCGTAAAGCTGCCATTCGGCCGCGTGAGCGTCCATTGATACGGAATCTTCACG
The DNA here is from genome assembly GCA_963742325.1 of Candidatus Acidiferrales bacterium. Taxonomy (GTDB): domain Bacteria; phylum Acidobacteriota; class Terriglobia; order Acidiferrales; family UBA7541; genus Acidiferrum. The sequence goes on along the minus strand of CAVULB010000002.1, from coordinate 715,596 downwards.
CCGTCGGCATCGCGGTAATCCGCATAGTCGATTTGTGTGGGATTGCGGCCCAGGGGAGTTTGGGCAAAGCGCATCTGCCGCAGCAGCAAGCCGGTGGACGGGTCGAAATAGAGCTGCAGGGAAGGCTGGTTCGGCGCCGACGCTTTGGCAATCACCAAGTACGTGGCATGGCCATTGATTTCTTCGCCGGGCTTGACGCTGAAGTCCTTATACAGTTCGCGAACGCGCGCGGGGAAATAAAGTTCCGCGTCGATACGCGCAGCTTCCCGTTCCGGAGCAGTCATGCGATGAAAGCCGTTGCGAATGCTGAGCCAGCCGACTTCACCGTTGAACGCGGTGACGCTTTCGCCGCCTTGCGTGTGGGAAATGGATACGCGTTTATCCGGCGCTTCCGAATACACTTCGATGGGAACTTGCATTGGCCCTGCGGCCAGATTTCCCTTTTGCACGCGGGATTTGATCTTCATGAGTGCGCCGGCTCCCCCGACCGCGGCCAGATATTTATCCAGGATTTGATCGGCGCTGGGAAGATTCGGTTTAGTTTCGGTCGCTTCTTCGTTTTTCGGCGGCGCCGGCCGGTTGGCTTCCGCTGAGAGGATCGGCGTGGCGACCGGATGCGGCGTGCCGCGATGGCAGGTGTAGCAGGTGACATCGATTTCGTTGTCGAAATGATTTTTGTTGATGGCCAGTTCCATGGTGATCATTTTCCGCGCGGTGACTTTTGTTTTCTTGTCGTCCTTCTGCATTTCGTGCTCGACGTGGCAAAACTCGCAGTCCACGCCGAGTGACGCGGCGATGAACTGCATCGTAGGTATCAATTGATCCGCGGGAATATCTTTCAACACCTGGATGTTCTTGAACTGCTGTTCGGCGGTTTTGGGCACCTCTATCGCAGGTTTGGCCTGATCTTGCGCCGCGGCTCTAGAGCAGCAAACGCAAGCCAGAAGAAAACCCACGGCAGCCAGCCACTTCTTTTCCCCAATGATCCTCATTGTTCTCTCCGGATAAGTTGTTTGTGAATCCGATTCTGCGTGGCACCGCTAACTTCCCAGTTCGCCGCGCTTCGCCATCGCCGTCATGCGATCTGCGGCGCGGAAGGCCAACGCTTCGATGGTCATCGTCGGCTGGCCGCGGCCAGAAGTAACCAGGCTGCTGCCGTCACACAGGAATAGATTGGCCACGTCATGCGTGCGATGATCGGAATTAATGACCGAGGTTTTCGGATCATTGCCCATGCGGCAGGTGCCAAGCAGGTGCACGGCAAATTGCTGCTCGCGAACGGGTTCGCTCCATTTCGTCTTCGCGCCCGCCGCATCCAGAAGTTCCATGGCCCGCGCGCTCATCCACTCCATCATTTTCAAATCGTTGGGATGGTCGCGAAACGTCATGCGCAGGGCGGGCAGTCCCCAGGCATCTTTCACGTCCGGATCAAGCGAGAAACCGTTGGCCTCCACGGGAAGCGAGGTCCCGTGGCAGAAAATCTCAAATGTACGCGTGAAATTCTGATGCAGTGCTTTCTTAAATTCCTTGCCCCATTTGGGGGTTCCGGGCGGCAGGCTGCCAAGAGCGAACGCAGCGGGCGTAGCGTCGAACCGCGCGTCCAGGCCCCCGCCTCCGTAAAAGCCTAATTTCTCGTGGTCCAGTTCATAAAAGTCATGGAGAACACGGCTGACGGCGAAACCCTTGTAATCGTTGAGCGGCTCTTCAAACACGCCGAAAGCAATCGCGGCGGTGTTGGGCATCAGATTTTTGCCCACCATACCACTGGAATTGGCCAAGCCGTTTGGAAATTGCGAGTTCGCGGAAAGAAACAGAAGGCGCGGGGTTTCGGCGCCATTCGCGGAGAGGATTACGGCTTTGGCCTTTTGCAAATAGGTGTTGCGCTTGGCGTCGAAATATTCCACGCCGGAGGCGCGCCCGTTTTTGCCCATAGCCACGCGATGAACGTAGCAATTTGGACGAATCTCGCAGCGGCCGGTGGCTTCTGCAACGGGAATCATGGCGGAAAGTGAACTGGATTTCGCTCCCACTTCGCAGCCGAAGCCGAGACAAAATCCGCAATTCACGCAGGAATCGCGCCCGGCGCGTGGCTGGGAAAGAATGGCCATGGGCGCGGGAAACGGGTGATAGCCGAGCTTCCATGCGGCGCGTTCGAAGACCACACCTGAACCCTTCACCGGCAGCGGCGGCATGGGATACGGCTTCGACCGCGGCGGATCGAACGGGCTGGCTCCGGCCAAACCGGAAACGCCCACTTCCCATTCAACTTTTGTGTAATACGGTTCCAGGTCCGCGTAGCCAATGGGCCAATCGACAAAACTCGCGCCCGGAATTTCTCCTACCTTGCTACGTTCGATAAAGTCGATTTCGTGGAAGCGCCAGAAATTCGCCGTAAAATGTACGCTGCTGCCGCCAACGCACCGGCCGTACATCACGCTGGGCTGCAGCCTGGCTTTCTCGTCCGGCGTTTTGCGAAACGTGATCGGCTGGAGTTCCGGCTTGTTGGTCAGCTGGTGCTGCGCGAACACTTCGATTTCGTTGTGCGAAAATTCTTCCGGTTTGATGTACGGGCCCTGCTCCAGAACGACCACGCGAAATCCGTTGGTGGAGAGTTCTTTCGCAACAACGCCTCCGGCTGCGCCGGAACCGACGATTACGAAATCGACTTCGTCGGACGGTTTGTAGACTGCCTTGGGCTGGTTCATTTCTTTTCCGCCTCCGCTTTGGCCGCCTGCCAGCCCGGGTAGTTGCGATCGTAGAAACCGAAGGGAGGAGAAAACGTGTAAGCGGGATCGCGCCCGGCCACCTTCCAGCCCGCGTAATCGCGATTTCCTCCGGCGGAGGGATCGGCCAGGAATCCAAATATGACGTGCATGCGGATCGTATCAAAAAAATCACCGGACTCTTCCAGTCCGAGTCTGCGGTGTCCTTCAGCCCCGTTCTCGGTTGTCAATTCGACGAGCAGCGCTTCCTGCTGTTCTGCCGCGGCATCGGCAAAACTTTTTGTTCCCGGATATTTCGTGGCGGTGAGTTGATTCAAGTGCGCCAGGCCCTTTTCGTAGACAGGCAAGGAATCGCTGGCGAAGGTTTTCAACCCGCGATCGATGAAATAGACGACGCCGGCCTCTTTCGCTCCTGGCAAATCATCCGTGGGAATGATTTGGGACGCGATGGCTTCCACTTCCCTGGCCTGCTCCGCGGTCAACACTTCGAATCTCGCTGGCGTTTTGGCGCCGGCGGCCTGGTGAGCATGCTGCGCCGCGGCCGCAATCGCGGGCCATTGCGCGCTCAGCCACGCGGCTCCGGCTGCGCCCGTGGCTTGCAACAAAAACAGCCTTCGTGCTGGTTCGTGAGTTTTCATGGATTCTTTCATGTAGTCAGCAATCTACGGTCAGTTGGCCCCAGCGTCAAGCGCGCATCCCGAAAATTTCCGTCCGGCATTTGGTTCTCGTGGCGGGCATGCAGTATGATCGCTGATTGGCGTAAACATGGGAACATTTACAGGCGCTATAGGCACCGGTGCGAAATGGGCGATTGACCGAATTGTGTGGGCGCTCGCCGCAACCGGCATCAATCCAAATCTGCTTACGTTTTTGGGGCTGGTGGTGAATTTCGCAGCCGCCGCCAATTTTGCCGTAGGAAATTTCCGCACGGGCGCGATCATCGTATTTATCGCCGGATTTCTGGACATGCTGGACGGGCAAGTGGCGCGACGGCAGAATCGCGTCACGGCGTTCGGTGCGTTTTACGATTCGACGCTGGATCGCTACGCGGACATGGCTCTGTACATGGGCTTGCTGGTGTACTACTCCGTGAGCGGGCGCACGCCATACGTGATGCTTGCGGCCGTGGCTACGGCCGGGTCCGTGATGGTCAGCTATGCGCGGGCACGAGCCGAATCTCTGATTCCCCTGTGCAAAGTGGGCTTCATGGAGCGTCCGGAGCGGCTGGTGCTGCTGATCATTGGCGGTCTCTTCAACCGCATGGCCCCGGTACTCTGGGTGATCGCGATCATTTCCACCATCACCGTGATCCATCGCATCTTCTATACGTGGCAGGAAACCAAGGCAGGACGGATTCTACCGAATCTGAAGGCTAGCGCGTAAATCGCTACGCCGTAATAATTCATTTCAGCACATTAGGCTGACATTCATGACTGGGACACAATGAATAGGGAATCCAAATATCAATTGTCCGACCGCACATCCGAAAAGCCATTCAGGCACTCTCGAAGAGGCCGCTATTAGGCAAAATATTGTTACAGCGCTCGACCGTGCCCCGGAGACGACCAGAGAACAAAAGACGACGGCCAAGCCTACAATGGCCGCGAGACCACGTTGCCACATTGCAGCGAGTTGGGTGGAAACTGGAATCGGATTTTCCTGCTCGAATTAGCATTCTAATTCTCCACCACAGGCGCTGCTGGTTCTGGGCCCCTTGCTGACGCCTTCAGCCACGCTTCGACTGGTCCTTCGATGATTTCTTTGACGCGCTGCTTCAGTGCCGGAACGTCTTCCTTGCGCATGCCTTTGGTTTCTATCGTGTCGTGGAGGACTATGGTGATGGTGGTGGGGCGCAGGATCCAATCCTCGGTGCGCAGGTGATGAAACGAGCCGACGAGGCTAACGGGAACGATGGGGACGCCCAACTGCTGGGCCAAGCGGAAGCCGCCGTCTTCGAATTCGTTCAGGTGGCCGTCTCGCGTGCGCTTGGCTTCGGGGAAAATGATCAAACTGACGCCGCTGTCGATGGCCGCCTGGGTCAGCCTCCACAAACGCTTCAGATCCTTCGGGCTGCGCACATTGGGCACCGGCACGTTGCCGAAGCGCTTCATCAGCCAGCCATAAATCGGAATCTTGAAGTGCGATTCCAGTTCCCAGCCGCGCACCAGTTGCGGGATCGCGCAGTACAGCATGAAAGGATCGAGCAGGTTGACGTGATTCACCATGAAGATGGATGTGCGTTGGCCGTCGAATCCAGGCGATTTTTGCGGCACCACCTTCGCACCCGAAAAAAACGCGATCCTGTAGCACAGGCCGCGCTGCAGCCAATCATGCTTGCGCGGATCGAGCACCACCGCGAGCGCGATCAGCACCGGAACAACGATCAGGAAATGCAGCCAGCTGGCTATCCACAGACCAGTGCTGCGAAGCACGTCCCAAAAGCGCTTCATATGTAAACGTCCATCGCGCCCGGCAGGATTTCCAGAATCTGGCACTGCACGGTGATGATTTCGCCGTCGATCATCACGTCGACGGGCGCTTCCAGATCAAACTCCACGCGTTTCACGCTGCGGCGCGACGCCAAAGGATGCTCGATGTGCGTGCCGTCATACAGCCGCGGCAGCATGCGAATCAATCCCAGCCGTCCGATGGGGCCCCAGCGCACATATTCGATCAGTGCGTCGCTGGGATCGGCCTGGGGCGCGATCATCATGGTGCCGCCGGTATATTTGCTGTTGTTAAAGGAGACGAACAGGCAGCGGCGCTCGTCCCAATCCTTGTCGTCATCGCAGCGCAGTTTGAAGGGGCGGCGATTCAACTGCATCACTTTGACGAACACTCCCAGCAGATAACCGAGGTGGCCGAAGGGCTTGAAGACACGGTTGGTGATGGCGCCGACATCCGCAGTGAACCCCACACTGAGCAGATTGAAGGAATAAACCGTGCCGGTGGAATGGTGGAGGCGCAGCAGATCGACGCTCCGCTTGCTTCCGCTTTCCAGGGCGTCAATGGAAGATTGCGCGCCGTCCTCGGTGAAATCGCGCAGGAAAGAATTTCCCGTGCCGAGCGGAAGAAAGCCCAGCTCGATGCGCTCCACGGCGCGGCGCGGCGAAAAAGTGCCGTTGATGATTTCGTGCGCGGTGCCGTCTCCGCCCACAGCCAGGAATCGGCGGTAACCCTGATCGTAAGCCTCTCGCGCGAGTTCCGAGGCGTGGCCGGGACCGGTCGAAGCGATCACGTCAATGCGTAGCCCGCGCTCTCTCAGGCGGGCGAGTGCGCCTCCGGCAAGCTTGGCGGCGCGCCCGCCGCCTGCCGCGGGATTGACGATAGCAATAAATTTTTCGTTCACAAGGTTTGTTTCGCGGGAAACACTCTTTCGCTACACGGGCAGGATTGCCGGTTCGCGATCGAGCGTCCCCAGTCGCTCCGCCAAGGCTACACGAATGATTTTTAGTGACGCGGTTAAAGGGAAGTCGTCATTGTAAAGCACAATGCCGTGCACGCGCTTGTAATTGATCAGGCGGTTGTTGCGCGCGGCGATTTCTTTGTGCAGCTCGTCGGTGAATTGCTGACCGCGGTCGAGGTGAATCACCAGGACGAGTTGTTCGCCAACCATGGAGCGGCTGGGCCAGATATAGTTGGCTGCGAAAACGCAATATTCCTTCACCGGCAGGCCTTCGAAAGCTTGCTCGACGTCTTCGGCATAAACGTTTTTGCCTTCTTCCGTGACGATCATATTTTTCTTACGGCCGAAAAGTTGCAGGTGGCCGGTGGAATCGAAGCGGCCCATGTCGCCGGTCATCAGCCAGCCATCGACGATGGTTTGCGCGGTAAGCTCGGGCTCGTTCAAGTAACCGGCCATCACGGTCTTGCTGCGCACGCTGACCTGGCCGATGCCGTCGACGTCTGCATTCAGGATACGCACTTCCATCCCGGGCAGCGGCTTTCCCACGGTATCGGCGCGAAAGGGATGCAGATCGTTTACGGTTACAGCTGTACCCGCTTCGGTCAGGCCGTAGCCGTTGGCCACGGGAAGGCCAAGCTCGTAGAAAAATTGCAGCGTTTGCGGCTCCGTAAACGCCCCGCCGACGATAATCGCTTCAAGCTTTCCACCAAATGCGGCGTGCACTTCTCTCAGCAGCAGGCGGCTGAGCGGCAGGATCGGCCGGCTCTGTGTGAACGCTATGTTAATGTTGCGCAGCCGATCAAACAGACGCCGTTTCGCCGGGGGCAGTTCGTCAAAGCGCGTTTGCAAACCTTTTTGCAGATTTTTCAGCACCAGCGGCACCAGGCTTACATAGGTGATCTGATATTTGGTGAACGCTTCACGCACAAATTCCGGGCGCAGCGTTCGAAGATGGACCACGGCCGCGCCGCAAATAAACGGACCGAAAAATCCAACCATGAAGTCGATCGCGTGGTTGGTCGGCAGGATGCTCAGGTACTTTACGCCCGGCCAAAAGGGATAGAGCGAGGTGAGCGCGACGCACTGCTCCAGATAATTTTCGTGCGTCATCATGCAACCCTTGGGCGTGCCGCCGGTGCCGGAGGAATACACGATGCACGCCAAATCCTGGCGCTTTCGCGGAACAAAAACGGGCTTACCGGTTCCTTTCGCCGATGCCCACGCCGTTGCGCCCGCCAAATCCGCGTTGGCAGGAGCTTCCGTGACCAGCACGGATTTAATTTTTCGCGCTTCGGCTCTCCCCGGCGATCCGCTGAGCTGGCGCCAGATGGGATATTCGGTGACGAGCAAGCTGGCATCGGAATGCATCAGCAGCGTCCACTGCTCCTCCGGCTTCAGTTTGTAATCGAGCGGCACCAGAGTTCCGCCGCAATAGAAAATCGCGTACGCTGAAATCAGCCACTTGGACTGATTGGTCATGATAATCGACGCGCGGTCGCCGGCCGCGAATCCCGAATCCTGCAGCCATTTGGCCAGCGGCAGCGCGCGCTCTTTGAATTCGCGGTAGGTGATGCGCTGCTTTTCTTCGCCGCGGTCGGATTCGAACAGGCACACTTCGCGCGGCCAGGTTTCCAGTGCGTCGCGCACCGCTTCCCCAATCGAGGAATATTTGGACAGATCCAGCATTACAAGCGCGCTTGCACGCGTTCGGCAAGAGTTTTGAAATCGCTGACGCCCTGGACTTCGTAGTCCGGCAACTCGATGTGAAAATGATTTTCCAGGCGCGACAGCAGTTCCAGGGCCTGCAAGCTGTCGATTCCGAGCTTTTTGTAAAAATCGTCTTGGGCGTGAAGCGAGCCGGGCGCGGCCTTGAAATGTTTCGCCGCCAGCTCCAGGATTTCCTGGGTAGTCTGTTCTAAAGTACGCATAGAGACTAAATCTATCATTGCCGGCGGCGGGAAGGAAAATCGCTTGCGCGCAAAATGCCACGGAATCAGAGCAGGATCAAACCTCGTCGCAGCGCGATAGATACCGCCTCGGTACGCGTGGAAGCTCCCAACTTGCCGAGTATCGAAGCGACATGGAATTTCACGGTATGCTCGGAAATTTTCAGCCGGGCGGCAATTTCCTTGTTGCCCAGGCCTTGCGAGAGCATTTGCAAAACGTGTCGTTCGCGGGCGGTGAGCGGCTCGACCGCTTCCACAAAGTCTGCGTTAGAGGATGCGGCGGTGCGCGATGCCCGGATTTCGGATGGGTGGAACGCGACCAGTCCGCGAGCGACGGCCTCGAGAGTCGCACTGAGTTGCTCCGCTTCCACTTCCGCGGGCAGGATGCCGCGGACGCCGGCGCGAATCGCGCGATTCACCGAATCGGGCGAAGCCGGATCGATAAACAGGATCAGTTTCGACGCTCGCAGCAGTCGCCTTTGTTGCAACGCGTCCAGAGTCTCATCGAGCGCCACCGACGTTGCGTCCAGAAGAATCACTTCAGCTTCGGCCGCAGGCTCATCGTCGAGCAGCTCCACATCATCCACCCGGCCAACGATTGCTGCGTCGGCTGACTCCAGCAGTTCTTCCAGCCGTTCCCGCAACGCGCCGGGCGGCGCAATGAGGAAAATGCGAATCACGCGGCCATCGGTCTCCTGCCGGACGCGGTGAGAGAAACGGTGACGCGGCGCACCTTATTGTAATCTCCTCTTAAGAATTTCAAGCGCAACGCGCCGCTGGAATTTTCCTCAAGGGCTTTCGCAAGATTTCGCGGCGACGAAAACGTCACGTCTTCCGTCCCCAGTAAAATGTCTCCGGGCAAAAGCGAAGCCAACGCCGCCGGGCTGCCCGGCTCTATCTCCAGCACAGCAAGGCCAGCGCGCGCTTGGCTTGGCCGCGACAGCCGCACGGGACGGACCGACACCCCTAGCCAGTGCCCACCTGTGTCTCCAAGCAGAAAGCGCGCAACGTCGCTGCTGGGAATCGCCAGCGCCAGGCGGCCAGCCACCATGGTGTTGATGCCGACGACGCGGCCATGAACGTCCACCAGCGGACCACCGGAATTCCCCGCAGCGAGCCGCACGTCTGCTTGAACCCAACTGTGCCCGCCGAGTCCGCGCAGCGGCCCGACCCCGTGAACCACTCCCATGCTCACGGCGCCCTGAAAGCCGAATGGGTTGCCAACGGCAATGACCACTTCGCCCGGCCGAAGTTTTCCGGGATCCGCCGGCGTGGCCGCCAGCAGGTCTGACGCGGGAATGTGCAGCGCTGCAAGATCGCGACGCGCATCACGCAAGGTCACCTCAGCCGCGAACTCGCTGCCATTCCATAGGGTGAGTTCCACCCGCGAAGCTTCGGCGACATGCGCATTCGTAATGATCGTGCCATCGCTGCTCCAAATCACGCCAGAGCCGCTGCCGCGCCGGCCGGCTTGCACGAGCACGGTGAAACGACGCACACGCTCGGAGACTTCGCCAAGCCCGTTGATCCCCATCTCAATTGCCTCCGCTCGGCCGTTCGCCCACAACGATGCTGGCTTCACGCCGCGCTCCGCCGCGCAGAAACTCGGCGCTAACTGCCTTGCCGATCTGCTCACCAGAAAGATGCGCGTGAACGTCTTCCAGGCGCATGACAGGTTTTCCGTTCAGTGCGATGAGGATGTCGCCAATTAGGACGCCCGCTCTGTGCGCCGGCCCATCGGGTTCCACTTCCAGTACGATCACCGCGGCTTTTTCGCGGCGTTGCAGCGTCTCGCGAAGGGTTTCCGGTAGGCGAATCGGCTGCAGGCCGACGCCCAAATAGCCACGCGCAATGTAGCCCTTTGCCAGCAGTGCATCGACGACTCGATTCACAGTTGCTACCGGCAGAGCCAGCGCACCGCTGGGCGCAAATTTCGGTGTGACAATTCCGGCGATTTTTCCGCTGGTATCGACAACCGCGCCGCCTGCGGCGGTTCGCTGCAGGCCTACATCGAGGCGGATATAAGGAGTAATCGAAGCGCCGCCCCACATCCGGCGTTCGGCAGCGACTAGGCTGACGCAGCCCAGTGCGGCGACGGGGCCGCTGGCACGCGTCCTGCCGACAACGAGCATCAACTGTCCGGCTTTGATTCCAGCGGAAGCAGCGAAAGCAGCGGGAGAAGCAGTGCCGGCTTCGCACTTTAGCAGCGCGAGATCGGTAGAAGGGTCGCGGCCTTGCAGCTTTGCGCTTGCTACTTTGCCGTCGGGCAACGTCACTTGAATTTCTTCATCGCGGCGCAAAGCGTGTTCGGCTGTGACGATCAAGCCAGGGCGCCAAATGATTCCGCTCGACGAACCGCGTGGCTCCGAATGCACCGCCACCGCATGCGCGGCGGCTTCTTCCGTGGCATCGGCCAGGGCGTTCGAAATTGCAATCCATTCTGCTGACATGGGTTCTTGCCTCCGTCGGCAGAATGCCTTAGCGCGGACACCCCGCACATCCGCCAATTGGCTAGGTATCCTTTTTCGTGCGGTGATGTAAGGCTAGTCGCAAACGGCCTTAAGCTCTTGAGGGACTTCTTCTCTTCGCACCGAGCTATTTATGAGACGAGACTAGTGGCCGAGCTTATCGTCGAAAAATTTCGCCATCAACTCCAGCGTTTCTTGCGTTTCGGGAAATCGGAAGTGATACCAGTAGGCATGCGGCAACGCTTCGTAGACGACGAGTTGCGCATCCACGCCCGCGTGGAGCAACGCGCGATGAAAAATGGAGGTGTTGCTGAGCAGGATGTCGCGCGTGCTGGTCACCAGCAGGCAAGGCGGCATGCCGTGCAAATCTGCGAACAAGGGAGACAGCACGGGGTCGCGCGGATCGGTGTTGGGTGCGTATTCCTGGCCGATGCGTTTGTTCGGATCAGCCGGCGAAAGAATTCCCGGCAGCCCGTTCAGCGTAAAAAGATTCAGTGAATCGGACGGCCGGGTGAAATCCGCGAGCATCGAAAACAGGCCCAATGCTCCCGGCAGCGGGAGCCCGGACCGTTTTAATTTTACGGCAACCTCGGCGGTCAAGATTCCGCCGGCGGAGGTGCCGAACATGCCGATGTTTTGCGGCTTGTGATCCTTCAGCAGTTCTTGGTACACCGCCACAACGTCGTCGACCGCCGCGGGAAACGGATTTTCCGGAGCGAGGCGGTAATAGACGGAAACGACCTGAATTTTGGCAAGATTGGAAATGGGAATGCCTTCGATCAGCGAACCGGAATCGGAATTGAATCCGCCGCCGTGAAGATTGATCAGCACGCGCGCGCGGGTCGCTTCCGGCACATCCAGCGGCGTGATGACGTCGGTGCGCACGCCTCCGATGATTTTTTCTTCAACGTTCACAGGAAAAAGCTTTCGCGCCTCCGCGGAATCTTCGGCGCGCCACTTGTCCGTGGCGACGCGGCGTTCGGCAAGCGACTGCGGCGCATATTTCTGGCGTGCCAAGGAATCCAGCCACTTCTGCGCTTCAGGGCTGATCGTGGAAGGCATCGGAATCGTGCGGGTGATGTGCGCGGTTCCGTCGGGATCGAATGTAGCGGAATCACCGGCCGGTGGGTGGGCGCAAGAGAGCAGGGTGGAGGATGTCAGAAAAAGGGTGAAAAAGGAAATATAGCGTTGCAGTCTCTGCCTGGTCATTTGGCCTCCCGCGTCACTAGAACTTCGATGTAAGAAACGGCCTGCCTGGGGCAGGCCGACCCTAGAACCGCTATTTGCGCTGCACCGCCACCGGCAAATGCTTCATCGGATCGTCGGTCTCCACAAAGCGCCGCAGGCTTTCCATCACCGCCGGGCGGTTGAACAACTTGCAGAACAGTTCGATTTCCCTGTTCAGTTCTGCGCGCGGGATCGGCTTAATGAATTTTTTCGCGGCGATGCGTGTGTCCGCGTCAAACTTCGTCACTTGCTGCGCCATGGACCGCGCCACCTGGAGCACGTAGCCTTCTCCCGCCAGATGCGACACCAGCCCGGCTTGCTGCGCGCTTTCCGCCTTCACGGTCCGGCCGGTAAACAGCAAATCGCGAATGAAGCTGTTTCCAACATCGCGGCGCAATCGCGGAATGCCGCCGAATCCCGGAATCAAGCCGAGACGCAATTCCGGAAAACCGAATCGCGCCATTTTGTCGGCCACAATCTGATCGCAGGCAAGAGCAAGTTCCAGTCCGCCGCCCATGCATAGGCCGTGGATCGCGGCAAAGGTGATAAACGGCGCTTCATCGATAGCGTTCAACACTTTGTGAATGCGCTTCAGAAAGCTGCGCACCCCGGCCGCGCGTTTCGCTGTTGGCAACGGCAGCGCGCCGCGATATAGCTCCTTTAAATCCGCGCCAGCACAAAAGCCGCCTGGTCGCGCGCTGGTGATTATGCACGCACTGGTGATGGGAGCCAGTGCACGAATCGCGGCGGCGAAGCTTTCGAGATCGGCCAGCATCCCCGTGCCGATTTCGTTCAACGGCTCGCGGTCAAGCGTAAGTTCCACGACACCGTCGCGCCATTCCCAGCGCAGGGCGCTTCCGCGAAATTCCTTCATGATGCGGAACCGCCGGCGGCAACCGCGTGCTTTGCGTACATTTGCTCGATTTCGTCGTGGAATTGCGCATTGATGGCGTCCCGCCGCAGTTTGCCGTTGGCAGTAAGCAAACCGCTTTCGGGCGTAAACGCATCCTTAATGATGACGAAATTACGGACCTGCCGGTAATGCGGCAAATCCACGTTCACCTGATCGACCGCGGCCTGAACCGCATGCGGCTCGACGGCGCCGCTGACGAGCGCGCAAAGATAGCCGCGTCCATTGCCGACGACCACCACCTGTTGCGCCCCCGCCAGGTGTTGCGAGATTTTGTCTTCGATGGGCTCAGGGGCGACATTGTGGCCCGAATTCAGAATAATCAGGTTCTTGATGCGGCCGCTAATGCGCCAGTTCCCTTTCGAATTCACCTCGCCCTGATCGCCGGTGTGAAACACGCCACCTTGCAAGGCGCGCGCCGTTTCTTCTGGCCGGTTCCAGTAACCGGGAAACACATTGGGGCCACTGACAACGATTTCGTCGTTTTCGGCAACCAGCAGGTCGACGCCGGGAATGGCTTGGCCGACACGGCCGGTCTCGCTGGCCACACGCGGGTCGTCCATGGTGCAAATGCCGCAAGTTTCCGTCAGGCCGTAAACTTGCCAGATGGGAATGCCCAGCATGGCAAAAAATTCCTGCGTTTCCGGAGCAAGCGGCGCGGAACCGCAAACCAACCCGCGCAGGCTACCGCCAAAGCGCGCTCGAATTTTACTGAAAATGAGATGCTGCGCTAAAAACAGCCAAAACCCCCCGCCGCTTCGTCCTTCCTGCTGATTCTGCCACGCCGCAACGGCATTGCGATAAATCCGCGGAATGCCGGCGCCGCGCTTCTGCAGAGCATCTTCCACTCCGCGACGCACCCTTTCGAGCAGCGTCGGCACGTTGAAAAAATAATTTGGCGCCGAGAGGCGGATCTCGTCGGCCAGTTTGATCAGATCGGTCGACAGGGTGAGCGCAGTATTCTTCGAAAGGCAGGACAACATCACAATCCAGGACGCCGCGAAATTAAAGGGTAAATACTGGAAAACCTGAATCCGCTCGGAACCTGTCCAGTCCAGACGATCCATCCAACCAGTGGTGCAGCCGACGATGTGATTCAGATTCGCCGTGTTCAGGCAAACGCCCTTCGGCTCGCCGGAAGTTCCGGAAGTGTAAATGATGGTGACGAGGTCGTCGTCCTTGCGCGGATTCGGCGCACCCCCGATGGCGCCGCCTGACGGCGTTTTGCTCAGCGCTTCGGCGAACGAAATGGCGGGCGGCCCTTCCGGCCAGACCTTCCTGACACTCTCTCCCAATTGCGCATCGCTTACGAAGAAAAAGCGCGGGCTGCAGTCCTTCATCATTCCCGCTATTTCCGCGGGTGCCTGGCGCGCATAGAGCGGAACAACAATGGCACCCTCAGCCATCAGCGCCAGATCCAGCGCAACCCATTGGATCGAGTTGTTGCCCAAAATCGCGCAGCGGTCACCGGGCTGAAGATCAAGCTCGCGCAAATAATTGCGCGCCCGCGCAGTTTGCTCCAGCAATTCCTGCCCGGTCGCGCCGGTAAATTGCTCGCCGCGAATCTCGCGCAGCACGGTGCGGGCGTCCGCGTTCTCCAGTTGCTTGAACAAATCTTCGAGAAAATTGGCCATAGCGGCTCAGCGCCCCGCCGCGACGGCTGTGGTCGCCGTGTCGAACTGTTCCACCAGATCGTTCAGGTCCGTGGATAGGGGCGGCAGATTGTCTTCCCAGCTCAACACGCCCTTGCGCAAAGGAAATTGGGGATACGTTTTACGCACCTCGTCTTCCAGGAACGCGGCCATGCGCGCCATGCCTTTCAAATTGCTCACCACGGTGCGCCCGATGCTGTCGCGAACGGCGTCGGCTTCCACCACCAGTCGTTCCATGACCTCGAGCAATTTCGGGCCAAGGTCGGGATCTTCGACGGTGAGAAGCAAATGCTGGTGGCCGCGTTCGCGCATCAGATTGCGGATGCGCTCGTCCATGGTGACGCCAGCCGAAGCCACGCCCGCGGGCATACTGGTGACGATGCCATGATAGCGCGAGGAAACCATGTAGGTGCAGGCGCGCAGGATGGAGACGAGTTGAAACATGTCGAAATCGTCGGAGGTGAAGATCGGCGTGCCAGGAATTTCCTTTTCGATGGCGCGGCAAGCCACGGCGTCCAGGCGCTCCATCGCCACTAAAATCGGAAACACACGGTGGCGCTGCACAAAAGCCTTGGTGGCGTCGGTGTAACCCTTGATGTAGTGCTCGAATTTCCGATCGACTTCCGCGCCGGATTCGAAGAAATACACGGTGCGATACTGACTGTCTTTGAATGCGCCTGTGGTTGTCCGCGCCAGATATTTCGCAATGGAGGCGCGGACCGGCCACACAAAAGGATGGATGGGGCAAAGTACCAGAAGCGGGGTTTTTTCGTCCCAGCCCGCCGCGCGCAGCGTTTGCAGGGCGTATTCCTCCGGGTGCGGTTCGAAGGTCCACGCGGTATCGGCGCCCAACTCGTTCGGCACTCCCAGGCCGCTCAGCAATTGCTGCGACTCCAGGCTGCGCGTGATGACCAGCGATTCGTTGGTGTAGCGCGCGCACATCCACTCAATCAGATCGTCCATGTGCCCGGCGTCCCCGCCGTAAGCCACGGACAATTTGTTTTCCGCCGAGGCCAAGCCGAGTGAGCCGATCATCATGGTCGTCAGCGCGTTCGCAAATTTGCTCTTGAACATCGAGCCTTCGCAGGAAATCACGCCGTGATTTGCATGCACTTCCCGCCACAAAAACGGCGGGAACACATCCGGCAGGTGCACCTGCTTCGTTCCCGCAAAATAACCCTTGGTCAGTTCGAAATTCTGGGACATCACGCTGAAGTCCACATTTTGCGCGCCCAGCACGTGACGGATCTGGCGGATCATCTCCTGCACGCGCACGTCGCTGCCGGTGTTGCGCGTACCGTTGTAGCCGGCAAACAGCAATCGCAACGGCTCGCCGGGCGTCCAGCGCTTGCCCAGGCCAAACATCCAGCTAAAGCGGCGCATTTCGATCAGCGCGCTGACCCACAAGACCAGAAGAAAATCGGTCATGCTACGGCACTCCCTGCGCTTTTTTCGACCGGGGCGTTCGCGCTTTTCGGCCAAGGTGCTGCGGGATATTTGAATTTGTTAGCGCGGCTGAATTGCAACAAAGGATACGCATAGCTGGAAAATTGTGCCGGGGCTGCGCCCATTTCCTGCACCACCCGCGCATTGTCGAACACCGTGTTCCAATCGAGGTACGGCCAGAACACTTTCAGCAAAGATGCACCATAGCCCAGCGCGCCGCCCTTGAACGCCAGCCAGTTCACGGTTTTGGAAAATGGCCCGCCGAGCCACGGCTGGTAACTCGGCTTGCCCCAGCCACCCGCGGCGGCCAACGCGTCGGTCAATTCCTTGTACGTCTGCGCACCAGTCCCCGAAGAAAGATGATAAATCCCGTAATTGGGTTTTTCCATCTGATGAATTTTCACGACAGCAGCGCCCACATAGTTGGCAGGCACGATGTCGATCTTGTCGTCTGGACGCAGAGGAAGAACCGGCAGGCGCGCCAGCATGTCGAACGCCTGGACCATATCGAACTGTGTGGTTTCCGGCCGGCCGCTGTCTCCCATCACGATGGCAGGGCGGAAAATCGTGTGCGGCACGTCGGCGAGCAACTGCTGCACCATGTGTTCGGAGAACTTTTTCGTGCGCGCGTAAGGATCGTAATCGGACCGCGACCAATCGATCGAGTTATCTTCGGTGACGACTTCGTTTTGCCGCTTACCCGCTACCGCCACAGTAGACACGTGTGAATAACGGCGCAGTCCATGATGATTCTGCGCGCGGCGAGCAAGTTGAATCACTTCCAGCGAACCGCGCAGGTTCACGTTGAGGCACTGCTTTTCCGATTTGCGATTCAGCGAAGCCGCGCAGTGCAAGATGGAATGGGTGGAATCCACCAGCGCGTGATACTCGTCGTCGGGCAACGCCAAGTGCTCGCCGGTCAGATCACCGCGAAAAATGCGCACGCGATCGTTCACGTAGTCAAGAAATTCCGGGAATTCCAAGTGCAGTTGCAGCGATTGCCACAGGCGTTCGCGCGCTTCCTGCTCGGTTTTCGCGCGCACCAGCAGGTTCAAACGATCCTGGTGTCCACGGAAAAGCCCCGCCACCAGGTAGCTGCCCAAATAGCCTGTCGAGCCGGTAAGAAATATGGCCATAGCAAGAGCGCGATGCGCCGCCTAGCGCGTTGCCGCGGAAGCGCCCTCCGGAGGCACGGGCCAGTCGAGCACACGCGCTTCCCTGGCCTCCAGCGGCCGGCCTTCCATCAGCGGATAGCACCAGCGCCGCAGCGCCGGTATGTGGATGTTAATCCAGTAATCCCACCAGTCAATCTTTTCCGGCGCGAAATCGAACAGGGCCTTCTCCTCGTCGGACAATGCCGCGGAAAGCAGACGCGCGTTTTCGGATTCAAAGACGTGCTGGTTGTGCAGGATGAAAGGCTCGTAGAGTTCAATGAGCTTTTCGGCACGCACGAGATCGCGCTCCGTCTTGGCCAGCGGCGGTTTGGCGATGTGCAACGTGGTGGCGGCTTTATTGATTTTAGAAACCACGGCTTTCTGCATCGGAATCGACAGTCGCTCGTAGCGCTGTTTCGAAACCGGAATGGTTTCGAGTTTCACTTTCAACCAATGCTCGATGCCCTGCTGCGCGCGATAGTGTTTGCGGTGCGCCAGCCCGGTGAGCTCGATGGAGCGGCCCATGTTCACGGGATTAATGGCCGAAGTTGCCAACTGATAGAGTCGCGCGTGCTTGCGACGCACCAACGCCGCTGCGATCAGCGTCATCCCGCGCGTGACCATGTCCACCGGAATCACGTCCAGGCATTTGCGCTTGTTCGAAGGCAATTGCCGGAAATTTGTGCCCAACAAGTAGGAAAGCGGCCCGGAAGTGTTGATTCCTTCATTCCAGCCGGTGAAGGGCGTGCGCTCGGAGCTTTCGACAATCGACGGCCGCACGATGGAGATCGGCAAATCGCGCCCTTCCCGCGCCAGGATCGATTCGCCAAGGCTCTTCGTGAACGTATACGTATTGGGCCAGCCGAGGTGGTGAGCACGCTTCATGCCCGCTCGTACCAGGCGATTCCGCACCCAGCGCGCGCGATTGCGTTTCAATACGCCGTCCAGTTCGTCGGCCACGACCTTCGAGGCGTCGCCGCTGCGGCCGAGAGCCTGGCGTCGCAAAGCCCGGGTCACGTCCGCGCTTTCAGACCGTTCCTCGATGCGCCGAACCATTTCCCGCAGCGAAGCAATTTCCTTTTCCGAATCGAAGTCGGGATGGTCTCCCGGATTGTAATTGGAAAGCAGTTCCTCGGTGACGCGCCCGTCGCGCATCCCGACCACGTAACAAGTAGAAAGATGCATCAGTGCGGCGTGGTCGCAGCGGCGCTGGTAATCGACGAGATGCATCGTGGAATCGATGTTGGAGGAAATGGCGTCGCGCAGGTCAGGATTGAAGTCGGTCAGGCCCGCGCTGCTCACAATTACGTCCAGCGTACGCGCCAGCCGCGCTTGCGTGTCGATATCGAGGCCCAGGCCGGGGAGGCTCAGGTCGCCCTCGATTACTTCCACTTTCTCCTTCAGAAACGCCGCGAGATTTGCGCCGTGAATTTCGTGCAGACCGTCGAAGGCAGGCGATTCCTCAACAATTTTTTCGAAGCGTCGTTGTGCCGAAGTGGTGCGGTTGCGTCGAATCAGCAGCGTGATCTTGCCAATTTCCGGAATCTTCTCCAGCAAATCGACAAGCCACACTTTGCCGATAAAGCCGGTTACGCCAATGAGCAGCAAATGTTTACCGGCTAAAGTTTCGCGCACCGGCAGTCTGGCAACGCGCGGTGTGCTGGCCAGCAACTGCACCGGGCTCTCGTTTTCAACACGCGGCCGCACCGCAGGCACGACCGCCCGCTGCAACAACTCCGGCTGCTTCTTCCAATCCAACTGCCAGAGCAGTTTTTCGTTAGAAAGGCGACCATCCACCGATCCGCTGGCGAGCCAAGCAAATGGCCCGCGCGGCCGAAGCACCGGAGCAATCAGCCGCCCGGTGGCAACGCCATCGCGAAATTCCAGGCGATTCGCCAGGAAACCTTCGGCGGAGAAAAATTCTGCCATGGGCCGCAGGATATGCTCGAGCATCTGCCCTACCAGCACCACGCGTTCACCCCCGCGCACGGCATCCACCAATTTTTCGACGGATTCGCGGCGCATCCGCGGCTTCAGCTCATATTGAAAATATTCCTCGCCCAGCAAGTCCAGGCGGTCGCGGGTGATTCCGCGCAGCACGCCGTGGAGAAACCGCGTGGCGAAGGTGCGGCTGGTGAGGTACATGGGCGGGCGCAACAGGCCCACGCCCAGCATTCCGCCGCGACGCACCCAGCGCTCCAGGAAGCTTTGGCTGTTCCAGTTGAAAAAGCCTACGCTGCGGAGCGCGCTCAGTTCGAACAGCGAGCCCTCCACGCGCCAGTAGGTCACGCCAGACACACGCTCCACTCCGCTACGATACGCATTAGACGAACGGTCAGGCATCATTTCCGATGAATCTCGTTTGCGAAAAGGAAAGCAACCCCTGCTGCCACGCCATTCCGGGCAATAATTTCTGCGGGCAATTCGTTCTGGGACAGTCTCTTAGCCCGGTGATGGCCTGTTGCAACCCATGGGCCGGTTCCACACGCTTCCGGCCCATACTCAATTTACAAAATTATCATCCCCCACCGCTTCTCGCAACCGGCTTGGGACGACCTGATCTACAATCAGACTGGACTTACGGGGCCGCCGTCTGTCCCCGCTTTGCGAGCGCAATCGACCTGGTCTATGAAGCCTGCATGCCCTTTGATCCTCCTGCTATGCCTCGCCGCAGCGGGTGTTGCGCAACAAGGCGATACCGGGCAGCCAAAACTGACGGTCCATTCCAACTTAGTGATAGTTCCAGTATTCGTAACCACCAAGGAAGGACACGTAGTCTTTGACCTTAAGGCAGACGACTTTCTCCTCACCGACAACGGCGTTCCACAGCGGCTTTCCCTAGAGCAGGACACAGATTCCGAGCCGCTGGCGTTGGCAATCGTCGTGGAGACGGGCGGCGCGGGGGCAGGCCATCTCAACAACTACCAGGAGTTGGACGCAATCCTCGAAGCGCTGATCGGCAACGTTGAACACCGCGTCGCGGTCATAGGGTTCGATAGCACGCCGCACCTGTTATTGCCTTTCACTCCAAAAACGGAGGAAGCTTCCAATCAACTTGCCACAATCTCCGAAGGCGATCAGGGTGCGGCGATTTTAGATGGGGTGGCATTTGCCGTCGCCCGACTGCGCGAACAACCTGCGCGCTTTCGTCGGGCAATTCTTTTGCTGAGTGAAACGGTTGAGCAAGGGAGCAAAACAACCCTGGACGACGCTCTGCGCCTTACCAGCGATACGAACACGACAATATACAGCTTCGGCTTTTCGAGTTCGCGCTCGGCGGTCTCCCATGAAGCATCGAAGTTCAGTAGCAACAACCCAGGTCCCGCGCATGGTTGCTTCAGCCGCACCGGGCGCGATCCCGAGTATGCAGGCCACTACAGCAAGCAGGTGCTTGACTGCATCAGCCAGCTTGCTCCGCCCATTCGCCTGGCAACGATGACCTATCTGACCGCACGCTACGCGCTCCGCACGCAGACGACTGAATCCATTGCACAGCTGTCTGGAGGCGAGTTCCTTCACTTCCACAATGCCAAGGATTTGAAAGCAGGCCTTATCGCTCTGTCGAATGACCTACCAAATTACTATGTGCTGAGTTTCCGCCCGGCCTTGCCCACACTCGGGCTGCATGCGCTACACGTGGAGGCCAAGGATCATCCACAATTCGTAACGAAATCCCGCAGCGAGTATTGGATCGACGACGATAGAGGGCATTAGGCGGCGAAAGACGCCTGCACGCTCGCGGGCCAAAAGCGTCGCCACCTTCGCTGCTTCACAGCTCTGAAGCAGAAGCCGCCAGTCTTCAGCAATAGACTGATCATCCATTCCTACTGCACTGGCCTAGCGTCTGCACTTTTTCGAGGGCCGCTCCAGGAAGCTTGCTTCACACGCCCCAGCCATATTTTTCGGCGTGTTCAAAGGTGCGCTGCATTTCCACGTTAAGTAGTTCCAGGAAGCCCGCAGTGCCGACGGTGTTGGTGCCGGGTTCGCTGATGTCCGGGGTGCGAAAACCTGCGCCGAGGACGCGCATAAGGGATTGCTCCACCCAATCCGCTTCGAGGCCCAAGCCAAAGGTGTCTCGCAGCATCATGGTGGCGCTCAGGATCGATCCGATTGGGTTGGCCGCGTCTTTCCCGGCCAGGGTTGGCGCGGAGCCGTGGATAGGCTCAAACAGCGGCGCGCTGTCACCAAAACTTGCCGAGGGAATCAGCCCAATCGATCCCACCAGCGCCGCGGCGGCATCGCTGAGAATATCCCCGAACATATTGGTAGTGAGGATCACGTCAAACTGCGTGGGCCGCAGCGTAAGCTGCATGGCCGCGTTGTCCACATACATGTGCTCGAGCTTCACGGCGGGAAACACCGCGCCGATCGCCGTGACCGTTCGCCGCCATAACTGGGAACTGGTCAGCACGTTAGCCTTGTCGATCGAACACAGGCGGCGCGAACGACTCTCCGCCCGCTGAAATCCAAACGTCGCGATGCGCTCGATTTCCGGCGTCGAATAGGACTCCGTATCAAACGCGCGTTCCTGGCCACCTTCCACCACACTGCCGCGCTCGCCAAAGTACATTCCGCCGGCGAGTTCGCGCACAATTTCAATGTCTAGATCGCCCAGGCGCTCCGGCCGCAACGGTGAAATTCCGCGCAGCGGCTCCAGCAAACGAACCGGACGCAGATTCACGTACAGGCCAAGCCCCTTGCGCAACGCCAGCAGCCCCGTCTCCGGGCGCTTGCCGACCGGCAGCGAATCCCACTTCGGTCCGCCCACGGCGCCAAGAAACACGGCGTCCGCCCTGCGGCAGGCCTCGAGAGTTTCGTCCGGCAGAGGATTGCCGGCTTTGTCAATGGCGGCGCCGCCCACAGGCATTTCCGTCACGTCGAACTGGTGGCCAAATTCGCGTGCGCACTCCTGCAACACGTTGACCGCCACGCGTGCCACCTCCGGGCCAATTCCATCGCCAGGCAGCACCACAATTTTCTTTTTCAACTTCATTGGCCGATTCCTCGATTTTCGACGCGCCTCAAGCCAGCGGCGATGCGGTGGTAGCCACAACGTTGCGCCGGATCACTTCATGCGCAATGGTCATGAGGTCCCGGGCACGCACATTTTTGGACGCGTCTGCAAATGCCGTTACCCGACGATAGCATTCCGCCAACTGTTCGTCACTCGGCTCGTAGCCCAGTTCGCGCAAAGATTCACGCAGCGCATGGCGTCCTGAGTGCTTGCCTAGCACCAGTGATCGCGACGGCACGCCAACCGTTTCCGGCGAAATAATCTCATAGGTCAAAGGATTCTTGATAATCCCGTCCTGGTGGATGCCGGCTTCGTGCGCGAACGCATTGGCGCCTACTACGGCTTTATTCGGCGCCACGGCTGCGCCGGTGATTTCCGTCAGCAATTTACTGCACTTGTACAATTCATCCAACTTCAGTTTGGTGGCGATGCCGAAGCTTTCCTTGCGCACCGCCAGCGCCACGGCCACTTCTTCCAGCGCCGCGTTTCCCGCGCGCTCGCCGATTCCATTAATGGTGCATTCGATCTGGCGCACTCCCGCCTGTACGGCCGCCAGCGAATTTGCCACCGCCAAGCCCAGATCGTCATGGCAGTGCGCGCTGAGGATGATGTGATCCGGATCGCCCAGATGTTCGCGCACCTTGCGAAACATTTCCGCATACTCGCTAGGAACTGCATAACCCACGGTGTCGGGAAGATTGAGCACCGTCGCGCCGCCTCGCACCGCCGCTTCGCAAGCCCGGCAGAGAAACCCCAGATCGGTGCGGCCGGCATCTTCAGCCGAGAATTCCACTTCTTCGACAAAGTTGCGCGCCAGCTTGACCATAGATTCTATGGCTTCGAGGGCTTGTTCGCGGCTCATGTGCAGCTTCACCTGCAAGTGCAGGTCGCTGGTGGCCAGAAAAACGTGCATGCGCGGAGTTTTCGCGGATTTTAGCGCTTCGGCAGCAGCGAGAATGTCGTCTTTGCGGGCGCGCGCCAATGCGGCTACCGGAACATCCCGCACTTCGTGGCAAACGGCGATTACCGCCTCAAGGTCGCCCTTGGAGGCAATCGGGAAGCCCGCTTCGATGGTGTCCACGCCGAGCCGCGCAAGCTGGCGCGCCATGCGAATCTTCTCCTCAGTGTTCATGGAGAAACCCGGCGACTGTTCGCCGTCGCGGAGCGTAGTGTCAAAGATCCGTACGTGGCTCATGCGCTTCCCCCCACATCTTCTTTCAGTTACGCATAGTCGGGCCTTCTAGTCCAATTTATCTTCATTCTGTAATTGATAATTCTGTCTTATACTAGCCGGAGGCCGTTTGACGCGATTTGCAGGCCGGAACCAGCCAAACCGCTCCCCCCAGCCGGGTCGTCTGCGCCGTCGGAATCGAGGGTTTTTGCCATGGATCTTGCGGAATTGCAGGTTTTTCTTACAGTTGCAAAGGAAGGGAGCTTCTCACGCGCGGCCGAACGCCTATACCGGACCCAGCCTGCCGTCAGCCTGGCGATCCGCAAACTGGAGGATTCGCTGGGCCAGCCCCTTTTTGTGCGCGGAGCGCGCCCCGTGCGGCTGACGGATGCCGGCACCCTGCTACGGGAATATGCCGAGCGGCTGTTGAACCTGCGCGAAGAGGTGAAAAAGGGATTAATGGAGCTGGAAGGCCTGAAGCGCGGCGAGCTGGCTCTGGGCGTGAATGAAAGCTCGATCCACGCGTTGCTGCCGGCGCTGGCCAGTTTCCGTGAAGCGCATCCCGGTGTGCAGGTCCGGCTCCATCGCATGTTCTCTCGCGATATTCCGCATGAAGTGATGAACTACCGCCTGGACCTCGGTGCGGTCTCTTTTATTCCCCGCGATTCGCAATTGCAGGCCACGGAAATCCTTAAGGACGAGCTCACTTTCGTGGTGCCGCCGAAACATCCGCTGGCGAAACGTCGCGAAGTGGATGTGGAAGAACTGGGCAAGGAAAAGTTCGTCGCGCACATTGTGGAATCGCCGTTTCGGCGCAAGGTGATCGAACTGTTCGCCAAGCACCGCACCCCGCTGAACATGCCGCTGGAGATGCCCACGATCGAGAGCATCAAGCGCATTGTGCAGATGGGCCTGGGCGTAGCCATCGTGCCGCGCATGTGCGTCACCTGGGAAATCGAACACGGCATGCTGAAGGAACTTAAGATTCGCCAGCTGAACATGCCCCGTCACTTGTACATGATTGCGCGCAGGGGAGCTCGCCTGCCACACGCGGCCGCGGAATTCATGCGCCTGCTCAAGTCGGAGTAAGTTGCGTTATTGGCCGGGCCGGGCAAATCGCTGAATTACCCGCCTTGCGTTGACACCCACCAGGTGTTGCCCGATGGATCCTTGAACCCGCCGCGTTTATCCGGAGCGCCTTCCTTGCGCAGCGGCTCCTGCACCGGTACGCCACCGGCTGCCAGGGCTTTCTTGTACGTTGCCTCTACGTCCGGCACGTAAACATGCAGCCATGCCGGAAAGGCGCGGTAGTCGCGGATGGCATCGGCGATCATCACCACCGTGTCGTCGATACGAACTTCCGCGTGCCTGATTTTACCGTCTGGACCCCCGAGGTCGCGAAGATCGGTGGCAGCGAAGACTTTCTTCAGGAAATCGATCACCTGTGGCGCCCCATCCGACATCCGATATACGGACACGCTTGAATATCCTTGCGGCTTCCAGTCTGAGTTCATTACACGCTCCTGCTCAGAAAGTTAGCGGAAAGCCAAACGAGTGGCAACTCGTGGCCTGTGGCCGTTCGGAAAAACTCGCTTCCGGCGTGCCGATTCGTCTATCCTGAAACAGCGAAGTTGGCCACTGGCGGCTCCTATGATCAGCGGATTTGCCATTCTTGCGATCGGGTTCTTTCTGGGCATGCGCCATGCCACGGACCCGGACCACGTCATCGCCGTCTCCACCATCGTGAGCCGGGAACGTTCCCTGGCGAAGGCCGGGTTGATCGGCGCGCTTTGGGGACTGGGCCATACCATAACGATTGTTCTCGTCGGCGCCGCGATCATTTTGTTCAACGTGGTGATTCCCACGCGAATCGGCTTGACCATGGAGTTCAGCGTGGGATTGATGCTCATTTTGCTGGGGATCCTGAATCTTTCCGGCGTCAGCAAATGGCTGAGTGAAAAATTCTCACCCGCGCATCCACGGCTTAGCGGCGAACACGCGCATGTGCATGAGCACGGCTCTCACCTGCATTACCACTGGCATTCGCACGTGCCAGCGCAGGAGCATCACGGCGATTCCCTGCCGGCGCCGAAGTGGGCCGCAAATCCGGTTTCGCATCTGGGGTGGTTTCATTCCTTGCGACCGCTTTTCGTGGGCATCGTGCACGGCTTGGCGGGTTCGGCGGCGGTAGCGCTGCTGGTTCTCAGCACCATCCGCACCCCGCGCTGGGGCGTTTTTTATTTGCTCGTCTTTGGGGTGGGCACGATTGCGGGAATGATGCTGATTACCGCGGCAATGGCACTGCCGTTTACCTATGCGAGCGCGCGTTTTGCCTGGTTGAACCGCGGCTTGATTGTTGGGTCGGGCGTGCTCAGCCTGTGCTTCGGCTTATACATTTCCTATCACATTGGCTTCGTCGACGGCCTTTTCACTGGCCATCCCAACTGGACGCCGAGCTGAGCCCCCGTCACTAGAGAACTACGCCTTCTTCGCCACGGCTTCGTCCACCGTTTTATAGATGGGCAGCAGATTCTGCAGGCCAGCCACGGCAACCACCGCGTTGCTCTGCGGCGATAAGGCCGCCAGGGCAAACACCTTCCCTTGACTCCGGCGGCTCACAAACAGCGACACCAGCGCGCCGACCCCGGCGGAATCCAGAAACTTGATGCCGCTCATTTCTAGAACGAGGTAAGACGCGCTTTCCGCGCGCATTTTCGGAATGAATTCGTTCACGGTTTCCAGACTAAGCTTTCCGCTGGCCTTATAAATGGTGAGGTTATCGTCGCTGGACGGCAGTTTTTCCACATCAAGTTTAAAGGATGACATAAGCTTCCTACGTTATCGAATAGTGAGCCGGGCTCACATCAACAGTCGTTAATATACGCCGTTAGATGTGTCCTGTCGCACTTCCTTCCAAATTGCAACGCCTAGTATTTTAAAGCTCGGCTGATCGTGAACGGAACGGCAAACGAAATCCGCCGAAGCGCACAGTTCCACCCGGCCGCCCTCGACCATGACCGCGTTCGATTATTTCCCGTAGCTGATGCGATAAATCACGCCGGCTCCATCGTCGCTGACCATCAAGGAACCATCCGGCGCTACGGCCACACCTACTGGGCGGCCATTTACGTCTTTGCCCTTCGGATCGGGCACAAATCCCGTCAGGAAGGACACAGGATCTTCCGCGGCTTTGCCATTTTTGAACGCAACAAAGGCCACCTGGTAGCCATTGCGCGTGGCGCGATTCCAGGAACCGTGCTCGGCAATGAACGCGCCCCCCTGATACAGCGCGGGAAATTGCTTGCCGGTGTAAAACGCGAATTGCAGCGGCGCCACATGCGGCCCCAGCAAAACGTCCGGGATGATGGCCTTGGCCACCAAGTCGGGCCGTTGCGGCTTCACGCGCGGGTCTACGTTGTCTCCGATGTAGCTGTACGGCCAACCGTAAAATCCACCATCCTTGACGGAAGTAAAATAATCGGGCGGCAAATTATCGCCAAGCTCGTCTCGCTCGTTGACGGTGACCCAGACTTCGCCGGTTACCGGTTCGATGGCCAGGCCGACGGCGTTGCGCAGGCCGGAAGCAAAGATTCGCGAGTTTTTTCCATCGGGATCGCTGACCAGAACCGCAGCGCGTCGCGCATCTTTCTCGAACTCGAGATTCGAGGAAGAGCCGACGCTAATGTACAACTTCGTTCCGTTCTGGCTGAAGGCGAGAGTGCGCGTGAAGTGGCCCCCGCCTTTGGGCACATCCAGGATGTGTTCGGCTTCGCCGGTGCGTTTGGAAGTTTGTTTGTCATATTTGAAACGAACCACTTCGCCTGTGTTGCCCACGTAGACGTAGTCGTCGTGGAACGCGATCCCAAAAGGACGGTTTAATTTTTCAGCGAATACTTCTTTCTGGGGCGTGCCTCCGCCATGCTGCGGATCGCGCAAAACGATGATCTTGCCGGCGCCGGTTTCCGCCACAAAAATGTCTCCATCGGGAGCCACCGCGAGGAAGCGTGGATTGCTGAAATCGCTCGCGTACACGCCCACCTGGAATCCGGAGGGCACTTTCGGAAGGAAGCCGGCGGGAGGTTTGTCTTTGTCCGGCCCGTTTCCAGCGGACTTGGTCTCAAAAGGCGCAGGCAAATTCGGCTTTTTGCCGTTGGTCACCTGCGTAAACGAAGGGACAGCGAACAATAAGGCACAACCAACCACGACGGACAAGCAACGAATCACCTTCATTTTGTGGATTCCCCCATTTCAAATGTCACTTCCCTTCCGTTTGTAAGATGCCCCGTCTATCTGCGAAGTTCCACCGCGACGATCCGTTTCAACTTTGATTCTTAGCCGGCCGTTCTGTCACCGGCTTTGCGCCGCCACCGGGAAGCTGCTTCTTCCGCGATCCCTCGTCCAGATCGAGCAGGAGTTTTTCCAGACCTTCGTACGCATAAATTGTCGGCGCATGATTCTGCATCAGTCCGCCCGTGTCCGCTGTGGGCCCATAGTTACTGTGAAGATCGTGCCCGAGCATGCGCAACATGGCCATTTGCTGACCGCGATGGTGAGCCGTGTGCGCGATGCGGCGCGTCATCACCCACGCCATCGAACGCTTCACGTCAAAGAAGTCTGTTTCGGCCTCCCACCATTTTTCATCCTTCGCCTGCAACGCCAGCAACCGCTTCGCGCTGTCGTCGGCATACTGCCGAATAAACTCGGCTCGCGCTTCCAGCTTCGGCAGCGGCGCCGCTCCTACGTCGATCTTTAGCATGGTGCGAAACCACAGATCCTCGCTGACGCACTGGTGCACCATTTGTTCATGGACGCTGCGCCCCCGCGGATCGTCCGCCCTTGGACGAAATTCCATCTCTTGGTCGCGAAATTCGCTCCAGACGCTTAGGACTTTCACGCGTTCGGTCGCATAGGTATCCAGCAGAAATTCGTATCGCATGCCTGGCCCTCATTCTGGGCTACCCACTATGGCACAGGCAATTTCCACGCTACAAGTTCCTGACAGCCACCCGGAAATCAACCCCGGAAATCAACCCCGGAAATCAACCCTTGACGCGCTCTCCCCGGCGGGGTATTGAAGAAGTCCGCGCAGTTTTGTTTCTGTTTGCCCTTCCCGGACCCCTAACCGACTGCGCGTAATTTCACACTTTATCAGGAGGACCTATGTCCGCTGTTCGCGCTATTCCAGAAGGCTATCATTCCCTGACGCCCACGCTCGTCTGCAAGGATGCCGCCCGAGCCATCGATTTTTACAAGGAAGCTTTCGAAGCCAAGGAACTCGGTCGCATGAGCGGCCCGGGTGGTAAAATCGGTCACGCGGAGCTCCAGATCGGCGATTCGCGGCTGATGCTCAGCGATGAATTTCCGGGTATGGCGTCTGCACCAGGCCCTACTCCCAATACCTCATTCTCGATTGTGCTCTATACAGACAACGTGGACACGGTGTTCGAACGCGCGGTGAAGGCCGGCGCAAAGGTAGAGATGCCGCTGCAGAATCAATTCTGGGGAGACCGTTACGGCAAACTGCGCGATCCGTTTGGCCATCAGTGGGGATTGGCGCAACACGTTGAGGACGTAGCACCCGCGGAAATGGAACGCCGCTCCAAGGCATGGATGGCGGAATTTAGCGCCAAAGCCAGCAGCGCTCACAGCTAAGCCGCTGCTCTGCTCGAGCAAAGCGCTTAGCGACGGCGAGGGGTTCTGCAACGCATCTTCCTCATGCCGAGCCCCTCCATTTTTTCCTCTCGTCTAGTTCCGTTCGAGTGGCCACAGCCACGCGGCGCCGCGCACTCCGCTGGCATCGCCATGTTTCGCGACCTCAATCGGAGTGTCTGCCTCGCGCCCGAATACGTATTCCTTCAAGCGCCCGGGCACATCCTGATAGAGCTGCGGAACCTGCGACACTCCACCGCCCAACACGATCACGTCCGGATCCAGCAAATTGATGACTTGAGACAGACTACGCGTCAGCCGGTCTTCGTACCGCGAAAGGCTCGCCGCCGCCGCGGGATCGCCTGCGTTACAACGTTCCACAATCTCTTTCCCTCGTAGCTTTGTTTTGGTCGCGCGTTCGAAATCGGCTTCGAGGCCGGTTCCCGAGATCCAGGTTTCGATGCAGCCCCGGTAGCCGCAATAGCATTCCGGACCAGGATATTCATCCGCGCGCATCCAAGGCAAAGTGTTGTGCCCCCATTCGCCGGCGACACCGTTGCGGCCGTTGTGCACCCGCCCATCGATGGCCAAGCCGCCTCCGCAGCCCGTGCCCAGCACCACGGCAAACACCACTCGCTTGCCCGCTCCTGCGCCGTCGGTAGCCTCGGAAATTGCCAGGCAATTGGCGTCGTTCGCGCACCGTACTTCTCTATGCAATGCATCGCTGAGGTCGCGGTCGAAGGGGCGCCCGTTCATCCATGTGGAATTTGCGTTTTTCACCATGTGGGTAAGGCGGGAAATGGTTCCGGGAATGCCGACGCCGACCGATCCGCTGCGGCGCAATTCCATTTCAATCTTCTCCACACCTTCCTTAATGGCGCGCACCGTGCCGTCATAATCTTCGCGCGGGGTGGGCACGCGGTGCCGATACAGCTGGTGCCCGCCATTGTCCAGGGCAACAAACTCAATTTTGGTTCCGCCTAAGTCGATACCGATGCGAAGTGGGTTGGGTACTGGATTACCCGCTGAGGTGGCCATGTCGCTTAATTCTATACACAAATGGCGAACAAAGTCTGTGGCGCAAGAAGAGCCCCCACGGGCAAATCGTGCTGCGTGGGGGCTGATTCGGTAGACGGAAGCGGCGATTAGAAGTGGAAACCCAGCTCCACCGTTTCCGTGCGCGGGGTTACGTAGTGCGTGCCGCTGAAAGTAGAGATGAAGTTGTAGAGCGCCTCTTTATCGGTGAGGTTGATGACGGTAAAGCGCAAGCTCCACTTATAGCGGTCGCCCTTGAACAGATTGTCTTCACCCACAGCAATGTCGAACAAGTTCCGTGGCTGGATGCGTTGCGGATTGTGGTCGTTGTTTTCCGTACCAGGCGCCGGGATGGATACATACTTGGCGCCATAATTAGCCGCCGGGCAAAGGTTCGGTCCAAACGGCGAACTGATCGGCGTCGTGGGGGTCGCGTACACGCTTCCGCAAAACAATCCCGCCTGGAACTGCTGGTCGGGCGTGAGTCCGGACACGTCAATGAGGTCATCGGGCCCACCGCCACCTGGCCCGTTCGGGCAAGACTGGCCTCCGAAGCACGGCACCGGGCCGGCGACAAGGCCGCTGTCGTAGCGCCAGTTGAATCCGACCCACGGCCCGCGCTTCCACGGTTGATATTGCAAATGGGTGGTTTCGTTGAAGTGCTCGTCGTGGTCGATGCGAAATACGGAACCACCGCCTGTAGCGGGCGTCGCTCCGATGCCGCTGACCTGCGGTGTAAAGAAACGCGCCGCTACGCTGGACATAACCACGTACGCCGTAAATCCGTGGCTGCTGGGGACCGAGGCGCGGATGGCATAGCCGGGAATCTTCGAACTGTCCCACTCGATCGGGTACGTGATCGGAGTGTTGCCGAGCACGCTGAAGTCGAACGCCTTGTGCGTGTACTTCCAAATGTACTCCCCATCGACGACCAGGTACTTCCCGAAGGCCTGCTCCAGCCCGGCGTGGAATTCGTTGCGGTGGCCGGGGCTGAGCGCCGGAACATTGGAGGAGATGCACTGTCCACCGGGCACCGATTCCTGAAGATCGAAAATCACCGGGTCGTTGCAACCGGTGCTGGCAAGAATAAGGTTTTCGTTGAACGGTGTTTCCATCGTGCGAGCGTAAGAAACGCGCAGGACCGTGCTGGTAGGCTTAAAGTTGTAGGCAATCCCCAAACGCGGTTCAAGTTGCTGCGCGCTGGAAATGCCGCGGTAAATATCCGCGCGAAGCCCGAGGTTAAAGCTCCAGTTTTTAACCGTGATGGTGTCCTGCACATACAGCGCCGATTCCTTAATGTTGTCGTTCCCTCGGAAGGTATAAACCCCGCTGACAGTCTGTCCCGCAGGGCAGCCATCGGAACTTGGCAGTGGCGCGGTCCGAGTCAGGTCATAACAGCCGAGAAGGGGGATAAAGTTAGCATTCACGGTGCCCCCGACGTTGCCCACGCCACCGCACGCTGCGGGGTTGTTCAACAGCGGGTTGGTGTCGAAACTTCCGTCCGCATTCAAGCAGACCGCGTTTGCTGTCGGATTGACGATCCCGAATTTGTCGTTTTCCGAAAGCGCCGTGTTTTCGAAATCGATTCCGGCCTTTATGTTGTTCCGTCCCTTCACGTAGGAAACGCTGGCGCGTATGCCGGCGTTGGTCAATGTGCGGTACTGACTCACCGTTTCAAATTGCAGATCGGGCGTTTGATCGGCAAAAGGATTGGCACTGGGGTAGTAGTTGTAGCCGTCCCGCCGCACCCAAGCTCCCACCGTTAAGACGGTTTCCGTATTGATCAGCCGCGTCCAAGTCGGCGCGATGTTGAATGTTCCGATCTTTGAGCGCTGATCCTGCGGCCCCACGGCTTGCCCGGTTGGCCCCAAGCCTCCGCAGTTGCCGATCTGCCCCGGGGGGCACACTGGGTCGGCCGCGTTAAACGTCCATCCGGTGGCGAATTGCGCATCGTACGAGTTCGGCGTCTGAAACCAGGAACGGCTGTAATTGAGATTAAGACTGAGAGTGTCTGCGGTTGTCGGTTTGTAGTCGATGCGGTCGAAGATGTTTTCCTCGTTTCCCTTATCGTGGAAGACATTAAATTCCGGTCCATCCAGGAAGCGGCCGGTATTCAGGCCATTCACGGAAATGTAATTGCCCCACTTGTCGTTACCATAGCCGACGTTGAAGCCGCCACTGACGCTACCAAAAGAGCCGTACGACGCGGTGACATCGCCATGGGGCTGTTTCTCACCAAGTCCCGATCGCGTAGTCGCGACGATCACCAGGCTAGTCTTGCCGCCAAATTCCGCCGGGGGCGCACCAGAGATGACTTCGAGCGATTGAATCGAATCCGCTGGAATTTGATTCGAGAACACCTTGCTCTGCTGATCCGTGATGGGCTGACCGTCCACGGAAAAAGAATTCGAGGCATGGTCACCAAGCCCGTGGAACAGGCCGTTGGAATCTGCCGCCACTCCCGGTGTTGTCAACGTCACCAGTGAACTGACCTGAGAGGACGCGTTCTCCAACGGTAGATTGTTAATGAGGCTGCGGTCTACGTCCGTGTGAAACGTGGAATCGTTCTCGATCAGGTCCCCGCCGCTTGCCTCCACCGTGACGGAAGTGACCGCGGTGCCCACTTTCAATGCTACTGGCACGCTCGCCGGAACCGACGACCGCACGTCGACATCCTTTGTGAACATCGCAAACCCCGCCGTTGTTACCGTCAAGTGGTAGGGATTGAAGGGCACGTTCGTGAATCGAAAGCCTCCATCCGCGCCCGTCGCTACGGTGCGCGTGTAACCCGTGATCGGATTCTCGATTTCGACCGTCGCGTTCACGACCGCGCCTCCCGAGGGATCCTTGACCACGCCTTCAATCGATCCAGCATTGCCATTTTGTGCCGCAGCGCCGAACACCATCACGAGTAGAGAAAATGCTGCCACTACGAAAGCCCGAATACTGAAATGCATCTTTCCTCCAAGCTCCTCAGGGAGCGATTGTCTGAGCGTGGATGAGCCCGCTTGCTTGTAGGTAAACGGTCGCGCGGCCTTCACACAGAGGCCGGCTCGCAATACTTGTCTGAGCTGGAATTAGAGCTGAACAACCGCGGGAGGTGCGCGGGGGTCGGAGTGGCCGAAGAAACTCTCTGTCGAAACCAGAGCGCTGGGCGCCGCAACTTCTCCGACGGCGACCAACGGAACACTGAGTATGATTCCGGAAACGGCCGGTATGGCACTGACATGCGCGGCCTGGCACAGACGGCAGGCGGCTTCATCCTGGCTATTGGAGTGCCCGTGAGGGGTGACCTGCAGGAGAAAGACCAGGGAAAGCAGCGCCAGGGCGAGCGCCAGTGAGCGCTTCAGGCGGCGAGACCCATGTCCGGACTGATGTCGTAAACCGTGCATCCCCTGCCCCTCAGCAAAGTAAAGCGTTTGCGTGCATCCCTAAGATATGTTCACCAGTATGCGGGTGAGATGCAGCGTTGGACAAGAACGTTTTGCGGAATAATTGCGTTTTTCTGTCTAATTTCAGGCGATGGAAGGGGACACAAGCGAAACAAAAAAGGGACGGGCAGGAGACGCCCGTCTTGTTCGGCAGTCTCATCCGATTACGGCTACTTGTGGTTCTTGTTCGCCGCTTCCGCAGCCACCTTTCATTGCTGATTGACCTGATAGAACAGATCCTTGGCCTTTGCCGCCTGCCCGCCCGGATCCCGCCGATTTGCCTGTTGCGCTGCGACGATCTTTTCATAGGCTTGCTGTCACAGCCGCTGCGCCGCCTGCAAGTTCGGCTACTTCTTCCCGCTAACGTTATCCACGGGCTTCTCTGCAATAGCCACACCTCCACCGGTTAGCGCCGCGACCATTACCACTCCCGCAAGACCCTTCGACATTCTCATGCCCGATTCTCTCGCTTTAGTTGCGATTGCCTGGGGTCCGCCGACGCCAGGTCAAATCCGTAATTGCTGGTGCGGGTTGCACTCTATTTTCGCGTTACGGAACGGTCGCGTACAAGAGTTCGCCCGGGAGCGAGTCAAAAAACCCATGATTTGGGGTCATGTTTTGCAGGTCGGCCGACGCTCGGCTTTCCCGGTTAATCGGCGGCAACCGACAACATCTCATACTGGATCGGCAAATCGATGCCGAATTGCTTCATCAGGCCCAATCCGTCCCAGATCACCGTGGATTCCAGGATTTTTCCATTGGCAATCTGATTGATCGTAATCCCCGTGAAAGACACTC
The DNA here is from genome assembly GCA_963742325.1 of Candidatus Acidiferrales bacterium. GTDB lineage: Bacteria > Acidobacteriota > Terriglobia > Acidiferrales > UBA7541 > Acidiferrum. The sequence goes on along the minus strand of CAVULB010000002.1, from coordinate 681,566 downwards.
GTTTGTTGGTGGGCGGCACACCGAGGAATTCGCCACGGTGTGTTCCGTTAATCGTCCAATACACCACCAATTTGTCGCCTTCGCTGATGGTATCGTCCACGATGAACTTCAGGTCTGGCAACCCGGTAAAGAAGCGTTCCGCCTGCCGGCGGTATGCCGATGGACCTACCCCTCTACCTGAAACCGTGGGATCTCCCAAGGCGTGGGTTTCCGCGATCACCTGGTCTATGTATTCCAGTCTGCGTTCATTCCATACGCTGTGATACAAGCGGCCAAATAGGAGTTTGTGGGCCGGGGCAACCGACATGGCAGATCCTCCTCTGGAACATCGTCTGGAACATGGTTCCATCTCCGCGGGCGATTCGCCGCTGTCTCGGCGCTCTTCGGCGGGGGGCGGAAGCTTGCCGGAGAGACTACTCCCAATTTTCGCGGTGCGCAATCAGACAGATTTCTCGCTTAGACGTGAATCGCACGGCGCGCTCTAGCGTGCCAGCGGGGTGCAACCGCGGTTTCTGCCGAGACATCCGATGGAGGGGGTGTCAGCCATGAAGGAAACCGTTCCGGAGTATGTGCAACGAATCAAGCAGAAGCTCGGTGATCAGGATCCCCTGAAGGTGCAAGCGGCCACGGGGAAAAAGCTCGCCCGGGTCATTAAGGGAAAGTCGCCGGCGGCTTTGCGTAAGCGCCCGGCACCGGGCAAATGGTCCGTTGGCGAAATTCTTGCGCATTTGGCCGACGTTGAAGTCGTCCAGAGCTGGCGGATGCGTTCGATCCTGGGTCAGCCGGGAATTGCGATCCAGGCTTTCGATCAGGACGCGTGGGTTGTGGCCGGCCACTATGACAAGAAGGATGCGCGGAAGTCACTCGAGCAGTTTCTGGTTTTGCGAGACATGAATCTCGCCCTGCTAGAGACGCTCACCGCTGAACAGTGGCAGCATCACGGCATGCACTCCGAACGTGGCGAAGAATCCATCGAGCGCATCGTGCACATGGTGGCCGGGCACGATATCAATCATCTGCAACAGATCGAAGCGCTCCTCGCCCGAAAAAAATAATCGCTACTCCGCCGCGAAACGAACGCCATTTGCCGCAGGTCTATGAGACGTATTCCGCGGCTCTGCGGTTTCTACAGCACACGCCTTAAGCGCCGCTTGCATCTCCCAAGCATCCAATCAGGTGTAAGGGAAATTCGCAGGTGCACAAACTCATGAAAAACTCGGCACAAACAATCGTTTCTCGCTCCATCGGTTTTTTATTTCTGGGAGCAATGCTTTCCGTTCCTGCTGGGGCGCAGAACCCGCCCAATCAGAACGTCGAGCAGAATCCGCCAAATCAGAATGCGCGCGCGGCTCAGATTGGCGCCATCAACTATGTGGAAGGCTCGGCGTCAATCGACGGCCAGGAACTCGGCACAAACGCCGTCGGCTCAGCGGTTCTGGCGCAAGGCCAGGAACTTACAACGCAAACGGGCAGGGTTGAAATTTTGCTCACGCCCGGGGTATTTCTCCGTATCGATCACAACAGTGCCGTGAAGATGGTTGCGCCGGATTTGGCGGACACTAAGGTTGCGGTGCTGAAAGGGCGCGCGATGGTCGAGGTTACCGACATCAGCAAGAACAACAACCTTCGCGTAAACCTGAACGACACGTCGGTCCAGCTAGTGAAGCGCGGCTTGTATGACTTCGACGCCGATCATAATCAGGTGCGCGTCTTCAAAGGCAAAGCCGATGTCTTCGCCGGCAACCGCACTATCGCCGTGGGTGACAATCACGCCGTCACTCTCAGCGCCGGCAGCAACCCAAAGTCGAAGGGCTTTGACGATAAGCTGTATACCGACGACTTCTTCCGCTGGTCGGGCTTGCGCTCCGGCTATCTGGCCGAAGCCGATGCCGACACCGCACGTCTTTACGTGAATGGCGGCCCCGGTTGGTATGGAGCCGGCTGGTATTGGGATCCTTGGTTCCGCGCGTACACCTTCATTCCCGGCACCGGTATTTTCTATAGCCCGTTCGGCTGGGGCTTCTACTCCCCGTTCGCCGTTTACGGATCACCGTTCTTCTACGGTGGATTCGGCTACGGCGGCTACCATCGCTTCGGCGATTTCCACGGACCCTACGGCCACGGCTTCGAACCGCAAGGCGGCTTCCACGGTGCCGTCGGCGGCGGATTCACCGGTGGTGGCTTCCACGGTGGTGGAGGCGGCGGCCACCACTAGCAGGTCTTCCTAAACGATTCTCGGGACGGCCTATCTGGAAGCTGGGCCGTCCCGGGAAGCGGCGCACTTTAACCTTCGGCGTTAAATGGCCGTTCGTGTTGATGGATATCAGCCTTTAATCAGTCACTGGTATTTGCTCGCAGTATGCAGGTCAGGCCCAATGCGCCGGCATGTCGCGTGAAATCGGGATCGGTGGAGAAGACTGTCCAGGCACGCGACTTGGCGACCGCGCAAATCAACATGTCGACCACAGAGACAGCAATGCCAAGGCTCCGGCATTGCATCCCCAGCAACCGCGGCGTCCTCATAGTCCGGGGTATCGATCGATTTCTTTAAGCGTCTCAAGCTGGGCTGGATTCTTTATTCCGGAAAGCAATTCTTGGCCGATCAACCCGATCACTCTTGCCCGGCTTTCATGGATTATCTCCGTTAACTCACTGGCTTTTTCTGGCAGATTCAAATTCTGAGGAGAGCGGCGAAGGGCCAGGGACCATACCGAAGTATCTATCAGGACATTCAGAAAGGCCTTTTCGCTCATGCTTCTAGCTGTAGCGCGGGTCATGTTCAATCGTGCCAAACAGGGGAATCACCGCGGCTTGCTTGCGCCGGCGGATTCACGCATCCAACGCGGCATTTACGGTATCTTTTTTGGTTTTGTGACGGCCAAGTTTTCGCGCTTGTTGCCGGTCATCTATCGCCAAATTGGTGGGCATCGCTACTCCTAGCAGGCAAGCGGGAGACTCTTTGCCTCACCTGGCGAGAACCCGAGCCTGTGTCGTAGGACGGAAAGCGACGGGGTGTTGAAAGAAAGGTAGATGTATTGCGGCTGAAGACATCGTGCTATAGTGCCGCGCCATTCAAGGTCAGTTAGGAGGTATTTCGAGATGAGTACAGCGGCGGCAAATGAACTTCTGCGCCCCAAACCTGATGCAGCGGCATTGATCCGGCGGTGGTTTGACGAAGTGTGGAATAAAGGGATGGAGGCAACGATCGACGAACTCTTTCCGCAGACCAGCGTGATGTGGGGAGTTGGGCGTCCCGAAATCGCCTCCCACGGGCCGGCAGAATTTAAGGTATTTTATCGCGCGCTACGCACAGCGTGCCCTGATGCGCAGATCCACCTCGAGAAAGTGGTGCAGGAAGGCGACACGGCGTTCGCTCGATGGACGGCCACCATGACGCATACGGGCGAAGGACTTGGAATTCCGCCAACGAACAAGAAGTTAAAGCTCTGTGGGATGAGTGCTTGCAAAGTGCGCGACGGAATCATTGTGGAGGGCTGGAACAACTGGGACCAGGTCGGAATGGCGCGCGAATTAGGCGTCCTCGAAGGACACGCCGCCGTTTTGTTCGGCTAAGAGAAATCTATCCGGTTCTGTCCCGATCGATATGGTCGCAGAGCATTTCTTTGGTAAGTCTCGAAGGGCTCCTATAGCGACACCAACTCACAAAAGCAAAAAGGGCCGCGGCGTTAGCCACCGCGGCCCTTCGTTCATTGAATTTTGCTCTTTGTGTCAACCGATATCGATCTGTCAGAATCTGCCCGCCCTTTGGGTTGGAGCCCGCAGGGTCTTTGAGTTACTTGAGTCTAGCGAACTGGCAAGCCCGTGAGAGCTGCCCTTCGCGTTGAGACCATCCTCCGCACACCATAGCGGAGTAGATCTCTTTCTATTTAGAAAGGAGGTGATCCAGCCGCAGGTTCTCCTACGGCTACCTTGTTACGACTTCACCCCAATCATGAGTCATACCTTGGGCGCCTGCCTCCTTGCGGTTAGCGTGGCGACTTCTAGTACAGCTCACTTTCGTGATGTGACGGGCGGTGTGTACAAGGCCCGGGAACGTATTCACGGCGTCGATCTGATACGCCATTACTAGCGATTCCGGCTTCATGCAGTCGAGTTGCAGACTGCAATCCGAACTGAGCAGAGTTTTTTCCGATTAGCTCCCCCTCGCGGGTTGGCAACGGTTTGTACCCTGCATTGTAACACGTGTGTAGCCCTGGACATAAAGGCCATGCGGACTTGACGTCATCCCCACCTTCCTCTCCGTTATCCGGAGCAGTCCACACAGAGTCCTCTCTTGCGAGTAGTAACTGTGTGCAGGGGTTGCGCTCGTTGCGGGACTTAACCCAACACCTCACGGCACGAGCTGACGACAGCCATGCAGCGCCTATACTAGTGTCCCTTGCGGGAAGGCCGTATTTCTACAGCTGGTCACTAGCATTTCGAGCCCAGGTAAGGTTCCTCGCGTAGCGTCGAATTGAACCACATGTTCCACCGCTTGTGCGGGCCCCCGTCAATTCCTTTGAGTTTCAGTCTTGCGACCGTACTCCCCAGGTGCAGGACTTAACGCGTTAGCTCCGGGACGACGCCCGAACGGGCGGCACCCCAAGTCCTGATCGTTTAGGGCTAGGACTACCAGGGTATCTAATCCTGTTTGCTCCCCTAGCTTTCGTTCCTCAGCGTCAGTAGTGATCCAGCTCGCCGCTTTCGCCACGGGTGTTCCTGCAGATATCTACGCATTTCACCGCTACACCTGCAATTCCACGAGCCTCTCTCACACTCAAGCACAGCAGTTTTGGAAGCAGCCTCTGGGTTGAGCCCAGAGATTTCACTCCCAACTTGCCACACCGCCTACGAACCCTTTACACCCAGTAATTCCGAACAACGCTGGCCCCCTACGTCTTACCGCGGCTGCTGGCACGTAGTTAGCCGGGGCTTCTTATCCTGGTACCGTCACTCCCTTGCGGGCATTCGTCCCAGGCGAAAGGGGTTTACACTCCGAAAAGCTTCATCCCCCACGCGGCGTCGCTGCATCAGGCTTTCGCCCATTGTGCAAGATTCCCCACTGCTGCCTCCCGTAGGAGTCTGGACCGTGTCTCAGTTCCAGTGTGGCTGATCATCCTCTCAGACCAGCTACCGATCATAGCCTTGGTGAGCCGTTACCTCACCAACAAGCTAATCGGGCGCGGGCTCCTCCTCCGACGCATTGCTGCTTTGAATCCTCGAACCGTCGCTCAAGGAATGTTATGCGGTATTAGCCCCGCTTTCGCGGGGTTATTCCCCATCGGAGGGCAGATTGCCCACGTGTTACGCACCCGTGCGCCGTGCGCCCATCTCCTGTATTGCTACAGGAAACTGCGCACGCGACTTGCATGTGTTAAGCACGCCGCCAGCGTTCGTTCTGAGCCAGGATCAAACTCTCGTTTGAAGCCTGTCGCTTGGCGCAAAAAAAGACCCGGGTTTTATCCCGAGCCAGCCTGCCAAGCAAAATTGTTAGTCGCTCAAATTAACTCAAATTACCCATCCGGTCCTCTGCTGCTTCCGCAGCCTAGGCTCGAACCCGAATGGGGTCGAACAGATTCTGGCACATCGTATCGGTTGTCAAAGAGCGTTTGTTCTGCCTCCCTGTCCAGCAGAGTGGCTACCAACGAACTAAGTAAGATTACCAGACTCCCTGTATTTGTCAACACCCGTTAACCACTCATTTTTGTTTTCCACATTTTTCAACAGAGCTCATCAAACCATAGTCATCACGTAACTTGTTCCTTCGTTAGGCTAGGTCTCTTTGAATCTCGTTTTCTGTTACGAAATTGCGGGGTGCCCATCCTCGGCGTTCGGTTCCCTCTAGCGCGTTTTAGGTAACAAGCCGTTTGCCGCACGCGGCGCAGCGGACGTGTTGGCTTGGGCTGCAAAGTGTTGTGCTCTGAAAGAACCAGGTCGAGAGCCTGCTCCTGTTTCCGTGCGGGCGTGTAAAGCCTTTTTGGGCGCGCCTGATCTTCACGGGGTCCAACGGCAGATGTTTGTGCGTTCGCGTGCGCCAGGCCGTTGCAGACTCTCCTGTCGCCAGTCTGGTCCAACATGCGTGCAGAAACAGGCCTTGTTCACATCGCGCCGCCAGAACTAGCAGCTTGCGCGCAAAATTCAGGCGGCAAGCATCCGCAATCTCCCCGGCCGCGCTACACAATCCGCCGTAGTTTCCAAAGACCGGGCTCGCTGTATTGTTCGCCCTGAGGAAACCCATGCTGAGAATCGTACTCATCGTTGTTTTAGTGCTCCTGCTCCTGGGGGCTTTGCCGGCTTGGCCTTACAGCACTGGCTGGGGCTACTATCCGAGCGGCGGCCTCGGTTTGATCCTTTTGATCGTTTTGATCCTGGTACTTGCGAAAAGACTTTAGAACAGGTGGCAGGCGCATTCCGCAAAAAATCAGTTACTCCTCGCGGGACTCGGATCTTCCGCTGACCGCTGGATTACTGGTGGACACCAGCCGCAGCTAGACGGGAGTCCTCGAGCGGGAACGCGAAGCTAGCCATACATTTCTCGATCAAGTACTGCGTAACATAGATCAGGCAGTCGTAGTTCACTTCGACACGCGCGTCGAAACCTTGCAGGGATTGGCGTCTTCCCGCAACAAACTCGAGGCCGCGTTGAGCCAAATGCAAATTCCCGGGCCGGCCGCCACCCTCATTTTCAGCGCGGTCCAGCCGTCTTCCGAAGATATTAAAACCCTGGCGGGTTCGAAAGCGTGGCGCTGACGAGTTCGAGTTCAGCTCGATTTTATGGCGTGGCCGTTGGACAGCATCTGCCCGAGCAACCTGAGCGCGTGATCCTGCACTGGCTTCGGCAGGCGCGCGTAATCGAGGCCCTCAGAAAGGTCTTGTCCGCCGGTGACGATGTACTGAGTGAAATCGCGGATCGCCTGGCGCTCGACCGCGTCCGAACCGTCCTTCGCGATCAGGAAGAAGCTGATGCCGGAAATAGGATAAGCCTCTTTCGCGGAAGCGGGTGGATCGACAATCGACACGCGCGCATCCTGAGCCAAATCCTCGTCGAACGCTTGTACCGCCGCGGTAGTGCTGGCCGCGCTGGGTACAACAAAACTGCCCGCGCGGTTCTGGATCGCAGCAACCGGCAAGTGCTGCGCTGACGCGTAATTCAACTCCGCGTAACCGATAGTGCCAACGTTCTGCTTCACGAAGTCGAGGACACCGGTAGTGCCCTGCGCGGCGATGCCCACCGGCCATTTCACGGTGAGGCCGCTGCCCACTTTCTTGGACCAGTCGGAATTCACCTTCGCCAGGTACGAAGTGAAGATGCTTGTGGTACCGCTGCCCTCGGCGCGATGCACAACAATGATGGCAGCGTGGGGCAGGGCGACGCCGGGATTGTCTCTGGCGATGGCGGGATCTTGCCAATTGATAATGTTGCCCAGGAAAATGCCGGCTAAGGTGGAGGAACTGAATCGCAGCGGGCTCTGCAAATCCGGCAAATTATAAGCCGCGCAGACCGCCCCGGCCGTGATGGGAATCTGGATCAACGGAAACGTTGCTTTCAATTGCTCATCGTTCAACGGCATGTCGCTGGCGGCGATTTCCAGCGTGCTCTGCTTGAGCGCTTCGATGCCCGCGCCGCTGCCGATCGGCCGGTAATTCACCAGCGTGCCCGCATGGGCTTGCTGATACGACGCAATCCACTTGGTCATGAGCGGATTAACGAAGGTACTTCCGGCGGCGCCAATGGCGGTTTTCACCGACGCGGAAACCGCAAAATCTTTTTCCTTGGTGGGTTCCTCTCCACTGTAATTGCATCCGGCAATCAGAACGGCGCCAGACAAAGCGGCAACGGCAAGCATCCACGAACGGCGGGTAAACATCGCATCCTCCGGAAAACGGTGCGAACCTGGAATAAGAAAGGCCAATGCTACTGCAAGGGCCGGCCACGAATATTACGCGCGTGTTACTTCGCGGTATCGGTGAGTTGAATAGCCTTTTCTGACGTCTCTAATCGAAACTCAGGCGAAATGGAGCGGGCATCTTGCCGGCGATAAACCTACCCGGTTCCAACATGATCCGGGCTTGTGCCCGGCAACTGACTTCGCAACGTCCATTTATCCTGTACGCCTCTTGCCGCATCTGAAATGTTGTGCGACGATTGCACCGTCTCCCCGGCTTCGCTTCCGCCAGCGAGTCCGGCCGCGACCTGGGCCGGGTGTCATGCGGAAAACCTTAAATCTCTACCTTATTAAGCCGAGTCAGTACGATGACGACGGTTACGTTGTGCGCCATTGGCGCGGCGTGCTGCCCAGCAATACGCTCGCGTGCCTTGCCGGACTGACCGAAGATGTGGTGCGCCGAAATACATTGGGTGATGCCTGGAACGTGAAGGTCCGGCTGTTTGACGAAACCGTCGACAAAATTCCCATCAAGCGAATTTGCCGTTCGCAATATTGGGGCTTGGCAAAGACGATTGTTTGCCTGGTGGGCGTGCAGACGAACCAGTTCCCGCGCGCGTGCGATCTGGCCCACACGTTTCGCAAAGCCGGGCTGACCGTTCTGGTGGGCGGATTTCACGTGAGCGGTTATCTTGCGCTTTTGCCGGACATTCCGGCCGATATTCAGCAACTGATGGAACAGGGCGTAACCATCGTCAAAGGCGAAGTCGAAGAAACCTGGGGCGATTTGCTGCTCGACGCCGTGAACAACCGGCTGAAGCCCATGTACGATTTCCTGAACAGCAAGCCGGATTTGTATACCAAGCCGATTCCGGCCATTCGCAAGAAATACCTGAGAAAATTCGTCGCTTCAAATTTCGGTACGCTCGATTGCGGCCGCGGCTGCCCGTTTGAGTGCACCTTTTGCACCATCATTAATGTGCAAGGGCGCAAGATGCGTTTCCGTTCGGCCGAGCACATCGCCGAGGCGATTCGCCGCAACTACCGCGAAAACGGAATCACTTTTTACTTCTTCACGGACGACAATTTCGCGCGCAACAAAAATTGGGAAGGCATCTTCGACGTACTCATCAAGCTTCGCAACGAAGATAAAATCCCGGTCGAGTTCATGATGCAGGTGGACGTGCTCTCCTGGAAGATCAAGAATTTTGTCGCCAAAGCTCGCCAGGCCGGGTGCATCAATGTGTTTATCGGCATGGAAAGCGTCGATCCCGGAAATCTCGCGGCCGCGGGAAAAAAACAGAATCAGGTAAGCGAGTATCGCCAGCTCATCCAGGCCTACCGCGATTCGGACATTTCTTCACACGTCGGATACATCGTGGGCTTTCCGCTGGATACGGTCGACTCCATTCGCCGCGACTTGAAATTCCTGATGAACGAAGTTCGCCCGGACCATGCCTCGTTTTTCATCCTGATGCCGCTTCCCGGCTCCATGGATCATCTGCACATGATGCGGCGCGGCGAATGGATGCACCCCGATTTCAATCTGTACGATTCGCAGCATGAAGTGACCCACCATGCCCATTTGAAGGATGGCTCCTGGAAGGAAACGTATTTCGAGGCGTGGCGAACGTTTTACAGCCTGGAAAATATGAAGGCGATCTTGCAACGCGGCTCACGTTGCAATTACTGGAACAATTTCCTGCGGTTTCTGTGGTACAAGAATTCCATTCAGACCGAAGGGCGGCATCCGATGATGTGCGGCTACTTCCGCCTGAAGGGGCGCACCGCGCGTCGTCCGGGCTTCCCGGTGCTTCCCCGCTGGGACTATTACACCGGGCGCGTTAAGGAAGTGCGCGACTATTTGCGCGGCATGTTGAGCATTCTAGCGGAGATGGAGGAACTTTGGCTGCAGACGCGGCATCCATCCGCGGCGGAACAACGCGTGGCAGAGGAATATGCCAAGCTGCGCGAGAAATATGACCAGTTCAAGCTCGCCGACCTGCAAGCTGCTTACCTGCGCGCCAAGGAACATTTCCCTTCGCTTCGCGTGCCATCTAAAGTGCAACTCTTCTGGGCCAAATGGAACCCGCTGCTGTTCCACAACAGCGTATACACGCGCGCGGACCTGCATGATTTCTGGACGCGCGTAAGCGAACGCTGGCGGGAGCAAAACTGGTTCAGGATACCCGTGCACAAGGTTCCGCTGAATTTGTTGCGCGACTTGCAACTCTCGGTACTTTTCTTGTTCCACATGACCCGCGAGCTATAGTCCATCACCGGCGTCACGGCAGAAGCACTTGCCGGCTCGCACGCGCCACATCTGTTACGATACCCGCATCGCACCATGACTAAGAAAGCTGTTGCGCGCAACCCTGCCCAGGCAAACGAGCACGCGCACTGCGCGTACCGGCAGCTTGCGCTCCGGCTGTTCCATCATTTGCGGAACAGTCATTGGGCACCAGCGGGCCAGCGCGTGGGCATCGCTGTTTCCGGAGGGGCGGATTCGGTGGCCCTGCTCCTGCTTCTTTTCGAATTGAAAGAAAAACTGGGCATCGTTCTTTCGGTGGTGCACTTCAATCACAAATTACGCGGGCGTGCCTCCGATGCTGACGAGAAATTCGTAGTCGAGCTTGCAGATCGCCTTGCACTACCTTTCTTCGTGGATCGCGAAGATATCTCCGGCAAGTCCAAGCGCGAAGGCGCCAATCTGGAAGACGTGGCAAGGCGGGCACGCTACGCATTCTTCGAGCGACTGGCCGCTGAGCGTCAACTCGACAAAGTCGCCGTGGCCCATACCGCCGAGGATCAGGCCGAAACCGTGCTTTTCCACATCCTGCGGGGCACGGGGCTTGCCGGCCTTGGAGGCATTCATCCGGAATTTGGCTGTGTCTTTCGTCCCCTGCTTCATTTCCGCCGCGCCGACTTGCGCGCGTATCTTCTCAACCGGCGGCAGGACTGGCGCGAAGATGCCACAAATCGCGACACCAAACGAACCCGCGCCCGGATTCGTCTAAAGCTTATGCCCCTTCTGGAAAAACAATTTCAGCCTGCGGTGGTCGATCATTTATGCCGTCTTGCGGACCTTGCCCGGACCGACGACGGCTGGCTCAATTTCTCCGCGAAGTGGCGCGTCGCTGCACTCGCTAAGGATTCAGACGAAGGGATCCGCATCGCGGTCTGCGATCTGTTGGGCTCTCCGGAAAATCAAGCTGAGATTCTAAGCAACCACGAACTGGGCAAGGACGCTGGAAAATACAATTTGGCGATGACTAGCCGGATGATTCGGCGCATCGTCGAAGTGGTGAAACCTCGTGCTGGCCAGCTCAGTTCTGTCCACGTGGATGCCGTGATGCGCCTGGCCCAGCAGCCGGACAGCGGCAAATCCTTGCCCCTCCCCGGGGGAATGCAAGTCCGACGCGAGCAGGATTCTCTGGTTTTCCGACCCGCGATGTTCACACGCCCCGATCGTATGCGCCCCGACCCGCGGCCTTTCTCCCACCGGCTCGATTTCGAATGCGAGGTGATTGACGTGCCTTTGGTGGAACAATCGTGCTGCCTGCGCTTCAGGGTGATTGACTGGCCCCTCCAAGGGCGAGAAACTAATGTTACAGGGGTAGTCTTAGACCGTGAACGATTCGCTGCCCCCCTGGTGGTGCGGAACTGGCGGCCAGGTGATTCCATGCAGCCACTCGGCCATCAGAAGCGTCACAAATTGTCGCGACTGCTGCATGAGCTGGGCGTCAACCGCTGGCAGAAAGCGTCTTGGCCGGTCCTGGCCTGCGGCAAGGGAATAGCGTGGACGCGCGGACTGCCGGTTGCGGTGAAATTTGCTGCCGGCGAGTCGACGCGAAAGGCAGTTGTGATTACAGAGGTTCCGATTTCGTCGACATGGCAAAAGTGACTACAGTTTCCGCGGCCCGAATCGGTGATCGTGTGAAAGCTTTGGGCCGGCAAATCTCAAGGGATGTGCGAGGCCGCAGGCTGGATATCGTGGTCACCATGGATCGTTCTTTTATGTTCGCGGCCGACTTGATTCGCACCATCGATAGTCCTGTCGTGTTGCACTTCGTGCGGGAAGATGTGCGGGATGTGGAGCTTGCCGGACAAAAACGCCGCGAGGTGTTTTTCGCTAACCGTTCGGCTACCAATGCGGAGAAGGATCATCACTCTGCCCTGAAAGGGCGCGACGTGCTCCTGGTCGATTGCATACTCGACAGCGGCGTGACGCAGGATTTCCTTTTACGCAGGCTGGGCGAAAACAAGCCGCGTTCCCTGCGCCTGGCGGTGCTGTTGGACAAGACTCCCCGGCGGCGGGTGGCTCTAGAGCCCGATTACTTTGGCTTCCGGACTGCATCTAATCTAATGTGGTTTGGGTATGGCTTGGCGACTGCGAACGGCACGGGGCGCAACAGCAAGAATCTGGTGGCAGGCTCTTCCTCAAACGGCGCTGGCAGGTCTAAAGCGGTAAAGAGAACGGCGAAGAAAAAGCAATAAGCGCGTGAACGCGCACAGAAGAGGGTTTGGCGGTCGGTTGTTTGGAAATATTGAGAGGTTACACTGTGAATTCTAGTTCTACGGCAAAAACAATTCTTTTCTGGATCTCCATCGTCTTCCTGGGCGTAATGCTCTGGAGGCTGGTCTCCAGCAACGGACAGGCAGCTCGTGAAGACAGTCCGAGCTACAGCGAATTTATGGCCAAGGTGGACGAAGGTGATGTGAAGGAAGTCACGCTATACCTCTCACCGAACAGTTACGAATTGCAGGGCGAATACGTGCGGCCACCGAACCGCAAGTTCCACGTCACTATCCCTAAGGAGGATTCACCCGAGATCACAAAAGCCCTGCGCGATAAGGCCGTGCAGCTGAACGTCAAGGAAGTTCGCAGCGGCGATTGGGTGCTGATCCTGTTGAATGCCCTGCCGCTTCTGTTGCTCGCGGGTTTCGTTTTCTTCCTGATGCGTCAGATGCAGGCAGGCGGCAACAAAGCGCTAAGCTTCGGTAAGTCTCGCGCACGGTTGCTCTCTGCCCAGCAAAAAAAAGCCACCTTTAAGGATGTGGCGGGCAGCGACGAAGCCAAGGAAGAGCTTCAGGAAATTATCGAGTTTCTCAAAGACCCCCAGAAGTTCCAGAAACTCGGCGGACGCATTCCCAAGGGAGTGCTGCTTGTCGGACCCCCAGGAACGGGCAAGACTCTTCTGGCTCGCGCGATCGCGGGTGAAGCGAACGTGCCGTTCTTCTCGATTTCCGGGTCGGACTTCGTGGAAATGTTCGTAGGGGTGGGCGCCAGCCGTGTTCGCGATCTGTTTGAACAGGGTAAGAAAAATGCTCCCTGCATCATTTTCATTGACGAAATTGACGCTGTGGGCCGTCACCGCGGCGCAGGCTTGGGCGGCGGACATGACGAGCGCGAACAGACGTTAAACGCGCTGTTGGTGGAGATGGACGGATTCGAATCCAACGAAGGCGTCATCCTCATCGCCGCAACCAACCGGCCCGACGTGCTGGACCCGGCATTGCTGCGCCCGGGACGTTTTGATCGCCGCGTCGTTGTGGCTCGGCCTGACGTGAAGGGCCGCGAAGAAATTCTCCGCGTGCACACGCGCAAAGTGCCGCTCTGCGATGACGTGGAACTTTCCATCATTGCTCGCGGGACTCCCGGCTTCTCGGGCGCCGATCTGGCGAACCTGGTGAACGAAGCGGCGCTCTGGGCCGCGCGGCAGAACCGCAAATTCGTCACCATGGCCGACTTCGAAATGTCCAAGGACAAGGTACTAATGGGCGTGGAACGCAAATCCATGATCCTGTCCGACGAAGAGAAGAAGAATACGGCCTACCATGAAGCGGGCCACGCTCTGATCGCGGCAATGACGCCGGGTGCCGATCCCGTGCACAAGGTCACCATTATTCCGCGCGGCATGGCGCTGGGCTTGACCATGCAGCTGCCGGAAGCGGACAAGCACACCTACACCAAGGAATATCTGGAAGGCATGCTGGCCGTTCTGATGGGCGGCCGCACCGCCGAAGAAATCTTCCTCGGTCACATCACCACTGGCGCGGGCAACGACATCGAACGCGCCACGGACATCGCCCGCAACATGGTTTGCGAGTGGGGCATGAGCAACATGGGCCCGCTGGCTTACGGCAAAAAGGAAGAAGCGATTTTCCTGGGCCGCGAAATTGCCCAGCATCGCGACTTCAGCGAAGACACCGCGCTGCAGATCGACAAGGAAGTGAAGCGCATCGTCAGCGAAGCGTATGAGAAGGCGCAGAGCATTGTGCAAGCCAATCGCGAGACGCTCGAACACATCGCGCTGGCGCTGCTCGAACGCGAAGTGCTGGACGCCAACGAAGTGAAAATGCTGATGGAAGGCAAGACGTTGCCGGAAAAGCCGCGTACGCCTCCCACCCCTCCGCCGCAGGCCTCGCCGAGCGCCGATCCCAAGGTCGTCCGGCCGGAGCTACGGCCGGCCCCGGGCTTTACGCGAGGAGATTCTCCGGCAAAAGCATGAAACAGTAGCAGGTTTGACTCTTAAGTAGGCAGAAGGAGGCGTGAGAGATCGCGCCTTCTTTTTTTTACGGTTCCTTTCGCCGTTGGCCCACAATCTGGTGCTGCAAGTACTCCTGGCAAGTGGGGGCAACCCCAGCTGCAAAACCAAGAATTCCGTCGAAACCGGATGTTTTATCTGCGGGGCCGTAAAACCTCGCCTGGCGCTTCAGGGCGCGGATATAAGGCCCGGTTAAATCAGGGCGGTGTTTTCTGCTGCTCCATGTATTCCTTGAAAATGCGGATTGGTGCACCACCGCAACCAGCTGCGAACTACGATGGCGACCAGAAAACGTCTTTCCGAATACTTGGTTTCGATGCCAGGACGTTTAGGCGGAGAATCTACTGGGGAAACCTCATTTCGCGAAAAAGGCGTAAAATACAGGCATGGGACTCAAAGACGGCGAAAACCTGAATATAACTTGCCCGTGCTGCCAGGCTAAACTGGTAATCGATCCGATTTTTGGCGCGGTGCTTTCGCACACAGCTCCAGTGCGGCCGGGCCCGGACGTCGATCTCACCAAGGCGCAAAGCATTCTGGAAGAGCAGAAAAAGCAGCGCGAGGATAAATTCGCAAATTCCTTCTTCCAGGAGACGCACAAGGAAGACATCTTGGCCAAGAAGTTCGAAGAAGCCATGAAGAAGGCCAAAGACGCCCCCGCTGGAAAGCCGATCCGCGACTTCGACCTGGACTAAGACGCTGCCGCGATCTGTCATCCTGCGCAAAGCGCGGATCTCAACCGCGTAATCGTCCTCAAAGCCTCCCCCTAGCCAAGCCGTTAACCTTTTTCCCTTGCCCACGGTAAACTGCTTCTCGCATGGCTTCCCGCAAACTGTTTCAGCTGAAACTTGCCTCACGCGCCCTGCTGCTTGGCGAACGCACGCTCGTCATGGGCGTGCTCAACGTCACGCCGGATAGCTTCTCTGACGGCGGCAAATTTTTTACCGTGAAAAGCGCCGCGAAAGCCGCGTTGGCCATGCAGGATGCCGGCGCGGACATTCTGGATATCGGCGCCGAATCCACGCGCCCGGGCTCGGTTGAAATTTCCGCGACTGAAGAACTGGCGCGCCTGTTGCCGGTACTCGAAGCTCTTCGCGGCCGGCTGAAAATCCCGATCTCCATTGACACGCAGAAATCCGCCGTTGCCGAACTTGCGATTGGCGCTGGTGCCGAAATCGTCAACGACATTTCCGGGCTGAAACACGACCCTCGCTTCGCGAAAATCGCCGCGCGGCACAAAGTCCCGCTGGTTCTCGTGCACATGCGCGGAACTCCTCGTACCATGCAGAAGCTGCCCTTCGCTAAAAATGTCCTTCGCGACGTGATCAGCGGCCTGCGGCAATCCCTGGCCATTGCCGAGCGCGCGGGAGTCCGCAAATCCCAAATCATCCTCGATCCGGGAATCGGCTTTGGCAAATCGCACACACAAAATTATGAATTACTCGCGAAGCTTCCGGATCTCGCCGAGCTCGGCTACCCGTTGCTGGTTGGCACATCCCGCAAAGGTTTTCTTGGCGCCACGCTCGCGAAAAGCGGAAAGCCTGCGCCGCCGGATCGGCGCATCTGGGGTTCCGCGGCCACCGTTACCGCCAGCATTCTCTTTGGTGCGCACATCGTACGCGTACACGACGTCGCGGAAATAGCGCAGGTCGCGCGCGTTGCCGATGCCGTGTTGCTGCATTCCTGACCAACACGGTTCCAGGGACAGCCTTGGCCATTACCGCAGCGGCATTGCCGCGCCCAGCGCGAGCCGCCGCTTGGCCTTCTCTCTCGTCAGATAAACCGTTACCATCACAATCGCTCCCAGAATCCCGCCGCCAATCATTCCTCCGAGCCCGGTCAAAACCGCCCTCACAATTTCTTCGTCCACGCCCGAACCAACCGCCACCGTTACCCCGGATCTCCGGTCATCTTCCGCATAAGCGCAGCTCAGGCGATACGCGCCCGGACCTTCTGAGTTGAACACCAGTATCGCGCGGCCCACGCGACTTCCCACGTTATAAGTGGTCGCGCCGATCGGCGCCCGCGTCTCGATCTCCTTTCCGGAAGCCTCCTCGCGTATATGGCACGTCAGTCCCGCCCCGACGCTACGGATGGAATAAATCCCCATGCCCGCACTCGTCTCTTCTTCCGCAAAAATGGTGTACTTCAGGTTGCCTTTCAGCGTCAGCTCCTTTTCACCCGGAGCCGCGACCCGCGTCAGGCTGTCTGCCATGTGAAAAATTCCGTGGAATATCGAATATCCAAAAACGCAAAGCCCCGCCAGAATCACCGTTATCCCGATCAAATAAAACCATCCGCTGGGCCGGATCGCTTGCTTGTCCATCTTTGCCTCGCTGTGTGGAACGGAATTGCCGACAGCATATCGTCGTTCGTGCGAAATGCAATTGTTTTCCCCGCCCTGGGCTATAATTCGCTGGCTATTATTGGTCTAATCTCGGCCTAAGGAATTTTCGCCCATGCGCGTGCGCCGCCCGTTTTTTCTCGCTTTTTTTCTTGGCTTCTTTACTTCTGCTTTGCTGGCGCAACTTCCGCCAGTCAAGACCGACCCGCTGCATCCGCCGCAAATGATCCAGGGTTCTGGCACATGCTCCGTCAGCGAGCCATCCTCCTGCGCGCAAGCCGCGGCGAAAATCACTCCCATCGTGACGGGCGACTCGCCGCTGGAGGCCAATCTTCGTCACCTGACCGACGACATTGGCGGCCGCGTGACCGGCTCACCCGAAATGGCCAAAGCAGTGGACTGGGCCATTGCCGCGTTTCGCGCTGGCGGCGTCGATGTGCACACGGAAAAATATAATCTGCCGCATGCCTGGAGCGAAGGGGCGACGAAACTGGACGTTCTTGGCCCGGTCAGCTTTCCCGTTTCGCTTGTTTCCGTGGGCCTTTCGCCGGCAACTCCTAAAGGCGGGATTCAGGCGCCGCTCGTTTTCGTTGGGAGTGGTGGGGAAGGCGATTTCATGCGCGCCGGCGCTTCGCTGAAAGGCGCGATCCTTCTGGTGCACATGGAAGTCAGCTACACCTGGGAGGATCTCTTTCGCGAATACGACATTCCGCCGCCAATTATCGATCGGGCAGTGACGGCCGGGGCTGCCGCAATTCTCTGGACCGGCGAGCGCGAACGGAAGCTGCTGTACCGTCACACCAATTCACCAGATGGACGCCTCGAAGCGCTTCCCCAGGCCATCCTTGCGCGCGAGGACGGCTTGCGTCTGGAACGTGCCGCGCTCGCCTATCCGGGCAGGATAAAGCTGCGACTCACGATGCCCAATGGCATCACCGGCCCGGTGGAAGAGCAAAATGTCGTCGGCGAAATCCGCGGGTACGACAAGCCCGACGAAACGGTGGTGCTCGGTGCGCACCTGGACTCCTGGGAGCTTGGCACCGGGGCGTTGGACAACGGCTGCAACGCGGCTATGGTGATTGAAGCCGCGCGCGCCATCAAAGCCAGCGGCCTGCTTCCTCGCCGCACGATCCGCTTCCTTCTTTTTTCGGGCGAAGAGCAGGGTTTACTCGGTTCCTGGGCCTACGTGCGCGCCCATCGCACGGAACTGGACAAATACCGCGGGGTCATCATTTTCGATTCCGGCATCGGGCGCGTGACCGGCTACTCCCTTGGCGGACGCCACGACATCGAGGCCGCGATTCAGGAAATTCTCAAACCGTTTGTCGGCTGGGGCGTGAACACCCAAACGCTGGACGCAACGACCGGAACGGACAATCTCGATTTTCTCCTGGAAGGAGTTCCCACATTGGTAGCCAACCAGGAGGTCGCGAATTATCTGCAGAACTATCACGCCGCCTCGGACACGTTTGACAAAGTGGATATTCGCGAACTGAAACTCAACACCGTTCTCGCCGCGGTCACCGCGTGGGGCATCGCCGATCGCGTCGAACCCATCGGCAAACGCCAATCGCGCGCCGAACTGGAAGCTCTAATGAAAGAAACCGGGCTGGAGAAGGAACTTCAAACGCTGGATATGTGGAAGGATTTTCAATCGGGCGCGCGCGGACGGCAGCCGTGAGAGAAGAGCTACTACGATTGTCTCACAAAGAAACTGTATCCAAGAGAGGGAAGCGTCCCATGCAACAGGGATTCGGAAGAGTTAAGAATCGCTTGAGCTCCTGTTTGCGGAAACATTTTAAGTTCGGAAAGGCGGATTCATGAGCCGTGAAGAGGAAAAGGATGGGCTGACGCGCAGAGGATTTCTGGGGGCAAGCTCTGCCGCGCTCGCGGCCGCGGGCATGCGTTCGGTAGAAAACCTGGCCGGGCAGGAAGCTTCTAAATCCGACCGAAGCAGCAGCGATCCCGGCCCTACCAACGTGGCGCTGGACGCCGCGAATCCGGATTCCGTGACTCCGCCAAAGACGGACGCGGGCGCAGTGCAGACTTTCAAGTATCCGTTTTCCTTTGGCCACAAGAGGCTGCATGAGGGAGGCTGGTCCCGCGAGGTAACCGCACGCGAACTGGAAATTTCTAAAACGCTCGCGGGCGTCAACATGCGGCTGACGGCCGGAGGGGTCCGCGAATTGCACTGGCATACCGCCGCAGAATGGGCGTTCATGCTTTATGGCCAAGCGAGGATCACCTGCGTCGATGGCGACGGCAGGAGTTTCGTGACCGATATCACGGAAAACGATTTGTGGTACTTCCCCACGGGAATTCCGCACTCGATCCAGGGCCTCGGGCCGGACGGCTGCGAATTCCTTCTGGTGTTCGACGACGGCTATTTTTCCGAATTCGAAACCGTGCTGCTTTCCGACTGGATGGCGCACACACCTGCGGAAGTGCTGGCCAAGAATTTTGGCGTGGACCAGAAGGCACTCGCCAACATGCCGAAGAAGGAGTTGTTCATTTTCCAGGCGGCTGTGCCGGGACCCCTTGAGGAAGACCGTCGCGCGGCCGCAGGAAAACTTGGCCCTTCGCCCATCGATTTTGCCTTTCGCACCATGCAGACGCCGCCCACGGTGAAAAACAAAAGCGGAGAAGTTCGCATCATTGACTCCAGCACCTTCAAAGTGGCCACAAACATCTCTGCCGCGATCGTCACCGTAAAGCCAGGCGGCATCCGCGAACTGCACTGGCACCCAAACGCCGACGAATGGCAATACTATTTCGGAGGCCAAGGACGCATGACCGTTTTCACCTCGGGAGGCCGCGCCCGAACCATGGATTTCGCAACCGGCGATGTCGGTTACGTGCAGAAGACGCTGCCGCACTATGTCGAAAACACCGGCAACACCGATCTCAAGTTCCTGGAAATGTTCAAGAGCAGTATCTATCAGGACCTGGCGCTTTCCGAATGGCTCTCGCACACGCCGCCGAAACTGGTGGCGGCACACTTGCATCTGGATGCGGCCACGCTGGACGCTCTGCCGAAGACCAAGCCCGTGATCATGCCAGAATAATCAGCTGTCCCCATACACCGGCACAGCTGCGCCTTGCACAACCTTTGCGTCGTCGCTGCACAAAAAGAGAATTACGCGCGCAATATCCCCGGGCTTCGGCCATTTCGCGAAGTCCGAACCTGGCACAGCTGTTCGATTCGCTTCCGTGTCGATGATGCTCGGCAGGATGGAGTTGACGCGCACGCCAGTTCCCTTCAGATCGGCGGCCAGCGAATCCATCATGGCCAGCGCCGCGGCCTTCGAAGCCGCGTAAGCGGACGCCCCCGCGGCGTGATCCAACGCGGCCTTCGCGGCAATATTCACGATCGCGCCCGACCCCTGTTTCAGCATCGCCGGCACCGCCCCATGTGCCAAAGCGAATCCCGACCGCAGATTCAGCGCCAGCATTTTCTCAAACACGCTCGTTGGCAGTTCCCACAGCTTGATTCCACCCGCATATGCACCCACGGCATTGACAAGTGCATCCAGGCGCCCGTGTTTGCTTACAAGCGTTTCTATCAGGCCCTTGACGGCGGCTTCATCCGTGACGTCCACGCGGAATCCTTCCAGGCGCGCACTCTGGCCTGCCTCCTTCTGCAGTGACTCCCATGCTTCCGGCCCGTGGTAGGTGACCGCGACCGCGTAACCCGCTTCGAGAAACGCCAGGCTCACCGCACGTCCCAACCCACCCGTTCCGCCGGCCACCAACGCCATCTTGCCATTCTGCTTTGCGACCATGTTTCCGCCCCCCGTCGATCTTGCGCGTGTATCACCAGCAAAAGGTTATATCGAAACTCCTCAGCAGGGAGGAATATATCGCAGCAATGGCTACATGCGATTTCGGCTTCTGCGCTTCCTTGGAGCTATACTGGAGATGTGAAGCAAAATCTCAAAACTACGGGAATTTTCCAATCGGTTTCGGTCGCTGCGGACGCGAAAATTCTGGCCATCGATTACGGCCGCAAGAAAATGGGACTCGCGCTGGCCAATCCCGAAGCGCGCATCGCAGAACCCCACTCCACTCTAGAGCGCATCAATCGCAACGAGGACATGCGCCGCCTGCGCGAATTCGCGCGCGAACATCACGTAAAACAAATCATAGTTGGCCTGCCGCTTCGCCTCGACGGCACCCCCGGCGAAATGGCCGAAGAAGCCACACGTTTCGCCGAACGCGTTCGCAAACAGCTTGGCGTGCCGGTGGAACTCGTCGATGAGCGCCTGACCAGTTGGGAAGCTGAACGCATTCTCGAAGAGGAATTGGGGCGCCGCATCACGCACACGGAAACACACGACGGCCGCAGAAAATCCACCCGTACCTCTGACGGCAAGTACACCGTCGACGGGGTTGCTGCCATGGTGATTTTGCGGGAATATCTGGCTCACAAAAGCGCGGCCAAGGAGCCTGCTTAGCGTGAGGGCGTTTCTCATCATCGTTGTCGTGATCCTACTGGCCGCAGCGGCCGTGGCGGGTTACCTGTGGCTGGCCATCGAGAAACCATACGGAGTCATTCCTGCCGAGGGCGTGTTCGTGGAAATTCCTCACGGCGCTTCGCAACGAAGCGTTTCGCATTTGCTCCAGGACAAAGGGATCATTCGCAGTTCCGTGGCGTTCGAACTTTATGCGCGCCGCCACCCCAAGCGTTCTCTACTCGCCGGTCAATATTTCTTTGATGGTCCGCTAAGCGGCAAGGCGGTGTACTGGAAGATCGCCAACGGCGAAATTTACGAACAACCTTTCACGGTCAAGGAAGGCGACACGATTTTTGACGTCGCCCATGACCTCGAGGCGGGAAAATACATGAAGGCCGCGGATTTTCTGATCGCCGCTCAGGACGCGTCGCAAATCCAGGATTTCGCTCCCGGCGCCAAAACTCTGGAGGGTTTTCTTTTCCCCGCGACATACAATTTGCCGCTGCACGCCTCCGCCACCGATCTGACCGCCATGATGGTGCACAAATTCCGCGAAGCGCTGCAGCGGCTGGCACCTGAACGCTTGGACCCGGCCACGCCGGGCACACCTTTGCTCGCGATCGTCACGCTCGCATCGCTCGTGGAAGCGGAAACACCAAAACCGGACGAGCGCCCGCTGGTTGCCGGCGTTTACACGAATCGCCTGCGCATGGACATGCTTCTGCAGTGCGATCCAACTGTGATTTACGCGCTGAAGCAGGTGGACAAGTACAGACCGCCACTGCTGATCAAGGATCTCAGTTACGCTTCGCCGTACAACACCTACGTGCATTCCGGCTTGCCCCCTGGCCCCATCGGCAATCCCGGAGAAACGGCGATCCGTGCCGCGATCGCTCCCGCTCCCACGGATTTCCTCTATTTTGTCGCTAACACGCAGGGCGGACACTTTTTTGCTTCCACACTGGCGGAACACAACCAAAATGTGGCCAAATATCACCGTCTTCTCAACGGCGAACCCGCCGATCCTGCGGTTCCTGACGTGCATCCAGCGCACGCCGCAGGTTCGGCCCACAAAGGCAAACGATGACGGAAGGGCCGAACACGAAAAAAGAGATGATCCTCGAAGCGGCGCGGCAGTTGGGCCATCAGAAATGGACCACCGCCGAGATAGATCAACTGCGGCGCAAGCTCCTGGCCGATCATGGCGAACACGGAAAATCGAGCAATGATTATATTTCAGATGTTTTGGAATCCACGGGCTGGAAGGTACAGCTCAGCGAACGCGAAGAAGCGGAAGAGCGGTTTGAGGAAGAGTTCGAAGACATCCTTCATTTCCGCACGCTTCAGGATGCCGAAGTCAGCCTCACACGCCTGGACGAACTGCTCCATCGCTTTCAGACTCACGGCGAAAAGGCCGCAGTGGGGCGCGTCTTTGAAATCGCACGCCTCGGCAAACGGCGCGCGGAAATGATTTCTCATAACCGCAAAGTGGAAGCGCACAAGCGCGAAGAAAAAAAGGAAATTGCGGAATGGTTCCGCATCTGGCTGGAAACCCCGGACGCGTTTTTCGATTGGCTGGAAGTGCGTAAAGCCTCACCTGATTTTCGCCAACAATTCGGTGATATCGACCTCGAGCCCGACGAAGAATAGGCATGCACGCCGACAATCCCATTCCCGATCTTCCGCCGTATTCGCTCGACGTTCAGGCCATGGACCTTGGCCAGGACGTTAAAGCCGTGGGCATGGAACTGATCGAAACGGAAAGCCGCGAGCCGCTGCGCGGGCCGCAAGCCGCCGCCATCTGGGCCCCCGCTTTGGTGGCTCTTTCCGGCGGCGAAACTTATATTCTCGATTTCTTCAGCCATCTCGATCGCGTCCGCGAATTCTGCGCGGCTCACGGCATCGCCATCCGCGAAAACGCGCCTCGCTGCCTGGTAATCCCGCAACCCTCGCTCGCACTGCTTCGCCAGCTACTTGTTCGTTTTGCAGGGGAGACCTTTGGGCTGCGCGTGGGCGCGGCCGCCGCGAACCCGGATGCCAAACTCGAAAACGAACTCTCTCATCGAGGCCTGGACGGATACCAGCCGGCATACAAGCGTTATACCTGCTGCGCCATCTGCGAACCCAGCGACGGCTGGGTCACTGTGCTGAGCGATTCGCTCTGGCCCAGCGAGATTATCCGCCGCGTTCGCCCCGCCCTGCAGCCCTTCGACGTCTATATCGCTCGCCCGCAATAATTCGCGAAACGCGCGAACTACGCTAAAATAAAGGGTGTAAGGATTTCGAGGGCCATCCTGATGCAGTTGTGCGGAATCGATCCTGCGACCGCGGCGCAGGCACAACTGTTGTGCGCGTTCTTCTCGCTGAATCGCGACGTTCGGGCTCTGCCTTGTGCCACTGGCGCTCCTCTTGGCCGTTCATTTGCTATCTGTGGGTCTGGGACGATCGTTTTCTCGATGAAACGTGTGCGCATATGCATGGTTTGTCTGACACTGACGGTCATCGCGTGCGGCTGCGGTGGCCGCGGGGGTGTCACCAAGACCACGCAAGTGCCGGCTGCGGTGCGTCCTGTTGCTCTAGAAGCTACGCGCGAACAAATCCTGGATCGCTACAATTCCCTGGCTCACGGTCTGCAGTCCCTGAACGCCACAGTGGAGCTCAAGCCTTCTGCCGGGTCCGCCTATACCGGAGTCATTAACGAGTATCACGAAGTAAAAGCCTTCGTGTTGGCCTCTCGCCCGTACAATATCCGTATGATTGGTCAAGTTCCCATTGTGGGGACCACCGTGTTCGACATGGCCAGCGACGGCCACGATTTCGAGGTCTCCATTCCGCCTAAGAATAAATTCCTGGTGGGAGCCGTTGCCCTGAATCACCCGAGTGACAAACCTATCGAGAATCTTCGTCCGCAGCATCTCGTCGAAGTGTTGCTCTGGCCGGAAATTCGCAAGGAAGAAGTGACGCTGTTTGAAGAATCCAATGACGAATCCGCGCGTTACTACGTGTTGACCGTTCTTCGCGGTGGATACCAGGCGGAAATTCTGCGCAAAATCTGGTTTGATCGCGCGGACTTGCATTTCGTCCGCCTGCAATCCTACGGGCCAAAAGGCGTGCTGCTCTCCGACGTGCGCTATGCCAACTGGCAGCCGGTCGACAATCTCTCATCGACCGCTGCCGAATATCCGCGTTCCATTCACATTGACCGGCCGCATGACGAATACCGGCTCGACCTCACCGTAACGAAAATCATTCTGAATGAGGCCTTGACCCCCGACCATTTTCAACTGCAGCCGCCGGCAGGCACGGACGTCATCCATTTGGCGGACGCGCGCGAGGATAAAAAGCCATGATGGGGGAATTTGTCTTCAGCAATCTTTTTCACCGCCCGGTGCGCACCATCATCGGAGTTCTGGCGATTGCCGTGGAAATCATGCTGGTGGTGGTGATCGTCGGGTTGACGTCCGGCATGCTTCAGGAAACCGCCAAACGCATCGAAGGTATTGGCGCGGACGTTATGGTGCAGGCCCCCGCGGCGCAGATTCTGATCGGGTTCAGCGGCTCGCCCATGCCCATCAAGATTGCCGACAAGATCGCAGAGCTCAAATATGTTCAGGCTGTGGCGCCCGCGCTGCTGCAATTCAATTCGTCGGGTGGTATCGATGTAGTGTATGGCATCGATCCGGAATCGTTCAATGCCGTGTCTGGCGGATTCATTTTTCTGGCTGGCCACGATATCGAGGGACCCGACGATCTGCTGGTGGACGATTGGGCAGCGAAGTCGAAGCACCTGACCGTGGGCAGCACGTTCCGACTATTCAGCCACGACTGGAAAGTCGCGGGCGTCGTCGAGCATGGCAAGGGTGGCCGTCTGTTCGTTCCCATCACTACGCTGCAGGAACTCGTCGGCGCGAGAGACAAAGCTTCCATTTTCCTGGTGAAATGCACGAGGCCTGAGCACACGCAGGACGTCATGGAAGAAATCGAGCAACTGCTGCCCAATCACCCGGTCCGCCCGCTAAAGGATTTCATGAGCCTGATGACCTCCGCGAACATTCCAGGCTTGCAGACATTCATCAATGCCATGATCGCACTGGCCGTAGCCATCGGCCTCCTGGTGATTTTCCTGACCATGTACACCACGGTGCTTGAACGTACGCGGGATATCGGCGTGCTCAAATCCCTGGGCGCCAGCAAGCTGCTGATCGTCCGTGCACTTTTGACGGAAACGGTGCTGCTCTGTTTCCTTGGTATTGCAGCGGGCATCGGTCTGAGTTACCTTGTCCGCGCAGGGTTTCTCGCGATTTTCCCGACTCTTTCGGTTCTGATTACCTGGGGATGGATTGTCCGGGCCGGCCTCATCGCGCTGGCCGGTGCTCTATTTGGCGCCAGTTATCCCGCTTGGCTGGCCAGCCGCAAAGACGCGGTTCAGGCGCTTTCATACGATTGAAAAGGAGCTCTGGCAACCTAGCCACACATGTCAATCACGGTTAGAATACAGTCGCAGACGAACAATTCGACGGAGCCAGAGCTGAAGACGT
The DNA here is from genome assembly GCA_963742325.1 of Candidatus Acidiferrales bacterium. Taxonomy (GTDB): domain Bacteria; phylum Acidobacteriota; class Terriglobia; order Acidiferrales; family UBA7541; genus Acidiferrum. Next base: position 655,796 of record CAVULB010000002.1, on the reverse strand, counting down.
TGGAGCCGATACTCAAAACCGAGAATCTTTGGAAGCTCTATCATGCCGGCAAGGTTGAAGTACCCGCCCTTCGTGGCGTCGATCTGGATGTGCTTCCGGGTGAATCGGTAGCGGTGATGGGCCCATCCGGGTGCGGGAAATCCTCCCTTTTATATGTAATCGGCGGTTTGGCGCAGGCTTCGCGCGGCAAAGTGTACGTAGACGGCAACGATCTTTCGTTGATGACCGACGCGGAGCGTACCAAACTTCGCCGCCACAAAATTGGCTTCGTGTTCCAGCGCTTCAATTTGCTGCCGGCGCTTTCCGCCCAGGGCAACATCGCCATCGCGCAATATATCCACGGCGACGGCTTCGATCCTCACCGCTTTGACGTTGTCACCAAGATGCTGGGCCTGGAAGGGCGTCTTCACCACCGGCCCTCAGAGATGTCCGGCGGAGAGCAACAACGCGTCGCCATTGCCCGCGCCATCATCAACGAACCAAAGATTCTGCTCGCCGACGAACCAACCGGCAATCTCGACACCAAGAATTCCGAAGTTGTGCTGGAAATGCTCCGCCGCTTGAACAAGGATCTGGGCCAAACGATTGTGATGATCACGCACAATCCGGAAACCACGGTTTACTTCGACCGCATTGTTCACATGCGTGATGGCATTATCGTGAACGGCATCCCGGCAGACTGACATGCCTGGCCTCGGTCAAATCCTGAATCGCATTTTCTTCTGGTCCTACGAGCGAGGCACGTGGCAGTACGATGTGGCCGTGGCGCTGATCCTGGTGTTCGTCCTGTTGACGCCGACGAGATGGTTTCGCGATCAGCCTCAGGTGGGTTTGCCCGTCAATTCCACGCGAGTCGAACTCATATCCAAATCCGGCGAACTGGAAATTTACAAGGTGGACGCAAGGGCGCTGGCTCCCCCCGAGCGCACCCCCGCTCTATCGAACGACCTGCACAGTGCGCTGCAGAAAGCGAGCCCGGCCCTCAGCGACGGGCGCTTCTCAATCGGCAAAATCGAGCCGATCCGCGACGCCTCCGGCACCGTCATCGCCTATCAAGTCGAAATCAGCCACTAAGCGGCTCGGAACGCAGAAGCTGTGGCATTGCGCCGGATAATCCGCGCCGCACCGTGCGAGATCAGAACCGGGAAGGACTGCGCGGATGGAATCAGAAGTGCCGTACCCGTGACACCCGGACTTTATTGATTATTGGAAATGAGTATGCCGGGTGTACCATGTCTCTACCGAAACAGCCGGCTATTCGGATTAAAATTGCCGTTTAAATCCAAGGCATTCTATTTTCTGGCCTTTTTTCTCGCAACTGTTTTCCTTGCGGCGCAATTGCATTGCGGCATCGATCTGAACTCGAGGACAGTGGATTCGCATGCCTGCCCCGTTTGCCACACCGCGGCGGCGGCCATCGCCACGAGTGCGGTGATCTTCGTTGCGTCGCGGGCAATGCAACGCTTGGAAATCCTGCCGAGCCTGCCGCCGGCGCGTTTGCTCATCTTTCGTAACCTCACTCCTCGCGCCCCTCCCGTCCCCTGCTGATCGTCTGTCTTCCTTCTCCATCCGTCATACCAGGCAACCCGCGAACCGGGAAGCCCAGGGGAGTTAGTACTTTGAGGAACGAAATCCTGTTGGTTTCGGCGCTGCTTGCCCTGCCTGCATTTATGGCCGGCCAGCAGCCTGCTGCGCCCGCCACAGGGCCAACAGGTTCGCAAAACAACGCGACAACTCCGGCAGCGACGCGCATCACCCTCGATGACGCCATCCGCTTGGCGCTCCTCCACAACCATGCTTTGCAGGCGATGCGTTCCACGATTCAGCAGAGCCAGGCAGAAGAAGTCACCGCAAATCTCCGCCCGAATCCCACGCTGGGCCTGGACGCGCAGTATCTTCCTATCTTTCAGCCCAACCAGTTCAGCTCGGAATACATCGACCAGCAGGCGCAATTCGACGCCGGAGTGGGCTATCTTTTCGAACGAGGCAAGAAACGCCAGCACCGGTTGCAGGCGGCCCGGGACCAAACTGCGGTGATTGTCTCGCAGGTTTCCGACAGCGAGCGCCAGCTCGTCTATAACGTTGGACAGCAATTTGTCGATGTCTTGCTGGCGCAGTCCACGCTGGATTTTGCGGTACTGGATCTGGATAGCTTCCAGAAAACCGTGGATATCAGCAACGAGCGCTTTCGCGTCGGCGACCTGAGCGAAGGCGATTTCCTGAAAATCAAGCTGCAACTTCTGCAGTTTCAGACCGACGTATCCGCGGCGAAATTGGCCAAGCTACAAGCGCTGGCCGCTCTTCGCCAGTTGCTGGGCTTCGAATCGGTTGCGGATGACTACGACGTGCAGGGCGCGCTGGATTATCAGCCCGTACACGCGGACATGAACGGCCTAAAAACTCTTGCAGCGGGGAACCGGCCCGATTTGCGCGCCGCGCAGCAAGCCGTGACCGCGGCAGAAAGCCAACTGGCCCTGCAGAAAGCTAATGGCAAGATGGACGTCACCGGCACTTTCAATTACACGCACACCAATGGCACGAACTCCGGCGCGTTCTACTACAACATGCCGCTGCCCATCTTCAATCGCAATCAGGGTGAAATCCAGCGAGCCGGCTACGCCATCACCCAGGCGCAGCAGCAGGCCAGCGAGACGACGCAACAGGTTTCCACCGACGTGATCCAGGCCTACGAAAATCTGCGTACCAACGATCAGATCATTCAGCTGTATCAGGGCGGCTATGTCGATCAGGCCAGGCAATCCCGCGACATCAGCGAATATGCCTATCGCCATGGAGCCGCCAGTCTGCTCGATTTCCTGGATTCGGAACGAACCTACCGGGCCAACCAACTTGCTTATCGCCAGGCTCTCGCGAATTACATGCTCGCTCTCGAACAACTTCGCCAGGCGGTAGGTACGAGGAATCTGCCATGAAGCTTTGGACTCAGCATCGTTTGGCGTTGCCTTTTCACTTCGCGGTCGCCACGGCATTGACCATTTCGTGCTCGGGTTGCGGTAATGGACCAACCGAATCGGGCATGACTTCGTTCACTTCCTCGGAAGCCAAGGCAGACACCGCGCAGCTTTTCACCGTGCCAAAGGAGCAGTTGGCCCATGTGGAAGTTGTGGCGGCGCAAAAAGCGCCTCTGCCGCAAACGCTGCGCTTGTCCGGAGCCGTGGCTTACGACGCATTCCAAACCACGCCGGTGTTTGCGGCGATTGGCGGTCCCGTCCACGAAATCCTGGTCGCGCCCGGGCAAGTCGTGCACGCCGGCCAAGCGCTTCTCACCGTTACCAGCCCCGATTATTCCGCAGCTCGTTCCGCCTACATCAAGGCGCGTGACGCCTATGCCCTGGCCGAGAAACTTTATGTTCGCGCGCAGGATCTTTTCGCTCACGGCGCCATTGCGGAAGCCGATCTTCAGCAGGCGGAATCCACTCGCACGCAGGCGTATGCGGATGTGGAATCCTCCGCCGACGCACTGCGGGCCTTGGGGCTGAAGGATCCCGATGTAGTGCTGAAAAATGCTTCGCAGGCCACCGCGGAAATCCCGGTGCCTGCGCCGGTCGCAGGTGAAATTGTGGAACGCCTGGTCGGCCCGGGCCAGCTCCTGCAGGGCGGCGCGACGCAGTGCTTCACCATTTCCAACACCAACACGGTTTGGGTCCTCGTGAATGTATTCCAGAGCGAGCTTCCCTACGTGCACATGGGCAATTCCGTGGAAATCAACACGGAAGCGTATCCAGAACTGTTTCATGGGAAAATTTCTTACCTCGCTCCAGCCATGGATCCCACCACGCGCACGTTGCAGGCGCGGATCGTGGCGGACAATCCCGGCAAAAAACTGAAAAAGGACATGTACGTCACCGTGCTCGTGAATGCGGGTTCAATTCCCGATGCCATCACCGTTCCAGACGCGGCGGTTTTGCGCGACACCGAAAATCAGCCATTCGTGTATGTGCAAACTAACGAAAACCAGTTCGCGCGCCGCCTGGTTACATTAGGCCAGAGCAACCAGGGCCGCACGCAAATCGCCAGCGGCTTGAAGGAAGGCGAACACGTTGCCGGAAATGGCAGCCTGTTCCTGCAGTTCAAGAATTCGCTGCAGCAATAAAGGAGAGCGTTTCCCGAATCCCCGATGATTCATCGCATCGTTCAACTCGCCCTGCAGCAGCGCTTCCTGGTCCTGATGTTGACGGCGCTGATGATCGTCGCTGGAACCTGGTCTTTCCGCCAAATGCCGGTCGATGCGTATCCGGATCTGTCGCCGCCAATGGTGGAACTGATCACGCAATGGCCGGGACACGCGGCCGAAGAAGTGGAGCGGCTCACCACCCTGCCACTGGAATTGGCGATGAACGGCGCGCCACGCCTGAAATACATGCGCTCGATTTCGCTGTATGGCTTGTCGGACGTAATTCTGACGTTTGAAGACGGCGTCGACGCGTATTTTGCGCGTGAGGTTGTCTTTGAACGCATCAGCGATGCCACGCTACCGCTGGGCGTCACGCCGAGCATGGCGCCGCTGTTCAGCCCCAGCGGGCTCGTCTATCGCTATGTGATCGAAAGCCCCGATCGCAGCCCCATGGAGTTGCACACGTTCGAAGACTGGACCATCGAGCGCGCGTACAAGAGCGTGCCCGGCGTTGCCGATGACTCGGGCTTCGGCGGTCCCACGATGGAGTATCACGTCCTGCTCGATCCCGTAAAGCTCTACAACTATCACCTGCCCTTGGTGCAGATCGTCGCCGCTCTCAATGCCAATAACGCAAACACCGGCGGCGGCTTCTACACCCAAGGCGGACAGTTCTACTACGTACGCGGCCTGGGCCTGGTCAAAAACGTCGAAGACATCGGCGACGTGGTCGTGGCCAGCCTGAATGGCGTTCCCGTGCGCGTTAAAGAGATCGGGCGCGTGGAAATCGGGCACGCCCCGCGCCTGGGAATTTTCGGATTCCAGACCAAACAAAAAAATGACGACGACGCCGTCGAGGGCGTGATTTTGATGCGCCGCGGCGAGCAGACCCAGACCGTGCTCGAAGGTGTCGAGAAAAAAACCGAAGAGATCAACAAGACGTTGCTCCCGCCGGACGTGAAGATACGCCCGTATTACGACCGCAGCGACCTCGTTCGCGTCACGACAGATACCGTCGAAGGCAACCTATTGCGCGGCATGGCGTTGGTGTTCCTGGTGCTGATTTTCTTCCTGGTTAGTTTCCGTGCGGCCGTCATCACCGCTCTGACGATTCCACTGGCCCTGCTCTTCGCGTTCATTTTCCTGCATTGGACCGGAGAAGCAGCCAATCTGCTTTCCATCGGCGCCATTGATTTCGGCATCATCATCGACGGCACCATCGTCATGGTCGAGAACATTTATCGCGAACTCGGCCTTCGCTCCGGCCAGAACTACAAACTTACCGACGTGATCCTCACTGCCGCAAAAGACGTGGACCGCCCCATCTTCTATTCCGTGGCTGTGATCATCGCCGGCTACTTGCCGATTTATGCGCTGCACGGGCCAGCGGGAAAACTGTTTCATCCGATGGCGGACACCATGGGATTTGCGCTGCTGGGCGCGCTGATCCTCACGCTGACACTGGTCCCGGTCCTCGTTTCGTATTGGTTCAAAGGCGGGGTGAAGGAAAAAGAAAACCGCGTCTATGAATGGTTTCGGAAGGAATATGGCTCGGAACTCAAATGGTGCCTCGACCATCCCAAGGTGACGATTCTGTTGGCCTCAATTATTCTTGGCCTTTCGCTTCTGCTCGTCCCGTTTATTGGCGGCGAATTCATGCCTCATCTCGACGAAGGCGCCATTTGGGTGCGCGCCACAATGCCCTACACCATTTCCTTCGAAGATGCCGCCAAGTTCGCTCCCCAGGTTCGCACGCTACTTGCCAAGTATCCGCAGGTCACCGCGGTCGGCTCCGAACTGGGCCGGCCCGACGACGGCACTGACCCCACCGGCTTTTTCAATTGCGAGTTCTACGTAGGACTGAAACCGTATGGCGACAAGGCCTGGAGTTCCGGCTCGATTCACAATAAGGCGGAGTTGACCAGGGAACTCCAGAAACAACTTGCAGCGTACCCCGGCGTGATTTTCAACTACACCCAGCCGGCTGAAGATGCGGTAGACGAAGCGCTTACTGGCCTGAAGAGCGCCCTGGCTGTAAAGATTTTTGGCTCCGACCTGCAAGTACTGGAGCAAAAAGCCGTCGAAATCAAAAACGTGCTTAGTAAAACGCCCGGCTTCACCGATCTCACCGTTGTGCGGGAACTTGGCCAGCCCAGCCTGCTGATCGACGCGGACCGCGCCAAGATTGCGCGCTACGGGATAAACGTGGCGGACGTAGAAGCTGTCGTGCAAGCAGCCGTCGGCGGGCAGGCCGCGACTCAGGTGATTCAAGGCGAGAAACTGTTCGATCTTGTCGTGCGCATGGATCCGAAGTATCGCTCCGACGCCCGTGAGATTGGCAACCTACTGGTGCCCGCTCCCGCGGGACAGCAGATTCCGCTTTCGGAGCTTGCCAGCATCAAGGAGTCTACCGGCGCATCATTTATTTATCGCGAAAACAATTCACGTTACATCGGCGTGCAATTTTCCATTGAAGGACGCAACCTCGAAGGGGTAGTCCGCGATGGCCAGAAAAATATCGCCAAAGCCGTGAGCTTGCCGGAAGGCTACCGCCTCGACTGGGGGGGCGAATATAGCGAACTCCTCGAAGCGAAATCCCAGCTTTTGGTGATCGGGCCGCTTGCCGTGTTCCTGATCTTTCTGATTCTCTTCGCGCTCTACGGCAACTTCAAGTTCCCGGCCAGCGTGGTGCTGAGCGTGGTGATGACCGAACCGGTCGGCGCGCTCATAGCGCTGAAGCTGACGCACACACCGTTCAGCGTTTCGTCGATTCTCGGATTGATCGTACTGATGGGAGTTTCAGTGGAGACGGCGATTATCGACGTTTCCTACATCAACAAATTGCGACTGGAAGGTCGGGATATTGCCAGCGCCACCTATCATGGCTCTCTGGTGCGCCTGCGCCCAATCATGATGACGGCGCTCGTCGCCTGCCTTGGGCTTCTGCCCGCTGCGCTCTCGACCGGAGTTGGCTCGGACTCGCAGAAGCCATTCGCCATCGTCATCGTCGCGGGCCTAATCTCGCGCCTCTTCTTGGGGCGCGTGGTCAGCCCAGTCCTCTACCAAATGGTCGCCCGCGAAGGCGACATCCTGCAGGTCTAAGGCAGAACTGGCCGGAAGAATAAACCTGAAACGCCCGCGGCGCCCATCCCGTCGAACTTTATGGTGGCGCATACCCGCTTGCGCTGCTTCCGTCCATGGGCCTGCTCTCCACTTTCCTTTGCCATTGTTGCCTATGGGGTCACACCGATGAAAGAAATCAGGTGAGCGAATGTTCATTGGGCACTTTGGCGTAGGCTTCGGGTTGAAGCGCATGGCACCGCGCGTTTCCTTGGGACTTTTGATCGCCGCTTCGGTGTGGGCGGACATTTTGTGGACCGTCTTCCTGCTTCTCGGTTGGGAGCATGCGCGCATATCCGTTGGCAACACCCGCTGGACTCCGCTCGATCTTTACGATTACCCGTGCTCGCACAGCCTAATCTTCATGGCGCTGTGGGCCACGGCGCTGGCGTTGGCTTATCGCGCGTGTCGTAGCGATTTGATAGGTGCGGTGGCTATCTGGATCGGCGTGGTCAGCCATTGGCTGCTCGACTGGCTCACACACCGCCCGGATATGCCGCTCTATCCCAATGGCCCCAAGCACGGATTGGGCCTGTGGAACTCCATTCCTGGCACGCTGGTCGTGGAACTGGCTCTATTTGTCGGAGGGGTTTTGCTTTACAGCCGGTGTAGCCGGCCGCGCGACCCCATCGGCCGTTATGCCTTTTGGGGCTACGTGGCGGTATTGCTCGTTTTATACGTCGGCGACCGCTTTAGTAGCCCGCCGCAAGGTATAAAGTCGATGGCCCTTTCCGGGCTGATCGCCACCTTGGTTCTGATTGCATGGCCCTGGTGGTTTGACCGGCACCGCGAATCGCTTTCCGTCGGTCTAAGCTCTCATTCCTGAGGACAAGACCATCCCTTGTCTGTCTGCTATCATTCGCGAGGAAGCTGTCCCTGAAAGTCCCCAGGGCAAGCCGCAGGAGGTACGGAGCCATGCCCAGGAATGCAAGCGATACGACAAAATGGTGGGCTGTCGGAGTGTTTCTCACTTTACTTGTGCTGGGTCTGGCCCTGGCCGCACAGGAAAGCACGTCCCTTATCGTCAACGGTCACCAGGGCGCCGCAAAGGTGGTTCAACTGCACGACCACAGTTACGTCGAGGTCGAGGGCCTGGCCCGCATCACCAACGGGACAATCAGCTTTAAAGGCAACCAGATCGTTCTGAATCTGCCGGCTGCGGAAGCTGCGCCAGGTGCTCCCCAACAGAAGCCAGAATTGTCGAAGGATTTCATCAGCACGGCCTTCGAGGCTATGGCACGGCTCCGCGAATGGCATGCGGCGCTGAAGACGGCGATCGAAAAAGGCGTGCCGCTGGCCACCGGGTGGCTGGACACTTACCAGGCTCAAGCACAAGACGCGTTGCGTCTGGCGGCAGTTTCTATCAACACGGAACAGGACCGCAGGGCCTATCCGCTTCTGGTCACCGAGTTCAATAACATGAAAGCCCTGAACGACAAGTATGTAGGCATGACCAAAGCGATGAATTACATCGATCCGAATTCCCTGGAATCCGATCCTCTAAATCAGAAGCTCAGCGCTTGCGGTCACTCGCTGGCCGCTCTGGCCTCTTCCCAACAGTTCGTTGAAGATGGCAATTGCCAATGAGCGGGCTTCCGGGCGCATATTTCTTCAGTATGTTACGATCTCCTTTGGGAAATGTGGCTGATGATTCGGCCCCCGGGTTGGCTTTGAGAAAAATCCTCTCGTATTTTTGCCTATTTTTGCTTGGTGCAACGCTTTTCGGGCTCCTTGGGCTCCGCGCCTTCAGCCGCATGCAAGCCCCCGGCAAACTGAACCTAGATTACGTGCTTTCGATGATGGACAATTCCGCGCAGGACTTTAAATCCCTCACGGCTGCCATCGACCACATAAAATATACCGCTGTCGTGCAGGATACTTCCACCGAAGCCGGCGAGATTTTTGTGCGCAAGGATTCCAAGGTGCGCATCGATTTTCAGACCCCCGATCCGCGCACCATTCTTCGCAACGGCGATAATCTTTACATCTACACGCCAAAGATCAATCGCGTGGAGGAATACAATATTGGCAAGAACCGGGCGATGGTCGACGAGTACCTGGCACTGGGCTTTGGTACTCGCGTCGATAACCTCAAAAAAAGCTATTCCATCACCTTGACCGGCGAAGAGGAATTGGACGGTCACAAGGCGGCGATCCTCGAACTGATTCCCAAGTCCGACGAACAAAAGAAGCAAATTTCCAAGGTGGTTATGTGGGTGGATGAATCTTCATGGCTGCCGGTACAGCAAAAATTCATCGAAGCGGGATCGGGCGACTACGTGATGTCCCGCTACACCAAAGTGATGAAGAATCTGAAACTAGGCGACGGCAAATTTAAACCCGATTGGCCAAAGGGCACGAAAGTCGAAAAACCCCGCGGCTAAAGCCCCTCTTGGCCCGGCTCCGGCACTACTAAAGCCCATCTCGGCAGGCACTACGCCGAAGCCGCTTCCCTCTCCAGCAACTTCTCCTTGCGAGACAACCCCCAGCGGTATCCGGCCAGCGTCCCGTCCCTTCGAATCACGCGATGGCACGGCACCACGATGGAAACCGGATTGGTCGCACACGCCCGCGCCACCGCTCGCACCGAACGCGGCCTTCCGAGCGATTTTGCCACTTGCGTGTACGTTCGCGTGGTTCCGCGCGGAATCTTCTGCAGTTCCTGCCAGACCCTGCGCTGAAACGCCGTTGCCTGCACGTCGAGCGGCAGCTCCTCGCTTGGCGCATGGCCCTCCACGCGGAGCACGATCTCCTTCAACCAGTTCTCATGGCCATCCGCGGCCCGCACAATCTCCGCGTTGGCATACTCTTTCCGCAATTCGTCCACCAACGTTTTCTCGTTTTCTCCCAGATATACCGCGGAGACCCCCCGCTCTGTGACCCCCACCAACACTTTTCCTAACGAGGTATTCGCAACCGTATATTTGATTTTCATTCCCGCTCCTCCTTTTCGATAAGACGCCGGCGTCATGCCCAGATGCGCATTGGTTTTTTCATAGAGCCGGCTGGACGATCCAAAACCGCAGGCGTACAGCGCATCCGTAACGGCGCTGCCATCACGCAACATCTGCTTGAACCGTCGCAAACGAAATGCTTGCTGGAATTCCTTCGGCGATAAACCTGTCACCCGGCGAAACGCGCGTCGCAATTGAGCCGGGGAAGAATTCACTTGCGCCGCCAAGGAAGCCAGACGAAGAGATTCCTCCTCAGCTCTAGCCAGGACCGCCGCAACCCGCTGCACCAACGCAATAGCCGAATCCTGCTGCTGCGGCCGGCAACGCTGGCACGGCCGGAATCCTTCTTTTTCCGCATCTTGCGGAGTGCGAAAGAAAATCGTGTTTCGCCGCAATGGACGTCGCGCCGGACACGACGGCCGGCAGTAAATCTGCGTGGATCGCACCGCGAAAAAAAATGAGCCATCTGCGCGCGCATCGCGATGCAGCGTGGCTTGCCAGTATCGCTTTGCGGCTTGCGGTGTGATACTTGCGGACGCCGATTTGCGTTGCTGCGTTTTCATGGCCATAGACTACCGCTGTCGCGTCGAGCAATCTATCCGATTTCCGACGCCAAATTTGTGGCTGCAATGCGGCTAAAGCTCAGGCTTCGCGCGGCATTAGAACAGCTTAGGCTTCAATCGCGTTTTTGTGCAGCGCCGTGATCACCAACAAGACCGGTGTGAGAAGGATTCCGCTGGCCAGTGCCGTGCGCAACGAAAGCGGCTCCGCGACAAGGACCAGCCAAGAGGCAGCGCCACGACTGGGATTCACAAAGGCCTAGGCGGCCACGCACGACCCTGTGCTGTGCTAGCCTGGTGCCGACGCGGTCAGGTACGCAAGCGCCAGCCGGGAGCACTGGGTCACACCGCCGAAATGAAAGTACCGCGTTTCTCCAATTCCCACTGAAATCACAGCAACGCGCCTCCCCGGAGCATCTGCAATGCCGAATCGAATCGCATGGTTTTGCGGAGGTAGGCGTTCGCCGGCTGGGCCATCTCTCTGCAGCAAATCGCACGTAGCGAGATTCGCTTAGAATAACAGAACCACAATGGGGCACCCCCTGCTAGCAACTGCCCCAAGGGTTAGCGGTACCATTACGAACTGTTTGGATTTAGGACACTTGCCCCGTTTTCCACAGGTTGACAATCCCCCCCTGTAGTGGCATGTTGACAGGCCAACAGCTTTACGGGAATGGTCAGAGATCGAGTTATAGAACCACTAAACTGGGTGTTTTGAGTGTTTCATCTCACTGAGGGGCGAGATGAGTGCTAACAACCGCGCGTTAGCTTATAAGAATCTAATCAAACAGTCCGAATCGGCTGCTCAGGGCTCCGCGTCGCCCCTTGTTCAGGAACGACCTGCTGCGATACCTGCGTCTCCGAAACTCCGAGTGATGCCCTTGCTGAGGAATCCGCAGCCTAGACGCTTTGTTCGCGTCCCCACGCATGCCATTGGGGTACACCTCGAGCACCGTGAACGGCCGCGTGCTGCGTTGCGTCTGCCTTTAAAACTCCGGAGCGTAGCGGGTCATAAGGAAGAATTCCCGATCACCCTGGTAACGCGGGACATCAGCTCCTCGGGCGTATTTTTTCTTTGTCCAAAAGCTCTGGCACCCGGCACCGCCATTGAGTTGGATATCGTGCTGGTCAGCCGTCCCTTGGGTTATGGCAATGTGGTGGTTTCTTCCCGGGCGACCGTGGAGCGCACCGAAGCTGCAAATATGCCGGGATGGCATGGCATTGCAGCCAGCTTTGACGATTTCGCTTTCGACCGCGACGACAACGTTCCGAGCTGGCGTCCGGCGGATTGATTCGGTTCGGCCCCCCCCGACAACCCATTCCTCGGCCTACTTCTGCTAATCTGGCAGATATGCCCGCAAAAAGTCCCTTTGCCGCTGTGCTGTTTGACTGGGACGGCACTCTTATTGATTCCTACCACGCCGATTCCCAGGCTTATTTGGGGATGTTCCGCGAATTCGGCTTGGGATGGGGATTGAAGGAGCTGGCAGTCCATTATTCTCCGGACTGGTACACGGTCTATCGTGCCGCGGGTATCCCGCAAGAGAGCTGGGACAAGGCAAACGATCTCTGGCGAGTCCACTACGCCAAACATCCCTCGAAGCTCGTTAGCGGGGCGCGGCGCGTGCTGCGGCAGCTCGCCAGGCGCCATACCTTGGGCCTGGTGACCAGCGGCGATCGCCAACGCGTTTCCCGGCAATTGCGCGAATTCGAACTCACACGCACCTTTCGCGCGCGCGTCTGCGGCGGCGACACGGCCGAGAAGAAGCCGCATCCCGCTCCCCTGCAAATGGCTCTGCGCAAGCTGAAATTGCAGCCGGACCAATGCGTATACGTCGGAGACACGCGGGAAGATTTGGAGATGGCACGCGCCGTGGGAATGCCAGCGATCGCGGTTTTAGGGCCGTTCCCAACCGAGAAGCGCTTGCGCGCGGCCAAGCCTGAATTTCTACTGAAGAAATTGACAGACTTGCCCGCGCTGGTCGATCGCCTTGGCGAAAGGATGCGCAGGATCTAACCGTGGAACGCGATCAAGGTTTCGCAACCGGTGCGGGAGCAGTGGCGGATGAGGGAGGCGCAGGTGGAGAAGCGGAGGAAGGCGCGGGCGTCGTCGTCGCCACTGCCGCGAATGGTTTAAAATCGCTCCACTTGATGGTCACGCGGATCGGAGTGTCGTGGTCCTTCATCTTGTACAATCCATCGGCGCGCGCATAGTCCGGAAACCAGTATTTTCCATCAACATTTTCCCGGTACGTTTCAAACATGCCGAAGGGCAATGTGGGCGGCTGCATGGCGCCAAGATCCGTTACCCATTTGCCGTACGTTTTCACCACTTCGAGATATTTCTGGTCTACCCAGATGATCCCATCGAAAAGCGCATGCTGGCGTTCCAGAGTGCGTGGCGAAACTTGAAAAATGTAGCAATCGATCTCGTCTATTTTTTCCGTGTTCAGATATTTCACGTCGTACTTGGAAAGCTGGCTCGCGGTCACCGGATACGCGGGAATGCGCGTAAGCGCTTGCGCATCCTCCGGTTCAAAGGAAAGATACTGGAGGTTCGATAAGGGCGCGGAGATGGCTTTTTCGTAAAGCTTACCATCCGCGGTTCGTACCGCATCATAGGTAGCCGTATATTCGCCGCTCGGGCTGCCATCCGGCCCGAACTCCTGGATGCGAATTGTCTTGCGGTAAGCGAACTGCGACCGTGTCGTCTGATACAGCTCTTCTTTCTTGGTGAATGCCTGGATGATTTCGGCGGGGGGCAAAGACGGCGGCGCAACCGGCTCGGCCACGCCCTCGATGCGCGTCACATGGTGTTCCGGAGGCGGTGCCATGGGCCCGGGTGCTTCATCCTGCGCAAACAGCGCCGGTGCCAGCAAAACAGAAATACTCAAAGCTTGAACGAGCAACCGCATCGGCTGGAGAGCGCGAAGAAAACCGGAGCCGTGATCAGCCATATATCCTTAGATGCGATGCAGCGGGTGGTTTGCCGCCTCGTGTGGTCATTCTACATCCGCACTCGCGCGTTCACCTATTTTGTTGCGCGGATTACTGCACATCAAGACGGTTCGCGGCCGCCACGCGGCCATACCACAGGCCCGAATCCTTTACCGTACGCTTCTGATCGCGGAAGTCCACATAGGTCAAGCCATAGCGTTGGCTGTAACCATCGGCCCACTCGAAATTATCGAGCAGGCTCCACGCGTGGTAGGCGCGCACGTTGGCGCCGTCTGAAATGGCCCGCGCCAGCTCCGCCAGATGCTCGCGAAAAAATTGCGTCCTGCGCGCGTCGGGAACACGGCCATTTTCCTTTGCGTAAGGTGTATCGAGATAACTACAGCCTTCTTCCGTGATCTCTATGATCGGGTGGTTGTATTCTCTCGTGATCTGCATAACCAGATCGTAAATGCCGCGCGGCCATACTTCCAGACCGGCATCGGTGAGCGGGCCTTCGGTTGGCATCACCGCGTGGAAGCGTGTGTAGCGGTCGCGGCTGGCAGACGCATCATTCTCGCTTTCGGTGCCAAAGCTCGCTCCACCACCCGCAGCAGAGCCGGCGCCCGCGTCGGAAACAATGCGCCGCGTGTAGTAGTGAAAGCCAATCCAATCCAGCGGCACCTGCATGATTTTGTCGTCCCCCGGACGGAACCCCATCGCTTCATACGGCGTTTCGGCGACAAACGCCTTCGGGTATTTCCCGTGCATGGCGGTCTCGAGGAAATAGACATTATTCATTGCGTGGTAACGCGCTGCGGCCGCGCGGTCGGCTTCGCTGTCGGTCTTCGGATATGCCGGGGCCATGCCGTACGCGCTGCCAACGGTGGCCTTTGACGACGCGGACTTGATGGCGCGAAATGCCTGTCCTTGCGCGAGATTGACAGTATGCGCCGCTTTCAGAAACAAATCGTAGTCGGCTTTGCCCGGCGGGAAAACGCCAGCGCCGTAACCGAGATACGTGAAGGACCACGGCATGTTGAACGGCGCCCAGACCGTGAGGCGATCACCGAGGCTCTTCGCCAGAATGCCCGCATAGTCCGCATAAAATCCGGCGAGGTCGCGGTTCGGCCAGCCGCCGCGGTCTTCCAACGCTTGCGGCAAATCCCAATGATAGACAGTGCAGAACGGCCGGATTCCCGCTTCAAGCAGCGCATCCACCAGGCGGCTGTAGTGATCCAAGCCCTTCTGATTGGCCGCTCCCACACCCGTTGGCTGAATACGCGACCAGGAAATCGAGAAGCGGTAACTCTTCTGGTTCAACCGTTTCAACAGCACGATGTCCTGCCGATACAAATGATATTGGTCACAGGCAACGTCTCCGGTTGCGTTGCCTTTAATTTTTCCCACCGTGTGCGAAAAGCGATCCCAATTGGATTCGCCCTTGCCGTCGACGCTCCACGCTCCTTCCACCTGATAAGCCGCTGTGGCCATGCCCCAGAGAAAATCTTTGGGGAAGCGAGCGGCGTTGATTTGGCCTTCGGAAACTGCGCCCGGGAATGGCCGCTGCAGTCCGCAGAGAGTTTTGGCAAATCCGCTGCCTGCCAGCACCACGCCGCCCGCAGTGGCGCAAGAACTCGCAAGAAATTTTCGGCGATCCATATCCGTCAAATCTCCGCAGAACCTGCAAGACTGATGTGATAACAAAAGCTTTATGTCGCGGTCAATCCGATTCTGTTTTCCGCGAGCTGGACTCGAATTCGGCTACAACTCGGGCCGCGCGGCTTGCAACAAACTCGTTTCTCTTTGCTAAACTGAAAGCACTGTGAGGCAAGAGCTTCTGGCTCGACGATACATTGTCTCTGGACGTGTGCAAGGTGTTGGCTTTCGCAATTACGTCGAGCATGTCGCCGGAAAACTTGGAGTGGATGGCTTTGTGCGCAACCGGCGTGACGGCGGTGTGGAAGTGTTCGCCATGGGCACTCCCGAAAAGCTGAAGCAATTGCGCTTCGTTCTCGAAAAAGGGCCGATGCTGGCTCGCGTTACGGATGTCTACGAAGAACCGGACCATCCGGATGACAAATATCGGGGCGATTTCATCATCGAAAGCAGCATTTGACGAGGAGCCGTTCGCATGGACGACCTGAAAAAACTAATCCGCGAAGTGCCGGATTATCCGAAACCTGGAATTTTGTTCTATGACTTGACCACGTTGTTGAAGGACAAGACGGGTTTTCGTGGTTTGATCGATCAGCTCTGCGGACATTATGAGGGACATACGATCGATCTCGTCGTGGGGATCGAGGCGCGCGGCTTTATTCTTGCTCCTGCGCTGGCCTACCGTATGGGGGCCGGTTTCGTTCCGGTGCGCAAGCCGAAGAAGCTTCCCGCGAAGGTGGCAGGGGTTTCCTACGCGCTGGAGTACGGCACGGATTCGCTGGAAATCCATGAAGACGCGATTGAAAAAGGCCAGCGCGTGCTCCTCTGCGATGATTTGCTGGCCACCGGCGGTACCGCAGCGGCGGCAGTGCAGCTGATCCGCTCGCTCGGCGGAATAGTCGAAGGCGCAGCCTTTGCGGTTGAGCTTACATTCCTCAACGGCCGCGCCAAGCTACCCGCTCTTGACGTTTTTTCCCTGATTCGCTACGACAAGTAGACACTAAGAAAATAAGGCCTTTTGCCTTGCTAGGGCGGGCGTCGAGGTGGGCCGTTTCCGTTTTGCAGCGCGAAAGCTCGTCACCGCTTTTTAGGTCGCCGCGGCAGCAGGAACGCACCTGTCAATTTCGGTGTCAGCCCTTTGCTCTTCTTCCAAAGGGGCTACTAGCGTTTCGGCGCGCGCCTCTGCCGCAGCGCTTCGAATAGCACAACCCCGGTAGCCACAGATACATTTAGCGATTTTACCGGCCCCGTCGTCGGAAGCGAGACCACGAAATCGCAGCGCTTGCGCGTAAGCTCGTGCAATCCGCTCCCTTCTCCGCCCATGATGATCCCCGTCGGCGTCGTGTAATCCACCTCGGTGTAGTTTTTCTCTCCGGCTTCGTCCAGGCCCACCAGCCAGTAGCCCGCTTCTTTCAAATCTTCCATGGCACGCGCTAGGTTCGTCACTTTTGCTACCGGCAGATGCGCGAGCGCGCCCGCCGATGCACGTGCAACCGTATCCGTCAGACCCACGGCTCGCCGCTCCGGGATCACCACGCCGTGCGCACCGGCGGCCAGCGCCGTGCGAACAATCGCGCCCAAATTGTGCGGATCTTCTACGCCGTCGAGCAGAACGATCAGGCCCTGCTGCCCTTTCGCTTGATTGGCGTGCGCGATGATATCTTCAAGCGTCGCAGGTGCGCGGGCGGCAACCATGGCCACGACGCCTTGATGGTCCCGCGTGTTGGCCAGGCGGTCGAGCTGCCCGCGATCTTCAAAGCGCACCGCGATGCCCTGACCGCGCGCCAGTTGCACGATTTCTTCCACGCGCGTGTCCTGCCGCCCTTTCGCAATCACAATGCGGTCGAACGCACTACCAGCTTCCAACGCTTCGCGAACAGCATGAATTCCCGTAAGTCGGTCCATGAAACCAGAGTCTACAGTCGAATCGCAAAAGTTGAAAGTTACCCACAGCAAGCTTTCTGCGCCACCGTCTGCGCGGGGCAACCTACTAACCCCGCGCCTACTTATCCTGAGGTGCTCTTTGCGACGAAGGATCTGAACCGATCCAGGGACCCAACTCTGAGAGCAGCACCCTAATCAATCAACCGCAGCGCAAAATTCCAGAATGCGGACTCTCGCCGGCTTCACCGGAACCGCAAAGGAAATCCCCGCCGCTTCATCCAGCAAAAGAACCACACGATCCAGTTTGCCCTCACCCGAGCGCCCAGCCAGCGCGAGCCGCAGCGGATGAAACAAATCGCGGCTCCGCAAATCAAATCTCTCCTTCAGCAGTGTAACCACTTCCTTGAACCTCGCGGAGCCGAAGGGCACAGGATCTAGCAAAAAGAGGGCAAGTTGCCGCACCACTTCGCGCGCTCCGCTACGCGCCAGCACCGCGTGCGCCTCCACGGTTTGCAGGATCGCTGCCGCATCGTAATGAAAAATCAGATACAACAGCTGGGCGAGCTCATTGGCATTCACGGCTTGTGGACCAAGCAGCGCAGCAGCTCGTTCGCAAAAAGCCAATTGCTCCGCGGTGGGATGGCCGGATAGCCATCCGCGATCGCTCATAATTTTCCGCACATCGTCGGCCGAAAATAAATTTTCTCTCGGGAGATGAGGTTGAATGTGCTCGGACGATGCCATGGAATGAGTTTAACGCCTATTTTTGATCAAGGATGCGTATCGGAAAAGCTGCCGAGCTAGCAAACTCAGCGAGCTACAGGGTCAGGGTGGCTACCACGTGGCAGGCGATTGCTTCGCCACGCCCTACCGCGTCCACGCCCTCGTTGGTCTTGGCTTTTAGGTGAATTTTCTCCGCCGGCACGCCAAGGGCTTTCGCCAGCGCTTCTCGCATCTTCGGGAAATGCGGGCCGAGCTTCGGGCGCTCCAGAATCACGACTGCATCGATGTGCTCGATACGAAGATGTTTTTCCTCTAGAAGGGTGCGCGCGCGTTCAAGAAACAGCAGGCTGTTGGCGCCTTTCCACTTCGCATCGTTGTCTGGAAAGTGCGTGCCGATGTCGCCCAACCCCGCCGCGCCCAGAAGCGCATCGCACAAGGCATGTGCCAAAACATCGCCGTCGGAATGGCCCACGGGTCCCTTGTCGAAGGGCAGTTCGATCCCGCCGACGATCAGCTTGCGGCCTTCGGCCAGCCGGTGCAGGTCGTAGCCAATCCCGCAGCGCGTGCTCATGCCTTTTTTGGCTCAGCGTGGAGGTAAAATCGCGCCAGGTCCATGTCCGCGGGCTTGGTGATTTTAATATTGCGCTCCGAACCCTGCACGACGTGCACTTCGTGGCCAAGTTTTTCGATAAGCCCTGCCTCGTCGGAGGCGTTGACGCCATCCACTTCGGCATCCGCGAACGCCTGTTTCAAAAGCTGCGTTTCGAAAACCTGCGGAGTTTGCGCCAACACCACGCGTTCCCGCGGAATCGTCGCGGTAATCAACGCAACATCTTCAGGCAAACTGGCGCGCTTCACTTCCTTCACCGTGTCCATTGCGGGGATGGCCAGAATGGCAGCTTTGCAGCGGCGCGCTTCCTCAATCACTCGCGTGATTTGCTCAACCGTAACGAACGGCCGCACCGCATCATGCACAACCACCAACTCCGTATCTTCCGGAATATGCTTCAGCGCCTGGCTGACCGACCCCTGCCGAGAGTCCGCCCCCTTCACCACGCGCACATCTTGCTGGAACTTTTCCTCGCGGATGCGCGCATCCAGGCGCTCCATGACTTCGGCGCGAGTGGCAACAATAATGTGGCTGATCAGCGGGCAGGCCGCGATGCGCCGCAAGGTGTGAATCACGATCGGCACGCCATCGAGTTCCAGAAATTGCTTCGGCGTCTCATGGCCCATGCGCGTGCCGAGACCGGCAGCAGGTAAAATGGCGGCAATTGCACTCATAGGATGAAAGCAGTCCGGCTGAAGCGGAGTCTTGGCGGCTTAAGTCCGGCTTGCAGAAAGGAGAGTGTACCTCAAGGCGAGCCTGGAAGAGAAATCCTGGCCGATATCGAGTAAGGCACAGCGCTCAGCCCTATGATCTGGCAGTTGCCGAGAACCACTTGGCCGCGAAAGTTGAGCCGGAGGTTCGCGCCGCTAATTTTGCCGAACCTCCTGCCGGCAAATAGCTTTTGAAGAACGACTCGCCGCGCGCGAAGGGAAAGTTTTGCAGAGATTTCCTTCGCGATTCACAGGAAGTCCAATTGACCGCCGCATGTTTTTGCGAGAACCTTTGGCACGCTTGTGAAATGAAGTGCAGGCAGTTTGGCCGCTGTTGGAAATGGCGTTGCCAAGGTTTTAGCAGTGTGTCAGTATTAGCCATGGCAGCGAAAGTAAAGCGAACTTCCTAGAAACTATGCCCGTCGATTCCACTCTTGAACGCCCGTTGCCGAATAATCTGGAAGCCGAGCGCTCCATCCTGGGCGCGATTCTCCTGGACAACAACGCACTGAACACCGCGATTGAGGCGCTGAAGGCCGAGGACTTCTTCCTGATGCAGCACCGGCACGTGTTCCAACAGATGATTGCACTGGGCGAGGCGCAGCAGGCCATCGATCTGGTGACACTGACCGAGGAGCTCCATCGCGTTGGCGAACTTGAGGCCGCGGGTGGCGCGCCGTACCTGGCCAGCCTAATCGACGGCGTGGCGCGAGTTTCGAACGTGGAGCATTACGCAAGGATCGTGAAGGAAAAAGCGATGCTGCGCAACCTGATTCACGCCACGCATAACATCCAGCAGCGCGCCTTTGAGGGAGAAGAAGGCGCGGACGCGATCCTGGACGGCGCGGAATCCAGTATTTTTGCGCTAGCGGAAGATCGCGTGAAAGCGGGATTGATTCCGATCAAGGAAATCGTTCACGAAAATTTCGACCGCCTGGAAAAAATCTTTCGCGAAGGCAAGAGCATCACCGGTATTTCCAGCGGTTACGGCGAACTGGACAAATTGCTCTCGGGCTTGCAGCCATCGGAATTGATCATTCTGGCCGCGCGGCCTTCGCAGGGAAAAACGGCGCTGGCGCTCAATCTTGCGGAGAACATCGCGATCCGCGGCGGATTGCCGGTGGCTGTGTTCAGCCTGGAAATGTCCAAGGAATCGCTGCTGCAGCGCCTGGTGGCTTCCGTGGCGCAAGTGGATGCGCACAAATTCCGGTCCGGGCATCTGAGCCGCGAAGACTGGAAGCGCATGACGGAAGCGCTGGGCACGATTTCGTCTTCTCCACTGTGGGTGGATGATGCCGGTTCGACGAGCGTGCTGGAAATTGGCGCCAAGGCGCGGCGGCTGAAGCGCGATAAAGGCCTGGCTTTGCTCGTGGTGGATTATCTCCAGCTGATCAGCGGGCGCGGACGCTTCAACTCGCGCCAGGAAGAAGTGGCCAGCATTTCCCGCGGATTGAAGGGCCTCGCAAAGGAATTGCAGATACCGGTATTGGTGCTCAGCCAGTTGACGCGCGCACCGGAACGCGATGAACGGGGGCCGCAACTTTCCGACTTGCGCGAATCGGGAGCCATCGAACAGGATGCGGACGTTGTGATGTTCATCTACCGCCCCAACTTCTTCAACTTGAATGCCACGCCGGAAGAACGGGACATGGCGGATATTCTGATCGCCAAGCAGCGCAACGGTCCGACCGACAAGGTGAAATTCGTGTTCCGCAGCCGGCTGACCCGTTTCGAAGAAGCCGCGCCGGACGCATTTTCACAATTTGCCGGTGGCGACGAGATGTAGTTCCGGAACACAGCGCGTCAGAGAAGCCACAGAAATTCGCCGGGATGAATCCGCGAAGCGCGGCGCAGGTAGAGAGCAGTTTTTTCGAATCGAACGTCAACCCATATCGATTCAATAGGTTATAGATCGCGCCGGTTGACAACGGTCGTGGCCGATTTCTGCGGTGGGTCTGGCCGCAAACGTGCTGCCTTGCCTATTGTCTTTCTCGCCGCGTGCTTTTGGAAGGCGCGCGCGAATGCCGTACACTAGTTTTTGCGGAAAATTTCATGTCCAGAACTAGAAAAAATCCTGTCGAATTCGTTGGCCGTCCCGTGTGGGCGGAGGTATCGCTGAGTGCGCTGCGGCAAAATTTTGAAGCGATCCGCGATTATGTGAACCCGTCTGCGGACAAGCGCAAAACTCCCCGCAAGGTTCTTTCGGTCGTCAAAGGCAACGGTTACGGCCACGGGGGCCCGGAAGTATCCAAGGCACTGGAAAAGTTTGGGTCTGACTGGTTCGGCGTTGCTTCCGGCGGAGAAGGCATGGAACTGCGCAAAGCGGGCGTGCGCAAGCCGGTCCTGGTGCTGGGCGGTTTCTGGCCGGGCGAAGAAAAAAATCTGATCGAGCACAACCTGACGCCCGCAATTCACCGTTGCGAGCATCTGGCGATCTTCAATGCCGCCGCCGCAAAAGCGCGGAAACGCCGCGTGGCTGTTCACCTGAAGATTGATACGGGCATGAACCGGCTGGGACTCTCGCCGAAGGACATGGATTGTTTCGCCAACCAGTTGGCCAAATGCAAGCATCTGGAACTCGGTGGCACGTTCACGCATCTTGCGTCTTCGGAAGTGCTGACCGACGCGTCGATTGGCCACCAGACAGCGGAACAATTGGAACGCCTGCATGGAGCCATCGATCGCTTGCGGGCGCTGGGAGTTTCTCCGGGAATTGTGCACATCGCCAACAGCGCAGCTATTGCGGCCCGGCCGGAGAGTTGGGCCGACATGGTGCGTCCGGGAGCGCTTCTCTACGGGTATCATCCAGGATTCGACCCCATGGAAAGGCGCTTCGAATTTGAAACGAAACTCTCGCTGCGTCCGGTGATGAGTTTGCGTGCGCGTCTTGTGAATGTTCGTTCCGTGCCAAGTGGTGCGAGTGTGGGCTACAACGCGAGTTGGGTGGCGAAGCGCCCTTCGCTCGTCGCCGTTCTCTCCGCGGGTTACGGAGACGGGATCCATCGTTCGCTCGGCAATCGCGGCACCGTTGCGATTCGCGGTTACGTCGCGCCGATCATCGGGATTGTGTCCATGGACGTGGTGATGCTGGATGTTACCGACGTGCCGGACGTGGCCATCGGAGATGTAGCGACTGTGTATGGAACCGAGGGCAGCAACGTTTATCCCGCAAATATAGTGGCGCGCAGCATCGGCACCGTTACTTCCGACCTGATCTCCGGCGTCAGCCGCCGGGTGAAACGTTTCTACCTTCCGTAGGTTCGTGGTTGCCTCGAACGCGACGACACTTTCTTTGACTTGACGAGATCCACAGCCGAAGAGTGTACAGTGCACCAGGTTAATAACTGCTCGGGTACGATATGAATGCCGGAATTTCCGGCATCATCGACCGCAGCGAACGAATCCCGCTGGATTGCGAGGTCTCGTGGGTCAAGGCAAGTTCCATCGCAACAGCAGCGTGCCGCAGAATGCGCATTGGTATCCTGGTCCAGTTCAAGGAATTGCCTCCGGCCCGCCCGAAACACCCACAAACTATGGCTTCCTCTGGCGCGGGTGGGGTTTCTGGGCCATGCGGCTGGCGTTGATTGGCGCCACTTGCGTCGTCTGCTACAGCCTCGGTCCCTTTGGAATGCACGGTCTGCCCGCGGCCGGATTGGGCTTCCTGGTGGCCATGATCATTCTGCTTGCAGAATTGCGGTTGCCTCGCGCGGAGATCAGCGGGCTTGTGGCCGGAACAGTCGGTGCCGTCTTCGGCCTGCTCGCGTCCCTGCTTCTTACGATGGTAATCTCCCGCACGACGGAACCAGAAGCCACGAAGTCCTTCCTGGAATTCACCTCCCTGTTTGCCTTCGGTTATCTCGGCCTGGTTGTCGGCTCATCCAAGGGAAAGGCCCTGCGGCACATTCCTTTGCGGAGCTCCGTGGAGCTTCCTGCGCCCTCGTTGCGCGGCGTAAAGTTGCTGGACACCAGCGCGTTGATCGATGGGCGCATCGCCGATATTTGCGAGACGCATTTTCTGGATGGCACGCTCGGCATTCCGCGTTTTGTGTTGCACGAGTTGCAGCAAGTGGCGGACTCGTCGGACTCCCTGAAGCGGCAACGGGGCCGACGCGGGCTGGAAGTGATCGAACGCATGAAGAAAATGCCCTGGACCTGCGGATTCTGGATGAGGATGTTCCCGCCACATCCGCGGTGGATCAGAAACTGGTGGAACTGGCGCGCTCTTCGGGCGCAAAAATTGTGACCAATGATTTCAACTTGAATAAAGTTGCGCGCGTGCAGGGTATTTCGGTTCTGAACGTAAACGAATTGGCCAACGCGATGAAGCCGGCGGTGCTGCCGGGCGAATCGATGCGCGTGCTGATTTTGCGCGAAGGCAGGGAATCCACGCAGGGTGTCGCGTATCTGGATGACGGCACGATGGTGGTGGTGGATGGGGCACGGCGGCACATCAACCGCACGATCGATATTGTGGTTACGTCCACGCCCCAGACTCCGGCAGGAAAGATGATCTTTGGTCGTACCGGGGAGCGCGCGGATTCGCCTGCAGCGCGGGTGGCCACGGGAGGCAGTGTTCCGGAACCCCCGGGAAGCTCGGCCTCCTCACGATTTGAGGCGTGTCCGCGCCCTTACGCGGGTCAGGAACCGCAATAGCGATCGAAGTACCTCACCCTGCAGGTTTAGCCAGTAACGCACGCTTATCTTGAAATAGCACGCCAAACGCAAAGCAGCATCGAACGATGGTAATGCCGCAGCGCTTGTGGAACGCGCAGATCTATGGCCAGTCGATTCATGCCCAATCCCAACGGCAAAAGATATTCCTCTCGAAGAATCTCGCCGGGCGGAATGTTGGCCGTCCCCAGTGATAGTCGACGATCTCGATATCAAATGCATCCGCTCGCTCGCCCTGCGCCTCTCAAAGTTCGAGACGGATTCCCGGAGGCGAAGCTAAATCGCGCAGTGCTACCGTGCTGTCCAATTGACGCGGTTTCCGACGGACGACCAGCTCGAAAGAAACGAAGCGCAGTGATGAAGCCTCTCGGTGTCGCGGCTGGCGAACATAGAGCTTACCGTTAAACGTCAAACCGTATGAATTAAACCAGTCTCGAAACATTTCTGTCCAAAAAACAAAAGGGGCACACCATGCCTGCCCCGGGTCGAATCGTTTTCGCGAAATTACACTTCTTTGTCGACATGAACCTTGATTTCCGCGGTCACATCGCGGAACACCTTCACGGTGACCGGGAATTCGCCGAGGGACTTCAGCGGTTCGCCAAGCTGCACCTGGCGCTTGTCGATCGTGAAGCCCTGCGCTTTCAGTCCATCCGCGATATCGCCGCTGGTCACCGACCCGAACATCTGCTCGTTCTCGCCAGTCTTCCGTGTGAACTTCACCGAAACCCCGCGCAACAGCTCTGCCTGCTTGCCGGCCGCATCCAACTCGGTGGCGGTTTTCTTCGCCAACGAGCCGCGAATCCGCTCGAGCGCCTTCATGTTGCCCGGCGTTGCTTCCACACCAAGCTTCTTCGGTAGCAAAAAATTGCGCGCATAGCCGGGCTTCACGGTAACCACGTCCCCGCGGTGCCCGAGCTTTTCAACGTCTTCCTGAAGAATAATCTGCATAACGAATCTCCTAAAAAATTCTTGTAGGACCCGCCGCTCTTACCCTGTCGAAGGGCGAGGCCAGCCGTTTTTGAAATTTAGGCCTTCGGAGCCTCAACCGCACGAGGCGCCTGCGTTCCCGCCGCGCTTCCGGCAAAAGGCAGCAACGCGATGTTGCGCGCGCGCTTGATGGCCACACCGAGCCAGCGCTGGTGCCGCGAGCAAACTCCAGTCATCCGGCGAGGCAGAATCTTTCCGCGTTCCTGCACGAACTGCGAAAGAATGTCCGCGCGCTTGTAGTCGATGAAGTCCATCTTCTCGACGCAGAACTTGCACACTTTCTTCTTGCGGAAATATTGCCGCTTGCCGCGGCGCGGTCCGCCAGGTCCGCCCGGACCTCCAGGACCACCCGGGCCACCTTCACGACGCCCGCCACCACCGCCACCGGGGCCACCTTCACGACGCCCGCCGCCGCCGGCAGAATGCCCGCCTTCCCGCCGTCCGCCCTGGCCACCACCCTGCCCGCCCTGTCCACCCGGGCCGCTGGGGGCCGCAGGCGCGCTCGCGCCGCTGTCGCCACCTTCACGTGCGGCAGTAGCCGCGGGAGCCTGCGCTTGCTTCTGTTCCTCTGACATACCTGCCTACCTTTCCGATGTCGCACCGGGCATCTGCCGCGGCACGCTGCAACCCAAACTCTTCAAACCTGCACGAAATTTTACGCCTGTGTGTTTTCGGCCACCGGCGCCGCCGCTGGCGCTGACGGTGCCACCGGAGGAGCCGTGCGGCGCGGACGCCGCGCAGCCCGCAGCTCGCGCTTGTGTACCAGCTTCTTCTGGCGCTTCAGATCTTCGTCCAGACGCACAGTCTGGTACTTGATTACCGCGTCCAGCACGCCCAGGCGGCGCTCCAGTTCATGCACCAGTTCACTGTTGCCCGTGCGCACTTGTTGGTAGAAATAAATTCCTTCACGATGCTTCATCACCTTGTAAGCCAGCTTGCGCGTGCCCCAGGTCTCCGCCTTCTCTACCTTCGCGCCCTTTTCCGTGCACGCGTGCTCCAGCGTCGAGAGCACTTTCTTGATTTCCTCTTCCGGCGTTGCCGGACGAATAATAAAGACCAGATCGTACAAGCGTTCTTCCATAATGACCTCGTTTTTTTCTCTTCCAGCTCCAGGTGTTCAGCCCGGAAATGTCTCTCCACTGCGTTCGGCGTTTTGCTTGCCGTTACTTCTCTTCCGGCGGCGGAACTCGCCGGTTGTACTTGTTCATGGCCGCCGCGATGCCTTGCGTCAGAATCATCTCCATCGCATCGCCCGCGGTCACCAGCATCTCCGCAGCCCCTTCCAATTCGCCCTTCTTCATCGGCCGCAGCACGTAAGCCGCTAAATCGCCCACCGGATGATCCGCGCCAACTCCCAGACGCAAGCGCGCGAAATCCTGTGTGCCCACCGCGCTCGTGACCGACTTCGCGCCGTTATGTGTTCCCGGGCTGCCGCGTTCTCCGATGCGGATCATGCCCCACGGCAAGTCCCGCTCATCGAACATCAACAGCAACTCCGCCGGATCCACTTCGTACTTGTCCATCAGCCGGCCCACGGAATTGCCGCTGAGGTTCATGTACGTTTGCGGCTTGGCAAGGATCACTTCCTTCCCCGCCACTTTCCCGAGCCCGACCAGCGCCTGCGCTTCGGGACGCTCCACGCGAATCCCGTTGCGGTTGGCAAGTTCATCCACAGCCAGGAAACCGAGGTTATGCGGCGTCCACTGATATTCCGGGCCCGGATTGCCAAGGCCAACAATGAGCCGCATAGAGTCCGCCGCAAGTCGCGCGAAAAAGAATTACTTCTTCTTTTCCGGCTTTTCCGGCTTTTCCGCTTTTTCGCCGCCCTCGGCGCCTTCCTCGCCTTCCACTTCCTTCTTGCCCTTCTTGATGACTTCCGGCTCGGCCGGCACTGCTCCCGGCGCCGCAGCTTCCACGGGCTTCTCTTCCTCGACGCGCAAAGTCACAACGTGCGCCAACACGGTGTTGGAGTCGGTGATCAACTTGATCTTGCCCTTGTCGATCGGCAGCTCGCTCGCGCGCAAACTTTGGTTCAGCGCCAGGCCGCTCACGTCCACCTTGAACTCCGTCGGGATGTCCGCAGGCAAGCACTCCACTTCCACTTCGCGCGTGACCACTTCGAATACGCCGCCTTGCACCTTCACGCCGGTCGGATCGCCAAACGTGTGCACCGGCACTTTCACGCGCATGCGAACGTCCATCGCCACGCGCAAAAGGTCCACATGCAGCAGACGCCCAGAAACTGGATCGACCTGCCAATCCTTCACGATCGCGGGCTCTTGCTTCCCCGCGAATTCCACCTGAAACAGCGTGTTGTGTCCGGTCTCTGACCTCAGGATCGCGGTCACCTGCTTGGTGTTCACCGCAAGCGCGAGCGCGTCGCCCTTCCCTCCATACAGCGTCGCGGGCACGTTTCCGCTCACACGCAAACGCCGCGCTTCATTTTTGCCCCGCAATGTACGCGGCGCTCCTTGTACGATAATGTCTGCCATAGCTTCTTTCCTTCCCTGAAATCTTTTCCGGTGCAAAACTTCCGCCGGATCAATTAAATAAACAGCTCGCTGATCGAAGTCTCCTCATGAATCGAGCGAATGCCGCGGGCGAGCAGGTCCGCAACACTCAAAATCTTCAGTTTCTTCAAATTCCGCGCCGCTTCCGAGACCGGAACCGAGTCGGTCGCCACGACTTCGCTGATCTTCGAATTCTCGAGGCGGTCCACGGCTGGGCCGGAAAGGATCGCATGCGTGCACGCGGCGAAAACTTGCGTGGCCCCTTCGCGGATCAGCGCGTCGGCCGTCTTCACCAGCGTTCCCGCCGTGTCGATAATGTCGTCCACGATCAACGTGCTGCGCCCCTTCACGTCACCGATCAGGTTCATCACTTCCGTCACGTCCAGGTCCACGCGGCGCTTGTCGACGATCGCCAGCGGCGCATCCAGTTTCTTCGCAAACGCTCTTGCGCGTTCCACGCCGCCCGCGTCGGGCGACACCACCGTCAAATTCGGCAACTTCTTGTGCCGGAAGTAATCCACCAGCACTGGCGAGCCATACAAGTGATCCACTGGCACGTCGAAATACCCTTGAATCTGTGGCGCGTGCAAATCGAGCGTCAGCGCGCGGCTGGCCCCCGCCGTTTCCAGCAAGTCCGCCACCAGCTTCGCGGAGATTGGAACTCGCGGCTTGTCCTTGCGGTCCTGACGCGCGTAGCAGTAATACGGCAGAACCGCGGTGATGCGCCAAGCCGACGCGCGCTTGAACGCGTCGATCATCAGCAGCAGCTCCAGCAGGTGGTTGTCCACCGGATAGGAGCACGGCTGCACCACGAACACATCCGCGCCGCGCACGTTCTCCAGAATCTGAAAATAAATCTCGCCGTCGCTGAAGCGCCCGAGCAGCGCCTTGCCCAACGGTACGTCCAGATGCTTGCAGATCTCTCCCGCCAGCACCGGATTCGCGGTCCCACTGAAAATTTTGAACCGTTCGTCGTTCACAACAGACTCACACACGTCATCGCTCTGCGATGACACTATTTCAGCCTTGGCCGGATCTGAACCGAGTGGAATCAGGAACGTCAGAACACCAGAGGACGCTGCAGGTCACACCACCATCGCGATTCTCATCCTTCGCGCGTACCTGCCTCGCGAAATCGTTTCGCAAAGAAAGGTCTGGTCGTGCGGGAACCCGACAACGGCTCGGCGCGCCTTTGCTGGGCTCGGGAAAACTCCAAACACCGCCGAACCGCTACCAGCCAGCAAGGCTTCTGACGCCCCCGCCTGGAGTAACACCCGACGGATTTTATTCAGTCTAGGATACCGCCGGAAGACCGCCTCTTCGAAATCGTTCGAGAGCCGCTCTCCCTGGGCACTCCAGCACAGAGCACAGAACTCAAATAGTTTATGGTTCGCAGCGAATTTTGTCAACGAAGCCAGCTCCGGCGCATGCAGCCAGCGATAGGCATCCGGCGTTGGTACGTGAATGTCTCTGGGCGAAACGATCAGTAACGTCAGCTTCGGAATGTCCGGCAGCGGGTAGATCTCGTCGCCCTTTCCCATGCCCAGCGCCCGCCCGCCCAACAGGAAAAACGGCACGTCCGCGCCCAACCCGGCGGCAATTTCCATCAGCCGCACTGCTTCGATTTTCTTGTCCGTGAATTGCAGGTAGCCGAGGAGCGCCGCCGCGGCATCGCTCGATCCTCCGCCAAGCCCGCGTCCCGCCGGAATCTTCTTCTGCAGCAAAATCTCCACTCCTGGTCGAATTCTCAGTTCGCGCCGCAACGCATCCACGGCCCGATAAACCAGATTCTTCTCCGCCGCTTCCTGCGAAAGTAGTTCGTTACCGTCGATGTTAAGCTCGATGCCCTGCGCGCGCCGCGGACGAAATCGCAACGCGTCCTGCAAAGTTACAGTGTGAAAGATGGTGCGCAGCTCGTGGTACCCATCGGCGCGCTTCCCCAGCACGTCTAGGCGCAAATTCACTTTTGCGAACGCGGGGATTCGGATTTCTCGCATGCAGTTTGTTAGGGTTTGGCGTCGGTGGCGGGCGTTTTCTGCGCCACGCGGTGCTTCACCTGGTTGAGCTTCTTCTCGACTTCCGCGACTTTATCGCTTTCGAGGTCGGCGGGCAAGGAACGGTGCCATTCGTTCAGAGATTTTTCCCACTCGACGGCGGCCAGGTCCATGTGCCCCTGTTTGGCAAGCACATCGCCCAGGTGCAGGCGAATGGTCGGATCGCGCGGTTCATGTTCCACCGCTTTACGCAGCATCGCTTCCGCTTCTTCCAGTTTGTTCTGCTTGAAATAAACCCAGCCAAGACTGTCCAGATACGCGCCGTTAAACGGTTCCTGATCGACCGCGCGCTGAATCAGGTCATGAGCCTCGTCGAGCCGCACGCCGCGGTCCGCCAGCATATAGCCGTAATAGTTGAGGACTTGCGCGTTCTTGGGATTCACGCCCAGCGCCTTCTTGAATTCTTCCTCGGCTTTATCGTATTGCTTCTGCTTGTCGTATACCGCTCCGAGCAAAAGCCAGGCAATTTCGTTGTCTTGAGGCTCGCCGGCCAAGGATTCAGCCTTGCGCGCCGCCTGTTCCGCTTCCGCATACCGCCGGCCTTGTTCATACACCTGCGAAAGATTCAAATAGGTATCGCGGTCCGCCGCGGTTCCCTTCAAGCTGCTCTCCAGCAGTTTCACCGCTTCATCGGTTTGCTGGTTCTCTCCGAGAAGCAGCGCCAGGCTGGACTTGATCGCCGGATCGTCGGGGTACTTGGCCAAGGCTTCCTTGCCGGCCTGCAGCGCCTTTGGCATGTCCTTCGCCAGCCGGTACGTTTCCATGATCAGCAAGCGCGCACGCCGATCCTCCTCGTCGCCCAAATGACCGAGTTCCTGAAAAGTGTAAATGGCAGCCTGGTAATTCTGCACATCGCGGTACAGCGTACCGAGTTCCTGATACAGCACGGCGAGCCGCCGCCGGTTCGAAGGCAGCACCGTGGACTGCGCCTTTACTCCCGTGATCGCGTCGGAAATGACACGAATGGCGTCATCGTAGCGCCCCTGCGCTTCATAAATCATCGCCTCATTGAACAGCACTTCCAGGCTGCCAGGGTTGTACTGGCGAGCCTTCACCAGGTTCTCTTCCGCTTTATCCAGTTGGTGCAGCTCGCGGTAAATCTGCGCCATCCGCAAATAGTTGTCCGAATCGTCCGGCATCAAATCGATTAATTTCTGATAAACCGTGAGCGCGTCCGAATACTTTTCCTCGGACAGCAGCGTCTGGCCGAGCCCGCGCAGGTGATTCAGTTCGGTAGGATCGAGATCGACCGCCTTGCGGTACGCCACTTCCGCCTTGGCGTAATCGTGATTCTGTGTGTAGGCGTCACCCAGCAAATCAAACAGGGTCGCGGAAGTCGATTGCGCCGTCATCTCCTCCAGAAGCTGGATCGCCTCATCCGCCTTGTTCTCATCGAGAAGCAACTGCGTCAACTGTTCGGCCGCCGCCTCATTACCTGGATCGTCTTCCAACATTTTCCGCAACACTTGCTCGGCTTTGTCTGGTTCGTTGTGCAGCCGGTACAAACGTGCCAGCCACAGCGCCGCTTCCTGATCGCTGGGATCCAGGCGATGCACTTGCACGTATTCGGTGATCGCTTTGGCCACCATTTCTGTCTGCACTCCCGAGCCACTGATGTCGCCCAAGCTGCGTAGATAAATTCTTCCGAGCAACCGGTGCGTCGCCAGGTCGTCCGGATCGTGCTTCAGAATTTCGTTGGCTTCGTTTACCGCATCGCGAACACGCTGCGCTTTCCAGTACATTTCCGCCAGGCGCTCGCCGATGATCGGAGACTTTGGATCGATCGCGTAGGCCTTCTTGTAGGCGTCGATGGCCTTGGTGGCATAGTCGGGCTGGCTTGTCTGTTCGTATTGCAGTTCGTACAGATGCCCCATCGTAAAGTTGTAATAGGCATCGGCGCGCGGCGTCATTTTGCCGAAGGGGCCGGTGAGGGTGTCGGCGGGAGCATTCTGGCCAAACGCAGGTAAAACGGAGACACCGGCCAGAGCGAAAGCGAAGACAAAACGGATTAGCTTCATAAAAGTCCAGGAACAGAAAGTATCCCATGCAGAGGGAGTGGGGTCAAAAGCGAAAACGTCGGCATTTCGCACGTAAGCATGGGGCCCAAATTATAAGATGTTCTGGCCCAAGGAAGGGTTTCGGAAACCTTTGCAGTGCGGCGGCTCGCCGCCGCTTTTGCTATCAAACTCCATCGTCAAATTTCTGCGAAGAGCAAGCGCGCAGTGAAACGCAAAAGCGCACGAGGCGGTCTGCCGGCTGGAGTGAGCAGCTTCTGAAAAACCCGTTGCGCTAAAACGATATTTCTGCAATTATCGAAATATGGCAAAGCCTGATGCCCTTCTCGTCGCCCGCTCCTCCGATCGCTTCGCCGCTCTCGGCGCCGAACCGCGCCTTCGCATCGTTCGCCTGCTGCTGTCCGCTCACCCCACCGGGATGGTGGCCGGTGAACTTCAGGAAGAATTGGGTATTCCCGGGTCTACGCTGTCTCATCACTTGGAAAAATTGCGTCACGCCGGCCTGGTGGATGTCCCCCGCGCCGGAACTTTCCTCTGCTACAAAGCAAACACCGGGGCCCTGCAAGAAATTCTCGGCTTCCTCTACGAAGAATGCTGCACGCGCAATCGCGTGGTTCCAGAGGAAGCCATCGTCCAGATTTCGAGATCCTGATACGAGGAATCACCATGAGTGAAAAAAACATGCAAGCAGCGGTGCGGGAAAAGTACGGCGCGGCCGCGCGGCGCGTAACTGAGGGCCAAACGGCATGCTGCGGGGGCGGTGCGGCACTCCGCGGGTGCGATCCGATAACCCACAACCTTTATGAACAAAGTGATAAGCAAGCCCTTCCGCCCGATGCCGTCGCGGCGTCGCTCGGTTGCGGCAATCCCATGGCGCTGGCCAAATTGCAGCCCGGCGAAATCGTTCTGGACCTCGGCTCTGGCGGCGGGATTGACGTGTTGCTCTCCGCCAAGCGTGTGGCTCCCGGCGGCAAAGCGTACGGATTGGATATGACCGACGAAATGCTGGCGCTGGCCCTGGAAAATCAGAAACAAGCGGGCGTGGAAAACGTCGAATTTCTGAAAGGCGCGATCGAAAACATTCCCCTGCCGGACAACACGGTCGACGTCATTATTTCCAATTGCGTGATCAATCTTTCAGGCGATAAGGATCGCGTCCTGCGTGAAGCTTTTCGCGTGCTCAAGCCCGGCGGCCGCCTGGCCGTTTCAGACGTGGTCGTTCGCGGCGAAGTACCTGGCGAAGTGCGCAAGAGCATGGAACTATGGATTGGCTGCATCGCTGGAGCACTGCAGGACACCCAATACCGCCAAAAGCTTGAGGCCGAGGGATTCGAATCCATCGAAGTGGAACCAACGCGAATCTACCAGATAGAAGAAGCACGCGGTTTTCTAACCGCAGCCGGTCTCGATGCGGACACTGTCGGCCCGCAGATCAAAGACAAGTTCATGAGCGCCTTCGTCCACGCAAAAAAGCCCGCCGTGCCCCCATGCGACTGTCCTCCAGGATGCGTCGACCTTCCCTGCTGCCCCGGAAACCGATCAAAATGAATACAAGCTACAACGTGTTATTTCTGTGCACGGGCAATTCCGCGCGCGCTATTCTCGCCGAAGCCATACTGACCATGGTGCTAAATCCAATTCCGTGGATTGAGCGCCGGAAGCCATCCCACAGGCAGTGTTTATCCGGACGCCATTCACCGGCCAGCCAGTGACCGCGCATTGGCGCGTTGCGGGTCCCGGCGCGTTTGCCGGTTCCCATGAACAAATCGGCCGCGTTTTCCGCGATGCGTTCCTCACGCTGCAGCGCAGAATCAGCCTGTTCCCAAGTCTCCCGGTTTCCAGCCGCCATCGCGATTGCCATTAGAGAAGCTGTCGACGGCATCGGCAGTAACTGGCTTCGGGTTGCGGCG
The DNA here is from genome assembly GCA_963742325.1 of Candidatus Acidiferrales bacterium. GTDB lineage: Bacteria > Acidobacteriota > Terriglobia > Acidiferrales > UBA7541 > Acidiferrum. The sequence continues at coordinate 622,357 of CAVULB010000002.1, read as the reverse complement.
GCTCGTCGAGGCCCAACCGCACCTCAGTGCAGAAAGTGCCGCATCCCCGTAAATACCATCGCTAGCCCCAATCGGTCCGCCGTGGCAATCACATCCGCATCTTTCACCGACCCGCCCGGCTGAATCACCGCCGTCGCTCCAGCCTTTGCCGATTCCTCCACTCCGTCCGGGAACGGGAAGAACGCGTCGGAGGCCACGACGGTTCCCTGCAGCGACATTTGCGCCTTGGCGATGGCAATCTTCGCAGAATCGACCCGGCTCATCTGTCCGGCGCCCACGCCAAGCGTCGCGCCATCCTTCGCAAACACGATGGCATTGGACTTCACGTGCTTGCACACTTTCCACGCAAACTGCAGGTCCTTCATTTCTGCTTCGCTAGGCGCGCGGTTTGTGACCACCCGCAACTCCACGCCCTTCAAGCTGCCAAGGTCCGGCTGCTGCACTAGCACGCCGCCCAGGATGCGCTTCAACTGCAGCTTCTGATCCTGCTCGAGCCCACCATGCGGCAGCGCCAATAACCGCAGGTTCTTCTTCGCCGAAAAAATTTCCTGCGCGCGATCTGCAAAGCCCGGCGCCACGATGCACTCCACGAACAACTTCGCTACCGCCTCCGCTGTTAGCGCGTCCACGATGTGATTGAACGCCAGCACCCCGCCAAACGCCGACACCGGGTCGCAGGCGAACGCTTTGGAATACGCATCGAGCAGCGTTTTCTGTTCCGCCGCACCGCACGGGTTATTGTGCTTGATGATCACCGCCGCGGGGCGCTCGAATTCCGCCACGGTGCTGCGCGCCGCTTCCAGGTCCACATAATTGTTATAGGAAAGCTCCTTGCCCTGCAGTTGCTTCGCAGCGGCCAAACCTTCCGGCGGACGTCCCGCGGGGATATAGAGCGCGCCTTCCTGGTGCGGATTTTCCCCGTAACGCAGTTCCTGCTTGCGCTGCAGCGCCAGGTGGTAGCGTTCCGGCAGCACCGGCTTCGGCTGCACTTCTAGCTTGTTCCCGTTCAGGCTCAGCCGCTCCAGATTCATGGTGATGAGCCCGTCGTAACGCGAGGTGGTGGCAAACACCTTGCGCGCCAACTCCAGCCGCAGCGCCATCGACGTATCTCCGTTGGCTTCCAATTCTGCCGCCACACGCTCGTAGTCCACGGGATCGCTTACCACCGCGACGCTTTCGAAATTCTTCGCGGCCGAGCGCAGCATCGTTGGGCCGCCGATATCGATGTTCTCCACCAGCTCTTCCGCCGGCAAATAGGCCTTCGCCGCAGTCTCCTCGAACGGATACAAATTCACCACCAGCAGGTCGATGGGCGCGATGCCATGCTCCTTCGCCTGTTTCTGGTCCTCGCCGTGGTGCCGCCGGTACAGCAGCCCGCCATGCACCTTCGGGTGCAGTGTTTTCACGCGCCCGCCGAGCATTTCCGGCCAACCCGTAAATTCCGACACATCCTTTACCGGCACCCCGTCTTCCCGCAGTAATCTTGCCGTGCCGCCTGTCGACAGGATCTCGATTTTCAGGGCCGCCAGCTTCCTGGCAAATTCCACAATTCCTCTCTTATCGAACACGCTCAGCAGCGCACGCTCCACAGCCATGGGTTCCTCCAGCGAGAGTTGAACTTCCTAGTCTACGCGGAGCAGTGGACTTTCGAAAAGCGGAGGTCTGTGGGAAAAAAGGCGTCGAAAATTAGAAGGACAAAAGTCAGGACTTCACGAGCGCTTTTAGTTTTACCTGGCCGTCTACCGTTTCCACAACATATTCCACATCGCGGCAGTTTTTGCTGGTTTGCAGGTCTTTCGTTTTCTTGCGCACAAATTCGTTGAAACCCGCTCGGGTCAGCTTGCTGGTCTCTTCGCCGGCCAGCTGCTTGGCTTGCACGAAGGCTTCGTAAAGTTGATCGACCTTGTCCGCTTCCCGCTCCGGCTCGCAGCACACCATGCGAAACGCTTTCGCCTCCGCCGTCGTAGGCGCCGTGGTTCCTGCCTTCACTGCAGCCGCTTGAGCCCGCGCGCGCTCCGCTTCAATGGCCTTGGCCGCTGCGCCGAAGTGCCGTTCGATCTTTCCCTCTTCGTGTTTCACCATGCGCTTGCGAAAAACGTCTTTATACTTCGCGTAGGTTTGCGTCAGGTTGGTGAACCGGAAGCGTTGCCCAAACTTCATGTCCCCACCGCGCTCGCCGTAACGCTTCACGATGAGCTCGATGCGCCATTCGATTTCCGTCGGTGGGCGCTTCCTGCCGCCGCCGAAGAACATGTCATATTCGATCTTGAGCTGGCGGATGTCCCGCTCCATCTGCGCCAGTTCTTCGTCAATCGTGGGCATGGCCTGGTTAGCCTCGAAACCACATCCTAGAAGCGGTCCTTGCCCGCGTCAACCGGGAACAACGCCCGCGGCACCCCATTAGCAACCGCGCCTCCTGTACCAATGGCCACCCTGCCGGCTCCGCAATTGCCCCCTCCTGCTTACTGTGATGAAATGACGCCATGTCGATACCTGCCAAGCTCTTTCCTTCCCCGGATCAGACCGCTCTGCTGCGCGGGCTGCCTTCCGTCGATGAACTATTGCTCCGCCCTAGCGTGGCCCAACTGTGTAATACGCTGGATCGCGGCTATGCGGTAGCCACCGTTCGCGAAGTCTTGGCGCAAGTGCGCCGCGAGATTATTTCGCAACAAGTGAAGGATGAATCCGCCATCTCCCTCGGTGTTTTGGAACAGCGCATAGTAGCCACATTCGAAGCCGAGCTGGCGCCCTCCCTCCGCCCGGTGATCAACGCTTCCGGCGTGATCCTGCACACCAATCTCGGCCGCGCTCCACTGATTGCCGCGGCCATCGAGGAATTGCGGCTGTCCGTCACCCATTACTCCAACCTGGAATACGATCTTTCCGCGGGAGCCCGTGGCAAGCGCGACGTGCACCTCTCTCGCCTGATCGAGCGTTTAACCGGCGCAGAAGCGGCTATCGTCGTGAATAACTGCGCTGCGGCCGTCCTGGTCACTCTTGCCGCCCTTGCGCGCGGTGGCCAGGTGATCGTCTCTCGTGGCGAGTTGATCGAAATTGGCGACGGTTTCCGCATCCCGGAAATCATGGAGCAAAGCGGCGCCGTTCTTCGCGAAGTCGGCACCACCAACCGCACGCGAATCTGCGATTACGAAAACGCCATCACGGAAAAAACACGGCTGCTGCTGCGCGTGCATCCCTCCAATTTCACCGTGACCGGTTTCACCGAGAAGCCCGAAGTCGCCGAACTTATCGCCCTTGGCGAACGCCGAGCGTTGCCGGTGATCGAAGATCTGGGCTCAGGCTGCCTTGTCGATCTTTCTGAGTCGGGAATTGACGAGCCTACCGCGCGCGCCAGCGTCGAGGCGGGATTCTCGCTAGTGCTGTTCAGCGGAGACAAACTTCTCGGCGGCCCGCAAGCCGGCATCATCGCCGGAAGAAGAGAACTCGTCGTCAACGTGAGGCGCCACCCGCTGTTCCGCGCCTTGCGCGTCGATAAACTGACCATCGCCGCCCTGGAGGCCACGTTGCACGCCTATCTGCGCGGTGCCTGGAACGAAATTCCCTCGCAGCGCATGATCCGCGCCTCCAGCGAGGAAATCGCGCAACGCGCCAGCAAACTTGCGGCCACGCTAAAATCCGGCGGTGGTGATCTTGAAGCCTGCATCGAAATCACCGATGGCAGCTCCCTGGTCGGCGGCGGCTCCACTCCCGCTCAGTCTCTGCCCACAAAACTCGTTCGCATCCGCAGCGCCCGCCACTCTTCGGCCGACCTCGAAGCTCGCCTGCGCCAGGGCCCCACGGGAATCCCCGTAATCGCGCGCATTGAAGACGATCGCTTGCTACTCGATCTGCGCACAGTTTTTCCGCAACAAGATTCAGCCCTGGCAAATGCCGTAGCCGCCGCCCTAATATAAGCCCAGACCGGCGCCGATGGAGTGGCCGGACTTTAGAGCGGCCAGCGAGCAACGCCCGGAAAATGTCACTATAAAAGTGCTACGATATATGAGTTATATAGGAGCCGCCATGGCCGCCGCGCTAATTCACTTTGATCCAAAGCAAAAAGCCCGCCTGGCCCGTCGCGCCAAGCGGCGGGGCCGTTCCTTCTCCCAGGAAGTCCGCAACGCCGTCGATCTGTATCTCGACGTTCCGGTTGAAAACGAGGAAGAACTCAAGGTTCTGGCGCGCCAGGCCAAAGACTCCGCCGATCGCAGCGTCAAGAAACTGGACGAAACGATCGCCTACGTTGACCGGATTCTGAAGGAGATGAGGAAAACAAAGTGAGTTGGCCCCGTGATGTGTTTGAGGCCTTGCGTCAGATTGTGCTCATCGAACATCGCGTGGAGGATATGAGCGATACCGTCAAGCAACTCGCCCTGACCTGCCAGGATATGGATCGGCGCCTGACTCGCATGGAAGCCAAATTCGAGTTGCTCGAGCGCATGGCGACTTCGTCACGTCCACACCGGTCGCTTCCGGAAAAATCCGAGAAATAAAATATGCTGGCCTTCCTCGCGCGAAATGGAACACTGCGCCGGGTCCAGCGGGCCGCTCCGGAATTGCTGCCTGGCTGGGCGCTCATTCGGGTGTATCTGGCTGGGATTTGCAATACCGACGTAGAGATTCTCCGCGGCTATCATCAATTTCGCGGCGTTCCTGGCCATGAATTCGTCGGCGAAGTCGTGCAGGTCAGAGGAGCCTCTGCCGCAACACGGAAGAGCTGGCTAGGCAAACGCGTTGCCGGCGCAATCAACGTTTCCTGCTCGGCCTACAACTACAAGCCCGTCTGCGATTTCTGCCGCCGCGGCCTGAAAACACACTGCGCAAAGCGTACCGTGCTCGGAATCGTGGCTCACGACGGCGCCTTCGCCGAAGTGCTCGCGCTGCCGTTGGAAAATCTTCATCCCATCCCCGCAAGCGTGTCCGACGAAAAAGCCGTCTTCACCGAACCTCTCGCGGCAGCCTGCCAGATTCTCGATCAAGTCCCAATGCGCAAATTTCCCGCCGCCGCGGTCCTCGGCGACGGAAAGCTCGCGCAACTGATTGCCCGCGTATTGCAAGCGGCAGGCAGCAGAGTGACGCTTTACGGCAAGCACGAAGCAAAATTAAAACTGGCGCGCCAAGCGGGTATCGCGACTAGAAACGTTCGCGGGAATCCGAGCGATCTCAAGCAAGTGAAAGAAAGTTACCGGCTCGTTGTAGAAGCCACCGGCTCGCCCTCGGGATTGACGCTCGCGCAGCAAATGACCGAGCCTCGCGGCACGCTGGTGCTGAAATCCACGTTTCACGGCGCGGCGCCGGTAGCGACTTGGCCTATCGTGGTAAAAGAAATCACCGTGGTCGGTTCACGCTGCGGCCCGTTCGCCACAGCCATCGCCCTGCTTCGTTCCGGCATAGTGGATCCAACCCCACTCATCTCCCGCACGTTCCCGCTGAAGGACGCTCCGAAAGCAATTCTCCACGCCCAGCATGCGAACGTGATGAAGGTGCTTTTGAAAGCATGAGACTTGCGACTCTTCAGGGGTTCAGAGCTTCAGCTCCGACATTGCACAAGCAATCTTGGGCTTTAGCCTCTGAGGAATCTGCTTTTCACAGCCGGTTGATACACGACGCCACGCACGCCGCGCCAAATCCATTGTCGATATTCACCACCGTCACATTCGAAGCGCACGAATTCAGCATACCCAGCAGCGCCGCCACGCCTCCAAAGCTCGCTCCATAACCCGTGCTCGTCGGCACCGCAATCACCGGCACGCCCACCAGCCCGCCCACAACGCTCGGCAGCGCGCCCTCCATCCCCGCAATGCAGATAATCACGCGCGCTACCGTCAACATCCCGCGATGCTCCAGCAGCCGGTGAATCCCCGCCACGCCCACGTCATAGAGATGGTCCACACGGTTTCCCATCATCCGCGCGGTCAACAACGCCTCTTCCGCAACGGGAATATCGCTGGTGCCTGCGGAAACAATCAAAATCGTGCCCTTCCCGGTAATTTCCTTGCTGCGCTCGATGGTAATCACGCCAGACAACGGATGAAATCGCGCTTCCAACCGCGCTCGCTTCAGAGCCGCGTGAATTTTGTCGGTCGCGCGCGTCACCAGGATGTTTTGCCGCGAATCCTTGTGCTTCACCATCGTGCGCACGATTTCCGCCACCTGCCCCGGCGTCTTTCCCTTCCCGAAAATCACTTCGGCATAACCCTGCCGCAGCGCCCGGTGATGATCCACCTTGGCGAAATCAATATCCTCAAAAGGGAGATGCTTCAGCCTTTCGACCGCCGCGTGCGCCGACAGTTTTCCTGCTTCAACGCGCTTTAACAGCTTCAAAATCTCTTCGGAATTCATCGGTTTGGACCGCCTCGAATCTTAGCATTCCCGCCACAACGGCGCCTATGCTTGACTTGCCCTGCCCGCGCTGCGAGACTTGGATTATCCGCGAAAAACCATGGCTACCACCCAGGGACGTACCATCACGATTGGTGTGACCGGAGCGAGCGGCGCGCTGCTGGCGCAAAAAACGCTCGCCCTGCTTGAAGACGACCCGCGCGTTTCCCGCATCCACCTGGTGGTCACCGAAACCGGGCAACGGCTTTTCTCCGAAGAACTCGGCATCACTTCCGGAGATTTGAAAAAACTTCCCAGCCGTATCCTGGGCCACGCTGCAAAGAAAACGGAACCTGTCTCCAATAAAGACGTCGGCGCTTCCATCGCTTCGGGCAGCTACGCCGTCGACGCCATGATTGTGATTCCCTGCACCATGGGCGCGTTGGCTTCCGTCGCCACCGGGATGAGCGATGACCTGCTGGCGCGTGCCGCCGACGTAATGCTTAAAGAACAACGCAAGCTCATTCTTTGCGTGAGAGACACGCCCTTCAATCGCGTCCATCTGGAAAATATGCTTCGCGCTCAGCAAGCCGGCGCCGTCATAATGCCCGTGGTTCCCGCTTTTTACTTCAAGCCGAAAACCATCGACGAAATCCTGACGCAGTACGTCTGCCGGGTCCTCGCCCAAGCCGGGCTTCCACAGGAAAAAATGTATCGCTGGACGGGCAGCGCCGCAGCGCGGAAGTCGGAGTCGTAAAGACTTATGGCAAGCCGCATTCGCACCGTGCTCGAAATGATCAAGTTTGAGCACTCCGTCTTCGCGCTGCCTTTCGCGCTGGTCGGCGCCCTGCTTGCCGCTCGCGTCACCACGCGCGGTTGGCCCACGCTGCGACAAATTCTTTGGATCGTGCTGGCCATGGTCGCGGCGCGTTCGGCGGCTATGACCATCAATCGCATCGTCGATCTGCGCTATGACAAGGAAAATCCACGCACCAAAATGCGCGCCTTGGCGACCGGCGCTCTCTCCGTATCCTTCGCCTGGTCCTTCACCATCGCCGCGATCGCGCTGTTTTTCGTGGCCGCGTGGCAACTGAATGCCCTTGCGTTGGAGTTGGCGCCCGTCGCCCTCGCGATTCTTTTTTTCTATTCATACACCAAGCGCTTCACCAACTGGTCGCACGTCTTTCTCGGCTTCGCACTGGGCATTTCTCCCGCCGCCGCATGGATCGCCGTCACCGGGAGCCTCGATTGGCGCATGCTGATTCTTTGCGCAGCGGTCACCGTGTGGGTCGGCGGCTTCGATGTCCTATACGCTTGCCAGGATGTGCAGTTCGATGCCGAAGCCGGCCTGTTCTCTGTGCCGAAGCGTTTCGGGATCGCCAATGCGCTTCGCATTGCCCGCTTTATGCATGTATGCGTGGTAGTTCTGTTGAGCTGGCTGGCCGCAAGTTTCGGTTTGCCATGGCCAGCGTGGGTGGGCATCGCGGTTGTCGCAGCGCTTCTGGCCTACGAGCATTCGCTCGTGAAAGCGAACGACCTCAGCCAGCTAAACGCTGCGTTTTTCGCCGTGAATGGCTATATTAGTATCTTGTTCCTGCTGTTTTGGGGCGCTGCCGCTGCCATTTGGCGCGTTTGAACGATGCAAAGGTTTTGACTGCGTAGGCCCGCTCAAAGCGGGCCGCTGGTTTGCAGATCAAAAAGAGCATCGAAATATTCGCCAAAACATCTGTAAAATAGAACTGTCAACTAAAGACGACCCATGGCTGAGCTAACCATCAACGACGCAACATTAAAACCCATCGCCGACAAGGTCTTCGCAGGCGAGCGCCTTACCTTTGACGATGGCGTCGCGCTCTACAAAACCCCCGATCTTCTCTCGGTCGGCTGGCTCGCCAACTATGTCCGCGAAAAGCGCCACGGCAACGTCACCTATTACAATGTCAACCGCCACATTAATCCCACCAACGTTTGCGTCGCGCATTGCAAACTTTGCGCCTTCGGCCGCGATCCGGAAGCTCCCGGCGCGTACACCTACAAGCTCGAGGAAATGTACGAGCGCGCGGCACAGGGCGTCCGCGAAGGCGCCACGGAAATCCACATTGTCGGCGGACTCCACCCCGATTTAAGTTTCGACTTTTTCCTCGAACTGATCCGCGGATTGAAGCAGCGCCACCCGCACGTGCACCTCAAAGCCTTCACTATGGTCGAGGTCCACTATTTCGCGCGCATCGCCAAACTCTCCATCGACGAAACGCTTCTCAAGATGAAAGAAGCCGGCGTGGATTCCTGTCCCGGCGGCGGCGCCGAAATTTTCCATCCCCGCGTGCGCCGCATTATTTGCGATCACAAGGTCAGCGGCCGCATGTGGCTCACCATGGCAAAAAAAGCCCATCGCATCGGGCTGCGTTCCAATGCCACCATGCTTTACGGCCACGTTGAAACCGTCGAAGAGCGTGTCGATCACCTCGTTCTGCTGCGCGCAGCTCAGGACGAAACCCATGGTTTCGTGGCCTTCATTCCCCTGGCGTTCCACCCCGACAACACCCCGCTGGCACACATTCCAAAGCCGACCGGTTATGACGATTTGCGCACCATGGCCGTCTCTCGCTTGCTGCTCGACAATTTCGATCACATCAAGGCCTACTGGATCATGCTCACGCCCAGCATCGCGCAAATTGCCTTGCGCTTCGGCGCCAACGATATGGACGGTACCGTGGTGGAAGAAAAAATCTATCACGATGCGGGCGCCACCACCGCCGAGTTCACGCCGCGCACCGAACTCGAACGCCTGATCCGGGCCGCCGGCCGCATCCCCGTAGAACGCGACACCCTCTACAACCCCATTGATCGCAGCAAGCTTCCTCCCATAGTCCCCGCCACTCCGCCGGGCCTCGTCTCCCTGACGACTCTGTGATCTGTTTTAACTATCCGAGCTTGCTCACGTTGCCGGCGAAATCATTCCTTGCTTGGGAATGTGCCAGGCAGGGAGCGTAAGTCTGCAAACGGCAGTGAAATTTTAATGAGCCGTCGCTCCAATGCGCCTTGCCGAGACCGCATCGAAGAAAACGGAAGAGTTCTGAGCTAGGAAGATCGTGACGTTTCGCGGACAACACAAAACGCAAATCCAAAATCGTCGGGACAAAGTCGAAGCTGATCCTCCGTTCCAGGCAATGAGGAACGAATCAGACAATGCCATCCGGGAAGGTCGCCTCACCCCCATGACGATCTTCTGCAAATGCTACGAAAGCGCATCAAAGTAACTCCTATGGCGTGCACGGCAACAGTCCAGCGCCCATCGTCGGCCATCTTTCCCTTCCATCGGTGATAGAATGATTCCTCGCCGAAGTAACCCGCCCTTCCACAGGCGAATCCAATCCATGCTCCGCCCTTCCGGGCGCATGAGACACAAGAAGGAGATTTCCCTATATGCAACGCAAAGCTTCCGCAGTATGGCAAGGCGACCTGAAATCCGGCAAAGGCGCCATTTCCACTGATAGCGGCACGCTGAAAAATACCCAATATTCCTTCAGCACCCGCTTTGAAAATGGCGTCGGCACCAATCCCGAAGAACTCCTCGCCGCCGCTCACGCCGGCTGTTTCACCATGGCGCTCTCCGCGCAACTTGGCAATGCCGGCCTCACCGCAACCAAGCTCGAAACCACCTGCACGATTTCCCTGGAAAAAGTCGGCGAAGGCTTCTCCATCACAAAAAGCCATCTCGATCTCGTAGCCCACGTCCCCGGCGCGGATAAGGCCAAGTTTGACGCTGCCGTCAAGGCTGCCGAAACCGGTTGCCCAGTCTCCCGTCTATTTAAGGCGGAAGTCTCCGTCAGCTCTCAGCTGGTCACTTCAAAATCCGCTTAACGAAATGGCCGCCCCGATTCCGGGTACAATGCTGCGCATGATTCCTGTTCCCGGTGTCTTCATTGCCGGTGTCGTTATGTTCCTGGTGGTTCTGTGGGACGCGTTCGAGGCCATCATTCTGCCCCGGCGCGTCACCCGCAAATTTCGCTTCACCCGTATCTATTACCGGTTCACCTGGGCGAGTTGGAAGTTCTACGCACGGTTGATCCCGGCGCCCAAAACTCGCGAGAGCTTTCTTGGATTTTACGGCCCGATCTCGCTGCTCATTCTGATTGGCATTTGGGCCATTGGATTGGTTCTGGCGTTCGGCTTGATGCAATACGGCGCGGGCTCCGCCGTCAACCTTTCCGGCACCAACCCAAGCCTGTACACCGATTTCTACCTTAGCGGCACCACTTTCTTTACTCTCGGTCTCGGCGATGTGGTGCCTCGCTCTGGCATTGCGCGGTTCCTGGTCGTAACGGAATGTGGTTTCGGGTTCGGTTTTCTGGCCGCGGTCATCGGGTATTTGCCCTTCATCTATGGCGCTTTTGGCCGCCGCGAAACTAGTATTTCTCTGCTCGACGCCCGTGCCGGAACGCCCCCCACCGCAGGCGAACTTCTTCGCCGACATGCCTATCCGAGCGGCAAGGAAGCTCTACGCGATCTGTTGAAAGAGTGGGAGCACTGGTGTGCCGAACTGCTTGAATCCCATCTTTCTTATCCGGTTCTTGCCTACTTCCGCTCCCAGCACGACAATCAGTCTTGGATCGGTTCTCTCACCGCCATCCTGGATGTCTGCGCGCTTGCCATCGCCGGAGTCGAAGGTTCCTGCGCCAAGCAAGCCGAACTTACCTTCGCCATCGCTCGCCACGCGGTCGCCGATCTTTGTCAGGTGTTCAGCGCTACGCCACGTGCGCCGCTGGCCGATCGTTTGCCCACGGAGACCCTGGCGAAACTTCGCATGAAGATGGCCCAGCACGGCGCCACGCTTTCCGCCACACCCGAAGCGGACCAGAAGCTGCTTGAACTCCGCCGCATGTACGAACCGTACGTAAATGCCCTGGCGATTCATCTCAGCCAAACCCTTCCGCCATGGATCCCGGACCATAAGAGCAAAGACAATTGGCAAACCACCGCCTGGGCGCAATCGATCGGCGCCACCAAAACAGAACCAATCTCGCTGGTTCAGGACGATCACTTCTGATGCCGCAGTCCACAGCCCTCGCTGTCGCGCCGAACACTTGCCGCGCCGAATTTACCCTGCGACAATTGCGCCCGGGCAATCATCCAACGTCTGCTAAAGCGCGCGACCGTGCTGCTTCGTCGCAGGGAGAATCCACATGAAGGCCATCTTGGTCCACCGTTTCGGCGGTCCGGAAGTTCTCGAACTTCAGGAAGTCCCCACACCCAAGCCCGGCCCGGGACAAATTCTTGTCCGCGTACACGCGGCCGGCGTCAATCCCTACGACACGTACATGCGCGCCGGCACCTACGCCATCAAGCCCCCACTCCCGTACACGCCGGGCTCGGACGCCGCGGGCTCCGTAGCCGCCGTTGGTGAAGGCATAAAAAAAGTGAAAACCGGCGATCGCGTATACACCGCGAGAACGCTCACTGGCGCATACGCCGAATACACGCTTGTCGATGAATCCCAGGTCTACCTGCTTGCCGATAAAATCAGCTTCGCGCAAGGCGCGGGACTCTGGGTTCCGTACGGCACCGCGTACACCGCACTGTTCCATCACGGCCATGCTCGCCCCGCGGAAAATTTGCTGATTCATGGAGCCAGCGGCGGCGTCGGCCTCGCGGCGGTTCAATTCGCGCGCGCCTTGGGCATGACCGTCCTCGGTACCGCCGGAAGCCAGCGCGGCATGGACCTCGTCAAGAAAGAAGGTGCGCACGCCGCCTTCGATCACACCAAGCCCGAGCACGCCGACGAAATTATGAAATTCACCGGCGGCCGTGGTGTCGACGTGATTCTCGAAATGCTCGCCAACGTAAATCTGGCCACGGACATGAAGCTGATGGCGATTCGCGGGCGCACTGTGGTCATTGGCAATCGCGGCGATATCACCGTCAACCCGCGCGATTTGATGTCCCGCCGCGCCTCGGTTTGTGGCTTCACGCTCTGGGCCGTCACCGAAACGGAAGGCGCCGAAATCCATGCGGCCATCGCGGCCGGATTGGAAAACGGCACCCTGCGCCCCATTGTCGGCAAAGAAATCCCGCTCAAAGACGCGGCCATCGCCCACCAGGCAGTTCTCGCGCCCGGCGCATTCGGAAAAATCGTGCTGATCGCCTGATTCGCGGTCAGGGCGCTGCGGCCTAACCTCTGCCAATGATCTGTAGAACAATTCCCGCCAACGCGCCGCCGAGCACCAGCCACGCCGAATTCACCTTATAGCGAATCGCCAACAGCAAACTGGCCAGCCCTAGAATAATCGCGGGCACGTTCACCAGCGCCGCGCGCCCGAATTGCCAGCTTACCGTAGCCATTAACGCCACCGCCGCCGCATTCACACCGTCCAGGAACGCCCCCGCAAACGGCGATTTTCGGATTTGCGGCAAAAATTTCGCCGTCACCGCAACGTATGCAAACGCCGGCAAAAACATTCCCATGGTCGCCAGCCCCGCGCCTTTCCATCCGCCGAGCAGGTAGCCGATGAACGTCGCCACCGTGAAGTAGGGTCCCGGCGTTGCCTGGCTCACCGCGATCGCGTCCAGCAATTGCGCATCCGTTAACCAATGCAGGCGCACCACCAGGTCCGCGCGCAAAACCGCCAGCAAGACGTAGCCGCTTCCAAACACCACCGCCCCAATCTTCAGGAAATACAGAAAAATTGGCAGCCCGCCAAGAGCGCCACCCGCACCAGTCGAAAACAATCCCAGCATCCCGCCCGTGCTTAGTTTCGACGAGCTGCGCGCCTGTTGCACCACCATCCAAAAAAGGCCGGCGCAAATCAGCAGCGTGATCACGTTCACATCGAGCGCCGCCAAAAGCACGACCGCAACCGCCAGCATGATCAATCCAGGGTTTTTCAGCGCCACCCGCCCCAGATTCCACAATGCCGGAATGATCAGCGCCACAACCACCGGCTTGATGCCAAACAGCAATCCTTCGACCTGCGGCAACTTCCCGAATTTTCCGTAAGCCCACGCCAGCGCGGCCACCATCGCCGCCGACGGCAAAATAAAACACGCCCCTGCCACCGCCAGCCCCGCGAATCCTCCGCGCACTTCGCCAAGATAAATCGTCAATTCCGTCGAGCTTGGTCCCGGCAGAAGGTTCACCGCGCCGATCAGGTCCAGAAAACGCTCGCGGCTAAGCCAGTTTTTCGTGCGCACGAATCGCTCTTCCATCATCGCGAAGTGCGCCGGCGGCCCACCAAAGGCCACGAATCCCAGGCGCAGCATTTCCTTCGCGATCTCCCCCAGCCCGCCGGTCGCGTCTTCGATTTTTGTAATTTCGCCCATGGCCTCTCCAGCTACTACCACGAATGTCAGCCGCGCGCCGGCCACATGACAGCGCCGTCTTTTTTCCTTACTCTAGTATTTCGCCCGCGAAACGCCATGAACCCCAACGACGCTCTCCGACCCCTCCCGCCACCCTCATCTTCCTGGATCAAGGGATTGCTCGCGGGCATCCTCTTTACGCTTCTTGCTGTCGGCCTAATCGTCTGGCTGGTCACCGGCACAGGGCTGCTCCAGCTGCTGCGCTCCTACGCCCACGGCTCCCTCATCCATATCGACCAGCCCACGGTCGTCCGCCAGATTCAGCAGCTGCAACGCCTCGAAACCGTGCGCTTCTCCATGGACAAAATCATTTCTGGCGAGCGTGACAACCCGTACCTGCCGAAGTTCCTCGCCGGAGACCGCCTGTTGCTCGTCGTTCACGGCGACGTCATCGCCGGAGTCGATCTCAGCCAGTTGCGGCCGCAAGATGTTTCCATCCACGACCGCAGCATCTCCGTGCGCATCCCCAAATCCGAAATCCTCGTCACGCACATCGACAATTCGAAAACGCGGGTCTATTCCCGCGACACCGGCCTTTTTTCTTCGCCCGATCCCAATCTCGAAAGTGAAGTTCGCCAGGAAGCGGAGCACGAATTGCAGGACGCCGCGCTGCAGGACAATATACTAAAGACCGCCGATGATAACGCCCGCTCCACTCTTTCCGCTCTGCTGCGGAGCCTTGGCTTCAGCAACGTCGAATTTGTCTAGCCTTCCGACCTTCGTTCGCCCGAACCACCAATTTGCCGCCAGTAGCGCATAAAACGGCCCGTAGACCAGCCACTGCATCAGCGGATCAAACTTGAAGACGGCCAGAATTCCGTAGCCGATCAAAACGTTGTACGACAAAAATTGCAGTACGGTCAGCATCAGCCACGCCGGATTCGGATAAAAGCACAGTAGCGGCACAATCCACGTGAAGTACCACGCATATCCGTTTGGTCCTAACGCCAGAATCGTTCCGATCAGCAGGAACGCCGCGCGCGCCGGCTCTGCCTTTTTCCATCCCAACCAAAATGCCAGCCCCCAACTCGCCACCACGCCGACCAGCGCGGGAATTCTTGTTTTTCCTCCCGTCGCCCAGTCGATTACCGTGTACCAGCTTGCATGATAATTTTTCCATGTAGCTTCGTAATATCCCAGGTTGGCGCGAAGCATTCCCAGCGCGTTCCAGTAAGGCGCCAGCACCGCCACTGTCGCCAGCGCCGCCAGTGCCGCCGCCCACCATCCCGCTTTTTTCCCCGGCCAACCCGCCTTGCGAAGCCACACGGGCAGCAGCACCGCCGGAAACACCTTGGCCATCGCCGCCAGCGCCACCGGCACGCTCGCAAACCGCGGCCATTTCTTCACCAGCGCCAGCCCGCAAACGATACCCAGCAATGCCAGCGAATCGTTGTGCCCGCTGCCCGCGAATTCCACGATCACCAGCGGATTCCAGGCATAGATGGCCAGCCGAAAATCCCGATCTTCGTCTTTTCGAAACATCCACACCAGCAACAACAGCACCAGCACATCCGCCGCCGCGAAAGGCACTTTAAATTCCGTCGGCCCAGGAAAGACTTTCCAAGTCCCACGAAACAACAGTTCCGTTGCCGGTGGATAAATCGCCGGAAGTTCCCGCCCCGGCATGACTTCGTAATACTTGTCCCGCAATTTGCTGAGCCGCGGATCGTTGGGCGCAATCGCGTAGGGATTCAATCCCTGCGCCTGCACCTTCCCTTCCCAACGATACCGCTGCAAATCGTCGGACAGCGTCGGTTCCATCGGCCACAGCGTGGCCCGGAATGCAATCGCGGCAAAAATCAGTAAAATAGTAGTTGTGCGTGTGGATTGCGTTCGTGTGAATCTGTACAACGTGATCAGGTAAACTAGGCCACCGGCCAATCCCAGCTCGATAAAGCCGATCGCGTGGTTTTTCAAGTAGTACAGGCTGTGCATTCCCAGGAACACGGATTCCAGGGCGGCCGCCGCGATCCATGGCCAGTGGCGGTTCCACTGTTTTTGATCCTGTTCGGATGGCATTCGGAGAAACTTCAGACTTGTTGACTCTGGCTTCATTCCTGCTCGTGGTTCATCAGCCTAGTTTTCGCCAGTACTGGCATAAGCTCACCGATCGGACGTTCAGCGGCGTCTATCACGCCAACGCCTTCGATCTTGCCATGATGATTCCGTATTTCATCGTGCTGTTTATCCTGGCGGCGTACGGGCTGCATCGCTATAAGCTCCTCTACGACTATTATGTCTATCGCAAAAATATTCCTTCCACGCCCCCGCCGGTTTTGCATTGGCCAAAGGTTAGCATACAGCTTCCCATCTTCAACGAGCGCTACGTGATTGAACGTCTCGTCGATGCCGTATCGCAATTCGATTATCCCTGTGAGCTCATGGACATCCAGATTCTCGACGATTCCACCGACGAAACGTGCGAAGTCGCTCGCGCTTGTGTCGATCGCCACGCTGCACAGGGTCTTCCCATCGTCTACATTCACCGCACCAATCGCAAGGGCTACAAAGCGGGCGCGCTTGAAAATGGACTAAAGACCGCGCGCGGCGAATTCGTGGCCATCTTCGACGCGGATTTTATTCCCCCCGCCGATTTTCTGCGCCGCACCATTCCCCATTTCCTCAATGCGGATGGCGGTGAAAAAATCGGTATGGTCCAGACGCGCTGGACGTATCTCAATGGCGATTATTCCCTGCTCACCCGTGTGGAAACGATTCTGCTCGACGGCCATTTCGTCATCGAGCACGGCGGCCGTTCGCGCCGCGGCACATTCTTCAACTTTAACGGCACCGCAGGCGTTTGGCGTCGCACCGCCATCGATTCCGCCGGTGGCTGGCAGCATGACACGCTCACCGAAGACACCGACCTCTCCTACCGCGCTCAGCTTAAAGGCTGGAAATTCCTCTATCTCCCCGAAATCGAATGCCCCTCCGAGCTCCCCGTGGACATGAACGGTTTCAAAGCACAGCAAGCCCGCTGGGCCAAAGGCCTGATGCAGACCGCCAAGAAAATTCTTCCCAAAGTTTTTCGATCCGATGTTCCCTGGCACGTAAAGTCCGAGGCTTTTTTTCATCTGACTGCCAATATTTCCTATCCACTGATGGTTCTTCTCTCGACCATGCTGCTTCCCGCCATGATTGTCCGGTTCTACCAGGGCTGGTTCCAGATGTTGGTGATTGACTTGCCGCTTTTCCTTGCCTCCACCTGCTCCATTTCCAGTTTTTATCTCGCCGCGCAAAAAGAGCTGCGACCTAAAACTTGGATGAACACGTTTCTGTACTTGCCCTTTGTGATGGCCACCGGCATCGGCTTAAGCGTGCGCAATGCCCAGGCGGTTCTCGAAGCCATCTTTGGCAAACAATCCGAATTCGCGCGAACGCCAAAATTCAGAATCGAAGGGAAATCCGGCACCTTCGCGGCTAAAAAATACAAAAACAAATCCGGCTGGATGGCCTACTTTGAAATCGCGCTGGGCCTGTACTTCGCGCTCGCCATCGTTTATTCCATCAGCAACGAAAATTACGCCACCGTGCCCTTCCTCCTTCTCTTTGTCTGGGGCTATCTCTACACCGGCTTCATGTCCCTCAGCCAATCTTGGTTCGCTCATCTCCGCTTCGGCGTCAATGCCTCCGAAATGCGCCCCGCCTCGACCGGCGCCCCCGGCTTTTAACCTTGGAGTGTGCCGGCTCGCCGCCGCTTTTACGAACCAAATCAAACCACCTAACCGATAGACGTCATTCCGAAAGGAGTCTGCGGAGTGAGGACTGCCGCCGCCCCTTTCTGCCCTGTAGCGGAAAAATCCCACTGTCTCGGCTGCCAATCACAATCTACACAAAACTATCTCCCGGACTCCAGCGCCTGCAACTCCCGCGCCGCCAAATCTCCCGGCAAAGGCGCATACCCCAACGACTCGCACTGTTTCTGCCCAGTCGTAAGCATCCAGCGAACTAGATCCCGCAGCGCCTCGTGCGTCTTCGCGTCTTTGCCATCCGCCGGAATCAAAATCCACGTAAAGCTCGCCACTGGATACGTATGCTTCCCTCTGGCATTCGTAATCGACGTCTGAAATTCATTTTCCTTTGGCAGGTCAGCCGCCTTCGCCGCCCTGGTCACGCTGTCCAGATCCGCCTTCACATATTCGCCCGTGCTGTTTCGAACTGCCGCGAAGTCGAGTTCATGCTGCAGCGCGTAAATAAATTCCACGTATCCGATGGAATTCGCGGTTTTGGCCACCGCGTCCGCCACGCCCTGATTTCGTTCCGCTCCGACCCCCACCGGCCACGGCACCGTCGCGCCTATTCCCACCTTGGATTTCCACTCCTCGCTCACCTTGGACAAATAATCCGTCCACGCATACGTAGTTCCGCTGCCATCCGAGCGGTGCACCACCAGAATTCTTTCGTCCGGCAGCCGCACATGCCGGTTGATGGCGCGGATCTCCGGCGCATTCCACGAGACGATCTTCCCCAGGAAAACTCCCGCCAGCACTTCCGGAGTCAGATTCAATCCATCTGGCGCACCCTTCACGTTGTAGATCGGAACAACCGCTCCCAGCACCGTCGCAAACTGCAGCAGCTTTCCCTTCTTCTGCAACTGCTCCGCGGAAAGCGGCATCTCCGAGGCGCCGAAGTCCGCTTCGCCCGCGCTGATGCGCCGTATCCCCTCTTCGGAGCCCGCCGCGTCATAATTCACCCGTAATCCCGGTCGCGTCTGCTCGAAACTCTCAAACCATTTCCGATAAATTGGTGCTGGGAACGTGGCGCCCGCTCCGTGCAAGGTAACCGCGTTCGCCAAGCCGCCCGCCGGTATGCCGACAATCGCCGCCGCCCCGCTGTCCTTTTTTCCGATAGCCTCCATCAATGACCCAGCCAGTTGGTCGCCAAGGTCATCGGATATGCTTTTCCATCCGGGCTTGCGCGGCGTAACCAGGTAGGACCACAGCGTCTTCCCGCTTTTCCCATTCAATTCCGCGGAAGCGTAACCCTGATACGTAGCCTCTTCCGCGCCTTTTGATCTTGGACTCGGCGAAATATATCCAGTGATCCAAATCGTTGCCGAACCCCGCAGCACCGCATCGGCCTGCGCCGCACTCGGCACAATCTGAATTCTCCCGGAGGCCTTCAGTTTTTCCGCCATCCGCTCGCGCACCGCGGCCGATGCTCTGCCCCCTTCCGGCCAATCCACGGTAACCTTCTTCACGTCAGAAAGCAGTTCCGCCGCTTGCCCGACTGCATTTCCAGGAATGACCGCGACCCCGCCAAAAACACTCAACGTCACAAGCCAAATAAATTTTGGAATCGTGCCGGAAAAACTGGTGAATGAGCTCACGTTTTTCTCACTGGGAATCCTGCAGAGTATAACGGCGCGGGGCCCAAGGCTTCCAATAATTCCTACGGCGCAAGCAATTTCGCCCCTGCGTGTAAATGATTGTTCACACTCCGTGCAAAGAGCGCGTAAGCAGCATTGGTTGCACAACCAAATCACTTGCGCCGCGCCACGCATAGCGAAACAATAGTGGTGTCGCCCTGCACATGACACGCCCACGTCTTTCTGTCGAAGAAATCGTCAACAGCAGCACCCACGGAATCGGCCTGCTCCTCAGCATTGCCGGCTTCCTGGTTCTGCTGGCGTTCGCCATCCTGCGCGGCAGCGCCAGCCAAATCGTTGCCTGCTCCATCTATGGCGCCACACTGATTTGCCTCTACAGCGCCTCCACCCTCTATCACGCCGCAGTCTCGCCGCGATGGAAGCGCGCGTTGAGAATCTTCGATCACGGCGCGATTTATCTCCTTATCGCGGGCACCTATACTCCATTTCTTCTTTTGTATCTGCGTGGTCCCTGGGGCTGGTCGCTCTTCGGAGTGGTTTGGGGCTTAGCGTTCGCGGGAATACTGTTGAAATTCTGGTTCGTCGACCATTTTGAATATTTGTCCACCGCGGTCTATATCATCATGGGGTGGCTGGTCGTCATCGCCGCCAAACCCGTGCTCACGCACGTGCCCACGTCCAGCGTGCTTTGGCTTGTGGCCGGCGGCCTGCTCTATACCTTTGGCGTCGTCTTTTTTGCTTGGAAGCGCCTGCCCTACAGCCACGCCGTGTGGCACCTGTTCGTCCTTGCCGGAAGCATGTGTCACTACTTCGCCGTTCTTCGCTCCGTTACACACGTCCGCGGGTAACCAACTACTTCGTAGTTTCCCCGCCGGCGGCCTGTTCCTGCTCGCCTTCCGATTTTGTCCAATGCGAATCGGGATTATATTCTTTCATCGCTTTCGCAACCGTGTCGGTCTTCTTCCCGAGATCTCTTTCGTAGACGATGCCATCCTCGCCGACGATAAACGTCATCACGCCAGACGTCCGGTATTCCGCGGGATACGCCACAAATGCGAATCCTCCGCTCATCTTGCCGTTCACAACGAAATTCTTTGCCCCACCCTGTCCATCCTTTCCCTGCTTCGTCAAGACATGAAAATAATAGCCGCGATACGGAACCGACTTTTCGCCACGGCTGTCGGCATATTCTTGTGCGACAGCCCACGCCACCAGGGGCCCAATCGGGCTTTCCGGTTCGCCGTTCGCCACTTTCCAGTACAGTCCGTCCTGCTTCCCTTCATCGCTGAAAATCTTCTGCGCATACTGGTTTTGTTCCTTCGCGTAGTATTCCTTCTGCGCCACCGCCAGTTCCTGGCAAATCCGAATAGCTGACGCTTCATTCCATCCGATGCGCCGGTACAAAATCTCCTGCTTGCCCGCATCGGTGTCGAAATACCACTGATTTCCTTTATTCAACAAGGGAATCGGATACGGCCAGTTTCGCGAACCGATGTACAGCGTCACGCTGCCGTCCGGCTCTTTCATCAGACGGCTCATTTCCTCATACCTCTTCGCGAAGTTCGCCCGGTTCTGGCTGTCTTCGCCTTCATCTCCTGAGGAAACCACGTCCTTTCCGTCCGGGCCGAGCAGCTCCATCAACGCTTTCGTGTCATTATTTTTTGCCGCCATAAACAGCGCTTTGCTCGCTTCCTCCGGGCTGGAAAATGTTTTCTGCCCAGGTTGCTGCCCCCTCGAGCGGGTCGCCAACAATCCCGTCAGAAGAAGCGCGACCGCGGCCAATTTCACAAAATCACCACCGCCAGATTCGCCGAAGTTCAACTTCGCTCGCCGCATAATCCTTCCCTCTCTTTCCAGACTTCGCGATCCCGCTCGAATCATTTCAACTCCGGATCTCAGTGATGTCCCCCGCCTCCGCCACCATGAGATCCGCCTCCTCCTCCGCCACCGTGGAAGCTGGATTCTCCGCGAGCCGAATAGCTTCGCGATTCGCCGCCATGGTCATAGCCGCTAAATGCCCCGGAATGCACGTTGCTCTGCGCCTTAGGTTGCTCGTGAGGCTGTGCATATCCCCGCGCCGCGTTGCGGTCCCCCTCGAATGGTTTCGGCGACGCTCCCGGCCGGTTGTACACATTCCCATGCGTGCCAGCGTAACGATCCCCGGCAAATCCCCGGCCGGGCGCACCGGGCCCCCCATGACCGCCGCGGTAGTAAGCATTACGATTATAAAAAGTAGTGCTGTGAGAGTAATAGCGGCCACTGTTATAGACGACGTAGTGGTTATGCCAATCGAATCCCCAATGTGGCCAGCCCCAACCAAATCCGCCGAAAAATCCGATGCCAAATCCAATTCCAAATGACAAATACGGCCCGCCAAACCAGATTCCGGGATACGGATACCATCCCGGCCAAGGCGCAATCGGGCCGCCATACACGAGCCATGGATTGTAGGCCGGTACGTAAACCACATCCGGCGCCGCCGGTTGAATAATGATGGTCGATCCCTGAGTCGTTACGGTCTGTTGCGGCGTTGTTTTCAGGTTGCCGGACTGCTCTGCTTTTTGCCGCATCACCTGCACCGCGTCCATCACGTCCTGCTGCTGGTTGTAATAAGCGTCGCCCAGTGACGACGTCCAGGACAGGTTCTTATCCATGTTCCCCAGTACCGTCGGGAACGCGCTCAGCGCCTTCACACTGGGATCCCACGGCATATTGTTCACAGCCTGTGCCAGCGCATCGCCCTTCAAATCCGGATGCGCCTGCACCCAGCGGTCGGCTTCCACAACTTGTTCCGGGAAGGTTGAAGCCGCCAGAATTTGCGCCACCAGGGAATCCGGATAGAGGGCAATAGGCGCAACCAATTGCTGCAATTGTTCCGGAGTCTGCGTGTTATAGGGAGGCCCTTGCGGTGTTTGCCCTTCTGGGGGCGGCGCCTGGTCCTGCGGCGGTGGCGCACCGGCGTCTTGCGCGGCAGAAACGCCCAGCGGACAAGTCGCGAATAAAAGCGCAAAACTCAGCACCACTACCGCGCTTCGCCTGCCCCACTCTCGCCCTGAAAAGCCTGCGATTTTTCTCAGAATGCTCATGCTTTCCTCCTGGGCACTCCAGTTCCGCCCACTACCGAAACTACCCTGCATATTGAGATGAAAATGGAAAGACTTTCGTTTCTGAATTCTTGGTACTGGGCCGCTTGTCTGGTCAGACCTTCGCGGCTTCTTCCAGCCAATGACTCAAAATGTACTCGTATTTCGGTTCCACATCCAGGAAGGTTACGCCCGCTCCCATGTTCGGTGTGGCGTAAACAATCTTCGCTTTCGATTGGAATGTCAGATCGCCGGCAAAAATCCTCAGCAGGATCAAAGTGCCGGTGGGGAACGGATTCATCATATCCAGATAGCAGCCATGCTGGCTCAATTCACTCACTCGCGTGGCCACGCGCACTTCGGACTGCTCTTCGAACAGCTCGGCACTGGCGATAAATATGTATCTTGGCGTGCGACGCCTCTCCCGTTCCATGCTCCCTCCGGAAGGCTGGGACAATTCCCTTCATCGTAAGCCGCCATTTTCCCATCGGGTTAACTTTCGCTGACCGCCCCTCGTTCCGCACTATTAACTCCTGCATCACTAATTGCGCCTCGCGCACGCGGTTCCCTGGCAGTGCCTTCCACTCTTGCGATACAATCCGCGTTTGCTCCTCGGGTCGGGGGAGAGCTCTAGCAGGCTGCTGAAACATCCTCTCTACAGCAAGCGGAGGTCTGTGGCTTCCGCAAAACTGCCTCGAGAAAAAGCGGCTTTCGCTGCTGAACACATCCCGAATTCTGTTTTCAGCATCCTGTTAGAGGTGACTGGATGAGTGGTCTGGGAAAAACTGTCTTAATTGCTGGTGCGCAAAAAGCTTTTCGAACACTTGCCGGTTCGTTGCTCGCCGTGGCTGCGCTGCTATCCTTCGCGCTCGCTCCCGCCGCAGCGCAACAGCGCCGCGAACGCGAACCCAATTCCGCTTATGCTACCCGCCGCGCCAAGCTGGCTTCCAACATCGATGGCCCCATCCTTCTACTCGGCTACACCGGCAAGGAAGTGGAAGCGCAAACCTACATTTTTGCCCAGGAAGAAAATTTCTATTATCTGACCGGCCACAATGAGGAAGAAGCCGCTCTCATCATTTTGCCCGTGGGAGCGCACAAGGCGGCAACCGACGATTCCGCCGCCCGCGAAATCTTTTTCCTTCCTCCCAAAGACGCGCGCAAGGAAAAGTGGAACGGCCTCCGCATGTCTCCGAATGATCCCGATATCCAGATGCGCACGGGATTTTCGGAAGTGAAGCCCCTGCCCGACCTGCGCGCCACCGTCGAGCAGCTCGCCCGTATCTATCCCACCTTCTACACCATTCTTCCTTACCAGAAAGAGCTGGGTGGCTATCCTCACGAAAAAGAAACGGTCGATTGGCTCAAGCAGGCCGCGCCGGAAGTCACCGTGAAGGATATTCGCGCCAATATCGCCGACTTGCGCCTGATAAAATCGCCCACGGAACTTGCGCTGCTTCGCCAGGCCATCGATCTTTCTCTCGATGCTCAGTTCGAAGCTTTCAAGACGATGCGTCCGGGATTATTTGAGTATCAGATCGCGGCAAAAATGGTGGAAGTCCACGCAATGGGTGGCTCGGAGGCGGAAGCCTACGCCCCCATCGTGGGCGCGGGTCCCAATTCCACTTCGCTGCACTATGACAAGCTTTCCCGCAAAATTGAAGACGGAGACATCGTGGTCATGGACGTGGCCGCGCAATACTCCGGTTATGCCGCCGATATCACCCGCACCATTCCCGCCAACGGAAAATTCACGCCGCGCCAGCGCGAAATTTACGACATCGTTCTCGGTGCCCAGGAAGCCGCCATCCACGCGCTCAAGCCCGGCATGGACATGTGCCGCAAAGGCGACAAAAGCGTTTACAAAATCGCTTACGACTACATTAATTCGCATGGCAAGGATCAGCACGGCAAACCGCTGGGGCAATATTTCATCCACGGCCTGGGCCACAGTATCGGCCTCAACGTCCACGACCCCGGCGATCTCTGCACGCCGTTCACCCCCGGCATGGTCATCACCATCGAGCCAGGCATTTACATTCCCGACGAACATCTGGGCGTGCGCATCGAAGACGACCTTCTGATCACCGATACCGGCTACGAACTCCTCAGCCAGCGCCTGCCCCGTTCCGCCGACGAAGTCGAAAAAATCATGGCCGAAGGGGCCAAGCAGCGCGCCTCCGCAACAGATAACGCTCGAATGGGGTGGCCCGCCGCCGCTTTTGCGAACCGAACCGACCACCTAACCGATCGACGTCCTTCCGCACGCAGTGCCGCGGAGTGAGGACCGCCTCCCCTTTCCGCGCCTTTCACGGCAAGAACCCCTCGTTTTTGGGTTCTCCCTCAGGCGGAAGCCTGTTCCGTATTTTCAAGAATAAATCCTAATGCCGCAGATGCGCCTCAATACTGGTCGCAATCCCATCGCCTGTACGCCGGATTTGCACATCCGGAGACACCAGTTTGTAGTGCCCGCCTCCCACCACTTCGATCTCCACGGCGTGGTCACTTGCGGGGCAAAGCGGCGTCTTCCCCAATCCCTGATCGTCCACTTTCACTTCTCCAACCGGAGCGCCCACGACGCACGTATCAATGTGCAGCGAAGTACCGGCGAAATGCTCCGGGATGCGTACGGTGAGCTGATCCGGATGTGAACTGGACGCGCAAGACAACATCAAAAATGCGATTCCCGTAAAAGCGGCGGATAAATACACTATATTCGAACGACTTGGCACGAGTGGTTTCTCCCCAGGAGGCTCGGGGGTATATTCTATAGCATTCCTGAATCGTGGAGGCTATATCTTCGCGCGCGCAAAGATTCTTGGGAATCGTCGCGAGGGAATGAGCCGCAGGGCTGTTCATTTTCGATTTGATTTATGTAATTTTAGAGAGTCGCTTTGTTTCAACGCCTGAACCATCGGCTGATTTTTGCCTCGGGATTCTTTCTGCTCCTGATTTGCGGTTCCGCCACCGCGTGGATCCTGTATCGCTTCTATTTTGGCGAAGCGTGGGTCCGCCATACCTATGATGTTGAGCTTCTGATCGCGCAAATTGAATCCGACGTCAGCGAGACCGGGCGCTCGCGGCAAATGTTCCTGCAAAGCGGAGACACTCGCTACCTCGAGCGTGTCGAGGCCATGCGCGCAGAACTGTTCCATAAGCTTCCGCAGCTCCGAGAGATGGTTCACGACAATCTGGACGAAGAAACCACTAGCGAAAAATTGGAGCAAGCCGTAAAGTCCCGCTTTTCCATCGTGGATGAATCCCTGCAACTCGTAAAGTCCGGCAAATCCACGCATGAGGCGCAGGACGCTTACTCCGCCGACCTGGTGCAATCGTCACAGCGCACCGCCGTGCTCGGTCAAAGCATGCGAAGCGTGGAGTCCAGCCTTCTCGATCGCCGTCTGGGCGTCACCCGCTCTCTCTTCAATTGGATCATCGTCATTTTGGCGGCTTCTTTTCTCCTTTCTCTGTATATGCTCTGGGAGCATTTTCGCGGCCTGAGCCTGGAACTGGCGCAACGCAAACGCGCCGAACAGAATGCGCTGAATCTAAGCACTCAGCTGTTAAACGCGCAGGACCAGGAGCGCCGTAAGATCGCCCGCGATTTGCATGACGGACTGGGCCAGAACCTGGTCGCCGCCAAAATGATGGCCGATTCTTTCAAGACCAGGCCGCCGGACCGCCAGAAGTTTCAGGAACTCAGTGTTCTCCTCGATGAAGCAGTCAGCTCCACGCGTTCCATTTCGCATCTCCTGCATCCCCCGCTCGTCGAGGAACTTGGATTTGTTGCCGCCGCTCGCTCCTATCTCGAAGGTTTTTCCAAGCGCACTGATATTAAGGTCAATTTCGATCTTGCGGATCAGCCCGATCGGCTGCCCCGTGATCTGGAGCTCACCCTATTCCGCATCCTGCAGGAATCGATCACCAATATTCAGCGCCATTCCAAAAGCGCAACGGCCGAAGTGCGCTTCGCTGTAAACGGTAAAACCGCTGTGCTCAATATTCAAGACCACGGCGTCGGCCTATCTCCGGCAATGCTGGAAAATTTCAATGGTGACGGCAGCAACGTCGGTGTCGGTCTGGCCGGGATGAGAGAACGCGTTCGCGAGCGCAATGGACAATTCACGGTCCGCTCCAATTCTTTCGGCACTCTGATTTGCGCCTCGTTTCCCGTTGAGCCTGGGCCTTCCGCTTCATCCTGAAAAGTATTGCAGAGGAAATCCGTCCCATGCGCAAACGCAAATCGCAAAAGCCCGGTGACAAGGCCCTAGGCATGCTCGCGCCGATCACCCGCCGCGATTTTCTCGGCTCCACGCTACTCGCTTCCGGCGCGATGTTGTTCGACTCGCTCACCCCGCAGGAAATCCTGGCGCAAAACGATGAATTTACCGGTTACGGCGGCGTTGGAGAATACAGCGCTTCGAACGGCAACACGCTGCCTGTTCTGCAAGCCGGCCATAAAATACGCGACGCCGTCTACAATTCACTGCCAAAAGACATCATCGAAACCGGCGAAACCTACGATTGCGTGATCGTCGGCGGCGGCATCAGTGGAATTGCTGCTGCTCTTTTCTTCCAGCGTCATGCCGCTTCGGGCGCGAAATGCCTGGTGCTGGAAAATCATCCCATCTTCGGCGGCGAGGCCAAGCAAAACGAATTTCTCGTCGACGGCAAACGCCTGATCGCTCACCAAGGATCTGCGATCTACCAGCTTCAGCAACCGCAAAGTTTTCTGAAGCAATTCTACGACTCGATCGGCTTGACCTCGCCCAAACTTACCTACCAGAAATGGTCCGGCCCGCAGCCAGAGATGCCGCTTTCTCGCACTCCTTATGACGCCGTGGGCATGGACGTTGGCCAGTACGGCTTCTGGTTCGGCGCGAGCTTTGGACACCAGCCCGGCTTATGGGTGATGGACCCGGTCCGTAGGAAACTGGAAGGCGCTCCGATTTCCTCCGTCGCGCGCGCGGAGTGGGTGCGCTTTCTCACCGGTGCATCCGTGGATGGCAAACCCTTCGAGCATCCCAAATACGAAGGCGATGCCATCTCGCGTTATCTCGATAGCATCACGCTAGAGCAACATTTTCACGAGCGCTTCGGCCTGAGTCAGGAGACCGTTCGTAGATTTCTTTCGCCCGTCGAAGGAGGCGGCGCCGGCCTGGGCCCGGATGCGTTATCCGCCTACTCCGATTACGCGTTTGAAGCGCTGCAGCCGGTTGCCGACGAAACCGGCGCCATGGATGAAATGTTTCCCGGCGGCAACACCACCATCGCGCGTCTGCTGGTGAAAAGTCTCAATCCTGCCGCCATCGACGGGCCCGCCAGTGTCGAAGGCGTTTCGCGTAATCCCGTCAACTTCGCCGCGCTCGATACTCCGGGCGCGTCCGCCAAAGTTCGCCTCAGCGCCACGGCCGTCTCCGTCCAACACGACGGCGATGCCGGAAAGGCATTGACCGTTTCCATCGCCTATGAAAAAGACGGCAAGCTTTATCGCGTCAAAGCGCACACGGTCGTCATGGCCGGCGGCAGCTGGACTTCCAAGCATATCGTGAAAGATTTGCCACAAAACTACCGCCAGGCGTACGCCTCGTTCTATCGCTCTCCCTGCATGATGGCCAACGTCGCAGTTCGCAATTGGCGCTTTCTGTATAACATGGGCCTCAGCGGCTGCCGCTGGTTCGATGGCGCCGTCGGCAATTACATGGAAGTGCGCAAGCTGGCGCTCAGCGGTGGCGCTGATCCCACGATCAGCCCGGATTCCCCGATCGTGTTATCGCTGAAAGTTCTGTACGCCTCTCCGGGCCTACCCACCGAAGAACAAGGCAATCGCGGCCGCATGGAGATGCTTGGCACCTCCTTCCGCGAATACGAGCGCCGCATCCGCCAGCAATTTACCGCTATGTTCGCTGGCTCCGGCTTCGACGCACAGCGCGACATCGCCGGCATCATCCTGAATCGTTGGGGCCACGCCTACCTCAGCCCGCAACCCGGCTTTTTCTTCGGCACCGACGGCAACCCCGCTCCCCGCGAAACCCTCCGCAAAGCCCCCTTCGGCCGCGTCGCCTTCGCCAACACCGACCTGGCCGGCGCCATGGATCACCGCTTTTCCATCCTGGAAGCCCAACGCGCCATCAACCAACTGGTTGGTGTTTGAGACTTTCCGTGTATCTTGACGCGCTTCGGGCGGATGGGCGGGGAATAATCAGCGTGCAATTCACGGCCGGCGCAGCAGATAGGACGGGTGCTGCAAGCCCGTCGGCGCGTAGAGTTCGTAGTGCGTGTACGCGAAGCCCAGCTTCTTGAGTAACCGCAGCGACGCTTCATTGGCGGGATGGTGGCCCGCGAATAGCGCCGCAGCGCCTACGGTTGCAAAGCCATACTCGATCACCGCGTGAGCCGCCTCCGCCGCCAGCCCGCGCCCCCAGAACGCGTGGCGCAGATGAACGCCCAGTTCGTAGATTTTCTGCTCTGCCCGGTAACGCCGCAGGCCCGCGCAACCCACATGTTCATTGCCCTGCAGCAAAAAGACTGGCCAATACTGCACGCCGCCCTCCGACATTTCCCGTATTTCCATGGCAAGCCGCGCGCGTACCGCCTCCTCGCCAAACGGCCCGCCGATAAACGCAGTCACTCGAGCATCACCCCAAAGCCCGATCGCCAGCGGCAAATCCTCCCGCCGCCAACACCGGAACCTCAACCGCGTCGAACTTAGAAAATAATCCATATCAAACGATCCTGGACCCTCATCCAACACTTTGTTTGCCACCTAGGGCTTGCAGCGGACATCAAAGCATAACGACCTTAGACTTGCGAATGGAATTGCCGAGCTAACGAAGGTGGGAACATTCGCGTGCGGCTA
Source organism: Candidatus Acidiferrales bacterium (assembly GCA_963742325.1). Lineage (GTDB taxonomy): Bacteria > Acidobacteriota > Terriglobia > Acidiferrales > UBA7541 > Acidiferrum. The sequence continues at coordinate 593,406 of CAVULB010000002.1, read as the reverse complement.
GAAGTTGTGCGGTAACGAGCCCGGCAAGAAGTAAACAGATTCCTGAGGGGCTAAAGCGCGATTTTTCATGCCTCTAAATGTCGGAGCTGAAGCCCCGACCCCTAGCCGGTATTCATGAAATGTCTGGAAGAACAGGGGGCACCGTGGCGACAGCGAAAATCGCAAAAATCATCGTGGAAACGCTGGAATCGGTCGGAGTCAAACGCGTCTACGGAGTTCCCGGCGATTCGCTGAACGGGATCACCGACGCGATTCGCACGCACAAGTCCGTCGAATGGGTCCACATGCGCAACGAAGAAGCCGCCGCATTCGCCGCAGGGGCCGAAGCGCACCTGACCGGCAAGCTGGCTGTCTGTGCCGGCAGCTGCGGACCGGGAAACACGCACCTGATCAACGGCCTGTACGACTGCCAGCGCAATCGCGTGCCGGTGCTGGCCATCGCCGCGCAGATCCCTAGCAAGGAACTGGGCAGCGAGTATTTCCAGGAAACCAAGCCCGATCACATCTTCAAGGATTGCAGCCATTACTGCGAATATATTTCGCAGCCAAGCCAGATGCCGCGGGTGCTGGAGATCGCCATCCGTACCGCGATTGCCAAGCGCGGCGTGGCCGTGATCATAATTTCCGGCGACACCGCCCTGCAGGAAGCAACATTGCCGCGCATCAGCCTGAGTGTCGACTCCATGCAACCGGTAAGCAGCCCGGAGCCCGCCGCATTGGCACGCGCCGCCGCCATGCTGAACGAGGCCGCGAGGGTGACCATTCTGGGTGGCGCGGGTTGCGCCGGTTCTCACGCCGAGCTGCTACAAGTAGCGGAAAAACTGAAAGCTCCCATCGTGCACGCTCTTCGCGGCAAGGAATTCATCGCCTACGACAATCCTTACGACATCGGCATGACCGGGCTGCTGGGCTTCACGTCCGGCTACTACGGTATCGAGCTTTGCGATCTACTGCTGATGCTGGGCACGGATTTCCCGTATCAGCAATTTTATCCGTCGCGGGCAAAGGTGATTCAGGTGGATTCGCGCGGGGAGCAGATCGGCCGCCGCACCGCCGTCGATCTCGGGCTGGTCGGATCGGTGCAGGACACGTTGCGCGCGCTCTTGCCGCTGCTGAAACAGAAAGCGGACGGCACTCACCTTCAGGATGCCCAGGCGCACTACAAAAAAGCGCGTAAGGGGTTGGACGAACTGGCACGGGATAAGTCCACCGATAAGCCGATGCACCCGCAGCACCTGAGCGCCGTGCTGGACCGGCTTGCTGCGGAGGACGCGATTTTCACCTGCGATGTGGGCACGCCAACCGTGTGGGCCGCGCGCTATCTCACCATGAATGGCAAACGCCGGCTGCTCGGCTCTTTCAATCACGGCTCGATGGCCAACGCGCTGCCGCAGGCCATTGGCGCACAAATGACGTTTCCCGGTCGCCAGGTTGTCTCCATGTCTGGCGACGGAGGAGTTTCCATGTTGATGGGAGAGCTGCTCACCCTGAAGCAACTGAAAGCGCCGGTGAAGGTGATCGTCTATCAGAACGACGCGCTCAGTTTCGTGGAACTGGAAATGAAAGCCGTGGGAGTCGTCAGCTTCGGAACCGATCTCGTCAACCCGGATTTTGCCAGGCTCGCCGATGCTTGCGGAGTGTTCGGGCGCAATGTGGAGGATCCGGGGGAGCTGGAAGGAGCCCTTCGCGCTGCGTTCGCGCATCCCGGCCCCGCGCTGGTCAGCGTGAAAGTGAACAAACATGAACTTTCTTTGCCGCCCACGATCGATTTCGGGCAAGCCAAAGGCTTCGGAATCTATCTGGTCAAAGCAATGCTGACCGGCCGGGGCGACGAAATACTCGACCTCGCAAAAACAAACCTGCGCGATTTCATCTAGTCTCGATGAGTTGCATGCACGCCAACCATCGCCGCCTCGCGCCAAATGTTTGACGGAATTTCCTGGCGTCAATACACTGGCGCTTCGAACTTCGACACAAACGGAAATGCCATGTTTACTCCTTTTGATGACAGCAAAAGCGAGCCCGCGATTCATGGTTTTTTGCATGAGCCCGCGCGGCAGACGGAAAACGCCATTGTGCTTACACATGGTGCCGGCGCGAACTGCCAGTCGAAATTGCTGGTGGAACTTTCGAACGCCCTGGCCGAGGCCGGTTTCGCGGTTTTCCGCTTCGACTTGCCATTTCGTGCCTCCCGTCCGCATGGACCACCCAATCGCGGCAGCGCCGTGCGCGATCGCGACGGACTGCGCCGCGCCGTCTCTCTGATGCGAGAAAAAAAACATAGCCGCGTTTTTATGGGCGGGCATTCCTACGGCGGACGGCAAGCAACGATGCTCGCCGCGGACGAGCCGCGCCTGGTGGACGGCCTGCTCTTGCTCTCCTACCCACTCCATCCACCCCGAAAACCGAAGGAACTTCGCACCAGCCATTTTCCCAAGCTCGTTACACCCGTATTTTTCGTTCACGGTGCCCGCGACCCTTTCGCCACGGCGGTGGAAATGCAATCCGCTTTAGCGGTGATCCCCGGCCCGCATGCGATTATGGAAGTAGACGCCGCCGGCCACGACCTTCTCTCCAAAAGAGTCACAGGCGAATTACCCCCGCTAATCGCCCACCAATTTAAGCTGTTCCTGAAACTCCCTGTGTAACGGTTATTTTGCTTGTGCAACCCATGCAAAGTTTGCGGCGGGCGCAAGCCGCGTCTGCGGGCGACGAAGCTGCTATCAGCGCGAAGTAGGCAAGATTCGCGTGCTGGAAGTGGCGATGATGACCGCCGGCGAAGAGAAGGGCGCCGACGGCTACATGTCCTTTTACGCGGATGATGCCGTGGAACTTCCCGCGGGCGCCACGATGCTGCAAGGCAAAGACAATATCCGCAAGACCATGGATTTTCTCAACGACAAAATTAATCGCCTGACCTCGACGGTTATGCGCGTGGACGTGGCAGCGTCACTCGACTTGGCGTATTTCTATGGCTTCTATGAATTTCGCTCCAAGGATAAGGAAGGCAAACCAACGGTGGAGTATGGTAAGTACACGACCGTCTGGAAGAAGCAAAGCGATGGACGGTGGAAAGTCGTGCTGGATATGGGCAACGCCAGCCCGAAGCCAGAACGGCGAGGATTACGCCAGCCTCACAGCTCGCCGCGCCGCTCCAGTTGCTTATAAAGCGCCAGCGAATACACGGCAGGAATAAGCGCCGCCGCCAGCAAAACAACAAAAACCGCCCGGCCTTGCAGCCCGACAGCCGTCAACGCCAAGCCCACCAGGCCGCCTGCCACAAACGTCTTCGCCGCGAAACGATGCGTGGCATTCCAAACGCGCTCGTTGGCCAGCGCCCATGGAGTCCTCACTCCGATATAAAAATTTCGCCGCACCTTGCCCAGCAGGTTTCCGAGTAGTGCAAAAAGCAGGCACAATCCGCCAACAATCGCGCGGCCCACATTCAAGGTGTAGCCTACGCCGGCCCACAGCACCACGGCATTGAAATAAGCCAGCAAGCTGACCATAATCAGCATGATCTGAAAATACGTAGACCGAAAACTGTCCACCTCGAAATTCCTCGGCGAAAGCCACGGCAGGAAACGCCACAACAGCGTGATTCCCGCCATCAGTCCTGGCCCTATCAGAAACAGCGTCCACTTCGCGCTGTAGCCGTCGGCTTGATTGCGCAGATTCCAGTGCGTGGGCACCGTGCTCGGCAGGTGCGGGTACGCGACCACCGTGGCCACCAGCACCGCCGCAGTCAGCAATATTGCGATCAGGTAGTATTTGCCAGTCATCGTTGTTTCCCTCTGCCCTGCTTTCCGTCCCCGATCAGGTGCATAGCCCAGGCCATCAGGTCTTGCACCACTGTGGTGTTCAATCCGTACCAGATCTGCTGCCCTTCCCGCCTGCTGGTGACCAGGTCCGCCTCTTTCAACACCGCGAAATGATGCGACATCGCGGGCTTGGTCATATCAAACTTTTCAGCCAGCGCCCCGGCGGTGATTTCACCGTGGCGCAGCAGATTAAGGATTTCCCGGCGCGTGGGATCAGCCAGGGCCCGGAATGCTTTGTTGTCACTCATGGGATAATTAGGCATCCACTTAATTAAGCATGTGTTTAACTATAAACCGCGGACGGCGCTTGTCAAGAACACTCGGAGGGGCATTGCTCGGTTATTTGGATTCGACGAGGCCTGGTGGCTGCCAGGTACCCTTGCCTGCAGGAAGAATCGAAGGTGGATTTTCCTTCGGCCAGTACCAACGCATCACCAGGTAGATTGGGCCATCAGGCGCGGGCAGCCAATTGAGTTGCTCGGCCGCGCCGGGAGAAACTTACTGGATGTAAAGCGTCAACGAGCCGTCGGCATTTTTCTTAAGGCTTGGCAACATGGGTGAGTTGATGAGATAGCGACTGCTTGGGTTGTCGATCAGGAACTGGGTCTTGCCGTCATACGTCGTCACCGACCAGAACGCATTTACCGGTGGCAGCGCGTTCTTGGCGAAGGTCAGTGTGTAGTTATGTTTGCTGCCATCCAACACTTCTCCGTTGGGCAGAACCCTGTCAACGGATACATCGCTTCAACGGCGCTGTTGCCGAAAATTCCGCCCTTGGCCGCAGCCGCTCGCTTGAGCCAATCTCCGTTGTAGAAAGCGCGGTCGCCGAAGAACGATCCCACGTTCCATCCGTTGATTACTGCACCTCCGCTTGCGATGTACTTGTCGACGGCTTCGTCGCCGGCCTTCATCCCGAGCAGCATGGCGGCCTTGTGTTCCACCGATAGATCCTTCAGGTCAAATTTCTTACCCGGACCGATACCGATGCTGGCAAGCTTCGCGCGAATTGCTGTTTCTTCCGGGCTAGGCGGAATATACTGCAGCGCAAAATCCAGCAATTGCCAGAACTGCGTCTTCGCGATCTCGGCATTGGCCTTGGCATAATCGATCGCCGGAGGCGCCTGAGGCGCAAGCTGCTAGAGATACGCGGAAAGCGGCTGCACTTTATACCCAGCTTGGACTTTTATTACGTTCGGCATGTCCGCCGCATTGAAGAGCTGGGTGCGAAAAAGTATCACCGAAAGTGGCGTGGTTGAATGGAAGACCTGTTTGATGTAAGCAGGCGTCTCTCCTTTCCAATCAGGGCCGACGATCATATAGTCGCCCGGCCCAACACCGGTTGTCCGGCTGCCTATGTATCCGTAATTGAAAGCGTTCGCGTCGGTCAGTTGCACGGAGTAGTAGCGCGACTTCGCGACGGCGGGAACGGATATCACCGTTGGTTCGGCGCGCAGGTCGATCTCCGTCATGGAATACGGTGTGTCACTGTTGGGCGCACCGGGATTCGTCGGGACACAAGTGTCCCGAGCAGTTACGCGACGCTGAACCAGCGGCCATGGAGATATAATTGCCAAAACTGCCTATGGGCCCGCACGGGTGCCGCCCCTGCCCGGCGAGTAGGTAGAATCGAAGTCAAGCGTTCCCAACACTGCCAACGGTGATAACGATTTTGCCTCGCGCGTGGTGTTCCTCCAGATAACGCAGCGCCCCAGCCACATCGCTCAACGGGTAACGCCGGTCGATCACCGGCACGACTTTCCCGGCTTCCACAAGCTCCTTCAGAACCACCAAATCCTTGTGGTTGATATTCGCGATGAAGAAACCGGTCTTCTTGCTGCCGATCCATGACCCCAGTGATCCGAGCAGCAGGCTTTCGAGAATGTTGCGCGGAGCGCCTCCGGCCAAAACAAAAATTCCATCCTTATTCAGTGCCCGCATGTAATCGAAATACGAATGGTGGACGTTCGCACCCAGAATCAGGTCGTAGCGCTGCCCGCTCTTCGTGAAATCTTCCCGTGTGTAATCGATCACATGGTCCGCGCCAAGCGATCGCGCCGTTTCCATCTTCCCGGTGCTGCACAGCGCGGTGACTTCCGCCCCGAACGATTTCGCAATCTGCACCGCGAAGGTGCCCAAGCCGCCGGACGCTCCATCCACCAGAACCTTCTGCCCCGGCTTGATCTGTCCTTTATCACGAAGTCCCTGCAGCACCGTGATGGCTGCCACCGGCACCGCTGCAGCCTCGTCAAAGGACACGTTGGCCGGCTTCCCTGCCAATTGATTTTCACGAACGCAGACATATTCGGCGAACGCACCCAACTCTTTTGGCCCGCCGAAAACCTCATTGCCCGGCTGAAACATTTTTACGTTTCTTCCCACAGCCTCAACGCACCCCGCGACATCAACTCCAAGTATTTTGCGCTTTGGTTTGTCCAGCCCCGGTATTCGCCGGATCAACGGCGCGCCTCTCATACAGAACAAATCCAGCGGATTCACCGCCGCCGCGCAAACCCTGACCAACACCTCATCCTCCTTCGGCGCAGGTTTTTCCACCTCCATCAACTGCAACACTTCCGGCGGCCCGAATCGCGGGCACACAATCGCTTTCATGCCGCGCTCCTCAACCACGCTTCGATTGCGTCGCGCTGCGTGGTCCTAGCGGACGGCTTCAATGGTCGCATAACGGGCCTCCCTGTCGGAGCAGTCTGCTAAAAGCTGTATCCCAGTGTGAGGTCGACCGTTGGATCCGCCTGGCCCAGATTAAAAACCTGCGTTGTGAAGGTCATTTTTTTGTGCGCGAATTCCACCAGAAAACCCCGCTGGATATCGAGTGGCGTCGTATACGCTCGCGTCCTTTGCATCACATACCCCATGGTGAGCCATTTCAGCGGTGAATACGTTATTTGCGTCCATGTATAGAAAAAATCATCCGCCTTGCCGCTCGCGGCGAAAATGTATTCGTTTGCGCTGAACAACTGCAGCTTCTTGTAGGTCCCAGTAAATTCCAGACCCGGCGCCACTCCATCCACATTTCCAAACACCCCGCCGATCATGGGCGTGAACTCCAATACCACTTTTTTTCCCACGCTCGAGTTGTACCCGGCCCACAGCGATCCTGTCCGTTGGGCTTCATAGTTGTAACGCGCTTCGAGGTGCAGCGTGTCGTGATCCGCCGTGAATGTCGGTGAGACATACGATTGCCCGCGCGGCACCACATACCCGCTCACGCTTGCATTGAAGTCCCATGAACTTGCCGACGACGACGCTGTGCTTGCCTGAGGCTGGCTCGCATCGGTCTGCGCGGGAAGCCGGGGGCAGCAAACAGCTGCGAAGATCAACAATCCGAGTTGACGTGTGCGAAGCAAAGCCTGGTAACCAACGAACAGTTAGGTAGCGAATCAGGAGCTGACAATGCTTAGAATCCCGACGCTGTTCTACTCGGGCAGATGCTGCTCGCCGGTGATCTTGAAGCGCGCTTCCACCACAGGCGCTTTCGCGGCAGGCTGGCCGCCGCCGACCGATAACGTGTAAGAGCCCGCAGCGATCACGCGTTCACCCGCCTCGGTCACGTAGCTGAGGTCGCGCGGACGAATCGTCAGGTTCACATGCGCGGTTTGCCCCGCGGCAATGTGTACCCGGGCAAAACTGCACAAAGCGCGGTTGGGCGCGCCGGCCATCTTCGGATACGTGAGGAAGACCTCCACGACCTCGTCACCGTCGCGCGCACTCGTGTTCTTCACATTCGCCTCGACCTTCACCGGGGAGCCCGCTTTCACGTCATGCGAGAGGAGCTTCACGTTGCGGTAGGAAAATTTCGAGTAACTGAGCCCGTAGCCGAACGGATAAAGCGGCTCGCCGCTGAAGTAGCGGTAGGTGCGGTTGGCCATGGAATAATCGTCAAACGGCGGAAGATCGTTGACGCTCTTATAAAAGGTAACAGGGAGCCGCCCCGAAGGATTACTCAGGCCCGCCAAAGTTTGCGCAATGGCCGTGCCGCCTTCTTCTCCGGAATACCATGCCTCCAAAATCGCATTCGCGTGATCTTTCACCCAATTCACGCTGAGCGCGCTGCCGTTCATCAGCACCACTACCAGCGGCTTGCCGGTCGCGGCCAGGCTTTCGAGCAGATCCTGTTCGGGTTTGGGAAGATCGAGACTGGTACGGTCGCCTCCTTTGAAACCCTCTTCGCTAACGGGCATCTCTTCGCCCTCAAGCTCGCTGGTCAGCCCGACCACAGCGACGACAACATCGGAATCTTTCGCCGCCGCAATCGCTTCCGCACTCGGTTGCAGGTCCAGCCGCGACCACACCAGCTGGCCCGGCTCTTTGGAGTCTTCGCTCGGTCCATAATCCACTTTCAGCGCATACGGCTTGCGGCTTTCCAGATGCACATGCGCAAGTTTCGTTTCCATTCCGTTGGTGTGGTACGCCAAGGTGACCACCTTGCCGTCCAGCGTGAGGCGAAAGAATCCGTTCCCTTGAAATCCGATGTAGTAATCGCTGGTGGTCTGCGGTGTGAGCGTGGCTTCCCAACTCACCATGAACGCTCCCGCTTTGCCGGCTTCCGCGGGTGGGTTACTCAAATCTCCGATGGCCGTTTCCGTGCGCGTGGCGACGGGCTGAGGCTGGGTTCCCGTACTCAGAAGCGCCAACACATCCTTCACGGAGTAGTAGCTCGCTTTGGCCCCCGGTTTGCCATCGGTGGTCAGCATATCTCCGGGCACCGGCGTCGTTTCTTTCGTGAGAAACTGCGTGCCGGGCACAAAATGGACTTGGGCTCCAGGCAACACCGCGCGCATGCCTTCCAGCACGGTCACGGAATGCGTGGGAATCCCGTTGTAATTGCCCAACAATACGGGAGACTGTTCCGCCAGTGGACCAACGAGCGCAATTTTCACGCCTGTCGGCTTGAGCGGAAGAACGCCGTCATTTTTCAGCAGCACCATGGACTCATTGGCTAGCTTAAGCGCCAGGGCGCGATGCTTCGAACCATCGAGCAAGCTCTCGTCAATCTTGTTGTACGGCACCATGTCCGGAGGATCGAACATGCCCAGCTTCATTCGCGCGGTAAACAAGCGCTTCAGCGCTACGTCGATGTCGCTCTCCTTCAGGTATCCCTGCTTGACGGCTTCCAGATACGGCGCGTAGTCGTGGTCGTCGCTCACTTTCGCAAAAAAGTCGATGCACTCGTTGTCCATTCCGAGTTTCAAGCTGACCGCCGAGGCTTCCGCCTGCGTCGCCTTATAGTGATGACCGTTGAAAATGTTGCGCACCGCCTCGCAATCGGAAACGACGTAACCTTTAAACGCCCACTTGTCCCGTAACTGGTCTACCAGCAGGAACTCATTCGCGCACGCCGGTTGTCCGTTCACGCTGTTGTAAGCGCACATCACCGATCCCGCTTTCGCTTCCGTCACCGTGGCGCGAAACGCGGGAAGATATGTGTCCAGTTCGTCGTGCTTGCTCACTTGTACGTCCGCCTGGTGCCGTGTGCTTTCCGGTCCGCTGTGCACCGCGAAATGCTTCGGAGTGGAAATTGTGCGGTAGTAGCGCGGATCGTCGCCCTGCATGCCTGTCACGAAGGCCACACCCATGCGCGCGGTCAGAAACGGATCTTCGCCGTAAGTTTCCTGGCCGCGGCCCCAGCGCGGGTCGCGGAAAATATTTATATTGGGAGCCCAGAAGTCCAGGCCCTCGAAAATGTTGCTGTGTCCCGCGCGGACGTCTTGCGCATGCTTGATGCGCGCTTCGGTGCTGATGGCGATCGCCATCTCGTGGATCGCGGGGGCATCGAAGGTTGCCGCCAGCCCGATTGGTTCGGGAAATTCGGTCGTTCCGTTCACGGCGACGCCATGCAGAGACTCGCTCCACCAGTCGTACGCGGGAACTTGCAGACGTGGAATCGCGCGCGCCTGGTTCACCAGTTGCGAGGCCTTCTCTTCCAGCGCCATGCGAGAGATCAGGTCATTTACGCGTTGCTCGATGGGCAGCGAAGGATTCAGGTAGGGTGGATTCCCGGGCGCCTTGGCGTCCTGGGCCAGCGTGTTTGAACATCCCAAACCAAGTCCCACAAGCACAACCACAGCGATCACCGCGAAACGGCCCTTCAATCGATTTGTATGCACAGGATTCTCCCGGGACAGTAGCCCCGCTGACGCACAACCGAGGCTGCAAGCATTCAACACTTGATCTTCACTTTAGCGCAAGCTCTGGCGTTAGGGCGAGCGTGCTTCACGGTCGTACGCTTTTGATCAGGTACCCTTTCCCATTTCTGCACCGTGTGTTCCGGCAATTAATCGTGAGGCATGCGGAAAAGGCCAAACTGGGACGCATCGCGACTCATACCCCTATAGCAGAAACTCGGAGGACCGCTACCCACGCGAAACAAGTTGAAGCATTGCGAAGGTAGAATCCGTCGGAGCTTCCGAAATGGCTGGGCGAAGATTTCTACCGAGTGGAAATCCTGCCTCGCCTGTCCGAATTTACAATAAATACGATTCTGACGGCGATAGACGTTTCTCACCCTTACGCCACGCTCATCACGCGTGGGGCAAAGATCCCTCATCCAAGACATTGGTGGCCTTTGGCGGAGCTCACGGATATCAGAAACAAAACGATTGAATGATAGACAGTGAATGTCTTCAGTACCAGTTAGACCAGACATCCAAATGGCATCGGGTAATTTCAGCCAAGGATCACTTCCCACAACGGGACTTCGGGCCAGCGTCAAAGTTTGCGATCACTTCTTGCGTCCGCTGTGCCGTGACTAAGGTTGGAGTAGCAATGAGCACTTCTCTCGATCGGTAAACAGCAGCCGACTTAAGGGGACTAATCGCGCTAGCCTTTGGCGTTTCGGAGATTAAGCGCCCTGCGACTCAAAGCGACGAATACACCACCTGCACAAAAACATCGCCGTTGAAAAAGCCCTTGCCCCAAGTGGCGTCCAGGTCCGCAAACGGTTTGCTCGCCGCTATTTCGTCGGCCGATTTGCCGGCGGTCTTCAGTTTTTGCACGCGATCGCGCGCCACAACCAGCATGTCCCGAAACTTGGTCAGATCGGCTTTGTTGCCCAGCGGGCCATGCCCCGGAACGATCTTGGTGTTGTTGTCGGCCAAGGGCAGAACTTTGTCGGCGGCGACAATCATCCCGTCGATTTTTCCGCCGGTGCTGGCGTCGATGACCGGGTAAAAGCCGTTAAAAAAGGTATCGCCCATGTGAATCACGTTGGCCTTCTGGAAGTGAACGTAGATGTCCGTGTCGGTATGCGCCGGCTGGAAATATTGCAGCATCACGATTTCACCGTTGGCCTGCAGTTTCTGGTTGGTGCTGAATGTTTGCTGCGGCAAAGCATCCGCAGGGGATGCCGGAAAGTGCAAACCGAAAAGCGCACTGTCGTGTGGCTCTGCCATGCGCGTCTTGGTGTTTTCGTGGGCCAGCACTGTGCCGCCCGCGGCGTGCAGATTGGCGTTATTGTCCGTGTGGTCGACATGCCAGTGCGTGTCGATCACCGTCTTCAACGGCGCATTGCCCAGCCCATCGAGCGTTGCTTTCAACTTCGGCCAGGCCGGCATGAGAAACGTGTCGATCACGATTTTGCCGTCAGGCCCGTTCAAAACCACAACATTTCCCCCAGGCCCAGAAAGTAACGTGAGATTTTCCGCGAGCGTTTGCGATTGGATAGGTGCACTACCCATCTGGGCCCGCATGGCCGCCAGAGAGTCAGTTGGAGGCGTTGAGGCCTGCTGCCGGAGGCCAGGAACGCCGGCGCTCAAAAGACTTGCCGGGAAAAGTTGCGCCAGCAACGCGCTTCCCGCAAACCCGGCGTAATTCCGCAACATTTCGCGCCGTGTGCCTTGCTTCTCCAAAAATTTCGGGCTCATCTTTTTTCGCCTTTCCAATGTGGATACGTGCCTGATATTCCAGAAGGTAAGCAGCAGAGCGTCGCCGATATTTCTGTCACGGTTTTAGGTACCGAAGGGCAATCCATCCCGATTCTTTGAAAACGTGCGACTCAACAAGTCTTAATTGTAATTTCTCCGGTAGACTCACGCCTTCTAACAACCGTCTCCCTTCTCCTGCAAGGATCGGCGCAACGACAAAACGATATTCATCAACCAGGCCATGTTCTATAAGTTGTGAAGGCACATCTACGCCACTGACGAGAATATTGTGGCCTTGTTCTTGCTTCAATTTAACTATTTCGTCGCGAAGGTTGCTGCGAACAATTCTGGTATTTCTACCCTCAGCGCTTGCTAATGATCGTGAAAAGACAAGTTTGTTGGCAGCGACAAAAGCCTGAGCAAACTCTCTATCCGCTTTTGTCTCAGACGGGTTGTTTGCGATTTCAGGCCAATAGGGAACCATCAATTGGTAGGTTTTACGCCCATAAACGAGCAAACCAGCATCTCGGACGAGCTGCATGGAGTAGTCAAACAATTCTTCATTGGGAACCATTTTGGTATGGTCGCAGCAGCCATCGATGGTGATGTTGATTGCGTAGATTAGCTTTCTCATGGATTGTTCTGATTTCTCCCTGTTGTCTTTCGTTATTCTGCCGCGTACTCTAACTGGGTTTCGCTTGTTCCGCTAACGGGAAAGTGGCGATATATGTCGGAAAAGGGTCAAGCTCGTAAATCCATGTTCTCGGCCCTGAAGAACATGGAAGAACTGCGCCGTCTCTATGACAGCGATACCCCAGTACTGGCATATGACTTCAAGCGGCGGATGGTTGAGGGCTGGACGCCAGAGCACAGTCACCACCGCGGGCAGCTCGTCGCACTCACGCAGGGGTTGCTCATCGTGGAAGCGGGAAACGAACGATGGATGTTTCCCTCCCAGCGTTGCGCATGGACTCCACCAAATTGTAAGCACGCGGCGCGTTCTGTTGGAGGCGCTGCTGGCTCCATGGTCGACTTGTCTCCGGAGATGTGCCGCGGACTACCCAAGACGCCTTGCGTGTTCAACACATCGGAGCTATTGTTCGCCATAGTTCATCGTATGGTCGATTGGGACCTCGGGCAACCGCTCAACCCGGCGAAGAAGCGCTTAATCGCAACGCTTCGTGACGAGATTCGACAGCCTAACCAGCAGCCCCTGCGTTTGACCATACCAAGAGAAGAAAGACTGGCCAGAGTTGCAGATGCTCTTATGGATGATGTTGGGGATGACCGCACCCTGGACGCTTGGGCCCATGTTGCCGGGATGGCCCGCCGTACTTTCATGCGTGCGTTTTCGGCTCAGGCAGGCATGTCATTTGGCCGTTGGCGACAGCAGGCCCGGTTGTTTGCTGCCCTTGAAATGCTGGCACAAAGGAAATCTGTCACGGAGGTCGCTATCGCAGTTGGTTACGACAGTGTAAGTGCCTTCATTGAAATGTTTCGGACCATGCTCGGAACCACACCACAGACATACTTTCGAGGCAGGCGTTCGTTCGTGACCACGCGGTAGAGCTATGGGCGCAACGGCGCGCTTTCCTTGACGCTGTCGAGACGCCGCCAGGCACGAAGCAACGTCTCCTGCGCCGCGTCCTCGGCGTCCGTCAGAGAGCCGAGCATGCGGTAACAGTGGACCAGCAGTTGACGACGATCACGCTCGACGTTGCTAGCGAACTCGTCCACTGCGTACCTCCGGTCCAGCGACACCGACGGATCGGCGTCGATCCTTACTTGCAGTACCGGAGCGGGGCCAAAAACTCATCGCGCAGTAGCATTCGGAGTTTTCCCACACGTCTAAGCGGGCCGGTCATTTCTAAATGACAGCTTATATCATCGGAATGCAAAAGATTGTGTCACTCGCTTCTCAAAGAAAACGAGTTGCTAAACCAAGGGCTGAGCCCGATGAAGCTTCCGTTAAACTCGGCGGAAAGTCATTCGAACGCAATAAACTCTCGCACTTCGACATCGGTCTCCTGGTCCGGACCGTTCGGCGCCACCTGAGACCGCTTCGCCCACTCGATCGCTTCTTCGAGTGCCTTCACCTCGATAATCCAGTAGCCGGCGACCAGCTCCTTCGATTCGGTGAATGGTCCATCGATCACCGTTTTCTTGCCGCCGGTTGAGAATCGGATTCGCGCGCCTTTGGAACTGGGGTATAGACCGGCCGCATCGATCAGAATTCCCGCTTTGGTGCGGAAGACGCTAGAAGAGTTATGTCTCGATCGCGGAGCTCAAGGTAAGGGTTTGAAAGAGCGTATCAAAGACCTCGGGACAAAGATTGTGCTGCCAAAAGAACTGCTGGATGGATTGGACGACCTGCGTCTTCTTCTTGGCAATGATGATGCTGTACACATAGAATCAAAGGAGTACGACCAAATAGGAAAAGAAGAGGTTGGAATTGGAATAGACTTCGCGAAGGAAGTGTTGAAAGCTACATTTCAATATTCCTGTCTGTTTACAGTAATTTCGCGTACTCCGCTTTGGCATGCCTCAGGATTGGGATATCCGGGTCGGCGTCTTTCCAGGTTGTGAAGAATTCATTGTAGGCTTTGCGGGTCTTCTCATGATCCCCCTGCGCGGAATAGGCACGCGCGAGGCCCAGTTGGGCCAGGGGGGCGTACACTTGCCACCAGCCCGCGTCGCCGGCATCGAGAACCATTCGGAACTGCGCAGCGGCCTTAGCCGGCTCGTTTGATGCCAAGTACGCCTGCCCAAGACGATAGGGAACGTCCAGCGTGTGTCTGTACAGTTCGGGCTGGACCAACAAATCGGCGGCTTCCGAGGGATTTCCTTGCTGGCGGTCGATGATGGAATGAATCAGCGGCAGATGAACTTTCTGTTCGATGGTGTTTTCGGGAGCGATGCGGTTGAGATTCGCCGCCAGTGCTTCCGCGCGGGTGAAATCGCCGCCGTCTGCGAATGCTTCGGCACAGCGCCACAGCTCGGTAGTGCTGTCAGTGTCCCCCGCCAAGGAATGGCGACAGAGGCTGCGAGCCAAGCCGTAGTTTCCGAGAAGAGATTCGAGCTGGGCACGGGCAGCCAGATCGTCCGCGGCGTCTTGCGCCTGGCCGCCGCGTGTCTCGATGTTCACTTCGGCTTCGCTGAGGGAGCGGAACTTCTTCATGTCTCCGCGAAGATAGGCGAACTGCATCTGCAATTGGAGCCAGCCGGTATCATCGGGCGCAGCCTCCCGGGCTATCCGGTCCATCGTGGCGGTATCGTTCTCGATGAAGGCGATACGGTAGAGCATGTCCGTCTGATAGGAGAAGAGAGAGCCTTTTTGCTGCCATTGATTGAGTATTGCCTTGGCCTCGTCAAAGCGGCCGAGCGACATGAGCGCTTGGGCCTTGTTGGAGTAGGCGAAGGCGGAGGGTTCCGGGGAATGTTCGATGGTCCAGTTGAACTCCTCCAGCGCCTCTTCCTTTCTCCCCAGCAGAGCGTAGTTGATTCCCAATAAATTCGCGGCATTGACGCTGCGCGGATACACTTGTTGATACAACGTGAGTACGGTATTTTCTTTCTCGAGGTTGCCCGTTATGTTCCAGTAGTAAGTCGCGGTAACCAGAAAATTCTCTTCTTGCGTAAGGTGTTTATCTTTTAGTTCAAAGGCACGGGCGAAATTCTTCCGCGAAGCCTCGTCTTCGCCGATTCCGTGATAGGAACTGCCGAGCATGATGTACGCAGAACAGAACTGCGGGTCCAGCTCGACAGCCCGTTCAAAGAAGGGGATGGACTCGCGGATCTTCCCCGAATGATTCCGCTGCACGCCCGTCCGGTAGGCTTGCAACGCCTCGAGGGAGCTGGTAGTAGCGAGAGCGAGCGGTGCATTGTACTTTTGCAGAGAACTGAGGCTTTCGCCCAATTGCCGCCGCAACTGCAAAGCTGCTTTTCCGAGGGCGGCCACGACTTTATCTTTGTTGTCTGTTTCCTGCTGCTGCCGCGCAATTTGTTTTCCGCTCTGCGCATCGAGCGCTTCCAGAGTAATCAGGTAGTAGCTCCCGATTGCGTCGATCTCGGGGACTACGACGGCCTTCAAACCCTGCCGTTTGCAGATTTCGATACCGAGTTCCCGTGTGACACGCTCATCGGGTTCATGGCGCATCGAGCGCAACGTCTGGCGAACCGCCGCCTCCGGCAGGAGGCTCAAGAAAGGCGACTCGGCGAGCTTGACTTCGAGCGCCCTGTCTAGATTGTCGAAGACGGGGTCGCCGGTCTTGTTAACAAAACTCGCCAGGAGAATGACATCGCTCCCGGTCAGCGCCGGCCGGGCGAAGAAGACGCGCCAAGAAACTGCGGCGACAATAAGAAAAAGGACGAAGGCAGCACCGCCAAGAAAACTCCAACGCTTGGTCAAGGAGCGCGGCGTTGGTAAGGGAACAGCCGCGGGCGTTTCATGGACGGCGGAGGGTGCGGTTAAGTCTCCGTTCTCGACTAGAGCGATGAAGCGGTAACCACGCCGGGGCAAAGTCTCGATGTAGCGGGGCTCGTCGGCAGAATCGCCCAGGACGTCACGAAGCTTTTTGATGGCACTGTTCAGACCGGTATCGAAGTCAACAAAAGTGTCTGCGGGCCAGAGTTTCTGGCGGAGCTCTTCGCGCGTAACTACGTCGCCCGGATGCTCAAGTAAAACGGCCAGCACCTGGAAAGGTTGGCCCTGAAGCTTCATGCGGATGCCGTGCTTGTATACCTCGCCAGAACGCAAATCCACATTAAAGGCGCCAAAGCGTGTCCTGTGGGCTCGGACACCGGATTCCATAGCAGTCCTGGCCTTTCAAGTGTCGGGGAGTCTAGCACTGTTTGCTTACCGGAGCAATGCGCGTGCTGTACAAGTCCCCTGAATTCAGAAAGCTGCACGATCAGATGAAAAACAGACTGAGACCAGACCCCCACCATTGCAACTCAATCCACTTTGCGCCAGCCTCGGCGGGTTTGAGCAAGTGCGCAATAGGAAACGCGCCGCAGAGGAAATCATGCAATGTCCACGCACACTTGGGCGATCTAGATCATTCACGAAGGTGAGATTCCATCCGAGAGTGATCGCCCTGGCTATCGCGGCGGTGATGGGCTTTGGGGGCTGTGGCGGAGGTTCAAATCCTCCGCGTTCTTCTACTCCCACGCCGACTCCTTCGCTCAGCATAAGTGTCACAGTCACACCCAATTCCATCACCCTCTCGCCGGGCACAACGCAATCTTTCACCGCTGCGGTCACTGGGACGACCAACACCGCGGTTACCTGGGGCGTGCAAGAAAACTCCGGCGGCACGATCGACAGCACGTCGGGCCTCTATACGGCTCCGCAAAATTCAACTGGTACGTTCCATGTCGTGGCGACGAGCCAGGCTAATCCGGCTGCCAAGGGTATCGGCGCCGTGACTGTTCAACTACCCCAGTTGACGATTTCTCCTACGGCGGTCACGCTGCCTCCCAATGGGACCCAGACCTTCACCGCATCTTCCGTAGGGTCTGCCAATAACAGTGTGACTTGGACTATGCAGGAGACAGGTGGGGGGCAGATAAACGGCGCTGGGTTCTATACCGCGCCGAATGCTGTAGGTTTCTATCACGTAATCGCCACCAGTACCGAGGAAACGACGGTCACCGCAAGTGCGACCGTTACCGTGACGGCCTCTTCCAGTAGATTTACGCCTACCGGGAGTCTCAACGAGGCGCGGGGCCTGCACACTGCCACGTTGCTACCGGATAACAAGGTGCTCGTGGTGTATGGCTCAAACAGTAGCTCATACACCACCGCAACCGGTTACGTGGGCCTCTCCTCGATAGAAGTGTACGACCCTGGCACGGGCATGTTTACTGAGATCGTCGGAGAGGATGGCGCAGGAATATTCGGTCACACCGCGACACTATTGCCAAACGGAAAGGTTTTGCTGGCCGGGGGCTATGTAAACTCTGTTTGGGACTACGGAGGTAGTACCTCAGACAACGGGGCAAATCTTTACGACTCGGCCACTGGTGTATTCAGCGGGACGGGCAGCATGACGGCCAACCGCGGAGATCATACAGCGACCCTGCTGGCGAACGGCAAAGTCCTGATTGCAGGAGGGGCCGATCAGGATCCAACTGGAACGGGCTTGGCCAGCGCCGAACTCTATGATCCAAGCACAGGCACTTTCACGCAAACAGGAAGCATGGCCGTAGGGCGCTACCTGCACACCGCTACGCAGCTGCAAAACGGGAAGGTGCTCATCGTAGGTGGTGTCCTAACATCTGCGTCAGACCCGGTTGCTACGGCGGAAATCTACGACCCGGCCACTGGCATCTTCACTATGACAGGCGCAATGGCGACGGCCCGCGAACGACATACGGCAACGCTTCTCGCCGACGGTAGGGTGCTGATCGTCGGCGGCACAACCTCCACGGGCACAGGTGACTTTCAGCCGACCACAACTGTGGAAGTTTACAACCCATCTACTGGATCGTTTTCAGTTACCGGATCAATGGCCGAAGCCCGAACTTTCCACACAGCGACGCTGTTACCGAACGGGAAGGTGTTGGTAGCAGGCGGCGGCGGCGAAAATTCCACCGCGGAGGTCTACGATCCGGCAACTGGCTCTTTCAGCATTACCGGTGGGATGGAGATCGGACGCTCGGGACACACCGCAACGCTGCTCCCGAATGGGAGCGTATTGGTTTCGGGCGGCGGTATTTTTGCCGGTCTGGCGTCCGCGGAGTTGTATCAATGAATAGGTCGCTGGAATGATTGCTCTCGCCAGCGTTTGACTATAAGGAAACTCCTCAAATTCCAATGCGCTTTGATTGTCTAGCAATCAGACCGAGACCTTGACGATTTTTTAGTCGATATTTTTGAACATGGATTTGCTTCAACTTAGACTGTGACTGTGGCACGCTTCCTTGTGAAGGCACCCACCATCATTGGTCCCAGAATCACGCCACGCTTCTCCAAGGCCTCTTCGCGAAGTTGCTTCGTCAGTGTCGGACCGTCTGTGTTTGCCAACGGTTCCATACCAAGCGCTTGGAATCTTGGGGACAGGCTGATCACTGTTTCTGCGAGCCACTCATAAACCGGGCTGTGTGGGCCACCGTCCATTATGCTTTCCGCCCGACACTCCGGCGGAGCCAATCCAGCTTCTTGCATCAAGTAAAACAGTTGAGTCCCAATATTGGGTCTTGGCACAGCTCGGCGGAAGAATTCGACAATTTGCTCTTCCACGTGAAACATCAAAGGCAATTCGGGGTACCCACGCGGGTACCAAGACAGATCGTACTCTTGAAAAGCAATGAGGCCACCGTTACGCACCATCTCCACTGTTTTCTTCAGTACCACCAGTGCATCTTTTGTATGGATCAAAATGTGTCGCCCAATCACAGCGTCATAAGGTCCGGATGGCGAGTGGCCAGCCAAATCTATTTGCTCAAACGTCACGTGATCGTGGCCGGCGGAACGAATCCTGCCCCGGGCTATTTCTAGTGCTTCTGGGTCCACATCGATTCCATGAACCTCCCCATGTGGCCCCACCAGTCGCGCGGCAATCAGCGTAACCTCGCCGATGCCGCACCCTAAGTCCAACACCCGCATCCCTGCGGAAACTCCCGCACGCCGCAGAAAACTATCGGTGAGCGGATTGAGGACAGCAGCCTGCAGCGCCAGCCGTCGTCGTTCGCGGTCGCTGTGTCCCATCACATAGTCCGATCCTGTCTCTGTCATCCATCACCTCTCGTGGGCCTCTATCACGCCATGGTTTGTGCTTCATTGCGGGCGTGAGACCACGGGCCGACAGGCACTTTATCACGCTCGAGACCTTGAATGGACGGTTTCGCTGTTTCCCAGGACCTGCGGAGCAGTGTAGACCTCACTCGCCGCGGATATCGAAGCGTTTGATCAATCCGTTTTCGATTCGAAAAATGTGACCGACCATTTTGTCCGCGAGAAGGTTGCCGTTGAGATCCCGGACGAGCTGATGCACTTCGACAACGATTTCCCCCTCGGGTCCATTCGAGAATTCGACCGGCTCGACGCGCGGATCGATCATCGCCCACTGGCGTGTCCAATACTTACGCACCCCATCAATTCCGTGAACGTGGCCGCCTTCCATTCCATTTGCCCACATGACGTCCTCGTGCATGGCCGCGAGCACGCTCGCCATGTCGCGAGCGTTGAACCGATCGTAAACCCGCTTTAGAAGCTCTATTTCATCCGACATTGAAATCCCCTATCATCTTATCCACGGCGCGACATCACCGATCTTCGCACGACTCGCTCTGCACGGCCTGATCCAAGGTCCACGTGGGTACTACGAGGCACTTGTCCGTGAATCGTTCGCCAGCCAGTTTGCCGCACGTCACAATGTACCAGCGATTCGACGTGAGCAATTTGAGCGGAAAGCCTAAACGGAGCTATTCGTGCCGCAACGCTTCCATGGGATCGACTTGCGCGGCGCGGCGAGCCGGAACGTAGCTGGCTAAGAGCGTGACGCCTATTAGAAGGAGTGAGACTACAACGAGTGTCAGGGCGTCGTGAGGTTTGACACCGTAGAGGTACCTGGTGAGCAGAGGAGTAGCCAGAAAAGACGCCGCCGCTCCGATCACCACGCCCGAAAAAGACAAAATCATCGCCTGTCGCAAAACCAATCCCAGCACCTGCCCTGCTTGCGCTCCCAACGCCATCCGTAACCCGATCTCATGACTCCGCTCCCCAACCGAATAGGACATCACTCCATAAATTCCAATCGCCGCCAGCAGCAACGCCACCCCAGCGAACACTCCCAGCAACTTCGACAGGAAACTCCATAACCGCGCCGATTCCGTCACCGTTTCTTGCACCGTCGTGGTCCCGAACACGGCGGAGTCCGGCGCCAATTCCGATAATGTTTTTCGCACGCTCTCGATTAGTTCCTTGGAGATAAACCGGCTGCGAATCACCAGGCTCTTGTGAACACGCGCTTCGGTCCATCTGGGAACCGTGCGTGCCGGAAGTTGTGTATAGGCCACGTACGCTTGCGGATAGTCCCGCGCTAACTGCCCTCGCTTCACAGTTCCAACGATCCCCACAATTTGCCGCGGCCGTTCGTCGGGAGAGCTATCCAGCGTGATCATCTGGCCGATCGGATCCTGCTTTGGCCAGAATTGATGCGCCATCGTCTCATCGATCACCACCACCCACTGCGCGCTTTCCGTGTCTCGCGCCTCGATGCCGCGCCCTCGCAAGATCGGAATGCCCATCACGCGAAAATAGTCCGGACTCATGGAATCCAGCGAAATGTCCAGCTTTTCGTCAGGCGCGCTCGGCGTCTGCCCCACAATGCGGAAGCTGGGGTTGGCATGCGAAGCCACATCCAATAGCGGCAGCCAGTCGACAAAAGCGGCGGCTTCCACACCCGGCAAGGCGTGCACTCGCTCCAGAACATTCCGGTAGAAAAGCCCCACAGGTGGCTCAATTACATTCACATCCAGATGCCCGGGATCACTCGAGTCTACGTACCTGTCTCCCGCAAGTCGCACCTCCGCCGTCAGAAGATGCGCGGGATTGAACCCAGGATTCGTATGCAGGATGAGCTCCAAGGTTTTGATCATCAGCCCGGCGCAGATCAGCAGCACTAGTGCCAAGGCAACCTCGCCGATCACCAGGACATTTCGCGTGCGATGTCGCGACACCGAAGACGTCGTGCGTTCTTCCCCTCGCAATGTCTCGTTCACATCGTTCTTCAATGCGCGGAACGCCGGTGCCAAACCGAACACGATCCCGGTCAGGATGCACACGCCAAACGTAAACAGCAGAATCCGTCCATCCATCGACGCGTTTGTAGTGCGCGGCATCCAACTCGGAGACATCAGATCGAACAATCGAATGCCCCCAATCGATAACAACAGCCCGCCCAATCCACCCGCAACCGAAAGCACAATACTTTCCGTCAGCAGTTGCCGCATTAGCCGCATCCGGCTGGCACCTAACGCCACGCGCACCCCAATTTCTTTCCTCCGCGCGTCCGCTCGAACCAGCAGCAGATTCGCCACATTGGCGCAGGCGATCAGCAGCACGAATCCCACAACCGCCAGCAAAATGTACAAAATGTAGGAAGACCAGCCGAACAGCCCCTCTTTCAACGGTTCCACTCGCACACCCAGGCCCTTATATTGTTCGGGAAACGCTTGCGCCAGGTGCTGCTCCACCACATCCATGGCCGCCTGCGCCTGTTGCACGGAAACGCCGCGCTTCAACTTCGCGATCGCCAGCGCCCAGCGCGGATCACCGGCTCCGGAATCTCCGGGGTCCGCACTCCCATGGAACATGAAGATATCCGGCGGGCCTGTCTCGAACAGATCAAAGTGCGGAGCAAGCACTACCGAGATCGGTCCGGATCCCGTATCCACGAAAATCGTCCGGCCAAGTACATGCGGATCGCCGTCAAAATGCCGTTGCCAGAATTCGTAGCTGATCCCGAAGCCGAAGTTGTTATCATTCTCATCCGTCGGCAGTGAGCCCAAAAACGGTTTCACGCCCAGCATTGTGGGCAGCAGGGAATTGAAATGTTGCACCGCCACGCGTTCTCCGGAACCCCCGCCAGACATCGCCACAATATCCGGCCCGGACGTTCCCTCCATCTCTTCGAACACCTCCTTCGCAGCCGCCCAATGCGCTACATCCGTCCAGGAAACGGGTCCGTCGTATCGCGGATACTTAGGGTCGTAAACTGACACTCTCACCAGGCGATCCTGGTCAGGATAGGGAAGAGGACGCAACAGCAGCGCGTTGATGGCGCTGAAAATTGTGGTGTTGGCGCCGATTCCAATGGCCAATGTGAGTATGGCCACGAGCGCAAAACTCGGACTCTTTCGCAGTCCACGCACTGCGTAGCGAAGATCTTGACCTAACGCCTGCAACCATTCCGTCATATAGATAATCCGGAACGTCGTCTAAGTCTGAGAAGCTGGGATATAAGTGTATACCTGGTGACCGTCGAAGGAATCGGTTGGTAAGGTATTCTTACGTGTGAACTCCCGATTTGCTCCCGATTTGTTCAGCGACCAATCCACATGAGGACTGGGCAGAAACCGATACGAAGATGGCCGCGTCGACGGCATGATTGAAACGTACTTGATGACGGACAAGACGTGAGATGAGGTAGACCAACCCGAAGGCCGAGGTACTGATACGTACTTGGACGATTTTGCCGTGAATCGGGACTTAGACCACACGACGGCCACTAGCGTCATGATTTAAGTAAACTGGCCGCAACCAACGCGATGATTAGGCCACCCGGGACCGCCCATTTGGCGAGTCGGAATAAGGCTTTGTTTGACTCACGAAAACCAGTTCCCGTAAATCCTTCAGCTTCCGCATCGAGTGTCTGTCGCGCAGGAGGGATGAGCCAAGCCACGCAGTTTGCAAATATCAGGCCGATGCAAATGGAGGCGGGAAACGGCGCAAAGAGCATCAAGAAGCTAGGCACAAAGCTCGCAAAGCTAACACCCGCTTGCCAAAAATCATGAAAGGCATGTTGTGGATAGATTCTCTGGTGAAAAGCCCAAAGAATGCGGAAGAACACGAACCAACTGCCTAGCCAGCCGAATAGAGCAGGCGGAATCAGAATTAGATTCCATGCACTTTTGCGTCTTTGTGCACGCAGCCTTGCATCGGTGATGAACATCGAAACTCGTTGAAGACCAGCTTTGCTCATTTAACTCAGAGTAACTGATGCTCCCGCTGCCGCGCTGATTGAGGCTCCGACATTTGTTCTTTGTATCACTTCGCCCAACTTGCGTTGAAATGTCTCCCGATTTATTCGCGAAATCGCAAACATAGGTGCGGACCCGACGCCAAAATCAACTTCGGCGGTTACGCCGTTTCCCAGAGTTGGGGGCTTAATTTGTGACTTTCAGGATTACTTTCGGTTGACCGACGACACGGAGGCTGTACGGAGTCTCGAAAAACTTATGACTCCATTCGCAAAGTGGCGGAGAGGCTGCATAATGTTCAAATGCCATCAGGAACACTATGGTTGATCTCAAAAGGAGTGCGCTAGGCGCTGAAGTCAAGATCCTTGACCGACGCGATCCCGCTTCGGGCTCGGGCGGGGATGAACTGCTCGATGCAAGTGTTGTGAAGCGAGGAGAACAATGGTGGATGTACCTCGCGGGCCAACTCGGTGGATGTGGTCCTACAGACATCTACAGCGCCTCACTCCTTCCGGGCGCGCCTCTCTCCGCTAAGGGGTGGAAGGTGACTCGCAGTGCTGCGGGAGTTTTGATACCTGTTACCGAGCGTCGATGCAGCTAGCATGGGACGGCAAAGGCGGACGTCACTGCCCGTCGTATGTCAAGGGTTGGGACTCTGACAAATGCGAATGGATCGAACGCATCTCCTACGCAGGCGCGGCGGAGAACCTCTGGGGACCCTATAAGATTGGTTATCTGCAATGGGATGGCCAGAAGTGGATAGACCAGCCAGAACCCGCGTTCGCTGCAAATGAAGAGTGGGAACACGGAAGCGTGTACGAACCGAACCTGATTTATCACGCTGGGAAATGGAAGATGTGGTACGTCGCTGGATCCAACCAGGAGGATTACCTCGTGCACGGGTACGCAGAAAGTAAAGACGGAAGCGCCAGCTGGAGCAAGCATGCTGTCTTTGCCCCGCCCGAAATGAAGATGTTCGATTTCTGTGTTCGTCAACGAGGAGATGCATTTGAGGCAATTTTCTCACGAGTCTCAGTAAGGGAAGGCACGCCCCCGCCCGAGACTGGCTTGTGGTGGTGCAGGGCAAGGACACCAGCGGGTGCGCTTGCCGACTGGAGCCAGCCGATCCAGATTATGACGGCTGAAGATCGCGGGTGGCATTCCGGTCCATGGAAGCCTTCGTTTCAATATCACGAGCAAATTGGAGAGCGCGCACTTGTCTTCTTTAATGGGCTATATCGAACGAGCGATCCAGGGCCATTCCCGTTCGCTTTCACTCTTGGCTGCCTTGAAATAGTTCTGCTTTAAGGTTTTGCTTTTCAATGACTGTCAGCAGTAAGTAGCCGGTTTTCAGCAAAGAAAATACATCGCTCCTGGATGACGAGCTACACGCAAGCTATTCCGAGTCAAAATGCTCATTGGGACATCTTGACAGGTCAAGTCCCGATTCGTCCGAAGCTGGGGCCGTGCGTGATCTTGTGGACAGCTCACTGCAGGCGGGTGGCGTCGTCGCACGCCTGGGGATTGGAACACACCGGACGTCGTACCAATAATATCGTGACATCATCGTCGTTCAATTCAGGGTCTATCAGAGATTTGCGCCTAGTCATTTTGCAACTCGAACTGTCCGCCAGAAGATCACGGATCACGCAAACATTCTTCAGGATTCTTCGCGGCAATAAAATCGGTCAGTCCATCGGTGAATAAAAGGAGGGCCCCATCTGGCTCGATAACGGAAATGCGAGATTCATATTTTGTTTCAGCAAAGATGCCAAGCGGCAGACCGGTGGCTTCCAGAAA
This sequence comes from Candidatus Acidiferrales bacterium, assembly GCA_963742325.1. Taxonomy (GTDB): domain Bacteria; phylum Acidobacteriota; class Terriglobia; order Acidiferrales; family UBA7541; genus Acidiferrum. The sequence goes on along the minus strand of CAVULB010000002.1, from coordinate 568,199 downwards.
TGTCGTTGTTCCTGAACACGACACGATAGGGGCGTTATGACCGGCATTAACGTAGAGCAATTCTCCGGAATCCTGGCTAAGCACCATGAAAACGGCGGTGGCAAAGCGATCCTCTGGCGTATAGCGGCTCAGGTGGCTGTTAATCTGTCTTGCCATGGTCAATGGGTCCGCATCGATACTTGCGCTGCTGCTAACCAGGGCCTGTATATTTGCCGCTCTTTTCCAGAAACGTCCGCCATTACGAACAGCGTTCGGTTGCGCGGTAGCGTGATGACATCAAAGTAGTCGCCGCCGACATCGCGGAAAGGCTTATAGAAAGCTTGTAGATCGTACCCTGACGGTGATTCGGGATTCTGGGCCTGGAGAGTCTGCTGTCTGCTGGATTTGCTGTGCGGCAATCTGGTCGGATTCGAGCTGCATTTTGCGCACGAATTCCGAGGTTAGTGCCCCGTTCAGAGGATTAGGCCGAGTAGGAAAAGTATAGCCAACGGCACGGCTATCGCGGGATGTCTGATAGCAATCAACAAGCCCGACAAACTGCGGCTTGAATTAGCAAACCAACGGTGGCCACGATGCGCCTACCGAGTGGCATATCGCGGGTCCAATCATAAAAAGCGTACTGCAGGGCGCGTCGAAAGGGCCTGGCTGATTTATCGATTCGGCCGTTTCGCCCATGACTACCGATGGCTCTTTGGTGAACTCCCGTCCGAGACGCTACGCCATCTGGATTGAGAACGCGCGTCCAACAATCAACTCGCTAATTCCCCAATAGTCCTCTCCCGCCAAGTCACATTGCAACTTTGCTTGTGACCACAGAACTATAACTTCCGAGTCGCTGACGATCCGCTGAGAATGTCATTTCCGCTTTCCACAATCTGTATGGCAGAAATCGCGTTAGGTCCCCGTAAACGCTTGTCGGACAAGTGGGTGCCGTTACCCAAGTTACCTTTCGGACTTATCGGGGGCTTAGCCAACGGTGCGGTTCTCACCGCGTGGATGTGCAGCCACGCTCCCTGCCTTCCGAACTACTTCCTCGCGCACCATCTTAATGTGCAATCTCAACCAGTACAGCTGAGGCCTAATGGATGCTGGCACGGATTGACGGCTTGCCTGCTCTTCCATCTCGTCCAGCCGCTCGATGAACTCCTTAATGGTTCCGGCAGAAGGAACAACGGCCAGCTGATCTTCGAGGCGCTTCAACTCGTAGTATAGCCTGTAGATATGGCGGCGCCCCAACCAGCCATAGATTGCGGGCGCGAATCGTAGCACGGGAAATATCACGCCCAACAGTGGAATTGCCAGCACCAATAATTGATTGACAAGCACTGCCAACCAGAAAGGCAGATGACGTTGCAAGAACGGCGATCCCGTTTTGTAGAACTGACGCGCATAAGTGCTAAGGGGGAGGTCAATGGATTCGGGCGCTGGAAACTCGCCAGCCTTGTGGAACACACCCGGCGCGGCGTGGAACTCTTCTGCGGCCTCGAGCAATAGGTACTGAATTGCCGGATGAAGATCGCGGCGCACCACCAAGCTGGCCTTAGGCGCAAGGAGTAGAACGTCCGACGGGGGCCGGTTCTCAGCCAGATCAGCTATGCCAGCAGGCAGCACCAACTTATTTAAGTGTGGGTATAGGGCCACGAAAGCATCCGCTCTGCGAATACTCTGCAGGTCGACATTATTGGCAGTAAGGAGTTCGTGAACGTAGAGGCTGTCCCAAGTATCGAGCAAAACTGCGCCGTCGAGTTCTCCGAGGTAAAGCTTTTGGATCGTCTCCGCCGGAGTAAACGGAAGCAGTGTGGCGGATTTCTGGTCGATGATTCCAGCACGGCCAAAAAACTCAATGGAGAACTTGTGGGAGCCAGTGCCTTCTGGGCCAATGGAGATTCGGAGACCCCGTAACTGCTCAGGCCTTCCACCTTCTTGGCCACGGAGAAAAAACCAGAGCGGTTCGTAGAATAATGTTCCTAGCGAGACTAAATGAGGTGAGTCGCGCTGATTTGTCATTCCGCTGGGAAGAATGGCAATGCTGACGTTGGATTTCGAGTCTTGCAGTCGCGCGAGACTTTCGACCGCGCCTACTAGAGGAACCAACTTAAGTTCAATTCCGTTTTGTGCAAAAAATTCGCGATAGCGCTTTGCCAAATCTGCATTGAGACTGCCCTCGGGATCGGTGGCCATCGTGACCGATCGCGGCGGTGTCGGGCGTAGAAGGGCGAACGCCAGCCAAATCAACACTGCAGCGAATGCGACCACACCAATTGATGCGGTCATGAGCAATCGCCAATTTGTATGTTTGTCGTTCAAAGCAATCATTGCGATTGCAGCAATAGTATCGAGGGAAAGACGCTGACACAACCGGACCGCAGTCAGGTCCCGATTTAATGCGTTGTACGGGTTAAATCGCTCGAATCAACCCTTGCACCAAAATTGTTCAAAAGCAGTAGTTTTGCCCTCTCCTACTCTCCTACCACCATACCGCCCCCGCGCGATTGACGGGTGTGGTGGTAGGAGGGAGCGAAACTGCCCTATTTGCACAATTTTGGTGCACCACCCGGCAGAACAATCGATGTGGGACTATGAGCCACATGGACGGTTTTGCCGTTTGGACGTAGCCGCCGGAGATCGCCCTCAGCGCATGATGAAGCCGCCGTCCACCGAGATAGATTGCCCGGTCACGTAGCTTGCAGCATCACTGCAAAGCCACAGAACCGCATTTGCCATTTCCTCGGGGCGGCCAACCCGTCCCATCGGGATGCTCTTTTCCATCGCCTTGAGGGCCTCAGCCTGACCGGAAGCGATCATCTGGTCAGACATCGGCGTGTGGAACAGACCAGGACATACGGCATTGATGCGAATGCCCCGTGCAGCATATTCCAGAGCCGCGCTCTTGGTGAACCCAAGTACTCCGTGCTTCGCGGCGTGATAGATGCCACGCTCGGGAGCTCCGACAAGACCCCCAAGCGACGAGCAATTGACGATGGTTCCACTTCCTTGCTTGCGCATCTGTCGTAGCTCGAACTTCATGCAACTCCATACGCCCCGCAGATTGATCGCCATCACCCGGTCGTAATCTTCCCGAGTAGTGTCAGCGGTCTCTGCGAGGACATTTTGCACACCAGCATTGTTGTAGGCCGCATCGAGGCGTCCGAAAGTGGCGACCGTCTGTTTCACCATTGCTTCCACCTGCGCATCATCTGAGACGTCACAGAGGATGGCCAGTGTCTTATAACCTTTATCGGCGAGCTCCTTGGCTGCGGACTGCGCGGCTTCCTTATTCCAGTCCGCCAGAACCACGGCAGCACCTGCTTCCGCAAAGGCCTTCACTGTCGCAAAGCCCAGTCCAGAGCCAGCGCCTGTAACGAGTGCAACTTTGTTTTCAAAAGTTATATTCATTGAGTTCCCTAGAAACAACCCAACTGGCCGGTCACACTGTTTGGTCAACGATCCGCATCTGTTCTTCATTCATGCGACCACCGTACACGGTTATTCCAGACAAAGCAGCGTCGATTTCACGAAGGTTCGCAGGTGTCAGCTGAACATTGATTGCCGCTAGGTTCTCGCGCAAATGATCCATGTTACGCGTGCCTGGAATTGGAACGATCCATGGTTTCTGTGCTAGAAGCCATGCAAGAGAAAGTTGAGCAGGACTTGAGTTCTTCTTTTTCGCAAATTGCTCTAGGAATTCAACGATCGGCATATTTGCAGTTAGGTTTTCAGGTGAAAAGCGCGGGAAGCCAGATCGCAAGTCCATTTTCGGGTCGAAGTTCGTTCGAGCATCTATCTTCCGAGTGAGATACCCTTGTCCGACCAGACCCCATGGGACGAAGCCAATTCCTAGCTCTTCACAACTAGCGAGCACGCCGTTCTTTTCCGGGTCTCTTTGCATCAGCGAGTATTCAGTTTGCACTGCGATCACCGGTTGAACCGCATGCGCTCGGCGGATTGTTTTTGCACTCGCCTCAGAGAGACCAAAGTGCAAAACTTTCCCTGTCTTGATCAGATCCTTGATAGCTCCAGCTACTTCTTCGATTGGCACTTTTGGATCGACACGGTGCTGGTAATAGAGATCGATGCGGTCGGTTCTAAGGCGCTTCAGGGATTCCTCAACCACCTTCCTGATGTGCTTTGGTTGGCTGTTAAGGCCACCGTTTTCGATGTCGAAGCCAAACTTGGTTGCGCTAGCGACCTTCTCGCGAATCGGTGCGAGAGCTTCTCCCACAAGTTCTTCGTTTGTATACGGGCCGTAAACCTCGGCTGTATCAAAAAATGTGACGCCTTCTTCATAGGCTGCGCGAATGACCTCAATTCCTTGGGTTCTGTCCGCAGCGGGTCCGTAGTTGGCACTAATACTCATGCATCCAAATCCCATTTCCGAAACTTCTAATTTTCGTAGTTTTCGTGTTTTCACTATGTAGCTCCCTAAGTTCTGCGAGTGACAATAAGAGTGAGATTACACCGGATCACCGTCCAGTGCCTTCCATGTCGCGAAATCGGAGAAGTGGGAACTAGCCGCCGAAAATGGCGCATGCTTAAGTGACGCATGTCCTTGTGGAAACTTCTTGCCGGAGCGTAACGTGAAGTGTTGGCTGCTACCGATTCCCAGGAGGTGCTTATGTTCTGCAGTGCTTGCGGAGTGCAAATTCAACCGCATTTCAGCATTTGACCCAATTGCCAACGGCCGATTTCCTGCACCGTGGCCCCGATCGTACCCGGCCCCCGTCTTGATCGGCACCTGCATACTCTCGGCATCCTCTGGATCATCGCCGGTGCAATCTTCGTACTCCCGGGCCTAATCCTTTTAATAATCAGCAACGTTGTCCGGCACGGAATCCCCGCTACGGAAACTGTTGGTCGGTTCGTCGCGCCGCTTGTCTTATCGATCATCGGCGTAAACGAGAATCTGGCCTATCCCTTCACCACGACTGGGGTGCCTTGCTAAACTCACCCCATGCCGTTTCGCATTATTCCGGCAACGCTCGATAAATCAGCCAGTCCCTTGCGCCGCGCTCTTCAGTACGCTTTTTATGATTGGACTCGCGATATGCCACTCGGTAGGCGCATAGTGGCCACTCTTGGATTGGTAATTCAAGCCGCAATTTTGTCGGGCCTGTTAATTGCTATCAGACATCCTGCGATAGCCGTGCCATTGGCTGTACTTTTCCTAATCGGCCTGATCCTCTTGAACGGGGCGCTAACCTCGGAATTCGTGCGCAAGATGCAGCTCGAATCCGACCAAGTTGCCGCCCAGCAAATCCAGCAGACCCTCCAGGCCCAGAATCCTGAGTCACTGTCAGGGTATGATCTACAAACGTTCTATAAACCTTTCCGTGATGTCGGCGGCGACTACTTTGATGTCATCCCACTGCCGCACAACCAAACACTGTTCGCGATGGCGGACGTTTCCGGAAAAGGCATATCCGCGGCCTTACTAGCGGCAAATATACAGGCTCTGGTTAGGAGCATTGCAAGTATCGATGCGGACCCATTGACTATTGCAAGACAGATTAACAGCCACCTGAGCCGCTATACACCAACGGATCGCTTTGCCACCGCCGTTTTCATGGTGCTTAACCAGGATTCCGGAGAATTGCTCTACGTTAATGCCGGTCATAACGCCCCTATCGTGTCGTGTTCAGGAACAACGACATTTCTGGAAGCCACCGGTCTCCCACTTGGGATCTTTGCCGAGGCAAAGTATGAATCTCGTACTGCCATTATCCAGCCAGATGGGACCCTCCTTTTATTCACCGATGGGTTAACCGACTCTATCAACGCGAAGAATCCTGAAGAATGCTTGCGGGATGTTCTGGCTGACAGTTCGAGTAACAAAATGATTAGGCTCAAATCTTTGATAGACCCCGAATTGAACGAGGACGATGTCACGATTTTACTCGTAGGACGTCCTGTATGCTCCAATCCCCAGGCGTGAGACCGTCATCCGCGTTTTGTGGCGTCCAGGAGATTGCGTCGCAACGTCGCAAGATCGGGCATGTCCGTACTAAAACCACATGGACGGTTTCGCCGTTATCGGTACTTGAGGGTGTTTTGGTCCTGAATTATCTTCCGACTCATCGGCCCCGCTGGCGCAGCCCAACGGGTTTACGGTTACGGCATCGCCACGCCTGCTTGGAATTGCATCTATATATAGGAATCCTGTATAGTGGCCTTGATGATTAGCTCAAACATCAAACGTGGGAGCGCCGAACTCGCCATCCTCTCCGTTCTAGCTCACCGCCCTCTGCATGGCTATGAAATTGCCCAGCGCATCGAGCACCAGACACAAGGCGTGCTACGCTTCACTCTTGCCTCGCTCTATCCGCTGCTCTACCGCATGGAGTCGCGCGGATGGCTGCGTGCCTCGTGGAGCGAAACGCGTGCGGGACGCGCCCGGCGCTATTACCGGCTAACCGCGGCGGGCCAGAAGAAGCTCGCTCCGTTGCGTAAACAATGGAGAGAATTGTTCCGCGCTCTTGGACGACTCGCGGAGGCCCCTCATGCTTGAATGGCACAGCAAAGTGTCGCGGAAGCTCGAAAGTTCGAAATTCTCCGCCGAAGAGCGCCAGGAAATTTCCCGTGAGCTGGGCGATTATCTCGAAGATTCCTGCGCCGACGCTTCTAACCACAGTCTTGACGATTTCGCGACCACACAAAAGGCCATTTCGGAGCTTAACGAGGACAAAAACCTGGGCGCAAATCTTTTCCGCGCCCGCAGGGGGTGCAATATGAATCTTAACGACCGTACTAAGCAATTCTGGCTTCCCGTCATTGTGATGCTCTTAGCCAGCACTGCCTTGCTCGCCGCCTTTCAAATCGGCTCATTGTGGGTCTACGATGCGTATGCGCCGACACAGCCTGCCCGGAATCTTTCCGGCTTAGTGGCCAATCTCATGAAGCACAGGGCTGTGGCGTTAGTGATTTACTTGGCCTGGTTATATACCCTGCCATTCCTGGGCGCCGCAGGTGCGTACTGGTCACGTCGCGCAGGCAGCGGCATAACTGCCCAAATTGTCACTGGACTTTCACCGGTAGTTCTATTCTCCGCGATTTTCTCGGGTCAACACGCCGTCGCACAACAGGGCACGTCGCTGAGCTTTCTAGCGATGGACGTGCTACCACCGGCACACGTGTTCTTCCCATTTTGGACGGCTCTGAGCAACCTGTTGCTAACTTGGATAGTGATTCCCGGCGGAGCGCTCCTGCTCGGCGTCTTGCCGTTCTTTTGGAAATCCGGAATTCGTGGACACGATACTTCGGCATCAGTAACGGTCGCATAGCTAAACTGTGTTTGTGCCCGTAATGTCGCCTTACCGGAAAAGTGGATACCAGTACCTACGATTTCCGATGACCGGTCAGTTCTGCCAGTGGCAGCCAATGTCTTGGATGAGGAATCTTCGACCCACGCTTGATGAGCGTGGCGTAAGGGTGAGAAACGTCTATCGCCATCCGAATCTTCTTTGTTGTAAATTCGGACAGGCGAGGCAGGATTTTCACTCGGTAGAAATCTTCATCCAACCATTTCGGAAGCTCCGATGGATTCCACTTTCGCAATGCTTCAACCTGTTCCGCGTGAGTAGCGGCTCTGCGAGCTTCAGCTATAGGGCTATGAGTCGCGATGCGTCCTAGTTTGGCCTTTTCCAGCATGGTCTCACGATTAATCGCAGGAACACATTTCCCGCAATATACGATTGGCACCGCGATATAAGCGCACTAACATCTTCTGGTGTCCAAAATAGACAGATCTGTTTTCTCCCATTCTTGGACTCTTTTTTTTGATTCATAGTTTACAGTTCCGACTGTTGTGTTTCACTTTTCCAGTGTGGTACCGTCTCGACTCCGCCTGCAGTCGACTTCATAAATGCTATCTGAGGAAATTCGAGCTTAGCCCCAGATAAGGGAGCCTTTTGACCAACAACGTCACTCACTTCGAAATTTACGCCGAAGATCCTGCCAAGCTCGTGGATTTCTACCGCAGTCTGTTCGGATGGCAATTGGAAAAGCTTCCGGGACTGGATTACTGGCGTATTCAAACAAACGGCGATGAGGGTCAGAGTATTGGCGGAGGGATGCTGCACCGGCCGATCGCTGGTCCGAAAAGCTGGGTGCATTACGTCCACGTGGATTCCGTCGATGACGCCGTATCACGAGTGCTCGGAAATGGCGGCAGCGTCATACGCGAAAAAACCGCGGTGCCAAAGATGGCATGGTATGCGGTGTTGGCAGACCCCGAGGGAAACATTTTCTCAGTCTGGCAGTCGGATCCTTCGGCCTTCCCTCCACTGAAGCCGGAGATATAAGGCGCCGAATTGGCGTCGGGGACCGGCACCAGCGTTCACGGTATTCTGCGCAGGACTCCTCCAGCCGCGATCGCTCTTGCTCCGATTACTGCAAACTTTCTTTGCGCCATTCCACCGGAGACATGCCGGCCCAACTCTGAAAAGCTCGGGTGAAGGCGCTCGTTTCCGCATAACCCAACGCGTAAGCGATATCTGTGATCTTCATGCGAGTATTTCTGAGCAGTTGCCGCGCTATTTCTAATTTTCCGAGATTCAGCAGGCTACGAAAGCTGGTGCTCTCCATTTCCAGTCTTCGATTGAGTGTCCTCGGGTTCATTCCAAGTTCCTTAGACACCCTTTCAAGCGTAGCGTGGCCACAAACAGACCGTGCTCTCAGGATTCGGATAACTTGATCCTTAGTGCTCGGCTGGTTCACTAGCCAGTAGTTCGCCACAACCTTTTCGAGTTCCTTTCGAACCTGCGGATTGGCGGACTTTACAGGCCGATTGAGGAACTTCGAAGGGAAAACAAGAGCGGTCTGTTCCGCGTCAAAAATGGGCATCTGTCCGAAGAGTTGGAGGTAAGGACGCACATCCTCCGGGGCACGCCGTGCAATCCATATCTGTTCGGGCGCAAGGCCTGAGAGTTCCTTCATAATGTTCAAACCCATGGCCATTACCAGGTCGTTGGCTTGCTCGATTGCTTGCATGTTCGGAAGGTGAATGCCATAGCCCCACATGGCTGTTTTCTCTTGGATCGAAAGATAGATAACCGATCCCTTCACGTAACGCTGCTGATTTACGCACAGGTCATAAATCGCACTCCCGAGCGCGGGCGCATGACGCATCAATTGCCCGACAAGTCCAAGGCTCTGTGTGCCAGCCTGCTGTCCTATCAGGAGCCCAAAGTGTGGACATCTCGTCGCCGCGACGCAGGACTGAATGAGCCTGCCCAAGTCCGCGAGAGATAAGAGGGTTTCAGGATTTTCCAGGACGCCCGTCGGAAATCCGCTAGCCGAGAGAATTTCCGCTGGATTCTGACCGAACTCTTTAAGTAACCCGGGTATGGCCACCAATGCCCCAACCCGTTGGTAACCTTCCATTTCCCATCTCTCCGTTGAAGCACCAACGCACCGACCACGACCGGAGCGTTCACTCTATGACTGAAGTAGCCGAAAGATCACACGAATTGTCGCAAAGTGTCAAGACATCAGCATGCCGTTTGTGGCATGGTCCGAGAAGCTAACCGCCCGGTTACAGGTCAATTCGCGCACATGGCGCTTCGCTGCCCGTTGGGAAGCAATCCGTCTTTTTAGTCAGGATTGATCGTATCGGCGCGACTTGAAACCGTTCAGAGCCGGTTCGATGCAGCATTGCGAATTGAATGGAAATGATCTGAGAGCCTGACAATCCAAAGCTGCAGAAAAAAAGGAGAAATTAAAATGTACTATACCGATAATATGCTGCTACCTGAATACCAGGATCCGCTGATCATTACGGCGGCTCCTTACGGTCCGCAGTATTTGCCGGGAGATTGTGATCTCCCTTTAAGTTGGGACGAGCAAGTTCAGGCGGCAGTGGACTCCTATGAAGCCGGCGCCAGGATGCTTCACCTCCACGTCCGAAATCCTGCTACCGGACACGGCTCGGTGGATTTCGAGCAATTCAATTACATGATTGAGCGTATAAGGAAAGCGGTGCCTGACCTGATCATTCAAGTCGGCGGCTCAATCTCCTTCGCGCCGAAAACCGAAGAAGGAAAAGCGAAATGGCTGGACTATGACACGCGGCACATGCTGACGGAACTGTCACCAAAGCCAGAATTCGTGACAATCGCTATCGGGACAACGTTGTGGGATGTGGTGTCAATGTTTAGCCCAGACGATATCAAGGGAACCCATTTTGAAGATCCGAAGGTGCAGAAGGCCTGGCTGGGCATGGTGGTGGACGCAGCGCCCCAGTTCTACCTTGAGCATCTTAAGCGGCTTCGGGCAAACGGCATCCAGCCGTACTTTGTTCCGGGGACTATCTATCAATGGGACATTATCGAGCGGTTGATCCGCAACGGTACCTACATGGGGCCCGTGAATATGGCGATGTGTGCCTACGGCGGCGGTACCATGTGGCAGAACCCGTTCGATCTGATGAACTTTTTGCAACGCATCCCGCAAGGCGCGGTTCCGACCTATTGGTCGAGCCTACGGGGCAATATCACCGTACAAACCTTGGGGATGATCCTCGGGCTGCATGTCCGGCTAGGCAATGAGGACAACATCTGGGGAGCGAACCGGGAACGGGCAACCACGCTGCAGCAGATCAAGAACTGCGTTGATTTTTGCAAACGCTTTGGCCGCCGAGTGGCCACGGCAGAAGAGGCGCGCAAAATCATGAAAGTTGGCGTCTGGTACAACAGCGTTGACGAAACGTTGAAAGCCCTCGGCATGCCGGCGAACCCAGCTGACTATAGCAAGGGCATTCAACACTGGGAGACGGATGGCAAACGGTTCGCTGCCACGATGGCCAGCGACTCGCATCCGATCGCCGCATGCTTGGCCCCCCCGCCGGGCGCGGTTGCGGCCGCTACTCGGAAAGTCTAAACCTCAACTAAACACTCCAAGTGGAACCGGTCCGCGCGGTGGACCGGTTCTATTTTGAGCGAAAACGTGAAACCGGAGACTTTATGGCGACGCCAAGCGAAAAGATAAACGTCGGGAGAGTGAATTCTGCCCCAAATCCGTGGGGCTCTTCTCTCGACAAAATGAAGGAGTGGGACACAACGGGAGCCGAATTACTTCTGCGCGTCGGAACGAGCCCGTGGACCAGCGGCGTCCTGACCACGAAAGAAATTGCGTTGATCTACCTGGCGCTGAATTGCGCTTGCACCAATCTCGATGCAGAAGGAACGCGGCGGCAGATTCGCGCGTCGCTGGACGCGGGCGCCACTCGCGAGGAAATTCTGCTTGTGTTCAAGTGCGGTGCCGGGGTGGCAGTGCATTCCTGCAGCTTGGGCGCACCGATCCTTCTCGAAGAGATGAAAGCGATGGGGATAACTCCCTCGCAGAAACCGAAGGTAGACACTCCTGCGTGCGATGCGATGCGCGCGATGGGTCAGTGGAACACCGCCTGGGATCCTTTCTACGAATTGTCTCCAGAATGGACTGATCAGTTCTTTGCGTTTGGTGCCAGCATCTACAAAAACCCGCTGTTTACGCCCAGGTTTATTGAGCTGATCAGCATCGCGTTCGATGCCTCCATCCGTCACATGTATGCGCCGGGCGTACGCCGGCATATCAAGGGATCGCTTAAGGCCGGAGCGAGCCCGGAAGAAATTATGACCGTGCTGCAGATTTGCGTTTCGATGGGAGTAGAGTCTTGCGCGAAAGGCGTACCGATCTTGGATGAAGAATTGAAGCGCGGAACGGCCAGTCAGTGAAAGTCTCAGAGCGTACTGAGGTCCAACATCCAATCCGTAAGCAGTTTCTCGAAGTTTGTGCCAGGGAGAAACGAAATGCCCGGTGCTGATCCAACTCTAAAACAGAAGATTTTGCGTGGGATGCGTGAGTTTCTGGGGAGCACCTTATATCTCTTCGTGGTGTTCGCGTTATTCGACATCTACAGGTCGGTAATTTTGCAGCAACAGCAAATGGACCTTCTGCCTCTAGGATTGTCGCTCGTCAATGCCCTGGCGCTTGCCAAGGTAATGCTCGTCGGGCAGGAATTACATCTTGCGGATCAATTCCATGACGCGCCTCTCATCTATCCGACGCTACTGAAGTCGTTGGTGTACACAGTGCTGCTGACATGTTTCAAACTTCTGGAAGGAGCGGCCATTGCTCTGTATCACCACAAGCCAGTGGGGGAATGCATCATGGCGTTTGCAGGCGGGTCCTGGAGGGGAGTATTTGCGCTTGCGGTGCTGCTTTTCGTGGTGCTCATTCCTTTTTTTGCGTTCACGGAACTGCGGCGTGTGTTTGGCGAGGACAGGATCAATGGGGCGTTCTTCCGCCCGCGCGATTCGGCGAATCTGGCGCCCGCGCGTTAGGAATCCACAGTATGACGAGACGGTGGCAAGCGGTGTGCGCTAACGTGTCCGACTTTTTATTGATGAGCGGCAGTTCCAAATTGCGAGGATGCGATCTATGGCGATACTGAACTTCATTCGTGTGATGCTGCTGGCCTTCACCACACTGTTTCCGGTAGTCAATCCCATCGGCTGTGCACCCATCTTTCTAGCGCTTACGACCCAGTATCCTGCCTCTGCCCAAAGAGTTCTAGCACGCAAAATCGCCGGCTACAGTTTTGTCATCCTTGCTGTGTCGCTGGTCTTCGGAACTTCCATACTCGGTTTCTTTGGCATCAGTCTGGTCGTCATTCAAATGGCGGGAGGCGTGCTGCTGGCATCCACCGGCTGGAACCTCCTGAATCAGAAGGACGGCGCCTCTGCCGCTCAGGAAACGCCCCCAACCTTGGGGGACGCTCTTGATCATGCGTTCTACCCGCTCACCCTGCCGATTACTGTCGGCCCCGGTTGCATCTCGATCGCGATCACCATCGGCGCTCATTTGCGCCGCGATTCTGGCCCGGGCCTCATTCACGGTATCCCACGTCTATTCCTGGCGGCTTTGCTCGGTATGTTCTTGCTTTGCGTGCTCGTCATGATTTGTTACGGAAGGGCCGATCGCATCGCGCGCGCGCTCGGCAAATCGGGCACCAGCATACTCATGCGTCTCTCCGCTTTCATCCTTTTCGCCATCGGCGTTCAAATTCTCTGGAACGGTCTATCCTCTGGTGTCCCACAAATGTTCAGCTTTCTTGTCGGCCACTAGATTTGCTCCATCGCCTGTTCCTTGAGTGAGCCTCAGACTCAAGCTAAATCTCGTTAGAGCATGGTTCACAGACATTTTGACAAGGGCATGAACTCAAAATTACGGAGTGAATCCACATGGCAAAACTTGCAGAGAAATCAAAGACAGCTGCCAAAGAACCATCCGCAAAACAGGTCTACAGTGACGGCCATCCGCACGACAACATTCAATACCTGGAAGCGAAACTGATCTTAAAGCCAGATCCGTTTACATCCGTGGAAAGTTTTCGCGAATTCGGCAGGATCGTGGCCAAAACCACAAAACAGATCGAAAAGGTCGATTTCATTCCAGATGCAGAGGCCAGCCAGCGACCGAAGATTCGCGAAATCATCTTCTTTGACACTCCGGATTTCCGCCTCTACAACAATGCGTTCATCCTTCGCAGGCGTGTCACTTATGTTGACGGATTTCCGGAAGGAGACCCGGAGATCGTGTTCAAGTTCCGGCATCCCGATGAGAAAGTCGCGGCGGCGATGGACGTGCGCCCGAAGATCTCAGGCAAGTACAAGATCAAATTCAAGTCCGAAGCGCTGCCTATGAAAGATAAAATTGGTGGTTATCGCGTTTTGTACTCGCATAATTGCCAGTTTGGCCAAAGCCAGATTCACCAGGAAGACCGTATGGCGATGAACACGATAACGAGCATTTTTCCGGCGCTCGCTGGCTTTAAGAAATCGCCCGACGAGCACGTCAGCCTGGTGAACGAGGGAATCGTGGAGGAAGTTCTACTGCCTCTCGGCCAAATTGATTTTCATAAGGGACAGGTCGGCAAGTGCGATATAGCTTTGTGGCGCACACGCGGCGAACACAAATCCCTCGTCGGAGAATTCGCGTTCCAGGTCAAATTCGATCGTCGTGAAGACGTCCACGAAAACGCTAGGAAGCGCGCGGAACAATACTTTCTTGCACTCCAGCAAGCTGCAAAAAAATGGATTGCATTAGGCTGTACCAAAACTGGGATGGTGTACCGCCTGAAAGGAAACGCACCACAAAGCCATGAGTGATATTGCGAACACCCCTACAACTCAATTGATGCCTGCGTCCAGACCGGTGGCTTCTTCTGCTAGTGTTCTCCAGATATTTCTAGAATTTCTGTTGATAGGCGCTACAAGCTTCGGCGGTGGTGTGGTGGCCTACCTTAGGAATGGACTTATCACAAAGCGAGGGTGGCTCGACGACAAGTCTTTTGTCGAACTGCTCTCCATCAGTCAATCGCTCCCCGGGTTGAATTCAACGAACATGGCAATTCTCGTGGGGGACAAACTACGTGGGCTTTCGGGCGCCCTCGCCGGGATCATTGGCATGTGTCTGCCAGGCGGACTGCTTATGTTTGTAGTAGGAATGGTATATCGCAACCACGGTGACCATCCCTTAGCGACCTCGGCTCTCAAAGGAGTCGCGGCCGCGGCCGTTGGGCTGATCCTCGCGACCGCTGTGCAACTCGGCAAAAAATCACTCGAGCACGCGGCCGACGCTTTATTTGTCCTGGCAACAATTATCGGAGTCAATCGTCTACATTTGTCCGTACTCACGGTGCTTCTCGTCGTTGGAATTGTCGCCACATTCTGGTATCGCCCCGGCGTTGAGCGGAAGCGGAGCGTCTCACCATGAAAGAACTTCCTGCTGTTTTTCGGGTGTTTGCGTATCTCTCGTTGTTGACTGTTGGCGGAGGCATGGCCGCATTTCCGGAAATGAAGATTCTCACCGTTGAAGTGCACCACTGGCTCACGTTTCCTCAACTTGTCCATCTATACAGCGTAGGCCAAATGGCTCCTGGTCCAAACATGATGATGATCGTCTCAATCGGAGAATGGGCGGCGGGGGTTCTTGGCGCGATCGTCGCGGTCATCGCGTTTTTCGGGCCTACTTCTCTCCTTACGCTCCTGGTTGGGCGTCTATGGAACCGTCTCGTACGTTGGCCCTGGCGCAACTCCATTCAAGTGGGCCTAGCTCCTGTCTCGATTGGCTTGTTGCTGGCAGGTTGCTTCACCTTTGCCCGCGGTGCCGTTACCGGCGTGGATACAGCGGCCATTGCCGTCGGAACCCTCCTCATTTTGCTCAAGTACAAAATCAATCCGGCACTGCTGGTGTTGGCTGGCGCTATTATTGGCGTTCTGTCTCTTTAGCTCTACAATTCGGGAACGTCTGCCCAAATTATTTTATCTAGACTCTTCGAAGCGGTTGGTTGGATCGCAGCAACCTTAGTTTACGCCCACAGCATCATGCGGTTCATTGCACCAAAATAGTGCAAATAGGGCAGTTTTCGCTCCCTCCTACCACCCATACCCGGCATGGGATTGTGATCCACCGCGCTGTGTGGGGTGGTCCCTTTTTTGCGGCCGTATCCGCATACCCCCCGCGCGATTGACGGGATAGGGGATAGGAGAGGGTGAAACTGCCCTGTTTTGCCCTGCAACCGAAAATTGACCGTGGTATAGTTTCTTGCGTTGAACCAGAACATTTCAATTTTTACACAAGCAGGTATCGATGCCTGTTCATCATCCAGAAATTAGCAGTTCAATTGTAGTTTTACTCGGCAATTTCAACCCCAAGATTTTTCAACCAGAATGGTTCGCGCGTCAGCAATTGATCTCCGATGCCGAAGCAGAGGCGGCCGACGTGAAAATCATACTTCCGCAAATTTCCCATTTTGAAACCGATCGATTTGGAATTCAGGTGACCACCGATAGATTCAGCGCTCTCACTCCGCCAAGTGTAAGTGCGGCACCTCTTCGCGATTTGGTTCAAGGTACTTTTTATGTTCTGGAGCACACTCCAGTTACTGCAATGGGTTTAAACCGTCAGATGCATTTCCCTATGGATTCAGAGGCTCAGTGGCACAGATTGGGAGACAAGTTGGCGCCGAAAGATGGCTGGAGCGGAGTTCTGCCAGGACGACCAGGATTGTTGTCTATGTGGGTACAATCAGAGAATGATAAACTGCCGGGTGCATTATTCCGCGCTAAGGTCGAACCATCAACAGCTATTCAACATGGAGTCTTTTTTGAGACTAATGAGCATTATCCTGCCCCGCAGACGGAGCCATTGAAGACTCTGATGAAATTACTCAATGAACGATGGGAAGAGAGTCAAGCCTATGCCGAACAGATCGCTGATCACATTCTCTCTTGGGCAACAACGGAAGCCTGACGACACTGCCGAGCCGGTTGGCACCGCTCCGGTTTATGAGTATGGGGGGAAGCCTCCATCGATTGCAACACAGCCAACGGACGTCGCCGGGACAATGTCACCAGAGGGACCAGCTGTTCAAGGCACCAATGCTAGCTTCATGACAGATATCAGGATACCGACGGGCGCCACACTTCGGCCGCCGATAACCCTCCGGTTGGGGAGGAGTATTCCGAGGTTAGAGACGAGGCAGCTTTGGGAAGGGACTGTGACTCAGGTACTGAAGCAAGCTTTCGTGGCTATACTAAAAGACAAAACTCAGAACAAAAATCCAGAAGAACAAGTTACGTTTGATTACAGTGAAATATCCGATGAAGATCGCGAGCTGATCAAGCCCGGCTCTTCCTTTTATTGGACTATTGGTAGCGAGCGAACCTCTGGTCAGTTAAAGAATGTTTCGATCGTGCAGTTTCGCAGACTTCCTGTGTGGACTCGAAGCGCGCTTACAAATGCAGAGAGCCGAGCACAAAAAGTCAGAGAGGTTTTTCGGTCTCAAGAGTGAGCCTCGAAACACCACCGAGCTCCGACGAATTAGAAGTCTCAGTAATCGGTCCTGGAAAAGGCGAATGTATCGTTGTGCACTTCGGTAACAACGAATGGTGTGTGGTTGATTCTTGTATTCCCCGAGAATCGACCTCACCTGCTGCTCTAAGATATTTGGAAAGCTTCGGTAATGGCGCACCGGACGGAGTAAGGCTCATAGTCGCCACGCATTGGCACGACGATCACATCCGAGGGCTGGCAAAGTTGCTAGAAAGTGTGCCCAATGCAGCTTTTGCATGCTCCTTGGCACTGAATGCGCACAATTTCGCCGTCCTAGTTGAACAAACACGTGCAGCGATGCAAATCAACTCTGGTGTCGATGAGTTCGCGGCGATCTTTGATCTGCTGCTGAAAAATCGTGGCGCTATACCGCCCAACTTAATCGCTCCGAAATTTGCAGTTGAAAATCGGAAGCTTCTTCATTTGTCAGGACCTTCGCGGACTTATCAGGCTACCGTGACAGCGCTGAGTCCCTCCGACGGAACAGTCAAGAAGGCTTTCAAGGACATATCGAAATGGCTTCCAAAGTTAGGTGAACGCCAAGTTAGAATTGTGAATCAATCACCGAATCACACCTCTGTTGTTCTCTTGATTGAGATAGGGATGCGGCAGGTTCTTCTTGGAGCCGATCTCGAGAATACAAATACGGCTGGCGAAGGATGGCTCGCTGTCCTCGGGGCAGCTCCCGCGAGCGCTGCAGCAGGTATTTTTAAAGTTTCGCATCACGGTTCGGAAAATGGCGATCATTCTGAGATTTGGACGAAGCTTCTTGTAGGAGACCCCGTCGCGGTCGTGACACCGTTCATCGGAGGGGTTACTCGCTTGCCGCGTGCCAAGGATCTTCTTCGAATCTCAGCTCGAACGGACTCTCTTTTTTGCACAGCTGAAGGCGCTGGCAAACCGCCCAGTCGTGACAACGTCGTTGATAAGACTATGAACCGGGTAACGTCAGATCGTCGGGTCGTCCAAGGCAAACCGGGACATGTAAGAGTGCGTTGGTCGTTGTCGCAAGAGAACGAAGCACCCAGGATTGAACTCTTCAACGGAGCTTATAAGTATAAATCAAACGGGAAAAACTAATTTCTAGCGGGCCAGAATTTTCGAAACTGTTGTCCACAGTTAAGTCGGTGCGTAGCCCTAATAATCTCACGTTTTTTCATAATTGGATGAACCAAGCTCCTTGAGGACCTTGGCGAGCAATTCTCTTGTTGTGTGATGCGGTCTGCAGCGACCTGCCCTCAAATCGATAATGGCCCTCCTCGACAACTGCCCGTCACACGCTTTTACTGCGAGCTTCAATCGCACTTTTTTCAGCGCTGGTAACATTTTTGCCGCCCACTCATCCCGCTTTGTGTCGACGTATTCCGTATAAACGTTACTTTCAGAGTGCTCTTGTCCCGATTCAACATTTTCAATGCTGTTCGATTCCTTGCCGATGCATTTGATAAGGTCAATCTTTATGTGTCGGCGCTGCAGTAATCCGATAGTTTGCCTGTCGCACGGATTACCAAGGGCGTCAGCACATTTAGCCTCTGGGTGAAATTCGTACTCGGTCACCACGTCGCCATATGTTTTGACCCGAGCGGTCTGTCTCGACCCACAGTGACCGTGCGTTGTGATCCGGAACCGCTTTTTGGAGTGTTGGTCAATCCATTCCTTATCAAGCCATTTCCTGGGGTCGGAATCGTAGGGTGTAAAGAGGTGAAATTTCTCGGGGTCGACACCCTCAGGATGCCCAAATGGGATTACGTGAGCGGTGAGCAGAAAATTGAATGGCTTAATCTGGTCTGAATAAGGCTTACCTGCGTTCAGCGATTCAAAACTTTTCATCAAGAATGGGCTGCTAACCGTGGTTCGTCCGATTGCCGGAAGGTGTGCAAATTTGATTTTGGATGTTTTCAGACAACAGGATTTCCGGACAATCGTCTCCCAGACAGTCGCAGTCCAGTTGCGGTCGGTCGCTTCTGGATCGGTGGGGTTCAGCAAGTGGCCTAAGCCGTGTCTGGACCAGCGGTCCTTTTTGTTGTTATGTCCCTCCCTCAGCAGAACTGGTTCACCATTCTTGGGCCAAAGGAAAAGCGCGTATCGTTTCGCAGAAATCGCTAAACAATGGAGCTGTCGCCGTCTTTCCGTTCTCGGGTCGTAGTTGTCATCCTCGATCTTCAGGACCGAACCTGGGATTACATTGTGCTTATAAGGGTTAAGTGCTTTGAATTTCTTAACCAGCTCGTCCACTTGGTCCCAACTCAGCGCATTTACTACCTCGGTGCCATCTTTGACGGAGTGCATTCCTCCCTTGCAAGGAATCGTGCCTCCTTTTTTCGTGCTGACGATTGCCATCGAATCCGTATCTTCCATCGCGTAGGTCCCGCCAAGTCGCGCCACAGAATATTCGAGTAAAGCCAACATTAGGCGGGCCGCTCCCGTGATCAACGACGCTAAAGGCGGGAAACAAAATTCACCCCGCTGCTCAGGTTGAATAACCTTGCACTCATACGGTTCCAGATCAAGCCCGTGACATTGCACTTTTATTTTCTTTTCGGATTCCTGTCGGTTCATTTCGGCGAAGATTCCATAACTGGTGGCGTTGGCCAAAACTTTCAGAGCCTTGTCCAGACGATTCACATCCTCTTCGGAGAGCTCCTTTCTTTTCCGCAATGACTTGCGCTGTTCGATCATGGTCTTAAACAGGTCCTGGGTCAGGGGATTTACTTCAACCTCTCCGCCCAGACGGACCGGGCCGACACCAGGTAATCTTCCAACCGGATCGAGTCTGAATGCGTCGACGATCATTGGAATCTTTCCAGTGAGAAGGACCGAAGCCGCAACGTCGGGAAGCGAAAACCAAAGACCCTTCGAAGGTTCGTGATCAGACGGATAGAGATAGTTGAGTGCTACCTGCCAATCGTTACTGGCGACACTGTACTTCCCGCGCGACGGCAGGAGATCGCCGTTCGGTATTAATTTCACAAATGCAGGCAGACGCTTCCAGGTTTCTGAGTGAAAGAGCTTCTCGGG
This sequence comes from Candidatus Acidiferrales bacterium, assembly GCA_963742325.1. Lineage (GTDB taxonomy): Bacteria > Acidobacteriota > Terriglobia > Acidiferrales > UBA7541 > Acidiferrum. The sequence goes on along the minus strand of CAVULB010000002.1, from coordinate 548,309 downwards.
AGTCAATGTTCTAAGGAATTTATCGATTTCGGCCTGACAGTGTTTAACCACTCGCACTTTTCGCGCAACAAGAAACCTCCGCAAGTCCATCAAGCCGTTCACCGTCGGATACATTGAGAGAAAATCCACATAAACGACTGGAACAGGAATCTTTCGAATGTGAGCGCTCGTTCTACCACCAAAAAACGCGGTCTGCGCAAATCCTAGATAAGCCGCCGGGAAGTCTGGCTGCCGTTCGAGAATCGGATCGATTCCCATCGTTCGCAAATAAGCCTTGCCGATTGAGGCGGGTGAATAAGCCTTGGTGGGCTGCAAGTTGATTGGGTGTTTTCGGTATTCGGCGAGAAGTTTGACGGCTAGCTCGGAAGTGGCTTGGACGTCGCGGCGATTGTAATCGATATAACTCTTTGTGACGACGCCATGTTTTGCGACATGCTGTTTTTCGTGTTCAACGCCAAAAGCTTGGCAGGCGCTTTCCAGAGAATAGCTTCTATCAGTCAATGCAAACGCAAGCGTTCGCAAATCGAGCATGTGGCCGCGAAATTTGTAGCCCGTCTCGGGGTCCCCCGTAAGGGAATCCTCTGGAACCAAGTCCAACTTGTCAGGCTCATAGCGCGCAGTGAATCCTTTTAAGGCTCGCTTAGAATCGATATGTTTGATGCCGATGCTAGGGCGTCGAGTCGAAGGTTTTTCGACTCCCATCTTCGTATACGACCAAAGTGCATGTGAGAATCCCCCTGCAAATCGTCCTCGTGCTGGGCGTGCGGTAAAGGCAACGCGGGACAAATCGAAAGGAAGATTGAAACCGACAAGTAGCGCGCGGCCCTTGTAAACAGCCTTGTAGAACTTCTTGAGGAACTCACGGCGAGTTAGTAGAAGCAGGCGACTTCCCCGCCTGCTGTGGGCAGCCACATACCGTTCCAGCGTCTTGCGGTTCTTGGGCGGTAAGTCATCGGCATAAAATAGACCTTCTTCTCGTAGTTGGTCGTTGACAACAAACCGATAGCTTCCGAAAGTAAGACTTTGAGTTGAATCCGTTCGAGTCTCGGTGTCGAACACAAACATAGCGCGAGGCAGACGCCAGATTTTACTTTTGCGACTCTGGGGCTGGGAGGGTTTAAGCGCCGGAAAAACTCGAATCGCAATCGGTAGAGAAACCGGACTCGGAGGCACGCTTTCAGCATTTCCGACCCGGGAGAAGGCCCCCTTACTGGGGAGCCTTCTTCGGGTTTTCGACATTTATGAACATTCCTCCCTTTTGCCCCTTGCGGATGATGAAACGCACCTGCTGGCCAGGCCAGTCGTCCGTCTCCTCGCTCCCCAGTTGCCGGACAATCGCTCCTATGTCCCATCTGTCGAAACTGGCCAGGAATGAGAACTTTGCCGTTCCGTTCTTGAAGTCCATTGCCAGGCCTTTGAACTTCGGAGAAGTGACTTGCCTGCATGAGATGATTTTCCCAGTGACTACTCCTTTCTTCTGTAATTTCCTGAAGAGACTAGCGTCGAGCAAGGGCAATCGCTCCTGCTGGCCACCTTTATTCACGTACGATTTTACGTTCATGTTTTTTTCCTTTCTGCATTTTTTGCGCCCTGCCTTGACATGCTCGGCTACAGGCGCAAAATCTCTGGATCTTTACAAATCGCCAGATACCTTGGCGCTCGTAACGGGTAAGTTTGATTTACGCTTTGGTGCGAAGCGCTCCATCTCGGTTCCCACCCACCATTCGGGGCCCAAATGCTTTTCTAGAAAAGCCTCAAGTGCTTCAAGCATTTCGGCCTTTATAATCAGGAGTGAAATGACAAGATAGTTATCTGTTTCGCAGTAGCCGCGCATGCACGCTGCACCAGCGAGAATCGGGCTTCCCGAAGGGTTATCCCAAGTTTCTTGCGGCCACTCGTATTGCGCCGGGCTGAGAACGGCCCGGTGGTCGTTCACTGGAATCGGCGTGTTGGTCGGATCGTTTGTTTCGCCGGCTGGGTGATGACGGTCCAGCGAAGAACGCCCAAGTTTCTCTCGCTGGCAGGCCGCGCAAATTGTGGGTTTGCTACCGGGAATTAACGCCAGGGGCCGCCGTTCACCACACAAACGACATTGACTACCCTGACCAACTCTTCGAGCTGCCCTACTTTCACGTTCGAATGTGGCGATGGGATCGCGCGGTGGTGTCTTCTTCACCGCGCACCACCCGCGTACATGGATTCAAACGACAGAACTCCGGCTGACGCTAACCGATTCAACTCCGCGAGGTCAGTCAACAGCAAGTGACGCTTTCCACGCGCGTCGGTAACCTTTTTGCCTTTGAACCTGAGCAAGGCGGAGTCGTCACCGGTTTGAAGATACCTTTGAACAGCAGCCCAATGGGCGCCAACCACGCTGGCCTGGCGTGAGTCGCGAGTCGCAATCACCTCCTTACCTTTTTTAGCAATCAAAGCAGTTACGACGCGCAGCAGCCGATCGGTTTTTGTGGCGAGATATCGTCCATTCCTCTTTCGCAATGCTGGACGGCCAAGCTCGACAACGGTGCTCGGCGGGATGCCGAATTCTATTGACGCCTTGGGAAGTGACACGCCTTCACGTATTCTCGATACCGCATGGGCCACTGAATCCCAGGTCCCTTGGTCTTTCTGGGACATCGCATAATATTGCCGTGCGGTAGTTGGCCTTCTGATATGAAGCTTGCCTCCACGCCGAATCGCACGCTTGCTGCGGTGTGTTCTTTTTGTTTTGTGTTTCATTGGGGAGGCGTGGCGACGAGGTTTGAGCGCCCGGCGATTGCGTTTAACCGCGTAAGTTTTAGTCTTCTTGCGTTTCATCTGAATCTGCTCCTTTGGCGTAAACGTTCCGTTCACCTAGGAGGCAGCGTAAGGAAAACAATTGGGTACGTTCCAGTGCTCGCATTTAATTGCGAGCAAGGCCGGGTTTGTTTCTGGGTTTGGGTTCGATGCCGGGAATCCTGATTTTGCGAGTAGGTTGAGTCGCAAGCCTCGTGTTAACTGCATTTTCTCGGCCCTACTCGTACTTATTTGCGGGTAGCCTCATGTGACTGCGCGCGTGTTTGCAGACGTGAGGGTAGATTAGCTGTTGAGAAAGTAAGAGTACGGTTGGACGTTTGTCAGATGGCTTTCATCGCTTCTTGGCGCACCCGGCGAATTTTCTTGCGGAGCCGACGACTGGCCCACGCTTCTTTCCACGTAAGCCCCTCCCGCCATTCTCCAGTTTTCAGCCAATCATAAAGTGGCGGCGCGTGTCGTTTGTCTAGCTCACTACAAAACTCGATTCCTTCTAGGGAAGGCTTCCGGCTCAAGGCTTGCTGGATGGCATTGCAAAGTTTGAGCTTTTGCTCCCAACCTTTACGTTTATTCAGTCGGCGTGTCTGTCTGCCCAGTGTCCCTGTGGTGGTTCTTGAATGCTGAGCCGGGTGCGACTGTCCGATGGTGGAGATGGTCATCGTCGGCCAGCGGCGCACTAATCGCTGTAACTGCTGATTGATCACTCGCTCAGTCAAAGTTTGAATCTGCTCGACAGTGCTAAGTATCTTTTTGGCTGACTTGATAGCCTTCATCTGTTCGGTGTCGTCCGGGTTATAGCCTCCCCTCCGAAGCGGTTCCGGCAGTGAAGCATAGATGTGAGCAGGCAGCCGGTCGATCACTCGCTGCATTTCCAAGGCCCACGCGGGTGCGTCATCGGCGACAAGATTGTAGATGCATCGGAGTGTATGTGACTCTTCATCATTCAGGGCGGGTTGTATCTGACGTCCAGCTAACGTATTGGAGATCGTCTCGATCAGTTTGCGGTGCGCCAACATCGCGAAGCATGTGCTACGCTGCGGAACCGTACCGTCAGGAGTGTCAAACAAATCAGGTAAATCGGAATGCTTGGCAAGAAGCTGCATCACCGCATTGATCTCAGCATGCAAGACGCTGGTCAATAACTCATCGCTAGGAAACCACAGAGGTTCATCATCAAACATTTTTCGCAATTCTATCGGACGCAGTCACGCCGCGCTAGAACGGAACCGTCCGGAAAGTGATAAAATAAGCGTAAGCGCGCGCTTTTATCATAGTGATAAAGAGCTAGAGCGGGCCCGCCGACTGTTATCAGCAGTCGACAAGCCCTAACCACCAATGGAGGGATGCTCCAATGGCAGCTACGCAGACCGTACCTCAATTACCGCAATCTCACAAATCTATATCGCCACATCTTGGCGTTATCACACTGTTCGGCTACGGCACGAGTGTGCGCGTCGAACGCGGACACCTGGTCTTGGAAGATGGAATTGGACCTGATCGGCGCAAAGGTCGTTTTGCCCGGGTCGGTCACGGCTTAAAGCGTTTGGTGATAATCGGTTCCGATGGAATGGTTTCGTTTGCCGCACTTCGCTGGCTGGCGGACCAAAATGCGTCGTTTGTAATGCTCGAACGCGACGGGTTGGTTTCGCTGACGACGAGCCCGGTCAGATCATCTGACGCGCGCCTCAGACGAGCGCAAGCGTTAGCAGAAAGCAGCGGTACGGGTCTGCAACTTGCAGTTCGCTTAATCGGTGAAAAACTTATCGGCCAAGAAAGAGTGGTGCGGCAAAGACTACAAAACATCTCGGTCGCGGACAACATTGCAAAATGTCGACATCAACTGACATCGCCTGCACGTCTCGAATCTGTACTTACGATTGAGGCCAACGCGGCGCTGGCTTATTGGTCCGCATGGTCAAACTTATCTGTTCAGTATCCGCGAACTGATCTTGTTAGAGTGCCAGACCATTGGAATAAATTCGGCGCTCGTGTTTCTCCACTAACGGGCTCACCTCGTCTCGCAGTAAATCCACCAAATGCTGTTCTCAATTATCTCTACGCAATTCTAGAAGCCGAGGCGCGTCTCGCCGCTGCCGAACTGGGACTTGATCCTGAATTAGGCGTTTTGCACAAAGACACACCAAATCGAGACAGCTTGGCGTGTGATCTTATGGAGCCCGTCCGACCTCTGGTGGATGCCTATGTGTTTGACTGGATGAATCGCGGCCCACTGCGCAGGGAATGGTTCTTCGAACAAGCCAACGGGAATTGTCGGCTGATGGGATCCTTTGCGGCGCAACTATCGGAGACGGCAGCAACCTGGCGGAAAGCAGTTTCGCCCTACGCCGAGGAAGCAGCTAGGATTTTCTGGCAAGGCAGGGCCAAGAGGTCGAAGTTCACTTTCTTGCCAACGAGGCTGACGCAAGCGAGGCGGAGTCAAGCGAAGGCTGGCAATGTCGTCGGGATAGTTCCTGCAATCCCCAAAACACAGCTCCGTTGTCAGCGTTGCGGCGGGCCGGTCACAGCGGGTTCAATATATTGCGGGAAATGTGTTCCTGCAATTAATCGTGAGAGCATGCTGGAAAAGGCCAAACTGGGACGCATCGCGACTCATGGCCCCATAGCTGAAGCTCGCAGAGCCGCCACTCACGCAAAACAAGTTGAGGCATTGCGAAGGTGGAATCCATCGGAGCTTCCGAAATGGCTGGATGAAGATTTCTACCGAGTGGAAATCCTGCCTCGCCTGTCCGAATTCACAGCAAGGAAGATCCGGATGGCGATAGACGTTTCTCACCCTTACGCCACGCTCATCAAGCGTGGGTCGAAGATTCCTCATCCAAGACATTGGCTGCCTCTCGCGGACCTCGCGGGATATCGAAGTAGAAAGTAATAGCAGCCTTCTGATCGATGGCGGAGCTCAAATCCCTGTGCATAAACCATTCCTTGCTGTGGACTTCTTTTGATGCCTCAACACAAATCTTCCATAGGTCTGTGAACCTGGTTACAGGACAGGTCTTTCACCACTCCTCACGTTTAGCGATGATCCGCGCAATTATTCTTTCGTGCTGGTCGGTGTATCCTTCGCCCAAGACGCTGGCTGATTGGCGAAGCTCGTTTTTATCTCTTTAAGGGACCGGAAGCTTAGCTGATACCCGAACCGATGCAAAATCAAAAGCGATACCTTTCGAAAAATTACCCCTTGCAGAACCATTGCAAAGGCGTATGATCCTCTGGCCGTAACGACAGCAGAGGACCGACCCGGCTGAAACAAGCAGTTTCTTGGGGGTGCATCATGGTTACCCCACAGCTGAACGGGCGAACAATACACGGCGAATTAGGTGGCGCCTGCCCTCCCTTCTGTTTCATCGTAGCGGCTACGGTCTGTGCGTTATTCCTCTCAAGTTGTCAGTGTAACTTGCATGAAAAGGTGACAGTTGCTTCATCCCAGAACGCCTTAACGATCATCGGCCAAGGCTTCAGCAACACAAATCCCTGCGCTCGGTTAAGTCTCGTAGGTTTGCCAGGGTCTCCGGCCGTACCGATCGGTACCGTAAATAGTTGCTCCGGCGGGTCGTTCCAAATCAATTGGACCCCGAGCTATGTGCCGGGGTGCAACGCGAATAACTCACAGTCGGTTGACGTCTCAGCCTCCGACTACATTCAGACCTCTTGCTTGTACTTTGCCAACACTTCGATCTTGTGGGGTAAGGATTGCGCAATAGTAGGAACTTGCGGAAAGATCGGTCAGCGCGCCTGCCCCGGAGAGACAAGCTGCTATCTCACTGGCGGAGTCGATGCGACCGGCAATTGCGTTAGCTGCGGGGGGCCGAATCAGCCCCCCTGCACCATTGCCAGCGCCACTGGCACGAATACTGGGTGTAACCGTGGCCTACTCCCTGCCCTAGGCAGTCCGGGACAGCCGCCAGTAATTTGCACCGCATACTGTGGCTATGCTCAAGGTGCACAGGAACCATGTTCTATTTTGGGCCCTCCAGACTGCCAGGGCGCGCCGCCAGCTCTCATGCAACCAGAGAGTCCATGCATTACGCAAACAAATGTCGCTGGCAACCCCAGTCCTATTCCTGTCTACACTTGCTACGGTGATTCGGTGACGGGCACCAGCGCAGTCATTTCAGGTTGTTTATGCCAAGCTGCCCCGGGACTTTCACCCTGCCAAGGAAGTACTTCGGCCCTTTTGGGGATATGCCAAGCCGTGCAGAGTGTAGATCAAAACTGCACTCAGTAGTATCGACATGAGTGGCGCGGAAGCCTCCTTGGTAATTGGCCGCTGGGCCTTAACTTTGGGGAAGGAACAAACACATGGCGCGCGAAGCGAAGAGGAAATCCAAACAGCCTGAGATCACCATCAACATTAAAGGAGTGAAGTCTCGCACTAGAATCGGCGACCTCACCGTCGACCAATTCATAAAACTACTTTTTCAGGTCTTCCCCCAGCTGCTGAGCGGAATGTGGCAAGACCGCGTTGCCTCTACAGAACGCATATTGGGCGAAATACGCAAGAGTATCCTGAACTCAAGGGCCGTGCACCACGGCACGATGTCGAATGCAGTCAGAGACATGCAACTCGAGGTACTTCACCAAATGCCTGAGTTGATGAAACGGGTGGCAAGTGCCTCACCAAGGGACAACGAAAAGAATAAACAATAGTATGAAACAATCCCGATACAACGTTCTAGTGCCTCTCATCCGAGGCGGCGCCCTGGCGCATAACACGCTGAGTAACGCCACTGCACTCCTTGCACCAGAAGAATTGGCTACGTTGGAGCATCCCCCTGCTTCAGGGAGTTTGGAGCGAAGTATACACATCAAGAACCTGTTTTATGGCGGATTCTTGGTTCCGAACGATGCAGATGAGGTCACTGCATTGGAAAAGGAATTTGCTCGCCAACGATTCGACACAAGCGGAATGATACTGACAATCGCGCCAACGCTCAGCTGCAACTTCGGCTGTGATTATTGCTTCCAAGGCACTAATAAGCCAGCTGAGAAGATGTCGGACGCGGTCCAACAGGCAATTCTCCATCTCGTCCGCGACTACGCCCCCACCCTAAAGAGACTGCATGTGGCTTGGTACGGAGGCGAGCCACTCTTGGCGTCGGCCATAATCGAATCGTTATCAGATCAACTAATTGAAACCTGCCAAAGGCACGGTATAGCGTATGGCGCAATGATCGTCACGAATGGATACAGGTTAGACCGCGCCATGGCGAAATCACTCCATGACCGGCGTGTCGGGTTTGCCCAAGTCACTTTGGATGGACCCTCCGATTATCATGATTGCCGACGGTCTACGCTCGGCGGGGGAGGAACGTTCGATCGGATCATCAAGAATTTGCGGGAGGTTATCGACAACACGGGATTGCGCATTGACGTGAGAATCAATATAGATGCGAGGAACGCTGCCGATATAGATGGATTGTTGGTTTTCTTGGCGGAACGTGGTTTTGCGAGGCGGAAAAATTTTAGTGTCTACTTTGCGCCAGTCGAGGCGATAACAGAGGGATGTCATTCGGTCTCGGACTTATGCATGTCCAAGTCGGACTATTCTGAGCTTGAAACCGAGCTCCACAGACGAGCGTACGAGTTAGGTCTTGCCTCGTTACCATATCCGCGGCGGTTTCGTGGCCTTTGTAGTGCAGTCAGACCCAGGGGTTATGTTGTGACTCCTAGGGGGGACGTCCACAAATGTTGGGATACGGTCTCCATACCACACCTGCGAGTGGGTACTGTGTTCGACCGAACGGCGCTCGAAGCTGACGCAAGATTGGAGGAATGGACGAAGTGGACGCCTTTCGAAAATGTTGCTTGCAAAGGATGCAAAATATTGCCTAGTTGCACGGGTTCCTGCGCTCATAAGTTTGTGAATTCAGAACAAACGCTTGGGGAGGCAGGCTCTCTGCCTTGTCCATCCTGGAAATATCAGCTCAAAGAGCGACTTCTGATGTTCGCTGTCAAAACTGGAATGATACGCCACGATGACTTCAGGCCAGAAGACGCAATCACGGACACAGCAGAGATCTGTCCAGATTTGGACGCGGGCCTTCGGTCTAGGGAATTAGCTAAGTCACGTTTGAGCCAGCACGACACCTCTTCACTGATCAACATCAGTGTCTTACCGCTGAGAGTCGAAAATGCGGTTCATCGTTAAACCAAGCTGGGTCCCATCCGCGACTCCGGCACGCACTGGGGGGCGTCGAATCTTCGCTGACGACGCCGGTGATGGGGGGGATGATGGTAATGGAAACGGCTGCAGCGGTGACACCGGCTGCTCGGGTGTCTGCAGCGGTGACACCGGCTGCTCGGGTGTTTGCAGCGGTGACACCGGCTGTTCGGGTGTCTGCAGCGGTGACACCGGCTGTTCGGGTGTTTGCAGTGGTGACACCGGCTGTTCGGGTGTCTGCAGCGGTGACACCGGCTGCTCGGGTGTCTGCAGCGGTGACACCGGCTGCTCGGGTGTTTGCAGTGGTGACACCGGCTGCTCGGGTGTTTGCAGCGGTGACACCGGCTGCTCGGGTGTTTGCAGCGGTGACACCGGCTGCTCGGGTGTTTGCAGCGGTGACACCGGCTGCTCGGGACTCGCTGCATGCGATGACTTATTTTCAGTGTGTGGCGAAGAGTCGTTTTGTCCAAGTGTCTCGGTCTGCGACAGCGACTCGGGCTGTTCGGGCGTATGCAGTGGCGATACGGGTTGTTCGGGAATCGCAGCATGCAACGCTTTAGCTTTGGCGTGCGGAGAAGATTCTTATTGTTCGACTGTTACTTGTGGATCTGATGCTTGTACATTCCTAGCTTGCAACGGGGATATCTGCGCTATTCTCGCGTGTGAAGCTGATGCGTGTTATGCCAAAATGGCCACCGGAGCAGCCTGCGGCGAGGACGCCTGCACGGTGGATACTTGCGGCGGGAACACAAGTGGCGCCGCCGCGTGTGGTACGGACTTGTGCGAGGGCAACGCGTGTGGTGCTGACTTGTGTGGTGCGAATGCCTGCGCAGGTCAAGTTTGTGGGATTGACATATGTCCAGCAGACGCTTGTGTTGTTGATGTCTGCGTTGTTAATATCCTTCCCGAATGATTTGGATTCGCGATTAGCTCTTACCAAACAGCGGTAAATTCTACTAGCAGTGTCCTACACCAAAATAGTGCAAAGAGGGCAGTTTCGCTCTAGCCTATCCCCTATCCCCCCGCGCGATTGACCCTTCCCGTGCGCAGCGCTTATACTGAATTTCTGCGCTGGGAGCGCCGTTTGTCCCTGCGTGCCTCGTGTCATTCCACGCGTCGCTCCATCGGGCCGTCGTCTGGAATTTCCGAATCGATTCCAATTTCTATAGGGAGTTTATGGCCGTTCTTCGGCCGCGCGAATCTATGAGCAGCAGCGTGAAAGCCACACAACTTCGTCCCGGCATGGTCATCCAGCATGAGGGCGATCTTTTCACCGTCCATAGCACTGAGCACCGCACCCCCGGCAACAAGCGTGGTTCCATGCAGACCCGCATGAAAAACCTGCGCACCGGCGCCATTATCGATTACCGCTTCCGCGCGGAGGAATTTGTCGATCGCGCCATCCTGGACGAAATCGAATTCGAGTACCTGTACAAAGAGGGTGACTCTTTCCATTTCATGAACACGGAAACCTACGAACAGATGCAGATGAACAGCGAGGAACTGGGCGAAACCGTTTATTACCTGATCCCCAACACTATCGTGAAAATTGAATTCCATGACGAGAAGGCCATCGGAGTCAGCCTGCCGGACACCATGGACCTCAAGGTAAGTCACACCGAGCCCACGTTGCAGAAAGCCACCGCCAGTTCCGTGATGAAGCCGGCCACGCTGGAAACCGGCCTGGTCGTCAACGTTCCGCCGTTCGTGAATGAAGGCGATAAAATTCGTGTGGACACTTCCGAAGCGCGTTACGTCCAACGTGTCGACTAATTTCCGCCTCCGCAGCCGAGTGTAGCCTCACCCACACGGACGAGGTATAAGCAGAAAGAGCCCCCACCCTGCCGGGAGCTTTTTTTGTTTCCAGGGAATGACTGTGCACGAAGTGGAGGGTTGAGATCCTTCGTCGGAAAAGCCGCTCCTCAGGAGGACGACACGGTTTGGCGGCACTCGTAGTCGTCCGCGCTTAAATTGTCGTTGTGGATTTGGCTGTGACCGTACGCGGGCGTAAAAGCCAGCGCTACACTGCCGCTGCGCCGCGTTCGCCCGCGGGATGCGCGCCAAAGACGCGCTCGAACAATTTGTCCACATTGCGCAACTGGCGGTGCAAATCGAACGTATTTTCTAATTCTTTCGGGCTCAGATATTTCGTGATTCGCACATCTTTCTCCACGCGTTCCCGGAAACTCGTCTCCGCATCCCACGCGGCCATGGCGTTTTCCTGCACCGCTTTGTACGCGTCGTCCCGCGGCATGCCCTTTTCCACCAGGTCTTGCAGCAACTGCCCGGAGTACACCAGCCCGTGTGTCGATTCGAGGTTGCGCAGCATCCGTTGCGGAAACACGCGCATCTGGCTGATCAGGGCGGTCATCTTCGACAGCATGTAGTCCACGAGAATGGTCGAGTCCGGCAGAATTATGCGTTCCACCGACGAATGCGAAATGTCCCGCTCATGCCACAACGCCACATTTTCATACGCCGGAATCATGTTGCCGCGCACCACACGCGCCAGCCCGCTGATTTGCTCGGCGGTCACTGGGTTGCGCTTGTGCGGCATCGCCGAACTTCCGCGCTGTTCCCCGCTGAAGTGCTCTTCGGCCTCCCGCACCTCGGTCCGCTGTAAGTGCCGGATTTCCATGGCAATTTTCTCGAGTGTCGCCGCGATCAGCGCCAGCGCGCTCACGTAATGCGCATGGCGGTCCCGCTGGATCACCTGGGAAGCCACCGGCGTCACCTGCAAGCCCAGCCTTTTGCAAATGTTCTCTTCAATTTCGGGGCCCAGATGGGCCGCATTCCCCACCGCGCCAGAAATCTTGCCAAAAGCGATGCCCCGCGCCGCCTCGCGAAACCGCTCGATGTTGCGCTGGTTCTCGGCAAACCAATTGGCGATCTTCAGCCCAAAAGTAATCGGCTCCGCGTGGATCCCATGCGTTCTGCCAATTTGCGGCGTGTGCTGAAATTCGTGCGCGCGCAGATCCAGCACCTCGCCGAACAAAATCAGGTCGCGTTCGATAATGCGCGACGCATCCCGCAGCAGCAACGCCTGCGCCGTATCCACCACGTCGTTCGAGGTCATCCCATAGTGTAGCCAGCGCGCCGCAGAAGGGCTTTTGATGGACTCGCCCACGGCCATCGTGAATGCGATCACGTCATGCTTCACACGCTCTTCAATCTCGTTGATCCGCGCCACGTCCACGGTCGCGCGCGATTTCATCAGCGCGACCACATCCTTGGGCACCAGGCCGGCTTCTGCCAGCGTCTCCGACGCCGCCAGCTCAACGTCCAGCCACTTTTGAAAACGGTTGGTTTCGCTCCAGACCCGGCCCATCTCGTTTCGCGTATAACGTGGAATCACTTCGCCCTCTCCCTCCGAAAACCCTTTGTAATGATACGGTACTTCAGGGCAAAGGAGCGATAAGGAACCTGGGACGGCGGCCTAACCGCGAGAACCCAATCCTGTCTAATGTTGAGAATGAGGGCGAGCATCGAGCGGGCGGAGTCCGAAGGTAGCCCCGACGCCATGGCCGTCGAACGTACGCTGGCCGGCGATCGTGACGCATATCGTGTGCTCGTCGACCGCTACAGCCTCTATATCTACCGTCTTGCGTATCGCATGACGGGTAATTCTCACGATGCGGAGGAAGTTGTGCAAGAAGCGTTTCTGCGGGGTTATCAGAAGCTTTACCAATTCGCCGGTAACTCGAATTTTGGTACCTGGGTCTATCGCATCGCCGCGAACTACGCCATCGACCGGATCCGCCAGCGCAACGTCGAGGAAGCGCGGCAGGCCAACCCTACCCGGCGGAGCGAGGATGGGGCGGAAGTGGAGACGATGGCGTTGGTCCCGGATCCCTCCGCCTCGCCCGAGCGCCTGGCCGGCAGCGCCGAACTTGCCGCCAAAATGCACCAGGCCCTGGCCGAGCTCACCCCTGCCGAACGCACTGCCATCGTGATGCGCCACTGGGAAGGCTGCGCCATCGAGGAAATTGCCGCGGTGCTCAAATCAAATTCGAACGCGACAAAGAACACGGTTTTTCGCGCCGTCTCCAAGCTCCGCAAAGCCCTCGAACCTTTTATGGAGCTGCGAGGCACGGCTCGCGCGATGGGAACGGAATCATGAAACATATGAACGAGGAACAATTGGTGGCTTATCGCGACGGCGAAGGTCGCGACCGGGAGGAGTTCACCGCACATCTGAACGAGTGCGCCGAATGCCGCCGCGAAATGGACCGGCTCGACACCTTTTTTGCCAGGCTGGACACCGTGCCCCTTCCGGATCCCGGCGCAGACTTTGCGCAACGGGTCTGGCAGCACATCTCTCCGCGGCTGGCGGAAAAGCGTTCCCCGTGGTGGCAATCTTTTTTTGAGCCGCGACGCATGCTGGCCTTTGGCGCCATGGCCGCGCTGGTCATTCTTGCTTTCTTTATCGGACGATCCACAAAAGGCCCCGGCCCGGCGGGGAATGTCGCGGATGCCGGAAAAGTTCGCGAACGCGTTCTCGTCGTTGCTGTCAATGATCACCTGGGCCGCTCTGAAATGATCCTGATGGAACTGGCCAATGCTGAACCCGAAAAGGGCCAGAAGCTCATGAACATTTCTTCTGAACAGAAACGCGCGGAAGATTTGCTCGAAGAAAATCGCATGTATCGCCAGACCGCGCTGCGCGATGGAGACAAGCTCATGGCCAGCACGCTCGACGAGCTCGAGCGCGTGCTTCTGGACATCGCCAACAGTCCGGATGAGGTTACCCCCGCGCAGTTTGAAGCCATCCAGAAACGCATCGCGGCCCAAGGAATCCTGTTGAAGGTTCGGGTGGTCAATCAGGAATTGCATCAGAAGCGAGAAAACACCGTGGCGCCGCCACAAAGCGATTCCGCCACAACCGAAAGGAACAAGACATGACCGTCCGCAAAAGTATTGGAGGCTCGGTGAAAATGAACGAACAGCAGGAATCTGGCGCGAAAACGCTGGCTGTATGTCTTCTGGCGGGGGGCCTGTTGCTGGCAAGCCCCATGACGCTCGGCGCCCGCGGATTGCAGCAGAGGCAATCCTCGGAGCAGGCGGTGAAATTCCAGCAAGACGTGACGCAAGGCGATCGGGAACAGGAAAAGAACGATCGCGCACAGGAGCTTGCTGACCGCGAACAGGAGAAAAAAGACGAGGAGCAGGCTCATCTCGACCGTATGCAAGAGCTGTATGACGACGGCCGCGGCTACCTCGATGAAGGCGACTATGGCGACGCCGCCAAGAAGTTCAGCGAACTGGCGCAATTGGCCGGACCGCAAACAGATGCCGCGCTCTATTGGAAGGCCTACGCCGATAACAAAATGGGCAAGCGCGATGAAGCCATGGCGTCCATCGCCGACCTGAAAAAACGTTTCCCGCAAAGCCGCTGGAAGAAAGACGCCGAGGCCCTGGAAATCGAGATGCGACAAGGCACAGGCCATCCCGTCAATCCCGATTCGCAAAGCGACGACGACCTGAAAATCCTCGCGCTTCAGGGCATCATGAACAACGACCCGTCCAGGGGCATTCCGCTCCTCCAGAAATACTTGGCTGGGTCCGCGAATCCCAAGGACAAATCGAAAGCTCTCTTCCTGCTGGTGCAGAGCGGCTCGCCGCAAGCTCAGGATATGCTGGCGACCATTGCGCGAGGGCAAAGCAATCCCGAACTGCAGCGCAAGGCCGTCGAATATCTCGGCATGACCGGCGGTAAGAATTCCGGCAAATTGTTGAATGAAATTTATTTCAGCACTTCCGATATCGATGTGAAGCGAGCCGTGCTGCGCAGCTACATGATGTCCAACAACCAGGAGCAAGTGCTTGCCCTTGCCAAAAAGGAAACCAACGACTCTCTGAAACGCGACGCGATTCGCCAACTGGGAATGATGGGCGACAAGGCTGATTTGCAGAGCCTCTATCAATCCGAAACTTCCACGGACACGAAAAAGGAAGTCCTGCAGGCGCTGTTTCTCTCCGGCGATTCTGCCCGCTTGTCGGAATTGGCGCTGTCCGAGAAAAATCCCGAATTGCGCAAGGCGGCGATTCGCAGCCTTGGCTTGATGGGTGCAAAAGATCCGTCGTTGCAGGCCATCTATGCCAAGGAAACCGATCGTGGCGTCAAAGAGGAAATCATGAATGCGTATTTCCTCGGCGGAAATGCCGGTGCGCTCGTGGCCGTCGCGAAAACCGAAAAAGATCCTGAACTCAAGAAAGTCGCGGTCAGCAAGTTGTCTCTCATGAATTCGAAGGAAGGCAACGAATACCTGATGGAACTCCTGCAAAAGTGAGGTCGGCCATGAGAACAAGAAACACAATGCACGTGCGACGATCCCCCCGGGTGCCCCACATGCCGGCGTTGCCTTTGGGGTTCTTGGGGCCACGGTTCCCGGCAATCCTCGCGTTCCTGGTTTTAGGCGCCGCCGCCAGTGCCGATCAATCCCAGTTCGTTAACGCGAAACTGGAAAGTCGCGTCCTGAGCCAGGGCTTGCAAAACGAAGTTGCCCGGATTGCAGCCGAATCTGCGCTGCCCACGTGGATCGCCTACGAAGTTCCCGCGGTTCCTTCGAACGAGTCGATCTGTTGCGGCAATTATCGTGGCAACGGCACGGAAGAAGTCTGCCGGAGCTGCACGCTGGAAAAGCAGCAAGACAACTTTTCCGTCGAGAAACGCCAAAACACGACCATCAAACTCGAAGGCTCGCCGCAACTCACGGTCCTGCTGCGCGTCGATCAGAAGCGCGTGATGCGCATCCGCATGGCTTCCTCGAACTGCACCATGGATGCCGGTGGCCTTCGCGTTGTCTGGCTTACGGGCGTCAGACCGGACGATAGCGTTGGCTTGCTCACGGCCTACGTAATCCGCAAAGATCACCCTGACGAAGGCGATAACCTCGCGGAACAGTCTCTCGCGGCCATTGCTCACCATGCCGACCCGTCAGCGGACCGCGTGCTGACTTCTTTTGTCGCGACAGACCAGCCGGTCTGGCTACGAGACAAGACTTCTTTCTGGCTCGGTGCAACCCGCGGCACGTCTGGTCTGGCACTCCTGGAGAAAATGGCGAAAGACGATCCTAGTCCCGACGTGCGCGCAAAGGTTTCCTTCGCGCTATTCGTCAGCCACGAATCCGGCGCCGCCGACGATATCATCCACATGGCGAAAAATGACTCCGATGCGCACGTGCGCGGCCAAGCCCTTTTCTGGCTCGCGCAAAAGGCCGGGCAAAAGGCAGCTGCCACCATTACCGCTGCGATTCAAGACGATCCGGACACCGAAGTGAAAAAGAAAGCTGTGTTCGCTCTAAGCCAAATGCCGAAAGACGAAGGCATTCCGAAGCTCATCCAGGTCGCGCAATCAAACAAAAATCCCGAAGTCCGCAAGCAAGCCATGTTCTGGCTGGGCCAATCCGAAGATCCCCGCGCCCTGGCCTTCTTCGAAACAATCCTAAGCGAATAGTTCAAATACCTCGCAGGGGCACGATACATTGGGCGCTCCGCGAGCCCTTTGGGGGGTACGGCGGCCCAGCCTCCGCTTGTAGGGCTGCCAACGCACAAAAAAACTGCCCGTAGCGTAAACTCAAAATCGAAAACGACATTCCGGATCGCGTTGCCTTGCAGGCCAGAATTCTCAATGCATGGAAGGATCGCGAATACGGCGACGTCAAGGAATTGACGGATGATGTGATGGCATCGGGAATCTGAAAGGATTTCCAGGATCGCGGCTACTTCAAAGTTGTCGTTGATCGCTCCCAGTTTAAGGGTCTCGGCCAGGATTCCGACGGCAGGCAGCAGGTTCTTCTAACCGCGTCAGTTGCGCCGGGCGCGCAATACCGGCTCGGAACGTTCACCATCCAGAACAGCGAACCCCATCGTCCGTTGAGCATTTCGGCGGAAACTCTTCGCCAGCAATTTCATATGAAGACCGGCGACCTTTTTAAAGTGAGCGAAATCCGTGCCGGAATGGAAAAATCTATGGACCTGTATCACGCAAAGGGCGACGCCGATGCCAGCCCGCAGCCCGCCACCAGAGTCAACGAAGCCCAGCACCTGGTTAACGTCACGCTGCGCTTCACCGAAGGCAAGCGCAGCTGATAAAGAGCGGGGACGCTCTTACCGTAGCAAATCCTCCAGCTGCACACGGGAGCCGGTTTTCTCGTCGCGGTATTTCACGATGACCGCGCATTGCAGCGATAGTCCCCACTTCGCGCCTGTAGGATTCGTCACCGCGCGCGAGCCCGGCACCACCACCGCGCCTTCCGGAATCACCAACGGCTGATCGTCTTTCGCGGAATATACCGCGTCGCGCACCAGGTCGTAGACCGGGATCGAGCGGTTCAGGATCGTCCCTGTGCCGAGCACCGCTCCCTTCTTCACAATGGTGCCTTCATAGACGCCGGAATTTCCGCCGATAATTACTTCATTTTCGATAATCACCGGCAGCGCGCCCACCGGCTCCAGCACTCCGCCAATCTGCGCTGCCGCCGAAAGATGGCAATCGCTGCCGACCTGCGCGCACGACCCCACCAGCGCGTGCGAATCGATCATCGTGCCTTCGCCCACGTACGCGCCCACGTTCACGAACATCGGCGGCATGCACACCACGCCGCGCCCGATATACACGCCATCACGAATACTCGATCCGCCGGGTACGATGCGCACGCCATCCGCGAGCGAAATCGCGCGCAAGGGATACGTGGATTTATCGAGAAATGGTTGCCGCCGCGCGTCGATGGACATGTCCACGACGATGCCCATGCGAAACCCGAGCAAGATCCCCTTCTTCACCCAGGCGTTCGTCCGCCATCCCCTGGAGGCGGCCCCGTCCGGTTCCGCGGCGCGGATTTCGCCGCGATTCAACGCGGTCTTGAAGGATTTGAACAGCTCAAAGTGCTCTTCGCGAAACGACGCCGGCGGCGCCTCAAACAAGCCCTCAATTTGAGATTGCAGCATGCGCTCTCTCAAGCAGCCTCAGTGACTCCAGCACCCCATGAATCTTCGCACGATTCTCCGCCTTCGGCGGCACCAGCGGCAAGCGCCAGCACGGCTCCAGCAATCCCATTTCCGCCATTGCCGCTTTCACCGGGATTGGATTCGACTCCACGAAATTAATTTCCATCAACGGATGATACCGCCGGTGAATCTCTCGCGCTCCCGCGAAATCTCCCGCCAGCGCCAGTTGCGTCAGCCGCTTCATCTCCGCCGGAATTTCGTTGGACGCCACAGAGATCACGCCGCGTCCTCCGATCGCCAGCAACGGCAGCGTCAACGCATCGTCGCCCGAAAGCACCAGAAATTCTTCCGGCACGCAATTCAGGATCGTGGCCATCTGCCCGACATTTCCGGAAGCTTCCTTGATTCCCACGATGTTGGGAATTTGCGCCAGCCGCGCCACGGTGGCCGGTTCGATGTTCACTCCCGTGCGACCCTGCACGCTGTACAGAATAATCGGCAGATCAACCGCTTCGGCAATGGCTTTAAAGTGTTGATACAAACCTTCTTGTGTCGGCTTGTTGTAATAAGGAGTGACGGACAGGACGCCGCTGGCGTCTAGCCTCGCCAGTTCGCGCGTGCGCTCGATCACTTCGCAGGTGTTGTATCCGCCCGCGCCCGCCAGCACCGGCACGTTGCCCTTCGCCAGTTCCACCGTAATTTCCACCACGCGGCGGTGCTCTGCTTCGCTCAGCGTTGGGCTCTCGCCGGTCGTGCCGCACGGCACCAGGAAGTCGATGCCTGCATCGATCTGTCGCTTCACCAGCGCTCGCAGCGTGGGTTCATCCAACGAACCATCCCGCCGAAATGGTGTGACCAGCGCCGTTCCAGTTCCTGTAAACATGTGTTGCTCCTTTGCCTCTTTACCGATGTTCCCAAATTCAACTTCTCAAATCCAATTCAGACTGCAGGCCCTTCGCACGTTCTGCAACTTATCCCCCCGCGGTCACCGACGGTTGCAATTCCTCTACAATTTCCCGAAACTCGAACACGCCTTTTTTCCCGCCGATCCAGCGCGCCGCCTGTAACGCGCCCCGCGCATACCCTTCGCGGCTTCGCGCCGTGTGCCGCAGCGTAATCGTGTCGGCGGCGGAATCAAAGCCAATCTCGTGCGTGCCGATGTGCGCGCCGGCGCGATTTGAGCTGAGCGTCAAAGACCCGCTGAACCCGGCGTCGCGCATTTCCGTGGCAAGCCTTTTCATCGTGCCCGAAAGTGCGTCTTTTTTTGCGGAGTGGTGAATCTCCCAGCCCCACGCTTCATATTCCGGATGCTGCGCAAACAACGCCGCCGCTCGCGCCACAATTTCATAGAAAAGATTTACGCCCACGGAAAAATTCGCGCCAAACACCAGGCTTGAGTCCGCGCTGGCGACGGTTTCGCGAATTTGCGGCAACTGTTCGTACCACCCCGTCGTACCGCACACGGTGTTGACGCCCAAAGCCGCCAGCCGCTGCAAATTCTCTACAGCCGCGGCCGGAGTCGTGAATTCAATCGCCACGGCCGCGCCGCGCAACGTTGCGCGAGACAGCGAGCCCATATTCCCCCGCGCGAATTTCGCGCAAACTTCAAATCCATAATCCGGCGCCAGCTGCTCCACCAGGCGGCCCATCTTTCCGCAACCGACAATGGCCAACGGCGTACTCATAAGGCGGCTTCTCCGGTCACCAGCAAATGCCGCACCATCCGGGCGTAAATTCCCACAGCATCGCTCAACTGCTTTTTATCGATGCGCTCCTCGGAAGTGTGCGCGTCGTGAATGCTTCCCGGCCCCACCAGAAATGGCTGGCCCCAGGCTCCGTTGAATGTAGGAATGTCCGTGGTGAACGCCACCACCGTCGTCGGCAATCCTTCCACCGCGCCAAGATTCACCGCCGAGCAGTGCAGAACTTCGTGCGCTTCCACGCGATGCTGCGCTATGGCCTTCGCCACAGCGGTGCGCAACGGCTCCGCGTCTCCCACCAGCCGAAACATAATTTCCGCCTTGGCCTCGTCCGCCACAACGTTTGGCGCGCGTCCACCGTGAATCGTTCCCACGTTCAGCGTGGATTGCCCCAATATCGGATCGTGTGGCAAAGGAATGGCGCGAATTTCCCGCAGCGCATCGAGCAGCGAATGAATCGCCGAATGCCCCAGCTCCGGGTATGCCGAATGCGCCAGTTTTCCCTTCGCCACAATTTCATAGCGCAATGCGCCTTTGGAGCCGAGAGCCAACTGGTTTTGCGTAGGCTCCCCATTGATCAGGAACCGCGAGCCCCGTGGCGAAGCTGCCGCCGCTTTCGCGCCCGCGCTGTCCCGCTCTTCGCCCACAACAAACAGCAACGCGAAATTCCAAGTAGCCGCCTCCAGCAGCGATTCCGCCGCAGCCATCATCGCCGCAATAATTCCCTTGGCATCGCAAGCGCCCCGCCCGCGAATGTGCGTGCCATCTTCGCTTGAAGCAAAGTATGGCGGAACCGTGTCCATGTGCGTCGACAACGTGACCACCGGTTCCCCAAAGGTAAGCAGCAGATTGTCGCGGTCGGGCGCCGCGCTCATGCGCTCCAGGCGGCCCTTGTGTTGCGCCGCCAGCGTGCCAAGTTGCGCGAATAAATAATCTACGACCGGTTTTTCCCGCCCGGTGGTGGAATCCAGGTCGACAAGCGCGCGTGTTAGAGCGAAGCAGTCCATAGTTTTTCAGCCTTGGAAGGAATTTTAGGGAAGCGGAAGCGAAAGGTAGGCCTGTGACGGGACACACAGTCTGCTGCCTCTCGATAGCGCTCCATCCCGAAGCCAGGCTTCGGGGATGACAGTGAACCGGCCTTAGACCGGAACCCCAACCGCAACACGTTCAGCAATCGTTGCGATTTCGGCGGCGATCAGCATCATTTCGCTGACCTGGCTCCTGAGCCGGACCCCTTTCACCAAGCCCCGATGCGAATCGGGAAAACAAGCTCGGCTACTCATGGCCGCCGCACCTCTACCAAGGTCTTTTCAAAATAGAGGAAAAATCCGCAGGAGTCAACCGGCGATTCGGCAGTGTCGGCGCCCGTAGTACTACCGATTTGCGGAGCGTGAACAAAACACCGGGAGACTTGCGCCTGCCGGCAGAAGAATTGGCAACAAGTTAGAAGGAAAGCCGCAGCGCCAACTGAATGATGCGCGGGTCGTAGGTGGAAGTGATCTGCCCGAACAAGTTGCTGAATGGGTTCGTGCCGGGTCCGCTTCCGGTCAGGAAGCCCTGATAGCTGTTGACCACGTTGGGATTCAGGAAATTCGCATGATTGGCGATATTGAAAAACTCCGCGCGAAATTCGAGGTTCACGTGTTCGGTAATCGCCGTGGTCTTGGAAAGCGCCAAGTCCAGGTTGATGTAGCTCGGTCCGCGCAGGAAATTGCGTGGCAGCGTGCCGTACGTTGCCAGCGCGGGATCGGCTACGACTTGGGAATCCGACGGCAAAATCGTCGGACCTGGCGTGCACGGATAAGGATCATTTGTGTCGCCGCACTGCGCGTTGCTCAAACTGGCCGGGTTGAACAAAAAGTTGCCCGTGCCGGACGTTCCCGTGTTTGGGTTCGTGAGCGTCTGCGCGGTCCCGGGGCTGTACTGTGTGACCGTGTTGCCAACGATGTTAGCGTGGACGTTGTAAGGATCGCCGGCGCCCGATGGTCCTTCCGCGTTGGGAACATATTTTTCCGGAAGGTTCGCGAAAACGTCATACGGCAGACCGGTGTGCCATGTAAAGATGGGAAACAGACTCCAACCCTGCGTCAAACGCTTTGGACCTGAAGCCCACATTTGATCGAAAGGCAGATCCCAGCCGCCGCTGATGGTGATGCGATGCCGGATATCCTGATCGCTGGAAGCGCGGAACCCACTGGGGTCGTAAGTAGGAACGCTGGAATTGCGCTGCCGGAATCCGGATGCATCGTCGATGCTGTGGCCGTACGTATACGCAAAGGTGAAATAGGTGCGGCCAATCGGCGAATTGGTGATTTGTTTGGTGACGCTCACCTGCAAGCTGTTATAAACCGCGTTGGCTACGTTTTTGAATTCCGGCAGGTCCGCGTAGCTGCACACCGCGCTCGAGTCCACGCCGGAGGTCGAGTTTCCGCTGTAATCCTGGCAAGAAGAATTGCCAGGTGTCAGATTGAGAATGCGGTCGGTCGTGCCCAGCCCGAATGGGTTGATATCTTGCAACGAAGTAAGTCCATGAGAATCGTTGCCGACGTAACTTGCCTCGAAAACCGTGCTAGGCGCGATCTCCCGTTGCAAGCTCAAGTTGTACTGGTAGGTGTACGGAGTCTTCAGGTGCGGGTCGACGATATATACGGAACCCGCGTTGTTGATGGGCAGGAATCCCGCGGCTGCGAAATTTAGGTCGTGATTGGGCGGCGTGGACGGGAAAGGATTAACTTCTGGGTTGGGATAGTTGTTGGGGTACGGGTTCTCCATGTAGTTCGGACCAGAAGTCGAGAACGTGGGGAGCCCACTTCCCGTAATCGCATAGCCCACATACCCGGAGGAGAAAAACGGAGGCTGGCCGTTAAACTGCAAGTTGTCTTCGCCCTTCAGGATATCGTAGAAAATCCCGAATCCGCCGCGAAGGCTGGTTTTGCCGTCTCCCTTCGGATCCCACGCAAAGCCGAAACGCGGCGCCCAATTTTTTGTGTCCGGGAAATTGACGCCGCGGGGAGCATCCGGATCGCCGGGAAACAACATGCCTATGGGCGCATTGGGAAAAACGATCGACGGCGTAGTCACTCCGGGAATGACGGAAAATGTGCGGCCCTCGGTGTCTTCCTTCGGCGAATTGTATTCGTAGCGGATTCCCAGATTCAGCGTGAACTTCTTTGTCAAACGCCACTCGTCCTGCAAGAATCCATAGTAGGACTTGCTGCGAATGTTGGACGGTGCTTGTGGATACTGAACCAAGTCCGTGGGAAGGCCCATTAGGAAATCTGCAAGCGAATTTCCGGAAGCAGTGCTATTGAAATCGAATTCACCGTTTACGTAGTAATCGTACAGCGTGTTGTTCTGGTACGCCGAGACACCGCCGCCCATCTTCCAGGTATGCCGGCCGTGAATGTAGCTTACGTTGTCGATGAATCCGAACGTATTGCTGATCAGCGATGTGGGGCCTTGTTCGCTGTAGCCGATTGCGAGCCCGTTATCAAACAGAAGGTTCGGCGGCCCGGTCGGATTGTCCGGCGTGATTCCAATGCCCAACGCGGACGCGGTGTAAGCCGTGTTGCCGCCCAAGGGCGTGTCCTGTTTGAAATTGTTCCTCTGAATGAACAGCCGGAACTCGTTGACCAAATTTGGCGAGAACGTGTGGCTGTAGGCTACGTTTCCGTAATAGTTGTTGTTTTGAATCGCATCGGGAAAGCCGGGAACCGTGGCGTAGGTGAACGGTTGGACTTGCGGATTCCGGAAGCCGCCCAGGGTTGCTGTCACTTTATCCGCCTGGGTGATCAGGAAATCGAATTTCATCGTTAGTTCGTTGTTGTTGTTGGTCAGCGGAGCGAAATACTGCGCTTGGCCGCTGGGATTGGAGGGAATCATTCCCGCGGCGATATATTTTTGCGCTACCGCGTCAAACTTTGTCGGATCAATAACCGCGCACGATGCTAGCGTGGGATTCGACTGATAATAGGGATTGGCGATCAAGAAGGCGGCCACATTGGGGTCGGCGTTCGGGCAAACTCCCCCGGTGCTCATTCCACCGGAAAAATCCCCCTGTAACTGCGCGGGCGTATAGACCGGATACGTTCCACTGCTGGCCTGCGCGGAAAGCCGTTGCCCCTGATAACCGACAAAGAAGAAAAACCGATCTTTGCCATTAACCACTTTCGGAATGGTGATGGGCCCACCGAACGTGCCGCCGTACTGATTCCTCTTTAGCACGGGCCGGGGACTCAGGTTGTTCGGATCATTCTTGTCGAAGAACGGGTTGGCGTTAAAAGCGTCATTGCGCAAAAATTCAAAGCCGCTTCCGTGCCACTCATTCGTGCCGGACTTCGTCACCACGCTGATGATGCCGCCGCCGTTGCGCCCATACTCGGCGGAGTAGTTGCTCTCCAAGATACGGAATTCCGCAATCGTGTCCGGGTTGGGATTCAACACCACGCTGTTGTCGAGCAGGTTATTGTTCAGCCCGCCGTCGAGCAGGTACGTCACGGAGTCGCTGCGGCCTCCCGCGATGCTGTAGTTTCCGGCCGCGGTAGAATCTCCGTTGGTTTCGGTGACGCCGGGCTGCAGCGCGGCAAGATCCAGCACGTTGCGGCCATTTAAGGGCGCGCGCAGAATCGTTTCGCCCTCAACGCTGCTGCCAATGGTTTCGCTGACGGTCTCGACGTTGGTGGCCTGGCTGGTCACTTCCACCGTTTCCGAGGTTTGGCCGATCGACAGTTTGACATCCAGGCGCAGCGACTGGTTGATCTCCAGCTTTTCATGCTCGAACACGTGCTGGCGAAATCCCTGCGCTTCCACTTTCACCTGATAGTAGCCGATGGGCAGTGAGAGCACCTGATAATAGCCGCTGCCGTCGGTGGTGGTGGTTTGCGCGATGGTGGTCCCGGTATTCGTTACCGTCACCTTGGCCCCGGTGATCGCGCTACCGCTGGGGTCGGTGACATTCCCGATAACGCGGCCGGTTGCGTCTTGCGCACGCGCCATGGAACCAGCCAAACCAAATATAAGGATAAGGACGAAAAAGACTGTCAGCCACTTCGATCCACTTGAAGGTTTCACAGAGGTTCCCCTAGTCCTTTTTCTCAGGTTCTCCCGGGTTGTTTGACCTTGAAAGGAACGCCCGGTTTAGTTGGCCTGTTTGCACTCCGTCGCAATTTGCAAACGCCACGTTGAGGAGCGGAAAAAAGAGCACTCCGTCGTGGGTTCCCTGCTTATCGCCGCACACACAGAAAGGCCGCGACACAGAGGAAAACCCTCTTCCCGCATCCTCGACCACTCTCGCTGCTTCTAGGATTGCAAGGATTCTTAAGCAGGAGCCCCTGCCTTGTCAAGGAAGTTGCCGCGGCCTCTGCTGAAAAGCAAAAGCCCCGGAGCGACCGCCCCGCGGAGCCGATTGCCTCGCCCGCCATTCACCGAGCCGCTGCGCGTGTCGGTATCCTTCATAGTTTGCGTTACGGTTGGATTGTCTCCCGTGTACACCACGCCGGCTTGCAGAGACAGCAGGTCGCCGACGTTGCCGCTTTCCAGCGGAAGTTGCTTCACCTGATTCTCACCGAAGGCCACGCCAAGCGAAGCATCCGTGGTGTTCAGAGTCTGTCCTATCGCGGACACTTCGACGGTCTCCGTAGTCGAGCCGATTTCCAGGGTCACGTTGACGGTCGCGGGGTTGTTCACCAGGAGCTGAATATTTTTCTGGTCATACGCGCGAAATCCCCCAGCTTCCACCCTCAGCGCATACGTGCCCGGCGGCAGCGCCAACTCCCGCGCGGTCAATTTCACCGTGGCCCCGGCCACAACCGCGCCGGACTTATCCAGAATAGTGCCGCGCAGCGAGGTGGTGCCGATCTGCGCCCAGGCTCCCGAAACAAAAAGTAAGAATGAAATGAAAAATGAAATAAGAAAATGCTTACGGGTACACGTCCGCATTTATCGCCCCCATTAATTTCGAACGATTCTTGCAACAGGATGAAATGGCAAATGCGGAGATGGAATGAAATCAGTGGTTAGCCGATTCCCTCGTCAAAAGCATCCGTCTCTGGGCCACTCGTCCCCAGACTCAAAAGATTTGTCCACGATTCTGCTCTTTCTAGACGCATTGTCAAGGGTTCACACGCAGGAAAACGCAGAAAAAAACATATTCACAGCATAAAACGAATTAATAGAGGAAATCGGAAAAGAAGCTTCTCAGAGATGCAACGGCTTCAGAGGCACGTGTTGCGAGGCCACCAGCAGTTCACCGGCGAATGCCGCTTCCGCCGGCCGCCGCCCCAGCGCTTCTTCCGCGGACAGCCGCGCGAGGTCGGGATTGTTATTTTCCACGGAGATGTGCGCCAGCACCAGATATTGCGCGCGAGAGTCAAACCCTTCGGGATCGCACAAAAATTCGCTGACCGCGTGGTTCGACAAATGGCCAGTGCGGGAAAGCACCCGCTGTTTCACCACCCACGGATAGGGGCCCACTTTCAGCATATCGAGATCGTGGTTCGATTCCAGGATAAGGCAATCCACTTCTCGCAAATGCACTTTGACAAGCTGCGGCATGTAACCGAGATCCGTACAGATTGCCACCTTGGTGCCGTTCGTGCGAAACGTAAACCCGATGGGGTCGGCGGCATCGTGCGGAATGGCGAAGGCGTGCACATCGATGTCGCCAATCGCAAAACGTTGCCCCGCCTGAATGGATTCGGCGCGCTGCAGCCTCTTGCGAAATGTGTCCGGCAGGACGCGCTGCAACGCGTCCATAGTCGGCTCGGTCACATAGAGCGGCGTCTTCCAGAGTCCGAGGACTTGTGGCAAGCCGTTGCAATGATCGGTGTGTTCGTGAGTGATCAGGACAGCGTCGAGGCGATCGATTTCACGGCCGCAGGCGGCCAGTCGCGCCAGCGTTTCGCGTTTCCCCAAACCGGCGTCAACAAGGATGCGGGTGCGTTCGGTTTCGAGCAGCGTCAGATTGCCCGAACTGCCGGACGCAAGAATGGAAACGCGCAACCCGATTGAAATTCTCCCGGAAAGCCCTGCCCAACTAAAACTTTCAAGATGATGGCAGAGCGCGAAGAGCGCGTCAACGGTTTCGCCCCACAGGTTGTGAATTTTGCCGGGCTACGGCCGCGCGCGCGATGGTTCGGTGGAAGCAGCCTGCTGCCCCAGACCGAGTTGCGCCATCATTGCCTCTTCGGCCTGCCGCACCTGCCAATACGACTTGAGAAATTCCGTGTTCAACATGCGTGCCTTCAGGAATTTTTGCCGGAAGGTGTTGGAGTCCGCGTTTTTGGCGAACGAGAGATTGTCATTGTGCCACACATAGGCGCCGTCTTTCGCCAGCGTGAACTGGTACAAATCGAGCGAAGCCTGCAGCCAGGCATGCTCTTTATCGGAGATCGCCCGGCAAGCGGCAAGCGTCTTCGGCAGCGTGGCTTCGTAACCCGCCAGGAATTTGCGTTTTTCGTCTTCGCTCGCGTCCACGGCGTCGACATAGTCCTTCATTTTCGAAAAAACCGGCTGCCAGTCCGTATATTTATCGGCCACGGCTACGCGCGCGTGCAACTGGTCGATCATCCGCTGGATGGTGGCGGCATCGCGAAAGGATTCCGGCGTGTACAGCGGCTTGGCCGTTTCATCGAGCGCGGAAATTTCCGATACATACTGCTGGTTCCGCCCAGCGATATCTTTCAGCAGGGCGCGCCCCGCGGGATCCCATTTGGTGGCAACCGCCGGCGGCATTTTCGCCAAATTTCGCCCGTTGGTCGCTTCATCGCTGTAGCGCCGAATCGTTGCTTCGTCGATACCCGCCATATGTGTGCGCGCGGGAATCGCCAGGGTGCCAGCCGTCACGAGCGACGCCAGCGTCAAAACGATCAAAGCCTGGACCGGCCCGCGCAGCCGCATGCCGCGCATCTTGCGATAGGCCAAAACGATTAGCACGCCTACCAGCAGCGCTCCAGCGCAGCGGCCCAGAAAATATCCGGAGTTGGCCAACGTCAGCGCGCCCGCGCTGCGCACCATCGCAAAATAATTCAACACGACGAACAGGAGCGCGGAAGAGACGATCGACATCGCAATCACCAGATCGTGCGCCGCTGAGGTCGAAGTCAAAGACCCAGTGGCTGCCACATCGCGGGAAGGCGTGCCAGCAGCCGCTGACGGGCTCGCCCCGCACCACGGGCAATCCGTGAAACCGTCCGGTATAACCTTGGAACACTTTCTACATTTCATGGGATGGGAAAAATCCGGTCAGCACGCCAGGCGCGCGCGATCGACCGTGAAGCCATTCAGCGGCCCCAGCACCGTCGCGGCGATGCGCTCTGGCTGGAAGAATTCCTTCGCCAGCGTTTGCACTTCCTCGCGAGACACCGCTTCGATGGAGGCAAGAATTTCGTCGAGCGACGAGAATCGGTGGAAATACAGCTCCTGCCGCGCCAGGTTAGACATGCGCGAACTGGTCGATTCCAGCGAGAGCATCAGCGAACCCTTCAGGTGGTTTTTCGCGCGCAACAGTTCTTCCTCGGAAACCGGCGATTCCTTCATCGCGCGAAATTCCGCAATGGTCATGTCCAGAACCTTCCCGACGGTTTCTTTTGCGGTTCCCGCATACACGCTGAGCATGCCGGTGTCTGAATACGGCGTCAGTTCGCTAAACACCGCATACGCCAGTCCCTGCTTCTCTCGAATATTCTGAAACAATCGCGAAGACATGCCACCGCCCAGCAGATTGTTCAGCACCGCGATTCCGAAGCGCCGTTCGTGCGCAATCGGCAGCGACGGTACGCCGATGCACAAATGCACTTGTTCCAGATCGCGCTTGCTTTCCAGATGAATGGGCGCTGCGGTGGCCGGAACAGCATCCTCTTCCGTCGTTTGCATCGGCTGCAGGTGGCCGAATTCTTTTTCCACCAGACTGAGTACTTGCTCGTGCGTGATATTTCCCGCCGCGGTCACCACGATGTGGTCCGGCGCAAACCAGTTCCGGAAGCGCTTCTGCAACGCTTCGCGATCGAATTTCCGCACTGTTTCCGGAGTGCCCAGAATCGGCCGCCCCAACGAATGGTCCGGCCAGAATCCGCGTGTGAACAGGTCATGCAGCAGATATTCCGGATTGTCCAGATCCATCTTGATTTCTTCCAGGACCACCTGGCGTTCTTTCTTCACGTCGTCGCCGTCGAGCTTCGGGCGCAGCACCAGGTCGGCCAGAACATCAAATGCGATGGGGAGATGTTCATCGAGCACTTTGGCGTTGAAGCAAATTTGTTCCTTGGAGGTAAACGCATCGAGCATTCCGCCGACGGAATCCATTTCACGGGCAATGTGTTCGGCGGAGCGGCGCTCCGTGCCCTTGAACACCATATGTTCCAAGAAATGCGCCAGGCCATTTTCGGACTGCACCTCGCGGCGGGAGCCGTTGCGCACCCAGATGCCTACGGAAACGGAGCGGACGTGTTGCATGGTCTCGGTAATCACGACCAGGCCGTTCGGTAAAGCGTGACGATGGATATCGCGCGCGTTAGAGACCATACGCTATTCTTACACACGAAGCAGTGTGTGGCGATAGCCGAGTCGGCCCTATCCGGGGAAACTATAAGGTATCTATTTGCATAGGGATAGGCGGTCGTAGCGTTAGAACCACGCCCGGAGAGGGGTCTCATCCTGAGAAGCGCTTTTTGCAACGAACGCGTTGGGTGATCTGCAGGCTTGGCAGACGCGCCCGCTCGCCGTAGCCTCTCCAACCGCACTGCGATGATGAGAGAATGGTGGCGATGGAACTGCTGGGCAAAAACAAGGTAGAATTGCGCGCGTACTGCCGGTCCCTGGGCGAGCCCGCCTATCGCGGCGAACAGCTTTATCACGCGCTGTATGCGGAGCGAAATCTCAATATCTCCGCCATCACGAATCTGCCTGCGAGCTTCCGCCAAAAATTGTCTTCACACGCGAACCTCACACTGCCTTCGGTGAAAAATAAATACTTCTCCGCGGACGGCTCCGTACGTTACCTTTTCGGGTTGCCCGCGCCGGAAGAACAAAGCCGGATGAAATCCGCGTCCGTCGAGGCTGTCTTTATGCCCAGCGAGCGCCGGCAGACCATTTGCATTTCCACGCAAGCGGGCTGCGCCGTGGATTGCCAGTTTTGCCTGACCGCGCAATTGGGCCTTATCCGCAATCTAACGCCCGGAGAAATTCTGGCGCAAGTGCTGTTGCCGCTGATCGAAATGGGCGGTGCGAACGCGGGCGGCGAGGTTGCGCCAATCGAACAATCCGCTGACGAAGATGCCTTAGCAGGACGCACGAATGTCGTGCTGATGGGTCAAGGTGAGCCGCTGCTGAATTTTGAAAATACTTTCGCGGCGCTGCGCATCTTGCTGGACGCAAAAGGAGTGGGCCTTTCGCCAAAGCATGTCACTGTCTCAACCAGTGGCATCGTCCCCGGGATCGATCGCATGGCGGAGGAAACGGTGCGGCCGAAGCTGGCCATCTCTCTGAATGCTTCGCACGACGAGCAGCGCGACGCGTTGATGCCCATCAACAAAAAATACCCGCTCGAAGATTTATTGGCGGCGTGTCGGCGCTATCCGCTGCGCAATTGGGAGCACCTCACGTTTGAGTACGTGATGCTGGGCAGCGTAAACGATGCGCCGGATGATGCGCGGCGCGTAGTAAAACTGCTGGCGCCGCTGAAGCGCGTGAAAGTGAACCTGATTCCGTGGAATCCGGGCGAATTGCCGTTCCAGGAATGCAAACAACAGCGCATCGAAGAGTTTCGGCGGATCCTCACCGATCGCGGAGTCGCCGCCTTCGTCCGCTATTCCCGAGGCCGCGACGTAATGGCCGCCTGCGGGCAGCTGGCCCTCCAGGAAATCGAGGCCTCGCCATTGCCGATCCTCCGCTAGTATCGCAGCGCCGGCATGAATCTGGCGAACGAACTGGGCTTTGGCCTCGGAAGACTCCGGACTTCGCCAATCGAAAGCAGTTCTCTTGACGTGATAGACTACGACTCGAATGAGCGAGCCTCCCCAATTCGGCGAGCGTATCGGCAGTTCCGTAGAATCCGCGATTGTCGCCATGGAAGCGTTGCGCGCCGATGCCACGCTGCTTTCCACGCTCTCTCGAATCGCGCAATCCCTGATTCACGCGTTTCGCCAAGGCAATAAAATTCTTCTCTTCGGCAACGGCGGCAGCGCAAATGACGCGCAACATATCGCCACGGAACTCGTCGGGCGCTTCGCCTTCGACCGCCCCGCGCTTCCGGCCCTTTCGCTGTCGGAAAGCCTTTCGTCCGTAACCGCCATTTCCAACGATCATGGATTCGAGCAAGTTTTTTCCCGCCAGATCGAAGCGCTGGGC
Organism: Candidatus Acidiferrales bacterium; assembly: GCA_963742325.1. GTDB lineage: Bacteria > Acidobacteriota > Terriglobia > Acidiferrales > UBA7541 > Acidiferrum. The sequence goes on along the minus strand of CAVULB010000002.1, from coordinate 517,346 downwards.
CGCGCGGGAGACGTTGCCATCGCTATCTCCACCAGCGGAAATTCCCCGAACGTGCTCCACGCCGTGGCTACCGCCAATAGAGCGGACCTGCTCACCATCGGCCTGACCGGGCACTCCGGCGGCAAACTTCGCAGCCTGGTGAAAGAATGCATCTGCGTACCCTCCAACGACACACCGCGCATTCAAGAATGCCACACCCTCATAGGCCACATCCTCTCGCAAATTGTCGAACAGGAAATGTTTGGGCAAAAGACCAGTGCGTCGCAGCCGTAGGGCTTCCGCCGCCATCCAACGTTTTCAGCGGCCGCGTACGCCAATCACACCGAGCATTCGCCCCGACGTCGCGCCTTCTTTGCGGTGGCTGAAAAACAAATCTCTGCGGCACGCGGTGCACAGTCCGCTCGCAAAAATTTTCTTTGCGGGCAATCCTGCCGCGAGCAGCTGCGCGCGATTCGCTTTCCACAAATCCAGATGCACGTTCTGCGGGGGAGGCTGGTGCCCCGGCGGCTTCATGTTTAGCCACTGCAACGGATTCGGTTCGTCTCCGGTGCGCGCCTCGTCGAAATATTCCGAAGCGTCCGCGAACTGCGCCGCGAATTTCGTCACAAACTCAGCGCCAACTTCGTAACAACACGGCCCAATGGAAGGACCAATAGCGGCCAGCAGATCGGCGGGTCGGCAGTCATACTCAAACTGCATTCGGCCCACGGTTTTCTGCGCGATGCGCGCCAGCGTGCCGCGCCAACCCGCGTGAATCGCCGCGACCACGCGTTTTTTCGGATCGACCAGCAAAATTGGCACGCAATCCGCCGTTTGCGTTCCCAGCAGCAAGCCCGGCGCCTTCGTCGTAGACGCGTCTCCCTTGCAAGGTTCGGCGGGCGCCGTGGAAAAAGAAAGGATCACGTCGGAATGGATCTGCTTCATGGCCACGAGCGCAAAATCTTTCGCGCCGACCGCCGCTTGCAGCCGGCGGCGGTTCTCCATGACATTTTGCTTCGCGTCCCATCCCGTAAAGCTGAGGTTCAGCAGCTTTTCGCCGTCGAGCGGGCTCGAGCCTCCGGCGCGCGTGCTGAATGCGTGAACCAGCCAAGGCAGTTTCGCAAACGGAGCGAGCTGCAAAACCTGCAAGCCTGCGGATCTGCGCAGTATCCAAGGCGCAGCAATCTGCGCGGGCGATGCAGCCCCTACCGTCGGTTCACGGTTGCGGCCCTTGCTCAGCGATCTTTTTCGGCTGCGCACAATCAAAACAGTATAATCGCAACAGCCATTTCCGCAGAAACGGCCAGCGCGGCGCGGGCGAATCGCCCCTGCGCTAAAGGGGAATCATGATTATCGGCATGGGGATTGACATCGCGGAAGTGAAACGCATCGCCGCGGTGATTGAATCGCAAAAAGAGCGCTTCCTGCGCCGCGTGTACACGCCCGATGAAGTAGCCTATTGCGAGCAGTTTAGGAATCGCCACGAGCGCTACGCGGGACGATTTGCCGCGAAAGAGGCTGCGATGAAGGCGCTCGGCACCGGCTGGAGCAACGGCGTGCGCTGGGTCGATCTGGAAGTTGTGCGGGAACGCAGTGGCCGTCCCACGTTGTCGCTGAAAGGCCAAGCCCGGAAAATCGCCGACGCCCTCGGCGTGAAAAACATCGCCATCAGCATCACGCACACCGCCGAACAAGCCATCGCCCAAGTGATCTTCGAAACATAAGGCTCTTCGTTTTTCATCGGATTAGCGCCAGCCCAAAGCGCTGTCATCCTGAGCGAAGCGAACGGTCTCAACGTTGGTCCCGGCAGCGTTGGCTGCGGGCACAGGCTTTACGTGATGGCAGCACGGCTGCCGCGGGTCACTTCACCAGGAGGAATGGCCCAAGCGCCAACGCATCCACGCCGGCACAATAGAAACTGCGAACCGCTCCGCGCGGATCGGTGACCAACGGCTCGCCGAACAGATTGAAGGAAGTGTTGACGAGGATCGGCGCCGCAGCGGTTTTGCCGAACTCGTGCAGGAGCTTCCAGAATAGTGGATTGTCGCTTTTTTCCACGGTGTGCACGCGCACGGAATTGCCATGAAACGCAAACCGTTCGAGTCCCCCCACGGGCCGGCGCAGCGTCCCCAGCGATGCCATGAACCGGCAATTCGGCGACGCATCAAAATACTCCGAAGCGCGTTCGGTCGGAACGGAAAGCGCGAAGGGATGAAAGCCCTCGCGATGCTTGATGAACTGATTCACGTTTTCGACGACATACTCGGAAAACGGAGAAGCCAGCAAGCTGCGATTGCCCAAAGCGCGATGTCCGAACTCCGAGCGACCCTGGCACCACGCTACAATCTTGTCTCGCTGCAGCAAGCCGACGGTTTCCTCCACGGTGTCTTCTTCGCCGGAAAGATAGCGATAGGTGATCTTGCAATTGTCCAGCACCGCTTTCATTTCCTGCGAACTTGCCTGCATGCCCAGTGCCAGCGTGGCCAGAGGGGCCCTGCCGGAACGTCCTTTGACTTTCTTGCGAGACAAATACGCAGCTCCAAGCGCCGTTCCCGCGTTCCCGGAAACCGGTTGTACAAAAACGTGGTTGAACGCGCTGCGCGTTTCCAGCGCCCGCACCAGAAACACATTCAGGAAAACTCCGCCCGCTAGGCACAGCGAGCGCATTCCGGTCTGCTTCTGCAAATTCTCCGCGAGCTGAAGCACCAGTTCCTCGAGATAATCTTGCGCGCTTCGTGCCAGATTCGCGCGCACCACCGCATTCGGCGCGGGGCCCCGCGACGAAAGGCCCAGTTCGCGATAAAGCTGCGGCGCGAAAATTCCGCGATGGTCCGGTCCGGGTTCGAAATAGCGGCGGTTCAGCGCGGGAAGGCCGTTGGCTTTCCAGTTAAACAATTTGCGGAACATCGGCAAATATTCCGGCAGGCCATCCTTGCTTAGCCACTGGATTTTGTATTCTTCCTCGTGCGGGCGCAGGCCGGCAAGCTCGGTCACGCGCGAATAAAACCAACCAAACGAGTCGGGAAACTTCAGCGAGAGCAACGGGCGAATCTCGTCTCCTTCACCCTCGAAGACCCCGCCCGCCAGTGAATTCGCGCCTTCGTCAAGCGAAAGAATCAGCGCCTGATCAAAACCGGAGGTGTAATACGCGCTGGCCGCGTGGCAGAAATGATGATCGAAATGAACAGGACGCGGACCGCCGCGCAAAAGATGCAACAACTCTTCCTGCAAGGCCGAGCGCACCGGCCGCCTTTTCCGCTTGCCTCCGCGGGACGCTTTGGAAGAAGGATCGCAACGTTCCGCCAGCGCAATGGCACGGCAATCGGGAAGTTTTGCATGATTCTCGTGGAGGCAGCGCTCCAAGGCGAGGCGCGGAATGTCCGCCGACTCTTGCCGGCTCAGTTTTTCTTCTTCAATGGCGAACAAGACGGAGTGATCGTCGATCAGGGCCACCGCCGAACTTCGTCCCAAAGTGGAGATGCCGAGTATGTGCATGAGCGCGCTTAGACGGATCCTCCCGCGTGAACCAGCGAAAAACTTTCGCGCGGCAAAACGATCAAATTGTTGCCATTGGTGTGCGCCACGGAAACTGTCCGCCACTCATTATGCGGCGACGCCTCTGGAATCAGGACAGAAAGATAGTTTTCCGAAAGCGCGGGTGTCTGCGACGGATCATCCTTGGGATCTCGGCGGAGGGTCAAAACGCGCAGCGTACGCCCGACCTGCGATTCACGAAATTCCCCGGCCTTTCTTTCCCCCAGTGCTCGCAGTTCGCGCGCCCTGCGCTTGATAATCTCGCCAGAGAGATGCGCCGGCAGGGCGGCAGCTTTCGTGCCAGGCCGCAACGAATACGAAAAAACGTGCAGGTACGTGAACGGACGCTCGGCGATAAATCGCAGCGTCTCCGCATGCTCTTCCTCAGTCTCTCCGGGAAAGCCGGCAATGACGTCAGCGCCGATAGCAGCATGCGGGAGCCGTTCGCGAATCAACTCCACACGGCGCGCATAATGTTCCGCGCGATACCAGCGGTGCATGGCGGCAAGAATGCGGTTGCTGGCGGACTGCAACGGCATATGAAAGTGGGGCGCGATGCGATCGGTGGACGCAAACAGCTCAATCAAATCCTGGGTCACATCCAACGGTTCGATGGAGCTGATGCGCAGGCGCTCGACGCTGGTTTCTCCGACAACGCGCCGCAACAGTTCCAGAAATTCCACGCGCGGCGAAAGGTCGCGGCCATACGTGCCAAGATTTATCCCGCTGAGCACAATCTCGCGAAAGCCGGAATCCGCCAGCCGTTGAATTTCCCCGAGTACGGTGCCCACCGCTAAGCTGCGGGACCTGCCGCGCACAAAAGGAATCACGCAAAACGAACATCGCGAATTGCAGCCGTCCTGAATTTTCAGCGTCGGCCGCGTGTGATTCTCTTCCCCGCCAAGCACCGGCGCGACCAGCACGTCGGAAACAGCAAAAATGTCGCCACGCATAATCGGCGCGAGTAAATGATACGGGCCGGGATCATCCAGCACAGAAGCCAATGGGGCGACGGAAATCGATCGCAGCAGGCCGGGAATTTCCGGCTTGTGCGAATTTCCCACAACGTGCGTGACGCCCGGAAGCGCAGCGATCTCTTCCGGCGCACGCTGCGCATAGCAGCCGGTAACAATGATGCGCGTCGACGGATTGGCCGCGTGAATCTTGCGAATCGCTTCGCGTGCCTGTCGATCCGCCGCCGCCGTCACTGTGCAGGTATTCAGCACTACGAAATCCGCGGAAGCTGTGCCGGCGGCGGGAACGCAGCCTTGTTCGCGCAATTGCCGTTCGATTGCCGCGCCATCCGCCTGCGTGGCGCGGCACCCGAATTGTTCGATATAAAAGGTAGTCATAGCCGGCCAATTATGAATTCCTATTTAACCACAGGCATACAGAGAACGCAGGCTTTACGCCGATAAGGGCGCCTTATACAATTCCTGCAAGCCATATGGCACACACCCGACGGACTGCGTCGTCCCTCACCGATCCGAAGGTTTCGGTGGTGATCCCTGTTTACAACGAGAAAGAGACCATCTTTGAAATCCTGCGGCGCGTTATGGATACCGATGTGCGCAAGGAGATTGTGGTGGTCGATGACTGCTCTAAGGATGGAACGCGAGATATCCTGCAGAACATGGCCAACCTCCAAACAAACGGCGAAACGCAAGCGCCCGCGCGCGATGGCGGCGATCCCGTTGACCTCAAAGACATCCGCTTCTTTTTCCAGGCGCAGAATCAGGGAAAAGGCGCGGCGTTGCGTCGAGGGTTCGCGGCCGCCACCGGCGATATCGTGCTGGTGCAAGACGCCGATCTGGAATACGATCCGCGTGACTATCCCAAATTACTGGAGCCAATTCTCGACGGGCGCGCCGACGTGGTGTTCGGATCGCGATTCCTCGGAGGGCCGCAGCGCGTGCATTATTTCCGGCACTACGTGGCGAACAAAGGTCTTACGCTACTCTCGGACATTTTCACGAACCTGAAGCTTACGGACATGGAGACGTGTTACAAAGTGTTCCGCCGGGAAGTGTTGAGGGATATCCAGATCAAGTCCAACCGCTTCGGGTTCGAGCCAGAAATCACCGCGAAAATTTCAAAACGCAACTGGCGGATTTACGAAGTGCCGATCAGCTATGCCGGCCGCACGTATGAAGAAGGAAAAAAAATTACCTGGAAAGACGGCGTGCAGGCGCTATGGTGCATTATCCGCTACCAGATTGGTGACTGAGGGCGGCCGTCCTCCGAGTCCCACAACTCGTATCGATTGAGATCCTTCGTCGCAAAGGACGTTCCTCAGGATTACAGCACACTTTTTCGGAGTGACAATTTCTTGGGCCTAGTTGTTGTGTGTAACTACGAAGAAAAACGGGCGCTAGGCTTGCGAGGCCAGGCGGCGCTGGAAGGTCAACAGGATCAAATCGGCGCGTCGGCGCACGCCAAATTTGTTCAGCAAGTTGGAAACGTGGAATTTCACGGTACGTTCGGCAATGTTCAGCTTGCTGGCAATCTCTTTGTTGGACAGATTCTCGAGCAACGAGTCGAGCACTTCCTGCTCCCGGCGGCTCAGGTTGGTGACGGCGTCGGTCTTCAGCCGGCGGCCCTGGCTGCTGAGAATCGAATCCACGAAGCCCGAAAGCACGGAGCGAGGTACCCAGAAACCGCCATTGGAAACCAACGGCAGCGCGCGGGAAAGCTGGTCGCGAGCTTCGGCGTAAGACAAAATGCCCTTCACGCCCAGCCGCAGCAACGAAAAGCTGGTGGCATCGCTGACGGAATCGCCCACCACGATCAGGCGAGCATCCGGATAGCGTTCCAGAATATTGGTCAACAGGGCGCCCGTAGCCTGCCGAGCCGCATGCGCATCAATTACATATACCTGCGCCTTGGGGGGCTCCAGGCTGCGCAGATCTGGCGCCAGCGTGGAATCCAACTGCTTCGGAATCACCTTGAAATGGGAAGCCTTGGACAACAAGCGTTCGAATTCGCTCAACACCAAGGGGTGCGGCGAAAGCAGACACACGGTTAGTTTCGACGACACGCGTTTCGTAGGCACGGCGGTACTCGCTGGAGGAGCTAGAGTCACTGGAGTCACTGTACTTTAGGGTAGTGAAAGCAGGGTCAACGGGCAAGGACCTTGGGCGCCGATGTTCACGAGTTGTTACTGACACATAGGACGTGGTTTCACAGGCCTGGTGCTCCTTCAACGAACAAACAGCGCCATTCAGCCCGCGAATCGGCTCGGCCAATGGATTCGATTCGCCAGGAAAAGCCACGTAAAATAAGGTAGATAGAGCCAGGGTGGTGATTTGACCGCTGGCGGCGCAAGGAACAATGTGGAATGAGAGATCTCAAAGAATCGGAAAACGCTCTTCGCGAGCTGTTGGCGCAACGCATCCTCGTCCTGGATGGGGCCATGGGTACTATGCTGCAGCAGCGCAACCTTTCCGCGGCCGACTTTGGCGGCGCGGCGCTTGAAGGTTGCAACGAGAACCTGGTGCGCACGCGGCCCGACGTGGTCCTGGATATTCACCGCAAATATTACGAAGCCGGCGCGGACATTGTCGAGACCAACAGCTTCGGCAGCACTCCGTTGGTGCTGGCGGAGTATGGCTTGCAGGTGGATGCGTACGAATTGAGTCGCCGCTCTGCGGAGTTGGCGCGCGAGGCGGCGCAGGAATTTTCCACTCCCGGCAAACCGCGCTTCGTCGCCGGGTCGATGGGACCAACTACGAAGGCCATCACCGTGACCGGCGGCGTCACGTTTGAAGGGTTGCTCGATTCGTATTACGTGCAAGCGAAGGGGCTGGTTGAGGGTGGCTCGGATTTGTTGCTGGTGGAAACTTGCCAGGACACGCGGAATATCAAAGCGGCGATTCTGGCGATTCAGAAGTTGGCGAAAGAAATTGGCGCGCCGATTCCCTACGTTGTATCCGTGACCATTGAGCCCATGGGTTCGATGCTCGCGGGCCAAACAGTCGAGGCCATGTGGGCATCGCTGCGGCATACGCATCCGCTGGCGTTCGGAATGAATTGCGCGACGGGGCCGGAATTCATGACCGACCACGTCCGCACATTGAGCACGCTAACGGGCGAGTTCGTCTCCTGCTATCCGAATGCGGGATTGCCGGATGAAGAAGGAAAGTATCTGGAAACACCGACGACGCTGGCGACGCAGTTAGAAAAATTCGTGAATCACGGCTGGCTGAACCTGGTGGGCGGTTGCTGCGGCACCACGGAAAAGCATATTCGCGCCATCGCGCAGATGGTGGACGGAAAGAAACCGCGCATACGGCCGGAAGAGCCGCATCGCGCGGTGTACTCCGGAATTGAAACCATCGAGGCCGACGATCAGACGCGCCCTTTGCTCGTTGGCGAACGCACCAACGTGATCGGTTCGCGATTGTTCAAGAACATGGTCGCGGAAGAAAAGTGGGAAGAGGCCACGGAGATTGCGCGGCGCCAGGTGAAAGGCGGAGCGCACATCGTGGATGTGTGCCTGCAAAGCACAGAGCGCGACGAGAAAAAGGATATTCCCGTTTTCTACGAGAAATTGATCCGCAAAATCAAGGCGCCAGTGATGATCGATACCACCGATCCTTCGGCCGTGGAGCTGGCGCTGACGTATTGTCAGGGGAAAGCCATCATCAATTCCATCAACCTGGAAGATGGTGAAGAGAAATTCGAGAAGGTGGTACCGATTGCGCACGATTATGGCGCCGCCGTCGTGGTGGGCTGCATCGATGAAGACCCGAAGCAAGCGCAGGCATTCACGCGCGAACGAAAACTGGCTATTGCGCAGCGTTCGTACGAACTACTGACCAAAAAATATGGGTTAGCGCCGGAAGATATCGTCTTCGACCCACTGGTTTTCCCTTGCGCCACGGGCGACGAGAACTACATTGGCGGTGCTGTGGAAACCATGGAAGGCATTCGGCTGATCAAGCAGGCGTTGCCGGATACGCGCACGATTCTTGGTATTTCCAACGTTTCCTTCGGTTTGCCCGCGGGCGCGCGCGAAGTGGTAAATTCCGTGTTCCTGTATTACTGCACGAAGGCCGGCCTCGATCTGGCTATTGTGAACACGGAAAAGCTGGAGCGCTTTGCGTCGATTCCCGAGCACGAGCGGCGGCTGGCCGAAGATCTTTTGTTTCAGCACGCGCCAAAAGAGATACCCGAAGGCCATCCGCAAGCCGGATTGCTGCGCAACCTTCCCGCAGACTGGCGCCAGCAGAGCAAAGAGCAGAAGGCCGCGGTCAACCAGTTTCATATCGCGGCCATCGCGGAACATTTCCGCACCGCCGCCAAGAAAGAAAAGATCAAGAAAGAAGATCAGCCGCTCAATGAGCGCCTGGCGAACTACATCATCGAAGGCACGCGCGACGGGCTGGTGGAAGATCTGGAACGTAAGCGCGCCGAAGGCACCGCGCCGCTGGACATTATTAATGGCCCGCTGATGGAAGGCATGGCCGAAGTGGGCCGCTTGTTCAACGCCAACGAACTGATCGTGGCGGAAGTGCTGCAGTCCGCCGAAGCGATGAAGGCTGCCGTGAACCATCTGGAACAATTCATGGAAAAGGCGGATACGGCGAAGCGCGGCAAAGTGATTCTTGCCACAGTGAAGGGCGACGTCCACGACATCGGCAAGAACCTCGTGGAAATTATTCTGAAGAACAACGGCTTTGACGTGGTGAATCTTGGCATCAAGGTGCCTCCGGAAGATTTGATCAAGGCGTTTCAGTCCCATCATCCGGATGCCATCGGACTTTCCGGCTTGCTGGTGAAAAGCGCGCAGCAGATGGTGATTACCGCGAACGATTTGAAAGACGCGGGCATCGGCGTGCCTCTGCTGGTCGGCGGAGCCGCACTCAGCGCGAAATTCACGGAGACGAAAATTGCGCCAAGTTATGGCGGCGCGGTGTGCTACGCGAAAGACGCCATGACCGGGCTGCGGCTGATGAACGAACTGATGGATCCCGCGGCGCGGGAAAAAGTGCTGTCGCAACATGCCGCTTCCGGAAACGGCGTCAGCGTCACCACCACCGTGAAGGTACTGGAAAAGCCAGCGGTGAAGCGTTCGCCGAAGGTACGCGGCGATTTGCCGATTCAGCCGGTGGCTTCGCTCGAGCGCAAGGTGCGCATCGTGCCGGATCTGCGGGAAGTGTGGAGCTATATCAATCCGTTCATGCTCTTCGGCAGGCACTTGGGCTATCGCGGCAACTTCGAGAAGGATTTGGCGGCACGCGAAACGAAGGCCGTGGAACTCTTCAACGAAATGGAAGAGGTGAAAAACGAAGCGGCCGGCTTCATGAAGGTTCGCGCTGTGTGGCAATTCTTTGAGACCGCGCCAGACGGCGAAGCGTTGCATCTGTTCGCGCCTGACGGAAAAGAGCCCCTGCATACCTGGCGATTCAAGCGCCAGAAGACCGGCGACCAGTTGTGCCTGAGCGACTACGTGCTGGCACCCAAGGATGGCAAGCGCGACCACCTCGCCGTTTTCGTGGTCAGTGCCGGTGAAGGCATTCGCGAGCGCGCCGAAAAAGCCAAGCACGATGGTTACTACTTCAAATCCCACGGCCTGCAGGCGCTGGCGATTGAATCCGCCGAAGCCTGCGCAGAGTGGCTGCATCGCCGGATCCGCGAAGATTGGGGCTTCCCCGATCCGCCGGAATTGACCATGGCGCAGCGGTTCACGTCGCGCTATCGCGGCAAGCGTTACAGCTTCGGCTATCCCGCGTGCCCCGACCTGGAAGATCAGGCCGGCATCTGGAAATTGCTGCGCCCCGATGACATCGGCGTGCAATTGACCGAAGGCTTCATGATGGACCCCGAAGCCAGCGTAAGCGCGCTGGCCTTCCAGCACCCCGACTGCACGTACTTCAGCGTAGGCGAGAGTGAAGCGAGTGGCGAGTGACGAGTGGCACGGAAACGCACCAATCAGCAGCGTAGGCGCGCCAGAACTTAGCCCAGTGCCCAGGCATTCGGGTTAGCGGCTCCTCAGCAAAGCGCGGTAGGTGCGGCACATCGCGGATTCACCCCGTCTAGACTTGTCGCAGAAGCGCGTTCCCCTGAAGGAATGACAAAACGCTACATTATATTGGACGCGGACGGGGAACCTTCCTTGGCTAATCCGGGAAGACATAGGGAGGTAGCCCCCATTTTCTGCCTGCGCCCGAGTTACGCGGGACGAGCCGCACGCGTCTAAGAAGCTAGCGCTAGCCGGTCAGCAACGGATTTAACCAAGAGAGGTGCAAAGTGAATCGAGGACTTCGGCTATTTATCTTCCTGGCGTTTTTCGGAATGCTAGGCGTGGCGATCACCCCGGCCCAGGATGAGCCTGCAGGACCGCCGCAGCAACAACAGGGACAGGGCCGAGGCGGACGCGAAGGCGGCAGACCCGCCGTGTTCGGCAAAATCACCGCGATACATGACGGCTCGATCGAAGTAACCAATCAGGATGGCCAAGCGGTCACGGTAAAGCTGACGCCGCAAACGGAATTTCGCAAGGATCGCCAGCCGGCCAAAGCGGCGGACTTCAAAGTGGGCGACATGGTGATGGTTCGCGGGGATAAAAATGCGGACAACACGGTGACGGCAAACATGCTCGGCGGGCGTACCGGCGGCGGACCCGGAGGACCTGGCGGTGGCAACGGATTTGGCGGCAGGCCCGGGGGCGGCATGACGAACCCCGGAACGCTCGGCAAGGATTACGTAGCCGGGGAGGTAAAATCCATCGACGCGCCAAAGCTGACGGTGGTGCGCACGGACGGGGTCGCGCAAACTTTGGAACTCAACGAAGACACTTCTCTACGGCGCGGCCGGGACAGCATTACCATGGCGGATATCAAGGTGGGCGACCACATCATGGCGCGGGGGGCGGTGCAGAATGACGCGTTCGTGCCCAAAGGCGTGATGGTGATGAACGCAGAACAATGGCAGCGCATGCAGGAAATGATCTCGCCGCAACCGCAAGGCAACGCATCAAAACCAACAACTAATCCGGAGGCAACGGCTCCGAAACCCCAGGAGTAGCGATTGAAAGGTTTCGTGCGGGGAGTGGTGGTGCTGATTTGCGTGGCGCTGATCTGCGCAGTGTTGCTGGTGTGCCTGGGTTTCGCACAAGAGCAGGAATCGCCCGCGGTGCGGGAAGCGCCTCCGCCGCCTCCGCGAGTCGCCTTTGATATCACGGGCACGGTGAAAAGCGGAAAGACGCCGTTGCCCGGCGTGAGCGTGACCGCCTCGAATACGCTGAGCGGAAAAAAAGTGAGCGTGGCGACGGCGATCAATGGAACTTTCGTGATCAAAGGCGTGCCGCGCGGCCGCTACGTCATCAAGGTTGACTTCATGGGATTCGCGCCGCAGACCCAGGAAGTTGTGCTGAATCCGGATAATCCCATCGCAAAGGTAGACGTGGAGATGGTGCTGGCTTCCCGGCAGCAAGAGGAGCAACAGGCCAATCGCGCTAGTGCAGCAGCCAATGCAGGGCGCGGCTTCCAAAGCCTGGCCGTCGAAGGCGGACTTGCCAACCTGGGCGAAGCGGGAAATGGAACGGGCAACGGGGGCGCGAACTCGAACGACCTTTCGAGTTTGCCCATGAACGGCGCGGGAGCCGATCTGGCCACGGAATCGGTAAGCGTGGCGGGCGCGGAGGGACGCAGCCAGAATTTTGGGAGTGGCAGCGACGAAGAGCTTCAGCAACGCATTCAGGACTTTCGCGACCGCGCGCAGCAAAACGGCGGCAACCAGTTCGGGCCTATGGGCGCAAGCGGCGGACCCGGAGGAGGCGGTTTCGGCGGTGGTCCGGGCGGAGGCGGTGGCGGTGGGATTGCGATGGGGCGATTTGGGCGCAACTTCAATCTCAATCAGCCGCATGGATTTTTGTATGTGCAGGACGACAACGCAGGGCTCGACGCGCGGCCATATTCGCTGAACGGTTTGCCACTGGCGCAATCGGCTTACAACCAGTTGAAGGTGGGAGCGTTCATCGGCACGCCGCTGAAAATCCCCGGCCTGTTTGACTGGAGCAAGACAACATTTATTACGTTTGGTTGGTATGGAGTTCGCGGCAGCACGCCGTACGATGCCATCAGCACGGTACCCACGGCGGCGGAACGCACCGGGAATTTTTCGGGACTGACGGAAAACGGCAGCCCGGTGACGATTTACAATCCGCAAACAGGCCTGCCCTTCACGAACAACACCATTGATCCGGGCCTGATCACCGCTCAAGCCAAGGCGCTGCTCGGATATATGCCGATGCCGAACATGCCGGGGGCGCTGCAGAATTTTCAGTATGTCACCACCAACGAAGCCAATACCGACAACATCAGTTTTCGCTTGATTGAAAATTTTATACCCAACTCTTCGCCGCGGGGGCCGGGCGGTGGCGCGGGCGGCGGCCGAGGTGGAGGCGGCGGAGGAAGAAGAAGCAGCGGGCCGCGCAACAATCTGGCGGTTGGCTTCAACTTCACGCGCAACAACAGCGATGTGGTGAATCCATTTCCTTCACTGGCCGGGCACACGGACACGCAAGGATGGAACGGGAGTGCGCGGTGGACGTATGGCAAGGGAAAAATCACGAACTCGCTGAGTTTTGCGTATAACCACAACCGAACTTCGACGACGAACCAGTACTCTGGAGTGACGGACGTGTCCGGCGACGCGGGAATTACGACGCCGGTTCCTTCCATCCCGTTCAACTGGGGATTGCCAGGAATTTCGTTCAACAACTACGCGGGATTCAACGATCCCACGCCCAGCCGCGAACTGGACCAGACGTATACGATTTCCGACCAGATTATCTGGAACCACGGAAAGAACAACTGGCGCTTTGGCGGCGATTACCGGCGTATCACGCAGGGCTTCCGCTCCGCGCAAAATTCGCAAGGCAGTTTTATTTTTACCGGCTTCGCGACGGCGGATTATTTGCCGGGAAGCACGACGGCGGTTCCGAATACGGGGAACGATTTTGCGGATTTTCTGCTGGGCTTGCCGCAACAGACGAGCCTGCAGGCCAGCACCACAGCGTATGAATTTCGCGCGAACTCTTTCGACGGTTACGCGCAGGACGATTGGCGCGTGCTGCCGAACCTGTCGCTGAACCTGGGCGTGCGCTATGAATACAATGGGCCGTTCGTCGAAACGCAAAACCAGATTGCGAACCTCGATGTGAATTTCAATCCGCAGGCAGTCGTCGGATACCTGGTGCTGCCGGGGCAATCCGGGCCATTCTTTGGAAATTATCCGGACGCGCTGGTGCGGCCCAGCAAGAATGACTGGGCGCCGCGCATCGGCATCGCGTGGAAGCCGATGAAGGACACGGTGGTGCGCACCGGATACGGAATCAATTACGATCTTTCGCAGTACAGCACGTTCGTGCACGACTTTGCGTTTCAGCCGCCCTTCGCAGTCACGCAAACGAATGCGGTGCCCGACCCGGAAAATGCGGCCGGTAGCCCGTTGACTTTGGCGAATGGTTTTCCGGGCGGCGCGTCGAGCGTAGTGACCAATAACTATGCGCTCGATCCGAATTACCGGCTGGGCTATGTGCAAATCTGGAACCTGGACATTCAGCGGCAGTTGCCGGGCAACGTCCAGCTGAGTATCGGCTACAACGGAGCTAAGGGAACGCACCTGGATACACAGCGCGCGCTGATTCCGACGTGTTCGACCACGGCGCCGCCGAGCTGCGCAGCGAACGAGGCTTCCGCTCCGTTCATCTATGATTCCAGCGAAGCGAACTCGATCCTGAACGCGGCTTCGGTGCGCGTCCGAAAAAGATTGTCGCGAGGCTTCGCGGTGAACGTAATTTATGTGTTCTCCAAATCACTCGACGATGCTTCTTCGATCGGCGGCGGCGGGGTGACGGTGATTCAAAATCCCTTCGATCTTCCGGCGGAGCGCGCGCTTTCCACTTTTGACCAGACGCACAGCTTCACGGGCAACTGGATTTATGACTTGCCCTTTGGAGATAGCCGACGATTCTTCAACAAAGGTGCGATTTCGCACGTGATTGGTGGATGGCAGTGGAGCGGCAGTTACACGATTGCGTCGGGATTATATTTTACGCCGCGTGTTCTGGGTGCAACGGCGGACATCAACCGCGGCGTGACCGGAAGCATCCGCGCGAATGTGGTAGCGGGGCAGCCGTTCACTGTAGCTAACCCGACGACAAAGGAGTGGTTCAATATCGAAGCGTTCTGCAAAACAGGCAGTTCGGGCTGCGTGGGACCGACGGTTTATGGAGACGCGGGGCGCGATATTATTGAAGGACCGTGGCAGTACACATTTAATTCGGCGCTCAATAAGACGATAACGGTTCGCGAAACGCGGTCGCTGGAATTGAGATTGCAGGCGACCAACATTTTCAATACGCCGTATTTTTCGAGTATCAACACGTCGGTGGGTACACAGACGTTTGGGGAGGTCACTGGAGTCAGCAATATGAGGCGATTTACGATGGTGGCGCGCTTCAGGTTTTGAAGAGGTTTTAAGTTGTTAGATTTAAGTTTTAAGTAAAGATGCGGATGAGGAACAAAATCGGACGGGTGGTGACGGCGGTGCTGCTGGTGTGGGCGGCGGGGAACCTGATCGCGCAGCAGCCGCAGCAAGTGCCGCAGCAGCAGCAACAGCCGCAGGCGCCGGTTTCTACCGGCGGCGGGGTTGTGAAAGTGTCCACGGAAATCGTGCTGGTGAATGTGGTGGCACGCGATAAGCATGGAAATCTGATCAAGGATTTGAAGCGGGAAGACTTTACGGTTTACGAAGACGGGAAGAAGCAGGACCTGGCGAGTTTTGATTTCGAAAAGGTCGATGAAATGGTCATGGCTGGCGCGGCGGGAAATACCGTGACAGGAACCGCGGAAAAAGATAAAGGCGGGTTGCTGAATACGAAAGTGCAGAAAAGCCTGAACGCGCGGGACCGCCGGCTGATGCTGATGTTTTTCGATTTTTCGGCGATGGAGCCGGATGATATTGACCGCGCGGTGAATGCCGGAAAGAAATATGTGCAAGGCAAGATGCAGCCGGCGGACATGGTGGCGCTGATGTCGCTTTCGACGAATCTGAGCCTCGATCTCGATTTCACGGACGACAAGGACAAAATCCTGGCGAAGCTTTCATCCTATAACAACAGCGAGGGCCAGGGGTTCGAGAACGGGCTGGAAGGCAGCTCCGCGGGCGCGGCAGAAACCAGCGGGTCGTACGCTCCGGACGATACCGATTACAACACCTTTAGCGCGGACCGCAAGCTACTGGCGCTGGAATCGGTGATGCAGGCGATGGGCAAGATTCCACAGAAAAAAAGTTTGATTTATTTCAGTAACGGCATCACGCAATCCGGCGTGGACAATCAATCGGCATTGCGGGAAGCGACGGCCGCGGCAGTGCGCGCCAACGTTTCGATTTATCCGGTGGATGTGCGCGGATTGTCTTCGTTTCCGCCGGGCGGCCAGGCGCAATCGGCGAGCCTGCACGGGCAATCGGCGTATACCGGAGCATCGATCCTCAACGACCTGAACAGCAACGATTCCTCGCAAGAAACATTGTACACGCTGGCGGCAGACACGGGCGGCAAAGCATTCATGGATACGAACGATTTGAGCGGCGTGTTCTCCGTGGTGCAGAAAGACACTTCGGCGTACTACGTTTTGGGATACACCAGCAGCAATCACCTGAAGGATGGACGCTATCGGCGGCTGAAGGTGCAGGTGAACCGTCCGGACGTGAAGCTGGAATATCGCGCGGGGTATTATGCCGACCGCGATTACCAGCACATGCGATCGACGGACCGCGAGCAGCAATTGGAAGACGAACTGTCCGCGGATTTGTCGCAAACCGATGTGGCCGTGTACGCGGGAGCGGCGTATTTCCGGCAGGACGATTCGCACTATTACCTAGCGGTCTCTCTGGTGATTCCGGGATCGCAGATTCCCTTTGTGCAGGCCAAAGATAAGGACAATGCGACCATCGATATCATTGGACAGGTGCTGGAAAGCGGCAAACTACCGGTCGGACGCTTGCGGGATACGGTGAAGCTGGCGGTGGACAGTTCGCAGCAGGTGCGGCGGAAGAATGTGCAGTACAACACGGGATTTGTGCTGGCGCCGGGAAATTATCGCCTGAAATTCGTGGTGAGAGAGAACAGTAGCGGGCGCATGGGCTCGTTTGAGACCGATGTGCGCATACCGGATTTGCGCAAGGTGCCGATGCGCATGAGCACGGTGGTGCTGAGCAGCCAGCGCGTGCCGGCTACGGGCAAGAAAACGAAATTTCAGCCGTTGATCACGGAACAGACGGAACTGGTGCCGAGCGTTACGCACGTGTTCCAGCAGGATCAGAAATTGTATTTGCAGTACGAAGTATATGACGCGACAAAAGCGAAAGCGGGCGAGGGCGGCAACGGCAGCGCGGGCGCGGGACAGAGCAAAGGCGAGCATGCCACGGTGCGGGTGCTGACGAGCATTGAGTTTTTGCAGGACGACGTGAAGGTGTATGAGACGAAGCCGCTTATGGCGCAGGAAATTACCGCGCCGGATCGCAAGGCGGTGGTATTTCAGATGGAGATTCCGCTCGCATCGCTGAAGCCGGGATTTTATACGTGCCAGATTAATGTGATCGACGATGTGTCTGGGAATTATGCGTTCCCGCGCTGGCCGATTCTGATTCGCGCGAATAGCCCCGCGGCAGGCGGCGATGCGGGCAAGCCAGCCGGTCGCGACTGAGTTGTCGGCGAATCAATCACCGGGTACTCCACCTGTTTTTTGGATTTCTGTCGAAGTGACTGCGGCAACGTTCTCGAAGACACCATGGCCTTGTCCAACACAAAAGACGTCCCGCAAATAGCGCTAGCCGCCGGTTTCAAAAATGTCCGCGTCTTCGTGTACTGGACAGGCATCGGCAACATGGCCAAACTCTTCTTCGGTGCCCTAATGAAACAACCTCGATCACATCCCCGACTAATCCCCACCCATGACACGGAGATGAGGCGCATTTCTCCGATGGCTTGCTGAGGGCGTTCGGAGAGGAGCGGGTTTTGCCGATGGCGTACTCGCTCGTAGACTGGGGCGAAGGAGGGCTTACGGAGTCGTTGCTGATTATTACGGGCGGGATGGGTGCCGGGAAGACAGCGGTACTGGGCGAAGCATCGGACATTCTTGCACAGCGCCGGATTGTGCACGCGGCGATCGATATGGATGCGCTCGGGCTTGCTTATCTTCCGTCTGGAGGTCCGAACGACGGCGCGATGTACGAAAATCTTCGGTCGATCTGCAGGAATTATGCCGGCCTCGAAGTGCAGCGATTTCTGCTGGCGCGCGCACTCGAAGACGATGCTCAGGTAAAACTGTGCCGGGACATAATTCCTGCTGCGAACACCATGGTCTGCCGGCTTACCGCCAGCATCGAAACAATGACGCGGCGGGTGGAGATGCGTGACTTGGGAATAACGCAACGGGAATATGTTGCTCGAGTCGCGAAATTGAATGACATTCTCGATCGCGCGCCTTTAGAAGACTTTAGCGTCAAAAACGAGGAACGTTTGTTGACCGATGTCGCCCTGGAAATGCTTGTGCGAGCAGGATGGATCCCGAATTGAGCCGTTACGGGGTGGAATAGCGCCGGATGGTCAGGGAAATGGGCAGGCCGACGCAGACCATGTGGGTGAGGATGGCGAGGATGGTTTGCGGCAGAGGGGAGGGGGCGCGGGCCAATCTGGACAGCGGCATCACTATCCAATACATGACGAGGTAGACGGAGACTCCGTAGGCGATGCCTGAGACGATGGCGTAGCGGGTGAGGAATCTCAGCTTGCGGGTGGCGAGATAGAAAACCGCGGCGGCGGAAAAGGCGATGAAGAAGTGGCACGCGCCGCCAAGGAGAACCGTGGGCCACCCCCCTTGAAACGACAGCGGCCCCAATAAGCCGGACGCAATCGCCTGCAGCAGCCGAGCGGGGCGGACACCGCGGAGTCCCCAGTTCACGAACGCCACAGTGATGTCCATGATCCCGCAAATCAGACCGGCCAAGATAATGGCGGGAATGGCGCGGGATGGTTGGGTGGTGACGTTCGCGTGCGCGATGGGACTGGCCGGGATGGTGGCGGAGTTGAAGTGGCCGGCGTGATTCCGATTATTCATGGTTGGTGTGCTCCCAAGAGCTTGCGAGCGATAAGACGGTACTCCACCTGGATAAGTTCGCGCGGCGAGCCTACAGCGATCTGCATGGGTGGCGCACGAAAATGTGACGAAATGGGCGGAATTGGGGACGAATTCCGGATTGACTTGACGGAACCCAGGCCCAGCCAGCCACGCTTGCCGGACGCATGGCCTACGGAATCGGTGTAAAGGCGGCGTGGATATTGGGAGGCGGAAAGCGGTGGAGTAAACTCAGCTTGCTTTTCTGGTATTTCGAAGCGTATTTATGTTGCTTCACACCCTTGGACGTCACGCAAATGGGCAATTCCGCTACAATCCCGAGCATGACAACCGTGTGGCGGAGAGCCTCGACAATCGGCCATGCCTATCTGTGGTCGTTTTTGCTGTGGGGGTGGTTTGCGCCGATCATGGCCGGACAAGAGACAATGCGGTTGCGGTCGGACGGAGTGAACGTCGCGTACTGGAAAATGCTGATGATCGCCGGGGCCTGGTGCGTGACTGCGGCATCGCTGGCGCCGCCGATTTTCTACATCGTGCGGCGGTATCCAATTGCGCGGCCGGTGCAGTTCAAGCGGTTGGCCGGTTACTTTTTGGGCGCGATTCCCTACCTGATTTTGTCCGTGTGCATACGCTCGCTGGTGTTGCCGCCATGGGATCCGAATACCGGGCAATTCCTGAGCCGCACTTTCGAATCTTTCCTCGGCAATGCGCACCTGTTTGCCCTGCAGACCTGGGACTATACGGTGGTTGTAGTGGCTTCTCACGCGTATGAATATTTCACACGCGCCCGAAACCAGGAACTCGAGCGCGCCAAGCTGCAGCAAGCGCTGGCCGAAAGCGAATTGCAGGCGCTGAAGAGCCAGCTGCAACCGCATTTCCTGTTCAACACGCTGCACGGAATTTCGACGCTGATCGACATGGATAAGCCGCTGGCCAAGGATATGGTGCTGAAACTTTCCAGTTTGCTCCGAACCGTGTTGCAGGACGGCACTGCGGACCTGATCCCACTCGAAGAAGAATTGAGGTTTGCGGAAACGTATCTAGATATCGAGAAGATGCGTTTGGGGGAGCGGCTGGAGATTCGTTGGAAGGTGCAGCCGGGGATGCTGCAGTTGCTGGTGCCTCCGCTGATCCTGCAGCCTCTGGTGGAAAACGCGATTCTGCATGGGGCGGCGTGTTCGAGGGATGGCGGGTGGGTGGAGATTGACATCCAGCGCGCCGAAAAAGGAATCGAACTGACTGTGCGAAACAGCGTGCGCGGCAAAGCGGCGGCGGGTTCTGGCCTGGGATTGCAGAACACCAAGGCGCGACTGAATTATCTTTACGCGGATGAAGCGAGCCTGACGTTTGGGATCAGTGAAGACGGCGTCGCCGCGGCGCTTGTGCTACTGCCGGCGCTCGGTGCGCAAAAGCCGGAGATGGTACCGGAAATGCCTGCTGCACTGCAGGCCAAGAGTGTGTGAAGGATAATGCGCGTACTGATTGTGGATGACGAGCCGCTGGCACGCAGTGCGTTGGAACGCGTGTTGCGCACGCGCGGCGACGTGGAGAGCGTGGACTCCGCCGTGGATGCGTTCCAGGCGCTGAACCTGCTGCAAGAGAAGGCATACGACGTGTTGCTGCTGGATATTCGCATGCCGGAACTTTCTGGAATCGAACTGGTGGACCGGCTGAAGAAGCGCAAGATGGCGGTGCCGGCGATTGTGTTTGTGACCGCGCACAACCAGCATGCCGTGGCCGCGTTTGAGAAACATGCGGTAGATTATGTGTTGAAGCCGTTTTCGGACGAGCGGATTCATAGCGCGCTGGACACGGCGGTGCACCGCACGCAGAGCGAGCGCGCGGCGCGATTCATGGAGCTGCTGCCGCAACTGGAAAGCCTGGTGGCGAAGTCTTCGCGCATCGCGATCAAGACGAAGAAAAGTATTTTGTTCATCGATCCCGGGGATGTGGCGGTGGTGGAGGCGCAGGGGAATTACGTCTTGCTGCAACGCTTGTCGGGTTCGTATCTTTTGCGGGAATCGATCAGCGCGATTGCGCAGAAGCTGGAGCCTTATGGATTTATCCGGATACACCGGTCGGTACTGGTGAACACTTCGTTTGTGGAAGAGATTCATCCGTGGACGACGGGAGAGTATGTGCTGCGAATCAGGGGCGGGAAAGAATTATCGGTGTCGCGAACATATAAGAGGAATTTGAGTTCGCTGGCGCACTTTTGGGTGGGGAGTAATGGGTTTTTGGCCGAGTGAGGGGGACCTGGGCGGGGTTTTGGCGGGACTTTACTTTGAGACCCTTCCTCGCAAAAAGACGTTCCTCACGATGACAACGCTCTTATATGGTGCGCTAGAGGGACGCAGGGGTGGCGACGGCGCCTAGGATGCGCAGGGATTTTTTATCCTGAATGAAGACTACGATTTGAATGTTTTTGCGGTTCCAGTCGGATTTTAGTTTTACGCGCGGCGAGGCTTCAAAGGCGCTGTCGGTGTTGGATTTGGCCACGCCGATTTTGTGAAGCGAACGTAGGACCGAGGCGTGGCGGAGAGTCTGTCCTGCATTTTCACCGGCGTTGACAGACGAGCTCAGCCCGCTCTCGCTGACCGCCAACCAGACTTCCGCGCTATCGCGGTCGGTGTTGCCGGTTAATTTGCCGACATGCACCGTGAATTGCGGCGCGGCATCAGCGCCGGCATTGCCGGCGGTGAGCGTCAGTTCGGTCTGCGGCTGACCGGCGGCTTGCTGGATGGCTTTTTTGACTTCCGATTCCCGGCCGCCGACGGTCTGTGTTTGTCCATCAATGATCATCTGCGGCGTGTACGGTTCTTTCTCTTTGAATTTTGTGACATAGTCCACCTGGCGCTGGGTCCAGTCGGCGGATGAGTACGGATCGGTCCAGCCATCGTGGTTCCAGTAATCGACATGCTCTTCGAGGGCGATGACTTTGGCACCTTCGACCGGCTGCGCGTGTTCCAATTCAAGGAGCAGCGCGTCCGCCGGGGGACAACTGGAGCAGCCTTCGGAAGTAAAGAGCTCGACGACTACCGGCTGAGTATTCTGGTTATCGGCGGGGGAAGGCGGACGGGAATCTCCGGACAAAAAGTAACCACAGGAGAGCACGAAACTTGCAGTGGCGGCGAGTACAATCGCGTTGTTCATGGCAACACTCCGGTTGGCGCACCTGATCTGATGCGGGTGTGGAGAGAAAGTTGCTTTGCCGAGAGCGCGATGACTGAATTCGTTGTGACGAAACCTGCAACAGGGTTCAACGAACAGAAACAAGGGATGAGTGGTCGTTTTGACGTGACGAACCTGCAGATTTCCGCAGTAAAGCAAAATCTACAGAATTGTGAATATTGGCGCATGCGAGCGGATGTGACGCAAGGCTACACTCACCGGTTACGCTGCCTCCGGAAGCTGGTGTGAGGCGCTGGAAATGCGTGACGAAACAATTTTGCGCATCTACGTGAACTCATAGGTTGGCCGAAGAAACTCGCGCAACTCCTTGAAAATTAAACCGCCTACTTGCGCGTTGCGAGTGGAGTACCGCGTGCATTGCAGTTCTTCGCGAGTACCGAGTGGTGTCCCCTTCAAGGAGGGATGAATGAGAATTTTGCGAGTGGGAATTGTGGTGGTGTTTCTTCTGACCTTATTTAACGTGAGTTTTGCAGCGGGGCAATCGCTGACATTGGGAAGCATTGCCGGCCGCGTGACTGATCCGACCGGAGCGGTAATCGCCGACGCCAAGGTGGGATTGAAGAGCCTTGATACCGGCGAAACGCAAATGACGACGACCAGCGGCGAGGGGACGTACCGCTTCAACCTACTGAAGCCGGGCCGTTACGAAGTGACGATCGAAGTAGGCGGCTTCGCGAAGACGGTGAAGTCTACTTCCGTGGCGGTTGGACAGACGTCGCAAGTGGATGTGGCGCTGGAAATCTCGAAGGCGGCGGAAACGATTGAGGTGTCTGGCGCTGCGCCGCTGATCAGCACGGAGCCGGGCGTGGCAACATCTTACACGCCTGAAGAAGTAGCGTTGTTGCCCGCGGCGGGCGGAGATATCACAACGCTGGCGTTTACATCCCCGGGTGTCGTGGTGGCGCAGGGAATGGGCTACGGAAACTTTACGGCGAATGGTTTGCCGGGCACGTCGAACCTGTACACGGTGAACGGCGAGAACGATATGGACCCGTACTTCAACATTAACAATTCCGGCGCTTCGAACCTGACGTTGGGCAGCAACGAAATACAGGAATCGACGATCGTGACCAATCCTTACTCGGGCGAGTATGGGCAAATGAGCGGCGCGCAGATCACCTACGTCACCAAGTCCGGCACCAATACTTTTCACGGGAACGCGCAATGGTATTGGAACGGCGCGTACATGAATGCGAACGACTTTATTGCTAACGCCAGCGGAGCTCCACGGCCATTTTCGAATGCAAACCAGTGGGCGGCGTCGGTTGGCGGGCCGGTGTGGAAGGATCACACATGGTTCTTCGTGGACACGGAAGGCTTGCGGTTCGTGCTGCCGAACGTCGACGTGGAGACAATCCCCACGCCGGCATTTGCCTCCGCGGTACTCGCAAACGTGCAGAACGTCGCTTCGGGGGAAGCGGCCGCATACGCAAATATGTTCAAGATTTATTCCGCGGCTTCGGCGGGAAAACAAGTGACGCCGGTGCCGGTGGCGGGGACGGAATGCGCGACGGTATCGGTGCCCGGATTCGCGACCGGCCAGCCATGCCAGGAAACCGTGACGTTGACGCCGACGTCGTTCGCCAAGGAATGGATTTTGGCGGGGCGCGTCGACCAGAAGCTGACTTCGAAGGACGATATTTTCTTCCGGTTCAAGCTGGATTACGGACTGCAGCCGACAGCAATCAATCCGCTGAGCTCGGCATTTGACGCAAATTCGAATCAGCCGGCCTATGACTACCAGGCCAACTGGCGGCACGTTTTTAACAGCAGTATGACGAACAGCTTTACGGCGACGCTGAGCCACTATGTGGCGCAGTTCGCCCAGGACGTTTCGGCATGGCAATCGGAATTTCCTTATGGCGGCGTGGCGTTTGGCGGGGCCGTTGGATTCTCCAGTATCAATGGCAGCGTTGGAGACTTCCCGCAAGGTCGCAACATCACGCAATATCAATTTGTAGATGACGTTTCCTGGGTGCATGGGAAGCACGCTGTGAAAGCAGGCGTGAATTTTCGGCGTTACGACGTGAGCGACCACAACTTCTTCAACACCTATCCGACCGTTACGTTCAACGATCTGAGCTCGTTGTCACTCGGCGGAACAACCGCGAGCCCGGGGATAAGCGGCTTGCAGGCATTTTCGCAAGGCATTGCGCAGTCTTATCAACAGGCATCCAGTCCTTCCACAGATGTTCCTATCGGACTGTGGGGTATCGGGTTTTACGTGGAAGACACTTGGAAGGTGAAATCGAACTTTACGTTGACGGGAGCGCTGCGCTTCGAGCATAACGCCAACCCGACGTGCAACACGAACTGCTTCTCGAACTATGTTGGACCATTTGAAAGTTTGCCCAGCGTGCAGGCGGGACCTGGAGGAGCGGGAGATGTGCCGTACTCGAGCGACATCAATACCGGGCTGAACCATCCTTATATGAGCACCGACGCGATCAACGTTTCGCCCCGGATTGCGTTCAGCTGGGCTCCCAACGCTGGCGAGCACTTCCCGTGGTTCCCGGGGCAAAACAAAACGGTGATCAGCGGCGGCGTCGGGATTTTCTACGACAACCCCGCGGCCGGCATGTTGGACTTCGAACTGGGAAATCCGGGGAACCCACCGGCAACCACGCTGTTCACGATTGCTCCGCTGGATTCGGCTGGACACACCACGGGAATCGCGCCCTTCACGCAAGGGCCCGTGGCATACTCCGCAGCGGCTTCCGCGTTCACGCTCAGCAAAAGCTACAACCAACTGTCCAACATTCTGGATCCGATTATCGGGTTCAATCCCCCGGTAAGCTTCAACTCCATACAGGGCACAATCCATTCGCCGCAAGTGCAGGAATGGAATTTGAAGGTGGATCAAGAAATTAGCAAGAGCGTGGCATTTTCGGTGAATTATGTGGGAAACCACGCGATCAATATTCCGTACGCCAATTCGTGGTGGAATGCGGTTGCGACGAATGCGGTGTTCGCCTCGGTGCCCGGTATCAAGACGGCGTCGACGGTGCTGCCGAACTATGGAGAAGTGTCCACGTACCAGAGCGGCGCGGTCTCCAACTATAACGGAATCACCGGATCGGTGCGGCTACAGTATCACTCGTGGCTTATGGCACACTTCAACTACACGTTCTCTCACACCTTGGACGACACGTCTAATGGCGGGCTGTTCCCGATCGGCGGGTGGCCGGGCGGCTTCAACATCCAGACGCAGGTGAATCCGGGAAATCTGCGGACGAATAATTACGGGAACGCCGATTATGACGTGCGCAACCTGTTCAACGCGGATTACGTTGTGACACCACCGACGCACTTTGAAAATAAGTTCGCCAAAGCGGCGCTGGGAGGATGGCAATGGTCTGGGAAAGTATTCGCTCGCAGCGCGCTGCCGTTCACGGTGCTGGACGCGAATGCCTTCGGGGACATTGCCCAGAACAACGCGCTGGCGATCGTTGCGCAGCAAACTACGGCAGGCGCGCAGATGTCCTGCGGGGTTGGCGCGGTGGTCACTAACATGGCCTCAAAGCTGAATCCATGCCTGAACGGCAATGCCTTCGCGAACACCGCGGCAACCGGCTTCGCCTACAGCAGCTATCCGACGCAATCACGCAATCAGTATCGCGGTCCGAATTACATTGACTTCGATATGGCGTTGTACAAAACGTTTGCCGTGGGTGAGCGATTTAAATTCGGGTTGGGCGCGCAGGCGTTCAACGTGTTCAACCACCCGAACTTCAACCTGCCGGACGCGGAGCTGGGCAGTCCACAATTTGGGCAGATACTTGGAATGCAGGGCGTGCCGACGAGCCCGTATGGAAACTTCCTTGGCTTCGATTCATCGGTGCGTGTTGTGCAGCTGTCGCTGAAGCTTAACTTCTGACACTTGTTCTCTCGTCTGGCGGGGAGCGGCGGCTCCCTGCCGGGCCGGAGAGTAGTTCCCTCCCGGCAACGTGTTCCCCTCCTGATTGTTTTCCCCAATCAAGTAGAATGTGACAGCTTCGGATTTTGGCGAAGTGTGGTGGCGAGTTGGTGTGTGCTCCGCGCGCGAGGGGAGTCTGGCTGTGAATAAAAAAAGGAAATTGGGTTGCCTGCTTTTATGTCGTGGGATCCTGCTTGCGGGTTTTCTTTATTCGCCCGCAGCGTTTGGGCAAGCCGCGGCGAGTTCAGCGGCACAAAATACGAAACCTGGTGAAACGGCGCCGGCGGGCTGGGAGCAGTTGACGACTTATCAAAAATCGCAGCTGGTGCAGGCTTTTAACGACTGGGCATTTCTGGCGAAATATCGCGAGGCGGATAAAGCGCTGGGGGCACCCGCGGCGGGGGAAGCCCGCGTGGTGTTCATGGGCGATTCCATCACGGAAGGATGGGGCAAGCCGGATCGCGGCGAATTTTTTCCCGGGAAGCCGTATGTGAACCGTGGAATTTCCGGGCAAACCACGCCGCAAATGCTGGTGCGCTTCCGGCAAGACGTCATCGACCTGAAACCGAAAGTGGTGGTGCTGCTGGCGGGAACGAACGACATCGCGGAGAACACGGGGAAGATTACGCTGGAGGAGGTAGGGGAGAACGTCGCCTCGATGAGCGAGCTGGCGCGCGCGAACGGGATACGAGTCGTGCTGTGTTCGGTGCTACCGGCGAGCGACTTTTCTTGGCACAAGGGGCTGGAGCCAGCGCCGAAGATCAAAGCGCTGAATGAATGGATCAAAGCGTACGCGGCGAAAAATGGATTTGTGTATGTGGATTATTATTCGCACATGGTGAATGGCGGGAGCGGGTTGAAGGCGGAACTCAGTCAGGACGGCGTGCATCCGAACAAGGCAGGATATGAAGTGATGGCGCCGTTGGCGGAGGCGGGGATTGCCGAGGCACTGAAGGATTAGAAGCAGGGAGGACGCCCGTTGTTTAGGTGGCAAGACGCGGTGGTTGAGATCCTTCGTCGCGGACTCCTCAGGATGACAGCGTTTTTTTGATCGCGGCAAGACGCATGGATCGAAGACAGATTCATCGCACAAACCCGTGCGATGGCGCAGAGTTCCTTACTTCGCGGACTCAGAGTGGGGCACTTGGGAGGAGGCAGCGAGCGATTATGGCGCTACTGTGAAATTGGAATGGAGGGGGGCGGTGGAATCGGGGCCCACCCATATGTCGAAGGTGGAGGGTTCTTCGACCCAGGCTTTTTTTGCGGAGCTCCAGTAGGTTAGTTCGTCTTTGCCAAGGGCAAAGTGGAGAATTTTTTTCTCGTGCGGGGCGAGAGTGACTCGTTCGAAGCCTTTTAACTCGCGGACGGGACGCGAGGTGCTGCCGTATTGCTGGTGAATGTAGAGTTGAGCGACTTCATCGGCAGCGGAATTTCCTGTGTTCTCCAAATCAACAGTTACATCCATGGTTTCGCCGAGCTTGATCTGGCGGCGGCTGAGTTTCAAATTTGAAAATTGAAAAGTGGAGTAGGAGAGGCCGTAGCCAAACGGAAACAGCCGCGTGCTTTCTTCATCCCAGTAGCGCTTGCCCTGATCGTCCGGAGACTGCGTGGTGTTGTGCGCGTAGATCAAGGGGACCTGGCCGACGTCGCGCGGCCATGTGAATGGAAGCTTGCCACCAGGAACGGCGTCGCCGAAGAGCAGATTGGCAACAGCGTTGCCGCCCTGTGTCCCGGGATACCAAACTTCAAGGATTGCGGGGACGTGTTGCGCGGCCCACTGGATATTCAGGGGCCGGCCACTCAGCAGCAGCAGGACCACGGGCTTTCCGGTGGCGCCCACGGCTTCGAGCAATTCTTCTTCGCGGCCAGGAAGATCGAGCGATTCGCGCGAGGCGGCTTCGCCGATCATGTTTTGCGCTTCACCGAGGACGAGAATGGTGAGATCCGACGACGAGGAAAGGCTAACGGCTTTGGAAATTTCGTCCTTGGCTTGTTCGAGAGTCCAATCGGGCGGGTATTCGAGGTGCAAGATCTGGTCGAAGAAGGAAGGAAACTTGCGTTTGATCTGAACGCCGGGTGCGTAACCGACTTCGGCTTGCGAACCGAGTTTGCCGCGGACTCCGGCGAGCAGCGTGACGGTTTCTTGTAAATCCTCCTGAAAAGCCCATGGGCCGATGGTATCGATCTGTGAATCGGCCAACGGACCAATGACGGCAACCTTTTTATATGCAGTTTTGTTCAAGGGCAGGAGGTTGCCTTCGTTGCGCAGGAGAACGGCGGTGCGCTCAGCGGTCAGGCGCGACAGAGTGCGATGCTCCGGCGCGGCAAGGATTTGCTGGGCACGCGCTTCGTCAACATAGGGATGCTCAAAGAGGCCCATGCGAATTTTCGCTTCGAGGATGGGGCGGGCGACATCTTCAATCTGCTTCGCGGTAAGCTGGCCGCTTTTCACCAACTTCAGCAAATTTCGCGAATACGCGGTGGGGCCGATGGACATCTCCATATTGACGCCGGCATCGAGCGCGATTTTCGCGGCGTCGGAGAGATCTTTGGCGTAGCCATGAGTGGCCAGGCTTTTCACAGCGTTGGCATCGCTGACGACGAAGCCCGTGAAATTCCACTGCTCGCGTAGGACGTCGTGCAAGAGCCAGCGATTGCCGGTGGCGGGCACATCGTTCAGATCCATGTACGCGCTCATCGCGGAGCCGACCCCGGCTTTGACGGCGGCGCGGAAGGGAGGGAGATAGACATTGTAGAGCAGGGTGTCGGGAATGTACGACTCGTCGTAATCGCGGCCGCCCTGGGCTGCGCCGTATCCGGCAAAATGTTTCATGCAGGCGAGGATGTGACCGGGCGAACCAATGTAGTCGCCCTGGAATCCGCGCACCTGGGCGGCGGCGATGGCGGAGCCGAGGTATGGATCTTCGCCGGCGCCTTCGACGATGCGGCCCCAGCGAGGATCGCGGGCGATGTCCAGCATCGGCGCAAAGGCCCACTTGATGCCGACGGCACCTGCTTCCTGCGCGGCGACGGATTGCGCTTTGGTGACGACCGCAGGATCCCACGAAGCAGCCATGGCGATGGGCACGGGGAAAATGGTGCGGAAGCCATGGATCACGTCGTAGCCAAAGATCAGCGGGATGTGCAGGCGGGAGTTATCCATGGCGAGATGCTGGAAATAGTTAATTCGCGCGGGATCAGTGACAAATAGAACAGAACCCAGTTCCCCTTTGGCGGCTGCGTCTTCGAGGGGTTTTTGCGGAGGAAAATCAAACATCTGGCTGAGCTGGGCGATTTTTTCTTCGAGGGTCATTTGTTTCAGAAGCGCGTCGGCACGGCGGCGGACTCCCTGATCGTCGAGGAGTTTCCTGGGAGACGTTTGCTGCGCAAAAGTGAACGGACCGGCCAACAGTGCGAGCGTGCAAACGAACATTTGCAACGCGCGCGATCGCGCACTGCTCAATCGATATTCTAGTGGCATCGGAAGTCTCCGAGGACCCGCCATCGATGAGAAGAGTGGTTGGGCAGGGTTCTGTGGCTTACGGTGCCGATTCTATTCCAAACCGGAGACGTTTGTGCGGAAAATCAATGAGCGCTGGAAGGAATCAGTGAACCATATCAATGGGCGCGGATTCTCCGTCTGACCATTTGCCCACGGGAATCATGAAGACGGTGAGGCGATCGGGCGCGTCTTGATGAGCGAGAACGGGAGAGCCCGGGAAGGTTGCACCCCAAAGAGCCCCGTCGGTTGTCGGAAAATAAAACATTAGATGAGGAACACCGTGGCCGAAGCGGGCGCCGAAATAGGCTTGCCTGGACATCATGTAACACATGGAACCGCGTTCCGGCGTGGGCAATTCCTTATTGTCGAAGGCGGCGTGGAGGCCAGCAACGATCTGCTCCTTGGACTGACCGGCCAAGGCCAGCTCCGTCCGCTTTCTGGTGATGGGAAGATGCGTGCGCGCGGCTGGTGGATTGAAGCAAGTAGGCCCGTACAGTTTGGGATTCCAAAATTCGGGATCGTCGATGTCGCCTGCCCAAGAGCGCTCGACGATGCAGACAAAGCCGTTTTTGCCTTTGACGACGGTTTCGAAACCGTGGCGGCCGAGAACGAGGACCTCGGCGTCGTTAGAGATGGAGGTCGGGGCAGCGCTCTGCCATGGCGATCTCGGTGTTGCGGTCCATCAAGTATTGATCGAGCGGCGCCATGCTTGGAAATAGGGTTTTTGTGGCTTGCGCTTTTGTTTGGCTGGACGTGGCGAAGAAGAGACACAGTGCGAATGCCGACGTTGCGATGCGTTTCATTTCGGATCCTTCCCTTCTTAACTGGCGCTGGTTAGATATTCTGCGAGGCGAGCGAGGGTTTGGATTCCACCTTCGACCGCTCCGTAAGTTTTTTCGACGAATTCACGTTCCTGGGCCGAAGCGAAGAGCATGCGCAGGGTCAGTTTGGTTTTGCGGCCTTGCGTTTCGAAGGTCCAGGTGGCTTGAAATTGCACGCCTCGTTCGCCTTTTTTTCCGCCGGTCATGGAATAGACGATGCGCTCGCGCTTGACCACCTCGCTAAAGACGCTTTGGCCGGGATAATCGGTGCCGTCCGGGCCGTGCATGGTTTGTTTCCAGATGCCGCCAGGGCGCACCTCCATTTCGTGAATGGTGGTGGTGAAGCCGCGCGGTCCCCACCATTTCACAATTTGCTTGGGATCGGTCCAAGCGTCCCAGATGAGTTCGCGGGGAGCATCGAAGACGCGCGTGAGCACGATTTCGCGATCGGCCAGGCTTTCGGCGGCCGGTTTTGCGTTGCTCATGACTTCTGTCCTTTCGTTTTGCGTGATTTTGCGAGTTGCTTGCTTTGGTTGCTTTTCAACTCAGCCAGGTATTCCTCCAGGCGATCGAAACTTTCTTCCCAGAAACGCCGGTAGCCTTCGGCCCAGTCGGCGACTTCTTTGAGAGGGCCCGCTTCGAGGCGACAGGGTCTCCACTGGGCGTCGCGGGTACGGGCGATGAGGCCGGCCCGTTCGAGCACTTTAAGGTGTTTGGAAATGGCGGGGAGGCTCATGTCGAAAGGCTCGGCCAACTCGGTCACCGAGGCGTTGCCGGAAACGAGGCGTGCGAGGATGGCGCGACGGGTGGAATCGGCGAGTGCGGCGAAGGTGGAGGAGAGGGAGTCGGAGGACATTTGTATTTAACCTATAGGTTAAATACAACAGCGGCGTGTGGATGTCAAGCGCGTTTTTGTGTAGGGCCAGGAATGCGTGGATCGGGAATTGGGGGAGGGGGACTCGCGTCGTTTGAGTTACAAGACGCCGTGGTTGAGAGCCTCCGTCGCCAAAGGCACTCCTCAGGCGCAGGCGGGCTTCAGGGATTCGACCGGGGGAAAGGATTCGGAAACGGTGTAGGTATGTTCAGCGGGTTGGGATTTGGTTTGCAGGGCGCGGGTCATCAGGGCGATGCTTTGATGGCGTCATTTTCGGCGAAGACGATTTCGCCGTTGACGGCAAATTCATGAGCGGCGGCCCTGGCGGAGGCTGCTTGCTCGCGCTGGTAGTCGTTGTCTTTGGTGATCAAAGAGACGAAAAAACG
Organism: Candidatus Acidiferrales bacterium; assembly: GCA_963742325.1. Classification (GTDB taxonomy): domain Bacteria; phylum Acidobacteriota; class Terriglobia; order Acidiferrales; family UBA7541; genus Acidiferrum. The sequence goes on along the minus strand of CAVULB010000002.1, from coordinate 485,993 downwards.
GAGTTGAGACATGGGCAGGTCCTCATTTAAGAGATGGCCAGATTGAGCAAACGCTTACTCGTGATAGGCAACGCTACGCCGACGGCAGAGCGGTGTCAACCGCAAAAGGGAGGGAAGCGCCGCGGGAGGCACAGGGCGGGGGCCGCGTGGAATGGGCAAATAAGGCCATAATTCAAGGATATACGGGGGAACCGGCAGGGGGTTGTGGGGACGACGCCGGACCGGATCGACCTGCAGCGGCTTGCCGACCGATGAAGTTTTGACTGAGCAATCGTTTTCATAAAGTACGATTTTAGGGCAGCGGATTTGTGCTATGCTGTCTGCAAACTGCCGTCACAAAAACGTTTTCGTAGGAGGTTTGCCTGATGGTTCCAATAAAACGCCGCCGTTTTTTGCAGCAATCTCTTGCCGCGGGCGCAACCTGCTCCGCGGGATTGCTGCTGAACCAGATTTTGCCGGCGCAGGCGCCACCGGCGGGAAGCGCGGCACGAATTTACGTTGATACAAGACGCACGACGGCGGCCATCGACCGAAACCTGTTCGGATCCTTTCTGGAGCATCTGGGACGCGCGATTTACGAAGGAATTTACGATCCGGGCTCGAAGCTTTCCGATGCAAATGGGTTCCGCAAAGATGTGATCGAGGAAGTGCGCGCACTGGGAGTGCCGATCGTACGCTATCCCGGCGGAAATTTTGTTTCGGGGTACAACTGGCTGGACGGCGTGGGACCCAAGCAGGATCGCCCGCGAGTGCTCGACAAAGCGTGGAACGCCATCAACACGAATCAGTTCGGCACTGACGAATTCATGATGTGGTGCAAGGCGGTTGGCACGTTACCGCTGATGGGGCTGAACCTGGGAACGGGCACGCCGGAACAGGCGGCGGCGCTGGTGGAATATTGCAACGTGGAGAAGGGGACACGCTGGAGCGACCTGCGGCGGAAGAATGGGATCGCGGAACCATATAAGGTGGAGCACTGGTGCCTGGGAAATGAGATGGATGGTCCTTGGCAGATCGGCCACATGACCGCGAACGAGTATGGAATGAAGGCCGCGGATGCCGCGCGCCAGATGCGCTATGTGGACCCGTCGCTGAAGCTTGTGGCTTGTGGCTCGAGCGGGCCAATGATGCCGACGTATCTCGAATGGGATCGCGAGGTGCTGGAGCAGTGTTATGAATATGTAGACGCGCTCTCTTTGCACCGATACATCGGAAACACGGAGCAGGAAACCGGGAAAGACAGCGCGAAATATCTGGCTATGAATTTGACGATGGACCGGCAGATCGCGGAAACGGTGGCGGTGTGTGATCTGGTGCGCGGACGAAAGCGTTCGCCAAAACAATTGTGGCTATCGTTTGACGAGTGGAACGTTTGGTACCGCGCGCGCAATGGCGATGACGTGAACGGGCACGAAAAGGAAGCGCCGCATTTGCTAGAAGAAGTTTATAACCTGGAAGACGCGCTGCTTGTGGGAGGAATGATCAACACCTTGCTGCGCAATGCGGATCGCGTGAAGCTGGCTTGCCTGGCGCAACTGGTGAACGTGATTGCACCGATCATGACGAATGCCAATGGATTGTTCCGGCAGACGATTTATTATCCGTACAGCTGGGGGCTGCAGATGGCGCGCGGAAACGTGCTGAATCTTTTGTTGGAGTCTCCGACGTATGAAGTCACGGGAATCGGAACGGTTCCCTATCTAGATGTGGTGGGAACTTTCTCGAAAGAAAATGGAAACGTGACGCTTTTTATCCTGAATCGTGATCTGGCGAACGCGCATGAAGTGGATCTGATTTGGGAAGATGCCGGGCCCGCACGCCTGCTGAGTGCCAGCACATTGACGGGAAGCGATTTGAAGGCGTTCAACAGTTTTGACGCTCCGAAGAAGGTGACGCCGACGGAGTTTCCAAAGCCGGTGAGCTCGGGGGGACACACGAAGTTTGAGGTGCCGGCGCGGTCCTATACGGTGGTGCAGTGGGGGGCGTAGGATTGCGCCCCGAAAAATAGGGTCAGCGGAGTCTACAGGGGCTGAAGCCAATTTATTCGGCCCCCCTAAAGGAAAGCTGTCGCAGTCCTGGGCAACCAACACGCCGGCCTGAAGGCACGGCGCTACAAGAGGGCCAGATGATCAGTCGCAGAAAGTTCTTGCATCAGGGGGCGGTTGGGGCTGCCGGATTGCTGTTGGCACCGAAGATGAGTTGGCGGTCGCCGGCGGATTCACGCGCGGCGGATTCGCGGATTGAAGTGTTGTTTGACGAGCCGCTGGGGACAATTTCTCCGAATATTTACGGACACTTTACGGAAAATCTGGGCGGGGTATTTTACGACGGCATCTGGGTGGGCGAGCAATCGCGCGTGGCGAATATCGATGGACTGCGGAAAGACGTTGTCGAGCACATGCGGAAGATCAAGGCGCCGATAATCCGCTATCCAGGCGGATGCTTCGCAGACAGTTATGACTGGCGCGACGGTATTGGACCAATCGACAAACGGCCGCGGCGGACGAATTTCTGGGCGAACGACGAATCGCAGGGTGCGCCGGAAAATCATCGCTACGATCCGAACCGCGTGGGAACAAATGAGTTCGCGCACTTCTGCAAGTTGATTGGTGCGGAGCCGTATCTAGCCGCGAATGTGCGAAGCTTGCCCGCTTCGACGTTTCAACAGTGGGTGGAATATTGTAATTCTCCCGCGGGCAGCACGACGCTGGCGGACGAGCGCGCGGCGGCGGGCTTTGCGGAGCCATTTCACGTGAAATATTGGGGCGTGGGAAACGAATCGTGGGGCTGCGGGGGTGAATTCACCGCGCAGGAATACGCCGTGGAATTCCGGCGTTATTCTACGTGGCTGCCGCGATATGGTGGCGAGCGACTGAACCTGATCGCTTCGGGCCCGAACACGGACGATTGGAGCTGGACGCGAGATTTTCTGACGGAGGCTTTGCGCAAGGGGCGAGGAGCGTTGCGGCGGATTTACGGGATGGCGCTGCATCACTACGCGTGGAACCTGAGCCGGGGTAAGACGGAGGATTGGGTGGCGGGCAAGGGAGACGCGGTGCAGTTCGATTCCGTGGACTGGTATGAGCTGCTGCGCGAAGGACAGCGGATGGAAGGATTGATCACGGGTCATTGGCAGGTATTGAGCGAATTCGATGCGGAGCACCGGGTGAAGCTGGTGGTCGATGAGTGGGGCCCGTGGTACCGGCCGGGAAGCGAGGCTACGCCGGGCGATTTGCTGGAGCAAATGCCGACGCTGCGCGATGCGGTGTTCAGCGGGATGACACTGGACATATTCAACAGGAATCCCGAGAAGGTGGCGATGGCGAATTGCGCGCAGCTGATTAACTGCCTCAACAGTTTGTACCTGGCGCACGAAGACAAGTTCGTGGTGACCCCGGTCGGGCGCGTGTTTGAGCTGTATACGAGCCACCAGGGCGGCGAGGCTTTGCGGACGGAGTTTTCCGCGCCGAATGTGCACTACGATCGGGATGGGAAGGCGGCGTCGTTCTGGGGATTGCACGGGGCTGCATCAGTGCGGGAAAAGAATTTGACGATTACGGCGGTAAATCCCAATACTTCCGAGCCACGAATGGCGGAGATTGTTTTGCGTGGAGGGACGGCTAAGGATGCGAGCATGAGTTTTCTGGCGAATGCGGATATTCACGCGCACAACACGTTTGCCCAGCCGGATGTGGTGGTGCCGCAAACGAAGGCGCTGAACGCGAGTGGGACGAGATTTGTGGTGGAGTTGCCGGCGGCGTCAGTGACGGCGGTGAGTGTGGAGTTGAGTTAGGAGTGACAGCGGTTGTGAAGTGGGGAGAGAAGCGGTGTTGGGATCGAAGAAGGATTCCTCGCTGCGCGAACTCCGTTCGGAATGACCTGTTTTTTGGGGAATGTGGGACACCCGCCAGCAAAATAAGAGGATTAAAGACTGAGGCGCGGCTGCACCACCGCGCCTCAGTGCTTTTTGTGCCACTGCAATTCTTGACTTTAGCTTCGCAGAGGACCGCAATCTTGCGCGAAACGCACACTGTTTTGTGGGACCACCGCTTAATGCCAAGCGATGGCCCCACGGTCGTGTGCGTGAATCGAACTAGAAGTAGAGCTTGCCTCCGATTTGCCACCATCTTGGCAAGGTCTGGGCGGTTACCTGACCAAAGTTGCCCTGAGAGAGATCACCCTGGATGCTTTGGAAATTCGGGTGATTGAAGAGGTTATAGAATTCGAAGCGAATCTGGAAATTCAGCCGCTCGGTAATCTGGTTGTTTTTGTAAACAGTCATATCCGTCTCTATGAACGGTGGATTGCGGAATTGACCGGCTTTCTCGTTGCCGTTTGTGCCTGCGATGGGTACAGTGAACTCGCCAGCGGTGAACACGCCCGTAGTGTAAGCGCTCCGAGATGTTCCCTGTTGATAACTGGCGGCGTTTGGATAGCTATAGTTGTCCCCATTAGCAAGGTAATCACCGGTTGCGGTTGTTTGAGCGTTCGCACCGACGACATAGTTCGCACCGTTGTATGCAGCAGAAGTAAAGACCGTAAATGGATAACCGGTCTGGTAAATACTAGTGCCGCTGAGTCCCCAACCGCCGGTGAGGTGGCCGACAAAGCCGTGACCGCCGTTCAAGCCAGGTTGCTCATAGTTAAAGGTGGCTGAGAAACGGTTGGGCACGTCCCATGGCGAAGGTCCGTAAAACGCAGTGGGATTCTCCGGCGTGGGATATCTGCTGGCGTCATCCTTGGAAGAAGAACGCGTGTAGGAAACGTCGAAGAAACCGCGGCTTGCCCTGGCTCTGAGGTCCGCAGTGACACCCTCATAGTTGGCATAGCGATTGTTCTGGGTGTAGGCGATCTGCCCAAAACTGGGGTTGGGCCGATCAGGAGTGGAGCCGAAGGGTTCGCCGATTAACGCACCCGGCAGCTCGTTGATGTCGACGCCGTAGGACACGACACCCCCAGCGTTGCCATTTCCAACGAGATTGGAGGTGTGGGAGCCGGCGTACAGCACTGCGGCAACAAAATGACTACCGAGGCGACGCTCGAGCGTGCCCGACCAAATGTAAGCGGTGGGAGAAACGATTGTCGGAGTGATGCCGCCAATGCCTAAGCCTGCACCGAGAATTCCTCCCGCGCTGTCGAGACACGGAACGGTAGGACACAGCGGCGAACCGCCCAGTTGCGGGAACACGAATCCAAAGGGAGGCGTGCTGCTGGTGCCCTGGACGAAGACCGGCGGAGTAGACGAATTTGCATAGAACGTGGGATTGATTAGGCCCGGAGGATTGCCGCGGAACTCTTCCTGAATGTTAGCGGGCGTGAGCCAGTTGGAAAATAATCCAAAGCCGCCACGCAACACCCAGTCTCCTCTACCGTTGATGTCCCAGGCCGCGCCAATACGCGGGGAAGCCGCCACAGGTGTGCGAAGCAGGGCGTTGTGGGTGGGAGTGGCATAACCATTGGCAACCTCCTGTTCGAAGCTGGATCCAGTGCCAAGGTAGAAGTTGCCGAAGACGGTCGAAGGCGTCTTCGAGTACGGGTTGCCTTGATCATCGAAGCGGAAGCCCAGGGTGAGAGTGAGATTTCTGCGCGCTTTCCAAGTATCTTCGACGAAGACACCCCAGGTTTTCGAAGCAGCATCCCAACTCCAAAGCTGCTGCTGGCCGGTGATGGGGTTATACATGACGCCGCTTTCGGTGAGCGGAGCATCCTGCGCGAGCGACAACAAGTTGTTGAAGCTGAATGCAGGATGGGACCACGGACCTTGGAAAGGTTCTACGTCGTCGCCGTACAAACCTTCGTAGCCGACCTTGATGACGTGGGCGCCGTGGACATGCGTCAAGACATCGCGCCAGTGATAGTTGTGCTGAATGAAATCGCCTTGCGCGAATCCCAAGCCGTAACCGACGCTTTGTCCGGTGACGCTGATTCCGGGAATGGTAAAGTCGCCGGTTTCGTCGTTCTTACCCTCGATGCGATTTTGGGCAAAGACAGCTTCGTTCAGGGTGTTGGGACTGAAGGTGTGGGTCCAGCTCACCTGCAAACCGCGCTCCCAATAATTGTTGGTCGTGGAGAATTGCGGAATCGGATTGGCAGTGGGGTTGGCCTGGAGGGTACGGAAAAAGCTGCCATAAATACGGTCTTTCTTGAAGTATTTATCGATGCGAACGAAATATTGCGTGCCGTTGATGATATTGGCGGAGTTGAAGGTACCGCTGTCTACCATCGGGGTGCTGCACGGCAGGAAGTTCGTCGTCAAGGTGCCGCACGTCCCGGGGAAAACCTGGGTCGCCGTCAACGAGACGGCGGAGAAGTTTACTTTTTCGGGTACGTAAGTGTTGAGAATTTTCGTACCGAAGGTGCCCGGATAATTCGCGAGAGCCCAGGCGGCGAATGCCGGATCCGCGTAGGTCACAACGGAATTGCCGGTGGACGCGGAAGAACGCAAGGCTTCAATGCCGAAGAAAAAGAAAAATTCATGATGAGGAATAATGGGACCGCCGATATTTCCGGAAAGATTGTTGCTGTGAAAAGGACTGTACGGATGGTCGGAGCCGGGTAGAGAGTATTTGGCGAACATCGGCTGATAATTGAAATAATCGCTGGCCAAGCCGTGGAATTGGTCGGAACCGGACTTGGTAGTCATAGCGACTTGCAGGCCGCTCCCGTGCCCGTATTCGCTAGAGTAGGTGTTGACCTGGTACGTGGTTTCCTGAATCACGTCGGGATTGGGGACAAGGTTCAATACACCCTGGCGCACGCTGCTGGTGACGTCCAAGCCGTCAATAATCCACATATTCGCCACGGTTCCTTGACCGTTGGCGCTGACATCGACGGCGGTTTCCGTGGAAAAGTTGTTGACGCTGGAACCAGGAGTGCCCGAAGCAACGCCGGGACCGCCGGCCAAACCGAGCCCAGAGACGCCGGGAGCCAGTGTGGTGAGGGAAAGCATATTGCGTCCGGCCATGGGCAGAGTGCCGAGCTCCTGAGTTTCGAGAGTCATTTGATTCCGCGTTTCGGAGGTATTGAAGAGCGGATTCTCCGCGGTGACCTCGATAGATTCGGTGGTCGCGCCGACCTTCAGAGTCAAGGCCACGCTGAGGTTCTGGCTAGTCTCCAGGGTCACCGTGGTTTCAGACTTGGCGAAACCGGAAGCTTCGGCCGAGATTTTGTAATTGCCGGGAGCCAAGCTGACGAAGCGGTAGCCGCCGTCGGCCCCGGACGTGGTGGTAGCCAAAACGTGAGTCGAAAGGTTCTCTAACGTAATTTTCGTACCGGAGACGGCGGCGCCGCTCGGGTCGGACACGTTACCCTGGATACTGGCGGTGAACTGGGCCCAGGTGGACACGGCGGCTAACGAGGCTACCAATCCGATAAAGAGCAGCCGAAGAGTCCAACGAAAAGAATTTCTCGCGTGCATCGGAATCACCCCCTAAAGTCCCCTAATCCCGTCAAAGTAAACATTTACAGAAGCGATCTAGTGTAAACGTTTTCTCGATTGCTCCACGTATATGCCAGTTGGAAATGGCTGTCAAGCTTTTTCTAATGGTTTTGTACTAAGGAGGGGCGAGTGAGTAGGGCTATTACGGGGGGTTGGGTCACAGACGGGACCAGCCGCGATTGGGAACTTCGCCAGCACCCTCGCGAACCGTGATTAAGCGGTTAACCGGCAGTTGTTTCAAGGATTCCGCGCCGCCACTGGGCCAATGAACATCGATGTCCACGACCGCATGATCGCCCAGGCCAAAGTGCAGGCGCGGGTCGTTGCAGGAATAAAAACTGCTTTGGCTCAAAACGCTCTGGGCCTGCGTTTTCCCGCCATAATGAACAAGAACGCGAGCCCCGATGGCGCTGCGATTGGACTTCACTCCCTCGAGTTTGACCTTGATCCAATTTGGTTTTCCACGCACGTCGTTGCGCAACAGCGAAGGAGGTTCGTGCATGTTGATGATGAGAATGTCGACGTCGCCGTCGTTGTCAAAATCCCCGAAGGCGCAGCCACGACTGCTGTGCGCGGCGGCCACGCCGGGGCCGGCGGCTTCCACCAATTCTTCAAAAGTACGATTGCCGAGATTGCGAAAAACAGCACGCGGCGTCTTGTACGGATACTGCGGAAGTTTGCGTTCGACTTCCGGGTAAACGTTACCTGTGACCATAAACAGATCGGGGTTGCCGTCGTTATCGAGGTCGATGATGCCCGCTCCCCAGCAAACGTAACGCGTCTCGACGGCCACCTTGGCCTGGCGGGTAACGTCATCGAAATTGCCTTTGCCATCGTTGTGGTAGAGCACGTTGGAGTCGTCGGTGAAGTGCGTTTTGAAGAGATCGAGGTGGCCGTCGAGGTCGTAATCGCCGACGCCGACGCCCATGCCGGCCTGTTCTTCGCCGTCGTCGCTCAGGGCCACGCCGCGCAGGACACCCTCTTCGCGGAAGGTGCCATCGTGATTATTCATGAACAGGAGGCTGGGAGTGGAATCGCAAGCGACGTAAATATCGGTCCAGCCGTCTTCGTCGAGGTCGGCGGCAATGACGGTCATGCCATAGCATTGCGTGAATTGAGAGATACCAGCCTGCTGACTGACGTCGGTGAAGGTGCCGTCACCGTTGTTCTTGTACAACGAATGGTGGCCAGTGGGAAGGCCGCGCGGGCCGCACTCGACAGAGACGCCGCGAAAATTACAGTTGGAACTGGCACCAGGAACGGGGGCTTTTTCAAGGTTGAAACGCACGTAATTGGAGACGAACAAATCGAGATGGCCATCACGATCGTAGTCGAGGAACGCACAGCCGGCACCCCAACGCGGCTGATCGCTCGATAAACCAGCGGCTTTCGTGACATCGGTGAAGGTACCGTCGCCATTGTTGCGATAGAGGATGTTTTGGCCGAAGTAGGTGCAAAAAATGTCGTCGAAGCCGTCGTTGTTATAGTCGGCAATGCACACGCCGTTGGCCCAGCCTGCGGACTGCAGGCCGGCCTTTTCGGTGACGTCGGTGAAGCTGCCATCGCGATTATTTTTGTAGAGCCGGTTGGTGGCGCCCGGAGAGGCGCCCTCGAGCAAGGTGCCGGAGAGGAGAAAGATATCCATCCAGCCGTCGTTGTCGTAGTCGATGAAGGCGCAGCCACAGCCGTCGGATTCCAGGATGTATTTGTTGACCTGGTCGCCGCCGTAGATGGTGGGGGCGTGAAGACCGGCTGCCGCGGCTATGTCGGTGAAATGCGCGTTAAAGGGGCGGCCGGAAGGGGCTTGCCGGGCCATAGGCTTGGCTGCATGCCCACCCATCCCCTGGGCGAAGGCGCGGCCGGCGGTCAGGGAAATGGCCGAACCGAGAGAAACGCGCATGAAGTCGCGGCGAGAAACGGTCATGGGAGGCGGGTTCCTTGGCGCTCGATTGTGGTTGTCAACGAGCCAATTATGGCGCACACGAAATGTTGAGTAAACATTTTCCCGGGGTCCTCGAAAGCGCGGCGAACGGGTTAGGGTTCTGCCGGCTTGGCGGCGGGTTCCTCCTCGAAAAGTTTATAACGGTAGCGTTCGCGCTCGTCTTTGGTGGCTTCTTCGCGAAGCTGGGCCAGGCGCTGAAGCAGGGCGGGTATCTCCTTGTTCTGGCCGGTTTTTCGTAACGCCTGGATCAGGCGATAGACGGCGGTTTGATCCTTGGGATCGAGAGCCAGCGCTTTGCGGCACTGTTCGATGGCCAGCTGATATTGCCCCGTTTGCATATAGAGCTTAGCGAGGACAGCGCGGGATGCGGCAAGCGTGGGCTGCAACGCGACGGATTTCTGCGCGGAGTGCAACGCGAGCTGAAAATTAGGCGTGCCGGGATCGACACCTTTTTGCGATAGCACATCGGCTTGCAGATACAGAAGAAGCGGGTCGTTGGGCTTGCGCTTCAATTTATCCTGGATGGCAGCGAGGGCGTGATCGAGGTCGTTTGCCTGTACGGCGGCCAAACCTTGCGCCGCGGTACTTAGAGATTGGTGCGGATTCAGTTCGTACGCTTTCTCGAAATCCGCTTCGGCTTTGTCGTACTGCGCGAGCTGCACGTAAAGAACGCCGCGAGCGACGTAGAGATCGTCTGACTTGGGCTGCAGCACCAAGCCTTCGGTGAGGACATCGATTCCGACCTGGAAGGATTCGTGGGAAAAACAAATGGTGGCGAAATCGATGTACAGGCTAACGTTTTTGGGATCCAGGAGAATCGCTTGCCGAAGCGTGCTGACCGCTTGCGGCGTGTCGCCGGAATCTTCAAAGGCACGGGAAGCCAGTTGCAGCGTAGTGGAATCGACGTTTTGTGCGTCCAATAGGGGTTGCAGGGTAGCGATGGCGTCCTTCGCCTTGTGATCCATCAGTTGAATGGAGGCGAGCACCTGGCGTTCGCGCGGATCATCGGGATGAAGAGCGACGGCCTTTTCTAACGTGGCGGCCGCATCATCGAGGCGCTTGAGGCGCACGAGGCAGGTGGAATAGGCGTGCAGGGCGTCAATTTCCGAATCCAGCAGTTGTTCCGCTTTTTCAAAATGCGGCACCGCGGCAACACAATTTCCTTTGCGATATTCGAGAACGGCCAGCATGGCGTGGGCCGTGAGGTTTTCCGGGTGCAATTCGAGTAAATGGTTCAGAAGGGGGATTGCGGCTTGATTGCCGGCTTGATAGTGAATCTGCGCGGCGCCTTCGAGGGCGGCAACATTGTTCGGGGCAATCTTCAACGCTTGTTGAAACGCAGCGAGCGCCTCTTTGCTGTCGCCCTTGCTGGTAAAGGCGATGCCCTGGAGCGCCCAGAGTTGGGCGTTGTTGGGAAATTGCTTGAGGGCGGACCTCGAGAGCTCGATGGCTTTATCGAAATCCCTGGCACGCAGGGCCGCGCTGACGGGCTCGGCAGGATTTGGCGGCACCTGGGAAAAGATCGGAGTCGCGCAGGCCAATAAGACGATCGAGCAAGCTATTTTCCGGAATCGCAGCATCACAAAAATTTGGTGACCTGACACAAGTGGCACGGCCGCCTCGCAAGCGGGCCGTACAAAACAGCAGGAATCAGGATACTTCATTCGCAAAATTGGCGACAGCTTGAGTTTGACGCGGAGGGCGCGAGGGGTTATACATAGGCTAGTTGAGAAAACGCTTGCTGGGAAAAGGGCAAGCAAGCGCTGCTCATCGAAAAATCAGATTTTCGCGACCTAAAAATCGATTCGCTTTCGCAGGCTCAGGAGACGCCGCCATGAGAAAAAAGTCCCGGAGACAATTCCTAAAGACCACCGCAGCTTCGACCGCGGGATTACTGGCCGTGGGAGCGCTGCCGGCCTGGGCTCGCAGGAAAGTGGCGGAGACGGCGATCACACCTCCGTTGTCGGTTTTCGAATATTCGCAGGTGCAACTGCTCGACGGCCCGTTCCGCGTACAGTTTGATCAGAACCATAAGTTGTTCATGGGCGTGGATGAGGATGGGTTACTGAAACCGTTCCGGCAACGCGAAGGACTGCCGGCGCCCGGGCCCGACCTCGGCGGATGGTATGACAACGCGAACGACTTTGACCCGAGCCATAATTTCCACGGTTTTATTCCAGGGCATTCGTTTGGGCAATACCTTTCGGGCTTGGCGCGCGCGTATGCGGTGACTGGATCGAAAGCCACGCAGGCAAAAGTGCAGCGGCTGGTTCAGGCCTATGGCGCGACCGTGGACCCGACGGGAAAGTTTTATGTGGATTACCCCCTCCCGGGATACACGTTCGACAAAACCTGCTGCGGGCTGATTGACGCGCATCAATTTGCGGCGGACCCGAACGCGCTCGCGGTGCTGAAACTCAGTACGGACGCGGTGTTGCCACATTTGCCCGAAAAGGCGCTGAGCCGAGCGGAGCAAGAGGCGCGGCCGCATAAAACGATTGCCTATACGTGGGACGAAACCTACACGCTGCCGGAGAATTTCTTTCTCGCCTACCAACGCAGCGGCGACACACGCTACCGCGAGTTGGGCGAGCGATTCATCTATCACGATTACTACGATCCACTTGCGGCAGGGCAGAATCCGTTGCCCGGCAAGCATGCTTACAGCCACGTGAACACATTGAGTTCGGCAATGCAGGCTTACCTGGTTTTGGGCGATGAGAAATACTTGCGCGCGGCGGCGAATGGATTACGGCTGGTGCAGGAACAAAGTTACGCGACCGGAGGGTGGGGACCGAACGAAGCATTCGTGGAGCCGGGGAAAGGATTGCTTGGAGCGAGCCTGGGCACGACGCACGCGAGCTTCGAAACTCCGTGCGGGGCTTATGGGCAGTTCAAGATTACGCGCTATTTGATGAGAGTGACGAAGGATTCGCGGTACGGCGACAGCATGGAGCAAGTGCTGTACAACACGGTTGCTGGCGCGAAACCGATTCAGCCGGACGGCGTCAGTTTTTATTATTCCGACTATAACCGCCAGGCGGCGAAGAAGGTCTATTACAAGGATAAATGGCCGTGCTGCTCCGGAACTTTCCCGCAATTGAGCGCGGATTACGGAATCAGTTCGTATTACCCGGCGAAGGAAGGCATCTATGTGAATCTTTTTCTGCCTTCACGCGTGACCTGGAAACAAAACGGGACCGATTGCACTTTGACGCAACAAACCAGCTATCCCAAGGCGAATACGACGCAACTGGAACTGGCGATGGCCCGGCCGGAAACTTTCGCTGTGTATCTGCGAGTGCCGGCGTGGGCGGACGCCCAGACGCGAATTTCCGTAAACGGCAAACGCGTGGACGGAGATGTGACCCCGGGAAAATTCTTTGCGCTTGCGCGCACGTGGAAGAACGGCGACCGCGTGGAATATGAGATTGGCATGCCGCTTCGGCTGGAAGCCGTCGACGCGCAAACTCCGCAGCTTGTGGCTTTGTCGCACGGACCTGTGGCGCTATTTGCCGTGGGTCAACTGCCGGCGTCTTTCACGCGGGCACAATTGCTGGCGGCTTCGGCGGCGGGCGCTTCGTCCGAGGATTGGATCGTGCAGGGCGATAAGCGGAAAGTGACGCTGCGTCCGTTTGCGGCGATTGGCGACGAGGATTATCAGCTCTACCAGAACGTCGCGAGCTAGCGCCGACGCCAAGGCACACGCTTGTGTCCGAAGGCCAATCGTTGGAGTATGGACCGCGTGCAAAAGCCTGGCATGGAATCGCGGCGGCGATTGGTTGATCGATTGCTTGGCGCTGCGGCCGCGGGACGCACAAATCAAATTGCGCTTGCGGCTTGCTTTCTACTGCTGGCTTTAAGTTGGATTTCCCTAGCGCGTTCGCAAGAGGCCGGCGGCGCGAAACTTCAGACAAGAATCCCGGAACAGATACAAACGAAGGAACCTACGGGCGCGGATCGTTGCGCGGTGTGCCATCCCAGCGAAGTGCAGGGCTTTGCGCGTTCGGCGATGGCACACGCTTTGCGACGCGCGGGGAACGAGGCGGACGGGACAGTGACGTCACATGGCAGCACGATTACCATGCATTCTTCGGCGGCGGGGTTTTACCAGAGTTGGGAAAATGGCGGTGACAAGAGCGAATACCGGGTCGATTATGTGATTGGTTCTGGCGAACATGCCAGTGGGTATCTGGTGAATATCGGCGGACATTTATTTCAGTCTCCGGTGGCGTATTACAAAAGCCGGCGGGCTTACGATCTTGCGCCAGGGTATGAGCATCAGCCCGATCCGGATTTCACGCGGCCGATCGCGGAAGAATGCCTTCTGTGCCACTCCGGAAATGCGCTGCATGTTTCGGGGACGTTGAATGAGTATCGGCCGCCGGTATTTGCGGCGGAGGCCATTACGTGCGAACGCTGCCATGGGCCGGTGGAAAAGCACCTGGCCGATCCTCGTGCCGGGACGATCGTGAATCCATCGAAGCTCGAGCCGGCAGCGCGCGACAGCATTTGCGAGCAGTGCCATCTGTTTGGCGTGGCTCGTGTGGCAAACCCGGGAAAGAAAATCAGCGATTTTATTCCGGGAAGGCCTCTGGAAGATACGTTTACGATTTATCGCAACGTTATGCCCGCGGGCGCGCCTGCCGGAGATTTCAAAGTGATCAGCCATGTGGAGCAGCTTGCGTTGAGTGCGTGCGCGAGAAACAGCGGAGGGCGCTTGTGGTGCGTGACTTGCCACAATCCGCATGAAAAGCTGTCGCAATCCGTGGACGATTATCGGGCGCGATGCCTTTCGTGCCACACGGCGAGCTTCCCTGCCGCGCATCCCGCGAAGAACAGCGACTGTTTGGGGTGCCACATGCCGAGGCGCGATGCGAAGGATGGCGGGCACACGGTGTTCACGGATCACAGGATTCAGCGCGTGCCGGATGCACCGCGCGATCTTCCGGCCGATAGCGGAATCGCGGCTTGGCGCGAGCCTGGCGCGGAGTTGCAGAAACGGAATCTTGGAATCGCCTATATCGATGTGGGGATGCAACGGCATTCGGCGCCCTTTGTGATTCAGGGCTATCGCGACTTGACGGAAGTGCAGGGGCGATTCACGAAGGATGCGGAATTTTTCAAATGGATTGGCGAAGCGTTGCTGCTGGCCAAACAAACTTCCGATGCCAAGCTGGCGTTCGATCGCGCATTGCAGCTAGATCCGAATTCGGCGCTGACAGAGGCGAGCGCGGCTTCACCTTATATACAGGAAGGGGATGATGCGGATGCGATCGCGCATCTGGAACGGGCGGTGAAGCTCGATCCGCTATTTCTGCCGGCCGCGAGCACATTGATCGGGTTGTACAGAAAAGAGGGGAACAGCGCCGAGGCGACGGAATTGTCGGGGAGGATCAACACCGCGATGGGCGAGGTTTCGGAGGGCGGGACCATCGGCGGGCAGAGTGCGGCAACTGGGTCAGGGAAAAAGACCGAGGAAGTTTTCAAGAATATTCAAGTGTTGCAGGGAATTCCGCCCGAACAATTGATTCCGGCGATGGAATTCATGGAGTCATCGCTCGGCGTACAATGCGGCTTCTGTCACGTGGAAGGACATTTCGATAAGGATGACAAAAAGGAGAAACAAACCGCGAGGGAAATGATGAAGATGATGTTTGCGATCAACGCGAACTTCGAAGGGCAGCGCGAAGTGACTTGTTACTCATGCCATCGCGGAATGGCTAAGCCTGTTGCGACTCCGGTGATTGGAACTGAGGCGGAGGCTGACGCGGGACGCGGCGATTCAGAAGGCCAAGGGTTTCCCACCGGCTTGCCCACGGCGGATGAGTTGATCGACAAGTATGTGGCGGCGCTCGGGGGAGCCGCGGCGATTCAGAAGATTGCCAGCCGCGTGGAAAAAGGTACCACTGTTGCCGGTGGCAAAACCGTGAGCATGGAGATTTACGCGCAGGCGCCGGACAAGTGGGCACTGGTGCGGGACCTTGCCGAAGGGCAGAGCAGCGAGGTTTACGATGGGCATTCGGGTTGGTATGGAGTTCCGGGGCGGCCGGCTCGAGTGATGCATCCCGGAGATGTGGACGCCGCGCGGATGGATGCGGACCTGCAATTTCCACTGCATATTGAGGAGAGATTTCCGGAATTGCACGTGGAGTATCCGGAGAAGATTAAAGGGCGTGAGGCTTACGTGTTGTTTGCCAGTCGCGATGGCCAGCCCGCTGCGAAATATTATTTCGACGAGCAGTCCGCGCTGCTGATTCGTGTTGTTCGCTATGCGAAATCGCCGCTGGGGCTGATTCCTTCGCAAGTGGATTATGCGGATTACCGGGATGTGGACGGAGTACAGGTTCCGTTTCGGGTTACGAAGTCCGACCCGGAGGACACCACGCCGATTCAGTTCGAAGAGATCCGGCAGAATGTGGCGATCGACCAGGCGGTGTTCAGCAAGCCTGCCGACCCGAAGCACCCGTAAGCCGCTTTGCGATTGGGAGATCCCGGCGGAAGGGTTCGCCTGATTTAAAGTTGAGATTCTTCGTCGCCAAAGGCGCTTCTCAGGATGACAATGTTTTGCTTTGCCAGCAGAAATAGAAAGCGCCGGGTTGGGAGAAGTATGGGTTAGGTGCGAAGGTAGGGCGTCCACACCTGCATCGGCGTGGCCGCGCGATTTGCCCACGCGTAGTAGGGTATGAAATGGAGATCAACTTGCCGGGTGGGCCGCGGACTTCCGGCGTAGGAATAATAGAGTTTGTTGGCCGTCCCCGATTGTTCGCTGGCCGCGCCAACGTGTTTCAGGACGACGATGCCGCCCAGCAAGTTGGGTTCGAACTCGTCGTGGAACTGCGAGGATGATTTTTGCCGCAGATCGAGAGAGACGTCGTAGAGCGGCACACCTTCGGGCTGGTCCAATTGCTCCAGACAATAGATTAGCGGACCGCGCTGAACCGCGACGCGGCCGTAATCATCGACGACGCGCGTGTTGGCTTCGATGACTTGCGGGGCCATGTTGAATTTCGCGGTGATGGTGTCGCCGGAGGTCCAGCGACGGCGTATCGCGAGATAGTGGCCGGGATTCGCGTCAGAGACCGCGGCACCGTTGACCTTTACTTGCGTGCCGTCGGACCAGCCAGGAATGCGCAGATAAATTGTGAACTCGGTCGGCTTCTCGGGCGAAACGGCAAGGTCCACCGCGCCATCCCATGGATAATTTGTTTTCTGCGTGACTTTCAGGCCGGTGCCGTCTTCGAGATGCCAATCGAGTTGAGAATTGTCGTAGAGATGGATATACAGGCCGTCTTTGCTGGTGCCATAGAAGTAGCCGGGCAAGGAGGCGAAGGTGCGCTCGAGATTGGGAGGGCAGCAGGTGGTGTCGTACCAGGGATTGCGAATCTTGTCGCCGTTCGTGGGATCGAACGCCAAGGGATTGCGGTAACAATATAAGGTACCGTCGAGGGACATGCCGGAATTGATGCCGTTATACAAGGCGCGCTCGATGACGTCGGCATATTTCGCTTCGGCGGTAGCAGTGAGCATGCGCCAGTTCCACATCATGTTGCCGATGGCCGCGCAGCTTTCGCCGTAGGCGGTGAAATTGGGTAGCTCGTAGGAATCGCCAAAGGCCTCGCCCTGGCTGCGCGCGCCGACTCCGCCGGTTACGTACATTTGCGAAGTGACGAGATCGTTCCACAAAACGTCGAGGGTCTTCAGATACGACTCGTCGCCGGTTTCCATGTAGTAGTCCGTGGCGCCGCAACAAGCGTACATGGCACGGACGGCGTGACCTTCAAGATGCGTGCGCGAAGTGAACGGAATTCCGCAGAAGTTATAAACGTAAGCGCGCTGCGGCATCTTCATGCGATCGTCGCCTTGGAGAATGTAGCCGGCCAAAGTGAGATATTTTTTTTCACCGGTTGTACGATAGAGCTCGACGAGCGCGAGTTCGATTTCGGGATGGCCGGAGAAAATTGGCTTCTTGGGCGTCGGGCCGAAATTGGTCAGCAAGTAGCCGTCGACGAAGCGGATGCTGGCGTCCAACAGAGTGCGATCGCCGGTGGCGCGGTAATACGCAATCGCGCCTTGAATCATATGGCCGAGATTGTAGAGTTCGTGACCCACGCGTTGAACATCGGGCGTCATGCGATCCTTGGCGCGATCCTCTACATAATAAGTGTTGAGATAGCCGCTGGGTTCCTGAACGGCTACAACTTCTTTTATGATTTGGTCAGACAATTCGCGCAGCTGTGGACGATCGCCGGACTGAAGCGCGAAACCGACGGCTTCCGTCCATTTGTACACATCGGAATCGGAATAGACCGGGCCGCTTTGTTTGGCCTCACTTTTCCCAGCAAGGCGGAGGAAATTTTTCATGCGGCCGTTGGCTTCGAGCAGCGTCTCCATGGACGGAATGCTTTTGTCGACGTTGATCTCGCGGCGAGCGCCCCAGAAACCTGCCGTGATGGTGACGGCGTGGACAGGAACGTTGTGCAGCTTGGCGTAGGGAGATTTGTCGACGTAGAGGATGCCCTCGTCTTTCCACACTGGATCCGATGAGGGCGACGCGCTGGTTTTCGAGAACGCCATAAGATTTTGCAGCGGCAAGGAACTCGCGGCAGCCGCGGTGACGGCCGATCCCACGAATTGGCGCCTCGAGATTTTCGACGGATTTTTCATGCTAACCCCCAGAGTCTTAATCGCCGGAAAGCTTTGCGGCGGAATGAACTTGTTCAGCGAGTTTGATGAGTGTGGGCATAAGGTTGCCAAACGCCGCGTCGCTTGGCTGGCCGAAGGAGAAATAGAATTTCTTATAGAGCGCGTAAAGTGAATCGTAGACTTTCTGCGCCGCAGGCTCGGGAGAAAAGACGCTGTGTTGTGGGCAAATCTTGTCCTGAGCTTCTTCGACGGTTTTGAACGTACCGGCGGCGAGGAACGCAAAAATGGCGGAGCCGAGGCTGATGACGCTCTTGCTGGGAACGAGAACCGGCCTGCCGAGAACGTTGGCGTAAACCTGATTTAGGACATTATTTTTTTGCGGAATTCCTCCGGCGTTGATGACGCGCTTGATGTCCACACCGTGCTCGGCCATGCGATCGAGAATGATGCGCGTGTGGAAGGCGGTACCTTCGATGGCGGCGAAGAGTTCGTCTTGTGCGGTACTTTGCAAGTTCCAGCCAAGAGTGGCGCCGCGCAAATTAGGATTGACGAGCACGGTGCGATCGCCATTGTCCCAGGTGATGCGAAGAAGGCCGGTTTGGCCAGCGCGATATTTATCGAGGCCAATGCTTAACGTCGGGACGTCAGTGCCGGCGCGCTGGGCGATGGCGTTAAATATATCGCCGACCGCGGAAAGGCCGGCTTCGATTCCGGTGCGATGCGGATGCACGCTGCCCTGAACAACTCCGCAGACTCCGGGAACGAGATTGATCGACGGCGTGATGCCGATGATGCACGTGGAAGTACCGATGACGTTGACCATGTCGTCGGTGCGGCAACCGGCGCCGATGGCGTCCCAATGCGCGTCGAAAGCGCCGACGGGGATGGGGATTCCGGTTCTTAGTCCGAGCTTTTCCGCCCAAGCAGGGGAAAGTTTTCCGGCGATATGATCCGACGTGACGTATTCACCCTGAAGTTTTCCGCGCACTCCGGCAAACAATGGATCGACCTTCACCAGAAATTCGTCGGGCGGAAGGCCGCCGAGTTCGGCGTTCCACAACCACTTGTGCCCCATAGCGCAAACGCTGCGCTTGGCGAGGCGGGGATCGGTGATTCCGCAAAGCGTGACGGCAGCCATATCGCAATGTTCGAAAGCGGTGACAAATTGCGAGCGTTTTTGCGGATTGTGGCGCAGCCAATGCAGCAACTTCGAGAAACCCCATTCGGAGGAATAGACGCCGCCGCACCATTCGATGGCCCGAAGCTCTTCGCGGTGAGCAGCTTCGGTAATTTCGGCGGCTTCGGCTTTCGCGCGATGGTCGCACCACAAATAATATTCGTCGAGCGGCTGCAGGTTCTTGCCGACGGGGATTACGGAGGACCCGGTAGTATCGACAGCGAGCGCCTGGACTTGATCGCCGGAGATTCCCGCTTTCTGGACGGCCTCACGCGTGGCGATGGCCAAGGCGCGCATTTGATCGTCGTGGGATTGCGTGGCGTATTCCGGATCCTCGCGTTTGCGATGCAGCGGGTATTCGGCAAGCGCAGTGGCGAGCAGGCCGCGTTCGTCGTCCACGATAGAAACGCGAACACTCAAAGTTCCGAAATCGACTCCAGCTACGATTGCCATGGTTTCACGCGTCTTCCATAAAACCGAATTCTAGCCTGCGTGGGCGTACATGTCCCAGTGGAGGTAGCGGGTGGCGGCTTCGTGGACGGCTGGGGCGACGGTGGAGAAGTTGGCGGCGACATGATGTTCGAAGCCGTTTTCGCAGATGTAGCGGAGTAGTTTCTGCAGGCCAGGAATTTCCACTACACCTGCGCCGCCGAACGTTTCCAGCGGATCGTCCGTGAAACGGCCGCTGCCGGTGTAGCCGCGGATTCGCCCGTTGGCATCGTCTGTGGAGAAGCGCGCGAAACACATCGGGCCGGATTTCACCAAGCCCACGCAGGTGCCGAAAGTGTTTTCCTTGCCGACGGTGCCGGCGATGATCGCCTGGTAGTCCATTTTTACTTCGCGGAAGAAATGTTTGGGAAGATTGCTGCAGTGGAAGCACACCGCTTTGTTGGGATCGGAACCGTAGTTGTTGTTCCAGTCGAGCAGCGCGCTGGGAGTTTCCGAAGCGAGTTGCAAGGCATGCATGCCGAGAACACCGCAAACGTCGACTTCGCAGGCGCTCGAAAGAAGCGAATCGCTCATCATGCTCATCACCGTGCAGGGAACGACGCCGAGATTTTCCTCGAGCGAAGTCCAGCACTGCACCGCGCTGATCTGCAGATCGGTGGCTTTCATCCAATCGTCGACCACCGCCCCCAGCTTGGCCATTTTGAGCAACGCGGCGTGGGGAATATTGTCGGTGGAAACGTATTTCTGGATGGATTGCAATTTCTGGACAGCCGCGGCCTCATCATCTTTCATGCGGCTGATGCGGCCAAGAACTTCCGACAGGTCGAGAGTTTCAATGGAGATGCCGCTGGCTTCGAGCAGTTTCTCGCTGTAGCGCACGGTGTTGAACGCCGTGGGACGCGCGCCGAGTGCGCCGATGCGGAGATTGCGCAGACCTTTGACGACGCGACAGACCGCGGCGAACCATTCGAGATCCCCGGCGAATTCGGGCGAGTCGGGAGTTTCCGTGTGCAGCGTGGTGAGCGAATACGGAATACCGTACTGCTTGAGATTGTTGCACGCGGACATTTTTCCGCAGAAGCTGTCGCGGCGGTGCGTGATACCCATTTTCGCGGGTGTGTCTGGTGTGGCCTGAATCAGCACGGGAACATTGAGGCGCGCGAGGCGCAGCGTATCCGCGATGGCGCGCTCGTCGCCGAAATTGGGAAGTGTGACGATGACGCCGTCGATTGCGGTGTCGTTGGAGCGAAACAGTTCGGCGCAGCGTTTGGCTTCTTCGTGAGTTTCCACGGCGCCGTATTTGCTTTGCTCCGGCGTGGGCGCGACCACCTCGAAGCCGGCATTCCGGAGCGTTTGCAACATTTCTTCGCGGCCGGTCTTGGCCAGATGATCCGGAAAAAATCCCCTGTTCCCTACGATCAACCCCATTGTCATTTTTTTCTTGCTGGCCATGTTGAGCTCCGCAAACTGTGACTGCATGGAAAATCGTTCAACTACTAAATCGCTCCGACGATGAGTTCCGGACGGAGGTCATTGTTTTGTCCTTGCCTGGCCGTAATAGGCTTTTTTGCCGTGCTTCCGCAGAAAATGGCGATCGTGGAGCGTCTTGCCAATGGAATTCGCGTGCGGGTTGATGCACACCGTGAGGTAGGCCATGCGCGCGGCGGCTTCCAGCATCCAGGCGTTTTCCGCGGCCTTATGCGGATCCGGGCCCCAGGCAAAGGGACCGTGATTCGCCACCAGAACGGCGGGTAAGGCGGCGGGATCTAATTTTTCAAACGCGCGGATGATCGCCACACCGGTATTCGCTTCGTACTCTCCATCGATTTCGCTGTCGCTCATGGGGTCGGTGAGAGGAATGGGTCCGTGAAAATAATCGGCGTGCGTTGTGCCGAAGCAGGGAATGGATTTGCGCGCCTGCGCCCAAGCGGTGGCGTGTTCGGAATGCGTGTGGGCAATTCCACCAATCGAAGAAAACGCGCGGTAAAGAGCGGCGTGCGTAGGGAGATCAGAGGAAGGGCGCAAAGTCCCCTCCACGATTTTGCCGTGGAGGTCGGTGACAACGAGGTCCTCCGGCTTCATTTCTTCGTATGGAACACCGCTGGGTTTGATGACGATTAGTCCTTGCTCGCGGTCGACACCACTGGCGTTGCCGAAAGTGGACAGCACAAGTCCTCTGCGAACCAAATCGAGATTGGCTTCCAATACCTGTTGTCGTAAATTTCCCAGCAACATTGGCCGACGTGGCTCCTCAATTCCGGGTCGAAAAACGCAAGACTGTTGTTGAACGGTACGTCTGGCCCGGCTTCAATTCCGTGGACGGAAAATTCGCGTGGTTGGGCGAATCGGGAAAATGCTGCGTTTCCAAGCAAAGCCCGGTGCGGTGCGCGTAGAGCACTCCGCCCTTGCCGCGGACCGCGCCATCAAGAAAGTTGCCGCTGTAAAACTGGATACCTGGCTGAGTTGTGAGGACCTGCAGAACTCGTCCGCTCGTGGGTTCATAGACTTCCGCGGCAGGTTGCAACCCTCCGTGGGAAGCCTTGTCCAGGACCCAGTTATGGTCGTATCCCTTCCCGAATTTCAACTGCTCATTGTCCTGATCGATTCGCGCTCCGATGGCTGTCGATTTCTCGAAATCAAAGGGACCGCCGGCAACCGCGCGCAATGTCCCGGTCGGAATCAGTGTGGAATCTACCGGCGTGAATTTCGAAGCGTGAAGCAACAACTGGTGATCCAGAATTTCCTGATTGGGGATGCCGGATAGATTGAAGTAACTGTGATTGGTCAAGTTGACGACTGTGTCTTTATCCGTGGTTGCTAGATAGTCGATGCGAAGTTCGTCGCTGTTGTTGGGAAGAGTGAACGTTACTTTTACTTTGAGCGTTCCGGGAAATCCCTCTTCGCCATCCTGGCTCGTGTAGGTCATTTCGAGGACCTGGGCATCGGCTCGCGAGGAATCCACGCCGTGCCAGACGCGTTTATTGAAGCCGCGCGTGCCGCCGTGGAGACAGTTGGGACCGTCGTTTTTTGGCAAATGGCAGACTGCTCCGTCGAGAGTGAATTGACCTGCGGCGATGCGATTACCGTAGCGCCCGATGGTAGCGCCAAAAAACGATTTGTCGGTTTCGTAGCCCTCCAGTGTGTCGTAGCCCAAGACGATGTCGGAAAGCTTGCCTTTGCGATCCGGGGCCATGAGCGACTCAATCGCTGCGCCATAGGAAATGATGGCGGCTTCGACGCCGTGATCGTTTGCGAGGACGTAGCGGTATATTGTGTCTCCTTCCTTGGTCTTCCCGAATTCGGAGACCTGGATCTTGCGCTCCGCAGTATTTGCACGGAAGGAAAGGGAGAGAATGGGAAAGAGCGCGAAGACCAAAAGAAAGAAGATTGGTCTGACCACGACAGGGCCTCCTGGAACCCGCGGAATGCACCGGGAAGAATTCCGCGCAAAGTAAGTAAACGTTTACCATGCTATTGAGGGCAATGCAAGTGCCATTGCCACGAATCTTTTGCGCAGTTTCATTGGACCAAGACAAGGCCTCCCGGGAGGTGCCCGACGATCGGTGCAGATCGGTTGGACTGGCAGAGAGATAGCGTATACTGATGGTCAATCAGACTTTTTCCATCGTATGAGGGCATGTGGATATTCGGGACGTCGCAAGGCGGGCTAAAGTATCAACCGCAACCGTGTCGCGCACGGTAAACCAAGTGGCCACAGTCGACGCGCAACTGGCAAAGCGCGTCTGGAAGGCAATCGAAGAACTGGGCTACTACCCGAACCGGTCCGCCCGCGCGCTGGTGTCCGGACGAAGCCGCGTGTTTGGATTGATCGTTTCGGAAATCACAAATCCGTTTTTCCCGGAAATCGTGCAGACGTTTGAGACCCTGGCGGTCGAACAGCATTACGAAATTCTTCTGACCTCTACGATTCATGATTCTAAACGCATGGAACTGGCTGTGCGCCGGATGATCGAAGGACGCGTGGACGGAGTGGCGATTCTTACCTTCGGCATGGAAGATTATTTGTTGGAGCACTTGCGGTTCCGGAATTTGCCACTGGTTTTCGTGGACATCGGTCCGAAGGCGCCGCGCGTGAGCAACATCCGCGTGGATTACGCCGACGGGATTCGCCAAGCAGTGCAACATTTGGCGGCTTTGCGGCATGAGCGCATAGGATTTATCACCGGACCGTTGCGCTTGCGATCCGCGCTAGCCCGCAAAGACGCGTTTGAAACATCGATGCGCGAGATTGGATTGCACGCGACGCCGGAATTTATTGTGGAAGGTAACCACCGGTTGGAAGGCGGTAAAAACGCGTTGAAAAAACTTGCGACGCTTCGCGACCGCCCGACGGCCCTGCTTTGCTCAAATGACATGACGGCGATCGGCGTGATGAGAGAAGCGTTCGAACTTGGAATCAAGGTACCGCAGGATTTGTCGGTGATCGGGTTCGACGACATTCGCATGGCGGAATTCCTGACTCCGCCGCTGACGACAGTGCAAATGTCTCAGTCGGAACTGGCACGGCTCGCGTTTGAGGCGCTGCTGAAAGAAGTGAAGAGAGAAACGCCGTCTCCGGAAGGCACCGAGTACGTTCTGAAAACGCGCCTCGTGCTGCGAAGCTCGACGACTTTCTCGCCGACTCACGTGCAGAGTAAGCCGCGCTCCAACTCGAAGCGTCCGGCAAGAAGTCGAACCGCGGAATAAGTCCGGGGTACGCGCGCTGCGTCGCCCTTGGCAGCGAAATTTCGATCGCAAGCAACGGCCATTTAGCGGCAGAAACCGGGAAAAGAGACTGTAATCGTTTACTCCGGTCTTGCCCACCGTGACGGTAGGAATCCTTCGCTACGCTAATGGCGCTTAGACGCAAGACGACAGGGATTTTTCTTTGATGAGAAGACGCATTTATCTTGCTGAAGAGCGTCTGGCCAGCCTTCATTATTTGGGCTTGCCTTTACTGGAAAGGGCGAACTGGTTGCCGTCCGGATCTTGAAATACGGCGATCGATCCCCAAGGCTCGGTCTTGGGCTCCCGGGTGAACGTGACACTTTTGGACTTAAGGACCTTGGCCGTGGCAAAGACGTCTTCGCACCAGAAGGAAATGGATTGGAATTCGCCGATGCGCTTTTCGTGGCCGTCGGGCGTGAAGAGCGCGATACCAGTTTCCGCGCCGGGAATCGACAGCTCAATCCATCTCTGCTTGTCCGTAAATGGCTGGTCGGTGGCCACTTTTAATCCGAGCATTTCTGTATAAAACTTAAGCGAAACGTCCTGATCGCGAACCGGAATACCGACAAACTTAATCCCTCGAATCATCTTCTTCCTCCCTGATGTGCGCAGCATAGCGACGCGCGCGGAGCGATGCAATCAGTCAAAGATTGCTATACCATTTGTTGGTATAACGATGCTGACAATCGATGAATATGTGGTTGAGGTATTGATGCGTGACCTGGTCGGGCACGACCGCAGAGCCGCTAGTTTCCTTGTGTACCTGTGGCTTGCGGCCGAACAGGCAAAGCGGAAGGCTCCGGTCGAGGTGAGCTATCAAGAGTTGGCGGAGTCTGTCGGCGTGTCGAAGAGTTCGGCGCAAACGGCGGTGCGTTGGCTTGTGCGGAGAAAATTGCTGGCCGCCAGCAAGGAAAATGCTACGGCAATTCCCGAGTACACCGTTAGAACTCCATGGAAGGAAACTTCACGCCTTAAGTAGCACAGCCCAAGGCGGCCCACACCGAGATTCCCCACAACTTGCGAGCAGTCATTTGCCCGTCTCGGCAAGCAGGAGGAGATGTTTGCCGAATAGCGTGTTGTCGGAGATGTTTTCCGCGCCGGCTATGTTGCTGAGGCGGGCTTTCGATTTGATGGTTTCGGCCCGGAGCGAAGGGATTGCGGGCTGCCTGCGCCGTTATCGGTGATGACGACGGAGGTGGAACTGATTGCGCCGATGGAATCGTCACGATCGGGCACGTAGCCTACACCGAGTACGCAGCTGGCGCCGGCTTTCAGCGTGGAGGGGCCGAGGCTGAGGACAAAGAAGTCGTCGAAATCGCCGACACCGGTTTTGCCCATGGTGATTTCGGACATGGCGATGGCAGTTTTGCCGGTGTTCTTCAGTGTGACCTCGCCGAGCGCGAGTCCACGGCAAGGAACCTGGCCGAAATTGATTCTGGAAGGCGAAATCACCAGGCCGGAGGTAGAAAAAAAGCGGTTGCGATTTAGACGAACTTCATAGTACAAAGTACTTTACACCATGGACAATAAATGCTTGAAGCGGGGCTTGCGGGTGAAGCTGATATTGCCGGCTCTTACCGAAGCAACCAGTCCGTACTGGCGGCCGATTAAGTATTCGCTGTTTCCGCCGTTGGGGCTGGCCACGTTGGCGGCGTACCTGGAGCCGGAGGATGAGGCGGAGATTGCGGACGAGCACGTGGAGGCCTTGCGGACGGACGATGAACCCGACCTGGTGCTGATTCAGGTGTACATCACGAATGCGTACCGGGCGTATCGCATTGCAGATCACTACCGCGCGAAGGGAGTTTTTGTCGGGCTTGGCGGGTTGCACGTGACTTCCCTTCCCGATGAAGCCGCAGCGCACGCGGATGTGATTTTTCTGGGGCCGGGGGAACAAACATTTCCGCAGTTCCTCCGGGATTTTCGGGAGGGACGGGCGAAGCGCGTGTATGTGTCCACGACGGGACGGACACTGGAACGAGTGCCGCCAGTGCGCCGAGATCTGATCCACCGCGGCCGCTACCTTGTTCCCAACTCGATTGTGGTAACGCGTGGGTGCCCGCAGCATTGCGACTTTTGTTATAAGGATGCCTTTTTTCAGGGGGGGCGTGGCTTTTACACGCAGCGTGTGGACGACGCGTTGGCGGAAATTGCACGACTGCCGGGACGGCATCTTTACTTTCTGGACGATCATCTTTTGGGCGACCGGCGATTCGCGGAGGCGCTGTTTGAGGGAATGCGCGGGATGCGACGGCTGTTTCAGGGGGCGGCGACGGTGGATTCGGTTCTGCGCGGCGATCTGATCGAACGGGCGGCGGAAGCGGGGCTGCGCAGTATTTTCGTCGGTTTCGAAACGCTGAGTGCAAATAATCTGTCGCGCAGCAACAAACGGCAGAATCTTGGGCGGGATTATAAAGCGGTGACGGAGCGGCTGCACTCGCTGGGAATCATGATCAACGGCAGTTTTGTGTTTGGTATGGACGACGATGGCGAAGACGTATTTCGGCGCACGGTGGACTGGGCTATTGAGCAAGGCATCACGACGGCGACGTTTCATATTCAGACGCCCTACCCGGGAACGAGACTTTATGCCCGCATGGTCGGGGAAGGGAGGATCTTGACGGCCGACTGGAATTTGTATGACACACGGCAGGTGGTCTACCGGCCTGCGCGGCTGAAGCCGGAGGCGCTGAAGGAAGGGTACGACTGGGCGTATCGCGAGTTTTACCGGTGGAATTCAATTGCGCGGGCCTTGCTGCGGCATGGAACGGCGAAGCACCAGGCGAAGCATTTCTTTTATGCCGCGGGGTGGAAGAAGTTTGAGCTGCTTTGGGATTTCATGATCCGTATGCGGCAATTGCGGCAAGTTACCCCGCTGTTGGAGGCGGTGTTGAGCAGGGTTACGCGTGAGCGGGTGGTAGACGATATTGGGGTGTTGCCGGAGGTGGAATCGGAGGAGTTGGTGAAGATCGGGGGACGATTGCCAGCGTGAGCCCGCGGAGTTCGTTTGGGGTGGCTCGCGACTTTCGAATAGACGATGGACCTGTGGTCAGACGGAACGGCTGCACCTACGGATGCTCACTGACAGTCCGATCTCTCAATTATGTGTCGCTGCAGCGGGCATCGGACTTCTATCTCCTGCGCGAGTCGATCTCGATGGTGGTAGAAAATCTGGAGCCGTACGGATTCATTCGGATCCATCGATCTGCGCTCCAACGATTCATTTTTTGTGCCTTATACGTCGAGCGCTTTGCTTTTTGACAGAGACTGAGCGAACCACTCGCTTTGCGGCAGTGGTTGCGCGGCGCGGCTTGCGTCGTCTAGGCGCCGTAAACTTGTTGCTAACGTTCCTTGATGCAGCCTTCTTAAGCTTTCTTGCGACGGTCTTGCTTTTCCGAACGAATTCCTTGCCTTCCCGCTCTGCGGTCTGGACAAAACTGGTGTGCGACAAGGCATCCGGCACTGCGCTGGCCTTGGCGGCAATCGTGCCAAGCGTACTTCCTATTGATTCCGCTACTGTGACAAGAAGACCTTCATCCTTTATATATCTATGCCGGTTTGATGACATCTGTTAGCTCCTGTTCGCCTTTAGACGATTACTGGTTCTTGAAATCTGGCAGACTACTTACGTTCCCCTTTGCTGGGATAGGGCGGGATAAAGCGACCTTCATCTCGACATCGAGATTTGGAGTTCTTCACCCCGGAATTGTAGGGCTGCAAACACCAAAAGTTGTATCCCCAATACACCGTACTTCGTGAACGAATCAACTATATGCACACTCTCCCTTTGGCCCTGTCGGTATGAGGTACTGATCCTTTTATAGATGCGGGTCACCGAATCCGTGCTCGCCAAGTTCAGCCCTAGTCGCGACATCGGAGAAGTTCGACCCCGTACGTACTTCGGCGGTTATGCGTTATAATCGAGACCTTCGTGCGAAAAGTACTTAGCCCGTCCGCCGGACCGAAAGTTCCAACAGTGTTTTCGCCGGTTCCGAGCCAATCTTGATTTCGGCGAGTTCCGTCCACTCGCCACTCTCATTTATCCGTAGCACCGATTCGGTCGTGACCTGACCCAAGGCAAAGCCCCACCTTATCGACTTATCCTGATCCAGCAGTTTCATCTCGCTTTCCAGAAAACGACCATCGTTGAAGGCACGCATGCGATACGTCGCAGTTTCGTCGTCGAAAGAGATTACCCCGAGAGCCTGTAGAACAGAACGCCCATCAGATTTTGTCCGCCCGACTCCTTCGATGACCATTATCAAGCCATCGAGCTTGAACTGTGCTTCCTCGCTCTGATGCAAATCCATCCATTCACCGCGGCCACGCAGGAGACGCGCCTCTCCAATCCATTTTCCAACGAGAAAGCCAAGCTTCTTCATTGCATTGCGCTGCGCATCAAGGTCCGGAACTCGGGGTAGTTGAGCCATCGAGACAGATCAATACTACCATTGAGGAGATTGCCTCCACTTGATTCGGGTTTTGCCGGAAAAGTCGATGAACTGCAGAATGGTGCTCGCTTTGGTCTCGATAACGCATTCCATCACTAGCTTGCCGACGGGTAAGTATTGAGCCAGCACTCAAAACCTACTCCAAAAGGGGCGCCTCGTATAATGTGTGGAGGCTAGCATCTACTTCATCGGCAACCTTCGGCATCTATCTTCAAAAGATGTGCTTATTTTCCGAGCACGGTGGCCTCATTTTCGCTCGCCACGGAACTGTCCTGGCTTCAAAGGCGAAGTGCGATGCCCCAACGGAGGCGGTGGGGTGTATGCTGTCTATGGGACGAAAAGGCAAAATCGGAATGGTAGATCATGGGAGTGCGTAGTTTTAACTCGGGTCGGAGCCTCAAGGGGGTGGTACTCGCCATCGTTCTGAGTGCCCCGATTTCCCTGAATGCGCAAAGCGGATCCTCGCCACAATCTCAGCCGGCACAATCGGCCTCCGCGCCGCCGCCCGCAACGCAATCGCAATCCCAGAGCACGCCTGCTTGCTCCGACGCCCCGCCCATATTGAAACGAGGCAAACAGCCGGATCTACCTCCCTGTCCCGACCCGCCGCTGGCTGCGTCGGCCCCCGCGGACTCCATACGGACGCGTTCGCTGAGTCCCTCCGAAGCCTTGATCGAAAGGGCCAGAAAGACGGCCTTCGAGTTTTCAGAGAACCTTCCCAACTTTATTTGTCGAGAGGTCATGGCGCGGTATAGGCAGCGAGGCCGGGAGGAAACGGCCCTGGACGTTGTTTCGGCTGAAATTATTTACGATCATGCGAAGGAAAGTTATCGCAACGTGAAGATCAATGACCGCCCCACGGACACGAGCCTTGAGGAAATAAGTGGCTCCTGGTCCACTGGAGAATTTGCATCCACACTGCTGAGCCTTTTTTCCGCCGATACCAACGCCCGGTTCCGGTCCGGCGGCGCCACTTCCATTTCAGGTATCAGCGCCCAGGTTTACGACTTTGAAGTGCCAAGCGGAAATTCGCGCTGGACGGTACACAGTGAATCTCAGACTTTGGTTCCGGCCTACAAAGGCTCGGTATGGGTGGATCCTAGCACCGCGCGCGTCCTGCGAATCGAGATGCAGGCCCGCAACATACCATCCGATTTCCCAATGGATACCATCGAATCCGCGGTCGATTATTCGTTTGTGCCGATTGGCGGGACATCGTTTTTGCTTCCGGTCCATGCTGAGAGCTTGGGTTGTGCCCGAGACGGCGGCGGCTGCAGCCACAACATCATTGACTTCCGCAATTATCACGAATTCAGAGTCGACGTGAAGATTGGTAATGTGCAACGTCCCTGAAGGAACTGTCACGGCAGAGGCTGCGGGTTCGAGTCCCGTCGTCCTCGCAATTCGTTCCAGAAGAGTTCCACGAATTTCGCTGCAACCGATGAGGGTGCAAATGGCTACACGTTTTTGCGACGGCAAAAGCCGTTCTTGCATGACGTCTCGGGGAAAGTTCCGACTTGCCGACTATACGACGTCGACAGAAATAGCAGGGTTGTCGACCAGTCCAAACGCAATCGCCTGACGATCAACTCCTTCCATGCGAAGGCCGGTGAGTGTCAACCCTTTCTTTGATTTTTCTCTTTTTCTTCTTTATTTTTTCGTTTTCCAAATTGTTCCCATTGAGCCAATCCGCCTCTGTCGCCACCCTTCCATCCGCACTCTTTTGTGAGCGATCTTCGCTCGGTACAAGTTGGGTGTACTCGGCTGCTACATGATTTTCGACCTCTGCTCCCCTCGTTAGAAGGGGAAGTTGGTCAGGAGTTAGGCGCAGTCACCTGATCTCGGCACGGCTGTTTGGATACCGTCTCCCTTTTATTTTTTCCCCGTTAATCCGAAAAACCAGGATTGACAATCTAATTGCCGAAATCCTTGGCTACGGTGTATCATCACCGATATATCAGGCTAAGTCGTCATGCTCGAATCGAAGACCGGTCGGGTTTGGTTCTGCGCAATACTCCTGCTGTGCGCAATCTCTTGCGGCGGAGTTGTCTTGAACGCTCAGCAAAAACAGTCTCCAGCTCCGTTAGCAACGGGCGAAGGTGATTATCATATTGCTCCCGGAGACGTCATTCAGATTGACGTTTGGAAGGAACCCGAAATTACCCGTACGATTCTGGTACGACCGGACGGAAAGATATCCCTGCCCATATTGAAGGACGTGCAAGCTGAAGGGCTTACGGCCATGCAATTGGCGGGCGTACTTCACGATGGATTAGCTAAGCATCTTACAAATCCCCAAATTACTGTGACCATCACCGGTATCGCAGGTGGAACGAAGTTTCTGGTTACTCCGTCTCCGCTCCATCCACCTAAGGTCCTTCCGCCGGTATCGCCGGACCTCAAACAAAAATGTTGTGTTGCGTAGCGCCGGATTATGCTAATCCCACGGCACACTCATTCGAATGAATAGGCGAGGAAGTTTGAATATGAGAAACGGATGGAATGGTCAGGGACCCTCATGTTAAACGAAGTCGTTTCTGGAATTAGAGATGCATAGGTTGGCGAAACCAGTCAAGAAATGACGAAAGGAAGTTCGACCGCCTGGCGAAGGTGTGCGATTGCGTCCTGAGCGACTCGATGAGCACACGCATTCCACAACCCAAAGATACCGCACAGAACAACAGTCCCAGATAGCCGCAAATGAACCGGGCAAAATGAGTGATCGGTCCCGGCACAGTCATGTGCAGGGCCAGAACAAACAGGACACCGCCAGCCAATCCTGCGGAGATGATGATCTTCCACCACAATTGCCACGAAAAATCCTTGGACCAACATCGGTCGAAAACACGATTCCAACTGAGCATCGGCATAGAGTCAGAGCACGCCGCGCATGGAGCTGTGTTACTGACTCCCCAGTTACGCAGCTGAAAAGCTGCGTAACTGTCCGATTCCACCCGCAAGATCATTTCCTTGTAGATATCCACGTCCCAGCATCCGTCGAGGCGAAAACGGAGCGCATTATTCGATTCGTTGACGACCAGTCCACGGAGGGGAACTAACGATTCCCCAGCTTCGATTTGCAGAACTACCTGGCGACCCAACCAATCCGAGTAAGTTTTTGACATATATACGACCACGCTCTCCCGCCACAACACAATCGCAGAGGAGACAACAGAATGTCGGTTTGTACTGGGCGATTAATCCGCCGAAAAACCACCCAGCACGGGCCATTGAGTGAATGTCTCGGACAAATTTTGTGGTTGAAGCCGCAAAAGAGGAATACAAAGTAACGTGTACACGGTAGATCGATGAAGCTGTAGTAAAGAATAGGTGCAGGCCACAACCGATTACGGCGGATAGCAGCCCCGCAAGCATGAACAGAGTCGTAAAGAAATATGTCAAACCGCTTGGCACGTCTTAGTGAGACATACGGGGAACGCTGTACTCCGAGTAGAGGAAAGCACGACCGCTGGAAGCACCAGGTTTATCCTGGCGCACCGTAGTGCAGGTAAATGTTGGTGCCCCGTACCTGTTTCGCTCACGAGCAATCTGCCATCTTCGATGACACCTACCTGTATCCACTTCCGTATCAACCGGAGCACGCTGCCATCGCGGACTCGCTTCTCGATGCATTGAATGATTGAGCTCGCCATGAGACCAGCACTAATGCTCCACCCTTGAACCCAACGAGCATTTGGAGGAATCAAAACATGCTGTTCATCTTGTGCGGTGCGAGCGGATCTTCTCGCAAGATATGCGGTCCGAGGAACTGGCACTCGTGACTTACTGCATGCTAGCCGAAGCTTTGGGAGAGAATACTGCAAAAAGTATTGTGGCTCCTTTAGGCATTCTGTAAGCAAGTTTGAATTTCAATCGGGGTCGCCTCAAGGCACTCAATCCATTTGCATCTTGTGGATGAAATCCGGATGGTTAGGGTGCGCCCAATGAACGAACGGAATCTTGCCATAGGTCTCAAATATCCGACTGGCTTTTGTCAAAAACTCCAGCCAACCCTAGCTACACGGACTACACCTTGTTGGGAGACGATGTGACTAAGAATAGCTACGGGTACATATCGTCGGAAACGCGTATCTACAATATGTATTGTGTGAACATGAACACAGGTGCCGTGTATTACACAGCCAACCCGAATCCTTCGGTGACTGCCACTGGAGGCCGTGGATATCAAGGCGGCGTAGCTTATCCCTGCAATCCGACTTGGCTTGTTCAACACGGACAAGCTCTTTGCGAACGAAGCAAATCCAGAATCTCGCTCTTCTGCAATAATGGTTTCGCTTAGGCTTCGATTGGAGTGTTGTTGCTTTTAGGAGTCCTCACCTCAAGGTCCTCATTTTAGAATCCAGAACTTTGCGATGCTCAGTGCGTTCTATTGCCATTTGTATGCCTATATGGTACTGTATGGTTATGAAGCGAACGGCGCTCTTCTTGAAAGACTTGCAAATCAAGAAGCTGCAAGTGTTGTCAGATAAAACGGGCGCTCCGGTCGCCGAACTCATCCGACGTGCGATTGATAAGTACCTTCAGGAGCGGGCCAAGGAGTTGAAGTAAGCGGGACGCATCGGTGCTACTAACACCTACGCGCCCCTGACCAAATGACCTACAGAGGAGGTCGAAATGGCTGACAAAAAGCTATCACTCTCTTGTGCAAGCCCCAAAACTGAATTGCCGAGTAGTAGGGCCAGACCCGCCAAACGCGCTGCCATCTATATACGTGTTTCCGGCGGGGACCAGCATCCAGAAACACAGCTTTACGACCTACGCGAACTAGCCAAACTGCGCCGATATGAAGTCGTGCGCGAGTATACGGACATAATTTCTGGCGCGAAATCTAAACGCCCCGGACTAGACCAGCTTTTGGCAGATGCGGGAGGCACCGCTTCGACGTCGTTCTGGTCGCCGCGTTTGACCGGGTAGCCAGAAACGTCCGCCACTTCTTGGAAGTGCTCGATGAACTCAACCATCTAAACATCGAATTTGTGAGCATGCGCGAAAACATCGACACCGGTGGGCCATTGGGTCGTGCGATGGTCGTGATTGTCGGAGCCATTGCTGAGCTGGAGCGCAGTTTAATCGTCGAACGAGTCAAGGCGGGAATGAGGCGGGCAAAATTGGAGGGGCGCAGGATAGGGCGTGCGCCACTCAACGTTGACCGGGCTGCTATTGTGCGAGACCGCGTCGCTGGTATGGGCCTAACCGAGGTGGCACATAAACACCGAGTTTCCAGAGCTACTGTTTGCCGTCTGATGAATGAATCCAACAGAAAAAATGAAACGCCCGTAAAGCACGAATCTAATCCAGAAATGGTGACTCCATTGGTTGAGGCGAGCCACTCCAAAGTTGCCGCATGGTTGCAAATCAAACCTAAGGACGATTCTGTAACGGGACCCACCTTCCGGTTACTGCCGGTGCATTCAAGGACGTAGCCGATTTGGCTATGATTTCCTGTCTTGAATGGACGCCAGGTAGTTGCACAAGTTCTTGATGCGTCGACGCACGCCCAGTTCGTCACCGTTTTCTTGCATGGAAAAGACTGGCCCCCAGATGGGCATGTCAGACGAACCGTGTCCAGAAATTGGGTCGCCAGAGCGCAGCACGCGGGTAACATAGTCTTCCGGGAATTTGTCATCGTGCCGGACAGCGAGTGTCCTCAGATTCGCCGGTGGTGTTTTCAGCGCCGAAGCAGCAGGGCCATGGCCTCTACCGTCGGCCCCGTGACATGCGGCGCAATAATCCATGTATGTCTGCTTGCCGGATGCGACATCGGGCATTTCAGTCTGTACTTTGCTCGCGGCGGGTTTACCTTCACCACTGGCGTCGGTTGTCTGTGTAATTCCGGTCGGTTGACCTGGGAAAACAACTCCAAGGAGTAGGCCCGCTATCCCGAGGAGAATAGGATTCTTGGGAAACACATTCACCTCCACGATGAAGAATTGAAGGAATACGGTCGCGTAGACGCATCAGGTTGTATTCCCTCGACACAACCATTCAAACAGATACTCCTCGGGGCAATGGAGTGCAAGGGCGGATGTGCTGTGGGCCGTTCGTTCAGTCGGCGCGTGAGCCGCTGCGCGACTTCGCAGCATACGCCAGCACGAACAAGTATACCGACACAAGAATACGACACTTCTCCGGTCACCGCGTTTTAATCGGGATTTGATTTGTCACCAGAGACGCATCCACAGCCAAAACTGATTTGAATCTGGCTCATAGAGGAGTCGCCAGCAATCAGTCGAACCAACCTGCTCGTACATCTGACGGAGAATTTCACGCGCAGGCTGATTTATCGAATGTTGCTGGATATGTGATTGGAGCAAGCGATTCTCCGAAGGCCCGAATCCGCCGAACACCACGGTATGACCGGTTTTGCGCGATAGCTCTTCGCAAAACTTGCGGAGCGTCGGGTTCGCCCCGACTTCATCTGTAGCATCAAAGCTCATCACGGTATCAAGAAGCGGAATTTGTGGCCCATCGCCCGAGGCCGTTGGAATAACGTCGAACGAATTCTTGCTCACCACGCGCAGCTGAAACCGGCCTGGATTACCGCTGCGATTGTAAGCCTCGACCAGCGGGGGAAGTATCTGCATCGGGTCGTCCGGGAAATACCCGTCGATTGGAATCTTGACGTGGAAAGCACCTCCTGCGATTCCGTACGCCCGACTGCCATTTGGATGCAGCTCCAACCATGACGGAGCGGTCTGGTCCACGATGTCTGGTTTTCCATACTGCGGGTCTTCATAGTTAATGTGCCAGCCATGCTGGTGCGCGAGTGCCGCTAAAACGCCGTCAAGTGGCCGAGGGTCGTTAGCTGTAATCTCCAAGAAAGATTCCGTTTCCTCGAT
Organism: Candidatus Acidiferrales bacterium; assembly: GCA_963742325.1. Classification (GTDB taxonomy): domain Bacteria; phylum Acidobacteriota; class Terriglobia; order Acidiferrales; family UBA7541; genus Acidiferrum. The sequence continues at coordinate 450,301 of CAVULB010000002.1, read as the reverse complement.
TCTCGGCTCCGACATGTACTGGGCGTGTCGTTCCGTCCAAGCTTTAATGTGTGCAGCATTCTGTTCTGGTGTTTGGCGGAACACGAGAAGGCACAGTGCTAAAAGCGCCACGAAGATGGACCTGATATCCATGGCGCGTATTATGCGGCAATTGCGGCACGTTAGGCAGCGGTGCCAATGCTCAAGACTGCAACACTTGAATCTTCGTTCATTCCAGCCCAATTCCGACCTTCACACAGTTCATTGAGTGCCGCTAGTACAATTTGCCCCGGGCAGTTAGGAATGAATCGTAATCATGCGAAATCTTGGCAGCACGCTCTACTGCATCAGTGACATTCGCGTAACCGCCCACGTTTAGGGCATTAAACGGAATTGCGTGCGTACGAAGGCGGGACCGAATATCCGGTTCTCCGAGCCGCGCGCTCAGCACGCGCTCTCGGAGGTACTGAATAGGTTCTTTCGCAGAAATGTTTCGATTTGTATTCCAAGTGATTAGCGCACAATTAAGGGCCTTGTAAGCCTGCTCGCCTGTCATGCTCCCAACGTTTTGCAACAGCGCATCTGGAAACAAATGGTGATATTCCCGATTCTTAAGATGAGCGCGACTCGCTGGTGTGCCATCGGCGAGGTCTAAGCCGCCTGTCCGGAGCGACACCGCAAGTATGCAGCGAGCTAGCGTGTCTCTCTTCTTCGGCCATCCAGCTCTTTTTAACCCATCCACTGTTGGCAGTGGAAACTCTGCGTCGTCAAATATAGGTACTTGCGATTCAGGTTTGCCGTTTGAAAAAACTGCCCTCAGGCCCCGTGCATCTTGGAGCGAACGTGTCGCTGCATTGTTCTCGTACCTACTCGTTGCAAATGCACGCCAAAGATACTTCCGGAGAAGCGCCTTTGCGTTTTCTGATGCATCGAGAACCTTCGGAACGCAATCGTGAACAGCGGCAAGAGTGTACAAGACGCCTATCGTTGGCAGCCGCTCCGAGTCAAAGATTCTCTCTTCGTCGAGGAAATTTAACGCAAAATCAATGCCCCCTACAATTTCGTCCCATTGCCTGACCAGCCTGTTTAAATCGAGCTTTTGGAAACTTGCTTGTGTGGGAGGCAGGTCTTCGCGGAGAGCCGCAATGCTAAGCACTAATTCCGGCGCCGACGCATAAGCGTCAATGAGCGGAACCTGTGTTCGTATATCTTGCACGAGGCTGTGCAGCGATTCACCCGTCGCCTCTTCGACCCGTGCAACGATGATATCGAACGCGCTGAGTTGAACTGCACTTCTGTTCATCTCAACAAATACGTCTATTTGATTTCGATACTCTGTCTTGGCCCACCAACGATCATCTAAATTGGCCCACCTACCGAAAACCATATACCGTGGATCTCGTTTCGGGCTCGCGAGCCCCCAAGGAGACCCGGTTGAACAGGAGAGCCAAAGTGGAACTATTTGAGCAGATTCGGCGGGAGTACAACCACGGCGAGAGGGAAATAGTGGTCGGGGCGAGTGGATTTGAACCACCGACCTCCTGGTCCCGAACCAGGCGCGATAACCAGGCTTCGCTACGCCCCGACATGTGCCTAAAAGCGGGTTTAGGCGCATTTGTAGGTTAGCACAGCTGTCGTAGGCTGTACCAGCTAACTAAGAGGGTCGCAGAGACTGCTTGTTTGACGTTCATTGCTAAGGTGGGAGGCGGCGCGCGCCCGTGCGATTGCTCGTGATACGGGTCACCGCGCCTCCGCTGTCTGCTTGCCTTAGTCGAGATGGATCAACTTGGCTTCGGTGATGGCAGGGTGCTCGCGGATGGGGCCGAGAATATCTTCGGAAACTTTTCCATCGAGACGCACGAGGGAGACGGCTTCGGCGCCGACGGTGGCTTCGCGGCGGCCAAGGGCAAAGGTGGCGATATTCACGCCGTGCTTTCCGAGCGTGGTGCCCACGTGGCCGATCACGCCGGGTTTGTCGTTGTTGCGCAGGTAGAGCATGGTGCCGTCCAACTGCGCTTCGAGCGGGATGCCGTCGATATTGATGACGCGGGGGGAGCCATCGTGCAGCACGGTGCCTTCGGCGCTGAAGCCCTGCGTGCCGGGCTTGCTGGGAAGCGCGGAAACTTCGAGCGTGTGCTTGAATCCGTGTTCGCGCCAGTGAGTTTCTTCTTCGACGCTGAGGCCGCGGGCGGCCGCCACCGACGGGGCATTCACCACGTTCACTTTTTCGTCGAGGATGGCGTTGAGCAGGCCGGCAAGGACCGCGCTGCGCAAGAGGTGCGTGCCGACTTCGGTTACTTCTCCCGCATAGCGAATCTTTACGCGGGCCGGGCGAGTGGCAGCGGCCTGCGAAACCAACGAGCCGAGCCGTTCGGCGAGCGCCAGATAGGGACGCACGCGGCGGTACTGTTCCGGGGAGAGCGCGGGCAAATTCACGGCGTTGCGGATGATGCCTTCGGAGAGATAGTCGCGGACCTGAACGGCGACCTGGTTGCCCAATTCTTCTTGCGCTTCCGCGGTCGAGCCTGCGACGTGCGGGGTGCAGATCACGTTTGGCAAGCCGATGAGTGGCGAATTTTTCGGCGGCTCTACCGCGAACACGTCCAAACCGGCGCCAGCTACGTGGCCGCTTTTGAGGGCTGTCGCAAGATCGGCTTCGTTGATGAGTTCTCCTCGCGCGGCGTTCAGGATGCGCACGCCTTTTTTCATTTTGGCGATGGTCTCCGCGTTCACGAGGTTTTTTGTTTGCGGAGTGACCGCGGTGTGCAAGGAAATAAAATCGCTCTCTTCGAGAAGCTTTTCCAGGGGAACGAGCTCGACGGAATATTCCTTTGCGGCGGCCTCGCTGATGTACGGATCGAAGGCCAGGACACGCATGTCGAAGGCGTTGGCGCGAATGGCGACTTCACCGCCGATGCGGCCCAGGCCGATCAGCCCAATGGTTTTGCCGCGCACTTCGGCGCCGGAGGAAGACTTCTCCCACTTCCCTTCGCGCATGGACACATCAAATTTTGGCACCTGGCGGACGAGCGCGAGCAAAAGCGCGAAGGTGTGTTCGGCAACGCTGACGGAGCTTCCGCCGGGAGTACTCATGACGAGGATTCCGCGCTTGGTGGCATCATCGAGGTCAATGTTGTCTACGCCGACGCCGGCGCGGCCGACTACGCGCAGTTTCGCGGCTTTGTCCATTAATTCCGGCGTTACTTTTGTGGCGCTGCGAACGATCAGCGCGTCCGCATCCGCCAATTCGCCCGCAAGCGTTTCCTTGGTGGTCTGGACGATCTTCCAGCCCGTTTCTTTCAGGAGCTCGACCCCGTGCTCGCTGATTTTGTCCGCTACGATGACTTTCATCTGCCCTCTTTTCAGGGTAAAAGCCGCCCGCGTTTCCAGCGGTCTCTTCCCAGGTTTTCGAAACATTCCAAGTTACTGTGCGGGGTTTGTCTGTGTCAAACGGCGGGTTGTGGTGAGCGGATTCCTCAGGGGCTGAAGCCCGGTTTTCTTGGCTCTAATGTCGGAGCTGAAGCTCTGCCCCCCGAACTGGCACAGGATTTGGCTTGACCTGGGCAGGGGATTTTGGCTCCGTCGGTCCTGAATACGGCTATTCGCGGTGCGACGGAATCTGAGATCGGAATCCGACTTGTCAGGCGCGTCTGCTATAGTTTTTACAAGGGAGCTTGTCATGACTGTGTCTGAACAAATTCAGAAAGATATTGTGACGGCGATGAAGGCGAAGGACGAGTTGCGTTTGAGCGTGCTGCGCATGGTGAAATCCGCGTTTCAGTTGAAGGAAGTGGAAAAGATGCGGCCGCTCGATCCGGCGGAATCGATCCAGTTGCTGCAGTCGCTGGCGAAACAGCGACGGGAATCCATCGACCAGTTTGGAAAGGGCGGGCGGCAGGATCTGGTGGACAAGGAGACTAGCGAATTGAAGGTGCTGGAATCGTATTTGCCCGCGGGGGCTTCGGATGCGGAGATGGATGCGGCGATCGAGAAAGCCGTTGCGGATGTGGGAGCGACGTCGATCAAAAATATGGGAGCGGTGGTGAAGGCTGCGAAGGAAGCGTTGACGGGCAAGGCGGTGGATGGCAAGGCTCTTAGCGACCGCGTGCGCGAGAGGCTCGGTAAGTTGGGGTGAGTGGTTCGCATGTTGTTGGGTTGTTGCGAGCACGGATCGGTTGAGATCCTTTGTCGCACAAAACGCTCCCTCGGGATGACAGATTGGTGAGGGTGATCGCATGGCTTTGCCGCAAGAAATTGAGGTTCGCTATGCCGAGGATGATGCCGGCTATGTAAGCATGCGGCCGGTGGTGAAACAAACGTTCCGGCTGAATGAGCTGGCGGACATGGTGGTCAGCGTGGTCGGCAAAGATACGGAACGCGTGCAGCAGATTTTCCGCACCGGTTCGGTCGTTTATAACGGCTATCACTACTGGTGGGACCCGCTAACCGCGGAACCGGCGGAAATTCACACGCTGGTGGCGCCATTTCCGGATGACGATCCTTCGCGGGCTTTCGAACCGTCGAGCACGACGGCGGTGCTGTTCGAAAGCGGCGGCGGCTCTCAGCGCAGCGTGGTGGAGATCACGGTGCGCGAGGCCGGGTCGACAAAACTTTTCAGCAGAACTTCGGCGTGGGATGCGCTTACGGATTTTGCGCGAAGTTCCGCACCGCGCTACGAAAAATATTCGTACGGCAGGCGCGCCGATCTGTTTCGCCTGACGATTCCCTTCGATCGCGCGCAGCCACTGCTCGCGGCCATGCTGGATGCCGCGCCACGGGCATTGCGTCATCGGTGGAGCGCGCTGCGGCCGCCTTCGGCGATTACGTTCGTGTGCCCGCGGTCATAGGAACGGGTGGCTTCGCTGTTTTGTGTGTGCAGCGGTTTCACATTGCCACTGGTTATTTCCCGTTGAAACCGGTTTGATTTCGTCGGTGTTGACGAATACCGTTTTGCTATTCCCATCCAGCCGAAGGTGTAACCGGCTTATTGGCAACCTGCGTATCTTTTATGTTCCTCAACTTACAAGTGATTTTGCCGATTGTCGAGAGTACCCAACCCAACATTTTCCCGAAAGCCGTGAAGGTACGTGTATGATCGGGCGACTGTGGTTGATGGCGTTTGACGCCGTTTTTGGTTTCTTCGCGGTACGGAGATTGATGTGCGATGAAGATAACTGGCGTGTTTGCGCTGGCGCTGGTGTTTTCGATTGTTGCTTCGGGGCAACAGGCAGTGCCCGCACGGCCTGATGCTTTACTGGATCATATGACCGGAACGTGGACTCTGCAGGGGACGCTGGCGGGACGCCAGACCACGCACGATGTGGAGGCGGACTGGGTGCTGAACCACGAATATGTGCGGCTGCACGAAACGTCTCGCGAAAAGAATGCGCTGGGACAGCCCGCGTATGAGGCGATCGTGTTTCTTGCGTGGGACGAACCGACGAGCGAATACAAGTGTTTGTGGCTGGACTCGACGAGTGGCGGAGGATTGTCCGCACAAGGCATCGCCCATGGGAAACGAAGCGGCGACGAAATCGCGTTCCTGTTCAAAAGCGCGGACGGCAGCATCTTTTATACCACGTTTGTTTACGACAAAAGCTCGGACACGTGGCGGTGGGTTATGGATGGAGAAGACCACGGGAAGCGGACACCCTTCGGGCGCGTGAACCTCACCAAGAGATAGGGCTGAGATTTTTCGTAGTCGGGAGCGCTGATTTTAGGAAGCCCTTTGCCCCGGCGTGCCCGCTAGGTCATAATCCCTGCACACAAGTTTCCTTTTGCAGCTTTGCGCCCGTAATTCAGGAGGACACGGTGAGCGACCGTCCATGGAACTCTGCGGCAGCAGCAGGGCAATTTCGTCCTTATGTGCCGGCTTCAGAAAATCTGAAGGAATTTACGCTACGCGCGGTGGTGCTCGGCGGCATCTTTGGGCTGCTGTTCGGCGCGGTTTCCGTTTACGTGGGCTTGCGAGCGGGGCTGACAGTTTCCGCTTCTATTCCCATCGCGGTTCTTTCGATCAGCATTCTGCGCGCGTTCGGGCGCTCTTCGATTCTGGAAAATAACATTGTGCAGACCACCGGGTCGGCCGGGGAATCGCTGGCAGCGGGAGTGATGTTCACGCTGCCAGCGTTGATTTTTCTGGGGTTTGGATCGGAGTTCACATTCTGGCGGATTTTCCCGATGGCGCTGCTGGGCGGCTGGCTCGGCGTGCTGTTCATGATTCCGCTGCGCCGCCAGCTGATTGTGAAGGAACACGGGAATCTTAGCTTCCCCGAAGGCACGGCGTGCGCGGACGTTCTGGTGGCCGGCGAAAAAGGCGGATCGTTTGCCGGGCGCGTGTTCTGGGGACTGGGCCTCGGCGGCGCGTACACGTTCTTGATGAAGACCATGCTGGTCTGGACGGAGCAGCCGGAGGGGCGGCCCGGCTGGTATCCCGGCTCCAGTTTTCGCGCGGACATCACTTCGGAATATCTGGGCGTGGGGTACATCATCGGTCCGCGCGTTGCCGGGATTTTGTTTGCCGGCGGCATCGTTTCCTGGCTGGTGATCATGCCGACAATCAAATTTTACGGCCAGCTTGCGGGGAGCACGCCGCTGTATCCCTCCACGATTCCCATACCGCTGATGACGCCTGACGACATGTGGCGCAGCTACATTCGCCCGATGGGAGCAGGAGCGGTGGCCGCCGCGGGATTGATCACGCTGTTGCGCACTTTGCCCACCATTATCGGCGCGCTGCGCGCCGGCCTGAAGGACGTGCGTTCACAGGGCGGCGAAGAAACTGAAGCCGCCAACCGGACGGAACGGGACACGCCCATGCGTTGGGTGATTGTCGGGTCCATTCTGATCGTGGTGATGATGTGGATGCTGCTGACGTTCCATCCCATGAAGGGTGCGGGCACGCTGTGGTACCAGAATTTGTTCGCCGCGATTTTCGTGGTGGTGTTCGGGTTCCTGTTCGTGACCGTAGCCAGCCGCATCAGCGGTTTGCTGGGGAACTCTTCGAATCCGATCAGCGGCATGAGCATCGCCACGCTGATGGCCACCTGTGCGATATTTCTGCTTGCCGGATGGACTGCGCCGAACTATGCGGTGCTGGCACTGATGATCGGCGGCGTGGTGTGCATCGCGTCGGCCATTGCGGGCGCCACTTCGCAGGATCTGAAGACCGGCTTTCTGGTGGGCTCCACGCCGTTCTGGCAACAGATGGGCTTGCTGATCGGCGTGACCGTTTCCACTGTGGCCATTGGCGGAACGCTGAACCTGATGAACAAAGGCCTGGAGAAATATATTCCCACAGAAATTCCCGTGAGTATTTCGGCGCTTCCCACCGGGGCGAAAATCGAACGGCAGTCCTTTATGTATAAGGACAAGAGCTACACGCTGATCAATTCGCTTGGTTCCGGTGTGATTCCGGACGGGGAGTATTTGTATGACAACGACGCCCAGAAGATCGAATATCAGTGGGCGCAAGGCATCGGCAGCGACAAAGCGCCCGCACCGCAAGCGCGCCTGATGGCTACGGTGATCAGCGGCATCCTGACGCAACGGTTGCCGTGGCGGCTGGTGTTGATGGGCGTGGCGATGGTCATCGCGATTGAGGTTCTCGGGGTGCGTTCGCTGGCATTCGCCACGGGACTGTACCTTTCCATTGCGACCACGGCCACGATGTTCGCCGGAGGATTAGTGGCATGGGCCGTGCAGGCCTCGCTGAAGGAAAAGCAGGAGGGCGGCGGCGAGGCCAGTCCTGGGGCGCTGTATTCCAGCGGCTTGATCGCAGCCGGAGGTGTGTTTGGGCTGCTGGGGATTGGCATTACGCTTTTGCAGGATCCGGAAATAGCGAATCACGTGCCGCACTGGTTTTCCGCAGTGCTGCGCTTGCCGTGGCGTCCGGACCTTTTCTCGCTTGGTCCGAAGCTGCTGGGGCCGCTGGCGACCAGTAATCTCTTTGGGGCCTTTATGTTCCTGCTGCTGGCGGCTTCCCTGTTTTATTTCGCGCGAAAGAAACTGGACTAGCACAGGGCGGCAGCGGAGGCCCAAGGATTACTTGGTGACGAATTCCTCCTCGCGCTGTCGAGACTTTGCGGCTCGTGCGGTCCGCTTCTCCGTGCGTTTCTGCGTGTGGACGTGCTCTTCCTCCAGTTTGAAGCGACCGACCAGCGGGCGCAGGTGAGTGGACATCTCCGCCAGGCTTTTGGCGGCTTTCTGCGAAGTCCTGGTCCAGGCGGTCCAGGTTTTCGGTGCTCTCCTGCAGAAATTCTTTTGTCAGCTCATCCGCGCTGCCTCACTTCCGCGGGCCGATGTGCTCCGGCATTTCTTCCGCCTGCCTCACGCCGCCGCGGTCAGAACTTGAACCGTGCCGTCAATTCCCTGAGTTCGTTGGACATTTTTGCCAGTTCGTGCGCAGCCTTCTGGGAATCTCCCGCGCCGTGCGAGGTGCTTTGCGCGGCTTCCGCCACCCCGGCAATGTTCTTGGTGATTTCACCGGAGCCGTTGGCGGCTTCGCCGACGTTGCGGGCCATTTCGTTGGTTGTGGCGTTTTGTTCCTCGACGGCGGAGGCGATGGTGGCGGAAATATCATTGATCTGGTTGATGATTCCGCTGATGATGCCGATGGCGTCGACGGATTCCTTGGTGTCTGTCTGAATGGTTTCGATCTTGCGGCTGATGTCTTCGGTAGCCTTGGCGGTTTCCTTGGCCAGTTCTTTCACTTCATTGGCAACGACGGCGAAGCCCTTGCCCGCTTCGCCGGCGCGCGCCGCTTCGATGGTCGCGTTCAGGGCCAGCAGGTTGGTTTGCTGCGCAATGGAGGTGATGACTTTGATGACTTCACCGATTTCCGCACTGGATTGACCGAGCTTGGTGACCGTCTGGTTGGCTTTGTCTGCGATGCCGACAGCGGAGTTGGAGACTTTTGCGGCTTCCGAAGCGTTCTTGGCGATGTCTTTGATGCTGGCGCTCATTTCCTCTGTGGCGCTGGCGACAGTTTGCAGGTTTTTGTTTACTTCCTCAGAAGCGGCGGTGACCACGTTGGCCTGGCTGGAAGTTTCTTCGGCGTTGGCGCTCATCTGCTGGCTGACCGAACTCAATTGTTCAGAGGCGGTAGCCAGGGACTGGGAGTTGCGAGCGATTCCGGTAACACTGGTGCGCAAGCTGGCCAGGAACTCATTGAGCCCTTCACCCATTTGCCCTACGGCGTCCTGACCTTTAACGGAAACTTCGCGGGTCAGATCACCTTTGGCGGCGGCTTGCACCACTTCGAGGATGTTGTTCACTTTTTCGCGCAATACCAACTGCTCGCGCTGTTCATTTTCCACGGCGGCAATTCGTTCGAAAGCGCCAGAAACGATTCTGCCGACGGTGCGTAAGGCTTCCATGCGTTGCCGGGAAAGTTGCAGGGTTTCCAGCGAGAAGAAGTCCATGGTGCCGGCCACTTTGCCACCCATCTGGACGGGAAACGCGATGGCCGATCTGACTCCAGCGCGCCGGGCGACCGGGGCACGCACGCAATCCTTCAATTCCGCAAGATCCTCGGCGAAATATAAATCGCGCGACTTCCAGGCCCTGCCGGACAGGCCTTCTCCTTCGCGGAAGACAGCTGCCGTGGTCACCCGGCGGAACTCTTCGTTCACTGAGCCGCTTTCGACCATGAAGCGCAGCGCATTGTCCTTGGCGTCCACTTTCCAGTAGGAACCGTAAGCCCATCCGAAAGCATCCTTCACGGTTTGCAACGAAGTTTGTGCGGCTTCGCTGACGGTGGTGGCCTGGCTGATGGCCGCCAACACCTTGTTTAGTGCTTCCGTATTCGACGACGTTTCCTTGATTTCCTCCTCTTTTCTCAGCTTGTCCGTGACCACTTCCCAGGTGACCATCGGCCCGATGTATCTGCGGTTCTGGTCGTAGACCGCGCTTATGCGCAAGTGCATTTTTTCGTCGCCAACCTGGATCTGCGTTTCATGCGGAAGATGTTTGTCCGTGGCGAGCATGCCTCGCTGGTGCTCAGGATTCTTGTGGAAAAGGTCGATCGGCTTGCCCAGGATTTCGTCCACTTTTACGGGAAGAAACGGCTCGATTTTCCTGAGTGTTTCGCGGGCGGCGATGTTCATGTATTGCACCCGCAGGTCCATGTCCGCGCACATCAGGTTTACGGGAGCGTTGTCCAGCATGGACCGGACGCGCGCCACGGAATCCATCTTTTCGCGAAACTGCACACTCATTTGTTCGACCGCGCTCATCATCTGGCCCACTTCGTCGCCGCGGTCCGTATCGAATTCAAAATCGGTGTCTCCGCGCAGGATGCTTTGCGTGGCATCAAGGGCTTCGCCCAAGGGCTTGGTGATACTGCGGGTTATGCCAATGGCGATCCCGACGCTAGCAATCATGCCGAGCAGCACCACGCCGAAAATCAGGAGGCTCGTCTGGTGCACCAGGGTTTCCGTACTTTTCTCGCCGTCCGCTATGCGGGACCGGTGTTCGGCCGCTTCGGTGCGCAAATGTTCTTCCACGAATTCTCGCGAGTCTTTGGCTTCTTTGTCGGCCTGCACCCATTCCGATGTTTTCTTGATTTTTCCGGAATTCAGCTTCTGCTCCATGGCATGGAATTTCTCGGCATAATCCCGGGTGGCCGCGCGTATCGAAGCGATTTCGTCTTTTTCTTGGCTAGGCCCGACAATTTTGTCCAGTTCGTTCAGTGATCCGGCGAGGTGCTCGGTCATGGCGGTCCAGTTGTCTCTGGCCGCTTGCCGCGCCGCCGCGTCGCCTTTGTTCAGGAAGAGATCTCTTTCATCAAGCCGCAGTTCCATGGTATTCACCAGGCCGGAAGAATAGAGCTGCTCCATGCGCGAGTCCGTCTGCAGCAAGGCCATCATCTCCGTAGAAATTTTCTTTGTGCCCATGTAACCCGCGGCCGCAACCCACAGCAGAAGCACCATCAACACACCGAAACCAAGGGTCAGGCGTTTACCGATATTCATGTTGCGAGACAACGCGGCGACCGGATTGCGACTTGGCTTTTTCGGAAGACTACCCGCGGTATGCCGTGCGCCTCCCTCATACTGCAATTCGCGTGGCCGAGGGGCCTTGCGGTCATCGCGATAGCCACGCCAGTCTTTGGAATCCTGGGAATCCTGGGGATGCTCGGTTTCGGTAAGTTCCTGCAGACTTGCCATAGGCTTCTACCATCCTCTCGCTTGTTGCGCTTCCTGCGTCTTCCTGCTTGCCACTGCGATTCCTCTGATCCGTTCTTAAGGCCACCCTGATACGCTACGCGCAAAGCCCTGCCGCACGCGCTAAGACTGCGCTAGCGTGTGTGCACGTTTCCGGTGCCGCTGACGGTTCGGTCCGCGTCCAGCACAAGCAACAGCTGGTCTTTCAGCTTGTAAACACCCTGCAGCAGCTCGCGCATTTCGGCCCGCAAGGTTTGCGGCGGCGGCTCGGCGCTGTCTTCATCGACTTCGATAACATCGCCGATTTCGTCCACCAAAAAACTCACGATCTCGCCGTCGGCTCGCAACACCACGTTCATGGGCTTCAGGTGCTCGGGCCGCTCCGCATAGCCAAGGCGGCGGCGCAGGTCAAACGCCACCACGATCTGACCGCGCAGGTTGATCAGTCCGCGGATCACCGGAGGGACCAGCGGCAACTGGGTCATTTCCTGATAACGAATAACTTCTTGCACCTGCTGCACCGGCACGGCAAAGAACTGTTTGTCGATAAAGAAGGTGCAGAATTGCTGTGGGGCGGCCAAGGTCATCGCTCCTGAAGGACGGGCTCGTCCTGAAAGAAACCGGGGAGGGCGTTGCGGATTAAAGTTTGCACGTCGAGCAGGTCGGTTACCTTTTGCTGAATGACCGCGGAGCCGAACAGCCCTTCCCTTTTCGCGGGGTGTTGGCGGATGAAAGATTCCTCGACGATGTCCAGGATGCGATCGACCACCAAGCCGACGCTGCGGCCATCTTCGCAATACACGACCACCTGGGTGAGGCCGCAGTCATTGTTCGCCGGCGTGCTCTGCGGGAGGCACAAGACTTCGGCGATACGGATCAGCGGCATGATTCTTCCGCGGTATTGCACCACATCGCAGTCGCCGGCCTTCTCGATGGCGCTGCCCTTGAATTCTTCGAGGCGCGCCACGAGGGAAAGGTCCATGGCCATACGCCCATCCACGCCGCATTGCATCAGCAGCATGGTTTGCTTCCCGGTGGCGTGTCCGGCCGCCGCTTCCTCGCCCGCCATGGTGCGTTCGCGGCTTTCGCCGACTACGTTGCCGGACTGCGCTAGTACGAGAACATCCAGGATCAAGGCCACGCGGCCGTCCCCCATGATCGTGGCGCCGGCAAATGTTTTGATTCCCTTCAATTGCTTGCCCAGGGGCTTCACCACGATTTCTTCCGTGTCGTTAATCGTGTCTACCACCAGGCCGAAGTGCCGTTCGTCGGCTTGCAACACAACGATGTTCACAACGGCAGCGACCTGGGCTTCGTCGTTTTTTGTTTCCGGACGCAGCTCGCGATCGAGGTACACGAGAGGCAACAAGCGGCCGCGCAGGCGGTACACCGGCGCGCCATGCACGAATTCAATGCGCTTCTGCGCTTCCGGGCCTTCGAGGCGCACCAGTTCGAGCAGGCTGATCTGAGGAATGGCGTAGCGATCGCCGCGGTTGGTAACGATCAGCGCGGGAATAATCGCCAGGGTCAGCGGAATCTTCATGCGCACGGTAGTTCCGGCACCTAATTTCGTTTGCACATCGACGGTGCCGCCGATTTTTTCGATATTGGTCCGCACCACGTCCATACCCACGCCGCGACCGGAGACGTTGGTGACTTTATCGGCGGTAGATAAGCCGGGAAGAAAAATCAGGTTGACGGCTTCGCGTTCGCTCATGCGCGCAGCCTGCTCCGCGGTGATGGTTCCCTTTTCGAGGGCTTTGCGGCGGACTTTTTCTACGTCCAGGCCGCCGCCATCGTCGGAAATTTCAATGTTCACCTGGCCGCCTTCGTGGAAGGCGCGGAGCATCAAGCAGCCTTCCGGATTTTTTCCAGCGGCGACGCGCTTCTCTGGTGTCTCGATGCCGTGATCGACGGAGTTGCGGACGATGTGCGTCAACGGATCCTTGATGGCCTCGATAATGGTTTTGTCCAGTTCGGTTTCTTTTCCTTCCATCTCGATGCGCACTGTTTTTCCGCAGGCCATGGCGACGTCGCGCACGGTGCGCGGAAATTTGCTCCAGATATTGCCGATCGGCTGCATGCGCGTTTTCATTACGCCTTCCTGCAGTTCGGTGGTAATCAGGTTCAGGCGCTGGCTGGTGGCGAGCAGGTCGGGGTCTTCGCTGGCATTGCTGTACTGCAGGATCTGGTTGCGCAGTAGCACCAGTTCGCCGACGCGATTCATGAGGCGGTCCAGCTGGCTAACTTCGACGCGGATGGTGCTGTCACTGGTGCTGGCGGCCCGGGCCTGCTGCTGCACGGTGAGCGCTTCCAGCAACTCGATGGGCTTGACGGCACCTTTTTCCATCAGGATTTTGCCGACGGGACGGGAATCGCCCTGGTTCTGCTGCTGGACGGCGTCGTAAACGTCGATGACTTTCGCCGATCCGCGCTTGATGAGAATTTCGCCGATGTTCTGGTCCGGCTGCACTTCTTCTTTTTTGGGCTCTTCCTGCTTCGGCGGAAGTGCTGGTTCTTGTTTCGCCGGCGCTTCCGGCAGCAGCAGCCGAGCGAGCTTGGCGATCAGTTCCTGGTCGTTGCGGTCGCCTTCGTTGCCAATCGCGTCAATGCTGCCGAGCATCTGGCGCACAGCGTCAACCATGGCCAGCAAGGCGGTGGTAATTTCCGAGTTGATTTTCAGCTGGCCGTCGCGGAGCATCGAGAGCAGGTTTTCTCCAGCGTGCGCGAGGCTTTCGAGTTTGTCGAAGTGCAAAAATCCGCAGGTGCCCTTGATGGTGTGAATCGTGCGAAAAATGCTTTTGAGAAGTTCCAGGTTGGCCGGCTCGGTTTCCAACTTAACGAATTCCTGGTCCAGGCGGTCCAGGTTCTCGTAGCTTTCCAGCAGGAATTCCCGTGTGAGTTCATCCATAGTTAGGGCTCAGACACCGCGCCGCGAAGTTACCGTGTTGCAATCCCTCCACCACAGTAGCGGCCGAAAGAATTGCAACCTTCTTACTTTTGTCGTTGGCTTCCACGCCGGCGATTTGCTGGTTTCTTTCGTTTGCGCGTTGGTATCCTGGAGCGCCCCCGGCTAACTCGTTCCGCTGCTTTGTTTCCCTGGGCGTGGCCAGAGGAGGATGGCGAGGTTGGATGGTCGCCGGCCAGAAGCGATGCGGGGAGGCGCGTGGGCTGAATGATCCAGCCAGTGCATTTGCGGGTTCCCGCTTCGGCAAGGTTCCAATGACGGATGGCCGTGCCGCTTCGGTGCAGCGCCGCTAAATGGCTGACGTGATCACTGCGACATCGCAAAAAACCTCTTTTGACGACACGGCTAATGCCGCCGTACACTTTGTCTATGGGTACTAGGTTCGGAGCCCCCCGGATTCGCTTCGACTGGCGCAGCTTCATCACTCCCGCCGTAAAGATGCTGGTTTTGATTTGCGCCGGCGTTTTCCTGGCTCAGAGCTTGATGGAGCTTTTTCTCCCTCCAAGCGCCACGGCCTGGTTCAACCATTGGTTCGGACTTGTTCCCAGTGGCGTATTTCCGGGATTCCGTTTGTGGCAGCCGCTGACGTACCTGTTTCTGCACGGCGGTCTCTGGCATTTGCTGATCAACATGCTGATGCTGTGGATGTTCGGGCGCGAACTCGAGCTGGCGTGGGGCAAGAAACGTTTTACGAATTATTTCTTGCTCTGTGGCGTCGGCGCCGGCGTTATCACCGTGATTGTGAAATATATTCCACTGTTCTGGGGGCACTATCCTTCTGACATTCCTACCATCGGCGCATCCGGCGCGATTTTCGGCATCCTGATCGCCAACGCGATTTTGTTTCCCGATCGGCAGATCTGGCTGTTTCCGCTGCCCATCATGATTCCGATGCGGCCATTTGTCGGCGTGATGGCGGCGATAGAATTTTTCTCCACCTTCCGGGCCGGCGGCGACAACGTCAGTCACCTGTGCCATCTGGGCGGGATGCTGATCGGCTGGATATATCTGCGACGCGGTTCGTTCCTGTTTCGCGTGCGGAATGAAATGGCGGACTGGAAATACCAGCGCAACCGCAAACGCTTCGAAGTGTATATGAAGAAAGCAAAGAACGAACCTCCCTCGAACCCGGATCACTGGGTTAATTAGCGCGCGGTCCTTGTCTTGCGTCTTGCCTGCGGGGCGATCGGTGTGTGTCGACAGTCGAGATCGTTCACCCGCAAAAGGCACGGGTTCAGGATGACAACGCGTTCGATGGCGCGATTAAGATCAGTGCCCGTTGACTAGCTTTTATTTCTACCTGGCACTGCCGATTACGTGGAATTTCATAAAGTTGGTGGTGCCGCGCACGCCCATGGGCGTGCCTGCGACGATGCCAATCACATCGCCTTTGCGCACCAGGCGCTCTTCCAGCAAACGGTTTTCTGCAATCACCGGCAGGGCATCGATTTTCTTGATGTCCACGATGCTGCGCGGTGTGACACCCCAGAGCAGAGCCATGCGGCGCCGGGTTTCCGCTTCCGGGGAAAAGGCCACAATGGGCACCAAGGGCCGGTAGCGAGACACCAACCGGGCTGTAAATCCGCTGTGTGTAAACACGGCGATCAACTTCATATGCAATTCGCGTGAGGCGTGGCATACCAGTTCCGCCACGGTTTCCGCCACTTTCAGCTTTTCCGTCCCTCCGGGCCTGGGAAATTCGTGAATGCTGGCTTCGGCTTCTTCGATGATGCGCGCCATCATGCTCACGGCTTCCACGGGATAGACGCCGGTGGCGGTTTCCGCGCTGAGCATCACCGCGTCCGAGCCGTCGAAGATCGCGTTGGCGACGTCGGAAGCTTCGGCGCGCGTAGGCCGGGGATTTTCCGTCATCGATTCGAGCATTTGTGTGGCGGTAATGACTGGGCGCCGGTGCTCGCGTGCGCGGGCGATGATGTTTTTTTGTACTACGGGTACGCGCTCTGGGCGCATTTCCACGCCGAGGTCGCCGCGCGCCACCATGACGCCATCCGCCACACGCAGAATTTCTTCCAGGTTCTCTATGGCTTCCGGCTTTTCCAGCTTGGCGATCACCGGCGTGTTTTTTGCGGCGCGCTTCACCAGGGCTTTCGCCAGAACCACGTCTTCCGGCCTGCGTACGAAACTGACCGCAATGTAGTCCGCGCCTCGCGCGAGGGCAAAGCGCAAATCCGCGCGATCTTTGTCGGTCAACGCGGGAACGTGGAGTTTCACGCCCGGCAGGTTGATGCCTTTGTGTTCGCCGAGCAGTCCGCCATTGGCCACCTGGCAAACCACTTCCGCGTGATTTGTCGTCTCTACGCGCAGTTCGATCAAACCGTCGCTAAGCAGGATGCGATCGCCGCGGCTCACTTCGCGTGGCATGGGAGAAAACGTGGTGTTCACCCGCGTGGTATCCCCCAGGACCTTCGCCGTGGTGATCACGAAGCGCTGCCCGGCTCGCAGCATCACCGATCCGCCGCCGGCCAGCGCGCCCGTGCGGATTTTTGGGCCCTGCAGGTCGGCGAGGATGGCGATGGGCTTCTTCATTTCCATCGCGGCTTCGCGCAACATGGCAATACTTTGCGCGTGCTCTTCGTGGGTGCCGTGCGAAAAATTCAGCCGCACCACATCCATTCCGGCCTTCAGCAGTTTGCGGATCATGCGCGGCGAGCGCGTGGCGGGACCAATGGTACAGACGATTTTAGAGTGCCGAGAAATCATCGGTAAATTCTATCCTCATACATCGCACCTGCGAACTAGTGAGAGACGGAAAACTCCGTCACGACGCGGGTGAGCAGATCGACACCTTTGGCAAAGGAAGCCAGAGGCATGCGTTCATCATCCCCATGAATGCGGGCCTCTTCTTCGGGCATGAGCGGAAACGGGCTCAAGCCATAAGCCTGCACGCTGTGCAACCGCAATTGCGCGGAGTCCGTCGCTCCAGTCGAAAGCATGGGCAACACCGGAGCGCCGGAAAATTCCTTGGCGCACACTTTGGTGAGCAGTGCGTAAAAGTCATTTTCGATCGAAGAGTTCGGCGCCGCCAGGCCCGCATCCGCCATCACTTCCAGTTTCACCGAAGGATCGTTGACGAGCTTGTTCAGTTCGTTAATCAATACGTCGATGGTGTCACCCGGCAGCAGGCGCACGTTCAACACCGCGCGCGCCTCGGAGGGAATTACGTTGGGGCGTATCCCGGCCTGCAGGATGGTCGGGGCGATCGTGTCTCTCATCATGGAATTCCACATGGGATTCATCTCGGAGAGCACGCGCTGCGCATGGTCACCGCGGTCCGGCGTATCTATGACGCGCATCCACTTGGCGGTGTCGTCGTCCTCGATGCCGGACAAGCCTTCAAAGTATCTCCGGACGATGGAGGTCAAGCGCACCGGCGCCGTGTAATCACCGATTTTCCCCACCGCGTCCGCGAGGTGCACGACGGGATTGTCTTTTGTGGGCATCGAGGCGTGACCGCCCCTGCCCTTGGCGGTGACGGAAATGTTGACGGCAACCTTTTCGGCCACCTGCAAGCCGACATATTGCACCTTGCCATTCTTCACGACAGTTCGGCCGCCTTCATTCAGGGCGAAGCCCGCGGCAAGTTTGTCCCAATATTTGACGATCAGGATTTTCAGGCTGGCTTCTCCAAATTCTTCTTCGTCCGCGGTGGCCAGGAAAATCACGTCGCGGTTCAGGTGCACGCTGGCACGCTTCAGGGCAATGAATGCCGCCAAGTTCGCAGCGAGCATGCTTTTGTCGTCGATGGAGCCGCGGCCGTAGAGATAACCGTCCTTGATCACGCCCCCGAAGGGATCGACGGACCACTTGCTGCGATCCACGCCAACCACGTCCATGTGCGCGACCAGCAGCAGGGCTTTCGAAGGATCGGGCACGGCGCTGCTGCGCAAACGCGCGACGACAGCGCTGCGTCCCGGCGTCAGATCGAGAATTTCCGGCGTAATTGCTTCTTTCGTCAGGACCCCTGCGATGTACTTTGCGGTTTGTTGCTCGTTCCCCGGCGGATTGGTGGTGTTTATTTTCACCAGGTCGACCAGCCAGCCCTGGGCTTCCCGCGCTAGCGCGCTCGTGTCTCCCACCAGCGACCCGTTGTCCGGTATACCCATCGCCGGGGGCCCCTGCCGTACTTGTGCGCATGCAGGCGCGCTCGCCCACATGGCCACAACACACGAGATAAAGAAGCTCCAACGCTTCCAGCTCAAGACACCCTCCAGTCTGAATCCGTTTTGCACCGCGTAAATTCCATACTAACATGCAGGTTTGCACCTCCCCTTGGGGGGCCTCGTGCGGGCGTGCCTAATTTGCACTTGCGCAGAGCGCCGGGGCGGACGACGCGGGGCACAGTACCCGCATCTTAATTAAAACGCGTCTTATTTTGAGAAGCATCGGGGGATGGCAATGCAATCTCGCGCAGTCTCGATTTCGCTTAAGCTTGCCGCGGTGGCCGCGCTCGGCTTATTCCTTGCGGCAGCCGCTCCAGCACAAGCGCCCGAAGGACCGCAAGGCGGCGCTCCACCAGCGCCGGCACCCGCTCCCGCGCAGGCTCCCAAGCAGGCTCCCGACCAGAAGCCACAGGAATCCGGCGCGGCCATTTCCGTTGAAGTGCCGGTGGTGACGTTGGACGTGATTGCCACCACACAACACGGCGATTTGCTGACCGGCCTGAAGAAGGAAAATTTCAGGGTGCTCGAAGACGGGCAGCCGCAGATCATCACCAACGCGGGACCTTCCGATGCTCCGATCACCATGGTGATCTTGATGGAATTCAGCGCGCGGTTCGCCGGTTGGTACTCCTATCAGGCGAAATATTGGGCGACCGCGCTTTTTCCGAACCTCAAACAAAAGGATTGGATCGCGCTGGTCACCTTTGATATGAAGCCACGCACAGAGGTGGATTTCACGCAGAACAAGAATGAGGTGGAACAGGCTCTTTATAGTTTGTATTTCCCCGGCTTTAGCGAATCAAACGTTTTCGATGCGTTGCTGGACACTGTCGATCGCCTGAAGGATGTGAAGGGCAAGAAGTCTGTGCTACTGCTGGCCAGCGGCATTGATACTTTCTCCAAGCACACCCTCGATCAGACCATGAAGCAGCTGCGCGGCACCGATGTGACGATTTTTTGCGTGGGTGTGGACAAGCCGATCTCTAACTGGCTGGAATTGAACGGTCGGCTGGGCGGGATGCGCGAGCTGAATTTCCTGCAGGCGGAAAACCAGTTGAAGACGTTCTCGGCGATGTCAGGCGGGTTTGCATGGTTCCCGCAATTTGACGGCGAACTGCCGGGCATTATGCGCGATGTGACGGAGTTCCTGCGCCACCAGTACACCATTACGTACACGCCGACCAATCACGCGGCCGATGGAAAGTATCGCAAGATCAAAGTGGAATTGGTTGCGCCGGATGGCAGCCCGCTGACGGTGACGGATCAAAAGGGCAAGAAGCAGAAGTGGGTGGTGTACGCGAAGGAAGGGTATACCGCGCCCAAGGGCGGCGTTGGCGACTGATTCTGCCGGGCGCGTCATCCTGATGCCGCGGTGAGATGAATTTTAGGTTGCGATCCTTCGTCGCAAAATCGCGCTCGTCAGAATCACCGTGGTCTGGCTTTGGGAGCGCTTGGTGAACTGCATGAAGCGGCGTTTTGTTTTGCGTTCTCTTGAAAAACCCAGTTGAAGCCGGCGTTGTCAGGGCTTCGCGATTAGCCGTAGATCGCGGCCGGTCATGTCCGTGGGCGCAGGCTCGCCTAATATTCCGAGCATTGTTGGAGCAATGTCGCGCAGCGCGCCGCCTGGGGCCAGCTGCAATTGATCGTTGTCGGAAACGCAAATGAACGGAACAGGATTCGTTGTGTGATATGTGTGCGGGCCGCCGGTCGTGGGATCGATCATAGTTTCGGCGTTGCCGTGGTCGGCGGTGATGATCCAGGAGCCGCCGCGCGGTTTGAGCGCCTGATAAATTCTTCCGAGGCCCACATCGACTGCTTCGACGGCTTTGATTGCGGCTTCCAGTTTTCCGGAGTGGCCGACCATGTCGGCATTGGCGAAATTCATGATGATGGCATCGAATTCGCCCTTCTCGATGGCGTTCACGACGGTATCGGTGATGCCGCGGGCGGACATTTCCGGCTTCAGATCGTAAGTGGCAACTTTAGGTGATGGCACCAGGATACGCTCTTCGCCGGTGAACGGTTTTTCCACGCCGCCGTTGAAGAAGTAAGTGACGTGGGCGTATTTTTCCGTTTCCGCGCAACGCAGGTTTTTGTACTGCAGCTCCTGAAACACTTGCGCCAGAATGTGCTCGAGTTTTTCCGGCTGGATGACACACTTCAGCCAGGGCCAGTTCTTGTCATACTTGGTCATGCCCACGAAAAAGAGATTCTTGGGACGCTTGGGATCGGGAAATTTGTCGAAGTCCGGGGCTTCCAACGCGTAGGTGATCTGGCGGGCGCGGTCGGCTCGGAAATTGTAGAAGATCACGGCGTCATCGTCGCGCATCAGGCCAACGGGCTGGGCTGCCGGCCCTGTGCCGTTGGTGATCACGATGGGCTTCACGAATTCGTCGGTGACACCCTGCTCGTAGCTTGCTTCGAGGGCCGCGACGGGATCGTTGGTCTTGCGCTCGGCTTCGCCGTGCACCAGCGCGCGATAGGCGAGTTCGATGCGCTCCCAGCGATTGTCGCGGTCCATGGCGTAATAGCGGCCGACGATCGTGGCGATTTCGCCGACGCCCAGTTCGCGCATCTTCTGCTGCAATTTACGCACGAAATCGCGGCCGCTGTTCGGCGGGGTGTCGCGGCCGTCCATGAAGCAGTGGACGAAGACCTTTTCCACTTTTTCTTTCCTGGCCATTTTGAGCAGTGCGAACAGGTGATTCATGTGGGAGTGCACGCCGCCGTCGCTGAGCAGCCCGATGAAATGCAATTGGCGCTGGCGGCCGCGCTCCATGGCTTGCTGGAAAAGCGGTACCTGGTCCAGCTGGTTATCGGCGATCAGAAGATCGATGCGGGTGATGTCCATGTGCACGATGCGACCAGCGCCGATATTCATGTGGCCCACCTCGCTGTTGCCCATCTGCCCTTCCGGCAAGCCGACAAATGGCCCTGAGGTTTGGATCAACGTGTTGGGGAATTTGTGCAGCAATTCGTCGTAGTTAGGTTTGCGCGCCAACGCTATGGCGTTGCCCTTGATCTCCGCACGGTATCCCCATCCATCCAGCACCGTCAGCACAATCGGTCTTGGTCGTTTGCTCATGGCTCTGTTTGTTGTTAGTTCCCTTTCCAGGAATTAATAGATTGCACGAACAGCGAAGGAGCATTCGCTCAGTTATTCAAGAATTTATCTGACGGCAAATTCGCGCAGCGCGGAAAGCAGGCGCTCCACTTCTTCCAGAATGTTATAGTGAACCAATCCGATGCGCAGCAAGCCGCCTTGCGACTCCACGCCGAGGCGTTCGGTCAAGTTCAATGCGTAGAAGTTGCCGTCCCAGGTGAAGATGCCGCGCTGGCCGAGAAACGCGGCGATTGCAGTCGGGTTGTGGTTTCCGATACGCAGTGAAAGTGTGGAGCAACGTTCATCGAAGCGCCTGGGATCGGTGATGCCGTAAATGTGGACGCCGGGAATGGCCTGCAAGCCTTCGATCAGGCGCGAAATCAGGCGGCGCTCGTAGGCGACAGTCGTGTGGTATGCCGCTCCGAGTGCTGCGCGCCGCGTGTTGACGGAGGGATGGCTGTGGCGGCCAACGGCGGCGATGTAGTCGACGGCTGCCGCAATTCCGGCAATCAATTCGTGGGTTTGCGTGCCAGACTCCCAGCGGTCAGGAACCTGGTCCGTGCACGGGCGCACTTTGTATGGACGGAAGCTCTGCAAATGCTGGCGCTTTCCATACAGCGCGCCCATGTGTGGGCCGAAGAATTTATACGGCGAGCACGCCAGAAAATCGCAATCGAGTTCTTTTACATCGATCAGACCATGGGGCGCGTAATGCACTGCGTCGATATAGACCAGCGCGCCCGCCGCGTGAGCCAGGCGCGTAATTTCCGCTACCGGGTTGATCGTGCCGACGGCGTTCGAAGCGTAGCCGACCGCGACCAGCTTGGTTCTATCGCTCAGCTTGCTCTTCAAGTCATCCAGATTGAGCGTGCAATCCTCTTCGCGAATGTCTACTTGGCGAATCACGATGCCTTTTTCTTGCAGCGCTTTCCAGGGAGAGAAGTTGGCGTCATGATCCAGCGTGGTCAGCAGGATTTCATCTCCGGCATTCAAACTGCGGCCAATCGCGCGTGAGATGGAAAACGTGATGGTGGTCATGTTCTGGCCGAAGACCACTTCGTCGCGTTCGCAATGAAAAAAATCCGCCATCGCCGCACGGGCCGCGAGTAGCATTTCGTCTGTGCGGCGGCTGGTGAGAAAGGCACCACAGGTATTGGCGTTCGCGCTCATCAGGTAGCTTTGGATGGCGTGCATCACTTGGGTGGGCACCTGCGTCCCGGCGGGACCGTCCAGAAACGCGGCGGGTTGCCCGTTCACCTGCGTCTGCAGCGACGGGAATTGCGCCCGTACCCAGGACACATCGAGAGCGTTGACGCCGCTTCGTTCCAATCCAGCTGTGCTCATGGCTTGTGTACTCTCAGGAAACAAATTCTCCGCCAAGTCCAGTTTCTCATAGAGACGCGGCGACGTGATAGCATGACAGGGTTGTTCCCCACTCATGCCGCGACGGCGCCGGCTATCAACTCCGCGTCGTGTTTCACTGTTGAGGGTTTCCATGCAGGAATCGTTTGCTGTTACCGGGCGCACGCGGGTGGTCCGCGAGGCGAATCGCGCGGTGTATGACCGCGACGCTATTTACAAAATTCTGGATGAAGCGTTCGTTTGCCATGTGGGGTTCGCGACGGAAGGCCAGCCGTTCGTGATTCCGACCATGTTCGCGCGCGTCGGCGATCACGTGTACTTTCACGGATCCGCGGCCAGCCGCATGCTCCGCGGGCTAAGCTCGGGCTTACCGGTATGCCTTACGGTTACGCTTACGGATGGACTGGTTCTGGCGCGGTCGGTGTTCAACCACTCGATGAATTACCGCTCCGTTGTGGCCCTGGGTGTGGCCGTAGCGATTGATGATCCGGCGGAAAAGCTGCGCGCGCTGCAGGCGTTCGCGGAAAAAATGTTGCCCGGGAGGTGGCACGATGCGCGGCAACCCAACGAGAAGGAGTTGAAGGCGACGAGCATCTTGATGTTGCCCTTGACCGAAGTTTCCGCGAAAGTCCGCAGCGGCGGCGTGGAAGATGATGCCGAGGATTATGCGCTTCGGGTTTGGGCAGGAATTATTCCCCTTCGCTTGGTTGCGGACGCGCCCGTGCGTGATGAGCGTTGCGATTCGGGGATTCCGACGCCGGCTTATACAACGAATTTCATGGGCAGCGCGCCATGACGGAATTTGCGCCTGCGGCTGTGAAACCGATCGTTCCATTCAGCGCCCTGGAAGCTTTGGACATTCGCGTGGGCACGATCGAACGCGTGGAAGAAGTGCCGCGGTCGGATAAGCTGATGCGGATGACAGTAAATTTTGGGGATCACTTGCGCACGATCCTGGCGGGGATTCGCAAGGAGCGCGAGAAACCGCAGGAAGTTGTGGGAAAACAGGCATTGTTCGTGGTGAATCTGGAGCCGCGAAAGATGGCGGGAGAAGTTTCCGAAGGCATGTTGTTTGATCTGGGCTATGCCGACGGGATCAGTCCGGCGCTGGCGACGCCGGAGCGAGCGGTGCCTGACGGGACGCGAGCGGGGTGAGGGTATTGCCTGCGCGCGGAGACGGCCCGCAGTTTTGTTTTGCGCTGGCGAGCGGTTGAGATCCTTGGTCGCGAAGTTTCAGGTGCGTGAGGGGTGGAAACAACGGGTATTTACGATTGCACCGCGTGAAGGAAATCGGCTAGCAGGCCGTACGCCGTGGCTTCGAGGCCTGGATTGTGCTCTACAAGCGAAAGGCCGAACACGTCCAGATCGAAGCGGATTGCCGAGCTTGTGCCTTCAAGCGCGGCTAACGGGTCAGACAAGAGAAGCAACTCCGGAGACACGCGGCATTCAACGCCCTCGCCGCGCCGTTCCGCGCGACACACTAGCTTGTAGCGCATGCCCGCCGCCCGCACCGAGCGAATTTTTTCTTCCGTCAGCTGGCGAATGCCAGTGCGCTGTACCTGATCGATGTGTGTCGGGATGCCCATGAGCACGGTGACCATCGCGGCCACTTTCACGGCGGAGTCCCATCCATCCATATCCTGCGACGGATCGGTTTCGGCGATGCCCATGGCCTGCGCACGCTTTACCGCTTCAGCAAAGGAGCGGCCCCGCTCCACCTCTGTGAGCACCACGTTGCTGGTGGAATTCAGCACGCCGGAAAAGCCGCGCAATTCCGCCGCCGGAAGCCCGCGAGAGAACAGGGAGAAAATGGGAACGCCGTCCATCACCGTGGACTCAAAAAGAAAATGGCGCTTCTTCTCCCTGGCCAGCGCGGTCAATTCGCGATAGGCGTGGACGACAGGGCCCTTGTTAGCCGTGATTGCGTGCGCGCCCGATTCCAGAGCGGTCCGCAGATGCTCGATGGCCGGCTGCCCGGTGGGCGCGTTCAGCGATGTGAGTTCGAACATGACATCGACTTTCCCGTACTCGAGCCATTCGCGCACATTCCGCGCGATCGGTCTCTCGTTCGAAAAACGTCCAGTCAGGGCCGCAAGGGGATTCATGCCGTCCGGATCGGAAATCCAACCAATGCGGCGGGAAGCGACTCCGGTAAGCCGCCAGCGGACATCGTATTTGCGGCGGAGTTCCGTTTCTTTGGAGATGAGCATGCGCAAAAAGGCGCGGCCCACGTCCCCAAATCCGAGAATAGCCAGGTTATAGGAAGGAATTGGCGTCTCTCCCGAAGCTAGAAATTGTAACCGGCGGAATGTTTCGCGCGAATGAATGCCGGCGCGTATTTCTCAAGGTGCGTTTACGGCTGGCGAAATCAGTTCGCGATCGCCGACAGTTTCGCCGCGGCGCTATTGATAAGAGCCGACTCGTTTTCGAGCACCTGGGCCACCCGGGCGGCGGCTTGTTCCGCTTCTTTCCATTTTTTCTGCTCCAGATTTTCGCGCACCGCAGGAATAGCCTTTGCAGCGTAGCCGGTATAAGCGCCGGGGGCGTACAGTTCGTGCTTGTACCAAAAGCGGCCGGGCAGGCCCTCCGGCGTGGTGAGTTTTCGCTCGCTCTGGATGAGCAGTCCGTTGATTTCCTGCAGCGACGCGCTGGCCAGTACTGCGCCGCCATTGGCGCTGGCGCGATCCAGCGCTTTTTGATACTCGGCCGAGCTGCGCGAAAGGTCTTCGACGGCGTTGTCCAGCGGAGCGAAATTCAGGTGCGGGGGCAATTCCTCTTTTTTCGGAGTTACCCAGGTTTCCCGGGGATCGGCGATCGCTTCATAAACGCCCTCCTGGATTTTCTGATTGCGTTCCTGGATTTCGTCGCGCTGTTGCCCTGCGAATTTTTCCACTTCGTGGACATACATCTTCACATCGTCGGCAAAATCCGCGAATTGAAACGGCAAAAGGTCGGCATCGGCCATGCGCATGACGGCAGTGCCACCGGTTTGGCTGAGCGCGCGGCCGTATACAAAATCGTGGTCGGCGAAATGCGTATACCAGTAGAAGTCGTCGTAGATCGAATGATAGATGCCGCCATGGTCCTCTCCGCCGTAGCCGATGCCCAGGGAAGCAACTCCCGCGAAATTGATGAATGGCGCATGGTCTGACCCGCCCCCCAACATATCCAGGCGCATATCGTGGCGCTCGCGCAGTTCGCGTCGTTCGTCGGTAGTAGCGGCATCTTCGATTTCCTTCAGTTGCGCGCGTTTCCAGACGGAGAGTTTTGTCTCCGGATCCTGGACGTCGCGCGCCACGTCGTTCATGAAATGTTCGAGCGTGTGGGAACCTTCCATCCCCAGATAGCCACGATCGTTGCTGTCAGAATTGACGTACATAACGGCGTGTTTGCGCAGTTCGTCGACGTGCGTCTCTACCCATTCCGTGGAACCGAGCAGCCCGGGCTCTTCGCCGTCCCAGGCGCAATAAATAATCGTGCGCTTCGGCTTCCAACCCTGCTTCATCAGTTCGCCCATGGAGCGCGCTTCTTCGAGCACGGTGACCATCCCCGAAATCGGATCCTCCGCGCCGTTCACCCAGGCATCGTGGTGATTCCCCCGGATGATCCATTCATCGGGGTATGTGGCGCCGGGAATTCTGGCGATCACGTCGTAGAGCGGGTGCATGTCCCAGTTCGAAAACACCTTCAGATGCACTTTTGCCGGGCCGGGCCCGATACGGTAGGTGATGCCAAGGCCGCCACGCCAGTCGCGCGGCGCGACCGGGCCTGCGATGGCCGCCAGAAGAGGCTCCGCATCGGCATAGGAAATGGGCAGTACCGGAATTTTCGTGAGCGATTGCGCGTCTTTCAGCGGCACGCGCTTGGCATCGGCAGTCGCACCATAACCCGGTGTCAGTGGGTCGCCCATGAATACGGCGCTGTCTTGCACGCTGCCGCGCTGCACGCCGTCTTTGGGACGCCAGGGTCCTTTGGGAAACGTGGGGCCGCCGGAATAACCATCGTCGCGGGGATCGGAATAGATGATGCAACCGACTGCGCCGTGTTCCGCGCCGACCAATGGCTTGATACCGCGCCACGAGCGGCCATATCGCGCAATCACGATAGCGCCTTTGACGGAAATGCCGCGGCGGTCCAGAACCTCGTAATCTTCGGGCGTGCCGTAATTCACGTAGACGAGCGGCGCGGTTACGTCGCCGTCGATGGAGTAGGCGTTGTAGCTCGGCAATTGTTCGGCGGTCTGATTGGAAGTGGGATCTTCCGGCACCGGCGGTTCCTGCAGCTTGGCGGTGAAGTGCGGTCCGCCATCGACCAGCTCGACCAGGCGTTCCTTGGGAGTGGGGAAGAGCACGCTGAAGGTTTCGATGTGCGCGTCCAGGCCGAACTCTTTGAATTTAGAGAGAAGCCATTCGGCGTTGTCCTTATCGTAAGGGGAGCCAACATTGTGCGGGCGGGCGGAAAGCCGCTCCATATAGGCGCGGAGATTTTTCGAATCCGGGATGGCGCGCATCTTTTCTTCCCACTGGCGTTCGGTGCGCGAAGATTCTGCGGAGTAGCCGTAAAGAGGCGCGTCGTCCGCGGTCACGGGCAATTTCAGCGGCGTGAGGGATGCTACGGACAGAAGGAGTGCGGCAATCACAATCCTGCGGAATGATGTTTTCACAAGGTGTCCCCTGAATGATCAGAATAGGGATTATTTCCCGAACTGCCGAGGCATGCAAGCGATCCTGTCCGGCGATTCCAGCAATCGCTAAAATCCAGCCATGGACCGCAACAACCCGGGTGGGGAAACTCTGCGTGCAAGGGATGAACGCAGCGGCGCATCCTTCACGCTGCCTGAACGCGTTTTCCGCCGGGCTGCGTGAAAAAAAAACGAACTGCGCTTCCTGACGAGCAGAATACGGGCTTGGGCGTCTGTAATCACGGCTGCGGCAATTTGAATGGCAGCATAAAACACAGACAGAGCGGGTTCGTGCAGGTCGATCACGCGGAGATCACCGGACTTCCTGCAGCGGACCACCTTTTGGCGGTGGTTGGTAGGCGTCGAACCGCGCCAGCAGCGCGTCTGGAGCTGTCTCCACGGCAATCATGGCGGCAAACGCGGGCGACAGGAATCCCTCGGCAACCATATGGTCGATCATGGTGACGAGTGGCGTGCCATAGCCGTTGGCGTCGAGAAAGCCGCACGGCTTCGCATGGATGCCCAATTACGACCAAGCCCATTGCTCGAAAATTTCTTCTAGGGTGCCTACGCCGCCGGGCAGGGCCATGAAACCAGCGGCAAGGCTGGCCATGAACTCCTTGCCTTCGTGCATGCTTTGCACCACTCGCAGACCGCGAATGCCCTGGTGGCCGATCTCGCGAGCAAAAAGTCCGCGAGTGATAACTCCGATGACCTTGCCCCCGCCCGACAGGACGGTATCGGCGAAGACACCCATGCGTCCCACTTTTCCGCCGCCGTAGACAAGGCGGAGGCCGGCGCGAACAGGAGCGCCCCCGGCGCGGGCCGCTTCTTCCTAGCTGGCATTACTTCCAGAGTGCCAACCGCAGAAAACGCAAATGGATTTCATAGAATCGCGGAGATTACACAATGCCGCGTCGGGAAGTTTGCATCGGTGGAAGGGTGTTGCGAATTAATTGCCGACAACAATTTTCAGGCCGAGGAAATGAGGCCGCTTATGGAAGAGATATACGTCCAGGATGGCTTTGACCTTGGCGAATTGCTCGCGAAGGAGAGTTTTGAAGGCATACTGCGGGGGAACGTCTCGCGCGTCGAAGCCGATGGCATCGATGCCGTGATGCTGGGCGAGGAAAATCGCCCGTTGGTTATGGAAGTTCTGGGAAACGATGGTGACGTTGTCTTGACCGAAGATCTCTTTCACGCGCACCACAGAGTCTAGAGTGCGGAAACCGGCGTAGTCCAAATAAATGCGGTTTGCGGGCACGCCTTTTTCCAGCAGGGCGTTTTTCATGTCGAGAGGTTCATCGTAACTCTGGATATGATTGTCGCCGCTGACGACAAGATAATCGACTTTGCCGCTGAAGAAAAGATTCACGGCCGCGTCCATGCGGTATTCGAAGAAGGGATTGGGCCAACCGCCGAGCACACGCTTGGGGCATCCGAGAACCAGGCCCACGTGCCGGTGCGGGATGAGCGTTACGTCAGAATATGTCTTGCCACGGGCGGCGCGAGCAACCACGATCCTGGCGATCATCAGCGAGGCGCCACAAAGTGCCAGCAAAACGACGGTCGCGATCAGAACCTTGCGCCCCATGAAATCCTGATGGTACCGCATCAGACCGGAGATCAGCCGATCTTCCGCAGAATTTCTTCGACGATTTGCTCGGGCGATGTCTGGATGTCCACAACGACGGCGTTTCGCGGTTCTTCGAGCACGGCGAATTGATCGTCCAGAATGGCTACGCCGGCGAAATGATGCGCGCGCTGGCGCAAGCGGCTGGTGATCAGTTCCGGGGAACCGCGGAGATAAATAAGTTTCCCGTCAACTCCCGCCATTAATATCTGGCGATATTCTTCGCGAAGCGCGGAGCAAGCCAGGACTACATTTTTGCCTCTGCCATTCTCGGCGCAGAGTTGCGCGTGGATGGCCTCGAGCCAGGGCAAGCGGTCCGCGTCGCTCAGCGCGATGCCGCGATGCATTTTTTCCTTGTTGGCCGCGGAATGAAAATCGTCGGCTTCGAGATACACCCAGCCGAGCCGCTCGGCCAGCATGCGCCCGATGGTGGTTTTCCCCGACCCTGCCACTCCCATCACGAGAAGGATCATGAGCTGCCTGTTGTTGACGGCGACGGAACTTCAGCGCGGCGCCGAAAAGTAGGATATCATCCGCAGCCTTGGTGCCGGACAAACGGTAGCGCGGAGCGAGCTTGAGCCAGGCCAGGTCTGCGGTCAAAAAAGCGGGGCTGCTGTATTTCGTTTTCGTGATGTTCGCATACACCACCGGCGGACCGTTCGGGTTGGAGGAAATGGTCACAACCAGCGGGCCAGGGTTGACGCTGCTGTACCTGCTGATTCTTCCGTTGTTCTGGTGCGTTCCGGTGGCGCTGGTTTCGGCGGAATTGACCGGGGCGATTCCCGTCGAGGGCGGCTTTTACCGTTGGGTACGCATAAGCCATGGGAATTTCTGGGGATTCCTGACGGGCTGGTGGAACTGGAGCGCGTCGTGGCTGCTGGGGGCCAGCTATGCGGTTTTGTTCACCGATTATCTGGCCAAGTCTTTCCCGGTGCTGGTGGGATGGAAGCATTACCTGGTTTGCGTGGCGCTCGTTGCGCTGCTGGCGTTCATCAATATTCGCGGAATCCAGATGGTGGGCCTGGTCGCGACCATTCTCGGAATCTCCGTGCTGGCGCCAGTTTTCCTGCTTTGCATGATTGCCGCAACAAAGTGGCAAACGAATCCCTTTCATCCGATGATTCCGCCGCACGTGCCGCGCTTCCAGGTGTTTGGCGTGGGACTGGCGTTGGGGCTGTGGCTGTATTCCGGTTACGAGCAGTGCTCCAGCGTGGCGGAGGAAATCGAAAACCCGCAGAAGAATTACCCGCGCGCGCTGGCCATCGTGGTTCCGCTTTCTGTGGCTACTTACGTTCTTCCCGCGATGCTTCCGCTGGCCGCGCTGGGAAATTGGCAGGACTGGAACACCGCGTACCTGTCCACGGCGGCAACGCTGATCGGCGGACGCTGGCTGGGAGTGCTGATGACAATCGCGGCGGTGCTGTGTTCGGTGTCGCTGCTGAACGCGACTGTCCTTACCAGTACGCGCATGCCGTCGACTATGTCCGAAGATGGTTACTTGCCACGGGCGTTTGCCGCAAAGCATCCGAAGTACGGCACGCCGTCGATCGCGATTCTGATTTCTTCGACGATTTACGCGCTGCTGGCGTTTCAAACCCTGGCACAATTGCTGACCGTGTATGTGTGGCTGCGCATCGTGGTGACCATGCTCACGGTGTTGTCGGCGTGGCGTTTGCGACGGACACAACCGTTGCTTCAGAGGCCGTTCCGCATCCCCTGGGGAGGTGTGGGGATGGCTTACGTGGTGATCGCGCCGCTTTTGATGAGCGTGGTGGCGTTGATCGGCAGCGATAAGTTTGCGCTGAAGTGGGGACCGATTCCTGTGGCCATAGGAGTCGTGGCGTATTTCCTGTTTCCGAAGATGAAGGCTGTACGGGAAGTTTCAGACGGAGCCTGAAGTACGGCCAGTTCTTCGTAATCTTGCGGAGGTGGGGCGCGGCAGTGCTGTGACCTTCGGCGGTGTTTACAAATCGCGTTAGGTGAAATAATCCAGGAGGCGGTAGTACATGCCGGCGAGCGGGAGCGCCCAGGTCTTTCCGCTGCGCAGGCCGATGGGCGCGCCGGGAAACGGGATAGAGGAAAACGGATTGTTGCCGGCGTCCCCGCAAATCACACCAGCAAGTTTTGCGCCCATCCAGGTGGCCGCGGCCACGCCGTGTCCGGCAAAGCCGAGAGCAAAATACATGCCGTCGATTTTTCCCGAGTGCGGCATGACGTCGAATGTGAAATCGAGCGTGCCGCCCCAAACGAATTCCACGTTGATTTCGCGCAGTTGTGGATAAACCTCGGTCATTCCCTCACGCAACAGTCCGGCGCTTTCCCGCACGGTGCTTTCCGATTCCGGGAAGAAGGCGGCGCGCCCGCCAAACAACAGGCGATTGTCCGGGGTCAGGCGGTAGTAATAGAGAAAGTGCTTGGAATCGTAGATCATGCGGTTGCGCGGGCTGAGTTCGCGCGCCAGATCGGCGGGCAATACTTCGGTGGCAATGATGTATGAGCCGATGGGGATCACTTTATTGCGAAGCGCGGGCGTGGCCGAAGTAGTGTGCGCGCCGCTGGCCAGGAGGACTTCGCGGGCCAACAGCGAACCGCGCGAAGTGGAAACACGGAAACGGCGAGTGCCATTCGAAACCTCCGGCTGCACATTTTTGACGCGCGCGTGTTCGTACAGACTTGCCCCTGCACGTTCTGCCGCCTTCGCCAAGCCGTTGACATATCGGGCGGGATTCACGCCGGCGCTGGTTTCATCCACCAGGCCACCGAAATAAATATCCGAGCCAATTTCCTGGCGCAGTTGGTTCTTTGGAATGATGCGCAATTCGTGGCCAAACTCGCGATGGACGAGCGCCGCGGATTCCCCATAGCCGGCAAAGTGCCGCGGCTTGCAGGCTACTTCGAGATGGCCGCAGCGGGAAAAGGCGCAGTCGATGTTTTCGTCTTTAATGATTTGTTCGACGAGATCGATCGATTCGAGGGACGCCGCGTACATTTGTTGCACGGTCTCGCGGCCGTAGCGCGCGATCAGCGTTGGCACCGACAGTTTCATTCCGGTAAGGACCATGCCGCCGTTGCGGCAACTGGCGCCCCAGCCGAGCGTTTCCGCTTCGAACACGGCGACGCCGACTCCTTGCTTCGCCAACGCGCGCGCGGCGGAAAGTCCGCAGAAACCCGCGCCGACCACGGCCACGTCCACGGTGTCTGGCAACGGGCCGCTCGTGCCTTGGACGCGGTCCGGCACGGTTTCCAGCCAGTAATTCGTTTCTCGCATGTTCATGGATTGCTTGCGGGGATTTTAGCGTGGCGAGGCTGCGGGAGGCAATTTGGGTGGCGAACAATGTCGACGGCGTGTTGGTGCTTGCCCGGTTAGTTTGTGCTTGACGTTGGCGGTGAGATCCTGCGTCGCAAAAGGCGCGCCTCAGTATGACAACGTTTGGGGAACGCCGAGAAGGTACGGGCGGAAGCTGTTAGGCCCGGCGGAGGACGATATGGGTGATTTCGGGGGGTGCGCCTAGGCGGACCGGGGCTCCTACCGTGCCGATACCGCGATTTACATACAGCGCGGAAAGGCCTTTCGGAGCGTTGGGCATGAGCTTGATGGTTTCGCCCAAGCGCTTTGGCTGGCTGGGCATCGACAGCGGGCGATGATACAGGCCGGCGACATAGTCTGTGATGAAGCGTGCCGGGCTCAAGCTTACGTCCAGAATTTCCACCTGCACCTGGCCGCCGTGGGTGTGGCCGGCGAGGGAAAGCTCGATGCCCAGTTCCGCGGCGCGATTGAACGTATTCGGATTGTGCGACAGCAGAATGTTGGGCATATCGCGGCGCACCAAAGGATCGACGTTGGCCAGCATCTGCTGCTTGCGGCCGCTCGGCGTACGTTCGCGCTGATAATCCACGCCGATCAAATTCAACATGGCGCCGCGATAGGGAATAATGGCGTTTTCGCCCCGCAGCATGCGCATGCCAGCCTGCGCGTACAGGCGTTCGGCCAGATCCTCCGCGCGGGCGTAAATTTCGTGGTTGCCGTTGCAGCCGTAAACGCCCAGGGGCGCGCGCAGGTGGCGAATCTGGTCGACGCAATCGGCGACGGAATCGTGCACTCCGGTAATCAGGTCGCCGGTGACAACGGCGAGGTCGGCGCCTACGTCATTGGCCATATCGACAACGCGGCGCACCGATTCAGAAGACATGTAGCTGCTGAGGTGAATATCGGAAATCTGTACGATCTCCATGCCATCCAGTTCGGGCGGCAGGTTGGCCATCGGAATCTCGATGCGGCAAACCTGATAGCGTAGGCGTTCGGCGGCATAGCCGTACATCACGCCAAGGAACGGCGCGGCACCGGCCACGACGCTGGCGGTACGGAAGAAGGTGCGGCGGGAGGGATCTGGGACGTAATCGATGTGCGGAGCGGGCTTACTGCCCTGTAGCTTTCGAAGAGCTTGCGGTACGGGCTGGTGCAGGCGGTGCCAAGCCCATTCGATGGCGTGCACGGCCTTGACGCAAATATAGCCGCCCAAGGCGCTGAGAAACCAAAGGCCCATGAAGCTGGTGAGTCCGGCGTGCATCGGGAGGATGCGGCCATGGTCTTGCCGAAGGCCGTCGGCGATGGTCACGATGATCAGAACCAGGCCGAACAGGTACAACAGGCGAACGCCCATACGCAACCAAACGCGTCCCCAGTTGGCGGTAACGCGCCAGAGCGCCCGGTACCAGAATCGCTGGGAAAGGAACAGGACGGCTAGAGCTGCAATTGCCAGCCCGGTCCGCACCAGGAAATAAGACCAACTCAAGTGAGAAAGGCCCCCTCCGCCTGAACCACTAGGATACCATGTCCGGGTCCTCCCTATGGGGCGGGGCCATGGGCGCGATTCAAACCAGTAAACGGGGTTTCTGCCCTGTTTTTTGATGGTTGTGGCGTACGCGTTGGCGGTCCTGGGGACCCGTTTTTTGGTTGCAAGACGCCGGGCGCACCTGAAACTTCCGTGGGGGCCGAGCGTCTATGGGGAAGCCTCCCGCCCGGGAGGCTAAAGGAGAGCATCAATGAAAAAGTGGAAGCTGTTCGGGGCCGTGCTGCTGGCCGGTCTGTGTGGAGCCCTGCCGGTGTTGGCCCAGGATGCCCAGAAAGCGCCGCCAAAACCGGCGCCTGGCCCGGCAGAAGCAGTTCTGGAGCAGTGGAATGACATTGGGCGCAAGCTCATCGCCATGGCCGAGGATTTTCCCGAAGATAAGTACAGCTACAAGCCGGCGCCAGAATCCCGGACGTTCGGCGCGATGCTGCTGCACGTGGCGGGGTCCATGTACTACTTCACGGACATCGCCGAGGGGAAGAAGCCGCGCTACCCGGATGATCCGAAGGGGGACAACCTGAAGACGAAGGCGCAGATTGTGGCCTTTGTGAAGCAGTGCGTCGCCGATGGCGCAGACGAGATCAAAAAACTGGGTGACAAGGGCATGGAGAAGGCCGTGGACGATGGCGCGCCGCATCTCGATCGGCTGTATGACCTGGCTTACGGATTGATCGAGCATTCCGGGGAACACTATGGGGCGCTGGTAGTGTACTACCGGAACAACGGCATGGTGCCACCGGAGTCGAGACCGAAGAAATAGTGCGTTGCCGTCCTGGGGCCGCGCCGCTTGCGGCCCGACAGGCGAGTCGTGAGAGGGACTTGCCCGCTAGCCTGCCGCGGTTCCTGCAATTCCCTTTTGCAGTATTCTCTTTAGTTCATCGGGATCGCCGGTGGGAGGCAGGCACGCTGTGCCCGTGCAGACAACTGCTTGGGCTTTGTCTTTTCGCAAGTGCGGCAGCGTTTGATGCAGCGCCATGGGCAGATATTCGAGCGAGGCTTGCGGTGTGACGCGCAGGACTGCTTTTCCCAGGCGATAGACAGCGTTCGCGGATTCTTCCAACTTATCGGCCGCAGGATCGCCTGCCGCGCCGGTGATGACGACTTGCGTCGGATGCTCGGCGTAGAGAATTGCGGCCAGGCCGTAGGTGGCGGCGAAAAGGCCATACTGCGGGGCTACGCCGGCGAAGGCTTCCAGCGTATTCCTGGCCCATTCGTGATATTGGGGATCGTCGGTGTAGGCGTGCATGCGCGTGAGCGCCATGGCTGCAACGGAATTCGCGCTCGGCGTAGGCGAATCCTGGAATGGTTTGCGGCGCAGTTCGAGGCCGCCCATCGCGGGGGCATCCGAAGCGCGATCGAAAAAGCCGCCGCCTGAAGCATCACCATACTTTTCGATGGCAACATCCATGGTGCGGCGCGCGGCTTGAACATATTTTGCATCGAGTGTGGCTTCATACGCGTCGAGCAGCGCCATCACGCCGAAGACCTGATCGTCGAGCGAACCGCGCAACGCCGGGCCACCGACGCGATGCGCAAATCCTTGCGCTTCGCTCCAGGCCTCGCGCAACATACGGTCCAGCGTCTTTAGCGCAAAATCCTTGCACGTTCTGGCGATGGCTCCGCCGAGAGCGCGCGCCGCCGTCAAATAAGCCGAGACGAACATCGCGTTCCAGCTGACGTACATCGTTTGATCGATAAACGGCGTGGTCCTGAGCCTGCGAGCGGCAAGCATCTTCCCTCTTGCGGACGCCACGCTGAGCCGCACGCTCGACTCATCCAGTCCCAGCGTTTTGGCAATCTCTGACGGATCGCGAGCGAGCCAGAGCACATTTTTTCCCGGGTTGTGGTGCATCTCGCCATCAGCCTCCACGTCGTAGTGCAATTCCATGATGCGAGCTTCGTTTTGCGGCAAGACGCCGCGGAGTTCGTTGAGCGTCCAGGTGAAGTAGTCGCCGTCATCGTCGAGCGAAACGTCGGCGTCCTGGCTGGCGTAAAATCCGCCGTGGGCCTGATCCGATAAAACTTCATTGACCCATCCGATGATGCTTTCGGCGGTTTCTCGCAAGACAGGATTCTCGGCAACCTGTCGGCCGTGGAGGTAATTCTTCAGCAGCTCCGAATTGTCGTAGCTCATTTTTTCGAAGTGCGGGACGAGCCAGCGCTCATCGACGGAGTAGCGGTGGAAGCCGCCGGCGAGCTGGTCGTAGACGCCGCCTTTGGCCATTTTTTCGAGCGTGGTTTCGGCCATGGCCAGCAAATGTTTTTCGCCGGTTTGCCGGTAACGTTCGAGCAATAGATCGACGGCTGAGGCATGAGGAAACTTTGGCGCGCTGCCGAAGCCTCCGTGGCGGATGTCGAACAGCTGCGTCATAGAGCTGATCTGCGCGTTCACAACAGCGGGATCGAAGTCGGCTTGCGCGCCGCTGAACACTTCGGCCTTGGCGACCGCTTCGGCCAGGGCCTCGGCGGTCTTCAGCAATTCATCGCGCTTGTTCTTGAAAGCATCCGCGACCGCCAGCAACACGCGCCGGAAACTGGGGCGGCCTTGCTGGTCCACAGGCGGGAAATAGGTGCCGCCATAAAAGGGTCGGCCATCGGGCATCAGAAAACCGGTGAGTGGCCAGCCGCCTTGGCCGCTGATGGCGCTGATCGCGGATTGGTAGCGCGCGTCGACATCCGGGCGTTCGTCGCGATCCACTTTTACCGGTACGAAGTTTTCATTGATGATTTTCGCGATCTGCACGTCTTCATAGCTCTCGCGATCGATGACGTGGCACCAGTGACACCAGACCGCACCGATATCGAGCAGCAGCGGCTTGTCTTCCCCCTGGGCACGGGTGAATGCGTCTTCGCCCCACTCATACCAGTCAATCGGCTGGTGCGCAGCAGAACGCAGATACGGGCTGGCCGAATCTTTCAGTCGATTTTCGCTCATGTGTGCCCGGCTCCCGTGCAGGCGTGAAAAATTCGTCGAAATTTACGGCGTCGGCGAAATGAAATGGTGAATTTACTGTACCTGGTCGCCGGGCCCCAGGTCGCGCGGGTCCAGCGGTTTCCGGCCAGAGTAGCCTTCGTCCTGGCGATGGTAATAGCGGATGCGGTCTTCACCGAGCTTCCAGCAGAGATACACTTCCTCGTTGTTGATGATGGCGGGGAAATCGAGCAGGCCGACATCCAGATCCTTGATGACGCAGCCAGTGGCAAGAATTTTTTCCAGGTTGGATTTCATGACCTCGGCCAGGCTTTGGTGCTCCATGCGCTTTTCGGCAAGCTTGGCGTACGGGACGAGCACGCCGCCCATCATCATGATGCGGGTGGAAACGGCGGACAGATCCTGCTCCAGCACATTCAGGCGCTTGCGCACGCCGATGGCTTCGACCAGAAACGGTTCGAGCTCCCGCCGCGTGCTTTCCGCTTCCGTCAGCGTGAAGATTCGTTGCGGCGGTTCGGGTAAATCGTCCTGGTCCTGGTCTTCTTCGTCGTCAGCCATGAAAACTCCCTGCCAAGTCGAGCTCACCGTAACCGGCCGGTGCGAGGATGGTGCAACCGTTAGATGAAATTCTGGCGGGTTTTGTTGCGGAATGCCAGCGAAAGGATTTTTCTGCTGCGGCTCTATAGGCAATGGCCTACCCGCCGATGAACACCATAGTGCGCGAGGGCGGCACGAAGCCCGGCTCGTTGATACGGTGACCTTCTTCCTTTGCGTTCACGACGTCGCGGATCCAGGTGACGATTTGTTCGTCCGCGGAGTTGGCACGCAAAAGCGCGCGCAAATCGCGATCTTCCTTGCTGAACAAGCAGGTGCGAAGCTTGCCGTCGGCGGTCAGGCGAATGCGGGAACAATGGCCGCAAAATGCCTGGGTGACCGGCGCAATCAGGCCAATTTCGCCGGGGGCGCCGTCCGCAAAGCGATACTTGCGCGCGGTCTCGCTCTTGTCGTTGGGGACGGGGACCAGCGGCCATTGCCCGTGGATGCGTGAGTAGACTTCCGCGGCGGGCACCATTAGCTCGCGCGACCAGTGGCGGTCGGCATCGAGCGGCATGAATTCGATGAAGCGCATGATCACACCGCGCTCGCGCGCAAATGCCGCGAATGCTTCGACCTCGTCCTCGTTGAAACCGCGCACGAGAACGGCGTTTATTTTTACAGGAGCAAGGCCGGTGGCCTGCGCCATGGCGATGCCGCGCATGACGGAGGAGTAGGAGCGCGTGCGTGTGATTTTCTCGAACTTGAGCGGATCGAGGGAATCCAGGCTGATGTTGATGCGGTGCAATCCCGCGTCGATCAGCTGCTGACAATGGTCGGCGAGAAGATGGCCATTGGTGGTCATGGATAAATCCTGGACACCGAGTTCTTTCATGCACGCGATATATTTTTCCAGGCCATCGCGCACCAGTGGTTCGCCGCCCGTGAGGCGCACCTTTCTGATTCCGAGGCTTACGAAAATCTTTGCCAGGCGCTGAAGTTCGGCCCAGGAAAGAATTTCGTCGTGGTCGCGATAATTTTCCGGATCGGCGGAGCGGCAATAGACGCAGCGGAAATTGCAGCGGTCCGTGACCGAAATGCGCAGATCGGTGATCTCGCGGCCGAACTTGTCGAAGAGGCTCATGAGCGCAGGCCTTAAATAAAAAACCCGATTCGTGCATGGAATCGGGCTGCGCGACGGAAATGCGTACATTTCCGTCCAACAAGCTCCTTTCCAAGCACGGGAGGCTGGGGCGTTTCCACCCAAACCCTCGGCGGCCAATGATGCGCCGCCTGGCCCCGCCACCCTGGGAGGTCTCCCGGTAGGCTGGCGAGATCGGAGTTTACTTGGATAGTCTACGCCGGAGGAAAGTTGCGCGCAATTTTCCGGGCGGCGGACCAAGGCGAAGGCAAGCAACTGTCTAGAACCTTGGCACTACCTGCCTCCTGCTGTCCGTTCTTCTTGTGATAAAGTCTGCTGACAGCATGCGAATCTTCATTGTGGGAGCAGGGGCAACTGGCTCGCTCCTCGCCCAGCTTCTCGAACGTCAGGGCCACGACGTGTGGTGCGGAGACCGCGACCCCGACCGGGCGCGCCGCTTTTTGGGAAAACGGTCCACCATTCCGGTGGCCACGGTCAACGCGCGCAATCATCGCGGGATCGTGCGGGCGGGGCGGGGCTGCCAGCTGATCGTCAATGCTTCCGCGTCGGTGTTTAACGAAATCGTGCTGCGCGCGGCGTTGCGCTTGCGCTCGCACTATCTCGACCTCAGCTCGCACCTGACGCGCAACCCTTTTCAGCCTGAACAATTCCGTTATGCTAAGAAATTCAAAGCCAAGCAACGCGTGGCGCTGATCAACACTGGCGCCGCTCCCGGGCTCACCAATCTTCTGGTGAAGCGCGCCGCGGACCTTCTCGATGAAGTGCATTCCGTGCACATCCGGCTGTATGAAAGCACGGAAAGCGACGATCCAATTTCACAATGGTCGCCGGAAGTTTCTTTCGACGAAGCCATATCCAACCCTCGGATTTACCGGGCCGGAAAATACAAGCTGGCGAAGCGCTTTTCTGAACTGGAAAAATTCCGCTTCCCGGATCCCATCGGAACGGCCAATGTAGTGCTGGCAGCGCAAGATGAAGTGGCCACGCTGCCGAAGTTTATTCCCATGCAGGAACTCGACGTGAAAATTGGGGGCAACGAATTCGATCGCCTGCGCCGCTGGCACAAACAGGGCAAGCTGTCGAAATCGCGGGGACTGCAGCGGCAGCATTTTCCGGAGACGTCGTCGCCGCGGAAGATCGCCGCGCTGATCCGGCGAGGGATTCTGCAGAACGCGCGCTTTGCCGCTTCCGTGCTGGTGCGCGGCGTAAATCACAAAGCAAAGGAAGACGAGTACCTGGTGATCCGCAGCGACGCCTTGTTTCCGACGCTGTACCAGATTCGCCAGCAAGGACTGTTCACCACAGCGGTGGCTTATGGAACGGCGCATGTTGCAGCTCAGTTCGTGAAATTTTTTCCGCGCGACGCGGATGGCGTGCTTGCACCGGAACACCTGCCGGCGGAAATACGGCGGGCAATCCTGAGCGGCGTGCGCAAACACGGGATTAAGCTGAACCACAAAGTGACGGAGCTGAAACCGCCCGCCGACGACGACGAGCTTCTTTGAAGATTCTATGAGATTGCGGAATACGGTCCGACTTAACGGCTACGCTCAGGATAAGCGCAGCCGCCCTTCCTACAGCGGTGAAGTGAGACCGGTACGGCCGGTCCTGAATTGAGTTTACTCCTGGGGAATTGTCGCGCCAAGGGGAAGAAGCGCAAAAAACACAAAACCCCAACTACTACACTGGCAGGCGTGCCTGGGCCACGGGTTAGCAGCAACGGTTGGGGCGGGAATATTTCTTGTTCAGTTGTTCGACGTAAAATTCCGCGGGGGACAGAAGGCGCGCTTGGCCTTCGCGCGTGGCACGTTGCTTGTACCTTTCATAGGCCGAATCGCCACACCATTCGCGCAGCCCTTGCCAGAATTGCGCGAACCCGCGTTTTGTGCTGCTCCAGCCTAAGCGCATCAGTCGCCCTCCGCCCACTGCGTGGCGACGTAGGGAGTTTCCTGCAGCACGGGTTGTTGGCCCCGGCTCAAAATCGCGTGCCATTGCATGACGGCTTCCAGCAGCAGAACCAGGATCATGACCGCCAGCACTGCGGTGACGGCCGCGTCCAGGCGCTGGTTGAAAATCACGCGGCGCGCTTCCACGATTTTTGCCGCGGGAATGTTGCCCGCGGCAATCTGTGTCGCCAGTGCCCGGGCAAAAGAAAGGAAGCCGATGCGCGGGTTGGCGCTGAAAATCTTCTGGTAGCTCGCGGTCATGGTGATAATCACCAGCCAGGCCATGGGAAGCAGCGTCACCCAGATCCATTTGAGGCGACCCATCTTGAGCAAAATTGTGGTGGCCACCACGAGCGCCACGGCCGCCAGCAACTGATTCG
The DNA here is from genome assembly GCA_963742325.1 of Candidatus Acidiferrales bacterium. Classification (GTDB taxonomy): domain Bacteria; phylum Acidobacteriota; class Terriglobia; order Acidiferrales; family UBA7541; genus Acidiferrum. The sequence goes on along the minus strand of CAVULB010000002.1, from coordinate 409,425 downwards.
AAATGCCAAACAAAGGCCACAGTGAATTAATTCCGCCCAGCGGGTCCACGACTCCCTGATACAGGAAGTAGCCCCACGCGCCCACGATCAGCGCGCTGGACATCAGGATGGCCGGATACCAATTGAGGCGGCCAATTGGTTTCCAGACACGGCCGCACAATTCCTGGATCATGAATCTTCCCACGCGCGTGCCCGCGTCGAGCACCGTCAGGATGAACAGCGCTTCGAACATGATGGCGAAGTGATACCAGATGCTGAGCAGGCGCTCGCCGCCGATGCTGGTGGAAAAAATTTGCGCCATGCCCACGGCCAGCGAAGGCGCGCCGCCGGCTCGGTTCCACAGTGTTTGTTCGCCGACCGAGTGCGCCAGGCTGCTCATCGTGGCGGGCGACAGCGGATAGCCCCAACTGGAAATGGTTTGCGCGGCGGTTTCCGGGGCCGCGCCGACGATCTGTGCCGGACTGTTGATTGCGAAATAGACGCCGGGAGGCATTGCGCACGCCGCGACCATGGCCATCACGCCGACGAAGGACTCCATCAGCATGGCGCCGTAACCGATGAAGCGCGCATGCGTTTCGCGCCGAATCATTTTTGGCGTGGTGCCGCTGGAAATCAGGGAATGAAATCCGCTGATTGCGCCGCAGGCAATGGTGATGAAACAGAACGGGAAAATTTTCCCGGCGAACACCGGGCCGTTGCCGTCGACGAAGCGGGTCAGCGGCGGCATCAGGACATGCGGGCGAACCAGCAGGATTCCGGCGGCCAGCGTGAAAATCGCCCCGGCTTTGATGAAAGCGCTCAGGTAATCGCGCGGGGCTAACAGCAACCACACGGGCAGCGCGGAAGCGGCAAAGCCGTAAACGATAATGGCAACCGTGAGCGCGAGGCCGCTCAGTGTGAAGGCCCGCGCCCACGGGGCGCAGGCCGCGACCCACTGGCCGGCGACCACCGCGAACAACACCAGCGCGACGCCCAGCAACGATGCTTCGAGCACGCGGCCGGGCCGGACAAAGCGCAAATATACGCCGAGAAGCAAAGCGATCGGAATGGTGCAAGCCAGGGTGAACGTGGCCCATGGCGAACTTTTCAGCGCGTTCACGATCACCAGAGCCACCACGCCCAGAAGAATGATCATGATGGCCAGTACCGCGAGTTGTGCGATCACCCCGCCGCGCTTGCTTACTTCTTCGCGGGCCATTTCGCCGAGGGTTTTTCCGTCGCGACGGATGGAGCAAAACAGAATCACAAAATCCTGCACACAACCGGCGAGCGCGGCGCCGGCAATCAGCCACAAGGTACCGGGCAAATAACCGAACTGCGCGGCCAGCGTGGGGCCGACCAGTGGGCCGGGTCCGGCAATCGCCGCGAAATGGTGCCCGAACAAAACCCATCTGTTGGTGGGGACAAAATCGCGGCCATCGTCGCGGCGTTCGGAGGGAGTGGCGCGCGTGTCATCCAGCGCCAGCAATTTCGCGGCGATGAAGGAAGAATAGAACCGGTAAGCGACGAGGTAGGAAGATACGGCCGCGAGGACGAACCATGTGGCGCTGATGGGTTCGCCGCGGTGCAGCGCGATGGTGGCAAGCGCAGTGGCCGCGACGACGGCGAGAATGACCCAAACCAATACTTGCAAGACTCGTTTCACAAGGAGCCCCTCGGGCTGCGGGAATTGGCCGCAGGCATCGCGGAATCGTATGCGAGGAGCAGGTGGGCGTCAACGCCGGAGGTTGCGCTGGAGGTTGCGGAAGTGACAGGTCGTCGATTTGCGAGCGCAACAGGGAATCGCTCTTGGATCGACCATCCAGGAGGGATTCCTCACTTCGGACGCGTCCTTTGCCGAGCGAATTTCAATCAGGGATACAGGTGAATTTCAGAAGCGGATACAGATCCCTGAATACCCTGAGGATTTCCTTGGCGAAGGCGGCGCGGGTTGCGGCGGAGGGCTGCAATTTCTTGCGAACGATCCAGGCACGCAGTTTCTTCCAATCTTCGGTTTGCGTCGGCCAACCTTGGTGTTTGGTCCATTGGCTTTTGCAGGTCGAGTACCAATAGCTTTCGTAATTCCGCGCAAGGCGTCTTTTCTGTTGGGCAATCCACTTGGGACTGGAGAATATGCGCGGCTGTGCGATCAGAGCCAGGACCGAGTCTCTTCTTGTTGCGCCAGAGTAAATGCGGAAGCCGGTGGTCACGGCGTCTTTGGAAACCCCCACGTAGAGCTGGCCGGTTTCGCGGTCGCCCGGCGACTGGCGCTGAAATTTCAAATACATTCGCGGTTTGTAGAGCGTTTTGTCCTTGGCGAAGCGGATATCGCGATTGATGCGAGAGAAATTGGCGCCGGTTCGTCCGCACACGTCAAACTCGCCATCCATCTGCAGCACAGCCGGTGACAAGTCTTCGAGAAATTGCCGGAAGGGCTGTACGACGCACGCGCGGTAGCGCTCGCGGTTTTGGTCCATCCAGTCTTTGTGATTATTTCTACTTAACGCCTGGAAGAATCGAAACGTTTCCTGGCTAAACGGGGATTTCAGGGCCGGCATTTCCTCTCCTCGCGATCGCTGCTTCAGACTACACCATTTCCCTTGCCGCTCGATTGGTACTATGCTTTTTCGGTCGCGGTGGTTCGGGATGCCACGGCGCTCCAGTAAATTTTTTACAGGGGACCTTCGTGTTTCGCAAACGACTCTGGATTCCTGTGGTTGCCAGTGCGATTTTCCTGATTGCCGGCCCGGCACTGACGGCCGATGAAAGCAAATCTTCGTCGAAGACTTCTCCTTGGAAGCCGGACGACGTCGTGTATGTGGAGACCATCAACGATTTTTCGCTGTCGCCCGATGGGCGCTCGGTGATCTGGAGCAAAGGCGAAGGCGATAAGGAAAAAGACGAGCGGGTTTCGAATCTCTTTTTGACCAGCCTGGCGGAAGATCGTACGGTGCAGCTTACCCGGGGAAGCTACAGCGTTTCGTTGCCGAAATGGTCGCCGGATGGGGAGTGGATTGCTTTTTTGAGTTCGCGCCCGCGACCGGGCGCGAAGCCGGATACCGCCGCGGTGCAAATCTGGCTGATTAACGCGCATGGCGGAGAGGCTTATGCGCTAAGCGAACTGGAGCGCGCACCGCACCAGGCGCAGTGGCTGGACAAAGACACGCTCATTTTCAGCACCGAGGAAGATCCCAGCGCGTATGAGCAAGCACAGAAAAAGAAGAAGGACGATTCGGAAATCGTCGATGATGCCAGCCACCAGGCTCCGGTGCGCTTGTTCAAAATAACGGTAAAGGACAAGAAAATCACGCGGCTGACCAACAACACCGATTGGATCGAACAGTGGAGCGTGTCCAAGGATGGGAAATACGCGGTGGCGGTTCACGCACGCAGCCTGCATTACCAGTTTGACCAGAAGGTGCCGCCCACAACCGTGCTCCACAACCTTTCCGATGGCACGGAAAAACAAATCTTCACCGAGGGCCGAGTTTATCCGAATATTCTGGCATGGGCGCCGGATAATTCGGGATTCTACGCGACGGCCCCATTTTCCAACGATGCAAAATTCCTCACGGCCACAATTCAGCTGGTTTATTTTTATGATTTGCGCGACGGCAAAAGCATTCCCGTCGCGCTCGACTGGGAAAACGGCGCGGGGCGCGATCTGCACGCCACGAACGAGGGATTCGTGACGTTGCTGGCGGCGGGGGCGCACTTCGATGTGGCACGTTACACGCGCGATCCATCGGGCGACAGCTGGCACTGGAAGCGGACCACGCTGCAGGGCGAAAACGCGAAAAACATCCAGTTTTTCGACGTCAGCGAGGATGGAAAAACCATGGTGTACCAATCCTCGACGGCCAGCCGCATGCCGCAGCTTTTTCGTGCGCAGTGGGACGGGAACGACCTCGCCTCTGCCCATCCACTGACCAAACTGAATGAAAACCTGATCAAGTCCCGGGAATTTTCCAGGTCCGAAGTGATTCGCTGGAAGGGTTCGAATGGCGAAGAAGTCGAAGGGTTGCTGCGCTATCCGGACAATTACGATCCTGCCAAGAAATATCCAGTGATCACGGCCATCCACGGCGGGCCCGCGGGAGCGGATTTGGACGCATGGAGCGACCGATGGGCTTATCCCTATCAACTGCTGACGCAGCGCGGCGCGTTTATCCTGAGCCCGAATTATCACGGAAGCAGTAATTATGGCCTGAAATGGGTGGAATCGATCTGCTGCGGCAATTATTACGACCTGGAAACCCCGGACATCAACGATGGCGTAGATTATTTGATCGAGAAAGGACTGGCCGATCCGGAAAAAGTGGCGACGATGGGATGGTCGAATGGCTCGATTCTTTCCACCAGCCTGATCACCACGTACCCCTCGCGCTACAAAGTGGCGAGTGTGGGAGCGGGCGACGTCGAGTGGATCAGCGATTGGGGGAACGTGATATTCGGCGATTCGTTCGACTCCTATTATTTTGGCAAATCGCCGATGCAGGATCCCCAGCTGTACATTCGAAAAAGCCCTTTCTTCAAGATGGATAAGGTGCAGGCGCCGGTGCTGATTTTCCATGGCACCGCGGACATCAATGTGCCGCCATCGCAAAGCTGGTCTTACTTCCGCGCGCTGCAGTACTACGGCAAGGTGCCGGTGAAATTTGTGGTCTTTCCCGGTGAGCCTCACGGCCCGCGCAAGCTAACGCACCAGATGCGCAAAATCGAAGAAGAAATGGCATGGTTCGACAAATATTTCTTCAACACCGCTCCGCCAGAAAATGAAGCCGTCAAAGAAGGCTCTCCGCTGGACACAGCGCTACGCGCGAGACGAGCGGCGCGCCTGGGCGACCTTTACGGCGCGACGTTCACGATCAAGGGGAAAATCCTGCTGATCCCGGAGGTGGTGAAACGCGGCGATCTGGAGATTGCGCGGTTCGAAGTGACCCGCGCGCAATTTTCCGTGTTCGACAAAAATTACAAAGTGGAGCGCGGCGCGGAGAACTATCCCGCAAATGGTGTGACTGTTGAGCAAGCCAAGGCTTATGCGGAGTGGCTGAGCAAGCTCACTGGGCAAACCTGGCGTGTGCCCAACGAGAGCGAACTGGCCGGAAAATACGACAAGAAGGACGGCGAAAACACTCTGGATTATTGGGCCGGTTACGGGCCGAATCCGGACGACACGCTGCGCCTGCGCGAAGCATTGAAGAACCTACCTGGTCCCGCGCCGTTGCTGAAGCCGGTGGGAAGTTTTGCTGGGGAAGGACAGGAGAACGAAGATTTGCTCTTTGACATGGGTGGTAATGCCGCCGAGTGGGTGCTCACGCCGGATGGAAAAGGCAAGCCCGCGGGCGGTAGCGCGGATTGCCCGGCAGACGCGCGTTCCACGTGTACTCCTGCCGCGGATTACACCGGCTTCCGCGTGGTGCGCGGGGTGGCAACGGCAGCGGCGGACAAGGGGCAGCATGTCGAGAAGTAGGGGGGGAAGAATGCGCTTGTGGCGGCACCGGTCGTGGGGAACTGTGCTGGTATTGCTGTTTCTGGCACAGGGAATGGCCGCGGCAACGGAGGTTTCCAAGGATGACATCGACTTCCGCAAGAATGTTTACGTTGGCAAAGGCAACGCGCAACTGCCGTACCGCCTGTTCGTTCCCCTAGATTACGACGCAGGCCGCAAATATCCGCTGCTGCTATGGCTGCATGGGACCGCAGGGCGAGGTTCCGACAACGTCAAGCAATTAACCAAGACCGATCAGCTGGGCACGCATTTCTGGATCACCGACAACGTGCAATTGAAGCTGCCCATGTTCGTGATGATTCCGCAATGCCCCATCGGCCAAAACTGGTCTGAGCCGGAGTTTAACCAGCCGAGCCAATGGCTGCTGATGACCATGGAAGCGCTGGCGAAAGTGGAAAAAAGCTATTCCATCGATCCGGACCGCTTGTACCTGGCGGGGCAATCCATGGGCGGGCTCGGCGTGTGGTCTCTGTTGCAGAATTATCGTGGTACATGGGCCGCGGCGATCATCCTGTCCGCCTATGACACGTTCTCCGACGTCCCGGCCATTGTCGACGTGCCCTTGTGGGTGTTCCAGGGGGACAAAGATGATTCCGTGCCTGTGACGATGGTGCGAACCATGATGGCGCAATTGAAGAAGGCGCACGCGAATCTTCGTTATACGGAATATCGCAAGACCGGCGATGCGCTCTCGAACAAGGCTTTTGCCGAGCCCGACCTGCTCCCGTGGCTAGCCGCCCAAAAGCGCAAATCAGCAGCAAGCGGCCAAGTTGGCTCTGGCGCGGCCCCTCCTTCCCGCTAGAATTGATGCATGGCCGAATTTCATCCTACCCCCCGCACGCAAGTGAAACGACTGCCAAAGCGCGGGAATTACGACCGCGAGACGGTGTACCAGATCCTGGATACGGCATTCGTGTGCCATGTCGGCTTTTCTGTAGACACCCAGCCGTATGTGATTCCAACCAACTATGGCCGCAGCGGGGATACGCTGTATCTGCATGGCAGCGCCGCAAGCCGCATGTTGAAGACACTGAGCGTGGGCGTTCCGGTTTGCGTGACCGTGACCCATGTTGACGGGCTGGTTTTGGCGCGCTCGGCGTTCCATCACTCTGTCAATTACCGCTCCGTGGTGATACTGGGCACGGCGCGATTGGTGGAAGATCCCGCGGAGAAAAGGGAAGCCCTGCGAATTTTCACCGACCACGTGATGAAGGGCCGCTGGGACGATGTGCGCCAGCCCACCGAGCAGGAACTGAAGGCTACGACCGTGCTGGCGCTGCCTCTGGAAGAGGTTAGCGCCAAGGTGCGCACCGGTGGACCTGTGGACGACGAGGCCGATTACACGCTGCCGGTTTGGGCGGGCGTGCTGCCGCTGGAAACTGCCGTGAAGCCACCTGTGCCCGACGCGCGGCGGAAGAACGATCCGCCGGTTCCGGAGTACCTGAGAAACTACTCGCGCTGAAGAGCATCCTAAAATGGGGGACGGGGCTCACTCAAAGGTGACAGGAAGTGAGCCCCGAGGGCGGAAACTTTTCTATGCAGCCCGTCAGTTCTTGTAGCGTCCAGAGCCGGCAAACTTCGCGATCAAATCGTCGTAAGAGCGCAACGCTTCCTGAACCATGGGCCTGGCCCTGCTCGCCGTCAGATTCGAGTTGGTTTGATACCAGGCAAGGCCTTCCGCATTTTCCAGTACGGTGCTGCGTATCGCCGCCACATCGGCCATCACTTCGCCAACACTGGCTTGCAGGGACTTCACGCAGTCAAGCAGCGCTTCCAGGTACGCCACGAGTTCCATTCTTTCTTCCGATTCCAACTGTAGTTTAGCCATGGCAGCAAGCCATCCTTCTGCCGGATCTTGCGCCGGGCACAATTCCCCTTGCGGGGTCGCCCAGATACTACCGGCCAAAAGACTGACCAAGAGCACGTCCCGGGCGGGTGAGAGGGCCACGAAGAAGAACGTAACGTGCTAGCGCAGTTTGTGACGGCAAGGGGCGGGTAGCTGTGAGGTAAGTCACTTCCTATTGTGATCTGCGTCACGCAATCGCCGGCGATAGGCGTAAAACGCAATCATGAGCAGGATTACTCCGAAGAGCACGCAGATGAACGCCATGGAAAATACCAGCGCGCCGGCCGATTGCAGATCGGTATAGGCGATGCTAGCAACGGCCACTTTCAGGCCAGGGTGCGCGGCTGCTGCTACTACGGGAACATCGGGGGTCAACGTGACCTGCAGTTGATAGGCTTCGCCGGCTTCGCCCTGGAACTCGCCGATGACGCGGGCGACGCCGTCGGTCTGGGCGGTGGCGCTGTGGGGTTCAGCAGAAGTGCCGCGCCGGTATTCTCGCCCGCCGCGGGAGAGAATCCATGTTGCCGCCAATGCTCGAGGCGCATCCTTGCATCGCGCGGGGTCGGCTTCGACGCCCATCAGGCAGTGCAGCGTGTTGAGCGGAATTGTCTTCTGCGCTTCGATTTCAATGAGGTACAAACCGTCGAAGTTGAGCTTGAAGTCGCAGGTCATGGGTTGGGCCGCAACCAGGGGAATTGGCATATCTACCGGCACGAGCTTGCGCGATTTCATCCATGCGTTCCAAGCACCGAGGATCACGATGCCCAAGGCTGCCAGCGCGAGACCGAATTTTGTTTTCAGTTGCACAGAGTTGGGCAGTCTACGGCGCCCCGTTCTGGGAAAGCGCGAAGGGCGTCGGCGTAATTGTCGACTACGTCGGTGTGGGCGCCTTCCTGCCAGCAGCCGGGTTGCGGATTTTTGCAGAGATCGCGAGGACGGCCCTGGTTGTCGATCGAATAGAGCGTGCGCTTGAGCGCTTGCCGGGCTTGGCCGGCGAGAGCTCGGGAGTGCATGGCCTTCGCGTAGAGAGCCAGGACCGCGCCGCCGCAGGTGGTATTTCTTTCGCCGGCGGCTTCGAGCGCGGTGTTCCATGCGATCCACGGCAGCAAGCGGCCTTCGGCATCGAAGCGGGCCTCATGGGTGGCGATGGCGATTAGGATCGGTTGCAAGGTGTACTGAAATGTAAGCGAGAGCAGGCCGACGAACAGAACAACCCCGGAAACGCGCATACCGCCATTTAACGCGACAATCGCGAAGAAATCAAAACGCGCGAGAGGCGGCGGGCGGTGAGATGGCACCTGGAACTATCCGATCTCCACGCGCGATCACCCGCGTGTGTTCGTAGTCACGCTCTTAATTTTTCCGGTTGATCCGGACTGGGGATGGACATGTCCACGTTTCTATCTAAACGACGGAGAGTTATCGCGATGCAGCAAGCTGCGCACGCTGGACTTTTTTGATTTCGCTCGCTCGAATCAGTCGACCGTGATGGGGATTTGGCAAGCGGAATTGAGCACGCGATCGAATAATGGCGCGGCGGCTGCCGGCGATTGATAGAGGCCGCCTTGCGCAAGAATGTAGGTCTGGCGCCAGAGTTCGCCGCTGTCGAGCTTTCCGAAACTGTCGAGACCTATCACTTCCCCCCTGGCGTCGACCACATTTCTCTGCTGAAATTGCACGGAACTGAGGAACATTTCGTCGGGCGGATCCCTGTTAATTGCAAACTGGCCGAACACTAGCGTCAGCTGTCCGGGTTCTTCCTTTCGCTTGATGATGTACTGGATTGCATCGACTCCCGGGCCGCCTCCCATTAGTTTGGCTTCGTTCGTGGGAACGTCGAAATAAATGCCGTCCATGCCTCCGATACGCTTGAGATGGTGGCCGGGCTTTCCACAGGCGCCCACAACCAGATCGCCGGTGGCGGCTTCGAGTGGGACGTACACATTGGACGACCCGGGCGGGACAACGAGCGAGGCAGGTTGGAACTTTTCCTTCAAAAAGTGCACGACGGCGCCTGGATTTCTCAACAAGAAGTGACCATTCTCGTCGGTCTTAGTCTGTTCGCGCTGCAGGAGCGAGCGAGACGGGCTTCCGTAAACCCACACTCCTGGCAGGGGCTGGCCGTCATGTGACGTGACTACACCTTGGAGCGGCGAGCTACTCTGGCCGCGAACTATGGTTGAAAGGAAAACCAGGGCGATCAAGAAACAGCAAGCAGGAAAGGGAGCTAGACATTGTCGGCGATTGCGTTTGACCGGGGAAGTCATTGCCAATGCCAGCAGGTAACCCGACGGCGGAGGAGCTGCGGCGCCGACAGGCTAGTGGCAGGAGCAGCCACCGCCGCAGCAGCCGCCTCCGCCGCCAGAGAAGCCGCCGGACGAACCGGAAGAGCCGGAGCCGGCCGTGGCGAACACGGAAAGCTGGATCGTGGCTCTCTTGCCGGAGCAGTTGGGGCAGGTGATTTCCTGCTGCTTGTTGATTACGATTTTTTCGAAGCGCTCGTTGCAACTGTCACAGATGTATTCGTAAATGGGCATGTGGCAAGTCTCTCCAAAGATGCGCCAAATTCGGTCGATTAGCGCCAACACCAATTATACCGTAAGAGTGTCAGGTCATGTACCAGCCACCGTTCACGCTGATGGTCTGGCCAGTGATGAAGTCGCTTTCGGCCAGGAGAACGGCCCCGCGGCCGATTTCCTCGGGTGAGCCGAAAAAGCCTACAGGGAGGCGCTCCGGCGAGGCATTGGGATTGGAGGTGACCATGTCAGTTTCAATGAGTGCCGGAGCGATGGCGTTCACGGTAATGCCTTCCTTGGCGAGGAGTGACGCATAGGAGTGCGTCAGGCCGATCAGCCCGGCTTTGGAGGCGGCATAATGAGGACCGATGACTCCGCCGGTCTGGGCGGCCACCGAAGATAGATTGATGATACGTCCCCAGCGGCGGGCGCGCATGCTGGGCAGGACGCGCTGCGTAACCAGGAACGCGGATTTGAGGTTCACGCGGATAATTTCGTCCCAGTCGGACTCGTTAAGCTCCCCGAAAGGTTTGCGTTGGGTAATGCCCGCATTGTTGACCAGGATTTCGATTGGGCCCAGATCGCATTCGACTGTGCCGACCAGAACAGCCACTTCCGCGGCCAACGATACGTCGGCGCGCACGGCGATGGCTCGCCGGCCAAGTTTGCATATCTGCGCACATACGTCTTCGGCTGCCGCTTGCTGCTTGCGGTAATTTACGGCGACGTCTGCGCCCTCGCCAGCCAGCGCCAGGGCGATCGCTTTTCCGATCCCGCGGCTTGCGCCTGTGACCAAGGCAACGCGATTCGGCAGTTTATATGTGTCGGACATAGAAAAAGAATATCGCAAACCGCTGCCCGAGGGTGCGGCGTGACGCATATTCCCCAGTGAATCCGGGCTTACCTGATCAGAAGATGTCCAGGAAATCTTCGCGAGTCATCTCGGCTTGTCCGAGGATGCTCATTAAAACGGATGGCGAAGTACGGTAGTTCGGAGAAGCCGTTTACGAGGGGGTCGCAATTGACCATTTCCTCGCCCATTCCCTGTCTTTGCCAGCGACTCAACACCTACCGTGAAGGCATACTCCCGCCCCGGGAAGCGATCCATCTCGCGACGAGGACCAAGAAAAACGGCCCCGGTAAGAATCGGGGCCGTACGGTCTGGGCTGACGACGCTGGCATAACAGCCAGCGGCAGGGTTAGTCGCCTGCGACGGCTTCGGTCGCGGCTTCTTTGGACTTGGGAGCTGCTGCACCGTTGCCGTTGGAGTGGCCGTTGCCGTTGGCGGGCGCGATTGTGAGCGGTTTGCCGGCATTGGCGAAGTTCGCTGGCACGGCTTTGGCGATATCACCTACGGTGCCGATCTGGACAACCGCCTGCTGGGGCTTCTTGAGGACCAGTTCTTCGTAAATCGCGCGAACCTTGGCCTGTTCTTCAAGAGCTTTCTTGCGGCGAATGCGGTTTTCTTCGGCTGCGGTTACCGGAATGTCGTGCTCGATATGTCGCACGCGGGCAGCATCTTCCGCGTCAATCACGAGCGAGTGTTCGTAAGACTGCAGGCTGACGCTCTTACCCTTGGCGTAAATCTCGTGCTTGCCGTTCTTCTTGTACCACTCGGCCACGGTCGCGTTCTTGTGCATGTTTTCGATGATGTTGCGCCAGCCGATTCCCGTGTTGTACGCGCAGAAGCTGATTTCGCCCTGCTGCGTGCCGTAGGGAATGATGCACATTTCGGTGCGGCGGAAGTCGTAGTTGAACAGATCCTGGAACCACATACCGGCGATGAAGAGGAAGTTCCACGGATCCTGCGCGCGGCGCTTCATGGCATCTTCATACGTGCGTTCCGGAGAGGTGCGGCCATACTTAGAGCTCGCGCCCTTGGTGAGGGCCCAGGTTTTGTCAAATTTCTTGAACAGGTCCCAGAGCTTTAGACCCTTTGGCCCTTCGAACGGCCGGTAGGCCTTCAAGAGCGCCATGGCCATCATGAAGTTGGAGAAGCTCTTGCCACGAGCGGCGTCGGTAATGGCGGTAACGTCGCGGGTCAGGCCCTGAGCGTCGAGGAAGCGCGGCACCGGAGCCCATTCCTTGGTTTCCTTGTTGATCATGATGGCCGTGCCCACACCGCAATTCGGGTGGCAGCCACAGGAGAGCGAACCCCACTGGGATTCATTGCCCTTGACCATATCGGCGAAGCCAGCAAAGGTGCTGATGAAAGAGATGGGGAACCAGTCGCGCGTCGGTTCGATCTTGCCGACCTGCTGGCTGACGTCCTTGGCAAGGTGCGACAAGGTGTAGCGCTGGCGCAGACGGCGCTCAGGAGTGATGTCTTCGTCGCGGCCGGTGAAGGAAACTGGCTGGAAGCTGATGAACGCGATTTTCTTCGGGTTTTCCATGGCGAACTTCACGACCGAACCCACCTGGTCATTGTTCACGTTGTTGACGATAGTGACGACGAGCACGATTTCGATTCCGGCTTCGTGCATGTTTTCGATGGCACGCAGCTTTACATCGAACAGGTTGCCGATCTGGCGATGGCTATTCGCATCGTTACCGATGCCGTCGAACTGCAGGTAGGCGTAGCGGAGACCGGCCTCGAAGGCCTTCTTCGCGAATTCCTTGCTCTTGGCAAACTCGATGCCGTTGGTGGCCGCCTGAACCGAGTTATACCCAACCTTGCGGGCATAGCGGATAGCGTCGAAGAAATACGGGCTCATGGTCGGCTCACCACCGCTGAACTGAACAGACATCTGGCGGCGCGGCTTGATCTTCACGGCGTTGTCGAGAATTTCCTGAATTTCTTCCCAAGACAGTTCGTGTACGTAACCGACCTGGTTGGCGTCCATGAAGCAGGGATCGCACATCATGTTGCATCGATTGGTGAGGTCGACGGTGAGCACGGAGCCGCGGCCGTAACGAACGTTCGAGGAGCCATGCTTGTGCAGGCCTTCGTCGTTGTGCGCCGGGATGTCCCGACCGGGAAACTGGCTTTCAATCCACTTCAAGAAAGTGGCGTCCACTGCCATCAGATCTTCATAGTGGCCGTGCTGCGGGCAATCCTTCACCATCCAGACCTGGCCGTCGCGTTCAACGATCTGGGCCTTAATTTCGCCGACCTTTTCGTGCATCAGGTCCCGCCAGTCCTTATCGCCATCGATAATGGATTTGCGCGCTTCCTGGACGCAGGCCGGGCAGAGCGAGTCTGTCTGGCGCGGGAAGCCGAGCGTTGGCTTGGACTTCTCCCAGGACTTCAGAAGCGGCTTATCAGACCACTGCGGCGTGGTAGAAGGATTAGGATTGCGTTTATTGAAATATTGAATGGTGTCGAAGGTGATTCGCGCCGTCTTACAGACCACCCAGTCCAAAGACCGGAACACTTGCGTAGAGATAGGATTAGGCATACTGCGGCTGCCTCTCTTTCAAAGACCGAATAAAATTACTAGGACCCCAAGACGCCAAGAACCGAAATGCAACTGCCCACATCAGCCCCCAAGCTGAAGTTCAGAGTAGCACGCGGCGAGGCGAGCCCCTAAACCATTGCACTTGTACAGTTTGGGGCGGGAATAGCGAGTTGGCCAGAAGGAAACGGCGAACGGTGAAAAATGGCGGTTGAACGGCGCGGAGGGCCACTAAATGGCGCTAAGTTGAAGAAGCAAAAGGGAGTTACTCTTGCGAACGGGGTCAAGAGATGTGTTTTCTTGTGACTTTTCCTATTCGTTCAGGGCGGGCCGCAGAACAGCCACCAGAAAATGCGCGAAATGCGCGGCGTCCTCATCCATTTGCAGCCAGCGCACCACACAATGATCGCCGAGATACTTCGCCACGCGGCTTTCCGGTATTCCCAAGTGTTCCGCCAACCTAGGCCGGATGTTTTCCCCTTTTCGGGTCGAGCCGCCCCGAAGCAAATTGGGGATAGCAACGCGCAAGGTCTGGCACGGCTCCACGTAGTAGTACGTTGTGAGGTCGGAATCGGTCAGCACCCATACGCCAGGGCCCGCGGGCGCTTTCTCCGCGGCCTCCAGAGAAGTTGGCGTGGAGCCAAGCAAACGCCGGAAGTTCATTTCCAATTGCGTCAGACGCGAAGCGAGACCCGGATCTCCATACTTGCCGCGCAGGCTGGGAACAGCGGCCGGTGCTTCCGAAACCGCCTCGATCGAAGTTGTTTCCGGAGCCTCAGGCACAGTTTCCGAAGACATCGCGCGACGGGAAGAGGCCAAAGTTGGCGCAACGTCCCTAGCTGTAGCACGCTGAGGCTCGCGTTCACGGCGCGATGGACGCGTGTCTCTGCCGCCGCGGCGACCGCGCCTGTACCGATTGGGTTCAGCAGGTGCGGACCGACGTTCGGCTTGTGTTGAAGCTTGAGCAGGCTCGGCTAGTTCGGATTCCGGCGCACCGGCTTCTTCTGTTTTCTCGGCGGGAGCAGGCTGTTCGGACTTGGCGCTTCTTACTGGTTCGGGAATCTCCGCCGGTTCGGTAGCGCCCAGACGCGTTGCACTCTCTTGCGCTTTCGTTTTCCAATCGGCGCGACGAAAGCGTTCCGCCGCTGTTAAATACCATCTGCCCGCGTCGGCAGGATTGCCGCTGGTTTCAAAGTAACGCGCCAGTTCGAACGCCACCATGGCATCGCGCGTTTTAGAAAAGAGATTCGTTAGTTGTCCTGCGGGATCTTTGCTGGTGCGTGCGCGGCGAATGCGAGCGGTAATCTGTTTCCAGTCGGCCATACAGTGAATGGATTCTAACAGCGAAGTGGCCGTTCCGCCAGCAGCAGAGGAAGCAATGGCAGGACAAGCGCAAAGCCCGCATCGGCATGTTTACCGATTGACGACAAACTGCCGGACGCAGTATGCTTCTTTCGTTCCGCCCGGGAGGCGCTTATGCAACGTCTGCGCGCAGTGAGTGCAGCCGTATTGGCTTTGAGTTTAGTGGGTGTGCCAGTTTGCGGCGCAGCGACCCCGAATGTCTCGCCTCTGGGCACGGTGATTGCCTCCGATCGCGCGCGCGTCGGCGAAGCCAGTGCTGACGTGGGGACCACGGTGTATGGCGGAGACGTATTGCGCACCGATGACAAGGGAAGTGTGCAACTGCGCGCCGGAGCAGCCCGCTTCTTGCTGCAGAGTTCTTCGGCAGCAGTGCTCGAGACCAGCGAGGGCGCGCCCTCCGCGAAACTGGTGCTGGGCACGGCGACTTTCTCAACCGGCAATGCGCACGCATTCACGTTGTATGCTTCGACGGCGGCGATTCGTCCTCAAACCGACGCTCCTACAATTGGGCAAGTGACGTTTGTAAATGAAAAAGAACTTTTGGTCACGTCGCGCCGCGGCGCATTGACCGTCACGGTGGAAGATCAGACCGAAGTGATAAAAGAAGGCGAATCGTACAGCGTGTTGCTTGATCCCGATGCGCAGGATCCGGCGGGCGCAGGCGCAGGCCAGGGCCCCAGGGGCGGAGGCGGCGGACCGCTGCACGCAGGACGCAGCCGTTTTCTGATCGTGGTCGCCGCGCTGACGGCAGCGGGCACGGGTGTTGCGATTTACAAAGCACTCGAAAGCCCCTCTCGCCCGTAAGCATTATTCCATTTGAAAAAAAATCGCTGGCCATCGCAGGTGCGGTGGCCATTTTCTTTTTGCCTGGCAGAAGGATAGGAACTTTACAGCGATGCGATGAGTTCGATCTCGACCAAAGCGTCCTTGGGCAGGCGCGCGGCTTGCACTGTGGAACGCGCCGGCGGCGCGGCGCCGAAATACCGAGCGTAGACTTCATTCATGGCCGCGAAATCGTTCATGTCTTTCAGGAACACCGTGGTCTTTACCACTTGATGAAAAGAAGCGCCCGCGGCTTCCAGTATGCCCTTCAGATTTTCCAGCACTCGTTCGGTTTGCTGGCGGACATCGGCTCCGACAAACTCTCCCGTTTGCGGATCGAGCGCTACTTGACCGGAGACAAACAGGAAACCGTTGCACTTGATCGCCTGGGAATAGGGACCGATGGGCTTGGGACCGCGCGTGGTAAGAATAACGTCTTTCATGAAAGAAGCTCCTCCGTTGCGGAACAGAAGAATACCAGATGAAGAGGGGCGAAGGGAGCTTCAGTGCGATTTGCGCCCGCGTACGCGGACAAAACCGGTGTTGGAGTGATCGCGCAGGGCTTCGCGCTGGGCGATCAGCGTCTCTGCCTGCTGATCTGCAAGACCTTCGTTGACGACTTCGAGGATTTGCCGTTCGGACATGCCGGTGTTTTTGAGCCGCCCGATCTGCTCGCTGGTGAGAGTTGGCAATCCCTGGATACGGCGGTGGATGATGTCTTGTACGGTAGCGTTGGAAAGGCCGATAAGTTTTAGTGTGACGGCTTCACCGCTGAGAATGTCGATTTGATCGGATTGCGCCATCTCGAGGATTTGCGCATCGGAGTAACCGGCGCGAGAGAGGTCGATGGCGGAATCGGCGCTGGTAAATTCGTGACTGTGCGAGTGCGCCGCTTTCATCAGCGCCAGGCAAAGATCGTCTGAGGCGGCAGCCTGCTTCAGTTTCGTAAGCTGCGCCACCTCCATATCGCTGGGCTTCATGGCCTTCACTTCATCCAGTGTGGAAGACCACATGCCCGACCGGTCCAGCGCGTTGTAGTCGGTCTGCGCGTGCTTTTGGCATCCGAGAAGCAGTAGAGCACACAGGGCGGGAAGCAGGAGGAGTTTCCGCATGTTTCCATTGTATGAGGCGCAAGCGCGCGACGGGGGATGCGTGCCTGCGTGGATACTGGCCGGACGAACAGGTGGGGCTATGGGGAGGATCGTATTAAATTTCCGTTAAAATGAGCGCGAAACCGTTGACCCGGCCGGGGACTGCCACTAGTGTGGACACATTATGAGCAAAGCGAAACTGGACCAATTGCGGCTGGCGTACAAGAAGGCCGTCGATGAATGGGTGAATGCGATTCGCGAGGAGGAGACCCTAGCGACTCCCGATCATTCGATGACCGCGATGGAACACTGGGATGACGCGCACTTTAAGGAGCAAGATGCGCAAACGGCCGCCAGCAAAGCCCGCGACGCGTACAAGAACGGCCTGCGCGCCATGATTTACAGCATCTAGCACTCTTAGTCCAGCCACAGCGCAATTGCCAGGACGCGGTACAGTTTCTTTGGTGTGTTTAGTTCCCCGACTCGAGTGCCGCGTCGATGGCCTCGACTAGATCCGCGTATTCGAAGGAGGCGTCGTGGCGCTTGCCGTTAATGAAGAAGGTTGGGGTGCCGTTGACGCCGCTGCGCACACCGCCGGTGAAATCGCTTTTAACGCGCGAGAGAAACTCGCGTTTTTCCAGGGCTTCACGCAATGCCTGGGGAGAGAGTGCGAGTTCCTGCGCCAGGCGCAAGTATAACGGCCCGCCCAACTGTTCCTGATTCTCAAACAGGGCGTCGTGCATCTCCCAGAATTTTTTGTTCGCCCCGGCGAACTCCGCGGTTTCGGCAGCGGATTCGGCGTTCGGGTGCATTTCCGCAAGAGGGAAATTGCGGAAGACGAAGCGCAGCTTTTTGCCAAAATGCTTTTGCGCGCGCTTCACGATCGGATAGGCGTGCCCGCAATGGGGGCATTGGTAATCGCCATATTCCACCAGAGTGCATTTTGCATCGGCGCTTCCCTGGACGTGGTCCTGCTCATTGACGGGAACTTTCAGGCTCATTTGTGCACTCTCCTGTGTGATTTCTACTTGGGTAGATTTTCCAGCGCTTCCAGGATTCCATCGGCTCCCGGGTTGACGGCCACCGGCGAGCAATAGCTCCAGGCAATCACGCCATTCTTATCGATCACGAACAAAGCGCGTTCGCAATAACCATCTTCCGCGCGATAAGCGCCGTAAGATCTGGAGACCGCTCCTTTCGGCTCAAAATCGGCCAGCAAGGGAAAATGCAAATGGCGATCCTTTGCAAACGCGTCATGGCACCAGACACCGTCCACCGAAATCCCCAGCAACTCGGCGCCAAATTTGTGAAATTCCGAAAGCACTTCGTTGTACAGCGCCATCTGGTCGCCGCAAACCGGACTCCAGTCGGCGGGATAAAACGCCAGGATCACCGGCTTCCCGCGCAATTCTTTCAGGGAAAGCTTCTGGTCCGGAGTGACGTGCAAGCTGAATTCGGGTGCGGCGGTTCCGGCAGCAAGAATCATGTCCATGGGATGCCTCGTCGAGTGTTTGTATTCAGGAGTCCACAGTTTTGATTCGCGGATGCTGCCGAGAGGTACAAATTGGGCTGGTACCGGGGAGGAAACCGTAGGCGGGCTCCGGGAAAAACATCAAACCTGAAAAGTGCGTTCGACGCCGTAGATACCCTGGATGCGTCGGATGTTGGCGAGAATGGATTCCAGCTGGCGCTTGTCGGTGATTTCCAGGCTGGCTTCCACGCGCGCGTTTTGCTTGTCTGGTCGGCTCTCCAGCATACGGATATTGGAGCCCGCACCACTGATCACGGCGGTGATGTCGGCCAGTAGCCCGGGGCGATCTTTGGCGCGAATCAGCAATTCCACCGGGAAGGTGGCCACGTTACTGCCGCCCCACTCGACCGCGATGCGGCGTTCGGTCTGGTAAAGAAGATTTTGCACATTGGGGCAGGTGCGGGTGTGCACGGCAACGCCGCGACCGCGCGTGACATAGCCAATGATATCGTCGCCGGGAATCGGATTGCAGCATTTCGCGCGAAACACCAGCAAGTCGTCCTGGCCCTTGACGATGAGCGGCGCTTCACCAAAGCCCAGCATGCGCTTGACAGTTTTTACCAGCGTGGGCTTGGCATCCTCTTCCGGCTTTTCGGAATCCTTGCTGGGCTCGCCAAAATAACGGGACAACACCTGGCGCGCGGAGAATTTTCCGAAACCCACCGCCGCGAACAGATCTTCCGGCCGCGACAGCCCATATTCTTCGCTGAGCTTCTGCAAATCCTCCGGGGATATTTTCTTCAAGCCTTTCGGGAAATTGCGCGATTCGTTTTCGAGCAGGCGCCGGCCCATTTCCGTGGCTTCTTCGCGTTCTTGCGTATTGATGAAGTGGCGGATCTTGCTTTTGGCGTGGGAGGATTTGACGAAGCTGAGCCAGTCGCGGCTGGGCTTGTGGCCCTTCTGCGTGAGGATTTCCACCACGTCGCCGGAGACGATTTCGTGCCGCAAGGTGACCATTTGGCCGTTGACCTTAGCGCCTACGCACTGGTGCCCCACTTCGGTGTGCACCGAATAGGCGAAGTCCACAGGCGTGGCGCCCTTCGGCAACTCCAGCACCCGCCCCTTGGGCGTAAACGCATACACTTCCACGGGCGCAAGGTCGACCTTCAGCGTGGATAGAAATTCGCCGGGCTCCTGCAGCTCCTGCGACCATTCAATCAGTTGCCTCATCCACGCGATGCGCTGATCGTCGTCGGTCGAAATCGGCCGTCCGTCCTTGTATTTCCAGTGCGCCGCCACGCCTTCTTCCGCGATGCGATGCATTTCCTGCGTGCGAATCTGGATTTCAAAAGGCTGGCCGCCATGAATCACCGTCGTGTGCAGAGACTGGTACAAATTCGGTCGCGGCATGGCGATGTAATCCTTGAAGCGGCCGGGCACGGGGTGCCAGATGTGGTGGACCACGCCGAGGGCGGCGTAGCAATTGCGCTCCGTATCGGTGATAACACGAACCGCCAGCAAATCGTAAATCTGCTCGAGGCTGCGCTCCTGGCGAACGATCTTGCGGTGCAGCGAATACAGACCCTTGACACGCGCTTCGAGCTCCGCCGGAATACTGTTTTCGACAAGCTTGGAGCGAATCTCGTTTTGCACTTCCTCGAGAAACCTTTTGTGGATGGGCGCTTTGTCCGTGACTTCTTTCTGCAAGGACAGGAAAGCTTCCGGCTCCAGAAAGCGGAAGGATAGATCCTCGAGCTCGCCTTTGATGAGCGCCATTCCCAAGCGATGGGCGATGGGCGCGTAAATATCCATGGTTTCGCGGGCGATGCGGTGCTGCTTGGCGGGAGCAAGATATTCCAGGGTGCGCATGTTGTGCAGGCGGTCGGCGAGCTTGACCAGGACGACGCGAACATCGTTGACCATGGCCAGCAGCATCTTGCGCACGTTTTCGGCCTGGCGGGCTTCGGGCGCCATCATGTTCAGCCGGCCAATTTTGGTGACGCCTTCGACGAGCAGCGCAACCTCCGCGCCGAAGCGTTCTTCCAGGCGAGACACCGGATATTCCGTGTCTTCGATGGCATCGTGCAAGAGCGCGGCGGCCAGCGTGGTGGCGTCCAGCTTCATGTCCGCGAGGATGTGCGCGACTTCGAGCAGGTGGGTCACGTAAGGGTCGCCGGAGGTGCGGAACTGGTCGCGGTGGCGTTCCGCGGCGATGTCAAAGGCGCGGCGAACCAGCCAGGGATCTTCCGAAGGACGATTGGTACGAAGTTTTTCGAGGAGTTCTTCGAGCCGGGCGTTGATCTGGCGCTCGGTGCGGTCCCGATTAAAATTCAAGGGCAGGTTGGCACGAGATCCCATGGCTTAGTTTACGCCTGGGCGACCGGTTGCGGAAGTGGGGCGCATGAGGGGGATGAGGGGTGCATCGCCAGGACAGCCAAGACCTACCCTCGCGAGAGTCGCTCTCGGCAAGCCCTTCGCAGAAGGCTGTCAGCATAAGGCACCAGGAGGAGCAAGAAAAAGGCCCCGGGATCGAAGGAACCGGGGCCCTTAGGGAATGGAGGAAAGAAGAGGCGTCAGGAGGCCGGCGTGGGCTGCTCGGCGCGCTTCTGCTTGATCTCCTTAACCTTGTCCAAGAGGTCGTCGGCCATCTTCGTATACTGATCGCGTTCCGCCGTCGATTCCACCATGTCTGCCTTGCGGCGGTAGAGAAGGTTGAGATAGGTCATGGCGTCGTCATAGTCTGGCTTCAGCTCGATCGCCTTCTTGAGGCTGCTGATACCGTCGTCCACCAGCGCTTGGTACTTGTCGGTGTATGCCTTGCGTACATCCGGCGGCAGGGCATCGGTGTCCTTGACCTGCTTGTTGATGTGGTCCTTGTTGTAGTCCGCGCGCATTTCGGTGTTGCCGCGATAGGCTAGCGCCCAATCAATCACCCCGATGGAATAGTAAGGCTGCGGATCATTGGGACGCAGCGCGATGTGTTTCTGGTGATAGGCCTTGGATTCCTCGAATTTCTTTTCGTCGTAGGGTTGTCCCGCCATCTGATAGAGGATGGAGGCCAACCCGTCAATAGCGCTGATATTGTTGGCATCCTTTTCGAGAACATCTTTATATTCCGTGATGGCTTCCTGGCCGTGGCGCATATTTTCGTCAGAGGGAGCGCCAGGAATGTATTGACTGGCATATGCGGTGGCCAGATACAAGCGAGCGTTGATGAGATCGGGATCCAGTTCCTTCGCTTGTTTGAAGTCTTCGACGGCGGCGTCAAACTGAGCGTTTTTGAATGACGCGACACCTTTGTTGAGAAGGTCGCGGGCCCGGAGCTTGTTGCATCCGGATATGCCGGCGACAAACGAGAACAGCACCGCCAGTGAAAACATCTGGCAGGCAATGCGAGAGATGCGCGAGGACATCCCCCGTCCAACCGTTGCTTGAGTCATGGAAGCTTCCCATCCCTGAGTCGCACCGCCTCGATGCATTGGAGGCCGGCACGTGGATTCAATTACGCTCTCTAGGCGTCATTCCATCACGTTCAGCGGTTTTTTTCCAGTTCCGAAGTCACTAACCCAACCGGGGAAGCGCCCGCAACGTGCATGACGTCCAGAACCTCGGCAACCACCTGAAAGTCGAGAGAACGATCACCCTGAAGAAAAGCAACGCGATGAGCACGCAGCGCGAAAATCTGTTCGAGACGACCGCGCAATTCATCGTGCCGCACAACCGAATCGTTCAGACGAATCGAGCCATCCGACGCGACCTGAACAAGAATTGGTTCCGGATGCTGCTCTTCCACCGGTCCGCTTGCTTGCTCGAGCAAGCTGGCCGTGAGTCCCTTCTGGTGATGCGGGATGATCATAAAAATGACCAGCAGCACCAGCAGTATATCGATCAACGGGACCACGTTTACATCCGAAACTGCCTTACCTCTACCGCCACGGACCGTGATGCCCATGAGTCACCTCGCTTCCGGTAATCACACCCGGCGAGGAGGACTCTCACAACCCGCGAAAACCGACGGAAATCCTTACTGACCCGCTTCGAGCTTAGCCGTGATCAGACCGACGCGATCGATGCCGGCCTGTTTCATCAGGTCGATGGCATGAGCCACCTCCATGAACTGGACGTCATTGTCGCCCTTCACGAAGGCCACCTTTTCCGCGCGATCCTTGAAAATCTGTTCCATGCGCGGTTCGAGGTTTTCCCAAGTCGTGTCTTCGTTATTGATCTTGAGCTTGCCGTTCATCAGCACCTGGACCACGACGGTCTTGTTTTCCAGTTCCTGGTTTTGCTGCTGGTTCGGCGAGGGCTGCGGCACAAGAGCATCCAAGCCCTTGGGCGTAAGCGGGGTGATAACCATGAAAATGATGATGAGCACCAGCAGAATATCGATCAAAGGCACGATATTGGGCGTGGCCATGGCTCCTGAACTGCTTCCAACATCCATCCCCATTGCGAACTCTCCTATTGGATCTGCGACGTCTCGTTCCCGGAGGCATGGCCGCGCCGGGTGGGATCCGGCGCGGTTCCATCAACTCTGCAAACGAATGACGACTACGGCAACCTTACAACTGAACGGCCTCAGTCGCCGGCAGGCTTAGGCGCCGCCGGTGTCGAAGGGCCACCGAGTGCTTTAGTTTTTTCCGTCAGGAGACCTAGGGAGTCCACGCCGGCGGAACGAATTTCGTCGACGACGGCGACGACGTCGCCATACTTGGCGCGCGCGTCGCTTTTGACGTAGACGGTTTTGTCCAGCTTATTGGCGATGTCATCCTTGATCTGGCCGGTGATGTCTTCCTTCTTGACCTTGGTGTTGCCAAGATAAATGCTGCCATCACGGGTGACGGCGACGACGACGGCGTCGTCTTTATCCGCATCTTTCATATCGCGCGGGTCGTTGACAGACGCCAAGTCCACCTGGTGCGTCTTCTGCAACATGGGCGTGACCACCATGAAGATGATCAGCAACACGAGCATAATGTCCGCCATCGGTATGACGTTTGGCGCGGCCATCTGCGGTCCGGCTTGTGGCTTGTAGGCCATGGTGGTATTCCTTCTTCCGGGTTACTTCTTCGCGCCGCGGCGCAGGATGAAGTAGTTGATCAACTCCATCGAGGAGTTGTCCATTTCCACGTCAAACGCCTCGACTCGGTTGGTGAAATAGTTGTAGGCCCAAACGGCAGGCACAGCGACCAACAAACCGAATGCCGTGGTCACCAGCGCTTCCGCGATACCGCCGGCCACCGCGGAAAGACCGGTTGCCTTCTGCGATTCGATACCTTTAAACGCATTCAAAATGCCGACGACCGTGCCGAACAGCCCGACGAACGGGGCCGTCGAACCAATCGTGGCCAGGGCCGAAAGACCGCGCTTCATTTCCGCGTGAACGATGGCGACGGAGCGTTCAAGACCGCGCTTGGCGGCTTCAATCACTTCGGCGTCAGAGACCTGCTGCGACGCGGACTGGAATTCGGAGAGGCCTGTCGCCACAACCTTGGCGATGTGACTCTTCTTGTTGCGCTCGGCAATGGCGATCGCTTCATCCAGCTTGCCATCCTTAAGAGCGCCCGCCACTTGCTGCACGAACAAGCGAGACTGCTTGCGCGCGTTGTTGTACATCAGGAAACGGTCGATCATCACGCCGAACGAATAGACCGAAAGAATGAACAGAATGACCACGACGATCTTCGCGAGAAGACCCATGTTGCCCCACATGGAACGCAGGTCCCATGAGGTGGCGGCTTCTTGAAACCAAGCCGCGTAGACGAACAAAGTTGCTAGCATTCGTTTGCTCCTTATTTCCCTAGTGGTCCCCGCGGGCAGGAACCAACAAGATTGTATTTTCCACTACGTACTCAGAACGGCGGCGGGACTCCCACGGCTCCCACGCCGCTCCGCATTACCTACTGAGCCAGAGAAAAAATTACGTCGATTTCGGTGTCAACGTCCACCGGTTCACCGTTGAGCAGCGTAGGCTGATAGCGCCACTGCCTAACGGCGTCGAGCGCAGCTTGCACCAGCAACGGATGGCCGGAGACAACCTGCAACTGATCGACGGTGCCGCTCTTGCCGATGATGGCATGCAACTTCACGGTGCCACTGATGCGCGTCTGGCGCGCCAGCGGCGGATAGAGCGGCTGAACGCGGTTAACGAGCTTGGCGTTCTGCACCGCGCCGCCAACTCGTATGCGCGACACGTTCGGCTTTGGCGGCGGGGGACCTGCGGCTCCTGCGCCACCAATCACGCCACCAATGACGCCGCCCATCGAGCCACCGGCAACGCCACCGGGAACTCCACCGGCGATTCCTGCGCCCATGTCCGGCGGCTGTTCTTCTTCCTTGATGATCTTGACATCCTTCGGGATCACCTTGGGAGCCACGAGTTTGCCGGCCTCCATCAAATGGGCCACCGGCTTGATGTGCACGATCTGAGCCGGGGCCGGAGGCGGCGGTGGCGGAGGCGGAGGAGGAGGCGCCAGCAAAATCGAGGACATCATGGCCCTCGGCAGCGCTTCCGTATAAATGAGCGGGATCAGGATGAGAATCGCGAGGAAGCCGACCTGAAGCGCCATGGACACGATAACGGTCCAGGGCTTGTTCGTCGCCTTGTTCTTCGGATTCGAAACAACCATTTCTTCAAACATAAGTAACCACTACCTCCTCCCCGCGGGCGCCAGGCGGGCTGTGCCGCCATCGCTTCCTCGGGTTTTGTTGCCGGCTGCGGTTCCGGTAGCAACCGCGTTCCCATGTCCGCGCCAACGATTCCAGGCGACGACCAAAGGTGCCGCGATCCCAAAACTTGAATATGTTCCTACCACAATCCCCACCACCAGGGCAAAACTAAATGCCCGGAGCACCTGGCCGCCCATCAGGAACAGGACGAGCACGGTGAGAAAGGTCAATCCGCTGGTCAAAATCGTTCGCGAAAGCGTCTGGTTGATGGACTTGTTCACCACATCCGCGAACGGTTCCTTGCGCAGAAGACGGTTGTTTTCCCGGATGCGGTCAAAGATGACGATAGTGTCGTTCATCGAATAACCGACCAGAGTCAACAACGCGGCAATGACGGTCAGCGAAATTTCGAAACCGAAAATCTTGAACAGCCCCAGAGTAATCAGCACATCGTGAAAGACAGCCAAGACCGCCGCAATTCCAAAAATGATGCGGTCCACAAAGCGCAGAACGAATCCGACTCCGCCTTTGGATGACCAACCTGTCGAACCGCCGATTTGCCCACCGTAGAACCGGAAGGCAATATATACCAGCATGCCTGCCAAAGCATAGAGGGTAACGCGAATGGCCTGGCTGCGAAGCTCGGCGCCGACCTTGGGCCCGACGATCTCGGCACCGAGGACCGTGAAGGGAGCGAGAGTGAAGTTGTCCTGGATGACGGAAACGACGGCAGGGGGCACACCGCTGACTTGGGAAAGCTCGGAAAAGTTTTCGACTACGCCGTTGCTTTCCCGGTCGCGAAACGCCAGAATGTTCTTCGCCACCGTCTGGTATTTATCCGCGGCGTTGATGCCAGCTCCCAGGGGATCCTTTTGCACGAGGAAGTTCGCCAGCGTTGTGGCGTTCACGGAGTTAAGGTCCGGTTTGGAGGAGCTAGCCACGCCGTAGGTAGCGGCAACGGCGGTGAGGACTTTGCTCTTGCTTTCGTCGCGCGCCTGGTCGCTCTGCCCTGCACCTTCGACGAAGATCAGCACTTCGTTGGCGCTGGAACTGCCAATGTCGTGAACCAGCTGAATCTCACTGTTGCCGAGGCCTTGGGCGCTCAGGCCGGAACGTAGTTTATCGATATTGGGAGGCTGGGCGAACCGCAGGTCCACGTTGGTGCCGCCCTTGAAGTCGATGCCGTACTTGATGCCACCCTTGAAGAGGATTGCGGACCAGCCGATAATCAGCAGCAATCCGCTCAAAGCGAAGAAATACTTGGCCTTGCCCATCCAGTCGATATTGGGCTGTTTAAAAAGCTCGATCATGCCGTTTTGCGCTTCCCTTCTTTAGACTCCAGGGGGTTTCTGTTTGTTCCCGGCGAATGGACTTATCCGGTACTTCCACCCCTACATCCAGCTAAATGCTCAGTTCCGCCTGGCGATCCATTTTCGCCAGGTGATACTGGAAGATCGTCTTCGACACATAGATCGCGGTGAACACGTTGGCGATCAAGCCGATGGTCAAGGTGATAGCGAATCCCCGGATCGGGCCGGTGCCGAAGATGAACAGGAATATCGCAGAAACCACGGTGGTGACGTGCGTGTCGATGATGGTCAGAAAGGCCTTGTCAAAGCCGGCTTCGACAGCCGCCGATGCGGACTTGCCATTGCGAATTTCTTCCCGAATGCGCTCGAACACCAGAACGTTCGAGTCCACACCCATACCGATCGTCAGGATAACCCCGGCAATGCCCGGTAAAGTGAGTACTGCGCCAAACATAGCCAGCGCTGCCAGTAGGATGATCAGGTTCAGGATCAACGCCAGAACCGCGTTCGCGCCGGACAAGCGGTAGTAGAACACCATGAAGATCATCACAACGACCAAGCTGATCACGGAAGCTTGCACGCCATGGCGGATGGAGTCGGCGCCGAGGGACGGGCCGACGGTGCGCTCTTCGAGATACTTGATCGACGCGGGCAAGGCGCCAGCGCGAAGGACTTGCGCGAGTTCGTGGGCACTTTCCTGGCTGAAATTGCCGTCGATGCGGCCGGTGTCCTCAATCTTGCCCTGGATAGTGGGAGCGGAATACACCTTCTTGTCGAGGACGATGGCCATTTGCCGGCCCATGTTCTGTTCCGTGAAGCGGCCAAAGTTGCGCCCGGCATCGCTCGAAAGAACGAAATTGATCTGCCACTGGCCCGGCATTTCGGTGTTGCGGCTTTCGGTGGCGCTGCGCAGATCGCGTCCGGTGACGGCGGGAGTGCGCTGCAACAAGTACCACACCTCGCCGGAATTTTGTCCGGTGGGCGCGCGCGACTCGCTGCTGCCCTGCACGAGCTCCGTGCCCGGCGGCAAGACGCCACCTTTGGCTGCGAGCGCGGCCGCTTCGGAAGGATACGTTTGCGGATCTTCGACGAGCTTCAATTCCAATTGGCCACCGGCTTGGATGACGCGCTTGGCTGCCGCGGGATCGCCTTCACCCGGGAGTTGCACGAGGATTTCATTGTCCTGGCCCACGCGGCCGTGCGGTTGAATGGTTGGCTCCGTCAGGCCGAGGGCGTTGATGCGGCGCTCGAGAGTTTCGAGCGTTTGCGACATGGTGGTTTCTTCGATTTGCGCCTTGGTGGTGGGACGCATGGTCAGCAGCGTGGCGTTCGATTCACCCGGCGCGGTGCCCACAGTCCAGTTGTTGTCGTACTGGTTGTCGTGCAGCAAATCGCTGAATGTCGTGTACTGGTCGGAAGGAATGCCGCGCACGATGAGGTGTTCGTCGTCCACGCGGCGAACTTCGTCGTAATGAACGTTCTTATCGCGGAGCAGTGTGGTCAAGCGATCGACGGTCTGGTCGGTTTCCTGCGCCACCGCTTCCTGTACCTGAACCTGAAGGATCAGGTGCGTGCCGCCCTGCAGGTCAAGGCCAAGCTTGATCTGGCGCGCGAAATTATCCTTGAGCAGCGCGAAGGACGTCGGGAAGGTTGGCAAACCGAAAATCGAATACAAACAAAAAATCACGACTGCAACGATGAATATGACTTTCCACTTCAGATTGGGATTCATGGTTAGAAAATTTGGCGCAGCAGCGGACAAGCAAGGGCGGAGTTACTTTGCATCTTCGGTCGTCTCCACCTGGGCTATAGCCGCTCGCGCAACGCGAATTTTTACATTATCGGCAACCTTGAGAATAAATGTGTCGCCGTCGATACCATTGATCGTGCCGTAGATGCCCGAGGTGGTGATGACCTTGTCGCCGTTTTTCACGGCGCCGAGCATTTCCTGCATTTTCTTCCGCTGCCGCGACTGCGGCATGATCACCAAAAAATACATGATGCCGAACATCAACAAGAGCGGCAGGAGAAAACCGCCGAGCCCGCCCCCGAGGCCGCCAGCCTGCAACAAAAACGCCGCCAAATTCATAGCCGTGATTTCTTACCGTACCCTTTCGGATATCTGCGTCATCCTAGATCATAGGCCAAAAGCGGCCGGCGTGCTTGGGACCGGAGAAAAGCCCGCCAATAGCGGGAGTTTCCCGCTTACCCTGCCCGCACGATTCTCGCAAACAGAGTCGACTGATCGCGGGTTGCCACGGCGGCGCAGACCTGAAACGCGAGCCCGGCCTTTCGCGTCAAGCCGGCCCCGCCAGATAGCGGGCACGCAGCTCTGTTGCGAAATTCACCAGATGTCCAAAAGTGATAGCCTCTCGAATTTGCCTCATTATGTCAAGGTAAAAGCTCACATTGTGGTGGGTCGCCAGGATCGCCGCGGTGATCTCTCCGGCGGCGAACAGATGCCGAAGATACGCGCGCGTGTAGCGCCGGCAGACACGGCATTTGCAGTTGGGATCGATCGGGCGCTGGTCTTCGATGTAGCGCGCGTTCTTGATGAGCACGCGGCCTTCGCTTGTGTACAAGCACGCGTGCCGCGCCGCGCGTGTTGGCAACACGCAGTCCATCAGGTCGATGCCGCGCGCTACATAATCCGCCAATTGTTCGGGGCGCCCCACGCCCATCAGGTAACGCGGCCGCTCTTGCGGCAGCAGCGCCGTCACTTCCGCGGCCATTTCGCAGGTGACTTCATGTGCTTCGCCGACGGCCAGGCCTCCGACCGCGTATCCGGGAAAATCCAACTCCAGAAGTTGCCGCGCGCTTTCTCGTCGCAGATCCGCGAAGGTAGCTCCCTGCACAATGCCGAATTGCCATTGTGGCGGATTGCCATTGCGGCTTGCGTTGTCGAGGAAATACTGGCGCGCTCTTCGCGCCCAAGCCGTGGTGCGCTCCAGCGCGGATTCCGCGACAGGACGCCGCGCCGGCGTTTCTATGCATTCGTCGAGCACCATCGCAATGTCTGAGCCCAGCGCGAGCTGAATCTCAGCGGCTTTTTCCGGTGTGAGCAAATGCTCGGAGCCGTCCAGGTGCGAACGAAAACGGACGCCTTCATCGTTGATTTTGCGCAGCGCGGACAGGCTGAAGACTTGATAGCCTCCGGAATCGGTGAGAATCGCGTTGCCCCAGGACATGAAAGTATGGAGGCCGCCGAGTTTGCGGATCAGCTGGTGGCCCGGCCGCAAATAAAGGTGATAGGTATTGGCGAGAATGACGCCCGCGCCAAGTTCTTCGAGCACGTCCTGCGTAAGTCCCTTGACCGTGGCGGCCGTGCCCACGGGCATGAACACCGGCGTTTCGATTACGCCGTGCGGCGTGGTCAGCTTGCCGCGCCGCGCTCCCGTGGCGGGATCGCTATGCAACACCTCAAATGCAAAATTCATCCCTCCAGTGTATCAGGAGAAAATAAAGGCCAGTCCCACGCGCACAAGGACGTAGACGAAGAATGCTGCGAACGCGATAGTGAACGGCTTGGCGCCCTTCAGCTTTCGCGGATTTGCCGCGCCGAAACCGATTCCCAGCAGGATGAGCTTCCAGAATTCCAGCAGATCGATATTCTTGCCGAGTGCCACCAGCCATTTGGCCGAGTCTTCGGGCAGGAATATGGCCAGATTGGTGGCCACGGGATTTTCGAGATCAAACGTGCCGACCGGTTTCAGAAACAACACCAGCAAGAATAACAGCGTGCCGACAATCGCGGCGGGCACGAAGGAGTGGGAGACTATGGCAAAGGATGTCTTGAAATCGACCCCGGCGGCGCCGATCACATTGTAAGCGCCCATGAGCACCAAAGAAATCACCAGAAGGCCCAACAGCGGCGCGGGCAAGCCGAAGATATAAGAGAACAGCGGCGCGTACTTCGCGCCCGTGTCAATTTGCTGTTGCTTTTGATCGGCGGATAAAGACGCAGTGCGCGGACTTTTTTCCATTTGTTGCGCCACATAACCCTTCCAGTCAAAATGGAGGTTGAGCGCAATTACGCTGGCGAATCCCATCACCAGGATCAGTAGCGTCGGCAAAATCCAGGACGGCTTGCGGACGATGTCTTCAAAGGTTGCTTTCGGCGAAAAAAACGTGCCGATGATTCGACCGAACGGCGAGATTTGGGCTACGGGCGCGGGTTCGGGCGTTGACGCAGGAATTGCCATGGGGTCGGTCGACATTGAGGACTCCTCCACCACAGGATTGCCAGGACTTGCTTCTGGAGTTGTTACGCAAAAGCTGGGGGGAAAGTATCATACCCCGCCGTGGGTGGGTAGCTCCGGTACCGCGGCGAGCAGATCGCGCGTATAGGGCTGGCCAGGTCGCTGCAAGATCTGGGTTGCCGGGCCTTGTTCGACGAGTTTTCCAGCACGCATGACGGCGATGTGGCTGGCCAACTGCGCCACCACTGGCAGGCTATGGGAAATGAAAAGGTATGTGAGCTGGAATTCGC
Organism: Candidatus Acidiferrales bacterium; assembly: GCA_963742325.1. GTDB lineage: Bacteria > Acidobacteriota > Terriglobia > Acidiferrales > UBA7541 > Acidiferrum. The sequence continues at coordinate 378,963 of CAVULB010000002.1, read as the reverse complement.
GTTGCAGCTCTTGCAGCAGGAGCAGCACCTGCGCGCCCACGGAAACGTCCAGCGCGGAGACCGGTTCATCCGCGACGACCAGCTTTGGACGCAGAATGAGTGCTCGCGCGATTCCGATGCGTTGGCGCTGGCCCCCGGAAAATTCGTGCGGATAGCGTTTCAGGGCGGCTTCCTCGAGGCCCACGCGCCGCAACATTTCTGCGCCGCGCGCCGCGCGTTCGACCGGGGAGCGCTGCGGCTCGTGGATGGCCAGCGGCTCGGCTACGATTTCTCCCACGCGCATGCGCGGGTTCAGTGACGCGAATGGGTCCTGAAATATCATCTGCATCTGGCGGCGTTGCGCGCGCAACTCTTCGCCGCGTAGCTTCAGAAGATCGCGGCCTTCGAATAAAAGCTCGCCGTGGTCCGGTTCGATCAGCCGTAGAACCATGCGAGCCAGCGTGGTTTTGCCGCAGCCACTTTCGCCGACGACTGCGAAGGTCTCGCCGGCGGCCACCTCGAAACTCACGTCATTCACCGCAACGAAGCGTTCCGCCCTGCCGTCGCCGCCGAAAACGCCTCCGCCACGCGCAAAGCTCTTGCGCAGATTGCGTACCTGCAGCAAGGGACTCATACCAGCACGCAGCGCGCGCCGTGCGTGGCATCGGCATGGCGAAATTCGGGAACGCGTTGATCGCATTCGGCTCGCCGGTAAGAGCAACGCGGCGCGAAGGCGCAACCCGGAGGCAGTTCAGTTAATTGTGGCACGGTGCCCGGAATTGGGGTGAGATTGCGCCGCTCGAGCGTTGGCGAGGCGTTCAGCAATCCTTGCGTGTAGGGATGCAGCGGCGCGGTGAGCACTTTTTGTACCGGACCTTCTTCCACGATGCGGCCGGCATACATCACCGCGACACGATCCGCCACCTTCGCGACCACCGCCAGATCGTGCGTGATGAAAAGCAGCGCCAGATCCAATTCGCGCCGCAGACGGTCGAGCAGATCCAGGATTTGTTTCTGCACGGTCACGTCCAGCGCCGTGGTCGGCTCATCTGCGATGAGCAATTTTGGCGAGGGCGCGAGCGCCATGGCGATCATGGCGCGCTGCCGCAGGCCGCCTGAAAGTTGATGCGGATATTGTTGCGCGCGCATTTCTGGTTCCGGCATCGCGGCGCGTTGCATCGCGGTGCGCAGGCGACGGTGCAACTCTTCGCTACTGAGCTTTGGCTCGTGCGCCCGGATCGCTTCTTCAATCTGCGCGCCGACGCGCATCACCGGATTCAGCGATGTCATCGGCTCCTGAAAAATCATGGCGATTTCTCGGCCACGCACGGCGCGCCATTGTTCCTCGCTCAGAGCCGCCAGAGATTTAGCGCTGCCGTTTTGCGGCGCGAGCCGCATCTCTCCGCTGCTGCGCGCGCCGGCCGGCAGCAATCCCATCAGCGCGAGGGAAAGCATGGTCTTCCCGCTGCCCGATTCGCCGACGAGCCCGAGTGTTTCTCCCCCCGCAATTTGCAGCGACACCTCGTTGACCGGCTTCACCCATCCGGCCGCGGTAGGAAGTTCCACAGTGAGCGATCGCAACCTGAGCAATGCCGCCATGCCCTTATCATACGGGCTTGGTTCCTTGCGCTCACCAAAGAAAGCGCTGGCGTTCTACAAATCCGAAACTGTTTCCGATTAACGCAAATCGATCGCCGCTGCCGGTCGGGCGCACGAACGGCTCCGCTAGAATAGGGGGGGATCATGGCCAATCTCACTTGCCCTCGCTGCGGCTGGCAGGTTCCACTGCGGCGCTTTTGGAATCCTGGATACAAGCCGTTCTGCGCGCGCTGTGGCTGGAACCTGGAAAGGGCGGAAGCTGCTTGCAACGCCAACCGGGCAGTCATGAAGTTTTTACCGCTGGTCATCGCCGCGATCGGCCTTTTTGCTGCTTTTGCCGCCACGCGCGCGCACTCTCGGGTCATTTTTATTTTCCCCGCGCTCTTTCTACTGATCGGGCTCGCGCCCCTTTGGAATTATTCTGCGACGCGCAAGGCGCTGGCCGCGGCCAAGAACACCGTCAACCCGGGCCTGGCACCCAGTCAGCCGCCGCTTGACCCTTCGCTACAGATGCTCCAGTCTCTACCACGTCCTCGGGAGGTTCGCTTCAGGCTCCAGGGAGGCTCACCGATCATCATCGTGTTTGGCCTGGTGGCCATAGTAAGCGCGATGGCCTTCGCGGCGATGAGCAGCCATCCTCATTCAAATCGCAGCCCGGATTTTGCTTTTGCGTTTCCCTTGCTGTTCATACTTTTGATTTTGGGAACGGTGCTGATTGTTCCCTATCTTCAGGAGAAACGGAACCGGCCGCTTGTGAGCGATGGAGAAGTGACGGTTGCGCGCGTCACGGCGCAGCGAACGATTCAGCAGGGAAAAGCCAGCTATAGCCGGATCGACTACGAATTCAAAACCGTTTCCGGGCAGGTTGTCCGCAATTCCTGCCGGGATCTGACGGGCTTGGTGTTCGAGGACATGACCGTTCCGGTTTTTTATGATCCCCTTGACCCGTCCAAAAACGTTGCGGCTTGCGCCAGCCACCTTAGGGTTGTTAACAGGTTTCCTTGAAAGCTGAGGCTTATCGCCTTTGTGCCGCACGTGCGGCGCTGACGATCGGCGGGGCATTTTCGTAACGCGGCTTTTGCGCAAGCACAACTTGCATCGCAGATGTTTCACTTCCCGCAACTGCGCGTATGGTGCGTGCAGTTCCGATAGTAAAATGTAGGGCTCGATGGCTACCACTACGACTCACCGGGTGGACTGGTCGCTGCTGCTGGGGCAACGCGCGTTCCGGTTTTTCTTCACCGCTATGTTCATCTCGTTGTTCGGCAGCGGAATGAATTTCATCGGCGTGAGCTGGTACATCATGTCTGCCACGCATTCGACGGTGGCGGTAAGCTGGCAGGTGATCGTGGTGACGCTGCCGGGCCTGGTGGTGCCATTTCTGGGCGGCGTGCTGATTGACCGCTACGACCGCCGCTACCTCGGGGTGCTGCTCGATCTGGCGCGCGGCTTCGCGGTCCTGGCCATTGCCTACATCGCCTGGCGCCGCAATCTGCATCTGTGGCACCTGTACATCATGACGCTGATCACGGGCACCGGCTCCGCGATGTATTGGGCCAACGTCAACGCACTCGTGCAGGAAGTGATTCCGCCGAGCCAGTTCACCGGCGCCAACGCCACCGTGCTCGTAGGAGTGCAGACCGGCATGCTGCTTGCCGGAACGTTTGTCGGATTTATCTACGACCACATTGGCATCGGCGGCATTCTGTCTATCGACGGCCTTACTTATTTTGTGTCTGCCTACTGCCTGTATTCGCTACGCAAGGGTTACGTTTCGCCGCTTGCGCACCGCCAGTATCCTCGCGAATTTTCAGAGTCGACGCAGGCGACGGTGCAGGCGCTAGAGAGCGGCGAGAATCCGGAAGTGGCGGAGGCCGGTTTATCGCTCGCCGTGTACACGGATATGAAAGCCGGTTGGGCGTACCTGCGCGATCAGCCGGTGGTGCTGGCGCTCGGAATTACGCACGCGATGCTGATGGCCAGTATTGTCAGCTCCAACGTGGTGGTGGTGGCGCTGGCCAACGAAGTCCTGCATTCCGGGGCGCGTGGATTCGGCTTTATCGAGGCGGGCTGGGCGATTGGCGCCATCATTGGCGGGCTGCTTACCAGCCAGTTGCCGCAGCGTCTGCGCCTGTCGCTTTATGTTATGGCGGTGGCGGGAATGGCCTTGGGACATGTGGCTGTTCCGTTCGTCGTGCTGTTGCTGGGCGCGACGATTCTGCAGGGATGTTTCGGATTTTTCCGCGCGCTGGCCGGAATTGTGGCGCAATCTTCGCTGATGGCGATCGTTCCGAAGCAATTCATGGGACGCACGCAATCCGCGTTTGCGATTTTTGCCACGGTACTGCAACTTGCGATGAGCTTTTCGCTCGGCTGGATTGCGGAACGGTTCAGTATTGCTATCGGATTTTTTCTGCTTGCGGCCATGTACGCGGGGGCGACGCTGACTGCCAGCCGGGCGCGCAAGCTGCTGCAGGCTTCGGCAAGTTAGCGGTTGCTCGCGGGAGAAGTTTTTTGCTGATTTATTTGGGGTTGCCATCCTTCGCGAGGCACGCAATACACGCTTGTCATCCTGAGGAGCGCCTTTTGCGACGATGAAATCTTGCTAGATTATCTTTTTGTTCGCACCGCTAAGCGAGCTGCTCATGGAACTCCGCAGCATTCGGTCCTTCCTGCAATATTTCGGCAATGTCCGGGAGCGCACCGTGCGCGTGGCGCGTGGCGTTCCGCCCGACAAGATCGATTGGACGTACGCGGCGGGAAAATTCACTTTGGGCGATCTGTTGCGGCACATCGCCATCACCGACCACTATCTGTTCGCCGAAAATATCCAGGGCCATGCCAGCCGTTACACAAGCCACGGCAAGGAATTTGCCGCTGACCGCGAAGCCCTTCTTGCTTTGATGCAGCGGCTGCACGCGAAATCGATGGAAATTTTTCGAAACGCACGGACGTGAACTTGCAGGAAAAATGCCTGAATGTGGGCGGGCTGGAAATCGCCCGGTGGAAGTGGATGCACTCGATGGTCGAGCACGAAATCCATCATCGCGGACAGCTGTATCTGTATCTGGGGATTCTCGGCGTTTCGGCTCCCTCGCTCTAGGGCCTGACGTCTGAGGAAGTACGCGCCCGCGGCAAATCCTAGGTGACCACCGGCTCGACCGGCTGGGCTTTTCCGCCAAGCAATTCCACCGCGGCCTGGTTGAGTTTATTGCGCAGCGCGTAGCGGTCGTTCGCGCGGGTCACATAGCGCACGGCGACTTCGATGCCGCCCACGACCGGTTTCACGCTGATGGCTGGATCGGCCGATAAGCCACGGAGTTCGCGAGAGGTGGTGGTGCTGCGCCATTCCTGTTCGGCTTGCTGCACCGTTTCGCGCGTGGCTTCTACTACTTTTTTGTGAAGCGCGTCCACCAAGGGATACGGATCCTTTCCGGCCGGAAGCACCACTTGCAGTTCATCCCACAGCCACTGGCCGGTCGTCGAGAAGTTGAAGTAATGGCCTTCAATGGCAAAGCTGTTGGTAAAGGTCACGCGCCGGCCCGTCGGGTGGCCCGAGTCGGTCCAGTTGCCCGTCTCGAGCAAAACGGTATGGAATGGCCCAATCTCCGCCACTTCGCCGGTGACGCCATTGATTTCCACCCAATCGCCGAGGCGCATACCGTGTTTTCCCATGAGCACGAACCAGCCGAGGAAGCCGACGATAAAGTCTTTCAGCGCGACAGTTAAGCCCGCCCCGGCGAGTCCGAGGAATGTTCCGAGCTGGCTCGGCGGCCCAAACAGTACCAGCAAGATCAAACACAGTGACAGGATCTGCAGCGACAAGCGCGTGACGGTTCGCAGCGAGTCGACCTGGCGGCGATCCATCGGCAGCCGCTTCACCAGGGATTCCATCCACGTGCTGGCGGCGAGTCCGAACAAGGCAATCGCGAGGATGATGGCGATGCCCAGCAGAGCCCGGTGCAGAAGTTCGCGCTGGCGCGCGGCCACCAGGTCAATCCATTGGCCGTACACCGCGGAAAGATCCTTCTTCGTCTCGATGCGCATGTCGTACGCCGAAAGGATTTTCTGATTCATCGCCAGTTGCTGGGTTTTCTTGAGCAACGCGGCCGTATCGTCCTGGCTCTTGTTGGCCGCGGATACTTGCGTGCCCGTGGTGCCGGTTTTCGCGCCCTTCGCGTGATGAGCCAGTTCCGGGGCGGCCGCCTTTTCCGCGTCCACCTCCGCGTCCAGTGCGTTGTGCTTGGCGGCCAGCGTAGAGATCGCGCTGTCCGTATCCGTTTTCGCGCTCCACAATTGCAATTGCTTCTGGTGCAGCTGACGCCATTGCGCGATGCGATAGACGACGCCCGCATGGTCGGGCGGCTCTGGCCCGGTGGGAATTGCGTTCGGCGTGCCATGGGCCGTTGCTTCATGTTGTTTCTTCAGCGCTTGGATGCGGTCGATGATGTCGCCGCCGGCGCGGATCAAATCCTCTTTGGCATCTTCTACTTCATCCTGCGCAAGTTCCACGTCGGCCTGGGCCTGAATCAGATCGGCTTGCAGCGTATCCTTTTTGGATTCAGGCGCTTTTGCCACCAGGTCAGTGAGTTGCCTCACGCGGTCTTGATCGGCTTGCAACAAGTTTTCTGCTTTTTGCAAGCGCGCTTCCTCTTCTTTGCCTTCCGGCGAGAGGGGAGGCGGATGCAAGCGCGCACGACGTAGGGCGTTGTCGAAAGCCTGGTCCACATCAAAGTCGGAAAGGCGTAAGGCTTCCTGTGCAAGCGTGCGTTCGTCATGCAACGATGCGAGTTGTGCAAGTTTTTGCGCGGTAGTCAGCGGGCTCTGGTCCACCAAGGCTTTTTCCGGCGCTTGCACCGCTGTAGGTTCGAGAGGCGCCAGCGGTTTGCGCGTTTCCCAGAAACCGTAAACGGTTACTGCCGCCAATAACACAAGCACGATTGCTGCGATTTGCTGTCTTCGTCTCATAGCAATTTCCGCAAGTCATCCTGACCGCGATTTGTTTCCATCTTGGCTCATCTTGCGGGAAACGCAAGAACTTCCTGAGCCCAGTGCGGAACAAATTTCTTGTCGCGCAAACGCGGCTAACCTACTTTCTAGGTAGCTCGCTCCCCACGTCAGCAGGATTCTTCAGGATGCGCCATGAATGACAAGCGCCTGCCTATTATTTGGCCGCTGCGGTTTCGGCGACCTGGCGGTGCGCGTATGTGTATGCGCAATTGCCCGACGTCATGGCTTCGCATTTCAACGCTCACGGCGTGCCCAACGGATGGCAACCGAAACCGGCTTTTTTTATCTTGATTGGCGTGGTGATCATTATTCCGGCGATCCCTGCGTTTATCGTGCCGCGCCGGTTTCTTTCCATGCCTCCCGACAAAATCAACTTGCCGAATAAATCGTACTGGCTTGCTCCGGAACGCCGCGCGGAAACCGGGCGGTTTTTCAGCGCGCAAATGGTGTGGTTCGGCTGCGCCCTGTTGTTTCTGCCGCTGTACGCCATGTCCCAGGCGATCGACGCAAATTTACCCGGAGTTGGTCACTCCGATTGGCAAGGAATGTGCTACGCGCTTGGCGCTTTTATGCTGTTTATGGTGGTCTGGATCGTTCATTTGCTACGCCACTTTTCGCGGGTGCCGGAATCTCAATTCCCTTCTTCCCCGACCTGAGAACGGGGGAATACGCTATCCACATTGCACGCGACTGGAACGCATTGGATCCCCAAGCGTCCAGGCCAGTGATGCGTCCAAATTCGAGGTGCAGAAGGTCGGTGGCTCAATCGCGGGGAATATTGGATTCCGGCCGAGGGATGAGCAAACTTCTCCGCGATCATCGGAGCTATCGAAGTCATCGCAAAAAGCGAAAGAGAAAAACGCCCGGCTGGTGTCGGGCGTTTTTCTCTTTCGGATTTCAACTCGCTGGTTCTATAGGTAATCGCGCGACGGACCTTCGAGGAACGCGCGCAACTTCCGCGAACGCGAAGGGTGCCGCAACTTGCGCAGCGCTTTGGCTTCGATTTGCCGGATGCGTTCGCGGGTGACGGCGAAAGACTGGCCGACTTCCTCGAGCGTGTGCTCGCTGCCATCGTCCAAGCCAAAGCGCATCTTGATCACTTTTTCTTCGCGCGGCGTCAGCGTCTTAAGTACCGAAGAGGTCTGTTCCTTCAAATTGAGGTTGATCACCGCGTCCGAAGGCGACACCACAGCCTTGTCCTCGATGAAATCACCAAGATGGGAATCTTCTTCTTCGCCGATCGGCGTTTCCAGCGAAATCGGTTCCTGCGCGATTTTCAGGATCTTGCGCACCTTGGACACGGGAATATCCATGCGCTTGGCGATTTCCTCGCTGGTCGGTTCGCGTCCCAGTTCCTGCACCAACTGGCGGCTGGTGCGCACCAGTTTGTTGATCGTTTCGATCATGTGCACCGGAATACGAATTGTGCGCGCCTGATCGGCAATCGCGCGAGTGATCGCCTGGCGGATCCACCATGTTGCGTAGGTTGAAAATTTGTAGCCGCGGCGCCACTCGAACTTGTCGACCGCCTTCATCAAGCCGATGTTGCCTTCCTGAATCAGGTCCAGGAACTGCAATCCACGGTTGGTATATTTCTTCGCAATGGAAACGACCAGGCGCAAGTTGGCTTCGATCAGTTCCTTCTTCGCTTGTTCGGCTTCCGCTTCGCCGCGGTGAATGATCGTCAGCGTGCGCTTCAGTTCCATCAAGCCGACTTCACTGGCTTCTTCAATATCCTTTAGTTCAGACCGCCGCGTGCGCAGTTCCCGGCGCGCTTCGGCGGCATTTTCGCCCTTGGACACGTCCGCGCGGCGTTCCAGCCGGCCCGCTTCGCGCTCAAGCGACTGCAGCCGCTCGACGGTGCCACGCATCTTGTCGATCAGGCGTTTCTTTTCAAACGGGTTGAAATCAATGCCGCGAATTTCCAGCGAGATGCCCACGCGGGTCCGCGCCACGGCCCACTTCGCGCGAATATAGGGCTTTTTCTTGGCCTTCGGCGTTTTATCCAGGCGCACCGCTTCTTTCAGCGCCTGGTCATACAGCTTGGCGATCTTGTCGATATATTTCAGGGTCTGCTTGGTCTTGTTGGCGATTTTCTCTTCGGTCAGCTCTTCATCGTCAAACTGGACGATTTCCTTGATCGACCGCGCGCCCTTGCGCAGGTCTTCACCGACTGCGATCAGTTCCTTGATCACGATCGGCGACCGCGTGATGGCCTTCATCACCACGAGCTGGCCGCGCTCGATGCGTTTGGCGATGGTTACTTCGCCTTCGCGCGTCAACAGCGGGACGGTGCCCATTTCCCGCAAATACATCCTGACGGGATCGTTGGTCTTTTCCAGCGAACCGGGAGTCAGGTCCAGATCGCTCCCGCCCTCTTCCGCGTGAATGTCGTCCTTCACGACCGCATCGCGGTCGGCGTGATCGGCAGACACTTCCACCGCGCGCGCAGCCTTGGCCGAAGCGGCGTCCTCGTAAATCTCGATTCCGTTGCGCTCAAATGTGGTGAGAAGGTCGTCGATCTCTTCCGAAGAATGCACTTCGGCGGGAAGCGAATCGTTCACTTCGTCGTACAACAGGTACCCGCGCTCCTTGCCGATGGCAATGAGCTGCCGTACCGCATCATATTTTTCTTCTAATCCGGTAGCCGCCACAACACTCCTCCCGCTCTAGTTTCACTAAGTTGCTGCCAAACGTCGGTTGCGCACACCAAGCGCGCTCTAGGTACACAGAGCGGACCGCGATAGCCAGAAACTGGCATAAGGAGGAATAGTCCTCCACGAAGCTCTCAATTTTTGCTCTGAAGCCTTATTTGCCGCGCCGATTTCTTGCCGCTGCCCCACGCAATGCCTGTCTGCTGCGATACTGCTCGCACGGTTCCTTTGCTCTCGTTTGACTCATAAATAGATGCAAAAACAAGGGAAACCGTTACCCGCACAACCCTTTTACGTTACACGCCTAAGTCCCTCCACGTCAATGCTTTCGTTGGTGTCGAAGACCTTTGCGCTTGGGGACAGTTCGGTGTCGGTATCGGTCTCGTGCCGCACTAAGTTGGCGGACTTAGAGATCTTTTTCCTTTGCCTGCTTGATTTCCTGGTCGGCCACGGGCGGGCAGCGATCGACAGTGACGTCCGCCACGTTTCGGAGCACAAACACCGGCCGGCCCGTGACCTGCGGCGAACGCACGCCCACAAAGCCAGCGCCCTTCACGTCTTCCAGTACAAAGGCCGGGCGCGCATCCGGTTCTTTCGAGATGATTCTTACATTGTTCATCTCGATTGCGTGGACGTGGCGCAGGAAAAAGCCGTGCGAGGGGGTGGCACCGAACATGTTGGGCTCGGGATAGTTCTTTTCCACTTCCGGCAACTGCCCGGATGCCTGCGCAAGGGTGCCTCCGCCGCGATGCTCGATCAGCATGTCGCTGATGCGCACGTTCTCGATTGCGTGTCCGGGAATTGCCGAGATAATCGAGCTGATGGAGGATTCTGCATTGGAGCAAACCACGTTGCTGATGGACACGCGCTGGATTTTGCCTACCACTGCGCTGTCCGGTCCACGCATGCGCGCACCCAGGCGCAAGAAGATCGGGGGGCTGCACAAGTCACGCATGGTGATGTTCGTGATGGTGACGTCTTCGAGAAGCGCGCCATCGACCGATTCCAGCGCGAATCCCTGACAGCCATCAAAAACACAATTCGAAATGGTGATGTTCTTGAAGCCTCCATTGGATTCGGTGCCGAATTTTATGCGCCCGGTCCGCGGGACCTTGCCTGCGCTGGCGCCGAAGTGTTTGTAACTGGCATCAAGCAAAGTGCCTTCCTCGAAATCGCCGGCGACCAGGCAATTCGTGATGGTGACCATCTCCGTGGCGCGCGCGTGTCCCAATGCGTAGGAACTTTTCAGGCAGATGCCGTCGTCCCAGGGCGAATTGACGCTGCAATTGGAAATGCGCACGTTGCGACAGCAATCCACATCTATGCCGTCGCGATTTGTGTCAATGGTGAGATTGTCAATCGTGAGGTTGTCGACGCCGGTGGCCAGAATCCCGAAATGTCCACCGTGCAGAATGCGAAAATCGCGCAACAGCACATTGCGGCAGTTTTTCAGTGCGATGGATTTGTTGCCAACTCCAGGCGACTCCGCTTGCGGTCCCGGCCCCGAGCCGCGGCTCAAGCCCTTGCCCCAAATCAGGCCTGGACCAAGAATCGAAATATTTTCCAGGCCTTCTCCCCAGATAAGGCTGTTGTGCCAGTGATTGTGGCCGTAATCCTGATAATTTTCCCAAGGCTCATTGGATTCGGCGGGGTCGTAGCCCTTGCCGCTGCCGTCTGCGGGGGAATCTGCGGCAACAATCGTGACCCCCTGATTGAGCCACAGCGCCACGTTGCTTTTCAGCCGAATGGAGAAGCAAAGATATGTGCCTGCCGGGAAACACAGCGTGCCACCGCCGCTCGCCGCCGTGGCCGCAATCGCGTTGTTGATTGCTGGAGAGTCCAGCGTCTTGCCGTCGCCCGTTGCGCCAAAATGCATCACATCGCTAAAGGATGGTTTGCCTTGGCTTGTCGTGGGTGATGTCTGCGGCGCGCCTGCTGCAGCCAGGAAAGCGCCACCTGCGCCCAAGAAATTCCGCCGCGATTTAAGTTCGTCCCACATGTCCTGCTATCCCGCCGCGCGGCGCTTCATCAGTTCCTGTTTGCGAGCCAGAAGCCCGCGCATAGCCTCGGCCGTGGGGCTGTTCTCAATGGCGCGCTGCACCTGGGCCAATTCCTGCTCGATTTGCCTGCCGTGCAGCGCCTCCAGGCAGCTTTCCGCTTCCTCCCAGGTGCCCTGGTTTGCTTCTTCAAACAAAATCTCGAAGAATATGCGGCGGTCGCGGTCTTCGAGCAGCGCGCCAATTTCGGTGGCGGGCATCGCTTCGTCCGCCAAAGCTGCCACGATGAGCGCGGCGAAAATCTTTTCCGTTTCCAAGCCCTGATACAGCGCGGATTGCTTCAGACGCTGCGCCAGTTCCCGCTTGAATTCTTCCGCTTCGGCCAGCATACGAATCAGGCGGCGTTCGGCGGGCTTCCCGACTTTGCCGACGAGTTCCGGCCGGGTTTTCACTTCACTGCGGCGCTCGGTCGCGGCTTTATTCAAGGCGGCGCGCAGTACCGGTTCGTCAATGCGGAGTTGTGTGGAAATTCGCGTGGCCCATTCCGAGCGCAGCAGGCCATTGGGAATTTTTTGCACGAAGGGCATCAGGAAATTAAGCGCGCGGAGCTTTCCTTCGCCGGTCGTCAAATCCATTTGCCGCGCCCGGCCGATCAGATAATCCACGTAGGGCGGTGCCTCTTTCAGCGCCTTGCTGTAGGCCTCCGCGCCTTTTTCACGGATGAAGAGATCCGGGTCGGCCTTTTTGTCGCCAATCGCCGGCAGCGCCAACACCTTCACCTCGAATTCATGCTCGAGCAGGAGCGAAACGGAACGCTCCGTGGCCGCCTGACCCGCGCTGTCGGGATCGTAATTCACAATCACCCGTTTTGTGAATCGCCCCAGCAATCTAATTTGCGGCTCGGCCAGGCTCGTGCCGCAACTGGCAACAACATTGCTGATCCCGGAGCGCGCCACGGCGATCGCGTCCATGTATCCTTCGACCAACACCGCGAAATCCTGCCGGCGTAGCGCGTCTTTCGCGCGGTCGAGATGATACAGCAGGTTGCTCTTTGAATAGATCGGCGTTTCCGGCGAGTTCAGATATTTCGGCTGGTCATCGCCCAGGGCACGGCAGCCGAAGGCCACAATTTTGCCGGACTCGTTGGCAATCGGGAACGTAATGCGCCGGCGGAAGCGGTCGAACAAACGCGCCCCGCTCTGATCCCGCGAAAGCAATCCCGATTCGCCCAGCAATTTCTCCGGATATTTTGGCTTCAGCATCCGCAGCAGCACATCGCCGCCGCTGGGCGCATAGCCGATGCCAAATCGCGCAATCGCGTCCTGGTCGAGCCCGCGATCCTCCAGATACGCGCGCGCCGCCCTTCCTTCCCCGGTGCTTTCGAGTTGCTTTACGAAAAAGATTTGCGCCTCGCGGTGCATCTCGATCAGCACTGCCCGCTGCTGATTTTCTTTTCGTTCTTCCGGCGTGCGTTCCTTGGGCCGCGGCAGCGCAATCCCGCATTTTTCAGCGACGATGCGAATGGCCTCTGGAAACTCGCACTTTTCCATTTCCATTACGAAGCTGAAAACGTCTCCGCCCTTGCCGCAGCCGAAGCAATGGAAAATTTGCTTCACCGGGTGAACAGCGAACGACGGCGTCTTTTCTCCATGAAACGGGCACAGGCCGGTGTAATTCTGCCCGCTCTTCTTCAAGCGGACGTATTCGCCCACCACGCGGACAATGTCCGCCTGCTGCTTCACGCGATCCGCAAATGATCCCGCTTCGGCCATCGCTTCCCTGAGTTTAATCCTTCAGACTCACCACCGTAATCGCCTTCCCGCCGTGCTCCTCGGTCTCAAACTGCGCGTGTCCGACGAGCGGGTGACTCTTCAAAAATTCCGCGAGGCCTTTGCGCAAAGCGCCGGTTCCATGCCCGTGAATGATTCGCACCTGGGTGCGCTGAGCCAGCGCCGCGTCATCCAGGAATTTGTCCACTCGCTCGCTCGCCTGTTCGACGGTCATGCCAATCACATTAATTTCGCCAGTCTCGGCGGCCTCACCCCCGAGCGATGTCACGGTAACATTTTCGCGTTTCGCGTGGTGACTTGCCGCTTTGCCTTTGGCTTGGCCTTCAACGCCGGTAATCTCTTCCAGCGCAACTTTCATGCGCAGCGGCCCCGCTTCGATTTCCGCCGATGGTCCATCGACACGCCGCAAAATAACCGGCTTATTGAAGCCGCGCACGCGAATCCTGGCGCCCGGCTGCAGCTGCGCGGCGTTCGGCTTCTCGAGCGCATCCGCCCTTAGTCCCAAATCCTGCTGAGATTCGGAAATGGTCTGCACTAGGGCGGCGTTCAATTCTTCCTTGGCACCGCCCCGCGCGTCTTGCATTTTTCGACGGGTTGTTTTCGCGAGCTGTGCGCGCAGTTCGCGTTCCTTCACGGCTTCCACGACGCTCGCCACATTTTCTTCGAAGCGCTTCTGCATTTCCGCGAATTTTTGTTCCAGTTCCGCGATTCGTTGCTTCTGCCGCTCCACCCATTCGCTGCGCAGCTTGGCGCGTTCTTGTTCGAGCGCTCGCCTTTCTTCCGCCAGCTGCGTGCGCAAACGGTCCAGTTCATCCCGGCTACGATGCAAGTAGGCAATCAGCCCGGCGGCTTCCTGCCATTCGGGCGCCATCAACGAACGCGCGTGCCGGATGATGGACTCCGGCAGCCCCAGGCGTTTTGCAATGGCAATTCCGCTCGACCCGCCGGGAACGCCCACCATCAGGCGATACGTCGGCCGCAAATTCACTTCATCAAATTCCACCGCCGCATTCACCACGCCCGAGGTGGTGGAAGCATATGTTTTCAGGCGATCGTGGTGCGTGGTGGCCAGCACGAAGCAGTGCTTATTTTGAAACGCGTCCAGCAGCGCCACGGCCAGCGCCGCGCCTTCTTCCGGGGCCGTGCCCGTTCCCATTTCGTCAGCAAGCACCAGCGAATTCGGCGTGGCTTCCTCCAGCATGCGTTTCAGATTCAGCATATGCGAAGAAAATGTGGAAAGATCGGCAGCAATCGATTGTTCGTCGCCGATATCCACCAGCACGCGATCGAACATGGAGAGCACCGCACGCTGCGCCGCCACGGGAATTCCCGCTTGTGCCGCCAAGACGGCAAGTCCGGTGGTCTTCAAGGCCACCGTTTTTCCGCCGGTGTTTGGTCCGCTGATCACCAGCAGACGTTCGTCGCCGCCGAGGGCCAACGACATGGCTACGATCACGCGATTTTCCTTGCGCAGCTTGTCTTCGAGTACCGGGTGGCGCGCCGCGTCCAGCCGCAATTGCGGTTCGGCAGAAAATTCGGGCATGCAGGCATCGAAATCGCGCGCGAATCGTCCTCGAGCGAAGATACTGTCGAGTTGGGCAATCAGGGCAGCGGCAGATTGCAGCGGCGTCAGCATTCCTCGCAAGCGATCGGTAAGCTCTTTCAAGATGCGAAAAATCTCCGCGGCTTCGTCTTCCGCGAGCTGCACCAACTGATTGTTGATCTCGACCGTCTCAAAAGGCTCGACGAAAACAGTTTGTCCCGTGGCGCTGGCGCCGTGCACCACGCCCTGGACATTGCGGCGGTGCTCCGAGCGCACCGGGATCACGAAGCGATCGTTGCGCAGTGTGACGTAGTCTTCGCCGGATTCCGCTTGCCGCGAACGCAAAATCTGTTTCAGGGTGCTCTGAATCGAGTCTCGCGTTTGCTGGATATTGGCGCGAATCCGCCGCAGTGCGCTCGAAGCGTCATCGCTGATCTCGCCATTCGGCAAAATGCATCGGCGGATCGCCGCGTGCAGCTCTTTGAAGTCCGCGAGGGACGAGGCGCGCGCTGCCAGCAGCGGAAATTTTGCCGCTTCTTCCCGAAACTGCTGGCGCAGCCACGATGACGTCTCGAGCAGCGACCCCGCATCCAGAAAATCTGCGGGTTCGAGCGCCGCACCGGGGGATTCCAGCCGGTCGATCCAGCCCTGGGGGTCCGCGAGCGCCCCAAACCCGAGTTCGCGTCCGAGTCGCAGCCATTCCCGCGCTTCGCGTATCAAGGCAAACGTGCTTTCCAACTCCTCGCGACCGCCATTTGATTCCAGCCCGTCGACAAATCTACGTCCCGGCGCGCACGTGGTCCGCTGCCGCAGCAACTCTCGCAGCTTGTCAAACTCCAGAAGGTGTTCCGCTCGCCGCGACATTCGATTCCCGTCGTCCGAGGTCTCGCGACCCGCAGTGCTCCCTATTTTCTATTTTCCCTTTTCGCGTTTCCGGTTTCCAACTGCGCCGCCAAGAAGTCGACCGCCTCCTCGACTCCCTTGGCAGTGTGCAGCAACCTCCCGTTGGCCCCGCCCCACCCATGAGCAGACGGCGGCCCCAGTTCCACGTCTCCGACGCGCTCCAGGAGGGGCTGCCAGAAATCGCCAAGGACCACCAAGGGTTTCCTAGCCATCACGGATTTATTCAACATTTCCCAAACCACCGCCAACTCCACCAGGGTGCCCGTTCCGCCTTTGCAAGCCACAAAGCCATCGCCAAGTTCGATCAATCCAAACAGCCGTTCTTGCCAAGTCTTCTTCCGCACTTCGACATCGACCCACTCATTCACGTTTCGACTGAAAAATTCCGCGGTTACGCCGTAGGTTTTCCCTCCGACATCCTTCGCGCCACGCGACGCTGCGTCCATCACTCCGCCATATCCTCCGGTGCATACCGCAAAGCCTCGCTGCGCCAGAACTGTACCGAGCTTTCGCGCTTCCTCATAATCCGCATCGCCGCGTTGCGGCCGCGAACCTCCGAACACGGTCACAATCTTTTCGCCCATCGCCGGATTCTCCGCTTGTTCTGTGTCCATTACTTCGAGACTTCCTTGTTTTCGTCAAACTCTTCGATCATCGCCAGGCACAGTCCGTCGAGCGCGTCGTGCACTTCATGGTTCTTCACCTGCTCGTTGTTGCTCATAAACGAAAAAATAAGTCTTCGCCCACCCACCGTCTCCGCAAAACCGCTGAGCGTGCGCACGTGGGAGATGGAACCGGTTTTCGCGTGGATGCGTCCGGCTATTCCGGAATCCTTCATTCGTTCGTTCAGTGTTCCGTCCACGCCGGCTACCGGCAAGGAGGCATAGTATTCCGGAAACCACTTCTGCTTTTGCGCATATTCTAGCAGTGCCACAAACGCCCGCGGCGTCACCAGATCGTGGCGAGACAATCCCGATCCGTCGGTTTGCACTATGTCGTCTACGCCGATACCTGCCTTCGCATAAAACTCCTGCGGGAATTTTTGTAAATCTTCAGGATCAGACCAGCGGCTGTTTTGCCGCGCCGACGTCCGCAACAGGACTTCCGCGTGCAGGTTCTGGCTGATCTTGTTGACCAGCTTCACCGCATCGCCTAGGCGGATCGACAAATGTTCCGCCAGCACCGTACGCGACGCTTCCGACGGGTCGGGATCGTGCAGCGCGCACACCTTACCATGCACTTTGATTCCGCGTTCCTCGAGCAGCCTGGCCATGAGCGTCGCCGCGTGTTGCGCTGGTTCCTGGATAGCCAGCAGCAGCTTGCGCGGGGAACTTCGGGCGGGTAGCGTTCCGCTCACGACTACGGTGCTCGCGCCGGGTTCCCGCGTGAGGCGCAAATCCGCCTTTTCTTTCGCAGCGATGGTGATCACTGCATTCCTGACCACGAATTCCTGCGCCGGCGGTTCCAGCACGGCTGCGACGGCGTCTCCGGCCTTTTCTCCAGGCGTAAGCGTTAGGGTCACGGTGTTGTCGTCGACCACGATCGCGGAAATCGCCGCGCCATATTCCCAGACCATATCGTCGATCTCCCAACCGTCAGGGTAACGCTCGCGCGGGAAATAACTGTCATCGCCCACGACGTCGCCGCTGATTTCCTTCACACCGCGCGCCGCCACCGCATCGGCCAGTTCGGCCAGTGCTTTTTCCGGCGGGCCGTCGAACTCTTCCTTCAGATCGAATGGGAATTTCCGGTTGGAAAGGTTTGGATCGCCGCGCCCCACCAGAATCAGATCGCCGGAAAGCTTGCCATCCGCGGAAAGTGCGCCGTTGGTTTCGATCGTGGTGCGAAAGCGGTAGTCCGGTCCGAGTGTATCGAGCGCCAGCGCCGTCGTCAGCAGTTTCATGTTCGATGCGGGGACAAAATATTTGTCGGCGTTCTTCTCGTACAGAATTTCGCCCGTCGCCGCATCCAGCACCAGCAATCCCCATTCGCCCTTATCGACAGGAGCCGACTGCACAAGTTTTTCCGCGCGTTCCGCAAAGCGTCCCGTGGCCGTGCTCGGTCTAGGGCTGTGCTCCTGCATCACCGGAGCGACTTGGGGAACGGGCGCTGGCCTCCACGCCGGCGCGGCGGCAACGACGAACAGCACGGCAAACAGCGCGCACGTCGCTTTTCCGTTTTTCCTGACCATAAATCCTCTATTGGCAAAATCCATGGACTGAAAGTATATTCGAAAGTCAGTAAAGGCTTCCGCTCCTCTTAGATCCCAGCGGGGCGGCAAGCAGCCGTCTCTCGCTTTTCTCGACCCGCGGCTTTCACTGCCCAGATTTGCATCATAGTTGTTGGACTACGGAGTTTTGGCACTAGCGACGGAATCTTTGACAAGGGTGATACGAATGAAAAAGTGGCTGGCAACGGTTTTGACTCTTTCCCTGGCGGCTCCGGCAATCTTGGCCGACGACCGCAAAGAAAAAGAGCGGCTGGAGAATTGCGGTTTGGTCGTGCAGGAGATTATGGATATCCCCGACGACATCCCGCAAGATCTGATCGACAAAGCCGACTGCATTATCGTCTATCCCTCGGTGTTGAAAGGCGCTTTTATCTTCGGTGGCAGCTACGGGCGCGGCGCGATGACCTGTCGCACCGGCGAAAGGTTCAACGGTCCGTGGAGCGCGCCGACCATGATGGCGCTCGAAGGCGGCAGCTTTGGCTTTCAGATTGGTGGACAGGCCACGGACTTCGTGCTGCTGGTGATGAATGAACGCGGGGCGCGCGCGATCCTTAGCAGCAAGGTGAAACTTGGCGCCGATGCTTCTGCGGCTGCCGGACCCAAGGGACGCAACGCCGAAGCTTCCACCGACGTTACCATGCGCGCCGAGATTCTCTCCTATTCCCGCGCGCGCGGACTATTCGCGGGTATCTCTCTGGCCGGTTCCACCGTGCGGCCGGACAATGGCGCCAACGAGAAGGTCTACAATAAGTCCGTGAGCGCCCAGGACATCATCTTTAAGGGTGCTGTAGCGGTGCCTCCCCCCGCACAGCAGTTCATCTCCTATTTGAACAAGAAGTCTCCGAAGAATCAGTCCTCGGGCAAAGAGATATAATACTGATTTAGAATGGGTTAACGTGAGAGCCCTGGTGCAAAGCCGGGGCTCCTGTGCTTTTGGTGCGCGCATTTCGATTGACACGGTCGTCTACAACGCAGACGGGCGCCGCGAAAGCCGCGAGTTGCTGGACCGCCTGAAAAATTCGGACACGTTTCACCTGCTTCGCTTCGTCAACAGCGACAAAGACCTCAACGACGCGATCATTTCGGGCCAGTGCCGCGTGGGCATAAAAATTCCCGTCGACTATTCCGACAAGCTTCTGCATCAAATGAGCGCCGAGGTGCTGGTGCTCATGGATGGCTCCGATTCTTCCGTGGCCGGGCAAGCCATCCACGTCACCACCGCGATCGGCCTGGATGAATCGCTGCGGCGCGTGCTGCCAAACGATGTCACGTTCGCGGTGGACATGCGGCCGAAGATTCTGTGCAACCCGGATTCGCGGTCCCCGAATTTCTTCTTGCCGGGCTTGACCGCGATTCTGCTTCTCAACGTAACCACCTTCCTGACCGCTTTCTCGATCGTCCGCGAAAAGGAACGGGACCGACGGTCTCGCGCTTTTTCCTCATGGGCACGTTCCTGCTCTTCGTGGCCGCCCGCCGCTTCCACAACAAAGTGATCATTGCGTGATATTCTGTTTTTCCGCCACTCCACAGGGGATCGTTCGTGACTTGTCCAATTTGCCAGAAACGCAAGCCGGGGCGCTTTTGCCCGGCGAAAGCGGAAAAGATTTGTGCGGTTTGTTGCGGCACGGAGCGCGAAGTGACCATCGATTGTCCTTCAGACTGCGGGTATCTGGTATCGGCGCACCGCTATGAGGACCAGCACGAGCGCGCGCTGCCCGCGGACACTCCGCTATTGGACGTGCACATCAGTTCAGACATCATGCACGCTCATGGACAGTTTCTCTCCGCGATCGCGTTCCACATCGCGAAGTTCTGCGCCTCGGAACCTTCGACAACTGATCCGGACGTAATTGCGGCCGTGCGCGCGCTTGTGGAAACTTACAAGACCTTGGCTGCCGGCATCGTCTACGAGCAGCCGCCCGTGCCGATGCTGCAACGCGAGTTGTACGACGCGCTTTCGGCATATTTGGTCGAGGCTGGGCAAAACACAGCGCAGTCTTCGTCTGGTCCAATCAAGGACGCGGAGATTTTTCAGCTACTGGTCTTTCTGTTTCGTATGGGCTTGCTGCGCTCTAACGGCCGGCCGCGCACACGCCGCTTCATTGAGTTCCTGCGCGCACAATTTCCCGGAGCGCAGGAACTGCAACGCGAACAATCCCGCATCATCATGCCTTAACGTGATCGCCATTTATTGATGGCGCTTTGCGATGGCTCCCTTCGCTGTATACTTTCGTGGGGAGGAACCGCCCGGTGCCCGGTAAACGGAAACGTTCGTCTGCATCCACATCACCACCTCCCGCCATCGCTTCCGACCGTATCCTTCATTACGCCGTGCTCGACGATTCGGTGGGCTACAGCAAAGGCCACGGCTTGCTGTTTGTGGATGGCGAAGAAATCGGGAGAGTGCCGCTGCTGGCCATCTGCCAATCGCGGAATAAATCGGAAGTGCTGCTGTACTTTTGCGAGAAGGGCTGGAACTCGCTGGCCGTTTCCGTGCACGACTCCGTGGCTAACGCCAAGCGCCGCGCGGAGCGCATCTATCCAGGCTCATCGCCATGCTGGGAAGAGTCCCACGTTTCCGAGGAAGAAGTCGCACAACATCTCGATCGCGTATACAAAGACTTCCGCTGCAGTTTTTGCGGCAAGCGCGGCGATCTGGTGGGCCAGATGTTCGCGGGAAACGGCGAAGCGCAGATTTGCGACGAGTGCGTCGCGGAATTCAACACTGCGCTCGCCAATCCCCCCACGCAGAGCGATTAGAAAGGGCTTAGACAAGGAGACTCATGAGAATCACCAAGTGCGCGCGATCGTTACTGCTCGGGTTTGCTTTTACCGGGGCGGTTTTGCTCGCCGCGTGCCCTTCGGCTGCTCCGCAAACGCCGGAGCCATCGAAGACAAGCTCACTTCCGTGGATGGATCGGTCGCTGTCTGCGGACCAGCGCGCGGACATGGTGTTGAAGCAAATGACGCTGGACGAAAAGATTCAGCTTGTTCACGGCACCGGCTGGGGTGTGTTGCGTCAAGGTGATCCGGTGCTGCCGCGCTCGAATTTTGGAGCCGGTTTTGTGCCCGGCGTCGATCGCCTGGGGATTCCCGACATTAATCTGGCCGACTCCGCTGTGGGTATCCGCATGGCGGCACTGCAAAGCCGCTATGCGACGCTGCTGCCTTCGTCTCTGGCATTGGCCGCCACCTGGAATTTGGATGCCGCGAACTTGTTCGGATCTGTGATTGGCAGAGAATTGCGGGACCAGGGTTTCAACATGTCCATTGGCGGCGGCGTTGATCTTGCCCGCGAGCCACGCAACGGACGCAACTTCGAATATGCCGGGGAAGATCCCGTACTTGCCGGGAGCATCGTCGGCCACCTGATGAAGGGCTTGCAGTCCCAGCAAGTCATGGGAGACATCAAGCATTACGCCTTGAACGATCAGGAAACCGGGCGAAGCGTTATGAATGTTGTTCTCGATAAGCGCTCGCTGCGGGAAAGCGATCTGCTCGCTTTTCAAATTGCCATCGGGATTGCCGAGCCTGCGGGCGTGATGTGTTCGTACAACAAAGTGAATGGCGATTACGCGTGCGAGAACGACTACCTCTTGAATGAGGTGCTGAAGAAGGATTTTGGATTCAGGGGCTGGGTGCTTTCCGACTGGGCAGGCACGCACAGCAGCGTCAAGGCGGTGCTCAACGGGCTAGATATGGAAATGCCCGGCGACGGATTCCTTGGCGATCCGCTGAAGAAGGCAGTCCAGAGCGGACAGGTGCCACAGGCTCGGCTGGACGACATGGTTCGTCGCGTTCTGCGCAGCATGTTTGCCACGGGAGTGGTGGATAATCCGCCCGTGCCGCGACGGGTGGTTGACCCGTTTCGCGGACGCGAAGATTCACAGCAAATCGCGGCCCAAAGCATCGTGCTGCTGAAGAATGCGGACCATCTTTTGCCGTTGGCAGGAGATCATTACAAATCCATTGCTGTGATCGGCTCGCACGCGGACGTGGGCGTGCTTTCTGGCGGCGGTTCCGCGCAAGTGGACGCGCCGGGAGGCAACGCCATTAATCCGAAGGAGGGTGCGTCGCAATGGCAAAAGCCGGTGTACTTTCCTTCCGCGCCGCTGAAATACATTCGCGAGAAAGCCCGTAACGCCAGGGTCGAATATAAAGATGGAAGCGATGCCGCGGCGGCGGCCGCTCTTGCAAAATCTTCCGACCTTGCCATCGTGTTCGTGAATCAATATATGTGCGAGGGCCGCGACGCCGAAACGCTTTCGCTGCCCGAAAATCAGGATGCGCTGGTGCGTGCGGTTGCCGCGGCGAATCCGCACAGCATTGTGGTATTGGAGACGGGCGGCCCGGTTTCCATGCCATGGGTGAAAGACGTCAAATCCATTCTGGCGGCGTGGTATCCGGGTATCGGCGGCGGACAGGCCATTGCCGATATTCTTTTTGGCGACGTGAATCCTTCCGCGAAACTTCCGATCACGTTTGCAAAAACCGAGGCGGACCTGCCGCACCCGCAGGTTCCCGGCATGGATTTGCAAATAAAGGCGCACGCCGCAGGACAGAGGATTGGGCCGTTCGATGTCGACTATACGGAAGGCGTGAAGGTCGGCTACAAATGGTTTGAAGCGGAGAAAAAAGAGCCGCTCTTTCCGTTCGGATTCGGCCTTTCCTACACAACCTACAATTATTCCGGCTTGAAGGTGGATGAGAAACAGCGGCAGGTTACGTTCTCTGTGAAAAATGCGGGTTCCTGCCCCGGCGTCGAAATCGCTCAGGTATATGTGGAGCTCCCGGCGAGCGCGGATGAACCTTTCAAGCGCCTGGTAGCATGGGAGCGCATGCAACTCGCTCCCGGAGAATCGAAAACCGTCACGTTGCCGTTAACGCCGCTGTACCTTTCCATCTTCAACGAAGCCAAGAACGACTGGCAACTTCTACCCGGCAATTACAAAATCTTCGTCGGCCCCTCGTCGAGCGAAGCTCCACTCACCGGGAACCTGCGCGTCCACGAATAACGCCACAGCATCGGCGGCCTGACGCTCGTTACGGCATGCCACGTATTTCCTGACTGATCGCGCCGGGGTCCCAGCCGAGGGTCATTTGGGCTGGGCGGGTTGCCGGTCGGGTGCCTTCCCAAGGGCGGGTGGCGAATCCGAATTTCTCGCGGATTTTTCGTACGCGGTCGGAGATTTTCTTGCGATATTGTTCGGGGGCGTAGCCGTTGTTGGCGTACCACTCTTCGTATTGCTTCGCCAGCTTCGGGAACTTCAGGCGGATAAACGGCAAGAACTGCTTCGCTGAAGAGGGCATCAGGAACAAGACACCGGAAAAAAACCATTGCGCGCCGGCTTCTTTAGAAGCAGCCGCCACCGCTTCCAGTTCCGCCTCATTGATTCCAGGCAGCAGCGGCGAGGCGGATACGCCCACATCCAGGCCCGCTTCGCGAAGCTCCTTCACTGCCGCCAGGCGCAGATCGGGCCGCGGCGCTCTGGGTTCCAGCAAGCGCGCCAACCTGGGCCGCAGCGTGGTGATGGTAATGTTCACGGTCAGCGCGGATTTCGCTGCAATCTGCTGCAAAATATCAATATCGCGCACGATCTGGTTTGATTTTGTGATGATAGAGACGCTCAGGCCTTCACGCTTGGCGAGTTCTCCGAGGCACGCGCGCGTCACTCCGTATTCGCGCTCGGCGGGCTGGTAAGGATCGGTGGCCGTGCCGATGGCGATATGTTCGGCCTGCGTGCGGCCGGACGACTCAGACTCGTAGGAATATTTTCTGGCAACGTCGTTGGCCAGCAGCGCCGCGGCATCTTTCTTCACGAAAATTTTGCGCTCGAATTCGCCGCCGTCAATTTCCATGTATTCGTGGGTGTACCGCGCGTAGCAGTACTTGCAGCCAAACTCGCAGCCCCGATACGGATTGACGGTCCAATCAAACGGCACACGCTCGGAATCGCAGCGGTTCAGGATCGATTTCACCGGCAACAAGAAATATTCCGGCTTGCCAGCGGATTTTCTGCGCGTCTCTGCTAGCGGAGAATTTGCGGCGAGGCGTGCTATGCCCACCAGTGGAGCATGAGGAGTCTGGAGTTGTGGCGGGGGGCAATCCGCCGTGGGCTTTTCCAGACTTCCCTTGCACCAGCCGGCTTCTCCCGGGGCACGGGGACCGGCCTCTACTGTTGGGTCAGGCGTTTCAGGGCAAAAAGGCAGGAACCGAACTGCGGGGGGACGAACGGAGCGACGCCGAGTGATGAAACCGGGCGCCGAAAGGGGAAGAACTGGGGACATAGCTCACCTCGAGCGGAATGAGTATTTCGCTTTTTATTCGCCATGTCAAGCACTTTCTCTTTTGTTTCGCCTCCGTCGCTCTTGCGCTTCAGCCCCTTCGCCCGCTTCCGTTGTCCTTGCACCCCACCACCGCCCTCTGTGCTACTCTCGACGTCGCGAACTTCGAGACGAACTTCGTCCGAGCTTACCAATGCGGGCGGCGTTGCAACGAGCGCTTCGCATCTTACCCTCTGGAGACCCGCTGGCCCTCTGGAGAACCACTGGGGATTTCGTGCGCATCGAATATTGTCTTCTCAGCCTGCTTGTCCTGGCACCTTCTTGCATTGCCGCGCAAGCCCCGACTCCCGCTCCGAAACCTGTTGCCAAGCCGTCTGCGAATCCGCCGCAGCAGCAGGCAGCGCAGGAAATTGCTTCGCCGGTCTCTCACCACTATCCGATTCTGATCCTTGCGCACGGCAGCGATCCTGGATGGTCTCTGCGGCTTGGCATGAAGGGTCCCGAGCGACTGGACCGCACCGGTTACCCGCCGATTGTGCTCGACCCGGGCGAGATTGTGTCCGACGAATCGGGTGTCTCCTGGACGTACAACGCCAAAGACGACACCACCGACGCGATGGTTATCGTCAAGCTCACCCGCGATACCTGCACTGACGGTACAACCGACGCCACCAAGTACACGTTTCGCGTCGAGGTCAATCACGCGCAAATCGGACAGCTGAAGGGTTGCGGGCAGAGCGACCCGGAGAAGTTTCCGGAATTCCGCAAGAAGAATCAGCTGGACGTTCCCGATGACACGGTCGCGAATGACAAAGACAAAGATAAGGACAAGAAGACCGTACTCGATCCGATCACGAATTTTCATTCGCCTGCGGCTACCGCTTATATCGACTCGGCAGGGCGCGTGATCGTTTCGCGCGGCGCGGTCCGGAAAACCGCAGCGACCTCTGGGACCGAACCTGCGCTATCCCACGAAGGCAGGTTCCTGCTCTACACGCGCTCCGATTCTGCAAGCGGCCCGGAGCGCTCGATCATGCTGTACGAAGTGGATACTGGCCGCACGAGCCAGATTGCAGGGAATAATGTCCGCCAGGCGTTCTGGTCGCCAGACGATTCGCGCATCGCTTATCTGAAGTTCGATGGAAAGATTTGGCAGGTTTGGACAGCGCCGGTCAGCGCGCCGGAGAAAGCCTCGCTATTTTCTCCACAGAATGTGGATTCGCTTCATGGGTGGGTAAATGCCACGACTGTTCTGGCCAGCGACATGCAGAATGCGTACTGGCTAAGTGAAGATAAGCCCGGGCAAACCGTGCCGCTGAAAGATATCTACGGCGACACTTTCCAGATCATGAGCAGCGACACGATTCGTGTTTGCCCGATCAATCCGGATCTCTTGCTGGTCTCCGCTTATTATTTGAACGCGCCGTCGGGCGCTCCTACAGACCAGGTCGGATTGAATCAAACGTTCTTCCTTTACGAACAGCGCTCGCGTCGCCGCACGATTCTCGGACCTCACGATGCTTTTACGCGCAATGCGGAATGGTCTCGCGACGGCTTGCAGATTTTCTTCACGATAGGCGTCCCGGGAAAAGGGCCTCTCGCGACCGATCGAATCTTCTGGGACGGCACCGGCGTGAAGCGTTATTCCAGCGGCTATGGGCTGGTGGTTGGAAAATAATCGGATTGAACGCATGGGGCATGTGCCGCGCCTCCGTGGCTCAGGCCTCAGAGCTGTTTGGCAAAGCAGGTAGCTACACGGCCGCGCTCCAGGGTTACATTGCGCGAATTTTCATGTAGCGAGCAAAGTCCGGGTACATCTTAATTGCCGTTACCGCAAGCAGAATCAGTACAACGCTCTTGATTGTGGCGTTCATGGGAGAATCCTCTCGCTCTCAGTAAACTCCGAGGGGCAAGTGACGGAACATCGGAACAAGCCTGTAGGCGCGGGCGAAGTTTGCGGGAGTGACGCCAGGGTCAAGACAGACACGAGGCCAGCGGGAGATTACAATAGGGTTGCAGAGGAAGAAGTCATGAGGACAAGATTTCATGCATATGTGGTTTCCGGGCTGATGCTTAGCGCTTTGCTGGACGTGGGAATGTCGGCGCAGGAGCCGGCCGCCGCCCCGCCCGAAAATGCTGCGCCGGCCGCGCATAACAATGTGCGCAAGGCGATTCGCTGGAAGCATTTTGAGTATACCTGTGAGGGTGGGGCCAAGTTGACGGTCGATCTTGGGGACCAATTGGCGAAGGTCAGTTTTGGCGACAGGGCTTATTTGATGAAGCAGACAATATCGGCCGATGGCAACCGCTATTCGGACGGAAAAGTGGTGTGGTGGGGCAAGGGCAATGGCGGGTTCCTGCAGGAAGATACACCGCAGGGAAACGGCAAGATGATCGTGCAGGGCTGCCAGCTGGATAAACCGTTAAACGGCGGCGAGGCACAAGGGTCTGTGTCCGGGACGGTAAGCTACCTGCAGCGCATGGCCTTGCCCACAAACGCGGTGATCCAGGTGCAATTACTGGACGTGTCTTTAGCCGACGCTGCGGCTAAAGCGGTGGTGGAGGAGAGCATCAACCTCGGCCAAAGGCAGGTTCCGGTGCCGTTTTCGCTAAGTTTTGTTCCGGCAAAGATCGATGCAAAGCATCGGTATTCGGTGAGCGCGAAGATTACGGTGGACGGGAAGCTGTGGTTTATCAGCGACCGGTCGTACCCGGTTTTGACTGCTGGGAACCCTGCACATGTGGATTTGATATTGAAACAGGTGACTGGGCAGGACGGGAAGTAACCGTGGAAGAGGATTTCTCACGGGCTGAAGCCCCATTGCGTGGCGCCGGAATGTCGGAGTTGAAGCTCCGACCCTCTTGAGACCCCTCTAAAGAGGGGAAGTCAGATTCTGGCGACCTAAAGGCGGAAGCGAGGCTCTGGCTGGAGGCGAGCGTATCGGGCGAAGGCCCAAGGGCGCGGACTTACCCTGCGCTAGAGAAGCGGCCCGTCCTTTGGGACAGTTAGCGATTAGGAATCGTGGGCGGCAGGCCAGTCGTCCTTGCAGAAACCGTTGCCTATACTTTAGTCATGGCGACCTCTCCCCCGGCCGCGGTACGGCAAGTTGGACTCCTTGTGCTGGAAGCCGACTCGGGCAATTCCGGCGCGCTAAAACAAATCTTGGATAGCGAAGGGTGGCGCGTCCGTATTGTGGGCGACCTGCAGCTGTTGCATGTGGAGCTGAAGACCGGCGAATACTCGCTGGTCATCGCGAATATTGAAATGGTGGGCCTCGATACCCCGACATTTCACGTACTGAAAGAGCTGGCAGCGGTTGCGCCGGAAGAAGGCGGACGCATAAGGGTACTGTACGTGGTGGGGGAGTTGGCGGGCATTCAATTTGTGCCGGCGCTCGAGAAAGCGAAAGTGCCATACGCGGTACGGCCGTTCCACCTGCACGATTTCCTGGAAAAAGTCAGCGATTTGCTGGTGGAAGTGAAGGCCATCGAAGGACCGCTGCGCATGACGCGGTATGAATTTGGCGAAGCGCGAAAGAAGAAGAAGCAGACTAGCCGGACAACCTCTATGTTTGCCTCGCGGGATTCCTATTCCTATACGGAAGAAGAAATCGCGGAGTATGAACGCGAGGAGGCCGAAGCCTCCAAGACGCGGCGAATCAAGCCACGCACCAACCTGGGCGATCCCCGGCGATAACGTCTGTCGGACCGATCCTGCCACGAAAATTCCCTGCAAGAAAATTTGCTGCGAGCGTTCCAACTCCAGAGCGTGCCGCGGGCACGCAGAGGAGGATGGCATGATTCGTTCCGCACACATGTTGTTCGGCAGTTCCCTTTTCGGTATGGCTACGATGGGTATCGCCACGCTGGGGTTTCTGTGGGCTTCGCCTCTACGGCCGACGCCGCCGGGAAAAGCGATGGGAGAATGGAGGCTGCTCGAGCCGATCAGCTATGAAAATCTGACGGTGTTCCCGGTGGTGAGCTCGTCCGGCTACGACACGGGAGCGTTTCTGACGCTGGAAGAAGGGCTTGCACGAGGCGAAGTGACTGTGCAGGAACAGGGCGCGACCATAGTGCGCGATCGCGGTGACGCGCGCCCGGCAGTAGAAAACTATGGCGGGCCGTCGGTGAATCAGCTGGTGCTGATCAACCGCAGCAAGCGGCCGCTGCTGTTGCTGGCCGGCGAGCTCGTGAGCGGCGGAAAACAGGATCGCATCATCGGTAAGGACCGCATCGTGCCGGTGGGCGCACAGCCGTTGCCACTGGATGTGTTTTGCGTGGAGCACGGGCGGTGGTCGTCGGGATCAAATTTCACGGCGGCGAAAACGATTGTGCACCCGAGCGTGCGGGAACAGGCCGCGGTGAATCAGGAGCAAACCAGTGTGTGGGCGTCGGTAGCTTCCGGGAGCACAGCGGCGCGATCAGCGGCAGCGCCCGCTCCGCAGGTATCCGAGCAGGTGCTGGCGCAGACGATGCGATTGGACGCGCCAACGCAGTCTTACGACAAAATTTATGGATCGCGGAGAGTGGCGGCGTCGGTGGATGCGATGGTGGACGAGGTACAAAGGCGATTCCGGAAAGAGACGGCGGGGCTGAAAGGCGAGCGCGTGGTTGGCGTGGTGATCGCCTATGGAGGCGAAGTGGCGTGGAGCGATATTTTCGCCTCGGGAGAATTGTTCGACCAGTATTGGAGTAAGTTGCTGCGGAGTTACGCGGTGGAGGCTGTGGCACGGCCGACGCTACGGGAAAAGACGTCGGTCGAAGACGCGCAGGAATTTTTGCAGCAGTTGAAGGGGCGGGAACAGACAGAATCCGAGCCGGGTGTGTATGTGTGGAGAGAAACGAAGGACGGGAGGCTTTCGCAGATCGAGCTGGAGGCGTTGCAGCCGAAATTGATGATGTTGCACCGGCTCGTAGTGAGACGCACGAGTTAGCGATTGCCGTTTGAAGAATTTTATCGCGTAAATTTGCGGACGAGGCCGGTGTCGGGAGAATGGTCGAGAAGGGCGGCTGCGGAGGCGGGCCACGAGGGATGGCGGAGGATGGGCGCGATTTCGGCCAACGGGAACAGGACGAAGTTGCGTTGCAGCATGCGGGGGTGGGGGATCTGCAGATCGGGCGTGTCGATCGTGGCGTCGCCGTAGAGGAGGATGTCCAGATCGATTAGGCGGGGACCTTTGGCGAAGGCTTTCTTGCTGCCCATTTGCGATTCGATGTTGCGCAGAGTGGCGAGGAGTTCGGCGGCTGGTAGATTGGTTTGCGCTTCGAGGACCGCGTTCAGGAACCATGGTTGGTCGCGATAATCGACGGGTTCGGTTTCGTAGATGTTGGAGATTTTAGTGATCTGTAGATCGGAAGCGCGAAGGAGGCGGATGGCTTCGCGGAGATTGTTTTCGCGATCACCGATGTTAGAGCCTAGGGCCAGATAGGTGGTGGGCATTGGTTGTGAGGGAAACGGCCCGCCCCGGAAGGAGGGCCCTACAGGTATAGCATGTTGTTGGGTGGGTGGTTGGGTTTGGTTGTGAAAACGGCGGCAAGGCGCCTCCGTCCACGCTACCGTTTGCCGAAACGGCGGGAGACCAGGGCAATCATGGAGTGGGCTTCGGGGAGTTTCATGGCTAGAGTAACGGCGAAGAAAATGATGCCGTAGAGGCCGAGGACAAGGACGGCGATCGCGATGTGGTGATTTCGCAGGTCGAGCGTATGGTTTAAGGCTCGGCCGGCGGCGGCGGCCAGGAGCGCAGCTAGCCAGACTTTGGCCAGGAAGGCTAGAGGGACGCCAACTCGACCTACGCGTTGGCGGATACCGCGCTGCAAGAGGGTAAACTCCACCCAGGAAGCGATGCCGGCAGAGATGGTGAGTCCGGCTACGCCCCAACGCGGCTCGATGCCGAGGAGGCGGGGAAGAGGAAGAGCGGCGAGATAACCGAGAATTGTTGTCAGGAGGACGCGGATGATGGCGAAGCGCAGGGGCGTGCGGGTGTCACGTAGGGCGTAGAACGCGGAAGAATACAGGCGGCCCAGCGTGGAAGCGAGCATACCGACCGTGGAACCACCCAGAATCCCCCAAACGTAAATTACGTCGTTGTGCATGAAGCGGCCGGACTGATAGATGGCTGCAACGATGACGTCGCCGAGCACGAGAAAACCAGCAACGGAAGGAATGACCAGGAAAGTGATTTGGCGCAGGCCATGATTGAGACGGTTGCGGAGAATGCCCGCGACTTCGTCGGCTGCTCCGAGCGCTCCGCTCATGACCGGGAGTTCGGCGGCGGACACGGACATACCGAACAGGCTGACAGGCAGTGTATAGAGCGTTTGCGCGTAGGCGAGGGCGGCGACGGCACCGGTCGGCAACCAGCTGGCGAGAAATGCGTCGATGTAAGCGCTGATCTGGACGACACCGCGACTGACGAAGACCGGGAAAAAATTGTGGATTACGGTGCGAACGTTTTCGGCGTGATAGGCGAGAGAGAGTTTCAAGCCACCGAGAAGTTTCAACACCATGGGGAGCTGCACGCCAACTTGCAGGGCGCTGCCGAGGACGGAAGCCCACGCCGTGATGATCACGAGGGAGTTTTGCGCGCGCCCTGGACCAAAAATGATCATTCCTGCAATCATGGCGAGATTCCAAAGAACGGGAGCGGTGTAAGAGATAAAGAATTTGCGATGGCTGTTCAAAACGCCCAGGCACCACGCCGACGCAACAAGGAGGCCTGCGCCCGGGAAGAGGATGCGAACGAGAAGCACTGTGAGTTCGCGCTTCTCGCCGTGGAAGCCGGGGGCGATGGCTTCGATCAGCCAAGGCGCGGCGAGAACACCGAGGAGCACGAGGATGGAGGTGCTGAGAGTGAGAAGTGCGGCTACGGCGCCGGCAGTTTTTCGAGCTTCCTCCTTGCCGTCGCGCGCAAGAAGGTTGGCGTAGACAGGAATGAAGGAAGCGGAGAGGACGCCCTCACCGAAGAGATTTTGCAGGAAGTTGGGGATGCGCAAGGCGGCTTTGAAGACGTCGGCCGCATCGGAATTGCCAAAATAATGGGCAAAAACGCGATCGCGGATCAAGCCGGCGATGCGGCTGAGTAGAATGCCTGCGGCCACGAGGAAGGCGAAGCGTTTGGAGCTGGAGGGTGGGGATTTGGCAGTGGCGGGATCGGTCACGAGATTGTCCAAGGTCGAGAGCGGCTCCAGAAAAGAGGGATCCTCACTTCGCGGATTCTGTTCGGAATGGCGGGTTAATGCCCTTCCGGACGCGTCCGCGGCCTGTGAATTGAAGATAGCTTATCAACGGCTGGGAGATGGAAACGAATTGGCGGAATGTGCCGTGAAGTTACTTCTGGGATGGCTATTTAAGGCGACGGTCCCCCGGCGTATGATTCAAACATATGCAAGCGATGTTTAGTATCCGGCGTGCGGCCGCTCTGCTCTGTTTGGCAATAGTGTTGCTGACAGTGTTGTCACCGGTTGCAGCGAGCCTACCATCCGTCATCCTCATCGTCTTCTGCGTTTTGCCTGTGATAGTTGAAGGGGTTCTTCTGTCTGATGTTTACGGGCGGACCAAGGCAACAGAAGTCCTAACGCTGCCCGCTTTCTCACCGGGACCTCCTCCCACGCTGTAGGTCCTCGAATCGTACCAATCCTTCACACAACACTTTCAAGGAGAGTCGCCTCCGAACCGCGGTTTTTTCGCGATTGGCTGCCGATGGCCGGAGGCTATGTGCCGATGAAACGCAAATGGTTAAGGGCATTATTCACGATGATGATGGTGGGCGCGTCGTTTGCGGGGCCCATGAACGCAAAAGAAATCGCGGACCTTATGCATGTAATGAACGAAACGAGGATGGCATTCACAATCCCCCGATGAAAAGGACAAAGGCGACAAAATTAAGACGCCCACTGATCTATGGGTGCTACTGGAGCGTGACCGAGGAGACTGAAGCGGTTGCCGCTGTGAAGAGGATGAGAATGGTACAATCCGGCGCGGCGAGGGAGGGAGTATGAAACTGAGCGGGTGGTCGGCAGGGATAGCTGTGCTTGTGGGGATTCTGACGATGGGGCAGGCGGGGCGCGCGCAAGGGCAGCAGGA
Source organism: Candidatus Acidiferrales bacterium (assembly GCA_963742325.1). Taxonomy (GTDB): domain Bacteria; phylum Acidobacteriota; class Terriglobia; order Acidiferrales; family UBA7541; genus Acidiferrum. The sequence goes on along the minus strand of CAVULB010000002.1, from coordinate 346,890 downwards.
TTTTTCAAAGGTGCAGATCAAGGTGACGAAGGTCTCTGGGAACATTTATATGCTGGAAGGGGAGGGCGGAAATATTGCGGCGTCGGTGGGAGAAGACGGCATCGTGATTGTGGACGATCAGTATGCGCCACTGGCGGACAAAATTCAGGCGGCGCTGAAGAATCTGGGGATCACGGACAATCCGGTGCGGTTTGTGATCAACACGCACTACCATGGAGATCACACGGGAGGGAACGCGCCGTTTGCGAATGCGGGCTCGACGGTAATCGCGCAGGACAACGTGCGGAAACGGATGGCGTCGGGCGGTACCGCCGGGAATGGAGCGTCGATCAAGATGGACAATCCGCCAGCACCAAAGGCGGCGCTGCCGATCATCACTTTCGACCATGACGTGACCGTGCATTTGAATGGGGAAGATATTCGCGCGCTGCATTTTCCGGCGGGCCATACGGATGGCGATGCGGTGATCTTTTTTCCCAAAAACAATGTGGTGCACATGGGCGACGATTTTGTGCGCTACGGATTTCCGTTTATCGATGTGGCCAGCGGCGGAAGCGTGCAGGGGATGATTGCGGCGATGGAGAAAGTTTCAGCGGAATTGCCGGCGGACGTGAAGGTGATTCCGGGCCACGGGGCGCTGTCCAACCTGGATGACGTGCGGGCCTTCGTGAAGATGTTGCAGGAAACCTCTGCAGCGGTGCAGAAGGCGATCGACGAGCATAAGACGGTCGAACAGATGAAGCAGGAGAAAATCCTGGAGCCGTGGAAAAAGTGGTCGGGAGATTTCGTGGATCAGGACAAGTTCATCGAGACACTGTATAACTCGCTGACGGGAACGAAAGGCGAGTTTGTGAAGCATAACTGAGGCTGGGTTCGGGAAAGTGACAGACCCTTATTGTGGTTGTACGAAATCAGGGTCTGGCTCAACGAAAACACGGTCAGGCAAGCTGGCTGGATTCGCGGCAGGTCGGGGGACCGGCTTGCGTCGACCGCTTCGCCAATATCTGGAGACGCCGGTCGTGGAGAGCGATGTAACCGACCGCAAACGTCGTGAGGTCAAGGCCCTGGAGCGCAGTTTTCACAAGTTTCGCTTGGCTATAGAGAAGACGTGGACGCGTGCCGATCCTTATGAACGCGATTGGGATTCTTCCGGACACAAACATCCGTTCCTGCCCATGTTGCGGCGCTTAAGGAACGCGAGGGCTGGTGGAGCTAGAAGAGGCGCGGCTGGCGCTTTGGCTGTTCGCGGTTGAAGTATTCGTACGCGCGGGGGGTGGCGACGCGGCCGCGGGGCGTACGATCGAGCATGCCGATTTGCATGAGATAGGGTTCGTATATTTCCTCGATGGCGTCTTCTTCCTCGCTCAGGGCGGCGGCCAGAGTGCCCAGGCCGACGGGACCACCGGCATATTTATCGAGCAAGGCGATCATGAGGTTGCGATCGACTTCGTCGAGGCCGTGTTCATCGACGCCGAGCATGTGCAAGGCTTCGCGGGCGACCTCGCGCGTGATGCGGCCGCCGGCGCGAACTTCAGCGAAATCACGCGCGCGTCGAAGAAGGCGATTGGCGATGCGCGGCGTTCCACGGCAGCGCCCGGCGATTTCTTCAGCCCCGGCATCGTCCATCTGAATGTTCAGAATTTTGGCGGAACGGTGGAGGATGATGAGCAAATCTTCCGGTTCGTAAAAATCGAGGCGATGCACAATGCCGAAGCGAGAACGTAGCGGCGCGGTGATGAGCCCGGCGCGCGTGGTGGCGCCGACGAGGGTGAAATGGTTCAGGTGGAAGGGATGAATGCGCGCGCCAGGCCCCTGTCCGATGACGAGATCGACGCGAAAGTCTTCCATCGCGGGGTAAAGTACTTCTTCGACGGCGGGCTGGAGGCGATGAATTTCGTCGAGAAAAAAAACCTCCTTGGCCTCGAGCGACGTGAGTATGGCCGTGAGGTCGCCTTTGCGTTCGAGGAGCGGACCGGCGCTGGTTTTTATGGGCACGTTGAGTTCGTTGGCGATAATTTGGGCGAGCGTAGTTTTTCCGAGCCCCGGCGGGCCATAGAGGAGGACGTGATCGAGGGCTTCCCCGCGATTGCGAGCGGCTTCAAGGGCGATGGAGATGTTTTCCTTGACGCGCTTCTGACCGATATATTCGGCGAGAGTTTTGGGCCGGACGCTGGCGTCCAGACGCGCGTCGTCGTCGGCGAGCACGCCAGAAACGAGGCGTGAAGGATGGCCGGAGCTCGGTTGCGCTTTCTTGGGAGCGAAGTTCGTCATTCTATTTGCCAGTGCTCATTATCACCTGTTTTGCGGCGTGGTGAGAGTTCCGAGGGCGACACGCAATAATTTGTCGAAATTGGTTGTGCCTGCTTCGCGCCTGGCTTCGGCTACCGCGGATTCGGCGGTGCGTTCGTCATAGCCGAGGTTAATGAGGGCGGACTTGACGTCGCTCTCGACGCCGGCGGGAGACGCAGGAGCGGGCTTTTCGGCCTCAACCGCGACGGATTCGAGCTTGTCTTTTAACTCGACAACCATGCGCTCTGCGGTTTTGCGGCCGACACCGGGAATTTTGGTGAGGCGCGCGAGATCGCCGGTGCGAATGGCGGGAACCAGCTCTTCGACGTTCATGCCGGAAAGAATTTTCAGGGCGAGCGAAGGGCCAACGCCGGAAGCGCCGAGGAGAAGTTCGAACAGGTGCTTTTCGCGCTGAGAGAGAAAACCGTAGAGCGCGAGCGCATCTTCGCGGACATGCGTGTGAATCAGCAGTGTGACTTCGGCGTGAAGATCGCCAAGCGCTGCGAACGTGGAGAGAGGAATGGCGACGATATAGCCGACACCGACAACATCGAGGATCACCTGGTTGGGACGTTTTTCGAGAAGGCGGCCGCGGAGGAGTCCGATCATCGAATGAAAGTATTGCTGGTGAGGCGCGGTGGTGTCAATGAAACGAGCGACGAGTCGGCAGCAAGAGGGTTCACGGGCAGTAGCATCCAGTGAAATCGATGAAAAGTTGAAGGAAAGCGAGGAGCACGGTGAGGACAAAAATCGCGAAAGGCGCCGGGCTGGCAACGTTACGACGTGGAGTTAGTTGTTTCCAAGGACACCACCCATATTTCGTTCCGTATTCTACTGCCCGGGCCGCGCGAGGTCTGGCTAAACAGCGCGAGACTCGAGATGCACTTGCGGGTACAGGAGGTTAGTGGGAGTGGCGACCCATGTGTGCACCACGGGCCCGGATGTGGCCTCCCATGGCGCGCTCGAGGTCTTTTTTGGTAGCGCCGGGCTTGAGATTCAGCTTGCTGTCGAGGGCGTAGAGTTTGAAGAAGTAGCGATGGAGCTGGCCGCCGGCCGGGCAAGGGCCTCCGTAACCGATTTTGTCGAAATCGTTGGTGCCCTGGCGGGAGCCGTCGGCGGATTGTTCGGACTTCGGGAAATTCCGAGGAAGCGAGCGCAGCGTTGCAGGCATGTCGAACATTACCCAGTGGACCCAGGTCCCGACCGGGGCGTCGGGATCGTCCGCGATCAGCGCGAAACTTTGCGTGGCATCCGGTGGCGATTGCCATTGAAGGGCGGGAGAAAGATCGCCGCCATCGCAGGTCAGAGGTTTGGGGATAGCTGCACCGGGCGAGAAATCAGGGCTGATTAACTCCAACGTAAGCGGCGCGATTTCCGCAGGACGCCGGGAGCATGCGGTGATGACGGCAAAACAGCCAAAGTTGATAACTGTGGCGTAAATGGATTTGCGTTGGTTGTGGCACATGAGTTGGCCTCTGAAGTATTCCCGCGGATTTACCGCGCGACGCTTTGAAGGTGCTCGGCAACAGCGGGGTGATTGCGTTCGCTGGCGAGAGCGAGAGCGGATTTGCCGTCGTTGGAGACGGCGCGAAGGTCAGCTCCGTGAGCGAGAAGAAGTTTGACGATTTCCAGATGACCATTGGCCGCCGCGGTGAGGAGTGGCGAGTAGCCTGGGCCGTAGCGGTAGTTTGCGTCGGCTCCCGTTTCGAGCAGCCATTTGACAATTTCAGTCTGGCCGCCGGCGACGGCTCCGCTGAGGGCGTTGTAGCCGGAACCGTTGGAGGCGATCGCATTGACGTCCGCACCTTGCGCGGCGAGATAGCGCGCGACTTCGAGGTGGCCGAACACAGCGGCGAGAGCGACGACAGGAAAACCGTCCGGGGAAAAGGAACGTGGGACGGACGGATCTTTTTCGACAAATTGTTTGACGCGACCGAGATTGCCTACCGCAACAGCTTCGTGGAGTTGCAATGTGGCTCCGCGAGAGAGCAGGAGATCGCGGATCTCGCGGTGCCCTGTGTACACGGACATGAGAACGGCAGAAACGCCGGAATCATTTTTTGCTGAGGCGAGAGAGGCGTTTGAGTCCAGCAGAGCGTTGACGGCTGCGGAGTTTCCGGCGCGAATGGCTTCGAACAGTTCAGCAGTGGACATGAAGGCGCCTCGTGGGCGCGTTGGCACTGGAGATTGCAGAATGAGAGCACGCGCCAGGACTGAGTGCTTCAGGAGATTAGCACAAGGAAAAGAGCTTGCATGGGGATGCGCAGGCAAAGAGTGGGAGAAAACCAAGGAACGACCGGCTCCGAAACTGGGCTGAAGCGTAGGGAAACCCCAGAGAGAAAAAGAAACCTCGCAGGCTCGCGAACCCGCGCTGCAGGGAAATTAGCGGCGGGCGCGGTCTTTGCGGACGGCCTCGTCGACGAGCGCGTCCAGTTCGGAGCGCGTCAGGGTGACTTCCTCGGTGGGACTTTCGCGGCCATCACAAGTCTCGGGAAGTTCCGCTCCACCACCTGGAGGCGGAGTGACGTGGTATCTGGCGCGCGCGGCCATGAGCTTGGCGACTTCGCGGGTGGAGAGCAGTTGCGGCTGTCCAGCCAGACGAGCGGACAGCGTGATTTTCGCGAAGTGCTCCACGATATCCATGCGGTAAAACGCGGTGAACAAATCCGGGCCACAGGTGACGGCGCCGTGGTTTGCCAGAAGGAGCGCGTCGTAATGAGGAACGTAAGGCTCGAGGACGGCGCTGAGGTCGGAAGTGCCGGGCGTGGCGTAGCGCACTAAAGGAACTTTGCCGAGGCAGACGACTACTTCGGGAAGCAGGGCCTGATCGAGTCCCTGACCGGAAGCGGCGAAACCGGTGGCCGTGGCGGGATGCGCGTGACACACGGCCTGAACATCCGGGCGCATTTGATAAAACAGCAGGTGCATGCCGGCTTCGGAAGAAACCGGGCGGCTACCTTGAAGATGTTTGCCGTTCAGATCCATCACCACAAGATCGTCCGGAGACATCATGCCTTTGTTCAGGCATGTGGGGGTAGTGAGGATGCGATTGGCGTCCAGGCGCACGGAAAGATTGCCCTCTTGGGCAACAATGTGGCCTCGCTCATACAACCAGCGGCCGATCTGGCAAATGTCGTAACGATGTTGCTCCTCAGTTTGAGGAGGGCGAGAGGTCGATGAGTCCGGAGACACGGTGCGGACTCCTTCCTGGGACCGACGCGATCCCACCGGGGCAGTCGATTCAGCTAAAAGTAAAGCTGGCTGAAAGAGTACGCTTGACTGCACGGAAAGCCAAGAAAAAATCAGGCGTAAATGCCACGGAGCTTTAGGGACGTGGCCACGCGGTCAATCGCCAGCATATAAGCAGCAATGCGGTTGTTGACGCGATGGGTTTCGGCATAACGGACAACCTCGTCGAAAGCACGATCCATGACGTCGAACAGCCGCTCATTCACTTCGCTTTCGCGCCAGAAGAAGCCCTGGCGATCCTGAACCCATTCGAAGTAACTGACGGTGACGCCGCCGGCGTTTCCAAGGATGTCGGGAACCGTGAAAATACCCTTGGAATCGATAATGGCGTCAGCTTGCCAAGTGGTGGGCCCGTTGGCACCCTCGCAAAGGATTTTCGCCTGGACGTTGTGGGCGTTCTGCTCGGTGATCTGGTTTTCGATGGCGGCGGGGATCACCACATCGCACGGCTGGAAGAGGATGTCGCGGGCGCTCATCTTCGCGCCACCCCCGGGGAACTCCTGTAAAGGCTTTTTGCGGGTGTAGACCCATTCGATGACCTTCGGCACATCGAAGCCATTTTCGTTATAGAGACCGCCGCCGATATCGGCGAGACCGACAATCTTGTAACCGGCTTTCTGCATGAGTTCCGCAGCGAGCGAGCCGACGTTGCCGAAACCCTGAACGACGACGGACGTGTTTTCCTTGCGAATGCCGAGCTTGTGGATGGCCTTATCGACGCAAATCATGACGCCCCGCCCAGTGGCTTCGCGGCGGCCGCGGGAACCGCCAAGCTCGATGGGCTTGCCAGTGACGACGGCTGTGGTGGCCTGGCGGGCGTGCATGGCGTAGGTATCCATGACCCAGGCCATGGTCTGCTCGTTGGTGCCGACGTCCGGTGCCGGAATGTCACGCTCGGGACCGAGCCAGTCTGAAAGCTCCGCGGTGTATCGGCGAGTGAGGCGCTCCAGTTCGTTACGAGACATTTTGCGGGGATCGCAGATGATGCCGCCCTTGGCGCCGCCGAAGGGGATGTCGACGACCGCGCATTTCCAGGTCATCCAGGCGGAGAGGGCGCGGACTTCATCGAGCGAGACATCGGGTGCGAAGCGGATGCCGCCTTTGCCGGGACCGCGCACGGTCGAGTGCAACACGCGGTAGCCGGTGAAAACTTCCAGCTGTCCATTGTCCATGCCAACCGGGATATACAGCGTGATCTCTTTATCGGGATATTTAAGATAGCGGTAGAGGCCTTGCTCCAGACCGAGCTTATTGGCAGCTACTTCAAAACGCGCCTCGGCGTTCTGGTATACATTCATTTCTTCCGGCATTGGCGTGTTGGCCATGCAAAAGTCTCCTTTGTGCGGACAGCCGTAGAGCAATGACTGCGCAGCAAGCTTCGGCCCGTGAGAGACGAGCAGGCGCGAAAAAGGGCCAAAAGGAGAGAAATTCAGCGGGCTACCCACCCGCCGGACCGCCAATTGGCCGGGTGTTCAAGTATATTAAGCGCGATGGCGGAGAGCAAGGTTGTGACAGCCAAGAAGCAACGACAGGAAATTTGCGGAACATGGGGAGTTGCAGGCAGTAAACTACAGGACACGGGAGTCGCAGCCCTGGCAACGAAAAGCGAGAAACCGCAATGGTGGAATCCAAGCTGAGCTTATCGATCCTGGTACCGGTGTACAACGAACAGTACCTGGTCGAAGCAAGCCTGAGGCGATTGGAAGTTCTGGCCGAGTCCAGTTGGCTCGAACGGGTACGCGTGATTGTGGTGAACGATGCCTCGACCGACCATACAGCCGAGGTACTGAAGAACCTGCGCGAGAAACTGACGCAGCCCGACGCGACGAGGCTGGAATGGATTTTTGACGAGCACGCGAAAAATCAGGGAAAAGGGGCCGCCATCCGGACGGCCCTGAAACAGGCGGATACGGATCTGGTGGTGATTCACGACGCGGACCTCGAGTATCACCCGGAAGATTTGCTGAAGATGATTCCGTTGTTCGCGAACGAGGATGCCGATGCCGTGTATGGTTCGCGTTTTCTGGCGAGCGATTACCGGCGCGTGCTGTTTTTCCGCCACAGCCTGGGCAATAAGCTGCTCACGTTGCTGACCAATTTCGTGACGGACTTGAACCTGACGGACATGGAAACCTGTTACAAAATGGTCCGCACGCCGTTACTGAAGAGCATTCCACTGGAAAGCGACCGTTTCGGATTCGAGCCGGAAATCACCATCAAGCTGGCAAAACGAGATGCGCGCATTTTCGAGTTGCCCATTCGTTATTCCGGACGAACCTATGTGGAAGGCAAAAAAATCACCTGGAAGGATGGCGTAAAGGCACTGGGCGCGCTGGTGAAGTACGGAATTTCCGACCGAATCTATGTTGCCGACGAGCACGGCAGCGAAATCCTGGCGCGGCTGAACCGCGCGCCCCGGTTCACGAAGTGGATGGCCGACACCATCCGGCCGTACCTCGGCGAGCGCATTCTGGAGATTGGAGCGGGCATCGGAAATCTGACTTCCAATCTGGTGCCGCGAACCGAGTATTGGGCCAGCGACATCAATCCGCAGTATCTGGACCGGCTGAAAAAATTGCAACAAACGCGGCCGTACCTGCATGTGCAGTTTACAGATGCAGGCGCGGGGGAGACCTATCCCGAGGAGCAGTTCGATACGGTGATCTGCCTGAACGTCGTGGAGCATCTCGAAGACGATACAAAAGCTTTGCGGAACATTCGAGGCTCTCTGCAGAAAAACGGGCGCGCGATCATCCTGGTGCCAAGTGGCCCGGGGCTCTACGGGTCGCTGGATCGCGTGTTGGGACATTACCGGCGATACACGGATAGCCAGCTCCGGAAAGTGTGCGAGCAGGCGGGATTCCGTGTGGAAAAGATGCTGAAGTTCAACCACATCGGTGCGCCGGGATGGTGGTGGAACGGGCGGATCTTGAAGAAGACGACGTTTGGGTTCTGGCAGATCAAGCTATTGAACACATTGTTGCCGGTGGTGCGGCCGATCGACCGCTTCCTGCCGTTTCCCCACTTGTCGTGGATCGCCATTCTCCGCATGGGTGGGCAAGTTCAGGAAAGCTCTTCGCAAGCGGCCGCTGCGACCCTGCTGCCGGCGCAGGAGAACTACAGCCAGGGGCGTTGACGTGCGCAGTAACTTCAGAGCTCCTGACATACCCCTAAAAAGCGGCCAGAATTGGGGTTTTCGAAAGTGGGGTGCGGACCTTAAACTGTCCGCTTTTTGAGTCTGGAATTGTAGATTTCAGCGTTTCCGATTCTACGAGATCCGAACAAATAAGTGCCCATCTTTTTCTTCTGCTGATCCCTCCGGGAGTGCAACCGGCATAGTTTTTTGCTTTCCTGGGTGCGGACCTTAAACTGTCCGCTTTTTCTAAATCGGCAGATGGAAATCACGCGATTTTGGCTGCTATATTTCCTCGACTGGAAGGGCTCGACACCTCTCCTGCGCATCCCTGGAAGCCGCAACTGGCTTGGCTTTTCCTTTACTGGGGTGCGGACCTTAAACTGTCCGCTTTTCGAATCCGTGGAGATAGAACATGCTAAGAAACCATGAGCCCGGCGGCACCTCAAAAGGAGCTTTTTGCCCACCCTGCCCCTACCCCCGGTACCGTCTTCGTAAACGATCGCGTTTGCGTTGAGACCGAGCAAGGCCAACGAGTGCTCTTCGTCCATGGCATCGTCTTCTCCCATTACTCGATTCAAGATCGTTCGGCCGAAGCCTACGCCATGGTTCAGCTTTTCGAGTCGGGATACGCGGATCAGAACGATATCGCACGTTGCTTCGGCTGCTCGGCCCGAACACTTCGCCGTTATCAAGAGCGTTTCAAAGCCGGTGGACTGAGCGCACTCGCGCGCCCGCGGGGACGGCCTGCCACCCGTTCTCCCGCGCACAAGAAGCTTCATGAGCGAGACCGCACCATTCTCCGTCTCAAAGCCAAGGAGATGAGCAATCGTTGGATTGCCGGCCGGCTTGGGCTTAGCGAAAAAGCCGTGCGCAAGAGTCTCCGTCGGCTCGGCTGGAAACCTGGTCCTGAACCAAGCCTCTCCTTCCTGCCGGAAGCCAGTTCGCAAGTACAGTTGGCCGTGGTTTCCGCAAGCACGTTGCTCGAAATTCCAATCTCCGTTACGGAACAGCCTCCAGATAAAATGCCGCAACTGCCAAGCGATGCGGCTGCAAAAAGTCTCGACGCCAACCCTCTCGATCGGTCCATGGATCGTCTTCTTGCGGCCATGGGGCTTCTCGACGATGCCCTTCCGGTGTTTGCTCCCACAAGAAGTTTGCCAAGAGCAGGTGTTTTGTTGGCCATTCCTGCGCTTGTTGCCAGTGGCCTGCTCTCCACGGCCGAGAAAATTTACGGCAGCCTCGGCCCTGCTTTCTACGGACTGCGAACGACTCTGGTTGCCTATGTTCTCTTGGCGCTTCTGAGGATTCCGCGGCCTGAGACGCTCAAAGAGTATCCGCCCGGGGAACTGGGTCGTATTGTCGGTCTGGATCGCATGCCGGAAGTGAAGACGCTGCGCCGCAAACTCTCTCGTCTCGCTTCTCTAAAAGGCAGTTATCGACTCGGCCGTGAGGTCGCTCGGCAGCGCATCGCCGAACGTGGAAAGGTGCTCGGGTTCCTCTATATTGACGGCCACGTTCGGGCTTACCACGGCAAACACAAGGTCCCGAAGGCCTATGTGACGCGCATGCATCTCGCCGCGCCCGCAACCACTGACTATTGGGTCAACGATCAACGTGGCGATCCCTTGTTTGTTGTCACCGCCGATGCGAATGCCGCCATGACTCGAATGCTTACACCTGTGCTACGCGAAGTGCGTGAACTTCTGGGACCGCGCCGGCACTCCACCGTTGTTTTTGATCGCGGTGGCTGGAGTCCCAAACTGTTTCGGGATCTGCTGGCCATGGGCTTTGACATCTTGACCTATCGTAAGGGGCGCATCCGCCACATCGCCGAAAAGAGATTCACTCGACACAAGGCCAAGTTGGATGGTCGGCCGGTCGAATACCTGCTCAATGACCAGCCCGTTCGCTTTCTCAAAGGAAAGCTGCGACTCCGTCAGGTGACCCGCCTGACAGAGACCGGCCATCAGACGCCGATGGTGACAAGTCGCTGGGAGCTACGCGCCATTGTTGTTGCTCACCGCATGTTCGAGCGCTGGCGCCAGGAGAATTTCTTCAAATACCTGCGGGAGGAGTATTTGATCGATGCTCTCGCGGATTATCAGGTCGAACCCGACGATCCCACGCGTTCCATCCCCAACCCGGCACGAAAAGCCGTCGTGAAAGAGGTCTACGCTGCACGTGTTCATCTTAGGAAACTACGGGAAAGCTATGGTGCAACGGCAATCGATTACATCCATGGACCTACATCCACGGACCCTGACTTTGAGATTGCCGAAGAGAAAATTCGCATGGAGATTGACGAAGCGACAAAGCGCATCAAAAAACTCAAGACTCGGCGTGACTCTCTTCCTTCTCGCGTGACAGTTGCGGATGCCCAAAAGGGCCAGGAGATGGTGAAACTTTCTACCGAACGCAAACACCTCACCAACGTTTTGAAAATGGTTGCGTACCAGACGGAAAGCGATCTGGTTGAGCTGATTCGCCCCCACTACAGCCGCGTTGAAGATGAAGGGCGTACTTTCATTCAGACGGCGCTGCAGGATACAGCGGACATCGAGCCTACCGACGACCAACTTCGTATAAGGCTAGCCCCGCTCAGTTCGCCACATCGGTCGCGCGTCCTCGAATCACTTTGTGAGGCACTCAACAAAACAAACACGATGTTCCCGGGTACCCGGCTTAAAATGCAGTATCTGGTCGTACCCCCTGTCTTGAAGCAAAAAGCGGACAGGTTTCCGACCAACCATGTCAGGAGCTCTGAACTTAGTGATGAAAATTTAAGAACACTTTTACTGGTTGCGGAACTCGACGGTGACCGTCAGGTGCATGGACGTGGCCTGGCCATCAAGCATGGCCGGTTTGTATTTCCACTGCTTGACGGCGTCTGAGGCGGCGCGATGAAGTAGCGTGGGGCCGGAGAGAACCTTTACGGCCGAGACGTTACCCGAGGCGTCGATCAACGCGTCCATCTGAACTTTGCCGGAAACGTGCTGAGCCTTGGCGAGCGCGGGATATTCCGGTGGAACGGATTTGATCAGCTGCGCTTCCTTCACATCGCCACCAACCGGGAGCGGTGCGGCTGGCGCGGCATGGCGGGCAGCGGCGGCTGCGAAAGGATCGCCGTCAGAGGGGACGGTCTTGGTCTCAATCGACTGCAAGGCATTGGGATCTGCCGATGCTTGCTGCGAATCCGCCTTGTGGTTGACCACCGGAGCGGCCAAATGGACGTCGCCGAGAGCGGGCTTTTCGGGAGCAGTCTCAACCACATCGGGATTTTTCGGAGCAGGCTTCAAATTTTTCGAAGCAGGAGCAACGGCAGCCGAAGCGGCAGGAGCCGGGACAACTACAGCAGAATTTCTGGCCGGCCTTTCGGCGTTTGCAGACGGTGAATTCGGCCTGTTGGATGCGACTGTCGCAGCGGAAAGCTCCGACGGGGCGGCCGACGTCGAAGCGGGAGCCGCTGCAGTCGAAGAAGGAATGTTGGCGGACCGCATGGCTGCGGTCGCCGGAGAGGCCGCGTGGTTCTGAAGGAAATACCAGCCACCGCCTGCGGCGAGCAGCAAGCCAGCCGCGGCAAGTCCGAAGAAGAGACCTTTTTTCGAACCGGAAGAAGAGTCCGCTGCAGAAGCGGAGGATTCACCGAGTAACTGTCCGCCGAAGACGGCAGTCTGTGGCCGCTGGTGCGTGCCGCCAACCAGAGCGTCATAGGATTCTTCAGAATTCACAGAGACGGAGTGATCCTGAGCAGCCTCCAAGGAAGCAGCCGATTCCACAAGGGCAGGTTCGGAATTTTGAGAAAGCGGCGCGAGCCAGGACGGCATTTTGACTTCTTCGTCAGCGCCCAGCGGCAACGACGAGGTTTTTGACGCGGGAACCGCCGGCTTGGATTCGATTGGAGGGACCGATGGGGGGGGCCCGGGCGCGACGTCAGAAACTGTTTTGGGTTCGACCAGGGGTACCGGGGGAGCGGCGGGCACAACCGCAGGCGCGGAAGGAGTTTGCGTAAAAAGCAGCGAGCTCAGTTGCGCTTGCAGGCGCGCGGCTTCTTCCTTGAGATATTCCGTGGAAGGGGCTGGCGGCACGGGCGTACGGTGCTGTTCCGGTGCGGCAGGCGGCGCGGGGACAGGCGAAGCCGAGAAGATGGCCTCAATCTGCTTTGAATAATCGCGCAGCGGTGGAACCGGGTTTGCGGCGGAGTGAACGTCCGGCGCTGCAGGAACTGCTGGTTCTGTATGCGCGACAGGCGGTGGAGGCGCGGAAATTGCGGGAGCCGGGGGCGCGGCGCTGACGGGCGCGACGGGTCGCAGAGTCTCCGGGATAGGAATCACAGGAACGGCGGCCACCGGGGGCGCAAGCGGGGTGACCGGCATTACAGCGGGATTGCTAGTCGCGACTGCGGCGGGCGGCTTTGGTGCGACGGGAATTGGCGCGACCGGAGGCTTGGCGGCAACAGGCGCAACCGGAACAACGGGGGCGACCGGGGCGGCAGGCTTGGGAGCGGGTGACGGAACCAAGCGCGGAGCGGGAGGCGCGGCCGAGGCTCCGGGAATTTGCAATCCCCAGAAACTGGCGGAAGGCTCGGTGAATTGGAGTTCCACGTAAGCGCCGGTACCGCCACTGGACTTCGATTTCACAACCTGGCAAACAACTTCCTTTTTTGTTTTTTCGTTGGTCAGAAAAACGAGTTGGCCGGCAACAAGCGGCGTGGTGATGCGGATAACGGCGCCGTGAGGAAAAACGAGAACGGTCTGGGTGGATTCGGAAAAGGGAGCGCGCTTATCTGAGCCATCGACGGTGCGAGCGCCATTCACGGTGACAGGAATTTCCAGCGCCACGGGTTGCGGGCGCGCCGACGGGGAAGCCGCGGCATTGGGGTTGGCGGCGGGCGCCGCTTCCAGTTCTTTTAAAATAGGTGCCATAGAGTACCCACTCAGAGAGGTATTGAAGTGAAAGCGCTGTTCAGACAGAGCTTTCCTGTTTTCCTAACCATGGTGGGGTGGGCGGAGGAGGTGGGCCTATAGTACTTGGGTACCACGGTGGAAATGTGTGCCGGATTGGTCACGGCGGAACGTTGTTTATTTTTGTGGAAGGATTGGCGGCTGAAAACGGGCATCGACGGCGACCTGATAGCCGGAGACGAGCTTGTTGGTTTCGTTGGCCATGCCGATCACCTGTTGAAGTTCCTTGAACATTTCCGGGGTCATGCCTTTGGCAAAGGCCGAGGCGGTGTGGGAATAAATGCAGTATTGGCAATTATTGGTGACGCTGACGGCGATATAGAGAAGTTCCTTGGTGAGAGGATCGAGCGCGCCCGGGCCCATGACGGCTTTCAGATCTTCCCAGGTGCGTTTGAGGAGCGGGGGGTCGTGGGCGATGGCCTTCCAGAAATTATTGATGTAGTCGGCTTTGCGCGTGGCCATGATGTCGTCGTACACCGCTTGGACCTGTGGGCTGGCGTCGCTGTATTCGATGAGACCGAACGTAGACATGAGATCGCTCCGAATGAAGTTGAATGATGCTCCGAGTATCTTAGCGGGAATTGCGCTAAGGGGATATCGGGCGCGCGAGATCAGCGAGGAACTTCGCAAGAAAGCTGACGTTTTCGGGCGCCAGAGGCTTGAATCAAAGAGAGGATAACCTTCACATCGCCGTACTTGGCCCGCGCATCGCCGTTTAGATAAATCCGGCTTTCGGAGCTACCGTAAAGAGCAGTTCGAATTGGATTCGGTCGGAATCGAGGGCAGACCTTTTGATCGCAAAAGTAAGCGCAACCCTCGCGACTAAGTGCGCTTTCGATTGCATCTTCTCTCAAGGCGAAAGGGCTTTTTCGGGGATGCATGGCCCTCGGAAGATCGGCCAGAATGACACGGGGTCCGATGATAAGCGGTAAGAATCAGGAATACATAGAGACGCATGCGATCGCCATCCGCAGAACAAGGGGAAGCCATGCGGAAGCCGGTAAGCATTTGTGATAAGTATAACATTAGGTAGCACGGGGAGCGCATGGCACGGGAAGGAATTGGCGTTTTCGAACCGATTAAATCGATATAATGGCGGCGATGTGAGGAGGTTGCGAATGGAGTTTCCCGCCCTAAGGAAGAGTTTGCGAAATTTGCTGGTGCTGGCTTGCGGTGGCCTGGCGTTTGTGTTGCCGGTGGCGGCGCAAACGGTGCGGGTGGATGTGACGGCTGCCAAGGCGATCCCGTTTGATCCGGACAAGGCCATGGGAACGTCACTGGACATTTTGCCGGCCAAGGATTTTGACAAAATTTTCAGCGAGCCGATCATCAAGGAGAGTTTGTCAGCGGGATGGGGACCGATCACCTACCGGCAGAATACGGAATTGACGTACGACGCCTGGCATTGGAACCCGAACGGGACCTGGAGTGACGAGAAACACAAGAGCGGATATTTCCAAGGGAGCGCGGAGGTAAAGGATTTTCTGCGCGAGTCGTTCGGATATCGGGTCGCGCATCGCGGGACAACGCGCAGCGACTCCGGGCAGTTTGAGTCTTCGCGAATGACAGACGGCGATCCGGCCACCTACTGGAAGAGCAATCCTTATCTGGCATCGAAATTCACGGGCGACCCGGACGCCGCGAATCCGCAATGGGTGGTCATCGATTTTGCGTTTGCGCAGGACATCAATGCGATCCAGATTGCCTGGGCCAATCCGTATGCGACGAAATATGTGGTGGAGTACTGGACCGGCCGAGAAGATGCGCTGACCAAGCCGTTGGCCGGGAAATGGGTGAAATTTCCGCAAGGCGAAGTGACCGCGGGAACTGGCGGCAGCAAGGTCGCGCGGCTGGCGGATGTTCCAGTGTCCACGCGGTTTGTGCGCATCTGGATGACCAAATCTTCGAATACGTGCGACACACATGGCAGCGACGACCAGCGCAACTGCGTGGGATACGCGATTTCGGAAATTTCCATTGGGAATTTCAACACGCTGGGCCAGTTCGTGGATCTTGCCAAGCACACGCCGAGCCAGGCGCAGACGGTAACGCAAGCTTCCTCCGTCGACCCATGGCACACGGATAAGGATATTGTGGCGTCTCGCATCCAGACGGGATTCGACCAGTTTTTCAAGAGCGGCTATACCAATCACCTTCCGGCCATGATTCCGATCGCAATGATTTATGCGACGCCAGAAGACAGCGCGGCGGAACTCGCCTACATCGAGAAGCGGGGGTACCCGGTTTCCTACGTAGAGATGGGCGAAGAGCCGGATGGGGCGTACATGTTGCCGGAAGACTATGCCGCGCTTTACGTGCAGTGGGCCAAGGCGCTGCACCAGGTGGATCCGAAATTGAAGCTCGGAGGGCCGGTGTTCACGGGCGTGAATGAAGACATTAAGGTATGGCCAGACGAGCAAGGAAGGACTTCATGGCTAGGGCGCTTTGTGGATTATTTGCAGGCGCATAGAGCGATGGATGATCTGGCATTTGTTTCCTTCGAGCATTACCCGCTGAATCCCTGCGAGATCAACTGGTCCGATCTGTACCGCGAGCCACAACTGGTCGAAACGACGCTGAAAGCTTGGCGCGATGACGGAGTGCCGGCGAATGTGCCGTTGCTGAACACGGAGAGCAATGTGTCCTGGGCTTTGACCGATCCCATGCAGGATTTGTTTGCTGGGTTGTGGCTGGCAGACAGCGTTGGAGCATTTCTGACGAAGGCGGGACCGGGGGCAGCTTACTACCATTCGCCGATTCAGCCGGAGCCGTTGCGGCCGGGATGCCAGGCTTGGAGCACGTACGGGAATTTTGTAGCGGACGAAAAGCTGGAGATCAAGCAACACACCGCGCAATATTTCGCCAGCCAGCTGCTGAATCTGGATTGGGTGAAACACGGTGCGGGAGTGCATCAATTGTTTCCGGCTGGGTCGGATTTACAGGATGAGGCGAAGCATCAGCTCGTCACGGCCTATGCGGTGAAGCGGCCAGACGGGGAGTGGTCGCTGCTGCTTGTAAACAAGGACCCGAGCAACGCGCATGAAGTGGGAATTTCGTTCGAGAACGACGGAAAAGAAGTGGCAGACGGATTTTCCGGGCAAGTGAAAATGGTGACGTTCGGTGCGGCGGAATACGTGTGGCATTCCTCGGGGCCAACGAGCCATGCCGATCCAGATGGTCCGGCGAAACGAAGCGACCTCGACTGGAAAGCGGGCGAGAAGGTGCTGTTGCCGAAAGCATCGGTGACGGTGCTGACTGGAAAAGCCGGCGGCATCTAAGCGACGCGATCCGGTCGAAGGCTTGCGATTTAGGCAGCATGCGAAATATGGCTCGAACCCGGGGCGCCGCAATTCAGATAACCTGAAGGTGCTCTTCCCCCATCTAGATGAGCAAACGAAGAACCTGGGCCCCTGGGGATCGTTGCACATAGCGCTGAGAAAACGGTCGCTGAAAAACGCATGAGTGGAAGTGTAAAACCAGAAATGTCCTGTGCACGGCTGTCCGCGAAGCGGATGCGCGGACCAATTCTTGCTGGCCTATTTCTCGCAATGATAGCGATGGCGTCGACCGCGCTGGCGCAGGACCACACCGGAATCAATGGCACAGTGACGGATACGACGGACGCACCGATACAAGGGGCGCAGATTGAATTCCGTTCCCCCGCGGGGATTGTACGAATCGGCAGCGATGAAGCAGGACATTTCCACCTGACCGGCGTGGATTCCGGGGGAACGCTGGTGGTGACTTTCCCGGGATTTGCCACGGTCACGCGGGAGATTCGGGCGCACTCGTCAGCGGAGAATCTGCAGATTGTGCTGGCGCCGGCGGCCAATTTGCAGCGCATCGAAGTGCAAAGCGCGCCCGTCGATCTGATTCCCGCCGTGCCCACCAGTCAGTATGAACTTTCCGCGGAAGCCATGGAACAGTTCGGGAGCATGGCGCTGGACGATATGTTGAGGCAAGTTCCCGGCTTCAGCACGTATCGCCGGTCGAGCAGTTTGTTTGCGAATCCCACATCGCAGGGCGTGTCCCTGCGCGGAGTGGGCGCGAGCGCCACGAGCCGGTCGAGCGTGTTGCTCGATGGAATTCCGTTGAACGATCCGTTTGGCGGCTGGGTGTACTGGGCACGCGTGCCTGAGGCAGCCATTTCGTCCGTGGAAGTGGCAAACGGCGCGGCTTCGGACTTATACGGCGGCGGGGCGCTCGGCGGCGTCATAAATATTCGGACACTAACAGAAGAGCAAGCGTATGCGACAGGCGAATTGTCCTACGGCAGCATGAACACGCCGAATTTTTCATTCGCCGCGGGCGCGCCGGTCGGGCGATGGACGATCTCCGGCGCCGGGCAGGCATATCAGACCCAGGGATATGTGGCGGTGCCGCCGGATCAACGCGGCTCCGTGGACACCGATGTGGGGTCAGGAGCGCTATCGGGATATCTGGAGGCGTCGCGAAACCTTGGCGAGCGCGGACACTTTTTTATCAGAGGCAGCGATTTCGGGGAGAGTTCGAAGAACGGAACGCCGCTGGAGAACAACGACACGACGATACCGGAACTGGATTTAGGCGCGAACTGGAATTCGACGGAGCTGGGGAGTTTTTCGGCACGGGCATATGCATCGCGCGAGTTGTATCACCAGACATTTTCCGCGGTGGCGCGCGACCGCGACAGCGAGTCTTTGACGGATGTGCAGAGGAATCCGTCTCAGCAGATCGGATTCGTGGGGGCGTGGTCCCGGCTGTTCGCCGAGAGGCACAAAGTCACTGCGGGGGCGGAGGCGCTCGACGTGCGCGGGCACAGTCAAGACGCGAATTACAGCAACGGTACGGAAACAGCGGTGGTGGATGCGGGGGGAAGGCAGCACACGTTCGGATTTTTTGCGCAAGATGCATATAGCTTCGCTCGAACCTGGCTGCTGACGTTCGGCGGGCGCGTGGATACGTGGAATAACAACAGCGGATATCAGAACAGGACGCCGCTTACGGGGGGCACTCCGACAACCGCTACGTTTCCGGACCGCACGGAATCGGCTTTCAGCCCGAGAGTTTCCTTGCTGAAAAATTTCTCGCATGGAACCGCGGTGAACGTATCGGTGTATCGCGCGTATCGCGCCCCCACCCTGAACGAGCTATACCGAAATTTTCGCGTGGGAAATGTCTTGACGCTGGCGAACCCGGCGCTGACGGGCGAGCACCTGACGGGCGGCGAAGCGGGCGTCAGCCAATTGCTGTGGCAGAACCGTTTGACCCTGCGCGGGAATTTTTTCTGGAGCGACATCGCCGAGCCGGTGGCCAATGTGACGCTGTCGACGACGCCAGCGCTGATTCTTCGCGAAAAAGAAAACCTGGGAGTGACGCAAGCGCGGGGATTCGAACTATCCGGGCTGCTGCAAGTAACGTCGAAAATACAGATCACAGGCTCCTACCTGTTCGTAAACAGCATCGTGCTGACCTACGCTGCGAATCCGGCGTTACAAGGAAATTTTCTGCCGCAGGTGCCACAGAACCAGTTCAGCTTTCAGGTAAGTTACCTGGGCAACAAATGGACGGCGGGAATGCAGGCGCGTTTCTTGGGCAACCAGTTTGACGACGACCAGAACCTGCTGCCACTGGGGCGGGCGTTTTCGTTGGATGCGCAGGTTTCGCGAAAGCTGGGAAAAGGCACTTCGCTATTCCTTGCCGTGCAGAACCTGACCGACGATCGCTTTGGTATTGAAGCAACGCCGGTGTTGCTGGTGGGACCGCCGATCTTTGTACGCGGCGGGGTGCGATTTACGTTGAAGTGAAGCGTAGCTAGCGACGGGGGGAAGCGAGCAGGAATTCATCGAACAGCAACCGCGCGAGCCGCGGGGAATTGTGGCGAAGTACGCCGTGTTCCTCCACGAGATTTCCGGTAACGAGGCGCACTTTCAGCTTGAGCACTTTTTCGCGATCGAGGACGACCGCTTCCGCGCCTTGCGCGCGATAACGCCGCGCCACTTCGGGAGAAATGGACTGACGGTTGGCGACAACCGCATCAATGACGCGGGAGCGCACGTGGTGCGAAACGGCGCGAAGATGATCGCTGAGCGCGTAGTGTGTGGTTTCGCCGGGTTGCGTCATGAGGTTGGCAATGTACACGCGCGGAGCTTTCGAACGCGCCACCGCTTGGGCAATTTCCGGAATCAGCAGGTTGGGGATGACGCTGGTGTACAGCGAGCCGGGACCCAGGAAAATAAGGTCGGCTTGCTCGATGGCTTCGATCACGGCGGGCAGCGGACGGACACGGCGCGGATTCAGTGCGATTTTGCGAATAGGAGTGCGGCTGCGAGAGATGCGCGTTTCGCCTTCTACGCGTTTTCCATCGGCCAATGTGGCGACCAAGTGCACATTCGAAAGCGTGGACGGGAAAATGCGCCCGCGAACGGCGAGCACTTTGCTCGAAACACGTATGGCTTCGGCAAAATCGCCGGTGACGTGGGAGAGAGCCGCGAGGAAAAGGTTGCCGAAGTTGTGACCGCGCAAGCCGCGACCGGCGTTAAAACGATATTGGAACAAACGGCTGAGGAGCGCTTCGTCTTTCGAAAGTGCCACCATGCAGTTGCGAATATCACCCGGGGGAAGCATTCGATTTTCCCGGCGCAGGCGCCCAGAGCTTCCGCCGTCGTCGGTGACTGTGACGATGGCGGCGAGATCGGTGATGGGGCGCTCCGCCGTGGCATGCTGATCGCTGCGGCGAACTACATGCTCCTTCAGTCCGCGCAGCAGCGCGGACAAGCCGGTGCCTCCCCCAAGCGCTACGACGCGCAAGCCCGCGGAAGAACCCTTCTTTAAACGAGGCTTGTTCATGAGAATCTCAAGTACCGAAAACCCGGTTCGCAGACGGGGAGCGGATCTCTTGCAGGTCGCTCACTGGAGGCGGACCAGCAGTGAGTACATCACAGGATTTCTACGCCGGGAGAGGCTAGCCCGAATAGCCTTCTTTTTCAGGATACAGCAATTCCGTGAAACGCGGATCTTCCTGGAGAAAATTGAAATCTTCGTCGTTGCGGGCGTGATAGCGATTGGCGGAGCGCAGCTCGATGGCGAGCTTGAGATTGGCCAAAGCGGAATCGGCTTCGCCGGTGAGGCAATCGAGAGCGGCCAGAGCGTAATGAATATGATCTGCTTTGGGCGCGAGCTTGCGCGCTTTTTCCAGACTTTCGCGGGCTTCGTCCCAACGGCCCAGATTCATCATGGCGACGCCGCGCTGATAATGATCCTCGGAGCCACGGGGATTCTGGTCCGCCGAGGGCTTCATGCGCTGTTCGGTAATGCGTAGATGGGTGCGCGCGCGGTCCGCAAGTTCCTTGCTGGGACCCGCAATAACGCGCTCTAACTCCTGCTTAGCGCGCTGAAACTTCTGCTGGTGGAACAGGCCCATAGCCTCTTCGTAGATTTTCATCTGAGCCTGAACGAGAGGATCCACCATCTCCACACCGCCACGCTGCGGGGGCGCCTGCGGCAAGGCTTTTGTTTTCTTTGAGTTAGCTTTAAGATGGGCCGATGGCTTGGCCCGGCTGGAAGAAGACTTGTGCACTTTGGCCATGGCGCGAATGCTAACAAACGCGCGCGCATCCGTCAACGGAAGGGAAAAGGCTGTGGAAAGTGCGTAGTTGAATAGCCTTTACCGTCCGGCAGCATGTGCGAAAATAAGCTACCTGAGAAACGCCCTTCTCCGGGAAACTAGAACCGTAGCAGACAGATGGCGCGCATCCGGGAGTTGCCTGCCCGAGCGTGAGTGTTATAAGTTCAAGACTAAACTCAGGTTGACGACTCGTGCCTTTCATCAATTTTCCTGCGCGCGAAATAAATTGCAAGCTGGTGTACTACGGTCCGGGTCTTGGCGGAAAGACCGCGAACCTGCAGTGGATCTACGACCACACCGGACAAAATCAAAAAGGCAAAATGGTGTCGCTGGCGACGGAAACGGACCGCACGCTCTTTTTCGATTTTCTGCCGCTGGATCTGGGGACGGTGCGCGGATTCAAGACGCGCTTTCATTTATATACGGTGCCTGGACAGGTGTTTTATGAAGCCAGCCGGAAACTGATTTTAAAGGGCGCGGATGGCGTGGTGTTTGTGGCCGATTCGCAGGAAGAACGGCTGGACGCGAATTTTGAAACGCTGGAAAACCTGCAGGAACATTTGAAGGAACACAGTTTGAATTTCGCGTCGATTCCGTATGTGCTGCAGCTGAACAAGCGCGATCTGCCGAACGCGATGAGCGTGGAAGAATTGACGAAGCAATTGCAAAAGAAGGGCGAGCCGGTGATCGAGGGAATCGCGATCAACGGGCAGGGCGTGTTTGAGACGCTCAAAGAGCTGGCGAAAATGGTGCTGGCGGAGTTGAAGAAGAGCGGGTAAACCTAGAAGTACAGTTTAACTTTCACCTCGAAGGTACGTGACGGCAAGCCCGTGCCGGTAGTCGGTCGGGTTCGACGATTGCTCCCACAACCATCACCCCCGAGATGTGTGCTTGCATGGCTTCCAGCGGAGCTGCCAGGGCGCATCAAAATCGATCTGGCTGAGACTCAACAGATCGGCCCGCTTCAGAAAGCGGGCCCACAACGGCGGAACAAGCCAAGACCCACCCTAGGCAAGAGTCGGCACCAGCGGGAAGAACGCCAAGAATTCTCAAAAGCCCACGGGCAACACCGGCATGTCGGGCACAGCGGAGTTTTGCTGCAGAGCGAACAGAGAATCCGCCAGACAGTCAGACAAAAACCGGACGTTCTTTACTGGGCTAGAAGCTGGCGGAGGCGGTGGCTTCGGATTCGAAAGTGGGGATGGCTTCGACGAGGCGCGTAACCGTAAGGGCATCGCGGACGCGTCCCTGGCCACAGACAAGGTGGAGTCCGCCGCCCTGGCGGGCCAGCGAAATGGAGAGCTTCACGAGAGCGGAGATGCCGGAGCTGTCGATTTGAGGAATGTCGTTGAGATTGACGATGAGCTTGCGTGCGCCGCGCTGCACAAGATTCTGGGTGAACTCGTTGAGATGCTCGCTGGGTTCGCCGATCGTCAGCCGCCCATGAACCTGTAAGTAATGGATGCCGCCGTCTTCGCGCGCAGAAATCTCCAGTGGTGGATGAAGCATCGTAAATTTCCCCTCAATGTCCGGCGGCAGCCAGCCTGGAGGCTGGCGGCGTTTAATGGCACGAGCATTATACGATGAAGGGTATGAAGATTAAATCAATGGAAGCACGCAAGCACCCCTGGGGCGTTTCGACGCAGGAGGCGCGGAAAATCCAGGAAGATCTTCGCGAGCTGTGGGAAGGAAAAGACCGGCTGGGCGAGATCCGCACCGTGGCGGGGTTGGACGCGGCGTTCGTGTTGATTGGATCGCAAGCGATGCGTGTGAAGCTGAACCGGTGGAACCGGCTGCGAGAAGCCAATCGCGCGATTGGCTGCGTGGTGATGTATCGTTTTCCGGAGATGGCAGAGGTTGCGCGCGCTTTCGCGGTTGCGCCGCTGGAGTTTCCCTATATACCCGGCTTGCTGAGCTTTCGCGAACTACCGGTGATGCTCGCGGCGCTGCATAAGTTGAAGGACCTGCCCGACCTGCTGTTCTGCGATGGGCAGGGGTTCGCGCATCCACGGCGCTTCGGGATCGCCAGCCACTTGGGCGTGCTGCTCGACAGGCCGTCGATCGGTTGCGCAAAAAGCATCCTTATGGGGACTCATGGGGTAGTGAAGAAGCCGGCCGGAAGCTGGGCAAAACTGGTGGACGGGAATGCGGGAGGGGAGCGCATCGGGGCAGCGGTTCGAATGCGCGACGGCGTGCGCCCGATCTATGTTTCCCAAGGGCACAGGGTCAGCCTCGCAACCGCGATCCGGCTGACCCTTGGAGTGACTTCCGGGTATCGCATCCCCCGGCCGACCAGGGACGCCGATCAGTTTGCCAGCGAGGTCAAAAAGAAGGTGTTAGCGCACGAGCTATCCGAAAAATGAATGCGGGGCAGAAAAATTTCAAAGCGTGGAGACCGCGGAGTGGTGCGTATAATCTGCCCTACACTTGTGGTAAGTCCCCAAATGCCAACGCGAATGAGACGAGCAGAGTGGATGCCCACCCATTCGCCCCGGAGAATTCGATGAAGCGCATGGGCATTGCCTGTTGTAGCGTACTGACGCTGATGCTGCTCGCTGTTCCGCTGCTTGCCGAGCAATCCCCGGCAACGGCGATGCCTTCCGCCAGCGCTTCCTCCCCTGTAGCTTCCCAAGCCGTCACGGACAAATTAAACCAGCTCGAGCAGAAGATTGCCGCAGCGCAGTCCTCGGCGGACAACGCCTGGATGCTGGTAAGCGCGGCGCTGGTATTAATGATGACCGGGCCGGGACTGGCGCTGTTCTATGGCGGGCTGGTGCGGCAGAAGAACGTATTAGCCATCATGATGCAGAGCTTTGCGCTGATGGCGTTGATCACCGTGCTGTGGGCGCTGGTGGGCTACAGCCTGTGTTTCGGCGGGGACGGACCTTTTATAGGGAACTTCCATATGGCGCTGCTGCGTGGGGTGGGGGCGCTTCCCAATACGGATTATGCGGGGACGCTGCCGCAGTCCACCTTTATGGTGTACCAGTTGATGTTCGCGATCATAACGCCCGCGCTGATCACCGGCGCCACTGCGGAGCGCATGAAGTTTTCCGCAACCGTGCTGTTCATGACGTTATGGTTTTTTCTGGTGTACGCGCCGATGGCGCACATGGTGTGGGGCAAGGGCGGAATTTTGAACGCGTCGCTCGGCGGGCGATTCCCTACTCTCGATTTTGCGGGCGGAACCGTGGTTCACGTCACTTCCGGTGTGTCCGCGCTGGTGTGCGCACTGTACTTGGGGAAACGCGTGGGTTATCCGAAACAGCCGATGCCGCCCCACAGTTTGGTATTGAGCTTCACGGGAGCTTGCCTGCTGTGGGTGGGGTGGTTCGGGTTTAACGCTGGAAGCGCGCTGGGTTCGAATGGATTGGCGTCGAGCGCGTTCGTGGCCACGCATTTTGGAGCAGCCGCCGCGGCCATTGGTTGGTGCCTGGCGGAATGGATCAAGAACGGAAGGCCGAGCGCGTTGGGCGCAATTTCCGGAGCTGTGGCGGGACTCGTAGCGATCACACCTGCCGCCGGTTTCGTTGCGCCGATGCCGGCACTAGCGATCGGATTCATCGCGGGAATTTTCTGTTTCTGGATGGTGACGAAATTCAAAAGTATTTTTGGCTACGATGATGCGTTGGACGCCTTCGGCGTACATGGAGCAGGTGGCACGATCGGAGCGCTTCTGACCGGCGTGTTTGCGCAGACGTTCATTAATCCCATCTTCGGCGACGGCAAAGCGGTCGGTGGACTGGACGGACGCTGGGGCCAGGTGGCGAACCAGCTGATCGCGGTGGTGATTGCGTGGTTGCTGGCGCTGCTGGGTACCATCGTCATTCTGAAGATCGTGGATGTAACCGTCGGGCTGCGCGTCAGCGAAGAGCAGGAAGTGGAAGGCCTGGACATTACTCTGCATGGTGAAGAAGGGTATAACCTGGAAGCGTGAAGCATGGAGCAAGGCGGTTGATAACTCGAGGCGGGAGCACAGATTCGTATGATGAAAATTGAAGCGATCATTCAGCCGTCGAGGTTCGAATCGGTGAAGGATGCGCTGTTGGAAATTGGCGTGGAAGGAATGACAGTGACGGAAGTGCGGGGCCACGGCCGGCAGAAGGGGCACACGGAAGTGTACCGTGGACGGGAATACACAGTGGACTTGCTGCCAAAGGTAAAGCTGGAGGTGGTGCTGCCGGACCAGTTGGTGAATCGCGCGGTGGAGGCGATATTGAAGAGCGCCAAGACAGGAAAGATTGGGGACGGTAAAATATTCTTGTCGCGGGTCGAAGAGGCGATCCGGATCAGGAATGAGGAACGAGGCGAGAGCGCGCTCTGAGAACGCATATGTCCTCGCCCCGCCCAGGTCTCGCTGCCGGTATTCGCCCGAAAACGAAAATGGAAGAATCGGTAACGCCGCTGTCTGTGCTGGGCCCGCAATGCGAAGCCCAGCGGGAGCGGATACGAAAGCTATTTGAAAGCGGAGCGAGCGCGCAGGAAACGCTGCGGCAGTTGTGTGAGCTGGCGGATGGAACAATTCGCAGAGTTTTTGGCGAGCTGCAACGTATAAAGCAGAGCGACAGCGAAGGCCTGGCGCTGCTGGGTTTGGGCGGTTACGGCCGCGAAGTGCTGTTTCCCTTCTCCGATCTGGATCTGTTGTTCCTGTTTGCCAACGAAAAAATTGAAGAAGATTCCCGGCCGTTGATCGCGGACTTTTCGCGCACACTGTGGGATCTTGGCTTTCGCGTGAGTTCCGCGGGACGCACGATTGACGAGTGCAAAAGGATCGAACAGGACAACGCGGAATTCCATCTGGCGATGTTGGACCGCCGGTTCCTGGACGGCGACCAGTCTTTGTTCGACAAGCTGGACACGAAAATCCTGTCGGTGGCGGAAAAACAGGCGAGGCCGTTTCTGCTGGTGGAGTTGCAGCGGCTGACGCGAGACCGGCTGGGGCGTTACGGCAGTACTATTTTCCACCTGGAGCCCAACGTAAAGGATGCGCCAGGCGGCCTGCGCGATTTCCATTCCACGCTGTGGATGCGGCAATTGGCCGGGGACAGGCGCGATCCGCGATTCAGCCCGGTGAATGAAGATGAACTGACGCGCAACGCGGTGGAATTTCTGAGCGCGATCCGCTGTTTTCTGCATTACAGCAACGGACGAAATGACAACACATTAACCTACGAATTGCAGGCGCAGGCGGCCGAGCGATCATTGGGCATCGATGACAATCTGAAGCGCAACGCCGCGGAATGGATGCGCTTGTACTTCCGGCACGCGCGAACGCTGAACAGGCAACTGCTACGGTACGTGGACCAGCGGCCGCCGGTGACGCTTTCCTTACCGCGGCGGTTGATGAACGCGGCCATGGGAGCAAAGACAGACGTTCCGACCGGAAGACCATTCGCCGTTCGCGACGGCCTGCTGGAAATTACGAACGAGCATCTTTTTGCAGACCGCAACGTGACTTATTCGCTGCTTACCGAAGCAGCACGCGCGGGCGTGGTGCTCAGCCGTGATGCAGAACGCAGCATCGCTTACATCATGGCGCATCCGGAGCTGACGCAACGAAATTCAAGGATCACCTGGCCGGTATTGTCGGAAATTCTGGGCGGCGATTATCCGGGAACGGCATTGCGGCCGATGCACCGCCTGGGGTTGCTCACGGAAGCGCTGCCGGAATTCCGCGCGATTGATTCGCTGGTGGTTCGCGATTTCTACCATCGCTACACGGTCGACGAACATTCGTTGCGCACGATCGAACACCTGCAGGAACTGGGCGATCCGCAGGAACCGCTGGGGAAACACTTTGCGCCGTTGTGGCGAACCGTGGAGCGACGCGAGCTGCTGATCCTGTCGTTGCTGCTGCATGACGTGGGCAAAGGCATGCCAGTGGAAAACCACGTAACCGGCAGTTTGCAGGCGCTAGAAATTGCTTCGGACCGTTTGAAGCTTTCGCCGGAAGAAAAAGCCGAAGTTCACTTTCTTATCGAGCACCATCTGGATATGTCCGCTACCGTACAGCGGCGCGACATTTTCGATCCGGGCACGGTTTCCGGATTTGCCGCCACCGTGAATACGCACGAGCGATTGCAACGGCTGTGCCTGCTGACTTATGCCGACATCCATGCCGTGAATCCGGAGGCGTTGACTCCATGGAAAGCCGAAATGCTGTGGCAGTTGTTCGTGGCCACTTCGAATCACTTCAGCCGGACACTGGATCGCGACCGGCTGCATGCTTCCGACGAAGCGCCGCTGCTCGAGCAGGTGCGCGCGCAGGTCAAGGGCGCGGACAAAAAAGAAATCGAACGGTTCCTCGAGGGATTCCCGCGGCGCTATCTTGCGGTGCATTCCGCCCAGGAAATTGCGGAACATTTCGCTCTTTACCGCAGGCTTGGCGCTGAGCCGGTGCAAACGGACATTAAGAAGACGCAGCATGCTTATGTGTTGACGCTGCTGTCTGCGGACCGGCCGGCACTTTTCGCGACGATTGCGGGGGTGCTTGCCGCGTGGGGGATGAACATCGTGAAGGCCGATGCGTTCGCGAATGCCGCGGGAGTGGTGCTGGATACCTTCCACTTCGTGGACCTGCATCGCACGCTAGAACTGAATCCGGGAGAGGTTGGCAGATTCCAGCAAGGGATCGCCGATGTGCTTAACGGTAGGCAGGCGCTGGAGCCGCTGATGAAGGGGCGGTTGGCGGCGGTGGCACGGCCACCCAAGGTAGTGGTGCCGACGGCGATTAATTTTGATGAAGGATCTTCCGACCGCTGCACGTTGGTGGAAGTGGTTACCCAGGACCGGCCGGGATTGTTATATGGAATTGGTTCCGCGCTGGCCCGGCTGGCGTGCAACATCGATGTGGCGCTGATCGACACGGAAGGACAGAAAGCCATCGACGTGTTTTATCTGACCGCGCAGGGAAAGAAGCTGACGAGCCAGAAGCAGGAACTTTTACGCGAAGTTCTGCAAGCGACGCTTACCTGAGTTAACCGAAAGTTTTTTGCCTCTGTTGGTATCCTCTTGGCATAGCATCAGCGAATGGAGATTTGTAGAGCGCGGATCGCTTCAGAGCACTCGGCGATCCTTGTCGGGTAGTTTCCGTGTGACCGGCGCGGTGGATTGAACGAGGAGGAATATGGATCCTGCTTTGGACTATCAATCGATGCTTGCTGTTGCGCTGGCGGAAGCGCGGCTGGGGCTGAAGGAAGGCGGCATTCCCATCGGCGCGGCGATTTTCGATCAGCGCGGCAAGTTGATCGGCGCGGGACACAATCGACGTGTGCAGCAAGGCGATCCATCCGTGCATGGAGAGACAGATGCGTTTCGAAAGGCGGGCCGGCAAAGAAGCTACCGGGAATTAACGATGGTGACGACGCTGGCGCCATGCTGGTATTGCAGTGGACTGCTGAGGCAATTCCGATTCGGCAGAGTGGTCCTCGGAGAGAGCCGAAATTTTCAAGGTGGAAGCGAGTGGTTGCGTACGTTGGGAATGGAAGTGACCGATCTGGATTCCCAAGAATGCGTGACGCTGCTGGCAGATTACATTCGCGCGAATCCCGAGGTTTGGAATGAAGATATCGGAGAAGAATAAGCATCGATGGCCCTCGGGAAACTGACAAAATCACGCGATCGTCGCCTGGCGAATCCATGGCGGAAAACGGAGGAATTGGATAGAATCCGCGGCGGGTAGCCGTAGGTAGGGCCGGAGCGCCTCGCTTTGTCCGGCAGTCCGCGCCTGTCGGTACGAATCTTTCGCAGTCGAGAGCCAGGGAAAGATGACGTCCATCGCGTCCAAGAATGGGATCACTGGCACAGACGGTTTGCCCATTTCCGAAATCGACGTTCTGTGGATGACTGCGGGGCTCGGTTGCGATGGCGACACTATCGCGGTGACGGCAGCGACGCAGCCCAGCATTGAAGATCTGATTTTTGGCGCGTTCCCCTGGGTTCCCAAAATCAAGTTTCATAATCCGTTCCTTGCCTATGAAAATGGCGAAGAATTCGTTCGCTTTTTTCGCGAGGCTGCCGAAGGAACGCGCTCGCCGTTCATCCTGGTGGTGGAAGGCTCGATTCCCAACGAAAAAAATAAAAAGGAAGGCTACTGGGCCACGTTCGGCACGGATGCGAAGACTGGCCAGCCGATTACTACGTGCGATTGGATCGACCGTCTGGCACCGAAAGCGTGGGCGGTGGTGGCGGCAGGAACTTGCGCCACTTATGGCGGTATTCACGCGATGGAAGGCAATCCCACCGGTTGCATGGGATTGCCGGATTATCTCGGCTGGAACTGGAAAGCCGCCTCCGGGATTCCCATCGTGTGCGTGCCGGGATGCCCGGTGCAGCCCGACAATTTCACCGAAGTGCTTTTGTACCTGCTGAACATGGCCGCGGGCCGCGCGCCCATGATTCCCTTGGACGGGGCGTTGCGTCCAACGTGGTTGTTCGGCCAAACGGTCCATGAAGGCTGCGACCGCGGCGGCTACTACGAACAGGCACAATTCGCGGACGAGTATGGTTCTCCCACGTGCATCGTGAAACTGGGATGTTGGGGTCCGGTGGTGCAGTGCAATGTGGGGAAACGCGGATGGATGGGAGGAATCGGGGGATGCCCGAACGTGGGAGGAATTTGCATCGGCTGCACCATGCCGGGATTCCCGGACAAGTTCATGCCGTTTATGAACCAGCCGCCGGGATCGCTGCTTTCTTCGAATGCGGTCACCACCTACGGGCGGGCGATTCACGCGTTGCGGCGATTCACCCAGGCTTCGCTCAACAAAGAACCGGCTTGGCGAGGGCGCGGCAAGGACTGAAGTTATTTTTTGAAACAATTTGATTCCGCGGGGAATCAAGTTATTAAGGACCTTTTGAAGGGCAAGAGGCAGAACATGGGGCTCGATTTTCTTTCGCCATGCAACGGGCGCGAGGCCACGCAAACGATTGACAGCGATGCCGGTGCCGGGAGCCTCTCCGAGGCAGAAAAGGCCCTGCAGGAACTCGCCAGCGTTTTCCTGCAGCAGACCCCCGTTTCCAATGGCGAAGCGGATTTTGCAACCAGCAAAGAAACGCTTGCGGAAGCACCCGCCCTGAACATGGAAGCGAAGTACCGGGCGCTGGTGGAGCAGATTCCGGCGGTGGTGTTCATGGCGTATCTGGACAAAGGGATTGGCGAGGCGTACGTCAATCCGCAGATCGAGGCCGCGCTTGGTTTTTCGCAGAGCGAATGGCTGGAAGATCCGGTGCGGTGGTACCAACAGATTCATCCCGACGACAAGATTCGATGGAGCACGGAAGCGGCAGAGATGTTTCTGTCTGGAAAACCGCTGCGTTCCTCTTACCGGGTGATTGCGCGGGATGGACGAGTGCTGTGGTTCCAGTGCGAAGCGAAAATGATCCGGCGGGAAGACGGCCGGCCGTGGTTCATTCATGGCGTGGGCGTGGATGTTACGGAGCTGAAGCGAGCCGAAGGCGCGTTGCATCAGGAGCGCAATCTTCTATCGGCGATTCTCGATACGGTGGGAGCGTTGGTGGTGGTTCTGGATCGCGAGGGTCGCATCATCCAGTTTAATCGCGCATGCGAGGAGTTGACGGGATGCTCGTTCGTGGAAGCGCAGGGAAAAGCAATCTGGGAGCTGTTCCTGGCCGCGGAAGAGGTGGGGCAGTTCAAGGAACTATTCCGGGAGATCGGCGACAAAGTGACGCGCACCGAGTTTGAAAGTTGCTGGGTCACGCGCGACGGCACGCGGAGAACAATCGCGTGGTCCGCAGCCGTGCTGCCGGGAGCCAAACAGACACCGAAGTACATCATCGCGTCCGGAATCGATGTGACGGAGCAGAAGCGGGCGCAGGCAAAATTTCGAGGGCTGCTCGAAGCGGCGCCGGATGCGGTCGTGGTAATCAATCAAAAAGGAAAGATTGTGTTGGTAAACGCGCAGACGGAGAAACTTTTCGGCTACAAGCGAGAGGAACTGCTGGGGCAGGAAATTGAAAAGCTTGTGCCGGAGCGGCTTCGCGGGAAACATCCCGGCCACAGGAGCAATTTTTTCGCCGAGCCGCGCGTCCGACCTATGGGCGCGGGCTTGGAGTTGTACGGCCTGCATAAGGATGGCAATGAGTTCCCCGTGGAAATCAGTTTGAGCCCGCTGGAGACGGAAGAGGGCGTGCTCGTTTCCAGCGCCATCCGCGACATTAGCGAACGAAAGCGCCTGGAAAACACGATCTTGAAGATCAGCGAACGCGAACAACGGCGGATCGGCCGCGACTTGCATGACGGATTGGGCCAGCACCTGACGGGCATCGCGTTCATGAGCAAGGTTCTCGAGGAACGGCTGTCCGAAGTGCTCGTGCCAGAATCGGCAGATGCGGCAAAGATCGTGCGGCTGGTGAACGACGCGATCCGCAAAACCAAGGAGCTTTCGCGCGGGTTGTTGCCGGTGGTATCGGAAAAGCACGGATTGATGTCCGCGCTGAAACAACGCGCGGGTGAGCTCGAAGACCTGTTTCAGATTCGCTGCCGGTTCGAATGCGATGAACCTGTTCTGATCGGCGATTTAAATGTCGCGACGAACCTTTATCACATCGCCCAGGAAGCCGTGAACAATGCCATTCGCCACGGTAAATCGAAAAACATTGTCATTCGCCTGACGGGTAAAGACGGCACAGGAGAGCTGACGATTCAGGACGACGGCGACGGATTTCCGAACAAGCCGACCGGCCAACCCGGCGTAGGGCTGAGTATCATGAACTACAGAGCCGTGATGGTGGGCGGCTCGCTGAAGCTTCAAGCAAACCCAGACCGCGGAATCAGCGTGAGTTGTAAGTTTCCCATTCGCAACGTCGAATAGGAGTTGCATCGATGACAGCTACTGCTCAAATCCTGACGCACAGCAAGAAATGCAGAGTCTTGCTGGTCGACGACCATCCGATCGTGAGGCAAGGGTTAGCGTTACTGATCGACCGGGAACCGGACCTGTCGGTTTGCGGCGAAGCCGACGGGGCGCATTCGGCGTTTCATGCGATCACCACGCTTCGGCCGGACATCGTGGTGCTGGACATTTCCCTGAGCGGGCCGGATGGACTGGACGTGCTAAAGGATATCCGGATGAAGACGGCGAGCCTGCCGGTGTTGATTCTGTCCATGCACGACGAATCCATCTATGCGGAGCGGGCCATGCGCGCGGGCGCCAACGGCTACATCATGAAGCAGGAAGCGACGGAAAAGGTGCTGGTGGCGATTCGACGGATTCTGCAGGGCGAAGTGTATCTGAGCGACCGCCTTACCAGCACCATGCTGCAGCAATACGTGCGCGGAACCGCACCGGTGAAGAAGTCTCCGCTGGTGAACCTCACCGACCGGGAGCTGGAAGTGTTTCGCTTGATTGGCGAAGGTCACGGAACGCGGCAAATCGCAGACGAATTGCACCTGAGTGTGAAGACCATCGAATCCTACCAGGCGCACATCAAGGAAAAACTGGCGCTGCGGAACGCCCGGGAGCTGGTGCAACACGCCATTGAGTGGACGGTGAACCTCAAGGGTGGGTACTAAGGTCGATTCCGTAGAAAACCGTAGCTAGGGGTTTCCCCGATCAACCCGTACGACCAACCCTTATAGACAATTCCGCGTGTACCCGATTGCCCCATGCCGCATGAATTGTAATTCTCTACATCCAAATTCTGGATAAGCAGTTCATCTAGAATCGGGCCGCGGGCTCCGTTCAGGAAGTCCTTGGCTTGTGCTGCGAACTTTTCCCGTCGGGGGGATGCCTCCGGAGGGATTGTCGAAAGCCCGAGAGGAGAAACGATACATGGCACAAGAGGCAGTTCCTTACGGCCGAAAGACACAAAAACCTTCGCCAGTTTCCGATATTCACATTTTATGGATTACCGCGGGACTGGGGTGTGACGGCGATTCGGTTTCCGTCACGGCGGCGATGCAACCAAGCATCGAAGATGTTCTGCTCGGAGCGATCCCGGGACTTCCGCGGGTGCACCTGCATAACCCAGTGCTGGCTTACGAAGTTGGCGACGATTTCCTGAAGTACTGGTATCAGGCAGAACAGGGCAAGCTCGATCCATTTGTTCTGGTGGTCGAGGGTTCGATTCCCAACGAAAAAATCAAGAAGGAAGGCTATTGGGCGGCGCTCGGCACCGATTCGAAGACGAACCAACCGATCACCACAAATGAGTGGATTGACCGGCTGGCCCCGAAGGCTTTAGCCGTGGTTGCCTGCGGAACCTGCGCGACTTATGGCGGCATCCACGCCATGCAGGGCAATGCGACCGGGGCAATGGGTCTGGCAGATTATTTGGGTTGGGACTGGAGGTCCAAGGCGGGATTGCCGATCGTGAACGTACCCGGCTGCCCCGTTCAGCCGGACAACTTCATGGAGACGGTTTTGTACCTTCTCTATCAGGTCTCCGGACTAGCGCCGATGATTCCCCTGGACGATCAGCTGCGGCCGACCTGGTTGTTCGGCGCAACGGTCCATGACGGGTGCGACCGCGCGGGTTATTACGAGCAGGGTGATTTTGCCGAGGTTTACGGCTCGCCGAAGTGCATCGTGAAGCTGGGCTGCTGGGGGCCGGTGGTCAATTGCAACGTCCCCAAGCGCGGCTGGATGGCGGGAATCGGCGGGTGCCCGAACGTCGGTGGAATCTGCATCGGCTGCACGATGCCGGGTTTCCCGGACAAGTTCATGCCGTTCATGGATGAGCCGCCGGGCGCGAGAATCTCGACGAGCAGTATCGGCATGTATGGCAAAACTATTCGCGCGCTACGCGCCTTTACCAACGACACCGTCAATAAAGAACCGAAATGGCGTCATCCTCGGGCCGAGCTGACCACTGGCTACCGGCCTCGGGCGTATTAAGAAAATGGAAGGAGCTGAAACATGGGGACGATGACAACGGAAGCAAAGAAGACGCCGACTGGTTCTCGAAAGTTGGTGGAGATGAACTGGGACCCCATTACGCGAATTGTCGGGAGCCTAGGAATCTTCACGAAGATCGATTTTGACAACCGGCAGGTTGCGGAGTGCCACAGCACATCCTCGATTTTCCGGGGTTATAGCATTTTCATGAAAGGCAAAGACCCGCGGGATGCGCACTTCATCACCAGCCGTATCTGCGGAATTTGCGGGGACAACCACGCTACATGTGCGACGTACGCGCAGAACATGGCGTTTGGCGTGCGCCCGCCTCATTTAGCCGAATGGATTGTGAACCTCGGTGAAGCGGCCGAGTACATGTTTGATCACAACATTTTCCAGGACAACCTGGTGGGCGTGGACTTCTGCGAGCAGATGGTGAAGGAAACCAATCCGTCTGTTTACACGAAGGCGGAGAAAACCGCCGCGCCGCATGCGAACCTCCATGGCTTCCGCACCATCGCGGACATCATGAAGGCGTTGAATCCGTTCACGGGCTCGTTCTATCGCGAAGCGCTGCAGATGAGCCGGATGACGCGCGAGATGTTTTGCCTGATGGAAGGGCGGCACGTGCATCCGTCGACGCTGTATCCGGGCGGAGTCGGGACGGTGCCTACGATTCAGCTGTTCACGGATTATCTGGTGCGGCTAATGAAGTATGTGGAGTTCATGAAGAAAGTGGTGCCGCTGCACGACGACCTGTTTGATTTCTTCTACGATGCCTTGCCGGGTTACGAAGAAGTAGGGCGCCGGCGTGTGCTGTTGGGATGCTGGGGATCGTTCAACAACCCGCACGAATGCGATTACCAGTACAAGAACATGACCAAGTGGGGCCGCGCGATGTACGTCACGCCCGGCGTGGTGGTCGACGACCAATTGGTTACCAGCGACCTGGTGGATATCAACCTGAACATTCGCATCCTGCTCGGCAGTTCCTACTATGACAGCTGGGAACATGGCGAGAAGTTTGTCGACAAGGATCCTCTGGGCAATTCCGTGGATCAGAACCATCCGTGGAATCAAACAACGATCCCGCGACCGCAAAAGCGCGATTTCGGGGGCAAATATACGTGGGTCATGTCCCCGCGGTGGCTGGATAAAAGGACCGGCGATCACCTTGCGCTCGATACTGGCGGCGGACCGATCGCGCGGCTGTGGTCGACGGCGTTGGCGGGGCTTGTGGACTTCGGTTACGTCAAATCGACAGGTCGCAGCGTGAAGATGTATCTGCCGAAGACCACTTCGCTGCCTGAAGTGGAATTCGAGTGGAAGATTCCCAAGTGGAGCAATGCCATCGAACGCGATCGCGCACGCACTTACTTCCAGGTGTACGCGGCATGTGCGGCGCTCTACTTTGTAGAACAAGCGCTAACCGAACTGCACGCCGGCAGGACCAAGACCTGGAACGACTTCAAAGTGCCGGAAGATGCGATTGGCTGCGGCTTCCATGAAGCGGTGCGCGGCGTGCTGTCGCACCACGTGGTGATCCGCGACGGCAAGATCGCAAACTACCATCCATACCCACCGACGCCATGGAACGCCAATCCGCGCGACATCCATGGAACACCCGGACCTTATGAAGATGCGGTGCAGAACACGCCGATCTTCGAAGAGAACGGACCGGACAAGTTCAAGGGCATCGACATCATGCGAGCGGTGCGCAGTTTCGATCCGTGCCTGCCTTGCGGGGTGCACATGTACCTCGGCAATGGGAAGGTTCTGGAGACTCACCATTCGCCGATGTTTGGAGTGCATGCTTGACGTTTGCGGCAATGGGGCTACAGCGGGTGGTTCTGCGGATGAGGAAGGCGGACACAAATAAGTCGCATCCTCAGATGCGGCCACCCGCTTTGCGTTGTAACTGAAGGGGACCATGGCACAGGACACGGAACTGCAAAAGAAAATTCAGCGTATTGGAACGATCGTCGAACAGCTCGAAACGTCGGCGGACCCGAATTCGCGCGCTTTGGCACGGGACCTTCTGGAATCCCTAATGGCGCTGCACGGAGCGGGGCTGGAGCGCATCCTGGAGCTCGCGGCAGAACAGGGCGACAGCGGGGCAAAGTTTATCGAGAACTGCGGGCACGACGAACTTGTCAGCAGCCTGCTGCTTTTGTATGGGTTGCATCCGGACGATCTGG
This sequence comes from Candidatus Acidiferrales bacterium, assembly GCA_963742325.1. GTDB lineage: Bacteria > Acidobacteriota > Terriglobia > Acidiferrales > UBA7541 > Acidiferrum. The sequence goes on along the minus strand of CAVULB010000002.1, from coordinate 310,594 downwards.
CCACGCGCGTGGAGCGAGCCCTGGAGAAGACGCGTCCGTTGCTGCAGTCGCACGCGGCGCACGCGGAACTGGTGTCCGTGCGCGAAGACGGTTCGGTTACCGTTCGCCTCAAGCAGGGCGCCAACGGCTGCGGATCGACGGCCGCTACGGTGCGATCCACACTGGAAGCCGCGATACAAGACGCCGCGCCGGACGCCACATCCGTCGTGGTAGAACAGCCGGGGCAGCCGGTTGCCGGGTTTGTTTCGGTGGCGCAACTGCAGCGCGGGCAATCGATGACTGCCTTTGCGGGCGCACCTCTGCAACGTAGCGGGGATTGAGATGGCTCCGGCAATGCCACCTTCGCAGGAAAACGCGTTCGCAGCGTTGCAGCAATTTGCGCGCAAGCGAGCTGTCGTGGAGCGCTGCGAGATGTGCAGCCAGGAACTGCCGGCGGAACACCAGCACCTTGTGGAACCTGACAAGCGCAAGCTGGTCTGCGCTTGCGATGCTTGCGCGATTTTGTTCGAAGGCCAGAGCGCTTCGAAATACAAACGGGTGCCGCGCCGCGTCTCGTTTCTGAGCGATTTCCAGATGACGGATGCCCAATGGGATGGGCTGATGGTGCCGATTGAGATGGCATTTTTCTTCCGCAGCTCGCCACAGCAAAAAATGATCGCCTTATATCCCAGCCCGGCTGGCCCGACGGAATCGCTGTTGTCGCTCGACACGTGGACAGACATCGTGGAAGCGAATCCGGTTTTAAGAAAGATGGAGGATGACGTGACCGCCTTGCTGGTGAATCGCGTGGGGCATGTGAGAGGCGCCGCGCCGGCGGAGTATTACCTGGTGCCGATCGATGAGTGCTACAAGCTGGTGGGGCTGATCCGCGCGCACTGGCGCGGGCTTTCCGGAGGCACCGCGGTCTGGCGCGAGATTCAATCGTTTTTCTCCGCGTTGAAAAAACGCGCGCAGCCCGGCTACGGGGGTACGGATGCCTGATCTGCAGCTGACAATCAAGGGCGCGGAAGTGGCGCAACATGCGGCCACGCCTTTAATGCTGTTCAAAGCGCGGGTCGTCAACCAGCCCGACGACCAGCTGATCCACACAATTGTGCTTAAAGCACAAATCCAGATCGAGGTGACCCGGCGAAAGTACGACGCGAAGGAACAAGCGAGCTTGCAAGACTTGTTTGGCGAACCCGAACGCTGGGGTCAGACGCTTCGCAATCTTTTGTGGACGCACGCCAGTGTTGTGGTGCCGCGCTTTACGGGCAGCACGCTCGTAGACATTCCCGTGCCCTGCACGTTTGATTTCAACGTGGCGGCCACCAAATATTTTCACGGTTTGACGAACGGCGATTTGCCGTTGTGCTTCCAGTTCAGCGGTACTGTGTTTTATCAGGGCATGGAAGAGGCCCTACAAGTGGCACCGATTTCCTGGGATAAGGAGACGAAGTACAGGTTGCCGGTGGACGTGTGGAACAAGTTAATGGATACGTATTATCCGAATTCCGTGTGGCTCGCTTTGCATAAGGACGCGTTTGAAAAGCTCCACCAATTCAAGGTGCGCGAAGGCATTCCTACGTGGGAAGTGGCGCTCGAGAAAGCATTGAATAGTGTTTCAGAGACGGTGCGGTCATGAATGTGGAGTTGGTCGACAAAATAGTGAAAGCCGTGCTTTACGAAGGGTACATGTTGTATCCGTACCGGCCTTCAGCGGTGAAGAACCAGCAGCGATTCAATTTTGGCGTGGTGTACCCTCAGGAATACAGCGAGGCGCAAGGCGGCAGCGAAGCGTGCACAATGCAGACCGAGTGCCTGTTGGTGGGTAACAACGAAACACGATGCACGGTGCGCGGGCGATTCCTGCGCATGGTGGCGCGGTCCGTTGGAAAGACGGCAGGCTTGTCCCCGAGCGGGGAGCCGAGATTCGGAAACGTTTCGCGGCTGGAAATCAACGGCAAGAGCTACCACGCGTGGCAGGAAGCTGTCGAAGAGACCATTGAGATAACCGAATTCGGTCTGGCCGGTCTGGTTGCTGCACCAATGCAATGGCCATTTCGCTTGTCTGCCAAGCAAGACAAAGAACCGATAATGGATGAGCGCGGAGTTGTGGCCGGAATGATCGTCCGGGAAAAGAGAAAGATGGCGGGGAGGATTGATCTTTCGGCGGAACAACTGCAAGAGGGGTTGTTCAAGCTGAGGATCCTGCTGTGCAACGATTCCCGATTGGAGAGCCATCCGGCAAGCCGTGAAGAAGCGCTCGAGCAATCGCTGGTCTCGGCGCACACGATCCTGGATGTACGCGACGGACAATTTATTTCGCTGGTCGACCCGCCAGAAGCGTATCGGGATTTCGCAAGCGGCTGCCAAAACGTTGGCACCTGGCCGATTCTGGTCGGGGGCGACGGCGAGCACGACACGATGCTTTCTTCGCCGATCATTCTTTACGACTATCCAGAAATCGCCCCGGAAAGCCCGGGCGATCTGTTTGACGGCGCGGAAATTGACGAAATTTTGTCGCTGCGCATCATGACCATGACGGATGAAGAGAAACGGGAGATGCGGGAATCCGACGACCGCGCGCGGCAGATTCTGGAGCGCACCGAAGCTTTGCCGGAGGAGCAGTGGATGAAGCTTCACGGCGCCTTGCGGGGCCTGCGCTCCGCGAAGGGAGAAAAGCCATGAACGAATGGGAATGGCAGCTCCTGGAAGACAAATCTCCGCTGGAATCCGTGGAGGTTCGTGGCGTTCTGGTGCGGCGCGGAGATCGCGTGCGCTTGCGACCGCGCGCCGGAGGTGATGTTTTCGATCTCGCGTTGGATGGCAAGACCGCGGCCATCGAATCCATCGAGCAGGACTATGAAGGGAATGTCCACGTTTGCGTGGTGGTGGATGACGATCCGGGCAGAGACATCGGGCTGATGCGCCAGCCAGGCCACCGGTTTTTCTTCGCTGCCAGCGAGGTCGAACCCCTGGCACCGGGCGAAGAAACATCCGCGAGCGCGAGGAAACAAATATTGGTTGCCGGAATTGGAAATATCTTCCTGGCTGACGACGCTTTCGGCGTGGAGGTTGCGAACCGGCTGGCCACCCAGTCTTTTCCGCCGGGCGTGCGCGTGGCCGATTTTGGGATTCGCGGCTTCGACCTCGCGTATGCCCTGATGGAAGGCTATGAAACGACGATACTCGTCGACGCATTTCCGGGTGAAGGCGAGCCAGGCACCCTATTTGTTGTTGAGCCGGATCTGAAGGAACTGGATTCGCCGGCCCGTGACGCGGGATTTATCGAGCCTCACGGAATGAACCCGCTGAACGTGCTGCGAATGACGAAGAACATGGGCGGGGAGTTGAAACGAATCTTGCTGGTGGGATGCGCACCGGCAACGCTGGGACCGGAAGAAGGCCAGATCGGGCTTAGCGAACCGGTGAGCGCGGCTGTAGCCGAGGCGGTGACGCTGGTGGGCTCGCTGGTAACACGAATTCTTGCGGGAGAATGGCCCGCAAAGAAATGAAGTGGATTCTCAACCTGTAAAGGAGACTTCCATGGCCGTTGAAATCATGAATCGGACCGATGACGTAGCAGGACCGGATAGGGAAACGTTGTACATGCTGGGAGGCGTGGCGCTGATGATTTTTGGAGCGGGACTGGTGCTTTCGAATCCCATCGTGCGCCGTTATCTGAGCCAGGTTGGTTTGGGCAGCTTTACCTCCGCCGCGCTGCCGGACCTGGAGCGCTATTTCCGTTTGCGGTCGATGTGAGGCAGCTCCTGGGAATAAGGACGAACACACTTCTGGCAGGCGCGAAGCACAGGCAAGGTATGCCTATCTGATCGAGCGCGCCAAAAGGGATTGCGGGGCGAGACTTGGACATGGAGACCGCGGCACAAAAAGGGCCGGCACTCGTGAACTTTCAGATCGATAAAGCGGTGAGCCGTTTTCAGGTGCAGGCTTTCGCCACCGGGCTTCTTTCGTCCTTTGGCCACAATCCCCGCATTGCCATACGCGATTACGAGGCGGAGCTTCGAAGCGTTCCCGACAGTTTTGAGAAGGCTTATCTGAAAGTGACCGTGCAGATGGGCCGTATGGAAGTACTGGACGAAATGAAAAGGGACGACCAGAAAAAGCTGGAGCAGGAGATGTACGAAAAAGTCCTGGACGTTTCCCACTATCCGACGGCCGTCTATAAGAGCAAAGAAATCATCGTGCAAAAAGTCGCGGATGGACGGCTGCATGCCGGCGTGAACGGAGAGCTTTCCTTTCATGGCGTGACGCAGCCGCTGACCTTGCAGGCAAACGTGAGCGTGCTCGGAACGATGCTGCGAATCGGCGGCGATTTTACGTTTCGGCAATCGGACTACGGGATCAAGCCGACATCGTTTGCGGCGGGCGCGCTGCGGCTGAAGGACGAATTGAAATTTACGTTTGATCTTGTGGCACGAAAACAAGACTAAGAGGGAGTTGCACCGTGTGCCTGGCGATACCGGGGAAAATATTGGAACTCGACGCGCAAAACGCGCATCTGGCGCTTGTGGATGTGGTCGGCGTGCGCCGCAAGGTGGATTTGGGGCTTTTGCAGGAGGATTCCCCCGCGCCCGGAGACTGGGTGCTGATTCATGTTGGTTTTGCGATGAGCAAAATCAGCGAGGCGGACGCCGCCGACCAGATGCGCACGCTGATGATGCTTGGCGAGAGTGAAGCCGCTATCGAGGAAGTGCGCGGTTATGGCCTGGAGCAGGAAGAACAGCAATCTCCGGGTTCGCAGGTACAGCAATGAAATACGTAGACGAATTCCGGGCTCCGGAACTGATTGCGAAGGCCGGCCAAGAAATCCGCAGACTGGCCGATCCCGCGCGGCACTATCGCATCATGGAAGTATGCGGCGGGCACACGCACGCGATTTATCGCTTCGGATTGAAGGACCTCCTACCGGACAACGTGGAATTGATTCATGGGCCGGGCTGCCCGGTTTGCGTGCTGCCTATGGGCAGAATTGACGACGGCCTGTCGCTGGCCGCAAGCCCGGATTTCATTTTTGCGGCGTTCGGAGACATGATGCGCGTTCCGGGCACGCATGGGAGCCCGCTCGAACACAAAGCGCGCGGCACGGACGTGCGCATTGTTTACTCGCCGGCCGACGCGCTCAAACTGGCGCGCAATAATCCCGACAAACATGTGATGTTCTTCGCCATCGGCTTTGAAACCACCGCGCCTTCCACGGCTCTGACGCTCATGCGCGCTAAGGCTGAAGGGCTGCGTAATTTCTCTGTATTTTGCAATCATGTCACGATTATTCCCGCCATCCGCGCGATCCTGGATTCTCCGGACATGCGCATCGACGGATTTGTGGGGCCTGGCCATGTCTCCACGGTGATCGGATGCCGGCCGTATCACTGGATCTCGACTGACGAGGGCAAGCCAGTGGTGGTGTCCGGTTTCGAACCGCTCGATATCCTGCAGTCGATCGTCATGCTGTTGCGACAGCTTCGCCGCAATGAAGCCATCGTGGAAAATCAGTACAAACGCGTTGTGCCGTGGGAAGGCAACAAGGCGGCGCTTCGCGTGATGAACGAAGTATTCGAACTTCGCCCTTATTTTGAATGGCGCGGTCTGGGATTCATCTCTCAATCCGCACTGAAGATTCGCGCCAGTTACGCGCAATGGGATGCCGAGCAGCGTTTCATGGTTCCGGGCGTGCGCGTGACCGATCCCAAGGCAGCGCAATGCGGCGAAGTGTTGAAAGGCGTGCTGAAGCCGTCGCAGTGCAAACTGTTTGGACGCGAATGCACGCCCGAACAGCCCGTCGGCGCGCTGATGGTTTCTTCGGAAGGGTCCTGTGCAGCATATTACAACTACCAGCATCTGAAGCCGGTGACGATCACCGGCAATACAGCGCTTTGAGCGACCAAGGAACCTATGGCCAGCCCTGCCACCAAGATCAAATTTCGCGAGCCGCAGATCGAAATGGCGCATGGTGCCGGCGGCAAAGCCAGCCGGAGACTTGTGGAGGGATTGTTCGCTCCACTTTTGTTTGGACCGAACAGAGGTCCGCTGGGCGACGCGGCGCACATTCAGATCAACGGAATGCGCATTGCGATGACCACCGATAGTTTCGTGGTGAACCCGTTGCGATTTCCAGGTGGGTCCATCGGGGAGCTGGCGATCAACGGGACGGTGAATGATCTGGCGGTGTCGGGCGCAAAAGCAGAAGCCATCGTGGTGACGTTTGTTCTTGAGGCGGGATTGCCGACCGAGATTCTGGAAGCAGAAGTGCGCGCGATGGGCGAGGCCGCGGAAACAGCGGGAATTCTGATTGCCGGCGGTGATACGAAGGTGGTGGAACACGGTAAAGCAGACCGCATGTATATTACGACGACCGGCATCGGACGATTGCTTCCCGGAGTGACCATTTCTCCCTTGTCTGTGCGATCTGGCGACAAGGTTCTGCTTTCCGGTCCTATTGGAGACCACGGGATCACGATTGTTCTGGCCCGCGGCGAACTGGACCTGGAAGCGGACGATCTTCGTTCGGACACGCGCCCGGTACTTCCGCTGGTAGAATCGCTGGTGCGCGACGCCGGCGCGGGAGTTCGCTGGATGCGCGACCCGACTCGTGGGGGCGTGGCCACCTCGTTGAATGAATTGGCGCGGGACTGCGGCCGCGGTGTTGTTTTGTTCGAAGAAAAAATACCGGTGCGCGATTCGGTACGCGGCGCGTGTGAGTTGCTCGGGCTGGACCCGTTGCATATCGCCAACGAAGGACAATTTCTTGCCATCGTTTCCGCCGAACACGCAGATTCCGCTCTGCTTGCTTTGCACGCGACTCCTGGAGGAGAGGATGCTGTAGAGATCGGAGAGATTCGCGAGGAGCCCGCGGGCATGGTTTCTGTAACCACGCTTTACGGCGGGAACCGCCTAGTGGATATGCTTGTTGGCGATCCTTTACCTCGCATTTGCTAGGGAACGAGATGCCGACTGAACTCGAACTGACGACGCAAATCGAGCAGCGCTTGCTGGGGCGCAATCGGGTGATGGAGTCGTTCTTCGCGAGAGAAGCGCGGCGACTGGCGGAAGCGTGCCGGGAAATGTCTGAGCGCTTTCTTCGTGGCGGACGATTGCTGGCGTTTGGACGCGGGCCGTACACCACGGACGCGCAGCACGTGTCGGTGGAATTCGTGCATCCGGTAATCGTGGGAAAGCGGGCGCTGCCGGCTCTCGATCTCTCTTGCGCGTTTGCGCCTTGGCTGGAAGCGCTGTTGCAGCCGGATGATATCGTGATGGGGTTCGGTCCCCCGGATGGCGACCCTGAAGTCTCGTCAGCGCTGCATACGGCGCGGCGGCGAGGCGCGATGACGTTCGCACTGCCGGGCGATGAAGGGTCTTATTTTGCTCGTCCCGGCACGCAAGATTCTTTTCTTCACCAGGAATTGATCGAGATCCTGTATCACACGCTTTGGGAGACCGTTCACGTTTTTTTCGAACATCGCGAATTGGGTCATGACGTTGGCGATGCCGCGTTCCTTTATCCATTTCTCGGCAAGGACAAGCAGGAAACGCTAGATGTTGTCGCCGAGGTGGCCGCTTCGATTCAAATGAAAGTTCACGACGATTCCCTTTTGCGCGCGCAAGTAGCCAAACAAGAAGCGGAGAAAATCGTAGGGGCTGCCTTGGCTATGCGCGAACGAATTGACGACGGCGGCAAGCTCATCATTTTTGGAAATGGCGGCTCGGCCACGGATGCTAATGACTGGGCCATTGACTCTGTGCTGCCCCCGGCGGGATACGAAGCGGTTCCCGCGATTTCGCTTTCGATGGAACCGGCAAACATTTCCGCCATTGCCAATGACGTCGGCACCGAGCTGATGTTCCAGCGCCAGTTGATCGCTCACGCGAGGCCTGAAGATGTGGCCGTGGCGATTTCCACCAGCGGCGGATCGAGAAATATTGTGATGGCGCTTGAGGAAGCGCGAAAACAAAACCTGCTGACGGTCGCACTGCTCGGTTACGACGGCGGAGAAGTGCTGCGACGCGGCTTGGCCGATTTTCCCCTTGTTGTGCGCTCCGATTACATCCCGCGCATTCAGGAAGTGCAGGCTTCCATCTATCACCTGATTTGCGAGCTGTTGGAGGGTTTCGCGCATGCCTAGCCTGGAACTTTACGGAACAGCCCGTTGCCCGTACACGAGCGACATGCGCGAGTGGCTAGAGTGGAAGGGCTGCGAGTTCACGGAGTACGACGTGGAGCGCGACACCGAGGCGCGCGCACGATTGCGGGAGCTAGCGCAAGCACCGTTAACCGTTCCGCTGCTGGTGGAAGGCGGGAAAGTGATTCAGGTGGGCTGGCAGGGCCACGGCTGCGTGGTGGGGAGGTAACGCATGCACGAACTTTCGATCGCCATGAGCATCGTGGAAATGGCCCAGGAAGAAGCAGAGCGTCGCGGAAAAGTGAAAGTGCAAGCGGTGCATCTGCGGCTTGGGCTTTGGTGTGGTGTGGTGAAGGAGGCGCTGCTTTCGTCATACGAAATGGCGTGTGAGGACACGCCGCTGGAGGGCTCGCGGCTATTGGTCGAGGAAATTCCAGTGGAAGTGTATTGCCCCGTGTGCGCGATGGTCCGGCCGCTTTCCTCGCTTCAGATGTTCACCTGCTCCGAATGCGGGACGCCCACGCCGACGATCATGCGCGGAAAAGAGCTGGAAGTTGTGGCGCTGGAGATCAGCGAATGAGCGCCGAACCACGACTGGTGGAAGTTCGAAAAAATGTTTTGAAACAGAACGACGTGATCGCTCGGGCGCTTCGCGAACGCTTTCGCCAGGCAGGTGTGCTTGCCGTGAGCCTGGTGTCCAGTCCTGGTTCGGGCAAGACGGCGTTTCTCGAGAAAACGCTGACGTTGCTTTACCCGCATTGCCGCGTGGCGGCGTTGGTGGGTGACCTTGCTACAGAAAATGACGCGGCGCGGCTGGCGCGCAGCCGGGCCCCTGTAAAACAAATTCAAACGGGAACAGTTTGTCATCTGGAAGCAGCCATGGTGCAACATGCCCTGGAAGATTGGGATTTGAACGAACTGGATTTTCTGTTCATCGAAAATGTGGGAAATCTCGTTTGCCCTTCCTCCTACGATCTCGGCGAGGACCTCCGATTCGTCCTGCTTTCCGTGACAGAAGGCGAAGACAAACCGCTGAAGTATCCGACGATCTTTAATAGCGCGGATGTCGCGGTGATTACAAAATCGGATCTTGCCGCGGCCGTGGAATTTGACGAAGAAGCCGCGCTCCGCAACATTCGCGCGGTGCGCCCAGGGATGGAGATATTCAAACTCTCCGCTAAAACGGGCGACGGAATGACGGAATATCTCAAGTATCTGGAACGCCGGCGTGTGCATGCGCGAACCGCGCTGGCCTGAACAGCTGAATCTCAAGAACACCGTGGTCCTTTGCGACGAGTAGTAGTGACGGGTTGTCTTGTAGGGACCGCAGTCGAATGGGAAGGAAGACCAACCGTGTCACCCGCAAAATGGTCAATGACGCTCTACGTGCTCATGGGCGCGATGAAAGCTTACGTGAGGGAGAATGAATTGAAAGCTATGCGGACATTGAGGAACGATGTACGCAAAGACTCAACCGAGGCAGGCAAGAAGGCGCTTACAGGCGTCGATTTCTCTTAAAGACGCCTTGATGTGTTGAGAAGCAACCTGCGGCGTACTCCGACCCGCCGCAACGAGATGCTCCCACGAACGAATATAGGCTCGATGAGCGAGCAATAGTTGGGAATTTTCTTCTTTGCGTTGGGGATGAAAGAACAATTTCTCCAGTTCTTCGATTGTGCAAATCATGCCTTGACTCCAACATTTCAATGTAATAACAATCCTCCGGGCAACCCGGCCCCGGATTCATAAGCCCGTCCCGGACGGATGCGGCCTGATGAGTTCAGCCGAGTGGACCGACTACCGCTTCCGAGGCATGAGTCGGTCCAGCCCAGCTAGCTCCTAGAAGACTGCTTGCCGAGCGCAATTTCGCTGCTTGATTGATTTATGCCGACCGGCAAAGTTCCAACGGTGGGCTTCCCGAATGGCCTTTGCAGGACATTGCCGCATCCACATACTGGCTTTTCTGTCTCTCCAAGTCGGGAAGACCTGATAACCACGATTTCGGTTCCGCAATTCGGGTTCGAACAAAGCCATTTTTCGCCTATGCGCATGTCCACCTCATCAGGCTCCGGTATAAGGGAGCAAACATCGAGGCTCGTGAGTTTTAGAAAAACTGCTTGGCATACCAAGCAAGTCATCGGTGGCAAGCACTCTGCGTACTGAGACGGGAATCAGGCGCATTGGGGCGCTCTTGAACCATGGCTTGGCGGGGCGGTTGTGATTGGAGGTTGGGCCCATCGCTTGTATCGTCTCGATCCGCGAGCAAGAAAACTCGACTCTGAGCCGCTGACGACTCTCGATGGCCTCCCCTCGAATCGAAAGTCAATCTGCTTGAGCCTTCGTTTTGCTGTTGATCGAATCGGGAAACTCATCTTCGAGCGTGACGGTCCTCGTATTTTCGACGAACGATTACCGCCAGACGGCTAGCAAGGCATCTTCGAGGGAAATCGTCATTACGGGATGTTACCGTTAGAAGCGGGTTTTCGAACTGAAACACGATGGCTTCCGGGCAATCACCTACATTCAAAATGGTGAGTCCAAACTCATTTCGCGCAACCTGAATAATCTCTGGTTCGATAGCCTCAGGAAAGTACTGGCAACGCTTCCCGTTCAGAGCGCGATCTTGGGCGACGGATAAAATCTTGGTCGTCTGAAATAAGGACACGCATGGGGCGCCCTGGGGCTGCCTCTGCAAAGAGTCCAATCAAGTCGAACAAACAGCTGAATACATGATTCTATGTACAAACCTGGCTGGATTCTTTCGGGGCTTTGCGTCCAAGGTTTCCCCCTCAGAAATCCTTACCTACCGTGATTTTCCCGGCATCTCCTAAATCGCTCGAGCCACGCGCTTTATTTACTTGCACGCATGGCATCGCTATTGCTCTCCCTGTACTGCGGAACCCAGCAAATTTCTCGCCAAGGTCGTGCTTTATGCAGAATCGCTTAGTCATTCCACTCGCGAGCGCGTTCCTGACTCTTGTTGCAGCCCACAATCCTCCTCATCCGTGGAGTCACAACACGCGAACCCAGACGTTTCTCGGTACAATCAAAAAGTGGGGAGATTCTTTCTGGTTGGCCAACAATTCAGAAAAAGTGGCTGCCCGGCTAGACAACCCATCCCTGGCTAGTCATTTTGTGAACCAAAGAGTGAAGATCATCGGTACCATGGATTTGTCCATGAACCGCATCGCCGTCGAAGCTATTGCGCCTGGTGACTGATCTGTAGCACCGCTGCACTTCGGGATAGCCCGCACGCAAAATCTTGGATGCACCATTGATCGCGGTACCATGACGGCGACGCGACGGCAACCATAAAGTCTGAGGTGCAACTTGTAGTAGTCGATGCCGTCATAACTGGTGCGGATGGTAAGCCAGTCGAAGGACTCCCCAAAGAAGAGTGTCGGGTTTTCGAGAATGGTCACCCTCAAGTTATCTCGTCCTTTGACGAGCACAAGGGCGTGATCTTATCCAACGGCCCGTCGCCTCCGACGCCGACTGCCGCCAAATCCGACTCGTTAACGTGCTTCTTCTCGATTCACTCAATACTCAGGCGGTCGATCAATCCTTTGTTCGCGCTCAAATGATCAAGTACCTCCAAGCTGCGGCCGCTGCCCCGGCAGGCGAACGCCTTGCGATTTTTACGCTGGGATCGCGACTGCGAATGGTACGAGGCTTCACATCTGACCCTTCCGTGTTGCTCGCGGCTTTAGGAGATCGAGGTATCGGACTTGACCCTCGAGTGATGAGGGAGCTAGCAACGCGTGTACAAAAAGCCACGGATTCGATGATGATAGATTTCCAGAGGTCGCAAGAAGGTCGGGCTGCTATAAGGCAGTTTCTGGAGGAAGAAGCGGGTGGCCAAGCAAGCGACCGTGCTTGGATGACACTTCAAGCGTTCCAGCAATTGGCGAGATTTCTTTCTCCCATCCCAGGGCGGAAAAATGTTATGTGGGTCTCGGGATCTTTCCCTATCACTTTTTTCCCGCATTTGGCCGGGTCATCCACTGAACCATTAAGTATCAAGGCGACGTTCAGCAGACCGCGATTCAACTCACCGCGGATCAGGTTGCGGTCTATCCGATATTAGCAACTGGTTTGGCGGCGAATACCGAAACTGACGCGACCGCGTACGGACGGCCGATTATGGAAGATAACGATGAACGAGCATTCATTCAAATTGCGATGGAAGCGATTGCCAAAGATACTGGAGGCAAGGCGTTTTACAATTCGAATAATCTAGCTCAAGATATGGCTCAAGCGATTGAGCTGGGATCGCACTACTATACGATCGCGTACCTGAAAATACCAGGCTGGACGGCAAATATAGACACATTGAACTGAAAAACTCGAACCACAACCTTAGACTAAGCTACCGTCGTGGGTATTATGCTGCTAACGCAAAATTCATCGCGACCACTGACAGCGGTAAGAGCGCCGATCCGTTGATGCCGTTGATGGCTTTTGGCATGCCTGAATTCCAGCAGATTCTCTATAAAGTTCTGCACATCGAAGCGAAGTCCCAAGGAAAAGTCGCGGGTGACGATCCTGACCTGCGCGGCAGCTTAGTTCGATGTAGCGTAGATTTCGCAATATCGGTGGCCGATCTGTCACTGCAAAAATCGTCGGATGGTGTGCGGCGGGGGCATATTGAAGTTATGATGACCGCCTTCGATGAAGACGGTAAGCTCTGGAACTGGGATGGAGATCAGGGTGACATTGCTTTGGATGAAAAGGCCTATTCCGAAGCCTCGCGGGTCGGAATAAAGATGCACCGCGAAATCGATATTCCAAACCAAGAATTGTTACTGCGCACGGGCATCTACGATTTGAATTCGGGAAAGGTGGGAACAGTCGAGGTGTGGATTAACCCGGGAGTGTAGGAAAAAATGCTTGTTGTCGGCTCGTCAAGGGTTAGGCGCGACGGCTGAAATCTCAGAAGAATGGGCGTGCTCCCGATTTCGCCGCCGATTGAGGGAAGAACAATGAATTTTAGGCCTGTGTACCTACTGCATTTTGTGCTTTTCCTGTTTTCGTTCACATGTCGCGCCCAACAAGCCAAGAAGGATACAGAAAGCCCTGCGCCGCAGGAGGCCACGTGTTTTGCGGATTCAGACGCCTCCAGAAGCGTACTCACGATCAAATGTCAGGGTATGACGAAAGAGCAAGCTGACCGACTATCGCCGGTAACCGACATCCTCGTTATTATGAACAAGCTCCTGGAGAATAAATTGGATCCAGACTGGGTCGCCGCAAAGCTACAGGAGATTCAGAAAACCGGGAAACCGCCGCTAGTTGGCAAGACGTATTTTTGTGATGGCATGTGGCGGGCAGGTACTCCCAAGTCCGATAACATTCTCGATACAAAAACTGGAGGAAATGATTCCGCTTTTCTTGCCATGATCGCCCAGCTCAACAATAAACGTTTCCAGGACCTTCTGCAGACCTGCCTCTCCAACCTAGCGTCGACGCCAGATTGGCTAACGCCGAGACTCTTTTGCGGACTCGCCTATGCGAATCTTAATGAAAAAGAAAAGGCCAAAACAATGCTCAATCAGTACGAAGCCAAAAACGGGCCGTCATATGATGTTCCTGCATGTCACGATATGACTGTTTTGCTTCGATACCTAATCAACCGAACGCCATAGACCTAAAACACAGGCTCTCTCGGTAGATAGCGTAACCGCCTACTCTTTCCGAACTTGCCTTTCGTGGATCAGCGCGGTCTCGTCGTGCCCACATCGAACGAAAACTGAGTTGCCGAGTTTGTATTCTTCAGCCATTCTTTGGATGCCTGCGTCTGCACACATTACATCTTCGCCACCGAGATAATCACGCCACCCGTTAAAATAAACATTCCGCCCACCATAACTGCAAGAGACGGAACCTGCTTGAAAATCAACCAAGAGATGGCCTGAGCCGTCAGAAAGAAAAATACCACATAGAGGCCGAGAAGTTTGCCGAAGTCCCATGGCGGTGAATTGACGGTCCATCCGTACGCGAATAACACCACTCCCGCAAGCGCGAATAGCAGACTCTTTTGCCAGAACAAACTTTTGTGGAGACCTGCCCTCATAATTGCGTCTCCGCTAGCTTCAAGAATTGCGGCCAACAACAAGATAAGAATGGCGGCTGTGCGTGACATTTGTTGCCCTCGCAAGAAGAATATCAAGGTGCTGGGCGTAGGTTACCCACTTTTAGGATGCCGCCTTCTCCATTCTCGTCGGGCTTCCTGCAACTGGATAACGAACACTTCTCGCGGCGGTCTGCCGAGATTCGCTTGCGGTGTCAACATGTCCCGACAAGCCTTTCCGTAGCGGATCAATTCTTCATCTGACATGTCTTGTAATCGTCTGCGAAGATTTTCTAAGCTGAACTCGCTGGCACCAATACTCTGCAAGGTTGTCGTCCCTCCCGGTAGAGGAAGGGTTACAAAGATTCTATCCAAGCGGTGGTAGACAGCCCTATTGAGGCTGCCCGACAATGACGGCATGGCCAACTACATTGCAATCATCGAGCTTCACGACGCAGAGAACGAAGGAGATTTTCAACAATTGGATGTTGCCATGCAAGAGCGTCGATTCTTGCCTCAAATTCTGGACGATGACGGGAAAGCTTATTGGCTTCCCACTGGGAGCTACGCAATCCAGAACACGGACATGGTGTTGAAAGCTGCTCATGACGCCGCCGTTGCTGCGGCAGGTGAAAGTGGATTTGAGTTCAGCGTAATCGTCACTGGTTTTGAAGAGTGCGAATGGACCAATCTCGCTTCCGTCGAGGAATCGGACGCCAAGTAGATATATCCGCTGTTTAGCGTCGTCAATACCGTATCTATACGCACACAAACTACCGCTTAGGTTGTCCGATTTTGGACACGAGATTTCCGTACGGCGATATCGTCTCGCAATGAAATTCCTGAATATTGTTCCGGCGCTAATCGTCGAATACGAAGATGCGCTCGGAGGGTCAACTCGTGGGCATTTGCTGCTATCAGGGGCTCCTCCAATTGTAGCGAAACGTAGCTACCTCTCTCCACATTAACTTGAACCGCGAGCCTTCCGCTGAACATCGAATGCTTAAGCTCGGCATCTGCGAGCGGGAGGTTCTCATGGAAAAGGATAATTGGCGGCTGATCTTGCTTTCTTGTTTTGCTGGCTGTCTTGCGATATTTGTTCTCTGGGGTTGGGCGCTAGTGACGATTGGAAGATAAAATATCGCAAGAGGCAGCAGAGCCTTAACTCGTGCCGCCCTTCCGCACAATCAATCGCAGTTGCTCCAGCGCAACGTTTTTCACAGCGTTCTTTGGCACAATCTGAGCGCTGGTCGGTGAATATGTCCTGTGGTGTTAGAGAGGCCCGTCCGCCCACGGGCTTTTTTCATTTTCAAGCCCGTGTTTCAGTTCGAAGATCTAGTCGGGGTCGTTGGATGGTTTGGCGATGAGAAGGCAGTTCAAGGGAACATCGATGATTTCGTTGTTTCGCTGAGCCCTGATGGCTCACCACTAGACACTATTCACTCAGCGTTGCCGTTGAGAGCTTCAGTCTTGACAACTTCACATATTGTGAAGTAGGATCGGGAAGTGCACATCGTGACGAGGAAGCATCTGAAAGAGGCTAGCAAGGACTATCCGGAGGCGGCGAACGAGATTGAGGCATGGGTAGCAATCGTCGCAGAGGTGAGATGGCACAATTTTCCCGAGGTGCGCGGCACGTTCAAAGGCGCAGACAATGCGAAGGGATACGTGATTTTCAATATCAGGCAGAATCGGTACAGACTTGTCACCGTCATTCACTACGCGAAAACGACGAAGGAGAGACGCCCGGAAGGTCACGTTTATATCCGATCCTTTTTGACGCATAAGGAGTACGACAATCGCGAAACTGGGACAGGAGATTTGGCACAAAATGAGCACAGTGTTAGCAGACCCGGCAAAAATGATCGCAAAGGGAGCGCCCCACGTCATTCACAATGACAAGGAACTGGAGGCGTATACGAGTGCCCTTTTCGAACTGACTGCCTTAGAAAATCCATCTCGCTCCCAAGAAGAAGCCATCGAACTTCTGACATTGCTGATCGAGCGTTATGAGGAAACGCATTATCCGATTCCGGCAGCGGACGCGGTTTCCGTCGTACGCTTTCTGCTCGAACAACAGCACCTGACGCAGCGTGACCTGATCCCGCAATTCGGGTCGGAAAGTGCCGTCTCGATGTTTCTGGCCAAGCAACGGAAACTCACGCTGGACCAAGTACGGAAACTGAGCGCACGTTTCAAACTTCCGGCTGACGTTTTCGTCCGCCACCGATAGGCCTTCTGCCTGTGGTTCGCTAAAAGTTCAGCCCACCGTGGAATTAATAACATAGCTGCTGTCATCCCACCACCGTTCTGTTATAAATCCTGACCATGTTTAGCTTCGTCGGGCTCTGCTTTGGAATGGTGGTACGCCTCTTTCGATCTTGCTTTGCGGCAACAACTCGCCGCGGTGAAGCGTCGACATCCTCGCCCAAGTCTCGGGCTTTTCGACAAGCTTTTCTGGGTAATCGTTCGGCGGGTCTGGTCAGCTTGGAAACAGCCCCTCATCATCGTCACGCCCGAAACCGTGGTCCGCTGGCACCGGACTGGTTTTCGATGTACTGGCGACTGATCTCCAGGGTCCGGACGCAGGTCGGAAGAAGGCCGACATCGAAGGAGGTTCGGGAATTGATCCCTCGGATGGTCGTTGAGAACCCAAGCTGGGGAGCGCCACGGATCCATGGGGAACTCCGCATGCTCGGTTTTGAACTTTCCGAGAGATCCCGACCGCGCCAAGTGCCGATGCTTACGAGCTACATGGCCGACATGCGGAAAAAAGGATTCCTGAGATACTTTGAATTAACACCTGCCCACTTTCAGCCGCAGCTAGCTTGCTTGGACGTACTCTCTTCGATCCCGAATCATACGGAAAGACGCCAACGTCCTCGGTAAAGCGCTGCCGTCTACAGAGTCTTGCCGATAACCAGACGTTCAGAAAACCCTTGAGCAGATCGGGTTGCAAGTGATTGATATTTCGAACCGAGTCTGAACGCTTTTCACGATTCGAAATACATCTGATTTGCTAACGCGTCGAATGCGGCCACGACCTCGACCATAAGCAAATCATCCGCAGATTCATGATAAGCAGTGGCGAAGCGCGGTCGACTATGCGACGCCAAAATGGGCGGTCCTGTTTGCATCAGAAATCGCTCTTTCCAGAGGTCGGGCGAAGAGGAATGTTATGAGCTGGGCGGCTTGGGCTCTTCCACCTCACGCGTCCTGAGGAAGATGAGGCGGTCGAGGGAGAAGGGGCCTCCGCCCGCCGTGGCGACTGCAAGTGAAGCCAAGCCCAAGATCAATGGGAGTTCGTACTCGCGCACCGCATAGATGCCTTCGTTGAGGTTGTATTTCCACATCGCTGCGGCCATATCGAGCAGCAAGAGTAGTCCTGCAACTGGCGTAAACAGTCCCAGTGCGAAAGCCACCCCGCCGAAGAATTCAATCGCGCCTGCGACGTACACAGCATATGCAGGCAGGCCGATGGCCTGGAAAGCCTCCACAAATCTTTGCGTGCCTCCGAAGAGCTTCGGATAGCCATGATAAATGAAAACAGTAGCCAAGCCGCATCGCAGTAGAAGCAGCGCGAGGGCCTCCCATTTTTTCAAGAAGCTCATGAGGTCCCGCCGGGCAGAGCTCTTTTGTGGGCGGATAATAACAAGAACTGCCGAGACTCTATAACAATCCCCGATCCGGGGATAGCGAAAATGTTCTCCATGGCCGAATCATTCTTCCATCTCCGTCATAACTGTTCGTTCCATTTATTCCTGGATACAGATGCCCTTTCGCAGAGAAGTGAGTAAGTCTTTCTGTGCGGGCCGATTCTCCGCACCTCAGACCGGCTTATCGCCGGATTGTGCGCGATACTTGTGCTCCCTAGACGATTGGTACGATCCGCAATCGTGGTGAAACCACGGAGATGCCGACACGCCGGGCCAGTTCCAGCATGGCAGATTCGTTTTCGGGGATGGCCTTGAAGCGGGCGGAAGGCAGCTTGACAATCCAGGATCCTCCCATGCCCTCCACGGGGATGGTCACGCCGCCGGAGGCTCCCATGACGGCGGAGAATTTCAACTGCACGCCGGCAAGAGAAAAGCGCAAAGGCTCTTCGCCGCTATGGCCATGATCGTCCTCATTGTGCTCATTATCGTGGTGAGCGCCGGCTTGCTGCGCCTCTCCCTCAAGCGGCGCGATGACAAGCGCGCCGGGCAGGTCGGCGCCGAGCATGGCCAGGAGGAAGAATTCGCGCTCGGGATTCACGTCCGCGCGCTTCGCGAGATATTCGCGCAGGTCGCCTTCGGGCAGAAGGTTCGAGAAGAACGGCGGCACACGGCGCCCCGTGGGGCGCGTCTGTGTCACGAGACCGCCCGTGCTACCTTTGAAGGAGAGGCTCAAGGTCGGGCGCTTCTCATCGTCGACGTAATCCTGCTCGAACGCAAAAAGCTGGCGGTCTCCCGCAATGCGGGTGATGACGCCGATATGCTTTCCATGCAGGCGCACCGAAAGCGCGTTCAGCTTTTTCGCATCAAACTTCATCGCGCGGCTCCTGCGCAGTGTCGTCGGCGGCGTAGAGGGGGCGTTCCTCACCTTCGCCCTGTTGGTCTTTAAGGTGGTCGCAGAAAATCTCAGGAAGCTTTCAGATGATTGGATATGCGATAGATGAAGCTTGGCGCGCCGGTTTTGAAGAGGGGAAGGCTCGCCGAACGGCACAAAAGATCAAGATACGCACAGTGGTCGAAAAGTGAGCGACGTTGACGCATGCCCTAGACTTGTCCGTGACATGCGGGTACGCTCGTGGGAATGTTCGGTGAGAACACTCAAGTCGAAGCCTTCGTGAAGCCGACGCAGGTATCGGTTCGTGTGGATGGCAAATGGCTGGCGGGTGAGCAGGCTTACGCTGCCGCATCAGACAAGCTGACCGCTCACTGTGTCGCGTCCTGTCTCTGACCAAACCCAACGTTCGCTGGGATATTGACATTATTACCATTTTTGAATGGAGGTTGAGCCTCTGGATGGTCCATGAAACCGCCGTGTCCACGCCTGACGTGACACCAGTTTGCGAGAACGGGCATCCGCCGTGCTCCTCGTCATTAACCAACTCAGCCCAGCCATCGTCGTGCATGCGCATGCCGCGCATGAAACCGCGCCGAACGGCGCGAAGCATAGCACAGGAATTAATCAGGCGGGATCAAGTACCCCGTGACTGTGCAAGTAACTGTACCGAATGAGGCGACTACTGGGAAGTACACTGAGCAACTCGGAGGCGAGAGACTGGACGCGATTGGAAAAAAACCGGTGACTGCACCGACCCAATAGCCGGGGTTTAGCTGCAAGGACATTGGCGCCAAAACCACTGGAGTGAAGCCTGAGGCTGACGTCAGCCCCAAACCGGCGGACCCGGGGGCCTCGTTGGTCCCTCCCACTGAAATGGAAAAAGAGGTGACTATCAGTGTGTTTGGGGAGAAAGCAGCGAATGTGCATCCCTGGGGGTCTCCCGTTATGGGTGCGCTGCAAGACTGATCGTAGATGGTGCTTGCCGCCGGCGCGACCACGGTCGGTATGGCGCTCGTTGGGGTGTTGTTCACATTTACAGCCGGGGCATTTGTAATTTGGACGCTAGGTGTGCCGATGATGCTGACGGCCCCGGAGACAGTGGAATCAACACTCCCAGTAACAGGCAATGGGGTGGGGATTATTTTTACGGTTGGCGTATTCTCGACGTTCACGGGAATAGCGGGAGGGTCAGTCGCTGCGGCGACTGGATGGCGTGGAAAAAACGATAGGGCAACTGCAAAGAGCCCCAAGCCCAATGTAAGTAGAATTATCCTGCCAAATCGTTCCATGGTATTTTTCCTCTCTTAGCTGCGTTACTTGCCCGAAGCTTCTTTCCGGAATTTCCGATTTGGACCTCTAGCTTCGCGCCGCCTACGCTTCTTCTTGTGGGTGGACGCTTCTGGTCTTCTATTAGGTAGATCGGAAACGGCAGGCAAAAGACGACAGGCAGGTGGAAATATTATTGAGGGCTATCGTGGCCTCGGTGTCGCTTTCTTCGCGCCGTTCGACAACCATCGTTACTTTCTTCCGTGGACGCCCATTCGGTGCCGCCGATTGTCTCGAAACAGCGGAAACAAAAAGCAGTCGAAGTAATGACGTAAGTTGCAGAGAGAGCGGGAGTGGACGTTGAGGGGATTCGAACCCCTGCTCCCCTGAGTGGGAACGTCAGTTATCAACCCCACCAACCGTCAACGTGAAGCATATGCTTTTAATCTACAAATAGGCAGGACTCAATCCATTCATACTGTCAGTCCTGCCGATTCCGTTCTCTGGGATTGCCATGCACGGGAAGAGTGCGGCCTAAGCGGACAATTCACGGAACCGACCTCTAGCGGAAGTCCCGATTCAACAATGATTAGATTATTCCGCTGCCTCAACGGAAATGAAAGTCCGCCCCGCGAGGGCCTCATGGATGGCAACCAAGAGGTCTGTGGCCATTGACATTTTCAGGACATACCCCAATGCGCCCGTTTCAAGTGCAGTGCGGACGATTTCAGGGTCAGTATGAACGGTCAAGAATAAAACTTTTGACGCGCACCCAGCTTCCCTGAGCCGATTCGCAGCCTGTATCCCACTGAGTTTCGGCATCGAAATGTCGGTAACAATGACATCTGGTCGCAATCTCACACCCGCTTCGAACAGAGATTCGCCATTGTCCACACATCCGACAACGTCAACTTCTAGGTTTAGCAGGCTTCTGGCTGTACCTAAAAAGCCGGGGTGGTCATCTGCAAGCAACACTCGGATTTTGCGCAACTTGAGCCATCCCTAAGCGCCTGATGCCACGGGTCGGTTCTTTGATAGACCAAATTCGTGTAACCGGTCGCCTGTTGCGTAGAGCCTGCCCGTTAGATGGGGCGACGAACATTGGCAGAAGTGACAGTGCTTCGAGCAGAACTTAGTACTTCATGTGTTAGAATTTATGGCGACTCAGGGCACGCCACTCTGACTCTTGATGAAGAGATGTTTGGAGGGGAAATGCCGTGTAAGCAGTGTGCCTCCGTGCACCAGCAAGAGTTTCAGGGCGAATTGACGGTTGCTTTCCCCGGTAAAGAAAGACTCAACATGGCCCCGGTTTACATCTGCCAGAAAACCTTGGTCTGCTTGGACTGCGGATATGCAGAAATTCTTGTCCCCGCGACCGAACTGGATGCACTTAGGATGGGCATAGAAGGATTCCGTTCTAGTAGTGCATAAGCCCAGCCCGATTATCTCCTCTATTTCGTCCTCGTCATCAACTCGTGCCGCCCGTTACTTCTCGGGAGCGGCGATAATGTTCTTACACGAGTAGAGTGTGGTCGTAGCAGACGTCAATAACAGCGGCGCTAACACAATCTTTGGATGTTTCTGGCAAAGCTGACCAACCATCTGTCCGAAACCCATCCGAATAGCATTCATCGTTTCTTCATCACCGCTCTGCCCAAGATGATGGAAGGTTTTGGCGTTGTAGCGAATAACGTCCAGTTTCGTCAGAATATCTTCGTCGGCGGCGTCCAACTTGTCATCCTTCGGCACAGCGGCAACGCATTGCCGAACCACGACGTTGCCGTCAGTCGTCTCGGCCCAAGGCTGTCGAACGCAGTACCAGTTTTGTGGGTGGTGCTGCTGTGCTTGAGCCTTTGGAGCAGCGGCAACAAACAGAAGAATCACCAGAATATGTTTCATCATTTCGCCCTCGTCATCAACTCGTGCCGACCTTCCGGCTGCGAATACTTGGGATTCTTGATTTTCAGCCAGCCGATGCTGTTGCTTTTATAGATGCCGTGCTTGCGCTTCGCTACGATTCCTTCCAAAAACAGCAGCTTGCCGTCTCGTTCGACGTGCTGAGCGCAAATGATTCTTTCCGGCTTGTTCCTCTCAATTAATTCCCGCAAACGTTCTTTCCGGTCGATGAGTGGATGATTGCGAAAATCTTCGTGATTGAGCCATAGCAGATCGAAGGCATAGAAAACTGGTGTGCCCTGTCGGGAGAAAAGCTGATTGAATTGGCTGATGCCGTGTCCGTCGATACAAATGATCTCGCCATCCAAGATCGCGTTTTGGACTCGAAGCTTGCCCAACGATGTTTTCAGGGATTCGAACGATTTGAACAAGTTGCTGTTGCGGCTGACCAGTCGGCACGTTCCCTCTTCGACGTAAGCGAGCGCACGGAAGCCGTCGTGTTTTAGTTCGAAAATGGGTCGTTGAAGGGCTTGGCGATGCGGAGGCGCATCGGATGGATTCGAGGCAGCACGGCTGCATTCTAGCATCCGTCGTCGGACGAGCCGGATACTAGCCGCCACTTTACTAGCGACTAATCGGGCACGGCAACGGACTTTTCTGCCCAATCACCGCAATCAACGTGTGTTTGATGCTTAGGCTAATGAAGTTTGCCGAATCGTGATTGGATGAAAGTGGAATCCAGGAGCGGCTCGCATAGCAAGGACAGATCGGAATCGGGGTGCACTTGCCAAGTGGGCCCGATCTTCAATCGCTGCTCCTCATTCGGTCTTGAAACGAGAACTTGGACTCGACCGCGAACGGTTTTCCGTCCAGCTCGGCGTAGGGATAAATAAAGTAGTTGAGCGGATCGCCCTGCTGTGGTGGGTCGAGGCGGATGTCTCGTCCGACAGTAAACTGGAGGCGATTGTCGTCATGCGCCCCGAAGAAATAGTTCTTCTTCTCTGGGTGCTTCCAAGCCTCCGACGCGTCAACCGGTATCCAGCCATAGGGCTCGACGTAGAACTGCGCCCAACAGTGATAGCCGGGTATAGACCCATCGTGCTTATCCACAGGTAGCGGAAAACCAATCTCGAAGCGCGCAGGAATTCCGGCCGAGCGCAGCATGCCGATCAACAGCGAGTGAAAATCCGTGCAATTGCCACGCTTAGAAGTGCACGCCCATACGGCATCGCCGTTGCCCCAACCTGTGCCGGACTTGTCATAGCGCATCGTCGCGACGACGTAATTGTAGATTGCTCTTGCTTTCTCCAGGGGGTCTTGGATCCCGCGCGTCTCCTGCGCAGAGAGGTCCGCGATGACTCCCTGGAGAGGAACGCGGCGGTCCGGTTGAAGGAAGCGCTGAAGGCCTGACGGATCTGATCCAGCCGATGGCGCGCTGGATGGGTGGGCGTCGAAGTCGACGCGGTGCTCCTGGCGGGTTACTTGAAAGCTCAATCGCACTTCTTCGAGCGAGCTCACCGATCCTGCCGGAACTTGCACATAAAGGTACTCATTGCCGTATTCCGGATCGCGATGCGTCGTATATGGGAAAGGAGATTCGATCTTCAGACCGCTGATTGTCTGATATGAATCCGATTGCGGCAGCGGGATCCAAACCGCTAACGTCTTGGAGCCTGGCGGCAAGACAGGAATTCTGGCGAGATAAGTAAATTCGAAGTTGCGCCCAGGGGCATTTATCTGCGCCCGAGCAGGCGCCCCGAGAAGCGCGAGCGCAAACGTAAAAGCAAATCCCAGATCAATGGTCCTGCGAGAAATCATGGCAGAAACCTCCCAGGGCAATCGACAATCCGGCCTGGTGCTAGCCAGGGAATTCGGGACTTTGAAAGGAAACTTGCCAGCGGGACCCCGCGGTTAGCAGGCTGTTCTAGTTCGAGTGCTTCTCTAACTTGGTGCACAAATCAAATCGCATAGCGCTGGTACTCAGCTGATTTCCATGACGGCGTTCGCAGCCGAGTTGTTACCGCCAAGATTCTAGATCGCGCCAGGACAGAGCAGATTGCGCTGCGACTCAACCTACGTGAAGAAAACGCCGTTTTTCTCGCGTCCTAGCACAGAAACCAGATTCGCTTTAGGGTCGGGTGGCGTTTCTGATTCGAAGTGAAAGCCTGGCTCATCGGCCGACCACTTGATCGTGGCTCCCGTGCTGAGGAACGAACCCTTGAACATCTGCACGCTGTTGTTAATGTCTGCCATCGTGACGATTCCCTTCCATTCCACGTCGAACGAAACGGTAGCGCGGATGGGGGCGACAGGTGGAATCGCCGGATACATGAAGGCCGGGCCGTCAAGAAGCCCCAGCCCCTGGGTCACTGAGTTGGCGAGGTCATGGTCATCGTAGACGTGCAAGTCTTTGACGCACAGGCGGGCATATCCCTCGTCGAAGTCAACTTCGAGGGCATCGTGTTCGACTTGCACCATCCAAAACACATCGTTCGAGTCGATGTGCACGTTGAAGTCGTGAACTTGTGCTGTGACAGGGAGGGTGGGCGTTCCAACTGGAACGGTGTACAGGTCAAGTCAAACGAAGGCGAATGTGCCCCTATGGAGTTGACCGTCAATATCGATGAACTTGCCACGGGCAAATCCCATGTCCGCTCGGAACGCTAGCGTCGTGGCGACGCTCGTCGTGGTATTCGTTCCGGTCCCGCCCCCTTGGATGTGGGTCAGACCCACCAATCCGTCGAAGTCAGTGACCTGCGATGGATCGCTGATGTCAGCTAGCGCTGTTGTGGGACTTAGCGGGTTATGGTGTACGGGGACGCCAAAGGGCTTATACGGGGCGCCGCCCCCAGGAA
The DNA here is from genome assembly GCA_963742325.1 of Candidatus Acidiferrales bacterium. Classification (GTDB taxonomy): domain Bacteria; phylum Acidobacteriota; class Terriglobia; order Acidiferrales; family UBA7541; genus Acidiferrum. The sequence continues at coordinate 285,833 of CAVULB010000002.1, read as the reverse complement.
TCGGTTTGAGCCTAGGGCCTCGGCACCCCTTATCGTCATCATCGTTGCCTGCATAGGCCGAGTTTGCACGGAAAAGGCCCGTTCCGAGGGCTGCGCAAGTCGCTCCACTAATTAGATTGCGACGGCTCACCCATTTCTGCTCAAGTTTTTTCCAAGAAATAGGGTCTTGATTGTTCATTGTCCTTCTCCTTCGACGCGGTCGCAGCGCACACCAAAGACCTGTGCCGACCGACGGATGGTGGCCCGGAGTCCCGAAATGCCTGACGAAAAGCCATGAGAAAAAACAAAAAAAGTGAGAACGGAAGAGTGGAAAACCTGGAGTGACTCTGCTCTTTAAGCGACGGCAAGTCAAGTAACAATTTAGCCGCGTTCGGCGATACTTGCCGCTCTTCGAGTCACGCACCATCGGACCTGACCCATCATCAACCTGGGCCTCTTCTCCGACGGCGGTGAGGATGATCCCCATGGCTTGTGGCGACTCTGATCCGGACAGCTTGCGAACAAAGCGCTTCACGGTTAGGTCAGTAGGTCCGTGATGCCGCTTGATCTATATCCATAGTTCGCACAACCACTCCAGAACAGCAGGCAGGGCACTACGAGCAGAAGTGCATGTTTCATGTCGCCTCGGTCGCCCCAGCCTCAGGCGCATTGGGTGGATCCGGGGGAGCACGGCTGGATTCTAGCATTCATGGTTGCATGGGCAGGACGAACGGGTACTAGCCGCAACACCGGTAATAAACGACTTACCAGGCCATAGAGCCGTTGTGCGATGTATCATTCACAATATCTAGTCCTCGTCATGAGAGCCGCCGTCTATCTAGCGGTAGTTCTTTCGTTGGTAATGCCACCTGCGCAAGATTCCAACCCTGAGCCGTACCTGCTGAACTACAGCATTACCGGTTGGTCCAATTCGACGTCACCCGCAGAGAATGCGACCTACGCCATGACACACCGAGAGGTGCAGCGACTGCTGTTAGACATCGCTGAAATCCCACGCAGTCGGGACTATGTCGAGAAAGCGCTGTCTGGTTCTGGTATTTCGCTCTCCGACATGATTGCAAACGGATCGCTACGGTTAGAGGATGGCCGTTATTGGCTCAACTTTAGCCTTCTCACGCGAGGTGACCAGGAGATAATCCGGCGTGCAACAGACAAATATTCACGGAGCCTTGCCGATGCGATGCCGGCACGACGCGCGGAGATTGAATCTCTTCTAAAAAGGTACGATTTGCAGGGAGTGAACCCGAAAGAAGTCGCGTTTGCAGTCTTAGGGTGCTTTTCGCTCGACTGGGACGGCTTGAATTTAAGCACCACCAAAGGGTATCGTGCTGCTTCCCCCAAACGCAAAAGTGGCGACTTCTACTTCATGGCTGAAGAAACAGGAGGACTATCGCTCAAAGGAATTTATTGGGGGAGCAATAATTCGCGATACGGCGCGTACGACATCACAATATTCGGCGATCATTTCAGCCCACGGGTGGGATTGTCGCAGGTTAGGCGGCAAGCGACCACGGTGCAGAGGATGAGTGAACAGAAACTCGGCGAAATGGTCGGAGCGATAGTGTCGGCGCTCCGAGACGGGCCGCGCACGTCAATAGCTCTGGCGAAGGCGGCTGAATCGACTGCAACGCAAGTAGCAGACGTATTGACCGCGTTGGAGGGTATGGGCTGGGTGTCTCGCCACGGAGAAGAATACGGAGCCAACATTCCAGTGCTAACGCAGAAGGATAAAGCAATGGTTAAGGCTCTGCTGAGAATCGGTCACGACGTGATGGAATCGTGGCTAGCAGCAAACTACCAGCCATTCCGCGACAGCATACGAGAGATCACGCCAGTGCGACAAGGCGTTCCTTACGAACAGACATTTGACCAGTTATGGCATTACCTGTTTGGAATTGCAAACGGGGACCTCGTCGAGAGCGGACTGTTTGTGGACCCCTACGCCGTAGGAAGAACGCGCCAAGGAAATATCACTTTCGTCTACCAAGATGGGCTGAACTCTGACTACTGAGGCAGCAGTCCGGACAAGTCCCGGTAACGGCATAATCGCCGAAGTTGATTTTCGCTTCGCGGGTGCAGTACCCATGTTTCCGACTAACCAGGGGCTATGGCTAGAACCCGAAAAAGGAGCAAAGATGGTTCACCGTGGAAGAAATGGAGCGAATCATCGATGCGGCCTGGGGCCAGTACAAGTATCTGTTCCAACTGGCTCGGGCTACCGGAATGCGTTCTGGAGAACTTTTCGGGCTGCGAGTGGAAGATCTGGATCTGGAAAACGCTATCGTTCATGTGCAGCGTAGCGCTTGGGGGCATCTTGAGATTACACCCAAGACCGATGCCGGCCACAGGGACGTGGACATAGACGCCCAGACCATCAAGATGTTGAAAGAACATCTCGGCGATCGGAAAACAGGTCTGGTATTTCCTTCGCGGAATAACACTCCCTTGGTGAACAGGAATATTAATGTCGACGTCCTTCGGGTCATCTGCAAGCGTCTGGAAATCCCCAAGGGCGGAATGCACGCATTCCGTCATGGAAGGATCTCAGAACTGCAGGCGAACGGAGTTCCAGGTGATCTCATCATACGGTGGGTCGGACACGTGAATCTGAAAATCACGAGCCTCTATACCCACTTCACTGATGAGTTCCGAAAGAAAACCATCGCGAAGTTGGACCCAAAGACCCAAGTTGCATCGACCGCAAGTACCGCGGTATGATGTACTTAGCACGATCATCAAGTGGGCGTGTAGCTCAGCTGGGAGAGCACCTGCTTTGCAAGCAGGGGGTCGCCGGTTCGATCCCGGCCACGTCCACCAACTTACTCCGCGTTTTTCTACAACTTACGCTGCTTTTTGTTTCGGTTCTTCGCTTCGCATTTTAGGAGCAATAGGAGCAACAACCTTCAGATCGAAGCCATAGCCCACTCGTTCGGCCTCTTCGAGGCGCACCTGAAGTTCCTCGTGGAGGTGCGAATACAGTTCGGACATCGTTTGCGGACGGTGCGCCATCCAGAAATTGTTGATGTCTTCCAGACAACGACTGCCCCGCAACCACGTCTTGCGGAATCGCTTGAACGAATGCCAGCCCATCCCTTTCTCATCGAGTTCCATTTCGATGAGACGGGGCGTGAGCCAGCGATCCTGGAGGTTGTGGTAAAGGTGCGGAGTATTCTGAGCGGTGTGGAATAGCAAGCCATTCTTTCCGGCTGTGTAATGTTGCAGGAAATCTGCAACATCCGGATGCAGATCGATTTCTCTCTTCGCGGCACCGGTCTTGAGGGTCTTAACAATGCGAGGACGATCCTTATCGACCTGCTGCTCGACCTTGATGGTGCGCCCATCATTGATGAAATGACGGGTTTCAAGGGCGAGAGCCTCAGAGATCCTCATCCCTGTCGCGGCGAGCAGGACATACAGCGCTTGCTCCTGCCCGGTGCATGCAGCGATGAGATCTGAAATGGCTTTGGCTTTTTGAGTGAAGGGCGCTTTTGTTCCGAGTGCTCAACGACGGGCAAATCCATCGTCTCGGCGTCCCAAGTCCGCTTGTGGACCGGTTCGCCGTTCGGAGCCTTCAGCGACTTCACAACCTGCTTGATGTATTCCACGTACTTGTTCAGCGTTCGCGCGCTCAAATTACTGCCGTACATTTTTTCAACGAGTGGTTTAACAGCGAGATTGTCCACCAACCGAAGCGGAAGATCTCCGATTGCGGGATAGATCCACTTGTTGAACGCTCCTTCGATACTCGCGCCCGATGTGCAGATGACGGGCGATTTTGCGCACCGGCCAGTGCTCGGCCCAGTGCAGGCGATGAATTTCGTTGATTTGCTCGGCGCTCAGCATGGGGCTGAGTTCGGGTATACGGGCAGTGGGGTGCACAAGCCATAGGGATGTTCCTGTCAAGACAGGCAGACGTCCGCCGGCAAGTGGCCAACTGACGGTAAAATAAGCACTTGCGCCGAAGCTAAGTTGTTCTTGTCAAGATCGCGCACCTTGGGCCCCAGCAACCAAACCTCTGAAACTGAACGCGTTAAATTCAAAGCTAAGTTGTTCCTGACAAGACGCTCGACGCGACGCCTCTGGTCCCGCCCTCGTTGTCGCTGGCGATTGCTCTCGACCAGCACGGGATTCTGCTGGCGGCGCTGTTTCTGGTAATGAGGATGTTCGTCCCACCACCGCTTCTGGCTATCGCGAACGACCTGGCGATATTCCGGATCTACTCCGAGCTTCCGTCGGTGATAGTCAGCGCGGCGCCGACGTTGGCATTCCGGTCGGCTGCAGACGGCTTGTTGTGGACGGTAGGGAGAACGCTGAAAAGTGCACTTGCAGTAGACACAGCAGCCGTTCTGGGGCACGTCGACTCCTCAGAGAATTTCACGAGACTAATCTCTGAGAAATAATCGAATGGCAAGCGACGTGCAAATTTAGAAACGAATATAGAGTTCCTACCGCATCCTTACCAGCGGGGCTCTGGGTGGATCACCGGATCCGTCCAGCACCGGCCAGAATGGCTCCGTTTTTCGCCGGCGTCGACAACACTGCGCCTCCATCGGAACTGCCCTGCGCTTGATCGAATTTGGCAACTACCGGCCGCTTAAAAATTCCCGGAAAAAGAACACACTGTGTCGTGGTATGCTCGGACACGAAAGCCTCCGGATTGGTGTAAAGACTGCGTAGACAACAGCTTTTTACCATGATGGAGGCTTTTTGTGTTTCAAAATCACGAATAATTCAGGCTAGGCAGCGCAGCTTCCTGGAACCGACCGTAAACACGTCCGTTCGGACGGTACTTGTCGAGCCAACGTAGCTCAACGTGAGTAAGTTCGCATCGCCATCACTTCCTCATCGATCTGATTTTGTAGTTCTTGTGACATTTGCCACTCCTTTTAAAGGAACTGCTCCCGCGTTGCAATCGCGGTTTCTGCCACAGCGTGCGGGGGCAAATTCTTATTTGTTCGCTAGTCTGCTCTCAAGCTTAGCGATGCGCACGAGCAATTGTTCGCGGGTAGGCTCGGTCGTGATGGTGTCGCGCAGGTGGCTGAAGCGCCCACTATCCGGCGTCCCGCGTCCCGTGCCGGGAGAATAATCAGGTGTGCCGCAGGGGTGCCACGATGGCGCATCAGGGCAAGGGCCAACTGAGTTGTAATCCGATCGATCGCGCTCGATCGATCCATCTGCACGACGTTCCCAGTCCACATCGGTAACTGTGGGGAAGTGCAAACATATGCCTGACACAATATCGCCAGGGAACAACTCTAACTTCGGATTGAGTAGATTCCTGGCCTCGACGTGTATTCGACTCTTTGTTTGTCTCTTTGTTTGTCTTCGATCACGCCTCGGCCTTTCTCCCATGTGATCACACGGTAGGCTGTGCGTATGTTTGTGTTGTGAACTGACATTTGATGCTCCTTAGGCTAGGGCCACCGCGGTGGACGATGGCCCCGAATGAGTTGCGGCAAACTTAATTTTCGCTTGTCTGTTGTTGGTATTCGGCCGCTACTTCGAGCAAAACGTCTACGAAGCGGGGCGGCACGCGGATATCGCGAACGGTGCGCAAGGATTGGCTGATAGCACGGGCCATCGCTTGCGTTCCGGTGAAGGTGAATCGGTAAACTCTGGCGCGTTTCTCGGTACTAATCCGATGGACCACGCTATGACTGCAAGCTTTCCCATGATCGAGTGTCTATTGGAAGCGGCCGATCGCGCTTTCTATCAGATGGGAATATCGAAGTCGCGAAGTTCATGTGCTCTGACTACTTGTTTTCACTACCGCCACCGTGTTTCTGGTTGCAGACCTTGCATTCGGTTGGCGGCTCGGAGTTGTCAACGCGATGCTTCACAGGCTTCGTTGTACGAAGGAAGGCGAAGATCGCCCGGAGGTCGTCATCCGTTAGATTCTGATAAGCCATCACGGGCATGATCGGGCTCAGCTTGCGGCCCTTAACTTGTCCGGTGCGCATTACGTCCAAGAAAAGAGCCTCGTCGTAATATGGGATTCCGGATGGATCGGGCGTGATATTCGAACTGGCGACAGTGCCCCAGGGGCCCGTGAAGGGAAAGCCTCCGGCAAAATCCATACCCGAAACATTTTGTCCCCGCACTTGAGGAGTATGGCAGTCGAGACAACCGGCCTGGTCGGCAAGGTAGGTTCCGTATCGGAGCTGGTCGGAGGAGACAACGTCGGCGACCGGCGCGGCAAGCGGCTTGGGAGCGCTGCGGATCAGGTACTTTACGGGGAAAATGATTTCGGTGGCCGGAAGCCGATTGTGGACAGCAGGTAGGGACCGCAGGTAGACCACAACGGATGCCAAATCTTCATCTGACATATTGCGGTAGCGTTGGTAGGGCATGATGGGAAAAAGAGCGCGGCCATCGTGGCCGACGCCCTCGCGTATGGCGCGGGCTAGTTGATCATCGGTCCAACTGCCCGCTCCCGTTTCCGGATCGGGCGTCAGGTTCGAGGCCACGATGCGTCCAGGCAGGTCGGCGTAGGGCAGCACCTCGCCGGAAACTTCTTTGCCAGCCACGATGGGTGTGCCAGGGCTGGTCCAGTCATGCGGGCTGTGACAATAGACGCAGCTGCTCAAGCCCGTCGCGATATAGCGGCCTCTCTCGAGCCGTTGCGGCGTACGCTTGAATGTGCGGTCCGTGAGAGCACGCGCCTTGGGGCCGAAAAATGGCCTCCACCCGATGGTCAACGTGATGACGATAGCCAACAGGACGACCAACGAACCTAATGCGATGAGAAACCATTTCCCGAATCGCCTCATTTGACTTTTCTCTTTCGAACTGTAGACGAACAGGCGGTCGAACGCGAAGCCGCCGTGGCCGCGGGCTGTCCCAACGAGCTGACGACGGTATCGCAGCCGTTCAAACGGAATGGCCTTTCGCCTTGACGGCCTGCTGAGCAGCCGCGAATACATCGCGTGCGGAAGTCGTACCCGCTACGTGCTCCGTACCCGCGATTCCGAGGTCCATCCATCCCACGTTCACACCGTCAAACATTTCTTCGGCAGGTCCAGTGTGGCCCTTCGGGACGCCGAACTGCTCGAACGCTTCCGCCCACGCGGCACGCGGGACGGCAAGGGCTTTTACGTCGCGTTTTAGGACTTCACCCAATTGTTCCGCCACTTCATCCGCGCTTACCATCGAACCGAGTTCGATAACGCGATGCCCAGACCACGCCGGCCCGGTCAGAATCTTTGCTACCGCTGCGCCGATGTCGTTTGTCGCGACCATTGTTGATTTCCGGTTTGTAGGATTGTAGAAGACCGGTAGTGTTCCGCCTTGGGCGGCCTGTAAGCCGAAAAGAAAGTTTTCGAAAAATCCGCCTGCGCGCACAAATGCGACCGGAGATGGCAGGCTGCGAAAACCTTGCTCCAAAACCGATAGGCCCGTGATCATCCCCAGCCCGCTTGTTCTATGTGCGCCCATCGACGAGAGCGCTACCACCCGCGGCGGCACTGCCTTGGTCAGCGCCTCGACATAGTTCGCAGTCACGTCCTTCGCTTCTCTGTAATCAGGCGACGGTGCCCATACGGTCGGCAACATAACAAACGTGCCCTCCACACCTTTGAGCGCCGCCGCGATGGCGGACGCATCGCTCCAGTCTCCATCCACCAACTCCACGCCTTGGCCTGCCCACTTCGCCGCTTTCTCGCGATTGCGCACGAGTGCTCGCACCTGTTTGCCTTGCTTCAGCAGATGGCGCGCGCTGGCGCCCCCAACTTTTCCGGTAATGCCCATGACTAAATACATGCTCGTTTCTCCTTTCAGGATTCGGCTAGGGAAGCTCTTGTGCGGCTGGGGAGGGCCCGGTGATGTAAGGTTAAACCTAGGTTAAGCGCGCTTATCGAATGTGCTCAGGGGCATGTAGCTGGAAGATACGCAGCCCCCTCCCTTTCTAACTACGCTCTTGCATCGGCGAAGTCAACAGCGCGAGCCGGGCAGATTTGTCGTGCATGCTTTGCGGGAAGGGAGGCGCAAAGTTTGAAGCATAAGACGGACGTTATCCCCGTTCAAAGTTCCCCAACCGCTTTGGTTTATTAGCCAACTTCCGATAAGTCGTAATCGGAAAGATGGAGTCTAGTAGTACCGGTTCGCCCGGTTCATGCCACGACAGATGCTAGAATCAGCCGTGCTCCCCCGCATCCACCCAATGCGCCTCCGCATCGCCAAGCCTTAACGTGCTCAATTAGTTTCGCGCCAAGTTGACCAATTTGGATATACAATCGCAATCCTAAGAACAATCAAGAACGGGATTCAGAGTCTCCGTTCTAAAAGAGGTGCCATGAAGATCACTCTTGGTATCTGTATTCTTGCGTTGCTTAGCGGAACTGTGGTCGCGACTGGGGAAAAGCCGGACTTCAGTGGTACTTGGAAATTAGACACGTTGATGAGCCGATTCGACCAAGGAGTTCCCGCCCCGAAGGGCCGGATGCTGATAATCGAGCATCACGAGCCAAAACTGCACATAGAGATTAAGACTGAGGCTAAGGAAGGTAATCAAGATCGGGTGTTCGATTTGACCACCGACGGGAGCGAGGCTAAGCAAGTCGGGGGAACCTGTACCGCCAGCGCATCTTGGGGCGATGTAGATGGAACTCGATTGGTGTTAACCATCAAACAGCCGTCTGCGACCGGCACAGTGGTAACGAGCCGTGTGATGAAGCTTGGCTCTCAGAGAAAAATTCTCACCACCGTGCTGACAGTTCAGAATCCAAACGGTACGGAAAAGGCTGACGAATTCTACATACTGCGTTAAAGGCGACTTAGCTCGTAGAGTTGGGATCGAGGGTCGCCACGGCATCGGCATTCATCACACAAAGCGTGTCACCATCAGAAATCAACTGGTGTTCCGCAGCCCGTGCAACCATCCCGGCTGCAAATGCAAAGACTACCGGATACCAGATAGGTAGACATGAGCGATAGCATTCCGGCATGGCAAAGCCCAAGCTTCATACAAATCGGATGAGTTTGGCTTGCCCACAATGTCACGCCAAACCGAATGAAGAGTGCCACACCTCATCCAGCACGAATCTTCCAGTCGTACACTTGGCAAGAGTAAAAGCGGAGGCCAGCAAGGGTGGCGAGAAAAAGGTTAAAATCGAAACCGCGTAACACTACCTTGCTCCCTCGAATCCACCCAATGCGCCCTCGTCTGGTCTCCGAACCATTTGAACGATCCTGAATACATTTTCGAGTTCAAGCACGACGGCTTCCGTGCGCTCGCCTATATTCAGAACGGCGAATGCAAATTCGTTTCCCACAACCAGAACGATCTCCGATTCAGTTCCTTAAAACGTGTTCTCGGGAAGTTGCCCGTCAACGATGCGATCATCGACGGGGAGATTATTTGCGTTGACTCCCAAGGGGTCAGCCGATTCAACGAACTATTCAATCGCAAGGCTGCGCCGATTCTGTACGCGTTCGATCTCTTGTGGTTGAACGGAGAAGATCTTCGAGAACGGCAATTGATCGTGCGCAAGGCACGGTTGTCTCTGTTGCTTCGTCGTTGGGACTGTCCGCGAATTTTGTACGCGCAACATGTTGAGGGGTTCGGAACGAAAGTTTTCGCTGAGGTCTGCGGCAAGGATTTAGAGGGTATGGTCGGGAAAAGAAAATTGAGCTTGTACAAAGATGGTGGCACAGGCTGGATAAAGATCAAAAATCCGAAGTATTCGCAGGCGGAAGGGCGGCACGAGATGATGGCGAGGGCGAAATGACAGTCATGGAAACAAGCTAGGATTCGTCATCGCAGATGTAAAAGGGTAGCGCCCCAGCGTCAGAGTCTTGTGAGGATTGAGCGACACCTCTCGGATATATCACTGAGCTTGTTTTGTATAGTTTTGGCGACCGAATCGTATCGATAAGTTTCTCTGGTGGAACTAAACTGGTCAATCATTAGTGATCCGTCGATGCATGCCCTACGCAGGGTCAGTAACTCCTGTTGCGAAGCGTCGAACTCGGGATCCTTCCACACTCGGATCAGTTCGGAAGCGCCAATGGTGTTGGTGTAAGTGGCGTGTAGCACGTCGACCGTGTCTCCAATCGGGGGGAGCTTGCCAGATTTGGAATCGGGCTTGCGGTCACCTGCCCACACTATGTCGTAAACCTTCTCGTGAGTTTCGCCTTTCGCATCCAGCCAGCCCTTGATGATTTGAACGCGATCCAGATTTGCACCAATGGGATCTTTGAGCGCGGCAACTAGGAATGTGGGAGATTTTCCAGCGGGGGCATTTGAGAGATCGCCGCCCATCGGAACGCCTTTGGTATAGCCGATCACCGCAGGGCTGCGGGTGGTGGCGTCTCCTGCCTCGAAATCCCAGCCGCCGAAAAACCGGACGACCATGCGGGGGCCAGTAGTGGCGTAAGTTTCCTTGCGCTGCATGGCGTCGAAGAGAGCTTCGCGGGTATTTTCCGTGGCCCAAACACCTACATAGCCAGACGCGGTCATTTCCCAACTCATTACGATGCCGCCCGCGCCTTTCATAAACTCATGCTCCGCGCGCGTGGGGCTTGGTTCGTAAGGTGTCGCTTTACCCGAAGAAATTGTCTTCGTCGGCGGTGGCCAGCGCGGTGTGCGAGTCGGTGGAGCCCACCAAGGCGAACTTGTAGGGATTGACGCCGAGCTCCTGTTCCAGCTTGAGACCATTGCGGAGCGCCGAGCGCGTATACTCGTATTGCAGCATCTCAGGCTTTTTTGCTTGGCTCATATCCAAGTTGCCTTTATCCCACCGCTCGTAATTAGCAAATTCGTCATTTGGAGAAAGAAAGGGATGGGTCTCGCCATCACCTTTTATTTGGGTGGTTTCGTAGAGGCGCTCCCAGTGTGCGCGCTGTTCGGCATATTCGCGGTCGATGGGTTTGCCAGTAAAGGATTCGATCAGTGGAAACATGGTGCCGTTAGAAAGATTTCCGTTGTGCGCGATTGCGAGTACTTCTCCACCGGTCTTCTGTTCGTAAGCGGCCATCCACTTCCACAGGTCACGGGGGTTGTTGCTGCCATAGGGAGGAGTAGTCGTGTAGGGTTCGACTTGGCTGGCTTTGCTGGCATCGTCGCGAAAGATCACGTTGCGGTGTAGGTTGTTGCCAGCCGCAAGCGAAGTCCATTCATAGCCTATGAAAGCGGTAAAACGGCCCGGGGCGTTAGCCTCTTCCGCGGCCTTGATGATGGTTTCCCACGTGGAGCGATAGCCTTGGGTACCGGGCGCGTAGACCAGCGCTTCGGGAAACTTCCCTTTGTGCAAACGAGCCTACAATCTCCAGGGCCGCCTGGCCGCCTTTGCAGTTTTGCATCATGTCGTACCATCGACGCCCGGTCGGGTCGGCCAGCATTTCGGGTTTCCCTGCGGACAAATCTGTTATGAAACCCATATTGTCCGAGTGATCGGAGACCACTAGAAAATCCAGGGGCCGGGAAAGTTTCACTTGCTGGCCGCTGGAGGCGGTGATTTGCTCCCCCTTCGCGAAACGATAGGCTCCACGCGGGCCCAGGCGGCAACCGGCGGCACCGGCGTCCAAAGAAATCGCCGTGTGCAAGTGGGTGTCGCCCCAATACACGCGCTCCGGGAACCTGTGGTCGACCGCGGGAGAATAGGGAGGTTTCTTTGGAAATACATTTTCCAGGTCCTGCGCCGAGGGGGCGGGTTCTTGCGCCGGAACCCGTTCTGGAATCCACAGCGCGATCAATAGCGCCAGCAAACCCATCCTGATCGCAAAATTGTTGGTTTTCATAAAATCGATCTCTAACTTCGAGCCTCGTCAGAGGAATCTGTGGGTCACTGATACGGTCGAATGGTGCCGGGAAACTCGGCCCGCGTACCCGCTGCCGGATGGTGAGGGCTTCGGCTCTTTTTCCTAGCCAGTTGCCGTTCGAGCCAGTTTGACTTCCCCCGGTAAACACCACGCCGTCAGGGGAGATCTGACCAGTGGCAGCCCAGTCAACTTTCTGTTGGCACGTACTTCAGGGGTATTTGTTCGGGGCGGCAGCTTCGTCGTTCGACCGGTGTTGCACGCCAGTGGCGCCCTCGGTCTGCCCGAAAAGGCAACTGTCCCGTATAAGCCATAACATTGCCTGTACGGCAAGATTGCCAAACAGGCAAACTTGTGTCTAGTCTAGATGACGTGGACACAAATGCGGAGATAGACGTCGGCTTGAGGGAACGCAAACGCCGCGAGACTCGCGCCGCCTTGAGTCTTGCCGCGCTTCGGCTGTGCGTGCAACGTGGTTGGGAAAATGTGACGGTGGACGACGTCGCTGCGGCTGCGAACGTCTCCCCCCGGACCTTTCGGAATTACTTTTCCACGAAAGCAGAGGCGGTTGCGGCCGGACACCTTGAGCGCATGCTGCGCGTTGCCGATCAATTACGCACTCGTCCCGCGAGCGAGCCGTTGTGGACAGCAGTCACAAATTCTGTTGCAGCGCAGTTTGAGCCCCCCGCGCAGAAAAGCGAAGCGCTGCTGAGCGCCGACCGCTGGTTGGAGCGGATTCGGTTCATTCTCACTGAACCATCGATTCACGGCGAGGTTCTAAAGGCATCGGCAGCGGCGCAAGTTGAGCTAGCTGAAGTCATCGCCGAGCGAGTGGGCTCGCGGCGCGTGAAAGACCTCTACCCGCACGTGGCGGCGGCCGTCGTGACGGCTGTTGTCGGAACTGTTGTGGATCGATGGTTGCGGGACGGCCCAACCGGCTCGATCGTTCCGCTCCTGCGCAAGGCATTCGAACTGGTTGCGACAGGTTTCCCGGAGGACAAAGCGAAAACCAGCAAGTAGCAATTAGTATGGGCAGTACAGAGTGCCGTTGCGATCATCGACAAAAACATATTAACGAGGTGTGAACCATGTGCTTCAAAGGAATCAACTACGATACCGGCTTCATGAGCGCGGGGACTACGTCGCGCGAGCCGTTTGAGCCCCAAGTCGTGAAACGGGAGATGGAGATCATCCATGATGATTTACATTGCACTGCGGTGCGCATAACGGGAGGGTACCCGGAGCGGCTGGAGCTTGCCGCGAAATACGCTGCCGAAGTGGGCCTCGAAGTGTGGTTCTGCCCGTTTACGAACAACCTGACCACCGAGGAGCTGCTCGAGTTGCTCGCCGACTGCGCCGACCGCGCCGAACGGCTGCGCAAGCGAGGCGCGAAAATCGTCTTCCTCACGGGCTCCGAGCTTAGCTTGATGACTGCCGGCATCATGCCTGGGGACACGCTCGTAGATCGAGCGGCGTCTTTGGCCGAGCCGCAGCGCCTGCGCCGGCTGATCCCAGGGATTCGTGCCCGCATGAACGAGTTGCTGGGAAAGGCGGTGGAGGTGGTCCGCGCGCGGTTCGGCGGGAAACTGAGCTACGCCTCGGTACCGCTCGATGGTGTTGACTGGGGGTCGTTCGATATTGTTTCGACTGACGCTGGCTATCGGGTAGCTGCGATGGCCGGGCGCTTCCGTGAGGACATCCGGGCATTTGTCGCTCAGGGAAGAGCCCAAGGCAAGCCGGTAGCGATCACGGAATTCGGGTGCGCCGCCTTCCGGGGTGCAGCCGACAACTCAGACCGGGGGTTATCGGATGTCATCCAGTGGGACGACAGCGCCCGACCGGTCCGGCTCAAGGGCGAATACGTGCGTGACGAGAACGAGCAGGCCCGGTACATTACCGAATTGCTGGACGTCTTTAGCACTGAGGGCGTCGACAGCGTGTTCGTGTATACCTTCGCGCGTTACGACCTGGCGAACCGAAGCGCAACGCAAGAAGATTTCGACATGGCAAGTTTTGGCCTGGTTAAAGTGCTCGACGATGGGTGCCGTGGTCAACGCTACCCCGACATGCCGTGGGAGCCCAAAGCCGCGTTTACTGCGCTCGCCGACTACTACTCCGCGCTCGATTGCTAACCAGCGATTGACCCAGCGTACGGGCCCGTTGGTCGCCAACCCGAAAGTTGGCCCAAAATGTTGTGTTCTCGCACCAGATCCTGCCTAGTCGTAGCGTTCATCGATCCCGCGGCTCCCGGGTCTGGACCGGTTTATGGTAGAGATTCGCCGCCGCCGCTGCCGCGCCATGGAACTGATCACGATTCTAAACCGCTGCCATCGTTTCCGAGCTTTTGTCTACCAGCACGCCCATTTCAGTGCCGACAAGAAGAGCATCGAAGTGGCCGTGCGGCCGCGCAAGGGTTCGGCCGCACTCTGCGCACGCTGCCATCTGCCGGCGCCCGGTTACGACCCGCTCGCCGAACGGCGCTTTGAGTTCATTCCCCTGTGGGGGTTTCTCGTCTTCCTTCTGTACACCATGCGGCGCGTCAACTGTCGCCGCTGCGGCATTGTGGCTGTCGAAGAAGTTCCCTGGGGCGGCGGCAAACGCACGCTGACCAAAGCCTACATGCTCTTCCTAGCCCGTTGGGCCCGGCGACTATCATGGAAAGAGACGGCGGAGGCCTTTCGGACCTACTGGGACAAGGTCTTCGACGCGGTGGAACACGTCGTCACCTTCGGGCTGGAGCACCGGGTGCTAGGGCAAATCGATGCGATCGGCGTCGATGAAATCCAATATGCCAAAGGCCACAAGTACTTGACTCTGGTTTATCAGATCGACCTCGACGTCACGCGCCTGCTCTGGGTGGGCCGCGAAAGAACTATCGAATCCTTTCGGGGATTCTTCGCTGTCATCGGCGACGAACTGGCTTCAAAGATCGTGTTCGTTTGCTCTGATATGTGGGAGCCCTATCTGAAAGTCATTCGCGAGAAATGCCCCGAGGCGCTTCACATCCTCGATCGTTTTCACATCGTGGCGAAAATGAACAAGGCGCTAGACGAAATCCGAGCGGGAGAATCGCGCCGCATAGCGAGCGAGGGCGGCGTGCCCGTGCTGAAGAAGTCGCGCTGGCTGCTGCTCAAACGCGAAGAGAATCTGAAGACGGAACAGCGCTTCCGGTTGCGCGATCTGCTCCGTTACAACCTGAAGACCGTACGTGCTTACCTTCTTAAGGAAGCCTTTCAGCAGCTCTGGGATTACAACTCGCCCGCCTGGGCCGGAAAGTTCCTCGATGACTGGTGTCGGCAAGTGATGCGCTCGCGCATCGAGCCCATGAAGAACATCGTCCGGTCACTCCGCCAGCACCGCGAACTGATCCTCAACTATTTCCGCGCTCAGAAGCTGCTTTCCAGCGGAGTTGTCGAGGGTCTGAACAACAAGGCTAAAGTCACTATGAGAAAATCCTACGGTTTCCGCACCTTCCGCTGCCTCGAACTTGCGCTCTATCACTCACTTGGCAAGTTGCCCGCGCCCGAATCGACCCACGAATTCTTCTGACGAACCAACTTCGAAAATGGGATCCAACTCAGGGCGGCAAACAAAAGCTTTCTGGTTAATTGTTCGCACTTAGTTTCTTCTGGTGCGAGTTCGCGAGCGGCCTTCACCGCGACTTTGCCGTTGATACTTCTGTGTGCGCTCGGTTCCTTGTTGGCGGGCTTTAGCATCGCGATCCAAAGTTTGCAACTCACTCGACTGCGTAGCGCTGGCTCTCTGGCCGCCCGTTTGCGATGGCGTACTCGTGGTCGTGCCAGCACGATCCCGCTGTGCACCTGCTGAGGTGGTGGAAGTCTGCGCGGCCTGAGCACTTTGCGCCTTTGCCTGCGCGTTGGCCTTAGCACCTGAGGTGTCCACCGGGGTCCACGCGCCATTTTCGTATTGCTGCCAACCGTTTCCGGTTTTCTTGTAAGCGTTGCCGTCCTTCCCGGCGTAAACGTCACCACTACCACTTTGCCCAACAAATCCGCTTCCGTTTTGCCCACTTCCACCGACGACTCTGCCACCCTCCGAACCGCGAGCACCCGCGACCGTACCGCGTGAGTCCGTGTAATGCCCGGTCTGCGCCCACTTGTCACCCTTAGTTACGACCGAACTGCCCCATTGACTGTAGGCATTCGAGCCTTGCCGTGTTGCGCCATACGCTCCCGTGTACGGGTTGTATGCGCGGGCCGCTCCTGCACAGCCGTACACACCGCAACCGCCGACTGCTCGTCCGCCAGTTCCCGTAGATGGGTTGTACCAGGCCGCCCCAGCAACTCCGCCATACGGCCCGTAGGCTCCGCGAGCAATACCGTACGCCCCGTTGTGCGGGTTGTAGTAAGCGCCAACTCCGTAAGTGATGGGATACGGACGATAAATTGGATACGGATATGGTCCGTAATAAAAATATGGCGGATAGTAGTACCCACTTCCATAAGCAAGCGTGGCTCCCACTGCTGCCCCAATGATGAACATCCCGAAATAACCTGCCGTGCTGCTCGATTCGGTCTCTCCGCTCGGTGTCGTTGTCTGCGTCACATAGGTGACGTTGTACACCGGCGAGCTCGTTGGGATAGTGTAGATTTCTTGAGGAACGGAGTCCGCAGTCTTCCACGGGCCATTGGGCGACGTGGACATAAACCATACCGCCTGGAAGCAGAGATAATACAAGTCGCCTACCTTAATGATCTTGTCTTGCGTATTCGAAGCATAAGAGAGCGAAGTCGACTCAATGGGTTTGAACTCAGGCTGGCCGTCGTAGGAAACCTTGACCTCGGCCTCTGCTTTGGCGCGATCGACGATCACTGTGTTTGGTATCTGTGCCAGCAACACCGCATCATTGGCTTCGTTCGTGCCCGGAACGGAAACCAAAACGCGAGAGGCTACGCTGCTCGCGGGAATTTTGGCAAAGTCGGCGGGCAAGTCGGCAGTGGCGAAAGTCCAGGGTCCTTCAAGGCTCTTGGCGCGAAACCAGCGCCCGGCCACTAGGAAATAGTATTGATTCTCCCCGCTTTGAAGAAAAACATTACTCTCCGTGTTCGTTGCGTAAGACAGTTGCGTGTTGGGAATCTTCGCGTATACAGGCTTTCCGCTGAAGGTGATGATTTCTGCGGGCTCGTTACTGTAGAAAACTTCAGGCGCTGCGGTGCCCGCGCTGGCCGAGGGAGGAATGGCCTTTTTCACGTCCGCCCAGTTCGGCTGATCGGGTATCTTGGTCATGTCGGCGGGCAGCTTCGTTGTGATGGTCCAGGGCCCTTCCAGCGAGGTTGCCGTGAGCCACATTTTTTCGTACAGCAAGTAATACTTCGAAGTTGATTTGTCGAAAAATAAATCCCAGTTTATGTTGACCACGAACTCCAGGTCGGTCTTCTCAATTGCAGCCCGAACGACTTTGCCATCAGCCAGAAGCAGAATCGCGTTTCCATAGGAGACAAAGATTTTCGGTGGATCATTCTTCACGGGCACTACGGGCTCGGAGTCCTGCTTGTTTTCCTCCAGTTCCGCCAGCAATCGGTCGAGCGAAATGTTTATAGTCACGTCGGGCGACAGGAAAGTCTTGACCAGCTGATCCATCGCCGCAGCCCCGGCTTGGTCGAGTGAAGGGAACCTGGTCGAGGTGATTTCCAGTCGGCTCAGCACTACGTTGCGAGTTTCGAGATCGGCATCTGTGCGGGCATGAAGATAAACAACCCCGACCGTAGGCTGCCCCGTCTTCGGTCGGATGGAAACGGCCATACGCGCCACGAGTTCTCGGTAATTTTTCCACTCATCGAGTTGCGGCTGGTAATAAATGATCGTCCCACCCGCGTTCGTCTTTTCTCGGGGCCAGCCTATATCCTGGGCGAGACTCGCGCTGACGAGACAAAAAGTAATAACGACAGAGACCAGAGTTTTCATGACATGCCCTTTAGTTCTGGAGAAGTATGGTTCTTAATCGGGAACGTTTCTATCGTGTCGTCTTGTGCAATTCGGGAGCCACTTGAGGGGTTGTCCATAATGAGCACCGTTTGATTGTCTCCGCACCCTGACTGTGAAGACCTTCACGAAACGCGTAAAGCGATGCCCCCGGCATTGCGGTTAAGAACGCTTGCACACCGCGCTCGAAATCAAGGTTGTCGTACACCTTCTCTATCGTTGCATCGTCCGGGAAACCGTCGAAACAGTTCAATGTGCCGAGTCGAGTTTCTGCTTTATCCGGGGTAGTGATGGCCACTGGAATGTCTGTGGTCATCTTCATTCTTGGCGGGGTTTGCGCGTGTACGGATGCCACTAATACACCTGCCACAGCAAAACTGAACGTGATCGTGCGAATGATTCCGATTTTCATTGGCGAAGCCGTTCCTGATTCGGTCGCAACCTGGGCGGCAGATGGCGGTGTGATTTGAAAACGTTGCCGATGGTATCACAGACCACTTCGCGGATTAAGACGGAAAAGCGGTTTAACGCAGTAAACGCAATCGGTTTTCCGTTTAGCGTTTTGGCAGAGACTGAGACAGGGTTATTAGATTTTGTGGACGCACACGAACAACGCCGCCGCGTGGGCTGTCAATGTCCGCTATCAAAGAAAACGAGATAGACACAATGAGCGGCAAAACAAGAAGTAGAGAGGTTTTCGCTTCACCGCGACGCGCACCATAACCGATCAACAGGTTGCTGCAGATTGCGATTGCTACCATCAGAGCCCATGCCGCGCTAGGGATGCGGTTCCACCAAGCGGCTTGTGTGTATCCTTGGGAGTTCAACACGTCGTTCATACCCGAAGCCGCCAGCGCGACCACCTGTGTTGGCATTGCCTGGGCCGGACCTTGCACCGCGTTCCACAGATCGGTCTGCACTTGAGCAGTGGCCGCATCGACTTCCTTAAGCTGGCGGTCATCCCGAGTTTCATAGAACAAGACACGCTGATCGATATATTTCCTCAACAACGCACGCACTCTCGCTGCATCAGCCGGTGGCAGAAAGTCTGCCCGGACATATTCCGTCCCGATTGCATTGGCTTCTGCCTCCTCGTAGTTCTTGCGCTGATCGTACCGGCTGCTGGCCATGGAGAAACTAAATCCGATAATAAGCCCCAGCAGCGTCAGGGCAGCTGTCACGATCAAACCAAAATTCTCGCTATCGTGCTCCTCCATGTTCCGTCGCTTTTTGCGAAAGAAAGCGCCAATCCGGGCCGAGAGCCATAGCACGACTAGCGACAACACCAAGACGAGGAACGGGTATCTCATCATTTCGCTCATATGCGGTGATCTCCTGTACTGCTCTCGTCAATCTACAGCATGTTTCAAGCGCTGAACGAATTGTCAGCAATGCTCGGAGAACACTTGAGTTCTAGAGCCACGCTTGGGCTGAGGCTTGACTCTATTGGTTGCGGGGCGTAATGTTCCTTCGCCTTCGTTCTGCTCCTGGTTCCCGGGCACAGCAATTGTCAGGAGTTCGCAAAGAAAAGTGAGGGAAATCACCATGCGTCGAATACGGATGGCATTGTTGTTCGCCATGTGTCTGACTTCAAGTGCGGCATTGGTTGCGCAAACGGCATCGACCGAGGCACCTGCAAAGACTGCCGCGACGGTTCAAGCGCCTGAAGAGCTGAACACTAAGGAATACATCATCCTTCTGCGCAAAGACGTGAACGCCGAAAAGGCTCGACTGCTAGGAACGGTGATGCAGTTTGATGCCGAAGATGCAGCCAAGTTCTGGCCTATTTATCGCGATTATGACGCCGAACTTAACAAGCTCAACGATCTGCGCGTGGCGAACATTAAAGAATATGCCCGCACGTATAAAGAGATGACTGACGCGAAGGCGGACGAGCTAATAAAGAGCGCGATGGCCTATCAGAAGCAGCGGGACGAACTGCTCGGCAAGTACTATGAACTAGTGAAGCAGCAGTTGGGGGCGATAACAGCCGCTCGTTTCGTACAGGTTGAGAATCAATTGCTGATGATCATCGATCTCAAGATCGCGTCTTCGCTGCCGGTGGTGGGCTCATGAGGATCATTAACAGGGGATTGAACATGCAGATGGCGAAAATCAGATGGGCAGCGTTGATGCTGACAGTGATTTTGACATTAGAGCTGACACCCTTGTCCGCCGCCCAGGGGTCCAAGCGAGTTACCGTGCAAGCAGGGACGCGAATATTGGTGCGGATGGTAGATTCAGTAGATTCGAGCAAACAAAAAGCGGGGTATCGGTTCAAGGCAACACTAGAAGCGAATCTGCAGGCGTTCGATATAACCGTTGCCCCGAAAGGGACAACGGTTTATGGAGTCCTCGCGCAGGCATCGTCATCCGGAAAATTTAAGGGCAGTTCGCAACTGATTCTGGAACTTACCGACATTGTTATCAATGGAACTGCCTATCCGCTCATGACCACTGACTACGAGATCAAGGGGAAGGGCGAGGGCGGCAACACGACCAAGAAGGTTTTGGGCGGTGCTGGATTAGGCGCGCTCATTGGCGGGATCGCTGGTGGAGGCAAAGGAGCAGGAATTGGAGCGCTCGCGGGCGCCGGCGCGGGAACTGCCGTGGCGGCGACAAAGAAAGGCGAGCAGGTTTCCGTACCGAGTGAAAGTCTTCTTGAGTTCCGTCTTGAGCATCCGACCGAGCTGCCTATAGCGAAGTAAAGACAACAGGCAATCGCGCGGTTTTGAATCTGCGAGAGATGTCTGAGCGCAAATCCAGTGATTTCCGCCCGTTAAAACTGCCCTGCTAAGTGCCGTTCTATAGAGGTATTAGCAGGTGCCTTAGCGTGCGTTATTTCGCTCACCCTTTCGTGAGCCTGGCGTGGACCAGTTCTGTAAGGATAGGACTTGTCCATGACGAACGTTCCTGACGAATCGTCGCATGACGGCAATAACCGGCGGACCATTGGTGGCAAGCGGGCTAGCGGTTTTCTGGTCGTGTTTGAAGATCGGGCACAAGCGCCTATCTGGTCCAGAAACGTTAGAGCTGTAGCGGACGCGCGTTTCCGCGAAGGTGTGACCTGACGAGCGGTGCTCTGCGCGCGTTCGATACAGCCGTTTGAGGGAAGCCGTTCGGTGTTGCGGCGGGCGCGGACTTATGCAAATTCCATTGAGGGAGGAGTGTGTTTGGCGATGGTCCGGGGATGGGCAACGGAATACAGAACCCAACGGAGATAAAAGAATAGTCGCTGAGCTCGCCAATGTGCTGCGCGTCCTGGGAGCCTACTAAGGCTTTTTCAATCTCTACTGCTCTGATTTCTTCACGCAGAACTTGCTCAACATCTTGCACGGTCCTATTTTTCCTTCGGCAATGTGACCTCCGAAACAGGATGTCAAGCCAACGACGACGGTGCGGCACTCTGCTACTTCGCCCTCTCCGCCGTACAATAGCGAATCTGATTGTCGGATAGCCCGACGAAAAAGGTGCTTAAGTCTTCTTCCGTGGCTACATAGAACTCAGGCGCTTCATAGACCACGTACATGGTCCGCTCGGTGGCCCGAGCGTACTTGTCGGCGTTGGCTCGCGCCTGGTTGAACGAACTAAACGTGCGTAAGGTCATCAGTGCTCCTTTACTTGACGTTATTTATGATTTCACGCGTACGCTTGAGCCGTCGTTGCCCGAGCGCAATAACGAACTGTAGCTCTATATCTGCTACGCCGAAGCGCCGTAAATGGGCTGGAAATGAGAAAGGCCCGTGGGCGGACGGCCTCTCTTCCACAGGGCATTCAACAAGCGCTTTGCTTGTGCAAAAGAACGCTTTAAAAAACGTTGCGCTGGAGCAACTGCAAGTGATTTTGCGGAAGGGCGGCACGAAATGATGACCTATTGTGAGGATCGACTAACAATGTTAGAGGCGAAGCTTTGGCAAAGTCCCGTCTGCCACCAGGGCTGGCCGACCAACTCTGCAGGTGCAAACGATGAAGTGTCCCTTGCATGATGCCATTGTCCCGCTTTGGGCGGATCTAGCGGCGCATAAATACCCAACCGGAACCGTCGCACCTACGGCAATATCTTTTACCTTCGAAACCTGTGGCGGCGCACGTCGAGCACTCTGCCCAGTCACGCTCCAGCAACGCGCTCTGATTCATTCCTTCGCATCGTTTTCCACTTACCATGCGTCCGCATCTCCCATTGGCGAGTTGGATGTTGTAGCCGTGGGCTCCGCAGTTCGTGCAGACCGTAACCGGCACTTGCCTAATCCCCATAGGTCTCTCCGAAGACCCTCGCTAAGCTCCCGGAGGACAATCTTGTGCAGATTCAAGCTCAGACTCCACCACTGTCACTTCGATGCTTGGCTTTAATTCTAGTTGATTTTGTGGCAGGCCGAAGGCCGTTTTCGGAGTCCAAATGTCGGTGGCCAGATATCAAGAATCCGGAGTATTCGCAGGCGGAACAGGGGCACGAATTGATTACGAGGGCGAAACAGCGGCAGCCGGGTGGCGGCTAGTTACTGAATTGAGACGATATTGTGCTTGACTGCATACTGAACCAATTCCGCGTTGGTCTTTAGCTGCAAGTTTTCCATTACAGAGTATTTATGTGCGGCGATGGTCCGCTTCGTGACGCGCAAGATAGAGGCCGCTTCTTTCATGGAGCGACCCTCTGCCAGAAGTTGAATCACTTCCCGCTGTCGTGTTGTTGGCTGCGCACTGCGCTCTCGGCCTTGCGGCTCTCGCAATGCGATATTCTCCTGCCCCTGCTCGGCTCTGGGCGTTACGTATGAACCGCCTTTCAGTACTTTGTCAATTGCATCTGTTAACTCGAAGGCCGCTGCCTGTTTCAACAGAAATGCCGACCCGCCTGCTCGAAACGCTTCTCCCACCATGTCGGGGTCTTCATTCATCGTCATGAAGACAAGTTTCGCTTTGGGTAGGGAGCGGCCGAGATGTCGGGCGGCGTCTAGCCCATTCAGTTGGGGCATGCCAATGTCCACGACAATTACATCAGGTCGCAATCTGGCCGCAGCTTCCAGAAGTGCGCGACCGTCGCGTACCGTGCCGACAACTTCGTAGCGCGGCTCCAAAATGTGCTTCAGCGCGTCCAACAGCATCTGATGGTCATCCGCGAGTAACACACGTGTGCGTTGCATGCCCACGCTTTATAGAAGCATTTGGCCTGTTTGGGAACTGTCAGAATTAACAGGAAAGAGTAGGTATGGCAAAATCACAGGGACTCGGCAAGCTGTCTCGCCCAGCGTTACCGGGTCCCAGAACAGCGGACTGCCGTTCATGCTCATGCTGCGCGGAGACTTCCGCGTTCGGTATTGTCAAAAGTACATAGGCCACCGTTTCCTCTGCAAGTCTGCGGAGGCTCCAATGTCGCATGGAAGTGATTGATCAGCGTTCCCCGACATCCGGACTGTTGTATTATCGACCGCGGAGACCTGGCCCGCGACTGAATATAAAGTCGGCAACCCAATCAATCCGCATGGAAGGGCACTATTTGGACAATGGATGCTGATTGCAGTTGATTCGACTGTTTTGGGACGACCCGAATGTTAAGAGCGGCGTCAGAAGGAGGGTTTCTCATGAAAGATACGGCCGTGCTGTTGGTGCAATGTCCCACCCGCAGCGGCCTGAATGCCGCCATCGCCGAATTCCTCTATCGTTATGACGGTAACATTCTACATTTCGAGCAGCACCAGGCCGGGGAAAGTCGTTACTTCCTGGCTCGCGTGGAATGGGAACTCGCCGGTTTCCGTCTGGACATGAAAGACTTCGACGGCGCGTTTGGTCCTATCGCCCACAAGCTTGGAATGAACTGGTGCATCGCCCTGGGTAATTACCGTCCTCGCGTGGCCATCTTCGTTTCAAAATACGATCATTGCCTGGTCGACCTCCTCTATCGCCAGCGCATCGGCGAACTTGCTTGCGATTTTCCGCTGGTGATCAGCAATCATCCAGACACCAGGGGGCATGCCGATTTTTATGGCGTGCCTTTTCACGTCATTGCGATGACAAAGGACAACAAGCCCCATGGCGAGGCACAGCAACTCGAACTCCTGGCCGAGAACAAAATCGACTTGGTCGTGCTCGCCCGTTACATGCAGGTGCTTTCGAGTGACTTCATTACCCGATGTCCGATGCCTGTCATCAACATTCATCACTCATTCCTGCCCGCCTTTATCGGCGCAAAACCCTACCACCAGGCCTATGAGCGCGGCGTAAAACTAATTGGCGCGACGGCACACTATGTCACCGAAATCCTCGACGACGGCCCCATCATTGAACAGAACATTGCGCGCATATCACACCGGGATACCATCGAAGATCTGGTGGAAAAAGGACGGGACCTTGAAAAAATGGTGCTGTCCCGCGCTGTTCGATGGCACATTGAAAGCAGAATTCTCCTCTACAACAACAAAACGATCATCTTCGAGTAGTATCGGGACATCACCAACGTCGATGCAGAGGTCAAACAGGCCAACATTGTTAGAGATTTCCGGTTTCGATTGATTTGGACTCCGCTCTGCGTTGATTTCAGCGTTCCCGGCCACCTCAGACAACTGCGCACAAGATGCAACTACTGTGACAAGGTGTCAGATACAACAGCCGTGATGGCCAAGAGGCATTACGTCGAGGAGTGGCCATAGAACTGGCTTGACGGTGGAAGGGCGGCACGACAAATCGGGAGTGGAGCCCTGACTTTCGGAGGAGCGAAACCCGTGGCCCCGTCGTTCGTAGCACAACCCCTTGGGCGACTTCCCTTGCGGACATACGACTGTTACAGCGCTTTGCGCGGGACAACTGCTGGTTTGGCTAGCACGGCTGATCTCCACGATGAATTCGGAGAGGAAAAGGAGTGGCCAGTCTAGCGCTATACTTCACCGATGGCAAGACGCCCCAAACTCGACGGCCAGTCCTCGCTTTTTGAAATGGATAAAACGGGCGAACCAACCCAAAACAACCCAGAAACCGATCGGGTTTTTGGTGACCCCCGAGTGTTGCTCGGCACCTCGGCCTTCACAGCAGCAGGATGGTCAGGCAGCTTCTATCCTGTTGCCATGAAGTCAGATGACTATCTCGGTTATTACGCTTCCAAGTTCAGAACCGTAGAGATTGATTCCACGTATTACGGGACACCCGTAGCGTCCACCGTTGAGAACTGGTATCGCAGAACCCCATCCGACTTCATTTTCGCAGCCAAGGTTCCGCAACTAATGACCCACACGAAGATACTGGTCGATTGCGAAGCGGAGTTCATCGAATTCGTGGACCGAATGAATTTATTGAAGGAAAAACTTGGTCCGTTGCTGCTGCAATTTCCCCGTTTCAATCAGTACGAGTTCAAAGACGGAACGGATTTCCTTGCCCGGTTGCGTCCCTTCTTAAAGAAGCTGCCGGAAATGCTCACTTGTAAACTTGCGGTTGAGATTCGCAACGAAAACTGGCTGAATGAAGAACTTCTCGACACGCTGCGTGAGCGCAAGGTTGCGCTGGCCTTGACCGATACATCGTTTATGCCCCGGCCATGGGAACTGAAAAAGCCGCTTGATCTGGTTTCCGCAGACTTCGCATACGTCCGATGGCTCGGGAACAGAAAAGAAATCGAGACCCGTACGACAACGTGGGATAAAACAATCATTGACCGCAGTGACGATCTGACGCAATGGGTGAAACTCTGTCGCCAGCTTGTTGCGGACAGGAAACTCAAAAGGTTATTTCTATTTGGGAACAATCATTATCAAGGGCATGGGCCGGATACTGTGAGAACATTTTGGCAGTTGTGGAACGAAGCCGCAATCACTTCAACAGCCCCTTAATCCGGTTGGCCATTGCCTCACGCGCCGTTTTCTCGGGGACGAACCGATTTAGGAAGCCCCAATCAGCGTCTACCATGAACAGAATTAGCCTCCTGTAACCCCCGAACAATTCTGCAACAGAACATCTATTCATCGCGCGAGGGTACTCGGCCGGACTTGCCCGGTTTAACCCGAGGAATTGGCCGCATGCCTAAGTTGCATCTGACGCATTTGCTTGCTTTTAGGCGCTGAGGTAAACTCCCTGGCCGATGACGGAAACTGCCTCTATTATTGGTCGAACCATCTCCCACTACAGCGTCCTGGAAAAACTCGGCGGTGGTGGTATGGGCGTGGTTTATAAAGCCAAGGACACGCGCCTCGGCCGCAGTGTTGCGCTGAAATTCTTGCCCGACGACATTTCCGAAGACACCCAGGCGATCGAGCGATTCCGCCGCGAAGCCCGCTCCGCATCCTCTCTCAATCATCCGAACATCTGCACAATTTACGATATTGGCGAATTCGAGGGTCGTCCCTTTATCGCCATGGAGCTGCTGGAAGGCCAGACGCTGAAGTATCGCATTTCCGGGAAGCCGATCGCGATATCCGAACTCCTGGACGTTGGGATTCAAGTTGCCGAAGGCCTTGAAGCTGCCCACACAAAAGGCATTGTTCATCGCGACATCAAGCCCGCTAACATTTTCCTCGTCGACAGAGGGCCCGCGAAAATATTGGACTTTGGCCTGGCGAAGCTGACAACCCAGCGGCAGCGCGGGGAGGAGGCCTTGGGCGAATCCTCGTTGCGCACACAAACACACCTAGCCGACGGTGCGCTTCTCACAAGCCCCGGCAGCTCGATAGGCACGGTGGCCTATATGTCGCCGGAGCAGACACGTGGCGAAGAGTTGGACCTACGGTCGGATTTGTTTTCGCTTGGCATAGTGCTGTATGAGATGTCCACGGGCGTGGTTCCCTTCTGCGGATCAACCGTTGCACTAATCTTCGACGGGATCCTGCATTCCGAGGCGGCCCCGGCGACGAAATTAAATCCCAAATTGCCTTCGGCCCTTGAAAACATTTTAGCCAAAGCGCTCGAAAAAGACACGGATCTGCGTTATCAGACCGCAGCGGAACTTCGCGCTGACTTAAAGCGCCTGAAGCGTGATCTGGATTCCGATCGCCGGCCGGCAACTGCAAGAATCGAAGCCTCGAGTGCACCTGCGCCGGCGGCCATTCCCGCGACGAAGTCGGTGGCCGTGCTCTATTTCGAAAATCAAAGTGGCCTCAAAGAGGACGAATACCTGCGCGACGGGATCACGGACGACGCCATCACCGAGCTCTCTAAAATACAGGGATTAAATACCTTTTCGCGCCCCACCGTTCTGGCCTTCCGCGACAAGCCAGTGACCCCTGCGCAGATCGGCAAACAACTGGGGGCTGCTTATGTCCTTACGGGCACCGTGCGCCGCGCTGGCGCTCGCCTACGCATCAGCGCGCAGTTGATAGATACGCGCACTGATTTTCCCCTTTGGTCGGAACGGTTCGACCGAGAAATGAAAGACGTTTTCGAAATACAGGACGAAATGGCCCGTAAAATTGCCGAGGCCCTGCGTGTAAGGCTTTCCCCACAAGAACTGGAAGCCCTGGCCGACAAACCCACGGAAAATCCGCAAGCCTACGATCTGTACCTGCGCGGCAAGCGCTACGCCCGCCGGCAGACTCGCCAGGATGTCGAGTTTGCCTTGCAAATGTTTGAGAACGCAGTGGTCCTGGACCCCAGCTTCGCACTTGCCTATTCCGCGTGTGCCAACGCCTGCGCAATGTACTACTCCATCTTTAGTCGCGACCAAATCTGGATTGATCGTGCGAGGGAGGCTTCCGGCAAAGCCGTGGCCCTGCGATGGGATCTGCCCGAAGTGCAAGTCAGCCAGGCGTGGGTCCTCTATGCCGCGGGGCTGTATGACGAAGCCGTGCGCATGGTCAAGAAGGCTATCGAACGCAAGCGCGACTGCGAGGGCGCCTACTACTTGCTCTTCCGTGCCCTCTTCGCTGCGGGGCGTTATCAGGAGGTTGTGGACATTGAGGAATCCGCCATCGAGGCCAGTGGCGAGGATTATAACGTGTACGTGCCGGTCCTGAACTCTTTGGGCGCCATGGAACAAGAAGAGGCCAAACTCAGCATGACCCGCAGATTCAGTGTCGCCCTCGAGAATCACTTGATCCATGTGCCCGAGGATGCCCGCGCACGCGTTCTACTCGCCGCCAACTATGCCAGATTGGATCGCGAGGGAGACGCCTTGCGCGAACTCAACCTGGCCGTCACCTTACGCTCAAACGAATCATCGATACTCTACAACGCCGCTTGCGTCTACTGCGGCCTGGCAAAAAAGGCGGAAGCCATCGAGACCTTGCGCAAAGCCTGGGAAGCGGGTTCCCGAGACCCTGTCTGGACTCGTCGCGACCCCGATCTCGCCCCTCTCCATGGCGACCCGGAGTTTGAACGCTTGTACCCGGAGACTTTCCCTTCACCGACCGGCAAAAATCGCGAGGGTTCGTAGCATTCAGCTCTCTTCCGTAGCTTTCAATTTTAATGCAGAAAAACAGGCCGTCAGGGAGAAGTTCCGCCCACGCACGGATCAAGCTTTGCTCGCCAACGGGAGGAAGCCCACGCCGGCCCACCTGAACTTGACAAGAAAGATTGCCGCGATCACGGGGAGCTGTTTTCTAACATTCCCCGCATTTTCATTACTCGGTGCGAGCGCGTTTTCTAATAGGGCATGGGGCCGCTATCAGCAATATTAGGAATAATTGTAACTTAATCGTGAGCAGGGCTACCTGCTGCGGACCTCGTGCAGAGTTTTTCCGTCATCTTTCAGGTGCCCTGAGTCTTCATCCACCGCGCCGACGGTGGCCGCCAGAAAGGAGTCCAGGCAGGTTTTCATTCCTTTGCGGAATTGTTCCGTCGCCCGTTCAGCCGAACGCGCCACCTCGTTCTCCAGCGTTTGGCGCCGGGCATCGCAAGTGGCTCGACTATCCGCATCGAGCGAGGAGAGCGTGGCCTTTGTCTCTGCAAGCACCATATTCACGCACAGGTCCGCCTCTCGCCGGAATTCCTCCAGACCGGAATTCACCGCACTTTGCACGAGCGACTGCACTTCTTGCACGCTCGAACGGCGGGCATCATCGATCGACTTGCGTGCTTCCCGAACTAGATCGTGCACTTGCTTCGCTACCGCTGCCTGCACGGCCTTCTCAGCCTCTTGTTGCAGTTTTCCCTGCAGCGCGGAAATCAGCCCATCGGGTGTGACCACGACGCGCTGTGGTTGCGGAGCCTCCGGGACCTTCGGGGCCGGGGGCCGAGAGGCCACTGGCGACGGAGACGGTAAACTGGTGAACTCGGCCATCTTAGGTTCTCGCTTTATCTGGATCTCGGCGAGGCCTTCCTTCTCTTGAGCGGGGGCATTCACCGCTGTGAGTTGGGCCGTCGACAGATTCGGTTCTCGGGCGCTCACCCAATCCACTGGCGGCGCCGCAATCCCCCACACATTCCCAGGTACCTCCAGCTCCACGCCAACCTGTGGGAGTTCGCGCAAGCTCGCGGGCGGATGGACCGATCGCACCATCGCCCGCACTGTCGCGGGTTTTTCCTTCATTAACTCCACCACCTGCAACGTAACCCAGGTTCCAACGCCGTAATCATGACGCGAGGGATACCGACAACCGTGCATATTGAGGCAGACCGAGACCGTCCTCTCCATGAAAGGCTCTCCCATCCGATTCTGGCCCAAGACGATCAGTGGGACGGATTTCTCGATGCGCGTGCTGCGGCGCGACCCTGCCGCCACAGAATTCCTAGGAGTACGGATGAGAGGTGGTTGGCTCATGTGACCCCCTAAGCAACCGATTTCCGGAAGTCATTCGGCTTTACCGTATTTTGTATTCTAGGCTTTCACGCCAGGCAATTATCCGCTCAGATTGTCAACAAACATCGCATCGGTTAACCGCTCTTTAGGTCAGCTGGCATGCAAGGCGAGCCCGTTCGCTTTTTTAGGGATGGCCTAGGGTGGGTGGGGCTTCCTTTAGTTGGTAGCCGCTGGAGTTTGTTTCCATCATGCGGGCGGCGAAGTTGAGGATGCGCGCGGCGGCTTCGCGGGGACTCACGCCTCTGGCGTGGATATTGGAGATTACGTTGCGGTCGGCGTCTGTGTGCGCATTGCTGGGCTGGTACGCCAGATAGGCGGACAAACTTTCCGCAGTGGCCAGGCCGGGGCGCTCGCCGATCAGAAGCAACGCGACGCGAGGACTCAACAGTTCGCCGATCTCGTTGAGGATTCCGACGCGGCAATGACGAATCACGAAGGTCTGGCCGATTCTCCAATGCCGCTGGCTGGCGCCGTCGAAGATCAGGGGAAGCAGCAGCGGAACCTGCGTCGCAACCGCCGAGACGGAAAGGCCATCGCCGATCGCAATCTGAAGATCGCTCCGTGAGGAGCAGCGAGTCTGCAATTCCGCGCGAGAATGGCAGGCAAAATGGCGGCCTAATTCGGGGCGCAAGAGATACTCGTCTTTGAGAACGGCGTTGGTGGAGACTTCGAAGAGGTTCCAGGTGTTGACGAAGTCTTTGCCGAAAGCCTGCTCGGAATTCAGTTCCGCGCGGACGGCATCGCGCGCGGCGGCATGAGCTTCGCGCAAATCCAGCTGCGTGTTTGTGCGGTAAGCGGCTCCGGCTCGGCCGACGAGAAGGCGGGCCGATGTCCGCGCGCGGATCTTCTGCACAATTTCCGGCAGATCCGATGTGGCCAGCTTGGCGTCGCTTCGGTCCTTCATTCAGTCGATTCCCTGTAAAGACGATGCGAGACGTTCGATCAGCTGACGGCGCGCGGGCGAGGCCAGCAAAACGGGTTCGCCGTCACGGTAGATTCCCGACTGCTGCAACCACTCCAGAAATTCCGGCGCCGGTTGCAGCTTGAAGAGCCGCCTCACGGCCAGCGCATCGTGGTAGCTGGTGGATTGATAGTTCAGCATTACGTCGTCGGAGCACGGAACGCCCATGAAGTAATTGCATCCGGCCGCGCCCAACAGCAGCAGCAGATTGTCCGCGGAATTCTGATCAGCGGCTGCGTGATTCGTGTAGCAAACATCGCAGCCCATCGGCAGACCGAGGAGCTTGCCCATGAAGTGATCTTCCAGGCCTGCGCGAATAATCTGGCGTTCGTCGTAAAGATATTCTGGACCGATGAAGCCCACGACGCTGTTCACCAGAAATGGTTCGAATACGCGCGCGACGCCGTACGCACGGGCTTCTAGCGTCAGTTGATCCACGCCGTGGTGAGCTTCGGCGGACAGAGCGCTTCCCTGCCCCGTTTCGAAATACATCGCGTTCGTGCCTTTCCATGCCACGTCGCGGGTGCGATGGTGTTCAAGGACCAGCTCGCGACCCTCTTGCAGCGTGGCCAGCGAAATTCCGAAACTGCGATTGGCCGCTTCCGTTCCGGCTATCGATTGAAAGAGCAGATCAACCGGGGCGCCGCGTTCCATGGCCGCGAGTTGCGCGCTGATATGGGCCAGACAGCAAGTCTGCGTGGGCACGTTGTAGGTGTTCACGAGGCGCTGCAGGGCTTGAAGGATGGAGCCGACGCTCTCCACAGAATCCGACGCTGGATTCACACCAATTACGGCATCGCCGCATCCGTAGAGAAGTCCCTCGAATGCCGAAAGAAGAATTCCGCCGAGGTCATCGACGGGATGATTCGGCTGCACACGGATGGCAAGAACGCCACGCTCGCCGAGCGTATTGCGGCAGCGGGTGACGTTGCGGACTTTCGCTGCGGCGAGCACCAGATCCTTATTGCTCATGATTTTGGCGACGGCAGCGGCAATTTCGGGGATGATTGCCCACTGAATCTGCTTCAACGCCGACGCGGTAGTGGCGTCGTCGAGAATATGTTCGCGGAACTCGCCCACGGTGAGATTCTGGATCGATTGAAAAGCGTTCTGGTCGTAGGACTCGAGGAGTAAACGGGTGACTTCGTCCGTCTCGGGATCGATCAGCGGCTGTCGCACGATCTCCGCAAGCGTCAGGTCAGCTAGCTTGCGTTTCGCAGCGACGCGCTCACGCTCCGAGCGAGCGGCGATGCCCGCCAAATGATCGCCGGACTTTTCTTCATTGGCCTTGGCGAAGAGCTCGCGAAGACCGGAGAAAGTAAATCGTTGAGACATAGAAAGTGCCGCCGCCGTTCGACCTCGTCGCGGAGCGAAGTTAGCATCATTTTCGAAGCGGGGAAAGAGAAGCAGCCCAATAACGCTCGCGGAGCGTGTCGCAGTTGTGCTGCCCCGGAAGTTTCGTTTGTGCAGGGTTAGAAATTGCTGGAGTGCTGGGGGGGAGGCTCTTTCTTGGCCGATTCCTCCACGCGTTGCAGGATTTTCTGCAAATCTGTTTTCGAAATGTATTGTCCATTCAGGATGACAGCGGTTACCTTCTGCGTGTTGCGAATATCCTCGAGGGGATTGCCCTCCAGAAAAACCAGATCGGCAAATTTTCCCTTCTCGATGGTCCCCAACTGGTCCGCCATCCGGAAAAACCGTGCCGGATTCAGTGTGGCGGTCTGCAGCGCCTCGAGCGGCGTGAATCCTGCAGCAACGAATCGCTGCAATTCCTCGTGCAGGCTGAAGCCGGGAAAGATGTACACACCGGGAGGCGTGTCCGTGCCGGCTAGAAAGGGCACGCCCGCTTTATGCATAAGCTCGACTACCTCCAGTTCCTTATCGATGAATTTCTTGCGGGTCTCCAGGTCGTCGGTATTGAATTCCTTTTCCACCTGGTCGGTAAATTTCTTCCAGGTCTGATCCTTCCAGTAGGCCGGAACGTATTTCGCGCGCGCGTCCTTGCTGAAGTCGGTCACGTCGATCAAATTGCCTCCGCGTTCCCAGACGAGCGTTGGACATTGCCACGTTTGATTCTTGGCGAGAAGCGCAGCCAATGCGGAAGCGCGTTCCGGGTCGTAGCTGGACAAAAATTCCGCCTCGGTCTTATGACCCTTCAGAAATTCGTCCTCCAGCGGCGAACTGCCTTCAAAAATTCCGATAAGGTGCTCAAAACTGTGCATACCGGCGTTAGAAACTTCACTGGCGCGAACCGCGTCTGGCACGTGACCTTCGAAAGAGATTTCCTGTTGGCGGGCTTCCTCCGCAATGGCAAAGACGGCGTCGCGCGGAATAAGCGATTGCAGCTTGATGAAGTCGGCTCCACTCTGTTTCAACTGGTCGACAGCACGCCGTCCATCTTCGGGCGTCGCAATTGCGAGCGAACTGGGGAAGCGCGGCTTGGGCCCATCAAGCATCGGGCCGGAGGTCATGATGCGCGGTCCCAGCATGCGCCCACCTTCAATCTCGTCCCGCCAGGACTGAACGGTTGCCAGGTCGCTGCCCATGTCTCGAACGCCGGTGATGCCGTTGGCAACGAAAAGTGGCAGGGAAATTTCCTCGGCCCGAGGGAACCAATCGCCAAAAACAAGGTGCACGTGCATGTCCCACAGGCCGGGAATCAGAAACGAGCCTCTGCCGTTCAGAATTGTGGGAGCGTTGTGCGGATAACGAGTTTCCTTGCGCGAGCCGACCGTAGTGATGCGGTTCCGTTCAATAATGACGACCTGGTCGGGATGGATTTCACCGGTCCGCACGTCAACGATATTGACGTCGGTGATGACGGTCATGTCTTGCAGCGACCAGTTTTGGCCAGCGGCCGGCCGCGAGTTGACAAGCAGAACGAGGAAGAGGGGCCACCGCACCCGGAGAAATCGAAGGCTGATTCTCATGGGCTGGATTGTATCGAGGAACGGGAAAAGAAACGAGACTCGCGTGGCGGGTGTTCTTATGTGGTATGGCACGCAAAGCCCTTCACTAAATCGATTCAAAGGTGTAGGCTGCCAGCGGTTGCTTTGGGCTAACCTGGGCTCTCCGGCGTCCTGCCGTTGTGGGCTCGCAGTGCCCGGAGATCGCAACGTTTCGAAGACGGGTAAGGGGGCGGTCCATGAAGTCCTTGAAAGTGATTCTGTCATTCTCTCTGATTGCAATGTTCATCCTTGTGGTGTCAGGAACAGGTTCGCCGGCAAATGCACAGACAACGGCGACAAGCCCGCCGCCGACCAAACGGTTGATCGCGGACTACGGCTATTGGAGCCAGACACAAACTCCACCTTATAGCTCCGCCCAGATTCCCTACAACGAGCTAACGCACATCAATCATGCCGGCGTAAGTTTCGACGCGAACGGCAACCTGATTGTGCCTTCGGGTTTTATCGAGAAAGCGCTGTTGACCAAGGCGCACAATCACGGCGTGAAGGTGATGCTGCTACTTGGAGGCGACTTTACCGGCATGGAGACCGCCAGCGGCGGCTTGAGCGCGTTCCTTACAAATCTTCTGGCCTTCATCAAGGAGTACGGCTACGACGGCGTGGACATTGATTGGGAATATCCGGCGAGCACCCAGGATGCCGCGTTTTTCGAAAGCATGTTGATGGGGCTGCGTTCCATCTTGCCGACGCCGCAGTACATTATTTCCGCGGACGTGGCGCCGTGGGGCGGCAGCGGTTACGACTTTCCCGACACCAAACTCATCGTCGATTACTTTAACGTGATGACGTATGACTGTGCGGGACCGTGGACGGACTCCGCACAACTGAACTCCGCGATTTTTCCCGATCCCAATGATCCGGAATCCTATAACTGCGAACCAGGCGGCAGCGTGAAAGAGGCTATCGACATTTACGAGGCCTCGGGGATACCGCCGGCGCAGATCAACATCGGTACACCGTTCTACGGGTACGTCTATCACCAGGCGGATGCGCTTTGGGGCTTTTGCCCGGACCAGAATGCCGCCCAGGAATGTGGGAACTCCGTCGTCTCGCAGAACTATGGGACGTTTTTCAAACAGCGGATTAACGCGATGGGTTGGCGGACTTACTACGATCCGTACTCGCTGGTTCCCTACATGCTGAGGGCGGATGGGGGCGAGGGCTTCATCACCTACGATGACGCGTCTTCCACTTTTTATCGTGTCTCCTACACCGATTGGGCGCGCGGATGCGGCGGCACATTTATTTGGGAGATCGATGCGGACTACGACGGCACCACGCAGGACCTGCTGGAGGCCGCCTATAATGCCAGCTTGCCGCAAACGCCGTAGACTCCGCCTTTGCGCGGCAGCTTGAATCGTCAGGACCGCAGAGACATCCCGAATGTCCTCGAAAGTGTACGGTTTCTGCGCCCGATCTGTTAAGCGGAAGTGAACGGTCGGTTCATGCCACTGTCACGTTTCTGTAATGTTCTCCTCATACCGTTAGGGTTTCAAATCTCATGAAGGCGAAGCCAGGACTCTCAAGCGCCGATGGCGCGAAATCGGAGCGTTTTGAAATTGAGGTCGTATCCAAGGAATAGGTCAGGCCGCTCACGCCTCTGTTCCGGGCTCGCCGCGCACATCGCACTTTTCGTCATCACCTGGAGCGTATGCGGCTGCTTTACGCTTCACGCACAGGGCGTTTCGCAGGACGCGTGCCCTCGTCCTCGGCAGGGCAGCGAGGTTCCCGAGCCGGAAGATTTGCGCAGCCAAAACGGCGTTTTGCGTGTCGATCTGACCGTGCACAATGTGAAGGAAGCTGACGGCACGACTCGTTATTGCTATCTGCTTCCGGACGGCAGCCAGTCCCCCACACTGCGGGTGAAACCAGGCGATGAGCTGATCCTCAATCTCAAAAACAATTTGACCGACTCCGGTTCTTCAGCGCCTGCCCCGGCGAATCGCCAGACGCATCACCACGGCAATTCTGCAGCAAGCTCTGATCCTTGCCAGAGTGGTTTAATGTCGGCGACTTCCACGAATTTGCACTTTCATGGGTTGACGGTGCCGCCGGTGTGCCACCAGGACGACGTGCTGAAAACGTCGATTCAGCCGGACGATCCGCCATTTGAATACCGTTTTCGCATTCCGGATGACGAGCCACCAGGGTTGTATTGGTACCACCCGCACATCCACGGATTCAGCACGCATCAGGTTCTCGGCGGCGCATCGGGCGCACTGGTTGTGGAGGGCATTGAGCGGACGAATTCGAAATTGGCAGGGTTACCGGAACGCGTGTTTGTGATCCGTGATCAGGATCTGGTGAATCCCAGCGCGCCTCCCAGCAAATCAGAGCCTGTGGTTCCAAAATTCCTGATCGACCGCGACGGAGACTCCGCGAACAATGGCACGGGTTTTGGCAAGCCCGCCAAGGATCTTTCCGTAAATTTTGTGCCTGTGCCCTATCCGGACTATCCGCCTGCAACCATCAAGATGAAGCCTGGCGAGCGGCAACTGTGGCGAGTGCTGAATGCATGCGCCATCACCTATCTGAACCTGGCGGTGCTGTTCAATAATCACAAACCACAAATGCTGGGCATCGTCGCCCTGGACGGCGTGCCGATCAATTGGAATCCAGGGGCGGAAAACGCTATCGAGTGGCACGACCACATCGGCGTGCCGCCGGGCGCGCGCGTGGAATTCATCGTCGATGGACCTCCTGCGGGAACGCCTGGGCTGTTGGTAACGCGAACGGTCGATACCGGGCAAGGCGGAGAAAATGATCCAAACCGCATGGTCGCTGCAATAGTTGCTGTTTCCGATGCGCGGGAACCGCGGTCCACGCTTGCGTCGAATCCCGTGGCGCTTCCTGCGCCGACTTTGCCGTGGCTTGGAACTGTTGCGCCGGCGCATGTGCGGAAGCTGTACTTCTCGGAAAAGCTCGAAGATCCCAACAACCCGAATAGCGCGACCACGTTTTTCATCACTGTTGACGGGCAGACGCCTACCGTGTTCGATCCTGCTTCCGACGTGCCGAACATCGTGGTGAAGCAAGGCGATGTGGAAGATTGGATTATTGAGAACCGCACTTCGGAGTTGCACGCCTTTCACATCCATCAGATCCACTTTGAACTGCTGGAGTATTCCGGGGTGCCCGTGAATGAACCGTTTCTACGCGATACGGTGAACGTGCCGTACTACAACGGCCGAAACCTGTTGTACCCGAGCGTCCGGCTACGGATGGACTTCCGCGATCCCAACACGCTCGGCACATTCGTCTACCACTGCCATCTTCTGGAGCACGAAGATGGGGGCATGATGGGAACGGTGCGCGTCGATGCACCGGGCCAAACGCGTATTCCGAAGACACCGAACACCGCTGTGCCTCGCACCATCGGCCAGCAATAAATTCTCCACCCTCCGAAGATTTGTGCTTTTACCATCCGTGCCGATTTTCTGCGCGGGACTTTGTCCGCAACCTGGAATTATTTTTCCGCGAACCTCGATTGGGTTTTTCGGATTTTTTGCGTCATTAACGACCACGTCTCCATCCTGAAGTTCATCGAGCGCAACTGGAATTTGCCGCCGTTCACCAATCGCAGCCGTTGACAATTTCCCCAATCCTAAGGTGCGCGACGATAACCCCTATGTCCCGGTCAACAGCCCCGCAGTAAATGGCTTCGGGGGCTTGGCATTTTTTTGCACCAAGCTAAGCGCATCGATGGCGGGCAATTCGAAGGCCTGCGGCCGAAGATTGTTTAGTAACTATTTGACAATTCGGTTATCATACCCGTAGGCTCTCGACAGCATCAGCCGGACGCTGCCCTCTTTTGGCTGCTGCTGACCTTAACGGCCCGCAAACACAGCTTCGGGCGTCCCCTATTCGCGCCGTCAGCCGGGCGGCGATGCTGATCAAATCGGGCAAAGCTCGTGAGCAGCGCCGAAGACGTGATCAAGGATCTACCAACCGCCGTTCGGGCAGCCCGGTGCAGGCGGAAGCGACCGGACCCAAGCAGCGGAACCTTCTGGCAGGATACGGCCTAAACCCAATAGAGAAAAAGAGTTACGAGCTATTGAACGTAGAGGCAGCCAAGAGGATTGAGGAGATCGTCGAATCGACCGGATTGAATTCCCGCGACGTTCTCGCTACCCTGTCTGACTTAGACAGGACAGGCATCGGTCGGCAATTGCCGGGGAGCCATTTGCCAAGGGAAAGAACGAACCGCCGCCGCATTCGCCCAATGCATCGGAAGGAAGGCATGGCGCATCAGAAGTGGGGCGCAAGCCGCCCGACGAGGCACTTATAAAGGTAGCGAGAAAGACACAGCTCCGCTCTACCAGCCCGCCCAGCGGAAGTAACTAAGGTACAAAGGAACACATGGCACGATCACTGGTAATCGTCGAGTCGCCGGCGAAGGCGAAGACGATAAATAAATATCTGGGCAAGAACTACCTGGTCAAGGCATCCATCGGCCACGTACTGGATTTGCCGACGAAAACGATCGGCATCCGCATGCCCATTGATGAAGACGAAATCAATAAAAAGAAAAAGAAGAAAAAGAGCAAGAAGGGCGGGAAGGCGGCGGCTCCTAAACCACCGCTTAAACCTATTTCCCTGGATGATCCGAAAATCTTTGAGCCTACGCTGCAGATTATTCCGGGCAAGGGCAAGGTGATCAACGATCTTCGCAAAGCCGCGAATACGGCGGAAGCTGTATACCTGGCCGGCGACCCAGATCGCGAAGGAGAGGCGATTTCCGCGCACCTGGCGCTGGTGCTCTCTAAACCAGCAAAGTTCCTAATTCCCGAGGATGAAGAGAACGCCATCAATGGGAAGAAGGATGGAGCCGAGGCCGAGAAAGCTGCGGAGCACACCGGGAAGAAGGGCGCGCAGGGCAAAGGGTCGAAGAAAGCCGAGAAGGATCGCATCGAGATTGAGCCGATCGATCCGAAGAAGATTTTTCGCGTTACGTTCAACGAAATTACCCCGAAGGCGATCCGCTCAGCGTTTGAGAAGCCGCGGCAGGTGGATGCGCAGCTTGTCGACGCGCAACAGGCGCGCCGAGTGCTTGACCGTATCGTGGGTTACAAGGTTTCCCCGCTGTTGTGGGATAAAGTGCGCCGGGGATTGAGCGCCGGGCGCGTGCAAACCGTGGCGCTGCGGCTGATCGTCGAACGCGAGCAGGAGATTCGCGCGTTCCTTCCGCAGGAGTACTGGTCCATTCACGCCATGCTGGACGCCGGCGAGCCGCCGATCTTCGAAGCCAAGTTAAGCAAGAAAAAGGGCGAAGACCTTGAGGTGACGAATCAAGCCGCCGCTGACGAGATTGTGGCGGCCGTGAGCAAGGCCAAGTGGCAGGTGGAAAGCGTTGCACTGAAGGAGAAACGGCGCAATCCCGCACCGCCATTCACCACTTCAAAGCTGCAGCAGGCCGCGTACAACCGCTTGCGCTATACCGCCAAACGCACCATGGCGCTGGCGCAGCGGCTTTATGAAGGCGTTGAACTTGGCGAAGAAGGCTCGGTAGCGCTGATCACCTATATGCGTACCGACTCCGTGCAAGTGTCCAACGATGCGTTGGCACAGGTGCGGGAATTGATTCCGGCGCGTTTTGGAAGCGATTACTTGCCGGAGAAACCGAACTTCTATAAGTCGAAGAAGGACGCGCAGGGTGCTCACGAAGCGATCCGGCCCACGGACGTGGTGCGCGCGCCGGAAGATGTGCGCAAGTATCTGGACGACGACGTTTTCAAGCTGTACCAGTTGATCTGGCAGCGATTTGTTGCTTCGCAAATGTTGCCGGCGGTGTACGACCAGACGACCATCGACATTTCGGCCGCGGATTATACGTTCCGGTCTACCGGATCGATCATGAAGTTCGACGGATACCTGAAGGTTTATCAGATTCCGGCCGTGCAATCGGATCGCGAAGACGACGAAAAGGATGATGAGGGCGAAGGTAAGACGCTGCCGCGCGTAACCGAAGGCCAGGTGCTGAAGCTCGATTCCATCCGGCCGGACCAGCACTTCACGGAACCACCGCCGCGCTACACGGAAGCGACGCTGGTGAAAGAGTTGGAAGAGGATGGCATCGGGCGGCCTTCCACGTATGCCTCGATTATCTCCACGATTGTGGAGCGCGAATACGTGAAGAAAGACCAAGGCCGGTTTACGCCAACGATGCTCGGCGAGCGCGTCTGTGGGTTGCTGATCAAGAGCTTCGAAGACGTGTTCGACGTGAAATTTACGGCGCGGCTGGAAGAGGAACTTGACGAGATCGAAGAGGGCAAGCTGCCCTGGCGCGAGTCGGTGAAGGAGTTCTGGGAAAAGTTCATCATCGACCTGGATAAGGCCGGCGATGAAATGATTTCCTACAAAGCCGGCATTCCGACCGGGAAAAAGTGCGAAAAGTGCGGCGAAGGCGAGTTATTGGAACGCATCAGCCGCCATGGCTTCTTTCTCGGCTGCTCGCGCTATCCGGACTGCGATTTCATCCAGGACCTTTCCGAGGAAATTCCGGAAGACGCCGAAAACAAGGTGGAATATTGCGAGAACTGCGGCAAGGAAATGGCGCTGAAGCGCGGCCGCTTTGGTGCATTTCTGGCTTGCACCGGCTATCCGGATTGCAAAACGACCCGGCGCCTGGTGGCAGGCACACGCATAGCCCATCAGCCGGATGAGCCTCTGGATGAAAAGTGCCCACTCGACGGCAATGGGCTGGTGAAGAAACACGGCCGCTTCGGCGAATTTATCGGTTGCTCGGGCTATCCGAAGTGCAAATACACGCGGCCCATCACCATGGGCATCAAATGCCCGAAGTGTAACCAAGGCGAATTTGTGAAGCGCGGCAGCATGGGGAAAGGCGGTCGCGGCAGATTCCGCGTGTTCTACGGCTGCTCTCGCTATCCCGATTGCGATTTCACGTCGCCGAACATGCCCGTCGCGGAGCCTTGCCCGAAGTGCGGAGCGCCGTTTGTCGTGGAAAAGAAATCCAAAATCGGCACGGTTTACGCCTGCATTAAAGAAGGATGCGATTGGGAAAAGCTGGCGCCCGAGGAAAAGCCCGCAAGCGCGCCGCAGCCGGAAGAAGCTCCGCTGGCGGTGAAGTCATAGCCGGGCCAGCTGCCCCCGCCAGTCCGGCCAACAAAATAACTGTTCATTCTGAAGTGCCGCCTTCGGTCGAAACTGCCCCTATAATTGAGCGGGGAGGTGGGATGAAGGCGTTCATCGACAAGTTCATGGAATATCTCCGGTCGGTGCGCAATGCCTCGCCGCACACGATCGCGAATTACGGCAACGACCTCGAGCAATTCCAGACCTTTCTGACTCCGCCAGGGACGACCACCCCGCCCATCGCCAAGATCAAACACCAGTTCATTCGCGAATACATCGGTCATTTGCACGAAGCCGGCCTGGAGAAAAGTTCCATTGCCCGAAAATTGGCGGCGTTGCGTTCGTTCTTCAAATACTGTGTGAGAGAAGGCGCGCTCCAAGATAATCCGGCCCGCCTGGTGCCCACTCCCAAACTGCCGAAGCGCATACCGTCGGTGCTGTCGGCGGAGGAGATGAGTGGATTTCTGGACCAGTTGGCGACCATACAGAATCCAGGCTCGGGCCGAAAGCGGAAGAAGAGTGGCGACATCGCCGCGCTGATGCCTACAACGGCAGTAATCAAGTTGGAGGATGGTCTGCTGCTGCGGCGGGACCGCGCCATTCTGGAGCTTTTGTATGCCGCGGGGCTGCGCGTTAGCGAGCTAACCGGGCTGAACCTTGTGGACATGGATCAGAAGGATCGCGTGCTGCGCGTCATCGGCAAAGGGCGGAAAGAGCGCATCGTGCCTTATGGCGTGAAGGCCGCGGAAGCTCTGGCGTTGTATTGGCCGGAGCGTGAAAAGCTGCTGCGCGCGAATTATGGCCAGGAAGGCGGCACGAGTCCCCAGGCGATATTCCTGAATTACATGGGCAGGCGACTGACGCAGCGCAGCGTGGGACGCATCGTGAAGAAATATGTTCGCCTGGTGAATATCAACTGGGACCTGCATCCGCACTCCCTGCGGCACGCCTTCGCCACGCACTTGCTGGCCGATGGGGCCGATCTCCGCGCGATTCAGGAATTGCTAGGCCACCAGTCCCTGTCGACTACGCAGAAATATACACACGCTTCCATCCGCCAATTAATGGACATTTACGACAAGTCACACCCCCACGCATAGATTGCACGGGGTGGTTCGACAAAGAAATCTGTACACTTAGTGTTTTCCTGAAGCATCTTAGTGGGGGGCGAGTGTATGCGCAGGATGGTTGCCAATTGCCGACTCGATTGAACCGTTCCATTATTGTTTGCGCAGCAGCTCTCGTTGTTTGCTTTCTGGGCGCCGCCGAACTACACGCGCAGGACAATTACGAAATTCAGGTTTACGGTTCGGAACTGGTCGACCCCGGCAAGACGATGGTGGAACTGCACAGCAATTTCACGTTTCAGGGTTCCAAGACCAGTGTCGACGGCGTGTATCCCACCAATCATCAGTTGCACGAGACCGTGGAAATTACCCACGGTTTCACGGACTGGTTCGAAACCGGATTTTACATTTTCACCGCGGCACAGAACGGATTGGGATGGGACTGGGTGGGCGATCATATCCGCCCGCGATTCAGCATTCCGAAAAAATGGAACTGGCCTGTAGGCTTGAGCCTTTCTCAGGAAATTGGCTATCAAAGGCGGCAGTTCTCCACCGACACGTGGACTTACGAGTTGCGCCCGATCATCGACAAGCAGCTGGGACGGTGGTATTTCGCGTTCAATCCGGCGGTCGATAAGTCTCTCCATGGATTGACAGCGAACCAGGGGTTTACATTTTCGCCGGCAGTAAAAGTAAGCTATGACTTCACACCAAAAATTACCGGTGGATTTGAGTACTACGGGTCGGACGGGCCGGTGACCGGGTTCTATCCGCTGTGGCAGCAACAACAGCAGATTTTTCCAGCGATCGACCTGAATGTCTCTCCCAAGTGGGAAATCAACTTCGGCGTGGGAGTCGGACTGACACGATCAACCGACCACCTGATCACCAAAATGATTTTGGGTTACAGGTTTGATTTTTGACATAGAACGTCAGGTGCTCGGACTGTTGGTGGAGGCGTGTGCTGGCTGATCCCAAGAACGGAAACGCGGCGCGCGCGGCTCAGCCGCTCTCGCCGCCGGTGCTGTCCGATGCGCAGAAAACCTTGCTGCCCTGGATGATTGCGGTGGCCTTCTTCATGGAGTCGCTCGATACCACGATCCTAAACACGGCGGTACCGACGATCGCAGCAGCTCTGCACGTTGCCCCTCTCAGCATGAAGTCGGTATTGGCCAGTTACACGCTGAGCCTGGCCGTTTTCATTCCCATCAGTGGATGGATGGCCGACCGCTTCGGAACGCGCGCCGTTTTCGCTTCGGCCATCGGCGTCTTCACGTTGGGATCATTTCTCTGCGGCATATCGACAAACATTCACCTGCTGGTGGCGTTCCGCATTTTGCAGGGCTTCGGCGGAGCCATGATGGTGCCTGTCGGACGGCTGACGATGGTGCGGTCTTTCGCCAAGTCCGAGTTGGTTCGCGCCATGAGTTTTGTGGCGATTCCGGGTTTGATCGGGCCCATGCTCGGACCGATCGCCGGAGGCTTGATTGTCGGATATTTTCATTGGCGGCTGATTTTCTTCGTGAATATTCCGATCGGTTTAATCGGGCTGTATCTCGTTTACAAGCATTTGCCTGATTACCGCGAACATACCGATCCGCTTGATATTGTCGGGCTTATTTTGTTCGGCGCCGGAGTGGCGCTGCTCTCCTATGTGCTGGAAGTGTTCGGCGAGCACACGCTGAGCACCACAGAAATTGTGGCGCTTTTGATTCTTTCTTTGTCTCTTCTTGCGGCTTACGGCCTGCACGCGACGCAAACCGCACATCCCCTGTTGCGTATGGTTCTTTTTCGCATTCGCACCTTTCGTGCGGCGGTCAGCGGCAGTTTCCTGACACGCCTTGGCATTGGCGGAATTCCTTTTCTGTTTCCTCTTTTGTATCAGGTAGGGCTGGGGTTCACGCCGATCCAGTCTGGCTTGCTGATGATGCCGCAAGCCTTCGCGGCGATGAGCCTGAAGATGACCATGCCGAAAATCCTGGCGCGCTTTGGTTATCGCTTCGTGTTGATTTCCAACACCATTATTATCGGCATTCTCATCTTGCTGTTCTCCACGATTGGTTTGGGGACGCCTGTTTGGCTCATTGTGAGCATGGTGTTCTGCTATGGATTTTTCACTTCCCTGCAATATACGAGCATGAACACGCTGGTTTATGCCGACACTTCCGAGGAAGAAGCCAGCCCGGCAAGTTCGATTGCCAGCACGATGCAGCAAATGTCGATCAGTTTTGGCGTGGCTTCGGCTTCGTTAGTGACGGCGTTTTTTCTGCCCGATCGCTTTCGTTCGAATCCCGCGCAATTTATTCACGGAATTCACCGCGCGTTTTACGTGCTTGGGGCAATGACGGTGTTGTCGACTATCGTCTTCCGCGAATTGAAAAGAGGGGACGGAAACGCGGTGAGCCAGGCGAAAGAGGTTCATGGCGGGTAGTTTG
The DNA here is from genome assembly GCA_963742325.1 of Candidatus Acidiferrales bacterium. Classification (GTDB taxonomy): domain Bacteria; phylum Acidobacteriota; class Terriglobia; order Acidiferrales; family UBA7541; genus Acidiferrum. The sequence goes on along the minus strand of CAVULB010000002.1, from coordinate 241,899 downwards.
GCCCGACTCCAACATTCAGGTAACCCGCTTAGAATCAATTGGATTCAATCTCGCAGAAAAGAAATGGGTTGCGCTATAAAGGGTGGCCGGAGAGGTGTTGCCCTTTAGAATTGACGGATTGGGGGGGCCATTTCTTCTGAGTTCTTTGCTGGTGGCCAGCCTTTAGACTGGCGCGAACGAGTCTTGCGAAGACGCGAAAAAAGCAATGCGCGCCTGGCCGAACGGAAGCTCGGCCACTCCATTTTGTTCAGAAACGGTTCGTTGACGGTTAGCAGGGGCGGACCGTATAATTGGAGTTTGTCTAGAGGCCTTGGAGGATCGATGTACGCCGTTATCAAGACCGGGGGAAAGCAATATCGTGTCGCACCCGGCGACACCATCCGCATCGAGCGCGTGAAGGGCGATGTGGGCGAACAGGTGAAATTCGGAACTGTGCTTGCCGTGCAGACCGAAGACAAGAAGATGCTGGCGGGTACGGACGCGTCCCAAGCTACGGTTACGGGCAAGATCGTGGAGCAGGGCCGGGCGAAGAAGCTCACCGTTCTGAAGTACAAGAAGACCAACCAGTACAAGATTCAGCGCGGGCACCGGCAGAATTACACGGCCGTGCAAGTCAGCGAGATCAAGCTGTAAATCTTCGAAATTTTGGTTGGCTGGTCCAAGACCGGCCACTACGAAGCGAGGAATTAGCGATGGCACATAAGAAGGGCGGCGGTTCGTCTACAAACGGCCGCGATTCACACGGACAGAGGCTGGGCGTCAAGCGGTTTGGCGGGCAGCTGGTCAATGCGGGAACGATTATCGTGCGGCAGCGCGGTACCAAGCATCGCGCTGGGGAAAACGTGGCGCAGGGCAAGGATGACACGCTGTTCGCGCTGGTGACCGGCTATGTCGAGTTCAAGGATCGGGGTCGCAGCGGGCGCTTTGTGAACATCAAACCAGCGCAGACGGAAAAGGCTGCCAGCTAACCGAGGGAGCTTCCAGCGGCCCCGGTCCATCGGCCGGGGCCGTTTTTGTTTTATAGGCGAAGTTGCAGCGAGCTAGCCAGGATCGCGGCTGGCGAATCGAAAAATACATGTTTGTAGATGAAGCAAAAATTGCGGTGAAGGCCGGAGACGGCGGGAACGGTTGCGTGGCGTTCCGCAGGGAGAAGTACGTCCCGCGGGGTGGACCATCGGGCGGAGACGGCGGGCGCGGCGGAAGCGTTTATCTCGAAGCAAATCCTAACGACAACACGCTTTTACGCTACCGCTACAATCGCGAGTTCAAGGCGGACCGCGGACGGCACGGCGAAGGCTCAAACTGCACCGGCGTTTCCGGTGAGGACATGATCCTGAAAGTGCCGGTAGGCACACTGGTGTATGACAGCAACGGATCCGAGCTGCTGGCGGATTTGAAAAAACCGGGCCAGCGCGTTCTGGTAGCCCAAGGTGGCAAGGGCGGCCGGGGGAATCAACATTTTGCCAAGCCGTGGCATCAGGCTCCGCGCGAAAAGGAAGAAGGCGAGCCGGGCGAAGAACGGCATTTGCGGTTGGAACTGAAACTTTTGGCGGACGTTGGGCTGGTGGGATTTCCCAATGCAGGCAAATCAACGTTGATTTCTGTTATCAGCGCGGCACGGCCGAAGATTGCGAATTATCCGTTCACGACGCTCGAACCAAATCTTGGCGTGGTGAATGCGGATGGTGGCACCGGCGGCCACGGCACGGAACTGGGGCGCACATTTGTGGTGGCCGATCTTCCGGGACTGATTGAAGGCGCGAGCGCAGGCGCGGGGCTGGGAATTCGCTTTCTGCGACACGTGGAGCGCACGCGGTTGCTGGTTCATTTGATCGATACGAGCGATACCGCGGAAATGGATCCGATCAAGGCGTTCGAAATTATTGAAGGCGAGCTGTCGGCGTTCAGCGAAGCGCTGACGAAGAAGCCGCGGATTGTCGTGGCTACGAAACTGGACGCGACCACCGATCATGCCAAGCTCGAGGAATTGCGCGAATTCTGTAAGCAACACGGGCTTGCGTTCCATGCCATTTCGGCTCCGACCGGGGAAGGTGTGAAAGATCTGGTGCGCGGCATGGCCGACGCGCTGGATAAAATCCCGAAGGAAGAATTCGACGATCGGGAAGGCGCGTCGGAAACAAGCGAGGACAGGGCGGATGGCAAGCTGTATCGGGACGAGCATGAGATGGAAGGCGAACAAGACGAACCACCGGTCAGGTTTCGTGAGAGAATTTAGGCGCGTACCCATGGGGGAGGCGGATTGACCACGGCGCAAGCTCACCGCACGGCGGCGAAACATCAGCCTAGGCGCATCGCGATTTTTGGCGGCTCGTTTGACCCCATCCATTCCGGGCATCTGGCCGTGGCACGGGCCGCGGACCGGCGATTCAACTTCGACGAGATCCACTTCATACCTGCGAGCCGGCCGCCGCACAAATTAAAACAGCATCTGGCGCCGTTTCCGCACCGGTTTGCGATGGTGGCACTGGCGTGCGCGGAACATCCGCATTTCGTGCCGTCGCTTGCGGAAGCGGGAGAGGATTTCAGCGGCACGCAACTGCATTATTCGATCGATACGGTGCGCTATTTCCGCCACGCATACAACGGAGCCGGCGACCGAGTGTTTTTTATTTTGGGCGCGGATGCGTTCCTGGATATTCCGATGTGGAAGGAATATGAAGCGCTGCTCGGGCTGTGCGATTTTGTCATTGCCAACCGGCCGGGAATCCGCCTGGAAGCGCTGCGGTTAGTGATCCCGCCGGATTTGCATGCGGCGCCCGACGCTTCGCGCGACAAGAAAGAAAAGGAAGAGGATCCTGTGGCGCACGGCTCTCCGGTGGTGGCGCGACTGCAACGCACCACGGTGTACCTGCTGGAAAATGTGGCGAGTGAGGCCAGCGCAACGGATATCCGCCGCAAAGCGAACCGCGGCCAATCGATTCACGGGCTTGTCTCCGCTCGCGTGGAGGAATACATTTTGAAACAAGGATTGTACCGGTGAACCTGCAATCGCTCCCGCAAGGTGTGCGACTGGCTGTCGAGGCCGCGCAAAGCAAGAAAGCCGGTGGCATCACCGTGCTAGATCTGGGCGGGCACGCCGCGTTCACGGAATACTTCGTGATCTGCACGGGGCATAGCACACCGCAATTGCAGGCTATCTGCAATGAAATCGAAGAAGTGCTATATCGCGAGATGAAGCGCGTGCCCGAACATCGCGAAGGGCATCGCTCCGCCGAATGGGCACTGCTGGATTTTGGCGGCTTTATCGTGCACGTGTTTGGCGAGCAGGCGCGACGTTATTACGATCTGGAGCGGCTATGGCGTGCGGCTCCCTCGCTGGTGTTTCCGGACGAGCCGGATTCTCCGGAACGGCGGCGCTCGGCTCCCGGTGAGAATTATCTTCAGCCATAAGCCGGTTGCGCCGCGTCGCGTTGTTGCTTCCAGATCAAGACTTTCTTCCGTGGAAGACGGAGCGCGGCAGACCCCGCCATGAAGATTCGCCTGTTGATGCTCGGAAAAACGCGACGGCCAGAGATAAATGCCGTGCTTGCCGATTATGTGCAACGCATCCGCCGTTCGTGCCCAATAGAGATTACGGAAGTGCGCGACGCGGAAGCCGCGGTGAAGAAATTGGACGCGGGCCGCGCCGCAGCCATGCTGTTGCTGGATGCGGGCGGGAAGGTTTACGATTCGACCGCGTTTGCGAAGTGGATCGGGGAACAGCGCGATAGGGGCACGCGCGAGATTATTTTTGTTTGCGGGGACGCCGACGGTTTTCCTGAAGCATTGCGCGAACGCGTGAAGCAGAAGATATCGCTCAGCGCCATGACTTATTCCCATGAACTCGCGCGTACGATGCTAGCCGAACAAATCTATCGCGCTTTGGCGATCCTTTCTGGCAGTCCTTACCCCAGGTAAAGCCTACGTACGCCGGTTTGTGCCGTGCGAACAGCGGTATTTTTAGGTGTTGCGTCAACGCTTCGCAGGCGGGACACTCTATGTCCATGCGCATTGCCCCTGACAAAAATAAACCATTCGTTGCCATTGAGATCCCACTGACGAAACCTTTGCCTGATTATGATCTGGAGCAGGTAGAACAGCCGACGCCCCGGGACATCGACGGAATTCTGGTGTCACAAGGATTCCGCGACCTAGTTGACGACGCGCGCGGAATTCTGACCGATCTTGTGGCGCATCCTCCGGCTAATCCGGATGGCTCACATTTTCTCGATCTCGATTTGACCGGCGCGCCGCATCTGGAAATTGCGCAGTTGACGGGAGCGATCTGTCCCGGGGACGAGGAAGTGTATCGTCCAGGATTGTGGATCGTGCTGAAAGATACGCAGGCCGCTCCAAATCATTCGCTGAATGAAGTGGCGCTCGAACACGTGCGGCAAATTGTGGCTGCGCTGGTAAAACAATTAGCCTTGTAGGTCTTCAGGGATTCACGGACCGTTTCGGCGCAGGTGCGCTCTGAGCGCAGCTCTCTCGGCTACCACGCCCTGAGCTTCGATTTCCGTTCCATGGCAGGTGACCTTCGATTGCTGGCAGTCAACTTGACGTTTCCTTGGGGACTGCGCACACTGGAATTCTTCCACTGCGATTGCAGTCACATTAGCGGAGACAGAAACGATGTCGGAAGGAAAAGGCTTGCTGATTGTTTACACCGGACCCGGCAAGGGAAAGACGACTTGCGCGCTGGGCACCGCGTTTCGCGCCGTGGGGCAAGGATTGCGCGTGCTGATGGTGCAGTTTATCAAAGGCTCGTGGCACTACGGCGAGCTCGATGCAGCGAAAATGCTGGGCGACGATAAATTCGAAATTCGCCCCATGGGCCGCGGGTTCGTGAAAATCGGCAGCGCAGAAACCGATCCGGAAGACATTCGCATGGCCGAGGAGTGCTGGGAAACGGGGCGCGCGGCACTTTACAGCGGGATCTACGACCTGGTGATTCTGGACGAAATTAATTACACCATCAGCTACAAGATGCTGGATGCGCAAAAGGTGGCGGAAGCGCTAAAGGGCAGGCCGGAGCAAGTGCATGTGATTTGTACCGGGCGAAACGCGCATCCGTTGCTGGTGGAACAGGCCGATCTCGTTACCGAAATGAAAGAAGTGAAACACCCGTACACCAAGGGTATACTGGCGCAGCGGGGGATCGACTACTGAGGTTAAGTTATTGGTTCTTAGTTAGAGCTATTGAGTACGGCGATTTGCTTGCGCGCACTCTAGTCGACTTAGAACGGATAACTAGAGACTGACGACCTTTGGCCATGGCCTGGTTTAAACGCGATAAAAAATCGATCGATCAGCCCACACCTCCGGAAGAGCGGCGCGTGCGCACGGAAGGCTTGTGGGTGAAGTGCGAGTCTTGCCGCGCGATCGTATTCCGAAAGGATTTGGAAGAAAACCTGCTGGTGTGCCCGAAATGCCAGTTCCACTTCCGGATGGACGCGAAGCAACGGCTGAAAATGCTTCTGGACGGCAAGTGGACGGAACATGACGCCGCCATGGTCTCCACCGATCCTTTGAAATTCGTGGACACGAAGCCGTACGCAAAGCGCATCAAGGACGCACAAAAAAAATTGCAGATGAACGACGCCATCATTACCGCGGAAGGACAACTGAACGGCAAGCCAGTGGTGTGCTGCGCGATGGAATTCGGATTTATCGGCGGATCGATGGGGGCGGTGGTCGGAGAAAAAGTTACGCGCGCGATTGAGCTTTCGATTGAGACCCACCAGCCACTCGTTATCGTTTCCTGCTCCGGCGGGGCGCGCATGATGGAGGGCACGATCAGCCTGATGCAGTTGGCAAAGGTGGCGGCTGCCCTGGCGCGGCTGGACGACGAAAAGTTGCCGTACATCTCCGTGCTGACCGACCCTACAACGGGCGGAGTGACCGCGAGTTTTGCGATGCTGGGTGATTTGAACATCGCCGAACCCGGCGCGCTGATCGGATTTGCCGGGCCGCGAGTGATCGAGCAAACCATCCGGCAAAAGCTCCCGGAAGGTTTCCAGCAGTCCGAATTCCTTCTTGAGCACGGCTTCCTTGATGCCGTGGTGCAGCGCAAGGATATGAAGAGCTTTATTGCCAATACTCTCGATCTGCTGATTTCCTGAGATGGATTACACCAATGCGGTCCGTTATCTGCTGTCTCTTGGCCGCGAATTGGCCGCGCCTACGCAAGCGGCGGCCGCAAAGTTCGATCTGGAAAATACGACGGTGCTGTCCGAGCGGCTGGGCCGACCCGACCGCGCTTATCCTACGATTCACATCGCCGGAACCAATGGCAAAGGTTCGACCGCCGCGTTTGTTGAATCCATTTTGCGTTGCGCTGGTTTTCGGACGGGGCTGAATACATCGCCGCATCTGGAGCGCATCAACGAGCGTTTCCGGATTAATGGTGAAGAAATCAGCGACGAGGTGTTTGCGGAGACTTTCACGCGGATTCATTCGGTGATCGAAGAGCTGCTGGCGGAGGGCCAGCTACGCGCTCATCCCACTTACTTCGAATGCGTGACCGCGCTGGCGTTTGAAGTGTTTGCGCGGGAACGCGTGGAATTTGGGGTTATCGAAGTGGGGCTTGGCGGGCGGCTGGACGCAACAAACATCATCACGCCTGTCGTGAGCATCATCACGCGCATTGATTTCGACCATGAGACTTTTCTTGGGCACTCGCTGCGCGAAATCGCCGGCGAAAAGGCGGGAATTCTGAAACCGGGCGTGCCGGTCGTCAGCGCACCGCAACTTCCGGAAGCGCGCGAAGTGTTGCGGGCGCGTGCGGCGGACTTGCGTTGCCCGGTTGTCGAAACAGCCGAAGCGTTTCGCATCGACGACGAGCGCGTGGAAAACGGGTGGGTTCGCGCGCGTGCGACGGAGTTGGCGATGGGAACGCAATTTTCGGTTGCCCCCCAACTGCCCGGGCGATTCCAGCTCCAGAATGCGCTGAACGCCGTGGCTTGCGCGCGGCTGCTGCAAGCGAAGGGCTTTCGCGTTTCCGATGGGAACATTGAGCGCGGGATTGCCGAGACGCAGTGGCCTGGGCGGCTGGAAAAACTGCAATCACAACCGGACCTGTATCTTGATGGGGCGCACAATCCCGGCGCTGCTCGGGAACTTGCAAGCTTCCTTGAAGAAAATTTCGCCGGACGGCGCGTCTTTCTTATTTACGGGGCGGTGCGCGATAAGGCCGTTGACGAGGTTACTGGGCTACTGTTCCCTCTCGCTACCGAGGTTATTTTTACTCAGCCGGACAATCCGCGCGCCGTCAGCGCTTCGCAATTAGCGCAAATGGCCGGACATCACGCTTCGCACTTTTCGATTATCGGCAACGCGGAAGCGGCGCTCGATGCTGCGTTTGGCCAGGCGCGCCCCGACGACGCAATCTTCGTTACCGGCTCACTCTATCTGGTCGGGCAACTCCGCCACACGTGGAAAGAGCATGGGCAACGACCGGTCGCATCGGGCGGGAAAAGGCCGTAGAATGAGGGCTTGTTGCGGGGTCGAGCCGGCCATTTGGCCGGCGTTCTGTTTTTGGCTGAGGATGAATTTCGCTGATCATGACGAATCACAAGCAAACGCCTGTTGTCCCGAAGAACCCTCTGGTCGGGATCATCATGGGATCCACTTCGGATTGGGAAACCATGGAGCACGCAGCCAAAACTTTAGAACAGTTGGGCGTTGCCTACGAGACTCGCGTAGTTTCGGCGCATCGCACGCCGGACTTGCTGTTCGAATACGCTTTGTCGGCGGAGCAGCGCGCGATCGAAGTAATCATTGCGGGCGCCGGCGGGGCCGCGCACTTGCCCGGAATGACTGCTGCGAAAACGGTGTTGCCGGTGCTGGGCGTGCCCGTGGAATCGAAAGCGCTCAAGGGGCTTGATTCGCTTCTCTCTATCGCGCAAATGCCGGGCGGAATTCCCGTTGGCACGCTGGCCATCGGAAAGGCGGGAGCCATCAACGCGGCTTTGCTGGCGGCGGCCATGCTGGGCAACAAATATCCGGAAATTCGAGAAGCGCTGCGTCAGTTTCGCCAGTCGCAAACCGCGAAAGTTCTGGCTACTCGCGATCCCGCCAAAGCTGCTTCGGCGCTTACAAAAATCATTGCACCCGCGGCAAAATCGAAAAGGAAAAAGCGCGCATGACCATCGGCATCCTGGGCGGCGGGCAACTCGGATACATGCTGGCACTGGCCGGTTATCCGCTGGGGCTGCGTTTCCGTTTTCTCGATCCATCGCCGGAGGCACCGGTGGGGAGGATCGCGCACCGCGTGACGGCGGAATTCACGGACGAACAGGCGCTGGAGAAATTCGCGCACGGCCTGGAAGTGGCTACCTACGAATTTGAAAATGTGCCGGTGCAGGCGGCGCGATTCCTGGCGGAACGCGTGCCGGTTTATCCCGCGCCGGCAGCGCTCGAAGAGGCGCAGGATCGCAGGCGGGAAAAGCGTCTGTTCGAGCGCCTGGGGATTCCGACTACCGAATTTGCGGAAAGTGCAAAGCCCGAGGAATTCGATGCGGCGCTCGAGCGAGTGGGCCTGCCCGCCGTGCTGAAAACCTGCCGGTTGGGTTATGACGGCAAAGGGCAATGGCTGCTGCGCACCGCTGAAGACGTGGACCGCGCGCGGGCTGAACTTCCAAACGTCCCGCTGATCCTGGAAAAATTCGTGGCGTTCACGCGTGAGCTTTCAATTCTGGGAGTGCGGAGCCGAACTGGCGAGATCGTATTTTACCCGCTGGTTGAAAATCATCATCGCGGCGGGATTCTCCGTTTGTCCCTGGCTCCAGCACCGCAGCTTGCTCCCGGGCTGCAGCAAACCGCCGAACAAGCCACGCGCAAGATACTGGAGGCGCTCGATTACGCCGGGGTGATCTGCCTGGAACTATTTCAGGTTGGCGACAAGCTGCTGGCCAACGAAATTGCGCCGCGCGTGCACAATTCCGGGCACTGGTCGATCGAAGGAGCGGCGACTAGCCAATTCGAAAATCATCTGCGGGCCATTCTTGGCTTGCCGCTGGGCTCGACGGCGACCGTCGGCTATTCCGCAATGGTGAACCTGATCGCCGAACTGCCTGAAGCGGCCGAAGTGCTGCGCGCTGCCAACACGCACCTGCATCTTTATGGAAAATCGCCGCGGCCGGGAAGAAAGCTTGGGCATGTGACGGTCCGCTCCGACAAGTTCGAAAAATTGCAGCAACGGCTGGCAGAGCTTCCTGCGTTTTTCCAGCGACCCGAATATTGCCTGCAGCAGGCGCTACCGGAGACTTTGGCGAACCGCGCTTGAGCCTTGGCAGGGCCCCCGGCTGCTGGCAAACTCTAGACCATGCCCATCAAATACCTCGCTCTGTTGTTCTGCGCTTTGCTGCTGGTCGGCGCTGCCGACACTCCCGCGCATGCCCAGCCCGCTCCCGGTACGTTCACGGTCGAGGACGGGCAATTCCTGCTAAACGGCAAACCGTTTCGCGTCATTTCCGGCGAGATGCACTATGCGCGCATCCCTCGCGCTTACTGGCGCGACCGTTTTCGAATGGCGAAAGCGATGGGCCTGAACGCCGTAACAACGTATGTGTTCTGGAACGAGCACGAGCCGCGGCCCGGCGTTTACGATTTTTCCGGCAATCGGGATGTGGCGGAATTTATCCGTGAAGCACAGCAGGAGGGATTATATGTGATCCTGCGGCCAGGCCCTTACGCCTGCGCGGAATGGGAATTTGGCGGGTTTCCGGCGTGGCTGCTGAAGGATCATGCGACGATCGTCCGCAGCAGCGATCCCAAATTCATGGAACCCGCGGCTCGCTGGATTCACCGGTTGGGGCAGGAACTGGCGCCGTTGCAAATCGGCAACGGCGGGCCGATTATCCTGGTGCAGGTGGAAAATGAGTACGGATCGTTCGGCGACGATCACGCGTACATGCAAGAGATTCACCGCATGCTCGTGGAGGCAGGCTTCAGGAAATCGCAGCTTTACACCGCCGACGGCGCGGATGAGGTTGCGGCCGGCTCGCTGCCGGATTTGCCGGTGGCAATTAATTTTGGCGGCGGGGATGCGGGGGCGGCCGAGAAAGAGTTCGCCAAGCTGAAGAGACTGCGGCCGAATGGCCCTTACTTCAACAGTGAATTCTGGGATGGTTGGTTCGATCATTGGGGCGGCAAGCACGGAGTGACGAACGCCTCGAATGAAGCGGCGAATCTGGACTGGATGCTGCGCCAGGGATATTCCGTCAGCCTGTATATGTTTCACGGGGGCACGAGCTTTGGTTGGATGAATGGAGCGAACAGCGACGGGAAGAATTACGAACCGGACGTTACAAGCTACGATTACAACGCGCCGCTCGACGAGAGCGGGCGGCCTACCCCGAAATATTTCCGCTTCCGAGACGTCATCGCCAAGGCCACTGGCGTTGCTCCACCAGCGGTCCCGACTGTCGCGCCAGCCACAACAATTCCGGAATTTAAGCTCGCGGAAGCCGTCTCTCTTTGGAACGTGTTGCCCGCACCCGTCCACTCCGAACAAGTGCTGAGCATGGAGGATCTCGACCAGGCTTACGGGTACATTCTTTACCGCAAGCAGCTCGCCGGTCCCGTCGAAGGAGATCTTGTTCTCGACGAACCCCACGATTACGCACAAATCTTTCTCGACGGCAAACTTGTCGCCACGCTCGATCGGCGGCTCGCGCAGAATCATCTGCGGTTGAAAGTGCTTGCTTCCGGAGGGCGTTTGGACATCCTCGTCGAGAATACGGGGCGCATTAATTTCAATGTGGTACTTCGCGGCGAACGGAAAGGAATAACCAAGCAGGTCACTCTTGCCGGGAAACCTTTGACGGGTTGGGATATTTATTCCCTCCCTATGGCTGACCCAGCAAAGCTGGGTTTCACTGGCACGGACTGCGCTGGCCCGTGCTTCTATCGGGCGACATTCCGGACCGACGCGGGCGACACATTTCTCGACACGAGCGCCTTCGGCAAAGGCGAAGTGTGGCTGAACGGCCGCCCGCTCGGGCGAATCTGGAATATCGGTCCGCAGAAAACCCTGTATGTGCCGGGGCCGTGGCTTCACCGCGGTGAGAACGAAATTGTCGTGTTCGATCTCAACGGCCGCTCCGCACGAACACTGCTCGGCCGCGATCAACCGCTACTCGACAGCCCCGCCAGCAAGTGAGTCCGGAAAACCCGAGGCCTTTGAGCGAGTTTCGCGAGCTTTATTGCCCTTCGCGCATCCACGGCGTGAGGGTGATCCCGAGGAGCAAGCCTTCCGGGCTGAGCAGGCGCGAGACGGTTTGCCCCCAGGGTTCCTTTTTGTTTTTTAGTAGGACTCGATAACCTTTTGCTTCGAGCTCCGCCGTGGCTGCCTCGACATTCTCCACGTCAAATTCGAGCCAAGCTTGAGGAACCGGGAACTCAGCAGGCCACGCGTCTTTGCCGAAACACGATTGCGCCGCCTGGGGCAGGGGCCACAGCGCAAAAGTTTTTGCCCCTGGCAAATCTCCGGTGTGGAGATAGCCGCCTTCTTCTTCCTTGAAGGAAATGCCCAGAATCTGCCGGTAGAATTTCTGACTGGCTCGGACGTCTCGAACGATGGGACCAAATCCCGCGATGAACAGGATTTTGATATTTCCAAGATCTGTCATGATCTCGTAGGCTCCTAGACCGGGAACGAGTGGAAGAGCGGCAAAGCCTGCAAACAGCTTTCTGCGACTCATCATGGCACTGAAAGTAATGCGCAGGCGAGCGATTGTCTTGAATGAATCGGACAGGCGTTTATGACTTTGCAGCGGGTGCTGCCGTGACCAGGCCGGACAAGCGTAGGGAGCAGGCCGCGGATGGCAACAACCTGGTGGGCGTAACTCCGGCAAACCGCTGCACTTCGCGGGTCATGTGCGCTTGATCGGCGTAACCTGCATCTGCAGCAGCGTGCGCGAGGCTCCGTGGCGATTCCCTGGGACCCAAAAGATTTAACAAACGCTGGAAACGAACTACAGAGTGGAAGAGCTTCGGGCCGTAGCCCACCGCCGCCAGGAACCTGCGGTGCAATTGGCGACTGCTGACGCCCATCGACTGGCTGAGGTGTTCTGTCCGGCCGTGCGGATGCCGGCCGAGCCAATGGGTGGCCGCACTCATCATGTGATCAGCGGGAGTGGCTTGCGCCAGTCGGCCGAGTAGGGCCGCCTCCATCGACGACTTGCGCGCTATAAGGGTGCCTTCGCCGGCAATGCGCGCAAATGGGGCGCTGGCCGCAGCTTTCCAAATTCCATCGAGCGGCACGGATTGGTTGAGCAACTCCGAAGCCGGCACGCCGAGAACCGCGGGTGCCTGGCCGGGATGGAAGCGCGCGCCAACGATTGTCGTGCCCGGCGTGAAGCAGGCGAGGAAGGACTCTGTCCAAGGGCCGACGACCATTGGAGGGCCGTCATCGACGAGAACGACGTCGACGCATGCATCGGGGAGAACGCGATGCGCGTAACGCCCGTGGGTGCCAAGGATCGATTGCGTCCAAAGGCACAGGACGTGGCGGGCGAGCGGCGTGGGAGGACGAAATTCACGATAATCGGAAACGGTGCCCGCGATAGGGACGCCTCGATTCATCGCCGCTTCCTCCCCTGGCCTTGCAAGATGCGTTTCTTCGCCGGATGGTTCGATGAATTTTACTCCCGACCGATAGTTTTTTCTGGTGCCGTTGTGCGATGTGCGAGCAGAACCCACAGCAACACCGGCGTGTGGGCAGCTGAAAGGAGAAGGAGGTCGAGGCTCGCTAGAAGCGCTTGTTCTGGCGCCACAGGAGGGTTGGTTGCCGCCCTTGGCGCCCAATGTTACGATTCTGGGTTCCATGACACCCATCGGCCCAAACCGACCGCGGATCGGCATCCCTTGGCGGACGTCGCAAGAAGAGGTTGCCGGAAACTTGCCGAAAATCCGTGATTACATAGAAGCGGTGGAACAGGCCGGGGGTGAGCCGGTGTTACTGTCTCTGGCGCATGCGGAGGCCCTGTCGCAGGAGATAGCGGGGTTGCAGGGGTTCGTGTTGCCGGGCAGTCCGGCCGACGTCAACCCCAGCGAATATGGCGCCTCCAATCGCGGGCAATCCGAGGCGCCTGACCTGGCCCGGGAGGACACGGATAAGGCGATCCTTGGGCACGCGTTTGCCGAGCAGAAGCCGGTGCTGGCCATCTGCTACGGGTGCCAGCTGTTGAACGTGTTCCTCGGGGGAACGCTGATCCAGGACGTTCGCACAGAGACCAGCACTTCTCTGCCGCACCGCAAGAAGGATATCCAGCCAGTTCCGCCGGACGACCCGCGCCACGACGTGCGGTTCACGCCAGAGAGTCAATTGGCCAAGCTCGCAGGTTCCACGCAGGGAGTGGTGAACAGCTCGCATCACCAATCCGTTGCCAAGCCCGGCCGTCAACTCCGGATCACCGCGCTGGCAGCAGACGGCGTTGTGGAAGCCGTGGAATGGACGGGCGACGCCAATTGGGTGATTGGGGTTCAGTGGCATCCCGAACGCATGCGCGGCGACGCCTTAGCAGACCGGCTCTTCTCGGATCTGGTGTCCGCGGCACGGGGCGCACACCGGGCATCCCCATTGCAATCGTAGGGGCAACTGTAATGGAGCAATCGCAATTGGGTCCACCGCTTTTTGTCGTTCACGATTCAGAATATTGGGGGAAACATGATTTCACTGGCAGGAAAAGCGGCACTTATAACCGGGGGTTCCCGGGGCATCGGCGCGGCGGCGGTTAAATTGTTTGCGCAGGCTGGCGCGGACGTAGTTTTCAGTTACAACTCGGCAAAGGATGCGGCGCGTCAAATCGAGCAGGAGGCCGCCAAGCACGGGACGCGGGTGGAAGCGTTCAAGGCGGATGTGGGGAAACATGAGGACAATCGCAAGCTGGTGGAACACTCTATCAACCGGCTCGGGCGGCTGGACATCCTAGTTCCCAACGCCGGCATCTGGAACCTGGAAGATCTCTCCATCGAGAAAATGACGGAAAAACAGTGGGACGATATGATCCGGATCAACTTGAAGAGCGTTTATTCGGTGATTCACTTCGCCGTGCCGCAAATGATCAAACAGAAGTCCGGGAAGATTATTTCCATCAGCTCCACGGCGGGCCAACGGGGCGAATCGTTTCACACGCATTACGGCGCCTCCAAGGGAGCGATCATCAGCTTGACCAAGGGCTTGTCTACGGAACTCGCGAGGCACGGCATTCTGGTAAACAGCGTGGCGCCGGGATGGGTGGCCACGGACATGTCTAACCCCGTGCTACATACCAAGGCCGGAAAGAAGATGGCCACCAGCGTGATTCCGATCGGACGTCCCGCGACGCCGGAGGAGGTGGCCGGGCCGATTCTGTTTCTGGCGTCGGACCTGGCAAACTTCATCAACGGTGAAGTTTTGAACGTGAACGGAGGCTCGGTGTTGTGCGGTTGAGCGCCCGTCAATTCGGTCAGGTAGCTCTGGCGGGACTTTTTGCGCTCGCTTGCGGATTGCTGCTACGGGCAGCATCGCCGCAGAATCCGGACACGATGGACCTCGATCAGAACAAAGCCAAGGCCCGGCAACTGTTGAAGCAGTCGGTTGACGCGTTGGGTGGCAGCCTGTATCGCGACCAGTCGGAAAGCGATTGCAACGGCCGGGTGGCGCAGTTCGATCGCAATGGCGGTACGATGGGTTATTCCATGATGCGCAGTTACTGGAAATTTCCCGACAAGAATCGGACCGAATACGTCGTGAAGACCACCAAGGGTGGATTGTTTGCGGTTCTATGGGGAAATTTGCCGATCAAAGGCGGCGAGTTTATTCAATTGTTCGATGGGGATAAGGGCTGGACCATGGACCGAGGCGGCGTGAACGATGCCGACGCTACCGTGGTCGAGGAATTTCAGGCGTCCATGAAGCGCCAACTGCGCAATCTTTTGCTGCATCGCGCGAATGAAGAGGGTGTCTTCCTGCATTATGCCGGCATCGGCATTTCTGACATGCGCGAAGTGGAGTGGGTGGACTTCAGCGACGAGCAGGATCGAACGGTGCGGCTGGCGCTCGACCGGATGTCGCACCTGCCGTTGCGGACCGTGGCCATCACGCCGAATGAAGAAATGCACGATAAAGACGAGGACGTGACCATTTATTCGAACTACCAGGAGATGCAGGGCATTCAGACGGCCATGCAGGTCACGCGCGAGCACAACGGAAGGCGCACACACCAGATTTTCTACACTTCCTGCACGAATGCTCCCAATCTGCCCGCGGACTTTTTCACGGAAGAGTCGCTCGAAAAGAAGTTCAAGGAATCCGGGCACAAACCCAAAGCGCAGAACTAGCAAAATCGTGGGGGGGGGGCACAGCGCTACCAGGTTATTTTTCTGGTAAAGGTGTAAACATTGTCCACAATGACAACGCCTATCTAACTAGCCAAATTCCTGCTATTTTATTGCCCCAGTCTAGCGTCTTGGCGTTAGTCTGTTCCCGGGGTAGTTGAAGCTCATTTCCTTTGGTTTTGAGAGGGGAACGGTCTCGATTTGTGTGCGTCAGTGAAGCGGAGCCCTGGCTTCAGCCTTACGGAACTCGTCGTTGCGCTCGCGGTTGCCATGATTCTGAGTGCCGTAGGGTTACCCGCATTCTTGCGCGCATATCACTCGTACCAGCTATCGAACGCCGCCACGCAAGTGAAGGACATGATGCTTTTGACGCGGTATGAGGCGATTCGCTTGAATAAACCGATCAGCTGCATTATTCAGCCGTCGGCGTCGAATCCTGGCATGACCAGCCTGTGGGCGGATTCGAACGGGAATAACCAACTGGACCCGACGGAGAAGACGATTTTGCTCGGCAGCAGCGGAAATCTGGTCGACAGCGGAACGGTTCCGGGGACGGCGACACTATTTACTGCGCTCGGTTCGCTGGTGCCGAACCCCCCGTCGCCCGGTGGGTCGGCGGTAGCGTTTGACGCGCGAGGTGCGGTGATTCCGCCGACAAACGTCACTGTGTTTTATCTGGCGAGCACTGTGGCGCCGGAAGCAGGGTATCGGGCAGTTTTGGTGTTACCAGCTGGTTCGGTGCAAATGTGGACTGCAGATGCCAATGGCAACTGGCAGCAACAGCAGTAAGGCAAAAAAGGGTGCAAGTGAAGACAGCGCGCAAACACGGCAAACGTTTAGGCGCCCAGCGGGGATTCACGCTGGTGGAAATGCTGATGGCGACGGCGATTGTGATTGTGGGCCTGGTGGCCGTCGCGCAGCTGGTGCCCGCTTCCGTGATGTTGAGCTCGAACAATCGCAATGACGGCACCGCCCTGGTGTTTGGACAAAAGGTATTGGAAGCCATGCGCGAGCAACCGCTGATTGCGACTTCTTACGCCGATCCGAATGGGATTGTTTGTCCGTTGGGCCAACTGTGCCAACTGGGAAATCCTGCGTTGCCGAATACCGTCGTCGGTAGTCCCTGGACCACTTTTCAGAACTATCCGATCATCGATTTCACTGCGGCCCCCGTGGCGGGCTATAGCTTTACCTACACGGACCCGAACGATCCCGAGGGCACGACGACCGACGTGCGATGGGCAGTGGTGATGAAGACGAATCCAACGTCTGGGGTACCCGTCTCGCGGCGGATTATCCTGGGGGTTTTTCGCCGTGGCATGCGTTCGCTTACCTATCCGGTTACTCTCGACGTAATGCTCGAAAAGTAGCAATGATGCGACCATCTGCAAACGTCCGCGGCTTCACGGTCCTGGAACTCATGGTGGCGATGGCGATCTTTCTGGTGATTAGCGGTGCCATGTTTGCGCTGCTGCAGCTGAGCCAACAGCGTTACAGCAGCGAGACGCAAATGTCCGGGTCGTTTCAAGAAGCGCGGCTGGGCATCGACCAGATCGTCCGTGACATCAACATGTCCGGCTATCCGTCCGCGGACATGCTTTCCAACACTTCGAACCTCAGCACCTATGCCGTCAGTCCGTTTGCTTGGAAACCCGGGTACACAAACACGCCACCTACTCTCTGCCAAGTCGGCGTGAACTGCAATCCCACTCCCAGCAATATCGACCTAATCGTAGAGACAAATATCGGAAGCGGCGTCAGCTGGATCCGGTATCAACTGGTAGGCACAACCCTTTTCCGCACGGTAGTTGCAAAAACCGCCGGAGCCGATCCGGTTGTGGCCACTTCTGCCCCGGCAGCCATGACCCCGTTTGTAGAAAATGTGATGAATAATGTAGCCGATCCGCTGCTGAGCCAGATCACCGCGCAGTATCCTACGATGTTTGCGGGCGGGCCGGTGCCGGTGTTTCAATACACGTGCGCGACTCCCTCCGGATCTCAGCCTTGCGCTTTGGCATCGGGATATAATGCGCCATGGAACATCAGCGACGTCGACATCGTTTTGATCGTGAAGACTCCGCAGACAGATGCGCAGACACACGCTTTACAATTGATCGAATTAACAGGCCGGGGCCACCGATCGAACCCGTCGAACTGAAGGCACGAGTTCAATGAAGATGAAACTGACGACGCGCAGAATGAGAAGGCCGACCGAATCGGGCGCCGCCATGCTCATCGCCATTTTTGCGCTGCTTTTGATCAGTGTTGTGGCCATTGCGCTGGTCGTCTCGACGGGAACCGACAGCTCCCTGGCTGGAAATTACCGCACCGCGACAACTGCGTACTACGCTGGTATGGCAGGATTGGAAGAGGCGCGCGGCCGTTTGCTGTGGAAGAATCCGGACTACATCAATATCAGCAATGGTTATTCGAATCTGCTTTCCCCCAATGATGTGCCGACCTGGAGCCTCACGCAAGTTTTGTATATCACCAATCCGGCTTCGGGCGAAACCGTGGACCCGACGAGCGGCAATCCGGCCAATTACCCGGACACGGAATATGTTCAGGAATTTCCCTGGGGACTGTCCGGGGCGGCGGTCCAGCAGATTCCTTCCGTCTCCCCTGTGCCTTCGGCTTCGCTACCGGGTCCGAGCTATAAATGGGTGCGGATCAATCCCATCACCGAGAAAGCGCTGAATATAGATGTGAACGGAGATGGCTCGCTCGATGGAGCGAGCGTGTTGTTTTACGATCCGGCACACGTGAATCCTTCGACCCAGCCTGCGGCCAGCCTGGTTGTTCCGCCTGGCCCTTCCTCTCCACCGGTAGCGCCAACGGGGACAGCGGTGCAGGCTTTAGAGATTACCGCGCTGGCGGTTGCGCCCAATGGGGGACAGCGGCTGTTGCAGTATGTTGTTGCGCCGTTGATTATTTCGCCGGACGCGGCCGATCAGAATTTTCCGGCGGCGTTGACGCTGGACGGCAATGGAGTGACTTACCAGGCTCCGGGAACGCCCGGCTTCCAGCTCAATGGAGTGGACACGTGCAATCCTCCTGCTCCTCCGGGACTTCCGGGGTCGGTCCCGTCGATCGGAGCGGCGAACGTTCCGGACACAGCTTCGGTCCTTGCACGGGTCAATACGCCTCCGGCTGATAAACAGTATTACCCGGGAGCGCCACTTTTGAGCTCGCCTCCGCCGTATACGCCGACGATACCAAGCATTTCGAATCTGAATGTCGGATATCCGAACTCGATTCTGCGGCAGAGCTGGCTGACGCCCGCCTCGCTGGATGCGGTGATGCAAGACATTGAGAATAGCGCCGACCTGGTGCTCACCGGCACGGTTACGGGGGCCGATATTTCGGCGAAGGCGCCACTGATGTCGGCGTCAAATCCAATGACCATTGTGGTGAACGGAAATTTGAACCTGAGTGCTTGGCCCAACTCCGGATACGGGCTGCTACTGGTGACGGGTACGCTTTATTACGATCCCGTTGCGAGCTGGAATGGGCTGGTGCTGGTGGTTGGGCAGGGTGTTTTTTCTTCGAGTCAAAACGGCACAGGAGGGGTCAACGGCGCCGTGTTCGTGGCGCAGACGCACGACTCGTCCGGCAATCTCCTGAGCGGCACAGCACTTGGCCCAGCGTTTTTTGGCAGCCAGACAAGTTACGGCGGCACTCCCGGATTCGGGATCAATTACAGCAGTTGTATGGTAAGAACGGCGCAGGGTCCGCTCACATACAAAGTGCTTTCCTTCCACGAAATTCCTCTGAATTAGAAAATTCCAAAACCAAAGATCCCAAAGATCAAGAAGCAGTCCGTTTTGCTTATCGTGATCTTTAGTTGGAAAAGCGGTGGGAAGACGCGGCACTGCAAGAAGCGCAAGACGCAGTCCTGAAGGCGCGGCGCGACGTCCCGGCGCTAGGTGCCATGACCCAAATGAGCAGTCGCGGTATACTTGGAGGATGCGAAATGGCGCGGGAGATACGCAGTTGCACGGTACAACCGTGCTGTGCATACGCAAGGAAGCCAGAGTGGTGCTTATCGCCGATGGGCAGGTGACGCTCGGCGATCATGTTCTGAAGCATACCGCCCGGAAAACGCGCCGGCTGTACAACGATAAGGTGCTGGCGGGATTTGCCGGTTCCACGGCAGATGCGCTTTCCCTGTTCGAGCGATTCGAAGGCAAGCTTCAAGAACATTCCGGCAATTTACAAAAAGCGTCGGTGGAACTGGCCAAGGAATGGCGCAAGGACCGCGCGCTGCGGCATCTGGAAGCGCTGCTGATCGTGGCGGATGCGAAGGCCACGTTCGTGCTTTCCGGAAATGGAGATGTGATTGAGCCCGACGATGGCCTGTGCGCGATCGGGTCCGGTGGCATGTATGCGCTTTCGGCGGCGCGCGCACTGTTGAAACATTCGAAACTAGCTGTGAAGGAACTGGCTCTGGAGGCCATGCGCATCGCCAGCGAAATTTGCATTTACACCAACGCGAATTTTACCGTCGAGGAAATCTAAGGAAAGCGCCGCAACCGCAACCGGGCGCACGCAAGGAATCGAAACGAAATGACCAGCAAGTCTGATAAGGAAATTACGCTCTTCCCGGCAGCCAACGGCAATGGCCGCCCGGAGGAGGAAGAACAACTGCTGCCCGCGCTGGATGACATGACTCCGCGCGAAATCGTGAAGGAGCTCGACAAGTACATCGTCGGGCAGGCTGCGGCCAAAAGGGCTGTGGCGGTGGCATTGCGCAACCGGGTACGGCGGCAGAAGCTACCGCCGGAAATTGCCGAAGACGTTCTGCCAAAGAATATTTTGATGATTGGTCCGACCGGCGTTGGCAAGACGGAGATTGCGCGGCGGCTAGCCCGGCTGGCTGGGTGCCCGTTTGTGAAAGTGGAAGCTTCGAAATATACGGAAGTAGGTTACGTGGGGCGCGACGTGGAATCGATGGTGCGCGACTTGGTGGAGACTTCCATAGACATGGTGCGCGAAGAAAAGCTGGACGAGGTTGCCGATCGCGCCGAGGAATCCGCCGAAGAGCGCATTCTCGACCTGCTCCTGCCTCCGCCTCCGCCACCGGCCGACGGGGCTCCCGAGAGCGAATTGGCCGCGCAGCGGGAACAGACCAAGCGAACGCGAGAGAAATTGCGCGCGCAGTTGCGCGAAGGCAAGCTCGACCAGCGCATCGTCGATCTGGAAGTGCGCGAACGAGCTATGCCTTCGTTCGAGATTATTTCCAACCAGGGCATCGAGGAGATGGACGTGAACCTGAAGGACATGCTGAGCAACTTCAGCGGTCTTTTCGGGCAGCAGAAAAAGAAGCGCAAGATGTCTGTTTCGGATGCTTTCGAATACCTGATCCAGGAAGAGGAAAACAAGCTCCTGGATATGGACCAGGTCACGCGGGTAGCTGTGGAACGCGCCGAGCAAATGGGCATTATCTTCGTGGATGAAATCGACAAGGTGGCCGGTCGCGAATCCGGCCATGGCCCGGACGTTTCGCGGGAAGGCGTGCAGCGGGACATTCTGCCGATTATCGAAGGCACGACGGTCAATACGCGCTACGGAATGATTCGCACGGACCATATTCTTTTCGTGGCCGCCGGCGCATTCCATGTTACGAAGCCTTCCGACCTGATCCCGGAATTACAGGGGCGTTTGCCTATTCGCGTGGAAATGCAGTCGCTGAAGGAAGAAGACTTTGTCCGCATCCTGACGGAACCAAAGAATGCTCTGATCAAGCAGTACATCGCACTGCTGGACACAGAAGGCGTGAAGCTTTCTTTTACAGAGGACGCGATACAGGCGATCGCGCGTTTTGCAACCAGCGTGAACGAACAAACGGAAAACATCGGCGCGCGGCGGTTGCACACGATCCTTGAGAAGGTTTTGGATGAGCTTTCTTTCGAAGCGCCCGATCTGAAGAAAAAAACGGTGAAAGTCGACGCGGCTTACGTCAACAAACAACTGGCCGATATCGTGAAGAACCAGGATCTGAGCCGCTACATCCTATAAAATCCGAAACTCGAAAATGGAAATTCGAAACTCGTGCAAGGCGGGGGAGTGCGCTATCCGGTTAAAGGGTTTCTGGGGTCAAGACTCTCGCGTTTTGCTTGCGGCGTTTCTCCTGGTGGCGGGCTGCGGCGCGCCCGGTGAACCTACCCCGCCGTCCCCACCCATTCCGGTTGCCGTGACCAATCTAAACGCCCATCAACTGGGCGATGCGGTGCTTTTGAGCTTTACCCTGCCCACCAAAAGCACATTGGGCGAACGCCTCACGCAGGTGCCGACCCTGGAAGTTTGGCGCGGGGGATTGCGGCCGGATGGCACGCCCGATCCGCGCTCATTCCATCTTGTCGACACCGTGCCCGGGACCATTCTGTCAAGCTACGTGCAGCAAGGGGAAGTTTCGTTTCCCGATCCTGTGCAGGCGGAGGAGCTGCGCACGCGCACCGGCGAGACTGTTCTCTACCGCGTTCGCACCAGAGTGAGCGACCGGAAATCCTCTCAGAATTCAAATGAGGTTACGCTGGATCTTTATCCCGTCCCACAGCGCACATCGGATTTGAAAGCAGCGGTGACGGAAAAAAGTATCCAGCTCAGCTGGGGCGCACCCACGAGCACGTCCGCAGGTGCGCAACTGCCACGGATCCAGGAGTATCACGTATACCGCGGTGAACTGGATCCCGCGTCGGCTGCGGCTGCCGAGAAGGACCTGCACGCCGCTGTGTGGAAGCTGCCTCTTCTGCAGATTGCCGTGACGCCGAAAACGGAGTATCAAGACGCCAGCTTCGACTTTGGGAAGACTTATGCCTACGTGGTTCGCAGCGTGATCAATGAGGCGGGTTCGCTGATTGAGTCGGGAGACTCTCTACCCGCCATTCTTACCCCGAAGGACACATACCCGCCCGCGGCTCCGCAGAATCTGGCTGCAACGGTACTGCCCGGTCCTAGTCCCGGCACGTTGGTTGTCGATCTTTCCTGGTCAATAAATCTCGAAACGGATATGGCCGGTTATCGCGTCTATCGTAGTGAGAGTGAGAACGCGCGAGGACCACTGCTGACGCCGGATCTTGTACGCACTCCGTCCTTTCCTGATGCTTCGGTTCAGGCAGGTCATCGCTACTGGTATACGGTCACGGCCGTTGACCTTGCGGGCAACGAAAGCCCCGCCAGCGCCTCCACCCTCGTAGAATTGCCATAACTTTTTCGGTGAGACTGGGTTCATCAAATGGGGGTTGACCCGGTGAGAGGGCTTCACTACCCATGGATACTGCCGTAAAACTTCCTGGAATTCATTGGTTCGGGTTTATGAAAAATGTTGCTATCCGTGTCGGAGTTTATGCCGGGCTGTCGCTTTCGCTGGTCTTTACGGCTTGGCTTCTGGTCGCCAATCGCCTGGCTTTTCTTGAGCCTCTGGCAATGGAACGCAATATCATTGCGGCCGCGCTGCTTACATTGCTGGCTTGCATCCCGCTGATGCGCTTCTTTCGCTCGCCGGGCGATCTGCTGGAGTCGGGGCTGGTCAGCTGGAGCATGCTGGCGCTGACGTACCGCGTTCTCTGTTTCAAGTTCGGGCTGCTTGACGAATACTGCAGCGCTTTCCATATCCTTGTTCTTGGGGCCATCAGCTATTTGGTCTTTGCCACCGTCTCCTGGATTGGTACGATCATCTGGAGAGTCCACGCAGCGAACAGCTCTCACATTCAACACTGAGCGAGTTCCGTCGCATGAGATTTTGCCGGTTTTTGCCTCTTTCAACCCCGGCTGGACGCACGCACGCGCCCGTTTATGGCGTTTTGGATGCAGATGCCGTGCGCGAAATCAACGGGCTGCCATGGGGTGGCTGGGTAGAAGGCCACACGCTCTGGGATTTCAAGAATGTGCGGCTGCTGGCTCCCTGTGAGCCTTCGAAGATAGTGTGCGTAGGGCGGAATTATGCGGCGCATGCCGCCGAGCTTGGGAACGAAATGCCGAAAGAGCCGCTACTGTTCCTCAAGCCCCCTTCCTCGATCATCGGGCCGGAAGAAACCATCGTGCTACCGAAGGCTTCAAACCGCGTGGAGCATGAGGGGGAATTGGGCGTAGTGATCGGCAAGAAATGTTCTCATCTGACAGACGAGGCCGACCCGCTCTCGTTCGTGCTCGGCTATACGTGCGTGAACGACGTTACTGCTCGCGATCTGCAAAAGACCGACGTGCAATTTACGCGCGCCAAGGGATTTGACAGCTTCTGCCCGCTAGGGCCGCATATCGAAACGCAACTTGATCCGAGGAATGCGCAAGTGGAATGCGGTGTCAACGGCCAGACGCGGCAATCCGGCAGCACGGCACTGATGACTTATCCAGTGGCATTCCTGATTCGCTACATTTCGCGCATCATGACGCTTATGCCGGGAGATTTGATCGCCACCGGGACTCCCGCCGGCGTAGGACCGCTACTCGCGAACGACACTGTAGAAGTGTCCGTGGCCGGAATCGGGGTGTTGCGTAATCCAGTGCATGGTCCTGGCGTCGGCGTCGCGCGGACCACTCTGTTTGGGTAAACTGTTCCTTCGTGGGGGAACCGGTAGTCCTTCCCGATCCCAAATTCAATCCACGTTTGTTTTCGCAAGAGGTAGCGCGTTGAAAGAAGTGCTCGCCGATTGGAAGATGATGATTGCTGTAGGTGCGGGAGCTATTCTGGCGATCGCGTTGGTGGTGTTCGCGTTTATGCGCCCCAACGTCGATCCGGAAGAAGCGGAGCGCAAGCGCCGGCTTCATTTGAATCATATTGGCAGGATCGCGGAGGGCCAGGTGGTGGAGCTCAGCGAGCATCCAGCCACGCCTGCGGAGGCACATCGCAGCTTGTTGAGTTCGCGGTCGCGGCCGCTGCCGGATATGCGTCCGCGCTGCATGGTTTCCTACAGCTATTCGATTTCCGGCGTTACGTACCACACGGCGCAGGACATTACCGGACTAGAAAGCCAGGTGCGGTTTGACCGGTTGATGGCCGGGCAACAAGCCAGCGTAAAGTACGATCCGGCGAATCCGAGCGATTCCATACTTGTGGCAGACGATTGGTCCGGGCTGCGCTGAAGCGCTGTTCGCGGCTTTCCTAGCGCCATTTCAGCGACGCGATCCCCATCGTTTCTGCGCGCGCTTTCCCTCGATACCGCTTTGCTTGCGATTGCGCTATCCTTTGGCTGCAGCCCCAGAACGATGCGATCGCATCCATGAAACATGTGTTTTTGTCCATTCTCACGGCAATTCTGATTGTGGCCATGACGCTCAGTTCGATGGTCATTCTCGTTCGCGCCACGCACTACGTGACTACCATCGAATCACCCTTGCCACGAGCCGGCGCCATTGCTTCGGAGCTTTTACTCGGCGTGGTGCTTTTGCTGGGTACGGTCTGGCTGGCTACGCATCTTGCCGTGCTTATTTTCGCTCCGAAGTCACCTTCCGACGGAGGCCGTCTTGGCTGAGAACAATCACGTTAGTTGGGAATCGTCGCTCAACATCGATCGCCTGGACCAATTGCGGCGCATGTCTGAAGAAGCGGAGGCGGGCGGTGGAGCAGAGCGGCGGGAACGGGAACACCGGGCGGGGAAACTTTCGGCACGCGAACGCATCCATATTTTGCTAGATGAAGGGACATTCGAAGAGCTGGATAAGTTTGTGCGCCATCGCTGCGTAGATTTTGGATCCGAGGAAAACCGGCCGCCGGGAGACGGCTTCGTTACGGGCTTCGGGCGGATCGATGGCCGACTCGTGTATGTATTTGCACAAGACTTTACTGTTTTCGGAGGCTCTCTTTCGGAGACCAACGCACTGAAGATCTGCAAAATCATGGACCTGGCGATGCGCAATGGCGCCCCGGTCGTCGGACTGAATGATTCCGGCGGGGCGCGCATCCAGGAAGGCGTGGCTTCCCTTGCAGGGTACGCGGATATTTTTTTACGCAACACCCTGGCGAGTGGGGTGATTCCACAGATCAGCGCGATCCTTGGACCTTGCGCCGGTGGGGCAGTGTATTCGCCGGCTATCACCGATTTCATCCTGATGACCCGAGACACTTCTTACATGTTCGTCACTGGACCAGACGTCATCAAGAACGTGACGCACGAGGAGGTGACGAAGCAGGAACTCGGCGGTGCCATGACGCACAACGCCACAAGCGGAGTGGCACACTTCATTTCCCGCGACGATGCGGACTGCTGCGCGATGATTCGGGAGCTGTTCAGTTTTCTGCCTTCGAACAACCTTGAGGATCCACCGCGGCGCGCCAGCCACGATCCCATCGACCGGCGGGAAGAATCCCTGAACAGCATCGTGCCCGAAGACCCGCAGAAGCCCTACGACATCAAGAACGTGATTCACGCTATTGTCGACGAACATTATTTCTTCGAGGTTCAGGAGCATTTCGCGAAGAATATTGTTGTGGGTTTTGCAAGGCTGGATGGCCGGCCGGTCGGGATTGTGGCGAACCAACCCGCGTTTCTGGCCGGTACGCTGGACATTAATGCTTCGGTGAAAGGCGCAAGGTTTGTGCGATTTTGCGATGCGTTCAACATACCGCTCGTCACGCTTGAAGATGTGCCTGGATTTTTGCCGGGCACGCAGCAGGAGTATGGCGGAATCATCAAACACGGGGCGAAACTATTGTTTGCGTTTGCGGAAGCCACGGTGCCGAAAATCACGGTGATTACGCGCAAGGCTTACGGCGGCGCTTACTGCGTCATGGCGTCCAAACACATTCGCACCGACGCGAATTACGCCTGGCCCAACGCTGAAATTGCGGTTATGGGGCCGGAAGGCGCGGTAGACATTGTGTACAAGCGCGAATTGAATGCTGCTCCGGCGAACGAGCGCGCCCAGCTGCGCCAAGAGAAAATTGCCGAATTTCGCAGCCGGTTCGCGAATCCGTTCGTCGCCGCCGAGCGTGGCTATCTTGATGGTGTCATTGAGCCCGCCGATACTCGCAAACTGGTCATCCGTTCTTTGCGCGCGCTCGAAAACAAGCGCGATAGCAATCCCAAGAAGAAGCACGGCAACATTCCACTCTGACCATTTCGCGCGACGCGAAAGTTAATTGCGATTCTGCTGTTTACCAGTCGGGCTTTATTACTTGCACTCTACCCAGGCCGCCGTCATTCTGCGCCATACGGAAGGCGATTTTCTTTCCTTCACCGAGGGGCGAAGCCATCCAGACGCAAAGAACTGCATTTTTTGTCGGCAGTGATGAAAGGCAAGGAAATTATTGCAACGTTTGTGGACGACAGCGGCACCAGGGCAACCCGACCGCCATCAGAACAGGCGATGACACGACACGTTGATGCGCGTGGTGCGGCCGGGCATCCTCCATCCTCTAGCAAACCTTTCGCTGCTGGGTTACAATCTTTTCGCCGATGCAGTCCTTTACTGCGGTCTTTGCTTGGAAAGAACCATGTTCGAGCCTCGTAACATCCCTGTCCTTTGATCCGCTCCTAAAGCGGAACTGAATTTCTTTTCCTCTCTGTTTGTGTCTTTTGGCGGCGCGTGCATCCCCCATCGCTTACGGACTCGCGCAGAAATACACGGGTTTATATGAGTTCACCGGAAACTGTAGTTGCCTCAACACCTGCGACGTTTTGGGGCTCGATTCGCGAAGCCATCCGCGGGTCGCACCAGGACTATACCAAGGGCAGCCTGAACCGCGCGATCATGCTGCTGGCCATTCCGATGGTTCTGGAAATGGTGCTGGAATCGCTGTTCGCGGTCGTGGACGTTTTCTGGGTTGGGCGGCTGGGCGCGGATGCGATTGCTACGGTTGGCCTGACCGAATCAATTCTCAGCCTGGTGATTGCCGTGGGCTTCGGACTTGGCATGTCGACCACAGCGATGGTGGCGCGGCGGATCGGGGAAAAGGATACCGCTGACGCGGCGGTCGCGGGCGTGCAAGCCATCGTTCTCGGGCTGGCGACTTCGCTGGCTATCGGAGTGCCCTGCTGGCTTTACGCGCCGCGACTGCTGCAGCTGATGGGCGCTTCGCCACACATCGTCGCCATCGGCTCTGGCTATGCGCGCATCGCGCTCGGCGGCTGCGGCGCAATCCTGATGTTGTTCCTGAACAACGCGATCTTTCGCGGTGCCGGCGACGCTGCGATTGCCATGCGGCTGTTGTGGGTTTCCAACATCATTAATTTGATTCTAGATCCTTGCCTGATCTTTGGTTGGGGTCCATTTCCAAAGCTCGGCGTCACTGGCGCGGCCCTGGCGACATTGATCGGGCGCAGCATCGGCGTGTTGTACCAGTTTTATCGCCTGCTGCGCGGCACGGAGCGGATTCGCATTCTCACCTCACAGTTGCGCGTGGATTTCGGGGTTTTGTCGCGGCTCGTACGCGTGTCTATCACCGGCATCCTGCAATTCGCGATTGCCGACGTGAGCTGGATCGGGCTGGTGCGCATCGTAAGCCTGTTCGGGTCGGCCGCGCTCGCGGGCTACACAATTGCCATTCGCATTGTGATTTTTGTGATCCTGCCGAGCTGGGGTCTGAGCAACGCCGCGGCCACGCTCGTTGGCCAGAATCTGGGGGCCAAGCAACCGCAACGGGCGGAACAATCGGTATGGCGAACTGGGCTGTATAACATGATTTTTCTCGGAACCGTCGGCGTGTTCTTCGTGTTTCTCGCCGAGCCGGTAATCCGCCTGTTCACGAACGATCCGGCCGTGGTGCCGCTTGCGGTTTCCTGCTTGCGCATCATCAGTTACGGGAATATTGGCTATGCCTACGGGATGGTGATGCTACAGGCGTTCAACGGCGCGGGCGACACGGTTACACCGACCATCGTGAATTTTTTCGGCTTCTGGTTGCTGGAGATTCCGCTGGCTTATGCTTTGGCGGTGCCGTTTCATTTTCGCGCCAATGGCGCTTATTTCGCGATTGTTATCGCAGAAGCGGCTATCGCGGCTGCCGGGATTCTGCTTTTCCGGCGCGGCCGGTGGAAGCGGCAGCAGATCTGACAGTCATCGCTCTGCGTGGCCGCTATGATCGGGGAATTGCGTTACCTGAAAACGACGCCCCGTTACTTCAGCAGATACTCCTCCAGGAATTCCACGGTGGCGTAAAACTGGTAATCCTGGTTGGCCTTTTTCTGGTAGCCGTGGCCTTCATCCTTGGCCATGATATACCACACAGGTGTTCCGGATTTTTTCAGCGCGGCCACAATCTGGTCGCTTTCACTGACCGGCACGCGGGGATCATTCTTTCCGGCCACCACGAGCATCGGCTTCTTGATTTTTTCGATGTTGTTCATAGGCGCGATACGCTCCAGAAATTCGCGCATCTTGGGATCGCGTTCGTCGCCATATTCCACACGCCGCAAATCCCGGCGATAGCTTTCGGTATGCTCGAGGAAGGTTACCAGGTTGGACATACCGACGATGTCCACAGAGCAGCGGATGCGATCGCTGTAAAACGTTGAGATCGCCAGGGTCATGTGGCCGCCGTAGCTTCCGCCGGTAACACCGAGGCGGCTGGCGTCCAGCTCTGGCTGCGTGGCGATCCAGTCAAAGAGGGCGTTGATGTCTTTGTAGGTGTCTTCGCGCAAAAATCCGTTATCGAGCATCGTGAACGTCTTGCCGAAGCCGGTCGATCCGCGCACGTTCGGAAAAATCAGCGCGATTCCCAGTTCGTTCAAAAGGTAATTCTGCCTTCCCAAAAAGTAGGGCAGCGACTGCCCTTCCGGGCCGCCATGAATCACCACCAGGACCGGGCGCTTCCCAGTGAACTTCGCTGGTGGCTTATAGAGGAAGCCGCTGATGGTTTTGCCGTCGAAGCTGTTCCACTTTACAAGCTCCGCCGACGGAAAATCTTTTGCCGGCACCGCGGTTTCACTGTCTGTCCAGCGCTGCAGTTCTCCGGTGTCCACATCGAGCGAATAAACATCGCCCGGGCCTTGCGCGTTGGCCAGGGAAAATGCCACCTCTGGCCCATCGCGACGCCAGCGGACTCCGCCGATTACACCCGAAGGCAAGTTCCGCGGTTCGAGCAAAATATCTTTTTTGTCCGTGCGGAAGTGGCGCAACACGCCTAAGCCATTCTCATCGGTTACGAAGGCGATGCGCTTGCCGTCGTGGGATAAATCAAAGGCCACGACGTCCCAGGGAATCTTCGCGGTCAGATAGGAATACTCCTTGGTGTTCAGGCTGATGTAGGCGAGCCGGTGAAATTCCGAATCTTTGTCGGTGGTGACGTAGAGCCCCTGGCCGTCTTTGCTGAACTGGCCCGCAAAGTAAGAGACCTTTTCCTTCGCGTCCAGTGGGGTCAGCGCGGTTTTCTTTCCGGTTGTCGTGTCCACAAGCCACAGGTACGGTTCGTTTACGGACAGATCCTCCATCAGCAAAATCTTTTTGTCGTCTGCAGACCAGTCGAGAGGCTCCCAGCCGCCGCCTTCGAGTTGCGTCAGCAACCGGTCGGTCTTGGGCTCGGCGGGATTCATCACCCACAAATCCGTATCTTTTCCGGTGCGCCGCGTCGAGGTGTAGGCCATCTGGTCTCCCTTGCTCGACCATGGGCCGATGCTGTTCCGCGATTTTCCGTCTGTGAGCAGCGTCACGTTCCCTGCCGCCAGATCCAATCGATACAGCTGGTACCACTCCCCGCCGCCGATGTCCTTGGGAAACACAATGTAATCGCCACCGTTCGGATGGAACCGCCCATCGCGCACGGCATCCGTGAAAAACGTGAGCTGGTGGCGCTCGCCGCCGGGTTGCCCGACCAGATGAAGTTGCGGTGTTGCCGCAAAGCGCGTGCTGATCAGCATGCTGCGTTTTCCCGGCTGCCAATCGGCCAAGGACGCGCTTCGATACTCGCCGTATCGCCCCGCCGTTTCCGCCAGGCTCGCGGGAATCCTGGGTACGCCGTCCAGCACCAAGCTTTCCGGCGGCGCCACAAGCACCTCTTGCGCCGCGACCCCAGTCGCGCAGCACAACAAAATGGCAGCAAGCAAAATCGCAATTCGCTTCATGGCTTCCCCTTCCAGTGATTCAAGGCTGCTGTCCTACACCGCACCCAATACGACACGCAAGCCGTACGTGGGCATTGGCCCGAATGGGCCGCATGGTAAAATTCGCGTGACTACTCAGTCTTCTATGTTTCGAAAAATTCTGATCGCCAATCGCGGCGAAATTGCCGTACGTATCTTGCGCGCGTGCCGCGAAATGGGCATTCCGTCAGCTTGCGTGTTCAGCGAGGTGGACCGCACCTCGCTGCACATCCGGCTGGCGGACGAAGCTTATCTCATCGGGCCCGCGCCTTCGAGGGAAAGTTACCTGCGCATCGACAAGCTCATCGACGTTGCGCGGCGCTCTGGCTGCGACGCGATTCATCCGGGCTACGGTTTCCTGGCGGAAAATCCCGCTCTGCCTCGCGCGTGCGCTGAAGCGGGCATCACTTTCATTGGGCCTTCCCCGGAAACCATGGAAATGATGGGTTCCAAAACAGCGGGCAAACAACTTGCGCGCCGCGCCGACGTTCCGACCGTGCCCGGGACGGACGATCCGATCGAAAATGGCGAAGATGCGCAGGCTCTGGCGCGCGTGATGGGCTATCCCGTGGTGCTGAAAGCTGTGGCCGGGGGCGGCGGCAAAGGCATGCGCGTTGTTGCCAATGACGGTAGCTTTGCGCCGGCGTTTCGCGACGCCACCTCGGAAGCCCTCAATGCGTTCGGCGATTCTCGTGTGTTCCTCGAAAAATATCTCGATTCTCCGCGGCACATTGAAATCCAGATTTTGGCGGATGCACATGGCCGAGTGGTGTCTCTGGGCGAACGGGAATGTTCGATTCAGCGGCGCCATCAGAAGGTGATTGAGGAAGCGCCTTCGACGGTCGTCAATCCCGACCTGCGGCGAAAAATGGGAGACGCCGCTGTGCGCCTGGCGCGCGCCGGCGGGTACGTCAATGCCGGAACCGTGGAATTTCTGGTGGACGCCAGTCTGAATTTCTATTTTCTCGAGGTCAACACGCGCCTGCAGGTGGAGCATCCGGTGACGGAGCAAGTTACCGGCCTCGATCTCGTGAAGTTGCAGATTGCCATCGCAGCCGGACACCGGCTGCCTTTCGCGTGGGAAACGATCACGCCGCGCGGTCATGCCATGGAGGTGCGGCTCTACGCGGAAGATCCGGACAACAATTTCTTTCCGTGTCCGGGGAAAATTATCGCGCGGCGCATAGCCACTGGTCCCGGCATTCGCCTGGACGAGGGCGTTTATCGCGGGTGGACCGTACCGATCGAGTACGATCCTTTGCTGAGCAAGCTTATCGCGTGGGGCAACAGCCGCGAAGAAACTATTTCCCGCCTGCGCCGTGCTCTCGACGAATACACCATCACCGGCATTCGCACCAACGTGAGCCTGTTCCGCCGAATCCTGGGCGAGCCCGAATTTCTTCGCGGCGAAATTCACACCAAGTGGCTGGACCAGCTGCTGGCTCGTGCGCAGCCCCCGGCAATGGAGGCACGGGCGGGCGCAGAAGCTGCGGTCGCCATTGCTGCCGCCTACTGGGAGAGCATTCAGCCGGGCAATTCTGGCGGTGGCCGAAGTTCCGGCAGCGAACCTTCACGATGGAAACTGGAAGGGCGCCGTTCCCAACTGGATCGCCAGCCATGAAATTTGAGGTTTATCTCGAGTCGCCTACGGGTAAGACGAAACACGTTGTGGACCTCGAACAGGATGGGGCGTCGTACAAGGTTTCCTTGGACGGCAAGGCTGTGGAGGCAGACGTAATTCTTGCCGCCCCGAACGCGGTTTCGGTGATTCTCGCCGGCGCGGTGTTCGAGATTCACATCGCGCCCTCTCTCGACGGTACTTACAAGCTGCAGACTGGGGCGCACGAGTTTCAGGCGGACGTCGGCGACCCGCGCGCGTGGCACGGGAGAAAACAGGGTGCACTCGAAGCCGCAGGCCGCCAGCAGATCGTCGCGCCTATGCCCGGCAAAGTGATCCGGTTGTTGGTGAATGTGGGTGATGAAGTGGAAGCGGGGCAGGGCCTGCTGGTTGTGGAAGCGATGAAAATGCAAAACGAGATTCGCTCGCCGAAAAAGGGCAAGGTTGAACGTTTGCAGGCTAAAGAGGGTCAGGCTGTCAACGCCGGTGATGTGCTGGCTTGGGTGGATTGATGTTCACGGACGAATTGTAGTGGTTTAACAGCTGAGATCCCTCGTCGCAAAGAACGCTCCGGGGGATGACGCTACGGATTTGCTTAGTGAGACGCGGGTTTTATTGCGTGTTCGTGGGACGGCCTGTGCTTGGAGTGATCGGCGCAGTGCGTGCCGCAGGTGGCGTGCTTGGTTTTGCGGCTTCCGGCAACTTGCCTGCAGTCTCAATGACCTGGATCGCCAGATAATTTGTCACGTGGGCTTCATCGCGGGCCACTGCCAGGTAGGCGTTGCGCAGCAACTGTTCCTTGCGGTTGCGCAGCGTGTCTCGAATCATCTGCTGCACCTGGGGATCGTTGATGCCGCGCTGCCCGGCGGCTTCGCGAGCCACCAGCTTCAAAATTCGTATGCTGTCTTTCAGGACAATCGGGGGGCTGACCTGGCCCGGCTTCAGGCTGAGCACCATGCGCTTCAGGACGGGGTCGGTCTGGGGCGCATTTAGCGAAGATTCGGGGATGTAACCCAAATCGCCACCCGTCGCGGCGGTGTTCGGATCCTCGGAATAATCCATCGCCAACTGGGCAAAATCCGCGCCGCTGTTCAGCTTATCTTCGAGCATTTTCGCCTTGCGTTCAGCTTCCGCCTCATCGGTGGCATCGTCGTTCTTGCGGTTGCGGATCATCTGATCTTTGCGCGGTGTGATAACGATCTGGGAAATGCGGTATTGGGCGTCGGCGACGTTAAACTGGTTGCGGTTGGTATTGTAGAAGTCCGTGACGTCCTGATCCGTGATGGTGACCTTCGCGGCGACCTCGCGGTTCAACAACTTCTGGATGGAGAGTTGGCGGCGCAGATCTTTTTTGAGATCATCCACAGTCATGCCGCCATCTTTCAATTTTTTCTGAAATTCCTCTTCGGTGTAGCCGCTCTTGAGCTCCGTGAATTTGTCTTCCACTTCGCCGTCGCTGGCTTCCAGGTTCAGCTTCTTGGCGCGCTCTAGCAGAATTTCGTTGTTGATCAGCTGTTCGACTACGTTGAGTTTGCCGGAAAGAACCTCTTCCGGCGAAGTTTCCTGGGCCTCGGGATTGATGCGCGTGCGATAGTACTTTTCTACTTCATCCCGCTTGATTTCGGTGCCATTCACCACGGCCCACACGTCTGGCGCGTGGCTTTCCTGCTGTTTGCAGCCGACGAATAAAGACGCTACCAGCACCGCCGCGGGCAACAGCGCCACGCCGCGATGAATCGCGCCGCCGTTTGTCTGCCATCGGATTGCGGGATTCAGGGAAAAGTTCAAGGGTTTGCTCAGGCGGCTTTTTTCACGCGACCGAGTCGAATGCACGCGGTGCAAACCTTAATTTGCTTGCGCGCGCCATTGACTACCGCACGCACGCGCTTGAGATTGGGATTCCACCGGCGCCGCCGGGTATTGTTGGCGTGGCTGACCACGTTGCCGTAGCTCGGGCCCTTGCCGCAGAGTTCACACTTCAGTGCCATGATATTCCACTTCCTAAGCTTCAAAGGATAGAAAACAAGAACCTTAATTCTAGCAGATGGCCCCAAAAACGCAAAACTTACTCCTGTAACTTTCGCGCGTTTCGACCACACTAAATTCTCTGGCGGACCAGACGGAAATCCGTGATTTCGGCGCCTTTGTTATACTTAGGGAGTCTTTTTTGGGATCGGAACCAGGTGAGCTCGCTTCGTATTTCTATTGTGCAATACCTGAATACCGCACCGCTTGTGCGTGGCTTCACGCATGGCCCGCTGCGCGGAAAATATCACTTGTCGTTCACCGTGCCTTCGCAGTGTGCAGAAGCGCTGCGGTCCGGGGAAGTGGACATCGCCATTATTCCGGCGATCGAGTTTCAGCGTACCGAGGGGCTTGTGGCTCTTCCAAATCTTTCGATTGCGTCGAAAAAATCCGTGCGCAGCTTGTTGCTGGTTGCCAAGAAACCCATCCACGACGTGCGGCGCATCGCTTTGGACCGCAGCTCACGCAGCACCCAGGCGCTGGTGCGTATCCTTTGCGCGAAGCGCTGGCACATTGCGCCTGAGTTTTTCGAAGCTGATCCCGATCTGCCCGACATGCTCCGCCAGGCAGACGCCGCGCTGCTCATTGGCGATCCCGCTCTGCGACTGGCGCTCGACTCTGAAACTGCCGCGAAACGCGATGCCGCGGGCGAGTTAATCTTTCCCGCCGAGATCGCCGGCCTTCGCTCCTCGCCCCCGCTGTTGCTCTACGATATGGTAGAAAAATGGCGCGCACTTACGAGCTTTCCGGCCGTGCTGGCCATTTGGGCTGCCAGGCCTGCTGCCGTCACGGCCGCAGTCGTGCGCGATTTTCAGGATTCGCTGGCTTTTGGGATGCGGCATGTGGCAGAGATCAGCGCCGAAGCTTCGCGCGAATTGAATCTCCCGGCCGACAAAATTGCGCGTTATCTTAGTGAAAACATCGATTACACTCTTGACGGGGAAAATGCGCGCGGCCTACAGCGGTATTACGATCTGGCCGCCGAATTGGGTTTGATTCCGCAGGCAAGGCCGCTGCAAATCGCCAGCTTTCAGGCATCGGCGGAACTGGCGGCGCGGCGCACGTAAAGGAAAATCAAGTGAAAATCAGCAAACAACAAGCGCTCGAAATGCTGCAATCCGATGATCTGGTGGGCATCGGCATGGCCGCGCACCAGTTGCGCCTGCAAAAAAACGATCCGCGCATCGTTACCTATCAGATCGATCGCAACATTAACTACACCAATTTTTGCACGGAGTATTGCTCGTTCTGCGCATTCTATCGACCGCTGGGCGCGAAAGACGGATACATCCTGCCGTTCGAAGAGATTTACGCGAAGATCGAAGAAATGCTGCCCCTGGGCGGAACCGGCGTGCTGCTACAGGGGGGACTGCATCCCGATCTTCAGATTGCGTACTACGAAAATCTCTTGCGCTCGCTCAAATCACGTTATCCGCAAGTTCATCTGCACTGTTTTTCGGCGCCGGAGATTCTGTGTATCGCCGAAGTCAGCGAACTCAGCATTCGCGATACGATCGAGCGTCTGATGGACGCGGGTTTGCAATCGATTCCCGGCGGTGGCGCGGAAATTCTGGATGACGAGGTTCGTGGCAGGATCGCGCGGCTGAAATGCACCAGCGAGGACTGGGTGGAAGTGCATCGCACCGCGCATTCGCTCGGCCTGCGCACAACGGCCACCATGATGTTCGGATGCGGCGAAGAACTGCGGCATCGCGTAAATCATCTGGAGCGCATCCGGCAGCTGCAGGAAGAGACCGGCGGATTCACTGCGTTTATCCCGTGGATTTTTGCGGCGGAGAACACCGCGCTGGGGAAGCGCGTTCAGGAAACGACTGCGGTCGATTATCTTAAAACGCTGGCCGTGAGCCGACTTTACCTGGACAACATCGATCACATTCAATCGAGTTGGCTGACGCCGGGGATCAAGGTTTGCCAAGTGGGATTGCAGTTCGGGGCGGACGATGTGGGCAGCATCCTGATCGAAGAAAATGTGGTGTATGCGGCGGGCGTGCGGCGGCGTACAAATGAGGAAGAGCTGCGGCGAATTATTTATGATGCGGGATTTTTGCCAGCGCAGAGGGATACGCTTTACCGCTCGTATGTTTTGAAGTCGCCTTATGAACCGAGGCGGGCGAACGCGGCGTAAATCCAACCCGAGAAGAGGGATTTTTCACTCCGCAGGCTGCCTGGGGAATGACCGATTTATTCGTGTGAGTTGATTGAAATCCTTCGTCGCGCTGAAGTCTTCCTCAAGACCACGATTTAATAGGCGGCACACGGGCTACTTTTTCAGACGGAGAAGGATCTCCACTTCGGTGCCGTCTGGCAGGTTGAGCGGTTCTACTGGTTCGAGCCGGCCATCGCGGCAACGCGCCAGCAGCCGCATGGTGTTGTCTCTTGCCGCGGGCTTTTCTGCCGGGGTGCTGGTACCCGGCCGGCCTGTGTCGTCCAGGGCCTGGTTGACCAGGGCATCGGCTTCGCGATTGTGTTCGCGATAGACATGATCGATCCGGAACGACTCGAGCGACTGCGCCATTTTCTTGGCGCGTTCAAACAACGGCTTCAACTCAGGGCTCTTTACTTTGTATTGGCCGCGCATCTGCTTGACCATTAATTCGGAATCGCTCTCGACACGAAGCGCACGCACGCCATGCGTCTGCGCGTAATCCAAGGCGGCGATCAACCCGAAATACTCCGCCACGTTGTTTGTGTTTGATCCGATATACTTTTTCAGCTTGGCGACAATTGCGCCGCTGCCGTCGCGAACGATCACGCCATACGCGGCTGGGCCGGGATTTCCGCGTGAGCCACCGTCGATATTCGCGTGATGCGCCGCCACCTGCTTTGCAGGCTCCGGCGGCGCGTCCCCAAACAGACCGGCTCCCCGTGGGGCTGGCGCGCGCTTAAACATCACGAATTCGCGGCTCCGTTCGCGGTTTCATTCGACGTGGCGTGGGGGATGGGCTCCAAGGAATAGAAAATCCGTCCGCACATTTCGCAGCGAAAAACTTCTTCATCCGTTTCCGACGCGAGCATTTGCACCACGTGCGGCAGGACGCGCATTCCGCACGCGCGGCACTGCTCTCCGCGCGCTTCAGCCAACGCCGATGCGGGATGCCGCTTTTCGACTCTGGTATATAGATCCAACACATCTTGCGGTACTTTCTTTGCGATCTGCTCGCGTTCCGCGGTGGCGACCTCCAGCTTTTTTTTCTTATCCCCATACTGCGCTTGCATCTGCTTCTTTTCCGCGGCAATGGCCTGCTCGGATTCACGCAAATCGGCTTCCACGTGCTTCACGCGGCGTTCCACTTCCTCGAGGGCCATCATCTGTTCGAGCACCTGGTCTTCGGCCTTGGTGGCTTCCCCTTCCGCAGTCAGAATCTCATGCTGCAGGGCCTTGTAAGCTTCGTTGGTCTTCACGGAGCTGCTCTGCTCGCGGTATTTTTTCGCGCGGCCTTTCCATTGCTCGACATCCAATTCCAGTTTCTTGCGCTCTGTTAACGCCAGCGTGTGCGCTGCCTTCGCCGCAGTGACCGCGGCGCGCGCTCCGTGCAATTTGGCGTCGGCTTCCCGCAATTGTTTCGGTAGGCTGTCCAGTTCCGCGCGCGACGACGCGATGATCTGGTCGAGTCGCTGAAGCTCCAATAATTGCGGGATGGCAGGATGCATGCCGGTTGATTCTAGCACACGGTACGGATTGGGCTTGGCGCAGCGGTAGAACGAGCAGGAAGTTATATTGGGGTGCCGGTTAGATCGAACAGAGGGATTCCTCGCTTCGACAGGAACGACGGCGGGCGGTGAAGGTTCTCGTTGGCGGCTGCGATCACGGCAGTCCAAAACGGGCTGGGCGGAAGCGAGTGAGCCCGCCTCGACGGAATCGCCATTTGCGGTTCCCAGGGCTTTTCGTCGCTTCCGCAGAGCACGGCAGTGCAAACTCAGGTGGCCTTGATGTCGCGGTGAAGCAGGCTGGCATCCACGAAGTACCCGATTCCGACGGCCAGCGGTAAAATCCCGAACGCTGCTGCCGCCATCGTTTCCGGCTCGGAAACGACCCGCGCAATGACGGCGAACATAATCATGAATCCCAGACCGCCGCTGACCAGCAAAATACCGGCCCGCCGGGAACGCGCGAATTGCGACAATTCCGGCTCCATGGGGATTTGTGTTCCCCTTGCGAGCGCGGCCAGGCGTTCTTCCGTGCGCAGTTTTCTCACGCGATAATAGGTGTACATCGCCGCGACGGGCACGCCGCACGTCAATACCACGGCAACCAATCCGATCAAATCCCCTCCCATAGGCCACTCCTTTCGCGGCTGCTTCCTAGCGCCGCTTTCTGCGATCTCACCACAAGGTACGCACACCCGTAGGGAAATGTTCCTGAATCAAAGGGGGAAAGTGCGTTGAGAGGGGGGAAGGACGTTTACGGGACTTCCTGAATCTGCATGTTTGCGTCGATCGCCAGTTTTGGGTAACGAATCCCGGAACCCGCCAGGGCTGGCGGGTGTTCTGCGATGACCTGGAAATCGCTGCCGGAACAGCTCACCTCGTAGGTGTAGCCGTCCCGCTCTTTGCGGCTTACGGACATGGCCCCGGACGAAGTCAGCTCATCGAGGGGAATACATTTGCTGTTCAGGGCGATGTTTCCGCGTTCGGCCTGGGCGATTTGCAACAGATCGCTGCGGACACCCGTCAGGCTGATGGCCTGCGTAGGCGCCGTTCCTTCATCGGTGGTGGGCATCTTTTTCAGATAAAAGTAGTAGATCCCCAATGCCAATCCAGCGAAGACGAGTAATCCGACGAGTGCGCGCATACCCCAATTTTGGCCCCGCCTGACTCCGGCCACAAGCTTTTCCGCGGCCATGGTGCGTTTGGTTACAACACTCCGCAATTGTTTCGCGCTCGCCTCCGAGGCTTGCTATTGTTTCTGCAGGCGCCATGCTTTTCCTCTCGGCGTACTTGAAATCCCCTTCGACACCAGTCGCATGGTCACCGCCACAGCTCTTCACGATCTGATTGCCATTGAGAAGTTGCGCGAACAGGAGTTGGAGGAAGCGCGCATTATCCAGAGCGCCATGCTGCCCTCGCACCCTCTGCAGGAGTTCGATGCCCTGATCTCACACGAGTTTCAGCCCGTCACTGAAGTCGGCGGCGACTATATCGATTACTTCACGCTCACCGACGGCACGATCGGTTTGTATCTCGGCGACGTCTCCGGCAAGGGGCTTCCCGCGGCGCTTTATGCGGCGCTGGCGATCGGCACTCTTCGCGGAATTCACAAATCAGGCCAGCGTCCCGGGCAGGTTCTTTCTCTACTCAACCAGCGACTGCATCTGCGGGGAATTCCGGGCCGGCACACCTCGATTCAATATGCCGTCTTTTTTCCGGCCAGTGGCCGGATGATCATCTCCAGTGCGGGAATGCCCGGGCCATTCCTGCTTCGCGGTGAGGAGTGCCGCACCCTTGAGGTTTGTGGCATCCCTCCGGGACTGTTCCCCGGGGTCTCCTACGACGAGTTTTCTTTTCAGCTGGAGCCCGGGGATTCGGTGCTGTTTTGTACCGATGGACTAACGGATGCGCGCAACCCGCAGGACGAGGAATTCGGCGCCGAAGGAATTCGCAGGGTATGCAGCCAGCACACCGGGGAAAGGCCGCTTGATTTGCTCGGCCACATTTTCCGCGCGATTGAAGAATTCACGAGCGATTGCCGCCAATGGGACGACATGACCGCGACGATCTTTCATTTCGTCGCGCGCTGATTCTCGCTCCAGTGTCGAAACGGGCAACTGCTTTTGCTTTTTATTTGACCGGCCCCACTCTTCTCACGTAACTAAAGAAGATAGTCATTTTCTTTGTCGTCTCCCTGAGGAGTCCTCGATGAACACCAAGTCCCCCGGTATTGTGGCGCTGGCCTGCCTGCTGGCGGCCTCGATCACAATTCCCGTCGACCTGCTCGCGCAAAGTCCCGGTGCTTCTCAGCGCGCGGGTGAAGTGTCTCGCATTATTCCGGCCGTAAGTATTGCGCGGGGCAGCAAATCCATCACCGCCTCGGCCAGAACGGTTGTGGATTGGCTGGACGTGCTGAACACGCAGCCAAGCGCCCGCGCCCGCGTATCTCTCGATGACGGCTCGGTACTTAACATTGGATCAGATTCTTCGATCCATATCGTCAGGCATGATGCCGGCGCGCAGCAGACGGACCTCGAACTCAGCCTCGGAAAAGTACGTTCGCAGGCGCAAAAAATCACGCAAGCCAATGGCAAATTCGAAGTGCACACTCCGGCAGGCGTCGCCGGGGTGGTGGGCACCGATTTTTATACTGCATACGAAAACAAGATCATGACCGTGATCGTGTTCGAGGGCTTTGTGCGCGTTTGCAATCTGGCTGGCGTGTGCGTGGTGGTAAAAGCGGGGCAGATGACGGCGATTCGTAATGGTGATAGTTCTTCTCCTGCGGTCACGCAGGCTGCTCTTTCTGTGCTGTCGGATGCGGTTGCGTCCACCACGCTTGAAGCCCCGAGCGGCCTGCAGCAAGCCCACCACCTCGGCAAGGGCACGATAATCGCGCTGGGCCTGGTGGCGGTGATTCCGGTGGTGGTGATTCCGATTGTGGCGAGCCGGGGAACAACGCAAGGCAAGAGCACACCTCTTCCGAGCAATCCCGGGTGCCCGAACGCCGCCGCCGCTTGCTAGTTTTTGTTTTGTTCCGAGGTACAGAAGACCCGGGGTTCCCAGCCGCCGGGTCTTTTTTTGCGTTTATCATGGCGCCGTAGATTCCTGAGAGAGAACGGTCCGTCTCGGAAGGCCTCCCTGAGCAGGAGCGCGATTTTTGAGGTGCCTGCTAATCTAAAACTACTAGCGCCATACAGACCGGCAACGCCCTCCTCGCTCGTCTCATCAAATCTTTGTGGTATTTGTGGCATTTTGGGCGTTACGTTCTGGCCGAACCCGGCTTTGTCTGCGGCACATCGGTGGCGTACACTGGAGTCTTGCCACGTGCGTCTAATCCGGAGTGAGGCACCCTTGAACGATCAATCCCGCGCCATCCGGCGCCATAGCAGTTCCCTCTTTTTAGGTTCGTTGAGTTCCTTGGCCGTTTTGGCGCTTGTCACGGTGCCAGGGCTTGTGGCCGCTCCGCATGACGGTACGGCCAAGCCTTCACCGGCGTTCACGGCCATGAAGGCCGAACTCGATCGTTCCATGAAGACCCTGGGGACACTTGATCCGCCGGCCTATTATATCGGCTACACCTTGACGGATTCCCAGCGCGCTACGGTATCCGGATCCAACGGAGCGCTGTTGCAGAGTGACGAAAATCGCAACCGCTGGCTGGAAGTTTCCGTGCGCACCGGAAGCTACGATCTGGACAATACGCACAAGGTTGACGGCAAGCAGCCGCCCAACGGCGGTCCGGGCACAAACGCTCCGCTCGACGACGATCCCGA
Source organism: Candidatus Acidiferrales bacterium (assembly GCA_963742325.1). Taxonomy (GTDB): domain Bacteria; phylum Acidobacteriota; class Terriglobia; order Acidiferrales; family UBA7541; genus Acidiferrum. The sequence goes on along the minus strand of CAVULB010000002.1, from coordinate 200,473 downwards.
CGTTCTGCGCCGCGCCATCTGGCTGGAAACCGATAAGCAGTATCGCGCCGCCGCCGAAGCCCTGATCAAAATTAAGACCGGCAAGGAAGTGAAAGTACAGACCGCCGAGGGCAGCGCGCCGGATTTTTCTCGCGAAAAACCCCAGGACTTCACGGGCCCTTGGGTGTCTTTCACGCTGGAGCGCAAACCCTGGGAACAGAAGGTCCGCAACTACACGACTTATTTCCGCCAATCGCCCGCCGTCATCAACTCCATCGTGACTTTCACCGCGCTCGCTGAGAACACCGTGCAGCTCACCTCCGAGGGCACACAACTTCAATACGGCCAAATCCGCTATCGCCTGGAACTTTTCATTCAAGGCAAAGCCAGCGACGGGATGGACATCGATCGCTATTACAATTTTGACTGGGTAAACCCGTCCGACGCTCCGGATGACAAGGCGGTCCTTGCCGCCTCCGCTCAACTCCGGAAGGAAATGGAAGGCCTGGTTGTTTCGCCTCTGAATGATCCGACGGTCGGGCCTGCGCTCTTAACCGGCCGGGCTGCAGCGGTCTTCTTCCATGAAGTGTTCGGTCACCGCGCCGAAGGCCACCGGCAGAAGGATGTAAACGAGGGTCAGACGTTCGCGAAGAAAGTGGGCGAGCCCATTCTTCCGGACTTTCTCAGCATCGTGGACGATCCGACACTGAAGAAACTGGACAAGCAGGATCTGCTTGGCTACTACCAGTATGACGACGAAGGCGTGATCGGCCAGCGCACCGTGCTCGTCGACCACGGAGTGCTGAAAGATTTTGAAATGTCGCGGTCACCGCTCGTGGGCTTTCCCCACTCTAACGGCCACGGCCGGCGGCAGATTGGCGCCACGCCCGTTTCCCGGCAGGGAAACCTCATTGTGGAAAGCAACAAAACCGTCACCAACGCCGAACTTCGCGGCAAACTGATTGAGCTGATCAAGCAGCAGAATAAACCCTACGGTCTCATGATCGACGACATCGCGGGAGGCTTCACCTTCACGGGACGCGGGCAGCCGCAGGCTTTCCAGGTTGAACCGCTCGTCGTTTATAAAGTTTTCGCCGATGGGCGGCCGGATGAACTGGTTCGTGGCGTGGACATTGTGGGGACTCCGCTTGCCGCTCTGACCAAGATCGTGGCAACGGGCGATACGCCGGAAGTGTTTAATGGCTATTGCGGGGCGGAATCCGGATACGTACCTGTTTCCGCCGCTGCCCCCGCCATCCTCACCACAGAATTGGAAGTACAGAAAAAGCAGACGTCGACGGACCGGCCGCCAATCCTGCCGCCGCCCGCGCATGACAGCGTGAAACCGGGAGGCCTTGAGTAATGAGTTCACTACGTTTCGCGGCCGTTTTGCTTTCCCTCTGCGTCACGCCTATGGTCTTTGCGTCACAGGCCCCGGAGGACAAGGATCACACGATTCAGGCGATGAAGGACGAAATGGCTCGCGCCAAGTCGCGACTGGAATTGGCCATTCCGCCATCTAACCAGCCCGTGCGCCCTTACTACATCGAATATCGCCTTCTGGATCTGGATATTCGGGAAATCACGGGCGAGTTCGGTGCCCTGCTTTCCACCGGCCACAGCCGTACACGCCAGATGACGGTGGGCGCCCGCGTGGGCGATTACAAGCTGGATAGCTCCAACTTTATTGGCGATGAAGGATTCCGGGGGTTCATTGGACCTTCCGGGAGCGTCGGCATCGACCGCGATTACGACTCGCTTCGGCAGGATCTGTGGATTGCCACCGATCAGGCGTTCAAGGAAGCGGTTGAAACCTATTCCCGCAAGCAAGCTTATCTGAGCAGCCTCGCTCGTCCCTCGGACGTTGACGACTTTTCGCGCGTTCAGGTTATCCAGCACGTCGACCCTCTTGCTGCTACGGATTGGTCGAATCGGAATTGGGAGGAAGAGGTTCGTCAAACGTCATCGGCATTGCGCGCTTTCCCGCAGGTCTATGAATCGCGGGTTACTTACTATCTCGTTTACATGACCGAATATCTGCTTACCAGCGAGGGTGCGGAGATTCGTGTGAACCATTCCTATGCAGCGATTGAAGCACCGATGAGCACGCTGGCCGACGATGGTATGGAACTAAATCATTTTTACGCCACGTACGCACCGCGGCCGGCCGAACTTCCGTCTGTCGACGAGGTTCGCAAGAATCTGAATGTGGCGGCTTCCGAGCTTATGGCCATGCGCGCGGCTCCGACAGCTTCCGATTACACCGGGCCGGTGCTGTTCGAATCTCGTGCCGCTGCTGCGCTGATTGCGCAAGTCCTCGGCCCTTCCCTGAACGGCGCCCGTCCACCCGTGGCGTTTCAGCCTGTGGTCGATCAGCTGATGAACAGCCTGGGCGCACACAGCGACTGGACCGGCAAGGTTGATGTTCGCGTGCTGCCCCCGACCGTCACCCTGATTGACGATCCTTCCGCCAAGGATTACAAGGGCACGCCACTGATCGGCAGCTATGCGATTGACGAGCAAGGTGTGCCGTCCGAAAAAGTGACGATTGTCGAAGACGGCAAGCTGAAGAATTTGCTGATGTCGCGCAGGCCCGGACCGGATTCGGACAAGTCCAATGGCCATGGCCGCGCTGCGTTCAACGGTGACCCCGAGCCCACGATGAGCAATCTCTTCTTCACGTCTTCGGAAACCGTTTCGAAGGAAGACATGAAGAAGAAGTTCATCGATGCGTGCAAGGACGAGAAGCTCGACTATTGCCTGATCGTGCGGCAGATGGACAATCCGACGATCAGCATCATGCACCAGGAAGATTTCACCGACCTGCTTGCAAGTTTCGGAGGAAACGCGGCTACGGATCGTTTGCCGTTGGTTGTATATCGCTTCTACCCGGCTGACGGCCATGAGGAACTGGTTCGCGGGGCGCGAATCACGGGATTCAATGCGCGCTCGCTGCGGAATATTGCCGCGATCGGGAATGACGAGTACGTGTACAACTTCATGGAGAACCAGACGGTAGGGGTGGCCGGGACGGCGCTGGGCGCATTTGGCAGCGCGCAGAACGGTCTGCCAGCGGCGGTGGTTGCGCCTTCGTTGTTGTTCGAAGAAGTCGAGTTTCGCGGGGCGCGCGGGGAACCGAAGCGTTTGCCGATTCTTCCTGAACCGCCTATGTCGCCCACCATTGGCAAGTGAGTGTACCGCGGTTAGGTTTACACCGTTAAAGCGGCGGCAGGCCGCCGCATTCCCTAGGTCGAAGGTCATCGCAGCAGACTGACGGTAGGCTTACAGCCCATGGTTCTTACACGCCGGCTACATGAAGCCAGCCAGGAAAAGAAGCGCGCTGCACTGTTGAGCATCGGCTCCGCGACGCTGCTGCTCTGCCTCAAGACTTTTCTTGTGCTGCGCACGAGCAGTCTTGGCGTGCTTTCTGAAGCGCTGCATTCGGGGCTTGATCTGGTCGCCGCGGTGATTACGTTTCTGTCGGTTCGCGTCGCCGATCAACCGGCCGATGCGCGGCATCCGTACGGGCACGGCAAGTTTGAGAATTTTTCGGCATTTCTTGAAACCGGACTGCTCGTCGTTACGGCTCTCTACATCATCTACGAGGCCTTTTATCGCCTGTTCTTTCATTCCGTTCATATTGAACCTAGTTTCACAGCGATTCTGATACTCCTTGCCGCGCTGGCTATCGACGTCACACGCGCGCGGGCGCTCAATAAGGTGGCCCACAAGCACACCAGCGAGGCCTTGGAGGCCGATGCGTTGCACTTCTCTACGGACGTCTGGAGCACGATTGTCGTGATGCTCGGGGTGGCTCTTGTTTGGGCCGGCAATAGCTGGAATCTTCCTTGGCTTTCCTATGCGGACTCGTTGGCTGCTCTTGCGGTGGCCGGCGTCATTCTGTGGCTTAGCTCGCAGCTTGGCCGACGCACGCTTGACGCCCTGCTCGACGCCGCACCGGCAGGCCTGCAAGGCGAAATTGCGCATGCGATTGGTGGGATGGAAGGAGTGCTGCGCGTCGACCGCGTGCGTGTCCGGCGCTCCGGGAATCGTCACTTCGTTGACGCCACGGTTTCCGTGCCGCGCGCCGCCAATCTCGAGCGCGTCCATGCCCTCACCGATGCCATCGAGCAGCGTGTTGGCCAGATCGTGCCTGCCGACGTGGTGGTGCATACGGAACCGCGCGCTCCCGACAACGAGGACCTGTTCGAGTCGATTCGCGCAATTGCGCAGCGCATGGGCCACCCTGTCCACGATATTTCCGCCTACCAGCAGGACGGCAATCTTTTCGTGGAGTTGCACCTGGAGGTGGACGAAAATCTCTCTCTGGGTGAAGCGCATCGCCAGGCGACCGAACTGGAAGATGCGATCGCGGCCCTCGGCGGAGGCAGCCATAAGCTGGACGTCAACATTCACATTGAGCCACTAGGGCGGCATATTTCCACGCCTGAAATCGCCGCGGGAGAAATGCGCCAACTGGAGCTGGCTGTTGAATCCTTTCTCAATCGCATGCCCGGTAATTACGACGAACTGCTAAGTTGCCATAATGTCCGCGTCCGGCAGGTGGACCATCACATTCTGGTCTCCTGCCACTGTGTGATGAAGAGCGACTACGCGATCACGAGGATCCATGATGTTCTCGCCGCGCTTGAGGATCTGGTCAAGGAACGGTTTCCGCAAATTTCGCGCGTCACGATCCACCCGGAACCCCCGGACGCAGTTTAGAAGATCAGGCCGCAGGGGCTCGATGACCGGCCTTGCGCTATACGGTCGGCTCGCCGGCAATGACCTGGGCGGCTAGCCCCAGTATGGCGGGGAAGCATTCAAGGACGTAGCGCGGCTCGGGCGTTTCGAGGGTGGTGAGGAACGCCGTGCGGACGACGATGTAGACAATCAGCACGGCTAAGGAAGCGCGGGCCGCGGGCCGGCGCCACAATTTTGCGGCACCCCACAGCGCCAACGCCACATACAAAACGTTGCCGAAAAAGAACAGAATGGTTACTTTCTGGTCTAGCGGATCTTCCTCGCGCTGGTAAGCCAAGGGGAACACATGGCCGGAAACGGGCAGCAATTCGATGCGCGGAGTAAACCAGATGCGCACGGCTCGCCTGGCGGGGATCCACAAATAGGTGCGCAGGGGATGGCGGGCGGTTCGCTCGCGCGCTAACTGCGCGAAGATTGCGTCTTCTTCCGGAGTCCAGGTAATTTCGTCATTGTATTTGTCGAGAATTTTGGCGACACGTTCGCGTTGTTCGGGAGTATCGAAGGCCGCGTCCGGAATATCTTCCATATGGATTTCGTCGTCGTTGAGTTTCCAGGCGACCAAATAATTGTCCCGGACGCGGTAAAGCCAAGTTTTTTCCCAGGCCATGAAACCCTTGGGGTCCAGCTCGCTCGGCAGGGTCGTGTCTTTCGGCGTGAGTGGCTGGAATTCGTGGAGCGTAATAGCATTGCGGATGGTCCAGGGCAGCAGCGGCAACGCGCACCCCATGCACATCAAAAAGCACAGCAGCAGCCAGCGTTCGAACTTTCGGCGCGGCAGCATCCAGAATGCCAGCGCCAAGCAGGTGGTGATCAGCACAAGCGGCGTTTCCGGCCTGAACAGAGCGCCGACGCCTGCGACGAATCCCGCCAGCGCGGCTACCTTCGACGCGCTTTGCTCGTTCAGTTCCCTGCCTGCGGGCAACGGAACCCGGCTGCCGCTGACGCCAGCCGCCAGCGCGGCCAGCAGGTAAAAGGCGACCGCTGTCAGGAATACGGCCGAAACTTCGGTGAGTGGCACGGCCACGTAATTTGCCGTGAATGGACATAAGGCGGCCAGCCACAGGGCGAACAAAAATACTCTTTTTGCCTTTGCCGGCTGACCGCAAAGGCGCACGAGCATCGCAGCGAGTGCGGCAATCACGACGCAAGTGGCCAAATCCACGAGGACCTGTAGCAACATCAACGGCACGCGCGCGGCCTGCCCGGTTCGACCCGTCAGTGCGTAGACGAGCGCAAGAAAAGCGGGGTAGCCGGGCATGCGCAAATCGACCGGGGTAGCCTGGCCGTTGATGTCCATGGCGAATTTGCCCAGCTTCAACCAGTTTGCGGCGAACTGCTCGTAGAGGACGGTGTCACCGGTGGCCACGGGATACTTAAAGACAAAAAGCAGCCGTAAACAGGCTCCTGCGACGAGCGGCAGCACGGGGCTGGAGAAAAAACGTTTCATTGCCTTCCCCGCATCTTACAATAGAGATGTTCAGTTACCTTCGACGGAGTGATTCTTGCCTCGCCGGTTCCCACCCGCCCCGGGGCGTCCACGCGGAATGAAAGAACGTAAGCCTATTTTTTACGATTCGGATAAGGTGCGCTGGCGACGTACGCGCCGAATTCTGGAATTGAGCGGCGTGTTGCTGACATTGCTGCTGGTGTATTTCTTCATTACCGTGGCGGGCAGCGTGGAGCTGCCGTCCGCGTTGCTGCCGGACACGCGGCCGACCTACCATTCCGCCAAGAAAAAGAATCTGAAGCTGGTAAACGCGAGGGAAGGACGACACTTGCGCGTCTCTCGCATCGGCCAGATCCCGCAGGGCTACGACCCGCTGCGCGCTGCGTTCTTCGTCAGTTGGGATCCCAACAGCCTGGCTTCGCTGAAGCAGCACTACAAGGACCTGGACCTGATCATGCCGGAGCAGCTGCATTCGGTTACCGCCAATGGCCGGATTACGGTGGTCGATTACGAACGCGGGAGCGAAAAGGTGCAGGTGACGCCGGCCGAAGCAATCGCACGGCTGAAGCAAGACAAACTGCACCAGTGGATGCGCTCGCTGAATCCGCCGGTTGAGCTGCCGATGATGGGTTTGCTGAACAATTACGACGGCACCGCGTGGCGCGTGCCGGAACTGGAAGAGATGCTGGCGAATCCCGCGGCGCGCCAGCATCTGGTGGGCGACGTGGTGGAATACGCCACGGAATCGCATCAGGCCGGAATCGTGGTGGATTTCGAAGAAGTTCCGCTCAAGAGTCAGCCGAATTTCCGGCAATTCATCGCCGAATTGGGGGTGGGGCTGCATGGAGCAGGGCTGAAGTTGATGATTGCCTTGCCGGCGCGCGACGACGATTACGACTATGCGTTCTTTGGCCGGGAAACCGACGCGATCATCTTGATGAATTACGACCAGCACTGGATTACTTCCCCACCGGGGCCAATCGCCGCGCAAGACTGGTTCATGGAGAATTTGCGGCAAATCCGTGACGTAGTTCCGGCGCAGAAAATCGTGGTGGGCATCGCTAGCTATGCCTATGACTGGACGGAAGCTGCGGATAAGGAAAAACGGCATGCGGAGGAGTTCAGCGTTCAGGAAGCGTTGCTGCATGCGCACGAATCCGAAACAGACGTCGACTTCGATTCCGCATCGTTGAATCCGCATTATTCCTATGACGACGAACAGAACCACACGCACCAGGTCTGGATGCTGGACGCGGTCACGGCGTACAACCAATTGCGCGCTTGCGAGCGACTGGGCGTACAGGGGACGGCGCTTTGGCGGATGGGGACGGCGGACACGTCCATCTGGCCGATTTGGGATGCGCTTCATGCCGACGACGCGACAAGAGACAAACTGAGAGATTTGCCGCCTGGGCCGGACCTGATCCTGGAAGGCGCGGGTGATATCTGGCACATCATAGACGTGCCGAAACCAGGACGGCGGAGTTTCACCTATGACAACATCGGCGACCTGATCACCAGCGAGAAATATGACGCGATACCGCTGTCCTATGACATCGATCAGATCGGTGATGCGAAAAACAAGATTGTCATCTCGTTCGACGACGGTCCTGACCGCCGATGGACGCCTCGGATTCTGGACATTCTGAAGGAGAAACATGCGCCGGCGGTGTTTTTCGTGGTCGGCGAGGAGGCGAACTCGTCGCCCGATCTGCTGAAGCGGGAATATAACGAAGGACATGAAATTGGGAATCACACCTTCACGCATCCGAATTTTGATGAGATCTCGCGCACGCAACTGAAGTGGGAGCTGAATCTGACGCAACGCCTCATCGAAAGCACGCTAGGTGTGAAATCGCTCCTGTTCCGGCCGCCCTATGGCATCGACCATCAACCGGAGTATGCCGAAGAAGTAGCGCAACTGCCCTACCCGCAGGACCTGGGCTACATCATCGTTGGACAGCGGGTTGATCCAGACGATTGGCGGATCGATGGGAGCCGCCCGCAGCGTCCGGCAAAGGAAATTGTCGAAGACGTGATGCGGCAAGCCAGTAAGGGAAACATTCTGCTGCTGCACGATGGGGGCGGGAACCGCGAGCAAACGGTGGAAGCGCTTCCGCAAATCGTTGACGGACTGCGCGCCAAAGGAATCGAACTGACATCCGTTTCCGACTTGCTTGGCCAAACGAGGGATGCGGTGATGGTGCCGCTCACTCTGCGCGAGCGAATGGTGGCGCGCGCGGACGGCGTGATTTTCGGAATTTTCCAGTGGTCGCGGTTTGCGATCGCGACGGTGTTCATCCTGGGCATTGTGCTGGTCAGCGGACGCGCGTTGATTATCGGGATACTGGCGATCATCGAGAAGCTGAGGCCGGACCATACGAAACTGGCGGAGCCGCCGCCGGCAGTGACGGTGCTGATTCCGGCATACAACGAAGAATCGGTAATCGTGCAGACGGTGAGCTCTGTGCTGTTGTCGGACCTGCAGGATATTCAGGTGATCGTCGTCGATGACGGCTCAACAGACAAGACTCTGGAACTGTTGCACGCGAATTTCGGACGCAACGGAGCAGTGCAGATCGTTCACCAGATGAACCGGGGGAAAGCCGCGGCGTTGAATCACGCGCTGTCGAATGCGCGGACCGACATCGTGGTGACCATAGACGCGGACACGGAAATCGAATCGGACGCGATCCGTAAACTGCTGCGACATTTCTCCGATCCCACGGTGGGAGCCGTCGCGGGAAATGTGAAGGTGGGAAACCGGTCGCGATGGCTGACGCGCTGGCAGGCGCTCGAGTACGTCACCAGCCAGAACATGGAGAAACGCGCATTTGATTTGCTGAACTGCATCACGGTGGTGCCTGGAGCGCTTGGCGCATGGCGTAGAAAAGCGATCGAGGACGCAGGCGGAATTACCGCGGATACGGTGGCGGAAGACGCGGACCTGACGATTGCGATCCGACGACTGGGATGGCGGATTACCTACGACGAAGACGCGATCGCGTGGACGGAAGCTCCGGTAACGCCGACCGCGTTGATCCGCCAGAGGTTCCGGTGGACATTCGGAACGTTGCAATCGTTCTGGAAGCACAGCGGCACGCTGTTCCGGCCGAAATATGGAACATTGGGATTCATCGCACTGCCGAATATTTTTGTGTTTCAGATTGTGCTGCCGCTGGTATCGCCGCTGCTGGACTTGTTGTTTTTCGGGAGCATCGTTTTGTGGGGGCTGGCGCAACTGCATATAACGCAGATCCCGCAGCTTTGGACGACGGCCGATGTGCAGCGGTCGGTGGTGTTCTTCCTGGGCTTCCTGATTATCGACGTGCTGACGTGCGTGATTGCGTTTGCGCTGGAGCGTCACGAAGACTGGACCTTGCTGATTCCCGTACTGCTGCAACGTTTTTATTACCGGCAGTTGATGTACATCGTGCTGTTCCGCTCGGTGAAGGAGGCCGTCAGTGGGCGGCCGGTCGGGTGGAGAGGCGTGGAGCACGAACCGCCGCGGCCTACGCCGGAGCCCGCTACGCCGTATGAGTGTTAATGAGCGGCTGGTTCTGCCGTGGCTGGAGGATCGCGGGCCGGCGGAAGGAAGAATTCGCGGGGGGCGGCCCAGAAACGGCGCCAGAGGGTACGAAAGATTTCATGGTTTTCGCTGGGCGGAATATCCTGCGCGCGAATTGCGAGGCGCAACGCCAGATAGAAGCTGACCCCGAGATTCATCACGAAGGTCACGGCAATTCCAACGGAAGCCCAAATCAAGGCGCCACGGCCTAGCACTTCCGGCCCGCGAGAAGTGATCCCCAGCGCGAGAGTGCCGGTCGAGAGCGTTACGTGACGTACGTCCAGCGGCAGGCCGAAGAAATGGCCGATGGAAGGCGTCATTCCGAGCATGAAACCAAGCACGATGGAGCCACCCCAAGGAGCAATGTTCTCTGCAAAGGATGCGGAAAAACGCTGAAGCGTTTCCGGTTTGAAGGAAGAGCCGAGGTGATGCTCGGCAATGGCGCGGGGGAGCTGGTGATACACCGCCCAATTCTCTATCCAGCCTCCGGCCAGACTGGAGAGCCAGAGAATCACACCGGTAAGAATGGCAAAAAAGATGGTACCGCTGGCGATGGGATTCATGGACTTCACCGCGTATTCGGCAGTGTCCACGTTTAGAAAAGGCTGACCAAAGATGCGATTCCAGATGATACTGAAGACAACTGCGCCGGCACCGACTGCGATGATGTTACCGAAGGCGGCAGCGAGCTGGGAACGGACGATACGCTGGACGTAGGAAACGAGTTCCTCGCTCTTTGCGTCATCCTGGCAACGGTGAAGGATTCCGGCTAGAGCCGCGCCGGTCATGGAAGGCTGCTTGGTGGCTAAAGCGAGATGGAAAACGTGCATGAGAACGAAGCTGATGGCATAGTTCAGTCCCGCCAGAAAACCTTCGACGAAGGGAGGGAGGCCGCGGTGCGTAACCATCATCTTGATCGCAGCCGTGCCAACCGTGAGAAGGCCACCGCCGAGAGCGGCATACCACATCTGACGATACTCCTCGCGATTGTTGGTGACGTAATGTTCGCCGGTTTTTCCGGCCCATTCGACAATTTTTTTGGCGAGTAACCGGAAACTATTTTGCGCCAAGCCGAGGAGGCTGCGGTCGCGGAGCCGGCCACGGATCACCTCGCGCAACAGCCGGAGTGCGGTAACCATTTTTGGAGCGCCGGAGTGAGCGACAAGAACGCCGCTGATCAGCTCCATACGCTTCAGGCTTAGCTCAATCACATCCATGGCGTAGACAACGTCGAGATTGACGCCGCGCGCGTCCAGATGAGTGACGATGACTTGCAGTTCCGCGCGGCAATCCGCCACGGCCGCTTTCCAGTCCTGAGCCGTCTCCGGGATGCTCTCGTTTTCCAGGACCGCTTCCAGCAATGCGTCCGAAGTGCGCATCAGACGATGGAAAGGGGAACTCTGCACGGAGGCACCCTGTCCGCGGATGCGCAAGTTTTCGGACATGCCGAGGCCCTGGGCACGAGCAGCCAAAAGGTAGAAAGCGTCCCGCAAAGCTGCCAGGGGTTTGTCCCAGGCTTCGGGAATGTCTACCGGCGCGACGTGCGAGGCTAGTTCTTTCAACTGGTCCGGGGACTGGCTGAAGAAACGGTCCACCTCATTTTGCGTGGGAAAGAGGCGGATAAAGAGTTTCGCTAGATCGCTTTCTTCGCGCGGGGCAGGGAGAACGATGCGGAAGAAGCGATCGAAAGTCTCCGAGAGGAGTCCCCGATCCGTCGGAAGCCCGGACTGAGCAAAGAGGGAAACGGCGTCGGTTTCGTCAAGGATGGCGGCAACGCCGGCCTGATAGCGATCGCGGAGTTCCGGAGAAGCTTCAAGGATGGAAAGCCAGACGCGCTCGCGGCGCCATTCCGAACCCGTTTGCGCGAAGGAACCAGTAGGGGGTCGAAGTTCGGGGAGGCGGTTGTCTTTGCGGCGCAGCCAAGAATAGAGCGCGACCAGGGCATCCAACCGCGCATGCAGCGTTCCCGCCCGGGTGAAATCCTCGAGCAGGCTCGCCATGGTTTGCAAGGAACGATTGGCGCGCACCCCCGGCGGGAAAAGGTACATGACCAGATTGCGAGTCGAGTCCACGCCGACGACCTCGTTAAGCGAGCTGCAACGGTTGGGACCCGGGCGGGTCCCTCTAAAGCAGGGTAATGGTAACAGGTCAACGGCAATAGCGGCAGCCCCCTGGAGTTCGCCAGGCAGTGCAGGTTTGCCACGCTTTTTCGTACATTTCCAGCTAGACCGGTTTGGTGTACGATATTTTCCCGAGCGGATGGAGGCAAACGATGGCCGTCACTTTTGTTCTAAATGGGAAGTCCACGACCGTTGAGGCAGATCCGCAGATGCCACTGCTGTGGGTGCTTCGCGATACGTTGAATATGACCGGGACGAAGTTTGGCTGCGGAATGGCGTTGTGCGGCGCCTGCACGGTTCACATCAACGGAGAGGCCGCGCGCTCGTGCATCACTCCGATTTCCAGCGTGGCGGGAAAGAAAATCACGACGATCGAAGGGCTGTCCGCGGACGCGTCGCACCCGGTGCAGCTAGCCTGGATCGAGGAAGATGTGCCGCAATGCGGATACTGCCAGTCCGGGCAGATCATGAGCGCGGTGGCGCTGCTAGAAAAGAAGCCGAGCCCTTCCGACGCGGAGATTGACGATGCAATGAGCGGCAACATTTGCCGCTGTGGAACTTACCAGCGGATCCGCAAAGCCATTCACCGCGCCGCAAAATCGCAAGCCGCGAAGTAATTCCCTTCTGGGAGAGCAGCGGACGCTGCGCCACGAACTGTGAGGATTGCCATGACACAGACTCTCGTTCTTAATCGACGTGAATTCCTGAAGAGCGGCGCCGTGGCAGGCGCCGGCTTGCTGATCGGTTTTCATCTAGACGCGCACAACGCGAGCGATCCGGCAGAGTCTCAGGAAAAACCGGCCGTAAGTCCATTCAACGCTTGGGTGCGCATTACCCCAGACAACCGAATTACCTTGATCTTTGCGAAGTCGGAAATGGGACAGGGCGTCAACACCTCTTTGCCGATGATTCTGGCGGAGGAATTGTGCGTGGATTGGAAACAGGTTGCCATTGAGCAGGCGCCGACCAATCCAAAGATTTATCAGCTGGGGACAGGGGGCAGCGGGAGCATCGCCAGCTCCTGGCTTCCGTTGCGGAGAGCAGGAGCGGCGGCGCGGGAAATGTTCATCACGGCCGCGGCAACGCGCTGGAATGTGAATCGGGATACGTGCGTGGCGCAGGACGGCGGAATTCTGCACGGGGCGCGAAAGAACTTCCTGACGTACGGGCAGCTTGTCGAAGCGGCGAGCAAGCTGCCGGTTCCGGATTTAAATAAGGTACCACTGAAAAATTCGCAGGATTTCACGATTGTGGGCAACGCGCTGCGCAGAACGGATGCGAAGAGCAAATCGAGCGGCACCGCAAGATTCGGAATCGATGCGCGTGTCCCGGGGATGCAGTATGCGGTGATCGCGCGATGCCCGGTCTTCGGCGGCAAAGTGAAATCGTTCGACGCGACAAAGGCAAAGAGTGTGCCTGGCGTCCGCGACGTGATGGCCATCGAAGCGGTGGCCAAAGGGGCGTTTTCGGCCGGTGGCATCGCCGTGCTTGCGGATAATTCCTGGGCGGCTATGCAGGGAAGGAATGCGCTGAAGGTCGTTTGGGAGGAAGGCCCGCACGCGGAGGAATCCAGCGAAACGCTGCACAAACAGTTCCTGGAAAACGCCGCCAAGCCAGGGAAGGCGCTGCGAAGTGATGGCGATGCCGATGCCGCGCTTGCCAAATCCGCGAAAAAAATCGAGGCAAATTACGAATTTCCGTTTGCCGCGCATGCATCGATGGAGCCGATGAATTGCACCGTGCACATCGCGCCTGATGGGGCGGAGGCGTGGATTCCAACGCAAGCGCCGCAATGGGCCCAGGATGTGATCGCCGGCGTTTCGGGGTTGCCTCACGACTCCGTTGTTGTACATACGACCCTGATGGGCGGCGGTTTTGGGCGGCGCTACCAGGCCGACTTCGTGATGGAGGCCGCGCAGGTCGCGAAAGCTTCGGGAAAGCCGGTAATGGTGCTCTGGACGCGCGAAGACGATATGCAGCACGACTTTTATCGCCCCGCTTCTTATCACAGATTTTCCGGCGCAATCGACAGCGACGGGAAAGTGCTGGCCTGGAAACATTTCCAGACTTCGACTTCGATTGCGGCGATGTGGGGCGATAAGGGCGAGGACGATTCCGGCGGCGGTGAGTTTGGGACCGCGGCTTTCATCCCTTATGAGGCGCCGAATTACCGGGTGGAATTTTTGCTGGCCAAGTCGGGAGTGCCGCGGGCGTGGTGGCGGTCGGTGGAACATTCGAGCAGTGGATTCGTGGTAGAAAGTTTCATTGATGAATTGGCCGCGCTAGCGGGCGCCGATCCGCTGGAATACCGGTTGCGCCAGATCGGGGATGATCGGGCAATTCCGGACTTTGGGAATCCGAAGGAGGGAAATCCGCTGAAGACGGCGCGGCTGAAAGGGGTGCTGAAGCTTGCGGCGGAAAAAGGCGGATGGGGTTCGCCGCTGCCGAAGGGCACCGGGCGTGGCATCGCGGGCTACTACGCGTTCGAAACATATACGGCGTGCGTGGCAGAAGTGAGCGTTGTGGACAAAGCCGTGAAAGTCAACCGGCTGGTGTATGCGGTCGACTGTGGGCGGCCGATTAATCCGGATGGCGTGCGGGCGCAGGTGGAGAGCGCGGCAATCTACGGACTTTCGGCCGCGATGCATGACGCCATCACCATTCAAGGTGGCCGGGTGGAACAATCGAATTTCAACGATTACAAAATGCCGCGCATCGAACAGACGCCAAACATCGAGGTCCACGTGGTCGAGAGCACCGAGGAGCCTACGGGAATCGGCGAACCGGGTTTGCCAGTGGTGGCACCTGCAATCTGCAACGCTGTGTTTACGCTGACAGGTAAGCGAATTCGCCGGTTGCCGATTCGCTCAGAGGATCTCTCGTAACCAGCCGGCTTGAGTTGGGAGGCGTCATCTGAGAAGCCTCCGGGCGCACGGACTCGCACTGCGTTACAGTGGCACAATAGGGCGTGGCTTATTTCCTGATCACCCTGGCTGGACTTTCACTCGGAACATGGGTCGTCCTCGCCTTTTTTCGCGGAACATTCTGGCAGGTTAGCCGGTTCGGTGGACATAACGCTCGCATCGACATGCCTGCGCGGTTGCCCCGCGTAGTGGTTGTGGTGCCGGCGCGAAATGAGGCCAAGACGATCGGGCGATGCTTGGAATCACTCGTGGCCCAGGATTACGCCGGCGAGTTCCCCATCACCATTGTCGACGATCACAGCGAGGACGACACTCGGGCGCTTGCCAAGGCAGCCGCACGACTGGCTCGCGCCGGTCAGGTCTCGCTTTTACAAGCTGCTGCGCTCGAGCCGGGTTGGACCGGGAAGCTTTGGGCGTTGCAACAAGGGATCGATCAGGCCGCCGGCATTTCACCGGATTATTTCTGGTTCACGGACGCGGACATTGTACATGCGCCGGACACGTTGCGACGACTGGTGGCGCGCGCGGAACAAGATCGGCTGGACCTGGCCTCGTTGATGGTGCTGCTGCAGGCCAAAACGATTCCGGAACGTTTGCTGATTCCCGCGTTCGTCTATTTTTTCCTGATGCTGTATCCACCAAAGTGCATTGCCAATGCAAGATCGAAAATAGCGGGAGCCGCGGGAGGTTGCATCCTGTTGCGGAAAGCGGCGCTAGAGGGCATTGGGGGAATTTCGGCGATTCGGGCGGAAGTGATCGATGACTGTGCGTTGGCGCGAGCGGTGAAACGGGGCGGCGGTGCGATCTGGATGGGGCTGACGCGGAAAAGCGTGAGCTTGCGGTCGTACGAGACATTTGGAGAAGTTCGCGACTTGATTGCGCGAACAGCCTTCACGCAGTTGGGATACTCAGGGCTAGTGTTGGCCGGAACCGTTTCGGGAATGCTGCTGACGTATGTGGTGCCGGTGGTGCTGACATTTGCGGTGCAACCGGTGGTTTGGCGTTTGAGCTTGGCGGCGTGGGTATTGATGACGCTGACGTATCTGCCGACAGTGCGCTTCTACGAGCTTTCAGCGTCGTGGGCGCCGCTGCTGCCTGTGGCCGCGCTGTTTTATTCCTATGCGACCTGGCTTTCCGCGTGGCGCTACTGGAGGAAGCGCGGAGGCCAATGGAAAGGGCGCTTTCAGGCGGTCGCAAAGACGAATGAAGGGGCGCAGGATCAGTGATATTGGTGACTTGGATCACTTTTTGTTATAGTGGGGCTGTTGGAACAGGGCTATACCCCGTAGTTAGGGGATGGCACCGGAGGCCGACAATGAGCATCCTGCCAAACCAGGGCAACGGGAAGATCACCGTGCCCGATCTGATGCAGCGAAAGACGTTTGCCCCTGCAAATTCCGCCAACAGCAAAATCACCTGCCTGACCGCATACGACTATCCAACCGCGCGCTTAATGGATGAAGCGGGCGTGGACGTGGTGCTTGTGGGGGATTCCGTGGCGATGGTGGCGCTCGGCTACGACAGCACGTTGCCGCTGACGCTAGAGGAGGCCCTGCATCACACGAAGGCGGTGCGGCGCGGGGTGAAGCGCGCGCTGCTGGTGGCGGATATGCCGTATGGCTCTTATCACGGCGATCTGCATGACGCGCTGCGGAATGCCATGCGCTTTGTGAAGGAAGCCGGCGCGGAGGCTGTGAAGGTCGAAGGCGGCGAGCGAAGGCTGGAATTGATTGCGCGCCTGACCGAGGCGGAGATTCCGGTGATGGGTCACATAGGCTTGACACCTCAATCGGTGAACGCGCTCGGCGGTTACCGCGTGCAGGGGAAAACACCGGGGACGGCGGACCAGTTATTGCGCGATGCGCGATCCGTGGAAGCGGCGGGAGCATTTGCGATCGTATTGGAAGCGATGCCGCGGGAGCTGGCCGCGGAAATTACGCGGGCGCTGCGCATTCCAACGATTGGGATTGGCGCGGGACCGGATTGCGACGGGCAAGTGTTGGTGTTGCACGACATGCTGGGATTGACATTTCAGGACGCGCCGAAATTCGCGCGGCGCTATGCGAATGTGGGCGACATGATTTCAAATGCGGTGCGGGAATACTGCGCGGATGTGCAGAATGGCAAGTTCCCCACGGACGCGGAGTCCTATCACAGGCCGGAGAGTTTGAAGGGCCGCAAGACCATTCTGATAGCACGTTGAGCGAGTGGCAAGAAGTGCATAGGGGCGCCTTGAGCAAACCGGGGCGCCCCCGCGATTTTCTGGGGCGAGGTGAATACGATGAAGCCGCAAGAGATGCTGGCTTTATACGCGTACAATGCCTGGGCCGATCGCCGTGTGCTCGAAGCGGCAAGCGCACTGAGGAAGGAGCAGTTCACGAAGAAGCTGGGATCCAGTTTTTCGTCGGTGCGCGACACGCTGAGCCACATCTACGGCGTGGAATGGTTGTGGCTGGAGCGATTTCAAGGGCGCTCGCCGTCGGCGATTCCGGACGATTCGGAATTTGATGACATTGAAAAGCTGCAGGCCAGCTGGCGCGAGTTTGAACCGGCGCTTCTGAATTTCGTGCGCGGGTTGAAGCAGGAAGAACTGGATCGCGTGATGGAATACAAAACCATGAAGTTCGGCGTGTATCGGAACCCGTTGTGGCAATCGATGCAGCACCTGGTGAATCATGGCACGTACCATCGTGGGCAGATCACAACCATGCTGAGGCAATTGGGTGCGCAACCGATTGCGACGGACTTGATGCATTTTTATCGCGAGCAGACCACGGCGGCGGGGGCCTGAGCGCGGGATGGAAACAATACGCACGACTTCCTGGATGAAGGAGAAGGCGCGGGAAGCGCGGTTGGAACAGCGGGTGATCGGCCTGGTGCCGACGATGGGGGCGCTGCATGCCGGGCATATGGCCCTGGTGGAGCGCGCGCGAAAGGAATGCTCGCCGGTGTACGCTTCGATTTTCCTGAACCCAACACAGTTTGCGGCGAATGAGGATTTGTCAAAGTATCCGCAGCCTCTGCAAGCAGACCTCGAAAAGCTGACGAACGCGAAAGCGGATGGATTGTTTCTGCCTTCCGCAGAGGAGATGTATCCGGCGGGATTTTCCACGTATGTGCACGTGGAAGGAATCAGCGAGCGACTGGAAGGAAAATCGCGCCCGGGGCATTTTCGCGGAGTGGCGACAGTGGTGCTGAAGCTATTTGAGATTGTGCAGCCACATTATGCGTATTTCGGAAGGAAGGATGCGCAGCAGGTGCGGATCATCCAGAAGATGGTGCGGGATCTGGATCTGAGTGTGGAGTTGGTGATTTGTCCGACAGTGCGGGAAGCGGATGGATTGGCGATGAGCTCGCGAAACTCCTATTTGAGTCCGGAGGAGCGGCGCGCAGCGGCGGTGCTTTTTCGGGCGCTGCGCACGGCGGAGACGGAATTATCGGCTGGCGTAAAGGATACGCTGCAGTTGCAGCGGACGATGCGGAAAGTTTTAGAGAGCGAACCGCAAGCGCGCGTGGATTATGCGGAGATTGTGGATGCGGAGACGTTTGCGCCGGTGGTGCGGGTGGGGCGAGACAGCTATGCGCTGCTGGCGGTGCGCATTGGAAGTACGCGATTGATCGACAATATGCTGATTCGCGCAGGTGACCAAGTAAGTGTTGAATTGTGATGCGCGCCCGCGCTCAAGCGGAGAGTCTGGACAGTACTTCGGCGGCGTGACCTTTGGCCTTTACTTCATCCCATATTTCTTCGATTTTGCCATCCGGGCCGATGAGGAACGTGCTGCGGACGATTCCCTTAAACGAGCGGCCCATGAACTTTTTCATGCGCCAAACACCGTAGGATTTGATCATTTTGTGAGTGGGATCACCGAGCAGTGGAAAATTCAGTTTTTGTTTGGTTTTAAAGTTTTTCAGTGCCTTTTCCGGATCGGCGCTGACACCCAGAACGACAGCGTCTTCCTTTTCAAATTTTGGCTTCAGGTCGCGGAATTCGCAGGCCTCGATGGTGCAGCCGGGCGTGCTGGCCTTGGGATAGAAATAGAGGAGCACGCGCTTACCCTTGTAGTCTTTGAGAGAAACGTCTTTGCCGTCGTCCGATGTGAGAGTAAAGTCCGGAGCCTTGTCGCCAACATTGAGCATGGGTCCTCGTTCGAATCAGGATAGAAGTCTGCGGAGTGTTTCTGTAACGACCTGGGGATCGGCCTGGCCTTTTGTAGCTCTAATGACCTGGCCGACGAAAAACTTGAGTACACCTTCGTTGCCGGCTTTGAACTTGGCAACATTGTCGGCATTCTTTGCGATGACTTCGCGGGCAGCTTGCTCGATGGCGTCGCCCGTAACTTGTGTGCCCAGGCCTTCGGCGGCGACGATATCTGCGGCGGAGCGGCCGGTTTCAAACATGGTGGCGAAAACTTTCTTGCCGACTGCGCCGGTGATTTTTCTGCCCTCGACCAAGGACACAAGGTCGGCGAGGGCCGCGGGTGAGACGGGGCTCTCGCCGATTCCCTTGCCGGAATCGTTCAGGCGGCGCAGCAGTTCGGTCTGCATCCAGTTCGCGGCGGCTTTGCCCGGCGCTCCCGCCTTGACTACGGATTCGAAATAATTAGCAAAGGCTTGCGTTTCGGTCAAAACTTCCGCGTCATAGGCGGTGATGCCGAAGGCTGAAACGAAACGGGCGCGCTTCGCGAAAGGCAGCTCTGGCAAGGAAGCGCGGATTTCTTCGCGCCATGCATTGGTGACATGCACCGGAAGAAGATCGGGCTCCGGGAAATAGCGATAGTCATGCGCTTTTTCCTTGGAGCGCATGGGATCCGTGCGACCGGCTGGCTGGTTCCACAGGCGGGTTTCCTGAGAGATGCGGCCGCCGGATTCGAGTACGGCAATGTGGCGCTCAATTTCAAATTCGAGGGCTTTGGCAAGATAGCGGAAAGAGTTGAGATTCTTGACTTCGACTTTGATGCCAAATTCCTTTGCCCCGCGCAGGCGGACGCTGACATTGGCGTCGCAACGCAGCGAACCTTCCTCCATGTTGCAGTCGCTCACGCCCGTGTAAAGAAGGATTTGGCGGAGCGCGGTGAGGTAGGCATAGGCCTCGTCGGGAGAGCGCATATCCGGCTCCGAAACAATTTCGCTGAGGGGCGTGCCGCAGCGATTGAAATCGACATAGGTTTTTTCGGAGGAATGCGGGAAGCCGTCGTGCAGCGATTTGCCCGCGTCTTCCTCAAGGTGCAGGCGAGTGATGCCGATACGCTTGCTCTTGCCTTCATACTCGATTTCCACCCAACCGCCGGTAGCCAGGGGAAGTTCAAATTGTGAAATTTGGTAGCCCTTGGGAAGGTCTGGATAGAAATAGTTCTTGCGGGCGAAGCGAGAGTGGTCGTGAACGGTGCAATGGAGGGCCAGCGAGGCACGGATGCCCATTTCCACCGCACGCTTGTTAAGAACCGGAAGCGTGCCGGGAAGCCCAAGGCAAACGGGGCAGACATTGGAGTTGGGGGCATCGCCGAAACGCGTAGAGCAGCCGCAGAAGATCTTGGTTTTGGTCAGCAATTGCGCGTGGACTTCCAACCCAATTACCGCTTCATATTTGGCGAGTAGCTCGGGTGTCATGGCGGATTCGGTCGCGAATTTCGTCATAGGCTAAACAGAAATTATAGCAGAGGCAGCGCCCCGTAAGGCTCAATCGCCATACCCGGGCAAGGATGCCGGGCCGGTGCGGCTGAGGGCAGGGCGGAAACGCTCCCGAAGGGAAAATCCTCCGAACAGAACGCGTGCGTACAAGGAATCACCGCAGGAAGGTGGCGGCGGACAGCGGTTTCAAGGATTGTCGGCGGCGAAATGCGCTCGCAATCCCGATGAAATCCCACGAACAAATCGCCGCAGAACAGCACGATCAGGGGAAAAAGAAACGCTTGCCAGGAACTGCCAAGCTTGGCGCCGCCAAAGAGGGCCATGGCCCGCGGGAGTGAAATTCCACGGGTGCGGCCATATGCGAACAGCAGCAGCGCAAAGAATAAAGCGGGCCACGGGGGAGATGCGGCCGGTCGGCGCATGATTCTGGGAATTCATCTTGCCGAACATCTTTACTCTCCTTCGTTTTTTGGCAAGAGGTCGCAAAAGACAAAGGAATCGCGTTCGACGATCTGGCCAGCCTGGACAGGAATCGGGGAGCGGAAAATAGGTCCGGCGAAGACGAAGGTGTGGAATTCGCCGTTTTCGCCGCAGGGATCGACACCGGGAGGAAGATCGCGGAAAAAGGAAGCGTCCAGTTCCCGCCCGGCGAAGGATTTATCGAGTTTTTTCGGATCGATGCAGGCGGTGATCGCCCGGAAGCCATCCTCCACGAACCGCGCGGCCAGTTCGCGCGTGTCTATTTTCCAGATAGGGAAAATCGCCGTCATGTTTGCGCGCATAAGTTTCTGTTCACGGTAGACACGCAGGTCTTCCAGGAAAATGTCGCCGAAACCGAAGTGCAGAACTCCCTGTTCGCGAAAACGAAAAACCGCTTCGGCCATGCGCGCCTCGTAGACAGGATTAGGACACTGCGGCGGGATGCGCACTTCTTCGACCGGCAAGCCAATGGATTCGGCCTGCCGGCGAAGTAGATCGTTGCGAACCCCGTGCATGCTGATGCGCTCGTAGCCCTCGGTCACGGTCGTCACCAGAGAGACCACTTCATAGTTAGGATCACGAAGAAGGGCGTGCAAGGCCATCGCACTGTCTTTCCCGCCACTCCACGAGAACACCAGCGGAATAGCCATGGTTCAGTTACGGCCTGCGAAGGTATAGCGCAAGCCCATGGTGTAGGTTTGCCCTAGCGCAGGATAGCCGAGGGCGTCTTGATATTGCTTGTTGAAGAGGTTCCAGACGCGGGCGGTAACCGCCAGGCTGTGGGTGATGTTATAGCTGGCGGCCATATCAAACCGGGCATAGCCAGGGTTGTTGGCCGGTTCGAGCGTAAAAAAGTTGATGTCCGTGCGAACCCCGCTGAAGTAACCGATGAAATTCCAGTTCACACGCGCCCAGAGAATGTTGAAGATGATGGAGCCGGAGTTCTTGGGACGGCGAAGAAGCGGTTCGCCCGGACTGTAGGCGGGATCGCTCGGAGGGTTGTCGGTTGCCAGAACACGCGTGGCGTCATACGTGTAATAGCCATTGATGCTGAGCCATTTTTTGATGCGCAGTTCGCTGGACAGATTGACTCCGCGGGCGCGGGCCAGATCGGTGTTGAAATATGTACCGCAGTAGTTGGGATTGGGTTGCGGATTTGGTGCGTAGCTGATGATGTCCGCGAAGCGACTGGCGAAGAAGCTAATCGAGACACGCGCTCGATCGGACAGAAGATATTGGTCGAGCGTGGCATTGTATGTTTCGCTCTGCTCGGGCTTGAGATTCGGATTGCCCGGATAGCAGGGGTCCGAGCCATAGGATTGCTCGAGAGCAGGCTCCTTTATGCCTTCGCCATAAGAAAAACGCAGATTTGTGTTTCCCCAAAGACCAGTGCCGTAACGGGCGGCGTAAACGATGCCCGCGCTGGGGACGGTGCGTACCCCGAAAGTGGTGTTGGATACGATACGGAAGCCTGCCGTCAGCGTTACGCGGCGTAGGGGGAACCAACGACCATCGGCGAAGCCGGCCTGATTGTTGCGGCGGGCGTGCGTGCCTCCGACGATGCCACTCGGATAAGCGTTTTCCACCTCATATTCATAGCCGAGCGCAATAAGCCCCTTTGCAAAGGAGTAGTTGGACTGTTCGTCGAAGGCGGCGACGTTGTATTGATCGATGAACGCAGGGCCGTCGCCAGGGATGTAATTGGCATCGACAATGCGAGAATCCCATCCCGAGAGGCGGTGCTGCCAGTGATCGCCCGTCTTAAACGTCCAAGCCAGATTCGCGGTGAGATCCTGGTACGCATAATACTGGCCGAGAGTGGGAGGTTCAAGAAGCGTGGGTCCGGGAATAGCGGCCCAGCTGGAATTGCTGCGAACCGTCAGGCGAAGCTCGTCTGTGTCGGAAAAGCTGTAGCCAGCATTTCCGGCTAAGGAGCGGTTGATGAAGGAGTCGTTCGGCCCCTGCCCAGCGGTGCTGAGGTAAGAACCGGCGCCCGAGTAATCAAACTTGCCGAGAAGGCCGCTGACCTGGCCGCCTCCACGGCCGGAAGAAAGATTGCCGCCATCGCTGAAGAGTGTGAATGAGGGAATCTCCGTGGTGCCGCGATGGGAGAACAGCTGGATTACGCCGGACATGGCGTCGGACCCGTAGAGTGTGCTCTCTGCGCCGTGAACCACTTCCACCTT
Source organism: Candidatus Acidiferrales bacterium (assembly GCA_963742325.1). Lineage (GTDB taxonomy): Bacteria > Acidobacteriota > Terriglobia > Acidiferrales > UBA7541 > Acidiferrum. The sequence goes on along the minus strand of CAVULB010000002.1, from coordinate 177,374 downwards.
ATCGATGTTGTCCAGGGAAAGGTTGGAATAATCGAAATTGCCGCCGGGTTCGTTGGCAGGCGTGCCATCGATGAAAACTTTGGTGTAATTGGAATTTCCGCCGTCGAGGAACAGCGTGGTCAAACCGCCGACCGGGCCGGTGCGGGCGAAGCTGATTCCCGGTTGCGTGTAGAGAAGATCGGGAAGCGAGATGGCCTGACGTTGCGCGATTTGTTCACTGGTGAGAATCGAGCTGGGCGCGGGGGATTGCTCCTGTTCGGTGGGCGCGATTTGGCCGGTGACCAACACGCTGGAGGACATGGGCGCAAGATCCATGCGGAAGCTCAGCGTGAGCGATTCGCCCGGCCGTAGGTCAACGTCGGTTTCGCGCGTGACGAAGGAATCCTTCGTGATGGTCACATGATAATGGCCGAAAGGAAGAGCGAGCGCGAAGGCGCCATCGGCGGCCGATTGCGTGAGCACGGGACTTGCACCTGCTGCTTCGGGCTGGGCCGAAATGCCGGCTCCGGAAACACCGGCACCAGAAGGATCGGTCAGAGTGCCGACGAGATAAGCATCTTTCGTTTGGGTTCGAGAAAACGTGGGTGTGGCGACAAGAGAACTGAGTAAGGCATAAAACAGTACTGCCAGTTTCGAATTTTGCATGGTTCCTCCGCTCCCTCACGCGCGGGAGAGTAAAGGTTGGCCTGGGCAACAGAAATTGCGCAGGCTGCAGACTTCGCCGGTCTCCTGGCTTGGCGACAATTCGCTGGCCCGACAGGAATCGAGGCAGCTGGCTTGCGACCTTCCCGCAGCAAAATGGCTGCAGTGGCGCGCAAGCGAAAAGTTCGCCTTACAGTCGCGCGGCGGCGACGGCATTGCACCGTCTTCCCGAGCACGAAGTCCGCGGTTGAGGTGAAGGGGCTGGGCCCACTCTGGGTTGCGAGATTCAGTGGCGCGAGGCCCGTTCATCACAGGACGGCCACCGGTTTGGGTTATTCGGCAAACTACGTTTTATCGAACAGCGTTACACGCGGCCGCCCGGAAGAGGTCATCTCCACGTTGAGCGGCGCTTGAAACACGTGTTCGAGCAAATCCTTCTGAAAAACAGATGCGGGAGATCCGACACGCAGGCATTTGCCCTTCTGGAGCAGCACGACCTGATCCGCGTACTCACCCGTAAGATTCAGTTCGTGTGTGACAACCAGCACGGTATAGCGATTCTCCGCGGCCAGGCGGCGCAGCGATTCGAGGAGGTCCACTTGCGCGCCGATATCCAAGTGCAGAGTAGGCTCGTCGAGCAGGAGAAGCAGGGGCTGCTGCGAAAGCGCGCGGGCCAGGATTACCCGCTGTTTTTCGCCCCCGGAGATTTGGTCCATCCAGCGATCGGTGAGGTGCAAGGCGCCGACCTGCGCGAGAGCATTTTTGGCGATGGAGATGTCGTCTTCGGATTCGAAGCGAAGTGCGCGGCCATGCGCATGGCGGCCTTGCAGAACAAACTCCCAAACGCGGGATGGAAAGAGCAGGCGGCTTTCCTGCTGGACGAAGGCAATGCGCTGGGCGCGAATCTTCGGGGCCAGCGCATGAGTCGGAAATCCATTCAGAAAAACACGTCCGGAAAGGGGCTCGAGGGCGCCGGAGATAAGTTTGAGCAACGTGGATTTGCCGCTGGCATTGGGACCAAGAATGGAAACGATTTCGCCCGGCTTCGCTTGAAAACTGAGGGCTTCGAGGGTAAACAGCGGCGCTTGCGAAGGATTCGGGGCATAGACGTAGCTGGCTTGCTCGACACTGAGGCGTACATCGGGATTGCCGCGCGGCTGATCCGAAGAATTAGGCACGGGGGCTCGAAGAGGCGTGTTCATGCGAGCCGCCTGCGAAGCAAGTAAATGAAGAAAGGCGCGCCGACTAAAGCGGTGACAGCGCCAACAGGAAGCTCGGATGGAGCCACGACGGTGCGTGCCAGCGTGTCTGCAATCACCAGGGCAATCGCTCCGCCCAAAGCCGACGCCGGAAGAAGCATGCGATGGTCGGAACCGAAGATCATGCGCATGGCGTGTGGGACGAGCAAGCCGACGTAGCCGATGGCGCCGCTGACAGATACTGCTACGCCTGTGAGAATGGACGCCGCTACGTAGACAACGATGCGGACCCGGGGCACGTCGACGCCGAGATGCATGGCTTCTTTTTCACCGACAAGGAGGAGATTAAGATCGGATGAGGTGGTGTAAATCGCTCCGAAGGCGACGAGAAAACCAATGGCAAGAAAATAGAGAAGACTGGTTGGGGGAAGCGAGGAGAGGCTTCCCATCATCCAGTAAGGGGCTCCGCGCAGGTTGCTTCCGGTCAGCGTGGACATCAGAAACATAATGATGGCGGAAAGAAAAGAAGCGGTGATCACGCCACCGAGAAGCAGGGTGGTGCTGTCGATTTGACCTTCGCGCCGCCCGAGGACGTAAACCGCAGCGATGGTGACCGCGGCCCCAATAAATGCGCCGAAGGGCGTGATGAGCCCGGCATATTCTGGCGACAAGGAAAGTTGACTTTCAACCATCAACGCGATGATGGCGCCGACGGCCGCACCGCTGGAAATACCGAGGACATACGGATCGGCAAGGGGGTTGCGCAAGAGCGCTTGAAACGCAGTGCCGGCGACGGAGAGTGAGGCGCCAACTACTACGGCGAGAAGGATGCGAGGGAGACGGATGTCCACGACGATCATCCCGTAATCGGTGGAAATAGAGCTGCTTTGGTGCAACAGGACGCGGATCAAGTCGCGACCGAGACCGTAGAGGGAAACCTGGACAGCGCCAAGTTTCAGAGCGATTACCACCACAACGAATAAAACGAGCGCGAGAATGCCGCATCGCAGAAAGAGGCGTCCGAGCGTCAGCGGGCGCATGGAGCTTCCTGTAGGCAATCCGGCGCGGGGAGATAAGCAATGGGTTTCGGCTGCAGACTAGACGGCGCCGGGGACGGCACGGCATTCGCAGGAGGAGTGTCCTTTTCCGTGTCGGGTTTTTCCATAAACGCCTCTGGATGCAGTTGATGAGCAAGATCCTCGATCACGGAAACAATGCGGGGCGCAGGGCGGATGATTGCCTCGCTGACGACGGCATAGCGACGTTCGCGCACGGCGTCCAGAATCTGCCAGCCGGGGCGATTTGCCACGGATTCGAAATCGTTGCCGGCGGCACCGGTGTGAGCGGCGGCAAAAACGAGATAGTCTGGTTGCAGGCGGGCGACTTCCTCGAAATTGACCTGGGGCCAATCCTGGTTTGAATCAACGATGGAGGCCGCGCCTGCTCTACGAAGGGCATCCGCAACGAAGGTGCCTTTGCCGATGGACATGAGCGGCTCGGGCCAAACAATGAAGAGCACGCGCTTTGCAGGCACGCCGTTAAGCTTTGTCTGAAGCGTTTGCAAACGTAGTTCGAGATCATCGGTAAGCGCTTTTCCAGCAGGGCCCGCGTTCAAAACATCGGCAAGTTTTTGCACGGAGGAAATAATCTGCTCGATGGTGTGAGCCTCGGTGGCGTACGTGGGAATGCCCAGAGTGTCGAGGGCACGAACAGTATCCAACATGTTGCCTTCTTTGGAGAGAAGCACGAGGTCGGGATGAAGCGCGGCGATCTGCTCGAGATTGGGATTGATGACGCCGCCGACTTTTGGTTTCTTTTGCGCATCGGGCGGATAGTCACAATAGTCTGTGTCTCCCACCAGGCGATCTTCGACGCCGAGAGCGTAGAGAGTTTCCGTTAGGCTGGGGGCGAGAGAAACAATTCGCGAGGGGTTCTGCGGGACCCGCACGGCGCGGCCGTACCCGTCGGTGACTTCGTGCATTACAGGTGATGGGGGGAAGCCAGGCGAGGCAGCCAAAGGGGCCGAGTTTGTCTGAGCAGCGACCACTCCCGCACAAAGTATGGCAAGTGTGGCGCAAACCAGCAGCGCGCGCGGGACAAAACTGGACGCGGAATCAGTCACGAAGCTCCCCTGACGAGAGTCCGCGAGACTAACAATAAAAAAGCCCCGTGAGAGGCTGGGGCAATTCTGGACCGTGTTCTCTCTCGCGAAGGACACCCGGCCGCTGCAACTTGGGAGGGTAGCCTGGCTAACGGCGACTTGCCGATCACAGTGGCGGGACCGCGGCCGGTTTTCACGGCACTTCCCCACTTCCCGAGCTTGCAAATTGTAGATTTAGTGTACGGTGGGTCCACAAAGCTGTCAATGAACGGCACGCGCGTTAGGGCGAGGGCTAGCGATTTTTCCAGTTAGGCTTGCGCTTTTCAACGAGCGCGCGAAGACCTTCCTGGGAATCTTCCAGGCGATAAAGCTCGTTGAGAAAAATATTCATCGAATTTTTCAGGCCATCACGAAGAGAAAGGCCCATGCCACCAAGGATGGCTTTCTTGGCGATGGTCAGCACGGGTCCGGAATGGCTCGTGATACGGGAAATCAAATCATCCACGGTAGCCTGGAGCTTGGATTCGGGCACGAGACGGTTGATGAGGCCAAGCTCAAGCGCGTGTTCGGCGGTAACCGGCTCGCCAAGCAGCACCAGCTCGAGGGCTACCTTCGGGCCGACGAGAAAAGGCAAAATCGTGGAAGCCAGCGGAGGGAAAACGCCGATGGTGATTTCCGGCTGGGCAAATCGCGCTTTCGGCGTGGCGATGACCAGATCGCCGAAAGCAGCGAGCTCCGCACCGCCGCCGATGGCGGGACCGTTCACGACGGTGAGCACGGGCTTGGAAATTTCCATGATGGCGGTGAAAACCGAATGGAACGCGTCAATCATCTGAAAGACGCGCTCGGAGGTATATTCGCCAATATCAATGCCGCCGCAGAACACTTTACAGGAGGAATCGAGGACGATGAGCTTGACGTCGTCGCGTTCGGCAACAAAAATCATGCCGTCGGCGAGCTCACGCAGCATCATTTCGTTAAGGAGATTGTGTTCCGGGCGGTTCAGGGTCATGTGGGCGACGCCGGACTCCATGCGATGCTGGATAAACTGAAATTCTTCGGGATGGCGGCGCTGGGGTTCGGTCCTAACCTCGACAGATTGACGGCCTGGCACGGTAGAATTCTCCTTCCGGACGAAGGGGTTTGCCCTTTGATCAAGGCTAGCACGTAGACCAGGCTGATCCGGGGTCGGGTTCGCGAGATGGTGACCAATGAGTTTGCTGGCCGGTTGGCTAAGGGCCGGATTTGTTTTCTGCTGCTGCGCTATTTTATGGCGTTTGTGGCTAGATTCTATGACGCGGCCGGAGATCCCAGGTGGTATGCCGCATTGGCAAAGCCAGCGTGGCGGCCAGCGAACTGGCTTTTTGGCCCGGCATAGACGATTCTGTAGGGGCTGATGGCCGCGGCGGCACGGTGGTGTGGCAAGCGGCGGCTTCCCGGTGGAGAAACATGGCGTTGACGCTATTTGGCTGGCAGTTGGCGGTCGCTGTTCTGTGGTCGCCTACCTTTTCTGGCCTTCCTCTCGTTGCTGCGGCATTCGCGATTATTTTATTCTTGCTTCTGCTCTTGCTGCTCTTCAGCGCGGGTGCCCGTCGGGTTGACCGATTGGCCGCAGCGCTGTTCGTGCCCTATGTTTTGTGGGTGAGCTTGGCCGCAGCGCTGCATTACACTATCTGCACAATGAATCCCGTCTATGCTTCGGAGCGGACGACGCTCCCCACTGCTTACGCCTTGCGCCTTAAAGAACCGCTCACGGGAGAGGGCTTGCCGGCGGCAGTTTCGTGGGAGAAAGCGCCGGCATACTCGTTTGATCAGGACTGGAAGGGAGAAAACCCCGATCCAGATCGAGCGACGGAAGTTCGCGTGCTATGGACGCCCGAGACATTTTTCCTTCGCTTCCACTGTAAATACAAGAATATTTTTGTGTTTCCGGATGCTCGGGCCGACGGCTGGCGCTATGAACTGTGGGAACGGGATGTGGCGGAAACTTTTCTTCAGCCGGATTCGAGCGATGCGTTCGTTTACAGGGAATTCGAAGTCAGTCCAAATGGATATTGGATCGATCTGGCGGTCGCTCACGGCAAGATCGAGGAATTGAAGAGCGCTTTGCGCCGCCGCGTGCTGATGGACGAAAAGGACAAAACGTGGACGGCGGAGTTGGCGATTCCCATGAAGTATCTGACTACGCAATTCGATCCGAAGCACTCATGGCGCGTGAATTTTTACCGGATTGAGGGAGACACAGAGCCGAGATTTTATTCGGCGTGGAGCCCGACGTTTTCTCCCAAACCAAATTTCCATGTTCCGTCGGCGTTTGGGACGCTGGAGTTTCGCGAGTAGGTGCGAAAAATCCCCGGTGGCGGCGCAGTAGTTCTGTTAAGCTCGCGGACGATTGCCATGCCCCGTTCATGCGCGCGCAGTTCAAAAAATCCGACCCAGCTAAACGTTCGCGATTGCCTGATCACGCTCTGTATGCTGCTCTCCTGGGCTTGGTCTGTGCATCCGCAGACACAAGCCTCCCCCAATGCGCCCATCGTAAATAAAGTGGAACCGCCGAACTGGTGGGTGGGGTTGACTCCGGATGTGATGCTGCTGCTCTCCGGCAAGAATCTGCGGGCAACGCATGCGCAGTGCAACCTACAGGAAGTTCTCGTCAGCCGAACACAATCGTCGATCAATGGAGATTATCTTTTCGTCTGGCTCAAATTCCTGCCGCAATTGAAATCGGGGACGGCCGTTTGCCGGATTATCACCGCAAACGGCGAGACCTCTTTCGAATTTCCGATTGCGGTCCGAAAGCAAATCCTGGGCAGAAACCAGGGACTCTCGTTGGACGACGTGATTTATCTGCTCATGCCGGATCGCTTTGCGAACGGAGATCCCACCAATGACGAGCCAGTGGAATTCCCCGGCTCGCACGACCGGGGAAAACCGCGCGCGTATCACGGCGGCGACTTGCGTGGGATTGAGGCGCACCTTCCGTATCTGAAGGACTTGGGAATTACTACGATCTGGTTGACGCCAGTTGTGAAAAATGGCGCACCGGCAGATTACCACGGCTATGGAGCGGTGGATGAATATGCCGTCGATCCGCATCTTGGAACGTTAAAGGATTACCAAGGATTGGTGGAGGCGGCGCACAAACAACACATCAAGGTGCTTTTTGACATCGTGCCGAACCACGTGGGTCCGCTGAATCCGTGGGTGAAAGATCCTCCGATGGCGGACTGGTTTCACGGGACGGTGGAAAACCACTTGTCCACGTTTTCGCAGTTGAAGAGCGACTTTTATGGGCAGCCCGGGAAAAGGGACAATTCGGATTTGTTTGAAGCGCTGGTCGATCCACACACACCGGCGCAGATGAGGAAAAACCTGACGGAGGGATGGTTTTGGGGAATATTGCCGGATATGAACACGGAGAATCCCGTGGTTGCTGATTACCTGATCCAGAATGCGATCTGGTGGGCCGAAGCGTCCGGACTAGATGGATACCGCATCGACACGTTTGCGTACGTGCCTCGGGCGTTCTGGGCGCAATGGCATGAGGCGCTGCGGAGGATTTATCCGCGACTCTCGACCGTCGGAGAAGTATTTCATCCGGATCCCACGGTTACGTCGTTCTTTGCGGGCGGGCGCAAAGGCTGGGACGGAATTGACACGCAGTTGACAACTCTGTTCGATTTTCCGCTGTATTATGCGATGCGCGACGTTTTACTGAGTGGCGCACCGACAGGACGGATAACGAATATCTTGCGGCAGGATTCGCTTTATCCGCATGCGGAATACCTGGTGCCATTTTTCGGGAACCACGATACGCCGCGGTTTGCCGGGGCGGCGGGAGCGACTCCTGAGAAGCTGAAACTGGCGTTTGGCTTGGCGCTGACCATCCGGGGAATGCCGGAGATATATTACGGCGACGAAATTGGAATGAAAGGCGGAGCCGACCCGGATAACCGGCGTGATTTCCCCGGCGGCTGGCGTGAGGATCAGAATAATGCATTCGTGCGAGCGGGCCGGACTAAGCAACAGCAGGAGATTTTTGACTACGTGCAGACGCTACTGCGTTTGAGGCGGGAGAATGATGCGCTGCGAGGTGGCAAGCTTTGGCATCTGGCTTCGGACGATTCCAGCTATATTTTCTTCCGCGAATCAGACGAAGAGAAACTGCTGATCGCATTTTCCGATGGAGAAAACGTGAAGACTGTGAATCTGTCGCTGCAAGGTACGCCGGCGGAGGCAGCAGCCGGAATTTCGACGATATTTGGGAATGGGCAAGCCGATCTGGCAGGGCAGCAACTTAAGCTGGTGCTGCCGGCGCAGAGCTTGACGATTTTTGCGTTGCAGTAAGACGACCTCTCTGGAAGGTCGCTCTAGAATCGCGCAAAGGAGGCGCTCACAAAACGCACCCAACGCGGAAATATCGTTTATAGTAAGGGCTCGAGAGTATAATTTTGCGATTGCGGAAGGTGGAAAATGAAGAAACTTTTTGTGCTGATGGCACTTCTGGGGATAAGCGCGATGGCAGCGGAAAAGACCGTTTATGATTTCACGTTGAATTCGATCGATGGACAGCCTACTTCCCTTTCCTCATTCAAGGGCAAAGTGGTGATGCTCGTGAATGTGGCTAGCCGATGCGGATATACACCGCAATATGCGGGGCTGGAATCGCTCTACGAAAAATACAAAGACCGTGGATTCGTGATTGTAGGCATACCGGCGAATAACTTTGGGGGACAGGAGCCGGGGACAAACGAGGAGATCAAGTCGTTCTGCAGCGCTAAATATCACGTCAGTTTTCCGATGATGGCGAAGGTTTCGGTGAAAGGCAGCGACATCACGCCGCTGTACGCGTTCCTGACGGACAAGAGCGAACATCCGGAGACGGGCGGCGAGATTGGCTGGAATTTCACAAAATTCCTTGTGGGACCTGATGGAAAAGTGATCGCGCGGTTTGACTCGAAAGTGGAACCGGAATCGCCAGAGGTAACGGCGGCGGTTGAGAAAGCCTTAGCAGGCTTGAAGAAGTAAAATCCGGGTCAGGCTCGCGGACAAAGTCCGGGTTAGTTGCTGACGATGGCTTCGAGGCTTTGCTTGTTCTTGATGATCAGCGTGGAGCCCAGGACCTGAAGGATCTGCTTCTTGCGGAAATCCGCGAGCAGACGCGTGACGGTTTCGCGGGACGAGCCGATCATCTGGGCAATTTCCTCGTGAGTGAGAGTCAGCTTGATGCGCACCTGCCCCTTTTCTTCCGGATAGTTCGAGGCCCATTCGAGCAGAAAGCGCGCGAGCTTTTCGCCGGCGGAATGCGAAAGACCAATGGTACGCATTTCGGAAATCGCGGAATGATAAGTTTCGCCGAGCTGTTGTGCGACGCGCAGGGCCGCTTCTCCATTGTCTTTGAGAAATCCAATAAATTCGTTGCGGCCGATGAAATTGGCCTGAGCGGGCTCTATCACGTCCGCAGTGAGTTCGTACGATGTCCCTGTGACGGTGGCGGGAAGACCTAGAACTTCACCGGGTTCGGCGATGCGGAGAATGAGAGTTTTTCCATCAGCGGAAGAAGTGGAAAGCTTCACGCGGCCACTGCACAGGATGAATACACCGCGAGCCGGCTGGCCTTCGACGAAGAGAGTGGCGCCTTTGGGATAAGCGGCCGAAGAAGTGATAGCGGCCAGGGATTTGACGGCGGCGTCAGGAAGATTGCAAAACAGGCGCTCTTCGCGATGTGGGCAGGAGAGGCAATTTTCGATGATTTCCAAGCCGTAAGGAGTGCGCATACTGATTCCCTCCGCAAGTGCCCCACCTTCTGGCTTGGTTACAAACTGAAAGCGATTGCCGTTACGTCGCCAATCATTGAGCATGAAAATCACCCACTGCTGTGATTTTGCGGCCGAAGGGGGTGGGAGGCCCGGTGACCCCAGTCACTCGTTAAAGTGACGTTCGTCACCGACATTGCGTGGAATAAGAAGGAAACGTAGGCTGGGGAGGTATGGCCATGCAGAACCGACAACAACTCTCGGCGATTTTGAAAGCGGAGCTGGCCTCCCTCGTTATCCGCCCTCCTTCGTCGGAGAATCTTCAAACACAAAGTTGGGCCGCCACGGATGCTTCGATCCCTGACGTGATTCACTTTGTGGCCCAAGAACAACAAGCAATGCGATTCCCCTGCCGGCATATTCATGAATGCGCAATGCCAGCGATGCCGGAAAACGACCTCTACAAAACGACATGAGTGGCAAGGGCGAAGATGGCCTTCGGCGGTATTGCTATCGAGGTCGACGATCACTAGATCCCGGCTTCATCGTGTCGTAAGGCACGCCGCTCGGTTTGATGACCACGAAACCGTCCTGGCGTGAGATTCCACTGACATTGCCAAACGTGTAGAGCACGAGGCCGCGACGCAGCAGTTCGAGGTTGGCGCCCAACACTTCGTCGCGAAGACTTTGCAATTTCATAGGCTGCCTCCGGCGCGGTGTTGTGGTTCCTAGCCTGCGTGGGCGTACATGTCCCAGTGGAGGTAGCGGGTGGCGGCTTCATGGACGGCTGGGGCGACGGAGGAGAAGTTGGCGGCGACATGATGTTCGAAGCCGTTTTCGCAGATGTAGCGGAGTAGTTTCTGCAGGCCAGGAATTTCCACTACACCTGCGCCGCCGAACGTTTCCAGCGGATCGTCCGTGAAACGGCCGCTGCCGGTGTAGCCGCGGATTCGCCCGTTGGCATCGTCTGTGGAGAAGCGCGCGAAACACATCGGGCCGGATTTCACCAAGCCCACGCAGGTGCCGAAAGTGTTTTCCTTGCCGACGGTGCCGGCGATGATCGCCTGGTAGTCCATTTTTACTTCGCGGAAGAAATGTTTGGGAAGATTGCTGCAGTGGAAGCACACCGCTTTGTTGGGATCGGAACCGTAGTTGTTGTTCCAGTCGAGCAGCGCGCTGGGAGTTTCCGAAGCGAGTTGCAAGGCATGCATGCCGAGAACACCGCAAACGTCGACTTCGCAGGCGCTCGAAAGAAGCGAATCGCTCATCATGCTCATCACCGTGCAGGGAACGACGCCGAGATTTTCCTCGAGCGAAGTCCAGCACTGCACCGCGCTGATCTGCAGATCGGTGGCTTTCATCCAATCGTCGACCACCGCCCCCAGCTTGGCCATTTTGAGCAACGCGGCGTGGGGAATATTGTCGGTGGAAACGTATTTCTGGATGGATTGCAATTTCTGGACAGCCGCGGCCTCATCATCTTTCATGCGGCTGATGCGGCCAAGAACTTCCGACAGGTCGAGAGTTTCAATGGAGATGCCGCTGGCTTCGAGCAGTTTCTCGCTGTAGCGCACGGTGTTGAACGCCGTGGGACGCGCGCCGAGTGCGCCGATGCGGAGATTGCGCAGACCTTTGACGACGCGACAGACCGCGGCGAACCATTCGAGATCCCCAGCGAATTCGGGCGAGTCGAGAGTTTCCGTGTGCAGCGTGGTGAGCGAATACGGAATACCGTACTGCTTGAGATTGTTGCACGCGGACATTTTTCCGCAGAAGCTGTCGCGGCGGTGCGTGATACCCATTTTCGCGGGTGTGTCTGGTGTGGCCTGAATCAGCACGGGAACATTGAGGCGCGCGAGGCGCAGCGTGTCCGCGATGGCGCGCTCGTCGCCGAAATTGGGAAGTGTGACGATGACGCCGTCGATTGCGGTGTCGTTGGAGCGAAACAGTTCGGCGCAGCGTTTGGCTTCTTCGTGAGTTTCCACGGCGCCGTATTTGCTTTGCTCCGGCGTGGGCGCGACCACCTCGAAGCCGGCATTCCGCAGCGTTTGCAACATTTCTTCGCGGCCGGTCTTGGCCAGATGATCCGGAAAAAATCCCCTGTTCCCTACGATCAACCCCATTGTCATTTTTTTCTTGCTGGCCATGTTGAGCTCCGCAGACTGTGACTGTAGGGAAACCGGTCAACTACGGCCTTTGCCTGGAGCGTAGTAAATGCAATAAAGCGCGCCGATGATGGTCAGAATGGCGCCCCACCAGACGCCCGCGTGCAGATGGAACAGCACCACTTCTTTCAACGGAGGATGAACGAGCTCGTACAGGCCAGCGCCAAAGATAAGCACGCCGTTGAACAGCAGCGAAATTCCAATAAAAAACCAAATTGAAATCGATCCGCCAGGTTTCATAGAGCCTCACCAGAAAATAATATTCAGGACCACAAAGAGGGTGCCCACAACCGTGGCCCAGAACCATGGCCGGTGCAGCATGGACACTTGGCCTTCCGAGGGAATTTCGGTGACGCCATACACCAGGCCTTTGAGCTCGGCATCCGGCTTCGGCTTGGTGACCAAACTGACGGCGACCGTGACCATCACGCAAATGAGACAAGACCAAAGAGCGCGGTACATGTTCTCGGCCATGTCTCGTGCGTACGGAGAGAGCGCCACATAGCGAAGGGCCGATGGATCGATTTTGACCCAAGCCCACATGCCAACGGAGGACGCGGTGCCCGCGAGCAAGCCCCAGAAACCGCCGGCAGCTGTGGCGCGCTTCCAGAGCATACCAAGAATCACGGTGCCGAACAGCGGAGCGATGAAGAAACTGAACAAGGCCTGGACGTAATCCATGATGCTTTTGAAATCCATTACGAGGTACGCAGTACCGATGGAAATGGCCACGCCAATGACGGTGGACCAACGGCCCATGCTGACATAGTGCTGATCGGACGCGTCTTTTTTGATGAGGGCGCGATAGATGTCGTAGGTCCAGACAGTTGTAAACGCGCTGACGTTGCCGGCCATGCCGGACATGAATCCCGCGATGAGAGCGGTGATGCCGAGGCCAAGCAATCCGGGTCCGCAGTAACGGGCGAGCATCAGGGGGAGGACTTCGTTATAGCTATGGCTACCGGTGGCCACGGCTTGCGTTTCGCCTACGAGTTTAATCGGCAGGAGTGCGAGGGCGAGAAGACCAGGCAGGATGACGATGAAGGGTACCATCATCTTGAAGCCGGCGCCGATAATAGGAGCCATTTTCGCGGCGCGAAGATTTTTGGCAGAAAGAACGCGCTGGACGACAAGAAAGTCCGTGGTCCAATAGCCCATGGAAATGATCGCGCCGAGACCGAAGACGATGCCGGTCCAGTGGATGCCCATGGGATTATCGTTGAAGTGGCCGAGCGTGCTCCACATATGCGTGTACTCGGCGGAGGCGTTTGTAGCGATGCGCGTCTTCAGGCCACTCCATCCGCCGGCTTCGATCAAGCCGAGGATTGGAATTAATAGCGCACCGGCCCAGATGAGGATGAACTGAAGAACCTCATTGAAGATGGCCGAGCGCAGCCCTCCGAGAGCGACATAGATGGCGACGGTGACGGAAGAAATCAAGATGCTGAAGTTGATGTCCCAGCCAAGAACGATCTTCAGGACCAGCGCCATCGAATACATATTGATGCCGCTCATCAGAACGGTCATGAACGCGAAGCTGACCGAGGAAAGAGCGCGGCTGGCTTCTCCGAAGCGGAGTTTGAGATAGCCGGGGACAGAGTGGGTCCTGCTGATGTAATAGAACGGCATCATCACCAGAGCCAGGAACAACATGGCGGGAATCGCGCCGATCCAGTACCAATGCGCGGCCAGGATGCCGTATTGATAGGAAGCGCCAGCCCAGCCCATCAATTCCAGCGAGCCAAGATTTGCGGAGAGAAAGCTGAGACCCGCAACCCAGGCGGTCATCTCCCGACCGGCCATAAAAAAGTCTTCGCCGGTGTTGGCTTGGCCCTTCAGGTAAAAGCCGATGGCCAGCACAAGCGCAAAGTAGAAAACGATGATGACCAAATCGACGGGCGAGAGATGAACGAGTCGCTGCGTGTCCAGGAATGCGAGAGTTGCAATCATAATAGGATTAACACTTCTCCTCTCCAAAGCCGAAACAGTACTTGCCTTGAAGCCTGCTGTCCATGAAACAAAGAACTTGCCGCGACACTCGATGGGAGCGCCGCACCTCGGTTAGGGATCGCAAACGCGCTCAAGCGCCGGTGGCGGGCGAAAGCGATCGAGAGTCTTAGCCTGGTGGCCAGGCTGGGCGAAGACGTTAAGGTCAGCAAATCAGGTTCTCGCATTCCTTCTCGTTCAAGATCGGAAAGCGGAGCGCTAGTTGCCAAACAAGCTTTCTCGGATAGCGCGGAGATGAACGGAAAGATTCTATGACCTCCAGGAGCGAGAAACAACCCAGCTAGCGAAGGGATCGCAGGGGCGTGTGTCTTAAGAGTTTTTCGCACATGGCGGCGGGCCGCGAGGCGAATTGAAACGAACACGGATAGTGGGTTACACTCTATGCGGTTATTTTCCCCGGACCGGCGGGAACACAGTAAAACGCGGGATTTTCAGGTGCATTTCCTGAAAAGATGTATAGAATGAAAAAGCGCTTTGAGCGGCTCGAGGGCGGTATCCAGCCGAGCGTGCGGCTAACCGGTTTGCGCTTTTCAAGGAGCCTTCCATGAGCTCGCGGCCCTTCATCATCCACTCCAAACACCTCGCCGCAGGGCAATCGGGCGAGCTTCTGCACTTCTCACGCGAAAGCGTGCAATGGGAATGGATGAGTATGGACGTTCGACGGCTGAATCCCGGAGAACCCTATGAAACAGTGACGCACGGGGAAGAAGCCGCATTTGTGATCCTCGGAGGGCGTTGCGCGGCCGACTGGGGCAAAGGCAAGGAGCTCATTGGTGGCAGGAAAAATGTGTTTGATGGACTGCCCTATTGTGTTTATTTGCCCTCCGGACATTCGGTAAGGTTTAAGGGTGAGACTGTTTGCGAGATGGCGGAGTGCCGGGTGCCCTCGACCGCAAGACTGGAGCCGCGACTGGTGACACCGAAGGACGTGGTGGCCAGCTTGCGAGGTGGGGAAAATGCCTCGCGGCAAATCGTCGATATTGTTCGTCCGGACTTTCCCGCCGACAAGTTGGTGGTGATCGAGGTGTACACGCCTGGCGGCAATTGGTCCAGCTACCCGCCACACAAACATGACGTGCATAATCCGCCGAGCGAAGTAGATCTCGATGAGATTTACTATTACCGAATGGACCATCCGGAAGGATTCGCACTGCAGCGGCTGTATTCTCCTGACAAATCTCAGGATTACACGGTCCGCACGGAAGATGGCGATGCGGTTCTCGTGCGTTCCGGTTACCATCCAGTGGTGGCAGGCCCCGGATACAACGTCTATTACCTGAATTTTCTGGCGGGTACTTCGCGGACGTTGTCTGTGACAGAAGATCCAAACCATGTGTGGCTCAAGTCCACGTGGAAGGAAATGGATCGGCGCTTACCGCTGGTGAAGTAAGATCCGCGAGCACAATCATTGATTGTAGCCGGGGCGCGCAAGGAGAAGGATCGATGAAACGCCGGATGACCATGGCGCAGGCGATTGTCGCGTACCTGCAGAACCAGTATTCCGCTCGCGACGGCCGGGAATATCGTTTTATCGAAGGAATATTGGGAATTTTCGGACACGGAAATGTTGCAGGAATAGGGCAGGCGCTCGAGCAGGACCCGGGGCTGAAATATTATCTCTGCCGCAACGAGCAAGCCATGGTGCACACGGCGGCGGCGTTCGCAAAGACAAGTTTTCGGATGAGAACGCTGGCGTGCACCACGTCGATCGGACCGGGCGCTACGAATATGGTGACCGGAGCGGCGCTTGCGACGGTAAATCGCCTGCCCGTGCTGCTCCTCCCCGGGGATATTTTTGCGCGACGGGATGTTGCGCCAGTTTTGCAACAACTGGAATCGGATAATTCGCAAGATATCTCCGTGAACGATTGCTTCAAGCCGGTTTCGCGATACTGGGATCGCATTCAGCGGCCGGAGCAATTGTTAACGGCTTTGCCGGAGGCCATGCGCGTCTTAACCTCGCCATCGGACACGGGCGCGGTTACATTGAGTTTGCCGCAGGATGTGCAAACTGAGGCGTTTGATTATCCCGAAGAGTTTTTCCGGAAACGGGTGTGGGTGATCGCGCGGAACCGAAGCGATCAGGCATTGTTGCACAAGGCGGCCGAATGGATCCGCGCCGCCAAGAAACCTCTGATTATCGCCGGCGGGGGGGTACTTTACTCCGAAGCCAGCGGGGCGCTCGCAAAATTCGCCGAAGCGACGCGAATTCCGGTTTGCGAGACTCAGGCGGGAAAAGGCGCGCTGCCCTACGATCACCCCCAGGAAGTCGGCGCCGTTGGGGTGACTGGCACGCCGGGCGCAAATATCCTGGCGCGAGAGGCCGACCTTATCATCGGCATCGGCACGCGCTACAGCGATTTCACGAGCGCGTCGAAAACCGCTTTCCAAAATCCCAACGTGCGGTTCCTCAACATCAATGTGGCGGAGTTTGATTCATATAAGCATGCGGCGTTGCCGCTGACGGGGGATGCCGTCGTTACGTTGGAAGAACTGCAGAACATAATGACGGGGTACGCGATAGAGGAAAGTTACCGCCTGGCAATTGCGAAGTTTCGCGAGGATTGGGAGAAGGAAGTCGATCGAATTTACGGAGTGCGCAAGGAACCGCCCATCAGCCAGGGAGAAGTGATTGGATTGGTGAACGCCGCACTGCAGGCGGGCGACACCATGATCTGCGCCGCGGGAAGTTTGCCGGGCGATTTACACAAATTGTGGCGGACGAAGAAACCCGGCGGTTACCACATGGAATATGGATATTCCTGCATGGGGTATGAAATTGCGGGCGGGCTGGGCGTGAAAATAGCCGATCCCGAGCGCGAGGTATACGTTCTTGTGGGAGACGGATCGTATCTGATGATGGCGCAGGAAATCGTGACTTCCGTGCAGGAAGGCTGCAAGCTGAACATTGTGCTGCTGGACAATCATGGTTTTTCCAGCATCGGGGGCTTGAGCAGAAGCTGCGGCAATGAGGGCATGGGTACAAACTATCGCTACCGGCGTGGAGCGAACTACGACGGCGAATTATTGCCGGTGGATTTTGTGAGTAATGCGGCGAGTCTGGGGGCGTGGGCCATGCGGGCAAAAACAAGAGATGAACTTGCGGCGGCGCTCGCCGAAGGGCGAAAGCAGGAGCGCACCAGTGTGGTGGTTGTGGAGACCGCCTATGACGAGCGTGTGCCGGGATACGAGTCCTGGTGGGACGTGACCATCGCGGAAGTGTCGGAGCGGGAACCGGTGAAGGCGGCGCGGAAAAAATACGAAGACGCCCGCAAGAAGGAAAGAATCTTTTTTTAGACAGCGTCGTACGCGTCTCGGTTTTTCAGGGAGAGATGTCGAAAGTTTATCGACAATACGTTGTTTCCGAAATGAGCGGGCGACTGCTCTGACAAGGTCCCAGGGAAAGAGGTACGCGTGGAAACAACGGGGGTAGTCCAGACCGGGACGACGCCGCAGCCACATTTGAAACGAGTCCTGCACCTGTGGGACCTGATCTACTACGGAATCATCCTGACATCGCCGATTGCGGCCGTGCCACTATTTGGAGAAGGGCAGGTTCTGTCGCACGGGCACACGGTGACCACGCTGCTGCTGGCGATGGTGGCAATGTCTGTGACCGCCGTGAGTTTCGGGAGGATGGCGAATGTCTATCCGTCCACGGGATCGGTCTACACATACATCAGTTGTGGATTGAACCCTCATCTCGGATTTGTGGTCGGTTGGGCCATGTTTCTGGAATATTTATTCCAGCCGATACAGAACGCACTGTACGCGGTGTTGGCGATCCAGCGAATGGCACCAAGATTCCCTTTCTGGCTATTGGCTGCCTTCACTGTGGGGCTTATCACCTTCATGACCGTGCAAGGGATTAAATTCACCGCGCGCACAAACGAGATATTGCTGGGATTCATGGTGTTGGTCACGCTGGCATTTTTGGTGCAGGCGTTCCGCTACATCGTCCTGCATGAAAACTATCGCGGGCTGGTGTCGCTGCAGCCCATGTACAACCCCGCCACATTTAACTTACGGGCGTTAGCGGCCGGTACTTCGCTCGCCGCGCTGGTGTTTATCGGATTTGACGGGGTGTCGATTCTGGCAGAGGAAGTCGTCAATCCAAAGCGCAATGTGTTGCTGGCGTCGGTTCTCGTTTGCGTCTTTACGGGATTGTTCAGCGGGCTGCAGGTGTACATGGCGCAGCGGGTGTGGCCGGATCACACAACGTTTCTGAATCCGGAAACGGCGTTCATGGATGTGGCGCGACAAGCGAGCGGCCCTCTTTTATTCATGGCTTATGGAGTGATGCTGCTGGTCTCGAGCATTGCGTGCGGACTGGCAGGCCATGTCGGTGCGGCGCGGCTGTTGTACAGCATGGGCCGCGATGATGTGTTGCCGAAGAAAATCTTCGCCCACCTGAACGCCAAGAAGGGCAACCCGATTTACAACGTGTGGATCGTGGGGGCGCTCGCCTATATCGGGGTGCTGACGATTCCGTGGGAACACGCGGCGGAACTTGTGACTTTTGGCGCACTACTGGCGTTTATGGGCGTGAATCTGGCGGCGTTGCGGCATTTCTGGTTCTCGAAGGAAGCGGTGGGCAAAAGGAAATTTTTTGTGGATGCCTTTGTGCCGGGATTTGGTTTTGTCTTTTGTTTTGGATTACTGCTGAGTCTGCAGGCATGGACTAAATATGCGGGGCTCGCGTGGCTGGGAATCGGGATTGTTTACGCTGCGTACAAAACGAAGTGGTTTTCATTGCGACCGAAGCTATTTGATTTCAGCGAAACGTGAAGCGGTGTGGTTGCAGATCGAACGAGGCTGGTTATAGGTTGAGGTCCTTCGGGCCCGCACAGTCCGCGGCCCGAACGACGACAAGGCCATGACTTAAGCTGACATGACAGGGAGCTTCATTTACGCATTGGCAGATTGCGCCAGGTGGTCCATCACGCCATTCAAATATTTCATGCTGGCGGCCACGCTGACTTTCGGAGGAATTTCGGTGGCGCCGAATTTCACATCCTGTTCGATAACCGACCAACCTGAATAGCCGTTCTTCAGCAAGGTGCGGAAAAACGCCGGGAAATCGATGTTTCCCTGGCCAATGATGGTGAACACCTTGTGCTCGATGGCTTCTTCGAAAGTCCACTTATGGATGCGCGCCTGTTCGAGGACCTTGTTATCGCAATCCTTGACGTGAACAAAGCGCAGTTTGCTTTTATATTTGTCTGCCTCCTTCACGGGGTCTCCGTAGCCATAGAGACAATGGCCGGTGTCCAAGCACAGGCCGACATTCGTGTGCGCCGTCACGTCGAAGAACCGCTCGCACTCTTCGGGCGATTCGACGTAAGTTGCGACATGGGGATGAAACACCAGATCGAGCCCGAACTCGTTGGCTACTTTTTCCGCATCGGCAACGATTTCACCGACGTGTTTCCACTGGTGGGCGCCCAGCGTCGGACAACCGGGATCGTAAATGCGGCCGGAATAGGCGTTTCGTTCGGCAGATTGATCATCCGCCATCACGAGAAAGGGCGCCTTCAACGTGGCGAGGAGATGGCCCACCTTGCGAATGCGTTCGATCACCGCGCGGCTTGCGGAGGGATCGGTCATTTTGACCGGGACGAAAGAACCCAGGAGCTTTAATTTGCGGTCGTCGAGCTGCGCTTTCAGAATCTTCGGATCCGTCGGGAAAAAGCCGTACGGACCGAGTTCCGTTCCGGTGTAGCCTGCTTCCACCATTTCATCGAGCATCAGTTCGTAGGATTGCTCCCAGGAAGGACCAGCATAGTCCAGCACACCCCAGCTGTCCGGGGCACAGGCGAATAAGAATCGCTCTTTAATTCCACTCATAAAATTCCTCTTCCGACATGAAGTGACTGCAACAAAACTTGTTTGCGATTAACGCCATGGCTCCAGAACGACTTTCATGGAGTGCGGCTCAATGGATTGTTTGACGGCAGCATCCACCTCTCGCAGACCGAATCGATGCGTGACAAATTCCCGCAGTGGATAATGATTCATGTAGCGCGCCATCTGCCGCATGCCGGGGCCGTAGGCAGCGGGCTCCTCGCCACTGACGCCGAGGATGCGCACATTTTTTGAACACAAATGGCGGTGAGGACTCAGCGAAATTTCGCCAAGATCCGAAAAATTTCCGGCCTCAACCAGTAATCCGCTGAGGCGAAGCATTTCCAGACCCTCGACCACCGCGTGGGGAACGCCGGCGCACTCGATGACCATGTCCGCGCCACGACCATGGGTCAAATCCTTTACAAATCGCAGCCGATCGAACTCCGAGGTGTTGGCTGCGTTGATGACGTGATCGGCGCCAAGGCGTTGGGCGAACTTGAGGCGGTAGTCGGAGAGATCGACGGCAATGATGGTGCCCGCACCGAGCATACGCGCCTTCATCATGAAACACATGCCCAGCGGACCAACGCCCAGGACCACAACAGTGTCATCAAAGCGAAACGATTCATTAGGAAACGCGGACATTTGCTTGGCGCGGTCCAGGCCAACCGATACCGCAAAAATCTCCGTGAGGACTGCGATTTCCGTAGGCAAATCATCTGGCACTTTCACGAGAAAGCTTCCGGGGATGACGTAGAGGTATTGCGACCAACCACCAAAAAGATGCGGAGGATTCTTCGCGCTCAGGAGATTGCCATAATCGAGGGTATTCTCGCAGCAACAATACGGAAAATCGTGGCGGCAATAGTAGCACTGACCGCAGGAGACATTCGCTCCGACGACGACTCGGTCGCCCACGTGGAGTGGAATGCCTTCAAAATCCGTATACCCGCCATTACCGCCGATGGCCGCGATAGTGCCGACATTTTCGTGGCCTTGGATCAGCGGAAACTCGATTTTGCGTTCGCCATACTGCGTGGTGAAACCCTGGAAGGTGTGCTTGTCCGTGCCGCAGATTCCGGACATTTGCATTTTTACGAGGACGCAACCTGGCGCCGGCTCTGGCAACGGGAATTTCCGAATTTCATAGCGGCCGGGCTCGACGAGCGTTGCGGCCAGGACGGAATCAGCGGTCATGGGATAGATCTTTCGCGGAGTAATTTATCGCCACGGGCTGCTCGATTCGTGCCGACTGGTAAATAGCTTCGAGGATCAGCATATCGCGGTGGCCTTGCGCACCGTCGGGAGCGATCTTGGTTTTCTTTAAGACTGCCGAAGAGAAGGCGTCGAGTTCCAGCGCGAATTCGTCCAGAACTTTGAACCGGTGATCTACAGTGCGCGTCCCGATTTTTCCCGTGACGCGTCTTTCTTCGTCATAGGTATAGGCAGGTGCAAGAGACAGCCAGCCCTTTGTACCTTGTATGAAGATAAACGAGGAAATCGCGGGGCTGTAGGTGGAGCTGCCCTGGACGACGAGACCGCTTGCGAAATCCAAGCGGAAGGTGATGCCTTCCTCTACATCTTTAAATCGCCGTGTGTCATGGCGCCATGCGTGCGCGACGACTGACGCGGGATCTTCGCCGGCGAGCCAACGACTGGTGTTCACGCAGTAGATACCGAGGTCCATCAGCGGGCCGCCGCCCGCCAGAGTGGCGTCCAGCAGCCAACTAGGAGCAATCTTTGCATTGTGAACTTCGCTGAAGGACGTGTGAATCATGTCGATGCGGCCGAGTGCACCACTACGGATTAGCGATTTCAGGTACACGGTGGAAGGTTCGAAGTATTTGCGGTAGGCAGTCATCAGTAGCACGCCATTTTGGCGGCACGCCTCGAGCATTCTTGCCGATTGCGACGCGGTGGCTGCCAGCGGTTTCTCACACAACACATGCTTGCCCGCTTCCGCGGCGCGAATGGTGAATTCTTCATGGCGCCCGGGCGGCGTGACGACATAGACGGCGGTAACGTCGGAATTGGCCAAACAGTCGGCATAGTGAGCTGTACTGTAAGAATGTGGAAATTTGAATTTCGCGGATAGCTTCGCGGCCTTTTCGGGGTCGCGGCTCACAAGAGCAGCAGGCTTCGCTTGCTTGGAATGCGCGAACGCGGGAAGGATCGCGTTCCTCGCCAAGTTGCCAAGTCCAACGACGGCGTATCCGATCCTGCGTGCCTTCCTCATCCGCCAGAGAGTCTCCTGAGAAGTTTTCGGGTTCCCTCCGCTTGGACTCGAGGGCCTGAGCAAAAACAAATTGATTTCAGCTTTCGCGGTCGGCACGTCCCAATTTCTGGTTACGAATTGCCTTGTGGTCCAGTCCGCGAAGCTCTTCCAGATTCTCCAACACCTTGTGAATCCCGTTCACGATGGCATCCGTATCTTCCGTGCTGCCGAGGAAATTCTGATGCGGAAACCACACAGCTTCCTGATAAGCGGCCCGCTCCGATTCCGGGCAAGAAAACATGGTGCGTAAATCGAGCGGCTTCTCGCGGCCCCAGCTCAGGGCAGGAAAATCCTCTGAATCCACGGGAAAGAGCGAACTCTTGTAGACAGGTTCGTAGAATAATCCGTCACAAGGCACACCCTCCAATTGCAACGCAGCGACGAAGGAAGCTCGCGGAATGTCTTTCAACTTCTCGCGCAGATATTTAATCACATAGCCATACGGAGCAAGGCGCGTGATCCGAGGATCAGGCTTGAGTAGGCCGATGCCGTTGCTGTTTTGCATGCGGTCTTCAAAGTGCTTCATATTATTTGCGCGGATAGCGGATTGCGCAGGCAGACGGGCGAGTTGAGGACCAAGAACCGCAGCCTGGAATTCGCCCATACGATAGTTGAAGCCGATAATACGGTGGTGATACTGATCGGTCAGACTGGCACGCCCGGCATTGATGTAGCTCTGGACAATTTCCATGTACTCCAAATTATTGGTGATAACCGCGCCGCCTTCACCGGAAGTGATCAGCTTGCTGGATTGGAAGCTGAAGGCACCGAGATCCCCCATCGACCCGGCGCCCCTCCCTTTCCACATTCCGCCGTGCGCGTGGGCACAGTCCTCGATGACTTTCAGTTTATGTTTCTCTGCGATGCGCAGAATTTCATCCATGTCGGCGAATCGCATGCCGAGATGCACCGGGAGAATCGCTCTCGTTTTTGGCGTAATGGCTTTTTCTATGAGTTTCGCGTCCAAACAGTAGGTGTCCGGATCAACATCGACAAAAACGGGAATGGCGTTGACGAGAACAACAGGACCAACGGTTCCTTCCCAGGTGTAGGCCGGAACAATCACCTCATCCCCGGGTTCGATGCCGATAGCCTTAAGCGCGGCTTGAATGGCTACAGTACCGGTGTTCACGCACTGGGCGTATTTTGCGGTGTGGACTTCGGCAAATTTCTTGGCAAATGCCAGTGCATGTTTGCCGGGGAACGGTTGGCCGCCCCATTTCGTGCTCGTCAGCACATCCTCAAGCGCGAGCATTTCTTCCCTGGTCGAAGTGGGCCAACCAGGAAACGGGGTTTTCCGCAGAGGCTCGCCACCGGTGATTGCCAGTTTTCCCACGACACAGTTCTCCAATCTAACAAACGAAATGCTTGTTGCTATTTTGCTGCACTCACCAAGGATCCGCACAAGAATTTCCAGGAAGTCTTCAGGACCTCCCGGAAGGGAGATGCCCATGTCCGGGCAACGAAGTTGCCTAGAAATTCAGCTTCAAAGAAAGCTGTCCGATGCGCGGTGGCGCGGCGGCTGTTATCTGGCCGAAGTTTCCGGCAGCCTGGGAGCAGGTAGCCGTGTTCGTAGCATCCGAGCAATTGTAGGAAACAAGGCCGCTCGGCGTGATGAACTGCGCGTGATTAAAGATATTGAACAGTTCCGCACGGAATTGCAGGTTAAACCGTTCGCTGAGCTGAGTGTTTTTCAGCACGGCAAAGTCCCAGTTGTTGATGCCGGGACCGTGAAAGAATCGCCGGTTTGCGGTGCCCTCCTGGCCCAAAATATCCGGCCCAAACGACGAGGTCGAGAAGAAATAATGACCCGAATTGTTTCTCGGATTCATGGTCTGGACAGGGCCGAGCAGATTTGGCGTGTCGACGGGAAGCGTGATTGGACCGCCGAAACCCGTTCCGAGCAGCGAGCGGTCATCGGTTTCGAGGACGGTCACGGGAAGGCCGGAAGCGAAACGAGTGATGCCGCTGATCTGCCAACCATTGGTGAGCTTCTTTGGCCCTTCGAGCTTGTCGATCGGCAGTGTGTAGGCGTAGCTGGCGACAAAGTTTTGCGGACAGTCGAACGCCGAAAGCCCGCGACTGAGCCGCGGATTGATGGGGTTGATCTGCTCGCCGTAGCCCGAGGAAATGTCCAGCGATTTGCTGTAGGTGTAGCCAACGAGAATTTGCGAGCGATGACTGGTGTGCTTCCAGTCGACTTGCAGTGAGTTATAAGCTGAGTAGCCACCGGTAATAAAGTACGAGTCATTGCCGAAGGGCACGATGTACTGGCCGTCGACAGGGGTATTGCGATACGGGGCGCTGAACGGTCCGCGCGTGCCGGCGGTGGTGACGCCGTTTAAGGTGTAAATATTATTTTCGCCACCGGGTCCGCAGCCAGCTGTGAGCAGCGACAAACACAAAGAGGGAATGCCAGGATTGGCAGATTCTGAAACAAGCAAGCGGTGCCCTTGCGTCCCGACATAACTCACGGTGAGCAAGTCTGTTGAGGTGACCTGGCGTTCGATGGAAAGCTCGTAGTTCTCCGCGTAGGGCAAACGATTCTTGTTGTAGAACGCTGGCGAGCTACCAATCGTTCCGAAAGCGCCGTAGAAGTCTGTCAAATTGTCGTAGGGGAAGCCCGTCGCTGGGTTCGACTGCGAGAAATGCTTTGGTGGTGGCGCGACCGGGAACAGGTTGGGAATCTGGGTTCCCGTAGCGCGATTGATGAACGGGGCCGCAAATGTGGATTCATTTTGGCCCGTATAGTTGCCGAACGGTGCGTCACCGATCTCGTTGAAGTCCGTCGCGCCTTCAAACGACGTGTAGAACATGCCCCATCCAACGCGAATGCTGGTGGTTCCGGGTTTACCAAGTACTTGGCCCAAAATACCGTCGTGATCACCGAAGGAGTAGGCCAGGCCGAGGCGCGGAGCAAAATTATTCCAGCGCGTCGGCGCCAAAGAACTGGGGACGCCGGGGTCACCTGGGAATACCCAACCGATCGGAGAGCCCGGGAAGACCACGGACTGTTCACCGGGAATAAGGGTTTGGATCTCGTTGTATTTTTCGTGCCAAGGAGCGCTGACGTCGTAGCGCAAACCATAGTTGAAGGTCAGGTTGGATTTGATACGCCAGCTGTCTTGTGCGTAAAGGCCAAAATAGAAATTCCGTCCGTAAGAAGGATAGGACTGGCCTTGCACGTAAGAGGATGGGGCGCCGAGCAGGAAATCGACGAAATCGCTTCCGGTTTCGCTCGGCTGGCCGCCGCTGAAATTGCTGCCGAAAAAGAAGTTGCCATTCGCCACGTTGGAGAGGTTTTCTTCCAACTGGTTATAGTGGTATTGGCCGCCGAATTTAATGGTGTGCGTGCCGACAATCCGGCTGTAGTTGTCCACAATCTGATAAATATTTTCGACCAACTGGTTCGGACGGCTGGGAACTCCGATCACAAAGTTGTTGAAATCGATTTCCGGAATGCCTTCGACGCTGGGTGTTCCGGCATAAATGCCGCCATCTGCCGGCGCGTCGAATCCCAAGTCGGCTAGCGTTGTGCCTTTTCCGCCCAAGGGTTGATTGAATTTGGTGTTCAGGCGGAAATAACCGATGCGGAATTCATTCACAGACGAGGAGCCAAAGGTTTTCGTGTCGCCAAGATTGATGTTGTTCGTCTGGCCATTGCTGTCCACGCTGAAACCAGGATAAAGAGGGGCGTTGGACTGCCAATAAGGGTCGATGCGGTTGAAGTGGTCGAAATAATAATAGCCAGAGAGTAGTCCAAAACCGGTATTCGCGTCCACCCGCCCGCTGAACTTGTTGTCACTCAGATTGAGTTTGCCGGAATTCGTGGAGAATGTGCCCGTGCCACTATCGGGATTAATCGTTCCCGCAGCGGCCGGCAAAATGAAAGGCAGCAGCTTGGTGGAAATGGGAGAAAAAGCGCTGGTCGGCAGTTGTGCGTTCGGGAAAACGCAGTTCGCATAACTCGTACAACCGCTGAAGTAGTATGGCTCGCCAGCCGAGACGGTCTGCCCCAGTTGAGTGGACAATTGCTTCGCCCATGCGGCGCCGTTGACGGTTCCGGTCAAGCTCTGAGCGATACCGGTGAGGTTGCCCCCTTCGGTGGCAGCCGATGGCGCTCCAGAGATGACCTGCGTCTCCGGCTGGATTACGCGATTGCCCTGATAGTCAGCGAAGAAAAAAACCTTGTCGCGCTTTATGGGGCCACCGAACGTACCGCCGAACTGGTTCTGGTGATACGCCCCTCGGGAATTTCCATTGATGCCGTCAAAGAAATTTTTGGCGTCGAGGTCTGTATTGCGGAAAAATTCAAAAGCGTTGCCATGCCAATCGTTGGTGCCGGACTTGGTGACGACGTTGATCTGACCGCCACTGTAGTTTCCATATTCGGCGTCGAAATTGTTTGTGAGAATGCGGAATTCAGCGATCGAATCAAGATTCGGGATTGCTCCCGCGCCGGAGAAACCGGTTTCCTGGACGAGGATACCGTTCAGAAGGAAACCGTTGGCGGCTTCACGCATTCCGTTCACGGATTGCGCGCCCGCATTCAAGCTGCCGGAAACCAAGGGAGGAGAAAAGCCGGCTGAAGTAAACGACCCGCCCAAGGCGCCGTTCATGCCGGAAGAAGTGGCAACCACACCGGGCTGCAGGGCAAGCAAATCCGTGTAGCTGCGGGAGACAAGCGGGACCTCGGTCATCTGTTTGCCTTCGATGACATCCCCCATTTGCGTGCTGGCCGTATCCACGTGCAAAGCGGAACTTGAAACCTCTACGGTTTCCGTGTTTTGACCGACCTGCAGGGAGACGTCGACGACCAAGGCCGAGTTAACGTCAAGGACCAGGCCCGTTTCCTTGTAAGACTTGAAGCCTTTTTGTGCGACCTCGATCGTGTACGTGCCGAGCGGCAAAGACTGGAAGGAATAAAAACCCTGGCCATTTGTCTGCTGCGTGGCCGCCACGCCGGTTGCTACGTTCGTGGCCGTCACGGTTGCGCCGGCAACCGCTGCGCCGGTGGCATCCGTCACCGTACCGGAAATGCTGGCGGTGATACCCGCGTAAGTCAGGCCCGTCGCCAGCAGTGCGATCAGAAAGAAAAACAACAGCCGCGCTGTAGTGGCTGGACGTGAAGAGTGCTCCGTCGAATGAAAATGTTTCTCAAAGAGACATGGTGCATTCATGCGTCTTCTCCCTGTAATTTACGGCCAAAACGAGTTAACCCTCATCTGGATGAGCGTTTCCCCGAAGGATTTCACCCCCACAGGTGAAGTTGCACCGGCGCTCGCCAGTACCGCAGGTATTAGGACGAAAGCGGCTGGAGTGCGGCCGCTAAGCGCCTCGTTGCCCCACGAATGCGCTCTCTTGCTAAGCGCTTTTAGTTCATGAATGCGCCGCTTGTCAAGCGTTTTCTGACAAAGTGGCTGGCCGTGTGCAATAGCGGTTTGAAGAAACTCGGAATTCCAAGGGATTTTTCGATACGATGCACAAATGTTTCAAATGAGAAGAGCGCAAAACAGCTACAAGCACCTGGAATGGCGGCGGGGAAGATGCAAGAACGGATTTACCGGGACTTCTCTGCTACGGGTGTTCCAACCTGCTTGAATCCGCAGGATTCTCGCACCCGCAGTTCGGGCTGGAGTTTCTTCAAAACGCCAGGGCCGTCTCTTCCCGCAACTCGATCGAGAAGAAGATCAACTGCCTCTTGCCCCAGTTGATACTTCGGAAGTTCCACGGTGGTGAGCTTGGGGTGAAAAATGCCGAGCCAGGGATAGTCGTCGAAACTTACCAGACCAAAATCCTCAGGGCAGCGCAGACCCATTTCTTCGGCGGCTTTGAGAAGTCCGACCGTCATCAGGAAATTGGCAACGTAGACTCCGTCCGGGCGATGCGACAAAAGCAAATTGCCGGCGCGATAGCCGGATTCCACGCGATAGTCTCCCTCGATCACCAGCGCCGGATCGTATTCGAGACTGTTGGCTTGTAAAGCATCGCGAAATCCTTCCCACCGCGCCTTGCCGTTGCTCACTTTACGCGGACCGCCGATCAGGCCGATTCGCGTTCTCCCCGCGCGGGCCAAGTGACAAACCGCTTCGTATGCGCCCCGATAATCGTCGGTGATAACAGCGTCTTTTGAGATTTTGGGGGACGTGCGCATCACCAGCACGATCGGCACTTTCATTTCCTGCATCATCTGACGAAGCGACGGACTGAGATCGCTAACGGCCTTGGTAAGAAGAATGCCGTCGACGCGCTTGGAGAGCAGGAGCTCGAGGGCATTTTCCTCTTTCTCCTGCGTGTCATCGCTATTGCAGAGGAGGAGGTTGTAGCCGCGCTTCTGTGCCGCGTCTTCCGCGCCCCTCACGACCATCGGGAAAAATGGGTTGGCGATATCCGGAACAATCATGCCAATGGTGTGCGTCTTCTGCTTCGCCAGGCTGCGTGCGAGCAGATTTGGCCGGTAGTTAAGCTTGCCGATGGCCGCTTCTACGCGCTCCCGGAGTTTTTTCCCGACGTGCGTCTTGTGATTCACCACGGCAGACACGGTGAACACCGAGACGCGTGCTTCCCGCGCGACATCGTAAATGCTGGCAGCCTTGCCTGCCGTGGACGATTGTTTTTTCCGTTGCATGGTCAAAGGCGTGCTGAGTGTACCTTACCTTCAATGCAATCTCCAGAGCTTCGATGCAAGCTCCAGCGATATGCTCTAAGCGTTTATATATGTGGCGATTGGACGCGCGGCAACCCGGCCTCATATCCAGGGGAGCCGCACGTTGTCAAACCATGACCGGCGGAGGCCATACGGCGTTTCTACGGGTGGACCTCGAAGGATATTCTACCGATTTTAGGCCAGAAATGACGATCGAACCGTGGTTGCCGCGAGCCTAAAGGTGGGCATAAGGCAGCTGCGCGTGTCGGGTTTCCGCCCAGAATTAGTTGTTTTCATTCTGTCGTCAAAGCGCTAAGATTTGCGCGGAGGATTTTCCATGCGGAAGCTAGGAGTAGGAGTTCTCGGCGTGGGAGAAATGGGCAAGCGCCATGCCCAGAATATTCGGCAACTGGTACCGGAGGCGCGGCTGGTGGCGATTGCGGATGTTGCCCGGCAGCGCGCCAAGCAAGTTGCAGACGAATTGGAAATCGATCAGGCGTACGGCAGCCTGGAAGAATTATTGCAAAACCAAGATATCAAGGCGGTCGTAATTGCGACCCCGGACAAATTTCACGCGCAATCGATTCGCGCCGCTGCCGCGGCTGGAAAGGATATTCTCTGCGAAAAACCATTGGCTCTGACTCTGGAGGATGCCGGCGAAGCATTGAGAGAAGTTTCCCGAAAGGGCGTGCGGCTGCAGGTCGGCTTTATGAGGCATTACGATCCCGCCTATTCGGCCGCAAAGAAACGGATTGAAGCGGGTGAGATCGGCACGCCAGTTGTTTTCAAATCCCTGGGGCGCGATAAAGACGAACCACCTTTGGCCGCGTATCAATCCAACATCAACGGAATGCTGTTTTATACGAACAGCATTCACGATTTCGATCTGGCGCGCTGGCTGATGCAGGATGAGGTTTCAGAAGTGCAGGCGTACTCGACTACGGCGATCCGGCCAGAACTTGCGAAGTATCGGGATATCGTGGCGGGCGTGGTCAATTTGAAGTTCGCAAAAGGCGCCATCGGAAATATTGAATCGCATGCCCAGGCTATTTATGGGTATGACGTGCGAACGGAAATTGTGGGCTCGCAGGGTACGATTTTTGTCGGCTCTCTGCAAAAAACCCCGGCGGTCTTCCTGACGTCGCAAGGAAGCAGCCGGAATGTTGCGGACCATTTCCTTTCTCAGTTCACCGACGCGTATTTGGCGGAAATGCGGGATTTTGTGCAGACCATGCTGTCCGGCCAAGCGCCGCGCGTAACGGGACAAGACGGTTTGCGGGCCCTCGAAATCGCCGTGGCCGCCGAGAATTCCCATCTCCAGGGTCGTCCTTGCAAAGTTTCGCAGGAAAAAGCGGTCCACTAACCGCCGGGATTTTCCTTCGGAGGAAGAAATGAGCCGAACAGTCGGTCGCCTGTCCTACAAAAGTCCGCTCCAGGAAATGACGCAGACAACTCCCACCTGTTTGTGGAACGATTCCGCGTCCATCCAGGAACTGACCTATTCGATAGAGCATGGCGCGGTGGGGGCGACCTGCAATCCGGTAATCGTGGTCGGAGTGCTGAAAAAAGAAATGGCCCAGTGGAAGGATCGCATCCAGGCGCTCGTCAAGGAATGGCCCAACGCGACCGAAGATGAGATCGCCTGGCAAATTGTTCGGGAAATTTCCGCGAAAAGCGCGGCGCTCTTGAAACCCATCTTCGATGCCCAGAAAGGGCGCAACGGTCGGCTATCGATTCAAACGGATCCTCGCTTCTTCAGAAACACAGAAACTATCGTGCGCCAGGCCCGGGAATTCAACGAACTGGCTCCGAATATGATCGTGAAGATTCCCGTGACGCGGGCGGGAATTCCGGCGATAGAAGAAGCGACCTATCGGGGTATCAGCATCAATGCGACGGTTTGCTTCACGTTGCCGCAGTGCGTTGCGGTGGGCGAAGCGGTGGAACGCGGCTTGCAGCGACGGGAAAGTGAAGGCAAAGAAATCGCCAGCATGGGCCCTGTCTGCACGATCATGGTGGGCCGCCTGGACGACTGGCTGAAAGTGGCGGCGGAAAAAGAAAACATCTCGATCGATCCGGGATACCTGGAGTGGGCAGGTGTTGCGGTGTTCAAGAAGACGTACGAGCTTTTCCAGAAGCGCGGATACCGGATTCGATTGCTATCAGCCGCCTTTCGAAACCACATGCACTGGAGCGAATTTATTGGGGGCGACGTGGTCATTTCACCGCCCTACGCTTGGCAATTTCGTTTCAACGCGAGCGATATTGAAGTGCTGCCGCGGATCGACCAGCCTGTGGAACAGCGCGTCGTGGAGGAACTGAGCAAGAGATTCGCGGATTTCCGGCGTGCCCATGAGGAAGGCGGCCTCTCCATTGACGACTTCGACGATTTTCCACCAACTCGCCGCACGCTTCGTCAGTTCATCGCCGCATGTTACGACCTGAATGGCATGGTGCGGGATATTATGATCCCGAACCCGGACATCGCATGACTACCGCGGTGCACCAGAGAAGAATGCGTTTGAGGCCATCAATACTGCGTGAACGACTTCGGAATCTCCTCGTTCTCGCGCGAGATACCGGACACCGAATCCATCGATTCGGATCTATAGCAACAATGCGCAAAGCAAAATAGCGAGATACTTTACCCGGAACAGGGTTTCATCGGAACATAGTTTCATCGTACTCGGGAGAATGCGATGCGTGTCGTACGTTACGAGGGAAGCGATCGAGTGACGCGCCTGGGCGCGCTCACTGACTTCGCGGTGATAGATTTGAAGGTTGCCGCGAGCGCTGCGGGTATTCCCGCGGAGACCTTTACCGATATCGCCTCGTTCCTGTCGGCCGGAGAAGCGGGCATCCATGATGCCGGGAAGCTAGTTCAGGGAGCCAGCAAGGCTGCCATCACGCCGCTCGAGAATATTGTCTTGCACGCGCCGGTTCCGAAACCTGGAAAAATCATCGCCGTCGGATTGAATTATCGCGACCATTCGATGGAGGCGGGTGCGAAAGAACTGCCGAAGACACCCATCATCTTCGCGAAATTCACTACCAGCATTTGTGGTCCGGGTGACTCGATTGTGATCCCGGTGGGCGATCCGCAAGTGGACTATGAAGCGGAGCTTGCTGTTGTGATTGGACGGAAGGCAAAAGGCATCGCCGCCGCAAGCGCGCTGCAATATGTGGCCGGTTATATGCCGCTCAACGATGTTTCTGCGCGTGCCTGGCAGTTTGCAGACAAGCAGTGGGTCCGTGGAAAGTCTTGTGACACGTTTTGCCCGATCGGACCGTACCTCACCACGCGGGATGAAGTTCTCGACCCGCACTCACTTGGCATTCTGGCTCGAGTGAACGGAGCGACTCGGCAGGACTCCAACACCTCCAAGATGATCTTCCGCATCCCAGAACTGATTGAGTTTATTTCCGCGAGCATCACGCTGGAACCGGGAGATATCATCGCTACCGGAACTCCGGAGGGCGTGGGCGTATTTCGCAAACCGCCCATTTTCCTGCAACCGGGCGACGTAGTGGAGATCGAGATCCAAAACCTGGGAGTGTTGCGCAACCCCGTTGTCGCTCCGCCAATCTAGGCAAAACCCCTTCGATGGAGTGCCCAAAGAGCCACCCATATCCTCGTGGACGTGGCTGGCCGACAACGTTAGCCTAGGAAATAGGCTTCCGTCCCCGCGATGAACACCTTGCTCAATGTCGCTAACTTGCACGTCCACTTTTCGGTCTCCGGCGAGAAGCTTGTTCATGTTTTGAATGGCATTAGCCTCGAGATCCAGAGGGGGACAGTGCATGGCATTCTCGGTGAATCGGGTAGCGGAAAATCGACATTCGCAAAAACGCTACTTCGAATGCTGCCGAAGAATGCTGAAGTGGCCGGCGGGTCCGTGGATTTCGAAGGAAGAAATCTTTTTCAGTTGGCGGAACGCGAAATGAACGGGATCCGCGGTGCTCAGATTGCGATGATCTCACAAGAGCCCGGAATGGCGTTGAATCCCGTAATGAAAGTGGGGGATCAGATCGCTGAAGTCCTGCGCGCGCATCGGGACTGGAATGGGCGGCGTTGCAAATCAGAAGCGGAATCGATTCTTGAACGCATGAATCTTCGCAATGCCGGAAGGCGAATGTATGACGCCTATCCGCACCAGCTCAGTGGCGGACAGCAACAACGAGTGGTCATCGGGCAAGCACTCGCTTGCAATCCTTCGCTGATCATTGCGGATGAGCCTACGGCGTCTCTCGATCCCGCCACGGAAGCGGAAATTCTGGACCTATTCCGCCAACTGAGGTCGGAACGGAAGACTTCTTTGCTTTTGATCACTCATGATCCGGCAGTCCTAGAGCACCTGGCGGACCGCGTTGCCGTCCTTTATGCAGGCAGAATCGTAGAGGATGCGCCGAGCGAACGGATTTTTCAAAATGCGATGCATCCCTATGCGAAGGCGCTGTTGTCCTGTCTCCCGCCCGCGATCGCGGAACGTCCCCACGGATACCGCTTCACAACAATTCCTGGCAGTCCACCTACTGCCGGACGGCTTGCCGAAGGGTGCAGCTTTTCTCCGCGATGCGCGGAACGCATGACAAAATGCGAAAGCCTGCGCCCCTCCGTTCAAGAGATCGCGGAAGCAAGCCACGTGGAGTGTTTTCTCTATGAGCGCTGAAGCGCAGGACCATCCCGACACCTCGCGCGAGCTGCTCTGCGTGCGCGAACTGTCTCTCGAATACTTACGGCGAGATCCCTTTGCGTCGGGTCGAACCGAAACCGTGGCGCTCCAGAACGTGTCGTTTGACTTACGTGAAGGAGAGACGTTGGCGCTCGTTGGACCTTCGGGATCAGGAAAATCGAGTTTGGCGCGATGCCTGGTGCGGCTCGAAAGACCCAGCTCCGGACGCATTCTCTATAAAGGCCAGGATATCCTTACACTTTCGCCGGACGGGCTAAAGGCTGTCCGCAAAGAAATTCATCTGGTGTTTCAGGATTCCGCGTCGGCGCTGAATCCGCGGCGAACGGCAGAGGAGCTTGTAGCCGAGCCACTGGTTATGCACAAGGCTGCATCTGGCGTCCGAAAAATCAAAGAGCGCGTCGCGGAAGTACTCGATCAAGTGGAATTGGGGAGTTGCTGGCGTGTTCACCGGCCACGTGAACTGAGCGGAGGGCAGCGCCAGCGCGTGGCGATTGCCAGAGCCTTGGTTTTACGGCCCAGACTGTTGATTCTCGATGAAGCTCTGTCTTCGCTCGATCTTTCAGCGCAGGCACAGATCGCGAACCTGCTCCTCGACTTGCAGGAACGCCATTCTCTCGCCTACCTGTATGTCACGCATGATCTGCGGATGGCGGGTGCCCTGGCCCACGAGGTTGCCGTGCTGGAGGCCGGGCGGATCGTCCACCGCGGTTTGCCCGCAGAGATATTAACCCCCAATCTACAGCCCGTTTCCTGATGATTGCAGCCGGATTCTTCTTCAGGGGAGACTGGGACGGGCCCCTTTCCGGGCAACTGAATCATGGTAAGAGTCGCAAGACGCATCCTGCATGGCCTCTTGCTCCTGTTTGGAGTGTCTGCACTCTCGTTTGTGCTGGCTTCGGCGGCGCCCGGAAATTTCTTCGACGAACTCAAATTGAATCCTCATATCTCGGCCAACACCGTTGCATCACTCAAGCTGGCATATGGAATGGACCAGCCATGGGTTGTGCGCTACGAGCGCTGGCTTCGCTCCGCGCTCCGGGGTGAATTCGGATACTCGCTTTCATACCATTGTTCTGTCGGCACCCTTTTATGGCCCCGCACGCGAAATACTCTTCTGCTAACCAGCCTTGCAACGTTGCTCGCGTGGATGATCGCCGTTCCATGGGGAATTCTTGAAGCCCTGAATCGGGGGAAATGGCTGGATCGAATCGGCGGTGGGCTCACTGCCATTTTGCTGGCGGTTCCAGAACTCGTGCTTGGCTTGCTTTTTCTGCTGCTGGCCGCCCGAACGGGGTGGTTCCCGACCGGGGGATTGTTCTCTTCGTATGGAGCGGAGGCCACACTTCCAGGGAAATCGTCGGATCTGGCGATTCACATGGTATTACCGGTCGTCGCCCTTGCGCTCGGAGTCCTTCCGCTGCTCATCCGTTACGTGCGCTCGGCGATGACCGCCGTTTTGGACGCTCCATTTATCGAGACTGCGCGAGGCCACGGGATTTCGACAACGCGGATCGTATACCGGCATGCTTTGCCGGCGGCGGCAAACTCGCTTATCTCCTTGCTAGGTTTTTCCGTCGGGGCGCTGCTGAGCACTTCTCTGATCATTGAGGTCGTGTTGGGCTGGCCGGGGCTCGGCCCGCTGGTGCTCGAATCACTACTTGCGCGCGACACCCACGTAGTGATGGCCGTTGTGATGCTCTCTTCCGTTTTCCTGGTGATAGGCAATCTACTGGCGGACTTGCTGCTATATGCGAGCGATCCAAGGATTAGAATGGTATGACCAAAAACCATCGCCAGCTTCTGCTCCTCTTCTCTCTCGTGCTGCTGCACGTTTTCATGGTTTTTCCAGGCTTTTTCGCTCCGTACGACTATTCCGAGCAAAATCGCGAGCTACCGTTTGCACCTCCGACGCGTTTGCATTTCATTGACAGCGCGGGGGGCTTTCACTTGACGCCCTTCGTTCGCCCGTTTCGCGCCAATGAGGACCGTAGCGCTTCCTATGTCGAGGACCAGGCTCGCGCGTACCCACTGCATCTGCTGAAAAACGGCGCACCTTACCAGGTGCTGGGTGTTTGGACGGCGCGACGGCATCTTTTTGGCGTGGAGCAACCCGGCCACGTTTTTCTTTTCGGCACCGATGATTTTGGCAGGGACGAATTTTCGCGAATGCTGTTCGGAGGCCAGATTTCGCTGCTTGCCGGCATTCTTGGAGCGGCCATGGCGATTTTTTCCGGAACCGCACTGGGGGTGCTCTCCGGTTTTTATGGGGGATGGCTCGACGGTCTCATCATGAGGGCGGCCGAACTGTTTTTGGCGCTTCCCTGGTTGTATCTGCTATTCGCCGTGCGTGCCATTTTGCCGTTACACATCAAGACGACGGATACGCTTTTGCTGCTGATCACGGTCGTGGGCCTGGTGGGTTGGGCGCGTCCTGCAAGGCTTGTCCGCGGTATCGTCTTGAGCGCGAAGGAGAGAAATTTTGCACTTGCCGCGAAGGCCATGGGCGCTTCGAATTTTCATATCCTTCGCTGGCACATTCTGCCGGAGACCTACGGCGTTCTGCTGACGACGGCGGCATTGCTGGTGCCGCAGTTTATTCTTGCCGAAGTGACATTGTCTTTCCTGGGGTTGGGAGTTGGCGAGCCGATACCCAGTTGGGGAAGTCTCCTTGCGGAATTACAGAATTACAGTGTGTTGACTTCCTACTGGTGGATGTACCTTCCCGCTTGTGCCCTGATCGTGTTGTTCCTTACTTATCACCGGGCCTCAACGGTGCTGCAAGAAAAAGTTGCGGAGGTGCGTTCGTGAAGCTCATTACGACTCGCCATCGCTTTTGGGGGTTGGCGTTGCTCGTTGTTGCCGCCCTCGCTGGCAAGGCTCGTCCATTGGTTGCGGCCGGACCACAAGATTACGCAAAACCGGTCGGTGAAACCGGTGAGTCAGGAGGGACGCTGGTCGTCGCGCTTCGCTCGGAACCGAAGACTCTCAATCCGATTCTTTCCGTGGATGCCACGTCGCGGGAAGTCATTGGGGTGCTGAACGCCGATCTGATCCACATCAACCGCGAGACGCAGCGAACTGAACCGGCCCTAGCGAAGTCCTGGACGGTTTCTGCGGACGGCAAGAAATACGTTTTGCAACTTCGGCGTGGAATAAAGTTTTCCGACGGCGCGCCTTTCACCGCCGACGACGTTGTCTTTTCCTTTGCGCTATACCTCGATGAAAACCTTCACTCGCCACAGCGCGACCTGTTGGTAATGGATGACAAACCCATCGTGGTCAAGAAACTCAGCGATTATTCGGTGGAATTCGATCTGGCCAAGCCGTACGGGCCGTCGGAACGGTTGTTTGACGGATTAGCGATACTGCCCAGCCACCTTCTCGAAAAGTCTTATCACGATGGAAAGCTGCAGCAATCCTGGGGCACAACAGCACGGCCCGAGGACTTCGCGGGGCTCGGCCCGTTCAAGTTGAGTTCCTACGTTCCAGGCCAGCAAATGATTCTGGAGCGTAATCCGTATTATTGGGAAAAAGACCCGCGCGGAAATTCCTTGCCGTATCTTGCGATGCTTACTTTTCTGTTCGTCCCCACCGAAGACGCGCAGGTGATCAAGTTTCAAGCGGGCGAGACGCATTTGCTCGAGCGGGTCAATGCCGACAACTTCGCGTTGTTGCAAAGGGATGCGAAGGCTAAAGGCCAATGCTTGCAGGACCTGGGTCCCGGACTCGAATTTCAGTTTCTAGTGTTCAATCAAAATCACTTGGATCCGGCCAAAGCCCCCGATCTTATGGTGAAACAATCATGGTTTCGCGATCTAAAGTTTCGCGAGGCAGTTTCTCTGGCGATGGACCGCAAAGGGATGGCCCGGCTGGTGTACTCAGGCAGAGCCAGACCTATCTGGGGCAATGTGACGCCCGGCAACAAGTTGTGGGTGGCCCCGAATCTACCGCACCCAGAGCGCTCGATCGAAGAAGCGCGAAGAATACTCCAATCGGCCGGCTATTCCTGGAATTCCAGCGGTGTACTGCTTGATGCCCAGAAACGGCCTGTCAGTTTCACGATTATGGTCAGTTCTTCGAACGTGCAGCGCGCGAAATTGGCGACCGTTGCGCAAGATGACCTGAAGCAACTGGGAATGGACGTTCAAGTGGTGCCCATGGAATTTCGAGCGCTCGTGGACCGCCTACTTAACAGCAAAGATTATGAAGCGGTGCTGATGAATCTCGTGAACGGTGACGTCGATCCCACACCGGAAATGAATCTTTGGCTGTCTTCTGGCGAAACCCATCTTTGGGACCTCGGGGAGGCAAAGCCTGCCACGCCATGGGAAGCAGAGCTAGACCGTTTGATGGAAGGACAAATGAGCACGAACGATCCGGCCGTGCGTAAGCACCTCTACGACCGTGTTCAGGAAATCGTGGCACAGAATCTGCCGTTCATCTTCCTGGTCAGCCCCAATATTCTGGTTGCGGCACAATCCACAGTGGGAAATTTTCGCCCGGCTATTCTCGAGCCGTACGTGCTGTGGAACGCCGACGAACTGTTTCTCGGCCGCACGGGAGCCGCAAAATGCCAGTAAAAGAGCCCAGCGAACCGCGGTTCGCTGAGGACACGCGAGCGAAATCCGATCACGAGCTCATACGAGGCTGCCTGAAACATCGCGAAGAGGACTGGAGCCTGCTGGTCGACAAATACAAGAATCTGGTCTATTCGATTCCTCTGCGCTACGGATTCTCACGCGAAGAGGCCGCGGACATTTTCCAGGCCGTTTGTCTTGATCTAATCCAGGAACTGCCTAGGCTGCGGGATCCCAAAGCCCTTCCGAAATGGCTGATGCAGGTCACATCGCATAAATGTTTTCATAAGAAAAAACATAGTCAGCGCATGGTGTCTCAAGACGGCGAAGATGCGACTGTTCCGGAAACCGCCGTTCCCGCTGAAGTAGAAGTGAACCTCCGCGAAATCGAAGAAGAACAAATACTACGCGAGGCTATCGCCGGGCTTGCACCACGCTGTCGCGAGTTGATTCATATGCTTTTTTACGAAGAACCGAAACGGCCTTATCACGAAGTTGCGGCCAGCCTTGGCCTGGCGACGGGTTCCATAGGACTGCAACGACAGAAGTGCCTTAATTGCCTGAAGAAGCGCCTCGCGGACCTGGGGTTCGCGTGAGTCCAAAGGCCAACCCTTCGGCCTTTTCTGCAGGCGTGGTTTCGGCATTGTCTTCCATGACGGACGAGAAAGCTCGTCTGACATATCTACGAAAAAAGAAACTCCTGCGCGCCAAGTTCGTCGCGGAGTTGAACGCAGCTACGCAAAAGGAATTTCGTTTCAATACCCAGAACGCGCTCATGCTCGCCGAAGTCGCGATTCTGATCGCGCGTAACGTTGGTGCTAAGGAATTGCTGGCACAGAGTCTCCGCGTCAAGGCCAATGTCCTTGCCGCCGGCGGGCAATATCAGGAAGCCATCGATTTATATGGCTCCGCGCTCAAAATCTTCGCGAAAATCGGGGATCAGGAAGGAATTGCCCGTACTCTCACGGCCGTCATTCAGCCGCACATCATGCTGGGCAGTTATGATAGCGCATTCAAGGCGGCCGAACGCGCACGCAAAATATTTCTGAAGCTTGGGGATTCGCGGCGCATCGCACGGCTGGAAAACAATGTTGGCAATATTTACCATCGCCAGGACCGTTTTGAGGAAGCGCTCGCTCACTACGAGAATTCCTATAGAGGGCTATTGCCCATGGGGGATTCCGAAGAACTTACAATCGCGCTGAATAACATGGCGATGTGCCTGATCGGCATGAACGACTTCGCGCGCGCCCTGGAAACCTACAAGAGGGCCAAGGAACTTCTGCAAGCACGCGACTTGCCCCTCATTCACCTTATCACGAACTACAACGTCGCCTATCTCTACTACCTGCGTGGCGATTACCGTACCGCCATCGAAATGCTCAAGGCTTCGCGAATTGCGGCCGAACGAATTTCATACACCTATTTGGTGGCGCTTTGTTATCTCGATCTCTCCGACATCTACATCGAACTAAGTCTCAGCGACGAAGCCAAGTCCGTGGCGGAGGAGGGTTATCTCCTTTTTCGAAATACGGAGATCGGTTACGAAGCGGCAAAGGCGCTGACGAACCAGGCTATTGCCTTTGGCCAGGGTGGAAAGACGCGTCGCGCGTTGGAGTTGTTCACTGAAGCCAAATTGCTATTTCAGGAGGAAAAGAATGAAGTCTTCCCGTGGTTGATCGATCTTTACCAGGCCATTGTGCTGTTCCACGAAGGCCGCTACTACGAAGCCCAGCGCCTCGCACGCAACGCCACCGGATTCTTTGACCACTCGTTTCTGAAGAACAAGGCGGTTGTATGTCATTTCGTTCTTGCGCAGATCGCCATTCGCACCGGAAATCCCGAAGACGCGCGCGACGAATGCGCCAAGGCGCTCCATTTTCTGGCTGCTCTCGATACGCCAATTCTCAGCTACCAGGCTCACTTCCTGCTGGGCCAGGTTGAACACGCTTCCGGGAACCGCGATGAGGCCTACACACAATACCAGCTCGGCCGCGCGCAACTCGAAAGCCTCCGCAGCAATCTCGTCCGCGACGAACTCAAGATTTCTTTCATGAAGAACAAGGCGGAGCTTTATGAACGACTCGTGGAACTCTGCCTCGATGACGATTTTGATGGCGCCTCCGAGGAGGAAGCGTTTCATTACATCGAACTGGCAAAATCACGAAGCCTGGCGGAGATGATCATTCGACATGGAAACGGGCTTCCCGACAGGACGCCAGGCCAGAGTGAACTGGTTCAGAAGATTCGCGAGCTTCGCGAAGAGCTGAACTGGTATCAGCACCGCATCGAGCTCGAACAATTGCGGCCGGAAGGACATGCCGCAGTGCGTATTGAACGATTACGGACCGACGCACAGGAAAAGGAAAAGCAACTCCTCCGTGTGTTTGGAGAACTTCCAGCAACGGAAGCTGGATCGGTTCCATCTCAACTGGAAGCCTCTTTAGACGCTGTTCGTCCCTTACTTGACAGCACGGTCTTGCTGGAATATTTCTCTGTTGGCGACAAGATACTCGCCGCCGTCGTCACCAACAAGACCCTCGAAATCACGACTGTGACGACGGTTCCCCGGGTTTCCGAATCGCTCCGCCTGTTACGATTTCAGCTCGGCAAATTCCAGCACCATCAGAGGCTACCGGAGGCTTCTTCACCGAACGCCCACCGCGCTACGATGGCTCACCTCAGCACTCTACATCACGAACTGATCGCGCCAGTCCGCACTCAGCTATCGGCCCGGCACGTGGTAATTGTCCCTCACGGAATTTTGCACTATCTACCGTTTCAAGCTCTCCACGACGGAGAGGCTTTCCTGGCAGATT
This sequence comes from Candidatus Acidiferrales bacterium, assembly GCA_963742325.1. Classification (GTDB taxonomy): domain Bacteria; phylum Acidobacteriota; class Terriglobia; order Acidiferrales; family UBA7541; genus Acidiferrum. The sequence continues at coordinate 136,646 of CAVULB010000002.1, read as the reverse complement.
CCTTCGATATTTCCTACGCGCCCAGTGCCGCCGTCTATGCTTTATGCCATTCGCGACCGTCTGCGCCGTGCATCGGTTCCCTTGTTTTCGGCGTGCCTGATACACACGCTCCCCTGATAAAAGACGAAGTCGAAGCGGTCCATCGCATTCTGAGGAATTCAGAATTGTTTCTCGGGGAAGCCGCAAATCACCACAGATTCTTCGAACGAGCTCAATCGAGCCACATTATTCATATCGCGACGCACGGGACGTTTCGACCAGACAACCCCATGTTTTCCGGCGTGCGGCTGGGTGACGGCTTCCTCTATCTCTACGAACTCTACAACCTTCAACTAAACTCGGAGCTGTTTACTCTGAGCGGCTGTGCAACTGGCCTGAATGTCGTTGCCGATGGCGATGAACTCGTCGGACTTATTCGTGGCGCGCTGTATTCCGGGGCTCGTTCTCTGCTGCTGACGTTGTGGGAGGTCAATGATCGAAGCGCTACGATGTTCATGACTGCCTTCTATAAACTCTTTCTGGAGTCGGGGGATAAAGCCGCGGCCCTTGCCGGAGCTGCACGCCAGGTGCGCGAGCACTACCCCCACCCCTACCACTGGGCGCCCTTTATGGTTGTAGGCAAAGCACTTAGGGGAAATTAAAGATCCTCGAGAAATCCCACAATTTTTTCCCTGCCTACTTACCCCTATTCTCAGACAGGAAGACCGTAGTGGGACGGAAGATGCGAGTGAAGGCCGGTAAACACTATTCCGCAGAAGAGTGGGTTCATTTCGCCATGCACCAGGTGCAGCAAATCCAAGCGGCGGCAATGAAGCAGCACCTCGCGGCGGGGTGCAAGAAATGTTCCGCGGAGGCGAATCTCTGGAGCCGCGTCGTCCAGCTCGCGGCTTCAGGAGTTTCCTCGGAGCCGCCATTTTCTGCGGTTGAGCATGTGCGCCAAGCCTTCGTCCTGGCAGAATCGCGTGACGCGACGCTCCCCGCGCTCATCCCGCGGCTGACCTTTGATAGCTTGTGGGCGCCTGCGCTGGCTGGCGTTCGTTCCGTATCCGATGCCTCGCGACATGTGATGTATGCAGCCGGCCAAATGAGTATTGATATGAGACTTGAGTCCGAGCCGAAGTCCGAGCGCATGAATCTGGCAGGCCAGATATCCATGGCGTCCGTGCAGGAAAACGAGTTTCCGCCGATGGCGGTGGTCGTCTCTGGAAAAACAGGTGATTTGGCTACGACTAAGACCAATCAGTTCGGGGAGTTTCACCTGGCGTTTGTGCCCGAGCAGGGTTTGCAGATCTCGTTCGCAATAGCCGGCAAGCAAGACATCTTGATCCCGCTGGAAAGTTCAGCGCTCCGGAGAAGATAAGTTTTCGAGTTATTGGCGCGCCGCCGCGCCGATATGCTCGTCACGGGAGACCGGCTGAGATTCGGCAGGTCGCTCAGGGCCGAAGGGAGCAGTAAGGGCAAGGAGGAGAAAGGTTTACGGGGGCAAACGAAAGTGCTGGTCGGGTCATACCTGGGTACCATAGCCGGTCTTCGAGCCTATTCCCGAAACTAGCCGTACGCCAGTCCAGACATCGACAGGTCCTTTCGTTCAGTTGAGATTTTTGACAACTGAATCTTAGGGAAGAAGAGGCCCCAAACGATGAAACGCACATTACTCGGTGTCGCTCTCCTACTGGCATTCTTTGCGGCCGAGCCGGCCAACGCCACCGGCACGCAACAGTTGCTCGTACAGACTACCCTCGGCGCACCCGCTATTCGCTTGGTATGTTTGCTCACGGGCTGCCAGGTAAGTCAGTCTCTGACCGGCTCGCCCAGCAATTTCTTCCTTCTCTCTTTCCCGGGTTCCGCCAACATCACCTCTCTCGAGAGCATCCTCCAAAACATCGACGGCATCCTGAATGTCACCGTTGTCGGTGGCTCCGAGAATCCTGTAGGCAACCGCTACATTGTTCGCACTACGGGCGGTCTGCTTAACCTACCGCTGCTTTGCAAATTAGGATTGTGCAGCACAATTCAGTCGATCGATGGACCAGGAAACCAGCTGTTCCTGCTCACCGGCCCAAGCAGCCAGAGTGCAAACCTCATCCTGAGCATTCTGGAAGACCTGCCGGGCGTTGTTGATGCCGAACTCGACCAGATCGTGAATGTGACCACCGGAGGCGCGCAGGCGACCACGCCCCCGCCCTCGTTGGTGAACACCACGCCAGTGCAGTATTACGGATCAACGGCGTGGAGCGGCTATGTGAATCAGCCTGCTACGGAACTGATTAATCTTGCCCAGGCACAGCAAGAATTCAATGTCAGCGGCGCCGGCATTATTGCGGACATCGATACGGGCGTCGACCCTAATCACCCAGTGCTTGTTCCCGTACTTCTCCAGGGTTATGACTTTACGCGCAATCAGCCGGGCGGCTCGGAAATGAATGACCTGCCCAGTGGCACGCCGGCCCCGGAATCAGCTTGCGTGAATTGCACTCCTGGCCAAGTGAACCAGCACTCCATTGCCATGGTCGATCAACACAGCATCGCGATGGTAGACCAACCCGGTTACCAGGATTTTGGCCATGGCACGATGGTCGCCGGAATTCTCCACCTTGTCGCGCCGCGGGCCAAACTCATGCCTTTAAAAGCCTTTGGTCCCGATGGCACAGGAACTCTGTCGAACATTTTGCGCGCCATCTATTACGCATCGCAAAACAACGTGAACATCGTAAACATGAGCTTCGACATGACCACGCCCTCCCAGGAACTGACGAACGCGATCAATGCCGGCGAGAAAAACGGAATCGTGTTTGTGGCTTCCGCCGGCAATGACGGGGAAATGGAGATGGTTTATCCCGCGGGTTTGCCTAATGTCTTGGGCGTCGCCTCGACCAACTACCAGGATCAACGCTCGTCGTTTTCCAACTACGGCGACCAAATCGTCTGGGTTGCGGCGCCTGGTGAGGCGGTCGTGACCACTTATCCCTTCGGCACGTATGCCGCGGGGTGGGGGACGTCGTTCAGCGCACCCATGGTGAGCGGTGGCGTCGACTTGATTGAGAACGCGAAGCCTGCGGTTTCGGAAATGCAGGCCGCGTACGCGATCGGCCAGGCACAGTATTTGCTGGCAATCGGCATGGGCAACGGCCGAATCGATCTCTTCCGCGCCCTAGCCGCTTCCGGCCAGCAACCCGGTATCTTGTAATGCCTGATGAGCAAGCATCCGCGGCGGCGCCGTCGAGGAAGCTCAACGGCGACCTGCGACGACAAGAACTCCGGATCAAGGAGCTAGAGGGCCAGTTCGCTCGTCTGCGAAGCGCCTTGGTTTGTTCGTTCAATCAACTTCTGGACTTGCGGGATCTCAATACCGGCGTGCACAGCACACGCCTTGCCGAATGGGGCTTGCGGGTGGCCCGCGATCTCGGGGTTCCCGAAGACCGCATGGCGGATCTCGAAATGGGTGCGTTGCTACACGACATTGGCAAGATCGGCGTTCCCGACAATATTTTGAACAAACCTGGACGGCTCACTCCCGAAGAGTATGAAGTCGTCAAGCGCCACCCGGAATTTGGCTGGACGGTCATCCGTAAACTTCCCGGACTCGAGCAAACCAGCTTGTACGTCTTGCACCATCATGAAAATTTTGACGGCACCGGTTATCCGGCGCGCCTGAAAGGTTCCGAAATTCCGATCGGATCGAGGATCGTCTCGGTGATTGACGCGTTCGACGCCATGGTTTCCTCGCGGCCGTATCGCAACGGTCTTCCCATAGCGGAAGCAATCCGGCGCCTGCACGAAGCGAGTGGCACGCAATTTGATCCTTCGGTGATCCAGAGCTTCGTGCCCATTGCCGCGTCTGAAATGACTGCTGTTCTCGAGGCCGTCGGAATCGGGGAATTTGAGACGTTCTGATCCTATGCTCCGTCGAAGAGATTCAAATTTAGAAACTCGTTGTGGAACTTGCCCTGCGGGTCATTCTTGCTGCTCAATTCGACGAAGTCCGGCATTTTTTCGTACATGGAATGTAGCTGCGCAGGAGAGAAGGTGAAGAGTTTTCCCCAGTGAGGGCGCGCCTGGAAGGGAGCCAACTCTCTCTCGATTACCGGCAACAACTTACTGACGGCGGGCCAATCCTGCTTCCAGGTAAAGTGAATGGTCACACTCGGGCGTTTGTAGCAAGGACTCATCCACAGGTTGTCCGCGGCAATCGTGCGAATTTCCGAGATCAACAGGTGCGGAGTCACCTGGTCACGCAATCGCTCAACAGCGAGAATGGCCTCCACAGCGTGACCGCGTGGCACAAAATATTCCGATTGCAACTCCTTGCCCGCGCTGGGCGTGAAGCCCATGCGAAAGTGCGGCAATCGTTCGTACCAAGGTCCAGGCACGCCCATCTGTTCGGTGCAATTTTCCGCGGAGAGCGCGGCGATGGGATGCAGGTTCTTGGTAGCCAGCTTTGCGCCAAAGAATTCCGGTGGCACGTCCACAGTCCGGCCTGGTTGAAAAAGTTTTTTCAACCACACCTCATTGATGCGCTGATTCTGCCAGTCCGTAAAGAGGCTGACGCTATAAGCCGCAGACTGGATGGCGTCAAAATGGTTTTTCATCTCGCTTAACGGCAGATTTTCATATACGTACTGCTGCATCTGAAACGTGGGCCGCACATCGAGCGTTATCTTTGAAATCGCACCCAAGGCGCCGAGCCCAACAACCGAACCAAGAAACAGCTCGCCGCTCTTCTCACGAGATAGGGTGACTATATCGCCCGAGGCATTCACCAGTTCGAGCGCCGAAACGGCGGTGGCGAGGTTGCCATTCTGCTCTCCCGATCCATGTGTGGCTGTGCTGCAAGCTCCGGCAACGGAGATATGCGGCAAAGAAGCCAGGTTATGGAGCGCAAAGCCCTTGCTCTCGAGGTAGGGGCACAACTGCCCATAGGTTATGCCGCCCTCGACGGTGACGGTGCGTGCCTGCGAGTCGAGTCCGACGACCCTGTCCATTTCCTTAAGCGAAAGAAATTGATGTCTGCTGTCGGCGATCTTGTTGAAGCAATGGCGCGTGCCAAGAACTTTCAGCCGGCTCTGTTTTCTGACAAATTCCTGAATCTGATCCAAGGACTTGGCCAGGAATAATCGGTCGGTGCCATACTCCACATTTCCCGCCCAGTTCATTAGCTTCTCCCCGGACGCCCAAGCCAGGAGTGGCGACAAAAGGCGGCTCGTGAGGGCGGCAGCGCAAAATCTGATAAAAGCTCTTTTGTTCAAGTTTGTTTCTCCACAGCATCCCGGAGCATAGCGTGGGATGAAGCAAGACCGCAATTCGTGAACGTGCCCTCGCCCTCAAAATCTCCGCGCACGCATTGCACCTCAGGAATGGAGTAAGATAGCTGCTTATGAATTCACAACTTGCCGGAGACCAACTCCGGAAATTGCGTATTCGCTTGGGAATCACAACGCGCGATGTTGAAAACCTGAGCCAAAGGATCGCGGAAGAAGAAAAAAATCCCGAATTTCAGATCTCCAATGCGTGGCTCACGCAGCTGGAAAACTCAGACTCCGTACCCAGTATTTTCAAACTGTATTCCTTAGCTGCAATCTATCACGTTAAATTCACGGACCTGCTGCTACACTTCGGAGTCGACTTGCAGAAGACCGGCCATCACCAACTGATTGCGCCCCTGCCCAACACGCACCTGACAACGCTGGAAGTGTATGACGTCGAAAAGACCGTCTCTTTCCCAGTGCGATTCGACCGGTCTTTCGACCTGGATAACACCAACTTGTTAACACGCATCGTGGAAATCTGGGGCGAGATTCCGATCGCGCTGCTGCAGCAGCTCGATCTGCGCCACAGTCTGTATGGCTACATTGGGCTTCAGGATTTCACCCTGTACCCGCTCTTGCGGCCCGGTTCTTTCGTCCAGGTGGATCAACGCGTGCGCAAAATACAGCCACAGCGTTGGCGAACGGAGTTCGACCGGCCGATCTATTTTGTGGAGCTGCGCGATGGGTATGCGTGTTCCTGGTGCGAATTACAGGATGGGCATCTGCTGCTGCTACCACACCCACTCTCACCCTGCAGCGTTCGGCGTCTGGATTATGGAAAAGATGCTGAGATCATCGGTCAAGTAACGGCTGTAGCGATGAGGCTGGTTGACATGCCTGAATCTTCTCCTGACGGAATCGCAAAACCTCCAAGGCAAGTCTGATATTGGACAAAAAGAGTTGCACGACCGTGGAATCCACTTCCATGGGAACAGAGATTCGGTAAGGCTCGAGTTCCATCCAGGCATGAAGGAAACCCGCCGGGGCTTCATGCGAGACCCGGACGTAAGCTTCCAGTTCCGCGACCAGTTCTTCCAACGGCAAAGAAACCAGCCTGCTGAAAACGTCGCGATGACAACCTTCCAACGCTTCACGAGCCTGTTCCCGACCGAAGCGGGCCGCAAGACCTTCGTGATGGTACACACCACTGTTGTAATCCCGAGTAGACGCAAGGTAGATGAGGCGCGCGAAGTCGCAAGCGATGCCGGCTAGCGTGCGGCGCTGCAGGTCGTCATGAGCGTTGCGGATACTGACGAGATTGGCTGGAGTGCTCATGGAACTTTCAAGGGGGTAACAACACCATCGGTCATCGCGCGGCCGAGCCTTTGGTAGAGATCGCCGGCGTGAGAGGCCACATCCATCAGCGCGTGCGGACCGAAAACCCGAGTCAGCAAGACGAGCATGCCACACAGAAAACGAAGTTCAACGTACTGGCAGAACAGTTTCGTCTCCGCGGCGACATTCAAGTTAGTGCTTTGGCGGGAACCGAGACGGTGATTGCGCATAATGCGGCTGACTTCGCGAGAAGTGCAGCGAACCCATTGCAACGCAACTTTGCGGCGTTCCTCTTCGTACAGGCGCTGCAACCGAGGAGAACGTGTACGCGCGATAAATTCCCGATCGTCTGGCGAAAATATTCTGATCGCCAGTTCCGCAGGCGACAACGCGGGGACGGATCGCAAGCGGTTTTGAGTTTGCTGGCCGGAATCTCCCGGCCCCTCCACTTCTTCAAGCCGCTCTCGGCGCTTCGTCAGCAACAGAAGGGCAACGGAAAAGGCGGCCGCCGCCGCGAGTGCCAAAGAGGGATTCATGCGCGGGCCGCCCAACCGAGCCGCGCAAGCGTCCTTCGGAATTGCGCTTGGGTGGCATGCAGCAGCAACTCGTAATCACCCTCGAGCGGAGCGTCACGCTGTGTTTGCGGAACAGGCTGCGCGGACCAGAGAGTCGCTGCCCAGATTCCCAGCACCACAAGATAAGAACCGGTTTCCGCGTACGACCAGTAGGTCTTGATCTGGTCCCAAGAGTACGACCACAAGATGAACTGAATTATCCTCATGGCGATGAATAGGCTGTAGCCGAACAAGATTCCTTTCAAGTTCTTCCCAAACGGAATGGCATACCAGGCGAAGAGAGCAACTAGTGTCAGAATAGCCAGCGCCTGGGTGATGCGCAGACTTCTTTCGAGGAGGAGTGACGTTTTCGCAAGCCAGACGAATACGTCGCTGTGGGAGTTGGCCAGTGTTTTGACAAAGATCGCGCCAAACACAACCAGAAGCAGATAACGCGCCATCCTTGCCGCCCCAGGAAACGAACGCAGGGCAACGCGATAAATTTCGAAGATAATGCCACACCCGACAGCAAGACAGAGGAACTGTGTTACCCAATAAACCTGATAATAATAGGCCGGGAACCACCTCGAAACCGCAAGCCGGATCAAATCATCAAAAGTTACGAACAGCAGGTAGAGGTAGAAAAGAGGGAACTGGCGATATAGCTTTTGTTGAAAGCCACGAACGAACACAAGAATCTCGAGGCACGTCCCGAGACACCAGATAAGGATGAGAGGCATAACTATAGAGTTCCCGTGCCTAAAGTCTATCCTGGGCCCAAATAATAGCACGAGATGAGGGGAGTGGGACTACTCCCCTCTTCACCGCAAGCGGCAAATCGGTGACAGCCGGTTTAAGCCAGACTTGCGGAAACCGGAGGATCGCTATTGATCATGTGCGGGGTGGCGGAGGGGGTGGGGGCACTAAGCCGTCTAGCCCGTCTGCCTGCATCACGACGGCGGGGATTTGCTGGTGCTGCAGTGAACGTGACTTTGCGAGGCTGCCCGGACCCGCGAATGCACAGGCGAATAGCATAATGGCCGAGAATGCGGCAAGAACTGTCACATGATGGACTTTTTCTACAAAGTTCATAAATATCTCCTGAGCGATTTGGCCGGACACCAACAAACGGCACCCAGTCGGAGTTTATTGGTAGGTCAGAGTGTACGAATTACAGGGTCAGGAGTCGAAAAGAACGCGAAAGTGCTTGGAATGCCAAGCAAGAAGAATTCTTGCGTGTTTCGATGGACTGTCAGGCGTCGTTGTTCTCAGATTTAACGGCCGCGGTGCCACTCAACCAGGCGCGCGGAACCCTTAAAGTTTGCTCGTTCTTTTTCTATCGCCGATTGGCGATTCTCTTCTTGAGAAGACTAACTCTGGACCTTAGTACCCGCCTAAGGCGCTGTTCTGATGACCCTTAACCATGGATTCCGCCAGGTTGTGTCTGCGGTGAAAAAGGCTGAGTGCGCTCTGGGTTTCGAAAAACCTTCGTGTGTATGGGCGAGCGGAGTGGAAGTTGCGAAGTGCCGTTGACGAGGGCGCACGGCAATAACGAGTGCCCGTAAGTGCTTGGATAGCAAAGCAAGCGGGACATTTCTAAGAGAAAGTCCTATTTTGAAACGGAAACTACGGCAAGGCTGGGAAACGGTGCTCCCAATGACGCACGGGTGAGAGGGAAAGAGGGGCCTCTGGGGGATGGCATGCAATTGAGACAGGGAGACCGGTCGCGTTGCTCGAGTCCAGAGAGCGGACTTTGACGGACTTGGTCGGCGCAAAAGGAAGCAAAGGCAATGCCACGTCGTTCGTGCGGCTTTTCCGATGACGAAATGGTATGAAAAGCCAACCTTAGTCCGGTTGGCCCAAGAACAGCGCTTGCCGGATGGAACGCGTGGTTCAAAAAAATAGCCAGAGGCGGAGTGAACGAGTGTTGCTGCAGATCCGGGTTCTTGTGGAAACCGAGACCGAGGAAGGCGATCTGGTGCGCATGGACGCCTTCACTTTAGTTGTGAATGCGCATGGCGGATTGCTCGAAATGAGTTTGAAGGTTCCCAAGGGACATAGGATGTCGCTGAGTAACCCGACTCTGGGGGTGTGGGAAGGCTGTCGAGTGATCGCCAGCAAGAGTTCCCAGGGGGGGGTCTTTGCGGTGGCGTTCGAATTTGATAACCCGGCACCGCAGTTCTGGCCCATCGCCTTCCCCCCGATAGACTGGAGCCTGGTTGAGGCGGAAGAGTAGCACTTCCTCATTGCGGAGATTTCCCAATCTCTTTTTCAAACCGAAGGTTCTTGTTCTCCGGCCGGAGAAAGCCGCCATAGTCCCGGTGGCACGGCGAGCGGTGCTCCATGTGAATCGAAGACGATGGAAACAGGCACGGGCAAGGAGCTGATCGCGCGTGCCGTCCACGACTCGAGATCACGATTCGGTCGTTCTTTCATAAAGCTGAATAAAGCGCAACGAATTTCGCAGCGATCTCTACTACCGATTGAATGTGTTCCCGATCTCGCTGCCGCCGTTGCGGACGCGCCGCGAGGACATTCCGGCGCTGGTCGAACATTACGTCGAAATATATGCCCGCCGGATGAACAAGCAAATCGAACACATATCCTCCTCCGGGAAGCGGTCCTCCAATCGATTGACCTTGCCCATGCAGCACCCACATCCACTAGCTCCGCAGCCGATCTAAAACTATCTCAGCATTGCGGAGGTCCCTGCGGCGCGTGGACCGTCGCTAATCTTCTTGCCATCCTTCCAAACGGCGCGAATCGTTTGCGTGTTGTGGATGTCTTGAGAAGGATCCTTTTCCAACACGATGAAATTTGCCTTTTTCCCCGCTGTAAGCGTTCCGCACTGATCTTCGATGTGGAGCAGCTTGGCTGCGTTTAAGGTGGCAACAGTGATCGCTTGAATGGGTGTCAGACCCGCCTGGACCATCAGCGCCAATTCCATATGTTCAGCAAATCCCTGAATTCGGATTGGAGTTGCTCCCGAATCCGTGCCTAATGTGACGAGTATGCCGGCATCGTAGATCTTCTTCAAATTGTGCATCGCCTGCGGCAATGCCGCTTGCTCCTGTGCGGTCACCTTGTTCGATTGCACCTTCGCTTTGTACTCTGGGCTGGTGATCATCTCCAGCACTTCGGGATCTAACGCTGCGGTGAAGAACGGATCGTCAACCCACTTGGGCGAATCTCCGTATGCAAAGGCGAAATCGTCCAGCGAAAGCGTCGGAATGTAGGCGACATTGTGCTTCTTCATCTCTGCGATTAAAGCGTTATCAACGTCAGCATCCCTAATGCTGTGCGCGAGGACATCGACTCCATCCGCCACCAGCAAGCGAGCATCCTCCAGATGGTATACGTGCGCAGCCACTCGAAGTCTGTTTTTGTGTGCTTCCTCGATGATTGCGCCAAAGATTTCAGGCGGCATCTTTGGATACTGTCCCCAGAAATCATCGACCCACACCTTGATGAAATCCGGCTTCTGGGGAACTTGCTGCGCGACCTCACTGCGGGCTTCGGCTGGCGTCTCGGGGCGAAACACTTCTGTAAAGCCCATTGTGGCGGGAGGCACCCCGTTCTTCGCGCCAAATCCAATACCTGCCGTGTACACGTCAGCTCCCGGAAGCGCGCCGCGGCGGGACTCCTCGCGTATCTCGGCGAAGCGCTTTCCGTCCGTACCCATAGAGAGTACCGCGCCGACCCCGTATTCCTGGTACCTCAACAACTGATGACGGAAATTCTCCTCGGTCTGGTTCGCAGCTGATTGGGTCGTGCCTTTCGTGAGCCCGAGGTGTCCGTGCGTGTTGATGAGCAAAGGCATGATGGTTTGACCTTGCAGATCGATGACCTTGGCGGACGATGGCGTGTGCTGATGACCTGCGCCGATCGACTCAATCCGGTCTTCCTTGATCACCACGGTTCTGTTGCGCTGGGCGGGCCTTCCAGTACCATCTACGACCGTGACGTTCGTCAACACAGTTGGTTGCTGTGCAAACGCGTCGGAGCACATCACCAGTGCAAGCACCATCAGGCATTCGACTCCGAGTTTTGGAGTGCGAGACAGGAACATACTCTCAAACACATACAATGGAGATTTGGGTTTCGGCCTCAAAAAGGAAATAATGGTGCACCTCTTTCGTCCGTTCGCGACGCCCTGAAACGATTTATTGTCGGAAGCACGCCCGGCGGCGCCATAAACTCGGGCCCAATGGGGTCACGCACCGCCTCGCGGATGATAGCTCCTTGTGAGCAAAAACGTCACGTTATCTGAGGAGGGGCTGGCCCTCCGGTCGTGAGGCAACCGAGGAATGCGAACAAACAGCTGTGAAGGAACATCCGAATGGGTATACAGCGGCGTCACCCGTCAGGTCATCCGGGATTGGGCGGGTCACGGTAGCGACAAGCTCATCGACCTCTGCACGAAAAAGATGTGGGAGTATCACTCCCAAGATTTCCAAAGTCAAGCCGCTATTGGAATCGGACTCGAATTGGACTCAAGCGGCGGAAGAGGAGAGTGGCGCATCGGCGCAACGTGTTGTAAATTAAAAGTCTACCTTGCCCGGTTCCCCGGTAGCTCAATGGTAGAGCATTCGGCTGTTAACCGATTCACAAAATCTAACTAACACGCTGATTCGGCACCGTTTAACCAACCAGAACGGCTGCTAGAAACCGAGCCAGTCGGACTCATTGGACTCAAAAAGTCTCCAACCTCGTTCTGTTCCACCCTTTGGTACCCCCTTCCTATGGACATACAGGCATACATATGGTACCGTATGACCATGAAACGGACGGCACTCTTCCTCAAAGAAGAGCAAATCAAGAAGCTCTTGATGCTGTCTGACAAGACGGGTGCTCCGGTTGCCGAACTCATCCGTCGAGCAATTGACAAGTACCTTCAGGAGCGAGCCAAGGAATTGAAATAAGCGGGACGCCACGGTGTTACAAGCACAGTGGCGTCCCTGACCACCGCAACCTAAATAGGAGGCTGCATGGCTACTCGCAAGCTATCACTGCCGTTGTTCTCGGCAAAGACTCTCGTTTCGTATCCGGGGCCGCTCCACCCCTTACCTTCATTTCATCGACTGTGTCAGACAGGACAGGAATCGGTATTCCCTTGTCTGCGAGAGCCAACCTCTTTTGAGTTTTTGCAGTGACGGTCTCCCCGCCCGTTGTCCCGCCTGCGGTGCCCAAATCCGCTCGAAGGAGAATGCGAATTCCGCTGACGGTCTGGAAGTGAGTAGCTGAACGGACGTTTATGGGCGGTCTCGGTCACCAGAAGGGATCGGGTCTACCGGAGGGTGGAGCGGCTCACTGAACGCCCCGCACAGGCTTTTTGAACGGGTTCCGCAACAGGCTAGGACATGAAGGAGGCTACCGTGGGATTGCAGGTCGTCCGAAACAATGATTCCGCTCCTCGGAAGGTATTGGCGGCGGTCTATTCAAGAATTTCGACGGTGGGTCACGGGCAAGATTCCACCATGCAAACCCGTGAACTCACCGATTACTGCCAACGCCGGGGCTGGGAAATTTACGGCTGCTACACCGACGAAGGAGTCTCGGGCAAAAAAGATTCCCGCCCCCAACTCAATCGGCTTATGGCAGACGCCCATGCCCGAAGATTCGACGTGGTCGTCGTGTGGCGTTTCGACCGCTTCTCACGGTCGGTGTCGCACCTCTGCCGCACATTAGAGACGTTCCGCGCTTTGAGGATCGACTTCGTATCCATGATGGAACAAATCGACACTACCACTCCAGCGGGCACATTTGTCTTCCATGTTCTCGCAGCAGTGGCGCAGAGCGAGCGCGAGACTACAGTGGAGCGGGTGCGGGCCGGGTTGCGAAACGCCAGAGCTAAGGGCAAGCGCCTCGGACGTCCTACGAAGCCTGTCGATGTTGACCGAATCAACTCACTCCGAGCCGCAGGACATTCGTGGCGCACGATTGCTGGAATGATGCGGTTGTCGGTCGGGACGGTCTACGCCGCTGCCCGATCTCAGCATGGTAAGGCTCTGTGCGCTTGATCGCCTCCGGTTTTGCTTCATATCAATTTTCCGCTGGTGTGCCATAGGAAAGGAGACCTCATGCTCAAGTGGCTGCTGAAATTCGTGCTGCAACGTCTGCTCATCTTGTTCGTGCTGGTAGTCGCCTCGGCGATTCTCCCGCTGGCTTCATTTTGGTTGGTGCGCGACCCTCTTGGCGGTCAGCTTTTCTTCTGGCTGTCTCCTTGGACATGCGCCGTATGGTCACTGCTCGTTTCGGTGCTCATCGGCTCGCGCTTCTGGTTGGGCAGGGAGTACGTGCTCGCGTGGCGTGCAGCCCGAGGCGGCTACTTGATGTCGTCCCTCAAGTCCACTGCGCTGATGTTCCTCGCCCTGCTCGCGAGCTACGTGTTCGAGTTCTCTGTCATCCTCCTGCTTCCTCGGTCTCCGATCTCGCTGCGCTTGCTGCCGATTGCCGCCTATACGCCTGTGGCAATCGCAGCCCTGTGGAGCGTATCCGGTGGGATATGGTCACGGACAGATCGGATCGTTGAGGGGCAACGTCTCGCAGATTCCATGAATGAGGAGCCGGAATGACAAAAGAGGATGCGCTGGACTCTGAGATCGCCAAACTGTTTGACGAAGTTACGACCACTAAAGTCGAGATGGTGAACGGCAAGCCACGCATCTCGGATCAGGCGACCCTCGACCAGATGGAACGGGAAGAGGACGCCCGACGCATGGAAGAAGCATGCGGTCTGTTTCTCACTCGTGAACGAGAATTTCAGCGTATAGCGCAGCATCCTAGAGTCGTCACTGACCCCCAGATGAATGCCTTGTGGTGGGATCGGTTGGAAGCCGTGTACATCGCGGAGAAGGCGGTACAAAAGCTCTTCACCGGGCCTCAGCCGACGATGGCGGACAACCGTCTTTACGCGAACTTTCGACGGTTGCTGCTGGCTGGCTCCAAGCTGAAGGCAAACGGGTGAACCCGCGCAACAAACTCGGGTACATTCAGTGTGACCGCCAACATGCGCCTCACGGCTTCTGATTTCGCTTCATGCCATCGTCCCACACGCTGCGACCTGCGGGTCTTCTTGCGCCAACAACGAGAGCAGGAAGCAGAACTCGGCGCTTACGAAGTAGTCCTGCGACGGCTTGGACTCAGACACGAGCGAGAGCATCTGGCGACTCTCGGCACCTTTGTTAACGTGAGCGCGGCTTCCCTCGAAGAGCAGGTGAAAAAGACTGCGGACGCAATACAAAAGAAAGTTCCCGCTCTGTATCAGCCTGCCTTTCTTGTGACGGAAAAACTTATCGGAACCGAGGTCGAAATTGTCGGTGTTCCCGACTACCTCATCCTCGATGGCGACTGCTATGTGATTCGAGATTCGAAGATGGCTCGCCGAATCGACGAAGAGAATCACCCCGAGATTCTGCTGCAAGTCCAGCTTTATGGCTGGCTCTTCGAAAGGAGTTGCGGCACTGCTCCCAAGGGACTGCAAGTCCACGATGGCACAGGCGAAATCGTGACGATCCCATACGACGGCGGAGCAGCCGCTCTGCGGGAACTGGAACGACTTTTGACAATCAAGCAACTGACGGCGGAACCCTACGAGCCTGTGGGCTGGACGAAATGCCTCGGTTGTGGATACACCGACCGTTGTTGGACGCAGGCAGAGAAGAGCGGCGATGTCGCACTCGTGTACTGCGTAGATCAGAGCCTTGCCCGAACTCTCCACAGCCAAGGGGTTCGCACACGAAAGGAACTGCTGGCAAACTTCGATGCTAACAGTCTGAGCGAACTCAAGCGCCCCTACGGCAATCGGGATCAGCGGGTAGGAAAGGCAGCCGACCGAATCCTGCGCTTCGCTGACGCAATGGAGAAGCAGCAAGAAATAGTCCTTTCCGCTCCAGCCATACCCCCGCACAAGAACTATGTGATGTTCGATCTGGAGGGGATGCCGCCACACTTGGACGAACTGGACAAGATTTATCTTTGGGGAGCGCAGGTCTTCGGTGAGAGTCCAAGCGAGTTCAAGTTCTGCCTGTCAGGCTTTGGCGCTGATGGCGACAGGGAAGGCTGGATCGGCTTCCTAGAAAATGCCAAACAAGTTTTCGAAACCTATGGTGACATTCCGTGGGTTCATTGGGCACCCTACGAGCAAACCTATCTTCGCCGATACGCCGCTCGTTTCGGCGATCCTGAAGGCATCGCTTCCCGTGTAGAAGGAAATCTTCTGGATTTGTTGACCGTAACGAGGGAATCGGTCGTGCTGCCTCTGCCCAGTTTCAGTTTGAAGGTCGTCGAGGACTACGTTGGGTTCGAGCGCAAAGAAGCGGAGTACGGCGGTGCATGGGCAATGGCGACGTTCATTGAAGCGACGGAAACCAGCGATGAGGAACGGCGGAAGGAATTGATGGACAAAATCGTCGCTTACAACAAGGAAGACCTCGAAGCGACGTGGGCAGTGTTCCAGTGGCTAAGAAGCAAGGTTCGGGTATCGAATCCACAGGAAAGACCAACCTGAAGAACGCAATTCGATTGCACGGTCTACTTAGATATTTCGGCGAGGAGTTTTTCGATATCCGCCTCTTCACGCAATTTTTCCCCTGCCGCGTCGTTGAAGTTCGCATCGACAATTCTTTCGAGGATTGGCTCTCGCGATTCTGCCTTCTTTCCAGCAAGATACGCTTTAAGATACAGAGCCATGAATCCGAGATAGGCACGGCGCAGATAAACAGACCATCGGTCAATTTCTTCTGCGGTCACGAACTCCCCCTTGTCGTACTTCTCAACATTGTACGAGCCATGAACCAGCTTACTTCTTCTGTTGTACAGGTCCTTTACACTGGCAAATATGGCTTTGCGTTCCTCAGCATCCTTTCCAATGAACTGCGCCAACAGAAGGGCAATTCTATAGTTCAACTCGCCTTGGTCACTTGGAGAGAACAGAGACTCTAATCCAATAGCCAGTGCGATTAGGCGTTCCACGGATTCAGTTCTCTCGTGGCTTGCCTCGTAATACTGCGCGGCTCGATACGTTGCTTGTCGCAGATTGCCTTTTTTGTTTTCGAGAGCTTCCAAAACTGTAGGTATGGTTATTACCTTCCACCAGCTTTCAAGATGCTTTTTTTCGGTCTCGGAAATGTGGTACCGCTTAGTGCCACGTTCATACGCCATGCGGCGTGGGTTCCCAAGAAAAAACGGCTCTGGACGAGAATTCGGAGGCGAGCGCATTTTAGGCGGCTTTCTGAAGAACGATGAATTCGGTCTTGGTGACCGCCATGCGTTGGGCCTTGAGCAACAAATAGCCGAGATTCTTGTAACCGCGACCCCTTCTAAAGAGAGTTTTGATGTTGCCGTTGATAGCTTCGACCACTCCAAAGCGTACTTTCGTGCGGCAGTAGTTGAGGATGCCGTCCAAGTGATCCAGCAGCATAAAGGCGAGATTTTGAAAGGGCTTCAGGCGTTGCCAGCGCAACTGGTCGATCCAGCTCTGAAGGTAGCGCAGCATGGCTCCTTCATAGCGGTAGGTCCACAAGCGCTCCAGACTTTCCTTTAAAAGGTAGGCTTTCATCACCCTGCGGTTGAGGGCGAACAACTCGTTTAGCTGCTGGCGTTTTTGACTGTCCAGATTCATCCAGCGAGTCAGCAACAGCCAGCGCTTACCCTTCACTACACCGCGCATGCGTCCGCCTTTGCGAAAGAACTCCGCTCGGCGCACTTCATCGATGGCTTTATTGGCATGCTGCAGAACGTGGAACTTGTCGTAGACAATGCGGCAGTTGGCGGCCCATTGCTCAATGCTATTGGTGAACGGCCGCCACATATCTACGCAAGCGGCCTCAATTCGTTTCCGCTGTGGGGCACTCAATTGCGTTCGGAAAAACTCATCGAGGGTTTCCTGTTTGCGATCCTGGCCGAACCACAAGGGCTCCCCGGTCTCCAAGTTGCTGACCACGGTGATGAATTTCAGGTGCTTGCCAAAGTAGATCTCATCCACGCCCATCTGTTTCAACGGTTCCTTGCGCCGTGTGGCGCTCCAGCGCTTCAGATACCGCAGGTCGATCGCGCGCACCGTGCTGGCCACCAGTCTGAACTGCCGGGCCACCTGGCGAACTGATGCGCTTTCGCACGCCAGCCCCACCGCATCCTCAAAGTCTTTGCTGAACGGCGCCTTCCCCGGCAGTTGCGGAACCTTCTCGATCTTTACCCCACACTCGGGACAGCACACCCGGTACAGTTCGATGATCACCGTGGTCTGATACTTCCTCCACGGCAAGTCGCGCACCTCGCGCTGGTAATAATCATGGGCTTCGGTAAACTTCCTTCCACATCCCGAACAGATTAGTTTGCGGTTGCCCCGTTTCCGCCGCACCCATAACCGCAGTGTCATTGCGGTTTCATCGATTTCATGTCGAAAGACTCGGTAACCCGGCCATCCTAAGATTTTCGTGAATTCGTTGTCGCGCATTCCCCCGAGTCTAGCCGAACCGCCTCCTCACGGAAACTCGCTCTTTTATTGGGTCTCTCCAAATTCTCGCTCAGAGCCGAAAAAACAAACCTTGTCGCCTAATCTGGTGCGCCCAGTTGGGCAGAAAAAACGGAACTGAGTATCCGAGGTGGGTAACGCCGTCCTTAAAGTATTGGAGTACCTCAGCGAAAAAGTAAGCCTTGCCGCGTTTCGCGCTCAGCCACTGGAAGTCATCCACTTCAGACGCTCCTTCCTCTTCGACAACGAAACAATTGCCAGCATCTAGGGGATGTAGAAACGCTTGAAATCCTGATTCACCGAGTATCTGCGGTATGGTGTTGGGAGCTATTCGCTCAATTCGAATGCTTCCTGTGGTTCTTGTATCACCCTCGAAAGTGACGCTGTCTCCCTCCATGTCGAAATTGTACAGGTGGGAAAGAGCAATCCTTCGAAAACGACCCTGATGGTAAGTCTGTCGCTCAAACTCGGTGAATGCGAAGTCTATCTGTGCATCCGTCGTGCCCGCCACTCTTGCGTCCGTAACAGGCTTTATGAAATTTGAATCGAGATAATTAGCTAGGAATACCGTGTTCGGACAACATTCCGCCAAATGTTTGTCCTTATCAAGAATGCCTTCAAGAACTCGTTTGACACCCTCACCATCAAACTTGAGCGCGGTGACTTCCAACTTCCGTCGCTCCAAAAAGTCTTTTTGTTCGGCAGTCAATTTCGAATAATCTGCCACCCAAGGAAACACAAGAAAGAGAAAGAGAGATGGTTGCTGTTCTATTAGGTTAGGGTTAGCGGTTTTGATGGCGGAAATGATTCCTACGTACTCAAGAAGGACTTCCTTTAGCTTCCCAAAACGCTCTCCCACAGGAATAATCATCGGATTGGTTGCCATGGTCACCTCTGGCTGGTGGAATGCGTTTTGCTGATACGAACGGCTTTGCTACTTTGCGGCTCCCGCAGCCCTCGTAATCTCATTTGAAACATCTGTGGTCTTTTTTACCAAGGAGAATTTCCATTGACCGTATGTGTGCTCGGCATTTACAGCGTCCACCCAACGCTCAGCGGCTGCCTTCTTCACTTCTTCGAGTGGGTCGTAACCTTTGGTTTCCAAAATCAAATGGGCAGGTGGTTCTGTTTTTAGCCGGATGATGAAGTCCGGCATGTAATCGTGCATCTGCCCGTTGTGTAGGTATGGAATCGCGAATCCTAGTCCGGCATTCTTCACGAACGAATACACCGCGCTGTGCTTGTCGATGTAGTAGGCGGCAGACTGCTCCCACCGCTTCGTGTCTGGCACGACATAGTTGACGTGGCTTCTCAGGACTTCAACTGGTTCGCGGCTCGTCCAATAGTCCACGTCAGCGGTCGATCCGGGACCTCGGGTGGACTCGTAACGCGGCACCTCCGGCGCTTCTCCCCCCGAAGTGTCGGGTCGCAGAGCCTCCAGCAAAATCTCGACCAGCCAGCCGTAGTACGGTGCTAAGAAGAGGTCTTTCAGGTCGGCGGGCGCATGAACCTTGACCTTCTCTCTCAGGTAGCGCTGCACGATCTGCACAAGCTGTGGGAAGAGCACATGGCTCGGGACGGTGCATTGCGGCTGGGCTAGGCAGTCCCGCGTGAACGACTTTGCCAGATCAAAAACGAGTTCTTGTAGCCTTCGCCCTTGTCGGAACTCCTTCAGGGACACGTCGCTCGCACGTCCCGGTCCGCTCAGCGACAAGCGTCCCATGTTGTTCACATTCAGACCCTTCATCTCAACTTCGGGCGGTATTCGATCAGGTTGCAGTTCCAGCGCGGGGACGCTACTCCAATCGACGGTGATCTTGTTTCGGATCGCTTGCGTGTAACCCTCTACGCGAGGAAAGCGGATTTCGTACTCTGCTCGGTTCGGCAAGGCGTGGACGTGGTAGCGCTTCACCCTCGGCGCGGAAGCCCCGGTCTTGCTCGCCTTGAACGGGATGACCTCAAATGGCACGCCGAATACTTGAGCGATCTCTTCCGTAAACTTTCCGTCGTCACCCAGTTCGTAGCTTGCTCGCCGTAGCCCTCGACCGACCACCTGCTCGCAGAGCAACTGCGACATGAACGGGCGCAGACCGACGATGTGCGTGACCGTGTTGCAGTCCCACCCTTCGGTCAGCATGCCCACGCTGACGATGCAGCGAACGTCACGCCCCGGAGGATACAGGGGCCGTTCCAGTTTCTTCGCCAGTTCCTCGAAACCATCAGGGTAAATCTGTCTGCCTTGTCGGTCGCTGGGCCAGTCAGTCTTGCCCACGGTATCGAGCGTGAGCCGCATCCACCGCGATTCGTCGCTCTTCGCCTCTCCGGTATCAGTCTCATGCACGACCTTGGAGTCAACGCGGATGGTGTTTATCTTCCCGTCGCGGTTGCGGAAGCCCTCGATCTTGGCGGAGGGTATTCCGATAGGTGCAACGTCGTTCGCAAACCAGTCATAAAACACCTTGGCTATCGTCGTGTTCTTGCAGACGAGGATGAAAACCGGGGGGCGCGGATCGGTCGCAGACTTCTTCCACTCTTCCCGCATGGCTTCCCATCGCGCTCCCAAGATCGCAATGGGGTGATGTGCATACTTGAGGATCGCCTCCGGCTTGGGGCTGCCTTTCTTGCCGCCACGTTCGGCTGGAGTCAACTGCGGTAGAATCCACTGCCAGATGTTGAAGTATCCGGGTATCTCCGCACCCGTGGTGTCTCGGACTGCCAACTGCGGAATCTTCACCAAACCTGATTCAATTGCATCAATCAGTCCAAAGTCGCTGATTACCCACGGAAAGGGCTTGTTCGTTTCCCGCCCGACTCTGCCCAAAAAATAAGGTGTAGCTGAAAGATCAATGCAGATGTTGATCCCGCGTAGCTTTTGAACTTTGTCTAGACCATCAATCCAGATGGTCGCCTCCTGAAAGAACTCGTCAGCCTCTTCCGAGTCTCCAAACTCGTCCTCCTCACCCGGTTCCGGCTCGTCACGTCTAATTCGATATGCGTGGTGGGCTTCGTCATTAAACACCAGAATGTTTTGCTTTCCACCGACCTCCCGCCCGAGTACACGGTTGAGGATGGAAGTGTCGCTTTCGTAGTAGCGGGTAGATGCGACTTTTACTTTGTTGAGATTGCCTTGCTTGTCCCGCTCTTCTTCAAGCACAACCAATATTCCAGCGGCTACTTGATGTTCATAATCCTTGAGGGTCAGGTATCGGCTGCCGCGTGCGGTTGTGGTTTTACTGCCGATGTTGATCGTCTCTTTCACACGAACTGGAACGCCCGCCTTGATGACCTTCCCGCCGACTCCCGCTGACTGCATTGATTGCGGCTCGAAGACGTGCCAGTTATTGACCAGAACTTTGCCTTGGGTCAGCAGCGGCATCAGGTGCGGCGGGACGATGTCGCGGGTACGGTAAATGCTCGCTTCACCACTTTCAGGGTTTAGCTCCGCGAGTCGCTGTCGAATTGTCACGTTCGGGCAGACCACAAGCGCGACATCGGAAAATCTCGCATCCCCCCGGTTGTTGACCTTGTTTAGGATGCTCCACGACGCCAGCATTCCCATTACTGTGGTTTTCCCGCCGCCTGTCGCCATCTTGCAGGCGTAGCGGAGAAATCCCGTGTAGCCCTCAGCCTTGCGGTCATCGCTAGGATCGTCGCGTGGCACCTCGATGCCTTGCAGGAAGTCGGCTCGCGCCTCGGTTATGAAAATGATGGACAACGCTGCTTCAAGCTGGGCGAAGAACAGCCTCTTCTCTCTGCCGTCTCGCGTCCACCACTGGATCAGTTCAAAAGTCGTGCGGCTCACGCCCGGATAGTCCTGAGACCTCCACGCCTCCACGCGCTCGCGGACGAGATTAACGAGAACCAATTCGTGCCCAGAGGGATATTCCTTCGAAGGTCGAAGCAGCTTCTCGTCGGTCTTCCAAGGTTCCTTTTGGTCTCTGGGTGGGAACACAATGGAGGGACGGCGTCCCTCTGCGAGGATCGGCGGCTCGCCCTCCTTGATGTACCAGTAGCGGCTCGGCTTCTCGAACGGGCTGTTGAGAATCGGCTCGTTGACTTCGGATACAGTGAAGCCGCTCATTTCTTCGCCTCGCTGACAGACTTCACGATCAGCAGTTCGTTCCCCCGGTCGTCGATCACCTTGACAGCGACTTGTCCGTTCTCGCCGATCTCAAAGGGGGCGCTCACGGTTCCAGCCAAGTGATCCCAAACGGTCTCCTCGTAGTCTCCCTTCAGTGCCTTCTTCAGGTTCTCCCACGCTCCGGTACGTGGAAAGAACGCTTGCGATGCGTGGAAGCACAGACCGTTGTAGTTCGCGTCCAAGAACCACGCCGGGACATCCTCGCCCTTGCGGTGGTGAACCTCTAGCGTCGTTGGGTCGAAAACGTCCATGCCGAGGAGTTCCACCTCGTATTTCCCGGCGCTGTCTTTATCGGCTGACTTGACCCGGCGCAGTTCGGCTTCAGGCATTCCGCAAACGCTAAAGACTTGGCTGGAGCGGGTATTCTTCAGAAGGTCGCTCATCATCAGGTCTGGTGTCGCCTGCACGTAGGTGGCGGGAATGTTCACCACGTTGTCGCACTTCTCGATTAGCTGCCGAGCGTTCGGCTGGATCGCAAACCCGACGACGTAAAGATGCGCGTAGTTTTTCGCCCTTGCTTCTCGGGCTGCCTCGTACACCAGCTTCTCGCTTACCGCGCCGTTTTCCGGTCCCGAAAACGAACGCCACTGGTTTCTCCGCACCGTTGGCGACCGTGGCTTCGGCAGAGAGTGAGAGACTCTTGGCGGGCGGGCGAACTCCCTTGAGCGTAACAGTGCGATTCCCTTCAAGCCGGAGGACAGGAGTCTTCCGCAAAATCTCGATCATACGGTCTACGAAGGAGCCATCCGTCGTGGCGCTCCCAGTTCTTTCTGCGGACGTGCTGACCTCTTCCCAATCGCGTGGGGTGGGGATCGTGGCTTCCACACAGAATGGCCCTGTAACACGGGTGACCTTGGCGTCCGCCTCGGGGCGATCTACCAAGACTTCTTCCTCTGGGGGTTCATTATTGGCAATGGACTTCAGGGTTATGTGCGGGACGATCCCACCTACCTCTTCGCCCTTGTTGTTCTGTTTCCGCTTGTACACGAAGCCCGCAGCCGGGCCACGCGACTCGTCCTTCAGTTCGTACCAGTCGAACGTCGCCGTGAGAAGACGCTGCCGTGCAAGAGCGAGCGGAACACGACTGGTATCAATGGTGATCCATCTCCGTCCCCGCTGCTCCGCACAATATGCGGTCGTCCCGCTGCCACAGGTTGGGTCGAGAACCAGATCACCGGGGTCAGTTGTCATCAGAATACATCGTTGAATGACAGTACTCGTCGTTTGAACCACATAAAGGCGGCCTCCAAACTCTATCGTGTCCTGCCATGAATTAATGAGCGAGGTGTAGCCGAAGTCCCGCAGATACATCTTGTAATAGAGTTTGTTTCCGAGTACGAAGAGACGATTCTTCTTTTTTAGAACGTCAACTCCCTCAGGCGTCGTTCGCCAACTCTTACCTCGTTTTGTTTCAAAAGTCTTACCCTCAAACTCGATGGGAAACGTGCAGGACGGAGTATATCCAGAGGAAGTCAAATCAGAGCGTTTGAAGATCGCGTTCTCCTGCGCGGTCTCCGAGAAGTTCGAGATTTCTTCAGTAGTTAGTCGCCTGTAATCACCCTTTCCGCTATCCGCAAAAACGAACTCGGAATCTCCACCAACACGTTTGGGTGCGAACAAATTTCGGTATTTGAGCCTTTCTTTGTCGCGAGCGTACCAGCACAGATAGTCCATGACCGACTCTATGTCTCCTGATTCAAGCGGCATCATCGTCTTAAAGCTGATGAGGGCGACGAAATTCTCGGAGCCAAAGACCTCGTCCATCACTTCACGGACATGGTGGAGGTTGGTATCGCTAATCTGGATGAAAATACTGCCTGAGGCTGTCAGCAAGTCGCGTGACAGCAAGAGCCTGTCTCGCAAATAAGACAAATAACTATGCAATCCAAGTTCCCACGTATCCCGATAAGCCTGCACCATCTCGGGTTCTCGGGTCATATCATCATCGTCACTGTGTGCAACACTTCGCTTGCGAACGAACGGCTGGAAGTTTGAACCGTAGTTGACGCCATAGGGTGGGTCTACATAGATCATTTGCACTTGTCCGCCCAGATTCTCGTAGTGCAGCAGCGAGTTCATCACCACCAGAGAGTCGCCGAGGATCATGCGGTTGACCCATTTGTCTTTGTGTTCATACGCACGGAGCACTTGGTCAGTGATGGAGTGCTGCGGATCACCGAATAGATCGAACATGTCGGTCTGCTTGTCCCGCTTGTGACCCTTCAGCGTCTCAAGGATCGCCTTCGTGGACAGCCGCTCGTGGATGAACAGCGGAAGCGTCGGCACATCGAACGACAGCCGCTCCGCTTTGCCCGCCCAGTTCAAGAACGGCTTGCTCATCGCCTTAAGCTCGCTCACCGTCTTCTGCGCAGCGGCGACGTGGGCGGCAGCATCCTTCGTTTCCGTTTTGCCGTTTAGTTTCTTCCGTGCCTCCGCGAGTTCTGCTTCTGCCTTGGCGATGCGAGCCTCACCCCGTTCACGCGCAGGGTTCTGCCCATCCCATTCAAGGACAGGCGACAGCGAGTCGTCATAGCGGTACTTCTTCGGCGGCAGCTTCTTCTTGAACTCCGCCTGTGTGCCCACTTCGGGGCGCATCGGACTTTCCGATTCAGGGTGCTTATAGCTCTTGGCAGGCTTCGTCTTCGGCGTTTTTGTCTTTGACGCCATTCTTCGGCTCCCTCAATGTAAGAAGAATTACTGGCGTGATTCTATCATCCTGATTGCCCGACACGCCCATCGAGCATTGGGGCAAGGGTCGCCCGTTTTGGCGTAGAGTGAAGCGATGGACATCAACGCATCCTTTCAGTTCACGGGACGCCAGCAATTGATTCACGGTTCGCTTGCTCAAAAGAGTCAGGAAATGGCGGACCTCTATGAATCGGCGCTTCGCGTCCACTGGGACGAGGGAAACCGTTGTCGGCTCATACTTGCCGCGCACTCCATCCGTGAGATGACAGGCAATCTACCGAAAGTGCTGGACTTGCCAGTTCTCAGTGAAACTGGGCGGCTTGGTGACCAAGTGGACGCGCTTGAGAGGGTCTGGGACGGAGCAACCAAGAGCGGCTGTCATCAACAAGGGAAATGGACTGGAGACATTGACGGACCATTGCGGAATCTCTTGCAGAAAATCCCGGAGTTTTTTGATTGGAGGAAGAAAAATCGTCCGAAACGACGCTCATTGGCAGAGAAAATGTTCCGCAGCACTGACCCCGCAGGATTGCCACTTCCTCAAACGCTAGAGCAGAGTCGCGCCGAGAGCTATCTCGAATTACACGACTATTTTATCGGTGTAGCCCACCGAGGGGCGACTACGCCGGAGGAGTTCGCAGCCAAGCTGGAAGCCCTAGAAAAGATTCTCCTCGACAGTCTATGCCGGACGCCGTCCGAGGACTTGTCGGCTATTGATCGCATCTTGGAAGAGGGGGCGGGCGATGCCTAAACAGGAGGTCGTCAATCGTGCGCTCGAAGAAATCCGCAAAGGGTACGCACAATATCAGTATTTCTTCGACCACCTGAGTTCACCTGCTTGGCTTGAACCACTATCACAGGCTGAGTTTTTCAAGGAACCTCTCAAGCCGCAGCAGGAAGGCAACTACGTGAGGTTTGCCATCTGGCCGGAGTCAAGGTATCTGGTGAGGATGTCCCAGATCGCTGAGGCACAAGAGCAAGTTCTCAAAATCACATTGGGTATCCCCGACTCGGAGAACAGTCGTGTCCACGACGATATCGCCGACATAGCGCTCTCGCTTCCACCTGCGCTGGCAGCCACGCTGGTCCCACAACTCGTTCGCTACACTGAGTCCCCAATCAAACTCTTGTTGGCCGAAAAGATCAGCAATCTAATCCCTCACCTCGCTAGGGGCGGACAAGAGAATGCTGCTCTTCAATTGGCTGGTGCCGCGCTCTCGCTTAGCCCCGACCCTAAGTCCCGCCGAACCACAGCCGAACCACAGCCACGGTTCAGGGATTGGTATTACGCTCGAATCCTTCATAAGTCTCTCCCAGCACTGGTGGAAGCTAATGGTCTCGGCACAGTTGATCTGTTCAGCCGTCTGCTGGACGACGCGGCTCGCTTCTCGCTCAAGGAAGACGAGACTGAAAGCGAGGATTATTTCTACGTGCGGCAACCATCAATCGAAGTGGGCACGGGGCGTGATGACGTGCCTAGCGTACTGCTCTGCGCGACTCGCGATGCCGCCGTAAAGGTGATTTCGGCGGACCCGGCTAAGTTCGATGTTGTAATGCAGATATTTCAACGGCACAAGTGGGCATCCTTCCGCAGACTTGAACTGCATATCAGCCGTGTTTTCTTAAAACTGAAACAAGCGCTTTTGGTCGGTGACAGCTTCTTCTGGGCACCGGAGATTTTGGACAGCCCAAGTTTGAGACACGAAGCGGTTCTACTACTCAAGGAATCTTTTTCACAACTGGGAAAGGCGACACAGCAAAATATTCTCGATTGGATGGATGCGGAGCCGCCAGAAGAACCGATTCGTCGATTCTTGGAATTTGTCAACGAATCGGTGACAGACGAAAAGGTTTCCCAAATCAAGAAGGT
This sequence comes from Candidatus Acidiferrales bacterium, assembly GCA_963742325.1. Lineage (GTDB taxonomy): Bacteria > Acidobacteriota > Terriglobia > Acidiferrales > UBA7541 > Acidiferrum. Next base: position 110,338 of record CAVULB010000002.1, on the reverse strand, counting down.
TCGTCGCCGCGACCATTTTGCGATACTTGAAGGGCAGCTTCCCGAGTCCTACCAGCACAAATATGAGGCGCTGATAACTGAGGTGGGTCCACCGAACCCACCAGAGCGACTTCCCATGCGCACCTTTAGTCAGATCGGTGCGCAATCGCCGAAATCATCAACAGAGCTAGCGACGATGACAGTAGCCGATGTGCTCGGCTTCTTGGCTTCGTGGAAGCCTAACACCGACATATTTGCACCCACGGCAGACGGTTTGGCTGGTGCGCTCACATCGACCGTTGGACAGCGTCCGGCAGAGTTCATTGCTGTTGCTAGTCAATTCAAAACGCTCGACCCAACCTATACCCGCGCCTTTTTCGCTGGGGTGACTTCGGCTTTGAAAAACGGCGTGAAATTAGATTGGGAGCCTATCCTCGAACTTGCAACTTGGGTCGTCACTCAGCCCCGAGGCATTGCAGGCCGCAAGGGTGGGCTGATGATTGCTGACCCCGATTGGGGTTGGACTCGTGACTCCATAATAGATTTACTAAATGCGGCGTTTGAGGGTGGAGAGGAGCGGCTGCCATACGAGCATCGTTCGCTGGCTTGGGGTGCGCTTGCGCCTCTAACCGATGACCCGTTTCCTTCTCCCGAAGCCGAACGAGGCGAGAAGTTCGACCCTTCCTTCCTCTCAATAAATTGCACCCGAGGTCGTGCCCTATTCGCAGTGATGGAATACGCCCGATGGGTGCGCGACCGCGAGAATGCTCGCAAGTCGCCGGAAGCACCTCCCGCGAATCTCGGGGTGATGCCAGAGGTGCGACAGATTCTCGATCAACACCTCGACATCAGTCAGGAGCCGACACTCACGATTCGCTCTGTTTACGGACAGGCGTTATCTTTTTTGGCTAATTTAGATTGGGATTGGTTCCGTGCCAATGTTGGACGCATCTTCCCATTGGGGCAAGAGGATTCAGCTTACTTCAACGCAGCGTGGGAGAGTTTCGTCGTTTTCAACCAGCCGTACGACACGTTGTTGCGCGAGCTAGAACCTGCTTATCGAAAAGCAATTGCCGACATCAACGTGCCAACGACAATGCGGTCATCAGAATCCCCAGTGGACAGGCTGGCCGACCATTTAATGGCCTACTATTGGCGCGGACATCTCACCTTCGAAGGTGAGGACGGACTACTTGAAAACTTCTATGCTCATGCCTCCGACAGTGTGCGCGGGCATGCAATGTGGTTCATCGGGCGAAGCGTGGCGGGTTGGGTTGACGCCGCGCCACAGGAGGTCTTCGAGCGATTGAGAAGCCTGATGGAACGACGGCTGCATGTCGTTGAGCAAAGCGTTTCACCAGCGCCGTTCGCGAAAGAACTTGCGGGTTTTGGTTGGTGGTTCACTGCCGACAAATTCGGCGACGCGTGGTCTCTCGGAATATTGCTAAAGGTTCTGCGACTCACAAAAGAGATAGACGGCGGAATGGATGTAGTGAAACTGCTGGCGGAGCTAGCCACCCAATATCCGCTTGAATGTGTCGCGTGCCTTGACTTGATGATTCAAGGCGACCGCGACAATTGGGTTCTTGTCGGCGTTGAAATCGAGGCGCGAAAGACGATTAAAGCCGCGCTCGATAGCGGACTGCACGACACGGTCGTGGCTGCTCGTCGTCTAGTAGAGTTGCTGATCTCAAGAGGTCAATACGGGTTTAGAAGTCTCCTCAGTGAATCAGCGTCGATTACGGACACCTAACCGGGACTGGAAATGGTTCTTGACCGTTGCTGGAGACCCAGAGTTCCCCGTCGCGAGGCGGAGGGGTCGGGTAATTGTTCTCGGGGAACATGACGTGCACCTCGTAATGTTCCTTTGCGTTTCCCATCAAGCTGATTCGCTCAAATCGCTCCCTCGGGTCTGATTTTAGGCGAAAGAAGAAGCGTTGGGACCGGACACTCTTTGCCATCCAGAACGAGGCGATGCAAACCGATCTTCATGTGCGACTGGGTAGGATTGACAACCGTGACCAAGCCCCACACATCCATCCACGGCCCTTGCACCGAATGTTGTATCCCACTCAATGATATAGGCCCCAGACTTCCGTTAAAATTGTAAAACTCCGGGGGAGGCTGTTGCCCTACGTTTCTCTCGTTCTCACGAGATTCCCTGTCCCTCACGAATTCGCGGTTCAGTTCCTCCACTTCGTCCATCAAGTCATTCGGAAAGAAGTCTGTCGCGATTCCTGCTCTCCTCAACGCCCGCTGCCCTCGCCCGCTTATCCTATCGTCAGGGTCTAACATTCCGATCACCACACGGCTGACTTTTCGCTCCGTCAGACGAATCGCGCACGGAACCTTGGGATGGTTCCGCGATGTGCATGGTTCGAGCGTCGTGTAGACGGTCGCGCCTGCTAGCGGGACTTCCGCGAGCTTTTTCTCCAAAGCGATGAATTCCGCGTGACCCTCTGGAATCTCGCCCCGGTGCGCCGATGCCAGAATTTTACCGTCTTTCACGACCACGACACCGACCTTGGGGTGAACCCTCTTATCCTCCGCCGCACTTTTCCACGCTTCCTCGATGGCTAAACGTGCGTAGGTCCGGTCTTCCTGTTCTTCCGATGGGGCTGTTGGTTCCATATTTGTTTGAGGTGCCGGAACCAATTCAAGATCGCATCCGACTACCCTGAGTTCGCGGTCATTCGTTCGCACGAGATGCACGTACTCACCCATTGTGCTTGGCTCATCGTCAACGTGAAGAACAGTGCCCACTCGCCGAGACATCCCAACCACCACGCGTGCGCCTACCGCGAATCGGTTCTTCTGCGGCCTCTTTGGGGTAGTCATTGAGATAGATATACGCGGCTGCGGCACGGGGCGTCAACGTAGGGAAGTGACCTCCATCCTACAGCGAGAACTAGCCCCGCTTCGCCTTCAACAAACAGATGTAATTCGGCGCATGAAATTCGCAATTTTCACGCCTCAGAATCAACGAGATAGAGCGGCTCTGGCGGCAGGGTTTTCTGAACGACCTACGTTCATGGCTAAAACAACTGTCCAAACTCCTCTTAAGCTCCGTGGATCAAGTCAAATCCCGCGTTCTTTTCACTGATGCGGCTCGCAAGGTACCTCGCAAGAACCCTGTCATGCTTATCTTCTAGGTCAAGAATTGCACGACAGGAACGGGTCACGCTATTCCATCGGGGTGATTCCTTCCAGCGAACGTGCTTGCGATCTGCTGTTCTGACGACACGATGCATCAGTCCCCCGTCGTGGTAAACCTCCAAATCAACCGCCGTTGCAAACCTCCGAGAGTGGCGGAGATCGCTGCTGCCAACAAAAACTCGCTCGCCCTCTCTTTCTTTCACCTTTCCGTCAACCACGTGAGCATTGAATGCCACGCGCTGCCGGGTATCAGACGGCAACGTGTCGATTATCTCTCCACTCTTTAGGATGCGTTCCACTCGCAGCGCACCGATTAAATACCACCCTCTATCACTGCTATCGAAGATGACGCTGCCCTGTTCTGTCTTCCACAGTAGCGCCCAAAACAAGAGGATGTCCCCCTGCCCCACTTTCAAAAGGCTTTTCGCTCGCGGGTTGGCGCAGCGATCACCGTAGGTAAGCCGATCCCAATCTGGATCAAGATGGCATTTGATGCCGTCACGGACCCGAGTGTAGGGGAAAGTCATCTCTGGAAACTCTTCGCCCGTCCGGGTGGGCTTGCCCCGAGGAAACGGCACGAATATCCAAGTGCCATCGGGGAAGATGGGGCTACGCGCCCTGTCTGCGTGGCTCCTATTTGCGCCGACATTGATCAGGTAAATCTTTGCCATCGTTCACCATCTGAGTTCAAAGCAAACTACGATCCTCACTTCTTTTTTCTCGTCGTGCAGCCTGCGCCCTTCATCCATGAATTATCGCCAACCGGCCATTGCCGGGGCGCTGCGTGAACCCCAAATCCGACAGTCCCGGCAAAGCGAACGAAGGCAGCTTTAGTCTCGTCTGGAAATCTAGAACGGTGACCTCTGCCTACAATGAGCGACCGGAGTTCGTTGGGCAGTGTTTTGGGTTTCGAACCGAAATAGGCGAATGTTTCGGAGACCAAGATGCGTTCGCCGCTGAGGTCATGCGCTTTGTTTCCGGCGTGCTCTGATCCATCCTCGTGAGAATGCATCGAACGGAGTTGACGGTAGCCACTCGAAGCCTTGGGTTCGTAGATGTTGTCGCCGCATCGCTTCCTAAGTCCACCTGTATAGCTTGGCTTCTTTGTCTTGAATCGAGCCTCAGACCAATAGCCTCTAAAGGACGGCACTATCTCATCTACCCGCATCAAGTAAGCAACTTTGTTCCCGGCGCTTTTCGGCGTCAGTCCGACAACCCAATCGCCCTTTTCTGCTTTGCGACGGATTCTCGGCTTGCAACATGCGAGTGTGCAGTAGCCGTGAAAGGGGTTCGGGGCGAAGCCCGTGTCGTGCTTGACGATGTATGAATACAGCTTCATCGGAGGACTCTTCCTACGTCACTCTCACTTCGTGTAAGGAGCCATTGAGGGAGGATTATCGCAGAAGAACAGGCTCCTCACGAACCACTTGCGACGGGTACTTCTTTCTTCCACAATTTCAGTCGTATGACGGTAACGCTCGTTCGTTACGACACAGCAAGGCGTGCGCTCGCCGCCGCTCACCGCGTGGATGAGGTCAAGGCAATCCGTGACAAAGCGGAAGCCGTTCGCGTTTATGCGAAGCAGGCGGGCGATTTCGAACTTCAGAATCAGGCAGCGGAGATAAGAATCCGTGCTGAGCGACGGGCTGGCGAGTTGCTGGTCGATATGCAGACTAGCGGAGAGCGGCAGGCTAAGGAGCGCGGACGTCCAAAGAAAGTGTCGTCGCCAACGACACTTCCGCGACTCGGTATCAGCCGAGACCAGTCTTCCAAATGGCAACGTTTGGCGAGGATGATTGACGACGCCACGTTTGACAAGGCTGTTGCCCGAGCGAAAGAAAATGACGGCGAACTGACAACGGCTGGCTTACTGCGTGCCGTCAGGGAGATCGTCACGCCGAACGGAGTGCCGACCGAGCGCGATATAAACGTGACCGCCTCAGAACTGATCCGAGACGTCGAGTCGCAGAGCCGAAAAGCGAAACTCGAAACAGTCATTCGGTTTCGCAGCCGTTTGAATCCCACGGTCAGGAGACAGTTGATCTCGGCGTTGAAGAATGCGAAAGGCGATCTCGGACATTTTGAAGCGGAACTCCTCGACGGCTTCAGGGAATTTCCTGCGAACGGAAAATGCCACCAGCGGATAGTGCGAGAAATGATGGCGGAGCAGCCTGATCCATTGCTCAAAGAGAAGAAGGCACTCGCGGCTGACTTCAAGAATGCGACCGTCCGAGAGATTTCACTCGCCGAAGCTCGAAATCTTGTGGTGGCTTCTGAGTGGCTGGGAAATCTCGGCAGTTCAGAGTTCGCGTTCGGATTATTTTTTGGCGAGTACCTCGCAGGCTGCGTTTGTTTTGGCAGTACGGCTGGAACGAAGGTCAGAGCGTCGGTGTGCGGCCCCGAACACGCAGACAAGGTCATAACGCTCACGCGGGGCTGCTGCGTTCACTGGGCGCATCCACATTCTGCAAGTTTTTTAATCACGCGAGCCTGCAAACTGATGGCTAAAGCGAAACACTTTCATGTTTACGTGGCTTATTCGGACTACGCTAATGCGCGTGAGATCGGAACGGTGTACCAGAGTGTTGGGTGGGCCTTCTGTTCCTTCACGAATCCTACAGAAAAATTCCGAAGACCGGGCGGCAAGGTCTACGATGCGAGAAACGTGCATCTGCTGACACGTGATCGACGCTTCGGAAAGTTGAGGTACAAACGTAGTCGTGCCGAACAAAAGCAACTGCTAATCTCCGAAGGCTGCGAGTTCTTCAAGGACGATCAGCGGAAGCTGCGGTATGTCGGAATTTACGGTGACAGACGCACGAAAAGGATTCTCCGAGCTGCATTAAGGTGGGAAGTTCTGCCGTACCCGAAGCGAGCGCAGTCACCTGAAGATCGCGTTCAAGGCGTCGATCTCGATCCCGTCCCGACGACGTTCACTGCCGCATCTGCTCCTTAGCTTGAAAACCCCGCGATCACTTCGTCTTGCGCACGTATTTAGGCTCGCTTTTCCAAGCTCGGAAGGAGTTCTCGGAAGCGAGCTAAAGCTGATGCCCGAATCGGGATTACATATCCTTTGCTTTTCACTAACTGCTCGATTTCGCTCAAAGTTGCTGGAGATGCCCAAGGAGTAACGACAATCTCGGTCACCAATGCTTGAAAGTCCACCTTCCGTCTGTGCCCTCTTAACACTCGGTCTGGCGGCGGGGTAAGCGGGCGATCATGTATCCGGTTGTCCGCGTCGATGTGCCGATTGATACCTGCGTACGGATCAATGACCCATAAAAATGCTCTGACCTCTTGTTCGCCCGCAAACTCCACCCGCTTTGTCATAATAAATCGGAAGAGGTTCCATCCCGTCATGTGTCGAGAACCGTACCGGACTAGTCCGATGAAGGCTCGATCATCCATCGCATTGAGGGCTGCTTTAAGTAGGCGATACCGCGAACAAATAGCCACTCCATCCTTTCCATAGTTCTCCCACATCGTCCAAGTCTCTTCACGAAAGAGATGCCAACAGTTAATGAAGAAAGCCTCGCGGAACTGCGCTACACACCCAATTGAATCCTTGATTTTACGTCTGTCCAGTACGTCAAGTGGGTGTAGATTGGTAGAGGGCCGATAATTTTCGGGAGGCAACCCCTCACTCTCGTCGTGAAACAGATCGGCGCGGCAGAAATACAACTCGCTAGTGGTCATGAAATCGGCAAATTTCTGCATGTTCATAAACCGCCAAATCACCACATCTTGATTTTCTGGTTCAAGCTGGTCGATAAAGGTTTCGATGGACATTTGTTTAGTAACATTAGCACCTTACCGTTCTTGATTGACTACACGATTGCCTCGGCTGCGCTATCATCCCGCCAAGGAGCCGAAAGATGCCCTGCATGTTCTGTAGATCGGAAGCGGAGCTTACTCGCGAGCACGTTTTTCCCGCATTTATGGGCGGCGAACTGACGGTGGCTGACGGAAGCTGCAAGCGCTGCAACGGTGAGTTCGGCAAGTGGGAGGCAGTAATTCGAGACAATACAAAATTTCTCCTGAATCTACTCCAGATTGAGAATAGGATCGGTGAAGTTCCAACAGCCCGGGTTGAAGTGGAAATTCGAGGTATGGACGCAAGAGGATTATTTGGCAAAAGAGAGGCCGACGGAACCATCAGCCTTTCAGATGTAGTCGTTTCTAGCGTAGAACCGGACGGCAAAAAACATCGAAAAGGTTTCTTTGTTTCCAAAGCTAGTGCCGAGAAGTTCATCGAGCGTGCCCACGCCAGAGGTGAGAAGACGACAGAATTGCCAGTGCCCGAAGAGGTCGTCCTTGACGCCTCATATACGCAGACGCTGCCGTTTGTTTTTACCCTCGAAGCTCGCAAAGTAGCTGCGAAGATTGCGCTTGCTGCAATCGCTCACAAATATGGAGTGTCTTACAGTCTTTCGCCTCAATTCGATGTGCTCCGTAGTGTCCGCACCGCTACCACCGAAAAGGAAATGCCCCTGAGAGTGTTCTGTAATAAGAATTTCGTGTCCGCTCATACGAGAAATGCTCATCAGCACAGTGTTATGTGCTACCTGAGCGCTGGAAAGAAAAAGGGCTGGGCCTTGGTGACTCTGTTCGGCGGGCTTTCCTATGTTGTAGAAGTGACCCCTAACTACGAAGAAGTGTCGAGTCGTCTCTTTAGCATCTTCTACGACGCTGCACTTAAGAAACCCTTGAATCCGGTCGTGCTCGCCGACGAAATGACGATCATCGGAGACGTGCTCTCTAAGAACTCGATATTTGAGGATCGTGATGCGGTGGACGAACAGTGGTTTCCAATCCTTGCCGCTTATTGTGCCGATGCTGGTATCGAACTCGAACGGATTCCCCCTGCGAGTTCGCCTCCTGCCGCCTCCAGATGAAACCATCGGGTTTGTGGTCAATTTATTCTTTCCAACAGCATTGCTGGCAAACCTAGAGGCATATCTTCTTCTGTATGCGACCATTTGATTGCCGTCAAAGTTCTTACTGTGGCGAATGATCTGTAATTTGGATTGAAGACAACCAGATTCGTCCCAAACACGTCGTCGCGGAAAGGATATTCGTGGCAGCTTGTATAATAGACGCCGTCCAAATTCCTGTATCTCACTAAATCGGCGACAAATCTGGTAACAAGATACTGGGGCTGAAATTGATCCTTGCGTTTTTTCTTTTCTCGTAGAAATGATCCCGTAAGAAGCGTTTGCAAGATTGATGGTTGGCCTTTGTGATCAATGAAAGGCATCGGCATTCTGACATCTAACACCCGCAACGGAGAACTGATCTCGACATCAGCAATCCATAGCCCTGCGCGTACCTCTTTGAGTTTGTCTTCTTGCAAGACCTCAACAACTGCTGTTCGAGGATCATCAGCAAGATAAAGCGCCAGTTGCCCTGTGTGATTGAATCGGTATGCTCGTTGTGGCTGCGGGGGAAAAACTCTTTCGACACTGACCTTTTTGCCGCCAATGCAGCGATACCATTTCTGCGGTGCCAAAACCGTCGCACGTGCCTTCTTGACTGCGACAGCCAATTCCTTCCCGGTGGCATGTAACGCTGGCAGCGTAGGAAATTGGCGAATGAACTGGTCTAGGTCAGCAAGCCTTGGGGCGTCACGCGAGTACATCTTGTCGAAGCGTAGCCGCTCGGGCGGATATGGCTCGACATAGTCCAACAGGTCAAGACTGCTCTCACAGCCCGGGCATGTGATTTGCCCCGCCGCCCGTTTCATTTCGCTCTGAGTGAAACCGCATCGCTTAAAAATGGTTTCCAAAAATACATTTGAGTCCGAGTGGCAAACTTCGCAGGCGTAGAACCTGTCCTGAGCCATTTTGACCAGAATGCTTGTTTGCCTGCCTCTGTGGTTCATGGTTAAGCCTTGGTAGTCCAGCTATGTCGGAATCTCGACTTCAGTACCAGATAGCGGTCTCCAACCCTCTTGCGTCTCGCTCAGCCTCGCACACGCGGCGAGCCTCTCCCTTGCATATCCTCAGCGCCGTCCACGCTGCGACGGCTGCATCGAGCAGATCGTCTCTCCCGACGTTTGCTCGCCGATTTTGCAGGTGGCGCTCGATGTCAGGGAACACCGGACGAAGCAGATCGAACCTCTCGCTCACACCAGCTTTCGTCTTCTTCCGATACGCCATTGGGCGTTCCCCGGCGAGCGCCCAGAAGCAGACCTCTGGGTGAACTTCGAACGCCCACCGCTGGCACTCCGACGTGATCGCATCGTCCACCTGTTTGATCTTGGGCGCGATGCCCCATGCTTGCTGGCTTAAGCCGCTACCCGTGATCCTGAGGTTCGTGGCACTAGCGGCGGCATGCGTCTTTGCGGAAAGGGCTGCCCGGCACGGAGCCGCAAACACGCTCGTGCCACGTGGCTGACCAAGCAGCTTCCGAGCGGCCTTGTCACAGACCCTCGAACCGTCCAGCAGCCCAATGGGTATGTCGATGGCGAGGATCGCAAGATCATCAGGCTTGCTTCTCAAAATGGACGGGACATCAACGAGTTCGACGGAAGTACCCAGAGATGTCAGATCAACTTTGAAGTTGACCCAGCCGCCACGGCAACCGTCGATACCAGCAACGAACATCTTGTATAGACCTCTTGCCATCACCCAACAACGAGAGCAGATTTGATGCGGAGTTCGAGTAGTGTAAGCTACGCTTCCTTAACAACGGTTCGCGGATTCTTGTCATCACGCAGCGCCACAAACTTCGAATGACGAAGCCTGTCGGCTCCCGTCCACTCCAAGAATTCCACCTGAACAACAGCCTCGGGACGCAACCAAACGCATTTCTTCATCTTCTCGGCGGTCAGTTCATCGCCGCATCGCGACTTGTGCGTGTCGGCGGTAGGGATGTCCACGGTTATGCTTCTGGCGGGCGAAAGTTCAGCCCGAGGCACTCCAGTTCGCTGCGGCGAAAGACTCGCATCGCGGTGTAGCCGCCGATTTCCTGCTGTCTCCCCTCCAGCGCCGTTTTCCGAATCTCCGCAAGTTGCGATTGAGGCAGCCCGAGGCGCGATGCAAGTAGATCGGTCAGGGCCTCCACAGCTTCACAAGAACCGTACATGTTTTGAATCTCGGCTGGCGAAGTTAGCCACAAGTTCAACGCGGGAAAGGCGAGAAGCCGAAAGCCGCCCGTTTGTTGAGGTATGACATGGAGCCGGAATGTCTCCTCCGTATGTCGAGCACCCGAGACGGAAAACGGAGAGGCCGTAGTTGCGTAGATTCCAGTTTCGACATCGCTGTGGGTGTGCGGATTATCCGCAAGGGTATAGCTGGTTCCAGATTCGACAGACGGCTCCGTCAGCGCCGTAAACCGTGGATGCTCGGATTCGATGACCTCCGCTACTCCGAGCGGAAGAATCAACAATCCTGCCAAGTAAGATTTCTTCTTCATACGTTCGGCACCCCCAGCCTATTTTACTCCCTGTTATTGCTGGTGGACGGACTCGAAGCGCTTGACCTCTATGCGCTCTGATCTGTTATCGTTACCCACTATGCTTAGCTGGAGAACACCAGCAGAGAAAGATTGGTGTCACGCGCTCATCCACGAGAGCGGTCATGCTGTCATGGCAGCCCTCCAACGGATTCACTGTTACGGCATATTTCTCAGGCAAGCCGGAATGAGAGCCGCCGCTTTGGTTGAGCCTCTGCCAGCACCTTCTGACCTTTCCAACGGACATTATTTATTTCTGGTCGCTGGCAGTGCGGCAGAACGGAATACTTTTGGAGAAGCAGACTTTGATGGGTCAAGGGACTACAGGAGACTCTTCGGTAGTCCTCAAGGCGCGACATTTGATGGAAAAGTTACAGAAGCGGAAGCAATTTTACAAACCAAGAAAGTGTTAATCGAAAATCTGGCCTCCCGTGTAGATGCCGTGGTAAAGGGGGCCGCTGGAGACTTTAGTTCCTTTCGAGTGCAGAAAACCAACTTTGGTGGTGTCATCGAAGACTTCTGGGTACTTCTGAACGAGCAGGAACTTATAGTGGAATTGCAGGGGAATCATTTCGTGGTCGAATAGTTTGGCGCGGCGCATGTTTACTTTCGAAAGCCAATTGCTATTACGAGGGTCGAGATAACTAGATTCGCCTTTCAGAATTTCCCCGACAGCAGCGCCAGCCCCAACTCCTTCTTCACGTGCGCGGGGTACACGCGCAGGATTTCGCGCAGCAAGTCGCCCGTCGTGCTTTCGTTCCAGCCTTGCCCGGTGCGGAGCGTCGTTGCCGCAGCCTCCAGCACGCTTGCCAACCCCAGTTCGCGATGTACCTGTTCCGACGTTCCGTTGAACCACACGACGTGAACAGCTTCCGCATCTTCGGTTGTGATCCCGGTCTCCTCCGTGATCGAAGTGAAGGTGTAGCCCAATTCGAGAAGGTCGAGGGCTTTTTCAAACGTCTCTGTCGTCAGCATGTTTCCTCTCTGCGCTTTGAAACAACGAGGCGGTGTTCCTAGCGTGGTGCCTGCGGTCTAGCGGATGAGATACCCTTCGAAGCATCGGCGTCCTGACCTGCCACCTTTTCTAATACTCGATGGAAGCAAGTTCGGCGTGTTCAAAACGGGGTTCACAGCGCTGCTGAGCACAACAATCAGGCGCGACCTCGCCCACGAACACGATTCCCTCCACGACGCTGCCATCCGGTTTCAGAAGGTAAACCCTGTTGTCTCGCCATTCGAATTCCGACTCCGGGCCGATCTGTGAGCCGGGGAACCACCACCAATGTCCCGCGAACCAGAGCATCGTGTCCGTTTCTTGCAGTGGCATGCTGTCCTCGCGAGCGCCAGCCGTCCTCACAGCGGCGGGTAAGCCGAAAGCGGGGTGAGACCTATACTCCGAGCCAAATTTTCGTGCTTAGCGAAAAGACGTGCGTAGTTGCGCCGGGCCGTTGCCGCCGAGTAGTTGGGATAACAGCTAGGATAGGCCCCGATCCGCGCATATCGCCGGAGCTTTGTTGCCAAAAGATAGGTTTCAATCTGTGGTCTCGCGTGCATGCTTATAAATTCCTCTGTACAAACGGCTGAAGCGGCTTTCTACATGATCCACGTCCTTGGTTGAAAGGTATGATCAGTCCGATTTCGCCATCAACGATGGCAATTTCGCGTGATCGGCGAGTTCAACAAACTTCCTCGGACTGCAAAAACGCCGCTTCACGAAAGGATTTGAAAGTCACGGAATCGCCCCGGAATCGTGCCGCCAAAGGCGTGAGAAAGCGCGGCTTGCTTGCGATCCACCAATCGCTGCGCTCGTGAACGGCGCGGCGGCTGGTCGCGGAACGCCCAAACTACAGATTGTTGGGTTGTTGGGTTGGGTCGCCCTTTAGGTGTGGGTGAGTGGGAATCGGTACGGCAACGTTGTTGAGTCAGACCCAACAAAACAGCCTACCAGCCTACCTATATATCGCGAGGGTGAGTAACTCTTCTTCTTTTAATAATGAACAGGAACTACTCACCCACACACATATATACCCCCAACACCCAACAACCCAACATCTTGTTGCACTCAAAATGGTTAGCTGAGGCGAAATTGTTGGGTCATGACCCAACACCCCAACACCACGGATTTGCTGTTGGGTTTTTCGCTTATGTGGGTAGAGACTCATGCCGCGTCATCCTCACGCTTCGGATGGCTCTTCGCCACACACCAGCAACCCTGCCTCATGTGTACCGCCTTTACCCGCGTCCAGTCGTACGCAGGCTTGCCCGTGGTCTTGCTGACTATCGGGTCACCCTCGTCGTCCGTCACAGGTTCCAAGTCGAGTTCCCCGTATCCTTGCAGGGCGTACACCGTGCGCTCCAGACCCAGCGGCACGTTGCTAAGTGCCCAGCCGTTCATCCTCGCGAGCCGCTGCACATTCACCCAACGCTGACCCGCAGGCAAGTCGGCTTGCCGCTGGTCTGCACGGCGCACCGCCCGGAGCAGAAGCTCGTTAAACCTCGACTGCGCGGCATCATCCGCCTGCGACGGCTTGAACACGCCGCGAACGCAGGCTTGCCACTGGATGAACGCCAGAGCCGCCTCGAAGTCCTGCATCGTGATTTCCTCGTGGAGGTTTATGGTCGCGATGACCAGCATGGCTTTCTTGAACAGGAATGCCGAGCCGGGGAATAGGTTCACTTCCGCCGTGACGTAGGCTTCCCTGACGCCTTTGCCGTAGCCTGTCACGACGTGCGCCTCAAGCTGCTCGGCGTATGTCCGATCCAAGCCGCCCAACGCATCCTCCAAGCTGCCTGCTCCCGAAACTTCCTGCACTGGGTGCCACTCCTCCAAGTCCTTCGAGTCAACCGCCGTCTCCGAGAACCCGAACAGGAACCTTGACGCGAACCCGTCGTTGACCATGTCGCCGAACACCTTGGTGAACCGCTTCTCCTCTACCCGGTCGATGCCGATGGCGAGGTTGGTGCCCCAGCTAAATCGACAGTTCATAGTGATCTTGCGATGCGTGTTGCGCTCCCGCGTGGAATGCAGGTTCGAGTCGAAGAACTGCTGGAAGGTCTCCAGCATGTGGCTAGATTCCCCACGCGACGACTTGATGATCTCGCTCAGTTCCGGCGTTATACCGCACGCCTTCTTCGGGCCGGGCAGCACTGGGGGTTTGGGCATTCCTTTGGATTGTCTTTCTTGCGTGTCTCCGAGCATCTCCACCATCTGACTGTGCCCGCCCGGAGTGTAGTCGCGCCAGTATTCGCTCTCTCCACGCTTGCCCAGCCCCATCACCGCCCCAGCACGGTTCCAGCTTACGTCCTTGCCAGCGCGGCTCATGCTGAGCAGGCAAGTGAATAGGTTGATGCGCGTGCCCAGCATGTCGTCCTCTCTCGGGATCGCCGAAGCCAGCGTCAGGATCGCGGGGATCACGAAGCCCGGTGACAGCGCGAACGGCTTGTTGCCCGTCAGGTCGCCGCCCGCGCATGCCTTCTCGGCGAGTTCCCGCAGCTTGGAGCCGGGATAGCAGATGGCGTCAAAGTCTGGGACAAGCTCGGGGTAGCGCAGCCCGGACTCTTCGGTCTGCTCTTCAGCCTCCTCGGTGTCCGCAGAGTTCTTCAGTGCTTCGGCTATTACTGGCGATTTGATTTCGCAGCCGAAGTCCGCAAGCTCTTTCAGGATGTCCGGCACGGGCCACTCCTTGCCCGACGCCTCTTCCCACTTGACGCGGAAGTCTTCCTGCTTCCAGTCGGCGCACGAGTCGTGCGCACAGTGGATATGAGGCTCCTCGCCTTTGCTCCACATCGTGTACGCATCCGGGGACTTGTGCGTCTCGTCGAACGGACAGTCATGCTGCCACTTCCAGCCGCCCTGCCATTCCATCGCATGCTTGACTCCCGAAAACCCTGCGCGGATGTGCTCGTCCACGGACTCCTTCGTCCATTCGTGGTTGCCCTCGGCGGCAGCCTTCAGAGTCGGGGGTTCTTCCTCATCCTTCCCGGCAGGCTTTGCCGAGCCAACATAGGCTTCGATCAGTTCCCTAGGAACGATCACGCGGACAGGCGGCTGCCATACGAGTGCGGTGCGGTGCGGGCGGTCTGCCGTGGCGTCGCCTTTCATTACGAACGTGCCGTAGCTTTTGGTGATCCTCGCCGCGTTGAACACCTTGCGGTCGATCTTGCAGGTCGGGGTGTCGTGCTTCTCGGCGAGGGCTTCGAGGAAACGCTTGCAGAGGTCGCGGCTCGCCGGGTCGTTTGGCAGGTCGATGGCGTAGATCGCGTGGTGCCCGTTGCCGCTCATCGCGAGCATCGGCTCGGGAAACCCGTGCTCCCTAAGATCATCGCGCACCGCCTTGATTACCCGCTTGCTCTCGGCGAACTCCGCGTCGGTAGAACTGATCCCGGCAGGGCGAACGGGATCGGAGTCGATCAGCAGGTTCGTGCGCCTCAGGATTTCTCCCGGCGAGTCATTGGTGGTTTGCTCGGCGTAGGGCTTCAGTTCGTTGTTGGCGCGACCCAACAATGCTGGGCTGACGGGATTCAAACTGTAATAGACCGCCGCATACTCGCCGCTGGCAGATCGCAGCGCATCAATCAGCTTCTCCCGGCTGTTGAAGTAGCCGCTGATGGTTTTCAGCCTCTTGGCTTTCGGGATGCGCACCTCAACGACATCTCCCGGCTGGAACAGCCAGTCCAGTGCAGCCTGCGCGTTCTCACGGTCGAACCTTGCGGTCATGACGCCCTCCGGTTCCGCAACACGCGCAGCCCCATGCTTGCGTACTTCATCGCCCAGTCAAGGTTGGTTATTGGCTCAGTTTTTGGACTTTCGACAGTATTGGTAGATAGCATTTTGATTCCATTAAGCCGACCGGGTAGGCACTCGGTCGGCTTTTTCTATTTGAGAGTTAAAGTCTCCCCAGATAACCCAAAACCAGCTTGACCGCCGCAATGGTCGCGCGGTTGATCCCCGTGATCGCGCAGATGTCGTCCTGCTTCATGTGCAGCCGTAGGCACTGCTGGATCGTTCCCAGCTTGTCGTGCGTCAGCTTGACGTCTCTGCGTTGTTTGCGGGCTTTCTTGCTGATGGTTTCGGTCATTGGTGGTGCCTCAATTACTCGGTGCATAGTTCGTTCTTTCCTTAACAACCAAATACCGCCAAATCGGCAATTCCTTAAGTTCGGACTTTCCACTGCATGACTAGAAACAGAAAGGGCGCGACTCCACGAGGGCCGCGCCACCGTAAGAAAGGAAATCTCTATGGCTGCTAAGCAAGTTACAGACGAGTTCGGCAATCTTACGACGGAGGTGCGGGTGCCGTATGTCGAGGGAGGCGCTCAGGGTCGCTGGTGCCCCGTTCCGGTACCTTGGGAGGAATGCCAGTGCGGATACCTGCCGCGAGAAGACCGCGATTTCTGCACCAAGCATGGTACGAACGCCAAACCCCAGCCCCAATCCGAACCCGAAGCGCAGACCCAGCCCCGGCGCGTAGTCAGCGTCGCACGAACGCGCCCGCTCTATGACGCTACCGCTGGATCGTCGGCGCTCGACAAAATAGAAGACATCGTGAATCGAGCAATCATGGAGGGAGAGTTTACAATCCAGCAACGCAGCATCATGCGCTGGGCGCTTCGCAAGTGCCGCAGGATCATGACCGAAATGCGAGAAGAGTTCGAATCGCTCTGATTGCTGTAATGGACACTCGGCGAGAGGCTCGACGCGCCCCAGAAAGCGACCTCTTGCCGTTTCAATCATGGGGCTGGCGTCGCTGTTCGCCCTGCGTCGAGCAGTTCCTTGTGGGAGATTGCTTCGTTCATCGTGGTTACGCTGCACTGTCCTCTTCGCCCGCCGCTTCTCGTGCTGCTGCCACGTACACCTGTGCGGGCACTCCCATCGCTTCCGTCACTGCCGAAAAGAGGCGATACAACTCATGGCGGACGTTTCGAGCGTCCTGATCGCTTAGCTGGTCGGCACGAGTGCTGAGGATTGCGTAGACTTGCTTCAAATGCCACATCAACTGAGGGTATGCGGAAGCGACGCCTGACGCCGCGACGAAATCCTTGAACTTGGCAAAATGCGCCTTCCATGCCGCGTCTGTAAATTTGCCATGCGCTCGGTAGAAGTCCCGATCCGAGTCAGCCTGCGGAAACAGTTTGTGAACCCGCCGCAAATCCTTGATCAGTTGTTCGCGAGTGCCTGACAAAAGTTTCTGCCCCTTACCTGCCCCGTGAGTAGTTGTCTCTTTATTCTTTGGCATGTGATTCTTCATTCCCTTTTGTGTTCTGCTGGCACGGGATTGCGACCGCACCCTCCGCATTAAACACGGCTCACGCCGTGTCCGCTCTGCGCTCTATCGCTCGTCAGTGTTTCGCAGATACTCGTAGCACTGTTCACGTGTCCATCCGGTCGCGACGACGAAGTTGCGCAGAACTTCGATCACGCCGAAACCTCGGCCCGCGCCCATCGAGCGCACGACATACAGCTTGTGCTTGCGTCCGTTGGTGTCTTCCCACTTCTGGTCGATCATCTTGTTTGCCATCGTTCTTCCTCACCTGTTGTGGGGTCAGGCTCCCCTGATTTGCCACTTGTCCCTGCTTTCGCACGCTGCATGTCGAGCGCCTCCAGCCCCGCCTGCGCCTTCACACCGATTGCGCTGACAGTATCTTTGTTAGCCATTCCTTTCGTTTCCCAGCTTGGGCACGCTGGCGATAAAGCCCTCGGCTGCAAGCTCGTCCAATGCTTGGCGCACTTGGTGACCTTTGAGCTTGGTGGCTCTGGCAAGTACGATCCGCTCGGCACCGCTGACCTCGTAGGGCACTTGCTCAGGCTTCACCAGATGCCGGTAGCCAAGGGCCTGCGCCTCCGCGTTAGCCTTGCGCCGCCCCTCGACGATTGCTTTGCACACTTTCTCTTTGTTAGTCACTTTGCCTCCCTGCCTCTTGCGCCGATGGTGTCCTTAGATTCTGGCTCCGACTCGAAAAGTCACGATTTGTCGGTCACTGCCGAGATATAGATGGCAGTCCAGCCGGACGCCTTGACGTTGGACATTTTCCACTCGCCGATCTGCGTTCCGACAAATCCGGGCTTGGAGTCGTTTTTGTGCTTGGTGAGTAGGCAGTAGCGGCTGCCAGTGATAGCGAGAGAGCGGGCGCGGAGAATTAAGGCTTGGGTTTTCGCCTCGCGAAGATTATTGGCTTCCAGATGAGTCCATCCGGCTGTCGTTTCCACTCTGAAATAAGTCATCTTGCCTCCTTGATCGCTCATTGCATCTCCTAGTCGGCTGCCCGTCTTGCGGTCGGGGCTTATGCCAAAAAAAAAACGCCTGTTTCGTCCCGCTCGCTACAGAGCGGGGCAAAACAGGCGACGGGAACACGCCAACTTCGGGGGTGCCCTTGAGTGCCTACCGTGCGCGGCACTAATTCCGGTCGCGCAGCGGGTTTCGTCTCCAGATTGTGTTTAGCGGTCTCCCAGCGCCGCCAGTACCAATTTTGTCCTACACACTGTTAGATGCACGCTCGGAGAAAAAAGCCGCAGTTCGAACCGAACTGCCGCACGTCGCGCCCGCAACCCGTGCGGGACTTTCATTGCTAGGCGAGTGCTGCCCTCTTGTTCCCGACTCAGTTCCTCCGGGCATCGGTGTGGCTTTTACTCATCACTGATTGGATGCAGGGTGGAGCGCCGTTTGACGCAAGATTTTAGTAGTACTCTTTGGTACTTCCGATTTGGTACGACAAGTCCCGCCATTTCGGGCGAGCGTGCAAAATAATTTGATCTTTTCTAGCCTCGAATTACAGCCGGGTTCCTTTGCGTAATCGCGGCGGCCCGCCCCCCATACCTCAATGTTTCTTGCAGAGTGCGTATTTGAATAGTGGGCAGCGACGTGGGTCTCTCATGATCAAACGCAGCGCACCATTGAAGGGCAAACCACTTGGAGCAGCATCTTCACATCTTCGGCTCAATACCTGCGCCCGATTCGGGCGTGATCCTGTTCTCGCCCCGCGTCGGTGAGAACGACTACACGGCGTCCGCGTCAGGGGCACCGACCGACCACAGTCTCAGCGGGATAGAGCTTTTCGCCTCCGAGACATTGCCCACAATCGCAAAACAGCCTAATCTGTGCTCGGTTACGGTACCGAGTCAGCGGGACAGGAGATCAATGTCTCGCAGACGAGGGCAAAGAGGAAGCGTCAGAGTTGTCGGCGAAAAATATGTCGGTCGTTATTGGGCCGACGTACCCGGCAGCACGAAGAGAGTCAGGAAAGCAGTGGAGATCGGTGCCATCGACAAGATGACCATGTCAGAAGCCAAACGCTGGCTGGCGAACTATATCGAGGAGGAGGGCGTCAACAGCGAGGCTCATCTGGCACGGTCTCAATCATCTGCTGTTACATTCGAAGATGCAGCGGAGTTATGGCGGCAGCGTCAACTCATCGCTTGTGGCAAACCATCGTCACAAAGCAGTATGGGTTGCGAACTTCGAAAGCATGTTGTTCCCCTGCTTAAGGACATCCCGCTTGAGGAAGTGAACGACTACTCTCTCATTCGGGATTTGATTGCCACATGGCAGGAGGAAGAACGTGAGGATGGGGAGGTCGGCTACTCCTACAAGTCCATTCAGAACTTCTTCGGGGACATCCGAGCGGTTTACAACTTCTACAGGGACGAAACGGCTAAGAAGGGTAAACCGAGAATCGGGGAGTGGTTTGTGAAGTGGGAGAGGGTCGCACCACCAAAACCAATCGAAGAGGAGCAGCCACATTTTTCTGCTTCAATCACATCAGCCATCGTGAATAAGGCAAAAACTCAGATGGAGAGAGCCTTGTACGCGATGGCAGGCGGAAACGCCGGACGGGGCGGAGAAGTGTTCGGTCTACACGTAGAGGATGTTCGGGAGCAATCGAATGGTACAGGTATTGTCTGCATTCGACGCTCGGTCTTTGCGGGCCGCGAGAACACAACGAAATCCGACAAAGTTAGAACCGTTCCAATTGATGCTTCAGTAATGACAGAAGTTAAAAAGCACTTGGGCGAGAGAACCTCGGGTTACGTTTTTCAGACTCGTAACGGAACCCCTCTTCTTCTGAGCAATGTGCTGGAGGATTCCCTCCATCCCATCTTGGACGAACTCGGAATTCCTCGAACGGGGATGCACGCTTTCCGCAGAGGTCGAATCTCTGAGTGGGTTTACAGCGGTGTAAGTCGTCAGGTTATCCGAGATTGGGCTGGACACGGCAGCGATAAGCTGATCGACCTGTACACGAAGAAAATGTGGCAGTATCACTCGCCAGAAATGGCGAAGGTCAAGCCGTTATTGGACTCGAATTGGACTCAAGATCGAGAGGAGGAAAGTGGCACGAGTTCGCAAGTTGTTGTAAATTAGAAGTCTACTTGCTCTGTTCCCCGGTAGCTCAATGGTAGAGCATTCGGCTGTTAACCGAAGGGTTGCTAGTTCGAATCTAGCCCGGGGAGCCAACTTCTCCTTCTTCCTCAATTAGTTACAGGTGGCGATTTTTGCCCCCTCCTTTTTTGGGGTCCGACTGTCACGAAAATGTAACGCTGCTCGTTTTCCGTACAGCCGTTTGTTCGCTTTATCCACCGCGTTACGAACTTGATCGGCCATTCCCAATTGGTAGTGACGCTTAGTTTCGGGGCTTGTGTGGCGCATGGCGCGCTGCACGACGGCATCCGGCGCAACTTCACTGAGACGAGTGCAAAAGACGTGACGTAAATTGTAAATCGGAAACGCTGTCACGCCAGCTCGTTTCAAGGTTGTTTTCCAAGCGGTTTTTACTGTTGAGATAGGCCGGTTCGGAAGGACCGGGCTCGGGAAGACATATTCGCTCTTTGAAGCTGTTTCCTTCCTCCATGCCTGCAAAACGTCGCAAGCATATTGGGACAAAGGAATCGGCTCGGCGGAAGCGGGAGTCTTTACGTTGTTGCTCAAGCGGATCAACTTGCTCTCAAAATCCACCTGAGACCAACGCAGTGAAAAGCCCTCGCTGTAGGTTCTTCCTCCGGTCTGGGCGAGAAGAATGATCGCGACCCGAAGATAGACTGGCGCTGCGTCAACAATTCGCCGTTCCTCCTCGAGGGTGAGCATTCTTCGTGTCGGTCTTTCGCGGATTTCGTTGAAGTGTTTCACCTCGGAAGCAGGATTTTCTGCGATGTATCGCCGCTTCGTGGCAAAGTCCAGCATGCACTTCAGGCACTCGAGTTCGCGATTGACCGTCGCTCCTTTCACGGTTTGGTTGGGTTTGCGTTTTGATGGCTGTTGCCGGCGTTCATCGCGATACGTTTCGACCATTGCTACCGTGATGTTGTCCAGCTTGCGGTCACCAAAAAACAACTTCAGATTAATTAGGGACGAACGGTGGCCCCTGACGGTGTTTTCCGAAAGCCCGGCAAAGTGTGAACGTTCGAACTCTTCGCACAGCTGTCCGAACCTCATTCGTTCACCCGGCCAACCGACCTTGAACAGCCCCATCGCGATCTCGCCTTCCCTTCGCTTCCAAATCTTCTTGGCGAGCTCTTTGCTGGTCGTCTTGGTCGATTCAAAGTACCGCTGTTCGTTCATTGTGTACGTCATCCACCAGAAGCGTGAAGCATGTCTCTGATAGAGTCCCATCGGCGCTCCTCTCACTTGCCGGAACGGGGCGCCGACTGGATTATACCGCTGTCGTGCCCGGAGCGGCGTGCAGGACGCACGTGGCGGGCCTTGAATTCGTCGAGGCTCGACAGGCGGTATTCAAGTCTTCCACAAAACTTTCTAAATTCAATTTGCTCCTCTTCGGCATAACGATAAAGGGTGCTACGGCCCACACCTAGGTATTCGGCCGCTGCTGCGTGTTCTAACCAGGAATCGACGCCCTCGTGTGCAACCTTCCGGAAGTCGAGAGGGACAACTGCAGTGTGATCGGCCGCGGCGGCAAGGAATTGTTGGAGCATTTCAAATAGAGGGCCTTCGTTGTTGGGAACTACAAGAATGTAGGCAGACGGCAGAGATCCCTTACCAACTTCTCGGCTGTCTTCCGCTCTTCCGTGAGGATAGGTTGTAGTTCCCATGGATTCTCTACTCCTGACTTACTCAAGAGCGATGCCCTTTGGCGTTCTCAAAAGCATTTGGCAAGTGACCAGCGATTTTCTAGTCCATGCGGGGGTGCTCCTGTAATCCCCACTCATGACCGGCGCAGCTTAATGCTACTATACATATAGCACCATGCAAGGAAAATTTCCACTCAAATCAAGATTTTCGGGAGGCCTGTCAGGGCCCTGGTGCAGCTGGTGGTCCAGTCGCTGAAGCCTACTTCTGAACGAAGCCGTTCGCTCTCCAGGCAGGTAGCGGGGGAAGAGTCGGCTACGAGAAATAGCAGTAGTACGGGAAGGTCATGGACATAACGACTGGACCATTGGAGGTGTGGGACGTTGGGAATCGAGGATTGCTCTCATTTCCCGCTATTATCGAAAAGGGGGAGTCTTCATGCGTAATTGTGCAGTGCAACTCGCGCGTTTTGCGAAATGGGGCTATCGGCCGCGCCTCGGCTTCGCGTGTTGGTTTGCAGGATGCAATTCCTTGCCAAACACTTTAGCAGCCCAGTCCGGGATCGACTGCGCGACTTTGCTTAACTTGCCACCGGTGAATTGGGCGACTACACGGTAGCCCCGGTTATGCGCGGTGTTGTCGTACAGGATCAACTCATCGGCATGCTTGGGCACTTCGGCCAGATTCTTCGTTGCCTCCTGGTACGAGTCAATCACACTTTGGGCGGTTTCGGGTTTTCCACCTCGGCTCATACGCACCAAGATCCGCCCGACATTCAAATTCCCGTCTTCCGTGGAAATGAAAATCACCTTCGTCGTGTAGCCTGCGGCTTTGGCCACGTCGAGCAGTTGCATGTCCACACGGACGTCTTCGACGGCAAACGACCGCCGATCGTTGAGGAACGGTAGTTGCTGGTCCCTCACGGCGGGAGCCAACGTAGGGAAGGCTTCCTTCAAGTAAGCTTCATAGAAAGTTGTCTTACCTGCGCCCAACGGTCCCGCGATGATAAAGAGTGCTGGCTTTTGCTGGCTCAGGATGTCATTCCTTCATGTTCAGCCTTGCGCAGGCTCTACAGCGGCGCACGTTCAAAGGCCGAATCGAATCTCTTAACGGGGTGTCGCTCTCCGTCCGGCGTGACTTTTACCGTGGTTTTCAGATTGCGATCGTATTCGTAGTGCGTCCCATCTGGCTCTTCCGCGACGGCGGAGACGGATTGCGTTGCTAGTAAATCCGAAAGCATCTGGTGAAGCTCCCGGCGTTCCATCTCCGACATGGTGTCGTAGGAATGCTTAGATACTCCGTGCTGTTTAGTTGATTTTTTGAGTTTGACTCTACCCGTCTTTGAGTAAAAAGCCAGAAGAGCGCTATTCACGAGCTGATTCATCGAACACGACCGCTTCTTTGCGACTTGATGAATGCGCTTGCGAAGACGCCGCAAGATGACGACCTGGGTTTCTCTTCCGGTTTGTTTCTGCCTGGATTGCAGTTTGACGAGCTCAACGGTATCCAGGTCGACCGCTAGAAGGGCATCGTTGATCGAAGCTGATAGTTCTCCTAAATACCGAGGTTTATCCCTCAGGAGTTCGTCGAGGTTACTCAAAAGTCTCACATTGTAGACTTCAAGGTTTGTGTGTCTTCGTGGTTTCGCCACAATTCCAACTGCCTTTAGGCTCGAAATTCCGCATTGCCAGGTCCGCTGCAAGTGTAGATGCCTGCCGTTGCGATCAGAAGGCTTGTGCTATTTTCCCCTGACTGCTTAGTGCGGATATCCGCTTCGCCCAGCGACACTGGTGTACATATAGCACCACTGAAAAAGAATGTAAAGCACCGGACGCCACCGGAAACCACAAATATCGACAATAGTGGCGATTTTTCTCATTTGGAAATCACACTTCTTCACTCAGAGCTACTGAACGTCATCGACGTTCCACACTTTTTGACAACAACGGGAGTGACATCGGTGGATGATCGGCAAATGACACCCGTATTGGAACATAAAGGGTTGGGGCCACTTTGTGGTGTTTTTCCGGGTTAAGTGCTCACGTTTCACATATTTTGAGCGGCACCACTGTGGACAAATAGTGGTGCCATTGTGGTACCGCTCTTGAAAGGGATATTTTGTGAATTCAAACGCCATTTCGGGAAGCCTACGACTTAGGCACATCACGTTACAATTCTTTGCTATTCTCGTTGGTCAGACAAGGAGCCAGCCCGATCTGTGGGATCGAGAGAAGTAAGAGAGCTTTTGTAATTGATCGCATTGGCTAGGATATCGCCGGAATCGCATTTGGAGGGAGAACAACCAAATTCTATGACAACTACTGACGCAGCCGACTACTGACGCAGCCGACGCAATCAGGTTGCCGCCGAGCAAGGTTTGCAGAAACTCATTGCCGGCAACCAAAGATTTATGGCGGACAGGGCTAATTTTCCAACAGTCTGCAAGGAAACCCTTGCCGACCTGGCAAGGGAGCAGAAGCCTTTTGCGACGATTCTGGGATGCAGCGATGCGCGGGTACCTCCGGAATTAATCTTCGATGCAAATTTCGGTGAGTTGTTCATCGTGCGCGTCGCTGGAAATGTGATCTCGCCTGAGGTGATGGGTATTCGCTCGGTGCCTGGTGGGTGTTCTCGTTTCAGTAGGTGCTGCTACCTGATTATCGACCTCTCGTCCCCCCTTTTCGGTGGAGGCGGGCCCCAGGACTTAGTCGCAGTCACCTGGACTCGGCGGATGAGCTCGGCCGCTCGACAATACACCCGACTGAGCAGCAGTTTACTGCGTGTGCTCCTCACGAACCGCGCGTTAGCTGCCTAGCTGTTCGTATGTGACCGAACTTCCGCGGGACCATCTTGCGCACAAAGTTAGCAGGCATATGCGAACTGATGCGAGGCGGCACCCCTTTACTTTGTTTCTTGCTTCTCCGCAGACTGCGCTTGCTGCTCCTCGGCCTCTTGCCAATGCGAATCGGGATCAAATTCCTTCATAGCTCTGGCGAGAACCGCGGTATTCTTGCCGAGATCCTTCTGATACACCACCCCATCCATTCCTACGATGAATGTCATCACACCGGACGATCTGTATTCCGCTGGAAACGCCACGAAAGCGAACCCCTTCGTCATTTTGCCGTTGACGATGTAGCTCTTCGCACCGCCGGGAACATTTTTTGCCTGACTCGTCAGTATATGGTAATAGTAACCGCGGTAAGGAGTCGGGGCGCTGTCTCGGCCCGGGGCATAGCCCTCGGCAACGGCCGACGCCACCAGGGGCCCGATGGGACTCTGGGGCTCGCCCTCAGCAGCCTTCCAGTAAAGGCCATTGTGTTGCTCTCCTTCACTGAAGATGTGTCGGGCGTATTCGTTGTGTTGTGTGTAGTAATATTCCTTTTCCGCGGCTACGAGCTCCCGGCAAACGCGGACGGTCGACATTTCATTCAGACCAATTCGCCGGTACAGGATTTCTTTCTTGCCTGCCGCCGTGTCGAAATACCATGAACTACCTCTACTCACTATCGGTATGGGGCTGGGCCAATTCTCTGCGCCGATATACAAGGTCGTCGTTCCATCCGGTTCTTTCACCAGACGGTGCATTTCCCGATATTTCCGGAGAAAATTTGCGCGGTTTTGGGCATCCTCAATTTCATCACCCGACGAGATGATTTGCTTCCCCGCTGGTCCCAGGATATCAAGCAACGCTTCTTCGTCGTTACTTTGCGCTGCCAGAAAGAACGCGTTGCTCGCATCCTCCGGCGAGGGAAATGCCTTCTGGCTCAGCTGTTGCGCGATGGACCCAGTGGTTAAGCACACTGTCAAAAGAACGTTGACTGTGGCTAGTTTGAAAAGATCGAGCCAATGAAATTTGTCGAAGTTCAGCTTCGTCCGCCGCATATGTTTTTCTCCAATTCTAAATTTTGTGGCCGGCCACGAACCTTACGAATTCCCACTTATCGATGCCCGCCACTGCCGCCGTGGAAGCCTCCTCCACCGCCAAAGCTGGTGCTTCCGCGCGAAGAAAAGCCCCTTGTCTCTCCGCCATGGTCGTAACCACTGAAGGCG
Source organism: Candidatus Acidiferrales bacterium (assembly GCA_963742325.1). Classification (GTDB taxonomy): domain Bacteria; phylum Acidobacteriota; class Terriglobia; order Acidiferrales; family UBA7541; genus Acidiferrum. The sequence goes on along the minus strand of CAVULB010000002.1, from coordinate 84,678 downwards.
CCCGAATGCGTCCCACTCTGACCGCGCGGCGCGGCATATCCTCTAGCAGCGCCAGTGTTTCCGCCGAAAGGATGAGTCGATTCCCCGGGATGGTTATAAACTCCTCCGTGCCCCGCGTTGGGTGGCCTATCCCCTGAGTTGCGAGCGTTAAATCCCCCGCGTGCGCCCCCGCCACGATAATAAGAACCCCGGTTGCAAAACGTCCTGCTCCCTGAGTAATACCTGCCGTGGTCATGAGTTACGTAGTGATGATGCCAATCGCATCCCCAACCACCCCAGCCCCATCCATAACTGCCGAACCAACCGATTCCGAAGCCGAATCCGAAGGAAAGGAAAGGGCCGTCAAACCAGATTCCGGGATACGGATACCACCCCGGCCACGCCACTACGGGATCTCCGTAAACCACCCACGGATCGTAGGCGGGGACATAAACGACTTCGGGGTTGGCTGGCTGAATGACGATCGTCGAACCCTCCGTCGTTACGGTTTGCTGTGGCGTAGTCTTCAAATTGCCGGCTTCTTGCGCCCGCTGGCGCATCGCCTGTACAGCATCCATTACATCTTTTTCCTGGTTGTAGTAAGCGTCGCCTAGAGATGAGGTCCAGGCGAGGTTCTTGTCCATATTTCCCAGGACGGATGGAAAAGCAACAAGGGCCTTGACGCTCGGGTCCCAGGGTTGTGGGTCCACATCCTGGCCCAAAGCATCGCCCTTCAAATCAGGATGTGCTTGCAGCCAACGGTTGGCCTCAACGACCTGTTCTGGAAATGTGGAAGCCGCCAGCATCTGTGCCACAAGCGAATCCGGATAGAGCGCAATCGGTGCTACCAATTGTTGCAACTGCGTCGGAGTTTGTTGCGGGTGTGGCGGTGGGGAAGACGACGTCGCCTGGGTTTGCTCGTTCTGAGGAGCGGACAGGTCCTGAGGGCAACTCGCGAAGCAAAGTGCCAACGAGATGAGGGAAACTAGAATCTGCTTGCCCAACGGAGGCCTTGAGAACCTTGCCGCACGATCAAAAGTGTTTATGTCCATGTCAGCCCTCTTCACCTTCATCCCTTGGCTCTTGACTAAGGCCTGATTACCGCGGAGTGCGACAGATCGACGACGAGGTTGCGCCCTATCGAGCGAATCACAAATACGCTCCCTAGCTCTGCGGAACGCCGGGATCCAAGGTTTGAATCTGGCCCGGCATCGAGGAGTTTCCTAGATGGAAGAACGGGAACGTTCTCTTAAGAACGTGATGGAGAAATCCGATGCTGGGTTCTGGCTTCGGATTCCACTCATGGCAATCACGTCACGCTCAAGAGAAAGGCAATTCGAGGACCAAAGCGCCATGTTTTGCTGAAGGAGCCGAACTTACTGATTTACTTTGAAATAACGCGCCGAATGATCTTTTTGGGAATCAGGCTGCCAACGTGGCGCTGCCGTATTTGCGGCAGCGTGCCCATTTTGTGGCGCACCAGAGATTGCTCCTTTCTCATTTTTGCGAGGCCGGATCTGTTTCAGCACTTCCGCTAAAGGTAGGTCGATTCCACATTCCGTCTTCAAGTAATCGTGGATTTCGCCGTGCCTGCCTTCTCGTCAATGATGAAGCGGGTATGAGTGGGCGCAAAGTTACAGCGCGGTTTGGCCTACAATGCAAATTGGAGGTTTTGTTTTTGAGCCATCCTGCCCAAGGATCAAAACAATCGGAACACAATCGTTTTTCAACCGTTTGAGAGCTGTTCACGTGCGGCCCTCTTTTCAGTGACGCATGTCACAGCGTCACGCCAGACAGGGGTATATTCAATCGCTAGACGGGGCCACGGCGGGCCGTGCTTGTTAAAGACGTCGCCAAGAGAGTGCGGAAAACATGCATCCACTCAATCAAAGACGACTGTTTGGGGTAATGGTCTGCAGTTTGATCGCTCTTGTGATTTGGGTGTGGCCGACGCCATATGTCTACGTTCAGATTTATCAAATCGACCACGTTCAGACTCTTAGAGAAAACCGACTGACGGGCAGAATTTCCACCTTCAATCAAGAGACAAAACACTGGGACTACCTCGGGGAGTCAAAGCAGGATCAAGCTAGTTCCAATGCTAGTGAAAGCGCCGTGAGGCCCGCGATTGCGGTCGCTGTTGCTGACCACCATGTGGAAAGAGTCTTCCTGGACACCCCGCAATTGCACAAAGCCTGCCTGTTAGCGGACGCAATTGTTCATTCTGAGCCTGACGATATGAGGCAGTTCACACGCGAGGAATTCCAATTGGCGGAACGATGCATGGCCTACGTTACCGGCGCACTGGACACATTGCCCGGGAAGGTGAAGATTATCGGCGACAAGCAATATGAATTTGCTTTCCGAGCTCAGAAAGTACTTGTTGGCGAAGCTGTCGATTCCTTTAACCGGTATGTACAAACCCACTCGAAAAGTGTTAATTGGAGTGGCGCGGAGACGCTTGCGATAGCGCTGGTGAACGATAATATTGCGAGCTGGGTGGAGTTCTCTGCGCCACCACCTACTGCGATGAAAATGGCGGATAAATAAACAGGCCCATGAGTTGCCGTTGCACCGCAAAAAACCCGCAGTTGGCGTCTCTCGCACGTGGGTGCGTTGCAGATAGCCAACCGGCGCTCCAAGTCAGCTTCATGTACAAAGTCTCCGCCCTCCTGCTGGTTCACTTTTTGCTGCTGTATCCCTGCCCGCTGCGGGCGCAAACCACAATTGCCTCCATCACCGGGCGGGTGACGGACCCGTCGAAGGCGGTGATTGGGGAGGCGAGGGTCGCGGCCGTCGACCTCGGCACGAATTTCCGTTCTGAAACGGCGACCAACGACACGGGCGAATTCGCGCTCACGCTTCCAGCTCCTGGATTCCAACTCCGAAGTCCGCCGCAGGATCTCTTGGCTCGAGTTCTCAAGATCCACCGTGGCCTGTCGCGATTCGGGGCCCTGCTCTTGCACTGTTTTCAGTATTTGAACGTCGAATGAATCGACGCGTCTGCGCAACTCGTCAATGAGCTGCGCACGCTTCCTCGATCTCGCCTGCGTGAGTAGTCCGTCCAAATCCTTTTCATAAGTGCGGATAACCGCTTGAATGCGGTCACTGGGGAGTCGCCCTGGTGCTCCCAAGATCGAAACTGCTGCCTCAAAGCGCTGTTGGTATAGATGCAGTTCATCCAGAGCTTTTTGAGCGTCCGGCTGCTCAGATGGCACTAGATTTTGAATCCCAATGAGCGTTGATCGCGTCTTCGCAATCGAGGTGCGGTTTGCTTCAAGGTAGTCAGGGTCGCGAAGTAAGAAGTAGTTTCGTTCGGCCCGTCGGGCTTCGAGCATTTCCACCGATGCCTGTTCCGACATAGTTGTCGCGGGTGCGTCGACGCTGATGATGCGATCCACAATCCGACTCATTGCGAACAGGTAATACACAGCCAAGAATATGACCGGGACAAGGATCAACCGTACAATGACCAGGCTGTAGGCAACTCTGCGCTGCAGAGAGCCGCCAGGCGCAAAAATCTCGAACGTTTGCCGGACTCCCAGCGCCATGACCTACTCTATCGCGAGGCTGATGCTCGCTCGTTCGCGTTTGGAGATTATCTCCGATTAGTTTAGATTCCAATCCCACTGATTCGGATCCCGTCTACAACGCTTGGCCATTCCGAACGCGGGACAAGGCTGTCCGAACGCGGACAAGGCCTCCTATAACAGTTTTGTGGCGTGCACCCTAATTTTGCGGCGCATTCTTTTTGCTGCCGTCGCGAGTGCCCGAATAGGGGCAAATGTGTCCGGCTCTGACCGAGGCCTGTTCGTTCCGTGCATGACAGGAAGTTCCTTAAGTTTCTTACATTCAAGTAATTGCTTTGCCGTGGCCTTGTTTTACTCAACGGCACACTGCATGCATTGCTACTCGTGGGAGCAATTGCAGCACGATGAGCATAGGCATGATGAAAACGGCGGAAAAGATTCCGGAAATGAGTTTGAACCGTAATTCAAAGCCTGGGCTGAAATGGGCCTTAATCACGACCGCGGGATTTTTGGTTTTGATCGAACTAGGAGCTTTGGCGCTCGGCTCGCCCGCTCAAGCCCAAGCGCAGCCTGTAGAACAACCGCAGGGAGAGTTCCGTTTGCCCACGGCAGCTTCGGCATCGGGAGATGTCGCGAAGGCCCAACAACCGGACGGCATTGTCGTCGGCAGAGTTATCGATCCAATAGGCAAAGGCGTCTCCGGGGCCGACGTGATACTCATGCGCGATCGGGAATCCGTGCTCAATGAAGTGCAGTCGGATGATGATGGACGGTTCACGATTGCGCATGTCGCGCCCGGTTTCCTTCAACTCAGAATCATCGCGGAAGGATTCGCTACGGCAGACATCCCAGGCACTATGGTCCCCGGTGAAAACTATGTTTTTCCTGAGGTTAAGCTATCGTTGGCCACGCAAATCACCGAAATTCGCGTCTCGCCTCCGCAGGACGAAATCGCGCAAGAGCAGTTCAAAGACGAGGTAAAACAACGGGTGTTCGGCATCGTTCCCAACTTCTATGTTAGCTACGCGGGTAATGCAGCGCCTCTGACACCTAAGCAAAAATTCCAGCTGGCTTTGAAGGCTTCGACGGATCCTGTAAGTGTCAGCTCCGTGAGCATTGTGGCCGGCGTGGATCAGGCTTCGGACCGCTTCAGCGGATATGGCCAAGGCTGGAAAGCGTATGCCAAACGTTATGGCGCTTCGTACACCAATTTTGCCTCTGGGTTGTTCATCGGAGGAGCGGTCCTGCCATCGATCCTGAAGCAAGATCCTCGCTATTTCTACAAGGGGACGGGCACGAAGCGTTCACGTTTCCTCTACGCGGTGTCCCGTGTTTTCATTTGTAAGGGTGACAATCAACGCTGGCAGCCAAACTATTCTTCGGTTTTTGGGGATCTCGCTGCGGGCGGACTATCGAATTTGTATATACCAGAAAGAGACCATCATGGTGCCAAGCTGACGTTCCAGAATGCCGGTATTGCTATGGGAACCTCCGCTGTTATCGACGTTCTTCAGGAATTCGTGTTGCGGAAGATAACGTCAAAAAGGGAATAGTTGGATTAGGCTGATTTGAGTGTCAGTAACTGACGAAGGGTTGGCACCATTGATGATCGGCTCATGCAATGTGACTGCCAAAGGGAAAGGAATGACAAATGTCGCGTTGCTCCGGTTCTCATTCTGTGGCTGCTCTTGAGCCCCGCCATCGGTTTTGCGAGGGGAGTGCCGAACGGCGAGTCGCCCCTGGTTCACTCACTTCTCTCCCCGACTTTGGCCTAGCATGCGACTCCTAAAAACACATCGTCGCAGTTTTAGTTCTTTCCAGGCCACTTGGACGAAACGGCGTTGTGGGACATAGGGCGTCGGCTGTCGTGTGCTGATTGCGAATACTTTTGGGTGCAAGATTGGGTGCAGCTAGACAAGTAAGAATGGCTCCGAGTCTTATGTAAGCGACACCAGACGCAGCACTTAGGTTTTTGTCCCGCTCGGCTGTTAACTACGCAACCGAACACCATAAGCCCCTGTTTTGGCGTCGATTAGCTGCCAAGCTGTCTCCTCTAGTTGTTCCCCAACTGTGCCCCAGCATCACAAATCTGGAAAAACGCCGGCAAGTGAGCTTAGTCTTGTGCCTTGAAGAATTCCTGTGTGAACCCGGGCAGCATGTGTTTTATGAAACCGCTTAGTTTGGTCGTTGCCACACCGACCAGGGCGCCTTCACGGCATCCCAGGTTGCGGGGCTTCAACGGGAGATCTGACGTGCGTCGATCTGAGGATTAATTCGGGTTACTGGAGGACCTATGCCTAGAGGAGCGCCGGAATGGTAACAAAGCTGACAGCAATATGCCCCCTCCAAATGCCCGAGCCATCATGGTCATCGGGCGCTCTTCAAATTGGGCGCGCCAATCAATCGAAGTGCGTACTTTTTCTTCCAACTCATTGAAATTATCGCTGAGATCGTTGCGTGTCTGCACCGGCTTGTCTGAGGAGAGAAGACAGTGTCTTGATGAGGCCGAAAATGTGAATCAGTTTCACTAATCAGACTGAATCACGTCCTACTCTGGTAGCCGCGCTTGTAGCAGGACTGCGTAATCCCTGCTGCGATGAACTGGCTTTCTGTTTCTTGACCTGCAAATCGTTCACGACTTGCGTCACGTTGGGTACTTTCGTGGCCACCTTCTCCGTAAGATCGCGCTTTTGTTGAGAATTCACTTCCCCCGTCAGCGTGACCACACCATTCTTCACTTCATATTTCACGCCGTCGTGCATCTTGTTTTGGATCAGCGCACCATCCAGATTCTTCTCGATGCCGGCGTCCAGGTCGGAGTTAACGGCCTTTGCTTTTTTTCTACGCCCAGGGGAATCACGGCAATTTGATCCACGACAACCTGAGTGCCCGCGATGGAGTTTGCAATAGACTCGGCTTGTGACTTGTCGTTCTCGCTGGTGACGTTTCCAGTAAGAATCACGATGCCCTTGTCGCGATCCTGACTGACCGAGATGCCTTTGAAGCCCGCCTGATCGAGTGATTTACGGATGCTGTCGGAAACATCAGGTGCCTTTGTGGGCGTCGTGGAACATCCGGCTAAAATCTCGACACCGAGCAGCGCTAACATTGCTACTGACACTCTGAGCTTTTTCATGGGTCTTTCTTCTTCGCTCAATGCGAGCGGTAATTTACGGCGGTGATTAATCGCGGACTAGCGCGTGAATCTATTCCACGCCGGCTGTCCGCGGAGGTAATCGTTCACGTGCCCAAAGGCACGCATTGACGATCTGTGTTTTAGCCCTGGCGTAAAGCTGCAAACGCGCCAGGCGGAAAATAGCACCAGCAACGTTGCTGCAAAACAGAGCATCCTCGAATCGCCTACCAGCGCCCCCTGCACGGCGGCCGTTACCGGAACATCTGCCGCGGGAAGAGATCCTGTAGTACGTGCAGGTGCACTTCAAAGTGATTCGGCAGGTCGTTAGGGACAGGCCAGCACAAGACAAACCATGCTCTAATGTCGGAAACGTCGGCGGGCAGACCTCAAACCTCAACCCAAAGCTATTCCACTTAATATGTAGATTCATTTTCCCCGTCGGCGGGGAGCTTGGACATTTGCCGTGACGGCGCCTGGCGCTGATCTTTCGAGGGCAGCCGCGTAAATGAAATGTCGACGGCCTCGAACTGGCTGTATCGAGCAAGAATTGAACTCCCCTCGCTCCAGACTATGCAGCAGGCCTTCAGCCGAATCGCGCAGAGGGCCAGGTCCTTTAGGCGTCTGGGAAAAGCGACGGACACAGTTAGCCCAACCGTCGAACGAACATTCGCTCTTCCGGCATTCAAATTCGCATATCGCCAAATTGTCTGGGACTTCTGCGATCCACTGAGCTTTCAGCCAACGGCAGAGTTCAATTATGGCAGTGCGGAGCTCCACCACGATCATCTCCTTTCTACTCTCCCCGCACACTGATTGCCAAACCAGACGCGCAGTAACTCTTGATATCTCCCAATGAATTAGAGGTCATGTGCTTTCAAGGAAGTGCGCCCAGATATCGTCACTGCCCTCCGGTAGTCAGGGCGTGAGTTGTGAAAGCCGCGTGCGTTTGTCCATTGCGAATTAGAATGTGCCCAACACAATTGGCGAATGCTTTCCTGATGCCCAGTGAGTTACTCTGGTCTGGAAGGGAATTGGTTTTGTTTCGTTTCTATGATGTTCGTAGTATCCCGTAGCAACCACCTGCCTGCGAGCAGAAACAGAGGCGAGTGCGTCTGAAGAAAAGGAAATACGCGTGCTCTTAAAGATGGGCCGGGGCGCTCGACCGGAGATCGAAAGTCCATAGCCGGGGGAAATGCTGACTTTGCCGGAGATCGAAACAGGCAACTTTGCCAGTCCGCGGTGGCTTGTTTGCCCGCCGAGTTCGGTCAAGGTTGTGTGCTGGAACATCAATCGCGGACTGCAACTGTCCCGGATCATGGAGTTTTTGGGCCGCAGCAAGGCGGACATCGTGCTGTTGCAAGAGGCGGACCTAAATGCCAGGCGCACGCACTGTATTCATATTGCGCGGGAAATCGCGCAAAAGCTGCAACTCAACTACATCTTTGGACGTGAGTTTCAGGAATTGACGCAGGGCACAAGCCATTCACCCGCTTACCATGGTCAGGCGACACTGTCCCGTTGGCCGTTGTCGAATGCACGTATTCTCCGGTTCCAGCAGCAATCCAACTTCTGGCAGCCACATTGGTTTTTGCCGGAAATCGAACCATTCCAGGAAAGGCGCGGAGGTCGGCTGGCCCTTATTGCCGATGTGAGTGTCGGCGGGAAGACGATCGTTACCTACAACCTTCATCTCGAGAGCCGAGGTGACGACCGGCTCCGGAGGGCTCAACTAGAGGAAACTCTTAAGGATGCACAACTGTACAAAGCAGACGCGGCGGTCGTGCTCGCCGGCGACTTGAATATGGATGCTTCTGCCGGAGATGTCGCGAAAGCGATCAGTGGCGCCGATTTCCAAGACGCCTTCACGAATCAGCACACTCCGACTACACCCAACTCGTTTTTCACAGAAGGCAGAGTGATCGACTGGATTTTCTCGCGGGGCGCTTTGCGCTTCGACACACCGCAGGTCCACCACTGGGTATCTGGCTCCGATCACTATCCATTATCAGTCACGCTGGATTTCCGATAAAAAGTGGGGGCGGCACTTGCTTCAGAAACTGCACGTTCAGAGTGATGCTGAGGCGAGGTCTGTGGTCATGAGAAACCCGCAGGGCGGCATTTATCCACTTCGGGCCACGCCACAGCAGCCGAGCAGACCAAGCAACTGCAGTCTTAGGCGCGAGTTGGGCGCCCAAAAGGTAATGTCTGAGTGTGGGAACTCGAATGCTTGAGAGTTTCTGTAGATCCTAATTCGGCCCAGCTTCCACGAAGGGTTTCTCGATGAGATCGCTTGGAGGAAGAAATGGATGACACAGCTAAGTTGGAAGGCGTTGCGCTCGAGGGGAGTTTCCTGATACCTCGTGCGGCCATGAAGGTCCTGCTCCTGCTGCTTATGTACACTGCAGCGTCATCTGGTCAAACGGCCACCGAACCATCCAATTCGATTGTCATGTTTAGCGTTCGCGCGACTCATGTTTTGGGGTTCGAGGGTGCCGAGAACAATTCAACAGGGACGCTGTCCATTCAGGATCGTGTACTGCGCTTTCAAAGGTGAAGCAAGCCGGTTGTGCAAGTAACATTAGCTTCCGTCCGGGATGTTTTTCTTGGTGACGAGAGTAAGCAGGTTGGCGGCTTCCGATCACTTTGGGTAAGGCTGCAGTTCCGTTCGGGGGAGGCCGGGTCGTTAGCCTTTTCGCCCACAAGAAGTACGACACCCTTGCTGTGGAATATGTTGCAACGATGGAGGTATTCACGGAGCCATCTTCGAGCTGAGCCAGGGGCAAGGGAAGATTCTCCGAGACGAGTTGGAGACCATGGGTGCGCACGTCAGCCACAACGATCAGGTCAAATACAGCAATGTTGAGGTCCCTAATGAAAGCAAATAAACGAGTTTCGCCTTTTGTGATTGCAGTGGCAATCGTGACGATTGTGGTTGCACATCCACCTCAAATGTCCGCGCAAACTGCGGCGACCGAATTGTCCGCCGTCGGTAAAGGTTTTCACGCCCCGCAGTGGAGCGTGCAAGTGAAGAATATCGATCCCGGTTGAGGTGAATATCTCAGCTTCGTTCCATATCGGGATCTACGAGAGCCTGTTGGACGAGTTAAGCAAAACGAAGAGATTTAAGCAGGTGCTCCGTGACGGAGAGCGTAGCTCAAGCGGCGTTCCCGACCTGCTGATTTTGAGAACGACAGTTGAGAAGTACACGGCTGGCAGTGAGACGCAACGCGCCGCGACCACCGTAAGCGGCGCTACGAAATTAACCGTTCGTAGCCAACTCTGCACGCGCGACGGGCAGATTCTTTTCGACCGCACGGTCCATGGCCAAGTCCTCTTTATGGGAAGTAATTTGCGAGCGACCCATAATCTAAATCTAACTCGTAATGTCGCCAAGACCGTCAAGCAATCGCCTTTACCGGTGCCATCGATGCCTGCTTTGGTACAGAGCGGCCAACTGTAAGCCACTCAGGGAGTCTAAGGATAGGTTAGGTCTCAAGTCTTGAGATGGCCGAGGCTCTAAGGGTAACACTTTTGGCGCAACGACAACCTGCACTGTCGGAGGATGTCACCCGTGGCTCAATAAAGTCCCATCGCTTCCGGCGAACCACCCGAAATATCTGCTCACGCCAGTTGTGCGTGACTGATCGCCCGCGAGTGCAGCCATCGGCACGGGTAGGGAATTCGCTCTGTGCCTTGACGAACTCACCAACAAAGACGTGAGGGCGCGAGTCGTCAGTATGCCCTCCTAGGAGTTGTTTGATGATCAGGACTAACCGTATAGAGACTCGGTGTGGCCTCCGCGTGTAACAGCGCGGGTCTCAAAATCGCGAGCACTTGGGAAGGCATACGGGCGGCCGAAATACTCGAGAAACAGGCATTCATTGCGTTCTGATACTCCTGTTCAGCTTTGCGGGCTGAAGTGTGCGCCGAATTTGGTGTGACGTTGATCTCCCCGTTCGTCCGAGGGCTGAGAGAGCCCACGCTCTCCAAGATACCTGTGCATAAAACCGATGTACCTCAAGTGCGCAGCGTTGCGGACAGTTGCATAGACAACGTTGGCTTTTTCGCGGATCAGAGTGCATCGACCGTCCGGGCCGCCGAACTCATTTGCCGGCAGCAAGTACGCGACGAATCGGTGTGGCTCCGAGTGTTAATGGCGCTCGCCTGAGAATCGAGCACGCTCACTTTGCGGTGTTCCCACCGTTCAGGACTGCGGCCTTCATAACCCACTCTGCATACGAATTTGCGATCTCCTCGCAATGATGGCTTGCTGTTGCGGACGTGGGCGATAGTCCAGCGTTTGTTCTTTTCGTATCACAGCTCAAAGCATGACTGTAGGAGGGCAGTGACTCTATGTGGGCACATTCTTTTAAGAAGGATGGTGTCACCTACATTCAAAGTATGGGAGTTATATGCGGCCTGCGTTTGGCAACTCGAGTGCGACAGGATAGGCAGGGAGTTCGAAGGAGAAGTATTGGTGAAGTCTGGTTCGACGGCATCAAAGTGTCCAGTTCATCGCAGACTAGCGAACGTCAGCGAACACCCGACATCTGACAACGAGGAGATGGACATCGTGAAAAAATTGATTTTAGCGGTAGCCGTACTGGCGGGCATCCATGTGTGCGGAAATCCAAGGTCTTTGACTCTCGCCCAAGATATGCCTGCGCCGTTGATCGGCAGGGTCGTAAGAAGTGCCGATGATCCTGGCGACCAGCAGATGGCGCTAATGCACAAGCAAATCAATTCCATGAAAAAGCAGCTCATCGCCGCGAATGTGGCACTCACGGACAACGAAGCCACCAAATTCTGGCCGGTGTACGAACGATATTCCGCAGAGCTCAAGAAAATCACGGACACAAAAAACACTCTGGTCAGAGAGTATGCGGAAGAGTACGGATCGTTGACCGACGAGCAGGCGGACAGTCTCATTAGCCGCTGGCTGGATTCGGATATCGCTGCTCTGGAACTCCACAAGAAGTACCTGCCTATCTTTCGAAAGGTGTTGCCCGGAAAGACAACAGCGACTTTTTTCCAAGTGGAGCAGCGCATCAACGTGATGATCGACTTGCAACTTACTTCGCAGCTGCCGCTGATGCAGAGCCAAGACCAGTCAACTGCTGAGGTGCACTGAAGCGACTCCTGCAGTTGCGATCAAACGAGCTTACGGAGAAATAACTCGCGAGGTATAGAAGATGTACCGAGAACAGTTCCTAAGGAGTGGATTCGTCTCAGCTGGTCTCTTGATGTACGTGTTTCTCTGGAACGCTGGCGTCGTGCGAGCCCAGTTGCCAGAAGCGCCTCTGCTTCCCATGAACGTGGGGTTTCAGTACGTGCCACAGTACTTGGAAGAATCGGTCTCCGATGATCCGCTTTACACCAGGATCGAGGCCCTGCTAGATGAAAATGGTTGCGATGTCATTCTGCTTGAAAAAAGTACAAATCGAGAAGCGTTCTATTCGATTTCGAAACGTAGGGTGGACTCCCAGGCCGCAAATGGCAGGGAGGCGTACGTCACGCCAATCGGTTGTGCAACTTTCTGGGCTAAGGATTCTTCTCCCACGTTCGTAATTCACTTTCAGGACCGATTCGATAACGAGATATTCTGGAAGTTCGATGTCGGCGAGATTGTATCGCACGCTTCACCGAAGGTTATCTTCCGCACTGACAGTTCCGGCATCGGCCTTCTGTACGCGCCGCGCCGGGCACCAAGTGCGGAGGGCACGACTCTGACAATCGCAGGCAGAGAATACGTGGCCAAATCAAAACAAACCGATGATGCGCTAGCCGCCTTTTATGCGACGGACATGACCATCGGCCAGATATTGCCCGGCACGGATCTTTGGGCAGTTGAAAGTACTCCAGCCGATATAGTCCAAACGGCCAGGTGGAACGTTGGTGGCGACGGTGGGCGGCTACGCACCCTTGCAGTCAAAGAACTTTCGGCTACAGAAGCGTCGATCGAACAGTTCGATCCTAGCGATTCGGACGCGCCGCAGGTCATTCTCAACGTTGTCCGTGTGAACGACACTTACGAACTTCGCTCGCTATCGTTCGAGAGTCACTTCAATACGCTTTGGATTTTCTTTGGCCCGTCACTTCCTCTTCCGGCGCGCCAGGTCGACGATGAAAGGATCGTCACCTTCACCGTCGCTGAAAACGAGCAGGCGAACATCATGAGCGGCGAATTGGAGGTTCGAAGGGCTGTCGATGCGGAGCACATGCGGTGGCACTTTGAGACACCAAGTTTTGCGAGGGGAATCACGCTTGAGACGGGTGTGAATTTGATCCCGTCTGTTCGCACGGAAGCGAACTGCACGAAACAAGACTGCTTTGGTCTATAAGGGTAAATGCGGATGAGGGTGCTCACGTAGGGCGGATATCGCTTCGATGTACACCACCGACTCCTACCGCCCCAAGTACGACCACAAGCTAGGTCCGCCAGTCTTTCTCGCACGCTCGTAGTCAGTGTGGGATCTGGCCGGTCGGGCCCGGAACTGATCCAACTCCGTTGCCAGATTTGCCAGCGCATCCTGGACGTGGAGGAGCATGTCCAGCCGAACGAGCTTCTTGAATTCCGGCTTTTTCAGTTCGATGCGGTACGTATCAGGCGGCAGATTCGACAGCGTGTATTCACCCGCGCCATCGTCGCCGTGTCATAACGAAAATACGTGCCGAGGTTCACTGCGTAGACCTTCGCGTCTGCAATCCTGGCTTTCGAACGGTCCGTCATCAGGGCGGTGATGGATACATTTGTGGATTGCGCTTGCAACGGGCAGGGATACAAAGGCAAAACGAGAAAGAGCAGAAGACCGGCAGCTTTGTACATAATACCAACCTGAGCCGCGCGAAGGTGTTGTATGTGAATGGATCGGAGCCGGATCGACTCTGAAACGACGTATCAACGTGAAGGCGCGATAGTTCCAGACTCGTTGCCTGCCGTTGCAAGGAAATGGGAAATCGCAATCTCGAGATTAAAATACATGCCTTCACGCCGCAGCACTTGGCCCAGCGGTGATCGTTGCACGATCGCCAAAACTTCCGGATTCATGCCAATCAGCCACAATTGAATGCCATTTTGAGCTTGCTTCTCCGCGACTTTTGCAAACATCTTCAGCGCGGTGTACTCCATGTCCAGGACTCCACTGGCGTCCACCGCAACGATTCTCGGTTGAGCTTGCCTGACCAGGGGCTCAATCTTGTGCGCGATCTGCGCCGCATTGGCAAAGAAAATTGGACCCTCCGGTCTCAGCAGCAGAAGGCCAGGAAAACATTCATCCTCGGGATGTTCCGGCGATTGCGGCCGGAATACGTTGGTTCCGGGCTTGCGCCGCAGGACATACACTGGAGGATTGGCTACGTGGTATGCCAGTGTGACCAGTGAAACGATTATGGCCACAATGATTCCTTTTAGCGTGCCGAGAAGCACGACCCCTGCGAACGCCACGATCGCCCATGAAAATTCGGTCCTGCGAATGCTAAGGATCTCACGGAACTCGATCGGCTTAATGAGTCCGAAGGAATACACAATCACCAGCGCCGCCAATGCAGATTGCGGCATCATCGCAACAAGTGGAGCGAGGAAGAGGGCTGTTACCAGGGCCATCGCCGCTGTTACCATCTCGGCTAGTTGCGTGCGAGCTCCCGCGAGGACGTTGACCGCCGTCTGCGTTGTGCCTCCGCCGCCCGGCATTGCCCCCAAGAGCGCGCCTCCGACATTGGCGAGCCCAGTTGCAAGGAGTTCTTTGTCTGCTCTCGGTGTCGCCTCGCCATTTCGCCCGAAGGCTCGGCCGGCCGCAACCGTCTCCGTGAAACTCATCAAGGCAATTCCTAATGCGCCGGGCCACAGCACGGTTACCAACGAAAAGTCTGGCTTCACCGGCGAGGGCAATCCTTGCGGTATGTGGCCCACCAGTTCGACTCCCCGATGTTGCAAATTCAAGAAGTACACGCCCGCTATCGCAGCAGCTACCGCCAGCAACGGCGCTGGCAGTTTCGGCAGGAAATGCTCCATGCTCAGCAGCAGCACGATTATCGTGAGCCCGACGGCTAGCGTTGCTAAGGACGTTGTTGGAAGGGTGTGAACAATGGAGAAGGCGTTCTGAACGAATGTGCCTCTTGGGAAGTGGATGCCAAGGATCTTCGGGATCTGGTCCACCACAATGACCAGCCCGATACCGGCTCTGAAACCGACGAGCACCGGCTCGGAGATGAAGTTAGCTACGACACCTAGGCGCAGCAGGTAGGCCAGCAAAAGTGCGGCTCCAACCAGCAGAGTCAAGGTCGCTGTAGCTCTCAGCAGGGCTGCGGGGTTGCCGTTGGGCACGACCTGCCCCAACTGAGCGGCGGTCAGGATCGCCACCGTTGTGGTCGTGCTGACGCTGAGCACGCGCGAGGTCCCAAGTATCGCGTATATCACCATCGGCACCAGGGCGGTATAGAGACCTACCTGCACCGGCAGCCCGGCCATCATCGCATAGGCCATCGCCTTGGGAATAATTACCGCGCCGGTAGTCAGCCCCGCAACGATGTCGGGCCGCAGCCAATCTGCACGGCATGAGACCAGCCACTCTGGTAAGAGACGGAACCACCGATGCTCTGACATGCGGGCAGGCCTACCAGAGCTGCGGGATGGTTCGATGCTTCTGCTTCGGCTCTATGTACCCTTTCGGATTTTGCCTTGGCGGAAGCTTGGGAGGCTTGTAAGGGATTTCCTCCCACGGGATGCTGCTGAGTATGTGCGCAATGCAGTTCAGGCGGGCACGCTTTTTGTTGTCTGACGGAACGATGTACCATGGCGACGCGGCTGTATCCGTGGCAGCAAGCATCACATCGCGGGCACGCGAGTAGTCGTACCAACGGCGGTGTGACTCCAAGTCCATAGGACTAAGCTTCCAGCGCTTGGAAGGATCTTCAATTCGTGCGAGGAAGCGCTTGTGTTGCTCTTTTTCCGATACTTCGAGCCAGTACTTTAGAAGGATGATTCCCTGACTGACTAGAAAGCCCTCGAAGATGGGACAGTCCCTAAGAAATTCCCTGTGCTCTTCATCGGTACAAAAGCCCATCGCGTGCTCAACACCGGCGCGGTTATACCAGCTCCGGTCAAAGATGACGACTTCACCTCCGGCAGGCAGTCGTTCAATGTAGCGCTGGACATGGAGCTGCGTTTTCTGCCTCTCGGTTGGCGCGGGGAGGGCGACCACGCGAAAGATGCGCGGGCTGACACGCTCCATGATGCGCTTGATCAACCCGCCTTTGCCGGCGGCGTCTCGTCCTTCGAAAATGATCACAATGCGGGCATTGGTCGCCTTGACCCAGTCCTGGAGCTTGACGAGCTCAACTTGTAGCTTGAATATTTCGGCCTCGTACTCACTTCTGTCGATCTTCGGTTGGCTGTTGACGCCGGACTGTTGATTGTTGCTGTCCTGGTTTAATTTTTGTTTCTTCTTCTTGGATTTCTTACCCATCGCTCTGCTCTCGCTTCCTGGACCAAGTCCGCCTATCTAGCGACCGTCCTGTACTCGTTCTGGTTGAGTTACGATCGCATCATCAGTCTTTGAGGCTGGCGTGCTCTGTCTTGTCATCTTGCGTGAAACGTGTGGAGGGAAGTTGCGGAAGGTGTAGGAGACGTAAACCATAACTCCATCGAAAGCGGGGTTTCGAGGAGCCGTGTTTCCATCGGAAAAATGATAAAGCCAGACACCAGTTCGCAGGGCGTTGTTCCCTCGGATTGGGATAGTTACACCAGGTCCAAAATCGAGAGTCATGTTCACGCGCCGGGTGTTCGGCGTCGGCACATCATGCGGGAACGCCAAGAATCCGCCATCAACATCAAAGAAGGGTTGCCAGCGCCAGCTTACACGAGGCGCAAATTGCAATCCGACGGAACTGCCTCCACCGTACGTGTACTGGCGGGCATCCGAGACACTTCTTGAATGAATGACAAGTGGTTTTACATCCAGGTTCCCGCCGATGAAAAAATGGCGGGTTGTGATAAGCCGAGAAGTGAGGCGGACGCCAGTAAAGAAAAGTCGTTGATTCTTGAGATCGCTCATGAGTTGGGGATTCGCGAGCATTCCACTCGTGTAGATCGACAGTTCTCGGTAACGGCCTGGGTAACCTGCCGTGGCGGTGGCCGGTTCGACGCTATTCGAACCGGCGTCAACAAAATTCGATTGCGCTCGAGCAGCCATGGGCTCAAGGAGAAGAAACAGCACAATGGACGCTACGGAAACGCAACTCTTCATAGGTGATATCTCCATACGATGCACCGCGAGCTTAGGACAAACTACGTGGGGTACAGGCACTCTTTGGCTCGCCCATCTGGAATAGTGCAAATGCGATGCCAACGAGGGAGATCGCTAACTCGAGCCCAGTGAGGCGATAAGCCCTTCCGTATGGAAATGCATGTGACCTTATTCGGTCATCAGCCGGTTGCCGGTCAGTTGCATCCCGACTTAAGCGGCGAACTTCAATGAGTTCGGAGACGAAGTGAATGACAAAACTAGAGTCTATCGCTCCGAAAGAATGTTCCGGCACTTCTCTCGGGGCAGAATACTCCACCGCAATATCCGAGACCGAAGGATCGATCCACCATTCGTGCGGCTGACCCCGATCACACAAGCATCCTTGGAAACTTCCGGATGAGCTAGAAGGGTCGCAGTATCATTTGTGATAACGATCCGCGGCTCGTCCGAGTTCTGAGCAAGTTTCACCATGAGATCGAGAATGATCCTGGCGTATGGAACCGAGTTGGCTTGCTAATTGAATCCGAAGTGTCGAGCGAAGTTTCAGATTCTCAGACTTCATGGGAGTCCGGCGCTCTGCCCACAAAATGACAGGTGTTCTGACCCAGGGTCAATGACGGTTCAGAGCAACATTCCTGAAGCTGAGGATTTTTGGAGAGCCTCAGTCGATTCGCGGTTATTGCCAAGGATTTGCACTAGTTTCAGGGCAGCGCGGGACATCCGGTAATCGCACACAATCTTATAAAGGGCGGCGCAGAGCATTGCGAACTTGCGTCGGGAAGAGACGAGCAAAAACACCCAGCCACGCTCTTCCGAAGGGCGTCGGACCTTTGTGTCATGCGCGCTAGCTGGGGCAACTGCCTAAGCGAGGGTGAATATGCGTGACCAATAAATCTGCCTGTAGCATTTGCCAACTCCTGTAGCCGTACTCGTGTGCGATGATGTATTTAACATCGGCGAGGCTTGGTTGCGACAAGCCGGCCAAAGGATCAATAGAATGGTATCGCCTAAGCGCAGCAGGATCCCGTTGTCGCAAGGCGTGAAGTAGGTTTCTTGCTTCTCTCTTCATGGCTTCCAGGTTTACCTGAGAGGGTACACGGCGCATCTGCCACCTCCCCATCGTCGACTTGATACTCCTCCGTGTTCCCTTTGGATATGATGGTCGTCACAGATGAGCCCGCCAGGCGCTCAAACTCGGCGCGGTGGTACTGGCGAGTGGTCAGAACTAAGGGGAAGCTGCGCGGATTGCATGGCAGCTCGCACGCTAGGAGCCATACGGCAAGCTTAAGATGAATGCCGCCTCCACGAAAGGTGCGGGTATTTTTCGAGTGCCTAGGAATCGGCAGCACGCAGCAACGGAATTCCTCCGCGGGCAATTCTGCGGTTGCGCAGAGGCTCTCGCCTAGTAGTAGCGGCCTGTTGGTTGAATCATGAAGCCTTGTCTGCTTTGCTGCCCAGGTGTCGTCAGCTCACTTAGAGACCAAAGCGGTGAAATCCATTGGCACTTTCGTCTTTGCTATCGCGCTTCATACTCTTCAAAAAAGCCACAATCACCACAGCTACGACAAACACAAGAACTAGTTTCATACCATTTGCCTCCGTCTTCACTCGGCCATGCCGCTTGTGGCAGACGATGGATATAGCTTCACGATTGAGAAGCGGGCCGTCGCCAGCTACCTTCAGCCGGGCCTTTCCACATGCGAACTTCAGAGCCCCCGCGCTCAAACGATACTTGGTCCATCGACAACCTCATCAAGTTGATGCCCCGTCCATTTTCGGCTTCCAACCTGTCGGGCGCGAGAGCGTCAGGAACCGCGTTCGGGTCAAACCCGACTCCTTGATCCGTGACGATCAGCCAGACTCCTTTCTCCCACTCGCAGCGACAAGAGACTTCAACTAATCTCTGAGCATCCATTCCGTTCCCGTGTAGGACTGCATTGTTGAGGGCCTCACGAAGTGCCACTCTCACAGCGGGCTCACTGCCCGCAGCGCAGCAGGATCGTTCGATGAGTTGCATCAACCAATCCACCAGCGGCGAGATGGCTTGGATTTCGCTTGGGATCGAAGCTTTGACTGTCATCGAGACAGCAGTAATATGAAATTGTGGCGATACCACGGATTCGCCAGTCACAGCACTCGTTTTATTCATGACACAACCTTCACACCGGTCAGGAAGCGGTGATTAATTTCACAAAAGATGTTGAGCTGCCTGCGCAGCAAGTGTTCAATGCACTCCACCGGCCATTTTTCGGGAGGTGCCGGCCTGGGCGAGACACGGTGAATAATGTGCAAGACTCTCTCGTCATATTGCCGACTCGCCTCGTTCCGAACGCAGTCAGCTAGAACACAGGCAGTGACAGCTAAGCGTAGAGCGGGAACCATGTCCAACTTCCCGGCTGCTGCGAGCGCCCCGGCCGTAAGTAGACAGAGAGTTCCAAGTAGGGGCAGACTTATCTGATGCGCGCACAACGCAGCGAGCGGGGTTGAATAGTCATGCTGTAGAACAAAGGGGACCATAGTATTCATAGCGAATCAGCACCCCGGGCAACCTGTCCATCGTCAACCGATGAGGCGAACCGTGACTTAGCGGCGGGTAACATTTGCGTATCTTCCACTTTAAACTGTAAGGCACGAGTATTGCCGAACGTCGATTCGGACTAAGTCATTGCGCGACTTGAAGCTCAAGGACAGGATGCCGCAGGAGACGTGAATGGCCCGACCGCTGATGGGCACCGGCGACCAGATCGGGTCAAGAACGCAGTAAAAGATAGCTCGGGCCAGATTTTAGCTGTGGTGGCGCTGCCGAGCGGTTGGTTGTAGAGGCGAAGTTGTGGAGCAAAGCTCGACATTCCAACAAGGAATAAACCAAGCTGTAAACCTGGCGGTATTCAACCTGGTGCGGTCGTGCCCGCTTTTCTCGAAGTGACAGCCACCTTCCAGGAGTTCCCTGAGTGCCCGGAAGTCGGCAGCACGCGTTATCTAGTGGCGCCACAGGGCTTACCTGCCGGCTTGCCGATACTCTCCCTCAACGCTTTGTGCGCCTTGTTTCTAAGACAGACAAGCACTTATATGAATTCAGGAATCTGTCGGTATTTGGTTCACTGATTGCTTTCAAGGGTGCCGGAACGCAAATTCATCTGATTAGGAGGCCCCAAATGGCAAGCACTTTCACGCTGGCAAACGCAACAATTGATCCGGCCACCGATGGGGCGCTTTTCGCCGCTGTTATCACTTCGCACGAATGCGCGTACTGTCAGTCGACAATCATATCCGGCCAACGGTGGGTACGAGAGAAGATCTACGAACCGTCCACCGACAAGGACCCGCACTATCGTCGTTACCACGCTGACCTTTTCGTCGATGAGGGATTAAGCTGTTGGGAAAGACACCAAATGGAATTGGAGACTGCTCGGGCGGCTCGAACTGCCCGTCGTATCATATAAACGGATTCGTGCGTTCCGCCCATTCCTGCTGCAGATCATTCTGGCCACGCTTAAGACGCCCTCCTATCAGACTTCGGATTCAGGATAACTGTCACAACACGACAGTTGACTTTCTGCAACGAATAGCCTCAATGCCTGCTTCCAATACTGCTGACACTCAGCACAGGGCATCCGGCACCGCACACGATCTCATAAGCTGTGGCCCAGGGCATGTGCGAAATTGTTCCGGCTAGGGACGTGCGACGTAGGCCCAGAATGATCAAGTCCACTTTCTTCTCCAATGCAACCTGCAAGATTTTTTCACTTGGTATCCCGAACTGAACGAGAAACTCAGTGTCGATTGGCGCCTCGTGGTCACGAGGCATTAACTGCTCAAGCCTCCGCAAGCAAGTCATTCGCGCATTCTCCCGCATTGACATGATCTCGGATGAGGTGTACCACCCGGGGATTTGCGGTACAGGAGCCGCTGGAATGACATGCAGCAGGATCAATCTTGCTTTCGTTTGATTGGCGAGTGACACAGCCTGTGGCAGTGCACTGAGCGAAGCTTCGCTGAAGTCCGTCGCAAACAGATATGTTTGAATCTCGCCGGTCAAGTCAACACGACTCTCGTGGTACGAGTACGGGCCGACAGTTAGGACGGGACAGCTCGCGTCTCGAAAGACCTGCTCGGCAACGGACCCCAAGAATACTTTTTCAATGCCCCGCCGGCCGTGTGTTCCGACAACGACCAGGTCGACTTGTTTTTGGAAGATTATCGCTTGCAGTTCCTCCCAGACGATTCCCTGGCGGATGATGAATTCATGATTTAAGCCGTTCAGCGACCGATCGAGCAGCAAGTCACGCTGGAGCTGTTGCATGTCCTGGGAGGCTCCGTCACAGCCGAGCTGGAGGGCTCCCGGTCCAGCCATTAAATAAGGGATGGGCGAAACGACATGCACAACGTAAAGCTCCGCGGCGTAATAGCGCGCAATGGCCAATGCGTGATGTATGGGTTTCACGGAAGTGGGCGACAGATCCGTCGCCACTAACACAGACTTCAAGCGCAGATCTAAAGCTGAGCCGGCGAGTGACATAGCGACACCTCTTCGCCTATTGTCGGCGTCCAGTTCTTATCCTGGAACACGACCGCCTCGTTGATCAGCGTGGTGGCACGATCGAGGCCGATCGAAGTACTGACGCAAAGATCGTAAAGCATCGGATCAAGCCAATCTCTCCCGTAGTGTTGGCGAATATATTCGGCTCTTTGTGAATCCATCCGTGCGAGCAGGACTTGCATGTCTGGGCGTTCAGGCCAGCGAGCTTGCAGAACTTGGACTCGTTCCTCCATGGGCGCGTAAACAAGAACATTGAATACGTCGGGACGACCCTGCAGTAAGCATTGAGCGCCGCGTCCGACGACTACGCACTCTCCAGAATCCGCGGCTGCCTGGATCAGTTGCGTAGCGAGAGCGTGGACAGAGTCATCTTTACCCTCACCTGACCGGCGAGGGGATCCGTAGGGACAAGAGGCCGGCGGGTTGGTCCCTGCATGTCGCAGTTTGCGCCTCCACCGGGCCGCCTGCCCGTCGAACTGAGCAGCACTTCGGGCTTCCGAGTCGGCGATACGGGCGATACGATCCACCAAATGATGGTCAAGTAGTTCCCACCCAAACCTTCGCGCAATCAAGTAAGCCAGTTGCGTTCCTCCACTTCCGCATTGGTGGGTAATTGTGATTACTCTGATCATGGTTTCTCCATTTTCGGCTCTGGAATCGGAGCTTTATAGCCCAGTCCGGTTCGCTTCTCCTCGAACCAAGTCATCGCTCTGCAATTTGCAGCAAGCACGGTGTCAAGGGACAACTTGAGCCGCAATATGCAGTCCAGAATCGATGCGCGTGCGGTCGTCCTCATGATCGCGATCGCCCTAGCTAACGGATCGAGCTCGGCGATGATGATTTCGGGGTCGGTCTGTAGCACGAAATTGCGAAATTCCCTCAGCTTCGAATCACTGCCATTCAAAAAATGTTCGGAGTGCATGCAATCCTGATTCACATACCTCGACTCACAACGGGCAATCTCGTAAAGACTGTTTGTGATTGCGGCTGTAATCGTAACGAACTTAACCCATTCCTTGAGCTGCTGGCGGATAGGGAGGGGATGCACTCCATTCGTGATCAGTTCGTGTGCCTTGCTGACCGATCGTTCCGCAGCTCCTATGTCTCCCGTAATTACGAATTCCAGCCTCGACAAGGTTTCATGTTCGTCCCTGAACCGGGCCCGGATTTCGAATGTGGCCACGCGTTTCGCCTCTGCTTTTCTGTTCTTAGGTGAACGGATGCATGACATATGCAACATCTCCTGAAGGGGCCGCGCCCGGGCGAGTCAGAGACCGCCCGGGCGGGAGAGGGGGGCTACTGTGGACGAGGGAAGCACCTCGGTCGCCGACGGGACGGGCCTGTCAGCGTCTCCTTTAATGGTCAGGTGAAGCCGTTCGCAAATGTCTCGTGCGTAGCATGTTTCCGCCATGAAGTTTGCTTGTAAGTCGCGCAACCAAAGCAACAGCTGTTCGCCCGCGGAATCAACGTAGGTCACTTCCGACATATCAACAAACAACCCGTTCCTTACAAAGCGCCTGGAGACAAGTGATTTCACTTGAACTGCCCAGGCCGAGACGAGCCGACCTTCTAACTTGAGTACCAGACCTGTGTTCCTTTGGTTGAACTGCACTCGAAGCATTCTCAATTCCTCATCGCAGGCAACCGGGGTGGGTCGCCTCACGTCAACTGTATAGGCACATCGTGTGCCAACTTGACTGCTGCTATCCCATTGACCATGCACTAAATCCCTCACGTGTTCAGTTCTCTGTTTGCCGCGATGTGGGCATTGCCCGTAGGCGGGCAACAGATAAGTTGTGTTGTGCTGAGCGAGGAATCATCTAGCACTGAATCTCCGAGTTCATCTGGGGAACAAAATTCGGAGCCACGGGATAGGCGACGCGTTGTTCCGTTTCTTTCGCGAACGCCAGATGCTGTTTTACGCGATGCCGGTCAATGACAAGAAGCTCGCCGGGCCGCAGTTGTTCCGTTGCCAACAGCCTCGCCAGCGGACAGACGAGGAAGCGTTCGATGGCCCGGTTTAGGTGCCTTGCCCCATACAGTTGGTCCGTGCCTTCCTTCAACAAGAATTGCCGTGCTTGTTCGGTAATTCGAAACAGAAAAGGACCATTTAGAGCCCTGCTCATCCGAGATTGCACTTTTCGAAGTTCGATCTGAAGTACTTGTTCCAGTTGTGCCTGCTTCAAGGGATGAAACACCACCAGCTTGTCCAAACGATTGATAAACTCCGGGGAAAACTTCCTACGTGCGGCTTCTATTGCGATCCGCTCCATTTTTTCATCCAGGTGCTTCTCGGTCAGCCTGGATGGACGAACAAATCCCATTCCACCTGCCATTAATTCTGTGAGCTGCACGGCGCCAATATTGGACGTCATGAAGATAATGGTTTGTGATAGATCCACTCGGCGATTGTCGCCCAGGGTTAAAGTGGCTTTATCGAGAATCCCTAATAAGAGCTGCCATAATGCGTCGCTTGCTTTTTCAATCTCGTCGAACAGCAAGAAGCTGAGCTTCAGTTCGCCTCGATGACTCTTGGCAAGCGCCTCCTGCGTAATCAGAGGGTGTGTCTCACGATGCCCGAGATAGCCGGGAGGGGAACCAATAAGCTTGGAGATTTCATGGGAGTGCTGGAATTCCGCGCAATCCACCTTCATCAGTGCTCGGCTCTCTCCAAACAGAATCTCCGCTGCGGCTTCCACGATGTGCGTCTTGCCAACACCTGTCGGCCCCAGAAACAGGAGATTTCCTAAGGGACGCCCTGGTGGATTGAGTCCCGCACACAATACCTGATAATGCTCGACCAATGCATGTACTGCCTCGTCTTGCCCGACGATTCGCTGTCGTAGAGCCAGCTCGAAATGGCACGAAGCGGAAGTCTGGTGATGCGGATCCAATGTGCCACCGGACTGTAATCGAATTGCTGTCGACATGATTTTCTACTTCTTTCTGAGCTGATGCGAAATGCCCGGGCCGGTTTTCCCCTCCGCTCGGGGGTGGCCGTACGCGGGCAGACATCAGATGCCCGAGTACGGCCTGGCGGGGCGAAGTGGTCACGATCGACTGATTCGTGACGCTCGAACGTGTATTCGCAAGTAGGCTGCCAAACTCGGATGGGTTATGCGAATGATATTAAGGACGGTTCGGCGGAATACTCGCGAGGCCGCATTGCCGCGATTCAAGCAATGCCCTTCAAAGGGCAAGCGCGTAACAACTCGAGACTCCATTGTTTGTATTACTACGAACTAGAAGTTACGGTGCGACGGGATGGGCCTTACTCGCAATCTCAAACGAAGAGCAGCAGGCAGGCAAATTGGTTCCTGAGTTCGGTCGCATGGTTTCCCGCAGAACGACCACACTGGTTCGGCAATAACCGTTCAGCACAAGATTCCACGATTGCAAACATCGACCAACGCTCTGACCGCATGTGGTCAGCACGACCGGAATTCGGCTGATTTATCATTTAAATAAATCAATAGTGCCACTCGCTATCTTCTTCCTGCAAATGTACTTTAGCGCGCAGTCTGAGGCGGGCATTCGGATGGTCACTCGAATGCACTATCGACAGCAGCATTACCAATCGAATGGGAGCTTGAAATCAATTATCGGGAAGAACGTGGTTCGTTGTGGCGGCCTCGGTCGAAACACGATCCATCGTCGCGAGGCGCAAGGAGCTTATACAAATCGCTCATTTGCGAATTTAGAACATGCATTCAAAAATTAGCAAACTCCGGGGGCTAAACCAACTGAGATGTACGCGGGTTCCGTCAAAAATCCTGTTTCTTTGCATATCCGCTTGCCTTTTTACGATGCGGTTACTGGCGGGGCAGAACCCTGATGCCACGGGACAGGTGCAAGGCACAGCTTTTATTCAGGATTCCAACGGTCAGTCCTATATCGCCAAGGCAAAGGTGACGTTAAACGGACCGGCAATCATGGAAGTGGAAACGGATGAGGACGGCAAGTTCGAGTTTCGAGACGTGCCGCCTGGAACATACATCGTTGAAGCTGCGGTAACAGGATTACTCGGAAGTCAGAATGTGACTGTAGATGCAGACAAGGTCGCTAAGATCTCTCTAGAGTTGAAGCCCGCCGCGGTTCAGGACTCAGTCACAGTGACGGCCAATGCCAACGAAACCGAAACGACCTCTGCATCTCCATCTGGAACAGTCACAGCCAGCACGCTGCGGAATACGCCGAACATCGACGACCGCGCTGAGAGCATCCTCCCGACCCTTCCGGGAGTAGTGCGCGGCCCTGACGGACGCATCAACTTGAAGGGTGCACGCAGCACACAGAGTGGGGCACTGGTAAACAGCGCCAACGCAACCGATCCCGCGACTGGCAGTCCAGGATTTGCCGTACCTATTGATGTCGTCTCTTCGGTGCATGTGATTTCCAATCCCTACGATCCCCAATATGGAAAGCTCACCGGCGCGGTTGCCACTATCGAGACAAAGACTAGTGATTTCGAAAAATTTCACTTCTCCGTCCAAAACTTTATTCCACGCATCCGAGTCCGTGACGACACCATATACGGTATTGGTGCCGCTACCCCTCGCGTTACATTCACGGGTCCTATCTGGGCGGATCACATTGCCGTAACGCAGTCAGTTGAATACCGGTTTGTGCGGACTCCTGTAAACAGTCTCCCGCCATTTCAGCGGGATACCACACTGGCGAGCTTCAATTCCTACACCCAGTTCGATTTCAATCTGACTCCCAAACAGACCGCGACAATTTCTCTTTCGGTATACCCGCAGCGCCTACAGTACATGGGTTTGAACACGTTCACGCCACAGCCGTCCACGTCCGACTATCACCAGCGGGGTTATCAATTGTATGGACAGCACCGGTATCTCACGGGAACGGAAAGCGTCCTTACTTCGCAGTTTAGCTACAAAAAATTCGATGTGGATCTCACTCCGGCAGGCTCTGGTCCTTACGAGCTCCAGGTGGAAACGACCGAGGGCGGATTCTTTGATTCTCAAAAGCGCCGAGCTTCTCGTTTCGACTGGGAGGAAATGTATCAATTTGCCCCGCGACATTTTCTCGGAACTCACCTTTGGCACGTGGGCTTGGAATACGCGTATTCCACTTACAGCGGCGTCCAGTCCTTTTCCCCGGTCGAAATTCAGGGGACCGACGCAACTCCGATCGAGCGAATCAGCTTCACGGGCGAAGGTCGCTCCTATGTGTCGCAGCACGAAGTCACCTGGTTTGCTGCGGACCAGTGGACCGTTTCTCCACGACTGCTCTTGGATCTTGGGCTGCGCTTTGACAGCGATACCGTAACAAGTTCAGCACACGTTACTCCGCGTGTCGGCTTCCATCTAGCTCTGACCCGCAGTGGACGAACGATGTTGCGCGGGGGGATCGGGGAGTTCTACGACCGTGTGCCCTTGATGATCCCGGCTTTCCAGTGGCTGCCAGATCGGACCATCTCTTATCTCGATCCAGCGGGTCAGGTGACCAGCTCAACCGCTTATACCAATAAGATCCTCGGCGGTCTGCACAACCCACGAAGCACCGCTTGGAATCTGGCGCTCAGTCAAAAGGTTTCCAGTGGGTTGTTGCTGCAGGTAGCCTATGAGCAACGGATCACCACCGACGATTTTGCCGTTTCGACCGTCGATGGCGCCGCCGGCACTGGACTGATCACGCTATCGAATACCGGAGCTCAGTCCTATAAGGAATTACAAGTCACGGGGCGCTACCATTTCCGCAAGCACTTCATCAACGCCTCGTATGTGCGCTCGCGCGCGTACGGAGACCTGAACGACTTCTTTCAGTTCTTCGGTAACGTTCCAAAGCCAGTTATTCAACCCGACGGACAAGGACGCCTGTCATTTGACGCTCCAAACCGGCTCCTATTGTCAGGTGAATTCAATGCACCCTGGAAGCTCACATTTGCTCCCGTATTCGATCTGCACACCGGATTCCCCTACTCGGTACAGGACGAGTTTCGTGAATACGTAGGACCACGAAACACGCGCCGCTATCCTCAATTTTCGTCCTTTGATCTGCAAGTGTCGCGGCCCCTCTCAATACCTTTGGGTGGCGATAGGAGGCTCAAAACTCGCGTGGGCCTAGCTGCTTTCAATCTATTCAACCAATTCAATCCCCGAGATGTGCAAAACATCGAAGGGAGCACTCGCTTTGGTGGGTTCTTCAACAACTCGTGGCGTGAATACCGCGGGAAATTCACTGTGGAGTTCTGATTATGAAGATTCGAACCGCTGTCATTCTGTTACTCGCATGGGGGCTCACAACGGTGGCTCATGCACAGCAAGCCTCGACCCCCTACGCGGACGAGGTTATTTCAAAGCTGATCGACCATAACAGCCAAAGAGAGAAGTTGGGCGACGGCTACACCGGCAGCAGACGCTACGTTCTTGAGAATCAGAGCTTGAACAAGCGAGCGGAACTGCTTGCGAGCGTCAAGTGCGATCCCGACGGAACGAAGCATTTCGAAGTTGTTTCGGAACAGGGTTGGAGCCCCGCGAATAAGCGAGTGCTACGCAAGATGCTTGAATCCGAGACGGAGACTTCATGGCCGCAGGTCCGCCCCTCAACCAGTCTTACTCCCGAGAATTATCGGTTCCAGATGCTCGCGAGCGAATTCTTAGAAGGTCGTCCGGTCTACATGATCCAAGTTCTGCCGAAGAGGGAGGAGAAATACCTGTTCGAGGGTCGCATCTGGATCGATGCTGAGGATTTCGCGGTCGTTCGGGTCGAGGGCAAACCAGCAAAAAATCCTTCTTTCTGGACGCGCAGCGTTCATTTTGTGCAGCAATATCATAAATCCGGCGACTTTTGGTTTCCCTTCTCGACAAAAAGCGTGACAGAAGCACGCATCTTTGGAACGACAGAAGTCACTATCAGCTATTTCGACTATCAACCGAATTCGTCTGCTGGGTCGTCCCTATCGGCCAAATCGGTCTTAGATCAGATTGAGGCAAATCATGCTAACAAGTAAAGTTGCTGTCATTCTTGCTGCAGGCCTGGGAAGCCGCTTGAACAGCGTGTCGGGTTTACTTCCTAAGCCACTCGTACGATTCGAAGGTATCCCTCTCCTGCAGCACGTCATGTCCGGAGCAAAGCAGGCAGGAATTGAACGCTTCGTGATCGTTGTCGGGTATCAGGGCGATGTCGTGCGTCGCTGGTTCGCAGGCAGTCCACTTCGGACTACGCCCGTAACCTGGGTGGAAAATACCGAATACCACAAGAAGAACGGCATCTCACTGCTCAAGGCCCGACATGCTATCGACCAGCCATTTCTACTCCTGATGTCCGACCACATCTTTGATTCAAACACTGCTGCCGCTCTGCTTCGCCAGCCGTTGGCGAAAAACGAAGTCATTCTCGGGGTGGATCACAAATTGGACTGCATTTTTGATCTGGACGACGCCACTAAGGTCGTACGCATGGGTGATTACATCACCAGCATCGGCAAGAACCTTAAAGTTTACGATGCTGCCGACACCGGAATGTTCTTGTGCACCCCAGCAGTTTTCGATGCGCTCGATGCCGTGATCGAAGGACGGCAATTGTTCTCTGTCGGATGGCATGCAGCACATGGCCTCGAATAGGAAGCTGCGAGCTTTCGATATCGAGGATGCAATCTGGCAGGATATCGATACTCCGGAAATGCTCGGCTTCGCGCAGGTGCAACTTTCGCCACGCTACTCCCATATGACGCGGCCGGAAGAGGTGGCCCATGTCTAGATCCCGTCTAGAACCGCACGTTTTCCTACGATATGTCTTTGGAGCGATCGGAGTCGCGCTGTTGTTCTTCCTAGTTGTCCATGCGGGCCCGCGGGCGTTGCTGGAGAATACGAAATTGGTCGGGTGGGGTCTGCTGCTCGTGATCGCATTGGGCGGACTGTCGCATCTCATCAAGGCTTGGGCCTGGCGCCTAACACTTCCCAGTGAAGCGCATTGTCCGTTTTCGCGTGTGTTCGGGTTGCGCCTAGTATCGGAAGCCATCGGTCAACTCGGCTTTCCGGGAGTGGTTGCTGGCGAGGCAACGCGAGTCAGTTTGCTTGGGTCCGACATACCTCTAGCCAGCAGGGTATTGTCAGTTACCCTTGACCGGGGTTTGTTCATCGCCTGTGGCGCCATCGTAACGGTCTGCGGAATTGCGGCAGGTCTTCTGTTGCTCTCGCTTTCAAACGCCTTGCGAATCTATACAGCGTTGTTCGCGATTAGTTTCTTGGGCATTGTGTTTGCAGTGGCATTGGCTGTGAGAAAAGGGTGGCCGCTGCTTTCAGGGCCGGCACGTGCCCTTGCTCGCGTGCCATGGATCGGACCATGGGTCCAAAGTAAGGAATCGCTGATCGGCTCCGTTGAAGAGCAGCTCCTGCAATTCCATCGCGAAAGGCCGTCCGCATTTTGGGGGAGTGTAGCTCTGAATTTCGCCTGCCACGGTTTGGCGATCACCGAGGTCTATCTAATCTTGTTGCTCATGGGGAAACACTTCGCCTGGACGGGAGCATTGATTCTCGAATCTTTAACAAAACTCATCAATCTGGCTGGGTCGCTCACTCCCGGCAATGTTGGAATTTACGAGGGTGGCACGATGGTGATCGCCGGCTTCTTTGGACTGAGTGGCACCGTCGGAATGACCCTGGGGTTGTGCCGACGGCTGCGCGGGATCTTCTGGGCCCTATGCGGAATTCCCTCCTTCCTTCTTGCCTCGCGAGCTGTTGGCCATTGCGACGAGATTGGGAGCTCAAGTTCGTCGAGACAAAAGACACAGTCGCCTCCCGACGAATCACTGTCGCAAACCAGGTGTGAATCCCCCAAAACGACTGCCGCCATCATATTTATTGACGACTATCACGATGCACGAGGATTCACGCCAGAACTAGCATACGTGGGAACGCTTCCAATCGTCCTCCGTGCAATTCTGCAAGCACGAAGTGCTAATGTGAACCGCATCATCGTGGCGGCAAATCGAATGGCTGGCAACGTGATCCGGCGCGAGTTGCTACGGACTCGGCGCCTCCCTGAAACTGTGGAGTGGTTCGAAATGGATGGCGGTTATCGCTCGTTACCTCGGTTGATTGCCGAAGTTGCAGGAGACACGGATCGAATTTTTCTCTTGCTGGGGAATACGACCTTCCACTCCTGCCTGTACCAGGTGATTAACGAATGGGATGGACAGGGCGAAGCATTGGCGCTGACGACGGGTGGTCAGTTACTGGGTATCACTGCGCTCTCTCATCAGGGCGCCCTGGACATTGCCCGAGATTGCCCTTCGTACGTTGAAACACCTCTGGAACTCTATGCCTGGTTCAAGCCAAGACACTCGGTCGCGTTCAAGGAGGTTGCAGGCGAGTTGTGGCAGGTGGTAAATACTCCCTCCGACCGGATGATTGCAGAACGAAAGCTGGACGAATGGTTAGTGAAACCAACGGACGGCCTGTTCGCCCGAATGAATCGTCGGATCTCCATTCCGATCAGCCGTCAGCTCATCAAATTTCCGATTACTCCGAACATGGTGACCCTGTTCACGCTTATGGTTAGTTTTCTTGCCGGTGTGTTTTTCGGTCTGGGCGGCTACTGGAACATGGTGATCGGTGGGCTTTTATCCGTATGGGCAAGTATTCTCGATGGATGTGATGGCGAGGTTGCTCGTCTTAAGTTGCAAGTAAGCAATTTCGGATGTTGGTTGGAGACTATCTGCGACTACTTGTACTACCTCTTCATCTTTGTGGGAATGAGCATCGGGTTGACTCGAAGCCGAGGAACAGAAGCTTATCTCGTTTGGGGCGGCGCGTTGATCATTGGAGCGGTGGTCAGCTTTCTGGTGGTCGGCGCGGCGCGGCATCGGTTTGCCTCCAGCCATCCCGAGAAGTTCCTGGCTTTGTGGCAAAAGAAAGCGGATAAACAGAAACGCAACCCCTTGATGTATATTGCCCGTCAGACGGAATTTATAATCCGTCGCTGTTTTCTCCCATATGCTCTGCTAGCATTCGCAGTTCTGAACATAATGCACATTGCCTTCATTGCAACCGCGATCGGCGCCAATCTCGTCTGGATCATTGCTTCGTATTCGTACAGCGTAATTTCCAGGCCTTCATCTGTCGTATCCTCGCCGTCTACAAGAAAACAACGATATCAATCCGTCGGAGGCACAGGTTTGATGTGGGGACATGGAACAGATTGAAACTGGCTCGTTCATCTCTTCCGAGTTAATGGAATGTCCGACCACGCTTCGCGTAGTCAGTTGGAATATCGCGCGCGGCGCAAAACTGGACGCCGTCATCGGATTTCTTCTCGGCGCCGATGCGGATATCATCTTTCTTCAGAAAGCTGACAGGAATGCAGAGCGGACCAGCTATTGAAACGTCGCGAGAGAAATCGCCCAAAACCTGAAATAGAATTACGTCCTTGGTTCCGAATTCGAAGAACTGGCGCAAGGCTCGCGTGAATCACCTGCCTACCATGGTCAAGCCACCCTCTCGCCCTGGCCATTGTCCGATCGCACGATCTTGCGCTTCCACAACCAATCGAATTTCTGGCAACCGCATTGGTTCATTCCCTGCCTCCGCCCTCTGTAGAGGAGACGCGGAGGCCGTATGGCACTGTTGAACAATGTGTTCATCGCCGTTAGGAGCGTGGCCACCTACAATCTTCATTGTGAAAGTAAGGGAAGCGACAGCCTTCGCTATAGCCAGCTAGACGAGTTTTTGCAAGATGCGAAGCGCTATAGGCTTGACGTTCCCGTAATTGCCGCGGGCGATTTTGACTTTGGTCTCTCGCAAGATAAGGCCGCTGCGGCTCTCGCCGACGCAGGGTTTCACATCGCGTTCACTACGTTGCGTCCAGCAACAACCATCTCGCGTTCGATGCGTGGTCGCATGATTGATTGGATTCTGATCGGGGGCCATTAAGAGCAACAAACCCGCATTATGTGGAATAGGGCTGGTTCTTCCGCCATTAAGCTCAGCACGACCTCGACGCTCCTGGTGTGCTTCGTCGTCGCGGTGCTGTTCGCGAGCTCCATGTTGTACTATTCGACTCGCCTGATTATCTGTGGCCTCTTTATTGCGGCCATGCTCACGTCGATGGTAGGTCTGACCCTTTTTCTTCGCGAGGTTTACTTCGCAATTGAAACCTTCGAGATTGCTTTACCAGTGGGGACGCGGCAAAAGGCACCTGATCGCCACATGATGCAACACAGGCCCAGAAGTAGTCTGCTCTTTTCCTGAAGGATGCGACTGACAAGCCAACAGTTATATGCCGGCGAAATGGCGAAATGTCACTCGGTGATGGTTGCAGAAACGGGATTGAACTGGTTCCACAGGGGCGGATTAAAACTGGGCGTGAACCCGCGCCACTCAATGAAACAGACTTGTCAGCGCGTCAAAATCTTTGCTTAAGAGCCAGCTCTCGGCATCTTCCGCCTCTTCGCCGTGCTCCAACATATCCAAAATCGCTTGATTCACGACCGCCACGAACAAACGTTCAGCAGCTCTTGCTTGGGAGTCGCTGGACTGTCCTTGCATATTAGGAAACCTCCTCTTTGGCTTCAGTGAGACCGGTGACCGTCGTTTTCGCAAATGGGCTGCCGGTGTCTTACGCTAACGAGGACACCAAGAGCCTTGAGCCCAGGACCAAGCTTTCGCAACCATGCAACCGCGATGTAGCCGAGTGCATATAGAGCGCCGATCAGCACCACAACCGCGAACCCGAGAGCCACGACCGCTTCCATGAAGACCAGTTCCCGGACGTTGTAAAACTGGACAAGGAAGACCGCTGCAATAAGACCAAAGCATATTTTGGCCGTTCTCTTGGTGCAGAGTGAATGACCGAAAATTGCAGCCAGTAGTCGAGACGTTTTCACGAGTTCCACACCTTACTCCGGTTGTAGAACAGCACGACAGGAACCAAAGACGGGAAAACTGTAAGTGGCTAGCAATCATGAGGACACAGCGTTTAGCTCCTTGTTGTGACTTCAGGGGGCGACACGATATCGGCAGTAGTGACCCTCCGCTGGCAGATCAAGAGGTCGGTGATGGTTGCGGAAATGGGATTGGAGTGGCAGGATGATGGCGAATTCGCACTGGTGCAAGTCGCATCATGTACAAAGTCCCCCGCTCTTCGCCTGGTTCGCCTTTTGGCTTTGTATTCCTGTGCGCTTCGGGGGCAAACTGCTTAAGCTTCCGTTACCGGCCACAACGGCTGCATAGTGTTTCACGCTGTCCGGCTACGAATATGGAAAAAACAACTCCTTGCCGATCGCTTCTCGTTCGTTTTAACTTGGCGGCGCAAGACGTTAGTAGCCATTTTGGGCAGTTATCTCTTCTACCTGTTTTTAGCGGCAGCCCCGGTTTACGCCCTCGATCCAGACAAACGTGTTACCCAGTACATACATACTTCCTGGCGAGTGCAAGACGGTTCCTTGCCCTCGGGCATGTACCACATTGTGCAAACCTCTGATGGTTTCCTGTGGTTCTTGTCTCTTCCGGCCGATATTTACAGGTTCGATGGCGTCCGGTTTTTGCCATGGCGCTTACCCGCCGGAGTCTCGATCGATAGATCAATGAACATCTTTGCTGACCACGCCGGAGGACTCTGGGTAATAGGAAAGCGGGAGATCGTTCGACTGAAAGATGCGGCTGTCACTTCTCGCTTCCCGTTGGACATTGGAATGTTTCAGAGCGTCAGCGAAGCTGCGGATGGTTCTTTGTGGGTACTGCGCGATAGCTCGGATGCGCCTCTTTGCCATATTACCGACTCGGTAAAATGTTTCGGATCGACGGATGGAATACCGATTTCCGACATCCTTTCTATCTCGCTGACGGTAACGGGGGTTTCTGGCTGGGAGGGCGAAGCGGGCGCCTTGTCCACTGGCATGCCGGCACGTCGGAGATCTACAAGGTCGGGAACGAGGTCCAGAGCTTGGCACTTGGTCCCGATGGATCTCTATGGTTAGGCATGTCGGGAGAAGGTTCAGGTGGGGGGATTCACCAACTGAAGGAAGGTGTCGTGAAACCCTTCCTGACCCCTACGTTTAACGGAACTAACTTCGATATTTGCACCCTGATGTTTGACCGTGATGGCAATCTCTGGGTGGGCACTGTAGGAAAAGGGCTGCTTCGTATCCGCGGAAATGCGGTGGAGCATTATGACCATACGAATGGCTTTCCGGCGATTCCGTATGGGCTCTATTTGAAGACCGGGAAGGAATTCGTCTGGGCTGGAACTACAAGTGGGATAGACAGCTTCCGCGATCCTCGTGTCACCACCTTCTCACCGTTGGAAGGACTAGCCAAGGATTTGCCGGCGGGCGTGCTAGCAAGCAGAGATGGCACGGTATGGGTTGCAAATGACGGATCGCTGGATCAAGATTATTAAAGGAAACGTCTCATCGATTCGAGCGGGCAAGGGTCTTCCGGGTGAGCAAGTCACCCGACTGCTTGAAGACCGAGCCGGGAATCATGTGGGTAGGAGTGGATGACGGACTGTATTTCTTCAAGAATGGGCGCTTCCGACCCGTCCCGCGGACCGGATCATCAGCCACTCGGAATGCTGATTCGGGATTGCATTGAGGATATCGATGGGAATATTTGGGCGGAGTGCTGCGAGTATTCCGCGAAAACTTGTTATGTATCCGCGATTTTCAAGTGCGTGATGTGTTTCCTGCTCCAAGGTCCCATGGCGCTGGATGCTGGCACCGAATCCCGCACGGAGGGAATCTGGATTGGCCCCCACTAGGGAACGGAGACCTGGCGCTGTTCCGCCATGGGGTCTAAAAGCGAACTTTCCGACTTAAATCCAAATGCCAACAATCTCCGCACCATCATATGATTGCAGCCCAGGCAGACGGCTCCGTCCTGGCTCCGTTCGACGACGGGCTCATGGGACTCCGCGAAGGGAAAGTGCAGCAGATGACGACGAAAAACGGTCTGCCCTGCGACTTCGTCATCTCCTTTATTCAGGACAAAGAGAAACGCTGGTGGCTCTATACGCGTGTGCGGCATCGTCGAATTTTCAGATTCCGAGCTTCAACGATGGTGGGCCAATCCGGAGCCGCATTGTTCAGAACAAGACGTCTTTGACACTCTCGACGGCGCTCAGCCGAAACGTATCTTCGGATTTAAACCAGCGGATGCTCGCCCTGATGGGCGAGTGTGGTTTACCAGCGGGGTTGTCGTGCAGATGGTCGACCCCATCCAAGCCTTCGCAAGCCGCCTTGCCTGCGTCGACATACATCGAATCCGTCATTGTTGATCGAAAGGAACTGGCAGCAATCGGAAGACCTCAAACTCTCCCCCGCACCCTCGCGAATTGCAAATTGATTACACTTCGCCCACGTTCACTGATTCCTCAACGAGTGAAATTTCGCTATCGGCTCGACAACTACGACCATGACTGGCATGATGCCGACTACTCGCAGGCAGGCGTTTTATACGGATTTGCCTCCTGGGAAGTATTCTTTCGAGTTATCGCCAGCAACAGTGACGGCATCTGGAACGACAATGCCGCCAAGCTGGATTTCTCTGTCGCTCCTGCGTACTACCAGACGAATTGGTTCCGCGCTCTCTGTGCAGCCGCTGTTTTGGCACTGGTGTGGGCGGCTGTATCAGTTTCGGTGCGGCAATTGGCGATCATGAGTTTAACCTGCGTTTGGAAGCAGCGCGTCGGCGAGCGGACCCGCATCGCTCGCGATTTGCATGACACGCTGCTGCAAAGCTTCCATGGAGTCATGCTGCATTTCCAGACCGGCATTAACCTGCTGTCGGCAAATCCGGCCGAGCCCCGGACCGCCGAAGCCAGAAAAGCACTTGAGAAAGCAATGCATCAGGCTAAGCATGCCATCGTTGAGGGGCGCGAGGCCATCCAGGGGCTGCGCTCGTCGGTGGTCGAAACGAATGACCTTGCCCTGGCCATGCGGACACTCGGGGAAGAGCTTGCGGCCAATGCGAACTCTACCGCCTTTCAAGTTCATGTCGAAGGCACGCCGCGCGATCTGCATCCGATTCTTCGCGACGAAGTCTACCGTATAACCGGAGAGAGCATACGCAACGCGTTCCGTCACGCGGATGCGAAGCAGATCGAGGTAGAAATCCACTACGACGACCGGCGGCTGCGAGTGCGCGTGCGCGACGATGGCAAGGGCATCGACCCGAAGCTACTGAGCGACGGCGAGCCTGAAGGGCACTTTGGCTTGCGTGGCATGCGAGAAAGAGCCAAGCTCATAGGCGGCAAGCTAACAGTGTGGAGCGAATTGGACGCCGGCACAGAAGTGGAACTGAGCATTCCTGCTTACGCGTGCGTATACGGAACCTACCGACGGATAGCGAATATCGGTTAACGGAGAAGTTTCTTGCGAAGCTATCTGGGCGAGGCACAGTGAAAAAGTCATGAGCGAAGAGCCGAGTCCGATTCGGATTCTGGTGGCCGACGACCATCCCATCGTCCGTGAGGGTGTTGCTAATCTCGTCGGTGGTCAGTCGGACATGCGCGTTATTGGCCATGCTTCTAATGGACGCGAAGCGATTCAGCAGTTCCGGGCACAGCGTCCGGACATTACGCTGATGGACATCCAGATGCCAGTGATGAGTGGGCTCGACGCGTTGATTGCGATTCGCGACGAAGCTCCGGAAGCGCGAATCATCATGCTGACTACTTATTCCGGGGACGCCCAGGTGCAACGGGCTATCAGAGCTGGCGCTCGGGGGTACCTGCTGAAAAGTTCGTTGCATGAGGAACTGCTGAGAACCATCCGAGCCGTCCATGCAGGCAAAAAGGCGATTTCTGCTGAAG
Source organism: Candidatus Acidiferrales bacterium (assembly GCA_963742325.1). Classification (GTDB taxonomy): domain Bacteria; phylum Acidobacteriota; class Terriglobia; order Acidiferrales; family UBA7541; genus Acidiferrum. The sequence goes on along the minus strand of CAVULB010000002.1, from coordinate 47,472 downwards.
CCTCCTTCGAACTTGCCGAACACGCCACCGACGACGCCTTGACACCGGCGGAAGTTCGTGTGTTGCGGCTGATCGCGGAAGGAAACGCAAATAAAGAAATTGCAGAGCAGCTATCCGTAAGCGAAGAGACGGTAAAAGGCCAAGTCCGAAACATCCTGTCCAAATTGGGTGCGAAAGACCGCACCCAAGCCGCCATGATGGGACTGAAACGCGGCATCATCGAGGTGTAATTCGCTCGAAAGAGTCCCTCGTTCGGGCCGTTTGGGGGTTATGTTTGGATAGCGGCCTGCATAATCTTAACCATGTCGTGCGTCGACTTTTCTCAACTTTTGCCCACGGTGCGCCTGGCCTGGGTCTTCTCTTGCAGCGAGTGGTTGCAGGCATCGCCTTGGTGTTTCACGCTGCGATGGCACTCCGCGGCGGTCCCCCTGTTGGACCAACCATACTGAATGTGCTCACCGGAGTTGTAGGAATACTTTTACTTGTCGGTCTGTGGACCCCCGCGGCAGGAACCGTTCTGGCGATCCTTGCGTTGTGGAAAGCCTTCCTCCATCCTGCCGATCCTTGGACCTGTATCTTCTTAGGGACTCTCGGTGCCGCCCTGGCCCTCCTGGGACCCGGGGCTTGGTCGGTTGACGCTCAGCTTGTTTGGATGGAGGCGCGTCGAGCTTCCGCACCGAAAGAGTTAACCTCTCACCCCCATTTTGAGTTCGTTCCTCCCTCAAAAAAGGTCCCATACTCCCTCGGCACAGTGCCCGACCCAAACCAATGTAGTGCCTGCGAACTACCGATGTGGGGTTGCCCGCGGCCGCGACTGCGATCACACTTCCGTGCAAAGAACGGTCATTCCGATCGGTCTTAGAGGGGGCAAGATGAGCGCAGCGGCACCTAGTTTCACTTATTTCAATGGAATATCCGGCAGTATTTCCTATTGCCGATGAATCAGGGACAGACGCGCCGGGACGGGCTCGTGCCTCATTCCTGGACACAATTGTCGGGCGGCATGGCGGCTTGCGCGCGGTCCTTTCGCAAGTGGAGATCGTCGCTCCCACCAACGCCACAGTCTTGATCTCCGGCGAGACCGGAACCGGAAAGGAACTGATCGCGCGGCGATTCACGAATTCAGCCCTCGGCGCAACCACAATCTGGTGAAGGTCAATTGCGCAGCGATTCCGGCTGGCCTGCTGGAGAGCGAACTCTTCGGACACGAGAGGGGTGCGTTCACCGGCGCCCTGATGCAGAAAAAGGGGAGATTCGAGCTGGCGGATGGGGGCACGCTCTTTCTCGATGAAATCGGAGACATCCCCCTGGAACTGCAGGCGAAACTGTTGCGCGCGGTACAGGAGCAGGAATTTGAACGACTCGGAAGCGCCCACACGATCCAAGTCAATGTGCGGATGATTGCTGCGACTCACCGCAACCTTCCCGGCCATGATTCGGGAGGGAAAATTCCGCGAAGATCTGTTTTACCGTCTCCACGTGTTCCCGATTGCGATCCCGCCACTTCGGGAACGGCGCGAGGATATTCCGCTGCTGGTGCACTATTTTGTGTCGAAGCTATCTCGGGAGATGGGAAGACAGATCAAGACGATTCCCCCGCGCACGATGGAGGCTATTAACGAATCATCCTTGGAAGGGAAATGTCCGGGAACTGGCGAACTTCGTTGAACGCGCCGTTGTCCTCTCACAGGGCGAAGAATTAAAAGTATCAACTGAGGAGATTCATAGCCTCCGAATCGCACGAGATCGACTCCGATCTCCACGTTCCAACAAGCAGAACGCAATGTCATCATCGATGCGCTGAGAGCCGCTTCGGGAAGAGTCGCCGGCAAAGGTGGGGCCGCAGAGCGCCTCGGACTGAAACGAACCACCCTGCAAAACAAGATGCACAAGCTGAACATCAGCCGCGCTGACTATTCCGCGTAACTGTCTGCGCAGGGCTCGTGCGTTAGGCGAGGTATCTATTGACGATTTGAACGGTGAGTGAGGGTAAGGCAATGAGCGAAGAAACCAGGATGGCAATTGAACAATCGACACCAATGCCACAGCGTTTCGAGAGCGGCGTGAGTGTGCGTTATGAAACCAGAGTCTTCTCGCATTGGGATCGGCAAGCGTCGGCCGAAGTAGATGACGCTTTCACGTATGAAATTGCCTGGATACCGGAACGGCAGTGCTGGCGGAGTTTCCTGTGCTCCATGAGCAAGCTCGCCTGAAAAGTTTTGGCAGCTATACAGGTTTTTCGAGTTACGGCAGTAAAGGAGAAGTTATGGCAACAGCAACGCAATCGGCCCTTATACAAGAATTGGACACGAAACAGCGAAGTTCCACGTCGCGACATTTTGAAGATGCGCTGCGACAAAAGATCGTCGGGCAAGACGAAGCCGTCGAAGCGCTTGTTGAGCTATATCAAGTGTTCTCCGCTGGGCTGCACCCGCCAGGTCGTCCCGTCGGAAACCTACTGTTTCTGGGACCGACCGGTTCCGGCAAGACGCGCATTGTCGAGGCTGCAGCAGAAATTCTGTTTGGAGATAGCCGAGCGGTGATCAAAGTGGATTGTGCGGAGTTCCAGCACTCCCATGAGATCGCCAAACTGATTGGCTCACCCCCAGGGTATTTGGGCCATAGGGAGACCCATCCGCTGATTACGCAAGAGGAGTTGGCAAAGAGCCACCGAGGCGAGTTGAAACTCAGCTTCCTGCTGTTTGACGAGATTGAGAAAGCGAGCGACGCACTTTGGCAACTACTGCTCGGGATCCTGGACAAAGCGACCTTAACGTTAGGGGACAACCGGAGAGTCGATCTGTCGCAGACGGTAATCTTCCTGACTTCGAACCTCGGAGGGGGAGAAATCACGGAATTGATGCAAGGCGGGATGGGTTTCATACAGCCGAAGGACATGCCAGCCAAGGGATTAAATGAGAAGGTGGAGAGGACTGCGGTAGAAGCGGCACGGCGGAAGTTTTCGCCCGAGTTTATGAACCGCTTGGACAAAGTGGTGGTATTCCATCCGTTGAAGCGCGAAGAACTTGACGAAGTGCTGGAGATCGAATTGGGGCAAGTGCAGAAGCGCCTATTGGATTGTGCGACGAGCCCCTTCCAGTTTCGGATAACGAACGAAGCAAGGCAGTTCCTGCTCGAAGAGGGTACCGACCAGAGATACGGAGCACGCCACTTGAAGCGCGCCATCGAACGCTATGTAGTCTGCCCGATTGCGAGGCTGCTCGCCACAGCGCAAGTGCGCTCGGGGGAGGTCCTTCTGATCGATCGGCATGCAGGCGAAGAAGAGTTGGCCTTCCTCAGGGACCTGGATCAGAGCTCTTCCTATACACAGATGCCCTTCACCATGTCGAATGCAAGACACCTTATGTGTGCGGAGGCTCGAGGATGAGCGCGTGCGATGGACGAGGCACACGTGGAATCAATAATGACCGGCGCAACCCAGGTCTCTTGTTGCTAACTAATGCAGGGGTGGAGCATGAGCGTAGTGTCAAGTTTGGCTACAAACGTTGATTGATCAGGACATCGATATCGGAAGGTACAGATAAATGCTGCGTTGCTCTAAGTTTCTCACGCTTTTACTGCTGATGAGTCCAGCCATCCGTTTTGCGAAGGGAGTGCCGAACGGCGAGTCGCCAGCCTTCACACCAATCCCTGAAGCTTAGCGCTGGATTTGATGTCCTATACGAGCAAAAGTTTGCCGAAGCAGCCGAATTTTCGCGAACTGGGAATCCCGCAATCGCGAGGCTCCTTCTGGTGAGGTGGCCGTGGCGGCGAGCTATCTTTTTGAGGAGGTGTACCTCCAAGGCGTATTGACAAGCGATTTTTTTCTGAACGAAAATAAATTTCTGTAAGGGATTGACGGCAGGCCGAACCCGGAGAGGAAAACAAATCCCAACGATGGAGAAGCTCTTTTTGCACTGACGTTGGCTGCCGGAATGGAATCAGACGCCGAATCGATTCTGCAGAAGAAACATATGAACGGCTTGAAGCGCATGAAGGAAGCTAACAAGTATGCCGCGTGTTTACTGACAAATTATTCGGACGCGACCGATGCTTACATAGCCCTTGGCATAGCAAACTACATTATCGGATCGCAGAGCGCTGGTGCCCTGTTCGCGCTCTGGTTCGATGGAGTTCACGGCGACAAAAAGCTCGGCATGGAGCAAGTCATCAAGACAGCGCGGAACGGTCGCTATCTGCGCCCCTTCGCCAAAATCATCCTTGCCCTTGCCGCGTGTCGCGAAAAACAGTCTCCCCTAGCGCAAACGTTGTTACGGGAATTGTGCGACCAGTATCCGGATAGTGAACTGTTTGCTTCGGAGTATGCCAAAGTATCGAGCCTGCCCGTGCCGGTGGCCCCGGCTCACTGACCCTCTCTGCGTCTTAGGCTTAGCATTCGACTGTGAAAAACAAATCGTCGTAGTTTTGGTTCTTTCCAGCCCACTTGGACGACGGTAATGCAAATGTTTCAGACGGCGGCACACGCAAGGGTACCCGTCCGGACGAGATTCGCTCAATTATCCGTCCCTGCCTCCGCTACAACCTAAGCGCGCCGCCTCCGGCGTCACAGGTCTTCGCTACGGGAGTGGCCAGCACAAGACAAACCGTACTATAATGTCGGAAACATCGGCGGCAAACCTCAGCCCAAAGCTATTCTACTTAACATATAAATTCACAGATCAGTTGCGGCGACCGACCATTATCCATTGTAGCTTGCTGTGAGTTTCTCGTGATGCCGGCCCTGAAAGCCCGTTTGGTCCAAAGCAGGCACGGCAGGCACGATTCACCGCCAAGGCCACAAGGGCGCGCGTTGACGTACCTGTTGGCCTCCGTAGACGGTCTTCCGAAGACTCTGCCCAGACTGAGGCAGTGCCCTAGGAAGGGCACTGCTGCGTTCCTAATCGCACGATAAGAAGAACTGTAGTCAGCACTTAGCTAGGACCTGCGTTGGCATGGAACCTGCATTTTCCACAGAGCGCACACAATACTCGAGGTGGTCATTGCGAAAAAACAAAACGAAGGAACAATTTTGGTATGTATTGGGGTCGATCAACGCTATTGCTATGGCATACCCGATAGGCACGTACCTTCGGGCCGACAGCATGGAGGATCAGGTTCTCGCGGTCTCTGTGCTGGTGGGGGCAGGTCTGCTGCTCGCGATTGTCGATACGGTCAGCATCGCGGTCAGCTATTCGGATTGATATGTGCCTGGGTCGTAGGCAGTCGCTTCTTTCCCTGGTCAAACAGGTTCACCGCGAGCGTTCCAGATCGAAGGTGTCTACTTCCCGGGTGTGGGAGGGAAGTTCTTCAGCAGTTTTTGTGCTCCCTTGTTGAGCCTTTCCACGTTTTTCTCCTGTTTTTTGCTGAGATCAAGCGTGTGTTGGGCAGCACCTATCCAAATGAGCTTCTTTGCGGCAGGATCATACATGCCGAGGACGAAAGTCCCGATGTTGATGGTTGAAGTTGCCGTCGAAAATGAATCGAGGCCTCCGCCCCAGGGGCCCCAGCCGCCAAAGCCATAGCCGCCCCAGCCGTTCGCGAAACCGTTTATTTGCTTCTCCTGATCGATAGCGAGTTGGTAGCCAAGAAGTAAATCGGGTTTATCGCCGTCGACCGCTTTGGTTAGGCCCTTGGCCGCCATTTGAGAATCGACCGCTTGCTTGACCTGAGTGTCCAGGATCTGGTCGGGCTGACCACCTACTCGGGGTATTCCCTTTACCTCGCCGACCCATGCGTAGGTGTGATATTTCGAAAAATCCGTTCCCGGCATATAGTTCGTTCGCACGTCCTGCCCGCGCGTCACAGAACACACGACGAGTGCCAGCACCAATGCAGGACCAAATTTTGCCTTCCAGTTTCGAGATTCTTGCCGCATCGTACTTCTCCTTTAGGGAACTAGCGTTGACCTTTCGTCAGTAATGCTCGATTGGCCAATGCATTTGGGTGGCCAGCGAGAGCTCTACCTCGAACTGTTCGCTCAAGTGGGTCTGCGTGAAGAGCATGGCGAGATCTCGGCAGATCTCCTCGCATCCTATGAGGCCCAGACACCGGGGGTGCTGACGGAATCCGGTCAGACCAATGCTTTCACCCATGCCGATTCCCCTAGTAGGGCGGGGGAAACTCAGGGATCCGAAAAACCCATTGCCAGTCGCCACTGCCTGCATTCGGGCATGCCAGCCCGGCACTGTGCGGGAAGCCCTTATTTTCTGGTTGCTTATGAATGGCAGCCTGCTTGCCTAGTATGGATTGAGCAAACGTGGCGCAGCGAATTTTCGATCTTGGTCAATCTCGGCAGTACCGTGCTTCAGAAGATTCGCCACAGGAGCTGCCTTCAGCAGAGTGCAACGCCAAGGAGCCAAAATGTCGTCGAGAGTATTAGTTGAGGAACCCGCATTGGCCTCTCTGAGTGCGTATGGGAAAGCGCGCTCCTCAGTGCAGGGATCGTCGTTGAGTTCAGAGGAACTGAGGAAAATTCACGCATACTGGCGTGCGTGCAATTATTTGGCGCTCGGGATGATCTATCTCCAAGCGAATCCGTTGTTAAAAGAGCCGTTGAAACCCGAGCACATCAAGAACCGCCTGCTGGGACATTGGGGATCAAGCCCAGGGCTAGCATTTATCTACATTCACCTGAATCGACTCATCAAGAAATTCGATCTCGACATGATCTTCATGGCTGGTCCTGGACACGGCGCGCCGGGGGTTCTAGGACCGGGGTATCTGGAGGGCACCTATTCCGAAATATATTCGGAAAAGAGCGAGGACGAAGTTGGTCTGCGCGAGTTCTTTAAGCAGTTTTCCTTCCCCGGCGGCATTGGGAGCCACTGCACGCCAGAAACTCCCGGTTCGATTCACGAAGGAGGCGAACTGGGGTACGTGCTTTCGCACGCCTGCGGCGCAGCATTAGACAATCCGGAGTTGATCGTCGCCGCAGTAGTCGGCGACGGCGAATCCGAGACCGGGCCATTGGCCACTTCCTGGCACATCAGCAAGTTTCTGAACCCGATGCGCGACGGAGCAGTGCTGCCGATCCTGCACTTAAACGGCTACAAGATTAACAATCCCACGCTGTTGGCGCGGATTACCCATGAAGAGCTGGAGGGCCTGTTACGGGGCTGCGGATGGACGCCTTACTTCGTCGAAGGTTCCGATCCTGACACCATGCATCAGGCTATGGCTGCGACCGTTGAACACTGTGTTCTCGAAATCCAGAAACATCAACGAGAATGCCGCGCTACCGGCGTCGTTACGCGACCGCGGTGGCCGATGATCGTGTTGCGCTCTCCGAAAGGCTGGGGCGCACCACAGGAAGTGGGCGGTCACCGGGTCGAAGGGTTTTGGCGTGCGCACCAGGTGCCGCTGACCGAGGTGAAGAAAAACCCCGAACAGTTGCGCATCCTGGAGAAGTGGATGCGCGACCAGAAACCTGAAGAGTTGTTCGACCAGAACGGTCGGTTGGTTGCAGAACTGAAAGAGCTTGCACCCAAGGGAACCCGCCGAATGAGTGCCAACCCGCATGCGAACGGCGGAACATTAAGAAAGGCTCTCCGCCTACCAAACTTTTGCGAATACGCGCTGAAGGTGGATCGCCCTGGAACGAGTGACGCGGAAAATGTGCCGCCTTTGGGAGACTTCCTTCGCGATGTAATGAAGCTGAATATCGACAACTTCCGCGTGTTTGGCCCCGACGAAACGACCTCAAACAAACTCCAGGCGGTGTACCAGGCTTCCAAGAAGTTTTGGATTGCTCAGTATTTTCCGGAAGACGAGGATGGCGGCGAACTGTCTACAGACGGGCGTGTCATCGAGATGCTCAGCGAGCACACCATGGAGGGCATGCTCGAAGGGTACTTGCTTACAGGCCGGAACGGCTTCTTATCTACCTATGAAGCCTTTGTCCACGTCATCGATTCTATGTTCAACCAGCACGCCAAGTGGCTATCCATCTCCAATCAGTTGTCCTGGCGCCGGAAAATCGCTTCGCTGAACCTGTTAATCACGTCAACGGTCTGGCGGCAGGACCACAATGGTTTCACGCACCAGGACCCCGGTTTTCTAGACGTGGTTCTCAACAAGAGCGCTTCGGTAACGCGTATTTACCTCCCTCCGGACGCAAATTGCTTGCTGTCTGTGGCCAATCACTGCCTGCGCAGCGAAAACTACATCAACGTGATTGTTTCCGACAAGCAGCTGCACTTGCAGTATCTGAATATGGACGAAGCCATCACGCATTGCACGAAGGGTATCGGTATTTGGGATTGGGCCAGCAACGACCAGGGACGCGAGCCCGACCTGGTAATGGCTTCCGCCGGGGATATCCCAACACAGGAGGCTCTGGCTGCAACGTCGCTCTTGCGAGAGGAATTCCCCGAGATCAAGATTCGTTTCATTAATGTGGTCGATCTTTTCAAGCTGCAACCGACCAAAGACCATCCGCACGGTTTGAGCGATAGGGACTTCGATTCGTTGTTCACCACCGACAGGCCGATCATTTTCAACTTCCACGGATATCCCTGGCTGATCCACCGATTGGCTTATGCGCGCACGAACAAGTCTCTCCACGTGCGGGGATATAAGGAGAAGGGGAATATCAACACGCCAATGGAGTTGGCTATGAACAACGAGACCGATCGTTTCAGTCTGGCCATTGACGCCATCGACCGAATTCCCCAGCTGCAGAAGACCGGCGGCCATGCCAAAGAGAAATTCCGGAACGCGCAGATCGCTTGCCGCGCGTACGCTTACAAGCACGGCATCGACAGTCCCGAGATTACGGGATGGAAATGGCCCCTGTAGCTACAGTTCGCATGAGCTAGCACTAAGGAACACCGAAGAGCCGAAATTATACTTTTGCATGACCATGAAAATACTTGTTCTTAACTCGGGATCAAGCAGCCAGAAAGCCTGCCTGTATGAAATTGGTGAAATGCCATCAGAAACTGCCTCCGCGCCCTTGTGGGAGGGGGAAATCGAGTGGCGTACCCATTCGGCGTGGATCTCGGTAGAGAATCGGCAAGGTGGCACGCTGAAAGAAAAACTGCCCGTCTCTTCACGCGAGCAGGTTATTCGGCGTCTGCTGCGTGCCGCGCACGACGGAGAAACACGCGTTATCCGGTCCGAGGCGGAAATTGATGTCGTGGGACACTGTCTGTGCACGGCCCTCCACATCTCACCGAACCAGTCACATTCACGCCGGAAGTGCATTCAGCTATCGAAAGCGTATCGGCATTCGCGCCATTGCACATTCAGGCGGAACTGGAAGGCGTTCGTATTCTCGAGCAGCTTCTGGGAGACGTTCCGCAGGTCGCGGTTTTCGACACGGGATTTCATCAACAAATGCCGGCAGAGGCTGCAATCTATCCTGGTCCTTATGACTGGTTCCAGAGAGGCATTCGCCGGTACCCATTCCACGGCATTAATCATCAATACTGCACCGATCGTGCAGGTCAACTGATGGGGAGGGATCCCAAGTCGCTCAAGCTGGTGAACTGCCATTTGGGCAATGGTTGCTCGATCGCGGCGATTCAGAACGGTCATAGCGTCGATACGACCATGGGCTTCACTCCTCTAGACGGGCTGATGGTGGGGACACGATCTGGTGCGGTGGATCCAGGAATCTTAACTTACCTGATCCGCCAGGATGGGTTGGATGGTCAATGGATTGATGAGCTGCTGAACCAACAGTCGGGGCTGCTCGGGATTTCTTGGTTGTCGAGCGATATGCGCGACATCCTAGCTGCGGTCCAGCAAGGAAACGAGATTGCGAAGCTGGCATTCGATATCTACGTTCACCGCATCCGAGCCGCGATTGGCGGCATGGCTGCTGTACTGGGCGGAGTGGATGCGGTGGTGTTTACCGCGGGGGTGGGCGAGAACTCACCCGAGGTGCGAGCCGCGGCATGCCGCGGGCTGGAGTTTGCCGGCTTGCGGTTGAACGACAACGCGAATGCAAAACCTCTGCTTGACCAGGATATTTCTGCGCTGGATTCCAGTATACGCGTTCTGGTGATTCGGGCCGAGGAGGATTGGGCGATCGCAAAGGAGTGCTGGAAGTTGACACATACTCGGCGACCACAGAAGGCGGCGGTGAACTGAGGCGCGAGAGGCGATTGGGGCAGAATGAGCGAAGTATTTCCAGTGGTGTACGTTGCACGTCATGGCGAAACAGCGTGGAGTCTCTCCCGCAGGTGGGTGAGCAGGCTAACCGAGCAGTGCAACGTATTCGGGCCGTGAGATGGGAAATGTTTAGTTTTTTCCAGTGGGCATTGAAATGATGTTCCCCAGCATTCGGGCGAGACCGTTGAATCAAAGAATTGAGGATATCCAATGAGCAAAAAAGATCTAACAGCGCCGGAACTGGTTCGAGTCCCCCCGAGAACACCAGAGGAATGGCACTTGTCAGAACTTCTCAGGCAGTATGGGTGCGGCCCAATTGCATTTTCTGGTTCGCCAAATGCACTTTACGAACGACATTTGATCTTTGACCGCGTGATCGAGCCGAAGGTCGCGACGGCGCGAGAGCTGTTTGAGGCGGTTTCCCATTCGATTCGAGACGTGCTGGCCCAGCGTTGGGCGCTGACCAGGAGCACGTACGAAAAGGGAAACGCCAAACGCGTTTACTACCTCTCGATGGAATTTCTGATCGGCCGCTCGCTGACAAACAACATCGCCAACCTGCTGCTGAACCCAGTGGTACAAGGAGCCATCAAGGAAAAAGGTCTTGATTGGCTCGAACTGCTGGAGCAGGAACCTGATGCGGGTCTCGGTAACGGAGGTCTGGGGCGCTTGGCAGCGTGCTTCCTGGAGTCCATGGCCACCATGCAACTCCCGGCTACTGGATACGGTCTGCGCTACGAGTACGGCATGTTTAAACAAACCATTGTTGATGGATGGCAAAAGGAAAATCCTGACAATTGGATCCGCTGGGGCGATCCCTGGGAGGTCGCTCGACCTGTCGAGATGGTGGAAGTGAAACTGGGTTGCTCGTTCAAGCTGAACGGGGGCAGCTTTCAACTGGTGCCCGCTCGGCCGTCAACCTGGTTCGGCATACCGTTCGATCGCCCAATCGTTGGCTACGGGGGGAAGACCATCAACACGCTGCGACTGTGGGCCGCGGCAGCGCCGGATGCCTTCGATATTATGGAGTTTGGTGCCGGTGATTTCGTAGGCGCATTAGCGGAGACTCTCGGGGCGGAATCGATCACACGCGTGCTCTATCCCAACGATTCAACAACGGTGGGCCAGGGATTGCGATTCGTCCAGGAATACTTCCTGGTGGCATGCTCACTCGCGGACATCGTACGGCGTTTTCGGCAACTCAATAAAGATTGGGAGCAACTGCCAGAGAGGGCGGCAATCCAGCTGAATGATACGCATCCATCGTTAGCGGTTGCCGAACTGATGAGAATCTTGCTAGATGACGCCCACTTGGGATGGGACCATGCGTGGGATTTGACCAAGAAGACACTGGCGTATACAAATCACACGCTGCTACCGGAAGCGCTTGAGAAGTGGCCTGTAGAGTTATTTGAGATGTTTCTTCCACGCCATTTAGAGATCATCTACGAGATCAACCGGCGTCTTCTGGACGAGGTTCGCCGCCGCTTTCCCGGCGAAGACGATCGCGTATCTCGCGTCAGCCTTGTCGAAGAGAGCAGTCAACGCAAAATCCGCATGGCCAATCTAGCAATTGTTGGGTCGCACAGTACGAATGGCGTGGCGGCAATCCATTCCAAACTCTTGCGCACGATCACCGTGAGAGATCTGGCAGAGATGTACCCGGAGCGCTTCGGCAATAAGACCAATGGTGTGACTCCGCGGCGATGGTTGCTGCAAGCCAATCCCAAACTAGCCAGCGTGATTTCGGATGCTATTGGTGAGGGGTGGATCACTGACCTGGGCAAGCTGACAGCACTCGGAGCACTCGCCAATGACATAGGCTTTCGTGATGCATTTCTCGCGTCGAAGCGTGAAGCCAAGGCACGATTCGCGGATTGGCTGAAGTCAACGTCGGGACAAGAGGTGGACCCAGGCACAATCTTCGACTGTCAGATCAAACGCATCCACGAATACAAGCGGCAACTGCTGAACGCGTTGAGGATTGTTGTGGTCTATAACCGGCTGCGAGCAAATCCAAACATTGAGATTGTGCCGCGCACTTTTTTCTTTGCCGGAAAGGCGGCGCCCTCCTATCATCTCGCGAAGCTCATCATCAAATTCATCAACAACCTCGCGGCGACTATCGACGGCGACCCTGCAACACGGGGCAAAGTCAACGTTGTTTTCCTGTCTGAGTACAACGTCTCGCTTGCCGAGCGCCTGATCCCCGCAAGCGATGTATCAAACCAAATCTCTACCGCCGGATACGAAGCAAGCGGAACCAGCAATATGAAATTCATGATGAATGGAGCCTTGACGGTCGGAACCCGCGACGGCGCGACCATCGAAATGGCTGAGGAAGCCGGTGAAGAGAATTTCTTCCTGTTCGGCCTTACCGCTGAGCAAGTGGGAAACAATCGTCGCTGGTACAACCCGCACTGGCACTATGATAATGAGCCAGAGACGCGAGCGGCATTGGATCTCATTTCCTCGGACTATTTCAGCCGGAACGAACCGGGAATTTTTGCTCCGTTGCGTGACACGCTTTTGACGAACGGTGACTACTACATGCACCTGGCGGACCTCACCTCGTATTGCCAGGCGCAAGAAGCCGCAGGCGCGTTGTATGCAAATCCGGGTGAGTGGGCGCGCAAGGCAATTTTGAATATCGCAAGCTCGGGAAAATTCTCGAGCGACCGTACCATCGCCGAATATGCTCGGGACATCTGGAAGGCAGAACCATGTCCAATCCCGTAGAACCGCGGCTCCCGGGGACTGCAGCACATCGAAGCTCGCTTTCGCCGCTCGCAGGCAAACCGGCACCTAAGGAGATTCTGGTGGATGTCGCTCGGCTGGAAAGGGACTATTTCGACCGTCGCCCTGACCTGCAAGATGCCAACCAGCTTGTAAGTTTCGGGACGAGCGGGCATCGTGGCTCGCCTTTTCAAGACACGTTCACGGAAGCCCATATCCTTGCGATTACCCAGGCAATTTGCGATTACCGCCGATCACGAGGAACGGACGGTCCCCTCTATATGGGCAAGGATACCCACGCGCTGTCCAGTCCCGCACAGAGAACTGCGCTTGGGGTCCTGGCGGCAAACGACGTGGAGACTGTCATTCAGCAAAACGACGGAGTCACACCTACCCCCGTCATCTCACGCGCCATTCTTGTCTACAACCGCGTTCGCAAAGAACATTTCGCAGATGGCATTGTGATTACGCCATCCCACAATCCACCTGAGGACGGCGGCCTTAAGTACAATCCGCCGAACGCAGGGCCTGCGGACACCGACGTAACCCATTGGGTGGAAACGCGGGCGAACGAATTACTGCGAGCGGGCAATGTGGGTGTGAAACGACTGCCTTTCAACAAAGCCATCGCGGCGTCTACAACACACCAAGAAGATCTGATGCTGCCGTACGTGAGTGATCTCAAGAATGTGGTCGATATGGAAGCTATTCGCGGCGCGAAGTTGCGGCTTGGCGTAGATCCCCTGGGCGGGGCCTCTCTCTCGTATTGGGAATCGATCAATACGATCCACAGGCTGGAAATCCAGGTCGTCAATCCCGTACTCGAGCTGACCTTTTCCTTCATGACCGTGGACCATGACGGCAAGATCCGCATGGACTGTTCCAGTCCTTACGCCATGGCAAGACTGGTGGCGTTGAAAGATCAATTTCAAGTGGCCTTTGCGAACGACCCCGACTCGGACCGTCACGGTATTGTCACCCCGGTGAGCGGACTGATGAACCCGAACCACTACCTTGCCGTGGCGGTGCGCTACCTGCTGACGCACCGGGCACAGTGGCGGCAGGAAGCAGCCGTTGGCAAGACACTTGTGAGCAGCAGCATGATCGACAACGTAGTGCGAAAACTTGGCCGTGATTTGCGCGAAGTGCCGGTTGGCTTCAAGTGGTTTGTGCCGGGCCTGTTCGGGGGTTCCTACTGTTTCGGCGGCGAGGAGAGTGCCGGCGCTAGTTTTCTACGGTGCGACGGAACGGTTTGGACCACGGACAAGGACGGCCTCATTATGGATCTTCTTGCAGCCGAGATTACTGCGCGCACCGGCAAGGATCCAGGTGAGCACTATCGCGAATTGACAACCGAGTTCGGAGATTCTTACTACACGCGCATTGATGCACCGGCCTCTCCGGAGCAGAAAAGTAAATTGCAGAGACTCTCGCCAGATGCAGTGAAAGAGTCGGATCTTGCAGGGGCGCCGATTATGGCCAAGCTGACGCGGGCCCCCGGCAATGATGGCCCGATCGGAGGATTAAAAGTCGTGGCGAAAAACGGCTGGTTCGCTGCCCGCCCTTCGGGGACGGAAGACATCTACAAAATCTACGCCGAGAGCTTCCAAAGCGAGCAGCATCTGAACTCGATCGTGACTGAGGCCCAGAACATAGTGAACAACGCAGTGCGTTCGTCGGCAGGGAGTCGCCAATGAGCGGCGATTGCAATCCGAGAATACTTCCGCCGTTTCCATCCCAATACCGCAGTTCCGGTATCCTACTGCACACTACGTCTCTGCCCTCACCGCACGGAATCGGCGACTTAGGTCCATCTGTGTTTTCCTGGATAGACACCCTCCATGACGCCGGTCAAGGCTGGTGGCAGGTATTGCCGCTTGGTCCCACCGGTTATGGCAATTCTCCATACCAATCACTGTCTTCGTTTGCGGGCAATGACCTTCTCATCAGCCCGGAGGGCCTAGTATCGGATGGACTGCTCAACGCGAGTGATTGTGCCTCACACTTCCCTTCAGATAGGGTCGACTATGATGCCGTTATTTCTTTCAAAGAGAGCCTGCTCGAAAAGGCATGGAAGAGATTCACGTCCGGCGAGCGCAGTGACCTTCGTCCTGCCTATGAGGAATTCTGTTCAACAGAGACAAGCTGGCTTGAGGACTATGCGCTCTTTCGAGCGCTGAAGAAGAAGTTCGGCGACTCCTACTATCTCGAGTGGCCCGAGGATCTCGTTCAGCGAAAGCCTGGGGCTTTGGCGAAGGCGCGTCGGGCACTGTCCAGCGAGATTGACTTGTTTCGTCTTGAACAATTTCTGCTGCTTCGGCAAGCCGATAACATTAAGGAATACGCCCATGCCAAGGGCGTGAGCCTGATTGGCGACGTTCCGTTTTTTGTTTCGGCTGATTCGAGCGACGTATGGGCGAATCCGGAATTCTTCCTGCTCGATGAATGGCAGCGGCCGCGTTTCGTTGCCGGAGTTCCTCCCGATTACTTCAGCGCAAATGGACAGTTATGGGGTAATCCCGTCTACAACTGGGATGCGCTACGTTCCAATGGATATCGGTGGTGGATAGACAGAATTCGCACTCTGCTGGGTCATGTAGACGTGATTCGCCTGGATCACTTCCGGGCTTTTGCAGCGGCGTGGCATGTGCCAGCCGGAGCCAAGACAGCACAATCCGGCGAGTGGGTGCGAGGCCCAGGAGCCGGCTTCTTTCAAGCAATTCAAAAAGAACTCGGGAGCTTGCCGTTCATCGCCGAGGATCTGGGGACCATCACCGCGGATGTCGCATTGTTGCGCGATCAATTTCAAGTGCCAGGAACGAGAGTTTTACAGTTCGCCTTCGATGGCCACGCCGATAATCCTTATCTTCCGCACAATTTTGTCAACAACACGGTCGCCTACACGGGCACGCATGACAATCCGCCAACGCGGGATTGGTACGAACATTTGCCCGATTCCCAGAAAGAAACTTTGTCGAGCTACCTCAAGCGCCAGCTCAAAGACAGTGCCGAAGCAGCGCCGGCGCTGGTCGAACTGGCCTGGTCTTCGGGGGCTGCCTTAAGCGTTGCGCCGTTGCAGGATGTTTTGGACCTCGGCGTTGGAAGCCGAATGAATGTCCCTGGTCGTGTAGGTGGAAACTGGCGCTGGCGCGTCACGAAAGAGATGCTGTCGACAACCGCTTTCGAATGGCTCCGTGAATTGACGGAGAGGTCGAAGCGTCGCTCGAGCGTGGATCCAACTGGTCAGCCGGTAAGGGCAGAATACGCGGGATTATGAGGAAGACATTACAAGTGAGCAATCCGATTCGCAAAGCTTCTGGCAACGACCGTTTATTCGGCGAAGTCCGGTCGGAGGTCTACTCGAAAAAATGCCGGTGGGCGCAAACCGAAGGATCTCCATTGCCGCTAGGCGCAACCTGGATCGAAGAGGAGCAAGCGTTTAATTTTGCTGTGTATGCGGAGCACGCGGAGAGCGTCACTCTGTTACTCTATCGCGCCGATGAACTGGCAATTCCGATCCTTACATTCCCATTCGATTTCGTTCGCAACAAGTCGGGGCGGATCTGGCACTGCAGACTTCCGCTCAACAAAATGCGGGGTGCTCGTTATTACGCCTACGCGGTCTCGGGGCAGATCGTTTCTGGGCTTCAGGCCTTTGATTCCGAGAAGGTTCTACTCGATCCTTATGCTCGATGTGTTTTCTTTCCGCCAGAATTTGACCGCGAGCAGGCCGCGGCGCCCGGCCCCAATACCGGAAAAGCGCCGCTGGGAGTGCTGGCCGGGCATACTGCCGAGTTCGATTGGTCCGGAGATGTTGCTCCTCGCCCCGAATCCGAAGCAATCATCTACGAGCTTCATATAAGAGGCTTCACAAGAAACCCGAATTCTGGCGTGCATCCTTCGCGTGCTGGCACCTACTCGGGACTGGTGGACAAGATTCCGTATCTGAAGGAGCTTGGGATAACGGTTGTCGAATTGATGCCGGTATTTCAGCGCGACCCGCAGGAAGGGGATTATTGGGGTTACATGCCTTTGAACTTTTTCTCGCCGCATGCCCAGTATGCGTGTACGTGCAATGACGATGGACAGCATCTCGAATTCAAAGAGATGGTCAATGCTTTCCACAAAGCAGGAATCGCCGTAGTACTCGACGTTGTTTATAACCACACGTGTGAGGGCGACCATCGCGGCCCCATCTACAGTTTCAAAGGGTTTGATGGCGCAGGTTACTACATGCCATCCTCCGAACCCGGTAACCCTTACGCGAATTATTCGGGCACAGGTAATACGCTGAACTTCAGCCAGCCGCACGTGCGCAAACTGGTCATGGACAGCCTACGGTATTGGAAAAACGAGATGCACATAGATGGGTTCCGCTTCGACCTGGCATCCGTGTTTAGCCGTAATGCCGACGGATCGCTCAATTGGGGAGATGCTCCAATTTTTAGCGAAATTGAGGCCGACCCGGAGTTGAGCCGTTTGAAGTTGATCGCCGAACCCTGGGACACCGGCGCGTATCAACTCGGACGCGGATTTCCGGGACTGACGTGGCTCCAATGGAACGCGCGGTTTCGCGATGATGTCCGCCGTTTTGTGAGAGGAGACGCGGGCATGATCCCGGACCTCATGCGTCGCATTTATGGCAGCGACGATCTGTTTCCGGATAGCCGCGCCGATGCCTATCATGCCTACCAAACCGTGAACTACATCGATGCCCATGACGGTTTCACGTTGTACGATCTGGTTTCCTATAATCAGAAAAAAAACTGGAAAAACGGCCAGAACAATCGGGACGGAATGGACGAGAATTACAGTTGGAATTGTGGGCATGAAGGAGACGCGGGCGTTCCCGAAGCGGTTCTGGCACTGCGCCGAAAACAGAATAAGAACTTCTGTTGTTTGCTTCTGCTCTCGAATGGCATCCCGATGTTTCGCGCGGGTGATGAGTTCCTGAACACACAGTTTGGCAACAACAATCCGTATAACCAGGACAACGAAATCAGTTGGCTTGACTGGAGTCATCTCCAGGCGAATCAAGACATTTTTCGGTTCTTTAAGAGTATGATTGCGTTTCGGAAATCGCATCCTTCTCTCTGTCGCAGCAGATTCTGGCGCGAGGACATTTCCTGGTACGGCGTTGGATCCGAGGTCGATCTGTCGCCAGATTCTCGAAGCCTTGCGTTTTGCCTGCATGGGGCGTCACAGGATGATGACGATATCTATGTAATGATCAACGCCTACTGGCAAGATCTTCAGTTTCAAATCCAAGAAGGTGAACCACAGGACTGGGTGAGAATTGTGGACACGGCTTTGCCAGCTCCCGACGATTTCTCGGAGTTTGGTTCAGCCCTGCAGCAGGCGACATACCGAGCGGCTCCGCGATCGATTGTCGTATTGGTTCGACCTAAAAGAAATGGGTAGCTGACTTTCCGATTCGTTGGTTGCCTACTGGCATGAACCGTCATCCACAAACTGATTCGAAGACGCCATCGACGCGAGCGACTGCCAGCAAGTCAATAATTTCTGATCCAGAGTGTCGCTATTCAGGGAGTCGGGGGCAAGATAGTCCCTACGCACGGTAATTTTCAGGTATTTGTCCGTCAAGACGCTCATGGTACTGAACTCGTTGGCCAATAGCGGTAGCGCCCTCTGATCCATGTCCGTACTCACCGCCGCTTCGGTCTGCTTCAAGCTCGATTGGATTTGCCTTCTATAAATCCCGAACCAAACATCCGACAACGGATACCCTCGCTCGATGCCGGTTTTTAACGCAGCATGCCATTCCAGGATCTCCTTCATGGTCTCAATCCCCGCTGTGAGGAATGGCTTGGAAAAGCCAGCCCCTGGCTGGGGAGCCAACTGCTCTACGTGCGCCGACGTATCGCCGCCCCCGGGCAGTGTCAGCATGATCTGATTCCGCGCGAAGCGCAACGATCCGCCCGTGATCCGGGCTAGTTCGTCCACTTCTACATAGTTCTTACCCTGGACCTGAATCACTCTTGATTGTCCCCGAGGCCCCTCGATTAGGAGCGAACTCGTCTCCTGAGCCACCAGGATCAGCAGTGGCAGCAGAAGGATCGCCGTCAGTATCATCGATGTTCGAATCGCGTTTCGACGCATATCTCATCTTCCTTTATGACGGCCCGGTGTGTACCGGGCGCGTGCCTTTTCGTTGAACCGCCGGTACAAACCGCAACTGGAGTGCCAAAGGAAATAGGTGAGAAACACGAGCGTTGGAGACGGTGCCGCGCTTCGGGTGCCCGAATGCGGGCAGCGCTTGCCTCGAAATCGAGTAACGTCGCAAGTTACACCTATGATCCGTGTTTCAAACCAATGATTTAGACGCACCCCGTCCTCCTCCCAGTTTGGCCATATTGATGCAACGTAGGAAATGGGTTTGGTCAGTCACTTTCATTCGGCGTTTTTGTGATCGCGGTTCACGAGAGTCCTAGCTGTGAAGTGAATCGCGATGAATCGCTGAATTATTCAAGCTTTGGACGAAATGGCCATCTTTACGGCAACAGCGGTTTTCGATCAGAGGAGGGAGATGACCACTTTAAAGTTGCAGTGGCAACTAATTCAAGGAGCCGACGGAAGACCACACCTCAACATACAGTGGGATCGGCGCATCCCGAGTTCGTGGGCAGCTTTGCACGCAGGCAAATTCACCGAAGTGCAAGACGAAAAAAGGAAAAACTCACTGATTTTGTCCGATGTTCTGGATAACGGAAGGAATGGAGGCGCAATTCGTTCATGACAACTAACCACATTCCGGCAATTACCTATCCGACGATCCTGATGGCGGTGTTCGCGAACCAACTCTGTCTACCGATTCCAGCCGTCCTGTTTTTGATAACAGCCGGTGCTCTGGTGGCAAGCGGGAGCCTGAATCTCGGCAGCGTTATTCTGGCAGGAGTGGTGGGTTGCCTATTGGCGGATTATGCGTGGTTCCTAGCGGGTCGATGGTGGGGGCATCGAGTCGTGCGCGCTCTCTGCGCCTTCAGCATGGACGGACAGCATTGCGCGGCGAGGGCTCGGAGACTCTTTGCGCGACGGGGGCTGCCGAGCTTAATGTTTGCGAAATTCGTTCCAGGGCTGGACGGCCTGATGCCGCCATTAGCGGGGATGCTGAATGCGGCGAGTGTTCCGTTCCTCCTCTATGACGCAGCAGGTGCGATCTTCTGGACAGCAGCGTATTGTTACGTAGGATATCTATTTGCCGACCGCCTGGATTATGTGGCGGCCACGCTTGATCGCGTAAGCGGTATCCTCGCGATTTTACTTGCAGGCGTTCTCTCCTATTTCATCTGGAGGGCGTGGGAATTGCTCCGTACCATGAGAAAACTCCGGCTTCGAGCGGTCAGTCCGGAGCTCTTGCACCGGAAGCTGCAGGCGGGGCAGAAGGTGGCGGTGCTGGACCTGGTGGATCTTGAGGGGCATGAGGACACAACCACAATTCCCGGGATTCCTGGTGCGGCGCGCATCTCTCCGACCCCTCTGCGCACTTCAGCCAAGGTCAGAGTTCCGCCGGATGTTCAGATGGTTTTATGCTGTTCGTCACCGAATCAAATAACGAGCGCTCGTACGGCTCTCTCGTTGCGTCGCAAGGGAATCTCAAACGTATGGATCCTTGAAGGAGGTCTCCAAGCATGGCGTGAACTCGACCTCCCGGTGACGACGAAACTCAGCACCCCTGTCGAGCTCGCTGCTCGTTTCGGAGTTGAGCTCGCCGAATGAATCAATATTGTCCTTGCGTAATGGGCATTTTATTACATCCTGGGTTGATGTTTTCGCCAAACTCTATCTACTCTCAAGGGTACTCTTGATTGACGTGAGCGCGTTTCGGAGACTTGAAACCGAACGACCTACAGCAGCTTCTCGACCGATTGATCCTTTGAAATCAGTCAGACCCGCTTGCTCGGAACCCATGGCCAGGATCAGGTAGAAGCCCGGTTTCGTCGGGTCTTCACTGTCACGGATGCAAAAGGATAGGTCTAGCGCCGTCTCGAAATAGTGGCTCGAATAGAGCTGCTTCTCGGCAATGGCATAGGCTACTTCGTCGCTAGGTTTCCCGCTCATGGTCACCACGTGCACGATCCGCAGCGTTGGCTTCAACCCGAATTTCACTCGGGCCCAATAGAAAGTGTCCTCGACATTCGCGGGCCTCGCGTTCGGATAGCAGAGAAGGTATTCGTAAAATTCTGGTAGGTGCTCGGGCAGAGCCTTGTAGTAGCTGATCATAATAGGCGAATTGTTGCGCAACCTCGACCGGCTTATGTTTGTCGTTGTACACCCCGAAGACTTGGTTGCCGTCTCGCTGGTACGCAAGCAGAAATTGCAACGCGGTTTTCCGCAAGAGTTCATTTACCTGCTCGTTCACGTTGGGAGCGGCCCAGTCGATGGACCGGTGAAACTCCTCAATGGAACTGGCCGGTGCCTGAATGAGGCAGTTTCCGGGTTTGCAACGATCCAAAGCTTGGATGTCTGCACTATCGAACGAAAATTCGTTTAAGTCAGAAAGCTGTGGAGGACTGCTGAACTGGCCGATAGCCGGATAAGTGGGAAGCTTGCGAAGCCGATCGAAATCGTGGGCAAACAAAACATAAGCTTCAGGATCAGTATGGATATAGACCGCGCCAAACAAGAATATTTCGGCGGGGGTGCGCGAGGGCACCGCTTTTGCCACGGCCTGTCCTTTTCGAATCGCGGCGATCTGATCCTCAGTTAATCCGACGCTCTCCCGGAAAAACGTTTGCAGGTGGGGATTTGATTGTGAAAAACCAGGGCGAGGTGCCGCAGCGGTCATGATAAGCAACACGACTATGCTCTTAATGGTTTGCATCATGGCAATTGGCTGTCGGCAATGTATGCCGCACTAAGTGAATTTAGAAACTTGGTGGCCACAACATAGCACTGCGTGTTTCCAGAGTTCAACCTGGAATTCCAAGCCTAAGACTTTGTCCAACCAAATGCTATGCCGCGAGAACACTGACCACGTGAACTCAGTTGGGGTATGATACGGCCCATGTATCAAAGCTGAGGGTGGTGGGGCACCTTAGGTCATGAGGGGCACGGAAGATCGATATCGTATTTTGCTGGATGCGTCCAGCACCTTGGCCGATCAGCCCACGGTCAAAGCCGTTCTGCACAGTCTGCGTGGCGTTCTGTCCAGCACTTCCAGACTGCACGGAGCCGAACTTTACGTTTTGAGCAACGAGGGGGACAGTCTGACCGCTTTCGAGTTTGATCGAGATGCGGACGCTCCTGCGATCAGAGTTGGTGCCAAATTGTTACGTATTGGCGCGGTGGCGAAGTTGCTTCAGGAACAGAGGCCAGTTTTCGTCCCGGACCTGTCACAGGAGATGTTGAAACATCCTGACTTGGCTTCATTTGCACCAGAAGTTGCCGGACGAAGCACCTATTTGTTTCCCGTGTCTACTTCCCGGAGACAATACGGACTTCTATCAACGCCAAAGTTGCAGGGGCAGGAATTTGCCCCCGAAGACGTCGAGATGCTTTGTTCACTGGCGTCGCACGTCGCGGTCGCGCTGGAGTGCGCTCTGGCAAGGGACAGCGCAGAGCTGTACCAACTACAAGTCGTGAAAGAACGGGATCGGCTCAGGCTATTGCTGGAGATCAACAACCACATCGTTTCCAAGCTGGATATTAACGAATTGTTCCGATCTGCATCGGCATCCCTCCGGACTTATTTTCGAAACGACTTCACTGGATTTTGGTTGATCGATAAACACTCAAACGAACTTGAATGCGTCGTGTTGGATTTCCCAAGTGGCAAGGGTTCACTAACCGCTGTCACCAGGTCTGAACTTAGCGACACCGATCACAAGAGGCTGCGCGGCCACGTCCCTGAACTGTTGACGGTCGAAGAGATCGAGAAGCTCCCAGCCGGAATCGCTGGCAGGCTCAAAGCTGAGTCCATCGCCTCGATGGCGATCGCCCCAATGTTAACCGCAGGCGGCCCTCTAGGTGTGATGACTATGGGAAGCCGAAAGCCGGACAACTTTGGACAAGAGGATCTGGACCTCTTGTCACAAATCAGCACTCAGATTGCGCTCGCGGTTGACAACGCGATTGTTTATGGACGCGTCACGGAGGCCAGGGACCGCCTTGAGGAAGAGCGCTTGTACCTTGAATCGGAGATCCGCTCCGAATGCAACTTCGAGGACATTGTCGGCAAAAGTGCCGCTCTTCGCAAAGTGCTGGATCAGGTTGCGATTGTCGCCCCCACCCAATCAACCGTGCTCCTACACGGCGAGACCGGGACTGGCAAAGAACTGTTCGCCCGGGCGATTCACAATCTCAGCCCGCGTCGCGAGCGTACTTTCGTTCGACTTAACTGTGCCGCAATACCTTCCGGGCTAGTGGAAAGCGAATTGTTTGGGCATGAAAAGGGCGCTTTCACCGGAGCCCTGATGCAAAAGAAAGGCCGGTTCGAGCTGGCCGATCGCGGCACTCTTTTTCTGGATGAGATTGGGGATATCAGTCTCGACCTGCAACCCAAGCTATTGCGTACCCTCCAAGAACGCGAATTTGAACGCTTGGGGAGTACAAGAACCATCCACGTCGACGTTCGCCTGATTGCCGCAACGCACCGCGATCTGCACAGCATGATCCGCAACAACCAGTTTCGCGAGGACCTCTTTTACAGGCTTAATGTGTTCCCGATAGAAATTCCTCCGCTTCGCGAAAGGCGTGAGGACATTCCGCTTCTGGTGCACTATTTTGTTTTGCGCCACTCCCGGCAAATGCAAAAGCGCGTCAAAATCGTTCCGAAGCAGGCGATGGAGGTGCTGGTGAACGCCGATTGGCCGGGCAATATTCGCCAGCTGGAAAACTTCATCGAGCGCTGCGTCATTTTCACGCAAGGCGAAGAGTTAAATGTGCCGTATACGGAGCTGAAGAAAGTTTCCGACCGTTCGGCTGCTTCAGCCGCATCAACTTTCGAACAGGCAGAGAGGCAAGCCATTATCGATGCGTTGAGAGCCGCCTTGGGGAGAATCGCCGGGAAGGGCGGGGCGGCAGAGCGCCTTGGGCTGAAGCGAACAACACTCCAGAACAAGATGCACAGGCTGAACATTAGTCGTGCTGAGTATTCCGAGTGAGGGGCGGGCCGCAATGCGCAATTTAATTTCAAGAAGTTATGCGGGCGGGTATCTGGCATGACATCTGCGGAATTTGCCCAGAGCAGCTCAGTATTTAACGGATGGGCTCGCAAATGAAACCTGCCCTGGCGTTCATTACGATCAGCATGCTCATCTTTTTGCTCGGGCCTGCTCCCGTTCTGGCGCTGGACCCATCGCTGGATGTTAGCCAGTTAGGGCACACTGCATGGACTGCCCGGGACGGGTTAACCCAGGGCGCCATCTTTGCGATGGCCCAAACGCCCGATGGCTATCTTTGGCTGGGCGCGGAATTCGGCTTGTTTCGCTTTGATGGCATTCGCAGTATCCCCTGGCAACCACCTGCGGGTCAGCACCTCCCCAGCGCTCCTTACAGTCTACTCGTCACGCGCGACGGCACTCTTTGGATTGGCACGTTTGCTGGCCTCGCGAGCTGGAGTGGCGGCAAGCTGAAGCAGTACCCGGAGGTTGGCCCAGTCTTTGTGACATCGTTGCTCGAAGACCGCGAGGGAACAGTCTGGGCCGGCGGCATACTGGGCGACCCAACCGGTACTCCCGCAGGCCGACTCTGCGCAATCCAAAGCGGGCGGACGCAATGCTACGGCGAGGATGGCACCTTCGGCTCATTCGTTTGGAGTTTGGATGAGGACAGCTCAGGCACTCTCTGGGCCGGCGCAGAGTCCGGGGTTTGGCGATGGAAGCCCGGCCCTCCAAAGCGTTATGCGCTGCCGGGAATGCGGATTGGTGACCTGACAAACTTCGACGATGGCCAGCTATTAGTTGGTATCAGTGGCGCAGGACTCAAGCGGCTGGTTGCAGACAAACTCGAATCATATTCTGTTCGCAGGGCGATGAATCGGAATGCGCTGCTTCTGGACCGTGAAGTCGATTCGAACAAGCTACTGCGGGACCGTGATGGGGGTCTCTGGATTGGAACCCATCAACGGGGGCTTATCCATATACATAACGGCAGGACGGACGTATTTACGAAATCAGACGGGCTCTCAGGCGACATCAGCTGCAGTCTCTTCGAGGATCGTGAAGGCAATGTTTGGTTTGCCAGCTCGCGGGGACTGGACCGGTTTCGAGAGCTCCCCGTCAGCACGATTTCTGCCAAACAAGGTTTGTCCAGCGACTATGTTGCCTCTCTGGTCGCAGGGACAGATGGGAGCATTTGGGTAGGGACTCACGATGGTTTGACCATGTGGAGGAATGGACAAACCAGAATCTTCCGGAAGGCTAATGGGCTACCGGCCGATTTTGTTCAGTCTCTGTTCGAGGACAACCGCGGGCGTCTCTGGGCCACGTTCTCGGGGCACGCACTCTCATATTTCAAGGACGGCAGATTTGTGGGCGTACCTGGCGTGCCCAGCGAAGAAGTGTTTTCCATCGCGGGGGACAAGGCGCGCAATCTCTGGCTTTCCGGGAACAAGGGTCTCTCGCACATGCGGGATGGGCGTTTGGTCGAAAATTTCCCCTGGTCGGTCATGGGACGTCACCAACAAGCTACGGTTGTAGTCCAAGACGAAAGCGGAGTTTGGCTTGCATTCTGGATCGACGGGGGCGTGTTGTATTTCAAGGATGGTCAGGTCCGCGCCTCGTACACGGCTGCGGATGGGCTGGGTAAGGGCGCGGTTGCCGGTCTTCGACTCGATCGCGACGGGGCGTTGTGGGCGGCAACGGAAGGTGGTGGCCTCAGCCGGATCAAAGATGGCCACATCGCTACACTCACAAGCAAAAATGGTTTGCCCTGCGACGCGATTCACTGGACTATAGAGGATGACGATCGTTCGTTATGGTTGTACACCGCCTGCGAGCTGGTGCGCATCACGCGAACCGAACTGGACGCGTGGATCGCCCGCCCTAACCATATCGTTCAAACGACGCTCTGGGACGCGGCAGACGGCGTCATACTCCGCGGGACTTCGCCTGGTTCCTTCGGTCCTGTTGTCGCGAAGGCCACCGATGGCAAGCTGTGGTTCAGTACGGGAGACAGTATCCAAATCGTCGATCCACGCCATGTCGCTGTCAACAAACTCCCGCCGCCGGTACACATCGAGCAAATCATCGCCGACCGCATGGTTCAATGGCAGAATTGGCCTGGAGCATCAGCTTCGAACCTGCACCTGCCGGCGCGGACGCGCGATCTGCAGATCGACTACACTGCTCTGAGCCTCGTCGCGCCGGAGAAGGTACATTTTAAGTACCTGCTGGAGGGGCAGGATAGCGATTGGAGGGAGGTTGTCAACGACCGTCAGGCGGCATACTCGAACCTTCCTCCCCGTCATTATCGCTTCCGCGTAATCGCGAGCAACAACAGCGGGGTGTGGAACGAGCAAGGCGATACGCTGGAGTTTTCCATCGCCCCGGCATACTACCAGACCAATTGGTTTCGCGCCGTCTGCGCGACTCTGTTTTTGACGCTCCTGTGGGCAGCCTATCAGTTGCGTGTCCGGCAGTTGCATCATGAGTTCGCTATGACTCTGGAGGCGCGAGTCGGCGAGAGGACACGAATCGCAAGAGACCTTCACGATACGCTGCTTCAAAGCTTCCATGGTTTGCTGCTGCGGTTCCAGACTGTTTCGCAGTTGCTACCGGAGCAAACGGAAGCGAAAGAGATGCTGGACAGCGCCATCGAGCAGGCAGCTGAGGCGATCACCGAAGGGCGGGATGCGGTGCAAGGGTTGCGCGATTCCACTGTCCAAACCAATGACCTCGCGCACGCGATAAGCACTCTTGGAGAAGAACTCGCCGACCCAAGTAACCGCCAATCCTCAACTTATCGTGTGGCAGTGGAGGGCGAATCTCGAAACGTGCATCCCATCATCCGCGATGAGGTCTACAGGATTGCTGCCGAAGCGCTGCGGAACGCCTTTCGGCACGCGCAGGCGAAGCAGATCGAGGTCGAAATCCGCTATGACCACGACCAATTCCGGATGCGTGTGCGGGACGATGGAAAAGGCATTGATCCCGTGGTTCTCTCTGGAAAGGGCAGTCAGGGGCACTACGGCTTGCGCGGTATGCGGGAACGCGCCGATCTTATCGGCGGTAAACTCGTGGTCTGGAGCGAAGTCGATCAGGGAACCGAAGTAGAACTGCGCGTTCCTGCCAGCGCCGCCTACACGACAGATCACAAGCGTTCCTGGTGGTTGCAAAACTTTGCCGGAAAGACGAAGGCATAAAGTCATGAGCGCCGGCAGGCCTCAAATTCGGATTCTCACGACGGAGTTTCGCCAACGTCTTGTCATTAACGATCGCCGCACGAAACGAACGGCAGTGTTGTGCGGTTCTCTCTTGTACCTGTTGTTAACGGCAGTCCCGATTCAGGCCCTTGATCCGAGCCTGCGCCTCACCCAGTACATGCACAAGTCTTGGGGAACCCAAGATGGCTCCCTGCCGGCTGCGATGTCTTCCATCACGCAAACCTCCGATGGTTTTCTGTGGTTCTCAGCCCTGTCCCAAGGAATTTACAGATTTGATGGTGTTCGGTTTGTTCCCTGGATTTTGTCCACGCACGATAAAGCGATGAGCACGATTGTGAACGTCTATGGCGACCATGCTGGTGGGCTATGGGCAATAGGCGAGCGTGACATCGTTCACCTAAAAAATGGAGTGGTCACTTCTCATTTCAACTTGGATGGGCTCCAGAGCTTTGAACACATTACTGAGGATCCTGACGGCTCGTTGTGGGTGGTGCGGGGCGGGGCCCATATAGCAGATGCACCCCTTTGTCAGATTACCGACCAATCCGTCAAGTGTTTCGGAAAATCAGAGGGAGTGCCCATTTCCCCCGCCGACTCGCTATTGCCTGACGGAAAGGGAGGATTTTGGCTTGGCGGGCAAACAGGACTCGTCCACTGGCATGATGGCGTATCGGAAACTTACCCGATCAAAGCGCTAAACTCGAACGCCGGACAGCAGGGAGTAGTGAGCTTGGCGCGCGGTCCCGATGGAACACTCTGGGTTGGCATACTTGCAGAAGGACCCGGGCTCGGGCTTGGACGGTTAATAGAAGGGATCGCAAAGCCATTTGTGACGCCCACTTTTGATGGCAGTAAGGTAGTCGTCAACGCGATGGTCTTTGACCGCGACGGCAATCTCTGGGTGGGTACCGTGGGCAAGGGACTCTTTCGAATTCGTGGCAACGTGGTGGACCATTTTCAGCACACGGATGGATTGTCCGGTGATTCTGTACTTGCTCTTTTCGAAGACAGAGAAGGGATCGTATGGACTGTAACCACGAATGGCATTGATAGCTTTCGCGATCCGCGAGTCACCATTTTTTCAGCACGCGAAGGCTTGGGAGCAGACGCAGCTGCAGGCGTTCTGGCGAGCAGAGATGGAACGATCTGGGTAGCAAACGCTGGGTCGCTTGATCATATAAAGGACGGCACCATCTCGTCCATCCGTGCAACAAATGGCCTTCCGGGTCATCAAGTCTCCTACCTGTTGGAGGACCGTGCCGGCAGGCTTTGGGTGGGAGTGGATGACGGACTATATATTCTCGAGGATGGCCGTTTCCACCGCCTACCCGACCCGCATAATCGGCCTCTTGGAATGATTGTGGCGCTTACCGAGGACTCGGATGGGAATCTTTGGGCAGAGTGCGCAAGCAAGCCTCGAAAGCTTGTCCGCATTCGCGATTTCCGGGTTCAGGAGGAGTTTCCTGAGTCAGAGGTTCCCCCCGGACATAGCCTGGATTCGGATCCACACAGGGGAATTTGGGTCGCTACTCTAAAAGGAGACATCGGGCTGTTCCGGAATGGTGCCCTGGAACCGAAGTTCCCGTTGAACCCGGGAGGCGATCCGTTTAATCGCAAGATAATGTCGAAGGCCGATGGCTCCATCCTCGCTGCGTCCGAGAACGGATTTGTCGAATGGCGACAGGGTAAAGTTCAGCGCATAACAACGAAGAACGGTCTGCCCTGCAACTCGGTGATTTCGTTTATGGAGGACAAAGAGAATCGCTGGTGGCTGCACACAGGCTGTGGAGTGGTTGAGTTCCCAGATTCCGAACTCCAACGCTGGCGGGCTGATCCGGAAACGATCATTCAGATTCGAGTCTATGGTGTGCTGGATGGAGCGCGGCCGACAGGTTGGCCCTCCTTCAACTCGTCAGCATACTCCGGTGACGGACGCGTCTGGTTTGCAACTGGATTTGTCGTAGAGATGGTTGACCCATCCAGGCTCTCGCAAAATGCGCTGCCCGCGCGACCATACATCGAATCGGTGACTATCGACCGAAAGGAATTTCAAGCAAGCGAAAATCTCAAGCTGTCGCCTCACCCTCGTGACCTCCAGATTGATTACACTTTGCCCTCCTTTTTGATTCCACAGGAGGTAAAGTTCCGTTACCGGCTCGACGGCTATGACCGCGATTGGAAAGACGCCGGTACTCGACGGCAGGCGTTCTACACGGACTTGCCTCCCGGCAATTATTCCTTTCGCGTGATCGCATGCAATAGTGACGGCGTCTGGAACGATAGTGCCGCGAAGCTGGATTTCTACGTCGCCCCGGCGTATTACCAGACGAAGTGGTTTCGGGCTCTCTGCGGATGCATATTTTTAGCACTACTGTGGGCGGCGTACCAGTGGCGAGTTCGGCAATTGCAGCACGATTTTGAGATGACGCTGGAGACGCGGATCGACGAGAGAACACGAATTGCCCGGGATCTGCATGACACTCTGCTGCAGAGCTTTCATGGATTGCTGCTCCGGTTCCAAACGGTTTCTGTACTGTTACCAGGGCGGCCGATCGAGGCAAAAGAAAAACTCGACAGTGCAATCGAGCAAGCTGCCGGCGCGATCACGGAGGGACGGGATGCTGTGCAAGGATTGCGCGCCTCCACCGTCGAGCGCAATGATCTTGCGCTCGCTATAAGCACTCTGGGAGAGGAACTCGAAAACGACTCCAGTAATCATCGACCGGCAACTTTCCGCGTAGCGGTTGAGGGCCAGGCGAGAGACCTCCACCCAATCCTCCGAGATGAAATCTACAAAATCGCTGCCGAGGCGCTCCGCAACGCCTTCCATCACGCCCAAGCGAAGCAGGTAGAAGTTGAAATTCGTTATGACCATGACCAATTTCGATTGCGCGTGCGCGACGACGGAAAGGGCATGGATGAGGGGGTTCTATCCAGCCATGGTCTTGAGGGACACTATGGCTTGCGCGGGATGCGCGAACGAGCCACACTTATCCGAGGTAAGCTGGCGGTGTGGAGCGAAGTCAATGAGGGAACGGAAGTGGAACTGCGCGTTCCTGCCAGCGCCGCCTACACGACAGATCACAAACGTTCTTGGTTGTTGCAAAAAGTTGCCGGAAAGAGCGAAGGCATAAAGTCATGAACGCCGGCAGTTCTCAAATTCGAATTCTTACGGTTGACGACCATCCAATCGTGCGCCAGGGGATTGCCGGTCTGATTGGCATTCAGACCGATATGCTTTTGGTAGGCGAGGCATCCAATGGGCGCGATGCAATTCAGCAATTCCGGACGCACCATCCGGACATCACGCTCATGGACTTGCAGATGCCGGAGATGAACGGACTCGACGCGCTTATCGCAATTCGAAATGAATTTCCCGAAGCAAGAGTGATTGTACTGACAACCTACGCCGGCGATACCCAAATTCTGCGTGCACTCAAGGCTGGTGCTCAGGCCTATCTGCTCAAGAATACGTTACATCAGGAATTACTCCAGACCATCCGTGCGGTTTATGCTGGAAAGAAGACCCTTTCCCCAGAAGTCACCTACCAAATCGCCGAGCATGCAACGGATGACACCCTGACCCCCGCGGAAATTTCTGTGTTGCGACTGATCGCCGCCGGAAATGCGAATAAACAAATCGCGGATCAGCTTTCCATCACGGAGGAAACCGTCAAGAGTCGAGTCAAGTCCATCCTTTCGAAATTGGGGGCCAACGACCGGACGCACGCGGCAACGATCGGGTTGAAGAGAGGAATCATCGAGCTGTAGTGTTCACCCACCTTGCTTCCATGCCGCAAACGGGAAACCCTAAAGAGGGACGATTCCGACTCCATTTGGGGTTTCGATTCGCCTCGGCAACAACGGAAACTAGTAATGTCCAGAAGGGTGCGTTTTGCGACGGTTATATTCAACATTTGCTGGCGGTTGGCCGGGCATGGGTTTGATTCTCATGCGCTCGGTTGTCGGCTCCGCACTAATTGTGCGCGCAAGCTCCACGCTTTGGAGCGACCCTCCCATAAGCACGACAATAACTTCCGCGCTTTTAGTGGGATGCGGAATTCTCCTGATCCCCGGCCTATGGACACCCATTGCTGGAACGTTCGTTGCCTTGGCTGAAATCTGGCAGATCCGGGCGCTCCCGGGAGACCCATGGGTTCCCATCCTACTAGGAACTATGTGTGGTGCACTCGCAATGTTGGGACCGGGTTTATGGTCAGTCGATGCGCGCCTCTTTGGTTGGCGGCGCGTCGAAGCTCCACCTCGCAAAAGTAACTCCAACTCTCCTTAAGATACTGTCCCCCGGCGGCCAAATTTCTCGCCTCAAAAGGAAGCTGCTATTCGCCCCTGAAGAGTTCGCGATTTGCCCCCATGTGGGGTTGTCCGAGGGCGGAACTGTATTACAGAATGCGCGCATCACTAGACCAACAGGGTCTAGATTCGAGTTCAAGCCGATTGAACAACCAGGATGGAGGAAAGTATGGGAAACGCAGCTCTTGCTTTCACGGACCTTGGAGGCTTCGCTGGGACGAGCTTTCCCGAAGTGGACGAACTGGCAGAAGAACGCCTCTATTGTGATTCGGAGATTTGTTCGGAGCACAACTTTGAGGACATCGTCGGCAAGAGTGCCGCTCTTCGCAAAGTGTTGGACGAGGTTGCAATTGTCGCACCAACTGGGTCAACCGTGCTCCTGCACGGGGAAACCGGCACTGGCAAGGAACTAGTTGCCCGGGCGATCCATAACCTCAGCCCGCGTCGCGGGCGCAATTTCGTTCGACTGAACTGTGCGGCCATACCTTCCGGGCTGGTGGAAAGCGAACTGTTTGGGCACGAAAAAGGTGCTTTCACCGGCGCACTGATGCAGAAACAAGGCCGCTTCGAGTTGGCCGATCGCGGCAGTCTGTTTCTGGATGAGATCGGCGATATCAGCCTGGAGCTGCAACCAAAGCTGTTGCGCGCTTTACAGGAACATGAATTTGAGCGACTGGGTAGTACGAAAACGATTCGCGTGGACGTTCGTCTGATTGCCGCAACACACCGGAACCTCCAGGAAATGATACAGAACAGCCAGTTTCGCGAAGACCTTTTTTACCGACTGAATGTTTTCCCGATTGAGATTCCTGCGCTTCGCGAAAGGCGCGAAGATATTCCGCTGCTGGTTCACTATTTTGTATTGCGCCACTCGCGTCAAATGCAGAAGAGGATTAAGGCCGTGCCGAAGCAGGCGATGGATGCGTTGGTGAATGCCGATTGGCCGGGTAACATTCGCGAACTGGAAAACTTCATCGAGCGCTGCGTGATTCTCACGCAAGGGGAGGAATTGCACGTCCCACGTGCAGAGATGCGACGCTCCGCTGCCCCAGCCGCATCCACATTCGAACAGGCTGAGCGGCAGGCCATCGCCGATGCGTTGAGAGCTGCCTTGGGGAGGATAGCCGGTAAGGGAGGAGCGGCAGAGCGCCTCGGACTAAAACGAACAACGCTGCAAAACAAGATGAACAAATTGAACATCAGCCGCGCTGACTATTCCGAGTAAGTGTTTGCGCAGGGCTCGTGCGTTAGGCGGGGTATCTATTGACGATTTGAACGGTGAGTGAGGGTAAGGCAATGAGCAAAGAAACCAGGATGGCAATTGAGCAATCGACCCCAATGCCACAGCGTTCCGAGAGCGGCGTGAGTGTGCGTTACGAAACCAGAGTCTTCTCGCATTGGGATGGGCAAGCGTCGGCCGATGTACATGACGCTTTCACGTATGAAATTGCCTGGATACCGGAACGGCAGTGCTGGCGGAGTTTCCTGTGCTCCATGAGCAAGTTCGCCTGAAAAGTTTTGGCAGCTATACAGGTTTTTCGAGTTACGACAGTGAAGGAGAAGTTATGGCAACAGCAACGCAATCGGCCCTTATACAAGAATTGGACACGAAACAGCGGAGTTCCGCGTCTGGGCATTTTGAAGATGCGCTGCGGCAAAAGATCGTCGGGCAGGACAAAGCCGTCGAAGCGCTTGTTGAGCTATATCAAGTGTTCTCCGCTGGGCTGCACCCCCCAGGTCGTCCCGTCGGAAACCTGCTGTTTCTGGGACCGACCGGCTCCGGCAAGACGCGCATTGTCGAGGCTGCGGCAGAAATCCTGTTTGGAGATAGCCGAGCGGTGATCAAAGTGGATTGTGCGGAGTTCCAGCACTCCCATGAGATCGCCAAACTGATTGGCTCACCCCCAGGGTATTTGGGCCATAGGGAGACCCATCCGCTGATTACCCAAGAGGAGTTGGCAAAGAGCCACCGAGGCGAGTTGAAACTCAGCTTCCTGCTATTTGACGAGATTGAGAAAGCGAGCGACGCACTTTGGCAACTACTGCTCGGGATCCTGGACAAAGCGACCTTAACGTTAGGGGACAACCGGAGAGTCGATTTGTCGCAGACGGTAATCTTCCTGACTTCGAACCTCGGAGGGGGAGAAATCACGGAATTGATGCAAGGCGGGATGGGTTTCATACAGCCGAAGGACATGCCAGCCAAGGGATTAAATGAGAAGGTGGAGAGGACTGCGGTAGAAGCGGCACGGCGGAAGTTTTCGCCCGAGTTTATGAACCGCTTGGACAAAGTGGTGGTATTCCATCCGTTGAAGCGCGAAGAACTTGATGAAGTACTGGAGATTGAACTGCGGCAGGTGCAGAAGCGCTTATTGGATTGTGCGACGAGCCCCTTCCAGTTTCGGATAACGAACGAAGCAAGGCAGTTCCTGCTCGAAGAGGGTACCGACCAGAGATATGGAGCACGCCACTTGAAGCGCGCCATCGAACGCTATGTAGTCTGCCCGATTGCGAGGCTGCTCGCCACAGCGCAAGTGCGCTCGGGGGAGGTCCTTCTGATCGATCGGCATCCAGGCGAAGAAGAGTTGGCCTTCCTAAGGGACCTGCATCAGAGCTCTTCCTATGCACAGATGCCTCCAGCGGGGGCATATTCGACGCACCTCGCGACTGCAGAAGTTCCGTGTTAGCAAGAGTCGAACACCATGCGTGCAAGCTACTGTCAGCGATTCTCAGGAATACGCTCACGTTCTCCCATCCTGGGAATCGACCAGGCCTCAAACCGGCCATTGAGACCCGCGCCCGCATGGTGGCACTGCCCATTGGTCCGGCACAGAGGCCCCCGACACCCGTCTATATTCTATTGTAATTTCAATAACTTACGGTAACTAGAGCCTGGTATTACACTTGCAAAGATTATGCTTGGAAGCTCTCCAGCCGACGCTCGTGGCTGCCTAGACACTCCAAGGAGGCGCGATGCTACGCGTCGAGATACGCGATTCTGCGAACAGTTTGAGTCTCAAGCTTGAAGGCCGATTCACCGGTGATGAGGCCGAGAACACACGCGCGCTCATAACGCGCTACCGCGAGGGAATGAGACTGGTCGTAGATCTAACTGATGTCACCTTCATTGATCCCGTGGGAGAAGAAGTACTAGCGTTTTTTGGCCGGTTCGGGACACAATTCGTTGCCCAAACGTCCTATACACTCGACATTTGCGAGCGCCTGCATCTGCGTCTTGCTCGAGATGGGGCATCGAATACGAACACATCAGGCGCTTCCCGCACAAACGGTCAACGACGCGGGGCCCTCGCACGTCAGCCGGAAAACGAGGACGTCCAAAAACCCCCGGCAAGCACGACATGAGTTTCCACGGTTTCATCCTGAGTTTCGCGGCATCCCTCCCGCTGTTTCCCGCCCCGCCGTCTATCTGCAACTGAGGAAGTCCTGGCGTGACCGCATGCGGGCAAACGACTGTCGCTTGGATAACACCCGAAACCTCCTTGTCCACTGCTCTCAATAACTTGTATGGGCGTGGTTTTTGGCACCTGCATTGCCCATCAGGATGTGAAATCGCAACGCCTGTTGTTAGGAACTTTCGGATATCGGAGTGCGTTATGTGCGTGGAATATGCAAGAGGGGAGTTGAGGAGAAGCAAGATGCCACCGAGCTCAGTCGCGAAGGGGAACAAACCTCTAGTGACCACGGCTGCCCCCAGTAACCCGGGAGCGGACGAGGAGCTCGTCGCCGCCGCGAAGAGTGGGGATGAGCCGGCATTTGAAACACTCTTCAAAAGGTATCAATCGCGGATCTTCGCGCTAGCGCTGCGCTACACACGGATCCGCGAGGATGCTGAAGATGTCGTCCAGCAGACTTTCCAGAAAACGTTCGTCTTCTTGAACAACTTCGAAGGGAAATCTTCGTTCTCAACGTGGTTAACGCGTGTCGCAATCAACGAGGCCCTTATGTATTTGCG
This sequence comes from Candidatus Acidiferrales bacterium, assembly GCA_963742325.1. Classification (GTDB taxonomy): domain Bacteria; phylum Acidobacteriota; class Terriglobia; order Acidiferrales; family UBA7541; genus Acidiferrum. Next base: position 11,992 of record CAVULB010000002.1, on the reverse strand, counting down.
CAGGACTCGTGCGGTACGTGAGGTATCTATTGACGGTTTTAGTGGTGATGAAGGCACAGGGCCCTCATTCAATATAGCCGATGCGAGTCCCGACCCCGAGGCCACCTGCATGCGGCGAGAGGAGTCGCGGATTTTGTGGATCGCGATCAGACAGCTGACCCCGAGAGTGCGGAGCGTGCTCGAGTTAAAGGAATTGCGAGAATTATCGGCTCGAGAAACGGCCCAACGCATGGGTCTCTCGGTCTCGGCTGTCAAAACTCGGGTGTTCCACGGGAGAAAGGAGCTGCGGAAACACATTGCAGTTGTAGGGTTATCCCGAAAGTCCGAAAAGGTTTTTCAACGGTCGTGATAATCGGAAGGGTCTTCCCATTGCCGTCCGTCCGGCTAGGCCGATCAAAGAAGAAGAAAGACTCCTCATCCCAATCGGCTCCGCCTGCCTTGCCCGCCACGCCTCTGCCCACGGTCGCGGTCCATTTCGATCAGCGGTCAAAAGTGCAGCGAACAATGACCGGCGTAGCTGGTTTTGACATCTCGTCCTTATCCATTCCTCTCCTATTGACCGCAACACTCAGTGGTGACCGCGAACATTTCCGCTCCCGAAATCACCAAAGGCCTCCGACATACGAAGTTTCTGGCAATGTGCACCTGCCACGCGACGCTGCCCGCATACCGGCAGCGCAGTAAGGCCTACACCTGTTCTGGTCATGTAAATCAACCACTTGCGGTACGCGCGAATTGGTATGGGATCTGCACTACTCACAATCCGAAGCAAGCAGCCATGTGGATATCGACAACATTAGATATTGGCACTGTCCATATTTCGGGTGGCGCGATCTTTCTATGATTACTGAAATGAACAACTCGAAACTGCAGACACACGTCACCGATCCTTACCATCACGGGGATTTGCGCAGAGCGCTCGTTCAAGCCGCACTTGAGCTCGCGGCGGAAGAGAAAGACTGGAACTTCTCTCTACGAGAGGTCGCGCGCAGGGCCGGGGTGAGTCACAACGCGCCGTACAACCATTTCCCTCACAAACGAGACCTGCTGGACGCCGCGGCCGCAGCCGGTCACGACCTGCTGCGCAGTGAATTAACGGCTGCCGTCGCGAAGATCGCTGATCCTCGCGCGGCCTTGTCGAAAATGAGTTCTGCGTACGTCAGCTTTGGCATTAAGAATCCCGCGCTTTATCGCCTGATGTTCAGTGTAATGCCCAGTGGCCCTGCCTGGCGTCGCGAAGAAGTCCTGAACGCGTGGGTGGCTTTGCGTGCTGTTCTGGAGAACATTCTCCGCCGGGGCGCCCGTATCGGAATTTTTGACACCGCACTCACCCGAAAGTCGGAATTGCAAACCGCGGCGCTCTACATATGGGCCGTGGTTCACGGCCTAACAATGCTTGCAATCGATGGCCTTGCCAACGTCGAGCATCTTTCCATCGAGCGCATTGCGCAAAAAGTTGTCACGATGACTTTTCGAGGGCTTGCAGGAAGGGAAGACTCAACAAACGGATCAACAATATGAGATTCAAATATTTATCAGTGATCTTTTTCGCGTGCGCTCTGGCATTGCCGATGGCCTCATCAGCCCAAGAGCAAATATCGAATGCCGATACTCAGGAGCCCATCCTCACTCTCGATGATGCGGTGACTCTAGCACTCCAGCACAATCGACTTGTAAAGAACTCGGTCCTGGAAGTTCAGAAATTTGACTTCCAAGTGAGTACAGCGCGTAGCCGTCGGAAACCACAATTTCAATTCACGATGCTGGGCGGCGAGCTTTTGCACCCGTTTGACTTCACCTTTCCCGCCGGTTCGTTCGGCACATATCCGGGAATTGGTCCGATCCCATCTACCAATGCCAAAATCCACACCCCGGCAGTGTTTACTACCTACATTACCGCCAGTGCCGACCAACCGATTACACAACAATACAAGATCGGCCTCGGCATTCACATGACAGAACTCGGACGCGATATTGCTCGCGAAGATGTTCGTGCTGAACGCCAAAAGATTGCCGCCGAAGTCCGAAATGCGTACTTCAATCTTTTCGCGATTCAAGCGAGTGTGGATGCCGCTCGTGAGGGGGTAAAAACATTCGAAGAAGCACAACGGGTCACAGCCCAGTACGTTTCAGAAAAGACGGTGCTGCGCGCCGATGCATTGGATGTCGATGCCCGTCTAGCCAAATCGCGCTACGAGTTGTCCGTCGCACAGAATGGGCTGGCCACGCAGCGTGAGGCGTTAAACCAACTCCTTGGGCGTGAGGTTACGATGCCCTTTCGGGTTGACTTCATTCCGGAGCAAGACACCAGCGATTTGACCCTCGATTCCGCTCGAAACGCAGCTCTAGTGAACCGCCCTGAGTGCCGGCAAGCGCACATCAAAGAAAAGCAGGCCGAATACGACCGGCGCCTCGCGAAAGCTGAATATATTCCAGACCTCAGTCTCTCCCTGCGCTATCAGGGTCTGTTTAATGTCCAAGTTCTTCCACAGAATGTCACCACGGCCGGCTTTCTCCTGACCTGGGAGCCATTTGATTGGGGGCGTCGCCACAACAAGGTTGTCGAGGCAGCGAAGACTATCGACCAAGCACGCAACGGGATAGAAGAGACGGAGTCGAAGGTCGTCGTAGAGATTGGTGCGAAATACCGAAAATGGCAGGAATATTCCTTGCTGCTTAAGGCTTCTCGTACGGCCCACGAAGCGGCTGCGGAGCAGCTTCGCGTCACGGGCAACAAATACAAGGAGCAGGCCGCACTCCTAAGAGACCTTCTCCAGGCACAGGCTCAGAGTTCCGAAACCAATTTCCAGTATCAGCAAGCGCTTTCCTCTTATTGGAGCGCTTTTGCCGAACTGCGCAAAGCGATGGGAGAAGAGTAACCGATGAGAGCAAAAATTATTTTGGGCGCGACAGCCAGTCAGGACGGAGTTCGAGAGGGCGATCGGAGAGGAGTGGACTTTATGAGGAACATCAGGAAACGAGTGAGGCCAGTAATAGGCGGTATGCTTTTCGCCACGATTGTGTCTATAAGTGGCTGTCAGCAACCCACGAAAGTCGCAGCTAATTCTCCCACACCCGTTCATGTAGTGGATGTGGCTTTGTATTCGCCTTCAGAAGATTTGCGCTATTCGGCTTCGGTTCTGCCGTTCGCGGAAGCGGTTCTATCGTTCAAGTCCGCAGGATATGTGACCGAAATTAAACAGGTCGCGGGTGCTGACGGCCGGCGTCGCAACATAGGTTCGGGAGACTATCTTGCTAAGGGAGCCGTTCTCGCCCAGATTCGCCATCAGGACCTGAAGAATCAGCTTGACCAAGCGACCGCAACTCTACGTCTAGCCCAAGCGCAACAGATCGAGGCAGCGAAGGATTACGAGCGCGCGAAGACGCTTTACGCCTCAGAGAGCTTGACCAAGCCCGATTTCGACCGAGCGCAAGCGAAATTCGATTCGACCCTCGCGGCTGTGGATCAGGCCAAGGCAAATGTGCAACAAACGCAGTTGGCTCTCCAGGACGCGGATCTGACTGCGCCTTTCTCGGGGTACATCGTCACCCGGAACATTGAACTGGGGAACCTCGCGGCACCCGGAACTCCGGCCTTTACTATCGCCGACACGAGTGCGGTCAAGATCAGCTTTGGCGTTCCCGACTATGCCGTAAGGCGCCTGCGCTTGGGGCAACAATTCAGCATTCATTTGCAGGAGGATCCGAAAGAGTATAACGGGCTGGTCACGAGTATTGCCACGAGCGCCGATGAGAAAAATCGCGTTTTTGCCATCGAGGTGACCGTCCCCAACCCAAAATCGTCATTGAAGCCCGGGATGATTGCTTCATTGAGCTTGTCAGGCGTTCACAAGGCCCCAGTTCCCTCCGTCCCTCTTAGCGCAGTTGTTGCCGACCCCGGCTCAGCCGGACACTACGCGGTTTTCGTCGCCAGCGCGCAGGGCGGCAAATGGATCGCGCATTTGCGCCAGGTCGCACTTGGAGAGACCCACGAGAGTGATGTGGCAGTTGAAGGTGTAAATCCAGCTGAGAAAGTTGTCGTCGTTGGAGTTGCTGGTCTGAAGGACGGCGACTTCATCCAGGTTATCCCATAAAGGTATAAAACAAATGGCACTCGCACACGAACAAGAGATCAGTAATCGCCGCAATGTCCCTAGGTTTTTCGTCGAGCACCCGCACATCTCCTGGATACTTCTCCTTGGAGTGCTCATTTGGGGCTGGTTCGGCTATACATCCATGCCGCAACGTAAGGACCCGGACATTCCCGTGCGTCTCGGCGTCGCGGCTTGTCCATGGCCCGGAGCCACAGCGCAACAAGTGGAACAGTACATTACCCGTCGAATTGAGGACGTTGCCGCTGAGAATAAGACCATCCATCCAGGAACGGATGCAGACTACGGAATTAAGTCCATATCTATGCCTGGCTATTCGTTTGTCACCATTCAACTGGATGAGGGCATCACCGATACCAAGCGGCAATTCAGCGATATCAACCTCAAGCTGAATGCTCTAAATTCTCAGTTGCCTCAGGGCGCCGGCCCCATCAGTTTCCAAAGCGATTTCGGAGACACTGCCGCCCTCATGTTGACCGTCGCGAGCCCGAAGGCGGACGACATCGAAATTGCAGCTCGTGCCAATTCCGTTGAAGTAGCGATTCGCAAAGCTCGTGACGCCAAACGGCAGAATCCAATGGGCGAGCTCGTAACAGTGACTGTAGTGAATTCCTTTCCGCAATCGATTTCGGCGCGTGAGGTCCTTGACAGCGCATACTTGTTTCAAGAGGAAGCGCAGCGGGCCGGAGTCATTCGAGATTCGCAAATCATCCAGGGAAGTGGATTTATCGGTGTCGATGGTGTTTCCGAAGCAGATGACAGTTCCATTCAAGCGTTCATTCAGCGGTTTATCTCCGAGCGCCTAAAACGGTCCGAGTTGCATCCCGATTCGTGGGACCCAGCGATCATCCGCGACCCGAAGGAAACACGAAAGAAGCTGGCCAGCGTTGCCGGTGACAAATACAGTTATGCCGAACTCGACAATTTTTCTGACTTGATTGGCCGAACACTGCAGGGAGCTCCTGAAGTTTCCAAGGTGGAGCGGCGGGGCGTTTTGTCGCAGACCATCTATCTGGATTACTCGCAGGATCGCCTCGCAGCCTACGGCCTGCGTCCTGCTGATCTCTCCAAAGTGCTATCGGCTCGGAACATCATCGCGCCGGGCGGAACTGTTGAAAGCGGCGAGCGCAGGATCACTCTCATTCCCTCGGGACAATTCGATACCGCAAAAAGCATCGGCGATGTGGCGGTATCGGCCACATCAGAGGGTACCCCCGTATATTTGCGGGATCTCGTCCAAATCAGCCGAGGCTATCAGGCTCCTGCCCAGTATCTCAACTACTACACTTGGCGGGACACAAACGGCTACTGGCAGCGCAGCCGCGCGATCACCTTAGCAGTGTACATGCGCGATAGAAAGCAAATCGCGCGCTTCGGACAGTCCGTGAATTTAAAGCTTTCTGAGCTTCGCCAAATCGTTCCCACCGACCTGATTCTCGCGCACACGTCCGATCAACCGTTACAAGTCAAGGAGAACATCAACCTCTTCATGCGGGCGCTTTTGGAAGCCATTATTCTCGTCGTCTTGGTGTCGCTGATTGGGTTTTGGGAGTGGCGGCTGGCGCTGATCATGGCGCTGGCCATACCGATCACTCTCGCGATGACGTTTGGCATCGCGTATATGTTGGGAATCGATCTCCAACAAGTCTCCATTGCATCGCTGATTATCGCGCTGGGCCTTCTCGTGGACGTGCCGGTGGTCTCAGGAGACGGCATCAAACGTCACTTGGCGGAAGCTTTTCCGCGCAACATTGCCTGCTGGCTTGGCCCGACGAAGCTCGCCACAGCGATCTTTTACGCGACAATCACGAATGTTATCGCATACCTGCCATTCTTGATGCTCACTGGCAATACTGGTGAGTTCTTGAAGAGCCTCCCGGTGGTGATGACGGTTTCTCTGCTGTGCGCGTACTTTGTCGCGATGACCTTTGTTCCGTTTCTGGGCTACTACATCTTGCGTGCTCCGGCAAAGCGAGAACCGACCATCGAGGAGATGCGGCACCGGGGATTTTACGGTTTTTACAACAGACTCGTCGGCAAAGCCATAAAACACCGTTGGGCGGCCCTCGGTGCGTCCTTGGTTTTTCTGATCGGAGGCGGGCTGTTCGGTTCTCGGCTGAAGACCCAATTCTTCCCCGAAGACGTCCAGTATTGGTTTTATTTGGATATCTGGTTGCCGAATGACACACCCTTGGGCGTCACCAACGATGCTGCCGTGCAGGCCGAAAGAGTCGTCCGACAAGTGATTGACAATTCGCCTGAAGTCACTACGAAAGAGAACCGCGGGCATCTCCTTAAGTCACTAACGACCTTTGCCGGCGGTGGGGGACCTCGCTTCTGGTTTTCAGTTTCGCCCGAAATGCCGCAGACCAACTACGCGCAGATGATTGTTGAGGTCACGGATAAAGAGGCTTCGCCAAAGTTGGCTCGCCCCATCCAGGACGCACTGGACAAGGAAGTACCAGGCGCGTGGGTCACGGTTCGCCAGCTTCAAACCAATCCTGTGGACAACCCCGTCGAGTTGTTGATCTCTGGGCAGGCGGACGTTGACGCGAGAAATGAAGCTAGCGATATTCGCACCCTTCGACAGATTGCCGCGCAGGCTCAGGACATCGTCAGGCAAGCTCAGGGGATCGCCGTGCTTCGTGATGATTGGTTCCCTGACAATGTTCAACAGAGGATTCAGATTGATCCGGACCGCGCCAACGTGGCAGCCATTACCAACGCCGATGTGGCAGAGGCATCAGCGACAGCTATGAGCGGGGCCCCAGTGGGCATTTTCAAGGAAGGCGACAAGAACATTCCCATTGTGGCGCGCCTTCGCATGCAGGACCGTGCTCAACTCGCCGACATCAAGAACCTCTATATTTATTCCTCACAGACCAACAACCGCGTGCCGCTGCTGTCGATCGCAACGGTCGGAAATACTTTGGAAACGGGTCGCGTCAGGCGCCGCGAGCATTTTCGCACTATTTCCATCCTGTGCTATCCCCAGCCTGGAGTTCTCGCCTCTGAGGTGCTTAACCAGATCCTTCCAAAAATACAGGAATTTCAGAAAAATCTCCCGCCGGGTTACCAGCTCCGCATTGGTGGCGAACGGGCCAAACAAATTGACGGATTCGAGAACCTCAAACTTGTTCTGGTGATCTCTTTACTCGGGATTTACCTCGCGCTATTGGTTCAATTCAATAACGCCGTAAAACCTCTTCTGGTGTTCGCCGCTGCTCCCTACGGAGTGGTTGGCTCTTTGGTCGCCCTCTCGGTAATGCATACACCGTTTGGATTTATGGCCTTTCTGGGCATCGCCAGCTTAATCGGAGTGATCGTAAGCCACGTCATAGTGCTCTTCGATTTCATCGAGGAAATGCATGAGAAGGGGGAGCCTCTGGAGCAGGCCCTTCCGGACGCAGGCATCCAGCGTATCCGGCCCGTGATGATCACTGTACTAGCGACCATCTTGGCCCTCTTCCCGCTGGCGCTTGAAGGAGGGCCCCTATGGCAGCCTCTTTGTTATGCACAGATAGGGGGGCTTGCCGTGGCAACATTTATCACGTTGCTTCTGGTGCCGGTCCTTTACAGCATCTTCGTACTCGATCTGAAAATCATTCGCTGGGAGGCGAAGCGCCCCGCGGCCGAAACAGAAGCTCGCCCGGCTCATGAAATGGTGTCACATACCAGTTGATGACATAGGTCAGTTGGATTGTCACGGCCTTGCTCGCCCGACTGGGGCGTCAAGGCGAAGGGAAAGACGCTCGAATGAAACAGTAAGGATATTTCGTTTGTTAAAGGTTTTTGCGATGATTCTCTTCAATCAAATTGCCGCGGCTTTTATTCTGGTGAGTCTCACGCTCTGCTTACAGGTTGTCGGCGTAGCTGCGCTAATCGAGTGGCTAAAACGTGTTTTAACCCGCGACACTCACAACTTTCGTCCGATCCACACTGCCGCGCTGGTCGTGCAATCATCCGTCGCAGTGATCGTTCTGCAAGGCCTCGTTATTCTCCTTTGGGCGGGTTGGTACCGCATGCGTTGCTTTCCGACGTGGGAACGCTCCTTTTACTTCTCTGCGAGCACGTACACCACAGTCGGATGTGCGGATGTCATGCTTCCGTTTAACTGGCGGCTCTTAGGACCCCTGGAGAGCATGACCGGCGTGTTGATGTGCGGCATATCCATCGCTGTTCTGTTTGCCATAGTTACTCGATCGATCGCGATACACGAGCGTCGCAGAAACATCAAGAGTTCAGTCGCGCACTCGAGGGAACACAGTCATGACTAACGCCCACATCCAAACTCCGGATTGGCTTCGCCAGATGGAGAGTATCCTTGAAGAGCTCAACGAGGGAGTGGTCATTGTCGATGATCAGCTTCGTGTAGTGTTCGCCAACGAAGCGCTGCTCCGGCTGGGATTGTATAGCCGTGAAGAAATCTGCGGCCGAACGCCCGATGCGATTTTTCCGGCGAAAGATATTCCGCATCTCCTGGAGCAACATGAATCAGGCCACCTATACGGACGCAGCCGAAGTGAGTTCTACTTGCCTCGCAAAAATGGCGAAAGGATCCCAGCAATCTTCAGCGGCCGCTATATTCAGGGACCAGACGGACAGGAATACGTACTGCTCCTCGTGACCGACATCAGTGAGCAGAAACGGGTTGAAGAACAACTCCGCGAATCCAACGGCCAACTCGAAAAGCGACAGATGGAAATTGAGGCCGAACTCTCACTCGCTGCTCGTGTTCAACAATCGCTGGCACCGCAAAGCATGATTTGGAACGATATCTCGGTGGAGGCCTACTACAGCCCGGCGCGTACTATTGGCGGGGATTTTGGCGTTGTATTTCCGCACAATAACGAAGCGCTAACTATCCTCATGTGTGACGTATCCGGTCATGGTATTAGTTCGGCGCTTATGGCCAACCGCATTTACTCCGAAACACTCCATACACTCGAACGCAAAGCGGGGCCGGGTATCATGCTGCGGCGCGTGCACGATTTTGTGCACGGCCGTCTTGAGACGGACGGCTTTTACTTCACCATGGCCGCAATGCGTTTCAGTAGGTGTGGCCGCCGTGCCACCTTTGCTGCCGCAGGCCATCCCCCGGCGATCCTGGTCTCAAATGGTTGCATACGCCTGCTTCAGTCGCAAAACGGGATCCTCGGCTGTCTCGCTGAAACCGCGCCAACCGAGTCCGTGGACGAAATTGAGCTCAAATCTGGCGATCGCTTCATTCTCTACACGGACGGGCTCGTCGAGGTTTTTAATCGTGAGGAAGAGATGCTCGGGGTCGAAGGGTTTTCGCAGTTAGTTCTCGATTCGGCAAAACATAAATTGCCGGAAATGCGTCAAGCGATCCTCAACGGTGTCGCCGCGTGGAGTCACGGCCCTCTCACGGATGACGTTTCGCTAGTCATTGTCGAAATTCACTAGCCCCGGCGTCACCATGTGGGTCCATGTGGCTGGTCAGCGCTTTCCGTTCCCGGGAGGATCTCGTCCTTGAGAACATGGCTCTTCATCAACAATTGTTGGTTCTGCACGCCCAAACGACCTCGCCGTCGATTGACACGCTTCCGTCCTCCGATCTGGCTGACTCTGGAGACTCACGTCCAATACAAACAAACCCCGCGCATTACCTCTGCGGACAACCGCGGAGCAAGAGCTCCGTGCTAGTCCGCGATTCATCACCCTCGGAAATTACCGCTCGCATTGAGCGAAGAAGAAAGACCCATGAAAAAGCTCAGAGTGTCAGTAGCAATGTTAGCGCTGCTCGGTGTCGAGATTTTAGCCGGATGTTCCACGACGCCCACAAAGGCACCTGATGTTTCCGACAGCATCCGTAAATCACTCGATCAGGCGGGCTTCAAAGGCATCTCGGTCAGTCAGGATCGCGACAAGGGCATCGTGATTCTTACTGGAAACGTCACCAGCGAGAACGACAAGTCACAAGCCGAGTCTATTGCAAACTCCATCGCGGGCACTCAGGTTGTCGTGGATCAAATTGCCGTGATTCCCCTGGGCGTAGAAAAAAAGCAAAGGCCGTTAACTCCGACCTGGACGCCGGCATCGAGAAGAATCTGGATGGTGCGCTGATCCAAAACAAGATGCACGACGGCGTGAAATATGAAGTGAAGAATGGTGTGGTCACGCTGGCGGGGGAAGTGAATTCGCAGCAAAAGCGCGACAATGCCGAGAAGGTTGCAATGAGAGTGCGGAACGTGAAGCAGGTCGTGAATGACTTGCAGGTCAAGAATCAGAAAGCCAGTTCATCGCAGTAGGGATTGCGGAGTCCTGCTCCAGGCAACTGGCTGCATAGAGTCAAGAACGTGGCAAGAACATTGCACATTGAAGTGGTCGGTTGCACGCCCATCCGATTGATGGTATTGAGTGCGGATGAAAATATTGCTCCACGCGAACAGTAAATTAATCGCACAGGACATCGCACCGTGGCAGTCTTCCAACGCTACAACATCGTGAGCACGGAGCAACTGCATGAGGCGATGGCGAAGGTCTCCGAAAACGCACGAAAACGCAAATTGCGGCCGGTAGCTCTCGAAACAACCCGTAACTGCTTGATAAGGGCCGAGGTAGCTCAGTGGTAGAGCAGCCGATTCGTAAAACCGCGCAAGCTCAATCTGAGAAAAGGGGATAGCTGAGAATTCAACAACTTAACTGCTCATCACAGCCCCTCACTGTCCAGCATTTCCGATCTAACAACGCAAAAACAACGCCAGATTTCTGTGGTGTTCGAGCAGTAGGACGTCCGTCAGATGACGGCGGAAATCGGGCGCTGGGTTCGATCCCCACCGCCTTCCGGAGCTGAATGAAGCGCTCGCAGATGGTGCATTTGTGTCGCCCCTCTCGTCGTAGATAGGGGCGTCAGACACTTGAGAATCACGTCGGAGATCTCGTTGATCTCCTGTCACGGGAATGTCACGGTAATCGCGGTAAAACACGATCAATTGCGAAGAAAAGGTGAACAATGGCGAGAAGTTGACTCATCGCGTTTCATCGGAACTTGCTGATACTCCTCGGGAAACCCCCGCTCCGGCAAATCGTGATTAAAGAGAATTAGTGGCTGTTAACCGAAGGGTTGCTAGTTCGAATCTAGCCCGGGGAGCCATTCCTTACGATTTTGCGAACTAGGGTTGAACTCCTCCAATTCAAAAACTTCTAGCGCAAGCTTCTTCGGGTGGACTGTCACTCCCTTGAGAACACATTGCAGGGCTTCCGACTGCTCCGGTGGAGTTAGAGAGGTAAAAGCGGTCCTGAAGTCTTGAAGTGTTCGCTGTAGAAGTTCCGCGTTGAACTCTCGGATCGAGGGTTCATTGATCTTTCGCTCGATGTCGTCCAGCTGTATTTGCAGCGAATCCCTATCTATCTCTATGGCGTTTATCTCTGTTTCGAGTCTCCTGATGGAGAGCTTTCCCTGTCCCAAGGCTTTCACGTAACGCCTGATTTCCTGTTCGATCTCCTTCAACCGGTTCCTAAGCTGTTGTGCTTCCTTCTGGAGCGGTCCCACTTCTCGTTGAAGGTCTTCATTCATTTCCATCACAGACATTTTCAAATACGCATCATTCTGGCTCAGCTCCGACAGCTTCCCTACCACGAGACTCTCCAGGTGGTCAGCGTTGATGTGTTTTACCGTGCAGACCGCATTGTTGAAGTGCATCGTTCTCGTACACCGATAATAAGGGACGCGGATCACGGAGCCGTCTTTATGTCTCTTCTGGGTATAGTGCGGGGTCATCACGGAGCCGCAATCGGCGCACCGAATCAATCCCTTCAGGAGAAACTCGCGCTTGAGCTTTGTGGCACCGTGACTGCGATCCCGCCTCACGGATTGAAACTTCCGATACATGCTTTCCTCAATCAGGGCTTCGTGG